>NZ_LMVB01000009.1 GCF_001510645.1 Paenibacillus sp. FJAT-29882 | reverse complement strand
GCTCCCTATCATTCGCTCGACTTGCATGTATTAGGCACGCCGCCAGCGTTCGTCCTGAGCCAGGATCAAACTCTCCAAAAAGTGTTTGACTTGCTCATTGTTTTTATAGTGTGTACTCACTTCAATTAAAACGTTGGCGCTTTGTTTTGTTCAGTTTTCAAAGAGCAATTTGTTATCGTTTATCTCGTAAGCGACTTTTAAATCTTACCAAACTTTCCAACAGTCGTCAATACCTTTTCATAAAAAGTTTTTTCAAAATAAACTTTTCTAAGAATTCGTATTTCGGCAACTTTTATAATATAACAGTGATAAAAAAGATAGTCAATGTATTTTTTATAAAAAGATTATGTTTATCAATTAAATCGAATCCTTTTTCTCCATGGTCGGCTTTTTACTTCTCATGTATTTCATGCATTCCGATGTCGGAGCGACTCTTTTAAAAAGATTAAACAGGATTTTATATCTTTCCTCCATCGCTCGTTTGACAAACGTATCGATTCTAGCATCCTGAAAGTCAAATAGAATTTCATCAAGTTCACGTTTTAAAACATACTCCAATTCTTTTTGTTCCATTTCACTAATCATTAATCCCATCATACATACCAACTCCTTTGTCCTCCTATTATTTCCAATCTTTCACTTTCTAATTCAACTAGATATTCTAATTAGTCATAATACAAATTTATTTGAATAGATATGAGACAAGAGTATTGTGGACGAGGTGATGTTGATGAACTTTTTCTGGGTTTTAAGTGCTCAGTCAATTAAACGATATGCCGTAGTTATACTAGCCGCTTTATTTGCTGCATGGTTTTTATTTCTTCAAAACATTCTTCATGCTCCTGTTTTTTCTACACCAGATGGGCCAAAAGCGGTATACAAGGGCGAAAAAAACATCGCTCTCACATTTAATATCGGATGGGGGGATAAACAAGCTTCCCCTGTACTAGAGACGTTGAAAAATGAAAAAATCACATCCGCTACTTTTTTCCTTTCTGGGTCGTGGGCTGAACGTCATCCTGAAATTGTTGAGACAATAGTAAAAGAAGGTTATGAAATTGGTATTTTGGGGTATGCATATGTAGATTATACAGATTTAGAAGATGAAGAAATCATTAAAGATATTTCCAAAGCACAAGAAGCTTTTAAAAAGTTGAATGTTAAAGACATTAAACTTCTTCGCGCACCGACTGGACATTTCGATAAACGCTTGTTAAAGATTGGTGAACGATTTGGCTATACAGTTGTTCATTGGAGCATTGACACAAAGGACTGGACGAATCCAGGTGTACATACAATTGTCCAAAATATCAATAAAGCTAACAAAGGCGATATTATTCTTATGCATGCATCTGATTCGGCCAAACAAACAAATAAGGCATTACCCGAACTCATTCAAGAACTCCGCTTAAAGGACTTAAATTTTGTTACAGTATCAGAGATGATTTCTAATTCCACTACAAAGCATGAAGAAATTCAGTAAACATAGACAAAGAACGGCACAAGGGTCTGGTACCTTGTGCCGTTCTTTGTCTATGTTTAAACTTCTTTGATCTTGATTTTATCTTTCTTTTTTTGAGTCATCATCTTTTTCGTAACCGCTGTTTTATTTGCTCTCTTTTCAGCTAATTCTTTTTGGGAAACATCAATCAATCGATTGAGAATCAACAATTGGTATACATTACAAATCAACAACGGATATAACATAAAGTACAACCAGCTATCGTCATCTATACGTAAAACAGGAACCCACTCTAATACGGTAATCACCGTCATAAAAAAAAGAGCTGGAATAAATGCTTGCTTATTCGTTTGCTTCACTTTGAAATAGGCGACAATCGCCCCAAAGATGAGTAAGAACAACGCCGGATAGACAAACGGTAAGACCCCTTCTCCCTTATCAGCGAATTCCATATATCGAAAATATACAAGATCCCCCAAAACAAAGGCAATCAAAACAATTTGAATCCCATTCCATAATGAGGTGCTTTTAAAGATCCCAAGCCCAAATCGATGTATGGTTAAATAGGCAAAGAAGCCAGCCTGACTAATAACACTAAAAATTAAACCTACCCCTACAAGCCATACAAAGACAGATAAAAGCTCTACTAAATCAAATGAAGAGAACTCATCCCATCGTACAACGAAACCGACTACGCCTCCTGTTATACCTCCAACAAGTAGCGTTGATATAAATAAGCGAACTATATTACGGCTATTCATTATTCTCCCCCATAAGTAAGCATTTTCTTTCTCTAATTTTACCAATCCATACGTGAAAAATCCACCTTTCTCTAAAGACGCATAAAATCATTATTCTAATCCATATTAAATATATGGTGAATTGAAAGGAAAGGGGCTCTTAACATGAGATATGGAGTTACTTTATTATTGTTCTCCATGTTTTGCCTCGTAGGTTCTGGATGTAGCCAAAACGGAACAAGCGTAGCGAAAATGGATTATGAAGAAACAAAGAAAATGGTTGTTGATATCTTAAAAACAGATGATGGTAAAAAGGCAATTCAAGATGTCCTTTCTGACGAATCAATTAAAAGCGAACTAATTTTAGATCAAGATGTTGTTACAAAGGCTGTTGAAACAACGATCACATCGGATAAAGGCCAGAAATTCTGGGAAAAATCCTTTAAAGATCCAAAATTTGCTGCCAATTATGCTAACAGCTTAAAAAAGGAACATGAACAACTATTAAAAGATCTCGCTAAAGACCCAAGCTACCGCGAAATGATCATGGCCATTATGAAAGAACCTGGTTTCCAAACTGAAATTAATAAGTTGTTAAAATCCAATGAAATCCGCTCTATATATAAAGAAACACTACTTGAAACGATGGATAGCCCTTTAGTAAAAGCCAAAATACAAGACATTCTCATAAAAGCTGCTACCGATCTTCAATCTGAACAAAAGTCTGGTGATAAGAAAAAAGGCTCTTCCGGTGAAGATACGAGTGGTGGAGGAGGTTAAACTGTTAAGGGACTAGCACAATGTTAGTTGCGCTAGTCCCTACAACAGGATATCTAAAAAGTTCGGTAAAAAAGCTTGCGAATTGCATTAAAGCTCATTAATGACCTTACGCTTTACGATTTTCTTAATTAGCAATTGTGTGAATGATTTTATTAGCAATCTCTGTATAAATTTTGCCCAAACGATGTTCTGCTGCATAAACGGAAGGAGCGAAGTCTTCCTCATTCCAATCTGGTTGTTGAAGAGGCAGACGCCCTAATACTTCTGTGCGAAGCTCTTCTGCCAACTTATCTCCCCCGCCTTTACCGAATACATATTCTTTTTCACCAGTTACTTTACTTTCAAAAAATGCCATATTCTCAATGACTCCAATAACTTCATGTTCAGTTTTAATCGCCATTGCACCCGCTCTTGCCGCTACAAATGCAGCAGTTGGATGAGGTGTTGTCACGATGATTTCTTTACATGAAGGAAGCATGGTATGTACATCTAACGCAACATCTCCTGTTCCAGGAGGTAAATCGAGAAGTAAATAGTCAAGCTCCCCCCACTCTACTTCATTAAAGAAACTATTTAACATCTTGCCAAGAACTGGTCCACGCCAAATAACCGGTGCATTATCTTCTACGAAAAAGCCCATTGAAATAACTTTAACGCCAAATCGCTCAACCGGAATAATCTTCTCACCACGGACTACAGGTCGTTTGGAGATACCCATCATGTCTGGAACACTAAATCCATAAATATCTGCATCCACGAGACCGACTTTTTTTCCGAGGCGAGCTAATGCAGTCGCCATATTCACAGATACAGTCGATTTCCCAACTCCACCTTTACCACTAGCGATTGCAATAAAGGTCGTCTTGCTCGTAGGCGATAATAACCCTAAATCAGCTTGTTCTTGTGGCATACTATCACGATGCTTCACCAATTCCTCTTCTGGCAATTCCGAAAAACGAATTCCCACTGAAGACGCTCCACCGCTTTTCAATGCATCTACAATTTGCGTTTGTAATTGTAGTTGTTCAGCAGTCCCTGTTTTTGCAATCGCTATTTTCACACTAACATGACTTTTTTCAGGTTTAATTTTGACTTCAAGAATTCCATTGGTTTCTATCAGGCTTTTATGAAGAAAAGGGTCATTAAGATCCTTTAATATATCCACTATGCTATCTTCGGTTAACATGATCTAGGCACCCACCTTAAATGAATTCGTTTCCAATACTAGTAGTATACCATATTCCCATGTGATCGCTTATCTGTTAGCTTCCGAACTTGTTTTTACATTTTTATAAGTCTTACTGTCACTTTTAAACACTTTATTCTTTATATTCTTTAATCTCTACTGAATCCTCTGTAAAGTATCGTAAGACCCCTTTATAAACAGCCGCCGCAACTTTTTCCTGATAGGATTCTTTAATTAAGTTTGTTCTTTCTTCATTATTCGAAAGAAAGCCAATTTCCACTAATGCACCTGGTTTCTTTGCATTGGACATAACATATACTTGATCAATTGTTTTCGCTTCCCGAGATGTATTTTCCAAATTACGAATAATTTCAATTTGAATAAATTTTGCCACCCTTTCATTCTCTTCGAATCTACCTGTATAAAACGTTTGAGCACCTTTCCACCTCTTTGAAGGAATGGAATTGAGATGGATACTAAGAAATAAGTCGGCATTCGATTCGTTAATAAAGGTAACCCGATTATGTAAATCTTCCTGCTTTCGATTGCGAACGCCTTTCGTATCTTCATCTGCAAGATCCTTGTCACTTTCCCTTGTCATCAGAACCAGTGCCCCTTGTTCTTGTAGATAATCTCTTATTTTCACTGTTACGGCCAGTGAGATTTCCTTTTCTAACACATTTTCAGCAGAGGCTCCCCCATCCATTCCTCCATGCCCAGCATCTAACACAATAATTTTCCCAGACAAAGGAAGATTCCATGCATTCCAAGAATCGTCTTCCATAAATTTAAACGTCACAATTAAGAATAGCGCAATCAGACCAAGAGCTACTCCTGTATATTTCAACTTTCTAACCATTCGGATCACCTCTCGCTTGTCCTAGTCCCACATACTATAAAGTATGTATACTTTACCAAAAGTAGAACAAGCTGTTTTAGAGAATCACCAAATCTAACTCATTAGTGAAGTCTTAATTTATATGATCTTTCCCCAGTCCGAAATCCTTCCTTCCACCACATTTCAACATACACACTACACCTATAGTAAAGGCTATCATTGTACAGTTCTTGCTCACCAATCTTCCCCCAATAAAGAATAAAGTTAAATAGTGTATCAATAAGTTGTGTCTCTTCTTGGTGGCATCGTGCCCTCACCATATCTTCAGATTCACCATAATAACCAAATCTGCTATAATGTCCCCCAAGTAAATAACTTTCGATAGCTACATCAAAGCAACCTTCCTCCAAAACCTCAGAAACACGGATTCCATTATATGAATCAGAACCAAAAAACTCCCGAATTCTCGCCCTCATATTTTCCACAGATAAATCCCGAAGCAACCGCCGCTCATACTTCACCTGCCGTACTCTTCGACGCTCCTCAAAACCCTCTATAATCACAAACAGCACCTCCAAGGGGTCAGACCCCATTTCCCAGGTTATTTCCCGGCTTATCTATAGTGTCTGCGAGCCAGAGGTAGCAATGCTAGTTATTAGATGGAAATTTGCGATAGAGGGTTTAGACCCCATATAGATACCAAGTCTCATCACTCAATTAGAACGATACAAACAATATTTAGCGAGGAATATAACAAATTATGGTGTACTCACCAATCTTTAACCTTCGACAAAATACGACATTTACTTTAAAATTTATTTACACGATAGATTTCGGTTGGTAAGCCATTTTTTCGTGATAAGGATCTCTCCATACGGACCCATCCCCCACACACTACACACTTTAAATGATGTAATGTGCGGAAGCGGGCCCTTTGGGGGATCCTCTTTTTTTGATAATCAATCCCATATTCCAAGCCTTTTCAAATTCAACGACTTCCATTTCCTCAAATTCTGTCCACATCATTGAATAATTCATAAAATGATACTTCCATATTCAAACACTTAAACCAATTGAATCAAAACGGGTTCTCCGTCAAATGTGGTAGTATCTGGTTCACCCAAAAATATCCACCCCTTTTGAAATGGGTGCCTTTTAGGCACTCACTTCCCTTATAAGCTGACGCCACAATATCTTCCTTCTTAAATAGCCAAAGTTCTTGATTCCGTACGAATTTCGATTGATGACCTTAGTGTTGTTGTTCACGCCTTCTATATAACCGTTTCTATATGGATATACGGAGGAATTCAGTATTTCCGTTTTCCACCTATTAAACGTTTTAAACGCCCCGATGTTGGAGTCATTGGCCAGGTTACGCCATTCTTCCAAACCGAGTTTTGCCGTGTATTCATTGCGATTCTTGAACCAGCCATCTAATTTATTCTTTAATAATGGATTTAGAAGGCAGAGGATTCAAAGGGTATTTAAACAGATGTATTGGTAAATAAAAAACCTTCCTCGGTAATCCGAGAAAGGGCTGTAAACGTTGTTATCTAAACAATATTAACGTTTTGAGAACTGAGGTGCACGACGCGCGCCTTTAAGACCTTATTTCTTACGTTCTTTCATTTCCGCTTATTATGAAGAAATATGAAATAAAACAATCCTTATTGTATCAAGGTTCAGCTTCAGTTTATTAACTAAAATGAAAACAATATACCGTTTTATATGTTGCGTGGTCAAAAAAACTGTAATTTTTGTAACTTTGATATCACCACAAAGTGAAGTTACTAGGGAAGTATATTTGAGGCTAGCTTCAATCTATTATCGAAACCACTTTCCAACTATATAGACACGCTGTTTGGCGATCATTTTTTTGTTCTCGGACACTCCCTTCCTTTCAATTAGATAACAACCTAGGTTCTTTCAAAGATCCTTTTTTATTACTTATTGAACTAAATTCAAATAACCTTTTTTTTACTGTTACTACTAGCAGGAGCAACTGAGATACCTGTTGTTTCTTCAAAATCATACAAACTGGTAGGAAAATCTGTGAAGCGTTCTAATTCGTTATATGCCGGAATGCCGTGGTAGGACATATCCAACCCTTCTTCTTCCTCACGTTCACTCGCTCGGAAGCCAACAGTCTTTTCACATACCTTTGCGATAATTACTCCACCAATAAGTCCCCAAACAACGACTACCGCTGCACCTAATACTTGTATTTTTAAAAGAGAGAAATCACCCGTTGTCAAAAGACCTTGAGACTTATCAAACAATCCCACCGCAATCGTTCCAAACACTCCATTGAAGCCGTGAACGGCCACAGCTCCCACTGGGTCATCTACTTTTATATTGTCTACAAATAAAGTAGCATAAATCACAATCAAACCACCAATTATCCCAATAATAATTGCACTCCATTGACCCACAAAGGCACATCCAGCCGTGACTGCCACTAGTCCAGCTAATATTCCATTAATGGTCATACTTGGGTCTGCTTTTCCAAACTTTTTCATCGTTATAAACAGGGCAGCTGCACCTCCACTTGCTCCTGCAAGCATTGTATTAAGAGCAATCGACGCGAGGTCTGTATTAGAAGCATCTAACGTACTTCCTGCATTAAAAGCAAACCAACCCAGCCATAAAATAAATGCACCAGCTGAAGCTAAAGGAATATTACTAGGTGCAAAAACATTGGCACTCCCATCCGAATTAAATCGACCTTTTCTCGGTCCTAACTCTTTTGCCATTGCAAAAGCAATAAAACCCCCTACCGCGTGAATAGCAGCCGAACCTGCAAAATCCTTCATCCCTAACTTCGCCAACCAACCATCACTGTTCCAAATCCAATGACCTGAAAGTGGATAAATGATAATACATATAAGTGCTACTGTTAATATATAGGCTTTAAAATTCATACGTTCAGCTACCGCACCCGAAACAATCGAGACACAAGCTACTGCAAATCCCATTTGAAACAGTACAAAGGCCGCACTAGGCAACTCAATGGAAAGAGCAATCTTTTCTGGACTACCAAATAAAGTAGTACCAATGATTCCAAATGTATCCTTGCCAAACATAATACCAAAACCAACTAACCAAAAAGCTAATGCTCCTATCGTTAAATCAACAAAAATCTTCATTGTTACATTGACAGCATTTTTAGTTCTAACAAAACCAGATTCCAGTAAACTAAATCCACCTTCCATAAATAGCACCATTGCCGCAGCTAACACAATCCATACGGTATTTAAATAAATTAGTTCCACGGTAGTTATCCCTCCCCATTTACCAAATCATCAATATCATAGTCTGCTTTTCCTGTTCGAATGTTATAGGCTTCTAAAATCGGATAAACGTAAATTTTACCGTCACCATCTTCTCCGGTTTGGGCAGAATCTATAATTTTCTTAATCGTTAGCTCAACCAGATAATCTGAAAGGACAATCTCTAATTTCACTTTTGGACGAAGAGTTACTTTATAATTTTTCCCACGATAGACTCCCTGACTGTCTTTCTGTTTTCCTCTTCCGACTACCTGGGATACAGTAAACCCTGTAATTCCTATCTTTTTTAACCCTTTAATCGTTTCAGTTAGCTTTTCAGGCCTTACAATTGCTTCGATTTTTTTCATTTAAACCACCTTTTATATATGGTAAATTTTCTGACGCTATATGATAACCATTGCTTCTTAAATCTTTTATGCTCACTTGTGAACAAGCCCTTTTAAAAAGCGGGGGATTTCATCTCCAGCACCTGTATTCAAAGTCACCAGCTTGTGAACTAAAATGTTTTAACTGACAAAGCATCGATATGCCCTGCTTAATTGCTTAATAAGAAGCACCTTTTTGGATTTCAGAAAATGTCTTTCTCTTTAAATTTATCTTATCACTTTACTATTAATCTGAATAATATAACTTTTTTATAAAATTAATCTAATTTTGAGATCATTCATATTGTGCAGTTAATAATAACTTGAATACTTAAATAATATAAAATGATATTCAACTATCCTGCCCGTTAATTGAACAAGATCCAAATGATATAAAAATTCAGGCTAACCAAGTTTTTAAATATGTGATCAAAACGGACATTATATCGAAAAACCCATTAGAGCATGTAAGTATACCTAGACAGCAAAAGGAAATGATCAATGACGAAAATGAAGTTGATGAGTGGAATTACTGAAAAAGGGATGAGATAAAACAGTTCCTAACAATCACGAAACAAAAATTAGCGTTCCGTGATTATGTACTATTTCATGGGATGATATAGACTTTGAGGCTGGTTCTATTCGCTTTACAAAGACACTATTTCATAACAATGGGGAGTTTATCTTTCAAACGTCTAAAACAAAGGAATCTAGGCGTTTAATTAATTTAGACACTAAAGACCATATCCTTACTCAAAAAGTGGCGTATACGGCAAATAGAAGCGGATTTAGCTAATGTGAATAAAGATGATGGTAATAAAATGGTTTTTACACGGGGTGACGGCACTCCGCTCCGCTTAACTTATCTAAATGAGAAGCTCAATATTGTAATCAAGAAACACTAACTTCACAGAATTACTATTCATGGGTTACGTCATACACACGCTTCCCTTCTTTTCGAAGCTAGAGCAAGTATAAAAGGGGTTCAGGAGCGTTTGGGTCACTCTGATATACAAATGACAATGAACATTTATACACACGTAACAGGCACACCAAAAGAGCAAACTGCACAAAAATTCCAAAAATACCTTGAACTATGATTTGCGGGGATCAGAAGTGACCACAACCTTTTTCGCACATAAAAAAAGAACCCCAACCAAATCGGTTGAGAGCCTTGAAACGTAATAAAATTAACGTTTTGAGAACTGAGGTGCACGACGCGTGCCCTTAAGACCGTATTTTTTACGTTCTTTTATTTATATATTAAATATGAAGAAACTAGGAATAAAATGATTTACTGAAAGCCTGATTTATCGGGATCTTTTTCTGTTTAATAAAAGTTTGATAATATGCTCTTATATATGTTTGGTGGTCAGAATGTGGTCAAAAATAACCCTTACTTATTCAACTAAAGCTACACCCCATCACAATAATTGAAGAAAATACTCTATATTATACATAATAGTTACACTTAGCATTAGAAAAATAAGTGTAGTAACATGTTGTTTTGAGTTCTTCAGGTAATTCCACTCCAGAATAGACTGAAAACCCAATAATAATATTAAATAGAGAATCCAATACCACTTCATAACATTTATGTCCTTTGTAATAACAAACGGAAGAGTGCATAAAAAGATAACCAAAATAATACCTCTTCCCCATCGGTCTACTTTTTTACCAGAAGTTTCGGAAATCTTTTTCTTTTCAACACCAAGTAATTTATTTATTATTATTTCTAATAAGAACCCCAAAATAATAAGAACAATAATAAAAGGAACAATCATTAAAATCAAAAATCCCACAACTAATCCCCCATTTATATGTATGTTATCTTTATTATTCCATAATATTTCCAATTACCTTGTTTAACTAATCTGCATCTTTACTTTAAGTATAAATTTTACAATCTCCTTGAAAAATTTGCTTAGAAATCTAATTTTCTTCAAAAGAGTTGGTCCACAATCTGGCCCTTTAGTTGAATAAAACTTCTGTAATTATTCCTTATTTTAATTTTAAAAACGGCTTATCGAGGTTCGATAAGCCACTTCTATACATATTGTATTATTTTGATAATGCGATTTTTATATGGGCTAAGTGATGCTCTTCGTGCCAAGCTAATTTTGCAACTTTTGTTGCAACTGTTATTTTACCGTTTATCTGGTGAGTAAAAGCTCGATCTAATTGCTCTTCAGTTAAACTATGTCCTAAAGATACGATGCGCTCATTTATACCTTCTAACATTTTAATAGAACTTTCTACAGGAAGCTTTGTATCCGGTTGAATAGCCCACTTTTCTTCATCAAAGGCTGGTACTGTTGGATTCTCATCTGTTAAAGCCAGCTTCAAACGTTGATACATGTTCAACTGAGAATCTGCAATGTGATGAACAAGTTGACGAACTGTCCAGCTACCTTCACGATAAGTTCTGCTTAATTCCTCATCACTTAATGAGTCGACAGTTTCTCTTAATCGAATCGTGTAAGTTTCGATTTCCTTTAGCGATTCTCGAATATTTTCTAATGTCACTTTTTCAGGAACTTGTAGTTTCCCAATCGGGTATCTTACATCCATTTTCAATCCCCTTTTCCCTATTCGTTATTTCTTTACTTATTTATTATTACATAAATGAATGTGTACGAATCACTCCATCAATCTGTTCAAAATGCTGTAAATCATGATCCATTATGTATTTCGGTATTAACGTTTAAAATCCTTCTATAAATCCTACATAAAAAAGCGCAAGCGCCTGCTTAGCCCCGACGAGAAGGCGTTTTTTGCCTTCGTAGGAGAAGGAGAAGTGACTCGAGGGGCTGGACGCTGAAGCTAGGCACTGTTCAAAAACTTATACTTTCCGCTTATTCATTAAAAAAAAGACAGGGTAACCTGTCTTTTTCTATATCTTTTCTAGCCACTCTTTATTAATAACTATTTCCATTCTCTGTTTTACCACTACTTATGATACTGTTCACCGTAACGATTTAAGGGTAGCAAATAAATTTTTAGTAGCATAGTTATTACAATCTTTATGTACGTCTATATAGCTAATTCAATAAGTAAAAACAAACTTATCATTAAATGGACAAAAAAATCACCCTAAGCTATGACAGGCCAATAGGTGATTGACCGCTCTTCAGCGATCTAAAATAATTAAGTTTTATACTAATACTAATCAGTATATAAACAATAAATAGCTTTAAGTGTATTACTTATTTGAATTAGTTAGAATGTAATAATTTATTTAGATTATAAATATCAATATCTGATGAAATTGAGCCTTGTCACTGGTGGTCGTGATCGAAATAGGTCTTAAACGTTATTAATACAAGGTTTTCTATGAGTGATGTGTAAAATTAGTTAGTAGTGTAAATCTTTGAAGCAGATGAATTGTTACTCACCTGCTTTTTTTAGCCATTAGATTAATACAGATTAAAGGTGAAAATTTTAGTGATTACTTCTTTAAAATAAAATCATTTTAATACTTTAGTTCGAGCTTCACCCTGTCAAAGGCGTGTCGTTGATTCTTATAAGTTACCAACAGTGGCTGCAAATCCCTTTATATAAAAGGATTTGCACTTTTTAACTCAATTAATACTAAGTAATTATCATCGATTATTTTTAATTGCATGCCATCATTTATGCCACGGGGATGCCACTGCTGTTAAACATTTTGTCGATTAGGAACAATCTAGTATGCCTATTTTATGTTGAAGCAAATATTGAATAAGTAGTAAGTGAATATATTAAATATGGTTTATGTGAAAAATGAGCGAACTTATTAGATAGAACCCAGCCCTCTTTTTGATGAAGGCTGGGTTAATTATAGAAGTTAAAATAAGAATTACTAGTTACTCAACTTTCGCACCGTTGCGTTTCCATAAGGGATTTCACATGCTTACCCTTGGTTGGACAGATGGTGCCACATTTATCCCTATTGAATTTTCTTTACTTAGTTCAAAGAAAAGCCAGATTAATGGAATATCCAAAACGCAACATAAAATTCACGTCTAGCTTTTGCGGTTCATTTCATATCTGCCCCCATCTCACGTTTAAAGAGGTTCGGATATGCTAGTGCCTAGGGTTACATAATCATAAAATATTAGGATTAAATTACATACTAGCCACTTCTTTAGCAAAGTCTTTTTCAAGGTACTTCGCTTCTGCTTTAATTGCTTGAATCATATAATCTAAATTCGTTTCATTACCAAATACATCTTCGAAAGTATTACCTTTCTTCAATTCTTGTATGGAAATGTTATAAATGGTTTCATTCTTTTGTTCCTGTGATAGATAACGCATATTATTGTCTGCTATCTCTTTAGCACGGGAATCAAATACCAACTTTCTTAGTTTGAGCCCTGACCCGCGCCTTCTCCTGGGCAATCAGGTGCTGGTGTCCCAATTGCTGCGCCAGGGCGCCGTGGAGCTGGACCGCTGGGCCTACCGGCTCACCTCTATTCCGTCGGCCACTTTCAGCTCGGCTCCGTCGATGCCGTCGACGACGTTTTCGACCATACTGAGGTCCTCCCCGGCATCGATCCTGATGCCGTTGACGACCTGTCGAATGACGTTGTACTCGATCTTGATGCCTGAGGGGATTCCTGTGCCCCGTCCGTCAGTACCGCGGTCCTCACTGAGCCGGATGGCCCAGAACCCGTCAGTCCCTCCAGTGATGTGGTTACCATGTAACTCCGTGCCCGGCGCATTGCGGACCTCAATGCCGGCCTCCGAATCCACCCCGGCGGTGATCCTGTTGCCCTCGATGAGGGTGTCAGGAGTTCCTAGGATGACGAGGACTCCCTGACGATTTCCAACCAGGTCGTTGGAGTGCACCCAGTTTCCAGGTCCTGAGGCGTCGTGCTTGTTCTTGGAACCGCCGGAATTGCCCAGCGCGATACCCGCCCGATGACCGCTGATGACCGTGTTTTCCCGGACCTCGTTCAGGTATTCACCCTCGCCGTGCAGGTCGATGGCGTCGAGGTGGCTGCCGACGATTGTGTTCTCCGCCACGAGATTGTTGTGCGTGGGGAACTGCAGCAGAATGGCGTGCCGCAGATGCCTGCCATCGAAGGTATTGCCGATGACGACGTTGTGCCGGGAATCGTTGGCGGCATCCGGGTCGTGCTGGTCCGCTGAGCCCTCGATAGCGATGCCGTAGCCCTGTCCGCCGGGGCCGACGGCAGTTGCCTCACTGACATAGTTTCCAGAGAGGGTCACCTCACGGCTGGCCTTGACAGAAATGCCGTGACGCTCGAACCTGCGGATGCCCAGGTTCTCCACCAGGACCCGGGAGCTACCCTGCCCTTCATGGGCTCCGAGGTGGATTCCATACATCGGGCCGCCACCCGCGTCGCCGTCGTCGGGGTCGTCGCCGAGTGGACCCTCATGACGGGAAGTGATGGTGAAGTCAGCGACGATGACGTCGTGGACACCGGAGCCGCGGATCACCCGGCTGTCATTCTCGCTGTCGAGGGAAGTCAGCAGCACGGTGCTCTCCTGGCCCTCGCCGCGCAGGTCCACGCCGCTGCGCAACACGATGTTTGCCGACTCGTCGGCCGGGTCAGTGGAGCGCAGGTCATACGTGCCAGCCGGCAGCAAGACCTCGTCACCCGGTACGGCCGCGTCCAGGGCCGCCCGGATAGCTGCTGCGTCGTCACGTGAGTCCGGATCCGGATCTGCCCCGAAGTGCGTGACGTCCAGGGTCCTGCCCGTGGCCGGACCCGGCGTCGGCACCTCGATCGGCTTGGTGGACCGGTCCACCAAGCCGGGGGCCTGCCAGTCGCCGCGCTCGGACGGTGCGGGTTCTACGGCTTTATCGCTCTCGACCGGCCCGTCGGATTCCTCGACAGTGCATGCGGTCAAGAGGACTACCAGACCAAGGACCACCCACCACGAATTCGCCAAACCTCGCCGGCTGTTCCGAACGGATTCCTTCATCAAACTTCTCACGTCCTTTCTGGACTCTTTTCGTCCCTCTCGTCGCCCATGGAGGCAACGAGAAAAGCGGTGAGCCCACTCGCTCACCGCCTTCGGGATGCCTCGACGCCCCCTACTGGGTCGCCGACATCATCCCATGGCCAGGGGCCTACCGATTAGAATTCCCCTTGCCATTGTTGTTGCCCTTATTATTGCCTTTGTTGTTGTCCTTGTTGAGTTTGAAGTTCAACGGGACGTCCTTTGCTAGCGGAGTGTCTGCAGACGAACCACCGACATGCACGCGGTACTTTCCGTCAACAGTGGCCCACTCGCCGTCAGCCCAGTTCGCCAGGTTATCCGGCTCTTCCGGAATGAAATAGGAGAACGGGTGGTTAGAGTCAGCCTGGTCAATTCGCAGAGTCACCTGCTTGCTCTCACCGGGCTCAAGATCAACCTTCTTGAAGTTGACAAGTCGCTTGGTCGGCTGCCCCGCCTTGTCCGGCAGGGTCAGGTAGACCTGTGTCGCTTCAGCGCCGGCAACGTCACCTGTGTTCGTGACAGTGAAGGACACGTCAATACCAGACAACGAGCCGTTACTGCCTTTGCCTTTACCGCGGACCTTCTTCACCTTGAGGTCATCATACTCGAAAGTCGTGTACGACAAGCCGTACCCGAATGGGAAGACCGGCTTCACGTCGTGGGCTTCATACCAACGGTAGCCCATCTCCAGACCCTCAGTGTACTGGGCGATTAGCTGGTCAGAACCGTCACCGTACGCGCCCGGGCCACCTGGCTTGCCAGTATCTTGACGCGTTCCAGGGAACTGCTCTTCAGTCGCGAAGGCAGCTTCACGCTCGGTCGCACCGAACGTCATAGGCAGTTTGCCGGAAGGATTGACTTTACCGTAGAGCAAGTTGGCAACGGCATTGCCATCCTCCATGCCTGGGAACCAAGCCTCGAGCACTGCAGGTACCTCATTCAGCCACGGCATAAGCACCGTACCGGAAGTCTTCAGGACAACAGCCGTGTTCTCCGCGTTGGCCTCCAGGACCGCATCGATCAGCGGCTCCTGCTCCACCCAGTCCTCTTGAGTATCTCGCGTGTCGAGGTCGATGGCCGGGAAGCCGAGGGTATCGCGGTCCACTGTCTCATGCGGGTTGTCACCGATCATAAGCAGCACGACGTCGGACTCAGCGGCCAGCTTAGCGGCAGCCTCCGGGTCACGGCCATCGTTGTACGTTACTTCAGTGTCGTAGCCCAGCTCCTGGATGACGTTCTCTAGGCCCTCCTGCGGAGTGACCGTGTAAGGAGTCACGACGTTCTCGTTGTTGCCCTTAGTGGAGCGCGGGGACATCTTGGCCTCACCGGCGAACCACTCTACGCCGATCAGCGCGATTGATTCCGGCTCGCCGTCAAGTGGCAGGAAGTCGTTATCGTTCTTTAACAGCACGGCCCCTTCCTCAGCCATCTTCTGTGCGCTAGCGCCGTTAGCAATCGGATCGACGATCTCCGGCAGGAACTCGTCGTAAGGCTCATCCATGTGGCCATACTCGATCATCTTGATGTAGCGCGGACGAAGCAGATTGTCGATGTCGTCCTCTTTCACCTCACCCGAGTCAAGGGCATCCTGGATTTTTTCCTCAGTGTAGTACTGTGGTGCCCAGTCAAGCTCGACATTCGTGCCCGCCTTGATGGCAGCAACCGTGTCGTGAATTGCGCGACGGTCACTCATGACGTAACCGTCAAAGCCCCAGTTGTCTCGCAGGGCATCTTGAAGTAATTCAGAGCTGTCACAAGCATAGGTACCGTTAACATCCGGGAATGAGCACATCACGGAGGCTGGGTCAGCATCCTTCACGGTCATCTCGAAAGGCAGCATGTACAGCTCGTTCATGGCCTTTGAGGGAACCTGGACACCCATCGTCCAACGCTCAGTCTCCTGCTCGTTGCCGGCCAAGTGTTTCAGCTGAGCCTGAACGCCCTGGTCCTGGATTCCTTTGACCTGCTCGGTCGCCAGGATACCCGTCAAATACGGGTCCTCACTGAAGTATTCATAGTTACGGCCACCGTACGGGTGACGTATTAGATTCATACCCGGCCCGAGCAACACGTGATGCGCGAAGGCACGAGTCTCTTCGCCAAGAATTCGGCCTGCCTCATAGTTCAGCTCGCGGTCAAAAGTCGCGGCCATCGCTGGGGTAGACGGTAGTCCCGTCGCCTCCGGGTCATTGCCACACGATCCACCCTTCACGCCCGTACCACCGTTGGTCATACGGATTGTGGGGATGCCCAGCTCTTCGATCCCATGAATCTGCCGGCCAGTGTCCTGCCACTCGCACCCAGGCAAGGTACCCTCGGGCGAAAATTCACCGTTCTGGTACTTGCTACTACCCTTCTTGTTGATGACGACCGTCTTACCGGTGTCGTTCTCATTGAAACGCGAAATGGCGATTTGCTGGATTTTCTGTTTCATCGTCATCTCATCGAGAAGCAGCTCGGTGCGCTCCTCAGCAGAGAGCTGGGTGTTCATCCAAGGTCCGGTCCCTTCCGTTCCACCGTTCATCGCATTAGCAGGAACTACTAACGTAGACATGGAGATCGTTGCTGTCAAAAAAATTGAACTAATTCGTTTTATCATCTTAGTCTCTCCCTTACTATCTATGCTGTCTATGTATTGAAATAATTCGTTTTATCTCTCCCTTCTATCTATTTGTCAATTAGTATAGTCATTAAACTAATTATTTGTCTATTAGCCTAATGAACGGTTAATTACAGAAATGGAACAAAAAACCACGAGATTAGTAATACTACTAAAGTCCTCAGAATGGTATTCAAACACTGTAGCAAGCAATGATTTGCCAAATAAACAATCAAAATAAATAAATTTAAATGAGCATTGTACTTCATTATTCTAAATATACTGAAACAGGATGGAAAAACTTCTATTTATCAAATAAGCATCGTTACTATGATATTTGGAAATCCAATCGAAGGTGGCATGTAATGATTGAAGTATTCGACCAGTGGTTTTTAAATCATTCTAAAACCATAAAGACAAGCACCAAGAAAAGTATAGAATCAAAATTCAATAAGCATATACTTCCCTGCTTCGGTAAATTGAAAATGAAGGAGATTACCAGACCATATTGCCCAAAAATGATAAATGAAATAGCTCAATTGATAACATCTGTTAATGATATAAAAATTCAAGCAAACCAAGTTTTTAAATATGCTTTAAAGATGGACATTATTTCAAAGAATCCGTTGGAGCATGTAAGTATACCTAGACAGTAGACAGCAAAAGGAATTGATCAGTGAGGACAATGAGGCAGTTGAGCGGAATTATTGGAAAAAGGATGAGATAAAAAAATGCCTAGTAATAACGAAACAAGAACTATCGCTTCGTGATCACGTACTTTTTCACCTTTTAATTTATACTGAAGCACGCAAAGGGGAAACATTAGCTCTTACTTGGGATGATATAGACTTTGAGGGTGCTCCATCCGCTTTACAAAAACACTTTTTCACAACAAGGGTGAATTTAGCTCTCAAACGTCTAAAACGAAGGAATCTAGACGTTTAATCAGTTTAGATAGAGAACCCTATCTTTACTCAAAAAGTGGCGTATACGGCAAATAGGAGCGAATTTAGCTAATGAGAATACTTCAGATAAAAATAAGATGGTTCTCACACGGGATGACAGTTCTCCGCTTCGCTTAGCCTATCTAACTGAAAAGCTCGATATTGTAATTGAGAGACACAAGCTTCGCAGAATTACTATTCATGGTTTACGTCATACACATGCTTCACTGTTATTTGAAGCTGGAGCAAGTATAAAAGAGGTTCAGGAGCGGTTGGGTCACTCTGATATACAAATGACAATGAACATCTATACACACGTAACAGACACATTAAAAGAGCAAACTGCACAAAAATTCCAAAAATACCTTGAACTATGATTTGTGGGGATCAGATATGACCAAAGAATATTCCCGTGACCAAAATGTGACCAAAACCTTTTTCGCACAAAAAAAAGACCCCCAAACCAAAAGGTTCGAGAGCCTTGAAACGATAATAAAATTAACGTTTTGAGAACTGAGGTGCACGACGCGCGCCTTTAAGACCGTATTTTTTACGTTCTTTCATACGTGGGTCACGAGTTAGTAATCCAGCAGTTTTAAGAGCTGGACGGAATTCTGGATCTACTTGAAGCAACGCACGTGCAATACCGTGACGGATTGCGCCAGCTTGACCAGTGTATCCACCACCGTTAACATTTACAAGAATGTCATAAGTTCCAGTAGTTTCAGTCGCAACTAGTGGTTGGTTAACAACTTCACGTAGTGCTGCAAATGGGATGTATTCATTAATTTCACGACCGTTAATAACGACGCGACCTTCGCCTGGTACTAAACGTACACGAGCTACTGAGCTCTTACGGCGACCAGTACCATAATATTGAACTTGTGCCAAGATAGTAACCTCCTTAATAATTATCCGCGTAATTCGTATACTTCAGGTTGTTGAGCTTGATGTTGATGCTCAGACCCTGCATATACGTGTAGTTTTTTGAATATTTGACGACCTAGAGAATTCTTTGGAAGCATCCCTTTGATAGCAAGTTCAAGCATTCTCACAGGATAGTTTGTACGCATCTCAAGAGCAGTTCTTGATTTAAGACCACCTGGATGCATAGTATGACGGTAGTAAATTTTGTCATTTAACTTGTTCCCAGTTAAATGAATTTTCTCTGCATTAATTAAAATTACATGATCGCCAGTATCAACGTTCGGTGTAAATGTTGGTTTGTTTTTGCCACGTAAAATGGATGCTACTTCAGTAGATAGACGACCTAAAGTTTTACCTTCAGCATCGATTACATACCATTTACGTTCAACTTCATTAGCTTTTGCCATAAATGTCGTACGCATGATTACCCTCCTAGAAATTGTTTCACATTATATTTATTTTCAATCACAATAAACTTTCCGGGGCTTATCGTGGGATTAAAATACATACCATATTATATTATATGCTTCCACTTCCATTGTCAAGTTAATGTTACACCAGGTTTAGTTGTCTTAAGAAAAACTTTTATTTCCATCACCATAATGGACGTGCCATAAATATAATCCCTGTGCAGGTGCGGTTTTTCCAGCCAATCCACGAGTCTTTTTTTCAAGAATCATTGGAATTTCTTCAGCTTTTCTTTTTCCATTACCAACTTCTAAAAGTGTTCCAACTAGAATTCGGACCATATTATACAGAAATCCCGTGCCAACAAAACGGAAAACAAGCAAATCGCCTTCTTCATAAAAATCAATCTCATGAAGGGTCCGTACCTTATCTTTAACGTCTGTATTAGCAGCACAAAAACTAGAAAAGTCATGGGTGCCAACCAAATAAGAAATCGCCTGTCGAATAGAGGCTTCATTTAACGCGTACGGAAAGTGGGACACATAATGACGACGAAACGGATCCTTATGATGACTACGGCTGATAAAATACCGATACTCCTTGCCTTCTGCATCAAAGCGGGCATGAAAATCAGTAGAAGCTACTGATGAATGCAACACAACAATATCATCAGGGAGTAAGGCATTAAGCCCACGCTCCCATTTTTCAGCTGGAAATGTATACGGAGAATCGAAGTGTATAACCTGCCCTTTCGCATGGACACCAGAATCCGTCCTTCCTGAAGCAGTCACTCTTACATACTCGCCTTTATGCATTTTAGTAAGCGCCTTTTCAAGTTCACTTTGAACCGTTCGTTTACCGGGTTGTACTTGATAGCCAGCAAATAGGCTACCATCGTAAGTAATCGTACATTTATACCTTTGCATGTTCTACCCTCTTCATGAACGTAATAAAACTAACAAGATTGTCAATACTACTAACGACAGCATCAATAATGTATCGACTGTTTGCCATTTTAACTGGCGATATTTCGTCCGTCCCTCACCACCGCGGTAGCCACGAGCTTCCATTGCAATCGCAAGCTCCTCGGCCCGCTTAAATGCACTCACAAACAATGGAACTAATAATGGGACAATCGCTTTAAACCGTTCTTTTAAAGGGCCAGAAGAGAAGTCAACGCCTCTTGCCATTTGTGCCTTCATAATCTTATCTGTCTCTTCCATCAAAGTCGGAATGAACCGTAGCGCAATCGACATCATTAGTGACAATTCATGTACGGGTAGCTTCCACTTTTTAAAAGGATGCAGAAGTGTCTCCATCCCATCTGTTATGGAGATTGGGTTCGTTGTTAATGTTAGTAATGAAGTGACAAGTATCAAAAACGTAAATCGGAGTGAAATGAAAAGACCTTGTCTCAAGCCCCCATCATAAATCTCTAACCAACCGAAATTGAACACCACTTCTCCTTCTTTAGTAAACAGAATATGCAGGACAAATGTAAACACAATTAGAAATAAAATCGGCTTTAAGCCGTTATATAAAAAACGAATGGGTATTTTCGAAAGGATCAGCAAAATAAATGTAAACAGACCAATCAATCCATAGGATATCACATTGTTCGCCAAAAAAATGATACACACAAATAAAAAAACAAGAAGTAGCTTTGAACGCGGGTCCATCTTATGGACCGTAGAATCAACAGGAACATATCTACCGAGAATCATTTTATCAAGCATTATCGACTCCCCCGTTCCATTGCCTTTTTAACTTCAATAGCCAGATCCTCAATCGATAAACAAGGCCGATCAAAACGAACACCCAACTCTTTTTGTAGCTTCAATTGAAATCGAACTGTGTCTGGAACATCCAGACCTAACTCAAGAAGCTGTTCCGGTTGTGAAAAGATATCAAATGGAGCCCCTTTTTTAAATACAGTACCTTGGTGCATAATGATGATTTCATCTGCATAGCGAGCTGCATCCTCCATACTGTGGGTAACAAGTATTGTTGAAATTCCTCTTTCTTTATGGAGCTGGTAGAACATGTCCATAATCTCCATCCTACCACGGGGATCTAGCCCTGCTGTCGGCTCATCTAAGACAAGAACATCCGGCTCCATTGCGAGAACACCTGCAATCGCCACTCTGCGCATTTGACCACCTGATAAGTCAAAGGGGGATTTCTCAAGAATCTCTTCAGCCATGCCCACCTGTTTTAACGCTTTTCTCGCACGAACCTTTGCATCTTTCTCTGAAACCCCAAAATTCATAGGGCCAAAGCAAATGTCCTTTTCAACCGTTTCTTCGAATAACTGGTGCTCGGGAAACTGAAATACAATCCCTACGCTTCTCCTGATTGCACGAAGATGCTTTTCCTTACGACCGGACTCAATTGTACGATCGCCAATCGTGATGGAGCCCTTTGTAGGCTTCAGCAATGTGTTTAAATGTTGAAGCAATGTCGATTTCCCTGAACCTGTATGTCCAATAATTGCCGTATACGTTCCTGAATCAATGTCCATATTCACATCATGTAATGCTAAATGTTCGAACGGTGTGTTTATTTGGTATCGATATTCTACATCTTTGAGTGTAATTCGCATAGTTCTCTCACCAACTCTTCCTCTGTCAAATGGCTTTTTATTAATCCAATTCCACGTTCTTTTAATTCTTTACTTAATTTGACGGAAAAAGGGATATCAAGACCTAGCGCTATTAACTCACTTTCCATTTGAAAAATATCCGTTGGTATTCCTTCGCGATAAAGCTTCCCTTCATTCATCACAATCATTCGGTCAGCCTTCGCAGCTTCCTCAAGATCATGGGTAATGGAGATAACCGTTAAAAGATTCTCTTCTTTCAGTTCTCTCACGGTTTCAAGTACTTCTTCCCTACCTCTTGGATCAAGCATAGAAGTCGCTTCGTCTAAAATTATCAGATCTGGCTGCAAAGCAAGAACACCTGCAATCGCCACTCTCTGCTTTTGACCCCCTGATAGATGGTGCGGCTCTTGATTGAGAAAGCTACCCATTTTCACTTTGTTTAAGGCATTTTGCACCCTTTGAACCATTTCTGTTCGCGCAATACCTGCATTTTCCAAACCAAAAGCCACATCATCCTGCACAGTAGCTCCGACAAATTGATTATCTGGATTTTGAAAAACCATCCCAATTTTGCTCCGAGCTTCCCAAACTGTCTCTTCAGTCAATTCGCTTCCGTTGACAAGAATAGTCCCTGCCTGAGGAAATTGAAGACCATTAAGAAGCTTTGCAAGTGTTGACTTACCAGAACCGTTATGACCTACAATCGCAAGCCACTCACCTTCGTATATATCAAAAGAAACAAGATCTACTGCATTTCTTGTTTGACCTTCATATTTGAAAACGACATTTTCCAATGAAACGAGTTTCTTCCCCATTGTGCTCTCTCCTATCCTCAGCTATCCTCTTCTTATCTTATCTCAGCTCATATTGAAATGAAACCTTATATATTTTGGGATAAAAAAAAACGCTGCACCCCTTCCACCGAAATGTTTCGGTAAATTAAGGGCAGCTTTTCCTAAATACTCATTTCGATAAATGAGTATATTCTTATTACGCTTTCACATAAGCGGGAAGGGGTACTTGAGCTAGACGTGAAGGTAACAGCATTCTGCATACCAGCCATCGTAACACTCAAATAGCGATTTCTTGTATGACTTTTCTAGTTGTATATAAAAGAAAAGGACGAAGAACAAGTCTTTGTTCAACTGTCCTAAGCCCTCATCAAAGCTGTTATTAAACTAACTCGATAACTACGATTGGTGCAGCGTCTCCGCGACGTGGACCCATTTTCAAAATACGAGTATAACCGCCTTGACGTTCTTCGTAACGAGGAGCGATGTCACTGAATAATTTTTGAAGAGCATCTTGCCCGCTTTCAGCGTTAGCCACTTCTTTACGGATGAAGCTAGCTGCTTGACGACGAGCGTGTAAGTCACCACGTTTACCAAGAGTAATCATTTTTTCAACAACAGAACGGATTTCTTTAGCACGCGCTTCTGTAGTTTCGATACGCTCATGAATGATAAGATCAGTAGCTAAATCACGAAGTAATGCTTTACGTTGAGCGCTAGTGCGTCCTAACTTTCTGTAACCCATTTAGAGATTCCCTCCTTCTATAGAAGTTAAATATTCATTGTTCGAGGCCTACAGTAAAATGCCTAGTTTAGCTTAGCCAACTAGTCATCAGTCATCTTTACGAAGACCTAAGCCTAATTCTTCAAGTTTCGCTTTCACTTCTTCAAGTGATTTGCGTCCTAAATTTCGTACTTTCATCATGTCTTCTTCCGTTTTGTGAGCAAGCTCTTGAACGGTATTAATTCCAGCACGTTTCAGGCAGTTATAAGAACGAACAGAAAGATCTAGTTCCTCGATAGTCATCTCAAGAACTTTTTCTTTTTGGTCTTCTTCTTTTTCTACCATGATTTCAGCATTTTGAGCTTCATCAGTTAAACCAACGAAAATATTCAAATGCTCTGTTAAAATCTTAGCCCCAAGAGCAACTGCCTCTTGTGGTCCATTGCTTCCATCTGTCCAAACGTCAAACGTTAATTTGTCATAGTTAGTCATCTGGCCTACACGAGTATTTTCAACTTGGTAGGAAACACGAGCTACAGGAGTATAGATCGAATCGATTGGAATCACACCAATTGGCTGGTCTTCTCTTTTGTTCTGATCAGCAGGAGTATATCCACGGCCGCGACGAGCCATTAAACGCATACGCATATGGCCATTTTTCCCAATAGTAGCAATGTGTAAATCCGGATTAAGGATTTCCACGTCACTGTCATGAGTGATATCAGCAGCTGTAACAACTCCCTCACCCTGCACATCAATTTCAAGCGTCTTTTCTTCATCGGAATAAATCTTTAGAGCAAGCTTTTTCACATTAAGAATGATAGAAGTTACATCTTCTACGACGCCTTCAATTGTTGAGAACTCATGCAGCACTCCATCAATTTGTATAGATGTGACAGCAGCACCTGGGAGTGAGGATAAAAGAATACGACGTAAGGAGTTACCCAAAGTTGTTCCATATCCACGCTCAAGTGGCTCTACGACGAACTTGCCATACTTGGCGTCATCGCTGATTTCAACCGTTTCGATTTTTGGTTTTTCTATTTCGATCATTTAACAAACCCTCCTTCAAAACGTCGAAACCCCGGTTAGTAAGTATCCGAACTTATAACCGAAATTCCCCATGTATACGTTCCCGCTTGTGAGCAACAACTGAATTAATCATTCTGTTAGAACGCAAACTTAGTATTATGTCCCATTATAGACATGAATACAAAATTTATACAGAAAAATTAAACACGGCGACGTTTTGGTGGACGGCATCCGTTATGAGGAACTGGAGTTACGTCTTTAATTGCAGTTACTTCTAGTCCAGCAGCTTGAAGTGCACGAATTGCAGCTTCACGTCCAGCACCTGGTCCTTTTACAGTAACTTCAAGAGTTTTCATACCATGTTCGATTGATGTTTTTGCAGCAGTTTCAGCAGCCATTTGAGCAGCGAATGGAGTCGATTTACGTGATCCACGGAAACCTAGTGCTCCAGCACTTGACCATGAAATTGCGTTACCATGTGAATCTGTGATAGTAACAATCGTATTATTGAAAGTAGAACGAATATGCGCGATACCTGTTTCTATATTCTTTTTCACACGACGTTTACGTGTATTAGTTTTACGTGCCATGAAATGTAACCTCCTTTACTGATTATTTTTTCTTGTTAGCTACTGTACGACGAGGTCCTTTACGCGTACGAGCGTTGTTTTTTGTATTTTGTCCGCGAACTGGAAGACCACGACGGTGGCGTAAACCACGGTAGCTACCAATTTCCATTAGACGTTTGATATTTAGAGAAATTTCACGACGAAGGTCACCTTCTACTTTTAAAGCATCGATGATTTCACGGATTTTGTTTAATTCATCTTCCGTTAAGTCGCGAGTACGAGTTTGTTCAGAAATACCAGCATCTGCAAGAATTTTAATCGCAGTTTGTTTTCCAATACCGAAAATATATGTTAAAGAAATGACAATACGTTTGTCACGGGGAATATCAACACCAGCAATACGTGCCATTGATGTGTGCACCTCCTTCTATATTAGCCTTGTTTTTGTTTATGTTTAGGGTTTTCGCAAATAACCATAACTTTACCTTTTCTGCGGATAACTTTACACTTTTCGCAGATTGGCTTTACAGATGGTCTGACTTTCATTGCTATCTAACCTCCTTATACAGATCGGAGCGTAACCAGATTATTTAAATCGGTATGTGATTCTGCCGCGAGTTAGATCATACGGGGAAAGCTCAACCGTAACTTTATCTCCAGGCAAAATGCGAATAAAGTGCATACGAATTTTACCGGATACATGAGCTAAAACAGTATGACCATTTTCTAATTCTACCTTAAACATTGCATTTGGCAAAGTCTCTTGTACTGTGCCTTCTACTTCAATTACATCGTCTTTCGCCATTAAGTGATTCTCCCTTCTCTATGCATGGACCCATTTAGCAAATGAACAATATCACCTTTGCAATACATTGTCAATGAAGACAAAGACCCGTGGGAAATATAGCTCTCTCCAAAAAATGGTTCACATCTTTCCGTCAACTTTACTTTCGTCCATCATCCTCTAAAGTCTTCACATCTCTGCTTTTTCAGATTGCGCCTTTAAACACGGGCGTAACCGTACCAGGCTTCTACCGATAACCAAGTTTTAGGCGGATCGGTTTGAGGAATATTTGGCCCTCATGTAAGTCTTGACCGATTATGTGGCCTCCATACTCTCTACTGAAAGAGAAGCTTCCAGCCTTAACATAGGTTTGAATAGCATGGGAGATGTTTGAAAGACGCACAAGTTACGCGCTTCTTTTAAACTCTCTATATAATGACTCTAGCTTCTTTAAAGAGTCGTTTTATTTCTCTAAAACCTTATCGCAGAGTTGACAGCAGCTTATTGATATCTTCAAAAACAATATTAATATCCTGTTGACCGTTAATGTTGCGTACATAACCCTTCACTTCATAGAAGTCAAGAAGTGGTTGTGTTTGCTTAAGATTTACGTCCAGACGATTCTGAACCGTTTCTTCATTGTCATCAGCACGTTGATATAGCTCTCCGCCGCAACGGTCACATACATCATTAACTGCAGGAGGATTGAAAACAAGGTGATAAGTAGCACCGCAAGATTTGCAAATGCGTCGCCCAGTCAATCTTTCCATTAAGATGCTTTTATCAACATCGATATTAATTACATATTGTAATTGTCGATCCAAGTCTGAAAGAATCTTTTCAAGCGCTTCTGCTTGAGCTACAGTTCTAGGAAAACCGTCAAGTAAGAAACCTTGACTACAATCATCTTGACTTAATCGCTCACGAACAATACCGATTGTTACTTCATCAGGAACTAACTCGCCTTTATCCATGAATGATTTAGCTTGTAAACCAAGTTCCGTGCTATCTTTGATAGCTGCTCGGAACATATCTCCAGTTGAGATATGAGGGATGTTATACTTTTCGACGATTCTTTCGGCCTGAGTACCTTTTCCGGCACCCGGAAGACCCATTAACACTAAATTCACGTTTTGTTCCCCCTCAAACTCCATAATGGATTTTAGGGAACATCATTGTCCCCAAAACTCCATTACTTTATAAATCCTTTATAATGACGCTTTACTAACTGTGATTCAAGTTGCTTCATCGTATCAAGTGCAACACCGACAACGATTAAGATACTCGTTCCACCAATTTGTGCCGAAGCCGGCAAGTTAGCAAGTTGTATGAATATCACTGGCATTATCGCAATAGCTGCTAAAAATAGCGAGCCTACGAAAGTCAAGCGATATAACACACTTGTCACATAATCTTGCGTCGCTTTTCCTGGTCGGATACCTGGTACATAGCCACCCTGTTTCTTCAGATTATCTGCCATTTGTTCAGGATTAACTTGAATAAATGCATAAAAATAAGAAAATGCAATGATAAGAGCCACGTAGATGACCATACCAATTGGGTGTTCATAAGTTAGATTATTAGCTATCCATTCTGTAACCTTATTCGAGCCAAAGAATGAAGCGATTGTTGTCGGCGTAACAAGAAATGCCATGGCAAAGATTACAGGAATAACACCTGCAGCATTTACTTTTAACGGTAAGTGTGTAGATTGCCCTCCCGCTGGTGTACGACCAGCAGCCGCACGCTTAGCGTATTGGATCGGAATTTTACGTAGTGCTTGTTGGATAAAGATAACAGCAACTACAACTGCTAACACTGCAATTAAAAGTAAAACAACTGTAATAATCCTCAAGAAGAGTTGGTCTCCCGCATCTTCAAATTGCTGAGCAAAAATCTGGTTTGCAGTCGTCGGCATACCTGCAACGATACCAGCAAAGATGATAATGGAAATTCCGTTACCAACTCCTTTGGACGTAATCAGTTCTCCTAACCACAAGAGAAAAGCCGTACCAGCAGTTAATACTAGTGCAATAAGCAGATAAGTACTAACACCAGCGTTTTTGATAAGCATTCCATTAGACATATTGTTAAAGCCATAAGACATACCAAGTGCTTGGATAAATCCAAGTACAATAGTGAAATAACGGGTAAACTGAGCTAACTTACGACGTCCAGCTTCTCCTTGTTTGGACCACTCAGTGAACTTTGGAACAACATCCATCTGTAAAAGTTGGATAATGATCGAAGCCGTAATATACGGCATAATTCCCATAGCCAAGATAGAGAAGTTTTGGAGTGCTCCACCACCAAAAGTGTTAAGAACACCAAATACGCTTAGCTGATCTTGTGCCTTTAGTACATCGGCATTCACATTCGGTACGGGTATAAATGTACCGATGCGATAGACGATGAGCATTAAAAGGGTAAACATAATTTTGTTTCTTATATCAGCCACGCGCATAAAGTTGGAAATCGTTTGAAACATTAGATCACCTCAGTTGTACCGCCAGCTGCTTCAATAGCTTCTTTTGCAGTAGAGGAGAATTTATGAGCTTTAACAGTAAGCTTTTTCTCAACATTGCCTTTAGCAAGAATTTTAATTCCTGCTTTTTCTTTACTTACAATACCTGTCTCAATTAATAGAGCAGGTGTTACCTCAGTACCATCCTCGAAGCGGTTTAATACTTCAAGATTTACGATAGCATAGTCTTTACGGTTAATGTTCGTAAACCCGCGTTTAGGCAAACGTCTGAATAAAGGAGTTTGACCACCTTCGAATCCAAGACGTACTCCGCCACCAGAACGAGCATTTTGACCTTTATGGCCTTTACCTGCTGTTTTACCGTTGCCAGAACCAATACCGCGACCTTTACGTTTACGCTCTTTACGAGCACCTTCTGCAGCTTTTAATTCATGAAGTTTCATTGTTGTTGGCACCTCCTTGTTAAGTGGTAGTTATTTTATTGTTCGTTTACAGTAACAAGATGAGCAACTTTGTTAATCATACCGCGAATCGCAGGGTTATCATCATGAACAACTGTTTGATGCATTTTGCGTAAACCCAGAGTGTTAACTGTAACGCGTTGGTCATCCGGACGACCAATCAAGCTGCGAGTGAGGGTAATTTCTAATTTATTTGCCATTGATATTCCCTCCTTATCCTAACAGTTCTTCTACTGATTTACCACGTAGTTTTGCTACGTCCTCAGCACGTTTTAATTGCTTTAATCCTTCAACTGTAGCACGAACCATATTAATAGGCGTGTTCGTTCCAAGTGATTTCGAAAGAATGTCACTTACTCCACCTAATTCTAGTACCGCACGAACCGGACCACCAGCGATAACTCCTGTACCTTCAGAAGCAGGTTTTAAAAGGACATGACCTGCACCAAAGCGACCGTTCACTAGATGTGGAATTGTCGTACCAACGACAGGAACCGTTACTAGATTTTTCTTAGCATCCTCAATAGCTTTACGGATTGCATCAGGTACTTCTTGTGCTTTACCTGTTCCAAAGCCAACGTGACCATTCTTGTCACCTACAACTACAAGTGCAGTGAAACGGAAACGACGTCCGCCTTTTACAACTTTAGCTACGCGGTTAACTGTTACTACACGCTCTTCAAGTTCTAATTTATTAGGATCAATACCTCGCATCAGTTTTGTCCCTCCTTTATCTATTAAAATTGTAAGCCGTTTTCACGAGCAGCGTCAGCTAATGCTTTAACACGTCCGTGGAAAAGGTATCCACCGCGGTCAAATACAACAGCGCTGTGTCCTTTTTCAACTGCACGTTTAGCAATAAGTGCGCCAACTTGTTTAGCAGCTTCTGCATTACCTGCTGCTTCAATATTAAGCTCTTTATCAAGAGTAGAAGCACTTGCTAGAGTTACGCCATTTGCATCGTCAATTAATTGAGCGTAAATGTGTTTGTTCGAACGGAACACATTTAAACGAGGACGAGCTTCAGTTCCAGAAAGTTTTGCACGAACACGTGCATGTCTTTTCTGACGAGTAGCGTTTTTATCAAGCTTCGTAATCATTTACGTCACTCCTTTCATTTACTCAGGCGACATTACTTACCTGTTTTACCTTCTTTACGACGAACAAATTCGCCTTCGTAACGGATACCTTTACCTTTATAAGGCTCTGGCGGACGAACTTGACGAACATCAGCAGCTAATGCGCCAACACGTTCTTTGTTAATCCCTTTGATAATAACTTTTGTATTTGAAGGAACTTCAACTTCTAGTCCTTGTTCAACATCGAATTCAACCGGGTGAGAATATCCTACACTTAGGACAAGTTTATTACCTTGCTTTTGAGCACGGTAACCTACCCCGATAAGTTCTAGAGTTTTTTCAAATCCTTTAGAAACACCTTCAACCATGTTTGCGATAACCGCACGAGTTGTACCATGAAGGGCACGGTGTTCTTTTGCGTCAGATGGACGTGTTACGGTTAACACGTTTTCTTCCATAGAAATTGTAAGATCTGAATTGAAAGTTCTAGATAATTCACCTTTTGGTCCTTTAACAGCTACTTCACTACCATTGATAGTTACTGTTACACCAGCAGGAATTTCAATAGGTTTTTTACCTATACGTGACATTTAGTGCACCTCCATTCTTGTGAAAATGTATTACCAAACGTATGCTAGCACTTCTCCGCCAACTTGTTTAGCGCGAGCTTCTTTATCTGTTAAAACTCCATGAGAAGTAGAAACAATTGCGATACCTAAACCATTAAGAACGCGTGGAACCTCACCAGTTTTCGCATAAACACGTAGACCAGGTTTACTGATACGTTTTAGTCCTGTGATAACACGTTCATTGTTTGCACCGTATTTTAAGAAGATGCGGATGATACCTTGTTTGTTGTCTTCAATTAACTCAACGTCACGTACGAAGCCTTCACGCTTTAAGATCTCAGCAACTTCCTTTTTGATCTTAGAAGCGGGAACTTCCAATTTCTCGTGACGAACCATATTCGCATTACGAATGCGAGTCAGCATATCTGCAACAGGATCTGTCATGACCATTATTATTTACCTCCTTCCCATAATCGGGTTTTACCAGCTAGCTTTTTTCACGCCAGGAATTTGTCCTTTATATGCAAGTTCACGGAAACAAATACGGCATAGTTTAAATTTACGGTATACAGAGTGTGGACGTCCGCAACGTTCGCAACGTGTGTACTCTTGAACACCAAATTTAGCTCCGCGTTTTTGCTTCACGATCATTGATTTTTTAGCCACGTTTTCGCCTCCCTTTACTTAGAGATTACTTTTGGAACGGCATTCCTAATTGAGTAAGTAGTTCACGAGATTCTTCGTCAGTATTAGCAGTCGTTACAATAACGATATCCATACCACGAACTTTGCTCACTTTATCGTAGTCAATCTCAGGGAAGATAAGTTGCTCTTTAACACCCAAAGTGTAGTTCCCGCGACCATCAAAAGATTTTTTTGAAACTCCGCGGAAGTCACGTACACGTGGTAAAGAAACAGAAACTAGCTTATCAAGGAAATCATACATACGCTCACCGCGTAATGTAATTTTCGCACCGATAGGCATACCTTCACGTAGACGGAAGCCTGCGATAGATTTTTTAGCTTTTGTTACAACAGGTTTTTGTCCGGATAGAAGTGCCAATTCTTCAACAGCAACATCTAATGCTTTTGAATTTGAGACTGCATCGCCAACACCCATGTTAATAACGATTTTGTCCACTTTAGGGACTTGCATTACTGATTTATAATTAAATTTGCTCACTAGAGCAGGACTAATTTCTTTTTGAAATTTTTCTTTTAGGCGGTTCATTACTTAGTGTACCTCCCTTCATTAATGACTTATTTATCTAAAGATTCACCTGAAATTTTAGCTACGCGTACTTTTTTGCCGTCTTCAATCTTATAACCAACACGAGTTGGCTTACCTGTTTTCGGATCAAGTGGCATAACATTGGATGCGTGAATAGCAGCTTCTCTACTGATGATTCCACCTTGTGGATTCAATTGAGATGGCTTAGAGTGCTTTTTCACGATATTAATTCCTTCAACAAGCACACGATTTTTCTTAGGGTATGCTACAAGAATTGTACCTTGTTTGCCTTTGTCCTTACCAGAGATGACTACGACTTTGTCACCTTTTTTAACATGCATTAGCTTCGCACCTCCTTGAAAGGCTTTTTACGATATTTATCATTATAAAACTTCTGGAGCAAGTGATACGATTTTCATAAAGTTGCTGTCACGTAGTTCACGTGCAACAGGTCCAAAAATACGTGTTCCACGCGGGCTCTTATCATCTTTAATAATGACACATGCATTTTCATCGAAACGAATGTAAGATCCATCAGGACGACGCATACCGCGTTTTGTACGTACAACAACTGCTTTAACTACTTCACCTTTTTTAACAACGCCACCTGGTGTTGCTTGTTTGACTGTTACAACGATAACATCACCGATGTTAGCAGTTTTACGGCCTGAACCACCAAGAACTTTAATTGTTAGTACTTCACGAGCACCAGAGTTATCAGCTACTTTTAAACGTGATTCTTGTTGAATCATGTACGAAACCTCCCTTCGGATTTAACTTAATCCGAACATAGATTAGATAATTACAGCTTTTTCTACTACTTCTAATAAACGGAAACGTTTTGTAGCGGATAATGGACGAGTTTCCATTACTTTAACTACATCGCCAATTTTAGCTTCATTTAACTCATCATGAGCCTTGAATTTCTTAGAATACTTTACGCGCTTACCGTATAGTGAGTGCTTTTTGTAAGTTTCTATAAGAACAGTTACCGTTTTATCCATTTTGTCGGATACAACGCGTCCAGTATATACTTTACGTTGGTTGCGTTCGCTCATTCTGCAAACCTCCCCTCAATTATCGATTGTTGACACCGATCTCTCTTTCACGAACAACTGTTTTCATACGAGCGATCGATTTACGAACTTCACGAATACGTGCTGTATTTTCAAGTTGTCCAGTAGCTAACTGGAAACGAAGATTAAATAATTCTTCTTTAAGAGATTTTACTTTTTGTTCAATTTCGGCAGTGGTTAACTCTTTAATTTCATTAGCCTTCATTTGACTCACCACCAATTTCTTGACGTTTAACAAACTTACATTTAATCGGAAGTTTGTGTGCAGCAAGACGTAACGCTTCTCGTGCCACCTCTTCAGATACGCCAGAGATTTCAAACATTACTTTACCCGGTTTTACAACTGCAACCCAGCCTTCAGGTGCCCCTTTACCGGAACCCATACGTACTTCTAGAGGTTTAGCAGTGTATGGTTTGCTTGGGAAAATTTTGATCCAAACCTTACCACCACGTTTCATATAACGAGTCATAGCGATACGAGCAGCTTCGATTTGACGGTTTGTAATCCATGATGCATCTATTGCTTGAAGGCCATATTCACCGAAGTGTACTTCAGTTCCGCCTTTAGCATTACCTCTCATTTTACCGCGATGTTCACGACGGTATTTAACGCGTTTAGGCAATAACATATTATTTTCCTCCTTCCTCAGATTTCTTCTTAGTAGGAAGAACTTCTCCACGATAGATCCAAATTTTCACGCCTAGCTTACCATAAGTAGTATCCGCTTCAGCATGTGCATAGTCAATGTCAGCGCGAAGTGTGTGTAGAGGTACAGTTCCTTCACTGTAGTGTTCAGCACGAGCGATATCAGCTCCGCCAAGTCGACCAGATACTTGTGTTTTGATTCCTTTAGCACCGGCACGCATAGTACGTTGAATCGCTTGTTTCTGCGCACGACGGAACGAAACACGGTTTTCTAATTGACGTGCTACGTTTTCAGCAACTAATTTAGCATCAAGATCTGCTCTTTTAATTTCAATGATATTAATATGAACTCTTTTACCAGTTAACTGGTTCAAAGCTTTACGAAGTGCTTCAACTTCAGTACCGCCTTTACCAATAACCATACCTGGTTTAGCAGTGTGTACTGAAACATTTACGCGGTTAGCAGCACGTTCAATTTCAACTTTTGATACAGAAGCATCGCTTAAACGTTTCGTGATATACTCACGAATTTTAAGGTCTTCATGCAAAAGAGTAGCATAGTCTTTATCAGCGTACCATTTCGATTCCCAATCACGAATAATTCCGATACGCATACCGATTGGATTTATCTTTTGACCCACAGTTTACCCCTCCTTCTTTTCTGATACAACGATAGTAATATGACTAGTACGTTTGTTAATCGCACTCGCACGTCCCATTGCGCGTGGACGGAAACGTTTCAATGTTGGTCCTTCATTTACGTATGCCTCTGAAACAACTAGGTTATTGATATCCATTTCGTAGTTGTGTTCTGCGTTTGCAACAGCAGACTTCAAAACTTTTTCTACGATTGGAGAAGCGGCTTTTGGAGTTAAGCGAAGAATCGCTACAGCTTCACCTAATTGTTTTCCTCGAATTAAATCTGCAACTAAACGGACTTTACGAGGAGCAATACGAACTGTTCTAGCAACAGCTTTTGCTTGCATGAGATGCCCTCCTCTCGTTAACGTCTTGTTTTCTTATCATCACTTGCGTGACCTTTATAAGTACGTGTAGGCGCGAATTCGCCAAGTTTATGACCTACCATGTCTTCCGTTACATAAACCGGTACGTGTTTACGACCATCATAGACAGCGATTGTGTGACCGATAAATTGTGGGAAGATTGTTGAACGACGAGACCAAGTCTTAATAACTTGTTTCTTCTCAGTTTCATTTAACTTTTCAACCTTAACGATCAAATGCTCATCAACAAATGGACCTTTTTTTAAGCTGCGACCCATGAGTGTACCTCCCTTCGTGATTGTGCTACGGCTCTATATATGAACCGTAGTTCAATCCCGTTATTTTTTACGACGACGCACGATAAATTTATCGGATTTGTTTTTCTTCTTACGGGTTTTAGCACCAAGAGTTGGTTTACCCCAAGGAGACATTGGAGATTTACGTCCGATAGGTGAACGGCCTTCCCCACCACCATGCGGGTGATCATTCGGGTTCATTACAGATCCACGAACTGTTGGGCGTTTTCCTAACCAGCGTGAACGTCCGGCTTTACCGATGTTAATTAATTCGTGTTGTTCATTACCCACTTGACCGATAGTAGCACGGCAAGTTGCAAGAATCATACGAACCTCACCAGAATTTAAACGTACAAGTACATAACGACCTTCTTTACCAAGAACTTGTGCAGATGTACCTGCAGAACGGACTAATTGTCCACCTTTTCCTGGTTTTAATTCGATGTTATGGATTACTGTACCAACTGGAATGTTTGCTAATGGAAGAGCGTTACCTACTTTAATATCAGCGTCAACGCCTGACATAATCTCCATACCTACTTCTAGGTTTTTAGGAGCTAGGATATAACGTTTTTCTCCATCTAAATAGTTAATTAATGCAATGTTTGCAGAACGATTTGGATCGTACTCAATTGTAGCAACGCGTCCTGGTATACCATCTTTGACTCGTTTGAAATCAATGATACGGTATTGACGCTTATGGCCGCCACCTTGATGACGAACTGTTAACTTACCTTGGTTATTACGGCCGCCTTTACGTGTTAAAGGAGCAAGTAATGATTTTTCTGGTTTGCTTGCAGTAATCTCAGCAAAGTCAGATGTAGTCATATTACGTCGACCGTTAGTGGTAGGTTTATACTTTTTAATCGCCATGTGTATTTCCCTCCTTCACTAATGAATTAAGCTTCGAATAATTCGATTTCTTTGCTATCAGCAGTTAGTTTAACAATCGCTTTACGGCGTTTGTTTGTATAACCTGCATGTTTGCCCATGCGTTTAAATTTACCTTTGTAGTTCATGATGTTAACTTTTTCAACTTGCACGTCAAAGATTGCTTGCACAGCATCTTTAACTTGAGTCTTGTTAGCTTTCACATCAACTTCAAACGTATACTTCTTCTCAGCCATTGCGTCTGAAGAAGCTTCTGTAATTACTGGTCGCTTAATGATATCACGAACATCCATTATGCTAGAGCCTCCTCTACTTTTTGAACAGCAGATTTAGTCAAGATCAATTTGTTGTGTGAAACAACATCAAGAACATTAAGACCATTCGCCTCTACAACAGTAACACCTGGGATGTTACGAGCAGATAACGCAACTTTCTCATCTAAACCGTCAGTTACGATCAACGTTTTAGTTTCAATAGAAAGTCCTTTAAGAACAGCTGCAAATTCTTTTGTTTTTGGAGCTTCGAAAACTAGGTTTTCAAGTACTAATACATTATCTTCAAGGACTTTAGCCGATAAAGCAGATTTAATCGCTAAACGACGAACCTTTTTAGGTAATTTGTAAGAGTAGCTTCTTGGTGTCGGACCGAATACAGTACCGCCGCCACGCCATTGTGGTGAACGAATTGAACCTTGACGCGCACGTCCAGTTCCTTTTTGTTTCCATGGTTTACGACCGCCGCCTGCAACTTCAGAACGAGTTTTCACTTTATGAGTTCCTTGTCTTAAAGAAGCTCTTTGCATGATAATTGCTTCAAATAATACAGAATTATTAGGTTCAATTCCGAAAATCGACTCATTTAGTTCGATATCGCCAACTTTTGAGCCAGTTTGGTTGAACAATGTAACTTTTGGCATTCTAATGCTCCTCCTTTCTCAGATATTACTTAGCTTTAACAGCAGACTTAACTTTGATTAAAGCTTTTCTCGCACCCGGAACATTACCTTTTACTAAAAGTAAGTTACGTTCTACATCCACTTTAACAATTGTTAAGTTTTGAACAGTTACTTGTTCTCCACCCATACGTCCTGGTAATAATTTACCTTTGAATACGCGGTTTGGAGCAACAGGACCCATTGAACCTGGTCGACGGTGGTAACGTGATCCGTGAGTCATTGGTCCACGAGATTGTCCGTGGCGCTTGATTGCACCTTGGAAACCTTTACCTTTAGAGATCCCTGTTACATCTACTGTATCGCCTTCTGCGAAAATACTAACTTTGACTTCTTGACCTAATTCGTAATCAGCTGGATTTGCTGAACGGAATTCGCGAACGAAGCGCTTAGGTGCAGTGTTTGCTTTTTGAACATGGCCTTTTTCAGGTTTATTCGAAAGCTTTTCACGTTTATCTTCAAAACCGATTTGAATTGCTTCATAACCGTCAGTTTCAATTGTTTTCTTTTGAAGAACTACGTTGTTAGCTGCTTCGATTACTGTTACTGGAATAAGTTCACCATTTTCAGCAAATACTTGCGTCATACCAATTTTTCTTCCTAAGATTCCTTTGGTCATTAGTCACACCTCCTGATTTTTTTCTAATTTTCTATAATTAAAGTTTGATTTCAATGTCAACACCAGATGGTAAGTCTAAACGCATCAATGAATCAACTGTTTGAGGAGTTGGATTCACGATATCGATAAGACGTTTGTGAGTACGCATCTCGAATTGCTCACGAGAATCTTTATATTTGTGAACTGCACGAAGAACCGTGTAAACAGAACGTTCAGTTGGTAATGGGATTGGACCCGATACAGCAGCACCAGAACGTTTTGCAGTTTCAACAATTTTCTCAGCAGATTGATCAAGGATTCGGTGATCATATGCTTTTAAACGAATACGAATCTTTTGTTTTGCCATTATTTTCCCTCCTTTTCGCCTATTTTCTAAATAGACTTTCTCATTGGAAATTTCCCACACACTCGCCATGGCAAAGCGGCCGGGTGTGTCAGCAACCTTCCAAATCATCGCAGTCAAAGACCAACATTGTCTATTATATCTAAAGCACCTAGAATAATCAAGTAAAACTTAAACATTTCTTTGTGCAAGACACTTTTACTATTATACATAGTAAGCAACTCTTTATCAAGTTTAATTTTTATATGCATTTTTTATGGTTAGGCTCTTACTATCAATAGTCATCTGAACTTCAATGTACTTTATCAAATATCTAGTAAAGATCCTACTGTAAACATCTATTCGTTCTTGTACTTAAAATAGAATACAGTATAGAAGAAGAGTTTGTAAATAGGGAAATATAGGGGGCGTCCTTGATTAGGGTACCTTAACTTTTGCAACATGAACTGAATTTATAGGATTTTACAGATAACCTTAATGATCTTTGATCAAATTCGCAAGCTATTTTACCGATCTTTTTAGAACAAGCTCTTATACCTTCCTTTTTAAAATAAAAAAAGGGAGCAGCCGGCGTCCCAACTGCTCCCTTTCGAAAGGCGTCCCTTTCAACTATTCAATTACTGAGTGATTGTAGCAACTACGCCAGCGCCTACAGTACGTCCACCCTCACGGATAGAGAATTTTGTACCTTCTTCGATAGCGATTGGTGCAATTAGTTCTACTGACATTTCGATGTTATCTCCAGGCATAACCATTTCTACGCCTTCTGGAAGATTACAGATACCAGTTACATCCGTTGTACGGAAGTAGAATTGTGGACGGTAGTTTGTGAAGAATGGAGTATGACGTCCACCTTCTTCTTTTGAAAGAACATAAACTTCCGCTTTGAATTTAGTGTGTGGAGTGATTGAACCTGGTTTAGCAATTACTTGTCCACGTTGGATATCTTCACGAGAAACCCCACGAAGAAGTGCTCCAATGTTGTCACCAGCTTCAGCATAATCAAGAAGCTTGCGGAACATTTCAACACCTGTTACAGTAGTTGGTTTTGGTTCTTCAGTCATACCGATGATGTCTACAACATCTCCGACTTTAACTTGTCCACGTTCAACACGTCCTGTAGCAACTGTTCCACGACCAGTGATTGAGAACACATCCTCAACTGGTAACATGAATGGTTTGTCAGTTTCACGAGTTGGGTTTGGAATATATTCATCAACAGCGTTCATTAATTCATGAATTTTTTCTTCCCAAGCTGCTTCACCTTCAAGAGCTTTAAGAGCAGAACCTTTGATTACTGGAATATCATCACCAGGGAAATCGTATTCAGAAAGAAGGTCACGAATTTCCATTTCTACTAATTCAAGAAGCTCTTCGTCATCAACCATGTCACATTTGTTCATGAATACAACTAGGAAAGGAACACCTACTTGACGAGAAAGAAGGATGTGTTCACGAGTTTGTGGCATTGGGCCATCAGCAGCAGAAACTACTAGGATTCCGCCATCCATTTGTGCAGCACCAGTGATCATGTTTTTAACATAGTCAGCGTGACCTGGGCAGTCAACGTGCGCATAGTGACGAGCTTCTGTTTCATACTCAACGTGTGATGTAGAGATTGTGATACCACGTTCTTTTTCTTCTGGTGCACCGTCGATTTGGTCATATCCGCGTGCTTCTGCTCCACCACTTTTTGCAAGTACAGTTGTGATAGCAGCTGTAAGAGTTGTTTTACCATGGTCAACGTGACCAATTGTTCCAACGTTAACGTGTGGTTTTGAACGATCGAATTTTGCTTTACCCATTAGGATATTCCTCCTTGAAATTATAAATTTTATTTTAGAATTATGACACTACGAAACAAGGTAATACCTTGTTCCGCAGCTTACATAAGTAGTTATACTTTAATAGAAGATGAAAATCAATTATTCACCTTTATTTTTTTTAACAATTTCCTCAGCGATGCTCTTCGGTACTTCTTCATAGTGATCGAAGTGCATAGAGAACGTTCCTCTTCCTTGAGTGTTAGAACGTAGAGATGTTGCATATCCGAACATTTCAGATAGTGGAACCATCGCTTTAACCATTTGTGTGTTTCCGCGAGCTTCCATACCTTCTACACGGCCACGGCGTGATGTAACGTCACCCATGATATCTCCCATGTATTCTTCTGGAATAACAACTTCTACTTTCATAATTGGCTCAAGAATAACTGGTTTACATTTAGATGCTGCATTTTTAAGTGCCATAGATGCAGCGATTTTAAATGCCATTTCGTTGGAGTCAACGTCATGGTAAGATCCGTCAAATAGTTTTGCTTTAATATCTACAAGTGGATATCCTGCGATAACACCGCGATCAAGTGAGTCAACTAGACCTGCTTGAACAGCTGGGATGTACTCACGAGGAACAACACCACCGACGATAGCATTTACAAATTCGAATCCTTTTCCTTCTTCATTTGGAGAGAACTCAATCCAAACGTGCCCGAATTGTCCACGACCACCAGATTGGCGAACGAATTTCCCTTCAACTTGCGCAGATCCACGGAACGTTTCACGATACGCTACTTGAGGAGCACCTACGTTTGCTTCTACTTTAAACTCGCGACGCATACGGTCTACAAGGATATCTAGGTGAAGCTCACCCATACCTGCAATAATCGTTTGACCAGTTTCCGGGTCAGTATGTGCACGGAATGTTGGATCTTCATCTTGAAGTTTTTGTAGAGCTTGACCCATTTTGTCTTGGTCAGCTTTTGATTTTGGTTCAACTGAAAGTGAGATAACTGGCTCAGGGAAGACCATAGACTCAAGAATAACTTGGTCTTTGTCATCACATAATGTGTCACCAGTTGTAGTATCTTTCAAACCTACTGCAGCAGCGATGTCACCAGCATGTACTACTGAGATTTCTTCACGGCTGTTTGCATGCATTTGTAAGATACGACCAACACGTTCACGTTTACCTTTTGTTGAGTTGATTACGTAAGAACCAGATTGCAATGTACCAGAGTATACGCGGAAGAATGTAAGTTTCCCTACATAAGGATCCGTCATAACTTTAAATGCAAGTGCAGAGAATGGTTCCGCATCATCAGCATGACGCTCTACTTCTTCCTCAGAGTCAGGAAGAGTACCTTTGATAGCAGGCACATCAAGAGGAGATGGTAAGTAATCAACTACCGCATTAAGCATTAATTGAACACCTTTGTGTTTGAAAGCAGTACCACAAACTACAGGGTAGAATTCAACACTAAGTGTCGCTTTACGGATTGCAGCTTTAAGTTCAGCTACTGAGATTTCTTCTCCGCCTAGGTACTTCTCCATTAAATCTTCATCAAGTTCAGCTACCGCTTCAATTAATTTCTCACGGTGTTCTTGAGCTAATTCAAGATGTTCTTCAGGGATTTCACCTTCAGAGATTTCAGTACCTTGGTCATTGCCATAGAAAGTAGCTTTCATTTCTACTAAGTCAATGATAGCTGTGAAATAATCTTCAGCGCCCACAGGAATTTGGATTGCGTGCGCGTTCGCTTGAAGGCGATCATGTAAAGTTCCTACAGAATATAGGAAATCCGCACCTGTTTTGTCCATTTTGTTTACGAACACGATACGTGGTACACCGTATGTCGTAGCTTGGCGCCAAACAGTTTCTGTTTGTGGCTCAACACCTGATTGTGCATCAAGTACAGCTACAGCTCCATCAAGTACACGTAGGGAACGCTCAACTTCTACAGTGAAGTCTACGTGTCCCGGTGTATCAATGATATTTACGCGGTTTCCATTCCATTGTGCTGTTGTAGCCGCAGATGTAATTGTAATACCACGCTCTTGCTCTTGTTCCATCCAGTCCATTTGTGAAGCACCTTCGTGCGTTTCACCAATTTTATGAATTTTACCAGTGTAAAAAAGAATACGTTCGGTTGTCGTCGTTTTACCAGCATCGATGTGAGCCATGATACCGATATTACGCGTATTTGCTAAGGAGAACTCTCTTGCCATCTTGGTCTTTCTCCTTCCTTTTTATGAGAATGTTTTTATATAATACAATCTTACCAACGGTAATGAGCAAACGCTTTGTTAGCTTCTGCCATTTTGTGTGTATCTTCACGTTTCTTAACAGCTGCTCCAGTGTTGTTTGCAGCATCCATGATTTCGTAAGCTAAACGCTCTTCCATCGTTTTTTCTCCACGAGAACGAGAATAGTTTACTAACCAACGAAGACCAAGAGTTGAACGTCGATCTGGACGCACCTCAACTGGTACTTGGTAGTTGGCACCACCCACACGGCGTGCTTTTACTTCTAGTACAGGCATGATGTTTTTAAGTGCTTGTTCAAACACTTCCATCGGGTTGTTGCCAGTACGTTCTTGGATTGTATCAAATGCAGAATAAAGAATTTTTTGTGATTTACCTCTTTGTCCATCAACCATCAATTTGTTGATTAAACGAGTCACAAGTTTTGAATTATAAATTGGATCTGGTAATACGTCTCTTTTAGAAACAGGTCCTTTACGAGGCATTATGTTTCCTCCTTTCGGTGTAGTTCATATTTTGTTTTGGTTCTATTATTTTTTTGGTGCTTTTGGACGTTTTGTTCCGTATTTAGAACGACTTTGCATACGGTTATTCACTCCAGCTGTATCAAGCGCACCACGAACGATGTGATAACGTACCCCTGGTAAATCTTTTACACGACCTCCACGGATTAGTACCACGCTGTGTTCTTGTAGGTTATGTCCGATACCAGGAATGTAAGCTGTTACTTCGATACCATTCGTCAAACGTACACGCGCATATTTACGTAACGCTGAGTTTGGTTTTTTCGGTGTCATAGTTCCCACACGAGTACAAACACCGCGTTTTTGTGGAGAAGTTACGTTAGTTTGTGATTTTTTAAAGCTGTTATAGCCTTTGTTAAGTGCTGGTGATTTAGAGTTGTATTCTTTAGACTCGCGACCCTTACGCACTAATTGATTAATAGTAGGCATTAATTTGTCCTCCCTTCACTTTTCAGTTCTAGTACCACACATCCAGGTGGTTCATAAATGAGCAAAAACAAAGTTTCTGCAAAAATAATTCTGCAAAAACAGTTTTACTTTTTAATGGCAACAGTAGCTGCTCCGACATCAATACCGCATGCTTTTCCAAGCATCCGCATCGAATCAACGTACGTGATTGGAACTTCTAATTCTCGAGCAGTCTCTGCAACATGAGCTGTCAGCAACAGATCAGCATCCTGTGCAATGATGACCTCTCGAATTAAATGCTGTTTGAGAGCTCTCAGGGTTTGTTTCGTTCCTATTATCACTGACTTTGCCTGTAGTACTTTTTCATAAGACATCTATCATATCCTCCAAAGTCACAGGTTATCATAGGAGCACATTTGCAATAATATCACTTATGATGTCTTTTTGTCAACTTATCTTTTAATAATAATTATATAATACCGACTCGTGATATGCATGACCTTTTAGCGAGTTTAAACTCCGTCTTGTAAAAGAGCAAGCACCTCACGAGCCAGTGTTTATATTATTACTCTACTGGGACGCTGTCTTCATTTGTATCTTCAACAATAACTGGGCTTGCCTTGCGGTAACGAAGCATTCCTGTTCCCGCTGGTACAAGTTTACCAATGATAACATTCTCTTTTAACCCAAGTAATTCATCGCGTTTTCCTTTTATCGCTGCATCTGTTAAAACTCTAGTCGTTTCTTGGAATGATGCCGCCGATAAGAAGGAATCTGTTTCTAGTGATGCTTTTGTTATACCGAGCAGTACTGGTCGTCCAGTAGCTGGGTTCTTGCCACTAAGAAGTGCGTCTGTATTCGCTTGAGTAAACTGATGCACATCAAGTAACGTTCCTGGAAGAACATCCGTTTCACCTGCATCAAGCACGCGGACTTTCCGAAGCATTTGTCTAACCATAACCTCGATATGTTTGTCCCCGATTTCTACCCCTTGCATACGGTATACATTCTGTACTTCGCTTAACAAGTACTCTTGAACTGCAAGTACGTCCGTAACTTTAAGTAACTCTTTCGGATCAATTGACCCTTCTGTTAATTCTTCTCCACGCTGTACATATGAATCTACGGACACTTTTAATCGTGCAGAGTATGGCGCGGTAAACGTGCGAGACTCAACAGCACCTTGGACCACAATCTCTTGTTGCTTGTCACGTATTTCATTAATTGAAACAACAGTACCTTCAATTTCTGTAATAAGCGCTTGTCCTTTAGGGTTCCTTGCTTCAAAGATTTCTTGGATACGAGGTAGACCTTGGGTGATATCATCACCGGCAACTCCACCTGTATGGAATGTACGCATTGTTAACTGTGTACCAGGCTCTCCGATAGATTGTGCAGCAATAATTCCGACTGCTTCTCCAACTTCAACTTCCTGCCCTGTTGCAAGATTGCGTCCATAACATTTTTTACATACACCATGACTGGTGTTACATGTAAATGCAGAACGAATCCATACTTCCTCGATACCGCTATCTTCAATATACTTAGCAAGGTCTTCAGTCATTAGCCCATTTTCATGAACAATAACTTCTTTCGTTTCAGGATGTCTAATTGCTCTTCTAGCATGACGACCAATCAAACGTTCTTCTAATGTCTCTATAATCTCTGTACCATTTTTTAGAGCTGAAACCTTCAATCCACGGTCAGTTCCACAATCGTCATCACGAACAATAACATCTTGTGCAACGTCTACGAGACGACGAGTAAGGTATCCGGAATCGGCTGTTTTAAGTGCTGTATCAGCAAGACCTTTACGAGCACCGTGAGTAGAGATAAAGTACTCTAATACCGTTAAACCTTCACGGAAACTTGATTTAATTGGCAACTCGATAATACGTCCAGCCGGGTTGGCCATCAATCCACGCATACCCGCTAACTGAGTAAAGTTAGATGCGTTACCACGCGCTCCAGAATCACTCATCATAAAGATTGGGTTGCTACGGTCTAAGGAATTCATTAGTTTAGCTTGAATCGTATCTTTAGCCGCACTCCAAATTGAAATAACACGATCATAACGCTCGTCTTCCGTTATGAGACCACGTCTAAATTGTTTCAACACATTATCCACTTTTTGTTGTGCTTCTTCGATGATTTCCTGTTTTTCACCCAAAACTACGATATCAGAAACACCAACAGTGATTCCGGCTTTTGTAGAATGTTTGAATCCAAGGTTTTTCATCCGATCAAGCATTTTTGACGTTTCGGTAATTTTGAAACGTTTAAATACTTCCGCGATAATATTCCCAAGAATTTGCTTCTTGAATGGATCAATTAATGGTTGTGCTTGGATAAGTTCTTTAATGTTTGCCCCATTTTCGACAAAATACTTCTCAGGAGTTTTCACTTCTAAATTATATCCTGTAGGTTCATTGATGTAAGGGAATGATTTAGGTAAAATCTCATTAAAAATCATTTTACCAACAGTTGTTAATAAGAGCTGATTATTTTGTTGTTCAGTAAATGTTTCGTTATTTAGGGATCCTGCATGAACAGCAACACGCGAGTGCAAGTGTACATAGCCATTTTGATAAGCTAGCAAAGCTTCGCTTGTATCTTTAAAAATCATTCCTTCGCCAATGATTCCAACTCTTTCTAAAGTTAAGTAATAGTTACCTAATACCATATCCTGTGAAGGAGTAACAACTGGTTTTCCATCTTTCGGGTTTAGAATGTTTTGCGCAGCCAGCATTAGCAATCTTGCTTCAGCTTGTGCTTCAGATGATAATGGAACGTGTACAGCCATTTGGTCACCGTCAAAGTCAGCATTGTATGCAGTACATACAAGCGGGTGAAGACGGATTGCCCGGCCCTCAACAAGTGTCGGTTCAAATGCTTGAATACCAAGTCTGTGAAGTGTAGGTGCACGGTTCAGTAATACCGGATGCTCCTTAATGACAGCTTCAAGTACGTCCCAAATCTCTGGAGACAACCGTTCAATCTTACGTTTAGCTGATTTAATGTTGTGTGCTAACCCTTTTTGAACGAGTTCTTTCATAACAAATGGTTTGAATAGTTCAATTGCCATTTCTTTCGGAAGTCCGCATTGATACATTTTCAAGTTCGGTCCAACAACAATTACTGATCGACCAGAATAGTCAACCCGCTTACCAAGTAGATTTTGACGGAAACGCCCTTGCTTCCCTTTAAGCATATGAGAAAGTGATTTCAATGGGCGGTTACCAGGTCCTGTTACTGGACGACCGCGACGACCATTATCAATCAAAGCATCTACTGCTTCTTGAAGCATACGTTTTTCGTTTTGAACGATGATGCTCGGTGCACCAAGATCCAATAAACGTTTCAAACGATTGTTACGGTTTATTACTCGTCGATACAAATCATTCAAATCAGAAGTCGCAAAACGACCACCGTCTAATTGCACCATAGGACGAAGTTCCGGTGGAATAACAGGAAGTACATCAAGAATCATCCAAGATGGTTCGTTTCCAGAATTACGGAAAGCCTCCAACACTTCAAGACGCTTAATTGCTCGAGTTCTACGCTGTCCTTGAGCTGTTTTTAATTCTTCTTTTAAAGCTTCTGTTTCTTTTTCTGTATCAATGTCTTGTAGTAATTTTTTTATTGCTTCCGCACCCATACCAGCTTGGAATTTTTTTCCGTACTTTTCGCGGTATGCACGATATTCTTTTTCAGAAAGAAGCTGTTTCTTTTCTAACGTTGTATCACCTGTTTCAGTGACAACGTAGGATGCAAAATAAATCACTTCTTCCAAAGCGCGTGGAGACATATCTAATACAAGTCCCATTCGGCTTGGAATACCCTTGAAATACCAAATGTGAGATACAGGTGCAGCAAGCTCAATATGCCCCATGCGCTCACGGCGAACCTTCGCACGTGTAACTTCTACACCGCAGCGATCACAAACGACACCTTTATAACGAACACGTTTGTATTTACCACAATGACATTCCCAGTCCTTTTGTGGTCCGAAAATTCTTTCGCAGAACAAACCGTCCTTCTCAGGCTTTAATGTACGATAGTTAATTGTTTCTGGTTTTTTTACTTCGCCATGTGACCAAGAACGAATCTTATCTGGTGAAGCAAGACCAATTTTCATATATTCAAAATTATTTACATCTATCAAGGGGCCTACCTCCCTTTTGATCTCCAAGTTTTACCCAAATTGCTTAAATTGTTCTTTCATACTATCAGGCGCCACTTTCCCTTAGAATGACCGACCTAATTAATTGAACTCCAACAGGCAGCATGGTTCGATTAGTTGAAGAGCCAATACTGCCTAGTCAGAGTGGTAAAAAGACTATTTATTCAAAGTGTTAATCCGTTGTGATGGCATTTGTCTTCGTGCCAGCATCTGAGGCAACCATTTCTTTACCTTCTTTATCTATGTTCAAGGAGTCAGAATGATTTACATCATCCTCATCTTCCAAATCACGCATTTCAACTTCGCGGTCTTGCGCATTCATGATTTTGACATCCAATCCCAAGCTTTGAAGCTCCTTAATCAATACTTTGAATGATTCAGGAACACCCGGCTCTGGTACATTTTCGCCCTTCACAATCGCTTCATATGTTTTCACACGACCAACGACATCATCGGACTTAACAGTAAGAATTTCTTGCAAGGTGTATGCAGCACCATATGCTTCAAGTGCCCATACTTCCATTTCACCGAAACGTTGTCCACCGAATTGCGCTTTACCACCAAGTGGTTGCTGCGTAACGAGTGAGTAAGGTCCTGTTGATCGCGCATGAAGCTTATCATCAACCATATGAGCAAGTTTGATCATATACATAATACCTACTGATACGCGGTTATCGAATGGTTCACCTGAGCGTCCATCATATAAGACTGTTTTCGCATCGCTTGCCATTCCAGCTTCAGCAATTGTTGCCCAAACATCTTCCTCTGTTGCTCCATCGAAAACCGGAGAAGCAACATGAATATCAAGGGCCCTGGCTGCCATTCCTAAATGCAATTCCAATACCTGCCCAATGTTCATACGAGATGGTACACCTAATGGGTTTAACATAATGTCAACCGGTGTGCCGTCCGGTAAATATGGCATATCTTCTTCCGGAAGAAGGCGAGAGATAACCCCTTTATTACCATGACGACCTGCCATTTTGTCACCTTCGTGAATTTTACGTTTTTGAACAATATATACACGTGCAAGTTGGTTTACGCCTGGTGGAAGTTCATCTCCATCTTCTCTGTTAAACACTTTAACATCATGTACGATTCCGCCACCGCCATGTGGTACACGAAGGGACGTATCACGTACTTCACGTGCTTTTTCACCAAAGATAGCGTGTAAAAGACGCTCTTCAGCTGTAAGTTCCGTTACACCTTTTGGCGTTACTTTACCCACTAGTAAGTCTCCGTCTTTAACTTCAGCGCCGATGCGGATTATGCCACGTTCGTCAAGGTTACGAAGTGCATCTTCCCCAACGTTTGGAATATCCCTAGTAATTTCTTCAGGTCCAAGTTTTGTGTCTCGTGATTCTGACTCATACTCTTCAATGTGAATCGATGTATAGACATCATCTTTTACAAGACGCTCACTCATAATAATAGCATCTTCATAGTTATAACCATCCCATGTCATAAATGCCACAAGGACGTTACGACCTAGAGCAAGTTCACCTGATTCCATTGACGGACCATCAGCTAAGATTTCCCCTTTGACCACTTTATCCCCTACGCTTACGATTGGGCGTTGGTTATAGCACGTTCCTTGGTTAGAACGGATAAATTTCAAAAGACGGTATTTATCAAGATTTCCTTTTACCTCTTGTCCATCCACAACACTTACTCGTCGAACCCAGACTTCACGAGATTCAACATGCTCAACGATTCCTTCGTGCTTACAAATCACAGCTGCTCCAGAATCTTTAGCAGATACATATTCCATACCTGTTCCGACACGTGGTGCTTCTGGTTGTAATAACGGCACTGCTTGACGTTGCATGTTTGCTCCCATTAGGGCACGGTTAGAGTCATCATTCTCCAAGAATGGAATACAAGCTGTCGCCGCTGATACAACCTGTTTCGGGGAAACATCCATATAGTCAACGCGGTCGCGTGGTACTACCGTGTTTTCACCACGGAAACGGGCTACGATTTGATCGTCTACAAATGACCCATCGTCATCTAAGCGAGTATTCGCTTGCGCCGTTACATAGTTATCCTCTTCATCTGCTGTCAAATAGTCAATGCGATTTGTAACTTTTCCTGTTTCAGGATCCACACGACGGAATGGCGTTTCGATAAATCCATATGGATTCACCTTCGCATAGCTAGATAATGAGTTGATCAGCCCAATGTTTGGACCCTCTGGTGTTTCAATTGGACACATACGACCATAGTGAGAATAATGAACGTCACGCACTTCAAAACCGGCACGTTCACGTGTTAAACCGCCTGGTCCTAATGCAGAAAGACGACGTTTATGCGTCAATTCGCCTAATGGATTCGTTTGGTCCATGAATTGTGATAATTGAGAACTTCCGAAGAATTCTTTGATAGAAGCAATCACCGGGCGAATATTAATTAATTGCTGCGGTGTAATGGTATTCGTGTCTTGAATAGACATTCTTTCACGAACAACTCGCTCCATCCTTGATAATCCAATTCGGAATTGATTTTGTAATAATTCGCCTACTGAACGAAGACGGCGATTACCAAGGTGATCGATATCATCTGTAATCCCTACCCCATGAAGTAAATTAAAGAAGTAGCTAATAGAAGATAAAATGTCGGCAGGTGTAATGTTTTTCACACGATCCGTTACATTTGCATTTCCGGTTACGTTGATGATTTTCTCGCCTTCTGTATCATTTGGAGCATATATCTTAATTGGTTGAAGCAAAATCTCATCTTCTACCACACCGCCTACTGGCTGATATGTGCGATTGCCAATTCCTTCATCAAGATGAGGAAGGATGCGGTCTAAAATGCGTCGGTCCAGAAGTGTGCCCTTTTCAACAATAATCTCACCAGTTTCCGGATCAACTAATGTCTCAGCGATACGTTGACCAAATAAACGATTTTTAATATGCAGTTTTTTATTTAGTTTATAGCGGCCTACATTCGCTAAGTCATAACGCTTTGGATCAAAGAAACGTGAAACCAAAAGACTTTTCGCGTTTTCTACAGTCGGTGGTTCACCCGGGCGAAGACGTTCGTAAATCTCTAGTAATGCTTTTTCTACGCTTTCGGTATTATCCTTTTCTAGCGTATTACGGATATACTCATTGTCTCCAATAAGGTCAAGAATTTCTTGATCAGACCCAAACCCAAGAGCACGCATCAATACTGTAATTGGCAACTTCCGCGTACGGTCAATTCTGACATAAACTACGTCTTTTGCATCTGTCTCATACTCCAACCATGCACCTCGGTTAGGAATAACAGTAGCTGTAAAGCCGTATTTTCCGTTTTTATCCATTTTTCCATTGTAGTACACACTTGGTGAACGAACAAGTTGTGAAACGATAACGCGTTCTGCACCATTAATGACAAATGTACCTGTTTCAGTCATAAGAGGAAAATCACCCATGAATACATCTTGGTCTTTGACTTCCCCAGTTTCTTTATTTACAAGTCTGACTTTTACACGAAGTGGTGCTGAGTACGTTACATCACGTTCTTTCGATTCTTCTACCGAATATTTTGGATCTCCCAAACTGTAATCGATAAATTCAAGCGATAAATTGCCCGTAAAGTCCTCAATAGGAGAAATATCCTGGAACATCTCTCTTAATCCTTCATCAAGAAACCATTGATAAGAAGCGGTTTGAATTTCAATTAGGTTTGGTAATTCCAATACCTCACTGATTCTTGCATAACTTCTACGTTGGCGGTGTCGTCCATACTGAACTAGTTGACCTGTCAACCGATTCACCCCTTAAATCAAGCGTTATAAGGTTCCATTTGCCTCTTGGAAAAAGTGTAATTCCATAGACAAAAAGAAAATGGTTTTTGTTTTAAAAACCACAATTTTTCATAAAACGAACTATTATTTATATATTTTTTCCAATTAAACCACTTTTTATACACACTTAGTATAAAAATTGCATAGTAAAGGAATTATATATTTGCATTATATAATACTAACATAGCGGAAAAACTGAGTCAATTTTTTTTAGATACAAGTATATAATAACCCTTTTTCTTTACAGCCGTCTTAACATTCCCAAAAACCTGTTGCATCTTATCCATCGCAGACGGAGCACCTTGCTTTTTCTGAATGACAACCCATAACTCGCCGCCATCTGTCAATTTTGCATGACTTTTTTCTAAAATGCCGTGAACGACTGTTTTCCCCGCACGGATAGGCGGGTTAGTCAGTATTGCTGCAAATTGATCGAATTCAACACTGTCCAATTGATCACTTTCATAAATATTTACATTAGCAATTCCATTTGATTTCGCATTATCTTTTGCAAGATCCACTGCACGACTATTAATATCTATCAATTCTATTGTTCTTTCAGGGAAAGATGCAGCAATGGAAAGCCCAATCGGACCATATCCACAACCCACATCTAAAATACTTCCCTTAATCTCTTCTTCAAGAGTAAAGGTTTCAATTAATAAGCGCGATCCGAAATCAATGTCTTTTTTCGAGAACACTCCATTGTCACTTTTGAAGCGAAACGAGCGTCCTCTTAGAGTGTAGTCCCAAAATTTCGGATTGCTTTCAACATCCGGTTTTTGTGAGTAGTAATGATCTGCCAGAGTCATCTCCTCCTATCAGAAAAGATTAATTGAAGAATTTCGAGAGAAGATTTGTGAAGATTAGAAGCTTACTGTTTACAACGGAATTTAAGCATACCGCTTACGATTTCAAAAGTAAGAGAAAAAAAGCCCGCCATAATAGCGAGCTTTTTAACAAGAAAGATTACTTAACTTCAACGCCAGCTCCAACTTCTTCAAGTTTAGCTTTGAATTCTTCAGCTTCTTCTTTAGATACGCCTTCTTTGATTGCTTTAGGAGTGTTATCAACAACTTCTTTCGCTTCTTTAAGACCAAGTCCTGTGATTTCACGAACAGCTTTGATAACTTTGATTTTTTGGTCGCCTGCAGCAGTAAGAATAACATCAAACTCAGTTTGTTCTTCAGCAGCAGCGCCACCAGCAGCAGCTACAGCTACAGGAGCAGCAGCAGTTACGCCAAATTCTTCTTCGATTGCTTTAACTAGGTCGTTTAGTTCTAAAACAGTCATAGTTTTAACTGCTTCAATGATTTGATCTTTAGTCATTGTATATTTCCTCCTAGGGTTTTGTTTTAGTTTTTGTTACCAAGGGCTAAGTGTTAACTTACGCTCCTTGTTCTTCTTTTTGATCTGCCACAGCTTTTGTAGCAAGAGCAAGATTGCGAATAGGTGCTTGTAGCACGCTGAGTAGCATTGAAAGTAGACCTTCGCGTGACGGAAGTTCTGCAAGAGCTTTAATTTCTTCAGCCGTTGCAACGTTTCCTTCGATAACTCCAGCTTTAATTTCTAATGCTTCATGTTTTTTCGCGAAATCGTTAAGGATTTTCGCAGGAGCAATAACATCTTCAGTTGAGAATGCAATTGCGTTCGGGCCAGTCAATGATTCATTTAAAGCAACTAATTCAGCAGCTTCAACAGCACGGCGAGTCATAGAGTTTTTGTAAACCTTGAACTCAACGCCTGCTTCACGAAGTTGTTTACGAAGTTCTGTTAATTCCGAAACAGATAATCCGCGGTAGTCAACAACAACAGTTGATTGGCTAGCTTTGAATTTCTCAGTAATCTCATTAACAATTTGAACCTTTTGTTCGATAATGGCGCTCATCCTTACACCTCCTATTAGATTTGCTTGAAAACATTTATACCGGTAAAAGATAAAGCCTCCACATCTTGCAGACGAGGAGGCAGTAATTTGAAAGTCATAGTCATGGACTATTTTATCGAATTACCTCGGCAGGAAATTAAGCTCAAGTTTTGAGCACCTACTGTCTACGGTACAAATGATATTCTTTTATAATAACAAAACAGATTATAGCAATAATCGTTTCATGTTGTCAAATGTTAATTTTTTACACTGAATGAAGAAGGATCAACCTTAACACCAGGGCCCATTGTAGTCGTTACAGAAACATTCTTCATGTAAGTTCCTTTAGCTGCCGCAGGTTTTACTTTCATTAACGTATCATAGATCGTTGTAAAGTTTTCAACCAATTTGCTGTCTTCGAAAGAAGCTTTACCAATTGGAGCGTGAATAATACCTGTTTTATCAACGCGGTATTCAACTTTACCAGCTTTGATTTCATTAACTGCTTTCGTTACGTCAAATGTAACTGTACCAGTTTTCGGGTTCGGCATTAGACCTTTTGGTCCTAATACTCGTCCTAATTTACCAACTTCACCCATCATATCTGGAGTAGCAACGATCACATCGAATTCAAACCAACCTTGTTGGATTTTGTTGATGTATTCTGAATCTCCAACATAATCAGCGCCTGCTGCTTCAGCTTCTTTAACTTTTTCGCCTTTAGCAAAAACTAATACACGTTGAGTTTTACCAGTTCCGTTTGGAAGCACAACTGCTCCACGGATTTGTTGATCAGCTTTCTTAGGGTCAACGCCTAAACGGAAAGCAACTTCAACTGTTGCATCAAATTTTACAAAGCTAGTTTTTTTAGCAAGTTCTACAGCTTCTGTTACTGAATATGCTTTAGTACGGTCAATTAATTGTACCGCTTCAAGATATTTTTTACCTTTATTAGCCATGATATAAAATCCTCCTATATTGTGGTTTTAACGGAATAACCTCCCACGAATAAAGGTTGCGAGTATGAATCGCAACCCCGTAGAAACGAATAACTGTTTAGATGGGATTAATCTTCGATGACAATACCCATGCTGCGTGCTGTACCTTCAACCATACGCATTGCAGACTCAACGTTTGCTGCGTTTAGATCAGGCATTTTTGTTTCTGCAATCTCGCGTACTTTATCGCGTTTGACTGTAGCAACTTTATTACGGTTAGGTTCACCAGAACCAGACTCAATTCCAGCTGCAACTTTAAGCAATACTGCAGCAGGTGGAGTTTTTGTTACGAATGTAAATGAACGGTCTTCAAATACCGTAATTTCAACAGGAATAATTAGACCAGCTTGATCTGCTGTACGAGCGTTGAACTCCTTACAGAATCCCATGATGTTAACACCAGCTTGACCTAGTGCAGGACCAACCGGCGGTGCCGGATTCGCTTTCCCAGCAGGAATTTGCAATTTAACCATTTTAATTACTTTTTTAGCCACGAGACACACCTCCTTATAAGTCTAAGTCCGTGATGTGGTAATAGGGGTATACCCTCCCACTCATCTTAAATTCTTTAATTAAATAAAGAATGTTGTATCATTTAGGTCTCATAATAGAAACATACTGACCTTTGAAATTTTACCACTTTCCAACATTGATTTCAAGTTTTTTCAGATTATATTTTTTCCACCTGATTAAAGTCGAGTTCAACCGGGGTATCTCTACCGAACATATTGACAAGCACCCGTACTTTACCTTTGTCCTTATCCAATTCTTCGATAACTCCCGTAAAATCGGAGAAAGGACCTTCCTTAACCGTTACGGTGTCACCTAATTCGAAATCTACTTCGATCCGCTGTTCATCAACACCCATGCGTTTCAGAACGACTTCAATTTCTTCAGGTAGTAAAGCAGTTGGTTTCGAACCAGCCCCAGAAGAACCTACAAACCCTGTTACTCCGGGTGTATTACGAACTACATACCAAGAGTCATCCGTCATAATGATTTCTACAAGCACATACCCTGGAAATACCTTCTTCTTTAAAACTTTTTTCTTACCATCTTTAATTTCTGTTTCTTCTTCTTCAGGGACAACGACGCGGAATATCTTATCTTGCATCGCCATTGTCTCGACACGTTTCTCAAGATTCGCTTTTACTTTATTCTCATATCCTGAGTATGTGTGTACAACATACCAATTTTTCTCCATATCATTAGGACTAAATCGCCCTTCCCTCCCCGCAACTTTTTTGACACCATTTTTCATTTTGCACAAAAAAACTCGAGAAGCCGTCACTGACTTCTGGAGACATTACTTTTTAAGAAAATCGCAAGCGCCTTGTTTCACCCGAAAGCGAGTATGTGTCAAATAAGCTGTATGGAAAGAATCATTTTCAGTCCATCCAATTACTTGTCTATTGACTATCGAGGTAAGTTCACTTTCGCTAAGCATCAAAACCCTTAGAAAAACCTATACTTTCTTAATCTTAAAAAAGACAAATTAAAAAACCCGTTTCCGGGCTTTTTGCTGTTGTTTATCATTCTAGCACTATTATAGCTTATTTTCGAATCTCTTATTCAATAACAAGACGAATTAGTTTAGATATGCCTAAATCTACTACAGCAAAGAACACTGCCATAACGACAACAGTTGAAAGCACAACAACCGTATATCTTGTAAGCTCTTTTCTTTTAGGCCAGCTTACTTTTCTCATCTCTCTGGCAACACCACGGAAAAATTCGGTTATGCGATTCATGAATGTAACCTCCAACCAATTAGGTAGCTTCTGTCAATCTATTTAAACAGTTACTTTGTTTCTTTATGCATGGTATGGGCATTGCAAGTACTACAGAATTTCTTAATTTCCAGACGTTCCACACTTGCTGTTTTATTGCTTTCAGAAGAGTAATTTCTTGAACCACAATCCGTACAAGCGAGGATTAACTTTTTTCTCATCATTTCCACACCTATCTATCTCTACATCGTTAAAACTTTATCATGGCTGTTACTTATTGTCAATAAACAATAAGCCTAAATACCGCATGTATACAAGGGTTTATAGGGTAATCTCTCTCACTTCCAAATACCGTTCAAGTTTTCTCTTGACTCGTTGAAGAGCATTGTCAATTGACTTTACGTGTCGGTTTAATTCCTCTGAAATTTCCTGATAAGATTGTCCATCAAGATAAAGTGCAAGAACCTTTCTTTCTAAATCACTCAATAATTCCGCCATTTTTAATTCGATGTCGTCAAATTCTTCCTGATTTATGAACAGTTCTTCGGGATTTAAAACTTTTGCTCCAGAAATAACGTCCATAAGCGTGCGATCTGATTCTTCATCATAGATAGGCTTGTCCAAAGAAACATATGAGTTTAAGGGGATGTGTTTTTGTCTTGTTGCTGTTTTAATCGCTGTAATGATTTGTCTTGTAATACAAAGCTCTGCAAATGCTTTAAATGATGACAGTTTATCTCCTTTGAAATCACGAATTGCCTTATATAAACCTATCATACCTTCTTGCACAATATCTTCTTTATCAGCACCGATTAAAAAATAGGTTCTAGCTTTAGCTCTTACAAAGTTACGGTATTTTTGGATTAGATAATCCAAAGCCTCACTGTCTCCTTTATGCACATAATCCACAAGCACGTCATCATCAAACTGGCCATAATCCTCATTCACTTTTATTCCGAAGTTGGACCCCACATTTTATCCCCCTGACCGTACACATAGTTAGCAATATTATACAGTAGGTGAAAATTACTCGTCAACAGCTCAAAACTTCCCCCGACGCCATTTTTCAAAAATTTCTGCCACTTCATCTGTTAAATCAATCTTGGAATTTTGTTTGAATTTTGTCGTTTTGTCAAGCTTTTTGTCAATTTCAATTTCTATATGTTTCATTTCTATTAATAGCTCACGTGCAGATTTCCGTAAAGCTCCTTGCCCAAAAACCACCCATTGTTCAGTAAAATCAGAGGTTGCCACATAAATCTGCGTTTTAATATTATTTAAAAGGCTAGCCATTTTTTCAATCCGTTCATCCGCGGATTCATTTTCTCTTGTAAAAATAATTTCCACCTTAAAATTTTTATATTTACGCTCAATTCCCTGAACAAAATGGGCATCAAACACGACTATGACTCTGTAACCTGAAAAAGCTTGATATTCTGCCATCTTCTCAATCAGGCGATCACGCGCTTCTGATAAATTGTGTTCCTTTAATTCTCTTAGTTCCGGCCAAGCTCCAATAATGTTATAACCGTCTACCAACAGAATATTCATTACCTATTCCCCTAAAGGATTTCTTTTTCGATAAACCTCATACATCAACAAACCTGCTGCAACAGATGCATTCAAAGAAGTTACCTTTCCAATCATTGGCATACGAATAAGGAAATCACATTTATCTTTAATAAGGCGGCCCATTCCCTTTCCTTCACTGCCAATTACGAGACCTATCGGCATCTTACCGTCCATGTTTCGGTAATCATCTTTGCCCAATGCATCGGTACCAACAATCCAGACCCCGCGTTCTTTCAATTCATCAATCGTTCTAGACATATTTGTAACTCTGGCAACAGGGATGTATTCGATGGCTCCTGTTGATGATTTTGCTACAGTTGCAGTTAAACCCACGGCTCTACGTTTCGGAATAATAATTCCATGAGCTCCTACTGCATCAGCTGTACGCATGATCGATCCAAGATTATGAGGATCTTCAATTTCATCTAATAATATAAAAAAGGGAGCTTCATCACGAGACTCTGCCACAGCAAATAGATCATCTAATTCTGCATATGTATACGCAGCTACCTGGGCAACAACCCCTTGATGAATGCCTTCTGTCATTTGATCAATCTTTTTCTTCGGGACAAAATTAACGAATATATTCCGCTCTTTTGCTAGTGCAATAATCTGCTGCATTGTACCTTTTTGCGACCCTTCAGCAATCCATATTTTATTCATATCACGCTCAGACCGCAATGCTTCAAGTACAGGGTTCTTTCCAATAATATATTCCTCACTCATAAGCTCATCTCCCTTTTTCTTCTTCAATAAATTGTATCGATTGATCGATAAGAGCTTCTAATCTCTCATTGTTCCCTGATAAGTATACATAGCCCATTAAAGCTTCAAACGCTGTGCCATATCGATAAGTTTGAACATCTGTATTCTTAGGTACACTACCTGATTTAGCGTTCCGTCCGCGCCTTACCACAGCTCGTTCTTCCTCTGTTAATTGATTGTTTTCGATAAAGAAATGAATGATTTTACTTTGTGCTTTTGCTGATACGAAAGAAGTTGCTTCTTTATGAAGCAGATTCGGCTTCACTGCACCTTTTTTCAGAAGATGATGCCGTATATACGTTTCATATATGGCATCACCCATGTAAGCAAGAGCAAGGCTGTTCACCATTTTTTCATCGACTTTCTTCTCATATTGCATATTGCTTATCCTCTTTTCCATCTTGTACCTTGAGGTGTATCTTCGAGAATAATATTTACATTTTTTAACCGGTCACGAATGTCATCTGAAAGCTTAAAGTTCCTGTCTTTACGTGCTTGAATGCGCTGCTGAATCAACACTTCAATTTCTTCATCCAACAAGGCTTCTTCTTCTAGAGTCAAACCAAGAACGGACGTTAACGTTTTAAACTCTTTGATGAATTTCTCAATCACATTCTGATCTGTATTGTTTTCCATCAGATAGTAATTGGCTTGCTTGGAAAGTTCAAACAAGACAGAGATTGCATTAGCTGTATTAAAGTCATCGTCCATTTCACGGGTGAATTCATCATGTAAGTCCGTAATTTTCTTCAACCATAAGCCATCGTTATCCGTTAATCCCGTGCTTGAATCTAAACGATGCTTTAAGTTTTGAAAAGATGTTTTCAAACGGTCAAATGCCGCTTTTGTCTTCTCAAGTACTTCTTCGCTATAATTGATCGGGTGGCGATAATGAACAGATAACATGAAAAATCTCAATACTTGTGGATCATGATGCTGAATAATGTCATGTACAAGGACAAAATTCCCTAGAGATTTCGACATTTTTTCATTATCTATATTTATATAGCCATTATGCATCCAGTACTTCGCAAACGTTCTCCCTGTCAATGCTTCTGATTGGGCAATTTCATTTTCATGGTGTGGGAATGTTAGATCTTGCCCACCTGCATGAATATCAATTGTATCACCGAGGTATTTCTTCGCCATTGCGGAACATTCAATATGCCAACCCGGACGGCCATTTCCCCATGGAGACTCCCAAGAAATTTCGCCTTCCTTCGCTGTTTTCCACAAGGCAAAGTCTAAAGCGTCTTGTTTCCTATCCCCCACTTCAATTCTTGAGCCAATGCGCAGTTCATCAATGGACTGATGTGAAAGCTTGCCATACGAGTCGAATTTACGAGTACGGAAATAGACATCCCCTTCAGATTCATATGCATATCCTTTTTCAATCAATGCAGAAACAAAGTCAATAATCGTATCCATATTCTCCATTACAGTCGGATGTTTATCTGCCTTTTTGCAGCCTAACGCTGAGACATCTTCAAAATAGGCGTTAATAAATCGTTCTGCAATCGTCGGAACATCTTCCCCTAATTCCTTTGCAGCTTTAATTAATTTATCATCTACGTCTGTGAAATTTGAAACAAAGTTCACATCGTAACCGCTAAACTTAAGATAATTGCGAACAGTATCAAACACGATGGCAGGGCGAGCGTTGCCAATATGAATATAGTTGTATACGGTAGGTCCGCAAACGTACATCTTAACCTTACCTTCTTCTAATGGAATAAATTCTTCCTTCTGCCGGGTTACAGTATTATAAATTTTAATAGTCATATTCTTTTCTCCTTTCTTCCTTCAACACATACAATTCCGCTTTCATATCCAACAGTTCCTTTTCCAATTCTATAATGCGGTCTGCAATAGGGTCAGGAAGGTCTGTGTGGTTTAAATCTTTACTTATTCTTACCCCATCCTGAATGACGACTTTTCCTGGAATACCAACAACAGTCGAATTTGGAGGAACTTCTTTCAATACAACTGAACCTGCGCCGATTTTGGAATTTTCTCCAATTTCAATGGATCCCAAAACCTTAGCACCTGTAGCAATTAATACATTATCTTTAATCGTGGGATGCCTTTTTCCTTTTTCTTTTCCTGTTCCTCCAAGTGTAACACCTTGGAATACAGATACATTATCTCCAATTTCACAAGTTTCACCAATCACGATCCCCATTCCATGATCAATAAAAAAACGATTCCCAATTTGCGCACCTGGATGAATTTCAACACCAGTAAAAAAGCGGCTAATTTGTGAAATAGTTCTTGCAATGAAAAAGAATTTACGTTTATAAAAGGCATGGGCCAGTCGATGACTCCAAATTGCATGCAATCCAGCATATGTCAAAATAACTTCTAGATAACTACGTGCAGCAGGATCCTGGTCAAATATGACCTCTAAATCTTCCTTGAATAGTTTAAACACCGTTGTTACCTCCTATATATCCCTTCTATTCTTTTCTATTTAGCATGATGTAATGGATCAGTGTGATCTTTTCTAGCTACCTGTGAACTTGCTAAACATTCTCCACATGAACGATGTTTCGGTTTACTCAATAAAAAAACGCCTCTGTCCAATAGACAGAGACGCTTTGTCAGCGCGGTTCCACTCTGTTTGAAATGTTCAGCGAATCGCGCTTCCGTTTCCAACTTATTTCCCGATAACGGAGGAAATTCCGCCTTTGCCTACTATCAGTTAGTTCAACAAAGGGCTCCAGGGTGCATTTCAGGAAATGAGGGGCTTAAACCACTTTCAGCAGGTTATGGTTCTCTCTTTCAAGCATCATTTTCTTACTTCTCCCTATCTACGCGTTTTTTAGCTAATAATTATCTAATACTATATTACATTTCCAACAAATTGTTAACTTAAAATGCTCTCTACACGCTGTTTTATTTTTTCCTTCCCTAAAAGCGCAATAGCTTTCGGTAGATCAGGCCCGTGTGTTTGCCCTGTAACTGCTGCACGAATCGGCATAAAAAGTTTTTTCCCTTTTTGTCCTGTACTTTTTTGAACGGCTTTAATGGCCTTCTTAATTTCGTCAGCGGTAAATGTTTCAAGGGTATCGAGTTCTTGAAGGAATGCTTGCATAACCTCTGGCACTTGCTCTTCTGCAAGTACCTCTTTTGCTTCTCCTTCAAAATCCAGTTCTTCCTTAAAGAATAGTTGTGATAGTTCAACGATTTCCGCACCAAAGCTCATTTGTTCTTGATACAAATCAACTAATTGATAGACCCATTTAGCTTCTTCTTCGCTTAGCTCAGCAGATACTTTCCCTGCTTTTACAAGATGAGGCAGTGATAAATCTACAGCACGGCTGACATCAAGTTGTTTCACATATTGATTGTTCATCCATGTTAGCTTCTGCGTGTCAAATAATGCCGGTGATTTCGACAAACGGTCTGCATCAAACATTTTGATAAACTCTTCTTTTGAAAAAATTTCTTCTTCACCGCTCGGAGACCAACCCAATAATGTAATGAAATTGAATAACGCTTCTGGCAAATACCCTAATTCTTCATATTGCTCAATAAATTGAATAATTGATTCATCGCGTTTACTTAATTTCTTGCGGCTCTCATTAACGATAAGAGTCATATGCCCAAACATAGGTGGCTCCCAACCAAATGCTTCATAAATCATCAATTGTTTTGGCGTGTTCGAAATATGATCATCGCCACGAAGTACATGTGAGATTTTCATCAAGTGATCATCTACCGCCACCGCAAAATTATATGTAGGAATCCCGTCCTTTTTCACAATAACAAAGTCGCCAATCCCTTCCGCTTCAAAGGACACGTCATCTTTAACCATATCTTTAAACGTGAAGACCTTGTCGGATGGAACTGCAAAGCGAATGCTAGGCTTTCTTCCCTCTGCTTCTAACTTACTCCGGTCTTCTTCTGTCAAATGACGGCATTTCCCTGAATATTTCGGAGTTTCATTACGAGCAAGCTGTTCCTCGCGCTCTGCTTCAATTTCTTCTTCGGTACAATAACATTTATATGCCAAGCCTTTTTCGAGTAGCTCTTCATACAAATCTTTGTAGATATCATTTCGCTCAGATTGACGGTAAGGCCCAAATTCTCCACCAATATCAACGCTTTCGTCCCACTCAATCCCAAGCCATTTTAAATATTGAAGCTGACTCTCTTCGCCACCTTCAATATTCCGCTTTTGATCTGTATCTTCAATCCGGATAATAAACTTCCCGCCTTGATTTCGTGCAAACAAATAATTAAACAAAGCCGTACGTGCGTTACCTATATGTAAATGCCCTGTTGGACTAGGTGCATATCTGACTCGAATGTCACTGCTCATATCTGACTCCTCCTAATGAATACATTCCATACGTCACTTCATAATCCCAGATTGGCCTAACCATGTGGGTTGTCTCGTTTTATTTTACCATCAATAGGTCATTGAATAAAGTATCTCTTGGCGGTCACTCCGCTTTCACTAAGAGTACAGCAACTTGTGCAGCAATTCCTTCTCCACGACCAGTAAAACCAAGCTTTTCCGTTGTCGTTGCTTTCACATTGATTTGATCCACGGAAGCTTCCAGCAACTCGGCTACTCTTGCTTTTATTTTTTCATTATAGGGGGCCATTTTAGGACTTTGGGCTATGATCGTACAATCCGCATTTCCAAGTACATACCCTTCCTTTTTCACAATCGCCCATACGTGTTGAAGTAGCTTCGCTGAATCGGCATCTTTATACTCCGGATCTGTATCTGGGAAGTGCCTTCCAATATCCCCTGCCCCAATAGCACCAAGACATGCATCGGCTACTGTATGAAGTAATACATCCGCATCTGAATGGCCAAGTAAGCCTTTTTCATGAGGAATTGTAACTCCACCAATAATCAATGGCCTTCCTTCTACCAACTGATGAACATCAAATCCTTGTCCAACTCTAAACATCATTTCATCTCTCCTTCTTCACCTTTTATTTTTATGTAAAATTGCTTCCGCAAAATATAAATCTTCTTGAGTCGTAATCTTAATGTTATCATAATTACCTTCAATAATTACAACAGGTTGCCCCAATCGTTCAAGAAGACTAGCATCATCTGTACCTAAATAATTGGCTTTCTCTGCATCTTCATGTGCCTTTTTTAAAATGGACACACGAAAAGCCTGTGGTGTTTGGACTGCCCACAAGCTAGATCGCTCCACGGTTTCTATAACCATACTATCTTTCACTTTTTTTATTGTATCCTTAACAGGGACCGCAACTATTGCCCCACCATGAGTGGATGCTGCTTCTGTTAACCGTTTAATAAGCAGATGGTCAATAAACGGCCTTGCTCCATCGTGAACTAGCACAAGGCCATCTTCCTTGATTTCTTTCAATCCATTAAATACACTTTGCTGACGCTCTTTACCACCTGGAACAAGCTTAATCGTCTTTTTTATCTCATACTTCTTAATTAGGCTTGTGAAAATGGCTGCTTCTTCAGGATTAATTGTTAGGATAATCCGCTTACAGGCAGGGTCACGATCAAATACTTGTAGTGTATAAACGATAATAGGGGTTTCTATCAGCTCGATAAATAACTTATTCTTTCCAGCCTTCATTCTTTTCCCTTGTCCTGCTGCTGGTATAACTACTTCATAAAACATGCCGGCCTCTCCTTGTTACACTATAAGACTCTGTTTCCTCCTATAATGCTTTTTCTAATAATTTAGGCTTTGCAAAAATCATACGACCCGCAGATGTTTGAAGGACACTCGTTACTAATACATCGATCCGCTTGCCGATATAATCTCTTCCACCTTCAACAACAATCATCGTTCCATCGTCGAGATAAGCAATACCTTGATTCTGCTCTTTCCCATCTTTAATGACTTGTACACTCATTTCTTCCCCTGGTAGTACAACAGGCTTGACTGCATTTGCTAAATCATTAATATTCAACACAGGTACACCTTGAAATTCACACACTTTATTGAGGTTAAAATCATTTGTAACAACAACACCGTTGGATACTTTCGCAAGCTTAACTAATTTGCTATCTACCTCTTGAATATCCTCAAAATCGCCTTCATATATTTCTACCTTAATCGATAATTCCTTTTGAATGCGATTAAGGATATCCAAACCTCGACGGCCACGATTTCTTTTTAATGCGTCTGAGGAATCAGCAATATGTTGAAGCTCTGCCAAAACGAATTGTGGGATAACAATCACGCCTTCTAAAAATCCCGTCTGACAAATATCTGCAATTCTCCCATCAATAATGACGCTTGTATCAAGTATTTTCATTTTTCGATTTTGTTCTTCTAACTCCTGTTCACTGTCTTGAATTTTCCTTTTTGCTGCTTTGGAGAATAAATTCAAGAATTCATCCCGCTTCTTAAATCCAACCTGAAAGCCGAGATACCCAAACAATAAAGTCAAAAGAATCGGTGCTACTGTATTTAGAATAGGTACTTGGATGGCATTAAGCGCTGAACCGATAATATAGGCAGCTAAGAGCCCCACGAGCAAGCCGATACTTCCGAAAACAATATCCGTAATCGGTGCCTTGACAAGCTGTTCCTCAAGCCACTTCATAAAATTAACGACATACTCTACAGCCCCAAAAGTAATAAGATAAAAAATGATGGCTCCTAAAATAGCAGTAACATAAGGGTTATTTATTAATGCAATATCATCTGCATGTATCATCGTCAATAGCCACGGAATTAACACAATGCCAAGTGTTCCCCCGACAATTAAGAAGCATGCTTGTATAATGCGTTTTAACATCCCTTCACCTCCCTTTATTCATTATTAACAAATATTATAATTCGAAACCTTGTTATTTAATATTTTGATAAGATTTCGCTATAAAATATAGATAACTTCCATACCTCAGCCTAGCATTCGCATATTGGAGTGTCAAAAATTATTCACCCCCTATTCACATTCTTTGCTCTGCAACAAGTTGTGTTTTCAGTAGCTTAAGACCCTCTTGAATTTTATTCGCCCGTACTTCCCCAATCCCTTCAACATCGTCCAGCTCTTCAACAGAAGCCTGATAAATAGTAATAAAATTACTAAATTGATTGATAAGATTCTCTACAATCAAAAATGGCAATCTCGGAATTTTATGTAGAATTCGATACCCTCTTGGACTGATCGTTTCATCCAAATGAATGTAGCCATTATATCCCAGTACTTTTAACAAATTTCCTTCTTCAAACTTCTCCTGCTGGGCCAATTCGTGCAGCTTTTCTATTATTTCCTGTGGATGGTCTCCCTTCTGATTGACATAATCTTTTACAATCAGTTTCCCTTCACTTTCCAATTCAAAAAGCAACTCATTCATTTGAAGACGGATTAATCTACCTTCTGTACCAAGCTCATTCAAATAATTCACTAACTCAATTTTTATTCTTAAAACCATAATATAGCGATGGAAGACCTGCAATAAATCTGTATAGGTCACCATATCCTCGAATTCAAGCAAACCAAGGTCATTAATACTTTGTTGCAAAACAATTTTATATTTTTCCAGCGTTTGTATCGCAAGATTCGCTTTTGCTAAAATAACAGCAATATCTTTAAGTACATATTGGAAACTCCCTTGATAGAGGGTAATAACATTTCTCCGCTGTGAAATTGCAATAACAAGTGATTTCGTTTCCCTTGCCACACGCTCAGCGGTTCTATGACGCATACCAGTTTCCTTGGATGGTACAGATGTGTCTGGTGCCAACTGTGCATTAGCAAGGATGATTTTATCCGCTTTTTCATTTAAAAGAATCGCACCGTCCATCTTTGCCAATTCATATAATGTGCTTGGTGTACAAGGAGAATTAATTTGAAATCCACCGTCGACTATGGATCTGACCTTCTCATTATCACCAACAACGATAAGTCCTCCTGTATTAGCACGTAAGACATTATCAATCCCTTCTCTTAATGGTGTACCTGGGGCAATCATGTGAAGGATTTCTAATTTTATCTTTTCAAACGCTTTTTTGTCTGTCATTTTTAGCCTCCTAGAGCATACTTAAGAGCTTCCGCAACGGTTGACACTCCGATAATTTCAATTCCTTTAGGTGCACTCCAACCACTGATATTATTAGCTGGAACAATCACCCGTTCAAAGCCAAGTTTGACCGCCTCCTGAACCCTTTGTTCAATTCTTGATACTCTTCTAACTTCACCTGTCAGTCCTACCTCTCCAATAATACAATCCGTAGGTTTCGTTGATTTGTCACGAAAGCTCGAAGCAATACTTACACAAACAGCAAGGTCGATTGCAGGTTCATCCAGTTTTACTCCGCCCGCTACTTTTAGATAGGCATCTTGATTTTGTAAGAGTAAACCGACTCTTTTTTCTAAAACAGCCATCAAAAGCGATACTCGATTATGGTCAATTCCAGTTGCCATCCTTCGTGGGTTTCCAAAGCTTGTCGGAGATACGAGTGCTTGGATTTCCACAAGCACAGGTCGTGTTCCTTCCATAGAGGCAACGACTGTTGAACCAGCGGCACCTTGGGACCGTTCTTCGAGGAAAATTTCAGATGGATTTGCGACCTCTTCCAGGCCACTCTCTTTCATTTCAAAAATGCCCATTTCATTTGTCGAGCCAAAGCGATTCTTGACAGCTCGGATAATTCGATATGTATGATGTCTCTCTCCTTCGAAGTATAATACCGTATCTACCATATGTTCCAATAATCTTGGACCTGCAATTGCCCCTTCCTTCGTTACATGCCCAACAATAAAAATGGCAATTCCATTCGATTTTGCGATGCGCATTAAAGTAGCTGTACATTCCCTTACCTGTGATACACTTCCAGGGGCTGAGGTGACTTCCGACTGGTAGACCGTCTGAATGGAATCAATAATAACAAGGTCTGGATTCACTTCAGCAATCGCCTGCTGGATATAATCCATATCTGTTTCTGAATACACATATAAATGGTCAGATGTAACACCAAGTCGATCGGCACGTAGCTTTGTTTGTTTAACAGACTCTTCTCCGGAAATATAGAGGACCTTCTTCTGCTTCTGTGCGAGTTGAGATGATACTTGTAGCAAAAGTGTTGACTTACCAATACCCGGATCACCACCGATTAAAACGAGTGACCCTTTAACAATCCCTCCACCTAATGCCCGGTTTAGCTCAGCTAAATCCGTAGCAATCCTTGGCTCTTGCAACGTTTCAATTGTTGTAATGGGTATTGCTTTTTGACGCTCTGCATTTCCCGTGATACCCTCTGAATGCGTAAAGGCTCCTCCGCGTCTCTGTGGCTTCACAATTTCAACTTCCTCAACCATCTTGTTCCATTCGCCACAGCCTGGGCATTTCCCCATCCATTTTGCTGACTCATATCCACATGATTGACACATAAATTTTGTCTTTTTCTTTGTTGCCATAATAGCTTCCTCTCTTTTAGTAAAATAAATAAGCCTCTTATTCCTAAATATATTTATGTAAAAAAATCCCTACACTAAAGATATTATGTATGAAGTCGTAATAATCCTGCTTATCTCATAATCATTCCAACTATTTTCTAAAAAAATATAGATTCACTTAATAAAAGAGAGGTACATCACATTATAGTATGTACCTCTTCTTGTCATTGCCTTATATATTACTATTTACCGGCTCTTCATATTTTAGTAAAAATTCACCGTCTTTTACATCTATAGTAACCGGATGATTTTTTTGAACATTTCCTTTCAATAGCTCTTCAGATAAGTAATCTTCCACGTGTTTCTGAAGTGCCCTACGAATTGGGCGAGCCCCATATTCGGGATCATACCCTACTTCAGCGATCTTTTCTTTCGCAGCATCCGTCAATTCAATGAGAATTTCCTGCTCGATTAGGCGATTTGTAAGTTGAGCTGACATTAGTGTAACAATTTCTTTCAGATGCTTTCTCTCAAGTGCATGGAATACAATTGTTTCATCGATACGGTTAAGGAACTCTGGACGGAATGCTCGCTTCAGCTCTTCCATTACCTTTCCTTTCATATCCTTATAATCCTGACCTTGATCTTGAATGTTAAATCCTACATATTTATTCAATTTTAGAGCAGATGCCCCCACATTAGAAGTCATAATTAGAATCGTATTTCTAAAATCTACTGTGCGACCCTTAGAGTCCGTTAATCTCCCATCCTCTAATACCTGAAGAAGGATGTTGAATACATCTGGATGAGCCTTTTCAATCTCATCTAATAGAACGACAGAGTACGGCTTTCTACGTACTTTTTCCGTTAATTGCCCACCTTCCTCATATCCTACATATCCCGGAGGTGAACCAACAAGGCGTGAAGTCGAATGTTTCTCCATGTATTCCGACATGTCAATACGAATCATTGCCTCTTCATCACCAAAGATGGATTCAGCCAATGCTCTTGCTAATTCTGTTTTCCCGACTCCTGTCGGTCCAAGGAAAATAAATGAACCTATTGGACGTTTCGGATCTTTCAAGCCTGCTCGAGCACGACGAACGGCTTTTGCAACAGCAATGACCGCTTCCTCTTGACCAATTACACGATCGTGAAGTATAGATTCCATATTCAATAATTTATCTGATTCTGTTTGTGCTAGTCTTGTAACAGGGACACCCGTCCAACTTGATACGACGTGAGCGATATCATCCACTGTTACTTCACTATTTTCTTGACCCTGCTTTTCTTTCCATGTCTTCTTCGTTTCTTCCAGCTGCTCTCTTAATCGCTGTTCAGTATCACGTAAAGAAGCTGCCTTTTCAAACTCTTGGCTTTGTACAGAAGAGTCTTTTTCTTTTCGTACTTCATCAAGTTTCACTTCTAATTCTTTTAAATTTGGCGGAGTCGTATAAGAACGCAATCGAACCTTCGAACCAGCTTCATCAATTAAATCAATCGCTTTATCTGGAAGAAAACGGTCAGAAATATAACGATCAGAAAGCTTAACTGCTGCATCAATCGATTCATCTGTAATTGAAACACGGTGATGCGCTTCATAACGATCACGTAGCCCTTTAAGAATTAGAATCGATTCCTCTATTGTAGGCTCATTAACTGTAATTGGCTGGAATCTGCGTTCTAGGGCTGCATCTTTTTCAATATATTTTCGATATTCATCGAGAGTCGTTGCTCCAATACATTGCAACTCACCACGAGCTAATGAAGGTTTTAAAATATTGGATGCATCAATCGCTCCCTCTGCTCCACCAGCACCAATTAATGTGTGTAACTCATCAATAAATAAAATGATATTTCCAGCTTGGCGAATTTCATCCATCACTTTCTTCAGACGATCTTCAAACTCACCACGGTATTTCGTGCCAGCTACTACAGTCCCCATATCAAGTGTCATAACGCGCTTGTCACGAAGAATTTCTGGAACCTCATTATTAATAATTTGTTGTGCAAGTCCTTCTGCAATTGCTGTTTTACCTACTCCCGGTTCTCCGATTAGGACTGGGTTATTTTTTGTACGACGACTTAGCACTTCGATCACACGTTGGATTTCTTTACTACGGCCAATGACCGGGTCCAGACTTCCTTCACGTGCAATTGCCGTTAAATCACGGGCTAAACCATCTAGGGTTGGCGTACTGGCATTTACTGATGTAGTACCCTGATGACCACCAGACTCATTGCTCCCTAGCAGTTGTAGTACTTGCTGACGTGCTTTGTTCAAACTTACTCCAAGATTATTAAGAACACGGGCAGCGACGCCTTCTCCTTCACGGATTAACCCTAGTAGAACATGCTCAGTACCAACATAAGAATGCCCAAGTTTTCGTGCTTCATCCATAGAAAGCTCAATGACCTTTTTGGCTCTTGGGGTATAATGAATCGTTTGAGCCTTCTCTTGACCACGGCCAATTAAGTTTTCTACTTCCTTTTGAATTTTATCTGAGCCAAGCCCCAGTGCGTATAGTGCCTTTGCAGCAATACCTTCTCCTTCACGAACGAGACCTAATAGAATATGTTCGGTTCCAATATTATTATGTCCCAAACGAATAGCTTCTTCTTGGGCTAATGCTAATACTTTTTGAGCTCTCTCAGTAAATCGTCCAAACATCATAGGATAATTCCTCCTTAAGAATTTTCAATTTGGGCTGAATCTAACCGTTCACGTATTAACGAAGCGCGGCGAACATCTCTTTCATATGGTTGTAACGGTCCACCTGCGTACTTTTGTAAAAATCCTGGCTGCGTTAAAATCATTAATTCATTCATTACACTTTTTTCTATATTTTTTATATACCCTAAATCGATACCTAAACTAACATCTGATATACATGTAGCAGCTTCTATTGATTCAATAATTCTCGCATTCAATAAAACTCCAAGAGAACGATATACTCTATCTTCTAATTGTATGTGAGAGGTTTTAACTAATGCTTCTCTGGCAGACCTTTCTTGTGCAATGATTTGCTGAACAACACTAGTCAAGTCTTCCACAATATCTTTCTCTGATTTTCCAAGTGTAATCTGGTTTGATATCTGAAAAATATTACCTACTGCACTACTGCCCTCCCCATACATTCCTCTGACAACAAGACCTAATTGGTTAATTGCTGGGATAATTTTGTTAATTTGACGAGTCAGGACTAGACCCGGTAGATGCATCATAACTGACGCTCTTAAGCCTGTTCCTACATTTGTTGGACAGCTTGTTAAATAGCCCCTCTCTTCATCGTACGCATAATCAATCTGCTGCTCCACCCAATCATCATATTTATTAGCTACTTCCAAGGCTTCTGTTAACTGCAAACCAGATACCATGCATTGAATCCGGATATGCTCCTCTTCATTCACCATAATGCTAATTTCCTCATTTTCAGATAGCAGACAAGCAGCGTACAAGGAATCTTCGGCCAAATTGGGACTGATCAAGTGTTTTTCAACCAATACCTGCCTTTCGAGAGGTTCAAGCTTCTCTAATTCGAAAAGCTCCAAATTTCCCACTACAGTGGCATTTGACTTTTCTAGCTTTTCCTTTACTAACTCCATAATTTCGTTGGCTTCTTCTTTATTGTATATAGTTGGGAATTTATAATCCCTGAAGTTTCTCGCCAATCTAATTCTGGAGCTTCGAACAATATCCGCATCAGGACCAGCTTCATTCCACCAAGAGCTTTTTGCATTTTGCGCGAAGTGATCTAAAGTCATAGCTGGTTTCCCCTTTCCTCTGCAGCTGCTTCGTCACCTTTTTCAAGTAAACGTATTTGATCTCGCACCAAAGCCGCCTGTTCAAATTCTTCTTGATCAATGAGGGATTTCAGTTCACTTTTTAAATCCTTTATTTGTTTTCTAAGATGAATGCTCTCGCCTAATCTTTCTGGTATTTTCCCAACATGTGCAGTATTGCCGCCATGCACTCTTTTTAAAATAGGATCCAAACTATCTTTAAACTCCTCATAACATGTTGCACATCCAAATTTCCCAACATGGACAAATTCTTTAAACGTTAAATGACAGTTCTTACACTTTAACTCTTCAACATGTGGAAACGTACTCGTTTTCTTTTGCTGAAGAAATGGTTCTATATTAAGTAAACCGGACAATAAGTTGTTTATTGAAAATCCGTTTGCACCACTTTGCATAAATAAATCACCTTTTTCTTGTGCACACTTATCGCAAATATGGATTTCTTTCTTTTCACCATTAATAATTTTTGTGAAGTGCAAAGCTGCTGGTCTTTGATTACATTCTTGACAAACCATTTTATCACCTCTGCCGGGTCTTTATTTATATTTTAAAGTGGTTAGCATTGCATTTAAAATGCTTGCCCTTAATTCATCACGTACAGGTAAATCGATATAAATCACAGAACGATCAATCACACTAAGCATGATTTTCGCCTCTCTATTAGAAATAATATCCTCATTCACAAGCCGTATAATAATATCTTCAGCTGCTGTTTGAGAAACTCTAGAACCAATTAACGCCAGTAGTTGATCTATTAAATCCGCGTGGTCGTGTGTTTGAACCTTCATAATTCTAATGTAACCCCCACCACCGCGCTTACTTTCCACTAAGTAGCCTCGTTCAATGGTAAATCTCGTATTAATTACGTAATTTATTTGAGATGGTACACATTGAAACTTATCAGCTACTTCGCTTCTTTTAATTTCTAAAATGTCTTTCTGACTCATCTCGAGAACTTGTTTTAAATAACCTTCGATAATATCAGATATATTTTTCACTCGCCCTCCCCCATCCTGACTTTGACTATATTTGACTATCATTATACAACGAAAAAACAATTTTGCAACCTAGATGCATTTATTTTTTTGATTATATAATCCATTATTTCCATTTGTTATGTATTTTAACTTGAAAATTAATTTTTTTAATACTCAGTGATTTATTTAACCATAATGAAAGGTTGTGCATGATTTTTAATTTTTGTTCGAAAAGAAAACTCTAAACAAATTTATAAAATTCAAACTTAAATCAAGGAGTTAGCCTTCAATACCAAGCAAAGCTTTAATCAATAAAAGTGGTGTGTAAAAGCACCATTACTATAGTTAGTTTCAGGAAGGATGCTATTTATTGAGTATATATGTGAGAAATCAAAAAACTCAACTATAAATAGCTGAGTTTTTTGATTTCGTAGGAGTGCCTTAAACGGCTCATTTAAATTAAAAAAAGATCAGCTATAAATAGCTGACCTCTCCTCTCAATTTGCTTGGCAACGTCCTACTCTCACAGGGGGAGACCCCCAACTACCATCGGCGCTAAAGAGCTTAACTTCCGTGTTCGGAATGGGAACGGGTGTGACCTCTTTGCTATCGCCACCAAACAATAAAGGAATATCATTCCTTCAAAACTAGATAATAAGAAGGGTTTTTGCTTTTTTCAAGAACAATAAGGTTAAGTCCTCGATCGATTAGTATCAGTCAGCTCCACATGTCGCCACGCTTCCACCTCTGACCTATCAACCTG
>NZ_LMVB01000008.1 GCF_001510645.1 Paenibacillus sp. FJAT-29882 | reverse complement strand
CAGGTTGATAGGTCAGAGGTGGAAGCGTGGCGACATGTGGAGCTGACTGATACTAATCGATCGAGGACTTAACCTTATTGTTCTTGGAAAAGCAAAAAACCTTCTTATTATCTAGTTTTGAAGGAATGAAAATTTCTTCTTGCAAAATTTCAAAAAGGCATTATAATAATAAATGTCTTATTGAAAATGTTTGGTGGCGATAGCAAAGAGGTCACACCCGTTCCCATTCCGAACACGGAAGTTAAGCTCTTTAGCGCCGATGGTAGTTGGGGGTCTCCCCCTGTGAGAGTAGGACGCCGCCAAGCTTAAATTTAATAATAATTAATGTATAATTTCTTAAATAAAGGATATACTATTATTATTAAGTAATAACTTATATCGTCGCGGGGTGGAGCAGTTCGGTAGCTCGTCGGGCTCATAACCCGAAGGTCGCAGGTTCAAATCCTGTCCCCGCAATCATAAAAAAAGCGAAACTTAGGTTTCGTTTTTTTTATTGTCTAAATGGATGGAAATTGTGGATAATCTTACTCAATTCGTCTGTCTGTATTCAACTTCAGTCGCTAATTCGCAAGAATTATTAACATGTGTATAACTAATTAGGATTTTTTTACACTATAAAAAAGAAAAGAATTAAGATAGCTCAGATAGACTAGGCGCAGTATGTATTAGTTTCATTAAGTACATATTTTGGTGAAACTTACCTACGTTAACTCTTATCAGTTAACAATAAGAGACACATATTGTGGATACTTAGCTTGAATAAACTTATTTTTTTAATTATCCACAGAGTGAAAAGTGAAAATTAAGAACTACGCATTTCGCTTTGTGGATAACTGAAAAATGCTTGAGTGAAATATTGGTTTTCACAATACATTAAAATGTGCCAAAAGCAGTTTAGTTCATTGAGATCCAAAAATTTCTAAAGTAAGATAAGAGGAATTAATTTCTCATTTTTGAGGAAGTGGTGATTTTTGTAAAAAGCTCATCGTGCATTCTTGTGCTTTTCTTGTTTGTGTCTTGTTTTGAAAAAAGGTAAACTACTTATAGGATAATGAACCAGCTTGCGTTTAGCTGTTTGGTTTTTTTGAGGTGATAATATAGATGGAACAGAAGTTTGAGTGGGTTTCTAGGAGTGAATTAGAGACGGTAGATTTTGCTAGTAGTTTGGCGGAGAAACTTAATGCTGGAGATGTATTGGCTTTGGAGGGTGACCTTGGTGCGGGTAAAACAGCTTTCACCAAAGGGCTTGCAAAAGGCTTAGGTGTTAAGCGGAATGTGAATAGCCCTACATTTACGATTATAAAAGAATATATGGGCCGTTTACCGTTGTATCATATGGATGTATATCGAGTGAGTGAAGAAGAAGAGGACCTTGGTTTTGATGAGTATTTCGAAGGCGAGGGAGTGACTGTTGTTGAATGGGCCCATTTAATTCAAGAGCAGCTTCCGGAAGAAATATTAACGATTCAGATTTTTAGACTGGGTGATTCAAAAAGGCGAATTGTATTGCAGCCTTCTGGAACTCGGTATGTTGAGTTGTGTAAGGAGATTATTTCATGAAGGTATTAGCGATTGATACATCGAATTTTACATTAGGAATAGCTTTGACCGATGGGGACCAAGTGGTTGGGGAATACGTTACAAATTTAAAGAAAAATCATTCTTTGCGCGTAATGCCAGCCATTGAGTCACTTTTAAGAGATTGTGATACAAAACCGGCTGAATTGGAGAAAATTGTCGTAGCAAAGGGACCTGGCTCATATACTGGGGTTAGGATAGGCGTTACTATTGCTAAAACACTTGCTTGGACATTAAATATTCCCTTGGTTGGAATCTCGAGTCTAGAAGCTCTAGCAGCAAATGGCCGTTATTTCAATGGGATGATATCTCCCTTATTCGATGCGCGCCGTGGACAAATTTATACAGGATTGTATCAATTTACTGAGAGTGGTCTGGAGAGCCGTAGTGAGGACAAAAATATGTTGGCAGTTGAATGGGCACAAAAGCTTAAAGAGTTGAATGTGCCCGTACTATTTGTCGGTCAAGATATTGCAATTCATGTTGATACACTTAAAGATGTATTAGGTGAACGAGCTTATTTTATTCCAGCACAAGCCTATAACCCAAGACCTGCTGAGTTAGCGTTTTTAGGAAGAGATAAGAAACAAGAGGACGTTCACATGTTTGTCCCCAATTATGTGAGGATGGCAGAGGCAGAAGTTAAATGGTTAGAGCAACAGAAAAAATAGATAAAAATTCTAAATGGAAGAGACCGGTTGCGATGAGTAAAACGATGACGTTTCGATTAATGAGAACAGAAGATATCGATCAAGTTTTGGTTGTAGAGAGACAGTCCTTTACGTTACCTTGGAGCAGGGAAGCTTTCTATAATGAATTGAATCATAATCAATATGCGAAGTATCTGGTTATTGAGGATGAAGGTACGATTGCTGGATATTGCGGTGCGTGGATAGTCATCGATGAAGCTCATATTACCAACATAGCAATTTTGCCTGATTATCGCGGGCTCAAGCTTGGTGAAGAACTGCTTCGAAAGATGATTGAAGTTGCTTTGAGTATGGGAGTCATTCGGATGACGCTTGAAGTACGTGTTAGCAATATGGTTGCCCAGTCTCTTTATAAGAAGCTCGGCTTTCAAACTGGAGGCATTCGTAAAAACTATTATACCGACAACCAGGAAGATGCATATGTAATGTGGGTGAATTTAACGTGAAAAAAGATCAACTTATCTTAGGGATAGAAACGAGCTGTGATGAAACAGCAGCAGCCGTTATTAAAAATGGGACCGATATTCTTAGTAATATCGTTGCCTCACAAATTGAAAGCCATAAGCGATTTGGCGGGGTTGTCCCTGAAATTGCATCAAGGCATCATGTAGAGCAGATTACTCTTGTATTGGAAGAAGCGTTACGGGAAGCAGATGTTACCTATGATGATCTTGATGCTATTGCCGTTACGGAAGGTCCAGGTCTTGTTGGTGCATTATTGATAGGAGTAAACGCAGCGAAGGCTGTAGCATTTGCACATAACATCCCATTAGTAGGTGTACATCACATTGCGGGACATATTTATGCAAATCGGCTGATTAAAGAAATTAAGTACCCAGCCCTCTCGCTAGTAGTCTCAGGAGGGCATACAGAGCTTGTAATGATTAAAAGCCCCGGCCAGTTTAAGGTGATCGGTGAGACGAGGGATGACGCAGCTGGAGAAGCGTATGATAAAGTGGCGAGAACCTTACATCTACCTTATCCGGGCGGCCCTCATATAGATCGATTGGCTCAGGAAGGGGATCCTACCTCTGTTCCGCTTCCAAGGGCGTGGCTTGAAGATTCTTATGATTTTAGTTTTAGCGGTTTGAAATCTGCTGTAATTAATACACTTCATAATGCAGAACAGCGTGGTGAAACGATTGAGGCAGCAGATTTAGCGGCAAGCTTTCAGCAAAGTGTGATTGATGTTTTAGTTAAGAAAACGGTCAAGGCGACTCAGGAGTATGGTGTTCATCAAGTCCTTTTGGCTGGCGGGGTAGCTGCAAATAAAGGCCTTCGTAAGGCGCTTACTGAAGCATTTGAAACAATCACGGATACTGAACTGATTATCCCACCACTTGCTCTCTGTACAGATAACGCAGCAATGATTGGAGCGGCAGGGAGTGTGTTATTTGAAAACGGGAAAAGATCTGGCATGGCGATGAATGGAAACCCAGGTTTAGATATTGAAACAATTTAATTGGAAATGGTGAGTTAGCGATAAAAGGCAGCTCACCTTTTTCTATGAATAAGCTGTGGATAATTAGAAGTAACAGGTAAATTATCCACAAGAAAGCGCATTATTTATTAAAAAGATAGAAAATTCCATCAACTGTGGATAACTTATCTGTTTGTATGTGTATAACCGTATGGTTTTGTGGATAAATATGATCTATTCTGTGGATATTGTGGAAAAGGTTAATGAGACTAGGAATAATAACGTTGATAATGTGGATAAGGTTGTGGATGAATGGGAAAAACGGCAATGAGAGGGATGGAAAAAGAAACGATTGTGGAGCTTTCAATGAAAAAAATAAATATAGCCGTTTTGGTTGTAAGTATCTTGTTCCATAGTAAAGGGGGTCAGAACCCACATTTAATATATCGTTTATTTGACGTGTAAGTGACACAATAAACGGTCTATAGAATGTGAGGTCTGACCCTTTTGGGATTCTCTAAACAGGATGATCAAATTTGGCGTTTACATGCCATCTTTGTTCTTATTCCGCAAGATCCGCCCATTCTTCAAGAAGCACATCAAGTTGTGCCTGAACGCGATCAAGGTCAGCTTGGATCGTAAGTACTTTTTCGTGATTTTGAAATACATCAGGATCACAGAGAAGCTCGTTATATTGTTCAATTTCGCTTTCAAGCTTTTCCATTGTTGCTTCGATTTCTTCAATGCGACGTTGACGCTGACGTTCTGCCTTTTTTGCTTCTTTATCTACCTTAAAGGAAGATTTGTCTGCCGTTTGTTCAGGGCTTGTCCCGTTTTGATAGCGTTCATATTCTTTAATCTCTAGTTGTTCTTGCTTTTTTTCAACATAATAATCATAATCACCGAGAAATTCCTCGCTTCTGACTTTGGAAAGCTCAATGACTTTGGTGGCAATTCGATTAATAAAGTAACGGTCATGTGAAACGAACAGGATTGTACCTGGATAATCAATCAGGGCATTTTCAAGTACGAGTTTGCTATCGAGGTCAAGATGGTTGGTTGGTTCATCTAAAATAAGGAGATTCCCTTTCTCCATCATCATTTTCGCCAAAGCCAATCTTGCTTTCTCGCCCCCACTAAGGGTTGAGACTGTTTTCAATACTTCATCACCCGTAAAGAGGAAATTACCAAGTATCGTCCGAATTTCTTTCTCAGGCACAGACGGATGCTCGTCCCACAGTTCATTAAGCACACGTTTATTAGAAACAAGATTCGCTTGCTCCTGATCATAATAGCTGACTTGAACATTTGTGCCAAAGCGAATGTCACCTTGTATAGCTGCTACTTTTCCGATAATCGTTTTTAATAAAGTTGATTTTCCAACCCCGTTTGGACCAACAAGAGCAAGGCTATCTCCCTTTGAAATCTTCATAGTAATGTTTTGGGAAACAGCAGTATCCTCATAGCCGATTGCTAAATCCTGAATGGAAAGGACGTCATTACCGCTCTGCCTATCTATTTGAAAAGAGAAAGATGCGGATTTCTCGTCACCTTGAGGACGGTCCATGACATCCATTTTATCTAATTGCTTCCGCCTACTTTGAGCCCTTTTGGTTGTAGAAGCTCTTGTAAGGTTCCGTTGGACGAAATCACGAAGCTTTTCGATTTCTTCCTGTTGTTTTTCAAAGAGCTTCATGTCACGCTCGAAGCTCTCTGCCTTTTTCACGAGATAATTGCTATAATTACCATGGTACTTCTTGATAGCATTGCGTGAGATTTCATATACTTGATTCACAACTTTATCTAAAAAGTATCGGTCATGGGATACAATTAATACAGCACCATGATAATTTTGGAGATATTGTTCAAGCCATGATAATGTTTCAATATCCAGATGGTTTGTCGGTTCATCCAAAATCAAAATATCAGGCTTGGTCAACAGCAATTTCCCAAGTGCCAGTCTTGTTTTTTGGCCACCACTCAAGCTGTGAATCAATGTAGAACGATCAAAGTCTGCAAACTGAAGACCATGCAAAACGGAGCGAATATCGGCTTCGTATTGATAACCACCTTGCTCCTTGAATTGTACTTGCAAAGTATCATATTCAGAAAGAACCTTTTGATATAAGAGTTCATTTTCAAACGTTTCGGGTTGTGACATCGTTTGTTCTAGTCTTCGTAGTTCCTTTTCTTTGGAAATAAGACCCTCATATACAGTTAGCATTTCATCCCAGATGGAAAGCTCCGATTCAAGCCCGGTATCTTGTGCCAAATACCCAATGGACACACCCTTTGGTTTGATCAATTCACCGCCATCATGGGAAAGATGTCCAGCTATGATTTTCAATAACGTGGACTTGCCAGCACCATTTCTACCGACTAAGGCAATTCTGTCTCTATTTTGAACTTCGAGCTTCATATTTGATAAAATAAGTTCAGCTCCGTAATACTTCGATAATTGATTGATTTGTAATAAAATCATGATTTCACCTCGATTGCGTTATCCATAGTGTAACGTATTATGGCATTTATCGGCAATAGAAGCACTCGTATAAAAGCGCTCGGGTAAGGAAATTAAACAAAATTGTTACAAATAATGCATTATAGTGTATGATTTAAAAAGAGCACTCCACTTAGGTAATGTCCGACAAGATATGATAACTACCTGAATGAACAAGAAGGTACAACATTGAAATGGCAACGCTACCAGAAATATCTTTCACTGTTAGTACCAAAAGATATGAAGAGCGCATACTTAAAAGCGTGAAATATCGACCGTTTTGACTACTAAATGAAGAAATAGCAAATGGGAAAGCGGGGAAAGTAATGATCCAAGAACCAATGAAGATTCCGCAAGCAACTGCCAAACGGCTGCCCTTATATTATCGTTTTTTAAAAAATCTACATTCTGCTGGTAAACAAAGAGTATCGTCTGCAGAGTTAAGTGATGCGGTTAAAGTTGACTCCGCTACGATTCGCAGGGACTTTTCTTATTTTGGAGCCTTAGGTAAAAAAGGCTACGGATATAATGTGAATTACCTATTATCATTTTTTCAAAAAACTTTAGACCAAGATGACCTAACACAAGTTGCATTAATTGGGGTTGGTAATTTAGGAACAGCTTTTCTAAACTATAATTTTTTGAAAAATAATAATACAAAAATTGCGATGGCATTTGATGTAGATCCAGAGAAGGTAGGAAAACGGGTAGAAGATGTGTATGTCCATCATATGGATGAGCTCACAGAACGATTGAAAGAAGAAAATATTGCGGTTGCGATATTGACTGTACCAGTATCAGTTGCTCAGCCGATTACTGATCAATTGATTCAAGCAGATATTCGCGGTATATTGAATTTTACACCTGCGAGATTAAATGTACCGAGTACGGTTCGGATTCATCATATTGACCTTGCTGTGGAATTACAGTCTCTTATTTATTTTCTGAAGAATTATACAGATTCAGAAGAAGAAAGTAGTATAGAAGAATAATCAACACGCTGTCCGATTCTTGCATCAGGCAGCGTGTTATTTTAATTTTATTACTTTTTCTTATTTTTATGTACCGCTTTGATCTTATAATGCAGAATAAGCATTCTTACGCCTGAACCCAGGTCAAGAGTGGCTAAACCAACAAGAAAATAAGAAAAGAAGCCCCAACCGTTAGATGATACTGATTGAATAGCAAATACGGTGAATAGAACCCCTAACGCGATATAGATAATGCCAATAGATAAAGGTGACCGACGTTTCATAAAACCCCTCCGATAAATGACTGCGCTTTTTCCAAAGAATCCAAGTATTTGTCATAATTCAACTGCACGATGACGACGAGTGTATTCATCGCTACATGTGCGAATATTGGGACGAGAATTCGCTTGGTCTTTATATATAGATAGGCAAAGGTAAAACCCATTGCGGAGTATAAGAGAATATGCTCGGGCTCAAAATGAGCAAAACCGAATATGACCGAACTAATGAGTGCTGATAGGAAGAAGTTTAATCGCTTATAAAGAGAACCGAAGATGATTTTTCGGAAAATAATTTCTTCCAGGATGGGTCCAACGATAGAGGACACAAGCATAACGATTGGAAATTGTGTGATTAGGCTTAAGATCTGCTCCGTATTTTCTGAGTTCTGTTTAATGCCTATCTGTTGCTCAAGCAGTCCTGCTACTGTCTGCGCAAACATGGCAAGGAAGACCCCGCCAAATCCCCAAAGAATCGAAACGGGAATCGTAGTCTGATTTCGAATATCCTTTTGCCGCATCTCGTGCCGCATGAAAAACAGGACAAATATCAGAGCGATAATGAAGCTGAAAACAATCCAATAGGCACCAATTAACGTTTTGAGTTCGTTTGTTAGCTCCATACCAGCAGAAACAGCGATCATTGCAATGATATCGATAGCTAATCCACCTGACAGCTGCATAATGACATATGTAATGATGACAAACCAAAATTCTTTTTTCAAAAAGATATCTCCTTTAATCTAGGGTATACAATCATTTTATGAAAATAAAAAAGGATAAGACCACACATCCCAATTAGGAAGCGTATGCTGAATACTTTTACTTATCTTATAAAGAAAAGGGTATCAAAAAAAAGCAGATAACTCCAATTAAACGTACGAAACCATCATTTGTTTTTAAAAATAAGAAATGACTATGAAGTAGTATTCCCGTCTACCAAATAAAATGAATAGAAAAATTTACAATAGAATTACTTGCAAAAGAACCAGGTTTTATTTAATATAATAATTGTGTTAGCACTCGATGGTAGTGAGTGCTAATAATAAGAGGATCTATACATCAACACAATTTGAGGAGGGTGTTTCACTTGTTAAAACCATTAGGTGATCGCGTTATTATTGAACTAGTTCAATCTGAGGAAAAAACTGCAAGCGGTATCGTACTTCCTGATACTGCAAAAGAAAAGCCGCAAGAAGGTAAAATAGTGGCTGCCGGCAATGGCCGTATTCTTGAAAATGGTGAACGTGTAGCTTTAGAGGTTGCCCAAGGCGATCGTATTATCTTCTCAAAATATGCTGGTACTGAAGTGAAATATGATGGTACAGAATACTTAATTTTACGCGAAAGCGATATTTTAGCTGTTATCGGCTAAGCACATACAAAACATAACCGAACGAACCATTTTTATAAAAATTAGGGAGGGTTTTATACATGGCTAAAGATATTAAATTCAGTGAAGACGCTCGCCGTGCAATGCTACGCGGAGTAGATGCTCTTGCAAATGCAGTTAAAGTAACATTAGGACCAAAAGGACGTAACGTGGTTCTTGAGAAAAAATTTGGTTCACCACTTATCACAAATGACGGTGTAACAATCGCGAAAGAAATCGAACTTGAAGATGCATTTGAAAACATGGGTGCAAAATTAGTTGCTGAAGTAGCGAGCAAAACAAATGATGTTGCTGGTGACGGTACAACTACAGCTACAGTTCTTGCTCAAGCGATGATCCGCGAAGGACTTAAAAACGTTACAGCTGGTGCTAACCCAATGGGTATCCGTAAAGGAATGGAGAAAGCAGTAAACGTAGCAATCGAAGAGTTGAAAGCTATCTCTAAACCAATCGAAAATAAAGAAAGCATTGCACAAGTAGCTGCGATTTCTTCTGCTGACGAAGAAGTTGGTCAATTAATCGCTGAAGCTATGGAGCGTGTTGGAAATGACGGCGTAATCACAATCGAAGAATCAAAAGGCTTCACAACGGAGCTTGACGTTGTTGAAGGTATGCAATTCGACCGTGGCTATGCATCACCATACATGGTTACTGATTCAGATAAAATGGAAGCTGTCCTTGAAAATCCATATATCCTAATCACTGACAAAAAAATTACAAATATCCAAGAAATCCTTCCTGTGCTTGAACAAGTTGTTCAACAAGGTAAACCACTATTGATGATTGCTGAAGATGTTGAAGGCGAAGCACTTGCAACACTTGTTGTGAACAAACTTCGTGGAACATTCAACGCAGTAGCGGTTAAAGCACCTGGATTCGGAGATCGTCGTAAAGCGATGCTTGAAGATATCGCTGCACTTACTGGCGGAGAAGTGATCACAGAAGAAGTTGGTCTTGATCTTAAATCGGCTACAATCGAATCATTAGGACGCGCTTCTAAAGTGGTTGTTTCTAAAGAAAACACAACGATCGTTGAAGGTGCGGGAGACTCTGCTCAAATTCAAGCTCGTGTAAATCAAATCCGTGTTCAATTAGAAGAAACGACTTCTGAATTTGACCGTGAAAAATTACAAGAGCGCCTAGCTAAATTAGCTGGTGGAGTAGCAGTTATTAAAGTTGGTGCTGCAACTGAAACAGAATTAAAAGAACGCAAACTTCGTATCGAAGACGCATTAAACTCTACTCGTGCGGCGGTTGAAGAAGGAATCGTAGCTGGTGGTGGTACTGCTCTTCTAAACGTATACAGCAAAATTGCTGCAATTCAAGCTGAGGGTGACGTAGCAACTGGTATCAACATCGTTCTTCGTGCAATCGAAGAGCCTGTACGCCAAATTGCTCACAACGCTGGTCTTGAAGGATCAGTAATCGTAGAGCGCCTAAAAGGTGAAGCAGTAGGCACAGGATTCAACGCTGCAAACGGCGAGTGGGTGAACATGATCGAAGCTGGTATCGTTGACCCTACAAAAGTAACTCGTTATGCACTACAAAACGCTGGATCAGTAGCTGCAATGTTCTTAACAACAGAAGCAGTAGTAGCTGACAAACCAGAACCTGCTGGTGCTGGCGGCATGGGTATGCCTGATATGGGCGGCATGGGTGGAATGGGCGGCATGATGTAATAAGTGCCTCCAACCCTTGATATAACTGAGTTTGTGAGTAAGATGAGAGTGAAATGCTAACATTGAGGTAAATTAACTGAGGCTTCTCATGAGTTCAGTGAACTTTTGAGAGGCTTCTTTTTTCATTTCTTGCGTTACGTGGAGGTACACATTTTTCGTGATTTGATCATCGGTATGACCAAGACGGTCCATGATTTGTTCGAATGAGACACGAGCCTCGGCAAGTAGCGATGTATGGGTATGGCGTAAAGAATGCGGTGTTAACTCAGGATTCAGGTCTGCAATTCTTAACAGCCTTGCCATTCTGTTTTGAAGGGTTTTAATAACAATGGGATAACCATATTGCCGTTCCATTTTGGAAAAGATAAAATCTTTGTTGTAGTAATCTGTACTTAGTCGCTTAATAACTTGGTTTTGAGCGTTTTTGTGTTCATTCAAAGTATTTAACACCTCTTCGTCTACAATGATTCTTCTTCGTGACTTCCGTGTCTTGGGTGTAACTAACTGATATTCCAATGTATTATTCTTCGGATTATAATACGTTTTGGTAATGCTGATTGTTTGAGTTGCGAAATCAATATCTTTCCACTTGAGCACTACGAGTTCACCAACCCGAATTCCTGTATAGGACAGGATGAGGAACATTAAGTAGTCTAATTCCAATCCTTGCTTCTTAGCAGTATTTAAGAAGAGTGTAAGTTCTTCCTTTTCCAAATACTTTGGAATTTCCTCTTCCTCCAACTGTTCAATTGTTTTTTATCCTTTTTAAGATAGGAAAATTCTGTAGGGTCCTTCTTGATTAGCTCCAATTCTAATGCTTTCCAAAAAATCACTCTTCCAGTTCGATGTATTCCCTCCCTTGTACTATCAGAATACTCTCTGTCCTTTAAATCGTTCAGAGCATCTTGATATCTCTTTCTTGTGATGTCCTTCAATTTCAGTTGGGCAAAGTAGGGCAACAACTTATTGATTTCATGAATACGGACTCGAATTGTTCTGAGTTTAACATCTGTTGCTTCGCTATAGATTGGGAGCCATTGACTTGCAAACTCACAAAAGGTCAGGTCTGTTTCCTCCGTATATATTCCTTGATTTAACTCATGAATGAGCCTGGTAGCAGCTGCTTCAGCTTCTTCTTTAGTTTTAAAACCGCTTCTTACCTTTTGCTTCCTTTTACCAGTAATCGGATCTACTCCAATATCGATGGTAAAAGCCCATTTGGAACCACAATTACATTTTTTCTTCTTGCACGAACAACCTCTTCTGTAGAAATGACCTTTCATTGAATGACCTCGCTTTCCCTCGAAATTTTTATTAAATGTATCCATTATTTCCATTTTGAAGGTTGAAGATTCCTGATGATTAAAGTATTGATTAGCTAAAAAAGTTAGAGAGAGGTGCAGGCATATAAAAAGAACATGTTTCATTGCAAACATGTTCCTTCCCTTCACTCATATTCCGATAATTCTTCGTAATGTTCTTCTTCTGGGTATGAACCGAAAGTACGTTTTGGGTAGTCCAACCCTCCATCAATACCAACTGCTTCACATGTGCATAACTGAAATTCATGAGTAGTTTTTGATTCGATTGTATCTCCACAATGTTTGCACCGTATTCAATTTCTTTTTAATTTTTTCTTTATCGTCTATGCCACAGCTACTTTCTCTAGGTATAATTGTATTTTAAAATTAATTTAACTTAGTTGTACACAATAAATACTTTAAAGCTATTTTAAATAGCAAAACTAATTTAATCGGTTGGTGGTTTGTGGAAAAGTGTACTTAAACTACCATGAAAGTTTATTTTTCACAAAAACTAAAAGTGATCATACTAAAGTTGACCCAGCATTTTTAAGCCGTGCCTAAAGATAAAACCTATGTCGCCATTATTATTATATTCACAGTAACCTAATTTTCATTCTCAGAAAGAATCCCTTGATATCGACATTGGCTACAATAAATAATGAAGTGACGTTCGGTTTTTATTGTATAGATAATCTTAATAACAAAAGTACACCAGTTAAGTAGTTAAAATTTGTTTGTAGAAATTAGGTAATTCATTAATAGCTAAAAATTCTTTAAAGGATGATGGGTCTAGTTCGTTTACAGGTAACCAATTGTAATCCGCAATAACGCTTGTGTGTTGAGTTCCTCTTGAGAAAACTGAAGTTAATTTACTATCAACAATTACTAAGGTTTTTAAACCGTACCCAGTTTCATATAGAACCTTTTTATAATTTCCATCTTCTATAAAGACATTATTGTTCTCTAAGTCATTTAGAATACTACTTTGACTAAATGTATTCCAAGTTTCTCTAATATTATTAACATTTACTTCTGATGGTAGCTGTCTAATATCTTCAACAGAATTCAATAACAGACTGAAAGCATTTAGAGTTCCAGAAGACTCCATTTTATAACTCCTACCAGCTATGCTCATGTCTGATATTTCTGGAATAAAATTCATTCCACTTGAAGCTCTAACCTTTGATTCGGTCATATCAATTACTATTTTAAATCCTACTGGGAATTTTCTTTTTTTAAATTTATGCTGATCTACTTCTTCAATTTGTAGTAGAAGAATCTGATGATGAGTAAATTCATCATATAGGTCTAGATATTTAATTTTCATTGTTATTAAACAACTCCTTTAAAATGCTTTTAACTTCATCATGTATAATAACTTTAGTACTTCCATTGTCTATATGTTGATAAGTAATAATTTCACCAACTAAAGGGAAGAGTCTGTTTCTTACATCAATAAGTTGATGATTGAATATATTAGCTAATTCAACGTCTGTTATCCAATTCTTATGGACTAGGTACAAAACATAAGGTTCGGCATCTGGATAATTACTAATTAAATGACTTATTTTAACCCTGTGCTTAGATCTCAACTTTTCAATAGCTAGATCTTGAAAATAAATATAATCCTCTTTTTCAGGAGTTTGTAAAATTAGTCTTACTGTTTTTTTTATAGCAGTATTTAAGGCTTCAATACATGCTTCCCATATTAATGTGGCATCAACTTCAGTTTCTGATAAATTTAGAATTTTTAAAGCTTTTTTGTAATTTCTGTTCTTCTTATGAGAAAACTGAGTCCTAACATTGTATACAGCCCAAAACTTATTATGGATATCTTGCTCAATAAGTTCTGTTTCTTCAGCGTAGTTATGGAGTAGAAAATTTCTGAAGCTATTTATTGAGCCAGTATTTTCAGTTCCAGAATTTAAATCTAGTTCTTTTTTGTTAAAATTTTCGATAATTTGAGTTGTAGCATCATTTACTCTTAACTTTAAGCCATCTAAGTCTTTAACTTCCTTTTTAAGATTGCCAATATTTCTTAGGTCAAAGTCTTTAAAAATTTTAAAGTTATACCTTCCTAAAAAGGCATTTTGTATTATATCTATATTCTCAAATAACTCATCAACTAAAATACTAGTTTCCATTTAATCCCCCCCCGATTATAGTTCTGTGGACCTATGTAGATTCACAATTTATTTTCTATACTGACTTCAGTAATTCTATAGATAGCCTTTGAATTTGACTTTTTTCTAAGATAGCCTTTTTTGAGATGGCTAGTACACGTAAAAGTTTAACAGATTTCCCAATTGAAGTTAAGATTAACATTGAAGTAAAAGGGATGCTGAAAGGGAAAGGGAAAAAAGGAAAACGGAATATACAATTTCTGTTACGCTACTTTGTAAGGGGAATACATACGAGCTAAGTAAGTAGTGAAGAGAAATAGTTTACTTAGAATTAATTTCGGTTATTTTTCTTTATTTCCATTAATTCCCATTATCGTTAGATAGTTTTATATATAGTGAAATTTTCTATGCAAAAATAAAGGGTTTAAAAATGGAGGGTGATTACTCTTTTACATTTTTATTTCCTCTAAATGATTTGTTTGAAAATACAGTTTTACAATATATTAGTGTTTAAATTCCTTTAGATACTTGTTGTCTAATTAAATTTCGAACAAAAATGCTAACATTTTGCTAACACAATCCAAAGAAAAACGGTAAAATAACGTAAAAGATGTTACACCTCAAATATCAAAAACCTTGATATGCCGTACTATTAGTACACGCTGTTAAAGATATTACAGACTCTCACCTTACGGGCGGCACGATGTAAAATGATATGTTAAATAAAATATTCTGGAAAATAAAAACAAGAGTGCAAAAATTTTCGTACTCTTGTTTGATACTAGATATATAATACACCCCTGCCCAAGTTTACTTTAATGGAAAATTGCACTATAAGTTGACTTTCGCTAATATATTGACAGATTCTCTGATAAATTTCCAGAAATGTTTTGGTAGGTGACCTTCTACACCATACTGAACGTTTTTGAAGCACAAACCTAGAGTGTAAACAACCATATATGCGAAAATAACCTTATATTTTTACACAATTCCATCATTTATCCCATTTCCATCCAAGTCCACTGATAGGTCATGTTCATCAGAGACTCCATCATGATCTAGGTCAAAATGGATATCATCCTGATCTGGAATATGGTCGCCATCCAGATCAAAAAATGGGTCATGGGTATCATCTATATGATTCTGATCCAGATCCATCGTGACTTGAGTGGTATCGGCAAATTCATTCATATCAAGGTCTGAAAATAGATCATGAGTATCCTGTATATGATTTTGATTCATATCTAGAAATGGATCAGTTTGGATCCAGCCCTGTGGCCGGAAGGGATTTCTATTTAACATATAAACCAGCTCCTATTCAGATAGGGACGCAATAAGGCCGCCTTCATTATTTTTTGCAGGTGTCATTAACATTTCAATTATAGTACCACTTGTAAGTAAGTCCCCTTGCTCCAGTGGTAATTGCTTCGCTGTATACAACTCCACTAAGCGGTTAAAAATTGCTTGTTTCCAATGGTCGTTATCATTTTGTAGAATTAATAACTTGGCATTTTTTCGTGTAAGAGAATAATAGGATTTACTTACTAGAGAAATATAGAATGGTAACATCGATTCCATAAAATGCTCAAAGGAATCGAGTGCTTTGTTGATATAAAACTCTAGTTTATGCTGGTCATTCTCTTCTGAAACTTGCTGCCTTTTGGAGCTATCTTTACTAGTTGCATAGGTTCTTAACCCCAATAAGCCTCCAGCCGCCATCAACCCGACACCGCCAGTCAGAATTCCAAGTCCACCTAATATAGCAGCACCCCAATAATTCGTTTTGGACTGTTCTTTATTTTGGGTTTCTATTCTATTGGTAGGAATAATCTCATACGAGAGAGCATTCAGCGAGTTTTCTATATCAGCCATATGTCGTTGAATTTGATTTGATATGGATAATAATTGTTTTTGGAATCGTTCAAAAGACTCTTCGCATTGAGTATTTAAAAATTGCATTTCTTCTTGCATTAGTAGTTGAGGGAATTGTACTGACACCCGATCTAAGGTTCTTCTCTGTTCCCTAATCGCATGATACATAAAGTTCAATATTTGCTTATATTTTTGATGCTTGGTAATGTTCTTCCGCTCTTGTATTTCCTTTATTCCATTTTGTAAAATCTTCAGCTGCCCAAATAAATTGTAAACAAGAAAGTCGTTGATTTGTCTGCTCCAACTAGAGTACAAATCAGTTGTGGTTGCCCCCTTCAACAACGGAATTTTCTTTTTACGAAAGGTTGTTTTTATTAATTCAGGAAGTAAGTTTTCTTGAGTCCAAAAACTGATTTTTCCAACCTCCCATGAGACATGGAAGGTTACAGCTACCTTATTCTCTCGTGAATTATCCAACACTTCAATGGAAGATAATTGCGTAAGAGGGATAAGGAATTGGCTATCTTCAGATTGATAGAAATTCCAACCTCTGTTTTCAAAGGAAAGGGTAAATGGTTCTTGATCGACCACTACGAATTGATTAAGGTCCATCTCTACACTTGGAAGAATCCTCTTAAGTGACTCAGGGATATTGGTAAAAGTAACATAGGATAGCTCTCCTGTTGAAGCTCTAAATTGAAAGGTTGTACTTCCATCCGTATGCTGGTAACATATTTTTAATTGATGATGGCTGAATGAATAAACTTGATAATAATCTAAAAATATATAAATATCTTCGGCATTTACCATCAAACTTACTTCATTCCCTTTAAATCGCAACTTATTAAATGAGCCATAGAGCTGAGTAAAGGAATGGTAGTATCTATTCTCAAATATATTAAAACTGGATAAATTAAAGGGAATTCGATTATCGTTAAAAATTAAATAGTAGGGATATCCTTCATTGTTAAACGTTACTATGACATTATTAGAACAAAATAGTTGATCATTCTGATCAAAAACCACAAATAGCTTCTTGGTTGAAGTCTCCATGACCGATATTTTCGAATCGGTCTTTTTAACCTCTACCTCAAAATCTCTATACTTTTCTTCATTGGTTAAGACTAACTTCCCCTTACTGACTTCCACTGTCTTGCCAATTGCATCTAATAATCTTTCTTGAACATTAAATTTATAAAGATGAAATTCCAACTCATGAACGATTTGATTATCCTGAAAAAAAACACCCTTTAAAGTAAGGTCGTTTCCCTTAACCCAAACCTCTTCAATGGAGGATATGGAAATGGGGTTTAGGTTTTCCACTTTGAAGAAAATATGCTCATTCGTATAGGTTAACTCGGTAAAAACACTATAATCCCTATGACAGTACTTAAAATAACAGTCGCCTTTAAAAGATTGAGGGTCCGTCGAATCAAAGGTATAACTCATGATGTTAACTCCTTTTGTAAAACATTTACTAATAATGACTTACATTAAATCTAGTTAAATTATACCAAAAAGTCATTTGTTATTGGAATGAATTTTGGAAGGTAGTGGGAAAGAAAAATCGAATCAGGGCGATTGGTAGAGAATGATGAGAACAAATAGTTAAATTTTGCTGTTTAAGTGGAGGGTGGTAGTGGACAATTTCGAGTAGTAATTAAAAAAAACGAATAAGAAAAGTTTTCGGGCAGTTAAAAAATTTATTTATTTTTACCACAAATTATACACTTATCCGTATAGTAGATAGCCTATCTTCTAAGAGCGGAGCAATCTTTAAAATTCCGCATGCACCGCTAATGCACTCTATCTTTCATATGTATTGATTATAATATGAAAACTCAAGATATGCGAACATCGCAAGAATGCTTGGTTTAAATGGAAGTACATACGATGAACTGATTGATTCATTAACACAAATGATCCGCAGTTTAATCAATTCCTTGGATCTGCCGCTAACGCTAAAAGAATTTGGTGTGGATAAGACAGAGTTCGAAAAATATTTGGACCAAATGGCAGCAGGAGCGGTTGAGGATCCATGCACACGCAAATCCCAGAGAAGTTTCTGTAGAGGATATGAAAAAAATCTATATTGCGGCTTATAATGGGGATAAAATGAATTTTTAATGAAGATACTCAGAGAAAAGGGCGGTATTCCGTAAGTTATTTTTTCGTAGGCATAAATGTAAACAAATATTTTCAATAAAATGCAGCGGCTTTCTAAGTATTTTTCCATTTGTTGTAAATGTTAATATTTCTAAATAAAAAGCTGAATGATTCAGGAAAAACCTTGATATACTACACTTTCTGCACTCATCGTTAAAGATATTACACACTCTCGCCTTACGGGAGGCATGATGTGATGAATCCCTAGATACCTTGGTATATAAGGGGTTTTGAGTGAAATGCTAATATTTTGTTATCAATAGTGTTTTTAATAGAGGTTTTTCATAAGTTGGCCAAACTTGTGGGAAGCCTCTTTTTATTTTTCTAGAAAGATCAAATAGGTTTTAACTCAACTTATCTAAATTTAAGGCTATGTTAAACGATATTGTTGTTAAAATGAGCCAAAAATCAACATCGTTATTATAACACAGCCAAATCTAAAAAAGGCTGGAGAACATGATAAAATATGACTACAGCTTTCGAATGTTTGTTACTGTATCTTTTGAATCTAACGGTTAATCAATAATTACTATATCTAGTGATATTGCAACTTTAATACTTAATTGGTCTCAGTTCTCTCTAAAGAGAAGTATCACTAAAAATAATACTATTACAATGTTTGATAAGGAGGGGAATAAAGTTGTGAAAATTCACAAAAAATATCGAAATTAGTAGAATGTCTTGTGGGAAAAGTTTACACTTTATCTAGATTAGATTAAATAATTTTTTCGAAGTATTTATATAGTTAAAATTTGTTAATGATATTAAGTGCTAAGTTTAGAGAGGGTGTAGAGATGAATGGTGAATATTTCATTTATAGTTAAACCTTTAGTAGGAAAATTAATAGGTTTTATAAGTGGAAATTTAATAGAAAAATGGAAGGTTAAAGGGAAATTTAAAAAGATAAAAACCTTCCAAAAAGAGTATGAAGATACATTTGTTGATTCAAATACATTTCAAAAGTTTTTAAATGATGAAATGAATGGACTTTTGATATTTAACTATGTATTTGGAGCTACTTATATCTCTGTTCCTAAAGTGGCATTTGTAGAGCAGTTATCTAAACTAGCAATCAATGAGATAAATCATTATAGAAAATCTGTGCAGCTAAAAGAAATAGAAAATCATCCTGTTGTAGATCAATATCTTAATGATTTAATTACATATCTTGAAAAGTACAGAGATAAAAGTTTTAAATCAAATGAAATGAGTATTTTATCTAATATTCAAAATAGCATTGTAGAAAGTAATAAGAGTTTACAGGAATATTTCGAAAAAAATTTATTAGAAATTCAAGAAAGAGCTTATTTGGAAAAATACACGGATGAACATTTAGAGAAAATACTAGACCGAAACATTTTGGATTTAGGAAAAAGGTATATTTCAGAGGCGAATGTAGAAACGGATTTTAATGCAATATTTAATTCTTTAGTAAGTAATAAGCAAATTTTTCAGCATTTTAGTGAGTTATTAGGTAAATTGCAAATGAGTATTATGGAATTCAGTAAAGCTTTCAATAAACATAGTGAAGATTTAGGGTACGATGATATAAAGTTTATTGAAAAGGTTTTAAATTATTTTAAAGAGATTGACTGTGAAGATAAAGAATTCTATTTACACAGTAGTTTGAAATGTCTTTCTGAAGAGATTAATAGCTTTGTGGCAGAAGTAGATGGAGTAAGATACAAGCTATATGAAGAAGGTAAAAAGAACGTTAGGGAAGAGTTAATCAATCCAATCCAAATAATAAATAGGTATGAAAGCGAATTAAATGAATATATACACTTGGTAAGACCAATATTAATTAATGAGCCTTATTTATTGATATATGGAGATGCGGGAATAGGTAAATCACATTTATTAGCCGATAACGCTAAAAGATTGCAGGAAGCAGGTCACAGTGTTTTTTTATTTTTAGGACAACATTTAAATACGCATGATCATCCTTTCAAACAATTATTTGATTTGATTGAATATAAAGGTTCTAAAGAGTCTTTTCTGAAAGAATTTAATGATAGAGCGAATAAGAAAAATAAGAGAACTGTAATTATAATAGATGCTTTAAATGAGGGTGAAGGTAAATATTTTTGGAAAAATTATTTGTTGAACTTTTTAAATTCCATTAAAGAATTTGACAATATTGCTGTGGCCTTATCTGTTAGAAGTAACTATATTAGAAGCGTATTACCTGAAAATATTGAGGCAGACTTTCCGTTACACAAATTAGAACATAAGGGATTTAAGGATTTAAGTTTGGAAGCATTAGAGCCTTTTTTTAATTACTATAGAATAAATCCATTAGTATTCCCATCTTTAGAAAATGAGTGCTATAACCCTTTATTCTTACAGATTTATTGTGAAGCAATTCAAGAAGAATATGTTGGGTATAGAGGTTGGAGTATAGTTGAGGTATTAGAAAGATATGTGGAAAAGATTAATAACAGATTGTCACTTGATCAAAGATTTCCGTACGCAAACTCTTTAAATCTGGTTGATAAAATATTGAAGGAAATTGCTGCGAAATTTATTGAAAGTGAAAGTCATTATATTGAATTGAGTGAACTTTATGAAGTATTACATAGTACGGTGAGTCCTTATATATCTGGTTATAGAGAAATAATTTTAGGGCTAGAAGAAGAAAATATTTTATCAATAAATTCAGGGTATCGTGGTGAAAGTTTAGTATATTTTACTTATGAAAGGTTTGCAGATATATATATATCCTTAGTTTTATTAGAAAAGTATCAGCAAGAAGGTAAAGAACTATTTGACAAAATATTGTCATCTGATAATCCTTATTTTTATGGAGTTTATGAGAGTCTTTCAATAATTGTTCCTGAAAAGTTAAACAAAGAATTACTTGATTTAGTTGATATTAAGTTGATAACCTTTGATACAGCAGAATCTTTTATTCGAGGGATCTCATGGAGAAATGTGCAAAATATTAATGAAAGAACTTTCCATTGGATTGATCTATGTCTGAGACAAGAGAATATAGGTTTACAAAGTTTAGTTTATGAAAGCTTGTTAAAACAGTCTTATATTATAGAATCACCATTAAATGCAGAATTTTTACATAGTAACATTTATCCTTTAGCAATGTCTATAAGGGACGGAAGTTGGACTATATCTATAAATAATAATTCAGAAGTGCCAACACGACTGGTAGAGATCATTCTAAAACAAAATTTAAGCTTTCAACACTTCAAGCGTGAGAATTTTGAATTGCTGTCTTGGACTATTATTTGGCTATTTACATGTACTGACCGTAAATTAAGAGATACTTCTACTATGGCTCTAGTAAAACTATATATGAATGAACCATCGATTATTTTAAAGAATATTAATAGGTTTATTGATGTTAATGATCCATATATATTGGAAAGACTATTTGCAAGTTCATATGGTGCAATTCTAAGAACAAATGAAGTACCACAATTAGAGGAAATAGTTGATATTATTTATACTAAAATATTTAATCAAAATGATGTTTATCCGAATGTGCTAATTAGAGATTATGCGAGAGGGATTATTCTATTTGCTGCTAATAAGGGAATTATTGATCTTGAAGAGTATAAAAAAATAAACCCTCCATATTCGAGTAACTGGTATGAAAAAACATATTCTTTACAAGAAGTAGATGAAAAATTAAAAGAAATGCAGCAAGTAGCAGGGGAAGAGTTTAGTGGATTCCATGCAATAATTAGATCTATGACAACTGAATATGGAAGAGGAACTGGGGCATATGGAGATTTTGGAAGGTATGTTTTTGGGAGTGCATTATATGACTGGAGAAATCAATTTGACGACCAAGATTTAAGTAATATTGCTACAATGAGAATTATTGACTATGGATATGATGAAAAAAAACATGGTAATTATGATCGGAATCTAAGATATCATAATAGACATGAAAATCTAGTAGAGCGTATGGGTAAAAAATACCAGTGGGTTGCACTATATGAGTTATTAGCTAAATTAACAGATAACTATCCTATATACAAAGAAATAAAGTTATATACTCCTGAATATCAAAAATATACGGAGTTGCAAAATAAAAGAATATATTCATACATGGATAAAATGTTCAAAACTCAATCAGGAGAAGATATAGAACTGGTAGTTGAAGAAAACGAAGAAACTTTAAAAGAAGAAGAGCATTTCTTAGGAATTAAGAAAGATTATTACAAGAAATACAACGGTCCATGGGATCCGTTCCTAAGAAACATTGATCCTAGTCTATTGAAGTACCCAACAAAAGATAACAGTCAACAAAATTTAATTAAATCATATTTGCCATATAATTCAGATAAAACATGGGTGCAAAACAAAGAAGAGTTTAATAAGCTTGATGACTTTATATTTATTGAGTACGAAGGCAATAAATATATCTCTTTAGCACAAATGCTTCTCCAAAAAAGAGAAAATGGAAAAAAGTTTGTAGACAAAGATGAATTTTTCATAAAATCAAAGGCAGTTTTTATACCTGATAATGATAAAGGAAAATATATTGCTTTGAAATCTGAAAAGAAAGGAGATACAAGTGTTTCTTGGGCTAATACGTATAGTGTATTTGCATTTGAGCATTATTGGCATCCGTCCTTCTCTGATATCTTTTATAAAAATGAATTTGAAGATATCGATTGTGAAGATGCAATATGGGAATATCTATGGGAAACAAATATCAGCCTTGATTCTGGTGAAAGAACTTCTTGTAGCTATCTTTTGCCCAATACTAATTTAGTAAAGTTTTTTATGTTATTTCAGATTTCCGAGGGGATCTGGAAAGATGGTGAGAATAATTTAGTTGCCTTTGATGCTCAGTATATGGGATATGAAAGTAATTTGTTATTTAGAGCTGACTATTTAGAAAAATATTTAAGTGAAAACAATTTATCAGTGATATGGGATTTTTATATGGAGAAGAGGTCTGAGCGCAGTAGAAAAGAAGAATGGTTCATATGTTGGACTGATAATGGAACTGATATAAAATACACTATATTAGATCAATATAAAGAATTAGAAATGAAAGATAGATTTTAATTAGCTAATATTATGTGAGAAGCGATTATAGCTCTAAGAATATTAACTATTTCTAATTTAATAAAATTGATCAATTTACTAATAAAATTGCTAACGCAATCATACGAAAAACGGTAAATTCCCGTTAAAGATGTTACAATTCTAATTTGCTAAAACCTTGATATACCGCACTTTTGGTACATGGCATTAAAGATATTACACACTCTCATCTCACGGGCGGCATGATGTAATAAACATCATGAGCCTAGTATAAGAGGTTTATCAAATTAAAAAAGCTTTTCATCAGTTACTTGAACTGGTGGAAAGCTTTTTTGTATGGGGACATGGGGCGGGTCTTCGCAATCTCATAATATAGCCAATCTTCTTATCAAGTATACCTATATTATTGAGAAATAGTGCGAATTCTGGCTTCGCACCGCCACCATTGTGATTAGGTGAGTGTAGCGTTGTACACGATTTAGCTTACATAGTAAATGGTGGCGTTAGAGCGTCATATGCGTTTTGTATGTTTGCAGTAACCTGAATAAAATTTAAAGCAATCTTAGTTTCTTCAAAGAACAATACTTGTTAATAAAAAGTATTGGTTTATTTTGCGAAAATTGTTGAAGTTTGTAGAATTATGTGAGAATATAATATAATGTGATTTTAGATTGGTATTTATGGAATATAAAGGCAAACTATTTCGAAAGAATAGGACGCAAAGCCTAGGGTCTAAGGTTTAGGTAGTGGTCGAAAGTCCCGTAATTTAAACTATGATCGCCTGGTTACCAAATTTGTGGATTAATGTTTATTAATATCCTTTGGCTATTCTATGGTACATAGAGTAGTCTTTTTTTTTTGCAATACTAGTTTCCAGAAGCGAGAATTTGTGAATCATCAACAAACCTGGATTATTTTTTAGTGAATTGTGAATGTAGGATAATAACTTTGCTAAAAAAATATTTAATAAGGGATGAGAGATTATTGAAGTTAACGATTTAATAGCTAGGTAACAGTAAGCATCTTATGCTTGCTTAAAACAAAAAATGGAAAGGTTTGGTAAAATGGGAAATAAAAGATTTTCATTTCAGGCAAAGTTTTTAATTAATTCTTTATTACTATCATTAGTACCAATCATCTTTATTGGCTTTTTAGTTAATAAAACAGTTAGTGAAAAAACCGAGAAGGATTATATCAATTCTAGTGAAAGAGAAATTAAACAGGTAGACAATGGAATTTCCTTGTACTTTGAATCTATTAGGGAAAATGTCAATTTATTAGCTACCAACCCTGCCGTTTTAAATGCTGATTCAAGCATTACCTCCTATAAAGATATAACAGGAGAAGGCTCAATTGATATGACCCCTTCAGCAAATGGGGAGAAAGAAAAAGCAATATTTGATATGCTTTCTCAATTTGGTAAGAGCCATCCTAATGCAGCTTATGCTTATATGGGGACATCGGATGGAGGGTATGTTCAATATCCTGAGGGTCCTGTGCCAGCTGGTTTCGATCCCAGAGAACGTCCTTGGTATACTACGGGTATAGAAGAACCAGGGAAAGTAAAATTAACAGGTGCCTACGCCGCAACTGGGGTAGAGGGAATTATTGTAAGTAATGTAGTTGCGATTGAAAAAGGCGGAAAACAAGTCGGTGTGTTAGGTCTAGATGTTAGTTTAGAAGGTTTAACGAGTATTATTAAGGAAATCAGTATAGGGGAAAATGGCTATGTAATTCTAGCGCAAGGAGATGGAACAATCCTTGCACATCCAAAGAATGCTGATTTGAACTTTCAGCCAATTTCTAAGCTAAATGTTCCCGAATTAAAGGATTTAAGTAAAGATGGCTCGTTTGAAACAAAAATTGACGGAAAAGATTATGTATTAAACACAATCTCTTCAAAAAATGAAGGCTGGAAGTATATCGCTGTTATTGAGAAGAGCGAACTTTTAACTACTGCAGATTCTATACGCTCGGCGATTTTCATTATAGGCGGGATTTTCGCTGTTGTATCTTTATTAGTTTCCATTTTTGTTAGTTTGAGGATAACACGAAGTATCAAAAGTATTAGTGATTTATCCCTAGCTATGTCTAAAGGTGATTTGACTCAATTAGTCACGATTAAGTCAAATGATGAAATTGGAGATATGGGGAAGAATTACAATATTATGTCTAGTAGTTTAAAAGAAACAATTAAAAAGATTTGGTTTGAATCTCAAGCATTATCAGCTACATCTGAGGAACTAGCTGCTTCTTCCATTGAGAATCAAAAAGCCTCCAATCAAATAACTGAGTCAATTCAAAGTGTTGCCACCGGAACAGATGAACAGAACGCTGCAATGAAGAATGCAGTAGGTATTATCAATGAAGTATTTAAGCACGTTGATGATGTTACAGTAAGTATGAAAAATGTTAGCAATTCCATCCATTATTCAGCTGAATCCGCTAAACAAGGTAGTGATGTTGTTAACCATACCGTAAAGCAAATGGGTGAAATAGATAAAAATGTAACCTCTTCTGCTGAAAAAATTAGTGTATTAAATGAGAAATCGAACGAAATTGGCCAGATAAGTTTGATCATACAGTCCATTTCAGAGCAAACGAACTTATTAGCTTTGAATGCGGCAATTGAAGCTGCAAGAGCTGGTGAACATGGGAAGGGATTTGCGGTAGTGGCAGATGAAGTAAGGAAACTTGCCGAGCAATCCAGCCATTCAGCATTGCAGATTAATGAGATTATTAATGATATTAAAGATGGCATTGAGGATTCAATGAGTTTCGTAAATCAGGGGGCAACCTCTGCTAAAGAAGGAATGAAACTTGTTAATGAAAGTGGAAAAGCCTTTGGAGAAATTAAGGATTCAGTTCTAGCTGCTACAACAAAAATATCTGAGGTTAGCCTAGCGATGGATAACATGAAAAAACATATAGCAGAAGTTGTAACCCATATAGAGGAAGTTTCAAAAACGAGTTTAGAGGTAAACGAACATTCACAAAATGTTGCTGCATCCTCAGAACAGATGAGTGCCTCAATGGAAGAGGTTTCATTAGCATCTCAAGAGTTAGCAAGAATGTCATTAGAATTAGAGGAAGTTATTCAGCAATTTAAACTGTAATATTATGATTTCTATCAGCAAAATGGCTGAAAAGATTGTTAGATTATCTAATATAATCTTTGACCAAATTTATATCGTGTTTTTAGTCTATTTAAAATGTCTTAAAAAAATAGAGAGATAGAAGAGTTTAATTATTAATTAGGAATTATATTAGGGGGGAAACACCATGTTTAAGACGATATACAAGTTTAAAACTTTGATAGCTTTTATTTTAGTAATAACCATGCTTCCTTTGGTAAGTGTTTCTGCAGAAGAAACCAAATTCGACCCATTCGAAAAGAGTATTGGTGAAATTTCTGAAGCATTAAATAACAATCAGATTACCTCTGAGCAATTGGTTAAATATTATCTAGAGCGTATAGAAAAATATGACAAGCAAGGTCCAACGATTAATTCAATCATTACCATTAATGATCAAGCTTTAGAGATTGCAAAGCAATTGGATGCAGAAAGACAAAGTGAAGGCTCAAGAAGTATTCTTCATGGTATCCCAATCGTTGTTAAAGATAATTTTGATGTAATAGGAATGCCTACGACAGCAGGCTCAGTAGCATTAAAGGATGCTTATCCTACAGAAGACGCTTTTACGATTCAAAAACTTAAGGATGCAGGGGCAATTATCATTGCAAAAACAAATTTATCAGAGTTCGCAGCATCATATGGCAGGTTAGGATACAGCTCATTAGGTGGCTTAACTCTAAATCCGTATAATCTAAACCGAGATGCTTCTGGATCAAGCAGCGGATCTGCAGCGGCAGTTGCAGCCAATTTTGCCGTATTTGGACTAGGGACAGATACATCTGGATCAGTCAGAGGACCAGCTAATGTTACAGGACTAGTTGGTATTAGACCAACACTTGGTTTAACAAGTCGTAGCGGGGTAGTTCCATCCTCGTTAAATTTTGATACTACTGGACCATTAGCGAAGTCTGTGGAAGATGCAGCCATTGCATTAAGTTTTATGGCTGGTGTTGATGAGAAAGATGACAAAACTTTGCTTGCAAAGGATCACATTGTAAAAGACTATAGTAAATTATTAGATAGCAAGGCTTTAAAAAATGCTCGAATCGGAGTAGCTAGTGACTTTTTTGGAGATAACGCAGAGGTAGACTCTATTACCAAAAAGGCACTAGAAAAGATGGAGAAAATAGGTACAGAGCTTATTCCAGTTTCTTTCTCAGAAAAGACGAAATATCTTTGGACACCTATTATTGGCCCTGTTAATGACGCGGATTTTAAAGTTCAATTAGAAGAATATCTAAGTCAACTTCCAGAGGGTCAGCCGAAAACTCTAGAAGAAATTATTAAAATCAGTGAATCTCCAGAAGTCTTGAATTCATCGACTCCAGTAAATCCAGCGCGTCTGGAAGGTCTAAAAAACTCTATGGTACAAGCAGAGTTTAAGGACACACCAGAATACAACAATATCGTAACGAAAGAAATGTCTGAAGTACGTCATGAAATCGAAACAATGATGGAAGAAAATGATTTGGATGCCATTGTTTTTCCAACGTTGTCATGTCCAGCTTCACCGAGATTTGATAAGGAAGATCCTACATATGTATGTGAAGCATATGACACGTATGCTGCGGGTTATGTAGCAACGGCCACTGGATTCCCTGAAATTACCGTGCCTGCCGGAGCTACGAAAGAAGAGGTACCTGTTGGGATTTCTTTCTTAGGTTTGGCATATAGTGAACAATCTCTATTCGATTTAGCCTATTCTTTTGAACAAACAACCGATGCTAGAACTATACCAAAAACAACACCTAATTTCCAAGTCGATTTCGATGGTAAAACTACATTTAAAGATGTAACTTCCTTTGTAGATGAGATTGAGTATTTGACTGATAAAGGAATTATTAAAGGATACAAAGATGGAACATTTAAACCAAATGAACCAATTACCCGTTTGCAAGCTATAGAGATCATTTTAAGAGAAAAAGGAATTACGGATTATTCTAGTGTTCTTAATCCGGGATTTATTGATGTGAAGCCTGATGATTATGGATATGAAGAGATTGCGAAGGCTGTTGAATTAGGTATTATCAATGGAAAAATAAATGCCCAAGGTCAAAAATATTTTGATCCTAACGGAACGTTAACCCGATCACAAATGGCTAAGGTCCTAGTGTTGGCTTATGACTTAAAAGGAACTTATCCAACGGATTTCAAGGATGTCCCAAAAGGATACTGGGCATATAATTCTATATCCATACTGGCAGCAAATAATATTACTGCTGGTTACAAAGATGGAACGTTTAAACCAACGATTAATCTAACACGTCAACATTTTGCTGCTTTTATGGCTCGATGTCTAGATGATAAATTTAAGCCTTCAAAGTAAAAGTTGAAACTAAATTTTCTAGCGGAAGAAACAAGAATTAGACAAGAATAATAATGAAAAAGAGAAGGTCCTTCATCAGTTCACTGAACTGGTGAAGGACCTTTTTTGTTTAGACATGTTGGTGATTTATTCAATAAAATTGCTTGAATAAATATGATAAATGAAAGAAAGATTGAATTCTAATTATCACCAAAATCAGTTCGTCACACCCAATACGAAAAAATCCAGAGGAAGGGTTGTGGTAAGTGAAGAGGTTATTAAACTATATAGAAATTGTGTAGTAAAAAGTAATACGTCTCCAATGATAAGTAATTTTTGCGAATGGATCTTTTATTAAGGCTCTTTTCGTAAAGATTGTTGTTATTAGCAAAATAAATTCGAGTAGATGTTGAATGTAGTGGAAGGTACGAGACTCCTGCGGGACAAGCGTGTTGAGGGAGACCCCGCAAGTGCAAAGCACTGAGGAGGCTTCTGAGACCGCCCGCGCAAAGCGAGTACCTGCAACGGAAATCAACCCAGGTTGTTAGTGTAAATATAATTGAAAAGCAACAAAGTATGCGAAAACAGCCTTTATTAAAAATGAAATCATCCAAATTCGATCTAGAACGACTGATAAAAAAGATATAGATTACTAGATCCATTGCTTATCAATAAATACCCATTCTTGACCCTGTGTGCCCATTAGTTCATCAATAAACTCTTCGTGATTGTCCGTTGCAGTTGAAACGATTATTACCTCTTCCACTTCCTTCCTTACATTCCGATTATTTTTTTATAATAACCTCCGATAATCAACTTACTAAAATAGGGCTGAGGGCTTAGTAAATAATTAGACTTAAGCAGGTTTGCCTAATAAATACCATTTCGTATGATTACTTTAGTAAGTTCAATAATCATTCAGGTCAAGTCTACTAAGAATCCAGCATGTAAGAACATTATTAATTTAAAAAGTTAATGGAAAATCTTCCTCAGAAGAAATGACCAAATTTGTTAGAGACAAGATAAATTAGAAAAATTTTATCGATGTAGGAAGGAGAAATAATAATGTTTTTGAAAATAATCAAGAATGATTTCCTCAGAAACAAAATTGTAACGATGACAGTATATGTATTTATCACGATGGCCGTTATTTTGGCAGCCAGTGCCATTAATAACATCGCCAATCTGATTCAGTCGATATCAGATCTTCAGGAGAGTGCAGTTCCAGCTGACATTACGGTAATGCATGCCGGAGAATATAACCAGGCAGAAATCGACCAATTCACAGAACGATACCGTGACCATATAGCGACGCAAGAGACGATGGTTCTTCAGAATATTGATGGAAGCAATATTCATTTTGGCCAAAATCAAACGATGGCTGGAACTATACAGGATATTTCGTTTGTTGTACAGAATAAGAAATTTGATTTTATATTGGATCTGGATAATGAAAAGCTGGATGTAAATGAAGGTTTCGTTGCCGTTCCCATCTATTTCATGGAACAACATGACTTAAAAATAGGTGATACGATTACGGTGAAAAGCGGCGGGTATGAGAAAGAGTTTGTCATTTCAGATTATGCAAGAGATTTTGAGATGAACTCTTCCCTTACTTCTTCGAAACGGTTTGTGATAAATCAGAATGACTATGATGAAATGCTTGAAATTGAGGCTTTGGAACTGGAATATCTGATCGAGTTCAAGCTGAATGAAAACGGGGATTCTGCTGCGGTTCAGACTGCCTATATCGAAGCCGGTCTTCCGGCAAACGGACCTATAATCGAAGGAAAGATATTTACGATGTTTAATGCTATGTCAGATATGGCAGTTGCGATTGTCATTATATTTATTAGTATTCTGCTTATTGTGATTGCTTCGCTCTGTATCAGACTTACATTTCTGGCAACGATTGATGAAGATATTAGAGAAATCGGTGTTATGAAAGCAATGGGGATATCCAAAAAAGATATAAAAAAGGTCTATCTTAACAAATATAGAGTCATCTCAGCAGCAGCCGGTATTATCGGTTATCTTATGTCCTTTGCAGCGGTAAATCTGTTAAACGGTAATATGAGACTTTACATATCTTCCGATTTATCAGGTAGCTTAAAATATGTACTATCGCTTATAGCTCCATTACTTGTATATTTCATGATTGTGATGTACTGCCAGCAAGTACTGAAAAGAATCGATAAGATTTCTGCGGTGGAAGCTTTACGGAAAGATTCTATGGAGCGCGGAAAAAACCGAAAATACAGTTTCCCACTGCTAAAGAACAAATTCTTCAGCACCAATATTTACATGGGGCTGAGGGATGTATGGAAACGATTCAAGTTATACAGGCTGCTGTTTGTTATTTTTATCGTATGTACGTTCATTGTCATACTCCCCTTAAATATTTATAACACCATGAATTCACCGGAATTTTCCACATACATGGGAATTGGGAAATCTGACATGAGAATCGATCTTCGAAGGACAGATACGATTACAGAAGATTTTAAAAAGCTACAGGAAGAACTGCAGAATGATTCGGATATTGAAAAGTATGCGGCCTACATCACAAGTTCCTATCAGGTCAAAAATGCGGAAGGTTCTTGGGACTATATGAATATTGAAACCGGAGATTTTTCAGTATTTCCATTAAAATATCTGGAAGGCAGAGCACCTCAGGGTGAAGCGGAAATCTCACTTTCCTTTGCAAATGCGTCAAAAGACGGGTTAAACAAGAAAGTTGGAGATGAAGTAGTAGTAAAGGTTGCCGGGATAGAAAATACCTTGGAAGTAACTGGTGTTTATCAAGATATTACAAATGGGGGAAAAACAGCAAAGGCGCATACGAGTCTTGGGGTAAATGAAGAGGCTGTTCTTTGGTATATTGTGAGCATGGACGTGGCTTCAGGCGTCGATGTTCGTGAGAAAATGGACTATTATCAGAATACCTATGATTCTGCGCAGGTAAATGATATCAAAGAATATACTGGGCAGACGCTTGGAAACATCATTGATCAGATGAGCCTGATTGTTATAGGCGGGATGGCAATAGCAGTAATTATTGCTGTATTGATAACTGCATTATTTCTTCGAATGTTATTATCAAAGGATATGTCTCAGATTGCAATTATGCGAAGTATGGGATTAACTTCTAAAAATATTAAACATCAATATATGGCAGGAACTATGATGGTACTCATATTAGGAATCATAGTTGGAGTGCTGGCTGCGAATTTTCTAGGGGGATTTCTTGTAAGTATGGCAATGTCCTCTATGGGAGCCGCAAAAATTCAATTAGTTAATGTTGCATGGCAGACTTGGCTGCTATGTCCGTTAGCACTGATTGTAGTCGTTGGATTTACTATTTCTGTGTGCTGTAAGGTAACAGCAGAAGATGATTTATCTGTAGTTTTAAGAAGTTAGAACGGATGAAAAAGGTCGGAGTTGAGGCGTATCTCCGAAGATGGAAGAAGCCTACTGCGTGAAGGCACCGATGCAAATAAGAATGCAGATTCCTGAAAAATAAGGCATTCCGGGGTACCTCTGCGGTATAGACTTTTTTTCAAATATTTCACACAGGAGGAATATATATGAGAAAAATATTAGAAGCGAGAAGTATAAACAAAAAAGTAGATTTAGGAAAAGAAAATGAGCTTCATATCTTAAAGGATGTAAACTTGGAGATAGAGGAAGGTGAATTCGTATCGGTCATGGGGCCATCCGGAAGTGGGAAGACAACGCTTCTATATAATGTAAGCGGTATGGATAGAATTACTTCTGGCAGTATGAAATTTAAAGGTCGTGAAATCGGCAGACTAAAAGAAGAAGAATTGGCGAAGATTCGACTGGAAACAATGGGATTTATCTTTCAGGATATTAATCTATTAAAAAATCTGTCACTGATTGACAATGTTATGTTTCCTGCTCTTGTATCAAAAGATGCGGATAAAAATGCGGTATATGAAAAAGCAAAAAAACTATTGGAATTGACAGGAATTGAGAAGCTTGCAGATAATAATGTTACTCAAGGTTCTGGTGGACAGCTACAGAGAGTCGGCATCTGCAGAGCATTGATCAATAATCCGGATATCATTTTTGGAGATGAACCGACCGGGGCATTAGATTCCAAATCGACAGAAGAGATTATGTCAATTCTTGCAGAGGTTAATCAAAAAGGGACGACCGTAATGCTCGTTACGCATGATGTAAAGGTGGCAGCAAAAACTGAAAGAGTATTGTATATGGTAGATGGAAATCTTGTTGCACAGAAGAAAATGCGTAAATACGATGCGCGGCATGACGATATTAAGGAAAGAGAAGAAAGCATTATGAAATGGTTAGTGGAAAATGGATTCTAGTTTTTCATTGGCATTCGAATCTCTATAATCTTAATAAAATTGGATAACCTAGATAAAATCCCTTCATTTCAATAAAGGGGTTTTTAGGTAGTTGAATATAAATGCATAAAAACCAACTTATCAGAGAAGGCCTTTCATCAGTTTCCTGAACTGGTGGGAGGCCTTGTCTTCTATATTAGTTATTACACGAGCATAAATATTTATTTTTTTAATATCAAAATTAAAATATTTAATTTTATATGTTTACATTTTTAAGATTATTAATTATGATATAAATAATTTAAAGAAGGGGGATGGCTGTGATTTATCCGGTGATTACAACTTGCCCAGTGTGCAGCGATACGTTGAAGATTACAAAATTGCAATGCACCCATTGTCATACAACAATTGAAAACGAATTTGAATTATCGAAACTAGCTTCTCTCACTAAAGAGCAGCACTACTTCATTGAAATATTCCTTAAAAGCCGCGGAAATATAAAGGAAGTAGAAAAAGAGTTAGGCATTTCTTATCCAACTGTACGCGGAAAATTAAATGATATCATCGCTGCTCTTGGGTATGCAGAAAAAAAGAATGAAACAGAAGAGAGAAAAGTCATCTCCATGCTAGAAAAAGGTGAAATTTCTCCGGAGGAAGCAATAAGAATTTTAAAGGACGAGTAAAGGGAGGCTTTGTTATGAAGGAAGACATCTCAAAAATATTGAATATGGTTCAAGAAGGGAAGTTAGGCTCGGAAAAGGCAACTGAACTGATCCATGTATTGAAAGAAAAAGAGGCAGCAGCTATACCTGCGGCTAAGCAAACGGACTATTTGGATAGAATGTTGAGAATTCGCGTTTCATCTGAGCAAGGCGATAATGTGAATGTTAATTTGCCATTACGATTAATCAAAGTAGCGTTAAAAACAGGACTAAGTATCGCTTCAGCCATTCCGGAATCCGCTAAGTATGTAAAGGATATTAACACCATAGATGTTGACCTGATTTTAGAAGCGATTGAAAAAGAATTATCTGGACAAATCGTTGATGTTACAAGTGCAAACGGTGATAAAGTGTTGGTTGTAATTGAGTGAGCCTGATGATCAAAGTGAAGGTCAAACTAAAAGATCATAAGCAATTAACAGTTCTGGTACCGTATTTTCTATTACGGACAGGGGGCTATGTCATATCTTCACGAATGATATGGTCATTCATTCATCGAATGATTGAAAAATCCAATATGAACGTTAAAGAACACGCTTGGATTCCTACATCTATTGATCGCAAAGATATTAGGGCATTGCTAAAAGCCGTAAAGCAATATAGAGGGTTGACGATAGTAGAGGTTCAAGATAAAGAAGGTACTGAAGTTGTTGTTAAGCTATAGAGCTAAATTGTTAGACTAGGCGAATTGGCTATTTAAAAATGGGGCGCCCAGAAAGTAGGATTTAACTGATATGCTAGATCCTCTTTTTCCATATTGGCGGTCATATGAGCGTAAATATTTATAGTCGTATTTATATCTGTATGTCCTAAACGCTGCTGAATCTTCTTGACTCCTACATCCGCTTCAATAAAAAAAGAGGTGTGAGTATGTCTGAATGAATGAGAGGGAATGTTTTTTTTAATATCCGCTTTCTTTATTAATCGTTTCAGTTTGGCTTCGACTATCTTTCTTAATTGTGGCTGACCGTCATTTCGGGCAAAAATAAACTGGTTATCAGCATATACAGGCCCTTTTTTTAACATTAAAATGAATCAGCAAACCCAAAATCAGCCTACCCAGTCTCAAAATCTGCAGCCTCCTTCACAACAGGAAGAAGGCAGCCAAAAGGGACCAAACTTTTGTCCGAGTTGCGGGACAAAAACTGGCGAGGGCAATTTCTGCTCAAATTGTGGGCAAAAGCTCATTTAAAAGGGCATGGGATTGTGTTAAAAGATTTGTTAAAGTCGAATCAATACTTTTAAACCCCAACTGTGGTATTCTTTCTTTAATTTCGATTCATCATCCCTTTTTTTAACAATGAGGATTTTAATCGAGGCGTCTCATAAGTTCACTATACTTTTGGGAAGCTTCTTTTTTCATTTCTTGTGCTACAATAAAGATATAATATTAGTTTCGGAACAATGAATTAAACTCTAAGCATTTTCATCATTAAATCTCAGCCATTTCTTGTTGAAAATCGATGATACCTTAAAAAGGTCAAATGAACCCAGATTATTACGGGATTTATGAGAGTGAGGGGCGGAAAATGTACACTGTTCTATCATATGTGTTTACCTTTTTTGTCATTGTGATTACAGTATTGATCACGCTTTTTTTCAAAAATGAACTAGAGCGAATGTTTCAAAAGAAAAAGGACGCGCTTCCTTTTCACATATGTAATCTACTTATTACTTTTATGGTTTCTTTTGCGGCACATGCTGTCATGACGATTTATGTTACCGGGGATGAATTTAATTGGATCGTACAACCGGTAATTCTCTTGTTCATTATTTTCCCAGTTTATCTAATAGGGCATTTGGCATTTGAAAAATATAATGTAGTTTATCATAAATATATAACTGCAGAGAACGGGAAAGTTATTATCCTTAATGACAAATACTTGAAAAAGAAAAAATGGCCGTCAAAATTTAGAAATTATAATGCCATTTCCAAGGAAAAGTAAAATGGATAAATATTCATTATATGGATTAACGATCCGCGGAAAAGGCGTTCAATACATACCTGGAGGAAAAGGAGCAAATCAAGCAGTCACCGCTCGCTGTTCAGGTGGAAATGTGACGATGATGTAAATGACTTGAAGTTAAAACAATCCTGCGATATAGTTAGCATGCTACCTAGTTGTTTATGAAAGAAGGTGCACTTTTGATTGAAGATGAAATTCGAGAAGTGCTCGATGAAATATCGACGCAAATGCGGCGAAATTACTCGGAAATGTTACGCGAACTAAATCTGCATGTTGGTCAAGATCAGTTGCTATGCCGACTATGGAGAGGGGACGGCATTACACAGATCCAGCTAAGTGAACGTTTGAATTGTGAACCGCCAACTATCGCAAACATGGTAAAAGCATTAGAAAGCTACGGTCTCATTTACCGACAGCGTGATGAATTAGATGGCAGAATCAACAGGGTTTATTTAACTGCTAAAGGTAAAGAGGTAAAAAGACCGATTGAGAAAGTTTGGCGAAAACAACAAGATAAGTTATTGGATGGAATGTCATCCGATGAACTTTTATTGTTAAAAAAGCTTTTGCAAAAAATGGCTGAGAATATTTCTTAAGCTCAGCTTTTTTGCGAAAATCATTAGCATACTAATGATTTTTCGAATAAAAAAGCGCAAATCAGATGTCTACAACTCAACCTGAATTAAAATTATTGATTTTAGACCTTACGAGTATTCATCAAGGTAAAACGGCAACCGAATCATTACAGGTTTCAACAGCGCTTGTGTAGGTAGCCCAAAGATTGGTTTATATAAGCTACTAGTTTGCAGAACATTATAATACTAGAAATCAGATTAGCGCCTCCCCTAAATGATTAAGCGCACATGCAACGGCAAATTCGAGAGAGATATGTGTGGGGGCGAGTGGTATTAAGTTGTCGAACCATAGCCTACTGGAAATCGTCGGAAATTTCAGATTGTTGGAAACCCTGATAAAAAAGCAATGTAGGAGAGAAAAGTGGAGCAGTATCAAGCCTTATATGGTTGCCAAACATCACGCGGACAAAATACTTGAGCAAAGTGGCTTAATCTATACGATTATTCGACCTGAAGGACTATTGAATGAGCCGGGTACTGGAAAAGTTTCAATTGCGGAAGATTTAGAAGCCGCTTCGATTCCACGTGAAGATGTAGCGCAAACGATTATAACTGCTTTAACGATGGAAAACACTTTTAACCGTTCATTTGATCTAGTGTCGGGTGAAAATCTAATTTCAGATGCATTGAATAAGATTTAAGCATTCAGATGGAATAGAAAAAGTCAATTTGCAGATAGAATAAACTAATAGGAAGGATGTTTTATAGAATGAGATTAAGTATATTGGATCAAGCCCCCATTACGAGCGGGAATACAGCTACAGATGCTTTGAAAAAGGCGGAAGAATTGGCTGTTTTAGGAGATGGATTAGGCTTTCATCGAATGTGGATGGCAGAGCACCATGCAACCAATACTTTTGCAAGTTCAGCCCCTGAAGTGACGACAGCTCATTTGGCTGCAAAAACAAAAAGCATTCGTATTGGAACAGGGGGAGTGATGTTGATGCATTATTCCCCGTTGAAACTAGCTGAGGTGTTTAAAACGCTAAGTGCATTTTCACCAGGCCGTATTGATTTTGGTGTGGGTCGAGCTCCTGGTGGGGATAACAATTCCATTTATGCTTTATCTGAGGGGCGCCAACCGATGTTAAACAATATGTATGAAAAATTTGATACTGCACTGCAGTTGATCAACGACGAAGTACCCGAAGATGGCTTATATAATAAAACGATCGCAACACCGTTCCAAGTCATATTGCCAGAAGCTTGGCTGTTGGGGTCGACTGGTAATAGCGCTGTTCAAGCTGGGCGTAGAGGCATAGGCTATTCTTTTGCACAGTTTTTCAATGGTGAAATGACCAAAGAGATTTTAGATACATACAAAAGGAACTTTCAACCTTCAGCTTTTATGGAGAAATCGCAAATCAATGTTTCCTATATGGTGACAACAGCTGAGACAAAAGAAGAAGCTGAATTTGAAGCAAAGCCCCAAGATATTTGGCGGTTACTGTTTATGAGAGGCAGGATCGGGGCAGTATTGACACCAGAAGAGGCCCGTGATTATCCATTGACGGAAATGGATCGCATGATCATTAAAGAAAATCGTAAAATTCATTTAGTGGGCGCAGTAAAGGAAATCGCAACATTGTTACAAGAAGAGCAAGCTCACTATGGATTTGATGAAGCGATGATTTGTAGTATTCCTCATTCACAAGAGAAACGCCTGGATGTTTATCGACTATTGGCACGGGAATTGTTTTAATGGAGGAGTTTTCTAGACAGTGCAATAGATACCTTGGAAGAAAAGCTCATAATGTCATTTATTCAAGTTAAAAGAATAACGAAGTAAAGAAAGAGGGCCAATTTATTCTATTCTTCTTTTAATTATTAAGAGGAGAATAGAATAAATCTATATCATTATCTTCATACTTCTTTACAACGAAGGTGAAATCATAGGATCGATGATTATGCCATTAACAGATTTTACATTACAAATCCTCGACGTTGCAGTAGTTTCCAATTTCGTGTGATCTGCTACTAAAAATTTGTTTCTTGCATTTTTATACCTTGCCATTTTTACTTCAAATTCTCCATACTCGTAATCCATTAACCCTTCTTCAAGTTTATGTGTATATATCTTCACTATACGGACATCCCTATTGACTAACAAAGACGGGTAAGCGTGCCTAAATGAGTGTTGTGTAGACGCATCTTAATATAATTTTTTATATTCTTTTTGAAGTTTTTTTGGAGAAATATTGTATTCCTTTTTGAAGAGTCTGTAAAAACTTGAATAATCGGGAAAACCACATTTTAAGGCGATTTCTTCTATGGAGATCTGATTTTGTTTAATCATCGTTACAGCAAAAGATAGACGCTTTAATGATACGTAACGGTAAAAGGGTAGGTTCATGTTCTTTTTAAAATAATGAGAAAAATAGTATTTATTTAGATGAAAATAATTAGATACATTGTCCAAACTTAAATCCGGCTCTGTCAAATGTAATTCAATGTATTCTAGTACGGATAGGAACCTTTGGTCTAGGTCATCTTTGTTTCTAAGGTTAGGCATACTACTTGCGGGATCAAAGATAACTTGAAGTGCCTGAAATAATTGGTAGTTGATTGTGAAAGGGAAATTTTCTTCGCCACTTTGTATTCTATTTGTTACTTCATCTAGTAAAAAAATGATGTCTTGGAAATTCTTTGAATGCAGATGTAACACATAAGAACCTTGTGTCTTTTGATTAACAATATTCTCTTTCATAGATGGTGAGCTAGATAGAAAGTCGCTCATTAAATGCTCACTAACACTAACAATTATGCGCTCATAGTTATCGATACTCTTAACATTCGCTTTATGAACAGCATAAGGAGGGATCACCACAACATCGCCTCTTCTTAAGGAATATGTCTTTCCTTCACAAAAGAAGTCACACTCTCCATCTAAAAATACAAGAACCTCCAAAACATCGTGCCTGTGCAATTGGAATAAAGACTCTAATTGGGAAAATTCCTCGGATGATTCATTATATTCCTTGAGCCAATCATGGGATTGATTCTTTTTGCTAAAGTAATGAATTTCAAAACCTTTATTAATTACTGGAATAAGAACAGATTGCTTCATTTGGTGTCAACCTCTCATATAGCAATAATTACAATATTTTAAGCAATAAACGCCATTTTTTTTTAACTTTTTGTTGTTATTATAACACTATAATAGAAAGCGATAACAAATTAAATATTCATGAAGTGGGAATGATAGATAGATTCATCTCGAAGGGGATACTTAGGAGAAGATCAATTTAGGAGGCATTAAAATGGAATTTAACCATAAACAACCCGATTTAGAAGTCAGAGTCAAGAACATCATTGAAGTGGATGGATTAAAATTTAAAGATTTGAATAACAGTGGGAAGCTAGAACCTTATAAAGATTGGCGTTTGAGTCCAAAGGAACGTGCGGAGAACCTAGTCTCATTGATGAACATCGATGAAAAGGTCGGTATGATGCTAATTAATTCACGTAAAATGGGACTTGCTCAGGAAGATAAGGAAAAGACAAGTCATGATGGTATATTAGATGAAGCGATTGTGGAAAAAGGGGAAAATATCTTTGCTGCATCAAAAATATATGGAACAACTCATACCATCGAGAAAAGGAATTTAAGACACTTCATTTTAAGAGACAACTTTAGCCCAGCTGAAATGGCGGAGTGGGTTAATAAAATGAATGAAATTGCTGAGGGAACTCGTTTAGGTATTCCTGTCTTGATCGCATCTAATTCAAGAAATGAAAATGCAGAACCTATTTTTGGTATGAATGATGCAGGTGGAATTTTCTCCACATGGCCTGGAACCCTAGGACTTGCAGCGGCAGCACAGGGAGAGATTAAAAACGGTGAAGATGCATCACTTATTAGCGAATTTGCTGAAATTGCTCGTAAAGAGTGGGATGCTACTGGTATCAGAAAAGGCTATATGTATATGGCGGACACTGTTACAGATCCAAGATGGCAACGGACTTATGGTACGTTTGGAGAAAATCCTGAATTTATTTCTGATGCGATCGGTCGCCTTATCGATGGATTCCAGGGTGAGGAACTAGGGAAAGATAGTATTGCGATGACAACGAAGCATTTTCCGGGTGGCGGAGCAAGGGAAAATGGATTCGATCCTCATTATGCAGAAGGAAAGTGGAACCTATACCCAACTCCAGGAAGCTTAGAAAAGTATCACTTACCACCATTTAGAGCGGCTGTAGAACATGGAACATCGTCCATCATGCCATATTATTCTATACCAAGCATCAAGAAGAGTGTGGTACAAGAGTTCGAGGGGGAGGATATTCCGTTCGAAGAGGTAGGCTTTACATTTAATCATTATTTCATCAATCATATTCTTAGAGAAAGACTTGGATTTAAAGGCTATATCAATAGCGACAGTGGTATTGTAAATAATATGAGCTGGGGCGTTGAAGAGTTGAGTGAGGCGGAACGTTTTGCTAAGGCAGTCAATGCTGGGACAGATATTGTCGCTGACACAAACGATACAGAAAATCTTAAATTAGCCATTAGTAAAGGTTGGATTAGTGAAAAACGTATTAATGAGGCCAATGTACGACTACTTACAGAAATGTTTACTTTAGGTCTTTTCGATGATCGTACGTATAATTCACCAGAATTGGCTACATCTATAGTTAGTAATCAAGCTCATTGGGATGCTGCATATGAAGGGCATAAAAAATCTGTAACCATCCTTAAAAATCAAAGCGAGACGTTACCATTAACAGCTGAAAAGCTTAATAATAAGAAGGTTTATGTGGAAGTATTGCACAAGGAAGTAGAGCGAGCAACGGCGTACACTGAAAAGGCAAGAAAAGAATGCCAAGAGCTTGGCCAGTTTACGTTGACTGATACCTATGAAGAAGCTGACGTAGCGATTATGTTCTTACATCCAAAATCTGGTTCTTATTTCAACGCGACAGCAGGACTATTAGAACTTGATATCTGTGAGGATAAAGTAGTATCAGCTTTGGATGGCTCATTATATCAAGAAACTACCGTAACTGGTATGAATCATCTAAAAGAAGTGGCAGACAACATTCATAGCCGTGGCGGAAAAGTGATTATCAGTGTTAATGTGACATTACCATGGATTCTTGGAAGTGTAGAACCGTTGGCAGATGCTTTAATTGCTGGATACGATACTTTCTATAATGCGCAGTTTGAAGTTATTGCAGGTAATAGCCGACCAGTAGGCGTTTTACCATTGACATTACCAGCAAGTGAGGAAGTAATTGCCGTTTATCAGAATGGTGATTGTGTGTCAAGGAATGATGTACCAGGCTATGACAAGGACAAGTATATGCCTGCAGGACTCAGCTATGCGTATAAGGATAGTGACGGTAATATCTATAAACTAGGCCATGGACTAAGCTATTAATAACAATAGGCTCTGTTAATTCTAAAAGTGCTGTAATATAATCCCCTTTAGGTAGACACGAAAAAAAGAGAACATGATAATATGTTCTTAACAGTCTACTTAGAGGGGATTTCTCATTCATATTGTCAGTCACTTGTTCGTGAATTACAAATATATCCAACTCCTAACCCTTTCAGTGTTAAGTGATAATCATCATAACACTGAAAGGGTTAGGAGTTTTTTTGACACGAAATGAATGACAAGTGATGTGGCAGGAACGTATCGATGCATGCAAACCAAGCCATAATAATAAGACGAATTAGGAGAGGTTTTCTTGACTGTTAAAATACATTCCTGTTATTCTAATGCCATTATTAACTGACTACAATCGTTAGGTGAGAATCCTGTGCTGGCGACACCCTGACGCTAAGAATCATGCACTTTTTTGAAAAAAATATGAAAAATTTCAATTGGTCCCTAAAAACTATATTTAAATTTTACTCCGCATTAACGGGTACCGCTGATTGAAGTTTCACTTTATACACTGGGTTCCATCCTGATAGTTGGAGGTTTTTTTTTGAATGTTATCGTAAACAAGTTTACAAAAATGTCTTACAAAAAAATAGTTTTGTACACCATAATAGGACTTTGTTTTGCCGCCTCTGTTTTTTTTATTAATCACAATGATTCGTTTTATGAACGCCCAATAGCCAAAGTCATCAAAATCAATCTGGAAGATACATCTGAAATGATTGATATACATAATAATAAAGATCATCTATTCACACAGCGTATAATAGCTGAAATAAAAAATGGAGAAAATAAAGGACAGCTTATCCATTTAAAGAATGAATATTCATCATCCGGAGCTTATGATCAAGAATACCGTGTTGGAAATGAATTGTTTGTTTCTATTGATACGAATACAGAAGAAAATGCAGATTTAACTGGCGCCATAAAAGACGTAAAACGTGATAAATACGTTTTATTTATAGCTTGGATTTTTATCTTTATTTTACTTATCGTTGGAAAAAAACAAGGGCTATTTTCTATTATAAGTTTGGCAGTCAATGCGGTTTTATTATCTTATGCATTGGATGTCTATTTGTATAACCCAGAAACGAGTTTGGTATTGATTTGTGGTATAAGTGTTATTTTATTTACTGCCATTTCTTTGTTACTTGTTAACGGTTTTAATGAAAAAACATATGCAGCTATTATTGCGACCTTGCTAGGAACTTTTATCTCACTGTTCATTACCTATCTTGTTATATGGTTAACTTCTGGAAAAGGCCTTCGTTATGAAGAGATGCAATTCCTTACTCGTCCTTATCAAATGGTATTTATGGCGGGGGTATTCATCGGGTCTTTAGGAGCTGTAATGGATGTAGCTATTACAATGTCATCATCTATCTTTGGGTTGTATGAACAGAATAACAACATATCAATCAAAGCACTTAAAACTTCAGGATTGGATATTGGCAAAGACATTATGGGAACGATGACGAATATATTATTTTTTGCATACATAAGTGGTTCCATTCCAATGCTTATTTTGTATTTCAAGAATGCTTCTCCATTGGCGTTTACCCTTTCTATGAACCTTTCATTGGAGTTGGCTCGAGCCTTAGCTGGTGGTATTGGAATTGTGTTAGCGATTCCGATCGGTCTGTATACGTCTATTTATTTTGTTAATCGAAAGAAGGCAAGATCATGACTGTATTAGTGTGGCTGGCAGCTATTTTATTTATACTGATGATACTTATTGGTGGAAAAAAAGGAGCACGGTCTTTTATTTCTTTATTCTTAAACTTTGGTGTGCTACTTCTTACTATACTGTTTATGACAGATCCAAATGCTGATCCGATTATCTTAACATTGATTGCTTGTGCAGTGATTAGTTGTATTAATCTATTTTATATCAATGAAGTAAACAGTAAAACAACTACTGCATTCATTTCTACTATTATCACGATTATTATTTTACTTTCTTTTATTGTCATCGTGACAGAAAATGCTATGATTCAGGGGTTTGGTGAAGAAGAAATAGAGGAGCTTAGCATATTTTCGCTTTATATAGGTGTAGATTTTGTTAAAATTGGAGCTTCCGTGATTATTATGAGTACGATTGGTGCCATTACTGATGTTGCCATTTCTATTACGTCTCCCATGCGCGAGATATTTTATCATAATCCATTAATTAGTAGGAAAGATTTATTCGCATCTGGGTTAAGTATTGGGAAGGATATCTTAGGAACAAATACGAATACGTTATTTTTTGCCTTCTTTGGGGGCTATATGGGATTGCTTCTATGGTTTAAAGATTTATCTTATTCGGTTGGAGAAATCGTAAATTCAAAAGTATTTAGTGCTGAGATGATAACTATACTTTGTGCTGGAATGGGGATAGCTCTGATTATTCCAATTGCCTCCTGGATTAATGCGTATTTTTTAGTGAAAACAAGAGAAAAAGGCAAGATATCTAAATAGGCTTCATGATAGGAAAGCTAGAACGAGTAGAAAAGAAAAAAGAAGGTTCTCTATGAAATCCTACATCTTAACATTTCAATTTGAAAATATTGAGCCAGTTGTGTTGAGAAAAGTAATTGTACCAGGTGGGATTACATTTAATCGTTTGCATGATGTTATTCAAAATGTAACGAATTTTCAGAGTGGATATCCGTATGAGCCTATTCATTTGTTCGGGTTTCAGCTAGATGATGTTGTTGTAACGAATAATGTACAACGAATAGATGAAGCGAAAAGCAAATCGTATAAAGGAATTGCGGTGAAGCAGCCAACACGTATAAAAATTGATACTTATTTGGAACGCTTGGGTGAATTTTTATATGTGTATGATTTCGGTGATGATTGGCGCATTCATGTGAAGCTAGAAGAAGTCGTGGAGGATTATTATTTTGGTTTCCCAACCGTGCTCGATTGGGCAGGAGAAGCACCGCCGGAGGATGTAGATGGTCCACCTGGATTTGAGCACTTTCTTGAAGTCTATCAAAGCTCTTCTCACCCGAGCATAACTATTTCCAAAGTTGGGCGGCTGAGTAGGGTTTCCGATTATTCGATAAAGTGTCTATGAATCAAAGTCTCAAGCACCATAAATTCAAAAAGACTGAGTGGGATAAAGTAGATCATGAGAATTATCGAATAATACCAGATAAATATATAGATACAACGAAGCAATGAAGTTGAAAATCTTCTGAGCATCTGCTATATGTTAATTAAGCTTTCATATAAAGAAACGTAATTCTCTATTTAGAAGAATGATGTGCCAAAATAATAGTAACTACTTAATTAATAAAATGTGTTTACCTACAATTCATTTCAAAAAAGGTTACAATAAAACGATCTCATCTAAAGTAAAGGAGCGGAAAACATGCAAACGATCACAGGAAAAGTAGCGTTAATTACAGGCGCAGGGCGTGGAATTGGACGTGCAACAGCAATAGCTTTTGCCAAAGAAGGTATTCACGTAGGTCTTGTTGGACGTACGCTTGAAAATTTACAACAAGTAGCAGAGGAACTAAAACAGTATGATGTGAAGGTAGCATACGCTTGCGCAAATGTAGCGGATTTAGACTCGATCACGACAGCGGTTGAATCAATTCGTGGAGAGCTTGGTGCAATTGATATTTTAGTAAACAATGCTGGTATTTCAAAATTCGGTGGCTTCATGGACTTAACACCTGAAGAGTGGACAAATATTATCGATGTTAACGTCAAAGGTGTATACTACACAACACGTGCGGTATTACCAGAAATGATCGAGCGTAACACAGGTGACATCATTAATATCTCATCAACAGCTGGACAAAAAGGTGCACCCATTACAAGTGCATACTCGGCTTCAAAAGCCGCAGTGATCGGACTAAGTGAGTCATTAATGCTAGAAGTGCGTAAGAAAAATATTCGTGTTACAACATTAACGCCAAGTACCGTTGCAACAGATATGGCTGTAGAGCTAAATTTAACAGACGGCAATCCAGAAAAAGTGATGCAAGCGGAAGATTTAGCAGACTTAATGGTTGCACAGCTTAAACTACATCCACGTGTTGTATTAAAACATGCTGGACTTTGGTCAACGAATCCTTAATAGAACTATAACAAGACGCTATCCAATGTTTTTCGGATGGCGTCTTCTTTTTTTGAATAAAAAACTTTAATATTGGTACGGAAATTACAAAAAAGTATTATAGAATGTGAATGTTGGGAGTGTTACAACAGTTACAGTGACTTTTGATTATGCACTCCTTAATTTAAGTAATAATGATGAAAATGGATGTTTATACATAACCAGGAGGGCATCTGCCAGCCCTTTTTTTCATGCCTACCATTGCTGTTAAAATCTTAGAGAATACATACAGGACTGTATGTATTTATGGTTGTTACTAGTAGCTGATGTGTATAGGAAAACATGCTTCCTGGTTAGTCTAAGAAAAATGATCATAAGTGAGTGAGCTGTCCAATCGATTGGTTTTTTTTCGAATAAATTATTAAAAAGGAGGGGACGAGCGATGGCTAAAAGTCAAATTGTAGACATTTCACACTATCAACCTTCAAATAAAATTAATTGGGAAAAGGCTGCTCAAGAAGTTGCTTTTATGATCATTCGGGTCCAGCACGGATCTAGAATAATTGATAGGGAATATAAAAATCACGTAGCAAATTGTAAAAGATACGGTATCCCATTTGGCCATTATGCATATGCTCACTTTGTTAGTGTGAATGATGCAAAGGTAGAAGCCAATGATTTTCTAAATCGCATTGATCAAGATGCTAAATTTCTAGTTGTAGATGTAGAAGAAAAAACGACTGCCACCGATGCACAAATGGTACCTGCCACGCAAGCATTTATTGATGTTTGTAAAGCAGCTGGATGGAAAACGGGATTATATACCGGACATCACTTTTACAAACCATACTCTATGGATAAAGTGAAAACGGATTTCTTATGGCTGCCAAGATATGGGTCAAATAATGGATCAAGGCAAACACAACCTGATTATCCTTGTGACATTTGGCAATACACGTCAGTTGGGAAAGTTAGCTGGTATGAAGGGGATCTTGATCTAAATGTTTTATATGGCAATAAATCAATCGAGTGGTTTATAGGTATTGATCAAAAGGAGAGTGTTATAGTGGTAGATCATATCGATGATATTACAGGACATTGGGCCGAAAAGTCTTTAGAAAAAGCAAAAAAGGCAGGAATTCTAATGGGCTATGGAGATGGTTCAATGAAGCCGAATGAACCAGTCACAAGGGCACAATTGGCGGTTATCCTAGATCGATTAAAATTGCTGGATAAGTAGTTAAAACTATTATGTCTCAAGGTGCTTGATGATTTTTTTGATACCTTAAATTAAAGAAGAGCCTTCGTGAGTTTACAAAATACACGAAGGCTCTTCTTATTGGAAATATAAGTATTCATTACAATTGCAAGAAAAACAGCAGAGTACCTCGACATATATAGTAGTGCTTTATTAAATTGTACTTTACTACCTGGCGAAGATGGATCTATAGATTGATTAGGACTATTTTTTTTGGTTATTTCCAAACATCTTGTGCAATATTCACAACGTGGCGTACTTTTGCCCATTGTTCTTCTTCTGTCAGTTCATTACCTTCTTCTGTTGAAGCAAACCCGCATTGTGGGCTCAAACAGATTTGATCTAATGAAACATACTCTGAAGCTTCTGCGATTCTTTCCTTAATCCGTTCGGGATCTTCCAATGCGCCTTTTTTAGAAGTGATTAAGCCTAATACAACGGAAAGGTCAGGTCTATTTATATGACGCAGCGGTTCAAAACCACCTGAACGATCATCATCAAATTCAAGGAAAAGACCGTCAAGATTTAATCCACCGAAAATCGTTTTAGAAGCATCTTCATAACCACCAGTGGATGAATATGTCGATCTGAAATTGCCTCGGCAAATGTGCATCGTAATGATCATATCATCTGGCTTATTTGCGATGGATTCATTGATCCCTCTAGCAAACAGTTCTGCTAATGTAGCAGGATCTGACCCTCTCTTAGCGATTTGCTCTCTGCCTTTTTCAGAAAAGAATAGGGACCAAGCCGTATCATCTAATTGGAGGTATCGGCAACCGGCATCATAAAGTGCTTGAATAACCCCTTGATAGGCAGCAATTAAATCATCATAAAATTCTTCGTGAGTACGGTAAACATCAGTTTCTAGTGTTCCTCTGAAATAAAGCATATTGGGACTTGGTATGGCAAATTTTGCAACAGCATCGCCTGCAATATTATGAAGGAACTTATAATGATCAATCATATAATGATCAGAAAATGCGATTTTTTCCGTTACCTTAATGCCGTGCGCTCTCGTTTTAACACCGTTAAATTGAATGCCATCATTCGTTTCATGAAACACAACCCCATCAAAACCTGAAAGAAAATCTAAATGCCACCAAGCGCGTCTAAATTCACCATCAGTAACAGCTGTAAGACCAGCCTCTTTTTGCTTTTCAACTAGCTTTATAATTTCCTCGTCCTCGATTTTTCGTAATTCATCAGCTGTAATTTCACCGTTGTCCTTTTGTAAACGTGCTTGTTTAAGGCGTTCTGGTCGTAAAAAGCTACCGACGTGATCTGCTTTAAATGGTACATTCGTTACTCTTTCTTGCGCTGCTAATTTTGTCATGTTATTTCCTACTTCCTTTTATAGATTTTTCATAAAGCGTTTAATTAGGTCAAGTTTTTTGCCAATAAACAAAAATAAAAGGGCCCTCGAGTAAGAAGAGGGCCCGCGAAAATACGAAGACGATCTTCTTATCTTCTAGGTATGTTCTATACCTATAGGAATTAGCACCTTGCCGAAACACGGCTGGTTGCTGAGACATCATCGGGCCAATCCCTCCGTCTCTCTTGATAAGAATGTGAGTATTCAGTTATTTGAAAAATTCGATTTATCCAAATTTACCACGCTGTGAAGGAAAATACAAGTAGTTTTTTAAACCGAGAAAGATCGTAGCAAGCCGTTTTTTTGCAAATGTAGGTGGGATCTACTCGATGTAATAAGAGTATTCTCGTTTTATAGATAATAAAGTAAATGAGATTTACAAAGAAATTAAAGATTGGGCTGAACGAATGAATCCACTTCGTGAAGTGAGCTAATCAAATGGGTAAAGCGGCTATTTCAGTTTATTTCTTGAGGAATTTAATAAAGAGATAAAATTACCCATTTCCGATTACAAAGAGCAAAAGTCTTAGTATCTATTTTTTTGAAATAATTTTGTTTAAAAACAAGGAAAAAAACCCTATGCGAATCCATATATTATTCGTTTGGTGTGGAGATATTGGGTAATTATTCCTCTTTTTCTAATATGGCCAAGGAATGAATTGACCTTTTCTGTTTGTATTTTTACAATTATAGTAAATGTATTGAAAAGGAGAGGATTACATGTCTGGAATTATTCGTGTTACCCCTGCAGAACTAGATAGTATGTCCAACCGTTATACGAGTGAAAGCAATCAGGTAGGAGATCAGATTACTCGCTTAAATACGATGATTGGTGAATTGGAAAGTGTTTGGGAAGGGGAAGCGAGCAGAGCATTTAGTGAGCAATACGATGCATTAAAACCATCGTTTGTACAAATGCAAAATTTACTTGAGGATATTTCTCGGCAGCTTAAAAGCACAGCGAGAGCTCTTGCTGATGCTGATAACCAAATCGCTAGCCAGATTCGCGGGTAACTTCCATCTGAATATGAAGTATGTAGGAGCGCCATTTTCACCAGATGAAGGCGCTCCTTCATCTATGAGGTGAGAAAATGTATATTATCGTTACAATCGATTTAAAACATTATGGAAATGACAGCTTCGACCTCCGTCTATCCAACTATAACTCTGTTAAGAAACTGATTGATATAGTTTGGCAGGCTAAAGCCATCTCTGAACCCCCGCGAGAGGGATATTGGGTACGGATACCTAACAAGCAAATTGTCTTATCTGGAACGGATAAGCTGGTGGAGCACGGAATCACCACTGGGGATCGTTTTGAAATTTTATCTAACGGGCAGTAAAACCCCCACTGATTGAAATTTCACTTTATAAAGGAGCATTGAATCATGACAGAACAGAGTCGAACGTATCTCGAAGAACAGCTTGAAGCGGTATTAAAGAGAGAAGATAACTCTATTCATTTAATTTTTCAAAGGGAAAAAATCAAATTAAATGATCGAGCGGAAATGGAAATGATTAAAGACATAGACCCTTCTATACATAAAGAGGTTATCTTAACAGAGGATGAACTCAGCCTCGTATTTCAATCGCCTCAAACCTATTTATCCTTTAACGAAATCCAAAGTAAAGATGAAAAAAGCAGATGGGTTTTTGCCTTTCAACTCCTAAAAAAAATCATGAATCATCCCTTCCATCGGCTACATTTGATCGTCTGTCCGGAAAATATTGTAGCAGATGAAAGCTTAACGCCCTATTTTTTACATTATGGAGTCATGGAGAGCATTCCTCCTTATGAACAAGATCGGGAAAGACTTTGGCAGGAAATAAAAGCCGTTGTGGCTGCTTCCGTCGTATCTAAGCATCCCTTTTTACACTATTTCAAGTTTCATGAAACACTAGAGCTGTCACCCAAAGAAGCGGAAATCATGAACACAGAAAATGAAGAGGCGCTTTTGGCTATTATTCAAAAAAATATGAAATTGCTAGATATGCAAGAGAAGAAGTTTGTACGAGTAACCAAAAAGGAATGGAAGATTACTAGATTCGTTTCTCTCGGTCTTTTGATTTTTTTGTTACCGGCACTGATTTATAGCTTGTATTCACTTATTTTTAGCCAACCTAAACAGGCTGCCTTCATTAATAGCCAGGAATACTTTTTGAATAAAGAATACAGTCAGGTAATCAATACTTTATCAGATTATAAAATTAAAGGCATGCCACAGATCGTTCAATATGAACTTGCACAATCTTACATTATTAATGAAGCGCTAAATGAAGATCAAAAAGAAGTGATTCGAAATACAGTTAGTCTTCAGGCAGACCCTCAATATTATCAATATTGGATCCATATTGGTAGAGGTGAGGCAAAGGAAGCTTTGGAAATCGCTCGTTCACTTGAAGATCGAGATATCATTATTCTTGCACTGATTCAGTATAGTGAAGAAATTAAAGCAGATGAAGAGATGAAAAGCGAAGAAAAACAGCAAGAGCTAGATAAAATTCAAACTGAATTAAATGAATACGAGCAAGAACAAAAAGCGCAGGAAGAAGAAGCGAAAAGGCTGGAAGAAGAGGAAAAACGGAATAAAGAAAAACAAGAGGAACAAGCGAAATTGGAGGCTGAGCAACAGCAAGCTTTGGAGCAGGCTGGTAAAACTCAGACAACCGATAGCCAAAAGTCAGCTGAAAGTAAGAATAATGAATAAAGGATTGCAGGAGGAGATAGCATGAGTAATCTCTGGTTGTTCTATAATCAGTATTACCAGAGGGTGCCACTCGGCAAAGATCAAGCTCATTCTTTATCGGTTGGTCCCGATGTCCAGCAAACAGTTACAGTTAGAGAGTTTCCTTTCACTGGGGGAATATTGGATATCGTTATAGAAGAGAGTCGTTTTGTTATTAGGCAAAATGAGACATTGATTTTTGAAGGTACAGCAGAAGAACCGTTCGAACTTGAAGATCGAGGAGAAACATTAAGGATGTTTTTGACTTCCTCGGATGTATTAACATCTACATATTATATGGGGTATCAACAGGAAATTTCTTTTTCATCTGATAATGAGGATGCTGTTTTCTATAAAAAGAAAACAGCCATTTTAAAACAAGACAACGACTCTTTTCATCTGTTAAAAACGGGTGGAAGATGGCAAGTGAAGCCACAAGAGGCTACTCTTTTTGTAAACGGACAAAAGGTCAGGCAGAACATGATCGTGGAAATAGGCGACATTATCTTTTCTCCCTTTATGGAAATCCGTTTATTAGATATCGATTTAATTGAAATCATCAGTCTAGATAAATATGTTACGAGTCTTCCTTTGACCAGACGCCCACAGTCAGAAATGAGCAAAAAGTATCCGACCTATCGTCGTACTCCGAGAATGATTTATGAACTTCCGGAAGAGAAGGTTTCGCTATCGTTCCCATCGCAGGAGTCAGATGATAGCAATAGAGGTCTATGGCTCATCATTATGCCTCCGCTGATTATGTTAATGGTTATGGGTGTAGTTGCCATTATTCAGCCGAGAGGGATCTTTATTATCGTTTCCATGGTTATGTTTATGACTACATTAGTAACCTCATCTGTACAATTTTTTAAAGATAAACAAACCCGGAAGAAACAGAAAGAGCGAAGATATAGAGTGTATACACTTTATTTGGAAAATAAGCGTAAGGAACTTCAAGAATTAGCCGAAAAACAAAAGCGTGTTCTAGATTATCACTTTCCATCATTTGAAAGAATGAAATACTTAACCGGGTTTATCACGGACCGGATTTGGGAGAGGTCGATTGAAAGTTATGATTTCCTTCAATTTAGATTGGGTACTGGAACTGTGCCATCTAGCTACCAGGTTTCGGTTAGTTCGGGTGATATGGCCAATCGGGAAATCGACAATTTGTTAGAACAGTCTCAAGTGTTGGAAAAGGTGTATCAGGAAATAAAAAATGTACCGATCGTAGCTGACCTGTCAAAAGGTTCTATCGGTCTGATTGGCAAAGAGAAAGTTGTAAAGAATGAGATTCACCAAATCATCGGGCAGCTTTCTTTCTTTCACAGTTATCACGATATAAGGTTTGTCTGTATATTTAATGAACAGGAATATAGCGAGTGGGAATGGATCAAATGGCTGCCTCATTTTCAATTGCCGCATGCACATGCAAAAGGGCTCATTTATAATGAACAAACTCGTGATCAGTTGCTTTCATCCATATACGAAATACTTCGTGAGCGCAATTTAGAAGAAAATAAGGAAAAAGTAAGATTTACCCCACATATCGTTTTTATCATTATGAATCGGCAGTTAATCGCAGACCATGTCATATTAGAATATTTAGAAGGTGAACATGCTGATCTTGGCATTTCCGTCCTTTTTGCAGCAGAATCAAAAGAAAGCTTGAATGAGAATATCCATACACTTGTTCGGTATATCAATGATCAAGAGGGCGATATCCTGATCCAGGAAAATAAAGCAGTTAGCATTCCATTTAAGCTAGATGCTCATCAAAGCGAAGGAAATGAAGTATTTTCCCGGATGCTAAGAACACTCGACCATCAGGTGGGGATGACGAATTCGATTCCTTCAAGTGTTTCTTTTATGGGGATGCTCGATGTAAAAGATATTGATCAGCTTCCAATTAAACAAAATTGGTTAACAAGGCAGGCAAAAAAATCACTTGCAGTACCAGTAGGTCTCAAGGGGAAAGTGGATCTTGTAGAATTGAACCTTCATGAAAAGGCACATGGGCCTCATGGTTTGCTTGCTGGGACAACAGGATCGGGGAAAAGTGAATTTTTACAAACCTACATATTATCACTTGCTGTTCATTTTCATCCCCATGAAGTGGCCTTTCTCCTTATTGATTATAAAGGGGGGGGCATGGCCCAACCTTTTAAAAATATGCCGCATCTCTTAGGCACGATTACAAATATTGAGGGAAGTAAAAATTTCAGTTTACGGGCACTTGCTTCGATCAAAAGTGAGTTGAAGAGACGTCAACGCTTATTCGATCAATATAAGGTTAACCATATTAATGATTATGCCGATTTATATAAAAAAGATGTTGCAGAGGTACCACTTCCTCATCTCTTTCTCATATCCGATGAGTTTGCAGAGTTAAAGAGCGAAGAACCAGAATTTATCCGTGAACTTGTTAGTGCGGCCCGAATTGGGCGAAGTCTAGGTGTTCACCTTATCCTTGCTACGCAAAAGCCAGGTGGAATTATTGACGAACAAATCTGGAGTAATGCTAGATTTAGAGTTGCTTTGAAAGTGCAGGACACAGATGACAGTAGAGAAATATTGAAAAATGGCGATGCTGCCTCTATAACTGTAACCGGAAGAGGGTATCTTCAAGTGGGGAATAATGAAGTTTACGAGCTTTTTCAGTCGGCTTGGAGCGGTGCCCCTTATTTGGAAGACACTTCAGAGACAGAAGATGAAATTGCGATCGTAACGGATTTAGGCCTTATCCCATTATCAGATGTTACAGCTAGTGAAAGAAAAAACAAAGAAGTGCTGACAGAAATAGATATGATTGTTGATAAAATTGAAGCGTTGCAACAGTCGATGGGGATAAAGAAATTGAACAGTCCTTGGTTGCCTCCACTCGCAAATCGACTGTCACGAAGAGCGTTTCAAACTATAGAAAAAGGGAACATTCAATTAGCCTTAATCGATGAACCTGAAAAGCAAAGTCAGACACCATATGAGTATGATGTGATGGATGATGGAAATATTGGCATATTTGGTTCGGCCGGCTATGGGAAATCACAAACGGCTTTAACACTTCTTCTTAGCATGGCAGAACGGTACAGCCCGGAAGAAATCCATTATTACTTATTTGACTTTGGGAACGGTTCGCTGCTTCCACTAAAACAGTTACCTCATACGGCCGACTTTTTCTTAATGGATGAGAAGTTGAAAATAGAAAAGTTCATGAGGATTCTGAAGGATGAAATGGCTAGAAGAAAACATTTATTTCAACAACAAGAAGTTAGCAGTATGAAACTATATAATGCCATTAGTAACGAGAAGCTACCGCTTGTATTTTTTGCAATTGATAACTTTGACATTATTAAAGAAGAAATGCAAGATCTTGAGGTACAAATCAATCAATTTGCCCGAGACGGCCAATCACTTGGCATTTATATGATCTTTACAGCAACAAGGATCAGCTCGATTCGTCAATCATTGATGAATAACTTAAAAACGAAAGTCGTTCATTATTTGATCGACAATACCGAGGTTTATTCTGTTTTAGGCAAAACTTCATTTGTCCAAGAGTCTATCCCAGGCAGGGCCGTTATAAAAAAAGACGAAGCCTATTTCTCACAGGTGTTCTTGGCTGCAGATGGTAAGGATGATTTTGAATTAATGGATGCAACAAGAAGCGATATTCAATTGATAAAAGAAAAGTATCAAGAATTCAAAGCTCCTTTAGCTATTCCAATGCTCCCAGATCAATTGAACATGAAGAGTTTTAAGCAGTATACGGATGTAATGAAAGAAACTGGCATAATCCCGATTGGCTTGGATGAAGAACATGTACAACCGGTAATAGCTGATTTTAATAAAAATAACCATTGCATGATACTTGGCCAAGCACAAAAAGGGAAGACGAATCTCGTAAAAGTGATCTTAGATACAGTCTTGTTCCAAGGAACCGAGAGCATCGGAGTGTTTGATTCATTTGATCGAGGGTTGTCTAGCTATTCAGAGGAAGAACCGGTTTTCTATATGGAAACAAAGGAACATATTTCAGAATGGTTGTCCAATGTGGAAGAAATCTTATCGAAAAGGGAAGAGGAATATTTGTTCAAGATTCGAAATGGCGCAACCATTTCAGGCTTTTCGCCATTATTCCTTGTCATAGATGGATATTCCCGCTTTTCACAAACCATTGATAGTCTCATGCAGGATAGAATAGCAAGACTCATGAAAAATTACAGTCATTTGGGCTTTAATGTACTCGTGTCTGGGAGTAATAATGACCTTTCTAAAGGGTACGATCCATTAACAAATGAATTGAAACAAATCCGTCAGGCCGTCATTCTAATGAAGAAGTCCGAACAGACGATATTTACACTTCCTTACGAACGGAAAGAGGAAGAAATTCAAGCAGGATATGGCTATTATGTGATGAATGGAAAAGAGCGTAAAATACAAATTCCGCTATGTGTAATTGAAAGGAAGGTTCTAACATGACGGGGAAAACAAGGTATATCATTAAGCTGATTCTCGCGGTTTTTCTGATTATCGTAACACCTGCGATCTTTTTTGGTGCCATTGGTGATCATCCGATGCAGGTTAGAGAGAATGCAACAAGGACGATTGCAGTTGTAAATGAAGACAATAGAACGGAAAAAGAAGAAAAGTCTTTGGACTTTGGCGATGAGATTTCCGCAATCCTTAAGAATGGATCAGAATATAAATGGACATTTCTAAGTCGGAGTGCGGCGGTTAATGGTTTAAAGAATACAAAGTATGATGCTGTTATTTATATACCGTCCGATTTTTCAAAGCGAATCATGACGTATGAAAGTGAGCATCCTGTCAAAGCAAAATTCGAATACACGATACAAGATCAGTTAAATGTGAATAATCGAGAGAAAGTTTTAAGGGAAGTTGAAAACGCAACGAGTCGGGTTAATGGGAAAGTCTCTACTTTATACTGGACATATGTGTCCCAGGATCTCGAGAATGTCCGAACAAAATTTGATGGAATTCTTCAAAAGGAAATTGATTTTCAAAATGCGATGCTCGCATTTTATAAACCAAGCTCCAAGAATCTTACCGGTGAGATTGAGCAACAACGTAAAATGTTGGAGAATATTCGGTCCACGATGACTACGGTAGGAAAGGCATCCCCTAAGAGGGAAGAAAATGTAAAGCAATTTGAACAAAGCCTCACATCGTTTGTCAAATATGTGGAGGATTATCGAGATTATCAGAATATCCAGCAGTTAATGCTCGAAAAGGTTCAAGATGAAAATATCGTAAGCGTTCAAGCGCTAGCGGCAAATCAGGCCCCAAGATATTCAGATTCTATGGATTACTTGGATGAGCAAAGTGAACAGATTTCCACGAATATTGAGGCAATTAACGAGCAACTTGATGAAAACAATGAAACTGTGAATACTCTTTCAATGGTTCGACAAAATGAGGTGGAACGCCAAAAGAGTGATTTAATCAACTATTTGAAAGGGCAAGAAACAACAACGTTGAATAAACATGAAAGCACAATTATTACTTTGAAAACTGAATTGAATAAAGGGGCCCCTGAATCGAATCATCCTGATCTTCCGGGTCCTAGCGCAGAATCTGATCCAGCTTTGCCTACTGGTGATCAGGTAGGAACTGTTTCTGCAGCTAATGACAGTTCCATTCAAACTCCAGGTTTGAATGAAGAGAGGAATGAACTGCAAGTTATTACGAATGAGCTTAATGGATTGAAAGGATCTCTTGAAGCCATTGCCGATCCTAAACCAGAGCAGGTCACGGCGGGCATTAATCAATTGCCAGAAATAGCAGGAAGGCTGTCAAAAGTAGAACAAAAGCTTGCCGCATTTGATCAAGCAGAAAATCCGCTGCAAAAAACAGTCGATGAACTAAAAGCGGTTAATAATGAATTGGTGAAGAAAAATGAAACGCTAGCTACAGAGTATAATAGACTAGCGGAGGTGAACCAAAGTTTATTAAATCAACTCAATTCACCGTTAGACAACTTTCAAACTGCAGTAGTAGAAATTGAAAAACAAGAACAGGAAATCCTGGGATTAGAAGCTTTAACGGGGGAAAGAAAGAGAAAATTAGAACCTATATTTAATGAAGAAATTTATTATAGAAGTCCAGAAACCCTTCTGAAATATCATTCTTCTCTCGTTCAGTATAAGGAAACATTACAAAATAGTTTAGCAGGAAATCCAGAGAGCTTAACGCACTTATTAGAAAAAGTGGATCCAATGCTAGGGGTTAATGAACAGGAGCAGAATATATGGGATAAGCTATCAGCTGATATGCCTTTCACAGGAGAGAAGCTGACAGGATTGCAAGATTACTTTACTAGATTCTTTACAGAATATAGTAACAAAATGGGGGAGCAACAGGCAGCCATTTTGGAAGATCTAGCTTCATTAGATGAGAGTGCGAACACGGTTATGAATCAAGTTCAGCTTATGTCTACTGATACGCCGATTCCGAGTAATGGAGAAGACGGTAATACAGTCGTTATCCATCACAAGGGAATTGGTCAGGAAATGATTATGATGAATCAACTAATGGACTCACTTGGTGAAAGTCAGGGGAATATCGTCCAATTTACGGATGAGCTTCAAACAAAGGTTCAAGGCGTGCAGCAAGATGCCAATAAACTGAATGATAAATGGACGGCGAATGTTGATACAACAACACTGGTTAGGAATGATATCTTTAATCTGCTTGGCAATACATTTGTAGATGGTCAGAAAAATGGCGTCGTGTATGACCATTTATCCAATCCGCTTGAAATAAGCGGGAATGCTATTTCGAAGCAAGAAACAAAGAAAGTGCCTCCAGTAGTGGTGCTAGTGATCGTTTTAATAAGTAGCTTGTTAATTGGTTATTTTAGCTATTATTTTAAAGATGCACCAATGCTCGTAAAAGGATCTATGTTTGTCTTATTAAATTTGATTGTAGGCTTAATCATTAGCTTGTTCGGCTTGAATATTTATCCGCTCGGAGAGGAACGTGCGATTGAATGGTCAATCTTTACGATTCTCCTTCTAACGGCAGCTTCGACAGTCGTATTTGTTTGTTTTTCCATAAGTACTTGGACTGGTTGGCTGGCAAGTGTAGGTCTTGTCATGTTTTTCATTAGTCCATTACTTGCTCTTACAGCACCGAATATCGATTATCAAGATCCAATGTCTCAGGTGTATATGTCGATCCAGTATGGAACAGACTCTCTTTTTATAACGGCAATTATCGTGTTACTTGGTATGATCCTGCTGCTTTCCATCATTCCGTATGTGATACGGACCTTAAAAAGCGTCTTTACTTCGGAAGAGGAACAGGCTCATGAGGCTTAATGGTAAAATCCTTGTATTGCTGATGTTTTTGGTCATCTGTATCCTATTTACAGATGCGGATTCAGCCAGAGCAGAGTCAAGTATTGATGATTTGACACCAAATACGTATGAGAAGAAAGAATTTAAGGAAAACACCGATTATCTTCATGATGAGTCATTGTATGAAAATAAGAAATCGATACCTAAAGAGGTGCAAGAGCTTACTTTTAAAAAAAATAATTCGAATCCGCTTGAAAAAGTAAAAGCGCAGTTGTTTACAGATATGAATATTGAAACGAATACAATCGTATCACGGGCCTCACAGCTACAACTTTTTACCGATGAAAATGTGAAAAGATATTATCATGAAGATAAAATGCAGCAAACGGAAAAGCAGAATTATAAAATCATGATTTTATACATTGGCTTACTAATAATAGGTTTGCTAATCTTGCTTGTCATACTTATTCCAAAGATGGTTCACAGCAAGCAAGTTCAAGAGTAGCTTCACCTAGTGTCCAATAAGGAAAGGGTCAACCTACGTTGAGGATGTCTCAAAAGGGTCAGACCTCGCACTCTAAATCAGTATATAGTGTTTCATTCACTTATCCTATACTGTATTTAGTCGTTGCGAGGTCCGACCCTTTGCTTTTGGGACATCCTCGTGAATTCTGACCCTTTTAGCATCTTTTCGTGTTTGACGAAGTGATTGGATGGCGTTATTTTGAATACTTTATGAAATATCCCTAGCCTACCATGGTGTGCTTTCGCCGCTTACTTAAGTTTTAGCAGCTTCCCGAAAGAAGTCCCTTCCTCAAGGAACAAAGTCAGTAGGGAGGGGATGAATTTCGGTTAGGCGTTGCCGAAAGATTCTCCACGTATTGCCAGTTATTATTGTGATTGAGAAGCTCGCAATCTTTTAGATTAACCTGTTTGTACGACTTATTAGGCTTCGTGATGTAGCTCCCATGAATATCTTTGACATATGCCATACCTGTTCCCGTAAAGCCCGTAATATATCCAATTCGCTCATACACTCGTACTCGATCATTCAGATACAATCCTTTCAGTTGTTTCACATTTTTTTTGTTTCGCTTGCTCTCGATATTCTTCGTCTTCCGACCTTTTCTAGCTGTGGCCTCATGCAACGAACGTTTTTTCTTACGAAATTGCTTGATGAAGAAGATAGAATCACTCATTTGCTGAATCGTTTCTATTCTACTGATCGCAACCGCATCATTCGCATGAGTTTTTTCTAATCCTAACTCTTTCCTTCGTGGTGTAGTGACTGACCCATACGTCACGTTAGCCTTGGGATACTTTGTAAATACTCGTTTACGGAAGATATTCATAAACGTCCCCTCTTTGTATGAAGGTAATTTTTTGCCTTCTTCCATCCACATCCACAATATTGCACCCTTTTGATGATTCTCATGCGTATGACAATCTGTACATACTGTAATTAAATTATCAGCTCGGTCACTTCCTCTATGTGAACGATACACAATATGATGTGTATTCAAAATACCGCCCTTTTTCTTACACACTTGACATGTATAACTGTCCCTTGCGAATACAAAGTAACGGACATCGTGATAGCCAAGTGTTTGCCCTTGCTGATACTCTTCACCTTGTATCTCAGGATTCATGATCTTCTGAATATCAAACTTACCCACTTCGATCGTTAACACAGGATTGGGTACAAGAGATAAAAACGTATCGATCCAGTGAAACGTGTTATCTAGGCGACATTGTATACTTGGTGGTAGCCAGTTTTCGTGACGCTTACGGTTGTCAAATCGCGGCTTTCGATATCGGCATTTTCGGTTACGTCTACTTCTTCGGTACATACGTCTTGTTTCTAGTAAACTCTTAACATCTTGACGTACTTCCATCTCTCCTTTGGCAAGTACTCTGTCATTAGTCGTAACCGCTATCCCTGTGTGTTTAGCACCTAAATCTATACCAACATTAATCGATTGTTTATAGCCACTGCTTCCATATAGTAGTTGGATCGTAAATGGTTGATAGCTTACGATTTTTGCTTTCTTTTGTTTGAGTAAGAGTCTCGCTTTTCTTGGTTTGCACGGCATTAAGGCTTCCTCATGCTTATTAAGTATGAATACGAACATGACGTATTCCCTCCTTTTGGAGTTCGTTTCCCTTCGCCAATGTTGGAATGGCTTTGCGGTAAAACCGCCAAACTAGGTTGACCGTTCCTCCCCATTCAGAACTATTACAGAGCCTACACAGAGCAATGGACTAGGGAATCATCCAAGGGTGTGATCACCATACCAACGTAGTTTTCGTAAAACTTAGGCTAGACAACCAAAGGCTTTTTAAAAGCCCCCACTTCAAGATTCGTTAGAATCTAAGTGGTGGGTAGTTGACGATAGGATGAAAGCTGATGATCTATATCGCTCATGAATTTGACAGAACTGCGGGTTGCCTCTTCATTTTGAAGGAGTAAGGCTTTATATGAGTCTCCTACTTGCTGAAGAAGCTTGTTGAGGTTGTTAAGTTGTTTCACTACATCAAGAACATTATTTCCCCCTATTGATGAAGGGAAACTAGTTTGGAGAGCGCTGGAGGATGAGTGTAACTTTGAGAGTGTTTGTTTTACATCGCTATATTTCATTTTAATTTCAGAACTCAATGAACATACCACCTCATCTATTTTATTTATCAAAATAATATTGGGATTTTTAATAAGAAGTCATGTTTAACGTGCAATTTTCTCTTCCCGTTCTGCTGCTTCTAGAGCGGCGATAGTCTGTTTAATTGAAATGATCTCTAGTTGAATTTGTTGGATTCTATCAGACAAGGTTGTGAATACGGAGTTGAATTGATTGGTACTTATATCGCGATAGCTTGTTAACATTCCTGTTGCTCTCCGATCATCAAATGTATGAGCGAGTGTTCCGTTCCATGTGTTTGTAGAAAGCTCAGGTTCCGACACTAATCTTTCATGATGGGTAAAATCCTGTTGGCTAGACTTCAATTCACCATTACACACCTGAAGACGTTGAAGTTGCTCTTCTTTCAACCTCAATAAACTATAATAATAAGCTAAAGACATCTATTGGTCACCTCTTTTCCATTAGTGATTGAATGAAATGAACTTATCTCAAAAAAGCACTTACTTCTACTATATCATGGAAAAAAACAGGGCTATATAATCAAAATGTATGATTTTAGTCTATTTAACATATGGGTATTATTGACTATTATGTGATGAAAAGATTGTTGTGCGAAGGCATGATTAAGCACAAATATCGACAAGTAATTCGTCATTCAATCATCGTTCGAGTAAGAAAATAAACGATTTTTTTAATAAATTAATCAATCGATTGATTAATTAAATATTCTTCATTGATTCGACTGTAATGCCAATAGTAGGGATGATCTGTAGGAGTTTAGTACGTTAAATATGCTATTAGCAAATTTTTACAAATTATTCTCACTGCATACATAACTGAACCGAGGAGATGAGTGAGTTTGCGACGCATTTAATCAATCGATTGATTAATGAGCTTTATCTCGCATTAACGGGCAGTAAAACCCCCACTTATTGAAGTTTCACTTTATCCCAACGATTTGATTTTTATTCCAAAATTAGGAATGGTTGTGTATAATTTTCTATAATATAGTAGTAGAGTTTTCAGAGGAAGGGGGCTTATTGTGACGGATTCTAATGACAATATTCCAATTGAAAAGAAGCGAGATATCTTTCATGATGAACTTAAGATACTAAGAGAAAAACGATTGATTCCCAAATCGGATTACATAAGACTTAGTAGTGCGTATGAACGGCATTATCACCAGCTTCTGCAGCGAGTAGCAGTAATGGAAAAGCAAGAGAAAAAAGAAGAAATGGTTCAATCGAGCGCGATTCCGAATGAAGCTCCACATAACATACAGCAAACTAAAGAGCACGCTCCAAAATTAATTCAAGATCCAGTACAAACGCCAATGGCTAGCCCTGAACCTAGGATGGTCATTCAACAGCAACCTGTTGTGAAACCTGCAAAGTCAGCAGAGCGAATACGGGAAAGAAATATAACACTTGTCTTGGTGATGGGTGTGATTCTTCTCTTGTTCGGCGGTCTTATCTTAGCGACGTCAACGTGGGGAGCATTGAATGCTGTTCTGAAAGTATTCTGTATTAGCATGGTGTCCGTGTTTTTCTTTGGGATGGCTTTTATCGCCTTTAAATTAAAAATTAAACAAACGGCCTTTGCTTTCCTAACGCTCGCAAGTCTGTTCATTCCAATTACGATATTATCAGCTTCATATTATCGGATATTTGGAGAGTATTTATCGCTGCAAGGTGAGGGGAGAGGGTTATTGGGGTTGATCGGCGGAGCGATTTGTTTGGCCATTTATTTTGTAATTGCTAAGCACTTTGCTTCGAAATTATTTACCATCCTTTCATTGATAACCTTTGCGTTAGCAAGTCTTTTCGGGTTTACCTATGTGGCGCCAACTACAGAAACATTATTTATTCTACTCGTGTTGTTTAACTTATTATTTTTATGGTACATGGATCGTTTGAAAAGTCATCAACAATTGGCTGTATTCAAACCCTATTTATTTTACTTCATCCAATTTAAAATTTTCGTCGAAGCATTTGTCGTGTTTACACTAGCTTCAAGCACAGTATTGTATTCATTTACTTTGCTTTTAACATCCCTGCAATTCCTAGTGTTCACGATAAAATACAATCAAAAGTATTACAATTTTGCATTTAGTCTTGTATTCAGCTATGGCTATATCCATCTTGTCTTGAACGCGGCAGTATTGAGTGACTTCACTTCTATTGCTTTTGCTATGCTTCCGATCATGTTCATTGTTCTTTCTTTATTTATGGCTAAAAGAAATGAAGAAGTATCGAGAAGCTTTGTGTATACGGGCATTGCGAGTAGTGTACTTGTATTTGCCTATGTGAATGCACAAGTGTTTGGAGAAGGCTATGCACAGATTTTCATTGCACTAATCCTTCTAGCCGCACAATATGTATTCTTAGCCATTCAAACGAAGAAAGTCGTGTTTACTTATCCAGCAATCGTCTTATTTAATCTTTCACTTGTTTATCTTGGCTGGGCATTTGGATGGACCTTTACAGTGCACTCTAGTTTCTTATTTGTGCTTCAAATCCTCCTTTATTTAGGGCTGTTTGTATATAATGTCGCAAAAAAAATAGAAGTTTTCCGTTCGAGTGTAGGGATTCTTTCAAGTAGTGTGATGCTGTTTTTGACTTTTATCAATATGGTGAATGGAGATTGGTTAATCGTCAGCCTCTTTCTAGCCGCGATATCTGGTTTATTATTCTTCAGTCATAATAAAGTGACAGAAAAATGGATGAAGGATATTAGTACGTATGGTTTTCCGTTATCCCTAGCGGGTTCATTGCTCATTTTGTATCTGTATATAAGTGAAACAAGCAGATGGTATGACTTTAATATTCCATTTAGTTTACATGTCATGATTGTCGCATTGCTTTTAATCGGGCTAGGCTATTTCTTGCAAAAATCGTATAAAAGCTTTTTTAATATCTTTGTTATTACCGGTCAGGTCCTATCAATGGTGTCGTTTATGACACTCTATTTTGGAACATTGCAAGCCATTCTAATTACCGCTTTAATGATGGTTTCAGCAGCAATCCAAGTTCTGTCCGTCTATTTATATCGCCATCATCTTCTATGGATTCCGGTTGTTTATACAAGCGCCGGTGTGTATGCATCCATCTGGGCCATTTTCAAATTTGAGAATGAATATATCTGGATGTCATACCTATTCTTAGGACCATTATTGTTCTATGTTTTGTCAGTATATGTAGGGGAATATTCGAAGATGGGTAGAAATTATTTCTTTTGGTTCAGCCATCTGACCAACCTTCTTGTGGCGGCACTTGGTTATCTTTATATAAGTGTGACAGGTGCAAATATGTATTTCTACTTAATACCGCTCAGTCTTTATGTGGTCAGCGCAGTGAGGACAACGATTGTGTGGGAGCGTTTTACATTCACGTACATTGGATTTATAGTTCTTCAGTTACAAGTCTTGCTTGTTTTTCAGGAATATAAGCTTTTCGACTATCTAATATTTACTTGCACAATTACGGCAGCTTTGATAACGATTCTTTGGAGTCGAGTGAATCCAGAATGGAAACGGATGATTGATTATTATTTACTAGTATTCTTAAATCTGGACCTCCTTGTTTATTTGTCAGATTGGAATATATTCCGTTTTTCTAGCAACTTGAATGTACTTTCAGTTGTACTTTTCACCATTCAAGCCGCGTTTGCGATCTATTTAATGATGAAACGGAAGTGGGAACATTTTATTGCGATCCCGCTGATGCTAACATTCTTGTTTTATGTGCGCTATGCAAACGAGTTATCAATACTTGCAGGTACTGTGTTGTTGTTCGTTGCATTATGTGTGATGACTTGGATGAGCAAGGTGTTTTTCCGCGGAATGGTTCGAAAAGAAGAGACGTATCTAGTGATTGATGTGTATCGAATCGTAGGGTTTCTGTATGTGTTGACAATTAACTGGCGTATTTTTTCGAATGTGGAAAGTTACCCCGCGTTAGAAATCATCGCAGCCTGCTTAGTCAGCGGCTATTTACTTGTCATGCGGGCTTTCACTTTAGATCAATTAGAAAAGAAAATCTATCTTACAGCAGCAGTCGTATTAAGCTTATATCCATATTATGTTATTATCAATCAATTTAACATTCCTACTCTCGTAGCAACAGAAGTCACGATTCTTCCATTGTTTATCATCAGCACATTATTGCTGAGAAAAGTATTCGCTGATGGGCATACGACGCAAACCATCGAACTAGTTATTGTTCCTTTGTTATTTTTAGTATTAATCATGGATGCACTACAAGGAAATACCGTATATGATGCATTGGTAATTGGTACGTTGGCATTAGTCGCAATCATCTTCGGATTTATTGTGAAATATAAATCGTATTTCTTAGCGGGGACAGGGACTATTTTGTTAAATATCTATATGAACACCAATCACCTATGGGGTAATCTGCCATGGTGGCTCTACTTGATCATTGGCGGTATCGTTCTTATCGCGCTTGCCAGCTTCTTTGAATGGAAAAAACAAAAGGAAAATACGACGTCCAAGAAAATTCTTGAACGTAACAAAGAAAAAATTCGGAAATGGTTTGAACGGTGGAGGTAGAATGATGAGATTGATATGTCAAATGACTATGATTCGTTTTTAGATAAATGAAGAATGGACCGAAATAGGTAGAAGATTCAAGATAGAAAGAACAGAAAAGGCTGTCCCGCGGGGCAGCCTTTTCTGTTCTTTACGTTTTCTGTGATTGTCTGGATGAGCCTTAAGAATATGAGCAATGCTACTGAAAAAGAAGCGTTTCAGCATATTTGGTTCCTCCTGGTTGTCATTCAATAAAGAGGATTTGTATCGATCTTATTTAAATAGATCTGGGTAAACGGTTTTGGCAACAAGCTCGACAGCTTCACCAATACGTGGTCCTGGACGGGACATCACGTCTTCATTTAAGTAGTATACTTTGTCTTCCTTAACGGCTGTAAGTTGGTCCCAGCCTGTACGGCTCTTAATTTCTTGTTCAGGTTTTTCAATAAAACCGGCAGTTGTTGTGATGACAGCAGGGTTGCGTTTAATAACTTCTTCCTCAGAAACTTTGATCCAACCTTCTTGATCCTCAAATATGTTGGTTACACCCGCTTTTGCAAGGATTTCTTGTTGAAATGTCTTCTTTCCAGGTGTGTAGATTTCTGGAGCAGGACTTATTTCTAAATAGACACTTTTCTTTTCGTTAATAGAGTCTGTTTTTTCAATGACAGCTGCAACTTGGTTTTTAATTGTATCGACGATTTCGCTCCCTTTCTCCTTGACGCCCATTACTTCTGCAATTTGCTGAATGTCTCCGTAAACATCTTCAAATGTAGCAGCAGATGCAATGACAAAGATTGGGATTCCCGCATCTTTCAGCGGCTGTAAAGTAGCTTCGTCGCCAATTGTATAGGCGATGATGACGTCTGGGTTTAACGCAATTATTTTCTCTGCGTTAATATTCATTGAATCAGAAACAGATTCAATATCGGCAGCTTCTTTTGGATAGTTATCAACATCTGTGACCCCAACTACTTTTTCACCTGCTCCTAGAGCAAAGAGAATTTCTGTATTGCTGGGTTGAAGGGAGATCACTTTTTCAGGTACTTTATCAAAGGTGATCTTGTCGCCAAGATCATCAGTTACTGAATAGGACTGGTCTTTTTCTTTTTTAATTTCGCTTGCAGGGGCATTATCCTTACTTGGTGCTGTTTGATTATTATTCCCACAGCCAGCAAGTACTAAAATAAAAGAAAGCATTAGTGCAAGTAACCAATTGTTCCGTATGAATTTTTTCATTGTGTTCTCCTCATTTCTCATTCCTATTAATGGATGGATGTATTATTTTTTCGTCGATTTAATGTCATAACATATACTCTCGTGAGGGATTTCCTCAACACCAAGTTGTTTATTTACATAGACGGCCATAACGAATAAAACGTTTGCTAGTAAATGAGCGTAATCGAACAGGATTTTAGGAACTTCTCTTTCAAGACTCACTTTATGTAGCGCTCTTACTGACTTCTTCGCTTCACTGCGGCAAGTGTGCAAAATACAGGCACCGGGAGTTCCTTGTGGCAAGACAAAAGTACCGATAGAGTCTTTGACCTCTGCTGTATAAAAATCATACATACCACTTAGGCGATCTAAGTCTTCTTGCGTGATACCTAATCGTCCGCGTACTGAGCCGTTTAGATTATAGCCCATGTCGAGTAAGTACATTAAATCTTTGTGTACAACAGGTACGTCTTTAGTAAATGCACAAGCTAAGCCAATACGAGATGTCAAGGAGTCAGTCCTGATCTCGAAGTCCACTGTTGAAGCGGATTCGCGCATGTACGGGTAACACATAAAACGGAAATCTTTTTTTGCCAAATGTAATCCCCCTTATATGATGAATAGAGTGAATAGCCCTTGAAATCGTTTTTTATAACAAAAAAACCGACCAAGAAAATTGGGCGGCACACCATCCTACATATCCAGTTGGAAAGAAAAGATGAGAGTTGCCGTACAATCCTCTTATCTTCCGAAGAGTATAATACGATGGAAAGAAGGCAGGTCTCCTGGCTTGTGCATCCATTTACTTTAAGGTCCTTCCCATTTTATATAACGGATTGCGTGCTACGTCCGATTCCGTTAAATAAAACAGTGGCATATCCTTATTTCATCGCACTTACAGTTGCGGAAACAGCTTCGGTTCTTCACCGAATTCCCTATTAAGCTGAAAGTTCAGCACCTTTTTTCTGCAAGATTATATTCACTTATCAATAGTTTACCATATAATTCCGATAAGAAAGTCATACTTTTTGTGATGTTTACTAATACATATGTTTACTAGATCTAAAAATTTGAAAATTTGTGCAATTGTGATATATGTTGAATGAAAGATCCATCATTTTCCTTCCAGTTTGATAAAACTCATTTTGATGCGAAATATGCTCAACTCTACTGGGTAAGGCCATTATGTAAAGTTTGTAAATATATTGGAAAAAGAAGGGTTAGAAAGGGAATCGTCGAATGTAGTTTAAGTTAAAGTAATTTTAAATGAATTGTGTCGATAGGATGAAAAGGTTAGTTGTTTTTTTCAGATCTTTTGAAAATCGATAAGGGATGAATCACAGGAGGTAAGGTATGACATATGAAGGAAAGCACCCAAAGTTAAATGAAGTGATACGTAATATCGAGAAGGTTATTATTGGGAAAAGAGATATAGCAGAATTAAGTGTAGTGGCTTTACTTTCGGGAGGTCATGTTTTATTGGAAGATGTTCCAGGTGTAGGTAAGACGATGATGGTTCGTGCGCTGGCCAAGTCAATCAGTGCAGACTTTAAACGAATTCAATTCACACCTGACCTGCTGCCGTCTGATGTAACAGGCGTTTCCATATATAATCCAAGGGAGCAAGAATTTACTTTTCGTCCTGGGCCGATTATGGGGAATATTATCCTGGCTGACGAGATTAATCGAACATCTCCGAAAACTCAGTCAGCCTTATTAGAAGGGATGGAAGAGGCAAGTGTGACGATTGATGGTGTAACGAGAGTGCTGGAGCAACCATTCTTTGTTATGGCAACACAAAACCCTATCGAATATGAAGGAACGTACCCTCTTCCTGAAGCTCAACTTGATCGTTTTTTATTAAAAATGAAAATGGGATACCCAGATATATTTGAAGAAGTGGAAGTTTTGAATCGTGCGCGTTTGGCTTCACCGCTTGATAGTCTTGGACCCGTTATGTCATTGGTTGAACTACGCGGTTTGCAGCAAGAGTCAAAGGCGGTTATTGTCGATGATGCGATTAAGCATTATATTGTTGAAATGACACAAACAACGCGCCAGCATCGCAGTGTATATTTAGGTGCGAGTCCTCGTGGCTCGATTGCCTTAATGAAAGCATCTCAAAGCTACGCTCTATTATATGACCGGGATTATGTGTTGCCGGACGATGTTCAATATCTTGCCCCATTTGTGTTATCGCATCGCCTTATCTTGAAATCTGAAGCGAAGTACGAAGGGATTACAGCTGAGCAGGTGGTTGCTGAAATTATTGATAATATTCCTGTACCAGTAAAAAGGGCTGTGAATTAATGATGAAATCGTTGGTAGAGAAAATGAGACCTTATGCAAAGGTTGTAGTGCTTATTAGTTTGGTGGTCTTGGCATTTGGGTTTGCGATGTTTCAGGGAGGTTTTCTCAGTTGGTTTCTGTTCTATACGTTTCTACCATTTGCCCTTTATTCGATAGGGCTGTTTTTCTATCCTATCCACAAGTTCACGGTAACAAGATCGTTAGATAAAACGGAACTCAGAACAGGGGAATCGATTGAAGCCAGAATTGAAATCACACGAAAAGACCGCTTCCCGTTGTTATTTCTTCTAGTGGAAGAAGAGCTTAATGGCCGATTAGGCAAAAACACGTCCATGAAGAAGGCGTTCATTTTCCCTTGGTTCCGGAAATCATTTTCGATTACGTTTTTGCTTCATAATCTTCCAAGAGGGGAGCACGGCTTGTCTGCGATCCGTCTGAAAACTGGAGATATGATTGGATTATTTGAAAAGGAAGCCAATTATGATCTTCCCAAAAAAGTCCTAGTCTGGCCTGCTTATTATGATTTGTCGTATAAGCAATTGGAGAATTTCTTTAATCAAGGAGAAGCAGGGTCTGTAAAAAAGATGCAAAGAGAGCATTCAATTGTCAGTGGAGTTCGAGAATACCAGCCGGGTGACCAAATGTCATGGATTAACTGGAAAGCGACAGCCAATAAGAATGCCATTATGACCAAGGAATTTGAAGAACAGAAAAGTCATGATGTATATTTGGTCCTGGATGAAGCTTCATCAGAGTCCTTTGAAGATTCGGTAGTATTTGCTGCCTCCTTCGCGCATGTTCTTCTGAAGAAAGGGATACTAGTTGGCTATGCAGGTTCGGCGATGCATGAGGCGCCACTACCGATCCGAGGTGGAGATGGACAGCTCCAAAGAATCCTTTACCGACTTGCCAAAACAGAAGCAGATGAAAAAGGGAGTTTAAGTTCCTTGCTTGGATCACATCAAACCGTATTATCTCAAAATGTAGCGATCATCTTGATTACTTCGCATTTGGATCAAAGAATGGTGGAACAAATCAGTGCGTATAAAATGAACCAGTCCATTACGATAGTTTGTATAAAAAAAGAAGGACAGTTAGCAGCTGAAGATCTTTTTGCAAAGCGATCCGCCTATATAAGAGGGATGAGAGTTAGTTATTTGGAGCAGGGACATTTTGAATCTGGATTAGTCGAGGTGATGGCTCAATGATTCAAAGAACTAGTCTACTCGATATATTGTTGAAAGTGGTTTTATACGGATACGGCACTTTGTTGTTATGGGAATGGCTACAGCCGGTTAATCAACTGACAGATACCGATAATATGGGCGTGTTTATTGTATTTATGTGTCTTTCTTTGCTTTCGTACTTTTTACAGGTGCATTGGGTTGTAAGAATAATGATTTTTGTGGTATATACAACTGTTTCCATTCAATATTTATATTCGCAGTTTTCACTTTTTGAACTCGCTTGGATTGGGGAACTTATAAGTGATATGAAAATGAATATTTCAAGAATGGTGAAAGTGGACTGGATGTTATTAACAAACAGCTTCAGAACCTTATTGTTTTTTGTTTTGATTTGGCTCATTTCATATTTAATTCATTACTGGGTAGCTGTCCGTCGAAATCTTTTTTTATTTTTTCTGCTAACCATTGTTTTTTTAGCGGTTCTTGATACGTTTACCCCGTATGATGCGGATGGTTCCATTGTTCGGGTTGTTATCATTGGTTTTGCTGTACTGGGATTGCTCGCTTTTTTCCGTTTATTTGAACAGGAAAGATTAACAGTGTCTATTGATGGTTTACGAAGATGGCTTATTCCATTAACAATTATGCTGTTGTTTAGTGGGACAATTGGTTTTGCAGCACCGAAACTAAACCCCCAATGGCCAGATCCTGTTCCATTTATTATATCCTATTCAACTAAAACAACAGGAGATTCGAAATCAGCAGGAAGCAAGCGTACTGGGTATGGAGAAAATGATACCCAACTAGGTGGTTCAATTTCTGACGACCATGCAGTTGTTTTTTATGCAGATACTCCCACTCGACACTATTGGAAGGTGGAGAACAAGTATTATTACACTGGCAAGGGCTGGACAAGGCTTGATTATCCAGGAGAATTGACAGAGTATGAAAATGATCAGGATATGGTGGATCTTACAGATACAGAATTACCTGGAATAAAGCTTCAAGAACAAAAGGCGTCCGTTAAAATGGAGCAGTTCTACAATCACGTTCCATATCCTACTCCTAGTTTACTTAAAAGAGTTTCAGCTGAAGAAACAGATCAGTATATTTTTAATGACTCGACGAATTTATTGACAGCTCAATCGAAAAATTGGGGTAGGATCAAGCTTACGGATTATGAAGTGAATTATTATCTTAAAACATTTGATAGAAATTATTTAAAAAAGGTTACATCTGCAAATGATGTTCCTGAAGACATTATAGGTATTTATACACAGTTGCCAAGGAACCTACCTGAAAGAATTCGTAATTTAGCGTTAGAGATCACTAGTAATAAAGATAATTGGTATGACAAGGTAAAAGCTGTTGAAAATCATTTTGATGGTCCTGAGTTTGTGTATGATAAGCAAGATATTCCTTATCCAGAAGAGCAACAGGATTATGTGGATCAATTCCTATTTGAAACACTGCGGGGGTATTGTGATAATTTCTCTACAGCAATGGTTGTTCTATTACGTTCACTCGACATTCCGGCACGCTGGGCAAAAGGTTATTCTGATGGTGTGGCAACGATAAAAAACGGTGAATCCGTTTATATGATCACGAATAATAATGCTCATTCATGGGTAGAGGTTTATTTTCCTGAGGTTGGCTGGGTTCCATTTGAGCCAACAAAAGGCTTTAATAATACAAATCAGTTTTATGATGCTTCTTTGACTACTCAAGCTAACGAGAATGACCATAATACGGCTGTGACGACTCCGGAAAAAAGAGAGCCAACTCAGCCCGATAAAAAAACACTTCCAGATACGGATAAATCGGATCAATCAGCATCTTTTGGATCAGGTGATATTTCTTGGAAGATCATTTTGCGAAATACAGCAATTGGTCTTGTAGGTGTGATGTTTCTTGCTTTCTTGCTTTATCAATCGAGAAGAAAATGGCTACCATATGTATTTATTACAAGATATAAAGGGAAAAATGGTACGGATACATTTACAAGTGCTTATAACGTTCTCCTCAAGCAATTGAATCGCGCTGGTGTACCGCGACCTGAAGGCCAAACATTGCGAGAATACGCGGTTTATGTTGATCGTGTCTATCGTATGTCTAATGATAATATGCAGCAAATGACGAAGGAATACGAAAGAATTTTATACCGCGGGGATCAGGAAAACCAAGCTTGGAGGCAGTATCGAGAATTGTGGGAAAATTTAATTAAAGAGACAACCTCTTGACCATGTTTTTAACATGTTGGTACAATTGAAACATTCAAATACGAGCCCTTCATATATCCTCGATAATATGGATCGAAAGTCTCTACCGAATCACCGTAAATGATTTGACTATGAAGGCAGATGTTTCAGTGTAACAGCTAGAATTCTGCCTTTTTAGACTTTTTAAGGTGGAGTTTAGCTTTTTTGTGTTTTATTTTTACATTTTTGAAATAATAAGAACAAACCGCTTCTGTAAAGAAGTGAATATATCAAATGAGGTGACAATAGTGACGGGGAAAACAGACTTACAGAACCAGGAAATGATTGTCGTATTAGACTTCGGCAGTCAATATAATCAATTAATCACTAGACGTATTCGTGAATTTGGCGTGTACAGTGAATTACATCCCCATACTATTACGGTAGAAGAAATTCAGAAATTAAATCCAACTGGAATTATTTTCTCTGGTGGGCCGAATAGTGTATACGACGCATCTGCTTTTGGGTGTGATGAGCGCATTTTTGAACTAGGATTACCGATTTTCGGGATTTGTTATGGTATGCAGTTGATGACGAAGCATTTCGGTGGAAAAGTTGAACAAGCAAAGAACCGTGAATATGGTAAAGCGACGCTCGCTATTCAAAACGATTCAAAACTATTCAAGGATCTACCTAAAGAACAAATTGTCTGGATGAGTCATGGAGATCTTGTTGTGGAAACTCCAGAAGGATTCACAATTGATGGAACGAATGCATCTTGTCCAATTGCGGCGATGAGCGATGAATCAAGAAAGCTCTACGCAGTACAATTCCATCCAGAAGTTCGTCACTCTGTTTACGGAAACGACATCTTGAAAAACTTCGTGTTTGATGTTTGTGGCTGTAAAGGTGACTGGTCTATGGGAAATTTCATTGAAATTGAGTTGGAAAAAATTCGTCAAACAGTAGGCGACAAAAAAGTTTTGTGTGCCCTAAGCGGTGGAGTGGATTCATCTGTTGTTGCGGTGCTTATTCATAAAGCAATCGGAGACCAATTAACATGTATTTTCGTTGATCATGGTCTATTGCGTAAAGGCGAAGCGGAAGGCGTTATGAAAATGCTGGGCGACGGCTTCCAAATGAATGTTATTAAAGTGGATGCCAAAGAACGTTTCCTTTCTAAGCTTGAAGGCGTTTCTGATCCTGAGAAAAAACGTAAAATTATTGGGAATGAGTTTATCTATGTATTTGATGATGAAGCAACGAAATTAGAAGGAATTGAATTCCTTGCTCAAGGTACTCTTTATACAGATATTATCGAAAGTGGTACAGCAACAGCACAAACGATTAAATCGCATCACAATGTTGGTGGTCTGCCTGAAGATATGCAGTTCAAGCTGATTGAACCGCTAAACACACTGTTCAAAGATGAAGTACGTGCACTTGGAACAGAACTGGGTATGCCTGATGAAATCGTTTGGCGTCAACCATTCCCAGGTCCTGGATTAGGAATTCGTGTATTAGGAGAGATCACAGAGGACAAGCTAGAAATTGTACGTGAATCTGACTATATTTTGCGTGAAGAAATAAGTAAAGCTGGTCTGGATCGTGAAATTTGGCAGTACTTTACCGTTCTTCCGGATATTCGTAGTGTTGGTGTTATGGGAGATACGCGTACGTATGACCATACAATTGGTATTCGCGCTGTCACTTCAATCGATGGTATGACTTCAGATTGGGCTCGTATCCCTTGGGATGTTCTTGAACTTATTTCAACGAGAATTGTTAATGAAGTAAACCATGTAAACCGTGTCGTTTATGATATTACAAGTAAACCACCTGCAACGATTGAATGGGAGTAGACGAAAGATACTGAATTTTTCCGATTTGAAATAAAGATTATATAGCTTATAAACGAACGTTGTTTCTTCTTGAGAGAAACAACGTTCGTTTTTTTGTTGACAGCTATTATCACTTTTAGTACAATTGAAAAGTAAATTATTAATAGTGTGTGTTCAAAAAGGAGCCGAGCAGTTCGATGAAAGATAGAGCTTTGATGCAATTCGCAAGCTTTTGTACCGAACTTTTTGAACATCCTCTAATAGATACTATTTATTCGCCGTATAATATTGGGGATATGGCCCAAAAGTTTCTACCGAGCTACCGAAAATAGCTTGACTACGAAGTGAAGGATACGCATAACCGATGGAGTGTACCTAACTCTTTAAAACCCTTTACATAATTTGCAGGTAAGCATCGTTTCGGTTAGAAGTGAGGCTTTTGGTTAGTGTTGAATTTATTTAAGGGAGACTGAACGATGAAAAAGTATTTTCAATTTCAAGAACTTGGCACGAATTATCGTCGAGAAATAATTGGGGGTCTGACAACCTTCTTAGCTATGGCTTATATTCTAGTGGTAAATCCAAGTATTTTAACACTTCAGGGCATTGAAGGATATCCTGATGAACTACGAATGAATTATGGTGCAGTATTCGTTGCGACAGCATTAGCGGCAGGTATCGGTTCGATCCTTATGGGGGTTATTGCTAGATATCCGATTTCACTTGCTCCAGGCATGGGGCTAAATGCCTTCTTTGCTTTCACAGTTGTACTCGGATTCGGTATTCCGTGGCAAACAGCGTTAACAGGTGTACTGATTTCTGGAATTATTTTCGTTATCCTTTCTTTATCGGGGATTCGTGAGAAAATAATAAATGCAATTCCTGCGGAGCTTAAATTTGCGGTTGGAGCAGGTATTGGTTTATTTATCACATTTGTTGGTTTTCAAAACTCACGCATTATTGTTAAGAACGATGCCACCCTTGTTGGGTTAGGTGACTTGACTTCAGGTAACACACTTCTTGCGGTTTTTGGTATTGTTATTACAGTTATTTTAATGGCGAGAGGTATTAAGAGCGCCGTTTTTCTAGGTATGATTATTACGGCGATTGCTGGTATGATCTTCGGACTTGTACCGTTTCCGGAGAAAATTGTTGGAGCTGCACCGAGCATTGCTCCTACATTTGGAGCTGCGTTTGAAGCATTCGGGAATTTGCCTGACCTATTCTCAGGTCAGATGTTGATTGTTATTTTAACCTTCTTATTCGTTGCATTCTTTGATACAGCAGGAACATTAGTGGCTGTTGCTCAGCAAGCAGGATTAATGAAAGATAACGTCCTGCCACGCGTAGGAAAAGGGTTGCTTGCGGATTCATTAGCTATCGTATCTGGAGCAATTTTAGGAACATCTACAACAACATCTTATGTTGAGTCGACTTCAGGTGTAGCTGCCGGGGCACGAAGCGGTTTTGCGGCGGTCGTTACAGGATTATTATTTATTCTTGCTATTTTCTTTTTCCCACTTCTATCGGTGGTAACATCCGCGGTAACGGCTCCAGCCTTAATCGTAGTCGGTGTTCTAATGGCAACTGGTTTGAAACATATTGATTGGTCACGATTTGAAATTGCAGTACCAGCTTTCTTCACAGTCATCATGATGCCGTTAACTTACAGCATCGCAACAGGCATTGCTTGTGGTTTCGTCTTCTATCCGATTACGATGATTATGACAGGAAAAGCCAAGCAAGTTCACCCAATCATGTACGGATTGTTCGTTATCTTTATCGCTTATTTTATTTTCTTAGTTTAATAAATGATCAGAGGACCTTAACGGGTTCTCTTTTTTTTTATCCCGTATTGTTGGCATGTATGGCATTCTTGGTAGGGGTAACTATCCGCGAACTCCTCTGATACAATGACTCAGACTAAAAGCTCCATAATTTTATGGTGTCGTCTTAACGCTCTTTTAGGAAACCTCATTAAATGGTAGGTGTAATGATTCGGTTGAGGGATTGTTCGTGTTGATTTAATTGAATGAATTGACTAACATAGATGACATAGATTATAGGGTGAAAGAGGGAAGCAGATGGGAGTAGCTATAATTAATAAAGTTTTGAATAATAATGTCGTCATAGCAAACCATCCTTCTTATGGTGAAACCGTAATAATTGGCAAAGGGATTGGATTCAATCGAAAAAGAGACGACGAAATATCTTTAGTCAATGCTGATAAGATGTTTGTTTTGACCGGAAAAAAAGAACAGGAAGACTATAAAAAGTTACTTCCAGAAATCGATGAAAAACACCAAGGGGCAATCATTGAAGCGATCAATCATATTAGTAAAAGAGTGTCTGGAAGTGTCAATGAATATATACATGTCGGAATGACCGATCATTTGCTTTTTGCCTTAAACAGGATTGAAAATGGCCTTTCGATAAACAATCCATTTTTAGTTGAAACGAGTACGCTTTATCCATTTGAATATGAAATCGCAAAAGAAGTAATCGAGATTTTAGAAATAAAGACGGGAATTAGTCTTCCGGAAGGAGAAGCTGGCTTTATTACGCTTCATATTCACAGTGCGCTAACGAATAAAGAGTTAGCGAAAGTGAATCAACATTCTCAGCTAGTCACGCATTTGATCAATCTTATAGAAGAACAACTGCAAATAGATATTGATAAAGAAAGTATTGACTATGTAAGGCTTGTCCGTCACTTGCGATATACCATCGATCGAGTATTAAGAGGTGAGAAAGTAGAGGAACCTGAAATACTCACTACCCTCTTGAAAGACGAGTATCCGTTATGCTATAATTTGGCTTGGAAACTGATAAAAATTATGCAACAGCACTTGAAAGAACAAGTATATGATGCAGAAGCCATCTATTTGACGATGCATCTTCAGCGATTACAAAAGAAAATTACATAAAAATCATAACCTTTACGTGTTACTGATTCGATCAGGCATAAGTGAAGAAAGTGATTGGACGAAGCGAATGTGGGTATAGTATACCCGTACGCTCTTTCAATGCTTTTTTTACTTATGCCTTTTTTATTTGTCTTTTTCGTTGTAAACGTTTTATACAGCATTACCGGGTCTGGTTATCAGGAGAAACAGAGACTAAGTTTTACTTTATCGGTTTTCAAATCTTAATTTCGGAGGTTTTGCACCATGTGGAAGAAAGTTTTTGGTGTTCTACAAAATTTAGGGAAAGCGTTTATGCTTCCTGTAGCTATGTTGCCAGCAGCAGGATTGTTACTAGGGTTAGGAAATGCGGCTCAACAAGATGTGACGCTGCAGTACCTACCATTCCTAGATGCTAATTGGATTCAGTTGGTCGCTAGGGTAATGGAAGATTCCGGTGGTATTATATTTAGTAACTTGGCGCTGATCTTTGCAATTGGAATCGCCATTGGGTTAGCTGGTGATGGAGCGGCTGCTCTCGCTGCGCTCGTTGGCTATTTAGTATTGAATCGGGTCATGAGTACATGGATGGGTGTAACGCCGGAAATGGTTGCAAGTGACCCTAGTTTTGCAAATGTTTTGGGTATTCCTACGTTACAAACTGGTGTGTTCGGAGGGATTATCGTTGGACTGATTGCAGCCTATAGCTACAACCGCTTTCATAATATTGAAATGCCTTCATTCCTCGGTTTCTTTGCGGGAAAACGTTTTGTTCCAATCGCTTCAGCTGTTCTGTCTTTACTTGTAGGTCTATTAATGCTGTTAGTTTGGCCTCCAATTCAAGGCGCGATGAACAGTGCATCACTTTGGTTAATTGAAGAGGGGACCTATTTTGCGGTATTCTTCTTTGGTTTTATCAAACGATTATTAATACCATTTGGGCTACATCATATTTTCTATGCCCCATTTTGGTATGAATTTGGTACATATACAACGGCCGCTGGGGAAATCGTTCGTGGTGATATGACAATTTTCTTTGCTCAGCTAAAAGATGGCGTAGACATAACGGCAGGTAACTTCATGGCTGGTGAATATCCAATAATGATGTTTGGTCTGCCAGCGGCGGCGTTAGCGATGTATCATACAGCAAGACCTGAAAAGAAAAAGTTTGTTGCAGGTTTATTAGGCTCGGCTGCACTGACTTCTTTCTTAACAGGTATAACTGAACCACTTGAATTTTCATTTATGTTTATTTCTCCTGTGTTGTATGTGATTCATGCGGTCTTAGATGGATTAGCATTCGTGTTAATGACCTTCTTTAGTGTCAATATCGGTTATACATTCTCGGGTGGTGCAATTGACTTTCTACTCTTTGGTATCTTACCAGGAAAAGAGCCATGGTGGATTGCGATCATTCTAGGAATTATATTTGCGGTAATCTACTATGTTATTTTCCGTTTTGCAATCAATAAATTTAATTTAATGACTCCGGGCCGTGAAAAAGCAGAAGATGAACAATCGCAAGAAGGTAAAAAAGGAACAGTAAGCGAACTTCCCTATAACATTCTTGATGCAATGGGAGGACGAGAAAATATCGCAAATCTTGATGCTTGTATTACTCGACTACGTGTATCTGTTAACGACGTTAAAGATGTTGATAAAAATCGATTGAAACAGCTTGGTGCTGCAGGTGTACTTGAAGTCGGAAACAACATTCAGGCTATTTTTGGCCCACGCTCAGAGATCATTAAGTCACAAATGAAAGATATCATGAGTGGGAAAGCGCCAAAAAACGTAGTAACAAATCAGGAAGAAGAAGTAGAACAACAAATTGAAGAAGTTATGCCAGGTGTTTTGCAAGCAGAGGTGAAAGCAGACATCTTCGTTTCGCCGATTACTGGAGAAATCAAACCAATCAGTGAAGTGCCAGATGCTGTTTTTGCTGAGAAAATGATGGGTGACGGTTTTGCGATCCTACCAACAGATGGAGCGATTGTTTCTCCTGTGGATGGAACGATCGTGAACCTCTTCCCGACCAAGCATGCACTCGGTATCGAAACTGACAATGGTCTTGAAATTCTGATCCATGTTGGTATTGATACAGTGAAGTTGGAAGGGAACGGTTTTGAAGCGCTCGTTGCCCAAGGTGACAAAGTGAAAAGAGGTCAACTGCTATTAAAGGTTGATTTAGCCTACGTGAAAGAGCATGCTCCTTCTATTATTACACCAATCGTCTTCACAAACTTAAAAGAAGGCGAAACTATTCAAATTGATAAAAACGGTAATGTGAAAAGTGGAGAAAAAGACGTTATCTCCATAATCAAATAAATAAAAGTAGAAGAAAGAGTTCCAAGAGGGTCTTGCCTTACAGATTATACATTGTGGGGTATGATCCTTTGTTTTGTATTGTGGAGTCGATAAGTAGGAAGAAGATAAATGTTAAGTTCATTAACGAGATATTAAGAAACGGTTAATTAATGTGAAAATTCTAACTATATTGACCATTTTTATTTAGAAGCCTGTATTATAGTTTTGTAATCTAAAATGGAACTACGAGGAGGCAATAAGAAGTATGAAAAATTTTCAAAAATGGCTTTTAACATTTATGGCAGCTTTCATGTTAGTAGGAGTTGCCACTGGTTGCTCGAGTGAGGATACTAATAAGGACGATACTAAAACCGAAGACACAGGAACTGAAGATTCGAATACTGAAGAAAAAGCAGAGTAATAGTAGAGAGGCTGAATCTTTAAAGATCCAGCCTCTTATTATTTTACAGATAATATCGAAATTAAAATAACAGAATGAAATTGTATGCTTAGAAAGGCTCGCGGTATCCTTTTAAGCTATAAGTAATTAGTGTAGAGAAAAAGTTATTATTTTTATTGACAGTGTATTTAGAGAGTGGTACTATAGGAAATACGCCACAGAACACCATTGTGATTTTGGAAATAACAAAAAAACTTTTTTAAAAAGTTATTGACAGTTCAATTGGTGGGTGTTATGATATAAAAGTTGCTTGCGAGATAAGTGACAACGATAAATTGCTCTTTGAAAACTGAACAAAACAAAGCGCCAACGTTTTAATTGAAGTGAGTACACACTATAAAAACAATGAGCAAGTCAAACACTTTTTGGAGAGTTTGATCCTGGCTCAGGACGAACGCTGGCGGCGTGCCTAATACATGCAAGTCGAGCGAATGATAGGGAGC
>NZ_LMVB01000007.1:109097-119633 GCF_001510645.1 Paenibacillus sp. FJAT-29882 | reverse complement strand
GCTAGTAAGATCCCTGAAAGATGATCAGGTTGATAGGTCAGAGGTGGAAGCGTGGCGACATGTGGAGCTGACTGATACTAATCGATCGAGGACTTAACCAATATATATTTTAATGATGATTCTCAGTTCTGTTATCTAGTTTTGAAGGAATAAACCTTCTAACTGAATTTAGTCTGGTAATGATGGCGAAGAGGTCACACCCGTTCCCATTCCGAACACGGAAGTTAAGCTCTTCAGCGCCGATGGTAGTTGGGGGTCTCCCCCTGTGAGAGTAGGACGTTGCCAGGCTAAGCCCCTAATTAAATTAGGGGCTATTATTCTTTCTACAACTATATACGGCCCCTTGGTCAAGCGGTTAAGACACCGCCCTTTCACGGCGGTAACACGGGTTCGAATCCCGTAGGGGTCACCATATTGGAGGATTAGCTCAGCTGGGAGAGCATCTGCCTTACAAGCAGAGGGTCGGCGGTTCGATCCCGTCATCCTCCACCATTACCTATAGTGCCGGTGTAGCTCAACTGGTAGAGCAACTGACTTGTAATCAGTAGGTTGGGGGTTCAAGTCCTCTTGCCGGCACCAGGTTTTTTTTTGTTTTCGAGCCATTAGCTCAGTTGGTAGAGCATCTGACTTTTAATCAGAGGGTCGCAGGTTCGAATCCTGCATGGCTCACCATTTATCGCGGGTGTGGCGGAATTGGCAGACGCACCAGACTTAGGATCTGGCGCCGCGAGGCGTGGGGGTTCAAGTCCCTTCACCCGCATTATTTATTACGCGGAAGTAGTTCAGTGGTAGAATACAACCTTGCCAAGGTTGGGGTCGCGGGTTCGAATCCCGTCTTCCGCTCTACTTTTCGTAAGTGCCGGGGTGGCGGAACTGGCAGACGCACAGGACTTAAAATCCTGCGGTAGGTGACTACCGTACCGGTTCGATTCCGGTCCTCGGCACCATTTTATATTTATACGCGCCCGTAGCTCAATTGGATAGAGCGTCTGACTACGGATCAGAAGGTTATGGGTTCGACTCCTTTCGGGCGCGCCATATAGACGGGAAGTAGCTCAGCTTGGTAGAGCACTTGGTTTGGGACCAAGGGGTCGCAGGTTCGAATCCTGTCTTCCCGATTATCACCTTTTTTTATAATGGGGCCTTAGCTCAGCTGGGAGAGCGCCTGCCTTGCACGCAGGAGGTCAGCGGTTCGATCCCGCTAGGCTCCACCATTATTATGATTATTGTATACGCTTATTTATTTGGCGGCGTAGCTCAGCTGGCTAGAGCGTACGGTTCATACCCGTGAGGTCGGGGGTTCGATCCCCTCTGCCGCTACCAAATCATGAAGGATCTTTAGCTCAGCTGGTTAGAGCAGACGGCTCATAACCGTCTGGTCGTAGGTTCGAGTCCTACAAGATCCACCACTATTTATACGGAGGTATACCCAAGCCCGGCTGAAGGGATCGGTCTTGAAAACCGACAGGGGAGTCAAATCCCGCGGGGGTTCGAATCCCTCTACCTCCTCCATTTTTTGAAAAAGATCACACAATTCATATCGTCGCGGGGTGGAGCAGTCCGGTAGCTCGTCGGGCTCATAACCCGAAGGTCGCAGGTTCAAATCCTGTCCCCGCAATCTGGTCCGGTAGTTCAGTTGGTTAGAATGCCTGCCTGTCACGCAGGAGGTCGCGGGTTCGAGTCCCGTCCGGACCGCCATTTTTATTCTAGTAGGGTCACCTACTATTGATATACATTGTGTGGCTCAGTAGCTCAGTCGGTAGAGCAAAGGACTGAAAATCCTTGTGTCGGCGGTTCGATTCCGTCCTGAGCCATCATTAGATTAATACGGAGGGGTAGCGAAGTGGCTAAACGCGGCGGACTGTAAATCCGCTCCTTCGGGTTCGGCAGTTCGAATCTGCCCCCCTCCACCATTCCATCATTGTGTAGTTTAAAGATAGAATAGAGGTCTTCGGAACTTCCGAAGAAGGTTGTGAACCCATTTATTTTATATTATTGGGCTATAGCCAAGCGGTAAGGCAACGGATTTTGATTCCGTCATGCGAAGGTTCGATCCCTTCTAGCCCAGTCATGGCAGCATAGCCAAGTGGTAAGGCAGAGGTCTGCAAAACCTTCACCCCCGGTTCAAATCCGGGTGCTGCCTTAATCATGCCGGTGTGGCGGAATTGGCAGACGCGCACGACTCAAAATCGTGTTCCTTTTGGAGTGCCGGTTCGACCCCGGCCACCGGTATCGAAGCGAGACATATTTTGCGGGTGTAGTTTAGTGGTAAAACCTCAGCCTTCCAAGCTGATGATGAGAGTTCGATTCTCTTCACCCGCTCCAAAAAATGGGCCTATAGCTCAGCTGGTTAGAGCGCACGCCTGATAAGCGTGAGGTCGATGGTTCGAGTCCATTTAGGCCCACCATAATCCTATATTTTTTGTTCCGCAGTAGCTCAGTGGTAGAGCATTCGGCTGTTAACCGAACGGTCGTAGGTTCGAGTCCTACCTGCGGAGCCATTTTTTTTTATATGGGGAAGTACTCAAGAGGCTGAAGAGGCGCCCCTGCTAAGGGTGTAGGTCGGGTAACCGGCGCGAGGGTTCAAATCCCTCCTTCTCCGCCACACATAGGATGCGCCTTTAGCTCAGCAGGATAGAGCAACGGCCTTCTAAGCCGTCGGTCAGAGGTTCGAATCCTCTAAGGCGCGTAAAAACTAACCAATTAAGGTTAGTTTTTTTTGTTTGTTCATTTCAGTCTGTGAGCAAAACAAGACCGTATTGAACCAATTCATTCGTCTCATGGCACTTTAGGTCACTCTAGTGAACAAATGATACATAAAACAAAAAATAAATTGATTATAATGCGTTTCTCAGCATTATTTATTTTAAAAAATGATTTTTTTCTTGTGTAGGTTCCGAAAGGGTTGCGAATGAGTTCGGAACCTTCCAAATGGGCAGGGATAAACGAAAGCTTGTAGTGGTAGGCTGGCGATGAATTTTTAAAAGTTAATACACAACAGAATGGGTGGCAGTTTTTTAGGCGGTTAATATCCTTTAGCTTTAGTCCCTATATAGAAAAGCTCTTAAATATCTGGACTTTGCTAGTTTTGTAGGTTTATAATTCTATTAAATAAAAAACTTGATACGGACAAATAAAAAAGCCACTTCCATATGTTAAAGGTTGGCGCCTTTAACGGAAATGACTTTGACCCTGTTTCACAACCACCACAGCCGGAACAGGAAAAACAACAATTTCGATACGCCTATTATAACGGGTTTATAGAGAGAATTTCAACCGTTAACTTTTAGTGATTTTAAAAATAGGGCGTCCAAAGGTGTATTTTACCGTTTTTCTAATCCGGCTGGGGTTGGTAAAAGGGTAAAGTATGCCTTTTTCTTTGTCTTCTCGGAAGGAAGAAAAACCATGTTGGTAGCTGGAAGAATTGAAAATTTTAAAGACTTTAGCAAGTTTAAAACCGTAAAAAAATTTAACAACCACATTGAAATGTTCCTGGCTGAACATAAAAAAGATTTTACTAAAGGGGAATTAGTCGCGTTCAAACGCCTAGTTCGATTCTCTGCTAAATATGTTGGAGTGGCTAACGCAAAGATTGGCACTCTATTAAGAGCCATCAATGAAAAAGGGAATGGTTTTGGTATAAGCCGATCAACTTTTGAACGAATGTTGAGAAAAGCGAAGGATTTAGGGATCCTATCGGTCGAAAATACGGCTAAATCCAAAGGTGGAAAAGGGCATAATGTCTATATTTTTAATACAATTGATGTATTAAAAAAGGAAAAATTGACGTATTGTGAGGATCACGAGAAACCTTGCGACAGTAAGGTTGAAGGGCATAATTTTGAAAGAGAAACTAGTAATCTTTTAGAAACTAGCAATACTAAAAAGATAAATAAACGTAAGGAGACGCATTTAGATTCTACTTTTACGGCTTCTTATGTTCCAAAAGAATTTGTCCAGGCTGTTAAGCCTTTCTTTAATCATGCTGCTACGATCGAAGACCTTTGGAAAAGCGTATTTCTTGATACAAAGGGGATAAAAAACATAGTAGAACCTGAAATCATTACATATACAGCCATAGCTGCCTTTAAACAAGCAATCAGAGCCTCTAAAAAAGGGAAAATCAGAACGACCTTAGCTGCCTTCTTCACAGGTACTTTTAAAAACCTAATGGATAAGGCTTACTTTGCTATTCCTTTAGAAGAAATCCATGAAAGAATCAGCCATTGAAACAAGAAATAATATCTTAAAACAAACTAATTTAGATAAAATTATCTTCTTTAAAAATCGTAAAATACACCACAACACAGATAGATCTCAAAGAGAGCTCAATGTCTGTTTCATTTGCGGTTTTAATTTGTAGTACATCCCTGTCTGTTTACGGGTTCGGCCGGGCTCCTTCTTTTTCGTAAACACCAGAAGACCTCGCCTATACTACGTAAACATAGCCGAGGTCTTCTGTACTCTAAAGTTGTCGCCGGCCGAGGGTGGATGAAATAGCAAGTAGGTTTATGTATAAATGGAGAGATTAGTTTGGGGAAAAGATTAAAAAATATGGATATAGTGGTTTAGAGATAAAAGATGTAGAACGAGTAAAAAATACGAATGATGTGAGAATTATAGGATGCTGTTTGCTGATTTATTTATAGTGTTTTTAAGTTCCGAAGATAGATTCGAAGGGTTCCAAAAAGGGGGCATTCGAAAAAAATAGGGATTTTGTTTATGATTTTTGTAATATGTTTTTAAAAATACGTCGTTCATGCTGTTTATTGGGCCTTCTAGGGCGTTTTATCTAAATGTAAATATAAAGATTTCAGATGTTATAAACACCCCTTAAAGGACCTTAAAAGACCTTTCAGATTTATTACTTTCAATTCATTTTTCACAATAATTCTCCAGTTTTACCTTAAACGTCTTTTCAATCTATGTATTAGGGCTACCGAACCTTCTGAATTTTGACAGGTGTGGAATTGTAGCCAAACCGCCTGTTTTCCTTCCGGCTCGGAAACGGGTATTCTGTATCGCTCATATGGGCCATATAATCCCCAATTACTTCCCGAAGCTTGATCGGAACCATAGCGTCGCAACGCTCATTTCGTATCTTCAATTTCTTTGGCTGTTCGTAACGGCTGTACGTTCTTTTCTTTCATGACTCCCCTCCATTATCATACATTCAACGTATGGTAATGGAGGGGAGTCAAAAGTACCCAGTGCTACCAAGGGTTTGAATGTACGAAAATATCTAAAATCATACATTCAAAAAAACGCCCTGTTCAATTAAAGAAGAAAAGAAGAAAAGAAGAAAAGAAGAAAAGAAGAAAAGAAGAAAAGAAGAAAAGAAGAAAAGAAGAAATAAACGTTTATTCGTTGGAAGAATGGTTGATTTCTTCTTTTCTTCTTTCCATGCAGCATAGTAGAGTTTGCTACTTGAATAGGCTTCGGTCTGGCCACATGGTAAGTAAATTTGCAAAATGTCTTCTACTTAATCTCCTTCAAATACTTCTCCAAGGCCTCTTCAATCAGAATATAGATGTTTTTTTCATGGACAAGGGCTTGCATTTTTAATTCTTTATGTAGATCTGTACGTAGATCGAAGGATACGCGTTTTCTTTCCACTTTTATTTCATCCTTTCTTGTTTCGTTGATTTCTTTATTCGAATAAACGTTGGTATCTTCTTCGCCTACTATTTCGGCTAATGCTTGGGTTGGGGTGATTATTTTTTGCATACGTTTCATTTTTTTTATGTCATTTACTTTGGACACGCTCAATCAACTCCTTGTAGAAACGGTTGTATTGGTCTAATGCCTTTTTTAATTCTGGGTTCCTATTAAATCCATAGAGAGCTAATCTGCCCACTGGTGCTTTTCTCGTAATGGTTGTTTGAAAAACTTCGTTAGGATAGTCCTCCTCAATCATTTCTTTAAACGCTTTTGAATCGCTTCTACGTACATCGTTCATGGTGCGTAAAATCCCAACGATTTGTGTATCTCTATGACCGAAATTTCTAGCGCCTTCAACAGAGTCCATAAAATTAGGAATCGCCGAGTAACACCAGCTTGAACATTCAAACATGACAACTACGTGTTCGCTTGCGCATAGGGCATTTGTGGTTTGTTCACTAAGTGATGGTGGGGTATCAATTACGATAAAATCATATTGATCCCTAACTTGATCAAGAATTTGATCGAGGATTAAGCTAGGGTTCCCCTTAAATGGGAGAGTGTCGCCTTGATAAGTTTTCCCGGTATAAATCCAGCGAGGAAATGTAGCTAAAAAGTTGTTGGCAGGAAGCAGATCTAAATGATCGGTGATAGAAACAATATACTTTTCTACGTCGTTTTGTTGCATCGCTTCTAATATAGATTTTCCCATAAACTCATTAGATGGTTGTTCAGATAAAAATTCAGTCAAGTTTCCTTGAGAATCCATATCCACGGCCAGTACACGGTAGCCATCTTCTTTTAGCAAATAGGATAATATGCCCGTTGTAGTGGATTTGCCGCATCCGCCTTTTTGGATTCCCATTGTAATGGTAATGGCCAATCTTCGCACCTTCCTTCTTTAAAAATTGTTGCCTACTTTCCTTATTCGATAATAGTTGAACAACTCCTTCTTGTTAAGTGGGGGATAAAAACCTTTATATATCAGGTTGTATACGTACTTTTTAAACATTCATACAGGGACATTAAGGTGTTGAAGTTGCATTTATAATTCCTTAACTAGCCGTTCTTTGGAATAATATATATTCTTAAGATAAACTCGATAGAATATACATAGTACTACTTACATACCTTAAACAGAATAAAAAAGGGGGGTTGGTATCATTTGAATACCCAACTCCTTTTATTTCCTCTTAAATTCAAAAAACTAAAAATTAGCTTGCAACTACACTCCTTTTAACCAATCTTCAATCTGTATCTTCGCCTTTTCAATATCCTTTTTTTCTAAAGTAGTATTTTCAGGCTCCATAATATTAAGCGTTTCGTATAAGTCTTGTTTGACCGTTTCAAAAATCTGCACAGCATTGGCTTGCCCCACATCCAGAAACCTCTGTATTTCACTGATTGATTTCTCTTCCACAAACCAATACGGTAAAGGATCTTTTGATTTTCTAAAATCTGAAATTAAATGCATAAGAATGTTTTCAGATGATGCAATACCTTCATTAGGTCCTGAGGAACGTAACACTTTCGTTATGTACCCTATAGGATTTTCGATATCTTTTCTATCTTGTATTTTCTCTAATAGGTCAATAACAGTTGCTTGTCCATATTTCCCCCATGATTCAATCACTTCATCGGACAACTGGATTCCTAATGTTTTTCCTAGCTTTCTGACGCTTTTTGAAAAGCTATTTGATAACTTAAATTCTTCAAGATTACTTTCAAAAATATCAAGTTCTTCTATCTTAGGTTGTTTTGCGGACTTTATTAGAAATTTAACCTTTTCAACTTTACGTCCTTTTTTTACAACTTCTATTTCGAAAGCAATATCCGTTTTCTTCATAAGTTCTTTTTGGGCCGGTAAAAGTACACGTTGTTTAAAGTTTCCATAAGCAGGATAGACATCTTCAGCGCCAAGCATCTTCCGTAAATCTGAAAGAAAAAACGTCCTCTCTTGAAACCTTTCGTATTGTTTTAACAATTCATAGATCCGAATAGCATAAGAACTCTTGAGTTTAACAACATTTTCAAGCTTATAGCTCGTAAATTCTTTTTTTAATTCTAATAGGTATGGACGTAAGAATGGATCAAATCGAACGTCTATGGTACCTTCAGATTCGTTATAAGCAACATAACTTAACCAGGCTACCTGGATGACCTTCTTATCAATGCGAACCTCAAACACCTTTTGCATGAGTTCCTTAGTAATTTGCCTTAATTCCGTATATTTAGGCGTACCATTTAAGCCTAATAATCGATTAAACTCCTTAATCGGTAATGTATATGATTTAAAATCAGAGTCCTCGGGATGAATATTACTGGCCAAACAGAGAATAATTTTTTGCTCAACCACACCGAGTTTATAATTTGCTTCGATTAAAATATTAGATTTAGTTACAAGTTGACTGGTTCGATTTTCCATAATCGATGTAGACATTTAAAAAATCCCCCTTTGGGTTCATCTGATTATGCCAAATTTTTAACTATAACAAAAGTTTTTTTTTGTTATAGTTGGCACCATTTTTGTTATAGTTGGCACCATTTTTGTTATAGTTAAGGCACCATTTTTGTTATAGTTGGCACCATTTTTGTTATAGTTGGCACCATTTTTGTTATAGTTGGCACCATTTTTGTTATAGTTAGGTCCGTCAAACCCAGTCGTACCAAGGGTTTCAGAGGGGCTGAAAACAAGTATAAAACAAGGATAAAACAAGATAAAACAAAAAACAGTAAAACAACAACAGAAAAAATGTGATTGCTATCCGAATACCAAAATCACATAAAATACAAATAAAGGGTTTATATGTAAAATGAACATACCGCAGGAATATTCCTCCATTTTTAAAAATGGAAGATGAGCTTATTCATTTGGAAAATTTCAAAACACTAATATCCACTTTTTCTATTGACTCTTTAAAAAAAAGATATTAATATATTAATTCTTGTCACGTTAAGGAATTTTAACAAAAAAAGTTTTGTTTTAATTTCTTCGTAGAAGTTGACAAAAACGAATGTGTTTGATAATATGAATCTTGTCGCTGATACGAAATAAATTATTTCGGAAAATCATTTGACAACTTGAGGACAAAATGATACACTATTATTCTGTCTCAAATTAATAGTTCTTTGAAAACTAAACAAAGCAGAAACGTCAACGTTTTAATTAAGTGAGTACACACTATAAAAACAATGAGCAAGTCAAACACTTTTTGGAGAGTTTGATCCTGGCTCAGGACGAACGCTGGCGGCGTGCCTAATACATGCAAGTCGAGCGAATGATAGGGAGGNAATGAGCAAGTCAAACACTTTTTGGAGAGTTTGATCCTGGCTCAGGACGAACGCTGGCGGCGTGCCTAATACATGCAAGTCGAGCGAATGATAGGGAGCTTGCTCCCTTGATTTAGCGGCGGACGGGTGAGTAACACGTGGGCAACCTACCTGTAAGACTGGGATAACTTCGGGAAACCGGAGCTAATACCGGATAATTTCTTTTCTCGCATGAGAAGAGATGGAAAGACGGTTTCGGCTGTCACTTACAGATGGGCCCGCGGCGCATTAGCTAGTTGGTGAGGTAATGGCTCACCAAGGCCACGATGCGTAGCCGACCTGAGAGGGTGATCGGCCACACTGGGACTGAGACACGGCCCAGACTCCTACGGGAGGCAGCAGTAGGGAATCTTCCGCAATGGACGAAAGTCTGACGGAGCAACGCCGCGTGAACGAAGAAGGCCTTCGGGTCGTAAAGTTCTGTTGTTAGGGAAGAACAAGTACCAGAGTAACTGCTGGTACCTTGACGGTACCTAACCAGAAAGCCACGGCTAACTACGTGCCAGCAGCCGCGGTAATACGTAGGTGGCAAGCGTTGTCCGGAATTATTGGGCGTAAAGCGCGCGCAGGTGGTTCCTTAAGTCTGATGTGAAAGCCCACGGCTCAACCGTGGAGGGTCATTGGAAACTGGGGAACTTGAGTGCAGAAGAGGAAAGTGGAATTCCAAGTGTAGCGGTGAAATGCGTAGAGATTTGGAGGAACACCAGTGGCGAAGGCGACTTTCTGGTCTGTAACTGACACTGAGGCGCGAAAGCGTGGGGAGCGAACAGGATTAGATACCCTGGTAGTCCACGCCGTAAACGATGAGTGCTAAGTGTTAGAGGGTTTCCGCCCTTTAGTGCTGCAGCTAACGCATTAAGCACTCCGCCTGGGGAGTACGGCCGCAAGGCTGAAACTCAAAGGAATTGACGGGGGCCCGCACAAGCGGTGGAGCATGTGGTTTAATTCGAAGCAACGCGAAGAACCTTACCAGGTCTTGACATCCTTTTGCCCTCCCTAGAGATAGGGACTTCCCTTCGGGGACAAAAGTGACAGGTGGTGCATGGTTGTCGTCAGCTCGTGTCGTGAGATGTTGGGTTAAGTCCCGCAACGAGCGCAACCCTTGATCTTAGTTGCCAGCATTTAGTTGGGCACTCTAAGGTGACTGCCGGTGACAAACCGGAGGAAGGTGGGGATGACGTCAAATCATCATGCCCCTTATGACCTGGGCTACACACGTGCTACAATGGATGGTACAAAGAGCTGCAAACCCGCGAGGGTAAGCGAATCTCATAAAGCCATTCTCAGTTCGGATTGTAGGCTGCAACTCGCCTACATGAAGCCGGAATCGCTAGTAATCGTGGATCAGCATGCCACGGTGAATACGTTCCCGGGCCTTGTACACACCGCCCGTCACACCACGAGAGTTTGTAACACCCGAAGTCGGTGAGGTAACCGCAAGGAGCCAGCCGCCTAAGGTGGGACAGATGATTGGGGTGAAGTCGTAACAAGGTAGCCGTATCGGAAGGTGCGGCTGGATCACCTCCTTTCTAAGGAATATAACTG
>NZ_LMVB01000007.1:0-108868 GCF_001510645.1 Paenibacillus sp. FJAT-29882 | reverse complement strand
CAGTAACTATGGTTAAGTTAGAAAGGGCGCACGGTGGATGCCTTGGCACTAGGAGCCGATGAAGGACGGGACTAACACCGATATGCTTCGGGGAGCTGTAAGTAAGCTTTGATCCGGAGATTTCCGAATGGGGAAACCCACTGTTCGTAATGGAACAGTATCTTTACCTGAATACATAGGGTACTGAAGGCAGACCCGGGGAACTGAAACATCTAAGTACCCGGAGGAAGAGAAAGCAAACGCGATTTCCTGAGTAGCGGCGAGCGAAACGGAAGATAGCCCAAACCAAGAGGCTTGCCTCTTGGGGTTGTAGGACACTCAACATGGAGTTACAAAGGAACGGGGTAAGTGAAGTGATCTGGAAAGATCCGTCAAAGAAGGTAAAAACCCTGTAGCTGAAACTTCGTTCCCTCCTGAGTGGATCCTGAGTACGGCGGGACACGAGAAATCCCGTCGGAAGCAGGGAGGACCATCTCCCAAGGCTAAATACTACCTAGTGACCGATAGTGAACCAGTACCGTGAGGGAAAGGTGAAAAGCACCCCGGAAGGGGAGTGAAATAGATCCTGAAACCGTGTGCCTACAAGTAGTTAGAGCCCGTTAATGGGTGATAGCGTGCCTTTTGTAGAATGAACCGGCGAGTTACGATTTCATGCAAGGTTAAGTTGATAAGACGGAGCCGCAGCGAAAGCGAGTCTGAATAGGGCGCATGAGTATGAGGTCGTAGACCCGAAACCAGGTGATCTACCCATGTCCAGGGTGAAGTTCAGGTAACACTGAATGGAGGCCCGAACCCACGTACGTTGAAAAGTGCGGGGATGAGGTGTGGGTAGCGGAGAAATTCCAATCGAACCTGGAGATAGCTGGTTCTCTCCGAAATAGCTTTAGGGCTAGCCTCGAGATGAGAGTATTGGAGGTAGAGCACTGATTGGACTAGGGGCCCCCAACGGGTTACCGAATTCAGTCAAACTCCGAATGCCAAATACTTATTCTCGGGAGTCAGACTGCGAGTGATAAGATCCGTAGTCAAGAGGGAAACAGCCCAGACCACCAGCTAAGGTCCCCAAGTTTACGTTAAGTGGAAAAGGATGTGGAGTTGCTTAGACAACCAGGATGTTGGCTCAGAAGCAGCCATCATTTAAAGAGTGCGTAATAGCTCACTGGTCGAGTGACTCTGCGCCGAAAATGTACCGGGGCTAAACGTAACACCGAAGCTGTGGATGGATACCGTATGGTATCCGTGGTAGGAGAGCGTTCTAAGGGCGTTGAAGCTAGACCGGAAGGACTGGTGGAGCGCTTAGAAGTGAGAATGCCGGTATGAGTAGCGAAAGAAGGGTGAGAATCCCTTCCACCGAATGCCTAAGGTTTCCTGAGGAAGGCTCGTCCGCTCAGGGTTAGTCGGGACCTAAGCCGAGGCTGAAAAGCGTAGGCGATGGACAACAGGTTGATATTCCTGTACCACCTATACATCGTTTGAGCGATGGGGGGACGCAGAAGGATAGGGTAAGCGCGCTGTTGGATATGCGCGTCCAAGCAGTTAGGCCGGAAACGAGGAAAATCCCGTTTCCATTAAGGCGGAGCTGTGATGGCGAGGGAAATATAGTACCGAAGTTCCTGATTCCACGCTGCCAAGAAAAGCCTCTAGTGAGATGTAGGGTGCCCGTACCGCAAACCGACACAGGTAGGCGAGGAGAGAATCCTAAGGTGTGCGAGAGAACTCTCGTTAAGGAACTCGGCAAAATGACCCCGTAACTTCGGGAGAAGGGGTGCTTTTTAGGGTGAATAGCCCGGAAAAGCCGCAGTGAATAGGCCCAGGCGACTGTTTAGCAAAAACACAGGTCTCTGCGAAGCCGCAAGGCGAAGTATAGGGGCTGACGCCTGCCCGGTGCTGGAAGGTTAAGAGGAGAGGTTAGCCGCAAGGCGAAGCTTTGAATTGAAGCCCCAGTAAACGGCGGCCGTAACTATAACGGTCCTAAGGTAGCGAAATTCCTTGTCGGGTAAGTTCCGACCCGCACGAAAGGCGTAACGATCTGGGCACTGTCTCAACGAGAGACTCGGTGAAATTATAGTACCTGTGAAGATGCAGGTTACCCGCGACAGGACGGAAAGACCCCGTGGAGCTTTACTGCAGCCTGATATTGAATTTTGGTACAGCTTGTACAGGATAGGTAGGAGCCTGTGAAGCCGGAGCGCTAGCTTCGGTCGAGGCGTCGGTGGGATACTACCCTGGCTGTATTGAAATTCTAACCCGCGCCCCTTATCGGGGCGGGAGACAGTGTCAGGCGGGCAGTTTGACTGGGGCGGTCGCCTCCTAAAATGTAACGGAGGCGCCCAAAGGTTCCCTCAGAATGGTTGGAAATCATTCGTAGAGTGTAAAGGCACAAGGGAGCTTGACTGCGAGACCTACAAGTCGAGCAGGGACGAAAGTCGGGCTTAGTGATCCGGTGGTTCCGCATGGAAGGGCCATCGCTCAACGGATAAAAGCTACCCCGGGGATAACAGGCTTATCTCCCCCAAGAGTCCACATCGACGGGGAGGTTTGGCACCTCGATGTCGGCTCATCGCATCCTGGGGCTGTAGTCGGTCCCAAGGGTTGGGCTGTTCGCCCATTAAAGCGGTACGCGAGCTGGGTTCAGAACGTCGTGAGACAGTTCGGTCCCTATCCGTCGTGGGCGCAGGAAATTTGAGAGGAGCTGTCCTTAGTACGAGAGGACCGGGATGGACGCACCGCTGGTGTACCAGTTGTTCTGCCAAGAGCATCGCTGGGTAGCTACGTGCGGACGGGATAAATGCTGAAAGCATCTAAGCATGAAGCCCCCCTCAAGATGAGATTTCCCATAGCGTAAGCTAGTAAGATCCCTGAAAGATGATCAGGTTGATAGGTCAGAGGTGGAAGCGTGGCGACATGTGGAGCTGACTGATACTAATCGATCGAGGACTTAACCNCAGGTTGATAGGTCAGAGGTGGAAGCGTGGCGACATGTGGAGCTGACTGATACTAATCGATCGAGGACTTAACCTTATTGTTCTTGAAAAAAGCAAAAATCCTTCTTATTATCTAGTTTTGAAAGAATGAAAAAATATAATAGATTTTATTTTCAAAATCTATTATAATAATAAGTGTCTTTCAAAAAAAGAATATGTCTGGTAATGATGGCAAAGAGGTCACACCCGTTCCCATTCCGAACACGGAAGTTAAGCTCTTTTGCGCCGATGGTAGTTGGGGGTCTCCCCCTGTGAGNGTCTGGTAATGATGGCAAAGAGGTCACACCCGTTCCCATTCCGAACACGGAAGTTAAGCTCTTTTGCGCCGATGGTAGTTGGGGGTCTCCCCCTGTGAGAGTAGGACGTTGCCAGGCTGTTTTATCTTTTTATTTTGAGTTTTATAGGAAACATTATATTATTCCGCAGTAGCTCAGTGGTAGAGCATTCGGCTGTTAACCGAACGGTCGTAGGTTCGAGTCCTACCTGCGGAGCCATGCTTCCATAGCTCAGCAGGTAGAGCACTTCCATGGTAAGGAAGAGGTCAGCGGTTCGAGCCCGCTTGGGAGCTTCCTGAATGATGATTAAAACATTATTTTCAAAAAAATACAGGCCCTTTGGTCAAGCGGTTAAGACACCGCCCTTTCACGGCGGTAACACGGGTTCGAATCCCGTAAGGGTCACCATATTATATACATATTGGAGGATTAGCTCAGCTGGGAGAGCATCTGCCTTACAAGCAGAGGGTCGGCGGTTCGATCCCGTCATCCTCCACCATTTTCATTTGCCGGTGTAGCTCAACTGGTAGAGCAACTGACTTGTAATCAGTAGGTTGGGGGTTCAAGTCCTCTTGCCGGCATCAATTTTTTGGAGGGGTAGCGAAGTGGCTAAACGCGGCGGACTGTAAATCCGCTCCTTCGGGTTCGGCAGTTCGAATCTGCCCCCCTCCACCATTTTTATAAGAAATTATCTGTTGGTCAGTTATATATTATCCTTAAAAGGGAAGTATATAATTACCACCTATTTTTTTGTCAAAATGTTATGTTTATTGGGCTATAGCCAAGCGGTAAGGCAACGGATTTTGATTCCGTCATGCGAAGGTTCGAATCCTTCTAGCCCAGCCACTTTTTAATAGCATTGCATACAAACATGTATCAAACGAATTAAGATGTATCTTCTCATTAGTCTTATTCGAGCCATTAGCTCAGTTGGTAGAGCATCTGACTTTTAATCAGAGGGTCGCAGGTTCGAATCCTGCATGGCTCATTTTAATTGCGGAAGTAGTTCAGTGGTAGAATACAACCTTGCCAAGGTTGGGGTCGCGGGTTCGAATCCCGTCTTCCGCTCCAAGTCTCGATTACATATTGGGGCCTTAGCTCAGCTGGGAGAGCGCCTGCCTTGCACGCAGGAGGTCAGCGGTTCGATCCCGCTAGGCTCCACCATCTAATTACATATCACTACATTTATGTCTTAAGCCATCCAGGTTTAAGACTTTTTTAATTGGTTGCACCCATTCTTCCATTTTTATTAGAAAATCAAGAATAAGTTTGGATGGGGTAATTAGACAGTATATACTTATTGAAAGAAACAAGACTAATAATGCGGCCTTAGACTTCGTTTATTTGTCTTATATGCTGACACTTCAAAAGTAATATATCGTACTTCTGTATATGTGTTACAAATTGTTCGGAAATATCGTTAGAATAAGCAAAAATTTAGAAGATGTGTTTTAAATAATTGATAGATCCCAACTTAATGAGAGTTTACCCCTTGCTTATGAATAGATATATATCCTTTATATTTCTATTATTGGATTTAATTAAACATATTTTGTTAAAGTTTGTTAAAATAATAGTAATGTTTTTGGGAACCTTTTAGCTTGCGATTCGTATAGGTATCGTATAGCCGCATGAGCGGGGGTAAATAAATGGAGTTAATTGTTAAACAAAGGATTCATGAAGTATTAAAAGGTGATCAAAATGCTTTTGGGGACGTTGTCGAACTATATAAAGATAAAGTCTTCCAACTTTGCTTTCGAATGTTAGGCAATCGTCATGAGGCTGAAGATATGGCTCAAGAAGCCTTTGTAAGGGCATATGTGAATATTCATCGATTTAATATTCAAATGAAATTCTCTACTTGGATTTACAGGATTGCTACGAATTTATGCATAGACCGGATTAGGAAGAAGAAACCTGATTATTTTTTAGATGCGGAAGTTGCAGGTACTGATGGCTTAGATATGTATTCTCAAATTGCAGCTGAAATTGCCTTACCAGAAGAACAGGTAGAATCGATGGAACTGCAAGAAACGATTCAAGCTGAAATTCTTAAACTGCCTGAAAAATATCGATCAGCGATTGTATTGAAGTATATTGAGGAATTATCTTTAAAGGAAATCAGTGAGATCTTGGATTTGCCAATTGGCACGGTGAAAACGAGAATACATAGAGGTCGAGAAGCATTAAGAAAGCAAATGCGTCATTTATAAAAAGAAGGTGAAAAAAGAATGAAATGTCCTGATGAGGTTTATGAATATATGCACAATTATTTAGATGAAGAAATCAGTGCAGAAGATGAGGAATCTTTGAGAAAACATTTACAAGGCTGTAAAGAGTGTCGTACGTATTTTCATGAAATGAAGAAAGCAGTGGCTCTAGTACAAAGTACGTCGCATATTAAAGCCCCTGACAATTTTACAGAACGAGTAAAGGCGAGTCTTCCAAAAGAAAAGAAAAATATTAGTACCAAGCGGTGGATGAGAAATCACCCATTGTTAACGGCTGCTTCTTTATTTATTATTTTAATGGCAGGATCACTGTTCCAAACGTGGAACCAGGATGAAACTTTCTCTGTATCAAAACAAAATAATTTGGTAGTTGATAACGAGACCGTCATTGTACCTGCTGGCGAAATTGTTAACGGAGATGTAATTGTCAGAAATGGGGACATTCGTATTGAGGGAGAAGTGAAGGGCAATGTAACAGTTATAAACGGTAAGCAATACATGGCTTCAGCAGGTAATGTTACCGGTCAAATTTACGTAATTGATCAAATGTTTGAGTGGCTTTGGTTTAGTATAAAGGATACAGGCAAAGCTTTATTCCAGTTGGATGAGAACTGACTAAAAGACAAGTATGAAGCCCTGTTTTTGCAAGTAGGGCTTATTTGTCTATGATTGAAATTAAGGATAAGTATCCCAATTAGAAGGTATACATTCTTTAGTAGTATTAGAAAATAAATGATATACTAAGGTGTGTTACATTGCATGGATTTAGAGTATCACCGACTGGAGGAAGTAACATGTCATTATCCAACTTTACTTTCCTGGATTATTTCATAAATATTATCGATATTGTCCTTGTATGGTTTGTTATATATAAATTATTAGTTGTTATTAAAGGAACGAAGGCAATTCAGCTGCTTAAAGGGATATTTGTCATTGTTGTGGTTCACAGTTTAAGTAATTTACTTGGCTTTAATACGCTTGGATGGCTTATGGAGCAAGTCATGGACTGGGGAGTCCTCGCCACCATTATTATCTTTCAACCAGAATTAAGGAGAGCGCTGGAGCAGCTAGGTAGAGGGAAATTTTTCTCAAGGAGCATTGTGCAAGAGGAGGAAGAGCAGGATCGCTTGGTAGAGGAAATTGTAAAGGCTACCTCTTATATGGCCAAGCGGCGGATTGGTGCATTGATTTCGATTGAAAAGGATACAGGTTTAACCGACTTCATTGAGACAGGTATTCCATTAGGATCTCATATTTCATCGGAGTTATTAATCAATGTATTCATACCTAATACTCCGTTACATGATGGTGCTGTTATACTAAAGGATAATCAATTGGCAGCTGCAGCCTGTTATTTGCCGCTATCAGAGAGCCCATTCATATCAAAAGAACTTGGAACAAGGCATAGGGCGGCGATAGGAATAAGTGAAGTAACTGACTGTATTACAGTGATTGTATCCGAGGAAACCGGCGGAATCTCCGTAACGAAAAATGGAGAGATTTATCGTGAGCTCAGTCTTGAGACTTTTAAGGAAATGTTGAAAAAAGAGCTTGTTGATGACACGAAGCAAGCTTCCTCAGGACGTTGGAATTTGAGGGGGAAGAAAAATGGATAAATTCATGAACAGCATTTGGTTCACGAGAATTATTGCATTCGCAATCGCTGCTCTTTTATTTATTTCTGTCAATTTTGTGCCTGATTCGAAACTCAGTAAAGCAGGTACATCTACCCCTGGGGAAAATGATACTGAGATTATTAAAGATATACCGGTAGAAATATATTATGATCAGAAAAACCTTGTTGTTACTGGCGCACCGGAAACGGTTGATATTACGTTAACAGGTGTGAAACCTGTATTAATGTCTGCAAAAAGTAAAAGGGATTTTAAAGTATACATTGACCTTTCAGATCCAGACATTACAATGGGTGATAAAAGAGTGCCACTTAAGATCATGGATTTAAGTGAAAAGTTGAAAGCAACGATTGATCCTGGATATGTGACGGTGAACGTTCAAGAACGAGTAACAGAAGAGTTTTCGGTGGAACCAGATTATAATCGGGCCAATCTAAAGGATGGCTATACGACAGAATCCTTAGTTATTCATCCACAAACTGTGAAGATTACAGGGGCGAAGGATACGATTGACCAGATTTCTTATGTAAAGGCGATGCTTCAGTTAAATAAAGATGTAAAAGATACTGTCAATGGACAAGCAACCATTCGCGCACTGGATCGAGACTTGAATAAGTTAAATGTTATAATTGAACCAGCTACTGTACGCTATACATTAAAAGTAAATATTTCTTCTAAAACTGTGCCGATTACACTCGTACAAACTGGTAAAGTAAAAAGTGGTCTGGAGATAAAGAGTATTACAGCAGAACAGAAGGAAGTTGTCCTTTATGGTAAAGCGTCGGTGTTACAAAATATAAAAGTAGTGAAGGTACCCATCGATGTATCAAAAATCGTCGGTGACGAAGAACTTGACTTGCCAATTACTGTCCCCGATAATGTTCAAAGGATTTCTAGAGAAAAGGTGACAGTGAAAATTAAGACAGACCGTGTTGAAGAAAAAGAAAAAGAAAAAGAAAAAGAAACAAGCCCACCGAGCAATCAAGAAACGGAACAGCCAAAAGACAAGGAAGCTACCGTACAGACGAAAACCATTTCTAATATTGAGATTCAAGCAATTGGATTGCCAGCTGAGAAACAAATAGAATTTTTATCACCAACAAAAGGTGTTACAAGTATCCTTATAAAAGGATCAGAAGATGAACTGAAAAAAGTGAATGAATCCAATATACAGCTTTCAATTAATGCTGCGGATTTGGAAGAAGGCGAGCATGATCTGGAGATTCAAGTCAATGCTCCATCTTCAATAACCTGGGAACTGCAAAACAAACAGGCATCAATATCGATATCGATTATAAAAAAAGACGAGACATAATGTGATGTATTCCAATTAGGAATCATTTGAAGAAGGAGCGAATTGTAATGGGAAAATATTTTGGAACGGATGGGGTTAGAGGAGTCGCGAATAGTGAATTAACACCTGAATTGGCATTTAAACTAGGCCGATTTGGTGGCTATGTATTAACCAAGAATACGGAGCGACCTAAAGTATTAATTGGCCGTGATACCCGAATTTCTGGTCATATGCTAGAAGGTGCCTTAGTGGCAGGGCTATTATCCATTGGAGCCGAAGTCATGCGTCTTGGAGTTATTTCAACACCAGGTGTTTCGTACTTGACGAAGGCCTTAAGCGCAGAAGCTGGTGTTATGATTTCTGCTTCACACAATCCAGTAGCTGATAACGGAATTAAGTTTTTTGGGCCAGATGGTTTCAAGCTTTCCGATGATCAAGAGCATGAGATAGAGGAGTTAATTGATTTAGAAACGGATCAACTGCCACGTCCTGTAGCTGGAGATTTAGGTCATGTAAATGATTATTTTGAAGGCGGTCAGAAATACCTTCAATACTTGAAACAAACCGTAGATGAAGATTTCACGGGAATACATGTTGCCTTAGACTGTGCACATGGTGCCACGTCTTCACTGGCTGCACACTTATTCGCCGATTTAGATGCGGATATTTCTACAATGGGTGCCTCACCTAACGGGTTAAATATTAATGAAGGGGTTGGATCTACTCATCCCGAAGCTCTTTCACGATTTTTATTGGAAAAGGGTGCAGATATTGGGCTAGCATTTGATGGAGATGGAGATCGTCTGATTGCTATTGATGAAAAAGGAAATATTGTCGATGGTGATCAAATCATGTATATTTGTGCGAAATACTTGAATGAAGAAAATCGATTAAAACATGGTACGGTCGTTTCAACGGTTATGAGTAATCTTGGTTTCTATAAAAAGTTAGATGAAATTGGTATTAAAAGTGTTCAAACCGCTGTCGGTGATCGTTATGTTGTGGAAGAAATGAAGAAAGGCGGGTATAATCTAGGCGGAGAACAGTCAGGTCATATCATCTTCTTGGACTACAATACAACCGGGGATGGCTTGTTGACTGGTGTGCAACTTGTTAATATTATCCAAATGACAAAAAAACCATTATCTGTGCTTGCTGCTGAAATGAAGAAATATCCGCAAACATTGGTAAATGTCCGTGTCACTGATAAGCATGGTGTGACAGAAAACGCTAAAGTTCAGGAGATTATTTCTGAAGTAGAAGCAGAAATGAATGGTAACGGAAGAATTTTGGTTCGTCCATCCGGTACAGAACCATTGGTCCGTGTAATGGCAGAGGCTCCTGATGCTACACAATGTAATCAGTATGTAGAACGTATTGTAGCTGTTGTGAAAGCTGAGATGGGGCTTGAAGAATGAAACAAGTATGCATAAGAGGAACGTTTATTTCTCTTATGCATATTTTTATAAAAGAGCGTGTTCAATAAGGAGGATAAAAAGAGCCGAGAAGTTCAAAGAGCGATCGTCTCGAGGACCGGAAGACAGAGCTTGGATGCAATTCGACAGATATTTTTACCGGACTTTTTGAACGTCCTCTAAAAGCAAGAGTTTTAAACAAGATGATTGACGGATCATCTTGTTTAGGTTATGATTATCCTGTTTTTACATGAATGGGGAAATAAACATGGGAGGAGGACTGTGTCAGTACAAATATAAGCGCCAGGACTAAGCTCGGACGAAATAGCTTAGTTGACGAGGTGGAGGTTTATCGATATTTCGGCGGATGCCTCCCGGCTGTATGTGTATAGCCGCAAGAATTTCGATTTTAAAACAGCGGGGTAACTTGCTGCACAAAGAATCGGAAATACACATAAAAATAACTAGAGACAAGGGGGCAAGCATGCCCCCCAGCATTCTTGTTCCCTTGCCGATTTCTGGAGGAACAAATTATGTGCGGAATTGTTGGATATATTGGTAATCGAGATGCAAAGGAAATTTTATTAAAAGGCTTAGAAAAGCTTGAATATAGAGGCTATGATTCTGCAGGTATTGCGGTCAAAAATGAATCAAGTGTGCGAGTCTTTAAAGAAAAAGGGCGGATTGCAGATCTACGTGGAGTTGTAGATGTGACGGTAGCTGCAAATACAGGGATTGGTCATACTCGCTGGGCAACACACGGTGTACCAAACCATGAGAATGCTCACCCGCATCAAAGCACTTCCGGACGATTGACATTGGTTCATAACGGAGTGATCGAAAACTATGCAATCCTGAAACGTGACTATTTGGATGGAGTAGCATTTAACAGTGATACAGACACAGAAGTTATCGTTCAACTTATTGAGAAATTCGTCAATGAAGGACAGGATGTTGAGTCTGCCTTTATTTCAACACTGAAGCTTCTTAAAGGATCTTATGCACTTGCATTACTAGATAACCAAAATGACGACACGATTTTCGTTGCAAAAAATAAAAGCCCGTTGCTAATTGGTGTAGGTGACGATTTTAATGTGGTGGCTTCTGACGCGATGGCGATGATTCAAGTAACCGATCAATACGTAGAATTGATGGATAAAGAAGTAGTCATCGTAACGAAGGAAAACGTCACAATTAAGAACTTGGATGGTCAAGAAATGACTCGTTCCCCTTACACGGCAGAACTGGATGCAAGCGATATAGAAAAAGGCACGTACCCTCATTATATGTTGAAAGAAATTGATGAGCAGCCTGCTGTTATGCGTAAAATCATTCAAGCTTATCAGAATGAAGAAGGTAATCTTGTCATTGATTACAACATTGCTGAAGCAGTGAGTGAAGCGGACCGTATTTATATCGTTGCATGTGGAACAAGTTATCATGCAGGTTTAATTGGCCAACAATTCATTGAGAAAATGGCGAAGATTCCAGTTGAAGTTCATGTTGCTTCTGAATTTGTCTACAATATGCCATTGCTTTCAGAAAAACCGCTATTCATCTTTATCTCACAGAGCGGTGAAACAGCTGATAGCCGTGCCGTACTAGTAGCCATTAAAGAACTTGGACATAAGGCTCTTACGATTACAAACGTTCCTGGGTCCACGTTGTCACGTGAAGCAGATTACACATTGCTATTACATGCAGGTCCTGAGATTGCTGTTGCTTCAACGAAGGCTTATACAGCACAAATTGCCGTACTTGCCATTTTGGCTAATATAACAGCTAAATTCCGTAACCAGTCTGTCGAATTTGATCTTGTAAAAGAACTGGGGATTATCGGAACAGCCATGGAAGCACTTTGTGACTCGAAAGAAGAATTTGAAGCCATCGCTCGTGAATATCTGTCTGTTACACGCAATGCATTCTTTATTGGGCGTTCATTAGATTATTACGTTGGTCTTGAAGGGTCACTGAAACTTAAAGAAATTTCATATATCCAAGCAGAAGGATTTGCAGGCGGCGAATTAAAACACGGAACCATTGCCTTGATTGAAGATGGCACACCGATTATTGCCCTTGCCACTCAAGAGGCCGTCAATTTGAGCATTCGTGGCAACGTCAAAGAGGTCGTAGCCCGTGGAGCAAATCCATGCATTATTTCAATGAAAGGCTTGGAAGAAGAAGATGACCGCTTTGTCATTCCTGCTGTTCATGAATTATTAACACCTCTTGTCTCTGTCATACCGTTTCAACTCATTGCCTACTACGCAGCACTTCACCGCGAATGTGACGTAGATAAACCACGTAACTTAGCGAAAAGTGTTACAGTGGAATAAGGTTTAAGCTAAAAATGAGATTGTTTGTTCGTGAGTAATAAAGTTGTTTAAATATGGAAGTTTAAAATCCGTTTGCTTATATTTAAAATAAGCGAACGGATTTTTTTGTTTTGGAGGAAAGGCTGCCTGCTACCAGTTATCACTACATTAGACCTTCGTGCTAGGCACGCCCCGAGAGAACCGTCTAGGGTGGAGCAGTGCCATTTAGTCCAATTCATAAGGAAATGGTATTTGAGTAAAAAATGCTGGTAACCGAATGAAATAACTTGATTGATTAGCTTGGAGAAAGGGTTCGAATGTTATGTCGATCATATTCCTCTGCTATATGAAAAGGTAGTGAGCTGTCTGTAACGATAAGATCAATATTCTTTAATGGACAAATTGTAATATAAGACGATGTCTCAAATTTTGATGAATCAGCCACTACAACTTTGTATTTTGTTCGTGAAAGAATGGTTTGAATAACGCCTACTTCATGAATTCTAAAATCTGTCAAACCATGTTCAATTGATAATGCATTTACCGTGATAAGAGCAATATCAATATTAAAGTGAGAAAGTACTTCTTCACATTGTTTCCCATACAAAGTATATTCCTCTGGATTATAAAAACCACCAGTGAGGATTACATTGAAATTTTTATTAGCTCCAAGAATACCTAATATACGAAGATCGTTTGTAATAATGGTTAATCTCTTAAACTTTTCCACAAGTACTTTAGCAATTTCAATTGTTGTTGTACCACCGTTTAAAGCAATTGCTTGTCCTTCTTCAATTAATTCAATTGCTAATGAGGCAACTTCTTGTTTTTTCTCTAAATGATTCACTTCTCGTTCGTTAAAAAGTTTGTTTAGAACATTATCTTTATTTTGCTTTAAAATAGCTCCTCCATGTACTCGTTTTAATAAGCCTTTTTTTTCAAGTACTTCTAAATCTCTACGAACAGTATCTATCGAGACATTCAATAATGTAGCAAGTTCAGAAGCTTTTACAGCTTTTTGTTGCTTTAAGTAGGCTTCAATTTTTTGATGGCGATGTTCTTGTAACAATGCCCTTACCTCCGTCTCATTCACCAATAAATAGTGATAGTTATTATCTATCTAAATCATAACATTTATTATAAAAATGCAAAACAATGCAAAAAAAAGCAAAATGTAAAGTTAAAATTAAATATTTATTGTGAGAATATCGTAAATTTTGCGTTAATAATCCGTAAAACCAATTGTAAAACTGCAAAAAAACAACTATTGTTGCATTACGGAGCAAAAAACAGCAATAGGAAGAATGTATTAGAAAATAAAACCGTGAAAAATAGCAAGGAGTAAATATTAAATAATAAGAGTGAAAAAAGCAAAAGAGCGAATAGTGAATAATAAAAGTGAGAAGGAAAGGATATGAATCATGGGAAACTACTACAATCCAGTAAAAATTAAAATAGCTTCTTTAGAAGTGATAGGGAATGTATTAAATAACCTAAATCCTCAACTAAGCAAGATTGTACTTTTAACTCGAGGAGGGGATTTCTCAGAATCCCAGGCCGGTCAAACCCTATATAAATGTCTTGAAGGCTTTGAAGTCAAACAATTAGAAGTGGAAATTTCCAATCCTGATGTTGAGGACTTATTTCATTATTTTCAACAAATTAATCACTTTGATTATCAATGCATAGTAGGAATTGGTGGCGGCAGTGTTCTTGATCTTTCGAAATCATTATCTGCATTAAAGAATATGGAGATAGATTCTACCTCAGCTTTACGTTCTGTGATTGAACAAAAACTTTATAAAGAAAATCCAAACATCGTACCATGGATTGGAATCCCTACAACTTCAGGTACTGGTTCTGAGGTTACTTGCTGGGCAACGATTTGGGATCGCGCTAACGGAGTGAAAATGTCAGTTGATAGTGAAAAATTATATGCACATACAGCAATCATTGATCCAACTCTAACAGCATCATTACCGAAAAGTTTAACGGCTTCAACAGCTTTAGATGCTTTATGTCATGCAACTGAGGCTTACTGGTCAAAGAACTCCAATGAAATTTCAAGAGTCTATTCATTAGAGGCGATCCATAGTATTGTCAATCATTTTGAAAAGGTATTAAATCATCCGACTGAAGTTACTTTAAGGAAAGAAATAGCTTTGGGAAGCTTGTATGCAGGTCTGGCCTTTAGCAATACAAGGACAACGGCATGCCATTCCATATCATATCCTCTGACATTGGAACTTGGAATGGTCCATGGGATAGCGGCAAGCATCACGTTGGCTAAAGTGATGGAAATCAATTTTGATTCTATTATTGAAAACGATAAGTTGCTCCAAGCATTTGGCGTAAGCAGCTGTAGCGAAATTCAAGAGCTTATCGAACATTTCCATCAACTATCAGGTTTCTCAAGCAAGCTCAGAGATTACAAGGCCAATGAAGAAATAATCGAAACGATTGCCGGAAATGCCTTTACGAAGGGCCGGATGGATAATAACCCAGTTGCTTTAACGAAGGAAGATGTCAAACAAATTCTACTATCTATTTATTAATGAAAAGGGGAGAAAAAAATGAAGACTAAATTTTCATTTTTAATGTTTTTAATATTCACTGTTTTGTTAACGGCATGTAGTGGTGGTAACGGAGATACAGCAAAAACTGGTAACGGTGGCAATACAAAAGTGGATGATGTGATTAAAATGGTTTGGTATCCGAACGAGTCCGGTGAAAGTATGAAAGCATCTCGTGAAGAAATTGGCAGGCTTATTTCAGAGGCGACAGGTAAAAAAGTTGAGCATCAATTAACAACTGACTATGCCATTGCGATTGAAACGATGGTTAACAACAATGCTGACCTTGCATTTATGGGATCACAAAGTTATGTCGAAGCAAATAAGAGGAATGCTGCTGTTCAAACAATAGCAGTAAAATCTGGAAAATCCGGTACTTTGGATGATGCCAAGTACTATAGCTGGTTAGCGGTTAATTTGGACGAACAAGACAAGTACAAAGAAAATGGAGAATTTTCACTTGATAAAATAGCAAATACAAGGTTTTCATTCGTATCTAACAGCTCAACATCAGGATTTAAAGTACCATCCACAAATATTATCGCTCATTTTTCAAAACAAGAAAAGTATGCAGATTTAACGGCAGAGGATTTAATGGAAGGTGGACCATTATTCTCTCAAGTATTATTTGGTAACTCTCACCAAGGCTCCGCAGTAAATTTATTATCGGGTAAAGCTGATGTTGCGGCATTCTGTGATACTTGTGTGAAGGACTATGTGGAGATTGCTGAAGGTGATGAGAATACAGCCGGTGCTGTTTATCGCGTTAAAGATGATGCTGCAGAACCTTTTAATACAGTTACAGGTAAAGAATTTACATTAATGAGTGCTACACCAGTATTAAATGAACCATTCGTAGTGAACATGGATACAATCGGTCAAGAGGATTTTGATAAAATTCAACAACTATTAACTTCAGATGAATTTGCAAAAAATGAAAAAATCTTTGCTCCTAAAGATTCAGGACAGACAGCTTTATTCTCTAAAGAAGGTGAAGAAAGACTACTTGCTGTTGAAGATAAATGGTATGATCCAATCCGCGAACTTTCAAAATAATACACTTTCCCATCATTATGTGGAAATGAAAATAGTAAGAGTGTACATATATTTATATGCGCACTCTTGCTTATTAAATAAGCAATAAAAAGGAGTCAATTCACATGTCATTGTTAAAAGTAGAGGGACTCGGAAAATCATATACATCAGACATAAAAATATTAAAGAATATTAATTTTGAAATAAAAGCTGGAGAATTTGTTTCGATCATTGGTCCGTCTGGTGCTGGTAAATCAACCATGTTACGTTGTATGAATCGAATGGTTGAATTTAATGAAGGAAAGATTATTTTTAATAACAACGATGTAGGAAGTTTGAATAAAAAGGAATTACGCAAATTGCGAACAAGCATTGGGATGGTCTTTCAGCATTACAACCTCGTACCTCGTTTGACGGTTATTGAGAATGTGCTGCATGGCAGGTTTGGGTATAAAACAACGATGCAAGGAATTTTAGGTAGATATACGGAAGAGGAGAAAGAACGTGCCTTTTACTTGCTAGAGAAATTAGGAATTCATGAACATGCTTATAAACGCTGTGACCAGTTAAGCGGTGGTCAGCAGCAACGTGTAGGTATATGCAGAGCGCTTATTCAAGAACCGAAACTGGTTCTATGTGATGAGCCGATTGCTTCGCTTGATCCGAGTTCCTCTAAGATTATCATGGACCATTTAAAATCTATAAGTACGGAGATGGGCATTACCTGTTTAGTAAATTTACATCAAGTTGAAGTGGCGCAAAATTATTCAGATCGTATCATCGGTTTGAATAAAGGTGAAATTGTATTTTCTGGAACGAGCAGTGAACTTTCTGAAGAACAAATTAACAAAATTTATGGTACAGAAACTAAAGACTTAATAATGGCATAAGGAGCAATGACAGTGAATGAAAAAACGATGCGAAAAAGCAGGTGGCAGACAGTAATCTTTCTTCTCATCATCATCGTTCTCACCTATTTATCATCAGCTATCACACAATTTAATTTCATAGATGGGATGGCGACAATACCTGAAGCAGTAGGCTGGATTTTTTCAAACTTAATGATTACACAGGAGTCGCTTGGCAAATTGCCAAAGATACTAGAAAAATTAAACGAAACCATCTTAATGTCCATTGCTGCGACAACATTAGCGGCAGTTGTTTCCCTCTTTTTAGGATTATTTGGATCGAAAACGACCAAAATAAATAACTTCTTAAGTGTATTTGCTCGTTTTATTGCATCCGTATCAAGAAATATTCCAGTTGTTGCATGGTCGTTGATTTTGCTCCTTTCTTTTGGACAAAATTCAGTGACAGGTTTTTTAGCTCTATTTGTTGGGACGGTAGGGTTTTTAACGAGAGCGTTTATCGAATCAATAGATGAAGCTAGCCAAAGTGCTGTTGAAGCATTAAAAGCAACGGGTGCAACCTATTTCCAAATTGTCAGTAAGGCGGTCATTCCACAATGTTTACCACAGATGATCAGCTGGATATTGTTCATGATTGAAACGAATATTAGAAATGCAACATTGGTTGGGATATTAACGGCTACAGGAATTGGATATACATTTGATGTGTATTATAAGACCTTGAATTACAATGCTGTAGCACTTGTGACATTTTGTATTGTCATTGCCGTTCTTATTGTAGATTTTATTTCAAACTATATACGGAGGGTGATTCTATAATGGAAGCAACGTATATTAGAAGAAAGAATGATGGCCGTATTAATATAAGGTCGGGTAACAAAGTTGATCAAGTAGTAAGATGGACATTGATTCTTTTGACGATCTTGACGATCGTAGCCTTTATCTTTTTTAACTATGCAGGGCTAGATTTAGGCTCAGCTATTACTGAAACAGCTAATAACTTAAAAGTGATGTTTCTCGAACCAGCATTGAGTCATTTCAATTGGGGAGAAGCAACCTATCAAGTAGGGGTTACACTGGGTTTAGCCTTCTTAGCTACAATTATAGGAGCGATTATTGCTTTTTTCCTTTCTTTGATGGCCGCAACGAACTTATCGAATGTATGGGTATCGAGAATCGTTCGCGTATTTGTTGCCATTATTCGAGCTGTTCCCACTGTATTATGGGTTTTAATCTTTGCGATTGCCGCTGGGCTAGGAAGTGAAGCTGCAATTCTTGGTATGTTATTTCATTCTATCGCTTATTTAGTTAAAGCATTTTCAGAGGCATTTGAAGAAGTAGATAAAGGAATATTTGAAGCGCTGCAAGCAACGGGTGCCAACTGGTGGCATATCGTGAAAAGTGGGGTCTTACCGTCTACTTTTACCTATTTATTGTCATGGGTTTTCTTGCGCTTTGAAATCAATTTCGGCGTAGCCGTAGCAATGGGCGCAGCAGCTGGAGCAGGTGGGATAGGATTTGATCTTTTTATGGCATCTAGCTTCTATTTCGATCTGCGAGAGGTTGGATTTATTACCTATGCGATTCTCATTATTGCGTTTATATTAGAAGGTTTTTCAACCCGTTTGAAAAGTCGTTACTTCCCAGCAACTTCTGACTAACTCGTGGATGATGAGAAAAATATGGATTGATGATATTTTCCCTGTTATGTAGACATTGTAAAAAAACAAAGAAATCTTCTCTTTTTACAATATGTTTAGCAAGGAGTGGATGTAGAACCATGGATCATTACAAACTTTTAACACCTGGGCCCTTGACTACGACAAGTACTGTGAAAGAGGAAATGCTCTTTGATCGTTGTACTTGGGACAATGACTATAAAGTCATTACGCAAAAAATAAGAGCAAAGCTTCTTGAATTTGCAGGTGCTTCAAAAGAGGAGTATACGGTCGTACTTATGCAAGGAAGTGGTACGTTCGCAGTTGAATCCGTCATGACTACTGCCATAACGAATGATGATAAGGCTTTAATTATTACAAACGGTGCATATGGTGAACGGATTGTAAAAATGGCTAAATGTATGGGTCTTAAATTCAGGGAATATAGCGTAGAATACAATGAATATCCAAATGAAGCTGAAGTAAGGGGAATTTTAGAAGAAGATCAAGAAATTACACATTTGATCATGGTTCATTGTGAAACAACGACAGGAATATTAAATCCGATCGATATGATTTCAAAACTATCGAAGGAATTTGGGAAAACATTAATCATCGATGCTATGAGTAGTTTTGGTGGAATGGAAATCAATGTACCTTCCCTTGGAATTGATTATTTAATAAGCAGCGCCAATAAATGTATTCAGGGTGTACCTGGATTTGGCTTTGTCATTGCTAAGCTTGAGAAACTCTTAGCATGTGAAGGGAATTCTCGTAGTTTATCATTAGATTTATATGATCAATGGAAGGAAATGGACAAGGATGGAAAATGGCGCTACACGTCACCAACACATGTAGTGGCTGCCTTCTCTAAAGCGATTGATGAATTAATAGAAGAAGGCGGCATTCCAGCTAGATTTAATCGCTATCAAAATAATAATCAAATTTTAAGAGAAAGACTTGCGCATATTGGAATTCATGCCTATATTACGGCGGAAAAACAATCACCTATTATTACAACCTTTCTATTTCCAAACGAACAATTCAACTTTGAACACTTCTATTCATTTGTGAAAGAGAGAGGGTATGTGATCTATCCAGGGAAGTTAACGGATGCAGATACATTCCGAATTGGTAACATTGGTGAGATTTATGAAGAAGATATTCAAGAATTATGTAATATTATCGAAGAATACATGGGAGTGTTGACAAAATGAATAATATTGAAGGCGTACTATTTGATTGGGCTGGGACAACTGTTGATTTTGGATGCTTTGCACCAGTAAATGTATTTATTGATATTTTTAAGAATGCGGGTATTGAAGTGTCAATGGAAGAGGCAAGAGCACCAATGGGGTTGTTAAAGATTGACCATATTCGTGCCATGCTGTCTATGCCAAGAATTTCTGCTGAATGGGAAGAAAAATTTGGGAAAGCATTTAATGAGCAAGATGTGGAGAACCTGTATGCTGAATTTGAGCCTGCACTCCTGTCTTCCTTAGCAGAGTATACTGACCCCATTCCAGAGGTTATTGAGACGGTGAGTAATTTAAGAAGTCGAGGATTAAAAATTGGTTCGACAACAGGATATACACAAACAATGATGGATGTCGTTGTTCCTAATGCTTTGAAAAAAGGCTATGGTCCAGATTTTTATATTACCCCTGATGGAACAAATTCGCTTGGAAGACCTTATCCTTATATGATTTATCGGAACATGGAGGCATTGAAACTAACTTCAGCATGGAAGGTAGTAAAAGTAGGAGATACCACTTCTGATATTAAAGAGGGAGTGAATGCAGGTGTTTGGTCGGTTGGTGTCATCATTGGAAGCTCTGAAATGGGATTAAGTTTAAATAAATTTAATGCATTATCTGAGTCTGATAAAGAAGGAATCATATCTAAAACAGAAGAATCCTTTTTGAAAAAGGGAGCTGATTTTACGATCAAATCAATGCGTGATCTTCCACAGCTAATTGAGAAAATCAATGTTCTGATTGCTGAAGGGAAAAGGCCAGGAGTAAGTTCAAAATAAGCAAGGGGACGGTTCTTAAAGGGGACAATCGGAAGTTTTGAGAAAAAAAAGCACAATGAGCGGTTTTAGCTGCTTTTTGTGTCTTTTTGCGTTCTAGTGTTAAGTCTGAACGCAAAAAATGGCCCCCCCACCAATAGGCAGGGAATTCACGAGTTTATCGTATGGTCATAGTTCTCCTTCAGGCGCTTTATATCTGCTTTAGGTGGAAAACCAAATATGCGAGCATATTCACGGCTGAATTGCGAAGGGCTTTCATAGCCTACCCGGAATGCATCCTCTGATTCTGATAATAAAACCAATGGTGGTAAATACAGCCCAGATACAGCATCAGCAAATCAAGAATATGTTTATGAAGTAGTTAAAAAATATATAACTACGTTGTCAATCAAATAATATAGAAAACCAGATTAGCACCAGTTCCATTTTCAATTAAAAAAATAATTGATTCCCATCTCTTATCTCGGGTTCGACTGCCTGTGGGTAAAAGAAGTGCATCCATTTTCGAAGGCTTTAGTTGAGGAACTATAGAGCTGTTTATGCAGCTCTTTTTTTATTGGACTAACTGGTGCTTATCTTGAATAAGGTTTAAGCAATGATCTTCAGCAATCGGGCGCTTTTCCGGATTAAGGAAAGTGTCTTTTCTCTATGGGTAGGGTGCGTTCACTGATTGAAAAATGATCAAACTTTTTTATAAAAATTAAATAATTAATCTCAAATGTGGAATCCATTTTGATCAATCTTTTTTCAAAATGGATTCTTTTTATTTGCCGTAAAATACGGGTTAGATGAAAGATAAGCTATCAGATGGACGAGTGTTAGAGCAATTCTGGATTGAGCGTGAGTAATGAGAGCATAAAGGCATTGATTGGGGCATTGTAACGGAATACCCCATATTAAAAGTTTCCTATCTGAAATTACAGAATCTACTTAGCAATCCCAAATCAGACGGTGTTATAAGATTATTGATCGAACGGAACCCATTGTATTATGGAAAGTTCAACGTATTGACGCATTGAAGTCACATCATATTCATGAAAGAAAGCCGCATTTGCAAGAGAGAGAAACAATATGGAATAAACCACCTTATATAGGAGGAAGTTCAAAGAGTCCGGTAAAAAAGCTGGCGAATTGCATCAAAGCTCTCCCTCTCCAGTACTCACGTATTACTGCGTACGCGCAGGTCTAGAGACGAACATTCCTCCAACATCTTTGCTCTTTTTATCCCTTTTGAACACCCACTATAAGTAACAAGTATTTTTGTTGATTTATTTAAGCGAGTTAAACAATGGAAAGAAAAGTGCTTTTTTTACAATTGTGGTTTAAGTAATATTCCACATTAAAAATTTTTAATCATAATACCATTAAGATTTTCATTTTTAACTGGTACTTTTAATATCGACCTTTGTTTTATTGGATAAGTAATTAGAATACTAGAATTCTTTAAGTTGTTGCCTTTCTTACAATCAACTTAGATATTCCATTAGTAAAGGAGAGTTTTATTATGGAAAATTGGATTACAGATATAATGAATAATTATGGTTATATGGGGATATTTCTCTTAATTATGTTAGAAAATATTTTTCCTCCTATACCATCAGAGGTCATACTAACTTTTGGAGGTTTTATGACCACAACCACGAATATGAGTGTTCTATGGGTTGTTGCTGCCTCGACTGCAGGGGCAGTGGCAGGTGCTGTTATTCTTTATGCTATTGGAATGGTAGTTAATGTGAATCGGCTTGAAAAAATTGTCGATAAATGGGGTCACTTTTTACGCCTTACCAAAAAAGATATTGATAAGGCACAGTCATGGTTTGATAGGTACGGAGTTTGGACTGTCTTCTTTTGTAGATTTATCCCACTAATAAGAAGTTTGATATCCATCCCAGCAGGCATGGCACGTATGAATTTTTGGGTGTTTATCCTTCTTACTACAGTTGGAACAATGATCTGGAATGTTGTCTTGATTAAAGTGGGCGCTGCGGTTGGTTCTTCGTGGCATGATATCGTTAATTATATGAACATATATTCGAACATCGCCTATGCAATCTTGGCCATAATTTTTATTATTTTATTTGTAATATATGCAAAAAAGAGAATGAAAAAGAACAGCGACCAATAGGAGTGTTTGTATATGGATTCATTAAATGTGATTGAACTATTAAAATATTTATTTTTAGGATTAATTCAGGGGATTACGGAACCTATTCCCGTTTCGTCGAGTGGTCACCTAGTTTTATTTGAACATTTTATGGGCTTGAAAATATCCGGATTAAGTTTTGAAGTATTGGTTAATTTCGCCTCATTACTAGCAGTGTTATTTATTTATCGTTCAGATTTGATCCAATTAACAAAGAACAGTGTATCGTATGTAGTCGTTTCAGAAAAAACTCAAAGCATGAAGAAAGACTTTTATTTTGTCCTTTATCTGATTATTGGTACCGTCCCTGCTGGGATTATTGGTGTCCTTTTTCAGGACCAAATAGCAACCATATTTAAAGGAGTAAGAGTTATTGGTATTACCTTAATCATTACGGGTATTGCGCTTTGGCTTATTCGGAATCGAAAGGGTAGTAAAAGTGATGGTGAATTAACACTTAAAGATTCTATCATAATTGGATTATCTCAGGCAGTTGCCTTGATACCAGGGATTAGTCGTTCAGGAGCAACCATTGTCTCGGCTATGGCTCTAGGGACAAAACGAGATACTGCGCTTAAGTTTTCTTTCTTTCTCTATATTCCAGTTAGTTTAGGTGGAATGATCTTATCGATTTCGGATTTAGTCCACGATCCTAGGATAGGGGAACTTCTTCTACCATATACCTTAGCCTTTATTGCTTCATTAATTGCTTCCTATTTTTCTTTAAAATGGTTTATTAATATTATGAAAAAAGGAAAACTTGGTTACTTTTCAATCTATTGTTTTATCGTAGGCATTGCTGTCATTATTTTTGGGTAATGAAATCTGATTTTTGGCTACTCCACTTAAAGGTGGAGTTTTTATTTTGTGGATTATGAAAAAAAATTCATCGGAATTTTAGTTTGTATTATTTTAACCTTCAAAAGAGATTCATAGTCATTCAGTATGTTTAGATTGTATTTGGAAAATTGGGCATTAAGGAGGGTTTAAAATGATTAAGGCAACAAATTTAACAAAGCAGTATGACAATGGTTTTGTGGCTGTTGATTCTTTGAATCTTCAGGTGAATAAAGGGGATATATATGGTTTTCTAGGTCCAAATGGTGCAGGGAAAACGACCACTATTCGAATGTTAAATGGGTTGATTGAACCAAGTTATGGGAACGTGACCATTTGGGGGAAAGAAGTAAAGTCTGAGAATGCTTCAATTAGTAAACTAATTGGGGTATTGCCAGAGTCGCATGGTTACTATAATTGGATGTCTGGAAGAGAATATATAAAATTATTTGCTGAACTCTATGGTGTTGAAAAGAATAAGGTCAAGTCTAGGGTGGATGAAGTTCTTGAGTGGGTAGGTATGTCCGAAAAAGCAGACATTCTAATTGGGCAATATTCACGAGGAATGAGGCAAAGGATCGGCATTGCGAAAACAATTGTCCATGAGCCATCTATTGTTTTTCTTGATGAACCTACATTAGGCCTAGACCCTCAAGGTCAAAAAGATATACAGTCTATTATTACTAGGTTAAATAAAGAACAGAAAGTTACAGTTTTTATCACCTCCCACTTATTAAAAGAAATCTCAGAAATTTGTAATCGTGTCGCCATAGTAAAACAAGGAAAACTACTTGAAGAAGGGTATTTAGATGAATTAATTAAGGGTTATCGTTTGGTTTTAAGGAATGAGAATCCAACATTAGAAGATATATTCTTTAGTCTAACAAGCGATGAAGTTGGGAGGGGACTGTAATGTTCAGTTTAATCAAAAAGGAGATAAGGGAACATGTCCTTTCTCGAAAAGGTGTTTGGATCTTCTTTGCTATCTCCATTCTATTCAGTGGTTTAACCTATAGTTTTATCTCAGTGAAGGAACTAAGTTTGCTTGCACAAGTTGAAGTAAATATGACATTTATGAAAGCGTTAATTGGGATAAGTATTTTAGTTTCAATTATTTTAGGTTCAACAATGGTTTCTGGTGAAAGGGAACAAGGGACTTTAGAAAGTCTTTTATTGACACCATTATCAAAGATGAAAATAATCCTTTCCAAGGTAATAGGAATTTTGGCTTTTTGGTTGATTATCTCAATTATATCGATTCCTTACTTTTATGCGCTCACATATGGGACCAATATGTTGTTTACGATTCTAGCCTATTTATATCTAATAGGGTTGCCGCTAGTCATTAGTTTTTCATTGCTGTCATTAGCCTTTTCTTCATGGATTTCATCTAGTAAGAATGCAACACTCCTATCAATTATTGTGTTTTTAGTGACTGCTATACCAATGTTTCTTTCAACGACAATAAAGAAATCAGGTTTTGCCCATTTAGTTGACTCATTAAGTCCTGTTTCCTCAAGTATGCTGACATTGAAGGATTGGTTAGTGAATAAACTAAGTACTTTTACAATCTTAATGGATAGTTTACCTGTTTTGTGTTTCTTGATTATATCTATTATTTGTCTATCCTATGCTAGTAAAAAAATGGACTTCTTAGGAGGGGAGTAATGTGTTTAAAAAGGCAACAATTATAATAGCAATACTTTTGGGATTTTTTGTAACTGAGAAAAATGCTTTTGCTATGGAACAACCAAATATTGAGGTCAAAATAATCTCTCCTAATCAGGTGAAAGATTATCCGGGGAAAGAGACAATAGTCAAAGCACAAGTAATAAATTATACAAATCATTCTATTAAGGATTTAGTTGTTTATATTACTATGGCTGATATGGGAAAAAAGTGGACAGTTAATCTTGAAGATTATAGTGCCGATAAACCTGAACAGATTAAAGAATTAAAAGCCGGGGAAACAAAGGAAATTTCACTACCAATTCGATTTGTTTATACCAGTAATTATTATTTATATGTGACTGCTACAAGTGCTCAGAGTTTGGATATTTATTCAAGTATTGGAATCCCAATAGAAATAATAGGTAATACAAAAATAAATCCAACGATTATACAAATTGTATCTATAGGAACCCCGCTTATTATTTTGGTCTTTGTGATTATACATTTCACGAAAAACAGAAGGAAGAGAGTTGCTTAAGGGATCATATATGGTTGTGGATTTCTAAATAAGACTATCGAAGAAATGGTGATAGAAAAGCAATCAAAATGAAAATAATTTCATATAAAGGTTAATTTAATTTTAAAGTCTATTCAGATTCACTTCATAGTAGAAGCTTAAGATGAGGAAGTACCACAATATAATTTGAGGAGGCAGACAAATGAAGAAAGTATTCTTAGTACCTGCACTAGCAGTAGCTGTTATTGGAGGAGGAGTGGCTGGTTCTCTTCTAAACACATCCGCATTCGCAGCAAACTCTAATAGTGCTAGTACAGTAGAGGTTTCCGATAAGCAAGAACAGCAGCAATTAGAGAAGGAAGTCAAAATTTCAGCTAATGAGAGTACATCTATTGCATTAAAAGAGGTAAAAGGCAAGGTTACGGATACTGAACTTGAAGATGAAGACGGAACAGTTGTTTATGGTATAGAAGTTACTGACGATCAAGGGAAAAAGCAGGATATAAAAGTAGATGCTAAAACAGGTAAAGTGCTAAAAGTTGAAGCAGATGACGAAAATGAAACAGAAAATGATAGTGATCAAGAATAATTAGTTAACAATAGAAAAAGTAGGGTCCTGCTTGCATTGCAAGTGGGACTTGTTCATTTCATATAGATTAAGTGCGCTTGCAACAAAAATATAGTTTGTATCATACCTTTTCTTTTTGGTTTAAGATAGTAGTGTCAATTTAATTAAATTCAAAAAGTAATTCAAAATAAATAAAATAACAAGTTGGAGGGTATAAATTTGGATATTTTAGTAATTGAAGATGAAGAAGCATTATCAGAATTTATAGTACTTGAATTAACACATGAAGGATACAATGTAACGGCTGCTTATGATGGAAGAGAGGGTCTCGAACTTGCATTAGCAAGAAAATGGGATGTAGTCCTTCTTGATTTAATGTTACCAAAGTTAAACGGTATCGAAGTTTGCAGAAGATTAAAAGCAGCAAAGGATATTCCGATTATTATGATTACCGCAAGGGACAGTGTAATGGACCGGGTACTAGGGCTTGATAGTGGGGCTGATGATTATATCCCAAAGCCATTTGCGATTGAGGAATTACTGGCTAGAATTAGAGTCATTATGAGAAGAGAAGAAAAACGAAATGACGTACCTACTTTGATTTTATCATTTCAAGATCTAGAGTTGAATATTGAATCAAGATTATTAAAAAAAGGTGAACAGTTGATAGAATTAACGAAAAAGGAATACGACTTATTGTTTATGTTAATGAAAAATATTAATCGTGTCTTAACAAGGGAGGTTCTCCTAGAAACTATTTGGGGTTATGATGCGGAAATTGAGACAAATGTTGTCGACGTTTATGTAAGACATCTTCGAAATAAATTAGATTCTGCAGATAAAGAAAGTTATATTCAAACGATGAGAGGGATGGGGTATGTGATGAGAGAATGAGAAAATTAAAAGATTTAATTCCAAAAAACATCAATATTAAGTGGAAATTAACTTTATGGGCTGCCTTCTTAATGCTTTTTTTATTTTTTTCTTATAATATTTTACAGTATTTTGTTATTCAGAACTGGGTAGTTAATAAAGAAAAACAAACCATTCATAAAAAGATGGAAGAAGTAACTGCGTACATTCAGGATTCTAGTTTTTTAGGAAGTGTTTCCGATAGTGAACAATATTTAGACGTTCTGAATGAAAAGTATCAACTGATAAGGATCGTGAAGGAGAACAATTCCCCATTATTTACGATTTCGGACGAAGTGCCACAAAGTTGGGTTGCGCCAAAGTATGTGACAAAAGAAGAACTAGTTGAAATTTCTCCAAAGGGCGATCGTTTGCTGATATATAGGAGGCCAATCGAAGTGAATGGCTTTAAAGGAACAGTAGAAATTGTTCGTAATTTGGAGAATTTTGATAGTTTGATTAGTCAAATATTTATGTTAGTTATCGTAACAGGACTGGTTGCTATGATCCTTAGTTTGCTTGGTGGTAGACTTATTTCCTTTCAACTGTTAAAACCAATTAATTCAATGATAAGAACCATGAAAAGAATAAAAGAAAATGGATTGGAAGAAAGAGTTCAAATTAACAAACAACGTGATGAAATGACGGAGTTAGGGATTATGTTTAATGAATTAATGGATAACTTAGAAAAGTCATTTCAGCAGCAACAACAATTTGTAGAAGATGCATCCCATGAACTAAAAACACCGTTGTCCATAATACATGGGCATTTATCACTTATAAATCGTTGGGGAAAGGATAGTCCAACGGTATTAGAACGCTCTATTCATTTAAGTTTAAATGAAACCAACAGACTTATTTATCTTGTTTCAGAGTTGTTGACTCTTTCAAGAGCTGAAGAATCAACTACAAACACAAATTCCTTGGAAGAAGTCAAAATAAAAGAGATTTTAGTGGATATTGTTGAAAATTTCAAAACGATAAATAATGATTTTGAAATTTTCTCCACTATAGATATTAGTTCGGATTTCACCTTGAAAATTCTAAAGAGCCATCTTGAACAAATAATGATCATTTTATTAGACAATGCTATTAAATATTCAGCAAATAAAAAAGTCATACAGATTTATGTAAGAAATGCAGACAAGCAATTGACGATTGAGGTAAAAGATTATGGAGTGGGTATCCCGAAAGAAGAATTACCTTTTGTGTCCAATCGCTTTTATCGTGTGGATAAGGCAAGAAGTAGAAAATATGGTGGTAATGGATTAGGATTATCGATTGCAAAAAGGTTATTGGATATTTATCAAGGGACAATAGAAATGGATAGTGTGTATGGGAAGTGGACGAAGGTTCAGATTATTTTTGCACTGGAAGAGGATGTTCAAAAAGTCCGATAAAAAAGCTTGCGAATTGTGTCATCGCTCATGAATGACATACTGTTAAAATTGCGAGCGTTCTGTGCAAGTCTCGTCCTCGCGATGCGCTCGCGGAACTTCTTGGCTCTTTTTATCCTTTTTGAATACGCACTACAAAGGGGAAATTGTAAAGATCGAAGCAGGAATGATTAAGCTATAAGATGGGGATTATGATCCATTTTAGTATGTATTAAAATTGTTAGTTGATAACTGGCGTAAAGAATGCAGTTAAATAAAAAATAGGGAGGAAGTTATTTTGATTAAAGCTGTTATTTTCGACTTTGATGGTTTAATTTTAGACACAGAGACGGTTTGGTATGAGGCATATAAAGAAACGATGGGTTTTTATAAATCTGATTTGCCTCTTGAACATTTTGTTAAATGTATCGGAACAGATAATACTGAACTTCATGAGTTTTTCAAAGAACAACTGGGGGAGAGTTGTAATATTGAAGAAATTGAAACCAGAGCAAAAAGCTTACATAAAGTAAAGATGGAAACATCCCAAGCACGTGTTGGTGTAAAGGATTATTTAGAAGAAGCAAAAAAATTGGGATATAGGATTGCCCTTGCTTCAAGTTCCACAAAAGAGTGGGTCACTCATTATTTGGGTGAACTCGGACTGTTAAACTATTTTGAAGTTATGATCACAGGGGATGAAGTTGATAAAGTGAAACCAGCGCCTGATTTGTATTTAAAGGCAATCGAAGTTTTAAACATTCATGCCACAGAAGCTGTAGCATTTGAAGATTCGTTAAATGGGCTTCAATCGGCTCTAAATGCTGGATTAAAGTGTGTAATCGTACCAAATCCTGTGACGGAAGCTTTAGCTTTTGAAAATCACCATTTACGACTTTCATCTATGAAGGAAAAAAGCCTGATAGATGTGATAAAACTTATTGAGCAATAGATGCAAGGGGACGGTTCTGGAATATAAAAGTAAAAACAAAAAGGAGATATTTATGTGCCGAAACATTAGAACATTATTTAATTTCGATCCACCAGCTACCGATGAAGAGATTCACGCAGCATCTCTTCAGTACATCAGAAAGATAACGGGCTATAACAAACCCTCAAAGGTGAACGAGGAGGCATTTTATCGTGCAATCAATGAGATAGCAACGGTTTCTAGGAATCTATTAAATACGCTGGAAACCAGTGCCGAGCCTCGCAATCGTGAGGTCGAAGCTGAGCGTGCTCGTATCAGAGCAGCTAAAAGGTTTGGAACGAATTAGTGAGGAATAAGGAATAGAAATTGTATTTATCTGAATGTTTAATTTGATCAAATTCAGGTGTAGACAACTATCACACCAGAATTTCAAAACTATGAAAACCCTTCAAAATTATGGTAACCTTAAGATATTACTAAAAGGAGTGATTAGTTATGGGCAATTCAGTTCCTGAAATAACACTTAATGATGGTGTTACTCTGCCGGCAATAGGTTTGGGTACATATACACTTAAGGGGAATCAAGGTGTCAATTCTATACAAAATGCTATTGATGAGATAGGCTATCGACTAATTGATTCTGCTTATAATTATGAAAACGAAGGAACTGTAGGTGAAGCCGTTAGACGCAGTTCTGTTCCAAGAGAACATTTAAGGATTACCTCCAAATTACCTGGACGCTATCAAGAGTATGAAAAAGCTGTTACTACCATAGAAGAATCCTTATATCGTGCAAATCTAGATTATTATGATTTATATCTAATTCATTGGCCTAACCCTAAACAGGATCACTACGTGGAAGCTTGGCAAGCACTAATTGACGCTAAAAAGCGGGGGCTTATTCGATCTATTGGTGTTTGTAATTTCTTACCGGAACATATTGAGCGCTTAGAAAAGGAAACGGGCGTTAAGCCGAGCGTAAACCAAATCGAATTACATCCATTTTTTAATCAAGCACAACAAAGAAAATGGCATAAAGAGAATGATATTAAGACACAATCTTGGAGTCCATTAGCACGAGCTAATGAAGTCTTAGAAAATAACATTATTCAACAGATTGCCAACAATCATAATAAGTCTATTTCACAAGTTATTTTACGATGGCATTACCAACTCGAGGCCATTGTAATTCCTAAATCTTCTTCACCTGTGAGACAACTCGAAAATATATCAATTTTTGACTTTAACCTAGATGAAGCAGAAATGAGCCTTATTTCAGGGTTAACTCGTTCAGATGGTAGGCTTAAAAATCAAGATCCTGCTATATATGAAGAATTTTAAGCTAGTAGATTGTTATTAAACTAAAGCTTTTCAATAAATAGACACAAACCTATATTAAGTTTGTGTCTATTTATTTTGTTATGCAACCCGAATATTGAATAAGAACGGTTTTAGCTAGTATGAATTATGCAGCACATAGAATGGTATGAATTGTAAACCGGATTTGTACTTAAAGTAATGTCGCAGAATAGTTGAAGTACGCACTCGCTATCTACTTTAAAATTGTATTATCTAAAAAGCGCATAATTTTATCTTCTTCGGGTCACCTTGTAAGGCTAGTAGAGGTCAACCAAATTGACATCCAATAGCGGATTTTGTATAGTAAGTGGCGAAGATTATGATTGGAGTGAATCGTTTGACTTCAAACTCTGAATTACAAAATTTAGATCTTATAGATTTATTAAGTGAACGGCATAGTTTGGTCCGAAGAATCTCAGAGAAAGCATGGAATGATCAAAGTGAGATTTATATTTCAAATTCTGAATGGTATATCATGGCCAGGATTTTTAAAAAGCGACCGACCATTTCATATGTTACAAAAAATGTAAATATTTCTCGCCAGGCGATACATAAGTTTATCAAAAATCTTTCTGCAAAAGGATTAGTGGAAGTCCAAAATGTCGAAAACAACAAGAAAGAGAAGTGTATCCAGTTAACAGCTTTAGGAGAAGAATGCTACGAAAAGAACGCGGCTCTTAAAGCCCAACTAGAGAAAAAAATTGCAGAAAAAATAGGTGCTGAGCAAGTAAATATTCTTAAAGATATTTTAAAGTTAGATTGGGGAATATAACTTTAACGACTGTTAAAGGAAGATAAAAAACCTCCTCTTTGTCAACATGGTTGGCGAAGAGGGGGTTTTTCTTTAAGCTAAAATAGCCAAATGGAGGATTCACTTTATCCTATTTAATTCTCTTTATCAATCTTATTACCATTTCATTTACTTCTTCAAAAGTAGTGTTCAATGAAATGGCTAATTCTTTAAATAGTATATTTTGTGTAGTGTCCAAAAGTTTACGATCTTGTTCATAAAATTTTCTTTCCTGAAGTTCAACCTCAATTTTTTTTCGCATCAGCGTATTTACAACTTTAGCGATTTCTTTTCGATCACCTGTATTTACTAGATCGAAATATATATCGTGACGCATGTTAGGTTTGTCAATCCATCTTATCCCAGTGTTTTTAAAAGATTCAAGTATTTCATCGGCTTCCTCTTGATGGATCAGTTCAAGCATGACTACCTTATCATTATTAATAGGAGTACTTATTGTTAATTGATGATTGTTCTCTATAGGATGCAATACGTAATAAGGTCTTGTGATACCTGAAACTGTTTTTTCGCAAATATCATCAATTTTACAAATGCCATGTGCAGAATAGATGATTAAATCGCCTATATTAAACATTTTTTCCTCCTGATATGAAATGTCAATTAAGTTGATAATAACTTAATAAAAAAATAATGTCAACCAGGTTGACGTTGTTGATTTTTTTTTGATATAGTAAACAAACCGGTTGGTATGTGGGGGTGTGCAACGGAAATGGATACAAAATCGCTGATAATCAAAATCGCGACGAATCTTTTTCAACAGAAAGGATATATAGGTGTAGGAGTAAATGAAATCTTAAAAGCCTGTACGATTACAAAAGGTGCGCTCTATCATCATTTTCCGAATGGAAAAGAAGAATTACTCATCGCTTGTCTGAAGAACATAGATGAAGCAATTACTACAGATACCGAGGTGATTTTCAACCGATATCAAACAACGATGGAAGCCACAAAAAAGATGATTGAGAAATTAGTAGCCAACTTTGAGCGAGAAGGTACGATTACTGGTTATACATTTAGCAGCATCGTTAGCGAAATGGCAGCACTAAGTGAAACAGTCCTAAATGCTTGTTCGGACCTTTACACAAAGATTCAAGGGATTTATTCGAACAAATTAGTAGCAGATGGGTTTTCGAAAGAAATGGCTCATTCAATTGCCCTTATGATGACGGCTTCTATCGAGGGTGGAATTATGCTTTGTTTAACCCATAAAACAAGTGAACCATTAAAAATTATTTCGCGGGGATTACCAAATTTATTAAAGGAGTTTTCATAAGTGAACACACAAGCCAAAACAGTTCCGACAACGCAACAACAGATCAAAACAGGCCCGATCATGGCTGCTCTTTTAGTAGCAGGGTTTGTTGGACTTTTTAGTGAAACGGCATTAAATATTGCCTTTACAGAATTAAGTAAAATATTCAGTGCCGATCCCATAACGATTCAGTGGTTAGCAACAGGTTATTTTCTAACATTAGGTATTTTAATACCAGTAACAGGTATTTTGATGCAAAAATTTACAACAAGACAAATGTTTATGACTGCTATATTGTTAGCCCTTATCGGTGCAATTTTAGCAGCAGTAGCACCAACATTTAGCGTTTTATTGGTGGCACGTGTTATTCAAGCAGCAGGATTAGCCATTACTTTACCTCTAACGCAAAATGTTATTTTTACCATCTTCCCTCCAAATAAACGTGGTGGCGCTATGGGGCTCATGGGATTAGTTATGTTAGCTGGCCCAGCACTAGGTCCAACAGTAGCAGGACTTATTTTAGATACATTATCATGGCATTGGATTTTCTGGGTTACAGTACCTTCCTTACTGTTTTCTCTTATTTTTGGGCAAATATATTTAACGAATGTGAATGAAGTACGTAAGGTTTCGATTGATGCACTATCTGTTATACTTTCGACGATTGCATTCGGTGGTATTGTATACGGATTTAGTGTATCTGGTGTTCACGGTTGGACAAGTGCAACGGTTTTAGGAACAATCATCATTGGATTGATAGCACTCATTCTTTTTGCGATTCGACAAACAAAAATGGAAACTCCTACGATGAACCTAAGGGCATTTAAAACCCCACTTTTCGTGCTTGGCGTCATAATGAGTTTTATTACGTTTTTTAATATGATGTCAATGCTTGTCATTTTACCAATGTATATGCAAATGGCTTTATTAATGGCTGCTTTTACAACAGGTCTCATCCTTCTACCAGGTAGCTTACTTAACTGTATCTTAGCTCCATCCATTGGTAAATTATTTGATAAATATGGTCCGAAAGCAGTGATTATACCTGGAACGATTTTAGTAGCTATTGGTTATGTATTATATTCACAATTTAGTATAGAAACGGCTATATGGATGGTTGTGCTAACTCATATTGTTATGATGTTAGGTATAGGAGCAGTGCTTGCTTCTGTACAAACAAACACGCTAAATTCGCTCCCTAAACAATACTATCCAGATGGAATTGCGATCACTCAAACAATCCAACAAGTAGCTGGCGCTATTGGTATTGCAGTATTGGTATCGGTTTTCTCAGCAAAACAGGGGAGTTACTTAGCAACAACTGCGAATGAATTGCCACAAGCGGCAGCTGTGGGATCATCACTAGTCTTTACAATCGGTTTAATATTAGCTGTAATTAATGTTGTACTGTCTTTCTTCCTGAAAAAGCCCGAGCATTAATCTAAAGACAATATTTCAAATGAATACAACGTATCCTTTATACATGGGGTAGAACTTCCATTGAATAGATTTCGAATCATGCTAGAAGGAGATTATGACAAATGGCCAATCATTATAAAAGTATTGTAGTAGCTGTAGACGGTTCAAAAGAAGCTGAATATGCATTTCGCAAATCAATAGATGTTGCAAAACGTAACGAAGATTCAGCATTAAACATAGTAAACGTAATCGATACTCGTTCATTCGAAGCTTACGAACGTTCAAGTGTTGAGCGTGCACAGCAGCGATCAGAGGAACTTTTAAATGGCTATAAGGCACAAGCTGAGGCTGAAGGTGTTGAGAACGTAAAGGTAGTAATTGAGCACGGTTCGCCAAGGACGATCATCACGAAAGAGCTTGCTAACTTAGTCGAGGCTGATTTAATTATCTGTGGTGCTACGGGGCTGAATGCTGTTGAACGTTTCTTAATTGGTTCTGTATCTGAAGCAATCGTACGTTCAGCTAAATGTGATGTTTTAGTGATCCGTACACCTAAGTGATTGTTATGATTCTTAATTGAATGATTCGGTTATCCAAACATCAAAGAGCGTGTATGATTTTTATCACATACGCTCTTTGATTTTATAGCAACTAATCTGGAAATGTAACAAATCTACATCTATTACGAAATGTCAATGAACGATTCGATAATCACTACTATGATATCAGGGACGATGTTTACATCTTCTCCTACTGAAACAAAGTCAGAAAGAGAAAAAAAGAGGACAAGGACGAGGATGGAATGAGGATTATTTCTCCTCCAGAGCTTACGGATTTTAGTGAAACGTCAATAACCATTCAAGACGCTTCAATGGTTAGGACTCTGGACGTTTATGACGGAATGGCAAAGTGGGCAATTAAAAAGGCTTGTGGACCACGAACAATTGGAAAAATTACTAAATGCGTTGCTGACTTCAACAACGGAATGATTAAGGAGCAAAGGGACATTGATTATGTCTAAAATATACTTTATCACCATTTGCTTCTTTCTCAGTTTCATTGTGTCACTGTTGGGAATGTATTTCGTTGCTTCATTTGTAGAGGAAGTCATAAAACGTGTTACTCATAAGAGGAAAAAAAGACGTTGACTAATCAATCTTTTTTGTGAAAATGGGCCTCTTTAACCAATGATAAAAACGTCTTTTGATAAAGTTTTGATCAAAAGGCGTTTTTTCAATTCTATATAGAACTAGCGTTTTCAATATACTTTTCATTAAACTTTATTCCAAAGCTACACCTTTTTTGAATTCTTCGTACAATATAGATTCTGAAAAGATAGTATCGAAAATACTAAACGTAACACTGTCTATTTTCCATGGAACAAACGAGGATGAAGTGGAGAAAGGTGTCGGTCACTTTGCAGAAAGTGTGCTACTAGGTGAGAATGACAATTCCGTTCTTTCGGGTCATCGAGATACGGTATTCCGTAAACTCGGACAAGTAGGTGAAGGTGATTTGTTGATTGTAAGCACATCGGCGGGAGAATTCATATACAAAATCAACAAAGTTCGGATTGTGGATGAGGATGATCGAACCGTAATCTTTCCAAAACCACGTGCAACCCTAACCGTCAGTACATGTTATCCTTTTGATTTTATAGGGTCAGCACCTGAACGCTATATACTTGTCGTTTATCTGGCTTTAAAAACAGTAAGTTAATAAAAAGGTGATTTTTTGTTGCACCTATGGTCTCAACATTTCTTCTGTTAAATTAATAAGCGAGATTCCCAATAAGGTAAACCCTATTGGGACTTTTTTAATTTCTCGAGAATGTATTGTAGCTTTAAAATAAAGATGAGCTGTGTATAAAAAATATAAACCGTTAAATTACTACGGTAAGTTCTACAAATCAGAGATGTACTCAATATTAAGGTAGAGAGGAAATCAGCAGAAGTTTATAATCTAGGTAATGGGCTTGATTATTCTGTAAAAGAAGTCATTGAGACGTGTGAAAAGGTAACAGGGATAGAAAAAAATGTCGAAAAGGCCGACCGTCGCTCCGGGGATCCAGCAAGACTTGTAGTTTCTCCCCAAAAGATCTTTTCTGAGTTTGGATGGAAAGCAGAACGGATTTTAGAACAAATCATTGCTGATGCTTGGAGATGGCACCAAAATCAATTATATTAGATCAATCACCCTTATCTGCGAAAGCAGGCAAGGGCTTATTTTTTAAAAGATAATAAAGTATAATTGTTCAGGAATGAGAATTTGTGTAGAGTTCTCGTGATTCGCTAATGAGTAAATCTATGTTTCTTTTGTTGCTTTTTGATTTTTCGTTTTGTTTTTGTTAGAGTTTTTAGCATTTCTGTATTGTGAAGGAGATAGATTCGTCTCTCGTTTAAAGGATTGTGCAAAGAATGATTGGGAAGAAAAGCCGGTAATGGTTGAAATATTGGAAATCGGATAGTTGGTGGATTCCAACAATATTTTGCTTTCTCTAATGCGTGTTTGAATTAAGTATTCAATGGGTGAAACACCGACTAATTTCTTGAAGGAATGGGCTAGATAGTATTTATTGATATGACTGGCTTCTGCTAAGGTATCCAGATTGATATTTTCGCGAAAATGCTGCTTAATGTAATTTTTGATAAATGCAATATCTTTACTGATTTTTTGGGTAGAGGTTTTCTCCAAGTTGAATGCTTTTTTTCTCATCATTTTAAGCAACAAAATTTCTAAAATATCTTGTATTATCAACTCATAATTTTCCTTCTGGTTTTCCACTTCTTCAACCAATTGCTGGAGGTAAAAGAGATAGACTTCTTGCTCCTTTTTATAATTGTAAAAAGTAACCTGACCCGGATTATCTGGAGATGAAAAGGCGAGACCTTGGATACCAAGTGCAATGTATTCGAGCGGGTGATCGGCACCAGACCTTTCCGTGTGTTCGACATTCGGATTGATGATAATTAAATCATGCTCTTTGACGGGAATTTCTTCTTGGGAAAAGATAAAAGTTCCTTTGCCTTTGGTAATGTACAATAGCTCTGTGAAGTGATGCGTATGATTGGTGCTATGCCAATCTTTATCATATTTAGACTTTGTTACATAAAGAAGATTTACTGGAAGACGGTCTCGTCGAGATTGCGGTACGTCAAATATCTCATTAGACAAATGATTCCCTCCTTTATAGAACTTTTATTAATATTATAGGGATATTAGTGAGTTATTACAACGGAAAGCAAGATACCTAAAAAACTGAACAAGATGTTTATTGTGAAAGCGTTTTTATTTTTCGTATACTTTACCTATAAAAGGGAAATAAGGAGGAGGGTCAAGATGAAGATGAAAAAGAAGTTTTGGTTGTCAGGAATGACAGCGTTATTATCACTGAGTTTAATAGCCTGTCAGAGTAGTGAAACTACGAAGGTTGATGACTCTAAGGACGGTAAAAAACAAATCCTTCATGTGGCGGCGCTTGAATCAGCTTATGGGAAAGATATGTGGACCAAGGTAATCGATGCCTATGAGGCTGCAAATCCGAAGGTCGATGTTGAATTGACGGTGGATAAAAATCTCGAGGATGTTATCAGCCCGAATATGAAAGCAGGAAACTATCCAGATGTGGTTTTATTGGCGACTGGAAGAAAACTGGCACTGACAGAAACATTGATCAAAGATCAAGCTTTAGAAGACATTACGGATGTTTTGGATATGAACGTTTATGGTGAAGATGTCAAAGTTAAGGATAAGTTGGTACCAGGGTTTACCGATACCCTTGCAACGAGCCCCTATGATGACGGCAAAACGTATTTGGCACCGATGTTCTACAGCCCAACAGGATTGTTCTATAATGCTAGTTTGTTAAAAGAAAAAGGCTGGGAAGTACCGAAGACATGGGATGAGATGTGGGCTTTGGGTGATAAAGCTAAAGCAGAAGGAATCACTTTATTCACTTATCCTACCACTGGTTATTTTGATGCATTCTTCTATTCTTTACTATTAGAGGCGGGCGGTCCTGAATTCTACAATAAAGCAATGAAGTATGAAGATGGCATTTGGGAAACTCCTGAAGCAACTCAAGTGTTTGAAATTATTGGAAAATTGGCGAAATATACTGAGCCAACAACTGTTGCAAATGCCAATGATAAAGACTACACGAAAAACCAACAATTGATCCTTGATAACAAAGCACTTTTTATGCCAAATGGTACGTGGGTCGTTGGTGAAATGGGAGAAGCGCCTAGAGCGGATGGCTTTGAATGGGGTATGACGGCTTTACCAGCTGTTGAAGAAAATGGCGACCGTTACGCTTTTACCTTCTTCGAACAAATGTGGATCCCTTCTGCAGCTAAAAATAAAAAGGCTGCTAAGGAGTTCATGACGTATGTGTATTCCGATGAAGCAGCTGCTATTTTCGCGGAAGCTGGTGCCATTCAGCCACTCGAAGGTATTTCTGAAAAACTGACCGGTGACAATAAACTTTTCTATAGTATATATGATTCTGGAGCTAAAGCAGGAATGGGTGGATTTGCAGCAACAGAGGCTGTTGAAGGTGTCAGCATGGCTGATACTTTATTCAGAACGATCGACAGTATTGTTTCTGGTGATAAAAAAGTAAAAGATTGGCAAAAATCGGTTGAAAAAGTGAGTGACCAAATGCGTTCTGCATTAAAATAACTAGTTTTATAGAATTCACTACGTATAACGGTGAGTAACTTTTCTCACCGTTATATTTATTAGTTGAGGTGATGGTAATGAATAAAACAATAGAAAAAAGAATTTTTATCTTTGTTTGTACGACACCCGCATTGATTTTGTTAACTATTTTTATGATCTTGCCTACGGTTGAGGTATTCAGGATGTCCTTATATAAGTGGGGCGGATTTTCTAATGATAAGGTATTTGTCGGGCTGGATAATTTCAAAATTTTGTGGAATGATTTGAACTTCTTTCGATCACTTCAGAACAGTATTGTATTGATTGTTATCGTCACACTCATTACCATGGTGCTGGCGATCTTGTTTGCTACTTTATTAACGAGAGAAAAGATGAAAGGCAACAGCCTTTTCCGGATTATTTTCTACATCCCTAATATCTTATCCGTTGTGGTCATTGCTGGGATTTTTTCAGCGGTTTATGATCCAACCACAGGTTTGTTGAATAATCTACTTGCTTCATTTAACCTTGAGAACCTTCAAAAAATGTGGCTCGGCGATCAAAAAATTGCCATCTACAGCATAGGCGGGGCGCTCGTCTGGCAAGCCATTGGCTACTATATGGTCATGTATATGTCTAGTATGGCGAGTATCCCAGAAAGTTTTTATGAAGCATCTGCTTTGGAAGGTGCTGGACGAATCAGACAATTTTTCAGTATTACTCTACCGTTGATTTGGAATAACATTCGGACAACGTTAACCTTCTTCATTATCAGTACGATTAATTTAAGTTTTCTGCTCGTCCAAGCGATGACGGGCGGCGGGCCAGATGGATCGACGGAGGTATTTTTAAGCTACATGTATAAGCAGGCCTATACCAATTCTTCTTATGGTTACGGTATGGCTATTGGGGTGGTAATCTTCATATTCTCATTCGCATTATCTGCAATTGTCAGCCGCGTTACCAAACGGGAAGTGCTGGAGTATTAAGGGGGTCCATGAACATGAAACCACACAAAGGAATGAGTGCAGAAACAGCTTATCGCTTGTTTATCTACGTCGCTCTGATTACATTAGCAATTTCTATCATTATCCCTGTTGCATGGGTTTTCTTAGCTTCAGTGAAGCAAAACTCGGAATTTTATGGTAGCCCTTGGGCCATGCCAAAAGGTTTCTATTTTCAAAACTTCATCGATGCTTTACAGAAGGCAAACATGGGTACCTATATGTTGAATTCAGTCATGGTGACTGCTTTGGCGCTGCTCATTTTATTGATCGTCGCCTTGCCAGCAGCTTATGTGTTGGCCAGATACACCTTTAGAGGCAGTCAATTTATGAATGCCTTATTTAAAGCTGGGTTATTTATCAATGTGAACTACATTGTTGTTCCGATTTTCTTGATGTTATTGGATGGGGATACCTTCTTACGTGGACAATTTGGGGATGGATTCTTACTGGACAATTTATTTATTTTAGCTGTGGTTTATGCGGCGACCGCATTGCCATTTACCATTTACTTGTTGTCCAGCTATTTTCAATCGCTGCCATCAACGTATGAGGAAGCTGCGTTGGTCGATGGGGCCGGATATTTCAAAACGATGATTTCAATTATGATTCCAATGGCCCGACCAAGCATCATAGCCGTCATCTTATTCAATTTCCTTGCATTTTGGAATGAATACATTATTGCCCTAACTCTGATACCGGGTCCAAATAAGACCTTGCCTGTTGGGCTAATGAACTTAATGGCAGCTCAAAAATCTGCTGCTAATTACGGCCAAATGTATGCGGGAATGGTTATCGTCATGCTGCCAACCTTGATTTTATATATCATTGTTCAAAAGAAAATGACACAAGGGATGACCCTTGGCGGATTAAAGGACTAGGAGGATTTACATGGAAAAGAGAAAAGGCCGGGTTACCTTGCCCAGTGAAGAAAACTTTCTAAAGGAAACAAAAGAATTAATGGAGCGTTGGGGAGCAGATGCGATTCGAGATAGTGATGGTACGAAACTGGATGATGACATCAAACAATTGGATGCCAAAATATATACGACTTATTTTGTTGCGCGGGGACAGAATGAGTTTGCAAAGAATCATATGGAAGAATGCCAGCAACTTTATTTAATGAGCTTGTTCAATACTGCACTTACTGACACACTGGAAATTGATTTTATGAAAGGCTATTTTGAAGAACAATTACGGCCGGATTACCTCCATGATCCTATGAAATATTGGGAAGTCATCGACCGGACAACCGGAGAAGTGGTTGATGTTAATGATTGGGAAGTAAACGAAGAGGCAAATCGGGTCGTCATTACGAAGGCGATTCCTTGGCACGAATACACGGTATCCTTTTTAGTTTATGTGATTTGGGATCCAACCCAAATGTACAATCATATTACCAACAATTGGGGCGATAAGCCACATGACATTCCTTTTGATGTCAGGCAGCCATACTCCAATGAATTTATGAAAACCTATTTAAAACAATGGCTGACGGAAAATCCGGATACAGATGTGGTCAGATTCACAACGTTTTTCTATCATTTTACCCTTGTGTTCAATAATCTTGGCAAAGAAAAATTTGTCGATTGGTTCGGTTATGGTGCCAGTGTTTCGGTGGCTGCTTTGGATGCCTTTGAACAAGAAAAAGGTTATCGTTTAAGACCGGAAGACATCGTTGACCAAGGCTATTATAATACTTCATTTCGAATTCCAACTCCGGTCTTTTTAGATTATATGGATTTTGTGCAAAAATTTGTTGCCCAAGAAGCAAAGAAGCTCGTGGACATTGTCCATGAAAGCGGCAAGGAAGCGATGATGTTCCTTGGCGATAACTGGATTGGTACGGAACCGTATGGAAAATACTTTAAAAATATTGGATTGGATGCAGTGGTAGGGAGTGTCGGCGGCGGAGCAACATTACGAATGATTGCGGATATCCCACATGTCCGTTATACAGAAGGCCGTTTCTTACCTTACTTCTTCCCGGATACGTTTTACGAAGGTAACAACCCGGTGATTGAAGCCAATGAAAACTGGTTAACGGCCCGGAGAGCGTTACTGCGGAACCCTGTTGATCGCATCGGCTATGGCGGTTATTTAAGCCTGGCTTATCAATATCCAGAATTTGTATCATATATTGAAAAAGTCACCGAGGAATTCCGTGAAATTTATGACACGATCAAAGGCGTTAAACCATACAGTGGTCTTAAAGTCGCAATTTTGAATTCTTGGGGCAAGCTGAGAACTTGGCAGACACATATGGTTGCCCATGCTTTGTGGTATAAACAAATTTATTCTTATTTAGGTGTATTGGAATCTTTGAGCGGGGCTGCTGTGGAAGTTTCGTTCATTAGTTTTGATGATATCATCAACGATGGGGTACCTGAGGGTGTTGATGTCATCATTAATGCCGGCGATGGGGGTACGGCTTTCTCAGGTGGGGATTATTGGATTAATGAAAAGTTAGTCACTACAATCAGAGCCTGGATTCATAACGGCGGCGGCTTCGTAGGTATTGGTGAACCAACAGCTTATCAGCATGAAGGCCATTACTTCCAATTGGCGAATGTTTTAGGTGTTGACAAAGAACTGGGATTCAGTTTATCAACAGATAAATATTTTGTCACTCCTATCGAAGAGCATTTTATTTCTGCAGACAGTGCTCAATTTGATTTTGGTGAGGGAATGAAAAATATTTATGCATTATCAGAGGAAACCGAAATTATTGAGTATTCCAATGGAGAAGTTCGTCTTTCCAGTCATCCATTTGGAGAAGGCCGAGCCATCTATATAGCGGGGCTTCCATACAGCGAGGAAAATACGCGGCTGTTGATCCGTGCGTTATACTATGCTGCCCATAAAGAGGAAGAATTCCATAAATGGCATGCGAGCAATATCCATTGTGAGATTCATGCCTACCCTTCCATTCGAAAAATGGCGATTGTTAACAATTCAATGAGGGAACAAATGACGGTTGTTTATGACGGAGAAGGCAACAGTAAAGAAATGACTTTGGTACCTAGTGAAATCCGATGGGAGGATTTTCCCAATGAGGGCTAGTGTTTTAGTCCTTATTAAGCTGGTTGTGTTTATCTCTTGTCTAGCATTGATTATCATGGGCCAAAAGACAGCAGGTAAACTCGAATTCGGCATGATGTTAATCGGATTAGCCGGTCTCTTAGGACTGCTTTATGATTACAATCGAAAATACATTTAAAAAAATGAGAGTAAAACTTTATTGAGGTGTTCTTAACGCTTCGTTAAAGTTTTACTTTTTTAAGGATGGAAGATTTACTGAAGGAAACTAGCAATAAATCCAAAGCATCTATACTTGTTGGGTTGACACTATAAGTGTCGATGATAATGACATCGTTGGTGCAGGATTGCGAATATTCGAGAGGTTATAAAAAGAGGAGTGTCGGAGATGTTTACACTTAGTAAAGAAACATTAGTATCGTTGGGTGCATCGATTATAGCACTATTACGAATTTCCGATGGCTAAGGCAGATTCTGACTGGACCTTTGAAATGGTTGGGTTTCCGAATGTGGAGTGTTCCATTATCAAATGGCCGATGTCTGTTATTCGTCGCCGTTCAGAACTAATCAGTACTCTTGTTGAGGCAGGGGCACATATTTTTATGAAGCAAAATTACAGTGATGAAACACTTGGAATTATCGCGAGAACTGGTGAGACACCGCACAATAAGATTACACCCATTGCTCGCAAGAATGGGACCTTTTTGAACTACATTAGGTTTTGCGAAACAATCGGACAAACGAAGAGCATCCACTGGGAATTTTCCATCCTCACAATAATGTTCATCATATTAAAAGGGAAAACATCGGGCTGATTGAAGTGATGGGGCTTGCCTCTTTACCGGCACGCTTAAAAGAGGAACTTGAGGAAGTGGAAAAATATATTCTTGGCGATGCACATATGGTTGCTGACTATCATTTAGCTTGGGCTGAAGAGCTAAAAGTACGTTACCAAGAGATTGCCAATGAGGCAAATATTGAATTACTCGTAAGAGAAGAAGTTGGGGAAAAAGTTTTTGAAGGGACTAGAAGATGCCGCTGTTTTTAAGCGGAATGAAGAGGGAAGAGAAGGATTTCGTCGTTTTATCGGTGCCTGTCACTCCTCGAATGTTGTCGAAATTTGATAGTTTTATTGTAGCGAACAGTGACAGGAACTGTTCGCTTTTTTTTTACAATTCACTAAAAAAACAATATTTCTAAAAATTTGGACAATATCTTTATTGTGTAAGCGTTTTAATAAAAGTAATCTAGAGTACAAGTAGGTGGTGGTACTTGGTAATAATTTTGTTTTATCTTAACAGGTATCGCCTTCTATCAAAATATTAAATTCAAAGAAGGAGAGGAATTGGGGAGCAAGTATTATAAGAGATTCTTCCAAAACCTGCTTGCGCTTGTGTTGATTTTGCCAACGTTTTTTACGGGTTTCATTCCGCCGTTCGGTGCAGAAGCAGAAGTGACAAATCTAAGGGTTACAATTTCATCTGGAGGAAATGAAGTGCTTTTTAACAGAATGTAAAAATGAAAAGGAGGGTATATATGAAAAACCCAAGAAATAAGTATAAGAAAACGATTGCAGTACTTTTAGCTGGTTGTATGGTAGGCTCTACATGGTATGCGAATAGTTCTCTGACATTAGCTGAGGGGAAAACGGATATTAAACAAGAAGCAAGTCAAATCATTCCACGAAGTGCACAAGCGATTATTTCTTCTAATCAAATGGACGTTCTTGTCGATGTGAAGTTTCCAAGAGTAATTCAGTACGATTTAAAATCTGGGAATGGAGCAGGGAAGACTTTTTACGGACAGACTGAGGCATTAGATACAATCCTTATTAATGACGTAGCAGTAAAACCAAAGGTAAAAGCAAAAGTTTCATCTGATAAAATTGTGTATGAGATGACTTTAATAGACGCTAGTAACAATATCTCTGCAGTTATTACTGCAGAAATGGTTGTTAAAGATAATATTTTAGAATTTAATATTACAAAAATTGTGGACAATAAAATCGTAAAAACAATTGAAATTCCAAATCACAATTTAATTTCTGTAAATAGTAGTCAAAAAGATGCTGTACTAGATGGAGTACAGATGTCTACAAATACACATATCAATGGTGACAGACAGGTAAAGGTTGATAAGAATTTAAATACGAAAGATGAAGAGAAAAAAGGATATATGTATGCTTTTCTTTCTAATGATGAATTAAGTGCAGGTATATGGTCTAATACGGAGAATAGTTTAGCAAAAAAAATAGCTCCAGATTCTTATGCTGCAAAAACTGACGCACAAAGAATTACAGCTACGGCTTCGACTAATAGTGTAGGGCAAAAAATAATTGGTTTAAGTAGTACATTCTGGACGTATCAAAAATCAGAAGAACATCGTAAGGAAGATGGTACTCTGGAGCTAGAAGATGGAACAGTAAACAAGGTAGATGAAATGCCATCTGCGAAGGTTGTTATTACTGCTGACGCTAATGGTGATAAAAAAATAAACTGGCAAGACGGAGCTATTGATTATAGAAATATTATGAACGAACCTCTAGGGACAGAAAAGGTTCCAGACTTAGTTGGTTACCGGATTAGCATGAATTTTGGCGGTCAAGCTCAAAATCCTTTCTTAATGGCTTTAGATGGAGTTAAGAAGTTTTCTTTAAGTACCGATGGACTAGGGCAATCTATTCTACTGAAAGGTTATGGTAGTGAAGGGCATGATTCTGGTCATTTAAATTATGCAGATGTTGGAACTCGTATCGGTGGCGCAAAGGATATGAAAACATTGCTAGCGAAGGGTAAAGAATATGGGGCAACTTTTGGAGTTCACGTGAATGCAAGTGAAACTTATCCAGAGTCAAAATATTTCCAAGAAGATCGTTTATTAAAAAATCCAGATGGAACTTATAAGTATGGTTGGAACTGGATTGACCAAGGAATAAACATTGATGCTGATTATGATTTAAGAAATGGTAGAGCACAGCGATTCAAAGATTTTTATGACGTTCTTGGTGGCCAAAAGAATGATTTAGATTTTATTTATGTAGACGTTTGGGGTAATGGACAGTCAGGTGATAATAGTACATGGCCAAGTCGTCAGTTAAGTAAAGAAATCAACAGTTTAGGTTGGCGCTTAGGTAGTGAGTGGGGATATGCTAACGAGTATGATTCTACATTCCAACACTGGGCAGCTGATTTAACTTATGGTGGTTATACTCTAAAAGGTATCAATAGTACAATCACGCGTTTTATTAAAAACCATCAAAAAGATGCATGGATTGGTAACTATCCCAAGTATGGTGGCGACGCTGATGCTCCATTATTAGGTGGCTACAGCATGAAAGACTTTGAAGGATGGCAAGGTAGAAGTGACTACAAAGCCTATATGGATAACTTGTTTGCAGTGAACGTTCCTGCAAAATTCATCCAACATTATAAAGTAACACAGTGGGAAGATGGAAAAGCAGTTGAAATGACAGATAATAATACAACTTACAACTGGGTACCGGGCATGAAGGCGGTATTAAAAGATGACTCTGGAAAAAATACACTTGCAATTGAAAGAAAGACTAATGATTTTGCAAATGATAAGGATGGTTACCGTACAAGAGTTATGACATTTAATGGTAATGAAGTATTTGAAGGTAAACCTGGTGATGAAAAGTATTTAATTCCATGGTCTTGGGATCAAAATGGTAAAAAATTATCATCAGCGAATGAAAAATTATACCATTGGAATACAAACGGTGGAAAAACAACTTGGACTGTTCCAGCTGGCTGGAAAGGTACAGTTAAAGTTTATGAGTTAACAGAACTAGGTAATCAAAATGAGGAAAACGTTGTGATTAAAAATGGTAAGATCACATTAAATGCAAAAAACTCTACCGCATATGTAATTCATAAAAAAGCAAAATCTAACAAAGATGTTAAATGGAGTGAAGGAATGCATCTTGTAGATACTGGCTTTAACAGCAATTCCTTAAATGATTGGAAAGTTACAGGAGATTCAAAAGCGGTTAAGATTACGAAGAGTGAAGGTAATAATAACATGTTAACAATCTCTAACAATAAAAAGAAAGTAAATGTTACTCAAAAAGTAACGGGGTTAAAACCAAATACTAAGTATGCTGCTTATGTTGGTATTGACAACAGAAGTGAAGAACAAGCAAGTATTACAATTACTTCTAACGGTAAAAAGTATACAAATAGTACTGGTAAATCTATCGCTAAAAACTATGTAAGAGCTTATGCACACAATACTCTAGGTTCTGAGCAAGCAAAAGCAGATGGTCAAATGACTTCAACAATAGATGGAACAAGTTATTTTCAAAATATGTACGTATTCTTTGAAACTGGTAAAAAAGCATCTGATGTAACCCTTGATTTGTCTAGAGATGCTGGGAATGGTACAAGTTACTTTGATGATATTCGTATCGTAGAAAATAACACTAAAAACCAAGTAAGCAGTAATAAATTCGTACAAGACTTTGAAAGTGTTGCACAAGGTATCCATCCGTTTGTAATTGGTGATATTGAAGGTGTAGAAGATAATAGAACTCACCTTGCTGAATTAAATGCACCATATACTCAAAGAGGTTGGAACCAAAAATTAGTGAATGATGTTATTTCTGGTAAATGGTCAATTAAAACTAATGGTTTAACAGAACGTGACACACTTGTATACCAAACAATACCTCAAAACTTCAAATTCAAACCAGGTGTAACGTATAAAATCACTTTTGATTATGAAGTAGGTAGTGATGGAACTTACGCAGTAGTAACAGGTAATGCTCCATTTGAAGAAAAAGGAGTATTAACTAAGGATGAATTAAAATCAACAGCAAGTAGCGATAAAGAAGCAAAAGCTGGCACATATTCCTTTACTTTAAAAGGGGATGAATCAGGTCAAAGCTGGTTTGGTATTTATTCTACTAACAAAGCTGCCGATACTCAAGGTGTGAAAGGCTCACAAGCTAACTTTAATGGCTATAAAGATATTATGCTTGATAATCTAGTTATTGAAACGGTACCAAACAAATAGAATCAGTTGTTTTAAAATGGGAGAAATCCTTTTGATTTTATAGGGTCAGCACCTGAACGCTATATACTTGTCGTTTATCTGGCTTCAAAAACAGTAAGTTAATAAAAAGGCGATTTTTTGTTGCACCTATGGTCTCAACATTTCCTCTGTTAAATTAATAAGCGAGAGTCCCAATAAGGTAAACCCTATTGGGACTTTTTTAATTTCTCGAGAATGTATTGTAGCTTAAAGTCAAATTGTAAGTTAAAAAGGCTACTTCTCAAATGGACTTTCCTATAATCTATTTTCCTGTTTGGATAATGTCCCAGTCCATGTGTCCCTTTTTCTCAAAATCAGTGTATATTTTTGTCACAGAGACTTGTTGCATCCATGCAATTGCTGTTGTATACTAGCTGAGTAAAAACGAACATTAAACATAATTTTTGTTTAAATATTCGTTTTAATCAAATGGGGGGAATTCACATCTATGAAAAACAGATTTAATCTCAAATATTTTACAGTAATCATGATTGCTGCTCTCATGCTAATTGGGTGTTCTAATAATCAAGATGAGTCTAATGTATCTTCAACTGAACAACAAGAAGAAAAAACAAATACAGCACAAACAGATAAGCGGGTTATCGGTATTATTGGTGCCATGAAAGAAGAAGTAGAAATCCTTCATGAGAAAATGAAAATTGAAAGTACTGAAACTGTAGCGGGAATGGAATTTTATAAAGGAACATTAGATGGTGAAAACATTGTCTTGGTTCAATCAGGAGTCGGAAAAGTTAATGCAGCTGCATGTACGCAAGTGCTAGTAGATCATTTTGGTGTTGACTATCTAATTAACTCCGGTGTTGCTGGTGGTCTAGGCCCTGACGTAACGGTGGGAGATATTGTCATTTCTACAGATGCTGTCCAACATGATGTAGATATCACTGCATTAGGGGAAGATCCTGGTGTCATTTCCAGAATGGATACAAGTATTTTTACAGCGGATGAAAAGTTAATTCAACTAGCACAGTCATCTGCCGAAGGATTATCTGAAGATATCAATGTTTTCCAAGGAAGAATTGCTAGTGGTGACCAATTTATTGCAAGTGCAGAACAAAAAGCAGAAATTAATGAAATATTCTCTCCATATGCAGTAGAAATGGAAGGAGCAGCTATTGCTCATGTTGCACATTTGAATGATGTACCTTTTGTTATTATTCGCGCTATCTCAGACGATGCCGGCGGTGAGGCTGATGTAAAGTATGAAGACTTTGTCAAAATGGCAGCTGAAAATGCCAGCAAGATGATTGAACAAATGATCAAAAGTGCTAATGAAAGCTTGTAATCTTTATTTGTTAAAAAGTTACCAGATATCTTAACGATAACATAGTATAAATATCCTCATATTTGTAAACCAAGAGTAACAGTGCAACTGCGATCAAGTAGACTGTTACTCTTTTCACAATTTCCTCATCGTAAATAAAAGACATCCTATTATAGCGGGATTTATATATACGAAAAGTAATATCTTTTAAAGCATAGAGTTGTTTAAGTTACGTCTATTAGCCTATAATTAAAAGTTCGTAATTGCTTTTCTTACGAGGGTATAAAAAAGAAAATTATTCCTATCTATAAGAAGGAACAATAATGAATGGAGGAAATGAAATAATGTTTGATCTGCCAAATTGTCCAAAATGTAATTCTGAATACACATACGAAGATGGAAGTCTTTTTGTTTGCCCAGAATGTAGTCATGAGTGGACTTTAGAAGGAGAAACTGAAAACGGTGAAGGCGAAAAGATTATTAAAGATGCAAATGGCAACGTCTTAAATGATGGCGATTCTGTAACAGTAATCAAAGATCTTAAAGTAAAAGGAAGTTCATTAGTTGTAAAAATAGGGACAAAAGTAAAAAGTATACGTTTAGTTGATGGTGACCATGATATTGATTGCAAAATTGATGGTTTTGGAGAAATGAAATTGAAATCTGAATTTGTAAAAAAAGTGTAAAAGCAATAGACAGAAATAATAGGTGTGTTATAGAACACTTCCACTATGAAATCCTCGTTTGTAAAGATAGAATTTCTCTCTAAATAATTGATAAAACGAACAGGTGTGTATCGAGAAGGATCAGACATCACACGCTAAAAACCGTTTATGTCTCATTTATACATAAGGGTGTGTATGTAGATGTGGGTCTGACCTTTGTTATAGGGCAACATCTTTTGACCTAATACATAGTTTTATATAAGTAATTGTTCGGGCTTTACTTCTTTAAAATTCAGTTTTGGATCTATATCAAACAGTCAAAGTCGATAGAAGGCATTTAAGGTCTCATCAACTATTTCTAGTTTTAACAAAACCATTTATTACGTGTAGAGTTTCTACTAGAGGAGTGAGTTATTTTTGCTTTTCTGTTATCTGCTCATCTTTAGATGTGTCATGGCCTACTGCGAAGTTTAAAGTTATAACACCGATAATAATGAGCAGTATTGAAACAATTTTTAGTAAGCTAAAACTTTCATTAAAGAAAAAAACGCCAATGAAAGTGATGATCAAGATACCAATACCAGACCAAATTGCATAGGCAACTGACACCTCAATGGTCTTCAGTGCTAACGTTAAAAAACTAAGGCTACCAATGTAAAAGAAAGCTAATAATAGACTAGGTACTAATTTTGTGAATCCCTCAGATAATTTCATATTGATTGTGCCCGCTACTTCAAGCAAGATAGCTAGGCATAAATATACCCAAGACAAGTTCATTCCTCCTTACTAAATTAAAACTCAGAGTAGATTGTAAATTCCGATAATTTAATTATACATGAAAGAAGTACATAACAGTTATCTGTAACTACCTGTTGTTAAGAGGAATGTTATAAATGGATAAAAAGATGTATGATTACCGCTACTAAAAAATTTACGCAACCTTAAAAGATTTTTTCGAAGGGGTTTTCAGGTAGAATTAAAAATTGTTTCCCGTGGAACAATTTTTTTTGCCGCTTGTCGTTCAAATATCTCGTTGCTATCATTTTGTACATTATTAGTTCGAAAAAGATGTTAAAGTAGTGTGATGTGTCAGTTGGCTAATTACGTCTATCATTTCTTAGTTGTTAAGGAGTCTGGCCTTTGTTTGTGTGACAGCCACTATTGTCTGGTAAGTTTGCTTCTTAGTCATTTTCTACATTGGGAAAAATAATCTGAACTTTTAAAGTAATAAGGGGAATTAGCTGTTATGTTGGGTGAACAATTTAAGGTTATAAATGAATAGAATGAAATGAGTTTTCTAATATGACGGCGTCATGGAAGGCTTGATTGTAATATAATAGAGTAGCGGGAGTGGAGAGTATGAAACCATTTATTAGAAGTGATCAATATAATTTCATTAAAGCGCAAATACAGATTTTAATTAATGGCCACGCGACTGTTAATGACAATGATGTTCTGCAAGCATTAAAATCAATCGTTAACGAAAAGGTGTTACATTTGTTCATCGATATGAGCGAAGAGCATAGACAGGTATTAGATCCAATCATTACGATTGAAGATAACGATAAAGCTGAAGAGTATCTATCACAAGTAAAGCCATATGTGATTCCTTTTAAAGAAGTAACCGAAATAACGATCAAAAAATTATTTCCAAAAGCAAAGAAGTTAAAAGTGCCAATTCTCGAGAACGTGGATCTGAAAGAGATTTCATATTTGGGATGGAATGATAAGGGCTCTAATAAAAAATATATCGTAGCTCTCAGCGATCATAAACTTGTTGGCTTGCAAGGGACATTTAAAAGTATAAACAAAAAAGGAATTTGTGCACTGTGTAATCATCATGAAGAAATAGGAATGTTTCTTTCTGAAGCAAAAGGATTGGCAATCGGTACATTTATTAAAAGAGGGAATTATATCTGTGAAAATAGTCAGACATGTAATCAGAATATCATCACACTTGATAAATTAAATGACTTTATTGAGCGAATTACTCGTTAATAGGGTTGGAATAGTTAAAAAAACCAGTTTTCACATGCGGATAACTGGTTTTTAAGGATAACTAGGCTTATTTATTTACTTGATGCTCTGAATAGAAGAAATCAACCGGATGCAGCCAATTGATTCGCGCCAGTCGAGCAGCTTCATCTTTATTATTCTCTTCGAAAGCATTCAAAATTGCTTCATGTTCTTCGATTGAACGTTGCGTGAAAACAATCGATGAATGAAAATAAAGTCGAAAAACATGTGACTGAAGCGTGGAAACTGAACTTGAGATATACTCATTGTGAGCGTTTTCTACAATGATATTGTGGAATTTTTCATCCAACTTTAAGGTATTATCAGAGTCGCCATTTTTAATAGATTGAGCAAATTTCGTATTAATATCACGTAGCAAATGAAGCGTTTCTTGATTAATAACAGGTGTTGCAAGTTCTGTGGCTAATGCTTGTAACACTGCTAATGGAGGCAATATTTTTGAAACATCCTCTTTATTTAAGGTGGTCACTTGTGTGCCGACCCCTGGATACATTTCGACGAAACCTTGGACATTAAGCAATTGCAAGGCTTCCCTAATAGGAGTTCTACTTACACCCAACGCTTGTGCAAGGTCAGCATCATGCAGTTTTTCTCCTGGTTGAAGAGTACCATCAATAATCCATTCTTGAATTTGATTAAATGCACGTTTTTTGGCAGATAAACGAGGTTTTATTGAAAAATTAGTAGGTATGGGCATTGTATGACCGCCTTTAATAGTGCTAGTTAAATTATATTAAAATTACATTGTAATCACTTTATTGAAATCTATCTATTTTCGAGCCTCAGCCTGTACTTGACTGTAGTATATAAAAAAACAGTGATAAATTCAATATATTACATATGAATTAAATATTTCAAATTCTCCGAAATATATTGCACAAGTATAACTTCTATGTTATCTTTCGTATATTAAAAAAATAATTTACTTGCTACGAAGGGAGTTTAATATGACGAACAAAATATCATTTTCATTTTTAGTAGCTATAGGATTTATGTTATTCGCTTTATTTTTTGGGGCTGGGAATCTTATTTTCCCTGTAATGCTCGGTCAATCATCAGGGGTGAATTTCTGGTCAGCTAATGCTGGGTTTGTTGTAACAGGAGTCGGGCTTCCGTTACTAGGCGTTCTGGCATTTGGGATATCGGGTAAAAGTGATTTACAATCACTAGCGAGTCGCGTACATCCAATTTTTGGACTTGTTTTCACAATGGCTCTTTACTTATCAATTGGTCCATTATTCGCGATACCAAGAACGGGTAGTGTTTCATACGAAATCGCTTTGAAACCTTACTTGCCTGAAAATGTTGGCTTTTTACCTTTACTAATTTTCACGATCATATTCTTTGGCGTTACTTGTTTTTTTTCACTCAATTCTGCGAAAATTGTCGATATAGTAGGGAAAATCTTGACGCCTATTTTGTTAATTGTAATAGCAATATTGATTATAGCAGGCATAATCAATCCGATTGGTCAATTCCAAGCGCCGGTTGATGCTTATAAGGAGAATGCATTCTTTAAAGGATTCCAAGAGGGATATTTAACAATGGATACTCTTGCAGCATTTGTTTTTGGAATCATTATTATTAATGCAATTAAGGATAAAGGGGTAACAACGAAGAAGCAGATTATGGTGGTTTGTACACAAGCCGCATTAATTGCCTCAGCGCTTTTGGCTATTATCTATACGTCTCTTACGTATATGGGGGCATCAAGTGTAGCGGGAGTTGGGCATTTAGAAAATGGCGGAGCGGTTCTAACAGCCATTTCTAATCACTACTTCGGATCATTTGGGGGGCCTTTGCTAGGATTAATCGTGTTAGGCGCATGTTTAACAACGAGTATTGGACTCATTACTGCGTGTTCATCTTATTTCCATAAGCTATTTCCAACCATTTCTTACAAAATGTTTGCCGTTGTATTGTCTGTTTTTAGCATGATTTTTGCGAATGTCGGTTTAATGAAATTAATTAGTATTTCTGTTCCTGTTCTTACAGCGATTTATCCATTAGCGATTGCATTAATCTTTTTAACCTTCTTACATTCGTCCTTTAAAGGAAGACAAGAAGTTTATCTAGGCACAATGCTAATGACTTTTGTTATCAGTTTATTTGACGGATTAAGTGCTGCGGGATTGAATATTAAAGTAATTGATGACCTATTTACTGCGATTCTACCTGGATATGAAGTAGGGCTCGGCTGGATCGGTTCTGCTATTATAGGAGGAATATTAGGATATCTTATCAGCATCTTAAGAAAAAAACTTAATCCGTATGCTGCTCAATTAGATTGAGAGGGGAACTAGTAAAAGGAATTTAGCAACCTAGATTCTTCGCATTACGACCTATTCATTGTCTAATTTGTAAACAAAGGATGCTCCAAAAGGTCAGACCTCACACTTTATACACCGTTTATCGAGTCATGTTCATGTCTCAAACGGTATATAGTAGTTGTGGAGTCTTGATCTTTTTGGTTTTGGGCATCCTCTTTTTTATAGAATCGAATCTTACGACCACTATGTAGTGAGTAAGTTAAGAGTCCATTTCCTCTATTTTTAAATGTAGATTCTAGATTGGCATATATTCCATACAATTTAGTATGGTCTATTTTTGGTGGGATATAAAATAGAATTGTGCATAAAATTGGCTTCATTCGTTTCATCGTCTTATCAACCCTTTCAGAGTGAAGTTTCGGTAGTTTTACTATCGAAATCAATGTTTTTATTTCCTATGATAGTAGTGTTTTTGTTGCTAGTAACTCTGCTACTCCTTTTAAATAAAATACATGGTTCCATTTAATTCTTCAAAACCTCGGCTAAATATTGAGTAGTAAGTAAAGATGTGATTTCCTTGTTTAATCCATACTTGCGTCATTGACTGGACCTTTACTAATCGTAAACAGTTACTTATACTAGTATAATTACAGTACATACGTTTTTGAAATATAGTGATGAAAAGTATACTATAAGATATTTAAGAGGTGGAGCAAATGCCAAATCTAGTGGATAAATTTTTTAATTGTGAAAAAGAATTGACTCTTTCTGTTATTGGTGGAAAATGGAAAATGTTGATATTGTGGCATTTGGGAAAAGAAGGAACTAAACGATTTGGTGAACTGAAGGCTCTTATGCCAGGGATTACCCAACGAATGCTAGTGAATCAATTGCGTGAGCTAGAGGATCATTTGATTATTCATCGCGAGGTGTATCCTGTTGTACCTCCAAAGGTAGAGTATTCTCTTACTGAGCATGGGCGGAGCTTAATGCCGATTCTAGATTCTATGTATGAATGGGGAAAATATTATATCGAGAATGTATTACAAACAGAAAATGAGTCTAATGAATAGGAATAAAACTATCTCATTATAATAACGTCCACGGTCGGCAATCTTATAAAAATGCTTTCCGTGGTATTATAAAAAATTCCTCTTCCTTTAAAAATATCTCTTGCAAACGCAAACATATTTTTATATAATAATGTTAGACAAAGGATTGTTACTGTTCGGCAGGCAAAACCTGAATTGATTGGAATATTACGGGGAAACTGTAATATTGGGATCAGTTCAGGTTTTTTTGTTAGTCTATAATAAAATCAGTGATAAGGTGACTCATTATGCTCATAAAAAAGGTCTTTAACAACAACGTTATACTGACGGAAGACGGGAACCAAGAAGAAATGGTTGTTATGGGTCGTGGACTTGCATTTCAGAAGAAAATTGGGGATAGGATCGACGAAACAAAGATTGAGAAAACCTTTGTCATTCATTCGAAAAATGTCTTTGATAAATTATCTGAATTGCTTAAAGAAATCCCATTTGATCACTTGGAACTGTCTAATGATATTATCGAATTGGCCAAACGAGAATTAGGATATCAGTTAAACGAAACCATTTACTTGTCGCTGACGGATCATATTCATTTTGCACTAACAAGAATTCAAGAAGGACTGACAGTAAAGAATGCCCTATTGTGGGAGGTCAAGAAGTTTTACAAAGATGAATATCGAGTAGCTAAACAAGCGGTACAGATGATTTGGGACCGAACAGGCATTCAATTACCAGATGACGAACGTGCATCGATTGCGCTTCATCTGTTCAATGCAAGACATGATTCGGCGGGCATGGAACAAACCATGGAGATGACTGTGATTGTCAATGATATTATTACGATCGTGAAATATCATTTTGGCATCACGTTTGATGAAGACTCAATGAATTATAGTCGGTTTATTACTCATTTACGCTATTTTGCTTACCGTATGCAAAGAGGGGAATTATCTCATGAAGACGAGGACCCATTATTTGATCAAGTGAGTAAGCAGTATTCACAAGCGTATCAATGTACCATCAAAGTACAAACATATTTGCAGTTAAATTATAACGTCCAGATGACGAAGGATGAAATGGTGTATTTCATGATCCATATTCATCGCGTATCTAGCCGTGAGAAAAGAGCATAATCTTTCTGATTAGGATTGTTACTGCTTGGCAGGCAAAACCTGAGAAGAAGTGTTGGTAAAAGTGGGTGTGTAAAGCCCCTGTTTATCCACATTTCTTTTCAGGTTTTTTATTTTTTTATCGTAAAAAAAAGGGTAGCAAACCTCCTTATATCACAAAGTGAAGGATAAAAGGAATTTAGGAGAGGGGTTACTACTCATAAAACCTAACAACGGATAGGACGTCGTAGTCAATTTACAAAAAAGGGGAAACTAACAGATGGATAATAGAGAACTTGCTGAGAAGATTGTCGAAAAGGTAGGCGGCGAAGAGAATATAAACTCTCTTGTGCATTGTGCGACTCGTTTACGTTTTAAATTGGATGATCATAGTAAAGCGAAAAAAGACGAACTCCAAAACATGGAGGGTGTCATCACTGTAGTTGAAAGTGGTGGTCAATTTCAAGTCGTTGTTGGGAATCATGTGCCAAAGGTGTATGCGGAAGTTATGAAAGTAGCAAAAATTAGTGGGGAAACGAATAAAGAATCGACATCAAATGAAAAGGTCAGTCCAGTCTCAAAGGTTTTTGAATATATTTCAGGAACGTTCTCTCCTTTAATTCCCGCAATAGCTGGGGCGGGGATGATTAAAGCCCTTCTCGCGATATTAACATTATTAAATTGGATTGATGTAGAAGGCAGTACGTATTCAGTGCTAAATGCGGCATCGGGTGGAGTATTTTTCTTCCTACCTATTTTCGTAGGGATTACAGCCGCGTTGAAACTCGGTGCGAATCCATATGTCGGTGGCGCGATTGGAGCGGGTTTATTAGAACCTAGCTTTACAGCTCTTCTTGAACACGGAACTCGGTCAGAATTTCTGAATTTGCCGTTAATTTTGACCAATTATTCATCAACCGTATTTCCGATGTTGATTGCGATTGCTATTTTTGCTCTATTAGAAAAATGGGTTAAAAAGGTTACACCGAGTGTACTCACACTATTTTTCACGCCGATGGTTTGTCTTCTCATCATGGTTCCGTTAACAGCTTTAGTATTTGGCCCGTTTGCAGTGTACGTGAGTGACGGAATTTTGAACGGTGTTTCTTATCTATCATCCGTATCAGCTATTCTAACAGGGGTTATTATTGCTGGTGTGTGGCCGTTTCTTGTTATTCTTGGTGTCCATTGGGGTGTAGTACCAATCATGATTAGTGCGTTTGCCAAAGGCGGAGATGTGATTTTGCCTATTACAGCGGCTTCGACGTTTGCCCAAATAGGTGTTGCTTTTGGTGTGTTCCTGCGTGCGCGTGACAAGAAATTGAAATCCTTAACCCTTGGTGCGACGTTATCAGGTGTCCTTGCTGGTGTGACCGAGCCAATTATATATGGTGTCATCATGCGCTATCGCCGTCTAATTCCAATTATGGTGATTGCAGGTGTTATTGGCGGAGCTATTGTTGCGACATTTGATGTACGTGTATTCACGTTTGTATTTAACAGCGTCTTAACAATCCCGGCTTATCAGCCTCCAGTTCAATATGCAATAGGAGTGATTATCGCTTTCTTGGTTGGGACCATTCTGACTTTTATATTTGGATATGAGAAAAAGAAAGAAGAAGAAATAAAACCGGAACAAACAACACCAGTTCCACCAGCTAGAGATAAAAAAATGGCTGTAGCTAGTCCTATCGAAGGTACGCTTCTTCCGTTAGCAGATGTACCGGATCCAGTATTCTCTAGTGGGGCGATGGGCAAGGGAGTTGGAATTGAACCTACGATTGGGCGCGCTGTTGCTCCGTTTGACGGAACGGTCACAATGATTTTTCCAACAAGCCATGCGATTGGATTAACTTCAAATGATGGAGTAGAAGTTCTCATCCATATTGGGCTAGATACGGTCCAATTAGAAGGAAAACATTTTACCGCCCATGTCGAAAATGGACAGGCAGTTAATCAAGGAGACATTCTTGTAGAATTTGATATTGCTGGTATTAAAGAAGCGGGATATAAAGTAACGACACCAGTGATTGTAACGAATACAACAAATTATTTAGATGTCATTGCAGATGAGCCAAAAGAAGTAGTTAGCGGGCAGTCTATCCTTACAGTTATTAATTAAGATGTGAATCGTATGTTGAATGAGGCATGCGATTCACAGTGATTAAACGATACGGGAGATAGCAAAAGCCATTTTTTGTTGTGAGAAAGTAACGGATCACTAAAACACAAAGGTTTATTTTGTAAAGAAAGTCAGTCGAAGAAGGTAAATAAATATAAGGGAGAGATTCGAAAATGAAACATACTTCTTTAAAAACATTTCCGGAAAATTTTCTATGGGGTGGTTCAACATCTGCTTATCAAGTAGAAGGTGCATGGAATGAAGATGGCAAAGGCCCATCTGTTGTAGACATGGCTAACCACGTAGAAGGTGTGACAGATTTTAAGGTAACGAGTGACCATTATCATCACTATAAAGAAGACGTGGCATTATTTGCTGAAATGGGCTTTAAAGCCTATCGCTTTTCGATTGCTTGGACACGTATTTTCCCGGCAGGTAAAGGGGAAGTCAATGCTAAAGGTGTAGAGTTCTACCATAACCTGATTGATGAAATTAAACAGCATAATATGGAACCAATCGTAACGATGTATCACTTTGATTTACCTTATGCTCTTCAACAACAAGGTGGCTGGGCGAATCGTGCAACGGTCGATGCCTTCGAGCGATACGCAGAAGTATTATTTAACGAATACGGTGACAAGGTGACATACTGGTTAACCATTAATGAACAGAATATGATGATTCTCCATGGGGATGCTCTTGGAACGTTGGACCCAAGCTTGGAGGATCCAAAGAAAGACTTATATCAACAAAACCATCACATGTTAGTCGCGCAGGCAAAAGCGATGAAGATGTGTCACGACAAATTGCCGCACGCGAAGATTGGTCCTGCTCCGAATATCGTTTCGATTTATCCTGCAACGTCTAAACCAGAAGATATTTTAGCAGCAGATAACTATGCGGCAATCCGCAACTGGTTGTGCCTAGATGTAGCTGTGTTCGGCAAATATAACCATGTTGTATGGTCCTATCTTGAAGAAAACGGATGGACACCTTTGATTCAGGATGGAGATATGGAAATTCTTAAAGGGGCAAAACCAGATTTCATCGCCTTTAACTACTATACATCTCAGACCGTCCAAGAAAGCACGGGTGAAGGGGAAGACAAGCAAGGAACGGGTGATCAACATTTAACAATCGGAGAGTCAGGCGTATTCAAAGGTGCGAAAAATCAACATTTGAATACGAATGAATTTGGTTGGGAGATCGATCCAGTTGGATTCCGTACAACTCTTCGTCAAATCTATTCACGTTACGGATTGCCATTAATCGTAACAGAAACAGGGCTTGGAGCATTCGATAAGTTAGAAGAAGGCGACAAAGTACATGATGAATACCGCATAGATTTCTTGCGTAAGCATCTTGAACAAATGCAATTGGCAATTTCCGACGGTGTAGAAGTATTTGGCTTCTGTCCATGGTCAGCGATTGATTTAGTCAGTACGCACCAAGGTATTAGCAAACGCTACGGTTTTATCTATGTGAACCGTGATGAATTTGAGCTACTTGATATGCGCCGCATCCGTAAAGACAGTTTCTATTGGTACCAAAACGTCATTAAAACGAATGGACAAGAGATTTAATCTATGCACAAGAGTGTTCTATAAGTAAAGGGTCAGACCCAACGACTACTATTTACAGTTTAAATGGAGTATAAGTCACATTATAGACTGTGTGGTGAGTGTTGGGTTAGACCCTTTTGGGACATCCTTCATAAATGGTTAGAATCTACGAAAATGATAGTAAGAATATAGCAGTTTATTTACATAAATTGAAAGGGGATTATCAAAATGACAATCACAAAAAAAGAATTTCCAAAAGGCTTTTTATGGGGCGGTGCTACAGCGGCGAACCAATTAGAAGGTGCATTTGACCAAGATGGGAAAGGTTTGTCTAGTGCAGATTTAGTTGCTTATATCCCGAAAGATCAAAGAAAGAAAGATAATGCGATCGAAATCAATTCGGATGAAATTGAGAAAATCTTGTCAGGTGAAAAAGTTGCTAGGTTTCCTAAAAGGGAAGGTATCGATTTTTATCACCGCTATAAAGAAGATATCGCGTTATTCGCTGAAATGGGCTTTAAGGTTTTCAGATTATCGCTTAACTGGGCACGGATTTTTCCAAATGGAGATGACCAAGAACCAAATGAAGCAGGTCTAAAATTTTACGATGATGTGTTTGATGAACTTCGTAAATATGGAATTGAGCCTTTAGTTACCCTTTCGCACTATGAAACGCCTTATGGGTTTACTGAAAAATATAATGGTTGGCTAGGACGGGAAGTCATTGGCTGCTTTGAAAAATATGCCAAAACCGTATTTACACGTTATAAGGACAAAGTGAAATATTGGCTGACATTTAATGAAATTAATATGATTACATTGAGTCCGTTTACGGGTGGAGGTATTGTTTCCGATCGTACAGATCATCCTTTACAAGCTCAATACCAAGGATTGCATCATCAATTCGTTGCAAGTGCATTAGCTACAAAGGCTTGTCATGAGATAATCCCTGGTGCAAAAATTGGCTGTATGCTTGCGAGGATGGAAACGTATCCGAATACGCCTAATCCGTTAGATGTGCGAAAAGCACAATTAGAAAACCAAATGAACCTTTTCTTCACAGACGTACATGCGCGTGGAGAGTACCCAAACTATATGAATCGTTTCTTTAAAGAAAATCAAATTTCTATTAAAAAAGAAGATGGTGACGATGAAATACTAAAAGAATATACTGTGGATTTCGTTTCTTTTAGTTATTACATGTCTTTAACTGCTTCTGCAAGTCCAGAAGGGGAAAGAGCGCAAGGGAACCTATTTGGTGGTGTAAAAAATCCATATTTGGAATCATCAGATTGGGGTTGGCAAATTGACCCTATTGGATTAAGAATTATGCTGAATGATATGTATGACCGCTATCGAAAACCATTATTCCTTGTAGAGAATGGCTTGGGTGCTTATGATAAAGTTGAAGAAGATGGCTCGATTCACGATGATTATCGTATCGACTACTTAAGAAAACACATTGAACAAATGCGAGAAGCGATTGAAGATGGCGTTGATCTTATGGGGTATACAAGCTGGGGGCCAATTGACTTAGTAAGTATGTCTACTTCTGAAATGTCTAAACGCTATGGATTTATTTACGTTGATTTAGATGATGATGGAAATGGAACTTTAAAGAGATCGAAGAAGGATTCTTTTGATTGGTATAAAAAAGTCATTGAGTCTAATGGTGCTGAATTATAATATCGTAAGTATTTATCTTGGTATATGCGAAATCTAAATAGTAAGAATGAGGATGTCTCATAAGGGTCTGACCTCGCACTCTAAATCAGTATGTAGTGTTTCATACACGTATTTTATACTGTATTTAGTTGTTGCGGGGTCTGACCCTTTGCGTTTGAATGAATTAGGAGTGTAATACAAAAGAGTGAAAGAACTAGTCCATCTCAATATACTCTCTATACTGAATAATCCTAAAAATAGGGTATAATAATAGAATGCAAGTTCATGCACAGAAAAGGAGATAGACATTCTATCTTGAGTGATCTTTAGCAGGATAATGCATGTTGTTAGCGAATGTAGCTAATAATGATTGCTGAAAATGGATAATTGGAGGCGAAGGAATGTTTAGTACAATTGAAGATTTTTTGACAAATTGGAAGCATGAAAGTGGATCTACGCAAAAAATACTGAATGCGTTGACCGATGAATCATTAGCGCAGGAAGTATCTCCTGAGGATCGTACACTTGGACGGATCGCGTGGCATGTCGTAACGACCCTTGATGAAATGATAGGGCGTACAGGGCTTGTTTTTAAAGCGGCTCGGCACGATTTACCAGTCCCGAAAACGTCGAGTGAAATCGCAGAAGCATATCGCACATCAAGCGAAGAGATGGTCGCTTCGATTCGCGAACAGTGGAATGACGAAACACTGAACGAAGAGAGAGATATGTACGGAGAAATGTGGTCCATTAACACGGTGCTCGGGCTGATAATCGCACATCAAGCACATCATCGTGGCCAAATGACCGTGCTCATGCGTCAAGCGGGTCTGACCGTACCCGGCATATATGGACCGGCAAGGGAAGAGTGGGCGGCGTTTGGAGGACAAGCTCCTGAAGTATAATCGTGTACCCGGAAATTGATACTTAAATTCGGCTATTATTTAAACACAGTACGTAAAGAACACGTATGAGTTAGCGGTGAAAGCCGCCTTTTATACGTGTTTTTGTGGAAAAGGGGCGGGGCTTCGCAAAATTGGCTCCGTACAGCCACCTTCATAAGGTGATGTGATTTGAGAACCTGAACCTTTTTCATCGCCTAAGTTTTAGAGCAGGCGCTCATGGCTGTTTTTTAGATAAAGAAATCTACCTATTCTAGCCATGGCATCTAATGTTATAAGTAAGGAAAAGTCCCAACTGATGGAATCTTCATTTGATCAGTCCGCTCCACCACCACCACCATCTCCACCGCCACCACCGCTGTCGGCACCACCACTATCACCATAGCTGTTGCCTGACGAGCTCCCTTTGGAAGCGGAAGAATTCGACCATTTCCATGTATTTCCCAAGTAGCTGACTGGGTCTTCATCATGATAGACCAGGTAGGTAAGGGGCAAGGCTTGAGCATATTCAAGTTCTGGTATTACTAAGCTTGCTATTTTCGTTTTAGAGTGTTTGACTTGAAGTAAAAGAATTCGGGTTATTGTTTTTTCAAGTTCAGATTCTGTAAGATTAGTAGGTATGCCATCTCTTTTTATTTCTTTTCTGAATTGTCTAATCTCTGAATGGATACTAGTCGCTTTCTGGGAAAATGCAAAACGTGGTGCTAGGACATATAAGAGAAAAGCAAATAAGATCGAAAAGAAAAGTAGTTTCATAAGATTGATATCGACTAACATAAGTGAACCGATGACAGACGTTAAGATGAAAAGGATAATTCTCTTTTTTCTTCTATATTGGATCCATCCGGCGATAAGTGTGACTCCCCCAACAACACTGTACCCAATAATGGCTATTGTTGAGAGTGAGTCGATTACATAACAATATAGAACAGTTGTGAATATGATTAGTAGCAATCCCCTCGTTAATAGGGCAAATCTGTTGTTCAAAAATCGTTCCTCTTTCAACTCTTGTAGAACTTCTGTGAACCATTCCTTTTCTTTCCTTTTAAACTCCATATGTCTTCGTTGATATTTCTGTGCTTGCTGTTGGTTCATTTTTTCTCTTTTTGTTAGGCCCGCAATATCGGTCATGGAAAAAGAAAGCTTTCCTTGACCATACTTCTGCTTGAACAGCCAGGAGACGAGCAGCTTTTCAGAAGAAGAAAGCTTACCCAGAGGAGCTGTTAAAGTAAAGAAAAGGCTATGTTTGGGAGCTGTAGGATCCTTTTGAAACCTTCCTCTTGTCTGCTGGATTTGAACAGTGGCTGCTCCTTTTTCAACAAGAGAATATAGCCCGGATAGGAACGCATAAGGATTCAATCTGCCAATACGGTGAATCATATATAGATGAAGTGGATCATGCTTTAGAATGCTCTCTGTACTTCTTCTAGGCACAAGTTTCATGATGAGCAAGACGAAGCAGCAACAGATAAGGAGAACCAAGAAACCAATTAAAAACTTTGAAAAGCCTTCCTTTTGTTTTGTTTTCTTTATGGCTGTTTCTACTCGCTTCTTTTCCTGTGCAACTGCTTCCTTTAAAGACATAGGTGCTGCACTTTTAGCCTGTTCACTCATGATGGATGAGGGAAAGAGTATCCGGGTTTCAGTTAAGGCATACATTTCAGATACCGGAGTGGAGAAATGGACGCTATATGAATCTTTTGATGAAACTTTCCCTATCCGGTCATGGAAGAATGCATACGTGTTTTGATTATCGACTTCTTGTTGGAAGTAAAAATCAATGTTTACATGAAAAAGATCGTTATCATGATTTGAATCTGTTCCAAAGAACGGTACGGTCAAATCACTATAAGAATCATATGATTTCACAGCATTTTTTAATGTATATATATAGAAAATATACTTCTTTTCATTATTGGACGGAAGGGATGCAGTATATGTACGGTCATCTTCTGAAACATGTAGCTGTCTCAGTTCATTCCTCTGCATATAGCCAAGCTTTGCCTTGGGATTCAACAGCTCATATGCCTCGAAATCCTGCACCCCATCATGATGGTCCTTCTGGATAGAACGATGGACTTGACGATACTTTCCATCAAAAGTGTATGTAAAAATTTCATTCACGACTAAATTGCCGTTTGGCTGAATCCAGGCGCGGATATTTACTTGATCAATCGAAAAGGACTTGGCGAAAGTCGTTGAAGCCATGATGAAACCAAGAATAAAGATAAACGGAAAAATAAAGAATGCTCTTTTCAACTAGTTCCCCCCTACGATATTACTCATTAGTATCACTGTTAATCTATGAATAACTAAATATTACCATATTTATAAAAGAAATGGAAAGCGAGGCAGGGATTTGTTCATTCTATCTGAAACGTGGCTATATTTTTTGAAGAAATTACAGAAATTGGTGGGTGTGATTGTGATGGAACCTATTTTGTTCCCTTTATCGAAAAAGGCTTTTTCTTTTTTAGCATTCCTCTTGAAAAACCTCAAGACATATGGCAAAGTAAGTAGATGATGAAGCATTAAACGAATTGAATAATGAAACATGTGGGGGGACCAGTGTTGCTGGTTGAGACCGTATCCAATAGATACATACCCTTGGAACCTGATCTGGTTAAAACCAGCGTAGGGAACATATTTAAACAGGACTCATTTGTTATGATATGCACCCTAGGGATAAACCTATGGTGCTTTTTTGCGTAGCGCGATTCCTATTAAACGTTTACATATTTTCCACCTTGTTTCTTCGTTTGCTGCTTTGTAAGACATGTTCAAGGGGGAAATGTAATGAAGAAATGGTTAGTCTTACTTAGTGTGATGCTTATTCTTGCTGCTTGCGGGAATAGTCAGGACAATGGTTCGAAGGAAAATAATCAAGAGAAATTAAAGAAAGTTACTCTTGTTTTAGATTGGACGCCGAATACGAATCATACTGGTTTGTATGTTGCAAAGGAAAAGGGGTATTTTGAAGAAGAGGGGCTAGATGTTGAGATTATAATGCCAGGTGAGGCGGGAGCTGACCAGCTTGTCGCAGCGGGAAAAGCAGAGTTCGGAATTGGCTACCAGGAATCTTTGACAGAAGCGCGTGTACAAGGTGTGCCATTGGTCTCGATTGCTGCTATTATTCAGCATAACACGTCTGGATTTGCTTCCCCAGTTGATAAGAAAATTACCTCACCGAAAGATTACGAAGGAAAGACGTATGGTGGTTGGGGAGCACCTGTAGAAAAAGCTGTCCTATCTTCTTTGATGAAGCAGGAAAATGGAGATGTAAAAAAAGTCGATATTGTGAATATGGGAGATACGGATTTTTTCACAGCGGTTAAACGAGATATTGATTTTGCTTGGATTTATTATGGGTGGACAGGTATAGAAGCTGAGTTGCGTGGGGAGAAATTGAATATGCAATATTTGACCGATTACACGGAAAAGCTAGATTACTATACGCCTGTTCTCACAACTAATGAAGATTTAATAAAAGAAGATCCAGATACTGTTCGTTCTTTTGTAGCAGCAGTTTCCGAGGGCTATCATTATACGATTGAACATCCAGAAGAAGCGGCGGACCTTTTAATTAAAGCAGTTCCTGATATAGACCCAGAATTGGTAAAGGCAAGCCAAAAGTGGTTATCACCGAAATATCAAGATGACGCTTCGAAATGGGGTGTTCAAGATCAAAAGGTTTGGGAAAACTATGCGAGCTGGATGTTTGAGAACGGTTTGCTTGAAAGTGAATTAGACGCAAAAAAGGCATTCACCAATGAATTTTTACCGAAATAAGGAGGAGAGAAGCATGAGCGACTCATTAGTAAGCATTCAAATTATCCCGAAAACAAAAAATGGGGAAGATGTGATTCCGTATGTAGATGAAGCAATAGCGATTATTCATGACTCTGGAATTAAATATGAAGTTCATCCACTTGAAACGACCATGGAAGGGAATTTGACAGAGATCTTTTCAATTATCGAGAAAATGAATCAACGGATGATTGAGATCGGCAGTCGTAATGTGATTTCTCAAGTGAAAATTCTTTATCAACCAAGCGGTGCATCTATGGATAAATTGACAGAGAAATATCGCCCATGAAGATTTGGTATAAAGGATGGAGACCAGCTCTGGTCCTCATCCTTTTATTCATCGTATGGGAAGTTTCTTGTCGGCTTTTCGAAATACCAAAATGGCTCCTGCCTTCCCCCTCGCAGATATGGTTAGAAGGAGCTGCTGGATGGTCGAATTATCATCACCATCTAACATCGACGATTGGACTTACAATCTTGGGGTTTTTAATTGGAGCAAGTGTGGGCATTGCAGTTGCTGTTGGTCTACACCTTATTCCGAAGCTTAGAGAAGCCATTTATCCGATCATCATTCTCTCACAAAACATTCCAATCATTGTGTTGGCTCCACTCCTTGTTATTTGGTTCGGGTTTGGTATATTACCTAAAGTCATTGTCATTACGCTCGTTTGTTTTTTCCCGATCACAGTGGCTGCTTTGGATGGGTTTAGACAAACGAGTTCAGAGCTGATGCATTACATGAAAATGGCTGGGGCAACAAAGAAACAAATCTTTTGGAAACTGGAATGGCCTTATGCGCTACCATCCATCTTCTCAGGGTTGAAAATCTCCGCTACGTACAGCGTAATGGGAGCAGTTATTTCTGAATGGCTTGGGGCAAAAGAAGGGATAGGTGTCTATATGACCTTAGCTTCGTCATCCTTTCGAACGGACCGTGTCTTTGTTGCGATCTTTTTGATTATGATTTTGAGCTTGGTATTCTTTGCCCTTATTGTATCGATGGAACGAATGATCGTGAAGTGGAAGCCGAAAGGAGATGGCAAGAGACGTGACTAAACTTTTAATTGAGAACATATCGAAATCCTTTGGTGAAAATCAAGTACTGGATCAGTTGTCTCTTCGTGTAGAAGAAGCGGAGTTCGTGTCCATATTAGGTCCTTCTGGAAGTGGAAAAAGCACCTTATTTCAATTAATCGGTGGATTGTTTGCACCAGACTTTGGAGAAATTAGGCTTGATGGCAAACGTATTAATGGAGAAACCGGTTCGATTAGTTACACGCCTCAAAGTCCATCGCTGTTGCCATGGCGAACGGTCCTCGGCAATATCCTGCTTGGTGGAGAAATTGTTGGGGAGATAGACCAGGCACTTGCATTAAAGATGATTGATAAAGCGGGTCTAAAAGGATACGAGAATGCCTATCCATATGAACTGTCTGGAGGGATGAAGCAGAGAGTGGCGTTTATTCGCAGTCTGCTAAGTCCGCAATCACTTATTTGTTTAGATGAGCCTTTTTCAGCACTCGATGAATTCACACGTCTCGAAATGCAAAATTGGCTCTTATCTGTTTGGGAAGAAGATAAACGGGCCATTTTGCTTGTTACCCATAATATTGAAGAAGCTCTTTATTTATCTGATCGGGTTATTGTGTTATCAGAAAAGCCTACCCAAGTGAAAAAAGAGTTTATCGTCCCGTTTCCGAGACCAAGACAAGCATCGATTTTGCTAAGCGAAGAATTTTTATCGTGGAAAAAGAAGATATACAATGAATTGCGGGTGATTATGTGAGGCAGTCTATAATCGACTCTCATATTCATTTTGATCAATATTCAGAAAGTACCCGGTCTACCATTTTAAAAGACTTGCAAGCATACAAAGTAGAGGCACTTATTTGTGTATCAACGAATCTCGCTTCTTCTCAAAAAAATTTAGCTTTAGCAGAGATGGATAAACGACTAAAGCCTGCTTTCGGCTTTCATCCAGAACAAGAGCTGTCGAGTGATTCGGAAGTGAGTCAATTATGTTCATTCTTGAATAAACACAAACATCAAATGGTTGCTATTGGTGAAGTGGGCTTGCCCTATTACTTGCGGTTCGAGCATCCAAAAATACGGATAGAGCCTTATATTGAACTATTGGAGGTTTTTATAAAAAAGGCTTCAGAGCTGAATAAACCAATTATTCTTCATGCGGTATACGACGACGCTCCTTTGGTTTGTGACCTTTTAGAAAAACACTCGGTAACAAAGGCACATTTCCATTGGTTCAAAGGAGACGAAAAAACAGTTCAGCGCATGATTCAAAATGGGTATTATATTTCAGTCACCCCAGATTGCTTGTATGAAACGGAGATTCAGCAATTGATTAAAGACTATCCGTTAGCAAATTTGATGGTGGAAACGGATGGACCATGGCCGTTCGAAGGACCATTCCAAGATACGGTGACTCATCCTAAAATGATTCATGTAAGCGTACAAAAAATAGCAGAAATAAAGAACATTCAGGTAGAGAGGGTATACGAAGAATTGTATAAAAGTACGACAAAATTTTATGGGCTGTAAATCATTTTGACTAGTTAACGAGAGACGGAGTTCCCAGCCTAAAATATTTCTTTTATTAGTTTGCAATCGTTGCCAAATCCTGTTATTATTAAGAGGAATTATTTTTGTTCGGTACTGTAGGAATCTAAAAGTGAGAACTTTTTGACTCGATTGTCACTTTGAGCAAGGATAGTAATATAATGTGTGATGAACGCACTAGGAGGCAACAACAATGGAACAAGGTAAAGTAAAATGGTTTAACGCAGAAAAAGGATTTGGATTCATCGAACGCGAAAACGGAGACGATGTATTCGTACATTTCTCAGCTATTCAAAGCGAAGGTTTCAAATCTCTTGACGAAGGTCAAGAAGTGACTTTTGAAGTTGAACAAGGTCAACGTGGACCACAAGCTTCTAACGTACAAAAAGCATAATTGATACATGCAAAAGGCAGACTCTACTTTGGAGTCTGTCTTTTTTTCGTTTAATTTAGAGTTAATCTTGTTACATAAACAAAATAAATAAAAAATCCCACTCAGTAAACAAGTGGGATAACAACAGTAACAAGTAAGGTAAAATGCATAAAAGGTTTTTCCAAGTATAACATAGCCATTTTAGAAAAGCCTAGTTCAACTATTTATCCCGCATTAACAGAGCGGAGGTATTAGCGGCACTAGAACGGGTCTAACAATCAGTGGGGCCCACGGATTGAAGTTTCACTGTATCTAGATATAATAGATTTTGACTTACTACTTTTAATAGCTATAATATAAAAAGGTAATTGGACAAGAAGTTCTGCATATAATTAGGATGGTATGTGAACTCTTGATTTAAATAGTAACAATTACGATTTGCAAGTTTCAAAAAATAGAGTATAATTGAGAAAAATGGGCTTATGAAAACTCGAGGTAGCTAATGATGAATGAGATTCTAATGGAATTTTTACTACGGGATATTGTTTCGCATTTACCGGATGAAAAGCGTGAGATTTATCAATATATAGTAAATGAAGAAGATCAATTGGCACAGCAAGCGGATACTGCCGACCATCTTCTGCAGTTGTTTGTGAAATATGCGCCACATCGAACTGCAGCCAAACACTTTCACTTGGAATATGGTGAAATGATTAAGTTTATGCATGACATTGAAGGAGAAATAAGTGAGAAGTTGGAAGAAAGATGTGCAAAAGTGAAATGGATCGACATGACGGACAAAATTAAACATCCCAACTCTTCAAAAAATCCTGTGCTTACTTATTTGCTAATCACTTGAATTACACAAAAATAAAGGTTATTTCACAAGGTTTAACCTGTTGAGATAGCTTTTTTTTGCATGATCACAACCGGGAAATGGGGTCTGACCCCGCCATGAAAGTACGAAGCCCCTTGGTATAAGCGGGTTGATGGCTAGTGGGTGAAGCTGGGAAATAGGGTCTGGCCCCTAAGGAGTATCAATCTTCCTGTGAGTCCCATTAGGTAATTTCGTTAATTTTTGATACAATGGAGAGTAGCATTTTGTTTTTTGGAGGTATATATATGGGAAAATTAAATAGAAATGCACCGTGTGAATGTGGCAGTGGGAAAAAGTACAAGAAGTGCTGTGGCAGAAAAGTGGATGAAAATCCAATTGCTGTTCATTATGAAGAAGCAACACTATTACAGAAGGCGTTAATGGATTTTACAGAAAAGAATTATAAAGCTGAAATCAATCAGCTTTTGCTTGATTATCCACTTCCGGAAAATGTAAGTGAAGAAGTTCAAGAAATTTATCAATTTAATGTGAATATATGGGGTACTTTCACGCAGCCGGTTGTGAACGGCGATACAATCTTTGATACATTTATGAAGCAAGAAGGGCCTCATATTGTAAGGGAGAAAACGAGAGAGATCGTAGAGTCTTGGAAAGGCACGACTCCTGTATTGTTTTCAATTAAGGAATTAACGAGTGAAACAATAACTCTAGAAGATATCGTGACGAAACAAGCTATCTCGCTTCCGTATACGCCATATGCAAGTCAGGAATTAGGAATTGGAGAAATCATTCTTGGGTATTTAGTTAATATGGGAACGAGAAGTGATTTCTTTGGTCAGTTTATTAGCTTTGAGCCAAAATTTACAGACAACATTTTAACAACTATAAATCAACAATTAGAAGAGTACAAGCATGCGGGTGGAAAAGCAGAAGAATTCATGGCTCGGAATTTCTTGCAAATCTTCCATAGTCTCGCGGCTATTACAGAAGGTATTGAATTACCAAAAACCGAAACAAATGAGCGAGTATGGTACAATGAGAAAGAAAAAGAAACGGCAGAAATGGTGAAACAAGGAATGCATGAAGAGGGTTATCCGCAGTCACTAATAGAAAGTGTTCAAGCGTTGTGGAACACCTATTGTACGGAACATTCTCCATCTATTCGAAAACCAGAAGCATTTGCTGCAGCACTGGAGTATTCAGTGAAACTGCTCTCTAAAGGGGAGTTCAGTCCTTCTCAGACTAAGCTTGCTAAGAAATACGGGGTAGGCGCTTCTACTTTATCGAATCGATATAAAGAAATGGAAGCAGCAGTTGGAGAAAAAATAGAAATATAAACAAGTAGGCTGCCATTTTGGTAGCCTATTTGAATAATAGTGCGTGTTCAAAAAGGAGGAGAGTTTTTTGAGTAAAATATCTATAAAGAATCCCTGTCCGTGTGGAAGTGAGAAAATATATAAAAATTGCTGCGGAAAGAATGTAATCGAGTTTCCGACGATTTCGATTAGTGAAGAAGCGGCAATGTTTCAAAAGGAATTATTAAAATATACTTTTGAAAGATATGAGCATGATATTCTAGATCTTGCGTTTCAATATCCGTTATTCAATTTTATGGATGTAAAAGAGGAGCCGATTCTTGTAGAAACGCATGACACCTATATGCAACACATGCGCACATGGGCAGTATTTAACCTGCCGATTGCTAAAGGACAGACGATCTTTGAAGAATTTTATCGAAAAAAACCCTCTAAAATAGTAAGGAAGAAAACGAAAAATTTGATTCTCTCATGGCGTGGAGCGACACCAAAACTATATCTGTTAAAGACCATCCATTCGGATAGGGTCGTGATAGAAGACATACTTGGTAGGATTGAGTATGAACTACCGCTTGAGTATGGAACAGAAATGGTAGAGGAAAATAGTTTACTACTTGGAATGCTATTAGATAGGGGTACTGGCATGTACTTCTTGGGAGAACCTATAAGTTTCTCTGCTGCTGGGACGGAAAAGTTAGTACAGGAATTTCAGGATGAATTGGAAGAGCATCTTGAAGATGATGGAGGGTATGAAGATTTCTACCAAATTGATTTTCCGTACCTTCTTGAAAGGCTACTCCTGAGGATGATGGGGGATATTGACCTGCCAGATATCACACAGTTTGAATGGAGCTCAGAAAAAGAGTTACAAGTAGCGATTCTTATTCAAGAACATATGAGAGAAGATGATTGCCCAATAGATATGATTATGACCGCCATTGTAATTTGGAAGTCGTATTGTGAGAAAGGGCCCCCTTCTATACGTAAACCAGAAGTATACGCTGCATCAATTGACTACTTGGTCCAATCTGCTTTGCTGGATATTTTAGCACCGTCACAAAAGGAAATTGCTGATAAATATGATATAAGTGTGGCGAATATTTCCAAGCTGTACAAAAAAATTGGCGATCTCCTCTATGAAGAATTGGAGAGTCTTGGGGTGACTGAAGAAATGGATTATGAATATTAATGGAAAACGCAGAACTCCTTTTTCATTAGAGTTTTGGAAAGAGGAAATAATAGATGAAGTATTGGGGTCATTAGATAAGATCGATGAATTCTTTTCGGTTGTATGATGGTGAAATACTCATCCTTCCTTGTATCAAAAAGCTTGCCTGAATTGTTTGGTTACTTCGGTGATCTTACCAAGAATAGGTAGGAGTATACGAACTATAAGTGAGTGTTCAAAAAGGATAAAAAGAGCCTATAAGTTCTGCGAGCGATCGTCACAAACCTTTCGCGTATGGAGTAATACGTGAGGACCGGACTTGCAGGATGTGCTGACTTCTGTGTTGCTCGTCATGACGTGCGCGATTTTAGCAGAAGGTCATTCATGAGCTTTGATGTAATTCGCAAGCTTTTTTACCGTACCCTTTGAACATCCTCTATAAAAAACGATTTGCCAAACGAACATTCATATGGTAAAATTTCCATAACTTAAATGAAACGGAGGGGTTTACGGTGAAGTTTATCAGACTACGTTCAACACTTTGTGCCGCTAACTGAATAGTGCTCAAAAAAACTCTGTCTGTGTGCAGGGTGAACGGGATAAGTCTGCCTAATTACCATAACCCTATAATAAAACCATGAGGGAGGGCTGGATGAACGCTCTCTTTTTTTGTATAAAGGACATGGGGAAGGGGCTTCGCGACGTTCTACTATAGACAATCTACTTTGCAGATATACGTACTTTATTGAAGTACTTCAAAATCCGGCTTCGCACCGCCACCATTGTGATTAGGCGAGTGTAGTGTGCTACAGGATGTATTCTTCATGGTAGATGGTGTGGCGTTAATGCCATATTCGTTTGTCTATACTAAAGAGATGTCCTTTACTTCACCTTTTTCGTTTACTCAAACACAGGCGATAGGTCTGTGTTTTTTTAGCATATTCAAACTACGGTGCAGCAAAGATATTAACAAAACTTAAGGGGGAATATGCAAATGGAAGAATTGCAACAAAAAGCAGTATTAGTTGGAGTAAATATTAATAATCATCGGGACTTTGCCTACTCGATGGAAGAGCTTGCAAATTTAGCGGAGGCCTGTGGTGTAGAGGTCGTTGGCGAGATGACTCAAAATTTACAAAGAGTGAATTCATCTCATTATATTGGCAGTGGTAAGGTAGATGAAGTAAAGACTCTTGTAGAATATAGTGATGGAAATTTGGTTATTTTTAATGATGAACTATCTCCATCTCAAATTCGTAACTTAGAACGAGATTTAGACTGTAAGGTGATTGATCGTACGATATTAATTCTTGATATTTTTGCAGATCGGGCGAAGACGAGAGAGGCACAGTTACAAGTGGAAGTGGCGGAACTACAATATATGTTGCCGCGCTTGATTGGTCTCAGAGAGTCGCTAGGGCGTCAAAGTGGTGGTGTCGGTACAAAGAACAGAGGGGTTGGGGAGAAAAAGCTTGAGCTTGACCGTCGAAGAATCGAAGAGAAGATTAATGTATTGAATAAAGAGCTAGAAACGCTTGTTGCTCACAGGAAAACACAGCGGAAGCAGAGAAAGAAGAATGCAATCCCTGTTGTTTCACTTGTTGGGTATACAAATGCTGGAAAGTCAACGATTATGAATGCTCTTGTCGAGAAATTTCATGCATCTACGGAGAAGCAGGTTTTTGAAAAGGATATGCTATTTGCGACATTAGAGACATCTGTTCGAAATATCCCACTTCCGGACAATAAAGAATTTCTGTTAACGGATACAGTTGGTTTTGTTTCAAAGCTGCCACATCATCTTGTAAAAGCATTCCGATCAACGCTTGAAGAAGTGGCAGAAGCTGATTTGCTCATTCATGTTGTTGATTTTTCCAATGCAAATTATGAACAGCTTATTGAAATTACAAATGAAACACTTAAAGCAATTGGAATTGAAAATATCCCAACCGTTTATGCGTATAATAAGGCGGATTTAACGGAAATGGAGATTCCGCAAGTTCGTGCTGATTCTATTTATTTGTCAGCAAAACAGAGAATTGGCGTGGCTGAATTGATTGAAAAGATTCGTGAAAACATCTTCACAGATTATGTTCGCTGTGAACTGCTAATCCCGTATGATCAAGGTCAGATTATTTCTTATTTTAACGAACATGCGCAAATCCTTGAAACGGAATATGAAGAAGATGGCACGAAAATCAAGGTCGAGTGTAAACATAGTGATTATGAAAAATACCGAACGTTTGTGTTGGAAGAATCGTGAAAGCAAGTAGGTTTTGTGGTTTATTTGCTCTAACTATGAGGTTAAAGGCTGGAAGGTAGAGTGGTCATAAAGAAGCGATAGGTAAGATGGGGAATGCGAATCATTTCCTATAAAACGGGTTAGCTCCAATGCTAACCCGTTTTATTTTGCATTTATTTTTTTGATGAGCATTCTGTACACGTGACCACGTAGGATTCTGCTTGTTCATCAATATGATGACCGCAATCGGGACATTGTTTCGGTGGTAAGTTTCTGAAGAATTCCATAGGTTTATTTGTTTGCATGTGTAGTTCCTCCCTTTTTGTAATACAGATTCAAATTATTGTTTGTTGTTATAATACAGTATATACCCGATTGTGGAAAATGTATAGATAATTTACAGAAAAATATAATAATTATTAATGTTAATATTTTACATTTGTTACTGCGATGTTCGTCCCAATTTTCAAGAATAAAAAGAAACAAGACGATGGGTATGGAATTTCAAAACGTTATGACATTTATCACCTCGGTTTCATGATGCTTTCCACTAATCGCCAGTGAGTTCTTTTCATAGTATGGATGTATCGGAGGTGGAGAGATGATGACATTTGAACATGTGATGAAATCTTTTAAAGAACACAAAGAGGTGGATGATGTTTCATTTTCAATTCAGGCGGGAAATGATGACAATTCTTGGGCCGAATGGGGCTTAGAAAGACGACGACGCTCTCGATGTTACTTGGCTTAATAGAGCCAACAGAGGGAGTTCCCTCATACCCTGCTGATGGTTAGTCCCATTCTACTGTCGCTGAGATCATCGCTTTCGCTTTGATCAATCGACAGTAAGAACCCGATTGGTTCAACTAAACCACTGAAGATCACAGCGGTAAGTTTCACTGTATCTCACCAATCGGACCTTTACGGGCAGTTGTTCTCCACCCATCTTCTTCGCTCCTCATAAGCTTGAGGTGGGGTCTTACTGAAAATGAGTAAGGTACAAATAAAAAAGTTGATAAAAGAATAATTCTTTGAAAAGGCGTTTCACACAGATTAAATTGAAAGTAGGAAACGACTGGTATGTTTTCCAGTCTTTTTTTGACGAATATGTAGTTTTATTGGTATAATACTTTGTTGTAAGAGTAAAGTGCCTAAAAGGATTACCTTTTATATCTTGCAAATATAAATGGATAGGTGGTAAGAATAATGATAGAAGTTAAACCGTACAGAGTATTGTTGTACTATTATTATGTAACAATTGAGAACCCAGAGGAATTTGCAGCTGCGCATCTTGCTTGGTGTAAAGAGCACGAGCTAAAGGGCCGTATTTTGGTTGCTACTGAGGGAATCAACGGGACTGTATCAGGTACGATTGAACAAACTGATGCGTATATTAACATGATGGAAAGCGATCCTCGATTTGAAGGTATCGTATTTAAAATAGATGAAGCTGACGGACACGCATTTAAGAAAATGCATGTCAGACCACGAAATGAGCTTGTAACGCTTCGTTTGGAAGATGATATTAATCCACTTGAGATTACTGGCCGTTATTTAAGTCCGAAGGAATTTTTAGAAGGACTTCAAGATGAAAATACCATTGTTCTAGATGCAAGAAATGATTATGAATACGAGTTAGGACATTTTAGAAATGCTGTTAAACCAGATATAAAGTCTTTCCGTGAGCTTCCACAATGGGTGCGCGACAACAAAGAAATGCTTGAAGGCAAAAAAGTATTAACCTATTGTACAGGCGGTATTCGCTGTGAGAAATTCTCTGGCTGGCTTGTAAGAGAAGGCTTTGAAGATGTAGGTCAGCTTCATGGTGGAATCGCCACCTACGGAAAAGACCCTGAAGTACAAGGCGAGCTTTGGGATGGGCAAATGTATGTGTTCGATGAGCGGATCTCGGTTCCTATTAACCAAAAGGAACATGTCATTGTTGGTCAAGATTATTTCACTGGTGAGCCTTGTGAACGTTATATTAATTGTGCAAATCCTGAATGTAATAAACAAATCCTTGCATCAGAGGAAAATGAACACAAATATATGCGCAGCTGTACGCACGAGTGCCGCGTGCATCCACGTAACCTTTACGTAAAACAACACAATCTAACAGATGAAGAATGGGCTGAAAGAGCAAGTCAACTTACTGAAGAGATGGCTATGAAATAATGAATTAAATGAAAAACACCTCAAATCCGAAAGGAATTGAGGTGTTTTTTTTTTAGGCTACAACAGTAAATCATCATGTAGGTCATGACGATATTACAATCTCCCTAGGCTTGAATACCCTCTGTCTGTTCGCCTAGCTTGCCAGATAAATCATTAAGTACTTTCCCGATTTCATACGTTTCTTGATATTGTTTCAGTTGTTCTTGGAAGCTAGATAGCATTTGTTCGGCGCTAGCACTTGTCTGTTGCGACAGTGCTACGTATCTTTCGGATGATTGTTCCACTTCTGGTAAGGAACCTTGCAAGTTTTTTAGGATTGATTCAATGAATCGAAGCTTAACGTTCACCTCATCAACATGTAGACTCCATAAATCAATTGAGTCTTTACTCTTAGATGCTCCTTCAACATTTTTATTGACAATATGATGAATGTTCTCAAATTCACGATGTGTCTGGTTTGTTATCTCTTCCATTTGCCCCATCGTTGTAGCAATTTCTTCCGCTGCTTTAAAGGATTCGTTAGCAAGCTTTCTGACTTCCGTTGCAACAACTGAGAACCCTTTACCGGCGTCACCTGCTCTTGCCGCTTCGATGGTTGCGTTTAGAGCGAGCAATTTCGTCTGTTCAGCAACGGTCTGTATCAGTGAGACGATGGAAGTGACGGAGACCGAATGAGTTTTCAATGTATTCATCGTTTGGGTGATTTGTTTAAATTCCGTTTGAAATAAACCAAGTTCATTTACTAGCTGGTCCATATGGTTTGTCCCACTTAGAGAAGCAACTTCCATCGTTTTCGAGATATCAAAAATATGCTGCATTTCCTGAAAGGTCTGGTAAATATCTGCTTTCATTCTGTCAAAAGCAACCATGGATACTTCAGAGCTAACGGCTGTTTCATCCGCAGCTTTTTTGACCGTTTCTATTTCATTGATCAATTCCTGATTTCGGACCAAAACAACATTTGAGGAAGTTTGCAGCTTGGCTCCGGTTGTATGTAATTGATTCGTAGTTGAGCTAATGTTTTGTAGCATACTTTTCACTGTTAGTAATAATGAATCGAAGCTTTTAACAAGGGATGTTATTTCGGCTGAGCTCCTTGGAATATCCTTTAGTGATATATCAAAATTCCCTTCGCGGGCTTCTTTCATGAGTTCTCTTAGTTTTTCTAAAGGCCTTGTCAATTGATTAACGAGTACGATGACAAGAAGTGCTGTAATAATTACACAAGCAATCGTGACTGTGAGAATGGAATATGCCATTTCATGTATTTTAGTTAAATAAACTTGCTGTGGTAGAGCAATGACAAAGGACCCTTTTACTTCTTGAATTTGTTGAAAAGCAAATGTATAGGTAACACCGTTAATTTTTTTATGTAAAATGCCCTTTCCTTTTTTCGTGATCTCTGATTGTAGTGATTCAGGGATTTTTATAGCCATTTTCTGGCTTACAGAGAACGGGACGGTTTCTTTTCCTTTAATAAGAAAGTAATCGCTATGGAGACCATCTTGACTCATGTCTGCATTTTGGCTTTTAATGACGCTTTCTATTTTTTTGTTGAAATTCTCCTCATCCCCTACATGAAGATACATGAGATTTTGTGCCATTTGGTAAAAAAGCATAACTTCTCTTTTTAGACGTTGTTCGACAGCGGTCATCGTCGCATCTTTTGATTTTGCATAAGACATATAACTAATGATACCGGATGTGAAAATTAAGATAAATATGATAAATAGTAAGAGTTTGGTCTTTAAGGACCAGTTTGTATAAAAGTTAAATAATTTCCCCATCATCCACCTCTTCTTTCTAGGTCTAATTATCCATGAATGGTATTAAAAATTTGTTAAGCTTATGTAAATTTTTCATGTAGAAATGATGAATCGCCGTTCGGGAAATGAAGCAAATAAGTATTTCTGATAAATAGAAAAGCCGTTATTATGGTAAATTAAAGATAGAAAACATATAGAAAAGGTGGTTTGAAGGATAGATGGAAATATTTCTAATTGTTTTACTTCTGTTGTTCCTCATTGGTTTATCCAATATAATTAATCACTTTATTCCATTTATTCCTGTTCCTCTTATTCAAATCGCTTTGGGAGGGGTATTGGCGATTTTACCCATTGGTCTTCAAGTGCCAATGGAGCCTGAGTTGTTTTTTGTATTATTCATTGCACCGTTGTTATTTAATGATGGAAAAAATGTTCCGCGTAAGGCGTTATGGAAACTTAGAGTACCGATTTTATTATTAGCGTTAGGGCTAGTTTTTGTAACCGTTCTTGTAATCGGTTATTTAATTCATTGGTTGATCCCATCTATTCCTTTACCAGCTGCTTTTGCGCTTGCAGCAATCCTTTCGCCTACTGATGTAGTGGCCGTTGGTGCGATGGCTAGCCGTGTTAAGCTACCGAAAATCATTATGCATACTCTAGAAGGAGAAGGATTAACGAATGATGCATCAGGTCTTGTAGCTTTTAAGTTTGCGGTGGCAGCTACGGTAACCGGCTACTTTTCTTTAGCGGAAGCCTCATTAAGCTTTGTCATTATTGCTTTAGGAGGCCTTATAGGGGGTGCAATCATTGCCTTTGCTATTATCAGGCTGAGAGTCTTCATCCGCCGACTAGGTATGGAAGATGTGACGATTCATATGCTCATTCAGATTTTGACTCCATTTGTGATTTATTTAAGTGTAGAGCACTTCCACTTTTCAGGAATCTTAGGTGTCGTAGCTGGTGGAATCGTCCATGCAATTGAACGGGATCGTGAGCAGTCGCCGACGATAAAGCTACAAATCGTTTCGAATAGTACCTGGTCTGTTATTTTATTTATTTTGAATGGCCTTGTTTTTGTCTTGCTTGGTTTGCAAGTGCCAGGTGTAGCGAATTCCATTTTTGAAAACGCAGCTTTTAATAATATGGAAGTGACCGGTTATATCATCATAATCAGCATCTCCCTATTTGTCCTTCGGTTCATTTGGGTATTGGTGGCATGGTGGACAGGTTGGAAAATGAAAAAGGGAATGGTAAAGCCATCATTCAAAGCCATTGGGATTATAACTGTTTCTGGTGTCCGTGGTGCTGTTACATTAGCGGGGGCGTTTACTCTCCCATTCGTGTTAGATGATGGCAGTCCGTTTCCAGAACGTTCATTAATTATTTTTATTGCAGCCGGAGTCATTTTGGCGACACTTATGGTTACAAGCATTTTCTTGCCGATTATTGCCCGGCCAAAGCATGAACATATGGGTGAGAATAAAGTAGAAAGAGAAAAGCGCGCTTTGATTCAATCGCAGTCGGCAGCAATCAAAGCTGTAGAATCTTCCATTACAAACGATAACCGTGAAACAGCAATAAAAATCATATCTAAATATAATGTAAGAATTAATCAAGTTCATGCAGCCGGAAATCAAAAGAATCAATCGGAAATTAGAGGGAAAGAAAATAAGACTAGACTGATAGGACTTGAGGCAGAGAAAAGAGAAATAGTGAGGCTCGTAAAAGAAGAACTAGTTGATCGTGAAGCGGCCCATTTGTGTTTGGAACATATCCAGAGAATGGAAATGGCGGTAACAAATCGAATGAAATATCGTAGACTGATTTTCATACTTTTGTTAAAAAAAGTGCTAGTAAAGAGTGGCAAGCTGTTTTTATCTAAAAAAAGAGAATTAATCGAGCAAAGTAAAGAGCGTCTCCATAAAATGATCGCAATTAAATTGAAGACAGCTAAAGCGGCAATTAGAGAGATTAAGGAAAAGACAAGTCCAGATGATAAGGGGATTTCTTTAATCGTGATCGCGGAATATAGTTTTCTAATTTCCAGGTTAAAACGAGATAATAAAATGGTTCGAGGACACGAACAAGTAAACTTCGAGCGGGATTTACAGTACATAGCCATTCAAGCTGAACGTGATGAAGTGCAGGACATGTTTGAAGAAGGAACAATCAGTTTCGAATTAGCGCAAAAAATGCGGCAACATATAAATATTAGAGAAGCGAATGTAGTAGATGAAGGTAGTTATGATCACTGATACAATGAAGGAATGACTTTGGAGTGGTCTGTCACACATTAGTCAAATTGTACCGAATGATTGTACCATAAACAAAAATTTAGGCTACTAAAGGGGGATAGTAGAACAAATGCTTGAAAACCAGGATATCTCATTACAATTATATGAACCCAAATATAAAGCGAAATTAGCTAAGTTTTACTTAACTGATGAACAGAAAAGATATACAACTATTCCTATCGAAGCATTAGAAAAGTGTACAGAAGATCCAACAGGAAGACCAATTGTAGTCCTATCAGGAGAAGTGCCAGTTGGATTTTTCATTCTACATACGGGAGAAGGCATTCACGAGTTTACCGAAAACCCACAGGCGATGTTACTGCGAGCCTTTTGTATAAATCACCGTTATCAAGGAAGAAAGTATGCAGCGAGGGCATTGTCTGTTTTACCTCCTTTTGCTCAAAAGTATTTCCCGGATAAAAAAGAAATTATTCTCGCAGTTAATAAAGACAACGAGCCGGCAAAAGGATTGTATGGAAAAGTCGGATTCCATAATACAGGTGCTGAGAAAATTGGGCGAAGCGGTCCCATGCATATATATAGCTATACATTGTCGTAATGTATCCGGAATAATTGTGGCGAATTTAGTAAAGTTGATCTAAAAAGGGACCGTATTGTTTGGTGTGAATACTAATTAAGGAACCCTTATGGTACACTTTAGGTAACTTAAATTGATCGTAATTGAGGTGTACATTCATTGAAAACAGTCGTTGTGATAGGTGGGGGCATTACGGGTGTATCTGCTCTTTATGAATTGCAAAAGTGGAAAAAGAAGACGGGCTCAAACGTTAGACTTGTATTGACAGAAGCCAATAAGGAGCTTGGAGGAAAAATTCATTCGGTGCATGATGGTGATTTCATAATGGAATCAGGTGCAGATTCTATCGTGGCGCGTAAAGGGTATATCGGACCATTGATTGAAGAGTTAGGGCTACAAGATAAAGTGGTATTCAATGCCACAGGGCGCTCTTTCATTCATAGTGATGGAGAATTAAAGCTCATTCCAGAAGAAGCTGTATTTGGCATTCCAACGAGCATCGAGTCATTAGCGAAAACTACATTAGTTTCTGCGGAAGGTAAAGTTGCGGCCTTGAAGGATTTCTACACAAAGAATGAATCGTTCACTACAGATGATTCTATCGGTGAATTTCTGGAATGTTTTCTTGGACAAGAATTGGTAGAAAAACAAATTGCTCCCGTGCTATCTGGTGTATACTCAGGCAAGCTTGCTGACTTGACCATTGCTTCTACACTACCATATTTATTGGATTATAAGAATGAATACGGCAGCATCATACGAGGACTTTCTGAAAATAAAAAAGCTTCCCAAGGGAATGCCAGTAAGAAATTCCTTTCTTTTAAAGGTGGTCTGTCTACTTTGCTTGATCGCATGGAAGAACGGATGGAAGATGTTGAGATACATAAAGGAACAGAGGTAGAGGCTGTTACGAAAGCAGGGAGTTCATACACGGTCACTTTTGGAAACGGAGAAAGCATCGTCGCTGATTATATCATTTTAAGCATTCCCCACAATGCTGCTCAAAAGCTATTGAAGAATCCTACACTCCAAAAGGAATTTGACCAATTGAAGAATAGTTCCATTATTAGTGTCTATGTAGGCTTCAATTTGGCGGACAGTGAGCTTCCGAAGGATGGAACAGGCTTTATTACTGCAGGAACTAATGAATTAACTTGTAATGCCTGTACATGGACAAGTAGAAAATGGGAACATACATCCAAGAAGAATCATTTGCTAATCCGGCTTTTCTATAAAAGTACAAACCCTGCTTTTGCTTCATTACAAACTGCTACTGAAGAAGAGTTGCTTAAGGTTGCATTAAGGGATATTAAATTAAGTCTGGGCATTTCAGGTACTCCGGTAACGAGTGAAGTGACTAATTGGAGTGACATGATGCCTAACTATCATATCCATCATCGAAAAGTTGTACAACGGTTGGAAGAGAAGCTCGAGCAAGACTTTCCAGGCATTCGTCTAGCTGGCTGTTCTTACTACGGAGTAGGCATTCCCGATTGTATCGGAAATGGTGAAGCGACGGCTAAATGGGTAACGGAGCAATTATGAATAGGGGTCTGGCTTGTTTCATGTGAGTCAGATCCTTTTTTATTTGGGAAGCCGTTAGAAATAAGTTAGTTGTATCTTTTTTTTATCTTGTTTTTCTAGTTGTCTTATTTAGCGATAAGAAAATGGTTGTGGTACATTATTTGTAAACGATAGTCATGTCGAAGACTGACATAGGAGGCAGCGGACATCTATGGAACATCGACTAAAAGAAGCCGAACATTTTATTCGAGTTAGTTATGCGGAACTACATAAAGGTGAAGCTGAAACGCATAAACGTTTAGAAGAAGTAATCCATCAAATTCAAGAACGAGACAAGTATGAACATACGCTTGAAGAGCTTGAATATGGAGCTAAAATGGCGTGGCGAAATAGTAATAAATGTATTGGCCGTCTGTTTTGGGAAACGATGCAGGTAATAGATAAACGTGATTTACAATCAATGGAAGAGATAGTAGAAGCGCTTTTCGAACATATATCGTTTGCAACAAACGGTGGCAAAATAAGACCGTCTATTACTATTTTTCAACCTGACCGTGTTCGAATATGGAATCATCAGCTTATTCGATACGCAGGCTATGAAACCGAGAATGGGGTTATCGGCGATCCAGATTCACTAAGATTCACACAAGTTTGTGAAGAATTAGGATGGAGGGGCAGAACTGGTCGGTTTGATCTTTTACCTCTCGTCATACAAATGGATGGTGGAAAGCCTCAATGGTTTGAAATTCCTTCTCACCTTGTAAAAGAAGTCCCTTTGCGTCACCCTGAATATGAATGGTTTGCAGAGTTAGAGCTCAAATGGTATGCAGTTCCCATTATTTCAAACATGAGTCTTGAAATCGGTGGAATCACCTATCACGCTGCCCCGTTTAACGGCTGGTATATGGGCACAGAAATCGGGGCAAGAAATTTAGCGGACGAAGAACGATATAATATGCTTCCAACTATAGCGGAACATATGGGGCTCGATATTCACAAGAATTCATCGCTTTGGAAGGATCGGGCTCTTGTTGAGCTCAATCAGGCAGTTCTGTATTCTTTTAAAGAGGATGGGGTAAGTATTGTCGATCACCATACGGCTGCCCAGCAGTTTAAGATGTTTGAGAAAAAGGAAAGGGCGGCTAGCCGACCGGTGACTGGTAATTGGACGTGGCTCATTCCACCAGTTTCTCCAGCAGCGACTCATATATTCCATAAGCCCTATAAAAACCAAATCATTAAACCAAATTACTTTTATCAAAAACTTCCCTATAAATGATACATTCCTAATCTCCGTGGTTTTGCTCACGGGGATTTTTATTGCTTCTAGTTAGGGCAGACTCTTCATTCTTATAAAGTGTATGGTTAAAATACTACAGTATGAGCAAGGAAAATGTAGTATTTTGATGAAATTTATTTCTGGGGAAATATTTATGTCGGATGATGTACCATTAGTTATTACAAAAAAGATGTTGAAGATTGTCATGATTCCTGTATAATGATTGGGGTTGTAAGTAAACTTTAAGTTTACTTATAGAGTACTTTAATGTCTCAGAGTTTACTAAAACTAAACTTTGGATCAAAGCGATGAAGATAGTCAAAAAATAACCTTCGTTTAAAACGGTGGCAATGACGAGTCACATGGAGATAACTATGCAAATTGGAAAAAAGATTAAGAATTTACGTTTAAAAAAAGGGTTAACCCAAGAGGAGTTAGGCGAACGAACAGATTTAAGCAAAGGCTATATTTCCCAATTGGAGCGTGATTTGAGTTCCCCTTCTATTGAAACCTTTTTCAATATCATAGAGGTGCTTGGATGCTCACCGAAGCAATTCTTTGATGAAGAAGAGCGTGTTCAAAAAGTCGTATATGATGAAGATTCACAGACCTTTTTCGCAGAAGTAGAAAAAGGGTATCAGATTAAATGGCTCGTACCGGAATCGAACGAAAAGGAAATGGAACCGATCTATCTGACGTTTAAAGAAAAAGGGGAGTTCAAGAAGTTTGAACCATCTCTTTCAGAAACCTTTGGGTATGTATTAAGTGGAAGAGTCATTGTTTATTTAGGGAGCCACATCTATGTGGCTAAAGCAGGAGAATCTATTTATTTTCATGCTTCTGAGGCTCACCAATTGGTTAATGATCTTGATGGACCTACCGAATTGCTTCTAGTTGTTACAAATTCTTATTTATAAGAATTCAGCTGTTTGGTGGAACGGATCATACGAATACATGAAGATACTGAGGAGGAGAATATTTTGACAAATGAGTCGATCATTCGTTTCGAACAAGTAACTAAACAATATGATGCAGATCCAGCTGTATTGAATGATGTTAGTTTTGAAATCGAGCGAGGCAAATTTTATACGCTACTAGGACCTTCTGGTTGCGGAAAAACAACCATTCTACGTTTAATAGCTGGCTTTACGGAGGCGACGCAAGGGAAGATTTATTTTAATGGAAAAATTATTAATCGGGTGCCGGCTAATAAACGGCAAGTAAATACCGTTTTTCAGGACTATGCGTTATTTCCTCATTTGAATGTCTTTGAAAATGTTGCATTTGGTTTGCGCATTAAGAAAATGAAGAATAGTGAAGTCAATGCAAAGGTCAGAGAAGCATTGAGTTTTGTCAATCTTGCTGGTTATGAAACAAGAGAAATCTCAGAAATGTCAGGTGGGCAACGTCAGCGTGTGGCCATTGCCAGAGCAATTGTAAACGAGCCTGAAGTGATCTTGCTAGATGAACCTTTGTCTGCGCTTGATCTGAAGCTGAGAACGGAGATGCAATATGAATTACGTGAATTACAGCAAAGACTCGGGATTACCTTTATCTTTGTTACACATGATCAGGAAGAAGCGCTTGCGATGTCAGATGAGATTTTCGTGTTGAATAACGGCAAAATCCAACAAAGCGGGACGCCTACAGATATTTACGATGAACCAATTAGCCGTTTTGTCGCGGATTTCATTGGGGAATCAAATATTGTTGAAGGAAAAATGGTTCGTGATCATCGAGTTGAGTTTACCGGAAAAGAGTTTGAATGTGTCGATGGTGGATTTAATGAAAATGAGCCAGTTGAGATTGTAATTCGACCAGAAGATTTGGAAATTACCGATGTGAACCGAGGTAAATTGCAAGTGCGCGTGGACTCTCAGTTATTCCGCGGCGTTCATTATGAAATTAGTAGCTATGATAGGGATGGGAATGAGTGGTTGGTTCATTCTACGAAGAAAGCGACAGTTGGTGATCAAATTGGTCTATACTTTGACCCAGAAGCCATCCATGTTATGCGTTTTGGTGAATCTGAAGAAGAATTTGACAAACGTTTAGAAGCATACAGTGATGGAGTGCAAGATGGAAAATAAAGCGAAGTTTAATTTATACTCCATTCCGTACTTTCTGTGGGTCGTCTTTTTTGTCGTTGCGCCAATCGTACTCGTCCTTTATTATTCTTTATTCGATATTGATGGGAATTTTTCACTGGTCAATTATAAGAATTTCTTTACGCCTGTTTACTTAATGATGACGTTGAATTCGTTTTGGTATGCGTTATTAATTACGTTCTTTTCTTTGCTTTTTGCCTATCCGACTGCTTATTTGTTAACAAAGACAAAGCATAAACAACTATGGTTATTACTGATCATTGTTCCTTCATGGATCAATTTACTGTTGAAAGCTTATGCATTTCTAGGCATTTTCGGTACGTACGGGGCAGCAAATAAATTTCTAGAAGCAATTGGAATTGGCTCCAAACAAATTTTATTTACTGATTTTAGCTTTATTTTTGTATCAGTTTATATTTTTATTCCATTTATGATTTTACCAATCTTCAATGCATTAAATAAGTTGAACCCGAGTTTTATGGATGCGGCTAATGATTTAGGAGCATCAACATGGACTACATTCCGCCGTGTCATTTTTCCGTTAACATTGGACGGTGTGAAATCAGGCTGCCAGGTTGTCTTTATTCCGGCCCTTTCCCTGTTCATGCTGACGCGTTTAATTTCTGGTAACCGTGTGATTACACTAGGGACAGCGATTGAACAGCATTTTCTTGTCATCCAAGATTGGGGAATGGGCTCGACCATCGCAGTGTTTTTAATTATTTTTATGTTCCTGATCATGGCATTGACAGGTGCAAGGAAAAGAGGTGTATAAGATGAAGAAGAAATTGTCACCTGTATCTTCGCTATTTTTAGTGCTTATCTTTTTTATCTTGTATGCACCAATCTTCTTTCTTATTTTTTACTCATTTAACAGCGGCGGTACTATGTTTAACTTTGAAAGCTTTACGTTGGATTGGTATCGTGAATTATTTGGTGATACGCGCTTGTTAATTATTGTTTTGAATACACTTGTGATTGCGTTATTATCTGCTTTAATCTCGACGATTATTGGTGTAATAGGTGCTTTGTTTATTCATTCGGTAAGGAAAAGACAAACGAAAAATACCTTTTTATCATTGAATAGTGTGCTCATCGTCAGCCCGGATGTGATTATCGGTGCATCGTTTTTGATTTTGTTTACGATGGCTGGAATCAAGCTTGGTTTTTATTCCGTGTTGTTAGCACATATTGCATTTAGTGTACCAATCGTCGTCTTAATGGTTCTGCCGAAACTAATGGAAATGAGCCCGACTTATATTGATGCAGCACGTGATCTTGGAGCAAGCAACATGGGTGTGCTGACAAAAGTGATCTTACCTTATATTACTCCAGGTATATTTGCTGGGTTTTTCATGGCACTGACATACTCTCTTGATGATTTCGCGGTTACATTCTTTGTGACAGGAAATGGGTTTTCGACCTTGTCGGTTGAAATCTACTCATTGGCACGTAGGGGAGTATCTCTGAATATTAATGCTCTATCTTCCTTACTATTCCTGTTTACCGTTATTTTGGTCATTGGCTATTACTTCATCACGAAGCGTAGTACGAAGTCAGGCGGAATGGGGGTTCGTAAATGAAACAATTAGTCCGTGTATTTTTGACGATCATTCTTGTTTCCATTGTGCTCCTTTTTATCACGAATCGATTGAATCAATCACAAGGTTTGTCAGGTGGCAATACGTTGACGGTTTATAACTGGGGAGACTATATTGATACGGATTTAATTGATCAGTTTGAAAAAGAAACAGGTATAAAAGTGATTTATGAGACATTTGACTCAAATGAAGCGATGATGACGAAAATTGAACAAGGTGGAACGACGTATGATGTTGCGGTTCCATCTGAATATATGATTGATAAAATGATTAAGGAAGACTTATTAATTCAACTTGATCACTCGAAGCTGACGAATCTGGAGAATATCGATGAACGGTTTCTAGACTTGCCATTTGATCCTGATAATGTATATTCTATTCCGTACTTTTGGGGAACAGTGGGTATTGTCTATAATCCAGAAATGTTGAATGGGATGGAAATAACAAGCTGGAATGATTTGTGGGATCCTAAATTAAAAAACGAAATTTTATTAATTGATGGCGCGCGAGAAGTAATCGGAATGGGACTTAATAGTTTACATTATTCATTAAATGATACAAATCCATTACATTTACAAGAAGCGAAGGCGAAGCTTGATTTATTGACTCCAAACATCAAGGCAATTGTCGGTGATGAAAATAAATTGCTGCTAGCAAACAAAGAAGCGGCCATTGGGATTACTTGGTCAGGAGATGCTTCAGAAATTATGTCTGAAAATGAAGACCTAGACTATGTCGTACCAAGTGAAGGGTCTAATTTATGGTTTGATAATATGGTCATTCCGAAAACAGCAAAAAATATTGATGGGGCCCATGCGTTCATTAACTTCATGCTAGATGCGAAGGTTTCTGCACAAAACACAGAGTATGTAAGCTACTCAACGCCGAATAAAGCAGCACTGGAATTTTTACCGGAAGAAGTGGTAAAAGATGAACGTTTTTATCCGTCACCGGAATTAACTGATAAGCTAGAAGTATATGAGAACCTTGGGAAAAGAAATCTGGCCACCTATAATGAACTTTTCCTGGAGTTTAAAATGCACCGAAAATAATGAGCGAGGAGGATGTCCTGAATGGATTTGACTTACATTCTATACGCGATTTATAGTGTTTCATACACTCGTTAATTGTATATAGTTGTTGGTTTGACCATTTGGTTTAGGGTAGCCTCTTTTTCATTTTGACAAAAATATGTGATTTTCACACTTATTTAAAGACTCGTTCATAGTTTCGTCATATTTTCTCGATATGATGAATGAATAAGAAAAAATCATAGAAACGAACGTATTAATGATAAGGGAGAGCGCTGATGAAAGATTTCTTTAAAAGTACAAAAACGTATATATGGGGTGCAGCCATTCTGCTTATTGTCGCTGCAGCCGTACTTATTGCCGCTTTTTCAAGCAATGAGACCGTGGCAGAAGTGGATGGAAATAAAATTAGTAAGGACGAGTTGTACGATGCCCTTGTCAGTCAATATGGAGCGACTGTCTTAGATACAATGATTACGAATAAATTGGTTGACCTTGAAGCAGATAAAGAAAAAGTGAAAATCACAGATAAGGAAATTCAAACAGAGCTCGATACGATGATGGAGTCATATGGCGGAAAAGATACGTTCGAAGCGCAGCTTGCAAGTAGTGGCTTGAAAACTGCGGATATTGAAGAAGATATTCGCTCGTATTTAAAGACTGTAAAATTATTAGAGCCTAGAATCAAGATTACAGATGATGAAATGAAGGAGTATTTCGAAGCCAATAAAGACCAGTATGCGCAAGCTGAGCAAGTAGAAGCAAGTCATATTTTAGTGAAGGATGAAGTGACAGCTAAAGAAGTAGCTACGAAATTAGCTGATGGAGGCGACTTTACTAAATTAGCAAAGGAATATTCTACTGATGCCGCAAATGCTTCCAATGGAGGGAAGTTAGGCTATTTCGGAAAAGATGAAATGGCACCAGAGTTTGAAAAGGCAGCTTTCTCCATGAAGATAAACGAGATCAGTGATCCAGTTAAAACAGAATTTGGTTATCATATCATTCAAGTAACTGGTAAAAAGGAAGCGAAAGCAGCGAGCTTTGAAGATAGTAAAAAAGACATCAAAGAAGCTCTCAAAACTCAAAAACTATCCTCTGAATTCCCGACATGGCTAACAGAGACGAAAAAAGATCACAAGATTAGTAATACATTAGTTCCTGAGAAGTAATAACGAATTCAAGATCCAAAGAAAGAAACGAGCAGAAATTGCTCGTTTTTTTCTTTGGGTTGTTTTAAGTGTGTGTTTAAAAAAGAGGGAGAAAAGAGCCAAATTCCGCAATTTTCGAGCTTTATTAGCCTATAGCAGCGGAAAAGTATCGGAAGTTGATAAAAAAACATCTTGCATTTTACCCATCATTTTCGTAAAATGATTTTATCAGAATACTTTATTTCGCTAAATAGATAAAGGGGTAAAGAAGTAAAGAAGTGTGAGGGGATAAATATGAAAAAGGTCATAATATCATTATTAATGGTGGCAATTGCTTTAATGGTTACAGCTTGTGGCACACAACCTAAATTGCCTGATAGTTCAAATAATAAACAAGGTGAAAATGAAACGGGTGGCGATACCTTAGCTGAAATAAAAGAAAAGGGTGAAATCACCATTGGCTTAGATGATACACTCCCACCTATGGAATATCGCAATGATAAAAATGAGTTGGTAGGTTTTGATATTGATTTTGCCGAAGCACTTGCCAAGGAACTCGGCGTTAAAGTGAAATTTGTCCCATCAGCATGGGATGGAATTATCCCTGGTTTAGATGCGAAACGATTTGACATGATTTTATCTTCCATGAATGTAACGGATGAGAGAAAGAAAAAAGTTGATTTTGTCGAATACTTTGGTGTCGGACAAATTTTGGCTGTAAAAACAGGAAATCCGTTAAATATCAAATCAGTAGATGATTTGAAAGGAAAGACTGTCGGGGTCCAATTAGGTTCTACAGGTGAAACAGCTGCGAATTCCATAAGTGGGCTTAAAGAAGTAAAAAAATATGATTTGACTACCGATGTATTCAATGACATGGGACTTGGACGTGTAGAGGCTGCTGTTGTAGGAGAAATGATTGGCCGTTATTATATGGCGACCAAGCCTGGAGAATTTGAAGTTGTAGGAGAAGCATTCCAAGTACAACCTATGGGTATTGCTGTTCGAAAAAATGATACTCAGCTTCGAGAAGCCTTAGAAAAAGCAGTGCAGACTGTTGAAGATAATGGGACATTAAGTAAAATCAGTGAAAAGTGGTTTGAGACGGACATTACAAAAAAATAATCTATGACGGATAAACCGGGCAACCGTTTTATCCGTTTTATTTTCAAAAGGAGAGAGAGAAATGAACGATTTTTTATCCTTTGCACTTACATATTTACCATACTTATTACAGGGGGCTTTAGTTACCGTTGAAATCGCGGTAATTGGGGTGATTTTTGGAAGTATATTAGGATTACTGGTTGGACTTGGCCGGGTTTCAAAGAACCCTCTTTTATCACAGTTAAGTAGATTTTTCATTTGGGTAATACGTGGAACCCCTCTATTATTGCAATTATTTATCATCCACTTTGCCATTCCATCGGTATTCAGCGCCCTTACGATGCCGCCATTTGTTTCGGCCTGCATAGCGCTATCGATAAATGCAGCTGCCTATATTGCGGAAATTGCCAGAGGGGCGATTCAATCGATCGATAAAGGACAAATGGAAGCAGCAAGATCACTTGGATTAAGTTCAAGTCAATCTATGAGACGCGTCATCGTTCCTCAAGCCTTTCGCCGAATGCTGCCGCCTCTAGGGAACGAATTTATTGCTTTAATTAAAGAGTCATCCCTTGTATCAACAATTGCCTTATATGATTTGTTACGGACAGGCCAACAAATTATCAGCAGTACGTACCGTTATATGGAAGTCTTTTTCCTGGTTGGCTTAATCTACTTACTATTAACGACTGTCATGTCCTTTATTATAGGGAAAATTGAGAAAAAGGTAGGTGCATATGAATGATTTCATGTAACAATGTGGTGAAAACATTTAATAAATTAGAAGTTTTAAAAGGGATCGATTTAGACGTTGCTCCCGGTGAAGTTGTCGTGATTATCGGACCCAGTGGCTCTGGGAAAAGTACGTTTCTCCGCTGCATGAATTGTTTAGAAGTAGCTGACAGTGGGACGATCACTATTAATGGAAAAATAGTTGAGTCAAAAGAGTCCTCATTAAACAAACTTCGTCAGGACATCGGGATGGTTTTTCAGCAATTTAATTTATTCCCTCATCGGACCGTAATCGGGAATATCATGGAAGCACCTGTCCTGTTAAAAAAAGTGACAAAGGATCAGGCGAAGAAAAAAGGCATGGAGCTTCTTAAAAAGGTAGGATTAGAAGACAAGGTAGATGAGTTCCCTAATCGATTATCTGGGGGACAAAAACAACGTGTGGCAATTGCTAGAGCATTGGCCATGGAACCAAAAATTATGCTGTTTGATGAACCCACATCTGCCCTTGATCCAGAATTAGTCGGTGAGGTACTGGCAGTCATGAAACAATTGGCAAAGGAAGGGATGACGATGGTGGTCGTCACACATGAAATGGGATTTGCTAAGGAAGTAGCTGATCGTGTGATCTTTATGGATGGAGGCTATATTGTTGAGCAAGGCTCTCCAGAGGAAATTTTCGGTCAGCCGAAGCATGAGCGAACGAAAGAATTCTTAGGACATTTGAAATAGGAGGGGCGATCATGAACGAAGTTTCAACTAAAGAGTTTTCCGACATGCTAGAAGAAAAAGTAGATCATTTATTCCCTCGATTAATTGAAATCAGAAGACATCTTCATATGAATCCTGAAATTAGTAACAAGGAATTTGAAACGACAAAACGTTTAAACGAATGGTTAGATGAATTTGGAATCTTGCAAATTCCTACTGACTTAAAAACAGGGACGGCGGCAAGGGTGGTTGGAAAACAACAAGGGCCGACCATTGCTTTACGTGCAGATATTGATGCGCTACCGATTCAAGAAGAGTCTAATCTGCCGTTTCGTTCCAAAATAGACGGCGTCAGCCATATGTGCGGTCATGATGTCCACACAACGATCGCATTAGGTGCTGCGATTATCTTGCAAGGGCTTAGTGAGATCCTACCAGGGAATGTTCGTATATTATTTCAACCAGCGGAAGAAACCGAAGGAGGAGCTGTATCCCTCATTGAAGCAGGCTTATTAAAAGGTGTAAAATCGATCATTGGTCTCCATAATTCTCCCGACATTCCTACAGGTACAATGGGGATAAAGGCAGGGTTCTTTATGGCAAGTGTGGACGACTTTACCCTTACGATAAAAGGGAAAGGTGGACATGCGGCACTGCCTGAAAGAACCATTGATCCAATCGTGATAGGTAGTGCCGTTGTTAGTCAGCTCCAAACAATCGTAAGCCGTAACATCTCCTCTAAAGAATCTGCGGTTGTAAGTATTGGTTCTTTTCAAGCAGGTGCAACCAATAATGTCATCCCCGATCGCGCTATTTTAAAAGGAACCGTCAGAACTTCAAATGAAGAAGTTAGACAAAACATCTATGAGATTTTTACAAAAGTCGTGACAAATACGGTTACCGGACTTGGCGGCGAAGTCGAAATTGATTACAAATTTTTAATTCCTGCCGTAGTAAATGATGCTAGAGTAACAGAAATTGCGCGCTCCGCTTCAATATCCGTTGTAGGTGAAGCAAATACGCTTCTAGCCGATTCAACTATGGGTGGAGAGGATTTCTCGTACTATCAAAAAGAAGTACCTGGATGCTACGTATGGCTAGGCTCGAGAAATGAAGAAAAAGGAATCACCCACGACCTGCATCACCCCAAATTTATGGTAGACGAAGATGCAATCAAAATTGGCGTAAAATGGATGGTCCAAGCTGTTTTTCAATTACTGCAAGACAAATAAGAAAAGCAAAGCCCTGTTTAGTTGCATAAAAGATGACAAACAACATAAACGAGGTAAAATTAACAACCTACTCTTATCTCAATTAATATTCATTGCTTAGATTGCACACAAATCGCACAGAATTTCTAGAAATCCTGTGCGATTTGGATACATAAACATTATAATCTTGAGTTACTGGACTTAATGGAATCTATTTATACAAAACGAATATGGCGTTTAAACCCCACAATTTACTATGAATGATCTATCATTAAGCACGCTACACTCGCCTAATCACAATGGTGGCGGTGCGAAGCAGAATTTTGAAATACTTCCTTACTAAAGTACGTATAACTTCAAAGGGATTGTCTAGAATAGTAAGTCGCGAAGCCCAGTCCCTATGTCTTTAAACAAGTGCTATTTCAGTTCGTCCACTGCCGACAATCTCTTCCACTTTAGATCCTTCAAGTGTTTCTTTCTTCAATAATGTTTCGACAAGTTCTTCGTATTGTTCGCGATTCCTACTGATAAGTTTTTCAATTGCTTGAGTCGCCTTGGTTAAATAATTCCTGCATTTTTTTGTTCTTTTTCGCCTTTATTGAACGTAAGAGTGAAGTCATCCTGAAGCATTCCGGTTTCAACCATAAAACATCCGCTCTGAAACACCGCCAGCAAGAATCATTTTGACTTGATCGATTCATTCACTTGTTGTGGCTGATTAGAATTAGCTATAGATTCTGTTGAAGCGTCCTTTAATTGGCTACTTGCTTTAGCGACCTTGGAGCCTATGCCCACTAAATCATCTTTGGCTTCCATTACTGTAGACACGGCATCAGTTGAAATATCCTTGACCTCACTTACTTTGCTGAACACATCTTCATTAATTATTGAATAAAGGTCTTGAGCATCACTGATTGCCTCTTTTAGTACTTCGGATGCTGATTTAAAACGGTTAATCATATTATCTTTCATTTCATTCGGGTTTTCTTTCACTTGGGTAATCATGTCCAAGGACGAGTCTTTAATATCCAATGCTGTTTCTTTTACTTTGGTCCTTGTTGATGAATTTAAGAGCATGAGTGCTCCACCTATAATTCCCCCGACAATTATTCCTTTTACCAGTTTACTATTATTTTGATCATCTGCAGTTTGACCCATGTTTAATTCCTCCTAGCATCAAAATGATTAGCTAGTTTCTATTTTCCCGGTTCACTTATTTGTTAAACTACATCATTTAGTTTTACAGTAATTGTTGAGGACCTTAATACGAACTCTTAAGGAAGGGTTAAAAAGACAGATTCATTAATTTTGCTAATTTAATAGGTACAGAAGTGTATGTTGACCTTTATATTTACAGTTAATGAATCTTTGGTAATGTTCTTACATTCACTGCTACTATGTGGATGGTAGGAACATAAAAATAAAAACCCTCCTAGGCAATCATCAGTGCCAAGGAGGGTTTTCATCAAACAAGGGCGATTTAGGGTAGATCAGAACCAATGATTTCTTCAACCTCTGATCCATCAAGTGTTTCCTTCTTTAATAACGCTTCGACAAGTTCTTCGTATTGTTCGCGATTACTACTGATAAGTTTTTCGGTTGCCTGAATCGCTTCGTTAAATAATTCCTGCATCTTTTTCTCTTTTTCCCCTTTATTGAACGTAAGAGTAAAACCGTCTTGAAGCATTCCGGTTTCAACCATTTGTTCAAGTAGATGTTTCGCTTGTTTGACATCACCGCTTACACCGATGCTATGTTCACCCAAAAACATCCGCTCTGAAACACCGCCAGCAAGAATCATTTTGACTTGATCGAGTAATTCACTAGTCGTGGCTAAATGCAGTTCTTTATGAAGCGGTGCAACATAACCGAGTGCATCGCCACGGGGAATGATGGTTGCTTTACGAACAGAACCTGGTTTCGTAATCGTAGCAACAAGGGCATGTCCGCTTTCATGAATGGCGACACGTCTTTTTGTTTCAGGATCATTCAATGAACGTGATGTGGTTCCTAAAATTGTACGGTCAATGGCATAATCAAGATCACTTTTCTCAATAAACTCTTGTCCATTACGTAAAGCCCGTCTGGAGGCCGTATCAAATAGTGCACTTAAATCCGCACCGGAAAAACCTGAGGTGCTTTCAGCTAACGTATCAAGAGAAAGAAGAACATCTTTTGACAGCTGTTTGCCTTTTGCGTGGATATCAATAATTTCTTTCCGACCTTTCGTATCTGGCAGCGGCACCTGGAATGAAAAATCAATCCGTCCAGGGCGCAAAAAGGCATCATCTAACATATCCTTTCGGTTCGTAGCGGAGATAAACAAAATTCCATCGTTTGAATGCCCACCATCAAGCTGAACGAGTAGCTCAGTCAATGTTTTTTCTCCTTCTTCACCGCCATGTTCTTTTCGTTTAGCGGCTAAAGCATCTACTTCATCGATAAAAATGACCGCTGGTGTTTGTTTTCTTGCGTTTTGGAATAAACTACGAACACGAGAAGCCCCAACACCGACAAACATTTCATTAAAGGCTGAACCGCTTGTAGAAAAGAAATTTGCACCCATTTCTTTGGCGATGGCCTGAGCAAGCAACGTCTTCCCGGTTCCGGGAGGCCCATATAATAGAATTCCTTTTGGAGCGGTGATTCCTAATTTTTCTGAACGCTCAGGCTCTTTTAAAATGGAAAGTGTCTGTAGAATTTCTTCTTTAATTTCGGTCTGTAATCCGCCGATATCATCAAGGGTAATGGCTGGGAGCGGTTTTGCAGAAGAAACACTATTCTTCATTTTTCCGATTCCAATGCCACCTTTTGTTTTTCTTTGTATAATAATGGTGGTTGCCACTAATGCAGCGATTAATCCGCCTAACAACCATAAACTAAATGGGCTAGTTGATGAGAACGAATACTGAACATTATATGTTTCAACAAGTTTGTTTACTAATTGGCTATTCGGTGGTACGTGAGAAATATAACTTCTATCTGGAGTAATCAATGTCAGCGTACCATTCTGGTTTTCCTTCAACGTTACCAATTCACCATTTTGAGCTACAATCGTACTTTCGACTGAAGAAAAAGGAATTTCTGTTTTCTGTGGCTGATTAACAGCATACAATAAAACACCGGAAATGATCACGAGTAATGCCACAAAGATTGGCAAGAATTTCGAAACGAATCTAGAGTTTGCGTTCAATTTCTCATCTCCCTTTATTATATGAAACTAGTATAGTGAACTAACTTCTATTATAAATGGTTCTTTTGTACTATTTATAGTGGGAAATAATGTAATGATCTATAACGAGGTTTATTTTTTTCAGTAGTAACTTCGTTGTTAGACAGTAATAAGTGTGGCATGGTAAAGTGAAAAGGCATGAGACTAGTTCTCAAACAACAATAGAGGAATGGTTATGAATGAATAAATTTAAGCGAGATTATATCATTACAATGGACGATATTGTGAGAGAGGGCGATCCGATATTACGTCAGAATACGGAAGAAGTGAAACTGCCCCTTTCTGCAGAAGACAAAGAAACATTGGAGAGTATGATGCAGTTCCTGAAGAATAGTCAGGATCCAGATACAGCAAAGAAGTATCATTTACGTGCTGGAGTAGGGCTGTCTGCGAATCAAATCGGTTTGAATAAACGAATGTTCGTCATGTACTTTACAGACGTAAAAGGAAACCTGTATGAACATGCGCTCGTTAATCCTAAAATTATTAGTCATTCAGCATCAATGGTCTACTTGCCCCAAAGCGAAGGCTGTCTTTCTGTTGACCGTGACATAAGTGGTTACGTGCCAAGATATGAGCGTGTCAAAGTGAAAGCAACGGACTTAGCAGGGGAGGAGATCCAACTTCGCCTGAAAGGGTTCCCAGCCATCGTATTCCAGCATGAATTGGACCATTTAAATGGCGTCATGTTCTATGACAGGATTAATGAAAAAAATCCATTTAAACTTCCTGATAATGTAGATATTACAAGTATATGAAATGTAATCCGTAAAGTAAGGTTTGATACGAAACAAAAATAAAACAAGGCTGTCATAAAGACAGCCTTGTTTTATTTTTGTTTTACAGCCCCTTTTTGCGTCGCTTTAACGCGTGTGTTCCCCATAAAGAAAACGGTAATAACTGCTACGCTAATTGGAATAAGTGCCAGCATAAAAATTAAGGAAATCGAATCTGACATGGCTTGTACAATCTTGTTAAGAACAAAGTCTGGAATGTTTGCACGAGCTTCTGATTGGAACAGCTCACGTGAATCTTTAAGATTAGTAAACGTCCCTTCAGCACCATTCCCCATCCCTTTAAATGAATCAGCTAATTTGCTCGTAAATGCATGATTTTGTATGGCGCCGAAAATAGTGATACCTAACGTCATTCCAAATGACCGCAAAAATGAATTCGTTGAGGTAGCGGATCCTCGAAAACGCGGCTCTAAACCATGTATGGATGCTGTTGGTAGTAAAGAAAATGAAAACCCAACTCCAATACCAACGATTGTCATATAAAGGGTGAGCAATCCTCTGCTTGTTTCAGGTGTTAATGTTCCGAGCAAGAACATGCCAATAAAATAAGCGGTTATTGAAATAATCATTAAATTGCGGAAGCTTGCTTTCGTTTGGAAAATCCCACCGCATGCACTTCCAACCACAGAACCGAGCATCATTGGCATAAGGATAAGCCCTGCATTTGTAGCGGATCCTCCATATACAGCTTGGACAAAGATCGGAATATAAACAGTTAAAATAATAAACGATGCCCCATAAAGAATCGCTAAAATTTGCGAAGTGGCAAATAATCGATTTTTGAACATCCAGAAAGATATGATTGGTTCTTGCGCTCTTTTTTCGAAAAAGAAAAATAATAACAAGAACACGGCGAAACTAGTAAACAAGCCGATAATCTGGATTGAGTCCCAGCTATATTTACCACCGCCTAGTTCAAGTGCGAACATGAGACTAATTACGGCGATGACAAGTGTTGTAGCTCCGCCCCAATCAATTTTTTGTTCCTGAACTTGTGGAGATTCTTTATAGTAGCGTAGTACGAAAAATAAGGATACTAATCCAATGGGTACGTTCACATAAAAAACCCAATGCCAACTTATATACTCAGTAATATAAGCGCCTAATAAAGGTCCCATAACACTTGATGCCCCAAAAACAGCACCGAGTAATCCAGTCATTTTTCCGCGTTTTTCAGGTGGAAAAATATCAAATACAATCGTAAAGGCAATCGGCATTAGGGCTCCACCGCCAATCCCTTGTATCGCTCTAAAAATACTTAGTTGGACCATGCTTTGGGCAATTCCGCATAATGCAGATCCAAGTAGAAAAACAATAAGACCAAAAATGAAAAAACGTTTGCGACCATACATGTCGGAAAGTTTCCCGAAAATCGGCATCCCAGCCATTGTGGCAACCATATAGGCAGATGTGACCCAGACAAACTTATCAAAGTCTCCTAAATCTGAAACGATGGTCCCCATAGCCGTAGCAACAATGGTATTGTCCATCGCCGACATGAAAATTGCTAAAAGTAAACCAGCAACAATAAGGTTTTGATTTTTATTCTGTTGAATATCAGCTATCAATTAAATCCCCCTTTTTTTAATGGACCCATGTAATTAGTTCATTTGAAAAAAATTTTAAAAATAACTATCTTGATAATCGAGATAAAACCAAGTTTAGTGGGAGGTTCCGGTCCATGTCAAGGGATAATCTGCAAAAACGAGAGATGCTAGAGAGTTTGTTATAAAGCCTACATAAATATGAGATGAGGAACGTCTTATTTCAACAAAAGATGGGGGCGTTCAGACAGATTTAAAGACGGCAGAAATTTTAAATGGAACAGGGCCCATTACCGCGGCTGAACTGTCAAGAATGACTGGTCTAAGCTCAGGTTTAGTTACGGCGCTTATTGATCGGCTTGAAAAAACAGGCTATGTTGAGAGAAAAAGACGAGGAAGATCGCAGGAAAGTCATGATAACCCCGATTCAGAAGCGACAAAAACAAATAAAAGATCATTTCGAATCATTGGCAGAAGCGAACAAAGAAGCGTGCCAGACATATACTGAAGAAGAATTAGCTGTCATTCTTAGTTTTATGGAAAAGGTAACAATGATTATGGATCAGGAAAACGAAAAATTAATGGCAGAGAGAAGATAGTAATTAGTCCTATAATGCAATTAAATTATAATGATTACAAACTGATATTGATTATTAAATGAAAAGTAGTATACTATTAAGAAAAGCGAGTAAAAGAGGAGGACGTTTCATGGCAGTGAAAATGTGTAACACGTGTGGAGCACCTATAAAAAAATTAAAACATTCAGCTTTATGTCAATGTGGTCCTAAGATTCTTATTGGACTCCAAGCTTCTAAAACGAATAAATAAAATCATTCATTCCAACCGATTATTCTTGCTTAAGGAAAGTCGGTTTTTTATTTTTTTAAGAAAATTATGTGCTATAGTGAAAAAAATTTCTCAAATGCTCATTCATCTTGTAAAATAGAACTATGTTTGAGTCGTTAAATCAAACAAAACCATAACGTGATAGTTGGGAGGTAACTATGTTGGGAACGAGAGACTAAGAATTGGTGAACTAGCACAATTAGCGAATGTGACAAAGCGCACAGTCGACTATTATACAAATCTCGGATTGTTAAAACCAGAACGTTCTGCTTCTAATTACCGCTATTACAAATATGGTGAACTTGAACGGTTACGAAAAATTGTCATATATAAAAAGAAGCAACATTCACTTGACCATATCAGGATGATGCTTAACCAAGAAGGCGAGTCTAAGATAAATCCATCTGAAGAGCAATTAAATGAAAAATTGAATGACTTAAATGAAGAGTTGCAAATGGTTATAAGATTGCTTGAAAGTGAAAAGAAAAAAAAACCATTAAAAAATCACGTGTCACATGAAAGTGTGACATTAATGCAGTCATTGTTGCTTTTACTATTGTAATGTTCAGTGGGTTAAGAATTCGAGATTATGTGTACATTATATATAAAAATTAGAGATACTTTTACAGGAGGTGCCTGGGATTTAATCGTATTCAAGTGTTTCCTTATTTTGATCAATACAAGATAGCAGAATCAAAAAAGGATTGTTTACCGATTACCCACCCGCATTGGAGATTACCATAAAATTGTTAGCCATAGCATTACTAATTGCTTTAACAGCTTTTTTCGTTGCTTCTGAATTTGCCATTGTCAAAGTGAGAAGTTCACGTATAAACCAATTAATTGAAGAAGGACATAAGAATGCACTTGCTGCGAAGAGGGTAACGACTCATCTTGATGAGTATTTATCTGCTTGTCAATTAGGGATTACGGTTACCGCCCTTGGTCTTGGTTGGTTAGGGGAACCGACGGTCGAGGCGGTTTTGCATCCTTTGTTTGAAAAATTGAATGTCGTTGAACCAGCAATAAGCATCCTGTCATTCGCCATAGCTTTCGCTTCAGTAACATACTTGCACGTTGTTGTTGGTGAATTGGCACCGAAAACAGTTGCTATTCAGCAAGCTGAGCAAGTTACGCTTATATTTGCTAAACCTTTAATTTGGTTCTACCGTATTATGTATCCTTTTATCTGGGTTCTTAATGGTTCTTCTCGTCTGCTCGTCGGCATGTTTGGCATGAAACCTGCTTCTGAGAATGAATTAGCCCATTCCGAAGAGGAATTACGCTTAATTTTATCAGAGAGCTACAAAAGCGGTGAAATTAATCAATCTGAATATAAATATGTGAATAAAATCTTTGAATTTGATAATCGAATTGCCAATGAAATCATGGTGCCAAGAACGGAAATGGTAACGTTTGAAAAAGGAACTTCGCTTCTTGAAGTCATTGAATTAATCCAAGAAGAACAATTTACAAGATACCCAGTAACAGATGGAGATAAAGATAATATAGTTGGAATGGTAAATATTAAACGGCTTTATACGGCTACAATAACGGAAGAAAATGTGACCGATTTAAATGTTGATGAATTTATCACTCCAGTTATTCGTGTACTTGAGACGATACCTATTCATGATTTACTGCTTAAAATGCAAAAAGAACGAATTCATATGGCGATTTTGTCAGATGAATATGGTGGAACAGCAGGTTTAGTAACGGTTGAGGATATTTTAGAAGAAATTGTTGGTGATATCCGTGATGAATTTGATCAGGATGAACGACCGAATATCCAAAAAATAACAGATGGTCATTTTGTTTTTGATGCCAAAACATTAATAGGAGATATCAACTCTACATTAGGAATCCATCTGCCTGAAATGGACATAGACACGATTGGTGGTTGGATTTTAACTGGTAAATATGATGTGGCAGTAGGAGATAAAAGGGAATTCGAGGACTATGAATTCACTGTGAAAGAGATGGATGGACATCATGTTTTATATATAGAAGTCAAGAAGATAAGTTCGTCTTTAGTTAAATAAAAGAATAGATTTAAAAAAAGCCAAAGGTTCATTAGATTGAACAGATCTTTGGTTTTTTGTCTATCTGGGGATTAAAGAGACATGAATTTTCTAAAGTGGTAAAATAATTACTATGATATGAATCATTAGAGCCACATTCCTTTTTGGCGAGTACCATTAATCGTTTGAGAGTTAGATTGTATAAATAAAATCATGAGGGGCAGGAGATAGGGTGAGTTTTAAAAAGAAACAATTAGTAGTATTTGGCGTAATCATCCTTTTTTTAGCAATCATGCTACTAGGTATTGTATATATGGTGAACAGTGTAAAAAGCAATATAACGGAAATCGTTGAGGATCGGTATGTTAAAGTAAGTACTGCAATGGAAATACGTCAATTCTTTTCACGTAGCGATCGGGAAATTCTTTATGCGGTCAATGATTCCATTAATGAACAAGAAGTTAGGAATAGTTTGGAGATAATTAAAAATAATCAAAGCGAAATTAATTTGAAGATTGCTGAGTTGTCGCAAGTTGTAAATAGAAGCCAAGCATCGCAGTTGATTAAACAGCTTGAAGCGAATTATGGTTCTTATGTGATAACGGAAACAGAAATCATTTATACACTTGAACAAGGTAAATCTGCATCTGATTTAAATGTACTTATGGATGAACAAAGAGATAAGAGATTGAAAGTAACGAGTTCTATAGAGAAATTCAAAGATTTCCAAGAAGGTTTGATGAATGAGGCGCTAAAAGAAGCGAATGAAACCTATAATGCAATTATGCAATTTATCATAATCTCTGTTGGTCTAGTGATTATTGTTATTACTATCACGATGATTTGGTTGATTCGAAGTACGATCAAGGATCTGAGATCTATCACAAGTATAATGAAAAAAGTTGATTTTAATTATTTAACAGACCTTCCGCGTATACATGTGAAGACCAAAGATGAAATTGGCGATATTGCCCAAGCTTTTAATGAGATGGCGGCATCATTAGAAGTATCCTATCAAAAAGAAAAAGATTTCACAACGGAAATTAGTGAGCAAAATTGGGTTCAGACTAGACTGGCCGACATTGCTACGATGTATCAACGTATCGTTACTATGGAAACCCTTGGGCAGCGTGTTATCGGTAGATTGACGCCTTTGATGGGAGCTTCTCTAGGAGTCTTTTATATTAAAAGAGGACAAGGAGAAGAAGCTAAATTTGTAAAGCTTTCATCCTATGCTGATGGAGAAGAAGTAGGACGTCTGGAGTTCAGATTAGGGGAAGGTTTAATTGGTCAGTGTGCCTTAGAAAAAGAATCACAGATTATCAATCAAGTCCCAAATGATTATAAAGTATTATCAACAGGCTTAGGAGAAGTAGCGCCAAAAAGCATTTTCATTGCACCTGTTGTTTTTGAAGATGAGGTTGTTGCTGTAATTGAGCTTGCCAGTTTTGGAACTTTCACAAAGTTACAGCAAAACTTCCTTGGACGTGTTCTTGAAACACTTGGGATTACGATTAATAGCGTACAGGGTCGTGTAGAAATAGAACGACTCTTACTAGAATCACAGGCTCAAACAGAAGAATTGCAAGTACAATCGGAGGAATTGCAATCTCAATCCGAAGAAATGCAAGCCCAATCCGAAGAACTCCAGACGCAAGCGGAAGAGCTACGCATGATTAATGAACAACTGGAAGAAAGAAATCGTGAAACAGAAGCGAAATCAAGAGAATTGCAGCGTGCTAAATTAAATCTTGAAGATCAGGCTGTACAGCTGAAACAAAGTTCGAAGTATAAATCAGAGTTCTTAGCTAATATGTCTCACGAATTACGAACACCTCTTAACAGTATACTTATTCTATCTGAGATGCTTTCAGAGCACGAAAGTACTTTATCAGAGGAGCAACAAGATTTTGCTAAGGTTATTCATTCTTCAGGGCGAGATTTGTTATCGCTTATCAATGATATTTTGGATTTATCAAAAGTTGAAGTAGGAAAAATGGATGTTGTTTTTGACGAAATGAATGTAAGTGAATTACCTGAATTGCTTACACGGAATTTTGAGCATGTTGCTCAGAAAAAAGGACTGGAATTTAACGTACAAAAGGATAAGGATGTACCAGATATATTCTTTACCGATCAACAGCGCTTACAGCAAATACTGAAAAATCTATTGTCTAATGCCTTTAAGTTTACGGAAACTGGCTCAATATCTGTTCATATTAAGTGTGCAGAAGAAAAGAAACTAGGTAAGTGGATCAATACAAATGGAGCGGATGGCTGGCTTGAAGTTTCCATTGCTGATACTGGGATCGGTATCCCGAAATCTAAGCAACAGTTGATTTTTGAAGCATTTCAGCAGGGCGATGGTGCAACCATGAGAAAATATGGCGGTACCGGTTTGGGTTTATCGATTTGCCGAGAGTTTGCTAAATTACTTAGAGGATGGCTTATTGTTGATAGCGAAGAAGGGAAAGGAAGTGTCTTCACGCTATTCATCCCTAGTCTACCAGAAGGTATCGAGGAATCAGATGAAGTTGGCTCTGCCCTTCTACAATTGGCGGCAACGATAAATGAGCCTGTTAGTGAAAGCGTTGGATTTAACCATGAACCTTCTGTGGAAGGACAAAGTGTGACTGAGACACATAAACCAAATAATCTCTTCCAAAACAAAACGGTTTTAGTTGTGGATGACGACCATCGCAATATTTATGCTTTAACAAATGCGCTTGAACAGCAAGGAATGAAAATCCTAACTGCTAAGAATGGACTGGAATGTTTAGAAATCGTTAAAAAAGACCATACAATTGACGCTATTCTGATGGATATTATGATGCCTGAAATGGACGGGTATGAAACGATGCGTCGAATTCGTAGTACCGGTCAGTTTAATGACATGCCAATCATTGCTTTGACAGCTAAAGCAATGAAAGGTGACCGTGAGAAATGTTTGAAAGCAGGAGCCTCCGATTATGTTAGCAAGCCGCTCAGGCTAAACCAACTTCTTTCTGTATTACGAGTTTGGTTGACGAATGGAACCGTAAAACCAATATGAAGATTTCGGTTTATTCTTCGACTATCCGACTTAGTTAGGTTAATCATAAGAGAAGTGTATGGAAGATTGTATTTGTGATGGTTTGATACAAAGAGTAATGGGGTATCAATAATTAAATAGGCATAATGTCATACAAAAGCGTTTAGCGTCCATACATTAGGTGCTTGCGCTTTTGTTTTGGGGAAGAAACCGATAAGTTTTTAATAGTTTCTACTGATTAAGGAAAGTGGTCCATTCTTCGTAGTCCTATAACTTTCAGTAAAGGAAGATAAAGTGTGGATTTTTAATATTTTAAAACCATTACCAGTTGGACGTTTAGGGGACGTCGCGACTTCTGTATTGGTATTAGGAGGGCTAGCGCATTTCTTACTAAAAACAATTTTGGAGAGATTTGGGAAGGATAATTACATGAAAGATTTATTAACCATTGAGGAAAGAGAAGATTTTGAAATAGATTTACTGTTGCAAGCAATCTACCGCGTTTCTGGTTTCGATTTTCGTCGGTATATGAGATCTTCAATTAAGAGACGGATTGAAAACCGAATGAGGTTGGAGCGAGTACAGAAAATTAGCGGGTTAATTGAAAAGGTAATGTATGAAAAAGGGTATGCTGAAAAAATGCTGGAAGACTTTTCGATTAATGTAACAGAGATGTTTCGGGACCCTGGATTTTTTAAAACTTTTAGGAACAAAGTGATCCCGTACTTAAGAGAACTTCCTGAAATCCGGATTTGGCATGCGGGGTGTTCTACTGGAGAAGAAGCATTTTCAATGGCGATTTTGCTTGAAGAAGAAGGCCTTTATGATCGAGCGAAAATCTATGCAACAGATATGAGTGAGAAAGTATTACAACAAGCAGAAAAAGGGGTTCTTCCATTAACTCGAATGCAGTCTTATACAAAAAACTATCTGCAAGCAGGTGGGAATCAAGCTTTTTCCGAATACTATTCTACAGATTACGAGCATGCCTATTTAAATCCTGATTTGCTCCGGAATATTGACTTTTTTCAGCACAATCTGGTTACAGATAGTTCTATTAATGAATTTCACGTTATCATGTGTAGGAATGTTATGATTTATTTTACAGCAGACTTGCAAGAGGACGTTAATCAGTTATTCTACGATAGTCTAAGTAAAGGTGGTTTTCTTGGGTTAGGAAGTAAAGAAACCATTCGTACTATGCTTTTTTGTGATAAATATGAGGATTTTGATTCCTTGGAGAAAATTTATCGTAAAGTATAAGAAAAACTAAAGCGGCCGTGTATGATGAAACAATTGGTAGGCTGTTTGCACAAGCAACTAAAAAATCTAATTTATTTTTAAAAAACGAGGATGCCTAAAAGGGGTTTAATCCTATTGTGGCATCCTCGCTCTTATTTGAAAGTAAATAAAAAAGTATAACTAATTGTCTTAATTTGCTTGAATTAAGACAACACACATGTCATCTGGCTGATCTATCTGAAGATGCTTTGGCAAGACTAAATCGATGGGGGCATCTTCACGGCAAGTCAGCCACTTTTTTGAAACAGCTTTCCTTAATTGAACAAGACCGTCTGCTTCGTTTGCTTCAAGTGCCTCCATTACCCCGTCTGTAAATAAAAGTATTTGAATGTCATCTTGATATGTCAAAGTAGCCTTTTCTATCTTCATGTCATTGAAAAAACCAACTGGACAGCTTCCGGTTGAAAGAGGAAATACCTCTTTGTTATCAATTAAGGCGAAACCGGGTGGGTGTCCTGCGTTCACATAGTCTACTGTTTTTTCTTGTGTGTCAATAATCAGATAGATGGCAGTGAAATAATAATGAACTTGGTTTTCCTCTTTATTTAAAATTGACATCCAGTGGTTAAGCTCATTAATAACTTCTTCTGGATTTGTACGAGTCCGGATTGCGTCGCGTAAGACAGATGAGATAAACATACAGACTAAGGAAGCGGTAATTCCGTGTCCCATCATATCCAACAAGATGACCCCGTATCGTTTATCGTCAATTCGATGCCAATAATACATATCTCCAGCTAATTTATTAGCGGGAAAATACGATGCTTTAATGACTAGGTTCTCAAGGGATATGGGCTCGCTCAGCAGACTACTTTGTACTTGCATGGACAAATCAAGTTCACGTGCCATTTTTTCATCTTGCATTCGATGCCAGTCTTTTTCATATTTAAGACGAAGTCCAACTCGGATGCGTGCAAGTAAATCCACTTTATTTATTGGTTTTAGAATGTAGTCGATGCCGCCTACATCAAGAGCTTCAGCTACTTTGTTCGAATCCTCAAGTGCAGTAACGAAGATAACCGGAATATCCTTAAGATGTGGGATCGTTTGCAGACGCCTACAGGCTTCGATTCCATCAATATCGGGCATCATTATATCTAAAAGAATAATATCAACAGTCGTTTCCTTGGGGTTCGCGGAGTCTATTTGTAAATAATCAAACAATTGTTGAGCAGATGTAAGCGAAGTGAAATCATTATAACCAGCTTTCTTTAATATCTTTTCTATTACGAAAAGGTTAACCTGGTTGTCGTCTACGATTAAAATCGTCATTCTCTATTCTCCTTTGGGCTTATGCATCGGAAGGTACCTTTTCATATTGTTTATCATGGCTGTAATTGAGGTCTGATAGTGAATATCCATCATAATCAAAATATGTATAGCTGAACTTATATGCATTATATTATATCTTAGTTATGTAGAAATCGAAAATAAGTAAAGTGTTATAGGGCGATATTGAACACTCTGATTTTTAGTAGTGTAAGGTGTAAAAAGTCCACATTTCTTGTACAATACCCACCGTACAAAATATTAAACGTATAATATAGTGAGAATATGAAATTTACGAAATAGAAATCTAGGGCTAAAGGTAAAAAGGATATTGACAAGAATAAGAAAGAGGAGTAATCTATAAAAGTTGCTGATTGAGCGATGGCTAAACATTACTATTTTGGCATGGATAGTTAAATAATAAGAAAAAATCATTTTATAAAAAATGTTGACTTCTTATAAAATGGATGTTAAGATGAATTAGTCGCTGAGAAACACGGCGAGTATAAATAACTTTGAAACTTCGCAGAAGTTGACAACTAATCATTAGTATGTTAAAGTTAATTTTACTTAACAACAAATTGCTCTTTGAAAACTGAACAAAACAAAGCGCCAACGTTTTAAATGAAGTGAGTACACACTATAAAAACAATGAGCAAGTCAAACACTTTTTGGAGAGTTTGATCCTGGCTCAGGACGAACGCTGGCGGCGTGCCTAATACATGCAAGTCGAGCGAATGATAGGGAGC
>NZ_LMVB01000006.1 GCF_001510645.1 Paenibacillus sp. FJAT-29882 | reverse complement strand
CTATTTTACTGGCAGTTTTGTATTATATTAAGAATACAAGGAATCTTACTCCATCCAGTTTGGATGGAAAATACCTTCTTTATCAATACGTTGCCGTTTTTTGAACAAGGTTTCTAAGGAACACATGAATGCTCTATACAAATCTAGTTAACATAAAGCTAATTTCAGGAAGTAACCATACTAAAAACCCCTTGAGTACCAAGGGGTTTAACGTCTTTTATTTTTATTGTTTATGCATGATTTTATATATCGTTGGTACATCAACGTTTTTGGCTTCTGAAGAAACCTCTCAATTGCATAAAAAATGCTAGTTTTAATCTAAGAAAAAAGGACATATCATCTAAGCCCTCTCCCTGGTATCGGCCCCACCTACGCCAGATACTATGACGGCCACACATGCCATCCAACCCATTATCATTATAATAGAATGCGCTTACATTTCCAATTATTAATAGAAAACAAGTTTCGACATAAAAATGGCACTCCTTATCAAAGTACATTTTGGGTCTTTGATTCATGCATATTTGTGTCACTTTATTAATTTCAAACATACTATAAATTAGCCCATTTAAGTGCCTCCTTTAAACAAAAGGAGATGTTTGTATATGTCAGGTTTTGCTGGTGGCGGCTGTGGATTTGGTGGCGGCTTTGCCTTGTTAATTGTATTGTTTATCCTCTTAATTATTATTGGTGCTAGCTTCTGTGGTGGATTTGGCGGAGGTATCTAATAAGTAAGTAACAAAAAGGGCGACTGTCATGGGCGCCCTTCTTTAAATTTACTGGTTATTTAATTATGTTTGCTGATCATTCTTTTTTGGAAAAGAGTGTATCCCCATCCATGCTATGCCCTAATTTTATGGGCTTATCTTCACTCCAAATAGGTGATTACCTATTAAATAAAAATTCTTGCATCATAATGCGGATATTTGTGTCATTTCATTATTTAAAACATATAATTAATTAGCCCATGCAAGTAGTAAGTACCTCCTTTAAAACAAAAGGAGATGTTTGTATATGTCAGGTTGTGTAGATGGCGGATGTGATGGCGGTCGTGGATTTGGTGGCGGCTTTGCCTTGTTAATTGTATTGTTTATCCTCTTAATCATTATTGGATGTAGTTGTGGCGGTGGATTCGGCGGAGTTGGTGGCGGTGGATTCGGCGGCGGTGGCTATGGTTACGGTGGCGGTTACGGAGGCTTCTGCTAATAAATAAGTAACAAAAAGGACGACCGTCATAGGCCGTCCTTCTTTAAATTAAAGCTGATTATTAAATGAAGATTGCTGACTATCAAAACCATGTTTATGTAAATAGGTTTCATTCTCTTAGTTCGTCCAGATAATAAAAAAAGGAGCTATTGATCGGCTCCTGGGATTTAAGTAATGCATCCGTATTATTATTTAATGAGGCTAGCAAGAACCAGCTCAGTAATGTCCACCATACCCCATGCCGTGAGATGGATAACTCATTGGCATTCTCCTCTGTTCTTCTACCATGTTTCAAATGCGACAGCTTCTGCTTGAAAGGAAAAAGCAGGAGTTGAGTGAATACAAAGCGATTTATATGATTAAAGGTTACTTTCCGTTATTGTTTCAAGCGATAGCAGTCGGCAAAGAAGAACTTTTGGACATTCTGCATCGTCTTTATCAGCTGCTCAAAAGGAAAGGTCGCAAATGTCATCGGTATAAGAAGAAGACCGTCTTTGATATTCTAGGGGTTGTGTACGAAACGACAGTAAAACATAGACAAGCTGCCTAGTAAAAAAATCGTATTTTAATAGGCTTCTTTGACATGCCTACTTTTCCATCACTCGCTAGTTTTGAACCAAGGGTTCTTTCTTGTCTAGTCATTTACGTTGTTAGCTTGATGGGTATGTGACGGTACCCCTATAATAACGGGACAGTCCAGAAAGTCAGTGAAAACTAACTTTCTGGACTGTCCCTAGAAATTGATTAAACTAAACTTTTTAGAATTAATTTAAGAGTTTTTACATAATTCCTTGTATATTGGCCATTATCTTTCGATTCATCGACTTTTATGGTAATTGGTTTTAATCCCTTGGCTGATCAAATCGCGGCTTCCTGTCGTGCAAAATTAGGAAGAGTTATCCTTGGTTGTAAAAGTGAAGGCCCTGCTTGTTAACACAATGTTACTAAGCATTACTCTATATTATAGAATCTATTAAATAGTAATGCTTGATAACTCAATTCATATAGCGATATTCCATAAGACTTCTCAAAATAGAGACTTCCTGCAATAATTCCTCTCCAACATTCGTTTCTAGAACCTTTTTTCTCTCTAGTTCTTTATCCACCAATCTTTTTACTGATAAAACATCAGTTCCATTTAGCAGAACATCTTCTTTTGAATTAAAATGTTTATGCGCGACAAGTTGCATACCGTAGGAATTATATAATAAAGTGTATCCAGCAATCCCTGTTTTTGATTGATAAGCCTTGGAAAAGCCTCCATCAATGACAATCATCTTTCCATTTGCTTTAATTGGATTTTCTCCGTCAATTTCTTTAACTGGTGTATGGCCATTTATTACATGCCCTTGATCAGGATTAAGATCAAATTCTGTTAGAATTTTGCGACAGGTTTCCTCATTTTCACGTAAATGGTAGTATGGATTCTTTCTCTCCTTGTGGGTTGCCTTATCCTTAATGAAATATCTTTCAAAGGTTGTCATTTCTCTTTTTCCAAAGAGTGATGAATATTCTCCTGACCATAAATACCAGACCATATCTGTTGCAAGATCATTTGTCTCTTCAGGATGTGCAAATGCATGTCGTAAATAATGTTCAAAAATATCTAGTAAATCACGACCTGCATAGGTTTTATTTTCAATCACCATTTTTTCCATATTTCCTTTTTCATCTAGAGGAATACAGCCATGTATTAATAAGTTCCCGTTATATTTCAAATACAGACTGCCTTTCTTCATAAGAAACTTCATATGTCTTGCTAACTTTTCTGAATGTTGGACAGAAAATAAAAGCTTATCCAGCACTTGCTCTTCTTCCTTTAATAGTTGATCAGCTTGTCCTTGATTTACCGTTGCAAAGCAAGTATTTTCTAGTGGGTACGTTTTCCCATGAATTGTTATTTCGTTTTTGCCATAATCAATTTTCTCCAGCAAAAGCCTTTCTGACATATTAAAGTTCGGGCGTCTCTTTATGATAGAGCTTTCAAGTTTGAACTGAATCATGGCAATGGCTTGATGAATTTTTGTAATTTGTAATAGTTCATGATTAGATAGTTTTTTATCTGAATGTCTCTTCGGTCTAAAGGCTGGATTGTCCTCATAGTATTTCTCCGCAAGATTAAGAAGTGGTCTAAGATTGATTCCATACACATCTTCAATAATATCCAAATTGTCGTACCTGGCACAGATACGAATAATATTAGCGAGACAAACCTTTGAACCAGCAAAGGCACCTAGCCATAGTACATCATGATTTCCCCACTGAATATCAACAGAATGATAATTGATTAGAGTGTCCATAATTTTATCAGGCTCTGGTCCGCGATCATAAATATCTCCCACTACATGAAGATGGTCAACAACCAACCTCTGAGTACTATAAGCAAGACCTATAATAAGCTGATCAGCCTGTCCTAGGGAAATAATTTGCTGAACAATTTTTATGTAATACTGTTCCTTATTTGTGGATTCATCTGTTTTGTATAGTAGCTCTTCTATAATATAGGCAAACTGATTAGGCAATGCTTTACGTAATTTTGAGCGTGTATATTTGGAGGAGGCATAAGAAATGAGCTTAATCATATGATCAATAATTTCTGTATACCATTGGTTTAATTCTTGTTCCTTATCAAAATCATTCTTTATTATCTGCAATTTCTCTTCAGGATAATAAACTAATGTCGCCAATTCATTAATTTCTTTTTCTGATAATACATCGTTAAAAATATCTCTTATTTTCTCTTTTACTCTCCCCGAACCATTTCTTAACACACGTTGAAAGGCTTGATACTCCCCGTGTAAATCACTGACAAAATGTTCTGTCCCCTTTGGTAGGTTAAGAATGGATTCAAGATTAATAATTTCAGTTACCACTTTTTCTTCACTATCATATTTTTTGGCGAGTAAATCTAGGTGTTTTGTGTTCAAGATCATGCATCCCCTTCAATTCCATCTAAAAGATTCCGAGTAAATACTTACACTAGAAAACTAAAATTGAGATTTTAACTATAATAACATTTTGATACAATTTTTGCTTGGCGATTGGATAAACTTCATTTCAAGGCAACAACCGCCAACACCCCTTTAGAAGCTTCTCCAGAACCAATATCCACGCCTTGTATTCTCAATATCTGTATTAATCGCTGCTGCAACATCCCCATCTTCAACTAATTTAATTCGAGCACCAGAACGAACCTCTTGAAAGATTTGTTCATGCCGTTCTCGGTTTAAAATCGCAACAACCTAATATTCAATATCGAGTACATGATGATTATACGATTATGTCTATGATTGAACAGGGGCTTGGCATTTCTATTTTACCAAAACTCGTTTTAAGTCGATGCTCATATAATATTATAACGAAAGAAATCTCTCCATCTGTCATTCGTACAATTAGTCTTGCATACCTGGACAAAAGGGTATTGCCAATAGCAAGTAAATATTTTATTGACTTTATCATTGAAAGATATAGAAATCCTTTATGAAGTTTAATTAAACTTCATGTACACATAATTAAAAAATACATGGAAACAGTAAAATGTTAAATAATTAGTATAAGACATTCTTTCAAGGTATTTCTTTTTGGCTTTCAAATCATGTAATCAAGTTTCGTTATGAATAACTAAGATCTTCATTTAAATATCTAACATTCCTTTATTAAACAATCTGACCCAATTGCTGAACAAGAAAAAATCCTGCATATCAATACAGGATTTTTGATCAGATTTTTTTATAAATATCGCAACTTTATTCAAAGCTTCACGTTTTTTTTATAAACATCGTGTGAATCTATGTTTATGGCAAACAGAGTGAATCCATTTTGAAAAAGGATTGATCAATTTTAGTGGTGCTTCTCAAGCTAAACACACCAATCATTTCAATATATAGCACTTAAATACAGATTTAGTGAATCTTCTACCTCTTTTGCAATTAACTGAATGAAATCACAATAATCCTTTGTCGTATGAGACTTATCTAAGGCTTCATAATAAGCTAATCGGTTTTCCACTTTCATAACAACTGCAGGAAAACCTGCCTTCATCAATTCTAAATTTAAAAGAAGTCGAGATGCACGCCCATTCCCATCAATGAACGGATGGATGCCAACGAATATTGCATGCAACATAGCTCCTCGCTCCACTGGATGTAACTTTTGTGCCTCGGTGTCATACCATTTAATCAACTGTTCCATTTGTTCCTCGATTAAATAAGGTGCTGGAGGTATATGCTTTGCCCCAGCAATAAACACTTGTTGGTCACGATACACACCTGCGTAATCATCAACAATACCTTTTAAAACGAGCCGATGGAGATTTTTTATTTGCCATTCTGTTAGTGGCTCTCCTTTTTGCACAATTTCGTAAACGTACGCAATCGCATCTCGATGATTGATGACTTCTAAATGCTCTCGCATCGTTTTACCGCCGACAGTAATCCCTTCTAACACGACCTTTGTTTCGTTCATTGTTAATGTATTACCCTCAATAGCATTGGTATTATATGTCCATTCAAGCAATAGCTTTTCACGTAAACTCTTTAGCGTATATTTTGGCAATGGTCGTAAGGTATCTAAGCTCGCCTTTTTCTTATTTATTTGTTCAAACATCTAATTTCACCTCTATGCGCCGTCCTAATTTCTTATCTCAATTTTACACTAACTGTTAAATAAAAACAGCTTGCATTATTTCAATGATTAGCAAGCTGAAAACGTACATAATAACCAAAGCAGCAGCGACAAATACAATCATAAAAAATAAGAAATTTTTCTTTTTGATTGGCTCCATACCCTGCACCTCCGTTTCTAGATTTGTCTAAAACCTAAGAAAGGATATAAGTTTTTCCATTCTTCAACAGACAAATAAGAAGTACTACCACTGCTGTTTGCATTGATAAATTGACCGTTCCCCACATAGGTGCCAACGTGAGAAACCCCAGGCTTAGATGTAGAGAATAAACGAAGTCACCCGGCTTCTGAGCTTCTGAAGTGGTACGTTCAAAACCGCGGGCTGTTTGGCCAGCGACTGTACTTTCGTTGATTGCCTATAAAAAACTGAGAAAAACAGCAAAATAGTAAGAAAACAGCATATGAGGCCGTTTCCATCGCCTTTGTTATCGTTTTCATTCCAAATGTTACCGATTACAACAGCGTTGTTAAAATATTACTTATAAACCATAATAAGAGTATCAGAAAGGGGATGATATAAATGAAAAATTTCGTAGACACAATTAAGTGGGGTATGGATATGTATGCAAATGCACTTGAAAGAATATGGGGAAAGTAATTGTAAAACCAAAGAAAATAATCGCATAAATTAGAAAGGGGATGACACATTTGAAAAAGTTCTTAGAATCATTAAAGTTCGGAATGGATATGTACGGGAAATCACAAGAATTAATGCGTAGAAGATAATTGAAAAACTAAATACAGAAAACATCTAACCAATTCTCAAGATATACTGAGAATTTTTTTATAAATCACAATGAATCTTTCTCCACGCTTATATGACACCTTATCTTGTCCACCCCTGTTCCTAAAAAAGCACGAAGGAGCAGACTTCTGGTCTTTTCCCCTACATATAACAATCCGTTCCCCCTTTTATCTTGCTCTTCTTGAATATCCTGAGAAAAACATAAACGTCAAATAATACTATCGAGATGGCATTGCCATTTTTCAAACATCTCAACAAGTTGTGGGAGCAATTGAGATTGCCCTAATGGTTTCGATTTTCTCTGCACAATAAGCAAATTCTTTAGCAGATGGAACTATGCTACCCGTAGCTGCTACATCTCGTTCATCACTTGCGTTTAACATCCGTTTAATTTTAGCCCTCATCCATGTTATCTTTTCATTGTTAATGAAAAAAGCGCAATAATTGAATGAAACGAACAATAAGAAAGAGTAAAGGCAATGGTTCTAAAAAGGGTTATCGCCGTGAATATGGCAAAAGTCATTTTCACACATCCCCATATAAAGCTAGATGAAATGACAAGGTTGTTTTATGAAAAAAGAACTGGTTCTACAAATATGTGTAGAATCAGCTCTTTTTATATTTCGAGCGTCAAATCTTTAATTGATGCTCCCTTTAGTAAAAATCCATCTGTTTATTCGAATTTATTTGCGTCACTGTCAAACTGGGCTTTTGCAACTTTAATAGATCCACTTGGGCAGCTTTCCAATGCATCTTGCATATCTTCATGAAGGTCAAAAGGAATTTCAACCATCCCTCTATTATCATCCAAGGTTACGAAAGCAATCCCTTCCTCATCATAATCGTAGATGTCAGGAGCACATGCTCCACAAGTCCCACAAGCGATGCATGTTTCCTGATCAACCATTGTGTACTTGGCCATTCATATACCCTCCTGCAGAAAAAGTGACAAAGCTAACGAGTTGTGACGAAATCTGGTTTTTCCAAATTCATTGACGTACTGTGGCCTGGTTGTAATTTAGCTTCAGGATCGATATAGGCTTTTGCATTATTCACCGCTGTTGGTGCTTCCCCGAATCCAACTGCAATTAACTTTACTTTCCCCGGATAAGTAGTAATGTCCCCTGCCGCGTAAATACCAGGAATTGATGTTTCCATTTTTGAGTTGACTACGATACTCCCTTTTTCGATCTCTAATCCCCACTCTTTAATAGAGCCAAGTAAAGATTTAAAACCGAAATTCACAATGACCGCATCCACTTCAATAATTTTTTCTTCTTGAGTTTTACTAGTAGAAATGACCAGCTTCTCAATCCTTTCACTCCCTATAAGATCCTTCACTTCATAAGGTGTCAAAATATTGATGGTAGAGTTTCTAAGATTTTCTACACTATGCTCATGAGCACGAAACTTATCTCGGCGATGAATAATATGAACCTCTTGAGAGATAGATTCCAACATAAGTCCCCAATCAACAGCAGAATCCCCCCCGCCAACAATCGCAACCTTTTGATTCGCAAACTGATTCAAATCTTCAACAAAGTAATGAAGATTCTTTCCTTCAAATATTGCTGTTTTAGGATGGTCTAGCCTTGTTGGTTCAAAGGCACCTACCCCCGCGGTTAGAATGATCGCCTTTGAAAAGTGAACACCTTTGTTTGTTATCATTTCAAAATGACCGTCGAGTTTTTTTATATATCGAACACGTTCCTCTAAACAAACGGTCGGACTAAAATGAAAAGCTTGTTCTTTTAAAGCATGGATTAATTCTTTAGCACGTATTTTGGGATAACCAGCAATATCGTAGATAAATTTCTCTGGATAAAGGGCAGCTAATTGTCCTCCTAATTGTGGCAGACTCTCAATAATTTTCACTGTGCATTGACGCATTCCGCCATAAAAGGCGGTAAATAAACCAGTAGGCCCACCGCCAATAATGGTAAGGTCAAACACTTGATCATTCTGGGACATACCATTCACTCCTCAAAAGGCTAAAATCTCATATCTATAATGATTTATTGTAAGATTCATATGAAACTAAGAGTCTAAGTTAACAGCTATCATTCCGGTATTTTCCAAAATAGTAGATTATCTTGTTATACGTTTCTGACTAACACTTCACTTTAGAGGAGATCACATCCTACATTAGATTTTTCTGTTAGGCATCTTTCATACCAACGGACTCTAAAACATAATCGTAAAATTTAGATACGTGATGTTCAATTGGTACTAAGATTCCACCATTTTTATAGGCTTTTGAGCCCATATTATCTTGACACCATTGACAAGCTTCGAAATCCTGCTCGTTCACGCGATGGAATAGTTCAACAGCGTCCATTGGATCAAAATCTGGTTTGGCCATTTCTTCAGGATCGAATAGCCAATCACAAATCACAATCGATCTTTCCGCACTTATCGGAATAATCCGGTGCGTAATAACATGATCCGGTGTTAAGTTGATGAATACATGCGGAATCATGGTCATGCCAAAATATAAACGGTCATCTTCAGGAAGCAATCCTTTTAACATCGGCCTATTGCCTTTCCCGCTAATGGAGAAGGCTTCTAAATTTTCATTAAAACTGGCCCCTAGACCCACTTGATTTTGTGTTCCGATACCTGATTTGAATTCAGGAAGAGCTGCTGTTAATTCAGGGTGAATGGCCGAGCAATGGTAGCATTCCTGGAAGTTTTCTACAATGATCTTCCAGTTTGCTTTCACATCATACTCCTTAGAGTGAGCGACTCTTAACATTGGAATTTGGTATCTGGCGAATGTCTCAAGTTCGCCAAAGCGATCCATAATTTGTGTGTCTAATTGTTGCTCCACCGACTCTGGGTTTTCAGAAAAATTCAGCCAGATCAAGCCATGCCAGGTTTGAAGATGTACTTCTTCTAAGCCGTACGTATCATTATTCACTAACTCTTCATGGCATTCACTTGACTTGGGAACGCCACGTAAAGAACCATCAAGTCCATAACTCCAAGAGTGATATGGACAGCGGATGATCCCTACCTTGCCAGAAGGTTCGCTGCAGAGGGTTGCTCCACGATGACGGCAGGCATTTAAGAAAGCACGGAGCACATGGTCTTTGCCCCTCACAATCAGAATATTTTCGCCCTCAACTCTTGTTGTAATATACTGACCTGGGTTCGCTACCTCATATTCATAGCCAACGAAAAGCCATGATTTTGAAAAAATCTCCTTTTTCTCCATTTCAAAAATGGCTGGGGATGTATAAAATTCTCCTTTTAGTGTAGATCTGATTTTACCTTTACCATTTATCACGCTTTGATCTATCGCCATCTATTATTCCTCCTTTAGTCTTTTGAAAAGTTAACGAAACTATGTGGGAGCTTCCTTATAAATTCACAAAAATACATAACGCTACAGGCTGAATAATTCAATGGGATGATTTGTTTTACCACTTATCATCAGATCTGCTAATTGCTTCTACAACACTAGTAAATGTAAATCGATCCCTGCTGTACTACTTATCGTTCCAAATCGATCATCATGACATCATAATTAGTTATCCTGACCTTATTGATGAGCAATCATAGCTGGCTTTGTCATCATTTTAGCTGTGTAACGTTGTCCAAAGTATTCAATACTTAATTTGCCCTCTCTATTTACCGCTTCAGGTGATAACAGCGCATACACGATCCCCTTGCCTATGCTGTATTTATACCCAGCACTTGTCACAAACCCGACAACCTTTCCTTCATCTACTACCGGTTCATACCCCATCACAACCATGGACGGATCATCTAGTAATAGTGTCGTTAACAATAACTTAGGCCCCTTTTCCTTACGATCTATCAATGCTTGTTTCCCAATAAATGTTGGTTTCGCAAGGTCAACCATATGATCGAGTCCTACTTCACATGGGTCATGTTCACTCCAGTAATCTTTCCCACTTCTTAATGAAAGGGATTCAATCCGTATGCTTTCAAGGGCTCGGTCACCTACAGGTATAAGCTGATATCGGTGGCCCGCTTCAAATAGTGCATCCCATAGCTGTAATCCTTGATCGAAAGTGGTGAAAAACTCCCATCTATCTGTACCTGCATAGGTATCGCATACAGCGAGGACTGGAGCATTTCCGATAAATACGTCTTTGGCTTGGCCAATCTCCCATTCACTACTGTCAAAAGTCTTTGGATCAAGAGCTTGCATCATCTCACTCGCTTTAGCACCTATGACACCTAGACCACACATTCCCGATGTTACATCTTGAATCACAACCTGGCTCGATATGGATACGTGTTTTTTCATCCAACTTGCTTCCACTGCTCCTGTACAAAGAACAAAGAACGTGGAGGCTTTTGTACGAATCACCTTTATTTCATCTTTTATCCCTGCTAATTCATGTAACATCAATGTACTTGTCACATGTCCAATCGGAATATCCATATTACTTGTGGTCAATTGTTGTAAAAACACAAGCGCTCCTTCACCACTAATTTCCAACCGCTTTTTCGCAGCTGTTGCGTCATAAAGCCCAACATGTTGCTGTAAATGAAGCTGTTCCACCTCAATAATCGGTGACCAATATTGGGCGGCCCAGCCTTTTCGCTTCAAGATGGTATTTTCATAGTTTGCAACAAGCGAATCATTGGCTTCATACCATTGTGGCTGCTCCCAGCCAGATTTTTCGTTAAAATAAGCCCCTGCTGTTTTTTGCCGCATATAATATGGACTTACACGCATATCACGCGATGTTTCCGGCGGCATAAATGGATGGTGAACGTCGTATACTTTTTCATAATTTTCAATCGAACGCTTTTTATAATAAGCCGGGCTTTGTCCGTAGGTGTCAAAACGATTAATATCACATAATTCTAAATCCACGGTTGGCGCGCCATTGACAATCCATTCAGCCATTTGTTTACCAACGCCAGCAGAATGGGTAACCCAAATCGCTTCTGCTACCCAAAACCCTCGTACTTTCTGTGATTCACCGAGTAATGGCATCCCATCCGGTGTAAACGAAAAGATCCCATTTATTCCCCGTTTCACACCTGCTTGTTTCAACCCAGGAATGAGTCTTTTGGCATCTTGCCAAGGCTTTTCAAAAAAATCTTCCGGCGTAAATGGCTTTACAGATGGCATTTCTTTTGCTTCTCCATATTTTGAAATGTCACTCACTTCAACTGGCAATGGGCGATGTTGATAGGAACCAATCCCGATCCCATTGAATACTTGACGAAAATACATGGCATTATCTTGATCACGGATCAGCGGGGCTGTTACTTCTTCTGATTCGCCAGCTAGTTCTTGTAAATCATTCGAAAATACATATTGATGAGCAATTGGTTGAAGGGGAATCGTGACGCCTACCATTTCCCCAATCCTAGGTCCCCAAAATCCGGCACAGCAAATAATCAAGTCAGCCTCGAATCTTCCAGCACTTGTTTCAACTGCTTTTACTTGACCATCCACAACTTCGACACCGGTCACTTCTGTGTGTCCGTAGAACTTCGTCCCACAGGATTCAGCAAACTTCGCCATTGTGTCAACTGCATGAAGGGGTTTAGCAATTCCATCTGACGGTACATACAGTCCACCTAAAATGTTATCTGGGTTAATGAGTGCGCATTTTTCCACACATTCTTCTGGTGTAAGAACAAATGCCTCCATCCCCCACGATTTTCCGACTCCTGCTTTTCGTTTCAAATCGTCTAATCGGTCCTTTGTATTAGCAACTTCAAGACTTCCTACTGAATAGAAAGAAGGTTGTCCTGCATGACTCAACTCTTTAAAAGCCTCCACCGTTTGATTCGCTAATGTTGTCAGAACTTTGGAAAAGCCAAGTTGAAACACAAGTCCTGGTGCATGCGAAGTGGAGCCCCCTGTTTCAAATAATGGACCTTGTTCAATCACCGTAATGTCTCGTAGCCCCATTTTGCTTAAATAATAAGCGATGCTACAGCCAACAACACCAGCACCAATGATGACCATTTTCTTTTTCTCCATATCCTGCATCCCGCTCCCTCTGGATCATCTATAGTACATATTGTTGTGATCCTTCTTATTTTTTATGGGAATCAATTCAACCCCTATCTACAATTATTCCATTATAATCAGTAGATTGTGAGTGACTTTCATGCCTTAAAGGTTATGAAATGTTAGCGTTTACAATCATTGGAGTTAAAAGTCTAGGGTGATTTTTTGCGCTCCCTTTTTATAAAGAGGATCTTCCAAATTCATCAACCTCATTTCGTAATCATGATTAATTTATAATTATGATATCAACTTCGATCAATATTGTAAATGATAATTTTTATAATTTTTAAAAAATTATAAAAATTAAACATGATTACTTTTTTAATATATTTTAATCTTGATTGACTATTGCTAAAAATCCCCGAAAGAGGTTTGTAAATGCCTACTAAAAGGCGAGAATAAATTAGGGACATGTGGAGAAAGTCCCTTTTATCATTTCACTGTTTATTTGATTTCAGGAGATTTTTATATGATTGGGTATTTTCGTCAATGTTCGTTTAGCAGACTTAACTGGAGGTTTTTTTATATTGACAAGATGAGGATTGAATGATTGTTTTGGGGAGTAGTGGAACGAATCGTACAGTATACATCATCACCTTTGGGATAAGGGGATACAGTGGGATCTGCAAATAGAGCGATGATGTACACTTTTTTTCACTGGGGATTGTACCTTAGGTCGTCTATACATTTCTTGGTCTATGCTTCACTTTTTCCGATATCGTAAAAGTTTACTGGGATTAATTAGCTCCATTTTTTATCCCATTCTTGGTAATTGGATTATAGCTCTCGTATCAATAGGATTCTTAGTAAGTGGCAACTTAGAAACATTGCAATCAGCATTTCCGTTTGCTATCCACATAAACAAGTCAACAAATCACAATCATTCGAAACAAGAAGTTGATATGAGTTATCCAATTAAAGGTGTAGCATTACGAATATGATTGACCGTTATTTCTGTTGCTTCTTCAACTGTATAGGTCGTTCTGTTATTGACGAACATCGTTAGCATCCCTTGCCAGATTAAATAATGACATTCTGCGATTCTCTCAGCATGCGTTTCTTGAATGTATCCTTCTTTGATACACTGTTTAAGGGAGATAAATGTTCGTTTAGATTGATCAGATTCTATAAGCATAAGCTTTAAATCATCATCCGCTAAAAATGCTAATAAATCTGTTGGGGAATAATCATAATACTTTTCCATATTGACCGGATGAGTACCTAAATCAGCCGAAAATACAGCATAGTAGATTTTTGGCGATTCAAAAGAAAATTTACAAAAGCATTCCCAAATCAAAAAATATCTTTCTAAAGGGGTTTTCGCTTTCTCAATATATTGTGGTAAAGCATCCGTATATTTTTTTACCATACTCATAGAAGCAAAGAAATTTAGATGGGATAAGTCTTCAAAGTAGTTATAAATGGTTGCACTATTATAACCGGCTATATCGGCGACCTTCCTTATTGTAACCTTATCAATCCCTTCTTTTTCGATAATATCAGCAGCTGCGTTAATAAAGTAAGACATCATACGGACCGTTTGCTTTTCTTTGTTTTTTTCCGTTTGTTTTTTCAATCTTTAACACCCCAAAATCACGATAATTAATTTTGAGTGTAACATAAAATAACTGATTCGCAAAAAACTTCAAGTCATTTGCAATGAATCTCTAAATCTAGAGCATACTTTTATTATTTTACGAATTCTTAAAGTAGATGGCTTTCACCCAGAGTTCAATCCTCTGTAGGCTCAACAGAGGAGGATTGAACTTTGGGTGTTGAAATCTTCATGAACGTTACATTTTTCACTAGCTTCAGCTTTGTCGTGCGTCAGTCTACTCTACGGTATTCATAAAACGTAGATTTTCTATCATTCTTTCCCATAGGTCCGCTCATTATGAAATTTTTTCTTTAGGTTCTGAGATTTTATCTTCTTTTACCTCACTCTTTAATCCTTTATATAGAGACCAACACATGAAAACCATAATAATTGCAAAAGGGAATGCAACTGCAATAGAGGCCGTTTGAAGTACCTCTAAGCCACCTGCTAAAAGTAATACAGCGGCAACCATTGACTGGATAATCCCCCAAGTAATTTTAATTCTATTCGAGGGATTTAAATTACCACTTTCACTAAGCATACCCAACACAAAAGTTGATGAATCAGCTACTGTTATATAATAAATAATCACCACTGCAAAGCCTATAATGTTTAACACAGAACTGGCTGGAAGATAATCAAAGAAACGAAACATTGATAAATCCACATTTGAAATAACTTGTTGTGCCAATTCCTTTTGGCCTAAGTTATGGATCAGATGGAGAGCTGACCCTCCAAAGATCGACAGCCAAACAAACGTACCAAGTGCAGGGACAAATAAAACGCCTATTACAAACTCCCTGATCGTTCTTCCTTTCGATATTCTCGCAATAAACAGGCCTACAAATGGGGCCCATGCAATCCACCATGCCCAATAGAATAAGGTCCAACTGCCATTCCATTTGTTGTCACCAAAAGGTTTTGCGTTTAAACTCATACTGATGAAATCATCTACATATCCGCCCATCGTATTAAAAAATACTTTAAAAATCGTAAAAGTAGGGCCCATGACTAAGACTAAGAACATAATCAAAAACGATAGGACCATAGCAGTATTGGATAAGTATTGAATCCCTCTTTCTAATCCAGTGGATATCGAGATTAAGTACAGGATGGTTGCGACTACGATAACGGTGATTTGAACAGCAAGTGTATTTGGAATGTTAAATAGGGAATGCAGCCCACCTGAAACTTGCATTGCGCCTAAACCAAGTGAAGTAGCTATGCCAAAGACTGTGGCAAAAACAGCCAGGATATCTATTGTTTTTCCAATCGGACCATGAATTTTGTCTTTTAAAAGAGGGTAAAATGCAGAACTCACTAATGCGGGTAATTGTTTGTTGAATTGGAAAAAAGCAAGAGCTAAACCAATAACGGTGTAGATCGCCCAGGGGTGAAAACCCCAATGGAAAAATGAATACTTTAACGCTACATTAGCTGCTGCTTCTGTATAACCTTCTCCAGTAGGAGGGCTCGTATAATGAAATACAGGCTCTGCAACACTCCAAAAGAGAATGCCTACTCCCGTACCGGCAGCAAATAACATAGCCAACCAAGATATTGTTTTGAATTCTGGCTTGTCCGTTTTCTTTCCCAACCTAATATGACCATATTTAGACAACAATAAATAAACAGAAAATAAGACAAAGAACAGAGCTGCACCAAGATAAACCCACCCAAAATACTCAATGGTACCATCGAAAATGATATCGGTAATAGCTGAGAGACTCTCTGTAAAAAAAATACCCCAAATAATAAATGCGACCGTTAGTAGAACTGAAACATAAAATACAACATTTGCGTTTTTTCCTTTTTTACCCAAATTAACTCCTCCTTTACTTTTAAAAGTGGTTCATGAGTATTGGTTGTACGCGTTATGCTTGTATTTTCAATGAATAGATCCATAAGGTTAGCCAGGGATTTAAGGCTAATTTTAGAATACAATAGATTGATTGAAAAATGAGACAACATAAAGTCGTCATCGTATAAAGCCATCCAAGAATTCAATTATTTTTGTCACAGGCACTTAAAAAGACACGACTCTTTGTTTTAGCGAATTAATATGAAAATGAACCACAGGATGCAATCTCTAGTGAAAACACGCCACATAAAACAACATTTCGCTAATCGCAATGAAGCTACAAAAACCACATTATTCTTTCATTTTACGGAAACATCCCCTCCCCATTTTTATAAATGGATTTACCACCACTTTGAAAACGCTTCCAAAAAAATCTTTCCTAGTAATCAAGATGTTAGCATATTAACTAAGGGACCTTTCAAACAAAATGTTGGCATGACTAATTACAAATACAGTCCCTTTCTACCTGGCTCTTCATGCTTAATTCTAATTATTTTCAAACTTGGGGTGCTCTCCTTTTTATAATCATGATTATCTAATTATTGTGATTAATTATAGTAGCATTTCCGAAGAATGTAAATACAAAATCGTCAATTAAAAATAATATTCTGAATTATAACAATATTACTTATATTTTTTGTGGAGTTGTTGCATATCTACCAAGTCGATGCTACGGTAGGCGTGATTATTTCTTGGATCTCTTTCATTTAAATAAGAATTCCGTTCCGAACGGAGAATGCATGGTTGCCGATTACATAAGAGATTGCCCTAGATTTTTTGGCGTTTCAAAACCCGTTGCGATGAACAGCTGTACAGTGACAAAAAAGTTGTTTAATTTACAATAAAGTCGTTTAAAAAATAATAAAGTTGTTGAAAGAATGCGAGTCATTCTTTCAACAATCGGCCAGATTGTGGAGTAAATAAACAAGTGCGCTTTAAGTTTTCTGAAAGTTATGAGAGGATATAAAAACTGTGAACATTGTTTTATTATAATTGAATTGCTCCTATAATAAAAAAGAGCACGCGCTGAATTTAATTGGAAGGTGCAAAGAGATGATTGCAAATCAACAATTAGTTATAAACAATCTTGAAGAAAAAATAAGAATATTCACTCATGCGGTTAATGGAAAGCTTATCAAAGAAGAAGATTTCGTTTTGGCGAATACAGGAATACCCACTGATACATTCAATGTACTTTTGCCGAAATCTTCACATATAAAAAATGCATTTAATATTAGAAATAGCATCGAAAATATGTCTCTTAAAGACTATCCCTTTAGTACGTGGATTGACTCCCGGTATTTGAACGCTGGCTGGCAAGACCTGATGCAAGAATACGACCTAAAAGAAGCAGAACGTAATGTAATGATGAAACTTGAAAATACTCTTAATGTTGGTCAAAGAAAGTCCCATCAGCTTATGATTACTCATGTGAGAAATTTTGAAGAACTTAAGGAATATAAAGAGGTTTTTATGAGCCTATTTGAAGGTACACCAGAAAAAGATGCGTTAGAAAACTATTTTAATAAGTTTTCTGAAGTAAATTTAGGTTCAGAAATTCAAATGTTTATTGGACGCGTCGGTGAAATAACTGTATCTACTGGTTTACTAATAGATAGCAAAGAAAGTTATGGTATTTATGATGTTATGACAAAAGAAACATTTAGAAGTAACGGATATGGCAGTGAAATGTTTCAATACCTTCTTACTCAAACAAAAGATAAACAAAAACCCGTTGTCTTACAAGCATCAGAGGATGGGAAAAATATCTATAAGCGCTTTGGGTTTATAGATGTCGGAGAAATGGTTGTATTTGAATAAGGAGATTTCTTATTAAGCTAAAGGGTGCTTGAGTTTAATAATGGGGGTTACTGCGGTAACACTCTTTCTTATTGAACAAACGAGCGCTAATGTTGAAGAAAACTTAGATTTTCAAACGACTTTATTGTTATATTTTTTAGTGTAGTGAAGTATCTTACATCAAAAATTAAACAACTATATTTTTAACCTCTTCCTAAATTTAGAACGGGGTTATGCTTGTTTGAGCTTTTAAAATTAAAAAACTTTATTGTCATTTTACAGCAGCAACCATTTACGCAAAAAATGCAGTAAGGATTGACTTCCTTACTGCATTTTCCATATATCTTACCTCTTCAACTGTTGGATTGAAATAACATTTAATAACAAGCGTTATATATATTGCATATACGACTAATCGGGCTCTACATAGGAATGGATTGGTTTTTTAAACTGTTCATTTTATCAGGTACAGGTGAGCGACCCCTTCCTACTTATTGGGCTAACGCCCTACACATTCCTTGAGGAAGGGGACTTCTATTATTATTTGTTGAATTTTTACAATTAGTTGTATCAACTGTATTAATTCATATTTTTTAATTCTTCCGTTAATCGTATGAATTCTTCCTTATTTCGGGTTTTCAATGAGTGATCGATTGCCTTTTCTAGTTTCTCTTTTCGGAAATCACGAATGGCTTTGTCTAATACCATCTCAGCAGTCACTTCGGGCTCTAACGGGGTTCTAGGCAATTGCTTTTCCATATGCAATCAAGCTCCCTTCACCTTTTTCTATTCTACCTCTTAGTTACGCATAGCATAGATTATTAGTTTTTTATCGAAACGAGTGGATACACTGGTGTTCGTAGGAATCCTCCACTTCAAATTTTCCATAGAAAATTAAATGAAGGTCATTCAAACTTTAGGTTTGATGGCGAACTGTGATTCACAAACCTCAGAACCCCAACCTGTTACAATGGATACTTTACCCTCTAATTCACCTGTAATATAACTCCTTTTAACATGATGATAACGCTTACAGATGTATTTGACAACTAACATGCTTACAAATTTCACACGTACTTTATATCGAACTCCCATTCGGTTCTTTTTCTGTTAGAGGTTGAATCTTCCTCGTCACAGCGCTGTCGATTGCCTCTTCTTATTCAGACTCATCTAAAATAAGTATGATTAAATTATTGGCATATATAATTAAGATCATTAATTCAATACGCCTTTCATGTAAATGTAGATAACAATTTTTTTATAGTCATGTTTATTTCCCCCTCTTATTGATTTTTTATTCCTATTCTTATATTCTCCGAGTTATCACACTTATATACCCATAAAGTATCAATATACGATTTTCCTTTTTAAAAGCATCTAGTAAACTCTTATATTTCTTGTAAAGTACTTCTTGCATACAAAATAGCATCTATCCATACTTGAAGACGGGATAGATGCTTTAGTAAAACGTATAGAATAGGATGTGACTATCCAACTGGTCCTTGATGCCGGTGGATACATCGCTGCCACAATTATTTCAAAAAGGCGGTTAGCCTTCAAACCCAAATACATGATCTTTTTCTAGGGTATGCTGTATCTTCTTTTTCACTTTTTACTTAGCCTCTACTTCTACATCTGCTGCTACTTCTTCCATAGCAAATCGTTCTTCTGGAGCATTTTTATTGATACGATACCTTGCCCAGACAAAGTAATAAATTATGGCCACTGCGAAAATGGCTACGTTAATAAAGAAGAAGGTAGGATCTTTAAAGATGCTGGAAAACAAAGCAATAATGCTTATGATAATAGAGATAATTGGTACTACTGGATAAAATGGTGCTTTATAGGGGCGTGCAAGATTCGGTTCTTTTTTACGCAGAATCATGAGTGATACATTCATCATAACGTATGATACCAATGCCCCAAACGTGGCAATTAATATTAATCGATCTGGATTAAACATTAGTACAAAGACGAAACCTATTACCCCTGGCACAAGAATCGCCATATAAGGAGTACGGCGTTTTTCGCTTAATTTCGCTAAAAATTTAGGAAAGTAACCAGCTCTCGCTAAAGCGAATGTTTGTCTTGAATAAGCCAAGATCGCTCCTGCTAAGCTTGATAGCATCCCGAAAAGACCGACTACAGAAAGGACACTAATTAACCATGAATTTTCATCAACACCGTTAGCAATTGCATAAGAGAGAGGGTTTGCTTCTGTAGACGTACCCGCAGCTCCTCCAAGACCTACAGTGACCGTGACTACAAGGACAGCAAGGATAACAAGTGTAAAAATAGCCCTCATAATACCTTTAGGCATGTCTTTAACGGGATTACGACATTCTTCTGATAACATCGGTAACATCTCCATACAGATGTACAACCACATGGCATAAGGTAGAGCTGCCCAAATACCAGCAATCCCCCCAGGAATAAGGTCTCCCCCAAATAACTTCTCAGCACTAATATGTGGCATCCCATAAAAAGAGAATAGTAGGACAACACCTACAGATATCGTAACAAGAATCATTTCAATTGTTGCATATTCATTCACACCCAATATGTGTACAATAAAGAAAAATACATATAGAACTGCAGCAGCAAGAATAGGATGGATTTCAGGAATTAGAAAATTCACGTAATAACCAGCACCCGAGGTAAACACCGCTGTCCCTACGGCAAACTCCAAAGTAACACCCACACCCGTTATAAATCCGGCTAAAGGCCCCATTGCTCTCCGTGTAAAAGCGTAGGCTCCCCCTGCGTGAGGCATCGTTGTCGATAACTCCGAAAGTGACAAACACAGCGTCACATACATTACACCGATTATAGCAGTAGCAATTAACATGCCGACATAACCAGATTCAGCTAAGCCATAATTCCACCCAAAATAGGAACCTGAAATTACGATACCTACTCCTAATCCCCATATTTGTATCGGCCCTAAGACTTTCTTTAATTCCAAATTATCACTCATAAAAAGACCCCCATATATTAGTTTCTATAAATTGTCCAAAATAACCATTTCCAAGAATGATTTTTTACTGAATTACCGGAAATAGGTGGATATTTATAGTGAGTATTTGAAAACAGCCTATAAAACACTATCTGATACCATCATTTAGCCTTTAAATATCACAATTATATGAAGATTTTTATAAAGTTTGGTTGATTGGAATCAGTAAAAAATCCCTAAAAATCACACATAATCAAAACTGGTTAAACAAGTTCAGAACATATTAAGCGATGCTTCTTCGATTTAGATCCAATTATCCTCGATTAAATAAGGCCATCATTATGTGGTGTTTAGAAATAAACTCAGCTCAATATAATTTAATATTCAGAATTTTATTATATTAGATGAGGGTTAATAGGAAACTATTACATTATGATAATTTCCGCCACATACATTATAAATATTTAATTTACAAAAATTCCAAATTTTCGTGCCCGTATTCCGTTTTCTTCACTAGGTTCTCTATCGATGAAATTTTAATCATTTATGGTGGTGAAGATGTTCTTCTTGAACATTAGAATCGTTAAGTACAGGCTTTGTTTCGAGTTGCGCAAAAGTAAGTATAATGACGGTAGAAATAACTAATGTTACGATCCATGAAACAGTACGGGGATAAAAAGAAATGGATTCTTTAACACGTTTTAATTCAGAATTGATTAAGAGAATGATGAATAGAACACCGATCATAAAAAGAACATCTGTGAATACCAGCATGAGTACATAACGATCGGAAGGCAACATTTCTCCTAGCATCGCTCCCATCATTCCACCCATTAGTCCAGCTGCAGTTCCTTCCACAAGGGTAAGAAGGTTAATGGCTCTTCCTGCTATAATTCCCACTACAATACTTAAACTCATCGCTATAATAGTAGAAAGTGTTAAGTCCCCTTTTAATGCGATTCCCGCAATTAAGCCGATCACTAAACCACTAGCCATCACTAATACCATGACAACCGTCATACCTGTCATATTTTTCAACTTGTCTTTATGCTTATAAATATTTATGATACAGATAATTGTATAAATGATTACTAGTAACGTACTTATCACTAGTAACATAAGCATCCCCCCTGTTGAGAATTGGACTGGCAATTTCTAAAAAAAAGTCTACCAAACAAAAGATATCTTCATTTCCAAATTAATAGGATAAATCATTTAATTTGGAACGTTTTAATTTGTTAAGTAGTCGTCTTTTGACAGCGCATACATTTTGTTAGTAACACCAGTTACGGACTCTTTAGATCCAACGTACCGTTCTATCAATCTTTCCACTTGATAGGCAGTGATTCAGTTTAGCTGTTTCACACATTTAGCTGCATATTGAATCATCTACGCTGGCATTACCCTTGGCTAACTAAGCCTTGTTTCACTAATCTTTGCATCTGAGCTGCAACATCTTTTTTATCTTCTTGTCCAGTAATGCCACCACCTACTATGACAAGGTCAGGCTCTGCTTGAATGACTTCTGGCAGTGTATTTAATTTAATGCCTCCTGCTACTGCTGTCTTCGCATTTTTCACAATCCGTTTAATAATTTGTAGTTGTTCAAATGAGTTTTCTCCGACTGCTTGAAGATCATAACCGGTGTGTACACAAATATAATCTACACCAAGTGCATCAATTTCATATGTTCGCTTTTTAATATCCTTTACATTAATCATATCTACAAGGATTTTTGTCCCATGTTTTTTAGCTTCCTCTACTGCGCCTATGATTGTGGCATCATCCGTCGCACCAAGAACCGTGATGATATCAGCACCCGCTTCAGATGCTTTCATGACTTCATACCCACCTGCATCCATAATCTTCAAGTCTGCTAATACTGTCAGTTTAGGAAATGCCTCTTTCATTTCTTTTACAGCTCGTAAGCCTTCATTAATAATAACCGGTGTCCCGATTTCTACAACATCAATAGATCTCTCTACTTCCCTCACTAACTTGATTGCTTCTGGGATGTTGACAAGGTCTAATGCTAATTGAAGTTCCATGAATTCTTCCCCCCTTATTATTTTTTATGAGTCAATTGTTCTATGACTCATTATAGTTCTTAATTTTCCGAAAATGAAGTATGCACTTTTTTATCATATAGTATATGAAATATACTTTAAAAGAGAAAATATTTTATCTATCGTTATTGTCCACCATCTACTCTTTTAGAGACATCTTCTAGACATGTACCACATTGTGAATAATGAATACTTACCTTTACACCCTCATAGTTTTCAATGATTTCATTGCAGTTTTTACAAATAATTGTTCCCATATACCTGGCTCCTTTCAATAACAAATTTTTAAAATAACATGCTTACTTTCGTTCTATTTAAACAGTTTTTAATCATCATTCACCAAAACATACTTTGTCGGATCTTGTATTTGAATGTTCGTTTATTCCTTTGTTTCATACAAATGGCCATTATCTTAAGCCTCATATTCCTAGCAGTTAGCTCCATCATCGCTAATTAAAAGACAAGTTAGCTAATTTGTAATCCTTCTCCAGATATTTGTGAAATGACTAGTAATCGAGTTCATCCCTTTATTTCTGACTGAGATTGACGTTGAACATCAATTTTTATTTCTTGGAATTCACTTTTTCCACACACATAGCATATTGTCACTTTCGTATAAAGAGTTTTGCAATGAATACAATATTTCTTCTCCATGGTAGCATTCTCCTGTTCTATATTTAAATAATCAAAATAAAAAAGAAAGCGCTTACTATATTCTGATCTTATATACTACAAAAAAGGTCAATTAAGTAGATTGTACAAAGCTTCTAATCTCCTTCATAAACATTCATTCGATTGAACATGGTTTCTGTACCAGTTCATTTATTCGAGCTATAACATATTTAATATTTAGGATAATCCGTGTACTAATCATTATAACTCGTATAATATCAATAAGTAAGTACGCACTTTATTATCATATAGTATCTAAAGTTATAATGTAGGAGATAAATTTGATGGGACATATTGACAAGAAGGCACAGGGACTCGCTATTATTGGCACCGATCAACAACTGGATATGTTCCCCGTTTTCTCACATTCTAATTCCATGAGCAAATTAACGTATAAGAAATGACGAGTCAGTCCTCGCTGGGGCAAGAACTGACAATAATATCACTCTTTTCTTTTATCCTACCCGACCTTAATTTGGGATAAAATTTTCAATTCCTCCGCAACAATTTTTACAAGCTCCACGACTCTGTTTGAATATCCCCATTCATTATCGTACCATGCTAGCACCTTCACTTTTCTATCTCCAATCACCATCGTAGATAGTCCATCAATAATAGCTGAATGGGGATTTGAATTAAAGTCAATAGAAACCAGCGGTTCAGTCGTGTACTCCAAAATCCCATGTAAAGAGCCATTTGCAGCAGATTGAAAGGCATCATTGATATCATTCATCGTTACGTCCTGTCTCAGGTCGACGACGATATCCACAAGTGACACATTGGGAGTAGGGACACGAAGCGCGATACCATGCATTTTGCCCTTTAATTGCGGCAACACAAGAGAAAGTGCTTTCGCGGCACCGGTCGTCGTTGGGATAATGCTTTGGCCGCAGGCACGGGCACGACGTAAATCTTTATGAGGATTATCAAGATTTTTTTGGTCATTTGTATACGAATGAACGGTCGTCATTAATCCATTTTCAATACCAAATTGTTCATCCAGTACCTTTACTACAGGTGCAAGGCAATTCGTGGTACACGAAGCATTTGAGATGATAAAATGCTTATCAATTTCTAAATCATGCTCGTTAACACCCATGACTATGGTCACATCTGCATTTTCCCCTGGAGCCGTTAAAATGACTTTCTTAGCCCCTGCATCCAGATGAAAAGCGGCTTTCTCCCTCGAATTAAATTTCCCTGTGGCTTCAACAACGATATCTATATCAAGTTGTTCCCAAGGTAGACTTCTCGGATCCATACTGCTTAATAACTGAATGCGGTGCCCATTTACAATTAAGGCTTGATCGCAAGAAACCACATCTCCCTCGAATTTACCATGGCTAGTATCATATTTTATTAAGTGAGCTAAAGTTTCAGCAGGATAGTTTGCGTTGATTGCTACTACATCAAGAGTTTCATCCAAGATTGCTTTACGGAACACGAGTCTACCGATTCGGCCAAAACCATTGATGGCTACTCTTGCCTTCATTTCTCGTTCCCTCCCGACATCAAATATTTTCAAATGTCCATCACATTTAACACAAACATACATTCCATTCCCTACCACTGTTATATACCCATTAACCTGAAAAACTTCCACTATACATCTAAGGGATATCACAACATCTACGTTCAAGTTGTATTTCTTTTATGTCGTACTTGTAATCAGAGTTCACTCCGTCGGTAATTTATTTTAGTGTTTTTTCTAACAGCGTTGGTTACCTACCACCATTTGAATCCGTCCTCTTGTAATAATTGTTCAGATGCTTCTGGACCCATGGAACCTGACGGGTATAAATGAAGCGGAAGATTATTTTCCTCAAATGCCTCTAAGATAGGTTCCGCCCATTTCCAAGATAACTCAACCTCTTTCCATTGAACAAAAAAAGTGGAATCCCCATGCAGAGCATCAGATAACAGGAGCTCGTAAGCTTCTGGCATACTTTTTTTGTTAGCCAAATATCTCCCTGTAACAGGCTCGTTTTTTCCATGGTTTAATGGATTTTTACTATTGAATTGTATGGAAATTCCTTCGTTCGGACCGATTTCAATAATTAGGAGATTCGGAGCTGTTTCTTCGTTTTTTTCCTGATATAAATCTTTTATTGGATTTTTAAATTCAATCACAATTCTTGTAGACTTCTCCTTCATCCTTTTTCCTGTTCGTATATAAAATGGAACTCCACTCCAAAATGGATCATCAATCCACAAACGAGCAGCAATAAATGTATCATTCATTGAGGTACCCTCAATGCTAGGTTCATCTGTGTAGGCTGGAACTAGTTCGCCATTCATGTACCCTTTTTCGTATTGGCCGCGGACCACATCCCTCACTACTTCGGCCTTCAGTAATGGCCTAAGGAATTCCATGACTTTTCTCTTCTTATTACGAATTTCGTTTGCGCTGATCCGTGTTGGTTGCTGCATGGCTGTCATCATGACGAGTTGCAACATATGATTTTGGACCATATCACGAATCGCCCCTACTTGGTCGTAGTATCCGGCCCGCTCTTCTACACCAACGGTTTCACTTGCCGTGATTTGTACATTAGCAATATGTTTATTATTCCATAATGATTGAAACATAGGATTTGCAAACTTGATAGATTCCATATTTTGGACCATTGGCTTTCCAAGATAATGATCAATCAGATAAATTTCATCTACTTCAAATGCTTCGCTTAGCTTTGTAATTAATGCTTGAGCTGATTTCAAATCGTGTCCAAATGGTTTCTCAATGACAAGACGCTTCCATCCTTTAATGGACCCTAATCCACTTTTTTTTATGTTCTGAGAAATCACATCAAAGAACTCTGGTGCGACAGATAAATAAAACAGCCGATTTTCAGGGATCCCCAACTCTTCTTCGCGTTTCTGAACCATGCCAAGTACCTGCTTATACCCGTCATGATCCGTAACATCCAACGAACTATAACGAAATGCACTTAGAAATTCACTCATTTTGGAAGCGTCCTCATTTTTTAACCGCTTAGAAAATGTTTGCAATGATTTTTCTACATGCATTTGAAATGTTTGATCAGACCACTCTCTTCTTCCTAAGCCTATAATTGTAAAGGATTTAGGCATTTTTCCATCTAAAAATAAATGAAATAAAGACGGGTAAATTTTTCGTTTAGCTAAATCTCCTGTTGCTCCAAACAAAACAAATGTCAACGAATCCAATTCCAATGGATTTAAAGTTTTAAAAGCATTTTCATCTACATTGATATCACGTGGAACCGCTACACCATTCATGCTATTCCCTCCCGTTTTTTAGCAAAACCCTTATATTTTTACATATGATTGAATGTACCGACTATAAATTTATTGTGAACCCTTCTAAAATTATTATAATATTCGAACACTTTAATTGTAAGTACGCACTTTTTTATTATATAGTATAGAAAAGCACACTATTGTTCAGGTTATTCAATCCAATTATATGGAGGGAAAACAATTGAGACATCCTATTGACAAGACGTTTAACTGCGAGAAGGAATTAACACTATCAATCATTAGCGGTAAATGGAAAATGCTAATTATGTGGCATCTGGGGAAAGAGGGAACGAAGCGGTTTGGTGAATTAAAATCTATGATGCCAGGTATTACACAACGAATGCTTGTAAGTCAACTACGGGATCTTGAAGATGATCTCGTCGTGAACCGTGAAGTATTTCCCGTAGTTCCACCGAAAGTAGAATATTCACTAACCGAAAGAGGAGAAAGTCTCTTGCCTATCCTTGATTCTATGTATGAATGGGGGAAAGATTATATAGAGACATGTTTGACAAACCAACCTGAGAAAACTAAATCCATGTAGAAACGCAAATAATGTAAGGGTTTCCAACCGTTATCTCCCTCTCAATAATAGTAGACATGATTAAGTTAAAAAAAAAATAAAAGGTTTTACTAAAACAGGCTACTTAAGAGAAAAAATGAACGAGGAATCGTTCATTTTTTCTCTTAGCCAATCATCTTAAATGATCCGACCATAGCTCATATGAAAAGTATCATCGTATAATAGCAAATATTTTCATCATATTGTTCTAGAATTACCCGTCTGCTAGTTAATTACACTAATTCTTTCTTGTTGGTTGAATCGTATAAAAAAGACGGTTCCTTCCTCACTTGTTTTTAAATCAATGACCGCATTATGACGATTAGCAATACTATAGCAGATTGCTAATCCCAGTCCTGTTCCCGTGTCTTTCGTTGTAAAGAAAGGAGTTCCGATTTCTTGAAGTAATTCCGTCTTTATTCCACATCCTTCATCATGCACTTCCAAAACAACCTCTTGATCTTCCATATACGTTTTTATTATTAGGATTCCTCCTGACTCCATTGCATCTAGACCATTTAAAGATAAATTCAAAATTAACTGGCTTATTTCCTTTTCATCTAGAAATAATTCAGGGCATTCGTTCAACTGAAGCAGGATTGTCTTACCCGTCCGTAAAGCCTCTGCCTGTATCAAGGGATAGAGTGCTTCAATAATTGGATTAAGATGTTGAGGCGTTTTATAACTTACCTTATTTTTAGCTAAATTAAGATATTCAGTAATAATCGAATTGGCTCGATTTAATTCTGCCAACATTAAATCAATATATTTAATGCTTAAATGTTCAGGATCGCCTTTTGACAATTCTAAAAACCCTCGGACTGTAGTCATGGGATTTCTAATTTCATGAGCAATACCAGCAGCCATAACTCCAATTAAATTCAAACGATCTAAACGAGCCATCTCATTTTCAAGTCGAACACGCTCCGTAATATCTGTAATCACTCTAAGAATACAAGTTTCTCCTTGAATTTCAATAATCTCCGTTGATAACAACCCTTCACGAACTTCACCAGACTTTGTCTGATATTGAATTTTTGCATTTTTAATACTCTTTTGGGTTTCCAAACTATGAATCTCTTCATTAATGGAATTTTCCGTAAGGTGTAAGATCGGGCTGTTTTGATGCATCACTTCTTTATAGCTATAGCCAGTATTGTTTAACCAAATTGGATTTACATTTATATATCTCCCATCTGTTAATGAGCGAATCTCAATCAAACAAGGACTTGATTCAAAAATTTTATAAAAATGTTCCTGTGAGAGGCGGAGATCTTCTTCGATTTTTTTTCGCTCTTCAATTTCTTTTCGGAGCTGTTCATTGGCGATCATTAGTTTCCGCGTTCTTTTTTCTACCAATTTTTCAAGAATCGTATACTGTTGTTTTTTTTCACTATCCGCTTTTTTCCGTGCCGTGATATCACGAATCGATAGGACATAAATATGTTCGTCATCTATTGTCGCTTCACCAATTTGAACATCAACGGGAAACGCCCCTTCTTTTTTGTGAGATGCAATGGCTTCAAGAAGTTGCCCTTTACTCTTCCGAAGAGCTTCCATTTGCAAAGGGGTAGATTCCTCATTAGGATACTTCACTTCAGGTAAAAGATTAATGACATGTTGCCCTAGTAATTCCTCCATAGAATAACCAAACATATCTTTTACAGCAGGATTGACTGATAAAATATAGCCATGTACATCAAACGTAATAATCGTATCTAATAATGTTTCACCAATCACTCTAGCTAGTGCTTCATTTTTTCGCAAATCAAAAGTTGTACGTTCTAATTGTTCATTAACGACTTGAAGCTCAGACCGACGACGTAAATCACTTTGAAGTTTCACTCTGTCATGATTTTGGTAAATTTTTACAAACTCTTGCACTTTCATTTTTAACGTTTCAGGATGAAAAGGTTTAAAGATATAGTCAACCGCACCAAGGCTATAACCGCGCAGAACATGCTCTGTAGTTTGATTAATCGCCGTTATAAAAATAATCGAGATATACTTCGATTTTTCTCTTTCTTTAATGAGTTTAGCCGTTTCAAACCCATCTAACCCAGGCATCTGCACATCTAATAAAATAACAGCGAAGTCCTGTTTAAGCACACATTTTAATGCTTCCTCACCAGATCTTGCACTTACCAGATTATATTCAGAGGAGTTAAGCACAGCTTCTAAGGCTAATAAGTTTTTGGGATAATCATCAACCATTAAAATATTCACTTTTTGACTCATTGTCTCGTTACTTGTCGTTTCAATTTCATGAATATCTAATGTATGGACTTGATTTGAAAAAAATTTATTGGATCCTTCGGTATAGTTTTTCAAGCGTATCAATCTCCTCATAATAGTTTGCAATGCTCGTAAATTTAATCGCTTCTTTACTGCCTAAACCAAGAATTCCAGATAAGCCTAAACTTTCATGAAGGAGATTGTATACTCGTTTTTGAAGCACTTTATCAAAATAAATCATGACATTCCGGCAGATAATCACATGAAATTCATTAAATGATCGGTCGGTCACTAAATTATGTTGTGCAAAGACCACGTTTTTCGTTAGGAATGAATGGAATATAGCATTTTCATGTTGCACTTTATAATACTCTGAAAAAGCTTTCGTCCCTCCTGATGCAAGATAATTCTTCGTATATAATTGCATTTTATGTAACGGAAATTTCCCTTCCTTCCCAACATCTAAAACGTTTTCATTCATATCCGTCGCGTAAATCCTCGTTTTTTCATGTAGTCCTTCTTCATGTAAAAGAATGGCCATCGAATAAACTTCTTCTCCAGTCGAACAACCTGCATGCCAAATACGAATATAAGGATAGTCCCTTAAAAAAGGGACTACTTTTTTTCGAAATGATAAAAAAAAACTTGGATCTCGAAACATCTCTGTCACATTAATGGAGAAATCATCAAGCAAGCGATTCATAACGAATGGATCATGAAAAATTTTCTCCTGTAAACCTGATATGCTTGCGACTTTCTCTTCACGTATGCGATTCCAAATTCTACGATTTAAGAACGGTAAGGTATAGTTTCTAAAATCAAATCCATAATAGCGGTAAATCCCTTCTAGTAATAAATAAATCTCAATTTCTTCCAATTCATTATGGACATCATGTCTATTATTATTCATCTTTTGTCATTACTCCTTACATCACAGCAAGCTCCCACCTATCTGTATAGCCATACCCTCATGATTGAAATAAGTTGCTCCAAATTTACCGGTTTACTAATATAATCAGATGCTCCCGCCTCAATACATTGATTTCGGTCATATTTCATTGCTTTTGCTGTAAGGGCAATAATAGGAAGACTTTGAAATTTGGGAATTTGACGGATAAATTGAATCGCTTCAAACCCATCCATCTCAGGCATCATAATATCCATTAGAATCAAGTCAACGTCTGAATTATTTTGTAAAGTTGCAATTCCTTCTCTGCCATTTTCCGCAAATATCACCTCAACATGATAACTCTCCAGAGCCGTTGTTAAGGCAAATATATTACGCATATCGTCATCCACGACTAGTACTTTCTTCCCTTCTAGCAACGCTTTTCTTTCATGTAACTGTTTACGTGCTTCTTCGGTATGCAATGGAGGCACAACAGGAGTGATACGTCCAAGTCTAGGGTCCTCCAAAAGACCTGTGGCTACCTCTGCTTCAGAAAGTGATATTACCGATTTGTTCAAGTGTTTATTATTAGGCAAATATAAAGTAAATGTGCTGCCATTACCTTCTATACTTTCAACTTCAATAAAACCACCTAATAAGCGGGAAATTTCCTGACTAATGGAAAGTCCTAACCCTGTTCCTCCATATTTGCGGTTGATTGTTCCATCTGCTTGTTTAAAAGCATCAAAAATAATAGCATGATTTTCTGATGGAATCCCAATTCCAGTATCCTTAACAGAAAATGCAAGTTCCATATCTGAAAGGGGGAAAGCACTCTGTTTTGAAAACATTCCTTTTTCAACTTTTTGAATGGTTAAGGAAACTGTACCATGATTGGTAAACTTGAATGCATTTGATAATAAATTATTCAAAATTTGCTGTAAACGATGTATATCAGTATGAATATATATTGGCAAATTAGAAGCCATTTGGATGTTAAATTGAATATTTTTCTTACGTGCGACGGGCATAAATTGTGATTCAACAAATTTCTTCACGTCACTAAGGTTTACCTCATTCATCGTTATTTCCATTTTTCCCGCTTCCACTTTTGATATATCTAAAATGTCATTGATTAGATGTAGTAAATCATTTCCGGACGAAAAGATTGTATCCGCATAATTCACCTGTTTTGCTGTAAGATTTCCATCGACATTTTCTGCTAGCATTTGAGCTAGAATTAGCAAACTATTAAGTGGCGTTCTCAGCTCATGGGACATATTGGCAAGAAATTCCGATTTATATTGTGAACTAAGGGATAACTGTTGTGCTTTTTCTTCTAGAATACTTTGTACATTCTCCAATTCTCTCGTTTTCTTTTCAGCATTTTCATATTGCGTTTCGATTTGTTCATTAACGATTCTTAATTCCTCTTGCTGTGATTGAAGCTCTTCAGATTGACTCTGTAATTCTTCCGTCAATGCCTGCGACTCTTGAAGAAGCCTTTCTACCTGCATATGCCTTATAATACTTTGAATGTTGATACCAAGATTCTTTATGACCTCTTTTAGCAACAGTTGTTCTAAATGACTAAAAGATTGAAAGGATGCTAATTCAATAACAGACAATACCTCTCCCTGATATTCCACTGGTATAATGAGTACTTCTGATGGTGATGCCATACCCGTACCAGAAGTAATCTTAATATAGTTACTAGGAACTTGGTTAAGCACGATCATTCGGTTCTCTAATGCGCACTGTCCAACAAGTCCCTCCCCTAAACGAAAGGTATCTGTTCCTATTTTCTGCTGATTATAAGCATAGGCAGCAATTTTTTGAAAAACATCCTCATCTCCTATGCTCCGTTTTATATAGAAAATACCGTAATTTGCCCCTATAATCGGCGTGAGTTTTGTAATGAACAGATTTCCTAAAGTCTCTAGGTCGTCTATTCCAGAGTACATGGTAGCGAATTCAGCCACTTTTGTTTTTAACCAGCTCTGCTCTTCAGTAGCATTTTTCAACTCTTTTTCATGAAGTGTATGCTCTTCAAGTGCTTGAGCCATTTCATTAAATGAGACCGCAATTTTCCCAATTTCATCTTTCGTTGTCATATTAATACGCGGCAATTTTTCCAAACTATTAAAATTCACTTCATCCATGACAGAACTGACCTTGTTTAGTCTTCTTGTGACATTCCACAAAATCCAACTTAACAATGCGCTACCCATAAAATAATCAGAAATGATATATATTTTAGTAACTTTCGTTGATTGAGTATAATTCTTGAGTGATTGGTTTAACTCTTTTTCGGTCCTTTCATTTTGCAAAGTTTGTAGTTGATTAGAAAGTGTAATCATTGTATCTCTAGTTTCTCGCCCCTGATCCCAGTACAGTTGAGTTATCTCCTCTTTTTTCCCTGTTCTTAGGAGTACATCCATTTCTTTATCTAATTCAGAATTTGTTTTAACGATAGTTTTTAATTGCTTCACCATTTCTTGTGATTCTTTGCTTCCATCCAATTCTTGATGGGCATCGATTGCTTTATTTACATTTTGGAGGGCATGATCGCGATTTTTTGTAAACTGTTCATTAAATTCACTAGGTGGATTTGCAAACAATTCTCTGGATTCTTTGCTGTAAACATTCAATCCCTCCTGTATAGAGTGAGTCAAATTAAGTATCCTGTAGCTTTTTATATAATTTCTAATATCCTGTTCATAGTTATTCATACTAGTCCAGTGATAAACACTAAATATCGCATATATCCCATAAATAATACCAAAACATGTAATGACCTGTGTTTTGAATTTCATATAATCCTCGTTCCTATCGATTATTTTACATTTCTCTAAAATACCATTTGCTAATGAATAGAAGATTATTTTCTTATCACCTAGTAATTAATATAATAAAGTCAATTATAATAATATTCAAACTATTAATTTAGCTATATCAACTAATTCAAAATTACTAAGACTCTCTAATCAATGATCTTAAAACAAATTGTATATCCTACACTTTGTGAATCTGAATAATCTGAACCCGAGTATATTTTTCTATACTATATAATAAAAAAGTGCGTACTTACAATTTAGACTTATCACCATTATACTACTGGTAAGACAATTCTAAATAAATAAAAATCTCTAGACGAAAAGATCCATACAACTATATCACCTAAATAACAGAAGGAGATCTCATTAGTGATGTGACCGTTCTATGCGAGAGTTTAGAGCGCTATAAAATCATGTGATAGCTTAGAGATAGTAAGCAGATTATTTTCTCAAATATAATGGGCGTTCGGGAGGGAATTAACATGAAAGTCGGCTTAATTGGTTTAGGGAAAATGGGATTAAATATCGGTCAAAATCTATTGGACCACAATCACGAAGTAGTAGCCTTCGATTTAAATGCAAACTCAGTTAGCGAAATGGAAAAGTCCGGAGCTATAGGAGTATCTAGCATTATCGAACTCGTTAAATCATTAGAATCACCAAGAATTCTTTGGATCATGGTTCCCCATTCGGTTGTTGATTCCGTGCTTAGCGAAATAACCCCATTTTTATATGACGGTGATATTGTCATTGAAGCTGGTAATTCCCACTATAAAGATTCCATTCGTCGCTACAATAATTTAAAGAAATTCGGGGTCAGATTTTTAGATGTTGGAACCTCTGGTGGGATGGAAGGTGCCCGTAATGGAGCTTGTTACATGGTTGGCGGAGATTTGAGCGCCTGGAATATAGTGGAACCTATCTTTCGGGATACAGCTGTAGAAAATGGCTATTTATACGCAGGAGAAGCTGGCAGTGGTCACTTTTTAAAAATGATCCACAATGGGATTGAGTATGGAATGATGGCTGCCATCGGCGAAGGTTTCGAGGTATTAGAAAAAAGCGAGTTTGATTATGATTTTGAAAAAGTAGCAAAAGTATGGAATAACGGATCGGTTATTCGTTCATGGCTTATGGAGTTAACCGAACATGCATTTTCTAAAGATTCCAGACTCGAAGAAATCAAAGGGACTATGCATTCTTCTGGTGAAGGGAAATGGACCGTCGAAACGGCTCTCGATTTACAAACCGCTACACCTGTAATCGCTATGTCACTATTGATGCGGTATCGCTCATTAGATAATGATACATTTACAGGAAAAGTAGTAGCCGCACTACGAAATGAATTTGGCGGGCACGCTGTAGAAAAAGGGAAACAAACCACAAATGTTTAAAGGAATAAACGAAAAATGATTTGATGAAAGGAATCTGGAATGTTCCTTTAAAGAAAGGTGACAAACATGGCCAGACTGTTCCGACAATATTTTTTGAGCGAAATAGATCGAGCAAGTTATGAAAATGATGTGCTTCATGTCTGGCCAGAATTAAGTGAAAAAATCTTTGATTTGGATGATTATGAGCTTGAGGAGTTAGTCGAACAAATTAAAAGGAAGAGCATTTTTTTGTGTAAATAATGACAAAAAACATCGAAGAATGCTATCTCATTCCATTTTCATGCATGGAGTTAATTAGGATGGATGAACATAAGTATCACCTTACCGCAGTACTTGTACTGCGGTTATACATATAGTCATATTAATACCCCTGCTTCTAAAGAGGCAGGGGTATCTACTATTCCATTTTGCTATCTAAAAACTATAATAGTTACGATTTCTTAAAAAGATAATAGTTTGACCATTTCCTTCGTTTCTAAGCTATCAACCATAGTGTGCCATGATTTTGGTTTATTTGGTAAAATAGAATAATATTGTTTCAAAAACGTTACGATAAGATCTGTTTGAAGTTCATTAGTACTTTTATTCATTGGCAGAAAACAAAGATCGAGTCCTGTTACAGCTTCCCCATCATTGCTCCAAGATGGATGAACATAAGGAAAGTCTAGACGCTTATACCCAAGATGAGATAAGACTTCACGGCGGACATATGGATTCATCGACTTAATCATGCCAAATTCATAATGCTCTACTTGGTAAGGATCGTAGATTTCAGCAAACATCCCAAATAACTCTTTGTCATTAGCCGCCGCTAAAGCGTTCAAATCATCTAATCTTCTATTCGCTAAAAATGGACCAATCCCTTGCCCATCTTGACCGATGATTGTAAAATCTGTCATCGCCACATTAAATTCTTTATAATAGCGATACTCTGTCGCGCCTACGACTTTGTTGTCATCAACAGCAACAAACACACGAATGTCTGGGTCTTCCAAAGGCTCTTTCCACAAATCGTATTCTAACACTTCATCTGCAGGAAATACATTTTGCATTAATTGATGCAATTGTTTGAAGTAAGGATCTTGTATACTTGTAATTCTGTAATATTCCATTTTTCAGCTCTCTCCTTGTTCCGATATTGGTAAGAAAAAGGGGTTTTTCCACTCCATTAATGCCCCAAAATCACATGATTCTTCATCTTTCAAATAATTCGCCACAACTTGAACAGGGGTTCGGCCACATTGGAGAAGAAACGTGATAACAGGATCTTTTAGTTCCCCTTTTACGACAGATTCTAAGTATTGATCGGGCGTCATTTCATGCACTTTTTTATGATAACCAGGCATTCTTCCTCCACCTAGTAATCGCTCTAGTCCTTTATAAACGACGACTTCATACATCGATAACATCAGCCATTTTCCTAATCCTAGTTTTCGATAAGAGGGACTCACACTAATATCTACGACATAGAGCGTATTTCCTTTTGGATTATGGTTCCGAATATACCCATTATCCGTAATCGCTTCCCATGTATGTTCTGGATGCTTGGAATCAAAATCAACCAACAAGCTGGTCATTGAACCCACCACTTGACCATCAATCTCCATACAAAGAGCCCCTTCAGGGAATAATGTAACATGATTTTGTAATTGTTCCCTATTCCACCATAATTCAGATGGAAATGGTGGCGGAAAACACGCTTGTTGAACAGCGATTAAATCTGAAAAGTCCTTTTCTTGATAATTTCGGATCACAGCTGGGATCGGACGATTCTGATTGAAGACGAAAAACTCTTTTCGATACACATGATTCACCCCTACTATTTGTGCAGTGGCTCTTTTTAGCTCACCAATCTGGATATAAATCGGTTCGGCGATCACGCCATGTAGTAACGGAACCACTTTCACGAACACGGTATAACAATTCCAAATTCAAATCCGCTGTTACGATCATATCTTGATTGATTTCCCCTTCTACTAGAATACCACGTGGTGGAAAAGGAATATCATTTGGCGTGATCACTGCTGCTTGGCCAAAATTCGCTCGCATAAAGTCAACCGTAGGCAGCGCCCCTACAGTGCCTGTCGTTACGACATAGACTTGATTTTCGATTGTCCTTGCATGGCTGGTGTAACGAACACGATGGAAGCCGTGACGGTCATCGGTACAAGAAGGACTGAAAATGATATCGGCACCTTTAGCCTTCGCCATTCGAACGATTTCTGGAAACTCAATGTCATAGCAAGTCAACATGGCAATGGTACCTTTATCCGTCTCAAAAACTTCTAATTTTTCACCTGGAGCCATATTCCATTCTTTGATTTCCGTTGGAGTAAGATGGAGCTTTGCCTGTTCTGCCACTCTTCCATCTGGATAGAATAGATGAGCAACGTTATATAATTTATCGCCTTTACGGACGACATGAGTTCCCCCAATAATATGCATATTTGTTTGCTTCGCTAACTTTTTAAATAAAGATAGATATTGTTCTGTAAAGTCTGGAAGATCTTGAATCGTCAAAGCTTGTCCTTGTTTATCGCCAATGGACAGTAGTTGTGTAGTGAAGAATTCTGGGAATAAGATAAAGTCTGTATCAAATTCTTCAGCTGTTTTCATATAATGTTCTACTTGTTTGGCGAACTCTTCAAACGAGCTTATTGTATGTAGATGGTATTGCACTGCTGCAACTCTTAGTTCCATAATTTCCTCCTAACTTATCATCACTATAGAGGGTCTCTCTACCTATGATGCTACATTGATGGTTGCTATTGTTATTATTAGACACATCATGATTTTTAACAAGTACACACTTTAATGTTATATAGTGATAAAAAGTATACTTTAATGATATAAACTAAATGGATTATCCTTTTTACTCTAAATGAACTTTATCAGAAAAACCCACTTCATTAAAAGAGGGGTGCTCTGATTCATTTTTTTATAATTTCTTCTATTAATTTATCTTTTAAATTAAATGGATGAAGCAATTCCCCAAATGGACATACCATTTAGCAGCATTTCTACGATCATTCAAAATGGTCATTTTAAGCTTACTGCAAGTTTATAATTTGCATTTAATACAAATCCACCCTTAGTTGTTCCTTCAAACTTTTCCTAGAACGAAAAATCCATGTTTTAATCGTGCCCGTTTTTATATTCATTTGTTGGGATATTTCTTCTTCTTTTAAGCCATGAAAGGATTTTAATAGAAACACTTTTCTTTTATCTGAATCCCACCCGCTTATTTGCAATCGGACAGCTTCCATTATCTCCATTAATTCGGCTGCTTGTTCTACAGAACTATTAATCGATTCAACGAAAAGCTGACCATCCTCAAGCGGTGAAATCAGATATCGATTTTCTTTCCTCAAATAATCAATAGCCGTTCTTTTAGCAACGACGGTCAGCCATGCACCTATTTTTTCGGAATCTTTGATTGTTTCCATTTTACTAAAAGCTTTAATAAACGTTTCTTGAACAACGTCTTCTGCAAGATAAGCATCTTTCGTCATATTAAAGATCATTCTATTGAGCTTTTTAGAATATCGCTGATACATTTCAGCAAAATTTCCATCTAGAAGCTCACAATTTGTCATCTTCCTCATCCAATCTTTGCGTTATTTTTCAAAATGGTCCATAACAAAGTCAGGCATTTTATTATGGATAAAATCCATAAGCTCAACAGAATTACCATTTTCATAAACAAACAATATGACATATTCTCCGTCACTAGGCCATTTACTGTTTTCCAAAACCATTTCTATTTCTTGCTTATCTTTGACTTTTAACACTGAATTTTTTGATTTAAACTCTTTTATTAGTTCTTCGTTGCTATAAGAATGGAACAAATTCTGATCAATGTCTTTACGCGGAGCTATCCAAACCTGATAAAGATCATCCGCTGTAACTCTTGATTTTTCTATCATATTATTTTGTTTGAGCCATCTTTCAAAATTTTCATAGTCAGGCATCCATTCTATATAAAGACGTTTATCATTATTAAGTAATAGTTCTATACCTGAATAACCTCTTGATTCATCCATCATTTCTTCATATGTTTCAGCTCGCAGATCCTCTCTTAATGCGGCTATACTATCAAGAATTTGTTTTTGCTCCGTTATGGAGGCCCCTTTATTTACCGGTGCATTTGAAGAAATGGCAATTTTATCAACCTTTGTCGCATCTAAGCTCAATATTGGATAAATCAATTCTTTATATTCTTTAGACTCATAGATTGGTTTTAAAAGATGCGTTAGAGAATGATTCTTAGGCACATTGTATTGGCGAACTAATTTCTTGCCATTCTCCAGCTCGTAAAAGAAAAACAGATTATCGTCATACCTATTTTCTTTCCTGGTCTTCACCTCTTCATTAATAAGCGTTTTGTGCAGCGCAAGGACATTTTGAATATTTTCACTTTTCTTTAAATAATTTGTTTGACCTAACTCGTCACTATCTGCATATCCATAAATACTATTACCTATATACACTTGCTTAATCTCATTAAATTCTGGAACTTTCTTTTCAAATCCAGTAAAATCGAATTGAAACAATACCAATATCAATCCGACTGATCCTGCAAAGTAGAGATATCTTTTATATTCTCCAAACACCCTCCATGTTTTCTCGATAATCATTTTCGCTCCGAAATACCCGAGTAAAGAGCCCGCAATATATCCAAAAATAAGCCATCCTCTACTATTTTGCGTTTCACCAAAATACATTCCACAGAAAAGCATCACACATAATGCCACCCCATAGATAAAAATCGGTTTAATAGCACGAAACGCCATTGCACTCGAGGCTGCTTCTGTGTGTCGCTTTTTATACAACCATAATGAAGCAAAATAAAGGACGACGATTAATCCACTGTACAGAAGGGCAGCAAAGATACTCATCCCGCGGTTTTCAAAAGACGCTCCATAGAGGATGGGTGAATAGGTTTCTATCTTTGAGCTGAGATAATACTCATACGAGAAGCCATGTACAAAATCCTTAATATTAAAGGCCCCTAACACCAATATACCCGTTGGAAACAACAATAAAAGATATGTGAGTACCCCTTGGAGAATGGCCATACCTGTAATCATTCCCACAAAAACCGCACAAAAGAAAATAAATAAAGGAAATAACCATGTAATTCCTGTCCAAATTAGAATTTCTTCTATTGAAATAAGCATCCCTAAATCAAGTACACTTCTGAAAATGAAAACAGAACAAGAAATAACTAGAACAGGAATCGTTAAAAACGCAACTCCCATTCCTACATAGTGATTAAATAAAACTTTTCTACTTATGGGTAGACTATGTAGAAAATCAGCGGAATCTTTCAAATGTACGTACAAAAATAAAAAGATTGCTAGAAGCACAGGAATAATTAACATTAGTCCATACTGAATTTCAAAAAGATAAGAAAATGGATTTTTTATTTCCTGATAATATATGTATTCGTCATTTGTATGCATCATCAACATCTTTAATGGTAGCGCAAAAACTAATCCTAGAAAATAAACGATGCCGATCCAGCCCATATTTCGAAAGATTTGCATACATATTTCTTTATTAAACCAAGATGTTTTCGATGGCATAGCCTACTTCCCCCATTTCGTAAATAAAAATTTCCTCCAATGTGAGCGGAAGCATGTCAAAGATGATCGGATTATACGTATCAAAGTGTGATTCTACCTCAGACTCTTTGCCACGAACCACACATAGCCACACACTTCCCCTACGTTCATAATGAAGGATCTTCATTTCTTGAAGCCATTCTTCTCTTGGTTCATTTTTAAAAGCAACCTGTATTTTATGGACGTCTGATTTCAAATCATCCAAATCTTTTTCAAGTAGAACGCTCCCCTTATGTAGAATACCAACATGGTCGCAAATATCTTCTACTTCACGCAAATTATGTGACGAGATTAAAACAGTCATTTCTCTTTCAGCAACATCCTGTATCATCAGGTTTTTTATTTTTTTCCTTATGACTGGATCCAGACCATCAAATGGCTCATCCATAATCAGTACATCTGGCATAGCCGAGAATGCCAGCCAAAATGCAGCTTGACGCCTCATCCCTTTTGAAAATTTATGAAGCTTCTTATCCATCTCGATTTCAAAAATACCCTGAAGATTTTGGAATCGTTCCTCATTCCAATCAGGAAAAATCGATGAATAAAAACTAGCCATGGTCCTCAACGTATATTGAGAAAAAAAGTATGGAGTATCTGGAAGGAATATGATTTTTTTCTTCATATCAACGTTCTCAAATACAGGCGTGCCATGAATCAATACATCTCCCTTATCCTGTTTAAGGATGCCAGCTACTATTTTTAATAGTGTTGTTTTTCCAGCACCATTCGAACCTAACAGACCATAGATTGAACCCTGTTTCACCTGTAAATCCACTGCCTGAACGGCTTCATTTCCTTCATATTTTTTATATACCTTCTTACATTCAATCATCATTTTCCCCTCCCCCTACCGACGACTCCAAATCATGAATAAGCTCGATTAGCTCCTCCGGCTTCACTCCAAGGTACATAGCTTCAGAAAGTAGTTTTTTTAGTTCCTTTATAACGCTGACTAATTTTTCAGAATTCTTAACAAGACTAGTTGGATTCACAAAGCTTCCCTTTCCTTTCACCGAGTAGATATATCCCTGTGTTTCTAGCTCCCGATAGGCTTTCTGGATCGTATTAGGATTAATGGTTAACTGTCCTGCCAAGGTACGAACGGATGGAAGCTGCTCATCAGGTTTTAACACTTCACTAATAATGAGCTCCTTCAATTTATCAACCAACTGTTCGTAGATCGGCTGTCTACTTCTCATATCTAATTCAAACAATCAAAATCACCCTCACTATGCACTGAGTGTACTACGAGTATTAGTACACTTGAATTTTAAATCATAATTTTGGAAATAACAAGTAGTATTTATTTTGTTAGCGATTGAACTTTAAATAATACTGAAAAAAAGAACTGATATAGGTCATATCGATAAATAACCATAAATAAAAGACCAACATATTGTTGGTCTCCAATCTAGCAAAACTTTAAGAAAAAAATAGACTCATGTTTCAACCTTTTAAATTCGTCATTCTACCCATTTTCAACAATTTAGAAAGAGCCTCACTGGTTTCTGTTACACCTTCATTTTCCTTCTCAGCACTTTCGCTATCCGTGTTCACGTCCGTTGACTTGATTTGTCGAGAAGCCTGATGCACCATTTGACTGGCAAAAGTCGCGCTTTCAGGATTCCCGAGCATTAAAGAAACGACATTATATAGGATTCTCTTTCCTTCATCCGTTTTCAGTAGGGCTAATTGATCATTCGTAAAGGGCTCCATAGGAATAAAAATCCCGTTTTCCTTATACGATCCATTCCGCCCCCTTAATCCTTCTTCTAAAAGTGTACTCATAAGTTCATTTCGGCTGCTATACTGGTTTAATAATTCATTAAACTCATCAGCCCACTCAATCGTAGTTTTAGGGGTATATTGAAAGCCTTTGCCTGGAACCATTTTGCCCTTCGACAACGTTACCACCACCTTGTAGGAATGCAAAAGAGTGTGCCATTCCTTTTCTCAGAATTCTCATGCTTCTATTGTCTGTTTTTCAATTTCAGCAATGATATTTTTTAAGAGATACGCTTTACTAGTAAAGAAACTAGCTTCCTCAATATTCGGAGGAAATAGACAATCTTCATCTTTCAGTTCTTCTAAATATTGATGGGCAAATAGAAGTCCGCCACCGACAATGATCATCTGACCGACATTTGTATCGACGAAATATCGGATGATTTTATCTTTTACTTCTTCTGCATATTCTTCTGTATATTTTTCAACGATTTTCGTGATATCTCCTGTTTTAGATTGCCAAGTTGCTTTAAATACAGGAGTATATTTAGGCTTCTTAATCATTTTTTCAATTTCAGGCTTTATAAATTTTCTCATGAATTCTTCACGTGTAAATGAGATTTTAGGTGTTTTGCTCACTCTTTCAAAACGCGCTCGAATGCTTGCAAATTCTTCAAGGTTAGCCGCCTCATTCATGATCGAATCAATAAATTTATTTGTTCCGATTGAATAGTTTGTCGATTTAGTTGAATTTAGACCATTTTCATCATACAAAGCTAAATCCAATGTTCCAGCCCCTAGGTCCGCTATCGCAAACTCATTATGAATTTGCGAGGAAAACTCTGTTTCCACCACTTCGCCATCTACTAGGTCGAAAGCTAAAGCTAAGTAGCTTGTTACCCCTTCCACATTAAGCTGGACATCAGAAATATTGATCGTTATAGTTTTCCCTTTATAAGGCCCTTTTACAGCAGTAATTTCATGCGTACCTTTATAAAGGTTAATTTTTTCTGCAGACGCTTGTTTTGCTTCTTCGATTGGAAGTCCAAAACTCAAAGGAACGTCCACTTTATTTTCTTTACCTGATTTCCAGGCAGCTAAAGCTAAGCCAGCTAACGTTGTCACGACATGGATTTCATTTCCAAGTTTATCTCTAGCCTCACTGTTTGTTTCTCTTAGGTTCTCTTTGTTATTCGTAGCAATTTGCGCATATTCCCCTACTGTGTAATAAGCATTCGTTCGATTCTTAGGCAAGGCATTACTTTTGATATGTAAATGAAGAATCATATCATCGGGAAACAATTTATCCCTGCTTTCATCTGGCATATCTTCAGCTGTTGTCTCAGCGTTCTCTCCTATGATGCTCGCTATATTTAAAGAAACAACGTTTCCTTTTTGATCGATATACGTAATTTTATTAGAAATGTTTCCACTATCTACTCCTGCTATTAAATAATCCTTCTTAAATAAGAAATCAAGTTTTGTCACGGTCTTCCTCCCCTGGACTAATCTAGTCTAGTCTACTTTATTATCCAATATATCCATACCCGCCCGCAAAGTCAATTATTTTCTAGCGATAAATTGACGTTGCCGCCATTTTAACGATAGGCACAACAACTAAATTTCACAAACACTAGACAACACACACTCCCTTACTGTTTTCTTACTACCTCAAATTACCGTTAAATTACTGTTAACGTCGATTTATCGATAATTTGCAGCAACCTTAAGGTTTGTATTCGCAGATAATTCATCGCTAATTGCTTTTTCTACCGATTAGTTAGCGCCTACTTAACGTTGTCTATATTTCGTTTTTTTTAAATCGAATAACCAAATAAAGCTTTTGTTTGCCTGAACTAGTCTAAACTAGTTCAGATTTAACGTGATAACAGTATTAAACTAGTTCAGACTAGTTTAATACTGTTTTACTTTTCTCATTGCAATTACAGATATAGTTGCTTCACCCTTATATAATAGGTAAACTGTAATTAACGATGCTTTAACGCTTAACAATGGATTATGTGTTATAGATAAAAATAAGATAACGTTAAACTAGCGTTAAAAGGAGGGGTTCCGTGTCAGAAAGATTCAATAGTAATAAGGTTTTTGTTACTGATGCACTTCATTCCGATGCTTTATTTGCTTCATTGCTTTTGGACAAAGAGTTTCATTCAAAACTATACGATGAAGAGATTTTAGCACTGGATCCTACTACGATGTATTCAACGACAGATTGTTCTGACAAATTTTTTCACATCGCTAATTCGACGCTAAGATATTATGTCAGAATGCTAGAAGGGTATTTGGAGATCTATGTTGAAGGGAGAAAGAAGAGATTACCATTCCTTAGTGTATTTAAAATCCATATGGTTTTGTTAGCACTTGAAAGAGGAGAGACCATTTCCGATATACAAGTTAAGCTAGCTCTAAAATCGATCCCGCAACAAAATAGCGGGAATGCAAAAGGAAACAAATATAATGATGAGATTCTGGATCAATTATTTTCTGAATTTGAAAGAAGACAGAATGTGATCATGGAAACACACGCACTTCACAATACGATTAATCAAATCGAAAGGGAATTATTGAAAGGGACTACATCAAAAGCCGATCGAGAAAGACAAATTGAAATAATAGAAGAAAAGATAAAAAATCATCGGTTATATCGAAAGATGGATAGACAAGCAGGAAATGTTTTACGAAAAAGTTTCGAACTTAATAAAAGAACAGGTCTTTTCTCACTTTTTTCAAGAAAAGCTACATATGATCCAGAACAAATAGAAACAGAGATTCTAGTAGATGAAAAGCTGATTAAAGCTGATAATTTAGAAGTGGAATTTATTAAGCAAATCGAGATATTAAAACAGGAGATTAGCGAAATCGAAACAGAAGTAATTGCGTTGGGAAAAAGGTTAGCAGTAGAGTCCGCTCGTCTAACAAATGAAAGGGAACTACTTTTGCAAACCAATGAAGATTAACGGTTTGCAGGTAGTGTGAAATTGAGATAAGAAATTAGGACGACGCATAGGGAGAAATTAGATGTTTGAACAAATGGAACAGTTGATGAAGTGGTCTGACAACGAGGCGCAAAAGTTACATCCAGTGGAGCGAGGAGCTATGCTGCATGCAATATTCTTTGGCATCCATCCGTTCATTGATGGGAATGGGCGTACATCTGCCTTCTTTTAAATTTAGAATTGATGAAAGCAGGTTTTCCTGCAGTTGTTCTTAAAGTGGAAAACCGATTAGCTTATTATGAAGCGTTAGATAAAGCTCACACAACAAAAGATTATCGTGATTTCATTCAATTAATCACAAAAGGAGTAGAAGTTTCACTAATGCCTTATTTAAGTGCTATTTCTTAAGATAATTGGGGGCTTTAGGTTAAAAGGCACCACTAAAAATGATCAATTCTTTTTATAAAGTAATCATTCAATTGAAGATGTTAAGAGCATATTTTGATCAATCCTTTTTTCAAAACATGCTCTTCTATTTGTTCATTTATCAAGGTTATTTGTATTAATTTGATCAAACTTTTTAAATCTACATTAATGGCCGTAATCTACCTTTTTCATTGTATAATAATCGTTATTTTCGTACATTGAAAAGACCACCAAAAAGAACCTTCTTCTTGAACGGGTAGAGGTGATAGTCGGGGATATTTTACAAATGTTTTTTGGTTCCCATACTTGTATAAGTAGTAAGTACTCTTAGACATCTAACCAGAAGCTTATAGTCGATTTTATTTTATTACAAAATAAAAACAGACAATTTAGTAGTTAACTTCCTACAAATTGTCTGTTTCGTTGTTTATTTTATGCCCACGCACTTCTTTTGCTACAGCTTTTGCAGCTTCTTCTTTTGTATCAAAAATACGCCATTGATTGTTAATCATTGTCAATACCATTTTTACACCATCCCTTATCTATAATTTTATTTTAAGAAATTAGTCTTTTTGCTCTTTTCTATTTCGTTTCTATGGTTATATTATATAATTTGAAGTTTTTTTAATCAAAGCCAATGAAAACGTAACCATTCACCATGAAAGCGAGAACATCACCCATGAAAACGTAATTAATTTAATTATTCTTAAAATTCCGTTGTATATCTCTTGTTTTCGTGTATTTTTAAAATAAAAAGACCGTTAACATCAAGTGGCCCGGATTAATCTGAAAAAGTATATTACACGTTGTAGCTATTTTTCAAAATCTATTGCCCCATTATGCACACAGTTTTGTAAAGTTTGTAAAAATCATTGTTTACAACACCTTAATTTTAAGTCGCAATATTAGGTTTAAAAAGTATGCATACTTTATACAAAACTAGTTACTATAATGAGATGTTATCGGCATTGAAAAAGGATCTCCCAATTTGGAATGTCCTTTTATGCTGCTTATTTATTAACCTTGTCCTTGGAAAATTAGCCTTTTAATTAGTGAAGTTATAGGTTTTAGCTTGAATAAAACGTAATGTGTAAGTAATACTATTATCACTCCATTTAAAATCCCTGTAACTACATCAAAAGGATAATGCAGCCCTACCCATATTCTTGAAAAAGCTACACCTATTGCGATGATCTGAAATACCTTGAAGCCTTGTCCCATCTAGCTTAAATCCTATTTTTCTCCATCTTTTCCTTCTCTTATCTTTTGGGGCTTCTCTTTTGAGACCCAGTCCCAGCATTCTTGTAACCAGAGGCAAAGTAAGCACCTATAATAACGAAACAACAAGCAAATTTAGGTGTATCACAAAGGATTTTAACTAAATATTGTTACACAGAAATTATGTGACAGTATTTTGTTACACCATATTTAGCGTGTTTTGCATGAAAACAAAGCAAGTTTGGATTTGTATCTAAATAGACCGTTTTTGTGACTACAAAATAAGTGCTCTCATTCGCACATTAGGTGATTGTACACACCACATGTGTTTAATGGTCTATCGTAATCTATAGTAAATCCCTAACTCTAAGGATTACTTTACCCCTGATTGCATCGACGCTGGCATTAGGCCATTTATGATTAAATTAAAAAAACGAAATATTCGTTTTAAGGGAGTTGGACGGAATGAAAAACGCTGACTACATAGAAGCGTTCACTGATTACATGTTAGAAGAAGAATAATAAAGCTGGGGCACCGTAGTAGGATATAAACTCGATATAAAGGATTTTTTATCATTCATAAACAAAAAAGATATTAAGAAGACAGAAAAAACGGATGTAACGGCTTATAAGGAGCTTTTAAGAGGACGGAAATTAAAAATCCTTTCTATGAATCGCCAATTAGTTAGTGTGAAACAATTTATAACCTTTTTAAATTCCCGATTCGAATTAGGACTAAACGTTCGTATTAAGCAAGAGAAGACACAGAAGCAGTATTCATTAAAGGAGGATGAATTACTCACTGAATCGGATTACGAAGCCTTGATAGCAGCTACCGTCGCTAATAACGACATCAGATCCAAAGCTATATTCGAAGCGATGAATTATTCTGGAATGCGTGTCAGCGAAATGTTGCAGCTCCGCATGGATCACGTTACCTCTAATAAGAAAATTATTGAGGACATCAAAGGAAAAGGTGGTAAATATCGCGATATCTATATCAGTGATAAGTTAAGAGAATCCTTGAAAGCCTATTTAGAAGTAAGAGTCCAGTCGTACTCCAGTACCACTAAATTATTATTTGTTGGCCAACGTGGTCCAATTTCGCGTCAAACGGTTCATAACAACATGAAGAAGTATGCTGCTGTTGCTGGAATTGAGTTATCAAAAGCTCATGCTCATAATTTGCGCCACTTATTCGGACTTCGCTTGGCTGCTAAAGGGGGGCCAATTCAGGATATCGCTAAATATATGGGGCATACGAGTATCGAATTAACGAAGATCTACCTGGAGAAACCACAATCTTATTTTGCTGATCTTATTGATCAATTATAGAGGAGTTAAAAATGGATTGGAAATGACAAAAAGGACAGGTAAAATTCTACCAGTCCTTTTTATTTTACCCGTAGGTTTCGCCATTATCGGCGAATTTACATACCGAAGAGAGCCCCTATTTCATACGATTTTTTGGATACTGAAATGGATACTTGAATGGATACTTGAATGGATACCAAGTATCCATTCAAGTATCCATTCAAGTATCCATTTTAGGAGTTTAAAACGTTGATATAACAGTGTTTTTAACGGTATTTCAAAAATCGATTTCAATGTGTGACTTATTTCGTATCTTGTGCACCTTAGAACAACAGTTTTCCACCTTCGTGAAAATTGGAAATTTTACAGACTTGAAAAAGGAAAAGTCGCTGACATATATATTTTCAATTCCTACTGGCATGGATCCAAAGGAGATTAAAAAGAAGGATTATTGTTTCATGCAAGTATTCGGGGAACAAATCGAGATTAAAGGAGACACCAAGGTTTTTACACTCAAAGTGTACGTAGGAAACGGTTCAAACTTTATTCGTTATGACGCTGATTTGTTCCGAGAACAAGCGAATAAGATGCACTTACCCATCGTTTGTGGCGCTGATATGAACAGTGCTAACGTGCTATATGACATGGATGAACATCCTCATTTGCTCATAGCAGGTGAAACGGGATCAGGGAAATCTACGCAATTGCGTTCAAACCTCAGCTCGTTAATTCAATTTAAAAAGCCGGACCGCCTGCAGCTGTTCTTATGCGATCTGAAACGCTCTGAATTTCATATATTCCGCAGGGTTGAGCATGTTCAATCTGTTCTGGTAAGTCCTGTAGATATGGCCGCAATGCTTGCACATCTTAGCCATGAATTAACAAAACGTGGTGATCTATTGGATGCTCACGAGCTATCGCATATCGATGATTTGCCCACCCCTCCCCCTTATATTGTTCTTTGTATCGATGAGGTAGCTTTGCTACACAAGGAAAAGGCCATCATGGCTATTATGGAGGACATAAGCGCTATTGGGAGATTTAGGTATCTTCTTAATCCTTTTCCATGCAGAGACCCGATGCAAAGCTCTTAGAAGATGCTTTAAAGAATAATTTGACCGTTCGTATGGGGTTTAAGTGTGCCGATCTGATTAACGCGAGAATTATCGGTACACCGGGAAGTGAAAAATTGACGAAAAACGGAAGAATGTTGCTAAAGTTGCAAGGTCAAGACGGATTAAAGGAGATACAGGCTCCATACTTAGCCTTAGACGATGCGAAAAGTATTTTAGAGAGTCATTTATCACCTTTTACTAAAAAACCGTTTAAAGAGTCAGCTAAGCCTTCTGATAACTATTCACAAATTATCGATGCCATATTCGAGGTGTTGGACTATTGAGAAAACGAGATTTGAACATTTTAGTCGATCTCACGCGTTTTCGCTGCATGACAAGGGACGATATTATCGCTCTGCAATTCAAAGGTCTTAGGAACCCCATAACATGCTGCAATACGGTTCTAAAGAGGTTACGAAGAGACGGCCAAATCGAAGTGAACACATCCCAGCAACCATATATCTATTTCCCTTCACCCGCTCTTATAAAAAAAGACTCTGCTAAAACTCCGCATTTCCTTAAAATTATTAATTTCTATAAGTCACTCGGCAATTTTTCCGAGCCAGAATCCTTCATAGTTGAACCTAAATACGGAAAAGGTTACATGGAACCAGATGCCTTCATGATCTGGAAACGTGCGCCATTCTTCGTGGAGATACAGCGCTCAGTCTATTCCGAAAAGGTTATGAATGAGAAGTTTATGCGCTATGTCACGCATTACATGAGCAATGAATGGAAGCAAGAATCGTGGCAGCCGGCAGACAAAAAGGTTTTCCCGAAGATTATCCTGATTACCGACACCCGCTATAATTTACCGCGTCATTCTGGGGTTCACTTCTTTCAAGTGCAGGATATAAAACAGTTTTTAGTGTTTGCAACTAAAACAAGAGAGCAAAAAGCAGATTCGCCAAATATAAACGAAATCAAGATAAATATAGGGTAACGGGGGGCCAATATCGCCTCCTTTCTTAGTTAAAATAAGGAGTTTGTCTGAATGTATGATTTTAGTTATTTTCGTACATTTAAAAGATGCGAGTTTTATAAAATTCTTTTTTTACTAAACCCGTTCGTTGAAGAAAATACGAACTAATTTGTAATAAACATAAACTACTGAATAATCCACTAAATAACTAACACTCCAAATTACATTCCATTCATGAAATTTAATGCGTTGCCATACCATGGTGAAGCGGATGATATCGGATATACCGTTCTATTCCTTGCATCTGATGAGTCCAAATTCATTACAGGTCAGACGATCCAAGTGGAAGACGGTCATTACATAGCCAACCCAAGCATCTCTGACTTTAATGATTGTGTAACTAAACTATACTCTAGATAAGATCAACCTTATTTGAGGATTTTAGTTAGGAAGCTCTTATTAAAATTACCATACATACAATTGACTTTATAAAAAGAATAGAGTACATTGCTAAATGCACTTTAACCAAACCACTTTTATTAAAGTAGTTTGGTTGAAATGTATTTTAACTTAAGGAAAGATGCAACATATTTTGAAAAGAAGGTGGATGATTATGGGAAGAGTGCAAGGGAAAGTAGCATTAGTGACAGGTGGGGCATCAGGTATAGGGTTATCGATATCCACATTGATGGCTAAGGAAGGCGCAAAAGTCGTGATTGCTGATTTTAACGAAGCAGGAGCAAAAGAAGCGGCTGAAAACATTAAAAAACAAGGTGGGGAAGCAGTTGGAGTTTTCTTGGATGCTGGAAAAGCAGACTCAATCCAGGCAGCTGTCGACTTCACAATTGAACAATATGGAACGATTACGGTACTTGTTAATAATGTAGGTTTGACGAACTTACATAAAGATCTTGATGTCGTGAATTTAGATTTGGAAGAATGGGACAGACTGATGGATGTGAATTTAAAAAGTGTGCTATTGGGAAGCAGATTTGCGATTCCTCACATGATTAAAGCGGGAGGCGGTTCCATTATCAATACGGCCTCCATGGCTGGATTTACAGGTGACTCTGTACGATCTGCATATGGGGCGTCCAAAGCTGGTGTAGTGAATTTGACCCGTTATATCGCTGCTCAGTATGGTAAAGATCATATTCGTTGTAATGGAGTGGCACCAGGTCTTATATTAACTCCTGCAGCGAAAAATAATATGCCTCCTGCCGTACTCGATATTTTTGCGAAATTTAATGCATTGCCATACCATGGTGAAGCGGATGATATCGGATATACCGTTCTATTCCTTGCATCTGATGAGTCCAAATTCATTACAGGTCAGACGATCCAAGTGGAAGGCGGTCATTACATAGCCAACCCAAGCATCTCTGACTTTAATGATTATGTAACTAAACAGTCGAAATAATCGTCTGGACATTCATATAACTAAACTATACCCTGGATAAGATCAGCCTTATTCGGGGTTTTTAGTTAGGTTTCTCTTATTGAAATAACCATACATACAATTGACTTTATAAAAAGATTAGAGTATATTTAGTAAAGCACTCTGATCAAAGTACTTCAATTAAAGTTCTTTGATCAGAGTTAATTTTTATTTAAGGAAGGATGCAACATATGAAATTTACTCAGTTCTTAAAAACAAAAGGCGCGAATGCTGCAATCTTCATGGGGATTTTCTACGCCATCGCAATGCTAGGCATTTTCTTACCCGGTTATACAGCGATTCCAGGAAATATCGATAAATTACCGATTGCTATTGTCAACGAGGATGCTGGTGAATACGGGGCAAAGATTGCCAGCCAGTTACAAGAAAATTTACCGTTTAAGGTAATCGAGACGGATTTAACGAATAAAAAAGCCTTAAAAGATTTAGAGCATAATGATTTAGAATTAGTCGTGCACATACCAGAAACATTCTCTGCGGATATGAAAAGTGGCGAAACTTCATCCAGTATCGACTTTACGATTAATGAAGCAGGGGCAACAGTTGTTTCTTCTACTATGAATTCAATCGTTACGGAAATTAACAACCAGTTAAGCGCACAATTCTCACAACAAACAGCTCAAGGCGTGTTAATGAACTTTAATGTACCAGAAGAGCAAGCTGCTGAAATAGCAGAAAATATAGAAACTGCTTATGTAGGAAATGTAGTTACAATTAACGAAATACCAAACGGTATGCATAATAATATGCTACCAATGTTCTTATCAATGGCCTGTTATGTTGGTGCGATGATCGGGGCGATGCAATTAGTAGGAGCATTTAAAGCAAGCCGTGAAAAAGCGAGCAAAACACGCTTATTCATTTATGTACAATTAGCTGCGTTAGTGATTGCAGTTGTATCATCACTAGTTGCTACAGGCGTAGCATATTTAATCAATGAGCCAAGTGGTGACCTGTTCTTCAGTTTAGTAGGCCAACAAACTTTAAACTATATGGTATGTTTCAACTTCACAGCGATTTTAATCTTCTTATTAGGTGAAGGAGGAATGATTTTAAACTTACCAATTTTATTAACACAAACATTAGCAAATGGTGCCACAATTACACGTGATATGATGTACTTACCATATGAATGGATGAGCCACATTTCACCAATGTATTACTCGGTACAAGCGTACTTTGCAAATCTATATGGAAGCATTAGTCCAAGTCCATATATTTGGTCAATGGTTGCTGTTGGATCGGTTGCGATCTTAATTAATATTATTATCGTCGCGATTTTCCACAAACCAATGCCAGTAGATGATTCGGCCACATACGCTGAGAATACTACTGAAATCACAGCTTAGTTTTGCTAAAATAAGGACAATTATTCTTGAGGGAGCATAGAGAATGGACACACAAATTTTTATATTGAGCAAACTGATGGAGGGTAACACTTATCCTTATAAAATAAAAAAACAGCTTTCAGATCCCGTTCCATTAGATCAACTAGGTGGGGTGACAGAAAGTAAACTGTACTACCATTTTGATTCATTAGTAAAACAGGGTTTAATTGAGATAGTGGAAATCATAAAAGAAGAACATCGACCTGATAAACAAGTATTTGGGATTATGACTAAAGGTCGTGAAGAACTACCGAAAAAAATCTACAAAGTGTTTGAAAATGCGGATACTATTAGTGAAATGGTGGTAGGGTTATTAAACATCAAGTATGTGGATCGTGATAAAGTAGTAGAAATACTAGAAAAAAAATTAAAAAAATTTATTGCTCATTGGGAGCATATTATGAATTTTGACAAGCAGATTCAGATAGACAAAGATAAAGAAAATCTTAAAGTATTTCTTGGTGGCTATGTTTCAACTAGAGCAGAACACACAATTTCTTGGCTTGAAGAGTTAATTAAACGGATTCAACAAAGGGAAATATAAGGGGATTGTAAGTTGATCTAATTAAATTTACATCATATTACATTTTAGGGAATAATCAACACTTATTAAGTGCTGTTTTGCACATTTAACTTTAAAACCCAGCTACCTTCACATTAGAAGATCAGCTGGGTTTCTTCATTACTTGTCGTTGTTCTTCTGAATAAGATGTTAAAGGAGTAGGTTCATTATGTATAGATATCAACCCAAGCATTAATCATTAATTAGGGAATAGTCTAATGATCTAAATCGCTAGCGAAAAAGATTTTTTGTTTTTTTCTTACCAATCTAAAATTCAGGTTGTCTTAAATTAATTTGATCGTTTAGAGCATTTTTTCTTTAAAATGAATGTATGATTTTAGATATTTTCGTACTTTCAAAAGATCCCGTTAGTTGAACAAGATAATCCCTATTTTTTCGAAAAAATCCTTCGAATAAAAGCCCCTATTAAAGCATAAATCAAAGATATTACTATTGCTCTTACAATCCCATTAAAATCTAAATCAAAAGCCTCTTTCCGTACTATTCCTTGAAATGGTAAATCCGAAGGTTCAAATATTATACCAATCACAATTATCCCAATAAAAAGGATAAAAAAATCTATTACAAACTGCTTCATATAAATTCATCTCATTCCTTTGGGTTTAATAGATGATCTATCCTCAAGTAAACTGCCCAGTTAGTTCAATAAAATATTTATCCTATTTTAAGTTGTCTTCAATCATTTCTCTGAACACGTTCATAGCTGCTTTCAATGTTACTAACTCCCCGATAACCTTACTTCCAGGGATGTTTTTTGAAAGTGATATACCTAAAAGATACCTTTGACACTTCCATATAGGAACTTCAATTATAATTTTATAATTCTCTATTTCTATTTCTACTGAAACGAAAGAAAAATATCTAGGTTTAAAAGGATCTGTTCCATATTTTTTCAATTCAATCCTTTTTTTCTCTCAGTAAAAGTAGGTGTATATTCACTTAATAATAATTCGATATGTTCATAAACAGATTGTTCAGTAGCTTTAATTAATTCATTTAAGTCGATGGAAAAATCCCTTTGTAAATATTTCAATGGAATGGTCCTTCCGCAATGGTTTTTAAACAACGATTTACTGTTGCTTTAAAATAAAGTTTGATCAAAAACACTTCATAAACCGGCAGTTTACGATAAGTAAAAAGAATCCATTTTGAAAAAAGTTTGATCAAAATGGATTATTTTCTATCAAATTTAAGTTCCGGTTTTATAAAAAAGTTTGATCATTTTCTGCCAGTGTTGCTCCACAATCGCGCCCGATTGTGAAATTACATAATGAGAATTTTTAAATAACCTTATTTGTATCTAAACGACTTTAATGTCAATTAACATTTGTAGAACAAGAAAAATTTCATTCTTTTTTCTGCATTCTTAACATATGTAATGATCAGGGTTCTCAACCACGGCGATACCTAAAATTTAAAATAGACAGATTGTTTTTTTGTTTAAATACACCAAGTAATAATACAATGATACTTAAGCTTGAGATGAGGGATAGGATGATCCAAATATCGGGGATGCATTTTCAACAAAGCAGCATGTGGCCGTCTGATAGTATTGAAAGTGTAATTATTCAACGAATGCAGGAAGATAAGATCGTTTATCCGTATCAATCCATCGAGGAATTATCGTTTGAACTCAAGTTACGAAAAAGCATCATTGCAAGTGCAAAATCTATGAACCAGGGTGATGCGCAATTTGAAATCTTAGCAAACTCTCGTTGTAATCCTCAATACTGGCATTTGACAAATACCGGTGGATTCCAGCTTAGGCATGATGTAATACCATCTGATGCGATACAAGACATTTACAAGAATAGTTCACTATATATGTTTGAATGTGCCACTGCAACAGTGATTATCTATTATCATGCCGTTCTAAATAGTATGGATGAACATTTATTTAATCAATTATTCCAAAACCTCTATTTATACAGTTGGCATGTAGATCCTGATCTCGGTATACAATCCATTCATACGGATCATTACTTACCTGGAGATGTTGTTTATTTTAATAATCCAGACTTTGATCCAGAAACCTTCTGGTGGCGAGGAGAAAATGCCGTTGATCTTGGAGATGGTACATATTTTGGACATGGATTAGGAATCAGGACAGCTGAACAAATGTTTCAAGCTTTGAATAAACGGAGAAAACCAGGGAGTACTCAATTAGCCTATCTGATGAATTTAGTCATAAGGCCATCTTTTAAACATTTGGCGAAATTAGCGATGCTGCCACGTGGTTATACGGCTAATAAAATTCAACATGTCGTAATAAACCATAACGAAAGTTCGATTTCATATGATCGATATCTATTCTATTTAAATAAAGTGTACAATCAATTTCGATAGAAGTTGGGTTTCCGTTACACGACTAACTGGTCCGATTGCTGAACAAGAAAAAATTCTGCAACACAGGATTTTTGATCAAACTTTTTTACAAATTATCAAACTTTGTTTTAAAGCCACATTTACCGTTCTTTCAACTAATCCTCCCCTAATAGAAGAAGGAGTTTTTCTGAATGTATGATTTTAGTTATTTTCGTACATTGAAAAGACCACCAAATTGGTGGTTGAGATCGATATTTTTTGTCTGGAGTGGGGTCTATAACCATTTCTATTTTCTATGCTATGCATTAATTTAGTGAATGAGCTTATCTTCACTAAAAATATAGTTAAAAGTCCTATTTCATCATATAAACATGCTTATATTTGTGTCTTTTCACTATTTTAAACATACAATTAATTACACATGCACGTAGTAAGTTCCTCCTAAAAACAAAAGGAGATGTTTGTATATGTCAGGTTGTGTCGATGGCGGTCGTGGATTTGGTGGCGGCTTTGCCTTGTTAATTGTATTGTTTATCCTCTTAATCATTATTGGATGTAGTTGTGGCGGTGGATTCGGCGGANGATGGCGGTCGTGGATTTGGTGGCGGCTTTGCCTTGTTAATTGTATTGTTTATCCTCTTAATCATTATTGGATGTAGTTGTGGCGGTGGATTCGGCGGAGTTGGTGGCGGTTACGGAGGCTTCTGCTAAATAAATAACAAAAGGGCGACTAACATAGGTCGTCCTTCTTTAAATTAAGATTGCTGACTATCAAGACATATAAACATGCTTATATTTGTGTCATTTCATTATTTTAAACATACAATTAATTAGCCCATGTAGTACCTCCTTTAGAAAAAGGAGATGTTTATATATGTCAGGTTTTGTTGATGGCGGTTGTGGCGGCGGATTCGGCGGCGGCTTTGCCTTGATTATCGTATTGTTTATCCTCTTAATCATTATTGCCTGTAGTTGCGGCGGCGGAGGGTTCTTTTAAGAAGTAAGGACGACCGTTATGGTCGTCCTTCTTTAAATTTAAGGTGGTTAATGCAATCTTTACATTTTTGCAGACCACCAAAAAGGGTCTTCTTGAACTGATGTCACCCATTAGCTTAATAAGCTAGATAAAGGACTTCTCTTATTTTATTTCAAGAAGAGTTTACATAATCAGATATTATCGGCATTGAAAAAAGGATCTTCAAATTGTAGATCCTTTTTTATTTTTTATTTTATTAAAGCTCTGTTAAAGATTTTTTAGAATCCTGCTAAGAGGTTGGAAACCATTTTTTTATTTAACAGGAAGTTGAACATGAAAGGTAGTTCCTTCTCCAATTATACTTTGAACTGAGATATTCCCTCCGTGTTCGTGTATCGTTGTAAACACTTGAGTTAAGCCCAGGCCCGTTCCTTCGCTTTTAGTAGAAAAGAACGGTGTTCCCAGCATCTTTAACTTATCTCCAGATATTCCCACTCCTGTATCACTCACTTTTATATGAATCCATCCATTTTTATAATAATGTTCGATCCTAATTTTTCCTTTACCCTGAATAGACTCAAAAGCATTCTTTATCAGGTTAAAAAGTGCTTTTAGAAATAAGTTTCTCTTCCCATTTGCTTTTCTCTCTGAATCTCTTAAATCCATTTCTACTTCCACGTTATAAAGCTTTTCTTGGAACAAAGACAATATAGAAGCTAATTCTTTACATAAATCAATTTGAACAAAAGATTCATCAGCTAAATCAGGTTTGGATACTTGTAATAAATTTTGTAAAGTATCTAAAGCTTTCTCTAATTCAGATTCCATCATATCTAAATAAGGATGTGATTGGGATTCTTTTAATAACTGTAAAAATCCTTTTACTGATGTGAGAGGATTTTTGATTTCATGAGCAATACCAGCTGCTATTTGACCGATTGACGCTAATTTTTCTCTATCATTCAAAAGCCTCTCTGTTATTTTACGATCTGTAATGTCTTGAATAATGATTTGAGCTAAGATCTTATTTTCCAAATAAAAAGGCGCGATCCTTACTTCAACATCAATAGTCTCTCCATCGCTCCTAATCATTTTTGATTCAATAAGTTCTATTTTTTTTTGTTTTTTCAGCACTCTTTTTACTTGTTCTTTACAACTATCATGGATGTCAGGATGGAGAAAAACGCAAAATTTTTTATATAAAATGTCCTCTGGAGAATCTAACTTTAGCAATTTCAAACAAGCCCTATTACTGTAAAGGATTTTTTCTTCTGATCCAACAATCCAAATTGAATTGAGGGAACACTCGATTAATTGATGAAAATTTATGTCTTTTGATTCAATTTGAAATTCCAAGTAAATACCCCCAATTACTATATTTTATCAGAAAACATTCTTGACTTAAATATAAACTTTTTCCTTACTCCTTTAGTTCAACAAGATCCCAAAGCATCACATGAATATGTTATACAAAACTAGTTAACATAAAATTCCTTATAGGCATAAAAAAAAGATCTTCAACGAAGATCCATGATCATTTATTTCTCTATCCTAACCAGACATTTTTCATAAATTTCAATTTCATCAATGTTATAACTGTCTAATTGAATTCTACATTCACCTTCATTTGGTTCAAACTCTTCACCTAGGTAGCAAGGATAGATTTCACAATACTCTCCTGGCTTAAGATACTGTTTTAGAAGGTCACATAAAGCAATAAAATCTATTTGTGACTTTTTATAATTATGTGGAGAGTTCTTTTTTTGATAATGACTTATCCAATATATAGGATTCGGTAATTCAATTTCATAAACATTTTGAGTAGTAAAATGCTTTTTTTGAACATTTTCCCTATCTTTTTCTCCTGAAAAAATGTAACTAATTTCGATAAGGTCATCAGTCATTTCGTCTGTAATTTCCACTTTAAAATTGCATCCTAGATAAGTTGCAAGACTCATAACATACCTCCTTTAGACAAGGTGTTTAGATATGCTAATCCTAACATACATTAGTTATAGTAGATCCAAGAAGTTGTATGCATACTCTATACAAATCTAGTTAACATAAAGTGAATTATCGGTAATAAAAAAGATCTTCTTGTTGAAGATCTTTTTATATGTCTATTTAATTAAGGGGAGAATTTTTTATTCATTACTTTTATTGTTTTTTTGTAGTGTTTTTAATAGTTCTTCAAAATTATCATTAAATCTGCTCAGTTCATAATCATAATCGTAACTCCCATTTGTATTGACTGAAGAATCTCTTATAGCACTCGAAATTTGAGAAGCAGAATATAATATAGAAATACTCAAAATAATTATTGCACCAGTTAAAGATAATCTTACCTTTTTCTCGTTCAATCTACCCACCCCTAAAAATTACTTTTATAGCAATATAACCCAATTACACTAAATAATTATATGCAAAAAAAGGGGGGGTATTAAATTTAATTGATCACTTAGTGGAAGAAAATCTTCAAGATTTCTATGAATGTACTATACAAACCTAGTTAACATAATAGCAATTATCGGCAAAAAAGGATTGGGTATCTAAGTGGTACCCAATCCTTTTTGTTTTTTTGGTCACTTTTCATATTTTTCTAGAAAGTCAGCTAATGCTAAATGTAACACCTCAGACTTATTGATCCTCTCAGCTTCACAAAACTCATCTAAACGTTTACCAATGACACGATCAATAACAATCGTCTTTCTTGTTTTATCACTTTGTGGCAACTGTTTGACGCGGTTATAAAGACTTTGCTCATTAGTTTGTGTAGTTGAGGTAACCTCTTGCCACGATTTAAGCATTTCCTTAATCATATGGATTTCATCTTGGGTGAACTGTTCATGAACAATAGGTGGATTATTTGTGAATAACTTATTACTTTGTGTGAAAGACGTATGAACTTTAGGTGAATTCGATTTCACATAATCAAAAATACTTTTATCAAGGGGTTCTTCACCTTCTCCAATAAAAAACCAACCCTTTTGACCAGAGTTTCTAAATTCATATCCAGCCTCTTTTAATGCATGTCTAAATGGTTTTTCACTTATGCCGGGTATTTGTTTAGCTACATCGCCTGTCTTTACTCCTTCTTGTGCTAATCCTTCTAAAATGCTTCGTATGGATGCTTTTTGATCTACACTCATAGATTGTTCACCCTCATTTCACTCAAACTCATATATGTATGATTCCATGTGAAATACGTATGACCTTCAAGTNTATGGATGCTTTTTGATCTACACTCATAGATTGTTCACCCTCATTTCACTCAAACTCATATATGTATGATTCCATGTGAAATACGTATGACCTTCAAGTGAGTTAACATAATCAACTTTATCGGTACTGAAAAAGGATCTTCGGCTGGAAGATCCTTTTAGCCGCTTGTTTAATTAAAGCGCCCGAATTGCTGAAGATCGAATAATTTAAAAGAGCATCAATAATTGGTCTTTAGTTATTGTGCAAACGAACCTAACAGTTCCTAAAAAATGGTTTTCTTATCGTCGGCAGATGTCAGAAAATCTAATTATAATTAATTAATAATTTTTATCTTCATTATGAACGAGCAAGTAAAACTGCTTTGCAAGAAAATGCGGTGTGTACGGCATTTCGTTTCGCAGCCAGGACACGATAGTGCCCATCAAAGCTGAAGAGGTGTACCAAATAGCAATATCTTTTTGAATACCTGCTTTATAAAAGTTATTATCACTCTCCAAATCTTCTAACCGTTCAGTAATTAGTTCCATTAGCATATTAAACAAACGTTCAGTAAAGATGGGTGTCTTCCTCGAACCTAAAGTAACTCTATAAAAGGTAGCATGTTTAGCAATATGTTCAAGCAGCCTCTCCAGCATCAACCAATCCATATCTTCGGTGGAGCTCTCATTCACTGGCTGACTGTTTATGACACCCTGAAAATCTTCAATCATACCATCAGCTATCTTTTCTAACATATCAGGTATATCACGATAATGCAGGTAAAACGTAACACGGCTAATTGTAGCGCGCTCCGCTATACGGCTAACAGACATTTTCTCAATATCCATTTCCTGTAACAAATCAACAAAAGCCTCTTTTATCAACAGCCGCGTACGAAGAATTCGAGGATCTTTATGTTTCTTGGTATTATTTATCATTTTGCTTGTCCTTTCTCCTTGTTAGTAAAATATACAATTCTACAGGAATTGTATTTTATCCCCCAACTAAACAACACAAATAAGTTAAGTGTAAACTAATTTACACCATGTGATTTATTGTAAATTGTAAAATTTAATACCTTATTATAATCTAATTTATCTAATGTTAATTATCTTACACATTGTAAAACAAATGTAGATAGAATGAGAAAGGAAGTATGCAAGTTGAGTAAAGGTATGGATACAACTAGTAGTTCCATAAAAAAAGGACCTATCTTGTTCATTATGATTCTGGGGGCTTTTCTAGCCACGCTGAACCAGACAATCATGAGCGTTGCCACCCCAGAACTAATGGTTGATTTTAACATTTCGGCTGCAACTGCACAATGGTTGACAACTGGCTATATGCTAGTGAATGGTATTCTAATTCCAATCACAGCGTATTTCATGAAAAGGTTCACCACCCGCCAGCTTTTTCAAGCTTCGATGCTGATTTTTCTTGCGGGCACGATAGTATCTGCTTTAGCAACAAACTTTCCGGTTCTTTTGACTGGGCGAATGATTCAGGCAGCGGGAGCTGGCATTATTATGCCACTGCTTACAAATGTTATTTTTACACTCTTTCCTCCCAATAAAAGAGGTGCAGCCATGGGAATGGTGGGCTTTGCGATCATTTTTGCGCCTGCCATCGGTCCTACAATAACAGGATATGTCCTGGAAAACTTTGAATGGAAATTAATGTTCTACGGCATGGTTCCGTTTGCTCTTTTGGTGATTATCTGCGGCTTTATTTACCTGAAAAACGTCTCGGAACAAGTTATTACCAAGATTGACATTATAAGTGTAATCCTTTCTACAATAGGATTTGGTACTCTGTTATACGGATTCAGCCGAGCCGGCAGTCAAGGGTGGTCAAGTAGTGAGGTGCTTGTATCTATTGCCTTAGGAGTCGTAGCACTTGGACTTTTTACATGGAGGCAGTTAACTTCTCAGAAACCCCTGCTGGATCTCCGAGCCTTCAAGTATAATATGTTTTCACTTACAATCATTATCAACATTACGGTTACCATGGTTATGTATGCAGATATGATGCTGCTTCCACTGTACTTACAAAGTGCACGCGGCTACACAGCTTTAGAATCTGGTTTATTACTTCTCCCTGGTGCGCTTGTGATGGGCTTCTTAATGCCTATTACCGGCAGGCTGTTTGATCGATATGGTGCAAAATGGCTGTCCATAATAGGGGTAGTAATTATGATCATTACAACTATCGGCTTTATTGATTTGACAGATTCAACTAGCTATACCTATTTGGTTCTCATGTCTACGGGACGTCGTATCGGAATGGCACTGATGCTTATGCCTATTCAAACAGCAGGTTTAAATCAATTGCCTCCCAGCTTGACCGCCCATGGTACGGCAATCTCCAATACCATTAAGCAAGTAGCTGGCGCAGTTGGTACATCCCTTCTTGTAACAGTTATGACAGATCGCACCAAAACGCATCTAACGGATATGATGTCTACTGACGTAAATGGGGCAACCCAAGAACATATGATTTTAGAAGCTACCATACAGGGAATTAACGACGCTTATATTGTAATTGTAGGAATAGCCGTTATCGGATTACTTCTGTCATTTTTTATCAGACGTGTAGAACAAAGCTCTGAGGAAGTTTCCTATGCTAAGGTCAACACCCCCTCAATGTGAAGGCAAGCCCATGGAATTTGCAACAGTTACCAAATGTGGTGGAGCTTCAAGACATTAGCATTCAAAAGAGTACCTTAAGGTACTTAACATAATCACCCTTATCGGTATTGAAAATAACAGTGTATTTAGAACGAGTTTTAACCAATTAAACAATATAAGAAAGAGCATCGTTGGATGCTCTTTCTTTGTAAGATATTTACCATTTGTTATTTTTTACATCGGATATAATCGAATTTCCCTCTGTAATTACTATATACAAGAAAAAGATTGCGAAAACAATGAACAGAATCCCGATTAACAGGTATACGATTTTAACCAGAATATTTGCGGCTTTCTTCGGAAATATGAGGTGAAAAACCACAACAAAAATGCCTAAAATGAAGTACCCTACAGTTTCGGGTAGGTTGAAAAAACTGAATTTTTTTGGTTTATCAAGAACCCTCTCAACGTCTTTTACAAATGTCCCATTTACCATCGAAAACCCTAATAATGCAAATCTAATGACTAAAAGAGTTGCCATTACATAGAAAAATACCGTAATTAACAATTAAATCCCACGCAATCTCCACTTGAACTGTATGTTATTGTAAATAAATTATATCATTAATATCAAATACTTTTTCGGTTATTCCTAGTCTCTGGGCAGGTATGGATAGAAACACTAAAGCTGTGGAATATAGAGAATATGTCGGCGAAACTATTAGACGTACTTGGGTTGCGAGTAAAAACATGAATACTCTATACAAATCTAGTTAACATAAAGTCAATTATAGGAAATTAAAGAGGTTGAGTGCCCTTTAGGTACCCAACCTCTTTTGATTTTCTTTTTCAAGTTTTTTCAATTCTATAAATGCTTTAAAATCTTCTTTAGATACTCCAGATTCTATTAACTCTTTGACTAATCGAAGCCATTTTTCATCTAATTGTTTTTTTTCCATGATTAACCTCCCTGGAATTGGAAGTTTTTCACTTTACAATTCCATTTATATAAAAAGTAACAGTTATTTCTTATAATTCACAACGGAAATACTTGGGTTATAAGGTAAATTACTCCTAATAATTAAAATTGCATATCCTATTTATTTCTAGTTAACATAAAATTCCTTATTGGCATTAAAAAAAGATCTTCGACTAGAAGATCCTTTTAGCTGCTTGTTTAATTAAAGCGCCCGATTACGGCATAGTAGAAAATGCGAAAGGTCTGTAAATGATCCCTAGATTTTTACCCGTTTACTTGAATAAAATAAACTTACGAACTAATTTGTAATAAACATAATATATTGAATAAGCCAATAAATAACTAACTCCAGTCCAAATGATATTCCATTCATTCCTGTATACTAATTTCTCTAGAAACATTAGTATGTACTCTCCAAAGGTTGTCACTAAAGTAAAAACTAACAGTGTAATAAGAATTGACATTTTTTTATAGTGAATAACACAAATAAATAAACAACCAAGTATAGGATAAAGACCTACATCATACGGAATTGCAGTTAATGATGATTCTCGAAATACTATATCCATCTTCCAAAAATAGTTAAACCCAATTTCATTTATTAAAATGCTTGTAGCTACACCAACTGGATAAAAAATAATAAATAGCTTTGTCTGATTTTTAATTAAATAAGCACCTAAAATCCAAGGAAGAATAAACCCAAAGATAATGTGAAAAAGCATATTTCACCCTCTTTTTTTGAATTTTATATAGTTATTCTGCCCCGTTAAGTACAAACATTCACAATCTCTAAGATGTTATTCCAGATAATGGCCTTTTAGTTGAACAAATTTTCTAAAGAACATATGAATACTCTATACAAATCTAGTTTACATAAGGTCAACTCTCGGAAGTTCCGAAACATAAAACCCCTTGGCGTTCAAGGGGTTACGAATGGTCCATTTTACTCGTTTATACATGATTTTATACATGGTTGATGAATCAACATTTTCGGATTCTGAAGAAGCCTAGTAGCTGCATAAAAATTTAATGGCAGCCATTCGAGAATTACAAGATACAAAAAAACAGATTGCTGCTACAGCCGAAAAAAAGTGGTGGCGATTTTGGAAATAACCGAATGATAAAATAAGGATGTGAAAGAAGGAATAACAGTGGCGGATTTTAGTGTGAACAAAGCAGTGGCTAAAATTTATCAAGACATTAATAAGCATGGAATTCTTAAAGTACCAGTGTTACTGGATGAAGAAACAAAGGGTGTTATACACCAAGTTCTTTCTGTAGGATTTTTAGGAGAACAAAGAGATCCTATTGTGACCATTAAAAAATCAAATGGCGAATCTGTAGCGTATCGTTTACCAGATGATTTGTGTGGTTGGGCGGAGAATTGCATGGTTTTGAAATTACAAGGAGTAGATATGCTTCCTGCGGAAGTTGAATTTGGGATTTTGAACAATAAAGCATATGCGAAATTCTATAAGGTTTAGATTAAAGTATTCTGCTGGTTTAGTTGAAGAAGGGATCTTTTTGAATGTATGATTTTAGATAGTTTCGTACATTGAAAAGACCACCAATTTGGTGGTTTGGCTGTTGAATTAAAGCACCCGTTAGTGAAACGAGAATTTCTAATTACTTGTTAAAATTCGAATAGCTCTACTTTTTCTTTTTTAGTAAGACCTGTAAAGAAAACTTTATGTACTCTTAACTTTTTCTCCTTTTTGGGTAATACTTTTTCGTGCCAAGTCACTGCCATAGGAGTGTGTTCAGGTTGAGCATTAACCTTTTCTAGAAACCATTCATATTCGTTTAATATAGTTCCATCAATAAGAGATACATCTTTCTTTCTACTTTGATAATCTAATTCAGCTAATTGTGCTGCTGTAATATAGCCATCAATTCTTTTTACTACCCCATACTCTGATGGTATGCGTTGACTGTTTAATGCTACAAAGAAATATTTATAATGAGGCAAACGAAATAGTCCCTTTTTTGTATCTCGTTTATTTGCGATATAAAGCCATTCCCCTTGATTAGCAAAACAATTAAATTCCTCAACATTAAAGGCTACTAACATTTTTTCATACTTTTTCATAAAGGACTCCCAGCTATAATCATTTTTCTATGAAGATTATATATAAATTGTACTTAACTTCCTCCTACTCAACAATTCTTCTTCAACTAACCTGCCCCTTTAGTTGAAGAAGGGGTCTGTTCGAATGTATGATATAGTATATTTTCGTACATTGACTGTGATTTAGCCACGATAATTGACCTTATAGGCAATAAAAAAAGATCTTTCAATAGAAGGATCCTTTTATACTTTCTTATTCCACTTAAGGGCCCGTTAATTGGATAAGGTTTTATTTAACATCTATTATTTTTTTTAACTTATTTGTATCGTCTGGAGAAACAGTATAGCTATTTTTCTCATGACCTATATACATAAATATACTTTTTTTCCCTTCGTTTCCTAGCAAAAGATGTAATCCGTGAGTGCCACCATTTTCATAACGCACTAATATGTCATAGGTAGGTGTTTCATTCGTTGCATCTTGATTTGTATCTTTTGCATTTTTTAAAATCTCTTCAAATTTCGATATAATTTCTTCTTGGCTAAAGGAAGCGAAATAATTTTCATTTAAACCTCCATAACCTTTAGATTTAGAAATTGAAATATCCGATACGTTATCTAATAACGTCATCTCTTCACTTTGAGATTGACAACCAATTAAGGTTAAAGTACAAAAATATAAAAGTAATAACAAAAATAAATTCCTCATTGTAATTCTCCTCTCCACAATTACTTTACCATAAAATTCCACGTTCTACTTAATCTAAACGCCAGTTAGTTGAGATAGTGGTTTTTTGAATGTATGATATTACATATTTTCGTACATTCGAATTCTTGATATAAGTGGGTCCTTTTGATAAAATACCATTATCATACGTTTAATGTACGATAATGGAGGAAAATCATGAAAGAAAAGAACGTGCAGCCGTTGCGAACGGCCAAAGAAATTGAGGATATGAAATGGGCACTGCGGCGATACGGTTCCGAACGGGACTATTTTTTGTTTGTCTTTGGGATTAATACCGGGCTTCGGGTCAGTGATATTGTTCCATTGACCGTTGGTGATGTTCGAGATAAAAGTCATGTAATGATCCGGGAGAAAAAAACGAATAAGTCGAAACGATTTATGTTGCCGGTCAAGCTACGGGAGGAAATTGAGGATTATACGGCTCATATGAGCGACGAAGAATACTTATTTCCAAGTCGAAAGGGGAATGGACCCATTACACCCACACAAGCCTACAGAGCGCTTGTGAAGGCTGGAGACGTGCTAGGACGGGATGATATCGGTACCCATACGATGCGGAAGACATTCGGGTATGCGTATTATCGGAGAACGAAGGATCTTGCGTTTCTGCAGAATATTTTTAACCATTCCGCCCCATCGATCACCAAACGTTATATCGGGATTACGCAAGAGGAAATCGACGAAACGTTAAAGGGTTTCTCTTTGTAAGATGTTGAAACAGGGAAAATTAAACACGACGGTTGGAAAGTAGATAACCCTAAACATTTAGAAAAACGTAACGATTAATTTGAATTTAGTTACTATAAATCACCCTTATTGGAAGCTACGAAACAAACCCTTGAATTTGACCGATTTTGGCTGAATTCAGGGGTTTGTTTCGTAAATAAGGATAAAGAAGCTGCCATAATCCAAAAGGACGTTCTTCCGTTTTCTTTCGATTCCTCAAAATTTCTTAATGTATACCTTTTTTCAGATGATTACTTTTAAAAACAATATCCTATTGAATGACTAAATCGAATGGTTTGTATGAGGTTTCTATCGTAAAAATTAACTTTAGTAACAAAATCATATTTAGTAAAAAGAACATATTTAATAAATAATACAGTATTAATAAGCATGTTCAATGATGTCGTGTCAATCCTTTGTTAGAGAAGGATTCTAGTCGTTTAAGATGAGTGAGTATAACAGAATTTCCACGTTTCCACAGATAGAATAGTAAAGAATTCAGATGTGCACAAGTTCATATGTGGATGATTGACATATTCACAAGGCTATATCTAGAATATCCACTAATTCACAAGTGGATATTCGGAATGATTTGGGCATAAAAAAAGATCCCCTTTGAAAAGTCTACTGAAATCTGTAAAAGAAAAAAAAGGGAAGACTTTTTTAAAGAGAATACTTCTAGTTTTTATTTTTAGTTAATTCGAATAGCCCTGTGAATGTCAATTTTTTTCACAAGGCTAAGCTATTCGATTAAATGACACCATTCAGTTCTGGAATTCGTCCGGTTATGGTGTGCTCTCTGATTTTGGCAGTAGAGATCAAGCCATAAGGAATCTTGTTTAATGATCCAAGAAGATACTTTCTAAAGGCCATTCTGAAAAAGGCGCCAATCGAGTAAAAATGGAAGGATCCTTTTCGATTTTTTTCCGTATGTATATGAGCTCCGATCTGATCCATCGTTTCCAAAAAGAAATCTTTTATGAATTGATCTCGTATGGTGTAGTGTATTTCATCATCATCTTTAAGATAATTCAATTTATTTATCACTTCTTGTTTAAAGGAAATCATGACATCAATTTGGTCTCTTGGTTTATAGTTAATTTGATATCCTTCGAAGAAATAAGTCAGTTCTTTCGATAATTTTGCCATAAGTGGGCTCACATTAAATTCATCCGTACTCTCTTCCACGCATTCCTCCTTCAAGGTAAAGGAGACTTTCTTAATCCATATTTGCTTTTTGCGGAGCTCAATCCCTGTAAATTCAATGGAAAAAAGAGCCTCTAAAACGCTTAATGTTTTACGAACGCCTTTTGCGTTTTTGTTTAGTTGAAGTTTGAGTGTTTTCATCGTCCGTTCTTGTTTTATTTTGTCGATTTCACTAGTCTTGCTAAAAGACATACCGGTACGGAACTGGTTAAGCAAGGATAAAAGTAGTTCGATACCTTCAGGGTTGGACGTACGGACGAATTCAGCTAAGATATTAGTTTCAAAAAGAGCATGAGGAATAATAAGGTAATTAAGAACCCCGCCATTATGTTCAGGTGTATTATATTTTTCAACATCTTTTAACACCAAAACAGGCAACCCTTCGCAGATTTCCTCTTTAACAAAATGATGATCTTCTAAAAAACGCTTTCCTCCCCAAAGAGTGGAGTAAGAGATTCCTAGTTTTTTTGACCAGGTAGAAAGGTTGTATTCTTTAAGCATGCCCCGTTGATTTTGTTCTATATGCATTTGCTTTAACATGGTCATGTACACAACATAGGCAGAAGCAGGAGGGCGTTCAGATGATTGATCGCGAATAAAACGGAATTCTTCCAAGATAGCTTGATGCATTCTAAAACCCTCAATTCTTACTTTGGAATCTGTCATTTTTAGCCCTCCTTTCGTCTATAATCTTAAGTTGATTATAGCAAAATGGAAAATGAGAAAACGAAGCCCTTTATTAAGCGATTTTAAAGTTGCACAGTGGTCGTCAAAGCCTTGCGCCACAAGGGTTTGAAAAAAGATGAATTTTTTTTGTGTGAGAGCAAACGTCATTTATTTTATCGATTTGTGCACGATGTGAAAGGAAACGTCATGAATGGATTTTTAAAAAAGTGAACAGAAACGTTGATATATCAACGTTTCTATAAAAAAATGGATTCTTAAAAAAATCAAAATTATGAAATTCACACAGAATTATGTGCAAGTTACTGTGAGAGCAAACGTCATTATCTGTCGTTTTTAAGCAAAAAGTGAGAAAAAATTTACTATATTTTACATTTATTCGTAAAAATGAGGGGGATTTGCTTATATTTTGATAAAATGCGAAGGGGGTTACGACTCATTTCGTGCATTATCGTTTCTATGGACCGTATGATCCAGGTTTTATTCCGCATTAACGGGCAGCAAAATCTCCACTGATTGAAGTCTCATGTTATTTCAATCATCAGTGTCAATTATATAGACAAAGAGGAGGGGAGCTGAGCCATATTTAACGTTTTGTGCACATTGTGAAAGGAAACGTCAGGCATGAAAAAAGTTGCACATACGATGATTGGTGAAGTTTCCAGTGAAAGAACGAGCTATATTTTCTAGGTCATTGTATGTGTAGAAAAGGCCCCATCTTGATTTTTAATCGTCACTCATTGTGCGCATTGTGAGAGGAAACGTCAAGTATGAGAAAAGTTGCACATATGATGATTGGTGAAGTTTCCAATGAAAGAAGGGACGATACTTTCTATGGATTAGGTAGAAAAAGGCCTCGTCTTGACTTTCAAAGGTCTGTCATGGTTCATAATGTGAAAGGAAGCGTCAAAGGTCATTGAATTCTTTTATAGATGTGGCTCAAAGAAGTTTTGATCGTTTTAAAGTTGAACAAGTCAATGGATAAGATGTAGCCTAATAGTTTCTAGTAAAACAGGCTTGAGAAATAACGGAATGTGCATATTGTGAAAGGAAACGTCAAAACGAGGAAAAGTTGCAGGTCGGACAAATGGTGTGCAGAATAGGATGTGAATAAGTTCGAGTGGTGGTAGTTACGATTGTTTGATGTTTCAAAAAAGGATTTAGAAAATGAATGTGCACATTGTGAGAGGAGACGTCAAACTGAAAAAAAGTTGCACGATCTACTATTTCGTATGTTTAGACAGGTAGCAGTCAGATTTGACATATAAAACAATAGGTAATCATGTTGACAAATGCAACATACCTCACTCATAATTATTTTAATATGAAAATTGAAGGGGAATCGGTATGAGCTTTTTAGTAGGCGTTAAAGAAACGGGGGAAATTTTAGGGTGGGATCGTAGAAAGGTCTCTACCTATCATCTCCGTGGCGTATTGCCTAAACCACTGGTGAGTTTATCGAGTGGTCCTATATGGCTTAGAAAACAGATTGAATCTTATAAAGCCGGAAAGGAATCTGGTGTAACGATTTATTATAGTAATCATCGACTTATCTATGAATGCAAGAAAAATCATACTTTCATAGAAACTTGTTATTCACCTGAAGAATTTAAGGAACATAAGGGAAAGTATATCGTGTATAAGGAAAAAGACGTCCAACATCTGAAAAAAGTCATCTTGGAGAAAAATCCGATTGCTCAATTCCTATCGTTTGAAACCATTAGTTTTCTATATGATTATGGTATCATCGAAACGAATGTGTTTCATGAATATATTCAACAGTACTTTTATGAATACATAGAGCCGACTATAGAAGGGCGGGGTGAAGAATAATGATTAATAGCTTGCAAAGGAGAATATTGAATGTCACGAACATGATATTCCCAGATCATCCTCAACTCTACGTCGAGTGGAACATGGATATAAAAAACTTGATGGCAAGTGAAGAGTATTCTCAGCCATCTCAATCCTTAAAGGCTTTTTTTGTGATCATGGAACGATTAGTGAAAGAACATGACTTGGAATTCGAGAGTATGGAACAATGGGCTTCTAATTATTTAGAGGTAATTAGAAATTTTGTTCTTCCATACATACGATATACCGATGAAGAGACTGTCTCCTACTCTCCAAAAACTAGCAATAGGGAAGTAATAAATTCCATGTTAAATCAAAGTTTTGCCGAGTCTGGATCTGCTTTATTGTTCCATAAGTTGAGGGATACGATTAGTAAAAATGAATTTGACGTCGCAACAGCTGTTCCCACTGCTAGAATTTCGGAAAAAGCACTAGAAGCGACAGCCCAAGTAAGGGCAGAAAGTGACTATTTGAAGATAAAATCCAATGCCGCGATTGAACAATGGAAAAATCTCACTTCTCAGGCCATCACGTCGATGGATGATTTAACGGCAGACATTTTTGATATCGTCTCGATTCTATGGATGCAGCAGGCCACTCACAAAGATCAGATGATTCATTTTCACACGGATGATGCTTTGAATCTAAGAAGGTTGCAAGGAAGGAATGAAGACCCTGACGGCTACCAAACCTCTTACCGAAAAAAAGAACGGGATGACATTATGAAAAGGTTAGCAGCTCTCAGTACGATCTGGATTAGGATTGAGCGAGAAAATTTGAGATTCATCAATGAAGATCAGGGTAACTTTGAGGAAATCGGGCAAGTACAGTTTAATCCTTTATTTTTGGTGGATAGCGTGACGGTGGCTTACCGTGGAGACAATCCGATTGGGATTTATGAATGTAGCATCCGTCCGGGTGAATTGCTGGCAAACTTTCTGTACGGATCTCAAAAGAGTAGCGGGTTACTGGCATTGAAGACACTTGAATACCACCCGACGAAGCAAAGGTACCATAAACGGTTATCACGTTATCTATCTTGGCAATGGAGAATTCGTCAAAAGAGCGCGGACTATCTAAGAGCCTATTATATCGGTGGAGAAAAAGGTCTGTTAAAAGTTATGGACTTGGATGTGAATCCGCGATATGGTTCAAGAATTAAAGAGCAATTTGAAGAAATACTAGACACCCTGCAGCATGACGGCATTATTAAGGGGTGGAGTTACAAGGACAAAGGGATTGAACAGAAGATTGATCAAGAACGAAACTGGTTTGCTACTACTTGGTTGAAGGCACGCGTCCAAATCATTCCGCCCACCGATATCACAGGGATAGTAGACGACAGGGATTTATTGTTGATGGAGAGCGTAGACGATGACACTGTGAATTTATCGACGATGTTGAAGGGCATGACAGAGAGAGAGGTTGCAGTAACCATAGAAATGAATGAAGAAAAGCAGGTAACTCCTGAAACCATCAACAAGGAACGAACAGACCGAGGGCTAAGCCTTCTAGAGGCGGCTAAGGAAATGGGTATTTCCCATAGTACCTTGTCTCGATACGAACGAAACTTGATTAAACGTCCTTATACAGGTAGTTTAGAAAAAATGAAGGAATGGCTACATGAAAAATAAGCATTTAGCGGTGCTTATTTTTTTATCATTTTTAGGCGAGAATCCCCCTTCCTCTACGAACCCACCCTGCCAAAATGCAATATGTATTTGTCTATATTTCGCCATGCTTATTCTCTCCTTTGTAAAAGTTTTGTTCACGATCACACCTAGCATTCAACAAGAAAAAACCTCTTCGACTCTTTAATAAGCAATTTCATTCAAAAAGTAGCAAGCCAATATAATTTTTTTAGAGTAGCTTTCCATGTTGAATGGATTGTCTTAAAAGGATCTGACTCTTAGTACGAATGTCTATCATGTAAACGGCCTATTAGCTGCAGCATAATTCTTTTTCTTTTCTCTTTCTTTTTATTATTCTTATTCTTCCCCCTAGTCTATGGATACTGTATGGATACCGTATTAATACAGTATCCATATCGATATCTGGAACGGACTTTTTTGTTTAGGCATGATCGCTCTTCCGTCGTTCAATGATGAGACTTCAGGTGAAACAGGATGTTTTTTTGAACTTTCTCTGAGTTTCCATGTTTTTTTATTTGGTTAATGAAATCTGAATAAAGGATCGTCAATAAATCCTCAATCGTTATATGTTCTTCTTTGAGGTAAGGGGAGAGGTCATGTAAGAAGATTTCACCTCTTAATATTTCGGACTCTTTGATTCGAATCGTGAGATGGGCTTTTTTTTCTTTTTCAGGTTTTGTCTCGATGATCTCATCTTCCGTGGATTCATAAGAAAACACATGCTCCGTCAATGCCTTCATGACTCGTTTTTCCGTTCTTTTCTTTCCTAAATAGTCCGCCTTTCCTGACAGGAGAAATCCCGCTACTTGCTTAAATTCCGTTCCTTTCTTGATTTGTGTAATGAAGTCCCGATAGAGTAGATGAATCAAGACAGCCAAATCGAAACCTAGTGGAACATCTTCGTATAGATCGAGCATGTCTTCGATGAACACTTTACCTCTTAAATAATCATAATATCCAATGACTAAAGTTAGGTACTTTCGGTTGTGAAAGATATATTCAAAGAAACCTTTTGGAGAAGACGTTCCTGTTAACTTTTGCTGCAGAAGATTTAAGTTACTGTAAGATTTTTTCAAGAGAACCACCCTTTTCAATCCAGAGTAAGACGCTTGCCATCATAAAAAAAACGACCTTTCGTTCGGATACTTGTTTTTGAATGGCTAGACCATATGGCCCGCCGATTCTCTGATATTCCTGTTCCTTAAGCATCGTATGCATATACGTTTTCGTATCTTGATAGGGGAGGGTCCAATCCACAATTTCGGTGTGATGCAACCCAAACTGCAAAAGCGAGGTATTAAAAACAGTCTGACTTAAGGCTTGTCTAGCTTGAGTATAATAAAGTCCGTTCATTTGCTTACAGTAAGTCCGCAGCTTCATCTGCATGACGGTTGTCACTGGGAATTTGATGTTATGGCATTTATCTGAACGCGTTTGCCGCTTTCTCTTAAGGGGTCGTTCCGATTCTTCTTTTGTTGAAATACCTTTTTTTAGCGGCTTGTCCTGAAACATTGGGTTTAAACTTTCCACTTCCCATCCTCCCTCTCGTACTTTTCGAATCTAGCTCATGGTCACTTTTCCATTTTTCCATGCTTTATAAGATATATAGAGAAGAAGGGTGGATTTTAGACCTCTTTTGTATATTTTCCTAGAATAAGGACATAATGGCTAATACGAATTTACAGAAGAAAGGAAGAGATGAAGATGGCGAATAAAAAGAAGGATGAGGATGTTATCAAACAGTTGAAGAAAGCGGTAAAAGAGGCAAAAAAAGCAGGCGTGAAATTAATTAAAGTAGAAGTGCGATAACAGGTTACATACAAAACGGGTAAGGGAATTATTTTTGAGAATAGGCCTTCAGTCATGCGTTCGGAAAGTTTACATATATAAACTAGTTTGATCTAAACTAGTTTAGTTTACGATTTACACTTTCTTTAGATCAACGATTATCTTGATATTATTGGCATGGGTGGACAGGATCTTTCATCCTATTTCTTTCCTCTTTGCCTTCCTCAAGACTATTTTTCTATGTATCTCATGGTCACTTTTCCATGCTTAATAGAAAGAGGAGAAGGGTAATCTTGAAAAGTGTATCTATAATCAATCACATTCTACCAAGTAAAATAAACAGGAAAAAAGCTACAAATTAATTTAATTGTTGCTTTTTTCCTGTTTATTTTTAAATTGTGTCATATAGTATTTTCGAACTACGAAATAATAGTTTTGAATAAGTAGTCCCTTTAATCTGTTGCATACGACGAATGTTAAGTATTATACTCAATATTAACAGATGTTGTATAAAGGGAAGGGGAATACATGGTCAAGGATCAGCACATTTTGTCTTTAATTAAAGAAAACCCATTTATTTCTCAACAAGAACTATCAGCAAAACTTGGACTTTCTAGATCAGCGGTGGCTGGATATATATCCACCTTAACGAAAAAAGGAGAAATACTCGGACGTGCTTACATCGTACGGGAAGAGTCACGAATTACTTGTATCGGTGGAGCCAATATAGATCGGAAGTCACAAACTTTGAAGCCGATTCAGTATGGTACTTCCAACCCTGCAACGGTTAGACAGTCTTGCGGAGGTATTTCTCGAAATGTAGCAGAGAACTTAGGCAGGTTAGGATGCCAAGTGTCACTGATCACTTTAATCGGAGATGATCAAGAAGGAAGATGGCTTTTGGAAGAAACGAAACGCTATGGAGTAGATGTTAGCCAATGTTTAGCAATAAACCTGGAAAAGACAGGGACTTATACCTCGATTCTTAATGATACGGGTGAAAAGATTCTTGCTGTCGCTGATATGCAAATCTATGACCAGTTCAGTATTGAATTTATTGAAGCGCGGTGGTCGCATCTGGCATCCTCTCATATAATATTTGCTGACTCCAATCTTCCAGAAGAAACGTTGACCTATCTTATTAAAAGATGCGAAAAAGAGCAACTGACTTTATGGGTGAATCCCGTTTCAGCACCAAAGGCGTTGAGACTGCCTTATAATTTACAGGGCATAGATTTGCTGATTGCGAATCGTGAAGAAGCAGCCGCCTTGTCTCAAATGGAGATTGAAACGATTGAAGACTGTAAGAAAGCGAGCGAGCAAATAATACAAAGAGGCGTCAAGCAAATTATTGTTACGTTGGACGGACTGGGTGTATTTTGGTCGGCCCATGATGGAAGACAAGAGTATCTGCTTCCAATACAAACTGGTATTTTGGATCGTGCTGGAGTAGAAGAATCGTTGATAGGCGGTGTTCTATTCGGCATGAGTCATGATGAATCCTTTGAACAAGCTGTACGTTTAGGTATGGCAGCTTCAGCGATCACTTTGCAAACATGGGATACAAATGCGGATTTGACAGCAGAACAACTGTATTCGCTTGTTGAAAATAGCTTTAAGAATGATTAGACCCCTTAATTCACCATATTAAGGTGATTTTGTTGTTTGATTTTTTGCAAAAGAAAAGAAAAAAAGTGAAGCGAAAGAATTAAGAATAGGCCGATATTTCCTTATGACAAGGGCAGTATCGGCTTTTTTGCGCATGAAAAATGGTCATATAGCATTTACTAACAAATGTCTGTGTGATAAACTTTTGTTTTCTAAGAATTGAGGTGTTACTTAGATAGATCTACTTAAGACATGAAAGGGGAGAAAATCAATGAGAAAGAGCTATTTGTATCCTTTGTTGGTGGTTATAGGGGCTTGTAGTTATGGCATCGTTTCAACCATCATAAAACTGGCAATGCGTGAGGGCTTTTCAGCCTCGGAAGCCGTTACGAGTCAATTTGTTATCGGTTTTGCTATTGCTGTTTGTATATTTGTTAGTCAAGGGAAAAAAGTAAATCTGAAAGGAATGAAAAGTATTATTCCCGCTGGTATTTTTACGGGGCTGACTAATATTTTGTACGGTCTTTCATTGAATTATTTACCTGCTTCTTTGGCAGTCGTTCTTCTATTCCAATTTACATGGATAGGTATGTTAATCTCGTGTATTGCAAATCGGCAATTTCCCAGTCGAATGGAGTATATTTCTCTCATTTTATTGTTTGCCGGAACTATACCAGCAGCTGGTTTAGTAGATGTCGACTTATCGACGATCCCTATCCAAGGTTGGTTGTGGGGATTAGGAGCAGCTCTTTGTTATTCCCTATTCTTATTTTTTAATGGCAAATCAAATGCAAAGATGACGACTTCTAATCGTTTAGTATTGGTTTCTTTCTTTGCTTTGATAACAACATCTGTCTTTCAGTCTCCACAAATCATTTGGAATGGGACACTGCTTAGTGAAGGGCTTTGGATGTTTGGTTTAGCGTTAGGTCTATTCGGAATGGTTGTTCCGGTCTTCTTATTTAGTATTGCTATTCCAAAAGTGGGATTAGGTACTTCATCCATTTTGAGTGCAGTTGAATTGCCAATCGCAATGATTGTATCCGTCTTGTTATTAAATGAAACGGTTTCAATCGTGCAAATGGTGGGTGTATTCATCATTATTGTTGGAATATGTTTACCTACATTAAGTGAAAATGTAAGGCTAGGGGGAAATAAAAATGAAAAGAATAGTATTTTAAACTAATTTTTAAAAATTCATTGACAATTCAATTTGTAAGCGTATACTAAACATATGTTTATTGATTAAACAATTGTTTTCAAAGGGAGGTGTTGAGTTTGACGAATGCTTTTCACGAGGAAAAACAAAAATTCCCCATTATCTGTATAGGGGGAGCAAATGTTGATAAAAAGTTATACATCAAAAATGAAAGGGTTTACCAAACGTCTAATCCAGTAAAATCCTCAAGGGCAGTTGGTGGGGTAGCAAGAAATATTGCTGAAAATTTAGGGCGGTTAGGCGAAGAAGTTGTTTTGTTTTCAGTAAGAGGGGATGATCCAGATTGGTCGGATATTTACAAATCATCCTCACCGTTTATGAATTTAAATCATGTCACGAAGTTTGAAAATTCTTCGACAGGTTCCTATACAGCCGTTTTAGATGAGCATGGCGATTTATCGATCGCCTTAGCAGATATGGATATTTTTGATCATATTACACCTGAGCTGCTTATGAAAAACACCGATATTCTTATCAAAGCTAAATGTATTCTAGTGGATTTAAATTGTTCTGGGGAAACCATTGAATTTCTATGTGACTTCACATCAATACATAGTATTCCATTAGTTATTATCCCTGTTTCATCGCCAAAAATGAATAGGCTTCCAAAAACTTTGAGTGCAGTGAGTTGGCTCATCGTAAATAAAGATGAAACAGAAACGTATATGAATATCAAAATCAACGATAAGAAAGATTGGGAAAACTCGATAATGAGTTGGTTAGAATTAGGGGTAAAAAATGTGATTGTAACGAACGGATCACAAGGTGTCATGGCAGGGGTTGAAAATGGTGAGCTTCATTACTACCCAGCTATCGAAACCCCTATGGTTATTGATGTTACTGGTGCAGGAGATTCATTTTGTTCAGGGGTGATTTATTCCTGGTTACAAAAGAAAGAATTGGATTGCGTTATTAATTCGGGTCTGGTTAATGCACATAAAACAATTATGTCAAAATATACAGTTAGACAAGAATTGTCACAAACACAATTTAAATTGGATATGGAGGAATTTTTAAATGAAAAAGTATATTGAATTATCACAAGAGGTACAACAAGCAAAAGAAGAAGGAAAAGCAATCGTTGCTTTAGAATCTACGATTATTTCTCATGGTATGCCTTATCCTCAAAACGTAAAAATGGCTCGTGAAGTGGAACAAATTGTTCGAGATAACGGGGCTGTTCCAGCAACAATTGCGATCATTGATGGGAAAATTAAAATTGGGTTAACGGATGATGAATTAGAGTTATTTGGTAAAAGTTCAGATGTTGCGAAAGTATCAAGACGTGATTTAGCTCAAATTATTGCTACTAAGAAATTAGGAGCAACGACTGTTGCGACAACGATGATTTGTGCGGACTTAGCAGACATCAAAATCTTTGTAACAGGTGGTATTGGCGGGGTTCATAAAGGGGCAGAAACGACGATGGATATCTCAGCTGACCTTGAAGAATTAGCTCAAACGGATGTAGCTGTAATTTGTGCAGGTGCTAAATCAATACTAGATTTATCGCTTACACTAGAATACCTTGAAACAAAAGGGGTACCTGTCATTGGCTATGAAACAGAGTGCCTGCCAGCATTCTACACTAGAAATAGTGAATATCAATTAAACTTCTCTACGGATTCAATCGACGTGATTGCTGAAACATTAAAAGCGAAATGGGAATTAAACCTTACTGGTGGAGCAGTAATTGCGAATCCGATTCCTGAAGAGTTTGCGATGGATGAAGAGTATATCAATGGCATTATCAATCAAGCAATTAAACAAGCAGAAGAAAATCATATTATTGGTAAAGATAGTACACCATTCTTGCTAGGAAAAATTAAAGAATTAACAGGCGGTAAAAGTCTTGATGCCAATATCGAATTAGTCAAACATAATGCTAAAGTAGGAGCCGAAATAGCAGTTAGTTTCAACAACAAAACTACATTAGTATTAAACTAAGTTCGTCATTAGCATAAACTCAACTTCTATAAAGGTAGCTGTCTTCGATTAATGTTAACAACTAGACTTTATAGAAGTTGTTTTTTTGAAAATAATTGTAAACGTTTCCATTTAGAGGGGAGCCTGAATATGAATTTTATTTTCTTATTAACAGGAATTTTACTTGTTTTTGTTGTTGCCTTTTTAGTAAGTAACGATAGAAAACAAATAAAATATAAACGTATTCTGATCATGTTAGCTGTGCAAATCATTTTAGTTTACTTCATGATGAATACGAGTATCGGTTTAATTGCGATTACTAAAGTAGGCGTTTTTTTTGAAAAATTAATGAAAATTGCTAATTCGGGAATCCAATTTGTATTTGGTGATATGGTGAATGAAGGTGGATTTACGTTTTTCCTATCCGTGTTATTACCGCTTGTTTTCATATCTGTTTTAATAGGAATACTAAATTATATAAAAGTATTGCCATTCGTCATCAAATATATCGGTTTCATTTTAAGTAAAATAACAGGAATGGGTAAACTAGAAAGCTATTTCGCTGTATCTACAGCTGCACTTGGACAACCAGAAGTGTTCTTAACCATTATCAAACAAATTCCCCTTCTATCACCAAAAAGACTTTATACCATTTGTACGTCAGCAATGAGTGCAATAAGTATGGCAATGGTTGGGTCTTATATGACCATGTTAGAGCCAAAGTATGTTGTAACAGCTGTTGTATTGAATATCTTCAGTGCACTTATCGTTGCTAATATTATTAACCCGTATGATTTAGACGAGGATGAAGATTTAATTAAAATTGAAGAAAAAGAAAGACTTCCGTTCTTCCAAATGATTGGTGAAAGTGTAATGGATGGATTTAAAATTGTTATAATTGTTGCGGCTATGCTAATGGGGTTTATTTCCTTGATGGAATTGATTAATGTGGTTTTTGTAGGCGTATTTCAAGTCTCTTTCCAAACGGTTATTGGGTATATTTTTGCACCAATCGCTTTCTTAATGGGTATTCCATGGGCAGAAACTGTACAAGCAGGTGGAATTATGGCGACAAAACTTATTACGAACGAATTTGTTGCCATGTTGAATTTTGGGGAAATTTCAAACCATCTTTCCGATAAAACCATTGCTATTGTATCCGTTTATTTAGTGAGTTTTGCGAACTTTGGAACTATAGGTATTGTGGCAGGTTCAATCAAATCAATTAGTGAAAAACAAGGAAGTCATGTTGCAAAATTTTCATTGAAATTATTGTTAGGTGCGACATTAGCATCTGTCATTTCGGGAACAATTATGGGTATTGTCATGTAAATTTATATTAGGAGTGAATGATTATGACGACAAGAAAAATTATTATGGATTGTGATCCAGGACATGATGACGCCATTGCGATTATTTTAGCTGCTGCAAGATCGGAATTGGAAATTTTAGCGATTACAACCGTTTCTGGAAATGCAGAAATTGAAAAAACGACGATGAATGCCTTAAAAATATGTGATTTAGTTTCACTAACGGATGTTGTGGTATCAAAAGGGGCAAGTGATCCATTGATTCGGATCCGAGAAACCGCACCTGGTATTCATGGAGATTCAGGGTTGGACGGTCCAGAATTGCCCGAACCTTCTCGTAGTTGGAGTGAGGAGCATGGGGCTGATACGATCATAAGACTGTTAAAAGAGTCAAAAGAGCCCGTGACCATTCTACCAACAGGACCATTGACAAATATTGCTATAGCTTTATCAAAAGCACCAGAAATTAAGGACAATATCGAAGAAATTATTCTTATGGGTGGAGGAACATTTGGCAACTGGACGCCAACGGCTGAATTTAATATTTGGGCGGATCCAGAAGCTGCAAAAAAAGTATTTGATAGTGGAATTCCGATCGTTGTGATGGGATTAGATATCACACATCAAGCCTTGGCAACAAAAGAAGTGATCGATCAAGTGAATGAAATTGATAACAATGTAGCAAAAATTGTTGGTGAATTATTAGTATTTTTTGCATCCACATATAAAGAAATGTTTGATTTTGATGGGGCACCCGTACACGACGTATTAACTGTCGCATATTGTGTAGCACCAGAATTGTTTAAGATGAAAAAGGTCAATATTACCGTGGAAACGAAAGGCGAATTTACCGCAGGAACCACGTTGGTTGATCTACATGGGGTGACTGGTAGAAAAGTGAATGCGAAGTTTGGAGTAGAACTTGATGTAGAAGGTTTTTGGCAGCTAATGATTGAGGCACTTAAAAAATACTAGAACTTACTAGCCTTTGCTCTCTGGGAGCAAAGGCTACGAACCATCCGTATATTTATATTCATCATATTAAAAAAGATAGATTTGAATATTACAAAATGTGCTTTATGCTAGGCTGCTTCAATCGTGCTGACAAACAGAGGGAACAGATAAAAGGATTTCCTTATCCATCAAAGGTCATTCAGCTATTTCTGAATAATGATTCTGTTGAAAGATAGGGATCTATTAGCTAGAGAGTGTTAGAAAAGGCCTATCATGATTCCTCTTTTCTTAATAAGAAGCTGAGACTCTTTAATGTGTGGAGTCTAGCGGTAAAAATAAATAAGTCATCGTAGTTCCTTTCTACATATTCATTAATAACGTCGATCCCTTTTCTAAATCTCTCGACTAATAAATAAGTATATTGTTCATTCCAGCAAAACTGATTGATTCTCTGAAGTTCATCAGCAAGTATTTGGAGCTTATATTCCTTAACAAAAAGCCTTAGTTGATACACTTTATCCATATTTAAAATAAGGCTGCTTTTCTTATCCTGGTTTTTATAAACAAATTCTATAAATCCATGTATATTTTCAGCTAAAAGATTCGCAATTTTCATATTGAAATTCATATTTCCAACTCCTCAATGTATGCAAACCAATACATTACTATGAAGATTGTATGATTTGGATCGGTATTTTAACACTAGAATCTACCTTGTGTATTATTATCCAAAATTAGTTCTCTATTTTTACAGACTTTTCCGAATGATAAAGCCCACTTCTTCAGAGGTGGGATGGTAGTGAGGTCGAAACAGGCATGTCTTTAGACATGTCAATGTTTCGATTTTTTTGTGCTTTAAATAAACGTATCACTTGTAAAAAAAAGAACTTATGTTCGATATATTTAAATTATGTAATTATTCAAATAATAGGAAAGGGGGAAAATACCATGTTTGTGACTCATTCATTTAAAATACCTTATGATAAAAAATTGTATTCGGAGTTAAGGGTGATGCAGCGAGAAGCAGCTTCCGTTTGGAACGATATAGTCAGAGAAGCAACTTCTTATTATTTTTGCTTTAAAAAGTGGTTAAGTAAAACGGAAATCCAAGCGATTCGGAAACAAACATATCATCTTCATTCTCAAACTGTTCAGGCCATTGCGGATAAATATGTGGCGAATCGTGAAACCATTCGACAATTGAGAAAAACAGATAAAAAGGCAAAATATCCGTGGCGAAGAAAATACTATTATTGCATTCCGTTAAAAAAAGCGGCAATGGATGTTTCAACAGAAACGATTACAATTAAAAAAGTGGAATATGGATTCCAATTGTCAGACCTCTTAACCAAAAAGAAAAAGGAAAATTGGAATGAAAAGGTGCCTAAGAAAAACAAATGTGTCACCATTCCTAATCTTTCAAAAGAAGATTTAAAAAACTGTAACTACGCTGAGATCGTTTGAAGAAACGGAGCCTACTGGTTTTGTTATTCGGTATCTGTACCAGAAAAAGACACTTCATCGTATGCTTTTAAAGTGGCGGGTGGAGATTTAGGTGAAATTCACTCCGTAACGGTAGCGACCGAGGATCAAGCATTAGTAATTTCGGGTCGAGCGATGCGTAGTATTTCTCAATTCCGTGCAAAGGTAGTAGCTGACTTAAGTAAGAAAATGTCTCGTTGTAAAAAGGGCTCTCGTCAATGGGAAAAATATAGACAGGCAAGTGTACGAATTCGACAAAAGACAAAAAATCAGCTTGAAGAGTTAGAACATAAGACAACAAAAGAAGTTATTTCTTTTTTAGAAGAAGAAAAAGTAACGAACTTTGTCATCGGAAACGTATCCGGTATAGAAAAGAATACAAAGCCCAATTAAAAGGGATCCGCATGGAAGAAACAGAAGAAAGCTATACCTCCCAAGATTGTCCGTTTTGTGGGGGGCGACACCAAGCAAAAGGAAGAAACTTCATATGTTCTGTTCATAAAACAGAAATCCATCGTGATGTGAATGGAGCGCAAAATATTGTGCGCAGGAACTATCACATGGAAATGAAACCACTTCTTTCGGTTTTATATAAGCAACCAGTTTGGAATAAGCGTTTTTTGTCCAGGGAAGAAAGACAAAAAGCCAAACATCCAAAAGATCAACGAAAAAAAGAGAAAAGTATCGCCGAACGGACGGCGTAGTAGGCACAGACCTTGCCCTTTCGATGGACTGTTTTTCTATCGAGAGTTGTTCGCCCAAGTTTTGCCTCTGCGACCTCCTTTGGGAGCTTGTAAGTGAAATGTTTGCGAAAAAGAATCCCACTGCTTTAGCTGGAGGCCACTGAAAAAGTCCTTTTAAAGAGAAAAAGAAGCTAATGACCTACTATATATAGGTTGTTAACTTCTTCTATTGTCTGTATATCGATGAAAATCTTCGCTACTTTCAAAAGGAGTTACTTTTTCAGTGCCTTCCTTTAGCTGTGGGAGTGGTCAAAAAAATACTAGAATCCAATATAGAAGGTCGTAATTTGAATAATGCTATTTTAAATAGCGGAAATTTGAAAAAATAGCCCTTGCTCAACGGGAGCAAAGGCTATTAATAATCTTTTACAACTATGAATCTATTAGACAAAACTTGTTTTATAGATTGTTTAATGCGTTTCATAATAGATGTTCCTGTTTACTAATCAAGTGTATTAGATTCTAGAATAAGTAAAAGAGTATATTGTTAGAGTGGTGAATATTCTGTAGATTTTTCAAAGTTCTCTTGTTTTTATGAAGAATGATATTGGCTTTTCTGCTTCCAGTTTGTCCAGTTCAAAGAAAAGTTTTTTGTATTCAACAATCGATAGTTCCCCATCAATATACCCTTTTTGAATATAGTCTAATAATTCATTGGCATGTAATGGGTTTCTCTTTTTTACAAGTTCAAAACGATGTATTAAGTCTTCTACTAACATAGTAATCCACTCATTTCATCTTTGTTTTTGCAACATGTCTTTATTTTTGAAAAGTATACCATGTAGATGGTTAGATATTTTCTTTTTTGAAAATTCAAACTTACGACATTTTTTTACAATTTATTAACAAAGTTCCTAAACGAATACTCTAAGGAAGGGAATTGTTTTGGGTAATTTTATAGAATATTCACTATATTCTAAATGTAAGCGTATTCTTTTTGGTGTCGAATTGACGGATAATATGGTAAACTTTTATTAAGCTATTAATATGTTAAAATTGCAAACAACCTAAAAAAGTAGAGAGTGGGAAATTGTATGCAGGAACAAAAACTGGCGAGAGGTCTAAAGAACAGACACGTGCAGCTAATTGCTATTGGCGGGGCGATCGGAACGGGATTATTTCTTGGAGCAGGAAAATCGATTCATTTAGCAGGGCCGTCGATTTTATTTGCTTACATGATTACAGGCGTCATTTGCTTTTTAATCATGCGCGCACTTGGAGAACTACTCCTATCCAATTTGGAATACGACTCTTTTGTTGACTTTGTAAAAGACTATTTAGGTAATATGGCCGCATTTATTACCGGCTGGACTTACTGGTTTTGCTGGATTTCGATCGCAATGGCTGACTTAACAGCAGTTGGTCTCTATACCCAATATTGGCTTCCTGATGTACCACAGTGGATGCCAGGATTAATTGCACTTGTCATTTTGCTCATGATGAACCTTGCAACCGTCAAGCTTTTTGGCGAAATGGAATTCTGGTTCGCATTAATTAAAGTCATCGCGATTTTAGCACTCATTGTGATCGGTATTTTCATGATTATTAAAGGCTTTTCCACGAATTCAGGCGCATCCAGCTTCACGAATCTATGGAGCCACGGAGGTATGTTCCCAAATGGCATAAATGGCTTTATCCTTTCATTCCAGATGGTCGTGTTTGCGTTTGTTGGCATTGAACTTGTAGGACTTACAGCAGGTGAAACAGAAAATCCAGAAAAGGTGATCCCACAAGCAATCAATAATATCCCGATTCGGATTATCATTTTCTACCTTGGCGCACTTATTGTCATCATGAGTATTTATCCGTGGAATGCCATCAATCCAATGGAAAGCCCATTTGTCCAAGTCTTCGTGGCAGTTGGAATCGCAGCAGCTGCTGGTATTGTCAATTTTGTCGTCCTAACATCCGCAGCTTCAGCATGTAACAGCGCTATTTTCAGTACAAGCCGGATGGTATACTCCCTTGCCAATGATAAAAATGCACCTATACCATTTACAAAACTTACTGCTCGTAAAGTACCTTCCAATGCATTATTCTTTTCAACTGTTGTCATTCTAATAGCCGTTGTTTTGAATTATGTCATGCCAGAAGGCGTATTTACGCTGATTACAAGTATTTCTACGGTATGTTTCATCTTTATTTGGGGAATTACTGTCATCAGCCATTTGAAGTACCGCAAAACAAGACCAGATCTAGCGAAAGTGAACAAATTTAAATTGCCACTATATCCATTTTCCAATTACTTGATCCTTACTTTCCTAGCGTTCGTTCTTGTCGTACTTGCACTTGCGGAAGATACTCGAGTTGCTTTGTTCATAACTCCTGTTTGGTTTATTTTGCTGATTACGATCTATAAGATGCGGAAACCGAAGGGGGATCATGTGGATCAAAAAAAAATAGTGGGAAATTAAGAGGGAACAAACAAAAATCCTGCCTGTGTCTATAAATGAAATTTGATCAAAAAAGCCTGTGTTAATCATCTGAGGCCACTGAAAAAGTCCTTTTAAAGAGAAAAAGAAGCTAACGACCTACTATATATAGGTTGTTAGCTTCTTCTATTGTCTGTATATCGATAAAAATCTTCGCTACTTTCAAAATGAGTTACTTTTTCAGTGTACTCTAATCATCTATACAGTTTTTTTTGATCGTATTCGTTTCGATTGAACTACCCACACTTTTAATCAACTAATTCTAAATAAATGTTAGCGTTTACAAAATAACCTTGACAGATCTACCTTATGCAACTATTCTGAATATAACAGTAACTAAATATGAGCGAATGACGGTTGTGGGAGAGTGCAATGTAACAAGCCACCGAAGGAGCAAGTTCCAAAAAGACCCTTGGAGCAAATCTCTCAGGTAGATGGAACCACAATCGGACGCACCTCTGGAGAGCGCGTATAAGTAGTACGCCACCAAAGGGGAACGACTCTATGAATCATAGGGTTAAACTCTCAGGTAAAAGGACAGGGAAGGGTAGAGAAAGTCACGCTACCCTTTTCTGTCCTTTTTTGCGTGCAAAAACGGGAGCGTATCTCCACAGTTTTCTCAGAAAAGAAGAGTGATAGTGAGAGAGTGGTTTCACTAGCTAAGCTGAAAGGATTCAAACATGGTGTCATACAAAAAAATTGAGGGGGAGTATATATGAGTTTACAGCAAAATGATTCTATTATTTTTGGAGCGATTGAAAAGGAACGAGAGCGCCAACTTCAAACACTTGAGTTAATCGCATCAGAAAATATTGTCAGCGAAGATGTATTAGAAGCGATGGGAAGCGTGATGACGAATAAATATGCAGAAGGGTATCCAGGAAAGCGTTATTATGGCGGGTGTGAATTTGTTGACGTGGCAGAACAAACAGCGATCGCACGCGTAACGGAGCTATTTGGCGCTAAATATGCCAATGTTCAGCCACACTCAGGAGCACAAGCAAATTTTGCCGTTTTCTTCGCACTGCTTCAGCCTGGTGATAAAGTAATGGGAATGAACCTTTCACATGGTGGACATTTAACACATGGAAGCCCTGTTAGTGTTTCAGGAAAATGGTTTGACATTGTGTCTTATGGTGTGAGGGAAGATACGCAAGTCATTGATTACGATGAATTAGAAGAGATCGCCAAGAAAGAAAAACCGAAATTGATTATTGCAGGGACAAGTGCTTATCCAAGAACGATCGACTTTGCTCGCTTTAGAAAAATTGCCGATCAAGTCGGGGCAAAACTTATGGTCGATATGGCGCATATTGCAGGACTAGTAGCAGCTGGACTTCATCCATCTCCAATTCCATATGCCGATGTTGTGACAAGTACGACACATAAAACATTGCGTGGCCCGCGTGGCGGTATCATCTTAACAAATGATGAAGAGATGATTAAAGCGGTTAATAAATCGATATTCCCTGGTATTCAAGGTGGACCACTAATGCATATCATTGCTGCAAAAGCGGTGGCTTTCAGAGAAGCTTTACAACCAAGTTTTAAAGAGTATGCCAAACAAGTTATTGACAATGCGGCAGTACTTGGCGAAACCTTAAAGAATGAAGGAGCGGCCCTCGTTTCTGATGGAACAGATAATCATATTGTCCTATTAGATTTACGTCCATGGAATTTAACTGGAAAAGAAGCCGAGAAATTATTAGAAGAAGTGGGCATTACCGTAAATAAAAATACGATTCCGTTTGATCCAGAAAAACCATTTGTTACGAGTGGAATCCGTATCGGAACAGCTGCGTTAACAACGCGTGGTATGAAACAAGAAGAGATGGTGAAAATCGGAAAAGTGATCGCGGACGTTTTAACAAATAAAGGCGATGAAGCCGTTCTTGAAAAAGCAAAAGCAACAACTAAAGCGATTTGTAGTGCGTATCCGTTATTTCAACAAGCAGTAACGGTGTAAGAAAGGGGGAGAATCATGGAATTTCAAAGTTGTTTTGACATAATCGGCCCAATCATGGTCGGACCGTCGAGTTCTCATACAGCTGGTGTTGTATCGATTGGAAAATTTATTTATGAACTGTTAGGAGATTATCCCCAAGAGACCAACATTGTATTTTATGATTCGTTTGCTGAAACCTACCAAGGACATGGAACAGATAAAGCACTTCTTGGCGGATTACTCGGGATGAATACCGATGATTCCCAAATCAAATACGCATTGGAAAAAGCAAAAGAATGTGGTATGCAGTACCAGTTTGAATTCGAAAACATTTGCGAGTATATGGACCACCCAAATACAACCATTGTAACAGCAAAACGTGATGATCATGTTGTCACGGTTGGTGGTGTATCACTCGGAGGTGGCCTATCGAAGATCTTTATGATTGATGATGAGATGGTATCGATTCGTCTTAGCGCTGGCGATGATTTTTCGATCCTTGCGAAACCTTATCAACGGAAAGAGAAAGTATTGGTGAAGGCGATATGATGGAAATTCAGTCTATGAAAGAGCTTATAGAAGCTTGTGAACGGGAAAAAAAGTCCATTAGTGAAATGATGTTAATGGTGGAAGCAAAAAAGTCAGGAAGAGACGAAGATACGATTATTCGCATGATGGAAGAGCGATTGATCAAAATGAAAGAAGCGGTGGATAGTGGGATTAAAGATGCTTCCACGGCGCCAAGTGGGATTTCTGGCGGTGATGCCGTGAAGATGTCTGAATACGTTCGGCAAGGTAAATCCCTATCAGGCGATTATATAAGCAATGCTATGAGCTTTTCATTAGCCACTTCTGAAAATAATGCCAGAATGGGCGTCATTGTGGCAACGCCAACTGCTGGAGCAGCAGGGATTTTACCTGGCGTATTATTTTCGCTTCATAAAAATGATGGCACACCTTATAAAGAGTTAGTGAAGGGCTTGTTTACGGCAAGTATGCTAGGGCTTGTCATTGCGAACCGCTCGTTCATCTCAGGAGCAGCTGGAGGCTGTCAAGCAGAGGTCGGGTCTGCAACAGCGATGGCAGCTGGAACAATCGTTGAGTTAAAAGGTGGGACACCACAACAAGTCGTGAATGCAACCGCTATTGCGATGAAGTCCCTTTTAGGCTTAGTTTGCGATCCGGTCGGAGGGCTTGTTGAAGTTCCTTGCATCAAACGGAATGTAATAGGTACTTCCATTGCCTTTTCAGCGGCTGATATGTCCCTTGCTGGCGTTGAGAGTCGGATTCCGTGTGATGAAGTCATTGAAGCGATGTATAAAGTTGGAAAGGATATGCCGCGGACGCTTCGGGAAACCGCTCTTGGTGGGCTAGCGATGACCGAAACGGGTAAAGAGGTAAAAGAACGTCTATTTTGCAGAAAATCTTAATCGGGGGTAAATCATGAGTACAGAAACAGCATTAAAGCAAACACCACTTTTTGAAACATATGGAAAATATGGAGCGAAAGTGATTGATTTTGGTGGTTGGGCTTTGCCCGTACAGTTCTCAAGCATTTTAGAAGAACATGAAGCGGTACGTACAGAATCAGGCCTTTTTGATGTCTCTCATATGGGGGAAGTACTTGTAGAAGGAAAAGATGCATGTGCTTATATCAATCATCTTGTAACGAATGACATAACGAAACTTGCGATCAATCAGGCACAGTATACGGCAATGTGCTATCCAGACGGTGGAACGGTCGATGATATATTAGTGTACAAATTGGCGGATGAAAAATATTTACTCGTGATTAATGCTGGAAACATTGAAAAAGATGTGGAATGGATGAAGAAGTATGTCAAAGGAGACATGAAACTTGAAAATATCTCCGATGACATCGCTCAACTAGCGATTCAGGGACCAAAGGCAGAAGTGATTTTACAAAAGGTAACGGATACTGATTTATCAGCAATTGGTGTATTTAAATTTGCACAACATGTTACTATTTCTGGCATTACAGATGTGCTTGTTTCCCGGACAGGCTATACAGGAGAAGACGGATTTGAACTCTATTTACAAAAAGACCAAGTGGTAGCACTTTGGGAGAAGCTTTTAGAAGTAGGAACATCAGAAGGATTAAAACCGTGTGGCCTTGGTGCCCGAGATACACTTCGCCTAGAAGCGCGTCTTCCACTATATGGTCAAGAACTTAGCAGCGAAATTAGTCCACTTGAAGCAGGAGTCGGTTTTGTCGTAAAAATCAATAAAGAAAGTGACTTTATTGGAAAAGCGGCACTTTCTGCACAAAAAGAAGCTGGATTAACGAGAAAAATCGTAGGGATTGAAGTAACAGGTCGGGGGATTCCGCGTCATGGCTATAAAGTAGTTTCTGAAGATGGCGAGGAAATAGGAATCGTTACATCAGGCACACAATCACCATCATTGAAGAAGAGTATCGGCCTTGCCTTGATCTCTGTGGAACATGCTGAAGTGGGGACGTTACTAAAAGTGGAAATCCGTAATAAGCAGATTGATGCTGTTGTTGTAAAAACACCATTCTATAAAAAGTAATTTCTAAGTTTACTAGCATCATGCTAAAGATAAGGATGATGCTAGTAACTCGATTTCATATCAGAATATACAAAAGCTGAAAGGACGAAAAACAATGACAAAAGCGACAGCAAATTTACTATATAGCAAAGAGCATGAGTGGGTGGAACAATTAGAAGGTAATCGTGTTCGGATTGGGATCTCTGATTATGCCCAGAAGGCGTTAGGAGATATCGTGTTTGTTGAGAATCCTGAAATTGATGATGAAGTAATCGTCAATGAATCGATGGGAACAATCGAATCCGTTAAAGCAGTTTCTGAACTATACTCTCCTGTATCAGGTACAGTCGTGGCTGTAAATGAAGAGTTAGAAGGCGCTCCAGAGACGATTAATGAAAATCCATTTGAAGCAGGATGGTTAATCGAAGTAGAAATCTCTAACCCAGAAGAGTTGGAATCGCTTCTTAATGAAGAAGAGTACGAAGCATTTACGAATGAAGGAGAGGAATAATATGACTTCAACTTACAGATACCTCCCTGATACGAAACAGGATCAGGAGGAAATGCTCGAGTTTTTACAGGTTTCTTCCATAGATGAATTGTTTGAAGATATCCCAGCTGATATTAGACTACAAGGGGAGCTAAATATCCCACAGGCCGTTCCTGAACCACTTCTCATGAAGAAAATGAATCAGCTTGCTACGAAAAACATAAATGCCAATCAATACCCAACATTTCTCGGTGCAGGTACGTATGATCACTACATTCCTAGCGTAGTCAACCATATGATTTCACGCTCTGAATTTTACACAGCTTATACTCCATACCAACCAGAAATCAGTCAAGGTGAACTCCAAGCGATTTTCGAATTTCAGACGATGGTATGTGAATTAACAGGAATGGATGTAGCGAATTCTTCGATGTACGATGGCTTTACATCGCTTGCAGAAGCAGCATCACTTGCTGTTGCATCAACAAGACGTTCAAAAATTCTTGTATCGAAAGCAGTGCATCCTGAGTCTCGGGCTATATTACGTACGGTAGCAGATGGTCCAGGATATACAGTTGAAGAAATCCAACTGACTGATGAGATTACTGATTTAGGAAAACTAAAAGAGCAAATTGATAAAGATACAGCAGCAGTCATTGTTCAATATCCGAATTTCTTTGGTTCAATTGAAGATTTAACGGAGATTAAGAAAATTGCCGAAGAAAACAAGGCTCTTTTCATTGTAAGTGCCAACCCACTCGCACTTGCACTTTTACAGGCACCTGGGAAGCTTGGGGCAGATATTGTGATCGGTGATATGCAACCATTAGGCATTCCGATGTCATTTGGTGGTCCACATTGTGGCTATTTTGCGGTCAGTAAAAAATTTATGCGTAAAATCCCAGGCCGGATTGTCGGCCAAACAGAAGATGAAAAAGGCCAACGCGGCTTCGTATTAACACTGCAAGCCCGTGAACAGCATATCCGTCGTGATAAAGCATCATCCAATATTTGTTCGAACCAGGCATTAAATGCTCTTGCCTCTTCAATCTGCATGACATCACTTGGCAAGCAAGGGATTCGTCAGATGGCTCAATTAAATTTGGAGAAATCAGACTATATGGCAAAAACGCTGAAACAGAAAGGGTTTGTCATTCTGAATCAATCCCCATTCTTCAATGAGTTTGTTGTCGAGCTTCCTCGTCCAGTCAAGGAAGTTAATGCGAAACTACTAGAAGCGGGAATCATTGGCGGCTTTGATTTGGAAAGCGATTATGGCCATGAAAATCAAATGCTACTTGCTGTGACTGAACAACGAACAAAAGAAGAGATTGATCAATTTGTAGAGGTTTTGGAGGCGATTGTAAATGGTTGAATACAATGATTTGATTTTTGAAATTAGTCGTCCAGGACGTATCGGTTCAAGTCTTCCGGAAAGTGATGTGGACTCTGTTGATATTACTAATAAACTTCCGAAGCATTTAATTCGTGACGTACCTGCAGAACTCCCGGAAGTATCAGAGTTGCAACTTGTAAGACATTACACAGCGCTCTCTAATAAAAACCATGGGATCGATAACGGCTTTTACCCACTTGGTTCTTGTACGATGAAGTACAATCCGAAAATCAATGAAGATGTTGCACGTTTGGAAGGGTTTAGCCGCATTCATCCGTATCAGCCTGTTGAAACGGTACAAGGTGCATTAGAAGTGCTATATGAACTACAAGAAGAGTTAGCAGTCATCACAGGAATGGATGCGGTCACTTTGCAGCCATCAGCGGGAGCACAAGGTGAATGGACAGGGTTAATGATGGTGAAAGCCTACCATGCCCAAAAAGGAGAAACGAGGAAGCAAGTGCTTGTTCCAGACTCTGCACACGGTACGAACCCTGCAAGTGCAACAGTAGCAGGTTTTGAAACGATTACGATACCATCCAATGAAAATGGATTAGTGAATTTAGAAGAATTAAAGAAACATGTCGGTCCTGATACAGCGGCCCTCATGTTGACAAACCCGAATACGCTTGGCCTTTTTGAAAAAGAAATTGTCGAAATTGCTCAAGTCGTTCATGAAGCGGGCGGTTTATTATACTATGATGGAGCGAATGCGAATGCCATTTTAGGTAAAACGACACCAGGACAAATGGGCTTTGACATCGTACATCTAAACTTACACAAAACATTTACGACTCCTCACGGTGGCGGTGGTCCAGGAGCAGGTCCAGTCGGTGTGAAAGAGAAATTGATTCCTTACTTGCCTGTGCCACGCGTTGAAAAAGACGGCGAGAAATATGTATTGAACGCAAATCATCCGCTCTCGATCGGAAGAGTAAAAGGATATTACGGAAACTTCGGCATTCTTTTACGTGCCTATACGTATATTCGCACAATGGGACCAGAAGGATTGCGTCAAGTATCGGAAAGCGCCGTCCTGCATGCGAATTATCTTCGCAAACGATTAGAGCCATATTTTGAAGCGCCATATTCACAAGTTTGTAAGCATGAATTTGTTTTATCTGGCTCTAGACAGAAAAAATTAGGCGTTAGAACCCTAGATATGGCCAAGCGACTGCTTGATTTTGGCTACCATCCGCCAACCATCTACTTCCCGTTGAATGTAGAGGAATGTTTGATGATCGAACCGACAGAAACAGAGTCAAAAGAAACCCTCGATGCGTTTGCAGATGTGATGATTCAAATCGCTAAGGAAGTGGAAGATAATCCTGGGGTCGTTTTAGAAGCACCACATACGACAGTCATTGGTCGATTGGATGAAGTACAAGCTGCGAGACAACCTATTTTGCGTTATGAAAAAGCAGTAGAAGTTGAGAAAGAAACGGTAAAATCCTAAATGAATGATTGAGCATGAACCACCGGGAATGAAAATAGCGAGAAGATCAGTTTCTCATTATTTCACACTCGGTGGTTTCATATGAGTGCAGAAATGCCAATTTTCTTCTACTTATCATGCAGATGAACAGGTCTGAGCCGTTCAGGTGAGTGCTTCATCAAAAAATAGGCGGCTAGAGGAGGGAGAAATTGATGGTCATCAAGATATCAGAGGTAGCCATGAATAAATTGCAAGAAGTGGCGTCTCAAGAAAAACTAGTTCCAAGAATTGACGCTGATGTTGCAGGTGGCTGTGGTTTGTCAGTAAAGTTCTCCATTGTGTGGGACGAACCTCGAAGAAACGATAGCATTATTGAATATGAGGGAATTCAGATTCACTTGGACCATTTTACAAAACGCTATTTAGATGAAGAGACACAAATTGATTATCTAGACGATCAAGGCTTTATCGTGGGAGAACAGTTTTCCTCTAGTGCCTGTGCAATAGAATTAGATTGATAGACTCAGAGATTGCTAACCGTTTTTTCTTCTTGGGTACATAGATTGGCGTTATTTTTTGATCAAGATTGAAGTAAAAGGGGGAAATAGTAGATGAATCAAGAATATGATGTGGTCATTATCGGTGGAGGAACTGGTGGGTATGTGGCTGCCATACGTGCGTCGCAATTAGGATTAAAGGCTGCGGTTGTAGAGCAAGGAAAACTTGGCGGGACATGCCTTCATGCAGGTTGTATCCCGAGTAAGGCGCTATTAAGAAGCGCAGAAGTATATGCGAATACAAAAAATGCAGAGAAGTATGGAGTCATTGCTCCTGAAGTAGGTCTGGACTTCCAAAAAGTACAAGCTCGCAAAGAAGAAATCACAGAACGCTTATTTAAAGGTGTTCAACATTTAATGAAAAAAGGGAAAATCGATGTGTACGAGGGAAAAGGCAGTATTCTGCAGACAAAAGATGTTTTAGTAAAATTGAATCAAGATGATCAGGAGACGATCTTAACCACCCGAAATATTGTCCTAGCAACAGGATCCCGGCCAAGGACACTTCCCGGTCTAGAAGCAGATGGGCAGTATGTGATGACATCGGATGAAGCGCTACAAATGGAAGAGCTTCCAGATTCCATCCTTATTGTTGGCGGAGGCGTGATTGGAATCGAATGGGCTTCGATGCTGATAGACTTTGGATTAGCGGTGACAGTGATCGAATATGCCGATCGCATTTTACCGACAGAAGATAAAGATATTTCAAAGGAAGTTCAGCGTTTAATGAAGAAAAAAGGCGTGAAAATCGTAACAGGGGCAAAAGTGCTTCCTGAAACGTTAGAAAAAGGCGAGGGTGTTTCTATTAAGGCAGACTATAAAGGGAAAGAAACGTCCTTTTCAGCTGATAAACTATTAGTATCGGTTGGAAGATTGCCAAACATAGAAGGGATAAACCTCGAAAATACGAGTGTTGTGGTAGAGCGAGCTTGTATTCAAACAAATGAGTATTATCAAACGAATGAACAAAACGTATATGCCATTGGTGATGTGATTGGTGGGTTGCAGCTTGCCCATGTTGCTTCACATGAGGGGATCATCGCCATTGAACATATTGCAGGGGAGAACCCAGTGCCACTTAATCCAACGCTTGTTTCAAAATGTGTATACAGTAGCCCAGAGGTCGCAAGTGTTGGACTAACAGAAGAAGAGGCAAAGGAAAAAGGATATCAAGTAAAAATAGGTAAATTCTCGTTCCGTGCGATTGGGAAGGCTCTTGTTTTTGGTGAATCAGATGGTTTTGTCAAACTTATTGTCGAAGAAGGGTCTAATAAGTTGTTAGGGACACATATGGTTGGTCCTCATGTAACAGATATGATTACAGAGGCAGGCCTTGCGCAAGTATTAGAGGCAACGGCCATGGATATTGCCAATACGATCCACCCTCACCCAACATTAGCGGAAGCGATTGGCGAGGCAGCCCTGGCTGTATATGGGAAGGAAATCCACGCTTAGGACAGTGGATGAATAGAATAGCCGTAAACCCCTCTTCCTCCATCTAAGAAAGGCAATAAGAAATGATAGGGGGAGAGGAGTTTTCTTTTCAAATAAGTCTGATAAAGGATTTAAGGCTTAAACCATGCCATTTTGATTAATCCTCACGTTAAATCTTCTAATTTCTCCGTTTACAATGAATATGCAAAGAAATTCGAAATATTAAACTTTCTCCACTTTTTCATTTTCAATAGAGTTAAATGGTAGCTTCATGCAAAAAGGAAATAAAGGAGTGAACAACTGGAGAGGTTTCTTTCTTGCTCCAGGCTGCGCCAATTTTGCATGTTGTATAACTTTTTTTGAGTTGTAAGTAGACAATATCATCGTTTTTTACAAATTGAATGGAAGACGGAAGTAAAGCAATACCGATTCCGGAAGCAACAAACGATAATGCCGTATGTAACTCTAGTGCTTCTTGGGTCTTTTTAGGACTAAAGCCGGCATGCTGACAAAGGCTAATGATCGCATCATAATAGCTTTCTCCGGCTTTTCTAGGTGTCATGATGAACTGTTCGTTAGCGAGGAGAGAGACATCGATAGGCTCTGTTTTAACTGCTAATCGATGTGTTTTAGGTAACGCAACAATAAATGGTTCTTCCCGTAGCATTTCTACATGAAACGATCCATTTTCAATCGGGAGATTCAATAAGCCGATATGAATGGAGCTGTCGTGAAGTGCTTTCATTTGTTCAGTTGATGACAATTGTCGTAGGACGATATTGATATTTGGGTATTGTTCTTGAAACCTTCGGAGTAATAGAGGAAGGAGTTCAAACGCGATGGATCCAGTAAAGGCTAATATTAATTGACCAGATTCCCCTCGAGCTATACTACTTGCCTCTTCACAGGCCAAGTGTACACGGTTTAGAATTTCATAGGCTCTCTTTAAAAAAACTTCACCAGCTGACGTTAATTCCACGCGCTGCTTCGTTCTGGAAAATAAAAGCAGATCTAACTCGTTTTCCAATTGCTTAATTTGTTGGCTTAAAGGTGGTTGTGCCATTTGTAAACGTTGGGCAGCTCGACCAAAATGAAGCTCCTCTGCAACTGCAATAAAGTATTTTAAATGACGTAGTTCCATGTAGCCACCTCTTCATATTTAAAAAGTATTAACTAGTAAACAAAGATGTATTAGAAAAAAATGGGTAGTTATAGTATGTTTATTTTATCAAATATTTAGAAAAATGTGAATACTTTGATAGGTGGTCATTGCTAGATTTATATTTTCATTTTATAAATCATGTATGAGACAAAAAACAGGGGGGATTTCAGCTCTAAACCAAAAAACTCGCTCTTTCAAGCAGGGATGAATCTAGTAAACCAAAAAAATTATGAGCAGTTAAAAAACACCAATCAAAAATTTAGGAGTGTTGGAAATGGAAGTTTTATTGTCAAATGGAGTACGTGAAAAGGTAAGCGATTACATGAAAGAAAACCGTGAAGAGTTAATTAAGGGGCTCCAAAAATTAATCCAAATCCCAAGTGAAACTGGTTATGAAGGGCCGGTTCAAGAACATATTAAAAATGTTATGTTAGACCTTGGTCTTGAAGTAGATACATTTGAAGCGGATCCAGTGAAAGTAAGACAGCATCCAGAATATACAGAGTCAGAAGTAGAACGTAAAGTGGGCTTTAAGAATCGTCCGAATGTTGTTGGGAAATGGCATGGATCAGAAGATGCACGGTCACTTTTACTTTTTACACATGTTGATACGGTACCGGTTGGGGATGAGATCCACTGGAATTACCCGCCAACTGAAGGTGTAATTGAAAATGGACTTATGTACGGAAGAGGAACAGCTGATAATAAAGGCGGATACGGTTCTATCCTTTTTGCACTGCAGGTTATTAAAAATATGGGTCTAAAGCCAAAAGGAAATATTACAACCATTTCCGTTGTTGATGAAGAGGTAGGCGGAGCCGGCGGAGCTGTTGCAATGGTTCAATACCTTGAAGAACAGAACTTTAAAGCAGATGCATGTATTTATCCGCATCCATTAACAACTGGTGCAGGTCCACAAATTGCTTGTGCAGGCGGATTGATTTTTAAAGTAAGAGTGACAGGTGTGGCCGCTCATAACTTAAACGGACAAGTTGGTGTGAATGCAATCGGCAAAGCAATGAAAATATATGACGCTTTAGTTGAACTGGACAATAAACGCGTAGAAACTGTCAGCTATGCTCCGTTTGAACGTTATTTCGCCGCTTCAGATATGCAAGTCCGTTCAAGTAATTTAACACCTGCAATGATTAATGCTGGTGAATGGGCATATAAAGTTCCGGCTGAATGTGAATTAACTGGAACAATTGGCTACCCGCCAAATGAAACACTTGAAGAAGTGAAAGCACAGATTGAACACGCAATTAAGGAAGTTGCGGCTAATGATGAATGGTTATCTAAAAACCCGCCGGAAATTTCTTATGAATGGCATACAAGCCCAGCGGAGATCAGTCCAGACCATCCATTTGTGCAAATGGTTAAGTCAAATATTGATGAAGTTGTTGGTAGAACAACGGAAATTTATGGAATGCCTACATTCAGTGATATCCGCTTCCCGCTTATTTATATGGATATGCCAGCAATTATTTATGGACCAAAAGGCGGCAACCTGCATGGAGCAGATGAGTGGGTAAATATCCAAGATTGGTTAGATTGTGTTGAAACGAATGTTTTAAACATTTTAGAATGGAGTGGCTATGAAGAGGTCACAAAGTAAACGTAGAGACGCAATAGTTTGATCCAGTTATCCCCGAGATAAGACTTCACTCCAAAATGGGGACGATGATATTCAAGGAGTGAAGTTATTTTTTATAAAATAGACGCGTTAAGTTACTAAAGAATAAGTTTTGTGAAAGCATCATTGATTGAACTGGAAGATACGAAGACTTCTGCGAAAATGCGAGAGCTTGCAGACGTCCCCTAAAACAAAATCAATACTCAAGTTAACAAAAGCTAAAAAGAACAAAATGTGTAGTCCATCCCCTCTCTTCGGAAAGTAGGAATCACACAAACTCCTATATGTAAACTTAAGATTTCCGCTTTATTTGTAAGCGCTTAATATTAAGGGGGACTTTTGTAAGACCTGTTCCATGAACCATATAAAATTTAAAGGAGTATTAGGAATATGGCTGTGAACCAACCTAATTTTCAAGAAGAGACGGTAAATTCTCTTAGTAACGATGATTTGTTACCGGTACGAACGGAGGAGCGAACTTGGAAAACACAAAACTTTGCCACGATGTGGATGGGGGTTATTAATAATATTCCCACATATGCAACAATAGGAGGATTAGTTGTTTTAGGATTTTCTCCATTACAGGTGATCCTGATCATAGGTATTGCCTCGCTGATCCTGTATAGTGCTTTATCTCTTAACGGTCATGCGGGGGCTAAATATGGAATACCATTTCCAGTCCTCGTGCGAACTTCTTATGGAATCAGAGGGGCAAATGTTCCAGCGATATTACGTGGAATCATTGCAATCGTATGGTTAGGGATTCAAGCGTATGCAGGAAGTGCGGCGTTTAATATCGCCATTACACTGCTTTGGCCAGGTTTTGCTTTACTTGGTGGGGACTGGACATTTTTAGGGATTGGGCTACCAGGTTTACTTTCCTTTGTATTATTTTGGTCCATGCACTTTTTAGTTTTAAAGAGGGGAATGGAGTCCCTCAAGAAATTTCAAGCGTTCACCGGACCGTTAGTGTATATCGTATTAATCGGCTTGCTCTGGTGGGCAATTGATACGGCAGGCGGAATTCAACCAATCATTACTCAAACTGGAAAATATGAGACGTTTGGAGAATTATTCTTTCCATTTATCAGTGCAGTAGCAGGTATAATCGGAATTTGGTCAACGTTAATATTGAATATACCGGACTTTACTCGATTTGCTAGATCTCAGAAAGATCAAATAAAAGGCCAGTTATATGGGTTGCCAGTTACGTTTACTATATTTACAGTTGTTACAGTTGCAGCAACATCTGCAACGACAATCGCTTTTGGTAACCCGATTGGAGATATCATCGTTACTCTCCAACAATTCGATAGACCGATTGTTATTGCAATCGCAGCTCTTATTCTTTCAGTAGCTACAATAACAGTGAATGTTATTGCGAATCTGGTTTCACCTGCTTATGATTTAGCGAACTTATTTCCGAAGTGGATTAGCTTTAAAACGGGCTTTTATATAACGATGGCGGCAGCTCTATTTACAGTGCCGTGGAAATTGATGGAGAATGCTGATGCAATCTTCACTCTTCTTCACTTAATTGGAGGAGCGCTTGGTCCAGTAGCCGGTGTAATGATTGCCGACTATTATATGATTCGTAAAAGAAAGCTTAATATAAACGATATCTATTCTTTAAAAGGGGAGTACACGTACTGGAAAGGGTATAATTATAGAGCATTTGTAGCGACGGGGTTTGGGGCAACAGTCGCTTTAATAGGGGCATTTGTTCCTTCATTAAAAGGACTGTATGATATCTCATGGTTTTTAGGAGTCATTCTTTCCTTTTTCGTTTATATCGGTTTTATGCGTTTGCACCCTCCTGTCAATAATCAGGGAGAAGACAATCAATTGGAAGACATGACGAAAGGAAATATGAAAACGGGAAATTGATAGAGCCGATTGTTGCATAAATGATATAGATATGTGCAATTACAATTTATTGAAAATTCGGTATATAATAAATTGGTAATAAGATAGGATGTATCTATGCACAAAGAATTGGTGAATTCTTGTAAAATCGAACTCAAGTATAAGCATCTTGTCTACATGATGAGCGCTAGATTTTGAAACTAAGATGACTATGTACTATGTCTAGGGGGAGGATCTGCGAGTATTGGTCCAGGGATTGAAAGAATCCTGACAATAAGTACAATACAAAAATTAGATCTAAATATTCAACATTTTTGTAAACAGCTTACTGTATTCGAGAGATTGTTTCATAGAAAAAGGTAAAAGCGCTTTATAATTCTGATGAAGTAACAAAGAAAAGGAGCTGGTCGCATGGTTCGAATAGGCGTTGACGTTGGTGGTACATTTACTGATTTAATACTTGTGGATGAATTAACGAATCAAATTCACGTACACAAGGTTCCAAGTACACTTGAGGATCAGTCGATAGGCGTGATTAATGGTATCCAAAAACTGTGTAAAAATGCTAATGTTCCTATGACAGATATCGATTATGTGCTTCATGGCACAACAGTCGCTACGAATATTACCATTGAACGTAATGGAGCTGTAGTTGGGATGTTAACGACGAAGAACTATCGGGACATTTTGCATATTGCGCGACATAAAAAGACAGAGAATTTCTCCATCCAGCAAGATCTCCCTTGGCAAGCAAACCCACTAGTATTACGCCGAAACCGTATTCCTATTACTGAAAAGCTGCAAGCTCCAGACGGTCGAGTAAAAGTACCGATGAATGAAGAAGAAGTTCGTCAAGCGGTTGAAAGACTCAAAAAATCTGAAGTGGATATTATTGTTGTATCATTCCTCTTTTCCTTTTTAAATGATGAACACGAACAGCGGGCAAAGGAAATCGTAAAAGAAATGTGGCCGGAAGTGCAATGTTTTACCTCTAGTGAAATTGCCCCTCAAATGCGAGAGTATGAAAGATTTAGTACAGCAGCAATGAATGCCTACGTAGCGCCGCGCGTCAGCCGATACTTAAGTCACTTATCTAGTGCTTTAGACGAGGCTGGAGTTAAAGGAGATCTTCATATTATGCAATCTTCTGGTGGAATGGCCACTAGTGAAATGGTGACAGAAAAGCCAGTCACTTTGTTAAAATCTGGACCATCGGGGGCTGTTTTAGCTACTGCTTGGTGGGGAGAGTTGGAAGGTGTTCCTAATTTAATTAGTGTTGATATTGGCGGAACGTCAGCGGATATTTCTGTTATTCCAAATAATACGCCGAAAATTATCAATCCACGTGATGCCGAGGTAAACGGCTATCCTGTATTGGTTCCGATGATTGATGTGGAAGTGATTGGTGCTGGTGGCGGTTCAATTGCTTATATCGATGCTGGCGGTGCATTTAGGGTAGGGCCGAAGAGTGCGGGTGCTCATCCTGGACCAGCTTGTTATGGACAAGGAGGAGAAAATCCTTGTGTGACAGATGCCAATGTAATTCTTGGACGACTTGATCCGGAGCAGTTTCTAGGAGGAGATCTTCAACTACATCCTGAATTGAGCTTTAAAGCGGTTGAGGAGAAGCTTTGTCCTAAGCTCAACATGTCAGCGGAAGAGGCGGCTCTTGGTATCTTGAAGATTATTAACAACTTTATGGCGCTTAGCATCCGTGCAAAATCTGTAAGTAAAGGAATCGATCCACGTGAATTTGCTTTATTTGCAGCAGGTGGTGCTGGACCACTTCATTCTGTTGATTTGGCGGAAACGATAGGGTGCAATCTTGTTATTGTTCCGAATTATCCAGGGATTAGTGCAGCAACAGGTCTCTTAGTAGGTGACATTAAATACGACTTTATTAAATCGAATATTAGTCGTCTTGACAATATAACAGATGAAACAATCGACTCGATGAATGCAGATTTACAGGATCTTGAGGAACAGGCTTATACTCAATTGATTAAAGATGGCATTAAGCCTGATGATATTCTGATCGAGCGCATTGCCGAGTGCCGCTATGCTGGACAAGGATTTGAATTACGTGCGTCCATTCCAGAAGGGATACTGACTGATCAATCTATAGAGACGATTCGTCAAAGATTCGATGAATCACATGAGGAAGAGTATGGTCATCATTTTCCGAACAATGTTGTGGAGCTGATTACATTACGAATCGTGGCAATTGGAAAAACCCCTTCATTAACTTTGCCGAAATTAGAAAGTGGTAACCGAATCAACCCAGAGGCTGCCTTTATGTATGAGCGAGAAACTGTATATGAGGTAAATGGAGAGATTAAACGTTTCTCAACTCCTCGTTACGATCGAAGTAAATTATTAGCACATGACTTAATTCAAGGACCAGCAATCATTGTCCAACGTGATACGACAACTTCGATCCCACCTCATTGGCAAGCGACTGTATCAGATAATGGCACATTATTTGTCGCTTCAAAAGTGACACAGGGCGGCGCAGCAGAATCAGTAGAAAAATATTTCTCGAAGGTGAGGTAAATAGATATGACTATTAATCACATGAGCTCTACTGTTATTCAAAATAAAATAGATCCTGTGACCTTGCAAGTAATCGGTGGAGCATTAAAGACAATCGCAAAAGAAATGGCACATGTTATGTATCGGATGGCTTATTCATCGCTTATTCGCGAATCTGAGGACCTTGGAGCAGGAGTATTTGATGTTTTTGGTAATACATTAGCTGAGGCGGATTCTACCCCCATGCAATTAGGTTGCTTACCTGGGTATATTCGAGGCTTCCAAGAAAAACTGGGGGATAATCAGCATCCAGACGATATTATTTGGAATAATGATCCTTATGCCGGAGCTTCTCATTCTCCAGATGTTGCTTTATGTCAACCGATATTTTATAAAGGAGAATTGGTCGGATATGCGGGTGCAACTGCCCATCATTTAGATATGGGTGGGGCACAGCCTGGGCTGATGGTTGATGTACCGGATGTGTATGCTGAAGGCTTGATTTTAAATGGCGTCAAACTATATGACAAAGGGGTACGGAATGAAACCCTAATTGAAGTTATTCGTCAGAATGTTCGGACACCAAATGAAGTCATTGGAGATTTAGAAGCGCAAGTTGCAGCCTGCCGATTAGGGGTTAAACGTTTCATTGAATTGATGGACAAGTACGGGAAGGACACAGTGCTTTCAGCTTGTGAAGAGTTAATGAATTACTCTGAGCGGATGATGCGAAAAGAAATTGCCAAAATTCCCGATGGTGTCTATGAGGCAGAATCTTGGTTGGATAATGATGGGCGTCATCTAGATATACCTCTTAAAGTACATGTGAAACTGACGAAACAAGGAGAAGAACTGGAAGTAGACGTTTCTAAATCTAGTGATCAAGTTTCCACGGCCTTTAATGTAGCATATTCCGGCGCTCTTTGTGTAAGTGTTCATAGTGTCTTGCGTTCCATCTTTTTAGATACATTTATGACGGAAGAAGATGTTCCAGCGAATGAAGGAGCGTTCCGCCCGATTAAAATTACAGCACGTAAGGGAAGTATTTTTAATCCGATTAAACCGGCGGCTCTATTTAGCCGTGCCAATCAAGTAAACACAGTAGCAGACTTAATTATTAAAGCACTAGCACCGATTATCCCGAATCAGACATGTGCAGGTAGTTCAGCCAATATACAATTTGCTTCGTATGCGGGACTGGATGAAAACAATGAATACTGGGTGTATATTGAAGTCAATGAGGGGTCTTATGGTGGCCGACCAGGTAAAGATGGCATGGATGCTGTAGATTTTAGCTCATGGAATACGATGAATAACCCAATTGAAGATCTTGATATGCATGTTCCTCTCGTATGTGAACAATATGAACTTCGCGAGGATACAGGAGGAGCTGGAAAGTGGCGAGGTGGCCTAGGGATCGTAAGGTGGAACCGCTTCTTAACCGATGGCTTTATGACGATGGAAGGGGACAAACATACGGTACGACCGTGGGGGTATAACGGTGGACTTCCTGGAACGAGCGCAAATCTAATTAAAAATCCAGATCGTACAGCTGAGGAACTTCCGTCTAAACTTAACGGATATCGCTTCCAAGCTGGAGAATCGGTGCAGATATTAGTCCCATCTTCTGGAGGATACGGAGATCCACTTGAACGACCTGCAGAGCAAGTGCTTGAAGATATATTAGATGAAATTGTCTCAGTTGAAACAGCCTATAGAGATTATGGAGTTGTCATCTCTGATATGGAGCTTGATATTAGAGCTACAGAAATAAGACGAGAAGAAATGAGAAGCACGCGAGGCGATTTGCCAGTCTATACTCAATAAGATTTTTAAGGGATAAGCAAGCAGCCAATTGTCTGTCAAAGGACACGTTGGCTGTTTTTCCTATTCAAACAACGAATCTAGTTTTTTATAGATTATTTTCAATTAAGCGTTTTAATTTTTCTTCTGTGCCAGTGTGATCAACCGGTGTATAAACACTGCATCTTAAGTCGAGATCTCCTTGTACTTGTAAAGAAGTGAGACTAAATACCATTTTACCGGCTTTGGCATGACGAAATTCAATTAAAACTTCTGGAGCCGAGCTCACTTCACCTCGATTCCATAGTTCTTGGAACTCTGGAAAGCGTTGTTCCATTTCTTCAATGAACTGTGAATACCAATTGTCAGCAAAATATTGTCCATAATAGGTCCGAAAAATGGCAAGAAAACCTTGTGCAAAATGCTCCCAATTCACTGCCAAACTCTTAAATTCTTTTCTTGCAAATAATAATCGAATCAAATTTCTCTCTTCAAATGGAATCATATCAAAATCTAAAAATACGTGTGCGGCTGCTTGATTCCAGCCAATGATATGGCAATGCCTGTCTGAAATAATCGTCGGGCAGTATTTGAGCTCCTGTAAGATTTTATTTAATGAAGGGCTGATTAAGGTTTCTTCTTCCAATGAGAGCTCGTGATTGATCCCTTCTTCCAAAGCCAAAGCGAATAAATATTTTTTTTCATCAGGCTTTAATTGCAGGGCATTAGAAATAGCCTCTAATACGGAGGTCGATACTTTAATGTCTCTCCCTTGCTCCAACCACGTATACCATGTTGTGCTTACAGAAGCTAATTGAGCCACCTCTTCCCTCCGTAGGCCAGGCGTTCTTCTTCTTTTACCAATCGGCAATCCAACCATATGTGGATGGATTTTGGAGCGCCGCGTTTTTAAAAACTCTGATAGTGCTTGAAGCCTCATCTCCGAATTCATTTTTCTGCTCCTTTTTTAATGTAGTGTAAATTATACCAGGATAAACAACAAATTGTAATAGGATGAAAAATGGATAAAATTAGAATAAAGACGATATGAGGAGGCGTTTAAATGAAGCGAGTAGTCATTACTGGAATGGGTGTTGTTTCACCAATAGGGAATGATATTGATACGTTTTGGGACCATTTATTGAAAGGGAAATCAGGAATTTCATTTATTGATATGTTGGATGTCTCCGATTTAAAAACGAAAATAGCTGGTAGTATTCGGGACTTTGATGCGGAAGGCAGATGGGGGCGTAAAGAAGCACGACATATGGATCGCTTTTGTCAATTTGCGTTAGCTGCAGCTGAACAAGCTTTGGATCATTCCCAATTAAAGCTGGATAAACTAGATAGAGAGCGGTTTGGCGTATATGTTGGTTCAGGAATAGGGGGGATCAATACGTTTATTGAGAATGTGAATGTGCTAAACGAACGAGGGCCGAAAAGAGTAAGTCCAAGCTTAGTACCGATGATGATATCTAATGCGGCCGCAGCTCAAATAAGTATTCGATTTGGTGCATATGGTCCATCTATGTCACCTGTAACTGCATGTTCGATTGGTAATACATCGATTGGGGAAGCGTTCAATGTAATTAGAAGTGATGAGGCGGACGTGATATTTGCAGGTGGATCAGAAGCTGCCATTACGAAATTATCTTTGGCAAGTTTTAGCAACGCAACCGCTTTATCAACGAGAAATGAGGAGCCTACTTTAGCGAGCCGACCATTTGATGTGAAGCGTGATGGATTTGTGATGAGTGAAGGAGCGGGGATCCTCGTGTTAGAATCACTAGAACATGCCTTACAACGTGATGCTCTGATCTATGGGGAAGTAATCGGATATGGTGCAGGGTCAGATGCGTATCATATGGTAGCCTCACATCCGGAAGGAAGAGGTGCTTATTCAGCTATGAAAAGTGCCTTGAATAAGGCGAATATAGCTGCAAATGAGGTAGACGTTATAAGCGCTCATGCAACGAGTACGTATGTAGGCGATATTTCTGAAACACTAGCGATTAAGAAGTTATTTGGGTCAGATGCCTATCAAGTGCCAATTACAGCTAACAAATCGATGCTCGGTCATATGCTCGGAGCTGCTGGTGCGGTCGAGGCAATTGCTCTAGTGAAAAGCTTAATACAGGGTGTCGTACCTCCAACTATCAATTTAGAGACTGCGGATCCGGAATGTGATTTAAATTATGTCTCAGAAGATGCACGGAAAGCTGTGTTAAATATAGGCATATCTAATTCATTTGGTTTTGGAGGTCATAATTCTACGATTGTATTGAAAAAATATAATTAAGTGATGCAAAAGGTTGTCCCAAAACAGCTGAGCTAAAATCTAATATCAACATCTCTATATAGGACAAAATGAACAGCGTATAGAGTTAGTAGCTTGTTTTGGGACAATCCTGCTTTGTTGGATTTGTTGCCTGAGTAACAAATATTATAATCACTTTTATCCGATATCCTCACAATGTGTATTTTATCTTCTAGGGAGGATATTTACATGATAGAGTGCGGAATCTTTTCCTCTTTATCTTCATCAACTTCTGTTTCGAAAGCGGGTCCGTGACTTTGATTTGCAAGCGATTCAAGGGTTAAAGCGATTTGGATCCAAAATTGGCACTTTGAAGACAATAGGCTATCTCCCAAATGCTGTTCAATCCGGTCAATTCGATATCGTAATGTATTTCGATGAATATGTAGAGCTTTCGCTACCATTTCTCGATTATAGTTATGGGCAGCGAGACATTTTAGCGTTTCATAAAGCACCGAACCTCGTTCAGAAAGAAGTTCATCTGGTAAAATTAAATGGCGAAATGCTAGAGCTTTAGTTTGATCCATACCACCATAAAGAAGTAACTCTTTCTGCGATTCTTCAGCAAAATAGGCTCCACCTGCAGGATCTGAAAACTGAACAAGTGGTGTCAAAGATTTTGCCTCCTGATAGCTTTCAACGATAGAGAGCCAATCTTCCTTCATTTCACCAAACACAAGAACTGGAACGATTTGCTTATAAATCCTTTGTACATGACTGTATAAATCTTTTAAATGGGCTTTAATGACCGAATATTCAAGACTAGAGGAAATCAATAAGGTTAATCGACCTTCATATACCTCACAGAAGCCATCAATCCCTTCTGTTTCGTTAATCCACATTGTACATTCATTACTCAAAAAATCCATCTCTACGGATAAGCTAAGCGGAATCTCCTTTTTTCCAGGGAGGACAAAACCTGCCATCCAATTCTCGTTCGGAGCCAATCCAAGCTTGCGTACTCTTTCTTCCATTAATATAGAGGCTGTTTTAGGACTTTCAAATAGTAATTCCATTAATTCTACTTTAAATTGCCTACTTGTAACTCCTACAACTTGTTGATTTAGGTGGATATCTAAAAGAACAGTTGCCGCATATTCAAGGGCATGCTTATGCGTTTCTTCCACCTGCTGATTATGGAAGAGAAGCCAAAGCGTTCCTGAATAATTCCCTTCAATTTGAAGTGGTATAGCCATTGCCTCTGGTAAAGTGTTAGTAGGTATTCTTAGAGGATGGCTCTCTCTTAGAATCGGTTCGTTTTCAGGAAAATTACGATCCAAAATTTCATGTAGTGTCTTGGATAAATGATCCATTACATTTGGGAGATTTATACGTTTTCCTCCCGTAGGTATGACTTTATTCAAAACTTTGTTCGCAGGGTCGGTGATGATAGTAGGACAATTAAAATGCTGGGAGAGGATGCGACAAACATCCATACCATTATTTGCCACGCGTAATTCTCCGGCCAATTCTGGAGGAAGTTGTGCAGCCAATTCTTTTTTTCTAAACTCTCGTCTCATAATTTCTTGGTGAATCGATTGGGTTATTTTAATGAACTGTACATGGAAGGGTGTTTCTAAAATCGGGATACCATATTTTTCACCAAATTCCAAAACGGATGAGGGACATTCATCAAGGTAACGACCAGTTGCAAACAAAATACCGGAAATTTGATGCCGTAAAAAACCTTTAAGAAGTCGAGCTTCTGATGCTTGATCATGCGGCCATACTTGTCCACATGTCATAAGTAGCTCTCCTCCTTCAAGGAAGTGCCTCATGTCATCATGATCAATAACGTGTGCCCAGCGGATTTTGCGATACAAACCTCTTTTACCTGCACGAACTGTTACATTATTCTTCCCCGTTAGAAGTATTGCTTCTTTTACTGTGATCAATTACATGTCCTCCTTTGTGCAAAACATACAAAAAATGAAAAAAAACAAATGAATTTAAGCACAATATCCAATTGTATTCAGAATTAATGGAATGTTATCATTCTTATTATAGGATAGCGCTTACATTATATCTATACAGAATATGTTAAATTTAAATGAATAGTGGAATGAAGTGTTGAAAAGTAAACAAGTTTAGATAGAAGATTGTTTATGAAAAGGAATAGAGGTGCTCAGATGATCGATTTTATTCATTTCTAGCGGTATTATGGTTCATAATGAGTCTGAGAGATTTTCGAGATCAAACATTCATAGCTAGCTGCAATGCTATCATCTTTTTCTGACCTATTATCGTAATCCTGCCTTTGGAAGCCAATATAAAAGATTTTTCTAACTTTAATTGTCAGAAAGTTTAAAATTTTCTATATAATACGCTGAATTCGGAAGACATGGAGGTAAAATGAATGTCCATACAACGACAGGTAGAAAAAAACATAGAAAGTGAAAAAACACAAACCACTGGGGTGAAACAAGCCGTTTTTGGGGCGGCGATTGGAAATTTGATCGAATGGTTTGATTATGCTTCATATGGGTATTTGGCCACAATCATTGCTGCAGTCTTCTTTGCTCCAGGCAACGAGAAGGCGGCCTTGCTCGGAACGTTTGGAGTGTTTGCCGTATCCTTCATAGCAAGACCAGTAGGAGGTTTAGTTTGGGGGCATTATGGGGACAAGCTTGGCCGAAAGCGTATTTTGACTCTTACCATCATTCTGATGTCACTTGCGACGTTCACAATCGGCCTCATACCGAGTTATGCCACGATCGGCATTGCAGCACCGCTGTTACTTCTATTATGCCGTATCGTCCAAGGGTTTTCAGCTTCTGGTGAGTATGCAGGAGCGTCCTTATTTATCGCGGAATACGCACCGAACTCAAAAAGGGGACTTCTTGTCAGTATGGTGCCAGCAAGTACAGCAGCTGGATTATTACTTGGAGCTTTGACTGCGGTCCTTCTTCAGTACAATCTAACGCAAGATGCCTTACATAGCTGGGGTTGGCGCATTCCCTTTCTTATATCAGGACCACTCGGTTTAATCGCTCTCTATATCCGTATGAAACTTGAAGATACGCCTGTTTTTACGGAGAAGGAGCACGGGGAAAAACAAGAGCCCATTTTCAAGAGTGTCCGCCAGAATCGGAAGCAGCTTCTCGTGGCATTTGGAGTCATCTGTCTGAATGCAGTCGGTTTCTATATCATTCTTAGTTATATGCCAACTTATTTGGTTAATGAGTTAGGCTTTGACAGTATGAAAGCGATTCTTACAACGATTGTCTCATTAACAACGTATGTAATCCTTCTCCCATTCGTGGGTACACTCGCTGATCGGGTCGGCAGGAAACCGGTACTTATTGGTGCTAGTGTACTGTTTATGCTATTTACTATTCCAGCATTTTTACTTCTTTCCCAAGGTGGGATGTACGCCATATTGGCACAAATATTACTTGGTGCCATATTAGCAGGAAACGATGGCGTGCTCGCCACCTTCTTATCGGAGATGTTCCCAACTTCTGTAAGGTACACTTGCTTCGGATTGTCTTTCAATATGGGGAACGCGATTTTTGGAGGAACAGCTCCATTCGTTGCAACATTCTTGATTATTCAAACAGGGAATACATTTGCTCCTGCTTTCTACTTGATGGCGGCTGCTTTCATCGCTTTCATCGCGTTATTACGAACGAAAGAGACAGTGAACAAATCCATGTAGCAGGAAAAACAATTACTAGTCAAATATGAGAGAGTTGGTGCACCATGCAGAACATACTAGATATTCATTGTTTTGAAGATTGCCGCACTTATCTCCTAAGCACACGTGATCCTACGTATTACAGTGAGCGCACACTGGTCATTTTACTGATTGGAAATTTGAAAGAGTAATAGTAATGATAAATAAAATTATGGAAAAGGAAAGGTGATAAACATGGTACAACAAATCACAGATCTTGAAAGAACAAAAATTTTACAAAACGGCGGTAAAAAAGTAAAGCCCACTTTTTCAAAAGAAGAAATGACTCGTCGTAATACGAATTTGCGCCAATATATGGCCAAATCCGGAATCGATGCGGTTGTGTTCACTTCTTACCATAATATTAATTATTATAGTGACTTCTTATATACATCTTTCAACCGATCTTATGCGCTTGTTATTACACAAGACAAGCATGTGACAGTGAGTGCCAATATTGATGCTGGTATGCCATGGAGACGCAGTTTTGATGAGAATATTGTGTACACGGATTGGAAAAGGGACAACTATTTATATGCTGTTAAAAAGATCTTAACAGAATCAGGCTTCACTCGTGGCCGTCTTGGCATAGAAGATGATCATTTGACGCTCGCTTTACGTCGTCAGGTACAGGATGCCCTGCCAGAGGCAGAACTTGTAGACATCTCCCAGGATGTTATGAGACAACGGATGTTTAAGTCTGGTGAGGAAATTGATCTCATTAAAAATGGTGCCCGGATTGCAGATATCGGCGGGGCAGCCATTGTCGAAGCCATTCGCGAAGGCGTACCGGAATATGAAGTAGCTCTCCAAGGTACAGAAGCGATGGTGCGTGAAATTGCTCGTACGTACCCTCACGCTGAACTGAGAGACACATGGGTTTGGTTCCAATCTGGCATCAACACGGATGGTGCACATAACTGGGCAACTTCCCGCAAGTTACAGCAAGGAGATATATTAAGTCTGAACTGTTTCCCGATGATCGCTGGCTACTATACAGCGCTTGAGCGTACATTATTCTTGGAAGACGTGTCTGATCGCCATCTTGAGCTATGGGAAATCAACTGTAAAGTACACAGACGTGGCCTTGAATTGATCAAGCCAGGAGCTAGATGTATGGATATTGCCACTGAATTGAACGAAATCTACCGCGAGCACAATCTTTTAGCGAACCGAACGTTCGGGTATGGACACTCATTCGGTGTACTTAGCCACTATTACGGTCGTGAGGCAGGATTGGAGCTTCGGGAGGATATCGAGACCGTACTAGAGCCAGGTATGGTTGTGTCGATGGAGCCCATGATCATGGTTCCAGAGGGAGAGCCAGGAGCTGGTGGATACCGTGAGCATGACATCCTTGTGATTGGCGAAAACGGTGCAGAGAACATCACTGGATTCCCATTTGGTCCAGAACATAACATTATAAAAAAATAATTCACTAGTATCTTTACAGTAATTACGAAAATCGATTTGAGATTAGTTGCTCCCAGCTGCGGGATACTAAGGTTGGGAGCCAACTATAAACGATTCATGAAGGTTCCTTCCTCTCGAGCAAGTAATATTAAACATTGAAGCAGAAACTGACGGATTCATTTGATTTTTAGGTAAGTTAAATTGAAAAGAACAAACCAATAAATCAATGTATAGAGCACTATATTTAAAAAGAAATTCATTTAATCTCATAAGTGTACGATTCACTTGAAGAGTTCTCAGCTGATCTGTGAAATGATGATCCTAAAATAAAAATTCTACTTAGATATGCTTAGTGGATTACACTCACAATAAATAATTTACATTTGTGTGATAAATAATCTCTATAAAAAGGAGCTTTCTAATATGAATGAAGAGGTAAAGCTGCAGAAAAGTCTGAAGATACGACACTTGATGATGATCGCATTTGGTGGATCGATTGGCGCTGGCTTGTTTGTGGGCAGTGGGGCCATTATCCAGATTACTGGACCGGCAGCAGTTTTTACAGCACTTATGGCTGGGATTCTAGTCATTCTAGTCATGAGAATGCTAGGGGAAATGGTCGTTGCAAAGCCTTCACTAGGTTCGTTTTCAGATTATGCACGAGAGGCAATGGGGAATTGGGCCGGTTTTACGGTAGGATGGTTGTACTGGTACTTCTGGGTCATCGTCATTGCTGTTGAAGCAATCGCTGGTGCTGCGATATTGAAAAGTTGGATCTTTCCTGATATGTCACTTTGGCTTTTAAATCTATTATTGCTTATCGCACTAACAATAACGAATATTTTTTCGGTTAAAGCTTTCGGTGAATTTGAATATTGGTTTTCATTGATTAAAATTGTTGCGATTCTTTTGTTCTTAGCTCTCGGAGGAGCGTATGTTTTAGGATTTCTACCAGGTACAACCATGGACTTTTCTAACTTGACGGCACATGGTGGATTCACACCACTTGGTTCAGCTGCAGTATTTATTGCTGTCGCCACAATTATTTTTTCCTTCGTTGGTTCAGAGATCGTCACGATTGCGGCGTCAGAGTCAGCTGAATCTGAAAAAGCAGTAGTAAAAGCGGTAAACTCTGTTATTGTTCGGATTATGACGTTCTATGTAGGCTCTGTATTTTTAATTGTTACGATTGTTCCGTGGAACAATTCTGAAGCGCTTACAAACCCTTACGTCAGTGCTCTCCAAATTATTGGTATACCATATGCTGATAAAATTATGAATTTAGTTGTGGTTACAGCCGTGCTCTCTTGTTTAAATTCAGGCATATACACAGCATCTCGAATGTTGTTTGCTTTAGGAGATAAGGGAGATGCTCCAAAGTGGATGATGAATGTGACAAAGAGAGGAGTACCATTAAAGGCGATCTTGACATGTACAATATTTGGTTTCATTTCCGTGATCATGGCTTTCATATCACCGGAAACAGTGTTTCAATTCTTGTTAAACTCTTCTGGAGCCATTGCTCTTTTTGTCTACCTGCTGATTGCTGTTTCTCAATTGATACTTCGCAAAAAAATAGAACGTGAAACGCCAGAACGATTGAAGCTACGTATGTGGGCCTATCCATACTTGACCATCGCATCGATCATAGCCATGGTTGCCATTATTGTAAGTATGGCGTTTAGTGCTTCGACCCGTTCACAGTTAATATTAAGCTTATTGAGTGCGATGGTTGTTATTCTCCTTTATGTAATTAAAACGAATATTTCTCGGAAGAGAGCAGCCAAAAACGCTTTGAATGAGGGATTATCTGAAGTAGATGTAAAAGCGAAGTAACATCGATGAAGATCACTTGTGGTGGGGGAGAGTAGACCTCTCTCCCCCTTAATAAGCAGGTGCAGGAATTATGTGAATATCCAATCAACTACTCACAGATAGAAAACGTCAGTGAATTTTTTATAATGGCTACTTAAAGTGATATTTTAATAGATTATTATTTTGGAGGCGAGTTAGAAATGAATAAACATCTACTAGCGAATATGACTTGGCAAGAATATCAATCTAAAATCAAAGATAGTATTTTAATTTTACCAATTGGGTCGACAGAACAACATGGTCCACACTTACCACTTGGTGTCGATGCCATGCTAGCTGAAAACATGAGTTTATCGATAGCGGAAAAAATAAATGCCGTCATCGCACCGACTTTATCTTACGGGTATAAATCACTGCCAGCTAGCGGCGGTGGACCCATGTTTCCAGGTACGATTGATTTGAAAGGAACGACTGTCATTTCCTTAGTGTATGATTTATTGGAAGAGTTTTTACATGACGGATGGCAAAAAATATTGTTGGTAAGCTGTCATTATGAAAATGAAGCCTTTCTTGCTGAAGCAGCAGATCTTATTATGAGAAATCGAACAGATGAATTCCCTAAAATTCTACTTACAAATTGGTGGGATAATTTAGACGAGAGTATCATGCCGCAAATATTTGATGAAATAGAATTTCCAGGATGGGCTTTAGAACACGCTGCCATTACGGAAACGTCGATGATGATGCATTTTGCCCCAGAGCTTGTGCGTGAAGAGTTTATCATAGATGAAGGGATGGAAGGGCCACCTACCTATCAATGTTTCCCACCATCACCAACATTGATTCCACAATCAGGTTGCCTTCATACGGCAAGATCCAGTACGGCTGAAAAAGGGCGATTAATTGTTGAAAACTCTACAAACAATATTGTTTCTTTCTTGGAAAAGGAATTTTTCGCAAAAGTGAAGATTGCGGATTGACAGAATCCTTCATGTGAACAGAAGAGGCTTTCCTTAGGAAAGTCTCTTTGCATGTCGCCGTATACAAGCCTACAAACCTTCTTAGTTCTAAGAGAATTCCTAATTCAAACACTTGGTATATTTCATAGTTTTGACATCCAGATAATCAATTAAATTCGTGTATCTATGTTATAGTTCAACATTTTTTTCCGTTTTTTACAATGAAGAATTCGAACAATTGGGTAATATCATAGAGATCACTATACCTGAATTTTATTCCATTCAGTTGAAGATAGTATAAAACGATTCTGATGTATTTTTTAATGAACGGAGGGATAACATGTTGCCGTTAGAGCGAAAACAACAAATCTTAACGTGGTTAGAAGAAGAAGAAACGTTACGAATTTCTGAAATTAGTAAAAGGTTAGATGTGTCGATCATGACCGTCTACCGTGATTTGAAACAGCTCATTGAAGAACAGAAGGTAATCAAAACATCTAATGGAGTGATGTCTACAACAGAAAACGATGTGACAACTAAAAATTGTTCGTATTGCAATAAACATTCAAATACCAGATTATCGGTGCAACTGGTCAAAGTAAATCATCGAGTGGAACACACATGTTGTGCTCACTGTGCGCTATTACGATATCAAGATATAGAAAAGAAAGTGTCTCAAATTATTTGTTATGACTTTTTAAAAGAAACAACGATAAGTGCTAAGATTGCGACGTTTTTGTTTAATGCAGATATCCAACTAAATCACTGCCAGCCACAAGTACTTATTTTTGAGTCTATGAAACAAGCCAAGCAATTTCAATTAGGATTTGGTGGCGATCTCTATCAATTTCATGAAGCCATTGAAATCGTTAATAAGGTTATGGAAGGTGAAAGTTGTCGTCAACTTTAATTAATTGTTAGAAGTACCAAATCTTCCATATCCCAATAATGACTAATGACTCAGTTTATTTTTTTGAAAAGTGGGAAGGTTCCGTTTTTTACAATTAATGAACCAATGAAAGCGTTATTATTTAATTATATCAATCGTTCCTTCCTATACACACGTTAATAAATGATAGTTTCAGCCTAGTGCTGAAGATAATGGGTCAGAGGAAGTTACAAAATTAGTAGTTTGTATAATTAAAATATAACTAGATGAAACGGAGGATATTGCATGGAAACTCAAGAACAGGTGTTAAAAAAGGTTGCCCACCCACTAGAACCACTAACAGGTGAAGAAATTACAAGAGCTGCTGCAATTTTAAAAGCGCAAAAGAACTTAAATGAGAGTGCCCGATTTGAACAAATTGGATTACACGAACCTCCAAAAGATGTTGTTTTAAACTTTAAAGAGGGAGATCCAATTAACAGGGAAGCTTTTGCTATTATAATTAATAGAACAGATAGCACTACACATGAGGCTGTTGTATCTCTTACAAATGAAGAAGTGATTTCTTTTAAACATGTTCCAGGTGTTCAGCCATCATTCCTTCTTGAAGAATATTCTGAACTAGAGGCACTAGTAAAGAGTCATCCTGACTTCCATGCAGCTCTTAAAAAGCGCGGTATTGAAGATCCAGATTTAGTTATGGTTGATCCTTGGTCTGTTGGATACTTTGGAATCGAAGAAGATGAAGGAAGAAGACTGTTACGTGCCCTATGTTTTGTTAAAGAATATCCTGAAGATAATGCATATGCGCATCCACTTACAGGTTTACTTCCAGTTGTTGATATGAACAAAATGGAAATTGTAAGAATTGAAGATCATGGTGTACAACCAATTGCGCCTAAAAACGCACTTTATAAACCTGAACTAAATGATGAAATCAATGTACGTACAGATCTAAAACCGTTAGAAATCGTTCAGCCAGAAGGTCCTAGCTATACAGTTGAAGGACATAATATCAAATGGCAAAAATGGGATATCCGTATTGGATACACAGCTCGTGAAGGACTTGTTCTTCATACAGTAGATTATGAGGATAAAGGAAAGAAAAGACCAGTTCTATATCGTGCAGCTTTATCAGAAATGGTTGTTCCTTACGGAGATACAGATCCTGCTCATAACTGGCAATGTGCGTTTGATGCTGGTGAATACGGAATCGGTCAATTGGCAAACTCTTTAGAGCTAGGCTGTGACTGTGTCGGTAACATTCACTATTTTGATGCTGTAATGGCTGATAGCCAAGGTGGCGTTCATCGAATTCCTAATGCAGTTTGTCTTCACGAAGAAGATGCTGGAATCGCATGGAAGCATACAGATTGGAGAACAGAAGATGTAGAAGTACGCCGTTCACGCCGTCTTGTTATCTCATTCTTCACAACTGTTGCAAACTACGATTATGGATTCTTCTGGTACTTCTATACAGATGGAAGAATTGAACATGAAGCGAAGTTAACAGGCATTCTGAATGTTGGTGCACTAGGAGAAGGCGTAAAAACAAGATATGGATCAGAAGTTGCGCCGCAAGTCTTTGCGCCAATTCACCAACATATCTTTAACTACCGTATTGATACGCATATTGATGGTCAAAAGAACTCTGTTCAAGAAACGAATACAGTTGCGACACGACCTGATGAAAACAATCCAAATTTAAATGGTTTCTACCATGAAACAACAACATTTAAAACAGAATTGGAAGCACAGCGTAAAATGAACCTTGAAACAGGTAGAGGATGGAAAATTATTAATCCAAACTCTAAGAACTTTATTGATCAGCCTGTTGCATACGAACTAGTACCTGGTGAAAACGCTTCTCCATTCTTAAATGAAGAGTCAAGTATTATGAAACGTGCTGGATTTATTAAAAATCACTTGCATGTTACACAATTTGACAGTGATCAAATGTATGCTTCCGGAAAATATCCAAACCAAAATAAAGGCGGAAGCGATAGCTTAGAGCATTATGTAAAAGCGAACCGCTCAATTGACAATGAGGATATCGTTGTTTGGTATAACATGTCTGTTCACCATATTGTTCGCCCTGAAGATTGGCCAGTAATGCCAGTTCACCATATCGGATTCAAATTAAAGCCTCATGGTTTCTTTGACGGAAATCCAGCGTTGGATCTTCCACGTTCAATTAAGAGCGAAAGCAAGAGCTGTTCTAATACTGAAAGTAAAAGCTGCCATTAATAAATAAAAAAGTCGCGTGAAAAGGGAATTGATTACAATTCCCTTTTCACCTTCTTATTATAGAAAGAGAACGATCCTGTTGCAGAATATAACACCCTTTTTTAGTTTTTTTATAAAGATCAGTTCGTTTCGAAGCGAGATAGAGGATATAACTGGCATGACGGTTGTAATGGTATTATGGATGAGGAGAAGTTTAACCATCGGATAAATTATCAGAATTTTCCATAAATTCAATCAGCTGTTGGATTTGATTGCCATAAATCATTACAATCGTTATTTCAGCTATTTTAATAGTCACTTTTTAGCCCAATCGATCGATAATTACATTCAAGTAGATGACCATGAATATCATTACTGATGAAAAATCCTATTAATGGTATTAGAAAACTCACATAATGATTCGAGACGTCAACGTCTAGTCGTTTGTTAACTTGCCAAGAGAACATGTTTTACGAAAAGTTTAACAATAACTATATGAGGTGAAATTATGAGAGAACAAGAAGCAATGTTGAAAACAGAAGCATTTGAAGAGACAACGTATGCGTCTACGGATCAGTCATTTGTGGATCAATTGTATGCAGATTTAGACATCAGGCTTGCTGAAATTGAAAGCAAAGACCATGAAGTGAAAAGAATGACGTGGAAAGATTCTTCTTTATCATTGTTTTTGGTAGAAATCATAAGTGTTTTTTTAGTGTATTTAATTATGAATTTGAATTGAATGGCTGTGATAACCAGAATGTTTAAAGCAGTTTTTATAAAAGAGGGGGGATTTGTATATGAGTGATAATAGCATCTCAAAAGATGTAGCATTTGGATTTTTACCGGCGAGAAAAGGTGATCGAGTATTGGGCTTTTGGAGCCTGCTTCTGATTCAACTCGGGACAGGTTTATCATGCTTTAGCCTGCTTACAGGTGGAGCTACAGGAGCCTTGTTAGACGCGAAAGATTCCATTGGGGCCATTTTATTTGGAAATGCGATTCCAATGATATTAATCATACCAATTGCCATTTACTTTGCCCGATATGGGATCGACACAATTGTTGGTTTTAGAAGTTCTTTAGGGTATCTAGGATCTAAATTGTTTTGGGGGTTATTTGCTGTAACAACATTAGGATACACGGCATTTACGATGTTTATGTCAGGGGAAGCGATTGTAACCATATTAAACATGTTCCATGCTAGCGGTATATTGACAACGAGTAGTTTTGGAGCGCCTTTTTTCTCAGTTGTTTTAATTCTTCTTTGTCTATTCGTCACATCCAAAGGTCCAATTATGATTAAATATTTTAACTGGGTTGGAGCGCCGGCCATGTTTGTTTTAGTTTTAATCTTGCTAGGAGTCGTTTTGTTTGGACAAAATTTAGACAAGGTGTTTGCCCTTCAGCCGATAGGACCATATGATTCGGTTGGAAGATCGTTAGCAACAGCGATCGAGTTAAATGTCGGGCTTGGTTTTTCCTGGCTCCCTTATTTGGGCCAATATAGCCGTCTTGCTAAAGATGAAAAGGGTGCATTTAACGGCGGGTTTTTAAGCTATGGAATCGGTTTATGCGTCGCTGCTATTTTAGCCGTTTTTATGACGCTTGTTACAGGTTCAATCAATCCAACTGATTGGATGACACAAATGGGCAGTGCTTGGCTTGCTGTCATGGGATTAGGACTTTTAATATTAGGAAATGTTACAGCAGCGATTTTCTTCATGTACGCACAAGCAATCAGTTTTAAAACGATCTTTCCTAAACAAAAATGGGGGGTTGCTTTAGCAACGAATGTGCCTGTTATCTTGTTAGTTCTTACTCCTGCTTTTTATAATTCATGGAATGTTTTCATTGTCATTATTGCATACGTTATGTCGGTAATTGGTGGAATTGTCGTCGTGGATTTCTTCTTTGTCAAAAAACAAAATATTTCCGTGCGAGATTTATATGATACAAACGGAATTTATAAATACTGGTATGGGATTAATCCTTCAGCTGTATTAAGCGTAATCGTTGGAACAATCTTTTATTGGAGTGTGTATAATCCATTATTGGATCAGCCAAGTGGAATCTTTATTTACATTACTGCTGGTATTCCAACGTACTTTGTTGCAGGTGGCTGTTATTTTGTTTCGTCGAAATATATTTTCCGATCGAAGGCAAATACAGCTAGTCAAATAGATATCGCGACAAGAAAAACTAGTTAAGTCTATTGGAACCATGATTTATAATCTAATAGTATCGAAATAGAGGTTGGTGATTGGATAATCACCAACCTCTATTTTTTATGAAGAAGTAATAGAGTTTTGGCTTTTAATACGATGTTACTTATAAGGGAAAAGATAGGGAGGAGAATCCTTTATTCTCGTATCTTAATTTTTGAAAATTCAGATAAAATATCTATTTTTCTATCCGATTTATTATAAAATCATCTGATTAAAGGTCTTTTGGCACCATGCTCTGTAAGAGTTAACACATACATAAATGCGAAACCACAAGGCTGTTCGATACGTGGATTCAGAGGATTTACTCTAATAAGTTGAATTTGTTTCAATTTAAGAATAGAGTATTAAGGTTTTATTTGTAAGTACTGACATTGATTATTGAATAGTGAGAAAAAAAACACTTTAATAGTGTATGATAAAGATAATAGAGGAGGGATAACAAATGAGTCATATTCGTGGAAAGACGTTCAATTGTGAAAAAGAATTAACACTTTCTATTATCGGGGGGAAATGGAAGATGCTGATCATGTGGCATCTTGGGAAAGAAGGGACAAAAAGATTCGGAGAATTGAAATCTCTCATACCTGCCATCACCCAAAGAATGCTTGTCAGTCAGCTGCGTGAACTGGAAGAAGATCTCATTGTTAGTCGTAAAGTCTATCCTGTCGTGCCACCAAAAGTCGAATATTCCCTAACGGATCGAGGGCATACTTTAATCCCGATTCTCGAATCTATGTACGTATGGGGAAAAGATTATACGGAATTTATTTTAAATCATACATTAGAAAAAACAAATGAACACGATTTAAGTATAATGATCAACAATGACCAGTAATATCTATCATTCAAGTAATAAGGATAGCGGACTCTATTTTATTAATTCCAATAGTATATTTTATGACACCATATGCTATAAAAGTGCGTACTTTATTTTCTGAAAATTAGGACATATAATAGTTGTAGTACCAATTCTAGTAAACAAACTATATTGAGGAGTGACTTATTCATGAAATTACAATTAGCACTTGATCTAGTAAACATTCCAGAAGGCATCAGCGTCGTTAGAGAAGTAGAGGCATTCGTAGATGTTGTAGAAATCGGTACACCTGTCGTTATTAACGAGGGGCTACGCGCTGTTAAAGAAATGAAAGAAGCATTCCCTAATTTAACGGTCCTAGCTGATCTAAAAATCATGGATGCAGGCGGATATGAAGTAATGAAAGCATCTGAAGCGGGTGCTGGTATCGTAACCGTTCTAGGTGCAACAGATGATTCAACGATTAAAGGTGCAGTTGAAGAAGCGAAAAAACACGGATCTGAAATTCTTGTTGACATGATCAATGTGAAAGACATTGAACAACGTGCGAAAGAAGTTGACGCTCTAGGTGTTGATTATATCTGTGTACATACAGGGTATGACTTACAAGCAGCGGGTGAAAACTCATTTGAACAATTGAGAACGATCAAACGCGTCGTGAAAAATGCAAAAACAGCTGTAGCAGGTGGCATCAAATTGGAAACGCTTCCTGAAGTGATTCAAGCACAGCCAGATCTTGTAATCGTTGGCGGAGGTATCACAGGGAAAGACGACAAAAAAGCTGTGGCACAAGAAATGCAACGCTTAATAAAAGAAGCAGTTACCGTTTAATTTAAATCAACGACCATACATGTAAGGAAATTAAAAATATTTTAAAAAATAGAGGTGTTTATAAATGAGCCAATCAACAGCAGCAACAAACTACAAATATTTGAGCCAAAAACCTAGTGTCCAGATTATTAAGGCAGGAACTTATAAAAAGCTAGAATTGAATGATATATTAGGAATTCCAGCACTGAAAAGCCAAATCATTGATGTTCCTGTTACGGCAACTGAAAATGCCCTTTCAATGGGGTACTTCTCTATGCAGCCTGGAGAAGAATTTGAATTCGTGTATGAATTTTTAGAAGTGAAGTTTGTATTCAAAGGTAAATTTGTCTTGCGGGACAAGCAAGGAAACAAATATGTAGCTGAAGCAGGAGATGTTATTATTTTCACTCCTAATGTACCGATAATTTTTGATGCTGAAAGCGATGGAGATGCTTTCTATACAGCACATCGTCTGCCAGAACCAACATTTATGTAAAGAAACAATCGACGGTGATTCGTTTCTTCAAAAATTTAAAAGAAGAAATAGTTGTCTAGGAATAACATTATTAAACACTCTGTAGTAGCTTATTATGCACTATAGGGTGTTTTCATAATTATATTGCTAAAGAAGTTTTACAAGTAATTATTAATCTTAAAGAGAAAACGTTGTCATTAATATATTAATCCATATTTCCTACCATATCTAGAAAAAAGAAGTTTGTAACTATTCAGCTGAGTATTAGATAGCTTACTAGAAAGGCAAGGAAAAGAAGGCCAGCCTTCTTTTCCTTGCCTTTTAGGAGCCTTACGTTGAAAACAGATTGTTCTATTTATTAGTACGAACCGTCTCTTTGACGGTCAGCAAACCGATTTTCTTTGCTTTGCATGTCATTCGCTTAAATGTGGCTCTGCTTATCTCGTATCCATTCGCCTTGTCGTCGATGGCTACCAAAATCGTATTGATCTTGCCCGTTGAAATGCCCGGTACTTTAGCTACATATCGGATTAAGCGTTTTAAGGCGATCCGTTCAGATGTGGTAAAATGCTGCTTGTATTCAATCATCCATTGTTTCCAGCTCCTTTACGACACAAAAGACGCTACTATCGCGTCGGATAACAACGTCCTCCTACCGTAACTGGTACGGTTTTCCCTTGTAACGAACCTTCATACACGCTACAATTAACGGCAGAATAGTACGAGTAAGGGCCAAGGTAAGTGTTATCGCAGGGAGTTTGCGATGACAGCGTATGAGTGTCCCATCACTACATATGCACGCCTGGTTTTTTTTTGCTCATTTTTTAAGTTCCTTCATTATTGTTTCAATGAAGTTAAAGCGATATAATTTTCTGAATGTATCGAATATTAGATGTATAATAAGCTGATAGGATATGGATGCATCTCTTCAATCAAAATTCAAAAAGCTTCAGTGTAAGGCTAGCGCTTTATCTTCATGAATTACGCCGAATGATAGCGCTATTATATGAAGAAAGTATGAAGGTAGAGGGAGATTTCAATGAAAAAGAGCATGAGTTTCATTTTCATAATAACTCTTATTTCATCGTTTGTCCTTGCTGGTTGCAGTAATTCTAGTGGATCTATCGTACCAACTAGAGCAATTGGGACAATTAAATTTGCGGATGCAGGTTGGGAAAGTATTAGAGTACACAACGAGATCGCAAGAATTATTATTGAAGACGGTTATGGGTATAAAACAGAATTAATTCCGGGATCTGAAACAGCTTCACTTTATGCGATAAGTACGGGAAGTATGGATGTTTATATGGAGATTTGGTCGGGAAGCTACCCGATAGAATATAAATCTGCCATTGAAAATGGTGATATTATAGAAGTGTCTGTAAACTCAGAAAGTACGCGGCAAGGCCTTTATGTTCCAACCTATGTTATTGAAGGGGACCACGAGCGTGGTATTGAACCGACAGCCCCTAATTTGAAATCGATTCATGATTTACCTGAGTATTGGGAAATTTTCGAAGATCCGGATGATCCAAATAAAGGACGTATTTACGGGGCGAATCCAGAATGGAATGCTAATAAAGTGTTTCGAGAAAAAATGAAAAACTACGGGTTATACAAAACATTCAATTATTCTGAATCAGTGACTCAGCCAGCATTAAATAAAACATTCATTAATGCCTATGAGAATGGTGAGCCATGGGTAGGCTACATATGGACACCGACATGGACGGCCGGATTGTATGATATTACCGAACTGAAAGATGAGCCATACAATGAAAAAGATTGGTTAAATGGGTACCGTACAGAGTTCCCTTCACAAAGATTAACGATTGCTGTTCACAATAAGCTGCCAGAACAGGTGCCAGAAGTTTTTGCGTTTTTAAGCAACTATTCTATAAGCAATGCCATTACGACTGACTTTTTAGCTTACATGAAGAAATATGATACAACTACACATGAGGCGGCTATATGGTTTTTAAAAGAATATGAAGAAGTATGGACAACTTGGGTTCCCGATAATGTAAGTAAAAAAGTGAAAGCTCAGCTTCAATAAAACATCAATAGGGTTGTTTTATGCAATAAACTATTAAGGGACTAAGGGAAAGTCCTTTTTATCGTTAATATCTAATTTTGATAGTCAATGCAGCAATAGGAAGTCACTCTTTTGACGGCCAGCGTATAGCCTTCTATAAATAGAATGATTATATTTGGAGGGAGATAAACAAAGTGAAACAACAAATTCCTATTTTAGATTCTCGCCAAAAAGAGCTGTTAAGGACGCTGCTAATAGCTAAAAAACCTATTACTTATAAAGAGTTATCTGAAATGTTTAAATTAAGTACAAGAACAATTCAAAGAGAAATGAAAACGCTTAAATCAATCTTAGAGGCCTACGATTTAAAAGTAGGGAAACAAATTGGAGACGGTTTTGAATTGAAAGGATCCGAGGAAGGGAAGAGATGGTTAAGAGAACACATAGAGCAGGCAAAAACGTTTTCCACGTACTCTCCAGAAGAACGACAGGATGGAATGACTTATGACTTATTGCTTTCTAAAGAACCGATTAAGCAATTTGTGTTTAGTAAAAAGTACGGGATTACGGAAGGGACTGTCAGTTCTGATTTGGACAAGGTGAGTATTTGGCTTGAAAAGGGGGGGATTACACTCATACGAACGCCGGGAATTGGCGTATATATCAATGGGCAGGAAAAGCAACGGAGGACGATGTTGTCCAGGTTGCTCCACAAGGATATAATGTTTGAGGAATGGCTCGAACTTTTCCATAAAAAGACAGAGTTAGGGGGGGGAGAGGTGCAAGATCAGTTAGGTATGATGATTCGAAATCGTTTACTAAAGTTTGTTCAAATTCATAACATCTTGGATGTTGAGCGTGTTGTACACCAAGTCTTAAAAGAGCAAACAGATATCGAATTAACAGACAGGAACTATGTAAATCTAATTGTTCATCTAATGCTTGCAGTCGAGAGAATAAAAAGCGGACAGATTATTCAAACATCCAATGTGCCTAATGTATCTCAAGACTATGAATTTGATCAATTAATCTATTCACTTGCGGAAAAAATTGTTGAACGACTTGAAACCATTCTTGCCATTTCAATACCTAAAATCGAAGTGAATTATATTGCTCTACATTTATCAGGGGCCCGTCTTTCTAACCGAAAAGAAAGGGAAAACTATGAAAAAGAAGAATTTACTTGGATTGAATTGACACAAAGTTTTATTCGAGCAGTGGAATACCATCTAGATGAATCGTTTGAAGGGGATGAACTTCTTTTTGATGGGTTAGTTTCCCATTTTGCTCCAGCCTTTACCCGTTTAAAATACGGGCTTCAAATACATAATCCGATGCTCGGGAAAATTAAAGAAAGGTATCCGGAAACGTTTTCTGCATGTAAGAAAGCGTGTGAGCTTTTAGCAAATAGAACGGGCGGCCCTATTCCAAACGATGAGGTCGGTTATTTAGCGATGCACATCGGAGCTGCGCTTATTCGGAAGAAAGATACTTTAAAAAGTGAGTATAAAGCCATTGTTGTATGTTCTAGTGGACTTGGAACGTCAACATATTTGGCTTCAAGGCTACGTACTGAAATGCCGAATTTGAAAGTAGAAGCAGTTGTCTCGATGAATGAGCTTGAAGGATGTCTGCAGGAAAAGGCGGAAGTGGATATTTTGATTTCGACAATAAACCTTCCTTTTGTGAAACATAATAACGTCGTCATTGTAAGCCCATTTCTCAAACCAGAAGATCTATCAAGAATTCAAAGTGCCTTGTTCAAAGTGAATAAATCAAAGCCCATTCAAAAGAATGTACAAAATACGAACGGGAAATCATCTTCTGTCATGTCCCTTGCAAAATATGGGGAAGGTATGATTCAAATTTTACGAAATTTAAAAGTCTATAATGATGTTTATGTACGCCCTCCTGTTACGATTCCCAGCATTCTTAGTGGGATTAAAGATATTGAGGAAGTAAGTGATTTTGAGAAGCTTTCCAAAGATCTTGAAGAACGTGAGCAGCAAGGTGGGTTTGTAATAGATGATTTGGCGATGATTCATGCTAAGTCAGAAGGATTAAATAACTTGCTTGTTGTCGTTTTTCGAATGAAAGAACCTATTTTATGGCCTTTTGCTGATGATGAAGAACAGTCTGTTAATACAGTACTCTTATTGGCGGCACCTCAGGGGGCGCCAAAAGAGCATATAGAAATGATCAGTAACATCAGTTCCATGTTAATAGAAGAATCATTTGTTAACATATTAAGAGAATCTACGGCAGATGTCGTGAACAGTTCGTTGGAAGCTGTATTATCGGAGGCATATGAAAAGAAAGCAGCGCGTTTTTTAAAGGAGATTCAGGGAAAGTCAACATCTTGATAATGCGAACGCTTTTGGCCTCTACTTTAAGTTGCCAACAAACCAAGGAGTACCTTACTGACCTAATAGTTTACATCAGTCATCCAACGGTTTTCTCCTCTACCCATTCGATTACGGAAAGGAGGAAGTGCAGGAGATATTATTGTTAGCAAAAGCGCCATTCCTCCTCTGTTTAACACTGGGCGTTGCCTGTTCTGTGTTTGAAGCAGAGGTCTTCCTGCGTGAATATGATGAAGAAACTAGGCCAATTGTTGAGCGCCATCGTTTACCAAAATATTGCGGTCATTATAGTCGCAGGAATTATTCAAGGAGTTTTTGGGGTTTATGGATGGTGGTATAATGATAGAATTTTACTTTTATTGAATCCTATTAATAACATTCTTTTGCCTATTTTATTAGGTTATACAGGTGGGCGATTAATAGGGGGACAGCGGGGAGCTGTTGTAGCTTCCATCGTGACATATGGATTAATACTATCAAGTTCTACTCCGGCCATCTTTGGTGCCATGATAATCGGACCATTAACAGGTTGGCTAATAAAAAAGCTTGATCATATCGTAAAAAAGAAATTACCCGGTGTTGGATATGAATTGCTCATTAGTAATGTCTTAGCTGCGATGATTGCTACTATACTCACGATTTTATGTTTTTTTTATGTAGGACAAACATTTTCTGCTGTCGTGGAATGGCTCACAAATCTATTAGAAACCATTATTTACTCAGGCTGGCTCCCACTGACGGCCACAATCATTGAACCTGCAAAAGTGCTATTTTTAAATAATATTATCAATTTTGGAGTATTAGGCTCTCTCGGGGTTCAGCAAGCAGAAGAGCTCGGTAAATCTATTTTTTTCGTGTTAGGAGCAAATCCGGGACCGGGACTAGGTATTCTTCTCGCTTGTTGGTTGAAAATGGGGATTGAACAAAGGAAGGGTGCAAAACTAGCTGTTTTTATCCATTTTTTTGGTGGTGTACAGGAAGTTTATTTCCCGTACGTTTTAATGAATCCGCTTTTAATTATTCCACTTATTGTAGGAGGAATGATTGGGGTGTTTACATTTCAAATGTTTGATGTAGGTCTTGTCGCTATTCCATCGCCATCTAGTATCTTCTTGTTTATCGGTCTGGCGCCAAAAGAGGATATACTTTTTATCATATTAGGTATATTGCTTTCAGCTATAGCCACCTTTTTTTGCAGTGTGATTCTTTTAAAACGAGTGCCAGATTCTCCTCTTTTATTGGAAAATAGTGAATATGTAAAGTTTCAACGTGTAGAGAAAGATGAAAAACCAATCACAAAAGAGATGATGGATAATATGACTGATCCATCTATGAATAAAGAAAGAGGTGAGACAGAAATTATTTCAGCATTTTCCAATATAGATAAGCTTGAAAACATCTTTTTTATTTGTGAAGCAGGAATGGGTTCAAGTGCAATGGGAGCTGCGATGTTAAAAAAGAAGCTCAAACAAGCCAATTTGACTATAGAAGTTGAAAATGCCTCTATTAGCGATATTCCCGAATATGCAGACCTTATTATTTGCCACGAGAAGTTCCTTTCTGTTGTACAAAAAACGGTACCCAATAAAGTCTGCTATTCGCTTAGGTCTTTCACCGATATGAAAGGTTATGATGAACTGGTGGAGCATATAAACAATATTGTTTAATAGCCAATGTCCAAAATGAGTTAAGTTCAGGCATACGTTATGTAGATCTAGCATGGTTCTACACAAGTTAAAAAGTAATATGGCTGTTAGTGTCTAAGTATACCTTTCTATCTTTGCATTAGAATAGAACTATCATCAGTTTTGTCGCACGTTGAACGCGACAAAACTGATGGAACTGAAGCAAGTAAATATCATTTAATAATGCTAGAATTAAAGTAGAAAGAAGATTCAGATAAAACTAATAAAATTAATTGGAGTGAAAAGAATGAGCAGAACAGCTACAAAAGACAACTATACTTATTTAAGTCAAGGTCCCGGATTACAATTAATTAAAGCTGGTACTACAGAACTAAAAGAAGTCAACGCGATACTAGGAATCCCAGAAGTGAGAAGCCAAATTATTGATATTCCTATTACTCAAGCTGAAGGTGCTGCAACATTAGGTTTATATGCAATGCAAAAAGCCGAAAAAGGCTTTGATTTTAAATATGATTACTTAGAAATTAAAACGGTTGTTAGTGGCCAATTTATCCTTAGTGATGATCAAGGAATTGATAGAATGGTAGCAGAAGCTGGTGATGTAGTTATCATCAACGCTGGTACTACGGTTACATTCCACCCTGAATGTGATGGAGTAGCAACTTATGTTGCACACAGATTGCCAGAACCTATATTTGCATAATCGATCGTTTAACTAGATTTTAAAGTTGAAGTATAGATGTTCCCGTTTGCACAAATGAAAGCGCTGCGCAAACGGGTTACTTTTCTCTCTATAAATCAGAAAACTTTGAATGTTCTTGTGGTTGAATGGAAATGAAGGCCGTTTTATCAAATAAGAAAATAAGTAGTTCACTTAATGATCAAACCTCAAAAGAAAGCGATTTCATTTTATGGTAAAGTGAGTTTAAGCTAAACTTAATTCGACAAATAATTAATATGTAATCTCAAGTTAAATACATGAGGCCATATTTCCTTTCCTATCTAAAAAATAGAGATATTCCATTTAAGTGTTCTTATAATCTATGAAACGAAAAGGGGTTATTAAACAATGCATACAGTAAATGCTATGAGCTATCAAGATTTTGATTTTGAGCTAGATGGCCAGAAAGCTTTATTGGAAGATATTTTCCCAGGTTTTAATGTACATGACCGTGTAGGAGTTGTTGTAAGGGAAGCTGGTGGTGGAACAGGGGCAAGTGCTTTGCTAATGTCAGCGCTTACGAGATTTTATGATTTTTTTCGACCTGATCTTGGCGTAGGACCTGGGAAGCAGTTTATTTATCCTGAATTCTTCGTCTTTCATGTCGGTGAACAGCATATGACGCATTATTGGATGGACATATGGCCACCACATAAAGAAGTTATCGTAGAAGACGATCCTGAGCAAATACTAGAGGCGATTAATGACCGTGGCATTACACGTCTACTTGTAGAAGACATGGAGCCTATACAGCCCACTTTTTTGAGGGAGACATTAAATGCTGCTAAACATCGAATCGTTAGTGCATTGGCCTATTCACCGACAGGTTGCGTAGAAAATAGTGATGTAAAGATCACGAGTTGTGAAGAAGCAGAAAAATGTGTTAAGGACTCATTCAAGATGTCAGAAGGTCTATCTAATGAAGTACTTGAAGAGTTGTTTCAAAGACGAGAATCACTCACCACGAACGGACGTGTAACAGAAAACTATCGCCGCATTGAAGTAGCGAACGCTTTGCATATGCTCACTCACAATATTGAACCAGGTCCAACAACACGAAGCTACTTTGCTCTATTAGAACTGGAAACTGAAGTAGAAGCGTAAACGCCTCAAAAAATGATTATAAGGTTTAAATGGATGTATTCATTCATAATTACCCTTTCAATTAACTGATAATTCAAAATATTTAAATATATTCCATGAGGAGATGAAACTATGGCTGGTGGGTCAGTAAATGTAACCGGGTCAAAAGAGGGTCTGAGTGAAAAAGAATTAATGAAAGATGATTATTCATTAAGTAAAGTGCCTACTGAAAAAAGAAATATGGGCTTACTAAGCGTTGCAAACATCGCGTTAGGTATTTCTACAGCCATCTTCTTTTTTCAAATGGGGAGCATCATGGCCATTAAATTTGGCGCGATGAACGCGTTGGTATCAGGTATTTATGCAACAATTGTTGCCGGAATCATCAGTACAATTATTGTTTATTTATCCGCAAAAACAGGAATGAATGTAAACTTATTATCTAGGGGCGGAGGATTTGGTTATATTGGTGCTTCATTAACCTCGCTTGTTTATGCTTCAAACTTTATTATGTACTGTGCATTTGAAGGCATTCTCATGGTATATGCCGTGAATGAATTCTTACCGGCCATTCCAATGTGGGTGTTAATCGTTTTCTTTGGATCCGTTGTTATTCCTTTAAACTGGTTTGGGATTAAGCAACTGGATAAAATACAAAAATTCACATTGCCGATCTTTATCATTATGTTAGCCATCGCTTTAATTGTATCTTTCCTCAAACCATCAGCTTATGACGGGAACTTTTTGACCTATGTGCCAGATGGGGTTAAATTTGGAGGAACGGCTCTGCTTCTTTGTATAGGCATGCAAAATGGCTTATTAGGTCTAATGGCTTTACTTGCATCCGATTATGCGAGATTTCTTAAAAAAGATGACGTTAAATTAGGGAAGTATATTATCGGGTTTTTCCCTCAGCTCCTTTGTTTTTTCATCATGGGTCTTATCGGAATCTGGTTTGGAGTTCGCATGGGAGAAGCTAACCCTGGTGTTTATATGGTTCAACTCCTAGGTATAGGCGGCGTATTCTTTACGATTTTGACGCAAGTCCGTATTAACATTACGAATTTATACAGCGGTTCATTATCTCTGTCCAGCTTTTTTGAGAACGTGTTTAAATTTAAACCAGGAAGACCGTTTTGGGTAGTCGTATCAGGCGTAACCTCAATCGCTTTAATGTTAGGTGGCATACTAGATCATTTAAGTGGTGTACTAATCGCTCAAGGGATTTTCCTAATGGCATGGGCAGCCATCTTAATAAGTGATGCATTCATTGTGAAAAAAGTATTAAAAATCGGCCCTACTTATTATGAACATCGACAAAAGAATTTGTTCAAATGGAATCCGGTTGGCGTCGTTGCCTTTGTAGTAGCGAGTATATTTGGGTCTATTGCTGGCTTCGGATATATGGGGACGTTCTTACAAAATACATCTGCATTCTTTTCTTTTATCATCGCGTTTATAGTCACGATTATTATGGCCATTGCTACAAAAGGGAAATACTATGTTAGGGAAGAAGCGAAAGATATTCCAGTTGAGGAATACATCGCATAAGCCAACAAAGAAAAGATGAGTTATGAAAAAAAGTCTATCCTTCTTTTGATTTCTTAAAAGAAGGATTTTTATTATGGCGATTTAATAAATAGAATGATTGTCCGAAAACTAGAAAAGCACCACATCTGTGGAGTTTCAGACTCTTTTCTTCTGTAGAGGACTGTTTGTATTTTTTAGTATCCTATTGATAGATTTGAGCCGATGAAATACGTCTCAAACGAATTTTCAAATGGACGATTTTAATATGTAAATCATCTTTCCTTAAGAAGGAACTCTCAATAGTATAATATTTAACACCATATGTTAATAAAGTGCGTACTTTATTTTCTGAAAATTAGGACATATACTGAGTGTAGTACTAATAAATCAATTATAACAATTATATGAAGGAAGTGGCCCAATCATGGAACTACAATTGGCGATAGACCTAGTAAATACTGAAGAAGCAATTAAATTGGTGGAAGAAGTTAAAGATTTCATTGATATCGTAGAAATTGGTA
>NZ_LMVB01000005.1 GCF_001510645.1 Paenibacillus sp. FJAT-29882 | reverse complement strand
CCTATCATTCGCTCGACTTGCATGTATTAGGCACGCCGCCAGCGTTCGTCCTGAGCCAGGATCAAACTCTCCAAAAAGTGTTTGACTTGCTCATTTGTTTTTATAGTGTGTACTCACTTCAATTAAAACGTTGGCGCTTTGTTTTGTTCAGTTTTCAAAGAGCAATATTTGTCGTTTATCAGAAACAACCTTACTAACATAACACATCGTGTTATTGCAGTCAATAATTTATTTTCTTTCGGATAAAATTTCTTTTGAAATTACTGTCACTTGTTGACGACTTTATTATTATATATGGTATCTTTTTAAATTACAAGCTTTATTTGAATTAAATATTTTAAAAAGATACCGATCTATTTATACCAAACATTGATTAGTGCGATTTACTTTTCCATCTCTATTTTTAGACTAAGGAATGATTACTACCATTTTGTAAAACTTCCTCAATGAATAAATCCCTATTGTTATTTAAGTGGATTAACTCGCTTGTATCAATAACTTTAATTAACGGCCTTGTCGGAGATTGTTTATCAATAAATATAATCTCAGCGATATATCCATTTGATAATCGTACTCTGCTCCCCATTGAGTAATTCATAATACAAGACAAGAGTTTATTAATCACGGTAATATCAAACTTCCCAAAATCATCTTGCATGATCATCTCCATGACTTTAAATGGCGATTGTTTCTTTCTATAGGTCCTTTCGGATGTCATAGCATGATAGACGTCTGCTACTGCAACAATCTTTGCAAAAGCATGCGGTTTTTGTTCACCTTTCCCACGCGGGTATCCGCTGCCGTCCAATCTCTCATGATGCTGGAGAATAGCATATTTAACTGACTCCTTTAATATGGTACTCCTTTGAAGCATTCTCAGACTATAAATTGGGTGTCTCCGAATCTCTTCATATTCTAGAGCTGTTAGACTTGTACCTTTATCTAATATTGTGGGAGAAATTTTGGCCATGCCACAATCTGCAAGACTCCCTGCAAGTGTGATTTGATACACATCCGCTTTATTATAATCCATTTTTTTAGCAAGATATCCACTTAAAAGGCCTATGGAAACCATGTGATGATAAAGGTAATCTTCTTTATTAGAGTAATGATGTAACGAAAAGATTTCTAGAGGGACTTTTAGAGACCTTTCAAAAAGTGGAATCATAATCTCTCTTATTTTGGCTACATCAACATCACTTCCCGCCTGCCAATTCTGAAACTGATGCTTATATGTTTGAACAACCTTTAAGTAATTTGCAATAAATCTAGAGTATTCATTAGCTTCTTCCCCTTCTTCAGTAATTATTTCACGAGGTGTAAATTTTTGTCCATCAACAAGGGTATTTTCCACGCTAACTTCATTGATTAAAAAAGCTTTAAGTATTTCTAACAATTCTTCTGTTAAAATCGTTTTCCTATTCATTATTGGACGGCTTGTAAATCCATTAATATCCTTACTAAGAATACATCCTGCTACCAAGTCTTTTGTTTTGACTAGCAAGCTCCTCACCTCTTAATTTACATCTGTTTATTACACTACCATAATATTACTTTATTTAAGTAAGAAAAACCATGTAGTATTTAATACAAGTGTTAGTATCAGCATAAAATGAAACCTGCCTCATTTAGGTATGGATGCCCACAAAACTCGCTTAAAGCATTTACTCTTCAAAAAAGGACACGAGCTAATTGACTCGTGTCCCGTTTATTTATCATTCTTCCGTGTCATTTACTTCAATTATTTCAGCAATAGCTTCGTTTGGCTGTTCTTCAGCAAGATCGTCTTCATTCTCTTTTTCTTCTTCACGTTCAGCCATTGCAACTGTAGCTACGAATTCATTTTCCGTATTTTCAAGACGGATGAGTTTAACGCCCTGAGTATTTCGACCAGTTGTTGAGATATCTCCAACTGCCATACGAATCAATACGCCCTCTGCAGTGATAATCATGATATCTTCTTCCCCAGTTACTGTTTTGACAGCAACCAGCTCGCCATTTTTATCCGTTACATTGCAGGTTTTAATTCCAACTCCACCACGGCTTTGGATTCTATAATCTTCTGCAGGAGTCCGTTTTCCATAACCAAATTTAGTTACGATCAGCACTTCTTCATCTTCTTCAAGAATCTCCATGCCAACAACCTCATCGTCTTTCCTCAAGGAAATCCCCTTAACCCCAGCTGCAGTCCGGCCCATAGAACGGACGTCCGTTTCAGGGAATCTAATCAGCATGCCGTCTTTTGTACCAATGACGATTTGTTTATCACCATCTGTAAGACGGACTGAAATTAACTCATCGCCTTCATTTAAGCCTACGGCAATTAAACCGTTATTACGAATGTTAGCAAAAGAGGATAATGGTGATCTTTTAGAAACACCAAACTTTGTCGTAAAGAATAGAAAATCGCCATCGGTAAATTCCTTAACTGGAATAATGGCGTTTACCCATTCCCCTTTTTCAACCTCAAGTAAATTGATTAAAGGTAGGCCTTTTGCAGTTCGACCATATTCAGGAATTTCATACCCTTTTGCACGGTATACTTTTCCTTTATTCGTGAAGAATAGCAGCGTGTCATGTGTAGATGTCGTTAAAAGATGGTTTACGAAGTCATCTTCATTCGTTCCCATCCCTTGTATTCCTCGTCCACCGCGTTTTTGACTGCGATAAGTAGATACTGGTAATCGTTTAATGTATCCATTATGCGTCAAAGTTACAATTGTTGTTTCTACTGGTATTAAATCTTCATCCTCGATACTTTCAAATCCGCTCATCAAGATTTCAGTACGACGTACATCATTGAAGCGTTCTTTAATTTCAAGCAACTCTTCACGGATAATGTGTAGTACCTTCTCCTCATCCGCAAGAACAGCCTTTAATTCAGCAATGAGCGCAACTAAAGCTTGATATTCTTCTTCAATTTTCTCACGCTCTAGGCCAGTCAAGCGTTGTAATCGCATATCTAAGATGGCTTGAGCTTGTTTTTCAGAAAGTGAAAACTGTGTCATTAATCCGTCGCGTGCAATATCCGTCGTTTGTGACCCACGAATTAATTTAATAATGGCATCCAAATTATCAAGGGCAATTCGTAAGCCTTCAAGAATGTGAGCACGAGCTTCTGCTTTTCGCAATTCAAATTCAGTTCTTCGACGAATGACTACTTTTTGGTGCTCTAAGTAATAATATAAGCATTGTTTTAAGTTCAATACTTTTGGTTGTCCATCCACAAGTGCAAGTAAGTTAACCCCGAATGTCGTCTGCATAGAAGTGTGTTTATATAAGTTATTCAACAACACATTAGCATTAGCATCTTTCCGAACTTCCATGACAATCCGCATACCGTTCCGGTCTGATTCATCTCGCAAGTCTGTAATGCCTTCAATCTTTTTATCACGAGCAAGTTCCGCAATTTTTTCAATTAGTCTTGCCTTATTTACTTGATAAGGAATTTCAGTAACCAAAATGACTTGTTTGCCATTTGACTTCGTTTCAATTTCCACTTTCGCTCGTTGAATGATGGAGCCTCTTCCAGTTTCATAGGCTTTTCGTATGCCACTGCGACCCAAAATATAACCCGCTGTTGGGAAATCTGGACCTGGAATGAATTCCATTAATTCAGAAATTGTCATGTCAGGGTTTTTACTCAAAGCCAAGACGCCGTCAATTACTTCCCCTAATTGGTGTGGAGGAATATTGGTTGCCATCCCAACTGCAATACCAGATGATCCATTCACTAGTAAGTTTGGGAAACGGGCTGGCATAACAATGGGTTCCTTTTCAGAACCATCATAGTTATCCTGATAATCAATTGTATCTTTATTCAAATCACGAAGTAATTCCATTGAAATTTTCGACAATCTCGCTTCTGTATAACGCATGGCTGCAGCCTGATCTCCATCGACAGAACCAAAGTTCCCATGACCATCTATAAGCATATGGCGATAGTTGAATGGTTGAGCCATTCGTACCATCGTTTCATACACTGCGGCGTCACCGTGTGGATGGTATTTACCGATAACTTCTCCAACAATACGCGCTGATTTCTTAAACGGTTTATCAGATGTCATGCCAAGATCATTCATTGCATAAAGAATTCTTCGATGCACTGGTTTTAGGCCGTCCCTAACATCAGGTAAAGCCCTTGAAACAATAACACTCATTGCATAATCTAAAAATGAAGTTCTCATTTCGGTACTAATATTAATTTCTTTAACATTTTCTCTTTGATTTTCTGACATGGAGCAGACCTCCTTATTTAAAGCTGTGACCTAAGTTTGTTTAATCAGTAAGACGGTATGTATAGGGAATATCCCAAAGGAGTCAGCCCCCATACTTCACTTTTAATGTATATTGTTAATTACAAGGGCTGATTTCTTTGATTTGGAACAACCTCTATTTATTAAATATCAAGGTTTTGAACGTAAATGGCATTTTCCTCAATAAAGTTACGGCGTGGTTCTACTTTGTCACCCATCAACATTTCGAAAGTTTCATCCGCTTCGATTGCATCACTCAAACTAACCTGTAATAGCGTTCTTGCTTCAGGATTCATAGTCGTTTCCCACAGTTGCTCTGGATTCATCTCACCAAGCCCTTTGTAACGCTGTAGGCTAGGTTTAGGTGAACTTGGCAAGTTTGCCATAATTTCAGTAAGCTGACGATCATTATAAGCATATTCTATTCTCTTACCTTGTTGAATCTTAAAAAGAGGTGGCTGGGCAATATAGATATATCCATGCTCAAGTATTTTTCTCATATAGCGATAAAAAAACGTCAACATCAATGTACGGATATGGGCTCCATCTACATCTGCATCTGTCATAATGACAATTTTATGATATCGAGCTTTTGCAATGTCAAATTCCTCGCCAATCCCTGTACCAAGTGCTGTAATAATCGTACCAATTTCAATATTATTTAAAATTCGATCTAAGCGTGCCTTCTCAACATTTAAGATTTTACCTCTAAGTGGCAGAATGGCTTGGAAATGCCGATCACGACCTTGCTTAGCTGAACCACCCGCTGAGTTCCCCTCAACAATATATAATTCACTAATAGATGGATCCTTTGATGAGCAATCCGCTAACTTACCCGGTAGACTTGAAACCTCTAGTGCACTCTTTCTTCTTGTCAATTCACGTGCCTTTTTAGCCGCCATTCGTGCTCTAGCCGCCATTAGCCCTTTATCAACAATCTTTCTAGCTATAGAGGGGTTCTCGTATAGAAAGGAATCAAGCCTTTCTGACAAAATCGAATCCGTCACAGCTCTTACTTCTGAGTTTCCAAGCTTTGTTTTCGTTTGCCCTTCAAATTGTGGGTCTGGGTGCTTAATGGAGACAATTGCGGTTAAGCCTTCACGGACATCATCTCCTGACAGGTTCGCATCTGCCTCTTTAATTAACCCATTTTTACGAGCATAATCATTAATAACGCGTGTCAAGCCCGTCTTAAAACCTGACTCATGCGTTCCGCCTTCATATGTGTGAATATTATTTGCAAATGTGAATAAATTGCTAATATAACTTTCATTGTATTGCATCGCTATTTCTACGGAAATACCGTCCTTTTCACCTTCCATGAATATCGGTTCTTCATGGATTACTTCTTTAGAACGGTTCAAGTGTTCAACATATGACTTGATTCCGCCTTCGTAATGATATTCACTCTTCTTGCCTTCACCGCGTTTATCTTCAATGCTTATTAAAATTCCTTTATTCAAAAAAGCAAGCTCGCGGATACGCGTTGCCAATGTATCAAAGTCATACTCAAGTGTTTCTGTGAAAATTTCGCTATCCGGTTTAAAATGAATTGTTGTCCCTGTATGGTCCGTTTCATCGATTACTACTAAGTCGCCTTGTGAGACACCACGCATGAATTTTTGATAGTGAACGTTCCCTTCACGATGTACATATACTTCTAAAGTTGATGAAAGAGCATTAACAACCGAAGCACCTACACCATGCAAACCACCTGATACCTTATAACCTCCGCCGCCAAACTTCCCACCAGCATGCAAGACTGTCAAAATAACTTCAACCGCAGGGCGACCCATTTTCTCTTGAATTCCGACCGGGATCCCCCGTCCATTATCAATGACAGTTATACTGTTATCTTCTTCAATAATCACTTGAATCTGGTCACAAAACCCTGCAAGTGCTTCGTCAATACTATTATCAACAATTTCCCAAACGAGATGATGGAGTCCTTTTCCTGATGTAGAACCAATATACATACCCGGACGTTTACGTACAGCTTCAAGTCCTTCTAAAACTTGTATCTGATTTTCATCATATGCCTGACCTTGTACTTCCTTTTGATCCATTGTCATACGATTTCACCTACACTTTTCTTTTTGCATTCTTTTGTTTGTTCAAAAAATAAGATCATATATTTTAAAAAAGTAGTTTTAGTGTCCAGCACCTAACTACTTGAGTTCAAATAACTTCCAAGCTTCTGAAGTAAAAGTAAAGACTTCAGAGACCTAGAAAGATTTGCTTGTTGGACTAGCGAAAGGTGTGACAAAAGTCGAAGTTCTTCCTGGGCACCTTCGCCTATTATAAGTGATATGGATATATAGGTCTTTTCAAAATGGTTTGGTGTCGCCCCACTCGGACCATTACAGGACGCCTCAAACTTAGTAGGTCTTTCCTATGTTCGAAGCGCTATGTTGTTCATTGCATCTCCTCGACTAATAAGTTATGGCAGAATAACTAGTTTTGCGTAGTCAAGAACTGATGACGGCTTTTCTTATTCTATTCTTCGATTAATATTGTTCGTTGTAATGACCGGCGTTTTAATGTTGCCGATGCAAGAGGTGAATAATAAACAACCGTATTTGTAATAACGATTGATTTGATTGAACCCTTTGCTAAATTTTGTGTGACTTCTGCCTTTTTTTGCAAAAACTCCTCCATGGTTGGAGATGAATTGAGTAAATTTTTATCCAGAATTGCAATAACCTCATCCGTTTTCACAAGAATGTCCTCACCGATATGAAGATACATGCATTCACCCCATCATTTTACTTTAGTCACATTTCCCTGACTCACATGGAAAGTAGAAGCCTCACGCAAGGTTTGATGATCAATTCCCTCCACAGAGGTTGTGGTCACAAAGGTTTGAACCTTCCCTTGAATGGTATTTAACAAGTGTGATTGGCGATAATCATCTAGTTCAGATAATACGTCATCTAATAATAATATGGGATATTCCCCTATTTCTGTATGAATTAATTCAATTTCAGCAAGCTTTAGAGAAAGTGCTGTTGTCCGTTGTTGACCTTGAGATCCGTACGTTTGAACATCTCGTCCATTCACAAAAAAAACTAGGTCATCACGATGCGGACCTATAAGCGTAATTCCCCGTTCAATTTCTCTCCCTTGAATTTTAACAAACTTTTCCTGGAATACTTCTATCATTTTCGACAAATTACTACTTTCTGATACATCCAAGGATGGTTTATATTCAATTTTCAGCTCTTCTAAGCCGCGAGAGATGCCAGAATGTATCGGTTCAGCCCATTTTTGAAGCAAAGCAAGAAATTGAAATCTTCTTTGTAAAATTTTTACTGCATATTGTATGAATTGTTCTGTCAATACATCGAGCATTGCTTTATCGGCTTGTTTACGCGTTTGGAGCAATTTCAAATAATGGTTTCTTTGTTGTAGAATTTTTTGATATTGACTCATATCATGAAGGTAAACTGGAGATACCTGACCAATTTCCATATCAATGAAACGGCGCCTGCCTTGCGGATTCCCTTTAACCAGGTGAAGATCTTCTGGTGCAAACATAACCACATTCATATTACCAACATATTGGCTTAATTTTTGTTGCTCAATATGATTACTCTTTGCCTTTTTACCCTTTTTTGATATAACCAGTTCAAGTGGAATCGAAGTATTCCTCTTTTTCACCCTACCCTCTATTTTAGCATATTCTTCATCCCAACGAATAAGTTCTTTATCATTTGATGTCCTATGGGACTTTGCCATCGCTAAAACGAAAATAGATTCCATCACATTCGTTTTCCCTTGAGCATTTTCTCCTAGAATGACATTTACTTTATTTTCGAAGTGAAGGTCCATATCCTGATAGTTCCGATAGTTTTTCAGTTTTAATTGTTCAATATACATAAGCGCTTCTTCCCTTTACTTTAACGCGTAATAGTAAAACTACCGAACGAAGGAATATCAATCTTGTCTCCATCTCTAAGTTTCTTTCCCCGTCTATTATCAAATTCACCGTTGATAAAAATTTCATATTCACTTAAAAACCATTTAGCCATTCCGCCGCTCTGAATAATGTCAGCTAATTTTAAAAATTGACCTAGCGTAATATATTCTGTGTCAATCTGAATTTTAGTCATCCGTCCATCACTTCTTTCAAAGTAGTCTCTAATATTTTATTGTACTAAATAAATTGGATAAAGACAAAGTTAACATTAGCAAAGCAAAAACACTGTGAGAAAAAGTAGTTGTGGGTACCACATTCTGTTAATTAGGGGGTGATTTATTAAAAAGTGACCCTCTACAGTCCAGCGGAGCTTAGACATCAAAACGTACTAAAAAGGTTTATACCTTTTTGATCTTCAAAAAAAAGCCTTTTTAAAGGCCTTTTTTCTTGAAGGAGGAATTAGTTTGTCTGTCCGCATTTAAGCTTCACTGTATCATTCATTAATACGTCCTTACAGGTAAGATCAACTGCAACATTGTGTCATCGTGAAGTGAACGAATAATAAATGGACGCATTGCTCCAGTAAAATTAATTGTAATGTCTGTTCCTTCTAGAGCTTTCAAAGCATCCATTACAAATTTGGCGCTAAAGGAAATCTTTAATTCCTCCCCTTCAATGGATTCAGCTTGCAACTCTTCGCTTACTTTTCCGATTTCAGGCGTATTCGAAGATACCTCAATGACCCCATGTTCTAAAGTAGTCAGCTTCACAACATTGTTTTTTCCTTCTTTAGCCAATAAAGAAGCACGATCAATCGCTTGAAGAAAATCCTTCGAATGAACGGTAATTGAAGTTTTACTTTCATTTGGAATTAAGCGAGATGTATCAGGATAATTTCCTTCAAGCAAACGTGAGAAGAACAATAAATTCTTTGCCTTAAATAATACTTGGTTCTCCGTAATGACCATTTCAATCAATTCATTCGTATCATCAAGAAGTTTGCTTAATTCACTTAGGCTTTTTCCAGGAATTACAACACTATATGAACCGACTACCTTATTATCAATTTTTGCTTTTCTCATGGCTAATCTATGACTATCTGTTGCAATACAGATTAATTCATCATCCTCTACCTTTAAGTTTACACCTGTTAAGATAGGGCGTGTTTCTGAGGTGGACACTGCAAATACTGTTTGACGGATTAATGTCTTCAATAAATCTGCAGGCAATTTAAATGTTTGATCCTCTTCTATAATTGGCAAATGAGGATATTCTTCAGCATCAAGTCCATTTAAATTAAATTCAGCTTTACCTGAACGAATAATGGTCTGAAAGCCATTTAACACCTCAATATCAACTGTATCCATTGGAAGTTTTTTCACAATATCTCCGAAAAACCTGGCATTTAAAACAATGCTACCACTCTGTTTAATTTCTACAATTTCATTTTCTTCGTCCTCAATGGGGATAAACGATTGAATAGAAATATCGGAGTCACTTCCTGTTAAGGTTACCCCGTCTTCTACTGCTGTTATTTTTATTCCCGTTAAAATTGGAATTGTTGTTCTTGATGTGACAGCTTTCATTACTTCTTGAACACTATGCACTAAACGATCTCTTTGAATAATAAATCTCATTTTCCATCCTCCAATATAGTTCTAACGAATAGCCTAATGGCATATGTTATTTATATATATATTTATTTAAAAGATAGTAGTAATAGTAGTAGGTCCTGTGAATATGTGGATAACCCAGAGAAACATAAGGAAAAACAGTCTATCCACATGTGGACAGACTGTGTGTAAGTGGTAGTGAGTTATGCACATAATTCAGAGTAACTTATACTTTTAGCTGTTCTTGTATTTCTTTTACCTGTCTTTGAAGCAATGGGTCAGTTTGAAGAAGCTTTGAAATTTTTTCATGAGCATGGATAACTGTCGTGTGATCACGACCTCCAAATTCATCACCTATTTTTGGGAGGGAAAAATCCGTTAGTTCCCTTGATAAATACATGGCGATTTGTCGCGGGAAAGCTAAGGTCTTTGTCCGCTTTTTTGCTTTGAAATCTTCCAGTTTTATATTGTAATGTTCACCGACTGTCTTTTGGATTTCAAGGATTGTAATGATTTTAGGCTTTGAACTTGGAATAATATCTTTTAATGCTTCTGCGGCTAAATCAGCATTGATGTCTTTATTAATCAATGATGAGTAAGCAACTACTCGAATCAATGCCCCTTCAAGCTCACGAATATTGGAGTCAATTTGATTAGCAATGTAAAGCATAACCTCATTTGGAATATCCAATCCGTCTGCTTTTGCCTTTTTCCTAAGAATAGCAATCCTTGTTTCTAAATCGGGCGGTGTAATATCGGTAATTAATCCCCATTCAAAGCGTGAGCGTAAGCGGTCTTCTAAAGTAGGGATTTCCTTAGGTGGACGGTCACTTGAAATAACAATTTGCTTACTTTCTTCGTGAAGAGCGTTAAATGTATGGAAAAATTCTTCCTGGGTAGATTCTTTTCCAGCTAAAAATTGAATATCATCAATGAGAAGCACGTCAACAGTACGGTACTTGTCTCGGAACTCACCAGCTTTATTGTCTCGAATAGAGTTGATAAATTCATTCATGAACTTCTCCGATGAAAGGTACACAACCTTAGCATGAGGGTTATGCTCAAGTACGTATTGACCAATCGCATGCATAAGATGTGTCTTTCCAAGTCCAACACCTCCATAAATAAAAAGAGGGTTATATGCTTTAGCTGGTGCTTCAGCAACTGCTAATGAGGCAGCATGGGCAAAGCGGTTGCCCGATCCGATGACAAAGGTATCGAATGTGTTTTTTGTATTCAACATAAACTGTGGAAAGTCAGCTGAATCGTCATCAAGCTTTTTTGTTTTTTTTGCTCGGGTTGAAACAGTCATTGAATCATCCCCTTGATCAGAGGGGATGATAAATTTAACTTCCAATCCTTCACCTGTGAGTTCAAGCAAAACTTCTGAAATAAGGTGGGAATATCGTTCTTCAAGCCAGTCGCGAGCAAATTCATTTGGTGCAATGACCGTCAGTATATCTCCTTGCAGCATATGGGCTTTGGTGGATTTTAGCCATGTTTCAAAACTAGGCTTACTTATTTTATTCTGCATGCTTTTCAGTGATTGGTCCCATAAACTTTCGATATTATCCAATAAGATCCCTCCTTTACAGTTTTATATGAAATAACAATAAATATGGCCGATTGCCATGGTTTTAGCAGGAAAAAAATCAAATCTATTTCATTATTATCAAGTGAAACAACAGCCTTTGTACACGGCTTGTACAAGTTTATTTGGGATACTGGTATAAATATTCATCAACAGGATTAAGGGATAAATATATAATAAAGAAGATAAATGATATTTCGACAATATCCACGGGCTGTGGACAAAAAACTACCCACAGGTTGTATAAACTATCCACATGTTATCAACAATTTGTGGATAACTAAAAAATGTTGATAAAGTTATTCAGAGTGAAAACACAAATATAATATCAGAAATTCAGCCTTGTTGCAATGGCTATTAAAACTTTATCCACAAGATTGTACCATTGTGGACTATACTTTTCCACAAGCATTTATATGTGTAAAAGGTAGAAAATTAACTGTGGATAGTAAAATAAATGTCGAAAAGATATCCACAAAGGGAATGATAGCTGATTAACAAAAAAATAAAAGGCGTTAGGTATAAAGAGCAATCTTTGTTGAAATAGAAAAGTGGTAATTCATTTCATGAGGACGTAGTCCAAAGTGAACCGTTCCATTTAAGAGGAAAATGCCGACTTTATGTGCTGATCGAAGTTTAATTTTAAACGGTGCTTTTTTATGACCCTGGATGTTAAATCTAGTAATCACCCTTCCAAAGACAAAGCTAATTACTTAAGTAGAAGTTGTTCCTAAGTTTTAACTACTAATCATTCCTCAATGATTATGAACAAAGCTGTAATAAAATTTAAAGAAAGGTTGACATTTTACATATTTCATCTATATAATTGTCTAGACTGTCTTAACTGTTATTCCTCAGGGAGGTGTCATATAATGAAACGCACATATCAACCAAAAAAACGTAAACACAGTAAAGTTCACGGTTTCCGTAGCCGTATGAGTTCTAAAACTGGACGTAGAGTGTTAGCTGCACGTCGCCGTAAGGGCAGAAAAGTATTATCTGCATAGACCACTGATAAGTCTCAGTGGTCTTTTTTTTCCATATATGACGTATTAAGACCCCAATTCAGTTTATTGAAGGTGTAAAGAATGAAAAAAAAGCTAAGGATAAAAAAGAATGATGAATTCCAACTTGTGTTTCAAAAGGGAGAGTCATTCGGAAATAGACAATTTATTGTCTATGTCCTTGATAAGCCCAGCCAAGATTTCTTTCGAATTGGCCTTTCCGTAAGCAAGAAAATTGGAAATGCCGTCGTCCGAAATCAAATAAAGAGGTACATTCGACAATCTTTTCTTGAATTGAAGGATGACATCAAAGAGGGAAAGGATTATGTGATTATTGCTCGTAAACCAGCGGCAACAATGGATTTATTTGAAGTGAAAAGCAGTCTAATCCATGTCTTAAAAAGAGCCAAATCGCTTAATTTCAATAAAAGCAAAACTTCCACGTATAAACCATCACGATAAGAATTTTTCAAATTGAAATATAATACATAGTAAATATTGGTGTAATCAGGTATTTTATATGTATAGACAAACATGAATCAGCTATAGCTATCATAATGTTTGGAGAAAATGAAGAAGACTAAAAAAGTGTTCAAGGTAAAGCTAGAATTTTTTTGCTGACAGGAGGAAAAGGCGGTTGAAGAAACAAATAGTACTCATGATTGGACTTGCTTCGTTAATGATGCTTCTAACTGGTTGTACGGAAGTGGGCGAACCAATTACTAAAGAGAGCACAGGTATTTGGAATTCATACATTGTTTATCCATTATCATGGCTTATCATTACGATATCTGAATTGCTAGGAAATAACTTTGGCTTGGGAATTATTGTAGTAACATTGCTTGTTCGCTTTGTTCTATTACCGTTGATGATTAAACAAACGAAAAATTCAAAAGCTATGCAAGCTTTACAGCCGGAAATGAAACAACTTAAGGACAAATATCCATCAAAAGATGCAGCAACTCAACAAAAATTGCAACAAGAAACAATGGCTCTATTTACAAAATATAACGTAAACCCATTGGCTGGTTGTTTTCCGTTAATTGTTCAGATGCCAATCTTAATCGGTTTTTATCATGCGATTAGTCGTACGCGAGAAATTGCGGAACACAACTTTTTATGGTTTGACTTAGGGAGCCCGGATCCCATTTATGTATTGCCAATCGTTGCTGGTATCACAACATTTATCCAACAAAAAATTACAATGGTGGGTATGACCTCGAATCCTCAGATGGCTACACAAATGACAATGATGTTATATATCATGCCGGTCATGATTATGATTTTTGCATTTAACTTCCCTGCTGCTCTTGCTCTATACTGGGTTGTTGGTAATATATTCATGATTATCCAAACCTGGATTATTAAAGGACCGGATATGAAAAAGGTAGCTGCGGAAAGTGCGGGAGGAGCAAAGAAAAAGTGAAACTAATAACTGCTATAGGACAAAATGTCGAAGAAGCAGTAGAATCAGCTTTAGCTCAACTTAACACCACTAGAGAAAATGTAGAAATTGAAGTTATAGATGAAGGGAAAAAGGGTTTTCTTGGTCTAATTGGAAATCGAAAAGCGATCGTTAAGGTAACGATTATACCGGACGCTGTTGAAGAAGCACTACTTTTTTTAAAAAGTGTGTGCAGGAAGATGGGCGTGGAATCGGATATTTCAGTGAAACGAGAAGGAAAACAAGCATTATTTCAATTATCGGGTGACAAGATTGCACTGCTAATTGGAAAAAGAGGACAAACATTGAATTCTCTTCAATACTTAGTTCAACTGGTAGCCAACCGTTACTCAAAGCAATATGTAACGGTGTTACTTGATGCCGAGGACTATCGTTTTCGCAGGAATGAAACACTGACCCAATTAGCAAAAAGAATGGCTAGTAAAGCCTTAAAAACAAGAAAAAGCATTAGCTTAGAACCTATGCCTTCATATGAGCGAAAGGTGATTCATACAGCTTTAATGAATTACCCTAAAATCAAGACTACATCAAGTGGGGCCGAACCGTATCGTCATTTAATTATTTCGCCAATTGAAAGAAGTTGATCTATTTAAGTAGATCTTCTTCTTTTTTTGTCGATTTTTAATCGAGTAATTAAGATTGAATAAAGTGAAACTTCCATTTGATTATCATATGCTAGGCTTTTAGGTTAAACAAGACATTTGTACCTTCTTATTTAACGTGCTTTAGGGGGGAATATTTTATGGAAAGTTCTACTTTTTTGCTTGAGGATGCTTGAGATGTTGTTATTCACATGTGGATAAGTTAAAATTAAATATAGGTTTTTCGATTGTGGATAAACCTTTTTGGAAATAGCTATCCACTTTTTTTCACATCAGGACTATGATATTGTAGTACTTCGGATGATAGAACGTTTCGTGTAACAAGTAAAGATTTATCCGATATGTATCCCGGCTTAACAAATAGAAGTTTCACTTTATCGATTTGATAGAAGAGTAACGATTGTACAGCGGATTTTCTGGAATTTGCATGTGCTCAGGTTACTAGTTGTGTACTCTTTTCTTATATATTTATATTTTATATTGAAATTCTTAAAGAAGGTGAAGAAATGGAATTCGATACGATTACAGCGATTTCGACACCTATGGGTGAAGGTGCAATTGCAATCGTCCGGCTAAGTGGTGATGAGGCGTTTGCAATTGCTGACCGAATTTATAAAGGCCCGCAAGGAAAACGACTTATAGATGCTACTTCCCACACCATTCATTATGGACATTTGGTTCAACCTAAAACAGAGGATATCGTGGAAGAGGTCATGATATCCGTGATGCGTGGACCGAAGACATTCACACGCGAGGATGTTGTAGAAATTAACTGCCACGGTGGCATCGTTTCAGTTAACCGAGTTCTTCAGCTTGTTCTATCGCAAGGAGCGAGACTTGCTGAGCCAGGGGAATTTACGAAACGTGCCTTTTTGAACGGAAGAATTGACCTTTCACAGGCAGAAGCAGTGATGGATTTGATTCGTGCCAAAACGGACAAAGCAATGAATGTGGCGTTAGGACAAATGGAAGGAAGACTGTCACAGCTGATTCGCAAGCTACGTCAGGAGATTTTAGAAACGCTCGCACAAGTTGAGGTCAATATAGATTATCCAGAATATGATGATGTTGAGGAAATGACACATCGTATGTTTTTGGAAAAAGCAAGTCTGGTTAAAGTAGAATTAGAGAAGTTATTGCGTACTTCACAACAAGGGAAGATTTTACGTGATGGACTATCGACTGTTATTATCGGACGTCCAAATGTCGGGAAATCATCATTGTTGAATAGCTTAGTTCAAGAGAATAAGGCAATTGTAACGGATATTCCAGGAACAACTCGTGATGTAATTGAAGAATACGTAAATGTTCGCGGTGTTCCATTGCGCCTTCTGGATACAGCAGGGATTCGAGAGACGGAAGATATCGTTGAAAGAATTGGTGTAGAACGGTCCAGAGCGGTCTTAAAAGAAGCTGATTTAATTTTACTCGTTTTAAATTATGCAGATAATTTAACGATTGAAGATGAGAAATTATTTGAAGCAGTTAGTGGCATGGATGTTATTGTAATCGTCAATAAAACAGATTTGCCTAAAAAGATAAATTTAAATCGTGTAAAAGAGCTTACAGGCGAGCATCGACTTGTTACCACTTCTTTGTTAGAAGATCAAGGTGTGGATGAACTTGAAGAAGCGATTGCCTCTTTATTTTTTGCTGGCACATTAGAGACAGGCGATTTAACATATGTATCTAACTCACGACATATTGCACTTCTTGGACAAGCATTAAAATCTGTAGAGGATGCAGTTTGGGCGATAGAATCAGGCACGCCAGTCGATTTAGTACAAATTGATTTCACGAAAGCATGGGAATTACTAGGGGAAATCATTGGAGACAGCGTGCATGAAGGATTAATTAATCAATTATTTTCTCAGTTTTGTTTAGGGAAATAATGAAGTAAGGAGTGAAACTGGATGCAATATGAAGCAGGAAACTATGATGTGATTGTCATTGGCGCTGGACATGCAGGAAGTGAGGCAGGCCTTGCAGCAGCTCGTGTCGGAGCAAAAACGCTAATGATTACGATCAATTTGGATATGGTTGCCTTTATGCCATGTAATCCTTCTGTTGGGGGCCCGGCAAAGGGAATTGTCGTCAGGGAAATTGACGCCTTAGGCGGCGAAATGGGAAAAAATATTGATAAAACGCATATTCAGATGAGAATGTTGAATACAGGAAAAGGGCCAGCTGTACGTGCTTTACGCGCGCAGGCAGATAAGACCTTATATCAACAGGAAATGAAGAATACAATTGAAAATGAACCAAATCTAACGTTAATTCAAGGAATGGTTGAGCGGCTTATCATTGAAGATGATGTATGTAAAGGAGTTATCACGCAAACTGGTGCTGTTTATCATGCAAAAACAGTTGTTATTACAACAGGAACGTTCCTTCGTGGAGAAATCATTCTTGGTGAATTGAAATATTCAAGCGGCCCGAATAACCAACAGCCATCTATTCGATTGTCTGAACATTTAGAGGAAATTGGATTCGACTTAGTTCGATTTAAAACAGGCACCCCCCCGCGAATTAACAGTCATTCGATTGATTATAGTAAAACAGAAATTCAGCCTGGTGACGATGTTCCGCGAGCATTTTCTTATGAAACAACAAAATTTATTACAGATCAATTACCATGTTGGCTAACGTATACGAATGAAGGGACCCATCAGATTATTGATGAAAATTTACACCGTTCTCCTATGTATTCAGGGATGATTAAAGGTACTGGTCCACGTTATTGTCCTTCTATTGAAGATAAAGTGGTTCGTTTCAATGATAAACCACGCCACCAAATTTTCTTGGAACCTGAAGGAAGAAATACACAAGAAGTCTATGTACAAGGCTTATCGACAAGTCTGCCAGAAGACGTACAGAGAAGACTTCTAGCAAGTATTCCTGGATTAGAAAAAGCAGAATTGATGCGTGCAGGATATGCAATCGAATATGATGCAATTGTTCCGACACAGCTATGGCCTACATTAGAAACAAAAAAAGTAAAAAACCTATATACAGCAGGGCAAATTAATGGAACATCTGGCTATGAGGAAGCGGCTGGACAAGGATTAATGGCAGGAATCAATGCCGGCTTAAAAGCACTGGAAAAAGAAGAATTAATTTTAAGCCGTTCTGATGCCTATATCGGAGTATTGATTGATGACCTTGTGACAAAAGGAACGAGCGAGCCATATCGCCTGCTTACGTCTCGTGCTGAATATCGCCTCCTTTTACGCCATGACAATGCTGATTTGCGTTTAACTGAAATTGGGCATGCGATTGGAATGATTAAAGAAGATCGCTATCAACGTTTCTTATTGAAAAAAGCAGCAGTTGAAGAAGAAAAGGAACGTCTGCAAACCTTATTTATCAAACCTACTCAACAAGTACAGCAAGTAATTGTTGAACATGGTGGAAGTGAATTAAAAGATGGGATTCGAGCTGCTGATTTATTGAAACGACCGGAAATGAGTTATGAACAAATTCAACAGCTTGCTCCAAGTGAAATACTTTTGGACACCGAAGTGAAAGAGCAGGTAGAAATCCAAATTAAGTATGAAGGATATATTGAAAAATCACTTCAGCAAGTAGACCGTTTGAAAAAAATGGAGAATAAAAAAATCCCAGAAAATATTGATTATGATGCTATCAGTGGCTTGGCTACTGAGGCACGTCACAAATTAAAACAAGTCCATCCACTATCAGTGGCACAAGCTTCGCGAATTTCAGGTGTTAACCCTGCAGATGTATCGATTTTACTTGTTTATTTAGAACAAGGAAAAATTGCTCGTATTCCTCAAAACTAGATGGATTGAAAAGGATTGAAGCCTATGAATATCGAACAATTTCAAGCTGAGCTGAAAGAGAAAGGCATTGTACTTTCTCCTCTACAGCTTCAGCAATTTGAAACGTACTACGAACTATTAGTTGAGTGGAACGAAAAAATGAATTTAACAGCCATAACAAATAAAGAAGAAGTATATTTAAAGCATTTTTATGATTCCATTAGTGCTTCATTTTACTTTGATTTTACTAAGCCATATAAAATCTGTGATGTAGGAGCGGGCGCAGGTTTTCCTAGCATCCCATTAAAAATCTGTTTTCCTGAGTTACATATTTCCATTGTAGATTCTCTTAATAAACGAATTTCCTTCCTTGAGCACTTAGCTAAAACCCTGAATCTTTCACATACTCACTTTTATCACGATCGTGCTGAAACGTTTGCGCAAAAACAAGAGCATCGTGAAACTTATGATATTGTTATGGCAAGAGCCGTTGCACGAATGTCCGTTTTGAGTGAGCTTTGCTTGCCGCTCGTTAAACAAAACGGTACATTTATTGCTATGAAGGCTGCCAGTACAAATGATGAATTGGATACAGGGAAGAAAGCGATCTCTACATTAGGTGGCAAAGTAGGAGAGATTCATAGCTTTTTGCTACCAGAAGAACTTAGTGAGAGAACAATTATCACAATTAGTAAGGTGAAAACAACGCCTAAAAAGTATCCACGTAAGCCAGGTACACCGAATAAAATGCCAATTGAGTAGAGTGTACCATGCTTCAATTTAGTGGAATGAATTAAATGCAGCACGTAATTAGGATACTCGTGTGTTTCTAGCTGCGAGGCTAATGATGTGCATGTCATCTTTTCACGAAATTAAACGATGTCTCAGGAAGGGTCTGTCTCTTTCGTTAAGGGACAGATCCTTGGACATTTCGAGTAAATATGTGTGGATATTTAGAAGGACTTGTCATTTTTATAGAGAATATGATAAATGGGAGCTTTTTAAAGGTGGTGTAGGGAAATGAAGCATCCTTTTTCGCGGTTCTTTGGGTTAGGCGAAAAAGAAGAAGAGCAAGAGCAAGAGCAAGTAGATATGGAGACACCTAGCAGGAATGAAGAAATAAAAAAAATTGCCATTTCTGATATAGTACCAAACCGCTATCAACCAAGAACGGTTTTTAATGAAAACAAAATTGCAGAATTGGCCCAGACTATTCATACACATGGTATCATTCAACCAATTGTTGTCAGGGAATACGAACAAGGCAAGTTTGAAATCATTGCAGGTGAACGCAGATTCCGAGCTATGCAGAAACTTGGTTGGGAAACGGCACCAGCAATTGTTAAAGATTTCAATGATACAGAGACGGCATCAGTCGCACTAATAGAGAATTTACAAAGGGAAGAGCTTACGCCAATTGAAGAGGCTCTCGCTTATGGTAAACTATTGGAACTTCATCAACTTACACAAGAAGCACTTGCACAAAGGCTGGGGATTGGTCAATCTACAGTGGCAAATAAGTTAAGGCTATTGAAGTTGCCTCAAGAAGTGCAAGAAGCCATTTTGCAAAAACAGATAACCGAGAGACATGCTCGCTCATTAATTCCTTTGAAAGATTCAGAGAAACAAGTCAAACTTCTTGCAGAAATTATTGAGAAGAATTGGAATGTGAAGCAAACAGAAGAGCGGGTTGTGAAATTGCTCAGCAGCTTAGATAGAAAACCGAAACCGAAGCGAAAGGCTTTCAGTAAAGATATGCGCATTGCTCTCAACACTATTAGACAGTCTCTTACAATGGTAACCGATAATGGAATAAATCTTGATTCAGAGGAAGAGGAATTCGAGGAATATTATCAATTTACGATAAAAATTCCAAAGAAGAAATCATAATCTTATAAAGTTACTGCTTGGTAGTCCTTGATTACCAAGCCTTTTTGCTATAGCTGACCAACATGCTTACTAGTCTGAGCTACTTGAAGTATTCTTTTTTACTTTGATTTTGAGAAAAGAAATAAAAGTCTCCCTTTTCATGATAAAATAGAATAGGTTAATAGACTTTTTTAGTAGTATGATAATTAGAGTCAGAAATTTTTGAATTTGGATATATAGGTATATAAGAGATAGATAAAAGATGAAAATGTGTCGAAAGTAGGTGACATCATGGGAAAGATTCTTGCGATTGCCAATCAAAAGGGCGGAGTTGGTAAAACAACGACCTCAGTAAATCTAGGCGCTTGTTTAGCATACGTTGGGAAAAAGGTATTATTAGTGGATATTGACCCTCAAGGAAATGCAACGAGTGGAGTGGGCATTGACAAGTCGGATGTTGAACAATGTATATATGATATTCTGGTCGATGATGTAGAGGCAAACGTAGTGATTAAAGAGACAAAAGTTGAGAATCTATTTACGATTCCTGCTACGATTCAACTTGCAGGGGCAGAAATAGAATTGGTGCCGACCATTTCAAGAGAGGTCCGTTTAAAAAGAGCTCTTGAAGAAGTTAAAGATCAATATGATTATGTAATCATTGATTGTCCACCATCATTAGGATTGCTTACGCTGAATTCATTTACTGCAGCAGATGCTGTATTGATTCCTGTTCAATGTGAGTATTACGCATTAGAAGGACTTAGTCAACTGTTGAACACCATTCGCCTCGTTCAAAAGCACTTGAATCAATCCTTGAAAATTGAAGGAGTGTTGCTGACTATGCTTGATGCTCGGACAAATTTAGGCTTACAAGTAATCGAGGAAGTGAAAAAATACTTCCAAGATAAGGTTTATCGAACCATTATACCCAGAAATGTCAGATTAAGCGAGGCACCGAGCCACGGAGAACCCATTATTATCTATGATCCTAAATCAAAAGGAGCAGAGGTTTATTTAGACCTGGCAAAGGAAGTGATAGCAAATGGCTAAGGGACTTGGTAAAGGAATCAATGCATTATTCACAAATCTTGAAGCAGGGAAAGAGGACGCTGTTATAGAGGTAAATATAAAGGAATTACGCCCAAATCCTTACCAGCCGCGAAAGGTATTCCGGAAAGAGAAACTTGCGGAATTAACACAATCCATTGAACTGCATGGAATTCTTCAGCCGATCATCGCTAGAGAAAGTATTAAGGGCTACGAAATCGTTGTTGGTGAAAGGCGTTTTCGAGCAGCAAAGGAAGCGGGTTTGAAGACCGTCCCTGTCGTTGTTAGAACGCTTGATGAAACCCAAATGATGGAGTTGGCTATTTTAGAAAACCTTCAACGTGAAGATTTAAACCCAATCGAAGAAGCTTCGGCCTATCAGAAACTACTAGAAAGGCAGGGGGTTACTCAGGAGGAATTAGCGAAACGCTTAGGAAAAAGCCGCCCTCATGTTGCAAATCATATTAGGCTACTCTCATTGCCTATAGAGATTCAAACCTACATTTCCGATGGGAAAATATCAATGGGGCACGGCCGGGCGTTGCTTTCATTGAAGAATAAGGCTGCTCTACAATTTGTAGTTGATAAAGTACTGAAGGATGAAATGAATGTTCGTCAATTAGAACAATACATCCAAGATTATAATCAAGAAGTTCCACGTGAAACAGTAAGTAAAAAGGGGCAAGAGAAAAAAGACATTTTTATCAAAGAGCGTGAATCAGTTTTACGCGAACGATTTGGGACTTCAGTAACGATAAAACAAAGTAAGAAAAAAGGTAAAATTGAAATTGAGTTTTACTCCCGTGAAGACCTTGAACGGATTTTGGAATTGATTCAACAAGAAGATTTATCCTCATAAAGAAGGGGAGGGTTCACGTAACTCACCCATCCTTATGTTAAGGACAAATATCAGTTTTTTCTTTATATACTATCATAGATAAAGGTGAGCACGTTGGTGTTAGTAGGAACATTGGTTAACGGTTTATGTATTATTCTTGGCACGTTACTTGGCAGGTTTCTTAAAAATATTCCCGAAAGTATGAAACAGACAGTTATGAGTGGGATAGGTCTTGCTGTTGTAGTACTTGGGTTACAAATGGGTTTTAAAAGTCAGCAATTCCTTATTGTTATATTGAGCTTAGTCCTAGGGGCCGTGATCGGTGAATGGATTGACTTGGATGCTAAGTTAAACGCCTTGGGGAATTGGCTAGAAAAAAAGTTGGGAGGATCGAAGGAAGGAGATTCAATTGCACAAGGCTTTGTGACAGCAACTCTCATTTTCCTTATTGGAGCTATGGCCGTTATTGGCGCGCTAGATAGTGGAATTAGACATGATCATGATGTGTTATATACAAAAGCAATCATTGATGGTTTCACTGCCATTATTTTAGCAAGTACACTTGGAATTGGTGTTATTTTCTCTAGTGTTCCTGTCATGCTCTATCAAGGGATTATCGCTCTCTTTGCAACGCAAATTGATAAGTGGGTTCCTGCTGCTTATTTGGATGCCTTCATTTCGGAAATGACGGCAACTGGAGGCGTTATGATTTTTGCGATTGGTTTAAATATAATGGGGGTTACGAAAATTCGCGTCGCCAACCTTTTACCCGGCATATTGGTAGTAGCTGTACTTACATTCGTCTTTTATTATTTTGAAATATCATTATAAGAAAGGCGAAGCTATCGTATTTTAAAGAGTGAAATAACAATATTGCTTAACAGAGCTAATTCCAAAAAAGAAGGGAATGAACTTTTCCCTTCCCTTACATACTTTTCTCCTGATCTAACAAGAAGTTAAAGTTTCTAATTGTTGTTTGTTTAGACGCAAATTGGTTGCTGGCAAAGTAAATGCCATCGGCAATCGTTTTTGCCATCTTTAAGACAAGACTTAGACGAGTGTTTTGTAAAACCATGAATTCCATAAATCCGCTCACATTCACAATCCCAGTAATATGGGCATCTCCCACAGATGGAAGATCCTTATTAACCCCAGCTCCCGGTTTAACGGGACCTTCACCTACTTGCACAATTCCCACACTTTTCAAACGACCAAGACAAGCATCAATCCCTATGATGAATGGATTATCGTGTTTCGTCTTAATGACTGCAAGCTGTTCAGTTAAGTTCATCGCATGTATGGGTTCTTCTAGCGTTCCATAAACAAAGAATGGAGAAAGGGTTGCTTTTTCTAATAATAAAGTTCCGACTAGTGGACCGAGAGAATCTCCCGTGGATCGATCTGTTCCAATGCAAACGATAACGATAGCTTGCCCGTTAGCAGGAAGTAATGAAATTATTTCCTGAGAAACTCTTCGTGATGCATCTATCTCATCATGTAAAATCCGGCTCATCCCATTTTTATTATCAAATAAACTAGATTTCAGGTTCATCGGCTCCACTCCTCTGTAATAGTACTAACAGTATACGGAAAAAAAGGAAATGGTATACGTGAAGGTGGGGAAAGAAATCTTTAAAAAGAGATTATAGTTTGGAGACTTATTGAAAATGGTATAATACCATCATTGGTTATATTCAAAGAAATACTTTATTATTCATTTTATCCTGCATTAACGGGCAGTACCCCCCTGATTGAAGTTTCATTTTATTTATATCCAAAGATTTTATCTAAGAGACTAAGACGATTAGTAGAATCATTTTAATTAGAAAAAAATACTGGTTGGTTGGTGATTCGTTTGACTTTTTCAAGTAAGATGTTAGAAAGGTTTGTGGGAAAATTTTCCTCAGAAGAGACATGGCTTATAATTGGTGAGAGCTTATTGCAAATTTTAATTATTTTCGTTTTATCTCGTATGGTTATTAAGATTGGGAAAGGTATTATTTCTAAGTTTTTCTTAATGCGCGCGAAAAGTCCATTACGTGTGTCAGAACGTCGAGATGCTACTTTATTAAGATTATTAAAAAACGTGCTTACTTATACCGTTAATTTTATTGCCATTATTATGATCTTAGAAGCAGTAAACATTGAAGTCAAAGCATTGTTGGCTGGAGCAGGAATTGTCGGATTAGCCGTTGGTTTCGGTGCACAAAGCTTAGTGAAAGATGTCATTATGGGTTTTTTTATTATATTTGAAGATCAATTTTCGGTGGGTGACCAAATAAAGATTAAGGATTATGAAGGAGAAGTAGTGGAAATTGGATTGAGGACAACTAAAATTAAAAGCTCAATCGGACAATTATTTGTGATTCCAAATGGAAGCATCCTCGAAGTGACTAATTTCTCCATTCTAAATAGTGTTGCTGTTGTTGATCTTACGCTTCCATATGACGGAGATATTGAGCGTGCAGAAAGAACGATTTCCCATATGCTTGAATTATTACCTGCTAAATACAAAGAAATTGTGAAAACACCTCAAGTGTTAGGAATTCAGTCACTGAACCCAAGTGATGTAGTACTGAGAATTACAGCTGAAACCATTCCAATGCAGCACTACTTTATAGGCAGGGTGTTACGAAAGGAAATAAAAAACTGTATTGATGAAAACCATCTAACAGTCACAGTCCAAGAAGAGTCGTAATCTACAAATTGTCAGAGAAAAGGATGAGGAAAAGTGGAAGAGAAATTATTTGGCCTTAATGATATAGTTGAGATGAAAAAGCCCCATCCATGTGGGGTGAACAGCTGGAAAATCATTCGTTTAGGTATGGATATCCGCATTAAATGTGAAGGATGCGGACATAGTGTCATTTTGCCAAGACGTGAATTTACCCGTAAAATGAAAAAAGTATTGAAAAAGCACGAGGAAGAGTAAGAGCTGGCTTTCGGTAAAAATGACGTCGAAGTGACGATTATGATGCTTGAGGAATCGAAGAAGCGTGGGTCGGGGATGAACCCTCCCACTGATTGAAGTTTCATTTTATTTCCTTGTCTTTTTCATGCCCACTATCTATAATTGTGAAAGGTTTAACTATACATCTATAAATTCAATATTTATTTGATATAAAAGGTAATTCATAAGAGGAGTGAAAGAAAATATGGCTTTAACAGCAGGTATTGTCGGTTTGCCGAATGTTGGTAAATCTACATTGTTTAATGCAATAACACAGGCTGGTGCAGAATCCGCCAACTACCCATTCTGTACGATTGATCCGAACGTAGGCATCGTAGAAGTACCGGATCATCGCCTTCAAAAATTAACTGAATTGGTAAAACCGAAAAAAACAGTTCCGACAGCATTTGAATTCACAGATATTGCTGGAATTGTAAAGGGTGCTAGTAAAGGTGAAGGATTAGGAAATAAGTTCTTATCACATATCCGCCAAGTGGATGCAATCTGCCAGGTTGTACGCTGTTTCGCAGATGATAATATCACACATGTTTCAGGTAAAGTAGATCCGATTGACGATATTGAGGTTATTAATCTTGAATTGATTCTTGCTGACCTTGAATCTGTTGATAAACGCATTGAACGTGTTGGCAAAATGGCGAAGCAAAAAGACAAAGACGCAATGTTTGAGCATGAAATTCTAGTTGCTTTGAAGGAAGCCTTAGAAGCAGAAAGGTCAGCTCGTACTGTTGAATTTTCAGATGAACAGTTAAAAGTCGTGAAAGGCATGCACTTACTGACAGCAAAACCGATGTTATATGTCGCAAACGTGAGTGAAGATGAAGTTGCCAACGCTAATGATAACGAGTACGTTCAACAGGTACGCGATTACGCTGCGAAAGAAAATGCAGAGGTCATTGTTATTTGTGCAAAAATAGAAGAAGAAATTTCTGAACTTGATGGAGAAGAAAAGGAAATGTTCTTATCCGAACTTGGCATTGAAGAGTCTGGTCTTGATCAATTAATTCGTGCTTCATACAATTTACTTGGACTTGCTACGTACTTTACAGCAGGTGTACAAGAAGTTCGTGCATGGACATTCCGTAAAGGCATGAAGGCGCCGCAATGTGCGGGCGTTATTCATACAGACTTTGAACGTGGCTTTATTCGCGCTGAAACGGTATCATATGAGGATCTTTTGACAGCGGGAAGTCATTCAGCTGCAAAAGAAGCTGGGAAAGTTCGACTTGAAGGAAAAGAATATATCGTGAATGACGGCGATGTTATTCATTTCCGTTTTAACGTATAAGAAGGTAAGGAGGGTGTCGCGTAGGGGGCTGACCTTGCACTTTAAATCAGTATGTAGTGTTTTCATACACGTATCTTATGCTGTATTTAATTGTTGCGGGATTGGATCCTTTGGGACACCCCTTTTTGTTAGCCCAATTAATCTGCATAGTCTCATTGCAATTAATGAACAACTATGCTATAATTTTATCTTGTGAGTAATTATATAATTGCTCCTTGCCCGATAAGGGCCGCTTAGACCAAAAGGAGGTGACAGAGATGAGAAAGTACGAAATTATGTACATCATCCGTCCAAACATTGAGGAAGACGCTAAGAAAGCGTTAGTTGAACGTTTCAACACAATCCTTACTGATAATGGTGCGGAAATGACTGAAGCAAAAGAGTGGGGTAAACGCCGCCTAGCTTACGAAATCAATGATTTCCGTGACGGTTACTACATGCTTCTTAAAATCAACGGTGAAACAGCTGCGATTCAAGAATTTGATCGTTTAGCTAAAATCAGCGAAGATATTATCCGCCATATGGTGACTAAAATCGAAGCATAATTTGAAATAAATATAAATTCCCAATTGACAGGGGTTGATTCTGATGATGAATCGCGTAGTTTTAGTAGGTCGCTTAACGAAAGATCCTGAATTACGTTACACACCAAATGGAGTTCCTGTTGCTACTTTTACATTAGCTGTCAATCGAAATTTTTCGAACCAGCAAGGTGAAAAAGAAGCAGACTTCATTAACTGTGTAGTTTGGCGAAAACCGGCAGAAAATGTGGCGAACTTCTTGAAAAAAGGAAGTTTAGCTGGCGTGGATGGACGTGTCCAAACACGTAATTATGAAGGACAAGACGGCAAACGTGTATATGTGACAGAGATTCAAGCTGAGAGCGTTCAATTTCTTGAACCACGAAGCAGTTCAGCGGGTGAAAGAAATGAAGGCGGTTCTTACGGGAATCAAAGAAGTTATAACAATAATAACGGCTTTGATAACAATAATTCGTATGGACAAAATCCAAATCAGAATCAACGGAGCAATAATAACTATACACGCGTAGATGATGACCCATTTGCAAATGACGGTAAAACAATCGACATTTCAGATGATGATCTACCATTTTAAGCGATCGCATGCTTAAGAAATTAAACGAGAAGGAGGACGAAACAATGGCAATGGGTGGACGTAAAGGACGCGGAAAGCGTAAAAAGGTTTGTTTCTTTACATCAAACGGAATTACTCACATCGACTATAAAGATGTGGATCTTCTTAAAAAATTCATCTCAGAACGCGGTAAAATTTTACCACGTCGTGTAACTGGTACAAGTGCTAAATACCAACGCAAATTAACAATTGCGATTAAACGCTCACGTACTATGGCATTACTACCATATGTATCTGGTGAATAATAACAGTTAAAAACACATTGGGGATTTTCTCTAATGTGTTTTTTGTAAGTGAAAATAGAATAATACTTTAATCCTCACTTTATGAACACGCACTACAAGGAACCCGATACTTCATTCAAGTCGCTGTGACCCCTTATTGAACATAATTGTACATAAATTTAATAAAAGTGGAAGAAGAAACAGAGAGAAAATTTGAAATATAGTACTGCAAACAGCTACAATAATAGAAGGCTTTTCCTCTATTCCATTCTTTAGGATTTTGATTGTAATCATAAAATGATTTGAAAAGTTGAAAAACGGAAGAAAGGTAGCGGAAGGCGGAGTATTGCTTGCTCTGTATAGTATATTATTGTTTTTGGCGATTCAACTTCCCTTCATTGGATCAATCTTATTTTTTATTTTACCGATTCCTTTTATTTTAATAGCGCTTAAACAAAATATGACCTGGGCTTTTGGCTTCTTATTCATTGCTTGTTTACTAACTATGATCTTTGGGACTATTCTGGCACTACCGGTAGCCTTATTAACAGGATTTCTAGGGATTGTAATTGGCTATCATTTGCGGAAAAGTCACTCAACCATCAAGATATACATTAGTACAGTGCTTGTTGTGTTAGCTTGTATAATCGTGATGTTCGGAGGTTCATGAATGTGAATGTTATTACCGAGAGTATTGGAATGCTGAAAATATCAGTAGACCAATCCAGCGAAATACTCGCTGCATTTGGAAAGTCTCCAACAGATAAGAGCTTAGAAAATATTTATGCTGCAATTGATTTAATAGATACACTAATACCATCTATGTTTGTAATGATTTCGATGATCTCGCCCTTTATCATCCTTTTAGTCGCTCATCCGTTTTTAAAACGATTTAGTGATAAGAAATTGAAATGGCCACCATTTAGAGATCTACAACTTCCGAAAGTATTTTATGGTATTATTTAATTACAATGATTATAGCGATGAATACGAATCCTAATCAAGGTGATTTCGTATTTACCGTAATCTCCAATCTTTATTTATCTTGCAGTTTTTTGTCTTGTTGCAAGGTTTGGCGTTTGTCTTTTTTGGGTCACATAGACAAGGACGGTCAAAGGTCATACTCATAATTATTATTATCCTTTTATTAATAAACCCAGTTTTTCAATTTATCGTTAGATTCTTGGGTATTATCGATTTAGGTTTTCCTTTGAGACAAAATAGCGCTAAAAAGAAATAACGTGCATAAAATGATTGAAACGAGCAAAATGTATGATGCTTTTAGGAGCTGAAAATATGCCATCATATTTAAAAAAGTACCAGATCCTATCCCGTTTATATGGATTGCTTTCGGTAGCCATTCTTTTATTGGGAGTCCTCGCATATTACAATTGGTGGGCTGCGGCAATAGGTCTTTTTCTTTTTATTGGGTTGTTCGGCCTTGTCCTGCAAGTGGAATTACGAAATCGACGTGAAACTGAGGAATATATCTCAACCTTATCGTATCGTTTAAAAAAGGTCGGTGAAGAGGCACTACTCGAAATGCCGATTGGGATTATGCTAATGAATGATGAGTATTATATCGAATGGACGAACCCGTACTTAGCTTCTTGCTTTGATGAAGACTCTTTAACGGGCAGATCGCTGTATGATGTAGCGGAATCGATTGTTCCGTTAGTTAAGCAGGAATTGGAGAGTGATACAATCACTCTTAATAATCGAAAATTCAGGATTGTGCATAAGCCTGAGGAACGGTTGTTGTACTTTTTTGATGTCACAGAACAAATTGAAATTGAAAAGTTGTACGAAGATGAACGAACAGTTATTGCGGTGATTTTCCTCGATAACTATGATGATTTGACTCAGGGGATGGACGATCAACGCAAAAGTAGTTTAAACAGCATGGTTACCTCCTTACTTAATAAATGGGCAAATGATAATGGAGTTTTACTAAAACGGACTTCTTCAGATCGCTTTATTGGAATTTTTAATGAAAGTATTTTACAACAGCTAGAAAAAGGGAAATTTGCTATACTGGATGAAATTCGCGAATCAACTTCGAAACATAATGTACCACTGACATTAAGTATCGGCGTAGGTTCCAGTATATCCTCGTTGCCTGAGTTAGGATCAATTGCTCAATCGAGTCTTGATTTGGCGTTAGGACGCGGTGGTGATCAAGTAGCTATTAAATTGCCGAATGGAAAAGTTAAGTTCTATGGAGGCAAAACGAACCCAATGGAGAAACGCACAAGGGTGCGGGCAAGGGTCATCTCCCATGCATTGAAGGATATTGTTCTTGATAGCGATAAGGTTATTGTAATGGGGCATAAGAGCCCTGATATGGATGCGATTGGTTCAGCTATAGGTATATTAAAGGTTGCACAGACGAACGACCGTGAAGGCTATATCGTAATTGACTTTCAAGATATCGATAAAAGTGTTCAACGATTAATAGAGGAAATCAAAACAACGAAACCTGATTTATATGGACGGTTTATTACACCAGAGGATGCCTCTGAAATAATTACGGATGAAACACTCCTAGTCATTGTTGATACCCACAAACCTTCAATGGTCATTGATGAACGATTGTTGAACAGAATGGATCAAGTGGTCGTAATTGACCATCACAGACGTAGTGATGAGTTCATTTCTCATTCTTTGCTCGTTTATATGGAGCCGTATGCTTCATCAACGGCAGAGCTTGTGACTGAGCTACTTGAATATCAGCCGAAGAAAAGCAAGATGGATATGCTGGAGGCCACTTCCCTGCTTGCAGGCATTATCGTCGATACTAAGAGCTTCACCCTTCGCACGGGTTCAAGAACCTTTGATGCGGCATCTTATTTACGTACCCAGGGAGCGGACACAGTACTCGTTCAGAAGTTTTTAAAAGAAGATGTTCATACGTATATTGAGCGTTCGAAGCTCATTGAAACGGTCTCCTTTTATAAGGAGGGCATTGCCATTACAGTTGGTGAGCCTGACGAAAGCCATAATCAAGTATTAATCGCCCAGACCGCTGATACATTGCTTACGATGGACGGAGTCGTTGCTTCTTTTGTCATTGCGAAGCGTTCAGATGACGTGGTTGGTATCAGTGCTCGTTCACTCGGAGATATAAATGTGCAAGTCATTATGGAGATGATTCATGGCGGAGGGCATTTAACTAACGCAGCAGCTCAAGTGACAGGTACGATTGATGAAGCTGAATCATTATTAAAAGCAGCTATCGATGAATATTTAGAAGGAGGAAAAAGACAATGAAAGTAATCTTTTTAAAAGACGTAAAAGGAAAAGGAAAAAAAGGGGAAGTTAAAAATGTTGCAGATGGCTATGCACATAACTTTCTTTTAAAACAAGGATTAGCTGTTGAAGCGAATAACGCAAACACAAAAACACTTGAAGCTCAAAAAAATAAAGAGGATCAGCTTGCAGCCGAAGAATTGCAGCAAGCAAAAGAATTGAAAGAAACAATCGAAAACCTAACAGTCGAGCTGGAAGCGAAAGCTGGTGAAGGTGGCAGATTATTCGGCTCAATTACAACAAAACAAATTGCTGAAGCACTTCAGAAGAAGCATGGCATCAAGATTGATAAACGAAAGATGGATCTTAATGATGGTATCCGTACTTTAGGCCATACGAAACTACCAGTTAAACTGCACCATGAAGTGGCGGCGACGCTAACGGTTTCAGTAAAAGAAATTAACTAATTTTAGCACTATCATATCGATAAAAAATTGATAAAATAGAGATAGGTAAGAAATATCGATGAGCATCTGATCTAAAACCCAACGGTGAAAAAGGTTAGATTCTCAAATTGCATCACCTAATAAAGGTGGCGGTGCGGAGCTGATTTTGCGAAGCCCCGCCCTTTTTCCACAAAAAAGGAGATCGGGCTTTTACGTTCAATCTTCTTTTTTTAATGGAATGATTCTGATTGTACGATAGCTATGCTATTTAAATAAATTTGTAAAAGAATTTTGTAAAAAAGGAGGCCAAAATATGAATGAAGCATTTCAAGATCGGATACCACCACAGAATGTTGAAGCGGAACAGGCTGTTTTGGGAGCCATCTTTTTGGAGCCTTCATCATTAACAGTTTCTTCGGAGATTTTAATACCTGAAGATTTTTATCGATCTTCACATCAAAAGGTATTTAATGCCATGCTTAAGCTTAATGACATGGGAAAGGCTGTCGATTTAGTGACAGTTACCGAAGAGCTGGCAGCTGCAAAAACCCTAGAAGAAGTCGGGGGTGTTTCTTATTTAAGTGAACTGGCTGCTTCAGTCCCTACTGCAGCCAATGTCGAATACTATGCGAAAATTGTAGAAGAAAAATCACTATTGAGAAGGTTAATTCGTACGGCAACCAATATTGCTCAAGAAGGATACAGCCGGGAAGATGAAGTGGAAAGTCTGTTGGGCGAGGCTGAGAAAAGTATTATGGAGGTTGCCCAAAGGAAAAATTCGGGAGCCTTCCAAAATATTAAAGATGTCCTTGTCAGAGCTTACGATAATATAGAGGAGCTGACCAATCGAAAAGGCGATGTTACAGGTATTCCAACCGGATTTGCTGAGCTTGATCGGATGACTGCTGGGTTTCAGCGGAACGATTTAATTATCGTTGCAGCTCGTCCGTCTGTTGGTAAAACAGCATTTGCACTGAATATCGCTCAAAATGTTGCAACGAAAACGGACGAAAATGTTGCGATTTTCAGCCTTGAGATGGGTGCTGAACAGCTCGTGATGCGTATGCTTTGTGCAGAAGGAAATATTAATGCCCAGAACTTACGAACAGGTGCCCTGACAGATGAAGACTGGCGTAAGCTGACAATGGCAATGGGAAGCTTATCGAATGCTGGAATCTATATCGATGATACTCCAGGTGTCCGGATTGGTGAAATCCGCTCCAAGTGCCGCCGTCTTAAGCAAGAGAACGGTCTTGGGATGATTATGATTGATTATCTTCAGTTAATTCAAGGAAATGGGCGTTCTGGTGAAAACCGTCAACAAGAAGTATCTGAAATCTCTCGTTCTCTTAAGTCGCTTGCTCGTGAACTTCAAGTGCCGGTCATTGCCCTTTCTCAGCTCTCTCGTGGAGTCGAGCAAAGACAAGACAAGCGACCGATGATGTCTGATATTCGGGAATCAGGAAGTATCGAGCAGGATGCGGATATTGTCGCTTTCCTATATCGAGATGATTATTATGACAAAGAATCAGAAAACAAGAATATTATCGAAATTATCATTGCTAAACAACGTAATGGTCCAGTAGGAACCGTATCTCTTGCCTTCGTAAAGGAATATAATAAATTCGTTAACCTTGAGAGGCGTATGGATGATGCTGGCATGCCACCGGGGGCATAGTGATAGTAGATAAGGTTTTGAGTGCACTTTCACAGTGAATTTGAGTTCATTCCCGTATTTTATTGTACGTAATTATTGTGACATGGATCCTTCCCTTTTGGAGGGCACTGAAAAAGTCCATTTAAAGAGGAAAATAAGCTAACGACCTACTACATATTGGTCGTTAGCTTATTTTTTTATCTGTATATTTGATGAAGATCTTCAAAAATTTTAAAAAGAGCTACTTTTTCAGTGGTTCCCCTTTTGTGGCATCCTTTTAATTGAAAGCCGTATATTCAAAAAAAAAATGGAGAAAATAAGAGAATGGTTATGGTTATTGGCGAATGATTTCACATTAATTTTAATCAATGTTCGTATTATAGTTGACTGGGGTGACAATTACTGTTAAAATAGGTTTGTTGAATAAGAGACCGGTACATAATCCGGGATTACGTGAACCTTTGGAGGTGCTTTTCTAATATGTCATCAGTGGTAGTAGTTGGAACGCAATGGGGCGACGAAGGAAAAGGGAAAATCACAGACTTTTTATCTCAAAATGCAGAAGCCATCGCTCGTTATCAAGGTGGGAACAATGCGGGGCATACGATTAAATTTAATGGTCAAACATATAAACTTCATTTAATTCCTTCTGGGATTTTCTACAGTGAGAAAGTTTGTGTGATTGGCAATGGGATGGTTGTGGATCCGAAAGCACTTGTTGCAGAATTGGCATATCTGCATAATCATGGGGTTACAACAGATAATCTGCGTATTTCTAACCGTGCTCACGTCATTCTTCCTTATCATTTGAAATTGGACGAAGTGGAAGAAGAGCGCAAAGGTGTGAATAAAATTGGCACGACGAAAAAAGGCATCGGCCCTGCTTATATGGACAAAGCAGCAAGAAACGGAATCCGCATGGCAGATTTACTTGACCGAGAAGTATTTGAAGAAAAACTCATTTCTAACCTTGAGGAAAAAAACCGTATGCTTGAACGTTTTTATGAAACAGAAGGCTTCAAACTAGAAGATATTTTTGAAGAATATTACGAATATGGTCAACAAATTAAGCAATATGTTTGCGATACTTCAGTAGTCTTGAATGATGCGTTGGATGAAGGAAAACGTGTTTTATTTGAGGGTGCCCAAGGGGTAATGCTAGATATTGACCAAGGAACCTATCCATTCGTTACTTCATCAAACCCAGTAGCAGGAGGAGTAACAATCGGTTCAGGTGTTGGTCCAACAAAAATCAACCATGTGGTTGGAGTATGTAAAGCTTACACAAGCCGGGTGGGTGATGGTCCTTTCCCAACTGAATTAGATAATGAAATTGGTCATCAAATTCGTGAAGTGGGCCGTGAATATGGAACAACAACGGGCAGACCTCGCCGGGTAGGTTGGTTTGACTCTGTAGTTGTTCGTCATGCTCGCCGTGTCAGCGGAATCACGGATCTATCACTTAATTCAATTGATGTGTTGTCAGGGATTGAAACAGTGAAAATCTGCGTAGCCTATAAATATAAAGATCAAATCATACATGAATTCCCGGCAAGTTTGAAAATGATTGGGGAATGTGAGCCTGTTTATGAAGAACTACCAGGCTGGCCTGAAGACATTACGAACTGCAAGTCATTGGACGAACTTCCGGAAAATGCCCGTCATTATATAGAGCGGATTTCTCAGCTGACGGGTATTCCACTAACGACCTTCTCAGTAGGTCCAGACCGAAATCAAACAAATATCGTTAGAAGTCCTTGGCGTTTAGAATAGTCTAATCCTAAGGTGGAGGCCTTTTTAGGTCTCCACCTTAGTGTTTTAAAGAGCTCAAATGAATGCCCTATTTACAATACGTGAAACATTAAAGGTCACATTTTGAAAAAAAAATTAAAATACTATTGCGCTAACAAGTAGAACTATGATATTATCAAAAGCGTCGTCACAAATGAGTGAAATTTTTGTACGAGCCATTAGCTCAGTTGGTAGAGCATCTGACTTTTAATCAGAGGGTCGCAGGTTCGAATCCTGCATGGCTCACCATAATACGGCCCCTTGGTCAAGCGGTTAAGACACCGCCCTTTCACGGCGGTAACACGGGTTCGAATCCCGTAGGGGTCATCGGCTATTGAAGTAAATCAAGTAGCTGGCAAGTCCAGCTAGCTTGTAAGAATTCAATAGTATGCTTAACATGATTATATTGATATGGTCCCGTGGTGTAGCGGTTAACATGCCTGCCTGTCACGCAGGAGATCGCGGGTTCGATTCCCGTCGGGACCGCCATTTTATTTTTTAGAAAATGAAAAGCTTAGAGTCTGCAATAGACTTTAGTGGATTATTAATATGGCTCAGTAGCTCAGTCGGTAGAGCAAAGGACTGAAAATCCTTGTGTCGGCGGTTCGATTCCGTCCTGAGCCACTCCATAACACTCCTTTTGGGGTGTTTTTTTGTGCCTTGTTTTTATGAATTGGTTTGAACTCATTTTAGCTATAGGTTATCCTTTTGTAACACTATGTCAAAAATTATACAATTGTATTACATTACGGAGTCTATCCCATGTTTCATTTAATAGTATGGTAGAGTAGTTGAAAATGAAACTAGTCCAATTTATCTAGATTTATCCAGTATTAACGGGCAGCAAAACCCTACTGATTGGAGTTTCATGATACAACTTAAATGTTTAATGAATTGAGTTACATGGCAATAGGGAGGATTAAGGATATGTTAAGTAGGAAGAGTGTATGTTCTGCTTTATTAATAATGGCTAATATCATTCTTTTTGTGATGACCATTATTCCAAAAGGTTCTGAAGCTGCCATAGACGCGGATGAGACGCTCCTGATTGATCAAGATTATGTGCATAATGAAGTTGGAAGTAGTATGACAAATTTTTTATATAAAAATCAGTTAATAGAGGAGCAAGTATTTAATACTGATAGGGCGAGTGGTGAGGTACTACGGGAAGTAATAAGACAATTCGAAGGCAAAGAAGAAGCCTATGCATATGTTATTACTGATGAGATGTTTACGCATCTTTCATCTAAAGAAGAGGCTGAGGAAGTATCGAGAATTGTTAAAGGAATAAAGCAAACTCCATCACGAGGAACAGGTTCTTTTATCTGGCCTGCAGATGGAGGGTATATTTCTAGTGAACAAGGCCCAAGCTTTGGGAAAATGCATAAAGGTATTGATATTGCGCAACCAACTACGAAAACCATTCATGCAGCTGATCACGGTACTGTGGTTGAAGCTGGAGTATCAGGTGGTTATGGTAATAAAATTAGGATTAATCATAATAACGGGTACGAAACAATTTATGCCCATCTTGAATTGGTGGATGTGAAGATAGGGGATACCGTTAAAAGTGGTTCTAAAATTGGTATCATGGGTTCAACAGGCCATTCAACTGGCACCCACCTTCATTTTGAGATTTTGAAAAATGGCCGTCTTGTTGATCCGCTAGATTTTATCGTGCATTAACGGGTAGTAACACCCCACTGCTTGAAGTTTTACTTTATGAAACAATAAAACGGATACTTTCGTTTTTTTGCAAGTCTTCGGATTATAGATTCGAAGATTTTTTATGTAGAAAAGAAAGGACAGGAAAAGATCTGGTAAATAAGGGGTGATAGTAGGAATAGGATGATTTCATTATGATAAAATGATAAAGTAAGGTAGAGAGAAGCTTACTAGATTTTTTATAAATAGATGAATGATAAATCTTTTGTTTAATTAATAAAAGGTACATGTATATATATTGGACACGATTTGTAGATAAAGGGGAAATGTTTATGGAAAAGAAAATTCTTGTTGTTGATGATGAAAAACCAATTGCTGATATTCTACAATTTAACCTAAAAAAAGAGGGCTTTGATGTTTATTGTGCTTATGATGGCAATGAGGCTCTTAAAATGGTGGAAGAACTTCAGCCAGATTTAATTTTATTAGATATTATGTTGCCCCAGCGAGATGGCATGGAGGTCTGCCGAGAAGTACGCAAGAAGTATGAAACACCTATTATCATGCTTACAGCAAAAGACTCCGAAATCGATAAAGTATTGGGGCTTGAGCTAGGAGCGGATGATTATGTGACAAAGCCTTTTAGTACACGAGAGATCATTGCCCGAGTGAAGGCGAATTTAAGACGCCAGCAAGCGGCTCCAGCTGCAAATCCTGAAGAACAATCGAAAGAGATTTCGGTTGGCACACTCATTATTCACCCAGATGCTTATGTGGTTTCCAAACGCGGTGATACGATTGAATTAACTCATCGAGAATTTGAATTGCTCCATTACTTGGCAAAACATATTGGTCAAGTGATGACACGCGAGCATTTGTTACAAACGGTATGGGGATATGATTATTTTGGCGATGTGCGTACCGTCGATGTTACGGTTAGACGTCTTCGTGAAAAAATTGAAGATAACCCAAGCCACCCGGGCTGGATTGTAACAAGAAGAGGGGTAGGCTATTACCTTCGTAACCCTGAACAGGAGTAAGTAACATGAAAAAGGTCGGTTTACTTCGTTCCATTCACGTGAAATTTGTAGTCATTTATCTACTACTTATTTTTGTTGCCATGCAAATTATTGGCGTTTATTTTATTGGGAAATTAGAAGACAATCTTGTTAATAACTTTCAGAGTTCTATACGTGGTCATGTGAATCTTCTAACGTATAGTATAAGTGAAGAAATGGTCAAGGAAAGAGACGATGATGACCCCACCCTTGAAGATGCAATTAACACAATTTTAAAAGATCGCGATAAATCTTCAAATAATATAACCGAGGTTCAAGTCATAGAGCTTCGCAGTCGTCGTGTACTTGGGACATCTGACCCTGGTAATCAGTCGATCGTTGGTAAAAAGACGACGGAAGATATTATTAAACGGACTCTTGTTTTAGGAGCTGCGGATCAGGATGTATTTTATGATCGGAAAACAAATAGGCGTGTCTGGGTTTTAACCGTTCCAGTAGACTATAATAAAAAGGTTATTGGTGCAGTTTATGTAATCGCGGATATGGAAAACATTTTTGATCAATTAAATGAAATTAATCACATTTTCATCACCGGGACAGCCATCGCCTTAAGTATCACCGCATTATTAGGTGTTTGGTTGGCAAAAACAATTACGAGACCAATGACTGATATGCGTAGACAAGCCATTGCGATGTCGAAAGGGAATTTCTCAAGAAAAGTTAAAGTATATGGGGATGATGAAATTGGCCAGTTGGCTGTAACCTTCAATAATTTAACGAAAAGACTGCAGGATTCACAATCTAGTACGGAAGGTGAACGGAGAAAGTTATCATCCATTCTATCCTATATGACTGATGGTGTCATTTCGACTGATCGTCGGGGACGAGTCATTTTAATTAATGAACCTGCGGCAAAGTTATTGGATGTTTCACGTGAAACAGTACTAAATCAACCCATCATTGAATTATTGGATCTTGAAGAAGACTATACGTTTGAGGATTTACTAGAAGAGCGTGATTCCGTCATTTTAGACTACAGCAAGCCGAAACAACCGTATATTCTTCGTGCTAACTTTTCTGTAATTCAAAAAGAAACAGGTTTTGTGAATGGTCTTATTACGGTGCTTCATGACATTACAGAGCAGGAAAAGATTGAAGAAGAACGTCGTGAATTTGTGGCCAACGTTTCCCATGAATTACGGACGCCGTTAACAACAATGCGCAGTTATTTGGAAGCATTAGCGGAAGGGGCTTGGAAGGATGAAGCGATTGCACCTTCCTTTCTAAACGTAACACAAAATGAAACAGAGCGTATGATTCGACTAGTTAACGACTTATTACAGTTATCGAAAATGGACAGCCGGGACTATAAGTTAAAAAGTGGCTGGGTGAATTTTAATGATTTCTTTAACCACCTAATTGACCGTCTTGAAATGTCAAAAAAAGAGACGATTACATTTAAACGATACATTCCTAAAGAATCATTCTTCGTTGATATTGATGAAGATAAAATTACCCAAGTTCTTTATAATATTATCTCAAACGCGACCAAGTACTCACCTGAAGGCGGCCAGATTACATTCAGAGTTAAGGATGAGGAAAAGTCTATTATCATTAGTATTAGTGATGAAGGTGTTGGGATTCCTAAAAGTAATTTAGAAAAGATTTTTGAGCGATTTTATCGAGTGGATAAAGCTAGATCAAGGAATCTTGGAGGAACTGGCCTTGGCTTGGCGATTGCAAAGGAAATGATTGTCGCCCATGGCGGGAAAATCTGGGCTAAAAGTGTGGAAGGAAAAGGAACAACGATCTATTTCACCCTTCCTTACGAGCTGGAGCAAGAGGATGATTGGTCATGAGTTTTGAAAGAATGAAAAGCATTGTTCTATTGATATTAGTTTTTATGAGCGCTTATTTAACTTGGCAAATTTGGACCTATCAGCCAACCTTAAAAAAGACAGATCAGAGTGAGTATTTTAAAGTAGCAAGTGATACAAAAAATATTGCGGATGTTGTGAAACCAAAGAATGTTTTATTACGTGTGGGAGAGCAGCGTTTTCAAATGAATGATGAAGAGAAAATGAATAACATCCAGTCCGCGTTCTGGAACTGGTCATTATACAGCTTTGAAGATATTTCTCATCAAGCCAGTGAAATGGGATTTCTAACATTTATCCATTCAAAAGCGAATACAGAAATTAACTTTACTGATCAAATACCATTCAAGCTCTATAAGTCTGTATTTAATGTTGAAATGAGTGAGGTTCCTGAGTTTTCTTTTGATAAAATTATATTTACTTCTGCAAATAGTAATATGGAGGAAGCAAAGATTTACTTTATTTCAACAGAAAATAAGACAGTTATTCAAACCATCGTCAATGGAGAAAGTATTCGTACATTTTATGAAATGTACTATAAAAATGCGAATGAGTATCCTGAATATATAACGTACCAGGTCAATAAGACAAAGGAAATCTATCTTTTAAAAGACCGTACTCCTATGAAGCAGTATAGTTATCAAGTGGGAGATATGAATATTAATAACTTTAAGTATGCCTTATTTACTGATCCAACATCCGTTCGCCAAGAGTATGTCTCTGAGGTTGAAGAATTTACTGATGGGACCCGGCTATTATCTGTTGACCGTAATTTATCGATGATTAATTTCATCAACCCATCACAAAAGAAAAACGGATTTAGTAGTACGAGTGAATTATTACAGCAAAGCATTGACCTTGTGAATGACCATGCAGGTTGGGATAAAAGGTTTCGGCTTGCTGAGCTATCGCAAGGTGCACAAAGGGTAGTCTTTCGTTTATTTGTTAATGGACTTCCAGTATTTAACGAAGTAGGGATGGCAGAAATTGAACAGGTTTGGGGGAATGGGGAAATCTATCAATATCAACGTCCGTATTTTTATCTAGATTTCCCTTATCCTTCAGAAGAAGAGCCTGATAAATTGCTTCCTTCTGGTGAAGAAGCGGTAACAGCTTTGAAAAATATCAGGAATTTTAACCCTGAAGCGATTGAAGACCTTGAAATTGGCTATCGCATGACCAAGTCTACACTTAATTCGAAAGGTGTCATCTTGGAACCTGCTTGGTATTACCGATATGGAGGAACATGGATCATCTTACCTTTTGAGCAAAAAGGAGCGGATCGATAATGGATTGGAATCGAACGAAGACCATATTCATTATGGTGTTTCTCATTCTTGATATTTTTCTTTTGGATCAATTTATGGGGAAGAAAAATGATAATAAATATGATTACATGTCTCAAACTCCTATTGAAGAGCTTTTAAAGGAAGAAAACATAACGTATACTCCTATGCCTAAACAAAAGCAAAAGGAAAACTATTTAGTCGCGAAAACGAAGGTTTTTAAAAAGGATGATCTGAAGTCTTTGAAAGACCAAGATCTTTTGATGGCAGATGTAGAAAGAACGAAACTAGTAGGCACGTTTAAAAATAAAACCAAAGTTAGTGAAAAATTACAAACGAGTGAAATTGATCTTTTCATAAAGGAAAATATCTATCATGGTGAAGATTATAGCTATTGGACATACGATAAAACAAGTCATTCAATTGTTTATTATCAGGCTTTTGATAGTAAGATCTTTTATAATAATAGTAAGGGCAAGGTAACGCTATTTTTAAATGAAGATAAGGAAATCATTTCATACGAACAAACGTATCTAGAGGATATTGAAGAATTTAATGAACCGAAAGAAATGATCCTTCCGATAAAGGCCATCGAAGCTCTCTATTTAAAAGGAGATATTCCGCCAGATAGTGAGATAACCAATTTTCAGCTTGGTTATTATAATTCTTTACAATCCAACTCTTCTTCTTCATCTTTTCTGTTAGTGCCTACTTGGCGAATGATTGTAGATGACAAACAGGACTTGTTCGTAAATGCATTTGATGGAGAAGTGATTGAATTGAATACGGAGGAGAAAATATTATTGGAGTGAGAGGTATGAGTATGCATTTTAGTGTTCTCGCAAGCGGGAGTACGGGAAATGCTATTTTCGTCGAGACAGAAGAGCATTCTTTTCTTGTCGATGCTGGCTTGAGTGGCAAGGCGATGGAAGCATTATTCAATGAAATTGGCCGCGATATGTCCAAGTTATCAGGTATTCTTGTTACACATGAACATAGTGATCATGTTAAAGGCCTTGGGGTCATAGCGCGTAAATATAAATTACCAGTTTATGCGAATATGAGTACATGGAATGCGATGGAGAGAATAATTGGCGAAGTACCGGTTGAGCAAAAGTTCACATTTGAAATGGAACAGATTAAAACATTTGGGAACTTAAATATTGAATCATTTGGTGTTTCCCATGATGCAGCGGAGCCGATGTTTTATGTGTTCCATCAAGGTGATAAGAAGCTTGTCTTAATTACAGATACAGGCTATGTGAGTGATAGAATGAAAGGTATTATTGATAATGCCGATATGTACGTGTTTGAAAGCAATCATGATGTGTCAATGCTAAGAATGGGTAAATACCCTTGGAGTATTAAACGACGAATTTTGAGCGATTTTGGGCATGTTTCAAATGAAGATGCAGCAATTGCCATGAGTGATGTTGCAGGGGATCGGACAAAACGAATTTATCTGGCACATCTAAGCCTTGATAACAATATGAAAGATCTCGCACGTATGTCTGTTGAGCAAACATTGCAAACAAAAGGAATTATCGTTGGGGAGCAATTCTCTCTCTATGATACGGACCCGAAAAAACCAACTGAAATAGTACTTGTTTAGGAATGAAAAGGGATGATCTCTTTTCATTCCTTTTTTTTGATGAAACATTTGTGTAAGGTGTTCCTGAAAGGTTGAAAACGGTAGGAATACAGAATGAAGGAAAATTTTTTTATCTTTAGTCTTAAATGAGTATAATGGAAGAGATAAACAAAGACTAGTGTATGGCATTTATTTAATCTTTAAAGGAAGAGAGGATTGAACAAATTTGGGATACTACGATGATCATATGCATGAAAACAGCAACAAAAAAAGAAAAGGACGTCCAGGAGGATACTTTTTATCAACGCTCGCAGGAGTAATTGTCGGGGCATTGCTCGTTTTCTTCATGTTACAAGGTTATCCAAATTCTAATGGGCAGAATCAAAATGAAAAAGTGAATGGACTAGGGAAAACAGAGAAAGTCCAACAACAAGTATCTGTTAATGTTACGTCAGCTGTAACGGGCGTGGTAGAGAAGGTCGGTGCAGCGGTTGTTGGGATTACAAATATCCAGCAATCTAAATTTTGGGGAAATCAAGAAAACCGTGAGGCAGGAACGGGATCGGGTGTTGTGTATAAAAAGGAAAATGGAAAGGCCTACATAGTGACGAATAATCACGTTATTGAAAATGCAACGGAACTAGAAGTAACGTTAGTGGACGGAACCAAGCTTCCAGCCATGCTGAAAGGAAGTGACCCATGGATGGATTTGGCTGTCGTAGAAGTCGATGGTACGAATGTTCCGACGGTTGCTGATTTTGGGACCTCGTCTACTTTAAAACCAGGTGAACCAGTTGTAGCCATTGGCAATCCATTAGGCCTACAGTTTTCAGGGTCTGTAACACAAGGAATCATTTCAGGTTTAGAGCGTACGATTGAAGTGGATATTAATGAGGATGGCCAGGTTGATTGGAACGCAGAGGTTATCCAAACGGATGCAGCCATTAACCCTGGAAATAGCGGAGGAGCTCTCATTAATATGCAAGGTCAAGTCATTGGAATTAACTCCATGAAAATTGCAGAAAGTGCAGTGGAGGGGATTGGCCTTTCTATTCCTATTGATTCAGCAATCCCAATCATTCATGACCTTGAACAGTTTGGTGAGGTAAAACGACCATTTATGGGAGTAAGCCTTGCATCAGTTGAAGAAATTTCACAATATCATCAGCAAAACACATTGAAGCTACCTACAGATGTAACGAGTGGTGTCGCTATTACTGGTGTTCAATCCAATTCACCGGCAACCAAAGCGGGACTAGAGGAGTTTGATGTGATTGTTGCATTGGATGGCAAGAAAGTTACCGATGTTGTTGATTTACGTAAATACTTATATAACGAAAAGAAAATTGGAGATAAGTTAGACGTAACCTATTATCGTAACGGTAAACAATTGAAAACGACGATGGATTTGTCAGTAGAACAACAAATGTAATGAAAAAACGGGGGAGCCTCACAAGGGTCTGACACTTTGCCTTTGAGGCACCCTCGTTTTTATTGTGTTTTTTCAGTTTTTTGTTAAGATAACATGTGGATAAGCGGAAAAGTAGCAATAAAGTGAATGCGATCGTTAGATTTGTGGATAACTAGTTCATATAAGCGAATGAGGAAATTAAACATGAATAATGTCGATATAAAGGAGAGAAATGAATGATTTATTGTTGTGATGATCATGTTGATATGGCACTGGATACTGTGGTAGTAGAGGAAGAAACGTATCCGACTCTTAATAGTGTACCTAGTGAATTGAAGTTATCAACAACCTGTGAATATTGTCAAAACATGGCGGTATATATAGTAGGGAACTAATATTCCTATACAAGATGTGGATAGTAAATGTGGATATGTGGATAACTTTTGTGGATAACGTGTTTGTAAGCTGTTTGTAAAGTGAGGATAACATGAATATAACAATTATAACTGTAGGAAAGCTAAAAGAAAAATATCTAAAACAGGGCATCGACGAATATATGAAGCGAATGTCTGCCTATGCCAAAATGGAAATTGTTGAGCTGCCAGATGAAAAAGCGCCAGAAACATTAAGTGAAATCGAAATGTTGCAAATTAAGGAAAAGGAAGGACAAAGAATTCTAGCCAAAGTCAATCCCGATGCCCATGTCATAGCTCTTGCAATCGAAGGGAAAATGAAAACTTCTGAAGAACTGGCAGACACGCTTGATAAGCTAGCGACTTATGGAAAAAGTAAAATTACTTTTATTATCGGCGGGTCATTAGGTCTAAGCAAAGAAGTGATGCAACGTGCTGACGAAGCCCTCTCCTTTTCAAAAATGACCTTCCCTCATCAATTGATGAGATTGATTTTGGTCGAGCAGGTGTATCGGGCTTATCGGATCAATCGGGGTGAGCCGTACCATAAGTAAATGAGTTTTTTATTGTAATGTATTAAAATAAATTCAGTAAAAAAGTCCTTCAAAGGACGAGGGGACAGGTACCATGTTGTCCCTCCCGCATTTTCTAGAACAGATATGGCGGTTGATGGACCTCTTGTTATCCTTAAACTTGTTCATCTAGGAAATGTTAAGGATTGGGGAAGATTGTTCTCTTACACAAAGGGACACGGGACCTGTCCCTTTGTCCCTTTTAGTCATCTTTTTTATGTCTCACGTTCTGACATTAATCTTGCAATAACTTCTTCTATGAAAATAAAGAATACGGTTCGGGTTTTTTCAAAAGGTAACAGACTTTCATTTTGAGTAGATTTTGTTAAGTAAAATATATTTTCAATTTCTAAAGCTAAAGAATTGTTATACTCTTCTAAAATTAGCAATATTTCAGTCCCACAAGACTTTATTGCATTAAAAAGGTTTTCAAAGGAAGTGTATTTACCAGTTACTGAAAAAACAATAAAAAGAGTTTCTTCATCAACCAAATGTTGAGCATACGTTTCACTTTGGGTCGAAAAAGTATTTTTTCCAGATACAAGAGCGAGTTTATAAGCAAAGTATTCCACACAAAAAAATGATGGACCTAGTCCGAATAGAACGATTTTGTTGTATTTCTTAAAAATAGTTAAAAAATTATCAATCAAATTAGAATGACCCAATCACTGAAACGATTGGGCCAGTTTTCCTTTGTCTATTTTTTTAAAAGCTTTATAATGATAAAAGATGTATTTTAGTTAGTATTCTCTCTTAAGGCGTTTTTATCTATCGGTTTAAGAGAAAGCTTGAAGTATAGAAGGCGGGCGGAAATTAAATGAAAAAAGTTGGATTTGATTCGGAGAAATATTTGCAAGAACAATCTGCCTACATCCTAGAACGGGTGCAGCAGTATGATAAACTTTACTTGGAATTTGGCGGAAAATTGATAGGCGACAAACATGCCAAGCGTGTCTTGCCTGGATTTGATGAAGATGCCAAGATCAAATTATTGAATACGCTGAAAGAAAATGCGGAAATCATCATCTGTGTGTACGCTGGAGACATCGAGCGGAACAAAGTCCGTGAAGATTACGGTATCACTTATGACCAAGATGTCTTGCGCTTAATCGATGAATACCGGGCATATGGCATTTCTGTCAACAGTGTCTTGCTCACTCGTTATCAAGGACAGCCAACAGCCAAAGTATTTATGACCAAGCTTGAGAGAAGCGGAATTAGCGTCTGCACCCACAGCGAAATCAAAGGTTATCCCACAAATGTGGACGCGGTCATTGGCGAGGGGGGATTTGCGATGAATCCCTATATTAAAACGACAAAGCCAATCGTGGTAGTAACGGCACCTGGCCCGGCCAGCGGAAAGCTTGCAACCTGCCTTAACCAAATGTACCATGAGAATAAACTGGGGAATAAAGTCGGCTATGCCAAGTTTGAGACTTTTCCGGTTTGGAACTTGCCGTTAAAGCACCCGGTAAATATCGCTTATGAAGCGGCTACCGTCGATTTGAAAGACGTTAATATGATTGACAATTATCACTATGAAGCATACGGGAAAGTAGCGATCAATTACAATCGTGATATTGAGACGTTTCCTGTCATCAAACGGATTATTGAAAGGATTACTGGTAAAGAGTCTGTTTACCGCTCACCGACCGATATGGGTGTTAATCGTCTGAAATCGGGTATCACCGACGATATGGTCGTGCAGGAAGCTGCCAGGCAGGAAATCATTCGGCGCAGTTTCGTCGTAGAGAACGACTATAAAAAAGGGCTTGCCGATGAAGATAGTGTGCGCCATATGCAAGTGATTTTGGAAGAGACTGACTTAAAGAAAGAGGATCGGGCACCTGTATCGCCGGCCCGTAATTATGCGAAAGCAATCCAAGAGAGAATTGACAGCACGAATTTGCAAGCCGTAATTGCGATAGAACTGCCAAATGGCGAGATGATCACCGGTCGAACGACAACTTTGATGGATGCTTCGGCAGCCGCGATTCTGAATGGGTTGAAGAAATTGGCCAATATTGCCGATGAAATTGATTTGTTGTCACCGATGATTTTGCAGACGATTCAACGGTTGAAAACCGATGATTTGAACAGCCGAGTCCCGACACTAAGCGCCAATGAAGTGCTGATTGCACTGGCAATCAGTGCGGTCACCAACCCTACTTCTGAGCTGGCTTATAAGCAACTGCCGAATTTAAAAGACACACAAGCTCATTCTACGGTTATATTGAATAGGGAAAACGAACAGACCTTTAAGAAGCTTGGAATCGACATCACCAATGATCCAGTATATCCGACTGAGAACCTGTATTACAATTAGGTTTTGGAAAACGCCTGCCTTTTTCTTCTTACATGGAAGCCTAAGGCAGATGTTTTTTCATTTATAGAGTTTACTAAAAAGGTGTAGTCTTCTCCTAATGAGAAGACTACACCTTTTTGGATTAATGGATTAACTGCCGGAATGTCTGTTGGAACCTATTAAGGACAAGCTTTAGCATACTGGAGGTCAAGCACGGGAATGAAGCCTTTTTCTAGCAGTATTGTTTTCAGCTATGATTGGAAGATATTCTAATGCTTTTCCTAATCCATAGAGAGGCATATTGCCATAAATAGATTCATAAGCACCTTTTTTTACTTGATATGTTTCATGATAGATCCCAACTGCACTATTGTTCCCAACCTTTTGATTGAACTTTTTCCAAGCAGTTAAATGCTTTTCATTTTTTGCATATACGAGTAAGTCATCCAACGAACGCCAATAAAAGCATATGGCAAAAATCCAGCTATCACTGTTGAAAGTATAGAGATCCCTGATCCTAAACAAGGTGAAGCACTGGTAAGAATTCATGCTGCCCCGCTTTATCCCTTTGCGCTTAAAATGGCTAAAGAGGGTTCTCCGTTCATGAAAGAACTGCCGCTTGTTCTAGGCAATGAAGGCGCGGGTATTATTGAATCAGGAACGACTTTCCCAAAAGGAAGTCGTGTCATGATATTTGGTGACAATTTAGGCAGGGGAAAAGATGGCACATACCAAGAATATATTGTTGTTCCAGAGTCATATCTGTTCAGGCTTCCAGATTCCTTTAGCTTTGAGGAAGGAGCTGCTTTCCCAAGTTCTTATGTAACTGCATACTTAGCTCTAACAAGAGCCGGCAGAATAAAGGCAGGAGAATGGGTTACAGTCCCCGGGGCGGCTGGGTCCGTTGGTTATGCGGCTATGCAAATTTCCAAAGCGCTCGGGGCTAAACCAATTGCGATTGTTTCTTCAACAGAAAAAGCAGAAAAAATGAAAGAGGTTGCAGAAAACCGTGTTGTTGATTTATCAAAGGAGAACGTCAAGGAAGGTATTTACCGTATAACCGGAGACCACGGAGCCGATCTTATTCTTGATACAATTGGTGGGGACATGACGAATCAATTGCTTCTTTCAGTTGCTCCTTATGGCCGGGTTGTATCCATTAGCTTTTCTACAGGAAATGAAGCAAACATTAATCTTATTAACCTTGTCATCAAACAAGCAACATTGACAGGTTTTAATCTTTGGAAATACTCTAATCAAGACCTCAGAGAAACTTTAGAACAGCTTTTCAAGTTGGCTGAGCAATTTGATATTCGGCCAACAATTGATTCAACGTTCCCACTTGAAGAATATGAAGATGCTTTTGAAAGACTCAATTCACGTAAAGTGATGGGCAAGGCTGTCTTTAAGATATAAAAAAGGCTGTGTTGATTTTAAAGACTATACAAAAATGATTTTACTCAATCTAACAGAAAAATAAAACCGCATATAAAGTAGCCGTGGTGAACCTTACCATAAGTAACGGCGAAATTTGTATTTAAGTTATAGGATAAGAATAGATAAGTCATATTAAAACATTACAGGGGCAGAAGAAGAGATGAAAAAATTTCTTCTTCTTTTTTATTTAAATAGATTAAGTGTGGATCACTATTACAAAAAAGCTTAACATCCCAGTGAATTGGAAAGAAGAAAAATGCTCTTCTTTATTACTCAGGCTATAATTATTTAGTAGAGAAATGTGTTGTAATAATATATTTTTTTGAAATCGAAGTTATTTTTTTACAAATTTCAAGGCTTTTTAAGGGGATAATCATGGCAATAAAAAAATCAGAATTATATAGTTCTGATGCTAGACTAAATAGTAGACGCAGATTGTAATAATAAACATATTAACTATAACGAGGTGTGTCTGTACGGCAAGAGGTAATGGCAAACGATACGATGAGGCATTTAAAATTGAAACGGTAATGTATATAAGTGAAAACCATAAATCTGTAGCTCAAGTGGCTAGAGAAGTGGGTGTAAACGAAAATACTTTACATGGCTGGATGAAGAAGTATGGCCAACAATCAGAGATCAAGGCTGTACAGTCGTTTTCTTCAGCAGAGGCTGTATTAAGAGCTCTTCAAAAGGAAATTCGTGATCTCAAGGAGGAAAATGAAATCTTAAAAAAGGCGATGCACTACTTCGTAAAAAGCCCTCGGTAAAATATGATTTCATTCATGAAAATCGCTCCCAATTCCGAGTGGAGAAGATGTGTTGCGTTCTGAGAGTCTCCAAGAGTGGTTACTTCAAATGGTTAAAACGGCCGAAAAGTGACAGGCAGGAACAACATGAGAAATTATCGCAAGAAATTTTACAGACTCATCTAGAATTCAAGCAACGTTACGGCAGTATTAAAATCGCTAAAACGCTGAAAAGACGTAGCGTGAAAATAAGTGAGCGTACGGTCTCTCGCATTATGACAAAGAACCAATGGAAGCTTGTACAGTCAAAAAATACAAGGCTACGACCAATTCGAAGCATCTAAATCCTGTAAGTGAAAGCTTTTTAGATCGACAGTTTAAAGCTTGCAAACCAAACCAGTTGTGGGTAACGGATATCACTTATATTCCGACGAATGTGGGCTGGTTGTATTTGGCGACCGTAATGGATTTGTATTCTTGTAAGATAGTAGGTTGGTCCATGGATAAAATCATGACAAAGGAATTGGTTATCTCTGCATTTAAGATGGCTTACAAACGTCAAAAGCCGGGAAAAGGTGTTATTCACCATTCAGATCGGGGCGTTCAATATGCCTCCTATGAATATCAGAAACTATTAAAAGAGTACGGCATGACAGGCTGTATGAGCCGAAAAGGAAACTATTATGACTACGCTTTCGTTTAGTCCTTTCACGTTATTCTTAAACGTAAGCTAGTGTATCAAACGAAGTATAAAACAAGAGAAGAAGCGAAGAAATCATTGTTTGAATACATCGAGTTCTTCTACAATTCCAAGCGGATTCATTCGACGTAGGGGTACTATCCACCGAATGAATTCGAACGAATGTATGGGAAATCCGCAGCTTTATTTAAACTTTTTTATCAAGGCCACCAAACGAAAGCGCTGCAGAAATCTGTGTCTATTATCCTGACGTAGTATCACGGTTCGAATTTTGTAGGGGCGATTGCAGTGGTAGATACCAATAGCTTTACCCTTAGCGATACAATAGACATTAATACAGATCCATACGACATCGCCGTCGACGATCAAGGCTATATATACATATCACCAGGGTCAGGCCAATGGGGGAATCTAAAAGTTTATTCCTTTAAGGATAAAAAAGAAAAAAACCAATCTTCTGGGGCTACTTCTATTTATGAAAGAACGAATATTGCCTATAATGCGGAAACATCAAAAATATACGCAACCACCACATCGTTGTCCCCTAGCGATATTGAGGCATACGAAATTGAAAACGGAATCATCAAGAGTCACTATGATTCCCCTTACCATGGTGATTACGCTTTAGGAGTGACAGGCAAGTTCTCTCCAGATGGACTGAGTCTTTACAACAATGGCGGTTCTGTCTTCGGCCTTGCAACGTTTCGTTCAGGAGATATGACTTACAGCTATTCATTTGGAAAAGGATACAACGATTTTGCCTTCAGCCCTGATAACAAACTAACATTCGCTGCTAGTACCACGAGCGGAATTGATGTCTATCAGTATGGAACAAACACATTTTTATACTCTTTGCGAAAGGATCTAAATATCCAAAAGCTTCATTACAAAGATGGATGGTTAATTACGATTAATAAAGATAACAGCGGAGCCTATACGATTGCAACAATCGCTGCTGATTCGCAGCCTTCAAATGGTCTTCCAACAACACCTGGAGTACCTGACCCAGCGGGGACTATCAATAACCTTAGATTTAAACCAAATGATTTAGCAATTGATCCGGATAAACCGGTTATTTATACAACTAGATTGGGAAGCAAAACCATTTACTCTATTAATTTTTCATCCGGCGAAATCAAAGGGTTAGTATTGCCATATCCTGCGGAGCGGTTGGCGCTATACAATCACAAGCTATACGTTACCCAGCACAAGATGGCACACGAATATAACACGGGCTCTCCGTTATCGGGTGCGATTGCAGAGGTAGATACGACCAACTTCATCGCTCCCGGATCCAATCAGTGGGAGGCGATGAAGGTATATTCTTTGGCCACAGGCGGTGAGATTCCTAACACATACGTAAATAATATAAGATTCAAATCCTATCTCTATTACAATCCTGAAACATCAAAGGTCTATTCCATTTCAACAGATACAAGTCCAAGAGATGTAGATGCCTACGAGGTGGACAAGGGAGTCATTAAGGCCCATTATAATTCTCCGTACCACGGAGATTATCCACTAGAGCCTTTTGCAAACATTACTCCGGATGGAGCCAGCATGATTAATAATAGTGGGGTTGCCTTTGACCTGACTATGTTCAAATCAGGTGACATGACCTACTCTTATACATTGGGAAGGTCCTACGATGATTATGCGTTTAGCATGGAGGACAACTTAACCTTTGCCGCAAGAAAAGATAGCGGAATTGATGTTTATCAATTTAACACCAATAAGTACTTATATACGATTAAAAAAGATTTAAAAATAAATAACTTGTTTTATCAAAATGGGGAAATAGTAGCTACGGGAAAGGACTCTAGCGGAAAAAACTATGTGACAGCAATGGATGCGGCAACAAGTGGAGTTCAGGATCCACCCGCGACGACACCGAGTGATCCGGGTACTTCTAATCCGGATGCTCCAGCCATACTTGAGCTTTTAGAAAGTTTTTATGTGGACTGGGGTGACGACTATACAAAAGCTAATAGTTTTACTACTGGAGTGCAAAATGTCCCATTAAGCAGCTTTTTTGCTTTCCGCTTTAACCAGTTTATTGATTTGGATGAAACACAGATCCAACTGACTGGTCCAGAGGGGAATGTCGAACTCTATAGTGAAGCTGACGAGGATGGACTTTATATCTTTCCTGAAGCTTTAAAGGGACTTACTACCTATACCTTAACGATTAAGAGGGAAGCAATCTCCGGTGAGTTAGGGGGGAAATTTAGCGAAGGACATCAGTATTCAGTTCAAAACAGCATCAAATTGGGAACAGAAAAATGGTAAATGGTATTATTATGATTCATCTGCCGGCGAATACGCAACGGGGTGGACGGTGATTTCTGGATCCAAATACTATTTTAATTTAGATGGCGTCATGCAAACCGGCTTTCAAACGATTAACGGCTCCAAGTATTATTCCAATGATAAAGGTGTCATGGAAACCGGATGGAAGACACTTGAAAAGAATAAGTACTATATCAGTGAAACGGGAATCATACAGACAGGTTGGCAGAGCATAGGCGGTAAAAAGTACTATTTTAATCCAAGTGGGGCAATGCTGACAGGTTGGCAAAGAATCAGCGGTAAGAAATTTTACTTCGATGCTAAGGGAGTCATGTTAACAGGTAAGCAAAAGATAAATGGAAAATGGTTTTCCTTCGATTCAAAAGGTGTTTTGAAATAGATGCAAGGGAACGATGTCTGATTTTTGTGCATCGAATTGAAAGCAGTCGACAACTATGATACCGCAATAACCGCCCATGATAGAAAAAAGGAAATTCATCCCACACTACCTGATGGTATGGGATGAATCGCCCTTAGTTAATTCACGAATTCAAAGCCAATTGAATCATTAGTTCAATGGCAGAGGGAATGGCTCCCTCATCAATGTCAAATTTCGGATGATGGTGAGGATACTGGCTTTTTTCGCTTTGCATCCCAACGTTAATGAATACACCTACTTTTTCTTTTAAGTAGTAGGAATAATCTTCAGCCCCTAGTACAGGCTCAAATGGTAAGAACACATCATCACCGAAAGTCTTTTGGATGATTTCTTTCGCAAATTCGCACGCTTCTGGATGGTTGTATAATGGAGGGGTTCCTTCTATTAAATGAAAATGTCCTTTTGCCCCAAAGCTTGTGCAAATTGATTCAGTTAGCTGAGCTGTTTGTTTGTGCATTAATTCAGCTCCTTCATACGTTAATGCCCTAATAGTACCTTGAAGGTTTACTTTATCAGGAATGACGTTGTATGAATTTCCTCCCTGAATACCTCCAAATGAAATCACTCCTGAATGTAAGGGATTTAAATTTCTGCTGACAATCGATTGGAACGCTTGTATAAGATGGGTTGCGATGTAAATTGGGTCCACTGTTTCGTGTGGATTGCCCGCGTGTCCACCTTTCCCTTCAATTATAATGTCAAAGTCATCGCTGGATGCCATAGCAGGACCTGTTGCAAAACCAATTTTCCCTAAAGGCATATTAGACATATAATGGATTCCATATATTACATCGACTCCATCTAATATCCCTTCTTCTACAAGCTGTTTAGCCCCGCTTGGTGATGCTTCTTCAGAGCTTTGAAAGATAAATAAAATATTATTTTTTACTAAATGTGGGTGAGTGCTCATCCATTTAGCTACCGCGAGTAAAGTCGCGGTATGACCATCGTGACCACAACCATGCATGACGCCAGGAACTGTTGAAATGTAAGACTTGTCTCCTTCTTCATGAAGCGGGAGAGCATCCATATCGGCTCTGAGCGCAACGGTTTTTTTCCCTTCTGTTCCTTTAAAATAGGCGACAACATTTGGTGCAGAATAATTATTTTTGATAGCGATGCCGAATTCAGTTAATTTCTCTTTCACATAAGCAGCTGTTTCATATTCTTGTCCGGATAGCTCAGGATGCATATGGAAATGTCTGCGCTGTTCAATTGTCCAAGCTAATAATTCTGTATCTACAAGTTTTGTTTGTAACATAATGAACCTCCGTTAATTCTTCTTAAAATGGTCCGTACTGAATCACTTGTGCAATGATTAGGAAAATAATACTGATGACTATTTGAATGAATATAAAAGGTAGAATCCATTTTATCCATTTTGTAAAAGGAATCCCTGCAACTGCAAGTCCAGCAAGTAACACACCTGATGTAGGGAAAAGGGAGTTGGAAATGCCGTCCCCAAGCTGAAATGCTAGTACCGCAGTCTGCCTTGTCACTCCAACAAGGTCAGATAAAGGTGCCAGGATTGGCATTGTGAGTGCTGCTTGACCACTCCCAGATGGTACAAGAAAGTTGAGTGAAAGCTGTAAAAAAAACATTCCTATAGCGTTCAGAATTGGCGATAGTTGACTTAGAAAGGTAGAGGCAAAATACAAAATAGAGTCTATTAATTTTCCATCCTGGATCACAACGAGAATGGCCTGTGCGAAACCAATGATTAAAGCACCACCAATTAGGTCTTTTGCTCCATCGATGAAGCTGTCCGCAATATTGTTCGGATTTAATTTTCCAACAATCCCGATTAGGACTCCAAATAGTAAGAACAAACCAGCAATTTCAGTTATATACCAACCAAATTTTATAACTCCGAAAATCAATACTACAAAGTTGAGTAAAAAAATGGTTAGAATCCATTTGTGACGAATGGTTAGTCTTAAATTTGTATTGACTTCCACTTGATTTCCTTCTTGATATTTTCCGAAATACCTTAGTTCAGGATTGGACTTGACTTTTTTCGCGTAGCGGTAAACGTAAAGGACTCCAGCAATGTATAATGTAGCGAATAATACTAGTCTGAGACCAATACCTGAGAATGTAGGCAATTCTGCTATACTTTGTGCTACTCCGATATTAAATGGATTCAGGACAGCACTCATGAACCCGATATTTGCCCCCAGTGAAACAATTGCAAAACCGACCATCGCATCTAACTTTAAGGCAATAGCTACTGGAGTGATAATAGCAATATATACAATGGTTTCTTCAGCCATTCCCATCAATGTGCCACCAACTGAAAAAAACAGCATGAGAACGGGAATGAGTAATAATTCCCTATTTGCTAGTTTTCTTGTTATATTCACAATTAATGCATCAAGGGCGCCCGTTGCCTTTAAAATGCCAAAAGCACCGCCAATGATCAAAACGAAGAAGATAATTCCAGCACCATCGATCATGCCTGAATGAATACTAGTAAAGATATTAAAGAATCCGACTGGAGACGACTCTGTCAGAGTAAAAGAATCAGGAACTACAAGCGTACGCCCATCTTTTTCTACCCGGTCAAATTCACCAGCTGGCACAATGTATGTCAAAATAGCGGAAATGACGATCACAAAGAAAAGTAAGACAAATGCATTAATGTTAAGTGCCTTCTTGCCTGTGCTTTTATTTTGAGATTGATTTTGTATTATATTTTTTTGCATCTAGTAAACTCCCTTTTAATATTTCGTAGTGTGAAAGCTAATGAATTTTTATTCAATTGATTGTAAAATATATTCAAATATAATGCAATGGGGGGATTAATATTTTAATCATCGTAGACTAGATGATCTCTTGTTGGGAACAGTCGTTAGGATTGCCGTTTGTTTAACATCGGAGTTTGCCCTAATACCCACAAGACTAGCACCTAAGATCTAAGTGTTAGGATTTTGAAATTTATGTAAAAATATCATTTGGATACATCATGGTGAACCGTATCATAAGTAAATGAGGTTTTTTCTTAAAGCTAAATAAGTTGATTTAATGTTCTTCTCCTTGGATTTTAGATAAAACCTATTCAAGAGCCAAACTTGGATATCTTCTTCTTGATGATTTTTTAGATAACTATAATAAACGGAGGAGTTTTTATCTTCAAAATGAAAAAACTGACATGGCTATATGATATTGCCCTCGTCAGTTATCCCATTGTTAAAACGAATAAGACCCCATAATTCTCCTTTAATAAGAAAATTAAAGATACGCTTTTCTTGTTATATTTCAGAAAATATAGATTATGATTTCTGTCCAAATTTAATGTTATATTAATAAAAAAATAAGATATAAGATAGAGGAGCGGTTATGAAAAAGGAATGGATTCTACGCTGGTCTTTTTTTATTTTTGGATTAATAGTGTTAGCATTTGGCATATCTTTAACAATTGAAGGAAAGCATTTAGGGATTGGACCATGGGATGTTTTTCATTATGGTCTATTTACTAAATTTGGCTTTACTATTGGAACTTGGTCGATAATAAGTGGATTTTTACTCTTGTTGATCAGTTCAATTTTCAATAAGGCATGGCCAAAAATAGGGGCCTTTCTGAATATGTTGTTTCTAGGATTATTTATTGATCTTTTTAATTGGATTTTACCTAGCATTGATAGTTTAGCAGGAGCAACAATTGCTTTTATCATAGGTGTTGTTTTAATTGGGTATGGTATTGGATTATATGTTTCTGCTGATTTTGGAGCAGGTCCTAGAGACAGCTTTATGTTATTAATTGTTGAAAGAACGGGTTGGAGTATCCCGTTGGTTAGAAGTGGAATTGAAGTACTCATTTTTCTTCTTGGTTGGATGCTAGGGGGGCCTGTTGGAATTGGAACAGTGTTTATTGCGTTTGGATTAGGTCCAATTTTAGGATTTTCTATTCCTCAATGTAAGAAACTGATGGCATATTTTCTTGACCAAAAGGATCGCCTGTTAACGCATATGTAGAAAATCAAAAATGAATAAACACGATGTATGAGTATCCCTTCATGGGGGGAGCCTCTTTCATGTCAAAATTATTTGCCAGTCCCCGCTTTTTTGAGAAACCTCATTTAGATATGCTATGGAGAACCGTATCATAAATAAATGAGGTTTTGATGTTATCTGTTAAAAATATTAGAGATTGAGGACCTACGGGGGATAGCGCCTAAAAATCAGTTGACAACATATTGTTTTCCTGTAATAATATGTTTAATTAAATACTGGTACCTTTAATTCAGTCCCGTGAGGCTGACAAGGACAGCGGAAATAATGATCATTGCTTTGGCAGCCTACGTATGTAGGTTTCCCATGGTTCATTGTGTAAAAAAGCTTCTTGTCAGAAATGGCAAGAAGCTTTTTTTATTCCCTAATCTCCTAAAATTATCGAAGCCTTCTTCGGTACCAGTTACTAACTTATTGGAGGAATTGGTATGTCAAAAGTAGATAAAGAATTCACGTTACAGGCAGTACCTCAGGCGAATAGAAATGGATTTTGGAAAATACTTGCGGTGATGCTGTCACTTAGCTTTTTCTCAGCGAGCATGTGGTCTGGAGGGACATTAGGAACGGGATTGTCGTTTAGCCAGTTTATATGGATTGTGTTAACAGGTAATCTTGTACTTGGGCTTTATACAGGTTCATTAGCTTATATTGCAGCAAAAACGGGGTTATCAACTCATTTATTGACTCGATATGCTTTTGGTGAAAAAGGTTCTTATTTATCTTCATTTTTACTAGCTTCAACTCAAGTAGGCTGGTTTGGTGTTGGACTTGCGATGTTTGCAGTACCTGTTGCAAAAGCGACTGGGGTCAATGTTTATCTAATAATAGCGATTTTTGGTTTGTTGATGACGGTATCGGCCATTTTTGGGATGAAGACCTTAACCATTTTAGGATTTATTGCTGTTCCGGCAATTGCAATTTTCGGTAGTTATTCCATGTTTGACGCAACTAATACAGTTGGGGGAATTCAAGAATTATTCGCTTATGAACCTACACAGGCAATGGGCGTTGCATTAGCATTAACCATTTGTATCGGATCTTTTATTAGCGCTGGTACGCTTACACCCGATTTTGCTCGTTTTGCTAAGACATCACGTTCTGCTGTGACTGCTAATATTATCGCGTTCTTTCTTGGGAATTCGCTCATGTTTTTATTTGGTGCAGTCGGAGCTATGGTTTACAATAAAGCTGATATTTCGGACGTGATGTTTTTACAAGGGTTAATGATTCCTGCCATCATTGTCCTCGGTTTGAATATTTGGACGACAAACGATAGCGCGTTATATGCTTCTGGGCTAGGATTTTCCAATATTACAAAACTACCAAAACATAAAGTTGTTGTTTTCAATGGAATCGTTGGAACAATAGCAGCGATGTGGCTTTATAACAATTTTGTTGGATTCTTGACGATTTTGGGTTCCACGCTACCGTCGATAGGGGCCATTATTTTAGCAGACTATTTTTTACTAAAGCGCGGGAAATATCAACCATTTGAAACGATGAAATTTAAAGCCGTAAATTGGATCGCTATATTTGCATGGGTAGGTGGAGTTGCAGTCGCAAATTTTGCGCCAGGTATCCCTCCAATTAATGCACTATTAGGGTCTGCCATTATTTATGTTGTTGTGATGAAATGTATGCCTCAACAAGAAGTATCAATAAGTAAAATACATGATAAAGGTGAGATAATCAGTGATCATTAAAAACGCAAAGCTTAGAGGAAAAGATGGACTTTGGCACTTATTTATAGAAGATGGTAGGTTTAATAAAATTACTCAAATATTAGGAGATGTTGATGGGAAAGAAATCATCGATGTTAATGGGTCTCTTGTCCTTCCACCTTTTATTGAGCCGCATATCCATCTAGATACAACGTTAACAGCGGGAGAACCAGAGTGGAATAAAAGTGGCACCTTGTTTGAAGGTATACAAAGATGGGCGCAAAGAAAAGAAACGCTAACGATTGATGATGTAAAAACAAGATCAAAAACGGCTTTAAAATGGCAGATTGCTCAAGGAATTCAGCATGTCCGTACACATGTAGATGTAACAGATCCAGAATTAACGGCTTTAAAAGCAATGTTGGAAGTAAAGGAAGAAATGGCTCCCTATGTAGATCTTCAACTTGTTGCATTTCCACAAGAAGGCATCCTTTCATATCCTAATGGGGAAGAATTGATGGAGGAAGCATTGAAAATGGGCGCCGATGTTGTAGGCGGCATTCCTCATTTTGAATTTACAAGAGAATACGGAGTGGAGTCGTTAAAATTCGCTTTTGACCTTGCTGAAAAATATGATCGATTAGTTGACATCCACTGTGATGAAATTGATGATGAACAGTCTCGATTTGTAGAAGTTGTAGCTGCTGAGGCCTACAAACGTGGGTTAGGTACTCGCACAACAGCGAGCCATACGACGGCAATGGGCTCTTATAATGATGCCTATACGTATAAATTATTCCGCTTATTAAAGCTTTCTTCCATTAATTTTGTATCAAATCCGCTTGTGAATATTCACCTTCAAGGAAGATTTGATACGTATCCAAAACGAAGAGGACTCACAAGGGTAAAAGAATTACAAGAAGCGGGACTAAATATTTGCTTTGGTCACGATGACATATTTGACCCATGGTACCCACTTGGAACAGGGAACATGCTTCAAGTATTGCATATGGGGATTCATGCTTCACAACTCATGGGCTATGATCAAATTGTAAATTCAATCGATTTGATCACTAGTAATAGTGCCAAAACGTTGCACATTGAAGAGAATTATGGAATCGAAGAAGGTAAACCAGCTAACTTCATCATCTTATCTGCAGAAAACGAATATGAGGCGATTCGCAAGCAAGCGACGGTTAGGTATTCCTTCAGACATGGCAAGATTATTGCCGAAACCAAGCCAAGTGAAGCAACAATAACTTTAAATCAATTTGAAGAGAAGATTAATTTTAATAGATAGAAGATATTTGGGCACAACTTTAATAGGGTTGTGTCTTTTTTTATCCCGCATTAATGGGCAGAAAAGCCCTACCTCAAGAATTAAAGAGAACCAAAGAAAATAGGTGGCGGATAACTGCCCTTAAAGAGCCGATAAGTATTGAATTAGGGGAGGGCTTTATGGTTCGTATAAAAATAAGGGAAACCTCACTTAGATTTATTACGGTGAACCGCAGCATAAGTAAGTGAGGTTTTTGCGAAAAAAGGAACAGCACCCTCTAATTTGGTGAAGAGGTGCTGTTTTGTTAGTTGAATGCGTAGATAAACAATTGTTGCATGAATGGCTGTTTTTGTTCAATCGGGATTTTCTTATCCAAATGAAGAAAAAGAATGACTACATACAAAAAATGACTGAATTCCTCGACTAGCACTTTTGCTTACTTTAATATACTCCTTTAATTACAAAAAACGAGCCCCGAATTGTTCCAGCTAGTTTAGACTTCTGCCTAGCAAACTTAAACTTCCCTTCTAACTCCTTTGGTATCTCCATCCCCTCAGAGAGTTTAAAACCAACAGCCCGCTTCTTAGGATCATCAACCGTATACATGACGTTGATCACAAGACCATCCTCATAAATGATGTAGGCAAATTTGATATTTGCCACTTGAAAACGTGAAGTTCCTAAAGGTTTAGCCGCAAACTCAATATCCCGTTCTTCTTTCAAAATTCGGTTCACATAATCAAGGGTCTCCTGGCTTTCGCTAGCTGGTACAACCGTAAATTCATGCTTGTATTTGTTCATAAAGTAACGGGCTTCATTAGCACGTAAACCAGCAAGCGTTTCTGCTACTGTTGAAGACTCTAAACCAACCGTAGACACATTTTTAAAATCAACGATATAGGACATTGCCGTCCCCCCTGTTAGCTCTTTATTTCCTAACAACGGGAATCCACATTTCCCCAAATACCAAGCCGTTTCGCTGCCCCATCTCAACCGTTGCATTTGGCCCACCAACATAGGCAAAATTCTTTGCTTCTGGCAAAACTTGACCAAAGGCAATGCCAGCAAGCTTATTACTCAACTCATCAGCCGTCTGCTCTTCCCCTTTAACAATTAGGTATTCTCCCTTGGGGAATTGGATAACTCTGGATTCTTCTGATACCGACGCTTCGGTCATGACGCCAGCATAATGCATCATCTTGTTATTCACTGCTTCATTCACAGCAAAAATGTAGTCATTTGTGGCTATGGCTTTTAAAGTGTCAAGCCTTCCATCTTGTTTGATGGCCCACCAAAAGTCTGCCTTTTCCTTGTTTATGCCAGCAAAGTCTGTGTAATCGCTCTCAAGCTCAGTTCCAATGCCTAAAACGATAAAGCTGTCTTTTTCTTCTAGGGTATAATCTGTCATATTCAAAACCTTCCTCTTTTTTAAATTAATCAAATGATTTGTCTTTTCACTTGATGGGTTTATAATAGCCTTAAATCATGTCAAAAAGTGATACTGTTTAGGAGGTCCCGATGAAAAAAGTTGAACGGATCAATATTATCATGCGGTATATCAACAACCGTGCCCACTTTACAATTTCTGAAATCATGCGAGAATTTAACATTTCTCGTTCGACAGCTATTAGAGATATCAGAGAAATTGAAGCTATGGGGATGCCACTTGTCGCTGAAGTTGGAAGGGATGGGGGTTATTTTGTCATGAACAACTCTGTCTTGCCCACTGTTCGCTTTACCGATAATGAGATTAAAGCTCTTTTTATTGCCTTTATGGCCACAAGAAATCAACAACTTCCTTATCTAAAGAGTCGTCAGTCTTTAGCTGAAAAATTACTAGGCCTCATCTCAGAAAACCAGCAAGATGACCTTGTTCTTTTAAATCAAATCTTGCTTTTTGAAGGGACCAACCCCAATAATCCCGACCTACTTGATCTGTCAGACCTACCCCATCCTATGTTAGAAAAACTCATCCAAAGCCTTCTTTTGGATAGCTATTTATTGATTACTATCAAAGAAGAGAAGGCAATAAAGTCGTATCCAATTTATCTCTTGCACCTTTATCATGAAAAAGGACTTTGGCTGATTGAAGGCTTTGACTTAAAGGATGAAAAGAAGCGGATTTTTCCTGTCGATTATCTCACTAATGTCAAACCCTACCCGACGAAAAACGGATTAAGTAAGAAAAAGATTTTAGAAAAACTAAGTAAGAAGGAAGAAGTAATCAACCTTGTCCTTGAACTTGGTCCAAAAGCGATTGCCCAGTTCAAAAAATACCATCCTTTAAAAGTTTCAATATCCTATACGAATCCCTACCAAACCACAGCCATTTTAAAGACTTTTATCAATATTAATAATCCCGAAGAATTGACCGAAATAATAAATTGGCTACTTTTCCTAGGTGGGGATATCGAGGTCAGGGAAGTGCCAGAAGAAGTCTTAGAAGGTTTACAAGAGAGATTATGCGTATTCTGCCCATAAGCAGTGCCAGTTACCCTCTATTTTCTATAGTTAAGAGATCATAGATGTATTCTTCTAATTACGATCTATCAGGTTTTATTGCTCTACAAAATTTATTGAAAAAATAGGTTAGACAGGATATTTTAGTATAGAATATCTTGTCTAGCTAACCTTGTTCAATCATCTGTAGAACGTCATCAGCGGAATAAATTTTACCTTCACGGACCATTTCTTTGATTATTTCCGCTGCATATCCATTTCACTTTTTCATGAACCTATCTCCCAATTATTTTTTAATTTTCTTTTGTATTGCATTAATAGCTATTAAAGAATAGAGCTACTGTTTAAGCTTGTGAATAAAAATGGATTTTTTGTTAGAAATCCCCTCTTAAGTACTATCACAGAGAATAGAATCAAATACAAAAAGTCACAAAGAATGATATAATACGATCAACCTAAGGCAAATTGCATAAGGCAGGGATGATAAATGAGGGAACACCATCAGACAGATATTCCAAATTCAAATAATAGTCGAAATGGACTTACGCCTGAATACATTGATGCTGTTCATAAGCTAAGGGAAAAATTACTCTATGGAATTCAACTTGGTGACAGGGATTTGATAGCTGAATATGAAATGGATGCGCTTCATAAATTTGAAGATAACCAATTAAATATTCTTAACAGAGTCCCAAATAATAAAGTACGGTCCTATAAAAATATTCTATTATCCCACAATACCCTTTATAGCTATGCTGCTGAAAGGGGAGGGCTAAGCCCATTGCAAAGCCACTTTTTATCAGAAAAATATGCAATTATGATCGAGCATTCCGAGACTATTTCTGAACTAGATCAGATTCATTCAAATATGGTAAGAGAATATTCCGACCCTACAATTCGAAAATCTGAAGGTGACAACTTAACAATTGTAAAGCAAGCAGAAAACTATATAGAGATGAATTTTGCGGAGGATATTTCAATGGAGGGAATGGCAAGGAAATTACATGTCCATCCTTCACATTTAATGCGTGCATTTAAGAAAGAAAAGGGAATCACCATTAGTAATTACCGAAATCTGAGAAGAATAAAGGAAGCAAAGGAACTTATCCTGTTCTCTAATCTTTCCATGACTGAAATTGCCATTATGGTTGGATTTAGCAACTCTCAATATTTTTCTAGATTCTTTAAAGAAGTAGAAGGGGTAACTCCGATTGAATTTAAAAAGAAGCTGAAGAAATGATGAATAAAAGGTCTATGTACATAGTAGGACTTTTCAGTGGTGCATGAGAAATCATGCGCCTATTTATTTTTTCCTTTTGGATAAGAAAATCATGCAATTATACTATAAAAACGCGCAATTGTAGTACAAAAGTGTTTTTGCTATTCGTTGTATAGTTGTATTCAAGCACTAAGGAAAGCGCATACAACTAGGGACATATTTTAAACTGCTTTATGTAGTAAAGGAATACATTTTGTTAACTGATAATATAAGCGGTTACAAAGGAGTTAAACAAAAAGTTTTAAAGCTATATAAGGATAGTATTAGCTTTATAAAAAGTACAGAGGAGGATATTTCATGAAGAAGTTTGGAGTAAGAGACCAAGTAGGGTATGCGCTAGGGGATATTGGGGGAAGTTTCGTTAACCTATATATAAGCGGGTTTTTCTTAATCTTTTGTACCTATGCATTAGGTGTAAGCCCTTACTTTATGGGGACTATGTTTTTATTAGGTAAAGTCTTTGATGCAATTTGTAATGTGATTATGGGAACTCTTCCAGACCGTTGGAAATTAGGGAAATCCGGTAATAAATTCTTACCTTATATTAGTATTTCTAAATGGATATTAGCAGCTTCTTGTTTATTATCTTTTACTGATGTATCAAGTTGGGGATCTACAGCAATTCATGTTTGGGTAGTATTCGTTTATTTATTCTTTTGTGTTGCTTATACAGCTGACTCCATTCCTTATGGTTCTCTTGCGTCTGTTATTACAAATGATCCCGTTGAACGCACAAAATTATCTCGTGCTCGTGCGATTGGTGGTATGGTTGTTGGACTTGGATTCTTATCTTTCGTTCCAATGTTTATCTATGATAAATCGGGATCTATAATTCCAGAAGCATTCTTCAAAATTGCCATTGTGTTTAGTATTTTATCGGTATTAGCCTATACAGGCCTGGTAAGATTAACAACAGAACGTATTCGTGATGATAAACCAGCCGGAACAAAATCCGATTATAGTTTTAAGGATGCATTTAAAGTAGCGATTAAAAATAGACCGTTAATCGGTATGATGGTTGCATCAATTGGCTCACTTCTTATGATAAATGGTGCGAGCCAATTAGCTCCCATTGTCTTTGCAGAACGTTATCATATGCCGGGGGCTTTTGCTATTAACTCTTTCATTAGCATTGGTATTACACTCGTATTATTCGCTATTGTTCCTAAACTGGTTGAAAAATTTAATAAAAGAAATTTAGTTATTGCTACAGCAATCTTCAGTTTAGCTGCAACACTATTATTGACATTGGTCACGATTGAAAATGTATATGTGTTCATGGCTTTATATAACCTTGCTACAATTGGTTCATCTGTCTTTGTTATGGTTGTATGGGCTCTTGTAACAGATTGTATCGACTATGCGGAACTTCAAACTGGAAAACATTATGAAGGAACACTTTATTCCCTATATTCCTTTTCTCGTAAGGTGGGGATGGGATTAGGCTCTGCTATTGGAAGTTACGCTTTAGGTTGGGTTGGCTTTGTTGCTGGAGCAAAATCTCAATCACCAGCAGTAGCAGAAGGCGTATTAAAAATGTACACTGGTATGCCAATCATTGCATTCCTTATCATGTTGATCGGCGTAGGTTTAATCTATAACCTAAATGCAAAGAGAACAAATGAAATGTATGCAACATTAAAGGAAAGAAGAGCGTCTTAATTAGGAGTCCCCTTTATAGTGAATCCATATAAAATGAAATTGTAGGAGAAATGAAATTGTAGGAGTGGTTTATATGCGTACTAGATTTCTTTCAAAAATGACAAATGGGGAAGTCGAAGATTATTTAGATCGAAATGATCTTATATATGTTCCAGTTGGAGTAACGGAAACCCATGGAGCTTTACCACTGGACTCTGAAACAGTTTTAGCGGAGGCTATTGCTGTAAAGATGGCTGAAGCATCAGATGGGCTTGTTTTGCACAACTTACCTTATTTCTTCCCAGGTGGAACAATTGTTGGTCGGGGAACGATTCAAATGAGCATAAAAGATGGAATGGCTTATTTAGATAAGATTGCTAAGTCATTATTAAACCAAGGCTTTAGAAGGCAAATTTATATCACCAGTCATGGTCCAGCATATTTGACATTAAGTGGTATGGTTCGTGATTTCTTTGATGAAACAAAAGTACCTGTTTTGTATATGGATGTATTAAAAGCAGCAGAGGCAGCCAATTTCAATCTGATGGATGCATTCCATGATATGACGATCGGTGCTTATAAGGTTTTAGGTAGATTAGAGGATGTTCCAATGAATGTACTTGAATCTCATTCTGTTACTTATGATATTCAACATATGCTAGCAGGAATGAGTAGGAATCCTGGTAATGCATTAGGGAAGTACGCTTATCAATCCGGCGCAGTGGGTTCTTACTTTGATGAACCATCTGATCATATGGCTACACCGCTTTTGAAAACACCTGAAGAAAGAGAAGCTCATGCAGATGCGGGTGTGCAAGCGATTAATGAACTTGTAAAGGCATTGGATATGCCGACTATCGTTGAGACACTTCGTCAAGTTGATGTTTATACTAAGGATACCATTCTTCCTAAATACAGTGCACATTTGCCAGACGGAAAAGCGTAAAACAATAACAAGTCGTGTGACTCATAATCATATGGGAATTGCATGACTTGTTTCGTTTAATGGAGAAGTTTAAAGTCACAAATCCTGTTATTGATATCAATGAAACCTCATTTTGATACCTTACGCCGAACCGTATCATAAGTAAGGTTTTTCTGAATTGGGAGGATAGAGTTTTCACGCAATGCCCATTTTAATGAGTTGTCGTGAATGATCTTATAGTTATATAATTAATAAACTGATTATATAGAGGAGTTGAAAAAGAATATGTTCATGCGATATAAAGTATTTTATTTTGTCTTTAGCCTGATGGCGGTAGCTTTTGTTTTGACAGGTTGTGGGACATCAACAGAAAGTGGACGATCAGAGGGGAAGACGGTAAAGGAATCGGATGAAAAAACGGATTATTCAACAGCTGTGAAAGAAAATCCAATCGTAACGATTACTATGAACAATGATGAAAAAATTATTGTTGAACTAGAGCCTTCTACAGCTCCTAATACGGTAGCTAATTTTATTTCTTTAGTTGAAGAAGGTTATTATGATGGTCTTGTTTTTCATCGGGTTATCCCTGATTTTATGATCCAAGGAGGAGACCCTTCAGGAAATGGATCAGGTGGACCAGGATATTCTATTGAAGGTGAATTTTCTAAAAATGGTTTTGAAAATAATCTGAAACATGAACGTGGTGTCATTTCAATGGCACGGACGAGTGATCCAAATTCTGCGGGATCGCAATTTTTTATTATGGTAGAAGAAGCGCTAAATCTTGACGGAGAATATGCTGCTTTTGGGAAAGTAATAAAGGGTATGGAAACAGTAGATGCGATCGTTGCCACTGAACGAGATTCTGCAGATAAGCCGTTAGAAGATCAGCAAATGAAAAAGGTCGAAGTGGATACGAAGGGCTTTGATTACCCTGCTCCAGAAGTACAAAAATAGAGGATGTGACAGTCCGAAATCCAGTGACTTTGTTGTATACTGGGAGCTTTGATCCAACAGCTTGTCATAAGGGATTGGCAGGGAAATACAATTTGATTATATTGTAAGTATTAATATAGATAAAAGACATTTGGGCACAACTTTAATCAGGTTGTGTCTTTTTTTATTCTACATTAACGGACAGGAAAACCCTACCTATCGTAAAATGAAACGAAATAAAATTACATGATTTGTGATTAATAAATGATAATAGTTGAAAAAATAAACGAACATGCCCCATTTATCCACTTGACAAGATTATTCGAAGAGTATAAGATATTTTAAGTTCACAAGATGATGCGATAACCAACAGTTACAGCAAATTCTGTATTATTCTAAGTATTAAATGTAAAATGTGATGCAATATTATCTCTTTACCATGATCAAGGACATATTGTCGCTAAGATGGCAGATTTTCATAGAACGATTTCTGTTATAAATGGATTACTTTTGTATAAGACTAAATGAATAAGTGGGAAAAAGGATTAGTGGTTTTAAATCCTTACATTTCTGCCCTTTTTTGTAAGCCATTGCAAGTGTGGTAAAGGAGTTAATATAATTGAGGAACAGTTTTAGTCATTTGGTGAAAGTACAGAAACGTTGTATGTAGGAACATATCCATATCGTCATGTGTAAAAGAAACAAATTGCAGCATTTTTATTTATAAAAAACTAATAAAATTTACATCAGGAGGATATTATGCCGTTAGTAATTATTGCAATAGGGGTACTATTATTACTTATTTTAATTATGGCCTTCAAATTAAACACATTTGTTTCATTAATCATTGTTTCAGTTGTCGTAGCTCTAGCACTGGGCATGCCTATGGCGGATGTTATGAAATCAATTGAAAGCGGTTTAGGCGGAACGCTTGGTCATATTGCATTAATCTTTGGAATGGGCGCAATGCTTGGTAGGTTAATTGCAGATGCAGGTGGAGCCAATCGTATTGCCACAACATTAATTGACAAATTTGGGGAAAAAAGAATTCAATGGGCTGTTTTATTTGCTTCATTTATTGTAGGAATTGCGTTATTTCTTGAAGTAACAATCGTATTATTAGTTCCAATTATATTCTCAATCGCAAAAGAATTAAAAATTTCTATTGTACGCTTAGGTCTTCCTATGGTTACTGCTGCATTAGCGACACATGCTTTCTTGCCTCCGCATCCAGGCCCAACAGCAGTAGCTGCAGAATACGGTGCAAATATTGGCTTAGTTTTAATTTACGGAATTATTGTCGCAATACCGACTGTTATATTAGCGGGTATTTTGTATCCTAAGCTTGCTAAAAAGATTGTACCGACTGCGTTTACTAGAGAAGGCAGTGAGTCTTTTGGTATTCAAAAAACATTCAAAATAGAAGAAACACCTGGTTTTGGTATCAGTGTATTTACAGCATTATTTCCGGTTATTTTAATGGCTTTAGGTGCCGCGGTTGATATGATGCAACCAGCTATGGGATTTGCTGATAATATGTTTGTAAGCATTATTCGTTTTATTGGTAACTCTTCGTTTGCTATGTTGCTTTCTTTATTGCTGGCAATCTATACAATGGGACTCCGAAGAAATGTTCCGATAAAGAATTTGATGAATTCTTGTTCTTCAGCCATTAATTCCTTGGGTATGCTACTTTTAATTATTGGTGGCGGTGGTGCATTAAAACAAGTTCTTATTGATGGCGGCGTCGGTGATTATGTCGCTAAAATATTTGAAGGATCTGCTATGTCACCTGTTTTCTTTGCATGGACTGTCGCAGCGATATTGCGTATTTGCTTAGGATCGGGAACAGTTGCAACTTTAACAACTGCAGGGTTGGTTCTTCCATCGCTTGCTACAATTCCTGACGTTAACTTAGAACTAGTCGCACTTGCAACAGGAGCTGGTAGTGCAATTGCATCACATGTTAATGATGCTGGATTCTGGATGGTTAAAGAATCATTGGGAATGACTTTGAAAGAAGCATTTGGAACTTATACCGTACTTTCCACCATTGTTGCTGTATCGGGATTAGCATGTACTTTACTATTAGATTTAATTTTTTAAAATAACAGAAGTGAAAAGGGGTTCGGAATAGTTTTATTCCGAATCCCTTTTCTGTATTGCATACGAATTGTTACGGTGAATCGCATTATAAGTCAAATGATTCATGCGATATTTTTGAAATCGCTTTACTAATTACTTTTACTTTAGTAGAAATTCGCTTATAATCAAATAGTGTTGCAAAATGCACAAATCCCTTTTAGGGTCGATAAGAAATCTTTATCCCATTTTAATGAGCAGTAAAACGCCCACTAATTGAAGTTTCGCTTTCTGAAAACAGGTTGACTTTGCAGTCATAAATTTATCGAATCATACATTAAAAATCGTTTGAAAAATATAGAGATAGGTGGAATTAGGATGAATGAGAAGTATGAACGACTGAAAGAAATCTTAAAAGAGATGGACAATGTTGTTGTTGCTTTTTCTGGTGGTGTTGATAGTACGTTGTTATTAAAAGTTGCGGTTGATGTTTTAGGAGTTGAAAAAGTCTTGGCTGTTACGGCTGATTCTGAAACGTACCCTTCAAGTGAATTAGAAGAAGCTAAGAAGCTAGCTAAAATGATTGGTGCAACACATCAAGTTATTGAAACCTCTGAACTGAATATACCGGGCTACGCAGAAAATGACCGGAACCGTTGTTATTTCTGTAAAAATGGGTTATTCGAACAAATCGTTCCGATCATGCATCAGAAGGGATTTAAAAATGTTGTATATGGTTTAATTGCTGATGATATGAGTGAACATCGTCCTGGAGTACGTGCAGCCAAAGAACATGGCGTCCGTGGACCGCTTCAAGAGGCGAATCTTTATAAAGAAGAAATTCGTGAACTTTCAAAACAATTAAACTTGCCTACTTGGGAAAAACCTTCGTTCGCATGTCTTTCTTCACGAATCGCATATGGTGAAAGAATTACACAAGAAAAACTAACAAAGGTTGAAAAATCTGAGGCTTATATAAAAGGATTAGGGATTAGACAAGTACGCGTTCGAACGCATCAAGAGATTGCTAGGATTGAAGTGGAGCCTCAAGATATGCAGGTAGTATTAACAAATCATAAAGATATCATGGAAAATCTTCAACGATTTGGCTACAAATATGTTACCCTTGATCTTAAAGGCTATGTAAGCGGCAGCATGAATAAAGTGTTAACAACAAGTCTTAACTAAAGGAAAGTTATCAAAAAAGGGGCGAAAAATAGTTTCTTCAAATAACGTTGCCTTTATACCGCCATCTTTAGAAAGATTGCTGCAGCTGGTTAAATGAATTTGCACAGGAGCGTCTCTATCTTTTTGATCGCAGGCACACATCCGCTTGCCTGCGATCAAAAAGGAAAAGGCAATATTTCTTTTGAGAGAGCCAAATAATAAAATCCCTCCTGAGAGGTAAATAGATATTGGGAAGTTCTCTGTCTTAAGCCTGAGAGGGCTTTTTTATACTACTTCAAAAAGAGGTAAGCTATTACTAGCGGTTGCTCAAAAATTTTGGTTCTCACGGATTATTGTATATGCGCAGGTCCTCTCGAGATGCGCTCCTCGAACTTCGAGGCTCTTTTTTGAACACGCACTACTAGGAAATATTTATGTTTATTTTTGAAACAGAAGGTGAAGGGGAATATGATTAAAGCATTGGCAATTGTCCCTTATGAGGGACTGTTTGAAATGATGAAAGAGATCGGTCAAGAAGTTGAAGATATTCAATTACAAATTGAATTAGGTAATTTGTATGAAGGAGTGGCCATTGCTAAGGATGCTGAAAATAATGGCTACCATGTCATAATCAGCCGTGGCGGTACAGCTTCAATGATTCAGGAGGCTGTATCTATACCAGTGATTGACATTCAAGTGTCTGGCTATGATGTATTACGTATTTTAACACTTGTAAAAGGATTTTCAGGTAAAGCCGCTATCGTTGGATTCTCGAATATTACACAAGGTGCTGCTACGATATGTAAGCTTCTTGATTTAGACATTAAAACATTAACGATTACAAAAGATACTGAGGTTAAAGAAAAATTAACGAATTTAAAAAAACTTGGCTATGAAGTGGTGATCGGAGATGTGGTTACGGTTCAAACTGCTAAGCAATTAGGTCTGACAGGCGTTTTAATCACATCCGGAAAGGAAGCTATTATTGATGCATTAGAAGAAACGAGAAGGTCATATGGCTTATTCTCGCGGCTGCAACAGGATGTTTCATTATTTCAATCTATTCTCGACTGTAACGAACAGGCAATCGGGGTTATTAATAGAGAAGAGAAAATTATTTATGGAAATGAACGTTTCAATAAAGAATTTCATTGGCTGAAATTAGAGAATTCGACAGATGTACAAAAGTTGATACAAGAAGCCGTCTTAACACGTGAAAAGCAAACAAAAACAGTTCACATCAATCAGTCATTTTGGACAATCACAGCATGTCCTAAAGAAGATGCTACTGTATTATATTTTGAAAAAGGACTTCCTAATCAAACTATTGTACAGGGTGGGGACGTGAACCTAAATGCAATAGAATTTCATACATCCGCTTCTTATATCCCTATTTCCGGGAAAAGTGAACTGATTCAGAAGGTGTTAAAGCAAATAGATCAATACAGTAAAAGTGAAGAACCTGTGTGGATATTGGGGGAAAAGGGGAACGGAAAAGAATTAGCTGCCCACTCCATTTATTTAAAAAGGAAAACAATGAATGAACCATTTATCATATTGAATTGTGACTTATTAAGTGCAGAACAACTGAAAAATCTAATGAATGAAGACTTTATTCGAAAATACGCCAATGGAGTTACGTACTTAAAAAATATCGATAAATTGAACTCTTATATGCAAAAGGAGTTATATCATATACTCAAGAATGAAAATGGTAAAAAGCCGCAATGGCTAGTGTCTTCTGAGGATAATATTGAAGAAAAGGTCAAAAATGGCACATTTCATCGTGATTTGTATCATACATTGGCTCAATTAAAAATTCACATACCACCACTCCGAGAACGCAGAAAAGATATTGAGGATTTAGTCCATGTATTTATTTCAGAGTTGCGTCCAAGGTATGGAAATGAAGTGATTGGAATTCGACTAGATGCTTTGGAAGAGATTACTGACTATGATTGGCCAGGAAATGTAGAACAACTTAAACAAGTAATCGAACAATTATTTTTACAATCACATTCTTATTATATCGAGAAAGAAGAAGTTGAAACAGTTTTTAAACGATTAGAACAGCAAGAAAAGAATGATGCATTAACACATATCGATATAAGTGGCACATTAGAAGAAATAGAGAAACAAGTGATAACTAAAGTCCTTGAAGAGGAAGGATTAAATCAATCAAAAACAGCAAAACGTTTAGGGATTAACCGTTCTACCTTGTGGCGCAAGCTAAAATAGCAGCTTGCGTCTTTTTTGTGTACAAATCGAGGTATAAATTGATGCAAATAACAACGTAATAAATATTTATAAAAAAGAATTTAAAAAAATTGCTAAATGCAACGTTTTGATTTATCATTACTGCTGTAAGCGTTTGTAGTGTTTGGAAATAAAACTGTATATGGGGCAGTTTAAGAAAAAGTGGTATGTTGCAGAATTTAAATGAGCGACAAATAGAAAACTTATAATGCAATAATGAATAGACGATATGAGCCGAATGAAAAAGACGTAACCAATACAAACTATTATTGCGTGCAGAATTAACAAATATGAAAGATTTCGCAATGATGTTATCTGCTCCTGACTTAAGAGTTATTCATGTGGCCACCCATATTGGGCTTATTGATGCAATCAATGAAATTAACGTTGAGTGTCAATATACAGTTATTAAATTTGCGCACGAAATATTACAAAAAGTAGGGATTAAATCTCCTTGAATCGCAGTTTGTGGTATTAATTCACATGTTGTAGAAAATGGATTTTTTGGAAATAGTAAAGAAGAAAAATTATTTCAGCCATAGAAAAAGCGCGCGTAGAAGAAATTAATGTACAGGGATCACTTCCAGCGGATACATGATTCTTTAGAGCAAAACATGGCGACTTTGAAATGGTTGTTGTGTAATATCATGATTAAGTGCATGGGCCAATTAAAGTGTTAGGTCCAGAAGCTGAAGTAAATATCACTGTTGGTCTTCCTACGATTCGTACAAGCGTTGACCATGGAACAGCTTTTGATCGCTTTAGAAAAATATTGCAGACGAGCAATCGATCGTTAAAAGAAGCGATTCGGATGGCGATTGAATTAGCTACTGAGAAATAATTAATAATGGTGGTAGTAAAGCAAGGGATCTATTAGAGATCTTTTGCTCTTATATGTATAAAGAGTTGTTTAGTTTGAAAGGAGTGTAGAATGATGTCTTTCCCAAAAATTGCAAAAATAAGACAAAAATTCGAAGTAGAAAGTTTAGATAATATCCCTGTAACGATTACGGAGCAGTTTCAGCATGTGAAAGCAGAGGATAAAATTAAGCCTGGTATGGAAGTGGCGATTACAGTTGGAAGCCGCGGGATTGCAAATATACCATTAATCGTCAAAAGTGTTGCTGATGAGATTAAAAAGTTAGGTGCAACGCCGTTTATTGTCCCTGCAATGGGAAGCCATGGAGGGGCGACAGCTGAAGGCCAAATTGAGGTGCTAGATGGATTAGGGGTTACCGAAGAGTCAACGGGCTGTGAAATTCGTTCTTCTATGGAAGTTGTTGAAATTGGTGTCACATCAGCTGGTATTCCTGTATATCTTGATAAACATGCTTATCATGCGGATGGAATTATCATCATGGGACGTGTTAAGCCACATACAGATTTTAAGAAAGACATCGAGAGCGGTGTCTTAAAAATGGCATCCATTGGAATTGGGAAGCATAAGCAGGCACTTGCATTACACACATATGGCATTAAAGGAATTCGCGATATGATGCCTGAAGTTGGCAAAGTAGCAATTAAAAACTCAAACACATTGTTTGGTATCGCTATTGTTGAAAACGCACATGAGGAAACAGCAATTATAGAAGCAATCGAGCCAGAACGAATTGAAGAACGTGAAAGAGAATTGTTGGTAAAAGCCTTTGATATGATGCCAAGCTTACCATTAGAAGAAATGGATATTTTAGTTGTGGACGAAATTGGTAAAAATTATAGTGGCACGGGTATGGATACAAATATTATCGGACGAATTCGTGTATTGGGAGTAGAAGAGCCGAAAAAGCCAAGTATTAAATATGTCATTGCTTCAAATATAAGTGAGGCTAGCCATGGGAATGCCCTTGGTATTGGCTTGTCTGATTTAACGACTAAACGTTTGTTTGAAAAAATTGATTATCAAGCAATGAATGAAAATGTTGTAACGAGTACATTTTTAGATCGAGCTAAAATTCCGATCGTTCTTGATAATGACCAAGAGGCATTAAAAGCAGCTCTACGTGCAAATTGGGGCGTTTCGTCTGTTGAGGCAAGAATTGTACGTATCCCCAATACTCTTCATCTTGGTGAGCTATACGTATCTGAGGTTATATTTAATGAACTAAAAGATAAAGAAAACATCGAAGTATTAGAGGATCTGCATGAAATGAAGTTTGATGAAGACGGTTATTTCTTGCCGATGTAATAGGCATCCTTTTTGAGGATTTAAGCTTTGATAGATAGCAGACATCAAAAAACGGCTTTCCAGATGGAAGCCGTTTTTTGTATCGTAAAATTTTTTGGATAAATCAAGACGGAAAGGTTCACGTCCAGCGACTAATTTTGGCTAGAAGTACAAGAACGAATTCCCAATAATGGAGTGTGGTATACACATCTGCCCTATAATGTTTCACATGAAACAGTTATAGGTGGAGGGAAATGTGATTGTAAAATTATGTAATTAGAAGATACGGAGAGAGTTGAATTGTCTAGCAGTTTTGAGACGACTATGTAGCCTACATTCTCATTAAGCCTTGTCAAGAGACACAGTAGCAAAATCGTTTGGCTATCATCCAAACGATTCTTCTGAGCGGTTTAAAAGGGAAGCAGGTTGGAATGAATTAAAGTATATTAATATACTAATAGGTTAATGTAATCTATTTTTCTATTTTGAATGCTCCCTTTTAGCAATTTATATAATGGGAAATCCTACTTGTTTATATATAGGAGAGAAGGACTAGACAAAAGATGATAAAATAAGAGTAACAAAGAAATAAATTGAGTATAAGAGGGAGATTGAATGTGAATATAAATGTACATCATCCACCTGATTATTCATCCGTTCCACAGGATAATTTAATTTTAGAACATTATGGCATAAATGAACTAAATTTTGAGTCTATTAAAAAGTACCGAGAAAAATTCTCTGCTATTAAGCCAGATCATCCTTGGAATGGATTGGAGATGAAGGAGTTTTTATATAAAATTGGTGCATGGGGAAAGGTGCGAAACACGAATAAGGAAGGCTTGACTCTTGCCGGTTTACTGATGTTCAGTGAAGAAAGGATCATTACTGAGGTGTTGCCCCAGTATTTTCTTGAGTATCGAGAAAGCTTAGAGGAAACCCTAAATGAGGGGTGGTCACAACGTTTTACTTCGCAGGATGGAACTTGGTCGGGGAATGTATTTGACTTTTATTTTAAAGCGAGCACTGATTTAGTTGCTGAGTTTAATACTTCATATAAAAGTAATGATTTTACTCAGTCTGACGAGATCGTTGCTATATCTTGCTTATATGAATCATTGATAAATACTTTAGTCCACTCCGATTACTATGGAGAAGGTGGGATTGTAGTTGAAAAGGAAAAGGCCTTATTTCGATTCTCAAACCCTGGTCTTTTTCGTATATCAGTAGAACAAGCATTAGAGGGAAATATAAGCAATCTTCGTAACCCTAATCTCTTTAAAATGTTTATTTTAATTGGGCTTTGTAAAAGGACCGGTTCCGGATTAAAAGGCATTGAAACGACATGGAGACATTATGGGAATGATGCTTTTGATTTAATCCAAGATTCAGAGTCAGAGCGTACGATTCTCACGTTACATGTAACTCTAAATTTATTAGAGGAAGAAGAACAATCTGAGACAATAATCGAAAACGATCTTCCCTTATTTCCCGAAGAAGACGAGCTGTTAATGGAGAATTTTGACGTCTTTGAGAACTCCGAAAATGAAAAAAGTAACTCCTATAATAGTAAAAGTGACGCCATTGACAAGAATGATAACTCCTGTAATAGGGAAGAAATCTCCTATAACAACAAGAATAACTCCTATAACAGTGAAGATAACTTCTATAATAATGACGATAACTCCTGTAATAGTGAAAATAACTCCTATAATAAACAAGGCGACTCCTATAATAATGACGATAGCTCCTGTAACAAAGAAAAGCGCTCTTTTGATAGTTTTAATGATGTTTTGAACTCCTATAATAGTGAAGTGCATGCGACAAATGAGGAAAAAACAAATATAGAGGTAAGTAATTCGACAAATGGACCAGAAGAGGAAGAAATAAATGTATCTTCTCCCAAAGAAATAAAAGAAATATTATGGGAAATATCAGAACTTGCCAGAAGGAAAAAGCGCTTATCACCGAGCGTAATGGAAGAGATGATCGTAAGACTTTGTGCCTATAAGCCGTTAATGATAAAAGAACTAGCAGATTTATTAGAGAGAACACCTGATGGATTAAGAAATAATTACTTAGTAAAGCTATTAAATAAAGGGAGAGTAAGGTTGAAATATCCCAATCAAATAAATCACCCGAGGCAAGCTTATATAACTGTTGAGAAACAAAGAAAATAAAGCTACATCTTTCTTGCATATAGTAACTAAGTTATAAGAGTATAGAAGATCGTATTTTTTGACTGCATAGAATTTAAATAAGCAATACTAGTAAAGGCTAGTATTGCTTATTTCTTTTATATCATTATCTAATTAATGAATCATTCGTATTATTTTGTATAGTTATCAAAATAACCTTGTATAAAGACGATAGGTGTACCTTTATCGCCACTTCCTGAAGTTAAATCAGATAGAGAACCTATTAGGTCAGTAAGTTTTCTAGGCGTCGTACCTTGTGCTTCCATTGTTCCTACAAGATCAGCACCTTTATTGTTAATGTATTGAGAGATCGCTTGTTGAAGTTCTTCGCCTCTTAAATCAGCAAAGTTATTATCAGCAAGATATTTTAACTTTACTTCATTAGGTGTTCCATCAAGCCCGGATGTGTAAGCGGGTGATACGACTGGATCAGCAAGTTCCCAAATCTTACCTACCGGATCTTTGAATGCTCCATCTCCATAAACCATGACTTCAACATCTTTTCCAGTCTTTTCTTTAAGCATATGCTGTATGTTATCAACGACAGGTTGGCAGTTACGTGGGAAAAGTTTCACACTATCTTCTGTTGCTTTATTAGAGCCAAGCAGACCATAAGCTTCATTACATCCGCTGCCATCAATAGACGCTGCTAATATGTTATCAAGGCTATAAATTTTTTCTCCACCATTTGCTTTTAAGATTTTCTTTGTTCTGAATCTTGTATGAATATCACAAGTAAGAACACTTTTTGTGTAATTTAAGATGGTTTTTGCATTATTTGAGAAGATCACTTCGCATTCAACGCCGCACTCTTCAACTAGCGATTTATAATATTCAATATAATCAACGCCAGTAAAAGGATGTTTATTATAGCCAAAATGATCACGGAATTGTTTTTCTGTTAATACATCTGTCCAAGGGTTAACTCCCTTTTCATCAAGAACGTCAATATCAACTAAGTGATTTCCAACTTCATCAGATGGGTAGCTAAGCATTAAAACAATTTTTTTTGCGCCTTTTGCAATACCGCGGAGCAAGTTTGAAAAACGATTACGACTTAAGATAGGAAAAATAACACCAACAGTATCTTCTGCGAATTTTGCTTTAACATCTTTAGCGATATGATCAATCGTCGCGTAATTCCCTTGAGCACGAGCTACGATTGATTCTGTTAATGTAACGATATCTTTATCATTAATGTTGAAACCTTCCACTTCTGCAGCTTTTAACACACTATCAACAACGATTTCTTCGATGTTATCCCCTTGATTGATGATTGGACAACGAAGACCTCTTACAACTGTTCCTACAACTCTTTCCAAAATAATCGCTCCTTAAACTCACAAAGTTAATTTATAGTATGTCCCTACTTGTACTATACATCGTTTTAGTGATATAAGTAAAATGGATATATCGAATGGTGGGTATAAGGAGTGCTTATATGGTAAGTAAATTAGATTTATATAAAGTATTTTATAAGGTAGGAAAAAGCGAGAGTTTTTCTAAGGCAGCAAAAGACCTTTATATGACACAACCAGCTGTCAGTCAAGCGATCATGCAGTTAGAAAGAGAATTAGATATCCGTCTATTTAATAGAACTCCAAAGGGAGTATCATTAACAAACGAGGGCAGTCTTCTATTTGAATATGTTCATTTGGCCCTTAATTTAATTGATGTTGGGGAAGAAAAGATTTTGGAGTTTAAAAATTTAACGACAGGGGAATTAAAGATAGGTGTAGGTGATACGATATCTAGGTATTATTTACTTCCTTACTTAGAAGCCTTTCATAATCAATATCCTAATATTAAATTAAAGATTGTTAATGGTACAACATTAGAGATTTGTTCTATTTTAAAATCAGGAGAAGTTGATATAGCAATTTGTAATTTTCCCCTTGATGATCCTACATTAGAACTTATCCCATGTATTGATGTCCACGATATTTTTGTTTGTGGGGAGAAATATAAGAATAGCTTATCTAGGCCAATAAGCCTTAATGAAGTAGTAAAACTGCCCTTAATATTACTCGAACCGAAATCGATTTCCAGAAAATATGTTGAGGATTTTATGATATCTAAAGGTATTAAGATTTCGCCAGAATTTGAATTAGGATCCCATGATTTATTATTGGAGTTTGCTAAGATAAATTTAGGAATTGCATGTGTGACGAAAGAATTTTCCCAAGAATATTTAAATAATGGACTAGTGTATGAAGTTCAATTAATGGAGGAAATACCAAAGAGAAATATCGGTGTCTGTTTTTTGAAAAGTGTACCATTATCGCCAGCTTCAACGAAATTTGTTGAGATCATAGAAAATAAATAAGTATAAGTGCATGTTCAAAAAAGAGGATAAAAAGAGCCGAAAAGTTCGAGGAGCGCATCTCGAGAGGACCTGCGCGTATGGAGTAATACGTGAGGACCGGACTTGCACAGGATGTGCTGACTTCTGTGTTGCGCACAGGACGTGCGCGGTATTAACAGAAGGTCATTAGTGAGCTTTGAAGCAATCCGCAAGCTTTTTTACCGGACTTTTTGAACTACCTCTATAAAGAGTATTTCGCTAAATTAGTATTTCAACCATTTAATTGTTGGAGCCTCGAGGACTTTTAGATACCAAAAAGGGGTAGCCAGACTTAGTCAGTCTATATGGCTACTCCCTTTGACTCTTATTCAAAAATGAGGTTGTTATAACAACCTATTAAGCTAACGTTGGCATATCCAAAAGAACTGCATGGTGGTTTAAAGGATAGGACTTACGAGTAAACCTGAAAAAGATTGCTAGCTGAGCATAATGAGGAATCTGACAACATAATTCCTCTCTTTTAACCTGCATACTTTAAGCACCTTTTTTACTTGTATATCCCCCCTGAATCGATTCCAAGTCTCAACTTGGATAAAACGTAGAGAGAAAATAGCGAGAGACAAATCAAGTGCCCAATAAAAAGGCTATCCGGAAGGGGGGATACCGGGGAGAACGAGAATAAAAAATTAGGAGACTGTAAAAATTAACTTACTATTTTATGCAATACGATCTTCCTTGTGAATGTCATTAGGTTCGCTTTTATAATAGTATTTTCCTTTTGTGAAAATTGCTATAATGACTGTAAGTATAGCTGCTAGAATCGCAGCAAAGAATGCTGCAGTACTTTGTAAGAACGCTCCCATATATCCTAATGCTGCTATTGTCCCTAAGCCGCTTGCAATTAGTAAAGACACGACTCCAACGGGATTCCATTTATATAAATACTTCTGCCGTGCCTCATAATAACCAGGTCCAATTTTCAGTAATTTTTTCACAACCATGGCGTCAGTGACTAATATGGCAGCCCAAGCCAATAAAAAGACTCCCTGGAATGTCATTGCTGTATCTAAATGATCCACTATGTCACATAGCATTAAAACGATCGCCGATATACCGGATACAATAACCCAGAATCGTCTGCCAGGTGTAAATTTAAAGATGTTTTCGAAGAAGTTAGATAATGATAAGGAACTGCTATATATATTTGTCACATTAATTCTCAATTGGGTTAGCATGGTGAATAATGCTCCTCCAATACCAAGAAGCAGTACGATGTAAACCCCTGGATTTGGTTCGCCCAGACGAACACCAAACCATATGCCAAGACCACCCATGACACCAAAACAGAAAATCTGTGGAATAAATCCAATCGCAACCGATCCTACTTTGATATCTTTTGGTTTAAGGAAACGGGCATAGTCCGAAGCAAGCAGGGCTGTCAAACCCATGATTCCGTGGTGCATGCCGATACAAAGTAGTAAAGCCTTACCCCCGACTTGAACGCCATCTGGCATATATGTCCAAAAACTACCTTCATATACTGACGGTGTGTAAATGGATACAATGATTGCGGTTACCAAAAAAACAGCAAAAATAGGTAAAGACCACTTTTGTAATTTATCCAATTGTTTTATACCAAACCAATTCAAAGGAATAACGATTGTTCCGAAGAGAACGATTAGCACCCATTCTGGAATGACCGGGAAGAAGGTATGAATGGCTGAAACTAAAATCAAGCCTTCAAACGCACAATACATAATGAAGTTTGTTGCATAAATGAACGAGGTTAATGATGCGCCTATATAGCCAAATCCGCCCCCTCTGGATAATAAATTGACGTTCATACCGGATTTTGCTGAAAGATAAGCAATGAATGTTCCGAGTATGCCGGCTACGATTATCGCATATATGGAGGATATAATGGCATTAATGGCTCCGAATTGAAGCGCCATAACGCTTCCCATTTGAAAATAAAAAATGGCTGTTGCTATACCAAAGGTAATATTTGTAATACTTAACCAACCCATATTCCTTTGTTGCCGTGGCACTCTATCTAATGAATAATCATCTTTCATTTCTTCTTTCACTTTGTGATCTGTTACATTGACAGATCTCATACGTATCTACTCCTTTTTGTGTATTATTTCACAAATTAGTTTCTGGCTGCTATGCACAGATTCATCATCCCGCTACACTCTATATTCAATATATCAATATAACTAGGAAATTATCAAACGTCATTATTGCGGTTGCTTGGTGCTTAGACTACTAGAAGTCCGCTACATCTACCAATTCCTCCTTATATCATAGGATTTGTAGCATATACTACACAATTGATGGAATATTGACGATACCTTCAGATTCATTAGAATTAAAAATAATATTTGCACTTTTGTAGAAAAGCGTGTTAGGAATTTCCAAAACCTTCTTTGAGCATATTAACTATGTTGTATACTCGCCTTCTATAATAAAACGATATAAAGTTTCAATTGACGTTTTGCCAAGTGTTCTTTATGATATGAAAGAGAATTCCCGTACGTAAGCGGGAGAGGTTCATAGCTGATACCCTCTATAAAAAACTATGGATACATGGGAATTTGCCATGTCCATACTGGGCATGGCTTTTTATGCTTTGTCCTTTTAGTTGCAATAGAATGATTAGCGGATCTCTCTTTTAAAACAGTGTCGGGAAACCATTTACAAGGGGGATTTTTTTATGTCTGGCCGAAGCAATGAAGAAGGTTTGAAGGATTTGACATTATTAGGTAACCAACATACACAATATTCATTTGATTATGCACCAGAGGTATTAGAGGCAGTAGATAATCTTCATTCGAATCGTGATTATTTCGTGAAATTTAATTGTCCGGAGTTCACTAGCTTATGCCCACTGACACACCAGCCTGATTTTGCAACGATGTATATTTCTTACGTTCCAGATCAAAAAATTGTCGAGAGTAAATCACTAAAATTATATCTTTTCAGTTTTCGTAATCATGGTGATTTCCATGAAGATTGCGTTAACATCATTATGAACGATCTAATAAAATTACTTGACCCAAGGTATATTGAAGTTTGGGGGAAATTTACACCACGTGGTGGAATTTCCATCGATCCATGGTGCAATTATGGGAAACCAGGTACCAAGTACGAAGAGATGGCCAATTTCCGTTTGATGAATCATGATCTTTATCCTGAAAAAGTGGATAATCGTTAATAGAAGACTAGGTTTGCTTTGCTTTTATGAACCATCATTTATGAACGAATTATGCTTAGGTTGATAAGAAACTTCAATGCTACTATGAACTTTTAAATAATATCCAAATTTTGTTATATAAACTAATAGAAAACGGAAATTCCGCTTGTTTGTTCATGACAAGTAGAATTTCCGTTTTTTTAGTATACGTATTAACATTCTGAAATAAGTAATTGGGTATTTGTTTTCTTAAATGAATCGATGAGATTTTTATTTACATTTTGGTCTGTAATAATGTAATGAATTTTATCAAGTGCTGCAATACCAATGGTGACATCCTTACCGAATTTTGTACTGTCTGCGGCAACATAAATTTCTTTAGATAATTCAATCATTTTTTTCCTCGTAATCGCTTCTTCTAAATTATAATCAGAGATTCCTTTTTCGACTGTAATCCCACTAGCACAAATAAACGCTTTTACTATATTCAATTCGCTGAAATTGAATAAATAATCATAAGCTACTACAGACTGTTCATTATGTCTGACCTTTCCACCAATGATAATCAGTTCTACATCGCTATTTATTAGTTCTAATACAACAGGAATTGAATTCGTCACTACCGTTAGCTTCTTCTTATTTTTAATATATTTTGCAATTTGATAGGTTGTCGAACCGCTATCTATAAAAATACAATCACCGTCATAGATCAAATCGCTACATTTTTGTGCAATTACTTCTTTTTCATTTATATGGCTGACCAAGCGTTCGTCAATTGTCGATTCCCCAAATTTTGCTTCAACGAGTTTAACTCCACCATAAATTTTTTCAATTTTCCCTTGTTTTGTAAGCAGGTTTAGATCTCTACGAAGAGTATCAACAGAGACTTTTAATTCTTCGGTTAACTCAGATATTTTGAGAACCTTTTTTACCATTAATAATTCAATAATTTTCTGTTGTCTTTCAACTGGAAACATATATTCACCTACTCAAAGTTATCATTTTTTAAAGAAGTATTAATTCTAGTGTACTGATTACTTATTATGTATTCAATATATTTACATAAACAATAAAAAAGTTGATCATGAATATAGAATAAGTTAGGCGTAAGTTTGTATCAAGTTAATTATAAATTACGCAACATTTACACGGTATTTACGTGAATCTTTATATTAATTTACATCTAGTTTTTATACTAAGGTTGTATTTAAGGGGGTGAACAGTTTGCTGAAATTACAAAATGTAAGCAAACAATTCGATAGAAAAGTAGTTTTAGATGACATAAATATTGAAATTAAAGCTGGTGAAATTGTTTCCCTATTAGGTCCGAGTGGGAGTGGAAAAACCACTTTATTAAATATTATTTTAGGCTTAACCCAATTGGACCATGGAAAGATTATCTTTAATGATATGGATATGAGTCATGTGCCAATGAAGAATCGAGGATTTAATATCGTATTCCAAGATTATGCGCTCTTTCCCCATTTAAGTGCTTATGAAAACATTGTATATGGTTTAAAAAATAAGAAGGGATTAGTGTCCGAGAAAGAGCTTCAAGAATACATCGAATTCTTAGAGTTAAAACCTCATTTAACAAAGAAAATTGGCGAGTTATCAGGTGGCCAGAAACAGAGGGTGGCTCTTGCAAGGACATTAGTTATGAAACCGAAAATATTATTACTAGATGAGCCTTTAAGTGCACTAGACGGGGTCATTAAAGAATCCATTAAACAACGTATTCAATCTATTGCAAGGGAGTTTAAGCTTACGACGATTATTGTAACGCATGATCCGGAAGAAGCATTAACTTTGTCAGATAAAATTCTAATTATTAATCAGGGGAATATATCTCAATTTGGAACACCGCAGGAAATTATCAATCAACCCCAAAATGATTTTGTTGAAGAATTTATTCTTAAACAATTACAGATTAAGAGACAAAATATTTATAACTTATTCGGTGAAAAACATGCCTAATGTGAAAACAGAAATGCGAGTCATTTATTTATCTATACTAGTGGTATTTGCAGTGTTTCTATTATTCCCGCTTGGCACTTTATTTGTTCGCTCGTTTGAAACAAATCAGGGGTTTGGTATCTCAAATTATCTTTCGATTCTGTCTAATAAGGACTTAATTGAGGCATTTGGAAATAGCATAAAAATTTCTACCATGACGGCTGTCATCACAACGATTCTAGCATTTACTCTTGCTTATGCCGTCAATTGTACAAGAATCTACCGCCCGATAAAAACCGTCATTAAAACCGGTATTGTAATTCCGATGTTACTTCCAACGATTACGTATGGGTTCGCCATTATGTATTCATTTGGAAATCAGGGCTTACTAACAAAAATCTTTGGACGGAATTTATTTGAAATTTATGGATTTAATGGATTATTAATTGGCTATGTGATTTATACAGTACCAGCAGCGTTTCTTCTACTTAATAATTCCTTTAAATACATTGATAAAAAATTTATCGTCGTTTCCAAGTTAATGGGGGATGGATCGTTAAGAAGTTTCATGAATACAATCGTACGGCCATTATTGGGAACCTTAGGTGGGGCTTTTGTTCTTTCGTTTATCTTGAGCTTTACAGACTTCGGAATACCAGCTTCGGTAGGTGGGACGTATTATGTTGTGGCGACTCAACTATACCAAGTGATGCTTGGTTCCATTCCCGATTTTAATCATGGTGCAGTCATTGCCATACTGATGTTACTACCAGCCGTGTTTGGTGTATTACTACTAAATTATCTTGAAAAACTGAATTTTCATTATGACAAGTTTAGCAATATAGAGCTGATTCAACATAAATTTAGAGATATTTGTTTGGGGGTTATTTCCTCGGTAATTATAGTAGCAATGCTTTCTATTTTTGCCGTCATGTTTATTGCCCCATTTTTAAATAGTTTTCCTTATGATCTTACTTTCACATTGAAACATGTTATGAACATCTTTCAATCTAGCGATTTAACAGATGTTTATAAAAATTCATTACTAGTTGCTACATTAACGGCTGTATTAGGCACGTTGTTCGCCTATTGCTCAGCCATTCTAAACGCCCGTACACCTTTAAGATGGAAGTCATCGATTGATATTATTTCAATGATGACGAACACAGTCCCAGGTATGGTATTAGGTTTATCGTATTTACTGCTTTTTAATGGCAGTAGTTTAAAAGGGACATTCACAATTATCGTACTATGTAATATTGTTCACTTTTTTACTACACCATATTTAATGGCGAAAAATTCGCTATCTAAAATGAACCCATCTTGGGAAACAACTGGAGAATTATTGGGAGATAGCTGGATAAGGACAATCTATCGAGTAATTCTACCAAGCTCAGCATCGACAGTGATTGAGATGATTAGCTACTATTTTATCAATTCAATGGTTACAGTTAGCGGGATTATCTTTTTGGTCACAGCTCAAACTTCGTTAGTAGCTAGCGAAATTAAAGAGCTACAGCATTTCGCTAAATTCAATGAAATATTTGTCTTATCTTTACTGATCTTCATTACAAATTTATTTATTAAGTTACTTTGTGATTATCTTCAAAAGAAACAATTAACAAAGTGAAACTTTCATCAGTGTGTGGGGGTACCGCCTGTTAAACCGGGATAAATCGTTAACTATTAACTATGTAAAGTAAAGTGAGGGAAAATGATGTTTAAAACGGTGAAGGGAATTATGTTGTCTCTGTTTGTTCTAGGTTTAGTATTTGCATTAATTGCTTGTACCAGTAATAAAGACGATGGATCAAAAAAAGTCGTGATTTATACAAATGGTGATGAAGAGGCCACAATGGCTATGGAAAGTGCTTTAAATGACGCGGGATACGACGGAAAGTATATTCTTCAATCGTTAGGTACATCTGAATTAGGTGGAAAGCTACTGGCAGAGGGAGATCAAATTGAAGCTAATTTAGTAACAATGAGTTCTTATTTTGTAGAAAGTGCGCAAGAAAAACATTCCATGTTTGCCGATTTATCGTTTCAAACAAATCCATTAGAGAAATATCCACCGTTTTACACGCCAGTTTTAGCGAATACGGGTTCAATCTTTGTGAATACAGAAGTAATCAAGCAAAAAGGCTTAACGATGCCTACTTCCATTAAAGATTTAACGAAACCGGAATTTCAAGGACTCGTGTCGATTCCTAATATTTTGGACTCATCAACAGGTTGGCTGTTAGTTCAAGCAGTCATTAATCAATATGGAGAAGAAGAAGGGAAAGCAGTTCTTCATGATTTAATTGCAAATAGTGGTCCACATCTTGAAAGTTCAGGATCAGGCCCAATCAAGAAAGTACAAGCTGGGGAAGTCGCTGCTGGTTTTGGATTGCGTCACCAAGCAGTTGTAGCGAAAGAGTCAGGGTTACCAATTGATTATATCGATCCAATTGAAGGGAATTTTTCATTAACTGAATCCGTTGCTGTTGTTAAGAAAGATGATGCGACAACGAAGTTAGCAATGGAAATGGCAGAAGTGATTATAAAAGATGCGAGAAAAAATTTAATAACGAATTATCCAGTTGCACTTTATGAAGGTGAAACAGTTGGAGCTAATAACAAACCAGCACATTCAATGAAATTTGAAAAGCCATTAACCATCGAATTATTAGAGCAACATCAACAATTTTTCAAATCAGCAAAATAAATGATTAGGGAGTGATTGTATGAAAAACTATAAACTTCTAACACCAGGTCCATTAACTACAACAAGCGCAGTAAAAGAAGAGATGCTCTTTGACCGTTGTACTTGGGATCATGACTATAAAGAAATCACACAAAAAATAAGAACCCAACTTCTTGAATTTGCAGGTGCTTCTAAAGAAGAGTATACAGTAGTACTCATGCAAGGAAGTGGTACGTTTGCTGTTGAATCGGTGATGACTTCTACCATTTCGAATCAGGATAAGGTTTTAATCGTAACGAATGGCGCATATGGTGAACGTGTAGTAAAAATGGCTCAATATATTGGCCTAAATTTTGGCGAATACAGTGTCGCATACAATGAATACCCAAATGAAGCGGAAATCAGGGACATTCTAGAAGAAGATCAGGAAATTACACATATCGTCATGGTGCATTGTGAAACAACGACAGGCATTTTAAATCCAATTGAAATGATTTCAAATCTGTCTGAGGAATATGGAAAAACATTAATTATTGATGCCATGAGTAGTTTTGGCGGAATGGAAATTAATGTTCCTGATCTAGGAATTGATTATTTAATTAGCAGTGCAAATAAATGTATTCAGGGTGTTCCTGGATTCGGGTTTGTCATTGCTAAATTAGAGAAACTTAGAGCATGTGAAGGAAATGCCCGCAGTTTGTCATTAGATTTATTTGATCAATGGAAAGAAATGGACCAAGATGGGAAATGGCGCTATACTTCGCCTACGCATGTAGTGGCTGCATTTTCTAAAGCAATTGATGAATTAGTAGAAGAAGGTGGTATTTCTGCTAGATTTACTCGATATCAAAGTAATAATCAGATTTTAAGAGAGAGACTTGAAAAAGTAGGGATCCATGCCTATATTTCAGATGAAAAACAATCACCTATCATTACAACATTTCTTTTTCCAAATGAACATTTCAACTTTGTAGACTTTTATTCATTTGTGAAAGAGCGAGGATATGTCATCTATCCAGGGAAGCTAACAGACGTAGATACATTCCGAATTGGAAATATCGGTGAAATCTATGAAGAAGATATTCAAGAATTATGCAATATTATAGAAGAATACATGGGAGTGGTGACAAAATGAATAAAATTGAAGGCGTAATATTTGATTGGGCTGGAACAACAGTTGATTTTGGATGCTTTGCACCAGTGAATGTATTTGTGGATATTTTTAAGAATGCAGGAATTGACGTAACGATGGAAGAAGCAAGAGCTCCAATGGGGATGCTGAAAATTGACCATATTCGTGAGATGTTATCTATGCCTAGAGTATCTGCCCTGTGGGAAGAAACATATGGCCGAGTATATAGTGAACAAGATGTAAAGAATTTATATGCTGAATTTGAACCCGCACTTATGGCTTCATTATCAGAGTATACGGATCCGATTCCTGAGGTGATTGAGACAGTTGAAGTTTTGAGAAATCAAGGTTTGAAAATTGGTTCAACAACAGGGTATACAAATACGATGATGGATGTCGTTGTTCCTAATGCTTTGAAGAAAGGCTACAGCCCAGATTGTTATATTACCCCTGATGAAACACATTCGCTTGGAAGACCGTATCCTTATATGATTTATCGAAATATGGAGCGACTCAAACTATCAGCATCATGGAAGGTCGTAAAAGTAGGGGATACTGTCTCAGATATTAAAGAGGGGGTTCATGCAGGAGTCTGGTCAGTTGGCGTCATAATCGGCAGCTCTGAAATGGGTTTAAGCTTAAATGAATTTAATCGTTTATCAGAATCTGATAAAGAAGCTGTCATTTCTAAAACAGCAAACTCTTTTATGCGAAATGGGGCAGATTTTACAATTAATACGATGAGTGAACTTCCCGAGCTTGTAGAAAGAATCAATGGATTTATTTCAGAGGGTAAGCGACCTAATGCAAGATAAACGTTAGTCAGCTGCAGATTGAATTAGTTACACTAAAAGGTCAGACCTACTCGATACCGTTTATCGTGTCATGTACACACTAGATAAACGACATAGAGTAGGTCTGGCTCTTTGTTTATTTTTTTAATAGTAAATACATAAAATAAGGAGCACCGATTAACGAAACCATGATACCTGCAGGAATACCATCAGGGTCGACTATATTACGACCGATAGTATCAGCGAGTAATAATAACCAACCGCCCATGAGAATGGAAACTGGGATAAATAATTGATTTCGTGGGCCGACTAATGCTTTGGCAATATGTGGAGCCATAAGGCCAATAAAAGCAATTCCACCTGTAACAGAAACGGCAGAAGCAGCTAAAGCAACGGCTGTTAAAAGCAATACGATACGTTCTTTTTCGATAGAAACACCAACACCGATTGCCACTGGCTCACTTAATCCAAGGATATTCAAACGATTTGCTTTGTATAAAGTAAATGGAATGAGAATGACTAACCACGGAAGCATAGCCAAAATGAAAGGCCAATCCGTTCCCCAAATATTTCCGGCTAACCATTTCGTAATAAAATCGACTTTTTCTCGTTCTGAAGCTGATATAAGTACGATCATTGCTCCGGAAAGAGCCATGGATAAACCAACTCCGACTAATACGAACCTCGTTGGTTGCAAACCTACCTTGCGATTATATGACAAGATGTATAGGAAGAAGGCTGTTAGTAATGCACCAGCAAACCCGACTAATGGTAGCATATACACAAATGAACCAACATCTATTGGGAAGAATAGAAAGTACACGGTAATGGCTAATCCTGCTCCAGAGTTAATGCCGATAATGCCAGGGTCTGCTAAATCATTGCGTGTGACCCCTTGTAAAATAGCACCAGATAAAGCAAGCGCCATTCCTGCTAATACTGTAATAAAAATTCGCGGTAATCGAATAGAAAATAGCACAAATTCTTCTTTAAACGTACCTTGGCCAATTAGTGTGGGAAGAAGGCGATCATAGGAAAGGGAAGCATAGCCCAATCCCATTCCGATAATGGTCGTTAGTAAAATTAGTAAAAGTAAAATAAATAAAATGATTCGTTGTTTTCTAATTAATGATGGCTGAATCATGAGAAAGCCTTGCCCCCTTTATGAACGATAATTAGGAAGAAAGGTAATCCGATTAGTGAAACGATAGCAAACACTGGTGTTTCATAAGGAGAGTACATCGTCCGTCCAAGTGTATCAGCAAGAAGCATAAAAGTAGCGCCTAAAATGGCTGACATAGGAATAATAGAGCGATAATCAGTCCCGACTATTGCTCGCACAATATGTGGGATCATTAAGCCGATAAAAGCCATATTTCCGACTAGCGCCACAGAAGCACCTGCAAGGAGGATAATCACAACAAACAGAATCACTTTTATTTGTGTTGTTTTTTGACCTAATCCTACAGCGACTTCTTCATTTAAACTTAGAATTGTCAATTGTCTTGAGAGAACAATGGAAATAACAATTCCGATTAAAATGATAGGGATAATTGCTTGGAGCTGCGCCCAATTTGTTCCAATCAATCCTCCAGATGTCCACATGGAAACATTTTTAGCCACTTTAAAATAAATGCTAATGCCATCGCCGATTGCATATAGAAAAGCAGAAATGGCAGACCCAGCTAAAACAATTCGGAGTGGAGAAAAACCACCTTTTTTCATGGTGGAAATCCCAAAAACTAAGAAGGAACCTACAGCTGCTCCTATAAAACAAGCTATCATGATACCAAAGTAATTTACGGAAGGGATAAAGGCAATAGTGATCGCTAAAGCTGTATTCGCTCCCGCTGATAAACCAAGCAAACCTGGATCAGCGAGTGGATTTCTTGTGATACCTTGCATGATAGCACCTGAAACCGCTAATGCTGCGCCAACAAAAATGGCGCCAACTTCCCGCGGTAAACGAATTTCGCGGATAATCGAAATAGCACTGCTAGTGGTATTAGATGTAAGGCTTAGCCAAACATCTTTAATCGAAGTGTCAGCAGCGCCAAATACGATGGAAACAATAAACATACTAACAAATAAAAAGAATGCTGCTACAAATTTAATGAATAGTTGAGTAGATCGCTGTTTATCTTTTTTCATAAGTCTCTCATCTTTCCTTTTATAAAGTGAACCTTCAATAAGTAGGGATTTTTATTTATCGCCCTTTTAAATTAGTGTTGTAATAATCTCTGCTAATTAGAAGGTGAGCGATATGGAGAACCCGATTGGTTCTACTAATCCTTTGAAATCAGAAAGGTAAATTTTAGTGCATCTTACTAGCTCTAAAAATGGAGGTAGGCGTATTGCCTGTTAATCCAAAAAATAAAAGAGGATGTCCCAGTAATAGGGCTTGACCCTTTCCTTATGGGAGATCCTCTTTCTAAAACTTAGTTACCTAGAAATGATTTTTTAAAGAAGTCTAATTGTAATTCTAAAGTTAGTGGGTCATTAAAGTAGAATTCTTTAGCATTTGCCTCAAATACATGATTGTTTTTAACAGCTGGAATGTTCTTATACGTATCTGTTTCTAGGAATGAATTGTCTGTATCTGAATCTTTACTGAAAATCACATAATCACCAGCAAATTCAGGAAGTACTTCTAACGATAATGCATACCAACCATCTTTTAAGGCTGTTTCCTTAACTTTTTCTGGCATGTTTAACTTCATCTCTTGATATAAAATTTCAGTTCCACGACCCCAATTATCGCCGTAAACATATAGCTGTTTATCCCAGTTTTCAATGACAGAAACAGTTGCGTCTTCACCAATTTTGGCTTTAATTTCTTCACCGGTAGCTTGTGCACGTTGTTTAAAATCATCAACCCAAGCTTGTGCCTCTTTTTCCTTATTTAACAGTTTGCCTATTTCAATATGCTGTGTTAAATAATCTACTTTACCGTATGTATATACTACAGTCGGAGCAATATCTTTTAACTTATCAACATTTTTAACATTGTCTAAACCGATAATTAAATCTGGCTTTAATTCAATTAGTTTTTCTAAGCTCTCATCTGTTACTGCTTCAACGCCTTTAAGTTTTTCTTCAAAATTTGGATTCATCTTAGACCAATCATCGACACCTACAAGGTTAACTCCTAATGACATTACATTCCCAGCGAAGCTGGAAAGCACAACTACACGCTGTGGATCAGCAGGAACCTCAATCGGCCCATTTTCAGATTCGTATGTAATGGTTTCTGGATTTTTTTCTTGATTTGCATCCTTTTTACTCTCATCTTGTGTTGTGTTATTACTACATGCACTAATAACTAGCAATAGTAGTAGGGTAATCGGAAAGAATAGTTTCTTCATGATATGAATCTCCTTTTAATAAATTATAAGTTAAACACATTGGTTTATTTGTTCTTGGATCTCTACCAATTTCAGCATCGATTTGAAATACTTTTCTTAATACATCTTGGGTGATAATTTCTTCACAACTTCCTGCTTTAACGATTTCACCATCTTTCAATGCGATAATATAGTCAGCAAATCGGGCAGCTTGGTTTAAGTCATGAAGGACCATAACAATTGTACGCTTCTGTTCTTTATTTAGTGTTTGCAAAAGTTCCAAAACTTCTAACTGATGCGCCATATCTAAATAAGTTGTAGGTTCATCTAGAAAAATCATTTCGGTTTCTTGTGCTAGAGCCATAGCAATCCACACGCGTTGGCGTTGACCGCCTGAAAGTGCATCTACCGAACGGTATTTAAACTCCTTCGTTCCTGTAACTTCAAGAGCCCAATCAATAACTTCATAATCTTTTTTAGTTAATCGGCCAAAGCCCTTTTGGTAAGGAAAGCGGCCATAAGATACTAGCTCTCCAACTGCTAATCCGCTTGCACTTTCTGGTGTTTGCGGCAGAATCGCCATTTTTTTTGCAAGTATTTTCGTGCTCTCTTTTGAGATATTTCCTCCATCTAACACGACTGCTCCAGATTGATGGGGAATAATTCGAGTGATAGCTTTCAATAGTGTTGATTTTCCACAGCCATTGGAACCAATGATGGTAGTAATTTTTTTATCTGGAATTTCTATATTAAGATCTTTTACAATTAACCGTTCCCCATAACCAATGTTTAGGTCATCTGTATATAGGCGTGCCACGTTGCAACCTCCTTTTGGAACATCTAAGCTTAATTAGTTGATAATGATTATCAATTTCAAACACATACCTAATATAAATCTATCTATTTCTACTGTCAACCATTATTTTATTGCAAAAGTAAAGAATAGGATGTATTCTTTATTGAGAATGATAATCATTAATAATTAAGTGTTGAGGAGTGGATGGGATGGAACAGCAAGAACTATTTGAGGTGACCGTAATTGGAGGAGGGCCAGCAGGGCTTTACTCAACCTTTTATAGTGGACTTAGAGAAATGAAAACGAAGCTTATTGAATATCAACCCCAATTAGGTGGGAAAATTCATGTATATCCTGAGAAAATGATTTGGGATGTTGGAGGCCTGACGCCAATACCAGGAGCAAAATTAATTGAACAACTTGTTGAGCAAGGATTGACCTTTAACCCAAAAGTTGTGTTGAATGAAAAGGTAGAGTCGATCAGCCGTAATGAAGATGGCATTTTTGTCTTACAAGCTTCCTCTGGCCAAACACATTACTCGAAAACAGTGATTGTTGCTGTTGGGGGTGGAATATTAAATCCGCAAAAGCTAAAAATAGAAGGTGCGGAAAGGTTTGAAGTAACCAATTTAAATTATACAGTAAAGTCTTTAAAACGATTCAGGGATAAAACAGTGATCATATCAGGTGGAGGCAATTCTGCAATCGATTGGGCCAATGAATTAGAGCCGATTGCCAAAAAAGTGTATGTAACATATAGGAAGGATGCATTAGCAGGCCATGAATCACAAGTAACACAATTAATGCAAAGTTCTGCAGTTTGTTTCTTTAATACGTCAATAACAAAACTAATGGCTAGTGAGAATCATGAAGTCATTGAACGTGTTGAACTGACTAATTCTGAAACAGGAGAGGTTTCATATCTGCCAATTGATGAAGTCATTATTAATCATGGTTATGAAAGTGATGCGGCACTACTTGAAAATAGTGTATTAAATATTGCTCTAGCAGAAAATTATTATATTGCCGGCAATGCTACTAGCGAATCTTCAATAGATGGACTATACGCTTGTGGAGATATTCTACAATACGAGGGGAAAGTCCATTTAATTGCTGGTGCTTTCCAAGATGCAGCAAACGCCGTCAACAAGGCTAAACAATTTATACAACCTGACGCTAGTAAAAGTGCAATGGTCTCTTCACATAACGAAATCTTTAAAAAGCGGAATAGAGATTTAGTTAAACAAATGATTAAATAAACGAAAGCTTTTTAAAATGGGTGTTCAAAAGGGCCAGATTCCAATAATCGTTATTTAAATATAATAAAATCGCTCTTTTTGTATATTTTAAGTTTAGAAAAGGTCGCAAAGGACACTTAACATGTAGAGGAAAATTGTGCTAAAGACGACGATGAACCGTCTATATGTATATGAGGCAAGAAACCATTGCAGATGATTCCTCGAAAAATGTGTAATAGGAAAACTTGGGCAATATTCCGCTTATTAATAAAGGCTTTGTCCAAGTAGTTACTCAAACGGTTGTGAAACTATAAATATTTGGATGTAATAAAAGAGTGACTTTTGCTGCTATTACTGTGGTTCATAAGGAATCACTAATTTTTAATAAAGTATCTGATCCTTCTTAATACTACTTGATGTTCTCCTTTGAAATGTTTTTGTAGCGCTTACAAATTTATTGTTGACGGGAGTAAAAGAGGGTGATATTCTACTTATACAGTAGTTAATTAGTTTATTAAACTAATTAACTACCTATCTCGAGATGCAATTAAATTTTTTTATACACTTTTGAAAGGGTTTCCAATTTATAGAACTTAGAACAGTCTTCAAAGGGGAAGGTAAATCTGCATGTGGTTAATTCTCAATTTGGTAATTATTTATAATTTACTAACTGAAAATTGGGAATTTTATAGGGATTGTTGGTGAATATTTCTTTTAAATGGAGGGGTAAAAAATGGGTCAAGCTGCCAGGAAACTAGCTCAAGAAACAGGAACAACAAATGGGGTAAATAGAAAGTTTGGTATGAGAGATAAACTTGGTTATTTGTTTGGTGATTTCGGGAATGATTTCTTCTTTATTCTTGTTGCTTCATTCTTAATGGTTTACTACACAGACGTTTTTCATATTAATGCAGCCACTGTGGGAACGCTCTTTTTAGTTGCCCGATTATGGGATGCTGTAGCGGATGTTACATGGGGTCGTTTCATTGATACAAGAAAAGCAGGGAAGAATGGTAAATTTAAACCATGGATTTTCAGAATGTCTTTCCCACTCGTTATTTCAGGCGTATTAATGTTTGTTCACATTCCAGGTATGTCTGATGGGTTTTATCTGGCATATGCTTTTGTCTCATACATTATCTGGGGAACTTTGTACAGTACTGTTAATATTCCTTACGGTTCAATGGCGTCTGTAATTACAAGTAATCCTGTTGAACGTACATCTTTATCCACTTTCAGAGCTTTGGGTGGTGCGATGGCAGGTCTAATTATTAATGTAGTTGGCCCATTGATCTTATTTGTAGATAATAAGGCAGATTCAGACCGTTTTCTAATGGGAGCCATTATCTTTGGTATTCTTTCTATCTCTTGTTATATGGCATGTTATAAATTATCGACTGAACGTATTGTCGCACCTGAAACTGACAAGCCAAAAGGTAATTTAGGTCAAACAGTAAAAGGTCTTATGAAAAACAAACCGTTAATTTGGCTTCTTGCCTCAGCTCTAATATTTTTAGTGTGTTTCATGCTTACGGGCGCAGTTAACGTGTATTTATTTAAAGATTATTTTGGTACGGCTGCAGCATTAAGTATCGTAGGATTTATTGGAACAGCCACTACATTTATTGCTATGCCAATGGTGAAACCATTAGTTGCTAGGTTTGGTAAAAAAGAAGTAGCAGCAGCAGGTGTGTTATTGGCAGCCGTTGTATATGCTCTTTTATACTTCTTACCTAACATATCTGCTACTCAATTTATTTCTCTATTAACTGTTGCAATGTTTGGATATGGATTCTTTAATTTAGTGGTTTGGGCATTCGTAACAGACGTGATCGATTACCATGAATACTTAACAGGCTTACGTGAAGATGGAACGGTGTATTCTATCTATTCATTTGCTCGTAAAGTGGGCCAAGCAATTGCTGGTGGTGTAGGTGGTTTTGCGATTGCAGCTGTTGGGTACGATGCAACTCGTGAAGCGCAAACGCAAGGCGCATTAGATGGTATTCATGCACTAGCTACTTTAGTGCCGGCGGTCATCCTTCTAATTGTATTCTTAATTTTAACATTCTTATATCCATTGAATAAGAAACGTACGATCCAACTTGCTACTGATTTAGCTGAAAAAAGAAAAGCTTCAAATTAAATCAACTAAATTATCAATAAAAACACGATGAAGGCTTTAATCACTTCATCGTGTTTTGCGTTTCTAATAGGATAAGGTTACTCCAGTCCCTCAATCACTAGATCTTTCGCAGGCAAGAATTCCTCACCAGTCTCTAAGTAGGTAACGTTTACCTTGTCTCCTTCTTTTAAGTAGATGGATTTTGGGCTTTTTTCAGAAGAAATGATATAGCTTTGTTGGTTGTTTAATAAAAAAGAAACAACAGTAAAGTCTCCGGCCCTTTCTTTATACACTCGTATCACGGTTCCACTTAATTGCTTTTCCTCTGCTTTGGAGCTTCCGTCAACCGTTCCTCCACCTCTTTGCAAGGCTGTTTTATATTGTCTTAATGCTTCGTTTGGAGTGATTCCATATACAGAAATTTCCGGATTAGCTGCTGATACGATAAAGTAATTTTGCAGAAAACCGTTAGAATCAAGTACAGGTGTTAGCCAGCTTGCTTCTCCGTAAAAGTTATAAAGAACAGACATCTCCCCATGCCATTTCTTTTCAATGAATTTCTTTTCGATAATTTGCAAAGCTCCCTGTGAATCCATGTATGATTCTTCAAGATTACCCGTATAGTACGTCGCTTTTCCAGTTCTTGAGTTGGTAAGTGAGTAGCCGAGCATGGAATCCACGCCTTCTTTTGGGCTGGTGAAATCAGTGAAATAATACATATCGCCATCTTCACTGAAAATTGGCGTTACATTGGACTCAGTTCCTTCGTCTGAAGGGAGTTTCACGTCTTGTTTACCAAATTTACTATTCCAAAATCCATGGACATAGTTCCCAAAATAGCTGTTTTGTAAGCTGACTACTTCAGGTGAAACAGCACCATCTATAAACTCGGGAACATCAGCTAAATTATACGCTTTTGCTTCACCATCTTTAGGATTTACTACGACAAGACCTTTAACGGAAAATCCATTGCGGGCAGAAATAAATTCGCCGAACGAACGGATATAATAAGGTTTTCCCTCATCGTCAATCTCTAATTGTGCATCCCCATAAAAGATATGTTTTGGATATTGCATCCGAATATGACGCTCAATGTTTTTATCAAAATAAGAGGAAGGAGTGAAAACCATTTCTTCCTTTACGAATTTAGGGTTAGCTGTAGAATCAGTAGCGCTTAAAGTAAAATAGCCAGGAGTTTGTTCTCCTTTCCACCATTTGAAAATTCCCGAAAATTCAACGGGCGCAATATAGACATAATCCTCGTTTACCTTTTGGATTTGTAGGCTTCCAAGCTCGTAATAGCTTGTATTTGGGACTTGGCCAAATGCCTTTCTCATTTTATTGCGTGCAAATTGTGGTGGAACACTAGCAGGTGTTGCTTTCTCATCGAACGTTTTGATTTCTATTTCCTCTGCCATTTTTACCTTGTCATATTTTTCATCTGCATTAAACAGACCTGCCGTTAGGAAATAGGCTGCGATGATGAGACATCCAACGAATAGAACGGATTTAATTATTCTTTCCTTACCAGTTGCGAGTACTGCTCCTACAGCGGTGATAATAATTGCCAACAGCCATAAAGAAGATAGGTTTCTATCCAGATTAGTTAGATAGTAGAATGAAAACATAATGAGTACTAACAAGATCACCACAGCTATCAAAAAACCACCTTTTAGCTGTTTATCCTCTTTTTCACTTGATTTTTTGCGTTTGTAAATAGGTAAAAGAATCAGTGAAGACACGATCCCGATAATAAGTGTAAATAGAAAGATGTTACCCATAAAGCATCCCCTTTTAAAGTTAGTTGTCCTATTACTTCATCAATTAATACGAATAACCTAGAGAAAAAGATTCATGAAATTTTAATACGAAGGTTTCACGTTTGTAATTTGTGACTCCTACTGCTCATAAAGTGTGCCCTACCCGAAATACAGTCTATATTGTGTGGAGCATTTGTACGGTCATTCACCTTCCTTAAACAAGCCAAATAACCCCCGCCTACAATAAAATCTGGGCGGGGGTTTTTGACCTTACTATTTTATCGTGCGACATAGTTTGGCAGGAATATGTACAGGCTCTGGCTTGGAAACATGTGCCTTGATCATCCCTTACTTGGTATAGCCTCTTGCCGCTGTTTCTTCACTTCTTCGAGCTCAGAAATTGTCACTAATTGATAATCTTGTGCTTTAAGCTGTTTAATGATTTCAACGGCAGCTTCAGCACTCGTAGCATAAATATCATGCATAAGGATAATCTTACCGTCCGCAACCTTGCTTAATACTAACTGAACAATTTGGTCTTTGTTTCGTAGCTTCCAATCTTCTGGATCAATACTCCAAAGGGAAACACCCATTCCCCCTAAGCATTGACGAACACTGTCGTCAATCGCCCCATAAGGTGGACGAATATGAACGGGTTCATAACCACTTACTTTTTTAATAATTGCTTGAGTGTCCCACACTTGATGTTTGACTTGTTCTTCAGTCAAGCGGGTCAGCTGCGGATGATCCCAAGAGTGATTGCCAACCTCATTGCCTTCCTCAAGCATTCTTTGAATGATTTCTGGATAGTATTGAACGCGACTTCCGAGTACAAAGAATGTGGCGTGACTGTCAGAATCTTTTAATGCATCGAGGATTAAAGTTGTTGGTTCTTTACTTGGACCGTCATCAAAGGTAAGGGCGATAACTTTTTTAGTAGGGTCAATTCCACTTGGCTTTGGAAGTTCCGTCACAATATGAATGGGTGGAGCTTCTTCAATCTTGTTTTTGTTCGTTTTGGTGTTTTTGTAAGAATCTTTAAGAATGGAATCAAATACAGCCTTTTTAATAGCAATTGATTGTGTTTTAGAATACCCATTTGATCCTAGAAATGGCTGGAAGTACAAGACAATGGTATCTCCAAGTATAGAAAATTGGCTAAAATTTTCAAGCTTCGGTTCAGTTTTCGCTTTTAAAGTCTCTGATTCTGCAAGTTTTTTACTCTTCTTCAATTCGGTAAAAGCAATCATCGATAGACTGTTCAGATAATCACTATTTTCATAGAAGATATCTTGTAATGAAATCAGTCTTTGTGATGGAAGATCAAAGGTAAATGTTTGGATTGACGGCTCTCCTAATTTACCACCAGTAAATTGATATTCATTAAATAGAATGGTTATCGTTTGTTCACTATAATGAGTGATATCGTATGTAATTGTTAACTCAGTTGAGGTTTCCTTTGGGATCTTTTTCTGTGCAATCGCTTGCTGATAGTTGGCGATCTCTTCATTTACATAAGCCTTTAAGGTTTGATCAATTTCTTTTATTTGTAATGTGGGATAATTAACTGAATATCCCCCATGAGTTTGGTCTTTAATCAATGTTTGCATTTCTACTGTCGGATACTTTGCATCTGTAAAAATTTCTGTCTCTTTTTTTACTGTGGCTTGCGCTCTTTCAGAAATAACATATCTTATGGATAATACTAGTACGAATATACATACTAATAACGTAAAAACACGTTTAAATTTGATTCTTTTTAATTGGTTCATTTTCATTTTCATATTACGAGTCCCCTTATACTATCAGTCTATCAGATAGACGTTTGAAGGAAAAGATTTGTTTCAGGAAACTACAAATTTCTTACTTTTTTAACATGTAAATTTTACTAATGCTTTTTTATTGACGGTACAAACCTTTTTAGATTTTCACACGTCTATCCAATGTAACATCAAATGGTACGTACCAACTTCAAGAAAAGGAGCTCTTTCATGTAATGATTCAGGATATCCGTCAATTACTTATCACAACAATTACTGAAAAAAAGGAAAACTACTACCGGTTAGCTTTTAGCTATGTAAAAAATAAAGATGGCGCCCTTGATATTATTCAAGAATCGATTAAAAAGGCATTAATCTCTGGCGACAAGATTAATGGATTTAGGAGGGCATAGAAGGTGGACAAAGATTTAGAAAAATTAAAAGATCGTTATATGATACCTATTCCAGAGGAGTTAAATGATGTTATCAATCGTGCGCTTCAAACTCCCGTTAAAAAGAAGAAAGTAGCATATAAATGGTCAATAGGTACAGTCGCTGCTGCTATTTTGTTAATGACAACGGTCAATTTGAGTCCTTCAGCTGCCAACGCGATGTCAGATATTCCGATTATCGGCAAGGTCATTGACGTAATTACGCTCCAGGAACGGAAAGAAGAGAAGGATAACCATGCAAGCGTGGATATTAAAGTACCCGAGATTTCTGGTTTGGACAATTCAGGTCTGGAAGCTTCATTGAATGAAAAATATATTGAAGAAAGTAAGCAATTGTATCAAGAGTTTACAAACACGTTGGCAGAACTTAAAGAAGGAGAAAATGCAAATATGGCTGTCACTAGTGGGTATGAAGTACTGAATGACAATGATACCATATTCTCAATTCGCCGCTATAACGTCATTACCCAGGCTTCTTCTTCTACAGAAATGCAGTTCGATACAATAGATAAAAAAATCAAGTCTTACTCACCTTAAAAAGTTTATTTAAAAATGACAGCTATGTAGATGTACTAAGTGAAAATATCAAAGCTCAGATAGCTGAGCAGATGAAAGCAGATCCGAATAAAATTTATTGGGTTAGTGAAGAAGATCCGGTAAGATTTGAACAAATTGATAGAAATCAAAAGTTTTACGTTAATAAACAGAACAATTTAGTTATTGTCTTTGATCAATTTGAGGTAGCACCAGGCTATATGGGCTCAGTAGAATTCATCATTCCGACAGATGAAATTATGGACATTCTTGTCGGGAAAAAGAATATTAACTGACCATCCCCATGGCTAAAGGCAAGCTAACGCCCTACTAGGGATTTATCCCGCATTAACGAGCAGTAAATAAACCCCCCACTGATTGAAGTTTCACTTTATCGTTGGGGAAATATGTAATATTTCGATGGAAGGATAGGTGTTAATATTCCTTCCATTATTGCGTTCTACCTTCCCTTGGATATTTAGAAAAGCCTTCTTTTATTATGTAACCCTTTAAAATATAGTAGAATAAACGTACGATATCATTAAGTTGATATAAGGCAGTTTCACTTTATCTACTCTAGAAATCCATAATAAAGGTTGGAAAAAACGTTCATATGAAAAAAACAAAAGTAAAATTGATTTTTGGATTGGCACTATTTTTAGTCGTATTCTTCACAGGTGTGAATATACTTGCATCTTATTTTACTATTAAAAAGACGATAGAAGAATCGATTGCTGTCCACAATGTAGAGAGAGCAAAGAGCATCGCTGCTTCTATGGATATAGAGTTGTACAAGAAGTTTCTTGAAAATCCAGTAAAAGGGAAAGAATATAATGCGCTTAAAGAATACTTTGATGACGTGAGAGAAAAGATTGGTGTTTTGCATCTCTATTCACTGGCGGTTGATAATCCTAGAATATCGAGAGTCATGGTAGCAGGAATGCCAAATTCAGAAAATGTAGAAATAGGATTGGTGTGTACCGTTCCAGAAAAGCAGGTTGCACAAGCATATAAGGGGGAAGCGTTTTATACGAGCGTTATTAATGATCCAGTATTTGGACAATATCTTACCGTTGGGACACCTATTATTGATAACCAAAAAGAGATCATTGGCTTTCTAGCTATTGATATAAGTACAGAAGCGCTCAATCATATCAGTAACAATGTATTAAAGAATAATTCACATATGCTGATTTTTAACGGATTGTTCGTAGTAGTTTTACTTTTATCCTTTTTAATCATCGAAAAGTGGTACCAAAGGGAGTTAAAAAAAGAAGTGGGCGAAACAGAAGTAACATATCAATCGGAGTTCCGTTCTTTAATCTCTTCTGTGCAGTCTTTACGACATGACTTTTCTAACCATATCCAAGTCATCCACGGTTTGTTGAAGCTAGGCAATCATGAAAAAGCTCTAGAGTATTTAGCACATCTCTTTAAAGAAGTACATGCGATTGAAAATATTAACTTGAATGTAAACAACCCAGGTTTATCTGTATTAATGGAAACAAAAAAGCTTACCGCAGAAAACCATACAATAGAAATCGAGTTTGATATATCCAATGATTCATTCTCAAACATTAAGTCGACTGATTTGATAAAAATTCTGTCTAATTTAATTGATAATGCGATTGAGGCCACAATTGAACTTCCAGAACCCGATCGGAGAATTAAAGTAGCCTGTAAAGTAAGTAACAGCCAATACTTATTTGAAGTGAAGAACACTGGACCTGCTATGAATGAAAAGGTGATAGAGAATATCTTTGAAAGAGGCTTTTCAACGAAGAAAGAAAAGGCAGGCAAGATAAGAGGACAGGGGTTATTTATTGTAAAAGAAATTGTCAAAAGATATGATGGACGGATCAAGTTTCATGTGATGGATCGTGAAATAGTTGTTACATGTAATATACCTAAGTCATAATCGTGAAAGAGTCTCATAAGGGTCTGACCTCGCACTCTAAATCAGTATGTAGTGTTTCATACACTTATCTTATACGGTATTTAGTTGTTGCGGGGTCTGACCCTTTGCTTTTGGGACACCCTTTTTTTGTAGAATTATCGTTTTCGAGGCGTGTAGTTGAGCTCAGAAAATAATTCTTCCTTTTCAGCCTTAGTGAGATCACGCCACTGTCCTACTGCAAGCCCACCAAGCTCAATATTCATGATACGAATTCGCTGCAAACTTACTACTTGATAATCAAGAGCAGAGCACATACGACGAATTTGCCGATTTAAGCCTTGTGTCAGTATTATTTTGAAACTGTTTTTAGAAAGTTGAATGACTTTACATGGAAGAGTCTTCGTATCTAATATATCTACGCCTGAAGCCATATTCCTTAAGAATGAATCGGTGATTGGCTTGTCTACTTGTACAATATATTCTTTCTCATGTTTGTTTTCAGATCGTAGAATTTCATTTACGATATCGCCATCATTCGTGAGCAAGATTAACCCTTCTGAATCTTTATCAAGTCTCCCTATATGAAAAATCCGCAATGGGTGGTTCACGAAGTCAACAATATTCCCTTTAATATGTTTTTCCGTCGTGCTCGTAATGCCTACTGGTTTATTGAGAACAAGGTATACACTTTGTTGTTCAATGATAACCGGTTTCCCATCCACTCGCACATCATCACCTGGCTCAGCCTGGCTGCCTAGCTCAGCTGTCATACCGTTAATTGTCACTTTTCCTTCAGCAATCCACTTATCGGCACCCCGTCTTGATGTAATCCCTGACTCACTAATATATTTGTTAATTCGCAAAAGTACGCACACCTTTATATTTAGATTTGTGATTCTAAGATAACGCAAATACACGTCTTTGCACAAGGAAGTACGTAAGAATCTTCAATTTCTACCCTATTCCTACAAAAAGGGTATGAGTTAATATGGAAATAATTATTTTTTGGAAACATTTCAAAAAATAGGTGTATCTGCAATTGAACTGTGATACGATACTATTTGTTTTAAAAAGTATATAGAGTAAGAAGGTGAAATTTTGGTTAAAAATTCAACGAAGATGCAGAAGGATTTTAATCTATTCTCTCTTACATGGCCTATTTTTTTAGAGATTTTTCTATTTATGTTAATGGGGATTGTCGATACGTTTATGTTGAGTGCAATTTCTGATGATGCTGTTTCTGGTGTAGGTGCTGCCAATCAATATCTCCATATTGCCATCCTTATCTTAGAAGTGGTTGGTAATGGTGCTGCCATCGTTATTGCTCAGTATATTGGTTCAAGAAAAATTCTGGAAGCTGCTAAAATATCAGCAATCGCAGTTGTCCTTAATTTAATAGTCGGTATCATGATAAGCATTGTTTTTGTTTTTTATAGCGAGAGAATGATGCAAGGTTTGAACTTATCAGGTGATATCCTCTTTTATGCACAAAGTTATTTAAAGATTGTTGGAGGAGCCATTTTCCTACAAGCAATTATTAATTCATTGGCTGCCATTATTCGCGTTCATGGTTTCACGAAGGAAGCGATGTTTGTTTCACTTGGGATGAACGTGATTCATATACTAGGAAATTATGCACTCATCTTCGGGAAATTTGGTTTTCCTGAGTTAGGTGTTCAAGGTGCGGCTATTTCTTCAGTCATTAGCCGATTTCTTGCGCTGCTTGTATTCTTTTGGCTTCTGTATCGAGTGATGGAAGTTCGCGTGAGGCTGGAGTATTATTTCACTTTATCATGGGAGTACATTCGTAAAATACTACAAATTGGTTTGCCATCTGCCTTTGAGCAAATTATGTATCAAGCATGCCAAATCGTGTTCTTATATTATGCAACCTATCTCGGTGCTAGCTCGCTAGCAGCAAGACAATATGCTACAAACATCTCTATGTTCATTTACTTGTTTGCTATGGCAATTGGGATGGGAACAGCAATTATAGTAGGTCGTTATGTCGGTGGAAATCGGAAAGATGACGCGTACTTTCGGGTGTGGAAAAGCGTCCAGTGGGCATTAGCCGTTACGTTTTCTATGGTAGTAATTGTTATTCTACTTCGAAAACCATTGATGGGACTGTTCTCTGATGACCCTGAGATTATTCGAATGGGTGCAAGTGTCCTCTTGCTAAGTATCCTGCTCGAAACGGGTCGTACGATAAACATCGTTCTGATCAATTCATTGCGTGCATCAGGAGACGCCAGATATCCAGTCTTGATAGGTGCACTTTCAATGGTTGGAATGAGTCTCCCTCTAGGATATTTCTTTGTCTTCCATCTTGATCTTGGTTTACCGGGGATTTGGCTTGCGATTGCAGCTGATGAGTGGACACGGGCAATCATCATGTTTTTCAGGTGGAAGAGCCGAAAATGGGAGAAGCATGCACTTGTTAAACACGATGATCTAAAAATAGAACCAGTTGTTTCTCAATAAATATCAAACAGTCAGAGCGGGGGTTCAAAAAAGGCCTAACCCTTTTGGAACCCTCGCTCTATCTTAATGCAATGACATCGTTTAATGTTCACCGTGACGCCAAATTCCCTGAGAGCTTTAGAAAAGTGCACTACTAAGTAATCAGTTCGATACCTTAAATCTTAAGACTGTTTTTAATTTTTCAACAGATGTTTTTCGTGCATCGCTTATGTATATTTCTCGGTGTCTTTTGTCAATACGATGTACACCTTTTTCTATACTAAACTCATCCATCATGGCAAACGTCCTTGGTTCGTCATCATAACTCCCTATATGCATACATTGCACACATAATCCTTCTTTAATTTCCTCAAATGTAACTTGATTTAACAATTTTTCCGATACTTTTTTTTCTGCGACATTTTTGGCCATTATAAAGAGTTCGTTTGATACGAACTCAGGCTGCCGTATCATTAATTTATATATTAATCGATCTTTATCCAATTTATCTAATTGTCTTCCGATTTCATCCAAATCCCAAATTCCTTCTAATGGAAATACCGTGTACTCAAAATAGCCTTCCGGTGTAAATCCTTTCTTCGGCATCATTCGAATAGCATATGACAATGCGTATAATGTTTGAACAGCCTCTTTAAAAGCTTCACTATTAGGATTGCCTTTTCCCTTCAACATAAAGTATTTCATCGGTGGAATATCTACTAATATTGGTTTGTTTTTAGGTAGATAAATTTCTTTATCTCTTTTCCGCCATTCATATTTCAGTGTTGTCAATGTCATCACTCCCAATAAAGAAGTCTGCCTTGCGCTTCTACTAGTCGTTATAGCTTACAACACTAGTTCAGCTTTCTCAAACAACAAGGTTACTTAACGGATTCAAGAAAAAATGGAATGTACTCTCAAGTATTTTTTAAAATCACCATATGCAAACAATGCCATTTTGACTATAATGATAATATAGAATATTCTAATAATTAGGAAGGGGGGATAACAATGGAGGTAAGAAAAGTACAAATATCATTAACGGTTATATTACTTATTCTAACCATGATTTTTTCAGGGTTTTCTGTGCAAGCGTTTGCTGACGCGGATACAACGAAAGTAACGATTCATTATCAAGAAGCAGCGAACGACAAGAAAGAGTGGGAACTTTGGATCTGGCCTGAAGGTGGAGAAGGAAAGGCCTATCCGTTTACCAGCGAAGATAAGTTTGGAAAGATTGCGGAAATCGAGGTACCTAGTGACGCAAAACGTGTTGGCTTTATCGTTCGTACAGAATCATGGGAAAAGGATGGCGAAGAAGACCGTTGGATAGACGTTAGTAGTGGCGAGGTAGAGGTTTGGGTCAAATCAGGTGATCCTAGAACGTATATGGAGCCACCAGATGGAGAATATCGTGATTTCCCTTCCTATGAACATATAGACGTGACCATTCACTACTTCCGCTATGACCAGCAGTATCAAGGTTGGAATCTATGGGTGTGGCCAGACGGAAAAGATGGACATGAGATAGCTTTCACAGATGAAGATGAATTTGGAAAGATTGCCAAGTTGACCGTATCGGATGAAGAGGGAATTAAGAAACTCGGTTTCATTCTTCGTCAAAGCAAGGGTGGAGATGCTTGGGCAAATAGGGAATTTAATGATCGTTTTATTACGAAGTTCAATGAAGATGGCACAGCGGAAATTTGGATTACACAAGGGGTTGAACGGGTGTATTATGATGTATCGCAAATAGATCGTACGCCAAAAATCGTCAGTGCAAAAATTGATAAAATGAACGAAATTACGATAGAAACCAATTTTCCTTTTTCATTAAATGATGGAAAATTTGCTGGGTTTACATTGGGGGGAGTACAAATTAAAGAAATTCAAGCCTATAAAGAAAATGAAACGACGACAAATAGGGTAAAAATAATTACGAAAGATAATCTTGATTTGAAGAAAACATATAAAATATCGAAGCAGTTATTCGGAACCGCTGATGTGGAGATGGGAGCTGCCATTCGATCAGAAGAGTTTGACACCCTTTTTTATTACGATGGAAATGACTTAGGGAATGTGTACGCCAAAAAGAAGACAGCTTTTCGTCTTTGGGCCCCTACAGCTAGTGAAGCTAAGCTTGTTACGTATGATAACTGGGACGATCAAGTTGGTAAAGAAATAACTATGAAGCAAGCCAAGAAAGGAACATGGAAACTTGAAATACAAGGGAACCAGGATGGCTTGATTTATACGTATAAAGTGAAGATTGGCGATAAGTGGACTGAAGCAGTCGATCCGTATGCACGTGCTGTTACGGTAAATGGTGATAAGGGTGTGGTCGTGGACTTAACAAGTACAAATCCAAAGAACTGGTCGACTAAGAAACCAGCTCTGAAAAAAGCGGAGGATGCTATTTTTTATGAGCTGCATATTCGTGATTTATCGATCCAAGCAGAAAGTGGAATTAAGCATAAAGGGAAATATTTGGGGGTCACTGAACTTGGTACAAAGAGCCCGCAAGGTGTGAAAACGGGACTTAGTCATATTAAAGACCTGGGTGTGACTCATGTTCAATTTATTCCGATGTATGATTACCACACCGTTGATGAAACAAAGCTGGATGTGCCGCAATATAATTGGGGCTATGACCCGAAGAATTACAATGCACCAGAAGGCTCTTATTCAACAAATCCATATGAACCAAAGGTACGAATTAAGGAAGTAAAACAAATGGTTCAAGCCCTTCATAAACAGAACCTTCGCGTTGTCATGGATGTTGTGTATAACCATATGTATTCCGTTAGTGAATCGAATTTCCACCAATTAGTTCCAGGTTATTATTTCCGTTATAATGAAGACGGAACATTAGCGAATGGAACCGGAGTTGGAAATGATACAGCCTCTGAACGAAAAATGATGCGTAAGTTCATCGTTGATTCAGTCACTTACTGGGCAAAGGAATATCATCTTGATGGTTTCCGTTTTGACTTAATGGGGATCCATGATGTTGAAACGATGAATGAAATACGCAAGGCCTTGGATAAAATTGACCCAAGTATCATTGTTATTGGTGAGGGCTGGGACCTAAATACTCCGCTTGCTGCTGAGAAGAAAGCAAACCAAAAGAATGCCGCTGCGATGCCGCGAATCGCTCATTTCAATGATCGTATTCGAGATGGCCTAAAGGGAAGCGTATTTGAAGAGCGTGACGCAGGTTTTGTAAACGGTAAATCGGGACTAGAGGAAACGATTAAGAATGGTATTGCCGGAAAAAGCATGGACAGCTATCTTGATCCGGAGCAAGTTGTTACGTATATAGAAGCTCATGACAACCACACACTTTGGGATAAGCTTGCATTGACGAATCCTGAAGCCTCAGAAGTGGAGCGGAAACAAATGCACAAGCTTGCTTCATCGATCATTTTAACCTCACAAGGAATTCCATTTATTCATGCTGGTCAGGAATTTATGCGTACAAAAGGTGGAGACCATAACAGCTATAAGTCATCAGATGCTGTCAATCAACTTGATTGGAAGCGGAAAGCGGAATATTACCAGGAAGTTGAGTATATGAAAGGACTTATTCAGTTAAGGGAAAAGTATCCGGCGTTTCGCCTTGGAACAGCGGAGGAAGTCCAACAACATTTAACTTTCTTGGAAGCACCGAAAAATGTTATTGCCTATACTTTAACAAGTCCAGAAAAAAAGTCAAAAACTGAACTAACTGTTGTTCATAATGCAAACAAGCAGGCTATCCATTTTAGTATTCCAAACAAAGGGAAATATTCTTTGCTTGTAAACGGGCAAAAAGCTGGGACAAAAGCATTAGCGAAAATCCAATCCAATGAAATCACAGTGCCTGCATTAAGCACTTTCGTGTTGGAAACAAAGTAAATGTAGAATAAAGTAGCACCCCATTTTAGGTTGTTTAAAATGGGGTGCTACTTTATTATTAGGAAGCTTCCGTTTTGGAACGTTCTACAAGTACGGTTTGCGGAATTTTCCATAGTTGAATCCACTTAGTAATGGAGGAAATAATGATCACAAGGCCAAGGACTAACATAATGATGGAAAGAGCGCCATTTAATACACTGTAGCCAGCATTTTCTGTATTTAAGTAAACGTTCGTAACCATCCAGTATCCTGCTACGTTAACCGTTACATACAGGTAAGCAAGTGGGATTAGGCATGTCAGCATATACCAACGCTTGTCTGCAATCTTGAGGACCACTGTTGCACCGATAATAAGACCGATAGCAGCCATTAATTGGTTCGATACTCCGAAAAGCGCCCAGATGGAGCTAATATCACCGGAGAAAAGAAGGTATCCCCAGATAAAGCAGGCTAGCGCACTTGCAAAAATATTAGCAGGTAGTGAATCTGTCCGTTTTAACGGTTTAATGAAGTCTCCAAGGAAATCTTGGATAAGATAACGTGAAACTCGTGTTCCTGAGTCGATGGCAGTTAAAATAAAAACAGCTTCGAATAGAATAACAAATTGGTAGAAGTAGGACGCCATTTTCTCGAAAATTGGAATTTCCGTGAAGATATACGTCATCCCGACAGCAAGTGTAACGGCTCCACCCGTTCTTCCTTCGAGATCCATCCCAACTTCTTCACTCAGTTTATCAAGATGCACCGTTTCCATTCCTAGTGTTGCATATTTCTCTGGTGTTGAGTTGATTGCGAAATAATCTCCTGGTTGCAGGGAAACTGCGGCAATTAAAGCCATAATCGCTACTAAACATTCAACAAGCATGGCGCCAAAAGCGACACCTTTAATGTCACTCCAACGATTAATCATTTTCGGTGTTGTACCAGAACCAACGAATGCATGGAAGCCTGAGATTGCTCCACAAGCAATCGTAATGGAGATGAATGGCCAAACTGGCCCAGCGATAATGGGTCCACCGCCATTAATAAATTCCGTAAATGCTGGGAATTGAACAGCTGGGTTTACATAGAATACGCCAAGGATTAAGGCTGCGAATACACCAATCTTCATAAATGTACTTAAATAATCGCGAGGCGCCAGCAGTAACCAGACTGGTAAAGCCGCAGCAAAGAAGGCATAGATAGGGAGAATAAGAGCAAGTGTGCTTTTTTCAAATGTTAATAAATCGCCAAAAGCTGTGCCTTGGATGTTTGGCCCAAAGATGATAGCAGCCATAATAAGAGCAAAACCAACAATCGTCGCACCTTTTAAGTTGCCTGTTTTTTTATGATACAGACCAACCCCCATTGCAATCGGAATTGTTATTCCAACAGCGAATGTTCCCCATGGATTTCTTTCTAATGCACTCAAAACAACTAATGATAGACCTGCCATTGTAATGGTGATAATGAATAACATCGCTAAGCCTGTACAAAATCCTGCCACAGGACCAAGCTCTTCTTTTGCCACTTCTGATAAGGATTTTCCATCTCTACGCATGGAAGCAAAGAGAACAACCATATCGTGGACAGCTCCACCGACTACTGCCCCAATCAGCAACCAAAGTAATCCAGGTAAATAACCAAACTGAGCAGCCAATATTGGGCCAACTAACGGACCCGCTGCAGCAATCGCCGCAAAATGATGTCCAAACGTAACCCATTTATTTGTGGGTACATAATCTTGCCCATCTTCTAATTTATGGGCTGGTGTTGGCTTTGAATCATCAAGTTTCAAGACCTTTGCTGCCATGAATGTACCATATAAACGGTATACAATTAAGAGTATACAGATAGAGCCAATAACGATTGTAATCGCATTCATTTTCCTGTTCCCCCATTCCTTTGTCCTCTACTGCCATCATACTAAATGAAAACACAAATTAGAGCGTTTTCATTTCGAAATACAAAAATAGAAAGTTGAGTTGCAGAAATGGAAAGGTGAAATGCAAAATATTCAAAAACCGAGCAGTTGCTTTAATTCTTTTACATAGGTACGGCTAACAGGAACTTTGGAGCTGTCGTTCATGATTAAATGATAGGTAGAATTAAACCAAGGTTCTATTTCTATAATATGGTCCATGTTCACAATGAAACTGCGATGAACTCGGATAAATTGTCTTCCGTTTAGCTTTTTCTCTAGAACAACCAGTGCTTCACTGGTTTTATATGTGTGTTCCATCATTTTAATGATGGTTTTCCCCTCAAATGACTCTAAATAATGAATGTCAGCACATGTTAATAAAATAATTCTTTCATCTAAAAGGACAGCAATTTTTCCAGTGTGGTCCTTTTTCAAAGAAGGGTAAATGTTGTTTTCTTTCTCACCTATTCTTTGCATTTGCTGGATTTTCTCCAGTGTTTTTTGAATGCGAATTTCATCAAAGGGTTTTAATAGATAGTCGAGTGCGTTTAATTCAAAGGCTTGTAGGGCATATTCATCATAGGCTGTCGCAAAGACAATTGCTGGGATTGGGTCTAGAGTGAGTAAATGCTTGGCCAGCTGTAAGCCGTTATCTTCAGCAAGCTCAATATCTAAGAAAACTAGATCTGGTTTTAACTTAGGAATATCTACAACAGCATCTTCGAGACAATCACTTTCCCCTAAGATTTTGACTTGTTTGCTTCGAATGAGTAGATATTTCAATTCATCTCTTGCTAATGGTTCATCGTCAACTATATAGGCTTTCAACATTTTGATCGAAAACTCCTTTACTATCAAGCGGGATGGCAATCGTAATGGTTGTTCCAAGATTTACTTCACTGTTTATAGTTAAACTAGCTTGGCCATTATAAATGCCATTTAAGCGCTGACTAATATTAAAAATGGCAGTGCCTGTCCCTTTTCTTGACTGCATGATTTGTTTACCAAGTAATTCAATTTTTTCAGCAGGAATTCCTTTCCCATTATCTGTGACAATAATTTGCATGGTCTTATTTTGGGTGAAAATCTGGATGGTGATGTATCCTTCGCTCTTGCTTTTTCCATTGCCGTAATGAATGGAGTTCTCAACGATCGGTTGCAAGGTAAATGGCGGAATAAGTACTTTCTCGAGACCGGGTTCTATTTGAAAGTTAATGTTGTACTTGTCTGGGAAACGAGTTTGTACTAATGACAAGTAGGCTTTGACATTTTCTAATTCCTTTTCTAAGGGTATGAGCATCTGTCTCGCACCATGTAAATTGCCTCGGAAAAATGAACTTAGATCAAGAAGTAACTTTCGAGCCTTATGTACATCTGTACGACATAGTATGGAGATTGTATTCAGGCTATTAAATAAAAAATGCGGGTGAATTTGTGCTTGTAAAGCTTTAATTTCTGCATCTTTCAACAGCTTCATTTGCCTTTCTGCCTCTGCAAGCTCTAATTGTGTGGAGAATAAGTTAGCTAAACCTTCTGCTAACTGTTGCTGTACCCGATCTAACTTATCTGGTTGGGTAAAGTACATCTTTAATGTACCTACTGTTTTACTTTGTACCTTTAAAGGCAATACGATGGCTGCCTGTAATGAACAATGGTTATGAAAGCAGAAGATTTCTTCTCTTGACCTTGCCACAGAAATGTTTCCGATTTCAAGGACTCGTTTGGTTAAACCTGTAGCAAGTTGTGCTTTAGGTTTATGATGGTCGGAACCTTCCCCAACATGAGCAAGGACTTGATGTTCATCTGTTATCGCCACTGCATCGGCATCTGTTAGCTTCAGCATAATTTTTGATATTTCCATGCAAGAACGATTGTTTAAACCCTGTCGAAAGAAAGGTAAGGTTTGGTCGGCGATATGAAAGGCTCGGTTCGTTTGGCTTGCACGTGCCCGTTCTTCGTCACGTATTATCGACTGAATGATGAACATAAACAACAATGTACCGAATCCATTGACGAAAATCATAGGAAGCCCGATGATTAGAACAAGATTCAGTGCATGGTCAAACGGCTTAGCCGTCATTAAAAGGATTAACATTTGTACAGTTTCTAATGTCATTCCGATCAAGACAGCAAAAGTAGACGTTATTTTTTTCCCATTCTGTTTTCGTTTGCTGCCAAAATATCCAGCAGCAATTCCAGCCAATATTGTAGAGAGTGCACAAGAAAAAGCTGTAAACCCACCAAGTGTATACCGGTGAACACCTGCAATTAGACCTGCTCCTATACCAACCGTTGGCCCACCGAGTAATCCGCCAATAACAACACCCATCACTCTTGTATTCGCCAGTGCACTTTCAGGGTCTATTTCTGATAGCCACTCAGCTTTCGCAATGGTATTATGATGAATTTCAATTCCAGTGTAATTACTGATGACTCCGAATGCCCCGAAAAGCAAAATGAGCATGACTTTTTCATTTGTTTTGTGCTTATTTTGTACAATTTGGCGAAACGATTTCACTTGAGAGAATAGAAAAGCAACAATAACAATAATTCCGACTTTTTCAAGCATTAATGGTGCTAGATTAAACATAGTCACCCGTCCTTTATTATTCATTCAAACGCGAGATAGGTAATCGATAGAAATTTGCCTTTTCCATCTCATTATAAGTTTTTTATGTATACATTAAAGGTTAATAATAATCAGATCATTTCATATAAAGCGAATTATACTTGTTTAAGAGAGTTTTCGTACTCTTTCTTAATCGATAAGGTTAAAATATGGTTAATCAGAGCAAAAATGAAAGGATGAACATGAAGCCATTTACTGAAAAGGTAATTACTATTATTCAAAATATTCCAGAAGGAAACGTCATGACCTACGGCCAAATTGCTAAATTAGCAGGTAGTCCAAGAGGGGCGCGACAGGTTGTCAGAATCCTTCACTCCATGAGTGGAAAACATCATCTTCCATGGCATCGGGTCGTAAATGCAAAAGGCTTGATTGGCATGAAAGATGATGAGCACTTTCAGATTCAAAAGCTTTCCTTGCAAAGTGAGGGGGTTGAATTCTTGTTAGATGGCTCCATTAATCTTCAGGAATTTCAGTTTCATCCAGCGATCGTGCATGAAGACTTAAAATAGACAAAGTGACTGGTGACCGCATCTTATATTGTGCAAAATAAAGGAGGATGCCTTAGGGGCTGACCTCGTGAAAGGGTCAGACCCCGCAAATCCCAATATACTGTTCAAATTAAGCGTAAGTATTACTCTGGACTTTATATAGAGTGCGAGTTCAGACCCTTTTCATCTCACTTCGCCTTTCCCTCAAATAACTCAGCAATCCCAACGATTACGTTTACAGATTTCATCATATTGTCTACTGAAACAAATTCGTATTTTCCATGGAAGTTCTCTCCGCCAGTAAAAATATTCGGTGTCGGCAGTCCCATATAAGATAGCTGAGATCCATCAGTTCCACCTCGAATTGGTGAAATCTTTGGTTCGATATCTAATTTTTTCATTGCTTCATAAGCGATATCAACAATCTCTTTGACCGGTTCGATTTTTTCTCTCATATTGTAATATTGATCCGTCATTTCGAGCAGAATGCTGTCATGACCATATTTTTCTTTTAATTCGTTTATGATGTTTTCAAGTTTCGTTTTCTTCGCTTGGAATTCCTCTTTATCAAAGTCACGGATAATATAAACGAGCTTCGTTTGTTCAACATCTCCTTGAAATGAAAGCAGGTGATAAAAACCTTCGTAGTTTTCCGTTAGCTCTGGAGCTTGTTCAGCTGGTAGCTTGCTTTGTAGTTCCATAGCAATTTTCATCGAGTTGACCATTTTACCTTTTGCTGTACCAGGATGGATATTGGTACCATTCACTGTAATCTTAGCGCCAGCTGCGTTAAAGCTTTCGTATTCTAGTTCACCAAGTGGACCACCGTCTACTGTGTATGCGTATTTTGCATCAAAAGCAACAACGTCGAATTTATGAGGACCACGTCCAATTTCTTCATCAGGTGTAAAGGCAATACGAATTTTCCCGTGTTTGATTTCAGGGTGCTGAATCAAATAGCTCATGGCTGTCATAATTTCAGCGATCCCGGCCTTATTATCAGCGCCAAGAAGCGTCGTGCCATCTGTTGTAATGAGCGTGTGGCCTTTATAGTCTGACAAAGAAGGGAAATCTTTTGGTGACAGGGTGATATGTAGATTTTCGTTTAAGTGAATATCATTTCCATCATAATTTTCAACGAGCTTCGGCAAGACATTTTTTCCTGTGAAGTCTGTTGCTGTATCAATATGTGCTAAGAAGCCGATTGTTGGTACGTTCTTCGTTGTATTTGCTGCCAATGTTGCCATCACATACCCGTTTGCATCCATCGTCACTTCTGTCATGCCAATTTCTTTTAGCTCTTCAACAAGCATTTGTGCGAGAGTCAGCTGACCAGGTGTTGAAGGACAAGTTGGACTTTCTTCATTTGATTGGGTATCCAATTTAACATAAGTAGTAAAGCGTTTGATGATTTCATTTTTCATTTTAGTTCAGCTCCTTTGAATAGATATGATTATCTTATCACGATTAGCTCACCCGTTCACATAGAGGGCTCATGAAACAACCTTCACTTAACTAATCAAAGTTTCACATTGAGAATGAATGGAAGTATCCTGCCGAAAAATATTCTATAACTTGTGTCCTGCTCATCGTTTCCTACTGAAAAAAGGATGAATGTTCAGTGGTGGGTTTTCTACACTTCTTATGATATAACTGTAGTACGATTTACAATTGAAGGGAGCAGAACCATTGCATTTTCTAGAAAAAATTGAACCTCATCTAATGAGCGAAGATGTTCATATCAAGGAATTCATTTTACAAGTATTGCGTGATTTTCCAAGTGTCCCAGAAGAGTGGACGACAAAATTGGTTAAAGGGATGGTTGATTCCGAGTCTAATTCTCTGCTTATGGAGTTAAAAAAGCATACATTGAACGAAGAAGCTGTAAGGTTTCTAATTGAAGGAGCAAAAGCTTCAGCCCCAGAACAGCTACATACGTATCAGCAGATACTTACAGTAGTAGAGCCGGAGTTAGCGATGAAGTACAAAAGAGAATTATCTGCTCTTTTATCTGAGGATGTCTTTCGATTATATGACATTCTTCTGCATGGAGATGAGCGCCAAGTATGGATGGAGTATAGTCGGTTACTTGATGCACTAAATCGTTCCCAGGAATATAATGAAGCCCTTTTTCAACAGACAAGGCATACAGCCAATGTTCTTGCAAAAAAAGGTTGGATTAAGGATGCTGAGCTTGCTCATATATTAAATGAAAATTTGAATGAAGACTATTTCAATTTTGCAGGGATCTTCACTGTTTATTTAATTGGAGCGCTCGGAAAAAAAGAGTATATTTCACTACTGGCGGGCCTTCTGACAAGAGAAGATGATATTTTATTGGAAGTTACAGCAGATGTATTGATCAGCTTCCAAAGCGACCAGGTGGTGAATGAGGTTTCTCCTTATGTAAAGAATCCTGATGCCATTATTTACGGAACATCCATTCTTGGTACGATTAAATCAGATTTGGCTGTGCAAGAACTGAAGAAAGCCTTCGATGCATTAGAGTATGAAGAAGATGCAGCATTTCTCATTGAAGCATTAGCCCATCAATTAACGGATGAAGCAAAACCGTTCATTGACGGATATATGGAAGAAGGCATTGAATCGTTTATGATTGAATCAGAACAGCTTGCATACAGCTATTATAAGATCATGGGGTATGAGCATCCGGAACTGGGAAACTGGCGAAAGCTTGCAGATGCTAAGGAAAGTTCTTTTTAGAGAGACAAAAGGGGGCAGACAAAATCTGCCCCCTTTTGTCTTGTATGAAGGATATGGGGCGGGGCTTGGCGACTTATTAATCAAGACAATCTACTTATTTTATTATAGAAAGTACCTTGGAATTCAGCTTCGCACCGCCACCATTGCGATTAGATGAATATTGATCCTTCATAGTAAATGGTGGTGTTTTAATGCCATATAGGTTTTGTATGAAAACATCCAATTTACTGTAGTATTTAAGTTTTATTCATCGTCTGAACTCACTTTAGCCAATGCCCACACTGAAACACTTCCGCCTGTAACAGGGAATTCTGCAAAACCATCATCTGCAATAGTAATTCTATCTTGCCGATTATTCGTCAGATCTGTCCAATCTTCACCAGCACGGTCTTCGCCAACGAACATTCTTTTTTTGCCACTGTCACCATTAGAAACAATAACAGCACAGCCAGAATGTTCAATTTCTCGGACGCCACGGCGAACCCAGCCGATGATATTCTTATGATCGAAGTAATCCTCTTGATCGCCGTATGCTTTGTGGTAACGAGCAAAGAGAAGGGGATCGATGTCTGCTTTTTTTCCTGGGATGGGTTCAGGCCCACCTATGCCATAATAATCGCCATAAAAGACGCAAGGGTAGCCATCTTTTCTGAGCAAGATTAATGCATAGGCTATTTGTTTGAACCAATCTTCTACCCAAGATTCTAAGGATTCGTTAGGTTGTGAATCGTGATTATCAACAAAAGTTACGACATTCATTGGATGGGAGTGGACAAGTGTATCATTAAATATCGTTGCGAGGTTATATTTCCTACCAGCCTTGGAAGCCTCGCATAATTTATAATGAAGAGCCACATCAAAGAGGTCAATCTTATATTCAGTATGGTCAAGGTAGGAGCGGCAAGCTTCTAAATCAGGATTCCAGAACTCCCCGACGAAATAGAAATTTCCCTCTGTGTGTTCAAGCATGGCATCTGAAAAGTCTCGGATAAAATCGTAGTTAATATGCTTAATTGCATCTAATCGAAACCCATCACATTGAACGGTATCGATCAGCCATTTCCCCCATGAAATCATCTCTGGGGTAACAGCCGGGTGTTCATAATCAATATTCGCAAACATTAAATAATCGTAGTTTCCAAATTCATCTGCCACTTTGTCATTCCACTTTTTATGTAAAATGCGGTAGATGCCTATCTTGCCCGTTCTGGCATCATAATCGGTACCATTAAAATGTTCATAGCTCCAAGTGAAGGTAGAGTATTGACCATCTCGATTCGGAAAAGTAAATTTCGTAAAGCCTTCAATTTCAAATGGTTCGGAAATCTCATCTTTTCGATTGAATGGGTCAACTTCAATGACCTCAAATGCTTCCGTTTCATCTGCACCTGCTTTATGATTCATGACTAGATCGACATAGACGCTGATCTTGTGATCATGGCAGGCAGCGATTGCCTCGTGCAATTCATCTTTCGTACCGTATTTAGTTCGTACCGTTCCTCTTTGGTTAAACTCGCCAAGGTCGTAAACATCGTATACTCCATAACCGTTATCTTCAGCTGCTTGCCCTTTTGTTATAGGGGGAATCCATATACAGTCTATGCCACTTTCCTTCAATTTCGGTGCAGTTTCAGCCAACCGCTTCCAATGTGTACCGTCTGCCTCAACATGCCATTCAAAAAACTGCATCATCGTATGATTCCGTTTCATGATTATCCCTCATCTCGACACTTCTTTATACACGATTAATCCTTCATGGTAGATGGTGGCGTTTTAACGCCAGATAGGTGTTGTATAAACCGAGTTACCTCAAATTGTACCCTAGATAGTGCTACTTTAAAACCTTAAGAAATTCTTAAGAATTCTAGTAAGTAAATGTTAAGATTTACCCTTTAGAATGTAAATTAATTCAAACTAACTCTGCTATAGTAAAGAAAGGAGTGTGAAAAAAATGACAAAACTATTTTCTGTATTGGTAGTAGATGATGAAAAAGAAATTCGCGATGCGATCGAAATATATTTGAAATATGAAGGCATTAAAGTCATTCAAGCTTGTGATGGTATTGAGGCTATAGAAAAGTTGGATGAGCAGCCGATTCACCTGATTATCCTAGATGTGATGATGCCAAGAATGGATGGGATTGCGGCAACTTTCAAAATTCGTGAACAAAAGAATATCCCGATTATTATTTTAAGTGCAAAAAGCGAAGATACCGATAAAGTATTGGGGCTTCAAGTTGGTGCAGATGATTATGTCACAAAGCCTTTTAATCCGCTTGAGTTAATAGCTCGCGTTAAATCGCAGCTCCGTAGGTATGTGACACTTGGGACGTATGAAGACAGCAATAAGGTCATCGATTTAAACGGACTGACTCTGGATCCGGAAGCGAAGGTTGTAGAGGTCAATGGAGAGGCAGTAAAGTTGACGCCGATAGAATATAGAATTGTTGAGCTATTGATGAATCATCCAGGACGGGTTTTCTCGATTCAAGACATTTATGAACGTGTTTGGAAAGAGCCAGGCTATAATGCGGAAAATACAGTTGCCGTACATATTCGAAAAATCCGTGAAAAAATTGAAATTGATCCGAAAAATCCAAGATATTTAAAGGTGGTATGGGGAATTGGGTATAAGATGGAGAAATAGTTATCCATTAATTATATGGTTGGTACTATTTGTGATTGGTCTAAAAGGGGTATTTTTTATTGCCGATCAAGGAAGACAGTATATAAACAAGGATTATTATGAAACGGGTTTTTTTGAAGATCATTTCAGTCAATTTGTCGATACTCTTAACTTACTAGAATTAAATGACGTAACAGCAGATGATGTAAAAAGAGATCTTGTTGTGGCACCTGAGGAAATTGAAGAACATCGTTATCGGTATGGGGGCCTGTCTGAGCAGATTCAAACAATTAAAAATCAATACGAGAGTCGGATTTCTGATGCGAATGTTGTGGGAAATAAGGAATCAGCTGAAGCTTACACAAAAGAACGTGATAGAAAAATAGCAGATATAACGAAAAACTTTAATAGTGATGAATATGTAGAAGCTAAGATTCGCAAGGAAAAAGAGCAACAGGTAGATCGTTACTTCAAAGAGCGCGAACTGAATTATCGTAATGTATTAAATAAGTATAAAGATGTGTTCCGGTACTACCTTAAAGATACTTCAACTGGTAAAGTGTTCACAAATGTGAATATGGATGGAAACGACAATATCAATGAGATTTTTACGAATAAAAGTATGCGGTATGTACGGACATTTCCTTCCAATAAATATGATTATCTAACACCAGGAAGTTATGATTCAGAATTAGAATTATTATCTGATATTCCAAGAATAGGAGCCGATAAACAGTTTGAGGGGAAAATAGCCGTTTCGAAATCTATTCCAGCAGCAAATCCAGTGATTCAAGATTACAAAGACTTTCAGATTGATAAAGCTTATTTTTATCTAGTTCTTGGGCTTACTGTTCTGTCAATCTGTTTATGCCTCTATTTTTATAAAAAAATAAGGCCGTTTCAGCGGATGACGGGAGCTATGTGGCTAAATTATTATGAGCGGGTTCCAGTAGATCTCAGGGTGGTTATTTTCGGAATTACTATGACGTTTGCTTTACCAACTTTGGCCTTCAATATGAAACCTGGCAGTTATGGCAATTTAGGCTCTTATGGGTATGGATATGACAATAGCATCGATTGGGTAATCGATCTACTTGGGCTTTTTGCCATTACAATATGTATGATTGTGTTGGTTATGCTCCAGGCAGTTGAACTAATCAATACCTATAAAAAAGGTAGCAATCATCTAAAAGCTGAATGGGAACGATCCCTCCTATCTCGTTTGTTTAGAGCATTGCAGCAGTCATTTCTCTATAAAAGTGTCGGGGTCCGGATTATGATTATCCTATTCATTATTTTCACCTGTGGTTTTGCATTTGCTGCCGTTGTTTGGGAACCTTCGCTTATTATCGGTTATGTCCTAGGTTTATTACTTGTAGGATTGCCGACCGTATTGTATATATTTAATCGTATCGGTTATTTTAATAGGATCATTAAGCATACGAATGAGCTTGTAAATGGAAATATGAACGGTGAGATACAGGTGAAAGGGAAATCTGTACTAGCTGGCTTAGCTCGAGATATTAACACGATGAAACAAGGGGTTAAATCTTCAAAGACTGAACAGGCCAAAAGTGAACGATTAAAGACGGAATTAATTACGAATGTTAGTCATGATTTACGTACACCGCTTACGTCGATTATTACTTATTCTGAGTTGTTGAGGAATCCGAATCTAACAGACGAAGATCGGAATGCTTATATTGAAATCGTCAATCGAAAATCCAAGCGGTTGCAAGGATTGATTGAAGATCTTTTCGAAGCTTCAAAAATGGCAAGTGGCAGTATTAATCTTAACAAGGAACAGGCGGATATCGTTCAGCTTCTTCAGCAAGCGCTTGCCGAACATGATGAAGCCATAAAGAATTCAAAGCTACAATTTCGTGTGAATTGCCCAGATCATCCTGTATATGCCGTTGTTGATGGCCAGAAGATATGGCGGGTGTTTGACAATCTGATTGGTAACACTTTGAAGTATTCAATGGAACATACAAGAGTTTATATTTCCGTTGAAAAAATGAACAATCAAGCCGTGATTACGTTTAAAAATGTGACAAAGTACGAGCTTGGCGACAGTGTCGATGAAATGTTTGAACGATTTAAACGAGGCGATACGTCGCGTCATACAGAGGGATCAGGACTAGGGCTCGCCATTGCTAAGTCCATTATGGATATGCATGGCGGTGATTTAGATCTTGAAATTGATGGAGATTTATTTAAGGTTACTGTGAAAATAAATACGATGTAATCTAAACTGAAGAGATTGTCTAAAAAAGAGTCTGCCCTCACACTCTACACACCGTTTATTGTGTCATGTTCACGTCTTAAACAGTATATAGTAGGTGTGAGGTCTGACTCTTTCGTTATGAGACAACCTCTTTTATTTTTTCTTCAAATATCGTTGCAGCGATTAATAACAACTTCATAAGTGTTCAGATAGGGGGAGCATCCTTTATTTGTGAATAGGCTGATAGAGTACGTGAAACGGCTGATAAAATTGCACGCTAAATAAATACAGCCCAAAGCAGGATAATCTGTTTTGGGCTGTATAACATAAATCGATTCGAATTAGATAACACCTTGTGCAATCATATTGTCCGCAACTTTAATAAAGCCAGCGATGTTTGATCCAAGGACTAGGTTTCCAGGTTCACCGAATTCTTCTGATGCTTTTAAGCTATTTTCATAAATGTTTTTCATAATCGTTTGCAGTTTTGCATCGACTTCTTCAAATGTCCAAGAAACTCGTGAACTATTCTGTGCCATTTCTAAAGAGGAAACAGCTACTCCACCAGCGTTCGCAGCTTTTGCTGGTGCAAAGAGAACTTCTTTAGTGTGGAAAAGGTCGATTGCTTCTAATGTAGAAGGCATATTTGCTCCTTCTCCAATTGCTTTTACTTGATTTGAAATAAGAATTTCTGCGTCAAATTCATCCAATTCGTTTTGCGTAGCACATGGTAGGGCGATGTCACAAGGTACAGTCCAGATGCCTTTGCTACCTTCAAAGTACATCGCATGCGGATGAACATCTGTGTAGTCGCTAAGTCGTTTTCTTTCGACTTCTTTCAATTGTTTTACAGTAGCTAAATCGATGCCTTTTTCATCGTAAATATATCCATTTGAATCACTGCATGCAACAACTTTCGCTCCAAGCGCAATGGCTTTTTCAATGGCGTAAATTGATACATTACCTGATCCTGATACTACAACTGTACTGCCTTCAAAGCTCAATCCTTTGCTCTGTAGCATTTCTTGTACGAAATAAACGACACCATATCCAGTTGCCTCTGTTCTGGCAAGACTTCCTCCATAGCCAATTCCTTTGCCGGTAAGTACTCCAGCTTCATAATTGCCTCGAATGCGTTTGTATTGACCGAATAAGTAACCAATTTCTCTTGCCCCAACGCCGATGTCCCCAGCTGGAACATCAATATCAGGACCGATGTGACGATAAAGCTCTGTCATGAAGCTTTGTGTAAAACGCATAACTTCAAGATCTGACTTTCCTTTCGGATCAAAGTCAGAGCCGCCTTTGCCCCCACCAATTGCCTGACCTGTTAATGAATTTTTAAGAATTTGTTCAAAGCCAAGGAATTTAATAATGCTTGCGTTCACAGTCGGGTGAAACCTAAGTCCGCCTTTGTATGGACCGATTGCACTATTAAATTGAACGCGGAAGCCGCGATTTACTTGAACTTTTCCTTTATCATCAACCCACGGTACTCTAAAGGTAATCATTCGCTCAGGCTCTGCAAGCCTTTCAAGTATGTTGTGTTCCATATATTGAGGGTATTTTGCGAATACTGTAGTAAGAGAGAGGAAGATTTCTTTAACGGCTTGATGAAATTCAGATTCATATGGATTACGTTTTTTAACTAGCTCAAATACGCTGTTTACATATTCTTCAGCTGCTTGTAATTGACCGTGTAATGGTTCTTGAACCACCATGATGTATCACTCCTTAAATAATTTACTTTTGCTTTGAATATAGTTTATCGCTTACGGGTAACCTTAACAATCTGAATAATAGATAAAAATCATGCCTTTTTGAGATGAAAGATGGTTTACATTATGAAACTAGGGCAAATTCAAGATTTTATTTTAATCAAGCACAATTCATAATGCGGCTTATATAGCTGAAATAGCAATGGCGGAAATCGAAATAGTCTTTCTTGGTCCTTTGTCACATGATGAGAAGAAGGGTTAGGGCGAAGTGTTATTTGACAATGGAATTATAGCTCTCCTGCCAATTACACATTCACTTACGAATCGATCTTCTATTTGATGGAGGGAGTTACAGGGAGAAGGCTACATTTTGTTTCCTGAGGGCGTGTCTTACGTGAGATCTTTATTAAGTCATGCGGGTCAATTGGGTTTACACCGCGGGTTGTTTTTGAAGTGCAAAATATTGTGCCGCTTTATGGGGCGCTAGCTGCAGGATTTGGGATTACTTTAATACCTGAAATTACCTTAATGGATAGCCTTCCGCACGATGCAGTCAAGGTCCCAATCGTTGAACCTGTAGTAAGGAGAAATGTTGGAATTATTATTTCAAAGGAACGTCGGCTCTTACCTACTGAACAGTTATTTTATGATTTTACAGTAGATTTCTTTGCAAACTTAATGGATATGGAAAATGAATTAGTAAGAAAAGACCCGTATTTGGGTCTTTTTTATTAAAGTTCATATTAATATATTTAGATTATAACTTTGGTAGCGTTGTCAAGGAAAATAATTATTTACATTTTCTGAATATTATAATAGTATATTGATATACAATATTAGGGAGATTTTAGTCGTTTGAAACATAGATATAAACAACAGGAATTATATTTTCTTACTATGTTAAATGGGATTGAAGTGACCGTATATAAAATGAATGTTTTCGTTCTATTGTTCATGTTATTCAACAAGGTACACTGGTATGATACGTTTACCACTCACTCACAAAATAAACGAGCTAATTATTTATCTTATACCAACTAGAATATAAGCAAAACGGGAGAGTGAACAAGATGAAATGGAATTGGGTTGAACATGTAAGTAAGGCTTCGGCGGGAATTGCTAATGCGGTATTGGTAACACTTGGGATCGGGCTCTTGTTTGAATCATTTGGTGGGCTACTCGGCTGGGAAGCATTTGTTACGATAGGAGGAGCAACGAAAATGTTACTTGCTCCTGCACTTGGTGCTGGAATTGCCTATCAGCTAGGCGGTAATACACTGGTCATCTTTAGTGCAATGGCCTGTAGCACGATTGGCGGGGCGGCCATTCATCAAACGGCTGAAGGGGCGTTTACCATTGTCACAGGTCAGCCAATCAGTGCCGTATTAGCCGCGGTTGTTGCAACAATTGTAGGCAAATGGGTTATTGGACGTACGAAACTCGATATGGTAGCCATTCCATTTGCAGCCATTCTTGTTGGCGGTGTTTCAGGTGTCGGTCTAGCAGCAGTTACGACACCACTAATACAAAAATTGAGCGCAGCCATTACAGCATCGGTTCAAGGGTCACCGCTTATTGCTCCGATGGTCATATCTTTAGTGTTTAGTATGCTTTTAATGTCACCGGCATCATCTGCAGCCATTGCAATGGCACTGCAGTTAGATCCTGTGTCAAGTGCGGCTGCTTTAATTGGCTGTACCATTCAGTTTGTAGGATTTACGGTTATGTCGATGAAACAAAATGATTTGGGTGGCTTTTTGGCGCAATCATTAATCACACCAAAGGTTCAGTTCCCAAATATCGTAAAAAACCCACTGCTTATTATTCCACCGTTTGTGGCAGCGATCATTTGTGCACCCATTGCAACACTAGGGTTTGACTTTCAAGTCTCCTATGAGATTGCTGGATTAGGATTGAATTCATTGATCGCACCAATCAATATCGTATCAACACAAGGAGTAAGTGCCTTTTTAATTTACATGGCAACAGGTGTTGTCTTGCCCATTGCAATAACTCTTGGTTTATATAAAGCAGTTAAAATAGTTGGCTGGGTAAAAGTTGGCGACTTGAGAATGGAAATTCAATAAAAGACTATCCCATTGTAAATAGAGGCATTACTTACAAATAAAATGATATTAAGAAAAGAGAGTGTTTCAAGGACTATCCCTAATGAGACATTCTCTCTTTTTTTTCAAAAAAGATATCTGGTAATGCCAATAAAATGCTTAAACCACTTTGCATTTTTCCTGCTATGCATGAGATGATAGAAAGAAGCGTGAAAATTATTTTAAAGGATGTTACAAATGAATATAAAAATTAAAAACAGCTTCACCAATAAGATAGTTAAGGGATATCCGTTAATTGAAAAAGATGCTGTGATAAACAGCCAAGACCTCAAAGAAGAGGGAAAAATCATCAGAGTAACAGATGAGAAAGGGCAATTTCTAGGTAAAGGATATTATGGCATTCAAAACAAAGGAATTGGCTGGATTCTTACGCATAGTGAATCGGAAGATGTGAACCAGTCCTTTTTTGATAAGAAGCTGCAAAAGGCGATTGCGTTAAGAAAATCGTTTTTTGAAGATCCTAATACGACCGCTTTTCGAATTTTTAATGGCGAAGGCGACGGCATTGGCGGCTTAATCATTGACTATTATGATGGTCACTTTGTGTTGAGTTGGTATAGTGCGGGAATTTACTCATTTAAAGAGCTTGTGCTAAAAGCCTTGCTTAATAGTGTTGTGGTTAAATCAGTGTATCAAAAGAAACGCTTCGATACGAAGGGGCAGTATATGGACGAAGATGATTTCGTCATGGGAGAAGCGCCTGAATTTCCGCTGATTGTTAAAGAGAACGGTGTGAATTTCGCTGTGTATTTAAATGATGGAGCTATGGTTGGTGTATTCCTTGATCAAAGGGAAGTCAGAAAGACCATTCGTGATACATATGCAAAAGGGAAAACAGTGCTGAATATGTTTTCTTATACAGGAGCTTTTTCTGTTTTTGCAGCAGTGGGTGGAGCGATTAAAACAACAAGTGTTGACCTTGCTAATCGCAGCCTGCCAAAAACGAGTGAGCAATTTAGCATTAATGGTATTAACCCTGAAGAGCAGAATATTGTTGTGATGGATGTGTTCAATTATTTTAAATATGCAATCAAGAAGAACTTAATGTTTGATATGGTGATCCTTGACCCACCAAGCTTTGCTAAATCAAAGAAATTTACCTTTAGTGCAGCCAAGGATTACAAGAATCTATTAAAGGATACAATCGCAATCACAGAGGATGAGGGAGTAATAGTCGCCTCTACCAACAGTAGCTCCTTTGATATGAAAAAATTCAAAAGTTTCATCGACGCAGCATTTAAAGAAAGTGGATTTACATATAAAATAGAAGAGCAATTTTCGTTACCAGATGATTATCATACGATTAAGGAATTCAAAGAAGGAAATTATTTGAAGGTTGTTTTTATTAGAAAACTGAAGTGATAACCAAAATGGTGCTGTCCGATAACGAACGAGTCAGACCCCTACAATATATCGTTTATAATACGAGTTAATGACATAATAAATGGTGTATAGAGTGGTGAGGCCAGGCTCTTCCTTTAGGACAACTCTGTTTCACGTGGAACACTTTTTCACCATAATATGTAGCGTTCGAAATTCATTAAGAAAAAAAGAGGATGTCTCGAAGGGTATTGACCCTTCGAGACATCCTCTTTTCATACATTATACGGTTTCACTTCTTGAAAAAGACTTCTTCAACCAATTCTTCCCTTCAACAAGTCGTGTGACCATCATGGCACATACTGTGTTGCCTGTTGAGTTCAAAAGGGTCGCAGGAGCATCAATAATCGTACTAATTACGGCGATAATCGGCAGAACACTTGGTGGAAAGCCAAAAATGCTAAGGATCAGCATTTCGCCAATCATGCCACCTCCAGGGATTGCACCCATTACTGCTCCGACTAAGAAAGAGACAGCAAGAATACTTAAAATGCTTGAAGGGCTTGTCATGTCTTTGCCAAACAAAGTAAATAAGAAGACGATTTTCAATACACCGCCAAATACAGAGCCGTCCTTGTGCATGTTTGCACCAAGTGGGATCACTGTTTCGGCGATATCCTTTGGTACACCCATCTTGCGGGTAGATTCAAGATTTGCTGGAATGCTGGCAGCACTTGAACAGGTAGCGATGGCTGTGATGGATGGTGTAAATGCATTTTTCCAGAAAGTCTTAACACCTTCACTGCGCCCCGCAAAATAAGCATATAACGTGAAGAATCCGAAATAGTACACAAGAGTTAATACGAGATAAAGAACAAATCCTCTGGCATACCCTTCAAGAATCTGTGGTCCAAGCTGACCGATCACTGCTGCAAAATAGGCGCCAAGTCCAATGGGAGCATAATACATGATGATCTTGACCATTTTCATCATTACTGCTGATCCGCCTGTTAGAAATGCAGCAACTGGCTTGGCCACTTCCCCTGCCAATGCTGTAGCAAGGCCGAAAAGAACAGAGAAAACAATGAGTTGAAGCATATTGCTTCGAGATAACAATAAAGAAAAGTCAGAAACGGTAAAGGTATTTACCAGTTGGCTAAGTGCAGATATATCTTCTAATGAAGTTTCTGGTTTTTCCGCTTGCGCCATTAAATTTTTAATAGCAGAAGTATCTGTGCCTTCTAATGGATTTATAATACTTGTTCCCAAAAAGGCCAGAAGAGCAGAAATAATTGCCGTCCCAAGGAAGACAATGAAAATACTCCCCATAATCTTACCAAGGCGTTGCATACCGCCCATATTCGCGATGGCCGCTGCTATGCTAAAGAATACGAGAGGAACAATCATCATAAACATTAGATTAAGAAACAAGTCACCTAATGGTTGTACAACAGATGTTTTTGTTCCGAATACAACTCCAGCAATACCACCAATGATGATTGCGATAAGTAACGTAAGTGATGATTTATAATTGGAAAAAAATTTTTTCAAAATATCCAATCCTTCTTTCATGAAAAATGATAAAGATACATAGAGTTTATTATCATATGTAAAATACAGTTTTACAATCTACTTTTTGAAGAACTGTAGTAAGCTCTTTCCAATTTATCCCGCATTCACGGGCAGCAAGACCCCACCTCAAGGCTTAGAGGAATCGAAGAAGCGTAGGTGGGGGACAACTGCCCGTAAAAGCCCGATTGGTGAGATACAGTGAAACTTACCTTTGTTATCTTCAAAGGTTTAGTTGAGGCCCACAGGATGTGGGTCACTCAGACGTTGCCGCAGGATGCGGCGTACTTAGTCTGAGTTCATTGAATCAGGTTCGTAGTTTCACTTTATTAAGAAAACATCCATGAGCATTTGCTCCCAACTTAGCGATGAAAAAGGTTCAGATTCTCAAATTGTATCACCTAATGAAAGTGGCGGCGCGGAGCTGGCTTTTTAGAAGCCCAGCCCCTTTTCATCAGAATGGGAGGGTTTCGATGGCTTATTTAACGATTGAGCAAGGAATTGACATCTATTATGAAGAAAAAGGGACAGGGAGACCGGTGATTTTCCTGCATGGCGTATGGATGAGCAGTCGTTTTTTTGAAAAGCAGCAGTTGTTTTTTGCAGAGAATTACCGCTCGATCCTTCTAGATTTTCGAAGTCATGGATGTTCTTCACATGTTCACCATGGAAATACAGTAGCAACTTATGCCAAGGATTTGTATACATTTATTAGGAAAAAGGATCTAAAGGATGTTGTGCTCGTTGGTTGGTCGATGGGTGCTTTCGTCGTATGGGATTATATGAAGCAGTTTGGGTCAGAAAATATTCATTCAACGATCATAGTCGATGAGCTGGCTTCGGACTTTAAATGGCCCGACTTTGACATTGGAGCTTTCGATATTGCAACATTAAGTGTCTTCATGACGGAAATCCAGACAAATCGTTCTCAGTTTTTGGCAGGATTTCTAACTTCCATGTTTAAAGCTGAATTGAAACCGGATGAAGCAGCTTGGATGCTTGAAGAAGTAACAAAGATGCCTGAATCTATTGCGAGTGCCATTTTATTTGATCAGTCGATTGTGGATTATCGTGAGTTTCTACCAAGTATCACGGTACCTACTCTGCTTTGCTTCGGCCGAGAAGAAAAAGTTATTCCTGTTGCAGCTGGCGAACATCTGAAGGACAATATATCAGGTTCACAACTCGAAATCTTTGAAAATAGCTGCCATTGTCCATTTCTTGAAGAAACAGACAGGTTTAACGAGGTAGTTGATCAGTTTATACAAACTGTATAGCTGGTAAAAAGCATGGTCATCTTGCCATGCTTTTTTATGTCGAATCCATTTATTAGTGAATTATTTTACCAGAATTTCCGTAATGAGGATAGGAGGGATAGACATGTTTAAGATTGAACCAAAATGTTCGAAATGTGGAAAAGGGATTAAAGGTAATGAAGAAGTCTATATTCAGATGAAATACCCTGCAAGGAAAGGGTTTACTGAAATCAAAGCCTATTTACAAAACGAGGGTCAGTTTATTTGTGAAAAATGTATGGAGAAGTAGTGTCATGATCATGATAATTTGTTGAAATATTAGCACTAGATGAAAAATACAAATCCAAAATGTACAGGTTCTAGTTTATTTCTTTTGTTATTAATTAACTAGCCATTTGATTTTCATGAAAATAGCGATACTATTAAGGAAACTAGGTTTTGGAGAGATGTCAATGGAAATACGCACAACGACCACGTATGAGATTATTGAGGTCTGTTTATTGGCAGGGAAAATTATGCTTCGCAGTGGTGCCGAAACGTATCGGGTTGAGGATACGATGACTCGGATTGCTGCTTCTTATGGAATTAGCTCTAGTCATTCGTTTGTGACACCTACAGGCATTATATTTTCAATGGATGGAAATGATCCGACGAAGTTGATCCGAATTTCAGATCGCTCCACGGACCTTCATAAGGTAACGATTGTGAATAGTGTTTCCCGGCAAATAAGTAATGGTGAATTAACAGCGAAAGAAGCATTGGTAAAGTTAAAGGAGATTGAGAGTTCAAATTATGCTTTTCCGATATGGCTTCAGATTTTTGCTGCGTTTATTGCGAGCGGCTGCTTTATGATCATGTATCAGGGGCTATGGACGGACTTCTTGGTAGCCTGTTTGGCTGGAGGACTGGGCTTTTCAGCTCTTGTTTATCTACACAAACTGTTGGAGATTAAGTTTTTTGCTGAGTTTATTGCTTCCTTAATCATTGGTACCTTTGCGTTTATCGCCGTTTCGTATAACTGGGGTACATATGTAGATAAAATCATTATTGGAGCAGTTATGCCACTTGTACCTGGTCTCCTCATTACAAATGCAGTGAGGGATTTAATTACTGGTCATCTAGTATCAGGAATTGCTAAAGGAGCCGAAGCATTTTTGACCGCATCAGCCATAGGGTCAGGGATTGCGGTTGCCTTAATATTTTTGTAATAGTGCGAGGGAGACGTAAATGATTACACAGTTTATTACTAGTTTTATTGCGTCAGCAGCGTTTGGGGTTATTTTTAACGCCCCAAAGGAATCTTTAGTGAAATGCGGCTTTATCGGAATGGCAGGATGGTCTGTCTATTATGTTCTTTATTCCCGGGATGTTAGTAGTATTGTGGCTACACTCGTGGCATCATTAATTGTGGCTATTATTAGTCAGTTCTTTGCAAAGACGTACAAAATGCCGGTTATTATATTTAGTGTGGCAGGGATTATTCCGCTTGTGCCAGGGGGACTATCGTATGACGCCATGCGCCATTTTGTTGAAAATGATTATAATATGGCCATTCAACTGGCGGCCAAGGTGATCATGCTTTCAGGAGCCATTGCGATGGGATTGCTGTTCTCAGAAGCGATCAATCAGTTATACCAAAAGGTTATAAAGCGAAGGAAAGTAACAGGCACGTTGGAGAAGGATTAAAATTCCCGGTGTGCAAATAAATCCCTTTTGTATGGAAAACGACTGAATTTGTTTCGGTCTTTTTTTGTTCTACAACAATTTTTTTAAAATCTTGCAGGGTATGTACATAATTGTGCGTCTAAATAGATAGAGAGAAAAGAGGTGATGCAGGTGGAGAAGGATGAACAGCTTGTGAAGCGAATCATAGCTGGAGAAAAGGATCAATTTCGTGAGCTGATAACACGTTTTCAAACTAGGGTATTTGCGGTTGCATATAAAGTAAGTAAGAATACAAAAGATGCCGAGGATATCACCCAGGAAGTATTTCTTCAGCTGTATCGCTCTCTTTCTCAGTTCAAAGGTGATTCTAGTCTTTCTACATGGATCTACAAGATTGCGATGAGTAAGGCTCTTGATTATCGGCGCAAGCAGATCAGACAAGTAGTCTATGAAGGGGAGGGAAATCTTTATGATATTCCTTTTGAGTCTACACCGGAAGATCTCCTTCTTGATAAAGAAGACAAAGAACTTGCACGTGCTTATATGGAAAAACTCCCAGATACATATAAGGAAGTTGTCCATCTGTATTATTTTCAGCAGCAGTCTTATCGTGAAATAGCCTCTACATTAAATGTTGCGGTCAAAACCGTAGAATCTAGACTATATCGAGCCAAGCTTATTATGAAGAAACAGGGGAAGGGAGAGGAACTTTGATGAAGCACATCACAGATGAACAACTTATCGCATATATACAAAACGAACTCTCCGGCAAAGAAATAGAAAATCTAGAGAACCATTTAACAGGTTGTAGTCAGTGTCAGGGAGAGTTTGTCGTACTTGAAGAATTAACTAATGAATGGAATGAGTCATCTCTTCAGCTATCCGTTGATGTAACGCTCGATGTTATGGGTGTGATTGAGAAAACGGAAAAGCAAAAATCTGCACGGAAAAACAAACGCAATACCTATCTACATTTTATCCTTGCAGCAGCGGCGACCATCCTATTTTCTCAACTGAAGATTGTCGATTATATCATTGATACTTCTAATCATGTAGTAGGGATTTCGTCCGTAACAGTAGAACAGGCTAATCATTCTTTAGAAAAAGGCATGAGTTCTCTGAATAAAATTAACTTGAAAATACAGTCAAAAACTGGAGGGGAAAACAAATGAAACAGCCAAAGAAATGGATATATATCCTATCATTCTTGCCGGGACTTGGGCAATTTTATCTAGGATTGATGAATAGAGGCCTACAATTAATGTTGTTATTTTTCGGGGGAGTGTTCATTACCGCCCAATCATTCGGGAGTCTTGCCATATTCCTGCCAGTGCTTGTTTTTTATGCATATTATGATGCCTTAAATCATTATCGGATGATTATTGAAACTGGAGAAAGAAAAGATGAAATGCTACTGAAATGGGATGTTCTCCAAGGCAAGAAGAATATGGTTGGGTGGATTCTAATAGTAGTCGGTCTGATTAGTTTCATGCAAATGTTCATGAACTGGCTACCGAGTGAAATCAGTCAATATATTCCTTATAATTTCCTGCAACAAGTCATCTTAGCATCTATTTTAGTTGGATTCGGGGTTAAACTTCTTCGGGGTAGGAAAGAGGAAGCGCAATGAGGAATTGGAAGATTGGTTCGATTACAGCAGGCACTCTTTTAATCGTCATTGGGTTTTTATGGCTCCTGCAATCCTTCTTATCCATTCCATTTGCAAAAATACTAGTTTACTCATGGCCGGTCATTTGTATTTTTCTTGGTGTGGAAATTCTTGTTCTTCACTTTTTTAGAAAAGATCAAAAACTAGGTATCCATTGGCTTAGTATTATTTTATTAATGGTAATTGGCGGGGCATCCTTAGTCTTCAATTTTGGAAAAGCAGCCATGGATGAACTAGGGTTCAGCTTCCAAGCTTCTTCCTACAACATGCAAGAAGAGCTTGCGCCATCATCGACGATTCAGGAAGTGATCATTTCGTTATCGAACGAAGATGTATTTATAACAGGAACAGATGAACAGAAAGTGACGATAGAAGGAAAATTGAATGCAAATGTAAAAAGTGATAAACAGCTAAAGAATAAAGTTGGCGAGCAGTTTTCACTGAAACAAATTGGCAATAAAGTGTATGTGGATGTGTTAGATTCTGAATTTGAACTAAATGATCTGACCAGAATAACAGGACGTCTGTATATATCCGTACCAAAGCAGGCGGTGGTGAAAGTAGATGTAGGCAAGGGCTCTATCGGGATCGATAATATCCAGGCACCAGCAAAACTGCAAACGTCTAATGGAGATATCACTGCGAATGCCTATACCGGTGCGTTGTTTGCACAGACTCATGGGGGAGATGTGGTGCTGACAGATAGTGTTCTTACAGGAAGTTCGATCATTGAATCAGCTGGTGGGGATATTGTTTGGAATCTTTCACAGGAGCAGCCAATTACACTGGATGCCTCCACAAATTATGGGGAAATCAAAGGGAATATTGACTGGAAAGTTTCCACTCAAGCAAACGAATCGGAAGAAAAAAGACAAGGAACCGCGAAGCTTGGCAATGGCATCCATTCGATCATGCTAGAAACAGAGAGCGGGAATATCATTGTCACGAAAAACTGAAGGATAACTGTGAAGGGGTGAGGCACCTCTTCTTTTTTTATCCCACATAACAGGCAGTAAGACCCCCACCTCAAGGCTAAGAGGAATCGAAGAAGCGTAGTTGGGAGATAACTGCCTGTAAATGGCCGATTGGTGAGATACAGTGAAGCTTATCTTTGCTACGCGGAGATATTAGCGACACTAGAACGGGACTAACAATCAGTGGGGAAGAAGAAAACCCCCACTGATTGAGGTTTACTTTACCCTAGATTTGCAGGCAGTACTACTAATTTGATGGTGTAAATTTGACTTTATATAAATGTGAATGAGATCCCTTTTTCTTTGGAAGGCTAACTTGGAGAAATAGTAGTCATTCGTTAGGGAAGAGAGGTTTATGAAAGGGAATGAAAAGTTATTTAATCATTGCATGGAATATGATCGACCCATTATATTATCATCTATCAAATTTGACTTGCATTCATAACGGAAAAGCAGAGAAAAATTTTTTACGTGTCAAGCTCACTCGTTACAAAGGTAGAATGGTTGTACTTTCTGACGGGACACAGATCAACAAAAACGATACATTAGTCAAAATTCATCTGCATAATGCCGTTCTCTTAAAAGAATTAGGACAAACGAAAAGTAATCTTTACAGAGGCCGGTTCATTTTTCAGACTGTCAGAAAATCTTTACCCGACTTGGTGTCTTATATTCAAAAGCATCATCAAGTGGATCAAATCAAAGGCATCATCGGTATTACTTCGTTGGACAAAGGTGTGAATCGTCTTGGCTTTGAAGTGGTACCTATTGCTAACCCACTTTATAAATGGTTTAAATGGGCCAGTTTTTTACCAATTTGTATCTTATCAGGAACCGATGTATCTATAAAAAAACAATCAGGGCCAAGTTATTTATTTATGTCTAAAGTATGTTTAATTAGTAGGTATAAAGTACAATAGGTCCCTAAAGGGTCTGATATCTCTCTTAGGTTTATCAATAAACGATATATAGGAGAGTGTATCTGACCCTACCTTAGTCTTTTTGCTAAGAGAAATTGGCGAATGGACGGGTGAAAAATTTAAGATTAATTGAACAGTCCCGACTATCTAATGTCAAATTATTTTTAAGATCCGAATGCTTCAAATCGTCTTTTCGGTTTGGAACATTGTATATTACCCCAGCTTTACTCCTCCTATCATCTTTAGGTGCGTTGTTGTCGTGTAAATCCTATGCTTGATTCATATACTCTCTCCTTGTAAATATTTATAAGCATGTACTTTATATAAAGTTTGGATTATAATTGTGGATAATTATTTGATTATTCTAATAATTATGAATAAAAATAATCATAGTTTTATATGATTAGGGGAGGGGTATTAGGACATAGGGTACTGTACGAAGAGCTACATAATTGTTAGGAAAAATTATGTATTAGGAGGAAGGTCCGATGAAAAAATTTAAGTTAGTTAGTTTGTTATTTGTAATAGTGCTAGTATTGGCGGCATGTGGCACGAAAGATGTTGGTAATGCTGGAGAAGGAGATACGCAAGATAAGGATAAGGTATATAGAGTAGGAATTGATACTACATATCCACCGTTTGAATATGAAGAAAATGGAGACTACACAGGCATCGATATTGATCTCATTAATGCTATTGCTGAAGATCAAAACTTCAAAATTGACTTCAAACCGATGGATTTCGGTGGGATTATTCCTGCGATGCAAGCAGGTCAGCTTGACGTTGCGATTGCTGGAATGAGTATTACAGATGATCGGAAGAAAGTCGTTGATTTCACAGATCCATATTTCAAAGCAGGTTTGACATTGGTTGTGAAGCAAGGGGAAACGGGTATTAAGTCAATTGAGGATCTTGCAGGTAAAAAGGTAGCTGCGAAAAAGGGAACGACAGGAGCTAAATTCGCAACAGAAAAAGCCGAAGAAATAGGCTTTGAATTGGTTCAATTCAATGACAGCCCAGCAATGTTCCAAGACGTGGCGAACGGAAACTCAGATGTTTTAATTGAGGACTACCCTGTTATCGCCTATGCAATTACCCAAAGTACTCTTGACCTAGAAATCGTCGGAGATCGTTTAAACGGGGATGAGTACGGGATTGCTGTTTTGAAAGGAAAAAATGATGAATTATTAAAGAAAATGAATAAAGGCTTAGCTAATTTGAAAGCTAGTGGCAAATACGATGAGATTATTAATAAATATCTGAATGAATAATGGAGGGGAATATAGTTAGTCGGGGCGCGAAACTGCTCGTGCCTTTTTTTGAAAGGAGAGTCTGTTATGGATGTAATTAGGAATGCTTTTCCCTATTTAATGGACGGGCTGAAGGTTACGCTATATATTTTTGTAATTGCTCTTATTTTAGGTTTCATTATTGGCTTAATCGTAGCATTGCTACGTTTGGCACCGATAAAACCGCTGAACTGGATTGCAAAATCCTATATAAATGCCATTCGTGGAACGCCAGTCATTGTACAATTATTCTTTATTTATTTTGGATTGAATACAATCCCGTGGATTTCGATGGACAAAACAACTGCGGGGATCGTAACCATCGCTATTAATGCCGGAGCTTATTTTGCTGAAATCATCAGGGCGGGCATTCAGTCCGTTGATAGTGGTCAAGCGGAAGCAGCTAGGTCACTTGGGTTAACAAGTACACAAACGATGAGATATATCGTTCTTCCCCAAGCATTTCGTCGGATGTTACCTACATTTACAAACCAATCGATCATTAGTTTAAAGGATACTTCGCTTTTGTCGATCATTGGCATAGCCGATTTAACCCAGCGTGGACAAATCCAGCAAGCGGCTACCTATGAATCCTTCAAAATTTGGCTGATGGTAGGGGTGATCTATTTCATTATTATTTACGCATTAACCCTGCTAGCCAATTTCTTAGAAAGGAGATTTGAAATACGATGAGCATTATTCAAGTGCAAAATTTAAAGAAATCATTTGGAGATCTTGAAGTTTTGAAGGATATCAGTACAGTTATTCAAGAAACTGAAGTGGTCTGTGTGATCGGCCCGTCTGGTTCTGGGAAAAGTACGTTTTTACGATGCTTGAATCGACTTGAAGAGATTACTGACGGTGAAGTCATTGTGAATGGTCATATCATTTCAAGTAAAACTGTGAATATCAATAAAGTACGTGAGGAAGTTGGTATGGTGTTTCAACAGTTTAACTTATTTCCACATAAATCGGTGCTTGAAAATATCACAATGGCGCCAATGAAGGTTCGGTTAATGAACAAAGATGTAGCGAAACAAAGGGCGTATGAGTTGTTGGATAAAGTAGGCTTGAGGGAGAAGGCAGATAGCTATCCAGCCCAGCTTTCTGGTGGACAAAAGCAGCGGGTCGCAATTGCAAGGGCGCTTGCAATGGATCCCAAAATTATGTTATTTGATGAACCAACATCAGCTTTGGATCCAGAGATGGTTGGCGATGTACTTGATGTCATGAAACAACTTGCCAAAGAGGGAATGACAATGGTTGTCGTCACGCATGAGATGGGATTTGCCCGCGAAGTAGGCGATAGAGTCATGTTCATGGATGGTGGCTATGTGGTGGAAGAAAACGTTCCTGAAGAATTATTTAGTCATCCACAGCATATACGGACGCAATCATTTTTAAGTAAAGTTTTATAGATACATAAGGAGGAACCAGCTTAGGCTTGGTTCTTTTTTGTTATTTAACGTACTATATGGGGCAGATAACTTAATTTGTCTATTGGAATATAGTGCAAACCAACCCCACAAACCATCTGATGGGCGAAACCCTCCTCGTTTAGAAAAGGCTAATCAAGAGTACGACTTGTATCTGTATTGATGGTTATTTTTAACTAAATAAGGGAAGTGCATAAGTAAAAGATCTAATGGGACGATTTCGCTTATTACTGGGGTAAGTGGACGTGTAACAGCAATCGTATTTGCTAAAGAAGGCATTCATATACGATTTTTGAGGGCTATTGGATATTTGCAAAATAGAGAGCTGAACTAAAAGAATATGAAGAAAAGGCCTGGATGGCGAGGGTAGACGTTTGCAAGATGGAATCGTAGCTAGTACTTGTCATCTTCAAAACTTGCTCTATTAGGATAAAATACATAGGTATATGTCGTGTACATGACACGATAAATGGTGAATAAAGTGTAATATCAGACGCTTTTGGGACATCCTCTTTCATTTTATTTGGCTCTCTTCGTAAAGATTTTTAATTTTCAGGATAATTTTTATATTAGTATAATGAAATAAAAATTTGGTAATTCGTAATCCTATTATTATTTTTACTAATAAGTTTGAAAAAAAAGGGATTACTATAATAGAACCAAATAAAATAACGCGAAATTATGTCTTTAGAAGGAGTCTTTATTTAGTATACCTTGTTAGCCTAATATGTTTTTGCTATAATCAATTTTGCTTAATGATCTTATCATATGTACAATGTGCAAGGGGAAATTGGAATGATTTTATTTTTGAATACGTTTTCGTTAATGGGAAATGTACTGTGCATTTGGGCATGATATAAGTTGTAAATGAAAACTTATATGGAAGATAAGTAGTCAGACGTTCAACTTTAAAATACTACCTAATGGAGGTAACAAATGAATTATTTAATCTCAATCGTAGGACTAATTGTAGTTCTTGCTCTTGCCTGGATTGCAAGTAACAATCGCAGAAAAGTAAAAATTAGGCCTATAATCCTGATGATTATTATCCAATTAATCTTAAGTTATGTATTATTGAATACTAAAATTGGTCTTGATGTCATTCAAGCAATTGCAAATGGGTTTACGAAGTTATTAAGCTTTGCGAATGAAGGGATTAGCTTTGTTTTTGGCGGAATTACCAATAAAGGCGAATTTCCTTTTTTCCTAAATGTTCTACTTCCCATTGTATTTATTTCTGCATTAATTGGAATTCTACAGCATATTAAAGTTCTTCCTTTCATAATGAAATGGATTGGCTGGGCACTTAGTAAAGTGAATGGCATGGGGAAGCTTGAATCATACAATGCTGTAGCATCTGCACTTGTTGGACAATCTGAAGTATTCATTACTGTAAAAAAACAGCTCGATCAATTGCCTGCTCATCGTCTATATACATTATGTGCATCAGCGATGTCCACGGTCTCCATGTCAATTGTTGGGGCATATATGACAATGGTTGATCCGAAATACGTCGTGACGGCTGTTGTTATTAACCTATTTGGTGGTTTCATTATTTCATCCATCATTAATCCATATACAGTGACGGAAGAAGAAGACATCCTCGTTGTTCAAGAGGATAAGCAAAGCTTCTTCGAAATGCTGGGTGAATATATTATGGATGGTTTCAAGGTCGCGATTATTGTTTCTGCGATGTTAATTGGCTTTGTTGCCCTAATGGCAGCCGTGAATAGCTTGTTTGCTACGATTTTCGGGATTTCTTTTCAAAGTTTAATTGGATACGTCTTCTCGCCAATTGCAATTCTAATGGGGGTGCCTGCCTCAGAATCGGTAATAGCTGGTGGCATTATGGCGACTAAATTGGTCACGAACGAATTTGTGGCTATGCTTTCTTTAGGCGATGTAGCATCTACCTTAAGTGAAAGATCAATCGGAATCATTTCTGTATTCCTTGTTTCATTTGCGAACTTCTCTTCAATTGGCATCATTTCTGGAGCTGTTAAAGGACTTCATGAAAAACAAGGAAACGTTGTTGCACGCTTTGGTTTGAAGCTTTTATACGGCGCAACCTTAGTCAGTGTATTAACATCAGTTATTGTAAGCTTTATCCTATAATCTGAAGCGGTAGAGTTGTCTTATAAGGGTCTGATCTCGAACTCTTTATATAGTATAAAGTGTGATATACACTTGCCTTTTACTGTATTTAGTTGTTGCCTGGTCGGACCCTTTTTCTTTTGAGCCAACTCCTGAGAACCAGAGTAGAGTATTTTTATCCCGGTTTAACAAATTGTAATATCCCACTGATGGAAGTTTCACTGATATTAACAAGGAGTGATGCGGATGAATGATATTAGTAATACAAGGGAATTAGAATTAGCAACGTTCGCTGGTGGTTGTTTTTGGTGTATGGTTTCTCCTTTCGATGAGATAGAGGGAATCCTTCAGGTCGTTTCCGGTTATACAGGAGGACATGAACCAAATCCTACGTATAAACAAGTGAAGTCAGGCACCACTGGACATGTAGAAGCAGTCCAGATTACGTATGATCCTGCTAATATATCCTATACAAAATTATTAGAGCTATATTGGCAGCAGACCGATCCAACAGATGCAGTCGGGCAGTTTTCTGACAGAGGACCAGCATATCGATCTGTCATTTTTTATCATAATGAACATCAAAAGCAAGAGGCTGAGAAGTCTAAAGTGCAATTAACGGAAAGTGGCCGGTTTCAAGAACCGATTGTAACTGCAATCCAGAAGGCTGAGCTTTTCTATAGAGCAGAAGAATATCATCAGGATTTTTACAAAAAGAATGCATTTCGATATGCTTTATATCGACAAGGAAGCGGTCGTGAACTTTTTCTTAAGAAGCACTGGCCAAAGGATAAAACGGAGCTGAAGGACCGATTGTCTGATATGCAGTTTTTTGTGACTCAAGAAAATGGCACGGAACCACCTTTTGAAAACGAATATTGGGATAATAAGCAGGAAGGGATTTATGTTGATATTGTTTCGGGAGAGCCTTTATTTAGTTCAAGCAATCAATATGACAGCGGCTGTGGATGGCCAAGTTTTACTAAGCCGATTCTTTCCGGATATGTGAAGGAAAGCATAGACGTAAGCCACCGCATGACAAGAACGGAAGTGCGGAGTAAAGAAGCTAACTCGCATTTAGGCCATGTTTTTGAAGATGGCCCTAGTCCAAAGGGGCTCCGCTATTGTATTAACTCTGCTTCTTTACGATTTATCCCGAAAGCGAAAATGAAAAAAGAAGGCTACGGTGACTTGCTTCTGTTATTTCATGTGAAATAATGAGTAACATGGATAGGATAAGTATAAAGGGAGTTCAAAGTAATATAGGTAGAAAATAAAACGATTCTTTTTTAGCTGGAGGTGGAACATGGACTATCAATTACACCCATTTGGAGACAATGGAATTATGATTGAACTAGGGACTACAATTTCTCTAGATATACAGAAGAAAGTCCGTGCAGTTGTTTCTTTTCTTGATCAAAATCAATTTGAGTGGATGATTGAGTATATTCCGGCATTTACGTCTGTGACTGTGTTGTATGATATTGGGCATCACGAATTTATTCAGGATGGTCGTTACCCATATGAACAGGCATGTGAGAAACTGAAAGAGGGAATTGCGGGGTTAGTGTTGGAAGAAGCTCAGCTTCCGAGGGTGGTAGAAATTCCAGTTTGCTATGGGGGGGAATTAGGACCTGATTTGGATTTTGTAGCTAGACATAATGGACTTAGCGTTGAAGAAGTCATTAGGATTCATAAAACAACTACTTATAACGTACATATGATTGGGTTCGCGCCAGGTTTTCCATATATGGGCGGTATGTCTGAAAAAATTGCTGCGCCAAGGAAGGAAACACCTCGCTTAGCTATTCCAGCAGGTTCAGTTGGGATTGCAGGTAAACAAACGGGTATTTACTCTATTGAAACTCCTGGAGGCTGGCAGATTATTGGTCGGTCACCGATTCAATTGTTCCGTCCTTTCAATAATACGCCTAGTTTATTGCAGGCAGGGGATTTAGTTTCATTTAAAGAAATTACGTATCAGGAATATATCGATTGGGAGGATAGGGATGATAAAAATTATTAAACCAGGCCTTCTTACGACCGTTCAGGATTTAGGCAGATATGGATCGCAGAAGTATGGGGTCATTGTAAGTGGAGCGATGGATCAGTTGTCACATCGGATCGCCAATCTTCTAGTTGGGAATGATGAAAGCAAACCAACTCTTGAAATTACATTAACAGGTCCGGTTATTGAATTTACCGAAACTACCCTTATCTCGCTTACGGGCGGGAATTTATCTCCAAAAATTAATGGATGTTCAATTGACTTGTGGCGCCCGATTCTTGTAAACAAGGGGAGCATACTATCATTCGGCCCGTGTAAAACGGGCTGTCGTGCGTATCTAGCGGTAGCTGGTAGCTTTCAAGTCACAACAGTCATGGGTAGTGCTTCCACCTATTTAAGAGCAGGAATAGGCGGCTTTTTGGGGCGGGCGCTAAAAGTTGGGGATGTCCTTAGTATGGAACGAATGAGTTCAAGCAGTAAAAGGATTATTCAACGATTATCCACTGAGCTTGGTAAGCGAGATTATATCGAAGCTACGTGGAAGATCGATCCGGTGATCTCGTCTTGTAATATGGGCAAACAACCAATCAGGGTCATCGAAGGCCGCCAATATCACTGGTTTACGGAAAAAAGCAAACAGACCTTGTTCCAAGAAGAGTTTATGGTGACCTCACAATCTGATCGGATGGGCTACCGATTAAAAGGGGGTTCACTTACCTTGGCCACTGAAGAAGAAATGGTCTCCGAGGCGGTGGGATTTGGAACTATCCAGGTGCCAGCTGAGGGTAACCCGATTGTCTTATTGGCAGATCGGCAAACGACAGGTGGCTATCCGAAGATTGCTCAAATCGCAACGGTTGATTTACCAGTCATCGCACAAGCCAAACCAGGAGAAAAGCTACAATTTCAACTAATTTCCCTCAAAGAGTCACAATTGATCTATTTGGAAAGGGAAGAGCAGATCAGACAATTAAAAATAGGCATTTCGCTTTTACACGGATAGGAGGGACCAAAATGTTTAAGGTAGATTTAAACTGTGATATGGGTGAAAGCTTCGGTGCATATCGAATGGGAAGAGATGAGGAAATACTAAATTATGTTAGCTCTGCCAACATTGCTTGTGGTTTTCACGCTGGCGATCCTTCTACGATGAGGAACACAGTGAAGTTAGCTTTAGAGAAGAATGTTGGAATTGGCGCTCATCCAGGCTTCCAAGACGTAGTCGGTTTTGGTAGAAGGGAAATTAGCTTGACCCCTAAAGAGATAAACGACCTGGTTTTGTATCAAATTGGTGCACTATCTGCATTTGTAAAAGCAGAGGGGGGAAAGCTTGCGCATGTAAAACCGCATGGAGCTCTTTATAATATGGCAGCGAAAAACGCGGCCTTATCCGATGCTATCGCAGAAGCTGTTTATCAGGTGGATCCAGAGCTTATATTGTTTGGGTTGGCTGGTAGTGAGCTCATAAAGTCAGGAGAGAAAATTGGTCTACATACTGCATCGGAAGTTTTCTCTGATCGAACGTATCAACAGGATGGCTCGTTAACTTCTAGAAAAGAAGCTGATGCACTAATTACAGATCCTAAGCTTGCGGTTGGTCAGGTGCTGAAGATGGTTCGAGAGCATAAGGTGAAAACAATTCAAGGAACAGATTTTTCAATTCGAGCAGACACGGTTTGTATCCATGGAGACGGGAAGCATGCAGTGGAGATGGCTCAGTATATATCGGCTGCCTTAGAACAGTCAGGGGTTAAAATTGGAAGAATAAGATTGTAGTCATTTCATGATCAGATGAAAGAGGAAAGAGGCTGCCCACAAGCAGGGAGACCCCACATCCACTATATATCGTTTATATTCTGCGTCAATGACAGAATATAAACGATATATAGAGTGTGAGGTCAAGACCCTTTTGGGGCATCTTCTTCTTTTTATTTTATAGTTTAAACGAGCTTTTTAATTCAACGATTTGGTTCAGGACTAGATGCCCGTCTGTTGTGTGCTTCGGATCTACATTGTAATAGCCGTGACGGAAGAATTGGAACTTATCTTGTGGTAGAATATCTTTCATATTTGGCTCTACAAATCCTTGTAGAATCTCAAGAGAATCAGGGTTAATACGCTCAAGGAATGTTTTTTCTTCTTCCTCTTCGTTAGGCTCTTCATCAAGAATTAATGGTTGATAATTGCGGAATTCCGCTGGTACTGCATGAGCAGCATCCACCCAGTGCAAGGTTCCTTTTACTTTGCGACCAGTAAACCCAGAGCCACTTTTTGTTTCCGGATCATATGTGCAATGAAGCTCAACTACATTGCCTTCTGCGTCTTTAATAACTTCCTCGCATTTAATGAAATAAGCATGTTTTAGGCGAACTTCATTACCAGGAAAAAGGCGGAAGTATTTCTTCGGTGGATTTTCCATGAAATCATCTTGCTCCACATAAATCTCACGAGAAAATGGAATTTGTCTTGTGCCCATTTCTGGATTTTCTGGATTAATTTCTGCTTCAAGCCACTCTACTTGGCCTTCTGGATAATTGGTAATGACCACTTTAAGCGGTTTTAAGATTCCCATTGTTCTAGGTGCTTTTAGCTTCAAATCTTCACGAACGAAATGATTGAGAACTTGGCTGTCAATTGTTCCATATGCTTTTGATACACCGATTTCATAACAGAAAGCACGAATGGCTTCAGGTGTGTAACCGCGTCTTCTTAACCCAGAAATGGTTGGCATACGAGGGTCGTCCCATCCGTCTACAACACCTTCATCGACAAGTTGCTTCAGTTTACGTTTACTCATTACGGTATTGGTTAGGTTCAAACGACCAAACTCATATTGTTGTGGGATACTTTCCATTTCACATTGCTCAACAACCCAGTTATAAAGTGGGCGTTGGTCTTCGAATTCAAGGGTACAAATGGAATGTGTCACGCCTTCAATTGCATCCTCAAGCGGGTGAGCGAAAGCGTACATTGGGTAGATGCACCATTTGTCGCCTGTGTTATGGTGTTTTGCATGTGCGATTCGATAAATGACGGGGTCACGAAGGTTAATATTCGGAGAAGTCATATCGATTTTTGCACGAAGAACTTTTTCACCGTTTGCAAATTCACCATTGCGCATTTTTTCAAAAAGGTCCAGGTTTTCCTCAATTGAACGGTCACGATACGGACTATTCTTCCCAGGTTCCGTTAACGTACCTCGATATTCGCGAATTTCATCAGCATTTAAATCATCAATATAGGCTAAGCCCTTCTTGATTAATAAAACAGCACGGTCGTACATTTCATCGAAGTAATTGGAAGCAAAGAAAAGGTTATCCCAGTCGTAGCCGAGCCATTTTACATCCTCTTTGATGGAATTTACGTACTCTATATCTTCTTTCAGCGGATTCGTATCATCGAAACGCAGATTGGTTTTCCCGCCAAATTCATCCGCGACACTAAAGTTCAAAATGATTGATTTAGCATGTCCAATGTGTAAATAACCGTTAGGCTCAGGTGGAAAGCGAGTGATGATATGATCACGTTTCCCTGTCTCTAAATCTTCTTTAATAATATTTCTTATAAAATTTGAAGAGTTATGTTCCAATTAAGTTCGACCTCTTTCATATATAAACTCGTATACTTTACATTTAGTTTTATCTTCATATATACCATAAATACAGACTTTTTTCCATGGATTGCACCAATTATGATTGTACATGCTTCCTATTCATATCTTTTCCAAATAAGCAGGGAATACCCTAGATTTAGAATGATACTAGAAGAGTGGGGAATGGCAAAACAGATCATGTATTTTGATAGCGTTGTTTTTGGATTGAGTTTCCCAAAAAAAGCGCACTAGTACACGCATCCTGCCATTTGTCTTGGCTGTTCTACAAGTATTCACTTTGTGCAACTGCAGGAATGAAGTATAATAGAGCAAATCTAGTAAAGAAAGTTGGAATAACAATGACACCATTTGCTCAGGATCACTTACCTACATTTAAGGAAAATAATAAAAATACAGGTCGACTCATGATAAAATGTCCCGATCGGCCAGGCATCGTTGCAGCTGTATCTTCTTTTTTACAAGAATTTGAAGCGAATATCGTCGAATTAAGTCAATATTCGATGGACCCTAATGGTGGTACGTTTTTTACAAGAATCGAATTTGAATGTCCGGATCTAGAGAAGAAGGCGAAGGGGATGGCAGAAACTTTTGAACCGATTGCAAAGAGATTTTCAATGGAATGGACATGTACCAATGTAAGTGACCTTAAGAAAATCGCCATTTTTGTTTCAAAAGAGCCTCACTGTTTGCTGGAATTGCTTTGGGAATGGCAAAGTGGAGATTTACTAGCAGATATTGCACTTGTTATTAGTAATCACGAAGATGCTCGTGAAATCGTTGAATCTCTTCATATTCCGTTTTATTATTTACCTGCTAATAGGGACATTCGTAAAGAGGTAGAGGCAAAGCAACTAAAGCTTCTCGAGGAATATGAGGTGGATTTGATTGTTTTGGCAAGATATATGCAAATTTTGACTCCAGAATTTGTCTCAGCTCACCCAAATCGAATTATTAATATTCACCATTCCTTTTTACCCGCATTTATCGGTGCAAGACCGTATGAACGGGCCTATGATCGTGGAGTAAAACTAATTGGAGCGACTTCACATTATGTGACCAATGACCTCGATGAAGGACCGATTATTGAGCAAGACACCGATCGAGTTGATCATCGCGATCATGCGAATGACCTGAAAAAAATCGGCCGTTCCATCGAGCGAAGAGTATTGGCGCGTGCAGTCAAATGGCATCTTGAGGATCGAATCATCGTTCATCACAACAAAACGGTTGTATTTTAAAGGTTAGTGAAACGTATAAATGACTTTTACAATTGCCTCGATCTCTAATTCACCAGGTTGAATCTGTGTGGAGGCAGCCTTTGCTACAAAGCTGGTTTGATAAAGAACTGGCGTCGATCCAGCTGGGATTTCTTCAATGGTTTCGGGAATTTGTTGCAAAGTAACGTCAGCAGCCTTCGCTAATGCTAATGCTTTTTGTTTGGCATTTTGTAAGGCGAGTGCAAGTGCTTGATTATAGTACATATCATGCTGAGATAATGAAAAACGAATATTTGAAACAGAATTGGAGCCATTTTTGATGGATGTGTCGACGATATTGCCAACCCGGTCAATATTTTTTGTTCGTATTTCGATCATATGATGTACTTTATAATTTTTGAAAATCTCTTTACCGTCCAGATAGTCATATTGAGGATCCATACGGTATTCCTTTGTTTTAATTTGGTCATCTGGAATGCCGAGGTCAGCTAATCCTGTTAAAACTTTGGCCATTGCTGTAGCATTTTGCTGTTGCGCCAAGATAGGGTCCTTATTTTCTGTGATGACACCTAATGTAATAATTGCCTGATCTGGAGGAGCTTGAATGGTTGCTTCTCCGATGACGGTTAATTTGTTTGGGCCTTCACGTGAATGTTGATCGGCTTCGCCTCGAAATAAAGGGGAAGACTGGTAATTCATAAGTGAGAACACATCCTTTCGTTAGATCCTTCTATCAACTTCAGGCAAGAGTACCCCTTCCTCAAGGAATGTGAAGGGCATAGCCCAATGAGTAGGGAGGGGGTGAATGGCCTTTTTGTGTATCAGAACACCTATTCTCGGTGTGTGATATTCCTGAACAGATTGTTCATTGACAACTGAACATAGGAGGTTAGTACGAGAAAGGCTTCGTACCGTAAGATGTTCAAGCTAAAACTAACAGCCGAGACACACAATGGTGTGAACCCAATAAGCTGAAAAAAGAAGTCCCAACGGCAAGACCAATGGGATAGAGGGGTTGGGTGTTTCTAGTACACCACGGTGTCAACGCAACGTACTTTAAGCGTTCAGAAATGTTCGATACGTTAGAAACCCCCACTAAACTTTTGTTAGAAAGTTTTGTGGCGGGAGTATTCATTAAGATACGATAATCGTCAGGGGAACATACCTCTTTTTTAAAAGAATTAAAAAGAAGATGTCACATAAGGGTCTGACCTCGCACTCTAAATCAGTGTGTGGAGTTTCATACACGTACCTTATACTGTCTTTAGATGTTACGGGGTCGTGACCTTTGCATTGAAAGCTATTCCAATGTAATTTGTTTTAATGGCTCAACTGCTGGCCCTTCTAAAACCTCGCCTGTAATCGAGAATCGAGAAGCGTGGCAAGGACAGTCCCATGTTCGCTCTCCGCTGTTCCATTCCACTTCACAGCCCATATGCGTACAGGTGGAGTCTACAATATGCAAAGTTCCTTCTGTGTCGCGGTAGCAGCCTGCCTTATCCCCATTAACCCTTACAATGGCTCCTTCGTCATTTGTTAGCTCCTCAGGCAATTTAGACACCATAGCGAATTTCCCTTGGATTAAGTGTTTTGCAACATCAAGATTATCTTTTACGATATTTGCTGCACCTTTCAAGTGTGAGCGTGAAGGGCTAAAGAGCTCTGCGTAGCGATTATCCTCGTTTGTTATCGCATCTGTCATGATTTTTGCGGCTATTGTTCCTTTCGTTATTCCCCATTTGGCAAAACCTGTTGCAACCAGCACGTTTGGATGATTGGACGTTATACGCCCGATAAATGGTAAATGATCAGGAGTTACATAGTCTTGGGCTGACCAACGGTATGGAATGTCGTTAATTCCAAAATGCTTTTCTGCAAAGTCATGGATCGCCTCGTAATGCTCTATCATTGAAATTCCTTGCCCCGTTTTATGGGTTTCTCCTCCTATAAGAACAAGCTTTTCCCCGTTTAAGGTGGTATAACGGAATGTTCTCGATGGAGTGTCTGCACTAATATACATCCCACCAGGGAAATCATTCTTCGTTTTAACAGCTAATACATAAGAACGTTCTGCGTGCATTCTCGCAAAGTAAAGCCCCATTTCGTCATTAAAAGGAAAATGCGAAGCTGTGATCATGTAATTGCATACTATTTTTGCTCCATTGTCTGTAATAATCACTGGTTTTTCCCCATCTTCGACTTTCATAGCTGTCGTATGTTCAAAAATTGCCCCGTTAGCGTTTGTGATAAGAGGGATCAAACCAGTTAAATATTTTAATGGATGGAATTGATATTGGTTTTTCATGATGATTGCTGCTTGACATGGAACGGAAAAAGGAATGGTATTCGTATATTCACCAGGAATTCCGAGCCTTTCATATGCTTTCATTTCGCTTTCAATTTTACTAGCATATTCATCTGTTTCAGCATAAACATATGCATCTTCCATAGTTAAATCACAGTCAATATCATGTGTTTCAGCTGTTTTCTTAATGAAATCCATGGCTTCTTTATTCGCATGATAATATAATTTCGCCTTTTCTTCACCGTGATCTGTAATGAGTTGATCATAAATTAAACCATGTTGTGCAGTAATCTTCGCGGTAGTATGTCCGGTCGTTCCTGTCAAAATAGAGCCTGCTTCGATTAGAACCGTCCGTATCCCCTTTTCCGCAAGTAGATATGCGGCTGTGATACCAGAGATCCCACCGCCAACTATGGCGACATCAGTTTCTATATTTTGTGTAAGCTTTGGGAAATTCGGAAAGGAGAGATGGTCTCGCCAATAAGGTTCAGGGAATTGAGGTAAATCTTGATAATGTTTATTTTGGTTTGGCATGGAATGTTGCCTCCTAATTCATTAATTAAAGCGTGTAACATTGTGTGAAAATTTCCTATATACAAGCGGAAACTCGTCTAAGGGAAAGAATAATATTGCTCAATACCGTCCAATTATTACCATACCCAGGTTTGTTGGATTATACACATTACTTTTTAAGACGATATTTATAATCAAAAAGGGGAGGTTGTACCGGACAAAGTGAAACTGCAAGGAGGGGTGGAAGAGGCTCTCCGATTCGCCTAGCTCTGGTAATATTAACTATATTTATAAGAAAAGGACTATTGTTTACAATTTCGTATACATGTAAACAAAAACGTAAACATGTATACGAAATATGTTTACAAGTGTACAATAGTGTATACATGTTGGTGTTTAGGCATGCGTGTGCGTTTAAAGAAATTGTGTACAAAAATGTATACAAAAAAAGATAATTGCATCTATTGGATTATTGACCAATCTCTTAAACTTTCATATTCTTATATAGATAGAATATCCACATTACATACTCCAAGTGAGTAGAAGGGATTGATTAGATGAGTACGTCAAGAATCGCTGCAGTCGATGTAGGAAATGATGCAATTAAAGCTATATTTGGAAAGATGGATTCGGAATTATACATCCCGAACGTTATTGCTCGTGATATTGAGGACCGACCTGTTATTGGAATAGAGGATCTTAATCAACAAGATCCAGTTGAAGGAATCCACATTAGGATTCATTCCCCTGCCCTTCTGGAAAACAATGCAATTTATCGAGTTGGAAATTTGGCAACAAAGAGTGATAATCCTTTTGAATTAGATCCAGGAAGTAGCAAATCAGAGGAAGACCAAACGCTTGTTATGTTGTTTGCTGCTTTAGCGCTCGATGCAGTCAATGAAAAACAAGCAGCTGTGTTCAGAAAAACAAATAATGTAATCGATGCAAACTATACTCTTGGAACAGGATTACCTCTTCGTGAAGTGAAAGAAGGAAAAGATGTTGGGTACCGTTCTAAACTTCTGGGCTCTGTCCATCAAGTAGAGTTTTTAATAACACCTAAATATCAAGGCGTGAAAGTAAATATTAAATTTGACGAAGTGAAGGTGTATCCAGAAGGGTTTGCGGCGTATATTAACCTTGTGATGGATAACAATTCAAACGTCATTAATAGAGAATTAATTGACAAACAAATATTAATTCAGGATATTGGTGGATTATCTACAGATATCGCTGTGATTAAAAATCGCAAAGTTGATGACGATAAAGCGCAAGGCTTTAATCTTGGTGTAGCAGAGGCGTTGGAAGCCATTCGTGAGGAAATTCGCAAAAAGCACGGGGTTGAGCTTGATAGTAGACGTGATGTAGTTGAAATTATTACCAAGAAAAACGATCGTAATCACATTATGGTTCGTGGATCAAGAACGAGTGTTCATGATATTACTGATCGAATTCTTGGTGAACTTGCAAAAAAACAATACCGTCATTTACGTAATGTTTGGCAAAAAAATTCGCAAACAGAAATTTGTTATTTTATCGGCGGCGGATCCATCGTATTGAAGGATTATTTGAAAACATTGAATAACCATTTAGATGGCTATAACATTGATTTCTTTGAAGATGAGAAAGAAAGCATCTGGATGATGTCTAATGCGTATTACAAATTGATCACCGACTTTGTAAGGAAAAACCCAAAAATAGAAGGTAAGAAGCAAGAGCAAAAAGCAGGATCAACTAAATAGGTGTAATGAATGAAAAAACCAACTTCAAGTATTCAAAGGGGACAAGCCCTTACCTTCCGAATCCCTTCTGATGCTCCAGATCACACATTAAGGCAATTGCGAAAATTAAAGGAGACAGAAAAACGCAACTTTTCCAGCACGATTGCAGAATATGTAATGGAAAGCGTGGGCCGTACAGCATTTCAGGATCAAGAAATGGTTGCGATTCCTCTGCCTCATAAATTAAGTAAAGCACAACGGGATTGGTTGAAGCATGCGCACTCTGAAGCTTTGCTTGGGAGTATTGTATACCAACTTTTAACGGATCCGCTTCGAGCAACTTCCCTGCTTGCTTCTTTGAATAGCGGCGCACTCGATATTGAAGATGCCTTGTACTTACAAGAAGAACCAGCTGCTTCAATAGAGCCTGAGATGATCGAGGAAGATGTACAGGATCAGCAAAAGGACACTGAACTTGATTTGGATGACTTCGATTGGGGCCAGATGAATCAAGAAACAGAATCCCTTGAAGAAAGTGGACAAGAAGAAGATCTAGATAATTTATTAGGTGATTTTCTTGCGCAAATGAATAAATAACGAAGGTGCCCCAAAAGGGTCTGACCTCATACTCTATCCACAGTTATGCACTTAATTTGAACTGTGGATAGTGGGTGGGGACAGGCCTTATGTTATGGGGCACCTTCCTTGTTGTCTGGAAAATAACGAGGGCAGTAATCGGCCTTGTCAGTGAAGATGACTAGTTTAATAAAATAAGAAAAAAACGGGGTTATGAACACGACAGAAATGGTAACAGCATATGGATACTTATGCGAGCCTAAGTTAGAGTTAGCGAGTTAAGTAATCAAGCCAACGGTTCTGCTTTTCTTGTAGTATTTCATTTAATGATAATACTCCCTTGTAAAATGAAACCATCTTGTCTGTTTTAAGTAGGTTAAGAAGGGGAACGATATTTGAAGTAATTATAGTCAAGATTTCAAAAAGGTCTATTTTTTCTAAACTACAATGATGCATGGTAACGCATTTTTGTTTCCTAAAAATAATGCTTATGTATGCTGTTTATAAGACAATATCGTCCTAAATAAATGGTATACTGGCATAAGTATTTTACTAAAAATGTACGGAGAGTAGGCAGGTATAAAATGAAATTTACGGAACTTGGGATTCGTTTAACAGTTGAACAGATGTTGAACCAAAATGGGATTCATGAACCAACATCGATTCAAGAACGAGCAATTCCAGAAATTATAGCAAAAAAAGATGTCATAGCAAAGGCGCAAACGGGAACAGGAAAAACATTAGCGTTTTTACTTCCTATTATTGAAACGGTAGATCTCGAGGCTCGACATATTCAATCGTTAATTGTAACGCCGACAAGAGAGCTTGCGCTGCAGATTACTGCAGAACTTCAGAAGTTTGCAGATAATATTGAAGGCTTACATGTTTTGGCCGTTTACGGGGGTCAAGACGTAGAGCGTCAGATGAAAAAGCTTGAACGGGGTATTTCTGTTGTCGTTGCGACCCCGGGGAGGCTTCTTGATCATATGAGACGTGGAACGATCGATCTTTCACAGGTTGACAAGCTTGTATTGGATGAAGCGGACCAAATGCTTCATATTGGTTTTTTGCCAGAGGTAGAAGAAATTATCGAACATCTTCCGACTGAAAGACAAACCTTATTGTTTTCGGCGACCATGCCTGATCAGGTGAAACAGCTTTCGAAGCGTTTTATGCAAAGTCCAGTCACGATATCGGTTAAAAGTGAAGGTGTGACCGTTAAAGAGATTCGCCAGGTTGTCATCGAAACAACAGACCGTGCCAAGCAGGCAACATTGTTTAAAATGATTGATGAAGAGCGTCCATTTTTGGCGATTGTTTTTTGCAGAACAAAGCGCAGAGTATCTAAACTGCACGATGCATTGAAAAGTGCGGGATACAACGTGGATGAATTGCATGGTGACCTGTCCCAGGCGAAAAGAGAACGGGTAATGAAGAGTTTCCGTGAGGCTGCGATTCAAGTATTGGTAGCTACAGACGTCGCTGCACGGGGGCTGGATGTTGAAGGGGTTACCCATGTGTTTAATTATGATATTCCCGAAGATACAGAAAGCTATATTCATCGGATTGGGCGTACAGGACGGGCTGGCGAACATGGTCTGGCAGTTACCTTTGTCGCGGCAAAGGATGAGGAAGAACTGATGGAAATTGAAAAAGGGATACATTTGAAATTGGAGCGAAGAAGAATCGAAGGAATTAAAGTGAATGAAGCAACAGAAGCTCCGCGTAAGCCAAAACGCTCTCAAGGAAATAATGCGCGTCAGGATTACAACAAACGTCATGGAATAGAGAGTAAAGGAACGAAGAAAGAAAGCGGGAGAAAACGTGGGGGGGAAGGCAAGGGTTCTCAGGATTCAACAGCTTCTACTCGTTTTTCTTCATCAAAAGGAAACAGCAATCGGCGATCTAGATAGTAAAAAAGATGCCATAAGGGTCTGATCTCGTCCTCTTTATATAGTAGATAGTGCGGAACATACGCATCTAATACTGTATCTAGTAGGCATGGGATCGGCCTTTTTTTGTACGCTCTTTTGGCCTGTCTAGAAAATATACGCCTTAAGACGTACTTGAAAATATACCTCTAGCTCGTTATGGGAAATATGAAAACTAGATATGCTAGTAATACGAAATGACGAAAGGAGGAAAACGAAATGAAAAAATTCGGATTATTGATAGTGGGGGCGATTGCAGCGCTCGTTTTGCTGGCGAATGTAGGACCACTCATCGGTTTAGCTATCTCTTTAGGAATTCTGTATTACAGTTGCAAACAGTTACTAAGTGTAGAATCAGTATTTGCAAAAATTGCTTGGGTGATCGTCCTATTAATTGCTATAAGCTTTGCTATCTCAAGTTTCCCTTCAGTATTAGGGCTAGTTGCGGCGTACATTCTCTTTGTGGTGTACCGCAAATGGAATAAATCTAAAGAAACGATCATTGAAGAAAGTAATGATCCTTTTACAAACTTTGAAAAGCAGTGGGCAGATTTAAACAAATAAGAAAAATAGTTACGACATCATTCGTAAAGGTAAACAATGAAATACGTTAGAGTTGCTAGTTTAGCTAGGGATAACAAGGCGGCGGAGAACACGCCCCAATTATTAGGAGGAATTCAAATGACCAACTTATTCTCAAGAATTAAGCAAACTATTTCAGCAGACTTTCATGAAATATTAGATAAAAAAGAAGAAAAAAATCCAATTGCTTTATTGAATCAGTACTTGCGTCAATGTGAGGCTGAAACTGAAAAAGTGCGTAAAATGGTAGAGCGTCAATATCTATTAAAAAATGAATTTCAAAGAGAACTTCAAGAAGCGGCAGATCTTGCAGAAAAACGAAAGCACCAAGCTGGGATTGCAGAACAGGCAGGAGAAAGTGAGTTGCAAAACTTTGCGGATATAGAAAGTCAACAATACGCAGAGCGGGCTGTACGTCTTAAAGAGGCTCTTCATGAAAATGAAAAGCAATTAAGCGAGCTTGAACAAAAGTATCGTGAAATGAAGCATAAACTAAAAGACATGAGCATAAAGCGTATGGAGTTAATGGGGCGTGAAAACATCGCGCGTGCTCATCACCGTATTAATACGGTTTTAGATACGACTATTCATCCTAATAAGCCGATTGCAAAATTTGAAGAAATGGAGAGCTACTTGGACCGGCTTGAACACGGGATTAATTCTTCTTATCACCGCAACACAATTGATGCAAAGATTATTCAGTTGGAAAAGGATATGAAAAATAAAGATACACAATCAATATCATAAATCACGTTAGTGAGAATGGAAAAAACCGTCTAAATATAGAGGAGGAATGGGGAATCCACTTTAATTAGTTACGCCCTTTAAGTTAATGACAATTCGTTCCCTTTTCCTTCATATAAAACTCATGGTATTCTAGAGAGGCGTAGATTTCTGCGCCTTTCATTCTATCTTAAATTGTTGAAAAACCTTCATCTCCTAACTAGGTGGCGGATGACAGCAAATTAATAGAATCGAACGAGACAGCTAAAGGAGGAGATCCCTTGTTTAAACAACTGAAAACAGAATACTTAGGTTGGATATTTCTCATCGGTATCATCCTTCTTATATCTGAACTCGTCTTCTTTGATGGAGGACTTATCTACTCGCTTGCTTTAGCGACGGGTTGTCTGTATATCGGTAGAAAACTATCCCCACGCTCTATGGGGAAAATTTTATACTTAATTGGGATTGTCAGTTCAGTTGTTATTGTGTTAAATATGATGATTTTTAAATTTTTTGTTTTTGCTGTATTTGGTTATATCTTGCTCGTATATTTCCAATCGAAGAAAAACCCAGAGTGGGTAAAACCGTATTTGATTGAACCGGAACGAAAAAAGGAACAGATTGAGTCAGAGCCTTTATTGAAAAAAGAGTACTTGTTTGAAAATAAACTGATGGGTCACCAGAAAACCTCGGATGATGTATATGAATGGAATAATATTAATATTCAACGTGGGATTGGCGATACGGTTATTGATTTAAGTCACACAATCCTTCCGAAAGGTGAAGTGGTCATCTCTATTCAAAGCTTTGTTGGTAATTTGCAAGTCCTTATCCCATACGATACAGAAGTCAGACTCCATCATTCTGTCATTGCTGGAAGAGCATCCATTTTTCAAAAACAAGAAACAAAGGTATACAACCAAATTCTTTCTTACCAAACGACAGAATTTGAAACGGCAGACCAAAGAATCCATCTCATCACTTCGGTTGTCGTAGGCGATATCGAGGTGAAGCGAGTATGAATATTGTAACGCGGCAAATTGCAGCTTCTATGGGTTTAGCATTTTTGATTGGTCTTGTGTTAACGGCAGGACTATTTTTTTCTTTCCCTTTGAACAATTGGGGGATGTTGTGGGAAACAAAAGTGATGGATCTGCCGTTTATCTTGTTTTATATTAGCTTGATTGCCCTAATTGGGATTGGATGTGGCTTTATAACAGGTTTGTCTTGGAAGCGGCAACTAAAAGAGATTAGTGACGAGCTCTATTTCGTAGAACAAGGACGACCGCCAGCCGGTAATGAAAATTACTTTGTTCAGGAATTAACGGCGATTTCTAAACAAATTGTCCGAGTGCATCACCAAGTTTCCGAACAAACGAAATTATCACAGAAGCTAGCAAATGATAAAGCGGAAGATCAGGAGAAAAGAATTCAAGAGATGGTTGTAAGGGAAAGAAACCGATTAGCGCGCGAATTACATGATTCTGTTAGCCAACAACTATTCGCCGCATCAATGCTTATGTCGGCTATTACTGAGTCAAACGGCGATGAAGATACTGGCAGTGCTAAACAGCTAAGAATGGTTGAGGGTATGATTCATCAGTCACAGCTCGAGATGAGGGCGTTGCTATTACATTTACGTCCTGTACCGCTTCATGATAAATCTCTTCAAGAAGGGATCGAAGAATTGCTTGTAGAATTATCGCAAAAAGTGCCAATGAAGGTAAAATGGAAGCTTGAGCCCATTCCGTTGAAAAAAGGGATTGAAGATCATCTTTTTCGAATTCTCCAAGAATCTGTTTCTAATACATTACGTCATGCAAAGGCGAATTCTTTAGAAGTTTTATTGATTGAGCGGGATGGTTTGTTGATTTTAAGAATCGTCGATGATGGAGTTGGTTTTGACATAGAAGCTAGTAAAGCTGGCTCATATGGCATGAACAATATGTATGAACGGGCAGTTGAAGTGGGAGGAACCTTAAAGGTGATTAGCCTCTTGGATAAAGGAACAAGACTTGAAGTGAAAATACCGATGCTAAATGCGGGAGGTGAGCAAGATGATTAATGTTATTTTTGTCGATGATCATGAAATGGTTCGAATTGGCGTTTCAGCTTATTTATCGGCACAGACAGATATTCAAGTGATTGGCGAAGCGGATGATGGAGCAACAGGTGTGAAAATGGCGCTTGAATTGCGACCTGATATTATCTTGATGGACTTGGTTATGAAGGAAATGGACGGAATTGAAGCAACCAGATTAATTATTGAACAATGGCCAGAGGCGAAAATTATTATCGTGACGAGCTTTTTGGATGATGAAAAAGTATATCCTGCTTTAGAAGCAGGAGCGACAAGCTATATGCTAAAAACCTCAAAAGCGAGTGAAATTGCCAACGCTGTGCGTTCTACATTTCATGGTCAAATCGTTCTTGAGCCAGAAGTTACCGGTAAAATGATGGCGAAGATGAGGAAGAAACCAGAAACAGCTGCTCATGAATCATTGACCAATCGGGAAATGGAAATATTACTACTAATGGCTCAGGGAAAAACAAATCAGGAGATTGCAAATGAGCTGTTTATTGCTTTAAAAACAGCCAAAGTGCATGTGAGCAGCATTTTAAGTAAGCTTGATGTTCAAGATCGTACACAGGCGGTTATTTACGCCTTTAAACATTCTTTGGTGGAGTGAGAAGTGAAGGGCGTTCATTGGCTTGCTACCAGTATGAAGAACTCTTCGTTAAAAAAGTAAACTCAACTCCAATTAGATAGTACGACCAGTGCTATATAGCGGGCTTTTTGTACACTTTTTTAAGTAAGTGCAGCTAGGTCTTTATCCTAGATGTAAAACAAGAAAATGCAAATGTGGAGGGTTTATGAAATCATCAAACGTACAAATTGCAATAGAGGTAGGTCGTTTATTAGAAGGGGAGAGTATCCCGTATCAATTTACTTATGCTGCGGCCCTGCTAATTCAAGGTGTCTCAGTACAAGAACCATTTGAAATAACGGTTGATGTACAGTGGGATTTATTTAATGAGGCACATCAGTTATTTAAGGGCTTTTCGCCATCTCATCCTACAAAGACGACTGAGAGCGCGTCATTTCAATTTAGTGTGGGAGAGCAGTTAGTTACTGTGGTTTGCAATTATAATACGACGATAAAAACCGACCCATATCGGATTTCAATAGTCACCGAAGAAGTAGAACTTTGGTGCCAATCTCTCTATAGTTATTTTTATGATGAAGAGATGGCGGTGTTCAGTGGACCTATTCATGCCCATTTAGCGGGGATTCAGCGAGGTTTTACCGAAGGAAATGAAGCTGCGTGGAATCAGAATAATTATGTTGCCTTAGTGAATCGCTACGGAGAGCCTGGGCAGCTTGCATCGAAAATCCTCTATAATCCGAAATGGCGTCTGCAACCTTTTTACCAGTATATGGGGGACTTGCAAAAGAAGAAAGTGATGCATCTGATGGGTTCTAATGGAGTGAAGGCTGTAGCAATGGCTGCTCTTGGGGCTGAGGTTAAGGTTGTAGACTTTTCGCGGGAAAATGCAGAATTTGCTAAGGAATTGGCCGAAGCAGCACAAGTTTCAGTGGATTATATTATATCGGATGTCCTGTCGATAACTGGGGACCATGCTAATAATAATCATGATCTAGTTTTGATGGAGCTTGGCGTTTTGCATTATCTAATTGATTTAGCACCGTTAATGGAGATTGTTCAAGCAATCCTAAAGCCGGGCGGCCGCTTTATTTTACATGAGTTTCACCCGATATCTACTAAACTAATTACTTCATCTGGAAAAAAGCATAAAGTAATGGGGAATTATTTTGACCCCGCGATTGAATCAAATAATGTAGCATTTTCCAAGCATATGCCAGATGGTGAACAAGAAAAACTATTACAAGTAGTACAGCGGAAGTGGACAATAGGAGAGCTTGTCACTGCAGTTGGTAAATCAGGGCTCGTTATCAAAGTACTTGAAGAAGAGCCGAATCATAAGATGCATGATATTGGATTACCGAAAACGTATACGCTTGTAGCGGAAAAAGGATAAAGAATATTAAGACCTTGAGCAATCTATTCTGTGCAAGTTGTATAGTCAAGTCAGCGGATAGGAAGGTCTTTTGTTTAACTTACAATGTATGGGTAAATTTGACTTCCGACGTAGGAAGTGGCGAATCGTAGTCGATATGCCCTTTAAAGGATACTAGAAAGAACGGCGAGAGGATATTCAAAAAGGGTCAGGCCCTTTTTTGAATATCCTCTTTTTTATAAATGATATTGCATTTTTCTGATTTGTGCAAACATATGTCTTGACGAATACCAAAGGTATAATATAAGATTATTCTAATTATTACTATAATTTAATATGTTCTTATCGAGAGAGGTGGAGGGACTGGCCCTTTGAAGCCCGGCAACCGTTGACAATTGTCAGTACGGTGCTAATTCCAGCGGAGTAATGGCTCTGGCAGATAAGGTGGAATGCAATCGCAAACTTCTTCTTATCGGAGAAGTTTTTTTGTCTTATCGAAGAAGGAGCCAATAATTTAATCATAGAGGAGATAGGGAAATGAGATATGGTTATTGGTTGCCGATATTCGGCGGATGGTTACGGAATGTAGAAGATGAGAAAATGCCCCCAACTTTTGAGTATGCGAAAAAGGTAACACAAGCTGCAGAAAAGTGGGGCTATGATACAACCCTCGTCGCTGAACTTAATTTAAATGATATTAAAGGTCCTGAGAGTGATTCACTTGAAGCTTGGTCAACGGCAGCTGCCCTTGCAGCTGTGACGGATAAGATTGAAATTATGACAGCTGTCCGACCTGGTTTTCATAATCCGGCGGTAACGGCAAAAATGGCGGCGAATATTGATCAAATCTCAAACGGCCGATTTACATTGAATGTTGTCTCTGCGTGGTGGGAGGAAGAGGCTCGTCAGTATGGCGGAGCTTTTACAGCCCATGATGAACGCTATGAGCGAACAGAGGAATTCCTTGAGGTGCTTAAAGGTTTATGGACAGAAGATACATTTTCATATGATGGGAAGTATTATTCGATTGCCAATACTCATTTGCATCCGAAGCCTGTACAGCGCCCGAATCCAATTCTTTATGCGGGTGGAGAAAGTCCGCGTGGCAAAGAGACAATTGTCAATCAGTGTGATGCATATGTCATGCATGGTGGCACAGTTGAGGAAGTTGCTGTGAAAATTCAAGGAATGAAGCAGCAAAGAGAAGCGGCAGGGAAATCACCATTTTCAAGCTTCGGAATGGCTGCTTACGTCGTATGCCGAGATACAGAAGAACAAGCCCAGGAAGAACTAGCGCGAATTACGGATGTGAAAGAATCGAGTGCCTATGCTGGATATAATGACTTTATAAGCAAGTCACAGCTTGAGCAACAGGTCAAGTTATTCGACTACTCTGTTTCAAATCGTGGGCTGCGTCCGAATCTAATTGGAACCCCCGACCAAATTGCTGACCAAATTCTTGCATTTGAAGAAGCGGGCGTTGATTTGTTATTGCTGCAATTTTCTCCTCAGCTTGAAGAGATGGAGCGATTTGCTAAACAAGTAATGCCGCTCGTTGAAGAAAAACGTACAAGAATTCAAGTATAAAGACAAAGATGAACTTAGGAGGCAATAAAATGAGTAAAATTTACGTTATTCATGAAAATAGCGAGTGGACCGCCCATCTAACGAAACGGTTAGAGGAACTTCAATTGCCATATGAGGAGTGGCATCTTGACGAAGGGATCGTCGATTTGACGGAAGCTCCGCCGGAAGGAGTATTTTATAGCCGGATGAGTGCTTCTTCTCATACGAGAGGTCATCGTTATGCTCCAGAATTAACGGAAGGTGCCTTATCATGGCTAGAAGAACATGATCGCACTGTATTTAACGGCACGCGTGCATTACGTTTAGAGTTAAGCAAGATTAATCAGTATACCGCTTTAAGAAAACAAGGGATTAGGGTACCGAAAACGATTGCGGCAATTGGTAGAGATAACATTCTTGCTGCAGCTGAAAAGATCGGTACAGCTTCGTTTATTACTAAGCATAACCGGGCGGGAAAAGGGCTTGGTGTTCAATTATTCCATTCTATAGACGGATTAAAACAATATTTGGATGGAGCGGCATTCGAAGAACCCATAGATGGTATTACTTTGATTCAAGAGTATATTAAAGCTCCAGAACCATTTATCACGCGTTGTGAGTTTGTTGGTGGGAAATTTGTCTATGCGGTTCAAGTGGATACTTCAGAAGGATTTGAACTTTGTCCAGCTGATGCTTGTCAAATCGGTGATCTATTCTGCCCGGTGGGGGAAGAAGTCGAAGAAAAGCCAAAATTCCAAATTGTAGAAGGTATTGAAGAGTCAATCATTGAAAAATATGAACAATTTTTAAAGGCAAATCAAATTACCGTTGCTGGCATCGAATTTATTCGCAATGAAAAAGGTGAGATATTCACATACGATGTGAATACGAATACTAATTATAATTCAGACGCTGAGAAGGCAGCTGGAAAGTATGGCATGCTTGAATTGGCGAAGTTTTTAGGGGCACAATTGAAAACAACAGAGGCTGTTAGATAGTAGTAATGCAGGCTCCTCCTTAAAATTAGGAGGAGCCCCTTTTGTTAAGTTGAAAAAACGAGGGTGTTTCATAAGGGTCTGACCTCGCACTCTAAATCAGTATGTAGTGTATCATACACTTATCTTGTACTGGGTTTAGTTGTTGCGGGGTCTGACCCTTTACTTTTTTTATAAACATTAAGCCTGTGCTTCGTTTTTATCTACCCAGTCTTCTACATTCCAAACTTTTGTCACCCAATCTTCATAAAAATCAGGTTCATGGCAGACAAGGACGATAGTCCCTTTATATGCTTGCATCGCACGTTTCAATTCTTCTTTAGCTACAACATCTAGGTGATTTGTCGGCTCGTCAAAAATAAGCCAATTGCTTTCGTTCATCATTAATTTACAAATACGTACCTTTGATTGCTCTCCACCACTTAGCTGATTCATTGGGCGTGTGATGTGCTCATTTTTCAAACCAACGCGTGCAAGAATGCCGCGAACCTGTGCTTGTTCTAAGCCAGGGAAAGCATTCCAAATTTCATCAATCGGCGTTGTGTCCCCGGCTTTCACTTCTTGCTCGAAATAAGAAGGGAAAAGGAAGTCTCCGAGGATCCGTTTTCCACTAAGCGGTTCAATTTTCCCGAGAATGGTTTTTAATAATGTTGATTTTCCAACCCCGTTCATGCCGACAACTGCAATTTTTTCGCTGCGTTCAATCGTCATGGTTAGTTTCGGAAGTAGTGGGTGGTCATAGCCGATTTCAAGATTCTCGCCTTCGAAGACGTAACGACCGCTACCGCGTGATTCCTTGAAGTCAAAGGTTGGTTTCATAGCTGTTTCAGGACGGTCAATTCGTTCGATTCGTTCAAGTTGCTTTTGGCGACTTTTCGCACGGCCAGATGTCGAGTAACGAGCTTTGTTTTTGGCAATAAAGTCTTCTTGCTTTTTAATGAAATCCTTTTGTTTTTCATAGGCGTTGATATGTTGATTTTTATTAATCTCCGCAAGTTCAAGGAATTTTTCATAAGTAGCTGTATATCGAGTTAGCTTAGAAAATTCAAGATGGAAAATTATATCCACTACCCCGTTCATAAATTCAGTATCATGGGAAATTAAAAGAAAAGCATGTGGATATTCTTTCAAGTAACTGCTTAACCAGCGAATATGCTCCACATCTAGGTAGTTGGTAGGCTCATCGAGTAAAAGGACCTCAGGTTGTTCAAGCAAGAGCTTAGCTAATAATACTTTTGTTCGCTGGCCACCACTCAAGGAAGCGACGTCACGATCGAGACCGATGGCATCCAAACCAAGGCCACGGGCAGCTTCTTCAATCTTAATATCTAAATTATAAAAACCGCCAGCTTCTAGCTTATCTTGAATCTTCCCCATTTGCTCGAGTAGATCTTCCAATTCCTCTGGAGTGGCAGTCCCCATTTTTTCCGTTACTTCATTCAATAACTTTTCCTGTTCGAATAAAGGAAGGTAAGCATCACGCAACACATCACGCATTGTTCTTCCTTTTGTAAGGACGGTATGCTGATCTAAATATCCGTATTCGGTACCAGGTGTCCATTCCACGCGTCCAGTATCATGAATCAACTGTCCTGTGATGACGTTCATCATAGTCGATTTTCCAACGCCGTTTGCACCGACTAACCCAACATGTTCACCAGCCATCAAGCGGAATGATACGTCTTTGAATAGTGTACGATCACCGAATGAATGGCCTAATTTATCTATAGAAAGTAAACTCATTTCTTTTGGAACCTCCAATGAAAAGTAAAAAACTCTATTTTTTATCATACTAAAATCCTTGATAGATTGCTATGCTTCACCAAGAAGAATTGAATGGGAATTCGTAGTGAAGGATTTATCGACAAATTTCCCAGGAAATCGATGTTTCGCCCTTCAAGCCATTTTGTGAGATAATAAACGTAAAGCTTTTTAAGGAAAAATAAGAAAGTGTATAGATTTCTAACAAGTTTTACGTTTTCTTATTATGGAATTTTGAAAGGGTGTTTTTTATGAGTAAAACTGTCGTGTTGGCTGAGAAGCCATCAGTCGGAAGAGATATAGCAAAGGTCTTGAATGCGCACAAAAAAGGGAATGGCTTTTTTGAGGGTGATCAATATATTGTAACATGGGCACTCGGACATTTAGTGACCCATGCAGACCCTGAGGCCTATGATGAAAAATATAAGGCATGGAAGCTTGAAGATTTGCCAATGTTGCCGCCTGCATTAAAGTTGGTCGTGATTAAGCAGTCAGGCAAACAGTTTCAAGCTGTCAAAACCCAGCTGAACCGTCCTGATGTTAAGAATGTTGTGATCGCAACCGATGCTGGTCGTGAGGGGGAGCTCGTTGCTCGTTGGATTCTAGAAAAGGCAAATGTAAAAAAGCCTGTGAAGCGTCTTTGGATCTCATCTGTAACAGATAAAGCGATTAAAGATGGCTTTAACAAGCTGCGTGATGGGAAGGAATATGAAAATCTATATGCTTCAGCCGTTGCACGCGCGGAGGCGGATTGGATTGTCGGCATGAATGCGACACGTGCATTAACGACAAAGCATAATGCCCAATTATCATGTGGGAGGGTGCAGACGCCGACAGTGGCGATGATCGGTACACGCGAAGAAGAAATTAAAAGGTTTCAGCCAAAACCATTTTATGGTGTGACTGCAACAACTGAACCTAAGCTCCGTCTTGTCTGGCAGGACAGCAAGACAAATGATATCCGAACCTTTGATAAAGCAAAGGTAGAGCATGTACTTACTGCTGTGAAAAATAAAAAAGCAGAAGTGGTGGATGTACAAAAAACACATAAAAAATCATTTGCTCCACAGTTATATGATTTGACAGAACTGCAAAGAGACGCGAATAAAAAGTTTGGTTATTCAGCAAAAGAGACATTATCGATCATGCAAAGATTGTACGAAAGTCATAAGGTCTTAACCTACCCAAGAACAGATTCACGCTTTTTATCATCAGATTTAGTAGATACACTAAAGGAACGGCTTCAAGCAGTTAGTATTAAACCTTACGCTCCATTTGCGGCTAAAATTCTGCGTAGTCCGATTAAAGCTAATAAATCCTTTGTGGATGATAGTAAAGTTTCCGATCACCACGCCATCATTCCGACCGAGCAAACACCGCTTCCGGGGAAGCTAAGTGATAAGGAATCAAAAATTTATGATTTAGTTGTCAAAAGGTTTCTAGCGGTTCTGATGCCGCCATTTGAATATGAGCAAACAACGATCAAAGTTAATATTGGCGGGGAAAGCTTTGCGGCCAAAGGAAAAGTGGTCTTGAAGTCGGGGTGGAAAGATGTATATGATTCTCATTTTGAAGATGAGGAAGCAGGCGATGGTCTTGCTGAACAATTACTGCCAGCCATAAATAAGGGAGATATCCTTTCTATTTCATCTATTAAAGAAACACAGGGAGAAACAAAACCGCCTGAACCATTTAATGAAGCTACACTGCTTTCAGCAATGGAAAATCCAGCACGTTTTATGTCAGGGGAAAGCAAAGAACTGATTAAGACAATAGGGGAAACAGGTGGAATCGGGACCGTTGCTACAAGAGCTGATATTATAGAGAAACTGTTTAATTCTTTTTTAATAGAGAAAAAAGGAAAAGGACTTCATGTTACATCAAAGGGCAAGCAACTGCTAGATTTGGCCCCACAAGAGCTACGTTCCCCTGCATTGACCGCGCAATGGGAGCAAAAGCTGACAGCCATTGCCAAAGGGAAATTGCCGAAGCAAGCCTTTATTGGTGAGATGAGAGAATATGCAAAAAATATTGTCCGAGAAATCAAAAACAGTGATAAGAGATTTAAGCATGATAATATCACAGGAAGTAAATGTCCAGATTGTGGCAAGCTTTTATTAGAAGTGAATGGGAAAAAAGGCAAAATGCTTGTTTGTCAGGACCGTGAATGCGGCTATCGAAAAGGTGTATCTCGTGCCACAAACGCTAGATGTCCACAATGTCATAAGAAAATGGAAATGCGTGGTCAAGGAGAAGCGCAAACCTTCGTCTGCAAATGTGGATATCATGAAAAACTATCTTCTTTTACTAAGAGAAAAGGGAAAAATAACAATCAAAAAGCTACCAAACAAGATGTTTCGAAGTATCTTAAACACCAGGATAAAAAAGAAGAACCTATTAATACTGCACTTGCTGACGCATTAGCTAAGTTGAAGTTTGATAAATGAATGAATGGAAAAATCTGTGGAGTAATTAAAGCACCGCAGATTTTTTTTCATTCATTTATAATCTTTTTGAAATAGTTGTTGACTTCTGTATTGTGAAATAGTAATATTTAATTTGTTGCTAAGGAGTTCTAGCAAATTAGACACTTTCATTTTGTGAAATATTACAGAAGATAACGAAACGGGTATGGATTTTAAATTATTTTGTTTTCGGTTATCGAGGTAAAAGTATTTTATAAAAGTAATTGACAAAATGGAAGATGAGATGATATATTGATATCCTGTCTTAAACAAATAGTTCTTTGAAAACTAAACAAAGCAGAAACGTCAACGTTTTAATTAAGTGAGTACACACTATAAAAACAATGAGCAAGTCAAACACTTTTTGGAGAGTTTGATCCTGGCTCAGGACGAACGCTGGCGGCGTGCCTAATACATGCAAGTCGAGCGAATGATAGGGAGC
>NZ_LMVB01000004.1 GCF_001510645.1 Paenibacillus sp. FJAT-29882 | reverse complement strand
AAAATACAAAGCACGCAACGCCTAAAGAATATCCAAAATTAATGATTGAAGAAATTGAAGAATTAAGGGAAAAGGTAAAAATCTTGTTGAACTAACGGGTGCTTTAGTTAAACAACGTGACCACCAAATTGGTGGTTTTTTCAATGTACGAAACTATGCAAAATCATACATTCGAAAAGGCCCCTACTTTAACTAACGGGGCAGGATAGTTGTATAACGAATATGATGAAAAATATGGTAATATTATAAAAAAAATACTAAAGTGGGTAATTTTATTTTGGAGCTATTTACAGAAAAGTTAATCCTTATATCACTATTTATATTTATAATCCACTCTATCGAAACACTTGCCTATGCCGTCAGATTATCTGGTGCAAGAGTAAGATTGTTAGCTTCAGCTTTATCTTTATTTAATTTGATGGTTATGGTCTCCCGGTTAGCAAATATGATGCAACAACCTTTTACAGGGAGCCTTATTGATAATGCTCCTAAAGTAAATACTCTAGAGTTTGTAGAAAACCAATATAGAGTCATTATTGGCTCATCCACACTGGGAACAATAATAGGAATTCTCTTACTTCCTACCTTTATTGCCATATTTTCAAGAGCGATTATTCATTTATCTGAAGAAAGAGGCTCTATTCCCTCTTTGATAAAAAAAGGATTAACCTTTGAATACATAAAGCGTGGAGTAAAGCACATTCATTTGCCGAGGCTGTCTTACTTAAAGGATTTTAGATTGAAAGATATTCCGATAAGATTGTTCATCATTAACATGGTAATAACTGCAATCTATACAATTGGAGTCTTATCTGCTTTGTATGCAGCTTTATTAGCTCCCGAAAGAGCATCAACAGCTATTATGGCTTCAGGTCTTATTAATGGAATAGCTACTATTTTACTTATAATCTTTATTGACCCTAAAATATCTATTCTTGCCGATGACGTAATAAACCAAAAGGGAAGTTACCTTAATCTCAAAGGTGTATCCCTGATGATGATTACTTCTCGTTTACTAGGAACGATATTAGCACAATTATTTTTTATTCCAGGAGCAGAATATATAGCGTGGTTTACTAAATTTATTGTCTAGTAATTATTGATTTTCTTATTAGGCTATATGGTGCTTAGCGCCATAAAAAGGCTGCCATTTAGCGGCCTTTTGAATGTACGAATTTATGTAAAATCATACATTCAAAAAGCTGGCAGGTTAGCATAATAAGGAGGTGGATTTTTATGGTAAAGTGGAAAAGGGGATAAAAAGGGGGAGGAAAAGGGATAAGTGAGAATATTTCTTTATTTTTTTGTACTTTGTATTTGTTTTATGGCTCTAATTTCTTGTTCAACAAGTAAAAGCGAAACAACTCTTTTAAATGACACGCAGTTAGAAGAATTTATTAGAAGTCATCAACTTAACGTCACAGCTAAACAGGTTATTGGAAATAAATTAACTGTTATTATGTTTGAAAATGCTAATAATATGGGGTTTTATACAGCGTATATTCAAGATGGAGAAATAGTATCAAGTAGTGTAATATCCGACAATAATACAGATACTTCACCTATTTCAACGGGAGGAGTTAATACTGGTGTTCCATTTGTAACGATTTCAATTAACGATGAGGAACTTATAAAAAATTCGTATGAGATTAAAATTGTCTGGGATGATGGACAGGAGAGCATCCAAACCGTAAATAATCGTTCAGCACTAATAATTCCATATGATAATAATAGTTTTAATGTTACAAAAAGTTTTGATGTAGTCCATTTATTGGATGTAAATGAAAATATTATTTTTGAGGAATTTTAAATATAGTATGCTTATTATTAAGCTACTTTCACCATTTTCATTCTCTGTGGTGCAACGCTGTTTTTGGCGCTGCATAAATGGCTAACGGGCGCTTAAGTGGAATAAGAAAGTATAAAAGGATCCTTCTATTGAAAGATCTTTTTTTATTGCCTATAAGGTCAATTTTCGTGGCTAAATCACAGCCAATGTATGAAATTATGCAAAATCATACATTCGAAAAGGCCCCTACTTCAACTAACGAATCAGGATAGTTTAATAAAATCAGAAAATATTAAATGGAATTTAAATGTTAAAATGGAATTGTATATTAATAAGCATTTAGCAAAATCGAATTTTAAGGAGGGGTAGTTTGCAAAAATGTGAAAACTGCAACTCAAAATTTAATTGGAGAAAAATCTTTAAATCATTTTTTTGGTGGTCATATAAACCAATTAAATGTGACAACTGTGAAACTATACATAAGATAACCTTTTTTAGTAGAAGTACAGTTGCAGCTATGGGTATTTTGCCAATATGGATATTTGGTTATTTTCTTTCTCCTTTCGATAACATCTTTGTGGCGTCTGGTATAGGTCCTCTTATGGGGATTATTGGTTTTTTACTTGCACCATATGTTGTTCGATACCAAAAGGCATTGTGAGGAATTATACTTAAACAAACGGGTGCGATAGCGCCATAAAAAGGCTGCCAAATGACGGCCTTTTTAATGTATGAAACTATGCAAAATCATACATTGGAGAAACTCCCTATTCAACTAAAGATGCAGAATAATTGGATTAAGATATTGTGAAATTTCTTATTATTTGAAACAATTGTAATTGAACTAACTTGACAGTTTAATTGAAGAATTTTGTTAGAATCTCTTTATTTAAAGAAAGGAGGCACTCCTTTGTTTTTATATCATATGGTCATTCACAATGAAAACGACGTAAATATAAGTCCCCAAAGCGTTTTGAAGGAAGGATTAAATCATAAGACAGCAACCAAATGGTATTTAAATAGTGGTAATTTATTTCCGGAATTAACATTTCGTTTCAGACCAGAAAATTTACCAAAATGGATTGATTTTAAAGTTGCTTTCAAAGCAGATTTGGAAGCGTATGAAAAACCTTACTATCGATTTCCTGTGTTTAGTGATAAAATTTTAGTTTTTAACCGAGATATATCAAGTGAGTTATTTGCTTATAAATATGATGGTGGCAGAGGGCGTTTTTTTGAAGGATTACCTTCAAAGGAAGATTTAATGAAACATTATTGGGCAAGTATGAATACTCTCAATGAGTTTTTGAAAAACAAGCCTTTTAATAACCCTGAACTTTATATTTTTGAACAAGTTCCAGCAAAGTTAATTGATTATATAGAGTAAATTTTTATTCAACTAAAGGGTGCTTAAGTGGAATAAGAAAGTATAAAAGGATCCTTCTATTGAAAGATCTTTTTTTAATGCCTATAAGGCCCAATTATCGTGGCTAAATCACAGTCAATGTACGAAAATATCTAATATCATACATTCAGAAAAAAACTTTCTTCAACTAACGGAGCAGGGTTGTTTAACAAGTGTATTGAATGTATATGGGGAATACGTATGGAATCTATTTGATACAAGGGAGAGAATTATGAAGAAAACAATTAAACTACTTATTTTCGGGGTACTCTTAATATTTATGGTTATAGGAATAGTTTCTTTGTATTCTTCATCCAAAACCGAGAACCAAATGTCAATTTTGAGGGTAGCTTTCAATAGTTTAACTGATGAAGAAAGTAATTTAATTACAGTAACCCCAAAGGATTCAATTGTAAAAAAAGAACCTGTTAATGATGATATAAAAGCATCAATTGATATAAATTATGCCAAAGACCAAGTATATTCTGTTACTTTTAATAACACTGAGACTGATACCACTGGAANTATGCCAAAGACCAAGTATATTCTGTTACTTTTAATAACACTGAGACTGATACCACTGGAAACCTAGTAGTTTTTGTTGGTTTGGATAAAAAAACAGTTGTTGGGAAAGGGTTAACCAGTAAATAAAAATGGTTCTTCTTGCGTTAATGGGTGCTTAAGTGGAATAAGAAAGTATAAAAGGATTCTTCTATTGAAAGATCTTTTTTTATTGCCTATAAGGTCAAATATCGTGGCTAAATCACAGTCAATGTACGAAGCTATGCAATATCATACATTCAGGAAAACCCCTAAAGAAGCAATTTAATTAAAAAGTTACAAGGAGGATTTTAAGTTTTGAGGTACATAAGATTTTTCTTATATTTTTTTTTCATACACACTATTATAGGATTATGTTTTTTCTATGGGGATAACCTTCGTAAACCGTTTAGCGACTTCAGTAATTCGGATATTGCAAGGGCTATAATTCTTATAATAATTATGGGGTCTTATTTGGGACTAGCTAGTGATGTATTTATTAGGTTTAACGATATTTCCAAAACAGTTAAAGTTCTAATTTCTGTGGTTTCTTTTTTTGTTTCGATATTCATAATTGGACTTTTTCTAAGCGTTTATTTTGAGGCTTAATTGGTAACAAAATTCTACAACTAACGGGGGCTGGTTTAGTGAAAGAAGAATTTGCATAAAACACCCCTTTTTTATACAGCTACCAGGCTTCTTCAGAAGCCGAAAATGTTGATTCATCAACCATGTATAAAAACATGTATAAACGATAAAAATGGACCATTCGGAACCCCTTGAGCGCCAAGGGGTTTTATAGTTCGGAAGTTCCGAAAATTGACTTTATGGTGCGACAAGAAGTCGCATTCACACAGTGTAGCTTGCGCTACTCATTTAGACACAAAGATGATCTCCATCCGAAACTGCATGCTTGGTAACGAGTTTGTAGATTGCATGAGGAAATGAGGAAACAGAGGACAAGTGCATGGTCCAGAATACTGCTAGGAGAAGACAGATATGGTGAACGAAAGTGAAGGTTTGTAAGCTTCGTTACAATTAGCTCGAGATAATGCATAGTATCGCTTGGGTATTGGTAAGAGGAAAAGTAGACTCATAATGCTACTGTGCTGTGTCCCACATCTTACCCGGAGTAAAGAACCCACCTAACCCTGTTGCACCTGTGGAATGTGGAACTTGGTAAGCCCTATGTCATCTGTATCAACAGTAGAGAGGTTGCAAAACTAATCGATGTGGCAGAGGGTATGGGATATTGGAGAAAGCAAAAGCCGTCACACCGAAAGGTAACAGGAAAACAGGAAGCTGTATAACTGGACGGATACTGTCGCCAACTCTGGCAAAACCATGACAGGCTCGAAAGAGAGCTGACTTCCAATAGGTCTTCAACACGAAAATAAATTTGTGGTTAATTTCTGACGAAAAGGAGCGTGCAGTTATGAACACCTCGGAACGAGCGTCGGCGCACGCCTCGTATACCAATTGGAATTCAGTAAACTGGAATGAAACTAAAAAGTATGTGACGAAGCTAAGACAAAGAATTTATCGTGCCGAACAACTCAAACAACAAAGGAAAGTACGAAAACTTCAACGATTACTCCTACGGAGTGAAGCAAACTTACTGTTGTCCATTCGAAAAGTGACACAACAGAATAAAGGAAAACGCACCTCTGGTATAGATGGTTACACAGCCTTGCACGCCGGCAGACGTAATGAATTATATAGACAACTAAAGCAACAGAATATACTTCAACATCGCCCGAGACCGGCAAAACGAACCTATATTGCGAAGAAAAATGGAAAGCTAAGACCACTTGGCATTCCGACTATTAAAGATAGAGTCTATCAGAACATGGTTAAAAACGCATTGGAACCTCAATGGGAAGTAAGATTTGAACCCTCCACATATGGGTTCCGTCCAAAGCGAAGCACCCATGATGCGATTAGCAACATCTTTAACAAGATTAACACCAATAGTAAGAAAAAATGGATATTTGAAGGGGACTTTAAGGGTTGTTTTGATCGTTTGAGTCATGAATGGATAGAGAAACAAACCTCTCGGTTTTCAGGAAAAGCGCTCATTAATAGATGGTTGAAGATGGGGTATGTAGATCAACACGTGTTCTCCGAAACGCAGGAAGGTACTCCCCAGGGAAGTGTCATATCTCCTCTGTTAGCAAATATAGCTCTTCATGGAATGGAAGAAGAACTTGGTATTCTATATCGTAAAACATATAAATCTAATGGAAGTTACGCTATCCATCCCAATTGCAAGATAGCTCTGGTTAAGTATGCAGATGATTTTGTTGTATTAACAGAAATTAAGGAACAAGCACAGTCCGTATACGTAAGACTACAATCGTACCTTAGTAATAGAGGTCTCGAACTAAGCAATGAGAAAACTAAGATCACTCACATCGAAGATGGTTTTGATTTTCTCGGATTCTCAGTTCGACAATATAAAACATGGCAAGGGAACAAGCTACTAATTAAACCGAGTAAAGAGAGCATTAAGAAAGCCAAAGAGAAGATACGAGATACGTTCCGAATAATGAAGGGACAACCAGTCCGAGAACTTATCAAAGTGTTAAATCCCATTATTAGAGGCTACGGACAATACTGGAAGCATGTGGTATCGAAGAAGTCTTTTGGTGTGATTGCAAACTATGTATTTCATAAAACTTGTAAATATTTGAGACAACTTCATCCTAAAAAACCTTGGAAATGGATAAAAAAAAGATATTTTAGAAAACCACATCATGGCGGAAATAACTCCTGGATTTTAACTTGCCCGATAACAAATATTCAACTCTTACACATGACTTGGATTAAAATAAAACGACATGTGATGGTGTTATACAAAAACAGTCCAGATGATCCTGCCCTCAAAGAGTATTGGGAAAAACGAGACCAAAAGATTTTCGATACAGAAAATACTTTGGACAGAATCAAACTCGCAAGAAAGCAAGGATATCGTTGTGCATTATGCAGGCAACCTCTACAAAACGGTGAAAAGGTTACTGTAAGGAATTTAGAATTTCCTACAGGTGAAGTTACTAAGCTAGTACATACACCTTGCGTTAAATAAAAGAGTTGTTTAGATAAAAAGAAGGCTTGAGCCGTATGATAGGAAACTGTCACGTACGGTTCTTAGGGGAGTTAGGGGCAGTGATGCCCCTCGCTTACCCGACTTAACTAGATTTGTATAGAGTATTCATCTAATCCTTTGGGATCTTGTTCAACTAAAGATAGTTTTAAAAAGAAACTCTGACAAATAAAGTATAATTAAATTAGTTCCAACAGGAAGTGAGTGATGAAAAAGTGGATTTTAGCGAATTAATGAAATGGACCGGATATATCTACTTGGAAGAATTATTAGAACCTGAAGACAATTCATTACGATTGTTTATTAACAGAAGCAGACTCAATACTAAAAATAAAGATATTGAACATTTACCAATGATACAATTAGATTTTGACTCATATGTTTCATATTCTGTAATCGATGAATGTTTTGATAGAATAGACAAATCCGAAAGATCAAAGGGAAAAATATTTCGAATTTATACCAAGTCAAATTACTTGGATTTTATCAAATTAGCCACGAATGAAAGAGACGATATATGTCCTTCTGAAAATTACGTTCATTATCAATTTCCTTGTTTAAATCACACCATTGATGTTATTTCTTGGCAGGAACCTAAAATAACTGTAATAACAGGTTAAAACTAACTGTCTTTAGTTCAATAAGCAGCATAAAATTAATCTTCAACCGGAGATCCATTTTTAGTGCCTATAAGAGACTTTATGTTAACTGGATTTGTATAACGTATGCATAAATTACCTTTAGATTCTTGTTCAACTAAAGGACCATATTGTTAAAGATCCATGAATCCACCCTCTTGGCAATATTTAACACTGTAATATCAGCTTCAAGTTCCATAATTTCTTTCCATTCTTGGTATCTCTTCCTTATTACGGCCAAATCTAGAAAGGTCATGAATAACCAGCTCATCATCAAAACGGAGTATATTTTTCATTTTTTGATACTCAGTACGTTTAAAATCTCTGCCAGAAGCAATATCTATAAAAATTTTATCGCAACCATATTCATTCAGTTCTTTAATTTGTCTATCTACATTTTGCGTCTTTGAGGAGATCCGGGCATACCCTATTTTTTTACCTTTTCCCATAACTAACTCTTCCTTTCAATCTACTTATCTACTTCATTTATTATACAACTTAAATTTTACAAACAAAATCCACTTAAAATAGCATTTTAAATTGTCTAATATGAGTGTACTCAAAATTTACATTTCACATTTGTGTTATTGTAAAATTGTGTTATTAATTCATTTTATGACTCTAGTGTGGATTTTTCCTTGTTCAACTAACGGGGCAGGTTAGTAAAAGAAGGTATAATCAATTAATCAACAAGAATATGAGGAACACGAGGTCAAAAGTGATGTATCAATTCCAACACGAGGTAAAAAGAAAAGAAAAGATATATAAGGCATATGTCATTTTATTTATTATATCCGTATTGATAAATGTAGTTTTATTCTTTGTAGATGGTAGTATCCTTCGTGGAATAGTCAGTCTCTTAGTTTTTTCTATTGTCCTTTACTATGGTTTACGAAAAAAGGTCTGGGCAGAATTAATCGTAAAATGTATGGTATGGATGCATTTAGTTTTATTGTTTATTATGTTTCTAACTATGGCAATTAAAGTTATACAGTAAGTACCTTTTTCAACTACCATGAAAATAAACTTCTCTAACTTCGAAAAAAGGCAATACCATAGAGACCCCTTATCCATCGTTTAAAAAAATGGAAAGAGCTACAATTCATTGATCTATGGAATGGGTTGACTGGATTAAGGTCAGTATCAGTATTGGCGCTTCCTAACTATTTTCATACTCTGTGGTGCAGCACTGATTTTGTGCTGCATGGATGGCTAACGGGTGCTTTTGTTGACTAAGACAGCGATCTGCTTTGCAGATCGCTCTTTTTATTTAGTTAAGGAACTAAAGATTTAGGATAGTTTAAGAAGAAAAGAGATAGACTAACTGAATATAAAGTTTTTTACTATTGAGGTGTTTATCTTGAAATTCAATCAAATGACAGATGAAGAAAAAAGAAGGTTATTAATGTCAATTTATTTCTTGTATAAAGGTTTGCATCAATTAGGGAGAATACAGGATAAATTCAGTGAAAGGGAAACTGATGTAGAAATAAAAGAAGCAATGGAAAAGGAGCAAAATCTATCTAGAGCTATTGCTAGAATAATTGATATGTACCTTTATTCAGAAGATGAAACAGAAAATGAGCAAATTCAAGCCTTAGAAGATGAAGTCTTTGAATGGATTGAGGATACTGGTTTTACTGAGGAAGTTAAAAAGTATTTTGATAAGAACACACTTATGTTCAGCTAACTTTGGGCGATACTTCAAGATGAAGGTCGCCTTTTTATCTTATGTCATAAGAAAGATTGTGAAATATTGTACTTAAACTAACGGGTGCGTTAGTTGATTAAGGATCACAAAAATAATCAATCTTTTTTATAAAATAATCAAGAAGATTAAAATATATGTTGTTCGAAAAAGGGGAGGGTATAGATATTGCCTTCCCCTTTGTGTTTACAGATAAATTTGTATGACTGTATTGTTTATAATGTACTCAAATTCATGTCCCCAATGTACTTATCTTTGTGTCTTCGTACAATAATGATACTGGTTCTTTTTGATCCAATTATTTTTCACTCCATTTTAAATAAAATGAAAAGAATGGATCGACTATATAAACACGATCCCCTTGAAAATCTAATGCAGGTTCCCTATTCGTATGGTCTTTTGCTAATTCTGACATTTTTTGGAGAACTTGATTGACTTGTGTTTTGTTTGGCATTGAAGATGAAACTAATATTTCCTTTAACTGTTCTCTGACCATATCAACAGTTATCTCAGTTTCATGAGTTAAGTAAGATAATGCTGTCATAACAGCATAGTAGACGTCACCCTCACTGCCGTTCTGGAATTCCCTCTGTTTTCTTTCTCTTGGAGGTCCTGCGACAAGTTTATCGTAAAGATCTTTAGAAGCATGATTTTTCACAAGTTTTAGATAAAACTCTTCAAAATCAACGTCTTCAGGTAATTGTTGTTTAATTTGCTGCTTTTCTCTAATTTTATTTGTTCTGCAAAACCAATAACAAAAATCTTGCATTAAATGAGGACTTTTATAACTTTCGCTAATGAAATTTTGAATAACAGAATCAGGGCATTCTATATTTAACGCATCAAATCCTTTTTTAGAAATTTCATATAGTTCGTCTCTCTCCCATGGATCAATACTTAATTGAATTACCCTTCCTTCCATTTCCTTTTCAACTTTAATTGAATCAACGCCTCTATGTGGAACAGAACATAATATAACTTTCAGGCCTGATCCAACAGGCTCTTTTAATGCTCTTATAATATCAGTTTGTACTTCGGGGTTACAATAATGAAAATCATCAATCAATAAAATTTTACCGGTTTTTAATAACGATTCGATTGCAATATTCATTGGGTTAGGAGTAAAGTTTTCGGATTCCTTTTTAGTATTTTTTTCGGATTCTGATTCTGTATCTGCCCCTTCTACCCTACCTTTAAAGAATCCAGAGAAACCAGCTTCAATCATAGCTTTAAAACTAGTAGTTTCTTTTTTTTCTCTTTCATTTCCTTTATCTTTACTCCAACCATTTGGAATAACCATTTTATCGATAATACTAGACCATAATATTTCTCCCGATTTTATAGCACCACCGGATATTAAAATAAGATTATCCATTGATATAACCTTTTTACAAAGTGTTGTTTTACCAATTTTCGTAGGACCAGTTATAGAAATAATTTTACCCTGTATATCCAAATCCATTATTAAGTTATCTTCTAATTCTAAGTTTTCCCTTGAATTATACGTAATATTAGGTACTCCACCTGCTGTAAACACTTCTGATATCTTCATCTGAAATTACCGTCCTCACTCTGTATTTAAGGTAATTATATCCTTAAAATTAGTAAAACCCATAACATTTATAATAGGAAGACCAATTTTCCAATGACAAGGTGGATGAAAATTTTTTTCTACCTTCAATAAGAACGTTAGTTCGTATATAATAAATGAAAAGGTGGGATCTTTATAATGGGTACAATTCGTGATAGAGGAATCATTAAATGGCAAACAGCATTGATGTTACCAGAACATAAAGCATTAAATAAAAAAAGGGATAAGGACGATTATTTCTTAAATAAAAAACCTATCCTAGATGAATACCAGGTTGAAGAATTTGAAAACAACATTCATTATGCGATGGAATATCATTTACCGATAAGTTTTAGATTGCATAACGATGGAAATCCAATTGAACTACATGGATACTGTGTGTATATTGATCCTGTCACGAAAGAGTTAAGTATTCAGAAGAAAGATAGTTTCTTTGAGAAAATTAAATTTAATGAAATTATTAATGTAATCGTTGAGGATTAAAAAAAAAAGCCCTTCTTAAATTCAGGAGGGCTTTACAGTGTTGCTTCGATTCAATGGTTCGAGAATTAGATAAGAAAAAAAGGATATACTGGAATAAAAGGGATCTAATTTGATTTTTTTACCATTACACCTTCTATGAAATTATTTCGATAGCAACAACAAGATGCGACAAATTCCGGAATCTAATTACAGTAATATATAAACAGAAAAGGCAAACTTATTGAAAAATAAGGACGCAAAACTACAGATCTAAAGTTTTAACTATGATGGCTGAGTTGCCTAAAATAATGTACATATTTTAGGAGGTTATCTTGTTGAATGGTATTTGCAGAAATGAACGATTTAGAAAACAGGATCAATGAATTGAAAAAGAAATTAATTCTGATTGCAAAGGAAACAGGCTTAAATAGCCACGACACCATTAATTGCAGTCAAAAATTAGATCAGCTTATCATGGTTTACCAAAACACCTACAAAATAAAACTACTAGCATCCCCGTATTAGTATAAAAATCCCCTTTTCAATTATAGGGGCTTTAATTGAACAAGTAGCTAAATGGATCTTCCAGTCGAAGATCTTTTTTTAATGCCGATAAAGATGATTATGTAAACTCTTCTTGAAATAAAATAAGAGGAGTTTTTTAATCTAACTTATTAAGCTAACGGGGCAGTTTAGTTCAACAAATGCTAGAGAAAAAAGCTATAATATATCTCATTTAAGGTGGTGTTCCTGTGAAAGAAACAAACAATAGACACATATGGATAGCAGCTGAAGAATGGGCTGAAGGTGAATGGAATGTTGAAGATGACAACCTTGATGTCATCGTAACTTTCTCTGACCGTTCTAAATGGATTGCGAGTTTTTTCACCTACAAAAACATACAGACATTGAGAGAGAAGAATGCAAAGACAGACGAATGTATGAAAGGTGCATATCTTTGGTCAAGCGATATGGTTCTAATAGACATTGCAAGTCGAGAACGAATTTATGAAGTTATTGACTACCTTATTGAAAATGATAAGTTTGAGTCTGTTTTTACTCGGTACCCAGATGTAGATATTGAAGATGACTATTTGTATCCAGAGGGTTTCTTTAAAATGAGTAATGAATAAACATCTTTATTGAACTAACGGGTGCGTTAGTGGAAGAAGGAGATTTAAAATAATCAATCTTTTTTATAAAAAACAGTTATAAAATAAAAGAAAGCAATCGTTTTGATCAATCATTATTCAAAACGATTGCTTTTTAAATTCAATAAAATCAAGGATATAGAGTGATTTATAATCAAACGTTATTTTAAAGCTACAACTGTTAGCTCTTAATAAACACCTAATTAAATATGTGCACAATGTGAGATGAAACGTCATTGAAAAGCCTATATGCCAAATGGCTCTCACAAGCTGAGTCATTTTTTAAATATTGTCATTCATAAAACCCGTTCTAAGAACGGGTTACATTGGTAGTTAATACGTCTTTTTATCGGATGCGTGTGCACTTCAGCAACTTACAATAATTATAGCTTAACTCACAATAGCTGCTTTATTAATTTATAAATTCTATCTTGCTTATCTTTGTCTTCAACTAATAAGAGTATGCCCTGAGAAACGAAGGTATCTAGCCAGGAACAAACTTGTCCATAATCTTTGGGCTTAGTGGTTGAAAAACGTTCACAAGAAATCTTTCCTAATTCCATTAATTTCTCACATATTTGTAAAGCGCTAGTTTCCCCCGATTCCAAGAGAGCTATAATTTCTCTTTGAAGGGGAGAAGACTCTGGAAATTCATTTATTCCCTTTTTTTCTTCAATGAACAGGTCTTCAAATGAAATCTGGTTCATAATTTCACATCCTTTAAATTATATCAGTTTTCTATATATTTTTTTTCATTCCACAATTTTTACATTCACGAATGAAGTCGCCATTCTTAACTGAACTTAAAAAATGAGCTTTATGGCAATGATCGCAGCGGCCGCTCATAATATCCGGTTTGTCCTTATAGTCGTATATAATATCTAGATTTATTTGTTCATTTTCCAATATCTTACCTCTTTCTTTTGTTGTGGGGATGGAACACTGGTTTATCTAAAATCCACATCTCAAAATCCCTTATTTTTATCCATACTATCCAATACTTCTCTATGATCGCTCTGTGAGCTCGCAATTTTGGATATTATCAAATTAGATTCCTTAAAGATTGCATTTAATCTTGCTGCAACTTTTTTATTTATCGATTTCATTGCTCGATAGTTAGGATTCATCTTTTATAATCACTCCACTAAACTTTTATAAAGAGGCTATCAGCCAAAAAGCGGTATTGAAAGAATGGTAAATCCTTTATAAGTATTCTCTACAGCAATACCCTTAACCAACCTCCATATAATATATCCTTGTTGAATATATCATCTTTATTATTTCTACACAAAAGTTCCCGTTCTCCAGTTTTAGCTAGTTTGGAAAATTGAACATTTGATTTACCATCGCAAATCAAGTAAAATACTAATATATTACTTTTATTTTTTTCATTTTCGCCATGCGGTGGAAATTTACTATGACTTAAGCACTTTTTAAAGTGAACAATTTTTAATACTGCTATTTTGCGGTTTATTGTTCATTTTAAAAAGTGCTTATTTTTTTGCGCTTTTTTCGAAAACTTTTTTAAGGAGAGATGTAAAGATGATAATAAATATGCTCGAACTGTCAACTGCACATATTAACTCTAGAACAGTTGAATCATTTAATGAAAAGTATTACTTCGGTTTAATTGTTTATGATAAACCTAAATATGGTTGGTTTATTCATGTGCCAGAGGAAGAATTTTTATCTGAAATGGAGCTTCCAAGTGATTTGGAAAGATTGATTAAATTGGCTATATTAAAAGATTGTGTTTGGATCATGCTTGATAGTGATGCAGATATTATTTGTGAAATACCACATTTTGTTTGGTGAGAAAAATATAACTTTACATCTATTTAATGAGCTCGTTCAATTAGAGCAATAATTATTTAAGTAATTTTAGAAAGAAGATGACAAAATGAGGAAAATGAAGTATAAAGATTTTTCATTTGATGTATTTACGTTAACGGATGAAAATCCGGGTGTAGATGGGTTCCTATGCGTTAATAATGCTCCTGAAGAAATTTGTCTGATTAATGGTGGCCTATTTCTACATAAAGGCGAAATTGAAGCAGCAATAGATGAAATCATTAAAAGAAAATAAGATAACTGGCGTTTATATAAGTATTCTAATAGATCCTACTTTTGAAATGTACAGTAAAATCCTTAACATGGACGTTAAATGCGACTGAAGCCATTTATCAAGCTGTATTTATAAGAAATATTGTTATAGAATTTCAAATGATTCTACAGGGCACATAAGCTCATTTAAAGGGTTTGGAATAAGAAATTAATAATAGATAATTTATTAAGAGTGTACGAATGAAAAGAGACAAATCATGACAGATTTGTCTCTTTTACTATTTTACGAGGTGAAAAACATGAAAGAATTAAACATTACTGAAGAAAAAATTTTTCAAATCCATCAAATAATGAAACATCCACTATTTACACCATTTCCAAGACAGTTTGAAGACTCATATAACTTTGGGTGGGCAAGAGGCACGGTCTTTTATTGTGATACTGTTCTTGATGGTAATTGGTATAAATGGTTTTCGATTATTGGAAAAGGAGATTTTAAAAGCGGAGATCCTGTCCCTGAAGTGAAAATCTCAGCGACCCGCTCACCAGAAGTAATTAAAATGCTAGAGAAGGCTTTTTCTTCGTTACAGCGGATTAGTTTAGGAGTTTTTGAATTCCTTGAATGGATAGGATTCGCGTTAGGGTTATCCTGGTTTAAAAAGCCTAATATTCCAGAACGGGAATGGAAGTACTTGTACGAAACTGTGGATTTTTCACTGTTTTTACAATATCCTGCTGATTATTTGAGTTATTTTTTAGCTGAACATGGTCAATCAGGCGCATTGTCTTATTATCCTACTCCTTCTCAAGTATCAATCATGATTATGAAAATGTTAGAAATAGATGAAGAACAAGCACTCATCTCTTCAACTTTTGAACCTTGTATAGGTGCAGGATCCATGATACTTCCTTCTAGAAGCCTAAATTGTGTAGGAGCCGATTTATCCAACATAATGGTTAGAGCTGCAGCAATTCAAATGTTTTTTTATAAGCCTTCAATGTTATATGTTCCTAATCCAATAATAGGTTTGCATTTTGATAGGGAAGAGCAACGAATTAACAAATATTTCGAGTTTAATAGCGATACTAGAATCTACGTTGGTGATAGTTTAAAAGGGGAATATGAAGCTCCTATCAATATATTTAAAGAAAATAGTGAATTTACTGAAGTATATGTTCACCCAATTGATCTAGAAAAACGTGAACTATATAAATATGATGATGATTTAAGTTTGCCATGGGAAAGCTTAACTAAAATTAAAAGATTTGAGATAGTGAAGGCTATGGCCAGAGAAATTAACTTTGACTCTTCTGTTACAAACCCGCCATTTAATTTGAAACTTTCTGAATTCGAGAAAAAAAGCTTTGAAGAAATTAGAATTAGAAATGAGAAATTTTTAGCTAACAGAACCCAGAAAAAGTGTCATAGTATATTTGAATTTATAGAAGAAGAAGTTAATGAAAAGATTGAAATTGGATTGACTAATAAAAACACAAAGAAAAGTGTTGCACAGAACCAGCTAATGTTTACTTTTTAAGGATTTTTGGATTATGTAGAATCAACTTTTTGGAATGGTTTTTATGTCACTGTTGAAACAGGACAAGGGAAACGCTATAAAACCTACTACATAATAAAACCAACAAACGAAGAAGTAAAAGATGACTATAAGGAAAATAAGTATTCATTTGGTATTCTACACAAATACAAATATCCTTTTTAATTAATATCGTTAATAGTGACTTAAATGAAAACTATTATAGACCGGATCTTTTATTCGGTCTTTTTTCCGTTTTAGCTATATATTTACGATACCTATTAAAATATGATATTATGAATATTATCTTATTTATTTAATTTTGTTTCACCAACGCTGGAGAAACCATTTTTTTGTTAAAAACGCTTTTCTTAAAGTGAACAACTATTATTGCTGCATCATGCAGATTCGTTGTTGATTTTAAGAGATGCGTTTTTTTGCGTTGTCTCAATCAAAACTTTTTTAAGGAGTAGTTTATTATGGAAGGTGCTTTGTTAAAAAAGGTCGATGTGTACCTAAAAAAAGATTTAGAGGAAACTATATTTCAAATCAAAGGAGTAAACATTAAAAAGGTGTCTATCTTTAGAATTCCTAAAGGATCCCGAGTAGATAATCTATATTACTATGATATTCGCCATGATGAGTATGCAAATTTAGTTGCAATAGAGAAGAGTGTATTGGTGCATTATTTCGGAGCTATTATTACTGATACCCCCTTGCCATTTAATGAATTAGGTGAATATGTCTTAACCAAAGAAGATGTTGATAATATCTATCGTTTTTGCTAGAGACACTGCCTGAGCTAGCTCAGTCTTTTTTATTTAAATTGTAATTATAGGGGGATATGCAAATGGTATCAAATGATGAACAAGTTAAATTTGTGGCTACAAAACAATGGTCAGTAATTTCATCACCAATAAAAAAAGGTATATTGAAATATACTGTGAAAAATGATCTTTATGAGATTGCTGCTATTTCGATTAAGGATGGAAAATATTCTAATTATTCGATTATACCTGTCATTCATGATATTGAAGGACATGATGAAGGTGTTCTTTATTTATTGAATTGGATGATAGCTAAAATTAAGGCGCCTATTGTGTCTGAACGTAAACTCCCAATTCTATATGCATATGGGTTCAGAATCTATAAAGATGTTCTCGTTTGGGACCCTTATAGTATAGAGGGCATATACGAAGGAAGTATTATGGAATTTCAAAATGATGAAGATCACAAACTGATTAAAGCTTAATTACTCTTAATGAGACGAGATTAAAAAGTCGATAGAGGAATATCCTCATTTCGGCTTTTTTTTCTTTAAATTTAATACTTTTACGAAGGTAAATATAAATAATTGGTTTATTAATGAGAGGATGAGGAAGTATGGAATTAGCATTTAAGAAGGTTTATCACATTTCTAGCAAAAATACCCCAGATACACCACGGATATGGCTGCAATCACTGGTTTGTAAACAAGCTGGATTTGAAAAAGGACAATCACTCTATGTTTCTATTAATGAGGATGCAAAAGAGATAACGATTCAAAGCAAGCCGATAAGTGAAGCAGATACAAAAATAAAGGTGAGTGGACGCAAAGTAGGAGATGGTGAAAGTCCATTTATTGAGCCATTAGTGGATACTGCTAGCAAAAAATATCAAAAGATTATTAATGTTAGGCAGAAGGTAGAAATCAATGTATACAAAGATTCTGAGGGAAGTAAGGTAATTATTCGCCCGCTTCAATTCAAACTATTTGAGAAGGAAACGTTTATTAAAAATTCTGATGAGCGAATATCATTACTTTCTATATGTGCAGGAGCGGGTTTTGGAACAGCGGCGTTCGAAAATTCCGGAGCGTTCAAAAGTGTTGGAGCTGTGGAATTAGAAGATGACTGCTCGGAAGTATTTACACATAATTTTCCTTCCAGCTATCTATTTACGGGGAACCTCTTGGATTGTTCAACGTTTCCAAAAGCAGATGTTGCATTTGTTACATTACCATGTACGGAGGCGAGTAGCTTGGGTCATGGGAATGAAGGGATCATTAATGATTTAATACTTGCTACAAGCGAAATAATACGGGCTGCTGAAAGCCGCATTATAGCATTTGAGAATGTACCAAAATGGTATAAAACAGCGGGGTATGAAAGGCTAAAGTCATTACTAAAAGATGTTTATCCTTATTGGTCTGAAAAACCTCTAGATAGTTATGATTTTGCTTCAATCGCTAGAAGAAAAAGAGTTTTTGTATGTGCCTTCAGGACACAGGAAGACTTTCTATCTTTTTCTTTTCCAATTGCTCCAAAAGCGCCACGGAGAAAAAAACTTCGGGAGTTTTTTGATAAAAAAGAGACTGCAGACTACGATTGGAAATCAGTAGACACTTGGGTAAGTAATTTTAAGAAACGCGGGGAGAATGGAGGATCATGGAAAGACAGAAACCTGTCTAAAACCTTTGTATCTCCTAAAGATATTGAAATAAATTGTGTCCCAGCCCGATATACGAGCCAGAGTGCGTCTAATTCATATGTATTATCAGATGATAAAAAGCATTTTAGGTTCTTAACTATCCCGGAGCTTTTCAAAATATTTAGGGTCCCTTCCTGGTTTTCTTATCCTAATACAATCGGAAAAATTCGTCAATATGAACTCATTGGACAGAGTTTGGATTGTGGTTTGATTCAATCGATCGCTAATAAGATAGCTGAAGTATTTTACCTTAATAGAAACAGGACTAATAAGAGCGTTAATAAAATGGTCAGTAGTATGAGTGTCAATTCAGAGAACCAGTTGGGTTTTGTTTTTTAAAGGATTATAAATTCAGGGGGTAGACAATGATCTTATATGAAATAGGAAAAGCCTTATTAGATTTAGATAAGCAAAATTTCGCCTTGATAAGGCCTAATCTAAATAGTTTTTATACTTTGGAGGATATAGTGTATTATGTGTCAGAAGTTCTAACTGGTGTAAAGTGTACATTTGAGGTTAAAATCAATAAAAAAAATACCAAAGCCTTAATTAAAATTTTTTAAGGAATATTTGAAAGCCTAATGAATAAGGAATAAATATAAAAAGAAAAATCCCCTGTATTTCCGTACAAGGGATTTTTTCCGTTTCCGATTTTTTGCGCTAGCAATTCACCAAAAACTTTTTTAAGGACCTTAAATATATCATTTATTCAAAAACACTGCAATTATTTGATGATATTATGAAGGTTTTCTTGTTTTCTTTTTAAATTCAATGACATTATTAGAACCTGGTCTATTTTCTGCCGGAACAGCTTGCCATTCTTTTTGTTTATCTTGGTAATATAACTCCATTTGATCAACCCAATCTGGTAGCTGTTGTGATGGGTATGGATAGGGTGCCAATGAAGGATTAGTATACTGTGATATATATTCGGGTACCGGCATATTTCTAACGATAAAGGTATATCGCTGCCTTTTTTCTCTTTCAGCTTGCCAAGCAGATAAAACAATATGTCCGCGGTCCTGGTCTTGTAGCAACTCTCTCCAAGTTATTCTAGGATCATGCTGCCCGAAATAGTTAAGAAGAATCTCATCCAACGTCGAATAGCTCATTTCCGCATATGCTTGAACTTTCATAACAAAATACATACTAAGATAAAAAATCGGAGGAATCGAGAATCTTTCCCACCCAGAAAACCAGTTATTAGGTGAGGAAAGTGTCACAGCAGAAAACCAACCTAAGGCTAAGGAGAATGCTAAAATTGTTTTAAATATGTCCAAAGCTCCAATAACCTGCCAAAAATCAGGGCGATTTTGGGGGTTAGGTGAATTATAAAACGCATTTATAAATACTCTGTCACGAAAGTAATTAACGACAGTTTGATAGAATCTGTTGTTCACAGCTTTCGCAGCATTATTACTATAAGACTGAGGTGGATTTGTAAGATAAAAAAACAAAAGGGGAGGTACATAGGGTGTATTTTGCCACCGCTCCATTTCATACACAAATCTATTATTGCGTATTTCCTCTTGAGTATCGTACTTTATTTCTGATATATTTCTACAAACATAATAGGTAATCCCAGTTATTAATAACCAATCCCACCAGCTATAGATAAAATTATACCCTACCATTATTAATTCTTTGTATGTACTAAAGATTGAAAGGCCGACGAACCGTTCAATTAAGTAGGTGACCGGATAAAGCAGAACAGCCCAAAATATCAACTTCTTCAAAAATAACACTCTCCTTAAAAGATAATTAAAAAAAGCATCCATTCAAATGGTTTTACTGTAAAGAAACAGGAAAAATCATTCGAAAGAATGCTTAAGTTCAAAGTAATGTGCCTCCCGCGTGGGTGGACTAAAAAAAATGAAAGTAATGTATACTAATTTTATCATAATTTTGTAGTATTATTTCTTTTTATGATAAAAAAAGGTATAATATATGTATTATTTTCTTTTAAATTTACCTTAACCCATGCGGGATGAGGAATTATTATTAAACGCTCAAATTTGAGTTACCAATTTTGAAACACATTTCTTGGTGACTGAAATAGGTGCGTTTTTTTGCGTTTACTGAAAAACTTTTTTAAGGAGGAAATACCATTGAAAGAGAAAGCGGGTTTTTCTAAAACAGGCTTTAGTATTCCATTCTCGTGTTGTGGTCATTGGAAGTCTTGTGATTATGGTAAGAAAGATTGCTACTACAAAGATAAGGATAAGTCATCCATGGAAGCTTGCCGCTGTTATCAAAGAAATCAGGGGCAGATCTCCACGGGTCATGTAAAATCGCAGGGAAAAGGACAGGTAGAAAAAACCTTATCTAACCAAATTAAAGATGATAATCATGAAGGATCAATAGAATGTGGTGACAAACAACTAAAACTTTTTTGAAGGGATTTGTAGAATATGGAACAGTTAACTCTACTATTATTTGAAGAGTTAGAAAAAGAAGTAAAAGACACAGTACCAATATTTAGAAAGAATGTGTTACTGATTGATGGAAATAACTTATTAAATCGGTGTTATCATGCTACGGCCATTAACCCTGATAAATTGCAAAAGTCATCAGATGGAAGATATACAAACGGAGTAAATGGCTTTCTTAAAAGTTTGCTAAAATATCGTCACACACTTGATATAACTCATATGGGGATCTTTTTTGACGAAGGCAGGGGATTTAGAAAAGAACTATACCCTGATTACAAAGCGAACAGAGGAGAGACAGTGGCCCCTTTAAAAGAGCAATTTCAACTTCTAAAGGAAAAACTAACTCTAATGGGATTAAATTTATTCTGTGATTCTTATTACGAGGCCGACGATTTAATTGCGAGTATGGTAGAAAAGCTTAAAGATGATCAAGTGTATCTTTTATCTAATGATAAAGATTTACTGCAGCTAGTGAGTGAAAATTGTATTCAAATTATTAGAAGCGGTCGGAATGACGTTTTTTATAATTCGGAAACATTTAGAGAAAAATATGGAGGTTTGGAACCTAAACAAATTGTTGATATTAAGGCACTTATGGGGGATGACTCTGATAATCTTATTGGCGTTCCGGGAATAGGTGAAAAAGGGGCAAATAAGTTAATTAAGTATTACGGTAGCGTAGAGGCTATGGTAGAAGGTATGAAGAGTGGTGATATACCAAAGGAATTGTATAGATATAAAAAACTTATTGACCTTAACGAAGAGAATGCTTTGTTTTTTAAGAGGCTTACTTTGTTAGTAAAAGAGGCAAAAGTGGACGCAAACAACTTAAGTAAATCGATTAAAAAGGATGAATTTATGAAAACTTGTGAGGAATTAGGTTTTACAGACCTGAAAAGATCTATTGAAAGAGGGATGTATAAATTGTAATTTTGTTAATAATTGCAAAGTTTGTCGATGAAATTAATGGGTAATTAGTCTTGTATTTGTATCTCTTTAAGTCATTACATGATAAAATTCAATGTATAATTTCTAAAAGAGAGGGTGACGTGCTATGGCATTAGTCTATAGCACAGCTATGTATTGGCTTATTGTATATGATATAAGTACAGGTCAATTTAAAAATGCTGATTATCTAGATGGAGCGGGTAAAGATTTAGAGGTTATAAAGAATCGATTTGAGAGAAAATACCCTAATTACCAGATTATGCAAGGGGGGGAAGGGTCTGATTGTCGACCTGATCCTGCTAAAAATTTACCTTATATTGATGAAAATAAAAAATCTTAAAAGATAAGAAAACTTATAGAATGACTCTTGTAGGGTCTGACTATAGGTTTTTTTTTGTTTCGGAGGAGATTAAATGAATATTGAAAGTCTTTGGGAGTCAATCAAAAGTATGACCGAAATTGAAATGAAGAATACAGAAACAAGGGAAGTACATTATATCGCAGATTTTTCAATTGCTCATACTACCTTTGGAGATATAAAAGATTTAATTGAAAAATGGAATGTAAGCTCAATTGTTGATGCTATAGATGAAATGCAATGGCTACCAATTATGGAGAGTTCAGATGGTGATGAAGAGTATTTAGATGATAAAAATCGAAATAACTTTTTGGGTTTTTCATATCGAGAAATCTGTGAAGTTAGAGAATTAAATGCTGTAATGTGGATAAATGCAAAGAGAATTAAAAATAAGAAAAAGTTTTTTTAATAGAGGGGATTAACTATGACTATTATGTTGGCATATGAAGACAGAGAGAATAAATTAATTGTTCTTGATAGATTATTGATAGCGAAATACATTTGGGATGCTAAAAAAGTTCATTTAGATGCAGACCAAAATTTTTTTGAGTGGGATGAAACAGGAGATGATAAATATTTTGCATGTTACGCATTGAAAAAAGCATTGAATTTGCAAAGAATAGATAATCAAGAAAATGATTCTGATATTTTTGAATGGTATTTTGATTGGCCATTATTAGAAGGCCTTTTTAGTAGGGTTCATCTAATGGAAAAAGAACAAATGGTAAAGCTGGTATTAACATTGAGACAATGTAATTTTGAGGATGATTTTGATTTATTCACGGGGAAAGCAATGTTTTGTACAAACGGAAGAGTTAGGGTCCAAATAGACTGGATGGCTGGATTAACTAACTCCTTGATCAAATCTTTTCTTGATTTAGAGAATGAATTAATACAATTGGAAAAAGAAATAACGGAAGAGGGTGCCAACAATGAATAAATTAGTTGTTTTATTATACGAAGATAAGCCTGTAGAAATTGAAAAATATAATGGGGACTTATTGGTAGGAAAAAGGACTATGGGTATTGATGATTTTAAAAGAACCATCATTAATGAAATGGATGAAATTGAACATGTTGGATATCTAATAGAGAACAATTTTACAAATGTAATGATGAATTACTTAGATGAAATTGAGGATGAGAAATTATATGTAAAGGCTGTTTCAACCATTTTAAGTAGGATAGATATAAATGAAATTCAACCTAATTCCTATCATGCACTTTTAGAAACAATAACTAGAAACATTACACTTTCGGATAGTGATAATGAAACACTAAACTATCAAGAGTTATTGCATCTATTACTTGAAAGAGGAAAACTTAATGAAAATATAGTAGGGAAACTGTACTCAAAAATAATTAAATTAGCTGTACAGAAAGCTAATACATGTGAAAATGAAGATGAACTGGAAGTGTTATTTAAGACGATACTGAGTAAAGCTAAAGGTGAATGGGCACATTCTTATATAGAACAAATGCGCCCTAAACTTGCCATATTTGAAGGGTTTATGCCCAAAAATATTATATATCATAAAAGGACTCTAGGGTCTGATATTGTTGTGATTGATATTCCAAAAACACTTCATAATGTAAAGTATGGAAATGTTCAATATAAGAACGTTGGGCATCCTAGAATGTTTTTTTATTTTAAGATAATCAATAAACGAATTGTTAAAATAAAAATATCATCGGTAAAAGATAATATAGTAAATGAAAATACAAAACTTTATAATTATCCATTTTCCCATGTATATAATAACCATGATGTTTGTTGGAGTTATGGTGAGTATATAATTGAGAGTTTAGAAAACCTACAGCATATACCGTATATCTTTTTAAGTACTCCTAATTCAGGCCATTTTAATAGTCAGACACTTGAATACTTCAAGAAGTTAGATGGTAAAGAATTTGATGATTCCTTACTTAATCCGTCGGGTTTAACTTTTAAGGAATTTGTTGAATAGGTTATGGATTTATAGAAATAACACCTAAGGTACTTAGGTGTTATTTTTTTATATTACAACAATCAGTATCATTGCTCCACGTTTATAAAAGATTTGAAAAGGGTGAATAATAATACTTTACTTTACCTTACCTTACCTTAAAATCCAGTACCCCTTTATATTTTATGTATTTCATGGTAGGATTAACTATATTTACTTTTTACTTTTTTATGTCTTAACCCACGCGGGAATAAGAACCTTACTTAAAACACTTTTTTCAAAGTGATTAACTATTAATCTGCTTTTTGCAGGATTGTTGTTGATTGCGTTGAAAAGAGTGTTTTTTTTGTGCGCTCTTCAACAATTTACTTTTTTAAGGAGGATTTTTTATGAGTGATCAACAACAACTATTATTTGAGATTGGTGATGAAAAGGAAATAAAAGTAGTTGAACCACCGAAACCGGAAGTGAAAACAAAGCCAATAATTCCTACATCTAAAAAACCTAAAGAGGCAATTAAAGTTATGGGCGATTGGACTATACATATTGCTACTGATACGTTTAATGTTTCAGATTTTGTTGATGAAATACCAAACGACGGAATTTTATTAGAAGAAGTAAGAGCGGGATTAGTCGAAACCTTTTTCCAGTTTACTGCTGCAAGAACAACATGGGATGTTGATAAGGAAAATAAACGATTATTTCCGGATGCTATTGGCGGAGCAAAGGGGAATGGCTAATGCGTAATTCAGCTTTTTCCTTTTACCGTAGTTTAAAACATTATTTACAGGATAAGAAACCATATATTGTTTCATATGTACCTTCAAAAAATGGTCAAATTTTTGAAATATGGACAAATAAACTTGGAAGAATGGTTGCCAAAAGTCCTATGATTCTTGAGGAAGAGATCATAGAAAAATTTGAATTTGGGTTACCTCTTATACCGGGTAAAATTTTGAGACAAGTTTATTCGTTTTTTCTAGAATTGTCCGAAATAGATGAGGTAGAGGTCATGTTGCAATTATTTTATGACACAGAAAGAGAGGAATATATTTTAGACTGTCCTAATCAAAGTGTTAGTAAAATAAGTGTTAATTATCGAACTAATTCAAGATTTCAAGGTAGAAATAGCATACGCTATATAGAAGTAGCTCAAATGCATTCTCACAATACAATGAATGCATATTTCTCACAAACCGATGATCAAGATGAACAATCATTTAAGATATATGGGGTGTTTGGTGGTCTTGGGAAAAAGAAACCAGAATGTTTATTTAGAGTAAAGGCAAACACAACTTCGATGAACATTTCTATCAGTCAGATATTTGATGATACTTCTATTGGATATGAAGAATATCCAAAGGAGTGGCTTAGTAATGTATACATTAATAAATAAAGAAGAGAAAGAAGAAGGGACCTCCCTTCTTCTTTTTTATAGGAGAGATAGTGATGAACGGGTTAAAAGTTAGTAATAGAAAAAATCGATTTATCTATTATCACATTGTTCAAATCGGAGCTGGTGCCAACGGTAGCCATTTTTTTAGGTCATTGCTGCAGGACATCGCAACTTATGGTAAGGGCGATGAACGGATCAATTTTACTTTGACTATTGTAGACAGAGATAAGGTGGAAAAGAAAAATTTATCTAATCAATTATATGATGACGATGATATAGATTCGTATAAGGTGGATGCTCTCGGTGAACGTTATGGAGACCATTATGGTTTTGATATTAATTGTGTTCCAGAATATGTAACCGACTTGGATATGCTTAATAAATTATTTACATTACCTTATTTTCCTAAGGGATATGATAAAATTCCTATTCTTATAGGGCAGGTTGATAATAATCGAACAAGACAGTTACTTGATGAATTTTTTCATAGTGATTATTTAGAGGATCTGGTATATATCGACGCTGGGGTAGAAGGTGTAACTATAATACCTAATAAAAAACCATATCAATATACTTCTCAAGAAAAAAATATGGTTGAAGAATCGGGTTTTTCAGGTCAAGTGGTTGCCGGATATAAAAAAAGAAATCAGGTATGGCTTCCCCCAGTCGGAAGAGTATATGAAGATATCCTTTCTGATGAATTGACTTCTTTTCCTGAACAATCATGTGGAGACGCTATTATCAATAATCCGCAGCGTTGTGCGACTAATAAATTCGCCGCTCAAATTACGAATAACATTATGAATAATATCTTTCATAATCAAATGATCTACACGCATGTTTTGAATTTTAATGCACAGGTATCTGGTGTAAATCCAACTTATGTATCTAAAGAGATCCAAAAGGAATTTCAACAAACCTATAAGGGAGAAGATGAAAAATGACACATATAGCTTTATATAGAAAATATCGTCCAGCTGGTTTTGAACATTTAATCGGTCAAGAATCTATAAAACGAACATTATTAAATGCAATACAACAGAATTACTTGTCACATGCTTATATTTTCTCCGGCCCGAGAGGAACAGGGAAAACGAGCGCAGCGAAACTTTTTGCTAAGACAATAAACTGTTTGCAACCAGAAAATAGTGAGCCTTGTGGTACATGTGATGCTTGCCAGGATAATAATCCGGATATTATCGAGATTGATGCTGCTTCAAATAATGGAGTGGACGAGATTCGTGATCTTCGCGACAAAATAGGATATACCCCTGCATTCGGAAAGTATAGGGTCTATATTATTGATGAAGTTCATATGCTTACTATTGGGGCGTTTAATGCATTACTGAAAACACTAGAGGAACCACCAAAGCACGCTATGTTCATTCTAGCTACAACAGAATCTCATAAGATCCCGTTAACGATTTTGTCCCGTTGCCAGCGATTTGATTTTAAAAAGATTAGTAATCAAGCAATTATAGATAGAATGAAATATATCGTTGATAAAGAGAAGGTTCATATAGAATCTGCTGCTTTAGATATTATAGCGAGAGTTTCACAGGGTGGAATGCGTGATGCCTTGTCCCTATTAGATCAAGCAATTGCTCATTCAAATGGCAGTGTAACACTAGATGATGTCATTGAATTGACAGGGACCGTGGATATCAAAATGATAGGACAAGTCGTTCAAGTTCTGGTTAATAGGGATGCTTCACAGGCTTTAGATTTACTTGATGAAGTATTGGCAAGCGGAAAAGAAGCGAAGTTTCTAGTTGATGACTTGCTTTCTTATTATCGGGATATTTTGGTTTATAAGAGTGTGGGTGATTCTGCTAACCTTACCAAAGCAGCAGTTGATCAAAGCTTTGTTAATATTGCAGAATCTATAGATACTCTGAGAATTTATGATGTGATGGATGAACTTTCAAAATGCCAAAACAGCCTTAAGTTTTCATCAAATGAAGTTATTACCCTTGAGATATGCTTCATGAAAATTACTACTCTCCAAAATAAGGATGAAATTTCTTCGTTACGTAAAGAAGTAGAAGAACTAAAGTTATTGATTTCTAATGGGATAAAAACAACAGAGAATCCTAATTTATCTCAAATTGAAAACGAAGAACTTGAACCAATTGACGAATTATTAAACTCAGAAAAAAAGCGTGATGTAGTGACAGTACTTGTTAATCCTGATGATGAAAGTGACCTATTCTGTATGGGAATGAGTAAAAATGATCCCTCTAGTGAATTTGTTTACGAGTCAGACAAGCAGCTAGACGCAAGAAATCAGGGAGAACAAAATTTTTCTGAAGAAAATTTGTCAGTAGGGTTCGAAAATACAGGTATTGAATTAAAAGCTTTTGATATGCTGTCGGATATCGAGCAGGTTTTAAATAATGAAAGAGTCCAATTAGGGATAGAAGAGGTTACTACAGAGGAACTTACCGAGGGAATAATTCATGAAGATGAAAAAAATGAGGTAAAAGTGCCTGATTATATAGAAAATGATGTCCCTGAACTTAATTTCCTTGAACAGATTGAAGAGGATATCAAAAACGGGGAAGATTATATTGACTTGATAGCCCAGACTGAGATTCCACCGTTAGAAGATTTATTTTCTAATCATGGAATCCAAGAAGAACTCGATAATAAGGAGCAGATTGTTAAAAAAGTAGCTGTAACAAGTGGGGTATCTACAAAAAAGGAGCAAGTTATTAATATTCTAAGGGCTGCTACTAAACTTTACAAGGCAACGTATACGGGGCATCATTCTGAAATTTTGTCAGTTTTAAAACAAGAGAAAGTTTCAACAATGGCCCTTTACAGAGAAGGTAAAATTCAAGCTGTTTCCGATAATTACATTATTGTAACTTATAGTTCAGAGGCCAAAGTCAAACTTTTGGAGAAGATGGTAAATAAAAATACAGTAGAGGAGATTTTAGAAGAAATTCTTAATCGACCTTACAAACTTATGGTCCTCAAAGAAAATGAATGGGAATCCTTATTGAAAGAATACTTAACGACAATAAGATAAGGACAGCTTTTTGCTGTCTTTATTTTTAACTGGAGGAATATATATGATTAATAAACAGCCAAGAGTAATGAGCTCTATAAAAAAAGCGTTTCTTTATGATAAATTAGCACATGCCTACATTTTTGATGGATCCGCAGGGTCCGGAAAAAAGGAAGTAGCGTTTTGGATGGCTAAACGTTTCTTTTGTCGTTCAGTAGTCGATGGGGAGCCTTGTGACGCGTGTACAGAGTGTTTAAGAATAAATTCTTTAAATCATCCAGATATTCATTTTGTTCAAAAAGAAGGTCAGTCAATAAAAATTGAACAAGTGCGCGCACTTCAAAATGAATTTCAGTACAAAGGAGTTGAATCAGAAAAAAAATGCTACATCATTGAAGATATTGATATGATGACCCCCCAAGCGGCCAATAGCCTATTAAAATTTCTAGAGGAGCCATATGGCAATACACTAGCTATACTTTTAACAGAAAATAGAAACCGTATACTAAATACTATTATTTCTCGGTGTCAAACCTATTCTTTTTCTTCTTTACAAGAATTTGAGAAGCAGCAACAATATATAGACCAATTTTCATTAGATGAAGAAATTGCAGTTGTAATGGCAGGTATTCATATAAATAATGAAAAGGTAGAAGAATTGTTAGAGAATGGCTGGTTTGGTCAAGGAGTGCAATTATTAAATAAATTTATGGTTTCATTTTTAAATGACCCATATGCTACTTTAATAGATATACAAACAAATTGGATAAAGCATTTTTCAGATAGAGAGAAACAACAAATTAGTATGGATATGTTTTTATTCATGTTTCGCGACTTAAGCCGCTTTTATCTAAACAAAAATATTAAGCTGCAATCTAATCGAACACTGTATGAAAAATGGGAAAATCAAGTCTCGTTTGAGGATATACTTAATCTATTAGAATTTCTTTTAGAAAGTAAGCAAAAATTAAGATCTAACACACATTATGTCATGACGTTAGAATCGATAATAAAACATATAATTAGTATTGATAATAATGAGATTAGCATGTAAAATTATTGTATCTTAGTTATTTTTTGTTTTTGACCACCCATGCGGGAGGCCACATTTTTGTTAGAAATACGCCTTTTATGGTGATGAATTTTTTTAATTCGCCCATAAAAGGCTTTTTTGCGTTTCCAAAACTTTTTTAAGGAGAGATTTTTATGTTTAAGATGATTGGTGAAGACCTTCAGAATGTTGTTTGCTCAATGGTTAAGGGGGCAAGAAAAGCAAGGATAGGAGAAGATAAAAACGTCTACATTAAAACTGATTCTGATAGGGTATCATTTTGTTTTGACGGTAAAAATCTTCAAGTTATAAAAGAGGTAGAGAGTGAAATAACAAACATAGATGAAGTAGCAACTACAATTTTTGAATTAGAAAATAAAGTAATGGCTCTACCTAAAGATGAAATTATAAGCTTTGTTAAAGTAGGAGAATTACTTCACTTAAAGTGGGGGAGATCTTCAAAGATAATATGTGAAACTATTGAAGAAAAAACACCTTATATCGAAATACCTGAAGTGGTTGAGTCGATAATCTGGAAAGAGGGGACATTGCATTTTATTGGTAATAATTTTTATCCGTTTTGTGCAAAAATAAATAGTAGTACTGCTAATAGGAGTCCATCCTTGCTAGGTGTAAATATGAGTGTAAACCCTGGTAATTTAGATGTTTTTGCTAGGTCATCTGACGGTAAAAAAGCCATTTCTCTAAAGACTGAAGGCTGCCAATGGTTCTCTGATTTAAAACAGTCAATACCGATTGAATCAATCAAAGGTTTGTCAGAAATTATGCAGAAAGATGAAGAAGTTAGAATTGGGGTAAATGAAAGTAAGACATTACTGGTTTTTAAATCAGGGTTAATAACGGCTGTAAGTAGACTACTAACAGGTGTATTCCCAAATCTGGAAGCAAAGTATGGTAATGAGGAAAATAATATAACTAAATGGACGTTCGATCGTATGGAAATAATTGAACTATGCCGTAGAGTTAAAAAGTTGTCACCTAGAAATCCTGTTATGAATGTTAAGGTAGATGGCCCGAGAACGAAAGCAGAAGTACCACATATTCTTACTCAAAAAATCGGAGCTGTTAAAGAGGGTGAAATCTTTGATTTTTCTGTTCATCCAGAATATTTAGAAGCCGCTGCTTCATTAATAAGAACAGAAGAAATACAATTATTCTTCACGGATAAAAATTCGGCTATTACAATAGTTGGTAATGGTTCAGATCAGTTTAGATTTTTAATTACTCAATTAAGACGATAAGAAATGGTTGATATTATCAAATATTTGTTATAACCGCTTTATATGGAAAGGTCAGCGTGTAGGGTATTTTCTGTAGGAAACATGTGAAAAAGATGTTAACACTTATGATTTAAAACTAAAAATATATCAAGAAACAGTTCTTGAAATGGATCTTTAAAGAGTCAATTATGTAATAATCAGAACTTTATTTGAGAGGAAGATAGAATATGGAAGGCATTCAATTAGGAACAGAGGCAGGTTTTGTGATAGGGCATGTAAGGGGAGAAGATTCGATTTTAATACATGACAATCCTGTGCAAATTAGTGCATTTATTATGAAATACCATATGCAAGATGTAATTATTACGGATCTATTTGACCAAAAATTAATCGAAACATCCATGGGATTTCTTATGTATTGTTCTAACCAACGATATTTATCAGCTTACTTACTACCTGTGTTGGTTCCAATGCAAAGAGGTGAAGTGGAAATTCCTAAGTTTGAACCTTATCTCATTAAAATTGAGCTAATAAAACAACTTATTAAAAATCCTACGATAGAAAAAGCTGAAGAAACTCAGTTGAGTTTGGAAGATTACGAATACGATGAAGAAATGCTTCTCTTAAACCCTGTAATTATAGCTTTAAAAGAAGGTAAACAAGAAGAAGCGTTAATTTACTTAAACAACTTGCTCGCAAATATCAGCGAGGAAGCGCAAGGTGATGAAGAATATTAATATTAAATAATCAAAATACCTCTTTCAATTCGAAAGAGGTGTTTGTCCCTAACTATCTTTTTACCTTTCTAGGAGAATTCAATTATAATGTATTTTGTTTTTTGCTAGCTTGTAGTGAGTATTGTTTTAATATATAATATGTGTATATTATTTTTTTTTTTACTTCACCCATGAGGGAGAATGTTTTTGTATGTTTTTCTGTTAAGTGCTGCTGTACTATTGTTTGATTTTTAAAGGCATATCTATGCTTAATTATAAATTTTCAAAGCCCATTAGGGAAATGTGTGCAATTTTATCACTATTTCTTAATGGGCTTTTTTATATATTTTTATACTTTTTTAAGGATTGGGAGGAAAAAACGTGGAAATTTTTTCAGTAATAGGATATGTACTCGTATTAATTGGAATGGGGTGTTATCCAGTAATAAGCAAAGTGATGAAAAATCAGAAGCCATCACCTTATGGTCATAGTTGGGCACCAATCGTATCACCGGAAACTCAAATACTTGGTATGACGGAAACGTTAATGAGTGTTAAGACGGACCTAGAAATGGAACAAGATTTATCTTATCTTGCAGATCCCGTGAATCAAATTTCTATCCAACCTGAGATACCAATTTATTCAGCAGATCAAGTGTATGAAGATGAGTTACAAAATGTGCAGGAAATGTTACATAGTATTCCAACCGACGATATGTTTGAGAACATAAAACAATTAGTTGGTGCTTGCGGAGATGTTATGGAAGAAGATAATAATAGTAACTATTTCCAATTTGAATCTGAAGGTGTAAATATAACTTCACATTTTGAGAATGTTCAAGCAGACGATGAAAATCAAGATAAATCACCGCTTACAAAAAGAGAATTTGATTCTATTACGAAAAAATATGGAAGAGATATAGCAAGAATTATTACAGCTACTCCTTCAATGAGTATTAGTCCTGGTACGCATCAAGTAATGATGGGAAGAATTACGATTGAGGAGGATGAATCCGTATTTTTAAACTTTAGAGAAGACAAGGTAAAACTTAGCGGAAGTGTACCAAAATATGAGCAAGAAGTCATGATAGTAAAAGGTCATTTTATTAAAGAGGGTAATTTTAGAGTTATGAGTTGGGAAGATGCTGAGACATTAGCATATATGAATCATCACTTATACGATAACGAATCTAGTAATGAACAAGCTGCAGTAATGTAGAAAGCCTAGTGAGAAACATGACCGTAAGAAGTCTGTTTCTCTTTCTTATAGCCCTATATATCAAAATAGTAAAATAGGACTATAAGAAAGAGGAAACATTGAAAATACACTGTTTTCCTTACATTTTATTCATGTTTTTCTCTTTATTTATCATATTAATATAAATTTTTCCATGAAATATATTGCCAAAATTGGGCCCATTGTCTTATAATGGCTTAAGTATTTCATGAAAAAAATTCTGTTTTTTTACTTGAAACGGAAAAAGGTTTATCAGATATAGAATGATTTAAAATTTTAGGAGGATTCAAAAATGAGAACCTACAATTATACAGATGTATCCATATCCAACAGGCAATTATCAGAACAATTTCAAGCGGAATTAAGCAAAAATGAGGTTTGTGCTTCAATTATGAGACATGAAAGTCAGACTGTATCATTTTTCATGCGTCAAAACCAGCTTCAAAAAATGGAACTATCTGAAGAAAAATCATCTTTACTGGATACCCCAATTGACTCTGAAGATAAAGGTTTGTCTAGAGATCAATATGAATTATTAGTTAGTCTTCTTGTTAATCGGATTAGAAAAACAAAGGAGCCATTTGGTCAATGTCATATTGAACTAAATTACATATCTAAAAACAATAGTTTTATAGAAGTAAATACATGTACAAAAGTAGAAAAGCATTTTAAACGTTCATAAGTGCTTAATAGCTTATAAACGTTGTTCAATAATAAAAGGTATCTTGACATCCATTTACCTAAATATGAGATTAGTAGCGGAAGCACCGCAAAGCAGATTACCTGTAGTCTGTTTTGTGGTGCTTCTTTTTATTGAAAGGGGGGATATATACATGAAAAAAAGTAAAGTCCAATCATCAAATTCACTAATTAAAAGAAAAATTGCACTTAACAAGATTTTTCTACTGTTAGGTACAATGTTATTCCTGTCACCTGTATCACAGGCGTTTGCTCTTACAACTAGTATTTATGATCAAACCGATGCGAAAATTAATGGGGGAGTTATAAAGGTCATTAAATTAATTGGTGGCTTAGGTGGAAGTTTATTTACTTTAGCAATTATGATTATTACCGTAGTAATTATTTTTGGATCAATTAGTGCTCAAAAGATGAGAACAGTTTGGATATCGTTAATTAGTTGCATCGGTGGAGCAATGGTTTTTTATGCTGCCTGGTATTTAGCGCCAGCAATTGCTGCGATAACTAAGTAAGTATTGCCATCCCAAACTAAAACAAGGAGTGGTGTTAGATACCACTCCTTTTTCATTAGGAGGTAATTAAGTTGAATGAAATTGTAGTGCCAGAAGATTTAACAAATGAAGAAAAAGAGATCCTTGCCATCTTTTCAAAAAGGCAATTTTTCATAATAGCTCCAACATTTATATTTATGATTGGCTTCTTGATAGGGGGAAATATTCCTTTTGTTCATGGGTGGGGTGATTTCGGTTTGCGTGTTCTGTTATTTGTAATTGCAGTGATTATTGCAATTTGTTTAGCGTTCGTCCATTTAGATCGAAGAGAACAGTATCTTTCTGATTATGTTGTTTCGAAAATTCATTATTTAAAGTCACAAAAAACCTATCATTCTTAATGAAGAAAGGAGGTCTTTGGGTTGTTCGATATATTTATTAGTTTCATGATTGTTTTTTTAATAGTAATGCTTGTAACAGTATTTGTCGCTAAAAGAAGAATGGATAATAATGAGCCAATTTGGGGATGGAAAAGAAAACAATTCCTTTCTGAGCAAAACGGAGAAGATGGTACTTTTTATCAAAATAGTGAACCGAAACAAAAACAAAAAAATGGTAAGGAAGATTCATTAAAAGATTTAATTGGGTTAAAGGATATTCGTTATGGGGTCTTTGAGCAATCCAAAAATGTATACAGCTTGGTACTATCCACAGATGATGTTAATTTTGATTTACTCAATCAGAGCGAACAACTATCCATTATTACAGGGTATCAATCATTATTTAAAGTCATTAACTTCCCTTTAGAAGTTCTAGGACAAGCTGTGAGACAAGATTTTAGAAAAGATGAGGAAAGGTTTTTAGTAAATCTGGAAACTGCAAATCCTCAGACACGGGATTACAATCTTAAAGTTATAGCCCATATCAAGCAAAGAACAACAGAGGATTTCCGCATAACTAATCGTGTGTATTACATCGTTAGTTATGTGTATGAGACATCTAAAATGGGGAAATTGACCCCAGATCAAAAAGAAAGAAAAATAATGGAATCTATTTATCAACAAGCTTTAATCGTAAAAAAAATGTTATCTAGAGCAAAAGTATCATCGGATGTGCTTGGTTCTTTAGAGGGAATGGAAGTTTTAAAGAGATCAATGAATAGAGAGCGAATGATTATTAACCCAATAGAAGGAGTTGTGGCTGAAGGGCAGGAGAAAATAACATCATTTATTACAGCAGATACAGAAACCTTACCTGGTTTAGATCAATTTATTCAGGATTTTGAGGAGGCGCGCGAACTTGTTGGCTAAACTATTTGGTTCGAGTAAGAATAAACAAAAAAAAAGTAAGGAAGTTGAATGGGAGCCGGAAGCAAGAGAGCTGACAATACCTTCAATGGTAGATAATGCGTTGAATGATGGTATTACTTTTAGTGAAGACCACTTGAAAATTCAAACTGGGCTAGGAAAAATTCAGTACGCTCGAAGTTTTTATGTTAAACCTTCAGGATACCCTAGAACTGTACGAATTAATTGGCTGGAGGCACTTTTTAGTGGAGATGACATGGATTGTGCCGTACATATCGATCCGTTTCCTAGGACTGAAGCAATAAGAAGATTAAAAGATAAAATTGATAAGTTGGAAGCGATATTTTATTCTGCTCAAAAAAATGAAAATAACGCAAGAGCAGAGGATACTTGGCAAAAACTTCAGGATACCAAAAATCTTAGAAACCAAATTAGGAACAATCAAAATGGTTTGTATTATGTTAGCATTCAGGCTACTGTTTATGCAGATTCTCTTAACGAGCTAAATGCGAGATGTGCTGATGTTGAATCTTCGGTTGGAGGAGAATCAATCGAACTTATAACTGCTTATGGAAGGCAGAAGGAAGGCTGGTTGTCATGCCTTGCTTTGGGAAGAAACTTTCTAAAAAAATCTTCTAGAAATTTAGACCAACTATCTCTTACTGCAATGTTTCCTCATACTTCCAGCAAACTTAGTCATACGGGTGGAATGCCAATTGGTCGATATGGACAAGAATATGTTTACTTCAACAATTTTGATAGAAAGTTAAATAATTACAATGTCGGTGTTTTTGGAGAAAGTGGCGGCGGTAAGGGTGTATTTGTAAAGCAACTTATAGGCCGTGGTTTTATGGATGGTATAAGTCGAGTGGTGATTTTCGACGTTGAACCGGAATACCGAGAAATTACACATGCTCTTGGTGGAGTAGTAATAGAAATCCGTGCGGATGAAATCAAGGGGTTTACTAGTCGAATTAACCCACTTGATATATATGTAGAAAGAGAAATAATGGAGAGAAATACTCCTAAAGAATATATAGTCGAAAGAGTAAATATTCCTGAAAAAGTAAAGGAAGCATTGGAATTCTTTAAAATTATGAAAGAGTCTACTAAACCAGGAACAGATGCTAACCTAACACCTACTGAGTTAGGGTCCCTTGATGAAATAATGAATGAATTGTATAAAAAAGATTGTGGGATTACAGAAGACATAGACAGTATTTATGTTAATGCTGAAACGTTTGATCAAGATGGAAATATTCAATGGGAAAAGCAGTACAAGAATATGCCAACTATTTCAGACGTCTATAGAAAGATTAATGAAAGAATTAATAATGGCCATACTGGTTTGGATGAATTGAAAACGATAATAGGATTATTCACAGCAGGGAGAGCATTTGGATTGTTTGACGGGCAGACCAGCTTAGAAACAAATTCAGATGTTAACTTAGAAACGGCACCTATTGTCACTTTCGATATATCTAAATTATCACAAAATGGGATTGAGCGGCCGCTTGCACAGCACGTATTAATGACATGGACTTGGAATCGATTTATTAAAAATGATCCTAAACCGAAGAAAAGAGTCGTGCAAGATGAAGCTTGGATGACTCTTAATTATCCAAGTATGGTTGAGTTTTTCAAAACTATTTCAGCTCGCGGAAGAAAGTGGAACGTAAGTCTAACCCTCGTTTCGCAACGTTATGAAATGTTTCATCGATCAGAAGCGGCATCAGATGTAATTGCACAATTAGCTACGGTAGCATTTTTAAAACAATCGGACCAAGATATAGAACATATTTTAGAAACATTCCGTTTTTCTGATGAGGTTGGACAGATGATACGAACCGCTGAGCCTGGGGATGTAATATTGAAAGCGGGTAAGGAAATTGTCTCATTTAGAAGTGAACCCACGCCAGATGAATGGGTGTACTTGAATACAAACCAAAATGTTTCGGTTGTATGAGAGGTGACAATATGAAAAAGGCGATTGTGCTAGGATGTTTATTATTTCTCTTATGTATCCCATCAAAAACTTTTGCAGCTGAGGCCTGCGGGAAACCATTGGTGTCAGATGAAGAATATAAAAATATCGAAACTTTCAAGGAAACAGATGCGAATATGGCAGAAAAATTTATCGCAGGACAGGTTGAAAATTTGTTTCATATTGGTGACATCAACTCACTTAGTTCCTTGATTTATGGAAATCCTTATTGTGTATGGACAGACAAGGATCAAAAATTAGCACCAGATGGAATTTTTACGACCGATGAGCGATTAAAAATAATTGATCCCATACTTAAGATGTTTTCTTCGTCTTACGTATTTTTATTGACTTTAGCCATCTTACTTTCATCTTTAAAACTTGGATTAAAGGCCAATAATCCCCAAACAAGATCTGAGTTTTGGGAAGACATGAATATGTGGATAGCTTCTGCTTTATTTGTAGTCGCGTATTTACCAGTAACAAACGTTGTTTTTGAATTGAATTCAGGTATTACCCAATCTATTAAGGATTTATTAACTAGTAATGGAGTGAAAGTTGAGGGAGTATCTATCATTTCTAATTGGAAGGATGCTTTAACTTTAACTCCAGGGATTCCAGGATTAAGTCTTATTTTAACATTCTTAATGGAATGGATATTAGCAGCAACATTAAATATTATTTATATTGCTCGTAAAATCATTATCATGCTACTTCTTATTATGGGTTACGTTGCCGCATATTCATTAATTTTCCCGAAAACGAGAGCATTTTTTGGAACTTGGTTTAAAGAATTATGTAGTAATGTATTTCTTCAATCGATTCACGCAATAGTATTATATGCCTTTGCTATGATGTCACATTTGGGTGCAGGGGTTTTTATGAAGCTAGGACTAATGATGATGTTTATTCCCGTATCTGGCATAATCGCAAAATGGGTTAATGCTAGTGATTCCTCTTCTAAATTAGGACAAGCTGTTACTATGATGGGTCTAGGTGGCGTCATGAGCACCATGATGTTATCAAAACAAGCAGGAAACATAATCAGGGGTGGTGGAAACAATGGGATGTCTAATTCTTCAATGACTTCTAATCCCTTTTCTTCATCGAATGTTTCTACAAAATCTGGAGATATAAGTGCCGGTGGAAGTTTTATGAACGCTGGTGGAGGTTCTGACGCTTCATTTACAAATATAACAGCTAGTTCTAAAGGAGCTAATTCGAACTCATGGAATACAGCGAAAACCGTAGCTGGTGCAGTTGGAGGCGCACTTTTAGGAACTGCTGGATCAGTCCTTGGACCTCAAGGAGCTGCAGTAGGTGCAATGGTGGGAAATACGGTAAGTCAGGGTGTAATGCAAGGGAGTAGAAATGTCTCCACTGGTATTAATAATACTGTTCAAACTGTTAAAGGTGCTAAAGCATACGAAGGTGTTGGTGGTACAGGGTTTAAAGGTATGATGAATGACCTTAGTGCAAGAAGAAGCTTCTTTGGAAATATGGGAGAATCCGTAGGAAGTATGATAGGAGCCGGTGGTTTAGGACGCACTTTAGGACATTCATTTAGTGGGGTCTCTAGACAGCGGTTATCATCCACTTTACCTGAATTTGGTGGTTCTGGAGTTCTAAGAGCTGATGGAAGTGTATCCTCAATGTCGTGGAACGAATTGGCAAAGATTGCTCCAAATGCAGAAGTTCGTTTTGCTCAGACAAATTCTGAATCTTCGTATTGGTGGAAGAGTCCTTCAGGTCAATGGAATAAGATGGGCAATAATGGCGCAGCAGATCCATCATTACAAGACGGAGCTGTTCGAATGATGAATTACAAGCTTTCAGACTTACCTGTAAACGGTGGTCCCAACATAATTGGCCCAGCTTCTAGATTGAATCCATTATCAACTGGTAGGCCTTCAAATCATGTAACGAATGGTGGCAGTATCAGGGAAAGTCCACTAACTCGTCCAGAAGTCCAAGGAACAAGTACACTTATCAGCCCTAGAATGTCAACCGCAGTCGGTAGCGCACCAGATCCAACCAGATTGAATTCATTGGCAAGCAGGAGCACATCAGTAAGTGGTGGATCATCAAATACTGATTTTGATATTGGAAGAATGGGTGGAGGAAGTGCACTTATCAGCCCTGGAATGTCAACCGCAGTCGGTAGCGCACCAGATCCAACCATATTGAATCCATTGGCAAGAAGGAGCACATCAGTAAGTGGTGGATCATCAAATACTGAATCTGATATTGGAAGAATGGGTGGAGGAAGTACACTTATCAGTCCGGGAATGGCCGCTGGTAGCACACCAGATCCAACCATATTGAATCCATTGGCAAGAAGGAGCACATCAGTAAGTGGTGGATCATCAAATACTGAATCTGATATTGGAGGAATGGGTGGAGGAAGTACACTTATCAGTCCGGGAATGGCCGCCGGTAGTACACCAGATCCAACCATATTGAATCCATTGGCAAGTAGGAGCACATTAATAAGTGGTGGATCATCAAATACTGAATCTGATATTGGAGGAATGGGTGGAGGAAGTACACTTATCAGTCCGGGAATGGCCGCCGGTAGTACACCAGATCCAACCATATTGAATCCATTGGCAAGCAGGAGCACATTAATAAGTGGTGGATCATCAAATACTGATTCTGATATTGAAAGAATGGGTGGAGGAAGTACACTTATCAGTCCGGGAATGGCCGCCGGTAGCACACCAGATCCAACCATATTGAATCCATTGGCAAGCAGGAGCACATCAGTAAGTGGTGGATCATCAAATACTGAATCTGATATTGGAAGAATGGGTGGAGGAAGTACACTTATCAGTCCGGGAATGGCCGCCGGTAGCACACCAGATCCAACCATATTGAATCCATTGGCAAGTGGGAGCACATCCGTAAGCGGTGGATCATCAAATTATGTGTCAAATAATGAAGATATAGGTGGAACAAGTTTACAACTACAGTCGAATGGTACTTATAAAACAATAACATCGTCAGTAAATTCAAATGGAGATATAAGGACATCTAGTGAATTAGCTGGATTATCAGGTTCTACTCCTAATTTAATGAGAACTTCAGATTCTTATATAACTGGTGGGGGTACACAAAATGGAGCAGTCACAAGAGAGGTTATGAATGCTCCGCTAACACAAACAATTTCTGATCCTGGCTTTAAAGGAAGTAGTGTTAATCCGGATGCTTTTGTTTCACCAGTAGTTTCAGGTGTCGATATGCGAAGTAAATCTGATAGAGTAGCAGATTCAGTTCATTTATCAAAAGTGAATATGAACAATGCTGCGGGCTGGATGGGGAATAAAATAGAACGGAGAAAATCAAGGAATCGTGAAATTATTTAATTCGCGCGGATATGGAAGTGAATCTTTATGAAAAAAGTATTTGTTTTTCTTAGTCTCATTATGTTTTCATTTTCATCTGTTGTATTAGCAGAAACTAAGGAACAGGATCAAGCTTCAAAGTCCTGTTCCCTTGTTTTTGATAAAGAGACAAAAAAAAATATAGATACCTATCAAGATAAAGAGGCTAGTCTTCAGGAATCGTATACCATTGATTTTATTAAAGGAATTCTTGATTTTGCGGGAATAAATTCACTAGGAAATTTGATTTTCGGAAATCCTTATTGTGTTTGGAACAATGATAAGTCAGGAGAGTTAGTATACGGTATATTTACAAATGCTGAAAAAATGAAAATAATTGATCCTTTAATAAAATTATTGAACGGGAGCTTTCTTTTAGTCTTGCTATTATCTATTCTTTTCTCTCAAATGAAAAGAATGAAAGACAGTGTATTAGGAAGAAACCAAACGACTTTTTGGGACGAAGTTTCTCAATGGCTAGTCGCTGTACTCTTTATGATTATGTACTGGCATATTGTTGAAATTGTTTTTGATATGAATACAGCGATTGTTAATACATTCCGAGATTTATTGGATGCTCAGGGGATGGAGTATTCTAGTATTTCGTTACTTTCTTCTAAAAATGAATTCAACTTTACAGATATTATTGTTTTTCTTGCAGAATGGGTCTTATCGATGTATTTGAATTTCTTTTACATATTTAGAAAGATCATCATAATGTTGATGGTTATGTTGGGTCCAGTTGCATGTTACTCCTTATTATTTGCTTCAACCAATAAGTTTTTTTCAACATGGATAAAAGAGTTTGTAGGTTTAACCCTTACTCATAGCATACACGCCTTATTTTTTTATATTTTTATTCTTTCTTCACAATTGGTGTCGGGAGAAATGAGTGTAATGACAAAAATGGGGTTTTTACTATTTTTCATTCCATTAAACGGTATCGTATTAAATTGGTTACACTTATCCGACTCTCCCAAACTAACTTCTTCTTTAGGATTGACTGGAATGGCTACCATTGCTTCAGTTTCAAGAGGTTTTAAAAGTGGTTCAGGACTGAAGATGGGAAAACCAACAGACCTTGGCTTAAATACTAAAACAAAAATAAGCGCGTTAGCTACTGGAGAAAATTCTAAAGGGTGGACTTCTACCAAGAAAGTAATTGGTGGGATTGGTGGAATAATCGGTGGTGTTTCAGGATCTGTATTAGGAAAGAATGGTGCAGCTGTCGGAGCTATGGCAGGAAGTGGCCTTTCAAAAGGAATACTACAAGGATCACGTAATATATCCGCTTCGGCAAAAGGTATATACGATACTGTTAAGGGTGTTAAAAATAGCTCAGGTACAGTTAGAAACGCTTTACAAGACATACAAGAGAGAAGAAATTTCTTTGGGAATATCGGTGAATCTATTGGTTCTGTAATAGGATCTGGTCCTGCAGGAAGGTCATTAGGACATACCTTGAGTGGCGTATCTCGCCAGCGTTTAATGAATTCCAATGAACTTGGCGGTATGGGTGGTCTTGACCTGCAGAAATTAAGTGCTCTTCATCCTGGAGCTGATATTAAATGGATGCAAAATAATGAAGGGAGTGCTTTTTATCTAAAAGAAAATGACACTCTTTCAAGAATGAGTCCTATTGGTGCAGCGGATACAAACTTATTAAATGGTGAGAATAGAATAGTAGATTTTAATCTTAACGGTGGAAATAATTTACTCCCTGAATCCAATGGCATCTATCAAAATACTGATATGAATCAAACATCAGGAATAAATACAAGTTCTCCATTTATAAACAGACAATCAGAGGCTTATATCTCTAATAGTGGAGGGGCTTCTTTTAAGGATTCAAGATTTGATGCATCGTCTATTAATCCTGATTCTTATTATACCGCAGGGTTAAATAATGTTGATACGCGAACAACTGGTGATAGATTAGCAGATACCCTAGGGAATGCGTACTCAAATGGCTCAGATCAACGGCATAGGGGATTTGTTTAATAAGGAGGGAGAAGATGTCACAGGATAGTCAAGATATAGGTAAACAAACCATGGACCAAATTGGGCAGGGTGCAGCGAAAGGTTTAAAAAACAAATATGTTAGAAAGGCGTTACAAAAGGGATTAAAAGTTTTATTGAAAATATTGAAGTTTATTATGCAGAAAGTAGTCCTTGCTGTAATTAAAGCACTTCTAGCCTTTTTTGGTCCCTATGTTCTTGCAATACTGTTAGTAATTATATTGCTTTTTATTGTGATAGATAGTGTGGTTGATTTTGATGTTTTTCAAAGAGGGGCTGAGAGGACTCCTGCTGAAGAGCTTTTCGATAAAACGGTCAGAGAGGTCATCATAGATCGAACAAGTAATATCCCCAATTCATTAAGCTCCCAATTGGCTAGTCAGCAAAGTCAAGCGCCCTATCCAGCTGTAAGTGAATCTTGGTTAGGTGACCTTGAAAAACAAATGACACCAAGTTGGGCACTTACAGGAACTTTATACTATTATAACGCAATCAAAAGCAAATCATTTAAAAGCTTCCATAATAAATATTCCAAAGTCGATATTTCATCTAAATCGAAGAGAAATAAAGCCATAACAGATTTTAGAAATGATATTAATAAGGAATATGATTATTATTTTAAGGATTCATCTATGACTATGAATGTTTCTTATGGAAGATCATCGGGTGAGTACAAGGTTACTAAATCAACGACAAGTTGTACTAGACCGCCTTCAGAAGGTGAAGATCCACCCCCATTGCCAACAGTAACAAGTACAACAACTAAAAGTAATTTACCATCTAGGAGTATAGTTACAGGTGCAGATGTCCATTATATTAAAAACACATTTAATTATAAATTAGTAACAGGTGAATGGACTGATGGAGGAACAACAACTTCGGGTGATTGTACAACATCTACGCAGATTCAATATACTCTTTACCTTCTTGATGAAGCGACATCTGGTCAGCCGGAATATGATGCGAATACAATGATATCTTTCCTATTAATTGATGCTCCAGAGGGTAAGTTTTCAAGATTAGTTAAGATTAAGGATTTGCAATTTATTATGGATTTAGGTGAACAGATGGACGACAGTTTTCCTAAATTAACTATAGAGTATGAAAAATTAATAAAGTGTGCCAAAAAGGACGGAATAGCTGGATGTATATCTGAATATGTGACAGGTACTTTCAATAACTCTTATTTAGGATTTTATAGTTGGTATCCAGGGAATTATCGCGATTTGTACCAGGCTGCTGGGGATGCCTTTGATGTTGACTGGTGGCTTATAGCGTCACTGCACGCGCAAGAAACCACATTTAGTACAAATCCAGTTGCAACGGACCCAGCAAAAGGATCATCGGCGGGAGCAAAAGGCCATTTCCAATTTATGGGCTTGACGTGGTTAGGCTGGGGATTCAAGGGTGGAAATGGTTTAACTGTATCCAGATTAGGTAATATTATGGGACCGGTTGATGTAATGGTGAAATTTATTTCAGATCCTTCACAGATTGCTAGATTCGGAGGATTTGGAATGGACGCCAACAAAAATGGTTTGTCATCTCCCTGGGAGATAGAGGATGCAGCATTTACCGCTTCAAAATATATTAAAGCAAATGGTTATCAAAAAGGTAACGAAGCAGCTATAAAAAAAGCTATCCGAGCATATAACCATAGCACTTCTTATGTTAATGAAGTGTATAATCGCGGGATCAAATTTAGAGATGGTGTTGCTTCTGTACCAGGTGGGGTAGTAGGTGGCGGTAGCGGGGGAAATTCATCAGTTGTGACCATTGGTAATCGTTGGATTGGAAACTCCGTTTATGTGTTTGGCGGAGGAAGAAATCAAAATGATATAGCTCGGGGGAGGTTTGATTGTTCTTCCTTTGTGCATTGGGCATTTAATCAGGTAGGGAAAAATTTAGGTTCATTGGGATCAACATCTACTGAAACATTAAAAAAACTAGGAACAGCTGTACCGACCAATCAAATGCAACCTGGAGATCTAGTGTTTTTTGACACTTATAAAAAAGATGGGCACGTTGGAATCTATGTGGGCGATGGGAAATTTATAGGAGCCCAGAGTTCTACTGGTGTTGCAATAGCAAATATGTCTTCAGGCTATTGGGCACAAAAATTTAATGGCCGTGTTAAAAGAATTTAAAACTAGCAGGAGGTCCATGAGTTGATAGCAAAAACAATACTTTTTAGTTCCACTATATTGGGACTGATTTTCGGTGTTTCAAATCATATATCTGCTGAATCCTTGGAAGGTGAGCTACTTAATCAGGGGCCTCCTTCCATGAATGAAGCAGAAAATCTGCAAGATAGAAAAGATGCTTATTATCGGCTTCAAAATGATTACACAACTCTCAAAGAACAAGATAAAAGGTTAGATGAAGTAATTTCAATTAATCGCAATAATTATGAAGAAATGAACAAAGAGTTAAAACATAGAGAGATAGAATTAGAAAATAAACAAAGTGAATTGCAATATGTTTCTGATAGTTTAATAGATCTTGAGTTAACTAGTAAAAGCATTCGGAAGTCGGGAAATTTAAAACGGTATTTCGATTACTTGTTTAATGGTAATGATAGTGTCTTTATTAAACGAGCGGTTACTGGATTCAGTAAAGTTAAAGAAGAAAATGGATTGGTTAATCAGTATAAAACCTTGAAAGGGGATAAAAAAAAACTAAGTGAAGAAATTTTTAAGCTGCAAAATAAAAATGAATTATTAAAAATAGAAATGGGAGGGAATTTAGATGTAATTTCCCAACAGATTGAGGAAGGGGATGTACTTAAACAAGAAATAGAATCAAAGAAAAAGAATATTGAAACCTTCTCAGAAACAGATGCAGTAACTAATTTGGAACTCTTTGAACATGAAGGGAGTTCTTCAGCAACATCAATAGGAGATTATCATTTCGCATTAGATGATAATACAGAGTTACCCATTAACAAAGGAACGTTCACTTCCCCAACCATAGGGAATGTGGCTTCTACATATAGTTACAGGCAAGGCCGACTACAAACTGGGATAGATATCGTAAATAATGATGCTATTGTCCCTGTTTTGGCAGTTGCTGAAGGTGTGGTGAGTAAATCCTATTTTTCCGATACTGCTGGGAATGTCATTCATATAAAACATGACATTGATGGAAAAGCTTTTGAAACTATATATTCACACTTAGATTTTAGAGTGGTAAGTGCAGGTGATCATGTTGGGAAGGGGACGTATTTAGGTGATATGGGGAATACGGGTGTATCAAATTTTAAACATCTTCATTTTGAAATGTATCGACCTGAATTCGATTCTAAAGAAAATGCGATTAACCCACTCTTATATATATCAATTCAAGCTAGGTGAATTCGAGAGGGAGGATTATTTTATGAAAAAAATCATATCGACAATTAGTGTGATTTTGTTAATCATACTTTCTGGTTGTGGTGATGGAAATTCAGAACAAATAAAAGTCAATGAAAAAAACCGAAAGTATATTGAAGAGTATGATAAACAAGTGCAGAACTATATTAACGGATTAAATCGCCTTTTATTAGATTTTAGTAAAGCGGTTGATGGAGTATATACGGAAGACTATACAGTCGTACAATTCGGAATGGTTTTAAAAAAGGCAGTACCAAAATCTAGTGAGTTAGTAGAATCAATTGAGACGTATGAGGTGGATACTGAACTCTTCACAACACAGCAAGAGTTGATTATATTAGCAAATCTGCAACACCAACTTTTACTAGATGCTATTGAAATGTCTAATCTAGAAAGTGTTAATAAGCAAGAATTAAGAGAAAAATACTTGGAAATAAAGCAGAAACAAGCCAATTTCGCAAATAGTTGGAAAAATTTAATGAAGGAATTAAATCAAAAGTTTGTAGGCGTAGAAAAATAAGGAAGGCGGATTAAATATGTACAAGGCAATAGTTAGTACCTGTATTGTGCTAATAATCATATTAAGTTTAGTTCTTTATAAAAACCTTACAATTCCTGAAGTAGTATACGGTGAACGAAAGATGAGTGAAATCCAAGAGCAGACATCAAAAGAAATTTCTTTAATAGAAGATGAAAAACTTAATAAAATAACACTGAATGAAATGATTAGCCGCTATTCAAGGCCTGAATCAGCTGTAGAGTATCTATTTGCTATTTCCATGTTAGAGGATGTGAATTTATTTCCGGATGCCTTCACTGTAGAACAGTTCAGTCAGGATGTATCTCTTATTGATGAGCCAGATAAAGACAAAATAGTTTTGGATTTAATGAAAACTCTAACTCAGAATGGTGATTTGGATAAAATCATAATAGACAATACAATGTGGACGACAGATAAAAATTCGGTAAGATTACTTGTTGATTTATACTATAAAAAGAAAAAGGCGCCGGTAAGAGTTAATATTAAAGTGAAAAAAGTTGAAATGTTAAATTCTGAAAATGGAAATATACTATCTAGTTACTTTTACATTGATTCGTCAGTTAAAGAAATAGTTACAAGGATAAATAAGGAAATTTAGGAGGTTGCCATGATTGATAATTTAACAAATGGTGTGTTTGGCCAGATGATTCGATTCATGCAGATAATATTAGTACCCTCCTTAGGTATTATTGCATTAGTAGGATTTATATTTTATTTTTCGTCATTCAAAAATCCTATTCGTAAGAGAAGGGCATTCCTATTTAGCTTTTTTGGATTGATTGGATTTTTTACTTTTATTTATGGACCCCTTCTTATAATTTATTATCGTTTTGAACAGCCAGCGTTGAGCGTAGGTAATGAGACTCTTTCGAGCGTAGTAGACATAGCGATTCCTTGGGGAGGAATTACATTCTATATCATAAAAATTATAGCGGAACCATTATTATTCTTTCTTTTTTACTTTGGGATAGCAATATGGTTAATGGCGGCTAAAAATCCACCTAGAAAAAGAATCGGGATAGGTCTTGTTTTTGGATGCCCAGTAATGTGGGTGCTGATTCAGAACGTTGGTAATATATATAACTTTTTTACAGGTGTATCCTAACATTAAAAATTGGTCGTATTTGTATCCTCAAATGAAAGAAAGCTATCGTAGGAACTGCGTGAGCGATGTATTGTGGCTTTGAAATAAAGTTTGATAATTTATAAAAAAGTCTGATCAAAAGTCCTGTATTGATATGCAGGGTTTTTTCTTGTTCAGCAATCTAGTGTGGATTTGAAATAAAGTCGTACCGTTTGAAATAAAGTTGAACTGTTTATAAATTATCAAGACCTAATTTTAAAAAAGTCGCATCGTTTTGAAAAAAGTTTAACCGTTTAAAAAAAAGATGAACCGGAATTTCCTATCTCTATAAAGAAGGGATTTCGGTTTTTTTTGTGGATTAAGAAACTGTTAAGTGATAATAAAGTTATTCCATTAAAGGGCCAGATTTTTGAATAAATAGACATGGTTTAAGATTAAGGAGATAATAGTATAAAAGTAATATTACAAAGATTTTTCTTTATTTATGCCTTTTTAGATAGGTGAAATTACATAAAAAGACTGATAATTCAATGTAGGAAGGCGAGAATATGAAAATTGATGAATTTATAACTAGTTTTAATAATCATCCAGTACTTTTCGTTGGGACTGGTATTAGTTTAAGATACTTAGAAAATACATTCACTTGGGATGGATTACTTTCCTATATCTCTAATGAATTAAAAGGAAATGGCGAATTTTATTATGATTTAAAATACAAATATCAGAGTAATGGTGAGTATGATTATCCCAAAATTGCAAGTGAGCTAGAAGCTGAATTCCATGTGATTTTACAGGATGATCGAAACGGTAAATTTAAAAATATAAATGATATCTTTTATTCAAATATAGCTAAAGATATTAATATAAGTCGATTTAAAATTTTCATTACAGAGCTACTTAAAAGCTACTCTATAAAGGAAGATAAAAAAGCTGAGGTAGCTGAACTACAAAAGGTAAGAAAAAATATTGGATCTATCATTACAACTAACTATGATACTTTCATTGAAGATGTATTTGAATTTAAGTCTCTAATTGGTAATGAAATCTTATTGAGTAATCCATATGGTTCATCTTATAAAATACATGGGTGTATACAGCATCCAGATAAGATAATAATTACAGAATCTGACTATGCAAATTTTGAAGACAAATATGAGTTAATTAGAGCACAGTTATTATCTTTATTTATTCACAATCCAATTATCTTTTTAGGTTATAATTTAGGTGATAAAAATATAAAAAGCATCCTTAAAACAATATTCACATACGTAGATCCATCTTCAGAAACAGCCGAAAGAATTAGAAGCAATTTTCTTTTAGTGGAATATGAGGAGAACTCTGAAAACTTAGAAGTGGTTGAACACGATATTGATATAGACGGAATGTCTACTATCAGAATTAATAAAATTAAGACTGATAATTTTAGTGAAATTTACAGACATCTAGGAACACTAAGTCTTCCTGTATCTGCTATGGATATAAGAAAAGTCCAAAATGTAGTTAAGGAAATCTATGCTGGTGGAAATATTAAAGTTAGTATCACTGAAGATATAGAAAGTCTAAAAAACGGAGAAAAAGTATTAGCCATAGGTTCAACAAAAACTATAAAGTATGAATATCATACTGCTGAAGAGATGATGATTAATTACTTTAGACTCATTGAAGAATCGAATCATCAATTATTAACATTAATCGAGAAACACAGAATACAAAGAAATCAGTTCTTCCCTATATTTGGATTTTTTCAAATTCAACCAGAAATTTTAAATTATGACAAACTAAAGGAAATACAACTAAAAAAAATAGAGACATTAAAGAGTGCTCCTGATTTAGCAACAAACCACTCTAGTATAGAGGGAATAAATAATGATGAGAATGTCTCTGCATCCAAGAAAACTATCGCTATAGTGAAAGGTATCCTTTCTGGAAGAATTAATTTAGAGGATGCTGAACAATATTTAAAAGAATATCCTGAAAAGCGTAAGACAGATTATAAAAAACTCTTATGCGTATATGACTATAAAAAATACTATTGAAAAGAATTTTAGTTAACGAACAGAGGCTTAACTAAAAAGTTCTAAGATAAAAAAACTCATTATTCAGCAATCGGGCGCTTTAATTGTATAAACAGCTAAAAGGATCTTCAGTTGGAAGATCCTTTTTCAATACCGATAACATCACATTATGTTAATTAGGTTTGTGTATGATATGAATTTGTTATAATGTATCTTTTTAAAATTGGATATTATTGTACAATCTATTTATAAAAGATTAAAGGGGAATAATTATGATCTTGGATGTAGCTAAGGAATTAAAAGAACTAGAGAGTTCTTTTGATAAATTAATAGATTTAAGCGATTTAAATCCAATTAACTTTATGAAAAGACTCCATTTATATAGGTTAAAGGGTTATGAGGAGCTTATTTTTAAATTAGGGAAAGAAAAAGCTTTATGCAAAACCTCTAACGAGAAAAAGCCTTACTTAGAGAAATATAAGATGATTTATCTATCTGAAAGAAAAATGTGCATACGTATATTAAAAGAATTAGATAAGGAAGCAGTAAGTCTAAAATATCCTAAAAGTATTGAAATAATTATAAAAAGGGTACTGGAAAGTAGAAAGCTATATAGTGATGAAAAATCATTATATGAAAACATAAAGAATTACCTGAAGCTGATGATAAAAAGGGAACTAGAGGAGACAAACCAGCTATTATATAGTTTAAAAAAATATCCGTTTGAATATATAAACACCCCAGACAGCTTTATTGGACCTGAACCAGTTTATAGGTATCGAAAAGATATTATTTTATACAAAGACGCGTATATCACCGCAAATGAAGGATCGCATTATTCTGTTTTTGGTAACGAAAACACAAGTGAAGCTACAAAAAATACATTGTTGAATATTATTGCTTATTTAAGTGGCCGTCCTTATTTTTACTTTACAGAAAATCGTAGTTTTAATAAGAAGCTATTTAATTTATACGAACAGTTTGATTTACTGGACATGCTTAGGTTAAGAAAGAAGAATTTCTTTGAAAGTCCAGAGGATGAGCCTTTACATCTTGAACTTCCTATATTAAAACAAGTGAAAGGCTACTCGACCGTCCATTTTAAAGATTCACAACATGAAATGTTATTTGAATTATACCATGCATCTCTAAAACAATTTGAATCACTCCCTAGATGTGTTTTCCTATTTAGAGTTTTTGAATACGGTGCACAAAATCATTATAAACCCCTAATGAAACCGGCTAATTATGATCCAGTGGATGCACTTAATTATTATATAAATGAGATTATGAAACATAATTATAATCCTTTATATTATGTTGATTATGGCACATATATAGATGAAAAAAATGAAAAAGTTGTGAGGAAAAGAGATGCTAAATATGTAAATTTCGTTACGGAATTAAAGAAAGAGGCAATAAAAATAAAAAAAGAGTGGAATAAAGATTCATATCTTAAGAAGAAGGATTTAGGAAAGATAATCTACGTACACGGAAGAAATGCAGCGGCTCATGGAGGAAGTGGGCGAGGAAATGCCAGATATGATTATTCAAAGAACTATAAACTTTTAAACAATGTAAATATTTACTTAGAATTGATTGCAAGGTATTTAATTGAGCTATTCAACCCTCAACTTAAAAATATAGTTGAAAGAAGAACTGAATACTATATAGCAGAAAATAAAAGTAATGCTTTTTCTAACAAATAAAAAATACTTTAATGAGTAAAGGCACAATAACTGTGCCTTTTTATATGTCAAAGAAGTCACAATCTGGCCCGATTGCTAAACAAGAGCTCCAAGAATTAAATGAATACTCTATACAAAAGCAGTTTAAATTATGTGAAGTTAAAGGAATCGAGCACAAAAACAAGCCCTTGATACACAGGGGCTTATTCGCTTCTTATATTTATCGTTTAAGCAAGATTTTACACATCCTTGATTTATCAAGGTTTTCCTATTTCATTTATTTTAGCAGCTCTATAGACAGTTAATCGACCTGTCTTTACATACTTTGTCATTTTTGTAGCTCTTTCATATTTACCACTATCCAACAATAGGGCGCTATCCTTGAGACCTTTAGAAAGTAACCCATACAGAAATATATATATCTTTTAAAGGCTATGCAGGATTTTTCCTTATTCCATAAAAGGGCGCAATCCTTGAATAAGGATCAGCGCTCTTTTTCCTTTTAAGGTCCAGATTCTTTAGTAACGCTAATGGATATTGTGAAGAAGTACACTTAAACTAAAGTTGAAGGTTACTTCAATAAGACATAAACAAAGTGAATTTAAATATTTACAAAGAAAAACTCCTAGTCCGAAGCATAACTATGAAACCAGAGCATTATTGCGTGCATTCTCATATACGGAATCCAGAACAACTTTTCAGAGGGTAAAGTTGGTGGGTGGGCATAAAAAGGAGATTATATTCAACAAGAGTAAAAGCTCCTTTTTATACGTTCAGGATAACAATTTATATATCTTGATTCGAAGATATATATAAATTATAATATAGTGTATAAAGAAATATTCCAAATTTTACATCGCGTGGATAAAGGAGTTTAATATGGAATTTGATGATGAAAAATATAAAGAAATTACTAATAAATTAACTAAGCCCTTTCCAGAAGGAACAGTTAAAAAAGAGGGAAAGACAGCACATATTCCTATCCAAGCTTACATTAAGAGATTAGAAGATGCTGCTGGCATGCATTGGTCTTGGCATACTACTGGCGAACCGTTTATATATGAAAATGATAAGCAAATAATGGTGAAAGGGACACTAACTATTTTAGGAGCGGCCAGGGAAGGTAGTGGCTTTTCGAACTTTCAAGTATTTGAAGATTCGGGGAAAATTCAATTCTTTAAAAACAGTATCCGGGCAGCCGAAAGTGATGCATTAAGAGATGCATGCAATAAATTCATGATGGGATGGATTGATTTAGCTCCTTATAGAGAATGGTCAAAGAATCCAGGAGTTAATAATGTGCTGTCATCTCAAGTAGTAAAAGTTGAAAAAGATATTTGTATTAAATGTAAAATAGCACTTACTCGTGAAGACATAGATATCTTAGAAGTGAATCTGATCCGAAATAAATACTGTAAAGATCATATACCTACACATTTTATGAAGAAAAGAGGATAAAGCTATGAAAAAAACAATTAATGCGACATGTACGCTATGTTTTAATTATGATTCGAATAGAAGGAAATGTTCTTTGCTTAATGAAACAGTCGAAAATGATTTAGATCATAATTTAGCAATGGAATGCGTAACCACAGGAAAATTCATGAGAGATTTAAATGTTATTCCCGAGATGCATCACTGGTTTAATGATCCCAATATGGTCCCTTATGGATGGGAAAAAGACTATTCACGACTACCTAAAGATGATGAAGGGCTCCCAATTTTTGTTTTGACTAAAAAAGGAACGGAAAGAGCTATTCCTGTTGATCCATCAATGAAAATAAAAGGTGATTTACATGTTGGAATTGAAAAAGCACTGACATATCAGGGACAGAGAGAATTAATCTATGATTTAGGAGTAGAGCTGGCTCAAAAAGAGGCTGTGAGGGTAGGAGTACCGTTACAAGTCCTACCTGGTGAGGAAGGTTATGAAGGACAACCATATGAGATTCAAAAGTATATGGAATATAAACAGAACATTGTTAATCCTCAAAATGAATGGTTTTTAAATCCGAATGAAGAATGGTAATAATAGTGTCAAAAATACGATTCTCTTTAAAATTGAATATAATTTGTATAGAGAAATTGAAAACATCCAAAAGGAAAGCAATATGACGTATCGTGATATGATCTTTCTTATTCTTGAGAAAGATGACATTGAGATACCGGTTCAAAGAAAAGTTGAGAAGACAAATATGCTGCCTGAATTTAATACAGAGTTTTCTTTTCACTCTACAACGATACAATTTTCTAAAGATGAAATAGCGATGTTAGAATCAATATTCTCATCTTATCCGCTTACCCATATAATACACGGACTTTTATTTAGATACATCCAAGTTGTTAAAGTAAATTGGTCTTGTCCATATTTTAATGATCTGTATTTTGCGAAATATTTGTATTCAGAACGTGACTATTTAAATACTTATAATGAATTTTTAAATAGTAACAAACGTATTACTCAACGTGAATATAATAAAAAAAAGGAAAGTCATTATCCTTCTTTATATGCTATCAGAAAAGAATTTGGAAGTTTTAATAATTTTGTTAAAAAAATGAAAATAAGAGGTTTAAGTAACTTATTAATTGTGATATTATTATATAATATTAATATGTAATTACCGAGTGGAAGAACCGCCAATACCTGTAATAGGTATTGGCTATTTTTATATTTCACGATAAAACTAGCTGATATTTAACGATAGTAAGTGATTAAATCTTTAATGAATGAAGTTAAAAAAATGAAAATTATTTCAACTAAAAATATTCTTATTAAGGGGTAGATTTCAATGGAAGGTATTAAAGTAAAAAGATTTGCTACTACACAACCATCAAAATTTAAAGTGATTGCTCTTATGGCATTGAAGCAACAAATCGATTTATTTACAGGGGAACCCAAATATGCAATGGATTGTCGATTAGGAAGTTTTAATGAACCTGTTAATATTGCTCCTTTTTTAGAAACCGTTGAGGTTTTCAGAGCATGAAGTACGTTGAATTTATGAAACCTTATATAAGTGGATTGGTTTTCTCTTTACTCTTTGTACTTATTAATGATATTACTGATTTGTTTTTATTATTATTTGTGGTAAATGTGATTTGTGGTATATACCTATTAAAGCTATTTACCAGCTATGAATGGATTAAAATAGCTCTGAAAACTGGCTGTTCACCTTCGGCAACTATTACATTTTCAATGAATGATAAAATAGAGCTAAAACTATATCCAGCTTTAAAGACATGTATTATATTTGCGCTGTTAATAGGTCCAATAATAATGACTAATTGGTTTCTGAACTTGTTATTTTTTTCTACTGCAATAATTATTATATGGATACATGTTAAAAATAGAAGGGAAAAGGAATTAGAGTTTTATTTAAACTTTAAGAAAATCTCTTGTTAAAATTGGTATGAATGAAATCAAAATATTAGAGTTGATCTTGGTGAGATACCGTAGATTGATATATAGGTTATTAAAATACCGGATGGGTGTTAGTGAAATAAGAACTAAGAGATTTTGGGACAGAGGCCATATTTAGTAATAGTCATTATCAGGAATCTTTTGGGACGTGTGAGATTAATCGCTTATTACGACATGTTCAAACGGAAATTAATAAGTTTGCAAGTATAAGGTATTAAGTTATTACAGTGACATCATTTTCCGAGAAATTTAAGTATCATAAAGATCTTAATGAGGAAGAGTGCCTCCAAAGATTGAGGAAATTCTAAATTTATTCGGAGACAAATGAAGAAATAAATTTTAGAGCTAGTTTGGACAACTATTTTCCAAACTAGCTCTTTTTTTCATTTATTAAAGATAGGTGAAAATATAACCACAGACAGAGTTGCAAGGATTAATAAATGTGAGGGGTAAAATATGTAAAAGAACCATTTAGTTATCCTAATTTTAAAACTAAACTGTTTATTTATTAGGCAAAGTATTACTGCTATTATCCCGTACAGTTGATAATAAGGATGAGAATAACCTATAAATAAAGAGGTCCAAAATATCCAGGTTAGGATTGTTAGTCCAGGCCTGTCTTTAGTTATATAAAAAAGAGATGGAATAAAAATGCCGTAAATTCCAGCATCAAAATCAATGAAATATGCGATTGTAATAATCAAGATCATGACTAACCACTTTTTATTGATGATGGATCTTAGTAGTAATGCTGCAAGAAGCAGGGTGAAAAGAACATTAAGAGTAAGGATTTGAAAAGCTAATGTATAGGGTAGTTGAGATATTAAAGCAAATGCTAGTAATCTTAGTATGTATCTGTTAAAATTTTGTGTGTAAATGGTACCAATATAAATATGAAATGCGAAAATAGGGAAGGCTAGTCTACCTATAATTCTAAAAATCGGAATATCGGGAAAAAAAATATAGCCGACATGATCGATAATCATTGATAGTATGCCAATGATCTTAAGTAAATCATTTTTTGATTTCATCTATACCTCTCCTAAAAGAACTACAATTATTTTTTCCTGTAATGCAGATTCAAATTATGTTGAAAAACAATAACGTTGATGAATTTACAATTACATAGATTAATCACATAAACAGAATATTTTAAATACAATGTAAATCAAAAAGGACCGCAAATCATAAAATGATTTGCGGTCCTTCCGCTTTGTATAATATTTTATTAAATATATAATTGATTATTACATGACAAAAATACAAAGTACAGTATTTTGTCATTATTAATTAATTCAGATAGCATTATAAGCCTAGTTGTAGTAGATTAACGATTGCTTAATTTGTTGACGTTTATGATAAATAATCGGTACGAGACTGCTCCATTTTATCCATAACTTTGCGTCGTTCCTCCGAGGAAAGATTTGTATATTTTTGAGTAGTTTCTATTGTATTATGGCCTAATTGGTCACGCAAAAGAATAATATTCCCGCCGTTACGAATCCATTCACTTGCAAATGTATGGCGTAATTTATGAGGACTAAGGCCTTTTCCAGTGGCGAACATTTCTTCTTTTGAATTGAAAGCCAATGTATATTTGTTAATTAAATTCTGAATAGCTCTTACTGAGATTGGTCGAGAAGAACCACCATATTTTGTAAGGAATACATAAGGCGTGTCTTTGGCTCCTGGATACTGATCCCTAATACGTAAATAATCTTTTAGATCGAGAAGGGCGGAGGCGAATACTAATGCTGTGTCCGCCTTGTTTCCTTTACGAATAATATCAATACGGTCTTTTTGAAAATTTATATCCTCTAGTGTTAAGCTGGCTATCTCACTTACCCTAATACCACTCCCTAAAAGTACACTAATTAAGGCGAGGTCACGTATTTTGTCACGATGGAAGGCAGCCTTTTTTTGTGGTGATATTGTCTTTTCATAGTCATGTCTTACAAAATTAATAAAGTCATTTATTTCATTTTCACTAAGGATAATCGAGCTTATTTTTTCTGCACGGTTGCTGGCTGTTTCATCACTTTTGTGAGTTTTTATTTTACTGAATACATTTCGGTAAAAATAGCACTCACCATCTTCATTTTCTGTTTCAGTCGTGATGTAATTAAAAAGGGATTTGAGTGCATTAATGTTACGAGAAACAGCCGCTTCCGAACGTTTCCTTTCAATACCTTTTTTTCTTTCTTTTTCTGTACTTATCACTTCTTCATTTAAATGTTCCATGTAAAATTCTACATTGGACTTGCTGAGTTTCTCTAAAATGAATAGGGGTGTATCTTTGATATGTTCAACCTCTGAGATTCCTTCTTGTTTTAGCCAATTGAAAAATTTTATATATTCATGAACATAACCGAGTAGGGTAGAGGGCGAGTATTTCGCGCGTCTTTTGGAACGAACATACTCGACTATATATTCTGGCATATCTGCAAGATATAATTCTAAGCGTTTTTCATGAATAATTTTTTCCCTAGATACTGCCAAGATTATCAACCTTTCTACGTCGAAATTTGTCGATTCGCGTTAAATACAATTTTAACGAACAGTTTACCATAATTTAATTATGATTAACTAATGATGTGAGTTGCTTAAATTCTATTTATTCTCACCCTGGATAATAAAGAGATTCACGTAGGGGGTCACATCACGATGCTTTAACGTTTCCCCAACAATACAGATCCAAATCTCATCATCTGCCGTTACATCATGTGTTTGATGGACAAATGTCCAGCGGCTATAGCTGTTCAAACTATTGTGAGAGTATAACTTCTTTGGATCTGCCTAATTCGAAGGGTGTTTTATCTAATTTCTCAAAGTGCAGCCAGTATTTCATGATCATTGACTCTTGTTTTCGGAAACACACACCATTACAGTACAAATCCTCAATTTCATTTTATTTTTCTTTTTTATATAGTTTTGGATTTTATTCCATTTTATAAATTCGAACTTTCTTATCCTGGTCTCCGATAAACTGGACTTTCTTTTTCACAACCATTTCATCTAGAATAGTACATATCTTTGGATAAGCTTTTGGTTTATTACTAGAATATCTATCATTGTGTAATGTTCCTTTTTCAATTAAGACTTCACAGATGTCTAACGCACTGGTAATATTCGATTTTAGTACCTCCAATATTTCTTGTTGGAGGTAAGAAGCGAATTGACTTCCTTTTTTTCTACTTGTGACTCTGGCAAGAATAAATCATCAAAAGAAATTTGGTTTTCGTGCATCAATAATCCCTCCTTTCATCATTTAATCAATAATTTTATCTTCTACAAATAGTTGTTTTTATAATTTGGAATGGTATTGACTATATATCTTTTTGTTTTGTCATTTTATTAATTAAAAATGTTTCCAGTTTGCTAAAATCTGTTGCAAAGTAAAGTAACTTCATGCCATCCACGAATTCAAGTTCTGCCTGTACAGATTCCTCATTAGGAGTAGCAAGATATGAGTCCTTGTAAATTTGAAACATTTGCCATGGAACTGCATCTGTAATATCAAATTTTCCTCTTAGAATTGAACAGTGTCCCTCTATCTTTTGTTCCTGAGCAGGGAAAGCAAAGTTTCTATAAAACCCAGCTGTTTTCATGGAGTAATTATTAATTTTAGTAGAAAAATAACATACACCATCAAAAGAAGATTGCCTAATCCATTGAAGTAATAATTGTGGAATAATATATTCTGGTTTAAATGAATCGGTTGTATTTTTAACTCGTACAGAGCATGCAGCCATTAAAGGCCACACTACAACGTAAGAAAGTAATTCTCTAAATGTTTGTTCCAGTTTCTTATCAGAATATCCATAAAAATTGTGAGTTAGGATTAACTTGTCTATTACAGCCCCGGGCGGAGTTGAGAGATTTAAATAACTAAGATCTGTTCCTAAAAATAAAGAAGTTTGAGTTATATTTAAATCAGGTTTATTAAGTTCCTCCCAACATGTAAGAGGGGAGCTTCCTACATAAAGACAAGGCAATCCTGGAATACTGTATCTATTTGTATTAACTAAACCACGAAGTTCAAAAGGTATATGGAACATTTCATCGCTTGTATATGTATGATTAGTGCCGACTCGCATTTTATACAGCTTTTGTATATTACCATCTTGAAGTGCCATAATATGAAAGAGATAGCCCTCTGGACTTAAATTCCAATCTAATGCATCTTTCAATTCAGTAAAAGCTGTATTTGGATAGCCTTTATAATATTCTTGTAATGATGAAAGAATTTTATTGCAAACTTCCTCCACATTTTGTAAATCAATGTTTTTGATTAAATTATAATTTTCGGGTATCTTATTACAAATGTCTCTTACGACGGATAAATATTTGTGGAAAATATCATTAAGATAGCCTTGAAAATCATTTATTGTTCTATTCAAAGGTAGTTTTCCAACTTCAGATAATAAGTCTATAAAAGGTAATATTTTAATAACCCATCTTGTTAGATAAATAATTCTTTGAGGAGTCTTAAATAAATCAGAGGACAAAGAAATTATAGTCCTATCAATATTGTTAATTGGTTTTACTGTATCAGGACCTTTTAATAAATTCGGTTTATTATGTAATCCCATATACAAACTGTATGCCTTTTGAGCTTGTTCATCACTGATATTATCAGTTTCTTTTATCTCAAAGAGTTGAATAGCTGTCTCAATTTGCTCTTTACTTAAATTTAAAATATAAACCACATCACTTTCTATTTATAATAATTTAATTTAAATATTGTAAAAAAAAGACTATAGAAATCGTTTTTCTACACCATGATTAATAAGTCGCTATTTTCTTATTTTTGTACAACTATTTAATTACTAAATTATATATGAGATTATTTGTGTTTTCAAGTGTTCGTTAAATTAGAATTTAACGCGAATGTTAAATTTGATTAAAAATTAAACATGAATATAGATGGTATACCATTCATACACATTAGGAAGTTTAATATAATTAAAACAGTGCTGCTTCTTAATTTAGGGCATATTTTTCAGAGTATTGTACATCAGGATATTTTAGTAAAACTCTATACACATAGAGCATTGGTTATGTGAATTATCATTGGCTAATACTTTTCATTCGTCACTCCATACAGTAAAAAACCTTGAGGAATTACCTCAAGGTCAATTGTGTTTAAAGATTTCATCTATACGTTTTCTATCATATTCCAAAATCCACTTTTCAAAATCTTTATATAAGTTAGTAATAGTTTCTTTCATTCCAACGGAAAGAAACAATATCAAATCCGTAAAATCAAGCGACTTCTCAACTGGTAAAAAGCTCAAATCAGTATCATGGTTTACATAATCCAACACTTTCTCTTCGTCAATCCCACTGATTAAACTCATGGTATAAGGGTTTACCTAATTACATCAAGGTCTACCTGCCTATTTCAGTTTGCGAAAGTTGAGTATGTAATTAATTGAATTTTAACTTAAAATTATTCCTTTGAAAGGTCAAAAAAATACCCCCGCTCTTGAAAATTTCTTTCAAAAACGGAAGTAGTAAGGTTTTTACTTAATACCATAATAATAGCAAATCGAAAGTTAATAATAGAACTTGCATATGCTTATTAATATGAAGGGATTTTTTCTGCTGTATAACAGACTAATACAACAGGCTCTTCGTTTGTACCTGGCTTAAAGTATGATTCTCCCCATGATATCTTTCCTATAATTAAATCTTTATATAAAGGTAATAACCTGCAGAAATTTAGATTAGGAAATCCAGCGGAAATAATGTTAAGCTCTTCGAATAAATTGGTAAAAATAGGAATTTCAATATTCTTTTTTGATATAAACAAATAAGTGTTCCAAATTAATTCTACGTCTTCTAAACAAGTAAATTCTTTAAAAAATATATTATTCTGATTATCAATTGGAACCCATTTTGACCTTTCTTTTTCTCTTTCAAAAAGAATCTTTTGAACATTTGACATATCTTTAACATCATTTCTGCAATCAGAAACACAATATATTTTATAGCCCTTATTAAATAACCAATGAATGAACGAAGGAATAATAATCCTGTTTTTCTGACTTACCTCAACTATATATCTGTTTATTTTTGATATTTGTAAAGTAACATCGGAATCTTGATTTTCAATTAATTCTCCTTGTTCATCGAACCAAGTAAATTCCTCAATAGATGCTGGTTCATGTTTTTCAAGAAACATTTCTTTTAATCCCCTTTTATTTAGTTCATTTGTTAATACTAATTAAATATTATTTTTAGGATTCCAGTTGCTTGGATAGTATAAATGATAATTAGCAATAATAATTTTATTTACATAAATATAAACATTAACATGAGGTTTGTCATACCTTCCATTACCAAAATTATGTCCATATTTATCGTGAGCAATTTTTACTGCCATTTTATTTATATCACCATACATCCAAGTAGGTCTTATTTGAGTTGTTCGTGGAAGTTTTGGGTGTCTAGATCCTTTATTGTAATACTCAGTTACTTTGTAATTCTTCCCTTTAAACTGATTTTTAACAATGTTGCCTAACTTTTGAGCAAAACGCCAGGCAGCACTCTCAGAAGAAAAACTGAATGAAGCATCAGAATAATCCCTTTTAAAAGCACTAACAGCTTGATATAACATATATGTTAATGCAAGTGCGCCGACAGCCGCTACAAGTACTGGAATTGCTATAGCAATATTTCCATCCGGATCTACCATCATTACTGGATTATTATTAGCATATTGATAACCATTCATCGTAATTGGAGCTGTTAAGTATCCTCCGACTGGATCAAATGATAAAAATACACCGTTATCAGGATTATAGTATCTTGCCATTAAATAATAAAGTTTTGTATCTTCATCATAACGGTACCCCGCATATCGATATGGATTAACCTCGGCCATCTCTCCACTTTGAGTTAAAATATTCCCCCATGCATCGTAAGTATAAGAAGCAACCACATTACCTTTACTATCAACTAAACCAAGAACATCCCCTCTATAATTAGTTAAATAATTATAGTCTTTACCCTGATAAGTCATGGTTAATGGAATATCGTTATCATCATACGTATATTCTTTTATGATATTGAATTGAGCATCTTGTTCATAAACAACATTTTTTCCTTCGTAATAATAGTACGTCTTTCCATTACGATCATTCGAATAATTTCGTCTTCCTTGATCATCGTAGTCATACGTTGCGATGATTGTTGAACCTTCTTTAACTTCTTTAAGTTGGTTTAAATCATTAAAAGTATACGTGTACTTTCCATCCGTTTTTAAATTCCCATTTAAATCATACGTATAATCTTGGTTGCCTACTTTTGTTAATTGATTAGCAGCATTATATATATATCCAATTGTTTCGGTTCCGCCATTGGAAACAATTGTCTTCGCTATCCGATTGCCTACTGAATCATATTCATAGGAAATAAGAGTTCCATCTTCTAATTTTTCACTTATTAATTGATTTAATGCATCATAATCATATAGAAGTTCACCAGAATTAGTTACAACTTTCTTTATTTGATTATTAGCATCATATTGATAGGTGAAATTTTTAATAATAGTTGAAGAATTAGATTTAAGCGTTTCTTTATCTAAACGAGCCTTATCATATTCTCTTGTTATAGAGCTATTATGGCTATTGTCATTTGGATCATTATTAAAAATAGTAGATTCTAAAAGCCCATCAGCAGTATAGCCAAAATTAACAAATGATGTGCCGTTTTTTTGGATCTCTTTTGTTCTGTATACATCGTCAGGGATATAATTTATTGTATTCCATTTTCCAGAAACATTATATTGTATTTCTGAAATATAATTATCTCCAAGATACTTATAGTTGGTGTAATCAGTACCTTCTTTAACTGATTTAACTAATCCGTTATCGTAATATTCGATAGATTTTAATATTGCATCTCCATCATATATATCCGTTTGATCATCTTTATAATCATAACGCCATTTTACTTGATTATTAATTAATACAGCCTGCAACCTTTGAGACTCGTCATATTGATTTGTAATTTTAGAACCATTTGGCAGTAAAGTATCCACCAAATTACCATTACCATCATACTTATATTCTCTTTTTTGATCTAATGCATTTTCCTCAAACTCTAATAGATTTTTTCCATTATAACCATATTCAGAAGTGAAATTTTTTGCATTCTTAACGGATTGTAAGTTCCCATTTTTATCGTATTGATATTTTGTTTCATTTTCATTAGCATCCGTTACTAACTCTAATTCATCTTTTAAGTTATAAGCATATTTTGTTTTTTGTTTTTTTCCATCTGAAAATTCGATTAGATTTCCGTTTAAGTCACTTTTTGACGTGCTAATATTGCTATGAGCATCAGTAAGCTGTTCATTTTTTATTCCACCAGCATAATCATTATCAAAAGTTTCTTTGGTACTATCAGGATTTGTTATGCTTACTAGTTCTCCATACGTGTCATATTCATAGGTTGTAGTTAGTTTTTGTTTTGTAGCGTTATTATCATCAATTTCAATCTTTGTTACATTTCCTTTTGCATCATACTGATAATTGGTGACTTTCCCATTGGAATCTGTTTCACTGCTTATATTACTGAATGTTGTATATGTGTAGCTGTTCTTGTTACCTTCTGCATCTACTGTTTCTAGTAAGTTCCCTAATGAATCATATTTATAAGATTCTTTGATGACTTTATTGTTATTCTTATCGTATTCATACCTAGAAAGTACATTGTAATTAGCATCTAATGTAACTTCTTCTATTTCACCTGAAGGGTCGACAATTTGCTCAATGACATAATTATCATTTGAATAAAAAGTAGGTGTATTTCCTTCAGCATCTGTTACAGTTGCTTTTTTTTCTGCTCTATTCAAAGTATAGCTAGTTCCTGGACGATCTGGTGAATCGGTTTCGCTGTCCGTTTGAGGTTCCTGGACTTTAACTAGATCTCCATTATTATATGTGTAATCTGTTTTTCTTGATTTCGGATCAATTATTGTCGAGACTAATTGATCTTTGTATTTGAAAGTAGTTCGTGACGTTTCTCCACTTTTATCTTTTAATATATCTACGTATTCTAAATAATCATCTGATGTATACGTGAACGTGATGACTTTATCATTATCGTAATTAACTTCGGATAGAAGGTCTTTGGTGTTGTACTTCAATTCGATAAATTTATTTAATTCTTTGCCTAAATCCGTTTTTATATATTGCAACTGATTTTTGGTATTATATTCATAATGGACTGTATTATTGTTTCTATCAATCTGTGTCTGAATATACGCAACTTTTACATCCGTATCACTTGAGGTTTCAAGTATTTTAAAGATGGTTTGATTTCCATACGTATCATACATTGTATACGTATCAGTACCAGTTTTCTTTATGGTCTCGTATCTGCCTGCAGGAGCATAATAAGTAGCTGTTGGCCCATCATACGTAAACTCGTGATCTGTACCGTCTTCATCTTGATAATTCAAAATGTTAGCCGTATTTCTGATATTCAGATAGATTTTCTCATTGCCTGTAAAAGTCCATCCATATCCTAATGCTGATTTTTCTAAATTTTTACTATTATAGGTCCTTGTAAAAGTTAAGCCTGAATTTGCACGACCTAGAACTGTAAAATCTTCATATTGAATAACGTTATTACTCGTCGTTAAATTTGTATAACTTGTTCCGCCAACTAATGGATGAGAATCATATGCCCAATATTCCTCTAATCCTAATCTAGCATTCGCTTTATATGTTACAGTCAGCAGTGGTTTATATTTAGCAGCGATTACTTGCTCACTACTTGCATATTTCTTGTAATATCCTAGAGCTTCATTTTCGCTTTTTAATAGTACACCATAATTAAGCGCAGGATATGTTAACCATTCTTGCACAACATGAATCGGAATATTCCACTTTTTCATATCATTATCGATTGTAGTTGGGGCACCGATCCCTGTTACAGTAGCTAATTTATTACTTGTTACATAGTCTCCACCACTAGAAGCCCATGGTGTATTTGAGGGAATACGTTTTGCATATGTCCATGATGCTTCATTCTCCGCCCAATCTTTCGTCACTTTATACATTCCGACATCAATCGGGGCGTTATTATTAGTCGATGTATACCAAAGATTTAAACTTGAAGAAAGAATAATTGATGCAGTAGGAATAGATGAAAGATCAAACTTTATTAAACTACGGATTATATTGTCTGAAGATTTCCCTGTTCCTAATTCTGAATCATTACCACCAGTTGTAGTTGGCAGAGCGCTACGGATATTCGTGTCAATTGCATATGGTTTCGATTGAAGTCTTACAATCGTAGGATCAATCGTGATGGGAAAAATTCGATCATCACTTTCTAACCATTCTTTATTCGGAATTACTTGTAAAAATACCTGATCGTTTACTTTTTCAATATCTAATTTGATGTCGTACGATACTGCTTCTTCTGGAGTAGAGGTAAACCCTTCCGTCACGTTAAATCCTTCAGGAATATAAGAATCATACATATAAGGAGCGTCTACATAATACAATTTTTCTTTGCTCTGTGGGTCGATTAAAAAGATCATGTCATTTTCTTTTATTGCATCAAGCCCCTCCAAATTCATTTTGTATGTGAATTTGTCTGGGAATCCGCTTGTAGGTTTTTCCTTATAAACAATATCTTCTTTAATTCGATCTGATCCAATGGAATAACGGATATCTATGTCACTAAATACGTTGGGATATGTAATCGATTCTTCCTTTACAACCCCTTCTGAAGGAGTTTCAGGTGCAAATGAACGAAGTGCCGTCTTCTTATTACCTTCGTTGATCGGTTCTAACCCAAGATCAATCACCTTGTCACCATCTTGTACACTAACATTGTGCCCTTCTTTATTAAACGATTTATTTACATTAATGGAAAATTCATTTGCCTTGTTTTCATAGGTTTTCTTATCTGGGCTTTCAGTGAGTGTATTGTCTATTTCTTCCCACTCATCTTTTTCGTTCTTAAAGTGGATGGCTTCTTGAGCAATCTCAGAAGTGTACGTCCCATCTTCACTAACAAAGGTTTTTGAATTTTCAGTTCTTAACTCCTTTAATTCCTCTCTTTTACCATCTCTTAATTTACTAGTTTCATCTGATTGCTGAACTTTCTTTTCAGCATGAACAACGAAATTGGAAAATGGAATATATGCAACTGTTAATGCAAACACAATTGAACAGATAAGCCACTTTTTAAATAATGTCTTGTTTCTCATATTACTATCCTCTCTGGAATATGTTTTATTTTGCTATCCCAGGGGAAATTATACCTTCCTAGCACATTTTTTACTATGACTTTTCAAATATAATGTATCGGTAAATTATGGTTATAAATATTAACTTATAATATTATTAAGGACATAATTATTAGTTTTAAAGAAGAGTTAGGCTGCATCCATTATGAGAGTGTGAGGGTGAAACAAGGCGGCAAGTCTTTCAACGACCTATTAAACACTCCCATTTCATGTTCCCGCTACCTTAGTATGTGGTCGAAATATATTCAAATTATGGTCGAGGGATATACTCGCAAAACGTCTAAATTCCACATCGCCACCGCACTTTACTGGCGACATTAAATTCTTTTTGCTTTTGCTTCAATGGGATTTCAAATGTTAAAAGGGGTTGTCGAGAGTGACAAGACCTTTTTTAAAAAGTCTCTAAAAGGACGGAAAACTTTGGGTAGGAAGCCCAAGAAACGAGGAATGAAAGATAAAAAGAGAGGGATTAGCAATCTTAAAATAGCTGTTGTGGTTGCTCGGGACCGCAATGGTCAAGTCATCGCTCAAAAAGATGGAACTGGTCAAGTTCGAGCGGAAGAAATTGACGCGGTTATCGGTAGCTATATCAACCCGTCTTCTTTGCTATGCACGGATACTGCCACGAACTACAAGAAGTTTGCTCTTTTTATTAATGAATTGAAGCACGAAACCATTAACTTCAGCAAAGTAAGAAATTGGTGGAAAAAGAACAAATAAATCAGATGTTACTCAATGCTTGCCAAAACTCAAATCGTATTACGGTGATATTTTTGCATGAGGTATAGAAAAACAGTCATTCCAATGAAGGCGACTGTACTCTGTAAAGTAATATTTACTTTTTTAACTCTTGGTAATACATTTCAAGTAGTTTTTCTACTGGAATATTATCTATTGTCATTTCTGTTATGTCACTATTCATAATTTGTAGGTTTCTTATGTTACTGTTACTAATTTTAGTCCCTGGTAGGTCACATCTTTCAAAAGAGAGTGGTTCTTTGTCATCTCCAAGGTCTGTATCTATAAAGCGACCCCCTCCTAGAGTAACTAAATCCATTTTGCTATGAGAAAGGTTTAAATTCGTATAAAGAGAATGCTTAAAATTAATATTTTGGAACGTTGTGTAACTAAGAATACAATAAAAAGTAAATTATTCCTTATTTGTTCAAATAAGCAACAATCTTTACGAAAATAACCTTTCTTTTAAATTAAAAAAAAGCTTTTAGATTGAGGTTTTTACCATTAGTATCTGTTCAAGTTTTCTTTTCACTCGCTGGAGAGCATTATCAATCGACTTTACATGTGTGTTCAATTCTTCAGAAATTTCTACATATGTATGTCCTCTCATATAAAGGTCCAACGTTCTTTTTTCCAAATTACTAAGTAATTTGGATATTTTTTGATCTATATCATCAAAGTTTTCTTGGTTTATAATTAATACTTCCGGATTCGTTATTCCTTGTTCAGAAATCATATCCATGAGAGTATAGTTTGATTCATCATCATAAAGTGGCTTGTCCAGTGATATATAAGCGTTTAAAGGACCATGCTTTTGACGATTAGCCATTTTGATCGCCGTTATAATTTGTCTTGTGATACAAAGATCAGCAAAAGCTTTAAAAGAGGTCATCATGTCTTCTTTAAAGTCACGAATAGCTTTATATAGACCAATCATTCCCTCTTGAACTAGATCCTCTTTATCTGCACCAATTAGAAAGTATGGACGTGTTTTCATCTGAACGAAGTTCTGGTATTTATTAATTAAAAATGCTAGCGATTCGCTATCACCACTATGAGCCATCTTTACCAATACTTTATCTTCTAAATTAGCATAATTTCCAACACTTTGATTTACCTTGAATTTTACATTCACTCATATCCCTCCGCCAAACTTTACTGAATCTATTACTTAATAAATTGACATATTGCTTTTATTACGGGGAATTTATCCAGTAATTATTTATTCATTATAAAAATAACGCTGAATAAATCGATTTTATTGTTTTTTTGGTCATCTATCTATCAAATTAGTATTATAATGTATAATAAATGAAAACGCTGTCGATTAAAGTCTTACGTAGGTCTGTTTATTTAATAGCAATACCCATTCCTTAGATTCAAAGAAATATGTCAGATATATGAGAGATAATATCACTGTTAATTTTTCCTTAAAAATTGTAAAAACCACCTACTAATTAAATTAATAGGTGGTTTTAAATATTTGCATACGTTGTGCATTTGGCCCATTATGTGTAGCCCTCATGCCTGCCCGTTCATCACACAAGACAGTCTATGATTGAATTATCTATGCCTGCAGGATACAATCTACAAACAATCAAGCTATGTTCAAATTCACATGGTTAAATAGAAAATACTCTGGAGAGTAACGCATCCCCAGAGTATTTTCACACTATGTTTAATAAATTATAATATTATTTAACAGCTTCTTTTAATTCTTTACCTGGTTTAAAAGCAGGAACTTTAGAAGCAGCAATTTGTATTTCTTGTCCTGTTTGTGGGTTTCTACCCGTTCGAGCTGCTCGGTCGCGCACTTCAAATGTGCCAAATCCAACTAATTGGATTTTTTCTTCTTTAGCAAGCGTAGTAGAGATTGTTCCAATCCATGCATCCACTGCTTTTTTAGCGTCTTCTTTTGTTAGTTCTGCTTGTGTTGCCACAGCATTCACTAGATCCGTTTTGTTCATCGTCAAACACCTCGTCCTTTTATCTTAAATAGTATGTAGTAGTGACAACATAAACATAACATACGTTCGGTATGTCTGTCACTTGTAATGCTAGAGAATAGGTAGTTATATTCCTGTCATTATTGCTAAGATTAGGTTTTTGCAAATTCCGATAAGGCGTATTATGTAAACTTAACTAAAAAACTATTCTACAGACATGGACCTACTCAAATTTATATACGAATCGAATTCTCCCTTTCAATGTTCGCTTAGTAGATAATACATACAGGAATAGCATATGCTTTCAAATAAGATTAGTAATAATGTAGTTAGAATAATTTGTCTGTAATTTTTTTAGATTTATTGAATAACTTGTTTAATTATATGATGTACCGAACTACCTATTTCATCTTTCAAAACATTATTATCTTGAGAAAAGTTTTCAATATTTTTTAAAAATTTATCGAAATTTGAAATAAAAAAATCTACATTAAATTTATTTTTACTATACTTTTCGTCAAAACATTTTAATTCATCTTTTAATAAGCGTTCAGTATATTTGATACTATTTTTACCTTTAGTCATTTTAGGATTTCTAATTATAGTTTCTTTATCAATTTTACTAGCATCATTTATATGTAGAAACAGATAAAATTCAAAATTGGGATTACTAATGCCTAAAATGAAATCGGATTGCTGGCAGATGGTTAGGACTTCATCATATTGTGATGCTGTAAAGCTTCTATAATCTCTATCTAAAATTAAACAAATCTTATCGTGACCTTTTTCGTATGTAATAAGTTTCTCAAGAGCTTTTAATTGATCAATTACATTATTTGTACGTTCCTCTAAGAAGAAGTTTATATCATCACCAATTATCTCGGCGATTTTATTTATTACAGATATTTCGTCAACAGTTTCCTCTTCAAAGTCAAGCATTAAATCATTTAATTCAATTATTTGTTGTTCAGATAATTTTTCAGTTTTCTCTATATAATTTTTTATTGTAGATGTAATCTTATATTGATTTGATTCTGAGCTTTTCATTCTTTCTAATAGTATTACATCTAATAAAGCATTTTTATTAGCGTGGTTAGCAATTCCTCTTACATAGATGCATTCGGTTTTTTCACCTTCAACTACAAAAAAGAACTTTCTTTTCCCTTCCTCGGGCTTTTCTTCTTGTCGAACTTGATTTGGCATTTGATTGGAAAGTCTATATGACAATATTATCAACTCCATTATTATGAATGCTGCTTTAATTGAAAAATTTAAACTTTGGAATACTGCCATATCGGCCGTCTAAATAAGCACGTAAAATATCTCTATCGAAGCGTTCTTTGAATTTTTCAAGCGAATATAATTCAGAGGTTCCATTTTCTTGTTTCTCAACAAACCAGATTTCATCTCTTCTAAGAATATCTAAATCTAAAAGTCGATCTTCGTGTGTAGTAACAATTAGCTGACCATTATTTTTTTTATTTAAATAAGATTTAATAAAATTATGAGTCAAGTTAGGATGTAAACTTCTATCTATTTCATCTACCACGTATATTTTTTCTGATTCATTGGCTAAAATATCATATAACTCAACTAACCTTACTGTTCCATCAGACTCTTCCCCTAAAGTATACGTCACTTGATCTGTAGCATGTTTAAAGGTAATATTTTTTATTTGAATTTCTTTATCTAAACGGTTTATCTCATATATGTTTTGTGGAGTTCTTAATAATGCATGATTATTACCATCATTATTTGATTCTTCAACAATGTTTTCCAATATATTTTTTACAATCATTGATGGAATTTCTTTATATAGGTCCTTTTCATGGACTTCTTGAGTACAAATTTCTTGTATCCCTGTACCAAATTCATCTAAAAATTGAACTAATCCTAAACCATTATCTCTCCGTAAATAAGTTAAACCTGTTTCACTAGGTGACTCATCAGGAGATATTACTTCCAGTATTTCAGAAAACCAGTAAAAAAGTTTATTCAAAATCGAGGCTTTTCCATTTGAAATTAAGTTGGGTTTATTTTTATTCAGTTCTCTAATTAGTAACGTATCGTGAACATTTTTAAAATCTTCTATATATATTTCAAGTCTTGTGCGATCATTTTGGTCTAAGCTTAAAGCTTCATAATTAGGTTTAAAATAATTTTCATTACCATTTAGTTCTCTTGTGAAAAGTTCTACTTCTACATTATCAGCAAGCGAATAAAGCCATTCTTTTGTAACTTTTTTTTCAAATAAATTAATTGAAAATCCATAAACATACACATAATCATCAATTACTAACTCATATTCAAAGTTTGAATCATTATCTCTATTTACATTTTTTACTTTGCAGTATTTATCAAAAGTAATGGTATCGGGTATACCCTTAGTTATTACATTCTTTGAAAACTTTATTGCTTTAACTAAATTTGATTTACCTGATGCATTGGCTCCATACAAACCTGCGAATTTTAATATTGAAACGTCTTTGAATTTCATAACATGTTTAGGGTGTTTCCTTGGTTTACCTGTTACCATTGAAAATAATGATAATTGATCATAAGATAAATAATTTCCAACTCTAAAATTAACCAACATAACATTTCCTCCTAAAGTGTTTTTTTCACTTATATACACATATATATTATACATTCTTAGCAATATTTAATACATATATATTATAATAAAGTGAATTTATCACTTTTAAAAAGTAATTTATATTAATTTTAATATTCACAAGGCTAAGTTTGTCCTTGTATAACAATAAAATTACTCAAATTTCTTCTCCTAAAGCACGAGTCTGTTTCTTTATTTTCTTTTGTTTTTGTATATGTTGAATACGGTACTAATAAATTATTGAGAAGCATCAGCTTTTCGACAAATGCTCTTTTTTGACGAGTTTCTTCTATATCGTTCATATAATTTAGGACTTAGCGATTGTGCTTTATTACTATTTTCAATGCTACGTTTTTTGAGTGCTCCATCTTCTTTCCTTCCATTACGTCGGACATCATAACAGTATATTGCATTAGGATTATTACCCTCTGCTCGACTTCCTATTAGATTTTTTTCTTTATCGCTTTTATTTATTACTTTTTCTTTAGGAATAAAACTAGCAAAAATTCGAGAAAAATCTTTGAATAAATCTCTATTCGCATTTCCTCTTTCTACGCAAAAAAAGTCACAAAAATCTGTTACACTATCAAAAATAACATTAAAGAAATCAATATGACCCTTAATTGAATTATTCACATTGTTCCTTGGGACAAATTCTACTTTAGATTTAGCATAATTACTTGGTTTCCGCTCATTCTCTCTGTATCGAGTTAATATTACAATATACTGTTCTCCTTTGTATCTAAACGGAAATGGATCAATAATCCACTCTTTTTTCTCCATATCGTTAAAGATGGAAATTTTTTAAAAATTAATTCTGTTTTATTGTTCCCTTGAGTTATCATACTCTCCTTTTTTTGTTTATGTTGAATTTATTATGATATTTATTAGCAATTATCTTTTTCATATGAGATGAGTTTATCTACTTCTTTTATAATTTCATCTATTATTGGCAAAGCCTCTTTAGTAGAGTCTTTAATACTATTTTCAAACATTTTATTTAACCCTTCTCCAAGCTGCTCTACATGCTTTTTACCTGTTATTAATTTCATTAATCGAGAGTTAGACAAAGCCATTAATGGATTTCCAGTTGATAAATTACTTAAATAACCACCCAATGAGGCTGACAGTATTCCTGTTGATGCACTAACAGAAATATCAATATTCTGATTTATTCTTTCCATTTCAAGTGCCAATTCAATAAGTCTACCATGTTCATTAACATTAAATGATGGGCTATTAAGGATTAGTTTAATCGTAATAAACTCTTTTGACCTATGAGTATTCTTATGATAACGGTAGTCTTTAAACATTTCTGCCTCTTTCCTTAGCAGAGTTAGTAATTTTATTCTCTGGACTTTCTGATTATTAAGGTATTCTTTATCATTGTGTTTTTTGGTAATAATGAAAGCAAACCACACCGACGTAAACGGAACGATAACTGGTAAAACAATAGTAGTAATAATAGTAGAAATAGTATGCAAATTCATACAAGACCTCCTAATAATGATACGATTCTATTAATAAAATAGTTTCAAAAAAACACTCTTAAAAATAGTATTATGCCATTTCTATGTAAATTTAAGTTCGAACCAAATTGTTGCAGTTCTTATAAATAGAGATCGAATAAAAAAAGGCTATCATATCGATAGCGCCTTATTGAGGAAGAACTAAATTAATTTTAAAAGTATTAGATCTAAATAGATTCAATGGATAGTGAAATAGTTTTTCTCCAGGCATTTACGTTCTACTTCCAAGAGCAATGTAGCTTTGGAATAAAGTTTGATTAAACAGGTGTTGCAAACGTTGAATTTATAATATAGGTAAACCACTCTTTTTGAAAAAAGATTGATCATTCTATATTGCATTAAACCACTCTGTAAACTTGTTTTTATATCCCTTTTTGCTTAGCTCCTATATTTATTAAAATTTAGAGTTTACTGATAAGGGGATACGACATCGTTTGTATCATAATCTTCCTAATTTCTCTCGCATTATTTAATGATGTAACCTTACTTTTAAGCTTATTTTTTATACCAAAATTCTCAATTTCTTTTTGATCATCTTCATTGAATTTAGTTAGTTCCTCTTCATAAACTCTATCTATAATAGCTTCTTTGGCGAAAGTAGTGAGCTCTTCAAATCTAATAAAATGATCAAAACGTGAGTAAATGGGAGCACCTAAATTTTTCTTTATCTCTTTTTCACTTTGATAATTTGAAGTACAAAAAATAATTGTGTTTTCTAAATTCACCTCATAAAACTTATCCGTATACACTCCCTCATCAAATAATTGATAAAATGCACTATAAAACATTGAGTGAGCTTTATCAAACTCATCTAACAAAATGATATTTGTTTCTCTATCTAATAAATCTTTGGCAAAGGAATTGCTCTTATCACCAAATATATAATTCATAAAGTTTTCATTATGAAACATTGATAACTGTTTTCGAAACAATTTTTTCTTTGAATTAACGACCTTATTTACAAATTTAGCTGTCTCTGTTTTCCCTACACTGGTAGGGCCGTAAAGCATAATTACTGTTGGTTTGTGCACCCCTTTGTTTGTCATACTATATAATGATGCTAGAAGTTCATTTTTAACATTAGATTGTCCATAAATAATATTATCAAAATCCTGCTTTACAGCTCTTAAATGCCTTAAATTTAATTTAGAGTACTTATAGTTATCTACTGAAATTTCTAGTTCAGTATGCGAAGTTTGAAGTTGGTGTAAGATTTTCGCTGGTGGATTATGTAATAACACCTCTTCATACCCAAATTTATCAGCAAATAATAAACTATAAATTAAGAAACCTTCAATGAAAAAGTCTGCAACACCTGAATATTCGTCTGAATATATAGCTAATGTATAACAATCACTATAAGTATCTGAAAACGAAGTTTCTTTTGAGTCTAGTGATCTTACTAAATTTGAAAGTGTTAAAACATACTCTGTGGGGACCCTTTTATCAAATTCACTCTTAGGACCATTAAATACTTTAAATTTCAATTACTCTTCACCTCCACGCCAGCAAGAATTACATCATATACTTTTAAGTAGTCGTTATCTTGACCAGTTCCTTCATCAGTTCCTAATACTTCTCTTGCTGAAAGACGATCAGTTTGCCCATCAACATCCACTTCACTTTCAACATTTAGATCTGTTTCTTTTGCTTCTCCTACTTCTACCGCATAATAATGAAGCTTCATTTTAGGCAAATCCATTAAGCTATATGCATTCTTAAATGTATTAATGTTAAACCTAAGAATAACTTGAATATCCTCTTTATATGCCATAAGTTCGTAATACCCTTTGGCGTTTTCTAATATCTCATCAAAGTTATGTATATCGAAGTCCTGCATTTCTGCCATAAGTGGGGAATCTTCTTTGATAATTTTCATATATGGGGTGTACATTTTTATAAATGCAAAAGAATTTTTAATTGGACGAATATGAAACCCCTCAAATATATGTAGTTTCTGTTCTTCTTTTAATTTACTACTCAATTTATAAAAATCAGCTAGAATAGTATTTGAAATAGTTTTAGTGACAAGTGAATCACTAGCCCTTGCAGTATCTGCGCTTGCTTTTACACTAAAAGCTGCCTTAATTGCTGTAAAGAAATTTGTACCCGCTCCTACTTCTACTGAACCTTCTGCTTTACCACCAAAATGAACCGTTCCTTTTTCTTCATCAACTGAAATGAGCTCTCCGCCATATTCTATTTGTAAAATATCTGTGGCAGATCCCTCATCAAAATAAATTACCTTTTGCATATCTATTCATCCTTTTCTAAATTCTTGTTATTTTACTCATATTATTACTAGCTCTATGTTTCTTATCACTTTTACCATGTCTTAAATTCAAAAAATTAATATTATTAAAGTTCAATTTCCGTTTATCCCAAGTATCATTGTTTAATAAGCTATTTAAAATAGATTGGTATATGTATACTATACCTCCCCACTTGTATAATGTGATAATCAATGCTGAAATTGCCTTATCTTCACGCTCTACTTCAATTACATTAACTTCTTTATTAGAAAATAGCTTAATTTCAGCAATCATATACTTCCTTTCAGTAACATCATCACTCAAGTAAACAAACCTTTTTGTATTAGAAAACTCCCTCAAACTCCCTTGAATCACATTTATCGACTGCACTTCAGGATAATTTTCAATACCTTCAGTACTTTAATAAACTTCTCCCAATTCTCCTTGTAACTGAATATCGTAAACCAATTTATTTTCTAATCCTCTAGCGACTTTACTTTCACCCACGTCCGAAGTAGCTCTACTACCATAATCATCAATTAAATATTTTTTGGTATTTTCATCTTCATAATTACGTTGCTTATTAGAATTTCCACGAATTTTCATTACTTTTGGTAGTTTCACATACTCATGCACTTGATTATCCATTTCAATTAAATCAAAGTTATCCGTTGTACCTTCAACTTCTTCATCAAGTGTTAATTCATTTGTTGACTACCATTATCGCTTTTATCGTAATTGGTTTTGTAAATAACCAATCAAACTTTACAATCCATTTGTATTAAATTTTATTATTAATTCGTCTCGTATCTCTATGGATGATAAAGTATCACCTATTTTTTCTTTAAGATCCTCTATAATTTGCTCATAAATAGTCAACGGAATTCTCTCCTCATGATTATCGATTAACGCCGAATTCTAGTATTCGGCGGATTGCCTGTTCTTCTTCCAGCGAACAAATAGTTCACGTCTACCCGGTACATATTCGCGATGAAGCAGACCCTCCATTCCGCTCGTGTTAAACTTTTTCACATATTCCGAAACGGTTTCACGATGCAGGTTAAGATGCTTCGCCACTTCGATCGCATAGTAACCCTGCATGAGAAGACGGATCGCCGCAATCCGTCTCGCTATAGATGCTTTCTAATGTTTTTTCATAGTTTTGAAGGCGTTCCACCGTCCAACCATGTGTGTTCGCAATTTGAAGTCCTTTTCCCATCTTTTTCACTCCTTGACTAGCCCTTTTAAGGACAGTATGGACAATAAAAGATGAGAGCTATACATGTCGGAAAATCTAAATAAATTTATATATATAGAAAAAATAAAAAAGAAGAAAATATTCCCCCTTCTTTTCTAATAGATTAATAGGTGAAACTGTTTGTATAGATGTTATCCAATAAGCTTCCAGTTTGTATACTATACAATTCAACTTGTATTCTCCATGTCTTACCAGTTAGTACGCCAACTTAATAGCTTAGTAAAGAGATGAAGGGCTAGTATTAACTTTAACTTCAAAAGTACGGTTCCAAGGTAAATTAGCATCTCCACTTGTAAAAACTGGTGCAGAATTAAAGAAAGCAAAACCTAAACTTCTACTTCCGTATACTTTTTCAAGCACTCGTCTGCCGCTAAATGCATTCTTGATGTAGTTTTGCTCAGTTTGCATTTGAGATAAAACGGATGAGTTTATAGTTGAAATTGGTGCAACTGTTTCACTGTTTTTAAAATTGGCAGTGTTGTAACTAGAGTACGTGCTTGAAATATTAGCTTGTACTTTATTTTTGTATCCGTAATCTTCCGCAATACGGTCAATTAAGAATGAAGCAAAAGCTGTTGATGCATCACGTAGTTTAGAAGTATTAGTTTCATCATATTTCATGAAGTTCATACGAGAACCCGCCATCCCTAAAGCTAGTCCCATTCTGTTACCTAACGTGTTCCATCCAGAGTAAGCTAACATACGAGAACCGTTTGTTCCATTTAAAATGTTTTCAATAATGTACGTATCTGGTGCACCACCATTCGATTTATACATATCTAGAACAACTGTTGGAATTGAATTAACAGCATTGTCATTGAACATGCTAACTAGGGAACCACGATAGTTTGAATCAGGCGTTAAAGCTAAGATACTTACATCTGCATTACCTTTAGTTGATTCATAAGTGCCGCCACTGATTTCAATTTGCTTTTTCAAAGTATTATGAGGGTGTTCATATCCGTATGGGTCAGTTACATTTGGTTTCGATTTCCAATCATCACCGAAATAATCAACGTGGTACTTTATTGATGGTTGATTATAAAGTTGTTTTGCCATTCTTGACAAGAGAGTTAAACCTACAGTATCAGCATCAGCAACAACAGCTGACTTAGCAGTACCGATAGTGTTAAGGTTTTGGTACTCCAACCATTTTCTTTCACTATACTGAATGTTTTTATTAGGTGATGAATCATCTACACCGAAAACAGTAAAGTCAATCTTACCTGTAACAGCTTTATCTACAACTACTTTGTTTAAATTAAATTTCCTTGCTCTAGCTGAGTAATAATCTTCAGTTTCTTTAGTTGTAAGACCAGAAGTATTAAAGTATGTTCCACCAGTTCCATTGTAACGGTAAGTATTCTTTACGTTGGAATGACTGCTTGAATCAACTTTTCGTTCTTGATCGGCAAAGTTCCTAAATGCTTGGTACTTAGCACTATTAAGTCCTTCATATTCAGAAGTTGAAGCAAGTCGCATTACTGTATCAAATACGTAAACTGGTTTTGTAGGGTTAGCACTTTTAATTTCATCGATAACACCTAGGTTACTGGTTCCCTGTGACACTGAATAAACTGGACTTAAACTTCTAGATTCAACTAATCCTCCAGAGTGAAGCATATCAGCGGCAATGATGAAACCATCTGCATTATACTTATTGTCTCTTACCCATTGTGCAATTGCGTTAGCATTTCCACCTTTAGAACCTGTACCGTAACTATCACTTTGCAATGATGTTGAGATAATTTCTTTAGGTGGCATAATGATTTTAATATTAGATGATGCACCTGCTTTTACAATCATATCCGTATTAACAGGACGGTCATCTAATGGAATCAACATGACTGTTTTGTTCGGTGTTGCAGGATTAGGGAGTGCCGCTTCTACCTTATTAAGCGAAATACCTGCAAATGATGATACTACGATACCTGCTGTTAGCATAGAAGCTAATAGCGATCTTAATTTACTCTTTTTCATGTAAATCCTCCTTGAATTTATTACAGAAACTAAGGACTGATATAAAACCAATTCTTAGTTTTATAATACAGTAGTTTAGTATGAATATTGATCAATTTCAGTTAATAATGATGAACCAGACTGTCCTTCATTAGCTGTGATACGGTCTAGTTGGTGTCTAGGAGAATCTTTAAAAGCAACTCCAAATTTAACAGTAGGTGCTAAATCATAGCCTTTTTCTAAAGCTACTTTCTCAACAGTTGCATTAGTTTGACCATATGGATATGCAAGTGTTTGGGTATTACCAATTCCTATATTGTTTTTAATAGCATCATAGGAAGTTTGTAAATCTGCTTTAATACGAGCTTCATATTGTGTTTGTGTTTCATGGTAGTATGGTGCTGAAAGTAAACTTTGACTAGCAGGACCGTTAACACCATCATGCTTCTTGTGAAGATCATGTGTATGGCTTTGGATTTCAATTAGTCCAGAATTTTTCATAATTTGAGCTTGGTTCCAATCAAAATGTTTTAAAGAACCTGGTTTTTGCCCCATTTGGCTTGTAACTACAAACATTGTTGCTTTCATTCCATACTGTTTTAGGATTGGGAAAGCTTCTGTGTAGTTATTTTCATACCCATCATCAAATGTGATAATGATTGGCTTATCAACTCCAGATGGTAAAGTACCAGTAGTTTTATATGTTAGGTACTCGTCAAATGAAATACTATCATATCCTGCATTTTTCAAAGTAGCAATTTGTTGTGCAAATTGTGAAGTAGGCATATCTGCTCCAGATCCAGTTCCAGTAGGTGCATCTGGTCTAATGCTGTGATACATGATAATTGGAACTTTAAAAGTATCATGCACAATACCTACAACATAGTTAGGTGAACCATCCCAATTCACTTCTGTATTATTAAAGCCCTGGGAGAAAGTTCTAGTTGGAACCATTGCTCTTCCACCTTTTATGTAAGGAACTTGTGATAATGTAAATGGAACGCCGTTCTTGTAAGCTGTTTTGCTCCCAACAGTTACTTTAATAACTGTACCGTCATTATCTGTAATTGTGCTTTCCTTAGTTGTTCCGTTATAAACTACTGTCGCACCCATAGATGGGATAATTTGTGAAATCGGAACCATTGTTGTTCCGTTAAAAAGTTCCGGTGAAGAATCGGTTGTAAAAGTAATTTGTTTTCCATTTACATAAACATCTGGAGAGGTAGCGGTTCCAGCAAAAGCTTTTTCAGTAAAACTTAAAGCACCAAAAGCAACTGCTAAAGCTAGAGCAGCAGAAATGATTTTCTTACACATTCCTTTACCGCCCTTTTGAAAATTCTTAAAGTTTAATAGTTTCGTCATAATTTGTAACACTCTCCTTTTTTATCTTACAAAATTGATTCTCTGCATCGTTAGAAATTTTCTCATTTTCCATTTTACCTTCTTTCTTTAAAATATTTGGGCGGGAATAGTTCCCATAGTAATAGAATGCCTTCCAAAACGAGTTGGGATCAGTAAACACGAATGATTAAAAACGGAAAGGCTTAGATCGTGTGCATAGTCTGGTTCTCTAGATATTTAGTTATTGGTAAATTAGGAGAAGATAACTCTATTATAGGAACCAAATTGCATTATACCAAACATATATTCTATTATCCATTAAATTGTACAATTGGAATTTTATAAAAAATTTAAATACTTATCTTTTTACTCTTACTTTATGCGATTAATCAATATAGTCTTATGAATAAAACTGTAAAGCTTTAAGACAGAGATATGAATATTTTTGAAATAATTTCAGTTATTCCCTAGACTATTAAATTTTATCTGCTATTCTATATAAGTTAAAACAGAGAGGAGAAATAACTATGCAAAGGAAATTATTACTTATTTTTATCGCTATTTTATTAGTAGTAAATGTTGTGCCTGTTCAAACTGTTCATGCAGCTAGCGGAACTACATTGGTAGTAAATGGTAAATCAGCATCTTTAAAAGGTAATATAGTGATAAAAGATGGAGTATCATATGCTCCATTTCGTGAAATTTTTGAGGCTTTAGGTGCAACAGTAACTTGGATTCAAGAACAACAAAAAGCTGTTGGGAAAACAAATAGTAGACAACTAGGAGTAACTATTGGGAAAAGCACAGCTTCATTAACCCTAGGATCCACAACAACAACTATTAATATTAAACCTCCGTACCTAGAAAACAACATAACCTATGTACCAATCAGGGACGTTGCTGAAGCTCTTGGCTTTGAGGTTCGATGGGATCAACAAACCAAAACTATTTATGTAAATGTTATTCCTGTCGTATTTGTACATGGGTTAAATAGCAGTAGCGGGACATTCCAAGAAGCGATTAGTAATTTTTCTAATGAGTTTTCACAAATCACTCATAAAATTACTATTGCATCAAATGGTACGTTAAGCACACAAAAGTTAGTATCAGGTAATGTTACCTCGCCACTAATTACAATAGAGTTTAAGGATGCCTCAGCTTCTTTCTATAATCAAGGAGTTTGGATAAATCGATCTGCGGATTATATATCAAAAGAGTTCGGCGCTAATAAAATGGATTTTGTCACTCATAGTATGGGTGGAGTAGCTGTAACAAAACATATCGTTGATACTAATGGTCGCTATGTCAATAGATTAGTGACTTTAGGTAGTCCAATAAATGGTTCTCCAGCTGGAAATGCTGCTAATCTTTTGCTTACTTATACTACGTTGAGGGCTGTATCATTAGTTGTCGATACGAATGCTTATCGCGATTTAAGTTTAGGTTCAACAGCTCTTCAAGATATTTATTCAAAAAGAGGAAATTTCCCTTCTCATATTAAGGTTTTCTCTTATGCGGGGAAAATTAATAATACATCATCAGATGGTGTGGTATCTGTAAAAAGTGCATTTTATCTACAGAATTATACAAACAATATCAGTTGTAAAAGAGCAATAGATGTGTCTCATACCAATTTACAAAAAAATGCTTCAGTCCTCAGTGATGTAAAGAAATGGTTAGCAGGGGATCCGAATATAAATGGAGATGGCTGTTCACTGTATACAGCAGAAAAGTTATTTAATTAACATCCTCTAACACCCTTTCGAATTTTTCTGAAAGGGTGTTAGATGGTGTTATTCACAATATACTTTTTATCCGTGAAAATAAGATTGCTTCTGCAGAAGCTTTAAAAGAGGCCTTCCTGTTGATTCTAAGGTCATAATTGCTCTACTGTAGATTTTAAATAATATTGTACGGTTAAAAAAAGTCGTACCGTTTTGAATAAGTGTAATCAAAATTATCACTAACTTATAGTTAAATGCTGATTTTACTTGTTTTATAGAATTTTTTAATCAATTTTTCTTATTTAAATTTCAGAAAATTTAAATAAGTCCTTTATAAATGCTAATTAATCTTGTTAATTTAGAATCTCCATTCTTTTCTTTTAACAGTAATTCTTCATACATATTCTCCACTTGTTTTTTCATATTTTCCTTTGATTTATTTGTGATTATCTCACTTATTATCTCTTTTTCATGTTGATTGAGCGTTAAATTTTTATAGAATTCAATAATCTTTATAGTCTGCTCTATCGAGTTTTTAATCGCTTACTTATTCCTTTTCCTTTGTAGTCATTATTTCTAACGGATTAATATAACTCATTTCCAAGCTCCTTTATTTGTCTAAATGATCAAATTTTTTAAAACCTACATTTACATGGTTCGGAACAGGATCTATTTTACTGCTCCAACTAACAAGTAAGGTCTTGTCTTTACAAGAACAAATTTCTTATGTTTAAAAATCCAATGACTATCTAGTCCACTATGAGTACCAAAACTATATCCTCAAATATAATATAATTTTAAATCGAAAAAACTTAATTGAGAGTCTTTTCAATTAGTCTCTCTAGCCAAAGACTCATACTAATACCTTCTTTATCAGCTGCATTCATAACTTGTTTTAACATCGCTTTTGGCAGTTCAACAGTCGTTTTTCGATATGTACTTTTGAAAATAAGTAAATCGTTATCTCTAAGAACTTCACCTTCCCTTAAGAATGGAAGCAAGTCTGAAATTGAGAAAGTTTCTTGTATTGATGATAAGGTTCTCTCTCCAGCACGGACCAAAAGTAGAATAGTTCCGTCTAGAAGTGTTCTTAGTCGAATATTCTCTATTCCCCAAACCTGGTATAAGTAATCAATAAAAGAATAAAACCAGATGGTATCTGACGGAATTTCAAAGGTAACATACCCCTTATATTCAAGAGGATCAGTATGTATCGTATAACTAGGAACAAGTTGGTACATCTTTACTCCTTCTTCATATGGGACCCACTTTTGATTTGATTGAATTAAGTAACCCCAGTCGTTTTGTTCGTTCCGAGTTATGCGAGCTTCTGATATTTTGGAAGAAAAGAATTTTTGAAATAAGGCAATGTCATTCCTACTATCATAAAATTCACTCCGTTTAGGGCGGTCATCTCTACTAGGGGTAAGAAGTATTTCTGCTTTCTGAAATTCTACCGCTGATACGACATATGCTTTTCTTTCATCTCCCACTGGTACTTCAGCTGCATTGATTGTACCCTCTTGAATTAGTTTATAGATCTTTTGAACCGAAACTCCTAATTTTTTTGCAACTTCTGATGGTCGATATCCTTTTGGCTGATTCGCTTGCTCCTGGGCAATTGCATCTACCTCCGCTCTTTGATAACGAACTTCCCGAATCGCACGATGAGGATCTGCAATCTTGATAATTTTTTTTTGTTTCGCCCAGTGATACACCGTAGCTTTAGAGATACCTAATTTGTCTGCTACTTCCTGCTGTGTATACCAATCCATGAGACTCACTCCTCTGTTTCAGTTTTTTACCGCTGCCTTAAACGATGCAAATAAATTTTAAGATGTATGTTAATTTATAGTCGTCAATAAATTTCGTAAAACTTACCATAAAAAGAGTAACTTAATATCAGATAGGGAAATATATTGTTATTCAAGGCATCCGAGTCAGCAATAAAAACCTTCATCAGTGGTGCCTTGCTTTATTAACGCTTAAAAAAGTTTTTCTACATTCTTTTAACCATAATTTCGAAAATGAAAAAAACTGAAATGCCGAGAAACGCTCTTAGACGAAATTATAATTACTTTTACGGCCTACCACCTTACTAATTCTCTTGAATTTGCAATATCAGCATTAGGTGTTTTTGATATTCGGATTATATGGTGGAATTCCAATTAATTTATCACCTCTATAACACGGTCTGTAAATCCACTGTCTTTTAACATTCTTTTTAAATATTTCTTTTCTATTTTAACTGGTCTGCTTATTTCAGTAGATTCATTCGTTTCTATTAGGTATACATATTTTTTACGAGTAAATCTAAAACGAAATGACCACGAACAATTCGATACATTTTACATGTAATTTAATTATCGTTAAAAATTCCACATCGCTAATCTTAGAGCAGGACTCCGTGACACCATAACGATCTTTGATAATCCAACCATTTCTCGTAGATGTGTAGGTCTGATTTAATGTTTGTGTTATGGCTTTCTTTCTCAAAGATTTCAAAATATATTCACCTTTTTACGCTTTTCACCGGAAATTAGAATTAAGGTTATGGCAATAATACAAATACCAACACTTATAGGTACGATAACTCCCCTATTTTCCAATTACTTTATTATCTGTTTACACATTCACTAACTGGTTAGTTCTTCATGATACAAAATAGCATCTTGTTGATTGAAACGAACTCGATATTGTAAACGCGGCTGCATAATGACTTCAATTACTTCTCCACGCTTTTTCTCAAACTCTTTTATGTAATAATAACTTTCAGAATCTTCTTCCTCCGTCACATTCAACTGCACGCGAACTAAGTCTCCCTTTTCATATGGAACTAAACGTTCAATTCGTACAGGAGCTACTTCACTAATTTTTTTTATATCTGATTTTTCATCTAAATATTTTGGGAATTCGAGTTTTACATCTGTATCTATCATTTTATCACCACCTGAATGAATATGTATAAATATCTATATAATACTATTTTTATATATTTTAATTATATTATATATATTTATAGATATCAAAGTATATACAGAATATATAAGAATCTAATAATATAGACTTTAAATTTAACATAAACAAATGTATTCTTTATTTAGGTTGTTCATAATTTCTATATAGTTGATATTTGTTATAATAGATTAGAAGGTACATAATTTAGGATATTATGATTTATAGTCTTGCGCTTATTATTTATGAGTATATAAAAAAAGAAGGTGTTACGAATGGAAGAACTGGCAGTAAACAATAGAGACTTGCAGGTGATAAATTGGAAAAAGCAGTTAGGGGAGATATCATTACCTCAATTGCAAGGTCAATTGGATGATGCGGAAAAAATAGGGCAGAGTCCATTTGCAGACTTTACGGATGTCGAAATGCTTCACTGGTTTTTATATCGACAAGAACATTTGAATCGGCAGCATGATAAATCCGCTCGGACGATCAAAGAGTATGAGCGGGAACTTACCCACTTTATCGAGCAATTATTACGTTACTCTTCAGAAATTGATCTAGATATGGAGCGGGTTGTGGACGGCTCTTTATTTAAATCCCTTTCTACACGCCATATTCGGCGGTACCAGGAATGGCTAGCAACAAAAAGTCCGTATGTTCAAGCAAAAGGTGCCTATTCAGCGGCAACATTAGCACGAAAAACGACGATACTTAAGAGTTTCCTCCACTTCTTATATGAAGTGAAGTATATAAGTGAACCCATTCATAGCGGTTTTTATAAGACGAGTGTTCGAAAGGATGATCGGCCAAATCGGGACCTTGGACCGAAGGAAGTGATTCAACTCCTGGACCACTTCCGTAAGATTAATCATCCGATTGTATTTGGAATCATTCATGTATTGACCATGACAGGAATGAGGAATGAGGAATTCTGTACACTTACAGTCAAAGACTTGCAGTATGATTCCATAACAAGTTCTTACTTTTTAGATGTACTAGGAAAAGGAAATAAAAGAAGGCAAATTCCTTTGAAAGAGAAAGGAATGAATAGTATTCGAATGTTTCGTTCTGCAAGAGGATTAGCAAGCATTGAGGATGCGGAACGAGATTCACCTCTTTTTACGACCAACACTGGACGAGCCTATTCTCCGTCTTATCTGGCTCAGTATCTTACAAAGATAATTAAAGAGAGTGAGTTGCCATTCTTAACATTCCGTTCTTCATCTATTTCTACGCATCATTTCCGACATGCGTTTGCGATAATTTCGCATCTTAATGGTGTAGATGTTTACGCCATTATGAAAAGCTTGGGGCATGAACAGCTCCAAACAACTGAAATTTATTTGGAGAAGGTTTTGGCAAAAGAGCGGCATGCTATTCATTCGTGGAAGCCTGAGATTTTTGGTGAGTATATATAATAGTAGGAACATGAAATAATTTTTAACTTTAAATAAGATCCTCTTCTCCATCGAAAAAATAACGACATTTCTGAATACATTATTTAAATGATATAATTTAATTCTAGGTAATCGATCGAGATAAATAAAATTCATTAGGTGGGATATATTATAGACAAACTACTAACTTTCCCCAATGTTTCTGCAATTGCTTCCTATTTATTGATTAGTCAAACAATGAACTTTACTGACTTGTCCAAAGATCATTTAGACGAGCTAGTTAGTCAACTAAATGCTCGAGATTTTGAAATCACAACGATAGATAGCGCTAGTAAAATAATCCATGAAGCTTCGCATTATTTTGATAACTTAGCTACTCTATCTGGTCAAATGTTGCTTGTTAAAGTATACAATGCGTTGAATGAAATTGAAATTGGTACAGAAAATAATAGTATCATAGATTTATTTAACACAATAAGGGCGTGGAAACACGATCACTACACTACTTATTTAGCTAAAGGAATTGCTGATCCTAATTATAGAAACTGGACCTACAATCTAAATAGTGGATTCGGTGTGGATATTTTTGATAATCCCAATTCTAATTTATGTATGTTTTCAAATTTTAAATATCGCGGAGAGTCTATTGGCAATGTGCCTTTCTCAATCGAGGCGCTATGGGAAACCAATGCTATGTGGGCGGAAATAACTTACCATGCTAATGTAGCTATTATGGTTAAGGATAAAGATTTACAGACAATTGAATACCATCAAGTTAATAGAAAATATACGGATTATCTTTACAATTCGGAAATGTTAGTATATTCTCACGCTGCTCATCTCATATCTTCCTTCTTAGATTTAGGAGATTTGTATCGAGCTTTCAAGTTGAGTAAGGCATTTTCAAGCATTAGTTTAAATTTGCCTTTCTGTTACTATTCTCAAATAAAAAGACCCAAAGGTTCAATTTTCGGGAGTATAACAAAGAAGTTACTAGAACATACGCATTCTTTAAATCCATGCGCTATTTTCCTTACCTTATTAGAAAACATTTTCGAGGCTAAAGTTGATTTTTTTAAAAATGACAATATGTTGATAGAAATAGATGAGATTCTTGCAATTAGTGAACTCCCTAACAAGAATATATTAAAGGCTGATATTTTAAAGGAGATGAATCAATTAGTCATAGACTCAGAAAATGCGACTTTTTCTGAAGTATATAATGTGCAAAAAATGAATGGAATAAAAATATTTGATAAATACGGTATTGAAGGTGGCCTAAATATTCATCCTGCTTGTTTTATTGATCTAGCAAATAAATCACATTCTTGTGTTTTTCAAGAAGATATGGAAGAGACAGACGCTTACCTTAGGTACGATTATTATAGTGGTTTAGAAAAGCATATGCGTCAGGCAGTAGAGAAAATTAAAGGGATATAGATTCACTGAAATTAACTTGGAGTAAATACTGGAGAAAGAGCGGCATGCCATTCACTTTTGGAAATCTGAAATTTTTGGAGAGTACATTTAAGGATATATATAATAGAAGAAACTCGTTATAAAAATGATGATTATTTAATAATCATAAAAACAAAACAAGCGGCTACACCTTCAATAAGGACAGCCGCTTGTAAAGAGGAGCTATTGTTGCAGTTTTGAAAGGATTACATTAATATTGGTGAAAAATTCAATAAATTGAACCTTTTTACATCTCAAAACTCCATGATGCCTGTATAACACCAAACAAATTCAAGAAATCAATTTCACTAGTTACTTCATGAGAGTATATTTTTTTACTTCCTGATGGGTAATTCATCCAAAATTCATGACTTGGTGCCTTATCATGCTGCCCAGTAGCGATAAATGTCTTATTAGTAAGTTGCGCAAGAAAAGTATAATCAATTGCTGGGGCCGTCATTTTGGGAATACCAACACTATGATTTACAGACCATCTTAGAAGATTCGTGCTTTCACTATGCTTAAGTAATTTAATTCCACTAGTAGAAGCAGTACCAAGATATGTTGTATTTGTGCAACTTTTTGTTGTACAAGAATATGTATCTGATACAGATGGCCAAAGCGAAAGAGCAGCAGGTTGACTCAACTTTGCGTAAACACTCGCTTCCGTTCTGTATTTATCACTATATGCTGGCTGTTCAAAACGCTGGCGCTATTTTTTATGTCCACCAACCAACCTGCTTCGATGTAACGCAGTTCCGGCTGAAGTGTATGAAACAGCTCTTAATAGTGCTGCAGGACCATATTTATTTCTAATCTTGTCTACAACATAGCCAAGTTCTCTTTTTTTCCATCCGTCTACATCAAATAAATCTAATTGCATATCATAATCATCAACCAAGTTGCTAATTGATATGGATACCTGCCTCACGGTGTTCCCTCGATAGCTTTCTTTCATGAGTTGTAAGCAAACATTGTATATTTCCATGGTAACGTTTGTTGGATTTGCAATAGTCCTTGAACGATGGAATCCACTGCCAAATTCATCTTTGGAATAACTTAAACCGAAACTGATTGTTCTACCGGCTTTTCTTTTATCCCTTGCTCTCTTAGCAACCTCTTCACACATTTCTAATACTACAGCTTTAACCTCGTGTTCTTCCTTATAGTCCCTCATTAAAACTTGGCTCTTTCCAAAACTAACTTGCCCCTTCAATATAGGCGCTCCTATTTCGGAAAGGTCTATCCCCCAGGCGTGGTGAAATAGCTGGTTTCCTATAATCCCAAATTTTTTCTCCAAAAGCTCAAGAGGATAATTTGCAAGACCTCCCACACTAAAAATACCCATGTTATTAAGAGTTTTTTCAACACGTCTTCCGATACCCCACATTTCGGACAGAGGGTGGATAGGCCACAGTTTTGAAGGAATATCATCATAAGTCCAAGTTGCAATGCCATTTGGTGCTTTTTTCGATTCTAGATCTAGGGCTAATTTTGCCATTAACATATTAGGGCCTATTCCAACGGTGCAATTTAATCCAAAGTCCTTTAGGATATCTAATTGGATAAGTTCAGCAATAGTTCTAGGATCTCCCCATATCTTTTCTAAACCATTTACGGAAATGAAGGACTCATCAACTGAATATGTGTGTACAGCGTTTGGGGGTGCATAGCGGTAAAAGAGTTTTGTGATTTCAGTCGAGACTTTTATAAAAGTTCCCATCGAAGGGTCTACCACAGCAATCCGTGGATCATCGGGTATTTCGAACAGACGTGATCCAGTTTTAATTTTAAAATCTTTCTTCATTTTCGGTGAAGCCGCCAATACTACACTGCCTTGCCGGTCGGTGCTACCGACCACAGCAAGATAGCAAGTCATTGGATCAAGTCCAAGCATCACAGCAGCACAACTGGCGTAGAAGCTTTTCATATCCACACAAAGAATTTTACGATCAGGAAACTGGCTATAGTCTATCATTTCAAGACCTCCATTATGCTTCTTGAACGCTGATTATTTTATTAAATAAAATATGATGAAAATACCCATCTTCATCTTGAAAAATGATCTGGCTTTTCAAATGGTTAATGTAATGCGTAGTACCTGTAATTAGTTGAGTAAAACCGTTATTATAAATTTTAAAAGTAATTAGTGTATTAAATTCCATTGCCTCACATATAAGTATTTCTATTTCTGAAATTTCCTGTTCATCGAGTAACGGTTGTTTTACGCGTTCTTCATCTATAAGAGCATTTTTTAAACTCTGCACATGTTCTGGTAACATCATTGAAACCCACTTAATACAGCCTCTGTCACGAATCACTTTAAAACACCTACTTTTCCCTTATATTTTGTGTAACATTATATAAAAGTACTTGCAAAAACTTTGTTTTAAATTAACCTTTTGACATTTAATGTAAATTTAATTGTACCTCTATCTTTTATCATTATTATCACTCCTTTTAATGATAAAATGAATTATACAGGAACGAATGTTCGGAAGCAACTAAAAAGGAATAAATGTTCGTGTTTGTTGGTGGGGATTTATGTTACTTTAAAATGAAGGTCTTCCGTTATTTTCAGAGTAATAGTGGTGTACTTTTTCTAGGATGAATGAGAAATTTATATATGTATAAATATTTCGTAGTAGATGATTTTCAGTGACTAAATCGTCAAGAAGAACAAATTCGACTTCGTTTTGTGTATGGTCACGCGTATTAAATATAGGAATCACCAATCTTAATATGATCATTTAATTATTTCGTATTAACGCGGTTAATGTATGAAGAGAAAAGAAAAAATAAGGGCTGCCGAGAGGTTTCTCGACAGCCCGAGGAGTTCAGATGAACTACTTTGTATACTCTCTATATATTTACGCTATTTAACTTTCTCGTGCGTGAACAAGCTAATTCTTATATATGCTAAAGAAGATACTAAACAGAAATTCGAAAATTAGTTGGTTTTAGATTTTTAGATGATGGTAACCTCCTTACTTCTGAATTCACTAAAATATAAATAGAAACAATTAAAAATCCGCTACCACAAAGAGCCATTAATAATTTTATTCCTATAATAGGACTTAGAATCCCGCCCAATAGAGAACCTATTGGCATAGAGCAACTACCTATACTCATGATTACTGATAGGACACGCCCCATTAATTTCTCAGGTATTATATTTTGCAAAGTAGAAAAGAGAACGACGTTAGTAATGCCAATTGGGACAGATGCAAGACCAAATATAGCTATACTTAAAACGTTATTACCGATTAAAGCCGAGGAAGTCCACATTATCGATCCTATAAAGAAAGAAACACTAAGAAGATAACCTAATTTAACCTTTTCTAAAAATGGTGCTAAAAAAGAACCAGTTAAAATTCCTGCAGAAAAAACACCTAGTAATAACCCGTATACTTCAGGACCGCCTCTTAGGTCTGCGTATGCCGGTAAAATAGCCATCATTGCTCCTAATACAAAATTAGCTATGATATTCTGAATAAAAAATTTACTTACAATTGTATCAAAGCAGAACCTTATTCCTTCCTTTAGTTCTTTAAAATACAATTTAACCCTCTCTTTTATTTCACTACTCTCCTCTGATACTTCACTTTTTTCGTCTTTAGGAATTTTTATAAGAAAAAATAAAATACTGCAAATTATAAATGTCATGGTGTCAATCATGTACAGATATATTATTCCAACAAGCCCTATTAGAATCCCAGATATAGCATTGAATGCCATATCTACTCCTTGATAAGCAATTGACATTAACGAGTTACCTTTGACTAAATGATCTCTAGGAATCACCTTTGGAATAATAGCTTGACTTGCAGGATATGCAAATTGGTTTACTATTGAAATTATCGGCATAATTATTAAAATTAGTGTTACAGAAAGTAATTCATAATAATATAATATAGGTATTATGGAGACTAGTATTGCTTGAATTACTTGAGAAATAACGAGTATAGACTTTACAGAATGTTTATCGACAATTGGTCCAAAAAGAAATTGGAATGCATTCGGAATTAATATTAGAAAACCAGCTAAACCACTGTAAAATGCTGATCCTCCCAACTCATAAACTAACCACATTGCTGCTACATAATATATACTATCTCCAATGTTTGTTATGAATCTACCTAAAAAAAGTTTCATAAAATTAAAATTCTTAAATAAATTTAACATACTCAACCCCCTGTATTTAATTCTATTACTCGGTAAAAAAAAATTGACCGTTGTTTTAAAAAAAATGCCTTTAAAAGGCAAAAAACATCTTTTATTTTTCTTCTTTTTCTTCTTCTTCATAAAGTGACTCTTTAACTTCAAAAGAAAAATTAGAAATAATATATATTTTTGAAGTAGGATCCCCATCATCCTCTTTCCTCAATTTTCGGAACTCTTCAAACAGTTCATATTGTTTTTTTATGAACCATTTGTAATGTTCTTCAGTTGCGGTAAATTCCCAAGAGGATGATTGAAAATTCCACTGAGTTGGGTCAGAAGAAGTATAATTATGTTGAAATGATTCTTCTGGGGCAGATAATACTCTGTGCATAGTTCTATCTAATAAGCTTAAAACAGTCTGCCGATTAGTAAGACTTATCTCATCTCTATATGGTAACAGGTTTGCATCCGGGAAAAATCCCCTCGCTACAGATTGATAAAACTTTTGGACTATACCATTCTTTTCTTCCGTCTTAACAATTCTGATTAGATTAAATTTCTCTAATTCCTTAAGGTGATAATGGACCTTTGCCCTTGGCATCTTATAAATTTCTGATAATTGCTGCCCCGTTTGAGGAGTCTCCATTAATCTTATTAAAAGCTTCGATTTAAATGGATCACTTAATGCCTTGAGCTGGCTATATTCTTTTATAATCAGTATGTTTTCCATAGGTTAACCTCTTTTTTATTCGGTTAAATTTATCTTACCGTAAAAGAATCCTTTGCACAAGACATTAAATATTAAATTAAGCTATCTATTAAGCTAGAATCTGTGTCTCGATCTTTTCGCACTTTATCTAACAATGATTTTTCTACATTTGAACCACTCAAGACAATACAAATTTTCTTAATTGACTTAGGTATTTTCCGATAAAGTAGGGCTGCTAAAACTACAGCTGAAGAAGGTTCAATTTTAATATTAAGTATATTGTGTGCAAAATTTAATGCATTTATTATTTCTATCTCTTTTACAGTAATAATTGATTCTACATGCTCTTGAATTATAGGAAAAGTAATTATTCCTGGAGACGAATGCCTTAATCCATCTGCAATTGTTTCAGGGTTGGATATTTTTGTTATTTTATTATTATTGAGAGAAACATAAGTATCATTCCCATTCTCGGGTTCAACTCCTATACTTCTAACAGATGAGTTAATATTATGAACCGCGAGAGAAATACCAGAAATTAGCCCCCCTCCACCAACTGGAGATATGACAGCATCTAAATCATTACATTCATCCATTATCTCCATGCCAATTGTTCCTGTTGCTTCAATAATCCTCTCATGATCTGAAGATGGAATAATCGTTAAGTGTTTTTCTTCCGCTATTCTTTTGGTTAAAACTTCTCTATCTACTTGTTTTCTATCAAAATGAACAACCACTGATCCATTTTTCTTAATTTTGTTTATCTTATTTTCTACTCCATCGTTTGGAATACAAAATGTAGAGTTGATTCCAAACCTCTCGCATATTTTAGATAGCGCGAGTGCGTGATTCCCTGATGAACCTGCAATTATTCCACTATTCTTTTCTTTAATTTGTGAGATGAAATTAAGTGCCCCTCTATATTTAAAGGACCCTGTTAACTGAAGATACTCTGGCTTGATTAAAATGTCTTTTCCTGTAATAAAATCCAAGATTGGTACTTTAATTAGTGGTGTCTTTCTAATTGAGTTTCCTATTATTTCTCTACTTTTTAAGATATCATTCTTATTAACTATATAGACCGCCTCCTACTCTTTTTAAAGTTCCATCTATTACTTTCATAACAGATTTTAGACTTTCTTTTATATATAAATGCCCCCCATTGAACTGATATATTTCTATATCAGTATTTGTTTCATTTTTCCATAACATCAACTCATTCTTACTTATTAGTTCATCTGATTCCCCTCCCATAACTGTGATTGGGACGGGGAGCTTCTCCCTATTTGGCTTAAGCTTAATAGAGTCCACTAATTTTAGATCTGCTTCTAAAATTGGAATATATATATCTCTTAGCTCAGTATTTTCTATCACTTCTTTTGGAGTACCATTAATCATTAATAAACTCTCTATTGGTATATTTCTCGATTTCCTTGTCTCTATACTTGGTGTACAAGCAGATAAAAAGATGTGTTCGGGTAATTTCAAACCTCTAGCTAAAAGTTGATGGGCCAATTCAAAAGCAATTCCTCCTCCCATGCTGTGCCCTAAAAATGCAAAATCCTTTTCTGAAAAAAAATCTTGTAAATCATTTATTATATCTTCTACTAGATCATCAACATTTGTATATAACAATTCGTTATATCTTGTCTCTCTGCCGGGTATTTGAATTGGGCATATTTCGATATCATTTGGTAGATACATGTAATTTCTATAATAAAAACTTGCACTACCTCCAGCCCATGGAAAGCAAAATAATCTAGTTTTACCACTTTCCACATTTAACCTTTTAGGTAACCAAGTATCAATTTTACTCAACCAGAACACCTCAGTTTTCATTTTAAAATAAAGCGTCAAGAGAAACTTCATGAATAAACGGTATATCGAATTTTCCCTTTCTAGCAACGGACACAATATACCTAGATCCTAAAGGAAACGTATAATACCACCATTCTAATAACATATTAAGCTTATTAAGTTCTAAACTTTCAAATTCTATGTTCTTAAAATTATAGTTTAAGCCCAATCCCATTGCTTTTGTTATAGCTTCTTTTCTTGTCCATAATGTATAGAAGTTATCTAATCTATCATTAATATGTGTACCTTGATTAACCATCTCTATTTCCTTATTAGTAAAAACTTCTGGCATAATATCAAAAAAATCTCTATTTCTTTCCTCAATATCAATTCCTACTTCAATATCGTTCGAAAAAGAGGCAATTATTATATCCTTTGTATGGGATAAATTAAATTGAATACTCTTATCCTCAATATTTATAAATGGCTTTCCATATTCATTTTCGCTAAATACTATCTTCCTTTTATCAATTCCTGTATTTGCTTCTATAACTTTTTTTAATAATTCTCTTCCAATAACATGATCTGCTCTTCGTTTAGAAGACTGAAGTTGTTGTAATTGTTGTTGTAATTGTTTTTTTATACTTTGTGAAAATTCTTTAGGTAATTTTGTAAAGTAAATATTTATTTGACTACTTATATTTTTATTGTAGGGTTGCATTCATACCTCTATTTTATTGGCCATTTCAAATAATTCCTCAATCTTTTTTGATAAATTGTTTATTGTCGATTCTTCAAATAATATTCTGATTGAAATTTCAATTTCTAATATTTCTTTTATCCTAGTTATCACTTGTATTGCTAATAAAGAATGACCACCTAATTCAAAGAAGTTATCGTAAACACCAATCCTTTCAATCCCTAATACCTCACTCCAAATTTCAACTAACATTTCTTCTACAATATTTCTTGGAGCTACGTACTCTTTCATATCTAAATCTTCCGTTACTATTTCCGGCAAGTTTCTTCTATCTAACTTTCCATTAGATGTGACTGGAAAGTGTTCCAGTGTTATTAGGAAGGATGGAACCATATACTTTGGTAATCGTTCTTGTAAAAACTGTTTTATTTCTGCCTTAGAAATCTCTCTTTCTACTGTATAGTATCCAACTAACTTCTTATCTCCCCTTGAATCTTCTTTTACTAATACTACTCCATCCTGTATATCATTATGTTTTCGCATTACTTCTTCTATCTCATCCAGTTCTATACGATATCCTCTTAGCTTAATTTGAGTATCTTTTCTCCCTGTATACTCTATATTTCCATCTGGCAAATACTTAACCAGGTCACCAGTCATGTATAATTTATCTTGAGGATTCGAACTAAATGGGTTTGGAATAAATTTTTTTGAAGTTAGCTCAGGCTGATTTAAATAACCTATGGCTAGTCCATCTCCACCAATATATAGCTCACCTGTAACACCAACTGGGACTTGTTGCATATGTTCATCTAAAATATATGCTTGAGTATTGCTTATTGGTTTTCCTATTGGAATCGATGATTTCCCTTCTATATCATTAACCTCATGACATAATGCAAAGGTTGTAGTTTCTGTTGGACCGTATCCATTAATTAGCCTTTTAGGAGCACCTTGCTTCAAGGCTTTTTCTATCCATTTCGGCGTTAAAGCTTCTCCTCCAACTAATAGATTGTTCATATTTCTGAAGATAGTCCCATCCTCTTGTATCATTCTATTAAACAAGGAAACTGTCATAAACATTGTTGTTATGTTTTTGCTTTTTATCCATTCCTTAAAACTAATTGGTGATAGTAGAGTCTCCTGTTCCGCGATTATCAACTTACTTCCATTTAATAGAGCTCCCCACACTTCAAACGTAACGGCATCGAAAGATGCGTTTGAGACTTGCCCAACAGATTCTTCAGATTCAAACTGAATATAATTAGTATTCTTTACTAATCGTATAACACCCTTGTGAGTAATCTGGACACCTTTCGGTTTCCCAGTCGAACCTGACGTATAGATTACATATGCTCTTTTATTTTGATGTCCTTTAGTTTCTTTATAATTGGTTTTATTACCTACAGTTTCTTCTAACTTATTAACATCTATATAATTGATTTTCTTTTCAGCACTCTCTAGTTCCTTATATTTTGAATTGTTAGTTATGATTAGATTTACATCAGCGTCGTTAATTATATATCTATTTCTATTTTCCGGGTTTTCTGGATCAAGAGGCATATAAGTACCCCCAGCCTTCAATATACCGATCCATGAAACAAATAGATCTATTGACCGTTCCATATAAGTTCCTACTATTGTATTCTCTTGTATGTCATATTTTAGTAGGGTTTCTGCAATTTTATTTGCTCTTTTGTTTAGTTCGGTATAAGTTATTTTCTCATTCTGATAGTCAATCGCAACAGCTAAAGGATTCTTTTCTACTTGTTGTTCAAACAGTTCTACTATTGATAACTCTTCAATTTGACTATCTGTTTCGTTTAATTCAATTAAATATTTGTTAATTTCTTCCTTAGAGAGAAAATCATATCTAGAGATAAGTCGGTTTACATCTTCTACAATCTGTTCCACCAAGTTTTTAAAATGTTTCATCATTCTTTGAATTGTATTATGATAAAACAAATCTGTATTAAACTGAAATTCGCCAAGTAATAACCCTTCCCTTTCTTCCATAAAAAGGGATAAATCATACTTCGATATCTTCGTATCAATATCTACACTTTCTACTTCTAAATTGGATAGATTTATTTCATGTTCTATTGTGTTTTGTAACGAAAACATCACTTGAAAAATTGGAGAAACACTTAAATTCCGATCTGGTTTAAGATCTTCGACTATTTTTTCAAAAGGCATATCTTGATTCGAATAGGCTTCCAGACATGTATTTTTCACTTGATTCAATAGATCTATAAAACTCTCGTTCCCCTTAACTTCTGATCTAATTACTAGTGTATTTACAAAAAATCCTATTAAATTTTCTATTTCCTCCATATTTCTCCCAGCTACAGGAGTTCCTACCAATAAATCCTTTTGTCCTGTATATCGATATAACAATATTTTAAATATTGTTAAAAGAGTCATATTTAATGTTACGCCTGATTTTTGACTAAGCTCTTTCAATTTACTTGTTAACTCCGTTGATAATTCAAAATTTATACTATCTCCATTAAATGTTTGTTCATTTGGTCGAGGGAAATCTATTGGTAAATCTAATACAGGAATTTCACCACTCAATTTTTTACGCCAATATGTGATCTGGCTTTCCAAGTCTCCCTTCTCCATACACTCTTCCTGCCATATTGAATAATCCGCATATTGTATAGGCAACTCAATTAAGTTAGATCTATTTCCTTCAATTAAACTTTGATATATTTCAAACAATTCCTTTAAAAGAATACTTTCGGACCAACCATCAAAAATAATATGGTGAAAGTTTAAAATTAGTTCATATTTTGAGGCCGATACTTTAATTAACATTATTTTAAATAATGGACCTCTTTCTAGCTCAAACTCATAAGCCATTATTTCTCGTAACTTTTCTTGTATATAGAACTCTTTTTGATCATTTTTATCCTCTGAGATATCTTTGTAATCTAATTTAAAATTGAATTTCTCAAGTATATTTTGATCTATTGCCTTACCTTTACCTTCAGTAAAAATTGTTCTTAATATATTATGTCGAAATATAACTTCTTTTAATGCCCTTTCAAAAATGTCGGTATTTAAGGGTCCAGATAGTCTTAAATGAATAGGTACATTATATAAAGATTTCTCCTTCAAATATTTATTTAAAAACCACATCCTCTTCTGTGAAGAGGAAAGTGGGTTTTTTTGATTATTATATTTCTGTATAGTATATTCTTTTCTAGTATCCTTATCGGATAAATACTTATCTAAAAGAGCAATTTTACTTTCAGATATTTTTCCATTATTAATCATAACTTCTACCATTTATACCACCACCGTATATTATTTACTAAGAAATATCTTCACTTCATCTTCTGATAGCTGTTCTAGCTTCTCAAAAAGGGTCATTTCAACAAAAGTAGCTAATTCTTTAACAGTTGAATATTCAAATATAGCTTGCAATGGCAAATTAACTTTAAATAAAGTCTTTATACGTGAAATTACTTTCGTAGCAATTAGTGAGTGTCCACCTAAAGCGAAAAAATTATCCGAATTACAAATATTATCTATATTTAGTACCTCCTCCCAAATTTGTTTTATTCTTCTTTCGGACATTGTTTCAGGTTCAAGTATGTTGCTATATTTAACTTGAGGATTAGGCAGCACTTTTCTATCAATTTTTCCGTTTTGATTTAATGGAAAATTATTCAGGAAAACAATATCTGAAGGGATCATGTAATTTGGTAATAGCTTTCTTAAATACTCAAACAACTCTTTTTCATTACTTTTATCGTTATTGTGTGATATAACATAACCAATAATTTGTTTATTTTCATTCAGATTCTTAATGGTCACAATAACGTCCTTCACTGAATTATGTTTCCTTAATAAATACTCTATTTCATTTAACTCTATTCTATAGCCTCTTATCTTAACCTGATTATCTTTTCTACCCAAAAACTCCAAATTGCCATCCCATTGATTTCTCACAATATCTCCAGTTTTGTAAAGTTTTTTCTGTTCTCCTTTTCCTCCAATAGAAACATATATAAATTTTTCTTCTGTTAACTCCTGTTTGTTTAAGTAACCTCGTGATACACTATCTCCTCCAAGATATAACTCACCTGGTACACCAAAAGGTACTTTTTCATAATTTTCATCTAATACATATGACTGTACATGAGGAAAAGGTTTTCCGATGGGTACAATTTTGTTATTAAAATCTGTATCACTATCGACCACAAAATAGGTATTATCAATAGTTACTTCTGTTACACCATATGAATTTATGAAAATAACATTATTGTCAAATGACTTCCTAATCTTCTTTAAGTCTTCTGCATACCAAGTATCTGCTCCAGAAACAATTACTCTTAAATTATTTAGGTTTTTTTGACTACTCTCTATATAAGAAACTAAATGTTTTAAAACAGCAGGTACAAATTCAGCAAATTCAATATCATTATCGTTCAAGATTTTATAAAGTTTTTCTGAATCTAATATTGATTCCTTATTACATAGAACTAGTTTTGCTCCTGAACACAAAGACCTCACCATGTCTTGGATAAATACATCAAATGAAATACTCGCCATTTGCAAATGACTTTTTATACTTCTTGTTCTGTACGTCTCTAACCAAGATGGTGTTGCGATATTTAAATTTCTATAATCTACCATAACTCCCTTTGGCTGACCCGTAGTACCTGAAGTATAAATTATATAGGCAATGTCGCTATCCACTCTGTGATCTCTTAAGTTCACTTCTTCTACACTAATTATTTCTCTCCAACTCTCTTCAACATTGATTACCTCTAGGTTATCAATAGAAAGCTCCTTAAATTCCTTGTTACTAAATATATTAACTAGTCCTGTATCATTAATAATATATTTAATCCTATCTATTGGATGGCCTGGATCTATTGGGACAAATTTGCAGCCCGCCTTCATAATCCCTAATACAATAGGAATTAGTCTCACTGATTTATCCATACTAACCCCAATGGGCTCATTTTCTTTTAGACCTCTTTTATAAAGAAAACTTGCAACTTTATTCGATTGAACTTGGAGCTCTTTAAACGTTATACTACTGTCATTTGCAACAACAGCAATTGCATTAGGATTTTTCTCTGCTTGAGAGTCTATTAAATCATAGAAATACTCCGATATCTCTTTGTTTTCTATTTCATTGTAATTTTCCATTTGTTCTTCTTCAGAGTGTATTTTTAGATTATAGATATTACAATCAGGATTATTAACAATTGATCTTAATAAAACTTCTAAATAGATAGCCATTTCTTTAATCATTTTCCTATGAAAAATGTCTGTGTTGTATTGTAATTCAAAGCCTGTTGATCCATTTCTTATATTGGCATTTAAAGAAAGTTCAAATTTACATACCTTATTATCAATTTCTAGTTGATTAGCCTTTATCCCCTTAATTTCCCAAGATGCTCCGCCACTTTCATTATTTAATGTAAACATAATCTGAAAAATTGGATTATGACTTAAGTTTCTTTCAGGTTGTAATTCTTCTACTAATTTATCAAATGGAACATCTTGGTTTGAGTATGCTGCCAAACTTACATTCTTTACCTGATTTAAAAATTCTCTAAAACTTGGATTCCCACTAAGGTCAGTCCTTATGACTAATGTATTAACAAAAAAACCAATTAAATCTTCAATTTCAGGTTTGTTTCTTCCAGCTACGGGTATTCCAATTAATAAATCTTTATGACTTGTATATCTGTAGAGAAGTATTTTAAAAGCAGCTAACAACACCATATTAAGAGTCGCGCCTTCTTCTTTACCAAACCTGCTTAATTTCTCCGTAATTTCTTCTGATATATCAAACGTCACACTGTCACCGTTATATGATTGCTTAGCAGGTCTTGGATAATCAGTTGGAAGTTCTAAGATTGGTAAGTCTCCACTTAATTTCTCTTTCCAATATGACAATTGTTTGTTTAAACTATCTTTATTTACCAAATCCTTCTCCCAATGTGCATAATCAGAAAATTGTATATCCAGATTAGAGAGTTGTGGATCCTTTCCTTCTAAGAATGCTGAGTATAATTCTTTTAATTCATTTATAAATATTTTTTCTGACCAACCGTCAAAAATAATGTGGTGGAAGTTCAATACTAAGATATGTGTAGATTCAGATTGCTTGAGTAACTTAATCCGAAATAATGGTCCCTTTGATAATTCAAAAGCCTTCCAAGTACTCTCATTAAGTTGTCGATCAATTTCGGCCTCTACATCCTGGTAGGTTCCTAAATCGACTACTTCGACAACTGGTAATGCAGTTTTCTCTTCTTCTCTTATGATTTGAACGGGCTCTCCTTCGATTTCTTTAAATACGGTTCTTAAAACTTTATGTCTCCTAATAATTGTTTTTATACTTTTTTCTAAACAATTATAGTTTAATTCACCAGATATTTTATAAACCAATGGAATATTATAAGCAGCGTTTTCGGGCTCTAATTGATTCAAAAACCACAATCTCTTCTGAGAGAATGAAAGTGGATGCATAAGATTCTCTTGACTTTTACAAATGATAGAGTCACCTGATACGCTATTACCTGTAATATCTAGTTCTCTAGACAGCTCCTCAATTGTTGGATATTCAAAAAGACTTTTAATTTTCACTCTTTTACCTGAATATTTAAAGATTCTTGAAACCACCTGTGTGGCTAATAAAGAATGACCACCTAATTCAAAGAAATTATCGTAAACACCGATCCTTTCAATCCCTAATACCTCACTCCAAATTTCAACTAACATTTCTTCTACATCATTTCTTGGAGCTACGTACTCTCCCAATTCTAAATCTTCCGATAATATTTCCGGCAAGTTTCTTCTATCTAACTTTCCATTAGATGTGACTGGAAATTGTTCCAGTGTTATTAGGAAGGATGGAACCATATACTTTGGTAATCGTTCTTGTAAAAACTGTTTTATTTCTGCCTTAGAAATTTCTCTTTCTACTGTATAGTATCCAACTAACTTCTTATCTCCCCTTGAATCTTCTTTTACTAATACTACTCCATCTTTAATATCGTTATGTTTACGCATTACTTCTTCTATCTCATCCAGTTCTATACGATATCCTCTTAGCTTAATTTGAGTATCTTTTCTCCCTGTATACTCTATATTTCCATCTGGCAAATACTTAACCAGGTCACCAGTCATGTATAATTTATCTTGAGAATTCGAACTAAATGGGTTTGGAATAAATTTTTTTGAAGTTAGCTCAGGCTCATTTAAATAACCTATAGCTAGTCCATCTCCACCAATATATAGCTCACCTGTAACACCAACTGGGACTTGTTGCATATGTTCATCTAAAATATATGCTTGAGTATTGCTTATTGGTTTTCCTATTGGAATCGATGATTTCCCTTCTATATCATTAACCTCATGACATAATGCAAAGGTTGTAGTTTCTGTTGGACCGTATCCATTAATTAGCCTTTTAGGAGCACCTTGCTTCAAGGCTTTTTCTATCCATTTCGGCGTTAAAGCTTCTCCTCCAACTAATAGATTGTTCATATTTCTGAAGATAGTCCCATCCTCTTGTATCATTCTATTAAACAAGGAAACTGTCATAAACATTGTTGTTATGTTTTTGCTTTTTATCCATTCCTTAAAACTAATTGGTGATAGTAGAGTCTCCTGTTCCGCGATTATCAACTTACTTCCATTTAATAGAGCTCCCCACACTTCAAACGTAACGGCATCGAAAGATGCGTTTGAGACTTGCCCAACAGATTCTTCAGATTCAAACTGAATATAATTAGTATTCTTTACTAATCGTATAACACCCTTGTGAGTAATCTGGACACCTTTCGGTTTCCCAGTCGAACCTGACGTATAGATTACATATGCTCTTTTATTTTGATGTCCTTTAGTTTCTTTATAATTGGTTTTATTACCTACAGTTTCTTCTAACTTATTAACATCTATATAATTGATTTTCTTTTCAGCACTCTCTAGTTCCTTATATTTTGAATTGTTAGTTATGATTAGATTTACATCAGCGTCGTTAATTATATATCTATTTCTATTTTCCGGGTTTTCTGGATCAAGAGGCATATAAGTACCCCCAGCCTTCAATATACCGATCCATGAAACAAATAGATCTATTGACCGTTCCATATAAGTTCCTACTATTGTATTCTCTTGTATGTCATATTTTAGTAGGGTTTCTGCAATTTTATTTGCTCTTTTGTTTAGTTCGGTATAAGTTATTTTCTCATTCTGATAGTCAATCGCAACAGCTAAAGGATTCTTTTCTACTTGTTGTTCAAACAGTTCTACTATTGATAACTCTTCAATTTGACTATCTGTTTCGTTTAATTCAATTAAATATTTGTTAATTTCTTCCTTAGAGAGAAAATCATATCTAGAGATAAGTCGGTTTACATCTTCTACAATCTGTTCCACCAAGTTTTTAAAATGTTTCATCATTCTTTGAATTGTATTATGATAAAACAAATCTGTATTAAACTGAAATTCGCCAAGTAATAACCCTTCCCTTTCTTCCATAAAAAGGGATAAATCATACTTCGATATCTTCGTATCAATATCTACACTTTCTACTTCTAAATTGGATAGATTTATTTCATGTTCTATTGTGTTTTGTAACGAAAACATCACTTGAAAAATTGGAGAAACACTTAAATTCCGATCTGGTTTAAGATCTTCGACTATTTTTTCAAAAGGCATATCTTGATTCGAATAAGCTTCCAGACATGTATTTTTCACTTGATTCAATAGATCTATAAAACTCTCGTTCCCCTTAACTTCTGATCTAATTACCAGTGTATTTACAAAAAATCCTATTAAATTTTCTATTTCCTCCATATTTCTCCCAGCTACAGGAGTTCCTACCAATAAATCCTTTTGTCCTGTATATCGATATAACAATATTTTAAATATTGTTAAAAGGGTCATATTTAATGTTACGCCTGATTTTTGACTAAGCTCTTTCAATTTACTTGTTAACTCCGTTGATAATTCAAAATTTATACAATCTCCATTAAATGTTTGTTCATTTGGTCGAGGGAAATCTATTGGTAAATCTAATACAGGAATTTCACCACTCAATTTTTTACGCCAATATGTGATCTGGCTTTCCAAGTCTCCCTTCTCCATACACTCTTCCTGCCATATTGAATAATCCGCATATTGTATAGGCAATTCTTGAATAACTGTTTTATTATTTTTTGAAGTGGAGTTATATAAAATACTTAATTCATTTAGAAATATGTTATATGACCATCTATCAAAGATAATATGATGGATATTTGATATAAATAGTGTTACTTCATCTGAATACATAATTATGTTGAATGTATATAAATATTTAGTTTCTAAGGTGAATATTCTACTAGTCTCTATATTAACTATTTCTTTAACTTTAAATTCCTTATCACTTTCAGGAAGATCCCTTATATCTGTAATTTTCAAATTTAATTCTTTCTCTTTATATGGAAGTACTACTTGTTCAGTGATACCTTTACTCTCTCTAAAAATAGTCCTAAAAATCTCATGCCTTTCTACTATTACTTCCAAACAACTTTTAAATTTCCCAAGGTCAATACCCCCATAAAATTTAAGACAAAAGGGTATATTATAAGTCGTATCTTGGGGATATAGAGAATTTAGAAACCATAATCTTCTTTGACTATACGACATAGGAACAGAAAAAGTGTTAACTTCTTCTTCATCTATTGTTTTGACAGTATTCATTTATGCACCTACTTTATATAATTTAGATCCGAAAATTATCTCTATTGATCTTGACTATCTTGGTATTGGTATTATTTATCGATAATTTGTCCAACTCTTTTGCTAATAATCTAATTGTTGGATAATTAAAAATATAGATTAAGGGTATTGATAAATTAAATATTTTTCTCAGTCTAGAAACTACTTGTGTAGCTAATAATGAGTGCCCACCAGCACGGAAGAAATTACTATCAAGCCCTATGTTTTCAACTTCCAGTATTTCCCTCCAAGTTGATTGTATTATTTTTTCTTTTTCATTTATGATCTCATGGACATTATCTTCTTCTTTTTCTAAAGCCCAAGAAGATACCTTTTTTCTATCAATTTTCCCATTAGATGTTTTAGGAAGCTGTTCTACAACTTTCAAAAATGCTGGTACCATATACTGTGGTAATTTTCTTTTTAAAAACAAAATTACTTCATCAATATCAATAAAGCTATTATCTTCAGTTAATAAGTAACCTGTAATAAATTTATCTAATGTTTTACTCTCTTTAACTACAATAATTGCAGAGTTTATATCTGGATGGGATTCCAAAGCTCTCTCAACTTCATCAAGTTCCACTCTAAATCCTCTAATTTTCACTTGCCGATCCAATCTTCCATTTAATACAATGCTTCCATCGGGTAAAAAATAACCTCTATCACCAGTTTTATAAATTATTTCTCCTTCTACAAATGGATTATTTATATAACATTCTTCATTTAATTCTTTATTATTTATATAACTTGTAGATACTCCTATACCCCCTATATACAATTCACCTTCGACTCCATGTGGTAATATATTTTTATGTGAATCTAGTATATATATATACATATTTTTGATAGGCTTTCCTACAATATATTTAGTCTGAAATTTATTTTCATCTATATATTTAAAGGTTGTTGTTAATGTACATTCCGATGGACCATATAAATTTACTAAGGTAGCGTTAACAAATATTTCTTTTGTAGACTCAATCGTACTCAAATTCAATACTTCTCCACTGGTTAATATTAATCTGACTCCAGGACACTTACCCTCAATATTTCTCCCCAACGATTTCAAGAAAGTTGGTACTGTACTTAATAAAGCTGTTACATTTTTTTGTTTTATAGCTTTAATAACTAGATCATGATCTTTTACATTATTATTTGATAATATTACTACCTTAGCTCCAACTGTTAATGGTCCTATTAAATCTCTAAAGAATCCATCCACAGACATTGAAGCCAATTGTAATATGATATCATCTGATCTTAGATTAATATCGTCCTTTAAGAAGGAATAGTAGTTTACAATTCCTATATGATTATTAATAATTCCTTTCGGAATACCTGTTGAACCTGAAGTAAATACTATATAGGCAGCATCAGTTGAACTATTACTTTTTATATTTTTATCTTCGAATTTTTCATAATTTACATCGTTTAAATTTACAATATTCAACAAATCGAATTCCCGTAAATCATTAATAAATTCATCATTACTAAGCATCAAGTCAACTTCTACAGAACTTAACATTCCTCTTATTCTTCCAATTGGAAAACTGGTATCTATAGGTAATATACATGCTCCAACTTTAAGTATTGCTAAAATTGAAACCACAGCATCAATTGATCTACCTAAAAATACCCCCACAATATCTCCTCTACTAATATTTTTTCTTCTCAAAAAATTAGCTACTTTATTAGCCTTTCTATTAAGTTCATCATATGTAATTCTTTGATCTTCATAATCTATTGCAATATTATTTGGTGTCTTATCGACTTGTTCTTCAAATAGTTCATTAATACAATTTTCCACCGGTAAACTTTTACCATCTCTATTCCAATTATATATTTGTTTTTTCTTTTCTTTTTGTGATAATAATTCCACATCAGTTAATGGAATATCCAACTTAAGACTTTTTAAAATTTTAATGAAATGTTCTATCATGCTTAATATCTTATTTTTATTAAAGATGTCACCATTGAATTGAAACTCACCAGTTGTTGTATTACCTAATGACTCTTCAATAGATAAAGTTATGTCAAATTTAGTATTCTTTTTTGAAATATTAATAGGTTCAAAACTTATATCACCTGTATTCAAATTAATACTCTCTTTATTATGATAAATAAACATAACTTGAAAAATTGGGTTGTAACTTATGCTTCTTTCAGGTTGTAATTCTTCTACTAATTTATCAAACGAAACATCTTGGTTTGAGTATGCTGCCAAACTCACATTCTTTACCTGATTTAAAAACTCTCTAAAACTTGGATTCCCACTAAGATCAGTTCTTATGACTAATGTATTAACAAAGAAACCAATTAAATCTTCGATTTCGAGTTTATTTCTTCCAGCTACGGGTATACCTATTAATAAATCTTTATGACCAGTATATCTATAGAGAAGTATTTTAAAAGCAGCTAACAACACCATATTAAGAGTCGCGCCTTCTTCTTTTCCAATCCTGCTTAATTTCTCCGTAATTTCTTCTGATATTTCAAACGTCACACTGTCACCGTTATATGATTGCTTAGCAGGCCTTGGATAATCAGTTGGAAGTTCTAAGATTGGTAAGTCTCCACTTAGTTTCTCTTTCCAATATGTCAATTGTTTGTTTAAACTATCTTTATTTACCGATTCCTTTTCCCAACGTGCATAATCAAAAAATTGAATATCCAGATTAGAGAGTTGTGGATCCTTTCCTTTTAAGAACGCTGAGTATAATTCTTTTAATTCATTTATAAATATTTTTTCTGACCAACCATCAAAAATAATGTGATGGAAGTTCAATACTAAGATATGTGTAGATTCAGATTGCTTGAGTAACTTAATCCGAAATAATGGTCCTTTTGATAATTCAAAAACCTTCCAAGTATCATCATTAAGTTGTCGATCAATTTCGGCCTCTACATTCTGGTAGATTCCTAAATCAACAACTTCGACAACTGGTAATGCAATTTTCTCTTCTTCTCTTATAATTTGAACGGGCTCTCCTTCGATTTCTTTAAATATGGTTCTTAAAACTTTATGTCTCCTAATAATTGTTTTTATACTTTTTTCTAAACAATTATAGTTTAATTCGCCAGATATTTTATAAACCAACGGAATATTATAAGCAGCGTTTTCGGGCTCTAATTGATTCAAAAACCACAATCTCTTCTGAGAGAATGAAAGTGGATGTATACCATTTCCTTGACTACCACAAATGATATCAGCTGGAATGTTGTCATTTACAGTACCTAATACTTTTGACAACGCCTCAACAGTTGGATGTTCAAATAGATGTTTAATTATTAACTTGTTCCCTGAATATTTAGAAACTCGTGAAACCACTTGTGTAGCTAATAATGAATGGCCACCTAATTCAAAGAAATTATCGTGAACACCAATCCTTTCAATCCCTAATACTTCACTCCATATTTCAACTAACATTTCTTCTATATCATTTCTTGGAGCTACGTACTCTTCCATTTCTAAATCTTCCGTTACTATTTCCGGCAGGCTTCTTCTATCTAACTTTCCATTAGATGTAAGCGGAAATTGTTCCATTGTTATTAGAAATGATGGGACCATGTACTTTGGTAATCGTTCTTGTAAAAACTGTTTTATTTCTGCCTTAGAAACCTCTCTTTCTACTGTATAGTATCCAACTAATTTCTTATCTCCCATTGAATCTTCTTTTACTAATACTACTCCATCTTTAATATCGTTATGTTTACGTATTACTTCTTCTATCTCACCAAGTTCTATACGATATCCTCTTAGCTTAATCTGATTATCCTTTCTCCCTATATACTCTATATTTCCATCTGGCAAATACTTAACCAGGTCACCAGTCATGTATAATCTATCTTGAGGATTCTTACTAAATAGATTTGGAATAAATTTCCTAGAAGTTAACTCTGGCTGATTTAAATAACCTATAGCTAGTCCATCTCCTCCAATATATAGTTCACCCGTAACACCAACTGGGACCCGTTGCATATGTTCATCTAAAACGTAAGCTTGAGTATTATCTCCAATGGGTTTACCTATTGGTATTGTGAATCCCTCTTTAACTTCCTTAATCTCATGCCATAATGCAAAAGTTGTAGTTTCAGTTGGACCGTACATATGAAGGAGCCGATTAGGACGTGCAGTCTCGAATATCTTTTCTACATACCTTTTATTACAAGCTTCTCCTCCGAATAGGAGGTTTTCCAACCCATAAAAAGTATCAGGACATTCTTGAGCTACTCTATTTAATAATGCTGTGGTTATAAAAAGAGTTGTAATATTTTCGCTATTAATCCAATTCTTTAATAATACTGGTGAAAGAATTGTTTCATCCTCTGCAATTACTAATCTACTTCCATTTAACAAAGCACCCCATACTTCAAATGTTACTGCATCAAAAGAAGCATTTGATACTTGTCCAATACAATCATTATTAGTAAGATTTATGAATGATGAATTTCTTATTAAATTTACGACTGACTTATTTGTTACCTGTACCCCTTTTGGATTCCCAGTTGATCCGGAGGTGTAGGTTAAATATGCCAATCTTTTTTCAGTGGGCTTGATAATATTCAATTTTTTATTCTCGTTCTTATCAATATTTAAATTATTCATTTTAAATATATTTACACTCTTATCTAATAAATTAAGTTCTTCATAATATATTTCCTTAGTAATTAAAGTAGTGACTCCTGCATCATTAACCATATAAATATTACGTTTCATAGGGTTTCTGGGATCTAATGGTAGATAAGCTCCCCCTACTTTAAGTATGCCTAACCAAGTAACGAAAAGGTCTATTGACCTTTCCATATATGTTGCAATAATTGAATTCTCTTTTATTCCGACTTCAAATAGATAATTAGCCACATTATTTGATAGGAGATTTAGTTCATAGTAAGATATCCTTTGATCTTTATCTTGAATTGCAATAGCATCGGGGTTTCTACTCAATTGTTCATAAAATATATCAACTATATTTAAATTATCATAATTATTAGTGATTTCTTTTTCTATTGCTTTGTCTTTCTCTATAAAATAGTTAGTCAATTTAAAAACCTCCTTTTTTCATGTACAATTAAATCAAACTAATAAGATAAGATTCTAAATTATCAAGCAATGTGTCTATTGTTTCTTTTTGATGTAGATTCTTAGAATAACTCCAGTTAATAGTTAACTCACCTTCACTAATTAGTACAATAATTTCAAATATATGGATCCTCTCTTGGTCAGGACTATTCAGTATTCCTGTGGACGCATTCGACCAATCTAGATATGAAAAACTTTCATCTGTTTGTTCTTCGTAATTTTGTCCAAAGAAATTAAATAGAATATTAGATTGAGGAATATTCAACTCTACATCATTATTAAGATAATCAAGTAACCCATAACCTAACCCATTATTCGGTACTTTATTTAGGTCTTTTTTCACGTTTAGCATCAACTCTATATTCGATTTAATATTTGAATCATTGTGATAATAAAAAGGAAATAAAGAGGTGAACCAACCAACAGTTCTTGAAACATCTAAATTTGAAATAATGTCCTCTCTTCCATGTCTATCTATATCTATTATTAAAGAATCCATTCTTGACCAATCTAAGATAACCTTAACTATTCCACTCAATATTAGTTCGTGTATTCTCACTTTATATTTCTTGTAATATTTTTGAGACAATATTTTCGTATGTCTACTATTAATTTTCAACTTACTCGTTACGAGAGATTCTCTATTGTTTTTTTGGTTTGCATAATCTGTAGGGATAGTTTTTAATTCCCTAGTATTAATTTGATTCCAATAATTATTATATTCATATAAAAGTTCAGGTGATTTGGAGTAATCCTCCAATTTTTCTGTCCATGTTTTAAATGAAGTGGACTTCTCCGGTAATAATACTTTCTTTTCATTAATTAGCATTCTAAGTATTCTTTTTAAATCCTCAAAAATTATATCACCGGAAATCCAATCTATTAATAAATGATGTATTACTAATAAGAGTTTATTTTTATCATTCTTGTTGCTTTTAAAATAAATCCCTCTAATTAAAGGACCATTAAAGATATCAAGTGTTCCTTGATAATAGTTACATTGTTCTTCAAAAGTCTTTTCTTCTTCACTTGATTGACCAATATTTACAATGCTAAAAGGAATATTCATTTGTTTGCCATCATAATATTGTTTGATTTCATTGTCAGTATTTGTAAACCTCAATCTTAGTGAATCATGGTGTCTTATTAATATATCTAAAGCTTCCTTAACTAAATACTCATTTATACCTTGTTCAACATTAAACATTAATGAAAAATTCCAGTGATGTTTATTCGTTAAATCGTTTTCAAAAAACCACTTCTGAATAGGGGACAAATTAAATAAACCTTCTATATCTTCAATTTGGGCCTCTTCCCTAGTAGATTTAAATTGTAAAGATAGATCTTTTATAGTTGGATTTTTATAGAAGTCACTCGGAGTCAAGATAATTCCATCTTCTCTGAGATAGGATATTATCTTTAGAATCAATAAAGAATCTCCCCCGATTTCGAAGAAATTATCATTTCTTCCTACTTCAATTCCCAGAAATTCTCCCCAAACTTCCGCAATCTTTTTCTCATTTTTTGTTTTAGGAATCTCCTTCTCTCCATTTCTATTCATCACCGGTTTTGGTAAATTTCGTCTATCCATTTTCCCGTTAGGTGTATGTGGAATTTCTTCAAGTATATTTATTGAATTCGGAATCATATAATTAGGAAGATACTTTTTTAAATGTTGTATAAGCTGTATATCATCAATACTTGATTGATCATGAAGAACGATATATGCAGCAAGAATAGAACTTTCTTCTAAATCACCCCAATACTTAACTACTGCTTGTTTTATTTCACTTAAATCAATTAAAACATTTTCAATTTCTTCTAATTCAACTCTAAATCCCTTGATTTGAATTTGTGTATCAATTCTATCAATATATTCAAGTTCTCCACTCGGTAAATACTTAACAAGGTCCCCAGTTTTATAAATCTTTTCGCTGCTATTGTCAAAAGGGTTTCTAATAAAGCTCAACTCATTAAGCTTAGGTTCTCGAATATACCCTCTAGATACTCCGGCACCTCCAATATATAGTTCTCCAACTGAACCTATTGGAACAGGCTTTAATTGTTCATCTAGTACATAAACTTTAACATTTGGAATTGGCTTACCAATCGGTAATGTTTGATCATTAGCATACTTGTGCAAAGTTGTAATAACTGTAGCTTCTGTCGGGCCGTAAGCATTCCAAAACTCTTTACCTTTTGACCATTTCACTGCAATATTATGTGGGCACTTTTCTCCAGCTGCAATTACTGTTTTCAAACTAGGTAAATCCTTTGGATTTAATGTTGATAATAGAGAAGGAGGAAACAAGCCTATAGAAATTTTATATTTATTTATTAGTTCTATAAAATCGATATCTAATTTATTTATATCATTAGGTAACAAGGATAAGGTTGCACCATAACTAAGTGATAAGAAAATCTCCCATACGGACGCATCAAAACAAATTGAAGCAAATTGAAGCATATTTTCCTTTTCAGTGAAATGTAAAATATCTCTTTGAGCATTTATAAAATTGACCACATTTCTGTGTTCCACTACTACCCCCTTTGGCTTTCCTGTAGAGCCTGATGTAAAAATCATATAAGCTGCATTTTGTGGGGAAGAATATCTTTCTAAATTCCCTAAATCTGAATGGTTTTCCTTATTTAACTCATCAATGATAATTGTAGAAGTCGGCTTTGCTATTGCTGCTATATTAGAATAATTACCTTTACTAGTAACGAGCATTTTTAAATTTGCTTTTTTTATAATATAATCAAGTCTTTCATTAGGATAATTAATATCTAGAGGAACATAAGCACCCCCAGCTTTTAATACCCCTAATATACTGACAATCATGTCCTTTGATCTATTAAAATATGTACCAACAAATTCATCGGGTTTAAGACCCATTTTAGCTAGTTTTCTAGCTAAGACATTCGCTTCATTATTAATATCTTTATAAGTGTACTTATGGTCATTTATTACTAACGCAGTTTTATCTGGATACTGTTTCACCTGTTTCTCAAAAAGCTCATGAAGACATAATTCACCATTATAATTAACCGATGTATCATTCCAATCCTCTAAGATTAACTTTTTTTCTTCTGGACTTAATATGGATATATTTTTAATCGGAACATCAGGTGATTCTATTACTACATCAACTAGTTCTATAAAATGATTAACTATTCTTACTATTGTTGACTTTTCATATAAACTAGTATTGTATTCAACTATTAGATTAAGTTCATCACCTACATTTACAACAAAAGTCAAGTCATACTTAGAAGTAAAATTATTTATATGAATAGATTGGGCTTTTAACCCAATAAACTCTAGCGATTCATCAAAGGAATTGTTTATGGAAAACATTATCCTAAATATAGGTTCAGAATTAAGCTCTCTAAATGGTTTAATTTCATCAACAACTTTATCAAAAGGAACATTATTATTATCAAACGCATCATATACTTGGTCTTTTACGTTTTTTAATAATTCGTAAAATGTATCTTCTCCATTAAATTTTGTCCTAATACATAGTGAGTTTGAGAAGAAACCAATTATTGATTCTAATTCTTTCTTATTCCTTCCAGAAACAGGAGTTCCGACAGTAATATCTTTTTCGTTCGTATATTTATATATCAATAAATTAAATACTGTTAACATCATTTGATACATGGTTATGTTTGTAGATTTACAAAATTTTGACACTTTATTTTTCAAATCAATAGGAATCTTCTCTGTGATGATATCACCTGTATTTATTTTTTCTGTAGAATTCCGCTTTTTATCATAATTAAGTTCCAAAACCTTATGATTTTCAAGTTGAGTTTTCCAATATTCGAGTTGATTATTCATAATTTTTTTCTCTAATTGAGTCTTTTCCCATTCAGCAAAATCCGCATACTGTATAGTGATTTCTGGCAATAGCAATTCTTTCCCTTGAATTAATGAATTGTATATTTGAGATAATTCCCTCCATAAAATCCCCATTGACCATCCGTCTGAAATACTGTGATGCAAATTCAAAAATAATATATGTTCGTTTTCAGATATTCTAATTAAGTAATATCTAAACAGTCTTTCTCCTTCAATTTCAAATGATGTTGAACTAAGTTTTAATAATAATTTTTTAATACTCCCCTTTAACTCAAGAACATTTAGTCTCTCATATACATACTCCTTTATAATTTGTATTGGTTCTCTATCTTTCTCTAAATAAATAGTCCTAAGCGTTTCATGTCGTTTTATTAATAAATTGAAACTTTTTTCTAAAATTTTTATATCTAAAGTACCCTTTAGAGTAATTGCTTCTGGAATATTATATATAGCTTGTTGAGGATTTAGTTTTTCTAGGAACCATAATCTTTTTTGAGCCATTGAAAGATTGGAAAATTCTAAATTTTTCCTTTTAGGTAGCTTGTTAGTTTTATACTGAGAAAGTTTATCTTCTAATAAAGTACCTTTTTTATTTTTATCAACAATCACAAATATACACCTCTTTCCAAAATTTATAATTTATTACAATATAATACCAAAACATTACAAAAATATCAAATCATTTTTATTTTTTGAATCGATTAGTTTTTTTTACTCGTTTTGTTGCAATGAAAAGGTCATTTTATTAGGTTTTAATTTAGCTAATTTACAATAAAGTACTTATTTAAAAAAGTAGCCACTTCTAAAAAAATTAATTATTTTTTCAGAAACATTAATTAACTATTTCTTAATATTTATTTTTTTCATTAAATTATTTATGACACGGTCGATCACGCACTGTTAAAAAACTGAACTCGTTTTTAATTTTTAGGAAGTGAAACTATCTAAGACGTTCAAAATTATCCGCATACTTTTTCTCGAATCAGACCAAAAAGAACTAAATCCCATTTAGGTAACTGATTCAATAAATTAGTTACCTCCTCATTCTACTTCTCGACATAACCCTTCAGTTTTAGAAATCTTAAACTGCCTGACCTTTACCGGAATTCTGTGACCACATTTCATTTGAGTCAGGAACATTTCGCACTAACAATCTGGCCCTGTAACGGGGTAGTGACAGCTTCGCTGGTACTACCTCAACAAATAGAGACGCATTTTTACTAACTGGCAGAATAGTTAAAGAAAGAATATTAGGAGGGATTTTTATTCAAGCAATAATAATTAGAATATTTCTTGCGGTGATTGTATTAGTTGTAGTTTTATTTATGGTTGATAAACCTTTTTTAGGAGTTATTCCTTTATTTGGTTTAGTATTAGTGAATAACTACATTAGTAAATTAGAAAAGAAAGCTGAAGTTGATATTAAATTACGAGGAATAAGCATGATTTGTTATTTTGCGACTGGAATTATAGGATTAGTGCTAATAATTTGGTTTTCTGATTTTTTTCAAACAGGTCGTATCTAGATCAATAGGAAACGGTTTTTAACGGGAATTGACTTTTTAATGTTGAAATTAGTTTAACATTGTAAATCTGGATTTTCCTGATTCTATCCCACTTAAAGCAACATTTCGAGTTTTTGCTAATATAATAGAAAAGAAGGTAGTTGAGTTCTACCTTCTTTTCTATTTACATACTACCCCTAAAAAGAGAAAGTGATTACGGGTTTTGTCTTGACTATAATATCTAAAAATGTTTCTTCTGCCACTTCTACACGAATTGTTTCATCTGTTGCTGTTGTTCCTAAGCCATCAGGGATGTTTATGATGGTATTTCCCTCTCTATCTGGTGATAAGGTGATTTTACCTAAATCTGTGGTGATTGTTTCTGAGGTCTCCCACTCTACCCCTTTTATAGTTATTGCATTTACAGGTTTTCCTCCTGTTACCGTTATACTGGGTACTATTGTCACCCATTTGGATTTTGTTTTAATTGGTTCTGTTTCTGGTTGGGTTGTGTCTACCCATTCCGACAATGGTTTGAATGTGTGGAAATTAGCTGCTGCATATGTTTTTGCCGTTGATGGGTCAAGACCGTATATAGTTAGGTTTGCAGGATTAACTTGGTTTCCTTTGAAGGCATCTGTTTTTATTGTAGTTCCACTGTTTGGTATTTTAACTTGGGTTAGTTGGTTGTTCAAAAAAGCAGAAGGACCTACATTTGTTACCCATTCGGGGATTTCTAAGGTTTCTAGTTTATTGTAGGAGAAAACAGAAGTTCCTATACTTTTTAGACCTTTTGGAATTGATATACTTTCTAACTGATTAACTGCGAAAGCATAATCCTCTAATGTAGTTAAACTTTCTGGTAATGTTAGACTTGTCAAGGTGTTTCCTGAAAAAGCAAGCATACCTATGGTTTTTACTCCTTCAGGTATTATTAATTCGGTTAGTTTGTTGTTTTCGAAAGCATATTCGCCTATTGTTGTCACACTTTTGGGTATTGTTAGACTTGTTATTTTGTTGTCTCTGAAAGTATATTTCCCTATACTTTTTACCCCTTCTTCTACTATTACAGTCTCCAATTGATTATTCGAGAAAGCATAAGTACCCATGCTTGTTACGGTTTTTGGTACAGTCACACTTTTAATCTGATTTCTAGAAAAAGCAGAATTCCCTATGGTTGTTACCCCTTCAGGTATTATTAAACTGCTTAAGTTTTTAGTAGAAAAAACGGAATCACCTATTTTTGAGACTTGTTTACCGCCCAGTGTTGATGGTATCTCTACATCTCCACCTACTCCTGTATACCTAGTTATCTCCACAGTTCCATCACCTAATGTGGTGTAAGTCAGCTCAGATGCAGGTATGATTGTTGGTGCTGCTTCTGCATGGTGTGTACTGTTGCTACTACAGTTGGAATTGACACCGCTAGTGCCATTGCTCCTAATGCTAATTTCTTGTGTTTCTTCTTCAAAGTGATTCGCCCCTTTTGTTTTTTTGCTATAACTAATGTTTTGCTCATGAAATCCTCCTATTGTAGACAAATAATTAACTTAATAAAGTCGTTTACTAGGAGGAATCATACTTAGTTACCTTCTTATTTATCTATAATTGTAATGAAATCATAGTCTGTTGCATTTACTGTACTTGCATAAGCCACTTTTTGTTCTTTATATTTTCCCAAATTAATATATTGTGATTTACTGTTTAGCGTACGCATTATCGTACTTATAGTTTGCGCTCTAGTAGTATTTTCATTGGGTTTAAATGTGCCATCTTTATATCCACTAAGAATACCGATTTCTGCTAAAGCATTGATATGTGGGTATGTCCAATTCGTTTTTGGAACATCTTTGAATGTATCTTTTTCTACTATGTATTCGTTCAGATAAGCTCTTGATAAAAATACAGCTAAGTGGTCCCGTTTAATTTTATCATCACCCCTGAACTCATCGTTGATATATCCAACTGCTAACCCTAAATCTTTAGCTTTTGCTACTGCTGACTCATACCAAGTTCCTTTAGAATCCGCAAATCCTTCACCTTTATACCCCTCATATTTTACACCTAAGCTTCGTAGTACCATTACAATAGCTTGTGCTCTAGTTACACTTTCAGCCGGTTTAAAGTAATGTTTATCTGAAATATTATATCCCTCTACAATACCTAGTTTTGTTGCTTTGTAAATCTCTGATTCTGCCCAATGTGTTTTAGGTACATCTTCATATACAAATTTAACTGAAGCTGCTGTGATTAGTGAGAAAGTCCCTGACTCTACTTTCATAGTTGGTGTTTCAATTTTCACTGTGTACTCTTTATTTAGAGAGTCTTTTACAGGTACTGTTACTTTTACTTCCTCTCCTGCTTTAACGTCACCAATAAATTTATCATGGTTTGTTTTAATTGAAGTTTCTTTATCTTTCTCTACTATAGTTACAGTTACATCTTTCATGTCCTCTTTTGGTGCTACCTCTACTGAGATGTCCTTATTTCCAGTTACAGGATTTGTTTCACTTACTTCTAAATCAACAGATACTTTATCATTGTTTACGATTGGTGTTTTTTCATCTGGTTTTACTACAGGTGGTACAACTACATTCGGTTCCACTACTTCTTGTTTAGGCTTTTCTGGATCTGGTGTTACTGGTGTTGTAGTACCACTACCTCCAGAACCTCCCGAGGGTGGAGCAGGTTTATTTATTTCTTCTTGTACTGCATCTAAACGATTATTTAATTCGTTTTTTAATTGACCATCAGGTAATTTACTTACTGCATCTTTTGCTAGGTCTACTTTTTCTTGGGTTTTTGTTGATTCAGCATCTGTAACAGCTTTTATTGCATCAAGTTTGGCTTGAACTGCTTCTACCCTATCTTTAAGTTCTTCTTTTAAAGCACCTTCAGGTAAGCTATCAACTTTAGATTTTGCGGAATCTAATGAACTCTGTGTTTTGTCTGTTTCAGCTTTTACTACCGATTGTTTTGCTTCATTTTCATTTACATCTGCTTGAATAGTATCTAATCTGTCAATCAAAGAGTCCTTTACTTCTCCATGGTCTAAACCATTTACTAAGTCTTTAGCGATATCTAAATCTTTTTGTGTTAGATTTGCTTCTGCATTTTCAACAGCTTTTTCAGCTAATTCTTCATCTGTCATTCTATCAATTTGCGTTTGTACAGCATCTAATCTATCTTTCAAACCTTCTTTAATGACCCCATTCGGTAATGCATTAACCAAGGTTTTAGCATCGTCTACTGATTGTTGCGTTTTATCCGTTTCAGCTTTAACAACTGCTTGTTCTGCTTGGTCTTGATCAGTTACGCTATCTAGTTCTGCTTGTAGAGCATCTAGTCTGTCTGTTAATTCTGTTTTTAGTACCCCACTAGGAAGCAACGAAACAGCCTCTCTTGCCGTATCAATACTAGATTGTGTTTTAGCTGTTTCTGCATCTTCAACAGCTTGTTTTGCTGATTTTTCTAAAGCTTTATTATCAAGTTCTGATTGGATAGTTTCTAATCTTGCGTTTAACTCATCTTTTGTTGAACCATCTGGTAGGCTGTCTACTTTACCTGTTGCAAAATCTACTGAAGCTTGGGTTCTCTCTACCTCTGCTGTAGCTACTGCTTCTTCTGCAATAACTTCAGGTGAAGCATCAGATGCAGGTGCTCCTGATACCAACACAAAATCAGTAGCTGTGAAATCTGAAGTGATTGGGTCAGGGTCAACATTCTCACCCATTAAGATGTATACCCCTTGCAAGTAGAATTGATACGTGTTGCCTGATAATAGCAAGTCTTTATTCTCTGCCTTGAAATCTACGAAACTACCAAAATCAATTTCATCGAGTGTTTCCGTATTTACTGCTTTTACATTGACATTCATTAACTCTAAATCGTACTCTTCTCCTGCATCGATTAACGGTTGTTCATACTTGGAAAAATCGAAACTAGTAATTACTTCATCCGTTTGTTTCCATGTCCCATCTTCATTAATCGCTTTATAGAAGATTGTTTCTTGTTGTGCTACTTCTGCGTGTGCTGTTGTTTGCATCGGTACTACTGATGCTACTAATACTGCTACTGGTGCTGTTGCTATAAAGAATTTCTTTAGTTTGTATGTTGTACGTTTCATATGTCTGTTAGCCCACCTGTTAGTTTTTAGTTTACTACTGTTTATTACAAATTTCTCCTTATTAAAACACTTCTTATTTTGTAAGGTTTGTATTTGAGTTCTACCTTCTTCTCTTTTTACATACTCCCCCTAAAAAGAGAAGGTGATTACGGGTTTTGACTTAACTGTAATATCTAAAAATGTTTCTTCTGCTACTTCTACACGAATTGTTTTATCTGTTGCTGTTGTTCCTAAGCCATCTGGGATGTTTATGATGGTATTTCCCTCGCTATCTGGTGATAAGATGATTTTACCTAACTCTGTGGTGATTGTTTCTGAAGTCTCCCACTCTACCCCTTTTATAGTTATTGCATTTACAGGTTTTCCTCCTGTTACCGTTATACTGGGTACTATTGTCACCCATTTGGATTTTGTTTTAATTGGTTCTGTTTCTGGTTGGGTTGTGTCTACCCATTCTGACAATGGTTTGAATGGGTGGAAATTGGTTGTTGCATATGTTTTTGCTGTTGATGGGTCATTTCCGTATATAGTTAGGTTTGCAGGATTTACTTGGTTTCCTTTAAACGTATATGACCCGATTTCTGTCGCGCTATTTTGTATTCTGACTTGAGTTAGTTGGTTGTCTTCAAAGACGCTATTTGATAATTTTGTTACTCCTTCGGGAATTGTTACACTCGTCAATTTGTTATCGCTGAAGGCTGTATTTTCTATTGTCCTTAAACTGCTGGGAAGTGTTATGTCTTCCAAGGAGTTTGATTTGAAGGCAGATATACTTATATTCGTTACCGCTTCAGGAATTTTTATACTCGTCAATTTGTTATTTTCGAAAGCATAACTAAATATGCTTGTTACATTTTGAGGGATTGTTACACTCGTTAAGGCGTTGTATCTGAAAGCAGAAACTCCTATGTTTTTTAAACCTTCGGATAGTTTTGCACTTGTCAATTTGTTATTCCCAAAAGCAAAGGTTCCTACGCTTGTTACACTGTCAGGGATTGTTATAGCTGTTAAATTGTTATATTGAAAAGTAGAAACTCCTATGTCTTTTATACCTTCAGGAATTATTACGCTCGTCAAATTTTTATAGTAAAAAGCAGAGTCTCCTATACTTGTCACTTGTTTACCAGCTATTGTTGATGGTATTTTTACGTCTCCACCTGAACCTGTGTATTTAGTTATTCTTAACGTTCCATTACCTAATGTGGTGTAAGTTAATTCAGATTCTGGTATAAGAGTTGGTGCTGCATCTACATGGTGTACTGTTGCTACTACTGTTGGTGTTGCTATTGCAAGTGCTACTGCACCTAGTGCTATTTTTTGTGTTATTTTCTTTTTCATTTTGATTCTCCTAGTTGGATATTCGCCATTAAATCAATTTAATACTTCTTATTTTGTAAGGTTTGTATTGTCTAACTGATATCTCTTTTTACTAAAAGGACAAGTTAAAATTAATAACTGGTTTTGGTTTAATGGTAATGTTTAGAAAGTGTGTTCCGTTACTCTTTACATTTACTGTAATATCTGTGCTAGTTGTCCCTAAACCATTGGGAACACTTAGTAATGTATTTCCTTTCCCATCTGATTCGAGTATGATAGGTCCTTGGCCCGTTTCTACCGTGACTGGATTTTTACTCCACTCAACATTATTAATAACAATACCAGTAGAAGGTTTCCCTCCCACAACTGTTACGTGTGGTTTTACACCTACAAATGGAGCATCTGGTTTATCGAATGACCATATTGTTGGCAATTCTATAGATGGTTGATCTCCAGAACCATCAGTAGGTGGTAGTTCTGGTTCTTCTTTATCTCCCGTTGACTTAGTTACTCCTTCGCCCTTTATACCACCTTCGTATAGAGCTTTTATCGTATAATCATAAGGTAGTCCATTGACTAACCCACTGTCATCATATGTTGTCACTTCTTTATCTACTATAATTGGTTTGGCTAAGCCATTACGCGTAATTTCATAACTGATTGCGTTAGGAACAGAATCCCAAGAGATCCTTACTGTTGTACCAAATGATTTTAGTTTGAAATTTGGTACTGGTGAAGTCACTAATTCAATAGCCTCCCCTTCTTTTGTTTTGAAAGAATACTCTGGCTTTAAATGCATTACAGGTCTTAAACCATATTGGGTCATATTATAACTTTCCCCTGCTCTAGTTTTTGCTATATATCCATCTGGTCTTACTGTGTACACCATGTTAAAACTTTTTGCATCTAGTGTACTGGTAGCATAACTTTCACTAGTAAGACCTAGCACCACTTTGTTCTTATTGTAATCAGCTAATGTCAACATCCCTACACGCTGAGTGAAATTTGCTGGTGAAATGATTGTATAATCATTTGTTTTAGTTCCCGTTACTTCTACCGCATTTACATCTGTTGTACTTCTAACTTCAAAATTCACTGATTTTAGCCATTTTTGTTGTTCTTCATCAGGTACTAACTTCGGTAAAAGGCCTTCTAGCGTAGCATAAATTGGTGATGGATTTTCTACATCCGCATATGTTGAACGCCAAGGTGCCTTTTCAGGTAGAACATCCTTTGATACAATTACTGCCCCACCATCTTCTTTTATATCTAAGACAATGTAATCACGTATACCAAATTTAATTATTTCCCCTTTTTGCATCTTTGAAATATTAGAAGGCAAATGTGATTTTGTGGTTACAGTAATTGTTTTGGGTTCTGCCCCTAATACTATCCCTGAAAATACCCCATACACTTCATACGTGTATTTTGTATTACTTACTAAATTTGTATCTTCGAAATTTAGTTCTGTTCCTTTGTATACTTGTTTACCACCACGTTTAACAATATATTCATCAGCCCCTAATCCTTTATCCCAAGACAACTTAACACTGTTCGTTCCTACTTCAGATGCTTGTGGGCTACTCGGACTCACTACAGTAGGTACTGCTAAATTATTTGAAACATCGGTAAATCTAAACTCTGGTTTTAAGTAAATTGCAGGTCTAATACCTACACCTTGAGAATCTTCAATTTTACTTACGGTTCCAGTAGTATCCCTGTAAGGATTTGCTTCACCAACATAGTAACCCACTGCTCCTACCCAATATTTCCCTTCAGGATTCAAAAGGTTACTAGCGTAATTTTTCCAGTCTGTCTCATTTAACATCCCAATCTTTTGTGTATGTGGTGTTACTGTCCATCCTATGTAATGATTCCAAGTTTTAGTTTCCAACTTAGCTAAATCTTCTGGTTTAGAGATTATCTCACTTTCTTTTTCTAATAATGTCTTATATACATCTTTGTACAACGTTTTATCTTCACCATAAAATGATATATCCTTTTGAATTGCATAAATTGAACCGCTTGTAGCAATTGTTACTACTTCCCACACATGGTTACTAAAATTAAATGTGTCCCCTGCTTCTAACTTGTGTAGTTTTTGATTTTCAGTTAATTCATCTGCTTGTGCGAAAGGTGCAACGACTGCTGGTAATACCATTGCTGTTGCGAATGCTGTAAGTGCGATTTTCCTTGTTGTTTTCTGTTTCATTTCGATTCTCCTAGTTGGGTATTGGTCATTAAAGGAATTTAATACTTCATATTATGTAAGGTTTGTATTGTCTAACTGATATCTCTTTTTACTAAAAAGAGAAGTTAAAATTAATAATTGGTTTTGGCATAATAGTAATATCTAAGAAATTTACCCCTTGATACTCAACATTTAGAGTTGTGTCCGTTGTGGATGTTCCTAGACCTTCTGGGATAGACACCAGTGTATTACCATTTCCATCCTGTGTTAAAACTACGTCCCCTAATTCCGTTTCAATTGTTTTTGTTTCCCCTAAATCTACCTTCTTTAAGAAGATTTCTTGCACAGGCTTACCACCTGTGACTGTTATCTTTGTTATACCTGTTGATACATATTTTTCAGTTGGATTTGAGAATGACCATAATGGTAGTGATTCTTTACCTTCTTCTGGTGTTTCCGGTTTAGGTGTAAAGTCTGGCTCTGCTCCATGTGTATATTTCATAGTCTTTTTGAATACCCCAAGAGATGTAGTTACCTCGAAATCGTATGTGTATTCAACACCTGGAAATACTTTATCATCTACCGTATTTGTAGAAGTATGGTTGTGGATTTCTACACCGTTTTTCTTTACTACATATTTAGTCGCTCCTGCAAAATCACCCCATGTTATATTAACGGCATTGTCTGTTAGCTTTGTAAATTTTACTACCTCAGTTTTATTTACTGCTAATTTAGTAATTTTTTGAGGTGTTGAGTAAACACCACCATTTGTACCTGGGGTGAAATACGAATCACCCGCGAAACCCCACCCATATAAACTTCCATCACTTGTCACAGCGTACCGTGTGTCTGAAAAGGCATGTACTATTGTAGGGTTTAATGCTGTTACAGAAGTTAGTTTTGTTGGTGTTGTTAAATTTGCTGACCCTGTACCTAAACTTCCTTGGTAATTAGTTCCCCAAACATATACAGTCCCATTATCTGTTATTGCTGTGCTGTAATTATTATTAAAATCAATATTTTTTAAACCAGTCAAACTAGTAACTTTTTTAGGTAAAGTAGAACCTGTTGTGTTTCCAAAACCTAATTGTCCAGCAGAATTATAACCCATTGTGTATAGTTCTCCGTTTGATGTCAATAAACCAGTATGATACATACCAGTGGATACTTTAATTACATTTGATGGTGCACTTGTCATTTTCTTAGGTTCTAACTGACCTTGTGTATCACCAAGCCCTAACTGACCTGAAGAATTTGCTCCCCATGAATAAACATCTCCGTTTTTAGTTAATGCCACTACATGGGTTCCGTAAGTGCTTGCTTGTACAACATCCGAGATACCCTGAACTTTTTTAGGCGTACTATTTGTTACAGTTGTTCCATCTCCCAATTGTCCCTTACCGTTTTGTCCCCATGCATAAAGGTCTCCATTATCCGCTATTGCAAGCCAAACTCTTTCACAATAGAACACACTCTCTATTTTAGGTAAACCTTCCACTTTCTTAGGAGGTACTGTACTTGAACTATTAGAATATGTATAAACATCTCCATCTACAGTTAGAGCCATATAATCTCTATAGTCCCCAGAAACCTGTTGGAATTTTAATCCTAGCTTTGTTTTGGTTGGATATTGAACCTGTTGCCCCCCCCATGTGTATAAATCCCCATCTTCTGATATAGCTACCCCTACACCTATGGAGGTTTCTTTTGTCGACCACTTTACACCTTCTGCTTCTACAGTTGAAAGATTCTGATAATGTACTGTTCTATCTTCTACTGTCAATTCGTCTGCTTGTGCTACAGTAGCTACAAGTGTAGGTACTGTAAACGATGTTGCTAATACCGCTAATGCTAGTTTCTTTGTTGTCTTCTTTTTCATGGTTATATCCTCCTAGATTTGTAAGGTTTGTATTGTCTAACTGATATCTTTTTTTATTAAAAAGAGAAGTTGAAATTTTCGACAATGTTTAATTTGTTCATTTATTCTTTTTCCTTTCTGTTAAACAACTTTATTTTTATTTGGTGCATTTTATCCACGTAGTGATAAGGGTTTCAGATACCGATTTTAAACGAATTTATTATTACGGGACAAAATCCAGCATATTTTTAAGCATTTGATCGCCACCTTTTGATCAAAATTTTTTTATAATAAAAATTAGAGATTTTAATTAATCTATTTAAATACACATTCGTTTTCAATTTTTTCATTGTTAATCACGGATAGATAATTGCTGAATGGTCCAAGTTGCGAGGGTTTAATAATCTCAATATCACTTACTTACATTCCCTTACTTGACTTTTTGAACAAACTTAAAGAATGGGTCTTGATTCTTGATAAATTTTGTTTGAATAATAAAAACGATCGAACTAATAATAAAAAATGCTCCGGTGGTGATTATTAACATAAATAAGAAATTCACGCTTCTTCCAGTTAATAGTAAAACTACATGTATAGTAGCAGACATTAAGAACAGGGCATATGTAGGTAATACAAAGTACCAATGGGTTTTTTCAGATAAATGGCATTTAGATTTTTCAACTTCAGCGAAGCCAATAGCGATTAATACGGAACTTAATACAATTAAAGTTATAAATAAAAAAATATTTAACATAGTAGGTAACCTCCTATGAATGAAATGTTTTAATTCTCTTAATCTATGGGAAGTTAAGCAGCATTCTTGTCGATGGAGTTAAGAATCATGTTACGTTGACTAAACTTATAACGATGAATGAGATACTGCCTGAATACTTTCAGATGGAATTCATGGCTTGATTGTGCTATAAACTACTTTATTCTTTTTACTCGACCATTAAATTTCTGCTTCCAATAACCAGAACTCATGTCTGCTATTGCAACTCCAGTAGAGCTTTGGGCTCCAATAAATTTTCCATCACCCACATAAATTCCCACATGTCCATCCACCTTGTATGTATCGAAAAACACTAGATCCCCAGGCTGTATTTCACTATACTCAACCGCAACTCCTTCATTTTTTAAAGTTTCGGTGCTTACTGAAGTTAAGGGACCTAAAACCACATTGGTCTGTGAAAAAGCCCAATGGACAAAACTTGAACAATCAAATCTACCTTGTTCAATGTCTTTTTGATTTCTTCCTCCACCAAAAATGTAGATTGAATTTCCCATCCATTTGTATCCAACAGTAACAACATCAGTTTTATTAGATCTTGTAGATGAAGTTACTTTTAATTTTTCAGCAAAATCTAAAACGTCTTTGACATATTTTGTTGAATGGTTGTAATGCCATATTGCCTTTTCTGGATCTTTACTGAAACCATGGTCATTTAAGTAATATGCTGCTGTAATAACGCTATCATGGATATTGTACGGGTCACGAGTACCATCATTATCTGCATCGATTCCGTAATGGTTCCATGTCGAAGGGAGGAACTGCATTGGACCAATTGCTCCAGCTGAAGATTCTAATTTGGTAGTCGAATATCGGGTTTCAATCCAGTGTATTGCACTAAGTACGTTCCATGGTATCCCATACCTGGTTTCTCCCTCTAGATAATATGGCATAAACTCTGATGGGACATTATTTCCAGAATACGAAAGTGAACTTGAATTTGAAATTTGTTCGGCAGGCCTATTAATCTTTTGTATTTCTTTAGAAATTTCTTGCTCTTGAGCTTTTAGAAAGGCATCTTCTTTCATTAAATTTTGTTTTAGATTAACAATCCTATCTTTTTTGGAAAGGATATTTTTTAATAAATTTTCTTCTTCATTTTTTTGTTCCTCAATTACTTCTAAAGCACCTTTATATTCAATTCTTTGATTTAGTAAATCCCTCATGGTCGTTTTTATTGCTTCTTCTAAATCTTCCATGCTTTTCATATCTGTTCTTTGTGATTCAAGAATTGCTCGGTCTGATTCAATAATTTTTGAGATTCCGCTCATTCGCTGAAAAAATTCATTGAAATTAGAAGAACTAAATAAAATTTCAAGGTAATTTAAATTCACATCGGAATTTTGCATAGCAATAGCCCGCTTTTTAAGTATCTCTCTACGCTTTGAGATTGATTTCAAAAGTGTTTCCATTTCTAGTTGTAAGCTCTTAATTGTTGTAACTTTATTATTTATTTCAATATCAATTTCGAGTACTTTTTTATTATTTTCATTCAGTGCAAGGTCCAGTTTTTTCAGTTGTAAATCTAATTGGTTTTGTTGATTTATTAAAAGTTTAATCTTAGAGTCTGCATTCGTTATGTTTGTCTGAACTTTACTCCGTTGATTTTGAACATTTTCAATTTGGTTTGAATAAGATGCCGATTCAGCTTTTATATTTGGTGCTGTTAAAGGAATTGTAAGTATAGTAATTGCAGCCGCGTTAATCAATACAGATTTTTTTTTCATAATTCCTCCAGAATATAAAAAAAGGACGCACTTTAGGGGTCTCCTAAAGTGCGTCCTTCGCCTTTTTGTAAGTAAAATTTCTTTAATTGGAAAATTTCTTTATTTATATAATAACTGCTATAACCTATTAAGTAAATAATTATATTAGAAAACAGTACTATATATTACAACTGTTGATTACAATGTTTAGTTGTGTATTCTAGAATCTGAATATATCCTCTTTTAAATGAAAATATTTGATCTAAGGAAACATGTTTAAAAGTGTCATATACAATTCCACATATATCATGGCTATACAGATAGGTCATACTATTTGAAATTGATTTTTTGTTAATAGAATTTAGCTTATATAAACAATTTTGATCGTACATGCTTTCCCTCCAAAAAGAAAGAACGCGCTTTAGGAGTTCCTAATAGTGCGTTCTTCGCGTTCTTTCTTATCATCCATATTATGTATCTTATTCTTTTATATTACAACATAAGTGTAATATAAACAATTATGGGGCTTATATTCCTTATGTTAGGGACTCATATTGAAATCTAGATCAAAGCCCAATTGGAATGGGGTTTGTTGAATGTATGTAAGTTCATAATTCATATAAACTACTTCAATCTGTGCCTTTCTATTTTGTCCTTTTTCATTATATGTGTAACAGAAACAAGTATTGTTTCGTGATAATATAGACATAAATTAATTATTATTAGGATTGAATGAAAAAATAAGCGCCTTTCTTTTAGAATGAGTTAAGACTTTACCTACTTCTTACTAATAGAGTTCTTCCCTATTATTTCATTAAATCAAAGGAGTCCAAAATGAGCGGTATTTTAGAAATAGAAAGTTTAAAAGACCATTTAGTTACACAGTTCAGTTATTCTACATTAAATCAACTTGACTCACAGTCCAAGAAAAATATAATGAATTCTATTTATACACAACGCCATCTTAAACAAGTTAGCTTACGATGTTTATGTAAACCAGATTTAATAAAGATGACGATTGCTTATATAGAGGAAAAGGATGCATATTACTTGAGAAGTTCCAGTAATCAATCTAGTAAACATGCTGAAACTTGTCATTTTTATAAGAAAAACTCTATTTCATCTGACTCAACACACGAAAACGGATGGAAAGTGGACGATAAAGGATATTACTCCGTTAGTTTGAATGCTCATGACTATAAACTGCGGGACAGGAAGCAATCAAAAGAGCCCTCCACTGCATCACCGTTGTCATTAGGTGAAATCGGAATCAGCACCAGCAAAGCCAGTCTAAATCAACTTGTCAAATTTTTAGTCACTCAATCATGGAATTTATGTATCAGATTTGACTCAAAAAAAGAATATCCTACTCTAACACATGTTTTTAATAAAATTTTTCATACTACATCAAGAAAAATTCTTGTTACGAAAGAACTATCCCTACATCAAGTCTTATTTAAAAAAGGAAAAATCGGAACAATTTATCATTTAGAAAATGAATTCAAAAAAAAGGCGCAGCCATTTGTTCTATTGCTACTGGATTTCTTTGTCGAACTGATTGAGGAGAGTTCTTTTGTCATACATGCCAGGAATCCTATAACGCAAGATCTTTATAAATTTACAGCTCCTTTTCAAGTTATGGATCATGCTAGTAGAGCGGTAAGTGTTTCGGATGGCCCCTTTATTATTGGTGGATTTGTAAAGAACAAAGGTTTTGGGAAATCACCTGAATTTATTAGTTTAAGTATGCTGCCAATCAATAAAAATGGTGTTCCGATAGAAAGTTCATTTGAAAGAGAAGTTTACGATCAATTATGCGATGAGCAAAGATTGATTGAACGGCCAATAGAATCTAAATATTATCCTAAATGGAATGGACTAATCCCAGATGGTCTATTACTTGATACGACACCCGAAACCATAATAGAGATATTTGGAATGTCAGAAAGTAATAAAGAGTACCATCTTCACCGCAAGTTTAAAATTGACCATTATAATAGCTTAAAACCAAGATATGAACTTTGGTATTGGGATGCGTTTAACGGTTCTGAGAAGCCCATTCTGCCGTCTTAAACAGTACATAAATATTTCACAAAATAATCGGATTTTTTATATATAAAAGTAGCTCAAACTTTGTACGATGAATCAACACCAGGTATGGGATAACTTTTCGGAAAAGTTTAAGCATAGTAATCGCTTTTTTCCATCCAAAGGCTATATTGCCGAGAATATTTTTAAAGAAAATATTCATATTATCCCTCATAACGCTATTTTTTAGAAGAAGGATAGGTAGGCATAATTTTGATAAAATGGGAGCACCATTGCGAGTTCTGAAAGAGCCACTAAGAGGTATATCTTATTTATATGCGTACCTACAGAGAAAAACAAGTGTATCGGAAACTAAGATCGATTCTTTTGTTTATACTTCATTTTTTTTCGAATTAAAAAAGTGAATCTATTCTTAGTTAAATAAGTGAAAAATGGATTCTAAATTAGTATTAGAGTGAAACAGTTGCAGGGCAGACTTATCCTAAGATACCTGAACACTCATTGATTGATTGATTGTGAAAATAATTCTTTCCCGCTTGGGTAAGAATGAAATAAAATTCCGTCATGAGTTGTAAAACATGAACCCGTTTGCCACGCGCAGCCAAAAAAGGCAATCTTGAAAAAATATTGTGATTTCTAATGTGAATTTGCTTTTGAATTTTACTTACTTCTATACCTAACCTGTTGCATGAATATCATGTAAATTGAATGTTTTAATCATAAAACTCTTCACTAATTTCAAAGAATTGACCAAATTGTTCTCTAAGAAAAGTAGATTCAGAAAGTGATAGTTGGTGGGTAAGCATTTTCTGAAGATGATGAGAACAAAAGGATGTGTCTATTTTTTTGTTGTGTTCATATGTTGTAAAATGTTGCGTATTGTCTTTCTCTAAGCATAATACACACGGCATTGGACATCTTTGGGAGGTAGCTGGTATCAAATAATCCTGGTATTGCTCATTTTTTTCTAAATAAAACGGAAGATGTAGTGGACATAATGCATAAAGATTCTTTCCGTCATCTATATAAACCAGAAGTTCATTAGATCTAATGCTGCAGCCCTTAAAACAACAGCTATTCATACTTTTCATATAAATTACTCCTTTTTTATGGTGAGTATTTAGGATTTATAATTAGGTTATCACTATTCTTGAAACATGCAATTTTCACATTTTATCACTATTTATAATCTTATTTTTCATGAAACGTGAAATGTTTAGAATTCCAATAAAACATTTTAGATTTAAGTTAATGGATTATATCATAGTCTAAGTGCGTAAGCTTTGGATCTAATAATAGTATGAGTCTTACTATTGGAGTAAATAGTAAACGAAGATATCTGTGTAAAGATCGAAGTTTAGTCTATTAATCTGTTTTTAGTATTACTACTGTGGATTTGAAATAAAGATTGATAATTTCTAAAAAAGATTGATCAAAATCAGTTAGTTTACTTACGAAAAAACGACACAATGAAGGGAAAGTCATTATGCAAATTATTAGCGTTAAAGAACATCCAGAGTATAAAGAAAAAGCAATTAAGTATTTTCAAAGTAAATGGGCAAACGAAAACAGCATGAAAGTATATGAGGATTCTATTACACATAGCATAACAACGGACAGTCCCCTACCTATTTGGTATTTAATGGAGGATTCAGGTGGAATTATTGGCTGTGCAGGTCTTATTAGTAATGATTTTATTAGTCGTATGGATTTATACCCTTGGATATGTGCTATTTATATTGAAAAAAGCTATCGTGGTAGGTCTTTAGGTAAAGAGCTACTTTTACGTGCTAAAGCTGATGCCGAAAAAGCAGGATTCAATCAAGTTTTCCTTTGTACTGACCACATTGGATACTATGAAAAATATGGTTTCGCTTATATAGGTGACGGATATCATCCTTGGGGAAGTAGTTCAAGAATTTATGAGAGTAATACCCGAAAATGATCAATCTTTTTTATAAAAGAATGATCCATTTGAATACATAAAAAGCGTGTTTTGATCAATCTTTGTTTCAAAACACGCTCTTTCTTTTGCTCGTTTATCAATGTTTATTAGTATCAATTTGATCAAACATTATTCTAAAGCAACAACTACTATTGAGTTTTACTTAAAACCAGTTAATATTTAGAAAGGTTGGTGGTAGTATAGTTATCCAACGGAGAAAAAAATTAACCAGTGTGGATTTAAAATAAAGTCACGATGTTTATAAAAAAGAAAAGATTGATCATAAAATCATCTCGACTCTACAGACTTCTTAGAGTCGAGGTGTTTTAATATTTATATTGATTGGTAAATATAATCAAAAAGTTATAACCAAAAAAGGGAAAGAATCTGTACAACTCAAAAGTGATCTTCAATGTCTTCTAATTCATTCCAAACATTAGTGAATGGATAAAAGCTACAGTTGAATTCAAAAGGTCTTTTAAAATTATAAATATTTTCCCATTTACCATCAATTAATTCTTGCTTATATAGTGTATAAGATGCATCTACTTGATAACAGGCATTGTTTGAAACGTTTTCTATATATTGTGAGTGCACATCATCCAAATTGCTAGTACCGACATGTTCTAAATCTTTTACTGTTGTCGGATAACCAATAGTCGTCAGTAGATCTGCTACAAACTGTTTATCTGCGTTTGCCAAACTTTTTTTAGCTTCAAATTTTATACTATTTAAATAATAATGGGGAAATTCTTGTTCCATAATATCAAAACGATAATCACTGCTGCCGTAAAAATCTAGGTATACAGAAGCTCCACTACCCCTGTCAATAGCAAATCTTCCATTGTCATATTCCCCTTCACTTATTATTGTGTTAAAGTTATCTTTGTATTTTTTATAAAATTCTGTTTGTTCCAAATCTTGTATAGAGAATAGTTTTGGTTCTAAGGTTGGACGAATCGAATCTATGTAATCTAAATATAAACCATTTAATTCTTCTTGTTTTCTTTCTTCGAAAAAGTCGGTTATCCCATTATAAATATTAAATGACACAATAACTAAAAAAATTATAATTACTGTAAAGCACCCACTACTACGATCACTATTTTTTTTCAAAAAGAACCCTCCATAAATTATTTCTATACTTAATATCGGAAAGAACTAAGGATAGTTTCATAATGAACAACTCTTTTTTGGGGAAAAATATATGGGTGATAGTTGAAGGTTTGAAATAAAGTCGTACCGTTTGTAAAAAAGTTAAACTGTTTAGAAAAAGGTTGTACTGTTTTATCCCTTTGGGTGTAATGTGGAAAAGATAGGCTAGTTATAAACATTGAAAAAAAGGCAATGGCTTGGTACCAAGGTTCAAATAAGTATTAAGTACATTGCAGCAATCGGGCGCGTTTGTTGAAGATCGCAGTAATAAAATGATCAAACTTTTTTATAAAAAACGTATACTAATTCACAAGGGAACAATCCTTTTTGAGCAATCTTTTTTCAAAAAGGATTGTTTTTATTTTCCATAAAATATGGGGTCTTGAGTCTCTTATGATGAAACTTTATTTCAAAGCTACAACCAGAATCTTGTTGTAGTAGTAAATGAGGTCATTTAAGAGGTCTACTAATAAAAAAGTACACCACTAAAAGATAAGTGATGTACAAATTATCATATAATGTGTGACATTAAAGATAAGTTACTGTTCTTATGATAAAAATATACATTCACTTATCTTTAATTTTACAAAGTAGAACGGGGTTAAAATTAAATAACTTTATTGTCATTTTACATATTTGAAGTGTTTTTTCTCATTCCGTGAAATCTTTAATTTATTCTAATACAAAAGACGAGGTAATAAATCAAATAATTTAAGCTTATTAAAATCTTTTTTAAAAGTAGATTGATAGAATGATTCAAGTGCAAGAGTTGAAAAGGAATTTTCTTGTTTACTCGTATTATCAGATAGTGTAAATAATTCATAATATATTACTGCTTTTATTAAAGTACCTGTCTCAATGTTATCTTGATAAGTAAGTGCCTTTTTTAAAAATTTTATTTGCTTTTCTGCATTAGGCTCCGTATGTTCAATTATCTTTGAATAATAATAATAAGTGTAAATGTGAATGCTAGAGGCGGGGAATTTTTCAGCGAAACCCAACGCTCTTTTTACATATTTTTTTGCGTTTTTATAATCTTTTTCTTCTAAACAGATATTAATTATAGAATGGAGAGTTTTTATATATATCTCTTGAATAATATAATTGTCATTTTCTAAATTTAACAGTTCTTCTAATAGCATTGTAGAATTATAAAAATAATCCTCATCAACATGGGTATGTAAATATAATTGCATTAAAAGAATCCTAAGATATGTATCTTTATCTTTAGTATTACGAATAACATTTTGAATTGCTGTTATTTTTTCTTTCTTAATGTTAAGGTTTCCATCAAGTACCTCTAAAAGAAATAATAGATATAAGACTCTCCCACTTCCGAGTATTGATTCTTTCTTGATTTTTGATATATACATTCTAGATTCCTGACTGTTTCCCCTAAAGGCTTCAATAACCGCTTTATTAAAAAGTGACTTCCACATTTCATCGGTTTTAACTTTTATTAGTAGAGATTTATTAATTAGTTCTTCCGCTGCTACATTATCCCCCAGTTGAAAATAGATGTTAGCTAGTAAGTTTAAAGCTTTAACTTGATACTTATGTTCTTCCTCATTGCTAACTTGAGAAGATATAGATAAATTTAAAGAGTATATACTGTTTTTGAATTGTTTAATTAAGAATGAATACTCACCTTTTAAATAAGAATAAATAATTAAATTGTCAAGATATTCTGAGGGTGCATTTGCCTCCATATCTTTTTTTACAGCTTGTAGTAATTGTTTCGCATGTGTATAAGAACCTAGATATAAAGCATCTTCTATATTTTGTAGCTTTTCTCTTGTTTCAGAATATGCAGTCTTAGTAAATTCACTATTGAAAGTTTTCACAGTTATATCTAACCGCTCACAGATTAATTCTAATTCAGAATCAGAGACTTCAGTTATCCCATTCTCTATATTGGACATTTTTCCAATAGAACATATAGATTCAAAATCTTTTAATTTTAATCCTTTTTCTTTACGTAAATTTCTTATGTGGTAACCCACTCTTATTTTATCAATCTTCAACACCCTCCTTCCTTTTCAGTATAGTTCAAAGCTCATTTGGAACAAAGTGCTAAATTCATGTTCTCAACAAAGAAACAAACTCCATCATCTTCAGAAGTTTGTTTCTTTAAAGTCATTCTTAGGTACAAATGAATTATAATGTAACTAACCAAACTGTATACTGTTTTTTATTATGTATTAGAAGGCCTATAAATATATATCTTATGAAAAAATTGTTATTCTTCTCTTACTAACGTCTACCTATGTTTCAGCTATTAAATTTAGAAATAAAAGCTTTATAAGTTTTAAATATACATATTAGACTTGGTAAGAAATATTTTAGTTTTTCTTAAATAGGAAGAATATTCTTTTATATTTATGAATAGCGGCTACCACCAAGCTCCAAGTGTTTAAATAATCTAACAATATCCTCGTTTTCTAATCCGAGTTCGTCCCATCCTTCTTCTTTTGCGAATAGGTGAATTTGATTACCAACAGAGCAGTATAGTTGATCCGTGAACATTCTGGCTTTGTTTCTAGCTAGAATATTAGGTGCTTGAGCTAGTAAAGCTGTAGTATATAATTTAGCTAGATTCACTGCTGATTCCTCTCTACTCGTATTAATCCAGCGAATTTCTTTTATAGAATCTTCCATTTCGTATTCTTTTACTAATTCCTTAGTTTTAGGATAATGAGTTAAATTCAGAACCATGTGAACGCCTCCAGATGATTTATATTAATAATTACTTTACCATGAATTAATTATTTGTGGTAATCTCTGTTAATTTCGAATAAATTTATACTATTAGATGGTTCATCAAATGCAAGTTCCGGTAATCTATCGTATAAAGCTTTCATTTTAGTTTGGGGTAAATGAACTTCTAGTATGTAAAAAAAAGACTCTCCCTATATGATATAGGAGAGTCCTTCTCTCGTAAGAAATTATATTTTAATATCATTATACCGAAAAATTAGTAAAATACAATTGATTGCAAATAAAACCTTACATTCTTATATTTTAAATTTGTTCATTAAATAGTTTTTACAATGTGATTTATGATATTTGCATCTTTAATATTTAGTATCAACAGATGCTTCATAAGTGCATGATAACTAGCATCGGTCATTTTGGTATATTGTTTTCCACTTATACCTTTACTATCTCCATATTCTAAATAAAGCCAATTCACAACAAATCTATTAGCTTCTTCTTGAGTCCAAATATCTGTTTCATTTATTATAAAAACCGCTTTGTTCCATACTTGCTTTCTTTTTGGTTCTTCATCATGATCGAAATAGCAGAATAGATGTTTCCCTGTATACTGTTGCCGCTCTTTATAATAGGCTAGTAACTCGTTCGCCTCTAACCGAAAATATTGCTCAACAAAAAATACTGGGGAAATCAAAGTAGATGCTTCATAATTAATGGACCAGTCCGGTTTAAATACCAAAGTAGACTCAATTTGATGATTTACTGGTTGTATTTCATCTCTTTTTACAGAGTACCCATCTTCTTCCCAGGCGTTTAGAATTGCACGAAGTTCATCTTCCTCTATAAGTGATTTCTGAATTCTATTTTCACAATATAACAGTTTTTCTAATAGTTTTTTCCGTACAGGAAATGCGAAACCACCTGGTCGGTATTCTCCATTTTCGTTTCCTTTAAATGTTCTTTTGAAATTATTAAAACTCTCTTCATACTGAAGTTGACTATTTTCGTCTGGAAATATAGAATGAAATTGTAATTCATCAGCTCTTAAAAATGTTTCATACTCTCTCCTTCTAAGCGGTTCTCTATGACGAATATCGTTCGAAATATCATAAAGGTATGCCTTCCATTCTGCAAGATAGATTGCGTCTGTATAACCTCTCTCAATTAAATTATCAAGCATCGGATCTTTCCTGCCAGTCATCAAACATGTGAAGCATCCATTACGACTACTCCCACCACAAGCTTTATCTTGTGCAGAGCGTATTATAGGGCATTCCTTACCATCTTCATACATAGATCTCAATTCCAGGTAAGATATTCCCCATGGAAATACTTTTACTTCAAGATCCATGTAATTCCATAAATCTGAAGTGTTCACTAATTTGATTGGATTATAGACTCTTATATTATTGAAAGTAGTATGACGCCCAAAGTAATCATCTACTTCATATTTCCGAATTTTCCTTGCTCGTTTTTCTGATTCATCTAAACGAGTTCCTAGCAATAAAGTAGCATCATAACTGTCCTGACTAAACGATATTGATTGCATAGATAATATTTTAGTTAATGCTGTATTCATGGGTGCTATCTTCATTTTAGAAGAACACCATGTAAACCTACTATTCCCTTGAGGAGCCCCCAGGCCTTTTCCTATAACATTATAAAAGAATGAATGCTTGATTTCTGGTGTTACATAAACAGTTTTGATACCCAAATGCGCACCATATTTATTAACTCCTATAAGATTTTTTTCTACGTAATTTTTCATCAATGGAGTTTCGACCTTTGTATCAGCACTTATTACATAAACGTTCTTATGCCGCTCATTTGGCTGTAACCTCTCAAGCATTTTCCAAACTAAATAAAGCAATAATGATGAATCCTTACCAAAACTCATTCCTAAAATCCAGTCTTTAGTTTCAGAAAGGTACACCATCTTCATATGTTCGATGATTTTATTAAATTCTTCAATTTTTTCTTCCTTATTAAACATCCAGTCCATAAAATTCTCAGATTCTAATTCTCTCTTCATATTAACTCTAACCTACCTTATTAGTCTTTTTGAGAAATAAAAAAGGCCCTTTAGTAGGACCTCCCAATTTTAAAAATTCAATAAATATAAAAATTATTTATCACATTCAATTACCACTCACTGTACTGGAATTAGAAATAGGATTATTGCTGCCATTAACAAGCCAAGGAAACTAGCTATACAAAAAAAACTAACCATCTCTAAAGTCTCTTTTCTGCTATGTGCGCGTTTTGCTTGTTTTAATTCTTCTAGTTTGTTAGCTTGGTTTGCAATTTCGTTTGCAGCCGCTCTTAATCTATAACGCTCAGCAAGTGATTTTGGTGTTGTTTGAACTAATGTTTCTTTTCTCATAATATATTTCTCTCCTTAAAAAAGTTGTAGTGCTTGCTCAAAAAATCAATTAGACTAGTCTTGTTATAAAAGTTTCAAGTGCAATATGTTTATCTACACGTCCTGTTTTCATTTGGAAGTCAAGATTAGCTAGTTGGGATAATATATTTAGTAGATCTTCAAGTTTATATTCCTTAGCTTGATTAGATGCTATTTGTACTACATAAGGATGCAATGCTAATGATGCAGCCATTTGTGATTGAGAATTGCCTAAAGAAGCCAACTGATTTACTTGAAAAATTTTGCGAAATTGACTCGCTAAAAGGTTCAATATCTTAATTGGATCTTCACCTTGACGAAACATATCTCCAAGCAAGTCAAACGAATTTTTCATATCTTTATGTACAATACGATCAATCAATTTGAATATATCTTGTTCAAGTGTTCGTGAAACTAATTCTTCAACCACTGATTTTGTTATTTCTCCTTTTCCACCTAAATACACTGACATTTTTTGAATTTCTTTCTCTAAACTATAAAGGTTTGATCCAATAAAGTTTGTGAGTAAGTTATTTGATTCTTCGGTAATAGAAACACCGTTATTCTTAGCGCACTTTTGTACCCAGGTGTATAATTGATTGGGCCAAAGCGGTTTTGATTCAAAAACATCAGCGAATTTCTTTAAAGTTTTTACAACTTTTTTTCTACCATCTAATTTATCGTGAGATACAGTCAAGATTAAAGTTGTATCTTCATTTGGATCTTCAGCGTACTTTTGTAATAAATCTACATCGTGGTCTATTTTCTTTTTAACCTGTTCACCGGTTAAAAAGTAGGAATCTTTTAATATGACAACGCGTTTGCCTCCTAGAAAGGAAAGGGTCTGAGCATCCTCTATAGCTTCATGAAGCGGTGTTTCCCTCATATCATGAATAGACACTCCAAATTCCATTTCCTCTTCATTCAACACAGTATGTATGATGTTACTTTTTTTCTCTTCGATTAGATACGGTTCATTTCCAAATAACACATGAATTGACTTCATATGACTTCACTCCTCCTGCCTATTGTGTTAAGAACACATGAACAAAGCAACATATAAAAACCATGTGTTACAAATTGAGGAAAATCTCCTTTAAAAGAATATAAGGCTACTTGTATCCCTTCGAATACCATCAAATTTATGCATAAATAGTAAAGCCTTCTCATTGAAAATCCCTCCTTTTCAGTATTTTTGGACACAAAAAAACACTTATCCAATTTATGATTAACTCAATCTACATACGTAGTTAATCACTTTGAATAAGTGTTTGAAGTCCGAAAATTTCATCTCCCGCTTGGGTGATGGCAAATTAAATAAATAGTAAATATATGTTTATTATACACTATTAATGAAAACAACAGTAGTATATTCCTCAATACATAGAAAATACAGATTCATTATTAAAAGTTTAAATATTTTCTATATGTTTTAATTTGAGATTCCTTACAAAGTACCTGATATAAAAACATATCTCTTTCTGATGAACATCATAGTCGTATAGCCACAGAAAGAAAAATGTACTTTTATAAAAAATGTTATTCATCATCTTCTATCATGAAATATGTGCTATAGTCACGACTATTTTTAATAAAATCACTTAGATATTCCATAACTTCAACAGTATGTGATGCGTGTGTTTCCATTGGGTTATCTTCTGCTAGTATCTCAAATGTTTCGATCAATTCTTTCGGTATTTCAATACCTTCATTTTTGGCGGTATAATAAAGTGCTTTAAAGATAATATCTGCTTGAACTGCGTGTAATTTAGTATAACTCATTTTTAATTCAGTTCCTTTCGTGTTTATTACGCATTTTTACTGTCCAGTTTAGTCGGACTCCTAATCAAAAATCAATTTTATATTGCGTTTAAATCTTTCATAATTTGTTCATATTGCATATTTAAAACCCCCTATTAATCATTCAACCTTTAGTTCACAACTGACGTCCATTGAATGTGAACTAATCGATAATCTCATTATCTTCATCATTAATATCCCAAACACGCCCGTTATAACTAACTAAGCCGATAACCATTCCATTTTTAAGTACCTTAGCATCTTTCCAATCCCATGTACTGCTAGCCAACCAGTGATACTCCTCATGTAATTTATAAACGTATTCCTTAACTTCTTTAATAGAATTCAGAACTTCAGTAATCATCAAATCTGGATACATGAATGTATACATTTTTATTCCCCTTTTCTTGTATAGTTTTGTTCAGATTCACTTTAGTTTTTCTTTCGATTTCCTTTTAAGTATTTTTGGACACAAAAAAACACTTATCCAATTTATGATTAACTCAATCTACATACGTAGTTAATCACTTTGAATAAGTGTTTGAAGTCCGAAAATTTCATCTCCCGCTTGGGTGATGGCAAATTAAATAAACAGTAAATATATGCTTATTATATACTATTAGTGAGAATAATAGAAATACATTCCTCAATACTCAGAAAATACAGATTCATTATTAAAAGTTCGAATAAATACTATGTGTATTAATATCTTTTAATGGAGGAGAGGAGGGGGAACTTGAAGGATAAAACTAGAAAAGAGGGGCCAATCAAGTTTAATAACAATGAAGTCGTGAAGCAAAAAGAGAAGTCTAAATTAATATTCGAAATGTGACATTTAGTTTTTATTCCTTCGATTCCAAAGAATTTTTAGGTTTTAATTGCAATATCACTAAAAAAAAGGGATTAAAATTATTGCCCATAAATGAACACTTAAAATCAAACCATTAATAAAACCTACAAACTCATTATTTTCTTCAATTATCATCTGATAACCTCCTTATATCTTAACTGATATGCCCTTCCAGAACCGCTTTCTCCGAATACAAGAATGTTAGGCTTAATATCTGGTGCGTTCGGATCTATAAATATTGGAGCCCTTTCCTTATAAATACCAATAAACGTTCCATTTTTCTTTATGACTTACTTTTTTAGCATTTTTCATGTGAGTTTGTCTCCTGAAATTTTATATGTATTACTCTATAACTTCGTACTGCAACAATTTTCTCCCTCTCAGATTGTGTCAGATCACTATAAATAAGATCCTAGCCACCCTATGAGACATAACAAAACAAATAACAATAAACCCTCAATGAAAGTCGGACCTTTCAACAATTGAACCCTCCCCTTTGTCGCATTTTGTATCAGTTGGATTATTCTTTAGATACGTTTTCGCCATTCCATTCAAGAAACATCTATATAATTCCTCTCCATCTCTTTATGTACTGCCTTTACCACCACACCGTATTTTTCCCCTTGTTGAATTGCATCTTTAATATCTTCTGCATTAATTAATAAAGCAGTTGCTAACCCACTAGTTTTAAGTGGTATAACCGTAACGTTCCAACTAGACATGTTGATTCTCCTTTTTTCTGCAGCATAACTCACTGAACTTTTAAAATATCTATTAGAATTCATTTTTATTTTGGTTTACATTAAAAGACTTTTATTTTTTTAATCTCTTCTATTTTTTCTTTGCAATTAGAAGTACTTTGTAATCCGGTTCAATTCAATTGCAACATTCTTTTTTATAGATATTCTTTCTAGGGTGGTGATTTATTATCATTTATTCTGTGAAGATCTGAGATGTATTTGTAAAATTAAGATCACTAGAAGAAAGCTTTAGGTCATAACGGGCTTGGTTAAATGCTTCTTGATTAACTGACGCTAGTATAGTGCCTTGCAAAGATTGTAGTGTTTCTATTGCTCTTTTCTTCTCTTCCGATGTTCCGTATTGAATCATTCCATTGATGACAATCATTTTTTCAGTTAGTACCGCTACGTCTAATTGATCGAGTCCTTTTATTGTAGGCTTAGTCATTCTTACAACCCCTTTTTTCTATTTATCTTAAACATAATTGTATATACGGGCAAATTCCCTCAAATCTTGTTTATTTTGAAGAATATTATCATAACAACATACTCAAAAATGGTTAATGATGGCCAATTTTCTAATCTATTTACTATCTAATAATGTTAAGATTTGTTTTAGACTTTTTTGCACTATTAAAAGCTGCTGTTTAGTAAGACTTTCAAGCTCCCTATAGTAATAGGTACCATCTATTGTGATTCTTAATAATCTCCTAGACCGTTTCTCTCTTTCCCACTCTCCAGTAAGCAGACCACTTTTCTCCATCTCTGCAGAAATATCATACAGATAGCTATTACTTGATTCCCAGCCAAATTTAATTTTCAGAAGTTCTTTAATTTCACTCACGGAAATGCTATGCCTCAAATTAGCTTCTTTTAGAGTAACGTACCTGACTAAATCTCTTATAGATACTAATTTTGAAAAGTGAGCCTTGTACTGATTGGGAAGCTGTTTTTCAACGGGGTGGAGCGGTCCTGAACCTGTTAAATCTCGTAAAAAACGATCGAGGACAAGATTAATTTCGTGCAGTTGACTATATAATGAATCTTTATAATAGGAGTAAAGCTCATGTCCTTTATCGGTCATATAAAAATAATTCCTTCTATCCGCAGGCTTTAAAAGAAGGTACTTTTCACCAGCCATCCGCTTGGCCACTTTGCACACGTAATCATAGCTATAAATCTTTTCAGGAAACTGGACACTTAATTTTTCATGCAGGGATTTCGGGTAGTTCATTTCGTATGATAACTCGTGTAATAAAAATAATATAAGAAATTCTCGTTGGTTAAGGCCAAACTTAATTATATCCACATTTTTTTCTTTATTTTTCATATTCTCACCTTCTAATACAAAATTAGAGTTTAATTATGAATGATGCGTAGGAACCAATAGGGTCTATATTTCCATCATTATCGAAAAACTCGGTAGAATATCTATTCTAGGATTGTGCACACAACTCCTGCATTTCCTTATTTCTTTCCTTGAACAACCGGTTTTGTTCTTTTTTCGAATTCATTTTATTATTCCCTGGACCATTTAATATTACGAAATCATTTATTTTAATCTACTCGATTCGAATAGATTACATTTCTTCGAATTATTATTTTCATTCGATTTCATTCCATCGTTTGTTTGGGTGATGGTTTACCGCGCGCTTGACCTGGTGGAGTGAAAGTCCACCTAAAACATCATCCTTCCACATTTTGTGCTAAAGGGGTGGGTTAAGGGGTTCACACACTCCAAATAGAAAGCAAGTTGAGGCATCGTTCACTTTTCAAGGGTGAGTACGGCTCATACGAGCGGAGATAGTATAATATATATTCTAACGAGCTTTCTTCATAGCGGAATAATATTGATATTAGTTGTTAATCCTCTTTTTCACCATATTGGGAATCCAAGTGAATTTATTACAAAACGTACTGTGTAGAAATAATAAAGATGATTTTAATAAATAGTTGTTTAAAAAAGGTTAATAAAGGCGTTTAAATAACATTAATTAATTAATATATCTAACAAAGTCTGACGTTTTTAAAATCCCAAAATATTCACATATGGCATCTAGTAATTTATAAGTAATTAGATCCTCCCTCATGAATTCAATAATATCTTTCCCTGTATAATTAATTTTTTCTCCAAATTCTTTAGCGGTTAAACCTTCTTCTGTATATAGTGCAAACACAACATATTTTAAATTCCCGGCATTTAAATAACGCCTTAAATCCCAATATTGTTTTTCTAATTTACAATTACCGATCCTTAAAAAATTCTCCTTTAAATTTGAACTTTCTTTTGAGTTAGGCATGAGAGTAGCTCCGTACTTGGTATTTAGAATTCGAGTAAATTCTTTAGTAATTCCTACAACATTCCTAAACTCGGTACCATCTAACTGAAGTTGTTGATAATATCTTAATTGTTGCAAATAACTATTCGTTGTAGAACAAACTAATTTCCCCAAAAATAACAACCTCCATTGTCTATGCTATATTCTGTGTCTTATATTCAATACTTTTAAACGACTTTATTGTCACTACACACGTACTGCTTCGAACTCACTGATTGATTAAAAAAGCGATTACCTTCATCAAGTAATTGACAGAATTCCACCAAAGGTATTTTGGGAGCTTTAGTAAGGATCTCTTCATCCAGTATCAGAAATGTGCGCTTACATATTGTTACCTTTACTAATGGACCTTTTCCATCCACTTGTTTCAACAAGACGAAATTCGGTTTTTTTAATTGGTTATTTGTCATTATATTTAAACTCCTCGTACTTCGTTTTTTCCTAAATCAGGTAGTATTATTTATCTAAAGTCTAAATTAATTTTGTAATGCAAGTTCATGGAGGGATACTGCCGCTTCAGGGGCCATACTCTTCATTACTTGCTCTGTTTTTATCAGAGAAAAGTATTTGCATATTTCGTCAAGTAGTTTATCAGAACAAATCCCTATATTAGCGATGTCTATAATGTCCTTTTCAAAGAAGCCGAGTTCTGAAGCAAATTCATTCGCAGAATATCCCCTCTCCGTATATAATATAGCTACAATTTTTCTGAAATCATTTGTTAGCATTTTTTTCTTTAAACTCTTAATTTGTTTATTTTCTTCTACGTTTTTCATTAATAATTCTTGTTCTTTTCTCATTGAATTTATAATTAAATTTTTCATAGCAACTTCATCAATATTAAGTTGCCTTACTACCCACGATTCCTTTCTTTTAACACTTCGTAAAAAATGACGAATATCTTCTATATCCTTACTATTCATCTTTATTTGCTGTTCTTTTTTTTGCTGTTCTTGAAAAATACTAAGATAACTGCTAATGAGAAACACTCCTTTTTTTAAAAATAAAAAAGGACCGCAAAACAGCCTAAATGCTGTTTTGCGGTCCTTCCGCGCTTTTTTTATATGAGTATATTTTACTATTTATTACCCACTTTGTCTATGGTTTATTACTTAAGATGAAGGATTTATCACAAAAATCTTCATCAGTGTGTAAATAACTTAATATCACAACAAACTGTTTTTTGAATAGAATTTTACAAAAAAACCAGCCGCATAAATCAATTTGCAGCTGGTTTTTAACGAATTAGAAATTCCTATGGAAATTCAACGCTTCAAAAATATTTCCTTCAATTCTAATCATATATATACCTGAAGATTCAACATATGGGTTATTAACTGGGTGATACCCCTTAAATTCAAAGGCGTACTCTCCATTACTGATTTTTTCAAAATCGTCCTGCCATAAAGTAGTTTCCCACAGATATTCGTATTTACTTGTACTAATTAATTTGAATGACGAGCTAGGTATATTTACCTTTCCTATCTGGCCCCCAAAATCAATTCTTCCGTCAACTCTATTAGCAGGAGTCGTTTTTAACCTTATAACAAACTTTTCTCCAGCGAGGAATTTATTCACATCAGGACTTTCCCCAATTGAAGCCCAATAATCTCTCCATTTATCAGTATGTGTCACAAACGGAATTAACTGCGCTATATTAACATTTATCCTTTGTGTCGTGTTTGCTGTTGCACCATCATTATCACGAACAGTTAACGTTATATCGTAGTATTCAGATGATGCCTCAATAGATGGATATCTGGTGCTACTATTTGTAATATTCCCCTCTTTTGAACGTATTTGCCATTGGTATGAAACAATTTCACCGTCTAAATCGTAGGAAGCGTCAGGATCCAGTGTGAATGATTCTCCTAAGAATGGCTCAAAAGGTTCCCATACAAATAATGCCACTGGAGGTTTATTTGACGGTGGTGAGCTTACCACTATCTCTTTATAAGCTGGTACTTTAGATTTTAGACTAGCTGGTAGTGTATCATCCCACACATTCAATGTTACTTTATATTTTCCAACCTGAGCATTTGTAATTTTAGGATTTTGCACGGTTTGAGTAGTTTTTGTCCCGTTTGGTGCTTCGAACACCCACTCCCATTTGATTACATTTCCATCTTCATCCCAAGATTGGTCTGTCAATTGAATAGTATCACCACCTATAGGTAAAAGTGGCGCGTATTCAAACATTGCATAAGGTGCTTGTGGTCCCCTGATTACATTATAGATTTTAGAAATCCTATCACTCAAAGAAGGTAAAGGAGCAGGAGGTTGATCAAATACGGTTTGAGTTACTCGATACTTTCCAATACCACCAAATATACTAAAATCTATAGGGGCAGAACCAGTATTCCATGATTCTGTTACCTTATTAGTTTCACTTAATTTTTCTACGTCCCATGAATAGTTAATTAATGGATGATCGTCTGGATCAGACGATTTATCCGTATAAATATTAGGTGTATCAACAAGCAGCGTGTATGGACTAACCATTCCATCATTACATAAAATACTTGAAGGTGATATAACACCCTGGCTCAGTTCAAAACAAGATTTAGGCGGATTATTATGAACAACCGTAATTTCTTTTTCATACAAATCACTTTGTAAAGCTGGCGGATATTTAGGTATATCCCATACAGTTAAGCCTAATAAATATTTACCCGTTCCTAATCCTATATCTTGAAAACTCTTTGGATAGTTTGAACCTGACCATAACAATGCACCATCACTTTGACGCTTGATTGTCCAATTATAATTTGTTAAAGGGTCTCCATTAGGATCATAACTGCGATCTAAGATGTAGTTTGGTGTATTAGGATCATTTAGTATGGTATCCGTTAATACTAAGGAAGGAGAATCAAACAAAGCGATAGGCTTTAAATTTACTTCTTTAGTAGAAATATGTTTTGTAACAGTCCCATAAGCTCCATCAATATCCTTAACTCTTAAAGTTATAAAATAATCTTTAAATGGCTGTAGGGTACTTGGTGGCGTGCCTTTATATTCCACACCATCTACTACATATTTTTCCCATGTATACTCTACAATACCTCTCTCTGCAATACCTAATTCTGACCAATTATCACGATGGTCTGGATCATAAGAAGTGGAAGGATCTAAAGTAAGTTTTAATGTTCCAGGTTCAACCTTTGGAATAAAATCCGCAATTGGCCTTCTATGTACATTAATCTTATATTCTCTTACAATTTCTTCATCAGACCATTTACGATAGTTCGAGAACCGAGCATCATTTCCAGTATTCGATAATGGATTATCCTTAGCACGAAGCGTAACATTATACGTTCCAACTTCATTTAACTGCATAGGAGAATTTATATATAGATCACTTTGAGCAATAGGCCCATTAGGTTGAGCATCTATAATTCTTCCATTAACAGAAGTTGGATCATGTACAAATTTCCATTCTCTTTGTAGTTCAGGGTCATTTTCAAAATCTTCATATACGGTTGTATAATCTAATTTATCCCCCAAAACAATTGTGAAAGATTCACTATCCTCTTCGATCATAAATTTATTCAATAATTCTAGTCGGAGTTTTTCAATATTCGACTGCAAATAACTTGAATATTGTGTGTAAGTTCCCTGACCAACAGCATTTATAAGACTTTGCGCGTCTGTACGTAAACTACTATTTGAATTACTCCAAAGATAGATACCCTCATTTTTTGCTTTGTTGATTACGAGATTCTTTTTTATTGTGTTACTTTTCCAGGTCCAAGGGTCTTCGTCCATCCTAAAATAATACTTATAGGGAACATCTTTAAAATTGTAATCACTAAATCCTTGTGTGAAATCTGTAGTATCAATTTGTTCTTCATAAGTGCACCCAGAACTGCTATATCCTGTTATTACAAATCTATAGTCCGGAACCCATTGTCGAATGGAAGCTGAATAATTAGTTCCTACTTGTGACCATTGTTCACTAGAACTATCTGTACAAGGAGGTGCGTGAGAATGTTCTACCCAATACCCTCCATTACCAGACGGATGATCTGGTTTTACAAACCAATATTTCGAGTAACACCATGTAACCTGCATAATAGGTTCGGAAGATTGGGATACAACTTCCCAACTGCCTGAATATGGAGAAGTTCCTGAATAACTAGAATACGTGTAGCTGCCATAATCAACATAATTCCAATTAGGTATATTCTGTACACACTCACCATCTAAATCGAGTTTATGATAATAACAATTGTTAACATTGACCGTTGCATCTAAACCTTTTAAGCGAAGATCTGCTTCCAAAGAACCTGCATAGGCCGAAAGGCTATTTTTCGCTTGTTCGTCAATGGTGTAATAATTGTGATTAAAGGTTCCCCCTCCACCGCCATTATTGACACCACCACCCGGTCTTGAACCAGATTTATGCTGTTTTGTTGCCACATCCATACCAGCAAAGTCTAGGACAACTTCCATTGAATTTTGTCGTTTTACACCAAAATCAATAATCGGTGGTACGTTACTAATTTGAATTGCTGTTTCAGATGTCGGTATATTAAAGTTTTCTGGTTTCATATATACCTCGACTGAACCATCTTTATCTATAACGTCTGAATCGTCACTCCTATAATCTTCAGGTAGAACAAACTCTTCATAGGTTGGCTCACCAAAGCTCTCCTTAACAAACAATGAAAAACGGTAATGCCCCAGGTGTTTAGCTTTATACGTTACAGTAGTTTCATTCTCATTAGAGATGACCTGTTTGCCTCCATCTGCTGCTGTCCCAAAAACACCGTCATTATTCGCATCAAACTCAACATACCAAATTCTTTGGCTTATAGTATCATTATCTAAAGATACACTTCCATCGGTTAATGTTATCTTTGCAGTTTGTCCAGCATCTTTATCACGTAAATGAACGGATTTATCAACGGTAAAGCGAGAAAAGGGGGCTTCATCAGGTTGTACATCTAGCTCTTTTACTAAAACCTCACTCACTTCATCATAAATATTAGTTACTGTGAGTTGTAATTGATATACACCTGCTTTTTTAAATAAAACTTGTTTAATGGAAGGGTCTGCACTTGGACGAATTTTAATATCATCTAATTTTAACCCATCACTAACCGGCACGATTTTCCATGTGGTTAAGTTATATTTAATAGGTGCAATATCAACTGGTGAAACCAAGTCAGAAGCTTTTGCATCTAAAACCACTGCTCGGTTCTCTTTTAATGTACCTTCTAATTTAACTGCTGCAGTAGGAAGTGTAGGCCAAATTTCAAAACCACCTGAATCTTCTGCCGTTTCCCCAGCATCATCCATATTTCTGAAATATACTGTATGTGGAATCTTTTCTGTAACTCTTGATGATTTCCATTGATTCCCTGTAATAGATTGTCCATCTATAAACATTTCTTCAGAAACAATTTCCCCATCTGGATCATAGGAAATTGTGCTTATATCAACCGTTTCAGGCCAATAATAATGAGGTAATACACTTACCTTAGCAACTGGTGGTTTGTTATCCTTTGGAGGTGGTGGAGGTGTTACATTCCCTACCGAAATTTGACTAGTTGCACTAAATTTTCTATTTACTTGATCTACTACTTCTAAACTAATTTTATATGTACCTTCTTTATCAAAGGTAAAACTTTTAGTTAGACTAAAACTATCTTTAGATTTCATTGATGAGTCAATAACTTTACCATCCACTTTTAAAACCCATGCAATATAAGGAATCACACCATATTCACTTGAAGGATAATATTCTCGACCTTTATATGTGATTTCAATCGCTTCATTTACCTTTGCCTTATTAGGTACTGTTAACGTTACATCTGGATAAGAAGTAGTTGTAATAAGGGCTCTTGAAAATTCGTTACCTGAACCAGTATCAAATTCCCTTAAACCTTGGATATCCACTTTAGCTCCTGACCATTGCGCAATATCTCTAATATAACCTCTTGCAATCCTCTTGGAAGTGGTATTATTGAGTACATCGATACTTTGTTTTCCCATTATTTTTTTCACATAGTCTTTATCACCATTAAAATTAAGTGCCCAATATTCAGCATCAGAAGGAATAAAAACCAATCTTCCTAACGCACCATTATGAATAGGTCTTAATAAAGGCATCATTTTATCCAATCGCTTCAAACTCATTGGACTTTTATTATTATATCCTTGTACATCAATATAATAATTCATATCATACATATAATCCTCAAAATTTAAAGATGGGTTGGAAGGATGTTTAATACTATATCTTGTTCCAGTAGGTTTTCCTTGTACATTTTGTTTCCATTGTTCACCCGTTATAATTTGAAGAAAAGAATCAATATTAGTTTTAGCATTTTTTGCAAAAGAAGCAGCATCTACTAAAGTAGCTATATTAGGAATCGGAAGGAAATTGATTATATAGATCATAATTATTAACACTGCAATTGGCTTTTTACGATTCTTTCTCTTAGCTTTCTTTTTAGCTTTTAGATTCACTTAACATCCTCACTCCTCCCAGCCAAGAATGTCCTTCTCTAATGGGTAGTTTGCGAATTCCCAACGTTTTGCCAGATCCATTTGTCTCCAATAAATCCCTAATTCATTAGCCACAGATTTCATTGGTACATACACATTTCCATTTTCAGCATACACTTTCCCATTTAATGTTACTTTTTGATTATTTAAAGTTGCTTCATTACTATTTAATTGGAGGTTTAACGTTTTATCACCAAACTGAATAGTCAGGCCATCTGAAGCAACATCCACAAGTGTAGTATCATTAAATAAACCTTTTATATCTGTATAAACTTCACCGTTACTATATTTAGCAATAGCTGAAATACGTTCAGTTTTAACCTTACTATTTTCATAAGTAACAACATCACGATTAGCTCCAGGTAAATCAATTAGGAATTTCCCATTTTCCTTTGGTGGATTAGGAATATTGTTGTTTAACCTTATCTCTTGTACAAATTCAGGATTTTCCAAGAAGCTTGGATAATAGTCTGTATGTCTATAAGGAACACCATTAATGGCTGTAAATTCAAATAATGGATACGCTTGTGCGTAATAAGTGCCTCCTTGTTTAAATAGTCTTATATAAGAATCAAAATATTCTTTAGGGGATAGCAGTAATGCAGGAGCATCATTAGGTAACTTAAATATGTCTTCGCGCATTTCTTTAACAGCATCGATAACCGTAATCGAACCATCCCCACCACTTCTTTGGATTACTTCCCATGTACCTACATCAGCAACTAATTCATCATAAGAGAAGTTTCTTATATCGCCTTTGGGATATTCTTTCTCTGGTTCTGCCGGAATTTCAGGCCCAGGGGTAATGATTTCAGAATCCAATAAATTTAACATCCTAAAAATAAATACGCTTGATTCAGCGCGATTTGCGGTTTCATTAGGAGAAAATGTATTATTCCCTTTTCCAGCAACGATTCCGTAATAAGCCATCCTTTTTACTGATTCTAAAGCAAAGGAAGGTATGTTTTTACTATCAGTAAAGACTAGATCCTTTTGTTTTGTATAGCTTCCTTTCAATGTCAAAGCGCGATCTACCATAACAGCAACTTCCGCTCTTGTAACTTCTTTATCAGGAAAAATATTCCCTTTTGTATCACCCAGAATAATTCCTGCTTTAGCTGCCCTTGATACATCAGCATATAGAGACTTAGATTTAGGTAAATCTTTAAAATTACTATCTCCTGTCGGCAAATTTAACGCACGCGCTATGAAAGTAGCAAACTGTCCTCTTGTAACTGCTTGATTAGACTTAAATGTACCGTCTGAATATCCGTAGATAACTTGTTTACTTACAAGGTTTGTAATCGCATCATAGCCAAACGAATTAGTACTGATATCCTTGAATTGTGTAGCGGTTGAAGCTGCAGAAACATGAACGAAAGACGGAGTTGCTATTGCTAGTGCTAGTGCTGAATAAAACATTTTATTTTTTTTCATAATTATTACCTCTTTTTCTCTATTATGTATTTGTAATAATTATATTACGCAAGCAATGATCTGGCAAAATACTGAAATAAATTTATTTAATATCCCTCCAAATAAAAAAAGCACCACAAAACACATTTACTTGAAATGTATTTTGCGGTGCTTCCGCTAATAAATTATGAATATCTAATTACAATACTTTACTGATTTCTCTTTTAATTCTATCTTTTTATTATTTCGTTGTCTACAAAAATCTTCCGAATCAAGCATGTTTGGTAGTAAATAGTTACCACGATAATTTCTACTGATTTCATGTAATTTTTAATATAATTTATTGTTTTGAAATAAAGTTTGATCGTTTATAAAAAAGTTATTTAGTGAATGAGCTTATCTTGACTCTAAACGGGTGATTACCTAATTAAAGATAAATACCTATATTTGTGTCATTTCTTAATTTTATACATACAATTAATTAGTCCATGTAGTACCTCCTTTAGAAAAAGGAGATGTTTATATATGTCAGGTTGTGGTGTTGATGGCGGCTGCGGATTTGGTGGAGGATTTGCCTTATTAATCGTATTGTTCATCCTCTTAATCATTATTGGAGCCAGCNTATATGTCAGGTTGTGGTGTTGATGGCGGCTGCGGATTTGGTGGAGGATTTGCCTTATTAATCGTATTGTTCATCCTCTTAATCATTATTGGAGCCAGCTTCTGCGGTGGATTTTTTTGATAGTAAATAACAATAAGGACGGCCATTGATGGTCGTCTTTTTTTATTTAAACCTTTACTGGTTCCGATGGCTTGAACTCGGCAAGAACTTAGCGTTTGAAAATCGAGTCGAACAGATGCTTATTTCAGCTTGTCGAAAATCAGTCATTACAACTGTTGAAATGATTAGGAGAGCATAAAAAAGACCTCTAATCTGAGTTCATTTAATTACTTTAGGTCAGATAGATTTTCTCCTGTAATAATTTCAAATAGTATTGCTGACTTATTCTTATCTAATTGAGCATATTTACTTTCAGCATCGATTACAAGTTCTACTTTGTCTCTATTTGGACTTATCCAAAGTTCATACAACACTGCTTTCGCTTCAATATCTGGATTTTTATATTGAAAACCAAATCTGTAATCAGGAGGTCGTTCCATTTCCACTTTTGCATTTTCCCAATCAATATCATTTAATACTTCTTTCGCTTTTATAACTTGTTCACTATTAATAATTTCTTTGAAGTCCTCGTAATTATATTCATCACCAATAAGTTTTTGGACTTTAATACTCTGTTCTTCATTTTCTAATGTGTTCGAACAACCAACGATGAAAATTGAAATTATTCCAAAAAAGACAAATAAAATTTTTTTCAAGGTCTTTCCCCCTTTTTATTATAAGACGGATGGTGTTTGGAAAAGTTTCGAAATTATCCTATATATTTTAAAGAACAACAATCTTTGCAAAAAGAACCTTTCCCTTAAATAATCTTTGTCTAAGGGTATTTTTCGCACCATGTTATAGAAATTTTAACTCCATTTTGATCAATCTTTGTGTTGATAATATAAAAAAGGTCAACCGGAGTCTCCTATCTTTATAAAGAAGGGATTTCGGTTTTTCTTGTAGTTTAAGAACATGTTAAGTGATAATAAAGTTATTCCATTAAAGGGCCATTTTGTGGTGTATAGAGGATTCAGAGGTACATCTTGAATTTACAATGATACCATTAAATTACATAAGGGGCGTTTGTATGGATAGTACAATTCGTAAAATGCCGTTTTATAATAAAATAGGTCTTGTTTTTAGGAGGTAAAACATGGATTACATTTCACCGAAAGAGGCGACGTTAAAGGTGAAACGGTGGCCTAAAGATAGCATAGCGGCGGGTCGTCGTCATACAGTTGCTCTTAAATCTAACGGAACAGTGACGGCTGTGGGTGATAATAAATATGGTCAATGTGATGTAAGTGGCTGGCGCGATGTTGTGGCGGTTGCGGCGGGTAATGTTCATATGGCGACGAACACGGGTAATGCTCATACAATCGGTCTTAAATCTAACGGAACGGTTGCGGCTGTGGGTTGGAATAAGCATGACCAATGCAATGTAAACGACTGGCGCGATATTGTAGCGGTTGAGGCAGGTTGGCGTCGTACCATTGGTCTTAAATCGGATGGCACGGTAGTAGCTGTGGGCCGAAATAATGAAGGCCAATGCAATGTAAGCGGCTGGCGTGATATGGAGGCAGTTGCGGCGGGTGACTGGCATACCGTCGGTCTTCAATCGGATGGCACGGTGACGATTGTGGGTAATAATCGGTATGGTCAATGCAATGTAAGCGGTTGGAGCGACATAGTGGCGGTATCCGCGGGTTACCTTCATACGGTCGGGCTTAGATCTGACGGCACAGTGGCGGCTGTGGGTTTGAATAAGCATGGCCAATGCGATGTAAGCGGATGGAATGGTATTGTGGCGATAGCGGCGGGTAGTAATCATACCATCGGGCTTAGATCTGACGGCACAGTGGCGGTTGTGGGTTTGAATAAGCATGGACAATGCAATGTAAGTGGGTGGCGCGATATTGTGGCGGTTGCGGCGGGTTGCGCTCATACCATCGGGCTTAGATCTGATGGCACGGTGGTTGCTGTGGGTGATAATGAATATGGCCAATGCGATGTAAGCCGCTGGCGCGGCATCCAACTGCCCAGCATGATGAATTCCATGGACATATTTTAAAAACAGTATGAATGGATTAAAAAATTTAAATTTCTAGTTTGGATGAGCTGGTTTTAGTATTCCACCTTACTATTATTAGTCTTCCACAATCGGGAGCGATTGTGGAAGACTATATTTACAAATGATCAATCTTTTTTATAAAACCAGACTTAAATCTGCTGGCAAAGACTCCATTTTGAATAATCTTTTTTCAAAACGGTTTCTTTTTATTTATTGTAAAATANATCAATCTTTTTTATAAAACCAGACTTAAATCTGCTGGCAAAGACTCCATTTTGAATAATCTTTTTTCAAAACGGTTTCTTTTTATTTATTGTAAAATATGAGTTTGCGAGGTATTTTTGATCAACCTTTATTTCAAACCAACACTACGAAGGCTGTAAATCGACATTTAAGCGTTTTTAGTGGATGGTTCTGCATTATCTTAAGTTGAGTAAGGAGTTTTTTCGAATGTATGATTTTAGTTATTTTCGTACATTCAGAAGACCACAATTTGTGGTCTTCTCCTCTCTCTCCGAACAAACTTCTTGCCTCATGATTATTTATCATCTATATCAAATTCGTACATACTTTCATCTTGTTTAATATCTACTATCCAAGTATCCTTTTCCTTATCATAAGTTACATTTCTAATAGCAGCTATCCAATTTGATGTAGATTCTGACTCAAGTTCTTTTAATGCTTTACGAACTACTTGCGATTCTGATAAATCGGCTTTATCTGGTTTATATTCTGGGAGAACCGTCACTTTTTTTGCTTTTCCTTGACCAGGATAGGATTCCAATATTGGGCCATCGGTTTCAACAAGCACTCTTTGACCGACCTCTAGCTCCTCAGAAGCTTTCGGATAATGATAACTAACTGCATCAAAAAATTCTTTTTCTCCACCATTCGAACTAAAATCGCTAGGGATAGCGTTTACCACCATCATTCCTTGTTCTCCTATACTTAGAACATAAAGCCCTTCCTTGGAAGCTTTATCACTTGTATCCGCATTTGAATCCGTCTTTTCTGTATGGCCATTTAATGAGCAACCCATCAATAACACTATGAGCGATACTATAAGAAAACCTTTGCCTTTTTTCATTTATCGGACACCTCCCCATTTTTTCTATATAATTCCACTTTATCATTTCCTTGTTCAACAATCCTGCCTTTAGTTGACGAAGAGGGCTTCTTCTTCAACACCCATTTGCTTAATAAGCTAGATTAAAAAACTCTCTTATTTTATTTCAAGAAAAGTTTACATAATCACGCTTATCGGCATTAAAAAGAAGATCATTCAATCGAAGATCTTTTTTTATGCTTATTTTACTATAGCTGTGAGCTTAATAAGAACATTGTGAAAGGATAAGTAATCCTCCAATAATTATAACCAAAGTAATAACTCTTGTAAGACAACCGCCTTTTGTTAATGCTCCTAAATCACCAATCATTGAACGGTTAATAGAGTTTGAGAAATTGCCCATTGGATTTTTTTTATGTTCTTCTATTTGTTTTTTGTCTTGGTCATCTTGGTTCACAAAACCACCTCGTATTTTTTCCTTTAAGGGATTTTATTCTTCAACATTCATATTAAATCCTGCTCTGTTAGTTAAATCAGATGAATACGTTATACAAATCTAGTTAACATAAAGTCAATTATCGGCAAAAAAAGGATTGGGTACCTCTTAGATATCCAATCCTTTTTGTTTCTTTGGTCACTTTTCATATTTTTCTAGAAAGTCGGCTAAGGCTAAATGCAACACATCAGACTTATTGATCCTCTCAGCTTCACAAAACTCATCTAAACGTTTACCAATGACACGATCAATAACAATCGTCTTTCTTGTTTTGTCACTTTGTCGCAATTGTTTGACGCGATCATAAAGACTTGGCTCATTGGTTTGTGTAGTTGGGGTAACCTCTTGCCATGATTTAAGCAGGTCCTTAATCATATGGATTTCATCTTGGGTGAACGGCTCATGAACAATAGGTGAATGATTCGTGAATTCCTTATTACTCTCCGTGAACTTCTGATTACTTCGTGTGAAAGGTGTATGAACTTTAGGTGAACTCGATTTCACATAATCAAAAATACTTTTATCATGGGGTTCTTCACCTTCTCCAATAAAAAACCAACCCTTTTGACCAGAGTTTCTAAATTCATATCCAGCCTCTTTTAATGCATGTCTAAATGGTTTTTCACNGGGGTTCTTCACCTTCTCCAATAAAAAACCAACCCTTTTGACCAGAGTTTCTAAATTCATATCCAGCCTCTTTTAATGCATGTCTAAATGGTTTTTCACTTATGCCAGGTATTTGTTTAGCCACATCGCCTGTCTTTACTCCTTCTTGTGCTAATACTTCTAAAATGCTTCGTATGGATGCTTTTTGATCTACACTCATAGATTGTTCACCCTCATTTCACTTAAACTCATATATGTATGATTCCATGTGAAATACGTATGACCTTCAAGTAAGTTAACATAATCACCCTTATGGGTATTGAAAAAGGATCTTCGATTAAAGATCCTTTTATGCTGCTTGCTAAATTAACGCACCCCATTAGTTTAAGTACAAAATTTCACAATCTTTAAATTATCCCTGTTATTCAATCAAGTTTAACGCCTTGATGCTTTGATTGGATTAAATAGCCGCCACCGAACTTCAAAGCTGTATCGTATCCCACCTTGAATTCATCAAGGTCAATTAAGTCTTTGTAAATGACGGGAATATTAGGATTCCAAATTACATTTTCCAATTTTAAAGGAAAATTATCATCATTTGGGTTTGGGGTATGAATATAAACTGCATCCATACAAGCATCCTTAAGGTCTAGATAAATCCAGGATTGATAAGGCTTTTTATACGTTTCTAGCTTTTTTAATACATCTTTATATAGGGACATTTGTGCCTTTATATGCTCTCTTCTTATCTTGTTACTGTAATCTCCAATACCAAAAAAATCTAGGTGAGTGTGCCAAAAGTCAAACCAGGCATCGTTATCAAATTGCAAGTAATTGTAGCCTTCTTCAACTTCTCTCCAGAGATTGCGAAAATATCGTCTCTTGCCTCGAAATTTTTTCATCTTAACCTCCGCATCTTGAACATCGTTTCTTCAACTAACCTGCCCGTTAGTTTAAGTGTATCACTTCACAATCCCAATAGAGTAAAGGCTATCGAGATATAGATTCGTTCCACAAAAAATAGCTTTCAAAGCGTCTCATAAGACTTGTATCAAAAACCTTAGCGTTGTAAATCCGCATTTTCCTGACGCTACCCCATATATTACACCAACTTCTTCTTGAAGAGATTTATATGCATACTCTATACAAATCTAGTTAACATAAAGTCAATTTCCGGAACTTCTGAAACATAAAACCCCTTGGAGCTCAAGGGGTTCCGAATGGTCCGTTTTTATCGTTTATGCATGATTTTATACAATGTTGATGAATCAACATTTTCAGCTTCTTCAGAAGCCTGGTAACTGCATAAAAAAGGGGTGTTTTATGCAAATTTATCTTTCACTAAAGCACCCGTTAGCTCAATAATTAATACTTTATTTAAGCAACGTTTGAAGGCTTATTAACAAAGGTGCATATACGATTAGTGGAATAAGTAAAATTACTGCACCAACTTTTTTAATCTCCTTTTGTAACAGCAAAAGAGAAATCAAGAAAAATAATGGGTAAATAATAAAAGCAATTATTAATATACCATCAACTAATTGATATAGTTTTCCTGTAAATGCAGCTATTAATGGGATGGAAATCCATTCTAGAGCGCTAAACGCAATAATCAATATCCATAACCATTTAAGTGTCATAACTAATCACTCCTAAATCTCTTATTGGTTAGAAAAAAGCGACAGTTCTTATTCCACTTAAGCACCTATTAGTTGTATATAAATTCAATACTAAAATTAATTTAATTTCCTTTTTCTTGCATGTCTAAAGATGAAATCTGTGAGTGGAATTATGAAATATATAAAAACCACAATCCAACCAACAATTGATGAATAATTAAATACATTTTTTAAAGATATAACAGCTACTCCAAGCAATAAAAAAAAATATATATATCTTTTGTTCTTGTTATTACGGATTAGAGAAGAAAAAACAACCCATGCTAAGCTACCCATTATCAAACTGATAATTATTAGAAGGGTTCCCCAAAACATCTCATTATCCATAGACATCATATTTAGGTACATTTCCACCCTCCTATCACAACAAGTCAATACCCACTATTTCCCATTTATTAATAATTTTAACATATTAATTGTATAATTCCGATAATCTTATTGTTCTACTAAACTGCTTCGTTAGTTGAAGAAGGTTTTCTTCGAATGTATGATTTTAGATATTTTCGTACATTGACTGTGATTTAGCCACGATAATTGACCTTATAGGCAATAAAAAAGATATTTCAATAGAAGGTTCCTTTTATACTTTCTTATTCCACTTAAGCACCCATTAACGCAAGAAGAACCATTTTTATTTACTGGTTAACCCTTTCCCAAGAACTGTTTTTTTATCCAAACCAACAAAAACTACTAGGTTTCCAGTGGTATCAGTCTCAGTGTTATTAAAAGTAACAGAATATACTTGGTCTTTGGCATANAAACTACTAGGTTTCCAGTGGTATCAGTCTCAGTGTTATTAAAAGTAACAGAATATACTTGGTCTTTGGCATAATTTATATCAATTGATGCTTTTATATTTTCATTAACAGGTCCTTTTTTTACAATTGAATCCTTTGGGGTTACTGTAATTAAAGCAATTTCTTCATCGGTTAAACTATTGAAAGCTACCCTCAAAATTGACATTTGGTTCTCGGTATTGGATGCAGAATACAAAGAAACTATTCCTATAACCATAAATATTAAGAGTATCCCGAAAATAAGTAGTTTAATTGTTTTCTTCATAGTTCTCTCCCTTGTATCAAATGGCTTCCATACGTATTTCCCATATAAATTCAATAACCTTGTTAAACAATCCTGCCCTTTAATTGAAGGAGGATTTTTTCCGAACGTATGATTTTAGTTATTTTCATAAATTGAAAAGCTAAGAAGTTTAGTGAATGAGCTTATCTTGACTCTAAATGGGTGATTATCTAATTAAAGATAAGTACCTATATTTGTGTCATTTCTTAATTTTATACATACAATTATTCACCTCCCCAAAACAGTACTTATGTTCTTATTATGTTTATTTTCTTTGTGATTGTAAAATGTTTCACCTTTTAAAAAATCTAGAAATAAAATTTAATCAAAATAAAAAGCACACTACTAAAATTAAATTTAGTAATGTGCTTTTTTTATTAAATGTGAAGCATTATAGACAAAACACCCTTCAATAATGATTAATGTACAATTACTTATACTTAATCTTACAGAGTATGAGGGCTTCATTTGAATAATTAATCATTTACTTCCCACTTCAAAGAATTAGTAAGCGGCTCAACAAACCACTGAAGTTCATCTGAATTTGTCGAGTACTCAATCATGTAAGGCTTACCGTAAAGTGGTATGTCAATGGTTGGAATTAAACCTGATGCTGTATCAATAACTTCTTCGTTTGGAGCTAATCGTCTTGTGCTACTTGGAGCGTTTCCTAGATATAAACCTTTATCATAATGGACCTTAAACGCACCAAAAGTCCTTGGAGAATCAGAAATATTCTTAATTGAATAATGGAATTTTGTTTCCGTTCTACCGTCCCTTTCAGAATTGGTTGGTTTAGAAATCTTTACTATTAATCCATCAAATTCTAATTCAGTGTCATAGTTACTGTAAGTAAATTCTCTATTTTTTAATGAATCACTTATATTCATTAAATTATACATAAAAGCGGAGAACTGACCCCGTGTAATTTTTTCGTAAGGTCTAAATGTGTTATCTTCATACCCTTGTGTAATATTATAAGCAGCAAGTGTTTCTGCATAAAAATAATTAGGACTAGGAAATGAAAGATCCTTGAATTCCCTTCCCTCCCAAGATCTAGAAATATTGTAAGTCATACTAATATATCTCGCCATTTGTCCTCTTGTAATTGGCTCATAAGGTCTAATACTGAAATCATATCCTTTGCCTCCTGAAGGAATAATTCTTAATTCAGCAGCTGTGGCAAACATATTATAATGCTTATCACCTTTAGATATATCGGCGAAGTATGGATCTGGAGCATTGGTTGAAGGTGTGATCCCTTTTGCTTTGAAGAGCATTGTTAATATTTGTACAAGATTTAAATTATCATTAGGTTTAAATGTCCCATCGTAAAATCCATTAATTACTCCTTGATCAACCAAGAAGTTAATCTGATTAACGAATCTATGGTTAGAAGAGACATCCTTGAATTTTGTACTTCCTTGTGCAAACGCAGGTATAGAGGTAGAAGAAATAACTAAAACAAGTACAATAAATGATAATATTTTTTTCACAATACCACTCCTATTAATTTATAGGTACATTATACCATTTATAAGTATGAGGAATATGTAATTATTTTCGGACTACTATTTTTAAAATTTGTTCCCCCTTGTTTTGAGGTGAATTGCGGTAGCACTTTCACTATAGCATCACAATAAGAAAAGGCTATCATAAAGACAGCCATGTTTTTTCGAAAAGCACTCATTTGTTAATTTAGTTCTTTGAAATTCTAAATACTTTTGTCTAAAATCATTAGTTTTACCAAATAGGAAATGCTCAAAATCATAAGGGACCTTTATATTCATAAACAACCGCTTGCCTTAAAATTGGTGGATCCCCTAAAAAATGACGTGGTGAATTGGTTTCAACAATAGCTACAATAGATGGGCCATTAACAATTTCAAGTAGATTGTAATCTGCATTATAATAATTAAAGGGATAACCTGTCGGACGGGTGGAATGATCAATGTATTCAAGATAAACAATTTTAATTTGATTATTGAAAAAAGATTCATTTTCTGGTTGCAAAGTTGAATCTAGTAAAAGATTTTCTTTAAATGTTTGCATTAGTACTTGTTCTGCAACATCTTGATCAAATACGATTTTTCCCTCTGTTAATTCGGCCGGAATAATTTGTAATGTAGCATCATGTACTGCAAGTTCTAAACCATTATGTAATCTTCTAGTGGCCGTTTCGTCAGAATCATAATTAGTTTGCATAACCATAATTTGGGCCCAGATTAACACAAGGAAAAATGTTCTTAGGACTGTCCCCATTTAATATACCAGACTCCTTATCCAACGTATTCACTCATTATTATTGATTTTCTTACAAGTTTTTTTGATCCTTGATTGAAAATATTTAGTATAAATACTGGAGTACGCGGAACTGTAATAGTAATTTCAATATATTCTTTTCTTTGGGTATAAAGTGTTGTCCCAGCTATATCTATAACATCTTCATCAAAATTATAATCGTTTACTAATGTATCTACCATTTTGTTAACTACTTCGTTACTCATATACCCCTCAATACTTGCTTCTTTTAATCCCTGTTGCAATACTGCATCTACTGCTTTCCGATTTAATGTATCAAGATAATAAAGAATAGGAGTAAACATGATTGTCACAACTAAAAATAAAGTCATCCATTTTGCTAATGTTTGAGACATCAAATATCACCATCCTTTGAATAAGTATAAGAGAGAAAGTAATTTGGGCTTTCTCTCCTACCAGTTTTTTTATTTTCGAACTTGAGAAGCTGAAGTTAGTGGTTTCTCCACTTTTGTCACTGTATCTGAATACCCACCTGAACCCGTAATCTCATCATCGACTACTTTGTACCCTACCATAAACATTAATGCAAAAATCACTGTGGCTGTTAAAGCAAGACCCATAAAAGTTGCTAACGCTGATTTCATTTAATTCATCTCCCTATTTTTCTTCAATTTGGTAATTATTTAGATTATTCAAATAATGACTATCTTTTTCTTCAAGAGTTGAAAAGACAACTCCTATAAATAATGCGAGTAGAATTGTAATCGTAAAGAAAAGTGACATAAATGTCGTAAGTGTTTTATTCATGGCAACCCCCCCTTCACTCCTATCAAATTATTTACCGAAATTTTTTAAACCTTCGTCAATATTTTCATCTATATATTTAATTTGTTTATCACTTTCATCCTCTAATAGAGAATAGCCAACCATATAAAGAAGACCAGAAATGACTACGGCAGTTAATGCGAGTTTCATAAAAGTTGCTAGAGTTGTATTCAAAGTATCCCACCTTACGGTATTAGATTAGCTACTTTATCTGCTAATTCCATCATCTTATCGCCTAGAAGGCCCCAAACAAGTACTACTATTAAACTAGCTGTAAACCCTAATTTCAAAAACGTAGCCAAGGTAGTATTCATTCAAATTTCTCTCCTATATTTTTGCATTATTAAGTATTATTAATACCATGTTGATAATAACGATTATAAAATTGAATAAAATTAACCAATGTGCTGCCAATACTGGAAGATTTGCTAGATCAACATAAAGTTTCCGTCTTTTCCGATAATTTTCTATTTGGCTAGTAACAAACATGTCTTCCATACCTATTAAAGAGGTAAGGATGGTTTTTTTATCATTATTATCAAAAGTCTTTAAAACTGTTGCTAAGCTTTTAGCTTCAGGTGTATCTATTTCTATTGCGAATAAATCTAATGCTTCATCCGGTCCTAAATCTGATGTCCAGTTGGACATTAATCTCTTTAATGTTCCATTTAGTTCTGTGAAGTATGGTGTTAGTGCCCTTAAAAGCGAATAGATGTTAACTCTTGTGTTATTCATCATCTGAATTTCAGATACTAGCATGTCATATAGTGAGAATAATTCTGCATTTCGCTTTGCTTTTTTATAGGAAATTAATCGATTTAACACAAAGTACATGAGAGAAAATTTTCCAAAACTCGGTTCGGTTGATAAGGTTATGACCGTCAATAGAAAAAATATCCCGATTTGAGGACCTCCGCTGTTTAACCATGGATAAATCACATAATTTAAAAAAACTAAAACCACACAAATTACACGAATAAGATCCCACTTAATTGCTGTTAAGCCTAGTGGATATCCAGCCTCCTTAAATAATTTTTCACTTTTACTTTTTAAACGATTTTCAATATATCCACCTTTTTGTTCACGCCATTGATCTTGAAACCTAAGCCTATGATGGTTTCTTTCTACTTTAGTGGTTATCCCTGCGTAAACAAAAATTCCAGATAGTAACGATAGTAAGTAAGCACTGCTAGTAATAATAAAACTTATTGACACTTCCTACTCTCCCCTCTCATAAGTCATTTTTCGGTTTACTTATTACCAGTGCCATAATAAATCCAATTAATGTCATCAAAATCGTAAATACTAAAATCATAAATGACCATTTGTTTTGAAATTGAAGATTCCACCAGTCTTGAGGTCTTGTTATTATTTTTGCACCAATTAAAGAAACAGGGAGTAAAATTAGCGATAATATTGCATTAGCATTAACATCATAGGAATGGATTTTTTCTTGTTCAAGCATTTTTTCATTATTAATCATTTGCTGTTGTAAAGTTAATAGAGCGGAACCTACATTTTCTTGATTGATATATGCTTTCAAAATGATATTTCCTAAACGCATCCCCCAAGAACTACCACTAGTATAGATAAACAAATCGATTGATTCCTTTAATTCATTTTCAGATTTTGCAACTTGTAAATCCCCAATCAATCGGACTAATACTCTTTTAATTTCAATCTGTTCTACTTGAGATTGGGAAATCTTTAAAGCTTGATAAATATCACGACCACAAGCTGCATAGGAGTGAATTAATAATTCAACTACATCTTTTAGAGAATTTCCGACACTGCTTCTAATACTTTTCATTCTCACCCATACAAATCCATATGGCAGTAAAGAAATGATCGATCCGAAAAATAAAGAAATAATTATGTCTTCAAAGCGAAGAGTAAAAATTATGAAACTCGACACTCCTAAAAAAAGACTTAAAGCAACAAATGTGTATATTTTCAAACTGTCAGTATCATCATTTTTTACGGATATAAGGTAATACATATGTCTATATAGCTTGCTGCGAGTATGAAGTGGACGACTATGATCAATTATTCGAGCACGCTTTATTTGTGTTCGATAACGTAAATGTACATATCTTGTTGTTAATGGCTGCTTTATAATTTCATATACAACGAATCCTGTGCATCCAATATAAATAAAATACAAAATATAACTTACTGATTCCAAAAAGAATTTCGTTATCATGTTTCTAAATCCTTAAGTAAAAATTCTTCTAATATTTCATCTGACACAAAAGATTCCATTGGAGATGATTTTTCTCTTTTTTTAAGCAAGCTTAATAATATTTTCGTTTCTTGCAGATTTTCTTTTGCCATTAAATAAAGCAATCTTTTCGATATATTAGAATTATAATAATATTTATTTTGTAAAGTTGAATATCTTATTACTGGGACTATCTCATGGGTATTTGTTTCAGTATTCCATATTATTTCTGTCACACCTACGACTCTCTTTAACTTACGTTCTCTATCAGTACCCATTGTTACTATAATATCTATATTTGTAGCAACCCTTTCTAATTCGATATCAAAACGCCTAGTGGGGAATTCATCCAATGTATGTCGAGTTAATTGTTCGACCACCCTGTCTTCTTCAGTTAAATGGTATGTCGCTAAACTACCGCGTTCTCCCCGTTCCGTTGATATCAGGTAGCCCTCTATTTCTAGTGAACGAATTTCTCCAATTACAATGTAATCATGCTCTAACCTAAGTAGTCTTGGGATGGCATTATGTAGGTCGCCCTCCTTTGCTTGTATTTCCCAAATTAAGCGATCGGGAAAGTGCTTTCGCAAAGCTAGCTCAAAATGTTTTTCCAATACAGCACCAACATACTTTTTGCTCCGCTCACCAATTAGAGTTTTCATAAAAGTAGATTTAGCTGAACGTACTCTTCCTGCGATAATCATATTGCACATAGTTCTACTTAGCGCTCTATAGATTTCAATATCTTCAAATGGGATCGTCCCTTTTGAAGCTTGTTCATCAAGTGAAAATTTGTTGATGATAAAGCGACGTAACATGATATATTCATCTTCAGAACGTGGTGGTTCAATCATGGTAATCCTTGAGCCATCTTCTCTTTGAATTTCCAACTCTGGATTCTCCCTATTGATGACTGAATCTTCTCGCCTTATAACAAAAGCACGCTTAATTCGATTCACAACAGCAATGTCTTCAAATTTCTCCTGCTGTTGTACAAAGGTTCCGTCAATATCAATCCAAAGTTCTGTTCCCCTTATTGCGCAAGCTTCAGATCCAGGATACATTTCCCACTTGGCCAAAATACTTACACCCCATATTTCATGAAATATTGCTTCAGCCAATGATTTGTGGTAGTGAGGAAAGTCTTCGGAAGTTATATTTAACTTCCTTAATGATTTTTGAATTTCTTCTATAAAATAGTGAATAGCTGTTTTATCACCAATAATTGCATTATGCTGCCTATCCAACCACTCATTATTCTTATTGTTGTTCTTATCACCAATTCCTATATCAATAACACTATCTAAATCACTTTTTATTGTCTTGCATATATCTTTAAATTCTTTTTTCTTTTTATAGTCATATTCTATTGATTCGGGAGATTTTCCATTTGTTTGACTAGCTACCCATTTTGCAAGCTCAAATGGCCTTTCTTCTTCTAATGGAACTTCATGCAGATCTTTAGTCAATTTTTATTACCACCATTCTTGTTAAAATATCAAGTAAGATCGGAGTCATATATTACTAGTGTTGAGTGATAATAAAGTTGTTTACAAATATTTATGTTATTTAATTTTATTTGCGTTAGTAAATTCCCTCTCAACTAGGACATTACCTTAGATTTTTTTAAAAATCCTATTTAGTAGACCTTTTTTTGGTTGATATAGTTCTACATTTGCTCTAAGAGTAAGTCCACAACCTGCAACTATAGAATTAACGATTGAATCTAGAGAACGTATATACTCTGCAGAAGCACCTGATTGATTAAGCAACGTCTTTTGTGTAATGGAAGTGGGTCCTAAAAATGCCTCATCAGGAATAACTGCCAACACATCCATATCTAATGCCTCTGAAATATCTCGATAAGTGGCCAGTGTCACCTCTGGTCTAATTTGATTAATAAGCAGCATGTAGTCTTGCGCTTTCCCACCAAGTGGTTCAATAATCTGATGGAAGATATGTGGCCAGTACCCTAGATAGCCTTTTGGTTCCTGAGTTGTTACTAAAAATTTCATTTCACTCGCTTTATAACTTTGAGCATAAACGGCATTATCAAAATGGCAGCCCCCATCAATTAAAATAATGTCAAAGTGATTTTGTACCATTTGTAATAATTGGGCTATTTGCTCTGTTTGGAAGTATCGTTGCAACTTAATATCGCGGTTCCCTGCTAAATGATAAAAAGAGTGCTCAGAATACTGATAGATTGATTCTATTAAACGCTCGTCTGTTAAACTTCCCGTTTTTAATTCTACATTTAAGTCACTTAAATACTTCCCTTTATATTCCATAAAATAATCCGCTGGGTCCCATGCATTAAGCGATAATAATAAAACCTTCCCATCAATACTCCTGGACAGGACATCTGCAACATTAATAGCTGTTGTAGATACACCTGCACCACTATGGGTGCCAAAAAAACCAACTATTTTATTTTTCTTTATAATTTTTGATTGAAAAAGTTCAAAGTAAACCCTATCTTTTATTTGTTCAAAAGTTAAATGCTCATCTATCATGTGAATTTTATAAGCTGCACATTGAGCAACTACATTTTTTAACTGTGTTTCATTTGTGATATTAGCAAGGATAAAAAATATTTCTTGGTGAGGATAAGACTCTCTAATCTCATTTAAGTGATGATGCATTATGCAAGAGCCATCCACTACAACTGAATTACAATTAACCGCTTCTTGAATCCTAGGGAGTTGTACTACTTGGTCAACTTGAGAAATCTTTTCTAATGAATCACGCAACCCAGCCCTATCGGTAATAGCGTAGATTCCAAACATATTATCAAACTCTTGTGCCTCTTTATCTTTTGCCATTTAGGGTTAACTCCTTATTAGTTATAAGTGATATACAATTGGAAGCCTTTTTTTACATAATCTAATATAGTGCGATGTTCTTCCTCGTTTAAAATTAGTTCAAGATCAGATATCTGACCGGTAGCTGTTAATCGGTCACTTTCTGTGCTGTTTTCACCATTTTCTATCTCGTTACCGGAACCATCTTTCACATATATAACCGGGATCTCTACTAGCAATGGTATGTCTCCTGCTCTTACTAATAAGGACCACTCGTCAGCTGAAAGATTGTATTTGGACAATAAATCATCTCTTTTAGCTTCTGTTATTTCTATAGATGTATCTTTACCTTTTTCGATTTTTTTAATTTCTTTTAAGATTTTCTCAGCTTCATTAAGGTTAAGTGTGGATTTGCTCTCATTTACTTGTATACCTTTTTTTTCCGATATTTCTTTTCTATCCTTTTCATACTTTTTATTTTCTTCATTATTCGTGGTTTCGGCATCAAGCAGCGCTTTATCCTGTTCTGGAGATAATCCTGAGTATGATATATTCGATACTTCTTCTTCTTTGATGTCTGCACCAGGAATTAAGTAGATGTCTATCTTATCCGTTCTTCTTAAAGTCGAAGGACTTGCGTATATCCAGTTTTTTGGAATAGGTCTTATGGCTTCGCCCACTTTAGGATTTGGAATTATTCCTTCCATATCTAATTGTCGATGAGATAAGATCTGATTTCCTACTAAAGTCTGTTTAGCAGTTTTACCTATGACATTATTTATTTCATCTGCATAAACGATCCCCTCAATAAGTGAAGATTTGCTTCTTTTCTCCATTATTAAGTTATCATTAGTCAACGTTTCGTTCTTTTCAACTATTATTCCAGGCTTTATTACGACTACTTCTTCACTATCTATTCGATCCTTGAGAACTGTATCCCAAAGGACTATTGACAAGATTGATATCAATGACATTGCAATACCAATTGATAATTTTAACCACGGTTTCATTTTTTACTCTCCCTTAACTTCAGTTATGTTTATGTTTTTTAAGGACTTAAAAAAACCTTTTAGTGGTTTTGCCTTCTGTTTACTCGCCGCAATCAAAAACTTTTCAGGCAATATCTTTTCTAATATTGGTCCAAATGAAGCATTTAACTTTTTGGTTGTTTCCCTTCCTTGCAATTGAAAACTTCCATTATATTGAGCATGAAATAAATCTTCTACAGGCAATTGAGGAATTACAAAGACACTCTCTTGGAACAAATCCTCTGCAATCGATTTAGTAGATTGATTGCAAATAACCCATTTGTTAGCATCCTCACTAGGAAGGTTTAAGGAGCTTTGAAATTTCAGTTGGGAATAATGCTGTTCACGTTTTGAAATATCAGGTCCCATTACAATATAGGTATGATCTGCTAGTGTTGCTAATTCTTTATAAACTTCTTTCCCCACATCAGTTCCAATATCCATTATTACGTAAGGTGTTTTTTGTAGGGTTAAAAGAATCTTTGTGAATGCCATTAGATCCAGTTGCATCTCACTGTAAGGTGATTCTTTTAATGGATTTAGTGCTACTAGTCTAACTCCTTCGTGTTCCCAAAAGTGGGTTGAATTTTCAACCTTTTTCAAATCTTCCGCTGTAATATTTAGACCAATCTCATTACTATCTGAATCCCTTACGAATGCACTAAACAAACTAATATACTCTTCTGTATTTTTATTTCCATAAAATCTGTCATATGTATAGCCGGGTAAAAATGGGTTTTCAATGTAGGTCACACCTATTCCTTTATCAGATATTTCTTTTGATAAGTGGTGGGCGAAGAATGTGCTGCCAGTTCCGCTAAAAGGACTACAAACTAGTATTAATTTCCTTTCAATATTCATACCAATATATTTTTCTATTTGATTGGTAATATTGATACGGTACTGTTTTTTTATTATTTGCTTGTTAATAACTTTTTGTTCGACGACTTTTGTAACGTTTTTTTTCTCTTTAACTTTTGGGTTACTAGAATTATTTTTATTTTCTTCTTTTTCCGATAAAAAGAAAGCTTGAGGTCCTCGATTTATCTTTCTCCAAGGAATTAGAGGATCAATATTTCTCAAATGTGCCACTTGTGAAAATGAGAATGGTTCAGAAAGTGAATTTAAAATTTCAGTTATTGAATATTTTTGACCAGGTGTAAATATATTGTAGATACCGATTTGAACTAATTCAGCTAGAAACGGATGTCCTTCTTTTTCATCTACAAGAATGGAAATTGCTATCTCCGGATGTTCTTGCTTTAGTGTCACTAAAATATCTGACAACAAATCTAATCGTTTATCGTCAAATTTTTTAGCTAAATTACTCTGTAATATTAAACCTTGTAATTTAATTTCGCCCTCTATAGCTTTATTAACCACTTGAAACAAATCTTCTTCACTTACTAAAATATCGTAAACTCTGTACTCCCCTGTCCCTTCGATTTGCTTTTTTAATTCGGAAGCGAAATTATGATTGGACGTTCCAACTAATATATTTTTCATTGATTTTTTGCACCTTCTCAAACGCAAAAAAACGCACTACCCATTGGGGTAGTGCGTTCTTCGCTATCTACGTTTTTTGTCAAAAGACAAGTATTTAATTAATTTCCTACATCATACAATATTAATTTTAGACGGTCAATAATATTTTTACTATTTATTGATTATTTCCTCAATTACCCAGATATAGTTTCTTCACTTTCTTCTTTCTCATCTTCATCACTGAGGTTTATTTTTAAAGGTTCTAAGACATTTAATGTATATTTCTTTTGTTCAGAAAAATCTAACCAATTTGCGATATTATTATTATTGTTCTTCCAAGCTGTAACAACATCCTCTGAGAAGTAAGACTCATTATCACGCCAATTAAAATCTGCGGCATTGAAATTCCAAAACGCTTGATGACGTATATTTAAATCAGGAATTGGATACATGGTTTCAGAACTTATTAGTACAGTACATGTTATTTCATATGATAATTGAACCAGTACCCCTAAAAAATCTTTTACCAAATTTTTATAAATCGTATTGGAATCTATATCAATTAATTTCGTTGGTAGTTCAATAATTATTAAGATGTCTTGTTCTTCTTCTATTAGAGCCATCATAGCCCAAAAAGACCAACATCCTTTTAAAAATGATATAAACGTTTGTTGATCATTTCCATCTAAATCATACTGGTAGATATATCCTTGCTCACTAGAATAATTCCATTGAACCCTTTCTAATTCTTGAAAATGCTCTTGCAGCCAAATCTTTTCTCGGCTTTCATCCAGTTTTTGAACAGATTTTATATATCCAGCCAAAGGTCCTTCAATATGAGGCTGATAGGCTGATAAAGGTATCAAATCCGTTCTTTTTTCCCCCTTAAGATCAGCTAAGGCATTTAAATACGCCTGTACAAATTTCATTCTTGTAATACTAAAAGTAGATTCATTCTGAATTCCATTAGGTACCTTTTCAAAATTCAAAAGATTAAAATGTTCTATTTCGTTTGATAATGACAAATCTGAGAAAGGAGTAATTCTATATACCGTTTTTTTATCTAAATCATGAATATTTTTAGCGATCTCTTCTAAAGCTAACCTTTTGGTTGTGTTTTCATTACTCCCTATAAACGCTGCCCTAGAGTGATATAAATCACTCCACTTCCACCTAAAGCCAGTGTCCCCAAATTTAACGTACTTCATAATAAAAAGCTCCTCTCAAAAAAAGCACACTACCCCCATAAAGGAATAGCGTGCTTCGCTGCATCTTACTGATATCCTATTACAAAACCTTTAGAAAACACAACACTAATTCTGAATATAATCAATCTAAAAGTACCTGTTCATTTACTACACCTTCGATTTGAATCTTTCTAACTTTCTCTTTTTCTATCTCCACTTTAGTAAAAATTTCATTTCGGGCTTTTTCCATGAAATCTATATCAGCCGTCAGATCTTTTATCTTCATTGACATTTGTTCTTTCATTTTTGATTTTAGTTTAGTGGCAATATCCTTCGAAATACCCTCAACATCTACTTCTTCCTGTTTTTTAAATATACCTAAAAATGAAGATTTTTGCCTAGATTTATCTAAAGAACTTATTAATAATCTTGACTGTTTTTCTTCTAAGTATTTAATATAGGCCTCATTCTTAACAGATTCAATAGCATTTAATTGCTTATCTATTTTTCTATCATATTCAGATATATCTTTTTCATACTTGAGAATGTTAAGCATGATCTCTTGAATAACATATTTCCTTTCCAGCACGTCCACTTTAGAGGCTAGATTTTCGTTATCTATCTGACGATTTATCTGCTTTTCTTCCGCAGCATTTTGAAATTTCCTTAATCGCTTTCCCTCTAATGGTGATGATGTTGCTTCAATTCCAAGCTCCACCAATAAATCAAGCGTTGTTTTTCCTGCGTTATCCATTAATAAAAAAATTAAGTGTAACCTAAAAATACTTTTATAATCTAAACGATAATATTTACCTACTTTTTCCGGTTTAATATAATTTATTAAATCAGACCTGAAGTGATTTCTTATCGTAGAATCAGCTCTATCAATTATTTTTCCAACTTCATTAGTACTATAGTTGCTTGTAAAACTAATAGATAGCAACTTATCAGTAATAATCAATTCTTCAAGTTTATAAAACAACGCCATTTTGTATAGAGAATCATCTTTAAACTCTTGAATAAGTTTATTACCCGCATCAAAAACTTCCAAATTACCCCACCTTCTTTCGGATCTGGATTTTAACTATATAATACACTCAAAACACTGATAAATCAACGTTTTAAGCACCGTCCGCGATTCTGGTTACGAACTTGATTGTAAGTTACAATCTAACAACTACACACTATACCCTTAAATCAATATAATTCATTTACGTAATTGAACTAATTAATCAATCTAAATGAAAAGAACGTTTCTTTATTTAGGTAGGTTATGAATATTTACTTACATTTGTTTGCACTATTCTGTGTATAAATCACAAGGATAAATCGTAATCTAATTATTCGTTTACGAAATTGATTTGTCAGGACCTTACGCTAGTTATCACGCTTACATATTGCACAATAGCAATTCCGACTAATTGCTACGAATCCTTCTATACCAGTGTTCGTTACTCGTTTTTATAGTCGCATTTACAACTAGTTACGAGTTTGATTTTTCAATATTACCTACACATCAACAATCATATTCATCTTTCCTACATTCATTTACGTAATTGAATCACAATGAAACAACTTGTTTTTTATTTTTAATTGATTTTCAATTGTTACATTCATTCCAGCGTCCTCGCAACCAGTTACGAGTTTGATTTTTAATTTTCCCATTTAGTATTTTCCCTACAATTAACTTCACGCACCTTTAAGGTACATTATTATGTACCTTAAAGAAACTATTTTTTTTTGGGGGTAAATATTAATCATCAACCCCTGTAGAATCAACGTTCTTTTGTGGTGCGCTATTATGTACCACATTTACGTACCATTAATAAGGCTGGCAATAAATGAATCGTATTCTTTGTACTCGGAAAAAGGTGAAAGGGGAATTGAAGAGTGTACTACGCATACACGGCGGACGGTTCTTCAAAGTTTCATGGAATGATTAAAGACTAGAAGCGAAAGGCACCATGTGTCATTTTTGGAGGTTTCAGAACTACTTATTTAAACTCAGGACATGTTGTTAAATCATATGTACAATGGAGTATTGCCCAGAAGAGTTTCGAATCAAACCTCGGATCATTCACATTACACGAAATATACTTTTGTTTCGACTTGAAATAATGTTAGATTGTTTTATAAAAAAGATTCTATGTTTATTAAAAAGATTGTTCAAAATATTAGTTATTCACTGTCAAGAATACTGTTAAATCAAGGTCTGTAATTTGTTTAGATCAAACTTTATTATAAAATTGCCGCCTCTAATATGAGTGAAAATTGGATTTTGATAAATCAATATTTTTAGACTTTTAATCAAAGAATTTTACAAAGCAACAGCAGCAGCAGATGGGTTACTCGTTTATCGAATACCTGTACAGCGCATATAAAAGTGTTAGCGACTGTCTTAATAATTAATTTGGATAAACCGGCGCGAGGGTTCAAATCCCTCTTTCTCCGCCTCACATAGGCTGTGTCTTTAGTTCAGCAGGATAGAGCAACGGCCTGTTGATCTAAAAAAAGTCTCATTGTAGAAACCATAGAAATTTAAGTATAAATTGAGCACTTTTTTCTTTTTAAATACGGGGAGGGAAGCATCTGGAATAAGATTCCTTTATATAGCTCATGGCGTAGAAGGCATATCTAATTATAGTAGTATGTAGATATTACGAAGGGGGAAATGTTTACATGTCTGTTTCTGATACTATTAGACTTTATCTTGAGAATGAAAATTTAACAGTATTTCCAATGGAACCTACTGATAATGATTATGGTTATGTAACAACTTATAATTTGGCTGTTCATTTTGTTGATGAACAAGACAGTGTTATCGGAGAACTTATGATTTATTTTAAGGTAATTGGATATGGTATAGATGGGTTTGATGGGGGCATAGAAACATTTTTTAATATTCCTTACTTTGTTTCTGGTAAAGGTAAAGATGGTGAAAGTCAGTTTTTTGATGAAGTAGAAGGTTATCAATTTATTTTTTCTAATTTTGGTTCAGAAATTCAATATATAATCAATGAAGATGGGGTTCCTTTACCTCCTTTAATAGATTAAATTCAGAAAATAGGGTGCCACTGTATTGATATAGTGGCATTTACTATTTTACTTTATTTTATATTTCAACAGATTTATGTGTAAGACACGACATGAAAAAATTTAATAAGAACAAGACTTAGTAATATAGGATATATCTTCCTCTTTATTGTTGGTTTTAAATAAAGTCGCGACGTTTGTAAAAAAGATGCGATGTTTAAAATAAAGTCACGATGTTTATAAAAAAGTTGCAAAGTTTTACCCCTATGGATATGCTTTTTCTGAAGGGGTTTCCTGTGATAAAGTAGTATAAGCTTATACCGCAATCGGGCCATTTTGCGGAAATCCAGTTTTAGTTGTAAGGGGGTAGAAACTAATATGAACAGTAAATTATTATCACCAGTGGTATTGTTTTTCATTATAGGAAGTGCAGCGGTAAGCAGCATGGATGCCCTGAGTCATACTTTTAAATCAAACTTTTATATCTTAGCTATGATTGTTTTGGGGATTATTGTGCTACTTTATCTTTTTGGAAAGGTTAAAAGCGTTAGAGAATAGCTTACATATAGTGTCGAAAATCGGATGCAATTCCTTGAAAAAGGATTTGCAACTGTTCAGTAAAAGGGCGCGATTACGGAATAACATACGTAGAAAATGATCAAACTTCATTATAAAAACCTCATAGTATTTCACAAAAAATTAACCCGTTTTGATCAATCATTTTTTCAAAACGAGTTCCTATCATTTAACTTAAAATATGAATTTTGGGGATATTTTAAATCAAACTTTATTCCAAACCAACATTTATCTATAGCAGGTTTATAATTAGAGATAATTACCTTATATAAAGAAAGCGAATATATGGCTAACCATGACTTTGGAAGTCCTTGTGATTGTAGAGAATGTAGAACTACTATGTTTAGTGTACCTTGTCCTTCTTGCGGATTTGAAACAACGCTTTCTTATGAAAGAGGAAGTAATGGAATAAGTATTGATAGAAAAGGAATACGTGATTATGACTTTATAAAGAATACATCAAAAGGTCATGCATTGAATTGTTTTAAATGTGGGTTTGAGATAAAAGATGTATCATATTACGAAAAAGTTGAAGATATAATCAACCAAACAAGATTAAATGAACGAATTTGTGAAGAGTGCGAAATTAAAGAATTCAATAACAATAAATTGGGTAAAGTGCAATATAAAGAAATAAACGGAAAATTAATATGTATGGATTGTTTTGAACTGAAGATAAAGAGTGAATTTCCTGACCCCACAACTCCTGATAAAAAATTTATACTGAATTTAGATAAACTTCAATATGAACTGTATGAAGTCCGTTTGCCGTGTAAAGATTGTGGAAGGAAACGCTGGGTAAAAGCAAATGAACAATGGAAAAAACAATGTTTATCCTGTTATATTAAGACTAAAGAAAATGAAAATGATATTGTTAATGATTAACTTACGGGGATAATGAAAAAGTTAAAAAATGCTAAGAGAATTAATTCTCTTGGCTTTTTTGTTTAGACAGCATATTTCAAAATGTCGCAATGGGGAAAGGAATAAGACTGGCGGTTATAAGTGGATTTATTCAGATGAATATAAATTGTGAAGAAATGTACTTAAAGTAACGGGTGCTATACTTCAATAAGGAGTAAAGTATTTTTCTTCTTCAAGTTACTGGCAGTATAGTTGAACAAGGAGTAGTGATAAAATAAATAGTGATAACTATCGAAGTAGGTGAGATGGAAGTGAAGTTTAAAAATAATCTTAGTGGAATTGGATGGGCTACTTGTATTGTTGAAGTTAATGGACAGAAATTAGAATTTACAGCAAGTTATTTAACTGATTGTTTAAATGATTTTCTAAGATCACTAATGCTGTTAATTATCTCTAATTATAAACCTGCTATAGATAAAGAGGAAGATATATCCTATATTACTAAGTCTTGTTCTTATTAAACTAAACTGCCCATTTACTATACGTACAGACCTTCACAATCTTTCCGTTTATTTTAACACATAATGCCATTAGTCAGCTTTCACAGTATTCAATCGAGATGTTTTGTATCGCTATGTAAAGTGGAATGTAAGGGAATTTGTAGTGGTATAAACATTATAAAAAAGGCGAGGTTTAAAGTATAAACCTCGTCTTTTTATTTATAAAATTTAGTATATGTTTTCGTACATATACTAAAACCTAAAACCAGTAATATCATGGCTCAACTGTATTTTGGTATAGATATTACTATAATGGATTATACGTTGACAATTAACACATTTAGTGTAATATTACACTAAAAGGGAGGGTTAAATATATATGGAAAAAGAGGAATTTATTAATTTAATATCAGAAAAAATGAAACTTGTCCGAACAGAACAAAGTTACTCTCAAGATAAGATGTCTGAAATTCTTGGGATTTCAAAAAAAACATTAGTTCAAATCGAAAAAAGAAGAACAGTTGCTAATTGGACCACCGTTGTTGCCTTTTGTGCCTTGTTTAATCAAAGCCAATTGTTGATATCAACAATTGGTGACAATCCAATTGATTTTGTTCAGTTAATTGCTAGAGAAAATGGTAGTATGCCTAAAGAAAAAACAATGGGTGGTAAGATATGGTGGAAAGAAATAGAGTATAAAGGGGATTTTCGATTGCAACTAAATTTGATTAGTAACCATTACCGTATATTAGATCAAGACGATTATCGTTGGCATAGTTCATTTAATAAAGAAGAGAGTATAACTCGTTTAAATGAATTACAGAATTGAGGAAATGAGTACAGTAAGTCTCCCAGGATGGTTTTAGATAATATATTACTTATTTTTGTTCTTTCAACACAAATTTTTGGAGTACACCACGCCAAGCTGAATGCCTTCGTACTAAGAGAAAGATTTCAAAAGTACCATTACCAATTTATATGATCAATGGTCTGAGTTTATAAGACACATTATTATTCCTTTGCAGAAGATGTAAATGCAGTAAGTGATTCGCGTTTATACGAACAATCATTGCGGCATTTTGATCGTCATCTGAAATTACTTCCTTCTTTAGACAAACCTTGTTTTTATACATATGGATTTTCGACCAGGCAATATTTTAATTCATGAAAATAAAGTGGTCGGCATCACGGGTTATGAAAGCGTTTGAATTAGCGCAAACGAAATGGATTTTATAAAGATCAATCTTGATATTTAACATCGAATAAAGAGAAGTGAGGGAGAGAAGGCTAATGTGGAGAACCAAATTATTGGGAAATGTAAGTTTTTCTATTCTTGTCAGTCTTGTGATAGCAACTGTTTGTGGAATTTACGCACAAGACTTTGCATATTATTTAGCTGATAGGACATCCAGTAATAATCTAATGTTACTTTTAACATTACCTACAATACTAAGTTGGGTACTGTATTTATTCCCAATTGTACTAATTTGTCTACTGCGTATAAAGAAGAAGATAAGTAATAAAATTAGTGTTACATATATATTTATTACATTGCTAATAGCGATACCAATCTCACTGTTCTCATTATTTGTTTTTGCAATGTGGATGGGTTAAACACTATTACAAATAGTACTAAATACTTTACCTTAGTTGGCAACTCAGGAACTTATTCGCAAACAATCTACGAAGAAAGGAACAAAAGTAGCTGCTGAAATTTTAGATCTTTCCCCAGAACATGTGAGTTACTTTACCTACAAGGGAAATTTAAATCAAAATGCATTGGCAGAACATGGGGAATTGATAAAACATCACTATCCAATTTTAAGTCTTCTAAAGAGGACGTTTAATTTACATCTTGTGTCTTATAATCAATACTTTTAAACGACTTTATTTTAATTTCGTTCAATTTCATAGCGTAATAATACAGCTTCATGCGTTTTAAATTCAAACAACTTTCTTGTTACTACACAGTAGAAAAATATGTACCAGAATTGAAGGGCAGGCATAATGCTAATTTAAAGGTGTTTTATGGAGAAACGACATTATAACAAAAACCAAACATATCCTGGGTGTGATTTCCCTCAGTTATGCTTGGTTTTGTTATTAAAGAAGTACATCAGTATTTTCTACCGATATTATATATCTAGATCATCTAATTCTTCTTCCATTGATTTTTCATTTTTTGAATCATTTTCTTTAAATGATACTTCTCCTAATTCAAATGTATTATCTAATTCATTTAAATCACTTAAACTTATTTCTCCTCTACCTTTATGATTTTTTCTCTCGGAAGAAAAGAAATCAGCAAATTCATCTAAACCCAAACTAGAAGAAGCTTCTTGTTTTGCTCTTTCTTGTTCCTCTTCTAGTTTAATCCATTCAGTCAGTTCTTCTTTTAGCTGTGTTATTCTAACGGAAGGGGTGTGATTAACTGTCAAACCATAGAAAGTAAGATTTTCTACTTTGCTATTGGTTGAAATAGACAAATTGACTTTAGTGTTTAATAGATTAGAAGTATATTGATATACATCATCTGCTATCTTAGGGGAAATATTTTTCCCAGAAGGGTACATTACTGCAATTGCACCTGCAGCAATATTACTTAGCTCGTATTCTGCTAAAACCTCACTATCGTTAAATAAATCGTGTATAGTGTGTTCTAAATTATCTATTTCCGAAACTTTATTATTTTTTGAAATTGAAAGCCAACCAGGAGTGGAAAGAGTTGCTAATAATTCGGTTTTATCAAAGACTGAACGTCCATCTAATAAAGGCAAGGATGATATTTCGGCAAGAATACTAGCTACAACCATGTTACTGTAGGACTTAGCATCAATTTCAGTGCCGTTGTATGTTTTTAATGGATCCTTAGCATAATAATTTTTTATTTTTTCGTTATCAATTATTAATACATTTCCAATTTTTCTTTCATTCATCAACTGCTGGATCACAGCAACTCCAGCTAAAGCATTTTTCCTGAATGATGAACCTTTTTCATCAGATGAAGGCAGGGAACAAATTATTCCTAAAGGAATATTACCATCTGGTAAAGCTCTTTTTTTTCTCACAGCTGATAAATAGGCAAGGGCTACTTTTAAAGCACCGTTTCCTGTTCCACCTCCAAGGGATACTGTTGCCCAAACAAATTCTGCGTTTTGTATCTCAGGTGTCAAAGCTACCATTTTATATAATTCTTTATTTTCTGTAGCGATGTCATATCCCAATTGAGCATTTTTGTCTGTTCCCTCTAACTCAGGGTATAACTTACTTTTCGTTACAATTCTTCTATCTTCAGATATTAAGCGTTTATGCTCTTCCATATCAGATTTTGAAGAGTTTAACAGGAATGTAGGGAAACCAAACCTAGAAAGCTCTGTAGCAATACGTCCTCCACCTTGTCCAAGTCCAACAATCGCCTGTGAAGGGAATCTGTCAAGTTCATCAAGAACTTCTTTAGATTTTAAATGTGGCGATAAAAGTGCACTTAGCGCCCCTAAAGAGTTGTTATTTTCGAATGACTTAATCATTTTAAACCACCTTCATCTTTTCTCTTATTTTCACCCTGAATTAATTGCCCTAATTGAATTCCTCTTATGGTTATATAGTAAGGAGTAGCAGTTCCATCCTCTTTCTTATCCAAAAATCCTTGATATTCCAATATCAGAAAAGCAGCATCATACTTTTTTCTCTTACTGTGGTAATTAGGGAGGCGAGTCTTAACAAGTCCTCTATGTTCCTTATTTTCCCGGACTGCTTGAATAAAAATATTTATAGTAAAATCATCAAGCTTTTTCCTTAAAAAATGTAATACCTCAGGGCTATATTTTAAATCCGCATTAAAATCTTTATATACAACCTGAACAGGAATGTTGCCTGGATTTTGACCTTCTTTTTTAATGTTAATTACTTTCACCACCTTATGTACCACCAAATTAGTTTTTAATGTACCTTTAAGGAACATTATAGTACAAATCCCACAATCATGCAATTTTAATAAATTTTTTCGTTAAATCCAACTAAATTTCTTATGAACAAATACCATTTGTGTACCATAAAGAACCATATACCTTGTGTCCCTTAAAGGAACTCAAGGTATTCGAGTTTTTTAGGACTTGTTGATCATTAAAAATACTTTCAAACGTATGAAAATGTAAAATGCTTCAATTTAAATTCATCCAAAATCTTTAAACAGTAAGATACCAAATCAAACTTAATTAAATTGATAAATATAACAACTTTGATTTATTTTCTTTTAAACAGCTGAATTCTTTTATGTACACAGTTAACTCCTCTAATTTTAAATGTCTCCTCCCTTTAATTATAAAACCCTTCACTTCAATATTAAGTCATGGACGTTTTTCTACTTTTCCACTTTTCCGGATTTAAATTAAAGGGAGGGGGTGGATGCTTAGAGCTTTGAAAGTGTAACAGTTAGCGACTCATTTTCATCCTGTATCACCATTAATTAAAGAGGCGATAATTAAGAATAATAACACTCATATTTTGGATACTTGGATGGATACTTCGATGGATACTAAGTATCCATCGAAGTATCCATCCAAGTATCCATCCAAGTATCCATTTTTTTAAAGCTGAACCGTTGGTAATAAAGGAATTTGTTAAGATACAAACACAATGAAAAAAACGCATAATTCAAGGTGTGACTTATTTCGTGTTCTGTGCACCTCTAAATGTCTGTTTTTTTAGGTTCTCTTAAAGCAACCATATTTTTAATAAATTAATTTTATTTTTCCTCTCTGTTATATTATAATTTCCTCAATCTGTAATAGATGAGAGAAGGGGAATTATGGCTATTATTTTAAACAAGAGGATATCTGATAAAGATCTGTTAGTCTTACAATTTCTATTTCGAATGAGGGGGGCCACAACTCCACAGCTAGTAAAGGGACTTAACTACCCTAATACTATTTCTTCTGAAAAGAATATGTATAAGCCGCTTAAAAAACTAATAGATAGCGGATTAGTGGACTATCAATTCATTAAGTTACATACCAAAAATTTCTATTTTTTATCTGAAGAGGGGTACGACTTTATGATTCGGTATTTGAATATAAAACCGAACTATAGAGGAAGTGGGTTTTATAAGGATTACGGTGTATTTGACTACAAGCTTCAGCGACCACCTAGTCAGCAACTTAAACATTTTCTGATGCAGGTAGACACATTTCTAGAATTCGAAAAAATTAACGTCGAAAAAATGCCTGGTATTCATTTTGACTACAGAGATAATCGATATTGTAGTAAAAAATTTGAAGTGATATCAAGTGCTACAGATAAGAAAGTTTGGGAGGAGTTGAAACCAGACGGAGAAGTACTAATTGTACGAGAGGTAATTAAAAAGGAAAGTGGAAAAGAGGAAGTACGGAAAATAACGGACATATATCCTGTTGAAGTAGATACTGGTTCGGAAAGAAAAGTTCGCTTACTAAATAAATTCCAACAGTATAAATTGTATTTTGATTATCTAAAGAAAAATAAACAACCGCTTCCCCGTGGAATTATATTTATATCAAACACCAAAGAACATGAGTTTGGTCTAGAAGCAAGATGGTCTACAATTTCAGAAGCTTTTCATGAAAGTGTTGGTGAGTATTCTTATCAGGTAAATCTCATTCATGAAACTATGGACCAGATTACTTCGGGATTGCAGCGAGAAATTATTGGTTCAAAACTTGCCGCTCAAGCTTTTAAGAATATAGTTCCAATGCTCGAAATGTCATCAGATTTTAAAGGGATACCCCTGAAATACTTTTCCGATGAATTACCATATAACGGAGGTATGGCGACAACACTTATAGAAATCCAAGAGAAAAAAGGAGTCCTTTATTGTTACATAAGAGTGGATGGTTTTGAAACATTAGGTTGGTATGAACTAAAGCACTTTTTGGAATTTCTAAGTAATGAAAGAACTTTAAATACGCACTACTCCCGTATCCAAAAGGTTGTTCCTGTTTGTCTTTTTTTAAAAAATCCTAGCAGCTTTCCTAACTCTGATTTTTTCAAAGGTCAACCACTCCTATCTTTACGTGATACAATCTTATATGATGTGCCAAATAATAAATGGTTTACGAAGGAATTGGAATGGATAGACGATATTCCGCTCATTTCCATAGGCAAACGTTTAATACTCCATTGACATGGTATACACATAACCATATAATTGGCGTTAATAAATAATAACCAATCGGAAGAACCGAACCCTTATTTTGGGTTCGGTTCTTTTTGTTTGTTCCCAAAGGAGAAAAAGAATGGATGGCATTTCAAAATTCAAGCATTTCTGGTTAACCAAAGGCGACAGTATAGAAGAATGGATTAGGCTAAAATTTCACACGTACTTTACTACAATCTTAACTTTCTTCAATTTCAGCTTTATAGGACTTTCAGCTTTATCGGTTTGGTTAGGGCTGTCCTTTAAGATTCCCTTTTGGAGTATATTTCCGTTTCTTACTATGCCCTGGACAATGTTCTTAATTCTATTAAATTTGCCGTTACTAACTTGGTTTTATACGACCATAACTTTTCCTATAAAAAGAGGTCATAAAATTCTTATTGATTGGAGTAGCACCGGAAAAGGCAGAGTCCTTGCCCTTTTGTTTAACGGAATGTCATTGAATTTTATGCTGTGGTTAGGATTTGCTAGGTATTCAAAGGAAAACTACGTTACACATTTAGGTAGTGTACAAGTATCACCACTTCAATATGATTATCTTATGATTACAAATATGAATCCTTTAGTTACATTGATTTATATTTCACCGCTTCTTATTACAATATTTCTAATGTTATACGGCTATCGTCACTTCATCATGAATCAAAAAATTATTCAGGATCAGTTTTTAAAATGGGAACCGAGAATATTAGCACGGTACTCCCACTCTTTAAAATACAATGAGTGTGATGTAATTATTGGATTCGATAAAGAAAATAAAAAGCCACTTGTTTTAAAAGAATCGGAAAGATATCTCCATGAATTGATAAGTGGTGCTACAGGATCTGGTAAAACAAGCACCAGCCTCCTCATAAGGATTGTACAAGACTTAGTAAGAATTGCGAAAGGTAAGAAGATGGGAGTAGTTTTGTTAGAGCCAAAGGGAGATGCAGTTGATGATGTATTAAAACTTGCTAGAAAATTAGGTGTACCAGAAGAAAAGATTTATGTAGTTGATCCAACCAAAAGCGGATCAATAAAATTTAATCCTTTTACTGGGCCATTAACCGCTGCTGCCGATTCATTTAGAGGGACTTTAAACGCTCTTACGGGTGACCAAGATGAATTTTTTAAAGGCCAACAGGAGGAGACAGCAGGGGCATTTACACTCTTAGCTAAAATGTATTATGGCGACCTAACAAATATCACTCATCTTCAACAGATGTATACTGACTCACGTTACCTAGCGAATCTAACTGAAGGTGTGCGTGCAGAAATCGATAAAAAAAGGATAAATGAAAATGAATTAAGTCAAGAGGATGTCAACACATTAGACATATACGAAAGAGTCGTTAGATATTTTGAAGACGAGGTTTTGGATTACAAAACATATAGAGACAAAGACAACATCCTGCCTCTTTTATACCCATCAGGACACCGATACGAGGGAAGACAAGTTGTTGATAATAAAAAGGATAAGTATGTATCTGGTGGTAAAAAGTATTTAAACGACATTGCTATGAATGCTATGCTTAGCGACCTCATGGTTGCAAAAGATAAAGAACAAACTTTGAATTTGGACAAATTTCTTGATGAAGGCGGTGTTCTCCTTGTAAACACAGCATTGGGAGAGCTTGAGGAATTATCACTAATGTTTGGCCAGTTTTTTATTCGACAGTTTCAAAGTGCAGTTTTTCGAAGACCCAAAGAAGAGAATGGCTATGTACGGGCACCAGTGTTTTTTAATATTGATGAATTCCCCTTGTATATTAACCAATCATTTGAAAGATTTTTAACTTTGGGTAGATCTTACAAAGTAGGAACGTTAATAGCCTTGCAGTCATTAGGTCAGCTTGAAAGTGTAGTGAAGGGATATAGGGAAACTATTATGACCAATGCTTCAACCAAAACAGTCTTTGGTAGAGGCTCATTTCAAGATAACAAAATTTTTTCAGACACATTTGGTGAAGATGAAGCTGTAGAAGAATCAATGAACGAATCGACAACACCAGTCACAGTGGAAAATCCTAGTTGGGGATTACGACATAATACACAAAAACAACTAAAACCAAGATTTACGCCCACTGATATACTTGAGTTGCCTTTTAAACATATGATTGTACAAATGGTTAAAGAAGATGGATCTATTTCCGCTCCTAGAAAAGCTTTTGGAAAATTTGTATCTGAAGCAAAGTTCTTAAAAAAGTATTTTAAATTGGCCCAGTTAAATCTCTCCTCTGAGCAAAGTGAGGAAATTGACATAAAGGGTATTGTAGAGAATGAAAAATTTACTCAAGATTTCATAGAGAAAAAAGAGCAGTTGCATTCAATTGAAGAAAAGGAAGAAGAATTTAAGTTCAAAGAGCCCGCTGATGCATTTGCAGTAGATGATACAGACGATTTCCATTCAATAATTGCTGAGTTTGAAGGTAACGGCGCGGATGACATAACCATTAAGATTCCTGAATCAAGCGATGAACAATTAACCATGATTATTCCGAGCATGGAAAATCCAGTATCTCCAAATAGTAATGTTGTGTCTTTTAGCAAAAAAAGGACTTCAAGTGATAAAAATAAAGAATCCCTATCAGAAGATAAAATAAATAATAATATGAATTCTTTAATTGAACCACCACCTGAGCAACTACACTTTTTAGATGATAAACAAATTATCGAAATGTTAAATACTCCTGTACCCTACTTATCTGATTCTACATCTGAAACTCCACCTGAAATGTACAGCATTCCAGACGATGAATCTTTAGATAATGTTAATGAAATGCTAAAGAGCATGAGACAAAGTGAAGAGTTCAAGCTACTTTATAAAATTCACAAAGATAATAAACAAGCGGTAAGTTCGACAGCTTTAGCGAACGGGGTCATGGAAATAGAAGATGAAGTAGAAGATGAAGTATAAGTGTAAAATAAATAATTGTAAAAAAGTGTTGTCTTTTTTACAATTATTCAATATTATTAAATGTAACAAATACAAATTCTATATCGACTAATATACGGAAGCACCGTTAAGAACTCTTTTGAGTCCTTAATGGTGCTTTTTTGCGTTTTATATAGAAAAATTATCCATAGGAGGAAATAAAATGAATGATTATCTACAAGATTTAGAAATGGAAAGAGCCACTGCTTGGGCTGATATAAAAGATTCCCATAGACGAGGTAGTGTCCTAATTGCACAAGCAATTGGTATTGAACTAAAACAACAAGGTGAAATCAAAGAAGAATGTTTAAAATTAGACTATAACGGGATTTATGGATATCTACCCAAAAGTTTTATTTCAGATTATGAATATAGAGGGATTCAAAGTTTTATTGGTAAACATTTTGAATTCGTTGTAAGCCATATTGATGTCGAGGGTGAAATATTTGCAGCGGATCGAAAAAAAGCACTTGAAATACTAGCACAAAAATTTTGGAGAACCGCTCAAGAGAAAAATAAATTTTCCGGTTTCGTAGTTGGTGTTGATAGAAATAGTATTTACTTACTTGTCCAAGGTATTCCTGTAAGAATGGGCCGGAAAGAATACTCTCATACTTATTTCGATGATTTACAAGAAGAAGTTTTTCTTGGAGAATCATTGGATGTAGTGGTCACTAAGATTCACAGGCCTAATCCTACGCTTGAAATCGAAGGGGAAACTGCTACTGAGGAAGAACTAAAATTAATCAATGGGTATATAGAAGTCAGTCATAAGGCTTTAGAGATCGACCCTATGAGTTATATTAATGAGTACCAAGAGAAATCAACATACCTAGGTGTAATCGATAAGATCAATGTCGAGCATGGAATTTTTATTAAATTAAAACCGCGTGGAATTACAGTGCGTTCCGGGTTCCCTCCTGCAGTAGATGGAAAGTTACTTAGAGAAGGTGATGAAGTCAATTTTAAAATTCAATCAATTGACCATGAAAACCGTCGCATAAAAGGTATTATAATTACGCCTAGACAAAGTAAACAAACAAGACTACAACAAAAAAGAAGAGGTACTACTGGCTATGGCCGATAAACTTTTTAATTTTGACCCAACCAAAGAGCCCACAGGGATTGCGTCACCTTCAATAAAGGTGACGTCCCCAAAGGCAACTAGTAATCCATATGATCCCGCCAGCTCTCCAGCTGATATTTTCAACTTCTTGCCTCCCGATGGCTCCAAATTTGGTTTATATGCTGACCCGTTTGCGACAATGGTTTATGTTCAACCAAATGAGGGGAAGAATCGGGGTAGATACTGGATTAATCAGCGTATGGAAGAGCAAGCATTCACTGATAATGAAATTGCTTTAATCAGCTTCCTATCAAATCATAGGGTGGCAACTAGAGCGCAAATCACTAGAATTATATTTAGTGAAGATGATAATCCCGATAAGGTTAAAGACTTTATTAAAAAATGCAGGACTCGTGGAATTATCACTGCATTTTCTTGGATGACACCTTGCAACTCAGATAAAAAGAAACCACTTATCTATGGTTTAACACGTATAGGGTGTGAAGCGTCAGAAGCTTTATTTCACCAAAAAGTACCTAAAGACTTTCAATTTGTTCCCGTAGATTTCTCAAGAACTTCCGGCCCAAATATGTCAGCTTTTTTCCCTGACTTAGTAGCTAATGAACTTTATGCAGAAATGAAAAGAATAGACCGAATTTTATATTGGGACAGAAAAGCTCCTGTACGATTACAAGATGGTTCAGTACACTATCCTGGTGCTGTAATTGAATTAATCAAAGATAGCGGCCAATTCCTTACATTTTGGTTAGAAGTTATTCGCCTCTCTTACAACTGGGAAGAACATGCTATAAAAAGATTTAAATATACACAAGCTGCTATTGAAAAGTTGCCGCTAGATCAGCAACCCAAAAGATTAATTATTATAGTAGATAGTGATTCTCGTATACCCTATATAGCTAAATTAGCTGATGAATATTTACCTAGTATAGAAATTAGATGGACCACTGATGAGCGGTTATTAATGGGATTAAGCCCAGAAACATTCCTCATATTCGATTCGGCATCAAAATCCCTTAAGAAATCAAAAATGTCATTTCTACTTGACGGACACACTGGAATGACTGCATCTGAATACTTTGAACTACAGCAAACAAATTTTGAGGATGATGATTTTGAGGACTAACCTAGTGATGAACGAACAAATAAAAGAACTTGGCACGGAGTTTTGGGGGATTATAAATTTTGAGAATAATATTAAAGGTATATATAGTTATTTAAATATAAGTGAACTAGGTATCTCATTGATAACTTTATCAAATTGGATGGTTTTCCCTGAAGACATGGCACCCGACATCCGCTCCATGATACGAAAAAAACTTTTACATCGAGACACTGAATCTTCCCTTTATAGAGATTTCTTAAATCCTGAAATGAATGCTGAAGAAGAAGAAATTCATAATAAAACTATTGAACTGATTCATTTCAAAATGCACGCAAAGCATGCTTCACTAGACCGATTTTATTATATTTATACCCTCCCTAATAAGGCATTTAAAAACTTACTTTCAAGAATGCTACAGTTTGGATATTTAGATAACGAGACTTCCCTTCAATATTATGGGCATTATTCAAAAAAGGTGGAGAGGGGAGAATTCGATGAGTTCCAATGAAATCGGAATTATCTTAGAAAATGGTGAAAAGGAAGTAATAAAGGATGCTAGTATCGAAAAAATGTTGGCACTTAAACATAATCGATATTTAGTACTTTCTTTAAACTCCCAGGAAATCTGTTTTTTAAAAATAAAGCTAGATGACGACGGTTTACCTGAATTAGAAGATATAAATGACGAGAAAGAATTTAAAAATGTTGAAAATGCCTATTCGTTGAATCCTTATTAACTCCTTAAATTTAATTATTTAAGGAGTTTTTTTATTTACGACACTTTTAGCTCTATGATATGATAGGGTCATATTATCTACTTGTTTTTTTCTTTCTCACCTATGCAGGAGAGAACTTTAATTAATCCGAAACACTCCTTGAGTGATCAAATACCCTAGGGTTTATCTGTCTTTTGACAGTTATTTGATATTCAAGGAGTGTTTTTTTGTGCATTCAAAAACTTTTTTAAGGAGAGATTTACATGTCTTATCAAATTTTTATGAACTTAGAGTGGAAAACACCCGTGGATGTTGAACTAATTTCACTGCCAGGGCTAAGAAAAAGAAACTGTCTATTTACAGAAGATCAGGTACTGGTGGGAGGAACGTTAGATTTGCTTTCACTTCAGTATACAATGGCAAAGTTACATTCAAAATTGGGAGGATATCTTTCAAAAACTGAATGCCGCTTCCAAACAGAATTAACTGATATTCCAACATCAAAATTCCAAGCAAAGGGCTTTAATAGTACTGGATATGGAAAATTTGTTATGGAAAAATTAGATTGGTGTATCAATATTGAAGCCATAAAAGAGCACGATTCTTACATTTGGGTTATTAAAATAACACAAGGCCCTCTTCAACTACCAATTAATACAGCTAAAGTTTTAACTAATCTAATATCTGTAATTCAAAGGACAATGGGATTAGTTGACGCGCGAAGGTTAGTGGTTTAACCAAGTCCTTTAGTTGTAGAAGTATCCCAAAGAAGATGGTATGGAACATTTTGACCTAATGAATAATTCTGCTAGGAATTGATAAAAGAAGTTATCAAGGTGGTGTATAACAGCACCCTTGATGTATATCTTCCTGAAAATAAATAACAAATGAAGGTGGAGGAATTATAGTGAGAACAGCAATTTTAGTCGATGAAATGAATTTAATAAATCAATTGCATAAGATGGGTATTAAAGGTATCAAAGAATGGATTCAGTTATATGAAACTATAGAAAAATATTTTTGCTTAGGAAAAGCAGAATTTAATTTTTATACTGCTAATGTTCCTGTTGAATTCAATTCAGACCGTCACAAATTGAGATCTAGATTTTTTCATGCACTAGAAAGAAAAGGGATTAACGTGCATGAAGGATTTACAGTTTTTGACTCTTCTAAGCAACTTGTAATAAAAGGTGTCGATATTCTTCTCTCATTAGATATATTGGAGAAAAGTCTTGATGGTTTCGATGAAATCATCATCGTTTCGGCAACAAGCTCGCATCTCCCAACTATTGAACGAGTTAAAAGAAAAGGCACAACTGTTAAAGTGGTTGTAAGTGAAGTTGCTCCAGCCGGGAAATTAGTAGAAGCTTGTGACGAAACAATCTCTTTAGAAGAGGTTATTGAATTATTACCACCTGAACAAATCAAGTGGCTAAAATACGAAAAAAGTAAATTAAGACACTTAAAGGAAAATTATATAGCTTAATTGCAAGGAAAAAGCGAAACAAATCGCTAACAAAAGAAACCTGTAGCTACAGCAATTGGTTTCTTTTGTTATTTTATTAAATGGTAAAAAAGATCAGCCGATTTCTTGTTTTTGACTATCTTTGACTATAAAATTGTATTAAGGAGGAATGATTTTGTTAAATTATACGTTTACAGTCACTAAAAAAGAAAATAATGAAACCTCAGAAATTTTAATACGGGAGATTAAAGCAAAAGTGGTTTCTGAGGTTATTAGTAAAGCCGAAAAAATACTAGCAGAGCAAAAGACCGAAATTGGTTTATTTAGTGAAGATATGGAAATAATTCTTCAGCCTAAAGATTCTGATGTATATCATAGGATGAAATGGAATAAACCTATATTTCGAGGAGAGGATGGCTACTTCAAAGGATGGGCGTTTTACTCAGATGGAGAGTTATATGAACCTCAGAAATACGGTTTTAAACAGACACATCTTATACCTATTATTTTTGGAAGTATAAATATAATTATGTTGCTACTTTCAATTTATTTAATCAACAACAACGATAACTACTTATTAGTTGTGGTATTTGGAGTCTTTATGTTTGGATTAATGTATAGTTCATTTCTTTCTTTAGTGCGTTCCAATTTTAATGATTCAGTAAAAAATAAAATAGGAATTATTCTATTTAACGTTGAACTTGAATCCCCTATCTGGATTGCTGCTACTATTACATTATTAAATGTATTATCAAAGGGAATTGTTTCTGATACGGGTATTGCTTTATGGAGTATTATTGCTGTTGTAGCTTTTTTCTTATTAATTAAAATCTTCTTTGCAATAATGTTTGATTTTGACAAATTCAATAAAAATCAACAAAAGGGTTAATAAGGATTTAGATATTTAAAGTAATAAGTTTAATTTTTATAGATGTTAAGTGAAAATAAAGTTCCATAAATTACAATAAAGTTGTTTAAAAATATCAGTCGTGTTATGCCATTAAAGGGCGTTATTGTTAAATAAAACTTAGATTTTTATATGACGTTATTGTAGCGAAGTATCTTACATCAAAAAATAGAACGGGGTTATGCTTGTTTGAGGTTTTAAAATTTAAATAACTTTATTGTCACTTTGCATGAAGATTAAATTAGTTTTTGAAACACGAAATTGTTTCGTTCTTTCTCTGAGTCCACTTAAGGGCCCAGAACGAAACAATTAATTGAAACTAATGTCACTCTTCATAAAATAGAGAATTACGCTTTAAATAGTGTTAAAACGCTAATTAAGAGCATTAAAGGCTATAGATAAACATTTCCAAACAGGAAGAATATAAAAAGTCTCTTCATTCATACAGTTTGATTGAAGGGATTTTTTATTTCAGTTTCACTTTGACTAGCTTTCCGTTGTCTTTTTTAGCCGCTTTCATCATAATTTCAACAAATTTTTTCTTGGTTTCTTTTTCACTTTTCTTCTTCATAATACTTTCCTCGCTTTTCTACTTTTATCTCTCAGTTTCTCCCAATGCTTGCTAATCTATACTGAATCTCATTGTTTATTTTCACTAGTAAATAGAACATCTAACTTTATACGTGAAGCTCAAGATCTTGTTTTTGAAAGTAATGATATTTCATTTGAGTTACGGCGCCACTTCATAAGTGATGTTTCAGCATTAGATGATGCGATTAGATCCGTTGGTGGCGATATGATTTCATTTGAAAGTACCAACCTTGATCTGAATGAATAAAGAGTGTGTCTCGTCTAATAAGAGGAGATGTTGCATGCCTTGAATGTGGGTGATATTCGTATCCCAGTATATGGGCTATCCTATGTTTATTTCTATAACCTATCCATTAAGACCTTATTTATTAGTCAAATGGAGCGTAGAAACAGATTTTAAGATTTTACGGTCTTATTGAAAAACAAAGCTGCATTAAGATATAGAGGAAATCCGCTAGCAGAGAAAAAGTGAGCAGGATTCCTTAACCAACAAATTGTTGATCTCAGGAGAAAACTTAAGAATAATGAACCTTCGCAAAATAATCTGGATGAAGTTTAAGGTAAAAATATTAAATTGGAGCGGAAATTAAAGACAGCGCAACTTATGAAATGAACTTAGGTTAGGAGAAGTGATACCTATTAAGGTATCACTATTTTAATTTTCTTTGCTAGGCAATGGTCTATTTTGGACAGCCCCTGGATAAATTGTATAAAAGGAAAAGTGGAACAGGAGGATTAGCATGTCCAATATCAATCCTATTTTTGAGGAGTTACAAAGAGTTCATCACAAACCGATTAAACATCCATTAGTTATAACCCAACAGCCCCCTAAAGTCAGGGCTACTCGTAGTAACAAACTTCATAATATTAAATTCCCTATTGATGAAAATTTAAGAATGGAACTCAAGAGATACAAGAAAGTATGTGCTCCCGCTTATTACAGAAAATATAGTGAGAAACTAGAGCAAACGAAGTTTAATAGTTTGTTATTGTCTTGGGGGTTGAATCATCAGCGCAATCTTATCGATTGGAAAATCCCCTACAAAGATTCAGGAAGATATATGCACGTTGTCATAAAAGAAATCGATTATAACGAGATTGGTGGTGGATATGGTATTGCAATAATGAAGGATATTTCTGAAAGAAGAGCGACTTACTGTATTGTGCAGGCTATGATAAGGTGGGTGAAGAACGGTGGATCATTGGAAAAAATCATATAGTAGTCTTAAACTACTTTCAAAAAAAATAACGGCCATTGATGAAAAACGGGGGATACTAGATATCCTTTTTCCTAGCACCCAACGGCAACTAATTATCGAGCTTCCGCATTATGATTATCTTCGTGGCAGAGTATTTGTTGATGATTTAAAAGATGTAATTGAGGAGACCCCTATGGATTTTAGCATTTATCATTTAATCCTCGTATTATATCAAGATTTTCTTAATCAAGTTAAAAAAGGATTTAAACCACCGAAACAAGCTGATGACGCGGCGGCACCTTATAAGAACCTGGCTTCCTTTTTTTTATCCTCAAAACGAAGATACTTAGAGCGGCCAGCAGAAGAAAAGCGAGTATTAACTCAAGTAAAAGAAAATTTATTTTCATTTATCACAACGATTGAGGAATCTCCAGTTCAAAGTTATCAAAACCAGCCAAAAACAGCTCAACTTACGTTAAGAATGAGGGAAGAGGATATATACCGTGGGGAAGTATTTTTGCACGATATATCCGCTCATATGGATGACGAATACCTTACAATTGAGAATTTAATTGTCATTTTATACTTAGACTTTATGAATCGTATAAAAGTATCTGGTAATTCAACGACTGCCATGCAAGCCATTATTGATAACTTTGAAAACCTATAATTCAAGTTAATTTCTTATTAATAAATACCATAGAAACGTAGAGTAGTTCTAAAAAAGAAAGAAAAAGTAAGGTTTGTGATACTATTCGAAAATAATCTCACCTTGACAATTCCATATATTTTACCGATAATAGAGACAACTTAAATTGTACTTGAGATGGGATTCAGAAGGACTGGACACATCGGGTTTATTCCCGTGTGTCCATTTTTATGTTTATAGAGATTTTTCCAAACGGAAAAGGCTCCTCACCCGAAGGTAAGAAGCCCTTTCAACCAGATGCTATTAAATTAAGTTAAGTATATCAAGTATTTTTAAGAAGGTCAATAACTTTTAAGTTTATTAAATAAAAAAAACTAATAAATTTTGTTTCACTGAATTACTAACTTATGGTAGAATGTAAGCACCAGATGCATCTTCAGGCGCTCTTACCTTTAAGGGGATAAGTGTACCTATAGAAGCTTATTTAGCGCATCTGTAATTAATAGAGGCGTTTTTTTTATTGCTTTTTGGCCCGCTCTATATAAAAAAGCATAAAAAAGCCGATCATTAGGATCGACTGAATTTAAAAGTATAGTCCTCAAAACGCCAATTTTGAGAGACGAGATTCATAATAGTAGTTTTTCTAAATTGATTTGCGCCAACAAATCATTCAACGGAAACTTGATTTACTAAAATACTTTCTTATCAAACATATCTGTCTTATTAAACATATCTGTCTTATTAACTTTCGAAAAAAATTGATTTTTCGAAGGCTTCTTTCTTTTTGACTTTTTTCTGTCTTCTCTATTATAACTGTGCCTTGCAATGTTTTCAATAAGGAATATCATTAAACTTTCTATCATTTTTTTACATAAACTGACACACTAAAGGAGGGAAACATGATGGCTCATAAAATTAAAATTAGCGGTGTTAAATTGTTTCAAGAGCATTTCGATTTATTAAAAATGGAACATCAGGCTTTCCCTCTGCCATCTAGTGCAATAGCGGCTTATATTCTTGTTCATCTTTCATGTGATGATTTAGGAGAAATAAGAGTAGCTCGTAAAAAGTCTGAGGTTGATCAATTCATGTTATCTAAGTTATCTGACTCTACAGGGATACCATACAGTACGTTACATACTGGATTTTCATGTCTCTTTGAAAGAGGGATACTCATAGATGAAGTTCGTGGCAATCAACAATACTATATTATAAAAGGATACGAGCGGCTTAATTCCCCAGAACTAGAAAGAACGCGCCTAAACTATTTCAGGATCCCTTACCTATTAAAAGAAGCAGAGGTCCTTAGAAGACTTGTTTCCGCAAGGGATTCTAAAGGATTATTAATGCTGCTTGAAATTTTTAATTCATTCCACCGTGATTTGTGGAAAGTTGATTCTTTAGATAACTTAATTAAGAAAAGAAGTATGTACAACTTAAAAGGGCTCTTTAATAAAAGTGCAAAGAAAGTTAGAGAATGGATCGAGAACGTTCGTGAATTTTTTGATTTTACTCCTTTGGATTATCAAGAAAAAAAGCCTAATCATGACCGAGTAGCTATATCTAAAAAAAACAATCCAATTCAAGTTTTAATTCATCATTTTTCTATTTCGATAAAAGAGTCATGTTTAACCTCAGTAAAAGAAGATCAGGAGTTAAGACAGCTGGAGGCTTCTTTTCGGAAGGAAGCTACCATTCAATTTAATCGCGAGAACATGAAGGTAACAAAAAAAGATATAAGTGATATCATGCGCGCATTCCGTGAAGAAACACTAAAACCGCTCCAATATTATACAGTTGAAAAGACCAAAACTAGCTACTATTTAAAACGTAACCAACTTATAGGACAAATTTTCTTAGTTACTCTAGAAGAAATTATTAATTACTATAAGTTAGAATTTGCAAAAGATCCGTTATTTAAGATTAATAGCATGGGAGGATTGTTCAGGGATAAAGTACGCAAACAAACAGCTATTGCCTATCGATATGATCTATCAACTGAACAAAGTATCGATATGCTAACCGCAGCGTATAATTCAAAAGATTCTTTAGCAGAAGATCTGCTTAGAAAACTTAACCAAATTGCACAAAAATATCATTCGAAATTCGCCTTGTAAATTTTTTTAATATCTACAAGGCTTTTTGACTTATCCTTATTATTATCATACGACCTATGCTTATCCCCCATGCTCCTATTTTTGAGCATGGGGGATTTTTTGTTGTTTTAGAATTAGTTTTCCTTATTTTTTTATTACGGGAGCCTTCTTGTGAAATTGTGGATATTTTTTATTTTATACTGTTCATACTGTAGATAATTTGAATTCATTTATGTGTATTTCTTAATAAGTTATTAAACATGCTGTTAATACGTGGATTAATGGAGATCGTTTTTGTTCTAAAATCTGAAAATGCTTGGGGCTGTAGAGCGAAACGGTCTTTTCAAAAACTCTCTATATTTAATGAATGAATTCTATTCTTTTACTTGTATTATCTATATTAAAAAAATGAGTATCCTACTCTTAGTAATTGTAAAACTACATTAAAGATGTAGCTTAAAAAAATGGTATTACATATTTTTATCCAATAACTAAGGAATCTTTTACTATTTCGGATCAATCATTTTAATTCTGCTTCTGTACGCATTCAAAATAACTTATATTCTTGATATTTATTTTTTCTAGGAAAAGAGGAGAGGAATACTCAACTGAAGAATATGTCGCAAAATTTAGGAATAAAACTTCTAATTTTTACACTAATACAATCACATAAACATGACTAAATTATAAACAGCTACATAAACGGGATTTAAACAATTCAATATCACTACATAAACAGGATCTTAAAACGTATCAACTAACAATAATTACGTCATTTTGCAATATTAGTAAATTGCATAGCAATAAATCTCCATATATAGGGGAAAAAGAGACTATTTTTGGGATTTACTTGAAATAATATGTTGGTTTTTCACTTTGATCCCGTTTGTGTATTCATTAAATCCCGTTAATGTAGTCGAATAAAAATCCAATCCCGTTAATGTAGTGATGTTATCCCTTATATGTAGCTACAATATCCCTGATTTGTATTCATTGAATCCCGCTTTTGTAGTGAAATATCCCGTTTAGGTAACTACTTATCCCGTTTATGTAATTTAATAGAGTTTAAATCCCTTGCTATATCTAGCTTTCTTTATGTTCTAAACAAGAAAACAATTACTAACAAGAAAACAGATTAAATGTATTAACATACAGCTATTGATCCCGTATATGTAGCTATATTACAGTTTCATAAATTCCCGTTTTAATCTAGTTATTTTGATAGGTATTCGTTACACTATATGTATGAGAAAGGAGGATTAGATATGACCAGCCATACACCTGAACAGTTAACTTTAGATGAAGAATTGTTTCAAGCTGATATAAAGCCTTATTATTGGGTAAATCAATCAAACAATCTTATTAACGTCACACAAGACCTGACTTTAACAGAACGGCGGCTTGTCTATTCCTTAATCGCTTTAGTTCAACCAGATGATCATGATTTTAAAACTTACATCCTTTCCATAAAAGATTTGGCAGAATTAATTGGTTTAAAGGGCAATAGTTTTCATGAACGTGTTGAATCTGCAATTGATGGATTAATGAAAAAACAAATAGTATTAAAAACTGGGGAAGGTAAACAAAGTATTGTTGATAAGCTTCAGTGGGTCCAGCGGGCAACTTATATAAATGGGTCAGGACAAGTAAGAATCAAGTTATCTGACGACTTAGCAGCATACCTGCTTGGACTTAACAGCTATACTAAATATAGGCTTATGAATGTATTAAGATTGACTAGTGATTATTCATGGAGAATATATGAACTTCTTAAAGAAGATGAGTGGAAATCTAAAAAAGTCACGTTTAAAAATACCCAATACAAGTCTTATCGCATTTTAAAGGTTGAGGAATTAAGGCGAATTTTAAATATTCCCGATAACAAGCTAATCTCGATGAGTAATTTTCGAGCTAGAGTAATGGATACTGCAAAACGAGAATTAAACGAAAAGACTGATCTTTTTATAGATTATGATGTTCATAAGAAAGCTGGAAGAAAGATTGACAGTTTTATATTTTACATAAATGAAAACATTAAGAATAAAAATTATAATATAGACACTGTAGCAAATGATATTCAAAGCATATTTTATCAATTAATCCGAAATGGTATCCATCGTGAAAAAGCCATGAATATTATTAATGAATACCATATTGAATATTTAGAAGCTAATCTGCGGTATGTATTAAATTTAGGAGAAGTCGATAATGTAGCCGGCTATTTAGTAAAAGCAATATCAGAAGGATTTGCTGATTTTAATGGGCCAATAAAAAAAGAAGAAACAGAACCTCTACATCATTTGTTCTTAAAAAATGTAGACCAGCGTTTAAAACTAGAGATTGACAAGGATAATCAATATTTAACTGAAACGCTTAATTCATTTACACAAAAGCTACGGTTTAACCCTGATTATGATATTAACCAGCTTAAAAATGAGCGTGATCAAGCTATGTATGGAGTCTTTGAAATAATAGATACCGAGCGGAGAAAAAAGGGGCATCCTCCATTACTTGAAGATGATATAACCCATCCTAGTGCAAGAGAAATTTTTGCTTCATGGCAAACTGATAAAGAAATTACTATATACTAAATTAGACCATCACTTTCTAATAAAGCACCATATTAGCTCGAATTTTCTATATACTTTAATAGATCTTTAAAAATATCTCGTTTACTTGTCTATAAAAAGGGAAGGACCCTGTTTTAGCTTTTTTGCTATACGGTTCTTCCCTTTTTAATCTTTTTAGAAGGAGGAATACCATGTTTAGAATTAAGAAATCTTTTATGTATACTATTTTTTCTCTAATTACCTTTTTTTCGACTATATTCATTATCAATCAGAGTATATTTTTAATGGGTTATAACAACGAAATTAAAAATGTAGAACTAGATTTAAAATATGAAGTGGATGCTGCTGAACAACTAAATGCTCATATAATGTCTTTACAAGGTAAAGATATTAAAACTCTTAATTAAAACAATTGTATTCAGAGTATTCTTGAGTAAATTTTACTATTAATAAAATAAATGTTATACTAGATTATATTCTATTTTTTTATTTTATTTTCCACCCATGAGGGAGGAAAGACTTTACTCAAAAACACTCAACAGAGTGAACGAAATCTCTTAAAGGGGACATTCTCGTTCATTGTGTTGAGTTTTTTTGTGCTAAAAAGCGATATAAACTCAAAAAACTTTTTAAGGAAATCTAATAAGGAGGAATCAAATTGGCACGTATTAGTCAAAAAACAATTGATGATGTAATTAGGGTTCCAATCGTTGATGTAGCAAGCGCTTTGGGTCATAGTCCTAAAAAAGTGGGAAAACAATATCAAGTATATTGCCCAAATCCGACACATAATGAAAATCCTGATACGTATATTGAAGCTTATAAAAACATCTTTAAATGCTTTGGTAATGGTGGATGCGGTGCAGGTGGTAATAGCTCTTTATCTTATTACTCATGGCATGAATACGGCAGCGGCGATAAAAAATACTTTGTAAAATCAATTGAAGGGGTAGCTAATTTGATGGGTATCCCTATTGAATACGAAGATGGTACAACACAAGAAGCCATCCAAAAGAGGGAATACATCCCCAGGCCAGTACAAAAAGAGATTCTTGCTCAGCATGACGATGTATGTGATAAAGTATATCGCGCATTTCTTTCACTCTGTCCCATTCGGAATGAACACGCTAAAGAATGGATAGAAACCAGAAAATATTCCAAAGACGATATCATTACAGTTGGATTAAGATCAGTTCCGACTCCACAGGAGTCCATACATATTATCCAACAACTCATTTCTAAAGGATATCCTCTAGAACGAGTCCCTGGTTTTTTTCAGCGATTTATTCCAGAGGGTTATAATTTACCATTCCCGAAAGAATTGTTAGAACGAGATAATGATAATAAAGGATATTGGGTCTGGATGCTATCCGCTGGTTCAGGTTATTTTATTCCAGTCAGAAATCAAAAAGGTCAGATTGTAAGGTTACGAGTAAGGAGAGATCAAGGTAACCCTAAATATATTTGGTTTTCCTCTTCAGATAATACGACAATTGAAACTAATAAACTAAAATGGAAGCGAAATGGAGCATCATCTGGTGCACCTATTAATGTGGTTCCACCTATTTCGCAAATTAAAATTTGGGAAGTGGGTACCGATCTATCAGAATTAATGAGAGTCAATGTTGTCCTAGGTACAGAAGGCGAGCATAAAAGTATCATAAGTGCTAAAAAACTTGAGATACCGGTAACTGGAGCGCCAGGACTCGGTAATTTCAAAGATATTATTCCGCTCCTTAAAGAATGGGAAACCAAGAAGTTTATCATAGCTTATGATATGGATACCTTAAAGCTGCAAGATGACTCTATAAAATCGCAAAAGAAACAGAAAAACCTAATGGATAAATTAAGAGAGTTTGCCATGGAAGTTATGAAGTTAGGTATAGAAGTCCTATTGTGGACTTGGGATATTAGAGATGGCAAAGGCTTGGATGATCTATTACATCAAGGGAAGCTACCCATTGAGGTAAATCTTCGCTCTGGAGCGCATAAAAAGGTAGACTTAAGCCAACTACATGTAGCTTAGGGGGATACTATGCAAAATTTTATTGCAGTCGGAAGATTAACTAAAGATCCAGAATTAGATTATACTTCAAATGGAATAGCTAAATGTACTTTTACTTTAGCTGTAGAATCTAAGAAAGGTACCTTTAAAAAAACCGATTTTATACCACTGGTGTTATGGAGACAAATGGCTGAAAATGCAAGTCAATACCTTGTTAAAGGACAGCGAGTAGGTATAGAAGGGAAGGTTCGTACCTCTGCTTACAAAGTGAACGGCAAAACTGTTCCTGGATTCGAAATAGAGGTTTATGAAATAGACTTTTATGATGCACCTAAAAAGTGATATATATTAAAATATTTTCCCCTTGCTAAGAGCTTGGGGATTTATTTTACTTTTTTCTTCAGTTAATGGGCTAAATTCTCAATGTTTAAAAATACGAGGTAATGTAATTGAAAACTAATCTATAAAACAAATTATTGGAGGAATAGAAATGAAACTTGTAATCAAAAAAGAATTCTTGGTAAGAGCGGTAAATGATGTAATCAAAGCGATTAGCCCTAAAGTTAATCAAGCTATCTTGACAGGAATTAAAATTGTAGCTACCGAAAAAGTAACATTGTTAGCCTCTGATACTCATATTAGTATCGAAAGAGTATTGCCTAAAGAATTTAAAGGCGAAGAGGTCGTAGAGATTATTAAAGAAGGGAGTATAGTATTAAATGCTAAATTCTTCTCTGAGATAATCCGTAAACTACCTAAAGATGAGATTACTATTGAAGTGAAAAAGAACTTTGAAACAATCATTTTATCTGGAAAATCTTCTTTCTCCTTAAAAGGCTTGGATCCTGAAGAATATCCTAAGCTTCCTAATATTGAAGGAAAGGCAGATTTTTCATTAACCGCCAGCCAAATAAAAATGATTGTTGATCAAACTGCATTTTGCGTATCTACGAGTGAAGCCAGACCGATTTTAACAGGGATAAGCTTAGATATCAGTGATGGATTGATTGTTACAACAACTGATAGCCACCGTTTGAGTATAAAAACGGTACAGGTGGATGCTGAACCTAAAAAAGTTGTAGTGCCAGCTAGATCATTAATTGAGTTTTCTAAAGTATTAGTTGAACCAGAGGAACTTGTAGAAATAATATTAACAGATACACAAATATTATTTCTGACACCCGAATTAAAATTTTACTCTAGGTTATTAGATGGGAATTATCCAGGAGTACTTGGTTTAGTCCCTAAAACATCTGATACTGACGTGACCGTAAATGTTAAAGCTTTTATTGAGGCAATCGAGCGCTGTAATCTTTTAGCTAAAGACGGTAAAAATCATGTGGTCCAGCTTGAAACAAAAAAAGATCACTTTTTATTGACTTCTAATAATCAGGAAGTTGGAAAAGTAGTAGAAGAAGTTGCTGCGGCAATTAGTGGAGATGATACAACCATTTCATTCAGTGCAAAGTTTATGAAAAGTGCCTTGCAGTCATTTGCTGATTGCATAGATGTAACCATAAAGTTTTCGGGAGCAATGCGGCCATTTCTAGTAACTTCAGCCAAAGATACTTCTTTGACACAATTAATATTACCAGTTAAGACTAATTAAAATTAAGTAAAATAACGAAAGACTATTTTGTGAAAAGATTAATTAAAAATAGAGGAATCGACAACCCTTGTTATCTACTAGCAGGGGTTTTCATAGTAGAGAAACTATCGCCTTAAGTGTTATTATATTATTATTCAGGGGGATTAAACATGAAACGACTCAATCCATTAAACGATTTTTTGTTTAAGAAATTATTTGGAGAAGAAAAAGATAATGATTTGTTAATTGGATTCTTAAATGCCATATTATATTCTGACATAGTAAACATATCTATAGAGAGTGAGCAATTAGAGCGCGAATCTAAAGAAGATAAATTAGGCATCCTGGATATTAAAGCTAAAACTAAAACAGGTGAAAAGTTTAATATAGAGGTCCAATTGTTAAATCAAAACAATATGGTTCCTAGAACATTATTTTATTGGTCTAAATTATTTGTTGAAGGTTTTGAATCAGGTAGTCATTACGAATCTCTTAAAAAAACCATAACAATTAATATCTTAGATTTTAAACTAGATGAATTACACGATGAATATTTTCATTCAACATATAAATTATTTGAGAAGAAAACTTTGAATTTATTAACTGATTTATTAGAAGTCCATTTCATTGAGATTCCCAAATTTCAGGAAATCCCGTATGATTTGTATAATCCGCTCCATAGATGGTTATTATTTTTGAAAGATGATGTATCAGAAGAAGAATTGAAGGAGGTACTTAGCATGGATGTTATTGTAAATAAGGCCGAGCAAAAGCTTTTAAAACTAAGTGCAGACCCCGAAACAAGGAGAGAATACGAAGCGAGAGAAAAGGCTCTGTCTGACGAAAGAAGCCGTTTAAAGGATGCTGAAGATAACGGAATACTTAACGGAATACTTAAAGTGGTCCAAAGTCTTTTAAACAACGGGATGACGATTGCAGAGGCCTCTAAACACACTCCCTATTCAGAGGATGAGCTAAAACGATTGTTGAAGATAAATTAACTAGCGTTTAATCCACCAGTTACTGAACTGGTGGATTTTTCAGTGCGCACGCCATAAAGGATTAGAATATTATTGTTTTGGATCAACGAATAATAAAGTTGTATATATATCAGTCTTGTTATTCCATTGAGAAGGATTGCCCTTAAACTAGCGGCGCAGTTGTGTAGAAATAATAAAGATGATTAAAAAATAAAATAGTTGTTTAAAAATGAAAGGGATTTTTCAAATTTATCCTGAAATATGGGTTTGTGAGGTATTTTTAATCAAACTTTATTCCAAGGTTACAGCTTCCTAAATTTCAGGAAATCCCGTATGATTTGTATAATCCGCTCCATAGATGGTTATTATTTTTGAAAGATTATGTATCAGAAGGAGAATTGAAGGAGGTACTTAGCATGGATGTTATTGTTAATAAGGCCGAGCAAAAGCTTTTAAAACTAAGTGCGGACCCCGAAACAAGGAGAGAATACGAAGCGAGAGAAAAGGCTCTGTCTGACGAAAGAAGCCGTTTAAAGGATGCTGAAGATAACGGAATACTTAAAGTGGTCCAAAGTCTTTTAAACAGCGGGATGACGATTGCAGAGGCCTCTAAACACACTCCCTATTCAGAGGATGAGCTAAAACGATTGTTGAAGATAAATTAACTAGCGTTTAATCCACCAGTTACTGAACTGGTGGATTTTTCAGCGCGTACACCATAAAGGATTAGAACATTATCGTATTGAATCAACGAATAATAAAGTTGTTTATATATCAGTCTTGTTGAAAGGAGAAAGAAAATATGACTTACAAAACAGAAGTACAGACAATGTATAAAAAAATTGCACAACAAATGAGGATACAAGCACCTCCTATTAAAATCGGTGGAGGTAATGACAAACTAAATGCTACTGCTGGTTTCAAGAAGATTAAAATGACTAAGGGGCTAGCAAAGTTGGTCAATGAGGAACCAAAATTAGTCGAGAGTTTAATAGCACACGAACTAACCCATTATAAGAATCGAGATCCTCAAACCAAATTTAAAAATCTGTACAGATCTTTCGCGAAAAAGTTTTATGCTTACAACTTGATGTTTGAGTTAAGAGCATCTATTGGTGGATATACGTACAGCGGAATGAAAACTGAATCAGATATTTGGGAAATCGAGATGAAATTCAAAGACCCCAAATATCACGACAAGAATCGTTCGGCTTACTTGGTTGGCTATCCAACATCTAAGCAAATTGCTTTTTTTGCAAGTCGGAACGACAAACTTACAGAGGAAATAGCCAAAGAGATCTTGGAAGACTACTGTAATGTTCTAAACATAAAAAATAGAGAGAATTTCATTATTGATGTTCTAAAGGTTGCGAAGGTATGAAGCTATGAAGCTATTAAAAAAAGGAGAAAAATACCCAATCGAATCTTCTATAAATAAATTGGATATTAATATAGGATGGAGTGCACCGGCTAATTTTGATATGGATGTTTCTGCCTTTTTATTAGAAGGAGATGGACAGGTTCATCAAGATTCAAATATGATTTTTTACAACAATCCATCTTCAACTGATCAATCCGTTATTCGGCTGAAACCAACTTTAATACAAAAAGAGCAGTTCAAAGTGAATTTAGCCTGTGTATCAAAGTCTATTCAGAAAGTTGCTTTTGTATTAACCATCCACGAATCCGCTCATACTAAACAAACCTTTCAAGACATTTCAATGGTTCATTTAGAAATTCAAAACGGTGACTCTAATTCATCTATTCTTTCATTTTCGATGAACGGACCTTTTTTAAACGAAACAGCATTGATATTATTTGAACTATATCGACATCAAAACCATTGGAAAATCAATCCGGTCGGTAGCGGTTTTTATGGAGGCTTAGCAGATGTTTGCAAGGATTATGGGTTAGCTGTATATGAACCCACTCATTCAACAGGGATACCGGCCTTACATTCATATCCTTATCAGTTTACAGGAACTGAGCAAACTCTGTATGAAAAACTAATTAATCGACTTTCATCTTTTCAAATAAATCTAAATAATATGAGCATGAAACAAGCTCAAAAAGTGATTCAACTTGCTTTTGAACAGATTCTACGTAAAGATCACTATCTAGAGCGTTCCATTAGGTCACAAGAATTTCAAATTTCTTATATGAACGGACATAATAAAATCGATATTAAAATGTTGTATCAAACAACAAAAGAACAAGAATTAATAGTCGATCGCAAAATAAGTGAGATCATTAAAACCATTCCGATGCATCTATCCGAAGTCCAAAAAGTAAAATTCATTCATGACTTTATTGTCCAATCTGTAGATTATGATCAATCACTTACAGAATACACTGCTTATGCTGCGTTGGTGAAAAGACGAACTGTTTGTCAAGGATATGCACAACTGGCCTACCGCTTGTTGAACGAAATCGGTATAGAAACACTTATCATTCTAGGTGAAGCGAAAGTTAAGCAATTAGGATCAAGAGCAGCACATGCTTGGAATATGGTGAAAGTTTATGGCGATTGGTATCACTTGGATTGCACATGGGATGATCCAATAGGAAGCGAACAAATTCATTATGATTATTTCTTAATTAATGATTTAGAAATCAAAAGAACGCACTCCTGGGAAAGTAGAAAGTACCCAAAGGCTCCAAAAAGTAAGTGAATTTAGTATAATATTTGAGTATATCCAGAAGATGGGTATCACTAGTTTACTGAGAATACCGTTTTACCCCTTTGGATTTTTTATCTAACGGGGTATTTCGTTGTAAAAGGACTAACTTAATTAAGTAGTTGAGTATAAACTGGATTTATAGAAATAATTGAATGATATATGGAAGTTTGTGAACAAATGTACTTAAACTAAAGGGCAGGTTAGTTCAATAATGAATGGATAATATAGGCTATAAAAATACAAAATGAGGGTGGGTTACTTAATGAAGTTTCCTAATGGAGTAACTGGTTTTTATAGTGCAAAACATAATAAACCACCAANACTATAGGCTATAAAAATACAAAATGAGGGTGGGTTACTTAATGAAGTTTCCTAATGGAGTAACTGGTTTTTATAGTGCAAAACATAATAAACCACCAACAATTGATGAAAAACAATTTAAACAGATATGTTTTAGTCTCATTAGCAGTAATGGCGGAGAAGTGTTGGATTTTAAAGAACCACAGGTAGCCACTAATTTTTTTGATGTTGAAGCTAAAGTTTTTAATAAACATTTGCATATATTGCTTAATGTACATTATCCTTTTATGGCTTTTGCTTTTGATGTGGAATATGGAAAGATTACTTTTATTGATGAACCTGAGTTATTTAAACAGTTTAGCCCTTTTTATAATGTCCTGGATACTAAGGAACTGAATGCCCCTGTAATACTAAGGTTAGGTTCTAAAAAGAGTATTGTACAAAATGACAATGAATTAAATAGTGATGAATTGGAACAAATAGCTTATTGGAAGCCCGAAAGAATTGGAGAGATAATCTTTAATTATTGGGATTAGAACTACATAAATCGAAATTATCTT
>NZ_LMVB01000003.1 GCF_001510645.1 Paenibacillus sp. FJAT-29882 | reverse complement strand
GCTCCCTATCATTCGCTCGACTTGCATGTATTAGGCACGCCGCCAGCGTTCGTCCTGAGCCAGGATCAAACTCTCCAAAAAGTGTTTGACTTGCTCATTTGTTGTTATAGTGTGTACTCACTTCAATTAAAACGTTGGCGCTTTGTTTTGTTCAGTTTTCAAAGAGCAATACTTGCCGTTTCTCTCAGAAGCGACTTCTATAATTTATCACAAGCTCGCATACCGTGTCAACAATTATTTTGAAAAGTTTTTCATATTAACTGCTGTCGGCGTTCGTTACTAGCTTAGCGACAAGAAATAATATATCACGGTAAAAACATGATTGCAATACTTTTTTAATCTTTTTCTAAAAAAAAGATTACATCACTTATTAATCACTTATTAATCACTTTTTATATTTAACCATCTCTCTTATTTATTTTCAATTCATTTCTTCATAAATAGTAAAGAATTCATTACGAGTTCGATTCGTCTATTCTTTTATAAGCCTAGTACTGACCGAATAATTCATTTATTTCCACATATAACTTATTACTCCTTTTGTTTGAGATGGAACAGTTGAAAGAGAGACTTCGACTACGAACTCTACCTTCACTCTTATTTTTTCGTGGATGGCTCTTGTTTTCAAATAGTAAAAAAAAGCAGTGACACTACACTGCTTTTTTTCGTGAAGATAAATAGGTTGGAGTACGTTAGCTTTATTAAATATCCCCCCATAAAAGATGATGACATTTAAATACTGTCATTTTCTAAGTCGAACGCTCTTTGTTTTTTTTACCGTCATTCAGAAAGTAAATTAATCCTGCAAAGATGATAACCCCACCAATTATTTGTGTGAGTACAACCGTTTCATCAAGAATAAAGTAAGCAAGAATAGTTGCACCAACCGGTTCTAACAAAATAGCCATTGAAATAGTTGTTGTACTGAGCCATTTTAGTGACCAATTTAGCAGAGAATGCCCTAGTAGATTTGGGAAAATAGCTAATAGGATAAATAGAATCCAGTCTGTTGCCGGATATGGACCGAGTGGTTCTCCTTTTGCTAGTACATAAATAAATAAAGTAACCATGCTTATACCGTATACAACAAAGGTGTATGTAATAGAGGAGATTCTTTTTCTTACGGTTTGTCCTACTAATAAATAGGCCGTTATTAAAGCACAGGCTATAAGTGCGAGCATATCACCAAACAAGGCCATTCCACTAATCTTGAAATCTCCCCAGCTAATAACAAGGCTTCCACCAATTGCGATTACACTACTTAAGATCGCTCGCACTGAAAACCGTTCCTTAAAAAAGAAATAGGCGCCAACGAAAGCAAATAGCGGTTGAAGTGTTACAAGAACCGTCGAACTAGCTACGGATGTGTAATTTAACGATTCGAACCATAAGATAAAATGAAACGCTAGAAATATTCCAGCGATACTAGAAAGTAGCCAGTCTTTCTTATTTATACGTTTCAGTTCGTGACGATATTTCGCCAGAAAGAATGGTAGCATGATTACTACCGTGAAAAATAATCGATAAAACGCAATAACGCCTGATGGTGCTGAGGCTAATTTGACAAATATAGCTGACAATGAAATAGATGTTACTGCAAGTAATAATACAAAATAAGGGTTTATTTTAGGTTGAAGCATAGTAATTCCTCTTTTCAGACTTATAATAGAAAGTAATACTGTTAGATTGTACGCTTTTTTTACAATTAGAGGACCTATACGTTTAAGAAACCTTGTATAGGGTATAGCCCACCAAATACATAGTAACAGAAAATTTCATATGAATGGTGATGATATGGCCATGGATTGGTTTTTAAACTTAAGTTCAGAAGCACAAATTTTAGTAAAGCTCGGGGTATCGGCTTTACTGGGCTTAGTAATCGGTTTAGAACGGGAAATTAAACGAAAACCTGTTGGCTTGAAAACGAGCCTAGTTATCTCCATTATCAGCTGTTTGCTTACGGTTGTCTCGATTGAGTCGGCTTATACGTTTACAGGCAGCGATCACGTGAATATTACGATGGATCCACTTAGACTTGCAGCACAAATTGTTTCAGGCATTGGTTTTATCGGGGCAGGAGTCATTCTCAGACGCGATAATAATAGTATTTCCGGATTAACCACCGCTGCAATTATTTGGGGGGCAGCAGGGATTGGGATAGCAGTTGGCGCAGGATTCTTTATCGAAGCAACTGCAGGTGTCATTTTATTAATCATTAGTGTCGAACTTATCCCTTGGCTAGTTTCCTTAATAGGACCAAAACAGTTTCGGCAAAAGGAAATTATGTTAAAATTGATGATTCCAAACAAATATGATATCTCCACCGTCATGAAAAAAATTAAAGAGGATAATATTTTCGTTAAAAATATTCGTATTAACGATCTTGAAGACGATCTTCATTATGTCCAACTTCTAGTCCTAGTAGATACAAAACGAAAAACGACTGACGTCTATTATTTTGTGTCGACATTTGAAGAAATCTCAAAAGTAGAAATTGAAAACTTATGATTGAATAAGGAAAAGCGGCTGTCCTAAACAAATGGGCAGAACCCGCATCTTTAAGAACATCCGCTTTTCCCTTATACTGAAATATATTCTACTTCTATCCGAAATGGTTTTCCTACTTCTTCTTCTACGTAAAATTGTGCAATATCGACTCTCTCAATTGGAGTTGCTTCTGGCAAGTTTTTCCCTTCATCTGCCGCCATGTCTATCGCAATGGCCAATAAATCCTGGGCTGCCTCTCTTGCATCCTCTAGATCATTTCCAGCTGTAGAAGCCGATAATCCCGCTGCTTTCAGATCCGGAAAAACCACATGAATTGTATAATCTTCTTTCATCACTCTTGCTTCATAATAATAAATCACTGGATATTGTGTCATAATTATCTCCCTTCAACGCTCTAGTTCATTATTGTAGCAAAATAAACTTACCACAACATACTTGATATTGATTTTTTCTCAAATAGCTTTTCTTCTTTACTTATGATACCATTTATCTTTATTAAATAGAGGAAGTGACTGTTCATGATTAATATTACAATCCCTACAGCAGATCTAACCATTAAACAGCGTAAACAAATCGTAGAAGGGGACGAGCCAATCATTCCTGATATTTACGGTTTTATTGACTTTCACCTGATTCCAAGAGATAAAGGTGGAATCTTTACGTTCTTTAACAACGAGGGACAATTACTTTTCGTTGGGAAAGCTAGAAAGCTACGCCAAAGAATCAAGAAGCACTTCGAAGATTCCGTTTCACCGATCAAACTGCATAGAAACGAAGTATCCAGAATTGAGATTTGCTATGTGGAAGATCCGACGGACCGTGAAATTTATGAAACGTATATCATTAATAAACTTGAAGCGACATATAATGTAGATAAAGTTTTTTTTAGATAAAATGGATAAAAGCTGATTGCACTTGCACTCAGCTTTTTTTGATATAATCAATTATTAACTTACTTTAGAAACGGCGGGTTACCTTTGTTTGGTTTATTAATTTCTTGAAATATATTTGATTCTTCTTTTTTAACAGTTTCATTTTCAGAAGATGGCACGGTGGGATTCTGAGTAGCAAAGGTCGCCATCATCTGTTTAAATTGCCCGACTGTAAGCGGCTTGGCATCATCATTTAACTCATAGCCCAATTGCCCATTCGGTTCAATCGTTCCTATTTTAATATCATGATAATTCGTGAGTCCTTTATTGCGCATCTGCATTTCTAATTGGTCCACCGTAAGTCGAAGCTTCTTTAAGTTATCCACTTTCACCATTCCATTTTCAATGACGACCCGAGACTTTCCAGTTAAAAATTTTTCTAAACCATTAAATTTAACTTGAAGATATTCTATTATTACAAGTGTCACAACAAACACTCCACCCACAATGATCGCTTTTATTACGCTATGCTCAACAATCGGATGAGCAATAATGGTTCCGATCGAAACCATGACCATCGTCTGGGGTAATGTCATATGTGCAACTGATTTTCGGCCAACTACCCTCAATAGTAGTATACCAGTTATCACCAGAACGACCGCTTCCCAAACAATTATTAGATTCATGTATGTCCCCTACCTGCCAGATTCACGGATAGTGATATGATAACCATGTTAGGAATTACTATACTGTTCATTACTGGAACAGCCTGTCCTAACCCAAAGAGTCAGACGCTTTTTAGGATATACTCATTCACTAATATTGTTAAAAATCAAATGGTTGGATAAACTTCATCTGGATTTGGACCTCTACGACGACCTTTATTTAATCCATCAATTTTCTTCATATCGCTTTCTAAAGGGAAAGTCTTAAAGTGCGTGTTCAAAAAGGATGATAAAAAGAGCCAAGAAGTTCTGCGAGCGATAGTCTCGAGGACCAGAGAGACAGAGCTTTGATTCAATTCGTAAGCTTTTTTACCGGACTTTTTGAACATCCTCTTAAAGCGAAACATCTAGCAATGGAAATATAAAAGCCTATGAAATCGAGATGATTTTTCACTAATTTCTTCAGATTTCTTCCTCAAAACCCTTTACATGGATGATTCAATTCAACTTAGTTCCAGAAAGATAAACACAAAGAAATTTTTCTAGTAAAAACCCATTGACTTTTTCAGAAAAATAGATAAAATTATAAATATACTTTAACGGGGGCTTAGCTCAGCTGGGAGAGCGTTTGGCTGGCAGCCAAAAGGTCAGCGGTTCGATCCCGCTAGTCTCCATAATAAAAGAGAACAAATGCTCAATCTCATGGTAAACAAGAGATTGGGCATTTTTTTGCTATTTATCTGCTTCAACCTAAAAGATCACAAATTGACCACTAAAAAAATCATTTCTCCACCAATTACATTCATCATCTGCTTTTCAACTTGTATAATAGAAGAAGATGGAAGGAGGAGTCACTTTGAGCAAAAAGGAAATAACGAAAAAACAGTTTGTTTTTCTTGAACACGAACTAAAGTACCTTGAAACTGGAGGTATTATCTCCAAGAAAGATCAAGAGAAAATTTTAAATTCCTATGATGTAAGGGTTGGATTAAATTTCATTACTATTTTATTAGCTATCGGGGCACTTCTTTTAGGTCTAGGTATATTAACCTTCGTAGCAAGCAACTGGATTTATATTAGTAAAGGTGGAAAATTGCTGATTATTATCGCGTGTCTAATTGGGGTGAATTTCACAGGGGTAAAATGGCAGAAACGCTTTCCGAAAACAGCAAGAAGTTTGCATTATGTCGGTATTTTGATATTTGGAGCAGGTATTTTTCTAATTGAACAGATGTTTAACATCAGTATTAATTTTAACAGCTCCTTTTTATTATGGGCCATCGGAGCGATATTCATTGGCCACTATTTAAAGGATATCGCCATACTTCTTTTCACTTCCGTCCTGCTTTTCATTTATCTAAACGGAAGTATATTCCTTGATGAAACGTCCTATCCGCTTGCCATTCTTGTGTTTTTACCAGCTTTATACGTCCTATTAAAAAAATTCGATTACCCTAAGCTCCTGACCTTTTTGATTAACGCTTTAGCCATCAATACCATCTCCTTATTTCTAATAGAATTTATACCGAAGTTCATTTTTCACAAATCGGATACAGTCATCCTTGCCACCCTGTTTATACTGGGCATAGTACTGGTATATATTCGAGTTCCATCTAAGTTACAAAGAACCACACATATACAGGGGCATCTTTTGCACGGGATTACAGCTATATTTCTTACCTTTGAATTTTCTTTATGGTTCCCTTTAGCTTATTTTATTTTTCTTCTTTACCTCATCCATAAAGGAAGTTTGACTAGTATTGTCATAATATGTTCGTTGATTTTTAGATATTATCTTGACTCCTTTGACTTCCTACCGAAATCACTTACCTTCATCATCGGCGGTATGATTCTGATCGGTTTTGGCTTCTTTTTTGAAAAACAACGAAAAAAAGGAGGAGATCGTATTGAAGAATAAGCGACTTTTTCAACCACTCATCGTATTTTTCATTCCGGTCTTGATTTTATTAGTTTTGGCGACTCCTCCCGTCTGGACGACTTTGACCGGAGAAGAAATCAAACTACAAACCGCTCCAGTCGATCCGACAGATTTATTCAGAGGTAACTATGTCGATTTACATTACGAGATAGAATCCCTTAAACTGTCACAGCTAGATGACTCGATTGTATCCGATTTCAAAAGGAAGAATATTGGTGATTACAAAAAAGTGTATGTACGGCTAAAACAAGATAGCGATGGCCTATACAAGGTCGACCTTGTAACAAAAGAAAAACCTAGCAACGGCATGTATCTAAACGGAAAATTAGAAATTCCATACGAACTAAAAAAGGCTGCAACTATTCAAGTGAGATACGGTCTAGACAATTATTACGCTTCTGAAGAAAAGGCAAAAGGAATGGAAACTGCCGCCACTATTAAACCTGCAGTAGCCTTGGTAAAAGTGAAAAATGGGCATGCAGTATTGACGAAGATTACTGTTGAGTGATTGAACAAATTTTCAAATTGGATAATACTCGTTATCACTCCCTAATTCAACACCTAATATAAGGTAAATGGTTGATGATATATGATCATTCATTATGAAAATCCTGAAAGTCAACTACTCCATTCATTGTAACTAGCAAAAAGAGCATCGGATTCGATGCTCTTTTTGTCCTTAATAATAGATGAACCTTGGTTACACCTAACTTGACTTGTTGCCCCACTATATATGAATATATATCGAACTTTACTTAATAATCCGTTTAGCCCCCATATATCGATCCTTCCAGTATTTATCGCTCATTTTAACAATCTTTACACCTTTTGTAGTGCTCCCGATAAATGCACCATCACCATTATAAATGCCAACAAAAGAGACTTTTCCTTTTTCTCCTGTAACATAGAATACCAAATCACCTGTTTTTAAGTGTTCTTGCTTAATGGATTCCCCAGTCTTATATTGTTCAGCACTTGTTCTCGGAATCTTCATCTCTGTCGCTGCATCTTTATAAACATACTGAGTAAACCCGCTTGCATCGAATCCTTTAGGAGTCGTCCCACCATATTTATAAGGACTTCCCACATAAGTCTCTGCTACAGCCGCAACTTCATCGCCATAATTGATAGATGCTGATGCAGTAGCTGGTCCAAAAATAAACGCTACGATCAATACCACAAGTAATAATACTGCTACAAGCCACTTTAAAACTGGTAAACGAAAACTCATTCTTTTTCCTCCCCAACCTTAAAATAAGTCACAACTTTAAATATATGATGAACTTTCCCTTTGATACTTAGATTTTCCTTTTCTCTCTTCAATTTTTTATGTACAAAACTTCTAAGGTCCGATGGATTATTTCTACTTAGTTCGTTCTTTCTACTACCCTATATAAAAATTCTTGTTCCTCATTTAGTTGAACTTGGGTAACTGACTCTTTATTTAGTTGTTTCTTTACCTTTATTTGTTTTTAATTAATTAGCATTGGCTAGTTGTTTTTTTAATTTGCATCAGTTTCAGTGAATAAATTACAATGGAAAATTCCGCTTTATCACATTAGGGTCGTCCTTATACACAAACGTCGCTTCTATACCAGAAGCGACTGTTTTTTGTATACTACTTTTTCTCTGATTTATTATCCTTACTTTTTTTCGACTTTTCATCCGATTTATTATCCTTATTCTTTCCTGACTTTTCATCCGATTTATTATCTTTATTATCCCCTGAATTTTCCTCCTCTTTCTTTTGTTTTTCTACTTTTACCCCATAACTAATACTGCGAATATGAAACATTGCCAAGCGAATAACTTCTTCGTTAAAAATTAGCGTAACGAATTCATCATTAATATCAAAAAGCACACCTTCAAGCCTCTCAGGTCCGCCACGGTTAATGTTCACCCATTGAGACTTCAGATCGCCTAGTAAACTTTTAAATGTAGGAGCAGTTTTATATGAAAAACCTTCGGGGATCTCTAGATTAAAATCTAATCCTTTTTTCACATTTTCTGTAATACTCTTGATATGATTTGTTTTATAGTATACAACTCCTTCTTGCTCTGTTAATATCGCTAAATGGTCATCTGTAATGCCTAATAATATTCCTATCCGAGATTCCGGCCCACCTCTATCTAACCTGAGCACTTTACCAATCAGATGAGTAAACAATTCCTTATTCATAATGTTGCCCCTTCCATATAATCATTTTCACTGTATTTATATGTATCATGCAATGACATTGTGCCATGTTAAATATCTCTATTCTTAGAATATGAATAGGAAATATGCATAGACCCTATCCAAATCCGTTGTAAATTTAAGTATTTCCTGTAGATAGATGAGTGCAATAATGACCGAACAAAACTATGGCCCAAATTCGGGATAAAATAAAAAAACCAGACTCTAATTAAAGAGTCTGGTTTATATATTGTCAATATTAAGCTTTTTGAACGTTTGTAGCTTGGGGTCCACGTTGACCTTGTTCTACTTCAAAAGTTACTTTTTGACCTTCGTCTAATGATTTGAAGCCTTCACTTTGAATAGCAGAGAAGTGTACGAATACGTCGTCTCCATTTTCACGCTCGATAAATCCAAAACCTTTTTCTGCATTAAACCATTTAACTGTACCTTGTTCCATTTTTGTTGCCTCCTAGTGTGAAAAACACACAATGTATTACTATCCCTGCCCAAAGTGATCATTAAGACGAAAAGTTGAACTTATACAATCCTTTTCACCGAACAAAAATAATTCTTCTTTATCATAACAGGTAATGTAAACAAATGCAAATCATTTCACATGATTACTCATTCTACTCATAGTTGTTTAACATTTATTCGGAGTATTGTTTTCTATTTATTTCTGAAGGAAACGGTACCTTGGCAAAGTTATGGATAGAAACATAAAGAACATCAGCAATCCCTTCCTTATCCATATTCCTCTGTGAGCCATGTAAGCAAAGAGATTCACTTTTCAAACGGAATTCGGCAAAAATATTTAAACTTTACCTATAAGTTTAATCGGAAATAATGCAAACTAGTAAGAGATTATGCCTATAAACATCATGACAAATCCCTATTCTTTTGCTTATTTTTCTTTTACAATCATTTTTCAAAGAATTAGTTCCATCTACTTGTAGAAGCTGCAACCATTTGAATAGGTACGATTACTTTGTTTCATGCCCTAATCTCCCCTGAACCATTTTGGATGGACACTATTGTTCTATATGTGCATAGCAGGAGCATCTTATTACGAAACTGCCTTTTCGACTGTCGTATTCCTTTGCACACTTAGTCATCCATCATTTTACTATCGGGAAAATGTATGCTGAATGTTGTTAAATCACCATTAGACACACATTTCATATAACCATCATTACTTTCTATAATTTTCTTACAAACGTAAAGTCCGATTCCTGTTCCTAATTCTTTCGTTGTGAAAAAAGGCTCGAAAATGGATTCTGTGATTTCACGAGCAATGGCAGGCCCGTTATTTGATATGCTTATCACCAATTCATTCCGCTCAGTGAAGGCGTGTACAATCAATTTTCTCGGCTGTTCTTTATTCTTTAATGCATCAATAGAATTCATAAAAAGGTTTAGAAAAACTTGTTTTAACCCATTCCTGCTCGCCGTTACATACAAGTCCGGAAAAAATACGATCTCTACATTTATGTTAGCATCGATTATACTCGCATAAGTTAGTTGTTGGATTTCTTCGATTAATTCCATAACGGAGATCTGCTCTCTTTGTTCTTCGTTAAAATCAGCTCTAGAGGTGTGGAGGAATTGCGTAATTCTAAAATTCAACTGATTTAGTTCATAATCTATAATATCTAAATATTTAAGATTGGGGTTCTCCTTTTTCAGGAGTTTATTAAACCCCATCACAGCCGTTAAGGGATTTCTGAATTCGTGAACAAAACTGGATGATATTTGGCCCAAGACCGCTAATTTATCTTTGTGATTCTCGCTTATAAAAGTATCTTTTTCGTCTATCACATCATTTTTTAAATTTGTATATTTTGTCACGGCATGATAGCTGAATGTATCGAAGTGTTTGTTGATGGCTTCAATGAACAATTGAGTATCATGAATAGGAAGATTTGCTCCAAAAGTATTTCTGACCATGATATTTCTCCCTAAATTAATATTGTACAGAAAGTCTCCAATATTAATATTTGCTTCAAGGCGTTCAGTTGCAATCTTGTAAGCCAATTTCCTAAGCACTTCTTCGGACAATGACCCTTTAATTGTATTCATGACCAAGGAAAACATCTCATACCCATTTTCTTTAATCGTTTCTTTGTATGGGTCAATTTCATTAACTATCATGGTCTCGTTCCATTCATTTAAAAACAATGATTGATGTTCTTCTAAATATTGGAGTAATACTTTTTTAGTCTTCAATTGGTCCGATGACGATTCCATATTATTGACCACCACATCCTATTGTTAAATTTTAAGTTTCCTGATACTAAAATCATTCGACACAATGCATCAAATTCCTGCACTTTTTGCGACATAATAATGTATATTCCTTTGATGTGTCATTTTATTCCTTCTATTTGGGTGAAGGGGTCTGTATACATAATTTTTTTTAACCGCTAACTCTTAGATTGGCTGATTAATTTATACAAAACAGAGACCTTCAACATATTGCTGAAGGTTTCATACGTTCATTCCATTTCTATTTACTAATAATCGTTTCTTCTACTTCTCCTACTTTTGTCTCTTTCATACGGCTGAAAATCGTAGCCAGGATCGGTCCGGAGATGTTATGCCAAACGCTAAAGATGGCACTTGGTACGGCTGCCATTGGTGAAAAGTGTGCGGTTGCGATCGCAGCACCTAAGCCAGAATTTTGCATACCCACTTCGATTGCAATGGCTTTTTTCTTAGATAAATTCATTTTAAAGAGTTTACCGAACAAGTACCCTAGCAAGTAACCAAGTAAGTTATGAAGAATAACAACAGCGAAAATGGCTAATCCAGTTTTGGCAATTTGTTGCTGGCTAACAGATACAACGGCTGTCACAATAGCTACGATTGCAATAACAGATATGAGAGGTAGCGCTTTAGCACTCGCTTGTGCTTGTTTATTAAATAATTTTTTCACAATTAAACCTAGCACGATTGGGAGTATGACAATTTTAACAATTGAAAGAAATAGTCCGCTTGGATCTACTGGTACCCATTGGCTGGCAAGTAATAAAATAAGAGCTGGTGTTACGATTGGTGCAAGAACAGTTGTAACCGATGTAACTGCAACTGATAATGCGACATCTCCTTTTCCGAGATATGTCATAACGTTTGAAGAAGTGCCCCCTGGGCAGCAACCGACTAATATTACACCCACTGCAATTTCCGGTGGTAGCTGCAAACCTTTTGCTAAAGCAAAAGCAAGACCCGGCATGATGATAAATTGGCCCATTACGCCGATAAAAACATCTTTCGGCCTTTTAAACACTTCTTTAAAGTCGTTACCAGAAAGAGTTAACCCCATGCCAAACATGATAATTCCTAATAAGATCGTAATGTAAGGTGCAATCCATGTAAATCCAGATGGTGCAAAAAAGGCAATTGCGGCAAATACAAGCACCCAAATAGCAAAGGTTTTCCCCACAAATTGACTGATTCGTTCTAAAGTTTTTATAATAACCAAAACCCTTCCGTGTATTTAATATCTCGCTATAGTATAAGACAAACAATAATTAAATACAATATTCAAAATAATTAAATTTGTGTGAATATTTGTTAGCGGTTTCATTCATTAGACAGGCATCTTCCTTTGAAACACTATTTATTCAAGTAGCGATAAGCTATTCTGGGATACTTTTTTCGAGATGGTGCAAACTAAAGAAGTCAGTATTGAAAGGAGTGAATAAGTATGAGTCGCGGTAAACATTTTAATCACAAAGAAAAAGGACATCCTGGAAACTTCCCTGCAAATAGCTTGAGTGAGGAGAAGGAGCACAGTCGACAGTTTGAACAAGTTGAGGATATTGTTACACATGAGGCATTTAAGAATCGGGTAAAAGAGGACGAAATGCCTTAGATTACTACGTATATACAAATCGTAAAAAGGTCATAATCGTCACTCACGATGATTGTGGCCTTTCCTTTGTTTATCCTCGAAACGTTAAAGAACCAAGACATTATAGAAATATCTTGGTTCTTAATTTAAACGGATTTATTTGTTTTCCGTTTCAGCTTTTCTCGTACCTTCAGCTAATTGCTCAAAAGAATTGACTTTGCCATGTGGATTTTGCGATTGTTTTCTCTCTCTCCATTGTCGTTCTTCTTGTCGTTTAGATTGAGTCATTTTGATAAGTCTCCTTTACATAAAGTGAAGGCATCTTTATTTCATGTATCAGGTCTGACAAATGTAAATCAGTGCATGCCTTTCCACTCACCTTGGTTTTTTGATGCCTTTTCTTTTTTTGCTTTATTTTTATGTGCTTGATTAGCGTTTGCACTGCCAAATTCTTGAGAGAACTCTGAATCAGCTTTGCTTGAATCAAATCCTTGTTTGTTCTTTTGATCCGCATCATTTTTCTTTGTTCGTTTTGCCATGGATACCCCTCCTTCTTGTCTTTAGTATGAGAATAGAAAGAAGAAATATACCTTGATTTAAAACAGATAGCTTTACTATATACTCCATATATGAAGGACATTTCGCGAAAAAGAATAACATATTTTAAATAGGTGAACCCCTAAATAGTTTCTCAAATGGGTTGATTTCTAATTTATTGGCTCCCCCATATAAATTACACAATTACAGTTAGTAAGTCTTCATTAGCCCGAACAGTCGCGTTGTTTGTATGCGTCACATCAAGATATTGACTCGTATTAGTTATGACAACAGGAGTCGTTATTTGATATCCTTCAGCTTTTATTTTTTCTATGTCAAACTCAATCAACAGATCGCCATGCTTCACTTTATCTCCGAACCTGACATGGGATGTAAAATATTGACCTTTCAAATTCACTGTGTCAATGCCGATAAAAATTAAAATTTCTGCTCCATCTTCTGACGTGATTCCAATCGCATGCTCCGTTGGGAACAATGTAGAGACAAACCCATCTACTGGCGAAACTACCTCTCCTATTTCCGGCTCAATCGCAATTCCTTTCCCTACTGTTTCAGTTGAAAAAAGTGGATCATTAAACATGCTTAAAGGAATAATTGCTCCACTTAACGGACTTATAATCGTTTCTTTTTTTACACTAATTAAATCTGTTTCGAATATTGACTTAGTAGAAACTTTTTTGTTTTTATCTTCAAACCCAAAAATATACGTAAATATGAATCCTAACACTAAAGCAACCATAATACCGATTACATAAAATCCGATCGGTGTAAATGCCGGAATAGACAATAAACTTGGGAGAGCAAAAACGGTCACTTTCGCTCCAAGAGCACCATTAATAGCGCCTCCAACAGCTCCTGCCACTGCTACATAAACCATCGTTCGTTTATATCGTAAGAGGATTCCATAATTGATTATTTCTGTAGTACCAGCCAATGCACCAGGCACGATTGCTGAACCAGCGAGCGTTTTCAATTTCTTATCTTTTGTTTTTAATAACACCGCAGTTGCCATCCCAATTTGGGCAAAAGGTGCTGCTGCAGCCATTCCGATAATTGGATCAGGGCCATTCGCAAGATTTGCGATGGCAATAGGAATAACCGCCCAATGAAGACCCAAAAGAGTAAGGAAAGTCCAAACGGCACCTAATACTGCCCCTGTTAAAAGTCCACTTTTTGAACTTAAAAACTCGATAACTGCCCCAATACCCTCTCCGACAAACATACCAAAAGGGCCGAAAACAAGCACCGTTAATGGAACAATAATAACTAATGAGATCAACGGATTGATAAACATTTGAATGTCTTTGTAAATAACCCTTTTTAAGAATTTTTCTAATACCGCATAAATAGAAACAGCAATGAAGATTGGAAAAACAGTAGAGGAATAGTTCATTAACACTACAGGGATTCCAATAAAATCTACATGTTCTGCTTTACCTATTAAATCAGTAAAATGCGGCTCCAAAAGTGCCGCCCCAATAGTACCGCCGACATAGGCATTGGCACCAAGTTTAATTGCTAGCGTAATTCCAAGAAAAATAGGAAGGAAATAAAAAACCGCATGTCCAGCTGCAGAAAGAATCGCATAGGTACCGCTTTCAGTAGACACCCACCCTAGCATAGTGAGCACGGCTAATAACGCTGATAACAACCCTGCACCAGCAAGCACGCCTAATATGGGTCCGAAGCTTCCCCCGATTATTTCTAAAATCTTATTCATCACAGACTCCTTTTCGTCATCTGAATTAAAATCCCCCAATTTGTTGATTTCCTTATATAGATTTTCAACAGTGCCCTCTACTTTTACTAAAAAATGTCCGTTTCTTTCTTCTACACTAATAACTCCCTCCGTATTTTCCAAGGCAAGTTGATTTGCTTTTGTCTTATCTTTCACCTCAATTATGAGCTCTGTTGCACTGGTGACAAGACTTGACACATTTTTTTCTCCCCCAATTTGTTGAAGGATTTTCTTAACGAACTGTTGATCATTCATATGATGCACCCCTTTGCTTACTCTATTCAAAAAAGAAAACCTTAAATCAATCAGTCAAACTCTACAATAAGCCACTGTTCAATAAGTTTGCTTTACCAGTAAAAACTCCGTCTTAAATTTTTCTTTTATTTAACTTACCTAACCTAGTCTTTTAAACAAAAATCATCATTCTTTGGACATAACAAGTAATCTTTACCACGCAATTTTCTTACTAACCAAGCGAAAACGTTTTCTATTATTTGACTGACTATTGAAATATTACACTTTATTATATCTTTAATTTGTTTATTAAACAAACAAATAGAAAGCGATTTCCCACTTTTATTTTTTCCTCCACCCTATTGACTGCACACATGCTGGCACACAAAAAAACGAAGTGGAAAATATCCCACTTCGCTTTTCACTATTATTACTTCATAGAAAGATTCCCAAGAAATGAGGCTCCTCGGAAAGAAATGACCCCATGTCCCAAAAGAACGCCTCTTATAAATTGTTTAAAAATTCTCTAACTGCGTCTGGCGTTTTGGCGTTAGCACTGTGCAAATGAGACAGCTTTTCGCCATTTTTAAAGACTAACAGTGAAGGGATTCCCATTACACTTTGTTCCTCTGAAATTTCTGGGAACTCGTCGCGGTCAATTGTAAACCATTGTTTGTCTTGATGCTCATCTGTAATTTCATCAATGAACATATCTAAACGTTTGCAGTCTGGGCACCAAGTTGTCGTAAACACGCCAACCGTTACTTCATCTTGTTTAATTTGTTCACGATATTCTTGCTCAGTTTTGATTTGTTTCATGTTTTCTCCTCCTATGAGTTCCTCTATCTTATTATACAATTTTTTCTTTCTTTACTTACAGAGTTTGCTCAAAAAGTCCGGTAAAAACGCTTGCGAATTGCATCAAGGCCCTGTCTCTCCGGTCCTCACGTATTATTATATATGCGAAAGGTCTCAAGGCGATCGCTCGCAGAACTTCTCTGCTCTTTTTATCTTCCATTTTGAACACGCACTTACGGTCCTTTAGAAAAATTATTAAGGCTTATTGACTGATGATACATTCATGTACCTACTATTCGGTACATTTAGTAGTTTATCATGCTAATTAAATGTTTAGCAAGAAAACGAGTATGTGTTTGTAGATACTTTGAATCTCGCTTATTGTGATCGTCGAAAAGAACTGTTGCTAGATTCATCTATACTAAGATTCCGTCTGGATTATCTCTGTTAAATGATAAAGATTTAACTAATGATCTGTTCATATAGTAGTTCGATGGGATCTGGCTGATAAAGTGAAACTTCCATCAGTGGGGGGTTTTTTCATCCCCCACTGATGGTTAGTTGAACCAATCGGGGATTTACAGGCTGTTTATCCCCCACCTATTTATTTCTTGATTCTCTCACCAAAATTGAGGTGGGGGTTTTACAGCCTGTTAAACCGGGATAAACAGAAAAAAGAAGCATCATTTTCGATACCTACGTTACATTTAGCCCCTTTTTATCCGACTGTGATTTCTGATTTTTCAAAATTGAACAGTGTAGTCCAAAAGGGGCTATCCGTAACTCTACACACTTTACATTAAAAATAGTTTAATAGTGTCCCCAAAGCCATTCTTATTGTGAATCTACCTGTTTCACATAAATAGCCTGCGAAAAACTTTTGCTTATGCAGCCTGCTAAATCCTCTTCACTCAATAAACGTAGATGTATGGCAGATTTTATCTTCCCTTCATCCGGTTTTTTCTGAATAAGATCCGTTAAATTCAACTCTTCTAATCTATGAACTGTAACTTCTTGATCAAACTTTTCTGTTGTTCTTATTTGTCTTTGCACTTTGTAATCACTTATCATCAGATCACCTTTAACAAGTTTTCCAACTGATTGATCAAAGTGTTGATTAAAGTCATTTTTTAAATCATCTAATTGAGTTTCAATTTCCTTTTTCTTGCGACTTAGCTCAATGAATTGAGCCAGCTTGTCTCTTGTAATCAAGTTATTCTCGCTATTTTTCAATTCTTTCCCCTCATTCCATCTATTGATAGTTCATCATATTGTGTTAGGAGGGGAGATATACCTTAACTTGATCATATTGTTTAATAAAATTTCGTGTGAATGATTTATGTCCTTTTGTTCATAATTCTTCTATTGGATCAACTCATGGCATTTGTCCAAAATAGATATCATAATCCACCTCATCTTTAAACTCAATGGGTCCTACATCCATACGGAACTTTCCATTTTCATATAATACTGGCGAAGCTTCAGAATGATCTTTTGAATAGCTTTCAACATGAGAGATTTTCATTTCCTTCGGATTCGTGAAATCGATATGAGCGATGCACACCCAATATGCATTGTCATTTATTTCTAATAAAGGTGCAATAACTACATCTCCCATATGGTTGTCAACAACCGCTTTCGCCCTCAAAGAGAAGAAACTGCCAGCACCGTTACTAACCGCGCTATAGGCAGCAAACATTACATACCGTAATGCTTCCGGTCGGAAAATACGAATTGTTTCTTTCCCTGACTCCTGTGAATCTCCATCAAGAACGATATAAGGAGCCGCAGAAGAGGAACCTAGATCTCGGTAATAGACTTTACCCACACTTCCATTGTCCGTTACATAATAACAATAAAGGTCCAAATCTTTGTCTGTTTCCCATTCAAGTGTTGCAGTTACCATTTTAGATTTTTTGATATTAACGGATTGCTTCTTCTTTAATTCTATTTTAATCGGTTTAGCAGCTGGTATTGGTTGAGATTTCGGCGATACTTGCTTTTGTTCAGCAACCAGTGTCGTTGTTATTTCTGGTTCCACATCGATACCAAAATCCTGACATAAAGCTGTTAATCCACCAAAATATCCTGCCCCAACGGGATTAAATTTCCATTCATTCGAGTATCTATACAAATCCGCTACGATAATGGCACTTTCATCCGTAAAGGAGTAAGTAATCGGAAAGCGCAAGAATTCCATTTTTGTCTCATCATTCACTAGGCGAATCCACATATTTGATACTGCCTGGAAAAAGTGTTTTCTATCTTCAGCATGATGAATCGTCAGCGAAAAAGCAATTTTTTGTACATGGGTGGGTATTCTATCCAAGTCAATCAGGAATTCTTGTTTATCTGTCCCTGAATTAGATTGTCGTAACGTAACAGATCCACAACTAGACACAGGTTGTCCATAAAAAATAAAATCTTCTTCCTTTGTTATTTTTCCATTTTGACCTAGAATAAAAGCAGAAGCATCGATCTCCATATTCGATTGAGCATCCCAGTGTAATCCCACGCCTAGTTTTCTCAATCCATAGTTATTCTTCGTTACATCAGCCTTTTGCCCTCTAATTAAAGTAGGTATCATATTCACAACTCCCTAATCACAATACTTTATTCCTACTATCAATTATACTGTGTGGCTATGATTTTTATAGTGTCAGGAAAAATTGGATATCTAATGTCAATTCTCTTCTATTCGAGTTCTTCAAATTCTTATTTCTATTATTTATTGTCGCGTAGTTGCCATCACTAGTTGCTGCCACACGTTTTAGCTCCTATTGCTGGTTGTCATCTTCATCAAAGTCGATGATGTTCCCAGCACAATTGCCAGGTAGACATACTCTATTTCCAGATCCGCACATATCATGTATGGAATTCTAAGAAAGAGAAGGTGGAGAGATGGTATACCCTCAAATTCAATATGTACAATTTCCCGGACAGTATGATAGGAATTACTGGAATCCCCATCAACCTTGGCAACATCATCAACAGTGGAATCCTTATCAACAAATACATCACCAACCACATGGGTACCCTCAACAAATGCATCATCAACCACATGGGTATCCTCAACAAAATTGGCATCAAGGACATCATCACGGACACAACGGATGGGATCATCACGGCTATCCACATGGGCAAAACCCCATGTATGGACATAATCCAGGAGAGTATCATACTCATTGATTCATATTGACCACTCCCACCGCTAAAGCAGTGGGATTCTTTTTCGCAAACATTTCACTTACAAACTCCCAAAGGAAGTCGCAGAGGCAAAACTTTTAGCGAACAACTCTCGATAGAAAAACCGTCCATCGAAAGGGCAAGGTCTGTGCCTACTACGCCGTCCGTCCGGCGATACTTTTCTCTTTTTTCGGTTGATCGTTTGGATGTTTTGCTTGTTGTCTTTCTTCCATGGACAAAAAACGCTTATACCAAACCGGTTGCTTATATAAAACCGAAAGAAGGGGTTTCGTTTCCATATGATATTTCTTGCGCATAATATTCTGCGCGCCATTCACATCACGATGGATTTCTGTTTGGTGAACAGAACATATGAAGTTTCTTCCGTTTGCTTGGTGTCGGCCCCCACAAAACGGACAATCTTGAGAGGTATAGCTTTCTTCTGTTTCTTCCATGCGGATCCCTTTTAATTGGGCTTTGTATGTCAGCTTTTGTTTGATTTCCCCCTGATTCCATAGCGATAATTGTTGTCGTCTTTTTTTATTGTATTTCCGTTTCTTTTTCCTATTTTTCTTTGTGTTTTTTTCCAAACCAGATACGTTTCCGATGACAAAGTTCGTTACTTTTTCTTCTTCTAAAAAAGAAACGACTTCTTTTGTTGTCTTATGTTCCAATGCTTCAAGCTGTTTTTTTGTCTTTTGTCGAATTCGTACGCTTGCCTGTCTATATCTTTTCCATTGACGAGAGCCTTTTTTACAACGAGACATTTTCTTATTCAAATCGGCTACTACCTTTGCACGGAATTGAGAAATACTACGCATCGCTCGACCCGAAATTAGTAATGCCTTATCCTCGGTCGCTACCGTTACGGAGTGAATTTCACCCAAATCTCCACCCGCCGCTTTAAAAGCATACGTTGAAGTGTCTTTTTCTGATACAGATACCGAATAACAAAACCAGTAGGCTCCGTTTCTCCAAACGATCTCCGCATAGTTACAGGTTTTTAAATCTTTTTTTGAAAGATTAGAAATGGTGACAGATTTGTTTTTTTAAGCACCTTTTCATTCCAATTTTTCTTTTTCTTTTTGGTTAAGAGGTCTGACAGTTGGATTCCATATTCCACTTTTTTAATCGTGATGGTTTCTTTAGTAACATCCATCGACGCTTTTTTTAATGGAATACAATAATAGTATTTTTTTCGCCATGGATATTTTGCTTTTTTGTCCGTTACTCGTAGCTGACGAATGGTTTCACGATTGGCAACATATTTATCTGCAATAGCTTGAACAGTTTGAGAATGAAGATGATACGTTTGTTTCCGAATCGCTTGGATTTCCGTTTTACTTAACCACTTTTTAAAGCAAAAATAATAAGATGTTGCTTCTCTGACAATATCGTTCCAAACGGAAGCGGCTTCTCGTTGCATCAACCTTAACTCCAAATACAATTTTTTATCATAAGGTATTTTAAATGAATGAGTCACAAACATGGTGTTTTCCTCCTTTCTTATTATTTAAATCATTCCATAATTCAATTGTAACGAACGTGTGTTCCCCTTACAAATAATACGTTCATTTAAAGCACAAAAAAATCGAAACAGACATGTCTAAGACATGCCTGTTTCGACCTCACTACCATCCCACCTCTGAAGAAGTGGGCTTTCTCGTTCGGAAAAGTCTGTACTCAAAAAGATTTTACCTGGGAGCGAAATCCCCAATTCTTCTAGCACGAGTGACAATAACGGCATCCTACCCACGATTGCGTCCTCTTTCTTTCCAGATGTTCATTCATGATTTTTAAACCTATTAAGCATGTGTACCTACTTCCAATTTAAGGTCAAGGAACCCTTGCATAACTTCCACCATATACTCCGCACTTGTCAGCTCTAGTCCCAAATGATACGAATCAACAGCCAAATTCCAACGTTCCATTTTTTCATGATCATTGAAAATACTAAACAGTTGCGTTTCAAATGATTGTTTATGATCAAGTTCGAATACAAGCGACGAGTCTTTTAAATAGCGTAGATTGATTTCCTCTTGACCAGGAAGCATCGCATGAACAAAAATTGGCAGTCTTTTTCTTAATGCTTCACTAATGGTGACACCACCAGGTTTCGTAACGATTGCATCTACCTCTTCATACAACTTGTTCATTTCTGATCTTGATGATAAATAAGGTAATGGTTTAATATGATCTAAATTCCAGGTAATGATTTCGTCATACAGCTTTCGATTATTGCCGCAAAGCACATAGAAGTCGAGTCCTTTCGATTTCTTTAACTCTTCAGATAGCTTTAATATCCCTCCAAGGCCGCTATTGCCCCCAGATATTAGGATCTTTGGTCGGCTTACGCTTTTCGGGATACAAGCGGTCGTCATAATTTCTTCATGTACCGGAATCCCTGTAACAATCATGCTTTGATTCGGAATTTGATGCTTCCTTATCATGGATTCTTTCACTTCTTGACTAGGAAGAAAATGAACATCAATGCCTTCCTTTCCCCATATATTATTGATAAAAAAGTCAGTGTACACGTTAATAGTCGGGATGTTACATTTCCCTTTTCTTTTTAACTGACTTAGTAGATAAGAAGGGAAGCCATGTGTACACACAATTAAATCAGGCTTTTCCTCTGATAACAATCGCTTCATTTTGTTTAAGAATATATGTTGATACCATTTAAAGAAATGTATTTTTGTAGGGGATACATAGAAAAAATTCTTATAAGCAAGATTATACGTTTCAGGCGCATACCGAATCCAATTTAGATAGCCATTGGAAATCATTTTCTCTAGCGATTCGTTTGTATAACTTAACAAATCTATTTTTTTAAGAACAACCTCAGTTGTCCTCATTTTTAACATATCTATTAACGCGTCGGCCACTTGGTGGTGTCCAGACTGCATTCGTAAGAGAGGTAAAAACAAGATTTTTTTCATATATATCATCTCCTAATTTCATAAACCATCCATCCTATTATACATTTACCATAAAAAGACGATCTACATTTTTTAGGACATTCTCCTCTTACAATGTATCATTTTTTAGGGCATGCTAAAATGAATTTTTAATGATACTAGTAGGGTATTTATTCGTTGGATCGACTACCTATTTCTGGATTTCAGCTTCTTTTTAACAAAGTTAAATGAAACATATAATAGAAAAAGAGCTAAGAACAAAACGCCTAAATAGGGCACATAGGCAGGATTAATCGGAAAAGTACCACCAATATAATACCCAGCAACGATGAATGGAACGGTCCAGAGAATCGAGCCGATCAGCGAAAATAAGAGATATCCGCCAAAACGTATATGGGAAATACCCGCAAAATACGGATTTATTTGACGTAAACCCGGAAGATAAAATCCAAACAAGATTGTTTTGTATCCATTTTTCGTAAATTTACTACTCGCTTTCCCTAGTCGTTCGTTGGTTATCCCCACGTACTTGCCGTATTTATTGATAAATGGGAGACCAATGTATTTGCCACATACATACGCTGTAAGCATGCCAATAAACGCGCCAGAAATGGAACTTACTACAGCCCAACCAAAACTAAGCTTATGGTGAACAATCAGAACGCCAATTAAAAATAGCAATGATTCTTCGGGAGCAGGAATCCCTACAATTCCAAAAAATAAAAACAGAAAAATAATCAAATATCCGTATAAATCTATATAATGTAAAATCGTATCAATATTCATATAACCCTCATCTACTTATAATTCGCTTAGTGTGATAAAACGCCTTCCCTTTTCTGTCATTTCCTTAAGATAAATTTCTAAGTTTTCGAGCATATAGTGCGGTGCTTCTTGATCCGCACCAAATGTTTCGCCACAGTCATGAAGCAGAAGAATAGAGCCTCCTGCCGTCGTGTTTCGTAATTGATCGAGTAATTCTTGTTTACACGTCTCTACCTTCCAATCTCCAAAAATATTCGACCACATGATGACCTTATACTTCTTACTTCCCCATAATGTAAACAGATTAAAATGCCCCCAAGGTGGCCGATAAAGAGTAACCTTCTCATGTGTGCATTCATTTATTGCTTTTTCCGTTCTAATAAGCTGGTCCTTTAATTTAACTGGGGACATCAACCAGCTTGAAATATGATCGTAATGATGGATCCCAATTGTATGACCTTCTTCATGCATTCGTTTGATGATTTCAGGGTTTCTTTTCACCTTGCTGCCCACTACAAAAAAAGTTGCCTTCACACCATAGCTTTTTAATACATCTAGTAAAAGGGGCGTATATTGAGGATTAGGCCCGTCATCAAACGTTAGAGCTATCCCATTTTCCCTTTGGACTGTCTTTATTATTCCCAAGTTGCAGATCCGAATAAGTAGCGTCGGGAGCACTGAATAAACAAGAACAAGTAACACAATAACAATAAAACTAATGATCAAGACCTTTATCACGAAAAAATACCGTTCCTTTCCATTACTATTTATTCATTCTAGATAGCCTTTTTACGTTTTTTTCCTATTATAATGTTTTATTATATGTTTTTCTATAGTCACCTGAATCCTAGCTTTTTGGGCTTAATCTATGGTGACAGAAATGCTTGGTTATATGAAGGACTTGATACCGAGTGATCTGACGGAGGGTGATACGAAGGAATTTCTGTATGTAAAGTAGTCAAGGTATAGTTCAATATTACTTTTTTTCATATATCGAATACTGTCGTATGATTGACTTTGTGTTTCTTTAGCCTGAACTGTAAAGGAATTCAAGTGTTTTTTTTTAATGAATGATCTTGGTTTGACGCATATTCTCCCATATGATCACAATATCAGGGGGAAGCCACTTCAGTTAGAACTGCTTTCCGAGGTATCCATTATCATTCTTTAAACTAGAAAAGAGGCTGTAACGTAACGAAAGGGTTAGATCCTTTTTTAGATAACCTCTTTTCTAGCAAATATTATTCAAATAACTTGGCCCATGTGTTACGTCCTGCCATTCCATCTTGTGTAAGGTTTTTCGATCTTTGGTAGCTCTTTACGGACATTTCCGTGTTTGTTCCAAAAATGCCGTCTATGCCTCGTGGATCAAAACCTCCGAGGTAGAGTGTGGATTGAAGAATGTAAGTGATATTGCCTCTTGCCCCTTTTTTAACAACTCGAACGATAGCTTTTGTTTTTGGCCCCCAAATTCCGTCAACCGTAAGCCCTGCCTTATATTGCTTGTTTAATTCTGTTTGGAAGCCTTTTATAAGCGCCTTTTTTGTGGCAGGCCCATATTTTCCATCCATTTTCAGTCCGGTTCCATACCGACTATTTACTGTTTCTTGTATGTTCATAATTGTTTTGCTTCCTACATTTATTGGACTTGGAACAGTGACTGCTTCTTGCCCACTGCCAAAAGGATCTGTGCCGTATCCTCTATATTCATATTGCAGATGGACCTTATCGACAAGTGTCGTCCAATCTCCGCCCCACGTAGACCTTAGTTGCTTCGCCTTTGCGATGGCCTTTTTATTTTTTGGCGAGCCAAATCCATTCCAGATGGTCTTACGGTCTTTAACTGGTACGAAGTCCAGCGCTTGCCCTACCAAATGATAGGATCGCATTGTTTGTGAAGCGCCTGATCGATAGTTCCTTGCTTGATCTTCCAACGTTCTTGTCGTTTCATAAATTAACAGGTCAATTTCCTGTTCACTACAGTACTGGTACCATTGTAAGGCGGCTTTTTTTGTGTTGTTTGCTAGTTTGTTAATATTAGCTAAATTCCTTTGATCATATGTCATTTTAAATACCATCCTTTTCCCCCTTTTCCACTATCCTATTTAAAAATTGAACAACCGGTTCGGACTATTATCCATGAATTACAGCAATTAGCGGGTGAAACTAGTTATTCAACTACTTTATAAGCTGAATAGTCAAAGTCGGATAGACTAGATCAAGAAAAACTTTCATCTTTTTATTAGCTTCTTTCTGAAAACGCAAAACAGGAGCGTTGTCCCAAAGCAAAGGGTCAGACCCCGCAACAACTAAATACAGTAAAGATGCGTGTATGCAACACTTCATACTGTTTTAGAGTGCGAGGTCAGACCCTTATAAGACCCCCTCCTACTTCTACATATACAAACCAGCGAGCAAAATCCCGAGTGTATCTTCATATATTTCATCGAACTGTGATAGTGGCAGCGGGTTGATCCCCATGCCAAGCTCTACGGTAAATCCCGGTCTACGCCAATCTTGAATAAACCAATCCTTGAAGCCTGCATAGCTATCAATGGTTTGAACTGGTTCGTAGCCGCTTACTCTGCTAAATTCTTTCACGATGGTTTCCGATTCAGGCGGTTCTAAATTTTCAAATCCCCAATAAATGACTTTACCTTGTGTATGAAAAGCAAGGACTCTTTGAAAGTCCCGCTTCCTCGTCAAAGCAGCCATCGCGATTGCTTCTTGCTCTGATAGTGGACTTTCGCCCGGATAGTCTCGTGGTCCAGGACGATCCCTGCGCCGTGCTTTTTCCTTTTCCCACTCTGCCGGAAATTGATCATTCAAATCGACTCCGTTTATATTCGCTTTCCAACTTTTAAAATCAGTATTGCCGTTATTATATTCAACTACTTTCGTTTGATATGGTTCAATGGATGGTGGTCCTTTCAAAACAAGATTCACTCCATCGGGATTCACCATCGGCACGATCGACAACATCGTTTCCTGATAAAGCGGGAATGTATGAAGCCCACGTATCGCTACGTTGTTTGTCAAAGACAGTAAATAGTCATTGAGAAACGTCATAATAACAGGTGCCGTAATCCATTCATTCGCGTGAAATGCCCCATTGTAGTGAACCCGCTTATTCCCACTCCCAACTAACACTTCAGGAATTTCATTTCCCAGCACCGAATTTCCAATCGAAGGCATCTGTATGAAAGGATACACATTCTGCAGCCTTGTCAGATCTCTTTTCATTGTTTCATAGTCATAATTTTGTTTCCCTTGAACAAGCCGCCAAGTAATTCGTAATGGAACAAGTATCACCTGGTCGATTTGCAAGGCATTCGGATTTATATTTGCATTCACAAGCTTAATGGATTCAACCGAGATATGCCGCCGATTTGCAATCGACCACAATGAATCACCAGCAACCACACGATAATCAACCGTAACATATCCTGGTATCTTAATCCTCTGCCCAATCGTAAGTTGGCTCGGATTCACATCTGGATTTGAATCAACAATTAATTGGACGTTCACACCGAATAACTGACTATAACCCCAAAGGGAATCTCCCTCTCTCACAATAACTTCCATAGCTCTCCTCCTCGTTTGACCAAGGCTGCTATATACACTATATGCAATGAAGGAAGAATCAGAATTAGTTTTGAAAGAAGGAACCCTTTTATGTTCCCATCAAATTAAGCGGGAAAATGGAAGCTTTAGATCTATTCGAGCTCAAATATGTACACGTCGTCTAGTAGATTAAAACACCATTTTCACTCACCACTTGTCCAGTAGCATTAAAAGAATGTTTATTAAAGTGAAACTTCAATCAGTGGGGATTTTCTTCATCCCCCCACTGATTGTTAGTCCCGTTCTACTGTCGCTAAGATCTTCGCTACGACTTCGATCAATCGACAGTACGAATCCGATTCAATGATTCACAGACTAAGTGCGCCCCATCCTCATGTCTTCGTCTGTGTGACCCACATCCTGTGGGCCTCAACTAAACCTTTGAAGACCACAAAGGTAAGTTTCACTGTATCTCACCAATCGGACTTTTACTTCAAAAAGTGAGGCGACTGGTACAAGGAACGTCTCCTAAGATCGCTCACGTCCTGTGAGCAACAGAGACGCCATCACATCCTGTGATAGTCCGACAAGCATAAGATGAGATGGAATCGGCGTGGCGTAGTTTGCCACAGAGTATTACAGCTTATGACCTCAGACGGGCTAGGAGCCGCAACTAGATTGGGCAGTTGTCCTCCACCTACGCTTCTTCGATTCCTCTAAGCCTTGAGATGGGGATCTTACTGCCCGTTAATGCGGGATAAAATTCCTTAAGAAGTAAGCATGGATAGCAATTTTAATTTTGTTGAGAATTAAGTTTCTTTTAAAGAGGATTATAAGACAATTATGTATAAGCTAAATTGCGTAGAATAAAAGAAGTGGATAAATACAAAGGGTCAGACCCCGCTACAACTAAATACAGTATAAGAGACGTGTATGAAACACTACTTACTGATTTAGAGTACGAGGTCAGACCCTTCTTTGTTTTGAAAATCTTCAAAAACGATGATACGTTTCAAAGATTTCATCTATACAGATTTATTAAGCCGTCACTGCTGAAAGATTTTTTGCTACAGCTGCAACTTTTGTTAAACCTTCAGCGATAATTGTTTCAGCTTGACCTGGCATTGCATTGTGACCTTCAATAATAACTTCTTGTTCAATCGCCATACCGAATACGCCACCAACAACATTTTTAATATAGTTAGCAGCCATTTCCATAGGTGCTGCTTCTGGTGTTGAGTACACGCCACCACGTGCACTTAGAATAACGGCCTTTTTGTCAGTCATTAAGCTTACTAACTGGCCATTTTCGTCGTATTTGAATGTGAAACCAGCTTGGTATACATAATCGATAAAAGTTTGTAATTTAGCTGGGATTGTTAAGTTCCATAATGGGAATGCGAATACAACTACGTCTGCTGCAGTTAATGCATCCATTGCTTTTTGTTTGGCAGCTAAAATACGTTGTTCTACGTCTGTCATTTCTTCGCCTGATTCTAGTTTACCGAAGGCGTTGAATAAATCTTGACCAAAGTAAGGCATATCTTCTGCAAATACATCGTAAGTTGTTACGTTAACACCTTCTACGTTCTCCATGAAAGTTTCATACATTTTACTTGATACAGCATCTGTTGCTGGACGGTTATTTGCTTTTACTACTAATACGTTCATTATATTGTAACTCTCCTTTTTTATCGTTAATTTATTTATCTCGAATTAATAATATATTAAAGTAGTGTAAATGTCAACGAAACACAACTCAACCACAAACTACAACCCAAAAGACACGGAATCGGCATCTCATAAGCATTGTTCATTCGTTTTGGTCGTTAACACTTTTATGCCGCTTAATATAGTGAAATATATTTAAATTATATTTCCCTCTAAATATAATTTTCCACTTGTTTATACTTCCTTTATTTGCTAAACTAACTAACGAACGTTCGTTAGATTCGAGGTGATAGTATTGAAAACCAATGAAATTAAGGAGGCCGCTTTAAAATATTTCACAATTCATGGGTATGAAGGTGCATCCCTTTCTCTTATAGCTGAAGAAGTCAGCATGAAAAAGCAATCCATTTACGCCCATTTTAAAGGTAAGGATGATCTTTTTCTTCAAGTTTTACGTGATGCGAAACAGACAGAGCTATCTTCAAAGCGACAATATTTCAGTAAAGTTGGTTCAAATAATCCGGAAAAAGATTTATACGAGTTTCTACAATTGGTCATCGAAGATTTTCAAAAAAGTGAACAGTTAAAGTTTTGGCTACGCATGTCTTTTTTTCCGCCTGCACATCTTGCACAAGCAATCGAAGCGGAAGTAATCGATATCGAGGAAAAGCTACAGACGATGCTGGAAAGTAAATTTCAGGATTGGATCAACGCTAAATTAATCGTCTGTGATGAAGCAATAACGCCGACCTTTGCTTTCTTAGGTGTAGTCGATTCCATTATGCTAGAGCTTGTATACGGCAATGATGACAAACGGTTGAAGGCTAAATTAGCGGCCTCTTGGACAGTATTTTGGAGAGGGATCTCACATCAATCATTCATACAGAAAGAGGTGTTCATACATGAAGAAACCAATTAAAGAACAAAAGATGGTCCTAATGATTCTTCTAAGCAATTTATTCATTGCCTTTCTAGGAATTGGACTCATCATCCCCGTTATGCCGTCTTTTATGAATACCATGCATTTATCAGGAAGTACGATGGGCTATCTTGTTGCCGTTTTTGCGATAGCACAGCTGCTTATGTCACCATTCGCAGGACGCTGGGTTGATCGTTACGGCAGAAAGAAAATCATCATTATCGGCTTATTCCTTTTTGGTGTTTCAGAACTGATCTTTGGTGCAGGCACGAACGTATCGGTGCTTTATCTATCAAGGATTCTAGGGGGATTTAGTGCTGCCTTCATTATGCCAGGTGTTACGGCATATGTTGCAGATATTACTTCCATTCAGGAACGGCCAAAAGCGATGGGCTATATTTCTGCCGCCATTAGCACGGGCTTCATTATAGGACCTGGTATCGGTGGCTTTATTGCAGAATATGGTATACGCGTGCCCTTCTTTGTTGCGGCAGGCATTGCTTTTTTAGCATGCATTTCATCAATATTTATTTTAAAAGAGCCGCTAACAAAGGAACAGCTTGCAGAAATTTCTGCTGATACTAATCAAACAAACTTTATAGGCGATTTAAAAAAATCACTTAATCCGCGTTACTTTATTGCCTTTATCATTGTATTTGTACTTGCTTTCGGTTTATCAGCATATGAAACGGTCTTCAGCCTATTTTCTGATCATAAATTCGGCTTCACGCCAAAGGACATTGCAACTATTATTACGATAAGCTCAATCTTCGGAGTTGTTGTGCAAGTATTTATGTTTGGAAAAATGGTAGATATACTCGGTGAAAAGAAACTGATCCAATTATGTTTAATTATAGGTGCCATATTGGCGATAGCGTCCACCATGGTCTCTAGCTTTGTTGCCGTACTGGCGGTAACTTGCTTCATCTTCCTCGCATTTGACTTGCTTCGTCCGGCATTGACGACATTTTTGTCAAAAGCTGGCGGGAAAGAGCAAGGATTTGTTGCTGGGATGAACTCAACCTATACGAGCTTAGGTAATATCGTCGGGCCATCCATAGGCGGAATACTATTTGACGTAAACATCCACTATCCTTATCTTTTCGCTGCTGTTATTTTGGTCGTTGGCCTCGGTATTACAGTTATGTGGAAAGAAAAACAAATGGTAGAGGTCTTAGTTGAATAGCATTGTAAGAGTTTTAAATAACTTTATTGTAATGACCATTCAACAAATTCAGGATATTCAAAAACCAATAGTCCTGATCAAAGAATTCGATTACGTAAGGGGCATTTGTAACAGCACTCTTTTGTAAAAATTGGGACTAATGATATTCTTCTCTATCTCCATTATTTATAGTATAGTAATCTCTAAGTTAGGAGTGAGACGATGAAGAAGTTCTTACTATTCATTGTAGTGCTAGTAGTCTTTGTAGGTGTTGCTGGGTATGCCATTTATTATTACGGCACAAACATGGCCTCTCAAAAATTGATGGATGCTGTTTCGACTGAGCTAGAGAAAAATGGACAAACAGAAGAAGTAAAGCAATTTATAGAAAATGACCCACAGCTGAAAAAATTCATAGAAGAAGCGAAATCTGTTGACGAAAGTTCATTGCCTTTCACGACAAAAGAAGCAGCGACACGTGTTCTTGTCAAAAAGGTCGGCATAACTAAACTTCTGGACATAAAAGTGCAAGCTCAAGATGGAACACTATCTAAAGAAGAAGTGCTTACAGACCTTCAAGGAAAGTTATCTGAAGAAGAACTACTTGCTTTAAAAGTTATCGCTTATAAGGAACTTTATCATAAATGAGCATGGAGATCTGATTAAGGTCTCTTTTTTTGTATGAGCGACATAGGGACGGAGCTTTGCTCCTTCTGAATATAGCCAATCTATTTATCAGGTATACTGATTTGAGAAGGCATCCCAAATTCAGGCTCCGCACTGCCACCTTTGAGATGAGGTGAGTATAGCATGCTTCATGATACATTCTTCATAGCAAATGGTGGCGTTTTAACACCATATTTGTTTTGTATAGTAATGATGACTTTCATCCGATCACTTGCTTACTTTTTTAAAACCACGCCTTTTTCAAAAACAAAATCCCCTCTTGCAACTCTTCATGTGATAGTCCCCCATAGCCTAATAAGACAGTTGGTTCATGACTGTATTTGCCTTTTTCATAATACAGTGAAGTAGGGTAAATCTTCACGCCTACTTGCGATGCTTTTTCCACAAGCTCAGTTTCAGACAATCCATTATTAATTTGCAGGAGAATATGCAACCCCGACTTCTCACCAATTACATTTACGCGATCCCCGAAATGCTGCTGAACTACTTCGGTCAAAATATGGTTCTTTTTTCGATAAATGGTTCTCATTTTGTTCAGGTGTCGTTCCCAATGGCCATTCTCTATAAATTGATTAAGTGCTTCTTGGATGATGCGCGGGACGGTATGCTTGTACCCTCTAAATTTTTGATGATATATCTTCAGCAACTCAGGTGGTAAAATCAGATAACTGACTCGAATGGATGGTATGAATGCCTTTGAAAACGTCCCTAAGTAGACGACCCTGTTATCCGAATCAAGCCCTTGCAAGGAAGGGATTGGTTTACCGACATAACGAAATTCCCCATCATAATCATCTTCAATAATATAAGCTTGCTTTTCTCTCGCCCATTTCAATAATTCCATTCTCCTTGAAATCGGCATGATTGTGCCGGTTGGAAATTGGTGTGAGGGTGTCACATAGACAATGTCAGCATGAATGCGAAGTAGGTGCTCGACAATTAACCCATCTTCATCTAATGGGATTCCTTCAATTTTCCTTTCAAAATCTAGAAATACTTGGCGAACTCTGTGAAAGCCTGGGTTTTCCATCGCGAAGGTTCTATTCTTACCAAGGAGCAAACAAAGTAGCTGAATCAAATATTGTGTACCCGCTCCAATAATGATCTGATCAGGCGAACAGCGTACTCCCCTTGATTGAAAAATAGAATCAGTAATAGCCGCACGAAGATTTCGTTCACCTTGAGGATCTCCATTCATGAATAACTCATGCTGGCAGGACGTATTCACAAGTAATTTCCGCCAGACAGTGAAAGGAAAGTGTGCCATATCCACTATTCCATGATTAAAGTTAATCTTATATTCTGGCTTTACTTCTGGAATATTGAATTGCAGTGAAGGGATCGGGTCCTTTTTCGTTATAACATCCCCTTCAAACTCGACCACAAAATATCCCTTTCGTAACTTACTTTCTACATAACCTTCTGCGATTAGTTGCTGATAAGCCGCATCCACCGTATTCAAACCGAGGTTCAGATGAACAGCCAGCTTTCGTTTTGAAGGCAATTTCATTCCAGCTTGAATCCTTCCCTCTTGTATTTCTTGTTTAATATACTCATAAAGTTGAAGATACAAAGGGTGTTTTTTTACTTTTTGAAAATGCGGGGTCATTTCAAACATCTCGTTCTCCTAACTGGTTCTATTAAATAGACCCAATCTGATCCTTATACCAGAACCAGTTTTTTATTACAATGCTAACATACTTGCTAAAAAAAGGAGAAGAATCGTATGGAATACATCAAATTAACAGGAAAAATCGTTACACTCTTGCCATTATCTGAAGAACATTTCGAAGGATTTTATGAAGCGTCCAAACCCATTGAGATATGGGACTGGTTGGTGACGAAGATTTATTCTCGTGAAGATGCTGTTGCTTATATGAATCAAGGATTGCGTGCGATGGAAGAAGGGAAGCAATATCCATTCGTTGTGATTGAAAACGGAACAGGCAAGGTTATTGGAAGCACTTCTTATCGAAATATCCAGTTGGATAATGGAAGCTTAGAAATTGGATCAACCTGGTATCATCCGTCTAAATGGAGGACAGCTGTCAATACTGAATGCAAATATTTACTTTTGCAACACGCTTTTGAAACATGGAAATTAGGCCGAATAGAGTTTCGTACAGACGAACGAAATGCTCGATCACGTACGGCCATTCTTCGCTTGGGCGCTATGGAGGAAGGTAGATTACGTAGAGAAAAAAGATTAACAGACAAAACGATGAGAAACACCATGGTCTATAGCATCCTAAATGATGAATGGCCAAGTGTGAGACAACGATTGCGTGACTTTTTGTCAGAGCATGAAAAGTGATAGTCCTTTTAAAGATCTTGTAAAAGGGGTTCCTTTTTCAGATGTTTAGTTAATTATAGAAAAAGTTGCAAGCAAAATTAAGAAGCTAACGTAGAATTAACAAAAATTAGTCAAAAAAAGAGTAATTTAGTCTATATTTAGATTACTCTTTTTTCCCCATTTTCCTTGGTTCAAAATAAAGTGAAACTTCCCTCAGTGGGGGGGGGGTTCATCCCCCACTGAGGGTTAGTTGAACCAATCGGGGATTTACAGGCTGTTTATCCCCCACCTATTTAATTCTTGATTCTCTCGCAAAAATTGAGGTGGGGGTATTACCGCCTGTTAAACCGGGATAAAATCTTAAATAAAGTATGAAGAAATGACAACATAACTTATTTTCTATATGTCTGTCACTTGTAATGATGGAGAGTAGGTAGCTATATTCCTGATTTTACTTCTAAGATTAGCTCTTGCAAATTCCGATAAGGAGTAACTGCACAAAAAGATCTATAAATTTTTATTCAAAATGTTAAATAATATTCTTTTCTTGTTCAGCTATCCATCTCCGAAAAGTCAAAGGGGTAGCCCCTTATGAGATACCCGCTTGTTTCCTATCCACTCGATGAAATTTGTATATCCACCGGTATAATTTTAAAATTTTTAATTGTCTATCTAACTAGATCGGTGGGCACATTTTTCATTTAGACAACTAGTCACTCATCTTTATAAGATATTTTTACTAGAAGTACAAACACACATTTTAATAAATCTAGTCGCATATCCAGCTATTAATCAGTAGAGATGAATATACATATGAGTAATCGGACATGTAGTATCTAACGTCCAGTCATTGAAGGGAAAGTAGATTGTTCATCCATAGCTGCTTTGGTGTTCCTATTGTCAATGTTAATTATATTTTAGAATCCAAGAAGGGTAAATGTTTGTCCAGCATCGTTTGGATTAGGGATTATTCTAGTAGGAGTACAGACAACATGTCGAAAAAATGAACGTTAAGGCTACAATCTTTGATTTGAAAGAAAAGAACCAAGGTTATATATTCTCTAAAAATCGAACCAAAACTCACTCATAAAACAAAGCTTCATCCATCTGGTTTGAAACTCTTTTAGGAAGGACTTTGCGTGCAAGCTTTCTGTAATGTTGGTAAGATCCCAATTAGTTATCGCTCAATTAGATACTAAGAGATTTTAGAAAGGAAGGTGTAATACTTTACAATGGATATTCACATCATGATTTCAGTTTTTGTGTTCCTTATCACAACGGCAGTAATCTTATGGAGACCTAAAGGCATCAATGAAGCTTGGCCAGCATCAATTGGCGCAACGATGATTTTATTAACAGGCGTTGTATCAAGTGCTGATGTTCTAGACATTATCCATAAGATTGGCGGCGCTTCAATCACTATTATTTCAACAATAGTTATGGCAGTTATTCTAGAAAGCTTCGGTTTTTTTCACTGGTCAGCAGCACGACTTGCCATTTTAGCTAAAGGTTCAGGCTATCGGCTATACTGGTACATTCAGTTGTTATGTTTTTTGATGACACTATTATTTAATAACGATGGCAGTATCCTAATCACTACTCCAATTTTAATTCTACTCCTCAAAAATCTGCAGTTAAAACCCCATCAGCAAATTCCCTACCTTTTAACTGGAGCACTTATTGCCACAGCTTCAAGCGCACCTATCGGGGTAAGTAATATTGTGAACCTAATTGCATTGAAAATTGTTAACATGACGCTTTACATGCATACTGCGATGATGTTTATCCCGTCATCGTTAGGATTATTGTTTATGTCATGGTTAATGTATATAGTGGTAAAACGGAAATTGCCAAAACAATTACCAAAGTCAGCATTTGACATTGAACACATATTTTTCACAAAAAACTTTCATCCTTTAAAAGGACAAATTTCAGTTGATTCCAAACGTCAACGCACAAAATTCATGTTAAAGATCTTGCTGTTTGTCTTTGTCATGCGCTGTTCACTCTTTGTTGCATCTTTCCTTGCGATTCCAATTGAGTTTGTTGCGATATTTGGATCACTCGTGTTGCTTATATGGAGATGGTACCACTTACGTACAAATCCTATTGATATATTGAAGAAAACGCCTTGGCACATCCTGATTTTCGCTTTTTCCATGTATGTGCTCATTTATGGCCTTCACAACTCAGGATTAACAGCCCTACTTTTATATGTATGTGAACCGATTGTAAAGGAGGGATTATTCCATGCAAGTTTCATCATGGGGGGATTAGTTTCCATATTATCTAACCTTTTTAATAATCATCCCGCCTTGTTGATTGGAACCATTACGTTAACAGAAATGAACCTGGATCCGATCACGCTGAAGACCATATATCTTGCAAGTATTATCGGAAGCGATATAGGATCATTATTACTGCCTATTGGGACACTTGCCTCCTTAATCTGGTTGCATATCTTAAAGAAAAATAAGATCAAAGTGAAATGGAAAGATTATCTAAGCGTATCATTAATTGTCATTCCACCAACAGTAATTGTAACCTTATTTTTGTTATATAACTGGATACAACTCGTCTTCGCTTCATAGAGGTACAGACAACATATTGGAAAAATGTATATTAAGACTACAATCGTTGATATGCGAGACTCCTACTTAGAGAAGCGTGCTGAGGGAGACTCCGCATGAGGAGGCTTTTGAGACCGACCGCGGAAAGCGAGTACCTGCAACGAAAATCAATCCAGGTTGTTAGTGTAAATATAATTGAAAAGCAACCTTGATATAAGAGGAAAAACTAATAAAAATAGGTATTTTCTAAAACCTAATACTCATTTCCAAAAACATGTTTCATCAATCTGACTTGCACCCCTTATTTGGATGCATATACTAAAACAAAATGAAATGTTTATTTAAGTGTCCCCATATTTATCATTCCCTTGCCCACAATTGTAACGCTATGTCTTTTATTCGATCCTAATTATAATGACCTAATAAATTCAATCAATTAAAAATAGGAGGAGATTTTGTTGAGAAGTATGACGAAATTAATCGGAGATAATGTTTATATAGAATTGACAAAGAAAAGCTATTTTAAAGGAATTCTTACAGATGTAGGTTCAGACATACTAATCTTATATGATGGTCAAAAGTTTTTTTATATCCCATGGCTTCATGTCCGTAGCCTCCAACTTAATAGTAGTACGGATGACCAGGTTGATAAGCCGACAGAGTTGTCATTAGCTGAAGAAACGGAATCCATTTCCTATCGTAAAATATTAACGAATGCCAAAGGAATGTTTGCGGAAATTTCTGTGATTGGCAATCTGACTTTCCACGGTTATATTCTCAGCGTCTTAAGTGATTACTTTGTTTTTTATTCACCAGTTTTTAAAACGATGTATATTTCCCTATCACACTTGAAATGGATTACCCCATACAATAAAAATATTACTCCTTATACTCTCAGTAACACAAGCCTGCCTGTTAATCCTTCTAATGCCCCTTTGTTGCGCTCCTTTGAAGACCAACTAAAAAAGGTAGAGGGAAAACTGGTGGTGATTGATGGTGGAGGAGATCCAATGAAAATCGGATTGTTAAAAGGTGTAAAAGATAACCTGTTGGAAATAGCCATTGCAAGTGGAGAAACCGTGTATTTAAAACTTACTCATGTTAAATCCTTGCATTTTCCTAGTACTGATTTTTAAATAGAGATTTTTCATAATTCTAAAGGTAGTCGTATTCCGTTTCAAAATATTAAACCATTCGAAAAATTCGAATGGTTTTTTAGATATTTAAGGAATCAGCATACACTTAAAGATGTTGTTCCACAGGCAAAGGGTCAGACCCCGCGACAATTAAATACAGGATGAGATACGTGAATGAAACACTACATACTGATTGAGAGTGCGAGGTCAGGCCTTTACTTCTCAACATTTATTCTAAATGACGGCGCTGGAAATCCGCAATGCGGCCATAATCGCTTTCTAATTGACGGCTGACTGATAAATAAATCGACATCAGCTCTTCATACACTTCAACGTTTTGTGCAATTGGTACGAGCTCGTTTGTCTCGCCAATCATTTCCGAAACCACATTTAAGCTATCAATTTCACCTAATGCATACAAACCAAGTACAGCAGCACCTAAGCTTGGGCTTTCAAAGCTTTCGGGTATCGTAACGTTTTGGTTAAACACATCAGCCATAATTTGACGCCATAGCTTTGAGCGGACAAATCCGCCACTTGCATGAATTTTTTTCGGTAGTCCAGCTAATTCTTGCACCGCAAGCAGCACGCTGTATAGGTTATACATCACACCTTCTAGAACCGCTCTTACCATATGATCTCTTGTATGATGAAGGGCAAGACCGAAGAACGAACCTCTGGCATTAGCATTCCATAACGGTGCTCTCTCTCCTGCCATATAAGGATGGAAGATGAGACCGTCCGCTCCAGGTGCAATTTTTGCAGCCATGTCGGTTAGGATTTCATACGGATCTTGGCCAGTCTCTTTAGCTGCTTCAATTTCAGCGCGGCCAAATTGATCTCGAGCCCATCTAAACGTAATCCCGCCATTATTAACAGGACCACCAATCACCCAAAGATTATCCACTAAAGCGTAGCAAAATGTTCGACCTTTTGGATCCGTCAACGGTCGGTCACTAACTGTTCGGATCGCACCGCTTGTCCCAATTGATACAGCAAGTACGCCTGGTTCAATCGCATTTTGCCCTAAATTTGCCAAGACTCCGTCACTTGCACCAATGACAAATACAGTATCTTCTGCAATATTCATCTGTTCGGCAAGGTCCTTATGTAAACCTGACGTAGTATACGTTGTCGGTACAAGCTTAGGAAGTTTCTCCTCATCGATTCCAGCTATGCTTAATGCTTCTGCATCCCATGTCAAATCGTTGATATTAAACATGCCTGTTGCAGACGCCAGCGAATAATCCATCACATACTCATTGAAAAATTTATAGAAAATATATTCTTTAATCCCTAAATATTTACTCGTTTTAGAAAATATTTCCTGATGTTCATGACGAAGCCACATCAACTTCGTAATCGGAGACATTGGATGAATAGGCGTTCCTGTACGGCGATATAATGCATGTCCTTGTTCCGTTGCTCTTAGCTGCTCTGCATATTTGACACTTCGATTATCCGCCCAGGTAATAATGTTCGTTAGCGGCAGTCCATTAGAATCAACAGCTATAACACTGTGCATCGCAGAACTAAACGATATAAACCCTAACTCTTCTTTCTTAATCCCGCCTGCCTTCATTACTTCACCAATGGCTAATACAACTGCTTGATAAATTTCCTCAGGATCTTGTTCTGCCACCGAGGGAGTCGGACTATGTAGAGGATACCCCTTTGTAAAAGAAGTAATCACTTCTCCTGCTCTGGAAAAAAGAACAGCTTTTGTGCTCGTCGTTCCCATATCAATTCCTATCATATACTTGGTCTTCAACAATTTCCCACCCCAAACCTCTAGAAGTCATTTACTTATCTATCTTACTACACTTATATAAAAAGAAAAAACAAGCCAGCTTTATTTACTGAATTGTTTTTCTTTAAGACGCGCAAGATACGAAAATGTTAGCTCATTTTTTATCCCGCATTAACGGGCAGTACCCCCCCACCTCAAGGCTTGAGGAATCGAAGAAGCGTAGGCGGGGGATAAACTGCCCGTAAAAGCCCGATTGGTTCAACTAACAATCAGTGGGGATGAAGAACCCCCACTGATTGAAGTTTCACTTTATGCGCAATAACAATAGAGGAGTTGATATACTTTCGGTAACACCTCTGACAGATTAAGTTTTTGAAATATCGATAAATCCTTCTCCAAAAACATCACGGACATCGTGAATGGCTATAAATGCACTCGTATCAGTCGACTTAACAATCTTCTTAAGCTTAACGACTTCTTGTTTGCTAATGACAATATAAAGAATATCCTTGGGTGTTTTTGTATAGTAGCCATGTCCAGAATAAACCGTAACCCCTCTGTCCATCCGTTCATTAACTTGTTTGGCAATCTCATCTGGTGCGCTCGAAACAATCGTAACGGCCTTCTTTGGATTGACCCCTTCTATGACAAATTCCATCACTTTGGTTCCTACGTACAACATGATGATGGTCATCATCAATTTCTCTGCTCCAATGATAAAATAGGAAGAAAATGCAACAATTAAATCAAAAAACAAAAGACCATAACTGATACTCCAACCTAGATATTTGTTCGTAATTCTTGCCAATATCGTAGTCCCAGCGGTTGTGCCGCCAACCCGAATAATCAAACCAATCCCAACCCCAGCAAAAACTCCTCCGAAGATTGCATTTACCATCATTTCATCCGAATCAATACTCCAGTCCTTCGTTAAATGGAGGAAAAGCGAATGGAGGATCACTGCAATAATCGTATAGACAATTGTCATTTTACTTAAGAACTTATATCCGACAATCAGTAAGCAACTGTTAAATAGTAGACTCACAAGACCAGGGGACCATTGAAAAAGATAGTATAAAATGATTGTAATCCCAACAACTCCGCCTTCACCCATTTCATTCGGAATCACGAATAAGTTTACTGCTAAAGCAAAAAGAAAAGCACCTAATAAAATGATAAAAATGTCTACAACTCTTTTTTTCATACCCTACCTCACTACTGTTAGAGAATCGCTGTTAATCCACGTTCATAACAAGCCTTCCCCATTATACTCTGATGGTATAAGGTAGACAACAACAGCTTTCCTCACAGAATTCACAGTTTATTTTATTGCATATTACCGACCAACACCATTATCATAAACAGTACAGACTATTAGTCCAACAAAGGTTAGGGTAATATACGTTAAAAGACCAATTGTCCAACGTGGGACGGAGGGGACCAATATGAACAGTCGGAAACAGCATACGATCAATGTAGCCCATCGGCTTTTTATCGAAAAAGGGTATCAAGCTACATCTATACAAGACATCCTTGAAAATAGCGCCATTTCGAAAGGAACATTTTATAATTATTTTTCCTCTAAAAGTGAATTAATGATTGCAATCTTCAATAGCATGCATGAAAAGTTGGAAAAAGAACGTAATGAGCTAATGATTGGACAAAGCACTAAAGACACGGATATCTTCATAAAACAAATTGAAGTTCAGTTAATTTCCAACAAAAAAAACAACATATTCACATTAATTGAAGAAGTACTCGTATCAAATGAACTTGAATTAAGACAATCCATTCAACAGATGAAACTGTTAGGTATGTGTTGGTTGTATCATCGCTTCATCGATATTTTTGGTGAAGAAAAGAAACCTTATTTGTTAGATTGCGCAATCTTGTTTGAAGGGATGCTCCATCATATGATGCATGTTAATTTTGTTATTAATCGAGGGCATGATGGGTACCAGGTTTCAAATTTGATTCGCTATAGCTTTAACAGAATTTCTAATATTGTCCAAAATGTTTCTACACAAGGTGAACAGATATTCTATCCAGAATTATTAAAGCAATGGCTACCAGATCATAAAGAGGGGCCGCTGTCTCTTCAAGAAGAGCTGCTTTTGACAATCCATACCTTAAAAAGCACCGCTCAGAAGTATATCCAATCTGAAAATGACAACTCGAAACTTTTCGAGTTGCTAAGCTTCCTTGAACAAGAACTCATGCAGGAACAGGCTCCACGTGAATTTATCATTGAAAGCGTACTTACTACTTTACATTCATACTCTCATCCCAAGCTTTTACACTCCATTAAGAAATTAAGCAGTCTTATTGAGACTCATTTGGGAAAATGAAAACCATGTTAACGACAAGGGGGATCATGATGTTTGCGAGTGGACATTCGTCTTGCCCTCTATTTAGTTTCAACGCAGGAAGAGGTGAGTAATGGCGTCGAACTCACCCTTTGACATTTTCTTCACGGAGAAGTCTATAAGGAATAATGCGCAGAGTTAGACAATTAGAATAATGACGTGTATTCTTCTAAAAAGGGATTTTGCTAATAGAATAGTAATAATGATCGAAAGAAAGAATTCCAACGTTAAGGAGCTTATCACATGACTTTCTTTATACGCTTTTTAATAAGTGGCCTAGTTTTACTCGTAATTGACTGGCTATTTGACTCCATATCCATTGACTCCTACGGCAGTGCTTTATTAGCGGTCTTTATGCTCTGGATTGTTAATTTTCTTGTCAAACCTATTTTGCACCTCCTAACATTCCCCATTACCATTTTGACATTTGGGCTGTTTTCTTTTGTGATTAATGCGGTAACGTTTACCCTCGCCTCCCTGCTTGTAAGCGGATTTGAGGTAACATCCTTTTGGGGAGCGCTTGTCGGTTCGGTGTTGTTAGGATTTGCACAAAGTTTGTTAGAAAAAAAAGAGTAAACCTGCGATTATGAAAGGTTTACTCTTTTTTCATCTTGGGAAATAGGATCTGACCCCTTCCCCCCATCCCGGAAACCTTGATACCACTAGTTTCCAGAGTCACAATAAAGGCCGGGAAATGGGGTCTGACCCCTGTACATACACATAATAATCCTGCTGGTGATAGCTTCTGAAACCACAAGATTCATAAAGTTTTAACGCTGCTGGATTCGTTGCCTCTACTTCAAGATAGATAGGATTTCCCTTCTTCTGCTGTTTTAGAATCACTTGCTTAAGTACCTTTCTGCCAATACCTTTTCCTTGAAAGGCAGGAGCAATGGCAAACCCATAAATCCAAGCTTCCCCATCACTTTCCTCAACGCGAATTTTCCCAACAACTTGATCTTCATACACAATCACAAACGTGTTCAAGCGTTCTTTCTTTATCCGCTCGTAATAGGAAGCTGCTTCATGCTGTAAAAACCCAAAGCAATCGACGTCTAATTGAATTTCCATAGCTTTATCTGCTTCTGTAGATAGACGGAGTGTAACGCCTTCATAATCTGTAAGCTCTGTTTCCTGCCATTTCATTTGATATTCAGCTACGTCAAATCGGCATGACAGAGCAGCTAAGAAACCCTTTGCTGATTGGGAATCGGCTGGAGCATTTAACAAGATTGCCCTTGGATCCCGTTTCTTCGCTGTCACAAGTGCCTTCTCTACTAGTTTTGTAAAAATCCCTTGTCTTCGGTAGTCTGGATGAACCATCCCGCATAATTCAATTTTTCCTCCAAAATCATAGATCCCAAGATACCCGATCAACCTGTCACCTTCATAATGGAAGAAATCTTCACCCACTTTTCCCACCCGGCTTCGCAATGTATCCCAGTTTAGTTTTAAAGAAAATGTTCCTTGCTCACACACCTTTTGTAATTCCTCTATCTCTACTAATTGCTTTTCTTTCAAATGAATAATCCCCCTTAGTTAAATATCCCACTAGCATAATACCATATTTTCACTATTCCCTTTTATTTCTTTCTAAATGTTCAATCAAGCACTCTATCTCTTTTTTAAGCTATCCATTTTCCTTTCAAACTTCACAAGCACATAGAGAAATCCGTAATTACTTAATAAAGTCAACCACACGGAAACTACTTCAATATTCATCTTTATTCCTTCATTAGTAAGCCTAGACCTTAAAGTGAAAGGAATGTGAAAAAGTAAATATAGCGCTATAAAATCATAGAAAAACGAAACAAGCGTTTGTTTGTGATTGATAAAAGAAAAATCATTTCATGTAGTTTCCCAAGCTATGAAAAAGAGCACCTATTTTACATAGGCACTCTTTCTCATAGCTTAAATGTATAGATCATTTCCTGTAATTCTCCTGCTTGTTTCTTTAGGTAACCAGCAAAGGAGCTAATTTCCTTGATTGATTCTGCTTGTTCTGCCGTCGCCGCTAACACACTTTGAGTTGATTTTGCGGATTCCGCTGCAACATTCGAGATCGTGTCCATTGATGATACAGCCATCCCCGTTCCTGCAGTCATTTGCTGGATGGCAGCTGAAACCTGCTCCACTTGTTCTGAGACAAAATTAACGGATTCTTGAATCTGCAAGAACGAATCCCCAGCACCACTCATCGCTTCAATTCCTTCGCCAACTTCATGGTTCACAGCTTTCATCGTTCCAACGACTTCATTCGTTTCTTTTTGAATATGAGAAATGATTTCACTAATTTGTTTTGTCGCCTGTCCAGATTGTTCAGCTAGGTTTCTCACTTCATCCGCAACAACCGCAAAGCCTTTTCCATGTTCCCCTGCTCTAGCTGCTTCAATAGCCGCATTCAAAGCAAGTAAATTCGTCTGTGCAGCAATTCCTGTAATGACTTCTGAAATCTTGCCAATTTCATTCGAACGCTCGCCTAATCCTTGTACCACTCGAGCTAATTCAGTTACATTTGAATGAATGGACTCCATTTGTTTGCTGGCTACTTCAATCGTTACGGAACCAGTATCTGCTTTTTTCAAAGTCTCATCCATGCTTTCTGTCACTGTGACGGCATTGGTAGACACTTGAGATAAACTAGCAGACATTTGATAAATCGTTGCAGAAGCTTGATGCATTCCTTCTACTTGACTTCCTGCCCCTTTGGCAATATTTTCAATTATATCTGTAATTTGTTCAGTTGCTTGATTCGTTTGCTCTGCTCCTTGAGCCAAATCCTCTGTATAAGCAGCCATATTTTTTGATGCCTCTTGGAGTTTAGCAAGCACATTCCCCCAAGAATCCGTAGCTTTGTTGATGCTATCTGCCACCGAATGAAAAAGACCGACTTCTTTCGGATTAAGCCGATTTTGCACATCTCCATCGGCCAATTGCTCTAAAAATTGATTAATTGAGCCAATCGGTACAACAAACCGTTGATAATTGATTATGGAAGACACAACTGCTAATACTCCGCCAACGATCGTCAGACCGATAAGAGTCATCCAAAAGTTAACTCCAGTTAAACTATTCAATTGAGTTACTACTAATCCTATCAAAAATGAGGCCGGGATAACTAAAAGGCTAGTTCGAAATACGTAATTCAAACGACTCACTAACAACTCCCCTTACATAAGATAATGAACTTACATAAGGGAATCATACTATTATTATGAAAAACTTACTAGAAATAAGCTACTAAACTCCTAATAAATTTGTTTTTCAGAAAAATCTATCGTACTATTTAGTATTTTGAATAATACGATTTCATTCCAATAATCTCCCCTTTTATTTCTTTCTACGAATTTCTGTAATCTGATTCCCATCACTTGTAACAAACACTTTTTCGTCAATTTTATAATCTACGTTTACACTGCAGTCTAACTCCAATATTTTTCCGTTATCGAATTCCATCGCGCAATTATAGCCTTTTCCGTTTTTGGATACTTCGATTACTTTATCCGTTTTATAACCAACAGCTTTCCCATCAGATGATTCTGGATAATACTTGTCCACAATTGTTACATGCTCTACCCGATTTATTTTGTCACCAAATGAAACGTATACTAATATAGCCAATATAATAAGTAAACTACTTAGAAGCACTATCTTTTTTATCATTGAATGAAATCCTCACTTTAATAAAGCTTTTAATCTATATGTATCTCAGTTTAACAGGATGTATGACACTTTACCCTAAATTTTCGCGAAAAAAACTAGAAAATATTGGTTAGAAGGTATCAGCGAAATCTAGCTACACCTTGTCGCCTTTCTTTTTGAAGTAATTCCCCAATTCATGAAATATCAGTGAAACTTACCAGTATGTTAATAGCGTTTAGTTGAGGTAACCATTCACACAGATGAAGATATAAAGCCATTTTCAATAGCTTACGAAATTTTCTATAAGAGATGCAAAAAAAACGATTCAGCAAATAGTGGAAGGCATATTGCTAGACGTGCTGGTAAAAAAAAGAAGATAAAAACATCCTTAAGTGTCTGCTCTAAAACTAAAGCGATGAAAAAGGTTCGGGTTCTCAAATTGTATCACCTTATGAAGGTCGCAGTGCGTAGCTGATTTTGCGAAGCCCCTCTCCTTTTCCACAAATGAGCCAAGAAGTTTGAGGAGCAATAGTCTCTACGCCTGCTATAAATGATTATGCGAAGTCCAAAGACAGCGCTTGGGTGTAATTCGAGAAGCATCTGAATAGGACTTTTGAACAACCTCTAAAAAGAAAAAAACGAGGCTATCCCCATAACGAAAAGATCAGGCCCCACGTCTACTATATATCGTTTGTATGATGTGTACATGACACAATAAACGGTGTATAGAGCATGAGGTCAAGACCCTTTTTTGGGATACCCTCGTCCATATAAGAGAATAAAGCGAGTGATTCTTACACTTCTTGTGGCACAGCTAAGCCAAGACCTTCAGCAATACGAGTACCGTATTCTGGATCAGCTTTGTAGAAATGGCCGATTTGACGCAATTTAATTTCTTCTAATTCCACTGGTTCCATTGCTCCAACGATGTTAGCAACTAGACGTGTGCGTTCTTCTTGGCTAAGTAAACGGTATAGGTCACCAGCTTGCGTATAATGATCATCACTGTTATAAGCTACTTGTGCCGCTTGTCCTGATACTTCAAATGGAGTTAATTTTGCCTCTGGTACTTCATTTGGTCCACCAAAGCTGTTCGGCTCGTAGTAGACAGAACGTCCACCGTTTCCGTCTGCAGCCATGAAACCATCACGTTGATGATTACTCACTTCTACTTTTGGACGGTTAATTGGAAGTTGGTTATGATTTGCACCAACGCGGTAACGATGTGCATCACCATAAGAGAATATACGTCCTTGTAACATTTTGTCTGGAGAAGCTTCAACACCTGGTACAAATGTTCCCGGAGAGAATGTAGCTTGCTCTACTTCAGCGAAATAGTTCTCAGGATTACGATTCAATTCCATACGGCCAAGTTCGATTAGTGGGTAATCTTTTTGTGACCATACTTTCGTTATATCAAATGGGTCGAAGCGGTATGTATCCGCGTCTTCTAAAGGCATGATTTGCACATATAGTCTCCATGCAGGGAAATCGCCTTTTTCAATTGCATTGAAAAGATCTTCTGTATAATAGTCTGGGTTTTCACCAGCAATTTTTGCAGCAAGATCGACATCAAGGTTTTTGACACCTTGTTCTGTTCTAAAGTGATATTTCACCCAAACAGCTTGTCCTTCATCATTTACCCATTTGAAGGTATGGCTTCCGTATCCATGCATATGTCTCCAAGTTGCTGGAATCCCACGATCAGACATCAAAGTGGTTACTTGGTGAAGAGATTCTGGTGAATAAGACCAGAAATCCCAAACAGCTGTAGGGTTTTTTAAATGTGTTCTTGGATCTCTTTTTTGTGTATGAATGAAGTCAGGGAATTTAATGGCATCGCGGATAAAAAATACAGGCGTATTGTTCCCAACGATGTCATAGTTTCCTTCTTCTGTATAAAATTTAACAGAGAATCCGCGTGGATCACGTGCTGTATCAGCAGAACCAAGCTCACCTGCTACTGATGAGAAACGGATAAACATGTCAGTTTCTTTCCCAACGCCGTTAAATAGTTTTGCTTTTGTGTATTTAGAAAGGTCATTTGTTACTGTGAATGTACCATGCGCGCCGCCGCCTTTTGCGTGAACTACACGTTCAGGTACACGCTCACGGTTAAAATGAGCAAGTTTCTCAAGTAAATGTACATCTTGAATTAATACTGGACCCCGCTGACCAGCAGTAGCCGAGTTCTGGTTATCTCCAACTGGAGCTCCCCAGCTAGTTGTAAGGTTTTTCTGGTTTGTCATTTTGAATCACCTCTAAATTTATTTTGTATACTTATAATAATAATACTTATTATAAAAAAATCAATCCTTTTTTATAATAATTGTAATGTAATATTATTTATTTTAATGTAAATATTCAGAATAAAAAATTTACAAAACACACATAAGGACGTAATCAAAATTTACAAAAGAAAGCGATTACATACAGATTCATTAAAAACCGAATAAAATTACTCAAGTAAGCGTGATATCACTCCACTATATTATACGTGTTCGTACGATATCACGCCAATAAAAAGACTTAAAAATGCGATAATTCAAAACAGTAAATATCCATTTATAATACATGACTTTCGTTACTGACAAAGTTTATTTTTACAACTATCTTTAATAATCAAAAACCCCCGCCTCTTTTTAAAAGAGGTGAAGGTTCGTTTTTTCATGTACTAATTCTAAATTTCCCACGAGGAATCGAAGATAATAAAAAATTACACAAATGTATTACAAATAAATAAATAAAATGATCGCAGCTAAAACAATTCGGTAAATCGCAAACGGTGTTAGCTTAATTTTTTCAATTAATTTTAAGAAGAAACGGATACAGATTAGAGCAAAGATAAAGGCGCTGATGAAACCTGCGATGAAAAATGGCAACACATCTAGTGAAAAGAAGCTCCAGTACTTGACAACTTTCAATAAACTGGCACCGGCCATAATCGGAATGGCCATAATGAAAGTAAAATCAGCTGCTGCTCGATAGCTTAGCCCAAGCAGAACGCCCCCAGATATGGTTGATCCTGAACGTGAAAAACCAGGCCAAAGTGACAAGCATTGAATTAAACCTACCCCTAATGCTTGCTTATAAGTAATTTCATCTACCGTTGCTGTTTGAATTCTCGGCTTGATTTTATCGGCCGCAATCATTAAGAATGCACCAATTAGCAACCCAATTGCCACTGTTTTAACAGAGAATAAGTGCTCGTCTATGTAATCTTCAAATAAAACACCTAATATTCCCGCTGGGATTAAACCGACAATAATTTTCAGGAGACTTAGTCTTTCCCCACTCGGTCTATCCACATTTTTCATTTTGCGAAGACCTAATAAGTCCAAAATCCGATCCCAAAAAATAACAGCTACTGCTAAAATACTACCTAATTGAATGACAACCTTAAACACGTTCGCTATTTCATTTCCAAATAACTCGTTTGATTTAAACAACAGATCATCGACGATAATCATATGCCCTGTAGAAGAAACTGGAGCAAACTCCGTTAACCCTTCAACAAGTCCAAGAACAATCGCCACAAAAATTTCCCACATATTAATTTCTTCCACCTCATTTATTACGGCTTCTATTCACAAAATAGATTGTACCTCCCACTAAAGAGAATGTCTAATTAATTTGTTGTTTTTAATCTAATTATCATAAAGTGAAGTTTCAATTACTTAGGAGACTCTCTTCATCCCTACCTGTTTAATAGGAGTAACAACAAAAAGAAGGGAACTAAAGTCCCCTTCTTTCATCCATTTATATTTAATTATTTGCTGTAACCGCCTAAGTGCTGTTCAGCCATTTGCACTAAACGTTTTGTAATTTCTCCACCTACAGATCCGTTTGCACGTGCTGTAGTTTCGGCTCCTAAATTCACGCCAAATTCACTAGCAATTTCATACTTCATTTGTTCTAGTGCTTGCTCTGCTCCAGGTACGACTAAGTTATTGCTGTTATTGTTATTTGCCATGTTTATCACCTCCTGTTATTAATTATTTGTAAATTTTATTTTTATATGAATGGGAATTTGCGGAAACGATTTGCATCATGAAATGGTTTATCTATCATAAACTTTTTACAACGGATATATTTCATCATCCGCTCATCTTTTTCAGGAGGTTATGCACTTGCAAATTCATGTAGTCCAGCGAAATCAAACACTGACGAGCATCGCCGAAGCATATAGTGTGCCTGCTAATCGTTTAAGTGAAGCCAATCAATTGGAAAATCCAGATCACCTTGTCGTAGGGCAGGCCCTTGTTATACCCATCGTAGGCAGTTATTACTTCGTTCAACCGGGAGATAGTTTATCATCTATATCACAAAAGGTAGGTATTCCTGTTCAAGAGCTTGTACGAATTAACCAGCTATCAGTCAATCAAACACTTTCTGTCGGTTTTCGGTTATATATTCCTGCAAAACCAAAAAGAACAGCTGAATTTAACGGTTATGTGGAACCGCGCGGAACGACAGTTAGCCCTAATTTGATAAGTAGCGCCAGAGAAACAGCACCCTACTTAACCTACTTAGCTCCCTTTAGCTTTCAGGCCCTTCGCAATGGTTCATTGAAAGAGCCACTTCTTGATGGCTTTCCAACCATTGCCCGAAACAATCGAAATGTCTTAATGATGGTGATTACGAATCAAGAGAATGACCAATTCAACGATGAACTAGCGAGGATACTTTTAAATGATATGACCATTCAAAATACCTTTCTAAATAATATTGTAAATACAGCACAAAAATATGGCTTTAAAGATATTCATTTTGATTTTGAGTTCATTAGACCAGCAGACCGAGAAGCTTATAATCGTTTTTTAAGAAAAGCAAAAACACGCTTTCAACAAGAAGGCTGGTTACTTTCGACGGCGCTTGCACCTAAGACGAGCGCGGATCAAAAAGGACTTTGGTACGAAGGGCATGATTATAAAGCTCATGGAGAAATTGTTGATTTTGTTGTGATTATGACCTATGAGTGGGGCTATAGTGGTGGACCTGCGCGTGCCGTTTCACCCATTGGTCCAGTGCGAGACGTTCTTGAGTATGCCATTACAGAGATGCCTGCATCAAAAATTCTCATGGGCCAAAACTTATATGGCTACGACTGGACACTTCCTTTCGTTCAGGGAACAATCGCAAAAGCCGTCAGTCCGCAACAAGCCATACAGTTAGCTTTAGAGCACTCAGTTGAAATTCAATATAATTATGAAGAGCAGGCACCTTTTTTCACATACAAAGATAGCGAAAACAAAAACCATGAAGTCTGGTTTGAAGACGCCCGTTCGATTCAGGCTAAGTTTGACTTACTAAAAGAACTGAAGATCCGCGGAATGAGTTATTGGAAGCTTGGGCTTGCTTTCCCGCAAAATTGGCTGTTAATCAGCGATAACTTTCATGTACGAAAAAGAGGCTAATGGTTTGTAAGGATAGCCTAAACGGGTCCGATCTCCTATACCACACACAGTTTTCATACCTTACCTATATTTCATATAAAATATTTATAGTAGTTGGTGGGTGACCCTTTTCTTAAGGGATATCCCTTTTTTATGTTTGACTACCGAATATAGACAAGTGAGATTTATGCCAACTAATTATTCGATGTTTGGAAATAACTGAGGGTTTTTTGTGGTTTTTATTTTTGCACACGCCTAAAACTTAACGACTTTGTTATGAAAGCCATATCCTATTGTCCATACTGATAAGAGATACAGTAAGGACAGGTGGTGTCTTCAATGATTCGATTGAGGAAATTTGATAGAAGGTTTTCAAGGTGGCCAAGTCTTTTCAGGTTACTTGGTGTAATTGCTATTTTTCTCTTTTCATTCGGAATGCTGATTCATTTCTCTGAACCTAAAACATTCCCTACTCTTTATGAAGGAATTTGGTGGGCAATCGTGACAATGGCTACTGTTGGCTATGGGGATTATGCGCCGAATAGCGACTTTGGACGGGCCATTGGGATCTTGCTCATTTTATCTGGTGCAGGACTTGTCTCTTCTTATTTCGCTTCTGTTTCCGCCATTGCTGCCACCTCAGAGCAAACCTATCGCCAAGGGAAGAAGAAATTTAATGGTGTAGGTCATGTGATCATTGTCGGGTGGAACGAACGCTCTCGTGGAATTATTGAAGAACTTCATGAAAGAAATCAACGCTTACAAATCGTCTTAATCGATGAGTCATTAACAGAACATCCTCTGCCATTGACAAATATCCATTTCATACACGGTAAGGCCACAACTGATACCGTTTTGCTTCGAGCGAATATCGGTCATGCTGATCGTGTTTTAATTACTGCAGATTTAAGGCAAAATGAATTTCAAACAGACATGTTTTCTATTTTGACATTATTGGCCATCAAAGGTTTGAAAAAAGATCTATTTTGTTTAGTGGAAATCTTAACAGTCGATCAACGTGAAAATGCTTGGCGAGCTGGGGCCGATGGGTTAATCGAGACGAATCGCTTTGCCAGCGATTATATGCTCAAAAAATTAGTGGGGGAAATGGATGTTGCTGAGTTGTTAGATGATTCGAATGTATCACTAGGCTCACTTGCTTTGAAAAATGAATGGGAACAGCTAACATACAAAGAATTAACGATCCTACTGCTTGAACAACATACAGTCGTGGTTGGAATCATCCGAAAAGAAAAGAAGCTACTCCCTCCCCCTCTGGAAACCAAAGTCTCTTCTGAAGATATCCTGCTAGTCATGCGCTGAATGGACGATCAATATGAATCCGGGAAATATTCTGGGAAATGGGGTCTGACCCCTAAATATTTCGCAAAAAGGCACAGTCGGTTGACTGTGCCTTTTTGCATTTCTTATTGTTAAAGTCTTTTTTCAAGTTCAGCTTTCTTTTCTTCGAAGCCTGGTTTGCCAAGTAGCGCGAACATATTGACTTTGTATGCTTCTACGCCTGGTTGGTCAAATGGATTGACACCTAATAGGTAGCCGCTTACCGCACATGCTTTTTCAAAGAAATAGGCCAAGTATCCGAATGTGTATGCATCCATTTTAGGGATGTTCACAACTAAGTTCGGAACATTTCCGTCTGTATGAGCAAGCAACGTGCCTTCAAATGCTTTATTATTTACGAAATCAACAGTTTCACCTGCAAGATAGTTTAAACCGTCAAGATCATTATCTTCTGCTTCAATCGTCAATTCATGGCGTGCCTCTTCAACTTTGATGACCGTTTCAAATAAGTCACGACGTCCTTCTTGTACGTATTGCCCCATTGAATGTAGATCTGTTGAGAAGTTTGCAGAAGCTGGGAAAATTCCTTTTTGGTCTTTCCCTTCACTTTCACCAAACAATTGTTTCCACCACTCAGAGAAATATTGAAGACCTGGCTCATAATTGATTAGCATTTCAATCGTTTTGCCTTTGTTATACAGAACATTACGAACTGCCGCGTATTGATATGCAGCATTATCCGTTAATTCAGGAGAGCTGAAATCCGTGCGTGCAGCAGCTGCACCTTTCATCATTTCTTCAATGTCGGCACCACTAACCGCGATCGGTAATAAGCCAACAGCCGTCAATACAGAATAACGTCCACCAACATCATCAGGAATGACAAATGTTTCATATCCTTTTTCATTTGAAAGGGTTTTAAGTGCACCTTTCGCTTTATCAGTTGTGGCAAAAATCCGTGAAGTTCCTTCTTCGACACCATATTTTTCAAGCAATAGCTTACGGAAAATACGGAATGCAAGAGCAGGCTCTGTCGTCGTACCAGATTTTGAAATCACATTGATTGAGAAATCCTTATCCTCAAGCAATTCCATAACATCCTTCATGTAAGTAGAAGAGATATTATTGCCGACAAAGATAATTTGCGGCGTTTTACGTTGTTCTTTAGATAGCGCGTTATAGAAGCTATGTTGCAACATTTCAATTGCTGCACGAGCGCCCAAATAAGAACCGCCGATTCCGATAACAAGCAACACATCAGAATCAGATTTAATTTTACTTGCTGCTTTTTGAATACGGGCAAATTCCTCTTTGTCATAATCAACAGGAAGGTCAATCCAACCTAAAAAGTCATTTCCCGCTCCTGTTTTTTCGTGCAAGGAATTGTGTGCCGCTTTTACTGCATCTTGTAAATATGTAATTTCATGTTCTCCAAAAAAAGACAATGCTTTGGAATAATCAAAACGTACATGTGTCATCATCGTTCCTCCATCTATTTAGATTACTCTTTCACTTTAACGAAAGCTTCCCTGATAATCAAGACTTCCACCTCGATGAAAGCGTAACCAAACAAAAAATTTATCTGAATTTTTTTACAAATAAACAAATCCTAAAAAAATCAACAATGCTTGAACGGGTCTCCAGGATGTTTATTCAAGTAAGAAGCATTTATAGAGATGCCTTCAAAATCGCTAATACATCATCACGATTTAATGATTTGAACTTACCAAACTCTCCATATACCATCGCTTTGTCTGCCATAGTTTCAATTTCAGAATCATCTATGTCATAATCCGCAAGTCTCGTTGGTGCACCAAGGCTTGACCAGAATTCACGAAGCTTATCAATGCCCAAAAGAGCGGTTTCTTCGTCTGTCTTGCCTTCTGGATCCACGTTGAACACTCGGACAGCAAGTTGTTTAAAACGACTGACATCAACATGTAGAACATGCTTCATCCAGTTTGGAAACAGAATTGCTAGTCCACCTGCATGTGGAATGTCGTAAACAGCTGAGACACTGTGCTCAATATTATGAGATGCCCAGTCCCCTCTGTATCCAACTCCTAAAGATCCATTTAAGGCAATTGTGCCACTGTATAAAATCGTTGCCCGATGCTCGTAATTCTCTAAATCTTCCAATAGCTTCGGCGCCGTTTCCATTACGGTGATTAGCAGTGATTCACAAAAGCGATCCTGCAACGGTGCATGAGCGGCTGGATGAAAATATTGTTCAAACACATGAGACATCATGTCAACGATTCCATAGACAGTCTGATCTTTCGGTACTGTGAAAGTATTCTCTGGATCAAGAATTGAGAATTGCGGGTACGTCATAGGGCTTCCCCAGCCATATTTCTCTTTCGTTTCCCAATTGGTGATAACCGATCCAGCATTCATTTCAGAACCAGTCGCAGCAAGTGTTAGAACGGTTCCAAAAGGAAGCGCTGCTTTTACTGGTGATTTTTTCGTCACCAAATCCCATGCATCCCCATCATACTTCGCACCAGCTGCGATTGCCTTCGTACAATCAATCACACTGCCACCGCCAACAGCAAGGATAAAGTCAATCTTATGTTCCCTACAAATCTCTACGCCTTTACGAACTGTCGCAATACGTGGATTCGGTTCCACACCAGCCAGCTCAAACGTTTTGACGTCGATTTCATTTAGAATCGCCATCACCTGTTCATATAATCCATTCTTTTTAATGCTGCCCCCACCATAAACAACGAGTACCCTTTTACCAAATGACGGAATTTCCTGTTGTAACTGACCAAGTTGATCTTTTCCGAAGATAAGCTTAGTTGGATTCTTATATACAAAATTCTCCACTCAATCCCCTCCTTTTTATACTCTTATTATCTACAAGAACTCCGACAATTACAAAACATACGATTAGAACTTTATAAAGTTAAGGAGGCTACAATAATTCGCATTTGTAATCACTACAAATTCATGTTCAAAAAGGAGGATAAAAAGAGCCGAGAAGTTGGAGGTGCGCATCTCGAGAGAACCGGAGAGACAGAGCTTTGAAGCAATTCGACAACTATTTTTACCGGACTTTTTGAACAACCTCTCCAAAATCTAAATCTGCTCCATAAAAAAAGAAAAGCCGGTTGATCCAAAAGGACCACCAGCTTACTAAGTCATTATTTCTTGATTAAATCTTCACGTTTAGATTGTTCAATCCACTCTTGAAGTTTATCTTTCAATGTGTTGAAGCCTTCAGAAGAATCAGTGTTAGTTGAAGTTTTAACAGCTGCTTGACGTTTTTTAGGGGCTTTATTAGCAGGAGCTTCTGTACGTTCAGGAGCTTCTTCTGTAGCACGGATGGAAAGACCGATTTTCCCTTTTGCTTCGTCAATTGAAAGAACTTTCACTTGAACCTCATCGCCAACCTTTAAATGGTCATTGATATCTTTAACATATCCATGAGTAATTTCAGAGATATGAACTAAACCTTGTGTAGATTCATCTAATGCAACAAAAGCACCATAAGGTTGAATGCCAGTAACTTTACCAGCAACAACTGCTCCAATTTCGTAATTTGTAGACATTGTAACACTCCTATTTTTAAGTAAATTTTTTCTCTTTACATGCAATTAGAAATTCTATCATAGATTTCGAAAATAATCAAAGGGAACAACCTTCCATTTTTAAAAAACGAACCCTTTTTATCCCGCATTAACGGAGAGTCAAGATCCCCATCACTTTATTTAAAAGTTGCCTCTTTCGTACTACCTTTAAACACATTATCGAAGGGGAATTGTTGGAAATAGACTATCTTTTAAAAAAAGTCTACACATTTCGACAATATAATAGTACGATAATAAAATTAATCGTTAGTTTTACGTATTTTGACGATAATAAAAGCAAAAAGGAGTTACACATCTATGGCAAAACCAGAACAATGGACATCTAAGATTGGTTTTATCCTTGCAGCTGCTGGTTCTGCAATTGGATTGGGGGCTATTTGGAAGTTCCCATATATGACCGGAACAAATGGAGGCGGCATGTTCTTCTTGCTCTTCATTCTATTCACTTTATTAATTGGAGCACCTATCTTAATCGCCGAATTTATTATCGGCCGACATGCCCAAAAAGATGCAGTATCTGCTTACAAATCTATCGCTCCAGGTAAAGCCTGGGTTCTCGTTGGATACGGTGGAGTGGTCGCTTCTTTTATCCTGCTTTCATTTTATAGTGTTGTTGGCGGCTGGATACTTTCTTATATTATTCGAAGCATAACGGGTTCCCTTTCAGGATTATCTCAAAATGAATACGGACAGTTGTTCGAAACAATCATTAGCAATCCTTATGAGACCGTACTAGCTCAACTTGTCTTCATGATCTTAACGATTGTTGTAGTAAAAGGCGGCGTACAAAATGGCATTGAAAAGGCAAATAAAATTATGATGCCTGCACTTTTTATTCTTTTTCTTGTGCTGCTGGTTCGTTCATTGACACTTAAAGGAGCCTATGCTGGTGTTGAATTTCTCTTAAAGCCTGATTTCTCATTTTTAACAGGAGAAACGGTTTTATTGGCGTTAGGACAAGCCTTTTTCCTACTTAGTGTCGGGATTTCTGTCATGGTAACATACGCATCTTATTTAGGGAAGCAGGAAGATATAACAAAATCAGCATTATCCGTTGTTGGTTTGAATATTTTCATCTGTCTTCTTGCCGGACTTGTTATTTTCCCAGCCGTATTTGCACTTGGATTTGATCCTGCAAGCGGACCTGGACTCGTCTTTGTGGTCCTACCTGCTGTATTTAATGAAATGGCACTCAGCAGTTTGTTCATGCTGATATTCTTCATCCTGCTTGCATTTGCGACCTTTACTTCAGCTTTCTCGATTCTTGAAATTATTGTCGCAGCTATGTCAAAAAATGATCCAACAAAGCGAAAAAAATCTACTTGGATTGCTGGTATTCTTGTATTTATCGTAGGCATACCAAGCGCACTTTCCTTCGGTGCACTTTCTGATGTTACGATATTCGACAAATCAATATTCGATTTAGCAGACTACATTGTAAGTAATATCGCTCTTCCTGTCGGGGCGTTGTTCATTTCACTATTCGTCGGCTATCAAATGAAACGAATAAATGTCCAAAATGAACTAGAGCTTGGTTCTACCCTGTCATCTAAAGTATTTAAGATTTGGTATTTTATCATTCGGTACATCGCACCAATTGGAATTATCCTTGTTCTACTAAGTTCGCTTGGTATTATTTAAAAAGGCTGTTTTCGCATACTTTGTTGCTATTTACCAAGCAGTGCGGATTGGTTGCTTTTCGCTCCAGTTTCTCGCTTTTTGCGGAGCGGGCGGTGAGCCTCCTCCGCAGGAGTCTCGCACTTCCGCTCCAATCAACCAAAAGAGTCTTTTAAAAAAAGAAAAAGATCTCCAAAAAAGGGCAAACTTGCATTCCATCAACGTTTTTCAGGTTACTTACACCTCATAAAACAGTTGATAGACTTTGCGAGTCTGCCCTTTTACTTATGGGAGATCCTATCTTTTTATTTATATTTTTCAACAAACCGGCTCATCCGCTTGATTGCTTCTTGAAGTTGCTCTAAAGAGGAGGCATAGGAACATCGGATATGTCCTTCTCCACTCTCACCAAACACATTACCTGGAACTACAGCAACTTTTTCTTCAAATAAAAGCTTCTCAGCAAATTCTTGTGAAGACAATCCAGTTCTCTCAATGGATGGAAATGCGTAAAATGCACCGCCTGGAATATGACAATCTAGTCCCATTTCATTGAACGATTTCACAATATAATTTCGACGCTGACGATAACTTTTCCTCATATTCTCTACATCATTCATTCCGCTACGCAGTGCTTCCAAAGCTGCATATTGGGCCACTGTCGATGCGCACATCATCGTGTATTGATGGATCTTTAGCATCGCCTCGGTAATGTCTTTTGGCGCACAAACAAATCCAAGACGCCAACCTGTCATAGCAAACCCTTTGGAAAAACCATTAATTAAAATCGTTCGCTCCATCATGCCATCTATAGCTGCTACTGAAGTGAAATCATCATCATAAGCAAGCTCAGCATAAATTTCATCTGAAATGACCACTAAGTTATGCTTTTGAACGATTTTTGCAATTTCGATTAATTCTTCTTTCCTAAGTTGGGTTCCTGTCGGATTATTAGGCGAACACATGATAATTGCTTTCGTATTTGGTGTAATGGCTTCTTCAAGCTCAGCAGCTGTAAGCTTAAACTCATTTTCCTTCACTGTTTGGATCGTCTTAGCAACACCACCCGCCAACGTCACAAGTGGGCTGTAAGCAACAAAGCATGGCTCAACAACCAATACTTCTTCGCCAGGATTTAAAATCGCTCTAAGCGCAATATCAATAGCCTGACTCCCCCCGACCGTCACAATAATTTGTGAATCTGGTTGATACGAGACAGCAAATCTGTTTTTCATATATGAAGCGATTTCTTGTCGTAGTTCTATTAATCCAGCATTTGCCGTATAAGATGTACGACCTTCTTCCAACGATAAGATTGCAGCTTCCCTTACATTCCATGACGTCACAAAATCCGGTTCGCCAACACCAAGCGAAACAACACCTTCCATATTCACAGCCAAATCAAAAAAACGACGAATTCCCGACGGTTTAAGATCAGCGATTGTTTTCGAGACAAAGCTTGTCTGGATCATGGTGACACCACGATTCTTTTGTCTTCCTCATTAATTGGCTCAAAAATCGTTCCATCGTGTTTATATTTTTTCAAAATGAAATGAGTGGTCGTGGAAATAACTGAATCCAAAGTAGATAGTTTTTCCGATACAAACTGAGCCACTTCATTCATCGACTGTCCTGTCACAACAACGGACAAGTCATATGCGCCAGACATTAGATAAACCGATTCTACTTCATTAAAACGGTAAATTCTTTGGGCGACTTCATTAAAGCCAACACCTCGTTTTGGTGTTACCTTTACATCAATCATGGCCGTTACTCCATGATAAGCGTCTACCTTCGCCCAATTGATGATTGACGCATAACAAACGATGACATTCATATCTTCAAGCTTCTGTACAGTATCCGCAATTTCTGATTCATCCGCGTCAACCATTTTCGCTAAGTCATTAAAGTCAATACGGCTGTTTTGTTCAATGATTTGCAGTATTTCCAGTTCTTTTTCCGTTAAATGCATAAGTACAGCCTCCTTTAGTCTCATTCGAGAACTATGTATAAAGATAAAGTGAAACTTCCATCAGTGGGTGCAATTTCCCACTAATGGTTAGTTGAACCAATCGGGGTTTTACAGGCTGTTTTTTTCACTTCCTTGCTATTTTAAACAAGAATTTTACAGCCTGTTAAACCGGGATAAAGTGAAACTTCCATCAGTGGGTGAGTTCCCCACTGATGGCTAGTCCCGTTCTACTGTCGCTAAGATCGCAGCAAACGCTTCGATCAATCGGACAGTACGAACCCTATACAATGAATCACAGACGTTGCCGCGCAACGTCTGTGTGGTCCACTTCCTGTGGAACCTCAACTATACCTTTGAAAACCACAAAGGTACGTTACACTGTATCTCACCAATCGGAACTTTACGGGCAGTTGTCCCCCATTGTTCCTCAAAAGCTTGAGGTGGAAGTATTGACTTTCCGTTAAGTGCGGGATAAAGATTCTGTTATAGCAGAATTCTTTAATTATTATAGCAAATTAGGGTAGAATTTGTTATATAAAGTGAATTTGCCTTTCCGTCAATGCGGGATACAGTGAAACTTCCATCAGTGGGTGCAGTTCCCCGCTGATGGTTAGTTGAACCAATCGGGCTTTTACGGGCAGTTCCTCCACCTACGCTTCTTCGATCCCTCTAAGTCTTAAGGTGGGAGGTACTGCCCGTTAATGCGGGATAAACAACACACACTTAAGCATAATTATAGACAAATTTCCACAAATTTAACAAAGAGAGATGAGCTCCTTGAGAGAAATAACTGAAAAGAAAAAATATGGGATTGATCTGTATTGTGAATCTATAAGTAGAGATGCGGGTGCAGTAACACTTGTGCTACTGCATGGTTTCTTATCCTCATCTTTCAGCTTCCGAAAACTCACTCCTTTTTTTCAAGAAGACTACAATGTACTGGCTATTGATTATCCGCCCTTTGGAAAAAGTGAAAAGTCTTCTTCCTATACGTATTCTTATCAAAATGTCGCCTGTTCGATTATCAATTTTTTGGAAATAAGAAAACTGAAAAGGGTAATCTTGATTGGTCATTCTATGGGCGGCCAACTTTGCTTGCAAATTTGTAAGCGTAGACCCGACCTTGTCGAAAAAGTTGTGTTACTGTCAGGTTCTAGCTATTTAGCACCGATGAGACCCTCAATAAGGAAAGCGACTTATCTTCCTTTTTTTCCACTTCTTATACGTTGGTATCTTGGAAAGTCGGGGATTGAGAAAAATCTACACAATGTTGTGTATGATAAAAAGATGATTGATGATGAAATGAGGAACGGCTATTTAGAGCCTTTTTTACAAAAAGGGATGTTCCAAGCGCTCGGGCGAATGGCGCGGCATTTTGAGGGAGATTTATCTAAAGATGACCTACAAGCGATTAACACGGATTGTTTGCTAATTTGGGGTGAACATGACCAGGTTGTTCCGCTCTCAATCGGAAAAAGGTTGCAGACCGACCTGCCTCATGCAAAGCTTATCGTTCTTAAAGAAGCAGGTCACCTAATACCGGAAGAAAAACCAGAAGAAGTGTATAACTACATTCATGATTTTTTAAGGCAATAAAAACGTATCTAAACAACGAGAGGGTCAGACCCCACAACTACTATATTTCGTTTATATAACACGTAAATGACACAATAAAGTGAAACTTCAATCAGTAGGGTTTCTTCACCCCCACTGATTGTTAGTCCCGTTCTACTGTCGCTAAGATCGCAGCAAACGCTTCGATCAAACGACAGTACGAACCCGATTCAATGAATCACAGACTAAGTGCGCCGCGTCCTGCGGCAACGTCTGTGTGAACCCACATCCTGTGGGCCTCAACTAAACCGCTGAAGAGCACAGTGGTAAGTTTCACTGTATCTCACCAATCGGGCTTTTACGGGCTGTTCCCCCACCTACGCTTCTGCGGTTCCTACTCCTCAGCCTTTAGGTGGGGCTTACTGCCCGTTAATGCGGGATAAACGGTGTATAGAATGTGAGGTCAGACCCTTTTCAGTCACCTACATGCATTATAGCGTACAGCTTTCATTCTCTTTAATGTTACGTAGCTGTTCAGCTATTTTCAAGCAATCGTTAAAAGCAAGCTGTTGTTCAAATGAAAATTCATAAATCTCCTGCATTTTACCAGCAAGCTCAGAGCCACTCTCGATATCGCGTATTGCCAGAAGCACATCCGCAATTTCAGGTTCATAAAAATCTTCGCCTTGCTGAAATGGGTCCCAATTTCGTAACACTTCTGCCATTGCCATATTCACTTGTTGTGTGTTCATCCAATTATCACCTACTTCAAAATAGTCTGTACATGTTATTATAGTATCATAAAGTGAAACTTCCATCAGTGGGTGCAGTTCCCCACTGATGGTTAGTCCCGTTCTACTATCGCTAATATCTCCGCTACCGCGTAGATAAAGCGATACTACGAACCCGATTGGTTCAACTAAACCTTTGAAGATCACAAAGGTAAGTTTCACTGTATCTCACCAATCGGGGTTTTACAGGCTGTTTTCCACTTCCAATCACTCTTTTTCTTGTCTCAAATCATTTATGTGGAATCGTACAGCCTGTTATACCGGGATAATTTAAAATTTAGAGGTGGATTTGATGAAGCAATCAATTTTCGATAAAGTGATTGATAGACGAAATACAAGTTCAGAAAAATGGGATGCATTAGCATCCGTTTACGGGACGAGCGACGCGCTGCCAATGTGGGTAGCCGATATGGATTTTCCTAGTCCTAAAGAAGTTCAAGAGGCATTATACTCTCGAATTAATCATCCTGTGTTCGGGTACACATTTCCTTCACACGCGATAGACAGCGCAATCCAGAATTGGTTGAAAAATCGTCATGATTGGCAAATTGAGAGTGAATGGATTGGATATAGCGCTGGTGTTGTTTCTGGAATCGGAACCGCCATTAGTGCTTTCACAAATCCTGGTGATCAAATATTGATTCAAAGTCCTGTTTACAAACCTTTTTTTGATATGATAGAACATCTTGATCGTAAGGTTGTCAATAGTCCTTTATTAGTCGAAAACGCAAGATTTGAAATTGATTTTAACGACTTCGAAGAAAAATTAAAATCCGGCGTCAAGCTATTCCTGCTTTGTAGCCCACATAATCCAGGCGGTCGAGTTTGGTCAAAAGACGAATTAATAAAAATCGGCGAACTTTGCGATCAATATGACGTCCTAATCGTCAGTGATGAAATTCATGCTGATTTAGCACTGTCACATAGCAAGCACATTCCCATCGCTTCTCTAAGTGAGAGTGTAGCAAATCGCACCATTACCTTAATGGCTCCAAGTAAAACATTTAATATTGCCGGGCTACAGGCTTCGCTTCTCCTTGCCAGCAATCCCGAGCACAAGAAACAAATTGAAAAAATTCAAATTAAAAATGCCTTTCATGGGGTAAATCTGCTTGGATTAACCGCAATGGAAGCAGCCTATCAATATGGCGAACCATGGTTAAATGAATTACTTCCTTATATTGAGGAAAACATTCAAGTTGCCGAAGCTTTCATCGCAAAAGAACTACCTGTTCTTACCGTTATGCATCCTGATGCCTCTTTCTTAATTTGGATTGATTGTCGCAGCCTTGGCTGGACAGATGAAAAACTGCAAGATACTTTACTAAAAAAAGGAAAACTTGCTCTTGAACCTGGTCCGAAATATGGTCAAGGTGGAGAAGGTTTTGTAAGACTGAACATTGGATGTCCACGTTCAGTCCTTCTTGAAGGACTAGAAAGATTGAAACGAGCATTAACTTAAATAGATAAGGCTTTTGTTTCAAGTTGTTATCTGTGAAAATAATCTACGCAAATGAAAAGGGCTTGAAAATCAAACTCCAAATCTTAGATATTCATGAGTATATTAGTGGTTACTTTGATTCGGCACACTCGGACTAGCGCTATCATGAACCGTATTAGAAAAAGAGCAGTTGCCAACTAGTACGGTGGTAGCTGCTCTTTTTCGCTTTGACGCATAAATAGATTACTTTACCTTTTCTTCTACTATACATAAGCGTATTTTCGCTCGTTTGAAGTGGTTCATCCAAGTGAATCAGCCACGAACGACATTGCAAAAGAAAAAGCCAGGGTTCTCTAGGGCACTGACTGTCTCAAAAATGACAGTCAGGGCCCTACAGAGTAGCTGGCTTTTTCTATATATTCATGCTACAGATATCATTTTTTTATTACACCACAAGCAATTCGATCTCCAGCATTCCCCGCCGGCTGACTCATGCCGTCGTCCGCTGATGCATGAATGACGATAGATGTTTGGTCTTTAGTAAGAAGTGAATTTTTGCCATCTTTAAGCGTTGCATTTGGAGCATCCAATTTCGCTTTCGTCTTTCCATCATCTTTGACAATTAAATTTGGCAAATCTCCCGCATGTGCCCCTTTCGGATGAAGCAAACCATGTTCTTTTTTATCTGGGTTAAAATGATCACCAGCTGAAATAAAATCAGGTGCCTTACATGAACCTTTGTTATGGATATGAATGGCATGCACACCAGGCTCCAGTCCCTTTAAATCAATATCTAGCGTAACACCTTTAGACTTCTCCTGAACAGTAATTCCCCCAAGTGAGTCTCCATCCACATTTCGCATCGTTACATCAATTTTCTTGGGACTTTCCGTTGCACAACCGGCTAGCAAAAGCATCATGATCATCACACTCATTCTCGTTTTCAATATACTACCTCCCGCCCATTCCGTTTATCCCATCTATTTTTTCCTAAAGTGAAAAAGGTATACTAAAAAACTTGCATCTGAATACTTGAATGATTAAATCCCCTTTGCTACGAATGGTTTTAGACTAGTTACCTCTATTTACAACAGGTATATGTAAATCGCGGGCACCCGAAAAATTTTCTGACTCTAAAGTGACTATAAATTAAGACTCTGCTGCGAATGGGAGACTTTACGTGCCAATATTAAGATTTGCGTGCCAGATTGAACCCTTTTCGTGCTATAATCGAGATTTACGTGCAGTAATGTTCTATCACTTTAAAGAAATTAAGCGCAAAAGCACAATGGCTTTTACGCTTATCCAAAATCAGTCTTCTTCTACATAAGGGTCATGTTCATACTGCGGCAAGTCACCGAATGTAGTCATAATCCCTTCCTCATCTAAAGCAGCCTCATATTTTTCGTGTTGCGAGTTCGGATACACCGTAATATTCTTGCCGTCCATATCAACGCCGACAAAATTCTCATAATCTTCCACATAGCCGATATTTTCTTCTGATTCAACATACATATCCTCATAATCATCGGGAGGATAGGCGAAGTCAGATGGCGATTCCGAAGTCCCAAAACTGGCTACGTCCTGCCAAGTATCTTCCGCATCATAAATCACCGATTCATTCTGGTCATCATTATCGAATTTCCCAAACGGAGGGGTTAATACTTCTTCCTCAACAGGGCGATTATGGGAAGTATTCTGGGAAGGTGAATGCTCCTTACAAAATGTTGTTGTCGGAATCGCTTGCAATCGATCAAGTGGAATCTCTGATTGACACACTTCACATTTCCCATACGTTCCTGCTTCCATCGCATGGATCGCGTGATTAATTTCATCTACATGCTGACGTGCGTGTTCATAGAGCGCGATGTCTTTTTCTCGCTCATATAATTCTGTCCCTTCATCACCTGGATGGTTATCAATACTCGATAATTCTCCTGTTGAATCATGAGCAAAGCTTCTAAGCAACCCGAAATTTCCATTATCACTTAATCTTTCCTCTAGCTCCTGTTTTGTCTGCTGTAATTGCTGTTTCAATTGGTTTAATTGTTCTTTTGAAGGCATATCCCCCATCCTTTCTTGGCAAATGGATTTCCTTCTTGTAGTATTTCCTAAATATTACGCTTCACTAACGGAAGTTTCTTCCCTTTTAAAAAAAAGATTCAAATAAGTATTTTGGCCAAAAAAATGGGTAAGTTATGTGTAGAGCAATACTAGCTACTTAATTTGACAATCAAACCAATTGTAACTATAATGGTTACATAGGTGGTGAATACGATGATTAACAGTCGCTTTGCTGTTGCCATTCATATTCTTTCCCTTATTGCATCTGGTCCGCGTGAAAAGGTTACGTCAGAATATATTGCCGGTAGTGTGAACACTAATCCAGTGGTCATTCGTAGAATTACAGGAATGCTAAAAAAAGCAGGGCTTCTTCAATCACAAGTTGGAACGCCAGGGGCTGTCTTGACCCGAGATCCAGTAGAGATTTCGCTTTTAGACATTTATCTCGCCGTTCAAGAAAAAGAAGATTTATTTTCGATGCATGAAAATCCAAATCCACAATGCCCTGTCGGTAAAAACATTCAATCTGCTTTGGAAGATACGTTTCATACAGCACAGACTGCAATGGAAAAAGAACTGGCAAGCAAATCGTTACAAGATATCAGAACGAGGATGGCCCTTTGATTTAGAGTCAACCTCTTTTTCACCACCAAGTTGTAACAAATTCAGTTACAAATAGACAATTACTAGGAGGAATCATAATTATGAAAATAGGAATAATTGGAGCAACTGGAAAAGCAGGAAGCCGTATCGCAAAGGAAGCTTTAGAGCGGAATCATGAAGTAACAGCCATCGTTCGCGACGCTGCAAAGCTTCAAGTAGAGGGAGTAGCTATTTTAGAAAAAAATGTTTTCGATTTAACAACTGATGATGTTAAAGGTTTTGACGTTGTAGTCAATGCTTTTGGTGCACCATTTGGAGAAGAGCATTTACATGTTGATGCTGGAAACGTTCTAATTGAAGTTTTAAAAGGAGCACCAAATACAAAATTGTTCGTAGTCGGTGGAGCAGGTAGCCTGTTTGTTGATCCAGATAAAAAAGTCCGTGTCATTGATACGCCTGACTTCCCAGATATGTTTAAGCCTACTGCTTCGAATCAAGGGAAGAATCTCGAAATCCTACAAGGTACGGATTCGATTACTTGGACATTCCTCAGTCCTTCCGCATTATTTGCAGTTGGCAAAAGAACAGGAACATATCAAGCCGGCAAAGATCACCTTCTCATAAACTCAAAAGGAAATAGCTATGTAAGCTACGAAGACTACGCTGTAGCTGTGCTTGATGAACTTGAAAATCCTAAACATGTAAACGAACGCTTCACTGTCGTTTCTGAAGAAGCATAAGTAAAAAAGGATGTCCTATAAAAAAGAGTCAGATCTCTTAACTACTGAGGTCAGGCCCTTTTTAGGAGATCCTTTGATTATTTATCCCGCTTTAATGCATCGAGTTTTTCTTTAAATGTTGATTTCTACGCGTTACTTCTTCTTCTAATTCCTTCGTTTTTAGCGCTTCTTTTTGTGACTTTTTGATAATCCACCTCATCGTAAAACCACAAGCAATCATGAATATGGTGAACGAAATGATAGCAGGAAAATATTCTGACTTGTCTTCTGGAAAATAGAGAAACAAGCCAAGTACAGTAGGTAAAAGAACGCTCATTGATTACATCCTTTCTAAAATACCAATTCTTGTATCTTAATTATAACAACTACCTTTCCATTTCGCGACTTAAATTGAATCGATTTGTAAGAAGGCTTCAGTTAGAACTTTAAATCGCATAATATGCGTCAAATCGAGAAATTACGCGTCGGATTTGTAAAATATACGTCAATCCAATATGTAACAAAAATCTCCCCACTATTTTAACAAATGATAAAGCAAGCGGTCTTTATCTTCAAAAAACTGCTTCATGATCACATAATGATCGGTGTCTTCAAGCTTTGTTTCTCTCAGTCCTTCTTCTGTCATTTCGATAATCTTTGCTTTTGGGTAGGCCATGATGATGGGGGAATGGGTGGCAATAATAAACTGTGAATCCAATTGAACGAGCTCCTGCATTCTTGATAATAGAGATAGCTGCCGGAGCGGAGATAAGGCAGCTTCAGGCTCATCTAGTATATAGATTCCTTGTCCGCTAAATCGATTCGTAAATGCAGCGAAAAATGATTCCCCATGGGATTGTTCATGAAGTGACTTCCCGCCAAAAGAGTCAATTATTCTCGGTCCGAAGCCACCTATGTCCAATTCTTCAATCGTAGACGCGACATTATAGAACGTTTCAGCACGGAGAAAAAATCCGTCTTTCGGCTTTCTCGTCCCTTTCACAAGTCTTACATATTCGTACAAATTAGAATGAGACTCTTTCGTAGAAAAGCTGAAATTAATCGTGCCACCTTCTGCATTAAAACCAAAAGCAACGGCGATTGCCTCCAATAATGTCGACTTCCCCATGCCATTTTCCCCGACGAAAAATGTGACATTCGGATGAAGCTCAACATCAGTCAACGGACGAACAGCTGGTAAACAGAACGGATAAATATCAAATGAAGGAACGGCATCTCTTTTCAACTCAACTCTTCGAATATAACTTTCTAGAGGAAACATGGCTATGCTCCTTTTCTATTTTTTAAAAAATTTACTTGAGGTTTTTTCATGAGGCGATTAAAGTGGTTATCAAAAAAGAAACGGGAGACAAAAGCCTCCCGCTTCATAAGATTTATCCCGCATTAACGGTTCAACTAATCATCAGCTTGGGGATGCCCCCACTGATGGAAGTTTCACTTTACACTAATTTAATCGATTGAATCACAATGTCTTCCGCTGGTTTGTCACCGTATGTCGTTTTTGCATTAGCAATGGCATCAACTACATCCATGCCTTCGACAACTTGTCCAAAAACAGAATGCTTTTGGTCAAGCCATGGAGTACCACCAGTCGCCATGTATGCTTCGATGATTTCTTCTGGGTAGCCCGCTTGTTTCATTTGCTCGCCCATTCTGCTGTCAACATGTTGTGCTTGAACGATAAAGAATTGGCTTCCGTTTGTTCCTGGTCCAGCATTGGCCATCGATAATGCACCGCGAAGATTGAAAAGTTGCATAGAGAATTCATCTTCAAATGGAGCACCCCAAATACTTTCTCCACCCATACCAGTTCCTTGTGGGTCTCCACCTTGGATCATGAAATCTTTAATAACACGGTGGAAAGCAATTCCGTCATAATAACCATTCTCAGCATGTGTTAAGAAGTTCTCAACTGTTTTTGGTGCTAATTCAGGGAAAAATTTAATTTTGATATTTCCTTGGTTTGTTTCCATAATGGCCGCTTTTTCATTTTCTAATACTTCAGATGTTAATTGTGGATAGTTTGTCATCTAAAATCCCTTCTTTCCTATAAATAATCCGCCCATAATCATGAATCTACTATTATGTGCCTTCAATTGTACACTTTACACGAATTCATTAGCAAAGTGCAAGCGACTTGCCGGCAATGATGAATTCCGGCTAAATCCGACATTATTCTACTACTCGAAAGGATTCAATCTACAACCTGTCCATTTATTCAATTATGATCTGTTGTTACACACCAAGATTCTTACTTAAGATCTTCCTTCCCCATTATTTGAAAGCCTTCTCTGAATTTTGTATGATAAAGAGAGAATGAGTAGGAAAAGGGGAATTGAAATGAGCGAAGAGCAATTTGCAGTTGGGGACAAAGTGTCTGCGATTTATCGCACAGGGAAATATATTGGAGAAATTACTGAAGAGAGGCCAAATGCGTATCTTGTCCGTGTTCTTGCTTGCGCCAAGCATCCTATGCAAGGTGATTTACACAATCCAAAACAAGTGGATGTCGCCCTGTTTCATCAGCGCCGAGCACTTGCTTTCCGTGAACAGATGAATGTGCCTAAGAATATGGTTAGAGCGTACACGAGTGAAATTCCCAATTATAAAGAATCACTGCACCAATCCGTTGATTCGATGAAACAGAAGCTGTCCGAGACCCAAGACGAATGGAATCAAAGAAGTCTGCAACATATCGAAGAACTGGAGAAAGACTATTTTAAATAAATACCTAAAAGCCAAATCAATTCTCATGATTTGGCTTTTATAATACAAGTTTATTTAAAACTTTAGACAAATCAATCCGATCTCCAATCGTTGTAGGCTGGTGATTCTTCATATAGCTTTTATCTTTTTCTACTAATTTAAAAATATTATATGTTGTCATCGCATCATCAAGTGCACGGTGGTGCCTTCCTGTTCCTTCTTTTCCATAAGCCTGTACCGCTTTCCACAAACCCGTTTGATTTTGATCACCAAAAAAGCGTTTGTACTCCATCGATAAGTCAATTTGCTCCCCGGTAAAAGGAAACTCGACTCCCGCTCTTTGACAATTATTACGCAATACCTTCATATCCATATTTCCCCATGTGACAATCTTCGTTGGACATTTCTGATCATAGCTTTTTAATAATGCAACCAGCTCAACAAAATTAATGCCTTGATTCACCTGACTTTGCGAAATATGAAGAAATCTTTTACAGCGTTCTGTTAACTGCGAAAACTTATCCGGAACAACAAACGAAGAAAATTGATCACCCAATCCATCATCTATTACGGAAACAAAGCCAACTTCAATAATTTCCGGATAAAAACCAGCAGGCTTCCCCTTCCCCTCTGGCATAGTAAACTCAAAATCAATGAATAAGTATTGTTGCATGTTTTGTTCCATGTCTTCCATCCCCCTTTTCTAAAATCTTATTGTGATATTATAACAGAATATTTAAACAAATTACGTTTTTTTCTTTCAATAACAATGTTCTACATCTCTATGAACAATTCCTCTTCCTATTTTGTTAGATCATACCTCACTGCTTGTTCATCCATCCCCTACCTATTTTTTCTTGATTCTGCCACCAAAATTGAAGCGGGGGTATTACAGCCTGTTAAACCGGGATAAAATAGCAACAACATATTCTATACGAAAATATATTAGCTAGGGAGCTGTTCTATGCGCATGTTTCTACGCAAAGCCCTAAACCTTCTATCGCTTCCTACCCTCTCTTTGTTCGCGTTTCTTTCTTATTCGCTCGAAAGGCAAGATTTCAAAATAAGTTGAGAATGCTGGAGTAGATAGTGCTACAGTCGTTATACAGCATCATACGCATCAGCTTGTCTCGTTGATTGGGGGAAAGAAAGAATTATAAAAAAATTCTTTCAGTCATATGTTTCAAAGCTAGTGTCAACCTGGATCGACTATAAAGTGAAACTTCAATCAGTGGAAGCCCCGGCTTCTCTTACTCCTCTAAGCCTTACTGCCCTTAGATGTGGAAACAGATGATGCGTTGGAAAACTAAAAGGAACGCAGTTTGCGCTCCTTCTTTTTGCTAACGTCATATAAGTCTTAGCTTTTCTGATTAAGAGAAATAACTGCCAGTGTGCAGCGGGAAACGGAAATAAGCTGTTCTTCTTCATCACGAATTTTAATGTCCCAAACCATGGTCGTTTTTCCTCTATGTAGAATATTTGCTTCAGCTGTTACTATTCCTGATCGTTTTCCTTTTATATGATTGGCGTTGATTTCAAGTCCAACAACAGCTTCTTTTGATTTGTCCACAAGCTCATAGCCACCAATACTCGCAGCGGTTTCAGCAAGTGCCACGGAAGCGCCTCCATGAAGCAATCCAACTGGCTGCCACGTCCTTTCATCAACCGGCATCGTCGCAATGACTTTCCCTTTACTCAACTCTGTTATTTCAATCCCCAATGACTTCAACAACGACTTCTCAATATTGAATTCCATATAGACTTTAGCCTCCTTAAAAATGAAATAAAAACATACATACACATTTTATTTTACACGTATTCACTAATTTAGGGCATTTTCAGAATGTACTTTTACTCAAATTTACTGCTTGTCTTTATGAATGTGATTTCCGCTTACAACTACAATATAATTTTATTGAGAAAATACGATGATTCAATTTTATATTTCTTGGATTCGACGCATATTTTCTGATTTCGGTACTTCAGTCATCATAATCAATAATCGGCTAAAAAAAACCTGGCCTAAACAGTTCAAAATCTGTTCAGGTCAGGTTCTTTATTTAGCAATGATCTCTTTTAGTTCAAACCAGCTTGTTAGCCTTGGGATCTTCAATTCCCGATTATAGCTGTTGTCAATCGCATATACTTTTGTCGGGGCATCCAATAACGTTTCTAGTACAGCAGGTTTATCGTCAAAATAATAATCCAATTGTAGATCCTCTATAATTCGGATCTTTTCGCCGTCCTTCATTCCGCAAAAGAAATGGCCTTCTTGAACTGGGAATTGATTTTGGATAAGCCAGTCTTTGGTCCGTTCGCAATGTTCAGCATTCCTTGCCGTAATATAGAAGACCTCATGACCGTCCTTGACAAGCTGTTGCAACGTTTCAACTGCTCCATCAAAAGCTGGACAGGTTGTATAGTAGATTTCTTCTGCTAAGCTATTCCACATCGCTGTGCCTTCTTCTGCGGTTAGTCCAAACGGTTCATGAATTTCCAATGTGGTCAAAGCTTTAAAAGCTGCTAATTCCACATCTTTGTTCAACTTTTTGTTATATAAATGAAAGGCATGCTCTCGTAAATTGATTAAAGTATCATCGATATCGAAGCCAAATCTCAACTCTTTCCCTCCTCATATAATCGTCTGTCTGAGAATCAGCAAAAAACGGTCAGTAAACCCGTTTTTGCGGCTACATCCCCTTTTCTTTCATTGCTTGAATGTAGGATAAGCCGTGATGCATAAATCATCACCAATTTTATCAATGTGGTGGAAGGATAGGTCTATCGCTTCATCCATCGTTTCAGCATCGACGCCCGCAAAAGGAGTAAGTGAATGTTTGCCTGCTAGAACTTTTGGCGCTACATAGACGATATATTTATCAATCAAACCATCTCGTAAAAAAGAGGCATTGATCTCTCCGCCACCTTCAACTAAGACATCGGTAACACCTCGACGATAAAGTTCGTTTAATAAATACTCCAGGTTCAATCCCATGGCAGTTAACGGCACATCGATGAGCTCAACACCCTTCTTGATTAAAGCCGCTCTTTTCTCAGCATCTGTTCCCTCTGACGTGACGATCCACGTCTTTGCCTCTTTGCAATCTGTCACTTTTGCTTCTAATGGCGTACGCAATTGGCTATCCACAATGATGCGGATGGGACTCTTGCCTCCTTCAGGCAAGCGAGTTGTAAGCGAAGGATCATCTGCTAATACGGTACCTATCCCAACCAAAATCGAATCGACTTCATTTCGTAATTGATGAACGGAACGGCGTGCTTCTTCTCCAGTAATCCATTGCGAATGGCCGGTGTGAGTGGCGAGCTTGCCATCTAGCGTCATAGCCGTTTTAGAGATGACGAAAGGTCGTTGTGTTTTCATATTGTGAATAAACCGTTCATTTAGTAGCAAGGCCTCTTTCTCGAGAACGCCTACTTCAACTTCTATTCCTGCATCTCTCAGTAATCCAATCCCTCTTCCTGCCACAGATGGATTCGGATCTTGAGTAGCTACGACCACGCGGCTTACTCTAGACTCTTTAACCAAATTGGCACAAGGTGGTGTTTTTCCGAAATGTGAACAAGGCTCAAGTGTTACATAAAGAGTTGCTCCGCATGCATAGTCCCCAGCCATCTTAAAAGCATGTACTTCAGCATGGGGTTCTCCTGCTTTTCGATGAATTCCAGTGCCGACGATCACGCCATCTTTTACAATAACCGCCCCGACAACTGGGTTCGGATTCGTCTTTCCTTTAGCCGTGGCTGCTAAATCAAGCGCCAGCTGCATATATTCTTGGTCTGTTTTCACTTTATCAGCGCTCCTATATAGCAAAAGTATTCTCTTGTGGAATATGTCCTGATTTTTTTATTTTTGTATCTAAATAAAAGCTGTTTGTTGCTGTCAAGCCGCCCCATAATGGGATATGTTCAGCCGCAGCCAAACCATGCTCTCGCAATGCTTGTAGCTTTTTCGGATTATTTGTGATGAGGACGACTGGTTTATCTCTCAGTTCTTCTAGCACTTGTATGGCTCCTTCATAAGAACGCGTATCATCTTCAAATCCTAACGCATGGTTCGCTTCTACTGTATCTAAACCTTCTTGCTGCAAGATATAAGCAAGTGATTTCGAGAACAGACCAATGCCTCGCCCTTCATGATCAGCTAAATAAAAGAGAGCGCCACTACCATGTTCTGTTATCATTTTCATCGATTGATGAAGCTGATAGCCACAATCACATCTTTGACTTCCGAAAATATCGCCGGTATGGCAGATGCTATGCATTCTAACTAACGCCTGTTCAGACTCTTTGAAATCACCATAAACCAACACAGAAGATTGTTGAGAGGAAGCTAAATTAGCCGTTGCTAACGATTCAAGTACATCTTCTTTCGTTTGAACCTTATCATCAAGCTCAATCCATGTGTACCACTGGAATACAGCTGAAAAGTCACCTTGCTCTACAGGAAGATTAACCGGTCCTACAAGACATATTTCTCTTTTACCTGGATTTTTGATCATTTGCATTTTATCTATTAATATTTCTTTAATTTGTGGCGTAATAATCATATCGATCACCTGACCTATTAGGATTTTTAAATTCCTTACTTTTTGTAACTAGGTATTAATAATATCATAAACCTATCACATTTAAAATACAAATAATGAGGCTCTTATTTTTAAATTTTTCCTTTTTTTGTTCCAAACATTTATTTTTTTAAATTTTACTTGTAGCAGTATACCATTTGTATTTACTTCATATGTTTGGAAAAGAAGATCTTGAAAGGAGAGGGTTTTTTGACAGAAAATCATGATGGGTTTCCTGATGCCTATCGACATTCCCATCATCATGATATATTTCGCCAGTTTCCTTCTGTTAATCCGGACTTGCTCATTCAATCGGCAAAACATTCACAGTCCTTACTACTTGATGCACAGAAGGTTGTAAACTCTTTCGCCATGTCTCGTCCATTTTCAGAGCGGCTTATGGCAGCAGCGCAGCAATCAAAAACAGCTACTGTAACAGATATGATCCGAAAAACCGGCGTAAAAACAATGCCAGACACGACCTATAGCCCTGATGGAATCCGTTTCGATTTCCACCCAAAAACCGAAGATAACTGCTGTCATATTATCGTTAGCTTGAAATGGTTGAATTTTCAATAGAAAATGAGGAAGTTTCTAAAAAAAGACGGATTCATAAACGTAAATTGAATCCGTCTTTTTCATTTTGAATACTAAGGTTTATACATATATGAGCCTATTTTTTATTATATCAGCGGAGTACGCAAGTATTTAAGCCGTTTTCCATTTATATCGGCCAAAACAGGATTTTATCAGCCGGTTTGCTAGCATGGAGTAAAAACCGGAAGCAAAGGCCTCCGGTTTTCTTTAGTCTTCTTCACCAAATCGTTCTACAAGTGTAGCCAATGTTCTTGCCATAACACCTGTTGCTCCAGCAGTACCTAGGTCATACGCTGAATTCGTTACAGATGTTCCAGCAATATCAAGATGTACCCAAGGCTTGTTTTCAGCAAACTCGCCGATGAATGCTCCACCCATGATCGCATGTCCTGCAGCACCCGGTGAGTTGTTCAAATCAGCAAGCTTACTGTTTCGTACGCGCTCTTTGTCTTTTTCCGTAATAGGAAGGCGCCACATTGGTTCTCCTGTTTCATAAGAGGCTAATAGTACTTCCTCAAAGAATGCTTCATTATTCGTCATAGCTCCAGTCATATCCATACCAAGTGCTGTGATCACCCCACCTGTTAATGTAGCGATATCAACAAGGTAATCAGCGCCTTGATGTAAGGCATATGTTAGTGCATCTGCTAATACAAGCCTTCCTTCTGCGTCTGTATTCAGAACTTCGATTGTTTTACCACTCATGGACGTAATCACATCGTCCGGTTTAAAAGCACTTCCACTCACCATATTATCGGTGGATGGAATGACTGCCACAACATTTTGCTCCGGCTTCAATTCACCGATGATTTCCATCGCTCCAAGAACAGCCGCTGCACCGCCCATATCCGTTTTCATGCCGACGATACCGGCTTTCGTTTTCAGGGAATAACCACCTGTATCAAAGGTAATTCCTTTCCCTACTAGACCGATTACATCTTTCCACTCATCTTTGCCTTGATATTTTAGAACAATCATCTTTGGCGGTTCAACAGATCCCTGGTTCACAGCAAGGAGAGCCCCCATTCCAAGCTTTAGCATCTCTTCTTTTTCAAGAATCTCCACTTCAAAATCATACTGTTCCCCAAGCTCACGCGCATAATCAGCAAGATCTGTTGATGTTAATAGATTTCCTGGCGTATTCACAAGCGTGCGTGCTGAATTCGTTGCACTTCCATATACTTTCCCGACTTTTAATGAAGATAAGACCTCATCTCCATCCTCTTCACTATAAACGGTAAAGGACTCAATTTGTTTTTCAACGGAGTTTGATTTTTGTTTATACCCTGCAAATTGATAAGTCGCAAGTTCGAATGCCTCACTTAATGCATGAGCTGCATCTAGGACATCGACTTTCTCTGTGACAAACGTATCTAACGCAGCTGCTGCTGTTGTCATTTTCGCATCCTTCAACGTTTTAAATGCTTTTCCAAAAGCCTCGCGCAATGCTTCAAAGGTCAATTCCTTTTCTTTCCCTAGTCCGACGAAAATTAAGCGTTTAACGCCAACCTTGCCTAATGTATGTATTTTAGAGACGGATTTCTTCTTTGCCGAAATCTCTCCATCCTTTACCAATTCCGTTAACTGACCATCTAACAGTTGATCTGCTGTAAGTCCTATTCCTTCTAATTTAACCGGCTTCTCAAACACACCGATTAATAAACACTCTTCGTGCTGATCGAAATTCAATTCATTTTTCACTGTAAACATGATAATCACTCCTCCTTTTATTCTATATTATAACGAATTTTTCAATCTGGTTCGAACGAATCCTTTCTGTCCCTAACACATGCTTGAAATTTATGTGATTAACTTTTAGTATATAAACACAAAGACAGGAAAATTATAGAATCATATCACTACGTATGATACATCATCTAATTTTTCAAGTAAAACTAGAATTACACTGCAGGGTTAGAACCGTTTTAGGGGAATATAGAAAATACAGAGTTACCTGAACTATCATTTCATTAAAATTGCATGCGCATTATGTTAAAAAAGTACTCTTTGAAAAGAAAGTAGGCGGACATACATGGAATTATTCTTTAATTTCCCTCTCGTTGCATCTCTTATCGCGATCTTCTTTGCTCAATTTATTAAAGTACCTATTCACTATATTGCACTGCGCAAGCTTGACTGGTCTTTGCTTACTTCTACAGGCGGAATGCCCAGTTCTCACTCTGCTGCTGTGACAGCACTTGCGACAGGTGTCGGCATTCAGTCAGGCACCTCATCTCCAATTTTCGCTGTCGCAACTGTATTTGCGATCATCACGATGTTTGATGCAACAGGCGTTAGAAGACAGGCCGGTGAACAAGCTGCTGTTCTCAATAAACTTGTTGCCGATTTCAATGTTTTTATTAGCGAAGCCAAAAACTGGCAAAACAAAGAAGAGCAGCATAAACAGCATAAATTAAAGGAATTACTTGGTCATAAGCCCATTGAAGTTTTCTTCGGCGGACTGACTGGCATCTTCATCGCCGTTATTTTATACTTTTTCGTATTTAAATAAGAAACACATCGTCATGATCTAGTTTGATGGGAAACATATGTAAAATAGGGAAATCAAATGAGCCTATCTAAACTAGTGTAAGCCAATCAATCTCCATGGAAAGGTAGTGTCTCATCAAATTGATTGGCTTATGACTAGAGGAGCAGGATGTAGACAGACATAACTAACAAAGTGAATCACATTCCTAAAAAACAAAAAAACCCAGCTAATCTTTTTAAGAACTGGGACTTTACATATATGATTTAATTCGCTCTATCTTTCTTAAATTGCTGACGGAACACTTGAATGGTCTTATCTTCATTAAGTGAAGTCAGAGTATCCTCAGTAAGTACACCTTCTCCTTCTTTCACAATGTATACATCCAAGGTCTTTTTACCCCAATTTTCATAAACTTCCGAAACGGTATCATAATACAAATCTAGCTTGTTTCCTTGTATCGCACTTCCCGTATCTGCAACAACCCCATAGCCGTATCCAGGGATCCATAAAATCGTTCCAATCGGGAACACATTCGTGTCTGCAGCAATCGTTGAATATACATCACGCTTTACTTTCACACCTGAATACGTGATACCATATAGAGGGTGTCCCGGTTTTTTTCCTGTCGATTCATAGCCCGCTGTATAGCCTGTAGCAATCATAGTTTTGACAGGGTATTGACTGAAGTTCATTGTATCATCTAAAGTTTGCGGTGCTCCTGTTTCCTCCGTAGCTTGAATCATCTCATTTGAAGAAACTAGCGCTTTATTTACGATTTTTGCTTCTACACCTGTAACATGATAAAACGTAGCGTGAAGTGCAGCTACAAACAAGAAGATAACTACTACTCTTTTCACTAACCCTTTTATACTATTCATATAATGCTCTCTCCTTCCACACCATATATTTCTTTCCCGATCGGAATTGAAATATTCATGTAAGAGGAAAAAGCTTGATCAGCTGCCACCTTAACTAGGCATCAGACACAGAAAACTAATATAGCGTTAAACACCACCATTTACTATGAAGGATATATCATGAAGCACGCTACACTCACCCAATCTCAATAGTGGCGGTGCGGAGCCGGAATTTTGGATGCTTTCTCGTTAAGATCAATATACCTGATAAATAAATGGGCTATTTAGTAAGTCGCGAAGCCTAAGCCCCCATGTCCTTCATGTAAAAACAGGATGCCCAAAAGGACAGCCTGCTTGTTTAAAACATTTGATAGCCTTTCTTTCTCAAGATCTTAATGATAACCCCAGCCAAGATTGCTCCTACTAGTCCACTTAATAATATCGTTATATCAGCTGCATAAAGAGCAGTCAACTTCTCGCCTAAGCCGCCAAAAGCAACACCCGGGTGTCTGAAATACTCAATCAGCTTTAATTCATTAACAATATAAATGGCTATAATCGGAAATATGACGACCATAATCCAAGAAGAGCGGAATAACATATTTAATAAAAAACCGATTCCAAAAAACAATAAAAAGAAAAGAACAACAGAAATAATTAATGTAGGAAGTGCCATATTCTTTCAAATCCTCCTCAAAAAGCCTCACTATAAGTGTACTTAATGAGACAAGACACGTCAATGAAATACACCACGAAATATATGAATTGCGCAAACACTCTGATTAAACCGTTAGACAGGATTACACAAGTTTCATATTCTATTCACTTTTTTTAAAACTAAGAATCATTTGACATAAAACCAGCCCTATCTAAAAAGTCATTTTACTTATATTTTTCATACAAAACTAATATGGCGTTAAAACGATACCATTTACGATGAAGGATGTATCATGAAGCACGTTTTACTGGATAATTTCCCGAACATTCCATCTAAACTAAGCAAATATCATGCTGTCATTTACTCATTTTATGTTAAAATACTATCATGAAGTTGATACTCTAATCGGAGGGATTCATTTTGGAAGAAAATCAAAAGGTTTATGATATTACAATAATCGGGGGCGGCCCTGTCGGTTTATTCACGGCATTCTACGGCGGAATGCGACAAGCCTCTGTGAAAATAATTGAAAGTTTACCACAACTAGGCGGACAATTATCAGCTCTATATCCGGAAAAATACATCTATGATATAGCTGGTTTTCCAAAGGTACGCGCTCAAGAGTTAATTGATAACTTAAAAGAGCAAATGGCGAAATTCGAACAAACGATTGTCCTTGAACAAGCTGTGCAAACGGTGGAAAAGCAAGAGGATGGTGTCTTCAAGTTAACAACTGAAAATGACGTCCATTATACGAAATCAATCATTATTACAGCTGGAAACGGGGCGTTCCAACCGCGTCGAATCGAAATCGAAGATGCCACTCAATACGAAAAAAGCAATCTTCACTACTATATCGATGATTTAAACCATTTTGCAGACAAGAAGGTTGTCATTTTTGGTGGCGGCGATTCAGCAGTTGACTGGGCACTCATGCTTGAACCAATTGCTGAAAAAGTAACACTTGTTCACCGCCGCGATAAATTCCGCGCACATGAACACAGTGTAGAAAACCTAAGGAATTCGAAAGTCGAAATCAAAACACCATACGTACCAGCTGAGTTAATTGGTAATGGCAGCGAAATTACTCAAGTTGTTCTACAGGATGCGAAGGGTGAGGAACGTGAAGTTTATGATGTGGACGCAGTCATTGTCAATTATGGCTTTGTATCCTCCCTTGGACCTATTAAAGATTGGGGCCTTGACATCCAGAAAAATAACATCGTCGTCAATTCTAAAATGGAAACAAACATTCCTGGAATTTATGCTGCTGGTGACATTTGCACATATGATGGTAAAGTCAAGTTAATTGCAAGCGGATTTGGCGAAGCCCCAACTGCTGTTAACAACGCGAAGCAATATATGGATCCTAAAGCAAAAGTTCAACCGATGCACAGTACTTCTATGTTTGAATAAGAGAGAATTACCAATGAGACAGGTTACTTACCTGTCTCATTTTTTATAAAGTGAAACTTCAATCAGTGGGGGTTTTCTTCATCCCCCACTGATTGTTAGTTGAACCAATCGGGCTTTTACGGGCAGTTTCCCCCCACCTACGCTTCTTCGATTCCTCTAAGCCTTGAGGCGGGGGTCTTACTGCCCGTTAATGCGGGATAAAAAAAGCTCCTAACCATTTAATCAGTTAGGAGCCTTATCTATATCAATATTGTTAACAGTTTTCAGGTGTCCCAGCATTTTTCGCCGTTTTAAATGAAGTCCCACAGCCACATGATGCGATTGCATTAGGATTTTCAATCGTAAAGCCGCCACCCATTAGGGATTGTTTATAATCAATGACTGTACCGTTTAGGATTGGGCTGTCTTGTTTGTCGACAAGAATCTTTATTCCGAATTGTTCAAGCTCTTCGTCTGCTTCACCAGCATCTGGCTCAAAGCCCATTCCATAAGTAAGTCCTGTACAGCCGCCTCCTTTTACAGCAACTCGTAAAAACGAACCTTCTTCACCATTATGTTTCATCATTTCTTTTATTTGAAAAGAAGCTGCTTCTGTAATTATCACAACTTGACTCATGTTTTACCCTCCCTTTTCCATTTCACATGAGAATTACTCTATAACTAGTATATACTATCAAAACCATTATTCTCAACTTCCCAACATTGTCATAGGAAATTAGTACAGCTTATTTTCTGTTTATCCTCTATAATAGGAACATAAGACCACGCATATAGAACTATTTTTCTGATTAATGAGGTGAGCATTGTGGAGACGATACAACCATTATACGATAAACAATTGAAATGCCTAGTGTGTGAACATTCATTTACATCTAAGAAAATCCGCTCACGGTTCGTGAAAGTAAACGCGTACGATACTGACTTTTGCCCTTCATACAATGACGAAGAAAGCAATGCTCTTTATTATAATATTCACGTCTGTCCATGTTGCGGCTTTTCCAGCTCAGATGATTTCTCAAAATATTTCCCTCCGCTTACTAAGGAAGAAATCCAAACAAAGATATCCGCTCACTGGGTTCCTCATCACTTCGGAGACAAACGAACGATTCACGATGCAATCAGTACATATAAACTAGCTGGCTATTCTGCTATTTTAAAAAAGGAAAAGCACATCACAATAGCTGGAATTTTCTTGCGCCTTGCATGGCTATTCCGAGGTAATAAAAATCATGAGCAAGAGATCCGATTCTTAAAAATCGCGCGACAAGAATATATAGAATCCTACTCAACAGATGACTTTAAAGGTACACAAGTTTCCGAAATTCGGATTCTGTATTTAATCGGGGAGCTGTCCAGACGTATATCTGATGTCCAAACAGCAGTTAAATATTTTTCCATCGTCATCGAGCAGCAAAGCAGGGCTGTCGAAACAACCATTATAGACATGGCCAGAGAACGCTGGCAGGAAATTCGGGAACAGCGAGATAATAACCAAGACCATGAACTAGTCAACTCTTAATAAAGTGAAACATCAATCAATGGCCCCCAGCTGCGCTTCTTCGATTCCTCTAAGCCTTTTAGCTGAGGGACTTGACTTTCCGTTCATGCGGGATAAAATCAAGAAGTAGAGCCCGTCCACAACAAGACGGGCTCTACTTCTTGAATGACCTATATGTTAAAAGAATGGATTCTCTTCAATATGTTGATAGATATTTTTGACCAGCTCTTCATTCGTTTCTCCTGTGACAACTTCTCCATCTACAAGGGCAAACATGGAACGCGCGCATTTTCCACAGAAATTAAGGCAACCGTACTCAATGACATCTAAATCCGGGTCCCTCTCTAATTCCTCCATTGCTTGCTGCGAACCGCTTGCCAAGTTGCTGACGCAAAATTCAATTAGCGGCTTCATTCCCTCACCTCACTGTTACTAACAGATTATCCTACTCCTTATTTTAAAATTAGTCAAACAAAATACAATGGTAAATCTCCTTTAAATGCGTGTTCAAAAAGGAGGAGAAAAAGAGCCGAGAAGTTCGAGGAGCGCATCTCGAGAGGACCGGAGCGTATGCAGTAATACGTGAGGACCGGAGAGACAGAGCTTTGAAGCAATTCGACAGCATTCTTACCGAACTTTTTGAACAACCTCTTTAATTGGGAGGATGCTGTTGTAGTTTTATACCAACTTCGATATAATTTTTATTGGTATGTAAACTTTTTCGACAGCATATATACGAAAAAATAATTAGGGATATGTACGCAACGGTGGCAAAGTGGAGGAGAAGGTGTTCAAAAAGGATCGTACCCTTTTTGGGCATCCCAGACAGCTACATAAAGTATTATGTAAAACAAACAAAGGGGATATTCACAATGAAGAACTTAGTTATACTTGGCGGTGGGTATGGGGGACTTAGAATGCTACATAGGTTGCTGCCAAATCAACTGCCAGACAATATGTCCATTACACTTATCGATCGCAATCCATATCATTGCTTGAAAACCGAATACTATGGACTTGCTGCAGGAACAATTCCTGATCACCATATTCGGGTAGCTTTTCCTGAACACCCTCGTCTACATTCCGTCTACGGTGAAATTCTTTCAGTAGATTTAGAAAATAAACAAGTCATGCTAAAAGATCAAGAACCTGTTTCTTATGATGATTTAGTTATCGGCCTAGGTTGTGAAGATAAGTTCCATAATATTCCTGGAGCAGATATACACACTTACAGCATTCAGACAATAGATAAAACACGCCAGACGTATCAAGCCTTAAATAACTTGGGGAACGGAGCAACCGTTTCCATTGTTGGCGGTGGGCTTAGCGGGGTGGAATTAGCGAGTGAGCTAATTGAAAGCCGTCCTGATTTACATATTCGGTTGTTTGACCGCGGTCCGCATATATTATCAGCCTTCCCTGAACGATTAAGCACGTACGTGGAAAGCTGGTTCAAGAAACATACCATTGATATTGTTCATCATTCAAACATCACCAAAGTAGAACCGAATACTCTTTATAATGGCGACGATCCTGTTCATAGTGATGTAATCGTCTGGACAGCTGGTATTCAACCGAGTAAAGTTGTCCGGGATCTCGATGTTAAAAAGGACAAACAAGGACGTGTTACCCTTACACCACAGCATTTCCTTCCAAATGATGACAGTGTGTTTGTAGTGGGTGACTGTGCAAGCTTACCACATGCTCCAAGTGCTCAATTAGCGGAAGGTCAAGCGGAACAAATCGTTACCGTTTTAGTGAAAAAGTGGGCAAACGAGCCGCTACCTGAAAGCTTCCCTGCCATTAAATTAAAAGGAACACTTGGCTCACTCGGTAGTAAACATGGCTTCGGTCTTGTCGGTGAACGCCCAATCACAGGAAGAATGGCGCGATTATTAAAATCAGGGATTCTATGGTTATACAAATATCATAATGGATAATCAGTTGATGTAGAGAATGTCCTAAAACGAAAGGGTCAGACCCCGCAACCAATATATACAGTTCATATTAAGCGTAAGTGCTACTATGAACTATGTATAGAGTGCGTGGTCAGACCCTTTTAGGATATCCTCTATTTTTTCATGCTTCTAGCGTTTGATATCCATACCTCTCCATTTCCTTTACAATTGCTTTAAGGCGTGGATTTCCTTCACCGACAATTTCATCACCAATGAGAACAAGCGGATAAAATAAGTCTTCTTCTACAATCCTTTCGGCCATTTCCTGACGTTTAGGATTCTCTTGCTGTTGGAAGATGTCAATGTAAGTAATGGCGAATGGCTGTCCTGGAAATTTCCGGGATAGCGCTGCTTCCAGCCATTCATAGGTGTCCTTTGATGATGGCAGATTTACACAGCTTGCACAGATTCTTTCAGCTCCATACACTTGTATTTCAATCAGCTTGTTTTCCATATCGATCTCCCTTTCCATGTATTCTTACTTTCATTTTACCTGAATTTTTAAAAAAAGGAACGGAAAGGTTACAGCTCCCCTATAAAGGCGTGTTCAAAAAGAAGGATAAAAAGAGAGCCTCTCCCCTTCCGTAATTTGGAGTACGTGAGAACCAGGCTTGCTCAAAACGTGCTTCATTGTAGCAGAAGGTTATTAATGTGCTTCGATACAGTTCGCAAGCTTTTTCCGGACTTTTTGAACATTCTCTATAATCTTTCCGATGGATTTTTTCATATCATGCTATTATAATAAGGAGTATGAAAGGAGTCGATTGTAATGTCTGAACAAACGATGGAAGTTCAAGTACAAGAAGTACTTGATAAACTTCGTCCGTTTCTTCTTCGTGACGGCGGTGACTGTGAACTTGTAGATATAGAGGATGGAATTGTTAAATTACGTCTGCTTGGTGCATGCGGAAGCTGTCCGAGTTCTACAATTACCCTTAAAGCCGGTATAGAGCGTGCTCTTCTTGAGGAAGTTCCAGGAGTAGTTGAAGTAGAACAAGTATTCTAATATTAGGAATAAAATAAAAGCTGACACCTCTGCATTGCGCATGAACGGTAGTCAGCTTTTTTATTGAATCAATATTCACTTATCCAATCCAAGCAGGTTTTGTATGTTCATCCTCTAAAACCAATATTTTACTTCCTTCGTTATCGATATCCAAAACTTTAACATCGAAATCAGGAAATTCATTTTGAAGCGATTTCTGCACGCTACAAGCAGCATTTTCCGGAACTAGACATAGCACCGTCGGACCAGCCCCGCTTAATGCCGTACCATAAGCACCGATTGCTTTTACCATCGCTTCGATTCGTGGTAAATGCGGCACTAAATGAGCTCGATAGGATTGATGAAAACGATCTCGATTCATCATTTCTCCAGCTAATGACCAATTCCCCGACAATACAGCCCCTAGAAAGACATTGGCTGCTGCGCTCCCATGGATAGCATCTTTAAACGCTAATTTGTCTGGGAGAGCATTTCTAGAGTCTTCTGTCTTCAACTCATAATTTGGAATAACAGCGATCACCTTGATACCTTCAATTGGAAACGATAATACATCTGTGGCGTCATCGGAATGCCAGCCGACGACCAGTCCTCCCATTACCGAAGCAGCCGCATTGTCTGGATGCCCTTCGATCATAGAAGCATGTCTCGATTTCTCTTTAGTTGACAGGCCCAATTCTGCTGTAAGATTGGCCAGTTCGATTCCTGCAACGATTGCAGAAGCACTGCTTCCCAAACCTCTTGCCAGTGGGATTTCACTAGCGATTTCCAATCTACACGGTCTGAGCTGTTTGCCATAATATCCAGCCACTTCTTTTGCAACGTTAACGATATAATTCGTCTCATCACTTGGAAAACTGCTTAGTTCTTCTGACAATGGAATAACTTCCCACTGATCAGAATATCGGCCTTGAATATCTAAATATAAACCGAGCGCCATGCCAATTGAATCAAATCCGGGTCCCAGATTTGCTGTACTTGCTGGGACCCGGATGTAAAACATTGCACTTTCTACGCTCATGATTGAACCAAGCCTTGTTGCAAATGCTCTAAGATCACTTTCTCATCCATTGGTAACAATTGTGGTTTAATCTCACTATGATCAACTGCAACATTTGGATCTTTCAATCCATTTCCTGTTAAGACGGCAACAATTTTGCTGCCTTTTTTTATTTCACCGTTCTTTAATTGTTTGATGATCCCTGCGATTGAAGCACATGAGGCCGGTTCAGCAAATACACCTTCAGAACGTGCAAGTAAGCGATACGCCTCAAGGATTTCTTCATCTGACACTTCATCAACTTTTCCATTTGACTCATTTGCAGCCTCAACTGCGAATTTCCAGCTGGCAGGATTGCCGATACGAATCGCTGTCGCAATCGTTTCCGGCTCTTTAAAGACACGGTCATGAACGATAGCAGCTGATCCTTCTGCTTCAAATCCACGCATTTGCGGTAGACCTGTCTGCTTTAGTTCGTTATATTCTTTAAACCCTTTCCAATAAGCCGTAATATTGCCGGCATTTCCAACAGGAAGAGCTAAGATGTCTGGGGCAGAGCCAAGCACATCACAGATTTCAAATGCTGCTGTTTTTTGTCCTTCAATTCTGTATGGATTTACAGAGTTAACAAGGGTAATCGGTGCTTTTTCACTAATGCTTCGAACAATTTTCAAGGCGTCATCGAAGTTTCCTTCAATAGAGACGATTTCCGCACCATACATGACAGCTTGCGCAAGTTTGCCCATCGCGATTTTTCCTTCTGGAATAACAACAATACATCTCAAATTCGCACGTGCTGCATAGGCAGCTGCGGCAGCGGAAGTATTTCCTGTTGATGCACAGATAATAGCGTTACTGCCTGCTTCAGCCGCTTTAGCAACCGCCATTACCATTCCGCGGTCCTTAAACGACCCAGTCGGATTCAAACCTTCGTATTTCACATACAGTTCAATCCCCAATTCCTTCGAAAGGTTGTCACATTTAATGAGGGGCGTATTCCCTTCATGAAGGGATAAATCAGGCGTATCCTCAGTTATAGGTAATAATTCTCGATATTCGCTTAATAGCCCTCTCCAGCTCATTTGCCATTCTCTCCTTCAACACGATATGTGCTTTTGATTTCTTTAACCATTTCATAATCATTTAGTTTTTGTTGGATTTTTTCAAATTCAGTTAATGTTGCGTGATGCGTTACGAGTACAATTTCAGATGATCCTTTTTCATTTAACGGCAGCTGAAGGATTTTATCAAAACTTACTCCGTGCTCCGCGAACAGCATCGTAATCTTTGCAAGTACGCCTACTTCATCTTTCACATGTAATCTAATGAAGAATTTCGCATGAATTTCAGATGGCTGTTTCATTGTCTTCGGATATTGTGGTGCAACTGCACTTCGACCATTCACACCAAGTCGCATATTTTTTAACACAGCCACCAAATCAGACACGACGGAAGTAGCTGTTGGTAGGCTTCCAGCACCTGGACCATAGAACATCGTTTCACCGACAGCTTCGCCATACACATAGACTGCATTATACTCATTATGCACAGATGCTAACGGATGATGCTCAGGCAATAGTGCTGGTTGGACGCTTACTTCAACCTTCTCACCATCTCTTGAAGACAAGCCGATTAGCTTCATCGTATAACCAAGCTTCTTACTGTATTCTAAATCTTCTTCAGAAATTTCAGTAATCCCTTGCACCGTTACATCCTCAAGATCAATCGTCATCGAAAATCCGAGCGTAGCAAGAATCGCCATTTTTCTGGCAGCGTCCAGTCCGCTCACATCTGCTGTAGGGTCCGCTTCAGCAAATCCCAATTCTTGAGCTTCCTTTAATACGTCTTCATAAGCGCTTCCGTCTTGACTCATTTTCGTTAAGATGAAATTCGTTGTACCGTTCACAATTCCCATCATTTTCGTAATTCTGTCAGAAGCAAGTCCATCTGCAAGTCCACGAAGAATCGGAATTCCCCCGGCAACACTTGCTTCATAAAATAAATCACATTCATTTGCAGTTGCTTCTTTTAATAACTGTGAACCGTATAAAGCCATTAAATCTTTATTGGCAGTAATAATATGCTTTTTATTTCTTATTGCCCGAAGGAGATAATCTTTCGTTTCTTCAATTCCTCCCATAACCTCAATAATGACATCAATTTCAGGATCGTCTAAAATATCATTTACATTAGACGTTAATACGCTCTTATCTATAATAACCTGACGTTCTTTCGCAGGATCATTCACAAGGATCTTCTTAATAGTAACTGGGCATCCAATTTGATGCATCAGCTTATCTTGATGTTGTTCAATAATCTTTACAACCCCAGATCCGACCGTACCGAGGCCTAATAATCCAATTGACATTGCTTTCATACGGCTCCACCTCTTATGTTTTTATCAAAAATACATTTGTATTTGTATAGTAGACATTATACGTGTTAATTTTTATTTTTACAATAGTTAGACAACGCTTTTTTTTATTATTCTGCAAATTGTTCTTTTAGTCAAAAAAAATACACGAAATAATGGTATCCTAAAGGATCTGACCCTTTAGGATACCATCTCTCGTGATGACTAATAATATTTTATCCCGCATTAGTTAACCGGCACCTTTCTCCACCTCAAGGCTTAGAGGAATCGAAGAAGCGCAGGGGGCCCCATTGATTTTAGTTTCACTTTATGGATTCACAATCGTTTTAGGCCGCTCGCCGCAAAGGACACGTGCAATATTTTCTATACAAAGCATAATCATTTCTTGACGAGTTTCTACACTTGCGCTACCGATATGCGGCAGTGCAACGACATTTGGTAATGTAAGTAGTGGATGATCTGGTCCAATCGGTTCCTGCTTAAACACATCCAAACCTGCGCCTGCTATTTCACCCTTCACAAGTGCCTCGTAAAGAGCTTCTTCATCCGCGACCGCACCTCTGGCGACATTAATAAAGATGGCCGACGGCTTCATTTTCTTAAATGCTTCCTTATTAAACATTCCTGCTGTTTCATTTGTTAATGGGGTTAAGCAAACAATGAAATCCGCCGTTGTAATTAACTCATCAAAGCTTGTGTAACGAGCCCCTAGTCGTTCCTCGGCTTCTGCATTTCTGCTACGATTATGATAGAGAATATCCATGTCAAAGCCTGTAGCACGTTTGGCAACAGTCTCACCAATTTTCCCCATGCCTACAACCCCAATCGTTTTATGGTGGATATCATGTCCTGCAAGCAGTAGCGGACTCCAGCCGGTCCATTTCCCTTCTTTCACGATTTCAGCCGCTTCAACAATTCTTCTTGCCGTCGCCATTAATAGGGCAAACGCTAAGTCTGCCGTCGTGTCTGTTAAGACATCAGGTGTATTACACACAGTGATTCCTTTTTCAGTTGCAGCTGGGACATCAATATTGTCATAACCGACAGCAAGATTCGCGATGACTTTCAAATTTTTTGCAACATCTAGTAATTCTCGGTCCATTTTATCAGAAAGCATGGTCAGTAATGCATCTGCTTTCGCTGCTTCTTCCAGTAAAATGTCTCGTGGAACGGGTTGTTCCTCATATTCCCATATTTTCACTTCGAAGGTTTCCTTTAATCCTTTTAGTGCTTCCGATTCAATCTTTCTTGTGATAAAAATATAAGGTTTCGTCATTGAATTCATATCCTTCTCTTTTATATTTCCCTCAATCATATCATAAGATAATCCTAGAATGGAGAAAATTGTAAGCGCTTCTCACAACCAATTTACATCTGGGAGCCGAAGCTGCTTGGAAGGAATATGGGCGATCTCATAAAAGCGGCGAAGGAATTCTTCGTAGTAAGTAGACGTATTAGCCATGTTCTGAATCTGTTCCTCCAATTCATTTGCTCTTGCCTCTTTTGGACTTGAAAAATACTCTTCTACCACTTCATAATAATGGATGGGAAACATCAAACGTGAATAAAGCAAACGCGCAGAAAAGCTTGAAAGCGGTCCAATCGTTTGATAATCGCTCATAAAAGTGGAAATACCCGGCTGATACGTATGTTGGTTCTGTAAATAGTGATGCCGAATCCATTCCGCGACATCTCTGCTTCCATGGTCAAATATCCAATCAAACGGATTTTTTATACAATATTTCCCGTTCCATGTCTCAGATGTAAATCTGTCATAGCAAACCGTACCGCTATCACTGGCAGTGGGGGTATCATCCATTTCGGTATCAACTAAATATTGAATCGACGTTTCACCTAATGCCATATAGTAAGGGAATGTGGCAATAAACGCCTCCTCAAAAGGATTATTTGGATGAGCCTTCAATTTCTCATTCCAAATTTGCTCCAGCTGATCAATCCGTTGTTCCCACAGCTCCTTCCACTGACCGATTCTCGAACAAACTTTAATAGGCGCAGGGATACCGCGCGCTCGATAATGGAATTTGGCTACCTTCCTACCGATCTGATGACTTCTCGGTTCATGTAAGGTTCTGGCCGCTACGAGCACAAATGGCTGTTCTTCTGCCTCTGATACATAGCTCCCATGATTCGCCATCACAAACTCTGCTATATACCGATCTCCTTGATTGACTAATTGATCAGCCATCATTTTTCTTTCCTTCAACTCTTCTTGATTCACCTCGCCAAGCGGAATAATACTATAAATGGTTGGGCCCGATATAAAGGAAGGATATTTCCCTAAAGCTTCTTCACGTTCAGGATGAATACCATACGATTCAAAAATAATCTCCTCAATCATACGATCCGCACCTTTCATTTATCTGATTCTCATTTCGTCTGTGGTTTAAAGAGGATGTTCAAAAAGTCCGGTAAAAATAGCTGTCGAATTGCTTCAAAGCTCTGTCTCTCCGGTCCTCTCGAGATGCGCTCCTCGAGCTTCTTGGCTCTTTTTATTCTCCTTTTTGAACACGCACTTAAAGAAAAGCATAGTAACCGAGAATTCGGGCAATTTAAATGTACGATAAAGTGAAAATTCAAGCAGTGGGGTTTTCTTCATCCACGCTGATTGTTAGTCCCGTTCTAGTGTCGCTAATATCTCCACTTTCAATTCGATCAATCGACAGTACGAACCTAAGGTTCAACGAACTCGGACCAAGTACGCCGCGTCCTGCGGCAACGTCTGAGTGACCCAATCCGGTGGGCGCAAACTTTACCTCTGTTCACGCATCGGTAAGTCTCACTATATCTCACCAATCAGGCTTTTACTTCAAAGGCTGAGGCGATTGCCCAGCCCCGACAAGCATAAGATGGAATACGGCGTGGCGTAGTTTGCCACAGAGTATTACAGCTTATGACCTCGAGGGGCTAGGAGCCGCACCTAGATTGGGCAGTTATCCCCACCTTCGCTTCCTCTAAGCCTTGAGGTGGGGGACTTTCCGTTAAAGCGGGATAACAAGTAAATATGCCACTTAACTTATATATATGAAGAACAATTGGTTTTCTGAATGTTTATTAAATTCCGGAATAAACATATGTATATATAGCTACTGAAATCCAGACGAAATGGGTGATCTGTAATGGATGAAGTTATTAACGTATCAGAACAGACAGCAAGAAGATGGTTAAAAGAAAGAGGAGTGAAGATTGAAGATATTGCGGAGCTTGTAATGTATTTACAAGCAAGCTATCATGAAAACCTCGAGATGAAGGACTGCATTGAAAACGTGGAACGCGTCATATCAAAACGCGAAGTTCAAAACGCAATTCTGACTGGAATTCAACTGGATGTCCTTGCTGAAAAAAAGATGCTTGAGGAACCGCTACAGAAAATTGTGGAAATAGATGAAAGCTTGTATGGCGTAGATGAAATCCTTGCCTTGTCTATCGTAAACGTATACGGTTCAATCGGCTTCACGAACTACGGGTACATCGATAAGCAAAAACCAGGTATTCTAAAAACTTTGAATGATAAAAGCACAGGAAAAGTTCATACGTTTCTCGATGATATCGTCGGTGCCATCGCCGCTGCTGCTTCAAGTCGATTAGCACACCGATCCAAAAATGGAAAATAGTTGGAGAGTTTCAAGATATGTTCTAAAGACAAATAAAATAAAAGAAGCTTGGACGTAGAAATACATACCCAAGCTTCTTCTTTTTTAAAATTTCCAGTCATCCAATGTATCAATAACATGTGTCGGTTGTTCTTGATAATCTTTCAATAATTCTTTCGTCGTAACGCCAGTATGTACTAACAATGTATCAATCCCTGCATGAATGCCTGCAAGAATATCGGTATCATAATTATCGCCAACCATGATTGTATCTTCCTTATCAACACCGAGAACCTTTAATGCTTGTTCAACAATAATGGATTCCGGCTTGCCAATAACAATAGGCTGTACCCCTGTTGATACTGATATAACTGAAGCTAACGAGCCATTTCCCGGCAGAAGACCTCGTTCAGTTACAAGTGCTGCATCACCATTTGTTGCAACAAAGGTGGCACCATTCCGTACCGCTAGACTTGCTTTTACGAGTTTTTCATAATTGATCTTTCTATCAATACCCATCACGACAAAATCAGGGTTTTCATCAGAATGAGTGAAGCCTTTTTCTTGAATTGCCTGCAAAAGCCCCTCTTCGCCAATAACATAGACAGAGGCCTCTGTTTGACGTTCTGCAATAAAGGTCGCAGTCGCCATCGCACTTGTGAATACTTGATCTGCTTTTGTTTCAATCCCGAAATCACAAAGCACTTGAGCCACCTGCGCCGGCGTTCTAGATGAGTTATTTGTCACGAACAAATAAGGTATATTTCGGCTTCTTAAGCCTTCAATAAAACCGGCTGCTTCTTTAATTTCTTCAGTACCTCGATAGATGGTGCCATCTAAATCAATTAGATAGCCTTTATATTCTTTTTTCATATAATCCCTCTCGTTCTTCATTTCTGTTAATTCTTGAATGCTGAAACCGGGCCTAATTCATTTATTACATAGTTTCTTACGACTTTAGGGTATTCGATAAATGCTTGAATATTTTCGTTAAAAACGGTGGCCACCGTTTTCGTGTCTACTACTAAATAATCCTGAACGAGCATTTTTCTAAGCGGAAGAATTTGTTTAAATTGATAAGCCATTTTTTCATCTATTACTTTTTCATCTAATAAAATATCGACGATGTCTTCATAACTTCCTGGATCACGCATAATAAAGCCATCAATAATTGCATTCCCTGTATCTAATATAGCATCAATAGAAGTCTGAACAATTCGGCAAAGAGCAAGGCCTGCAAGTTCATTATCCCAATTTGATTGTTCCCCGAAAATGCGAAGCCGTTGTTCCAAATAAACTAAATGTTTTTCAATTTGCTCTCTGTCAACAAAATACAAAGATATTCAATCCTTTCTAACTGAAAAGGCCACCATGTCCTCTTCGCTATTCTTGGCGTAAACATAATTTCCTATGTATGATGTGCTTTTTATCGACTTATGCGAGATTATAAACACCTTTTGAAAAACTCCACATTAATAGCTGTAAGTATCTTAACCAAACGACTTTATTCTAGTTAGATTTCAACATGATGCAAGATGATACTACTATAATTTTATCATAGTTCACACAATTGTTGTATGATGATCTATGTTTGAAAAAAGTACCTATTAAATAGTTATTGCACTACATCATGTTTTCAAATGAAAAGGACATCCTAAGGTTCACAGTGAAGTAGAAAGGATGTTGGATATGAACGATGAAAAGCGTTCCCATGAGATCTCAAATGTGGAAAAACAAAAGAATGATTTACTTCCTGAAGAACTACCTGAAGGGCCTTATGGTGCACCCCGTGGCGAGATGACACCTGTTGAAAACAAAAACTCACCATGGGAAGAAGGACAGCGCTATACAAGTGCCTTCAATTACGAAAACAAATCGCTTCATGAAGGCTTGCCCCGTCAAATAGACGGTGCCGACTCGCCTCATGACAAGCCTGACAAACACGAACAAACCTCCGTATTCTACAACCCCTGATTAGAGGAAAAGAGGCTGCTCCCTAACGAAAGAGTCAGACCTCACATCTCCTATATATCGTTTATATGACGTGTAAATGACAATAAACGGTGTAAAGAGTGTGAGGTCAGACCCTTTCGGAACAACCTCTTTCCATTTTGAACTTACTCTAGTTCTTATTTCACTTTATTTTCTTCAAAACAAAATATGGACAGCCAAAATTACAGTATTCATACAGGTACTCGGTTAGTGTACTAATCTTTGTATCAAAGGTGGCTTTTTGATTATCGTCTTCAAAGAAACCGCGCAGACGTAATTGTCCATATCCCCAATCGCCTACAATATAATCATATTTAGTCAATATCTCACTATATCGCGCTTTAAACGCTTCTTCATTGTAGCCATCTCTTCGTTCTTCTACAATATCATAGGCTAAATTATTGATGCTTATCATCCATATCACCTCTTTTTAGTCCAGTTCCTTCTTAAATTATACCTGATTAGCCATCAATTACTAAGCGAAATTTAGAGGAATTTGCCCATCCTATTTCTTAGGGGGGTGTTTTCATTGAAAAAAGCAGTTCTAGCGTTAAGCTTATGTTCTGTTACGTTATTTGCAGGATGTCAAGCTTCCAAACAACAAGGGAGCGAAGTAACCGATAACATCTCAAATCCGGTAAAAATCAACGCATCAACCAAATTCTATGATGAAGATTATAACAACAGCACCTATCAAGGATCTGATTTTGGCTTTACTCGAATGGACAGTACAACGATTAACGGAAAAAATATTGCAAACGTTGCGAATGAAAAGATGGCCATTGATCGGGAACAATTGGCTAGTGTCATTACTTCGCTTGCAGCATCACTTCCAAATGTGAAGCGGGCAGCTACGCTTGTTACAGATGAGGATGTTCTTGTCGTATATGAAACCCATTCATCAGACCGATCAGAAACCGCTGATCAAGTGAAGCGAACGGCTATGTCAGTTGTTCCTCGCTATTATCACGCATATGTAAGTGATGATTGGAAACTTGCTCAAGATATTGAAAACTTCGCTACTTTAGGTTCCAATGATAAACATATCGACTATACCATTGATAAAACGATACAAGATATGCTGAAATCACCACAAGGAAAAGACTATAGTAAAGGAGAAAATGAAAACGGGGAAATGATTCATCAAAAAGATGAACGTATGAATACAAATCGATAACATTTTCATCTAAATTGAAAAAAGGCCGTCCCAAAAGGGTCTGACCTTACACTCTTTACACCGTTTAGTACGGTATATAGTATCTATAGAGTCTGACCCTTTCGTTATGGGACGGCGAATTATTTCGCTTCAAGAATTTTATCGCCTTGTGCTTGCATATGTTTTGCAGCAGCATTTACTTGCTCATCTGCATGATAGGAAGAACGAACTAATGGTCCTGCTTCACAATGACTGAAACCTTTCGTAAGAGCAATTTGTTTCAATTCGTTAAATTCTTCAGGGCTATAATACTTTTCTACCTTTAAATGTTTTTTCGATGGCTGCAGATATTGACCGATTGTCATAATATTAACATCATGTGCACGTAAATCATCCATCGTTTCAATGATCTCTTCTTTCGTTTCGCCTAGACCAATCATAAGGCTCGATTTCGTTGGAATTTCCGGATACATCTCCTTCGCTCTCTGTAATAATTCCAATGAACGGTTATATTTAGCACGAGCACGAACTCGATCAGATAAGCGACGAACTGTCTCAATATTATGATTGAGAATATCCGGCTTCGCATCCATAAGGGTTTTTAAGTTCTCGTACACTCCCCCCATATCTGAAGGCAATACTTCAATCGTAGTAAATGGGTTTTTTCTACGAATGGCACGCACTGTTTCAGCAAATACAGCGGAGCCCCCATCCTTCAAATCGTCGCGAGCAACAGCCGTAATAACAACATGCTTTAGGTTCATCGTTACCACTGAATCTGCAACACGTTCCGGTTCTGCCAAATCCAATTCAGTTGGAAGACCTGTTTTAACAGCACAGAAGCGGCATGCCCTTGTACAGATCGCGCCAAGAATCATGAAAGTCGCAGTCCGACGAACAGCCCAACATTCATGGATATTGGGACATTTTGCTTCTTCACACACTGTATGTAGGTTCTGCTCTCTCATCATTTTTTTTAAGCCAGTGTAATTTTCATTCGTGTTCAGTTTGATTTTCAACCAATCTGGTTTACGAAGATATTCTTCTTTTGTGGTCATGAAGAGGTTCACTCCATTTCTTTATAGATAAATTGGGATACATTCCCTACAACTGTCACGATATCACAATAAAGCAAGCGGATACAACTAAATCACTCAACTGGGAAAAATTAATTAAATTAATTCTCTAATATTTCAGCAAACTAACGATATTCATTATCATCAGAAGGGAGAATTAGAAAGTGAAGCATAAAATCTTGCTATCATTTCTGTTGCTTTCCATGTTCAGTTTTCCTGGGGGCCACTCTGCTGCTTCATCGACAGCAACTTCAGAAAAGGAAGTGTTGGAAAAGCGGTTAGAGTTATTTAAAAATATGGAGACTGCTGTCCAACTCCCATGGTATTATCTTGCTGCTGCCGATCAATATGAACGTAGCATCCGGCTGGCAAGAAATGATGCAAAATCTGTAAAGGGGAACATCTCCATTCAAATAAATCCGGCCCAATGGAGTGGTGCTTTAAATCCAAATCAAGCTGACACGAATCCATTTTCCATCTCAGTATTCAACGGGATAGGAAAAGACGGAAATGGGGATAATGTTGCCGATCTCACGAATGATGAAGACCTATTATTTACATTCGCTAATTATCTATTGGCGTACGGAACAGATGAAGATAACATTCGAATTGGATTGTGGAACTTCTATAAAAGAGATAAATCCGTCGGGATCATAATGGGCAATGCAAAGTTATTTAAGAAATTTAATCGAATTGATTTACAAGAAAAAGCTTTTCCTGTCCCAGTAAAGACAGATTACACCTATCGCAGTACATGGGGAGTTGCGCGGGGGTGGGGTGGGCGAAGAACCCATGAAGGGACAGATATCTTTGCCAACTATAGTTTACCGGTACGCGCTACGTGCTTCGGGATTGTTGAAATGAAAGGCTGGAATAAATACGGAGGATGGCGAATTGGTATTCGTGATATTAATAATACGTATCATTACTTCGCTCATCTAAACGGCTTTAAAGATGGAATCAAGGTTGGCGATATCGTTGAACCCGGGCAAGTGATTGGCGGCGTAGGTAGCACAGGCTACGGTCCTCCAGGAACTTCTGGAAAGTTCCCTCCCCATCTTCATTTCGGGATGTACAAAGATAACGGAAAAATCGAATGGAGCTTTGACCCAACACCACATCTACGTGTATGGGAACGCAAAGAACTTTCAAAGTAAAAACACAGAATTGCAAGCACAAATCAAGGAACTTCCACAAGCAAAAGATGAGCAATCTAGATAGAAAAATAGGTTACTACTCCTCATCGGATTGTTCATCTTATGAATAAAAGGGGGCTGCTTGCGCTGAATGTCGATAGACAAATTCAAGTATCAAATACTAGGCTAAACAAGAACAATAGCGGAAACGTCAGATAAAGAGAAACTTTAATCGGTTAGGCCCGACCTACGCTTCTTTGATTCCTCTAATCCTTAAGGTCAGGGGCTTACTGCTCGTTAATACGGGATAAAGCCGCCCACCACTCTATTTCTTACTAAGTACTTGTCCCACACGTCCCATCATTCATCTACTAAACAGCTCGTGATCAACAAATGATTATGGTCTTTTAGATTACAGGTGTATGTATGTTCAAGTTCTATGCCATTTTCTTCAATGATTAGAAGAATGGGTCGATCACTTAATCCGACATTTTGCGATGAGACGACTCCCTTTCGCCCATCGTTCAATTGTACGGTTAAGCCATCTGGATAAATCGTAACGGAACGCCGAAATGCTTCGATAATCTTTGTTTCAAATTGAGTGCCAGAGCCTGCATACAAAATTTCTAGGGCTTCATGTGGGAGCATCGCCTGTCGATATATTCGATTGGACGTGATTGCATCAAATACATCTGCAACAGCAATAATCTTAGCAAAATAATGGATATTGTCTGCACATAATCCACGAGGGTATCCTGAACCATCCAACCGCTCATGATGCTGATATGCGCAATGAGCAACTAAAAGTGGGACTGAATGAATTTTTCTAAGCAGTTGAAACCCAAATTCCGAATGTTGTTTGATCATGGAATATTCTTCTTCCGATAATGCAGCTGGCTTTTTTAATATGTCTGACGATACCAACATTTTTCCAACATCATGAAGAATCGCCCCCAGACCCAGCATTGTCATTTGCTTAGGCTTCAGTTTCATCTCCTTAGCAATCGCTAAAGTATACAATGTCACATTCATGGAGTGGGTAAAGATATAATCATCGTGAATATATACATCAGCAAGCAATGTCAAAAGTCGCTTGCTACTTTTGATTTCGGTAATAATGTCTTCGAGTAATTGACTAAATCGTTGTGTTGCTCCTTCAATAACAAACGAACGTTCATGTATATTCATCGACCTAACATCAAGAAAAATGTTCTCAATGGTCTTAACAGTACTTCTCCTCAATTCGTTGGAGATGGTAGATTCCGCTTTAATATCCTTGGTTCGCTCATCTTGAACATAAACGAAAGAAACATCCAATGAGAGTAATCTTTGTTTGATTTTGTCGGATATTTCACAGCCTTCGCCAAGCAGAATCGTTCCCCGGTCATTAAAAATACTTTTACCCAGCCGCATACCTGGCTTTAACGCTTGCGTTTTTAGTAACCTCATAACATATTCTATATCCTCTCTATAACTGAACCATTGAAATTTTCATCCAAAACTAATATGGCGTTAAAACACTACCATTTACTATGAAGGATATATCATGAAGCACACTACACTCACCTAATCTCAATGGTGGCGGTGCGGAGCCGGAATTGTGGATGCTTTCTCGATAAAATTAGTATACCTGATAAAGTGAAACTTCAGTCAGTGGGGGGGCTTCATCCCCCACTGATTGTTAGTTGAACCAATCGGGCTTTTACGGGCAGTTGTCCCCCACCTTACGCTTCTTCGATTCCTCTAAGCCTTGAGGTGGGGGGTCTTACTGCCCGTTAAAGCGGGATAAATAGATTGGCTATACTAGTAAGTTGCCAAGCCCCGTCCCCATGTCCTTCATACAAAGAATCATGTATTATCTATTCATTCATTAGGCACCCTTTACTTAGGTCACTTATTCTTACTTTATCCCGCATTAACGGGGCAGTAAAACCTCATTGATTGAAGTTTCACTTTATAATCCATATTGTTTTTTATCGGTCATACATCCAGTTTTTTAAAGTAACTTTCTAAATTTTTGTTTATCTTTTACAAATAGAAAAGGTCGACTAAAAACAAGGGTTAGACTCCGTACTGCAAGATCTAGTATTAGAAGAATGTGTCTCCATCCTAATACAGATCATTTTGTAGGAGTTAGGCCCTTTTTAGTCGCCCTCTTTCACACTACTATATATATCACCCATGCATGAGCAGTAAAGCATCGCTCCCCTTCATGCCAATGGAAATTCCTAATCTTTCTGCCTCTAGCGTTACCGATTCTAATGGTGCCGTAAGCAGCTGTTCAATTGTACGTACACCTGTCGCTCGGCCAGCAACAATTTTGCGGGCACTCAGTTTTTCATTAAGCAGGGCTACATCTAGCGCACCACACATGATATATCCGGTTTCTGAAGCAACAGCCAGTAAGTCTGTTTTTGGCAAGGCTACAGAAATGCCGATAAATGTCTTACCCGCTATGGTAATAGGAGTTACATTCATCAATGTAATCGCCCCCTTTCATTCATCATACTGTATGAATAAAAGAGCCATTATTTGTTATTATCCAAGATTATTCTTTACTAATTTCCAACCTAGAAGATCTCGCAGAAATTCTGGCATGAAATATTCTTTTGCTTCTGTTCGCTGTATTTGCGGAAAAAAGTGACCAAACGTAAACATATCAGGAATCGCGAGTTTATACGTTTGATCAGATTGTAATTCATTTCCATTGATCATGACTTTTTTTATAAGCCCTTCATCATTCCTTACAAAATCAATTCCTTCATACACCATCATGCCCATTATTGTCCCTCTAAAGCCTAATCCTTTTATCTGAATATGTGGCCATTCTTCATCTTTGGATTGTAAAAGTATTTCTTTCAATTCTGCACCATTTAATTGAATCACACAAGGATTAATAGGATGTGGACAAACCCGATGAATATCCCCTTTTGTCACAGGCCCTTTCGGCAATGCTTCCAGAAGAAGTCCAGCATTGAGAAAAGCGCAGTCTGCTCTTGTCCAGTCTTTTAATGATTCACAAAGTAGCTTTGGTAGAGGCGATGGTTTGAACCAGTCATTTTCAATGGGTTCTAATAGTGTTGTTACCACTTCTTCAAGCTTCAACCCGCCGGCATCATGTAAGTTCAAAACCCATTGCTCCTCGTTCGGTGCTTCTTCTAACTCATTTGTATCATATAATCGCGCTGCTTTATTCATTATTTTTTTCTTTGCATCCAACTGGATCTCAACATGACCGACAAATTGCCCGTACTTCCCAGCCCCGCATAGAAGCGAGTTCCCTATCATTCTTCCGTGGTGAAGAACATGATGGGTATGGGCACCAAGAATCACATCCACTTCAGGAAATTCTTCTGCCATTCTTTCATCGTCATGAATGCCTAGATGGGAAAGGACGACAACCAAATCCGCTTGATTATGAATTGCTTGAAGCTGCTTTTTTAATTCATCAAAAGGCTCATTAAGATACCAGCCTAAAGTTTCGTAAAATTTTTGAAAATAGGCAGTGATTCCAATTAAAGCGATTTTTGTCCCATGATTGGTAGTATGGATGAAATATGGATGCGCCCAATCTGGACGAATTCCCTTTTCATTATATAAATTGGCTACTAGAACTTTAAATGATGCTTGATCATAAAGAGCGGACAACGCTTCATGTGGAAGCGTAATGCCTTCGTTATTCCCAATCGTCACGTATTGATAGCCTGAGTCATTCAGCAAACGTACATTTCCTTTACCAAGTGTCCCTTCTGTATAGGGATGCCACCGATCAACATGGTCACCAATGTCCAGTAGGAGTGTGTCTTCCCCAGTCTCTTTGTGAATATTTTTTCTTTTTTGTAAAAAGTGAGCGATACGAGGCCAATTTTCAAAATGGCTATGGACATCATTTGTATGATATAAATGGATGATCTCTGACAATGTTTTTCCCCCTATGTATCTAAATATCCCTTCGAACAATTTAAAACCCACTGTTGTCTATTGCTTGCTTTCTCTAAAGATATGCTCTATTTTCTTAGGAAAGTAAGATAGAACTTGAATATGTTCACACCGTGCATGACTTTAAAATTCATTATATGTGGGCAATTTAAACTTTTCATTCAAAATAAATCCAGCTGTTTAGGGGCTAATCCACCATACTCAATTCCGAGCAAGTCAATCATTTGTTTCGCGTTATCTGCCGCGTCTCCACCTGAATTATTATTAAATAAAACATACACATCTTTAGCCGTTTCTTCAAGTTTTCTGAGCCTACTTACCCATTGTTGCAATTCTTCTTGATTATAGCGATATAAATAGCGGACTTCACGCCAATTTTGTCCGCCGCTTGCCTTTTGCCAGCCATGGACATTTCGACCGTGAAAACGAACAAGTGCTTTTGTTTGATTAGTCGTTGCGAGAACAAGTGGTACCGAACCAGTTCCTGCCTGAGGCTCATCACAGACTGTATGAATCCATCCTTCTTCTTCCAAAAACGTGAGTGTCTTATCAGACATCCCTGGCGCAAACCAACTTTGATTGCGAAATTCTAGAGCAACGGGAACCTCACCCATTTCCGCCTTGCACCAGCGTAAGTAATTCACATTTTCACGTTTACATTCAAACCAAGGTGGAAACTGAAATAGGACCATTCCGAGTTTATTCGCTTTTTGATAAGACTCAAGAGAAGCGTGAAACGCATCAAACATTTGCTTTTTAGTCTCATAGCGATTTTCCCCGCGCAAATGCCCTGTCATCCCTTGATAAGCTTTCACAACAAACTGAAAGGAATTAGGAGTCTCAGTGACCCATTTATCACTATTCCGCTTAGGCTGCACCGCATAAAACGACGAATCGACCTCGACCGTCGGAAAATGCGCCCCATATTCCCGGAGCCGATCACGCTTCGAAACTCCATCGCCATACAAACGATCATGATCCCCCCAACCAGTCACACCAATATAAATCATCGAACCCCTCCTTTTAGGGGTCAGACCCCATTTCCCAGTTTATCCCGCATTAACGGGCAGTAAGCCCCCCACCTCAAAGATTAGAGGAATCGAAGAAGCATAGGTGGGGGACAACTGTCCGTAAAAGCCCGATTGGTAAGATACAGAGAAACTTACCTTTGTGGTTTTCAAAGGTATAGTTGAGGCCCACAGGAAGTGGGCCTCACAGACGTTGCCGCAGGACGCGGCGTACTTTAGTCTGTGATTCATTGTTATCGGGTTCGTACTGTCGATTGATCGAAGCGCTTGCTGCGATTTTAGCGACAGTAGAACGGGACTAACAATTAGTGGGGGATAAAGAAAAACCCCCACTAATTGAAGTTTCACTTTATTTCCCGAAAGAAAAACCTGCCGAGTGAATCGGCAGGTTTAGTGGTGTTTAGGGTGTGTTATCCGATTGAACCTTCCATTTCAAACTTAATCAAGCGGTTCATTTCTACGGCGTATTCCATTGGCAGTTCTTTTGTGAACGGTTCAATGAAGCCCATAACGATCATTTCTGTAGCTTCTTGCTCAGAGATTCCGCGGCTCATCAGATAGAATAATTGCTCTTCTGATACTTTAGAAACCTTCGCTTCATGCTCTAAAGAAATATTGTCATTTAAAATTTCATTGTATGGAATCGTATCAGAAGTTGAACTATTATCCATAATTAACGTATCACACTCGATGTTTGAACGAGCACCTTCCGCTTTACGTCCAAAGTGAACAATACCACGGTACGTTACTTTTCCGCCTTGTTTCGAGATTGATTTGGATACAATAGTAGAAGATGTATTCGGTGCCAAGTGTAACATTTTCGCTCCTGCATCTTGGTGCTGTCCTTTACCTGCGATTGCAATCGATAATGTCATACCTCGTGCGCCTTCTCCTTTAAGAATAACAGCAGGGTATTTCATCGTTAATTTAGAACCAATGTTGCCATCAATCCATTCCATCGTCGCATTCGCATCACATACTGCTCGCTTCGTAACTAGGTTGAATACGTTGTTCGCCCAGTTTTGAATTGTTGTATAACGACAGTAAGCATCTTTTTTGATGATGATTTCAACAACCGCACTATGAAGAGAGTTTGTTGTGTAAACTGGTGCTGTACAACCTTCAACATAGTGAACGCTTGCGCCTTCGTCAACGATGATTAGCGTACGTTCGAATTGTCCCATGTTTTCTGAATTGATTCGGAAATAAGCTTGTAGTGGTGTATCTACTTTGATGCCTTTAGGTACATAAATGAACGATCCACCAGACCAAACTGCTGAGTTTAGAGCAGAAAATTTATTATCAGATGGCGGAATTGTTTTTCCAAAATACTCGCGGAAAATATCTTCATTTTCTTTAAGTGCTGAATCTGTATCTTTAAAAACAATGCCCATGTCTTCAAGATCTTGCTTCATGTTATGGTAAACAACCTCTGATTCATATTGAGCCGAAACCCCAGCTAAATACTTTTGCTCTGCTTCAGGAATTCCTAACTTATCAAACGTTTGTTTAATTTCATCAGGAACTTCATCCCAAGATTTCTCAGATTTCTCAGACGGTTTTACGTAATACGTAATTTCATCGAAATTCAAGCTGTTTAAGTCGCCGCCCCATTGAGGCATCGGCATATTGTAAAAAATTTCCAATGACTTTAATCGGAAATCAAGCATCCATTGCGGTTCTTCTTTCATACGAGAGATTTCTTCGACGATTTCTTTTGTCAAACCACGTTTTGACCGAAAAATCGATACGTCTCTATCCGCAAAGCCATATTTATAATCACCGATATCAGGCATTTTCTTAGCCATAGCTCGTTTTCCTCCATTTCAAAATGGCAGAGGCTGTCTCATTAGAGTCTGACCCTACGTTTGAGACAGCTTCTTACTCACTGTGTTTATTTTAACAGACTGCAATTTCCTTCTTCAAACAAATAATGATCTAGAAAAGGCTAGTGCACATACACAATCTGTCAGGTCTCGATTTATTTCACTTTATTCCTTCAAGCCCTTTTCCATCGCTTTCCAAGCTAATGTTGCACACTTGATTCTAGCAGGAAACTTCGAAACTCCTTGAAGAGCTTCAATATCACCAAGGTCTAGAGTATCATCATATTCTTTCCCTTGAATCATTTCGGAAAATGTTTTTGAAAGGTTGAGTGCTGTTTCAATATCTTTCCCTTTTATCGCCTGAGTCATCATCGAAGCTGAACTCATTGAAATCGAACATCCTTCACCTTCAAACTTCGTATCGGTAACTTTCCCATCTTCCACTTTCAAAGTCAAACGGATTCGGTCGCCGCATGTCGGGTTATTCATATCAATGGTTAAGTTTCCATCTTCCAAAACGCCTTTATTACGTGGCTTTTTATAATGATCCATAATGACTTGACGATAAAGTGTATCTAAGTTATTAAAGGACATTACTGAAATACTCCTTTGTTTTGACAAGCCCTTTTACAAGCTTATCAATATCTTCTTCGGTGTTATACAGGTAGAAACTGGCACGAGCCGTTGCTGATACATCGAGCCATTTCATCAATGGCTGTGCACAATGATGACCTGCACGAATGGCAATTCCGTCCATATCGAGAACAGTTGCTAAATCATGTGGATGAACATCAGCAACATTAAAGGTTATTACTCCAGCACGCTTCATTGGATCAAGCGGACCATAGATAGTTATCCCTTCAATCTCTGCCATCTTTTCTAGTGCATAGGCAGCCAAGTGATGCTCATGTGCTTCAATATTTTCTAAGCCAATTTCAGTAAGAAAGTCAATAGCTGCTCCTAGACCAATGGCACCAGCGATAATCGGGGTACCCCCTTCAAATTTCCAAGGGAGCTCTTTCCATGTAGATTCATATAGACCTACAAAATCAATCATCTCACCGCCGAATTCGACCGGTTCCATTTTCTCGAGAAGCTCTTTCTTACCATATAATACGCCGATACCAGTCGGTCCGACCATCTTATGACCTGAGAAAGCAAAAAAGTCACAATCTAAATCTTGAACATCTACTTTTACATGTGGTGTACTTTGGGCACCGTCCACCACCATAATCGCTCCATGCTGATGAGCAATCTGAGCAATTTCTTTAATCGGGTTAATCACGCCCAATACATTCGAAACATGCACAATCGAAACAATCTTCGTTGCATCTGTTATCGTTGCTTTTACGTCAGCTAAAGAGATTGTTCCATCAGGTGTGAGCGGTACATACTTGAGAACCGCTCCAGTCTGCTTGGCGATCTGCTGCCATGGAATGATGTTACTATGGTGTTCCATATAAGAGATGACAATCTCGTCACCCTCAGATAGATTGGCGCCACCATAGCTTTTCGCTACTATGTTTAAAGAAGTCGTTGTGCCTCTTGTGAAAATAATTTCTTCCATCGCAGAGGCATTAATGAATTTGCGAACCTTTTCACGGGCTCCTTCATACGCATCCGTAGCTTTTGTTCCAAGTGTATGAACTCCGCGGTGTACATTGGAGTTGTAGCCGCGGTAGTAATCTTCAATGGATTGAATCACTGCGCTTGGCTTTTGGGAAGTTGCAGCACTATCGAGATAAACTAGAGGCTGATCATTAACTTCTTGATCTAAAATTGGGAAAAGCTTACGAATTTCGTATGGATTCATTATCTAACTTTCCTTTCAATAACCTCAACTAGTTGCTTCTTAACGCCTTCAATTGGAAGAACATTTACGACCGGTGCAAGGAAGCCATGAATGACCAAGCGTTCTGCTTCAGTCTTTGAAATTCCTCTGCTCATTAAGTAATATAATTGCAGCGGATCTACACGACCAACTGATGCAGCATGTCCTGCCGTTACGTCATCCTCTTCAATAAGCAAAATTGGGTTCGCATCTCCACGAGCTTTTTCACTAAGCATCAACACACGTGATTCCTGCTCTGCATTCGCTTTTGTCGCTCCGTGTTCGATTTTCCCAATACCATTGAAAATGGTCTGCGCAGCATCTTTCATTACGCCGTGCTTCAGAATATATCCTTCAGAGCGTTTTCCATAATGAATAATTTGCGTTGTGAAGTTCTGCTTTTGTTCTCCACGACCAACGACAACTGATTTCGTATCTCCGAATGAACCATCACCCATTAAATACGTTGTGTTATCAGAAATAGTGTTGCCATCATTCATTAATCCAAGCGCCCACTCAATTCGAGCATCACGACCTGCTACACCGCGTCGGTTCACATACGTAGTAAACCCTGAAGAAAGTGTATCAACAGCTCCATACGTAACTTTCGCATTCGCATTAGCAATGACTTCTGTCACAATGTTTGCAATTCCAGATGCTGATTCTACCGTAGAAATGTAGTTTTCAACATACGTTACTAAGCTATTGTCATCCGCTACAATTAATACATGGTTGAATAATGTAGCATCAGCATGATCTACTAAGAAAATAGATTGAATCGGCTCTTTTATCTCAACATTTTTCGGAACATATAAAAACGCTCCACCGTTCATTAACGCAGCATGGAATGATACAAGGCGATGCTCATCAGCATTTACACCGTCTTTCATGAAGTATTTTTGTACGAGTTCTCCATGGTCGCGTGCTGCTGTGAAGATATCTGTAAAAATAACTCCTTGAGCCTTCAACTCTTCAGATAATCTAAAAAATGCAGGCGTATTATTGCGTTGGATATATAAGTTTTTGCTTTCTTCTAAATCAACAAGCGATTTCACAGCTTCTGGAAGGTCATTCAATGAAGTGAATGCTTCACTTTCAACAGTATGAGATTTGAAAGATGTGAAATTCCATTTATCTATTTTTGTTTTATCAGGTCTTGGCATCGGCAGATTTTCCAGTCCTGAAAATGCATGGACTCGAAGTTCTGTCAGCCAAGCTGGTTCGTTGTTTTGTTGCGAATAAGAGCTGATATACTCTTGTTCAACTGGTAATTTTGTTTCGGTAGTCATGGCAAATCCTCCTACTTACGCTTCTTGGCCAACAGTTTCGTCTTCAATGCCTAATTCTTCTTTAATCCACTCGTATCCTTCTGCTTCAAGGCGTTGTGCAAGCTCAGGACCGCCTGATTTAACAACACGTCCTTGCATCATAACGTGAACGAAATCAGGAGTGATATAATTCAATAGACGTTGATAGTGAGTGATGATCAAGCAACCGAAATCTTCGCCACGCATGTCATTGATCCCTTTTGATACGACTTTAAGAGCGTCAATATCTAACCCTGAGTCAATTTCGTCAAGGATTGCAATTTTTGGTTCAATCATCATTAATTGTAGAATTTCATTACGTTTTTTCTCTCCGCCTGAGAATCCTTCATTTAAGTAACGTTGCGCCATATCTTGATCCATTTCAAGGAAATCCATTTTCTCATCCATTTTGCGAATGAATTTCATTAATGAAATTTCATCGCCTTCTTCGCGGCGTGCGTTAATTGCTGAACGAAGGAAGTCTGCGTTTGTTACACCGCTGATTTCACTTGGATATTGCATAGCAAGGAAAAGACCAGCTTGGGCACGTTCGTCAACTTCCATTTCAAGAACGTCTTTGCCGTCAAATGTAATGCTTCCGCTAGTTACTTCATATTTAGGGTGGCCCATGATTGCTGAAGAAAGTGTAGACTTACCTGTTCCATTAGGTCCCATGATTGCATGGATTTCTCCACCTTTAACTTCAAGGTTAACACCTTTTAAAATTTCTTTTCCTTCAATTGAAACATGAAGATCTTTAACCGTTAATGTTGAACCTGACATAGTAATACCTCCGTGATCTAAATCCTATTTTATAGCTAGAAAGTAAGATACCTTCTTTTCTATGACCGTTAAAATGATTCTCACTTTATTCTCATTATAATCTTATATCAAATTTAAACTGTAAGCAACTAATTAAGAAGCTTTTCTACTATAAGGATAGTATTTTCCAATACACAATGCAAGTAAAGCCCGTCCCTAGAAATTCCCTATAGGCATCCCATTATTTTTCCCATGAAAAGAAACAATGATTCGATTCTGATAAAGTTATTATAATGAAGGCTATGTAAAGGTGGTTGATCAGGCTATTCCCAAGAGTCTGCCCTTTCGCTATGGGACACCCTCATCATTTTCTCAACAATAATGTTTACCACAGCAATCAAAAAAAGATCGGCCGAAGTCCATTAAATGAACTTCGGCCGATCTTTTGCCTGTCTATTCAAATGGAATTATGAATAAATCTGGCGCTGCAGATTATTCACGATTCGGTTGCCTTCTTCATAATCCCTCTCTCTTCGTTCCTCGACCTGGAGTCGCACATCCAATCGCCTGCTATACTCACTGTAGCCTATCCCATGTGATTGTTGCATCGCTTTTTCCATTTCGCTCGTTACGGTTAACTCTAGAGAGTTGATAATGAATCATCCTTCCATTTTTTATTGGATTTTAGTGTAACATCTTAGCAATTTACTTTTCAAAATCCATATACTTGGCACAGAGTCGATTACACTTGATCAGCTTAGGAATACAACTAATATCCTTGCTATTACGGACTATTGCTATGTGATATGTATATCCTCCGACATTTCATTTTCAAAATTCACAAAAGAGAAGAAGGGTGTCCCAATGATCTCGCCCCTACTCTAACAACAGTTTAAAGTAAGTGATTTAGCCACTTACTTTAAACTGTATATAGTAGTCGAGGCTTGACCCTTTTGTTTGGGACACCCTTCTTCACAATATTTATTGAGCAGGTAAAACTGCTCCTTTATACGTTTCAGTAATGAAATCTTGAATTTCTTTTGAGTGGAGAACGTCTACTAATGCTTTAATGTCTTCACGTTTCTCATCACCAGCACGAACGGCAATAATATTTACGTACGGATTGTCTTTTGCTGACTCAACTGCAATTGGATCATTGATCGGATCAAGTCCAGCATCTAATGCATAGTTTGCATTGATTACTACAGCGTCCCCTTCGCCATTTTTAAAGACTTGTGGAAGCAATGCCGCTTCGATATTAGGTTGGAATACAAGTTTCTTCGGATTTTCAACAATATCATTGATCGTTGCTTTTGTTTTATTTACGCCTTCTTTTAACTTGATCAAACCATGTTCTTGGAAAATAGAAAGAATTCTTCCTTCATCTGATACAGCATCACGCATAATAATTTTTCCGCCTTTAGGGATTTCATCTAAACTTTTATACTTTTTTGAATAAATCCCGATTGGCTCAATGTGCACGGCGCCAGCATTAACCAAATCATAGCCCTCATCCGCATTCGCCTCTTCTAAATATGGTAAATGTTGGAAAAAGTTCGCGTCGATTTCTTTTCCAGCCAATGCTTTATTTGGCAAAATAAAATCTGAGAAAACTTTAATTTCAAGATCGATTCCTTTTTCTTTTAGAATTGGTTTTGCTTGTTCAAGAATCTCCGCGTGTGGAATATTTGAAGCACCGACTACAAGTGTAGTTGATTCATCAGCTGAACCTGCAGAACCATTGCCACTTTCCTTTTCATTATTGGCAGAACCACATGCAGTAAGACCTAATAATAACGCGGAAGTAATTGCTAATGTTGATAACCATTTTTTCTTTTTCATTTCCTTACCCTCCATCTTATCTTTTGTCTAATTTTGAAGTTATATAATCCCCAATAAATTGGATGACGAACACAATAAGTAAAATAAGAATCGTCGCTAACATCGTTACATCATTGTTGTTTCTCTGGAATCCTTCTTTATAAGCAAGATCTCCTAGTCCCCCCGCACCAATTGCTCCCGCCATCGCTGTATAACCGATCAATGCAATCGCAGTAACCGTAATACCTGAAACAAGTGCAGGCATGGATTCTGGTAATAGTACTTTGAAAATGATGGTACTCGTTTTAGCCCCCATGGATCTCGCGGCTTCAATCACGCCCTTATCCACTTCTCTAAGGCCAATCTCGACCATCCTCGCATAAAAGGGCGCAGCCCCAATAATTAATGCTGGGAGGGCCGCCTTTGCACCTAACATAGAACCTACCACAAAAATTGTAAACGGAATTAATAAGATAATCAGAATAATAAATGGGATTGAGCGGAAGATATTGACCACCGCAGAAATAATCACGTTGATAAATTTGTTTTCCCACATCTGTCCTTTAGACGTCAAAAATAACAATAACCCTAGTAAGATGCCTAATATAAAAGTCGCAAGTAAAGCAATACCTGTCATATATAATGTTTCTTTCGTTGCAAGCCAGATATTTTCCCAAATGACATTCGGAAACCAATTACTCAGCACTTGACATCACCTCCACGCCAACCTGCTGTTCTTTGATGAATTCAATCGCGTGGGTGATTTCTTCATCACTACCATCCATATGAATAAACAATGTGCCATACGATCCATGTTGAGTTTGCGAAATTTTTCCTTGTACGATATTAACATCCAATTGAAAATTACGAATAAGCTTTGTAATTAGTGGACTTTCCGTATTTTCGCCGACAAAAGTTAATTGTACAACCTTGCCTTGTGGATAGTGCTCTAGTAAATGTTCCACAGTGTCCTTCGTTTCCTCAGGCTCCGTTACTTGTTGAACAAACCGCTTTGTTATTTGTTCAGCAGGGTTCCTAAATACGTCAAGAACCGGTCCTTGCTCAACAATCCTGCCACCTTCCATGACGGCTACCCGATGACAAATTTTTTGGATGACATGCATTTCATGAGTAATAAGTACAATCGTCAACCCTAATCGTTTATTAATATCGACCAAAAGCTCTAGAATGGAGTCCGTTGTTTGCGGATCAAGTGCAGATGTCGCCTCATCACAAAGGAGTACTTTCGGGTTATTCGCTAATGCCCGGGCGATCCCAACCCTTTGCTTTTGTCCACCACTCAATTGAGAAGGGTAGGCACCCTCCCTGCCCTCTAAGCCAACCAGCTTAATTAATTCATTGACTCGTTTTTGGCGTTCACTTTTTTTTATACCTGCAATTTCAAGTGGAAACGCGATATTATCGTGTACAGTACGAGACCACAATAAGTTGAAATGTTGAAAAATCATGCTAATCTCTTGACGTGCCTTTCGCAAGTTACGACCTTTAATGCTTGAAATGGTATTTCCTGCTACTACGACAGAACCCGATGAAGGGGTTTCTAGACCATTCAGCATGCGTATGAGGGTACTTTTTCCAGCGCCACTATACCCAATAATTCCAAATATTTCACCTTTATTAATCGTTAAATTCACTTCATCAACAGCCTTAATTGGCTTTGATTGCACGGATTTAGTACTGAATACCTTACTAACTTTCGACAATGTTATCATTGAACTCACCTCTTTTTGCAATAAACCCTATGAACCTACTCATGTTGTTTGTAAAAACCTTCTACTAAATAAGATTTCACGAACTGCTCCATTCATGCATTGTTTATTTACATAATCGGAAATTAAAAATGCCTTTCCGCGTGAGCAGAAAGGCATTGTGAAAAAAGACCTTTCTCTCATCTCCCAAAGCAATCAGCTTTGCGTGAATTGGCACCTTTTCAAAGCATTAGCTTTGCCGGTTGCCGGGCTTCATCGGGCACATCCCTCCGCCTCTCTTGATAAGAGCAAACAAGTATAAGAAATTGACAAATCATCAATTAAAGTTCATTTCGTTTTCGTTGGAATAATACCATGCAAAAAGATAGAGTGTCAATGTATTATATTTCTATTTATTGAAAAATCGTTAAAAAACTTGGCAACAATCCCTTTAGATAAAGTGAAACTTCAATCAGTGGCGGTTTTCTTCATCCCCTACTGATTGTTAGTCCCGTTCTACTGTATCTTTTACGGGCAGTTGATCCCCCACCTATCTTCTTTTAGCATGCTCAGAATCTCGAGGTGGGGGTCTTACTGCTTAAAAGTGGGAAAAATTATTTTACCGCAAGTGAATGAATGCCTGTAGCTTTTTCAATCGCTTGTTCAAGATCATCGATTAAGTCTTGGGCATTCTCAATTCCAACCGATAAACGTACCAAATCCTCAGACACACCTGATTTTTCAAGTTCTTTGACTGAAAGTTGCTGATGCGTCGTGCTCGCAGGATGGATGATTAAGCTCTTCGCATCCCCAACATTGGCTACATGAGACCATAGGCGAATGGAATTGATCAGATTCGCACCTGCTTCTCTGCCACCTTTAATGCCAAACGTCACAATCGAACCTGCTCCTTTTGGCAAATATTTGTCAGCCAAGCTCTTATCAGGATGATCTTCATTACCAGGATAGTAGACCCATGAGACAGCTGGATGATTTTGCAGATAGTCGATGATAATCTTTGTATTCAAAATATGTTCCTTCATCCTCACATGCAATGTTTCCAGCCCAATTGCGAATTGGAAAGCACTCTGCGGACTTAATGCTGGTCCAAGATCTCGGAGTAGCTGTACACGTGCTTTGGTAATAAAGGCGGCTGGACCAACTGCTTCTGCATAAACGATTCCGTCATAGCTTGGATCTGGTTCAGTGAACCCTGGGAAATTAGGTGAATTATAATCGAATTTCCCTGCGTCTACAATGATTCCCCCCATTGTTGTTCCATTTCCAAGCAGCCATTTTGTTGCGGAATGAACGACAATATCCGCGCCAAACTCAATCGGTCTGCAAAGATATGGAGTAGCAAACGTGTTATCGATAATGAGCGGAACGCCTGCTTCATGTGCAATGTCAGCCACAGCTTCAATATCAAACACACGCAAACTTGGATTGCCGATTATTTCTGCAAAAACTGCTCTTGTTCGTGAAGTAATCGCATCTCTGAAATTTTCAGGATCATCAGGTGAAACAAATCGGACCTTTATCCCATATTTCGGAAGTGTATTGGCAAATAAATTATATGTACCCCCATATAAAGTTGAAGCTGCTACAATTTCATCTCCCGCACCAGCAATATTTAAAATGGCTAAAGTGATTGCAGCCATTCCGCTCGATACCGCTAAAGCACCAATTCCACCTTCCAATAAGGCCACTCTTTCCTCAAAGGTTGTAACTGTCGGATTATGTATTCTTGAATAAATGTACCCAGGCTCTTTTAATCCGAACAAATTAGCAGCATGCTCCGTACTTTTGAACGCGAAAGCATTACTTTGGTAAATCGGCAATGATCTTGCTCCAGTTACCGGATCTGCCTCTAATCCCCCATGTACACTCAATGTCTCAAAACGATAATTGTTTTTTTCTTCTCCCATGTAGTCCCACTCCCATTTCTTCATTTTTACGATCCTATTCGCTCCGCAATGATAGGTATATGAGAATCAAAAAAAACCACTTCTTTAAGAAGAGGTTTATTATAAACTCTCCTTATCTTCCAGAGCTAATACTCTGCTGGAATTAGCACCGTGTATGAATTACATACCGGTTGCCGGGCTTCATAGGACCAGTTCCTCCACCACTCTTGATAAGAAATTAATTTAATTTTCGGTAAATTGTTCTTGTGATAAATATATCATGAGCAATAATGCCAGTCAACCTCATCTTTCTTTTATTTCACAGCTTTTTTCATCCCACGATCAGACGTTACTCTCTTTCCTTCGACAAAACTTTCATCAAAAAGCATTTCTTGTCATTATTTCCCGAGAAATAGACGTTTAAAGATCAATCCCTTAATAGGATCCACAATGAATATGTAAACGGTTCTCATCAAATGAATAGCAAATACCCGAATAATGGATAGCAAGCTTCTCCATCATTCGGGCATGAATCCGTAGTATAGAAAATCGTTCTTCATGATTCTAGCTCCTTTAAGAGAGCATAAAGATACGGTACTGATTGAAAAGCATAAACTTTTTCAATCAATTGTCCTTCTTTAAAAAGCAGCAAGCAAGGAACACTTTCTACTTTATATTGCGTCGAAATAGCTGGGCTATAGTTCATATTCATCTTACCGCTTTTTAATTCAGGATAAAGCTCTAACGCAACAGTCAGCATTTTTGAAGCGACCTGACAAGTTCCACACATCGGGGTATACAAATATAAACAAACCGTCTTATCCCGTTGAATCGCGTCATTTAATTCTGTTTCATTCCATTCTTGCATGGTAACACTCATCCTCTATTCTAAATATTCCACTTTCACGTCTATTTTGGCTGCCAGTAGCATAGTTGAAAGATGTTTTAGCGGAGCATCCGCTACTTGACGATACATTTTGTCTATATAAATATGAGAAGCGTTTGGCATTTCGCGCATCAGCTGTTTCCGAAGCTTTTCTCCAGATTTATCTGCATCAACGAGGATATATACATCCTTGTCTTCCAATTCCTCCACAAGTTCATCCAATCTTACTAAAGAGATTGTTCCGTTTGTACAGATAATCTCTACATCTTCGTTCAAAATCTTTTTTACTTGACGCTTATCAGAAGTTCCTTCGACAATAAGAATTTTTTCAACCTCAGACTGCATGAACAACATCATCACCCATCTTGAGTTCTTTCAAAATACTAGAAACTTGAAACAAGTGGCCTACCTATTGCCCGAATAATAAACAAGGAAGACCATTGCTACAGCCTTCCTCATTTAACATCTTATCCTTCGTTAGTCATTTCTTCGTATGCCTCTGCTGTCATTAATTTCTCAATTTCAGTGCTGTCAGACGGCTCGACTACCACCATCCAAGCCTTCTCATAAGGAGACTCGTTTACAAACTCAGGGCTATCATTTAGATCCTCATTCACTGCAACGACTTTACCACTGATCGGTGCGTATAATTCAGAAACCGTTTTTACAGATTCAACGCTACCGAATGGCTCGTCCGCTTTAATTTCATCGCCTACTTCTGGAAGCTCAACAAACACAATATCACCAAGCTCTGATTGCGCAAAGTGTGTAATCCCGATACGAACCGTTTCGCCTTCTGTTTTTACCCATTCATGTTCTTCTGAATAACGTAATTCTTTTGGTGTTGTCATTAGTAAATCCCTCCAAGTATGTAGTAGTAACTCTCTTATAGTATATAAGTAGATTTTTCAATTTGGAAGTACAAACTTTAGATCCAGTTCTTCTCAAATTCTTCTTCTTTAAAACCTACCGTTACTTTCCTGCCATCCGTAACAATCGGACGTTTTATTAACATCCCATCAGAAGCCAGAATTTCCAACATTTCTTGTTCAGATGCCTCTTTCAAACGATCCTTTAAACCCAATTCACGATACTTTTGACCACTTGTGTTGAAGAATTTCTTTAAATCGAGACCACTGTTATGGAACAACTCTTTCAATTCAGAACTTGAAGGCGGATTTTCCGCGATGTGGATGTCTTTGTATGTAAGTTCATGTGCATCAAGCCACTTCTTAGCATTGCGGCAAGTTCCGCATTTTGGATACCAATAAAATGTTAAGGACATTTTCTCACCACCTATTGATAGAATACCCTTTTTTCAATAGCAACACAAAAGATTCAGCAACGAAAATAGAAAAAGACTCCCAGAAATATTGAACACTGGAGATGCTTAAACTCTAGGTCCGAATCGGGAATCTTTTCTCGTTTCTAAATTTATCCCGCATTAACGGGCAGTAAAACCCCCACCTCAAGGCTCAGAGGAATCGAGGAAGCCTAGTTGGAGGATAACTGCCTGTAAAAGCCCGATTGGTGAGATACAGTGAAACTTACCTTTGTGATTTTCAAAGGTTTAGTTGAGGCCCACAGGATGTGGGTCACACAGACGTTGCCGCAGGACGCGGCGTACTTAGTCTGTGATTCATTGAATCGGGTTCGTAGAGTCGCTTTATCTACGCTGCGCGGAGATATTAGTGACTCTAGAACGGGACTAACAATAAGTGGGGGATGAAGCTCCCCCCACTTATTGAAGTTTCACTTTATAACACAAATTTTCCTGCTTCAATTAATTTAACAGAGGTTTCACGCTTTTTGGCAATAACATTGATTGGCATGTGTCTAGTTAATTTGCGAAGGGAAGAAAGCATGATACGCAATGGGTCACCTACTTCTACAGCAATTAATGTTTCTTTTACATGCTGCTCGATTTCATTGAACGCTTCTTGAACGAAGATTTCTGTGTAAAGAACTTTTTGTTGGTTCTTTTCTATTCCAGTTGTAGCGATTGCTTTTTCTGTACGTAAAAGAACTGATTCAGCGGCATAAGTAAGAGATGCAATATCAGCAATGTTCACTAGAATTTCTTGCTCTTCTTCAAGCTTAGGTCCGAATTTTTGTGCAGCGAGCCCTGCAGCAAGCAAAGCGATTTTCTTTGCATTTCTTACTAGCATTTTTTCTTGTGCCAATAGCTCATCACCTGGTTCCTCAGGCATCATCATCAATAACTCTTCTTTTAGAGTTTGAGCTTTTTGCAGAAGGGGCAATTCGCCTTTTAACGCTTTTTTCAAGAATGTTCCCGGCACCAATAAACGATTGATTTCATTCGTTCCTTCAAAGATACGATTGATTCTGGAATCACGGTATGCACGTTCAATTTCGTATTCTTGCATGAAACCATAGCCTCCATGTAGCTGAACGCCTTCGTCCACAACATAGTCCAAAACTTCAGTCGCAAAGAATTTATTTAATGAACATTCAATCGCATATTCGGCAATGGATGCTGCAACGGCCTTGCCGTCTTTTACCTCTTCATCAGACAGCTGACTCATTCTTTGTTCAAAAAGACCAACTGTACGGTAAACAGAACTTTCTGCTGCATAAATTCTCGCAGCCATTGTCGCCAATTTCTCCTTTGTTAAGTTAAAAGAAGATATGGCTGTTTTAAATTGTTGCCTTTGGTTCGTATAGCTAGCGGTCAATTCGAAGGCACGCTTAGCTCCACCGACTACACCTACACCTAATTTATAACGTCCGACATTTAAAATATTGAAAGCAATAACGTGTCCACGACCAGCTTCACCAAGAAGATTCTCAACCGGCACTTCGGCATCTTCTAGGATCAACGTACGTGTAGACGAACTCTTGATACCCATTTTCTTCTCTTCAGCACCGACAGATACACCAGTGAATTCACGTTCAATGATAAATGCTGAGAATTTTTCCCCATCGATTTTTGCATATACAATGAATACATCTGCAAAAGCTGAATTGGTGATCCATTGTTTTTCACCGTTTAATACGTAGTGAGTTCCTTTTTCATTCAGTTTTGCTACGGTTTTTGCTCCTAAAGCATCTGAGCCTGAGCTCGGCTCAGTCAAAGCGTAAGCGGCAATTTTTTCACCAGTTGCAAGCAATGGCAGGTATTTTTGTTTTTGATCTTCGTTCCCGAAAAGAACGATTGGCAGAGATCCAATTCCTACATGAGCACCGTGTGTAATTCCGAAACCACCTGCACGAGACATTTTTTCAGCAATTAATGCTGAGCTGACTTTATCAAGACCGAGTCCACCGTATTCTTCTGGAACATCCGCTCCTAGTAGTCCAAGGTCACCGGCTTGTTTCAACAATTTTACTGAACGATCGAATTCGTGCTTCTCTAAATATTCAACTTCTGGTACTACCTTATTAATGACGAAATCCTCCGTTGTTTTTGCAATCATTTTTTGCTCGTCTGTGTAATCCTCTGGGGTGAACATTTGATCATACGTAATGTCTTCTACTAAAAAACCGCCGCCTTTGATTAACTTTTCAGTTTCGTTAGCCATCTTCTCGTGCCTCCTAATCTGATCATTGGGTCAGACCCCTCAATTAATCAATCTGTAAATTCCACTTAAATCGCCTTATCTCCGGAAGTTGACTTCGGGGTCAGACCCCTTTTTTCTACCGCACAAGTTATTACCCGATCAATTCAAATACTCCAGCAGCTCCCATTCCGCCGCCGATACACATTGTTACTACTCCAAATTGCTGATTCTTTCGTTTCATTTCATGAAGCAGGCTAAGTGTTAATTTTGCACCGGTACAACCAAGTGGATGGCCGAGGGCAATTGCACCGCCATTTACGTTCACAATTTCTTCATTTAGACCAAGCTCACGGATGATTTGGATCGATTGAGAAGCAAACGCTTCATTCAATTCAAATAAACCAATATCTGAGAGCGCAAGTCCCGCTAGTTTTAATGCTTTAGGTATCGCCGCTACCGGACCAATCCCCATGATTTCAGGAGGAACGCCAGCTACTGCAAATGAACGAAATTTCCCCAATGGAACCAAGCCATGTGAAGTTGCTTTCTCTCGATCCATGACCATAACAGCCGCCGCTCCATCACTTGTTTGTGATGCATTACCCGCTGTTACGGATCCCATTACTGAAAAGGCTGGTCGTAATTTGCTTAGAATATCTATCGTGGTCCCTTCACGTACACCTTCGTCTGTCGTAAATTGATAGCTTCTTGACTCTGGCTTTAAATCTGCACCAACAGAATGAATCGTCACGTCAACAGGAACAATCTCATCAGCAAATTTTCCATTCGCAATTGCTTTTGCAGCTTTTTGATGGCTACGAACTGCAAAAGCATCTTGGTCTTCACGAGAGATGCCGAATTTCTTCGCTACTTCTTCAGCTGTATGCCCCATTCCCATATAATACTCAGGAGCCGTTTCTGCGAGCTTCGCATTCGGACGAGTTACATGTCCCATCATTGGCACCATACTCATTGATTCTGCTCCACCGGCAATGACTGTATCGCTAAACCCGAGCATGATTCTTTCTGCACCATAGGCAATACTGTTCAAACCACTTGAACAATAGCGATTGATCGTAATGGCCGGCACAGAATGAGGCAAGCCGGCCAGTGCACCAATGTTTCTTGCCATGTTTAAGCCTTGTTCTGCTTCTGGCATGGCACAACCAATGATTAAATCATCAATGTTTCCTTCATAATCGCCAGCACGTTTTAATGTCTCTTTCACAACAAGAGCACCTAAGTCATCCGGGCGTACTTTTGCAAGAGAGCCTTTTTTCGCTTTCCCAACTGGCGTTCTTGCTCCAGCTACTATTACCGCTTCTCTCATGAGGACCCTCCTTTCGTAAAATGAAACTTCAATCAGTGGAGTTTTGACTTTCCGTGAATCTGGGATACATGTAAGTCATTATTCTGTAATGCTATATGAACGATTATCAAGATTAGTTGCGTAGCGGCTTTCCTTTAAGAAGCATATGTTGCATTCTCTGTTGAGATTTCGGCATAGAAATTAAGCTTAGGAATGCTTCTTTTTCTAAGTTCAATAAGTATTGTTCATCCACTTCTGTACCAAATGGCACCATCCCGCCTGCAAGAACAAAGGCAAGCTTTTTCGCTATGACCATGTCATGTTCAGAGATATATCCTGTTAGACGCATCGACTCAGCTCCTAGTAGAAGGGTTGCATATCCCGATTCGCCGACTACTGGAATTTTTGTCTTTATCGGAGCCGTATAGCCTTGCTCATGTAATGCAAGAACAGCTTGCTTCGCATCATAAATTAAGTGATCTGGATTCACACTAATTCCATCTGTGACATTCAAGAAATTATTTTCATGTGCTTCTTCTCCTGAAGAGGAAACCTTTGCCGTAGCCACCATTTCAAATACTTTATTTACGACTTTCTGTAAATCAACTTCCACACCTTTTGGTAAACTCTTTATCGTCTTATAATACAGTTCCTTCGCTCCACCGCCGCCTGGAATTAAACCAACTCCCACTTCAACAAGACCCATGTATGTTTCCGAAGATGCCTGAATACGAGCCGCCGGAAGACACACTTCAGCCCCTCCACCTAAAGTCATATTAAATGGTGCAGCAACAACTGGTTTCGGGCTGTATTTAATCTTCAACATGGCTTTTTGGAACTGAGTGATGACTATATCTAGTTCGAAAATATTGTCATCTTGGGCTTCCATTAGCATTAATGCGATATTCGCTCCGACACAGAAGTTCTTCCCCTGGTTCCCAATGACAAGACCTTTGTAATTTGTGGCTACTTCCTCAATTGCAAAGTTAATCATTTGAATGATATCAAGTCCTATTGCATTGTTTTGTGAGGTGAATTCTAGCAATGCCACACCATCACCGATATCGATTAAGCTTGCGCCAGCGTTCTTTTTGATGACCCCTTTTTGCTTTTTCACTTTTTTCAAATTGATTGCTTTAGGATTTTCGATGAGTTGCTTATATTTACCATGATGGAAGTACAGTGTTTCACCTTGTTCATTTTCTTTGTAAAAGTGAGTGAATCCGTTTCTGAGCATTTCTTTTACCCATTCTGGTACATGAATGCCTTCTTGCTCTAATTGCGTAACGGACTTCTCTAGTCCAATCGCATCCCATGTTTCAAACGGACCTTTTGACCAGCCGAATCCCCACTTCATCGCTTGATCGATTGCCACGATATCGTCTGCAATTTCACCAAGTTGTGTAGCAGAGTAAGTAAGTACTGGGGTTAATATTTTCCACAAGAGCTGTCCGGCACGATCATCCGAATAAATGAGCGCCTTCATTTGATTTGAATAGCCTTTTGCCTGTTTGCTCATTTCAGTAGAGGCTGTTTTTAGTTTCTTTCTCGGTCCGTATTCCAGGGTTTGCGGATTAAGTTCAAGAATTTCTTTTCCTTTTTTCATGAAAAATCCCTGGCCACTTTTGCTTCCCAGCCACCCTCTTTCAACTATTTTTGTTACAAAATCAGGTATCCGAAAGACTTCCTTCTCTTTACCATCCACCTGGTCATAAACATTTTTTGCTACATGAGCAAATGTGTCTAACCCCACAACATCAAGTGTACGAAACGTTGCACTTTTCGGTCTGCCAATCATCGGTCCTGTAATGGAGTCTACTTCACCGATACTGTAACCGCCTTTTAACATTTCTTGTACAGTTACGAGTAAACCATATGTTCCAATTCGGTTAGCAATGAAGTTTGGGGTATCTTTTGCTTCAACAACCCCTTTTCCGAGGACATCTTCACCAAATTGTTTCATAAATAAGAGTACCTTTGGATCAGTCAATTTTGTTGGGATAATTTCAAGTAGCTTTAAATAACGTGGTGGGTTAAAGAAATGAGTGCCTAGAAAGTGCTTTTGAAAGTCCGTCGAACGCCCATCCGCCATAGCTTCGATCGAAATGCCTGATGTATTGGAGCTAATGATACTACCTTGCTTTCTATATTGATCCACTTTTGCGAAAATGTCTTTTTTCACTTGCAGGTTTTCAACAACAACTTCAATCACCCAATCCACTTCAGCAAGCTTTTCTAAGTCATCTTCAAAGTTACCGGCTTCGATCAATGCAAGTTTGCTTTTTGAAGTAAGCGGTGCGGGCTTTTGTTTTAATAGCTTTTGAATAGACGTTTGGCTGATTCGATTTCTCACCGCTTTATCTTTAAGTGACAATCCTTGTTTCTTTTCATCCTCTGTAAGCTCCGCGGGAACGATATCTAAAAGATAAGTTGGAATTCCTATGTTAGCAAGGTGTGCGGCAATCCCTGAGCCCATAACCCCTGACCCCAGAACAGCAGCCCTTCTGATTTGTCGCACCAAATTCAATCCCCCTTATTCAAATGTCTTGAATGAATACTCATTCATTTTTTCATTAAAAATAAGCGACCTCTCTCCTACTTTAAATATAGAATATTTCAGAAAATTGCGCAATCTTTAATGGCTAAAAACGTCATTTTTTCATTCAACAAATGGTGACATATTATTTCTCTAACCACAAAGAATAACGAGGTAGGAGGTGATTCGCAAATGGTCAAGCGTAAAGATAATCCATCCAAAGCTGCAGTAAGTGCGGCGAGCGTGAAAGGAAACGCAGGTCCTGGTGTTGAAGGACATGGACAAAACAAAGTGAACAGTACAAACAATCAATTTAAAAAATAAAGTGAAACGTCCATCCGTTTCATCCTCCACTGAGGGTAGTTACGTTTTACAGGCTGTTTATTTCCTTCCTATTTTTTCTTGATTCTTTTGCAAAATAGAGTTGTGGGATTAACTGTTAAATCGGGGTAAACTCGTTACTCTCCATGGTATGTAACGCTTGTAACAACAGTATTCTTTAGAAAAACATCATTTTAAGGAGGTGGATATGATGCAAGAAAATGTTCAAGGAAACCAACCACAGAGTAATGTACCTGTTGGCACTATGAAACAGCCACCAAAAATGGTTTCAACGAAAGATAGCCTTTATTTAAAAGATATGCTGTCCTGGAATTTACTTGCTATGAAGAAAGCTCATTTTTTCGCCGCTCAATGCCAAGATCAACAAGTCGTGCAAGCCTTAAATAAATATGGCCTAATGCATCAGCGCCATTATAATACCATCCTTACACATCTTGATCCAGCCAAACAAAGTCAACAGCTCCAATAATCATGATGAAAGGAGATATGCAAATTGCCCAATCAAAATAAAGTACAAAACCCTGAAGCTCCCATTCCAAAGACACCGCAAATGAATGAACGTGATTTCGTTAATGATATACTAAGTACAGAAAAATATTTAAAAAGTTCTTATGGAGTGGCATTGAATGAATTGAGCAATCAGACTTTGTATCAGGATATTCAATCCATTTATACCGAAGTAGAGACAGCGCAAAGGGAGCTCTATTACTTAATGTTCGAAAAAGGCTGGTATACTCTTGAAAAAGAAGACCCTCAAAAAGTCGGTCAAGCCTACCAACAATTCAGTGGCTATAAAAACCAATTCCCTTATGATGCTGGAATACAATAAAGTGAAACGTCAATTAATAGGGGTCTTACTTCCTGTTAATGCAGGATAACATTTATACCGAACAAAAGGAGAAGGCTAAGCCTTCTCCTTTTGTTCTCGATAGTCGTCGTTCAGTTTTTTTATTTCCTGAATCAGCTTAACCATTTCTTGTTTTGCCTCTGGATAAGTTGAATTCCAATGCTTAGCAAGGGCAGGCATGGATTTGGCAATATACGAATAAAGTGCCCAGTACCGGACTTTTTCCTGAAGTTCAAGATCACTTTCTCCAGTAAGAAGTTCCGTATATTTCTCAATCAAACCATCAAATTGCTCAGTAAATTGATCGTTCATATCAATACTCCTTTGCAAGTGACTTTATCCTGGCTTAACAGGCTGTAATACCCCCACTGATGGAAGTTTCACTTTATGTTTTTTCGAGTCCTCGTTGGTGTCTAACGCTTGCGTTTCTCTTATTTATTGGTAGAAAACATGTATTTCTTATAATGATATCGAATACTAAAAATTAAACCCATCGCCATCATATTCCCCATCAGCGAACTTCCACCATAACTAATGAAAGGAAGCGGAATACCTGTAATCGGCAAAACGCCAATCGTCATGCCAATATTTTGAAATACATGGAATGTAATCATACTAATTACACCCACACAAATATACGTATAGAAATTATTCTTCGTGTCCATTCCAGATTTCGTAATGTGATAGATCAGCAAGAAAAACAAACTAACGACAATACTGGACCCAAGAAAGCCGAATTCTTCGCCAATTACACTAAAGATGAAATCCGAATGACTTTCCGGCAAATACACCTCTCTAGCGCCGATTCCACCTTCTAATGCTTTCCCTGTCGTTTGGCCTGATCCGATAGCCAGCAATGATTTCGTTAATTGATACCCTGTTGAACTGGCGTAATTATAAGGATCTAACCAAGAATAAATCCGTCCAAATTGATATTGCTTAACTCCTAGATACTTTTCTAAAATATCAGGATGCCATAGAACAAAATAAAATATCGTTCCTGCGACTGCTGCCCCACCTGCAAAAATGGGTGTTAGTATCTTCCATGAAACACCTGAAACAAAAATGATTCCAACTAAAATCGCAATTAAGACAAGGGAAGTTCCTAAGTCGGGTTGTAACATAACTAACATAATCGGCGGCATCGTTACAAGACCTAATTTCAACAACAGCCAGAAATCCGTTTTAATCGTCTTCATTGGATTTTTTTCATGATGAGTAGTCGCCACATTGGCAAGAGCGACGATCAAAAACGTCTTCATGAATTCTGATGGTTGTATCGAACCCACTTTGGGAATGACAAACCAACTCTTGGCTCCATTTATGTTAGGAGCTAACGTATCTGGAGCTACCACTAGCAAGAAAAGTAGAAAAAGCCCAAAGCCATACGCATACCAAGTTATTTTCTTTAATTGATCTGAATCAAAGGTAATGATGGCTGCAACAATGCCTACACCAACCGCGTACCAAAATACTTGTTGAATTAAAAAGTTATTTACATACTGCCCAGATGTCTGCGCACTGTATATCGCAATACAGCTCGTAATAAACAGAAGAAATAGTATAAAAGCTAAGGTATAATCAATTCTGGATGAAATTTTATTATTTGATTCCATATAACTCTCCCATAAGAAGGATTAAGGGAACTATGATCCATAGCATATTTTTGAGAAAATACTCCCTTTCGTACACCTATCCATTATACTGTAAACAGACAAAATCACAACTATATCGTATATTGATTTTCCCCCACGAAGTCCCAACTTATCATCTTTCTGCGCTAAGTCGCCTTCTCTTCATGTAGGTGGTTACAAGTCCCTGACTTGGCGAAAATAGAAAAGCCAATCCAAAGATCACACCCGCAACACTGACCATACATCCTGCTATCGAAGCATTTAGCATCCCTGCTGTAATAGCCCATTAATAAATAGTGAAAGAAAACGACCGGGATTCCTATCGCGCAAGCCAATCCAGAATCAAATGCCTTTTTCTTTACAATAAAAATCGTCGTTACAAGTGCGAATTCGAACAAGAGGTTAAACTAAAAAACTGTAAACATAATGGTCCAAATTTTCTCTTTGTTCGCTCCAATGTATTGGGTCTTTTCATCTATTCTTGTCTAATTATTACTTCCCTTTCAAAATTAAACATTGCTTGTCCATTTGAATTATACTATACTACAATCATATTTAATTAAATATTCCCATTCACCGATGGGATAGAGGCTGCAACTTATAATAGTAAAGCGGACGAGATTCAATGAAATTGATGACTCCGTTTGAAAGGATAAATTGCCGAAGTTTGGATAAATCATTGACTATCCATGCTGGCGATGTTTCCGAACAGGAACATCACTGTCACGTTTAGTAACGTGGAGGGCTATCTTCGGAAGGATTTAACGGACTCATCAAACAGCCGTCGATCTTTTTCGACTGTTGTTTTTTTATTTGCCTTAAATACCATTTAACCTTCCATCATAAAAAAACATCCATGAGCATCTGATCCCAACTAAAACGATGAAAAGGTTCAGGCACTCAAATTGTATCACCTTATGAAGGTGGCGGTACGGAGCTGATTTTTGCGAAGCCCCGCCCCTTTTTCACAGAAAAGGAGTGTACACGATCATTGGCGAATTCAACCAAAACATCTAACCCTACTCAATTAAAGAGAACTCTTAAAGCACGCCATCTGATGATGATTTCTCTTGGAGGATCAATCGGAACTGGGATATTTTTGGCAAGTGGTGGCGCTATTCATACTGCTGGTCCAGGTGGAGCGCTGCTCGCCTATGCAGCTGTTGGAATCATGGTTTATTTCTTAATGACCAGTCTTGCCGAGATGGCAGCCTACATGCCAGTAGCTGGTTCATTCAAAGTGTATGCCACGAATTTTGTTGATCCGGCTTTTGGTTTTGCAATCGGCTGGAACTATTGGTATAACTGGGCAATTACGATTGCCGCGGAGCTTGCTGCGGTTGTACTCATTATGAAATTTTGGTTTCCAGAAAGTCCTTCAGTTATGTGGAGTGCACTGGCACTTGTCATTATGTTCGGCTTCAACTATATGTCTGTTAAAGGCTTTGGAGAAGCGGAATTTTGGTTTGCACTGATTAAAGTTGTAACAGTCATCATCTTTATTATTACTGGATTTTTAATGATTTTTGGCATTATGGGCGGAGAGTCTATTGGCTTTACAAACTTCACAATCGAGGATGCACCTTTTAATGGCGGATTCTTTGCCATCCTAGGAATTTTCATGGCAGCGGGTTTCTCTTTTCAAGGGACTGAATTACTCGGCGTAGCTGCTGGAGAAAGCGAAGAGCCAGAAAAAAATATTCCAAAAGCAATTAGCACTGTATTTTGGCGAATCCTCCTTTTTTACATTTTATCTATTTTTGTCATCGGGATGATTCTTCCATACACAGATGAACGATTATTAAGTGATGCGGTTTCTGTAAGTCCATTCACACTCGTTTTTGAACGCGCAGGATTTGCCTTCGCTGCATCCGTCATGAACGCCATTATTTTAACATCTGTCTTGTCTGCAGGTAACTCAGGCATGTATGCTTCTACTCGTATGCTTTGGGATTTAGCACGCGATGGTAAAGCACCCAAATTCTTAGGGAAATTGGATAAAAGAGGTGTGCCAGTTAATGCCTTAATCGCAACTACTTTAGTTGGATCACTAGCTTTCTTAACGACTTTCTTCGGCGATGGTGCCGTTTATATTTGGTTGTTAAACGCGTCAGGGATGGCTGGATTTGTTACTTGGCTCGGGATTGCCATCAGCCATTACCGCTTCCGCAGAGCCTATATCGCACAAGGACACGACATAAAGGATCTTCCATATCGAGCAAAGTGGTTCCCACTCGGTCCATTATTAGCACTATTTTTATGTATTTTCATTATATTAGGTCAAAACTACCAAGCCTTTACGGGAAGCGGGGTCGATTGGAACGGAGTACTTGTTTCTTATATTGGTTTACCTCTTTTCTTAATCGTTTGGCTCGTCTATAAAGTTAAAAACAAAACAAAATTAATCCCTTTAAAAGACTGTGATTTCGAAACTAAATAATAACAAAGATATCCCAAAAGGGTCGGACTTCACACTATTCATGTGAGGTCTGACCCTTTTTTGTACGGGATAGCTTCTTATCATATTAATTAAGTCAAGGTATTTGATATTCTTGCATCACTTTATAAGCAGGTATGATGCTATCTTCCCTTACAATCATTAATGTGCAGATGGGAAGACGCGTTTCACCGTTTCAGTGAACTCATCAGTAAATCCTGCGATTGGATGACCATTCCTCACATCAGTCGAATAGCCTTGCATACGATCAATGAAGTCAGGGCTTGAAGACACGTACACGTTTTCAATCGTTGCATCAGCTGCCCTTACTTTGTCAGCAATTTTCTCCTCTACATTCTTCGCTAACTCATTGCTTCCTTTGTCCGATAAGTCGGCTGCAACATAGGCACTGTTTCCCATCACCATTACTGTAGAATGCTTCACTTCTTTTAGCTTATCGACTTCAGCAGAAAGGTTGCTCCCCTCTCTAATATCATTATTATATGTGACATTCCTTGTGTTATAGTTGACATTATTTCGTACATTTTGGGCTTCATTCGGAAACATGGCTCTGTCATAATTTACGTCTGTCGGATGATTTACGTCTGTCGGATGATTCACACCTGTCGGATGATTCACACCTATTTTCTCACTACCCTGTTTAGTATTGTTGGCTGTACATCCTCCAACAAATAGTGTTGCTATTATTCCACCCACCATAATTGCGTTCTTCATATCCATCACTCCTTTTTCATTATTACAAATTTAGTGTTCGCCAGAGAAGATGAAATATGTAAGAACCCAACTAAATCTCCTGCAACAATTCCTTCCATGTAAAATACTGGTCCTGTTATCTGCACCGGCCTACTTTTTAATCAAATGACAATCCGGAAATCAAATTTACGCGCCAGAATGGAGGATTTTCACGCCAGAACTAACGCTTTTCGAGCGGGATTTATGATTTGCATGCCAGTGCCAAATTTTCGTTTATTTGCATACAAAACCTAAAATGGCGTTAAATTTCCATCAGTTACTTTTGAAGGATCTCTCATTAAAAACGCTACACTCATCTAATCACAATGGTGGCGATGCGGAGCTGAAATTTTGGCTGCTTTCTCGATAAAATGAGTATACCCGTTAAGAGATTGGCTATATTAGTAAGTCGCGAGGCCCTGTACCATATCCTTCACACAAAAAAAACAGGCAAGAAGAGTATTCTTCCTGCCTGTTCCTTTATTCTCCAGATGTTTCTTGAGTAGATGTTTCCACCGTATTTTCCACCGGAGTTTCTTTATCTTCTTCATTGTTATAATTATAGTCAGAAGGTTTAATTGGCGTGAATCCCTTAGGTGTATAGAAGCGTAATAAATCTCCATTCACAACCTTATCGGAGTACTGAAGTAGTTTTTGCGCAAGTTGTTTATCCGCAGCAATCTCTTCCGTTTCTTCGATTAATTCCCCTGTATTCGTATCATAGTATTTTCCTTTGAGAGAAGTTACAGATGGTGTAATAAAATCTCCATTTCGGAATGGAATTAATTGGTGATGATCTTTAGACAATAAATCTGTACCAAATTGAACATTCTCTTTCGTTTCTACACCTAGTAAATGCATAAGTGTCGGCATTAAGTCAATTTGTCCGCCATACGTATGGTTGACTCCACCCTTGACACCTGGTGCATGAATCAGTAAAGGCACACGTTGTAGTTGTGCGTTTTCGAATTCCCCAACTTCAGTTCCAAGTACTTGAGACATAGCTCTCATATGGTTTTCTGAGATTCCATAATGGTCACCGTACATCACGATTACGGAATTATCATATAAGCCGGATTCCTTTAAATAGGTAAAGAACTCTTTAAGTGCTTCATCCGCATATCTGGCCGTTTGGAAGTAATTATCAACTGACTTATCACCCGTTGTATGAGGTGCGATTGTTGTTAAGTCTTGGTTTATCGAATACGGGAAATGGTGTGACACCGTTATAAACTTCGAATAAAATGGCTGTGGCAATTTATCAAGCATCGGAATGGATTCTTGAAAGAAAGGCTTATCCATCAAGCCATAGCTCATTGTATCTTCTACATTCATATCGTAATAGCTTGCATCGTAAAAACGATTAAACCCAAGTGCTTTATAAATTTTATCGCGGTTCCAGAAAGTCTTATAGTTACCATGAAAAACAGCAGACGTATACCCTTTTTGACCTAAAATAGCTGGTGCAGCTTGATACGTATTTTGATCATGTGTCGTGAATGCTGAACCTTGTGGCAAACCGTACAATGAATTTTCAAGCATAAACTCTGCATCAGATGTTTTACCTTGACCAACCTGATGGAAGAAATTATCAAAATACATAAAGTCTGTGCTATGCGCTAATGAATTTAGGAATGGTGTAACTTCCTCTCCATTAAGCTTGTAATCAATAAGGAAATTCTGCATCGATTCCAAATGAAGATAAATCACATTCTTACCTTTTGAAGCACCGAAATATTCTGGGTTTGGCTCAGCATACATCGCTTTTGTAAAATTGACAATCTCAGCAATGTCTGTGCTGTTTGCCGTTGCACGCTGTGCATATGTTCTCGTATTTTGTACTGCGTCATATACCATGTAATTGTACATGCCTAAATATTTAACAATATAGTTACGGTCAAATGTTCTAGTAAGTAGTTGCGGACGGTCTTTTTCCGCTAAAGCAAGGTTTACTGAGAAAATAGCAAGTCCAGCAAGGAAGACCATTGCAACCGTACGGCGTTTCATTTTAATTTCACTTGGTTTGATTGCTTTAGAATAATACAATACGATCAAGATGATTGTATCCAAGAAATACAAAATATCATACGGATTGAATAATGCCATGACACTTGGACCTAAGTCACCAAAATTTGATGCTTGAGTAAGTGTTGGTAAAGTAATGAAGTCCGTAAAAGAACGGTAATAAACGATATTAGAGAATAAGACGGCTGATAAAATGAAATTTAACCGAATCACCCATTTATATGTCTTTTTCCCCTTGGCCAACAATGCTATTCCAAAGAATAGGATCGCTGAACTAATCGGGTTAATGAGTAGTAGAAACGATTGAAGTTTGTTATCAATCCCTAAATTAAATTCCACCTGATAGCCAATATATGTTTTAATCCAAAATAATGTAACTGCTATTATGAAGAAACTAAGAAGTTTAGTTTGTAAAATGCTTTGACCCTTTTTAAGAAAATTATTCATGTTTCACCTCTATTAATCTAGTAATCTGAGCCTTAATCGATGATACAGATCCTGATTATTTATCTTGATAAGTAAATGACATTTCGAGCATAAAATACATAGTATCACTTTCATTCAATAAGTCAAGATTAGTTGAGTGATTATCCTTTTATTCCCATTCGCATTATATTGTAAAGAAATTGTAACAATTCAGTATAGACAATGAAAGGTGCTAAATACTCATTATCATATGAACACGATCCGAAAAAGATAACAAATTAATGCTTATTTCTAACGTCACAAATACTACTATAACGGACTTTCACTTGAACTTCCATTAAATATCACTTTTTTTCATTTCCATATTCCCCAAGTACAAATGCAGTCTCAATCCATCCCTATTCCACTGCAATTCCGGTTGCTTTTACACTGCCTTTACAAAGTTCCGAATGAATAGTAAATAAACTTAGCATCTGTCAGAAAGATAATTGTAACAGTATTCTTGATTTGAATCCTTTTATTATATCACAACCCCACTATTTTTTCCACTAAATTACAAACGATAAACAAAACTCAAGTACTTATTTAGGAACTTTGATTAAAATCGGCCGTTTCCTGTAGTAAACGTCTAAGTCGGCACAATCTGCGCTAAACCGACAAGTATATGATGGGAAATCTCGATTAGAAGTTGGTTTCTTGTGGGGATGGTGCTGTTTACGCTTGATACGGACAGGCAAATTGAGGATTCCACTTAAAAACTTCGTCCAGTTTTCTTTGTATCAAAAAAAGTCCTGTTCACAACAAAAAAATAAACGAAGTTTGTCTTACGTGCAAAGGACCAGACCCCGCAGCTACTATAAAGAATTAGGTGCGTTAAACTAACGCTTTATCCTTTATAGGCTACGGGGGCGGTCCCTTTAAGACATTCTTAGTTTGTTTTTTAGAATTATTTAAGACCTTCAGCAATTTCATTCACCATTTCCTGAACGGATTCAAGTCCACCGCCTGATAGGTACCAGTATGCAGGGTCTAAATAGATGATATTCCCTTCTTTGAAAGCTTTTGTACCTTTTACTAAATCATTTTCTATCGTTGTTTTAGCAACAGCTCCATCACCTACAACTGCATCTCGATCAACTACGAATAGATAATCAGGATTTTTTCGACAATGTATTCGAAGTTAGTGAATGATGATACCCAGTGTTGTCGAAAAGGTAAAGACTCTCTCGACCAACATTTGCCCCCAACTAACGCAATAATACTGATTAGCATGGAGGATCATCATGAAATTATTAGGTATATCAGGGGCATTAATTGGGGCAAAAACGGCTATTTCTGTAAATGAGGTGCTAACGAAAGCAGGCCAACATCCACATATTGAGACAGAGCTTCTTGATTTAAAAGACTATAAAGTGGAGTTTGTCGATGGGAGACCTTTTGATGCATACAATGAGGACACACGAACGGTCATTAACAAAATCATGCAAGCTGATTTTTTTGTTATTGCGACACCTGTTTATCAGTCTTCCTTAACAGGCGCTTTAAAAAATCTGTTTGATCATTTGCCAACTACCCTTTTTGAAGGAAAGGTTGTCGGTTATGTTTCTACTGCAGGCTCCAATATGCATATGCTTGTAGCAGAAAACCATTTGCGGCCGATTCTTTCATACTTTAAAGCGCATGTTACAACGAAAACGTGATTGTGAACGGCGATGTGGAACAGAGACTGGCTGCACTAGCCGAAGAATTAGTAGTGCCTCATACTAAACTTAACGGTTAATAATCGTTAAGTTTAGTATAGGAAATAGCTAATGAATCGTTGGAAGTATTGAGCTAAGGGTCTATCTCATATATTACTTGACAACCTAAGTAAAAATGAAAAACACCTAGTTCTTTTAGTGTAATTGACTAGAAAACACTACCAAAAGAACTTAATTTTGTTTTTTTCTGATCTTGAAATCGATAAGCTTTTACGACAAGAAGGAATTAAAAAATCCTTTGGTTTCAGTTATGCATTTTTATTCCAGCTAGTCTTTTGCTTGATTTTCCAACATAAAAATTGGTTTTCTCTTCTTGATTCAAAGAAAGCGGAAAATTTCTGCCAAGGACATTGTTTATCGATTCTTAAATCAACCAACGTTCAATTGGCGCCGTTTTTAACTACTTTTGAGCACTTTCACAATTCAATGGTTTCGCGTCAATAAAAATCGTCCTAAAATGTTGATTGTTGATGATTCTGTATATGACCGAAATCGTAGGAAAAAGGTAGAATTACTTGCTCGTTGTTTTGATCACGCTTATATAAACCATTTAAGTCTAGGGAATATGTTCGGATTATAGAGTCTTAATAAAAAGTTAAAACACTTCTAGAGAACGTCTGGTACTTATTCTACTACAGTGTAGTTACCGTGCTCCATATTAATAATATAGTCTGGTTTTGGTGGTTTACCACCATGTTGTTTAATCTTCTCTTTGTGACCAGCAATATGCTCCGGGCTCTTTTCCCAAGCTTTCCAAGCATCTTCAGACTCCCAGCGGATAATCATAATTACTTCTTCTTCCCCACGACGTATATTTTTTACAAGTAACTCACGGCTAATAAAACCTTCTCTTTGTTCCACTAATGATGGGCCTTGGCCGGGTTTCTTTTTAAAACGTTCTAATATCTTTTCTGAATTTCCTTCAGTAATTGTCCACTTACGAATTTGAACAAACATCTGTCTTCCCCCTTAATTCTTAATTATAGTAAAGGCTGTCCTATTTAATGGACAGCCTGCTCTTTTGAAGTCAAATATTTATGTTAATCTTATTTTAACTCGTCTAAGATTTCTTGAATTTTCTCCATTTCAGTTGGTACGCCACCACTTGCGAAGTACCAGTTACCTCCATAAAGGTAAACGATTTTGCCTTCTTTGTAAGCACGAGTTTGTTTAATAATGTCGTTTTCAATATCTGTCTTAAGTGCATCATCGTCATTAGCATTACGGTCAATGATTAATAACACTTCTGGGTTAGCTGATAAAATTGACTCATAACTGAAATCAGAACCATGTGCACTTGACTCAATATCTTCAGTTACTGGTTTGAATCCAAAGTCATTATATACATAAGCGAAACGAGAATCTGGACCATTGTCGAAACCAGCGATTTTCTTCTCATTATACATAGCTACTAATGCATTTTCATAACCTGCAGCTTTTTCTTGAAGTTCTGCTACTTTTGCATCTAAATCTGCATTTAGAGCTTTAGCTTCTTCTTCTTTATCGAAAATTTGCCCTGCAAGTTCTGCGCCTTCTTTAATACCTTTAATATAATCTTCATTATCAGATCCAACGAATATTACGTTTGGAGTAATTTCTTTTAATTGTTCATACATTGGAGCTTGACGACCAGAAATGAAAATTACATCTGGCTCAAGTGATGCTACTAATTCGAAATCGATTTCTTTTAAAGTACCTAAGTCAGCATATTCGTCAGAAGAATATTTTTCTTTTAAGTCTGCTGGCAGATTTGATTTAGGAAGACCAACAACGCCCTCCACTCCTAAAGCGTCAAGATTATCTAAGAAACCAAAGTCTAAAGTAACAATACGTTCTGGCATTGCTTCTAAAGTAACATCTTCAAACACCGTTTTTGTTCCTGCTTCTTTATCTTCTCTTTCACCAGTTAAAGATGCAACTGTCATTGGGAATGCAGAAGTTTCAGTAGCCTTTTCAGTTCCTTCAGTTGTCTTTTCTGTATTAGTTTCAGGTGTATCTGTTGTTGCTTCTTCATTTGATCCACATGCTGCTAAAACTAAAGATAGCAAAGTTGTTACAGCTAAAATTTTCCATTTATTCATTTTTTTATTCTCTCCCGTTCCCTTTATAATGATATTGATAATCATTATCATTATAACATGTAAAAATGATAGGTCAACTCATTTTTAATTTATTTTATACAACTTTATTCAAAAAAATGATTTAGAAAAGCATGCCAAATCACCCTTTTCTAAATCATAAGTTTACGAATGCGAATTAAAGAATACACAAATACGACACCCGTCCTGTTCTTGGACTGGTATATCCATATCATATATTTCCCGCAATGCAGCAGTATTTATAATTTCATTTGTTAGACCATCTTTCACAACACGTCCATCTTTAAGAGCAACGATACGATCTGAATATACTGATGCAAAATTAATATCATGCAATACAATCACAACGGTCTTACCTAATTCATCAACCAGCTTACGTAAAATTTTCATAATTTGAACAGAATGTTTCATATCCAAGTTATTTAACGGTTCATCTAATAAGATATATTCTGTATCTTGTGCAATAACCATGGAAATAAACGCACGTTGTTTTTGACCACCAGATAATTCATCCAAATATTTATCTTGGATATCGGTTAAATTCATATATTCTAATGCTTGATCAACAAATTTTTCATCTTCACTATTTAGTCGACCCTTTGAATACGGATAACGCCCAAATGACACTAGCTCTCGAACTGTTAAGCGAACATTTAAATGATTGGATTGTCTTAAAATGGCCACTCGTTTTGCAAATTCATCAGACTTCATCTTTTTAACATTACCTTTATCTAGAAGGACTTCTCCTGTATCAGAATTTAATAAGCGACTTACCATGGACAATAACGTCGATTTACCAGCACCATTTGGCCCGATAAATGACGTAATCGTTCTTGGTTGGATTGTCACTGTTACATTTTCTACTACAGGATTTTTGCCAAAATACTTTGTTATACCTTTGATTTCAATCATCCAGCAGCCCTACTTTCTTTCAGCAATAAGTAAATAAAGTAAATACCACCGATAAAGTTAATAATGACACTAATTGTCGTATTTAAATGGAAAACGTGTAATACCAAAAACTGTCCGCCTACTAATGCAATAATACTTATTAAACTAGATGCTACAATTAAAACTGAATGTCGATATGTATTAATAAATTGATAGGCCACGTTCGATACGATTAATCCTAAAAATGTAATAGGACCAACAAGTGCAGTTGAAGTTGCAATCAAAATGGATGATAAAATTAATACTTTTAGCACCATTTTATCGTAGTTTATACCTAGATTGATTGCCGCATCACGACCTAAAGACATCACATCTAAATCACTTAACATTCTTTTACCATAGATGAAAGCTGCCCCTAATATCGCCATTGAAAGATACAATAACTCTGACTTAACGTTATTAAAGCTTGCGAATAATCGGCTTTGTAAACTTAGATATTCAACTGGATCTATCACTACTTGGAGGAAATTCACTAAACTTCCAAGTAATGTCCCGATAATCATTCCTGCTAGTAATAATAGAAAGATCGGATATTTATCCGCTCGGAATAAGAATCGATATAGAATTAACGCAAAAAGAATCATTGCAATAATTGCCATTCCAAAGTTTAAATAACGGTCTACAACAAAAATAGACGCCGAACCTAAAGCGAAAAAAATAACAGTTTGTACGACCTCATACATCGAGTCAAGCCCCATGATAGAAGGCGTTAAAATTCGGTTATGAGTGATTGTTTGGAACATAATTGTAGCGTATGATATTGCTATCCCAGTGATTACCATTGCTCCAATTCGTACTAAACGACGTGGGAAGGCATAATCAAAACCGCCCCGAATATTATAAAAAGCAAAAAGCAAAATGAATATTATCGCAATTACCGCTAATATAATTATTTTCGTACTATTTTTTCGCATATGCTTTCCCCCTAAATAACATTACTAAGAAGATCGCACTACCAAAAACTGCGACTGTTAGGTTTACTGGAATTTCATAAGGGTATACAACTAAGCGGCTAAGAATATCACATGCCAGCAAGAAAACCATTCCTAGCATGATTGTATGTGGAATCGTTTTACGTAAATTGTCCCCCATATAAATCGACACGATATTCGGCACAATTAACCCTAAGAAAGGGATAATACCAACAGTTAGTACGACAGTAGTCGAAATGATAGCTACTAAAACTAAACCTAAATTTAAAACCATTTTATAACTTAGTCCTAAATTTTTTGCAAAATCTTCACCCATTCCAGCTACCGTAAACTTATTCGCATATATGTAAGCTAATATGATGGCTGGGACAGCTACATACAATAATTCATAACGTCCAGATACGATTAAAGTAAAACTACCCATGAAGAATGCTTGAACGTTTTGTAAAATTTCAGCTTCATAACCTAAAAACGTCGAAATCGCCGATAAAATATTCCCGTACATAATCCCGATTAGCGGTACGAAAATTACATCTTTAAATTTAATGCGATCAAGTAATTGCATGAAAATTAGCGTTCCGACTAAAGCGAATGCAAAACTGAATATAATTTGCTGAAAATACGTTACATTTGTAAAGAAAAGCATTGAAATAATAATACCAAGCTTAGCTGCATCTAGCGTACCCGCCGTTGTTGGTGAGACAAATTTATTACGGCTTACACTTTGCATTATTAATCCTGCAATACTCATCCCCGCACCCGCTAGAATAATTGCCATTAAACGAGGCACACGACTAATTAAGAAAATTTGTGTTTTATCAGAATCCCAATCTAGAAGGTCGCTCGGCTTAATATCAATTGCACCAACAAATAGCGAGATAAACGAGAGAATGATTGCAGCGATCATTAACATCCACAGTCTCATTTTTATCCCCATATTCTATTTATTCTCAAGTATGTAAAACAATGAAAATGATTCTCAATCTCGAGTACATATAAATTATAAGCACAAAATTGCCAAAAATCAATAATTATATAAGTTCATTTTGAATTTCCGACATAGCCATGGACCCAATCAGACAGAGAATTTTTTAAAGTAAGGAATGAAAAACCAAGTTTCGATAACCTTATTGTCCTAGAAATTGAAGATATAAAAAAAGCCAATTTAAGAGTTTATTAAATGAAAGGGCCAATGAATTTGGCAAATGACCCGGCCTTATTAAAAATTCTGCGACATAGTGGGCCGACTGATTATTTATCCAGTTGAAATTCTAATTGGCCTTGTAGTAGGGGTATTTGACAGTGTGATATTTATTTATCTATTAATGATGAGAAAGGCATATGAGTAATAAGTTTAAATTAACGGTGCTCGCAGTAATTGCTACGTTACTTAGCCAATACCTTCACAGTCCTATGCGGCAATGTTAGGGCCTATTTAATAAAATAGGAATAATGCCGTTTAGAAAAGAAGGAGGCCGAAATATCTACTTCCTTCTACTAATAGGAATGATTTTCGGGACGCTTCTCTCAAGCTTGTCTGCTTTCACGCAAGTATTAATAAATCCAAACGAATACCAAATTGTTCAAAACAAAATGTTCGCAAGCTTTAACAATATAAAAACTGATTTGCTTTTAATAGTAGCAATTTTAATGCTTATTACAACGCTTTATTTCCTATGATTTGCAAAATATTTAGATGTGATGTTGCTTGGAAGTACACAGGCCATTAATTTAGGTGTCGATTACGATTATGTAATGAAGCGAATATTAATAGTAGTTGCTATTTTAACTTCTGTATCGACTGCACTTGTCGGGCCTACCACATTTCTTGGATTAATGGTGGCGAATGTCGCATATCAATTTACTAAATCATATAAGCGTAAACATGTTATCCCGGCATCCATCTTCTATTTTTTAGTCTCATTTAGCTAAACTGGTATTCCCTTTATTATATTAACCCAAAACAGTATGAATTTTTAATTTTTAGCCTTTTTTAGTAGTTGAAGGAAAATCATCAAAGTATCACGATAAGATTTAGGATGATATAATACAAGCTACAGTAAACGTTCCCTGGAAAAAGCTTAATATAAAGGAAGAGATTTTATGTTGGCATTTATCAGCAAATTATTTACGAAAAAACCAAAAGTCACACTTGAATTCTGCCAAACGAACCTGGATCGTTTTTTAGAGGAAGAATATGCAGAAGAGTATGGAGAATTTTTAAAAAGTCCACAAGTTTCCTATAAAGAGTATGAATGTTTAAGCGAATGTAAGCTGTGTAAGAAGTATGCTTACGCGAAGCTGAATGGTGCCATGATTACAGGGATTGATTCTGGTGATTTACTGGCTCAGCTGAAGGATAAAGTGAATACCAACAAGTAAAAAACTAGAATTTCAAGAGCTGTTTTTCAGACTGAAATAATCGATTCATTACCCAAAAGAGCAAATGCCTAAGTTCTTCTCGCATTTGCTCTTTGTTTTGTGATGAAAAGATGAAGTTAGCTTTTCAGGAATATCGATTTAGGTATTTTGCTAGTCGCTTTGAACCTCTTTCCCCCCACTCAGCTCTTTGACCCTTTAACTAACCAGTATTGCTTTTTTCCTAACCGCTTTTCCTTTTCACTCATTATAAATATAAGTTTTTTCATAACAAGTGCGTGCTAGTCATATCGTTAAATAGTGTATTCATGCAGTCTTTAAAGGAGTGAGTGTAATGAATCAATATGTAAAAAATGAAATCGATCGTCTGATCATGCGGCTACGGACTGACCAGCAAGAAGATGGGTCTTGGCACTATCCATTTGAAATCGGCATTACACCTGATGCGTTTATGATTATTTTATTAAAAGCACTCGACATACGGGACGATGAACTCATTCAAGCTTTAGCAGCAAGAATTATAAGCCGTCAGGAGAAAAACGGCGCGTGGAAGTTATATCATGATGAACAGGACGGGAATGTTTCACTGACAATAGAGGCCTATTATGCATTGCTTTTATCTGGTCTGCATCATGAGAATGATGAGCATATGGAAAAGGCTCGACAATTCATTGTTACTAACGGAGGGTTGAGCAAGGCAAGCTCGATTACAAAAATTATGTTGATACTTACCGGTCAATTGAAATGGCCGCTTATCTTTCCGATTCCAGTCGAAGCTGTATTGCTTCCCCCCACCTTTCCCATTAGCATGTATGATTTATCCCTATATGCGAGGTCAAACTTTCTCCCACTCCTTTTATGCTCTGATCATAAATTTCAGATCAATATTGCTTCAGGGCCTAATTTGGAAGCATTGCTTCCCTCCCGTTCAGACGATCTCTGGGAAGAATTCAGATGTGAGGAGGGCCGTTCCTTGGTTCAAACGATTTACTATGGTGTCAAAAACCTGATCGGGCTTCCTTCCCTACTGCATAAAATGGCAGTCGAGGGTATTAAAAAGTATATGCTTGAACGAATTGAGCAAGACGGGACTCTTTACAACTTTTTTAGTGCTACATTTTTTATGATTTTTGCTTTACTCTCACAAGGTTATTCAAAAAAGGATCCGATCATTCTAAAAGCCGTTGAAGGCTTAAGAGCCATGGCTACTTCCATTGATGGACAGCTGCATATTCAATTCACAAGGCCTGAAATTTGGAATACAGCACTCATTAATTACGCCCTTCAGGAAGCTGGATTAGAACCTGATAATCCAATTGTTCATAACGCAAATCACTATTTGACCACCCGGCAGCAAGTTAAATACGGAGATTGGCGTCTGCATAATCCTCATGCTCTACCAGGTGGATGGGGCTTTTCGGACGGCAACACGATGAACCCAGACATCGATGACACAACGGCTGCACTAAGGGCGATATATCCAGCCACCTCCACTCAGCCATATATAAAAACTGCCTATAATCGTGGGTTGGCCTATGTGCTTTCGACACAGAATGATGATGGTGGATTTCCTGCCTTTGAAAAAAATGTTGATAAAAAATGGTTGCAATTTTTGCCAATCGAACAAGCAGAATTTTTTCTTACAGACCCTTCCACACCTGATCTAACTGGACGAACACTTGAATTTCTCGGTAATTTTACCAATGGCAAACAAACCGCAAGCGCCATCAGAAAAGCAGTAAAATGGCTGTTTCACTCTCAAGAAAAAAACGGATCTTGGTATGGTAGGTGGGGAATCTGTTATATTTACGGAACTTGGGCAGCATTAACAGGCCTTCGAGCTACAAGCGTTGTGAGTAATCATCCAGCCATTCAAAAGGCAGCGAAATGGCTGATGAGCATTCAAAACGAAGATGGTGGGTGGGGAGAATCTTGCACAAGCGATATTGGGAAGAAGTATATGCCCCTAGGCGCAAGCACCCTTACTCAGACTGCGTGGGCCGTTGATGCGCTAGTATCCATTTCTCCTACATCTACACCTGCCATTGAAAAAGGTATCGCTTATCTTATTGGCGAAGGACAAAGCCAGAACTGGACCAACGACTATCCAGCGGGCCAAGGTTTGCCAGGTTATGTGTATATGCATTATCACAGCTACCGGTTTATTTTTCCGCTACTTGCCCTCAGTCATTATCAAAATAAATATGATCATTCGTAATTAAAAAGGTAAAAATTGAGAATATGCGTCAAAGTAGAGATCCCATAACGAAAGGGCCGGACCACGCAATCATCATACTCAAACCTCTTTCTACACGAGTCAAAGAAGGATGATAGATAAGAGTAACTCCCAATTCCATAATGACTTGGTTCCTTATTCTTATCCATCATCCTTTAACACATCACTCATTTAAAAATGCCTTTAATGCTTCTTTATTCTTTTCCATCTCAATTTCCAGGACCAAACCTACCGAATGCCTTGCGTCTTTTGCCGTACCATCGATTGGTATCATAAGCTTTTGAATATCTTGATTACTATCTGATATAAACGAAGTGCCCATTCCTAATAGATTGGCGTAACTAAGATTCGTTTGGATGTACGGCTGAATTGTTCCAATCATTCTTGGTAGTTTGAATACCCCTTGAACGCTTGCCATTTTATCAGCCAATATTTGCATAACCTTTTGTTGTCGTTTGACACGACCAAAGTCACTATCCGGACCACCGCGCCATCTGACATATCCGAGCAATTGATCGCCATTTAATTGTTGAACGCCTGGTTTTAGTGTCATATCTATTCCTTTTGACATTTTCTGCTCCACATCGATTTCAACTCCTTTAGGGAAAGCGATATCAATTGTTTTAGCAAATCCCTTGAAATCGATAATGGCGTAATATTGTAGATCGACATCAAAGTTTTCCTTGATCGTCTTTCTTAATAATTCGGTTTCTCCAAATGCATATGCCGCATTCAGTTTATTTTTTTTATGTCCAGGAATATCTACATAGATATCCCGCATGAGAGATACTAACTTTGATTTTTTCGTTTCTGGATTATATTGAGCAATCATAATTGTATCTGTTCGGGACTTTTCTTTACCCCTTGTATCTACTCCAAGTAGGAGGATATTAACCCGCCCCAACTGATCTTCTACACCCTTGAACTCAATATCTGACTTTATGTTCGTGTCAATTTCAGCTTCAGACTTCTGTAATGCCATCTTATATTCAAAATATAAATATCCTGCTCCAGAAAGACCGATGAGAACGAGTAATAGAAAAATCGATAAAAAGACTTTCTTCTTTTTCTTCCTCCGATACTTGCTTGATCTTGTCCCTTTGTTTGGTTTTGTCATGTTTGTACGCCCTTTTCGTTTGATCCACTTATTAACAACTCATTGCAGTAGTCAAACCAAGTTAGTAACCCTAGAGAAAACAGGTAAGTAATGTGACACTTTTTACTTTTCATCTATTAGGGGTATTATCACACGATCCCTCTATAAATATTACAATTATTTTCTTTGATCTATCCAGAATGACCGTGAGTGTCAATGAAACGGGAAGTCCCAAAGAAAGGGTCAGACTCCGCAACAACTAAATACGCGTAAGATAAGTGTCTTAAACACTACATACTGTTTTAGCGTGCGAGGTCAGACCCTTATGAGACACCCTTGATTCAGTTATTATTTGTCATTCCAGTGCTGATCAATAAACTCATCACGCCCAGATTGTTTGCGATCTTCTTTATAATGCTTCGGATTCTTCTTATGGAAATCTTGATGATAATCTTCCGCTTCATAAAACGTTTGAGCTGGTAGGATTTCCGTTACGATCGGCTTCTTGAATTTGCCGCTCATCGCCATTTCTTCTTTTGACTTTTGAGCCAATTCCAATTGTTTCTCGTCATGATAAAAGATAGCCGCTCGATATTGATTGCCGCGATCTTGGAACTGACCGTCTGGATCTGTCGGATCAATTTGCTGCCAAAACAGTTCCAACAAACGCTCATAAGGGAAAAGCTCTGGATCGTATGTAATTTCAACCACTTCATAATGACCAGTCGTGCCTGTTTTTACTTGCTCATATGTCGGATTTGTAACATGTCCACCAGAGTATCCAGAAACAATTCCACCAATACCAGGTAATTCTTCAAACGGTGTCACCATACACCAAAAACAACCGCCTGCAAATGTTGCTTTTTGCATAATTTATGTCCCCTTTCAATTTTGCGTAAATCAATATATCATAATCATAACTCATTCGCTTAATTAAAAAGAAATCTAATGATCGATAAAGTGAAACTTCAATCAGTGGAAGTTTTACTGCCCGTTGAATCGGGATATTTTTTACTTCCTTTAATTAAAGTCTGACTTTTTTAAAATGCTCTACGATAGGAAATGGATCATAATAATGATGCAAAAGCTTCTTCCACTCCTGATATTCTGTCGATTCCCTAAAGCCTACGGTATGATCCTCTAATCTTTCCCACGTCACTAACAATAAATATTTCCCTTCTACCTCTAGGCAACGCTGCAAACCGTGAGTAACATAGCCAGCCATCGAAGAAATAATCTTGGAAGCTTCACGAAAAGTTTCTTCGTATTCATCTTCCATTCCTTGTTTAACTTGTAAAAAAACCGCTTCTAAAATCAATACAATCACTCCCTATTTAAGATTCTATAACAATACCCCCACATAGGCACAACTGTATATTTAATGAAGTTAAAAAAATCAGATAATTCATTCCTAAGTATAGCCTATGCTTGAATCTTGGTCTATTACGTTTTAGAGCTGAAAAACAAAAAGACTGCCCTAATGGGAAGCCGTTTTGAGATCTTATTAAAGAGAAGATCATTTTTTAGTTTTGTGAAAGCAGCTTTTTTCTAGTACAGTCCAAAGGCTCTTCATTTCTTATTTAAACCAACCTTTTTCCTTAAACCGCGAAATCGCCTCAATCCGGTTACTTACATCTAATTTATCAAGAATGACAGAAATATAGTTACGTACTGTTCCTGTTGTAATAAACAGTTCCTTGGCAATTTCTTTCGTATTCTTCCCATCAGCAATCAGACCAAGCACTTGCTTTTCCCGATCGGTTAATGGATTTTCCTCTTCGAAGGCCATATCAACGAGCTCTGGTGCATAGATGCGTCGTCCATCCATAATGATTCGAATCGAACTTGCTAAATCTTCACTAGGGCTGTCCTTCAATAAATATCCGCCAACTCCTGCCTTTCGCGCACGTTCAAAATAACCAGGGCGGGCAAACGTCGTAAGAATAATGATTTTGCAAGAGTGACCCTTTAATTCTTCCGCTACATCAAGCCCGCTTTTCGCAGGCATCTCAATATCCATGATGCAAATATCGGGCAAAAGACGATGAACAAGAGCAAGTGCCTCTTCACCATTGCTCGCTTTTCCGACCACTTCCATGTCTTCTTCCAAATCAAGTAGAGATCCTAGTGCGCCAAGTAACATGCGCTGATCTTCTGCAATGACGATTCGTATCATACCATCCCCTCCTGTTCTGCCTTCTTAATTCCGTTCGGTACTCGAATGTAAAGTGTCGTGCCTTCAGAAGATTGGATTTCTAGGCTACCATTCACGAATTCCAATCGCTCCTTCATCCCTTTTAGGCCATTTCCATGAAAAAATTCAGTTTTTTGAATGCCAACCCCATCATCCTGTACTTTTATAAGCAGCTCTGTACGCAGTTTCTCAATAGACAATTTGCACCAAGACGCTTTGCTATGTTTGACAACATTATTAACAGCTTCCTTCAAACACATGCTTAACACATTCTCGACTAACAAAGGGGTATGGGGCAAATTCGTATCCCCTTCCATACTAAAGTCCATTTGAGCTGCTTTTAAAATTTGCCTGATCCTCAGAACCTCATCTTCAAGCTTTGTACCTCGCATTTCGGAAACCATTTCCCTCACTTCATTCAGTGCCGTTCGAGCAGTCTGACGAATATCGTTAATTTCATTTTTGGCAGACTCAGGATTAATCTCCATTAACCTGCTGGCAAGATCGCTTTTCAAACCAATAAGGGAAAGCTTCTGTCCCAACGTATCGTGCAGATCACGGGCAATGCGCTGACGTTCTTCAATTTTCACCAATTCAGAGATCCGCTTGTTTGCATCTTCTAATTTCTCTTCCAGCTCTTCACGCTTGTTCCTATTATAGGTGCTAACCGGGAGTAGGATGACGCCAATTACGCTAATCACGATAAAAGGAAGCTGTGATACGAATATGTCCTTTTGAAAAATAAACCCTAAACTAACAGCGGCAATGGTTGTTGAAACAAGATGAACAATATACAAGCTGATAAATCCAGCTTTATTTTGGACATTCCCAATGAAATAGGCCAAAAATAAAGAAAAATAAATATAGCCAAATAGAGCGGTCATCGCCACGCTGATCACGATTTGAATAGCGACAAAGACGTATACCGGCCACCCCTTTAATATAAACGCAAAACGATAGGAAGTAAAAAACAAGATAGTCATAATGATTCCAAAGAAAATGACAAATAATGACGAGGACTTGAAAATAAAGTAAAAAGGAAGAATACAAAAGATAATCCCAACATATGGGCTAAGGCCCGTATTTTTAGGAAAAATATGATACCATTTCTGCATGAGATGCCTCCTACATGTATCGTTCATTCTAGTATATACTACTAAATTAACAAAAAACCATTCTTTGGCGTACGGAATGGTTTTTTGAGTGGAAAGGGGCGGGGGATGAAGAAAACCCCCGCTGATTGAAGTTTCACTTTATAGTACCTGACTCTTTTTCATCGCCTGAGTTTTAGGGCAGGCGCTCATGGATGTACTGTGTGAATCTTATTTTTCTTGCAAGCTTTGCTGGTCTGGATTTACTTTAGCCGTATCAAGCAAATGCTTAATTTCTTTAAAGCTAACGAACGCTTTATTCTTTTGATCAAAAAGTCTAAAACGAAGAGACTTTAAACTTGTCCCCAGTGTAATCGTCGTTGCCTTTTGCAATGGCGGTGTCGATTCATGAGCTTTTTCTAAGTTATAGTTCGGAACTCTTGGAGATAGGTGATGAACATGATGGAATCCAATATTCCCTGTTACCCATTGCAAGATTTTCGGCAATTTATAATAAGAGCTTCCATCCACTGCCGCCTTCACATAATCCCACTCTGATTCATTTTCAAAATAGGAATCCTCAAATTGATGCTGTACATAGAACAACCAAATTCCGAGGGACCCTGACACAAAGAGAATCGGAGCTTGCACGAGAAGAAAAGCCTGCCAGCCAATTGCCCAGCATAGAAGTGCACAAATCGCTACAATTGAACCATTCGTTACATACATATTCAAACGCTCTTTGCGTCTTGCATCTTTTCGATTAAACCGATTAGACACGAGAAATAGATAAATCGGACCTAGTCCAAACATGACAATTGGATTTCGATAGAGCCTGTACTGCAAGCGGCCCCATGGAGTGGCAGCGACATATTCTTCTACTGTCATGACCCAAACATCACCTGTTCCGCGCTTGTCCAAGTTACCGCTTGTAGCATGGTGAATGGAATGACTTCTTTTCCATTGTTCGTATGGAAACATCGTGATAATCCCGCTAATTGTGCCGAGGATTGTATTGGCCTTTTTATTTTTGAAAAACGAGCCGTGGGTACAATCATGGAAAATGATAAAGATTCTTACTACAAACCCGGAAGCTAGTATGGCAAACACAAGTGTTAACCAATAAGATACCGCTAAGCTTTGATAAGCCACAAACCAAAGTAAAAAAAACGGCGGGAATGTATTAAAAAGCTGTTTTACACTTCTTATCATATCTGACTTCTCAAATGGAGCAACATTTTTTCTTAGTTCTGCAGTCTTTTGTTTACTCATGACGTCCTCCTAATACCGATTAGGCTTAACATTCAGCCCTCTTATATACTTATATTAGAATATAGCACCAGGTAATGATAGGCATAAACGTCAAGTGGTCTATATGACAAATATCATGTACACCATGCGCAAGTACCGAGTTCATAGGAAACGAAGCTAATTGTGCTAGGCACTAAAACTTGAAACTTTGTTTTTTTAATTAACCTATTCTTCTAATATAGAGTAGGATTTCCCAGTTGTATTCTCAATTATTCTCTTTTTACATTAAAAATGGAAGAGTTCCGATGCTCTCCCATCCAATTTAGGGATTTTGTTAATAGATCTACTCATTTCATCATTGTCCATTGCTATTTCCAACTGTTGTTTTTTAGCAATTCCTTCATAACCATAAACTACTTTGACATTTCACATCCGCTATTCTCTGTAAATGAGAACACAAATAACCCCAGAAGAGCAGCTTCTGAGGCCGATGATTTTGCAGTCTCATATTTAGTTATTAATATACTTTTCGTATATTTCACCAAAGTCCTTCGTATGGTACTGCTCACGAACAGAAGTTAACCACGTAAAGCCAAAATCCGTTAAGTCTCTGTATGTATCTGCTAATTTATTGTCATCCGTTCGTGAGTTTTGTAGAATACTTACTGCTTTATCTAAGCTTTGCGATGCCAGATCGATATAGATCTTATTTTCATGAGTGATTTCAGAGATACGTAAAAGTGATTTATATAAATCTTTTAATTGTTCAATTTGGTCTTTTTTTACATCAATATCAAATTGCTCTTTTCCTACTTTAAATTTGATTTCAACATCTAAATCAATTTTCCCCGCCGTTTCAAGGAACACATCAGATATGATGTATTGGGAATACGGATATCGTTTCAATGTTCTTTTAGAGGAAATCGCACTTTCTCCATCCACATGAACGATCGCCAAATTCGTAAAGCAGTACTCATCCATTTTTGTCTTAATTAAAAAATAGATCTTTTCATCATCTTCATGCATGATATAATCGTCGGCATCTGTTTTGTCATAATCCGAAGGTGAAATAATGGTTCCGATATCTGATAAACCTAATGCGTCTGAAGCAATTTTTTTAAACATCGTACGAACTCCTCCCATTAATCAGTATTCCGTTTAATTTTAACAGGAGATTGAAGGGATGTGTATTTTTTCAGCTGAATTTGAAAGAATTATACGAACCGCATTTCTAGGCCATGAGCTACTTATAACCCAAAGAGCAGATTTCAAAATTCATATTTGGAATCTGCTCTTCTTCATCTATTTTCCCTGAATTAAGTAGTCTTCCCTGAATCTGACGAGGTTCATTCAAATGAATATAGACAATTATAAGGAGGCAAGAGAGTCTATTCTCTTGCCTCGCAGTGTATTTAACTTCTTTTTCTAAAAGACAACCCTAGTGATAACAATCCTACAATTAAGGCCGCAATGGAAAGGTATAATGGTGCATTGCTCGAGCTTGATGTAGTTGTTTCTTCAGACACCTGTTCTTTAGCTCCATTGTCTTTGGTTGTAGAATCCGTTGATACGTCTCCATGTCCGTGATCATGACCAGATCCATCACCTGGGTTTACTACTGTCACAGAAGCTGGTTTATCAGCATCCGGTGCCCCAACCCATTCGACTACACTACCATCTTTGTACGTTTGATATGCTTTCCAAACGATTTCTGTCGCATCATCGGCTACTTTTCCTTGCATATTAAACTGTCCAAAGTCAGTTGGTGTTAAGCCTTCTCCTTCTGCTGTCCACGTAACACTCGTAATTTTGTCAGACGCATCTTTTTGCACTTCATATTTCCAGCCTGCTTTTGGCTCAAAACGAGTGATATTTACCTCAGCTGGGAATTTCACTTCAATTTTAGTTGTTGGAACCTCTTCGCTTTCAGACGGAACTCGGACTGTAAACACTTCATATTGCCCTTGTGAAGTTTCCTTTGGCTGAACCGTAACATGGGCACTTGCCATACCGGCAAATAAAGAAAATGCAGCAATCATCATTACCGTGAATGTTAATAATTTTTTCATCATAAATTCCCCCAATTTTTATATTAGCTTTTAGTACACAATAAAATCCTGACTGAATACATGCTCATTATCCTCTGAATCTAATATTCGCGTCTCCACAATCCAATTCCCAGCAAAAGGTAGATATTGGCCATCTACCATGTATTGAACATCCATGGATTGGTTTATCTCGGAAAAAGGTACTTGAATCGGAGCGACATCAGGATTATCTTGGTATTTTAAAAATAGCTCAACCCGTTTAATCGTTATACCCTCTTCATGAGAGTTTACTTCAACCATGAAATGATTCGTACCGGGTATCTTTGGTGAAATCGTTGTTGTGAATTCAATATTCTTTTCTCGTTCATGCCACACTAGCGGTTCGTTTTGCGGCATAGGACTTAAGTGAGTGAAAATCCCCACTATGATTAAAATGATGATCATCAAACTAAAATCAATTTTCAACCATTTCCCGATCGCATCTGCCTTCACCTTTTTCATTGTATATCGTAAAATAACGCCCGTTACGAGTACCAAGAAGACTAAGGCGATTTTAATTAAAAGCATAATCCCCCATGGCGTATAGAGCAGATAATCAATTTTGGGTAAAAAGATCAAGGTTGAAGCAATTCCTGTTACGAATAGAACAAGGATACTTATTAACGCTACTTGAGAGAACATCGGCAAAAATCGGCGAACGTGCTCTCGTTGCTTGTTCCAAAAGACAAGGATATAAAATAGCCCCCCTGCCCATATCGCAGCTGCGAGTAAATGGATGATATCTATTGAAATTGTACGAATCGGTGGATCAAAGGCCATGGCATGTCCGTTCATACTCTTTACCGCAAGAATCATAAATACCCACAATCTATCCAACCAGTTAAAACGGAGTAAAAGTACAAAACCCAAAAGAGATAATACCATGGATAGAAACCAAGATAGCCCTATTGTCGTACCCGTTAATACGGACCAAATCCCACTTAAAGTCCAACTATCTAACAGATCTATAAATTGCATAAACCCCATGCCAATGGTTGTAGTCAAAAGCATAATTTGCAAATAGATAGCCCACTGTCGATAACTTGTCCTCATTTCTGGAATGTCTACTGTTTTCAAAGTGCCCCATATAATCCAACCAGTAGCAAGGAGCAATATAATATAATAAAGAACCCTTACTATAGAATTATAGATGCTATACAGTGAAGATTCGTTACCGGCTTTATCTACATCAAGTTGGTTCATGTTGCTTTTTAGAACCGTTCCTTCACCTATTGAAATGACATAAGACCCTTTTACTGGATGACCATCTGCTGATAGTACACTATATGATATGGCGTAGTTCCCGTTAGGAAGAGTCGGTAAAGCTTGCTTTATGTATTTTTGATCTTTACCAATCTCTGTTTTACTTTTGCTAACTAGTTCGCCATCTTCATTAAATACTTTTATCGAATAAAGCTCTTTTTCAAGTCTTTCATTAAACATAAGAACAATTTCTTTTGGAGAAGACTTTAAGTGACTATCTGAGGCAGGAGTCGCTTTTTCTAGCAATGCATGCGCAAAAACTCCTTGTGGAACCGCAAAAATAAAAAATATCACACATACTATTAAAATATTTCTTAGAACAGTCTTATTCATACTAACAGCAACCTTTACTCTTTTCCCTTTGTTTAGCTTCTTTTTCCATCGCTTCTGTAAATGTTACAACGTTTCCGCCAAATCCTCGTGCAAACCTTTTTGCATGTTCACTTTGATTAAAGGGAAGAAATTGAGGCTGGCAACAACCTAGATCAAGAGTTGTTTCCAACACAAAATAAGCATTCCTAGCACTTATCGTTGTATTTGTAAAAAAATCATCACACAATATCTCAAGTACCTCATTATCTAGCATTTGGTTACGTATGAAGCCACAATGCATACAACACGCGGTTTCCACTCTATTCTCTGTTAGAATTAAGCGACAAGAGAGTCTATTATTAATAGTTTTATAACAAACCACACATTCATTTCGATTCGATACGTTTGTGTCTTGATTAGCTAAACTTATCCCACCGAATGTTTTTACAACAAATCCAGATGCAACCATCGCTTTTATATCTCTATGAATGGTCATATCTGAAACTTGAAATCTTTCGCTTAACTCGGATATCTTAAGCGCTTTGCGGCGTACGACTAACTCTTTAATTTGTTTCTGCCTCTCACTCGCTAACAATTTATCACTTCCCCCTTCCCTTTCTTTAATTACTTCTGATATACAAACTATAACAAACTATAACAACTTTAAACAAAATCTAACATTTCTATTTATAGTATACAATTATGATAAGAACCTAACAATCATCAAAACCTTATTTTTATGACAATTGTATGACTTTCCCTTATTAAACAGCCTCTATTGCTGGGTACATCAGATGAGGGTATCCCAAAAGGATCTGATCCCCTCGCTACTGGGCAGACTCAAGTCATTTTTTTCATCTGCCAACATCAGTACATAAAATAAAGACGATTTTACCCAAACCTTAGGGAAAATCGTCTCTTTATTCCTATTTAGACTAATTCCACTTAATAGTGAAAAATGGGACATCCAATTACATTAATGAGTTATTTAAGTGTATAGCGTTCTTCAATTCTGTAATATTTCCAGATAAATACGGATACACCCCAAATAATTAAAAACGCAGCAACTAAAAAATAACCTAAATTGCCAAAATCGATTGCTGCAAGATCATTCCACAAACCACCGGATAAATGAAGTTTTTCGGTCGTAATTTGTGCTAGTTCAACAATCCCAACTGCTAATGCTGCAACAACAGAAATCGCTGTTACTGTTAAATTGTAGTAAACTTTCCGAACGGGTTTATTATGTGCCCAAGCATAACTCTTCGTCATTAAAATACCATCTAACGTGTCAAATAAACTCATACCAGCTGCAAATAATAATGGAAGTGAGATAATACCAAGTACAGGTAAATTACTTTTCGCTGCACCCGCTGACATCGTCAATAATGAAATTTCTGTAGCGGTATCAAATCCTAGACCAAATAAGAACCCAATCGGATAAATATGCCAACTTTTCGTCACCACTTTAAATAACGGCTTTAAATAACGCGTAAAAAAGCCTTTCGCCTCAAACATTTTCTCTAGTTCTGATTCAGAAACTTTTTCTTCTTTCAATCGACGGAAAATTTTCCATAGTTGCATAAATAACATTAAATTTAAGATAGCTATGAATACTAGAAAAACACCTGATACTGTAACCCCGATAATCCCACCTATATCTTGCATGCTAGACATGTATTTTGCGACAAACTTTACAGATACAGCTGTTAATAGAGCTAATAAAAAGACGACTGTTGAATGGCCTAATGAGAAGTAGAATCCGACTCCTCTTGAATCTTGCTTTTGGGCAACTAATTTACGAATCGTGTTGTCGACTGCAGCAATATGATCAATATCAAATGCATGACGAATACCAAAAACATACGCAGCGATCCCCAAGCCAATAAAGGTTGGATGAGTTGGTACTGCTGTAAATAATGCTATGAATCCGGCAACATGGATCACTAAAACATATAACATATACCGATTCCAGATAAATTCTTTCCAGTCTCTTGCTTTCATCTCGTCAACGACTTCCTTCCCTCAGCTAGATTAGCCAGGAATCCCCCACCTATTTTCTTGATTCGCTATACATGCATTTAGGTGAGGGTATTACAGCCTGTTAAACCGGGATAAAAAATTTCAATTACCCCTTATACTTGCTCTACTGGTGCCACTGTAAACTTTCCATAACCTACGCCTTTTAGACTGGTCAATTTATTACTGAGCTGCTGAATGTCTTTCGCCTTCCCCTTTACTACAATGAGCTCAAGACAGCTGGCATGATCTAAATGGAAGTGTGTAGTAGCCAGGATAAAATCATGCATATCATGTTGGACTTTTGTTAGTTCATCTAGAAGATTTCTTTGATGATGGTTGTAGAATAAAAGGATGCTTCCTGCCACAATTTGTTCTTCCTCTTCCCATGACTGTTGAATCAGGGCATCACGAACAAGGTCCCGAACGGCTTCAGAACGGTTTTCATATCCTTTCTGTTGGACTAAGTGGTCAAACTTTCTGAGCAAATGACCTTCCATGGAAACGCCAAATCTTTTTAGTGTAGAATCTTCCATTGCATCTTCCCCCTATTGTTTATCGCAGATTAACGGGTAGTAAGCCCCCTTGAACACGCTTAGCAGATTCGAAGAAGGATAAAAAGGCCCGTTTGGTGATATACAGTGAAACTTAACGCTGCTCTTCAGCGGTTTAGTTGAGGCCCACACGTACTTAGTCTGTGATTCATTTCATACTGTCGATTGATCGAAGCGTTTGCTGCGATCTCAGCGACAGTAGAACGGGACTACCTATGATTGGGGGATAAAAGCTCCCCCCTAATCATGGAAGTTTCACTTTATCCCATTCTTCAATATTCCATAGCACTCCAGAACCATGATGTCCTAATGTACGGGTGGTAATGCCACTCACTTGTTTATTTACACCATATAACGCATCTAAATAAACAAGAAAGTTAAAGGCCGGATCTATTGCTAATTCCTTTTGGAACTGCTCATAAAATTGTATTCGCTTCTCTTTATCCGGATTGATCCGCGCATCTGTTAATAGCTGATCAACTTTTGAATTTTTGTAAGCAGTCAAATTATTAAGACCATCACCAATTTGGCTGCTGTGGAAAATACGGTATGTGTGATCATCAGGATCAAATGGACTGCCCCAACCAATTACAAAGGCATCTACTTCATCCAGTTTTATCGCTGACCAGTCTAATGGTTTTAAAATAACGGAAACCCCGAGCGGCTTCAATTGCTCTGCTACAACATTAGCAAGTGCAACTCGAACAGGATCACTGATCGGTGAAACAAGATCAAACTCCAATCTTTTGCCATCTTTAACACGGACACCGTCGCTCCCTTTTTTCCAGCCTGCTTCTTCTAGTAATTGATTTGCTTTTTCAGGTTGATAGGTGTACATGTCTTTTTGTGGTGCATTAGCCCATGATTTCTGTAGTGGACCGTATGCTGGCTCTCCTTTATTAGCTAGCATACCACTTACAATTGCCTCACGGTCAATCCCTAAATTCATCGCTTGGCGAATCCTTGCATCCTTGAATAAAGGATTTCGGAAATTATACATGACGGCCCTGTAATCCGCTGTTGAAATCGTCTTTACAGTAAAATCATCGTTTTCTTTTACACTTGCAAGTTGATTAGGTTCCATGAGAGCAAGATCTATTTCTCCAGTCTTTAATTGTAAGGCACGTGTATTAGCGTCCGGTATTGGTTTAAAGACGACTTCATCAAGTTTTGGTTTCACGCCATAATACGTTTCGCTGCGCTCGACCGTAATCGTATGATCATTTGCCCACTCTTTCAATTTAAAAGGGCCGTTCCCAACTGGATTTTGGTTAAAATCCGTTGTGTTAATATCTTCATCTTGCAATATATGTTTTGGTACAATACCGACCTTCAGCTTGTCAAGCAAAGGCGGGAACGGATTGCTTAAGGTAATTTGCACTTGATTTTCTTTAAGGACGTTAACTTCCTTGATTTCATTGAAGTCACCAGAAATCGGCGAATTTGTCTTAGGATCCCTTATCTTATCTAATGTGAACTTCACGTCCTCAGCTGTGACCGGCTTTCCATCTTGCCATTTTGCATCATCACGAAGAGTAAATGTATACGTCAGCTGATCGGGAGAGATCTTCCAATCTGTTGCCAAGTCAGCGACAATTTCATTTTTCTCTGTCGGTTTAGTGAGGCCCCGGAATATCAAGCTATCAAGCTCACTATGTTCTTCTTCATTTAGTACTGGATTTACTTGTTCGATTTCCGCCTCTATTCCATAGACGAGCTGATTGGTTGCTTGATGAGATTTATCTGTAGATTTTTCTGCCGATTTGTCCCCAACACATCCTGCTAATAACAGCATACTTGATACAAATGTTGATATAAGGACTGCTTTAGTTTTTTTGAATGGCATATTCATTCTCCTCCATTGTACTTTTTTCTTTTAATCGATCACTAGGATGCAAAGTGAGCATCGACGATAATAAACTTTTTGTATAGACATTTATTGAAGAGACCAGCTCATTTGCATGTGCCTCTTCAACAATTCTCCCCTTTTCCATCACAAGAATACGGTGGCAAAGTGCCATTGCTGCGCGAATATCATGTGAGATAAATAGTATAGCTGTTTTTTCCCTTTTATTTATTTCTTGCAATAGCGAAAGCATTCTTGCCTGAGAACTCATATCCAGACTGGCAAACGGCTCGTCTAAAATGAGAAGTTCCGGCTTTAGTAGAAGTGCCCTTGCAATGGCAACCCGTTGCTTCATACCTCCTGACAGCTCATAAGGGTAAACTGAAAGGATATGTTCATGTAACCCGACTTTTTGTAACACTTCCTTGATTTTTTCTTTTTTATTCTCACCATTCTCTTTCCAATAATCCAGTCCTTCTCCAACAATCTTCTCGACATCCCAGCGAGGATCAAATGACGCCAGTGGATCCTGGTGTACCCATTGGACTCCTTTTCGAAAGGGAGAGGATCCATGCCAGATGATTTTACCCTTCTCGTATGACTCTAATTGCAGTAATAAGCGGGAAAGGGTACTTTTTCCACTCCCACTCTCACCAATTAACCCAACAATCTCCCCCTTGTGAATAGGAAAGCTAACATCGCTCACCGCTTGTACAGAATGTTTGCGGAACCATTTCTTTTTGAAATAAGCTTTCCCTACATGTTCTACTGTAAGGAGCGGCCTACTTTCGACTATTTGTAGCTGTTCCCGTATATTTGTAAGCTCCCGGTGGTGATGCAACAATTGCTTCGTGTGCTCATGAACTGGATGATCAAATAAATTCATGACTGTTGCAGTCTCAATAACCGTTCCATTTTGCATAACGACAACATAGTCTGCCATCTCTGCAACCACTCCAAGATCATGCGTGATAAAAAGAACGCTGCCCCCTGTGCGGGTGCTCCAATCCTTGATTAGATGAAGGACATCCGCCTGAATACGCAAGTCTAATGCTGTTGTTGGTTCATCCGCAATTAACAACACTGGATCAAGTGCTAAAGCAAGTGCGAGCTGAACACGCTGTCTCATTCCCCCGGAAAGTTCAAACGGATACGATTCATAAACATTCTCTGCATTTTGCAGCTGCATATCTTGCAATAATTGAATGGCTCGCTCTTTTACTTCTTGCTTCGAAAGATTCGTATGGGTGGAAAACAACTCTCTAAAGTGCTGCCCAATCGTTCGCATGGCATCAAAAGTAGCATATGTATCTTGAAACACAAATCCCACTTGGGTTCCGCGATAAACCTGCTGTTGCTTTTTACTCATAGTAAGCACATTTTCATGCAAAAATTCTATCTTACCGGAAGAGATGGCGATTCCTTTTGGTAATAAGTTAAGCATCGCTTTTGCTGTGATACTTTTTCCAGAACCACTTTCACCAATAATGGCGACAATCTCACCTGCTGGCACAACAAATGCAACATTATCCAAAAGCTGCTGTTCCTTATTTGATTGAAGACATACAGAAAGGTTTTCAACTGTTAATACATGTTCCTTCATGATCTCCCTCCTTTCTTTAATTGTGGTAGAGCAAAGCGGTCTTGCAACACATCACCTAAATAGGTAACGGCCAGAACGGTACAAGTAATTAATAGGCCAGGAAACAAAGCAATCCACCATGCGCCTGATAATAAATAACTTTGCGCCCCCATTAACATATTTCCCCATGACGGCTCATGAGGAGGTATGCCAATCCCTAAAAAGCTCAGAGTTGCCTCTGATAAAATGGCATGACTCACTCCACTAATGGACATCACAATAATCGTCGGTAAGCATTGTGGCAGTAAATGCCGAGTTAACAATTGAGAAGATGAAGCGCCAACCACAACCGAAGCTTGAATGAAAGTCTCTCCTTTCAAAGATAAGATCTCTGTCCGGATTAAACGGGCAATCGGCATCCAACTTGTCATGCCGATAATAACCACAACTGAAAGTAAGCTGGCTGGGATCAATACTTGAATCCCAATCATAAGCAAGATGCTCGGAATACTTAGGAGTGCATCAAGTATTCTCATCATAATGCGATCAACCACTCCGCCCAAAAATCCACTAATAACCCCAAAGCCTGCGCCAATCACAATTGCCATCATCATAGCCGCCGCTCCGACAGTAAGTGATATACGCCCCCCGTACAACAATCGTGTCAATACATCACGGCCCAGTTCATCCGTTCCAAATAAATGAGCAGCACTTGGTGGTTGCAAAGTTTTCGCTAACCCAATTGAAAGAGGATCATATGGTGTTAAGACTGGTGCCAAAAAGGTCACCAAAAGCAAGATTAATAAATAACAAAGTAGAACATTTACAAACCACTTTCTTTTTCCTCTCATCTGCCTTCCCCCTTCAACAGATGTTGCCTCATTCTCGGATCAATCCATGCACAAATGAGATCAACCACAAAGCTACCAAGAATAACGATACTCATACTCAGCAAAATGACAGCCATCAAAACGGGATAGTCATGGGCAAGCGCTGATTTTAATGAAAGACTCCCAAGACCTGGCCATGAAAACAGTGTCTCTACCACAACAGATCCGGCGATTGTAAGCGAAAGGGACATCCCCATAAAGGACAGATAAGGAAGTGAAGCATTTGGAAATATATGCTTCCAAAGAATCGTTTTCTCAGAAATGCCACGTGCCCGGAGAGCCCAAACAAACTCTTTTTCCTGCGTGACAGCGACGTGGTTGCGCAATATACGAATATAATACCCAATATGAGATATGCCCAGAACAAAAGCTGGCATGATAAGATGCTTCAACCAATCCCCTATTCCTTCTTGACCTAAACCAGCTGTTGGTAGCACACCTAAATAGACGGAGAAAAATAACATGAGCATTAAGGCAAACCAAAAAGATGGTAGTGACATGAAGATAAAAGAAGCAACGGTGGTCGCATGATCTAAAAATGAGTAGCGCCGGAGCCCGGTTATGACTCCAAAAAAAAGAGACAGGACTACTGTGAAAACCGCAGACGCCAATATGAGGATAATGGTCGGTTCAATCGCATGAGCAATCATAATTTTAACTTCTTCACCCGTCGTGTATGACCGCCCCCATTCTCCTTGTAGCACACCGATAAACCACTTGGCATACTGAGTATATAACGGTTCATTCAAACCGAGATTTTCAGCAATACGTACCTGGTCAGCCTGGCTCATTTTTTGAATCTGATCCCCATACATGGCTGCTGCAGGACTTCCCGGCAACATTCGAATAAACGTAAAACAGAGAATACTTCCAATAAGAAGCACCACCATCGCCTCAAATAATCTTGAAACAATATATCTAGTCATAAGCCCTCCCTTTTTTCCTTATGCAAATCAAAGAGCGGACTGCTTTGTCTTGCATTCATGAAATTGATTACCAATTTTTATAAAAGTAACACATTTTTAACATTACGTAACACGAATGTACCTGAGTGGCAAACTACTCTTTAAGAAGATTCCCCTATGTACTCTTTTATGATGAAATTCTTCTGTTTCTGATACTCGATAGCATTTTGATGCGTTTTAGAAAGAATATGACAGAGACGATGCTGTTACTCAAAAAGTAAAGAAGAATTGGTGGTGATAACCAGATGCACTATCAAAAAAAATTCTTTTTTGTTCTGAATTAGTAAAGAGACTTCCCTAATGCCAAAGAGTTCATTCTGAGTAACACGATTATTCCAATTTGTAACACGGACATACACATCGAAGTGAATTTTAAAAACACCAATACTTATATTATAATCCTTACCCTCACTATGCAAGTTTTATGACAGTCTTTTTTTAAAATATTCTACAATGTCATCTGGTTGGTGTGTCAATTACTTAACAATCTAATCATTGCTAATTCAGGTGATACTAATTTTTCAATATGTACACCTAAGCGACAGTATGGGAAAATTATTTTTTTTAATTATGACAGTCTAACTAGATAATTTATTCTCAAAATAATAGTAGTACTTTTCAGTTAACAAAAGGGTGAATCCAATTGATTATAGCGAAAAAAGAGCAAACGAAAGTATCTTTATCCTCAACGTAGGTAAAGATGATAGAAGAAAAAGCGAAATCATAAATGGAGGATTATCAAATCATGTATGATGTTGTCATTATCGGCGGCGGTCCATGCGGCTTAGCTACCGGCCTTGCTCTACAAGAAAAAGGAATAAGTTATATCATTATTGAAAAAGAAGCGATTGTGAATTCAATTGTTAATTGTCCATTGGATATGCGCTTCTATAGTACTTCAGATCGTCTGGAAATAGGGAGTATCCCTTTCCTATCCCAAGAAGTACGACCGACACGAACAGAGTTGTTAAAATATTATCGCCTCGTTACAGAACGACAAGCTATTAATATTAAATGCTATCAAAAAGTTGATCGTGTAACGAAAGATACAGATTTTTTTACTGTACATACCGTTGATCGCAAAGGAACAAATAGTTCTTATCAAGCCCGTATGATTGTTATCGCTACCGGAATTTTTGATCACCCGAAAAGAATCGGCGTTGAAGGCGAAAATATGTCAAAGGTTATGCATTATTACAGAGAAGGGCATTCCTTCCATGGACAAGAAGTAACCGTAGTTGGCGGGAAGAATTCCGCTGTGGAAGCAGCGATTGACCTTTATCGCAGCGGGGCGCATGTCACACTTGTCCATCGTGGGGACACTGTTTACAAAGGAATTAAACCATCTTTACTTTTAGATATTCGAAATTTTGTCGAAAAGGAAAAAATAAAATTTTATCCTAATTCCAGCGTTGAGCAGATCGACGAAACAACAGTTTGTTTACAAACGCCAGAAGGTCCAATCACGATTCCAAATGACTATGTATTTTCACTGATTGGGTATCAACCCGATACAACGATGCTTCAAGACACGGGGATTACAATTGATTCTCAGACATTAGTACCTACCTTTAATCCAGACACTTATGAAACAAACGTTAATAACGTCTTTCTTGCAGGTGTTGTAACTGGAGGTACTACAAATCGTATTTATATTGAAGATGGACGATTCCATGGATTGAAAATTGCGGGAGAAATTGGCCGTCGCCTAGACTTCATAGCTTAGTTCATGGGGGTAACAGGCGAATAAACTTGAAGATTTCTTTTCTTTTCATTCAAATGAAATAAAACCAGATTATCCATAAGATAATCTGGTTACACCATTTTTACCCGATTCTTTATTTGTACCCATATCGCAGCAACGATAATAAATACTAGCAGAACCACTTGTGGGATGATTGTTTCAAATGTAGGATAAATACCTATCGATTGAATAAATACAAATGACTTGATAGGATTTGTAGGTATGACATTCGCGATTTGTAATGCGTGAATGCTAACACCAAGAATTTTAAAAGCAAAGAAATAAATGAGCAGTGTAGCAATGATAAAAAACAGACGGATTGGTATTTTGACACTAAATCGAATGATGATATATCCAATTACAATCAATAGGAGTAAAGCAGAAACGATTCCTAGTAATAACTGGCTCATGCTCATTTCTGGTGCCATTCCGGCATAAAAAATGATGGTCTCTGCCCCTTCTCTGAAAATTGATAGAAAGCTAATGAGACTAAAAGAGAATAAGCTCCCCGTTGCAACTGCTTGTTTCATTTGTCGATCAAGATACTGATTCCAATTTCTGATGTTCGTCTTGTTGTGTAACCATGCTCCTACCGTTAGCATCATTAGTACGGCGACGATCCCTGTAATTCCTTCAATATATTCACGACTTGAAGCAGCAGTTATTTTTGAAAAAATTAGATTAATGATGACCGCTATAATTCCACTTGCGAAAACCCCAGCTGCTACGCCTCCCCAAACCCACTTTTGTTTATTTGCTTGATTTGTGGTCTTAAGAAATGCCACTAAAGTTGCAATGATCAAAAGTGCTTCTAGACCTTCTCTCAATAAAATAAGCGCTGCATCCCATGCTGAGTAACTAGTATTCTCCATAACCAAACCAATTCGATCAATAAGGTCATTCGTCATCGATTCAGCCTTATTTGTATCAATCTCTTTGGAACTAATTATACTAATAATCATTGGAACATTCATTTCAATGTCATTGTACAACTGGTTATTCTTTGTTCGTACTTCTCCTTCAATCATGGGCCATATTGTTAAAAATTCGTTCAGGTCAGAAATGGCTCCGTTAAATTCCCGATCTTGAATTTTTTTTTCGGCACTGTTTAATAAATGTAAGCCATCATTTAACTTATGCGTATCCGTTGACTTTTTTTGAACATGTCCACTTAGAAAATTGCTTATCGCCGTCTTTAAATCATTCAATGCCGACAACGCTTTTTGCTGATTCGGAGGATCTTGCGTGATAGCAATTCGCAAAAAGGCTGACTGCTTTTCGATCTCTCCATAAGAAACGATACTTTCATTACGAACAATGAGCTCATTGGAATTCCATTCAGAGAGGAAAGCTTTATACTCCTTGTTCGCTTTGGTAAAATTGCCTGTTTCAACGGTTTTTCTGATGTTTTCCACTATTGGAAGTAGCCGTTTTACCTTCTCTTTTTCCTTCTCATTGTTTACTGGATTTTGTTCAGTATCATATTCTTGAACAGCTTTTGATAAATCAGAAAGTGCTTGATTCACCGCTTGCGGATCTTTATGTGTTAAAGTGGAATTTACTGTAGTCAATTGGGTATCAACTTTTTCCGCAAATGGACTATCCGACTTTTTAATAGAATTCCACTCTTGTTCAAATTGTTCCATAGAGTCAAGAACAGACTCCCATTTGGCATCTTTAGTATCCATTAAGGCATCACCAATAAAGATAAATAACTCATCATGATTTTCTGCCGCTAAAATCGATGGTGATTTTACAAAACTGAGCAATACGATAAATAGTAAGATCCAACATTTCTGAAAAATTACTGATCGCATAGACATTCCTTCTTCCACGGACATTTTAATCTAGAATAATGTTTCCCCTATGAAACCGCCTAATGATGTTCCTGGTAAACAAGCAAAAATTGCACTTCCTTTGTGGACAGTATATTCATTTAATTTATCCATTTTCGCGAGGCGTTGCTGCATAGGAATAAATTGTTTACTAGGCTCGCGTTGAAAACAAATAAATAGTAATCCTGCATCAAAGCTCCCTGTTTTCGCATCCATTCCATTTGTATAGGAATAAGGACGGCGAAGAATCACTTGCTTTCCATCACCTTTTGCTAGCCGTACATGGGCATTTTCCGGAATCATAAGTTTTCCACTCTGATCCTTTAATTCAAGATTAACGGGATCCATTTCTAGTTTCTGGCCTAACGGTGCACCACTTTCTCGATACCGTCCAAATGTTTCCTCTTGATCCTTTAAAGTGGAACGATCCCATACTTCAATATACATTTGAATTCTTCTCACAATTAAATAAGATCCGCCTTCAAGCCAATTCGGTCCGTCATCGGGTTGAACCCAAATGCCCTTGTCCATTTCTTGGTTATTCTTTACATCAGGATTTACAATTCCATCCTTGAACCCAAATAAATTGCGCGGCGTTTCCTGTTTTGGATCGGATTGCTTTGATCGTTGAAACCCTTCTTGTGCCCAACGAATCGTTGCTTTTCCTCTTGCAATGCGAACTAAATTTCGCACCGCGTGAAAAGCAACCTGTGGATCATCAGCACATGCTTGAACACATAAATCTCCACCAGTCCATTCTTTTTCCAATGAATCAAATGGGAATTTCGGTAAGTCAACTAATTCCTTTGGTTGTTTATGTTTTAAACCAAAGCGATCCTTACCCTCCAAAACAAACAGGCTGGGACCAACTCCAAAAGTTATTGTTAAATTCGCAGGTGAAAGACCCATCACTTCACCCGTATCTTTCGGTGGCATGTAATGATTCGTAGATGGCTCCCCAACTGGATTTCCAGCTGTCATCAGCGCTACTGCTTCTGTCCATTCCTTAAATAACAGTCTTACCTCTTCTTTCTTCGTAGTTATTACGTCCATAGAAACGAAATAAACATTATTTTGTGCCTCTGTTATAATCCCAGCTTGATGTTCCCCATAAAAAGGAATAATTTCATTTTTATCAGCTTTTCCAGTCTTGGATGGCGCTTGATTCGTCATAGCAAAGACACCACCAAGACTAGAAGCCCCAAGTAGGGCCCCAAGGCTACCTATGCCTGTATATTTCAAGACATTTCTACGTGTCACTTGCTTATCCAAAAATGTGGGTTCCTTATCGGGTTTCTTGGATGAATCGGACAATTTTATCCCTCCATAACAATGCCTAGCTGTGATAACGGTTCAGCTAAAGCATCGATCGCTTGGCTTAACTCTTTAATTTCAGGTCTCTTAAGTTCTGTATAAAGAATATATTTACCATCTTTTTTATGTTTTTCGAGTAATTGATTGACTTGGTTAAAATGCTCACCAATTTTTTCCGAAAGGGCTTGATCTTTTTTCGCTAAATCGGATTGTAGCAATTCATAGATTTTCTCAGCTCCTTGGACATTGGCAGCAAAATCATATAAATCAGTATGTGAATAGCGATCTTCTTCACCAGTAACTTTTGAAGTAGATACTTCATTTAATAAATCCACAGCACCTGTAATTAGCACATCTGGTGTTACTTCTACCGTTTCAACTTTTGCACGAAGCAGCTTTGTATCCTTCAACAATTGATCGGCGTATTCTTCATACCCTTTTGTTGTGTTTTCTTCCCACAACCCCTTTTCGATTCGGTGATAACCAGTCCATTCTTCTTCTGGAACATCCCCTTCACGTGCATCGATTTTCGGATCGAGATCGCCAAATACTTCGGCAATCGGCTCTGAACGTTCATAATACATCCGCGCTGTTGGGTACAATTCTTTCGCTTTTTCAATATTTCCACTTTTTACTGCATCTGTAAACTCTTCTGTTGCTTTAACAAATTGACTAATTTCACCTATTGCAAATTCTCGATAAGCCTTTGTTACATCTTCTAGATCGGCGGCTGGAGCAGCAGTTTCTTTTGATTTTGTATCTTTTTTTGGAGATTGTTCATTCGCTGAACAACCAAATAAAAGACTCATAGATATTAATAAAACGGAAGATAATCCAAACATTCTCATAAACTATAATTCCCCTTTTTATTTTTATTGAAAACCATTCTCACTACATTATACAACGGCGCTACTAATTTTCAACTTTTTCTGATAATTACCATTAATTTTATAAAGATATACAAAAACCACAATTGCATTTATTACTCACGATGCAGTATAGCTTTCTTCATATCCTGCCTATATCTTTTTTGATTTTTTCATATATATCTACCTTCTGTACTTTGCTGCGAAAACAATATGGTAGTTACAATATTATGTTGTGTATACTAAAAATGAATTTATCTTTTGACATAAAAACTCCTCCTAGTGTTTGAATATTGGTTAGCGAACCATATTTATTCAAACACCTAGGAGGAGCTTTTTGTTATATCGCAAGCAACTATCCCGAACTATAGAACTAATTCACGCTTTATTATTCTAATCCACCGTGAATCATATCTAAATTCCATTCCATCATTTTCAGGTAACTATCGCCATCTTCACCTGGTTTTCCTGTTGAATCGGTAAAGACCTTACCTTTAATGTTAACTCCAGTTTCGTCTGAAAGACTTTCCATGCTTCGCGGATCAACACTTGTTTCTACAAATAATGCAGGTACTTCCTTATCCTTTACAATATCAACGATTCGTTTCATTTGATCTGGTGTCCCTTGGTTTTCCGTATTGATTTCCCAAATATATTGACCTTCAAGTCCATAAGCAGCTGAGAAATACTTGAACGCACCTTCACTTGTCACTAAAATACGTCGATTTTTTGGAATATCAGAAAATCGACTAACTGCATCATCATGCAGCTTTTGTAGTTCGCTAATATAATTTTCAGCGTTTTTTTCATAGGTCTCTTTATTATCAGGGTCTTTTTTTACTAAAACATCACGAGCGTTTTCAGCGTATTTAATCCCGTTTTCTATATTTAGCCAAGCATGAGGATCTTGTTCTGATTCCTTGCCTTTGGAAGTTAAATACTGTGGTTCAACTCCCTTACTTAATACATATACAGGTGCATCTTTTCCGTTCTTATCTGTTGTTTCTAGCAGTCGATCAAACCAACCATTTCCCGTTTCTAAGTTCAATCCATTAGAAAATACGATATCAGCATCCGCTGTTTTTTGAACATCTCTTGGCAATGGATCATACTCATGTGGGTCCGTTCCAACAGGAACAATGCTGTAAATATCGACTTTGTCACCTCCGACATTCTTTACAATATCGTAAAGAATGGAGTAAGTTGTGACTACTTTTATTCTATCATCCTTACCCTTCGTTGACGTGTTCGCTTTAGGTGAGCATCCACTGATTACGAATAGTGCAACTAAAAATAATAATCCGATTTTTTTCATTACGTTCTCCTCCTTATTTTTACTTTTTATTTATTCCGCATTAACGGACAGTAAGACCCCATTTCAGGGCTTAGAGGAATCGAAGAAGCGGAGATGGGGATACCTTGCCCAATCTAGTTGCGGCTGGGCAGTCGCCTCACTTTTTGAAGTAAAAGCACGATTAGTGAGATACAGTGAAACTTACCGCTGTGATTTTCAGCGGTTTAGTTGAGGCCCACAGGATGTGGGTCACACAGACGAAGACATGAGGACGCGGCGTACTTAGTCTGTGATTCATTGAATCGGGTTCGTACTGTCGATTGATCGAAGCGTTTGCTGCGATCTTAGCGACAGTAAAACGGGACTAACAATCAGTGGGGATGAGCCCCACTGATTGAAGTTTCACTTTATCCTTTAAGAGAGTGACTTATCTTGAAGTACTGATTTCGCCTTTCTTGCTCTAATGGTTCTAAACAGCACGCCTTGCTTAGGCGAGAATATAAATGCCAAAGCAAAGAGAAATGTACTTACCAAGACGATTGCCGCTCCAGAGGCTACGTTGTAAATAAGACTTAAAAACAAACCGAAAATTGCTGATATTGCTCCAAATGCTGCTGACATGAAAATCATGACTGATAAGCGGTTTGTCAGTAGATAGGCTGTTGCAGCAGGTGTAATTAACATCGCAACGACGAGGATGACCCCTACAGTCTGTAATGAAGCGACTGTCACCATCGTTAATAATGTCATTAAGAAGTAGTGAATTAATCGATTGGGTAGTCCGTACGCTGCTGACATAGTTGGATCGAAAGAACTTACAAGCAACTCTTTATAGAAGGCATAGACCGCTGCAAGAATGATAATCCCAATAACTAATGTGATCCACATGTCAGAAGAACGGACGGCCAGCACATTGCCAAATAATATATGATAAAGATCTGTCGAGCTTTTGACCAATGATATAAGAATAATCCCAATGGCAAAAAATGCTGTGAAAATAATGCCGATTGCAGCATCATTTTTTATTCGGCTATTTTGACTGACATATCCAATTCCAACGGCAGTTAGTACTCCAGTTAACACTGCCCCAAAGAAAAAGTTAATACCTAGCATGTAAGAAATAGCGACCCCTGGTAACACGGCATGTGATATAGCATCTCCCATCAATGCCATTCCCCTTAGAATAATAAAACAGCCAATCACACCACATATAATCCCGACCATTACCGAAGTTAATAAAGCCTTTTGTAAAAATGTATATTCCAATAATGCATGGATAAACTCCATTAGACGGTCACCTCATTTTGTTTCATAAATGTAAGTTGTGATTCGTAAGCTTTCATCATAATTTCAGGACGAAATACCTCACTAACAGGGCCTACATCAATCAGCTCCTTATTTAATAATATAAGTTCATCAAAATACGTATTTGCTTTACTCAAATCATGATGGACTACAAACACGGACTTTCCCTCGTCACGTAATTCTTTTAAAATTCTCACGATCGTTTCCTCACTTGTTATATCAATCCCGACGAATGGCTCATCTAGACAAAATAAATCTGCTTTCTGCGCTAACGCTCTCGCCAGGAAAACACGCTGCTGCTGTCCACCGGAAAGCTCTCCAATTTGCCGCTGGCTAAATTTCTCCATTCCCACCTTTTCTAAACAGTGGTAGGACCATTCTCTATGTTTCTTGTTTGGACGGCGAAATACGCCTAAACCTGGGTAAGTTCCAAGAAGAACTGTATCAATCACTGATATCGGGAAGGTCCAATCCATATCACTTCGTTGTGGAACATAAGCAATTTTTTTACGCATCTCATTGATTGATTTACCAAACACTTCAACTGTACCTTGATCTTTTGGAATAAGTTCAAGCAAAGATTTAAGTAGTGTAGACTTCCCTGCTCCATTTGGTCCGATAATTCCAACCAATTTTCCTTTTTCAATGGTGAAGTTTATATCATGCAAAGCTTCCTCGCCATGATATGAAACAAATAAATTTTGAACAGACATTGCATATGTCATTTTGTAGACAACTCCCCACTTCATTATGTTCTATAAAAGGTCTTTCCTTCAGTCATAGATTATAGCTAGGGTTATTTTTTTAGACCAAGCATAAATATTTAACTCAACATCAAGTTTGTTTCCCTTGGGAAACTTTTATACTTTATATAATATTATGCTCTTGTCATTTTGTAAACAATAATTTGATAATTTTAAATTAAATAACGTATTATTGTTTACAGATTTTTGTTTGAACGGTATTAGATATCTATTTTGTTGACAATAGAAGGGATTAATTAATGACAAACTTTTAAGATTTCACATTATAAAAGCGGATGGTTCTAAAATGAAAAAGGAATTACTCCAGTTAATAAAAAACATAGGAAGAAATACGGGAAAAAGTAGATCAAAAAAAGGGTCAGACCCAGCAACAACTAAATACAGTATAGGATAAGCGTTCCTACATACTGATTTAGAGTGCGAGTCAGACCCTCATTACATCTCTTGTATTTAATTATCTTTCTTTAGGCTGCATTTTGGAAATAACAATACATACTAATTTTGTGGAATTCATTTAGGATAAATTTAAAAGTCGATAAAGCCTTTTAAAAATAATTTCCATTAGCCTGAATGAAAATGATAGTTATTATCAATACTATAAATAGGAAAAGGATGTCCTAGATAGATCAACCCCACAACTACGACAAACAATTTACACTGTAGTGGATAAACTGTTTGTTGTGTGCTCGGCTAGACCCATTGGACATCCCCTCGATCTTTACTTAAACTTCAGGTACAAATGTTTTGCAATCCGTTTCTTCACTATTGGATGCGTGTTTGCCCTTATTACTTACTACGTAAATAGATTCTGCTTGACAATGGTTTCCAGAACTCCAATACTGACAGTTATTTACCTCACATAGAACATCTTGAGCCATGGTATCACACCCCCTCCTTTGTTATCTTTAACAAAATCGAGAAAGTTAATACTATTGCGTAAACTCATTTTGGAAGATCGCCCATCCAATTTACTCCTAGACCATAAAAAACATCCATGAGCGACTACACGCAACCCAACGATGAAAAGAATTCAGGTTCTCCAATTGCATCACCTTATGAAGGTGGGTATCTGCGCTGATTTTGCGAAGTCCCGCCTCTTTTTTCATCTGGCTTTAGTTGAGTGCATCCGCAAACCTTTTTATTCCTTCATTTATGTTCTCTTCATTCTCTCTAGCAAAAGTGAATCGTGCATAACATTTTTTAGTTCCCATCATAGACCCGGGAACATAAATAACTCCTCGCTTTATAGAATTTTCCAATAATTTCATTTCATCCACATCTCTTTTTAATTGGCACCAAATATGGATTCCACCTTGAGGAATAGTAAACTCCACTTGATCTTTTAGAAAATAATTAAAACTTGATACAATTTGATTGCGCCGCTTTTCTAATTCCTTTACTAATTTCTTGAGATGAGAATGAAAATGCTCTGATTCTAAAAAATCGTTAGCGATCCATTGGGTAAAGCTAGCATGTCCAAAATCAATTTGTTGTTTAGCATCAGATAATCTCTCTATTACCGATCGTGGTCCTATAATCCAGCCAATTCTTAAACCTGATGCTACGAACTTCGATAAAGAGCTAATATATAGAACATTTCCGTGTTTATCCAGAGATTTTAATGTTGAAACTTCTTCTCCTTTAAAAGACGTTAAACTATACGGATCGTCTTCCACAACAGGAATTCCATGTTCTGATGATATTTCTAAAATCGCTTTCTGCTGACTCTCTTTTAGCAAAGTTCCAGTTGGATTTTGAAAAGCTGGATTTAAAAATATCATTTTTATACGATGTTTTTTATGTAATTCCAGTAACTCATTGGGATCTATACCATCGTCATTTACTGGTAAATAGAAAATTTTTAAACCTGCTGATTTAAATATTGGGAGATTATAATGATAGGATGGATCTTCAATCACCACTGCATCACCAGGCTTTAATAAGCATTGAACGACTAGGTGTAAAGCTTGTTGTGCTCCAGAAGTAATAAGTATGGATGATGGATTTGTTTCAATATTTCGGAATCCCTTCACATGCTTTGTAATGGTAGTCCTTAATACTGCATTACCCTGTGGATGATCATAACCTAGCCTACCGATAAAAGACCGAGTTGAAGTAATTTCCCTTAAGGCGTTCACTGGAAAGAGGTCCTCCGATAATTCACCACTGGCTAAATTGATTAATTTTTGCTCTTCCATCTCTTTACGTATTCTTTGAGTAACCGGTAGATTAGGTAAAAATGAACCTGCTTCAATGTATCTGTTCCAACTAGGTATACGTTTTTTAGTTATCCCCCATATATCCTTACTTATAGTGGTACCACTTCCATGATTACGTTGAATGAGACCATTTGATTCAAGCTCATCATATGCGGCTACAACAGTACTCCTATTTATATTTAGCTCTTTCGCTAAGTATCTCTCAGAGGGTAGAGGTTTATCTGGGGGGAAAGTTCCATCAGCAATGCCATTCTCAATATACTCAGCAATTTGTTTATAAATCGGTTTTTTAGCTTTTCGATCAATGTTCCAGTCCATTTATTTGCATCCCTTTTTAAAAACTCTTTTTAAATATTGTACCCTAATTCTCCTTACTTTTATCGTAGATTCAATCATTATAAATAACCTATTGAGTCATCACGACTAATAGGTTATTTACGTTAATTTCTACTAAACGGAAAAACTAATATACGCACCAAGTGCAATGATAGACAATAGAATAACGATGACATATATGAATGTTAAGTTTGTAATATTTTTTTAGTAGAGCCACTATAATTTTTGTTACTCTTACTCACTTCCCATACTGATCCGACAAAAGCAATCAACATTTTCATAGTCCACTTCTTTATTGTATTTTTATAAAGTGAAACTTCAATCAGTGGGGGTTTTACTGCCCGTTAAAGCGGGATAAAAAGTTCTATCAAAATGCCCATATATAATATTTCATCTAATTTATCACTATAAAATAATTGGCAACACTTGTACCCATCCACTTTTCAATGAATTTTACCATCCACTTGATTGTTTACACCATTTCCCTTCATCTTTAGCTATTAATAAAAGCCCATATATCAAGTTATTTAAAGATTTTAGAACCCGATTAAACAGCTAAATATCCGGTTAAAAAAAGTTTTTCTTATTTGAACAATTAGTGACACATCTCATATTTAATTGCATTTTAAAATTGGTGTCTTTATTATAAAAATCAATAATAGTGAATCAGTTAAACGATCAAAACGATTTCATTTTCACTGGAACTAAAAAAGGAGTTAATATAATATGACATGGACTGTTGTTATTAGTTTAGTAATTGGATTTATTCTCAAATTTTTACTTAGTCCTCCAAGTGCAATGGTGGGATGGGTCATAGGTAAATTTGAACTTCATCCAAAACTTGATTCAAAAGAGGTTACTGTAACATTTAACGGAAAGAATTTAAAAGAGGAAGAAAAAGTTAGATTTACTGACTATTTTAATGAAGCTAACTTTTTAAAAAAATATTATATATTTCCAGGCAATGAAAAATTATTTTTACATCCAGAGACTAATGTTACTCCATTTGTCATCAACGTAAAAAAAGGCAAAAAAGATGTTAATTTCTTTGTTTATAATTACGATAATCACGTTGATGTAGTCAAGCAGTACAAAGAGAAAGTTGTTTCTTATAGTCTTAGTTCTGATAATCTACAAACATTTACTATGTCAACTAAGGGATTAGCATAAATGTAATAAAGTGAAACTTCAATCAGTGGGGGTTTCTTCATCCCCTACTGATTGTTAATCCCGTTCTACTGTCGCTAAGATCGCAGCGACAGCTTCGATCAATCGACAGTACGAACCCGAATCAATGAATCACAGACTAAGTGCGCCGCGTCCTGCGGCAATGTTTGTGTGACCCACATCCTGTGGGCCTCAACTAAACCTCTGCGCAACTCTCGGTAAGTTTCACTGTATCTCACCAATCGGGCTTTTACATTAAAAAGCAAGGCGACTGGTACAAGGAACGTCTCCTAAGATCGATCACGTCCTGTGAGCAACAGAGACGCCATCACATCCTGTGGTAGTCCGACAAGCATAAGCTGTAATACTCTGTGGCGTAGTTTGCCACAGAGTATTACAGCTTATGACCTCAGACGGGCTAGGAGCCGCAACTAGATTACGGGCAGTTGTCCTAACGCTTCTTCAATTCCTCTAAGCCTTGAAGTGGGGTCTTGACTTTCCGTTAATACGGGATAAAGCCTTTTAAAAATAATTTCCATTAGTCTGAATGAAAATGATAGTTATTATCAATACTATAAATAGGAAAAGGATGTCCTAGATAGATCAACCCCACAACTACGACAAACAATTTACACTGTAGTGGATAAACTGTTTGTTATGTGCTCGGCTAGACCCATTGGACATCCCCTCAATCTTTACTTAAACTTCAGGTACAAATGTTTTGCAATCCGTTTCTTCACTATTGGATGCGTGTTTGCCCTTATTACTTACTACGTAAATAGATTCTGCTTGACAGTGGTTTCCAGAACTCCAATACTGACAGTTATTTACCTCACATAGAACATCTTGAGCCATGGTATCACACCCCCTCCTTTGTTATCTTTAACAAAGTCAAGAAAGTTAATACTACATATCTAACGTTTTAAGTATCTTTACATGTATTCAAATCATTGTTAGATAAGTCCCAGAGTTGCATCTATAACTTTTTAGAAAAATTACCTACAGCTTCACGATAAAAACGGACTTGCCATAATCGGCAAGTCCGTGTATCAATTCGTATTTAGCCACCAACAATATGTATTTGGTGGAGACGGTGGGAATCGAACCCACGTCCAGACATAACGGCACTTAAGCTTCTACGAGTGTAGTCGACATATTATTGTTTCGCTTACTCATTTGCCTATCGACAGGCGGCAGAGCAGCTAGTCTGATTGGTCTCTTCCTTCATCCTCAGACGGTGGAATCCGGCGTAGCCCACTTAGAGTGAGTCCCTTACCCTACCACATGGGCCATGGAGGGAGGAACCGCTATCGACTGTTATTAAGCAGCGAAAGCGAAGTTGTTGTTTTGTTTGCCAGTTATAGGCGTTGACGTTTTAACGAGGCCGATCCCCTCGACTCGCAACCTAAGCTCGAACTATCCCTGTCGAATCCGTAGCGTCCCCAATATAAGAATGGAGCGTACGAGAGATGAATCAAAAGCTTTTTGCTGATATTCAGTTGTCATCATCGGTACAAGATTTATTATAGCAGATTCCACGAGAAAATCAATTGTAAGGTTTTGCAAATACCTACATCTTTTGCCGATCTCTAAATGCACGCTCAATGTCTCGTTTCGCTTCTTTCCTTTTCAAATCTTCACGCTTATCATATTGTTTCTTCCCTTTACCAAGTCCGATTAACACTTTGGCAAAACCATTCTTCAAATATACTTTCAATGGAACGATTGTGTACCCTGTTTCCTTCGTTTCTCCGATCAGCTTATTGATTTCTTTACGGTGAAGTAGCAGCTTTCTCGTACGGAGCGGATCATGGTTATAACGGTTTCCCTGCTCATACGGGCTGACATGCATATTGTGTAAATAGAGCTCTCCTCTTTCAATCTTCGCAAAGGAATCTTTAAGATTCGCCTTGCCAGCACGAATGGCTTTAATTTCTGTTCCTTGCAGCACGATTCCTGCTTCAAACGTTTCTTCTATAAAATAGTCATGATAAGCTTTTTTATTTTGTGCTAATTGCTTTCCTGTGCCTTTTGGCATCTTGATCTCCCCTTCAAAAAACTAGTCCGCGTCCCAAAAGGGGTTAAACCTGCATTCCATACATAGTTTTATGTGTTATTCATCTGACAATGTATAGTTGCAGGCTCTGACCGTTTTTGGGACAGCTTCCCTACATTTTATCCCGCATTAACGGAAAGTCAAAACTCCCTCTAATTGGAGTTTCATTTTATCTCTTTTTCGGTTTCTTCTTCCGTTTAGCAGCCGGAGCATTTTCGAAGAATTTTTTCTTCTTTTTCGATTTACGTGCAGATCCCGATCCTTCACTGCTCGTTGCACTTCGTTTTCTGCCGCCTTGACTACTACCTCTACGGTTTCCACCTTTACTGTCGTCTTGATGATCCCCTTTACGACGCCTGCTGGTACCTGCATTCGCTTTAAAGATTTTCTTTTCTCCAGATATACGCGGACGGCTATTAATCATACCAAGGATTTCAAAGTCCACTGCACGTTCATCTTTGTTTACATTCGCCACACGAATGGAGATTTCATCACCGATTCGATAAACTTTCGCTTTGCGTTCCCCAATCATTGCTAGCTGTCTTTCATCGAAGCGATAATAATCGTCAGACATCGCACTGACATGGACAAGCCCTTCAATTGTATTTGGAAGCTCAACGAACATCCCAAAATTGGTAACAGAACTGATAATTCCTTCAAATTCTTCGCCAATTTTATCGAGCATAAATTCTGCCTTTTTCAAATCATCTGTTTCACGTTCCGCATCTACGGCACGGCGCTCACGTTTCGACGTATGGTCAGCAATTTCATCAAGCTGTGCATCCCATTTCGCTTGCGTGGCGTCATCCATTTTCCCTTCAAGTAAATAAGTCCGTATGAGTCTATGGACAATTAAATCTGGGTAACGACGAATTGGCGATGTAAAATGTGTATAGAACTCTGTAGAAAGTCCAAAATGTCCTAGGCTATCTGGGTCATATTTTGCTTGTTGCATCGACCTTAGCATGACGGTTGAAATAACCATCTCTTCAGGCTTGCCTTGTACTTCTTCAATAATCGATTGTAACGCTCTTGGATGGACCGAATTCGCACTTCCCCGAACAATATAGCCGAAGTTTGTAATAAATTCAAAGAATCGTTGTAGCTTTTCTTCCTTAGGGTCTTCATGGATCCGATAAATGAACGGAACCTTCAGCCAATGGAAATGCTCTGCAACTGTTTCGTTTGCCGCTAGCATAAATTCTTCAATAAGGCGCTCTGCAACAGACCGCTCGCGAACGACAACATCATTCGGATGTCCATCTTCATCAACAAGAACTCTGGCTTCTTTAAAATCAAAATCAATTGCGCCACGTTCCATTCGTTTTTTACGAAGAATCGCAGCTAATTTCTCCATATTTTGAAACATCGGAACGAGCGGTTCATAGCGTTCCATTAATGCTTCATCTTGATCGACAAGGATTTTTCTTACATCATCATATGTCATTCGTTCGGTTGTTTTAATCACACTTTCAAAAATCTCGTGATTCACGACCTGACCTGCTTCATTGATTTCCATTTCACATGATAATGTGAAACGGTCGACTTTCGGATTCAATGAGCATATGCCGTTTGACAAACGATGTGGAATCATCGGAATCACTCGGTCTACTAAATAAACACTCGTCCCTCTTTCAAACGCTTCACGGTCAAGTGGTGAATTCTCCGTTACATAATGGCTAACGTCCGCAATATGTACACCAAGCTTATAATGGCCATTCTCAAGCTGTGTCACCGTAACAGCATCATCCAAGTCTTTGGCATCGGCTCCATCAATCGTTACTAGTGTCTCATTTCGCAAATCACGACGATTGCCTATTTCGCTTTCGGAAATGGCATCAGGAACGGCATGGGCTTGCTCCAAGACATCCTGCGGAAATTCGAGCGGTAATCCGTGCTTGTGAATAATGGATAAAATATCAACACCTGGATCATTCTTATGTCCAAGTATTTGAATAACTTCTCCTTCAGCACTCGTTCTACCTTCAGGGTACGATGTTAAACGAACAACGACCTTATGACCTTCCACTGCACCGCCAGAAACATTTTTAGGAATAAAAATGTCATTCGCAATTTTCTTATCATCTGGGATCACAAAGCCAAAGTTCTTGCTTTCTGAATACGTCCCGACAACTTCTGTGATGCCCCGTTCGATAATTTTTTCAACTGTACCTTCTTTTCTAGAACCTGAACTTTCTGTTGCTACTCTTACTAAAACAATATCGCCATGCATCGCATTTTTCGTTTCGTTCGGCGGAATGAAAATATCATCGCTTCCAGGTTCGTCCGGTGTGACAAATGCAAAACCTTTCGCATGCCCAGATAACTTTCCGCGGATTAAATTCATTTTTTGCGGCAAGCCGTAACGATTGGCACGTGTGCGGATGACAAGCCCTTTTTCCTCCATTTTCACAAGTGCTTTAACAAAGCTTTTGAAGTCAGCTGAATCTTCAATACCTAATGCTTCTTCTAACTCCTGTACTGTTAATGGCTTGTATGCTTCTTCCTTCATATAAGAAAGAAGCTTATCCATATAATCACGGATTTGATCTTCCATCATAATCCCTCCTTAGTAGGGTAATTTATTATTGATTAAAGGTTATTTAGACCAGTCTAAGCCTTCTAAAAACTGATATACGTCTTCATGAAGCTGTTCTTTCTCTTTATCAAATGTAATGATATGACCAGATTCTTCATACCATGTCAGTTCCTTTTTATCTGATTCCACTTCATTATAAATAATATTGGCACTATCTGTATTAATCATCGTATCATGCCTACCTTGAACGACGAATGTCGGAGCATACACATGGTCGATATGATCCCGAACATCTGCCATAAGTGCTCGTAATGCTTCTAGCGTGTTCATCGGCGTCTTCGCAAACTGTTCCATTTCCATTTCAATTTGTTCAGGCGTTTTTCCTTCATGTTTTTTAAATTCTCTTGCGTATGCCAAAACACCTTGATACATCTTTTCTTCACTCTTTAAATACATCGGTGCACACATCGTTACAATACCCTTTACAGGTACAGTGTAACCTAATTTTAGTGAAAATACCCCTCCCAAGGATAGGCCGGCAACCGCAATTTCATCATGACCTTGAGCTTTTAGAAAATCATATCCCATCATGACGTCTTTCCACCAATCAGAAGGACCCGTTGAAACAAGTTCCTCCGGTGGAACGCCATGCCCTTTATAATGAGGAGCGTGGCTTGTATACCCCCGTTTTTCTAAATAGCGCCCTAGCATTCTCACATCTGAAGAATTTCCTGTAAAACCGTGTAATAAAAGAACAGCACGCTTTCCACCTTCAAAGTAAAAAGGCTGAGGTAACTTCATTTTCATTGTGTAAAAACTCCTTTATTCTTAATCAATATACGTCATTTTTCTTTTAATCAATCGATTGATTAACAAGTAGATGGAACGGAAAAAACTCCATTTATCCTTATATGTACTATCCTTTTATCTTTTTAACTAATCGTTTGATTAAATCGTCCTATTAAATATTAAAACAAAAAAAGCAAATTCCAGCTATTCGAAAGACTCTAATTGGGTAGTATAAGAGTATGAAACTAATTTATGCTTAGTTTCACCTACATAGAAAAAATTACCATCGTTTCTTTCCGTAAAAAAAGCCTGGCCATTAAGCCAGACGATTTCTGAGATCTTAAATTATAATCCAACGTACGTTACCGCTAGTGTCAAAATAAAGAATAACACAGATAGCACAATCGTTAATCGATGTAAGACTAAATCTAGACCACGAGCCTTTTGTTTCCCAAACAACTGTTCAGCACCACCGGCAATTGCACCAGATAATCCAGCACTTTTTCCTGATTGAAGAAGAACACTTGCAATCAAACCTATTGAAACAATAATTAAAAGTGTTACCAATACGGTATGCAACATGAATTATACCTCCCGAAACAATTAAGCATTACCTTAACTTTACCACATTGTCGGCTTCTCTACAATAAACGAATGGAGAAAAGGACAAGTAAACAATCTTCTAACGAAATGAGGGATTCTATGTTTCATAAGTTCATCCGACTATTAGATATGATCGCTCTTTTCTTTTCTATTATCGCCGTATATGCCATCTTTCACTCTGGTAGTATGAATATCGTAAATATCCTATTTATCGTAATTTCGCCCATTTTGCTTCTTTTATCAAAATTCAAAGGAAGTCGAACCTTATTGTTTTTTGCCTATGTATGCAGTTCAATCTTTTTCCTGTCCGTTTTGTATAATGGCTTTTTCACTCAACAGGATTTTTTTCATTCTGGCCTTTTCGCTGTCGGTATTAGTTTATTAGCGATTGTCTTTAGTATCATCGCTGCCGTCATTGGTTTTGGGACAAGCACTTTAACGATTGTTTGGCTTACGCTACACGGGCTCATTGCTTATGAAGCCTTTCAATTAGGTGGCTCAAGTGGCTTTTTAGACGCCTTCTGGTCACAAATAACGATTGAAACGGCCATTTCGGAGGATTATGCATTCCTGCTCATGTTTGTATGGATTGGGTTATTTCTTGACAAATACGAGAAAGCAATTGTTCGCGAGTACATTTCCAGGTAATAACACGTACTTATTGTTTCATTTCAATTAATTTTATGTTATATAAGTATAATGACCAGTTAAATTGGAGGCTTTAAATATGTCAAAAATCAGCATGACCACCATGCTTTTATCAGCGTTTTTACTCGTAACTAGTGGTTGTTCACATGATAACAATTCTATGGTTAAAGAACCTACAACAGAAAAGGATAAGCCAGTTCAAGCAGAAAAATCTGATACTTCTTCGACCAAAGGCACGGCCAGTGCCGAACAGAATCCAGCCGTACCTGTTACTGTTATGGACCCTGATGCAATTCCTGTTCTAGTAAATAAAGAGAATATACTTCCGGATGACTATAAGCCGTCAGACTTAGTTTACCCAGATGTTCGATTCACTTTTACCGAAAAAATTGAGAAGCGAATGATGCGAAAAGAAGCGGCTGATGCGCTTGAGTTACTATTCCAAGCTGCCGACGAACAAGGAGTACCACTTGCAGGTGTATCTGCGTATCGTTCTCTAAAAACACAGACAAGCCTATTCAATCATTATGTTGAGAAAGATGGACTAGAAGCCGCTTTACTTTATAGTGCTACCCCTGGAACGAGTGAGCATCAAACAGGATTAGCCATTGATGTCACATCCTCAGATGGATCTTGTGCAGCAGAAGATTGCTTTGGAGAAACAGACCAAGCACAGTGGCTGATTGACAATGCAGCGACCTATGGATTTATCATCCGCTATGATGAAGGCAAAGAATCCATCACAGGCTACAAGCATGAGCCATGGCATCTTCGTTATGTTGGCAAAGAATTGGCTCAAGAATTAGCCGATCGAGACATTGCGTTAGAAGAATATTATCAATCTAGTTTGGCTGCTAAATAATAAGGAAACCGCTACACAAGAAGTTAAGCTACTTGCTCGAGACACAAATATTTAATCTCAATTCAAACCCGCTTACGCATTGTTACTGATGTGCAAGCGGGTTTTTGAATTCTTGAACACTAAACGAAAAGTAGAAGCTTTCTGTACACCGTATATTAAGACTTCGATTTGAAATTGAGATTATAAGCGAGAATGAGCTCTTTTCGTTACGAATCGTGATTTATGCTCCACAGAAATCTAATTTAATAGGTCCATTATCTTGACGAAGTACCAGATCGAACACTTTTCGAGTTAGATTTGAAATTTGTGTGCCAGATTTCAAATTTACATGCCAGTTTTACTCCTATTCGAGCGAGAATTCCAATTTGCGCGCCGGAACTGCATTTGATGGGAGCTTTTGCAGTAAATATGATAAAAAGCCTGCTTCTCGTCAGAAGCAGGCTTTTTTCAATTACAACTATTATTTTTTCAAGTTATAGAAAGATTTAATCCCAGCGTATACAGCTAATTCGCCAAGCTCGTCTTCGATGCGAAGAAGTTGGTTGTATTTAGCGATACGGTCTGTACGTGACATAGAACCAGTTTTGATTTGGCCAGCGTTTGTTGCAACAGCGATGTCAGCGATTGTTGCATCTTCTGTTTCACCAGAACGGTGAGAAACAACAGCTGTGTAGCCTGCGCGTTTTGCCATTTCGATTGCATCAAATGTTTCAGTTAATGTACCGATTTGGTTAACTTTGATTAGGATTGAGTTAGAGATTCCTTTTTCAATTCCTTCAGCAAGCTTCTTCGTGTTTGTAACGAACAAGTCATCCCCAACTAATTGAACTTTTCCGCCAATGCGGTCAGTCAATAGTTTGTGACCTTCCCAGTCGTTTTCATCTAAGCCGTCTTCGATTGAAAGAATTGGGAATTCGTTAACTAGCTCTTCGTAGAAATTAACCATTTCTTCAGAAGTTAAGCCAGTACGGCCTTCGCCAACAAGATCGTATTTGCCTGTTTCTTTGTTATAGAATTCAGAAGAAGCAACGTCCATACCAAGGTAAATATCATCACCAGCTTTATAGCCTGCTTTTTCGATTGCTTCAATAATCACTTCAAGTGCTTCACGGTTTGAACCAAGGTTTGGAGCAAATCCACCTTCATCACCAACTGCTGTATTTAAGCCTTTAGCAGAAAGAACTGATTTCAATGCATGGAATACTTCTGCACCCATACGGATTGCTTCTTTGAATGTTGGTGCTCCAACAGGAAGAATCATGAATTCTTGGAAGTCTACGTTGTTATCTGCATGAGAACCACCGTTAATGATGTTCATCATTGGAGTTGGTAATTGTTTCGCATTGAAACCACCAAGGTAACGGTATAAAGAAAGACCAACAGATTCTGCTGCTGCATGAGCCGCTGCCATAGAAACACCAAGAATTGCATTCGCACCTAGTTTTCCTTTGTTTTCTGTTCCGTCTAATTCGATCATTGCACGGTCAATTCCAGCTTGGTCTGTTACGTCAAAACCGATAATTGCTTCAGCGATAATGTTGTTTACGTTATCTACTGCGTTTTGAACACCTTTTCCAAGGTAACGAGATTTGTCTCCGTCACGAAGTTCTACAGCTTCGTGCTCACCAGTTGATGCTCCAGATGGAACAATAGCTCGTCCGAAAAATCCAGATTCTGTCATGATTTCTACTTCTACTGTTGGGTTACCGCGTGAGTCAAGTACTTCGCGTCCGTATACGTGTTGAATGAATGGCATAATAATTCGCTCCTTTTTTTTACAATCGTTTTATTTTGAAATGATAGATGTTCCTGTCATTTCAACAGGTTTTTCAACGTTAAGTAAATCAAGCATGGTTGGTGCTAGATCTCCCAAAATACCGTCCGTTCTTAATGTTACATCATTTTTCGTAACAATGACAGGAACAGGGTTTGTTGTATGTGCGGTCATTGGATTTCCTTCCATTGTAACCACCTCATCAGCGTTACCATGGTCAGCTGTAATGATTGCCGTACCGCCTTTTGCAAGGATGGCATCAACAACCTTCCCAAGACACTCATCAACCGCTTCAATCGCTTTAACAGTTGGCTCTAGCATACCTGAATGGCCAACCATATCAGGGTTTGCAAAGTTAAGTAAGATTGCGTCAAACTTATCTGCGGCAATTTCGCCAAGTAATGCATCCGTTACTTCATATGCGCTCATTTCAGGCTGCAAATCATACGTAGCAACTTTAGGCGAGTTGATTAAAATCCGCTCTTCCCCTGGGAACTCCGCTTCACGTCCACCACTCATAAAGAAGGTAACATGCGGATATTTTTCCGTTTCTGCAATGCGCAGCTGGGTCAGATTATTTTGTGAAAGCACTTCACCTAACGTGTTATCAAGGTTCATCGGTTTGAATGCTACAAAGCCGTCTACTGATTCAGAAAATAGAGTTAAGCAGACGAAATGAAGATCCTTAGGATGCCCAGGTCCACGGTCAAATGAGCGGAAATCTTTATTCGTAAACGTATTTGACGTTTGGATTGCACGGTCTGGACGGAAATTGTAGAAGATCACAGAATCTTCATCTTGAATCGTCGCAACCGGTTTTTCATCATCACCGATAATAACGGAAGGAAGAACGAATTCATCAAAAATTCCATTATTATAAGAATCCTCTACACATTCCTTAGCAGAACGGTAACTAGGTCCTTCTCCGTACACCATGGATCGGTATGTTTTCTCAACACGTTCCCAGCGTTTATCACGATCCATACTGTAATAACGGCCGGAAATCGTTGCAAATTGACCGACACCAAGCTCTTTCATTTTTGCTTCTGCGGCTTCGATATAGCCTAATGCAGATTGTGGCGCTACATCGCGGCCGTCTAAAAATGCATGAACATAGACTTTCTTCAATCCTTCATCTGCAGCAAGTTTAAGAAGAGCAAATAAATGTTCAATATGGCTATGTACCCCGCCGTCAGAAAGCAAACCGAATAGGTGTAGGCTTTTATTCTTCGTTTTCGCATCGTTAATCGCAGCAAGGAATGTTTCGTTTTTCTCAAATTCTCCGCTACGGATCGCCACGTTAACGCGAGTTAAGCTTTGATAAACAATTCGGCCTGCACCAATATTTAGATGACCTACTTCAGAATTCCCCATTTGGCCTTTAGGTAACCCTACTTCTTCCCCACTAGCCGTTAAATGAGCATGCGGGTATTGACTCCAATAACGGTCAAAATTGGGTTTGTTAGCAGCAGACACAGCGTTTCCGACTGTTTCTGTTCGGCACCCGAAACCATCTAAGATGATAATCGCAACAGGAGATTTACTCATTTTTTCCACCTTCTAATAATTGCAAGAACGAATTTGGTTCAAGACTTGCACCGCCGACTAATGCACCATCGATGTCAGATTGAGCCATATATTCTTTAATATTCTCAGGTTTCACACTGCCACCGTATTGAATACGAACAGCATCAGCTGTATTTTCCGAAAATTGACTTGCTACAACTGAACGGATATGGGCACACACTTCATTAGCATCTTGAGCCGTTGAAGATTTCCCTGTACCGATTGCCCAAATTGGTTCGTAAGCAATGACCGTGTTTTGCACTTGTTCTTCTGTCATACCTTCAAGTGCTTTTGCAATTTGATCGCCTACTAAATCGTTTGTCTTACCGCTTTCACGCTCTTCTAATGTTTCACCACAGCAAACGATTGGAACAAGATTATGTTTGAAAGCTGCTAATGCTTTTTTATTCACTGATTCGTCTGTTTCATTGAACATTTCACGACGCTCTGAGTGACCGATCACGACATAATTCACACCGATATCGCTAAGCGCAACAGGACTGATCTCACCTGTAAACGCACCATTCTCTTCAAAGTGCATGTTTTGAGCTCCGATTTTCACTTCTGTTCCTTTTGCTGCTGTTACTAATTGATCAAGGAAAAGCGCTGGAGCACATACTACTGAATCCACTTTATCAGAAGAAGGTACAAGGGTTTTTACTTCCTCTATAAAGCTTTTCGCTTCAGATAGTGTTTTATTCATTTTCCAGTTTCCTGCAATAATTGGTTTACGCATAGTAGTCCCGTCCTTTCTTACGAATCTTATTTATCGTTTAATGCTACGACTCCTGGTAGTTCTTTACCTTCCATAAACTCTAGGGAAGCACCGCCACCCGTTGAGATATGTGACATTTTATCAGCAAGCTTGAATTTTTCAGCTGCTGCAGCAGAGTCGCCACCACCAATGATGCTGTAAGCAGATGAATCTGCAAGAGCCTGTGCAACTTGTTTTGTTCCATTTGCAAAGATGTCAAGTTCAAATACACCCATCGGTCCATTCCAAATAACAAGTTTAGAGTTGTTAATTACATCAGCGTAGATTTCGCGTGTTTTTGGTCCGATATCAAGTGCTTCCCAATCAGCTGGAATTGAGTCAATTGCAACTACTTTATTGTTTACATCCGGACCGAAGTCGTCTGCTACAATTACATCGACAGGCATATATAAATTAACGCCTTTTTCTTTTGCTTTTTGGATGAAAGATTGAGCAAGCTCAATTTTATCTGCTTCAAGTAGAGATTTGCCGATTTCATGACCTTCAGACTTAACGAATGTGTAAGCAAGACCGCCACCGATAATTAAGTTGTCTACTTTTTCTAGTAGATTTTCAATCACACCGATTTTATCTTTAACTTTCGCACCACCAATGATTGCTGTAAACGGACGTTCAGGATTAGAAAGAGCTTTACTAAGTACTTCTAATTCTTTTTCCATTAGCAAGCCAGCAACAGCAGGGATATAGTTTGCAATGCCTTCTGTTGAAGCATGAGCACGGTGAGCAGCGCCGAATGCATCATTTACGTATACGTCTGCAAGCTCAGCGAAGGATTTAGCCAATTCTGCCTCATTCTTCTCTTCACCAGGATAGAAACGGACATTTTCTAAAAGTAGAACGTCTCCGTCTTCCATTTTTGAGATTTCCGCAGAAACAGCCGCACCATATGCTTCGTCTGTTTTACGGACGTCTTTACCTAATAATTCGCTTAATCTCTTAGCAACAGGAGTTAAACGTAATTCTTCTACTACTTGACCTTTTGGACGTCCAAGGTGACTAGCTAGAATTACTTTCGCTCCTGCATCAATTAGATGCTGGATTGTTGGTAATGCCGCACGAATTCTTGTATCATCAGTAATTTGACCATCCTGCATCGGTACGTTGAAATCAACTCGGCAAAAAACTCGTTTACCTGCTACGTTAATATCCTTAATGGATTTCTTGTTCATGACCAAATAACCTCCTTTAATTTTTGAAAAGCACAAACGCCTTAATCAACTTCCTGAAAAATAGGGACTAAAACCATGAAGGCGTTCTTTGCCTTCTTTTAGGCAATCGTCTTTTTCACAGGATGCTAGGCGGTGGAGCTAGACAATTTCACTTGCTTTTATCAGTCAAAAAGGGAGAGGGCATAATCCCGTCTCCCCTTTTCACTGTTATTATAGATGTTTTTCGCTATTTTAGCCAAATATTCACAGGATTAATAATGTTTAATTTTTGTAAAGATTAAAGACCTTTTTTAGCGATGTAATCGATTAGGTCAACTACACGGTTTGAGTAACCAGTTTCGTTATCGTACCAAGAAAGTACTTTAACCATGTTACCTTCCATAACCATTGTAGACAATCCGTCGATTGTAGAAGAAACTGGAACACCATTGTAGTCAGTAGATACTAATGGAAGATCATTGTAAGCAAGAATGCCTTTTAATTCGCCTTCAGCAGCTGTTTTCAATGCATTGTTTACATCTTCAGCTGTAACGTCTTGATCAAGCTCAGCAACAAGGTCAACAATTGATACGTTTGGTGTAGGAACACGCATAGCCATACCGTTAAGTTTTCCTTTAAGTTCTGGTAATACAAGAGCTACTGCTTTCGCTGCACCTGTAGATGTAGGAATCATGTTCTCAGCTGCTGCACGTGCACGACGGTAGTCTTTGTGTGGAAGATCAAGAATTTGTTGATCATTTGTGTATGAGTGAATTGTTGTCATCATTCCACGTTTGATTCCGAATTTATCGTTTAATACTTTAGCAAATGGAGCTAAGCAGTTTGTTGTACATGATGCATTTGAAAGAACGTGGTGGTTAGCAGCATCATATTTATCTTCGTTAACACCCATAACGATTGTGATGTCTTCATCAGATGCAGGAGCAGAAATGATTACTTTTTTCGCACCAGCTTCAAGGTGTTTTGCTGCATCATTGCGCGCAGTGAAACGTCCAGTTGATTCAACAACTACTTCAACACCTAGTTCTCCCCATCCTAATTGTGCAGGGTCACGTTCTGCTAAAACTTTGATTTTATGTCCATCAACTACTAGGTAGTCTCCGTCAACTGATACAGTTTCTGCAAGTGTTCCGTGCACTGTATCATATTGAAGAAGGTGTGCAAGCATGTTTGCATCTGTTAAATCGTTGATTGCCACGATTTCCACATCAGAGTTTTTTAATGCTGCACGAAGTACGTTACGTCCAATACGACCAAATCCGTTAATACCAACTTTTACTGCCATAATAAAATTTCCTCCTTTATAGTTGAAAAAGAATTTATTAAAATTATATAGTAAAGGGAAATTATCCCTTTATTAACTGTTGTGCCGCTGCTTCATCCGTAATTAATACCGTCGTCCGCGGGGCTCTTTTCATATAGGCTCGGATTGCTTTCACTTTAGATTCCCCACCCGCCACGGCAATTACCCGTTTAGCTTGGTCAAGATCCTCTAGCTGAATACCAATCGTTTGTACTTTGTGTACTACTTCTCCATTTTCATTAAAGTAATATCCAAAGGCTTCACCTACTGCGTCCCGTTGTTTTAGGGACTTAATAATCTCAGCCGGGGACTTCCGTCTCTCCGCCATCGCCATCGCGTCGCCAATTCCATGTAGAACGATAGTAGCTGATTTGATTAATGAAATAACATCTTTTATCATCGGTTCCTTCATAAATGATTGATAAGCTTCATCACTGACTTGATCGAGGAGATAGAGCACTTTATAGGCAGCATTTGTTTTTTCTGCCATTTTCGCAACGATCACATTAGCCTGGTTTTGAATTTCTTCGCCAAGGCCTCCTCGTGCCGGAACAAACAGAATATCTTTCCCGTTTGAATCTGGGGTTAACATCTTAGCCACTTCAGCCATTGTCGAGCCGCCAGTCACTGCAATGATATTTTTAGCCTTCCATTCCTTTTTCATACGGGCAGCTCCCGCTTTACCAAGTTCACTTTTGACCCATGATGATTGATCGCTGCTTCCAGCGACGATGATGACTTCATTAACATTTAATATTCGCTTAAGTTTTTGCTCCATTTTGTCTATACCCGATATTTCCCGCATGACACCTTCTAATTGCTCGAGAATCTCTACACCTTCAGCAGAAAGCGTCATTCCAGAGCTGAAAACCTCAATTAGGTTTTGATTTTTCAAGAAATCTACTTCACTGCGAAGCGTTCTTTCTGTCAAATCCAGACTGTTCGCTAAGCTACGGCGCCCTACAGGCTGCATGAACTTGATATAACGCAGGATATCATATCGTTTCTGCATAACCGCTAACAAATCGGGCAATACTTTCTTTTGTATGTCGAGCAATGGATTCATCGTTCGAAAACCCCTTGAGAATAAGTTGTGGACTATTTTCGTCCCGGTTAGACGTTTTACGTCCCACTCGGTCCAAAAAAAATCTTTCCTGCTATATGCTTATTCTAGCAGGAAAAAAAACGTTCTTCAACTTATATGCTAATTTTTATTTTTCCAGCAATAACAGGCCATTAAAACGGCAAAATGAATCCAGTTTATTTTATTATATAAAGTTGAACCTCAATCAATAAGGGTCTTACTGCCCGATATACGGAATAAAGTCTAATTTACCTTTCAGTTGACTTGAAATTACTGCTTAAGTTTCTTTTCCACTTTACAAAACTGACGTAATTTCCTTTCGTCAACTTGGCCATACTGTACAATCTCTCCTTGCCATTCAATAACTGGAATCATTAGTCCATACCGTTCAGTTAGCACATCATCCGTATAGATATCGATTTCCCTATACTTGAAGTTAGTATCTTGTTTTATTCGCTCTAGAATCATCTTTGCCTTATCACATAATGGGCAATTATTTCTTGTGTATAAGATCCATTCATTTTGTATCATGTACTATACATCCTTTTCATTCATATCTTTTTCGTTTTACGGAAGAAGGGATCCCCAGTTGTTCACGGTATTTCGCTACAGTCCTACGTGAAAGAACGAATCCATGCTCATCTCGAAGAATTTTTGCCAGCTCTTGATCAGAATGTGGTTTTTGTTTATTTTCGAGTTCTATAATTGACTGTAATGCATTTCTCACCTTTGTACCTGATACATCTTCTTGTTCCGTTGATTGCAGAGCTGAGCTAAAGAAAGACCGCATCTCCACCGTTCCAAATGAAGTTTGGACATACTTGCCACGTACCACACGACTAACTGTCGACTCGTGGATTTCAAGGTCATCGGCAATTTCCTTCATTGTCATCGGTTTAAGAAAGCCTAAACCACGAAAAAAATACTCAGGCTGCTTCTCCACGATCTTTTTCATGACTTGTAATATAGTTTCCTTCCGCTGAAGAATTCCTTTAGACAGCCATTGATACTCTTGCCATTTTTCTTGTAAAAAGCGATTTACATTCGGATCATGATGGTTCTGCATTTTTTGCAAATAAGATTCATTCACATGAAGTTGCAGCGTATTTCCTTCATACTGACCAACACAAAACTTGCCATCTTTATATTCAACGACAACATCAGGTACAATATAGCTTGGCTTCTCAGAAGTGAATATGGCTCCAGGACGTGGGTTTAGCGTTTGTATATAATCAAATTCATCTTGAATCTCTTTTAAAGAAACTCCAAGTTCTTTCGTAAGCTCTCTCCACTTTTTATCAACAAACGGCAAAAAGTATGTACGAAGCAGCTTTTCCGCTAATGGTCTTTCGCAAGCTTGACGGACTTGAATCAGCAGGCATTCTTGAAGATTTCTGGCACCAATCCCGTGTGGTTCGAGTTGTTGCAGAATATCCAAGGCTTTAAATACAGCGCTTGCAGATAGACCAACCGAAACAGCTTCATTTTCCAAACTTATCCTCAAGTACCCATTTTCATCAATGTTACGAATAAGATGGATAAGCGCTTTCAATTCCATTTTATTTAACACATCCACACCGATTTGGGCAAGCAAATATTTTTCAAGAGAAGGAGCTTCATCACCAATCTGTTCAATCCAATTAGAAGATATCCCTGTATTCTTTACCCGATTTCCCTTAAATTGATCTCTTGGTAACTCGTGGGAACCTGCTGATGATTCAATCGTTAATAAAGGATTTTCCAGCCACTTTGTCTCTAAATAGACTAACAATTCTTGCGTAGAAAACTGAAGTAATGCAATTGCCTGGCTTAACTCTTGCGTCATTGTCAATTTCATAACCTGTTGTTGATAGAGTCCCGGCTTCATATCCATATCTCCCTCTCCCTTTACCATTTTACACCATAAATATACAAGTGAATAGTGAAATGAAATGGAAACGCTTACGAAACAAAAATCGTAATAACCCAAGACCATCTCGACTTTAGAGCGAGGAAGTAACTTGCGGCTAAACCCTATAATTTACTTAAAATCTACTCATTCTATATCTATTCAAAAAAAGAAAAGGTCAGACCGCATACCTACAAAATACAGTATAATACGATATACTGTGTGTAGAATATAAAGTCAGACCCTTATGAGACAGTCTTTTACTAATGACGCCCTCGGCAGGAATCGAACCCACATCTCAAGAACCGGAATCTTACGTGCTATCCGTTGCACCACGAGGGCAGTAATAATTTTTCAACAAATTTTATTATATGTCAGTTTCACATTGTTTGCAAGTGGTAATGCGGTTTAAAGTACAGAAATTTGGGTAGTATGGATAACGTGGAAATGGAACCTAACATCCGAGCTCTAGATATCATAATTTGAGCTATAGAAACAGCTTTTTGGTTTTTGTCGAACGAAACATCTTCCTTTCGATTTGTTTTGTTTGACCTTAATTGACCATAAAGTGTATCATACATATATTAAGGATTTACCTATGAGAAATAACTTTTACTTAGAGGAGGAAATTAGCATGAATTTAATTCCTACAGTTATTGAACAAACAAGTCGCGGGGAACGTGCATACGATATTTATTCCCGTCTATTAAAAGACAGAATCATCATGCTTGGTAGTGCAATTGACGATAATGTATCAAATTCAATTGTAGCTCAATTATTGTTCTTAGAGGCAGAAAACCCTGATAAAGATATTACATTGTACATTAACAGCCCAGGAGGAAGCATTACCTCTGGAATGGCCATCTATGACACCATGCAATATATCAAACCTCAAGTTTCAACAGTTTGTATCGGAATGGCCGCTTCTATGGGCGCTTTCTTACTAGCAGCTGGTGAAAAAGGCAAACGATTCTCTCTTCCAAACAGTGAAGTGATGATTCACCAACCATTAGGTGGAGCACAAGGTCAGGCAACTGAAATTGAAATTGCCGCAAGACGCATTTTGTTCTTAAAAGACAAATTGAACGAAATTCTTTCCGAACGTACAGGCCAACCAATAGAGGTTGTTCAAAAAGATACGGATCGCGATAACTTCATGACAGCTGAACGAGCATTAGAATACGGATTAATCGACAAAGTCATCACTCGTATAGATGACGTTAAGAAAACTCTAGATAAATAATTGTACTAAAAAAACGCCGAAGCATTTAGCTCGGCGTTTTTTAGAAGCTACCTTTAAATTGAATTTTCTAAACCCCATCATAAGGATCTGACCTCACACTCTAAACCAGTATGTAGTGTTTCATACGCGTATCTTATACTGGTTTTAGTTGTTGCGGGGTCTGACCCTTTAACTTAAATATATATCACCATTTTCAAGAATACAGATGCCAGTACGTTTGATTACATATACAAAAAGATGCCTAGCACATGTGAATTTGCAGCATGAAAGGATATTCTCCTCTTTACCTGTAAATCGGACATGTTTCTAAGCACCTTCATCATAACAACTTCAGTAATTTCCGTTGTTTGATTAATCATTCTTTACGCTTCTTGTTCAACAAATTGTTGAAGGGCACAAATGGCTTCTTCTTCATCTCTACCATCCACAATTAGTTGAATGATCGTTCCAGACCCAATCGCAAGACTCATTAACCCCATAATACTTTTCGCATTCACTTTTCTTCCATCCTTTTCAAGGAATACGTCTGATTTAAAACGGTTTGCTTCTTGTACAAATAAGGCAGCTGGCCTTGCTTGAAGACCTGTCTTCAGGCGGACCTCCACTTGCTTCTCAACCATATATTTTCCTCCTTCTTTATAACTTCTGGGCTACGAGACCTGCTCCGCCTCTCATTTTATCAGCGATTTCATCAATTTTTCGTAAGCGGTGATTAATTCCCGATTTGCTAATATTCCCACCTGAAACCATTTCCCCAAGCTCTTTTAACGTAACATCTTGATAAGCCACTCTAAGTTCCGCAATTTCACGGAGTTTGTCCGGTAAAATACCCAGACCAACCGTTTCGTTAATATACCGTATGTTTTCTACCTGCCTTAAGGAGGCACCAATTGTCTTATTTAAGTTCGCCGTTTCACAGTTCACAAGCCGATTCACGGAATTACGCATATCGCGAACAATCCGGACATCTTCAAACCGCAATAACGCTGAGTGAGCACCAATAATATTCAGGAACTCTGCTATTTTCTCAGCTTCTTTTAAATAGGTGATATACCCTTTTTTTCGTTCAAGGGTCTTCGCCTTGAGACCAAATACATTCATCAACTCACAAAGTGCATCATTATGCTCTTTATAAATGGAGTAAACCTCTAAATGATACGATGATGTTTCCGGATTGTTGACAGAACCACCCGCTAGAAAAGCACCTCTTAAGTAAGCACGTTTACAGCACTTCTTGGCAATAAGTTCTGGTGCAATACTATGATAAAATTCAAATCCTTTTCCAACGATTTTTAAGTTAGACAGTATTTCCTGCCCTCCAGAAGATAAACGAACAATGTAGACATTGTTTTTCTTCAGCTTCATTTTCTTTCGAACAAGCAATTCCATCTGCACATTATAATTTTTCTTTAGAAGCGTATAGATTCTTCTGGCAATCGCTGCATTTTCGGTTTGAATATCTACAACAAGTTTTTTATTCGAAAACGAAAGCGATCCATTCATTCTAATTAAAGCGCATAATTCAGCTTTTCCGCAACAATCCTTTTCTTCTAGTGTTGTTAATTCTTTTTTAGTTTCCGAAGCAAAAGACACAGATTCTCACCTCCAATCAGAAAAACTGTCACCGGTCCTTGGCTACAAAATCTAGTTATTTGAACAGACTCTTATTAGCCATGAAGAAACAAGACAGGCATAAGGTAAGCAGTCAAGACAATCCTTTTTTAAGGTTTTCTTTCTTTAATTTCGTTTAATAACATTTGATAAAGCATACGCGCTACTTTTTTTGTATCGTGCCGAATGGAGTTTCCTTCAAAATTAAAAATCTGCCCTTGAACAATCTTAACTCCAAGTCTTTCTAGACTTTCAACATCAAAAACAACCGGCTTTGCAAATTCCTCTTTATAGCGATCTTGAACATTTTGTGGAATTTCTTGATTATTTACAAGAATACAATCGATAAATGAGCAATTCATATGAGAGTAAATAGCTTGTATATGGTCACTAGCTGTATAATCCTGCGTTTCTCCTGCTTGAGTCATAAGGTTACAGATATAGACCTTCTTCGCTTTTGATTTACAAACCGCCTCACCAATTCCTGGTACAAGTAAGTTTGGTAAAATGCTTGTATATAAACTCCCAGGTCCTATGACAATTAAATCAGCCTGCTTAATTGCCTGTATGGTTTCTCGGAGCGGTTTAATTTTGTTAGGACTAAGGAACACGCGTTTGATTTTTTTCCCAGAGAACGGGATCTTTGATTCACCGCTTACAACCATTCCATCGACCATCTCCGCGTGAAGAACTACACTTTGGTTAGCGGATGGTAACACCTTCCCTCTTACATTCAGTACTTTGCTCATTTCTTGAACTGCATGGACAAAGTCCCCAGTAATCGAGGTCATGGCGGCTAACAATAAGTTCCCCAGCGAATGCCCCGCTAGTTCATTCTTACTTGCAAAACGATGCTGGAACATTTGTTCAACAAGAGGCTCCACATCTGATAACGCAGCAAGAACATTTCGAATATCTCCTGGGGCCGGAATATCCATTTCATCGCGAATCCTGCCAGAACTACCACCATCATCCGCAACCGTAACAATCGCCGTGATGTCAATTGGGTAGTTCTTCAGTCCGCGAAGTAACACAGGAAGACCTGTACCGCCCCCAATGACAACTACTCTTGGCTGCTCAATTTCATTTGGCATTACTTTTCTCCTTAATAATCTTCTTGATGTCACGATGCGTTACATGAGTGACATAATCTTTCTGGAATGTGCTAGCCAGATACTCAGCAAGCGCAACGGAACGGTGCTGACCACCCGTACATCCAATTGCAATGATAAGCTGAGATTTCCCTTCCCGCTTATATTGAGGAAGCATAAACGCAAGTAAATCTATCAATTTTTCTAAAAACCTCTGTGTTTCTCCCCATTTCAGCACATAACTTGACACTTCTTCTTCCAAACCAGTCTTTGGTCGCATATGTTCAATATAAAATGGATTAGGCAGAAAGCGGACATCGAAAACAAGATCCGCATCAATCGGGATACCGTGTTTAAATCCGAAAGACACCACATTGACAGTAAAAATCACTTTCTTGTTAACTGAGAACTCTGTTAAGATCTTTTCCCTTAATTCTCGTGGCTTCAGCGAAGATGTTTGATAAACGATCTGTGCCCGTCCCTTTAACACTTCTAACAAACCACGTTCAATTTGAATTCCTTCTAGCGGAAGACCCAATGGCGATAGTGGGTGCGTACGCCTCGTTTCTTTGTAGCGTCGTACAAGCACTTCATCATCTGCATCAAGGAAAAGGATCTTCGGAGTTACCCAAGATGTTTCAGCTAAGTCATCTAATGCTTTGAATAAATGATCGAAGAATTCTCTGCCGCGTAAATCCATAACCAACACAACTTTATTCATTTTATTTCCAGATTCTTTCATCAGTTCAAGAAACTTGGGTAATAACGTGGGTGGTAAGTTATCAACACAAAAGAAGCCTAAATCTTCAAAACTTTGAACAGCAACCGTTTTTCCAGCTCCAGACATGCCTGTAATTATGACTAATTGCGTTTCGCTAATTTGTCCTATTCCCAATGTAATCCCCCCAAAGTTTTCTATTTATTCAACCCGGATCAAGCCGATATGACAGCAGCTTGAATTCAGGTGTATACGTAAAAGTGGCATAGATGATTCCGCTTCCACGAATCATATATTCCAATATATGGTAGTCACCCTCAGCCATTGGAAGATTCTTCATTTCATCAATAGCAATCCAGCTTAGTTCTCCCTCTTCACACGAATCCACATTAATTCCGTCTGATTCGGTAGCGAAAAAGGTGAACATCATCCACTCTTCTAAAACTTTATCGCCCTCTTTGATGATAAACGTAAAAATTCCTTTAATTGCTGGGTTTTTTAAATATACGCCTGTTTCTTCACGATATTCCCGAATACAGGCATCACGAACAGATTCACCAGCCTCCATTTTGCCTCCTGGAGCAACCCACCAGCCTCTTCTCGGTTTTTTTAAAAGAAGTGTTTTATTGTCCCTGACTAACACACAATTTGTGACACGTTGCACGTTCTTCACCTCAATCGACTCTAATCCAGTATTTGTCTTATACAAAATTTATAAAGTGAAACTTCCATGCTATGTATAACTACACATAGCAGAAGAAATGAATTAGACAGCTCTTCGATACATTTGTTTAACTTCTATTATACTATTTTTAGATACGAGCTACAATGAACAAGAATCAGGAAATTATTTTCCATACTTGTTACATACAAAATTCCTATACCGTTAAAACGTCACAATTTACTGTGAAGGACCCATCCTGTAGCACGCTATACTCGCCTAATCACAATGGCGGCGGCGCGGAGCCGGAATTTGAAGTACTTTCTTAACAAAGTAAGTATATCTGTAAAGTAGATTGACTATATGAGTAAGTCGCGAAGACCCGTCCCCATGTCCTTCGACAAAAAAAAGGCACAGACGTTAACATCTGTGCCATCCACAAGTTTATATTTATAAAAGGGGGTCAATTACTACCCTAACTATAACCAAAAGATATTGCATCTATGTTACAGCATGATTAAGACGGAATTACGAATTGTAAAAAATTCAAGACTTTACTTTCAGCTTTTCATTCAGCATTTCCACATAATGTTGGGCGCTTTGTGCAGCAATGCTGCCGTCACCTGTAGCCGTAACAATTTGACGGAGTGTTTTTTCACGAATATCACCTGCTGCAAAGATGCCAGGTATTTTCGTTTCCATCGTTTCATCAGTCAAAATATACCCACCAGCATTTGTGATACCTAGGTTTTCGAAAGGTTTAGAAAGAGGGTTCATACCGATATAAACAAACACGCCATCCGCATTTAATTCCTGTTCTTCTCCATTCGCAGTCGAAACAAGTGTCACACTGCCCACTTTCCCGTCTTTTTCATGAATCTCTTTCAAGGTGTGATTCCAAATAAAATCAACCTTTTCATTAGCAAACGCACGCTCTTGAAGGATTTTCTGAGCACGAAGCTCTTCTCGACGGTGTACGATTGTAACTTTCGAAGCAAAGCGAGTTAAATATACGCCTTCCTCGACCGCAGAGTCTCCTCCGCCGATAACGAACAATTCTTTTTGCTTAAAGAATGCACCATCACAGACCGCACAATAAGAAACGCCGCGTCCACCTAATTCTTTCTCACCCGGCACGCCAATTTTCTTATATTCTGCACCAGATGATAGAATGATCGCTTTTGCTTTATATTCTTTTGAACCAGCACGGACGATTTTGTATTCTTCGCCATCAACAATTTCCTTCACATCACCGTAGGCATATTCGGCGCCAAATTTCTTAGCATGATCAAACATTTTTGTAGAAAGTTCTGGACCTAAGATCGTCTCGAACCCTGGATAGTTTTCCACTTCTTCCGTATTGGCCATTTGGCCACCTGGAATCCCACGTTCAATCATTAATGTTTGGAGATTCGCACGAGAAGTATAAACAGCTGCAGTCATACCAGCAGGCCCAGCACCGATAATAATCACATCGTATATTTTTTCTTCAGTCATAGTATCCACTCCCGATAATCATTACATATAGTATTTCCGATATACTTACATCCTATATAACAAATAAAAATACGTCCAAATTTATGCTCACTGAAGTAAGCTATTCACCAATTTAACATATTTTCCAAGAGTAGAAACTGAGATCAAGTGCTTAGCGGCAATTTCCTGCTGACTTTTCTTTTCATTACGTAACCTATACCAAGAATACTCAACTGCCGCAGCCCAACCTGTTGGATTCACAAGTTTTATTTCACTTTTCATCGCTTCTACAAACACCGAAAACCAGGTTAAATAAAGGCCTGCCTCCATGATCTGGATTGGATGGAAGTGTGCATACAAAATTTCCGCTGTTTGATCGGCAAATTCAATGGCCGAGTTCTCTTGATTTGATTTCTGCCGTTCCACATATTCCATATATTCTTTTTCAACATCCGTAAGAAGTGGATTATTACAAAGAACTGGATGCTTTAGAATATGGTCCTTTTTAACCGAGTGCTTTGTTAAAAAAAGAGCAAATATCCGTTCCTCTAGATAATCACTTTCGAAGCGTTTCAAGATTGAAGGCAAATGATCCTCAAATCCATTAAGAGAAGCATTCATATCTCCCCACGGTTCAAACCCTTCCTTGTCAGGGTTTAATTCTAATACCTTTTTCCAGGCCTTTTTGGCGGTGTGCTCATGACCTATTTGATAGGCAGATACAGCTAACCAATAATAAAAGGTATCATCACCATCATGTCCTTGCCTTTGAAGTTGCTTCAACCATTTATACGCGAGGTTATATCGCCCGATTAGAGCAAATGTAGAACCAAGTTTGATGCGGTGCTCCGTTAAAATCGGTCGGACCTTTTCCAAAGCCATAACCAGTGCATCTATCTTATCTTCACTTTGCTGATAATGATGGAAAACCAATAGATTACATAGTGCATGTAAATTTCCAGGGCTTTTTTCCAACACTTCCTCTAACGTTTCAAAGGCTCTATCTATTTCTCCAAGATAAAAATAAGCAAGCGCCAAATTATTATATGCTGACCAATATTCCGCGTATTCTTTAATGGTTTCTTTCAGCACTTCAACGGCTTCTTCAAAGTTACCTGCTTCTAAACATTCACGAGCTTTTTCCTGTTGGTAAATCAAGCCGTCTTGATGAATCAAACTTTCCTCGGTTTCACCTGATTCGAATGTAATTAAATCCAAAAGATCTTCCGCGTCTTCGCTGAACTCTCCATCTTCCTCTTTATCCAGATAAGCACTCGCATGGCGATACGCTTCCTGAAACATGCCAAGATGCGCATAGTTATTTGCCAAAAAATAATGGCATTCCGTCATAAAAGGATCCATGTCCCCAAGAATGTTTTCAAGTAGAGTATTTGAATAACTATATTCGCCGATTTCTGTACATGTAACCGCAAGCTGACATGCAATCATCGGTTCTGTAGGTTCCAATTCAAATGCACGCATGAGAAACTTTTTAGCATTATATAAATCACGTCTGTGATAAGCTTTTAAACCTTTAGTAAAATAATATTCTCCTGTCGGATGAAAGGAGAAAACTTTAGCTTGTTTATTCATTTTAGAATCTTTGCCCATGGAATCCTCCATCTAGTAGTTGTTTAACCTTCATATTATAACATACTGGAAGAATCTTGGCATCTCGTTGCGATTGTAAATAAGAATACCCAAAAAGGGGAGAATTTCAAAGAAATCCCCGAGCGTTTGGCCAAAATTAACACGAAGTCGTTCACTGTATTTTTTTAGACATGAAAATGAGAAAGGTATACATGATACCTTTCCCATTTTGCATTTATTCTTTTTTTGCATGTCTTTGTTGTAAAACGGTTAACACATCTGCAAATGGCAGTTCTTGTTCTTGTAATAAAACGAACAAGTGATACAAAAGATCTGCGGATTCAAGCGAAAGTTCATCATGATCTCGATTTTTTGCTGCAATGATAACTTCAGCTGCTTCTTCCCCAACTTTTTTCAAAATTTTATCGACGCCTTTTTCGAACAAATAAGTTGTATAGGAACCTTCAGGCATTGTTTCTTTTCTCGTTCCAATCAGGTTTTCTAATTCTAATAAGAAGTTTGCATCAGGTTTTACTTGAGCAGCTATGTTTCCGTTCTCAAATAACGTTTCCGTAAAGCAACTGCTCGTACCGGTGTGACAGGCTGGACCCGATGGATTCACCTTGACGATTAGTGCGTCTTGATCACAATCATACTTTATTTCAGTAATAGTTTGTGTATTTCCACTTGTTTCTCCTTTATGCCAAAGCTCATTACGTGAGCGGCTGAAGAACCAGGTTTCACCTTTTTCCATAGAAAGTAGCAAAGACTCTTCGTTCATATACGCTAGTGTTAACACTTCTCCTGTTATGGCATCCTGAACGATAGCGGGAATCAAGCCTTTTTCATCAAATTTTATTCGCTGATTCATCTTACAACAACACCCTTCTGTTTTAAAAAGCTTTTCACTTCTTTAACGGACGTTTCTTTATAGTGAAAAATCGAAGCAGCAAGCGCCGCATCTGCTTTGCCTGTTGTAAAAGCTTCTTCAAAATGAGCGGCACTTCCTGCTCCTCCAGAGGCAATAACCGGGACCGATACCGATTCGCTCACTGCCCTTGTCAAGGCAAGATTAAAGCCTTGTTTTTCACCATCATTATCCATACTAGTAAGAAGTATTTCCCCAGCGCCACGGTTTACCGCTTCTTTTACCCAAGCAATGACTTCCCAATCCGTTGTTCGTCTGCCTCCATGCGTATAGACACGCCATGAACCGAGCGACTCATCCCATCGTGCGTCAACAGCCACTACGATGCACTGTGAACCGAAGTAATTTGCACCTTCTGTAATTAATTCTGGACGTAGGACGGCAGATGTGTTTAATGACACCTTATCAGCACCCGCTCTGAGAATTTGTTTCATATCTTCTAGGGAATTAATGCCGCCGCCAACAGTAAATGGGATAGCAAGACTTCCAGCAACAGCCTTTACGACATCAACCATCGTTTCCCGCCCTTCATGCGAAGCGGAAATATCAAGAAATACTAGTTCGTCAGCCCCTTCTTGATCATAAAATGCAGCAAGTTCGACGGGATCGCCTGCATCTCGTAAAGATACAAATTGAACGCCTTTAACCACTCTGCCCTCTTTCACGTCCAAGCATGGAATAATTCGTTTAGTCAGCATTTAATCACGCACCTTTTCTAATGCTTCCTTGACTGTAAACCGATTCGTATAGAGCGCTTTGCCGACAATGGCTCCAATAACCCCATGATTTTGATATTCCTTTAACGTAATAAGGTCTTGTAGGCTGCTTATTCCACCTGAGGCAATAACGCCTTTGCCAGTCGCTTCTGCCATCGCAACAATTCCTTCCACATTCGGTCCAGAAAGCATGCCATCTGTTGCAATATCCGTTACAATAAACACTTCTGCCCCGCAATCAGCTAATGCCTTGCCAAGTTCAATTGCTGTCGTTTCTGATGTTTGGAGCCAACCGTGTGTTGCGACTTTACCGTCTTTTGCATCGATGCCGATTGCAATCTGCTTGCTGTATTTACTAAGCATTGCTTTGGTGAATTCCGGGTCTGAAACGGCTGCACTACCAAGGATGACACGTTGGACGCCGCGTTCAAGATAGTGGACAACGTCTGTTTCTGTCCTGATTCCACCACCAATTTGTATTTTAGCACCCAGCTCTTTCGCTGCTTGAATCACATACGAATCATTGATTCTGCTCCCTGCTTTTGCTCCGTCGAGATCGACCATATGTATCCACTCTGCCCCTTGACTGGCGAAACTTTTTGCCATGTCAAACGGTGAATCACCATAAACGGTTTCTTGATTGTAATCGCCTTGAATTAAACGAACACATTTCCCACCGCGCATATCAATGGCAGGGTAAATTGTGAAATTAGACATCTTATTGCCTCCCTTTCACTAGTGACAAGTAATTTTTTAATAAGGATATGCCCATTGAACTGCTTTTTTCCGGGTGAAACTGCATACCGAATACATTTCCTTTTGTGACAATCGCCGGCACGTCCACATCGTATTTTGCAGATGCAGCTACAACCTCCGTTTCATTTGTCACTGCAAAGTATGAATGAACGAAATATACATAATCCTCTTCAAGTCCTTTTAAAAGAGGAGATTGATTGTTGAAAGTTAGTTTGTTCCAGCCCATATGTGGAACTTTATAGGCATTGTTTTTGGAATCCATCCCAGAAAGCCGCGTGATTTTCCCTGGAATTAGTGACAGACCTTTCGCAGGTCCATTTTCTTCACTTTCCTCGAATAATAGCTGCATACCTAGACAAATTCCTAATAGATATCCACCGTTGTCTACGTGTTTCTTCAGAAAAACATCTAATTCCTTATACTCAAGTAAAATCATGGCATCTCTAAACGAACCAACACCTGGTAAAATGATTCCATCTGCTTTTGCCAGTTCGGCAGGATCATCTGAAATAAAAAACTCTGCGTCTAAACGTTCGAGTGCTTTACTAACACTGAACAAATTGCCCATGCCGTAATCGACAATGCCAATCATTTATAACAATCCTTTCGTAGAAGGAATTCCTTTTACACGTGGATCGATCGTTGTCGCTTCATCAAGGGCTCTTCCGAGAGCTTTAAAAATTGCCTCAATGATATGGTGCGTATTTTGGCCATAATGAACAATTACATGTAGATTCATACGGGCTTCAAGCGCTAATTTCCAGAGAAACTCATGAACAAGCTCGGTATCAAATGTCCCAACCTTCTGTGACGGAAACTCTGCTCGAAATTCTAGGTGCGGACGGTTGCTAAGATCAACGACAACCTGTGCTAACGCCTCATCCATAGGCACAAATGCATTTCCGTAGCGTTTAATTCCACGCTTATCACCGAGGGCTTCGATTAATGCCTGCCCAAGACAAATCCCAATATCCTCTGTTGTATGATGAGCATCCACTTCAATATCACCTTGAGCATCAACCGTCAGATCAAAATGACCATGCTTCGTAAATAAATCCAACATATGTGTCATAAATGGCACACCCGTCTCAATTCGAGATACACCCTCACCATCCACGGTAAACGCAAGCTTCACATCTGTCTCACCAGTCTTCCTCACAACACTACCAACACGTTCCATACGAACCTCCTCCTAGGGGTCAGACCCCATTTCCCAAATCTATTTTCCTTGCGCAACCTTAAGTTTATCAACGCCTTGAAGTGACCCGTTTAGGGGTCAGACCCTATTTCCCACGTGATTCTACAGCTCTGGCATGTGCTTCGAGGCCTTCGAGCCGGGCAAAGGTTGCAATTTTTTCTGCGTTTTTTCTAAAGGCTGTTTGACTGTACATGATGATGCTTGATTTTTTCTGAAAGTCGTCCACATTTAGTGGGCTTGAAAAACGGGCTGTACCATTTGTCGGGAGTACGTGGTTTGGTCCGGCGAAGTAGTCACCAACTGGTTCCGTACTGTATCTCCCTAAGAAAATGGCACCAGCATGGCGTACTTGAGTCATCACTTCCAGTGGATCTTTCGTGATAATTTCAAGATGCTCTGGCGCAAGTGTATTAACGGCCTGAATCGCCTGATTCATATCCTCGCACACGATAATCTTCCCGTAATCCCGGATAGATGCTTCCGCAATCTCTCGTCTCGGTAACAAGGCCAACTGTTTTTCCACCTCTTTTGCCACCTCATCAGCTAGGCTTGCTTCTGTGGTGATCAGCACGCTACACGCTCTGGCATCATGCTCTGCTTGCGACAGTAAATCTGCTGCTACTTCTTTGGCAATGGCTGTTTCATCAGCAAGGACCGCAATCTCACTCGGCCCTGCAATCATATCGATTGCTACGTCTCCGAACACTTCTCTTTTCGCTAACGCTACATAAATATTTCCAGGTCCGACAATTTTATCGACTTTTTCAATTGTTTCTGTTCCATATGCAAGTGCCGCAACCGCTTGTGCACCACCGATTGTATAAATTTCCGTAACACCTGCGATTTTCGCTGCTGCCATAACCGACTTAGATAGCTTCCCATCATTCCCTGGAGGGGAAACCATTACGATTCGTTCCACGCCTGCTACTTTCGCAGGGATCACATTCATCAATACTGATGATGGGTACGCAGCCGTCCCCCCCGGTACATACACACCAACCGCATCAAGTGCAGTTAGTTTTTGTCCAAGCATTGTTCCTGTTTCATCTGTCGAAATCCACGAATTCTTTAGCTGCTTTTCATGAAAAGAGCGGATATTTGCTGCCGCTTCTTCGATGATAGATCGCTCATACTCACTTAGTCCATCTGCCGCTTCATCAATTTCCTCTATCGAAACAGTAAATTGTTCAAGCTTTACACCATCGAATTTCTCTGTGTAACGAGCAATCGCTTCATCGCCAGACTTTCTAACTTCATAGATGATATCCTGTACGGTCTTGCGCTGTTCAGCTGTCCCTGAATCTACCGAACGCTTTAATGAAGCGCCTTCTGTAAATCGTTCTATCTTCATCACTCCACCCCCTCACTGATTTACTATTTCTGCAAGCCGATCAACAATTTCCGTAATTCTCTGTTCTTTTATTCGATAGCTCACCGGATTTGCAATTAATCTCGATGTCACATCGGCAATTTTTGCATATTCCACAAGTCCGTTTTCCTTTAATGTTTGCCCAGTCGACACAATGTCCACAATTCTCTCTGCGAGTCCAATTAGAGGTGCTAGTTCAATCGATCCGTTCAACTTAATAATTTCTACCTGTTCACCTTGTTCACGAAAATAACTGGAGGCCACATTTGGATATTTACTGGCGATTTTCGGCGTGATATCACTGATTTTTGTATTTGGAAGTCCGGCTACCGCTAAATAACAAGCACTTATTTTCAAATCCAGTAATTCGTAGACATCCCGTTCTTCCTCCAACATAACATCTTTCCCTGCAATCCCAACATCCGCAACACCATGCTCCACATAGGTGACCACATCCATAGGTTTTGCCAAAATGAATCGTAAATTCTCTTCTTCTACTTCTAAAATGAGTTTTCGTGAATCATCAAATTCTGGCGGGAGACGGAAGTCCGCTTTTCGTAATAAATCTACCGCTTCTTCAAAAATCCTACCTTTTGGCATCGCAATCGTTAGAAAGCTATTCACTTCTTGCACCTCCATTTCCGATATACAAATGGACCTCATGAAATGCCTTAGTAAATGCATCAACATTCTCTAGCGCATTAATTTCTTGAATCGTTACGTTGATCCCTTGTTCTCGTTTTTCCTTGGCAAATATGAGTGCTTCTTTTCTCCGTTCAGGACTGAAGACGACACATTCAGATGTTTCCGTTTCTTGTATTTCACCTAGCGCTTCAGTCAAGCGATCCATTCGGATGGCAAATCCCGTTGCAGGAGTGCTCCAGCCAAATTTTTCAAGAAGGCTGTCATATCGACCTCCGTTGCCAATCGGTGAACCGACCTGATTGGCATATACTTCGAAAAGAGTGCCCGTGTAATAACTCATATGACTAACTAGCGTTAAGTCAAACGAGATAAATTCTTCGATTCCAAATTCCTTTAGTTGCAGAGCCAACTCCTTTAGATCTTGAAGCGTTTCTCTTCCCGTTTCATGTTCAAGTAAGGTAGCAGCTTGGCTCAACGTATTCTCTTCGCCTCTTAAGGAAACGAAATCAATTAATCGCTGCTTGTCAATCGACGATAACGGCAGTGACTTCACATGCTCACGATAGCCTACATAATTTTTTTCATATAAATATTTTCGTAAAACCGCTGCTCGTTCCTCATTTCCTAAAATGCTAATAAATAATTCCTGTAAAAAGCCAATATGCCCGATTGCTATTTTAAAATCTTTGAGACCTGTAGCTTTAAGCACATCTACAAGCAATGAGATGATTTCTGCGTCAGCACTAATGGATGGATTACCAATGAGCTCGATTCCGATCTGTTCAAACTCTGCAGGGCGCCCACCTTCTCTTTGCTGCGCCCGGTACACATTAGCTGAATATGCAAGGCGTAATGGGATCTGTTGCTTTAGTAGCTTAGATGCTGCAACTCTGGCAATTGGCGTTGTCATATCCGGTCTTAGAACAAGTGCGTGTCCTTGCTGATCCAATAATTTAAACAATTGCTGATCTAAGATTGCTGAAGCCTCTCCAATTGTTTCATAATATTCCAACGCAGGCGTTTCAATAAATTGATATCCCCACTTCTTAATCTCAACGCTCATGCGATTTCTTACCAATGCTTTCGTTTCATATAACAACGGAAGCGTATCTCGCATGCCTAGTGGTTTTTCAAACATAAACGGCTTGGTCACAACAACACATCCTTCAAGAATTATCTTCACTCTTATTCATTCTCGCAAAACCAACCAAAACTTTCCACATTATATTCAGATAAAACAAAATCCTTTAACTCGCTACCATACTACCGAAATGAAGTTACCCATATTTTACCCTTCAAATTGCACCACGTCAAGCACAACATTTTGGGGTCAGACCCTATTTCCCAACTTCTCTCACATACTGAATCCCCTTGTAATTCATAGGTTTGCGCAAGGTATAGCAGGGGTCAGACCCCATTTCCCATAATAAAAGGGCCAGACCTCGCAATGACTATATGCAGTTCAATTTAAGTGGTTGTACCACTCTGAACTGTGTATAGCTTGCAAAGTCTGGCCCTATTCGGACATCTTTTATTCATTCATTTGATTCAAATTTCCAATTGATTCGCTCTTTCTTCTTTCGTGTAAATGACGCGCATGGGGTTCCCACCAACAAAAGCGCCTTCCGGTACATCCTTATGAACAAGCGTACCAGCCGACACAATGGCTCCATCACCAATGACAACTCCCGGTAAAATGGTTGAATTGGCACCGATTAAGACCTCATTGCCAATCACAACCTCACCTAGCCGGTATTCCTTAATTAAATATTCATGAGCCAAAATCGTCGTGTTATAGCCAATGACTGTATTTCTGCCGACTGTGATTTTTTCAGGAAACATACAATCCAACATGACCATGAGAGCAAATGACGTTTGGTCGCCAACTTTCATTCTTAAAAAAACACGATACAGCCAGTTTTTCATTCCTAAAAAGGGCATGTATCTGGCGAGCTGAATCACACTAAAATTCTTCACAACTTTCCAAAAAGGAACCGTTTTGTAGACATGCCAAAGCGAGTTTGCACCTTCTACCGGGTACCTTGTTGTCCGCCTCATAAGGCTTAGTCCTCTAAAATCGTGATTAAATCTGACATCTTCTCAAGAATATAATCCGGATTGTATTGCTCAAGATGCTCCTGGCCCTTCGCCGACCAAGCCACTCCTGCTGTTTTCGTTCCGGCATTTTTTCCAGACAGAATATCGTGATAGTTATCACCAATCATGATCGACTCTTCAGGTGACGAACCCAATAAAGCCAATGCCTTCTGAACTGGTTCAGGATCCGGCTTCGCTTTTTCCACATGATCGAGCGCAATAATCACCTCAAAGAATTCATCCAACTTCGTCAACTGCAGGCCTTTTTTCACAACGTCACTTATCTTCGTTGAAACAATCGCTAATTTATAGCCGCTCTCCTTCAATGTCTTGAGCGTATCATACACCTCATCAAACTCCGTTACTAATAAATCATGATGCTCCAAGTTGTGCTTCCGGTAATGCTTCACCATCTCTTCCACACGTTCCGGATCAATACTATGAAATGTTTCATATAGTGGCGGACCATTAAAGGCAATGACGTCCTCGCGTTTATACCGGTCAGGATAATAATGATTTAATGTATCCAAAAATGAAGCAACAATTAATTCATTTGTGTTAATCAATGTTCCATCTAAATCGAATAATAAAGTTGTAATTTTACTGTTCATAAGCTTCCTTCCTTTGCGTAAACTCCGATCGATTCCAAATAAACCCGATAATCATCGTTAACAGAATAGCTGTTGTTAGCCTGATGACCAACAACGGCCATACTGGAATCCCAAGCGGAATAAATATTAATGTATCCTCAACCACAGCATGACACGACACTAGAAAAATAAAAGCAAGCGTCATATCCTTTTTACTTACATTATCTTCTTTTGCAGCTTGAATCATGACACCAGCTCCATACGCCAATCCGATTGTGAGACCTGCCACCATCGTCATCGATGTATTGGGCTTCATCCCTAGAATCTTTGTAAATGGAGCCAACACCTTTGACATAACATCCAGCCACTTCAAATCTTTCATGATCTGCATGATAATCATTAATGGAATAACAATGAAAGCTAATTGCAATACCCCAGATGCAGCCCGTTCCAATCCATTCAATAGAATCGCCCATGCACCATTGATTTCCACTGTATCAGGACTAACAAACCCGTATTTAGCAAGCTCTGATCCACCTTGCCAAACTAGATTAATAATAACAGCAGCAAGTATCGCTAAGCCAATTCTGACTGTTAAAATAACCCAAAGTTTCACACCAACCTTCGCTGCAACGCCCGATTCAATAAACAAATTGTGACTAAACGATAACATGATGGCAATAATAAAGACTTCTTTCACCGATAAATCAAGCGTTAAAATCCCGGCAATTCCTGCATACAAATTTAAAAAATTGCCTAATACAAGAGGAATCGCAGCTTCTCCCGACAGTCCAATCATATTCATAAAAGGAGCAACGAAATCGATGATCCATTGTAAAACCGGTGTATATTGAAGCACGGATACAATCAATGTAACTGGGAAGATCACTTTACCTAAAGTCCAAGTAGTCTTTAACCCTACCAATAGACCCTTTTTTACTGAATTACCAATCAATTCCTTTCACCCCGATTCGTTCATTATGCCTCTAAGTATTTTTTATCGGCATATCCCCGAACTCTTCTATAAACCCAAAGGCCGATTGCCACTACAATTAATACGATTGAAATAACTTGGGCAATGCGTAGTGTTTCTGTCAGCATTAGACTGTCCGTCCGCAAGCTTTCAATGAAGAATCGGCCCACTGAATACCAAATGACATAGGATAAAAAGATCTCCCCTCGATGCAAGTTCGATCTTCTTAAAAATAGCAATAACACGACACCTAACAAGTTCCAAAGCGACTCATATAAAAAGGTCGGATGATAATAAGCTCCTTCTATGTACATTTGATTTATAATAAAATTAGGTAAATGGAGATTTTCTAAAAAGGCACGCGTCACTTCACCGCCATGCGCCTCCTGATTCATAAAATTACCCCAACGGCCAATAGCCTGCCCTAGAAGAAGACTCGGAGCCGCTACATCTACAAGCTTCCAAAACGATAATTTCCTTACTTTTGAAAAAACAATAGCCGTTAATACAGCACCAATAATCGCTCCGTGTATCGCGATGCCACCGTTCCAGATTTGAATGATTTCGCCCGGATTTTGTGAATAATAATCCCACTGAAAAATGACATAATAAATTCGCGCACTAATAATTGCAATAGGGACAGCAAACAGTATCATATCAATAAAGGTTTCCTTACCAATCCCTCTTCTGTCCGCTTCCTTAGTAGCAATATATAAACCTAGAAGAACACCAAATCCGATAATGATCCCATACCAGTGCACTGCTAGAAAACCTAAATCAACTGCAATAGGATTTAACGGTTGCATTTCTTGCTCCATCACATTCCCTCTTTTCTATTCCAAGAAATTTTCATCCAAGATTACTTACTCCATCAGTTGGAATGACACTTATATAGGAGAAGGTCCACTTTAAAATTCTTCGTGACCATTTCCGGAAATTGTATTATTCAACCTACTTGAGAATATTTCAGCTGCATTGACGCCCATTCTTTTCAAACGGAAGTTCATCGCGGCCACTTCTATAATAACAGCTAAGTTTCTTCCCGGACGTACAGGAACCGTTAATTTCGTTACTTCTGTATCAATTATTTTTACTTTTTCCTCATCAAGGCCGACCCGATCATATTGCTTGTTCTTTTCCCAAAGCTCCAAATTGATAACGAGAGAAATCTTCTTATTGCTTCTCACAGCACCTGCACCAAACAATGTCATTACATTAATAATACCCAGTCCGCGAATTTCAAGTAAATGCTCAATCAGTTCCGGAGCATTGCCAACTAGTGTATCCTGATCTTCCTGACGAATCTCCACACAATCATCCGCAACTAAACGATGTCCTCGTTTTACTAACTCGAGTGCCGTCTCACTTTTACCCACTCCACTTTTCCCAGTAATCATCACGCCGACTCCATAAATATCAATCAGTACCCCATGGACAGCTGTTGTCGGCGCAAGTTTACTTTCAAGAAAATTAGTCAAGTGACTAAATAGCCGGGTTGTCTTCATACTCGATCTCATTACTGGGACCGATTGTTGTTCAGATGCAATGATTAGCTCTTCCGGAACTTCATGCGCACGGCTAATAATAATTCCAGGTGTAATATCCCTACACAAGTTTTCCATTCTGCTTGTTCTTTCCGGAGCGCTCAGCTTTTCAAAGAAAGACATCTCTGTCATTCCAAGTAGTTGAATCCTCTCAGCAGGATAAAAATCGAAAAAACCTGCAATTTCCAAACCAGGACGAGAAAGGTCACTTGTAATAATAGGACGGTTAATTCCTTCTTCACCACTGACTAATTCAAGATTGAATGTATCTACCAAATCTTTCACGCGTACTTTTGCCATGTATCGTTATCCTCCTTGGAGTTAAATTATTTCACTTATTAAGGTAATCTTTATTTTAGCATTTTTCTACTAATATCCAAACAAAGGATTTTTAAAAAGCCACTCAATCACAAAATATCCTTGCTAAACTATAAAGAGGATGCCCCTTATCGAAAGAGATTGACCTCGCAATGACAATATACAGTTCAAATAAGCGTACGTACCACTTTGAACAGTGTATAAAGTGCGTGGTCAAACCCTTTGGGACATCCTCATGTTTCCTTCTTAACCGTAATAAAGTCTCATTTTACGATACTGAAATGCCACCCGTTTTCGTATCGGCAAACAAATGAAGGACAGGTACAATATGCTTGGTCGTTTTGAATTTCAACGCTTTTTGAATGACATCATTTTTCTCTTCGATAATTTGAATCCCATCCAAGGTTACATTGAAGTTACCAAGATTCGATTTCAGCTCACCTTCAACAGCAATTCCCGTAGGCAGGAATATATCCAGCTTCCCGGTTACTGTTTTGGCGGAAATATATTCACAATTCGTTTCTTCAACACGACATGTCACTTGACCGGCGAATGATTGAGCATCAAGGTTTTTATAAATTCCATCAACGTGAATCGAGCCATTTAATGTTTCTGTCTCGATTTTTTCTATAGTAGCTTGACGAATAGAAATATTTCCATTTCCCGTTTCAGCATCTAGTGTTTTCCCTGTCACGCCCTCGATCGCAATTTTTCCGTTGGCGGTCTTTACTTTAAAATGATTTGCTTTTAAAGACTCTCCAGAAATAGAACCGTTAAACATACGAATATACACTTCTTCGTACTCTTTATTAGGGATATACAGAGTGACGTCAGCTTTTATCGATTTCTGCAATAAATGGAAACGTAATTTCTCATCTTCTACTGAAAAATGCACGTCTTTTAACAGCGCTTCTCTTGCCTCATCCTGCACTGCGCCGCGATAAACCTTCGCTTGACATTCGATTCTAATTTCATCATTCGACCATGGGATAATTTTCGTTTTTCCATTTGCAATATCTATCTCAATTTCTTTGAGGGGTGTTTGATCATGGGTAAAAATATGTGAAATCTCGTGTGAAGCACCAAAATTGAAGTCGAAATCCGATTCTTTAATTTTTTTCACGGCACTCTCTACGAATTCAAAGATTTTCTCTTTTGAAGAGCTGATTTTTTTATTAAAATAATCTTGTTGTTTATTGGTACCTTCTTTATCAAGCACGACGGTCGATAATTCATTGACCAACACTTGTTCTTTCTTCTCCGATTCTTTACTCGCTAGATCTAATTCTTCTAAAATCTTTAAAGCTTCTTCCGTTGATAGCTTCCCATCTTGAACCATTTGCAGAATTCGCTTTTTTTCTTCATTCATTTCGTTTCCCTCCAATTTCAATCTATTATTTCGCACGTTTTCTCGATTTTCTCACAAAATTAGGCCGGGATAAAGTAAACATTTCTCTTTTCCAGTGAATGATTATTGAAGCCATCAGGTAGTACTTTCAGTCAAAAAAATGAAAACACACTTACTAATTAATACGCCTACCATTCATGAAAGTTTCATCACTTACAAAATTTAACTTCGATAATTTTAAACGACATAAAGTGAAACTTCAATCAGTGGGGGTTTTCTTCATCCCCCACTGATTGTTAGTCCCGCTCTAGAGTCGCTAATATCTCCGTCCAGCGTAGATAAATCGACTCTACGAACCCGATTGGTTCAACTAAACCTCTGCCCAACTCTCGGTAAGTTTCACTGTATCTGACCACTCGGGCTTTTACATTAAAAACCGAGGCGACTGCCCAGCCCCGACAAGCATAAGATGGAATACGACGTGGCGTAGTTTGCCACAGAGTATTACAGCTTATGACCTCGAGAGGCTAGGAGCCGCAACTAGATTAAAGGCAGTTATCCCCCACCTACGCTCTTCGATTCCTCTAAGCCTTGAGGTGGGGGGACTGCCCGTTAATGTGGGATAAAAACTAACGATTCTAAAGCAGGGTGTCCATTGAATTGCATGTTTGCATCCATTTTAATCAATCGTTTGATTAAGCGGATTATCGTAAATTCCTGCAAAATCCACCCTTTCACACCGACAAAATATTCACCTATTTCTACGCATATATCCCTTGAAATGCGCTGTCCCCTCCATTTTAATCAATCAATTGATTAAGAATAAAAAGAAGCCTTCAAATATTTCCTTCACTCACTAAATCTCCACACTACCATTCGACAATTACAAATGACATAATAATCAACGAATTCCACATAATATGTCGCTAGCAGCATATCTTTTTTCTCCTTTTAATCAATCAGTTGATTAAGCGCTTTTCTACAAAATTCTTCTTTTAAATACGAAACAAGCAAGCCAAATTGGCTTGCTTATACATGTTCATGCTCTTTTTCCTCGATTCTCTTCTCCATTCGGATACGGTCTCGTTCAAGTATAGGTTTTAGATATTTTCCTGTATAAGACCCCTCTACCTTAGCGATATCCTCTGGTGTACCAGTTGCGATAATCGTTCCGCCCTTATCTCCGCCCTCAGGACCAAGGTCGACCAAATAATCGGCTGATTTAATGACATCTAGATTATGTTCGATGACAAGAACGGTATCTCCGTTTTCAACGAGGCGCTGAAGAACTCCAAGAAGCCTAGCGATATCATCGACATGAAGTCCTGTCGTTGGTTCATCAAGAATATAGAAAGAGCGGCCATTTGAACGACGATGGAGTTCAGAGGCTAGCTTAACCCGCTGTGCTTCTCCACCCGAAAGTGTCGTTGCTGGCTGACCAAGTTTAATATAACCTAAACCAACATCTTGAATCGTTTGTAGTTTTCTGCTGATTTTCGGGATATTTTCAAAAAATTCAACGGCTTCTTCTACCGTCAACTCGAGAATATCCGCGATATTTTTGCCTTTATATTTCACTTCCAACGTTTCACGATTATATCGTTTTCCATGGCATACTTCACAAGGGACATACACATCAGGTAAGAAATGCATTTCAATTTTAATGATTCCGTCACCACGACAAGCTTCACAGCGACCGCCTTTGACATTAAAACTAAAACGGCCTTTTTTATAGCCGCGGATTTTCGCCTCATTCGTTGTCGCAAACACATCTCGAATATCATCAAATGCCCCTGTATATGTAGCAGGGTTTGAACGTGGCGTTCTACCGATCGGTGACTGATCAATATCAATGACTTTATCAAGATAATCGATACCTTTGATTTCTCGGAAAGAACCAGGACGAGCTTTTGCCCGGTTCAATTTTTGCGCTAACGATTTATGAAGAATCTCATTCACTAACGTACTTTTCCCAGACCCCGAAACACCAGTAACAGCTGTAAATGTACCAAGAGGGAATTTCACATTCACATTTTTAAGATTGTTTTCTTTCGCTCCTTTGATTTCAATATAACGACCATCACTTTTGCGACGTTCTAATGGCAATGGGATAAACTTTTTCCCTGACAAATACTGCCCAGTTAACGAATCGGGATCATCCATTACTTCCTGCGGCGTACCTGCAGAAACAATTTTCCCACCGTGAGCACCTGCTCCCGGTCCTACATCGATCAAATAATCTGCAGCAAGCATCGTATCTTCATCATGTTCAACAACGATAAGCGTATTGCCAATTTCACGCATATTCTTCAGTGTTTCAATAAGGCGATCATTGTCTCTTTGATGAAGACCGATTGACGGCTCATCCAAAATATAAAGAACACCAGTTAAACGTGAACCAATCTGAGTTGCAAGCCTGATTCGCTGAGCTTCCCCACCTGATAATGTACCAGCTGCTCTGCTTAACGTTAAATACTCCAAGCCGACATTGGCAAGAAAGCCCAAACGTTCTTTAATTTCACGCAAAATTAAATTGGCAATCGCTTGTTCCTTTTCCGTTAAATCTAGATTCTCAAAAAAATGAACAGCTTCTTCAATCGAATAAGCAGTTGTTTCACTAATCGTTTGCTTTTGGATGAGCACGGATAGGCTTTCCTTTTTCAATCTTTGTCCTTTACAAGTTGGACAAGCATGTTGCGCCATATACTTTTCCATCTGGTCGCGGACATAATCTGAGCTTGTTTCTTTAAAGCGTCGTTCCACGTTATTCAAAATACCTTCGAAGTTTATATAGCTTTCATGCAACCGGCCATAATCATTTTCATAACGAAAGAGAATTTTTTCTGTTCCAGAGCCATATAAAACCTTATCCAGCAAATCAGCCGATAAATCTTTAACTGGTGTATCCATATCAATTCCGTAATGATCAGCAATAGTTTTCAGTAGTTGGGGATAATATTGCGAACTTGTCGATTCCCAAGGAGCAAATGCATTCTGATTTAACGTTAATTCTTCATTCGGAATGACGAGCTGCTTATCGACCTCAAGTTTCGTACCGAGACCGTCGCAATCTGGGCAAGCACCAAATGGGCTGTTAAAAGAAAACATGCGCGGCTCCAATTCTTCAACAGAGAACCCACAATAAGGGCAAGCATGGTGTTCGCTAAACAAAAGCTCTTCTTCCCCGTTAATATCGATCAATACTTTTCCTTCACCAAGCTTTAAAGCACTTTCCATGGAGTCAGCAAGGCGCGCGGCTATTCCTTCTTTAATCACGATCCGGTCGATAATGACTTCAATCGAATGTTTTTTATTTTTCTCAAGTGTGATATCTTCCCCTACATCTAGGATCTCGCCATCTACCCGAACTCTTACATAGCCTTGCTTTTTAATGTCTTCAAAAATTTTAGCGTGAGTCCCTTTTCTTCCTGAAACAACTGGAGCAAGCACTTGCATTTTTGTTCGATCAGGGTATTCTAAAATCCGGTCCACCATCTGTTCGATCGTTTGGGACGAAATTTCAATGCCGTGATTAGGACATGTCGGCCTACCGATGCGTGCGTAAAGTAAACGTAAATAATCGTAAATTTCCGTCACCGTTCCAACTGTTGAACGCGGATTACGACTTGTAGTTTTTTGATCGATGGATATCGCCGGTGAAAGGCCTTCAATTGAATCAACATCGGGTTTATCCATTTGTCCTAAAAATTGTCTAGCATAAGCAGAGAGAGATTCAACATAGCGCCGTTGCCCTTCCGCGTATATCGTATCAAATGCAAGCGATGACTTCCCTGACCCCGACAATCCGGTAAGGACGACAAGCTTGTCTCTCGGGATTGTAACGTCAATATTCTTTAGGTTATTGGCTCGTGCACCGATAACCGTTATTTTTTCCAATGCCATTGTCTTGTCACCCTTCCACTTTCAACTCGATTAAAAGATCACGAAGCTGTGCTGCCCGCTCAAAATCGAGGGCTTTAGCTGCTTCTTTCATTTCTTTTTCCGTATTTATAATTAGCTGTTCTCGCTCCTGTTTCGTCATTTTAGTGAAACTAGGTGCTGTATCGTATATTTCCGTATCTTCTGCTGCATGGGTTACACGAATGGAACCACGAACCTCTTTTTGAATGGTTTGTGGAGTAATATTGTGTTTGATATTGTACTGTTCTTGAATTTCACGACGCCGCTTTGTCTCGCTAATGGCCAATTCCATCGAATTCGTCATCCGATCAGCATACATAATCACATGGCCATTTGAATTCCTCGCTGCACGGCCAATTGTTTGAATAAGTGAACGCTCCGAGCGCAAGAACCCTTCTTTATCGGCATCCAATATCGTCACCAAAGATACTTCTGGAATGTCGAGACCTTCTCTTAGCAAGTTAATCCCTACAAGTACATCGTATTTCCCCATTCGTAGTTCACGGATAATTTCAATTCGATCTAAAGTCTTTACCTCAGAATGGAGATACTGAACCTTAATTCCAATTTCTTTTAAATAATCCGTTAAATCCTCAGACATTTTTTTCGTCAGCGTTGTGACAAGTACACGCTCGTTTCGTTTGATGCGTTCCTGAATTTCACCGATTAAATCATCAATTTGACCTTCAATCGGTCTCACCTCAATATTTGGATCTAATAAACCAGTTGGTCTAATAATTTGCTCGACCATCTCCGGTGTATGTTCCAATTCAAACGGCCCAGGCGTCGCGGATACAAAAATCGCTTGATGGACTTTCTCCTCAAACTCCTCAAATCGAAGCGGTCTGTTATCTTTAGCAGAAGGCATCCGGAATCCGTGATCCACCAACACTTGTTTTCTCGCCTGATCACCGTTATACATTCCGCGAATTTGTGGCAAGGTTACATGTGATTCATCAATAACAAGCAGAAAATCTTCTGGAAAATAATCGATTAATGTATAAGGTGTTGCACCAGGGGGCTTCAATGTTAAATGTCTAGAATAGTTCTCAATTCCCGAACAAAAACCCATTTCACGCATCATTTCAAGATCATATCTTGTACGCTGTTCAAGGCGTTGGGCCTCGAGAAGTTTGTCTTCCTTGCGTAGCACGACTAACCATTCTTCTAGTTCTTTTTCGATATTCTCAATCGCTACCTTCATTTTCTCTTCACGGGTAACGAAATGGGAGGCTGGGAATATTGCGATATGATCGCGTTCAGCGGTAATTTCTCCCGTTAACGCGTTCACTTCACGTATTCGATCAATTTCATCACCAAAAAACTCCACACGAACACAGTGTTCGTCACGAGAAGCTGGGAAAATCTCAACTACATCACCACGTACACGGAAAGTCCCACGGTGGAAGTCGATATCATTTCGTTCATATTGAATGTCCACTAATTTATGAAGCAGTTTATTTCGGTCAATCTCCATACCTGTGCGGAGCGATACAACCATTTCCCGATATTCTTCAGGAGAACCGAGACCAAAAATGCATGAGACACTGGCAATAATAATGACGTCTTGACGTTCAAATAACGCAGATGTAGCAGAGTGACGCAGTTTGTCAATCTCATCATTGATGCTTGCATCCTTTTCAATATATGTATCCGTAGATGGAACATATGCTTCCGGTTGATAGTAATCATAATAACTAACAAAATATCCGACAGCATTATCCGGGAAAAACTCTTTGAATTCACTGTATAGCTGCCCTGCAAGCGTCTTGTTATGAGCAATGACTAATGTTGGTTTGTTAATTTCTTTGATTACATTTGAAACAGTAAATGTTTTTCCCGTTCCAGTTGCCCCAAGCAATGTCTGATACCGTTTCTCGCTTTCTACTCCTGCTATTAATTCCTTAATTGCAGCAGGCTGATCTCCTTGTGGTGAATAGTTGGAGACTAACTCAAATTGATCCTTCACTAAGCAATCCTCCATTCTATAGAAGTATTTCTCATAAGCAAAACTTTGCCTTGTCTATAAGAAGATGTTCAAAAAGTCCGATAAAAATAGCTGTCGAATTGCATCAAAGCTCTGTCTCTCCGGTCCTCACGTATTATTGCATACGCTCCGGTCCTCTCGAGATGCGCTCCTCGAACTTCTCGGCTCTTTTTATCCTCCTTTTTGAACACGCACTACAATGAATTTTACATGTTTTACCGTTAGGCTTTCGTCTAAGTCATTCATATCTATTTATAGCCCTTTATTGAAGCTTTCTATACACATTCTACCACAATGGACTACTAAGAAACCAACAATAAGCGAACGTCCATTCGACACTTTTTTCGATAATAAAGAGAAACTTCCATCAGTAGGGTATTATAGCCTGTTAAACCGGGATAAAAATGCAACAGCTTTGTTCGACAGAGAGCTAGATTAAACCAATCAATCTCAATTGATTTATAAATAGAGAGGTTAGCCATTACAAAAATCACATGGCGCGAATTTCACCATGTGTCTACGTGTCTAGATAATAGGGGAGTAAAAATGAAGATAGCGGTACCTCGTTCTTGCTTCATGATATTCGTTTTAACATTTTCGTTGAATACCAAAACCCGACTGTTAACGAAAATGCGTCTATGATAATCAAAATCCATGTATGTGTATATCCTTTATATGCCGAGGCTGCAATCAAGGCAACCGTCAATGCAAGACCAACAAAACGATTAAACGTCACTCTTGAAAATAAGATAACAAGTAAGCCAGGAACGATTAGAGCAGATAAAAACTTAACCATTCTTCCATCTCCTTACAGTCCACTGTAATTTTACAGCAAAACCCATTTACTATTTAAGTAGTTTCAGTTTAATTCATTTATCGGATAAAATCCATTGGTTTACGATATTCGCTATCATGATACGCTTCATTAACAACTTGAGTTTTTCAGTCCACAAATAAAAGAGTCACCCCCCATCCAGTTTAAACTAAGTGTGTATAACACTATAAGCTGTAAATAAAGTCGGGGGCTGACCCTTTTTAAATATCCTGTTTTAAGTCTTCATTTTTTTAATATGGTTCTGCGTCATGTCCTTTTTCAATTGCTTTTTCAGGTGCATTTTCTCCAACTTTATTTCCAAGGGGCTTTTGACTGGATCCTTCCCTTGGAGCATTCGCCAAGCCTTCCCGTAGACGGCGGCCGTATTCCTCATCCGCTTCTTTGGCAAGATCAATCATCTTGGCTTGTATTCGACGATCTACTGGAGCGAGTCCTGAAACAAGATTAGAGATCAGCTCATCCTTCTCCCAGTCGTCAAACATTCGATACGTTTCACCTGCTTGCTTCGTATTGCTTTGGCGATCAATTGATTCTCTCACAAGCTTTCCTTCGATATAAGGGGTATATTCTTTCCCTTCTTGCTTTGCTTCTTGCAAGCCACCAAGGAGTGAAGGCTCGTAATTGATATGTGGGTTCTGATTCTCCCCGAGATCAACTCGATATTGCATTTGACCACCGCGTTGATTTGTTGCTACCCTTTTCTTAGGTGCATTAATTGGCAGCTGCAAATAGTTTGCACCGACACGATGACGCTGTGTATCAGAATAGGAAAATGTCCTGCCCTGAAGCATCTTATCATCCGAAAAATCAAGACCATCAACTAAAACACCTGTTCCAAATGCTACCTGCTCTACTTCAGTAAAATAATCTTCTGGATTTTTATTCAGAACCATTTTCCCGACCGCAAGCCATGGGAACTGATCTTCAGGCCATAATTTCGTATCATCTAAAGGATCGAAATCCAATTCAGGATGATCATCATCACTCATCACTTGGACAAGTAGCTCCCATTCAGGATATTCACCACGTTCAATTGCATCATACAAGTCCTGTGTAGCATGGTTGAAATTGGTCGCTTGAATCTCTTCTGCCTCTTTTTGCGTTAAATTTTTAATTCCTTGTTTAGGTTCCCAATGGTATTTCACAAGAACAGCTTTTCCTTCATTGTTCACCCATTTATATGTATTAACACCTGACCCTTGCATCATGCGGTAATTAGCTGGAATGCCCCAAGGTGAGAAAACGAAAGTGACCATGTGAAATGATTCTGGTGAATTACAGCAAAAATCAAAAAACCGTTCATTATCCTGTAGATTGGTAATTGGATCTGGCTTAAAAGCATGAATCATATCAGGAAATTTAATCGCATCACGAATAAAGAAAATTTTTAAATTATTCCCAACCAAATCCCAGTTTCCATCTTCGGTATAGAACTTTACCGCAAAGCCACGTGGGTCACGCAATGTCTCCGGCGAGTGAGTTCCATGAATAACGGTAGAAAAGCGAACAAACAAAGGCGTCTGTTTTCCCGCCTCTTGAAAAAGCTTAGCCCGCGTATACTTCGAAACAGGCTCGTCACCGGCTTTTCCGTATGCTTCAAAATACCCATGTGCACCGGCACCTCGACCATGCACGACCCGTTCCGGTATTCTTTCCCTGTCGAAGTGACTTATTTTCTCAATGAAATCATAATTTTCTAATGTTGTTGGTCCGCGATTGCCAACCGTTCTCATATTTTGATTATTTGTCACAGGATGTCCTTGCCGGTTTGTTAAACCATCTTCTGCTTGATTCGGATCATTTGATTGATTGTTTGACACACTATTCCCTCCTCTAAACGATATGAACCACTAATCATCTTTTCCATTCATGGGAAAATAAATCCAAATTGTACTAATTTTATAAAAACACTTTTGATTTGCATCATGAATCTTTTGTTTAAAGGGTTTGTTAGTTTTTTGTAAATGCCGTTGACAATCCAATAAATTGAATTTATAATTTATCTTGTATTAAATTATCTCGAATTAAAAATATATAATTTCACTATAATTTATTGGGGAGGAATTTTAACATGACAAAAACAAAGTGGGCAATTGACGTAAGCCATAGTGAAGTAGCATTCTCTGTTAAGCATATGATGATTTCTAAAGTGAAAGGTTCATTCAATCAATTCGATGCAGTAATCGAGGCCGATCCAGTTGATTTAACAACTGCAGATATCACATTCACAATCGATGTTGCTAGCGTTGATACCCGAAGCGAAGACCGTGATAATCACCTTCGTTCAGCTGACTTTTTTGATGTTGAAACATACCCAACATTAACGATTAAGTCCAAAAGCATCACAAAAACTGGTGATGATGAATATGCACTTACCGGAGATGTGACACTTCACGGCGTTACCCGCGTGGAAACATTCCAAGTTACATTTGAAGGTGAAGCAAAAGATCCATGGGGCAATGATAAAGCAGGGTTCAGCGGTTCTGGTAAAGTGAAACGCAGTGATTACGGCTTAACTTGGAATACAGCCCTAGAAACTGGCGGCGTACTTGTTGGCGATCAAATCACATTAAACTTCGAAATTCAAGCTGTGAAGCAAGCTTAATTATTTTAAACTAGAAATTAACAGGTTTATCCCATAACGAAAAGGTCAGACCTCGCGCCCATAATACACAGTTTAAATTAAGCGTAAGTACCATTATGAACTATGTATTGAGTGCGTGATCAGACCCTTTTTTTATTATTCATTCCTATCCCGCTCTCCTTCTATCAATAGTCTTCTTAACAAGAAAACAGCTTGCAGACAATCCGCAAGCTGTTTTTCACTTATTCAATCATAAGAACGTTCTAACTCATCTATCAGTGATCCTACATATGAAACGGCTTTACTAATTGCATCAGGCTTTGTCATATCAACACCTGCATGACTTAACAGCTCTTGCGGTTTCTTTGTTCCACCTGCACGTAAAACATCGAGCCATCGATCAACGACAGGCTTTCCTTCTGCTTGAATCATTTGGACGATGGCTGTTGAAGCGGTTAATCCTGCGGAGTATGTGTATGGATATAAGCCCATATAATAATGCGGCTGCCTCATCCACGTTAAGCTTGCACCTTCATCCAACTCAACTGCATCACCCCAGAATTCTGTGAGCACTGCCTTTTTTACTTCAGAAAGCATGTTTGCGGTCAGTGCTTTTCCGTTTTCTGCAAGCTGGTATACACGGCGTTGAAATTCCGCTTCAAGTAAATGAGTAACGAAATTATGATAATAGGTTCCTAGCAATTGAAGTACAACCCAACGTCTCATTTGCTTATCATCCGTACGAGCAAGCAAATGCTGGCCAAGTAGCAATTCATTCATAGTAGATGGAGCTTCAATGAAGTATGTAGACGGCCTTGTATTGAACACTCTTTGGTTTTTATTTGCCAAATAGAAGTGCCCGGCATGACCCAATTCATGAGCGAGAATAAATGCACCACGCATCGTATCTTGCCATGTGACCAAAATAAATGGATGAGCACCGTATGGACTCGAACAAAACGCCCCCGTTGACTTTCCAACATTATCAGCAAGATCGACCCATCTTTCCTTTAAGCCCTTTTTCATAATTTCACTATACTCAGGTCCCATCACTTTAAGTGCACAAAGAATCACTTCACTTGCTTCTTCATACGTTGTTTTGGGATTGAACTCTGGATCAAGCGGTGCTTTTAAATCGCAGAAAAGCAGTTTATCCAGCCCCAATACCTTTTTCTTCAACCTGGCAAATCTGCGCATATGTGGAGCAAGTTCTTTTAAAATCGTGTCATGCTGATTATTATACATATCAAGTGTAACTTCTTGTGGTTCTAACAACATATGTGTCACTGATTCATAATTACGCAAACGAGCGAGCGTCACTTGCTTCGTAACTTCTGTAGAATACGTAGCTGCAAAAGTATTTTTATACTGTTCTAACGTGTTGACAAAAGAATCATATGCTTTTCTACGAACCACTGTATCTGGTGAAAATTCATAACGATCTTCGAACAACGCAAATGATACAGGCCATTCATTTCCTTTCTCATCTTCAATCGCTGCAAACTGCATATCCGCTAACTTACTCATGCCATAAATTTTATATGGTGCCGCATGAACTTCACCTAGTGCCGCCAACACTTCTTCCGTTTCTGGCGAAAGTCTATGTTTCTTCGTTTCAAGCAAATCCGTCAATTCTTTACGGAAAGGTTCCAGCTCTAAATTTTCTTGTATGTATTGTTCCACTATGCCTTCAGATAATGCGAGAATTTCAGATTCAATGAATGAAAGAGCCGCATATACCTTTGTAGCTAAAGAGGCAAATTTAGCAGAATTCGCTTGATTATCAGGATCTGTTCCATCTGTTGCAATACGTAATGCTGCATATGTTCCTGCTTTTACTAACTTAAGAGTTAGCTGTTCTTGCCAAAGCAAACAATCCAATAAAGCTTGTGATCCAGTATGAATCGTCCCCTTATATGTCACTGCTTCTTCGATCTCACTCGCAATCGTAGTTAACGCTAATTCCCATGCCTGGTCAGACCCAAATAGAGCATCTAAGTTCCATGTTTGCGCAACAGGTATTTCAGAGCGCTCACATCGTTTTTCCACCGTTTTTTCCATGCATAATCTCCCCTTACTTGTATGTAAACCTAATTATTTTCATCTTATACGATTAGGAATTTTTGTCAATAATGTGAAACTTCCATCAAAAATTGAGATGGGGATATTACAGCCTGTTAAACCGGGGAAAAAAGTCTATTTGGAATGGTATATACATTTTATTAGACCTACTTGAATGTAGAACCTGGATGCTTCACTTGATCATCTAGGTGAATATCATTTGCGAAAAGGCATTTTGAGTAAACATAATATGGGGCTAGTAGTTCGAAATGTTCGTACGTTTAGCAAGAATGATTATTGCGAGTATCTATTTGTATCACGGGGGTTCGATTATTTTAAAAAAAAGGTATAATTCAATGGGCAGATGTTCCTCATATATCAACCTGCTTCTGAAAATCCAGAAATATCATAACGTTCTTCGTCCATAATCAGTTGCATATAGGCTAATCTCGCTAATAAGAACGTCAATAGAAAACAAACAATGATAAACATAATCTTTAATCCTTTTTTCGCTTCCATTTCCATCATCTAAAATATCTCCTATTATTTTTTAGAAAAAACGGTTGAAATTAAAAATAGAATACAAGTTACAGCGAATATAATTGTCGTTATTGGTTGTGGTACAAGAATGTAGAAAATTGTGCTACATATTAAAATTAAACCACTTACTTCACTAAGGAATTTTAACGCCATATGAATCGATCCCTTTCAAATTTCTATCTTAACTATTTCTTTCATAGAAAGTTGTAATCTACTATAATATAATTTACTTAATTATACATAGGTATGCTTCTTTGCACCATGTAACAAATATCACATTTTTCTAATAATTTATAGAATTTTCTGTTTTCTTTTAAAAATAAGATTAAATATAGTCTTTCAATGAGTTTTGATATCTAGATTCATGTGCCTTTTTATTTTTCTCTATGAAAAAGGGGCGGGGCTTCGCAAAATCAGCGCAGCTACCCACCTTCATAAGGTGATACAGTTTTTAAAACCTGAACCTTTTTCATCACTTTAGTTGGGAGCGGATGCTCATGTATGTTTCTTATTAGGAGGGATCGTTGATGATCAGTCAATCATACAAAGTTTTATTAAAATCGATCGGAATGGAAACAATCGCAAATTATAAATACTTGCAAGAAAATAGTGAAATGATAGTGGGCCGCTCAAATCATCAAGAAAAAATCGACTTTCCTATTTTTAATAAACTGGTCTCTCGAAGACATTGTAAAATATATTTGCAAAATGGCTTTATTTTTATCGAAGATTTGCAAAGCAAGCACGGAACCGAATTAAATGGTCAAAAATTAACTCCATTTAAATCTTATCGAGTAACGGAAGAAGATTCACTCACGATAATTAGTGGACTGATTGAATTCCAGATCGAAAAAAATAACGACGAAACGATTGAGTTTTATGTAGGAGAGCGATTTAAGACAGTCAAAACATTGCTCAATGATTCCATGCAAACCATTCAAATTAATAATGAGTTGATTAAAATGGCTCATAAAGAATTTACCTGCTTTAAGCTTTTATTCAATCGTATTGGGGACATTGCAACAAAGGAAGAAATTATGAAAACCGTTTGGCCTGAGCGTAACAAGACATTAGATTCTCCCGTAACGGATGAAGAAATTTCTTCATTAATTTATCGAGTACGGAAAAAAACCAGTCATCACTATACAATTAGATCCATTACGAATAGAGGCTATTATTTAGAAGAAATGGAGTGAGCGTGTCTCATAAGGGTCGGACTTCTCACATTAAATCAGCAGGTAGTGTTTCATACACGATTCTTGTACCGTATTTAATTTTGTGGGGTTCTGACCCTTTGCTTTTGCTACGCTCCCTATATGGGGTTTCACGTGAAACTATGCCTCCTCTATCTTCTACCATTACTTCAAGGAAAGATCTCGTTAGCTTCTTTTTATGTTCGATGGGCTGATAAGGCTCCGTGCTTGATGACATGAAAATTGTGATCTTACCCTTTTTTTCACACTTTGAAGTTGTTTGCTTAGTAAGCTAGCGGCTCCATTCTTCACATCCGACATCCACCCAGCTTCCCCCATTCTCCTTCCCGAAATACGATACTCGCATCTGGTATATATAGTAATAAGAACAAACAAATGAACAGCCTGTCTAAGGATTGAGGGAATGCGTATCCCCAGAAAGAAAATCTGTTCCTTTATTAAGGATGTTTTCGGGATTTTTATAGACTATTTCACTATTCATCATCGTTCCTTGGCGGTTAAGCCTTGGCGCTCCATATCCAGAAGCTGGGTTTTCATTTCCAAACCTCCTCGATAGCCGGTAAGGGATCCGTTCTTACCTACTACACGATGACAAGGGACCGTGATTAACACGGGATTAGCTCCGATAGCCGTTCCCACCGCACGTACGGCTGCTGGTCTTTGAATATAGTTTGCGATATCTGAATAAGACTTCGTCTGTCCATACGGAATTTCACAAAGTGCATTCCACACAGCCAGCTGAAACTCTGTGCCGTTGTAATCAAATGGAACGGTAAAACTTGTACGTTTCCCTTCGAAATACTCGATTAGCTCAACTGCATATGGTTGAAGTTTTTCTCCATCTTCAACAAGAGGACTCCCCGGAAAACAGCGCTCGGCCCACACGGATAATTCTTCAAATGGTTTATTCTGTGAACCAACAAACACAAGTCCCTTCGAAGTTGCAGCCAAATAAATATTCCAATCCTTATTTTTCAGCAATGTCCAATAAATTGCCGTTTTATTTTTTGTTGTCATTTTACAATCCCTCCGATTTGCGTACGATATTAGGTAACTTGCGATATTCTGTTGGTGTATGTCCGGTTTTCTTTTTAATTGTGGAGAATTAACGAAGGAAAAATTAATGAAAATGGCTACCTTTAAAGAAGTGAAGAAAAGCTTGATTAAGATACGTGGAATTGGTCCATGGACGGCCCATTATGTTCTTATGCGCTGTCTACGATTTCCTAACGCTTTCCCGATCGATAATGTTGAGCTAATTAATTCTACGCTACCTTTTATTTATAGTGTGTCCTTATTAGAGGTTGTTCCAAAATCCTATAGCTTGGGAATGGCTACTTTAAAATAGGAAAACAAGACTAATTTAAAGGATTTCTCTATTAACCTTAAATTAGTCTTGCTTGCTATTTTTCTAGATCATTTTCTCTGACAAAAACCTTAATAAATCTGCTGGAAGCGGGAATGCATCATCATTAAGATGAAGTTCAGTAAGCTTTTCCTCAGAATTTTCTAAAGCCTTGATTCCGCTGATTTCATTATGAAGGTTTTCCATTTTCTTATCTAATTCTGTAGCAGAATTAGCCGCATCCTTTAACTCTCGAATGAGCTTGTCCGGTATTTCTTTATCATATTTATAATAGATTTTATGCTCTAAACTGGCCCAGAAGTCCATTGCAATCGATCTTATTTGAATTTCGACAAACACTTTCTCCACTCGATCAGACATAAACACAGGAATTTTAATAATAAGATGTAAGCTCCGGTAACCATTCCCTTTAGGATTCTTAATATAATCCTTTGTTTCAATCACTTCGATGTCTGCTTGACCACTAATCATTGCGGCAATTTTATAAATATCCGAAACAAAGGAACAGGTGATCCGGATGCCCGCTATATCTTTAATATTATGCTGTATCGTCGGTAGTGAAAAAGGATAATTTTTTCTATGAATCTTATTTAAAATACTCTCTGGTGATTTGATTCGTGAATTTACATGTTCAATTAAATTGTAATCGTGAGTATGATGAAACTCCTGTTCCAATATATTAATTTTCGTCATCATTTCTTCTAATGCGAACTTATACACTAACATAAATTTCGTCAGTTCATTTTTCATTTGTTTCAGCTTGTCAATATCCATATAAGATGTATTTCCCATTTGTTTCTCCTTTTATATTGAAACGGATAGTAAAAAAAAGCGCTCGCTTCTTGTTTAACCTAAAGGCTAAACCATAGAGAGATTGGCTACTTGCGGACAGACAAATCAAGTGATTCACATAATAAATTACGTATAGTTCCCTAAACAGCTAGATATACGGACCAAAACTCCTCCGTCTCAATCCCTATGCATTCATTATATCCAAAATCAGCATATTGCGTCCAAGATTAGTATCTTTAGATAGTCACCGATAAGATAATAAAATAAGAAAAGCCACCTATTCATTACGCTTAAATAGCTGGTTTTCCTTCATTCAACTATGAGAGAATACCTGTTTCTTTTCATGGATAACATCGAAATCGTAATTCCCCAACAATTAAGTCGTCAGAAATACAACCAAATATTCTACATGAATTCTACTGGTTTTTCCAAAGTGATACATATCCTTTTTAGTTTATTAGTATCTGTATGTCCAAGATTTAACGATTCGTTTCAAGTTCGCTGACATGTTTGCACCAGAACCCGATTTTAAGATTATCTCTTGAAAATGACCAAAAAACCTTGGATACAATCCCCCAAGGTTTTCTACCATCGTCATGTCTTTCGGTTTTTTGGAAACACAATTTCAAAGGAGGTCCCCTTTCCTATTTCACTGTACACTTTCACTTTTCCGTGGTGTTTGTCAATAATCCATTTTGCAATAGAAAGCCCTAGACCAGCTCCTGCTTCTGTTGTTCTCGATTTTGCCACTTGATAAAAACGATCAAAAATTTTCGAAATATGCTCTTCTTCTATACCAATTCCATTATCCTGTACTTTTAGCAGGATGGATGAAACTGACTGAGAACAAGTGACAACAATTTCTCCACTCTCATTTGTGTTCTTTAGCGCATTATCCAACAGGATAACCATCAATTGGTACAGACGCTCCCTATCTCCCACAAAAGAAATGGAAGACGACACATCCAATCGAAGTGTTTTCTCTTGATAAATAGCTATCTCAGAGTAATGTTCCATTATTTCATGCAGCAATGTACTCAGGAGGAATTCTTCTTTTTCCATTTCCAACTGATCTGAATCAGACCGAGCTAACGTAAGTAAATTGACAACAAGCTTGGACAACCGGCGGCATTCTTTTGATATGATCGATATTTCTACTGCCTGATCTTGTATAGTAGAAGATGGGGAACGCCATAGTAAATCTGTCTTTGCTTGAATAACCGCTAAAGGTGTCCTTAATTCGTGAGAAGCATCTGACACGAACTCTTGCTGCTTTTGCCATGCTTCTTTAATAGGAACCAGCGCTTTTCCTGCTAAAAAGAATCCGACGCCGACAGCACAAACGCTTCCAATACTACAGCCAATGACTAAAATTAAAAGCAAATTGCTGAGCATGTCTTTTTCTGATGTAATGTTTCGCACAAATTGTACCGTTATTTCTTTCGATTCTAAATACTCCTTTACCGCAATTGTCCTAAAGTAAAAGCCTTCTGCTTGTACATCTTGAAGTTTATTTAATCCTTTGGGACTAAATTCAGCTTGATTATCGGTAAAAACAGTGGGATTTCTATCTAAATTAACCATTTCGTTGTTTTCGTTCCAAACTAATACGACGATTCGAGGATCTCTAGGTCCCATTGGCAATCCACCTGGTCGCTCTATCGGTCCCGGTTGTTTTATTCGTTCTACTGCAGCAAATAATTCCGTATTGACATCTCGATATAAGCGAGACTCGACATATGAGTAAATAATAGTTGCCAGTACACCAATTAAAATGATAAAAACTAATGAATTTAATATAGTAAGTCTAATACGAGTCCGTTGAAACATGTTTATCCCCTACTGTTCTTTTAGCATATATCCGATGCCGCGTACCGTCTGAATATCCTTATGATAACCGAATGGCTCCATCTTTTTGCGAAGATGATGAACAAATACTTCTACAATTCCGATCGTTGTATCCGAATCAAATCCCCATACCCGATCATAGAGCTGCTCTTTTGTTAAAATGACGCCTTTATTTTGAATCATAAATTCTAGCATTTCATACTGTTTTAATGTTAGCTTCACGGGGAAGCTGTCAATGACAATATCTTTTTCTTTGCCAAACAATTCAATTCCGTGATATTGAATCGTTTGATTCGTAGTTAAACTGCCACTGCGTCTCAACAGTGCTCGAATTCGTGCATGCAGCTCCGGCGCTTGAAACGGCTTGGTTAAATAATCGTCACCTCCAAAGTCCAATCCTCTTACTCGATCTTCTAATGAGTCTTTTGCTGTTAAAAATAAAACAGGCGTTTGAATTTGTTCGCTCCGTATTTTTTGTATGACTTCAAAACCATCCATTTGTGGAAGCATAACATCTAGTACGATAAGATCGTAAATATTTTGCATGGCCATAAATAATCCTTCTTCTCCATCTTCTGCACAATCTACTGCAAATTCTTCAGATAAGATTTGTTTAATAGACTGCAACAAAGATCGATTATCTTCCACAACCAATATACGCACGGCATCTCATTCCTTTCCCATATAATAACAAAATAAAGCGGTCGCTGTACACGATCGCTTCGTTTTGTCTATTCATAGCGAAGAGCTTGAATCGGATCTAGTTTAGACGCTTTATTCGCCGGAAACACACCGAATACAACTCCAACTACTAAAGAAAACGCAAATGATAACAACATGACAGGCACGGAATATGCAATAGTTGTGCCCGTTGCTAAAGTGAATATTTGGGCACTTATTACGCCAATTCCTACTCCTATTACTCCGCCTAATGAACTTAATACAATCGATTCAATGAGGAATTGAAGAAGAATATTTCCGCGTTTTGCTCCAATTGCTTTTCTAATTCCAATTTCCTTTGTACGTTCTGAAACGGATACAAGCATAATATTCATAATACCAATACCACCAACGATAAGGGAAATAGCAGCACTTCCGCCTAGCATGAATGTCATTGTTTCATTGACAGATGATGCTGTTTCCATTAAATCTTTTTGACTGGATACACTATAACTATCAGCATCTCCAACAATTGAATACATGGTTTGTTCGATAAAGCGTGATGTGAAATCTATCATATCTTCATTTTCTACCTTCACATATACTGACCCAATATCAGTAGTAGTTGCTAAGCGTTGCCCTGTGCTAAGTGGGACAATAATTGTACTATCTCCGCTAGTTCCTAATGAACTGCCGACAGATTCAAGAACCCCAACAACTTTATAGGCTGTTCCGTTCACCTGTACAGATTCTCCAACTGAATCAGCTAATCCGAACAAGTTTTCAGCCGTGTCTGAACCAAGCACTGCTACTTTTGAATGATTCTCATGATCGAGATCTGCAATGAAACGCCCTGATTGCAGCTGTAAATCACGGATATTTAAATAGGAAGAAATTGTTCCTATCATAGACACTTGTGCGTTCGTTTGTCCATTTTTTACAGTTACTCTTCCTGAAACAGTTGGAGCTATCGCTTCTACACCATTAACATCCTGAATCTGATTAGCATCATCTTCTTTAAATGTAATATCTGAACCAGAAACACTTACAGTTAATACGTTTGTACCTAAGCTGCCAATTTGATCTTGGACTTCTTTCGTAGATCCTTGCCCTATTGCAACCATAACAATAACAGAAGATACACCAATAATAATACCCAGCATCGTCAGAATTGCTCTTACTTTGTTTCCCTTAATACTCTTTAGTGCCATTCTGATTGTCTGCAAACCACTCACCCCCACTCTCATACAACTGACCATCGTGTATACGAACAACACGGCTAGCTTGTTTTGCTACTTCTAAATCATGTGTAATGAGAATAATGGTATGCCCCTGCTCATTTAATGAATTTATCATTTCTAAAATTCCCCTACTCGTTTCACTATCTAGTGCTCCAGTCGGTTCATCAGCTAGTAAAATAGGAGGGTGCCCAGCCAAAGCGCGAGCAATGGCGACACGTTGCTGTTGCCCGCCTGATAACTGGGTTGGTAAATGATTCGCTCTATCTACCAACCCTACTTTTTCTAAAGCTTCTAATGCGATTTTTCTTCGTTCCGCTGTTTTCATTCCACGATAAATGAGAGGAAGCTCTACATTCTCAACCGCGGTTAACTTTGATATCAAATTGAAATTTTGAAAGATAAATCCTATTTTTTCATTTCGAATGGCCGTAAGTTGTGAATTCTTCATTTTCCCTACTTCTTCACCATCTAACAAGTATTTACCTGAATCCGGTCGATCTAAGCATCCAATCATGTTCATAAATGTTGATTTTCCGGAACCCGATGGACCTATGATAGAAATAAAGTCACCCTTTTGAATATCTAGGGTTACACCTTTTAGAGCCTTTACCGTTTCGCCGCCAAGTTCATACATTTTCTTCATACTATTTATTTGAATAATCGGCTCTGTCATAGTCATCAGTTCTCTCCTTGTCTGCCACCTGATGGAGCTCCTCCACCTGAAAATGCTGGTGGTGTTCCGCCTCCATTTCCTTCTCTGAAGTTGCCACCTGGCATCATCATTCCTCCTTGGGCAGTATTGCCGCTAGATTGGACTCTTGGTATTTGAACAGAATCTCCTTCTGCTAACCCACTTGTAACTTCTACATACGTATCATTGGAAATTCCAGTTTCTACTAATACTTTTTTTGTTGATTGTGTTGAATCATTTGAAGTTGTAGAAACAAGTACATATTTTTCACCTTTACTTGAATACACGGCTTCTACTGGTACATATAATGCGTCTTCTTTACTTTCTATTGAGATACTAGCCTCCGTTGACATACCAATTTTCAAATTTTTTGGATCTGTGATTTGGACGGTTATATCAAATGTAGATACTCCGTTTGATGATGTTCCTTCCGTTGCTACTTTTGTTACTTTTCCTTCAAATGTTTCATCTTTAAAGGCACTTGCTGTTATTTCTGCCGCTTGGCCGACTTGTACTTTTGTAATATCTAATTCATCTACACTAATTGTTGTTTGCAATGTTCTGTACTCTGTTATGTGTGCAACTGTCTCTGAACTTTGGACAGAATCTCCACTTGCAATTGGAAAGCTTGTAATTGTCCCGGGAACCGGCGACTTCAAGATACTTCCATCGACAAAGGTTACAAGTGTTGCACCAGCTGCTACAACATCTCCCTCTTTCACACTAACAGTATCCACTACCAAGCTACTACTTGGGCTATCCGAACTTACACTGCTATCTCCTCTTGTTATAGGTGATGTGATTTCATCTTCATCTTCCATACGAAGAAGGATTGTACCTTGTGAAGCCCCGCTGCCACTTTTCACACTAACTTTTGTGATGTCTCCATCAAATGGAGCCGTAACAACATCACCATTTTTAAACGTTACAAGTGTGTCACCTTTATCTACTGTATCTCCAGATGCTACACTTACGCTATCTACAATAAGAATTGTATTTGTTGCTGTAACATCTTGGTCTGTAATGGCTGTAACCGAACCTGCACCAGTAACTTCTACCTCTAATTTCCCCTTTTGTGCTGTTGTTGTTTGTACTGCAGCCGCAACATTTTGAGACTGATCTTTTTTACCTAATAAGAACCAGCCAGTCGCTCCTCCAATTACGACGATCACGATCGAAATAATTATCCACTTTTTCAATTTTCTATTCTCCTTTCCATTATTGAGTTTGTTCTGATTGATTTTGCTTCTGTTGGAGGTTGCCATCGCCCGGGAGTATATCGTTGCCCCCTCTTGATCCCATTTCGGAAAAGTCAGGGCGTATACTCTGCTTATAAACGACATATCCCACCCCAATAGCACCGCATGTACTTATCACCAGATTCATAATAAGTAAAATTTTTATGAAATTTTGTTTGAATTCCAATTTTTATTCCTCCTCGTTTCCTCTTGATACACTCATTATGAATTTCTTTCCTTAACTTTTCCTTAAGATATAAGTTTAGAACAAGTTCTAAATGGCATCTCTTTCACAGCGAATCGAGTTAAAATTTAGCTTCCGGTGATCTATCTTTTTGCTCAGAATAGCAGTTTAACAATCACAAAAGACGCACCAAATATTGATGCGTCTTTTGCAACTACATACTCACACTTCATTATAATTAAATATGACAAATTACTATTACTTTTCATCATTTCACGGAATAAGATATTTAAAAACATAGGCCTTCGAAGTTCATCTTTCATTTCGGGAATACTCATTAACATTTCAGCAGAAGGAATCGGTTGACCAAGTGTATTTACAGACCTTCATCATCACTGAGCTTTCATCATTTTTATCCCGTATTATTAGCCCTCTCGATCACTTAAAGGTCGATTAACCGTCACGGTTATTTCAGATCCTTTTCCGAGTTCACTTTTGACCTGAATCCTACCTTTGTGCAAGTCAATTATCTTTTTGACAATGGGCATACCGAGGCCATTGCCGCCTGAATTCCGGTTTCTCGATGGATCGGCTTTGTAGAATCGTTCGAACAGATGCATCCGTGTTTCCTCACTCATGCCTATACCGGTGTCGGTTATTCCTACAATTACGTGGTGATCGGACGTTTCGAATGCTCTAACCATAATGGTACCTTCTTTCGGTGTGAACTTAATGCTATTGTGCAGTAGATTGATCCATACTTGTTCCATTAGGTCCCCATCAGCAATGATCGTCAGGGGTTCAAGTGAAATATCCATGTTCAACTCTTTCTCTGACCATTGTGGTTCATTAGCAAGGATGATGCGACGGAGCTGATGATCCAGTCGATAGGCCTTCAGTTCACAGGGGATATATTCAGACTCCAACGCCGTTAGCTTCAAAAGATTATCACTTAATTTCGAAAGCCTGTTGCTTTCTGTTTCAATGATTTCCAAGTAGTGATTCCGTTCCTCAAGGGTAAGATGCTCATTCTTTAGTGCATGGGCAAATCCGCTAATGGATGTCAGGGGCGACTGGATTTCATGCGAGACATTGGAAATGAATTCTTGCCGTATTTCCTCCATTTCACCGAGTCTATCCGCCATATGATTCATACTATCAATAATCTTCGTATACGGATGTTCACGTCCTTTAAATTGATCCCTATAATGGGATAGATCAATACTGAAATTCCCCTCAGCCATCATTTTCATCGCATGAATAATAGGGTGCACGAATTTAGCTTGGTGCTCTCGCACGAATTTAATTTTGGAAATATAATACATGCAACTACCAAACAGGAACATTCCCAGAAAGGAAGTAATTAGCTGCCTTGTGAATTCAAGGGGTGCCCAATGAATGGCTTGATAGAGCAATGATGTTAACCAATAAGCAATAGACCAGCATAATAGTAATGATACAGCGCCCGTTAAAAAGCCCACAATGCGCTTCACTACTTCAGGTATCTTCAATGTTTCATCTCCAAACGATAACCGAGTCCGCGAATGGTGGTGATGATGAATGGGCAATCTTCTTTGGCAAATCGTTGTCGCAAACGTTTAATATGTACGTCAACAGTTCGCTCATCCCCTTCATAGCCGAATCCCCAAATATCTTCAATCAATTGTTCCCTTGAAAAGGTCTTATCCTGATGTGTTGCCAGCATGAATAATATTTCAAATTCTTTAAGTGGCAAGGTCAGGTCATGATCCTTGAAATATATTTTGTAAGAGGTGCGATCAATGATGATGTCTCCTATTTCAATTTGGTTGGAGAGGCTAATTTGGTAACGCTTGAGTAATGCTTTTACCCTGGCGACCAGCTCGGCTGCGGCGAATGGCTTCACCATATAGTCATCCGTTCCAAGATCGAAGCCTTTTACCTTTTGAGCTGTTTCCCCTTTGGCTGTGACCATTAGAATTGGCATGGAATCAGAATAATACGTTCTTACCTCGCGACAAAATGTCCACCCATCCATATTCGGCATCATAATATCAAGAATGATTAGATCGATCTTGTCTGTTTCAAGTATCGCTAATGCTTGTTCGCCATCAGTTGCTTCTGCAATCAATATCCCTTCTTTGGATAGCAGGATGTGAATCAATTCACGGATATGGGGATCATCATCAACGATTAATATTTTCGGCATAGTTGTTCACTCCTTTACATGTCTTAATCTTCATTCCTATATAGCGTTATTCTAAGTTCGGCAAACCACGAAACCCTTGAGAGGGCCGTACAGACTCCGCCAAGAATTGCTGCTCCATGAATATCGTGAAGGACCAAGAGGTTCTTTGCCCCAAAAACTGCCTGTCATCAAGATGACGTTCAGTAATTGCGCTCGTTCTTTTCGCTTTAGGACGATTGACAGCATGAGGGCAACAGCTAAGAAGAGCCCGATTGTTATATAAATTCCCTTAAATAAGGAGCCCAACAATCCGACAATAATCTACAGACAAAACATGCATAAGATTGGATTTATGCACCTTTTACCGCTAAGCATTACGACAGACTGTGCTATATATTAAGATACAGCAGGTTAAGAATTTATAACATAGACCAGGTACACGATCAATTGCTGATTGTGTACCTGGACTTTTGCCTATTATCCGGAGAATACGTGTATCTTAAACCTTTTTCTCCTAAGTCCGTCTCATGTATGCCCGAACTGTTATCGGTGCGAAGATCGCTACAATAACAGCTGCTCCAATAAGAGAGGCAGTCAGGTCCCAGCCGACAGTTCCGGCATTGGCAAGATCTCTGACGGCAGTAACGAGATGCGAGATGGGGTTAATCTTCACGAACCATTGCAGCCAATCGGGCATTGTATCTGCTGGAACAAATGCATTGGAAAGGAATGTCAGCGGGAACAATATAATCATCGATATCCCTTGTACGCTTGATGCTGTACGTGCAATAACGCCGAAGAAGGCGAAGATCCAGCTGATGGCCCAAGCGCACACAATGACAAGCAGGGCTGCGATGACAACAGAGCCCAGACCGCCTTCAGGTCGATAGCCCATAATATAGCCCATAGTGAGCGTGAGCACTGTCGCAATCGTGTATCGAACTGTATCGGCAAGCAGGGCGCCCGCTAGTGGTGCGATGCGCGCAATGGGCAATGACTTGAACCTGTCGAACACACCCTTATCCATGTCCTCACGCAATTGGGTACCAGTAACGACAGATGTCGTAATGACTGTCTGAACGAGGATACCGGGTATAATGACTGGCAAATAACTTTGGACATCTCCCGAAATAGCGCCGCCAAAAATATACGTAAACATCAATGTAAAGATAATCGGCTGAAGTGTTACATCGAATAATTGCTCAGGTGTGCGCTTGATTTTGAGTAAGCCCCGATAGGCCATTGTTAATGAGTTGCGGATTGTTTGGCCAAAGCTTGTTTTGTTGCGCAAACGACGCTCAGCACCTTGTGTCATGGAACTTGGTTTCATCCTTCTATCCCTCCTGCTTGTTGTGATTTATTGGATGGCTTTGCTACATCTTCATGAGGATTATTACCGGTGATGGTTAGGAAAACGTCGTCAAGCGTCGGTTTCTGCACACTTAGCTCGGCCAATTGGATGCCTGACTGGCGGAAGGCAATAAGTAAGTCGGTGACTCTGTCAGCATCTGCCATCGGGGCTGTGATCTTCCCGCCCTCTGGTGAAACAATGGATTGGACCTTGAGCACCTCTTCCACTTTCTGACGTGCGTTTTCGACATCTTGGGGATTCTGAATGCTTAATTGCAAGGATGAAGTACCAACGGACGCCTTTAGTTCATCCACAGTACCTTCTGCAACAACGCGGCCATGATCAATCACCGCAATTCGGTCGGCCAGTTCATCTGCTTCTTGAAGATACTGCGTTGTTAATAATACAGTCGATCCCGACTTAACCAAGCGGCGGATCGTATCCCACATTTGATTACGTGTCCTGGGATCGAGCCCAGTAGTAGGTTCATCTAAGAAAATGAGCGGTGGCTGGGCAATGAGGCTTGCCGCAAGATCTAGCCTGCGACGCATGCCACCGGAGAAATTCTTCAGTGGACGTTTTGCAGCTTCTGTTAGACTGAATTCCTCCAATAACTGCGCTGCCTTTTGCTTCGCCTCTGCACGTCCAAACCCGAGCAGCCTAGAGAAGATGACCAGATTCTCCGTCGCACTAAGTGACTCATCAACCGACGCGTACTGACCCGTAATGCCAATCAATTGACGTACAATCTGTGACTCCTTCGCCACATTATGCCCAAAGATGTGTGCCGAACCCTCGTCTGCTCTAAGCAAAGTCGCCAACATTCGGATCGTGGTCGTTTTACCTGCCCCGTTCGGACCAAGCACGCCGTAGATCGAACCCGCGCGTACATTAAGATCTACACCGTCAACGGCACGAAAATCGCCGAACTTCTTGACAAGGCCACGCGCTTCAACGGCCATATCGCCATTATTTGGAATTATTTTACTACCATTTAGATAATTCATATTCTTTCCTCCAGGTTCGTTTCAATTTGATGTTCAACTGTCCTGAATTAGATCATACAACAAATGTATGAACTGAATATGAACTGATTGGGCAAATATAGTAAATAAAAGGAAACTTAAGGAGGAAGCACAAGAATCGTTTAATATCGCTGTCGGGTTACGATGAATATAACAATACAGTCAATAATCTATTTCAAACATAGCGAGCAATGCTTACTTTTCAATTTGTTAACTCCTTGATTGAGTGAAAAGAAATTATGATAGTTATTTACGTCCCACAATTGAAAATTATAATAAAAAGTTAAGTTCCATAGAATTTCTTTTGATATACCGATTAGTTGACTAAATCTTTCGAAACTAAATGCTCCTGGATGAATTATATATATATGCTTCAGTTTCTTGTGTTTACTGTATATTCCAATTTTTTCTCCTATCCATGTGGTCTGATCATATCTATTCTTCGTTGTTAGCCTAGAAATGTACCCCCATACTTTCATCTTCATATGGAATTGGTGTATTCAGTAATTTCTCCATTTAACATCCTCTACCTTTTTAGTTATAATGATTAATTCCTGCAAATAATAAAAAGTCAGTCATGAAGGAACAAAAACCCCATAGATGACTGACTTTTACTGTATATTCTTCTTTTATTTGAATTAAGATAGAAAGTAATAAAACTAGTTCCGCAAAACTTTGCTCTCATTCCGTGTTATTTTGCACCGTTACAACTCTAGATCGCTCGGCTACGCTCTTTTCGTCCCTCTTCAATAAAGAGGATCCCCAACTCGTAGTGCTCGCCTTCGAACAGTGCGCGTTGGACGAAACGAATTTGCCCGTTATGTCCGACAACTTCCATCTTACAATGCGCGCGGTTTATTTGTAATGCCCCGTAAAATTCATGTTCATTACTTACTTGTGATCCATTCATTTTCGTAATAATCTCTCCCATTTCCAAGCCCATTTTATCCGCTGGCGTATGTGGAATAACACCAAGAATTTTAACGCCGATCTTACTTTGGGAAAAATAAAACGGAAGCTTACGATCATCCACCTTTGAAAAATAGTGAATCAATTCACGACCAAGCATCGCAAGGACAACTGCTCCAATGGACAAGTATGGATACCAGTTTCCAAAAACGGCAATGGTTGTGACGATGATAGCAAGAAAAGTAACCTTTCGTCCTTGTGCTCGTATCACGATTTGTGGCAGGCTACCTTGGATCGTTTTAGCAAATCCGATTAACACTGGAATCGCAATCGGAGTAAAATGAAGCTCTCCGATTGAAAACACAGGATACCAGTCAATCGGTGCTGCTAACTCGCCTCCTGGAACAAGGATAAATAAAGGCAGAAGCCAAATTTTTCTCGCTTTATATGTACCAACCACTTGCCCACGTTTCGATACCATCAAATTGGGAGAGGGATGTTTACTACCATTTTTACTAATCAATATACCTTCAGCCAATAACAACAAACCAAGCAAAACAGCCAAGCTTGGATACACAGGCTGATCAAGACTCTGAAATGCCTCTGAAAAAATAGGAAATTCAATTTCTCTTCCTGCTAGAAAAACAACTGACAAGAAGGAAAGACCGACGATATAGGCTGGGGAAAGCAAACGTACTTGGAACGTCAATGACAACAAAATAGTAAATGCGCCCATTAAAATAATGGCAGCAAACGGAATAACGACCCCAGATCCTAACGTTAAGATGGAAAGAAGCACTCCTATTAATAGCCCTATTGGCAAAAGCTGACGAAGTTCCTGAAATAGACTATTAATTCGAATGGTAAAATCACGTCTTTCCCTTTTCACCCGAAGGTAGCCGACGAACAGGCTAAGAATAATCGATACATAAAAAACAGGATGCAAAAAAAACATGCCAATCCCTTGCAAACTAGCAACTAACCAACCCACTATCAATATACCCGCACCCTCTCTATCTTCCCCGATAATATGTTAAAAACGGTTTCTAACCTGAAATGTCTATTTGAAAACAGATTTGTAAGTTTTTTTACACTTTCTCCTATTCTACCAAATATGTAGCCCTTCTGCCTATGAATACGAAGAAAAGTCATCATGAACCTTTCATTATTTCCGCTTTTATATACGAAACCCGCGTATCACGATTATTTTTCCGCTCACAAAAAAGAACCCGACCGAAGCCAGGCCACCCTTACATTATTGATGCCTTGCCATTAATTTTAAAGCGGTACGAAGCTGTAAATCATTTTTCTCATCTTTTTTCTTTTTCGCAACCGCCTTTTCTAAGGCTGCGGCTGTTTTACTATTAATATTGCCACTTACAGTTAAGTCATTGGTATTTTGAAAAGCCTTCACAGCTGTTTCCGTTTTTTCATCATAATATCCGTCCGCTCTGCCCGTCGGATACCCTAATGATGTTAGAATTTTTTGGGCGTTTTTTATCTGTTCATCATTCATATCTCGTTTAAATATCTTTTCAGCAGTCAATGGATGAACATTGAAATAGGATGGTTGATGCACTTCGATTGTCGGCGTGATTCCTTTTTGATGTATCCAATTTCCGTTTGGCGTCAGCCATTTATATAACGTAATTTTAATATTGCTTCCATCCCCCATCGGAATCGCCTTCTGCACCGTGCCTTTCCCGAAGGTCGTCTCGCCAATGAGCGGATATCCACCAGCTTCTTGCATAGCGCCAGCCAAAATCTCTGCGGCAGATGCACTGTCCTTGTCAGTCAATACAGCGATTGGATAGTCTTTTTTCTTTTCATTCCCACTAAATACTTCTTTTGTTTGTCCGGATCGATATTCAATTTGTAGATATGGCTTGTCTTTCGGAAGCAATTCACCAAGAATACTTTCCACACTTGTCAAAAAACCGCCTGGATTGCCACGAACATCTATAATCAAGCCACTGATTTTTTCTTTCTCAAGCTCCTTTAACTGCTCTTTAAAATCAGCGGCTGTATCTTGAGAAAAAGAAGTGATTTCAATGTAGCCAATATTTTTTCCATTCTCACTTTTCACACTTGAAAAAACCGTATCAAGAGGAATTTCGTCACGAGTGATGGCTAACTTGATCGGATTCATGACACCTTGGCGCTTAATTTCAAGATTTACGACGGTCCCTTTTTTACCGCGAATTTTCAACCGTGTTTCATTTAAATCCAGCCCTTCAATCGAGTCACCATCAATGCTAATAATCTGATCTCTCGGCTTCAACCCGGCCTTATCAGCAGGAGAATCTTTGTAAGGTGAAACGATGATTACTTTATGATTCTCCATTCCTATTTCAGTCCCAATCCCATCAAATGATGAATCAAGCGCTTCATCAAATTGCTTTGCCGTTTCCTTATCCATATAGACGGTATACGGATCTTTCAAGGTAGAAAGCATTCCCTGTATCGCGCCTTCCACCAATTGGGTGTCACCCACTTCCTCTACATATTGCTGATAAATTAAATCATAGGCCCTTTCTACCTTCGCCCACTCTGTGCTATCATAGGCTGCCGGCTCAGCCCCTAAATCTTCCGCTTTATTCCCCCACAAATATTGGTGAACCTCACTGTTTGGATTTGCAAAATATCCTCCCCCAACTGCCCCGATCGTTAATGATGCTACCATCGTTACAGGAAGGGTCCATTTCTTTGCTATCTTCATTTTCATATAAGCCAATCCCTCTCTATAAAAAAGGTTATAACATAATCTATGAAAAAAAGGACAAGATATGCGCACCAAAAAACGAGGTTGTCCAACAAAGTCTGACCTCACACTATATAAACAATATATAGTAGATGTGGGATCTGCACTTTCGTTATCGGACAGCCTCGTTTCAGCTTTTTTATTCAATTATTACTGTATTACATAGAAAGATAGTTTAATGGATTCACAGCATTCGATTTCGCAGCATTCCAAGCACCTTTATGTAGTTCGAAATGCAGATGTTGTCCATACGAGTGACCAGTGTTCCCCATATAGCCAACTTGCTGGCCTTTTGAGACAACTTGTCCAGCACTTACACTCATCGAGTTAAGATGTGCATATAGGCTTGTAAAAGTTTGTCCATTGATGGAATGTGAAACCATGACGACATTGCCATATGAGCTAGACGTATACGCACGTATTACGACTCCATCTGCTGTTGCAACAACTGGCACTGTACCACTTGCAGCAATATCAATCCCGTTATGTGATTTCCCCCAACGTCCGCCAAAGCCAGATGAAACATATCCCGCGCTCGGTCGATTAAACGTGCCAGACGAAACGGCTGGAGCACTTACTGCCGCGTTTGAACTTGAGCTAGAGCTTGAACCTGAACTTGAACCTGAACCTGAACCTGAACTTGAGATTGCAGCTTGCTTTTTCTTAGCCGCAGCTGCTGCTGCTGCTTTTTCTGCCGCCGCTTTCTTTCTCGCCGCTTCCATATCAGCAAGGCGCTTTTGTTCAAGCTGAATCGCTTGTGCAACAGCTGTTTCCTGCGCTTTAAGATTAGCCGCCTCTTCTTCGAAACCAACTATATCATGCTCTGCATGCTCTTTTTGTTTATGAAGTTCTGCTAATAACACTTCTTGCTGATTCTTTTGTACTTGAAGTTGCTGCTTAATATTTGTCAATTCAGCAAGCATTTTTTCTAAATCGGATTTCTTCTTTTCAACAGCGGATTGTGCTTCTTCCAGACTTTTTTTATCCTGCTCATGCTGTTTAATGATATCCTGATCCGCTTCGACGATTGTTGCGACAGCACTTACTCTGTCAATAAATTCACTAAAGCTTGAAGCCCCGAGAAGAACTTCTAAATAGTTCAAATTGCCGCCGCCCTCTTGATAAGAAACCGCACGTTCCTTCAAAAGCTCATTTCGTTTCGCAATTCGATCTTTCAGCACGACAATCTCTGCTTTTAATGACTCAATTTCGGCATTCGTTTTATTAATTTCAGCCGTCTTCTCGATAATTTTATTCGCATTAGCTGTCATATTCTTTTCAAGTTGATCTAGTTGTTCTTCAACCGTCAACTGCTGTGATTGTAAATTTTTAATTTTAGTTTCTGTTTCGTTAATATTTGTTTGAACATCCGTACGTTTTTCTTGAATCGTTATTTTCTTATCTTTCATATCTTGCAATGATTCCGCATACGCACTTGGTACAGCCAAGAGGCTCCCAAGCCCTAGTATGATTGTTGCACTCATCGCGATGATTTTATTTCTATGCACTTTTCCTGTTCCCCTTTCTTCTCTCCCTTAGACTTTGATATCTTTTGCTCTATTTAGCTAGGATTCTCTGTTTTGGTGCGTATTAGATAAGGTCAAAACCGGATTTGCACAGGACTTGCGCGGTTTTAACAGAAAGTCATTAATAAACTGTGATGAAATTCGCAAGCTTTTTGAACACGCACTTATACTTTTAAAAACTTCCGAACAGACATCAAACTGCCCCATATTCCAATTAGTCCGCCTAATAGAATAAGAATCGCTGAAATCTGATAAATAAATGGACTTAATGGTAGCAATTCGAAAAATGGAATATTAATTTTCGGTGAAACGTATTTAAATAGATTAGAGTAGAATACGCCAATTAACCCAATTGGAATAATGGACCCCAACACACCAAGCCATAAACCTTCAAGGAAGAATGGCCAGCGGATAAAGTTATTCGTTGCCCCAACTAATCTCATAATCTCAATTTCTTTTCTTCTTGCTATAATCGTAATTTTAATTGTATTGGAGATAAGGAACATCGCCGTGAATAACAATCCGATAATCAATACGACACCAATATTCCGGGCAATATTTACTACATTAAATAAATTATCGACATATTCTTTTCCATATTTGACGCTCTGAACATATTCAAAGGTTTCAATTTTCTTAGAAACCTGGCCTACATCCTGAGGCGTTTTCGTTTTCACAACCAATACATCACGAAGCGGATTATCCTGTTCAAATAATTTAAACGCCTCGCCGTTCTCCCCCATGCCTTCAATCATATTCGTCAGTTCTTTTTCCTTTGGAGAATATACGATAGAATCGACTTTGGCGATTTTCTTAATTTTCGCTCCAAGTGTTTTTTGAATTTCTTCCGTTGCAGCCGGGTCGATATGTACCCGTATTTCAACATCATTCTCTACATTTGATGCGATGTGGTTCAAGTTCATCATGATGACAAAAAACACACCAACTAATAGCAATGTTACCGTTACTGCACTTACAGAAGCAAAAGTCATCCAGCCATTTCTGACCAAACTTTTACCGCTCTCTCGAAAGTGCCGTTTCAATGTATTAAGCTTCATAGCCGTATTCACCTCGCAAATCATCGCGGGCAATTTTGCCATTTTCAATGGCGATTACACGATGTTTAAGATTATTAACAATGTCTTTGTTGTGGGTCGCCATAACAATGGTTGTACCACTTTTATTTATTTCGTCAAAAATATTCATAATTTCCCATGAGGTTTCCGGGTCAAGGTTTCCTGTCGGCTCATCAGCAATAACGACCATTGGCGAGTTGACGATTGAACGGGCAATGGAGACACGCTGTTGCTCCCCGCCTGACAGTTCAGTAGGTAGCATCCGGACTTTATGCTTCAACCCAACAAGATTCAATACTTCCATTACTCGCTTTTTAATTTCATCTGGAGTCTTCTCAATAACTTCCATCGCAAACGCAACATTTTCGTAAACCGTCAATGTCGGCAGTAGCTTGAAATCTTGAAACACGACGCCGATATTACGACGGAAAAGCGGTACCTTTGTATTTCTAATCTTCGGCAAGCTCACTCCATTCACAACAATATTTCCAGTTGTCGGAGACTCTTCCCGATACATCATTTTGATAAAAGTAGATTTCCCCGCACCACTAGGACCTACTACATAAACAAATTCACCAGCTTTTATTTTAACGTTGATTCCATTTATAGCAACGACACCGTTCGAATACGTTTTATAGACGTCTGTCATTTCTATCATATAAATAACCACCTAACTAGCTTTTTATTTCCAGAAAACTTATGAATCTATGGACGAGTTTCTCCCGCTTCATTTCGACAATTTTTGTGAAAAAAACCGAAAAAATAACAGGAATCAATCCTGCTACTGTACAAAAGCCATTATACCATCAAAGTTTGTCAAATCCGAAAAAAAAATGTTACAGTTTCATTTCAATGTAAATTTCCAATTTTATCTGCTAAATGGATTGCTTTTGACAACAAAACGCCCTGCACCTATGCAAGACGTCGTTGATCATGTTCTTATTTTTTTTCAGAAAGCCATTTCGCTACCAGTGCAGCTTGATCTCCTTGGATCAGTTTAGCTGGCATACCCCCGCTTTTTCCTTCTAAAATTATCTTTTCAATTTCATCTTTAGAATGTGTTGAGCCGATTTTCTTAAGTTCCGGACCAAATGCTCCTTCGAGATTCGCACCATGACAGCTTGAACATTTGTTTTTATAAATATTATCTGCTTCACCAGCAGATGTTGTTGTAGTCCCGCCTTCATTCGCCGGTTTTTTCACGTTATCATTGGATGTACCACATGCCGAAAGAGCAAGCGTCGTTCCTAGCAATAATGTAATCAATTTTTTATTCACTATAATGCCCCCTAGTTAAATTATCCACCATACCTATATTATACCAGCATTACACGCGTTTAAAACCCTCCCCTAACACCTCCGAAGCATCCATTACGATCACAAAGGCTTTCGGATCAACATCTTTCACCAATTGTTTCAAATTGGTGAATTCGGATTGATCAATTACACACATGAGGATTGGTCTAGAATCATCCGTATACCCTCCTTGACCCGATAATCTTGTAACACCGCGGTCAAGTCCATGAATAATTTCATGTCTCACTTCTTCGTCATGATTCGTAATGATCATCGCCATTTTTGAACGGCCAACACCAACTTGAACTAAATCAATCGTTTTACTTGTCACGTACAACCCAATTAACGCATACAACCCTTTTTCAATATCAAAAACAATCGCTGCACTCAGCACAATTAATCCGTCAATTAACGCTACACAAGTACCTAAGGAAAAATTCGTATATTTATGGATAATCTGAGCCGCAAGATCTGTACCGCCCGTTGAAGCCTTACCTCTAAAAACAATGCCAAGACCTAAACCGACTCCAATCCCACCGCAAATCGAACCGAGTAGGGCATCCTGTGTCCACGGATCCCAATCCTTTGTTAGAAAAACAATAAATGGTAAAATCAATGTTCCAACTAATGACTTTGCCCCAAACTGCATGCCTAACAACAACAAACCACTGATAAACAACGGAATATTAAAGGCCCACTGTACATACGCTGGCTCCCAGCCGAGCGTCCCAGTCAAGATCGTACTAATTCCACTGACCCCACCCGATGCAATTTGATTTGGCAAAAGAAAGACGTTAAATGTAATCGCTATGATGGCTGCCCCAACGATTACAAGACCATACTCACTCAACTTCTCAATCACCGGATGCTTCGGTTCTCGATATCTTTTTCTCATTTATCAGGTACTCCCTTCACCCTCTTTGTCCACGCTTGTTCATCATGATACAAATCGTTCAAAGTAGTATAGCACCGGGGTCTAACCCCTGTAAATGGTACTCCGATAAAGCGAGAAAGAGCGGGAATTCGCTGCAGATCTTTATTAGTTTTTGCAATGCCAAGTAAATTAATCATTAGATTTCACTATTCGTGCTGAGTTCTTATCCCTTTTTTCGAGAATTATATGAGCGCTTCGGAAATACTAGCTAAATTCTTGGCATTGCAGAACAGAACTACATGCCAAAATTAAAGAAACAATAAAGTGAAACTTCCCTCAGTGGGGTTTTTTCCCCCCCCGCTGAGGGTTAGTCCCGTTCTACTGTCGCTAAGACCTTCGCATTCGCTTCGATCAATCGACAGTACGAACCCGATTGGTTCAACTAAACCGCTGAAGAGCATAGCGGTAGTTTCACTGTATCTCACCAATCGGGGATTTACAGGCTGTTTATCCCCACCTTATTTTTTCTTGATTCTCTCGCAAAAATTGAGGTGGGGGTATTACAGCCTGTTAAACCGGGATAAATTATTGTACGAAACCTACGGGAGCATCTAAGCAGAGAGGACTATGTTCAAGGGGGTTGGTTAATACTTCAAAAAAAACAGGCCCACTAAACAGTTTTCACTGTTCAATGGACCATCACTTACTCAAACTTATAATTTTGAACGCAGATAGGCATCAATGAAGGCGTTGATATCGCCATCCATGACCGCTTGCACGTTTCCAGTTTCCGTACTTGTACGGTGATCTTTCACCATGGAGTATGGGTGGAATACGTAAGATCGGATTTGGCTTCCCCAGCCAATTTCTTTTTGTTCGCCGCGAATTTCATCTAATTCAGCTTGTTGCTGTTCGATTTCGCGTTGATATAGTTTTGCTTTTAGGAAATTCATCGCTTGAGCACGGTTTTTGATTTGTGAACGTTCAGATTGACATGTGACTACAACACCTGTTGGGATATGTGTAATCCTAACAGCAGAGTCCGTCGTATTAATATGCTGACCACCAGCACCAGTTGCACGATACGTATCAACTTTTAAATCTTCTGTACGAATTTCTATTTCAATGGTGTCATCAAATTCCGGCATCACTTCACAAGAAACAAAGGAAGTGTGACGACGGCCAGATGAATCGAAAGGAGAAATACGGACAAGACGGTGAACCCCTTTTTCCGCTTTCAAATAGCCATAAGCATTATGCCCTTTGAAAAGAAGAGTCACACTTTTAATACCAGCTTCGTCTCCAGGTAGATAGTCGATTGTTTCTACCTTAAAGCCTCTTTTTTCACCCCAACGCGTATACATACGCAAAAGCATAGAACCCCAGTCCTGAGATTCGGTACCACCAGCTCCTGGATGAAGTTCAAGAATGGCATTATTTTTATCATATTCTTCACTTAGTAACAGCTGAAGTTCATATTCATTCATTTGTTTAGAAAGCTCGACGATTTCCACTTCAAGGTCTGCTAGTAGCTCATCGTCGTGTTCTTCTTTCACAAGCTCATAGGTTAGTTCAAGATTTTCATACGAATCATTGAGCTCTGCCAATTGATTGACCTGCTCCTTCAATCCATTTGCTTCATTAATGACGACTTGTGCCTTTTGTTGATTGTTCCAAAACTCTGGATCGCTCATAATATTATCTAATTCAGCAATACGGGCTTCCTTCTCTTCTAAGTCAAAGAGACCCCCTAAAGTCCGCTAATTTCTTAGCTGTATTCTCAAGCTCATGTCTGATATCTGCTAATTCCATGCAATTCACCTCTTAATTATTTTCAAAAAACGTAATCAGTCTCTACAACTATATGCAAAAAAGGACAGATTCGCAAATTGTATTTCAAGTTTCTCTCTTGTTACTTGTTCAAATGAAAAAAAGAGGCGGTAAACCCTGGACTAAACCGACCTCTTCTTCTAGCCTATTTACTCTACATTCCCGTGACAGTTTTTATACTTTTTACCGCTTCCGCATGGACATGGATCATTTCTTCCGATTTCAGGTGATTTACGAAGTGGCTTTTTCTTAACCTTTTCTGAGCCTTCTTTTGGATTGACAGCATGTCCTTTAATGACTTCCTGACGCTCCAGATTATTGCGGATTTCTGACTTCATAATATATTTCGCAACGTCATCTTCAATGGCCATCACCATTTCCTCGAACATCGCAAAGCCTTCCTGCTGATATTCGCGTAATGGATCAATTTGACCATATGCACGAAGATGGATTCCTTGACGCAATTGTTCCATCGCATCAATATGATTCATCCATTTACTGTCAACTGCACGCAAGACGATTACCTTTTCAAACTCACGCATTTGTTCAGATGACAATTGCTCTTCTTTAATATCATACTGTTCTTTCACTTTCGCAAGCATGTAATCCGCTACTTCAGCTTCATCTTTTCCATTTAGATCAGCTTCTGTTACTTCACCCTCATCGAACAGATTGCCCTGGGCATAATCGAGTAAGCCTTGATAATTCCAATTTTCACCGTCCGTACCTGGTGCAAAAAGAGCCACATTACGATGAATACTCGCTTCAAGCATGTTTTCAGCGATATCGCGTAAATTCTCACTATCCAAAACATCAAAACGTTGCTTATAAATGATTTCACGTTGTTGACGTAGCACATCATCATATTGAAGAAGCTGTTTACGTGCATCGAAGTTATTCCCTTCAACGCGTTTCTGAGCGGATTCCACAGCACGGGATACCATCTTACTTTGGATGGGCTGTGTATCGTCCATCCCAAGTCGTGCCATCATCGCTTTCATATTATCTGACCCAAAGCGGCGCATCAATTCATCTTCCATAGAAAGATAGAACTGCGTCATACCTGGATCCCCTTGACGACCAGAACGTCCGCGAAGCTGGTTATCAATCCGTCTACTTTCGTGTCGCTCCGTACCGAGCACCACAAGACCGCCCAGTTCTTTCACACCTTCACCAAGCTTGATATCCGTACCACGACCAGCCATATTCGTTGCAATTGTCACGGCACCTTGTTCACCAGCACCGGCAATGATTTCCGCTTCTCGGCCATGGTTTTTCGCATTCAACACATTATGCGGAATCCCTTTTCTTGATAAATACTTTGAAATAATTTCAGACGTTTCAATCGCTACTGTACCAACTAGAACAGGTTGCCCCGCTGTATGGCACTTTGCAATCTCTTCAACTACGGCACGGAATTTACCGTCCATAGATGCATAAATTAAATCAGCGCGGTCATCCCGAACAATTTCACGATTCGTTGGAATCACGATTACATTCATATTATAGATATTACGGAATTCTTCTTCCTCCGTTTTGGCTGTACCCGTCATTCCGGAAAGCTTTTCATACATCCGGAAATAGTTTTGGAACGTAATCGTCGCAAGTGTCATGCTTTCATTTTGAATCTCCAGACCTTCTTTCGCTTCGATGGCCTGATGGAGTCCATCACTATAACGGCGTCCTTTCATCAACCGTCCAGTGAATTGGTCAACGATGACAATTTCGCCTTCTTGCACGACATAGTCGACATCAAGATGCATACTAGCATGGGCTTTTAAAGCTTGATTAATATGATGGTTCAACACAACATGGTTAATGTCGAATAAATTTTCAATATTAAAAGCCTTCTCAGAGCGATTAATCCCCTCTTCTGTCAACTGAACCCCTTTTGTTTTTTCATCATACGTATAATCCTTTTCCACAGTTAGCGTGCGTACGAATGCATTCGCTTGAATATATAACTGAGCTGATTTTTGTGCCGAACCTGAAATAATTAATGGTGTACGAGCTTCATCAATCAGGATCGAGTCCACTTCATCAATGACAGAAAAATGCAAAGGACGCTGCACCATTTGCTCTTTATAAAGAACCATATTATCACGTAAATAATCGAAGCCAAGCTCATTATTCGTGCTATACGTAATATCTGCATTGTACGCTTCTTGTTTTTCTTCTTTCGACATACCATTTATATTCAAACCAACCGTCAAGCCCATGAACTCATAGAGCTTACCCATTTCTTCTGCATCACGACTTGCCAAGTATTCATTGACTGTAACGACATGAACACCTTTCCCAGTAATCGCGTTCAGATAAACAGGAAGTGTGGAAGTCAACGTTTTACCTTCCCCGGTTTTCATCTCGGAAATATTCCCGTCATGAAGGGAAATCCCCCCCATTAGCTGGACGCGGAATGGATACATCCCTAACGCTCGTCTCGCCCCTTCACGAATCGTCGCGAATGCCTCGATAAGCAAATCATCGACCGTTTCTCCTTTTTGGTACCGCTCTTTGAATTCTTCTGTTTTTCCACGCAGTTGATCATCTGATAAAGAAGCTGTTTCATCCGCCAGCATCTCAATTTGATCGGCCAGCTTCTCAAGACGCTTCACTTCTCGTTTATTCGGGTCAAACACTTTATTTAAAATATTAAGCATTCAAAAACGCTCCTCTTTATATAGAAGTCTTTATCAAAAAAGTAAAAAGAACTTAGGATTCATAAGATTAAATTAACGGATAACCCGGTTCAACTAACCATTAGTGGAGAAAAACACTGATGGAAGTTTCACTTTATTTTACCCATTATATTTCATAGTAAATAGGTGCACCCTTAATATTACCATGTATAAAGGGTGGGTACAACTTCACGTTATTATGAAAACTTATAGATTAACTACTATGAAAACTGTTAGAATGGATACTAACAGCTTCAGAGTTAAAAATATCTTCAGAAAAGTTTTTGGAGTGTGATAATATGATCGGTGATCGCGTAAAAAAACTGAGACAAGAAAATAGAATATCCATGACAGAACTTGCGGAAAAAGCAGGAGTTGCCAAGTCCTATTTAAGCTCCCTTGAAAGAAATTTACAAACAAATCCATCCATCCAGTTTCTTGAAAAAATCGCCTTAGTGCTGCAAATTCCTGTCGATTCGCTCATATATGATGAGCCAGCCAAAGATGGCCTTGACGCGGAATGGATGAACATTGTTCAAGAAGCGATGAAATCTGGTGTATCCAAGGATCAATTCCGTGAATTCATTGAATTCAACAAGTGGAAATTAAAGCAAGAAGATTGAAGCCCTGTTTCCATGCCCGGTCTAAAAAAATAAACCCCTTAAACGAACTGGGCTTTCGTAAAAAACCAGTTTGTTTAAGGGGTTTATACATTTTACATCATATGATAGGTTGGTTCATCTTTTTTATTTTCGTTTGCTTTTTGCTCCAAGAAATGAAGGACTTCCTCTTTCGTCAGTCCGAGTTCCTTAGCTTGTATCATTAGCTCGATCCATTCTTCATAAACTGTTACGTCCTCCAACCCAATCCCTCCTAAAATACTATGTATTTCAGGCAGTCCAGCCATCGTAGCACACTACCTTAGACCCGTGACTTTGCGTCCCTACTTTTCAATAGGTTTGCCTTTTTCTGTGTAAGCACTTCCTTTTTCTTGATTATACAGAATTTTTTGTATTTTTGATGTAACTTTATGAAATTAAATTGAAAAATATTACCTTATATTTTTTCATTTTTTGACAATATACAACATAGATCGACTAACTTCTACATAGTCCAAATATAAATAAGTTGGAAACTAGATCATTTAAAGTATTTTTATCGTCAGCTAATTCGGCCTTTTATACTCATGACATATAGTCTAGATATTTCGCCATTGTACCGTCAGTTTCACCCGGGACCCAGACAAATCCATTGGCCTTTATCACTCTACTAAATGAAGCACTTCTTTCTAGCGATACGTTTTTTTCTTTTTAAAAAACGTATATACACAATATATTTATTAATATGATCATAACGAAAAACCCCTTTGAGCTAAACATCAAAGGGATTTTTTCATCCAAGAAAAATAGCACCATATACTAAAGCACCAGCGATTACATAGGCAGGATGCACATTCAATTTACCAAGTAACATATAACTAATCGCACCAATTACTAGTGTCTGAATCCAACCAATTCCTGCATATGCGGTGAAAAAGAAGTCATACGCCATCATTCCTAGCAACACAGCGATGATAGGACGTACGACGACCGTCACTCTTTTCACCCTTGGGGATTCTTTGTGTCGCATCAAAATACTGAGCAGTCCAAGCATTAAAATGAGTGAAGGGGCCACTGCAGCGAATACCCCGACAACGGCGCCGAGGATACCTGCCTGCTCAAATCCAATATAACCGGCCATCTTGGTCGCAATCGGGCCAGGTAGCGCATTCCCTATTGCAATCATTTCACTGAATTCGTGAACCGTAAACCAACCATATCGATCGACGACTTCCTTTTCAATTAACGGAATTGATGCTGGACCACCACCATATCCGAGGATGCCTGAAATGAAAAACGCCCAGAAAATCTGTAAATAAATCATGACTTTTCTGCCTCCTTACCAGGTCTAGAAGCAGGGTCTTTCTTAAGTAATGCCCCAATAATCAGAGAAATAATAATAATAGCAGGATGCACATTCAGCAGTTGCATGAACACAAATCCAAGCAAAACGAAGACAATAGTCCACAGCCACCCCATACTAGATGAGCCTGATTTTTTTAAAAACTCTACAGTCATGGTTAGCAGCATCACAGCGACAACTGGAACGACCGCTGCTGTCATCCCTGTGACCCATGTTTGATCTTTATAAGCATTCAAACTTGTTAATAGCAAAATCATTAAGAGAATTGTAGGGACGCACGATGCAAGTATTCCGTTCAACAAACCCCAAATGCCGCCAACACGGTAACCAATATAGCCTGCAAGCTTAGGCGCAATCGGACCAGGAAGTGCATTTCCGAGTGCCAAGATATCACCAAAGTCTTCATTATTCATCCATTTATATTTCTCTACTACCTCTTTTTGCACAAGCGGAATGGCTGCAGGACCACCGCCAAATCCAAGCATCCCTACTCTAAAAAAAGCCATAAAAATATGTAATTGCTTCATAACCTTCACCTATTTCTACTAATATATCTTCCAAGCCGCAAAGGCATCGCATCAATTCCATTTGACGTTGGCCAAACAACCCTCATTGTTGTAAGAGGCTAAGATGCTGCACCCATTCCATTTTTTCAATAAATGTACTCCCTTGTGAAGCATATGGATGATGCAAAAAAATCCATTATCACGCTTGGTCCTCATATCGTATTTACCTTTTATATTATACAGAACATTTTCTATGTTTGTGAAGTTACCTAAAAAACAAGAAGTACCAACTTCTGATCTCGAACAGCTGATGCCTTAAGCAAAGAATCATATTTCACCATTTGCACAGAAAAGACCTGACTCTCTCTTAAGAAAGAATCAGGTCTTTTCTAATTTATTATTAGCTTGGTTCAATCAAACCATAGCGTCCATCCTTACGACGGTACACAACATTTGTCGAATTTGTATCTGAATTCGTATAAACGAAAAAGCTATGACCAAGCATATTCATTTGCAGGATTGCTTCTTCACTATCCATTGGTTTCAAGTCAAAACGCTTGTTACGGACAACCTCTAACTCTAGTTCGTCTTCTTCAATCGGTGTTGTGCCACTTTCTAAAAATACTGGAAAAACATCGGTTGCGTTCGTACTTGTACCACGGAATTTTCGGTTTACTTTTGTTTTATGTTTACGGATTTGCCGCTCCAATTTGTCAGTAATCAGGTCAATCGCTGCATACATATCAGCATTATCCTCTTCTGCGCGAAGCACTAAATTCGTCATCGGGATCGTTACTTCCACTTTAGAGGTATTGTGATTCACTCGTAAATTCACCATTGCCGTTGCATCTGGTGCATGGCTAAAATACCGTTCCAATTTTCCAATCTTTTTCTCTACATATTCCCGTATTGCTGGAGTTACCTCAATGTTTTCACCACGAATATTATATTCCATAAAGTGAGTCCTCCTTCTAAAAACTATACTATATAGTTCTACACTATATAGTTCTACGATACCCTATGCATTCCCTTCACAAACAAATCGTTTTGCTAAGTTCGTGAAGAAACTTTAGAAAATTGGATGAGTAGTGGGGTTCGTATCCATCTTTATTATAACAATCTTTACGTTAAATTAACACTGAAGAGCATCGAAAAAATTAGATAATTCTATATATTTATACCACTATTGAAATAAGTGATAATAAGGTATATAGTAACTACTATTGTTCGAAAAGGTATATATTGTAATAGTTTTACATATTTTTACTACTTAACATAAACATGGAATGTACTTTCTAATTTAATTTAAAAGAGGTGCTAATATGGATCTAGCTATATTTGAAGGTAAGATCAAGAATGACTCGACCTATATAATTCAGCAAATTTCTCGCAAATCGAAAGGATCAAATATTGAGAGGAACAGACATGGAAGCGTCTAAGAAAATGATGAATCAATTATATGTGCCAACTGTAGAAATCGATGGTAAAATTCATCTAGTAAAATCGCAGAAGTATTGTGAGTGCCATATCCAATATTGCTATTTTGAACAAAACAGAAAAGATCGAAGAAACATTAAATTTAAGCCACTCACAAAAATTGATTGCCAACAATGTAAAAACTCCTTATTAGCGGTAAAACCGAATCTAGTTTCTGTACGAGCCTAGTAGTATTGTGTAAGTAAATGATGATTATCGTCAGCTGACACTTTAAAGCATTCAGCTATCATTCGTAACATACATATCAATAAACAAAAGGGGCCTCGGTGAAACCGAAGACCCTTTCTTTATTGATATCTTAATTTCTTTGTCGTGAAAAACTCCATCAACTAAGGGATTCTCTTAAGAACCTAACTGACGTGTGCTTCTTTTCATTCAGCTGTTTGATATCTCGCTCAATAGCTGGTTTTTTCAAAAATAATAACTCATCGACCTGCTGATTTAGAATGACAACTTTGCGACCTAATTGCCGTTCTTCCTCGGTGAGGGGTGGTTTGATATGATGAAGCCATTCCCCCCTTGATTTTATCGTCCCGTTCTTCTAATCCATGACCGTTTAATACGAATAGAGGCTCGACCGTAATTTCATGGACTGTTTCAAGGCACATTTTCTACCCTCTTTGTATAATAAACTGTTTTTTTCAGTTCATTTGAATGGCTTCTTTCTATTTTTCCTATTAAAAACTAACATGCGTTTGCTAAAACGTTTTATAAAAACAGCAGTGTGATTTTTACTAAAGATACCTAATAAAAATATGTCTTATTAACTAATTTCACCATTATCATGTTTTCATCGTACGAAACATGGTATATTTTTTTTATTCTTTTAATAAGGAGTTGTCCAGAATGATTAAGGAATTTAAAGAATTTGCGATGCGTGGGAATGTGATTGACCTGGCAATCGGGGTTATTCTCGGTGCAGCTTTCGGTAAAATTGTTACTTCGCTCGTAAATGACATCATCATGCCGTTGATTGGTCTTCTGCTTGGCGGAATCGACTTCTCAAACTTATCTTTTAAAGTTGTAAAGTATGGCATGTTTATTCAAACGATTGTTGATTTTCTCATTGTAGCTTTTTCGATCTTCCTATTTATTAAGCTGTTTAACAAACTTTATACACGTAAGGAAAAAGTCGAAGAAGCTTCACCATCATTAACAAAAGAAGAAGAACTATTGACGGAAATTCGTGATTTGCTCAAAGCAAATCAAAGAGAAACGATGTAATAGCTGTAGCTCCCTTAAACCAAAAGGGGGCTTTCATGATGATTACGTGACATTTACAAAACAAAAAGCCAACAAAGGAGCTAGCCTTCATTGGCAAACTTATCAACTATTGTATTATCTAAAGATATCCCTCGCGGAAGTGCCTCTTGATGACAGTAAATTTTTAAATGAGGTATAGATTTCTTACTCTTCCACCTTTAAATGTTTCAGCACATTATAGCCAAAGAAGCAAATCCCTATTACCGTGAGAACTCCCCCAATAGTAGCAATAGGAAAAAAGACTTCTCCACCTACTCCATAAATAGCCAATGCAATACAAACCATCATAATTGGCAAGCCGATATTATGCATCCAGAAGTGAATCTTTGCCGATTTTGTTTTAGCAAGATGAGGAAAAAGATAATAAAAAATACCAACTAGTGAAAGCGACATCCATCCTAACATATTAAGATGAACATGGACGGTTGTTAATGTAAAAACGTGTGCTGCAGACATGTACAACCCGAAAAAAATGCCAATCAAAAAATACACGACACCGATCTTAATCAATTTTATCCCCATAAAAAACACCCCCTACTACATCATATAAAGGCACTTCAAATATATTCTGAATAGTTCTTTATAACCAACACTTTTTTCTCACCCGAAACTATTTTTAATCATTCTGACTTAAGTACATTACAACCTAGTTCTATGTAGATAAGCAGTAGCACGTTAATGGATATTGCTTCGCTTATAATATATGAATTCCCCTACAAACCACCTATTCTAGTTTCTTTTTCTTGGGTGGTGGTTTAAAAACAGTAGCCAACATAAAAATAGCAGGCATATGAAGAAAGAAGTAGAATAAGGGTATTACGTATGAAACTTTTCTTGAATGGAGTGAAATCTATATGATTATCGTAACAACAGAAAATATCGCTAACTACAAAGTAACAGAAATTATAGGCCCTGTTTTCGGATTAACAGTAAGAGCTCGAGGCCTTGGAAAAGATATCGTCGCTTCTTTGAAAGGACTCGTGGGCGGAGAAATTAGCCAATATACAGAAATGCTTGAAGATGCTCGAAAGCAGGCGATGGATCGGATGGTGGAAAATGCAAAAGTGATGGGGGCAAATGCCATTATTATGATGCGCTTTGATTCTGGTGAAATCGGCCAAAACATGAGTGAAATTGTTGCTTACGGAACAGCCGTAATCGCAGAACGGGAATAAAGCAAATGGAATGGGTTCTCGGCTTTTATGGTGTGCAATTAATCATTACCGTGATTATCATTATTGGTTCCTGGTTCATCTGGGATCGCCGCTTCAAAACAAAACACGGAAATAAGGTCCCTGACGGCTTTATCCGCACGAAAGAAGTGTCCATAGATCCAACAACGAAAAAAAGGCTGGTCGTGTACTATCATCCGGAAACTGGAGAACGATTTTATAAGGAAGAATGACTATACATACATCTGGTTTATTCTTCCGCAAGAACCGGATGTGCTTTCAAAATCGTAGAATGACTGTGCATTGCGTCTAATACAGTCTCTCTTACATCAATAGTCCTTGCTTCTTGTTTAGCAAATACTACGATTCTTCTTTCTTCCTTAATATTTAAGTTTACCTATTTTGAATTTTTTACTGAGATTACATTCCACACATCTAATTCTAGATTCAGTATCAAAACTACTATTCATCACGTTACTACCACTTTCAACTCTAAAATACCATTTCACTTTTTTCTGGATGGTGCCTGTCACCCCGATACAATGAAAGGGTCTTCGGCTAACCGAAGACCCTTTCTATATAATTTCTTAATTTTTTTTATCATAAAAGACTCCATCAATTGAGAGCTTATCATAAGGATTTGTATACTTGTTCGAAGTCTGCTTCTTTTCATTCAACTGTTTGATATCTCGCTGAATGTCTTTCTTTTGCAACAGTAACCATTCATCCACCTTGTAATTGAGTTCAACAACCTGGCGACCTAGTACCTGTTCTTCCTCAGAGAACGGTGGCTGGATGCTTTGAAGTAATACTTCACGCAGATCAAGTAGCTCCACAATTCTATTAATACGATCACTACGCTCATCCGTTGTTCGATTAGTCAATACGTCAAGCAGCTCAACGGTGATGTCACTGAATTTCTGAAGCGACATTAAACCTGCCCACTTTGCGTAAATTGTTTTTTTCGATTCATTTGAATAGCTTCTTTCCACGTATCACGGAATTCCTTAACCAGTCCCTCAACTTCTTCTATCGCCGCAAGATCATTTTTCATATTCCCTTCAACAAGGCGACGATTCATGAAGTCGTAGAGAGTCATCATATCCTTGGAAACAGCAACATCCATATTTAATGTGACCATTAATTCATGGATGATATTTTGTGCCTTTAGGAGGTTCTTATTTTTTTCTTCAATATTGCCTTCTTCAATCGCCTTCTTCCCAAGCATCATGAACTTCAAGCAGCCATTATACAACATTAAAGTCAGTTCACCTGGAGACGCTGTATTCACAGAATTTTGTTGATAGGATTGGTATGGATTATTTATGGCCATGTGTACACTCTTCCTTTCTTACTTCTCTTAACTAAAATATTGCGATAACGAAGCACTTTGACTGTTCGCTCTTTGAATTGCTTTTTCCATGGCGGTGAATTGATTATAATAACGTGTTTCTAGTTTCGTTAATTTCACTTCAAATGCTGAGATTCTTGTTTCTAAACTATTAAGTGACTTCCCAATTGTAAAATTAGTATTTAGGGAACCCGCTTTACCTGCCTGTTCAGTAATCGTTGCCATAGATGCCTTAAGATTAGCTCTTAATCGGCGAGCTAAACCCATTTCTCCTGTTACACTACCATCTTTTTTACTATCTTCCTTCATAAACAAATTATAAATGGCATTTGGATCTTCAGAAATTGCAGCACGAAGTTTTTCTTCGTCAATCGTTAATTTCCCGCCATCTAGATAATTACTTGTAGTTGTAATTCCAAGCTTGCTTAAAGAATCCGTTCCATTCAATCCGCTAACAGATGTATAAAGGGAAGACCTCATTGTAGTTAACAAGCTCTTGAGGGTAGAATCATTCTTTAGTGTCCCGCTCTTCGCTTTTTCTTCCCAAAGCTTGACTTCATCCTCAGTCATTGCTTTTTTTTGCTCCGCAGTTAAAGGAGTGAAGCTGCGATATTTAGATTCACCTGTTTTATCTTTAATTTTTGCAATCACTTCATTATATTTAGTCACAAACTTCGTGACTGTATCTAAGATTGCGTCGACGTCGGCTGTTGAAGAGAAGGTAACCGGTTCAGTAGTCGCCTTTTTCAAGGTAATTTCTGCCCCGTTGATTATGAAGGTGTTGGAAGAACGAGTGATCTCCAAGCCGTTATATACTAGCTTTGCATTTTGTCCTTTTGTCCCGTAGGTAGTATCTATATTATTAGCATCCATTTTTAGGATGTCGAAAAAGTTGCCGGTACCATTGACGTTACTTCCTAAAATTATCTCAGCATCATAATTTGTACCCATCTCGACGCCCTCAGTAACACCCAACTTACCATCCACCACATCGCCTGTATTCTTAGCAGTGATAGAAAATTGCTTAGATTTTTGGTCAAAAAAAACAGTTACTCCAGAGTTTGCATTAATTTTCTCAATGACGCTATTAATTGTATCATCGGTGCCAATAGTAAGTTTATACGGCTTTAGAACTGTCTTTTCACTTTCTCCGGATCCCGTTTTTTCTTTATCGAAGGTTCCATCTTTATTAACAGCTAGTATTGTGATTTCTTGAGGTACTGTTAAACCATAAGTAGAAAGTAAAGCGTTTGGGTCAGTAATACTTGTGGTGGCTTTGCTTCTCATAGTCGCCGCTGAGGCAAGAACAACACCTTCCACCCTTCCCGAAAAGTCACTTGTCGAATTAATATTTTTCACCGAAATCGCGTCTGGATCCGAAATCGTAACTATCTTTTTAATAAACGATTTCTGCATCCCAACTCCATCACGAATAAGTGTATCAAGCTCGAGCAATGCTGTATTCATCGAACGATAATCATCCCGCTGCCATTCCGAATAGGTTTTCTTTTGCGTTAATTTATCCATCGGCACACGTGCCGCCTGCATCATACTCTTAACGAGTTCATCAATATCCATTCCACTTGCTAGTCCACTAACTCGTACCATTATTCATCACCTGCTTATATTTTTTCGTCTACCATAATACCAACAAATTCCGTCATAGCCGCATAGAAGTCCAATAGTTTTTTTGATGGGATTTCGCGAACGGTTTCGTCTGTGTCATCATCCACAACTTTTACATAATACTCATTTAATTTTTCATGAAACTCAAACCGGACAGAAGTATGAGTCGGCTGCAGAAATTTATTGAGACTTTCTACAACGTCCAGTACTTGCTTTTTGGACGGGTCATTCGCTTCCTTTTCACTATAAGTAATCGTATCTATTTCTCTTTGATAGTAAGCACTGATTCCTTCTGAGATGGCTGTTCTTAGCTGCGAGGAAAGGACATTTGTAGATAGACCCTCCAACATCGCATTTGCCTCCAATATTCGTATAGTTATCATATATATCGGAGAGAACTTGAGAAAATTTAGGTTTTATTAATAGATATTGAACAAAAGAAAACCCTGCTCTATTCAAGGCAGAGTTACGTATAAATATTGATTAACAGTCCTTTAATTTCATCGACTAGGTTCAGGATATTCGATCCATTTTTCTCTTTATCAAGCACTTCGTTTGTAAGTTCAATCACTTTCTTGTCCACTTCTTTAACGAGCTTATAAACTTTCGTCGAACCTCTATGATTAAAACCGCGCTGTTCCTGAAGCTCCAGCCCGTTCTTAACCGCATCCTCCATGAAATCTTTAATCATCCTTTTATATTTACGAAGATTATCAACGGTGCTGTTTTCTGCGAGCTTTTGCCCCTGTACTTCAAGCTCCGCAACTTTCTTCGTTAACCGTTCATAATTCATATCAGTACGTCTCTTATCCAAAACAGATTGGAACTGAATCGAACCTTTCGCTACTTCCTCCGCTGCTATCAGCTTAGAAGGTGAGGTTCTTGCCACTCGTTGAACTTCCATGTACATCACCTTTTTTAATTAATAGTCTCATAAGCCAGTCTAATATTTTTTCTCTATTTCTTCTAATAGAATCAAAATCTCAGCGATCGCTGCATAAAGCTGTGGTGGAACGGATTCCCCAAGATCGATATTCAACAGCGTGCTGATCAATGATTCATCTTCTTGTATTTGAATATTATTTTGTTTCGCAAGCTCCATAATTTTTTTTGCAACCTGGCCGGATCCTTGCGCAATGACAGTTGGAGCTACATCCTGATTGGTATCATATTTAATCACCGCAGCTGTTGGGCCATTCATTGTCCGACTTTTTTTCGGATTAAAATAATGAGCATTTCTCATATCGAAAAATCAAAACCTTTCTCTGGCTGCAATCCTTCATGGCTTTGCGGTTTAACAATTGGCTTGACCACTTTGTTTTCTTCCTTGAGACCGGTTGGTTTAACTCCGATTGAATTCAGCTGATAACCAATTTCTCCAAAACGTTCTTTCGTAATCTCCGTCATACTTCCAATAATAGTTTGTAGTTCTTCTTGATCACTCTTAAAAGTAAGACTTACATTTCGATTTGCCGCTGTCAAAACAACTCCGATTTCCCCTAGCTTCTTCGTTTCAAGTGAAAAAATCAAACTGCAATTCTCCCAATCTACCTTCTCTCCATTTTTACGTGAATTAATATAAATCTTCACATTCTCGACTTGCTTATCCATTAAATAGGGCAGCTGAAAAAATAAATTTTGTAGTCCAGAAGAATCCTGTTTATTAAGCAATTGTTGCCCAGTAATCTGATTAACAGCCTGCTCTGCCTGCTGCTGGATATACGGTTTGGCATCTTCTCCCCTCATGACACGCAACAAGGCCGCTTTCAAATTCTCATTATTTTGACTCTGGTCTTGATTACCAGACTTGGTCATCAACGAAACAGCCGTTTCTGTTTCATGCGTTAACCCAAGCTTACGAACCATTTCATATACATTTCTTGATGACGCCCCTTCAGTAAACGGTTGAATAGTTTGCTGCATCAATGTAGATACTTGTTTGGCAGAAGTTAGAGTTTCACCTTGGTTTTTTTCCGTAATAAAATGCTTCATTTTCACTTCAGAAGGTTTGAAAATAATCGCTTCAACATTTGCCTTCACTTCTTTAACCATTTGATTTGCCTTAACAAATTCACCTTTTTCAAGAAACTTCTTTGCTTCCGTTAATTGAGAGCTCGCTGATAGCAGCTTCTTTTCTGTACCCATATCAGCATATAAAAGGAAATCACTCTGTAAAATTGCTTTATCCAGTTTATGAATGGTCGACTCCAAAATTTGTTGGATATTCGTTGGTTGATTACTTCGGTTTTCAACAATTTTCGTGATATTATCTAAGTTTCTGCTAATCTCTTGGCGCACCTTTTTAAAGTCGATGGCCATTTGCGATAATTTTTCTGTTATTTCTTTGACAATGACATTTTTCGAATCCAATTTCAAACTCTGTACAGCTTCATTTATTAAATATTTCTCTGTTTCTGAGCTAGAAATTGGTTGAGCGTTTATCTCTATTTCTGGCGTTTCTGGAAATATCCCCGTACTCATTCCCACCTCATTTTTACGGTTAGAGGCCTCCATTTGCTCACTTAGTGAAGTCGGAATGTTGGATGAAAGATCCTGATTAAGCGTTGAATTAATTTGAGTAGCAGTCAACAATTTTGCTAGAATCTTTTCTAAAGGAGCATCTGACTTTACATCTTCTTTCCTGGTTTGAAGCACCTTCTCTTGCACTGAGGCATCCATTTCACCCAAAATTGATAATACTGTATCTGAAATAGACGTACCATGTAATGCCTCATGAACAGATTTCAAATTCATATCCGTTAACGGGATTTGCTTTTCTGCCATGATCCTTAAAGTCTCCATCTTCTGTTCGATCGTTCCATTGTCACTTTTCAAATATTTTTTAATAGAAGTCAGATTTTCTTTCGTGACATCAATTCCTTTGTTTGTAAACTCTTTGACAGCTTCACTCACTGGCTGTTTAGGTTGTTCTTGGGTATTTCCGGGCTTTCCTTGCTGGATAACCGTTTCCTTTGCATGTCGATCTGTAACTTTTACAAGTAATTGACCCTCACGAGACTGTCCGGAAATTTCAATAGAAATACGATCTTTACTCGGGATCTCTCCTTCAAATTTCACAGTAAATTGTTTCCCATTCATAGAGATAATAGCTTCTTTGTCATTTAACCGTTCTTTTATTGTCACTTGTAAAGTATCCCCGATATTTAACTGTCCGGATTGACCACTGATCTTTTGTAATAGAAGATTTGTATTCTGAAGAATTTGCATGTCTCTCACTCTCCGCTCGCATTCACTTACTTATTATATCGGCAGAGATTAAAATATTTGTACCTCTAATTGAACAGACGTGACACCCTAAAAAATAATCAAGTCTTCATTCTATGAAACGCTTTTTGTGCATTAACCCTGTTTAGTTCGCCCATACACGCGCTTGATAATTTACAATAAATATCATTTTTCTCATTTGGTATAGATTAGATTTCCCACTAATTTTTCCAATTCGAAAGGCCAAGTCATATCGTAAAATGGCGAAAGCAAAGCAGGAACATTGCATATACCGAATTAATTGAGTCGTGAATTCAAATAAAATTTTCAAAGTTAGTATTACTAACAGACATCACTTATTTATTTTATGGAAAGTAAGTAAGTAAATTTATCAACCATTAAGGATGGTTCCACAAACGAAAATTGGGCTAGTAAAAGCTGCCTTTCTCCATTGAGATCAAGGCTTTTCATAAATCCGAAGTTTTAAAAACGATGGGGGAATTTTTAGGTTAATGCCCCACAAATATCATTTTCCTGACATTTCAAGGACGAACCATTGATCAAACCTTTTGAAAATCAAAAACTATTTGACTTCCTACACTCCATATAAATACCAATCGAATTAAAAAAGATGACCCTGTACATTACAGAAATCATCTTCTTTGTAAAGCCTAGCTTTTTTTATTATATCCTTTACCGCGTCTGTTGATTATCTAATTGCTACCAAAAAATGAATATAAAAAGAGGGGCCACATAAAGGGTCCGACTCCCACACGCAGCACTACATCTAGATTACTCGAAACTCAAAGCCGGCTAGATATAGTGTGTTGTGGGTCTGACTCCTTGGCTTTAGGGGCACCCTCTTCTCTAATTTTAATTATTTAACCATACGTTTGTACCATTCGGTTTAACAATATTGATGGTACCATCTGCAGATACCGCAAACCCTTGAACATGTTTCGTAACCGCAGCTGTTTGATCAAGATTATCAAGCTCAACACGAGGATATTCGCTCATAATAATTTTGATTGCTTCTTGGTATAACTTCGCTCTTTCTTCTTGTTCGACTGTATCTGAAAGGGCTTGGTCTAATAACGCATCCACTTCTGGATTATTGTATCCTTTACCATTACCAAGTGAACCAATTTGATTCGAATGGAATGTTTTATTTAGGAAGAAGAATGGATCTGGATACCATGACCAGCCTCCAATATACATTGGCGCTTTTCCTTTAGCCGCAATATCACTTAGTGTTCCCCACTCTGTCACTTTAATATCAACGTCAATATTTAAGTTTTCTTTCATTTGTGCTTGGAAAATCGTTGCATAAGGAACGCGTGATTCTAATACGTAAAGCTCTGTTTTAAATCCATTTGCATAATCGGTTTCCGCTAAAAGCTTCTTCGCTTCTGTAGGATTATATTCTGGCTTTAGTTTTTCTAATTCTTCATTATATGCCCAAGACCCTTTTGGAATTGGAGCATAAGAGACTGTACCGCCGCCCCATTGGTTTACACCTTTTACAATTTCCTCTACATTTGTTGCTTTATAGATCGCTTCTCTTACTTTTGGATCTGCTGTTGGACCGCTCATATTATTTAAATCAAGGTAATCAATAGACAATCCTGGTTCTGATAATAATTCAAGGTTTTGATCTTGTTCAATAACTTGACGGTTTTGACCCTTAATGTCTGTCGCTATATCAATATCGCCAGAGCGAAGAGCATTTGTCATCATGTTCGGGTCTTTGATAATTTGGTATGTGACACCATCAAGATATGGTTTTTCACCCCAGTATTTATCATGACGAACCAATTCTACTTTTTGGTCTGTTTGCCAATTTTTAAATTGGAATGGACCCGTTCCTACTAGATTAGCCCCAAATTGGTCACCCCAACCTTCTACTTCCTCTTTAGGAATAATAATGTTCCCAACATCTGTTAACATTGCTAAAAAAGAAGCGTTTGGTGCTGTTAAGTGGACAACTACTTCAGATTCCCCTGTTACTTCAACACTTTCAACGCCATCTAAACGACCTAAAGCAGATTCTTTAGCAGAGCGTTCTAAGCTATATTTCACATCTTCAGCCGTCATTTTCCGACCTTCTTGATATTTTCCTGGTTGGAAATAGACGTCATCTCTTAGCTTAAAAGTATAAGACTTCATATCATCTGAAGGCTTCCATTTCGTTGCTAATGACGGTGAGAAATCACTTAAATCTTGGCTATATACAACAAGAGTGTCACCGACCGATCTCATAATCTGTGACTCATACGCCCCTGTATATTTAATAGGATCTAACGTATTAGGATTTGAGGCAAGGCCAACCTTTAGGACTCCACCACTTTTAGGTTCATTATTAGTATTTTCACTATTTTCTGAACCTTTATCTTGTGACGCTCCACCACAAGCACTAATCACTAAAGCAATTGAAATAAGAGTGAGTAATAATACTACATGCTTCATTTTCTTCACGATTGTAAAACCTCCTTAGATTTTTTATTGATTTTTACTTAACGGACCGCTCAACAATAAGCCCATTTTTATGGACACACAATCCGATAAGTGCAAAAAGATTTTTCTTCTGACTTTAGGGCAAGAGGAAAAATCAATTAACCAAAATATGACTTTCCTTCAAGTGAGATAAAATGGTACCTATCGAAGAAAGTCTTTTTAAATATTGAATCATGCATTCATATATTGAATACAAATCTATCACAAATATTACAATCATGTAAATACTATTTTGTGATTAATTAGAAAATATAAATTATTGCTAATAAGCACTTATTTACAAAAAAATAATCAAATGATACACTATTTTTATTCAAATATTAAGTTAACATTTCAAATAGTGAATAAATTAAAAGGAGGTAGAGTGAATGGGCAAATATATTTTAGGTAGAATTCTTAATATGATACCTACTTTATTGATTGTTGCGGTTATTATTTTTTTAATCACCCGAATGCTTCCGGGGAATCCTGCAGCTGTGATGCTTGGACCTCAAGCTAGCGCAGAAGAAATAGAAGTTCTAACAGAAAAATTAGGATTAAACGAACCATTATATATTCAATTTTTTGATTATATAGGTAATTTACTACAAGGGAATTTAGGAAACTCGCTAACTTATAATATGCCAATTATCGATTTGATTATGGAACGTTTCCCTAATACCGTCATACTAGCTGTTAGCGCCCTGCTCATTGCCATCTTAGTCGGCGTACCAGCTGGCATTATTGCAGCTAGAAAGCAAAATTCAATTTTCGATTATGCTTTTACAACATTTTCGCTAATGGGTGTTTCCATGCCGATTTTCTGGCTCGGAATCATGCTTGTATTATTCTTTAGTGTCAATTTAGGCTGGTTCCCTGCTACAGGAATGGGATCAATGGATGAAGGGATAGGTGACTTTATCAGCCATTTAATCTTGCCTAGTATTGCCTTAGCCACCATCCCAACTGCACAGTTTGCTAGAATCACAAGATCTAGCATGTTAGAAGTCATTTCACAAGATTATGTAAAGACAGCACGATCAAAAGGGTTACATGAATTTTTTGTCATTTGCAAGCATGCTTTTAAAAATGCCTTAACTCCATTACTTACCGTTTTAGGCCTTCAAATTTCTTCTATGTTAGGTGGAGCTGTCTTAACAGAGACGATCTTTAGTTGGCCTGGCATTGGATTATTAATTATTGATGCGATTGGAAAAAGAGACTTTGTTGTTGTCCAAAACATGGTCATCTTCATTGCTTTGATTTATGTAGTCGTCAACCTGCTTGTTGATATCTCATACAAATTGGTCAATCCAAGAATCAAATATTCGTCCGGTAAAGGAGGTACGAAATAATGGCAGAAAGCCAAGCTATTTTACAAAAGACTGATGTAGTTGAAACAAATGAACGTTCTTTATTCAAAAAATTGATTAGAAATCGTTTTGCTGCCTTTGGACTGTTCATAATGCTTTTGCTCATCTTAACTGCTATCTTTGCCCCTATTCTTGCCACACATTCTCCTGACAAAATGAATGTAACGAAAACCCTTTTAGGAATAGGGGCAGAAGGCCATCTATTAGGAACAGATAATTATGGGAGAGATATTTTTAGTCGATTAGTATATGGAGCTAGAATATCCATTTTAGTTGGACTCGGAGCTGTTTTATTCGGAGCTGTGATCGGATCGCTATTAGGTGTAATTGCTGGTTATTTTGGCGGAAAATTTGATTCTATTATTATGCGCATTATGGATGGACTCTCTGCGTTTCCGTTTATCTTACTAGCCATTACATTGATGAGTGTTCTTGGACAAGGATTATTGAACGTAATTATTGCCATTGGTATTGGGAACATCCCCGGATTTGCAAGAGTTGTTCGCGGCCAAGTGCTAAGTGTGAAGCAATCTGAGTATATCGAAGTGACGAGATCACTAGGAGCGAAACATAGCCGGATTATCTTCCACCATGTGCTACCAAATAGTATTGCACCCTTAATTGTCTATGCAACAATGAGCATTGCAGGTGCTATTATTTCAGAAGCATCATTAAGCTTCTTAGGTTTAGGCGTTCAGCCACCGACAGCCTCTTGGGGTAGCATGCTTCAAGACGGAAAGAATTTTCTCGTATTAAATCCACATATGGCTACGATTCCTGGTTTAGCTATCTTAATTACCGTTGTTGGCATTAATCTTTTTGGTGATGGGCTAAGGGATGCTCTTGATCCAAAAATGAAAGTTTAATTATAGGAGGTGCCCCCTATGTCCACTGAATTACTAAAAGTCGAGAATTTAGAAGTCCAATTCAAATCTGGATCTACTGTGACAAAAGCCGTAAATGGTGTCAGCTTCACATTAAATAGAAAAGAAAACATTGGGATTGTCGGCGAATCTGGATCCGGTAAAAGTGTTACGGCAACTTCCTTACTGCGATTAATCCCAAGTCCTCCTGGACATATATCCGGAGGAAAGATTCTTTTTGAAGGCAAGGATTTATTAACTTTATCAGATAAAGAAATGAGAGATATTCGCGGAAATGATATTTCGATGATTTTCCAAGATCCTTTAACAAGTCTTAATCCTGTTTTTACAGTTGGCGATCAAATTATGGAATCGATTAAACTCCATCAAAAGGTTTCTAAAAAAGAAGCGAAACAAAAAGCAATTCAAATGTTGCAGTTAGTTGGAATTCCAGCCCCAGAAAAACGATTAAATATGTACCCGCATGAGTTTTCCGGTGGGATGCGCCAACGAGTAATGATTGCCATTGCTCTCTCATGTAATCCAAAACTATTAATTGCTGATGAACCTACAACTGCATTGGATGTAACCGTTCAAGCTCAAATATTAGAATTAATGAAGAAATTGCAGGATGAATTCAACACGTCCATTATTATGATTACTCACGACCTTGGAGTCGTTTGGGAAATCTGTCATAAAGTACTTGTTATGTATGCAGGAAATGTGATTGAATACGGAACCGTAGAAGAAATTCATGATCATCCAATGCACCCTTACACATGGGGTCTACTCGATTCACAAATAACAGAAAATATTGAAGATCATGAAATGCTGACAACAATTCCAGGAAGTCCACCAGATCTAAGACAAGAGATTATAGGATGTCCATTTGCACCACGATGTTCCTATTCTCAAGACATCTGTTTTTCCAAAGCTCCTGAAATGGTTGAAGTAAAAGAAAAGCATTTTGTTGCATGCCATTTTCAAACGAAAGAAAACCGATTAAATAGAAAGGAGAGATCTACTCATGCCAGAGCCGTTGTTAAAAGTTAGAGATCTTAGAAAGTATTTTCCTATAGACAGCCCTATTCCATTTAAAAAGTCTAATCAAAGTGTCAAAGCTGTTGACAGTGTTAGCTTTGACGTTATGCCTGGTGAAACACTTGGTGTTGTGGGTGAATCTGGTTGCGGAAAATCAACAATGGCTCGTCTAGTGAATCAGCTTATTCCCCCTTCTAGCGGCACGGTTGAGTTTCGGGGAGAAAATTTAGTTGGGATGGATGCAAAAAAACTACGGGAAACTCGTAAATCCATCCAAATGGTATTCCAAGATCCGTACGCCTCATTAGACCCAAGAAAAACGGTCGGCGAGCTGATTGCGGAGCCTTTAGTTATACATCGTATCGGTGACAAAGCCTCTCAAAAAAAGCGTGTTCTAGAATTATTAGAGGTTGTTGGTTTAAGCCATTATCATGCTAAACGATATCCTTATGAATTTTCAGGCGGACAGCGGCAAAGGATCAATATCGCAAGAGCTTTAGTGCTGAATCCGGATATTATTATCTGCGATGAACCGGTTTCCGCCCTGGATGTTTCCGTTCAAGCCCAAGTGATTAACTTATTAAAAGAATTACAACGGGATTATAACCTTACCTATATTTTTATCTCACACGATTTAAATGTCGTCCGTTATATGTGTGATCGTATTGCCGTTATGTATTTAGGTAAAATCGTCGAAATGGGTACGTATAAGGAAATTTATGAGAACCCTAAACACCCTTATACAAAAGCCTTATTATCTGCAATCCCGAAAGAAAGTCCACACGATAACAAAGAACGTATTATTTTAAAAGACGCTGTTCCAAACCCAATTAATCCACCAACAGGATGTCATTTCCACGAACGATGCCCATATATGATGGATATTTGTTCAACGAAGATCCCTCAGTTAATGGATACAGGCAATGGTCATATCGCATCTTGTCATTTACTTGAAGAAAACTAGGAGGAGAAAAAAATGTCATTCAAACATGTCATCGAACTTTATGAATTATTAGATAACCAATACGTAACAGGTGAAGATGTTAAACATTATTTAAGTAACATCGGGGGTGATGGAAACATCACAGTGGAGACTGTTCATGGTGAACTCGGTTCTACTGATTTCGTTAAAGTTACGATCCCTGGAAAAGATGGGAAATCAAAAGGTGGCCATGCCCCTACTTTAGGTATTATTGGTCGCCTTGGTGGAATTGGTGCACGTCCGGAAATGATCGGATTTGTTTCTGATGGAGATGGCGCCCTTTCTGCTATATCCGCTGCAGCTAAACTATTGGACATGACGAAAAAAGGCGATCAGCTTATAGGCGACGTCATTATTACAACACATATTTGTCCAACAGCACCTACTTTACCGCATGATCCAGTACCATTTATGAATTCACCAGTTGACATTTTTACAATGAACCAACATGAAGTCACAAAGGAAATGGACGCGATTCTATCTATCGACACAACAAAAGGAAATGCGATCCTCAATCACAAAGGATTTGCGATTACACCAACAGTTAAAGAAGGATATATTTTAAAAATAAGCGATGATTTATTGCATATCTATTCACAATCTACTGGCACACCACCTGTGACATTGCCGATTACAACACAGGATATTACGCCATATGGAAATGGTGTTTTTCACATCAACAGTATCCTTCAGCCTGCTGTCGCCACCTCTAGTCCAGTGGTCGGCGTAGCGATTACGACCCAGACAGCCGTTGCTGGTTGTGGAACGGGCGCTACTCACTTAACAGACGTTGAGCAGGTTGTTCGATTTGTGATTGAAGTAGCTAAAGGTTATGGAGACAATAAATGTTCTTTTTATAATCAAGAAGATTTTAATCTATTAGAAAGCTTATACGGAAAAATGGATCATCTACAAACATTAGGAGAACAAGGGGCTGAGAAATAATTGAATACTATCCAACTAAAACAACAATTAATTGATGAAGTAGAAGCGAGAAAAGATGAATTACTGGAATTGTGCAGTGCTCTCATCCAAATTCCAAGTGAAAATCCACCAGGTGATTCCACAGAGATCAGCCAATTTATTACAGATTATTTAACTAAATTTGATATTGCTGTAGATCGGCATGAATCAGCTGATAAAATGTACAATCTCATTTCAACAATTGGCAATCAAGATCAAGGTAAAAACTTGATCTTCTGCGGTCATACGGACGTAGTTCCTGCTGGAGATCGATCTAAATGGGATTTTGATCCGTTCTGCGGAGAAATCAAAGATGGCTGGATGCTAGGTCGAGGTGCTAGTGACATGAAGGCTGGTCTTTCAGGATTAATCTTCGCTACTACCCTGCTTAAGCGAATGAATATTGAGCTTCCTGGGCAATTATCGCTTGTCATTGTCCCTGATGAAGAAACTGGCGGGGAATTTGGTGTACCGTGGTTGTTAGAAAAAGGACTTGTGAAAGGTGATGGCTGTTTAATTGCTGAGCCGTCCTCTCCAAGAAATCCGACGATTGGTCAAAAAGGTTCTTATTGGTTTGAACTTGAAGTATACGGTCAACCGGGACACGGAAGCTTATCTCCGTTAGCTGGTCCTAACGCGATTAGTGATATGGTGAAGGCACTTTTAGAAATTCAAAAAGTGTGGGATATCCAAATCGAGCTTCCTGAAGAAGTGAAACCATTAATCGAGGTGTCGCACCGTTATATGCGTGAAGTGGAAACGGAACGATTACAATATATCGATGTTTTCGAAAGAATCACGTGCAATATTGGCACGATTGAAGGCGGCACGAAAGCAAATGTAATCCCTGAAAGTTGTAAAGTTCAAGTGGACTGTCGTTTACCATTTGGGATTACCCAACAAGAAGTGACTTCCTTTTTAACAGAAAAATTAGATGCACTAGGCATTCAATATGAATTAAGACGATTTGGTTTTAGAAGTGAAGCCAATTTCACAGATGCAAATGATCCTGTATGTAAAGCGATCACAGAAAATATTACGTTCGTAACAGGAGATGAGGCATATGGCGTGATGCAATGGGCAAGCAGTGATGCCCGTCACTTTAGAGAATACAATATCCCTGTACTTCAATACGGTCCAGCTTACTTGCCGACCATCCATGGCTATAATGAGAGAGTTAAAACAGAACAAATCATTACTTGCGCCAAAGTGTACGTTGCGGCAATCATTGATTTTCTCTACTCAAATTAACATTTCTTTTTAATTGAAACTCAGGCAATCTCTTTCTATCAGAAATATTTGGTATGATAAGGATAATGTTCTGAGTTTCATGATTGATAGGGGGATTCCATGCTAAAAACAGTCGACGTAGCACTAACAGTTATTCAGATGTTTACAAAGAACGAGCCAGAATGGAGCGGCAGTGAACTCGCTCATAAAATGAACCTGGATCATGCGAAAATTTATCGCATTCTTGAAACCTTTGAATCACGTAATTTTTTACAAAAAGACCCAATCACCAAAAAATACTCCTTAGGTTTTGCCGCATGGGAGCTCGGAATGGCTATGTATGATCGATTAAATGTAAAAGAATTCATCCAGCCCATTCTAGAAGAACTATTCCAGCAAACCGAAGAATCTGTGTTCCTTACTCTTCTAGATAAGGATGAGGCTGTTACTTTTGAGGCGATAGAGCCTGATAACAAAGTAAAGTTCTCTGTTACAGTTGGCAGTCGAGCTCCCTTATATGTTGGTGCTTCCTACCGTTCCATTCTAGCCTTTATGTCGGAGGAATTTATTAACAGCTATTTAACAAAGAGCGAGTTAAAACAGTATACAGAAAAAACAATGACCAATCCTGAAGAGATAAAAAGAGACTTAAATAAAATCAGACAACAAGGTTGGGCAGTCAGTGAAGGTGAATACACACCAGATATCATTGCTATTGCCGTCCCTGTGTTCGACCAGCATCACAAAATCATAGGCTCTTTAACAATATCCGGACCGATTTATAGAATGACAGAAGAGAAAAGAAGTGAATTTATCTCGCTTTTGGAAGAAGCACAAGTAAAATTAGCGGATGTTATCTACAAATTCCCATTGAAAATTAGAGCTTAACAGTTTAAAAGAACACAATCTAACAGCAAAGCACCCTTCTTACTAGAGTGGTAAACAGATCATTGAAAAGGAGATCGATCCATCTTGCAAACATATATTGACGTAGCCAAATCTGTTCTCCTTCACAATTTACATATAAAACGAGATGAACAGATTTTAATCGTAACCGATTCTTCCTTACATGAAATTGGCGAAATCTTCTCCCGAGCTGGAACCGCATTAGGGAATGAAACAATGTTAATCAAAATGACACCTCGATCAAAATCAGGTGAAGAACCACCAACAATCGTCAATGATGCGATGAAAGCAGCTGATATTGTCCTTTGTATTACCGAACACTCCCTTACCCATACAAAGGCTAGAAAAGAAGCTTCAGCCAACGGTGCACGCATTGCGACCATGCCTGGCCTCACATTAGATATGCTTGAGAAAGGTGCCATCTTGGCAGATTATTCAGAGGTTGAACAGCTAACCGCTCAATACTGTGACATCCTTGAAAATGGTGAACAAGTAGACATTATGAAGGACAACCAAACACTTTCCTTCTCCATCAAAGGTAGGAAAGCCATTCCAAGCACAGGCGTTTTCCGCCACAAAGGTGAATCTGGCAACCTCCCTTCCGGTGAAAGCTATATAGCCCCTCTCGAAATCTCTGCAAATGGAACGATCAACATTGACGGCTCCATTGCAGGAATCGGTGTATTAACGGAACCTGTGACACTAGAAATCGAAAAGGGCAGACTCATTAATGCACATGGTGAAAAGGGCAGACAACTGTTGGAGCTGCTAGGAGATGGCCCTGGTAGAACCATTGCAGAATTTGGCATTGGCACGAACAAAAAAGCCAGACTAACTGGCAATGTGTTAGAGGATGAAAAGGTGTTTGGCACTGTTCATATTGCCTTTGGCAGCAACAAATCCTTTGGCGGAGTTACAGAAGCAGGCGTTCACATTGACTGCGTCATCAAAGAGCCTGTTGTTTATATAGATGGTAAACAGATTTTTTAGGACTTATTTCTAATTATATTTTTTATTATTTTAGTAGTACGTTGATGCCCTGGGATAAGGTTTGTCCTGGGGTTTTCTTGTCTGATAATTCATAATGCATATCAACTTCGATTTATTTTTCCTCTGTCATCGGAATAAAAATCCCCATTCAATAATTGATTTAAAAGATGTTAAGATCATAACCCCATTTTCATATGGTTTGGACACTGACTGAAAAACATTTTGGCCGTAAGTTCATCAAAAGGAAAATACCCTACTTCATCGATGAACTTATATAGTTTATTAGAAAGTTCCTTTATAATGAAATTAAGAACATACATTCTTTAGTTTAGGAGGAGCCATGAATAAATTTGATGGTAATTACTTATCTCGATTAACCGGGAAGTTGTTAGGCGATGGTTGTATAACTAAGCAAGTAAGTAGACAACCGAGGTTTCAATTTATTCATCGGATAGAAGATTTTGAATGGAGTCAGTATTGCTACGAGCAACTAAAAGATTTTCTTCCGTTGAATCCACCTACATATAAGCGAGTAGTTGATCCTAGAATCCAAGCTGGCTATGCCGAATGTTACACAGTTCAGTCAAAAACAAGTACTATCATTACTGAGCTTGAAAAACTTTGGTATAACAACAGAAAAAAACTTCTCCCTCTTGCTTTTATTAACGACCATTTAAATGAAGAAGCATTAGCCTGGTGGTATCAAGATGATGGACATTTAGCTCAGCAAAATAACCTGCCTCAAAAAGTTGTATTGTCTACTGATAGCTTTGCTAGAAACGAGCATTTGGCATTACAACAAATACTTCAAGATAAATTTTGTCTCTCTTTTAAATTAGATGGCCAAAAGCGATTACTCCTCTACGATCAGCCACAGATCTATTACTTTCTAAAACTCGTTGAACCATATCTCCAACCTTGCATGTACAGAAAATCTATAGATACCGAGCAACTACAACAGCCAACTGAATCAAAAAGAACAACTATTTACTTACCTGAAAAACTCCAACTCAAGAAGCCAACCAAGGAAATTAACAGTCAACTGGTGTACGCTTATAAAATCATTCACCAATTAGAAAACAGAGAAACCTTTTTAAACTTCTATCAATTTGCTAATTCTCTCACTCATGACAAACATAATCAAATAAGTTATCAAATTATCCTAAATGAAGAATCTAGATCACTCCTTCAAAAGATAAAGCAACTATCCGGCTGGAATCAAAGTCAGATCGCACAGTTGTGTTTCAATAAAAAGTTAACGAACTGCACAGGAAACCTAGCATAAATAAATCCAGTTTTCCATTTTTGACAAACTGGATATCAACACTAATTTCCCAAGGATTAGAAAAAGCATGGTCGAACTCCTTTAATTCGGCATTTATTAGAGAAATATCCCTAAAGCTCTGATTATCATAACTAATTTGAATTTTCCTGATAACCTTCTTTTCCATTTAACCACTCCAATAATTAATAATTAAAAAGAACCGTCGTCAAAACCAATTTGTTTCATAGTACCACTCATAAAGAATGGCTTAATGCTATTAACTTTTATATCATGGATAACAAATGCACAAGGAGAATTAAAAATTTCCTTTTTATACCTTCTATATTGAAGTAAGTCAATATATTCATCATAAGATTCTAATGCTTTATATTTTCCCACATATTTTCCTTCTTCATCCTTTACAAAGATTTCATCGTATTCGCAGTTCATAACACGTATATTATCTTTATCTACATCATTTACAAAAAGAATCCCTATTTCATCAGCCAACTTATCAATATCAGCACATTCTATTAAAATGTTGGTAAATGTATTTTGAGCATCACCATTTATACGTTGTCCTTCAAATTTAATTTGATGATATCTCCTATCTCTCATAGCCAAATTACTTATCTCATTTTTAACGTTTCCTATCAATAAGTCCAAATGACTTTCAATAAATGAATATGTCTGGGCTACAATTGTATTTATATCCTGCTCTTTAAATGGCTCACCTTTTTTTACAAAACTACCAATTAAGTTTTTCCTTGAATTATCTAATATACTTCTAGAAATAACCAATTTAGCATCAGAAATGTGTTTAACTTTATTATTAAATTCACTAATGTATGCATACTCTACAGAACTTTTAATGAAATCCATTTCCGTTTTTACTGCTACAAAACTTGGTTGTTTTATTAATTTAGTTAATACACGGGGAAAATCAACCCGCTCAATATCCATCGGATTTTCTGCTAACAAAGTAAGATTTATAAATTGTGCTATAGAATCTAAGGAATTTCTCAGATACTGAAAAAAATCTTTAATGTATTTATCAAGTAAAAAGTAATAGCTTACACTTTTCCCTAATATATCTACCTCCCATTTTGGAAAGTCATCTATATTAAAACTGTACTCTCCTTCTTCTTCTAGCTTGTTCCACATCTCTTCATTCTTTTGTTCCTGTTCTTCATCCATTGCATTTAGTAGCCTTCTTATTAAATCCGAACAATATTCCGCAGTCTCTAAATTCTTTATGCTATTAGTTACAAACTGCCATGAATCATACACTTTATATTCTAATAACAAGTCTCTCAATTCTACATCACAATTTAAAATAGTTATTCAAATCCTCCTTTTATTAATAAACAATTCTTACAATCTAATATATCAGAACAGTAAAAAAAGACCCTAGAAAATCTAGGGCCTCTCTCATATCTAAAATTAACGAAGAAGTTGTAAAACTCCTTGTGGTTGTTGGTTCGCTTGCTTTGCGACTGTATCTTTCGATTACAGAACAGACTATATCTTCACCCGATTTTTATAATAACTGTCAACTATCAACTGTTACCACCGGGGCTGGGCACTTCGAACAGCTTTCACTGCCCTACGAGATTCATAGTCATAGCTTTTGCCTTAGACCGTATTCTCTAGTCGTTGAACCTTCTCCAGAGTTTCCTCACAGGAGCTTGGCTGCTGATTATCCATTGACCATCCTCATCATTTTCAGACCTTCACACTTACCGTTTCCAGTTACGTTGTGGTTGATGAAGCTTTAGGAAGTTCCAGCAATTCACCCAGTTATACTCTTACCCGTTACCAGGTAAGACGCCCTTTAATCATTATCTCAAGAGTTGTAAAACTCCTTGAGGCATTTGATTGGATTGAGCCAACATTGCTTGTGCTGCTTGAGAAAGAATAGAATTCTTTGTTTGGTTCATCATTTCTTTCGCCATCGTGCGAACATTTACTTTCATAAATGACTAGACTATATCTTCACCCTCTATTTTAGTAGGGGTCGGGCACTTCGGATTCACAATGCTGATGTACATTGTTTCACCTATGGATTTCATCATCATAGCTTTCGCCTTAGATGGTCTATCCTAGTCGTTGAACCTTCTCCACTCTTTCGAGACAGGAGCTTGGCTGCTGATTGCCCAATCTTTTCTTTTTTCAAACCCTCACGCATGTCGTTTCCAACTACGTTGTGGCAAGAAAAGCTCTAAGGGGTTTCCAGCAATTCACCCGATAATACTCACTAGCCGTTACCAGCTAGGACGACTGTGCTTGTCACTGCTTAGGCAGCTAAAGCATAATCAACGTCACGGATACGAGATTCCGCAGCAGTTAGATTTTCAGAAGATGTGTTCAAGTTGTTGATAGTGTGCTCTAAACGGTTTTGGAATGCACCAAGTTTAGAACGTTCAGATGAAACAGTTTCAATTGCTTTATTAATTGATTCGATAGCGGCAGAAGCACTAGTATGTGATGATACATCAAGTGCTGATTCTTTTGCGGTGTTATTTGTACCATCTGTGACAACGTTTGTAGTTGTGAAACCAGCATCGCCAGATTTACCTGTAATTCCCAAAGCTTCAGAACGCATGTCCGCGATAGAAATGCTCATGCTTTGTCCTTTGTTCGCTCCTACTTGGAAAGTAGCTTCGAAATCTTTTTGTACTCCGCCGTCTTTCACTTCAATATTTTCACCAGCTTTACCACCTTGAGCTGCACTGATTACTAATTTTTTAGCATTTGTAGTTGAATCCTTCTGAGTTAGCTCAACACCATCAATATTTTCCCCAACTTGTTGAGCAATGTTTTTAACAAGTTCATCAACCTTCGCACCAGCAGTACTAGCTGATAATGCAGTACTGATATTTACTCCAATTCCGTTGCCAGTATAAGCACCATCATTAGCATTATAAAACTCTATTTGCTTGCCATTAATAGTCATACCTTTTTCTACTAATGCTTTGATATTTGCATCAGTATCTGCATCAGCAGTTGCACCTGTACCCACTAAAGAATCAAAGTTGATTTCTTTAGTAGCTTTTACTGCAGCTACATCTTTTCCTACAACTGGTGCAGCATCAACGGTTGGAGTGACACTTGTTACAACTGTTGGGCCAGAAATATTCCCTTTAGCTCCTTCATATGCTCCACCCTTGACTGCTTCAATCGTAAATTTCCCATCAGTACCACTAGCAGTAACTTTATAATTACCTTTTAGTGTATCATTTTTATCTATCATAGATTGCAAGGCATCAGCAATGGAACTACCCAACGTTCCACCAGCAACTGTACCTGACCCAAACTCAACAGTAGCCGCATTTGATGTTGCAGAGTCTGCTTTATACGCCGCAGTTGTTCCAGTAGTTGAGTCAGCATCAAAATCAATAGTTAATGTTTCTCCGTTAATAGTATATGCTAATGAACCAGCTGCATTGAAAGTTGTAGCTACTGCTGTATCAGTTCTTTTAGCTTCAACAGTTGTCGCATCTGCGCCATTTGTTAATTTTCCAGTAACACCTGTTAAACCAGTATTATCAAGATTCGATTTTCCATCACCTTTTAAAAGACCTTGGGTATTGAACTCTGTAGTATTACCAATACGGTTAATCTCAGAAGATAATTGGTTAATTTCTTTTTGGATTTCATTACGGTCAACACCGACATTTGTATCATTGGATGCTTGAGTAGCTAGTTCACGCATACGTTGTAAAATGTCATGCGTTTCGTTTAAAGCACCTTCAGCAGTTTGAATCATAGAAATACCATCTTGTGAGTTCTTAGATGCTTGGTCTAATCCGCGAATTTGCCCACGCATTTTTTCAGAGATTGCAAGACCAGCTGCATCATCTCCAGCACGGTTAATTCGAAGACCTGAAGCCAATTTCTCCATTGATTTAGATTGGTTTGCTGATGCAGTTGATAACTGACGATGTGTGTTAAGTGCTGCGATATTATGATTGATAATCATGTTTGTTTCCTCCTTGAGTTTTAAGTTCCACGTCCTTGTGGGATTTGGCGTTGAAAGGTGATCAAGTCGGCCGCCTTTGTCACCTTCCAACGCTCTATTAGTAATATCGTCACTTAAATTTAATAGTTAATAGAATTTGTAACTTTTTTCTCTACTTTTTCTTAAAATAGTCACTCAAATTTGAAAGTAGAGTTGATTTCGTGTTAATCGCTTCATTATTTTCCTGCTGAATGGCTAGATAAATTTCCTTCCGATGAATCTCTACCTGTTTTGGAGCGTTGATGCCCAGTTTAATTTGTTCACCTTCAACTGCTAAGATTGTGATTTCGATGTCATTGCCAATCATAATCGATTCATTGAGTTTTCTAGTTAAAACGAGCATCATTTCTCCTCCTGTTCTGGAGAAGGAATAAGTAATTCGCGGATGGAGTAGTTGCTAGAATTCATAATGAACTGCTTTCCTAATTGATTGCTCATATTTAAAACAATCGGCGCTTGAAGGTTCGCTGTTGTTTCGTTGAATGGATCTCTTACCGTTAATATGACATATATAGAGACATCTTTTTCTGATTCAATCTGTAAGTCCGATAATACATCTTGAGATACCTTTACTTCATAGTTCTGGAATACTTCAAATGGACTACTCATGATAAAAGCTATTTCCCTTGTTTTCATTGATTGTAAAACGATAAAGGGGGTCCCCTCTAATGGTAGTGAGGCAAACTTCTTCTCATCAATAAAGCCTGGTATCCCACTTTCAAATGTAAAAAGATCTTTTTCTTCGATTTCTATTTCACCATGAAATTTTGTTTGTACTTTCATTTATTTTCACCCCGTCACTTCTGGAAATAGATTGATAAAGTCAATATCCAGTGAATTTTTTTCTAGTACCTCAACATTTACTTCTCCAGGTGTATATTCATGAATGGGTTTTTGAGTCTCTGCACGAATAATCGGTTTTTGAGGGGTTGCTTCAATATTCACTTCTGCCGGCTGATAGTCGATTTTCACGCTGAAATGAGATGGAATCCAGCCAACATTAAATTGCTTCTGAGGCTTTGAACCATTTTGCTTTGCAAGAGATGCGATTGCATTGCCACCTTTTTCAATATGCCTAAGTTCTTGGCCTTGACTTGATCTTCTTGCCATTCCATCCAGCCAATCTTGATAACCAAGCTGCGCAAATTCTTCCACACGTTTTGATAGATTCTTTAAATCCATATCTTCCCTTGCCTTTGTCTGATCAATGGAAAGTTTTCCTGGTGTTGTTTGAATTTCGAGTATCGCTTTAGGTTGTTCAATCGACTGGATTGCGGAAGGCTGTTCCATTTTTTGGACAGCCTGCTTTATATCTAAACCGGTCCTAATAAAATTGGACTGTAATCTGATCTGTGGTAGTTGCATAGTCTCTACTCCTTAATAGAAAAAGGATGGGCCAACAAAACAAGCAAAGGGCCAGATCTCGCTACTTCCCTATACAGTATAATTTAAGAAGACTGTGTATGGAGTGCGAGATCGGACCCTTTATAAGCATCCTTATCTTAGAAAATCAATTAACGATGGCTGAATAACTCTTGAGCCTACACTTAATGCGGCACTATGGATGCTTTCTTGTGTCGTTAAGTCCATGATTGCTTTTTCAATGTCAATGTCTTCATTCTTAGACATGACTGTTTTCGCAAAGATTTCTTGTTGGCCTAATCGCTCTGTCATCAGTTCGATACGATTTTGTCTGGCTCCCACTTGTGAACGAGTGGTTAAGAACGAATCGATCGTTCCATCTATATCATCTAATAAATCGCCGATATTGGGATCATTATTTTCAAGTGCGTCAATGATTTTTTGAATACTTCCATCACTTTTAAGGGCATCGCCGAATGTACTTGAAGCATCTGTATTAAGTTGAATTTTAATGCCAGAGAATACCTCAATCTCAATCGCAGCACTTCCGTATACAATATTCCCAGCAGGATTATTGATAGGATCATTCTTTGTTGCGTCACTTTCTGATGGCTTAATATTGGTATTTTGTCCATTAAAGATGTATTTGCCGCCAATTTGCGTATCGCCAATTGTAATCAGATGATCCTTTAATTCTTTAATTTCGGCTGCAATACTTTCACGTTGTTTCTCTTCATAGGTTCCATTACTCGCTTTGACTGTTAATTCTCGAATTCGCTGTAGAGCACTAGTCGCCTGATCCAAGGCATCATCCGTACTGTCAATCCAGTTTTCCGCTTCACCAATGTTACGAGTAAACTGCTCAATTTGACTTACATCGGTACGATAAGTCATCCCCATCATCGCAGCAACTGGATCATCGGACGGTTTCGTAAATTTCTTTTGCGATGAAATTTGCTCCTGTAGCTTTCCTAATCGATCATAGCTCGAGCTTAAATTACGAAGCATATTATTAGAAAGCATTGATTGTGTTACGCGCATTATTGTTTCCCTCCTTATCTGCCGCCAGTTCCTAAGCCATTAACAATTTTATCAAGCATTTCATCCATCATATTAATCACTCTAGATGAAGCATTATAGGCCTGCTGGAATCGAATCATGTCTGTCATTTCTTCATCGAGTGAAACGGCACTGACTGATTGGCGGTTATAATCTACTGAATTTGCTAGGATCGTTGAATTTGTATAGTTTTTTTCTGCTCCTTGTGAATCTACTCCCATTGCCCCAATAAGTCCTGAGTAGAATGAATCCAGACTTCCATTTAATCCAGGAGGCAATTTTTTCTTTTCACCTGGATTTAAAGGGTCATCTTCCGTTAGATACGTATATTGATTAAAATCTACTTTCTTCAAATCCGCTAATTTTTGCGCATTTTCGTTGTCGGCCGATGCACCGCTCTTTCCACCCGCGGCAATCAAAGTTGGGTCATTTAAAATTTCATCGCGTACTTTAATGCCCTCTGCGGGATGCTTGCCTGCTATAATTTCAAAGAAATCTTTTTCATTACCCGCTTTTTTTATAATTGTTCCATCAGCAGCTGTATCAGTTTCTTCATTTAAGGCAAAACCTCGTCTATGAATCGCATTGAACTCATTCATAAATGCTTCCGTCATGTTATTTAACTTCTTAAGCATATCTGGATATCTTCCTTCTATTGAAGGCGTAACTCCATCAGTCTTCAAATAACCATAACTCTCAATTAACCCAGCAAGCTGTCCCGAAAAACTCGTATCCTTTACAAGCCTATCTCCAAACTTCACGCCATTAACCATCTTCGGCATTGTATTTTGATCGTAAGATACTTCCACCTTGGTAATCCCCAGAATACCTGATTTATTCACACTTACTAGATTCACAGGTGGCGTATACGATGTCCCGTCTCTTGTAATGAGTTCAATATTGTAAAGCCCCTCTGCGATTGACTTCGCATTTCCATAATCACTCGGTATTACATTTGTAACTTTGATATTAACAAGTTGCGAAAGGCTATCCACTAGTGAATCACGTTTATCGTATAAGTCATTAGGCAAGTAGCCATTTGGCTCTACTTCGCTAATTTGTCGATTAACTTCACTAATATTCTCAAGAATAGAGTTAATCTCCTGTTCCTTAACTGTAATTTGGTTACCGATATCCTTCTGAACACTCGTTAAAGAGTTATAGTAATAATTCAAAGTGTCAGCAACCATCTGACCACTTGCTGCTACAACTGAGCGAGCACCTGAGTTTTCTGTATTTGTAGATAAGTCCTGCAATGATTTCCAAAACTTGTCGAGAGTTGCTTGCAAACCGGTTTCTGTCGGTTCGTTCATGATTCCCTCCATCTTGATAAGTGAATCACTAAGCGTACCGTAATAACCTACTTTATTGGCTTGATTACGGAATTGTATATCAAGAAAGCTTTCACGCACGCGTTGCACCGACTCCGCTTGAACACCGGTACCCAATTGCCCCGCTACCATCGGGCTGTTCATACCTGGTGTAGGAAAAGCTGTTGTTTGGGCAAAATTAACCCGCTGCCGAGTGTATCCAGGTGTATTTGCATTGGCGACGTTTTGTGACATCGTATATAAAGCGCTTTGCGAAGTATTCAAACCCCTCTTAGCGGTTTCAAGACCCATAAAGGTTGAGATCATAATATAAACCTCCATTTCTATTAAAATATCAAGCGATTATGCTTGTGAATCAAATACGCTTTTTGCGTTTCGTTGTTTATTCTGAACAGACTTTTCATAATTATATTCCTGTGTTCGTGGTCTAAACATATCCAGTGATACATTGATGAACTGTAACGATTGATAGATTAGCTGCTGGTTCAGTATATTTGCTTCTTTCAATGCAATAGCTTCAGACATAAGCACGGCTCTTAAACGTTCTAATTCCTGCTTTTCAGAGATATCCACCAATTCGATGATATCTGTCATTGTCGCTTTCGTCATTTCAGAATTGCCCTCTTGCAAAAATTTTCCAACAGCAGCTTCTCTTTCCTGGTCGACCATCGCAATTGCTTTCACATATTTCTGTTCTTCATTCAGCAAGGCAGTAAGGGCATCCATATCACTTCGCTTGATGATGTCGGTTTTTCTTGATGCTAGTTCATTTAAGCCTTTATGGAGCTTAATCAGTTTTTCTAAAGCCGTGATGATGCGTCCAGTAGACATTCTGTGGTTTCCTCCTCTGCCTCACTATTTTCGTTCATTATTTCTTAAAATAGTAATCCAAGATACTTTTCGCTGTATCTTCTGCGTTCAATTTATAATGACCCGCTTCGTATTGCGCTTTTAATTGATCAACCTTTTTCTGTCTTTCCAAATGAATCTGGGATGTTTGCTGAAGTTCTTTGGCTGTGGAGGATATTTCAATCTTATCCGTTGCTTTAGCGGAAGATGTCTTTGCACTGTCTACTTTAGGTTGTTGACGATTATACGGGTTCACTCCCGATGGTCCAAACTGATTAATCTTCATCTCGCAATCCTCGCTTTCGGCTTATTGATGACTCCCTTGTTTACTATTATCGGTTAAAATTTTGTTTTTTTTATTGTTTTCGATTGACAATCTTTTCATGGAATTGTCGAATTTAGGCTTTTATTAACTTACCCTATACATGTAGAAGGATGTCTATTCATCCATTCTACTGTAATAGGCATTTTGATGCTCACGTTCCGCGATTTCTCGTTTACGTTGCTCTTCTTTATCGACCTCTGCTAAATCGGCACGAATCAAGTTTGTACAATTGCCACAAATTCTTCCCTCTTTAATCATCGTTCCACATTTTTCACATGGATATCCAAGATTCGGAAATTGTGACAAACGCAATCTACCCTTTTTGACAAATTTAATAAGCAATTCTTCTTCTACACCTGTTCCGTCTACTACTTGCTGCATCGTTGCGGTACGATTGGCGGCTTTGCGAATATATTTATAGACGATATCGAATTTCGTTTCTTCTTCTTTATAACAGGCATCACATACATCACGAAATTTAGATTTCACAAACAATGTATTGCAATTTGCACAATTCGTTAATTCCATCTTACTGATCCCCTTTCAGGAAACCTGCACTCTTTACCTAATATATCGACTGTAATAGGGCAAACATTAAGGGGTTCATAAAAAATACCGATGAGCATCTGATCTAAGGTCCAACGATGAAAAAAGTCCAAGTTCTAAAAATCACATCACCTTTTGAAAGTGGCGGTGCGAAGCTGGTTTTGCGAAGTCCCGACCCTATTCCTATCTAGCAAGTGTGAGTGACCTTATTTCAGTTGCCCCTGCGAGTTTGAGCGCTTTGGCGGCATGTCTTAATGTTGAGCCGGTTGTGTAAATATCATCGAGTAAGAGGATTTTCTTTCCTGCTACCAACTCAGGATCGGTGATCTGAAAGACTTGTGGTAAATTAATCCGGTCGCGACGAGATTTCTTTGATTGTTTTTCTGAATGAATTCTTGTAAGTGGCTGAATACATGTTTCCCCTGCTGTTACCACTAAGGCTTCTGCTTGATTAAAGCCCCGCTCCAGCAGCCGTTCGCTGCTTAGAGGAATGATAGCAATAGAATCAAACGCTAGTTTTGGAAGCGCATCCTTTATAAAAGAAGAAAATGCCTCAGCAATGGCATAGTCACCACGATATTTGAATGTAGCGATGCTTTCTTTGATAAAGTCATTATAATGAAAAAGCGACCGATTTTCCGTTAAAAATCCTTGCCATTTTGGATCCTGTTCCCAACGGTGGCAGTCCAAGCAAAGCGTATCTCTGCGGAACTCAGCTGACAAGACTCGAGAGCAGATTTGGCACAACTCTCCACTGATCGGATCAAGCTTGCCGAAACATTCCACACAGATCAACATCTCCGGTTCCTGCATCAGTACATTCTTCCACGATACCTTATGTGTTATTTCTTGATCACAAAGCAAACAGAGACGCAGGTTTAGGTTGGCCAAATCAAACATCCAGCAACCCTCGCTTGCTTGCTTCACGGTTCATATTTTCAATATGCAACACAGCTTTCACCATTTCCTCGCTTTTACCATAATGAAAAAACGTAATAGTCCCAGTCGGATGGTCCGCACTTCTGCCTACTCTTCCAGCAATCTGAACAAGGGCGCTTTCTGCAAACACTTGATGCTCTGCGCCAATGACAGCGACATCCAATTTATGAATCGTCACACCTCGTTCCAAAATCGTTGTTGTTAGCAAGCCAGGAACCTCTCCATTACGAAGCTGGGTGACCTTTTCTTTTCGCTCGGGGTCTTCTGAATAGACAGCAAGTAGACCGGGTTCGATTTCTTGAAACAGAGGCAGGCTTTCTTTCATTACTTGAATGCTTGGGAAAAATAAGAGAATGGGGATATTGCGTTCAATCCGGTTACGAACCCAAGATTGGATTTGCGGAGGAATTTGCTTTTTCTGAAACTGCTTTTGCCAATTACCGCTCCATTTCATCATCGGAACAGGAATCGGCTTTCGGTGGTAGCGTGCTGGGATCGTTACCGCTTGAAGGGTCCCTTTTCGATATTCCTGCTGCATCTTTCTTGAGGGGGTGGCAGTTAAATAGATCGTCGCAGAGGTTTGCTTTTTCGCTTTCTGTACTGCTTGCTGAAGGGAAGTGTCCATGGAATACGGAAAGGCGTCAACTTCATCGATAATGATCGTATCGAAAGCATTGGCAAAACGATAAAGCTGGTGTGTTGTCGAAACAGTGAGGGGTGCGGCTACATGCCTATCTTCACTGCCACCATACAGAGCAGCGACTTTGACGTTTGGAAAAGCTCGTTTAAGTCGTGGCGCAAGCTCGAGCACCACGTCTGTTCGCGGTGTACAAATGCAAACTCGTTTACTGCTTGAAATCGCTGTCTCAATTCCTTTGAACAACACCTCGGTTTTTCCAGCTCCGCAAACCGCCCAAACCAGCACTTCTTCATTTTGTTCAACTGCGGCAACTACTCGATCTGACGCTGTTTTTTGCCCATCAGAAAGCGTACCATCCCAAGCCATTCCTTTAGGAGGCATTGGAAAAATTAGTTCTGGCCCCGTCCATGAATAAAGCTCAGCACATTCACTTACCCGCCCCATCATGATACAGGAACGACAATAAGTGCAGTTTTTTTGACAAATATTGCAGGGAAATGTGTAAAACAGCTGTTGATTTCGATTGCTACAGCGCGAACAGCGGTATTTGTCATTTTGACGAATGACGCCTACCTTTGTGGCAACATAACCTGATTCGATATGTTCTGTAAGCAATTCCAGAGAAAAGGGAATTTCAGCAGCAAGCAAGAATCGACCCGATAAGTGGTGCTGCAGTTTCGAGGAATACGGGGTGATAACATGAGGGGAAATCATTAGGAAATAACCTCCTATTTATTCTTTATCATCTTTTATATTCGCTACCTGATAAATGGATTCCTGCCCAAAATGGGGGTGTCCTAAAATTAGGAAGGGTCAGACCCCGCAACAATTTAATACAGTATAAAACAAGGCATAAAACCCTATATACTAATTTAAGGTGCGAGGTCAGACCCTATCATTAATTCGGTTGGAGGATTCTTTGTTGCAAAAGTGTTTTAAATTCTTCATTTGGAACTGGACGACTAAATAAATACCCTTGAATTTGATGGCATTCTTCTTTTTTAAGGATGTTTAATTGCTGGAGCGTTTCGACTCCTTCTGCGACTACCTTTATTTGCAATCCTTTTGCTAAATAAATAATCGATTTTGCGATAAACATATCTTGATCACTATGAATCATATTTTGAATGAACGATTTATCAATTTTTATCACATCAAACGGAAATTGAGTTAAATAAGCAAGAGACGAATACCCTGTACCAAAGTCATCTAAGGAGATAGTGATCCCCATTTTCTTTAATGAATTCATCGTGTTTTTCGCCGCTTCTTTATTGTTCAAACAAGAGCTTTCGGTCAATTCAAATTCGATATCTTGTGGATGAATACCAGCTTCTTGCACCGTTTTCTCTATTGTGTGCAGCCAGTCTTGTTTCATAAAATGGACAGCGGAAATATTAATCGAAATCGGCACAGTTGATAGTTGTTCTTCTTTCCATTCCCTTATCTGTTTACATACTTCTCTTAAGACCCAATCATCGATATGGACAATTAAGCCGTTTTCTTCGGCAATTGGCAGGAATTCCATCGGTGATATGCGTCCCCACTCTGGATGGTTCCAACGTATAAGCGCTTCAGCACTCAGCATTTCACCTGTACAACTGTCGACCCGAGGTTGAAAATGCAACGTCATCTCGTTATTTTCCAATGCCTTTCTTAAGTCTCGTCCTAAGCTATACGATTTATAAGACTCGATGCTGCTTGATCGAGAGATAATATAATACTTACTTTCCCCTTGTTTCTCCGCTTTGTTTAACGCAATATCAGCATTGCTTAATAAGTCTGAGCTATCTATGCCATTATCCGGAAAAGTACTAATTCCAATACTTACAGTGACATATAATTCATAGCCGTTTATCAAAAATGGTTCAAGTAAACCATCGATTATTTGATTAGAAATCAGTTCAAGTGATTCAATCGATTCTACGTTCGCGACTAAAACACCAAATTCATCCCCACCGAGACGAGCAAACATATCATTTGCTGGTACTAGTGAAGCAAGACGAGCAGAAATTTGACATAATAATTCATCACCACTCGGGTAGCCGATTGTATCATTGATATATTTGAAATGATCAATATCAATGATCATGACAGCAAATTTTCTGTCACTATTCGCGTACTCAGTCGCAAGTCGTTGTATTTTATCATTAAAATGTCTTCGATTTGGCAGTTGTGTTAAATGATCATGATAAGAAATATGCTTCACTTTTTCATGTAACAGATGTTGCTCTGTCATATCAGTAATGAGACCGTCTAATTGAATAAACACTCCGCTATCATCTAAAGTAGGAATCATATAATCTTGAATCCATTTAATATCACCGTTTTTATGAATGATACGGTATTGATGACGAACGGTGTTTCCTTTTGCTAACTCATCGTGTAAATCCATATATTCTTGCCAATCCTCAGGATGAACGATCGTTGACCATGAAGTATTATACTCCATATCATCTGCCAAATAGCCACAGATTTGTTCAATCCCTTGCGAATAAAGGATAAATTGTCCAGTCTGCATATTAACAGACCAAACCCCTACATCAAGATTATTATAAACTTTGGAAAACTGCTGTTCTTTTTCCGTAAGCTTGGACTCAGTATGCTTACTGTTCGTAATATCTTGAATGAACCCGATTACACGAACCGGAAGATCCTTTTCTCCAAAAAGGACTTCTATTTGCACATACACATGACGGATGGCCTGATCTCTTCTCATGATTCTACATTCAAAATGAGCACTACCATTGTTAAGTAAAGTTTGCTGGAAGGCAAGTTCAAGTTTGGGATGATCATCAGGATGGACAAACTCAAGAATTTGCTTATATGTTGGAGAAAAGTCTTCCTCTTCACTAATTCCCAGAATCAGACGCTTTTGTTTCGAGCAATACGTGCGATTGCTCATCATATCGTAATGGAAACTGCCAATATTGCCGATTTCTTCAATGGTATTAAAGTTTTCTTTAGACAGATAAAACTCTCTTTCCTGTTCCTTTAGATCCGTAATATTTTTTATAATTACATACACTTCCATGCCATCAGGTGTAGCGATCGGAACAATGGTAACATTCGTATAGCGAGTGTTACCATTCTTGCAAAGGACTAAGCAATTGAACCTGTTTGTTTGACCTAAGAGAGCTTCTTCGAAATATTGTTTTTGTTCATATGTATAATCTTGTATAAAATCTTCTAGAAATGATTCATCGAAGTCTTGTTCCGTATAGCCAAACTGCTGGGCAAATGCTTCGTTATAGGTTAGAAGATTCCCACTGACGTCCAATTTGATAACCGCATTCAGGTGATCGATAATGAGAGAATGAAAGTCTTCCTCTCTGGTCATTGAATTCATGCTATTTTTCTTGGTTTCCCCCTGAAAAGACTCGTTCATTTCAATAATCCCTCTCATTCTGCATTTCATTATTGATCACCAAAAAAGAGTATTAATTTTAGTAAATAGAATCTACCTTTTATGTTTTTATTTGTTAATACTACCACACTTTCAAACTAAATGATTCCGATAGAAAAAGCAAAAAAGAAAGGGCCAGACCTTACATCTACTACATTTCGTTTATATGACATGTAAATGACACAATAAACGATGTATAGAGTGTGAAGTCAGACCCTTAATAAAACTTCTTATTACACTTTAAATCTGCCAATTTGCTCTTGTAATTCTTCAGCCATGTGTGAGAGTGTGGCTGCGGATGATGTGATTTCTTCCATCGATGCTAGTTGTTCTTCCGTCGCAGCTGCTACATTTTGTGTGCCTGATGCCGCTTCTTCGGCAATTTCAGCTAATATTTTTTCTGATTGGAGGACTTGTTCCGACCCTGCTGAAAGCTGTTGGGAAGCAGCAGACACTTCCTGTAGTTGCGCCGATATCTCATCAATAGAATAGCGAATTTGCGCAAAAGATTCCCCGGCTTTATTCACTACGCCAATGCCATCAGTCACTTCACTAGTTGTTTGTTCCATAGATTGAACAGCGGAGTTTGTCTCATCTTGAATTAATGTAATAAGTCCAGAAATGCTCTGAGCCGATTCAGCAGATTGTTCGGCTAGTTTGCGTACTTCATCCGCTACTACAGCAAACCCTCTGCCATGTTCACCCGCTCTTGCCGATTCGATCGCAGCATTTAATGCGAGTAGATTCGTCTGCGAAGCAATATTTGTGATTGCTTCTATGATATTGCCAATCTCTTTTGAACGTTCACCTAACCCTTTTATAATTTGTGATAATTGCGTAACCGTCAGATTAATCGAATTCATTTGTTCGATCGTCGTTTGAATCGCTTCATTACCTTCCACGGCTTTTTGTGAAGTATCGACCGAATTGGCAGATATACCTTGGGCATGAGAAGCAATCTGTTGAATACTTAACGCCATTTCGTGTACGACCTTCGAACTCTCTTCTGTGCTTCTCACTTGCTGTTCTGCTCCTTGCGCTACTTCCTGAATGGTGTTTGCAATTTGCTCACTCGCCTTACTTGACTCTTCTGAACTCGCTGTCAACTCTTCAGAGGCAGCAGCCACTTGTTCAGAAGTAATATTTACCTGCGTCATCAACTCGCGTAATTTAAATATCATCTTATTAAAAGAAAGCGTTAATTGGCCGATCTCATCTTTGGAGCGATAGCTTCCTTCAACGGTTAAATCGCCATTTTCCGCACTTTCCATAAGTGTCTGCATTTCTTTAACCGGATTAGTGATCATCCGAGTAATGATAAATCCAACCACACCTTTTATCACAATCGTAAGAATGATGATAATGATAATAAAATTCTTACTATCTTGAGCGCTTGCTTTATTGCTTTTAACTAGGTCATCCGCATATTTCTCCAAATACACGCCTATTTCATTCATTAATGAATTGGACTTTTCACGTGCAGGCTGTACGTCTTGCTTGTATTTTGTATAAGCTACATCCTTATCACCTGCAAGTGCCAATTTAAATACATTCTCTACCTCATTCAAATATCTCTGATACTCGGTCTTAAATTGAGATAATTGTTCCACCTCAATTTCAGATAAAAGACTTTTACCTAACGCCTGTATCAACGTTTCATTATCCTTCTTTAACGCGTCAATTTGGTCTTTTAATACCTGTATCTCTTTTGTATTGGATGTAAGCAACAACTCGAGTGCACTATTATCAATTGCCCGTGTGTTTATACGAATTTGACTTTGCCATTTTATAGGTAGCAAAGCATCCCAATACATTTGATCTGATTTTTTATCCATTTGATTCAAATTGTAAAATCCAGTACCACCAATCACACCAAAGATGATAAAAGAAATAAGTATTAGTACGAGCAGTTTCTTACCGATTGCAGCATTACGTAATCCCATGATTCCTACTCCTTTTCTGTACCTTTTAAGGTTAGTTTCAAATTCATTTGAGCAAAAAAAGACAGAGTCCAGCTATACCTGTACTTATTTCAGATAGTCTCTCACTCTATTAAAAAAACGATTATGAAAATTTAGCGTGGCCCATTTATTTAGATATCCTTTTGGCAACCTGGCGATCCTTGTCCACAAGTGACTTTAGACCCACGGCTTTGCGTCCTCCCCTTTCGATGAAGTTTGCTATTTTCTAGAATGGTAAAGCGGCACTACGAACCCGATTGTTTTAACTAAACCTCTGTTTACGCATCGGTAAATTTCACTGTATCCGACCAATCGGGGATTTATGGGCTTCTAAACCAGGATAAATCCTCCATATATAGATGCATCGAAATTATACCATGGTCATTACCAAGAAGACAGAATCTCCTCTTCGTTTTACAAGTAATCCTTTCATACTAGTTTCGATAACAACACGACTGAGGCTAAATTATCATAACAGAGGAGTGCGCCAATTTTTTTAAAAAGGAACGATGCTCGGAGTTCAGCCTAAGATTGACGGAGAACCCGCCGAATTTAGGAAGTTGCCCGAGGCTTAGGGGCGTAAATATCGGTAGGTGGTTAGTAATTAAGGAGAATTGGGGAGTAATTCCTAAAAGTTGAAGAGTAAACCACCAAGTGTTATAAAACGCACAGGACTTAGGGAGTAAGCGACTTCCTGATGCATCATTATGTAAAATGGCAAGAATTAATCCAATCTGATGGTTCGTACTCCAATAAAGTCAAAAACGCCCACCCCATTTCTGAGGTAAGGCGCTCCGTTTACAGCTTATACCAGCCCATCGCCATCGATCCTTCACCAAGATGTGTGCCAATAACAGGTCCGAAATAGCTTATATCGAATTCTACATTTGGATAAATCGCTTCGAGTTCCTCTTTCCAATCTTTCGCTTCTTCTTCACGTTTTGCATGAATAATCACCGCTTTATACATGCCACCTTGAGCCACATCTTGGCCGAGTAAATCTGCGATTCGCTTCATAGCCTTTTTCCGAGTTCGGATTTTTTCAAAAGGAACGATTACTTTATCTACAAAATGGAGAATTGGTTTGACTTGAAGGAGACTGCCAATCAATACCTGTGCGCTGTTTAGACGCCCTCCACGCTGTAAATGTGCCAAGTCATCCACCATAAAATAGGCACGTGCTGATTGCTTGATGACTTCCAAACGAGCAAGAATTTCGTCTGGTCCTTTTCCAGCTAGGGCCATCTTGGCTGCTTCAAGAACATAGAAACCCTGAACATAACAGCTGATTTCTGAATCAAAGGCGTACACATCTAGACCCTCAACCATATCTCCTGCACTGATCGCGCCTTGATACGTTCCGCTAATTCCACTTGATAAATGGATACTCACGACTGCATCATACTCTTTCGCTAATTGCTCATATTTCTCGATAAATAAACCTATTGGTGGCTGAGAGGTTGTCGGGAGCTTGTCCTCCGTTTTGACCACATTGTAAAACTCATCCGCCGTTATATCAATTTCTTCACGATACGCCTCGTTACCAATCACTACCTGAAGAGGAACCATATGTATATGAAATTGTTTACGTATTAGTTCTGGGATATATGCGGTACTGTCCGTAACAACTGCCGTTTTCATAAAACATTACCATCCTTATTTCATTATTCTCATTTATACTTAATCACCATTTTATCCCGCATTAACGGGCAGTAAAGCCCCTACTTCAAGGCTTAGAGGAATCGTAGGTGGAGGATGAAAACTCCACTAATTGAAGTTTCACTTTATACGATACCGTCTCTGCTCGCATCATAATGTTGTGGTACCTTTAACAGAAAGTCGCCAAAACAAATGTGGGCCTGCAATTTTAAGTTTAGATCGTGAGCCCTTGGATTTGGATTGCGAAACGTCATTCCCGGCGCGTGAAAGTCAGATTTCGAATCGCGGGACCTCAATTAGGCGTAATAGGTTCTTTCTTTTGTCCTGTCTGAAATCCCCCAAGCAAAAATCGCCCAGTCTTAATCGTTGTAACATCGATTAAGCTAGACGATTTCCTTTGGCCTCCTCCAACAATTCAGCTGTGGATGTCCAATCATTACTTTATTTCACTTCAACCCAACCGTTTTTAATCGCTGAAATGACAGCTTGTGTACGGTCATTGACATTCATTTTTTGCAAAATATTGCTGACGTGGTTTTTTACAGTTTTTTCACTGATAAATAGTGTTTCACCGATTCCACGGTTACTTTGGCCATCTGCTAGAAGCTGAAGCACTTCACATTCCCGGCGCGTTAATAAATGAAGTGGTTTTCTAATTTCAGGAATATATAGGGAAGATTCTCTCTCTGTCATCTGCTCAATAGCAATTCGACGATATTCTTTCACTAGATTGTGAGTAACTTTCGGATGTAGGTACGATCCGCCGTCTGCCACTACTTTCACCGCTTCTACTAAAGCATCTGCGTCCATTTCTTTTAACAAATACCCTTGTGCCCCAGTCTGAAGTGCATGAGTGACATAATTTTCATCATCATGAATCGATAGAATGATAATCTTCACATCTGGATAGCGCTCAATGAGTAATTTAGTTGCCTCCACGCCGCTTACTTGTGGCATATTAATATCCATGATCACCACATCTGGTCGGTACGTTTCTACTAAATTCATCGCCTCACAACCGTCGTCCCCTTCTGCAACTACATCAAATGCAGATTCAAATTCCAGGATTTTTTTTACACCTTCACGAAAAAGCTGATGGTCGTCTATAATGACAATACTTGTTTTCAATCGTGGTTCCCCCTTTATTCTCTTACCATATCTAAGTTTAGTATTCTATACGATCATTCAATGGCACCTTTACTGATACGAGTGTCCCTATTCCTTGATGCGAATCAATCGTCATTTCACCTTCCAACAGCTCGACACGTTCCTTCATCCCCATTAATCCAAATGAGCCTGCTTTTTGAACATCAGAATCGAAGCCAATTCCATCATCCCTCACCATAACAATGACCATTTCTTTCGTCATCGATAGCTTGACTTGGATGCTTTTCGGTTCCGCATGCTTCAACGCATTTTGAATAGATTCTTGCACGAGGCGAAATAGAGCGACTTCCATATCAGATGGCAGTCTTTTTTCTTCGCCTAAGTTTATAAACGTCATTTGTATACCGTAGTTGTAGTCTTCAGTCGTTTGTAGGTATTTTCTTAGGGTAGGTATTAACCCTAAATCATCAAGTGCCATTGGACGTAAATCATAAATAATTCGGCGCACCTCATACAGTGCATTTCTAACCATCACCTTCAAGTTTCGAATTTCGATGATGGCCTCGTCGCCGCCTCTTTCCCGATAAATACGGTCAATTAAATCGGATCGCATCATGACGTTTGCCAGCATCTGTGCCGGTCCATCATGAATTTCACGGGAAAGCTTCTTACGCTCTTCTTCCTGAGCCTCAATGATTTTTAAGCCAAAGTCCTGTTTGCGTTTCGCATCTTCAAGCGCTGGAGCCACTTGTTTCAAATCACTTGTTAAGTAATTCAAGACAACTGAAATTTGTGAAACAAGATGCTCGGCCCGATCAATCGTCTGTTCAAGTCCGCGCAACCTTCTCTCTAAATCATCCCTACGCAGCCGCAATTGTTTCTCGATTTGACTGTTCATCTGTAAATCCGCTTGAAGCTTATGCGCAACCTCATAAGCATCACGAACTTGTTGTTCAGAAAAATCATTGAAATACTCGCTCACTTCCGAAAGACGCTTTCTTGATAATCGGGCTTTTTTTTCGAGAATATCGCATTCTTCTATCACGATGGCAACCTGGATCTTCACTTCTTCAAGCTCCTTCGTTATCTCTTCAAAATCACGAAGGCATTGCTCTTGTATTTCAAATATCTCAACTTTGCTGTCTCCAACAGTCGTGATCATCGTTTCAACTATCATGTCCAAAGCTTTTACATCCATTTTTTTTAAGGACATTTAGATTCCTCCGATTACATCCAGCCTTTTGGTTGGTTTATCCTTTACTATAACGCCAATTGACAGACTTTCACTTCATTGAATAATAGGTATCTAATACTTAGTAGTAATTACCAAGGTCGATTGTCATGCAAAACCTAAATGGCGTTAAAACACCACCCGTTACTATGAAGGATCGATCATTAAGCACGCAATATTATTCTTATCCTATATACGTCCTTGTAGCTAGAAGCCATTTTGACTTTCCCATTGTAACAAAGAAATACACCGATTTACTATATCTATTATCCTAATCCATCCTATACAATAGAAGCAAACCATGAATGACTCCATTATACCTAAAAATAGGATAGTCGGATAAGGTATTGTAACAGAAACCCTTGCAGCTCTAAGCTTCAAACACCACAAGCTTGCCTTTAAAAAATCCAAGCTTGCTTTTTCATACATAATATTCTTTTAAGCATATCCCTATTATCTAGATATAGAAAAAGCTATAGAACATTAGACCTTATTATACCATGAAGAAAACGGCCTAATATTAAAGTTTCTTTACATACCTTACTATCCCATGACTTTTAAGAAAAAGGAACGACTTCCTTCATATTATCGTGCAATCTATGCCTATCGAAAATTGCAGCCCCATAGCGAAAGCCTTATAATGAAGGAAAAACAAACTACTAGTGCGTGTTCAAAAAGGAGGATAAAAAGAGCCGAGAAGTTCGAGGAGCGCATCTCGAGAGGACCGGAACGTATGCAGTAATACGTGAGGACCAAAGAGACAGAGCTTTGATACAATTCGACAGCTATTTTTATTGAACTTTTTGAACATCCTCTACTATTTTTTAGCAAAGAAAGGAGCTATTATGCTACAATCCTACCTTACTGTAAAAGGAAACGGAAAACATGAGATCATCATTGAAAAATCCCGCTTCATTTCTCATATTGCGCGTACCGAATCAGAAGAAGAAGCTCAAGTCTTCATTCAACATATAAAAAAATTGCACAAAGATGCCACACATAACTGTTCTGCCTATTTAATCGGTGAGCATGATCAAATCCAGAAGGCACTGGACGATGGCGAACCAAGTGGTACAGCTGGCGTTCCTATTCTTGAGGTATTGAAGAAAAAGGGCCTAAAAGACACCACAGTCGTTGTTACTCGTTATTTTGGTGGAATCAAGCTTGGCGCAGGTGGTCTGATTCGTGCCTACAGTAAATCAACATCTGAAGGAATTGATGCAACTGGAGTTGTCGAACGAAAGCTTATGCGGGTCATTGGCACATATATTGACTATACATGGCTTGGTAAACTGGAAAATGAGCTCCGTTCGTCTATTTATGAAGTAAAGGAAATTCATTATCTTGAGAATGTAATGATTGAAACATATGTAGAAGAGACTGGCAAAGAGTCATTTATGTCTTGGATGACAGAATTGACCAATGGCCAGAGCCGGATAGAAGAAGGGGAACAGCTGTACCTTGAGCGAGAAAAATAACACTTTATTTTTTAATCCCTTCCTATTTCCTGCTATAATTCAATTTACGAAACAGTAAAAAAATTGTAGAATGTTGTAGAGTATAGTTTCCTAGATATACTTCAGTCTGGATACTACCCACGAAGGAGAAAGTAATATGTCAAACCAACGCTTATACAGGGTTACCAAAAGAAGGCGCAAGCGGAAACGTAAAAAACTTGTTGCATGGTTCTTGGTTCCAATTTTATTACTAACTATCACTGGCACTGCCTATGGAGCGTATTTGTACAATAAAGCCGCTTCTACTCTTGATAATTCTTTTGAGTCAATTGGCCTCTCCTCTAAACGTGAAGCGAAGGTCAATCCAAAGGTAGACAATACATCCATTCTATTTATTGGTGTGGATGATAGTGAGTCTAGGAAGTATAACGAGTCCACACGATCAGATGCTTTGATACTTGCTACCTTCAATCGGAAAAATAAATCGATTAAATTATTAAGTATTCCACGAGATTCTTATGTGTACGTTCCTAAAAAGGATCGTTACACGAAAATCACGCATGCACATGCATACGGAGGACCCCAGGTCACCGTTGAAACCGTTGAAAATCTCCTTGATATTCCAGTCGATTATTATGTACGTATGAACTTCTACGCGTTCATAGACGTTGTAAATGCGCTTGATGGAATCGAAGTCGAAGTTCCCTATGAATTGAATGAGAAAAACGCAGAAGATCAAAATAACGCGATTCACCTTGAACCTGGCTTGCAGACCGTCAACGGCGAAGAAGCATTAGCACTTGCACGTACACGTAAACAAGATAGTGATCTTTTACGAGGACAGCGACAACAAGAAATTATTCAAGCGATGATAAAAAAAGCAACTACAGTTCATGCTGTTGCGAAATATCCTGATATCATCGAAGCGGTCGGCGGGAATATGAAAACGAACTTAACCTTTACTGAAATGAAGACATTTGTTGAATACGCCACTGCTAGAAATGACCTGACAATCGATACCCTTCAACTCGAAGGTACAGACGGTAGAGAAAATAACTCATACGTCTTCAACCTTGATCAGGACAAGCTGACAGAAACACAAAACTTATTGAAAAAGCATTTAGGCTTAACAAGTGAGAAAAACGTAGGCAGCCTCTCATATGATGCTGAATAATGAATAAATTACAGTTGTACCAAATGAGGTACAGCTGTTTTTTGATCAAAAGCCGGAAAATCTTAGCTTAACCATGCTGTTTTAATCCAATTATGGGGCTATTTAATCGAAAATGCGATGAATTAATCCTAACAAACAAAGAATCTGTCCAAAAAAAGTAATAATTAATCCAAACCCATGCACGACTTCTCCTATTTAAACTACCCCATTCCTTAAAAAAGCATACAAAAAAACCTCTCTTTATCAGAGAGGTTTTAATTAACGATCTTTCATTTGATCGTTTTTCGCATTGATAAAACGTAATAACGGTTGGTATTCCTTACCGATTAAACCTATTTTTTCTACAATTACCTCAACAGCTAGCAAGAGGATGATTCCCATGAAAATTGCCCCCCATGACGTAGCCATCGAGAAAATGAAAGCAGATAATCCACAGCATGCAGCCATTGCATAGATGAGTAAAACCGTCTGCCTATGTGAAAATCCTACTTCAAGTAAGCAGTGATGCAAATGGGATTTATCCGGTGCTGATAATGGTTTTTTGTGCTTAATCCGGCGAATAATCGCAAAGAATGTATCAGAAATTGGAACTCCGAGGATAATAACCGGTACAATCAAAGAAATCATTGTGATATTCTTGAACCCCATCAGGGAAAGAACCGCAATCATGTATCCTAGGAATAATGCTCCTGTATCTCCCATAAAGATTTTTGCCGGATGGAAATTGTAAAACAAGAAACCAAGTGTACTTCCTAAAAGGATCAATGCCATACTCATTACAAATAGGTCACCTTTTAAAATGGCCATTCCCGAGATGGTAATTAAGGCAATCGATGAAACACCTGCAGCTAGTCCGTCAAGACCATCAATTAAATTAATGGCATTCGTAATGCCTACCACCCAAAGGATCGTTAACGGAATGGCCAGTATGCCAAAATGAAGCTCTCCTCCGAACGGTAAGTTAATATAATCGACTTGGACGCCACCAATGACAACAACGCCTGCCGCAACAATTTGTGCCATAAATTTAATTTTAGCTGAAAGTTCGAATAAATCATCGAAAAATCCAGTAATTATTATAATAAAACCGCCAATTAGAAGCGGGATCGTTATGTTTGTTAAGTCATCATTTGGTCTTAAGAAAACCCAGCCGATGAGAAAACTGATATAGATTGCCAATCCGCCTAGACGGGGCATAACTTTCTGATGAACTTTACGATAGTTGGGCTTGTCAGTTGCACCAATCTTGATGGCAAATTTCTTAACAAGCGGCGTAATAATAATGGATGCCACAAAGCATAGTAACAAGGCAAGGTAAACCATGGAGTACCTCCTTAGAAATATCATATCCAATTTAAGATTAAAGAATGAGTATAAAGAAACATTTCATTTATTTGGTAGTCACAAAATTTTCATCTGACGTCATTCTCTTTTTTCCCGGTCTAATCAACAAAAACTGATATCATCAAATATATTACTAGAATTCTAATAAACTTACAAACTATTTTTATTAAATATGCCATTTCCTCACTTTTTCCTGACGAAAACAACTAGGTTATTGTATAAATTTCACAGTCTTCCACTATTTATAGCAAATACCTGTTATTTTTGGTAAGATTATTACTTGAAAGACAGAATATATGCTAATTAAGGGGCGTTTTACATGCTATCGTTTCTGAAAAACACCTTTGGAGATACTAATCAAAAAAGGCTTACTAAATATTATAAAATGGTGGATGAAATTAATGCATTAGAACCAAAATATATTCAATATTCCGATGAGCAGCTTAAAGACATGACGACCCAATTTAAAGCTGATTTAACAAACGGACAAACAATTGATGATATAAAATTGGATGCCTTTGCTGTTGTCAGAGAAGCTTCCAAGCGTGTACTTGGTATGAGACATTTTGATGTTCAAATGATCGGTGGGCTTGTCTTAACAGAAGGAAATATTGCAGAGATGGCTACAGGAGAAGGGAAAACACTAGTTGCTTCTCTACCAAGCTATTTGCGTGCTCTTGAAGGTAAAGGTGTACATGTTATTACCGTCAATGATTACTTAGCCACACGGGATCGGGAAAAAATTGGTCAAATTCATGAGTTCCTTGGATTAACGGTCGGTTTAAACGTTCCAAATATGCAGCCTTATGAAAAGAAAGATGCCTATCTTGCTGACATCACGTACGGGGTGGGAACGGAATTTGGCTTTGACTACTTACGTGATAACATGGCTGTCACTGTCGCCGATAAAAGTCAAAGACCCCTTCACTATGCCATTATTGACGAAGTGGACAGCGTACTTGTGGACGAAGCAAAAACGCCACTAATTATCGCTGGTAAAACGCAATCGAACAGTGATCTGCAGCACATCGCTTCTCGTCTTGCGAAACGTTTTAAGCAAGAAGAGGATTATACATTTGATCCGGAAACGAAAGCAACAAGCTTGACCGATGATGGTGTGGAGAAAGTGGAGAAAGCATTTGGGATTGATAACCTTTATGACCTTGAGCATCAAACACTCTTTCACTATGTCATTCAAGCAGTTCGTGCTCATGTCATGTTTGAAAAAGATGTCGATTATATTATTAAAGACGGGAAGATTCTGTTAGTTGATATCTTTACAGGCCGAGTGATGGATGGTCGATCACTAAGCGATGGATTGCACCAAGCGATCGAGGCAAAAGAAGGTATTGAGATTACAGAAGAAAATAAAACGCAGGCTTCTGTTACGATTCAGAACTACTTTAGAATGTATGCTAAGCTATCAGGAATGACAGGTACAGCTAAAACTGAGGAAAAAGAATTTCAAAATGTTTATGGCATGGACGTTATTCAAATTCCAACCAATCGAGACAAAATCCGCGTAGATCATCCAGATGTAATCTTTAAGACACTGGACCATAAATATAAAAAAGTAGCCGAAGCAGTAAAACGAGTGCATGCTACTGGACAACCGATCTTAATTGGGACGACTTCTATCCTACAATCTGAAAAGGTTGCTTCCTATTTAGAGAAAGAGAACCTATCTTTTAATTTACTAAACGCAAAAAGTGTGGAACAAGAAGTAGAGCTGATTGCTACGGCTGGACAACGAGGCCAAATTACGATCGCTACCAATATGGCCGGTCGGGGAACGGACATTTTACTTGGAGAAGGCGTCGCTGAGCTTGGTGGCTTACACGTAATCGGCACAGAGAAGCATGAAAGCAGACGGGTAGACAACCAATTACGCGGACGCGCTGGACGTCAAGGAGACCCAGGTTCTTCACAATTCTATATTTCACTAGAAGATGATATGATTAAACGATTTGCCATAGAAGACTTAGAAAAGCTTGCGAAAAAGCTGACATCAGATACTACGGGCCTTATCACCTATAAAAAAGTCGATGAATTTGTCGATCGTATCCAACGAATTGTCGAAGGCTCTCACTATTCCATGCGAGAATACAATTTAAAATTGGATGATGTAAGCAATGAACAACGAAACATCATTTACCAAGTGCGCGACCGGATTATGGAAGCAGAAAATAATGATAGTCAAATAGCTTCGAAGATACGCAATGCGATAAGTAATGTGATGGAACTGCATTGCCCAGAAGACGTTCCTTTTGAAGAATGGAATCTAGATGCTCTCAATTCGAAGATAAACGAAATTCTGCCTGGCTACCCGATTACACTTTCATCACCTCTTCAAAGTAACAAAGAAATAGAAGAAGTAATCACACCTAAGATGAGATCATACATCGAAAGCATTGAAGAACAGCTAGACGCAAACCCAGCGTATCTTCAGACTTTGAAAATCTGGCTATTGAACGTCATCGATACCCAATGGGTCCAACATTTGGAGAACATGGCAAGACTTAAAGAAGGGATTGGCTTGCGTCAATATCAGCAAGAAGATCCGTTACGGCTTTATCAAAAAGAAGGACTTGAGTTATTTACCCATACATTTAATACAATTGAAACGGAAATGGCTGTACAAATCGGACGTTTCATACAAGCTGTTAACAGCCAAGTGGAAGAATAAAAAGTCTATAAGATCAGACCTTGTCTCTACTACATATTGACTAGTAGAGTACGAGGTCAGACCCTTATTAATTAATCTTGCCCATGTTTTTCACAATTTTAAAGGAGTTGGCGATAAATGGCCTCTATTTTCAAAAAAAACAAAAATAAGCTTAACAAAGAAGGTAAGGATTCAGTTATTTCTTCTGGCGATCTATTAAATGAAACAGAAAATCAAACAGACGAAGATATTATCACTGAATTATCGATTCATCCGCAGTGGAATCTTTCAAGTGAACAAAATTACGTGTACCGATTTCTAAACAATGAGCTTGACCCATTGAAACCGAATCAGATCTCACTAGCAGGTATTGAATTGCGACCAGAAAAAAATGAAGTAGTTGCGATTGCCTTTGTTCGTAACAGCTTAAAGAAAGCCATCACCTTCCAAGAAGTAAAACTATTGCTTTTGGATGAAAATCAAGAAACAATTGCTAGACATTCTTTTGATATGAGTGTGCTAGGAGAGCTTCCTGCTAGAAGTAGCCGCCCTTGGATGTTCGTCTTCCCTGCTGATACCGTTTCGAAAAAGGAGTTCTCTACAAAGGACTGGACCATCGCTTTTGAACTGAAAGCAAAGCATAGACTTGATCTTGCTGAATCTTGGGAAAAAAGTCTGCCAGAAGCAGAACGCAAAAACTTAGAAAAGTACGTGGAACAAATTGACCCACCACGCGAAGGTGAAGTAAACTTCCTAGGTTTACAAGCGAAAAAAACGGAGAATGGCGACCTCAATGTCACCATTCTAATTCGTAACGGTCACGACAAAAACGTTAAAATTGAAAAGCTTCCTTTAGAAATTATTGATGCTTCTAAAGAAGTAGTTGCAAAAGGCGGCTTTTCATTAGACGATTTAGAAATTAAAGCAAACACATCAAAGCCTTGGACATTTATTTTCCCGGCAACGATGGTTTTAAAAGAAGACATAGACTTATCAACATGGTCTGCTAAACCTGTTCAGTAATAAGGTAAAGAAAGAGCCTGCGCTAAAATTTGCACAGGCTCTTTCTTTATGTTATTTTTTCTTTGCTACTTTCACAGGAACCTTAACGGAAACACTGGCATAATTCACTGTAACAAATCCAGTCCCAGGTTTAGTGGCAATAAATTTATTATCGGACATCTTGCCAATCTTATTTATAGAAGGATCCGGTACTACTTTAACACCTGTTTTGTAGATTGGTAGCAGGTTATTGTATGAATCAAGCACTGATGTGACAGTAAAACTTGTAGAATCTCCTGGTTTCAATATACCCGCCTTTGTTCGTTGAGCTGAAACTTTTGCAGGTGGTCCATAGGGTGCTTTACTAATAGCCTGTAAAACAGTTGAAACTGGGCGCATTCTTCCATCAGATGGGCTGTTAATGAGACCCGCATAACGGCTGCCTGGGTTTCTTATTGCCATCGTAGTGGAGCCACCGCCATCTAGATTAATTGCTTGATAGGCACCGAGACTTACTAAATAATTGGAAAATTCTTCAAGCGTCATCCCAGGGTTGCCCTTCGTATTGTCTACTGTAACCATATATACTCTAGTACCTGCAGCGTCGACAGTGATCGCTGTTCTTGCCCTTCTTGCTTTGGCTTTCGCTGTTGACGTATCAATGGTAAGATTTGTTTTACCTTCTTGGACTAATAGGGGACCGCTAGCAAGCATGAACTTTGAATTCTGCCACTTTTCATCGATATCAATGGTTAGAGCAATCTCATCACCAATCTTCATATTCCGCACTTGCTCTACGGACATCCCTTGTGTCGAAATAACAAAACCATCTTTAGGAATCATCGCACTGGACTTTTCACCATATAGTCTTGTTCCAACAATTTGACCTGTTACGGTCTCGCCAAAACCAACACTCTTGTTGATATCCTTTGAAAGTTTCGCAACAATGACTTCATATCCAGTTGAGTTCGTTCTCGTATTTGGATAACGGAATGAGGATGTGAACAACACACTCTCGTTTTCTTCCCGGGCCCGATTAAATCCACTTAATGGATATGTGTTTCCTTGATAGCTGAAGGATGCTTGGATCTTGTAGCGACCAATGATTGCTTTACCACTTTCATCCATTCCAAACGCAGCTGGAACAGACATGAATCCTGTATCTTCCATCTCTCTTTCCGCGCCGAAATTAATAATTTGCTTATTTTGAGCTAATAGATACATCGGGAGCTTGTTATCTCTCATATGGAACAGAGAGGCATTCACAGCACCGATTACATGATGTTTATCATATGCATTTGCTTTAGCAAACGCCGGAACGGTTTTCCACGTATTAAGAGGGCTATTATATCCCATCTCAATTGTGATATTTGGGTTAGTCAGGTTTAAATTAAGAACATTAACCGCTTGTTTCTTCTTAGCTATCGTCGTCGTTTCGTACCTCATCTGGGCACCCGGTGTTAACATAGCAGTCTTTGCGTAGCTAATAGAAACGCCGAGGAACAACATGATGAGGAACAGAGGAGTAAACAAAATAAATATTTTCTTATAACTCTTCAAAATAAACAACCTTTCTCTCTAGAATTACATGAATCTAGTAAATACTATATCCTATTATATACCAATACATATTTTTTCCAAGTCATATACATCATTATGGAAGATTGTACTTTTTCTACGTATTTAAGAGAGTAAGATGGCGCAGGATTTGCTTTATGCCGGTCCTACTCCCCCTTTTCATCCGTATAAGGGTTCCTTCAAGGCTCCCCCACTTTAGATCCATTAACATAACTCCAACTCATTCCGTTTTTCTATACAAAACGCCACCATTTACTATGCAGGATCTATCATGAAGCACGCTACACTCACCTAATCATAATGGCGGCGGTGCGGAGCCGGAATTTCGGATGCTTTCTAAGGTAAAATCCGTATACTTGATAAATAGATTGGCTATATTAATAAGTCGCGGAGACCCGTCCCCATGTCCTTCATACAAAAAAAAGCTACCTGCTAAATAAATTTAGCAGGTAGCTTTTTAACCAAAAACCAACCATATCCCTTTATTATCAACACAAAACGGAATTTTATTACTTATATATAGATTATCACATCAGGAATATATTTCAAGAGAAATATGAAAATTTTTCTTATAATGTATATATTATCAGAAACGACCTCTTTTTACCTTTGTGTTCTTCTTCAAAGAGTATGCCTAGTTGTGTCTAAGACGTATATATAGTATCATTTATAAGGATTTTACAATTTATTTCAGGTGTCTAGCGAGGTGAAGAATCCCTTGATATTTAATTCGTTCGAATTTATTTTTTTGTTTTTACCAATCGTTTTTCTCGGTTATTTCATTTTAAATAAAATAAGCTTTACGTTTGCAAAGGTTTGGCTGTTTCTCTCTTCCTTGTTCTTTTACGGTTGGTGGAATCCAATTTATCTGCCATTGCTTCTCTTTTCCCTAGTCGTGAACTACATCATTGGGACCATTCTTGGTAAAGTGAAGCATCCTTTAAAGAAAAAGATACTGCTGACAATTGGTATTTTATTTAATGTATGCTTATTGGGCTACTTTAAGTATTATGACTTCTTTATCACGAATATAAATGCTGCATTTGATACGGATTATCGAGTTATGAATCTTATCCTTCCGCTTGCTATTAGTTTTTACACGTTTCAAAAAATCCCGTACTTAGTCGATTCTTATCACGGTGAAACAAGAGGCTATCATCCTCTCAACTACGGTTTATTTGTCACATTTTTCCCGCAATTAATCGCGGGTCCGATCGTTCAACACGGCGATGTGATGTCGCAATTTGAAAACAAAGTAAATCGCAAAATCAATTACAGAAATATAGCAATCGGGTTAAGCGTTTTTAGTATTGGCCTGTTTAAAAAAGTAGGAATCGCTGATACTTTTGCTAAATTAGCGAATAGCGGCTATCGAGATCCCAGTGTCCTTACTTTTTTAGATTCGTGGATTACATCTTTATCTTATACGTTTCAGCTTTATTTTGATTTTAGTGGATATTCGGATATGGCTATTGGCGCGGCTTTACTATTTAACATCAGACTCCCAATGAACTTTAATTCTCCTTATAAAGCATTAAGTATTCAAGATTTCTGGAGAAGATGGCATATCACTCTTTCCAATTTCTTGACACGCTATATCTATATTCCACTCGGTGGTAATCGCAAAGGGCCGATACGAACTTATATTAATATTATGATTATCTTTCTCGTCAGTGGCATCTGGCACGGTGCAGGGTGGACATTTATTATCTGGGGATTGATGCACGGAATTGCCAGTGTTATCAATAGACTGTGGAGTCAAGCAGGCTTTAAACTGCCAAAACTTCTAGCCTGGTTCATTACCTTTCAATTTGTTAACGCGGCCTGGGTGTTCTTCCGAGCTCCTTCAATTGATGCAGCGATCATGGTATTCAAAAGCATGATTGGTTGGAATGGTATTAGGCTTCCTGAAAATTTCCACCCCAAATTCTTTAGCAATTTCAATCCTCCTTATTATGAATTTACGATGAATGAAAGTTTCTATTATGTCATTGGATGGTTACTTTTTGCTTTTCTCATTGCCGTCTTCGCAAAGAATTCGATGTATGTTAAGGATCATCTGAAGCCAAACTTGGGATCGGCTATTTTTATTGCTTTATTACTTACCTATTCAATCTTTCAATTACAGCAGGTTTCAGCGTTTCTATATTTTAACTTTTAGGGTGAATGCCTATGTCTCACAAAAAATTCGTAATCACTGTTATGACGATTGTAATCCTATTTGTAGTAGGTGGAACTTCTTTTATTTATTACGAGGATCCAATGTGGATGTATGGTCATAATCATACATATAATGATGTTCAAAATGTTATAGACGAAAGACAGCAGAAGCCAAATGCTATGCACTTTCAACCTTTTAATTATGATACCCTTCTAGTTGGCAGCAGCCGTTCCACTTATATTAATCAAAATGATTTTAATGGAATGAATGTGTTTAACTTCTCAGCTAGTAATCTTTCTGTTCGAGAATATGATCCGTTCATTGAATTTGCGCAGAAGGAAAATGGGAAAGACTTTGACCGGGTGATTATCGGTCTTGATTTTTTTAAAACTAGTAAAAGTGAGAGTTCGACCATTTTGAACTTGGATAGTTATATTAAACCCATGGATGAACGTTTTTACCATATAAAAAGTCTCTTATCCTTTAATTTACTTGTCTTTTCGATCAGTAATTATCAAATGTCCAAAAAAGATGTGCCTGCAAAGGAAAGAACTTATAACCGCTATAATGTTGCCGATGCAATGCGAGTAGATTCTGAAGTAACAGCCATGCAAACAGAGGAAAAAATCGAAAAGTTTCGTGAAGAGTTCTATGGTGAGAAGTACGATTATAATCCGAATTACAAACAGATCTTGCTAAATTTAAAGGAGAAGTATCCAAATACGGAGTTTATTATTTTCACGACACCTATTTCGACTCCTTTATTTCAGGAATTAGTGAACCAAGATCTCTACCCTTATTACGAACGATGGCTCACTGAAGTAATTGATGTGTTTGGTGGGGTTTATAATTTTATGTACCCTAATTCCGTGACAAATGACATTACCAATTATTTTGATGGTCATCACTTTTATCCTGAGGTTGGAACATTAATTGCTCATCGAATCGATGGCACAAATGCTGGCGTCCCTGAAGATTTTGGCCAATACATCACGACGGACAATCTAGACACTCATCTAGACTTTGTTAAATCTGCAGAAGCCAAACTGAAGAACCGCATAAAGTGAAACTTCAATCAATGGGGGTTTTCTTCATCCCCACTGATTGTTAGTTGAACCAATCGGACTTTTACGGGATAAAGTGAAAAACAGACCTGACTCATTTTTTAAGTCAGGTCTATTTTTCTACCCATTAATTCATATACACTTTAAGCGTGTACGGGTCAGTACTTGCATTTCCGTAACTATCTTTTACTTCAATATGGTATTTACCTTTTTTCAAGGATAGGTTTAAGACTTCTTCGTCACCAGCACCATAGAAATCCGCTTGTGCGACTAATTTGCCATTTTGATAGACAGATATCACTCCATCCGTCGTATGACCGCCGGCCAATTTAATAACACCTGTGCTATCTTTATTAAGGGTATGTTCGTACCAGTCCGAATCACCGTTCGGAACGCCGGCATTGAAGTAACCTTTTGCACTTCGAAGCAAGGATTTCTTATCTTTTGTCAATTTCAAAGGTTTTGAAGGAACATGATTCTTCACAACTGAACCTGCATCTTCATCCTTTATTGGTGCATCGATAAAGGTGAATGTGTATGGAACCATTGAGAATGGAACCATTCCCATAAAATAACCTTCAGTGATGATAAAGTAGTTATGGCCTTTTTGCAAATTAACGGAGCCATAAATAGAGCCGTAATCCCCTTTTTGAATATAGGTAGCATTATTAAACTCTTCAGTATCCAGTTTTCTGTTATAGTTTCGGTCTTCAATAATCGTGACAACTCCAGCATATTGGCCCAATAATTCGTTTGGATATGCCTTCTTCATTGCATCTGTAATTGGTTTTGTTTTTACTGATACACCCTTTATTCCAGATTGAGTGGCTTGATAATAAAATACATCCATATCGTTTGGCATTGCAAAATTCCCAGTAAAAGTAGCACCTGGTAGATCTTTTACATTTTCCGTAAATGAATCGTTGTCTTCATATTGATCTTGTGGATCGTTACCAATAACCTTTGTGCTCAGCTCGTATGGTTCAAATGAAATCCCTGGTATGTCATTGAAGTAATTATTCTGAACAGCTAAGAGATACGTTTCTCCCTTTTTAAAGCCGGTATAGCTTTTCTCACTAGCAGAAATCGTATAACCGCTCCAATCTAAATTATCCCCTAGATAATTCAAATTAAGCGCTGGTTCTTCCTTATTTGTTTTATCTTCCACCACTTGATAAATTTCAATTAACGGAGTTTTATTTTCATTATTTTTAAGGCCTAGTTCAATAATCGCTGTTTGTTCCGGCTTCACTAGGTATAAGTCTACATCACTAGCATTCTGTAAATAAGCAGATGTTGATGTTCCAAGTCCATATGGAACCGCTGCGTCCAATTGGCTTTGGACATATGCATTTTGCTCTTCAATGTATGGATCTCCAGCTGATTGCACGGCTGCACGGATACTAGCTACAGTTTCTTGTGAATCTGAAATACCCCCACTAACTAGCCCTTCTTCTTCAAATGATGGATAATTATCCTCATCCAGAGGAAGTACCTTCGTATCGATTTCCACTAGATATGGAATCAGAGATTGCTCAATCGTTACAGAGTCATCAAAAGAGCCACCCATTAATAGCATGGAAATCAACTCTAAGATTCCAAAGTAATTCGTCGATTTATTGCTTGCTTTTAGAATATACGTACCAGGTTGCGCAGCAAAACTAAGTTCTACTTGTTCACCTGTTGCTCCACCATTCGAATACGCATATGGATCGTTATATTCTTCGCCTTCCAATAAAACCTTCAACATCTCAGCCTTTTCTTCCTCAGTCAGTGGATGTTCTTCATCTAGAGGCAAGATATCATCCACTTTGTACACACTAAGATTCGGTTTGATTCCAGGAATGCCTGACAGGTTAATTTTCACTGCTTTTTCGCTGTCGATTTCAAAGGTAAAGTAATCATTATCTTCCTTTTCACCAGTGAATGTATGATGACCCGTTGATTGGTAAGGTAAACCATCAATCTTCAACATATTATCAATAGACGAATCATCCTCAGGCAATGTTTTGGCTGTTTCAATGGATAATGAATAGTTCGATCGCTTAGAAGTAGATGAATCATAGTTGCCATTTACATCCTTTACTCCGATGGCCACGGTGCCGCTAAATGGAGCTTGTACTAGCTTCCCTTCCGTTTTTCCTGCACCTACTGTATTCACATCCGTTTGTTGCGCTTTATTTTTATCGTCATAAAAATGAATCATCATTTTATAATCATAAAGCGTCGCTGCTTCTAGAACAGTCTGGATGTAGTCCCCTTTTTCAACTTTGAATTGAATCCATTTTTGTTCAAACGGCTTTGTGATTGCACCTTTTATTACTCGTGGTTGAGTCACATCTACTGTTTTTGCTGATTGAATAATTTCAGCCTTTGTCCAATTTTCTTTCACAAATTGCGGGATTTTCTTCGTGTTGAACTGCAGTGCTGAAACAATATTCACCAAGCCATTTCCATACTTTAGATCATATCCTTTATCTCCAAGGTCAGTTGCAGTTTGTTCTAAAATGTATTCAACCTGCGTTGGAGTTAAATGAGGATATTTAGAGAGTAGCAAAGCAGCAGCTCCTGCAACAACTGGGGAAGCCATGGACGTTCCGCTCATTTTAGTGAAACTTGAATGTTTACTATAATCATAGACTGTACTGTAGACTTTATCTCCCGGCGCTACGATGTCAACAGAAGCTCCGTATGTAGAGTAATAGGTTAATTTCGCGTTTTTATCAACCGCTCCAACGCTAATTACACCCTCATAGGCTGCTGGATAATTCACATAGTCTGCTCCGTCATTCCCCGCAGCAGCGACAATGACTACACCTTTTTCAATTGCCTTGTTCACCGCTTCTTCAATCAACGGGGAAGGAAAGGCACCACCAAGGCTCATATTGATAACCTTAGCTCCGTGTTCTACTGCGTAAAGAATGCCTTGTGCAATTGAATAATCACTTGCATACATCCCATCAAACACATCAATTGGTAACACTTTCGCATTTGGCGCAATGCCATAGCCGCCAATTCCGTTGTCTTTATTCGCCGCAATAATTCCTGCTACGTGAGTACCATGCGAGTCCACAACAGGCTGACTTAATGGATCGACGGTATTGTAGCCCGGTAATAAGGTATTTTTCAAATCAGGATGCTTCCGATCAATCCCCGTATCAATAACAGCAACAGTTATCGGATTCTTCCCTGCAAGCGCTTGCGCTTTATTGACATCTAACATAGACAATTGGTATTGCTCGTTTGCTTTCGGGTCAACTGTACCAAATGATTTGTACAATACACTTGCGGTAACTAATTGAACTTTACTATTTTTTTGATAGTGTTGAATAACCTTATGGATGTTTTTCTTATCTTTCACTTTCACAACTGCATAGTTCAAATTCGAAAATTGTTGAATAACAGTCGCTCCAGCATTTCGATGTTCAGTAGCCGTTAATGGCTTTGTGTATTTAATAATTAACTGATCCTCACTGAAAGAATTTTGCTTCTCTTTCTCAATAGACGTTTTACTTTTTCCAATAGATGTTATACTTGCTGGTTTAATAGAGTTTCTTTCCACTGCAAATGCAGCAGGCGTGGCAAAAGAAGCTAGCAAAGTGGCACTCAAGCCCACCGCCGCTAGTTTTTTATAAAATGACCTCAATCTATTTCCCCCTTTGTATGTAATCTCTATTATTATATATGATTTATCCTATTTTGGAAATATAATCCTACTACGAAAATATATAAGATTTCGACATTACCATTCCACATCCAAATAATTACAGATTTGATAGAGTCCAACTTATAATTCTTTTATGCTATTAGTTGTAAATATTTATTAAATTTCGAAAAAATCGAGGTGATTATACCGAATTTTGTTATAATCTACTCATAACTTGCTCTTCAGTGTGGAGTTGCAAATATTATTGGGAAGAGAGTGGATCGAAACATGCGCTACAAAACAAAATCATATCGTCATTTTATAGCGACAGCAGCGGCAGCTACGCTGATGACTGTAGCTTTTACGCCAACAGCTGATGCTGCAACATCCAAATTCACAGATGTCTCTAATCGATATCAAGCAGCGATTGATTACATTGTATCTAAAGGCGCTAAAGGACTAACAGAGACTTCCTTCGGTACTCATGAATTCATTACACGGGCAGATGCAGCCGTTCTGCTATCAGATGTTCTTAATTTGAACACAGAAATTGCCCCAAACTCAGGGTTTACTGATGTTCCAGCTCGTGCAGTCCAGGCAGTCAATGCTTTGAAAGCAATCGGGGTGACAGCAGGAAAAACGGCTACAAGATTTGGATCAGATAGCCAGATCACTCGTGGAGAATTAGCCATTTGGATCCAAAAAGGATTTGAATTGACTGGAAAAACGGAACTTTCATTTACAGATTTAACCGAACGCTACCAAGTTGCAGTCGAGGCTTTACTTTCCAATAAGATTGCTAACGGTACATCAAACACTTCATTTGGAACTAACCAGTTGGCACAGCGCGGTGACTTTTCAATTTTCCTTCAAAAAGCTGCTGCTGCGACAGGCGTGGATGAAAAAGGCTACAAGCTTTCCCTCATGCATACAAATGATACGCACTCCCATGTTGAATTAGTTGCGAAGAGAGCGACAGTAGTTAATGAAGTTCGTATCAGAAAATCGGAACCCTTGTTGATCGATGCCGGGGATGCAGTAACTGGAACCTTATACTACAATGAATTCCAAGGTGAAGCTGAACGCAACTTCATGAACCTTCTCGGCTATGATGTCATGACGTTCGGAAATCACGAATTTGACCAAGGCTCTAGCGAAGATGGACATCAAGCATTAGCTGATTTCATTAAAGGAGCGAACTTCCCATTCATAACGTCTAACGTAGATTTCACTGCTGATACATTGTTTGAAGGCCTTCAGCACACCGGAACCTATTCCGATAAACCGGAAAACGGACAAATCTACAATGGAATTATAAAAGAAGTAAACGGTGAAAAGATCGGTATTTTCGGCTTAACAACAGCTGAAACAGTAGAAATTTCAAGCCCTAAAGCGATTACCTTTAAAAACTATATTGAAGAAGCTAAGAATTCAGTAAAGGCTTTTGAAGATATGGGGATTAATAAAATTATTGCCGTTACACATATAGGATATGACGACAATTTGACATTCGATAATGATTTAGAGCTAGCGAAGCAAGTTGAAGGGATCGATGTGATCGTTGGCGGACATACACACACGACATTGAAAGAGCCGACTGTTGTATCAGAAAACAAATCGGAACCGACATTAATCGTACAAGCGAATGAGTACAATAACTATGTCGGTACCCTTGATGTGAAATTTGATAAAAATGGGAAAGTAATCGGACAAGTAGGCAAATTATTGGATGTGAAAGAACGTGCTGCAGACGCGAAGACAGCAGCCATCCTGAAGCCATACGCTGATAAAATCGCTGATATCCAAAAGGAAGCAATTGGGGTCGAAGCTGTTGAGGCATTAAATGGGGCGCGTGAATCTGTCAGAACAGGTGAAACGAATCTTGGTAACTTGATTACAGATGGCATGCTTAGCACCGCCAAAACTATTAACCCTAAAACAGTCATTGCCTTAACAAATGGCGGCGGAATACGCGAGTCGATTGATGCTGGCAATATTACAGTTGGAGAGGTCCTAACTGTTATGCCATTTGGTAACACGCTAGGTATCATGAACCTTAAAGGCTCTGAAATTAAGGAAGCTCTAGAACATAGTGTCAGCCAAGCACCTAAGGCATCAGGCGGATTCCTTCACATTTCCGGTATGACATTTACGTATGATAGCAGCAAAGATGCTGGTAGCCGTGTGATCGAAGTAAACGTAAAGGGTGAAGATGGCACACTAACTGCTCTTACTAACGATGAGTCCTACATCGTTGCAACAAACATTTTCACAGCCAAAGGTGGAGACGGCTTCGATACATTCGCTAAAGCCTACGCTGATGGCCGTGTGAGTGAGCCCGGCTTCACGGATTACCAAATGTTTATCGATTACTTGAAGACATTTGAAAAAGTAGAACCTAAGATAGAAGGCCGTATTGTTGATGTAGCTGCAACGAAATAACCTGTTTAGTTTGCACCTCCCGGTAATTTGTGATCCCGGGAGGTGTTTTTTTGATATTGGCGTGGTAGTTGGATGGTTGGATTAATTCAGTTCCCGTTTGGATTAATTCTTACATGTACATGCACCGATTAATTATTCGTAAATTGGATCAATTATTTACTTTTCGGATCAATTATTTGTTCGTTTGGACTGAATTTTTTCAAAAACGAGTAGGGGTTTTAGTTTTAATAGAGAATTCAAAGGAGCTCAGTTCATGATTATTAAAAAGCGTAGCACTCCCCTTTATTTGCCAAAGCTTCAAGCTCTAAATAGACGGTTATCCCCTGATCACCCAAAAAAGGCGAGGTACAAGCCGAATTAGCAAAAAAAACAGCTGGACACAAAGGTGAGCAGTCTCTGGATTATCATTTAAGTTTTCTACCAGATACAGATTGTCTAATTCTCCATGATTTGAGAATTATGGGCAAGCACTATCATTTCCAGCTCGATCCCCTCATTCTTACACCCACCTTTTTTCTTATCATGGATGCAAAGAACTACTCAGGAACCTTAAGTTTTGACCCATCCTTTAAACAGATGACTAGGACTTTCAATGAAAAAGATGACGTTTTTCCAGATTCAATCTCTCAAGTGGAAAGACAATATCTTCAGCTAGTGTCATGGCTAAAAAGAAATACACTTGCCACAATACCTATTGAAAGTATAGTAGCCATTACGAATTCATACACATTAATAAAAACAGCCCCTACCGACCAACGCACGAGAAATGTCGTCATGCACAGTATTCCAATTCTTAGTAAAGTCGATCAGTTTTATCATAAAAACCAACAAGTAATTTTCATAAACAAAGATCTCCGTAAAATTTCTCGCTTGCTGATTAAACACAATGAACCGTACGATTCTACTGTTCTTAATCGCTTTGGGATTCATACTTCTGCGCTTAACAAGGGCTGTCATTGCCCGCATTGTTCTACACTGCCCATGAATCGAATTCGTGGAAAGTGGACTTGTATGAAGTGTTCTTATTCATCTAAAGATGCACATTATGCCGCTTTAAAAGATTACACCCTCCTCATTCATCCTACAATTATGAATTATGCATTTCGTGAATTCCTTAGTCTCCCATCCACATCCATCGCTTCCAAACTACTCGTTGCCATGACTCTCTCTCATTGCGGAACTACGAAGGGACGGATATATGACCTTTCGTTTGACGAGGAATAGTTCAATATGGGGTTTGGATTAAATAGCTGAGTTTCGGATTAATTATTCGTATTTTAGATTAATTAAATTGTTTTCGGATTAATTACCTGCTGATTAGGATTAATTAATTTCATTTCAGATTAATACTGCCGGAAAAGTAAAAAACGCTGCAGGAAATCTACTACAAATTACGCAAAAAAAAGCATGACAAACTCTATACAGAGCCTGAAATGCTTGATTTTACTATTAATTAGTTTCTGTTACTTCTTGAGTCGTTTTATAATTAAACGGCAACTCCAGATCGTCGATATAGAGAGTACCTGCCTCCCCAGCTAAATCCGTATGTGTGAAGGTTAATGACATACGATCGCTAGAAAGTTCTCCATTTTTCGCGGCAGACGTTATATATTGCCCATCTTCTAATTCCGCGATAATTAGCATATATTCAGTCATATCCTCTGCCGTATAGTCTTCAGGTACTGCTTCTGCAAAATGGATACGCATTGTTTTTGAATCAATCAAATCCGCTGATACGATGCTACTAAACTCATCATCTATGCTAAACATTATTGAATTGTATAAGAGATTAGCAAAGTCACCGCGACTGATATTTTGTTTTGTACCATAGCTTGTAGCGGTCTTACCAGATGCGATTCCAGAACCGTAAAGAGCTTCAATATGTTCCTTAAATACTCCACCTACATCCGAAAAAGGAGTCTCGGTTGCATAATCAGAAAGTTCAAAACTAAGATTCAAAAACTTCGCCATTGCACCACGTGTTAATGGTTCTTTTGGTTCATAACGATCTGCAGTCACTCCAGAAACAATTCCAGCTTCTACAAGTGCGTTAACCGAACCTGCAATACGCGGAAAGGTATCTTTAAAACCTGCATTTTTCGCATTCTTTGTATCTAACCCTAACGTATCAGCAAGGATCACTGCCGCATCACCGCGAGTTAAATTTTGACCTGTACCAAATTTAGTCGTAGAAATCCCATTAATGATTCCTGTTGCATACAAAAAGTCTACTGCTTCTGCATAACGAGAACCAACATCTGTAAACGAGTAGCTCGGCTCATAATCCGATTCTGCATAGGCAGGTACTGCAGCAGTTGCCAATAAAACAATAGTTGCAGCTGTTGCTATGTATTGCTTGAAAGACTTAAACATGAAAAATACTCCCCTTTATAATTCTATTATTATATCATTTCCACAAACTCTACTTGATTTAATATGATCTTGTAATATGTTTGTAATGTGATTTTAACAGTAAATTTCGAATTGGGATAGAGGGGATATATTACCATTTAATGTAGATGTTGAATGATAGTGATAAACAAAAAAAGAAAAGCTCTGTAGAGATTTTCTCTCCACAGAGCTTTCCAAAGGTCAAGACAAGAAGCAGTCTAAGACTCTCTTATTCTATAAGTCTCGACAAATTCCTTGTGGTGACAGGCACCATTCCTTATGTTGAACGTCTTTTTCATTCTCCATACAAACCAATCAAAATACAACATCCCTTCTCCTCCTCAAATAGAAAAAACCCTAACTCCACAGTAGGAATTAGGGCTAGGTTATTAGTCATTCTAATAATATAAACTTATATTTCTTTTTGATTCGGAAGTGGAGTACATTCAACAAAGAAAAACAGAGAGCAACAGCTCTCTGTTTTTCTTTTACACCTCATAATTAATGCATGTGCATGAAGGGAGCAATGCATATACTCGTTACAATTGAGGTGTAGTTGCTTTATCTTGCAATTTCAGTGAGTTCTAAATTCCCTTCATAAAACAGTTAATGCTTATTATTTAGAAACAGAGCCGTCTTTAACTTTGTTGTTATTAACATCAACTAGGTTAGCTGATTTGAATTCAACTACAATGCTATCTGTTAAAGCAAAGTCAGCATTAGTTGTAACAGTAAGTTTACCACCAGTTGCAACAGCAGTTGTAGGAGCTACAGTTGCACCAGCAATCTTAACAGTTAGACCTGTTGCAGCAGCCTGGTCAGCAATTGCTTCAGAGAAGTCAACAGTGAAAGTTTTGCTATCCACTACAGTTACTTTAGATGCAGTAGGAACTACACTTTCTTTAAGTGGAACAAATGCAGAAGCTTTTCCATCTACTAAAGTGTTACCATCTTTGTCTACTACGTTCTTAATTTCAAGAGAGTAGCTTCCGTTTGCAACGATTGAACCAACTGGTAGAGTAACTTTTACCTTGCTAGTTCCATCAACAAATTGAATTTGAGTTCCAGTAGGAAGCGCTTGACCACCTAATGTGTAATTTGCAACATTTTGAGCAGATGTACTTACTTCAGTAGCATATTCTACAGTAAATACGTTATTAGCATTTGCATCAGCAACTACAGGACTTAAAGCTGCAAGTGTTAAAGTTGCCTTTGGTTGTGTAGCAGGAGCTTGGAAATCTCCAGTAGTTAAGTTAACTGTTAATGCATCTATGATAGCATTAGTTGATAGGTCCTTAACTGAATTACCAGCTAATTCGAATGAGTAGGTAGAATTCTTGTCTAAATCAATAGAAATTGCTACTGTATTTAACTCAGCACCTTCAATTTTCTTATCGCCGTTTACATCAACACCAGATGTTGTATTTACAGCAACAGTAGTACCGTTAGTATAAAGAATTCCATTTTTAGATAGAACCTTAAAGTTACCTTTTACCGCAACTGGCTCACTGAATGTTAAATAAACAACGTCTTTATCAGTATCAACTTTAGCATCATCAGCCACTAAAAGTTTAGATGAGCTAGATGCAAGCGTAGGAGCAGTTTTATCAGCTTGAAGTGTTGTATTGAAAGTATAAGCTTCACCAGCATTATTTGCTACATCAGCGAAACCTTCAACTTTCACTGCTGCATTAATAAATGCATTTCCAGCTAAAGCATCTTTTACATTAATTGTGAATTTAGTTTTGTCATTCTTATCTTGTTGAGCAGCTGTTAAGTAGAAAGGTGTACCGTAAGAACCAACAGTTACCTTAGCGTACTCAGCTACTGTGTTTCCAACATCTCCATCAACATTTTGAAGTTTTAATTCTTCAGAGAAGTCAAATGTCACAACAGTTCCGTTAACAGAAGTTGTTACAGTTGGCTTAACATTGTCAACAGGAGACTTTTCAACAGTGAAGTTTAATACGATTGGGTTAGCTGTGTTAGAAGCAACATCTTTCGCACCTACAACGTCAACTCTGTATGATTTTTCTGCTTCTAAACCAGTAATTGTTACTGTTTTACCAGATACTGTGTAACCAGCATCTTTTGTTAATGCAACACCATTTAAGCTGATAGTACCTTCAGCACTTAATTCCTCAGCAAAAGTAATAACTGCTGTAGTATCTTTAGCTTTTACAGAAGTAACAACCGGAGCTACAGTGTCTGCAAAAGTAAGTAAAGTATTGTACTCAACAGTTTTAACGTTTGCATCTGCTTTAGTTTTAATTGGTGAAACGGTAACTTTAGCGTTTGTAACTTTTAACTCAGTAGCAGTTGTTAAAGTAACAGTCTTTCCATCTTCTGAAACTACTGCGTTAGAGATATCTTCGCCTTCAACAGCATATTTAGTTGTGATTGCAGCATCAGTTGCATCAACAGCTGTGTTGAATTTAACCTCTAATTCTTTAGCATTAATCGCACTTACCCCAGTAACTTCAGGTACTTCTACTTTATCAACGTTTGCTGCTCTTTGAAGGAAGATCGCATAGTCACCGCGTTTTGCAGTTGCGCTAGTTCCGAAAGATGTAGCTGATGTTCCGTTTGTAATTTCGTTGCTTACTAATGCAGATACTGCTTTTTTGTAACGATCGTTTACGTCAGTGAAAACAACGTCTGCTTCGCCTTTAAGTTTGAATCCTGCTTGGATCCAGATTGCTAATTCGCCACGAGTGATTTCGCTGTTTGCGTCAAATTTAGTAGCTGATTTACCGTTAGTGATTCCAGCTGCTTTAAGTGCATTTACATGTTTTGCTGCACGATTAGGCACATCCGTGAATCCTGAAGCTGGTGCTGCTTCGATATCAAGGCCTAATACGTTTACTAGAAGAACCGCAGCGTCAACACGTTTGATATTTTGGCCAACTCCGAAAGAAGTTTCAGTAAGACCATTTGCTCCTTTAGAAACTACGAAGTCTACTGCTTCTTTATATTTATCTGATACATCTGTGAAAGATGCTGCAGATGCTAAAGGTGCTACTGCTCCTACTACTAGTGTAGCTGTTGCTGCAGTTGCAACGAATTTAAGATAAGAATTTTGTTTGTAAGCCATGGGGTGAAATCCTCCTGTTTTATAAAAAATTTAATTATGTGTCGGTAGATTTACCGAATGTCACTTAATAAGTTGGTGTGCCTCATTTAGCAACACCACATTTGGTAAGTAAGTATATTTTAGAGATAAATGGATTATATTACTTTGGTAATCTCTTCATCTCGATATTTAGTTTACCAAATATCTCATTATTTTCAACGGAAACTTATACCAGCGCATGAACGATTAGCCAATTATAACAGTACAATTCAACGAGTGAAATATGGATTATTAAACTCTAAATCTCTTGGTACATAAGGTTTTCTTTAGAATTTACACGCTATAGGATAGGAGGAACTTACGAGGCTACTATATGTGTCTTAATGGATTATCCAAAATTTGGTACGTTTAACCATCCCTGCTACTTTGGATATTTCCCAATTATCTTAACGGAGCTGCGGAAATCTCTCTCCGCAGTTCTGTTTTCTTACTAGTCTTATTCGATTTATATTTCTTACTAGTTCCACCATCCTTCAATCAATCCCATGATTTAATCGGGTTTACTAAAGGATCTTTGTACGTTCCATTTAATTTATTGATGAAATCATCCAAACTGTGTCTTGGTGCGACACCTTGTCTTTTTAATATAAAGGGGTTATCCCCCAATTTCACATTGCCGGTTTCTGTTGTGAAAGCAAGCTTAATTCCCGCTTTTTTTATTGCACTGATTGTTTCTTTATCATATTGTCCCCATGGATAGGCCAAATATTGAATATGAGATGGGTCATCATAAACTTGTCCAATGTGGCTCTTTCCTTTTTCAGTATCTTGATAAATTTCATCATAGGTTTTACTTATAAGAAAAGGGGTAAGCGAAACCGGTTCTCTTAGATGCATACAATAGGTATGGTGTTGGTAGTCATATACATCTGTAGTTGATTTCATTTCTTGAAGGCCTACATATTGAAGGGTATTTTCATCCCAAGGTTTCGCATATGCATTCGCCCTGCAACCAATGATGAACTGTGTCGCCTTGAAGGCATGTTTCTTTAGGATTGGATAGGCGTCTGTAATCGTTGATATGTATCCATCATCAAACGTAATCACTGCTGTGTTTCCTGTTAGATTCATGTTGCGCAATAAGTAATTTTCCAAGTCATTCATTGAAATTGTTCGATACCCATTTTTCTTTAAATAATCCATCTGCTGCTCAAAGTCTGATACGCGTACGACCATATTATTCCCCTTAAACTCCGTTAATTCAGGTTGAACAAGCATATGATGATACATTAATACAGGAATTCCGGGATCTTCTTTCACGTTAGAGGCTGGAACGAAACCTACTTTTTCTCCGATTTGAACTCTATACCAATCTTTGTTTTTTGAAAAATAAGGATAACGAATATTCGTATTGATGACTCCGATAGATTTCTTGCTTTTATCCTTATTATCGTAAATTACCGTTTTTCGTTTTGTGATCAAGACTGAATTGGCAATTTGTTCGACAGTGCCTGAATTTTGTACGTTAGATGGCGTGACGGTCTTAGCATCCGCCTTCTTGATAGATCCAATACCGTTGCCAAATTTAATATAATAGTAGCTTGCATCTGATGATACAATCGCAAACTCCTGCCCAGATACTAGTGAGCCAACAGCAATCTTCTCATTTCCTACTAAACTATAAACAGGCGCCTCTTTAACAGCTCTAATATGATTCACACCAGCAGCATCTGCTTGGGTAGAAATCCAACATATCCCCATGACAATTGCTACCATAATGATGCTTTTTACTAACTTATGCATGACGATTCTTTGTCCCTTCTAAAATACAAGATTATCAATAGACTACACCTAGTAGATATTACCTGCGTAATTATACCACCAAAATGGAATATATTATTAATTATTTTCTAAAATTAGGTTAATTCCTTCGCGAATTAGGTAAAAATGCACACAAAAATAGCATCACCTTGTTCATAAGGTGATGCCTCGTGGGAATAACTGATCGTTTATTTTCCTCTTTTTCCCTAGTTATTAAGCATATAAGGATAAGATTAGGCTTGTTAACGCCATCGCTACTCCTATTTGACAAATTCACCAAACCCTTGCTTTTGAACCAATTCCAAAATATCCTCTCTAAGCGGTTGCTCAATGCTGTCGAGGTATTTTAATTTCGATTCAATCATCAAATCAAAGATTCCGCTTCTTTCTATGTTTACTTCTTCAAAAAGCTCCTGACTCAAAAGGAGGTCTACTAAAGTCAACCAGGGATAGTCTCGCCCATTAAAGACCTTTTCCCCATTTATCTGATACCAAATATCTCCATCTTCTCTCATCCAGTCGGGATATAAATCTTCAACAGCATGCTTGATTTCCATAGCTGTATCATAGTATCGCTTATCGTTCGTTTGTTTGTACGTTTCAATCAGAAAACGCATTTCACCAAGTGCGTGGTTCAGAGAAACATGAGTTTTCTTGCTGCCTTTTGCATAGTAATCCGCAATTAAATAACCAGAGTCATTGATTTTGATTACATTCCCTATCTTTTTTTGCTCGACTAGAAAATCAGCATATTTCTGATTTGCTGAAGCTAGTTGCGGGATTTTGAATAATTCACCTGTGTTCTTTAAAAATAAGGCCACGTTTTCATTGTGACGTGTATCGATGTAAGGTGCAGTGGTTCCATATGCATTTTTCAACCAAGTACTCGTATACTCGGTTTTAAACACAGGTACATTTCCCGCCGTAACGGCACCATCTGTAAATACATCTAAATCTGCCACAGAATTTATGACTAAATCATAAAAGTATCTTTCGTTTGTCTTCTTATACTCATCCAAGTACTTACTCCCCTGAATATTCCCTAGATTTCTACCAAATGCCAGTTTATAGCCTGGCTCTACAGACCATGGCAGTTTCGAATATGCTCCATCTGCAGTCAGCCATTTATTAATCGTCGTATATTCTTGAATACTTCGAGTAAACCATTGCTCGATATTCTTTCGATCTTGAAACAACTTTTCATTAGATAACAGAATCCAACTTTCAGAAATAGCATGCGCTGGAACTTTCATATCCGTTGTTAAAAAGGTTTCATTCTTGCTATCTGAAATTTTATAGCTTTCCCGTTCTTCAATAAATTCTCTAACAGTCGATTTCTGTCCATTCGGATAATCTTTCTCTCTATTATAGGAAGTATAATTTTTACTGATCATAGCCGTTTGCGTGGACTTGTCGTTTTTCTGCACTTCTAACAAGCCAATCGGGTGTGAAGATGGATCCGTCCCGAATGTGTTATTATGTTCTCTTTTTACTTCGCCGTATTCGTCATATCTAATTTCATGATGTGATAGAGTATCTGTAAATGGTAGTTGAACCGATGCTGTAAATTCACGTTTACTCGTATTGATGAATTTTGTAAAAATAAATACATCTCCATTATCCAATTCTCGTAACGTCACTTTCAATTTGCCAATAGATTGGTTTTGATTGCTCACATCATATACGTACTGATGATCGGTAGACTGAATATGTGGAATCTCCGTCTTTTTGTTATATGTAATCCCCAAATCTGTTTCATTTGAACTAATTTTCACAGAACTTGTCCCATTTGGTACGTTCACTTCTACTGAGCTAGTTGGATCACCGGCTTTTTGGCCGATATTTCCGAAATATATGCTTACTAGTAGAATTAATAAAATAAGAACGATAAAGATAAGAATAACCTTTTTTTTCATTATACCCTCCTGTTCAATTGCAAGACATCCATACATATTATAACCGAAACAGGTGGTCAGGCACTATCCACTGAAAAAGAGCTATGATTATTCGTTTTTTTCATAACATCTAATACATTAACCGTCTTCGACAGGTTTCGCAGATCTGTTAATTAAACCTACTAACACAGAAATCAGAGTCTCTCAGCCTGTCCCTTTTTTAGTTTTCTCCACTGAAAAAAATAGAGAGGTTTAAAGGAAACCGCGAAAATCCCCCGCTGAGGCATCTCGGCAGGGGATTTTTTTACTGTTTCTTTCGGATGGTGACAGTTGCATAAATCAAAGTTATTGATTAGCTAGCATTGCTTGAACTCTTGCCAGTACAACTGCAAACTGAGCTCGATTAGTTGAATCATTCACACCGAACCTTCCATTTTTATACCCTACCATAATTTTGTTCGATGTCATGGCATTGATATACGGTGTTCCCCAATAGGTTGCAGTGATATCCTTGTACGAAGGAAATGAGCTGTCACCTTTTAATTGAAATGCAGTAGTAATAACCTTTGCCATTTGAATACGAGTTAATGGTGCATTTGGGTTGAAATATTCACTTTTTGTAAAAACCCCTGCTTCCGTAAGCTTTGCAATGGCCATATAAGCTGGATGAGTTTCTGGTACATCCTTGTATCCAGGATTAGCAGGGATTGATTTAGTCATTGGGATGCTGTTATACAGAATTCCCGCCACTTCTGCTCTTGTAATCGCCTGTTCAGGATAGATGTTTCCTTTTTTATCTAGATGCAGTATTTTACTAGCCAAAAGCATATTTAATTCCTTTTCAGCCCAATGTCCCTTAGGTAGATCATTTGCCGTTGGCTTCGCTTTGGTCATCGTAGCAATTAATGCATCACTCATTAATTGGTATCCTTCTTGATTCGGGTGAATATTCTCAGGGTTCGGAAGATATTTCTTCGTATCATCGCCAAATTTATCATAGACCGGTACAAATGTAGCACCTTGGGCGGTTGCTAGTTGGATCGTTTGATTAAGTGTTTTCGTCAATTCAATAAGCTGCGGCTTTTGCTCATCAGAAAGGTATGGGAATGGAAAGTAATAACCCATGACATAAACAGATGCATTTGGATTAAGTTCTTTAATCGTTTGTAGAATCATCGTGTAGTTTTTAGCAAGGGTTCCAAGAGTAGACTTTACAGTAGCAGGATCTAGAATGAGGATATTTTTCTCTGGGTCAGTCTTTGCAATTTTCAATAAATCATTCGCACCAGCAGAAATGGTGATTAAATTGGCCTGTCTAACTGCTTCCCTTAATTCTGACTTCACTGTTAAATCAGCCAAAACGTTTTGCGTAGTGTAACCAGGAATAGCAAATTCTTTAGAGTATGCAGCCAGCGAATTTTTCCCTTTCAAATATTCAGCAGTCAAATCAGCATATCCACTACTAATTCCTGCCTCAGGCGTCATACCCGCCGAAAGTGAATCCCCTAACGCCAAGTAGCGGACGGGTTCAAGATCATTTGCTGATGCAGAAGGGGGAATTAAACCCAATAGTAAGGCAAACATAAACACCAAACTCCATGTACCTTTTTTACAATTATTAATCAACTTGCTCACTCTCCTTTTCATTTGTCTGAAAAAATCATATGTAGATCCAGGACTCAATTTTATACATAAATCAACTAGTTGTAAATTAATAATTTTATAAATTTTCAGAATAATCATATCTAAGTACCTATTAAATCCACTATAATAACCAGTATATGTATGCTTTTTCGACTATTTCAAGCCAATGAATGAGTATAGGACATTGACTTTCTAGATTCCTAGAGAGTGCCTGGACATCGGATGATACAGAAGAAACAGGCAACCAAAAAGCTAGTTACCTGTTTCTCTTCAACTTTTCTTTTTGTCATGAACAATGACTCGCCAAGTCATAATGGCACATACGCTGAATGCTATCCTAAAAAAACATTACCAACGTGATGTTAGCATTTTTCGTCTTGTATAAAATTCGACTCCATCAGATCCATTCGCATGCAAATCTCCATAGAAGGAGTTTTTCCAACCTGAGAATGGGAAGAAGGCCATTGGTGCTGGAACGCCGACATTGACACCGAGCATCCCCACTTCGATATTTTCTCTGAAATAGCGGACATCGCTTCCGTTTTGGGTAAATAGGCATGCACCATTGCCAAAATCAGATTGGTTCGTTAATTCAATGGCTTCTTCTAAACTGTTAACTCTTACAATTGAGAGAACAGGAGCGAAGATCTCATCCTTCCAAATTTTCATCGATGTTGTTACTTGATCAAAAATAGTAGGCCCAATGAAGTAGCCACTTTCATGATACAATTCATCTTTACGGCCATCTCGAATGAGGATGGCTCCTTCTTCGATCCCACTCTCGATATAACCGGCAGTTCGTTCTTTATGTTCCTTGCGAATGACAGGTCCTAAAAAGACATCTTCTTCTAGTCCATTACCAATCTTAATTTCGTCTGCTGCTTCTGTTAGCCTTTTGATTAGAGGTTCTACGACTTCATCTACCGCAACGACAACAGAACAAGCCATACATCTTTCCCCAGCTGAACCGTAAGCTGCTCCGATAATCTCTTTCACAGCCACATCTAAGTCAGCACCAGGCATAACGATGGAATGGTTTTTGGCACCTGCTAATGCCTGAACACGTTTACCATGCGCAGAAGCAGTTTTATAGACATACTCTGCTACAGGTTGAGAGCCAACGAATGAAATCGCTGGTACGTCTTTATGTTCAAGAAGGCCATTTACTACATCATGTGCACCATGAACGATATTCAAGACACCATCCGGTAGTCCTGCTTCTTTAAACAGCTCTACCAGACGATTGGCTAACAGTGGCGTTCTTTCTGAAGGCTTTAGGACAAATGTATTGCCGACTGCAATCGCAAGTGGGAACATCCAGCACGGAACCATCATTGGGAAATTAAATGGGGTAATCCCACCAATTACGCCAACTGGATAACGATACATGCCTGACTCGATGTTTGATGCAATGTCTGGAAGCTGTTTTCCCATCATTAATGAAGGAGCACCAGCAGCAAACTCGACACATTCAATCCCACGTAGTACTTCGCCGTATGCTTCTTTGTAGCTTTTTCCGTTTTCTTGCGTAATCAATTTCGCTAGATCTTCCCAGTTATCTACTAATAATTGCTGATATTTAAATAAAATCCGGGCGCGCTTTGGCACTGGTGTTTTACTCCACATTTTAAATGCTTCTTTAGCAGCTTTTACTGCCGCTTCTACATCTTCTTTGGACGAAATCGGTACTTGTGCTAATTCTTCTCCTGTCGCTGGATTCGGTACCGTTTGATATTGATTTGTTTTCGCTTCTACCCATTCACCGTTTATATAGTTTTTTAATACATTCGTTATTGTTGTTGTCATGTTAAATCTCCTCTCAAATTTAGAATTCTATTAAAAAATGGAATAAAGGATAACCGCTAGCAATAATACAGCCGTTGGCAAAACGACACTTAGCAGAAAAATCGGTCCATATGAGCGCTTATGTGTTTCTCCACATATCGCTCGGATTGTTGTAACAACATAACCATTATGTGAAAGTGAATCCAATCATCCCTTTTTCCTATACTTACATGCTTCACTGTACCTTCTCTTCCGTCGTAAACTGATACTGATAGCAAGTGTGATACAGCTCTGCTAACTCTTGTTCGGTTGGTACTCTTGGGTTATTGGCCGGGCTACCGCTCGCAATCGCGTCCTTTGTCATTTTCTGAACGGCCTGATTAAACGCTCCTTCATCAATTCCCCATTGTTTGAGATTTGGGATGTTTAACGTGAGGCAAAGTGCCTTGACAGACCTTACCGCAACTTCAGCAGCTTCTCTATTGGAAAGGCTTTCATTTTCATCATGAAAAATTCTTCCCAAATCCGCTAGCCTCTCGATACAAGCTTCCTTGCTGAATTCCAATACGGCTGGCAATAGCATCGCATTTGAATACCCGTGAGGCACATGGAACAACGCTCCAATTGGCCTTGACATGCCATGAACTAAACAAACGGAAGCATTCGAGAAAGCGATTCCTGCTTGTAGGGCTCCTAATGACATCGCTTCACGGGCATCAATGTTCTCGCCATCCTTGTATGTGATTTCGATATTTCCCACAATCCATTTCATCGCCGACAATGCCATCATGTCTGTCATCGGATGTGAACGCTTGGACAAATAGGCCTCAATTGCATGACTTAAAGCATCTACACCTGTTGCAGCTGTTATATGTGGTGGAGATGATACAGACAGCAACGGATCGACAATCGCTACTAAAGGCATAAAGGCCGGCTGCTTAATCATCATTTTTACATCATCCGTCGTGCTTGTAATAACAGTAACATCTGTCGCTTCTGAACCGGTTCCAGCGGTCGTAGGAATGGAAATATGCGGAATTGGCGCATGATCCGCTATTTTTCCGCCCCCCATATATTCACCAATATAGCCGCCATTCGTTGCAAGTACGGCAATCGCTTTGGCTGTATCGATACAGCTTCCGCCACCGAGGGAAATGATCAGATCACATGACTCCTTTTCAAAAACCTCAAGTGATTCTGACACATATTGATCAGTAGGCTCTGAAGCTACGCCAAGGTAAATGGCATGTTCAACTCCATAATCTTCGAGATACTGACAACATTGACGGACATACCCGATGCCCTCCATTACCTGATCGCTGATAACAAGCGCTTTTTTACCCCGTAATGCCGCTTCCTCGCCCACTTTCTCGAAAGATTGTCTTCCATAAATCATCGTTTGTGGCGTTCTAAATATTGCAAATTCCTCCACTTGGGCCCCTCCTTTTGTTGTTATACATAGATACTATGCAAGAAGTATGCCAAGTTTTGAAATGCGGTATATCAGCAAGGAACAATCTGTTTGTGTAGGCATAACACGACAAGTGTAGATTATTTGTAGTGATACCGCTACATATCATCGATTATTGGATTTGATACTTTTTTAATTTCTGATAAAGAGTCGTCCGATGAATGCCTAAGAGCTTGGCTGCCTTTGTCTTGTTTCCACCAGTTTCTCCCAAAACCTGAAGGATCAGCTCTTTTTCTTTTTCATCTCCTATTTTCTTAGCTTCTTGAATGAAGAACCGTTTATCAGCTCTTGTCAGTACCTTTTCAGATGTAGGGCCATAGTCTTTTATTTTCATAGATTCAGGCAGATGATAAATTTCAATGGTTGATCCGTCCATAAGAGTAACTAATCGTTCAATCGTATTAACCAGTTCACGGATATTTCCCTTCCATTCGTATTGAATAAAGCAAGAAACAGCTTCTGCAGTAAAGGTTTTGATAGGCGTATGATAGGTTTCACACACTTTTTTTACATAGTAGGAAAGCAGAATCGGAATGTCTTTTTTTCGCTCTCGGAGTGGTGGAATATGGAGTTGGATAATATCGAGTCGGTAATAGAGATCTTCGCGAAATTCTCCTCGCTTTACCATGTCTTTAAGATTTCGGTTTGTCGCTGCAATAATTCTTGCCTCTATTTGATATTTCTTTACCCCACCGACTCGTTCTGCTTCTTTTTCCTGAAGGACACGCAGCAATTTTGTCTGCATAATTAACGGCATCTCGCCAATCTCGTCCAAAAAGAGGGTTCCATTATGAGCCAGCTCGAACTTCCCTGGCTTGCCTCCCTTTTTAGCCCCGGTAAATGCTCCTTCTTCATAGCCGAATAACTCGGACTCAAACAATGCCTCTGGAATCGCCCCACAATTGACACTAATAAACGGACCTTTTGCAAAAGGACTTAAATGGTGGATACTTTTTGCGAACATCTCTTTCCCTGTCCCGCTCTCTCCGGTAATCAATACTGACGCAGCTGTTCTCGCTGCTCTACGGGCTACACGTTTAACATCCGTAATTTCCACACTCACCCCTAGAATCTGGTCCAGCGTCATTCGGCTGTCTTCTTCCAGCTTCACGGTCAATGGTTGGTCTACTATATGTTGGGCCATATGGGTCTTTTGTAAGGTTTCGTAAATTTTATATACTTCTGTAACGCCCTCAAAGATCAGCATCCCGATTGCGCCAGCAACCTTACCTTCTTTCCAAATGGGAATTCGGTGAACGACCATATCCTGGCCTTGAATATTTTGAACCACCCCTCTTTCAGGAATCCCAGTTTTGACTGTTACATGAAGATTCGTATTATCAATCACTTCTGTAACGTGACGGCCGATAGCATCCTTCCGCTCGATTCCTGTAAAGCGACTATATGCGTCGTTAAATTCTAATAAAGTCCCATACTCATCAACGACAGCGATCCCCTCATAGGCACTCTCTAAAATAACCGACAAAACATCGGCTGTATTTTCTCTCTGTTCTAGCTTATGAATGAACTTGGAGATACCATCCATCATATCTCTTAGTGTTAAAATGCCCACCGCTTTTTCTTGATTATCCACAACTACCAACTGATCATAAGGCAACGTATAAACGTGTAAAATGGATTCATTTGGACGGACTGTTGCAAAATTCCGGTGTGTGATACTACTAATCAACGCTTCACCATGATTTCCTTGAGTAAAATGAGAAAGCAATTTTCTTACCGTCAACATGCCAACTAGCTTCTCCTTTTCATCGACAACTGGTAAAATATCCACCCGAAGCTTAACGATCATCTCACTCGCCTCTTTCAGTGTCTGCCCCAGTCGAATACAAGAAGGATTCGGCGTCATCCAATTTTTCACTTCGAGAAACTCTTCTATCTGAAACTCGTTAACGTTTCTGTTAACCAACTCTTCTATAGACACAAGAAACCTCCCCTAACCAAATTCATTTAAATACTCTTAATAATCAGATATATAAAAAGCATACCCGCTATAGTGAATAGAGTAAAGGGGACCAGCCTACTTTGTATATTTCCGGAGGGGATCTAACAACCTGCTCCTTATTAGGATAAAAAGGAAAAAACCCTTAGGTTTTCTCCACAGAGCCTTCATTTTTCATATATACTAAAAGTACCATGCAGATTGGATTATTCCTTCAATTGAAAAGGTAAAGAGTAGAATAAGGGGTGGAAAAATGAAAAAAGTGGTGATGTGTCTTGTTGTTGCATCTATTTTTTTATTCTCGGTTGGTTCTGTAAAGGCTGATGCGTCTGGATTTGTTGGGTTTGGGGACAGCAATACTGCTGGGACGTATTTCTCACAATATGGATACGACTTAAATACACGATGGGTCATTCAAACTGGTGCGATGAATGCAGGAATAAGTGGCAACGACACAAATCAAGCAATGAAACGTTTCAATACTGATGTATTGGCAAAGAAACCCACAAGCGTGTCGATTATGTTCGGTCAAAATGATGGTTTGTTACTGGACAACGGTAAACCACAGGTTGATAAAGTGACATTTGAACAAAACATCACGCTCATGGTCACTCAATTAAAAAGTAAAAATATTAAAGTCTTGCTAATGACTAGCCTACCGGTACAACAAACACTTTACTACAGTAGATATCCAGAAAAAAAACACTTGTATACTGATAAAGGCGGAATACGATTATGGCTGAACAGCTATAACGAGATTATTCGCAAAGTCGCTAAGACACAAAAGGTCCAACTAGTAGACCATTATGCGAACACTTGGATTAAAGCAGGCGGGGGAGCAGGTTCAGACGCTCAACTTTCGGCAAGTGGCTTAATTGCACCGGATGGATTTCATTGGACTCCAAAAGGGCATAATATGATGACTTACTCTATTAATTATTATTTAAGATAATTAGGGGACAGGTTCCTTGTCCCATTCTTCTAAGAAGGTTGATGGGCTTTGGCTTCTTCAATTAAATAATAGATCTAAAAAAGCATCACTTAATTCGAACATACTCGCTACATGTTCTTGTCATATTTAATGGTGTTAACAATAGAAAAGGCTCCTTTCATACATAATGAAAAGGTATTTGATATTCGCATACTTGTACTGAATCAGGAGCTATGCTCATTTTATACATCCTCAAATAGCAATATAGCCCTAACACCTTGGATTGAAAGGTACTAGGGCTATTGGTCATTATATACACGATGGTCTTACAAGCATTTGTTTCTATTAGTAGGTTTTGGGGTACTCGTCCAATGAAAAGCGCTACGTTTTCTTAGCTTGCTTTCCCGTCCCTTTTATGAAGCTTTTTGAATATTGGCGGAGCTTGAGTTTTTCCAAATTAGGTTGGCCCACTCTGGATGATCGATGAAAGGATTACGGTTTCCTTGCCATTTTTGAATGATGTTGTTTCTATTAAGTTCAAATTCGTCTACTGGGTCTTGCTCATGCCATTTTAGGAGTACTGAAAGTTTGCCATGGTATGGTGCACTTCCATTATTCAGTCTTTCATTTAATTCTAAATCTACTTTGTCACCTTGTTCATAGCGTGTAGCCATGTAGAATAGAATTCGTGCAACATCACCTTTTACACGGTCTGGTGGTTCAAAAGAAGTTGCTGATTTTAAGCATCCGTTACATCCACTAACTGGACTTCCGCCGTTATCAAAATCTAGATTGCCTCTAGAACTATTCACTTGTACATCTGTTGGACGCAAGTGATGGATGTCTGTACCTGGTCCCTTACTTGTACCGAAGTTTCCGTGAGATTTTGCCCATGTGTGTTCACGGTTCCATTGACCAACATTTCCACCATTACTGCTTTTAGAACGTGAAATTCCGGAGTAAAACAAAATAACATTGTTCGGGTTATTAGGATCTTCATCTGTTTCTTTCAAAGCTTCCCATGCTTGATCATAAGAAAGTTCCTTGTGGTCATCGATAATTTCATGAAGTGCAGCTTTTAATGCTTGTCCTTCTTTGCCAATTGCATCTTTATAATAAGTATCAGTAGGTGTTGCGTCAGGTGCCTTAACAGTAACAGTGAAGCTGCTTGTCACACTCTTCTTTCCGTCAGTTGCCGTTACTGCTACGATATGGCTACCTTCTTCTAGATTAAGTGTGAGTATAGATGAATTCTGGTTAATCGTTCCTTTTGTTGCTGTGTAGTTTAGTGGATCGTTATCAGGATCAGAAAAATAATCTGTTAGCAGAAGCGATAGCCCTTCTCCTGCTTTGACAGTTTGATTCGAAAAGTTTTTCTTTAGAATAGGTGCCCTATTTTCATCAGGGGAAGAAGGAGAGCCAATTGGCTCCCCTTCCTTATTTGTAATCTTAATGTCATTTTCTTTTGCACCGTTTTCATATTTAATCGTTTGAATATTTTCAGCGCCTCTAATTTCTTTTACATGTGTTCCGTCAATCGTAACTTCAATAGCTTTTATACCTTTCAAATCAATAATTGCACCATCTTTTTCTGGCTTGATGGTCACTTTCGTTTTCTCAAATCCAGCACCGTGGAATTCTGCATACGCTCCTGTGAATAAGATGCCTTCTGTGATCACAGATTGATCATCAAGTGTAATGGATACGCTTGGTTTAGTAATTATCAATTTCTTCGTATTAAGGTTTTTGAAATTGTAGAATTTCTCAGCCTCAATCGGTGCTACTACCTCTTCTTTTGATAAATCAATTTGAACGAGCACTGGGTCATGGTCACTTGCTCGTCCTGCCATGTCCGTAAAGTCTGCATTGATGTGAAGAATGTCGATTTTCGTTTTGCTTTCTAGGTTTTTAGTCACTAAAATATGATCTAATACTTGTGAGTTACCTTGGTATAAATACGTGTAGCGATCTTTAGGATCTACTTTGTTGATCATATTTGTCATCAGGTTACCTTCATGAATTTTAAGAGACTCAGAGAATTGATAATCGTTAAAGTCTCCTAGAGAAACAACATTTGCACCCGGATTTTTTGTTTTAATATCGTCTACAAAATTATATACGATTTGTGCAATTTTATGACGTTGTTTTTCGCTATCATATTTTGGTGGTTGGATAGATCCGAATAATGGAGTATCCCCAGTTTTTGAATTCCAGTGGTTCGCAATAACAACGACGCTTTCCCCTTGGAAATCAAATTGTGCTGCTAATGGTTTACGGCTACTGTTAAATGCAGTATTGTTCGGATCAATACGACCTGGGTTAAGTGTTAACTTGTCATTTTCATACCCAACAGCAGTTGTAGCAGAACCTGGTGTAGCACCCTCCGTTAATTTAACACGTTCTGGATTGTATAAGAATCCAACTCGGATATTCGCATTTGGTGCACCGCCGTCTTGATTGTTTACAGGGTCGATATTTACATATTTATATTGGACTCCGCTTTCAGCTTTAATTGCTGCAATCAATCTTCCGTAACTTTGGTCTGCTGCGGAATTTCCTGTGTCTTCACCATTATTATCTTGTACTTCTGTAACACCAACGATATCAGGGCTTTCCATATCTGTACCAATTGCTCTTGCTAGTTTTTTAGCTTTATCATTGGAGGTTGACTTTGTATTGTTAGAGAAGTTTTCTAAGTTATAAGAAGCAATTGTTAACTTATCATCTGCTTTTACAATCGTTGTTTTTTCTGGTTTTGCAGTTCCTTTTGAATGAGCTAATTTCATATCATCTAGAGATGCATAGATTTTGTAATTTTGGAATGAATAACCGACAACGCCGGTAATCGGGCCTTTAAATGTATCACCTGTCGCTACTTCAAAATCTCTTGCGGGACCGTTTGGCTCCATCCGAAATTGGACACGATTTGGATTTTGGTTACCTTCTTCATACAATAGTCCACCATGTAGAGAATTTGTTGGTGCATTTTCAAGAACCGTAATAAGATCGCCATGCTCTTGAGGTGCTACTGCTTTCACATTTCCAACTTCTACGCGCATTCCTTCAATACTTTCCCAGAAATCAATTGCGTCAACTGTTGGATTGAAAACGGATAAGTTATCACTATCAATTTTCTCTAATGACATTTTTTCTTCGTCAATGATGATTGGAGCTGGTAAAGCAACGCCACTCTTAATTACTTGTACTTTGCCACCTTGATCATCACGAACATTGATTTGTGTAGTTTTCAAGTCTGTTGTATTCGCATCAGAATAACCATCATATGCGTATTCATTTACTTTACCAGTAACTGATACTAGATTACCAACTTTGATATTCAACGCTTTATTACCGCTATAAAGTAAAATTGCTTCTGAAGTATTTGGATTATTATCCGCTAACTCGTCAGGAGTTTGAATGTGATAATAGTATGAACCATTCAATGTGAAAGCATATGTAACTACACCTTCGATACCTTCCACTGTTTGATTATTAAAGGAAGTTGTATGACCTGCTCCTTGAATATCATGAATTTGTAGACCATCTGTAATTTTATATTCGAAAGTCTTTACTTCACTAAAGTCACCGTTTTCTGCTTTTACAACTGCTTTTAGTGTTGTATCTTTAGTAATTTCAATCGGAGTTACGTATTTTTGACCATCTACTTTTGGATCTTTATCATCTAAAGTGTAATAAATCTCCGCTTTTTCTGTAGTTGTAGATAGTTCTACTGTTTTGTTTCCAACAAATGTTCCACTGCCTGGATTCGCAAACACCGGTTGAATAATAGAGCTATCAGTAATTACATCTTGTTCAGAGCGTGGAATGATTTGATAAGTCCCATTAAACTCTTGAATGATACCTGTGATTGACTCGTATGTTGAACCAGCTATTAAGCCTAAGTTATTATTCTCATCACGAACAGTAAATTTTGTCCCAGCTTCATCCGTACCTGTATAGTTCTGAGCAGCTCCAGAGATCGTTACATTATTTACTGTTGCTAATTTTGATTCGTTCGTTTCGTTCAGTTGTGCACCTGTAAGTACTTCTGGACTTGGTACTACTTTAGAGACAGGTGTACCTACAAGTGTTCCAGTTAATTGTAATAATCCATTATACTCACTTAATGAACCATCAACCGTAATTTCATCACCAAGTTGAACATTCAGAGATGGTGGACGAACCGCAATTGCAGCCGTTCCATCTTGGATATGAATCGTATTTTTTAATTTTGCTGTTACGATTCCTTTCACTGTTACTTCACCAGTTTTCTGCGCACGTGCATCTGCAATTGAAAGGATTTCAGATTCACTTACTAGTTTGTAATCAAACGATTTAATATCACTATTTGTGAGACCATCAGCGACAGCAAAAGCTTTGATTGTCATATCTTTGTCAATAACGATTGGAGCTGTATATTTCGTACTAGACGTCGTTGGTTCTGATCCATTAGTTGTATAATAGATTGTTGCTCCCTCAGTGGCTGTTGATAATGTGATTTCTGTACCCGCTTGGACATTCGATGATGGAGTAGAAACCGTTACTGCTTCGACTTTACTTTCTACTGGTGTCGTTTCGCCACCATCCATTTCATGCGAGCCTAGGTTTGTAAATGTATCTTTTGGGTGAGTCGTCCACTCTTTATTAGGGTCAAAGGGGTCATTTATCACTTTGTCACCAGATGTAATAGAGCTGTTACGAACTAAAGTGACGTCTGCCCCAAAGTTTACCTTTACACCAGCTTGTCCAATAGAATCGATGACTTCACCTGATTTCTTTAGAACGATTGGATCATCACCATTAAAATTAATGACAGTAGTATTCACTAAATTACCTTTGCTTTGAATCGCTGCACTCGCGTCTTTATGGTGAACCACAAACGTCTTGCCACTTTCCAATATACCATTTAATGTCAATTTATTACTAGCTGTATCTGCTCCATTTGTGTGCATTTCTAATGAATACTCACTTAAATTAATCGATTTCCCTGTCCCATTGTAAAGCTCAATTGCCTTGTTAAAACTACTTCCCTCGATATACTCAGAAATAATTAAATCCGTGGGATTCGTAGCAGCGTGAGTCACTGTCGGGATCACAGGTGCTACTAAACTTGCTACTAAACTAGCAGATAAAAAAGTATTTACAGGCTTCTTCCAATTCCTTTTCCTCATCTAAACAATTCTCCTTTTTATATACGGTTTTTGACAAAAAAACGCTAAGCATTCAGCCGATTAGCAAACGGCTTGGCAAAAAGAATTAAAGAGTTGTTTCCCCTGTTACTGTGATTCCGTCGAAACCATAGTTATCTCCTGCAAGACCTGAAATATCTAAATTACCTTCGACTTTAATGTTTGTAAAAGATACATCTTCTGTCAGAGTTCCTGTAAGAATCAGATTACCTTTGACAACCGCATGTTTAAAAGAAGCTACGTCTGTTACAGAAATGGTTACGTCACCTTTGTAAACTTTTGGATTTTCAGCTGTTCCTGAGAATTCACCAGCTGCTACACTACCACCTGGTAGTTCAGTATCAGATTCTTCACCTGCAACGTCTACAATACGACCTTCAATTTTAGTTGGAATTTTGTCTAATGATCCTAAATGTTCTCTTAAGTTTTCCCAATCCGAAAGACCAAGATCCGTTACACGACCTTCTTTATAAGCTTTTTCAAGAACGGTATAGCCGTCTCCACCTTTAGCAGTGAATGCGTTTGTTGCTACTGTATAAGTCTTAGCGTCTTCGATTTTAGTGTAAGTACCATCTTCATTTTTATATGAAATTGAAACTACACGCTCTCCGGCAGGTTTTGAAGAATCGAATTCTACTTTCGCTCCAGATACATGGAGGAAACCACCATTTTCTTTTGGATACTCTTTAAAGCTAATTTCAAATGCCGCTTTTAATTCCGCACCAGTAACATCCATAGTCGCTAGTGTGTTACCAAATGGAAGTACTGTGATTACTTCACCTACTGTGATTGGGCCCGCTCCAATAGCAGCGCGAATTCCTCCACCATTTTGGAATGACATAATTACTTGTTTATCTTTTACATATTCTTGCGCTTTTGCAAGCATGCCATCAGTAATTAAGTTCCCTAGAATAGTTTCACTAGCTCTTACACTTGTGCCCGGTACATAACCTACATCAGTTGTTCTTGGATTTAAAAGTGCATGATCAAGTGTTACTCCAATTTCTTCTTCATTTACAGCTTTGATTTGATCTTTATAAGGTTTTAATAGCTCAACTGCCTCAGCATCCTCAGCTTTATCAGCAGTCTTAATTAACTCTCCTGCATGTCCTACTACTACACCATTTTTATCAAACTCAACATCTAAAGTACCAAGATAATCGGAATATTGATAAGCTTGTACAATAATTGTTTTATCTTTTACTTCACCTTTTTTATCTTTGTCTATAACTACAGGTGTATTTAATTGTGTATGGCTGTGTCCTCCAACAATTACGTCAATTCCAGGTACGTTTGCAGCTAGTTCTAGATCATTGTCTACAGCTGCATTATCATCGTACCCAATATGTGTAAGTGCTACGACCTTGTTAATTCCCATTGCTTCAAATTCAGCAACCATTTTTTTTGCATCTTCAATATAGTTAGAGAATGTAATTTTCCCTGGACTTGAAATACCTTCTGTTTCAGCTGTCGTAAGACCAAAAATCCCTACTTTTTCTCCATTCACTTCTTTGACAATTCCTGTGTAAATATTCCCATTGTCAGGAGTTGTAGGTATTTTCGTATTAAATAAACCAGTGAATTTGTCATCTTTTGAAAAATCTACGTTTGCGGATACAAACGGGAATTTTGCTGCTTTAATGAAATCAACTAATGCTTTATGACCTTCAGGTGATGAACCAAGGTCAAACTCATGGTTACCGAATGTCATAGCGTCAACTTTCATTAAATTCATAAATTCCAAGTCTGCTTGGCCTAGGAATTCATTAAAATATAAAGTACCAGAGAAAACATCCCCTGCATTTAGTAACAGTGCATCCGGTTTTTGATTACGCACTTCTTTAACTGCTGTAACAAGCTTTGGTGCTTTGTCCGTATTCGCATGTATATCATTTACGTGCATGATGGATAGATTAAAATTCCCATTGCTAACTTTACCTGCTTGGAAATTCTCTACTGCAGTGTTTAATGTTACGATTGCTGTATTTACAGTCTTCTGATTCGCTTTTGTATCCGCTACTATTGCTTCTGCTGCTGTAATCGCATCTTGAAGTGTTTTGATAGAACCTATTTTATACTGTCCAACTTCGGTTCCCTCTACTGCACCTTCAAGAGCTGTTTTAGCATTTGCAATTTTACCTTTTAGTACGTTCTTATCTACTGCTGGAGTTTCTGGAGTTACTGTTACATCTCCTTTAACCTCGCCTTTTTTATCCAAAATTATTGGCGATTCTGCTGTTACCCCATCCGCAACTGTGATATTCGTTACATCATCTGCAACTGTAATTTCTTTTACATTGTCGTTCCCAATAATGATATTAGTTGCATTAACACCACTTAAATTGATGTTGCTATTACCATTGTCAGGATTCAATACAATCTTTGCATCGTGAAGATTGTCGCCTTTTAGCTTAACTGATTTTTTTATTTCAATATCATTAGCTTTTACTGATCCTAAATCAATTTCCATTCCTGGAGTAGCGGGATCAATGATTACTTTAGCATTTTTTAATGAACCATCTGCAGTTGCATCATTAAGCTGAACTTGTGTTGTAATAACCACTTCGCCTTTAAGAGTAGTTGTCCCAGAAAATTTCACATCAGCGTGAGCTACTGCTGCTGGTATGGTTATTAGTGCTGCAAACGCTGCTGTAGATAAAGCTGCATAAGCTGCAGGTTTCTTAATAGAAAGTCGTTTTTTATTTTCCATACATTCTCGCTCCTTCAATGTCTATACTATTTAAAGATAAAGAATTCATAAAGCAACATTTCACATAGCATTTCTTCCGAACATGGAAATATAAACTTAAGAATCGGGAGAAGTTTAGACTTCTCCCATTTCTCCATCTATCAAACTTAGTTAAGTTTCGTAGTGTTTTCGACTGTTATACCATTAATGTCTAATAGAACACCCTGTTTATCTTTAACTATTAGATTCTTTACAGTTCCATTTGTTAAAGTAAGCTTTTCCCCATTAACCATACCTGTTAAATCAATGGTTAAATTAGTCACCGTTTTTGCTGTAAGATTAAATGTTGAATTTGAAGCAATATCCCCAGAAATCGTAATAGCATCTACTCCTTGTGCAATAGCAGCATTAAAATCAGTTACATTTGTTACAGTTGTTAAGCTATTCCCGTCTTATACCACAATCCTGTGGCTTTCGGTTCGGGCCTACACCGTACGGGCGACTTTCATCGCATACGGCGTGCCATCAGTAGTACTATAATCCCGCAACTTATTTCCCCACTCCTATTTAATCATTGGTATATTAATCCAATGTATAGAAATTGTTTATGTTTTGTAAATATTAGCTAAATTAGTCGCAATAATGGGAAATTTGTCTAAACACGATAAAACTCTTATTCAACATGAGAAACCGGTCGTAACTTATATATGTAGTGTCTAATATAAATATCCGGCACCGCATTTTCATCCATTCTATTCAGCCTAGAAAACCAACTCTAATTCCTAAATACTTCTACCAATACAATAGAAAAAAACTGTGACCATTCATCTCGTGGCCACAGTTCACTGTTAAATCGATCTTTACTATATCCAGCTATCACCCGGATCAAGGATCGCATTATCAGATGAAGGGGTATCAAAAATCATTAGAGCAACACAATATTAAGCAAAGTATGTCACGGAAAGGCAATTGTTTGGATAATGCGGTCATGGAAAATTTCTTTGGCTTATTAAAATCTGAGCTACTCTACCTGCAAGAGTTTGAAAGTATGAAGCATTTCGAGCAGGAGTTGGATGACTATATCTATTATTACAATCACAAACGAATGAGGGTAAAATTAAAAGACCTAAGTCCAGTAGAATACCGAACTTAGGTCTTGGAAGTTGCATAAAATTTTATGTCTAACTTTATTGGGACAGATCATCTTATACCACATATCATGGCTTTCGTTTCGATCCTACACCGTACGAGCACCTTTCAGTGTATACGGTGTGCTATCAATAGACATTCTATAAGTAATACAACATGAATCATTATACCTATATAATATCTAAAAACAGGTCCAATCACATTACATGATTGGACCTATTAAGTGTAAAAGCATTATTTTGGGGAAATAAGCTTTTCATAGAATTCTACTACTGACTAGGTTCCTTCGCTCCTGCTGGTTTTATCCTTCTCGTATGTTACCATACAAGTCCAAACGGCCAGCGATCCACACTACTATGAACCCGCAGCCATCTTACTAGTCTCATTGGTGCTAACCCACCTCTTCTAGCAAGACTTCAAACGTTCCATTGTTACCATCCCTCTTTTTGATGACCGTAGATCTCCACTATTCAGGTATGAGAAAGACCAGTTTAACAGTCAATTTACTGATCTCCATTAAATCATTTCAGATTTAAGGATGAATACTAAACTCCTAGCAATTCTTAGTATTCACTACCTCACCCTGCCTAAGCATGGATTCGTCTCCTAACCATAGTCACCTTTTATGGAACCCCGCCTCAACTTCATGAGTACGACTTCACCTGACTTCACCCCTTCGGTTGTGTTAGAACCTTACTGGATGCAGGAGGATTAGGTACTTGCTCCTGACTATTTAGCAAGTGTAGGAATTTCACCTACAATATAGTAACAATAGTTAAAAGAAATACCTCATGGGTTTAACCATGAAGTCAAAGCATGAGATATTTCTTTCACTTTTTTTCACTAGATAACTAGCTTATAAAGTAACGTTTCGTTTAGTTTTATTGAGGAGTGCTAACTACTTTAAAGTTTAATGTTCCAACTTGACCATCAATTAAGTAAGTAGTAACAAATGTATCGCCAGCAGTAGCTCCTACAAGATCCACATTAGCTTTACCATTGTTATTCACTGTGATAGCGCCAGATTTGTCAGCATCTACAACATTAGTAACAGTAATAAGAACTTCAGATGGTGTGTAAGCTACACCATATTGGTCCACTAATTTTAGTGCAGATTTCAAGGCAGCAGCATCAGTAGTTGAAGCCAGTTCAGCTACAGTTACATTACCTAATCCATTAACTAATTTAAGAGCATCAAATTCAACTTTAGCAGTTTTAGGAGCGACTTTAGATAGTGTAACTTCTTTTGTAAGAGTAACAGGTTTCTCAGCTGCATCTACAATAATTGTTACGTTAACTTTGATTTCATTATTCGTACCAAATACTGTAGCTACATCTACTCCATCAATCACATCTAATTTACCATTAATATAACTTAATGCTCCATTGCTTGAAGTTACAGTGTAGTTAGTTTCAGGAATTAATACTTTTTCACCTTTAGCAGTTACACCGTACACATTAAGGTCACGAGTATAAGCATCGGTTTTTGCATCAGCATAAACTGTATCAACGTTTCCAACTTCATAAGAAGCAAAAGCCGTTTTATCTGTAACACTAAAAGTTACTTTTAGTGGGCTCGTTTTCACTTCTTGGAAATTTCCATCTTTATCTTTTTTATGAAGAGTAAATGTTACTTCTTCACTACCTTTTGTGGATCCACTGATAACAATTTTATCATTTGCTTTTGCAATTTCTGTACCTGTAAGAGAGATAGTATTATTGTTATCTGTTTCAGTAGCAACTACTTTATAGTCAGCAAAATGATCAGCAAGTTTAAATGTACGACCATATTGATCTTTCACTTCTAAGTTTTTAGCAGTAATCTCTGATTTCCCATTAACTGCAACAAGACTTGTTACATCTTTTAATGGTTCAATCGTTACACCTTCAGCAGGCTCTTGAACATTAATTGTAATTTGAGATACTTTACCTGTTTTAGTTGTAGCGAAGATTACTTTAGTACCTTTAGTTGATGGCTTATACTCAACATAGGCATCACCATTAGCATCCTCTTTAAGTACAGGTTGTTCGTTACCAGTTGCAGAGAAGTCAACTTGACCAGTAACTTCTTTGAATTTAGTTAACGCTGTACCATATTGATCAGCTGCAGTGAATGGGATTTTAACAGTATCATTTGCAGCAACTAGATCAGTTGGAGAAGTAATCGCAAAGGTATCAAGTGTAGCAGCTGCTTTCACATTAACTTCAAACTGAGTCACTTTACCAGTTGATTTAGTGATTGCTGTAATAATTACTTTACCGCCATTCGCTACATAATCACCTGCAACTAATTCAAGACCTACTTCGTTTTTATCTTTTCCTTTATCATCATTAGCTTGTTTAATTTTTAAGATTCCTTCGTTTGAAGATGTAAACAAAACATCTTTATTAATAACAGCCGCTTTCAGAGAAGTTCCATACTGGTCTTTCACGTCAACTAGAAGTGGGAATTCTGAGAAAGTAGATTTGCTATTAAGCTCTTTATTATCTGCATTGTAAATATTTTTGAAAGTTACTACATCAGCAACTGCCTTGTTGCTCAATGTTAAAGTCGTAGAAACTACAGTGTTAGTTGTTTGGTTAATACCAGTTACAACTACTTTATCGCCAGCTTTTTTACCAGTAACATCTACAGAAACAACGCCTTTATTATTATCATCAGCTAAACCGCTTGTAGCATTCCAATTGATAGAAGTTGCTAATGATGAATTTGTAATATCTTCATCATATTGGTTTTTCACTACATAACCAACTGTAGCAGTGTTTCCATCTTCCGAAAGAGGGGCTACATCGGAAAGAACTTCGATTTTCGCTACTTTTTCGTTTTCCACTTTCACAGAACCTGATAAAGCTTTTTCTGTAAGACCAGTTACATTAACTGTGTACTCACCTTCAAAGAATTTACTTGCTAATTCAAGTTCAAAAGATTTATTGTCAGCAGATGGTGTAGTTTTAGCAACGTTTACTACTACTGATCCTTTTTTAACTTCGAATTTTGCTTTAGTTGTATCAACCGCTTTGTTGAATTCCACTTTTAAAGTTTTAGTGTTAATCGCACTTACACTAGCAATAGAAACAGGAGAAACAGGAGCTGCAGCTTTTTGCAAGAAGATTGCATAATCGCCACGTTTCGCAGTTTTATCTGTTCCGAATTGTGTAGCTGAAGTTCCGTTAGTAATCTCGTTAGCTACCAAAGCAGATACTGCTTCTTTATAACGATCAGATACGTCTGTGAATGTAACGTTTCCTTCACCTTTAAGTTCGAAACCTTTTTGGATCCAAAGAGCTAATTCACCACGAGTGATTTTGCTTTCTGCATCAAATTTTGTAGCGGATTTACCATTAGTAATACCAGCTGCTTTAAGTGCATTAACATGTTTAGCAGCACGAGCAGGTACGTCTGTGAAGCCTGAAGCTGGTGCTTTTTCAATATCAAGACCTAATACGTTTACAAGTAGAACAGCTGCATCAACACGTTTGATGTCGCTACCTACGCCAAATGTTGTAGAAGTAAGACCGTTAGCACCTTTAGATACTACGAAATCTACAGCTTCTTTGTATTTAGCCGATACATCTGTGAATGATGCTGCAGATGCTATTGGAGCAATTGCTCCTGCTACTAAAGTAGCTGTTGCTGCAGTAGCAACGAATTTACGATAAGACTTTGGTTGGTAAGCCATGTAATAAAATCCTCCCCGTTTTGAAAAAAAATTTAATATTATCGATGTTTAACCATCGAAATAAACAAAATAAATGTCCAGCTCTTAATCTACCATAGAAAAACTTGTCAATCAAATAATTATATGGTTTAAGAGGAAAAACAATCTTATATTCTATTTTACCAAAACTAACAATTTTTTCAACTATTTATTACAAAATCCTCGCTTTGGTAAATATGTGACGAATAAAACCTATGTAATATGATTTAATTACCACACTTTTACATTATACCTACTAAAAAGAAAAAATGGTAGTGTTCATTTATAGTATTTTAAATTTATCCAATTCTATAGTGCTTTTAACACCCTTTATTCTATTTTCCTTTTAAGAAAAGCGTGAATCACACTCAATTACATATAATTATTACCAGAATTAATCATTTTTAATTTCCATTTTTATAAACATATACCATTTTATTGTTCTCTTAAACTACGTAGATAAGACCTGATAATTTTCAAGAAGTGCTATCATTCTAATTCCTTGAAAATTCACTAGACTTTCCTGTATTTCATCTTAGGTTAATCTTATCGCTATCACCCAAACTCCTGAATTCCGATATGTAGTTTCAGTTAAGCAAGCATAACTTTAGGCGTTTTATTATTTAGGAGCTATTAAGTTCACTGTACCACTCTGTTCAAGATAAAATATCATTGAATTTTCTCATAAGGTTTTTCCCTACAAAACCTTATGGAAGATAAGAATAGCCCAAGATCCCTGTTTAATCTTAAGCCTAGCATAAGACGACAAACAAACTGTATGAGGAATGGTCTTCTTTTGACTCTGACTTTGAGGAGTTAGCCGCTTGTGCTAGATATCAAAACCCATTGAAAGAACCTATACTTCCAGTAAACAAAAATGGCCTCAATAGGCAAAGTGCCTATGAAGCCATTCTTATTGAATCAATAATTACTGCTCTTCTCGCCATTCTTATATAAGAAGGCAATCGCAAGTCCGGCGATTAGCCAGAAAATAATGTTAAGCTGCGGGATGAAGATCAAGTTGTTAGATAGATTTTGTACCATAAATGTTACGCTGCCTGCGAAAACACCAAGTGCTACAACCTGTCCAAGTAAATCTTGTTTAAAATACAAACGAGCAAGATATAAGAAGTAGGTAATGTAGATACTTAGGAATGTGAGGATCCCGATGATCCCTGATTCAGCCATTACTTTCAAATAGGAATTATGAACAGAATATTCATCATGTCCGATATCCAGATCTGGATATTTCGTGACGAATTCCTTGTAGCGGACTAAGTAGTTCCCTGTACCGACACCGATAATAGGATTATCCTTAAACATCACCCAGCCAGTTTTCCAAAGCGTCGTCCGTGATACGACTGCACGATTCGTTGTCGCATCATCTTTTATCTTATCAATATCAGCATCATCTAATGGTTCGTCCCCAGCCAGATCTATATCCGTATCCGTACCACCAGGTATTAAGTTCGGCGAATTCGGGAAGACAAGCGTCTGAATTGCGTAGATTGCTGAGTTTGTTCTTGATTGGAAATCAGGCAAGAAATACACGATAGCAAAAAGCACGACAGTCGCGATTAAAAGATGTGGCTTTAGAATATTCTTAATAAATTTCTTTGGCATAATAATAATGACTAACACGAGCGCACATGCCATCGTTACCCATGCAGCTCTTGTATACGTTAAGATTAGGTTAATGACATATATGCCATAGAAGGCAAAGAAAAACAACTGTACTTTCTTATCTTTGAAATAGACGACTGCAAATAGTAGTAGCGATGGGATAATAAAGTTAAGGAAAGCTGAGTAGTAGTTCGGATTCGTGATCGTCGAATACACTCGGCCCTTCGCTTCTTTCAATGCATATAACCCAGCTACGTTCAGCTTGAAGTTAAATACATATGTGAAGAGTCCGTATACACCAACTAATAGAGCAGCTAGAGCAAACACTTTTGCGAAGTTGATATATTGCTTTTTTGTGAAATCAACTTTCACGACAATTAGGAATAAGAACACATACGATAAGAATCGTGCAATTTCCATAATCGCCGGTGTGAGCGATTCTGCTTTTACTAATGAAATAAGTGATGCCAGTACAAACAAGGCAAAGGTAATCACAAATGGCTTAGCTGGGACATTATTTAGTTTAATGGTTCCCTTCATATATTCCCAAGCTGCTATGATGACCAATAATGGAATTAAAATAATCTCTATGGATAAAGGCAAAGGCCCTACATCTGTTTTGAAATATACGAGTGGTATTAGAAACAGGTGTAATAACACCAGAATATACGTTAGACTGTGCTTCTGATTCATCTTCGTCTCCCCTCATTTACTCGCTGATGGTCCGCTTTAGGCCCATTTTCACATCCGCTGAGTAACCTTTTTTTTAAAGTAAATTTGTTAACAAATTATCCTACTATACATTACATGATGAGACTGTAAATAACAATAGTAACTATTCGATTTCCGAGCTTATTTCTTGCAATTACTTTTTTAATGTGAATCCTTTTTCCCCACGACTTTTTCATAGGTTTGACTGGTTAATTCAAACAATTGGTCGAGTGAAAAATTTACTTTGGCATGCTCATATAGATTCAAACCACGTTCTTGTAGCTTGTTCTCTATATGTAGCTGATACACTTCCTTTATCGCTTCATAATACGCATCGACATCATTAACATCCGTCACCCAGCCGTACCGCTTATCTGTTACAAGCTGTCGTACTCCGCCAACATCTGTTGTCAGGATTGGGATTTGTTGATTCGCGGCTTCCAATAAAGCGAGTGGAAAGCTCTCACTATGTGATGCCAGTAACGCAATGTCCGATAGGCTATAAAGCTCGTCCACATCTTTCCTGAAGCCTAAGAAGTGAACTTGCTTTTCCAAACCTAGGTCAGAAACCATGCGTTCAATCTCCAATTTAATTGGACCGTCGCCAACTAACAGAAGATGGATCTTCGGGTTATTGAGCTTCTTAAGTGCTTGTAAGACGAGATCATGCCCTTTAATCGGGTGCAGACGCGCAACCATTGTGAGAACCATATCATCCTTGTTCAGGTTTAACTTGTGTCGCATTTCCAACTGTTTCTGAAGTGGCTCCGTGAAATCTATTCCATTATAGATCGATTGAATCTTATCTCCGCTAATTCCGAGTTCCATCAAATTTGCTTTAAAACGATCGGACACAGCGAAAAAGTAATCAATCTTTTTAAGAGTAGACAAATTCAGCTTCGTAAACAGAAACCCTTTGACCCCACCCTTCATGAAATCAAGCTTTGGATCACTATGTATCGTTGTCACCCAGGCTGCCTTCATGTTCTTTTTAATTAGAGAAAGATACAGGTTTGCTCTTGGACCATGTGAATGAACAATATCAAATGCTTCTTCATGAATGAAGCGAGTCAATTTCTTTAAGACAGAGAGATCGTAACGGGATGACTGGTTCATCAATTCGACTCGAATGCCCGCAAGTCTCGCTTCTTCAGCTAAGATTCCTTCCTGAAAAACAAGCAGACAAACTTGTCCGGCTGGAAATTTCTTAAGCAATGTATTCACGTGCTTACGGGAGCCACCTGTTTCTCCACCGCTGATTACATGCAATACTTTCATTTAAAAACCTCCGATATAGCTTTCCCTACTATTAAGAAAGAAACAGTCTAAGCCCAAGAAAACCCCTCTGGCACGTTTTTGCACCAAAGGGTGGATTCAACTTATTTAGAAAACAACACTCTCATCAAGAACTTTGGTAAGGCGAGCTGGCGTTTGAGACGCTTGGGCTCTTTCAGTAATCGGTATAACCATTCGATCCCTAATTTTCTAAAAAATAATGGCGCACGCTTCACATGGCCTGCGAATACGTCAAAGCTTCCACCAACGCCTTGGAAGACGCGTACATTCGTCTTATTCATATTTTCTTGAATCCAAAGCTCTTGCTTCGGGCTCCCCATCGCGACAAATAATAAATCAGCTTTTGCTTGATTGATTTTATCAACGACAAGCTTCGCATCCTGGACATAGCCATTTTCGTAGCCAGAAATGTGGATGTTCGGATATTTTGCCTCGATATTCTGTTTTGCTTGGGACACTACTTCTTCCTTTGCTCCATATAAAAACACTCGGTATCCGGATTCTGCGGCAAACTGGAGTAATCGATCCATCATATCGACACCTGTCACCCGTGATGTAATGCTGCCGCCTTTTAATTTGGAGGCGAGTAGCACACCAATTCCATCAGGGATCTGGTACGTAGACGAATTAATCAACTCTCTTAATTCTGTATTTTTCTCCGCTTTCATCACTTTCTCCGGATTTACGGCGATGATTGTCGATTTCTCATTTTGTTCCATTCTCATTTGGAGGTCGGCGATAATTTCTTCGTAGCTTAATGGTGAAACGTCAACTCCGAAGTATGATTCTTTTTTCATATTCATCTTCCTTATTATTCAGCTACAGACTCTTCCTGAATCGCTGATAATTTCGTTAAGTCTCCAATACGGTACACCATTAAATCTGTACGATCAGAAACTTTCAAGCAATTTCTTGTATCGAAAATCACGGGTGTTTTCATATTTTCTAGCAAGGCTTTTTCATCCACCGTTTTGAATTCATTATGGTCCACGAGAATTACGAGTAAATGAGCATCTTTTGTCGCTTCTTCTAGAGAGACGAGTGGGAATGACACTTGTTCATCTCTCACATGTGGATCATGAACTCTGACATCGTATCTTGAATTTCCAAGTAATTTCTCAGCAATTTCGATCGCTGGACTTTCACGAATATCATCGATGTTTCCTTTATACGTTAAACCACATACTGCAAGGACAGGGTTGTCCAATTCAGCAGTCATTCTGTCAATTTGTTCGACAACGAAGTCTGGCATCGAATTGTTGATGCGTCGGCTTTCCGTAATAAGCGGTGATTCTTCTTTTGCCTTTTCAATAATGAAATAGGGATCCACTGCTAAACAATGACCACCAACACCAGGTCCTGGTAGGTGAATGTTTACGCGGGGATGTCGATTCGCTAGTTCAATTACGTTATGTGCATTTACGCCCAGACGCGCAGAAATCTTCGCCAGCTCATTGGCTAAGGCAATGTTTACGTCACGGAATGTATTCTCCATCAACTTAGACATTTCTGCTGTAACGGCTTCTGTTTCAATGACATCACCTGTAACGACAGCACGGTATACGTCAGCCGCTTTTTTCGCAGCAATTGGCGTAAGACCGCCGACAATACGTGTATTCTCGATTAATTCGATTAAAATTCGGCCAGGAAGAACGCGTTCTGGACAATGAGCAAGATATACATCCTTTAATGGATCGAATCCAGCTTCTTTAATGATCGGTGCCACCACATCATCCATCGTACGCGGTGGGATCGTGGATTCAACAATTACGACGCTTCCTTTTTCCAAAAACGGCACGATCCCTTTTGTTGCATGGATCACATAATCCACATTCGCTGAAAAATCCTCATGAATCGGTGTTGGCACCGCAATGATGAAGACATCTGCTTTCTCAGCTGTCACAGAAGCTCTAAGCTTTCCTGTTGCTACAACTTCTTTCACTAATTCTGGAAGACCCACTTCTTCAATGTGTATGTTTCCTTTATTTAAAGAATCTACGACTTTTTCATTTACATCAATTCCAACGACTTCATATCCTGCCTTGGCAAATACGGATGCAGTTGGTAAACCAATATATCCTAATCCGATAACACAAATTTTTTCCATGTGACAAGGACCTCACTTATTTTAGTAATTCATGTCAAACTTCTTTTTATTTCTAAAATAGTATATCAGAAGTACAGAGCGCTTGCATTAATAAGATTGATAGGTGTGCGTATGAATGGTAAAATACATGGGTGGTTTACTGGAAGTATGTTTCCTATTAACCCGGTTCTTTACATACTTCATGCAGCTCTCTATAGAGGAGGAAAATATTTTTGAAAATTGTTATATCAGGATTCTATGGGCTTGGCAACACGGGTGACGAGGCCATTCTTGAATCGATTATAGATAACTTACGTGACGGATTAGACAAGCCAGATCTCACTGTCTTTTCGCTTTCACCCGAGCAAACGTCCAATACTTTCCAAGTAAAAAGTGTGTATCGCGGCTGGCGTCATGAATTTAAGGAAAAAGTACGAGCACTGAAGGACGCAGATTTATTGATTTCAGGCGGCGGCGGTTTACTCCAAGATGCTTATCCGACTAAATTCCTGTTCGGTCCGCTTCCTTATTATTTACTCATTGTTTTGCTAGCTAAGCTCTGCGGGACAAAGGTCATGTTTTTTTCACAAGGAATTGGTCCTGTTACTTCACGCTGGGGCAAGATCTTAATGAAGCTGTCCAACCTCGCTGACTTCATTACCGTCCGTGATCAGTATTCAAAGGATTATTTAGAGAATTTAGGCATCAAGAAGCCGGAAACCGTTGTGACATCAGATATTGTGTTTGCATTTAAAAAGAAAGAAGACAACAGTTGCATCGAGTCTCTTCCTTTAAAAGGATCTGAGAAATTAGTAGCTGTTTCGGTCCGGCCTTGGTTCGAGCATGTGAAGCAATTCGAGCAAATGGCTGCCATTCTTGATACACTGATTGCAGAGCGCGGGATTACACCTGTATTCGTACCGATGGAAGGTCATCATGATAAAAACGCAAGCGAGCAAGTCATGGCTCATATGAAGTCTGCGGATCAATGCTTGATGCTCGGAACTGATTTCACGCCCAATCAGTATTTGAATTTTATCGGCGAATGTTCGATGACAATTGGGATGAGACTTCATGCCTTAATTTTCTCAACCTTGATGGGGGTTCCACATATCGGCTTTAGCTATGATAAAAAGGTAGAAAGCCTATTGAAACGAAGTGGGATGTGGGAATACTCGGCTGATTTACATGAAATTGATGTCCCGCAATTAACAACGAACGCACTCATGCTATTAGATGAGCGTGCTCATTACAGCGAGATTGTTACAACGAACGCCAAAGCGATGCGTACAGATGCATTACGCAATATTGATTTACTGAAAGAGAAATTCTAAGTCTAACGTTAGAGGAGTCTATTCATGAAAATTTTAATTGCTACTGCCTATGATTACCCTCATGCAGGAGGACTATCGACACATGTTGCAACCCTTCAAGCAGGCCTTGAGGCACTTGGCCATGAAGTGGATGTGCTGTCGTTTTCTGATGTATCGCCAGTATCAAGAAAATTATTGGCCCAAGGTCCAAGCTTTCTGTTAAATAAATTTAAAAAAGGGAAAGGCATCATCTGGAGCCATAAGATGCGCCAAAGATTCCTTAAAGCACTCATTGAAAAAAATAAAGACAAGCAATATGACGTCGTGAATGCCCAAGATCCATTTACAACGCTTGCTGCGATCGAAAGTGGCATTCCAACCGTTTCAACCGTGCATGGCTATATGACATTTGAATCTGTTAGTAAAGGTTCCATGGATGAAGGCAGTACTGAAGCGAAAATCATGCAGGATATCGAAATCCAAGCCTATCAAGGCACTAGAAAAATCATTACGGTTGATCAACGTCTTCGTGATTATGTGAAGGATTTGTCAGGTGTCCAGGGTACTGCAGTCAGTAATTTTATTGATATCCACGGGTTCGAACCTAAGAAGACAAAAAAGGCTGAATTGCGTAAGACGTACAATGTCGACGTTAACGCTCCTGTCATTTTTGTTCCAAGAAGATTAACAAAGAAAAACGGTGTTATCTACCCGGCACTTGCTTTGCCACAAGTATTAAAGAGCGTGCCAAATGCTCAACTTATTTATGCTGGCAGTGGAGAAGCTTTAGCCAATATTAAAGAAATCGTCGCTGAACATAAACTGGAAAAACATGTGACTTTACTTGGTGCAGTATCCCACGATACAGTGAAGGAATATTATGCGCTATCAGATGTCGTGCTCGTTCCAAGTGTCCATTCAGCAGGCGTGGAGGAAGCCACTTCTATTTCCGCATTGGAAGCTATGGGCTCTGGTTCCCCACTTGTCGCTTGCGCTGTCGGCGGCTTGAAAGAAATCGTCATTAACGGTGAAGACGGTATATTAGTAGAAGAAAAAAATGTAGAAGAGCTCGCAGAAGCAACGGCTTATCTATTGCAAAATCCTGAAAAAGGCCAAGAAATGGCAGATAAGGCTCGTGCAAAGATCGAAAAGGACTACTCTCATATCGCCGCAGCTAAAAAGTATTTAGAGGTATATGAAAGCGCATTGCGTTAAAGTGAACCTTCAATCAAATCGTTTCCACTTCACTTTGTGGTAACAATTTGATTATGACTGTCCGTCAAAGCGGGTTATTGAAGTAAGGCGGCTACTTTTGCCTTACTTTTTTTATCATTCTGTTTACAAAAAGGGGTTTCATAATGACATCACTAAAAAAAACGGCTGTCTGGCTTACTTTGCTTGCGATTTTCTTGAAGCTATCTGGCTTTTTGAGGGAAAGTATTATCTCCAGGCAATTCGGCGCTGGCATTGACACAGACGCTTACTTCGCCGCATTTGGATTCATTACGCTAGTTTTGGCGATGATTTCAGGCGGATTTAATAATGTCTTTCTACCGCTTTATGTGAAATATAAAAAGACAGAATCACAAGTAGCGGAAAAAGCCGCCAATGGCATCATGAACTCAACCGTCCTGATTTTCCTAGTAATTTCAGCATTTGCAGTTTGGCTGGCTCCTTATTTCGTTCCACTTATTTTTCCAAATATGAATCCCGCTGCTGAAGTTATTACGATTAAACTCTCGCAACTATTCTTCATATTCATAAGTTTGATTGCGTTAAATGGAATTCTTGAGTCCTATTTGCAAGGGCGTCGAATCTTTGTTCCCGCACAAATTTCAAAAATCCTAGCCACTTTAACAGGTGCTGTTTTCGCCATCCTTTTCTCCGAACAATGGGGAATTTACAGCTTGGCATATGGATTCATCGTCGGAATTATCCTAGGGATCTTCGTTCAATTTTATTATTTAGTCAAAAGTGGGTTCTCCTGGTCCCCCACCTTAAAGGTTGATGTTGACTTTCGAAAAGCATTCCTAGTATTGATTATCCCATCTTTGTTGAATTCTGTTGTTGGTCAAATCAACTTACAAGTCAATAGATCGTTTGCATTTGGCACAGGTGATGGTTCTGTAACCTATCTAAACTACGCATCTCTCTTAGTTAGTATTCCGAATGCGATCTATGCGACAACCATTGCAGCCATCATTTTCACACTGTTGTCGGAACAAGTTGACGACATGAAAAAATTCCAAAAAACAGTGTTTATGGGCATGGAGATTTCACTTGTCACACTGATGCCCATCGCAGCTGGTTTACTCGTTGTCGGTGATGCGGCCATTTCCTTCATCTATGAAGGCGGAAAATTCACGGCTGCTGACACGCAAAAGACGTATTTGGCTCTTGTCTGTTACTTGCCAATGATCGTCACTCAAGGACTTCAGTTCATCACATCAAAGTCCATGTACGCTCAAGGGAAAACAGCTATTATCTTCCGAATTAGCGTCACAACCATTGTCATCAACTTTGTTTCAAACTTATTAATCGTGGATCGTTATGGCTATGTGGGACTAGCTATCACAAGCTCAATCGTTTCCGTTTATTATCTAGCTGTTTCATCCGCCGTCGTCTATAAGGATTTTCCAAAATCAGAATTACGGCGACTTGTCGGGTTGTTCTTACGAGTCATTCCGCCAACAATCATCATGGCGGCTCCAATTTGGCTGTTAAAAGCGTACACACCTATTCATGACTGGTACTCCTTATTCCAGCTTGCGTTACTCGTTCCGATTGGCGCCGTGCTGTACGCCAGCTCACTGTTTGTGTTCTACCGCCAAGGCTTTAACAGACTACTAAATATGTTGAAACGAAAGAAAGCTAGCGCTTAATATACATTCATGCTCAACTCGCGTATTAAATAGCGAGTTGAGCATGAATGTGAGTTTTTCGCCTGGATACGTCGGAATAAGCAAACATAACGGAGATAAATTCGATGCTAATGAGTCAATTTGTAAATAATGAATCGGAAACCTCGTGTAATTGATCCAAACTTGTCAGTAATTAATCCGAACTTCACAGAATTAATCCATATATTAAATGATTAATCCAAACTCCCATTTTCATGCCCAAACAAAAGGCCGACACTCACCAGTGTCGGCCTCTTTCCATTATTTTGCGATATTCACATTAGTAACATAATCTGAGTGGATATAGCTAAATTCCGCTGTGTTGCTGTCTGATAGGATTTCATACCAGTTTGTGTTCACAGTTCCCATGATAATCATTGGATAACCGTCACTTGGATATTGGAATTGCTTTGCAAACGAAGTTCCGGCACCTTCGCGAACGTTTACCCATTGATTTGTTAGGCCGATTTTGTATGGGTTAGGGTTGTTGATGAAGTCTTTTCCACCAAGTTCCTTATCTACGCGGTACATGTGTCCAGCTACTTTTTGGCCCCAGTATGCATCAGATGCATAGCGGACGTTAATGCCACGGTATTTGTTACCTGGCGCTGCACCGTTATGATATAAGATTTTTCCGTTTTCAGGAATCGGCACATAGTTTTTATTTAAATAGTTGTTTGCGAGACTTACCATGCTGTCGTACACAGTTGCGTATTTTTCTCCATCCAACGGGTTGCTGTCAAACACTTTAATTCCAAATAGGTTGTTTGAATTTTGAGCATGTGGACTTTGACCATAGTTACTTTCATGCATTGCCATGCCTAATATGAGCAATGCATTGATATTATACTTGCTTTCAATTTCCTTCAACTGCGTACCTATTCCAATAAGCTTGCTGATTTTCGTCGCATCTTTAAAGCTGGCATAATTTTTTGGATTACTAACATATAGAGCTTCAATCTCTGCTAATCTTTGCATGATATATGCATCAAGCTCAGCAGCCGTATAATTAGTCTTTGCTCTTACTGAAAGCATATTGAAATATTGGTAAGCTGTTCCGACCGTTGTACCAGATGTTGTTTTGAATGTGTTACCATCCCAGCTGTAATATCTTACGCCTTGTTTTAAGAATGATGGCGCAATACCAGTTGTATATGATAAATATGATTTTTTATTATTATCATATAAGTAGTGTACTAGTTCACGGTCTGCGTTTACAGAATAATAGGATCTGTTATTCCCCATCTTTTGACTCGGAAGAAGGTAAGCATTATTATGCTTTACATATCCTGTTTTTCCAGCTACTTTGACTGTAATCTTGTTTTCATCTGAAGTCACATATTCCATCTCAGTCGGGGGCGTACCACCTGCTCCGGCATCAACAGGCATCATGACTGTTTTTAAGTCGGACTGATAAATGACTGTCGTGTTTTGTTCAACCGAAGGATTCGCAACTACGATTCCATTTGCCATTTTTACAATTTTGCCATTATACATGACAATCTGTGTAGCTTTATTCGTAATAGCACGATCTGCTTCATCTAGAGTGGTATATTTTTTAGTGCCTTCTGTAATTGATCCATCAGCCGCAATAGTAGCAACTTTGAAAGCGCTAGGCTCCGGTTTTGGTTCCGGTGTTGGTTCTGGTTCCGGAGTAGCCCCTGGATCTGTATTCTCTTCATATACTTCAACCGCCTTAAGCATTCTGTAAATAAATGCAGCTGCTTGGGCACGTGTCGTTTCGCCTTTTGGATCAAAGCGCAAACTGCCATTTTGCTTTCCATTTGTATAATTCGGAATACCCGCAATTATGTTTAGTGAGACCATATTTGCAATGGATGCTCTTGAAATAGAGCTTGTAATTAGATTTGCATCGGTAAAATTCAATGAGCCCTTTTCACGTGGGACCTTTAGGAAAGAAAGAGATTTATCAATCATATTCGCAGTTTGTTCCCTCGTGATTGTGTCATTCGGACCAAATTTACCATTTTGGTAGCCTGTGATAATGCCAGCTTCAACCGCGGCATTGATTTCACTTGCCAATGGAGCCGTTGCAGGAACATCCGAAAACTTAGTAGTACCTCCAGTTAACCCAAGTGCACGCGAGATAAATGCTGCAAACTGCGCTCTCGAAACATCTTGATTTGGTGCATATTTTCCGTTTGAATAACCAAAAAGAACACCTTTTTTTATCATTTCTCGCATTTCAAATTCCAATGAATGATTTGTCAGATCATCTGCAGCTTTTGCTTGTTTAATAGGTAATAATGAAACTACTAGCAAAAGACTTAAGAGGATCGTCATTATTTTCTTCATGGTAAACTCCCTTTCGTTTCCATCATTTTGTCTGCGCCTGATTGAATAGAAATTTGTAAAAAATACCTAAATTAATTATTTTTACATTAATATAATAATTCTACCAAAAATCAGTTGATAGTATAATGATATTTTCATATTAATTACGTTTTCTAGCAGGTAACTTCTGTAAATCTACTAATCTAAAAAAAAGGCAGACCCGTAACCATCAAATACAGTTTAAGATAACGCTCATTCATCCTGTATATGGAGTACAAGGTCAGACCTTTATAAGTCATCCTCTTTGATTCACATCATTATTATAAATTGATCGCATTATAAATTGCCGCCGAGAAGAACGCGCGAGTAGCGTTATCTCCTGTGCGATATACTGGGGTTTGGAAACCTGATGTTGTATCGATTTTTCGCATAATCATGATAGCACTATATGCCCTATATCCAGGTGGGACATCACTGTAGACTGTGCTAGACGCTGAATATGTTATTTTTTTATCAAGTTGGAAAGCATTTTGGACAATGATGGCCATCTGCGCCCGAGTCATTGTTTCCTTAGGACGGAAGGTGCCGTCTTCAAAGCCGTTAATAACCCCGAGCTCTTTAATAGCCGCTATATCTGCTGCAAATCTTGATGAAGTGGCAACATCTTTATATGAATACAGACTAGTAGTTTTTTTCTTTAAAACTCTGTTAATGATCGCTGCTGCTTGCTCTCTTGTAACAGATTCATCAGGACGGAAAGTGCCGTCTTCAAAGCCTTGGATTACCTGTTGTACGTTTAATTGCTGAATCGCTTCTTTTGCAAAGAAATCTGAGTCAATATCACTGAATGTATCGCTACTACTTGCTATATCAGAAATTCGCTTTGCTCCTGCATATTTAGGAGCCCAATATGTATTATTTAGCGATACGATCGCAATTCCTTTACTGCTCGTTGCACTTATAAATGAGTTGTCGCCTACATATATTCCGGAGTGCGTTATGCCACTTTTACCTGAAACTGTATTTTTGAAAAATACCAGGTCCCCTGGTTGTAAGGCGGATTTGTCTACACTTTTTCCGACGGTGGCTTGCTCAGCCGCGGTTCTCGGTAGCGAAACCCCAAGCTTATTAAAAACATAAATTAAAAATCCGGAACAGTCGAAGCCACTTGGGCTCGATCCCCCCGTCAAATATGGAACACCTAGATACGACTTTGCAATATTTAGCAGGTCTTTTTCCGTAGCCGCCTCTGCTTTGAAAGTTGGAAGCCAAGAGAATAATAACCCGATAATTAATAAACTACTAATAACCCGTTTCATAATATCTCCTATTCTATCTTTTTATGTATTTTATCGAAATTTAATCTTTATAGTAGTATCTTAGCAATTTTTGCGCCGTTTTTATTTTACATTTGTGTTACAAAGTAGATTTATTGGGATATTTGTATAAAGTGGGGGAAAATTATGAAATACTTTATTAAAAATCCTGTTAAAACATAATGTTTCAACAGGATTCTTCTTTATTTTAAATGAGGGTTATTCGCTTTTGATAGAAATACAGCATAATTCGAGCGGCTCATTTTAGCATATGGACGGAAGGTTCCATCTTCATATCCTCGTGTAATGCCAGCAGAAGCTACGAGATTAATAGCTTGATAGCCAGTTACATTTGAAGAAACATCTTTGAATGTTAATCCAGAGTCGGTTGATAACTTATATGCTTTCGACAAAAGAATGGCCATTTCTGCTCTAGTCACCTGCTGATCCGGACGGAAGGTTCCATCTGGGAAGCCTTGTAAAATCCCTATGTCATAAGCCTGTTGAATATAGCCAGAGGCAAAGTTTTGTGCAGATACATCTTTGAACACAGTCGCTTTCTTGGCTCCAGAATGGCCCAGGGCCCGACCAAGCATACTGATTGCCTCGGCTCTTGTCACGAGCTGGGTTGGTTTAACTTGACCATTCGAATACCCTTGCATGATTTTATTTTCGTGCAAGTACATCAAATTGCGCGTGTACCATACTTCATTATTTAAGTCGGGGATAACTGGAGTTTGAAGATCCACTGTAAAAGTAGCTGCTTGGTCAAGTCTCTCTACCCCTTCAGTTATCGGAACTAATTGATAGTCAATCTTTCCTTGTTTTCCATAATCCTCAATCGTATCAGATGTTTCATTTTCCAAGATCAAACTGCCAAAACGGTATAGATTATAGCTCTTTGCATCCGCTGGTAGAGAAGTTATAGTGATTGTAACTCTACCATTAACGCTTTGGTTTGTTATGACTTTCGTTGCCAATTCGTTTAAAGACGATTGATCTACCTGCGCTAGACCGATTCCATACAACGAATCACGTCCAATAGCTCCCAGGTCCTTCGCGTTGTCTTGAAGTTTCTGGCGTATTTGTTTGTTTGTATATTTCGGATACTTTTCCATGTAGAGTGCAGCAAGTGCTGTAACATGAGGGGCTGCCATTGAGGTCCCCGTAAGTGTTTCGTACCCCGTTTCATTGATACTAAGAGGATAGGTACTTACAATTGCATCACCAGGTGCAGATAATTCGACTTCCTTTCCAACTGATGAGGACGGAATGATTCTATTATTCTTGTTAGTTGCTGAAACAGCGATTACACTTGAAAACTTTGCAGGATATAAAACATTTTGTTCTTTTCCTGTTTTATGTCCCTCATTTCCAGCTGCAGCAACGATAAGAATCCCCTTCTCGTAAGCTTTGTCTAGCAAGGCTTTCATTGTTGGGTCTTCCTCTGGAGTGGTTAGGCTTAGGTTGATAATGTCTATATTATGCTGGATGGACCACTCAATTCCAGCCAGAATAGAAGAAGTATTCCCAATTCCTTTTTCATCTAAAGCTTTTACTCCGTATATTTTTGCTTTTGGTGCAATGCCGACATATCCTATCTGGTTATCCTGCGCTCCGATAATTCCGGCAACATGAGTTCCATGTCCAAATTCATCTTGATAAGAGTTTTTACATGCGTCTGGTTTTACTGAAATATCGAGAACACATACCCCGCCTGTTATGTTCAAGTCAGGATGTGTAGTGTCTACTCCAGAATCGATAATAGCAATCCTAATGCCATTTCCCGTTAACTTGCTTGGCGAAATACTTACGAGATTCAGATTTTTATGTGACCACGGTGTTTTCTGAGAACTGACTTGAACAGCCTGATCTTCGTATACAGATTTTACAGATGGAGAATTCTTTAATTGATTGACCTTTTCCTTTGAGAGATCGATTGTAACCGCATTAATCGACTTATACTCATAAATAATAGATGAGTCTAATTCATGTAAAAGGTCATAATCAATTTCGTTTTCGAACATTATATTTTCCCTACTAAATCCTGTTGACTCTTGCTCCGCAAAAGTAGTAACAGGGAGTAAAAAAAGCAGTAAAAAGAATAAGAAATTTGACCATACATTCTTCTTCATCGCATCTACTCTCCTTTTTGAATAGAAAAAAGGAGCCTAGAAGACTCCTTGATTATTAATTTACTATATTATAAAGTTTCGTAACATCATAGCCATTCTCTTTATAATAATCCAATATTCCTAAGTAAATGGCATCAGCAGCTTTTTGACGCCATTCTGGTGATTTTAACTTCGCATTATCAGAGGCATTACTGATAAAGCCTAATTCTGCAAGTACTGCAGGCATATTCGTCTGCCTTATTACTGAAAAATTGGCACCCTTTTCTCCGCGATCCTTAAGATTCCAGGCTTCAATAAGTCTTGTTTGGATAGCACTAGCTAATTTCTTGCTTTCTTCAATTCTCGTATTAGTCGCAGCAGCACTATAATAGTAGGTTTCTGTTCCACTCGCACTACTGCTGGTGGAAGAATTCGCGTGGATACTGACGAAAATATCCGCTTTTAAATTATTAGCAAAAGCAGATCGATTATTTAAAGAGATGAATACGTCCTTCTCTCTAGTAAGTTGAACATCAAATGGTGTTTGTTTTAATAATTCCTTGACCTTTAGTGCAGTATCAAGGACAGCCGTTTTTTCATAAAGACCAAACCCAACCGCTCCAGAATCTGACCCACCGTGACCTGGATCGATGACAATCGTTTTACTTGCCAAAGGTGAATTTGTCGGCGGTTGTGTTGGAGGAGGAGTATTTACTGAAGAACTTATGTATGAATTATGAACAAAGCCCTCTGTTGCTCCTGATTGTATGTATATCCAATTACCAACTTTATACGCTGTTTGAACGCTTGTACCTTTTTTCAATGTAGCAACATTAGAGTATTTCGTAGACGGGCCTGAACGCACGTTTAATGAATCTGATGTTACAAATAATTCGTTTTGAAAGGCAACAGTAGGTTTAACACGCAATTTGTAATTAATTGCCCTAGCTAAAAATATTGAGAAATCCATTCGAGTTAATTGATAATCCGCTCCAAATGTCCCATTTGTCATTCCTTGAGCAATTCCTCTGCTCATCAAGGCGTTGGCTGCACCTGATAGGGAGCCACCGAAATCATAGTCAAAAGCTTTACTAATCATAACCGCCATTTCTCCACGGGTAACAACGGTTTCCGGTCTGAAAATTCCTCCACCATAACCTGAAAGAATCTTCTTGTCCACCGCAGATTGTATATATCCAGAGGCAAAATTACCAGATCCGACATCTTTAAATTCTGTTTTTCGCTGTTGGCCGTTTAGATCCAATGCTCTTCCAATCATCGCTGCCGCTTGATCTCTCGTCACGACATTACTTGGAAGAAATCTCCCATCTAATGATCCACTAACAATCTCCCCTGTAGCTAGATACATAATCTCTTCATAGGCCCGATGATTAGCAGATATATCCTTAAATGTAGTGGAAGCTTGTACTTTAGCACTTCCCAAAGGCATCCAAAGACCAAGTAACAAAACAATACTGAGAAGCCATTTAATTTTCTTCATCCTACTGTGCGTTCCTCCTTTTATATTCCCAGTCATTTTAACATATATCTCGACATTCCTAGTCAAAAAAATGGAAACTTATCAAAATAATACGAAAGTAACATTTTTTTGTCATTTAATTGGAATAAAAGTCCAATTTATAGTATATCACAAGATAATTATTTTAATAGGACTGAAAATGAGTTCTTTTACCTACTTTTTTATATCGGCTATTCCCCATCTTTTTTCATATAATTAAGGAAAATAAATGGATGAGCAAACAAAAACAGCAGAGCATCTCTGCACCGCTGTTTGGCTGCTATTTACTAAATACCTCAATCGGTCTTTCTCCATAAGATCAGATAAGAATAGAATACTATAAACTCTTATAGCCCATAATTCTATTTTTAAAGTATGAATTATTAATAGATGTTACGGTAACACCCTGACTTGAACTGGCATGGATAAATTCATTATTCCCTAAATAGATTCCCATATGCGAAATAACCGCTTTGCTATTTGTTGTCGTGTCAAAGAAGATAAGGTCTCCTGGTTGTGGTGTCTTTACACTCTTGCCCATATCAAAATAAGTAGCAGATGAAACACGAGAAACCTGATGCCCAGCTTTTTTTAATACATAATAGATGAACCCACTGCAGTCAAAACCACTAGGTGATGAGCCTGCCCATGAGTAAGGGGTACCAGTTAATTCCTTTGCGATCTTAATTAATTCCGATGCTGATTGTGTACTATTAGCAACATAATCAGGCTTGGTTGGAATAGAAGTTTCAGTAGATTGTAAGCTACTATCAATAACTAAAGATTGTCCCAGATAAATTGTATCCGTCGTTAAATGATTGATCGTTTTCAATTGGTGAATCGTCATGCTGTACTTTGAAGCGATTTTAGATAAAGTGTCACCAGCTTTTACCGTATATTTTTCACTTTCGTTTTGTGGCTGAGTTGGCTTTACAACGCTTTGGTCGGACCCGCTTACACTCGGCGTAGTCACACTATTCGTTTTGTTAGACTTTTCAAGTTGAAGGACTTGTCCAGGAAAGACCGTATCCGTGTTAAGATTATTGATTGTTTTCAAGTTGGATACTGTAGTGTTCGTGCTGTTGGCAATTTTCCAAAGGCTGTCTCCTGTTTTCACTGTATAAGATTGGCCTTTTGAAGTTTGGTTCGTCTCTGTTTTTGGTAATTCAACTACAGTCGTCCCTTTTGTTTCTGAGACGATCAGCTTATCTCCTGGATAGATCACGGTAGAAGTAAGATTGTTTAAATTCTTCAATTCACCGAGGGTAATGTCATATTCATTCGCAATCCTCGTTAAATTGTCGCCAGAAACGACGGTGTGTACAGTTGTATTCGTTTTATGAAAGGCTATTTGTGATGCGGCCTTAACCTCTGTCGGTGTAGATTTATTATCCACTACCAGAACCTGGTTCACATATATAGCATCAGATTTCAGCTTATTTAGTTCTTTTACTTTTGCCACAGTTGTTTTATTGGCTTGGGCAATTTTATGTAAAGTATCTCCTTGCTTCACTGTATATGAATCAGCAAAAGCAGATGGTGCGATCATAGAGGATATCACTGCGACTGTCGACATCGTGCAAAGGGCTTTCTTCATCATTCCCCATCCTTTAATATGTAATTAACCTTAATTTTAGCAAATTTCATGTCGGAAGCCTTATTACATTTCTGTTACAAATGGGTGAATGATGGTTAATATTGTAGAACAAACAATTTACAATACATTTTTTGCTATACTTCTACGACTGAATATTGTTTTCTTCGCTAATAAAAAAAACCTTCATTCGCATAAAAAGTCGAATAAAGGTTCTTCCATTTTATTCATGGGTCCCATTCAGATAGTCCACCCAAACCGGTTTCATCTTATCCACCACAAGATGGCTGCCACCTCTGCCTTTGACGTTTTCCATCATCCAAGTCATCAGAAGCCTTGGATTATCTGTGTTGTAGCCTACGAACCAGCCGTTTTCAGTACCTGTTGATTCTTTGCTTTGCTTGATTTCGGCCGTTCCTGTTTTTCCAGCAAGTGGAATGCCTGTCTCACTAAGTGAATGGGCAGATCCGGCACGGTTTGAGATAACTTGAGTGAGCATTTTTGTCATTTGTGTAGCTTGATCTTTAGAGATAATATTTTCTTTCCAATAAACCGGCTTATCATTGCCATCGAGAAACAGCTTTGGCGCAATCATGTTTCCTTCGTTCACAAACGTCGTATGCGCTAACGCTACATGTAAAGGACTCATCAATACCTGCCCTTGACCGTAGCCGCTGTCGGCAAGTCTGCCTTCTGAATCGATTTTCCCAATTTGCGACGCTTTGATGGCATATTCAAATGGGATGGTTTCTTCAAAGCCAAAATCCTTCAAGCCTTTTGAAAATTTATCTGTTCCAAGTTGCAATGCTTTTTGAGCAAAGTATATGTTGTCAGAGTATACTAATGCGGCGGTCATATTGATGGGTATACCTGGTGTGGATACCCTCGTTATGCTGTGATCTTTCCAATTCGCTTTCTTCCATGTCTTCCCTTTGATTTCAATTGCTTCATTTGGATCGACACCGTTTTTCATGGCAATCGAAGCAGTGAGCGCTTTAATTGTCGAACCTGGAGAAAAGGTTGCACTAAAGCGGTTGATGAGCGGCTTATTCGGATCACTTTCCAACGCTTGCTGTTTCGCCGCTGTCATTCCGAGCACGTATTGGTTCGGATCAAACGATGGGCTGCTAACAAGTGCGAGCGTTTCCCCTGTTATCGGATTTAGTGCTGTTGCCGAGCCTACTTCCCCCTTGTATTGGGTGAAAATCTGCTGTTGTAGCTCGACATCGATCGTTAGGACGATCTTTTCGCCTTCTTCAGCTTTCTTTTCAGCGATGATCTTTTCCTGACCTCTATCCGTCTTGACGGATATTTTGGCGCCAGGTTTTCCTTTTAAACGTTCCTCAAGGATTTGCTCAATTCCTCTTTTTCCGATTACATCGGTTGCTCTATAGCCTTTCTTTTCCCATGTTTTCAGCTCTTCAGCAGTAATTTCACCGATATAGCCAATAAGATGAGCCGTTACTTCTTTGTACGGATACACACGGCCTGCCACTTCATTCAAATGAATCGATGGAATGTTTGCGAGGGCTTCCTTTAATGCGATATCCTCAATGGACACTTTTTTAAGCGGTACAAAGTAGTTCGGTTTTACCCAGGATTGATTTAGCTTTTTTTCTACTTCTTCTTTCGACATATTTAGAAGTTGGGAAGTTTGTGTGATGATTGCTGATTGATCCGTCATTTCTTCTGGAACGATGCCTACCTCCACAACTGAACCATTCATCGCCAAGTATTGTTCATTGCGATCAACAATTTCTCCACGAATGGCAGGATAGGTTGCGATGGACACTTTTCCCCCTTCTTCAAGCTCAGGAAAGATATAAGTAGCATCCCAATTCATATACCAATTCTCTTTATCGTCTTTCCCTTCTTTGACGAGTATTGCTTTATGGTCGAAATCTACTGGACCAGCCATTGTATCCATGCTGACGGAAAAAGGTAGTTCGGTCTTTTTCAGCTCTTTATCATCTGTGGATTCTTTCGGTTTTTTGTACGTGACAGTTAAATTAGCTGCTTCAATATCCCCATAGATTTTTTCGTAGCGCTTTGTGAAATCCTTTACATTTATGGTTTTCTTCGCTTCTGCGGACAAATACTTATACATTTCATCATATTTTTGTTCATTCCAAAGCTTCACATATGCAGCGAACCGATCTTCTGGCGTAGGACCTTTATCAGAACACCCTGCTAAAATTACAAATAAAATGGAAATAAAAAGAAATTTTTTCATTCTTTCCTCCTTGAATTTATCGTATAGCTGAATTATTTCTATTTTCATTATAAAATATTTTTTCTGAGACTGCTAGAAAGATGGTTAACGTAAAAAAACAGCTCCCTTATGTACAGAGAGCTGAGCTATTTATTAGAAGATTTTATTATTCCGGCTTTTATGTTCCCTGATCCATTCTTTTAGGAAAAAGACGCCTAGTATTAACGAGATAATCACGCCGCTCATTGTCACAAAAAAGACAAAAAGCTCAGATGGAGTATAGGACATAAACTTACTCAGTGAAAAATTTTCTTTACCGTCTTCAATGACCAAATTCATTCCAAAAATCCCTGATATCACTGTATAAATGGTAAGGATTTGCAACAAGGCATTTTGACGTTTTCCAGAAAGTTTATCCTGGCTTTGGTACAAATCATACAGGGTCTCCTTTACATCTTGATAGAGCCGTTCAATTTGGAATATATCCTTCGGCATCTGGGAGATTTCCCTTCCTGTTGTTGTACTGTTCACCTCGGGAAAATAGAATTTTGCAGAAAAGTTCGTAATCATGACAATTAGTTCTTCCGTTCTGGATTTGTCTTTCTCAATATCAATCAAGGAATGCTGATGAGAGAGCTTTAGCAAAACAATTTTATAGTAAAAAAAGAAAAGCAACGAATAATAAAGTTGACCGTGCATTTGGCTAATCAGCTCTTCCTCCATGTCACCAGCTGTCTTTGTTAAACAAACGAAATGATTCTCACTTGTAACATAATAGGTTTCTCCCCCCCAACGGTCATACACATGACTCGTGTAATACCGGTCGATATAGTCCGGATTCAAGGCACCGAGATAAGGATTTCCACTAGAATCATAGCCGTTCAGTTCCCCTGCCCTAAATAGATTGGCTTTAGAAAGCTCACTATCTTCTGTTATGGAAAGATGCCCAAGAACATACATCCGCTCGTCGACAAAAAAAGGCAGGCTTCCAAAGTATGTATCTTTGATTTTACTTTCGTCGATATAGCAACTCATATCTTGAAGCAATTTATTAAATATGAAATCCTTCACCTGTTGATAGGTTTCTTCCTCACACCCTATTTTCGCATTTTCTTCATTATTCGAGATTTGCTCAAGCACTCGAAATCTGTCACCGAAGAACAGTACATCTGAATAGGAAAGACCTTCTGGCAAGGAGACCCGTATATTGATTAGCCCAATATGAAATGGACAAATGAAAATATCTATGGAATCCATGATGAAATCTGTTTCGAGGTGCTTGGAAGAAAATTCACATGTAAGATTGGTTCGTTTCGAAAACCGGCGGAAGCTTTCTCTTCTTCGATCCGTTTGTGGAAATAAAATGGGTTCTATATTCGGCAGAAAAAAACTTTCAAGTGAACGATGCGAAACATGGCTTTCTCCATAATAGGCTTGCTGCTGTTCAGCATTATTTAAATCGAAGAAATCGAAGTCCTTTTCTATTAATCTATTTACAAATTCTTCAATTCTATGTTCCTCCAACATAAAAGGGAAAATAAATTGAAACTTTGCTTTTTTCACATTAGGAAAATCTGTTTCTTTGTTTAGAACCATGATTTCCCCTCCAGTATTCATCTTATATAATCTACTATACCCAGAGGCAGTATGGTCAAAACCGGTTACTATATCTGCAATTCATAGGGGGTAATTTGGATGATTAGCAACAAAGAAATAGTTGGGTTCCTTCGGACGGATTGCCCCCACAAATAAAAAAATCCTGCAAACAGGCAACCGTTTGCAGGCAACTGAAACACCCTTTTTCCGAAAGATGCTTCACGCTTTGGTACTAGAAACTGAGGGTTTCCAGAAATTCAAGAATCGGACTATTACAATTTCCAAATTACATTCAAAATTTGAACAATTGTTCATTATTATTAATGCAAAACAAACTTGTTTTGCTAAATAACGAATACTCACATTCATTTAAGCACTTTTCTCATTAGAGATAAAACTGCAATTTCCGGCGTATTTTGCCATTTAGGGCGTTTTTCATCGATTTAAGTAGTTTTATAATTGATTTTCGTATATAAATATAACCATAGGAATATTTTTTGTGAAAAATGGCTTAGGGTTGAGATAAAAATTCCAAAATAGGTAATTCGACCAGCTGAAAAAATTAGTATAAGAGTAGTGATTTAGAAACAAAAGACACTCTCCACAGGGAAAGTGCCAGTAAAACTTTCATTCTATCTTTTATGATTAATATTCTGACGGTAATTCGAAAGTTCCTACTGATCCACCTGAAGTTCCAGTTGAAACACCGATAAAGCTTAAGCCTGCTACTACAAATAATGCAAATATCATCCCAACTATCTTCTTTTTCATAGGTACTTCCTCCCTTTTCCTTAATTATTATTGGATTTTAATAGAAATAAATTCTATATTTATATTTAACCACAGACATAAAAATCGGGATTTAGCCTTGTCGCCGCTTTAATTTAGAGAAACCATGTAAAACTAGCATGATTTCTTCCGTATTTGTATAGAAATATAACTCTAGGAATATTTACATAGGGGGTTAGCATGGATTTTTTAGCAATCGGACATAAAATTAAAGAACTTAGAAAACAAATGAAACTTTCACAGGAAGAGCTTGCTGAAGGAATTTGTACACAAGCACAGATTAGTAAACTTGAAAAAGGGGACGTTTTCCCCTATGCTTCAACGCTATACTTAATTTCCCAAAAACTCGGTGTTGATGTAAATTATTTTTTCGATATGGGGATGACGCCTCGCCTCGATTATGTTAACGAGGTAATAAATCAATTAAGAAATGCAAGAAGGACGATGAATTACCAAGAGATTAGGGACATCGTGGTAGCAGAGGAGAACAATCCGTTATTCAAGCAACATAAACGCAATTATCAACTGCTGTTGTGGCATAAGGGAATCTATCATTACGAGTTATATCGCGATTCTGTCAAATCTATCAATATTTTAAAAGATGCGATTCTGTTGACCCAAACTTCGAATAAAGTGCATTCAGAGCGAGAAATTGAAATCTTGTTGAGCATCGGCGTTATTTTATTCGAAGAAAAGCAATTGAAGAAAGCACTCTCTACTTATAAGGATGCTTATCAATTCGTTAACACCATTCCTTATCTAGTTGATAATACGGTGAAAATACGGATATACTATAATACTGCTCGAACGTTGACACGGTTACAGGATTATGAAAGGTCCAATAATTTCTGCCTCGATGGTATTGAATGGTGCATTCAGAAAAGTAATCTTTATTTATTAGGAGAACTACACTATCATACAGGTTATAATTACGAGCTCTTAGGTGACCTTATTCTTGCTGAAAAGTATATGGAAAAGGCAAAGTTAATCTTCAACCTCCAGAATGACACACGCTTCACCTCTTTTATCTCACAGAAATTAGATAACTGGAAAACTCTTTAATCTCTCCAACCAGACCGAGAACATAGCGGTCTGGTTTTCATATCAATTCAATTACACCAAAACACAAACTCTCCCCTAAAAATTCACCCTAAAATGAAGTATAATGATAAGATGAACTCGGGAAATGGGGTCTGACCCCTCATGTATGATGAACAAACCCTTGCTACAACTAGGGTTATTGATGTAGATTAATTCTGGGAAATAGGGTCTGACCCCTGCACGTAGCTGGTGTAGTTGGCTGGGGTTTGAAAGTAACGGAGGATTTCATTTGTGATGATGTGTCGGTTTGGAGTGCCTTTGGCGTATGCAGAATAGCTGCTCCACTTATATTGTTCTGGTTTTTGGACGATATTGGCCTTAACGGGATTAAGATGAATGTAGCGGCTTGTGCTTGTGAAGTGTTCGTGGGAATCAATCATCACGGCATGATAACGTCCTTGGAATACGTGGCCGTCAAGGTTGTGGCGTTTGTTAAAGGAAATGGCATAGCGTGAGTTTAACTTTCTCATAATATTTCCAGGAGGGTTATCCTTTGTTTCCAGTAATAAATGGAGATGGTTCGTCATTAAACAATACGCATGTAAGTGAAAAAAATATTTCACTCTAGTATCTTCCAGATAATAAAGATAATTCAAACGATCAATATCATCATAAAAAATGTCACCTCGGCGATTACCACGGCACGTAATATGATATATTGCACCAGGAAACCACACTCTGTTCTTTCTTGGCATATTCATGATCAATCCTTTCAAGTTTGGGAAATAGGGTCTGACCCCTAAAGTACCCTTGATTAAATACTATTATATCAATGTTTTTTATTCAATTATTATTTTGGGAAATGGGGTCTGACCCCTTGGAGGTGCTGTATGGACGATTTGTTGTTTTTGGCGGAGGAGCTTAGCCGGTTGCTTCGTCCTTCGGTGGATGAGGATCAGTTGACGGTTCGTGAGGGGCTTTCTCTTTACCGTCAGGGGTTAGTTAAGGTGACTTCTGAGGAAGAGAGCTCGGTTTATGCTGTTGTTCAGGACGGAACGCCAAAAGAGGTTGAATTCGATATGCTATTTTGGGTTGCATCTGAATGCACATGTGATCATCAATCGATCTGTACGCACAAGATTGCGGTGTTTTTTCACTTGTACGCGAGCATTTCTAGTCCAGCGGATTGGGTCCTTAACTGGTCTCAAAGCGACAAGAATACAAAAACTCAAGCAACGCTTCCGGTTAAACCTGCTAGTACCCTACTGACAGAATCAGAACCGTTCGAACAAAGCTATGATAGCTGGAAGAATTTCACGAGAGAGTCTTTCACAGAACTAATCGAAGATCGATTCACAGAGAACTCTTTTGTCATGGAAAATCATATCCAGCACTATAAATCAACGCTTATGTCTAAAGCTCCTAGGGAATCGAATTGGAAATTACTTTATCAATTCATCACGTCCACATTCACTTTACTGAACACATTCAAGCTGATGGATGAACATCGAAACCAACCCTATACCATACGGGCCTTTTACCAGCTAGTCGACGATTTATTCGATTCTTTGCATTCGATGATTTACCGCTTAGCAAACCGATCACGTCCATTCGCCTTTGATTCCTTTATAAGCAATCTATCCGAAGATACAATCGATCTACTACGGGGCAATGAAGGATTGGAATATGAAAAAGTCGATTTATATCGTGAACTATGGACCCATTTATTCTCGAAGAAAGCACCTAGAAAAGTAGAGTCAGAACGAATCGAAAAGAAGCTTTCGACGTCAACTTTAAGTGAGATAGAGCGCTCGACTCACTCCATTGCTGCTATTCACCTCTACGTACTGGATAACCAATATGACAAGGCGATACCATTGTTGCAAAATCTCACATTTAACGATTGTCCTTATCTATATTATTGGATGAAACAATTTGCGGACCAGGACACACATCAACGAAATTTGCCTTTTATTGAATTTATTATCCGAAATCTGAATGATTATTTAACGGATATAAATGATTATTATGCTTGTAATGACCATGTTCGTATCTTAGCGAAACCGATCTATGCTTCTTGTACGAAATTGAAACGCTTTGATTTACTTGAAAAATTTTACCGAGAAGCGCTTCCATATAGTTATTGGGAATACTCGATGTTTCTTTTTGAGCAGCAAAATTATAAAAAGTGGACGGATTTAATTATTTATTCTGGCGTAACGCTTGATGCAATCGGCCAAGACATGATTAAAACGGTTGTAGCGAGCGACCCTAAGATTATCCTGCCGCTTTACCACCATGCCGTACAGCAAACTGTTTCTTTAAAAAACCGGGCTGCCTACAAACAAGCCGTTCGGTATTTGAAAAAAATGCGAACGATCTATAAAAAGATGAAACAGGAGAATGTATTCGAGAATTACTTGGACTATATCTCTCTTTCCACAAAACGATTGCGGGCTTTTCAAGAAGAACTGCAAAGGAGTAAGCTAATCGATGGATAACCGAAAAACATTAAAAGTAAAAATTGCAGCAATCGGAAGCGGGAAATACTCCATTGCCATCGTCACCCCTGAAAATACATATGTAAATCCCGAATCTGTTCGTAGGCTGTTATTCTCTTGGGATGAAGCAAGCTTCTACGGCACCAGACTGACTGTTGATACGATCGATACCATTCCAGTATTTATCGTCAATGCCTGGGTCCTTCTGAATTTATTTTCTAAAGAAGGATTTAACTCATTTATTGACTGGGAATGGTCAGAGCTCTCTTCTCTATGTCTCTCAGCGGCACCTGTCCTTCATGAATCGATTGAAAAGGGCGTGCCCGTACCTGACTTTACTAGCCTGCAACATGAACAGGTCGGTTGGACATTGCCAGAGGAAGTACTTGAGGAATTCGTACCTGCCTTTTGGGAGGAAAAAGTCTACACAGATATTCACGCTGAAAATGAAGAAACGAAACAGGCGTTTATTGAAGCATGGTATAACGATGCAGCGAACGCTTATCTTTCCAGCTATTCAAGCCTTAAAAATAAATGGGATGAAGCACTTACTGCTTTAAAAGACACTCGACTTACAGCTGAAGAATTGCAAACCTTTTTTGATGAAGAAAGCTGGAGTGCTTGGTTAGGGATTGAAGAAGATACTAAACCTTTCGTCATCGGGTTGAAATTAACGGAGCCGATTGACGGAGTAGGTCCGTGGAATTTGACTACTTTTTTACGTTCAAAAAAAGAAGAAGACGTTGTGATTGATTATCCAGCTAAACGATTACCACGCGGCTGGAATAAATATGCCAGTGAAATCAAACGAACCGTCGAGCGCTGGGTTTCCGTCATTCCATGGCTCAGGTTTGCAGCGAATGGCTTCAAAGAGGAACTAAGTGAGCCGGAAGCTTGGGATTTTCTAACGGATGCTAGTGAAAAGCTGTTGTTTTTAGGAGCTGAAATCCTGCTTCCTTCTTGGTGGATGGCTCTAAAAGAGTCTTCCCTGAAAGTCAAAGCGAGAGTAAAAAGCTCTTCAAATCGTGGTCCTTCGTATGTTGGAATGCAAGCCTTAATGGACTTTGACTGGCGATTTTCCTTGAATGGAGAAGACCTTTCAGAAGCCGAGTTCCAAAATCTCGTAAATGAAAAGCGACGCCTTGTCTATATCCGTGGGCAATGGGTCAAGCTGGATCCACAATTCATCAAACAAATTCAAGAACTCATGGAAACAGCCAACGACAAAGGCTTACAGTTAACCGATTTACTGCAACAGGAATTCATGAATGAACAAGATGAAGTAGAAGATGATGATACGAATCAAATGTTGCACATTCAATTCGAATTAAATCAAGAGCTTCGTAAAATGGTCAGCCGTTTACGTGAAACGAAGAACATTCCGATTCTACCTGCACCAAAGACCTTCCATGGTGAGCTCAGACCTTATCAATCACTTGGTATGAGCTGGCTTTTATTTCTACGGGAGCATGGCTTTGGCGCCTGCCTCGCAGATGATATGGGTCTTGGAAAAACTGTACAAATGATTACCTACTTACAGCACGTAAAAGAACTGCAACATAAGGAGAACCCCTCTGTGATTGATGCGGAAGATCAAGAAGAAGCTGTTATTCCTCAGGCGATTGTGGAAACCCAAGAAAATGAAGAAGATGCTGAAGGGAGCACAACCGAAGACGTTTTGGATATTCAAAAAGAAGCTATTCCGGTTCAAGCCTCCCTTATTATCTGTCCAACATCTGTCCTTGGTAATTGGCAGCGGGAACTAGAACGATTCTCACCAAATTTAAAGGTTTACCTGCATTATGGAACAACTCGTGTGAAAGGTGAAGCCTTTGTTCAAACAATCGCAAAATATGATATCGTGTTGACTTCATATGGGATCACTCATCATGATTTTGATGCCCTCTCATCCGTTTATTGGAATACGATTATTCTTGATGAAGCGCAAAATATTAAAAATGCCCAAACAAAGCAATCTCGTTCCGTTCGGAAGTTTAAAGGCCGCCATCATGTCGCTCTTACCGGTACACCGATGGAAAACCGATTAAGCGAATTATGGGCGATTTTTGATTTTATCAACAAAGGCTATCTTGGATCACTTAAGCAATTCTCGGATAAATATGTCGCTACGATTGAACGTGAAGATCAAAAGGACAAAATTAAAGAGTTGCAACGCCTGATTACACCATTTCTGTTAAGAAGAACGAAAAAGGATAAAGATGTTGCCCTTAATCTCCCGGATAAGCAGGAACAAAAGGAATATGTTCCTTTAACAACGGAACAGGCTTCACTCTATGAGCAGCTTATTAAAGATACCTTTACAGACATTGAAAAGCTGTCAGCGTTTGAGAAAAAGGGAATTATTCTGAAGATGCTAAACAAATTGAAGCAATTGTGCAACCATCCTGCTTTATACTTAAAAGAAGATGCTACATCAGATATTATGGCAAAAAGCAAACGCTCGGGTAAACTCGAAAAGCTAACCGAGCTGGTTGATGCTGTTCAGGAGAGCCAGGAAAGCTGCCTCATCTTCACGCAATATATCGGGATGGGGAATATGATGAAGGAATTGTTAGAGAAGCGGTATAACATCGAGGTACCCTTCCTAAACGGCAGTGCTAGTAAAGCACAGCGAGATACGATGATTGCCAGATTCCAGGCAGGCGAATTTCCGATCTTCATCCTATCGCTTAAAGCGGGTGGAACTGGATTGAACCTAACCACAGCCAATCATGTTATTCACTATGACCGCTGGTGGAATCCTGCTGTTGAGAACCAGGCAACCGATCGAGCCTATCGGATTGGTCAAAAACGTTTTGTCCATGTCCATAAGCTCATTTGCACCGGAACTCTTGAAGAAAAAATTGACATGATGATTGATAAAAAACAAGCTTTGAACGACGAAATCATTAACGGTGACAATTGGATTACCGAATTATCAACAGATGAAATTCGGGATCTTGTGTCCTTGCATTAATACGGAGGCACTTTTCGTAAACTCTGCTACAAGTAATCAAAAACGGAACCTCGCAATTGTGAGGTTCCGTTTTTGTATTCATAAATTAGAAAGCTTTTAGTTGTTCTAATGATCGGTAAAGAATGACCGCCGCTTCTGCACGAGTTACATTCGCTTTCGGATCAAAAGTTTTGTTTGTTCGACCTTTTACAATACCTAATGCTGCTGATTTTTTAACAGCGTCTTTTGCAAAAGAACCGATTTTCGAATCATCTACAAAAGTCTTAGTAGTGTCAAGATTGAGTAGGAGAGAATCATCCTGATATTGGATGGCACGAATAGTCATCGCTGCGATTTCTTCACGTGTAATCAATCCCTCTGGGTCGAAACGATCCTTCGTTTTACCTTTAACAATTCCTGCACGATATGCCGCTTCGATGCCTGGGTATGCCCACTCTTTACTCTTCGCGACATCTTTGAATGTCCCTTCGTAAGTACTAAGCGGCAGATTTAGTGCACGAGTAATTAACACCGTAAATTCAGCTCGTGTAATATCGCCAGCCGGATTGAACATCGTACTTGTTTTCCCAGCTATAGTAGAGCGAGATGCCAATACTTCAATTTCATCCTGTGCCCAATAATTTCGAATATCGTTAAACGTCTTAGCTGTCTCTAAAATTACAAATTTTGAGAAGTGATGTGTCTGAAAAACTAATTTGTCATTTACATATTTCCCGCCAACATATTCAAACGCGCCTGTTTTCTCATTCATGAAGTAGGCAGCCACTTTACGCTTGTCCTTTACAGAAGCCGAGTCGACCGCGATTTTTACTTCAATTGGTTTGGAGAACAATGAAACGTTTGATGATTTCCCATCTTTTTCAACCGTAATCGTGAAATCATATACATCAGAAAGTACTTTTCCTTGTACAACATTTACTGCGTCTTTCGCAAGTGTCACAATAATGGATGCTTTGCTTGATGTCGCTGCCTCCATATCTTTCAATATATTGTGTGGAATAGAAATTTCCGTCTTACCTGCATGTATCGTAAACGGTTTGTTTGATGTTACTAGACTTTTCAAGACAGAAAGAGGAACTTCCGCCTTAACTGTTGGTACTGCCGAGGTTGGGGCTGAAATAACTACCTTTACTTCTTTTGCTTTCGAATCGTTTATTTGATTCAAGACAGCCTCTTGATTAATTACACCATTTCCTGGTTCAGTCGTCGGAGGTTGTGATGGATCTTTTGACTCCCCTGGACCAACTGGATTTCCTGGATTTGATGGATCTACTGAATCTCCTGGATCTACCGGATTTCCTGGTTCTATTGGATCTCCTGAATTCACTTTTAATTCTTTTGTATCACGTACTCGAATTCGTTTACCGCTTGCGAAATCACCAGATATGCCGACAGCTTCAAGTGTATCGCCGACTTTCATATTTGGTACTTTACCCGATTGATTTGCGATGTATCCGTCTACGAAGACAAGCAAATCACCGGAACCGTCATTGATAATGTAGGAGCTTTCGTCAGCAATGGAAATGACTTTGCCTGTTGCTTTCACTAACAGTCCTATATTTTCATCAGCTGTCGCTGAACCAGTAGTCACATCTTTCGGTTGAAGAGGTTCACCAGTACCGATTTTAATAACGTCATTAGAGAAATTGATAAACTCTAATTCTTTGTTATTATCAAAAGTCTTCGTATGGCCATAAACACGTACTTTATCGCCTGGTTTTAAAGAACCATCTGGGACTTCTTGGAATGCCATGATGCCGCCAGTTTCATCCTGTAGGTTGAAAGCATCAAAGAATACTCCTGCTCCAGTCGTAACTGTACCTTCCACAACAACATCTGTTTCATCTGCTAATTTTCTAACGTCAGCAATTTTTGAAACCTTTGTTTCACGATGCGCTAACCAATTTATCGCATTTAGTGATAATTCGTCGTTTCCTTTTGGTTCATACGATTCATCCATTTGTTTGTCATTAAAGATGTTCATACCTGAAACAACAATACGTCCTTTTTCAATTTCCTCTGAGGCAATTAAAGGAATGGCTGATCCACCAGTCTCATCTGAAACATTATCATACGTATTTCCACCTTTAATATTTCCTTGGTAGGTCGTTTCATTTCCTTTCGCAAGGATCGTAACCGTACCGCTTGCTGTTAGTGGCTGATTATTAGCCCCTGACAAGCTTGTTCCACTATAGTAATCGACGAAAGATACGCGATCCGTAATATAATTAGAAACTAATCCAGGGTATACTCTAACAGCATAAGGACTTACCTTTGGATCGCTCCAGAAGTTGCCGGTCTTGCTATCATCAAATACTCCATCATTACCCATTCGGATAGCCGAGCCCATTTCACTCAGCAAGTTATTATTTACAGTAGGATCTGTGGAGCCATTGTTGCTCTTTCCAGCCATTAATAAGGAACCGCCATTTTTCACAAACTTTGCAACTGCAGTATTTTCAGCATTTGTAAGGGCTGTTCTTGCATGTGTAAGAACTAATACTGTCACAGTACTTAATACTTCATCGGTAAGAGCTACTTTATTTTCATTTACAGTGTATCCCTCTTTTTGAAGAAGAAGTGTATAAGCTTTTAAGTTATCCTTATACGATCCACTGTCAGCACTTGTATTTTCGTTGCCGTGGTTCGCATCGATTAATACTTTAATTCCAAGTGGTTCTTTAATTTTTACCGGTAACGTATATTTCACATCACCAAGATCGAGACCTTCATTTGAGGTCACAACTACAATCAGCTGATGGTCGCCTTTTATTGGGCTTACCCATGTAGCTGTTGCCGTTGCTGAACTCTTAGTTAGAATAGATGAGATGTTATTCGTTCCGATAAAATTATCAGATTTTACTTCATCGTAATAGAAGTCTACTTTAAGATTTTTAACAACTTCCGTACCATTATTAGCAACTGTTGCCGTCAATGTAGAAGGGTTCCCACCAATAATAACGCCACCATCAATATTAATATCATTTACTTTTACATCAACAGATTCTTCTTTTGACCAGATTGGTGAAGAATAAATTCGTTCGCCATCCATTTGTGTAACTTTAACAACAAACCACTGTTGGCCTCCGCTTACCTTATAAGACGGGTTCCATGTAAAATCTTTTTCCATTGGAGAAATAGACTCCACTACTTTTCCACCATTCGTAATCAATTCAACCTTTGCAATTCTATCATCTGATTTGTAAGAAGTCGGAAGGTATTTATAGTCACTTTCATTATGTGCTTCGGCTACCAAATCGCTTCCTTTAATGTCAAACTTTAATGTTTTGCTATCAACTGTGGAACCCATAAAGTATCCATTCGCTAATACTTCCAAAGTGAAATTTGGATCTTCTTCCATGTATACGCGCATATTACGCATCGAATGAAGAAGAGATTCTTGAGTCAGATCATCTGCAACGATAACAGTACGGGCATTGACTTGGCCCCATGTTCCTTCATGGTTGTCTTCGCCATAAGTTGGCGCTACATGCCAGCCTAAATCTAATGCCGAGTAGAATTTACCTTCAGCATTTGCATATCCATAATGTCCAGAACCATTTCCAACTTCTAACATCGTAAATAATTTATCTACGTCTTTATTGTATGGTTTAAAGTTGTTAAATGCATTTGCAGACATATCTGGGTGATTAAATTGGCCAACGATGTCATCATATGTCATTACCCATGCATAATATTGGCTTAAGTCTTGGTACTGCTTCCCATTAATGTTTCGATCGATAAAATTATCTGAACCGAAGATATTTGAATGTCCCCATGTAGTAGAGGTCATTTCAAATGCCGGGAATACGACATAATCACTGTTTGTGTATTTTTTGGCAAGGTCTTTTGTTAATTGCCACTGATCACCACCAGTACGTTCCTGCATACCATCACGGACTTCAGTATCTGTACCAAGTTTTTCAGGGTCAATATCATGTGAATGGTCAGAGAATGCAAACCAATCATAATGGTGGGCTTTACCTGCTTTTACAGCATCCTCAGGTGTACCTGCACCATCATGTGAGATGTTTGTGTGGTTGTGTGTTGTACCACGATAGTGATTTCCACCTGTAAAACGTGAAACGACTTCAAACGTCCATTGTTTTTCACTTGCGTTACCTTTTATATCTTTTGCTGAAACCTTCACGGTGTGCTTTCCAAGTGAAAGTTCTTTCTCAGGTTTGTATTTTACCTGTGTTTTGCTAATGGATGCAGCTGGTGCTGTTAGCTCTTGATCATCCAGCCACATTTGTACTGTCTTGTCATCAACACCGCTTGGGTCGTTAATCAAAGCGGAAATCTCAGGCTGTGGACTTTCTACTTTCGTATCATTTTGTGGTGTCTCGCCGCTAATTTCTGGACCAACTTTGTCCTCAATTACCGTTACTGCATTTGGTGCTGCACTTGTTCCAGCTGTTTGTGCTTGCTCACCTGCTTTGGCTTCAATATAATAGTCGAAACCATCTTGAGGCACATTGACTGCTTCTAATGTTACTGTGTAGCGACCTTCACTGCCATTCATTGGTACCGGGGTATATTCAGTAACTCCAGCAGCTCGGTAATATGCAATAACAGTTTCTGCACCATCTGCATTTGCCTCAAATTCAACATCTGTGCCTTTGTAAACTTCTTTTAACGCTGAATGTGTAATACCTAGAATTGGAGCAATATCCTTCACATCACGAGGGTAAAGTTGGTACCCGTTAGTGGCAGACACATTTGTAGTATATTGGCCTAGTACACCTGTAACAGTATAACTTTTACCTAACACAAGGTCAGTATCAGGTTTAATACCTGTCGCTCCCATAACCCTTAATGTAGTTGCTTTCAGATTTTCATCTACAAAAGTGACATTATAATTTACACCAGTTACTGCCACGGCAGAAACTTTACCTGTCACTGTTACAAGACTACCTTCAAGCGGCTCTGCCACTGCATAGTTAGATAATAAATCATTTATTGTTAGCGTTTTCGCATCTGGTATTGGATTACCTTCACTAACTTTTACAATAGAAGTAGCCTCTAGTTCTGTTAAACCATTGTAAACTAAAATTTTACCAGTAACGCGAACTTTATCACCTTTAAGTGTCTTAAATGGAGTTTCCAATGAACCAAAAATGTTGATGCCTGCTGTACCATCTTGAATATAGAAGTTTTGTTTTTGAGTTCCAAGAATTTGGTTGTCAACAGTGGCAACACCTTCAACCGTGAAGGTTTTATTTAAGTTCACAGGCTGCCCCTTTGCATCAGACTCTCGGACGTCTTTAATTGTTGAAATTACAGATGTATCTGCTTTTGTAACGGATACAGGAATACTTTCTAACATGATTCCTTTACCGCTAGTTGTCATTTGAGTTACATATACCGTGTCAGGAGCATTGTTGATAGTAATAGTAAAATCTCCTGAAGTACTTGCTTTTACTTCGTTAGTGACTAATCTTTCACTCGCATTAGCAGTCTCATTAGGATAGACATTCATGATTGCATTTGCTGCAGCAGTACTTGCGCCGCCAATTAATGTACCAACCCCGTTACTAACTGAATAGCCTAATTTCGCTTGATCGACTTTCGCACTAGCAACAGCTAAGTTAATTTGAATTGCTGCACTTTCATCCAAATTATCCTGTTTTGAAGATACAAATACAGATGTTAGGGCTTTAGCAGATGTAAAATCGATAGTAAAGGAACCACCTACTGCCGCTGTAGCTGTTCCAAGAACTTCTCCTTTGGATGCATTTTCATATACATTAACAGTCGAACCTGGTTCAGCTGCTTCTGCTGCACCTTTTACTGTTACAGCTGTATCTTGTTTTAAAAATTGGATATTATCTCCTTTTGGTTGCAAGCTTGTAACTGGAACCATTGGTGCTTCAGTTGGGCTTGCAGTGTTTCTTGGAGCAACAACTGCACCTACATAGAAGTCTGTTGCGTTATCATCCGTATCCCATGCATTACCTTTGCCAGGAGCAGGGTCTGTGTTTGCATACGGTCTACGTTGTGCACTAGTTTTAGCATCTAGTGTTTTGGTTGGTGCACCTTCATATGCATTTGCCGCTCCATATCCAACGAAATCAATTGCACCAGCTGGTATTGCTCCACTTTTAGCAGCTTGATCGTTAAATAAAGCCACTTTCCCTGCTCCCGCAGCCATAGCGATTGCGCCCGAAGCATCTGGAGTTGGAATATCGCTACCGTTTGCACCACCTGCTTCTGAAATCAGATAATAACCATGAGCCGTAATTGTGCCATCTAACGGGGTCACTGTCCATGATGTTCCAGCAGCCGATGCATACTGTACTGACCAATTTGTAAGATCAATGGGTTGATCTGTAGGATTGTATAACTCGATAAAATCCTTATTGTAAGGAGCCCCCGAATTACCTCCTCCCCCAAATACTTGTGAGATTACAACATGATTAGCTTGTTCCGCAGCAGCCTTGCCAATTAAACTACTTGGCAAAAAGGTACTGATTAATAGAAGTGCTGTCATGAACATGCTTGTCCAACGCTTAAACTTCTGATTTCTTGCTCTCATTCATTTACCATCCCTTTTATTAAATTTATAAAATGCTCTATTATTCTACAAAAATTTCAGAATAAAGAATGTAATTTTATTGTAAAGTTATTGTGAATTATTGCTAAGAAATTGTAATAACTTTTATTATTTACAGACAAATATAAGAAAAATGTGATTATATTAGGGGATAATAGTCTACTATTTAATTTGATGCTACTGAAAAATATTTCTTATGATAGTTTTAGGAGGATTACTATATTGTCACACGCCAACAAGTTTCAACAACTCTTAAAGGTCAGACCTCTAACCTTAATTGTATTAACTTTTCTACTTCTTTTTTATATTTCTTTCCCTTCGAAAACATCTGCACATGCCTATAGTGCTAGTTATACAAATATAAAAATGGATACTAAAAAAACAGAGGTTATATTTTCAATTGATACTTTATCGATATTAGAGTTAATACCCAAAATAGATAAAAATAAGGACTGGATTCTTGATCATTCAGAAATTAAGAAGGAAAAACACCATTTAGAAGAACTAGTTACAGAGGGTCTGACTCTTGATAAAGGAAATAAAGAACAAACACCACAAATTGAGAAAATGGAGATTGTAAAAAAAGAAAATAAAGAATTTCTTACAATTTATATGAGTTTTCCAGCTTTTTCTCCCGGCGATACGATTGTTTTTAATGATGGCTTTTATTTTAATGATACTGGAACCAATTATGTAAATTTCATTTCTGCATCTTACCTAGATCAAACAAGTGAGGCTGCATTGGAGGGGAAAAATCGAACTTGGACAATGCTGTTAACTGAGGTGCAACAAGAGCAACAGTCAGGTGATGAGCAAGCTGGACAATTAGAGCCTGAACAAAAACAAACCGAACTAGCACACCCCGTTAAAACAACTACTTCATCTTCATGGTTTTCTTTTTTAACACTTGGAATGCATCATATTCTATCAGGGTATGACCATTTATTATTTTTAATCGCGCTACTTCTAAGGAAACAAACATTGAAACAATATATTGGGATTGTTACTGCATTCACAATTGCTCATAGTATTACATTAAGTTTATCTGTTTTAGATATCGTGAACCTTCCATCTCTATTTGTAGAGTCTGTCATTGCTTTAAGCATTATTTACGTGGCATTGGAAAATATTCTCCGTAAGAAAATTCAATTTCGTTGGGGGATCACCTTCGCATTTGGTCTGATTCACGGATTAGGTTTCGCAGATTTATTAAAAGAAATGGCGTTACCAAAAAGTCAACTTGCAGTGGCTTTATTTAGTTTCAACATTGGCATTGAAGTCATTCAAATTGGGATAGTCCTACTGTGCTTGCCTATCCTTTTCTATTTGCATAAGTGGAAAGACTCATTAAAAATAATTCAATACTTATCTTGGATTATCGTAGCAGCAGGTATGTACTTCTTGATAAATCAACTTTTCTTCTAATTATCGATTCGTTTAAATACGAAAACAAAAGCAAACGCTCAGAACAATCAGGAGAATTACCTCATCATCATACAATATATCGGAATGGGAATATGAAGTGGAAATTACTTGAGAGACTGTAAAACTTCTAGATACCCTTCCTAAACAGCAGTGCCAGTAATGCACAGAAGGATTCGATAATTGATAAAAACAAACATTACATGACGAAATCACTAACAATGACAATCGGATTACAGAATGATCAACCGACGAAATTCAGGAACTTGTGTCATTGCATTAATGAGTCGGACGGGGCTGAACTCGCAATACGTCCCAGTCTATCGTAGTCCATGCACCTAAATTGATTGGCTGATACTGAGCCAAATTTTTTTAAAGCAGCCTCTTTTCACATTGAGGCTGCTTTTACAAATTGAATTACTGCTTTTATCACGTAATGTTTCCAACTAGTAGTGATTACTAATAAATAAAGAGTAGAAAATCGATTCTGGGCCATCTCTCCAGCAAAAAATCAGCACGTTCGGTGCCGCAATCCACGATCACAAGCTAAAAACTGAGATATCCAAGCTAACCTGTGCTCCTTTCGAGCCGGATTCGAGATTTTCGCGCCAGAGGAAAATGGACGTGCCAAACAAGTTTCAGTCCGAATTCCATTCAACCTATATAAAAAATTAAAAAAGTCAGCCATATCCGGCTGACTTTTCTAATTAGTTCTTCATTCTTGGATCGAGTGCATCTCGTAATCCATCTCCCATTAAATTGAAGCCAAGTACAGTTAGCATGATAGCCACCCCTGGAAATAAGACGGTCCAAGGTGCTTGAAGAATATATGCGCGAGATTCTGCCAGCATTTGGCCCCATTCTGGAGTTGGGGGCTGTGCACCTAAACCTAGAAACCCGAGTGCCGCACATTCGATGATTGCTGAAGCGATTGCCAATGTACTTTGTACAATAATCGGCGCAAGGCAATTAGGGAGAACGTGTTGAAAGATAATCCGGCCATCTCTCATTCCGACTGCCTTCGCTGCTGAAATATATTCTTCTTCTTTTACCGAAAGTACCCTTGAACGAATCAGCCTGCCGAATGTCGGTACATTTATGATAGCAATGGCAAGTAGAGCATTCCTAAGAGATGGCCCAAGTACAGCAACAATCGCAATTGCAAGCAAGATACTAGGAAATGCTAGTAATATATCAAAAATTCGCGAGATAATCATATCTACCCATTTTCCATAATAGCCAGCGAGAAGGCCCAGTACTAAACCTACAATCACGGAGCCAGCTACAGAGACAAAGCCAACCCAAAGCGATAAACGAGCACCAAAAATGATCCGACTTAGAATGTCTCGACCATATTCATCTGTACCAAACCAATGCTCAGCTGAAGGGGATAAATGTTTATCTGCTAGTTTCTGAGACTCATATGAATATGGTGCAAGTAAATCTGCAAACAGAGCCATTAAGATGAAAAACACAACGATTAATAACCCGATAACAGCTACTTTATTCTTTTTAAAACTTCTCCACCCTTCTTTCCATGGAGATATGGCTGTATCTTCTACAGGCTGCCTTGCGAGCGGGGATTTGTTGTTTACAAGTTCTGCCATGTCACGTCCCTCCTACTTATACTTAATTCTTGGATCGATTGCAGCATATAATAAATCGACACATAAATTTATGATGACAAAGATAAAGGCAATCACTAAAATTCCAGATTGAACGACAGGATAATCCCGGTAGTTAATGGCGTCGTAAATATAGGTGCCAATCCCAGGCCATCCGAATATGGTTTCCGTCAAAATGGCTCCGCCAAGAAGCAATCCTGTCTGCAAACCAATGACAGTCACGACTGGAATTAAGGCATTTTTAAAAGAATGCTTATAAACCACCCAGAACATTCTCATCCCTTTTGCACGAGCTGTTCGAATAAAGTCTGAGCGCATTACTTCCAGCATGGATGAACGTGTCATCCGCGCAATAATGGCCATCGGAATCGTTGCTAAAGCGATGCTTGGAAGAATTAAGTGGCGGATCACTTCAAAGAATTGATCAAACCTTCCTTGAAGGAGTGTATCAAGTAAATATAAGTTCGTAATCGCTTCAACTGGATCTCGGATATTATCTCGACCCGTTGTAGGTAACAGATCCCATTGAATCGCAACGATATATTGTTCCATTAATCCAAGCCAAAAGATTGGCATAGAGACGCCGATAAGCGCGATAATCATCGCGATATAATCAAACCAGGAATTTTGAAACCATGCAGATATGATTCCAGCATTCACTCCAATTACGACCGCTATGATCATAGCGATAATGGCAAGTTCTATTGTTGCTGCTAAATATGGCCAGACTTCCTCAGCAATTGGGGTGCTTGTCTTTAAAGAAACACCTAAATCCCCGGAAAATAGGCCACCTAAATAACCAAAAAATTGCATGTACCAAGGTTGATCCAGACCGAGCTCCTTTGTCAAAGCAGCAACTGCTTCCTTCGATGCCTGTTGACCTAAAATAAGCTGGGCTGGATTACCCGGAATTGCACGGACCATCATAAAAACGATAAACGCCATTCCCAGTAGGACTGGAATTAACGCACCTAGACGCCGAACTGTAAAAGAAAACAAAATGACCACCTCTTCTTTGGGCATCTAAATATTTTCTAGATAGAGTATTTAGTTGACCCAAGCCTTATCTGAATATTAGTCTCGTTGAAATTTATTCTTCACATTTTTTTCGAAAAACAAGGAGCATGTTGCAACCATACTCCTTGTTCCTCTTGATAGATATCGTACTATAAAAATTAGAATGCGCTTCACTCTGATATGTCGGCCTAAATCAATCTCTAAATTCCTAGATCAATAACCATTTTCATATTATTCCCCTACAGTTACATCGATAAAAGATTGTGTTCCCGTTGGATGCGGTGTGAATTCTTTAATTTCTTTTATGCCTGCGAGAAGCGGCTTAGAGTGTGCAATTGGAACCCAGGGAGCTTCTTCGTGAATAATTTCTTGAGCTCGCTTGTAAAGATCAATACGTTCTGCTTCATTAGGATTTGATTGTGCTTGGATTAAAATATCATGCAATTCATCATTGCTATAACGTGAATAGTTGTTTGAACCAATGTTATCTTTATCTAAAAGTGTATAAATAAAGTTATCTGCATCACCATTATCCCCAGTCCATCCGAGCATATAGACGGGTGCCTCGCCAGCTTGCACTTTTTCAATATACGTACCCCAGTCAAATGTAACGATATTTGCTGTAATATTAACCTCTTTCAAAGCAGCTTGAATCGCTACTGCTACTTTTTGTCCTTCAGGCATATATGGTCTTGCAACCGGCATTGCCCATAGATCCATCTCGAACCCATTTTCCAGTCCTGCAGCTTTTAATAATTCTTTTGCTTTGTCCACATTAAAGTCATAATCTACAATGTCATCGTTATAGCCACTAATAGATGGCGGCATTGGATTTTTGGCAGGTTCTGCAGTACCTTCATAAAAGCTCTTAATTAATTCTTCTTTATTGATTAAATGACTGATGGCCTGACGAACTTCTTTTTTATCAAATGGAGCTTTCTCTGTGTTAAAACCAAGATAGCCGACGTTCATAGACGGTCTTTCGAACACCTGCAACTTACTGTCTCCCTCTACCTGACCAAGATCACTAGGGTTAAGCCCATCCATTAAATCAATTTCACCTTTAATTAATGAATTGAGTCGAGCAGAGTTATCTTTAATTACTTTAAATTTAACGCCATCCAATTTCGGAAGACCATCTTGCCAGTAATTTTCATTTTTCACAACTTCAATCATATCGCCTGGTTTCCAAGATTTAAAGACGAACGGGCCTGTCCCTACAGGATGTTTCGTGAATGCATCACCAGATTTCTCTAATGCTGTAGGACTTGCAATCGCAAACATGCTCATGGCTAAGTTTTTCAAGAAAGGCGCTTGCGGACGGTTTAGTGTAAATACAACCGTATGCTCATCTTGTGCTTTCACTTCTTTAATTACATGACCTTCGTCACCTTCAAAACCGCCAAACATGGATGCATAATAAGCAAACTTTGCTTCATTTTTACTCTGTGCCCAGCGTTGAAAGTTCTTTACAACTGCTTCAGCGTTAAAATCAGTATCATCGTGGAACTTGATTCCTTCGCGTAGGTGGAATGTATAAGTCAATCCATCTTCAGAAACGTCCCATGTATCGGCAAGTCCTGCTTCAATTTCTGTATTATCCTTTTTATAGTTTACAAGTGTTTCAAAAATTTGTTCTGTGACGATAAACGATTCCCCTTCTGTCGTTATCGCAGGATCAAGAGCCGTAGAGTCTGCTCCTCGGCCATAAATAAGCGTCCCTCCGGTTGCCTTTGAATCTCCTGAGCTTGTGCTGCTTTCTTTAGCTTTTCCGCAGCCAGCGAGCGCAGCCGAAAGTGCAAGAATACAAATTAATACGATCCAGCTTGTCTTTTTCATGGTTTTCCCCCCATTTTCTTTATATCAATCTATGTCTACGTATACTCAGTCATATAAATGACAAGCTACGTGATGACCTTGTTCAAGTTCTTTTAATTCAGGTCTTATATTCGAACACTGCTCCATTGCTTTTGGACATCTTGTATGGAACGGGCAGCCTTTAGGCGGATTTACCGGACTCGGAACATCGCCTTGGAGAATAACTCGTTCTTGTTTGTAGGTGACGTCTGGAATAGGCACTGCAGATAATAGTGCTTGTGTATAAGGGTGTAACGGATTTCGGTATAAGTCTTCACTTTCCGATATCTCTACTAACTGCCCTAGGTACATCACACCTACGCGATCACTAATATGACGAACAACACCGAGATCATGCGCGATGAATAGATATGTTAATCCATATTCCTTTTGTAAGTCTTGAAGTAGATTCAAAACTTGTGACTGAATGGACACATCTAAAGCGGATACAGGCTCATCGGCGATAATCAGCTTTGGATTGATGGCAAGTGCCCTAGCTATTCCAATTCGTTGACGCTGACCACCGCTAAACTGGTGAGGATATCGCGATGCATGATAACTACTGAGTCCAACAACCTCTAATAACTCTTGCACACGTTGCTTTCTTCCCTGCCTATCCTTCACACCATGAACAATTAGTGGCTCTTCTAGAATTTTTCCAATGGTATGTCTGGGATTTAACGAGGCAAATGGATCTTGAAAGACCATTTGCATTTCACTACGCGTTTTCCTCATTTCATTGGTGGAGAGCTTCGTAATGTCTCTCCCTTCAAAATAAATAGTTCCATCACTGGGTTCAAGGAGTCTGAGAATCATCCGACCAGTCGTCGATTTCCCGCAACCGCTTTCACCAACAAGTCCAAGTGTCTCTCCTTTTTTTATCGAAAAAGAAATGCCGTCAACCGCTTTTACAGAGCCTACTGTTTTTCCTAAAATCCCACCTTTAATAGGAAAATGCATTTTCAGGTTTTCAACTTGAACTAATGGCTGAGTCATAAATGTCTGCCCCTTTCCCGTCTCCATATAGCCAACAACGCACTTTTTGACCATTATTGAATGGCTGTAGTGGAGGAGCTTCACTTAGACAACGATCCATTGCATGCGTACAACGCGGAGCAAATTGACAGCCTAGCTTTTGACTACCTGGTTTTGGCACCTGCCCCGGTATTGAATACAATCTTTCCTTTTTTTCACGCATGTCAGGTACAGATTGTATCAATCCGACCGTATACGGATGCTTCGGACTCTGGAAAACAGTAGAAACATCTCCTTCTTCAACTATTTTCCCAGCATACATGACAACCATCCGCTGACACATCTCTGCAACGACTCCTAGATCATGGGTAATCATCATAATTGCCGTGTTCGTTTCTCGATTCAATTTTTTCATTAATTCTAAAATTTGTGCTTGAATCGTAACATCAAGTGCGGTAGTTGGTTCATCCGCAATCAACAATTCCGGTTCACAAATCATCGCCATCGCAATCATGACCCGTTGTCTCATTCCGCCAGAAAGTTGATGTGGATATTCATCCATCAATGCTTCTGCCCTTCCCAATCCGACCAGTTTCATCATTTCTATAGCTCTTGCTCTTGCTTGTTTTTTATTCCATTTCCTATGTATTCTTAACGACTCTGTTAATTGTTCTCCTATCGTAAATAATGGATTTAAACTGGTCATTGGTTCTTGAAAAATCATGGCAATTTCGTTCCCACGAATCTTCCTCATTCTCGCTTCAGATGCAGTAGCTAAATTTTCTCCTTTAAACTGAATCTTACCCTGTACTTTTCCAGTATTCGTGGGAACAAGTCCCATGATTGATAAAGAAGTCACGCTTTTTCCACAGCCTGACTCTCCGACAATTCCCAATACTTCGCCAGGTTCAAGATGGAAACTTACGGAATTCACCACTGGAATTTCTCCAGTATCCGTTCGAAAACTTGTCTGCAAATCTTTCACTTCAATCATTGGGTATTCCACGAATTTCCCTCCTTTATAAATAAATTACATTTCTTCCAGTTAATTAATTGAATTATTGCATTAATACAAAAAAATAACAATCTATATTTCAGAATATTTTAATTATTTGTATATTTCTAATAAAAAATTAGATAATCTGGTTAAAAACGAAAAAAAGACTGCAAAATGCAGTCCATATTTGAGGCTCATTAGAGGAATCAATCATATTTTTCGAAGTTAATCGGGGTTTGTCTTACGAGGATTACTAAACCAGTAGTCCCTTAGCATACATGTGATAAAGGTTTTTCTATATAATTAAACATGTATAGATCATTTATTCTCAAGTATAATAAGTCGTTGTTGAAGTACTGCATATTGTTCCGATAAATAGATATATTGCGTGTTAAAACGATTTAAGCGCGACTCCATTTCTGCGAGGTGACTTTCATTTTTTGAAGTTTTGGCTTGGGTCTTGGCTATATAGCGAATTAAATCGCCCATAATTTGTTCGATGCGTTCTATTTGCTGGTGATTGTAGTGTAGGGGTGCAGCTGTAAATGGATAAATCGTCTGATTGTCTTCTTTTAAAGAATTACCAAATTGAAAGCTATTTCTTGTCATATTTCACCTCAATAACCGTTATCCTTTAATATGTTCAAATTCTGGTTGCTGCTTATTTGCTGGTTTCGGACCAAGGAATCTTACTGCTTCTGCGACTACCTCTGTTACATAGACTTTCTTTCCTTCTTGGTTATCATATTTTCTCGTTTGAATTCTTCCTGTAACCCCGATAACTGAGCCCTTTTGACAATAATTCGCTGTATTCTCGGCCGTTTTTTGCCAAAGCGTACATTGAACAAAATCTGCATCAAAATCTCCTGCTTGATTACGATAATTTCGGTTTACCGCTAATACAATGGTAGAGACTGCCTTACCTTCGGCTGTATAGCGCAGATCAGGATCTCGCGTTAATCGGCCGACTAAAGTTACTTGATTAATCACATTCTCATCTCCTTCCAATCTATTTGTACCCATCATACATAAATTTATTGTAAAAGAAAAACCGCGAAATCTGCATTTTGATACGCCTTTTTTGTTGATTATTATTGATATCTCGCTTAAAAATCCTATTTTCAACGCACTTCTACAGCAAAAACTAGATTTTCAACATTTCATCACTTTTTTAAAGTCGAATCTCATTTAGATTATGATTCGTTCCTCATTTTCAGATATGTTATAATAAGCAAAAATAAGGAAAGTCTCTATGCATAAGAAGAATGGAGGAATGGCATGAAATCATTCAAATTAATTTCACTACAAATTGTAACTGAGCGAAATGAACTATTTAATGTGGGGCTTACAGATGGATTGATTATTAACAAAGAAGATGATTTAAATACGTGGATTCTCGAAGCCTTTTTACCTAAACCATATTTCGATAAAATTCAGCATGTACTGCCTTTATTGAATGGCGAAGTGACTGTTCAGGCTGTCATCACAAAAAAAGAGAATGGCCCTGCTGCGTTTGACACTGTCCTCCGTTCAATCAAAGAAGTTGATGGCCATGTTAGCATCGTATTTGAAGGTCATTTGCAAAGAGCCCGTAGTAAGTATGCAGAGTTACTTCTTGAGGATTTAATCGACAAAGGCATTTCCGGCGAGGACTTACTTACGCAATTCAAAGAAAAAATCATTTCTCAGCCTCCATTTATCACTACAAAAAAATCATAAAGTGCGTGTTCAAAAAGGGGATAAAAAGAGCCGAGAAGTTCGAGAAAAGACAGAGCTTTGGTGCAATTCGCAAGCTTTTTTACCGGGCTTTTTGAACAACCTCATAAAGAGTGTAACTCCTCACGGGCAAAAGCCAATGAAAAAAGCAAAAGCAAAGAGTTCTTTGCTTTTGCTTTTTTCATTTACATATTGTTGACATGTCTCATTCGTTCAAGTTTGCAGAGGGAATTTACGAAAGGATATAAGTGCTTCAATATGACTTTTTTATTTGGAGTTTGTCAATTCCCTTGTGAGCTTCTCTATGACAAAACGAGCTTCCGCGCGACAAGTATAATCATATTCTGTTTTCGTAAGTTTTTGCAGTCGTTCTATCTCTTCCATTTGCTCTTTCTTCGGTTTTTCTGAAAGAATCTTATTAATCGTTTCATTAATTTTCACCGCTAATTCCTCGTGAAACTCCGAATTCGCTTTTATATCATTGCTTACCTTATCATACCAAGTAGCTGATTTATTTAAGTATTCTTTCCATTCGCCCATGTACGCTTCATAATCAAACTGTTTTTCATTCCAGTTGATTTTGTTCATATATTGCTCAAAAGTAATTGAAATAGAGCGAGTTATACTTATTTTTACTCCTGGTGAAAGATCTTTTAACATTTTATAAAATGGACCTCCTACATTTAGCTCCTCTGCTCTTGCTAAAATCATATCAAATATCGCCAGTAAAAGGAATCATTTATAACAATTAAATTATTTTCGTTATAGAATCGAAACAAAACAGGCGGAGATTACCACCTGTTTTAATAAAAACTATTTGTTATCTTCATGCTTATGTGTATCATTCATATTTGTATCTCCATTGATATTCGTATCTGTTCCATTTAAGTCGTTGTTATCTACTCCATCTTTTACATCATTTTTAAGATTATTTTCTTTTTGATTTATGTCTTTGTCCAAATCTGGAGCAACATCATTCCCTGGTTCATTTACATTGTTATCCATTGGGACATTATCGTTTTCAGGAGCAGGATTGTTGTTATCGTTCGTCGCACATCCCGCTAACATCATTATTGATAAAAATGAGTACCCAAGCAAAGCTAATATTCGTTTTTTCACCATGTTGTATTCCTCCTTATGTTGTGAGCCATATTCTAATGGTCCTTATTTAGAATACCCGAAAAAGGGAATTTCTCTCGTTTCTATAAAAGTAACATTTACCAAATTTTCCTCTCGCGGACAAAAAAAGAGAGCACGGAATGTTTATCCGTACCCTTGTTATTCTACTATTATGATTTATCTCCAAAGGCAAACATAATATCTGTTTCACAAGCAATTTCGCCATCTACAGTGGCCACTGCTCTTCCTTTGCCAATGGAACCACGCATTCTCGTGATTTCAACTTCAAGTTTTAATTGGTCTCCTGGAACGACTTGTCTCTTAAAACGACAGTTATCAATTCCAGCAAAAAAGGCTAGTCTCCCTCTATATTCCTCCTGCTTAAGCATCGCTACTGCCCCTACTTGAGCAAGTGCTTCCACAATAAGCACACCAGGCATGACTGGATACTCAGGGAAATGACCATTAAAGAAAGATTCATTTGCTGAAACGTTTTTCAAGCCTACTGCACGTTTTCCATCTTCCACTTCAATTATGCGATCCACTAATAAAAAAGGATAGCGATGCGCAATAATTTCTTTAATTTGATTAATATCAAGCATTCCTTTTTCCTCCTTATAAGAAAAGCCATCACCAGTTGGCCTGGATTGGCCCTCTATTTCTCGCTGTATACTAAATCAAAAATGTGAGTCCAGGTTGACTTTTTAAATACATCAACCATTGCTCCGCCACCCATCATACTATAGCCGACAATTGATCCGGAGACTACTGATACAACAATCAATACTGTAACAAGTAACACCCTGAACCAAAGCGGTAACAGTCTGATTCGAATTTTTCGTTTCGTCTGTTCCTTATTTTCCTTTTTCTGTTTAAAATCATCTCTGGTTAAAGTTTTTTCTTCCATGCTTGTGTACAATAGCTCCTTTTTATCCCGGTTTAACAGGCTGTTATGCCCCCATAATAATCAGCGGTTTGATCTTTATTGATGGATGTTTCACTTATCTGATACTGTTCACTATTCCTTGCATTTGATCAGCCATTGTAATCGCTCTTGATTGGAATTGATATTGTCGCTGAACCATAATAAGATTAGACATTTCCTTCGACAAGTCTACATTGGAGCCTTCCAACGCTCCTTGTGTCATAGAAATCTCGCCGCGCAAGCCGCCTGTTAATGATGTCAAAATATCTTCTGCATTCATATTCAATTGGTTAAAATTTGAGGGGAGTGCTAATACATTACCGCCTAGCTGCTCCATAAATTGCGGCTTCTTAACAGACACAATGCCTAACTCAAAGGTTTGTGTTCCTCGATCACTCGTCTCTATCTTAATCTGTCCATTTTCGGACATGCTAATATCTGTTACATTCCCGTTTACAACAATTGGGCGGTTGAATTCATCAAGAACAGAATTCCCATCACCCGTAACAAGCATAACCTGCTGATCATTTCCATCTACAGGTGTCATAAAAAAGGCTCCATCACGTGTATAGCGTATGTTTTCTCCACTCTCATCTGAAACACGTACACTAAAAAACAAATCCGGCTTTGTAAAGGCGGCATCTAGGCTACGATTCGTCGTTTTTAATGAACCTTGTGTCAGGATAAGTTGTGATTGACCAAGTTTGGCCCCTGTTCCTTGGCGTATTCCATTTGGCGTCAAACGGCCGATTTCCTGAGACGCGGTTGTTTGATTATTGAATTGCTGTACAAGCAAATCCGTAAAATTTGCTTCTTTCCGTTTATAGCCTGTTGTATCCACGTTTGCTATATTATTGCTAATCGTATCCAATTTTAGCTGAAGCTGAGAGAGTGTATTAGTTGATGTAATCATCATGCGATTCACTATATTTCCCCCTTATTCTTTAGAGCCTACCAATTTCATTGACAGCCTTGTCCATACTTTTATCGTATGCTTGTAATATTTTCTGATTCGCTTCAAACGTACGATAAGTAGTAAGCATGTCTGTCATTATTTGCGCCTGATCGACGTTAGACCCTTCCAAATAGCCCTGCTTTAAATTAAACGATACACCTGCAGTATTATAGGCGTTAGCAAGCCTTGCTCCTTCTGCACGGAATAATCCGTCTCCCTCTTTAATGAGTTGGTAAGGATCCCTTGCGAATGCAATTCCAATGCGGGCTACTGGTTGGTTGTTTTCTATAATCATGCCTTCTTCACTGACGGAGAAGTTCTCGCTATTCACGCGAATTCGATTATTATTGACATCCTGCACATAATTTCCACTAGCTGTGGTCAAGTATCCAGCGCCATCCAATGTAAAGTTCCCATTTCTCGTGTAACGCGCTTCACCCACACTATTTTCAACAACAAAGAGAAGCGTGCCTGGTTTGCCATTTTCCTGATTCAACGGAAGGTTCCCATTAACAATCGCCAAATCGGTCGCTAATTGGGTTTCTCGGATGTCACCTTGCGTATACAAGGGCGTCGCCTCTTGCATATAGACACCTGTACTGAGAGAGCCCACCTGTGAATAAATTGGTAAACTGATTTTCCCGTTTGGTGTTGTCGCTTTTTGACCCATTCGTTGCATAAGCATTTCAGGGAACGACCTCACGCTTGCTTGGTCTGTTTTAAATCCAGGCGTGTTCGCATTTGATAAATTATTCGTCAACATTTCCGCATGCCTTTGTTGAGTAAGCATTCCGGAAGCCGCTGTATAAAATCCTCTGAACATCATTGATCACCTCTGATATATACAAAATCTAAAATGGCGTTCAAACGTCACTAGTTACTATGAAGGATAGACCATGAAACACGCTACACTCACCTTATCACAATGATAGCGGTGCGAAGCCTGAATTTCGGATGCTTTCTCGATACTATAAGTATACCTGCTAAGCAGGTTAGCTATATGTATAAGTCGCGAAGACCCATCCCCATGTCCTTCATACAAAAAGCTGAAATCTTCAGCTATCTGGAATATTTTTTTCTAAACAGTCTTATGGTTGTTGTTCCATATGTCTATTTACTATATCGGAAGGTTTCTAGGGTAACTTAATACTAATTATAGTAGGACTGCTTGAGGCATTAAAATCGTCAATTGTAAAGGAATTGGTTAAAAAAACTTCGTAGGTTTTATAACTCGATTTCGAATAAGAAACAGGAACCGAGAATCCTCAGTCCCGTCAAAATGAAGGTACAAAAAGTGTGCGCTTCTATTGAATCAACCAAATTTATGGCGTGGTAATTTATCCATATTATCCAGCATAATTCCCGTTCCAATCGCTACACAGTCCATAGGATTCTCTGCGACTAGTACTGGGACTTTCAATTCTTCTGCTAGCAATAAGTCAATTCCGTGCAGAAGGGCTCCGCCACCTGTAAGAATAACGCCGCGGTCAATAATATCTGCTGATAATTCAGGTGGTGTGCGTTCTAGAACGCTCTTAGCACCTTGGACAATAATAGAAACTTGTTCACGCAGTGCCTCTTCAATTTCCTCAGAATGAACGGTAATTGTCCTAGGCAATCCAGAAACCATATCACGTCCACGAATATCAATTTCTTCCTTCCGCGATCCAGGAAAAACAGTTGCGATCTGTATCTTGATATCTTCTGACGTTCTTTCACCAATGAGCAGTTTATATTTACGTTTGATGTAATTCAAAATTTCATTATCAAATTTATCGCCCGCCATGTTTATGGACGATGAAGTTACAATGTCCCCCATAGATAGGACTGCGATGTCTGTTGTACCTCCGCCAATGTCAACGACCATATTTCCGCTTGGCTGGAAAATGTCCATACCCGCTCCTATTGCCGCCACTTTCGGCTCTTCTTCTAGGTAAATTTTCTTACCTCCGCTTTTTTCAGCTGCCTCTTTAATGGCCTTCTGCTCAACACTCGTGATATTAGTTGGACAGCAAATTAGAATTCTTGGTTTCGATAAAAATCCTTTAACATTCAACTTATTTATAAAATGCTTAAGCATCGATTCAGTTACATCAAAATCAGCAATAACTCCATCCTTTAACGGGCGAATCGCAACGATGTTTCCTGGTGTACGACCAACCATCTTTCTAGCTTCTTCACCGACCGCTAATACACGGTTCGTATTTTTATCGATGGCCAATACGGATGGCTCATTTAACACAATTCCTTTACCTTTGACATGGATCAGCACATTAGCTGTTCCGAGATCTATTCCAATATCCCTAGCAAACATGATTTAAATCCTCCTTGAATCCTCATAAAAGCCTACTTACTCCTAATTGTTTATTTTAACATATTGAAAAGGTGGAAGGTAGGTCTATATCCTTGAAATGGGAATTTTTTTTACGCATCACAAAAACCGGTTTTTGTTGTCATCCCCCGCTTCCCGTGGTTCTTAAAAGGTAACACTTTTTACTAAGCATTTCCCTTTTAAACCACCGAAACTGAATCGGGGTAGCAAATACCGGTTTTATTTTTACATAAAGTGAAACTTCAATCAGTGGGGGTTCTTCATCCCCACTGATTGTTAGTCCCGTTAATGAGGGAAAAGCTATCTTTTCAATATTTCCTCTTCGCGCTCTGACCGCTTATATTTCAACTTTGTTGCTTCTCCACCTCGAAGATGCCGGATAGATTTATGATAATCCAAAATATCCTTCACCTCATTGGCCAATTCAGGATTAATTTCAGGTAATCGCTCGGTTAAATCTTTATGGACTGTACTTTTGGATACACCAAACTCCTTCGCAATCACACGAACAGTTTTTCTTGTTTCCACGATATACTTTCCTATCTTGATAGTTCTTTCTTTGATGTAATCGTGCACACCACTCGACCTCCCTAAATTGGATGTGAGAAGTGTGAAATGAGATTCGCTTTTGGCTTAAAAACGACCGTTGCCCCGGAAATTATCGATTCATATATCTTCAACTGGATTTATCATTAGATTTAAACGACTACTCACCTCAAACACTCTCTTTGTATGGTTTGTATCAGTTTATTAGTACGGATGAAGATATATGCACACTTTAGAACAACTTCCGGAAATATTTATCGTAATTTTCCAAAAGTTAATGCGTACTTTCAAATTATTTCCCGAGAAATTTGTCAGAAATAAAGGGATTTTGTAAAAGAAGAAAGGGTTAAGATAGCCATATAAAAAATCCCCATCTTTATGATAGGGATCTCACCAAATTTTCAGTTGTTGTTTACGGTCGTACCATTTTGTTTTGATTCATTTAGTTTAGTTTAACGAACTCATGTATGGAGTGAACAAACTCCATCGATGGAAATTTTAACTAACTATCAGTGGGAGATGCAGAACAACCCTACTGATAGAAGTTTCACTTTATCAGCCTTCTTCAGTGTTACCCATTTCAGAATCAGAAGGATCTTCTTTTGGATCGTCACTAGATTTTGCGTCAGATGGGTCTTCAATTGCTTCAGAATCCGAATTCGCTGGATCTTCTTCTTCACTTACACCACTTGGGTTTTTATCAGCAGCTTCGTCCTTTGTTTCAAGGGATGCCAACTGACTTCCGAAAATAGCATTTGGATTTAAAGCAACATCATCTTGGCGAATTTCAAAGTGGACATGTGTTCCAGCCTCTTCATTCAAGAGACTCCTACCTGCTTTGGCAATCACAGCACCTTGTTTCACTTTGTCGCCAACCGCTACTTTAATGTCTGTAATAGATTGATAACGAGTAGTCACACCATTTTCATGTTCAATTTCTACTTCATTTCCAAGCAAAGAATCTTCTTTAACTTTATTTACTTTCCCGCTTAAAGAAGCTACAACATCGAATGCACCACCGTCTTTAGCTGCGATATCCAGTCCTTTGTTTTGCATAACACGATTATTATAAAAGACTAATGCAGCAGCACGTTTTTCTTTGTCAGCCTCTTTGTCATAAAACTCTTTCTTAATGACGGCGAGTTGGGAATCCGCTATCGGCATGTTAATTTTTTCAAGATGGCTGTTTACTTCAATCGCAGGCTCTTCCATGTTATTGCCTAATCCAGTTGCCTCTTCTTTATCTGTTGAGTTGTCAGCTGAATCGTTAAAACTGTTCTGTGCCCAAATGGCACCGGCCAAAATCAATGCGGCACTTGCGATATAAATTGCTGGTAATGCCCAACGTTTATTCTGAATACGTCGGAGAATGGACTTTTTGGAAGTTGGTTTGTTTTCTTCCTCTCTCATAATTAATCACCTCAGCAATCATTCTGAACAGATTGCTGCAATTATATACATCTGCCATAAAACTTTTTTAGATTTATTTTTTGTTTAACTTGAATTTTTTATGCATGGTAATTATTTCATTCCTTTAAGGGTATGGGAGTGGGGCTTCGCTACTTTCTAAATATCTCTAGTCTAATTAGCAACTAACTGATTTTATTATAGAAAGTACTTCAAAATTCAGCTTCGCACCGCTGCCATTGTGATTAGGCGAGTTTAGTGTGATACGTGTGGTAATGGTACCGTTTCGTAAGATGAAAAATATGTTTTTTTATGGAATTTCGCCATTCCGCCTTTTTCAAGTCGCTTACGCTTTGTTCTTTCCCTATAAGAAAATTCTTGATACAATGGCAACAATCACTTACTAAAGGAAGTATTCATTCATGAGAAAATTCTTGAAGCTATTCTTGACGGTTCTGCCGTTTGTTTATATGGGAGCTATTTGGTATATGTCTAGTCAGCCTGATGATTTAATTCTCGATCTTCCATCCTCTTCTGTCGATCATTTCATCAAGGAAGCTCTTCATTTGGTTGAATTTGCGATTCTTTATATGCTGTTCGCTGCTGCTCTTGCTGCTCATAGTAAATTAACCAGCTCCTGGAGTATCCTAGCTGCCATTTTAGCGTGTTTGTATGGCGTTTGTGATGAAATACACCAATCCTTCATACCTGCCCGCTCAGCAAGCCTTATTGATGTTATCAAAGATGTAATTGGCGTGTTAGCTGCTTATTTCCATGTACGCTATCACTATTTCAAGCATCATCGTGGTTTTCTTACAATCATTGAAAAAATGACGAAAAAGGCTGTCTCATAAGGATTTGATCCTTGGCTTTTGAGACAGCCTTTTTTTTATTTCATTGCTATTTTATCTCACGCTTATGAGGAACAAAGGAGATAAGTGGGGGGACAACTGCACGTAAAGGTCCGATTGATTGGTTCAACTAACCGTCAGTGAGGGAGATTTCACTTTCTCTGATGATGTCGATCTTTGGCCCCTTTAGCTCTGACTGAAAAGCTTATGCGGCCAAAGATCTAATTACCAATCATATTGTTTAGCCTAGCCTTACTTTTTTGCTGTGATGGTATTCAATATTGCGTTCGAAGGCTGAATCGTAACACCTTGATAATAATATTTTACAATTTCATCAGATTTTTTCCCTTCTATAGCCATTCCATTCGCACCGTACTGGCTCATTCCAACTCCATGACCGAAACCCCTCGTCGTAATGATAATGTTCTTGCCTTTTCGCTCCCAAGTAAAGTCTGTTGATTTCAGGCCCAAGCTATCACGAACTTCCACTCCAGTTAGTTCTTTGCCTGCTATAACCACCTTACTTACTCGATTTCCTTTTGTACGAGCCTTTACAGTACCGATTTCATTTCCTGCTGGCAGTTTAACACCTAATCTTTTTTGAAAATCAGCTACGGATATCGTTTCATTATTATAAAACTTCGGTGATGATTTATCCCAAGGACTTGCCACACTTTTTAGATAAGGATAAGCACTTGTCCAAATATCTTCTGAATTCTCGGTATACCCATTGCTAGTTGAGAAGAAGGACGCTGTGATCGGTTTGCCATCATACGTTAAAATTTGCCCTTTTGTCGCATTTACCGCATCTTTAATCTTCTTGATTTTCCATGTATAATCGGAACCCCACGATTTCTTCAGCTCCGCATCATTTCGATACACCTGATGCAATTCCGTATCTGTCACATCGGCTCCTTTTGGTACTCCAACAACATTATCTGTCAGCAACAAATCCACAATATACGTCCTCGCTGCCAGAGACTGAGCTTTTAATGCTTCTAATTCAAAATCTGCATACATTTCTGTTGCCACCACACCGACAACGTATGATTCTAACGGAATCGTTTGAATCTCTTCTTCGGCAGATCGATACACAGCGACATCTACACCTGACACCTCTGTTGTGTCAACATTTTCTATGGGTTGCTCCACAGCTTCGGATAATTTACCACCCTCTTTATCTTTTGAAAATGGAAGCACAAGTAATGCAGGGATCATAAGTGTAACAAATGCTACAGTTAAAAATAGTGTGATGATCGGCTTAAATGCTCTCAATATTCCCGGGCCTCCCTTTGTATGCATTGAAGGCGGAATTGTAGCAGAAACGAGTCCTCTATCATTTTATCCCGGTTCAACTAACTATCAGTGGGGACTTGCATCCCGCTGATCGAAGTTTCACTTTATCTTTCGAATGGGAGAGTCCTACGTTCCCACACCTCCCCTTCTCTCATGACAAATATATGGGTTGGGACAAGCAATTATGACCTTTATTTTGAAACTACCTTAGTATGTTCATAGCTTATTAGCCGTAACTATGCACTGTTTTTCTAGAAGTTTACTGATACCAATACGAAAAAATGTTTTCCTTTCATAAGGCTTTCGTTTTGTTCCATTCTGGTGGGTATTTTGATCAAGTTGGAGAGTAAAGTAAACTTAGGGAATCATCGCTTAGCTTAGCAGGGAGGTCATAAAGTTAGTGGAAGAGAAACTTCCATCTGTGGGGTGTTACAGCCGGGGATAGATTAAGCCAAACTCATTTGCAAGCATTGGACAACAAAAAAAGAAGCTGGACTTCACATTCAAAGTCCAGCCACTATTATCAATTATGCATTCAAATCTGCTGCAATGTTTTTAATTTCAATTGTATGTTCGTCGTTTACACGTTCAACATCTGCCCCTAGAGCTGCTAATTTACCGTGGAAGTCCACATAGCCGCGGTCAAGATGCTTTAATTCCGTTACACGTGTTACCCCTTCAGCTACCAAGCCTGTTAAAACAAGAGCCGCTGCAGCACGTAGATCGGTAGCTGCTACTTCTGCTCCTTGAAGATTGGATGGTCCATTTATGATGACCGATCTGCCTTCAATTTTAACATTTGCATTCATACGACGGAATTCTTCAACATGCATGAAGCGGTTTTCGAATACTGTTTCTGTAATCATGCTTGTTCCCTTAGCTTGCAACAACAATGCCATCATTTGTGACTGCATGTCAGTTGGAAATCCTGGGTGAGGCATCGTTTTAATATCGATAGCCTTTAAAGAGTCTGGACCAATTACACGTAACCCTTCATATTCTTCGTGAATTTCGACACCCATTTCTTCCATTTTTGCAATTAAAGAAGTGAGATGTTCTGGAACTGCTCCTTTGACAAGGACATTACCACCCGTAATTGCAGCAGCTACCATGAATGTACCAGCTTCAACGCGGTCTGGAATGATTGAATGTTCAGCACCGTATAACTTTTCTACACCTTCAATTTTCAATGTACCTGTTCCTGCACCTTTAACCTTTGCTCCCATTTTATTCAGGAAGTTAGCAAGATCCACAATTTCTGGTTCCTTGGCAACGTTTTCGAGCACAGTTATACCTTTTGCAAGTGTTGCAGCCATCATAATATTTTCTGTTGCCCCTACACTTGGGAAATCAAGATATACTCTTGCCCCCTTGAGTCGGCCATTCACTTCAGCCTCAATAAAGCCATTTCCAACTTTCACTTTCGCACCCATTGCTTCAAAGCCTTTTAAGTGCTGGTCAATAGGACGCGAACCGATTGCGCATCCACCAGGTAATGCTACACGAGCACGCCCATTTCTTGCTAGTAAAGAACCCATAACCAATACAGAAGCACGCATTTTTCGAACATATTCGAACGGCGCTTCATCTAATAGCCCTCTAGATGCATCTACAGTAACTTCATTATTATCAAAGGCAACCTCAGCATTCAAGTTGCGCAATACTTCATTAATTGTATATACATCGGAGAGCGTTGGAACGTCCTTAATAATGCTTTTTCCATCACTAGCCAATAGTGTTGCGGCGATAACCGGCAAAACGGCATTTTTTGCTCCCTCTACTTTAACAATTCCGCTAAGCCTTCTACCGCCGCGGACGATGATTTTTTCCAAGAGTATTCCCCTCCGCGTCCAATTTCTCTATATTAATATTCAAACGTAATGATGGGTGTGCCAACTACAAAGGTTGTTTTTTCGCCCAATCCATCTGTTCTTAACGCAAGTTGCAAGTTCATAGATTCATGTGTCAATGTTTCGGTAAACATGTTAGATTTTGCAGACACCGAGATAAAATGAGGCTCCTTTATGCTTTCCATTTCCTCTGCCTGAAATAAACCTAATAGCTTTATAGATTCCGAGGTTAAAACCGTATCAATATTATCATTGAATGTCCCTTTAACACAAGTGAAAGTTGCCGGTTTCCCTCGAAATATGACTTTTTTCCTGTCTTGGAAATCCCCTTCAATAAAGGAGGAATAATCTGCATTCCAGCTATGACCTTTAGCCTCATAAATCAGATAGCTTACAATATCAGATTTTTCTTGAGTAGACATTAAATGAAGCGATTCTGTTAAATTTGTTTGTGGATCCACATATGTCGCAGTGGCTGTCCATTTCTCCTCTTCAGCTGTAATTGTCCAGGTGAAGTCGGGAAATATTCTTTGAAGTTTCTTCACTTCTTTATTGAAGTCTTTCCTTGTTTCAATCATCAAAGTTTTTTCACGTGCATATACAGACCAATCGCCTATTTCTATATTTATGTTCGCTTCTAGCTGTTTGATTATTTTTTCTATATCTGACTTATTCTTAGCTACACTTGTACTATTCCCAAGGAAAATCAGTATAAAACCAAGAAACACGATGTATGTTAACGTTTTTTTCACTTTGAATCCCTCCCTTTGGTACCATCTTTTCCGGTAGGGAGGTAAGACATACTTAAAATGTATCGTCAGTAATTGACAAAATCTTAAAACATCAGTGTTACTGATTAAACATATATGGAAGTTGCTGCGAATAAAAGAGGTAATCTAAGAAGAAATTGCTTACAGCTGATCCAATTGCAACTGTCAAAAGTGTGTACAGAACTCTTGCCTTCAATACGGAGTTTGCTTTTAACAGCTTCTCGAAATTTAAAGCTTGGAGAGCCCACCACGTTACGGCAATAAAAAACAGGTGTGAAACAATTCCAATCAGCGCCTGTTGGCTAAATGCTGAAAACATACATAATCCTCCTTAAAAAAACACCCAGTCCCTATTATAGCACATAACTGTTTGGAACTTGGAATTTAAAAGGAAATATGGCCAAAAATTTTAAAAAAAATTCATAGAAAAAGAGAAATTTTGCGATCTTTTGTAACTAAAGTAAAACTTCAATTAGTGAGAGGTTTCTTTATCCTACGCTCCTTCGATTCCTCTAAGCCTTGAGGCGGGGGTCTTACTGCCCATTAAGAGTAGGGTAAAGCACCAAACAAACATATGATGATGTTCAAAAAATAAGGGCTATCCCATAGCGAAAGAATCAGACCCCACATCTACTAAATATCGTTTATGAGACGGAAAATGAAACTATAAACGGAATTTAGAGTGTGAGGTCAAACCCTCTTGGGATAACCACTTATTAAGTATTATTTAGTTTCTGCAATACTAATCCGGTTGACTGCACGTTTTAACGCTATTTCAGCTCGTTTTATATCGATTGAATCAGGGTTTCCCTGCAATCTCTTCTCTGCACGCTCTTTAGCCGATTGTGCCCGGACAAGGTCGATAGTTTCAGCTCTTTCTGCAGATTGAGCAAGAATCGTAACCACATCTGGACGAACTTCCAAGAAGCCTCCATTAATGGCAATATAGTCTGTACGGCCTTCTTTTTTAAGACGGACAGCAGCTATATCAAGAGGAGCTACCATAGGAACATGGCCGGCCATGATTCCTAGTTCCCCACTCTTTGCCTTTGCGCTTACCATTTCTACTTCTGCATCATATACTGGGCCATCGGGAGTAACAACACTGACTTTTATCGTCTTCATTTCATACCCTCCTCGGTCCCTTTATTACGCCATTTGCTTTGCTTTTTCAATAACTTCTTCAATTCTTCCTACTAAACGGAACGCATCTTCTGGAAGATCATCATACTTACCTTCAAGGATTTCCTTGAAGCCTTTGACCGTTTCTTTAACCGGTACGTAAGAACCTTTTTGTCCAGTGAATTGCTCTGCCACATGGAAGTTTTGTGACAAGAAGTTTTGAATTCTACGAGCACGGGCAACAACTAACTTCTCATCGTCGTTTAACTCATCCATACCCAAGATGGCAATGATATCTTGTAGTTCTTTATATTTTTGCAGTGTGGTTTGAACTTGACGTGCTATTGCATAATGCTCAGCACCTACGATTTCAGGGCTAAGTGCACGAGAAGAAGAAGCCAATGGATCAACTGCTGGATAAATCCCCATTTCAGACAATTTACGCTCAAGATTCGTTGTTGAATCTAAGTGAGCAAAAGTTGTTGCTGGAGCTGGATCCGTATAGTCATCCGCCGGTACATAGATTGCTTGAATCGATGTAACAGATCCTACGTTTGTTGAAGTAATTCGTTCTTGTAATTGCCCCATTTCAGTTGCAAGTGTTGGTTGATAACCAACCGCTGAAGGCATACGGCCAAGAAGGGCAGAAACCTCAGAACCTGCTTGTGTGAAACGGAAAATGTTATCGATGAATAACAATACGTTTTGTCCTTGCTCATCACGGAAGTATTCAGCCATTGTCAAACCAGTTAAGGCAACACGCATACGTGCACCAGGTGGCTCATTCATTTGTCCGAATACCATAGCTGTTTTCTTAATAACACCAGAGTCACTCATTTCGAAGTAAAGGTCATTTCCTTCACGAGTACGCTCACCAACGCCTGCGAATACAGAAATACCACCATGTTCTTGGGCAATGTTGTTAATAAGTTCTTGAATTAATACCGTTTTACCTACACCGGCACCACCGAATAGACCAATTTTCCCACCCTTAACATAAGGTGCAAGAAGATCTACTACTTTAATACCTGTCTCCAAAATTTCTACCTCAGTAGAAAGTTGGTCAAATGTAGGTGCTTGTCTATGGATTGGATCTCTACGTGCTTCTACAGGAATAGGTGCATCAAGATCAATGTTTTCTCCTAATACGTTGAAAACACGTCCCAATGTCACATCTCCTACAGGTACGGAAATCGGAGCTCCTGTATCAACAGCTTCTGCTCCACGTGTCAATCCATCTGTGGAAGACATCGCAATTGTACGAACTGAATCATCACCTAAATGCAAGGCAACTTCAAGAGTTAAGCCAGTACCAGATGATGTATTTTCAATTCTTAACGCATTATAGATCTTAGGTAGCTGTCCGTTATCAAACTTCACGTCAACTACCGGACCCATAACTTGAGTAACGCGTCCAATATTCATCGTTTTCCCTCCTGTCATTATGTTTGACGACTATCTATGATTGTAGAACAGGAAGCAATCGTCTCGGCTTACCTGGTCCATATATTTTTAAGACACTTTAGTTTATTCTAATGCTGCGGCACCGCCGACAATTTCAGTAATTTCTTGCGTGATTGCTGCTTGACGCGCACGGTTATATTGCAATGATAAGGAGTCGATAATCTCTTTCGCATTATCTGTCGCGCTTTTCATCGCAGTCATACGTGCCGAGTGCTCACTCGCTTTTCCATCTAGTAAGGCTCCGTAAATTAAGCTCTCTGCATACTGAGGTAACAAAACCTCAAGAATTGCTTCAGCATCCGGTTCATATTCATAAGAAGTTAACGACCCTGAAAGTTCGATATCTGTCAGCGGCAGAATTTTCTTTTCCGTTACCTCTTGAGAGATGGCACTGACATAGTGATTGTAGTACATATATAACTCGTCACACAATTCATTTTGAAATAAATTCACTGTCGATTTTGCTATATCACTAATGTCTGAAAACGATGGTTGGTCAGGCACTCCAATTACTTCAAGCTCCACATGCATTTTCCGACTGACAAAGAAATCACGGCCAACTCTTCCGATGGCAATAATGACATATTCATCGGCTGATTTGTGGCGTTGTTGAATCGTTTTAAAGACGTGACGAAGCACACTGCTGTTGTAAGCACCGGCCAAACCTTTGTCCGCTGTAATGACAACATAACCAGTTTTCTTAACTGGTCGAGTCTTAAGCATCGGATGTGATGCGTCTGTACTTCCGCTAGCAATACTCGTTACGACTTCCTGAATCTTCTCCATATAAGGAGCATATCTTTTCGCATTGGATTCAGCACGGTTCCATTTTGAAGCAGAAACCATTTGCATCGCTTTGGTAATTTGACTAGTCTTTTTAGTCGAGTTAATACGAGACTTTATATCGCGTAAAGAGGCCATTCATTCTCACCACCCTTGTAAAATTTAATTAGGCCGATTATTCAGATGCTACAAAGTTCTTTTTGAATTCGTTGATAGCAGCTACAATTGCATCCTCTTCAGGAAGGTTACCTGTCGTACGGATGTGGTCTAATAAATCAGAGTGAGAACGATCTAGGAATGAATAGTATCCCTCTTCAAAACGAAGAATGTCCTTTACAGGAATATCGTCTAAATGTCCACGAGTTAGAGCAAACAGAATCATAACTTGCTTTTCAACTTTGATTGGCTTGTTAAGATCTTGTTTAAGCACCTCAACTGTACGTGCACCACGATTTAGTTTCGCTTGCGTTGATTTATCAAGGTCAGAACCGAATTGAGAGAATGCTTCCAACTCACGGTAAGAGGCAAGGTCAAGACGTAGTGTTCCAGCAACCTTCTTCATCGCTTTAATTTGAGCTGATCCACCAACACGGGATACAGAAAGTCCTGCGTTAATCGCCGGGCGTACACCAGAGAAGAATAAATCAGACTGCAAGAAAATTTGTCCATCCGTAATAGAGATTACGTTTGTTGGGATATAAGCAGAAATATCGCCTGCTTGAGTTTCAACAAATGGAAGTGCAGTAATTGAACCAGCACCTAATGTATCGTTTAATTTAGCCGCACGCTCGAGTAAACGTGAGTGCAAGTAGAATACGTCTCCTGGGAATGCTTCACGACCTGGTGGACGACGAAGTAGCAAGGACAGTTCACGGTATGCAGATGCTTGTTTTGAAAGATCATCATAGACAATTAACACATGCTTGCCTTGGAACATGAAATGCTCACCCATTGATACACCCGCATAAGGAGCCAAGTATAATAGTGGAGCCGGTTGAGAAGCAGACGCCGTTACAACGATTGTGTAATCCAACGCGCCATGCTTACGGAATGTTTCAACTGTATTACGTACAGTCGATTCTTTTTGTCCGATTGCTACGTAGATACAAATCATATCTTGGTCAGATTGGTTCAAAATCGTATCAATCGCAACAGATGTTTTACCTGTTTGGCGATCCCCGATAATTAACTCACGTTGTCCACGACCAATCGGAACTAGAGCGTCAATCGCTTTAATACCTGTTTGTAATGGTTCATGAACAGATTTACGGTCCATAACACCTGTAGCTGGGCTTTCGATTGGACGGGTGTGAGTCGTATTGATCGGACCTAGTCCATCAACTGGTTGTCCTAATGGATTCACGACACGGCCAATTAATTCTTCACCTACTGGTACTTCCATAATCCGTCCTGTACGACGAACTTCACTGCCTTCTTGAATATCTCTAAAAGGTCCAAGAATAACGATACCAACATTGTTCTCTTCAAGGTTTTGAGATAGCCCCATTGAACCATTTGCGAATTCTACGAGCTCTCCTGCCATTACATTATCTAAACCGTGAACGCGTGCAATTCCGTCCCCAACAGAGATGACAGTCCCAACGTCGCTTACTTTAATTTCAGACTGGTAGTTTTCAATTTGCGCCTTTATCAGCGCACTGATTTCTTCAGCTTTAATGCTCATGAATTTCACCCCTAACTGTGAATATTAGCTTAATAGTTGTCTGCTAAGGCGTTCAAGCTTTCCGTTAACACTTCCGTCAAAAATACGGTTGCCGATACGAAGTTTGATCCCGCCAAGAATGCTGCTGTCAGCAATATTAGTAATTTTCAATGTACGTTTTCCCACTTTGGCTGCGAATACGGAAGACACAGCCTCACTCTCGCTATCAGTCAGTGGACGAACTGTATATACTGTCGCTTCTGCTACTGATTTTGCTTCATTAGCCAGTTCAATAAATTCACGCGCCATTTCTGCGATTGAATCCGTACGATGACGTTCAATCATAATGAGAAGCGTATTTTGAATACTGGGAGAGACGCTTGAAAAAGCTTGTGTAATTACATTTTTCTTTGCTTTAATTGAGATTTTAGGCTGCGTAAGGAAGGCTAAAAGTTCCTTATCAGAGCTGAAAACCTCTTTGACTGCTCGGAGCTCTTCTTCTAATTGATCAAGAAGGTTTTGCTCTTGTGCAATTTGGAAAAGAGCTCTCGAATAACGCTTTGCTACTGCAACATCGCTCATCTCTCTTCTCCTGCCTCTTGAATATAATGATTAATTAGTTTCTCTTGATCTGCTTCAGATAGTTCTTTTTCAATAACTTTAGAAGCAATTAAAACAGACAAGGATGCGACTTGTTCGCGCAATGCAACGACAGCCTTTTCCTTTTCTTGTACGATTTCGCGTTTTGCTGATTCTTTCAGGCGTTCAGCTTCTGTACGTGCTTGAATGATAATATCTTCACGCTGAGTCTCACCTTGTTGTTTCGCGTTTTCAATAAGCTGAGTAGCTTCTACGCGAGATTGTTTCAATAGTTCACGTTGCTCTTCTAAATATTTGCTTGCTTCTAGTCTGCTTGCTTCTGCAGCATTGATTTCAGATGCAACATGTTCTTCACGTTGAGTCATGATGCCCATTAGAGGACCAAATGCATATTTTTTAAGCAAGAATAACAAGATGATAAACATCGCCAGTTGGAACAAGGCATCTCCACCGTTAAACTTGCTTATAGATAATCCCAATACTAAACCGCTTGTTAACACGCTTGGTTCACTCCCTTCACGAGTTTCACTTATAATGAGGGTGTCTCAAAAGAGTCTGACTTTAACTTGAGACAGCCTCGTTTATTTTTTTTATAGTATTTTCTTCAGCAATATGATGAATACTGAATATGGACATAAAGGAAAGGCGAAGGTTCACATGAAACGAACTTCGCCATTTTTGAACTTTTTAATGGTTCTATTATTGACCTAATACCATGAACGCGATAACTACAGCGATAATTGGCATTGCCTCTACTAGACCTACACCGATAAACATTGTAGTTTGTAGCATTCCACGAGCTTCTGGTTGACGAGCGATACCTTCTACTGTTCTTGAAACGATTAAACCATTACCAATACCTGCACCTAGTGCTGCTAAACCGATTGCGATTGCTGCTGCAAGAAGACCTACTGAACCTACCATTATTAATTTCCTCCTCGAGATATATAATTTTGCAAATTAGTTCTTATGAACTTATAATTAATGGTCTGAACTGACTTTATGAGACAGATAAACCATTGTTAACGTAACGAAAATAAACGATTGAATTGCACCTACGAAAATACTATATCCTTGCCATACCAATGTAGGAATGACGGCTCCAAGGGCGCCCCAAATACCACTCATAGCAAGTGTTCCTGCTAATAAGCCAAGCAATACTTCACCAGCAAAGATATTACCATACAAACGTAAACCGAGTGTCAGAGTATTTGAAAACTCTTCGATTAATGTCATTGGGTTTTTGTATGCTTTCAAGTATCCTTTGAAGCCTTTCATTTGTATTCCATAATAGTGTGCTAAACTTAGAACTAAGACTGCTAAAGTCAGAGTTACAACAGGATCTGCTGTCGGTGATTTCCACCAAAGTACGTGATCATACGTGATCGCAAATGGAAGACCAAGCATATTCGATACGAATAAATACATTATCAACGTCATTCCAAGTAGTTGGAAACGGCCACCCGTTTTCCAGTCCATTGAACTATTAATCATGTTCTTAATAAAGTCCATGACCCACTCCATAAAATTTTGCATACCAGTTGGTTTCATTGCAAGTTTACGAGAGCCAAGTGTAGCAATAATGAAAACAATAACGCTTGCTACAGTTATCATTAAAACATTACTTAAGTTAAAGGTTAAACCTAAAAAATCTTGCGTTGGTGCCCCATGATTCAACTATATTCACCTCTCTTCCCACTACCGACGTTTTAAGTGGATAAAAAAATCTATAATAATGACAAGATAAGCTGTCATCAATCCCAATACTACACTAATTAAATGAAAATGTTCTGGGTATTCAAGTGCAATAATAACAGCCAAACCAGCTGAAGCAAATCTGGTCATTGTTCCGAGAGATTTAACCTTTCTCCCTTCGGTTATTGCTTGATCAAACTTTTTCATCTTTTGATTGACTAGCCATAAATTGTACAAACTTAGGCTAGTTCCTAGCAAAAGCCCCCCAAACACAGTTTGGTAATTTGTAAATCCCCAGCCTAATACAAAAGCCGCCAAAAGATAGACCATGTATTTACTCTGCCTTTTAAAAACGATGTTTATTTCTGGCATCTTTTTGTTAATCTCCCGAGAAAATTTTCCTTGCTGTTTTGGAGCATCGCAAAAGTATGTATTGCATGTCCAGTGAGAAGAACCGATTGTGATAAATTACGGCTTGGTGTCAGGCGTTCGGTTTGGCATCTTCTTATTAAAAATGCTCATATACAATGAACCGACAAATTGTGAAAGAATCGCTGACATTTATGCCATTGCCGTATACGGGCTGCGATATTTGACGCATATTGTGCATCCTTGCGGTCGAAATTTGTGGAGGATGTGAATAATATTCCGAAAGAAAAAAACAAAAAAACCGTCTTGAGACTCTGAAACCCCTACCATTTACACCCTTAGTTAGCATACAATAGCCTAATAGGTTATGTCAATGTGTGGTTCGTGAATTTTGTCACAGAACGGTAATAGTTAACCAATTGTTCACATTTGTATTTTGCCTTTTTGTTGACTTTTTCAAAAATACCTTTTTCATTCAATTATGATGGTCGTTTCAATCTGATCTTCCTTCCCAAATTTCCTTGCAAAAATTATTGCTGTATACAATCCCGCCACCGGAAGCTTGTCTTTAGCTAATTCCTTCTTAAATAAACCTTGCGGTGCGTCTTTCGCCCAATCCAAATAGCCTACAAAACGAAAATTATCTGGATCATAAAGTGCAATCCCCACTTCATCAGCGCCACGTGGTAAATACATTTCATAGCGATATATTCCTTCTTGATCACCGGCGCTGAATTCAAATCCCATTACTCTTGGATAATTCGGTTCCTCCTTCACATAAAGAAACGGTAGACTGATTTCCTTCACGCCTTCAACCAGCTTTAAGTAACCATCATAAATTCCCTTTTTCATAAGTGCTGGGTTTATTTGTAATCCTAACTGGACTTGTTTCTTTTCTCCTGATTGAATGGAAAAGGATGCTGGTAAATCCCACGTAATCCCCTTTTCTTTCATCGGAATCTGAAATGAGTAATGTTTCTTCTCCTTACTGGTGTTTTCAATGACGAGTTTCTCTTCATGTTCGTGAATCCCTTCTTTCTTTGTGAACATCCCAAACGAAAGAGAACTTGGGTAAAGAAGCGTATCTGCCTTTAAAGCTTGATCAATTTGCAGTCGCCCTGCCCCTTGCTCGAATGTACGATACAACTTCCCCTTCTTATCCAACAGTGGTTTGGACGTACTCATTAGGGCAGACTTCACTTGATCCGGTGTCCATTCCGGATGTGCCTGTAGGATAAGCGCACTTGCTCCAGCTACATGTGGAGCAGCCATGCTTGTCCCCTGCATCTCTAAGTATCCCTGTGGAATTGTACTATTAATCGCCACTCCCGGTGCCAATAGATCCGGTTTAATATCCCAACTTACTGTAACCGGCCCTCTTGAACTGAAATCCGCTAACTGATCTTGTTCCTTCTTATATTCAAACTGCACATTCCACTGCTTAGACCGAATCTGCCTCTTTACCAACTCTCCCGACTTTTTTGAAATAGAAACTACTGGTATACCCAAACCTTTTGTCACACTGCCGATAAAATTCCCCTCTGTATTGTTAAAAATAATAACGGCAACCGCTCCTGATTTCTTAGCATTGATGACCTTTTCAGAAAATGATATGCTCCCCCTCTCTATCAGAGCTATTTTCCCTTTCACTTGTTTTAGATCATCTACCCTTCCTTTCCCCCCATTCATTATTTCTTGTGTGAAACGTAGCTCCCATGGTTCCGTCCCTTGCATAGGCATTAACTGAATCATTTTCTTCCTCGCTCCTAGCCCTACTTTCATATATGGGACAACCATTGGAGGTGTCGATGCCCCGACAGAAATAGCTTTCTCTGCAGTGCCTGGTGAACCAACAGTCCATACTGCCGGACCTGAGTTTCCATTTGAAGTAACCGCGACGATCCCGCTTTCCACCGCTTTATTTAGCGCAATCGAGATGGGCAAGTCCGGACCATTCACATCATTCCCTAATGATAAATTAAGCACATCCACTTTATCTTCAATCGCCGCTTCAATCGCCCCTAATACTTGTTCAGTATTACCAGTCCCTCCTGGACCGAGCGCTCGATATGCAATCACTTCTGCTTCCGGGGCTACACCTTTCATTTTCCCATTGGCTGCGATAATTCCCGCTACATGTGTACCATGTATGGTCGATTGGTCACCTTGTCCTCTCGTTTCCATCGGGTCTTGGTCTCCATCAACTAAATCACGGCCTCCCTTATACACTTTTCGTAGATCAGGATGTGTATAGTCAATACCGGTATCAATAATGCCAACCTTTACACCTTTTCCCGTGATTCTTTGTTTTTTTTCATCAAAAAAAGACCTAGCTTGATCGGCACCAATAAAAGGAATGCTTGAATCAGCTTGAACACGATAAACCGAAACCTCTGTTATCGCAGAAATTGCATATTCTTTTTTAAGTCTCATAATTTCTTCCTTTTTCCCTTTAACGGAAAATCCTACGATAGCGTGTTTGAATACTTTCCTAAGCTTGAGCGACGGATATTTTGTCAGTATTGTTTGAATGTCAGTAGTAGATATAGGCTTTTCTAACAGCACAATCGCTTTTATACTTTTGGATTCAATTTGTTTTGGCAATGGCGGTAACTGTGTCGCGTCTACTGACGTTACACTTGTACAAATAAAAGTGAGTATGATTAGTAAAGAAAAGCATTTTTTCAGCAAAAGCGACACCCCTTTCACTTATGGTTTCACTTAAGCTCAAGTCTATGCATATGGGGAAGTCCTTTTTCAAAGTAGAGGGTTTTAGATGCAGAATCAAAAAAAGATCTGTTCTCGCAACGACTATACACAGTGAACACTTCATACTGTATATAGAGTTCAAGATCAGACCTTTGTAAAACGCTAATTATTTCCCCGGCACAAACGTTACTGGAGCTTTGTCAGTTTGCTTGAAGTAAAAACGAATGGCTTCTGCTATCCTTGCTGATGTATGTCCATCACCGTAAGGATTGTGAGCCTTCGCCATCTGTTGATAGGCTTCTTTATCCGTTAACAGTTCAGTCGCTAGACTATAGATGGTTTCTTCATCTGTTCCAGCAAGCTTAAGCGTACCTGCTTCAATTCCCTCAGGACGTTCCGTTGTATCCCGCAAAACTAGAACTGGAACACCAAGCGAAGGAGCTTCTTCTTGCACTCCACCTGAATCAGTCATGATCAGATATGACTTCGCGGCGAAGTTGTGGAAATCAAATACATCTAATGGTTCAATTAAATGAATGCGCGGATCGTTTCCAAGAACTTCAGCTGCTAATTCTCTGACAACTGGATTCAAGTGTACGGGATAAATGACCTGTACATCACCATGCTCATCAATGAGCCGTTTAATCGCACGGAACATATTGCGCATTGGTTCACCTAGATTTTCACGACGGTGAGCCGTTAATAAAATGAGACGGTCATCGCCAATTTTATCTAAAACGGGGTGTGAATATGTCTCTTTCACTGTTGTTTTTAGTGCATCAATGGCTGTATTTCCTGTAATAAAGATGAATTCATCATTTTTTCCTTCATTTGTTAAGTTCTCAGCTGCTTTTACAGTCGGCGAAAAGTGCAAGTCAGCGATCACTCCTGTCAGCTGACGGTTTGCTTCTTCAGGAAATGGTGAATATTTATTCCATGTCCGCAGTCCTGCTTCCACGTGACCAACTGGTATCTGATTATAAAAAGCCGCTAAGCTCGCCACAAATGTCGTTGTCGTGTCACCGTGTACTAAAACGATATCTGGTTTTACTTCCTTCATCACTCCATCAAGACCCTCGAGGCCCCTTGTTGTTACATCAATGAGCGTTTGGCGATCCTTCATGATATTCAAATCGTAATCTGGTTGAATCGAGAAAATTTCTAATACTTGGTCAAGCATTTGGCGATGCTGCGCCGTTACCGTGACAATCGATTCAAAATGTTCCGATTGATTTTGTAATTCAAGAACTAATGGAGCCATCTTGATCGCTTCAGGCCTTGTACCAAAGATTGTCATAACCTTAATCTGTTTTGACATGACTGCCACCTCGTTTTATCTTATTTTGTTCCGAACAATCGATCTCCGGCATCTCCAAGTCCAGGAACGATATAACCATGGTCATTTAGCTTCTCATCAAGACCAGCAATGTAAATATCTACATCCGGATGTGCTTCCTTCAATAATTCAACGCCTTCAGGAGCTGCAATTAAACACATAAATTTAATGTTAACCGCTCCACGCTTCTTAATAGACGTAATCGCTTCAATTGCAGATCCTCCTGTTGCAAGCATTGGATCAACAACTATGCACTCTCTTTCTGCCAAGTCACTTGGAAGCTTCACATAATATTCTACTGGTTTCAATGTTTGGGGATCTCGGTATAGACCAACATGCCCTACTTTAGCAGCTGGAATTAAGTTCAAGATTCCATCGACCATTCCGATACCTGCTCGTAAAATAGGAATAATTCCAAGTTTTTTTCCTGACAACACTTTTACTTTCGCTTTGCTAACTGGCGTTTCAATTTCTACTTCTTTTAGTGGCATATCTCTCGTAATTTCGAATGCCATTAAAGTTGCAACCTCATCTACAAGCTCGCGAAATTCCTTCGTTCCTGTTTGAACATCTCGTATAAAAGCCAACTTGTGTTGAATGAGTGGATGATCGAATACATATACCTTTGCCATTAAAGGTTCTCTCCATTTCTATTTCCGGATTTTTTCTTTCCCCTTTTAAAAAGTAGGGAATGTAATTATTCACCAATTTCCTATTGCTCTCCATTAATTGATTTTTGCGCACAGGAATGGTGACGGTTTTCTTATTGCCGGAAAGCCATTTCGACAAAAAAAACACACTTCTAACCATTTTACAGAAAAATATATCTAACTTCAATTATGAATAGAGAAATCATGTGCTCACATGTTTAAAAATCAGCATATTTTTTAACATGTACCGTGAATGAGTTCTTTATCCTTTTTACACACGAACTGATTTTAGCACATGGATCAAATCCTAAAAAGGAGGCTGTCATAATGAAAGGGCCTAACCCCACATTGCTATATTTCGTTTAGTAGACGTGTAGAGAACACGATAAACGATGGATAGCATGTGAGGGCAGACCCTTTTCGACAACCTCTTTACGAATTATAAAGAGGGGTATAAAGTATATTTTCCAGAAAGAGCTTCCACTCGTTGTTTCGCTTCTTCCAGTTTTGCTTCGTCTTCTACATTTTTCAGAACCAATCCAATAATTGAAGCAATTTCATCCATGTCTTCTAAACTAAATCCACGGGACGTTACTGCTGCAGTCCCAATTCTGACTCCACTTGTTACAAATGGACTTTCAGGATCGAATGGAATCGTGTTTTTATTTACTGTGATTCCAATATCATCTAATGCTTTTTCAGCCACTTTACCCGTCAATCCAACTGAACGCACATCGATCAATAGTAAATGGTTATCCGTTCCACCTGATACAAGCTGGATTCCTTCTTTTATCAAAGCGGCACCGAGGCGTTGTGCATTATCAATGATTTGCTTTGCATATGCCTTAAAATCATCTTGTAGTGCTTCGCCAAAAGCAACTGCTTTCGCCGCAATCACATGCATTAATGGACCACCTTGAATCCCAGGGAAGATGGACTTATCAATCTTTTTCGCAAATTCTTCTTTACAAAGAATCATCCCACCGCGAGGTCCGCGTAATGTTTTATGGGTAGTTGTTGTCACAAAATCAGCGTATGGAACTGGATTTTCATGTAATCCAGCTGCAACTAACCCTGCAATATGTGCCATGTCGACCATTAAATATGCTCCGATTTCATCAGCAATTTCTCTGAAGCGTTTGAAATCAATGGCACGCGGGTAGGCGCTTGCTCCAGCGACGATTAACTTCGGCTTATGCTGGCGTGCTTTTTCAAGTACATCTTCATAATTAATCAGATGATTTTCTTGATCTACTCCATACTCAACAAAGTTATATTGAACACCACTAAAGTTCACAGGGCTTCCGTGTGTTAAATGTCCACCATGAGAAAGATTCATACCAAGAACCGTATCTCCAGGCTCAAGAATCGTGAAATAAACAGCCATATTCGCTTGCGCTCCAGAATGAGGCTGAACGTTTGCATGTTCGGCACCAAAGATTTCTTTCGCACGGTCACGAGCTAAATCTTCGACAACATCCACATATTCACATCCACCATAGTAGCGTTTACCTGGGTACCCTTCTGCATATTTATTCGTTAATACAGATCCTTGGGCTTCCATGACAGCTTCACTTACAAAGTTCTCTGAAGCAATTAATTCAATCTTGCTTCTCTGGCGACCTAATTCTTCTTGAATAGCTTTAAAAACCTGCTCATCTTGATTCGCTAAACGGTTCATTGTAATCCTCCTCTTAATCCGTGATTGTCAGTATGTATCATAGATTGATGAAAAAACCTAATCTACTGAACTACTAGTTTGAAAAATTTCTCTTTCATTTTACCATGTTCAATAAGCGAGCGGTAGTGTATCCATTTAATTTTATCGAACATTATTGTCTTTTTTTCATTGATTGTTCGTGTAATATACACTCCCCATAATAAAAACACTCCTCTATATTGACAAGAGAAGCGCTTCACTAAAATTACGAGCAACTTTGGTTTTCTGAAGTATTATTATAAACAGCGCGTTCACCGCCAATGAGTTTTGGACGAGTTTTCGCCATTGTAACATGTGCGTTTCCAATTTCTTTTACAGAAGAGCGAATTGGAACTGCGACATGTTTAAGATGCATCCCAATAAATGTATCTCCAATATCAATACCAGCATCTGCCTGAACATGCTCAACAACTACAGGATTCGCTAGCTGCTTATACGCAGCCGTGGCCATTGCTCCTCCAGCTTTTCTAACAGGAACTACTGATACTTCCTCATACCTTCTTGATTCTGCAGTCTCTCTATCTAAAACAAGCGCTCTATTTAGATGCTCACAGCATTGAAAGGCAAGTTGGACTCCTATTTGTTTCTGAAATACCTGCAATTCAGTGAAGAGCATATTCGCTACATCTAGCGTACCTTCTGTCCCAATCCGTTTGCCGATCACCTCGCTTGTGCTACAACCTATGACAAGCAACTGCTTTTCTGTCAAGCCTGCCTCTTGTTGAAATTCTGCAAGTAAAGTTCTGAATTGGCTTCTGATCAACTCTAATTCTTCATATGCCATGAAATACGCTTCCTTTCAGAATGATCCGTTTTTGTCCTCGTACTCAGAAATTTTCCCAATTCGATTCGCATGACGACCACCTTCAAACTCTTCTACCAACCACGCTTTGGCAATTTCCCGGGCAAGTCCTGGACCAACGACACGTTCTCCCATCGCAAGCATATTGCTATCATTGTGCTGACGTGTCAGCTTTGCACTATAAACGTCATGTACAAGTGCACAACGAATCCCCTTTACCTTGTTCGCAGCGATACTCATACCAATTCCAGTTCCACAAATCAAAATGCCTTTATCATATTCTCCATTCGCTACCTTTTCCGCAACAGGGAGTGCGTAATCCGGGTAATCGACGGATGTTTGACACTCACACCCAAAATCATCATAAGGAATGTCAAGCTCGTCCATTAACTTTTTTATTTCTTCACGGATTACCATTCCGCCGTGGTCTGATGTGATTGCTACCTTCATTGGAGTCCTCCCCAGGATTTTTTATTTTTATTGTGTCATAAATGAAAGAAAAGATAAAGGTATCTTTAACGTAAAACGAAGGGGCAATTTTCACAACCATTATTCACCATCCGTTTTTTGTTATCCACCAATGTTTTTAATTAATCCTTCGATTAACGCCTGAAGCTCAATGAAGGTTTCCTCATACATTTCTCGTGAACCACCGTACGGATCGAAAACATCTCTATTATTTGGGTCATTGAGCACAAATTCTTTCAATGTAAAGGTCTTATCTGAAGATTGTGGGTATGAAGTCGTTATTATAGATTTATGTCCTTCTGTCATCGTGAAAATATGTGTAGCCCAGTCAATTTCAACTTTTGTTAAAAGAGTAGAAGAATGAGCCTGATGTATATTTTGATCTGATAAAATATTTTTTGCATGATCTGAAGCCGGATGACCTAATGAAGCATATATACCAGCCGACTTCACTTCTATTCCAGACAGCTTCTTCGCTCGTAGTATTGCTTCTGCCATAGGGCTTCGGCATGTATTTCCCGTACAAACAAATAATACTCGAATCATTAAGTCAGCCTCCTTCAATTCCATTATAGTGGACCATTCTCTAATCCTAAAATCTCATTTCTATATCCCCTAAGATAAAAGTAGCACTTTATCCTAATGGACGTCCATGACAATTCGAACAATATTTTGACATTTTATACGAGAAACATAAGGATATGTTTTAATATCTAGAAAAGGCTGACTTATACAGATAATCGCCTTGTTGTAAGCGACGGAAAGGATAACAAAAAAAAGCCAGATTTCAAAAACACTCTGACTTCGGCTCGTTTATTCATGATTAAAAGGACAGCAAGAGCTTTAAACCGAAAGCACATAAAATGCTACCGCCCAGCACTTCACTATAAACTCCGAGCAACCCTTGAATTTTCCTTCCTGTTAGTAGACCCAGCCAGGTAAGCAGGGTAGCTGCAATTCCAAAGCAGAGAATGGTTAACAATGTTTTCGCTCCATAAATCCCCAGAGTCAGACCAACAGAAAGACTGTCCAAGCTCACACTAATGGCAAAAATGAATAACCCTTTCCCTACCGGAGCAAGGAGAGGAGCGTCTCCTCCTCGTATTCCTGATATACACATCTGAATCCCGAGAATGATAAGTAAAATTCCGCCAGCGTAAACAGCAAACACACCAAAATGCCCCGAAATAAACCGGCCAGCTGTCATACCTACTAGAGGCATCCATATATGAAAAAAGCCTACTGTCAAGCCAATGAACAAGATTTGTCTGAGCCTTAACTTGAACATCCCCATCCCAAGCCCGACAGAAAAGGCGTCCATTCCTAATGCAAATGCCATAAGCATTAAAGTTACCAGCTCTCCCGTAACTACACTCACTTTCCCTACCCCCTCGGACGTGCCTACTTCATGTTATGCATGTCCAAGGGGAAATAGAATGAGAAAAGCGAAAGTGCCGCAAGTCCTGTGCAAGTCTTTACTTTTCCTTGATTAACTGATGTCCTGCTGCTTTATGCAACCGGTTCATAATAGCTTGACCAATACCTGTTTCTGGATATACTTCTGCCAAAATCAGATCTACATCAAGATCGTTGAATGTCCGTAATGTATCATATAATTTCGCTGCAATTGAATGTAAATTAGCCAGAGAACCCGAACAAACGAGATAATCCGCTTGATAATTATCCGCGTGCTCTTCGGGCACCATCACCGCAACCTTCTTGCCTTCTGCTTGATACTGATCGACTAGCTGCTGGAAAAATTCCCGTTTGCCTTCAATTAAAATAAGCGGTGCATTTGGCGCATAATGGGTATATTTCATTCCAGGTGACTTCGGTGTAACTGCTTGATTTTTAAGTGCTGCATCTTCCGTAACCGGACCAATAACAGCTTCAATTTCTTCTTTTGTCACACCACCAGGTCTAAGAATGACAGGTACCGGTACTGTACAATCAAGAACGGTCGATTCCACTCCTATACCGGTAGGACCGCCATCGACTATACCTGCAATCTTTCCGTTTAAGTCGGCCGAAACGTGTTTTGCCGTTGTTGGGCTTGGTTTTCCTGATGTATTAGCACTTGGAGCTGCAATCGGCACACCACTTGCACGGATTAATTCAAGTGCAACGGGGTGATCTGGCATTCTGACACCCACAGTTCGCAAACCTGCTGTCACACTATTTGGCAAAACACCTTCCTTTTTTTCAAGAATGAGCGTAAGAGGACCTGGCCAGAATTCCTTAATTAAGATTTCCGCTAATTTAGGAATCTCTGCTGTAATTTCATTTAACTGTTCCATTGACGCAATATGAACAATTAATGGGTTATCATTAGGACGACCTTTTGCTCCAAATATTTTCCTTACCGCTTCATCACTTTTAGCATTCCCTCCTAATCCATAAACGGTCTCAGTTGGGAAAGCAACAACCTCATTTTCAGCAAGTAAATGAGCCGCCTCTATTAGTTGTGGATAACCTTTTTTCTTATCCACAGTTTTATCCACTATCCACAAAATAGTTTCCATCATTAACACCTTCACCTTTTTTACATTATGTTCTATTTCTTATTAAAAGAATCTTATTATTTCACCTTTTATTAAAAAAGTTACTTTGAAAGTATAAAAGATGACTGTAAATAAAACAAGTGTTATCCACATTTTGTGGATAACACTTGTTTGTTTGTGAATAACTTTGTGGGTATGTTGATTAATTCAAAGAATTTTCTGCATAAACCACCGATTTTCCTGTTGGATTAGCTTTTCCACATGTGGAGAACTTTTTATCTCTTGTGCTATATTTTCTTTTCTTTCAAAACCAAACGCTTCAAAAAACGCGAGCGAGCTTCGTTTCTCTGTCACAAGATAGATTGACGCTAATCCGCGACTCTTAGCTGCAAATAACATACATTGAATAAGCTCTGAAATTTTCTCTGTAGGCAATGCAGGTGAAATCACAAAGGATCGTAGCAATCCGGAATTTCCGATGGGGATCAATCCAATGGTTCCCAAGATTTCACCTTCATCATCTTTAGCGACTACAAAGTAATGATATTGTTTCTGTAAATCTACCTCTCCTACATTAGCTTCCGATAAAAACAGCTCCAACTCTGGAATGTCCATTTCACTTACTTGATAGAATATCGTCATACGTATCGCCCCTCTAGTTTTTTACTAGGTATATGATAGAAACCCTAAACTAGAACTCCGAGTAAGAACAAACTGAAAAGCGACTTGATCAACCTAAAGAGGCTAGCATAAGCCAAAAACAGCTCCAATAACAGAAGAACACAGTTGCAATATAATTGGCAATGTCGTCAGCCCTCCCCTTCATACAAACGGTCAAAATAATTGAGAAAATAGCTCTGCAAAAAATGATTTTACGATAATCGGTTCTTCTTCTTGACCATTGTAGATCGAGTCCTGCTTTACAGCTACTTGAACTTGTTGTGAGTCAGGCTGCTTCCGTAATTCTTCATTATTGTCAAGAAGACTCTCTGTTTCTTCTTTATTCTCAATAAGATCCCGTGATTCCTCTTTATCCTCAGTGAGATTCTGTACTTCTTCTTCCTCTTCAACAAGACTCTGCGCTTCTTCTTTCTCTTCAACAAGACCCCGCGCTTCTTCTTTCTCTTCAACAAGACCCCGCGCTTCTTCTTTCTCTTCAACAGGACTCTGCGCTTCTTCTTTCTCTTCAACGGGACTCTGCGCTTCTTCTTTCTCTTCAATCAACTCAATAGAACTTTGCGTTTCTTCTTGCTCTTCAATAGGTTTCTGTGATTCTACTTCCTCCTCTTCAAAAGGTGTCTGACTTACTGCTGTTCCATTTGAAAAATCAAGAAAGCATAAGGGTGGGAATAACACACACCACCAATTAGCTCCTTCCCCCGCTCCCAATGTAATGACAATCGCCTCATATTCGCCTGCTGGATATAAATATTGGCCGTACAGCTTCGTTGGAAATTCAGCTTTACCGAATTTAACCGAGACTGCTTGATTCAAACCTTTTTCCGCTATGATTCTTTCTGCTATTTTCTGGATCTGTGGAATATTAGATGAAATGGTTGTTCTTGCTTCGTCTAAGGATGTTAAATCTTCAACCCAGGTAGTGATCTCCTTATTCACTTCATCGCGGATGAGTCGCTTGACTACTTGATCTGCCTCTAAATCACTATTAGCAAGAATCCTTAACCTAATCGCTTCGTCAGGTATCATCTCAGTTTCTTCAACTGTCGCCTCCACTTTAGGCATATATAAACTTACGATCGTTCCAATCGTTAAAATTAATAGATAGATAAGTGCTAAATTTTTTCTCATCTTTATCCTCTCCCCTCACAAAAATAGTGTCGCCAGAAAGGGGGTGTTTTAAACTATATATCTAGAAAAAAATAAAGTATCGATTATCCTAACTTTTTAAAAGTTTAATAGAATCCATTACACTATAGAAAAAGACCCGTTTATCCACCGCAACGGGGAAAAACTGGTCTTTAACGGAGAAAGCAGACTTTATAAGCACTTTTTGTTTTAAAGTTCAGCAAAAACCATTCGGTCCTTGCCATTAATATCATATTCAACACTGACCAAAGCTTTTGGAAATGCCTTTTGTAAAATTTCAGCAACTGAATTACCTTGTCCTGCACCGAATTCAAAGCCGATGAGTCCTGGTTTTTTCATAACATGGGGGAGCTCCTCCATAAACCGACGATAAAAGTCCAAACCGTCCTCACCCGCGAACAAAGCACGGTGTGGTTCATGTTCGGTTACAACGACTGACATCGTTTCTTTGTCAGCTACGGGAATATAGGGCGGGTTGGAAAGAAGAATATCGAACGTTTGTCCCTTTTCAATAAATGGCGCTAATAAATCTCCTTGTACCCACTCGACCTCTGCCGATAAAGCATTTCCATTTGTTCTAGCAACATCCAAAGATGGTTTCGCAATATCTGTCGCAGTCACAAGCAAATTGGGACATTCTAGCTTCATCGTAATGGCAATTGCACCGCTTCCTGTTCCAATATCCACAAGCGTGAGCGACTGTTCTACTGGAAACATTTTTTTGATTTTACGAAGTGCATGTTCAATTAATTCTTCCGTTTCCGGTCTTGGAATCAGAACTTCTTCATTCACCTTAAAGGTTCTGCCATAAAACTCCTCGGTCCCAGTAATATATTGAACAGGCGTACCCTCTGCATGCTTTTCCACAGATTGAATAAACGATGTTTTTATATGTTCGGGAAGTTCATCATGTAAACTCGCAAGCAACTGTGAGCGATTTACTCCAAGATAATACTGCAGTAATATCTCACCCGCATTCCGATCTCGATTATTCTCCACTAGAAAAGAAGAAGCCCAATTCAGGGCTTCGTATACTTTTTTACATGACTTAATCATCCGCATTTTGTAGCCTAGAGGATTGGTCCTCTACAATTAATGCATCAATTACATCATCAAGCTTCCCTTCCATGATTTGATCGAGCTTCTGAATCGTCAAACCAATTCGATGGTCTGTCACACGATTCTGCGGGAAGTTGTACGTGCGAATTCGCTCTGATCGATCACCTGTTCCAACTGCCAACTTACGGTTTTGATCGTACTCAGCTTGAATTTCCCGGTTAATTTTATCATACACACGAGCACGTAAAACCTTCATAGCTTTTTCTTTATTTTTGATCTGCGACTTTTCATCCTGACACGAAACAACCGTATTCGTCGGAAGATGTGTTAATCGAACAGCGGACATCGTTGTATTTACACTCTGTCCCCCAGGACCACTAGAAGCAAATGTGTCGACGCGAATATCTTTTTCATGGATTTCAATTTCCACTTCTTCTGTTTCAGGTAATACAGCAACCGTAGCTGTTGATGTATGAATTCGGCCACCTGACTCTGTTTCAGGAACACGCTGAACGCGGTGTGCCCCATTCTCAAATTTCAATTTAGAATAAGCGCCATTTCCGTTAATCATGAAGATAATTTCCTTGTAACCGCCTAGTCCTGTTGCATTGGCATCAATGATTTCAGTTTTCCAGCCCTGCATCTCAGCATATCGGCTATACATGCGATATAGACTTCCAGCAAATAACGCTGCTTCATCTCCACCAGCTGCGCCGCGGATTTCCATAATTACGTTTTTATTGTCATTTGGGTCTTTGGGAATTAAAAGAACTTTTAACCGAGCTTCCAACTCTTCAATATTCGATTCAAGTTCATTCAACTCTTCTTTAACCATCTCTTTCATATCCGCATCAAGCTTTTCATCAAGCATCGCTTTCGCTTCTTGATATTGTTCCCGAATGACTTTATATTCCTTATACGTCATAGCGGTATCTTGAATATCCGATTGTTCCTTCGAGTATTCTCTAAGCTTATTCGAATCATTGATCACTCCAGGATCACTTAATAATTCATTTAATCGTTCGTATCTATCTTCAACTGCCTGTAGTCGATCAAACACTCTTTTCACCTCATAATTTCCAAGGAGGATGTCCCAAAAAGATCTGATCCATATGTTTTGGACACACCATCCATTGATTCGCCTCTTTAGCTTTTTAGTTTATCCATTTCATGTTAATTATAGTATAGGATAATAATCAACGTCAAAGACAATCGGGTGAAGGATGCTTGAATCAGGTAATCTTTCATTAATGATCTCGTTTTACATCAATATGATAACGTGGTAAGGCTTTAATCAGAAGACGATGAATTCGTTTCTTTTCCTTCTTCCATTCTGATTCTGTTTTAATTTTCCCATGATCATCAATGGGCACAACCATCGAAAGCCCATTCACCCAGACACTCGTTGCCTCATAATCCGTTTCTGCCTCGACTGTTTTACGGGCTTGCTCGATATCAGCTCCAGTAGAAGGGGCTACGTTCGATACACTATTCGGAGTATTTAACAGCTGATCAGCGGGCAGATTACTATAATGCCCCCTCTCACTCGTTACCTTATTCAGATTACTTGTGGCAACTTCATTCGCATTATTCTTGTCACCTGCGTTGTTCGACAAGCCATTACAGCCTGCTAATAACGCGATGATTACAAAAGACCATACTTTTTTCATACGGACCCCCCCTTTAATCCTGCCCTTTATTGGGCTTAGTGATAGGCTACCCATATTGGACACAAAACATAGGTGAAACCCAAGAGGCATAATGACGAAAAAAACTGAGGATATCCCACTAACAAAGGGTCATCCTCAGTTTCATTATTTTGTATGATTCTTTATGATACTTTTCATCTTTTCGGACTTACCAGGCACCATATGATGATGTCTACATCTAGGTTCATATGCTTCAGAGGCTCCAACAAGTATGATAGGTTGATCATAGGCAGCTGGAAGTCCATTCACAAGTCGCTGAGTTCTACTTGCTGCTGAACCGCAAACCGCACAAACAGCTTGAAGCTTTGTGACAGATTCCGCCAATGCCATCAAAGTCGGTACAGACCCAAATGGTTCACCCCGAAAGTCCTGATCCAATCCAGCCAGGATGACACGATAACCGCTGTCCGCAAGTTGCTGGGCAACGTCTACAATTTCTTCGTCAAAAAATTGTACCTCATCAATCGCAATGATATCTATTTTTTTATCGAGATAATTAAAAATCTCAGTAGAATGCGAAATCGGTTTTGCCATAACAGACGATCCATCGTGAGACACTACAGCTTCTTTCGCATAGCGATTATCAATAACAGGTTTGAAAACAGCAATACTCTGTTTCGCAAACTGAGCTCGGCTGACTCTTTTAATTAATTCCTCTGATTTCCCTGAAAACATACTTCCACAAATCAATTCAATCCAGCCAGATTGTTTCATTTCATACATTGAAACAGTCACTCCCCTTTCCAGCTATTACCCTTTCTTCCAACCAATTTCTCACGATCACTTTGTCCTGATTCTTGGTCCAAAAACCTAATCTATAAAAGCAGAGTTAACAACCCTGTCACCTTTCAAATTCCATCAAACGTATTATATTAAAGCCTTTTTTCAGGCAATCTTAGTAAAAAGACCATTAATTCGCAATAAAAAAACAGGCAAGGACGTACACTTGCCTGTTTCGGAAGTTTTCATTATTACTGTTGTTCTGATTTAATACCGTATTTTTTATTGAAACGGTCAACACGTCCGCCAGCTTCAGCGAATTTTTGACGACCAGTGTAGAATGGATGACATTCTGAACAAGTCTCAACTTTAATTTCTTCTTTGATTGAACCAGTTTCAAATGTATTCCCGCAAGAGCAAATTACTTTTGCAAGTTTATAATTTGGATGGATTCCAGTTTTCATTCTTTTCATCTCCTTCTGCCCTGAATCATTCTGAAACAGAGTTATAACTTCAATGTGAAGATAAGTAACCCTCACATAATTTGTAAAAACGCATGCACTTATTATAACAACTGTAGTCGAGATATGCAACTACTTGTTACATTTTACTAAGAGTAACGTATAACGGAACTTCCACTAACGTCTACCTTACCTTGTAGCGAACGTCAACGTTAGCACATCCACACAGGACAGAAAGCCATTATGGAGAAGCTAGACCACTCGATCTGAACATCGTTATTCGATATAAAACTCTTCTTATCGTTTAAGAACGCTTGGATGCAGCCAAACCTTTTTTCATTTCTTCTTCCAACTTACCGAAAAATTCTTCATTGTTCTTTGTTTGTTTTAAACGGCGCAAGAATTTCTCAACGAAATCAGGTGAGTCAGACATTGTTTTGCGGATTGCCCATAGCTTATCAAGGCGGTCTTTCGGAATTAACAACTCTTCCTTCCGTGTTCCAGAACGTCTGATATCAATTGCTGGGAAGATTCTTCTCTCAGCTAGCGTTCGATCTAGATGAAGCTCCATATTTCCCGTACCTTTAAATTCTTCATAAATAACATCATCCATACGTGAACCAGTATCAACAAGCGCTGTTGCAAGAATGGTTAAACTTCCACCTTCTTCAATATTACGCGCTGCACCAAAGAATCGTTTTGGTCGATGGAAAGCTGCTGGGTCAATCCCACCTGAAAGGGTACGACCACTTGGTGGAATCACAAGATTGTACGCTCGGGCAAGACGAGTAATACTATCCATCAGGATAATAACATCACGTTTATGTTCCACAAGTCGCATTGCGCGTTCAAGAACTAATTCTGCCACTTTAATATGGTTTTCAGGTACTTCATCAAACGTTGAGCTGACTACATCCCCAGCAACCGACCGTTCAATATCCGTTACCTCTTCAGGACGCTCATCAATTAAAAGCACGATTAATTCTGCTTCGGGGTGATTCGTTGTGATTGAATTAGCAATTTCTTTAATCAGCATCGTTTTACCCGCTTTTGGTGGCGCAACAATCAAACCACGTTGTCCAAACCCAACTGGAGCAAGCACATCCATAATTCGAGTGGACAAATATTTCGGAACCGTTTCCAGCTTAATTTGACGATCAGGGTATAGCGGGGTCAAACCAGGGAAATGCACACGTTCCTTTGCTGATTCTGGATTATCACCGTTGACAGCTTCAACATGAAGCAAGCCATAATAACGTTCGTTCTCTTTAGGAGGTCGTACTTTACCAGATACCTTATCACCATTTCTCAGGTCAAATCGGCGAATCTGTGAAGCTGAAATATAAATATCCTCTGAGCTTGGAGAATAGTTAATCGGGCGCAGGAAGCCGAACCCCTCAGATGGGATGATTTCAAGTACACCTTCCATGAATAATAATCCATCTTGCTCAGCTTGTGCTTTTAATATCGCAAAGATTAGTTCTTTTTTTGAAAGCTTGCTGTAATACGATACTTTGTATTCGCGAGCATGTTCGTACAAATCTTTTAATTTCATGTTTTCTAAATTCGAAATAGTTAAATTCATTTTGGCACCACACTTTATATAATTAACGGTTACATTCATATCATACAAAGATTATATGAATGGGAAATAAATGGCAATAGGGAGAGTATCCTTTTTGCTAGAAGATAATGATTGACATCTTTACTTGTAAAGAAGAATAAAATAGAAGGCTCATAAATTTGGAGTAATAAATAGATAGTTGATTGAATGTAAAATGTTTATAAAAACAACCTTTATTGTACTTTCTTTATTTTAATTAATCAACTTAATTTTTTTGCAGAGAAAGCGAGCAGTGAAAACCGCCCGCCTTTATTGAAGAATTTCTGAAATCCACGAGGTAGAATAGGTTAACGCATGACCAGGTTTGGTTTCTTTTTTAGGCTATGGCGCCCTTCGACAAAGCGGACTGTGCCAGATTTTGCTCGCATGACAACAGAATGAGTTTCGCCATAATTCCCTTTAAATTGGACACCTTTTAATAATTCTCCATCCGTGACGCCTGTTGCAGCAAATATTGCATCGTCACCACGAACAAGGTCTTCCATTCTTAACACAGCATTGACATCAATACCCATCTTCATACAGCGTTCAGCTTCTTCGTCATTTTGCGGAAGCAGTTTCCCTTGGATTTCTCCCCCAAGGCATTTTAAGGCAACAGCTGAAATGACGCCTTCAGGTGCTCCACCACTACCAAATAAAATATCAACACCAGTATGATCAAATGCTGTATTAATTGCTCCAGCCACATCACCATCATTAATTAACTTAATTCGCGCTCCAGCATTACGTAATTCTTGAATAATCCTTCCGTGTCGCTCGCGATTTAACACCGTGGCTACAACATCTTGGATATCCTTATTCTTTGCTTTTGCGACAGCTTTTAAGTTGTCGAGAATCGAGGCATCGATATCAATTAACCCTACCGCTTCAGGACCAACAGCAATCTTTTCCATATACATATCAGGGGCATGTAGTAAATTACCATGATCTGCAACAGCTAAGACCGCAAGAGCGTTCCAACCGCCAGATGCGACAATGTTCGTCCCCTCTAAAGGATCTACCGCCACATCTACACGAGGTCCATAGCCCGTCCCAAGCTTTTCACCTATGTATAGCATTGGAGCCTCATCCATCTCTCCTTCACCGATGACGACCGTCCCTTTCATGGGAACTGTATCAAATACATCTCGCATGGCAGTTGTGGCTGCATCATCCGCTTCCATTTTCAACCCTCTACCCATCCAGCGTGCTGATTCCAATGCCGCTCCTTCTGTCACACGAACAAGTTCCATTGATAAGCTTCTTTCCATCCCGATTCCCCCCTTAGTGTTACAAAACATATTCTTTTATTTAAAGTAGTATAACACATTTAAATAATCATTGTAACACATTGAAAACTAGGGATATTGTTAATTTTTAAACTGTTCAATTTCTTCCACAGTCATTTCTTCGCGCCAAATCGTTGCCCCAAGCCCTGATAATTTTTCAACAAGATGGCTATAGCCTCTGTCAATATGTTCAAGGCCTGTTACCTCCGTGATTCCTTCAGCCATAAGCCCCGCAATAACCAAAGCCGCTCCAGCACGCAAATCACTTGCCTTTACTTTCGCCCCTTGGAGTTGAGCAGGCCCATTAATAATGGCAGCACGTCCCTCAACTTTAATGGCTGCATTCATCCTACGGAGTTCATCAATATGCTTGAATCGTGCTCCATAAATCGTGTCTGTAACCATACTTGAGCCAGTTGTTTTCGTTAATAATGATGTGAAAGGTTGTTGAAGGTCTGTAGGAAAACCTGGGTAGACAAGCGTTTTGATATCGACGGACTTTAATTGAGATCCAGGAGAGACGAAGATTTGATCATCTCCTGTTTCTATATTCACGCCCATTTCCCTTAGTTTGGCAATCAAAGATTCTACATGTTGGGCAATGACATTATCAATAATGATGCCTTGTCCAACCGCTGCAGCCATAATCATAAATGTACCAGCTTCGATTCTATCAGGAATAATTGTGTGTCTGCATCCGTTTAATTTTTCAACACCATCAATTCGGATAACATCTGTGCCAGCTCCTTTAATTCTCGCGCCCATATTTGTCAATAATGTCGCTACATCAATGATTTCTGGTTCTTTAGCTGCGTTTTCAATGACTGTGCGGCCTTTCGCAAGTACCGCCGCAAGCATAATATTAATAGTTGCTCCCACACTTACAACGTCTAGATAAATTTTTGCGCCTCTAAGTTCATCTGCTCTTAAATAAATTGCGCCTTGCTCATTCGTAACCTGGGCACCGAGCGCTTCAAATCCCTTAATATGTTGGTCTATCGGACGAGGACCTAGATGACACCCACCAGGCAAACCAATAACAGCCTTCTTAAACTTCCCAAGCATGGCTCCCATTAAATAATAAGAAGCACGTAATTTCTTCACTCTCCCATTTGGCAATGGCATTGAAATCATTTTTGATGGATCTACAGTCATCTCTCCATCCCGAAAATCAATCTCGCCACCTATCTCCTCAAGGAGCGCTTTCAACATTTGAACATCCGATATATCTGGTAATCCTTCAATTGTAACGGTAGAATCTGCTAATATTGTTGCAGGAATGAGGGCAACGGCACTATTTTTAGCCCCACTTACTCGAATACTCCCTTGTAACGGGTACCCACCTGCAATCTTAAGTTTTTCCATAATAAACTCCCTTCTACGCTAGCACTGGAGAAAATTTCACCCAAAAGGAATAATGGGATATTTTACCATTACACACATATACTTTTCTTAGTTTTCACTTTACTAGTTTGCACAAAAATTCAAAAGTCATGTATACAAATTTTAAAAAATTTTTTAGTTAAAAAGTATAGAAGATTTAGTCTGGTTCGGAATGCATAGCATCATAGAAAACGTTTACACACTTATCTTACATTCCAATATTTAAAATAGCTCCATTCCTTTTTCTATTAAAGAACGGTTCTTAACCTATCTTCTATACTGGGCGTTTTTGAAATAACCCTCCTAATGTGTAATTTCATTGTTTCCTCTAGTTTATATGATTGTGAAAAAAATTCCAACTGTTTAGTGGAAAAGGGGCGGGGCTTCACAAAAACAGCTCCGCACCGCCACCTTCATAAGGTGATTTAGTTTTTAGAACCTGAACCTTTTTCATCGCCGGATTAGGAGCAGAAGCTTATGGATGTTTTGCACACACATACGAGAAGATAGCTATTAAAAATGCGTCTTAAAGAAGAATCTACGTTTTGGATCAAAAGAAATCCCTTTTGTCTTTTAAAAAATAGACATTTTTAAACAATATTGTTATTAATACAAGTTTGGTTCATTCACGTGAAATTGCGATTTCATGGAGCTAGAGCTATAATGAGCCTAAAAATAAAACAAGGGTTTCTCTTCCATTTCACATAGTATGCAAAATAGAAGAGAAACCCTTGTTCACTTTAAATTAAAGCTTACGCTTGTCCAGCAGAACCGAATTCGCGGATTTTGCCAATAACTACTTCTTTAATCGCTTCACGACCAGGTACGATGTATTTACGTGGATCATATGCTTTTGCATCGTTGTTCAATACTTCACGAACAGCTTTTGTGAAAGCAAGTTGGTTTTCCGTATTTACATTGATTTTAGAAGTTCCTAAAGAAATCGCTTGTTGGATATCTTTTGTTGGGATTCCAGTTCCACCATGAAGAACTAACGGAACTTGTGTTAAGTCACGAACTTCTCCCATTTCTTTGAATCCTAGGTTTGGTTCACCTGAGTATTCTCCATGTACAGAACCTAAAGCTGGAGCAAAGCAGTCAACACCTGTTTGTTTAACTAGATCTTCACATTCTTTAGGGTCAGCATAAATAACACCATCTGCAATCACGTCATCCTCTTGTCCGCCAACTGTTCCAACTTCAGCTTCAACAGAAACGTCTTTTGAATGAGCATATTCAACAACTTTCTTCGTTGTTTCAATATTTTCTTCGATTGGGTGATGTGAAGCGTCAATCATTACAGATGTAAAGCCAGCATCAATGGCTTCTTTACATTTATCAAAACTTGAACCATGGTCTAAATGGATTGCAACTGGAACTGTAATCTTCATATCTTCTAATAGGCCTTGAACCATCATAACAACTGTTTTAAATCCGCCCATATGACGAGCTGCACCTTCTGATACTCCAAGAATTACAGGTGACTTTTCTTGTTGGGCAGCACTTAAAATAGCTTGAGTCCATTCCAAATTATTAATGTTAAACTGACCAACTGCATATTTACCTTCAAGAGCTTTGTTAAGCATTTCTTTCATTGATACTAAAGGCATAATCATTTCCTCCTACAGTAAATGTTCTTCTACTTACAAATACACTTTAGAGATTTCCACAATCCTTATAACTTATTCAAGAATGCGAATGTCTCCTTATCCCCCTAAGCATATCAAGTCAAACAAAAAACAGCAACAATTTCTACATTCGTAAGAATATTCAGTTTTATTACAGAAAATAAAACGATTTTACAAGAAGTACAATCATCTTGAAAAGAGAAAGAATTACGAAAATTAGTCTACTCACCATACAAAAATACTATATAATATATCGTCGCTATTTTATAGTTTTCACACAAAATCTCGTTGAATTTGCCATTTAAATAGTTCCAGCATTAAGATGGCGCGTCCTTTTTTCCTTCAAAAAGGGCAGGCGTGCATCTGTGAGAAAATAGAAAAGTTTCATTTAGCTTTTATTCATTTATCAATTCGAATTCAATTAGTTGGATTGAATAAGTATATGTTCACGCACTGCTTTACGAATGTCGTCTATATCAAATGGCTTTGCAAAATGAGTAAGTGCTCCTAAGTCCTTCGCTTCTTGAATCATATCAAGTTCCCCATAAGCAGTCATAATGATGACACGGATGTCAGCATCTATTTGCTTCATACGCTTTAGTATTTCAATTCCATCCATACCAGGAATTTTCATATCCAAAAGAACCAAGTCTGGTGAATGATTCGTAACGATATCAAGTGCTTGTACACCATTTGCGGCCTGAAATGTATCATAACCTTCCTTATGTAACACCTCATTTAATAATATTCTGATACCGAATTGATCATCGACAATAAGAACTTTCCCTGCCATACTCTCACTTCTTTCTGAATAAAATTATTATATCTATTTGACTAACCATCAGTAAGGTATTACAAAAGCACAAAATTTAAAATCGCTTTTGTTTGAAGAACCCCATTAGTAGACATTTCCTTTTATTTGTTATTGCCGTTTCAAATACTTATCCGTTTTAGTATTTACAAGCTCTACCTTTTTACTATTCAAAGTATTGTATTATAGTCAGTTGATGTTAGATATGGTTCCTTCTTTACAATTGTAAACTATTCACTCAAATTAAAATACTATATTTTTAAAAAAATGGGAAATTCAAAGAAACTTTAAAGTATTTGATACTGCTTTAGTCGATGAAAAAACGTAATTAACTTAGTGGCTTCCTTTCAAATCAAAATACTTTCCCTTATAATTAAATGCATTCAGTTTGTGAGTATAGTGATTGAAAGGAGTTTTATCCATGTTAAAAATGTTCTCCACCCAGTTAACTGGATTATATAAAAAGATGCTTGATGAAGAAAGCTTCAATTTCGAAGATGGTGCAAGACTTCTTGCTCAAGCGGCTATTAGTGATGGTACGATTTATCTCAAAGGTTTCCAAGAGATGGGGGGCATTCTTTCAGAAGCTTTTTACGGCGCAGAACCTTTCTCAAGTGCTAGACCTTTTGATGAAAGTGTTTCGTTAACTGTGGCCGATCGCGTTATCTTGTTTACGAGATACTCCACCGATGAATCAGCCATACAGCTTGCAAAAAAACTGCGAGACCAACAGATTCCTTTTGTAACAATCTCCACTTCCTTAGATGCTGATGGAGAATCCATCGAGCACTATTCTGATGTACACATTAATTTACGGTTGCAAAGAGGGTTAATTCCAGATGACTCAGGAAACCGCGTCGGCTTTCCGCATTTAACGATCGCTTTGTTTGCCTACTATGGAATTAAATCTACACTTGAAGAAATTCTTTTGGAGTATAGCGAAGAATAAAGTGAAACTTCCATATTAAATTAAGTAAAACGAGGGTATCCCAAAAGGTCTGTCCACGCACACATAGTTCAGAGATTCTTCTGTATATGGCGGTTGCTGACTCTTTCATTATGGGAAACCCTCGTTTTTTTTACATTATTTATTATGCTTTCAAAGACATTTCCACAAAATCACGGAATAGTGGTTGTGGACGATTTGGACGAGAAATGAATTCTGGATGGAATTGAGAAGCTACAAACCATGGATGATCTTTCAATTCAATAATTTCAACAAGGCGACCATCTGGGCTCGTTCCTGAGAAGACAAATCCTGCTTCTTCCATAGCTTGACGATAATGGTTATTGAATTCATAACGATGACGGTGACGTTCATAAACCACTTGTTGTCCGTAAGCATCGTAGGCTTTTGTACCTTCTATTAGTTTACATGGATACAGTCCTAGACGTAATGTTCCACCTAAATCTTCCACGTCTTTTTGTTCTGGAAGAAGATCGATGATAGGATGCTGTGTATCCTGATTAATTTCCGCTGAGTGTGCTCCTTCTAGACCAAGCACATTACGAGCAAATTCAACGGAAGCTAGCTGCATACCTAAGCAAATACCAAGGAAAGGTTTTTTCTGTTTACGAGCAAATTCGGTAGCTGCAATTTTCCCTTCAATACCACGATCACCGAATCCACCAGGTACAAGAATCCCATCAGCTTTACCCAATAGTTCTTCGACATTTTCTCTCGTAACATGTTCAGCATTAACCCAATCAATTTCAACATCTGCATCATGCGCATAGCCTGCATGCTTCAATGCTTCAACAACCGAAAGATATGCATCTTGAAGTTCAACGTATTTCCCAACAAGAGCAATCTTTGTAGTTTTTGAAAGGGACGTAACTTTTTTAACAAGCTCTTTCCATTCTGTCATATCAGCTTCTTTGCAATCCAACTTCAAGTGGTCACAAACGATTTGGTCCATATTCTGCGCTTGAAGTGCTAAAGGAATGGAGTAAAGGGTATCCGCATCTTGACATTCAATGACTGCTTTTTTATCAATATCACAGAATAAAGCAATCTTATCTTTCATGTCTTGAGAAATTGGCATTTCCGTACGACATACGATGAGGTTTGGCTGAATACCAAGGCTTCGCAACTCTTTTACGCTATGCTGAGTCGGTTTTGTCTTTAATTCTCCCGCTGCTTTAATAAATGGAACAAGGGTACAATGAATATACATCACATTATCACGACCGATGTCACTTTTGATTTGGCGAATAGCTTCAAGGAATGGAAGCGATTCGATATCGCCCACAGTTCCGCCGATTTCTGTTATGACAACATCTGCATTTGATTCATTTCCTGCTAAAAATGCACGTTTTTTGATTTCATTCGTAATATGAGGAATAACTTGTACCGTTCCACCCTGATAATCGCCTCGACGCTCTTTTCTAATAACAGTCGAATAGACTTTACCTGTTGTCACATTACTATGTTTTCCAACATTTATATCAATAAAACGCTCATAATGACCTAAGTCAAGATCGGCCTCAGCACCATCATCGGTTACATACACTTCACCGTGTTGATACGGGCTCATTGTTCCTGGATCCACATTGATATACGGATCAAATTTTTGAATGGTTACACTTAGTCCTCTGTTTTTCAATAATCGTCCCAATGATGCTGCCGTAATCCCTTTACCTAGCGATGAAACGACACCGCCTGTTACGAAAATATACTTTGTCATGTTGTATCCTCCTTCAACTTCTCTTACATAATTGTCGCCTATGTTAATTTTTCTTACATCCTAAGTCCATTCTTTCAGATTCCCCTTTAATTGCAGGACCATTTATACGAATCCATAAAAAATAAAAAAATGATGTTTATTTGAATGATTCATTCAGCAATCCATCATTTTACGTAGCTTTGTTTTCAACAGATAGAAAGTTTATGTTTTTTTAAAACCTACCATTCTGTCTAACGCAAGCAGCCTCAGAGATTGAAACAGTGCTTCCGCTTTCTAATAAAAAACAAAACGCTCCGCTTACAGATGTAAGGGAGCGATATATTTATTATCCTGTCCTTTTTTAAGGAGCCCAAAAATGACTCTACAAATTCCGCTAGAAAAAGTCAAGGAAATCCCTATTCTTTTTCTACTTCTTCATCAAGGTCTTCTTCCTCATCTAATTCAAGTTCATCTTCGTCTATTAATTCTTCATCAAGGTCTTCTTCCTCGTCTTCGACTAAATCATCGTCAACATCCTCATCAAGCGGATCATCAAGAAGATCATCTTCGTCCTCATCAAGATCTTCTACATCTTCTTCAAAACCTAAATCATCCTCATCCAGCTCTTCAAAATCATCCTCGATGACTGAAGCTTTCTTGGCCTTTTTCTTTTTCGGCTTAACAACATGGACAACCTCATCTTCGATTTGATCAACCGGATACCACGTTTTCAATCCCCAGCGATTTTCACCTAAACAAGTAAAGCGTCCATTAACATTTAAATCCGTATAAAATTGCGGGATTATACTTTTAATTTGTTCTTTCGTTAATCCTTTCAAAGCAGCCAATTCTTTTACTAAATCATCAAATAACAGAGGGGCATTTTTTTCTACAAGCAATTCATAAGCCACTTCAAGCAATGACATTTCTAATAATTCTTCTTTTGAGTATGATTTTAAACTCAAGTTCGGCACTTCCTTTCTCTATATCAAACACTCTGTAAGTGTCCTTTCATATAAAACAAATATGGCGTTAAAACGCCACCATTTACTATGAAGGATAAATCCTATTACACGTTACACTCATCTAATCACAATGGTGGCGGTGCGGAGCCGGACTTCGGGGGACTTTCTTAATAAAATAAGTATACCCGCAAAGCAGATTGACTATATAGTAAGTCACGAAGCCCCGCTCCTATGTCCTTTAAACAAAACTAACAAAAGATATTCATACATCATTCTGTATCGTCTATTGCTCTTCCCGCTAAACATACTATCCATTATAAACAATACCAGGAGGTTTATGCTAGTTAATCTTAGATTCTATGCTTATGACAGATCTTTTGAAAAAGCAAGAGAACCTTATAAGAGGATGTTCAAAAAGTCCGGTAAAAAGTAGCTGTCGAATTGCATCAAAGCTCTGTCTCTCTATACCTGTACGTATTACCGCATACGTGCAGGTATAGAGATGCGCTCCTCGAACTTCTCGGCTCTTTTTATCCTCCTTTTTGAACACGCATTATAATAGGGATCCTTACCTTTTTAGCGATCAATCATTACCACTTTATCATATTTCCCTAAAAAAATTCCATCACGAATACAGACATAAATGGAATTTCCCTTGCATTTTTATTTACATATTTCTTCTATATTGGCCACCCACCTCATACAAGGCACGGGTGATTTGTCCGAGGCTTGCATATTTCACACATTCCATCAGCTCGACAAAAATGTTTTCTCCATTCATGGCCGATTTTTTTAAACGTTGTAACGATTCTTCAGATTGATCGATGTTACGTTTTTGGAAGATACGAAGGTTCTCGATTTGACCTTCTTTCTCTTCACTAGTAGCTCGTGCTAGTTCCATCGTATCAAGTTCTTCTGCGCTTTGCGGATTAGGGTTCAAATACGTATTAACTCCAATGATCGGCAGTTCTCCTGAATGTTTCTTCATTTCATAATACATCGATTCATCTTGAATCTTGCCGCGTTGATATTGAGTTTCCATGGCACCGAGAACCCCACCGCGATCATCTATTCGGTCGAATTCCAAAAGAACGGCCTCTTCAACTAAATTGGTAAGCTCTTCAATTATATACGAACCTTGAAGAGGGTTTTCATTTTTGGAAAGCCCAAGTTCCTTCGTAATAATCATTTGAATCGCCATAGCCCGGCGAACTGATTCCTCAGTAGGTGTCGTAATCGCTTCATCGTAAGCATTTGTGTGCAAAGAATTACAATTATCCTGGAGCGCCATCAGTGCTTGTAAGCTCGTGCGAATATCGTTAAAATCAATTTCCTGTGCATGTAGCGAGCGACCAGATGTTTGGACATGATATTTCAATTTCTGACTTCGTTCATTTGCCCCATACTTATCACGCATAACCGTTGCCCAAATTCTTCTCGCTACCCTGCCGATTACCGTATATTCCGGATCCAATCCATTCGAGAAGAAAAATGATAAGTTCGGAGCGAAATCATCGATCCTCATGCCTCTGCTTAAATAATATTCTACATACGTAAAGCCATTCGCCAGTGTAAAGGCTAATTGCGAAATGGGATTAGCGCCAGCTTCTGCGATATGGTAACCGGAAATGGAGACAGAATAATAATTCCTCACTTTCTGATGAATAAAGTATTCCTGGATATCTCCCATCATTCTTAGGGCAAACTCCGTCGAGAAGATACATGTGTTTTGACCTTGATCTTCTTTGAGAATATCAGCTTGAACCGTCCCACGTACTGTTTGGAGTGTATACGATTTAATTTGTTCCATTTCCTCTTGCGTTACTGTTCTTTTTAGTTCGATTTCTTTCATGACAACTTGTTGTTCAATGGCTGTGTTTAAATACATCGCTAAAATAATCGGCGCTGGACCATTGATGGTCATTGATACCGATGTGGAGGGATGGCATAAATCAAAGCCTTGATAGAGCTTTTTCATATCATCTAACGTACAAGTGCTAACTCCACTTTCCCCTACTTTTCCGTAAATATCTGGTCGATGATCAGGGTCTTCACCATATAGAGTAACGGAATCAAAGGCTGTGCTAAGTCTCTTGGCATCATCATCTTTAGATAAATAGTGAAAGCGTCGGTTTGTTCGATCAGGTGAGCCTTCGCCCGCAAATTGACGTTTTGGATCCTCTCCCTGTCGTTTGAATGGGAAAACTCCGGCAGTATAAGGAAATCTCCCAGGAATATTTTCCAAATAAACCCAACGAATAATTTCTCCATAGTCAACAAACTTAGGCAGAGATACTTTCGGAATCGATAAGCCTGATAAACTTCTTTGGCGTAGTTCAGTGACAATTTCTTTATCCCGTATTTTTGTAGTCAGCTTATCTCCAGAATATTTTTCTTTTAAACCATCCCATTCAGTAAGGATTTTTTTGGATTCTTCCGTTAATTTTTCTTCTGTTTCGATACGCAATTCTTCAAGAGCTTCCCAAACAGTTTGGCCCGTGTCTTGCTGTTTGACTGCGTCAATGGCTCCTTCGAGCTGAAATAAACGACGGGCTACTTTCGCCTGTTCTTCCGTGCGATGGTGATAATTCCGGACTGTATCTGTAATTTCACGTAAATAGTAACGGCGATTATTGGGAATAATCATGTTTAGTTTCTTCACGTCAGCTTGCTTTGAAAAGCTAGTCGTCCATAAAGTTCCTGTCTTTTCATTTACCTTCTCTATTAATACAGCAAATAGGGCATTTGTTCCCACGTCATTAAATTGAGAAGCAATGGTCCCAAAAACGGGCATCGATTCTGCGTCACGGTCAAAAAGCATCCTGCTTCGTTGATATTGCTTTTGCACCTGATTTTTGGCATCCTCTGAACCCTTCCGTTCAAATTTATTGATAACAACCAAATCTGCATAATCAATCATATCAATTTTTTCCAATTGAGAAGGTGCTCCAAATTCACTTGTCATTACATATAAAGAAACGTCACAAACTTCAGCGACTTGGGCATCACCTTGCCCAATTCCACTCGTTTCCACGATGACTAGGTCAAAACCAGCCGCCTTGACTACCGAAATCGCATCACGGATAGCTAATGAAAGCTCTGTCTTGGAATGGCGTGTTGCAAGGCTTCGCATATACACGCGATTAGAGAATATGGCATTCATTCGTATACGATCACCAAGTAAGGCACCACCTGTTTTCTGTTTGGTTGGGTCAATGGACAGTACAGCCACTCTCTTTTCCGGAATTTCGTTAAGGAAACGACGAATTAATTCATCGGTTAAGGAGCTTTTTCCCGCTCCTCCTGTTCCTGTCATTCCAATAACCGGTGTCAATTTATTAGATGTCTTAATTTGTTCAAGGAGGCGCTCCGCTGTTGCCGCTGTTTCAGCATCCATCGCCATCTTGTTCTCAGCAAGTGTAATGTACTTTGCAACAGCAACCGGATTCCCCGTTAGTAATTCGTCAAATTGATCTGGCTGAGACGCTTGAATGGTCGAGAAATCACATTCTTTAAGTAGTTTATTAATCATTCCTTGAAGCCCTTGGTTTCTTCCGTCTTCAGGGGAAAAAATATGACAAATCCCATAATCATGAAGTTCTTTGATTTCTCGGGGAATAATGACTCCGCCACCACCACCATAAATTCGAATATGCGGCGCTCCCTTTTCCTTCAACAAATCATACATATATTTAAAGTACTCTAAATGGCCACCCTGATAGGATGTAACAGCAATCCCCTGAACATCCTCCTGTATCGCCGCATTTACTACTTCCTCAACTGAACGATTATGGCCGAGATGAATCACCTCAGTACCGCTTGATTGCATGATTCTTCTCATAATATTAATCGTTGCATCATGTCCATCAAACAAACTCGAAGCTGTCACAAAGCGAATCGGATGTTTCGCTTTGTAAATCTCAATTGTACCCATTTGCCTCCCCCTCACCGCAATAGGTTATCATGTTTTTACATTCACTACCGATGGAAGCTTTCTAGTTTATTTGGTTAACATTCTTGATATCACGAGTTTTTGAATTTCTTGAGTGCCTTCATAAATCTGGGTAATTTTCGCATCTCGCATATAGCGTTCAACTGGATAGTCTTTCGTGTAGCCATAACCACCAAATACTTGTACTGCTTCCGTTGTCACTTTCATTGCCGTGTCTCCCGCAAATAATTTTGACATAGCTGATTCTTTTCCATACGGAAACCCTTCCGATTCAAGCCAAGCAGCTTGGTACGTAAGGAGACGGGCAGCCTCCACACTGGTGGCCATTTCCGCAAGCTTAAAGCTAACTCCTTGTTGGGCTGCAATTGGTTTTCCGAACTGGACGCGCCCTTTTGCATATTCAACGGCTGCATCGAGCGCACCTTGAGCAATACCGACAGCTTGGGCCGCTATGCCATTTCGACCACCATCTAGCGTCATCATGGCAATTTTAAACCCTTCCCCTTCTTTTCCTAGCAAGTTTTCTTTTGGAACCTGACAATCTTCAAAAATAATTTCAGTAGTTGGCGATGAACGAATCCCTAATTTCCTCTCTTTTTTCCCTATGCTAAATCCAGGAAAATCCTTTTCTATAATGAATGCACTCGTACCTTTTTGTTTGGACGTAGGATCGGTTAAAGCAAAGACAATATACGTATCCGCAATCCCGCCATTTGTGATAAAGATTTTGGAACCATTTAACACATAATGATCATCTTCTAATCGAGCCTGTGTGCTCATTCCTCCAGCATCTGAACCAGCACCAGGTTCTGTCAGACCGTATGCACCAATTTTCTGTCCTTCTGCCATCGGACGAAGATATTTCTGTTTCTGTTCTTCAGTACCAAACGAATAGATCGGCCATCCTGCAAGAGATGTATGGGCGGATAGTGTAACACCTGTTGAAGCACATACTCTTGAAAGTTCTTCAACCGCGATACAATAGGCCAAATAGTCGCTACCGATTCCACCGTATTCTTCGGGCCACGGAATTCCAGTTAAACCCAATTCAGCCATTTTATCAAACAGCGTCCGATCAAATCTTTCTTCTTCATCACGTTCTGCAGCAGTTGGTTCTACTTCTTTTTTTGCAAAATCACGAACCATTTTTCTGATCATGTCGTGTTCATCCGTTAATTTAAACTGCATGCCTTTATCCCCCTACAAATGTTTGTGAATCACGATTTTTTGAATTTCACTCGTACCTTCGTAAATTTCTGTCACTTTTGCATCGCGAAAATAGCGCTCAACGGGGTATTCCTTCGTATAGCCGTATCCACCAAACACTTGAATGGCTTCTGTCGTCACATCCACTGCTGTTTTTGAAGCAAATAGCTTAGCCATCGATGCTTCTTTGCCACAAGATAAACGATGCGAACGAAGATAAGCTGCTTGGTAGACTAATAGTTTGGCTGCTTCAATTGCTGTCCCCATTTCGGCAAGCTTGAAACCAACTCCTTGTTGTGCTGCAATTGATTTTCCAAATTGAACACGTTCCTTCGCGTACGCTACAGCATGACCAAAAGCACCTTCTGCAATGCCTAGTGCTTGTGCGGCAATACCAATTCGCCCTACCTCTAAATTGGCCAAGGCAATTTTGAATCCGTCTCCTTCTTTGCCTAATAGGTTTTTTGCCGGTACCTTCATATCCTCAAATGTAAGCTGTACGGTTCGTGAACCCATCAGACCCATTTTATGTTCATCTTTGCCAATGATTAGACCCGGTGTGTCTTTATCGACAATGAAAGCAGATATTCCTTTGCTTCTCTCTTGAGGGTTAGTGGAAGCAAACACAATATACACATCCGCTTCTCCGCCATTTGTGATAAATGCTTTTGAACCGTTCAATCTATAAAAATCTCCATCTCTTATTGCCCTTGATTTCAAGTTAGCAGCATCGGAGCCAGCACTAGGTTCTGACAAACAAAATGCGCCTAAATATTTTCCAGTTGCAAGCTTCGGAACATATTTTTGCTTTTGCTCCTCGTTCCCGAAATAGACGATTGGATTTGTTCCGACTGATGTATGAACAGATAAAATGACGCCCAAGGCTGGGCTTACTTTGGAAATTTCATGAATGGCAATAATATAAGAAATAAAATCCATTTCAGCTCCACCATATTGTTCAGGTATCGGAATCCCCATTAATCCAAGCTCCCCCATTTTTTGAAGCACTTGTCTGGGAAATTCACCGTTCTCCATCCGCTCTACAAAGGGAGCAACCTCTGCCGCCGTAAAATCTCGAACCATTTTCCGCATCATTTCTTGCTCTTCATTAAATTGGAAAATCATCTGTACTCCCCCTAGCTGTCACTAAATACTTGTTAGCTATATTCATAAAAGCCACGTCCTGACTTTTTACCAAGCCATCCTGCTTTTACATACTTACGAAGTAGCGGGCATGGGCGGTATTTGTCGTCACCAAAGCCATCGTGGAGCGTTTCCATGATATATAAACATGTATCTAAACCGATAAAGTCAGCGAGCGTCAATGGCCCCATTGGATGGTTCATGCCTAACTTCATAACATCATCAATCGCTTCCTTCGAGGCCACACCTTCATATAATGTATAAATAGCTTCATTGATCATTGGCATCAAAATTCGATTGGATACGAATCCAGGAAAATCATTCACCTCAACCGGCACCTTTTTTAGCGATAGAGCCATTTCTTCAATCGTTCTATATACTTCATCATCTGTCGCCAGACCGCGGATGATTTCAACAAGTTTCATGACGGGAACTGGGTTCATAAAATGCATGCCAATTACCTTTTCAGGACGTTTAGTCGCAGCTGCAAGTTCAGTAATGGGGAGTGAGGACGTGTTGCTAGCGAGAATCACATGAAGAGGTGTAATCTGATCAAGCTCAGTAAATAATGATGCTTTAATTGCCATATTCTCTACTGCCGCTTCAATGACTAAATCAACTGAAGCCGCGTTTTGTATATCAATAGAGGAGGTTAGCCTTTTAAGCGTATCTGTTTTTTCCTGCTCGGTAAGCTTTTCTTTATTCACTTGTTTAGTCAAATTCTTCGTAATAGTCGTAAGTCCACGATCCACGAAATCCTGGTTTAGATCATGTAGGATCACTTCATACCCACTCATCGCACATACTTGAGCAATTCCTGAACCCATTTGTCCGGCTCCAATGACCATTACCTTGTTAATATCCACAGCTACTCCTCCTCATCTCGATTGAAGACTCTATTACGCTTGACTTGGCACTTCTATTAAAATGGCATCTCCTTGACCGCCACCGCTGCAGATTGCGGCAATTCCTAGACCTCCGCCGCGTCGTTTCAGTTCATGCATAAGTGTAATGATGATGCGTGCACCGCTTGCCCCTATAGGATGACCAAGCGCTACCGCTCCACCATTCACATTCACTTTTTCTTGATCAACATTGGCAATTTCCTTACTAGCAAGCGCCACGGCTGCAAATGCTTCGTTAATTTCAAATAAAGCAATTTCATCAAGTGATTTCCCGGTCTTTTTCAATAATTCATTAATTACGAAACCTGGGGTTTTTGGAAAATCCTTCGCTTCTACTGCTACTTCTGCATGACCAAGAATATAAGCAAATGGAGCAATGCCTTCTTTCTCTGCCCGCTCTTCACTCATTAATACAAGTGCTCCTGCTCCATCATTTACTCTGGGAGCGTTTCCTGCTGTAATCGTTCCTTCATTGTTAAAAGCAGGTCTGAGCGTTGCTAGTTTCTCCATGGTTGTATCTTTTCTTGGCGCCTCATCGTTCGCAACCGTTAACGGCTCACCTTTTCTGTTAAGTACTTGAACCGGTATAATTTCTTTTGCAAGTGTTCCATTGGCAATCGCCGCTATTGCTTTTTGGTGACTTTGAAATGCCCAATGATCCTGATCTTCCCGTGATAATCCCAGCTCTTTGGCTGTGCTGTTTCCGTATGTACCCATATGTACACCTGTAAAGCTGCAGCTTAAACCATCATGAATCAGTACATCTTCCAATTCTGAATCACCCATTCGCAATCCCCATCTTGCATTTGGCAAAATGTATGGCGCTTTACTCATAGACTCCATCCCACCCGCTACAATGACTTCTTCATCTCCAAGCCTTATAATTTGATCAGCAAGTGTCACACTGCGTAGTCCAGACGCACAAACTTTATTAATCGTTTCTGTTTTCACTTCCCAAGGTAATCCTGCATGACGTGCTGCCTGCCGAGAAGGAATTTGTCCTTGCCCTGCTTGAAGTACATTTCCCATAATCACTTCATCAACTTGGCTACCATTAATCCCAGCTCGGTTAAGCGCCTCTTTAATCGCGACTCCACCAAGCTCTGAAGCTGTTAAACTACTAAGACCTCCGCCAAATTTACCAAAAGGTGTACGAGCACCACTCACAATCACTGTTTTTGCCATTTTAAATTCCTCCCAATCCCTTTAATTAGATTTTTTCATAACTAATTGAATGCTCGCTCATAAGAAAAGTGCAAGCACCTTGTTCGTTTCTCGTGTGTAAGCGCTTTATTATCTGGTTTATTTAAACTCGATAAAAATATTGAATAAAACTTCTTTACATATATCAGTTTCGATAAAGTGAGACTTCAATTGGGGGTACTTTCCCCCCCACCCTTTTATTTCTTGATTATCTAAACCAAAATTGATGTAGGTGGTTACCTTAAACTAGGATAAAAGATTACGCGCGCTCAATAAGTTTGAAGCTCTAAGCAGTAGATAACACTGCTTTATAAAGGTCTATATTATGAAACTACTATTTGCTGATTCCCTATGACTGATCGTTCCAGTAATTCCGCTACATCATAAGTTTTTACATCCTCTTCTACTTCTTTCGCCTTCGTTCCATCTGAAAGCATCGTTAAGCAGTATGGACAGCCTGAGCTGATCACGGATGGTTTTACAGCGAGCGCTTGCTCTGTTCGGGCGATATTGATCCGGTGTCCGGTTTCTTCTTCCATCCACATCAAGCCGCCGCCTGCTCCACAACACATCCCGTTTTCTCGACTCCTTTCAATTTCAACAAGGGTAACGCCAGGGATTGATTTTAAAATCTCCCGCGGTGGGTCATACACTGCATTGTAGCGGCCTAAATAACAAGAATCGTGGAAAGTTACCTTCTCATGAACCGGGTGCTTCGGCACAAGTTTCCCTTCTTTTACAAGCTTGGCAAGCAGTTCTGTATGATGATACACTTCTGCGTCCAATCCGAAATCAGGATATTCATTCTTGAAAATATTATAGGCGTGTGGGTCAATTGTGATGATTTTCCTCACATTATGTTTCTCAAACTCTTCAATGTTTTTCGTTGCAAGCTCTTGAAAAACAAATTCATTTCCTAAACGGCGTGGCGTATCCCCTGAATTCTTCTCTTTGTTGCCAAGAATCGCAAATTTCACACCAGCTTCATTCAGTAACTTGGCAAAGGATAAGGCGATTTTTTGGCTGCGGTTATCATAAGACCCCATGGAACCGACCCAGAATAAGTATTCGAATTCTTCGTCTGCTTTCTTCAATTCCTTTACAGTTGGAATGTGGACATCAGCGCGTTGCTCTCTCCAGTCTTCTCTTTCTTTCCTGTTTAAGCCCCAAGGATTTCCTTGGCGTTCAATGTTTGTCATAGCACGTTTCGCGTCTGGATCCACTTTTCCTTCTGTTAAGACAAGATAACGCCTCATATCAATAATTTTATCGACATGCTCGTTTAATACTGGACATTGGTCTTCACAGTTCCGACAAGTTGTACAAGCCCAAAGCTCTTCTTCCGTAATTACTTCGCCAATCAAGCTCTTACTGTATGTTTCAGCAGTTGCTGCTGTTTCTTGTGCTCCCGCTGTTCTTGATGCAATCGCAATCTGATTTCCTTCTGTTTGCCCAAAAACAAATGTCGGCACCCATGGCTGCTTGCCTGTAATCGCAGCTCCAGTATTGGTTAAGTGATCACGCATTTTCACGATAAGATCCATTGGCGAAAGCATTTTTCCTGTTCCAGATGCTGGGCACATATTCGTACAACGGCCACATTCCACACAAGCATATAAATCAGTAAGTTGGTACTGCGTAAAATCTTCAATCTTCTGAGCTCCGTAATAGACCTCCGCTTCACCTTCCTCTGATTCTTCTTCAAAATTAATGGATGCAAGCTTCCCAGGGTTCGTTAAGCGCATAAAGAAAACATTCACAGGTCCTGCAATTAAATGTGCATGTTTAGATTGTGGGATATAAACAAGGAAGGTCAATATAATTAGCAAATGTAGCCACCATGCCATGTAAAAGCCTACCGTTGCGGCTTGTGGTCCTATCCAACTGAATAGGAATGCAACTGCTGAAGCGACTGGCTCTGACCAAGTAGCTTCATGCTCGTTCCAGACCATCGCCATTCCATTACCTATTAACACAGTAGCCATAATGCCGCCAATAAAAAGGATGACGAGCATTGCCTTGAAGTCACGTTTTAGGCGTACAAGTTTCTCGATATAACGGCGGTAAAATGCCCAAATGATCGCGACAAGTACGGTTAATGTGACCATTTCCTGAAAGAATGTAAAGGCAGGATAGACTGGGCCAAAAGGTAAATGCCAACCCGGTTTCAAACCTTTGATAATAAAGTCGATTGCGCCAAATTGCACTAAAATAAACCCATAAAAAAGCATGACATGAATCGTACCGCTTTTTTTATCCTTCAATAATTTCTTCTGTTTAAATACATATACCCAAATATTCAATAGCCGCTCTTTAACACGGTTATCGAATTCTACTTTTCCCCCAAGCTTCACATAAGCTGTTCTCGTTCTAAGTAAATAAGCAAAAAGGCTCACCGAGTAAATGATTACAATTACTGTCGCGACTAAGTTTAACCAGAGTAAACCATTCATTTCCACAGATATAACCCCCTTCTGGTGAATTGCCGATTTTAATATGTAGAATACATCTGCCCATATTTTGTAATAGATTACCTCCATTATATAATGAATGACCATTCAGTCAATGATTTTAATTTATAAATTATGAATTTTCCGATTATTATAATCACCTTCCCTATTTATGAAAAATTCTATTCATTTCATTAGGCTTATTCAATGAGTATAAATGGAAATTATGCGTAAACTAATGAGACGAGACTTGCCACATTTGAGGAGAGAATATGCTTTGAAAATTGTTATCGTTCTTTTACTGTTACTGTTATTTGTCCTCTGTTGGCTAAGAATTGATTTTAGACGAGGACAAAAGCATCATATGCAAAACAACCACAATCGAGTATATCCAAAACGCCGAGGAGACTTAAGGCTTTATACAGATGGAACTGATTTATTTGCAGAATTATTCAGAGATATTCATCAAGCCACCAAACATGTTCATGTGCTTTTTTACATTATAAAAAATGATCAGTTTAGCCAACATTTCTTGGACGTATTGATGCATAAGGCAAAAAGCGGAGTTGAGGTAAGGCTTTTAATAGACTGGATGGGAAGTAGAACTATTTCAAAGCGAATGGTAAAAGAACTAAAAAAGAACGGCGTCCGCTTTTCTTTTAGTTTTACACCAAAGTTGCCACACCTTTTCTATACCTCTCAAAAACGAAATCATCGGAAGATCACTGTCATTGATGGTGAGATTGGTTATTTAGGTGGTTTAAATATTGGGAAAGAATATATCAATCAAGACCCTAAGTTGTGTCCTTGGAGAGACTATCATCTTAAAATGACTGGTGAATCCATTCAAGATTTACAATATGAGTTTCTAACAGACTGGTACACAGCTACAAAGGAAGATTACCGGAAAAGTGATCATTATTTCCCACAGCAGCAACCTGGCACCATGCAACATATGATCGTTCCAACTGAAGGGTTTGGATTGGAAGAAACATTTACACGCTTTATTCACAAAGCGAAACATGAAATTATTATTGGTACGCCTTATTTCATCCCGAGCATTACATTGCTTGAAGAACTGAGGAAAGTGCTACGAAAAGGCATCAGACTAACCATCATTGTTCCCTTTGTTTCCGACCATCTATTCGTGAAAGAAGCCGCCTATCGTTATTTTCGAATTCTGATAAAAGAAGGGGCTCACGTCTTACAGTTCCAAAATGGGTTTTACCATTCAAAAGTCTTATTTATTGATGATCATCTTTGTGATATTGGCACGGCAAATTTCGATAAACGCAGTTTGTTTTTAAACCATGAAGTCAATTGTCTGATCTATGATCCGTCATTTTTAGCTGAAGTGGCAAAGAAAATACAGGATGACATATCGAATTCAACAACGCTAGCAGAACGTACGCTAACCCGTCCGACTTTGGTGCAATTAATCAAAGAACGGATTGCCTATACGATTTCACCCTTTCTATAAGTTTTTGAAGGAAGAAAGGATTTCTCATGAAAAGAGGATGGCTCGGGGCCATCCTCTTTCATTTTTTCTTTACATTTTCTCTGGTGCAGATACGCCAATCAAAGCAAGTGCGTTTTTCAGTGTAATTTGCACAGATTTAGCGAGTGCTAAACGTGCTTTACTACGATCAGTATGCTCCACATCCAAAACTTTGTCGGCATTGTAGAAGCTGTGAAATACAGAAGCTAGATCAAAGATGTAATTCGTCATTCGATGCGGCATCCGTTTTTCAGCTGCTTCAGCAATAGCTTGAGGGAATTCACCAAGCTTTTTCAAAAGTTCAATCTCTTTTTCTGTAGAAAGTAGCGAGAAATCTGCTGATTGGTCTAAGCTGATTCCTTGCTCCTCTCCTTGACGCAAAATGCTAGAAATACGTGCATGCGCGTATTGTGCATAATAAACAGGATTGTCATTGGATTGTGAAACGGCTAAATCCAAGTCAAAGTCCATATGTGTATCTGCACTTCTCATCGCAAAGAAATAACGTGTTGCATCAAGACCTACTTCATCAATCAGGTCGCGCATTGTTACCGCTTTTCCAGTCCGCTTACTCATTTTCATTTTCTCGCCATCTTTATATAAATGGACAAGCTGAATAATTTCTACTTCTAATTGGTCACGACGGTAGCCTAAAGCTTCAATCGCTGCTTTCATACGCGGAATATATCCGTGATGATCAGCTCCCCAAATATTAATCAGTTGCTCAAAGCCACGTTCTAACTTATCGCGGTGATACGCAATATCTGGTGTTAAGTATGTGTAAGAACCACCCTGTTTAATAAGAACACGATCTTTATCGTCACCTAATTCTGTTGAACGGAACCATGTAGCTCCATCTTCTTCGTAGATATGGCCTCTTTCTTTCAACGCAGCAAGACCTTCATCAATTTTCCCATTCTTATACAATGACGTTTCGGAATACCATACATCAAAGCGCACACGGAAATTTTCTAAGTCCGTTTTTAATTTTTCCATTTCATATTTCAAGCCGTAGTCACGGAAAAAGTCAAAACGTACGCTTTCATCCACTGTTACGTACTGATCACCGAACTCCTCAGCAAGTTTTTTGCCGATTCCAATAATATCTGCTCCATGATAGCCATCTTGTGGCATTTCTTTTTCAAGACCTAGAGCTTGGAAATAGCGTGCCTCTACAGATAATGCAAGGTTATTAATTTGATTACCGGCATCATTGATATAGTATTCACGTGAAACATCATAGCCTGCTTTTGCTAGGACATTACATAAGGTATCCCCTACTGCAGCTCCACGTGCATGTCCCAAATGAAGGTCCCCCGTCGGATTAGCAGAAACGAACTCAACCTGGACCTTTTGTTTTTTTCCGAAGTCACTCTCACCATATGAATCTCCGGCTTCTAAAATGACCGGAATTAATTCGGTCAAATATTGATTATCCATATAAAAATTGATAAAACCAGGTCCAGCAATTTCAATTTTTTCAATCGAAGCTTTATTACGGTCGAAGTTTTCAATTAAACTTTCCGCGATTGCACGAGGTGCCTTTTTTGCTACACGGGCAAGTTGCATCGCCATATTTGTTGAATAATCGCCATGTGTTTTATCTTTCGGAAGCTCTAATACGACATTGGGAATTTCCTCTTTTGTAGCTAGCCCTGCTTTTATTACTGCATCTTTTATTTCTTGCTTTAGTTTTTCTTGAACTTGCTGCACGATATTCATTGATTATGCTTCCTCCTTATATGTTAATGTCATTTCATATTGACCTGGCTCTGCCCCTTGCATCTGCATTTGGTAGGAAATATCAAAACGACCTTCCTTCGCCATGTCATTCCATTGATGATGGGCGTATTTTGTTTTTGTAACCAGTGCCAGCATGCCATACATGCTTTCGTAATGGCCCTTTGTCATTTCTCCCACGCGGAAAAGCTGACGCATCTTAATCGCTCCATTCCGTAGAAGCAGTATTTCATTATCTTTATTTTTAACGGTTGTCTGAACTTTCCCCGCTTCATTTTCCTCAGCATACTGTAAATAGAACGAGGAGTTTTTTTGAAATTTTGTCCCAAAGGTTATCAACTCATACGCCTCGGTTTCAGAACCAACAGTAATTTTCATTTTAAGTGTCACTTTCACTGATTGCTTTTCCAGATCATGAAGTGCCAATTTTCTACACATCCTTCAGTACCTAATAGAGGTTGTAAAAAAAGGCCGGTAAAAAAGCTTGCGAATTTCTTAGCTCTTTTTATCCTCCTTTTTGAACACGCACTAATAACCTTTTAAGTATAAATACTCTTTCAAAAAGATTCAACCTGCAGAAGAAACAATATCGCTTTAAAACGGCAAGAACTAGTTTAGAGGGTGGCTTTATTTAGCTCTAAATTACTTTACATTTTATTCGGTGGATCTCAAGAATAAGTTAACCACTCCTTGTCTATTCCTTTATAACAGACAATTGATCTATTTTAAAATCCACATGACGAATATATCTACAGATCTCATATTTTTTTCAATTTTACACTAAAAAAAGAGGATGACAAAATTGTCATCCTCTACGATTATTTTATCCAACCGAGAATCATTTCGCGAATAAGCTTGCTAGCTGTGTTCACTGTTTGCTCAGAAGGGTCATAAATAGGTGCTACTTCCACTAAATCGCAACCTACCACTTGGAGCTCTGAATGGGCAATTTCATGAATCGATGCCAACAACTCTTTAGCTGTTATCCCGCCACAATCTACTGTCCCCGTTCCTGGTGCGTGCGCTGGATCAAGAACATCAATGTCAATTGTGACATAAACTGGACGACCAACAAGCTCAGGCAACACCTGCTTTAATGGCTCTAATACCTCGAATGGAGCAATTTTCATACCATTTTCTTTTGCCCATTGAAATTCTTCTTTTAAACCGGAGCGAATGCCGAATGAGTACACATTACTTGGACCAATCAATTCAGCCGATTTACGAATAATTGTTGCATGAGAAAGTGGCTCACCCTCATAGTCCTCACGTAGATCGGTATGAGCATCCATATGAATGATCGCCATGTCTGGATATTTCTTGTGCATTGCCTTAATAATTGGCCATGTTACAAGATGCTCTCCGCCCATTCCGATAGGTACCTTACCATCTGCGAGCACTTTATCAACAAACTCTTCAATCATCGCAACACTGCGTTCTGGATTACCAAAAGGCAATGGAATATCACCGGCATCAAAAAATTTCACGTCTTCTAATTCACGATCTAAATATAAGCTGTATTCTTCAAGTCCAATAGATACTTCACGTATACGCGTCGGGCCGAATCGTGAACCCGGGCGAAAGCTTACGGTCCAATCCATCGGCATGCCGTAAAGCACAGCTTTGGACTCTTCATAATTTGGGTGACTCTTTATAAAAACATTTCCTGAATAAGCTTCATCAAAACGCATAGCTGTGCCTCCATTTTTGTTATTATCTAACGCAAGCGAACAAGGCGCTTCCGCTTTTCTTATTGTCTAGCTACAGCGCCTAGCCCTTCGAGGTCATAAGCCAAGCAATCTGATGGGGAGAAACCCACTCCCCACAGCTTGCTTGGCTTATGCTTGTCAGGGCTGAGCAAGGCGCTTCCGCTTTTCTTATTACTTTATTAAGTCTTGAACAAATTTAGGCAGTACGAACGCTGCTTTGTGAAGTTCTTTAGTGTAGTATTTTGTTTCTATTTCATGGAAACGGTCTTCTGACACTTCAAGTGGGTTGTATTTTTTAGAGCCGATTGTGAATGCCCAAAGGCCACTCGGATAAGTTGGAATATTTGCCACATACAAGTTCGTAATTGGGAATATTTCTTTCACATCACGTTGAACGTCGCGAATTAAATCTGCTTTAAACCATGGGTTGTCCGATTGAGCAACAAAGATTCCATCTTCTTTTAAAGCTTTAGAAATACCTGCGTAAAATCCTTTTGTAAATAAATTTACAGCCGGGCCAACAGGTTCTGTAGAGTCCACCATAATTACATCGTATTCATTTTCACTTTGGGCGATATGCATGAAGCCATCTCCAACTTGAACATCCACACGCGGATCCTCAAGCATCCCAGCAATACTTGGTAAGAACTTCTTAGAATACTCAATAACTTTTCCATCGATATCAACGAGTGTCGCTTTCTTCACGCTTGGATGCTTTAATATTTCACGGATAACGCCGCCGTCTCCCCCACCTACTACTAATACATTCTCTGGGTTAGGGTGTGTAAATAATGGAATATGAGCCACCATTTCATGATAAACAAACTCGTCACGTTCAGATGTCATGACCATATCATCAAGTAAAAGCATATTGCCCCATTCTTCCGTTTCAATCATATCAAGCTTTTGAAATTCTGTTTGTTCTGTATGTAGTGTACGATTTACTTTCATCGTAATGCCGAAATTCTCCGTTTGTTTCTCAGTAAACCAAATGCTCATGTATTTTACTTCCCTTCTATGCTTTTTCATTCATCATTCCCGTGACCTTCTGAAGCTACTCATCAAAAATAAGCAATCCTGTGACTATCACTAGTAGAGGTTGTTCAAAAAACCCGGTAAAAATAGCTGTCGAATTCTTTCGTCGCTCTGTCTCTTCAGTCCTCTCGAGATGCGCTTCTCGAACTTTCCGGCTCTTTTTATCCTCCTTTTTGAACACGCACTAGTATTACGGGATATGCTTTTTCTTAAAATATTGTTTTAACAGTTCTATGTGTCTAACCTTATTCCTGTTACGCTCAGGTCATAAGTTTATGTTAGAGTCACTAGTTTTTGTAGCCAAGGACTGGTGACTTTTTTTCTTATTTGCTAGAAAAAAGTATAGACCAATCTAGCAGAAATGCAAGCGGAATTTCTGTTTTAGTCATTGAGCATGTTTAAAATATGCTTTTTTTTTTCATACTGTTACATAAAGGAAATTTCAGCAAGTAAAAATTAAGGAGGTGTAACTATTGGAACTTATTACAGGGCAACGCTTTAAACAAACACGTAAGTATATCCGGGCGATTATTGTGATTTCTGCAATGGCTTTTCTTTTGCTATTTTTATTTCTTTTTTCCATATTAATTTATGCCAAAATTCTTGGGCCACCGCCGATTGCAGTTCCCCAGTCTACCATTTATTACAGTGATAATAATCGGGTCATCGGCGAAAGTAGCCATGGACAGAAACGATATTGGGAGGGGCTTTCAGGCATCTCTCCTGATTTAATCGACGCGACAATTGCTATCGAGGACCAACATTTCTATTCCCATCACGGCTTCGACCTTAAACGGATTGCTGGTGCAGTAGTTGCTGATATTCGCGCCATGTCCAAAGTTCAGGGAGCAAGCACCATCACACAGCAATATGCACGAAGTTTGTTCCTAGAAAATGACAAAACATGGAGCCGGAAATTAAACGAAGCATTTTATACAATCCGCCTTGAATTGAATTATTCAAAAAAGGAAATTCTTGAAGGCTATTTGAACACAATCTACTATGGCCATGGTGCATATGGTGTCCAAGCTGCTAGCCAATATTATTTTGGTAAAAATGCAAAGGATTTATCGCTCGCGGAAGCAAGTATGCTTGCAGGCATTCCCAAAGGACCGACACGCTATTCACCTTTAAAAAACTTTGATCGAGCTAAAAAAAGACAACAGATTATTCTTGCATCAATGATTAAACAGAAGTTTATTACGAATAATCAGGCGACTCGAGCAAGTAGTAGCCCACTCCTATTCAAAGGAAAGCATCTAATTGTTCAAACACAAACGGCTCCATATTTTCAGGACGCTGTAAAACAAGCTTTAAAATCACAGCTCCAGCTTGATGAACGGACCATTGAGCTCGGGGGCCTGCGCGTGTATACAACCTTAAATGAGCGTCAACAGCAAATCGCAGAAAAATCATTCGCTACCATAATGAGTACAGAATCAACCATTCAAGGTGCACTTGTCGCGATGAATCCAAAAACGGGTGCAGTACAGGCACTTGTCGGGGGCAGAGATTATCAGACTTCCCCCTTTAATAGAGCGACTCAAGCGGTCAGACAACCAGGCTCCACGATTAAACCTTTACTATATTATGCAGCCTTAGAAAATGGCTATACGCCGTCAACCATGTTGAAAAGTGAAAAGACAACGTTTAAATATGATCATGATCAAACAACCTACTCGCCTAGTAACTATAATCATCAATATGCCAATGATGAAATTACACTTGCCCAAGCGATTGCTCTTTCCGATAATATCTTTGCTGTGAAGTCCCTCTTTTATCTCGGCTTGGATTCCTTCATTCATACAATCCATCGCTTCGGCATCACGTCCGATATGAAAAGTGTTCCTTCGCTTGCTCTTGGCACGTCTGGGATAAGAGCGATTGAAATGGTGAACGCTTACGGTATTTTGGCAAATGGCGGTAAAAGGGTAACACCTATTTTTATTAAGAAAGTGGAAAATGCCAAAGGGGAGGTTATTTTTGAGCAGCAGGATGTTGCTGAACAAGTGCTTGATCCTGATCAGACCTTTGTCATGACCCAAATGTTAACAGGTGTATTCGATGAAAAATTGAATGGTTATACGAAAGTGACAGGCAATTCAATTCGTTCCAAGCTGACACGCCCTTACGCAGGGAAGTCAGGCAGTACGAGTACAGATAGCTGGATGATCGGCTATACGCCACAGCTCGTTTCAGGGGTATGGATCGGCTATGATAAAGAAAATAAGCTTGAGAAGCCTGTCGAGAAAGGCTACGCCAAACGAATCTGGGCTGATTTCATGGAGAATAGCTTAAGCAATCAGCCTGTGCACGAATTCAAAGAAACCAATCAAGTCACCGGCGTCTACATTGACCCGAAAAGTGGCAAGCTTGCCACTTCTGATTGTCCTGTCGCTCGGTTAACATACTTCGCTTCTGGCACAGAACCGAAAGAATTCTGTCCGGGTCACGGCAAGGACAGTGAACCGTTAGAAGAATCCACACCATCGGAAAAGAAAAAACCTTGGTATAAACGGATCTTAAGATTTGGGTAATAAGCAAACAAAGCCTTAAATGGCGTTAAGGCGTCACCAGTTACTATGAGATCGATCATTCAAAAAACCTCGAAGCCAAAATGGCATCGAGGTTTTTCGTGTCCTAGCTATAGTGGTTTTACCCAGTCTTAGTTTACCTATTTTTTTCAATTTCGACAAGAGCCAGATTCGTTTTAAAAAGAGATTGACTACATTTATTCCGCGTGAAGCCCTTGTTTTAATTCAACAGATGAATGTTCCCACATCTGGGCATTATGGTTTTTCAAAAATTCCGCTAAAATACCTTTTGATTTTTCATCCATATGCTCGACAATAATATGCCGTTTCATCGATTTATCCATATAGTTCACATGCTGTGGAAGTGATTTATATCCTCGGCGAATGGCGCGGTCCACCGTCATTTCGCATGCCGTAACGCCAGCATACAGAGGACCTTCTTGAGTCGCTTCAATGGTTACCCAGACGAGCCAGTACGGTTTGCCGTTCGGAACCTCTTCTTTTGTTTTCAAGAATTTAATTCCTCGCTCTACCGTACTTCTCGCATGCATAGCCCCAATATCTACTTCTGCGGTTCCTTCTTCTATGTCAATGATGACTGGCGCGATATTATCAAGTGTCATAACACCAGCGCCAAATCCGCCATGTCCTTCTGTCGGGTCATTTTTAATAATATTAAATCCTAACTTCTTCTTTGGTTGTTCTGTCATCTGGTTCATACCTCCTCATTTATACAGTATCTCTTTAAAAGAATAATAATGAAAAGAATTCGCTCATGCTCTGCAAAACAAACGGAATAAGGGTCGTAAGAACGGGGCTGATCGTATAATCGCCTAATGGGGTTATCACCAAGATTAAAAAGATCAATGCCCCATAGTTTTCATATTGCGCCATTTTTGCCCTCATGTCTGATGAAACAAGATCCTGAATAATCCGGTATCCGTCAAGCGGTGGCAATGGAAGTAAGTTGAATACAAACAGGACAATATTTAAATTGATCAGCATTTCCAAAAAGTCCACAATGAAAAATGGTGTATTCGGTTCAAGTCCTAAGGCATACAGCCCAAATAAAATGAAATAGCCAACCGTCGCAATCAAGAAATTGCTGAATGGCCCTGCAAAGGACACAAGGACCCCTGCTAGACGTGGCTTTTTAAAGTAAAATCGATTCACCGGAACCGGACGCGCCCAACCGAAGCCGACAATGAGGATAAGTAATGTTCCCAATGGGTCGATATGGGCAACAGGGTTTAATGTCAGCCTTCCTTCTTTCTGGGCGGTCGAATCTCCAAATTTATAGGCTACAAAGGCGTGAGCAAATTCATGCACCGTAAACGCTATCAGCAGAGAGACAATGACATAGGGAATCTCTTCAAGTGGATATGCTAAAAATCGTTCCAAACTATTTTCCTCCATTGTTTAATACCCATTAGTATACAGCAAATTATCAAATATGAAAAAGAGTTGGATAAAGTGAAACTTCCATCAGTGGGTTTTTTCATCCCCACTGATGGTTAGTCCCGTTCTACTATCGCTAAGACCTTCGCTTTCGCTTTGATCAATCGACTACGAACCCGATTGGTTCAACTAAACCGCTGAAGAGCACAGCGGTAGTTTCACTGTATCTCACTAATCGGGGATTTACAGGCTGTTATCCCCCACCTATACATTTCTTAATTCTCACGCAAAAATTGAGGTGGGGGTATTACAACCTGTTAAACCGGGATAACAGAAAATATAATAAACTCATTTCAGCTTAACGAGCCTTTTGTTTCTAAATTTTCTTGCAATTATCACACCAATATGGAACACTAAAAGCATAAAGATTGGAGGGCTATACTATGCCATATGTAACTGTAAAAATGCTTGAAGGACGTACTGAGGAACAAAAGAAAGCACTCGTGGAAAAAGTGACGATTGCTGTTTCAGAAACAACTGGTGCGCCAACTGAAAGTGTAACAATTTTCATCGAAGAAATGTCGAAAAATCATTACGCACAAAATGGTGTCCGCTTTAGTGATAAATAAGAACATGGATGGCATTTAGTAGGTAGGCTACTAATGCTACATAGCAATAACTTTTTGAACATCCTATTTTAGAAAAACCTTCTTATCACTATAAAGGCTAAGCTTAATTAAAGCTTAGCCTTTTCCTTTAATCTCCTAATATATTCATATGCTTCGTCAATTTCTTCATGCGTGTACTTTTGCTTACTTTTCAAAGTAAATACTTTCTCCGTTACTTCATCCTTTTCAAGTGTATCAAAATAAAGCACAGTCGAAACAAGTTCCAAAAAGCGTGCATTTTGCTCATTCATGTCACAGAGGCATGGCTCTAATGTAGGCATGTCCATTTCATGCATCGAAAGGAAACTTCTTCCTGAATCTGTTATCGAATAACAGTATTGATAGTAGCCTGCTTTCTTTTCCCTTACTTCATTCAAATACCCCATTTCACATAATTCCTCAACTCGTAATGTTAGCTCTTCTGAATAAGGGCCGTAAAAGTGAAATTGATACTTTTCCTGAAACGGAAAGGAAAGTTTCTTGGCAATATAAAGCATTTTTTGTAGTTTTTTTCTTCCATTTATTTCACCTGCAGAAGAAATGGCATGAATAATCTTGGCATGATCCTTAAACAAGGCTCATCACTCCTCATTCTAAATGTTCCTTTGCTATAATAGGTTGTTCAAAAAGTCCGGTAAAAAAGCTTGCGAACTTCTCGGCTCCTTTTTGAACACGCACTATAAAGTTATGACAATTCAAGCAGCTCACGGATTTGCCGCTTCACGTTCTTCTTCGTTGATTCATCGCGCAATAAATCGGCAGGGAAATATAACTTATGGTCCGTTCTTCTTTTACCAGAAATCGCATCAACAATTTCTGATTCACGGGACAACTCCCTGATTTCTCCATTATTTTTCAACAAATGAATTGGCAAACGTTCTTCCTCTTCACCCGGACGGTAGAAATCATAAGGCAAATCAGAAGAGGAATCGACGACAAGATAATACTCCGGATCAATGCCTGCCTTTTTAAATAAACGGTTCAACTCCATCAGTTTGTTCATTTCGTCATTGGATGGATGAAATTCAACATATTTAAATAGTTTACGATTCATAAAGCGAAGGCACAAGTCCCGCAATATGCCATCTTCTTCCGCTTCCCAAACTTGGAAATAATAAAGAATGACCGCTTCATCTAATTTCAGATAATCCTCTACTGTTACATTCCCATCGAACAGGGAACGGAAATGGACTGGTTCCTGTTTAAACGTATAACCCGCAACATATAAATGCTTCGCTCTATGTAGAATTTTCGTCAAAATGACTTCAGCACTTCGCGATACGGGGTGAAAGTAAACCTGCCAGTACATTTGATAACGACTCATAATATAATCTTCCACTGCATGCATCCCACTTTGTTTAATCACTACTTGATCTTCACGTGGACGCATCACACGCATAATCCGTTCCATATCAAAATGACCGTAGCTAACTCCGGTAAAATAAGCATCCCGTTGCAAATAATCCATCCGGTCTGCATCTATTTGGCTCGAAATCAGACTCACGACCAGCTTATCTTCATATGTCTTCGCAATAACATCCGAAACTTTCTTTGGGAAATCAGCGTCAATTCTGCGAAGGACGGCATTCACTTCTGTATGCCCGAGAATAATCTCTCTCGTAAATTCCTCATGATCCAAATCGAATACCTTTTCAAATGCGTGAGAAAATGGACCATGACCTAAATCATGAAGCAAAGCAGCACATAAGGAAAGAAGCCTCTCCTCTTGGTTCCATTCAGGTCTTCCTTCAAACACATCATCGACAATTCGGCGCACGATTTCATACACACCAAGCGAGTGATTGAGGCGGCTATGCTCTGCACCATGAAAAGTTAAATAGGTTGTGCCGAGCTGTTTCACTCTGCGCAATCTTTGGAACTCCTTTGTACTGATTAAATCCCAAATCGCCCTGTCCCGCACGTGTATATAGCGGTGAACGGGATCTTTAAATACTTTCTCTTCACTAAGCTTTTCACGGGAATATTTCATGGACTACCCTCTTTTTCACATGAATTTTTGTGTCTAGCGCAAGCGCTTTTGCTTTCTGATTCTATTATTATAGCTTGTCTTTTAAAAAAAATCCTATATGTCCTATTTTCCACGATTGAAAAACTCGAAGTCCTACATATCCCGCTCTTTTCCTTTAAAACCTTTTGGGTAAAAAAGAAGTCCATGCTTCGTTCCGTTACCAATTCTATAGAATTATGCACTAGACTTTGAGTAATCTTCTATTTAATTGCAGCGGAGGATAGAGATGGTATGAATAGATATCTTTTGTCTATTCCTCAATTTTTATGAAAAACTTTATTTCCATTCAAGTTCCTCGCAAATCATAGCCTGAAACCTTTCCTTTAAAAAAGAGAGACGTTCATCCTTTTTTAACACGCACTAGTAGGTATTTTAACATGTCCATCTGCAGTTCTAAAAGCGTACATTCAGTGACAATTTATCCAGAAATTGAGTTTTACATAAAAGCAGACTCCAATCATCTTTGTACATCGGAAAAAAACTAGTATCCTTTTAAGTTCAATGAATAAATTACCTAATCCTTGGTAATAATGATGTTAATAAGAGGTAATCAAATTTCTATAAACTGTATTAATATGTTACCAATTTTACATGTTACCAGAAAGGAAGTAGATTAGGATGAAAGTTCGTCAAGATGCTTGGACAGAAGAAGATGATTTGTTACTCGCTGAGACTGTGCTGCGGCATGTGCGTGAAGGCAGCACCCAATTGAATGCTTTTGAGGAAGTCGGTGATAAGTTAAATCGTACGTCAGCTGCCTGTGGATTTCGTTGGAATGCGGTCGTTCGTCATACATATGACAAAGCGCTGCAATTGGCAAAAAAACAACGCAAACAGCGAAATCGAATGTTAGGAAAAGAACAGGGTGGAAAAAAACGCCTGCTTTATACACCACCCGCTCCTACAGCAGACGCAATCGGGTTATCTGCTAAACCCGTGAAGACGATAGCTCCAGAAATATCTGTAGAACTAGCAGAAGAACTAGCAGCCCCCATGCAGACTAGGGAAATAGCAAAATCAAGTTCATCTCTAACGTTAGACATGGTTATCTCATTTTTACAATCTATGGATGACTCAACACTGCATGTAGAACTACTTCGGGCTGAAAATGAAAGACTAAAGCTCGAAATGAAAGAATTGAGACAACGAAATAACGCCTTAGAAAATCAAATGAATTCACTTGAGCAAAATAGCGGGCTCATGCAAGAAGACTACGAAACTTTGATGAATATCATGAACCGCGCTAGAAAACTCGTGCTCTTAGAAGAAGACGAGCGCCCTGCTACTAAATTCAAAATGGATCGTAACGGTAATTTGGAAAAAGTAGCTGAATAATTAGCCATTTAAATAGATACGTATTTGTGGAGACGGTAGGCAACACACGTTTATATTTTACGTGTAATATAACTTAATAATTTAGATAAAAAAAAGGATGCTACGGAAAAGGGACAGACCATATAGCTATTTCACTTCTTTCAGGTAAAATTTTCATCACTATTCACTGAGTATAGAGTGTTGGTCATACCCTTTTGCATCCTATTTTGTATTAAAGATATGGGGACGGGGCTTCGCGACTTAATAATGTAGCCAATCTACTTAGCGGGTATCCTTACTTTATTATAGAAAGTATCTTGAACTCCTGCTCCGCCCCGCCACCATTATGATTAGGCGAGTGTAGCGTGCTTAATGATAGAACCTTCATAGTAACGGATGGCTTTTTAACGCCATTTTAGGTTTTGTATGTCACTCTTCATCTAGCTTGTCGTTTCGTTCTTTCACTCTCACTAAATATCCTTCATATATAGCTAGCTCTTCTGGCTGAAGTTGTGAGGAGTAAATGCTTCCACTTGTTTGCTTTAAGGTTTGCAATAGACTCATCATTACATCCTGGATGGTTAATGGTACATGTAATAGTTCTGATAATGATGCCATCACTTCTGGTTGAATATCAGGATAGGCAAACTTTGTAGCCACGTCTCTTTTGGCTTGAGCATAAAAGCCACGAATAAGCTCTGCACGCTCAGATCCACTTCCATTTACACATAAATAGATTTGAACAGCGACTCCATTACGAATTCTCCGCTGAGAAATACCTGCGAATTTTTTATCATTTATACTAAGATCATAACTTCCGGGGCAATACGATCCCATAATTTCTTTTGCTTCAATGTTCACACCATATTGGGAGAACATCGTGCGAATCAAGTCAAGCATGGCATCATATCCACGATTGATTTCGATTCTTCGCTCCGTTTCTGGAAATACAAGCGAGACATTTAGCACGCCCTCATCAAGAACAACAGCAAGTCCTCCTGAATTCCTTACAATGACCCGATAGCCTAAGGCATTTAAATATGATATTCCACTTTGAAGGAATGGAAGCCTTGTATCTTGAATTCCGAGTACGATCGTTTGGTGATGCAGCCATGCTCTAGCCACAGCTTGGGAACGGCCACTGCCGACAGAGGCGCATAATGTATCGTCCATTGCAAATGACTGTAATGCATGAAAATTGGGGCCAAGTGAAGATTGATCGATGATTCTCCACTCCGGCTGAATGATTAAAGATTCTTTTTCACTCATTTAAACGCTTCCTTTTTATCATCATTTAAATCAAATCCATTATACCATTAGCTTTATGTTTTTAAAAAAAGGCATGTGAAAACAGAGGTGTCCCAAAGCAAAGGGTCTGACCCCGCAACAACTAAACACAGTATATGATAAGTGTATGAGACACTACATACTGATTTAGAGTGCGAGGTCAGACCCTTATGTGACACCCAGGACTAACTATTATCGTTCGATTGCTTGACCAGCAGTAATCAAGGCCAATTTATATACATCTTCTTCATTACATCCACGAGAAAGATCATTCACAGGACGATTCAAGCCTTGTAGAACCGGACCAACCGCTTCGAAATTACCAAGACGCTGTGCAATTTTGTATCCAATATTACCCGCTTCAAGGCTTGGGAATACAAATACGTTCGCATCACCTTGTATTAAAGAATCAGGCGCTTTACTTTTCGCAACAGAAGGGACAAATGCAGCATCGAATTGGAATTCTCCGTCAAGAATTAAAGTCGGATTCAACTCTTGGGCGATTTTTACTGCTTCCGCAACTCTTTCTGTTTCTGGTGAAACCGCTGATCCTTTTGTTGAGAAGCTAAGCATCGCAACACGTGGCTCAATATTAAACATTTGAGCTGTTTTTGCACTTTCAATCGCAATTTCAGCTAAATCATTGCTATCTGGTGCAATGTTGATGGCACAATCTGCAAACACATATTTTTCTTCATCGCGAACCATGATAAATACCCCAGAAGTCTTTTTAACTCCTTGTTTCGTCTTAATGACTTGCAAGGCTGGACGCACTGTATCTGCAGTGGAATGTATTGCACCACTAACAAGGCCATCTGCTTTATTCGTATGCACAAGCATTGTACCGAAATAATTTTCATTCAATAAAATTTGACGTGCTTGTTCTTCAGTTGCTTTTCCTTTACGTGCTTCCACGAAAGATGCAACAAGTTCGTCCATCATCAAGTATTGAGCAGGATCATAGATTTCTACCTCTTCAAGGGAAACACCTAGATTTTTGGCTGATTGCTCTATTTTTTCAATATCTCCAATTAGGATAGGAGTCAATAACTTATCTGCTGCCAAACGAGCAGCGGCTGTCAAGATTCGTTCATCCAAACCTTCTGGAAAAACAATTTTTAGGTTTTGCCCTGAGACTTTTTCTTTTAATGTATCAAATAAATTACTCATGCTTTTTCCTCCTGTACGAAATGACTTGTATGAACCGACACAATTCCTAATGAACTACGGCTGCAAACATTCATTTTTATTGTTATATAATTAGCATACCCTGTTAGCCTGAAAAATTCTAGAAACAGGCAACCTGACACCGCTTACATTTATAAAAAAATATTATTTCGAGATAGTATGCGTTATCATTTCACAAAGATGGTATAAAAGAGGGGTAAGTTGACAGATCATGACTAGGATAAATATGAACAAATTTTGAACGTGTTGAGCTAAATTGGGACCATATCCGATTCACAAAATTTCCTTTAAATTAAATTATGATATAGTTAATATATAGAAAAAAACCAGGCGATAATTCGCCAAAATTTAGTATGAAGCGGGTTCTCGTATTGTGAGCGTATACAACACTAGTTGTATTTTTCAAGTTAATCGTTCTCCCTCTGTTCTTCATACACAAAAACATATAGGAGTGATACTCATGAGTGAAGCTGCACAAACCCTTGATGGCTGGTATTGCCTGCACGATTTCCGTACAATTGATTGGGCATCTTGGAAAATAATCTCTAATGAAGAACGCCAAGAAGCAATTTCAGAATTCAACCGTTTAGTTGACAAATGGAATACAACACAAAGTAATAAAGAAGGCAGTCATGCACTTTATACAATCGTTGGTCAAAAGGCAGATTTCATGATGATGTTTGCACGTCCAACAATGGAAGAGCTTCAGGCAATTGAATTGGAATTCAATAAATCGAAGCTTGCTGAATACACAACCCCTAGTTATTCTTACGTATCTGTTGTTGAACTCAGCAACTATCTTGCCGGTGAGTCGGACGAGGATCCTTACCAAAATCCTCACGTTCGTTCTCGTTTGTACCCTATTTTGCCTAAATCGAAGTATGCTTGCTTCTATCCAATGGACAAGCGTCGCGATGGCGATGACAATTGGTATATGCTTTCTATGGAAGAACGCAAAGGCTTAATGCGCTCCCACGGTTTGATTGGCCGCAGTTATGCAGGAAAGGTGAAACAAATCATTTCCGGCTCAGTCGGTTTTGATGATTTTGAATGGGGCGTTACATTATTCTCAGACGATGTCCTGCAATTCAAAAAAATTGTTTATGAAATGCGTTTTGACGAAGTAAGTGCCCGCTATGGTGAATTCGGTTCTTTCTTTGTTGGAAACATCCTTTCCGAAGAAGAAATTTCGACATTTTTATCTGTATAATCAATTAGAACATATAGAAGGGCTGACTTCCCACACATATCTGTATTAGATAAAGTTTGAAAGTTGTCCCAAAAAGGTCTGATCTCGCACACTATACACCGTTTATTGTGTTCATTACACGTTATATAAAGTGAAACTTCAATCAGTGGGGTTTTGACTTTCCGTTAATGCGTGATAAACGATATATAGTAGCTATGAGATCGGACCTTTTCGTGATAAGACATATGTTTTAATTGTTCCTTTTCCTTTGAATTCCCACAATAATTTGCTCCCCACAATGACTCAAACCTTTTTGTCATAAACTTGCCCACGTTACCGTACACATGAATTAGTGATGATGCAATTGTTACGTTAAATTCCCCTATAACCAATAACGTCAAGATTAAATAGTAAAACAGCCATTGAGAGGTGATTAGGTTGGCAGTCATCAAGCATAATGAGGCAGATGTAAAACTTTTAGCCCGTCTGATACGGGCTGAAGCTGAGGCAGATGGGACTCAAGGAATGCTGTTAGTTGGAAATGTGGGTGTAAACCGGGTAAGAGCCGAATGTCTTGATTTTAAAAATATTTCAAACATGAATAAGATGGTCTTTCAAAATCCCGGGGGCTTTGAGGCCACTCAGAAAGGGTATTTCTATCAACGGGCTCGTCAATCAGAAATTGACCTTGCTAGAAAAATAATTAAAGGCAACCGCTACCATCCAGCCCGAAATTCGTTATGGTTTTTTAAGCCTCCTGGGGCTTGCCCTGCACAATGGTATAACCAAGACCATACTGGACGATTTAAGTCACACTGCTTCTTCCAGCCAACACAAGCGAATTGTCCAAGCGTGTATAGTACGTATTAAAAGAATGGCTACAGAGGTTGTTTGTTTACACCGATCCCTTATGTCTTCATCGGCATAACTCACTTCCTCTGGTCAAAGAAAAGAAGGAGTACACCACGGATTTTCGCATCGATCTTTTTCACAATAAGCCAGAATACAGCAAGAAAAGAGCTGTAAGGATCTTAATTGACGAGTCACTCCGTATTTCAAAAAGCATGTACTTAGTTTCATGTCTAATTTCAGATATTTGGAGGGAAAATGATGAATCAGCCTACAAACCAAAATCAATTTGGAAATTACCCATTTCCACAAGGCTATCCTCAACAATATGGCAATGTTAATCCAACTCAAAGTCCGACTGGCTATCAACAGGGACCGTATCAACCTACTCAAGCCCCATTACAAGTACCGGTTCCACCAAGCATGCCAGCCGGCGGTCCACCGGTTCCAGGAATGCTATCAGTCGAAGAATCTTATATTGAGAACATCCTAAGACTTAATAAGGGAAAGTTAGTGACCATTTATACGACCTTTGAAAATAACCGGGAGTGGAATGCGAAAATTTTTAAAGGCATTATAGAAGCTGCCGGGCGTGACCATATCATAATCAGTGATCCCCAAACAGGACTTCGATACTTAATACCAATGGTTTATTTAGATTACATCAGCTTTGAAGAAGAAATTGAATATGAATATCCCTTTGGATCAGGTCAAGCGAATATGGCGTCCTACCCACCTAGATAAAGCGAAACTTCAATCAGTGGGGGTTTTACTGCATAAAAGAGGCATAAGGGGACTTTGGCTAACCTCAGAAGCAACTTCATGGACAGGCACTTTAGCTACTCACTAAAATTCATGAAAAAGGAGTATATTTTTCGCCTTTTCGCAAAAAAAAGAGGCTGTTACAAGATTCAATCCTTGTGACGGCCTCTTTTTTTGTTTATACATACTTCACTGTTGCAACGACTAGCAACACCCAGGCTACAAGGAAAGCGACTCCTCCTAGAGGGGTAACTGCACCAAGAACTTTAATTCCCGATACACTCAGTACATACAAACTGCCTGAGAATAAAATGATACCAGCAAACATGAGCCATCCTGACCAGTTCATAATAGGACTAGAAATTTTCCCAAAAAGAATTCCGATAATTAGCAAGCCTATGGCATGAAACATTTGATACTGGACACCAGTCTGCCATGTCGCTAAGTATTTATCGGAGATTTTCCCCTCTAACCCATGGGCACCGAAAGCACCAAGTGCCACAGCTACAAAGGCATTAATCGCCCCTAAAATAATAAATAATTTCATCCCAAACACCCCTTCTATTTAAAAATCAAACAAAGAATCTCCATTTGCATCCGCTATTTTAACAGGTTTCATTTGTGTTATGGATGAAACAATCGGGACTTGTGGCTGCATCGGCTGAGTGAATAAAGCTTGCGGCTGCACTGGAACATGGCCCGTACTTAAATGTGTTGCCGTTTCTTCCTTTCCTTCATGCAAGACATCGCATAACGCTTGAATCGCAAGCACATAGCCACTTAATTCCGCTTTAGATTCCGCCTGCTTTGCTTTTGCAACCAGTTCACCCATTTTATCTAATATTTTCCCAGATGAAACTTCCATCTTCTCACCTCTTTATTTATGGCTGTCGAAAGGGTCAGACACTTTTGAGACAGCCTCTGCTGTTGCTTAGCATATCAAAAAATGAGCATCTGTTCAAAGTTTGCTTCTTACTGGTTTGCAAGCAGGCTTCGGTGAAAACTTCATACAAGCTTCACCCGATAAGCGGAATACTTCTAATGATGGAAGATTGGCACTTTTAAAGGAAAATGATCTGCATCCTCGTGGAAAATGCGGATCCCACGTTACATAATAATGCTTGCAAGCCATACAATTTATTCTTTTTTCCTGCATACTCTACAATCCTTTCACAAAATTCCCTGTTTCATGTGGAATATTGTCAGTATTTATCCTGATTTAACTAACCCACTTTTACAGGCTTTAGAATTACACAAAACAACCTTATTATCTATTTGAAATTTGCCAATCAATTTCTTGTTCCCCTAGCTGTTTTAGAAGCTGATTGGTTTTTGAAAATGGTTGGCTACCAAAGAAGCCCCTATTTGCAGATAATGGGCTCGGGTGAACCGAAGTGATGATAGGATGCTTCTTCGTATCAATTAACGGGATTTTACTTTGCGCAGGTTTTCCCCATAAAATGAAGACCACTGGTGTCTCGCGTTCATTTAATAGTGAAATGACTTTATTCGTAAATAATTCCCAGCCTTTTCCTCGATGGGAATGTGCTTCCCCTTCTCTAACTGTCAATACAGTATTCAAAAGCAGTACCCCCTGCTCTGCCCATTGAACAAGGTTTCCGTGATTTGGGATTGTACAGCCAATATCCGCATGCAATTCTTTATAAATATTTTTTAAAGAAGGCGGAATCCTCACTTCTGGTTGAACAGAGAAACTAAGACCATGTGCTTGATGTGGTCCGTGATATGGATCCTGACCTAGAATAACCACCTTTACCTTCTGATATGGCGTAAGTGTAAGCGCGCTGTATATATCCTTGGCTTCTGGATGGATTCTTTCATTCCTATATTCTTTTTTCAAAAACTCCCGTAGCTCTTGATAATACGGCTTTTTGAATTCCTCTGCCAAAAGTGGCTCCCAATCATTGTGTAGAATCTGATTCTTCATTGTCTAAAAGCTCCTTTTTACAATCTAGTATTCTCTATTATACGCTATGCTACACTTCCTTCCTCGTTTTATCAGGCGTTTAAAATTTTCAGGTTTCTACTCTACCCATTTATGGATATAAGGGTTAAATGGGCTTATTAATGTTGGGGGAATAGAGAATGAAAAGAAGTTGGTTTTTAAACAAATGGATGTATGGAATGTATCTGATTCTCCTAGTTATTACAGTCGTGATTGTATACAACAGCTATAAACCACTACCAGAGGGGACTTCCTTTGAGGGAAAGGTACATCGTGTTGATGATGTGAATTTCATATACGATTTGTCGTACAAAGACAAAAGCGGCCATGCCCAGCATGAACAGCGGATATTCAATGATATCTACCAAGCCATTGAAGACGCTGATGAATTTATTGTAATTGACATGTTTTTGTTCAACGGATTTTATGATGGCGATGTTCATTTCCCCAAATTAAGTAAGACTTTAACGGATAAGCTTGTTGCCAAGAAGCAAGCCAATCCTCATATTCAAATAATCTTTATTACCGATGAAGTGAATACAACCTATCAATCGTATCAATTAGAAGAAGAAAAGGAAATGAGAGAAAACGGGATTGATGTGATAGTGACCAATCTAGATCGTTTACGAGATCCGAACCCAATATACTCTGGCTTTTACCGTACGTTTCTACAATGGTTTGGTGAGTCCGGGTATGGCTGGATTCGTAATCCACTGGCGAAGTCCGCACCTAAAGTTACCGTTCGTTCCTATTTACGGCTACTTAATATTAAGGCCAATCACCGAAAATTGATTGCCACAGAGAAAACAGCACTGATCACATCTGCTAATCCTCATGACGCAAGCGGCTATCATTCGAATATCGCGTTTCAAATGGACGGGAATATTATTTCGGATTTTGTAGAGGCCGAGGAAGCAGTCGCACGCTTTTCAGGAGGACTAAAACAGTTTCCAATCTATGAAAAAACGTCGATGGAAACGGGAGAAATTGGTGTTCAGCTCCTGACAGAAGGAAAGATTTACAAGCATGTTCTCCGAGAAATTGATGCAGCAAAAGATGGAGATCATATCTGGATGGCCATGTTCTACATCGCCGACCGCCCCGTAGTAAAGGCCCTTACAAAGGCTGCTCAGCGTGGCGTTAGCATTCATATGATTCTCGATCCGAATAAAAATGCCTTTGGCAGCGAAAAAATTGGACTGCCCAATCTGCCAGTTGCCGCTGAATTAGCGAATCTTGATGGAGAAAACATCCATATTCGCTGGTATGACACGGAAAAGGAGCAATTTCATACTAAATTGATGTTCATTCAAAAGCCTGAAGAAAGCATCATTATCGGCGGTTCTACTAATTACACTGAACGGAATCTGGATGATTACAACCTTGAAGCAAATGTCAAAATCATCACTCCTACTACTGCAGAGGTTTCCAAAGACGTAAATGCTTACTTCTGGCGCCTTTGGAAGAATAAAGATGGGATATATACGGTTGATTATGAAGAATATCAGGATGAACTCCCTGTGTTTAAGTATATTACTTACCGTATACAGAAGATTTTCAAATTCACAACTTACTAATTTTCAATTTCCTTTAATTAGTAAGTTTCAATTCTAGCAAAAGCGGCTATATATAGAACATAACCATACAGAAACTTTTACAAACACTCATTTTAAAAAAACTAAAGGAGGAACTATACTATGAATCAAGTATATGTTGTAGAAAATGGCGTACAAGCAAAGGAAAGAATTGATCAGTTGGTAATGACAGGATTTTACAAGGAAAATATTTACTTATTCGCTCATGATATAGACCGCTCAGAGCATTTGACTGAAGCTACAAACACAGAAGAAATCGGAATGAAGGAGCAAGGCCTCTTAGATACAATAGGGAATCTATTTAAATCCCGAGGAGATGAGCTACGTAACCGCTTCGAGAATCTTGGCTTAACTGAGTCTGAAGCGTCTCGGTATGAAGAAGAACTGGATAAAGGCAAGGTAGTTGTCATAGCAAGCACAGACGTGAAATAAAGTGAAGCTTCCAAACACTAATCAAATTAAACAGGCCTGTCATTTTCCAAATTAAGTGCGGAAATTGGCAGGCCTGTTTCATGATTTTTTCTAACTACTATGTAGAAAACCTTTTTGACAATACCTATCTAGCGTTCCATTCCTCTGAATCTTGATCACTTTAAAACAACATGCACAAATCTCTTCGTATTCAAGCATTTCCTCGTTTTACTTATCATCGTTTATGCTATACTAATTAACAGAAATTAAAAAAATATTTTATATACTTCCCTGGGGGGTCACTCAATCATGACGATGAAAAAGGCACTTTCTATCGCAGGCTCGGATGCTAGTGGTGGAGCTGGTATACAAGCAGATTTAAAAACACTTCAAGAGCTGGGCGTATATGGTATGACTGCTTTAACAGTTATTGCTACGATGGATCCAAAGAATAACTGGAATCACAATGTATTTCCACAGGATATTAAAGCTTTAGAAGCTCAACTGGAAACGATCCTTTCCGTTGGCATTGATGCAATGAAAACAGGTATGCTTGGAAGTGTAGAAATCATTGAATTGGTCGGACGTACAATCGATGAAAATGGATTGAAAAATGTCGTGATTGATCCAGTTATGGTTTGTAAAGGAACAGACGAAGTGTTACACCCTGAAACAGCCGTTGCACTTCGCGAAATCTTAACACCAAGAGCAACTGTTATAACGCCTAACTTATTTGAAGCATGGCAATTAGCACAAACAGGGCCCATTCAAACGATTGACGATATGAAAGAAGCAGCTGTTAAGATCCATGAAATTGGTGCTAAGTATGTATTAATTAAAGGCGGCAGCAAGCTTAATTATGAAAAAGCAATCGACTTACTGTATGATGGAAAAGAATTTGAAATTCTTGAATCAGAGAAAATCGAAACAGCCTATACACACGGAGCTGGCTGCACATACTCTGCTGCAATTACAGCAGAGCTTGCAAAAGGAAAATCTCCGAAAGAGGCGATTTTCACAGCGAAGGAATTCATCACTGAAGCGATTCGTCATTCATGGAGACTTAATCAATATGTAGGTCCTGTTATGCATGGGGCTTACAAAGAATTCAGCAAAGCGAGCAAAGAATAAGAGATGATCGATCTACCCGGCTCATTTTGCTGGACCTATAGAAGGCTTCCTCATTTCGAGGACAAGCCTTTTTTTCATCTAAATGGTCCTTACCACAAGCTATAGTCTTATCATTTCACTTTTTGCCGCTATTTTTGTAAGATGGTGTGTAAGATACTAACATGTAGACGGACGAGATCATACGATAATTCGCTCCGACATAGGAGGAAATTAGATGAAACCAATTGAACGTGATGAAGTACAACGCGCGATTGACACTTTCGCCAAAAGAGATGTTTTTCTTCATCTTGAAACGACAAATGGGGCGTATGCCTCTCACCATGATGAATCGTTTTTTTCCGCAGGTGCCTATATCAGAAATGCCAAAGTTCAGTACGAACATGGAAAGATTGTCGGCGATGACCCGTACCGCGTCGGACTTAAGCTTGAAATTGGCTGGGTGTATGCCGAAGGACTCAATCATTTCGAAATAGATGAACAAGGAAGGCTGCTGTTAGCTGGACTGGATTCGACAGGAAAACTTGCTGTTGCTTTACAAATCAGCCTGCAGCCATTTGAATGAGAAAAGGAGATGATCGCTTTGGAAAAAGAAAAACAAGTACTAGTCGTATTTCCACATCCAGATGATGAAGCATTTGGCGTTTCAGGAACGATTGCTTCATATATAGAAAGCGGTACGCCTGTTACATATGCCTGCTTGACTCTTGGTGAAATGGGACGTAATCTTGGAAATCCCCCTTTCGCTACTAGAGAATCACTTCCTAAAATTCGCAAAAAGGAATTACAAGATGCTGCGGATTCACTAGGGATTACAGATTTAAGAATGCTTGGATTACGTGATAAAACCGTTGAATTTGAGGATGATGGCGAACTCACTGACAGAATCTCTTCCCTCATACAAGAACTAACACCGTCACTAATCATCACGTTTTATCCCGGCTACAGCGTTCACCCTGATCACGAAGCTACTGCTCGGGCAGTCGTGCGCGCTGTAGAAGCATTACCGGTCAACCAGCAGCCAAAGCTTCAATGTGTGGCCTTTTCAAACAACTGTGTGGCTGAACTGGGTGAACCTGATATCATCCATGATATTACCCCAGTACAAGACAAGAAGATAGCCGCCATGAAAGCACACCGTTCACAAACCGAAGCCATGCTTGCCACATGGGCTGAAAAACTTGAGGTTGAAGATCCTGAGCTGCTTGGCTGGATTCAAAAAGAAAGACTCTGGACTTATCAATGGCCAGAGAAATGAGAAAGAGCAAAAAAGAGAGAAACAGCAGGTCCTCTCTTTTTTGCTTGTTTTCATTTTATAATCGTTGCCAATGTTCCACCGTTTTTCAACTTAAGAGCCCCTAATGACGTGCTTCAATAAAATGCGAATGGTTCATTGTTGCAACAAAGGAATGTGTTGAAACTTTATCCGTCTCTTTTTTATGAACACCCTTCAAAAGAAGACCATCAGTAATGCCCGTAGCTACAAAAAAGCAGTCATTGGATTTCACAATTTGATCCATCGTCAATACAGCACTTGGATTTACCAGTCCCATCTTGATACATCGTTCCGTCTCTTCTTCTGTTTCTGGAACAAGTCTAGCCTGAAAATCACCGCCGAGGCACTTTAACGCAACAGCCGCAATCACTCCTTCCGGTGCACCACCTGTACCGACAAGAATATCCACATCGAGCTCTTCAATTGCCGTTGCGATTGCTCCTGTTATGTCAACGTCTGAAAATAAGCGTACTTTAGCACCGACTTCAAAGACTTGCTTTATTAAATAATCATGGCGTGGACGATCTTGCATCATCACCGTCAGCTCACTAATATCTTTTCCAAGAGCTTTTGCAACAGCTTTCATATTTTCTGTAAGGGAAGCTGTTATATCTATACAGCCTTTCGCTTTAGGTCCGACTGCTATCTTTTCCATATACATATCTGGTGCATGTAAAAGGGTTCCCTTCTCTGCAACCGCAATGACCGCCAGTGAGTTATCCTGTCCTTTTGAAACAAGCGTCGTTCCTTCGACGGGATCGACCGCAATGTCAACATCAGGTCCATTTCCCACACCGAGTCTTTCACCAATATACAGCATCGGTGCTTCGTCCATTTCTCCTTCACCAATAACAATCACTGCATTCATATTTATACAGTTCATTTCATTTCTCATGGCTTCGGTACCTGCACCGTCCGCTTCGTTTTTATTCCCTTTTCCAATCCACGGATACGCAGCAACGGCTGCTTTTTGGGAAACTGTTAGAAATGCTCCAGCCAGTGACTGAATATTTTCTTTCTGTTCAATAGTTAATCCAGACAATGAACTCACCCCCTTATATTCAGTAGAATAAATTCCTATGGATTATTTAGTGCGTTCTATCTATACATTCAACTGTCCTACCAGTAGTGTTTCATTGAGTAAAAAAACTTCTTAATTATGCTACTTGGGCAGATTTAATTGTCGTTAAAAAGGTTTTTAGAATCATAAACGATGATGCTGCACCAGGATCTATCGTACCGAGAGACCGTTCTCCAAGACGACTAGAACGTCCGCGTTTAGACAAAATGTCTTTTGTAGATTCCATTCCTTTTTCAGCCGCTTGTACAACACTTTCAAAAGCTGATAAAAAGTCGTTCGATTTCCCAAAATTAGATTGTAGACTTTCAAGTGCCGGTTGTAGCGTGTCAATCATCGTTTTATCGCCAACTTCTGCTTTCCCACGCTCTTTAATTCCCTCAATAAACGCAATCCAGAAATCCTTCAAATCTTCACCTGATAATTCAGATTTCCCCTGGAATGCTTTTGCCCCTCTCATAAAGCCCGTTGCATAAAGCGGGCCGACTGAAGAACCAACTGCACTTAAAAAGGTACGTCCTGTCACGATACTAATTTTGCCGCAATCTTGTTCCTCTTTCAAGTCGCCTTCAAGCTTTTCATTCACAGCCTGCCAGCCAATTGACATTGTCACACCGTGGTCACCGTCTCCGAGTTTCCGATCGAGCTCGCATAAATAATCTTTTTCTTCTTCTATCATTGTTACAACATTTTTCAAAAATACTTTAATTTCTTCAGCTGTTATTTTCATTGCGGGTTCCTCCTTATTTTTGAACGTACATTGGACAGTCTGCTGGATGATCAATAAACGCTGCCAACTCTTCGTCTAATTTTGTAATCGTGACAGATGCGCCGCCCATCTCAAGTGACGTGCTATAACTACCAACGTAAGAGCGGTGAATCTCAATCCCTTTTTCGCTCAAAATTTGTTCTACACGTCTGAACATTATATAAAGTTCCATGTTTGTTGTGGAACCTAATCCGTTTACAAGAACTGCTACTTTTTCTCCTGAGTCGATTGGCATATCCATTAAAATGTCATGAACAAGACGATCTACCACTTGGTCTGCAGGCTGCAAGTCACCTTTTTCAATTCCTGGTTCACCGTGATGGCCAAGACCAATTTCCATTTCATTTTCAGCAAGCACAAAGCTCGGTTTTCCCGTCTGGGGAAGTGAACAAGGTGTTAAACCTACACCCATTGTACGTGTGTAATCGTTTGCCTTTTGTGCAACACGAACAACATCATCCAGGTTATACCCTTTATCTGCTGCTGCACCCGCTGCTTTTGTTACAAAAAACTCACCAGCTATTCCTCTACGCTTTTCTTTTTCTTCTTTTGGCGCAGATGCCACGTCATCTGTCACAAGAACCGACCCAACACGGATACCGCTTTCAAGATCCGCTAGCTCTGCAGCCATACCGAAGTTCATCACATCTCCAGCATAGTTGCCATATACGTAAATAACACCTTCGCCTTTATCGATTACTTTCGTCGCTTCCAAAATGGGATCTGGAGGTGGAGAAGCAAAAATATTCCCTACAGCCACACCATCTGCCATGCCGTCACCAACATATCCTATAAAAGCAGGCTCATGGCCGGAACCGCCACCAATTAATACACCCACTTTTCCTTCGCGCGTTTCTTTTGCCGTAACGAGTGCACGCTCATTTTCAGTCAGTTGTCGTACATGATTGGGATATGCCTTCACATAGCCTTCAATCATTTCTTCAACAACTTTTGTCGGATTATTAATAAGCTTTTTCATACTCCTGCTCCTTTCAGAAATTCCTGTTCTTTATCCATAATTTGTTGTATTTTCCTCGCTGAGTTACCGCCTGGGAAGTCGGACTCTAAATATGCCTTTACAACGTTTTTAGCCGGTTCAATTCCAATCACTTTTGCTCCCATTGTTAACACCTGTGCATCATTGCTCTTTTGAGCACGCTCTGCCGAATACGTATCGTGGCATAATGCCGCGCGAATGCCAGGTACCTTTCCAGCCGCAATCGCCATACCAATTCCAGTTCCACAAACAAGAATAGCCCGATCTATTTCTTGCTCATTAATATCGTTTGAAGCTTGAAATGCAACACCTGGATAATCGATTTCTGTACAAGAATCATCAGATCCATAATCGACAACTTCGTGTCCTAACTCCTCAATATACTTCTTCAAGCTATTTTTCATATCAAATGCGTTATGATCAGAACCTAATCCAATTTTCATTATACATCGTCCCTTCCATATTTTCTTGTTTTATTCTTAGGTTTATTTTTTCATTTTATTATCGATATGTCAACATTTACTTTCTTTTATTTTCGATTATTTTCATTTATATAAAAAAAGAGAGAACATCTATAAGATGTTCTCATTCATTCTTTTTATTAAACAGCCTGAACATCTGATAAGTTATTAATGTTTTCTGCCTTTTTCGGAAGTGTAACAAACCTCATTATAAACGCGCTTAATAAATATAGTCCTGAATAAATCCATAGAATACCTACTGTACCTACACTTCCAATAAACAGACCAACAATCGCCGGGCCAACAAACGTGCTTAAGCCAGCACCAAGATTTAAAATAGACATCGCAGCTCCCCGATTTTCAGGAGCAAGTGATGGTATGAGGGCAGAAAGCGGTACGAATGCTGCCACACATGCACCGAAACATATCGCAACAATGATTGTGGCCAAATAATTGGGTCCCATGAACTTTGGAATATAATAAAGAGTCATGATCGTGATCGCACAGCCCACACCACCGAACCACATCACAGTATTTCTCCACCCCAGTTTATCTCCAACAACGCCCCAAATGATATTAAAGATTACATTGCTTGTCCAAAGTGCACCATAAATTTGTAGCCATTCTGTCCGCGTAAAACCAATTTCTATCATATACGCAGGAAGAAAAACAACCAGTCCGTATGCCCCCGCAGTATTAATCGTTCGAACAATTCCTCCAAGGCCGACTTTCGGTCTTTCAAATGCTATAGTAATTCCTTTTGAAAGATATTTAATCATGTCCGCTTTTGTCTCGAATGTTTTTCTATTACTACCATCATCTTTATTTAAAAGAATCGCAAGAATGGCTCCTAGTGCTACAAAAATCAACGCACTCCAAAGCGTTTTCATTTCTCCCAAGTACGGCAAAACAAAACTTGAATAATAAGCACCAAGAACGTTTAATCCAGCGGCAAACGATACCCAGAACCAACCTACAGCCGTTCCAAGCTTTTCAGCTGGTGCGTAATACGTCAGCCAAACAAGGAATGAGTAAGCAAATAACGGATATCCAAGCCCACGAAGTGAATAAGTTGGAATCATAACAGCCAAATTCATCGTTTTAAGACCGACAGTTAAAAAGATAACGGTTCCAATAACAAATAAAACGACGCCTATTGTCATGGTTTTACGCGGACCTAAAACTTCAGCAAGTACACCTGAAAACCATGCCGCAATCGCCACGGCGAAACCGTATACACTAAATAGCAGTGCGGATTGTTGAATAGTCAGACCGTTATCAATTAAATAGGAAGAAAGCCATCCTTGTTCGAGCCCATCCCCCATCATAAACAGTAAGATACCTATAAATCCCATGGCCATTTTAGAATCCATGCCAAGCTTGCCCAAAAGTCCTTTATTCATCCCTTTACCTCCTCCTTTTTAAAAAAAGGTCCCTGACATGTTACAGGAACCTATAATAAATTCACTTTTTTTACAGATTGGGATTAAGTACTACTTTTAATGACTCCGCTCCATTTTTCACAAGTTGGAACCCTTCCGCAAATTTTTCAAGTGGCAACACGTGCGTGACAACGCCATCAGTCGGAAGGTCTCCATTCGCAATCCCCTTCATAACGGGTTCATAGCAATATGGTCCAAGGTGAGAGCCAAGTACATCAAGCTCTTTCCGATCACTAATAATACTCCAGTCAACTGTAACAGGATCTTTAAATACACTGAATTCAACAAATCGACCCAGCTTACGAATCATTTTCAATCCTTGTTCTACTGATTTTTGAGCACCTGTTGCTTCAATATAAATATCACAGCCATAACCATCTGTTAGTTCCTTTACAATTGCATCCACATCGTCTTTCGCCGGATTCAATACTAGGTCAGCACCGAAATTTTTTGCCATTTCAAGACGATCTTCATTCAAATCTAGCACGATTAATTTACCCGCTCCTGACTTTTTGATCGCACCGATCATTCCAAGTCCAAGTGTTCCTGCTCCTGCCAACACAACCACATCATCCAACTGGACTTGTGCACGTTCTACAGCATGATAAGAACACGCATAAGGCTCGATTAAAATTGCCTTTTCAATCGGAAGATCTTCCGGCACTTTATAGTTAATGGCTTCTTTTGTAAATTTCATATACTCCGCCATCGCACCATTCACATTATTCTGGAAACCATATAAATCATGCTTTTCGCACATCCAATATTGTCCACGGTTACAGAATCGGCAGTCCCAGCAAGGAACAATTTGTTCTGAAATAATACGATCACCAATTTTAAAATCACCTTTCACACCTTCACCAAGTGCTACAACATGTCCGATAAATTCATGTCCCGGAATCATCGGTGCTTTAATGTACGCAGGCTGTGTTTCATCTCCCCAGAAGCTTGGTGCTCCATCAAACGCTTTCAAATCTCCTGCACAAATACCACATGCCTCCACTTTAACGAGTATTTCTCCATCGTTAATTTGAGGAACTGCCACTTCCTCCAGGCGGTAGTCACCAGGCGAGTACGCAACAACCGCTTTCATTGTTGTCGGAATATTTCTAACTTCACTTTTTTGTGTTACTATTTGATTTGTATGCATCTTTCATCGCTCCTCTTCTTTAGCTGGAATTTTGCTACTCTCACACTCGACAACGCTTACATTTACTTTGATAGTTGAAATTTCTAAAGCCTTTTCCATTAAAGGCAGTTTATCTGTTACACATTTTCAATATTCTTTGGGCTTTATTTACAAGAGCCTATCCTGTTTACGATTTTCATTATATTATATTTATTATTGATTGGTCAACTTATTTTTTCGATTTCTTTCAATACACTTTCATTTATTTTTGGTTTTTAAAATACATTACATTATTAACGCCAAATGATGTACTATTAGATGTAATATAAATAATAAAGTTTCTATACTGCCTTTTATGAGTCCATCATGAATCTTTCTTTTAATTTCAAATGTTTTGTAATCGAATACAAAACGAAAATAAATATATGCAGGTGATAAGAATGACAAAAATGTTTGCATCAGAAAGACAAAAAATTATTATGGATAAGCTAATGGATCAACAACGTGTAACTATTAAAGAGCTCTCTGAAGAGATCAAAGTTTCCGAGGCAACATTACGAACAGATTTATCCAAGATGGAGGAATCTGGATTATTGAAACGGACACACGGCGGCGCTGTTTTATCCGAACATCAAGATAGCGACACAAGTTTCTCTATGCGTGAGAGCAAAAATAGAGATGAAAAATCAGCTATCGCTAAAAAAGCAGCTGAGCTTTTATCTAGTGGCCAGTGTATTATGCTCGATGCTAGTTCAACTGCTCTTGAACTAGCTCGTATATTAAGGGATACATCAATCCGTTTAACTGTCGTGACAAGCGGCATAAACACCGCATTGGAGCTAAACAATCATTCAGATATTACTGTTATTTTATTAGGTGGGATTGTAAAACGAGGTTCTAATTCATTGGAAGGGAATCTGGGCATTAGTATTTTAAGTCAAATACATATTGATGCTATGTTTACTTCTGCAAATGGGTTTTCAATTGATTCTGGTTTGACCGACTTCAGCGTATACGAAGTTGAATTAAAAAAGGCAATGGTCAACGCTTCTAACAAGGTGATCGCTCTTCTGGATCATACAAAAATGAATAAAAACTCAATTGCATCTTTCGCGTCTATTGATCAGCTCGATTTAATTATTACAAATGACGAACTCCCAGATGGTTATGCTGCAAAACTAGAGGATCAAGGTATTGAAGTCCTCATTGTTTCTGGTAACACAAACTAAAAAGTAACCGAATTTTATTTACGTAGTTCAGTAACGTGGAGAAATATCACTCATAACACATTAAACAGCATATCAAATATATGCTGTTTTTTCATCGCTATTATAAACTAAAGAAAGACTAGGTTGTTGATATAATATGAAAATGACTACAAATCATTATATATAGACAAAAAGTAGAGCGCTAAAACCATTCCGTTTAGCACTCTACCGTTATCGTAATTACTGTTTTCGTCCACAAAAACAGAACTATAGATTTTAGTACTTTTACCAGATTGTGTATCCACCATCTACTATAAATGTAGATCCAGTTGCAAAAGTCGATGCGTCAGATGCCAAATAAATGGCCAGACCGCCAAGTTCATGGGGTTCACCTAGCCTTTTCAATGGTACGAGGTCCAGCACATGTGCAAGTTCTCCCCCAGGTGCAAAGATTGGTTTTGTCATCTCTGTTTTCATATAGCCCGGCGCAATGGCGTTGACACGAATATTGTTTCCCGCCCATTCGGATGCCATACATTTTGTCATCATATCGACCGCTGCTTTTGATGCGTTGTATGCACATTGCGCTTCAGTATTCGCAATAAAACTCGACATTGATGCCATATTAATTATGGACCCGCCACCCTGCACTTTCATTTGTTTACCGCTATACTTCGAAACTAGGAAGACACCGTTTACATTTACATCCATTGTTTTCTTCCAATCTTCTAAACTCTGTTCTTCCACTGTGATTTTTTGGCATATACCCGCATTATTAATGACAACATTCAGCTCATTGAATTCGCCTACAATTTGATCAACCATGGCCCTAACCTGTTCTTCACTTGTTACATCTACTTGAAGACCCAATGTTCTTCCACCGAATGAAGCTAATTCTTTCGCCGTTTGTTGTGCTGAAGCCAATTCCATATCTGCAATGATAATATTTGCACCAACCTGAGCCAACGCTTCAGCCATGGCTTTCCCCAGCCCTCTTGCTCCTCCAGTAACTAGAGCCGTTTTGCCCTTCAAACTAAATAATTGTTGGTAATTCATTTACTTCACTCCTCATGACTAAATTTTCAAGACTTTATTATATTTTATCAATTGTTTTCATTTTGTCAATTTTACTTTCGTATAATTGTTTTTTTTATTTTCATTTATCTTTCGCGAATATTTTAAACTGTTAGATCACAACTCTAATATTCGCGGAAAAGAATAATTACTCGCGAGAATTACTTCTAAACGAATTCAAGTAATTCATTCATAAACTAGTGTATCAAGCATGGATTATTAAACCTTGAAAGACCTATAGGATAAAGAAACACAAATCAACAGCTGGACTATTCATTAAGAGCCCAATAACCTAGCTATCATACGCATCAAAAAAATCGCCTGCCAATAGGCAAGCGATTCAAAAAGGGGGAATTTCTTTGAAAAAATCATCGTACTTCTATTATTTCACCAAATGATTTTTTTATTCACTTATTCTCAAATAAATTTATTTGTATGCGTGTACCTTTTGTTTATCCTCAGCTGATTTTTTCCCATGTAAAAGATAATAAACAAACATACATGCAAACCCTACTAATGCCATACTCACGTATAGACCATTATAACCGATAACTGGGATTAAGAAGCCTAGAGTAAAAGGTCCGATTCCTATGCCTAAATCGACGAACACAAAGAAGGTAGATGTGGCAAGACCCATTTTATGACGAGGGGCATTCTTTATCGCAATAGCCTGAGCGCTGGATTGGAAGGTCCCATATCCTACACCAATTAGTGCACCTGCAGCTAACAAGATAAACCCATGGTTTGCTTGACTTAGTACTAGCATCCCAATGCCAAATAAGAGTAAAGAGGGATAAATGACAAAATTCTCTCCTTTTAAATCAAACCAACGTCCAGTGAACGGCCGAGACGCTAAGAGGAAAATGGCAAACACGACAAAAAAGAAACTCGCAACATTTACTAAGCCCATTTCCTTAGAATACGCAGTCATGAAAGTTAAAACACTAGAATAGGAAAACCCTACAATACACATAACAATAGCTATCGGTAAAGCCTTCACCTCAAAGAAATCGCCGATTTTGATTCCTTTCAATGTGTCCCTTTCCATCTGTGTAAGTTCAACTTTTCTAAACTTCATGAATAAGGTCGGAATAAAGGCAATGACAGCAAATATCACACATGATGTAAAAATCATGTTGTATGTTCCATGTTGGCTAAGAAATAAGCCTAAAAATGGTCCAGTAGCCATGGCCAGATTCATACTCATTGCAAAGTAGCCGGTACCTTCCCCTCTCCGTTCATTCGGAATAACGTCCGCTGCAATCGTTCCTGTCGCCGTTGATGCAAACCCAAATGCAATCCCATGTATCAAACGGTTTGTTAATAAAAAGGCTAGGCTATCCGTTTTGAAATATATTAATGTTGTAACAAGAAAAAGTACCAATGCTCCATATAGCATGTTCCTTTTCCCAATTAATTCAATATATTTCCCTGCAAATGGTCGAACAGCGAGAGCACCGATAACAAAAATACTGGATGCCAATCCTGATTGACTTGCAGTTGCTCCAAATTGATCAATCGTGTAAACGGATAATGTGACCATCAATAAATAGAAAATCATAAAGATAAAAAAGTTCGTTGAAGAAATGATTAAGAAATCCTTCGTCCATAATTTTGGTTTATTCATATTTTTATCACCTTACTTCTCTAAATTGACATAAATCTTCGTAAGTGTCTGAAATACTTCTTCCTTTTCCTGCTCGGAAATACCATCCAAGACTTTATATTCAAATTCAGTTACTGCTTCCCTACACGATGTATACACTTCTTCTCCTGCTTCTGTTAGCTGAATTCGTTTTACACGGCGATCCTTCCCAGGAACCTGTTGAATAAACCCTCCTTCATTTAAACGTTGGACTGTCCGTGTAATCGTTGGTTTTTCCACATTTAAGTATTCACCGATTTCAACAAGTGTGGAAGGACCTTTGGTTTTTAAAAAATAAACAATGCTCCATTGTGAATGAAAAAGACCATATTGAAGAAGCTGCTCATTTAGCTTCTTCGTAAACAGCCTAGAAATCTGCAGATATTGGTGAAAGAATTGATGATTTGGGGTCAATTTTTATTTCCTCCTACAATAAGTTACCTAGGTAACTATACTCCTGTTTTATAAAAATGTCTAGTCTTATGGATATATTATCCGGTATTATTTAAGAGAAGGAGAATAAAAAAATGCCTATAGCAAAGGCACTTTTTTATTCTCCTGAGGTTTCCTTTCAGGCTTTGTTAGCTGTTTGTACTTCCTTTAACACGTCTTGAATCGCTTTGGCAACGCCATGTTCGTCATTTTTCGCAGTAACAAAATGACATAGCTTCTGAATTTCAAGCGGGGCATTTCCCATTGCTACTGAGCGACCAACTCGCTCAAACATGGACACATCATTGAAGTTATCGCCAATCGCCATCGCGAACTTAATGGATTCTCCCTTTTCATCCAAGTAGTTCTTAAGAGCAATTCCCTTTTGTGCGGATTCACTGGAAATTTCGAGATTTTCACGTCCTGATGATGAAACTGCAAGACCCTTGAATTGCTTAATTTCTCCAGCCGCTTTACCTAAAGCAGTAAGGTCACTTGAAAAAACGAGCATTTTATGAATGGAAACGTCTGGCATTGTAAATAATTCACGATAATCCGCGATTGTTTTTACAAGTCCCATCTTTAATCTGTTATGGGCACGTTCCCTAACTTTCATAGGATCAGCATCAGGATTTGCCGTTAAGATAATATCAACTAAAACCGCTACAGAAACTTCATAGTCTTTCGAATAGACACCATTGCTTGTGTACACTTCAAAATAAAGATTTTCCTTTTCGAGGCATTCAATCGTTTCAAGTACCTTTTCTGTGCTCATCGGATTAGACGTCACAATCTGCCCATCTTTTGTGTAAACAGCTGCACCATTCGCAGCAATAATTGGCAAATCAAGCTTGGCTTCATCTAATGCAATACGAGCTTCCTCGTAGGATCTTCCAGTTGCCACGATCACTTCAATGCCTTGGCGCAGTGCCGCTTCAATCGCATCCTTATTCTCCTTGCTCACTTCTTGAAATTTATTCAATAATGTTCCGTCCATATCTGTAGCTATCGTTTTAATCAATTTATCCACCTCATACCAATCATTTTTTTGCTTCCTTAGATCTCGTTAATCGACATTCTTACCTCGTGATGCTACCCAAATTTCATACCATTGTTCTCTGCTAAATTTCAACGATAAAGCATGAACTGCCGCTTGGATTCGTTCCATTTTTCCTGAACCGACAATCGGCATGATTTTAGCAGGGTGGTACATGAGCCAGGCATACGCGACTTCATCAATCGTTTGTGCATTCATGTCAGCCGCAGCTCGTTCAAGGGCTTTGCGTACTCTAATCGCCTGTGTGTCTTCACCTGTGAACAGCTTCCCCCTTGCAAGTGGTGACCAAGCCATTGGAGGCATATTTTCCTTCATACATTGATCAAGAACCCCATTTTCAAAATGCTCTCGATATAGGGCGGACAGTTCTATTTGATTGGTGATGAGCGGTACATCTAAATATGCGTTTAGCATGTCCACTTGTGAAGGCAAGTAATTCGATACACCAAAATGCTTCACCTTTCCTGCTTGCTTTAACTTCCTGAATGCTTCTGCTACCTCTTTTGGATTCAGCAAAACATCTGGTCGGTGAAGCAACAAGACGTCTATATAATCTGTCTGAAGATTTTTGAGCGATTGCTCTACTGATTCAATAATATGTACTGTACTGCTATCATAATGATTCAAACGAACGCCATTATCTTCATTAGCTAGCTTGATTCCACATTTCGTAACGATTTCCAATTTCTCACGAAGTTCAGGCTTTAGAGCCAATGCTTCTCCCAAAAGAGCTGCACATGTATAATTCCCGTAGATATCGGCTGTATCAATCGTTGTAATACCAAGCTCTAAGCATTGTTCGATTAGTTCTATTCTTCTCTTTACAGAATAGTTCCAATCAGCTAACCGCCAATGACCATGAATAATTCTCGAAAAGGATAAATCGCTATGCAGCTCAATACGCTCCACTTCGTCCTCACTCCCAAAGTATGATTTCTTCCAGTTTAGCAAAGAACAGGAAGAAATCACACAAGGATGACTCATAAGGCCAAAAACCCCTTTAAGTCATCCTCTTCTAGCATTATATAAACGGCTGGGCAATCTGATTGACCTTGTCACGGATACTGTTATGAATACGATCTATTTCTGAAAAATCCATGGCACGTATATAGATATCTTCTAGTTCATCATGTAAGGATTTCGCTTTTGCTAAAGATTGAGTCGCTTCATTCATTTTCGTGCGGTATCTAGTTGAAATATCCTGGATTTGATCGCTATAAATTTCATCAGTCCCAGGAAGAATCGCTTCTTGATAAATATCAACAATCACATCACCCTGGCGGCTCGGAAAATATTCATGGGGAGCGGTGCTGTCGAAAATAGCCACGCCAATTTCACGCATAATGACCATATCGAGGCTATTGGGATCAAAACCACAATGATAGATTTCAACGTCAAAACCACGCTGCTCTGCTTCAAGCGCCAATTTCTTGAGCATCGTTGATTTTCCTGAACCTGGCCGCCCTTTTAGAAAATAACGCTTTGCTATATCTTCAGTTAAGTTCGGCACATAATCGACCGCACCTATTGGCGTAGCTGCACCTAAAAACCGGTGCCGGATTTCTGATGTTTTGTTAATAAACATTTCTCCAAAAAAGGTATCCTTCAATTTTCCTGTTAGCTGATTCACTTTCTGAAAGTTTAGGTTGGCGATGTAGATCTCTTCCCACTCATCATGGACCGCCAATGCGGAAGCAAATAAAGAATAAGCATCTTCAAAAGCAGCGCTAATTTCACTTGATAACCTTATAATTTCTTGCTTATTCTGGCTAAGAATTTGAGAATCCCAGGCTGTTCCAAGATTGATATATTCTTCAATCGCACCTGGTGCTTTAGGTTCTATCACATGTGGTGCTGTACCATCTACAATTCCAACCTTTAAATCTGTTACGATAACACCATCAATCGATTCTGGATCTGATGAGCAATGCAAAAGCTGGATATCAAACCCCTTTTCCACCCATTCCTTGCCCACTTTCCTCATCAATGTAGATTTCCCGGTCCCTGGGCCACCTTTTAAAATATATAATCGTTCTAAACCATGCAAATTAGATTCATATAAACTGTGAAATCCTCTAGCTGTATTTCCTCCAGCAAAATAATGTTTGGTTTTTCCAGTCACCTAATTAACACTCTCCTTTATCCGTGATACTTGAGAGATATCTATGCTTTCTACGTCAGCATATGCACGAGATGTGGTTTGGGTGAACGCCTATCAAAAAAGGTATCAGAGCACGTAGCCCTTTATACATTACTAGTTTAAACGTATGTGACACGATAATCTGTATATAGAGTTCAAGTACAGACCCTTTTAGAGGACATTCTCTTTAGTTAATTAACTCGACAAATTTCGCTTCAACCGTTTCAGCAAGCTTTAGTGGTTCCACTTCCATCTGCACGCCAATCTTTCCAGCGCTGACAATCATCCTATCTAAATCCACCGCGCTTTTATCAATAAAGGTCGGGTACAACCTTTTCATCCCGACCGGTGAACAACCACCGCGGATGTACCCTGTCCACTTTTGTAGCTCTTTCACAGGAAGCATTTCCATTTTCTTCACTCCCGCTGCCTTGGCTGCCTTTTTCAGATCAAGTTCGCCACCGACTGGAATGACAAAAACAAATGAATTCGATCCGCTTTGCGAAACGAGCGTCTTAAAAACGGTATTAGCCGGTTTGCCAATTTTATCAGCTACTGCTGTGCCATGGATTTTTCCATCTTCGTTGTCATATGTAAGAATTTCGTACGCTACTTTATTACCATCAAGGATTCTCATGGCATTTGTTTTACTCACACGCATTATGGCCATCCCTTCATAATTTAACCTACAAAATAAACTCCTGCCAATTTTCTTAATTCCGCTTCAAGATGATCTGGGTAGGAAATAAGGAAGCAAGTCGAAGGTCCTGCAGATGTTGCAACGTTGATTTGATTTCTAAGTGCATCTGGAATATCCGTATCACTCAACTTTCGCCATTCATGGGCAATACCCTTTGATCCGACCGGAAGCACGACTACATCTTCGTATTCACAAACTGCTTTAAACAAAGAAAGTGGGGCAATACGGTCTGCCTTCTCGATCACCTCATGACCAACAAGAGGTTGTCCGATAATAGCCACCTTCCTCATCCGATTAATTTCGACTGAACCTTTCCATTGACCGATTACAATCAATCCAAGAGCAGATTGCACTAATAGAAAATTACTTTCTGTACTTCCCGTAATCGGAATATCCAAACCTAGCTCTTTTTGTCCAGCCAACACTCCTGTACAGATGTCGTCCCAAGCCGCTTCACCGCAAAAGTTCTGAACGGTTACCGCAACTGGTTTGGCACCTGCTGCCATGCATTCCATGACCGCTACCCGAAATGAGTAATAGGCTGTTACTTCATAAGGAACTTTTACAATATCCTGTTCCTTCATGCCAATCCCACCGCTATTATCACATGAAATAATTAATGTTTCAGAATTAGATATCGGCAATTTTAAAACGTCCCTCATTCCTTTGCACCTTCATTCATCATTTTTTTGCAAAATAGGTGTTAATCGCGGCAGCAAAATAAGGGACACACCTAAATTAATCGCTGTTGCAATGGTCAGCGATGGAATTAAAGCCACAAAAAATGACCAGCTGATGATCATAATGAATGGCAAGGGAGAAATAAATGCATTGCCAATAAAAAATAACAGACTTGCCCCAACCTTATTGCCCTTTCGATATAAAATGCCGAAAGTCCAAGCAAGTAAGGCCATTTCTAACATAATAATGAAATGAAGAGGACCGAGCAACATTCCACCTATAATAGCTGAAATGAAATGCCCGAGCCCGCCAACAACCGCACCCGCAACTGGACCGAGTAAACAAGCTGCTAGTAACGAAGGAAAACTGTCCAGTGCCACGCTGCCAATAACACCTGGAATTTTTATAAAAGCACCTGCTACCGATAAAGCAATAAAGATGGCAAGGAGGCTCATTTGTTTAACATTCATTTCAATCCGTTTGCTCCTTTTTCTTGGTGTTGTGGAACACCTTCGCACTTCTAACGTACTCTACATCTTTAACCCCAAGGCGAACATTAATCGCCCGTGCAAGTGCAAAGAAATAGTCAGATAGTCTATTTAAATATTGTAGTGACAAAGGAGAAACAGCGGCCCCTGATTTCACAAGCGTTACAGTCAGTCGTTCAGCCCGACGCACCACGGTACGAGCAAGATGAATCGTTGCGGCTGGCTTCGTTCCCCCTGGTAAAATAAATTTCTCAAGTGGTGGTGCTTCCGAAATATATTCATCAATACGCTGTTCTAAATACGTAATCGCTTCTGCTGTTAGCTTTTCTGGTGCTTTATCAGAAATCGTTGCTAAATCACCGCCACAATCAAATAATTCATGCTGGATCTTCTCCAGGTCTTCTAAAACATCTGCGAACTTTGTACGATCTAATTCCGCCATAGCTAGCCCAACATAGCTGTTCACCTCATCAACCGTTCCATACGCTTCCACTCGAACGTCATCCTTATCCACTCGGCCGCCAATGACGCTGGTTTTCCCTTTATCTCCTGTACGTGTGTAAATATTCATGCTTTCATCCCCTATTTTAATTGTTGATTTAAGCCATACCAAATGATATCGACGCGGTTTGATAGGACCGTCAAGTCTTGATAGACCCAACCTGTAACATCACGCCAAGTTCGGTCTAGTTTGTTCATTGGGACAATTCCCTTTGAAATGTCGGTTCCAATTATAATGATTCTTCGATCTCCTTGCTCCTGCTCCCAGTCGTGCCATGTTTGAATGTACGTCTTCCAATTCGCACGAATGTTTGAACCATCGCTACTCTCTACATCATTCTTTATCCACATCTCAATTCCTTCTAATACAATCTTTTTTTCTAAAAAATCATTTGAACGAAGCGGGAGTGGATAATCATAATAAGCAGATAGCCATTGGGTGTGTTCATGTAACGACCTTACCCATTTTCTTTTTCCATTATAGGCACCGCCTGTAACAAAGTGCATCTCTCACTCCTCCTCAATTGCTCGTAGCTTTCCCAGTAAAGCTTATAGCCACAGCCATATGGAACACTCCAATCCCAAAATACCTTTTGCTCGGGAGCATAATGGACGAGCAGATTGCGAATCACTCCACCATGTGTAACAACCGCGACATTTCTAGCTTCCTTCTGCATCATATCCTCTACCACCTCGACCCAACCTTGATGTGCTCTTTGACTGAAATCTTGATAGCCTTCCCCATGTGGTGCTTCTATTTCAAACGGGCGCTCAAGCCAGCGCTTATATTGAGGCGAGCTTAATAATTGCTCATAGGTTCTTCCTTCCCACTCACCAAAATTCATTTCACGAAATTCCCTCTTTAAAATAGGCTCACAATTTGGAAATAAAATGTTTGCAGTTTGGATGCAGCGATTTAAATCGCTGCAGTACAAACAATCATAATTTGGATAACTTAATTGTAATCGCTCTAATTCCTGCAACCCTTCTGTTGTCAACCGTGAATCTGTCCATCCTACATATTGCTTCTTAACATTCGCCTCCGTCATACCATGGCGAAGTAAGGAAATGCCCACACCGTCAGCCATAAAAACAGCTCCACTCCTTCTACCGATGCCCCCAGAACATCGCCTGTGATTCCGCCGAACCAAATTGTGGTTTTCCTGCGGATCAATAAAAAGAGAATACAAGCTACCGCTATCATGATTAAACTCATATAAAGTAAAGGCAAGCTTATGTAAAATGCCATAATTAATAGGACAACTAGATACAAGCCATATATATGTATACTACTTTTTTTCGCTGCTCTTTGAAAAAACGCTGCCAATCCATCTTGTTTAGCAAGCGGCGCTGTATAGAGCAACATCCCCATCACCATTTTACTTATGGTAGGAATTAAGGCAATTAAGAAAAAAGAACTAAGATTCATTCTTGAAATAATTTCATAAATAAATAGAAACCTTGCACTTAATAAGACGATCACAGATAAAACACCAAACGCTCCCGTTCGCGGATCGCTCATAATTTCAAGCCGCTTTTCTTTGTCCTGATAAGAAAAAAACGCATCACTCGCATCCATCCATCCGTCAAGATGAAGGCCTCCTGTTAGAATAATCGTCAGCAGCCAAACAAGGAAACTAATCGCAAGCAAAGAGAAGGGCGTCCACTCCATGAGTGCAAAGAGACTGCCACTGACTAGCAAACCGAGTGTCAGTCCTGCAAGTGGAAAGGTCTGAACAGCTCGATGAATGGATGGCTCATCCATGGGAAGCTGCTTTTTGATCGGAATCGCCGTGAAGAACTGAAGATTAATCAAATAACCGATTAGTACGCTCATTCTTTACTTGCTCCCTTTCATCATGAGTGGAATACCTGATTCAACCAAATAAGCTTGATGTGAACGAGCAACAAGTTCCTGATGCAACCTGCCGATTGTTTTTTGATAAGCCCGCACGATTTCACTGCTTGATAGAGGCTCGAGAAGTACTTCATTGCTAACCACAATCAAACTGAAGCAATGCTTTCGTATTGTTTCAATACTTCCCATCATTTTGTCAAAAACATTTTGGAGACGGCGCTTACTTAGTTCCGAATCGATTGAAAACAACTCATTATCGAGCCAAGTAGTCAAACAATCCAACAAGACGATTGTCTGTTTATTGTAAAAAGGGATGGAGTTGTCGATATCTCTAGGGAACTCACCAGATTGCCATGGAACAACACTGTTTTGACGAGATTGCTGATGCAACTCAATCCGTTGCTGCATTTCTTCATCTTGTCCTCTGCCACAAGCCAAATAATATAACAAGGTTCCAGTATGAGCTCGCGCCAGCTCATGAGCTGTTTTTTCCGCAAACGTGCTTTTCCCACTACGCACGCCTCCAGTGATAAAGAAGACGGGTGCCTTTTCCATTTCAACCATCCTTCCAGTCACTATTTTTCATTGCAAGCAGCGTGCATTCATACACACCCCTGCTAACTAACATACCTAATGATTCCATAGATTCACCATGCCGGATGTTTTTACCCCGTTGCGTGGCAGCAAGTAAGATGCTGTCTTTTGAAGTTTCTATTCCAAGCGTGTTAGTTTCCGCTCCATAATCATGCAACGCCTTCAGCTTTGCTTCCGTTGCGGTAACAAGGCTCTGAATAAATGCTTCTTCCGGTAAACACCCGTTCACAAACACCCATGTATGGATGCTGGGTCCTCTAGTTCTTTCAGATTGAACGATATGAGGTGTATTAACCGGATTTCCTTTACCTGCCGTTACCACGATGAAGGTTGAGATATCATTGCCTTCATAGAAACGCACTGCTGCTGTCTTCACATCAACATTCGTCATCATGCCCATCGTCTCGCTTGGATTAAATCCCTTTGCAGACAAGTACTCTATCATTTCCTCGAGAGGATCATGACAATCATAAGTACGCTTGACACAACGGTTCACAAATGTTTGATACCAGCCGTTAATAGCCCCCGTTACTCCAGAAGACAGCGTCTTAAGTGGGATCGGTGCTTTCAATGCAATCCACTCATCTTTTGTTTCTAAATATCGCTCATTAACCACCAATGCCTCCTGTTCCTCGGCAAGATGAGACGGAACAATAAATAGTTGCGGTTTAGGAAGACTTGGATGTGGCTGATTTTCAATTTCCGTTTGGTATACTGCTTGAATTCGTTCTCGTTTCAGCACTTCATTCGGTTTATCATTGATCTGAATCCTTCCTTTTTCCAACAGTAGCAATCTATCACAGTATAGACTAGCAAGATTTAAATCGTGGAAAATAGAAATAACAGTCAGATCTTTTTCCTTCGTCCACTTTTTCATCAAGTCGAGTAGCTCCTTCTGATAGGAAAGGTCCAAATGATTCGTTGGCTCATCTAGAAAAAGAATTTCCGGTTCTTGTGCTAATGACTGTGCAAGCAAGACGCGCTGTTTCTCACCACCAGAAAGCTGTTCAAAAGGGATTTGTTGAAATTGAGTAACACCCGTCTGTTTCATAACCTTTTTAACCACTTCTTCATCTTCCGCTGACCAACTCTGCAGTAAGCCTTTCTGATGCGCATATCTGCCAAGCGAGACCGTTTCTTTTACTGTATAGGAAAAAGCCTGTGTAGAATGCTGGGGCAAGACTGCAATTACTCTAGCCAGGTCCTTTGTACGGTAATCCTGCAGCCTTTTTCCTTTAAGCATGATTTCTCCACTATGATAAGGTAATATGCCACTCATCATTTGGAGCAGCGTAGTTTTTCCACTTCCATTAGGTCCAAGGATTCCAAACACTTCTCCTCTGGCAACCTCGAATGTAAGATTTTTCAAAACGGGCATTTCCCTCGTATACCCACCTATCAATTCAGTAACAGTTAGCATATTCATCACCCTCTTTCTGTCCTGCGCCGTTTTAATAAGATCATGGCAAAGACAGGGGCACCAATTAACGCGGTAATAACACCAATCGGTAATTCAGCTGGGGAAATAATAATCCTTGATACAAGATCTGCCAGAATTAAGAATCCACCCCCAATAATCATCGACAACGGCAATAAGTGCTTATGGTCCGGACCAATAAGCCGTCTCGTGAAATGCGGAATCACTAAGCCAACAAAGCCTATTGTCCCTGAAACAGCCACGGCAGCCCCAGTTAGCAGCGAACCTGCAATTAAAACCAGTAGCTTTCTTTGTTTCACGCTCACACCCAAATGCTGTGCACGATCTTCTCCAAAGGATAAGGCATTCAATTCACGTGCATTTAGCATAAGGATCACAGCACCTACGATAAAAAACGGCAGAATAATCCCCACGTAGCTCCAACCTCGCATGGAGACACTCCCTAATAACCAGCCAATAATCTGACGTAATTCTTCTCCAGTCATAGCAATCATCAGAGAAATAAACGCACCTAAAAATGAACTAAAAATAACCCCTGTTAAAATAATTGTTTCTACCTTCATCGAGCGATCCACTTTCTGTGCAAACAACAGTACAGAGAAAATCGTCAAGAACGAAAACAAAACACTTAATAATGGCAAAGTAAATAAACCGATACCAGGTAGTGAGAACCCGAAAAATAGAGTTATAACCGCTCCTACAGAGGCCCCAGAGGAGACACCAAGCGTATAGGGATCGGCCAACGGGTTACGCAAAAGCCCTTGAAACGCTGCACCAGAAATAGCAAGAGACGCTCCTACCAATCCAGCCAAGACAACACGAGGTAAGCGTATTTTCATCACAATATTCGAAAACATCATATTTGCTTCCGTTGACAGTGGTAAATGGAAAACCTCCTTGCCAATAATTCGAAAAAGCTCAGACACAGACACTGAAACTGAACCTACTGAAATCCCAACAATCATCGAAACAGCAAGAAATGCAAATGCGAGTATATAAGCTAGCTGTCTGTTATTTTGTAAAATTTTTTCTCTTTTTGAACTTCCCAAATTCCACTACTCCCTTACCATACATTTTTAGAGGGAATAAATAAAAGATCAGCCTCCTAATTTCTTTTTAGGAAGTCTGACCCTTATGAGTCAATCGTCTATAGTATGAACAGATATCCCCGTACGTCTGCCACACACCTTCCCATCCTCGTAGGCAAATTTGGTGCACGAATACAGGCAGGTTTCCTGACTTATCGTCTACGCTTACGGACCTTCCCATATCTTTATACAGCGGCGGGACCGCGTTGGCACTTTCCTTTTAAGTCCTAGATCAGACACCTATTTCGTTTATGTATTTTGTTTCTATCCATCTATTATACACAATTGAACGCCTTGAATAGTCGGAAAATTATTGCATTATGAGTCGACAAACGATCTTGTTTAAACATCCTCTGGCACGCCTACTCTTTATTCTTCGCTCCGCATTGATTCTAAGTATTTTATTAACTCTTCGTCATCGTCGGTTCGAAACACTTCCTTAGTATAGTCAAAAATAATATAGGTAGGGGTGCTTTCTATTTTCAATTCAGGATATTCGGATGGCAAATTTCCATCCGCCTCTATCGTGAGAATAGGGGTCAAAACATACTTATTTTCATCAAAATTAACAGGACTAACACCCGATTTTCCAAGGATAATCAAAGCACTGTTTTCATGTTCCCTTGGCAATAATCCCTGATAAGAAACGAGTTGCTTAACGTCCAGTTTAATGGAATATGTCGCCTCTTGCCCATTTTTCCACTTTGCATGGATGACATAAGATTTATAACCAACCCAGTTGTCCAAGGCATACTCTCTGAAACTGACTGTATTCCACTCCTCCGTTCTTAAATAATCCTCTTCATCCCCAAAGCTATTCATCTCTGAAACAATGAAACTTTCGGGCTCTTCAGCGAAATCAATTATAAGTTTTGTTCGAGGGTTAACCTTAGTAATTGGATCTTCTTTTTCGCCTTTCACAATTATGATCCCGTCCCTTTCAAAACTGCGAACCTGATAAGCAACCTTGTCTCCATCAACCGTTGCAAGTAACTCTGGAGGTGTATCAAGTTTCTTTGTTTTGGCTTTATCCAGGGTGTATAATAAAAGAGCGCCTCCGAAAACAAGGACTACTATTAACAATAGATTTTTCTTCATTAGACTTCCCCCAAAGTTTGTTTGATGAACTCTATTCGAATTCCTTGAGGTTATTACTATTGGCGCAATCTTTTTAAAATGAAGGAAATATAAAAGTATTCTTTCCCATTTTATCACAGATAAAATACGAAATAGTATGATAATTTAAAAAGTAACTAAACAATCCCCCTATTTATTTCAAAGTGAGTACAATTTTCTTTAGCGCATAAACCTTGAAAATTTTTCTTATAACAACTATAATATATCAGTCACAACTATTTATATGTCCCAGTAGCTCAGCAGGATAGAGCGACAGCCTCCTAAGCTGTAGGTCGTAGGTTCGACTCCTATCTGGGACGCTAACTGTTCGTCTAAGCCCGACATATCAACGTTATAGACCCGTTCAATCAACGGTGAATTAGCGCTGATATGTCGGGTTTTTTGTGTTCTTTTAAGGTACGCCGTAAGACAAACGTGAGGCTGTACGTAAGACTTAATCGGAGGTGAATCCGCAATGAGACGAGGCTATATTGGCGCAAGAGGTCCGACAGCCGGCGATTCTGTCCCACGTATTGCCAGCGTCCTACCTACACCCGATACGCGCTACACCATCGAAGAAGCACTCGATATATTCGTTAAGGCAAAGGAAGCCGAAGGAGTACGACCGCGCACTATCGAAAATTACCGCGAGCATATTACATACTTGATGCGTTATACTGACCGGTCGCCTTTCTACGTAGATGAATTGACGTCTGATTTGATCCGTAGCTATATTCTTTATTGAATGAAGGAACGCGTCGCATATGCAGAGGTAGAAGGACGAAATAGCCTTACGAAAGGGTTATCGCCTCATACGGTCAACATGCGTCTTAGAACGTTGAAAACGATGTGCTTGTTCTGGTATAAAGACGGAATTCTTCCAACTAATCCAACCGCCAATATTAAGCGCGTGAATTCCGACCATGTAGACGTAGTGCCAGGACTAGCTGACGCCGAGGTCGACCGGTCGCTTAGTAGTTATGATGAACGCCAGTTTGCGCAATGGCGGGATAAAACGCTGTGCCTGCTTTTATTAGACAGTGGAATGCGGATTCAAGAAGCCGTTAATTTGAAGATTGACCATATCGGCGTTAAGCGCTGCGTAATATACATTCCGTCCGAGGTCGCAAAGAACCGTAAAGGTCGCGAGATACCCGTTAGTAGAGAGATCGGGAAAAGGTTGGTTAAATTGCAAGAAGAAAGACGCCTTAAGAAGAAGCTAGAAATACCGAAACTGCACCCGCATATGTTCCGCCATACTTTCTGTAGAAATTATATTTTAAACGGAGGAGATATATTCACGCTTCAAAAGATCGTCGATCACGCTGATATAAAAACAACGAGGAAGTATATACAAATGGACAGCGAACATGTGCGGCAACAACACAATAGGTATTCGCCAGCGCATCGTGTCTTACGTCAAAACAAATAAAAATACGCAAAAAAAGACGCCGGTTGCGCTAACAACCGAACGTCCCGTCGCATTTAAAATGCAAGAAATTTGAGGTCTTAAGTATACCACGAAAAAAACGGAGATTCAATACGTTTATTTAAGTATGCGCTCGGGGACTCCGTCTCTTTTATGAAAAGGGAGCCGGAATCATATGTCAAAGAAACGAATAGAAATTGTAGCATCGGCAGACACACTCGCCAATCTATCAACGTTCAAGTCAGTCGAAGGGCTAAACGAAGCCATGCGCCATTACAAGCGTCTGTTTGCTGACGAATTAAATAAAACGGAGCTTGCCGGCGCAATACAGTTGCAAATATCCAGGCGTTTCTTTTCTACGCAAAACGAAGTTAGGCGAATTAATCGGAAAGAGTCGGCCGCACTATAATCCGTGTTTGTAATTGATTAGAGGCGTTGGGTATCATTCGCCAGTACGAAATGAAGCGCACTAGCGACATACAGCAGACGGCCAATGCAATCGAAATTGTGCCCGTTGACTTACGGTAATCCATAGGACATTAAATTACGCTCAATCACCGTTGAATTAACGTTTGATATATCGGAAGACATACCGGACAACCTCCTAAGCTGTAGGTCGTAGGTTCGACTCCTATCTGGGACGCTAACTGTTTATAAACCCTGTTATAATGCGGTTCTCCCGTGTTGTAGCAGGGTTTTTTCTGTTAATATAACCGTTAAAATCGGTCAATTGTATGTAAGATAAAAGCACTTCTGTACGTAGGAAACAGTGAAGTTCTGATTCACTATTATTTTTCTATGTCTGGAGGTGCTTTTTTTCATGAAAAAACACGTTATTAAACAGCGTGGTACACTGAATTGAACAAAATTACATCATTGAATACACACTGCAAGAAGCTTTAGATATTTTTCTTCGTGCCAAAGTTGCTGAAGGCATCCGAGAAAGAACATTAGGCGAATACAAACATCACATTAAATATTTAACTGATTATTTAACGATTCATCATCCTTCTTTTAAGCACATTAGTGATTTAACGCCTTCTATGATAAAAGATTATATTACTTATTCAAAAAACAAGAAGGCTTATTCGGGGGATGAACAACGTGAAAAAAACACTACTTTATCAGGAAACACTATCAATATCAGGTTACGCACATTGAGAACCATGTGTAAGTTCTGGTTTGAAGAAGTTATAACACCTGATAACCCAATGAAGAATATGAAGAATATCAAGAATCTTAAAATGGATGCTGAAGAAGAAGTAAAAGGTTTTTCAGGCGAGGAAGTTACATTGATTTTAAATTACTTTAATGAACGTAATTTCGGAGAATGGCGAGATAAGCTTCTAGTTTTGCTTTTGCTTGATACTGGGATGCGAATTAACGAAGCTATTTCAATCAAGATTCCTAATGTGGATTTTAAAGAATCATCAATCTTTATACCACCAGAAATAAATAAGAACAGAAAGGGTCGGCACATCCCTGTAAGCGGTAATGTAATGAAGCTAAAGAATCATCGGCTTTTATTCTTAATGGATAAGAGTTAGCGAATATCACACATGCTCCCTTCTTCATATCGAAGATGTACTCACCAAGAAAATTAATATGTTGATAAGGCGGCAGGCATCGTCAGCTATGGTGAATGCCCCCCTTAGATGGAGGTAGTCGTTTTTTTACAATTCCATTTTGGGAATCGTCTTCTAGGAAAGTAAAAGCTACTGATGGTGTCAGCAGCTTTCATTCATCAGGTTGTTTATTTGATTTAGCTAAACATTCTTCAAATTAACTTAGTTGCTCTGTTCAGACGAGTTGAAACTCAAGTATGTGTGTGTTTCAGGCCAAAATAGTTGCATTCAACTTTCATTTCACTATTTTTGAGGCAAAATCAGCCTGATAGTCACGGAACGTTGGATTTTCTCCACAGACCATCAAGCCTTGCCCCCAGTTCACGTGTACATCGGCAGTCGGTTTATCCGACGGATCACGATATTGGAATAATACGTTTCTACGCGGCCGGTCACTGCGATTACTATCCGAGCCATGTATCGTTAAATAATTAAAAAACAGAACGTCGCCTGCTTCGGCAGGGCACGGAGTCCCTATGGAAATCGGGTATTCCTTATGATTTAAGTAGTGACGCCCTACATGTGGAATTGATCCTTCTTTATGAGATTTTGGTATAACCCTTAGACATCCGTTTTCCAAGTCTGCATCATCAAGATGAACACTAGCTGCCAACATGGTATGACTTTCATGTGGAAAATACGGGTGATCCTGATGCATTGGAAAAGCTGCTCCCTTTTCAGGTGGTTTAACCAGCATTTTGGAGTGATGTAATTGGACATTCGGTCCGATAAGCTTTTGCAAAATAGACACCATACTTGGATGGATAATGGCTCTAGAGAACGATGCATCATGATAATGAACGTCATGAAACCCTTTTAAAACAAGTTTTTTTAACTCGTTTGGTGGGATGTGCTCCCCTTGCCATGCATGATTTTGATCATGTTTTGCATTTGCTGCACGTTGAATAATGTCTTCAACCGCATTCCTCATTTGCTCTACTTCATCTTTAGTAAAAACCCCCTTAACAAGTAAGTATCCATTTTCTTTGTAAAAGTCAGCATCTTTTAAAGTAATCATAATATTTTCCTCCCTTAAAATTGATAGTATACTTGTTATAATTTTAAAAAATTTATAGATTCCAGTCTTTATCAGAATAGGCTATTTTTTTGTCTTATGAAGACATCGGAGGGATATTTTTGGTAATCCAATCATGTAAACTTAGTGAAGGGATTTTGGCTCAATATGCAATGGAACCACTTGGAGAAGAAATTGCCTTTAAGGTGCATTATTGGGGAGTTACCCCGAAGCATTTTAACACCCCACTACATAGGCATTCATTTTTTGAAGTTTGTTATGTACTAAGTGGAGAAGGACTTTATAAAGACATGGATGGACAATATCCGTTAAAGAAAGGGACAGTATTTTTATCCCGTCCGAACGTTCAGCACCAAATTTTAAGTGAAACAGGACTTTTTCTTGTATTTGTTGCTTTCGAGATTTCACATGAAAAATCAAAGGATGATGCCATTAGCATATTTAATCGGCTGGCGAAGACAAATAAGATTTGTGTCAATGTTGCTGATGATTCCCCAACTGCCTTAATATGGAGGGCATTGGTAGATTATACGTCAAACGGCGGTGTCAACGACTTTAATTTAATTACTAATATGGCACACACACTCATACTGTCCTTTAACTCTATGTTTTCTGAAGCTACGCAGAGAAGTCGAAGTCAAGAAAAAATGTTTAGTTCTCCAACACATCTATATCAAGCAAAGCTGTTCATTCGTGATAATTTATCAGAACCATTGAAGCTAGAACACGTCGCCAACTATCTTCACATTTCTAAACGTCATTTATCAAGGCTCTTTTCTAATGAGCTTCGTGAAAGTTTCTCCAATTATATTCGCAAGGAAAGGGTAAAGGAGGCCGTCCGCCTGCTTGAAACAACAAGCATTCCTATTAAAGAGATAGCTGATGTTACCGGCTTTGGATCAGTGCATTACTTTACGCGCGTATTTACTGAGATGATGAACGTTTCACCTGCTAAGTATCGCTATGATTACGAAAAAATCGTTCAAAAGAGGGAAATTTTGAATAATAGCTAAAACATGATTCATTCAGTAAATATATACGATCGAACACTTCGTATTTAGTTTTTGAACCTTTTGGTAAACATTCAGTAAGGCTTTCAGGCGGGGCTCGAGCGGCAGAAAATCGTAATTATGTTGAAAACAAACTAGTGAAGCTTGTATAATAAAAATCGGAAACATTGCTTCGGAAACGTCAGACACTTTTATTTAGTATTTACGCTTGGTATACGGTAAAAACGTGGAAATTGCCGTTATAGTAGGATTTATAAACAGTTCAAACCTATTGTAAAGGAAACTGAAATTTAACAGTGCCTCCTAATCTATAGGTCGTAAGTTCGACTCCTATCTGGGACGCTAAAAATAAAAAAAACCGTCAGCCCCATACATATCAAGGGATTGGCGGTTTTTTCATTGAATAAGAATTCACTCATTATAAGCCCACTTTTAGAAAATGGGGTCGGTTTGAAGTAGATATAGGATCTGACCCTTTTATTATAGGACAGCCCCTTTTTTATTGAAAAAGGATTCAATTATTCTACCTCTATGTTAACTGAATGGGGACGAAATAAAAAATACTGCTCTGTTTTTATATACGCCTAACATGTTATACGTGATACAGTAGTTTCAGCAAAAATCTGCAAAAAAACTATTTAAGAAATACTTCAGTAATCTCAATGGATATAGTTATAAAGTGAATTAGGAAGCTGGAGTGTGGGGCTACATAGATCGTACCTGATGCCAAATACGGGAGGCTTATGTTAAAAAGAGGCTTTCTAAGTTCTGTAAAACTTTTTGACGTAGATTGTGGCACTTGCTGAATGAATAAAACAAAAAAACTAACCCAAGTAAGATTAGTTTTTACGCACCTTAGAGGATTTGAATCCTCACGCCGATTACCCGGACCTACATCCATAGTAGGGGCGTCTCTTGAGTACTTCCTTATATAAAAAAATGGCTCCGCAGGTAGGACTCGAACCTACGACCGTTCGGTTAACAGCCGAATGCTCTACCACTGAGCTACTGCGGAACAACATATAAGATTATGGTGGGCCTAAATGGACTCGAACCATCGACCTCACGCTTATCAGGCGTGCGCTCTAACCAGCTGAGCTATAGGCCCATTTTGGAGCGGGTGAAGAGAATCGAACTCTCATCATCAGCTTGGAAGGCTGAGGTTTTACCACTAAACTACACCCGCATATATAAATGGCTGGGCTAGAAGGATTCGAACCTTCGCATGACGGAATCAAAATCCGTTGCCTTACCGCTTGGCTATAGCCCAATAAGATAAAATAAATGGGGCGACTGATGGGAATCGAACCCACGAATGCCTGAACCACAATCAGGTGCGTTAACCACTTCGCCACAACCGCCATAATGTAAGATGAATTTTAAGTTGGCAGGGGTAGTAGGAATTGAACCCACACCGAAGGTTTTGGAGACCTTTGTTCTACCTTTAAACTATACCCCTATAATGAATGGTGGAGGGGGGCAGATTCGAACTGCCGAACCCGAAGGAGCGGATTTACAGTCCGCCGCGTTTAGCCACTTCGCTACCCCTCCGTATTAAGCTAATGATGGCTCAGGACGGAATCGAACCGCCGACACAAGGATTTTCAGTCCTTTGCTCTACCGACTGAGCTACTGAGCCAAACAAATTATATCAACAGTAAGTTTATCTACTGAATAAAAATGGCGGTCCGGACGGGACTCGAACCCGCGACCTCCTGCGTGACAGGCAGGCATTCTAACCAACTGAACTACCGGACCAGATTGCGGGGACAGGATTTGAACCTGCGACCTTCGGGTTATGAGCCCGACGAGCTACCGAACTGCTCCACCCCGCGACGATATGAATTGTGTGACCTTTTTTGAAAAAATGGAGGAGGTAGAGGGATTCGAACCCCCGCGGGGTTTGACCCCCCTGTCGGTTTTCAAGACCGATCCCTTCAGCCGAACTTGGGTATACCTCCGTAATAATTAAGAATTCAACTGGAAAATGCTCATAATTTATAGCGGCAGAGGGGATCGAACCCCCGACCTCACGGGTATGAACCGTACGCTCTAGCCAGCTGAGCTACGCCGCCAAATAATGAAGCGTATACGATAATTATAATAATGGTGGAGCCTAGCGGGATCGAACCGCTGACCTCCTGCGTGCAAGGCAGGCGCTCTCCCAGCTGAGCTAAGGCCCCATAATAAACGTTTAGACACATAGATGGTCGGGAAGACAGGATTCGAACCTGCGACCCCTTGGTCCCAAACCAAGTGCTCTACCAAGCTGAGCTACTTCCCGTATCAAGGCGCACCCAAAAGGAGTCGAACCATAACATAACCTTCTGATCTGTTAGTCAGATGCTCTATCCAATTGAACTACGGGGCATTACAAGATGGAATCTGCAAATTCCGTCGCGCCCGCTAAACTAATAGTGAGCCATGCAGGATTCGAACCTGCGACCCTCTGATTAAAAGTCAGATGCTCTACCAACTGAGCTAATGGCTCATACAAATTTGAAAGTGGTGCCGGCAAGAGGACTTGAACCCCCAACCTACTGATTACAAGTCAGTTGCTCTACCAGTTGAGCTACACCGGCACTATAGGTAATGGTGGAGGATGACGGGATCGAACCGCCGACCCTCTGCTTGTAAGGCAGATGCTCTCCCAGCTGAGCTAATCCTCCAATATGGTGACCCCTACGGGATTCGAACCCGTGTTACCGCCGTGAAAGGGCGGTGTCTTAACCGCTTGACCAAGGGGCCACATACAACTATGTACAAAATAATAGCCCCTACTTTTAGGGGCTTAGCCTGGCAACGTCCTACTCTCACAGGGGGAGACCCCCAACTACCATCGGCGCAAAAGAGCTTAACTTCCGTGTTCGGAATGGGAACGGGTGTGACCTCTTTGCCATCATTACCAGACTAAATTCAGTTAGAAGGTTTATTCCTTCAAAACTAGATAACAGACTTTAGAATCATCATTAAAATATGTATTGGTTAAGTCCTCGATCGATTAGTATCAGTCAGCTCCACATGTCGCCACGCTTCCACCTCTGACCTATCAACCTGATCATCTTTCAGGGATCTTACTAGC
>NZ_LMVB01000021.1:839-1079 GCF_001510645.1 Paenibacillus sp. FJAT-29882 | reverse complement strand
ATATTCCTTTATTGTTTGGTGGCGATAGCAAAGAGGTCACACCCGTTCCCATTCCGAACACGGAAGTTAAGCTCTTTAGCGCCGATGGTAGTTGGGGGTTTCCCCCTGTGAGAGTAGGACGCCGCCAAGCATTATTCATAATGGAGGATTAGCTCAGCTGGGAGAGCATCTGCCTTACAAGCAGAGGGTCGGCGGTTCGATCCCGTCATCCTCCACCATTACCTATAGTGCCGGTGTAGC
>NZ_LMVB01000021.1:0-761 GCF_001510645.1 Paenibacillus sp. FJAT-29882 | reverse complement strand
TCGAGCCATTAGCTCAGTTGGTAGAGCATCTGACTTTTAATCAGAGGGTCGCAGGTTCGAATCCTGCATGGCTCACCATTATATTATTATGCGGGTGTGGCGGAATTGGCAGACGCACCAGACTTAGGATCTGGCGCCGCAAGGCGTGGGGGTTCAAGTCCCTTCACCCGCACTTTGTATGCGGAAGTAGTTCAGTGGTAGAATACAACCTTGCCAAGGTTGGGGTCGCGGGTTCGAATCCCGTCTTCCGCTCCACTTTTCATTTCGTATATGCCGGGGTGGCGGAACTGGCAGACGCACAGGACTTAAAATCCTGCGGTAGGTGACTACCGTACCGGTTCGATTCCGGTCCTCGGCACCATTTTTTACATCTATACGCGCCCGTAGCTCAATTGGATAGAGCGTCTGACTACGGATCAGAAGGTTATGGGTTCGACTCCTTTCGGGCGCGCCATATAAACGGGAAGTAGCTCAGCTTGGTAGAGCACTTGGTTTGGGACCAAGGGGTCGCAGGTTCGAATCCTGTCTTCCCGACCATTTATTTTGGGGCCTTAGCTCAGCTGGGAGAGCGCCTGCCTTGCACGCAGGAGGTCAGCGGTTCGATCCCGCTAGGCTCCACCAAAAAAATGTTGACAAATTATAAAAGATTTGTTAACATGATAAAGTCGCTTCTGAGAGAAACGACAAAGATTGCTCTTTGAAAACTGAACAAAACAAAGCGCCAACGTTTTAATTGAAGTGAGTACACACTATAACAACAA
>NZ_LMVB01000020.1 GCF_001510645.1 Paenibacillus sp. FJAT-29882 | reverse complement strand
TTTAAAAAACCTGGAGAAACGGCATTTGCGCTAGGAAATGAAGCAGGACAAGTGACAGATGATTTTTCCCAAATATACTTTCTTTGTCAAGCTATTTTAAAAAATAACGGTGTTATTGAAAAAGATATTATCATTCAAGCTATTTTAGATTGGTCAGATGTTCTTTGGTATTTTGATAGATTTGCAGGACCTACAACTCGAAGTGCGGTGGCCATGTATAAAGATCCTTCATTAGAAATGAAACCGTTACCAGGGGCGGCAGCTGTAGATTATGCATCAAAGGCCACAAATGGGTCGGCAATGAAAATTGCGCCAGCTGGAATTTTACATCCTAACGATTTGGAAGGAGCAATTGATGCTGCAATTACGATTACACAAGTAACACATGATAATAGCTTGGCGATTTCTGGNGCCAGCTGGAATTTTACATCCTAACGATTTGGAAGGAGCAATTGATGCTGCAATTACGATTACACAAGTAACACATGATAATAGCTTGGCGATTTCTGGTGCTTGTGCAGTATAGCCGCTGCTATAAGTGCTTCTTTAGCACCCAATGCGACAGTCGAAGATGCTCTAAGTGCCGGATTTTATGGGGCCGTACGTGGTGAAACAAAGGCAAAAGTCATTTCTCGTGAAGTTGCAGGGCCAAATGTTGTAGAGCGTATCCGATTAGCGCTCGATATAGTAGATGGTGCCGGTACAAAAGAAGAAAAATTACGTCGGTTATCACAAGTGGTAGGAACCGGATTGCATATTTCAGAAGCTGTTCCTTCTGCATTTGGAATTATTGCTTTAAACAAAGACGATGCCCTACAAGCAGTGTTTGATGCTGTAAATATTGGATACGATACAGATACTGTTGCAACAATCGTTGGATCTATGGTTGGTTCGTTTGTTGATTTAACTGATGAAAGATTTATGCCTTTGTATGAGACTGTACAATGTGTTAATAATTATAACTTAGTAGAGTTAGCAAATTCATTAGCAAGTATGGTGAATAGTGATGAAAAAAAATAATATTAAATATTTGACGATTTTCGAAGAATTAAAACAAAAGATCACCAATGGGGATTACCCCATTGGTGATCTTTTCCCAGCGGA
>NZ_LMVB01000002.1:402067-681420 GCF_001510645.1 Paenibacillus sp. FJAT-29882 | reverse complement strand
CAGGTTGATAGGTCAGAGGTGGAAGCGTGGCGACATGTGGAGCTGACTGATACTAATCGATCGAGGACTTAACCTTATTGTTTTTGAAAAAAGCAAAAATCCTTCTTATTATCTAGTTTTGAAGGAATGATATTCCTTTATTGTTTGGTGGCGATAGCAAAGAGGTCACACCCGTTCCCATTCCGAACACGGAAGTTAAGCTCTTTAGCGCCGATGGTAGTTGGGGGTCTCCCCCTGTGAGAGTAGGACGTTGCCAAGCAATTCGAGAGATCAGCTATTTATAGCTGGTCTTTTTTGCTGTTTAGGAAATTATTTATCCCACTTTAACGGGCAGTAAAACCTCCACTGATTGAAGTTTCACTTTATGTGGATTATGGCCTCTAATTTTTCTGTCCACATCTAGTGCAAGCAGTTTTAGGATTTAGAATTTAGCTCACGGCTGATATATTGTGAGAAATGGCTAATAAATTTATGATAGTGTTTTATTTATGAAAGGTTCGTTTGGATGAATTACTTCATATACAGTAAACGCCACTTAATTTAATAGAAAAAAGATAAAATGATTTGTTTACTACACTAATTCTTGAATTTATGCGTCCAAATCAAAAAAATGTAGTCTGGAACCGGTTAGTGCTGGTTCTGAATCTCATGTATTATTGCATACGCGAAACGTTAGAGGTTTGAGTTCCTCGAATTTCTCTCCTCTTTATTTCCTTATTTTTGAACACCCACTATAAAAATTATCAAAAAAATTTTAAATATTACATTAGATAACACGGTTCTTATTAAATTTTCATAAAAAGTGACTTTTTGGTATAGTTTAGAAAAGGAAATCAAAAAATGAAAAGAAAAGCTCTTTTTGAAAGGAACGGTTTTGTGAGTAAAAAAAAGAAGGAAGTTTTTGAAGTAGAAGATGGAGAAAGTATTGATGCTTGTCTGGAACGGATTAAAGCGGCAGGTTATTCTCCAATCAAAAGGATAGAAAAACCGATTTTTACAGAGGAAAAGGAAAATGGAGAGACCATTTATAAGCCTGTTGCTCGGAAAATTGTCTTTGAAGCACTGTTAAATGAGTGAAACACGAACGATATGTAATGATTTATTCATAATATTCGATTTTAGACTTGACGTAGGGTGGATCGATTGTTAAGATGAAAGTGAACTTAATATCTCTCATATAATCCCCGGGAATATGGCCCGAAAGTATCTACCCAATAACCGTAAATTATTGGACTATGAGAGAAAGTGATTCCTTTATTCAGGATATGTATGTCCTTTTTTTAGAAAGGACTAATCATTCCGGGCAGGTTCCTTTCTCTTGTATGTAGAAAGGGCTGCCCGGTTTTTCATTTTATAAATAGTAAAGCTTCTAATACAAGTTTGGGGGGAAGACAGTGAAAGCACAGGTTGGTGTAATAATGGGAAGTGTTTCTGATTGGGAAACGATGAAACATGCTTGTGAAGCGTTAGATCAAATAAATATTCCATATGAGAAACGGGTAGTTTCTGCACATCGTACACCCGACTTATTGTTTGATTACGCAGAGAGTGCGCGAGAAAGAGGCATTAAAGTCATTATAGCTGGAGCTGGTGGAGCTGCTCATTTACCTGGTATGACAGCAGCCAAAACCACATTGCCTGTTATTGGAGTTCCCGTACAAACGAAGGCGTTAAACGGAATGGATTCACTGCTTTCTATCGTACAGATGCCTGGGGGAGTACCGGTCGCTACGGTAGCTATCGGGAAAGCTGGAGCTGTTAACGCTGGCCTGTTGGCTGCTCAAATACTCGGCAGCAGTGACGCTGGAATTGCAGACAAATTAGAAGCCATTCGAAACGAAACAAAGGAAAAGGTGCTAAGTAGCAGTGAACAGCTTAAATAAAGTAATTTTACCAGGACAAACAATCGGGATTATTGGTGGCGGCCAGTTGGGAAGAATGATGGCTTTATCTGCAAAAGCAATGGGGTTCCGTATAGCGGTTTTGGATCCGACAAAAGATTGTCCATGCGGGCAAGTTGCGGATATTGAAATAAATGGTGCTTATGATGATTTAGATTCGATAAAAAAGCTTTCTGAAGTGAGCGATGTTATCACTTATGAATTCGAGAATGTGAGTTTTGAAGCTTTAGCGTGGTTGAAAGAGAATAGTTATCTGCCACAAGGAGCGGAGCTTTTAAAAATTACTCAGGACCGCGTAACAGAGAAAGCGGCGATATCCAAAGCTGGTGTTCCAGTAGCTCCGTATGGTGTCGCAGAGAGTTTGACCGACGTGTATAGTGCAATCAAAATTTTGGGCTATCCATGTGTGTTAAAAACAGCGCGTGGCGGCTATGATGGTAAAGGGCAGCTTGTTCTACGTGAAGAGTCTGATGTTGCTAGCGCAGGCAGTCTTTTAGAAAGTGGGATTTGTGTAGTAGAGAAATGGGTGCCTTTTGCAAAAGAAATTTCTGTGATTATTACTAGGAAGTCAAATGGTGAGATCGAGTATTTTCCTGTCGCGGAAAATATTCATAAAGAGAATATTTTGCACAAGAGTATTGTTCCAGCAAGAATAAGTGAGAAAGCTTCACAGAGAGCGATGCAGCTGGCTTTACAGCTAGCTGAAAACCTAAATCTTGTTGGTACGCTTGCGGTTGAGATGTTTTTAACTGATGAGGATGAGATTATCGTAAACGAGTTGGCGCCAAGACCTCATAATTCTGGCCATTATACGATGGAGGCGTGCCAAACTTCGCAATTTGAGCAACATATCCGAGCTGTCTGCAATTGGCCATTAGGGAAGACAAATTTGTTAAAGCCTGTGGTGATGGTAAATATCCTTGGTGAGCATTTAGAAGATGTCCTTTATGCGATTCCAGAGTTAGCAGATTGGAAGATTCATCTATACGGAAAGAAAGAAGCTAGTCCGAAACGAAAAATGGGTCATGTAAATGTTTTGCGAAATTCAGTCGAGCAAGCGCTAGATGAGATTAACCATAGTGGAATTTGGAGTAAGTAATAAGCAGGAAACGGAGGCAATGCGATGATTGAACGTTATACACGCCCTGAAATGGGAGCGGTTTGGACGGAAGAAAACCGATTTAAAGCTTGGCTTGAGGTTGAGATTCTTGCTTGTGAAGCATGGTCTGAACTGGGTGCCATACCTAAGGAAGATGTCGCACTGCTTCGGGAAAATGCGTCTTTTGATATTAATCGAATTAAGGAAATCGAAGAGGAGACGCGTCATGATGTCGTTGCTTTTACAAGGGCGGTTTCAGAAACGTTAGGTGAGGAAAGGAAATGGGTTCATTACGGATTGACATCAACAGATGTTGTTGATACTGCCCTATCCTATATCTTGAAACAAGCAAACAAAATTTTGCTAGCTGACTTAGAGCGATTTGTAGATATTTTAAAAAATAAAGCGCAGGAAAATAAATATACGGTCATGATGGGACGTACGCATGGCGTACATGCAGAGCCGACAACATTTGGCTTGAAATTAGCGTTATGGCATGAAGAAATGAAGCGTAACCTAGAGCGTTTTAAAGAAGCGATAAAAGGCATTGAGGTTGGGAAAATGTCGGGAGCAGTTGGTACATTTGCCAATATCGATCCATTCGTTGAAAAATACGTTTGTGAAAAGTTAGGGCTTGAAGCGGCTCCGATTTCTACACAAACGCTTCAAAGGGACCGCCATGCTCATTATCTAAGTACCCTTGCGTTGATTGCGACAAGCATTGAAAAATTCGCAGTTGAAATTCGCGGATTGCAAAAAAGTGAAACACGCGAAGTGGAAGAATTTTTTGCAAAAGGGCAAAAGGGTTCATCTGCTATGCCGCATAAACGAAACCCAATTGGCTCTGAAAATATGACAGGACTTGCACGTGTTATTCGTGGATATATGATGACCGCGTATGAGAATGTTCCATTATGGCATGAGCGTGACATCTCTCATTCATCAGCGGAAAGAATTATTCTACCTGATGCAACGATTGCACTGAATTATATGTTAAATCGCTTCGGGAATATTGTGAAGAATTTAACGGTATACCCGGAAAATATGAAGCGCAATATGGATCGTACGCTTGGTTTAATTTATTCACAGCGCGTATTGCTTACATTAATTGATAAAGGTCTTGTACGTGAAGAGGCATATGATACGGTTCAACCAAAAGCGATGGAGGCTTGGGAGAAGCAAGTTCCTTTCCGTAGCCTGCTTGAACAGGATGACAAGATTACAAGCTTGCTGACAAAGGAAGAATTAGATGATTGCTTCGATTATCATCATCACTTGAAGCAAGTTGATATGATTTTTGATCGTTTGGGTCTGTAATTAGGAACGCTGCCGGTTATTTACTGGCAGCAAATCCTACATGTATCTTAAAAATTGCCAATATTCTTTATTATGGGGGCCTCATAGATGGAAAAGCGAGAATTGCTTTATGAAGGAAAGGCTAAGAGAATTTATGCGACAGAGAATCCAGAAGTTGTCTGGGTAGTATATAAAGATTCAGCAACAGCCTTCAATGGTGAAAAGAAAGCAGAAATTGCCGGTAAGGGTGTACTGAATAATGGAATTACTAGTTTGCTATTTTTAAAGCTTCATGAAGCTGGAATTACTTCTCACTTTATTAAGCAAATTTCCGACACAGAGCAGCTTGTAAAAAGGGTTTCTATTATTCCACTTGAAGTTGTTGTACGTAATGTAGTAGCAGGCAACTTATCTAAGCGCCTTGGATTGCCTGAAGGGCAGCTATTGAAGCAGACACTTATTGAATTTTATTACAAAGATGATAAGCTCGGTGATCCATTGTTAACAGAGGACCATATTAAAGAATTGATGCTAGCATCTGAAGAGGAAGTTAGGATTTTGAAACAAAAAGCTTTAGATGTGAATGCAAATTTATCAAGCTTTTTTAGTGAAATTGGAGTTCGTTTAATTGATTTTAAGCTAGAATTTGGAAAGCTTGCAGATGGTGAAATCTTGTTGGCGGATGAAATATCTCCAGATACGTGCCGATTATGGGACGTTGAAACGGAAGAAAAGCTCGATAAGGATGTATTCCGCCGCGATTTGGGAAATTTAGTAGATGCCTATGAAAAAATCTATTCAAAACTTGGAGGTTACAAGCATGTATAAAGTAAAGGTATATATTACGTTAAGAGAAAGTGTCTTAGATCCACAAGGAACAGCCGTTAAATCTTCCTTACACAGTATGTCGTATGATACGGTGTCAGATGTGAGAATCGGCAAATACATGGAATTGACGATTGAAAAAAATAATCAGGATATCGATGCTCTAGTAAAAGAAATGTGCGAGCGTCTGTTAGCGAATATCGTTATTGAAGATTACCGTTATGAAATCGAGGAGGTTGTCGCGCTGTGAAATTTGCTGTAATTGTGTTTCCAGGCTCCAACGGTGATATTGATATGTTCCATGCAATTAAGGATGAATTGGGTGAAGAGGTAGAATATGTGCCCCATACAGCAGACAGCCTAGCTGGTTTTGATGGCATCTTATTGCCTGGTGGTTTCTCATATGGCGATTACCTTCGTACTGGAGCTATAGCTCGTTTTTCTAACGTGATGGGTGAAGTGGTGAAAGCGGCGAACGAAGGAGTACCTGTATTAGGTGTATGCAACGGATTTCAAATCTTACTCGAAGCAGGGCTACTGCCAGGTGCGATGAGAAGAAATCGGGAGTTAGCGTTTATTTGTAAACCAACTCAGCTAGTAGTTGAGAATAATAAAACAATGTTTACGAGTGGCTATGAAATAGGTGAAACTATTACAATTCCAATCGCCCATGGTGAAGGGAATTACTATTGCGATGAAGAAACTATGAAACTTTTAAAGCAAAACAATCAGATTGTATTTACGTATGACGGTGAAAATCCGAATGGCAGTCTTGAAGGGATTGCAGGAATCATGAATGAAAATGGAAATGTTTTGGGCATGATGCCACATCCCGAGCGCGCAGTTGATCAATTACTTGGAAGTGCAGATGGATTAAAATTATTTCAATCAATCGTAAGAAATTGGAGGGAAAACCATGTCGTTAATGCTTGAGCCAAGCCCGGAAAAAATTAGATCACAGCGAGTGTATGCAGAGATGGGTCTTTCGGATGAAGAATTTGCGATGGTAGAAAACATCCTGGGCCGTACGCCGAATTATACAGAAACCGGTTTATTTTCAGTAATGTGGTCAGAGCACTGTTCGTATAAAAATTCCAAGCCCGTTTTAAAAAAGTTCCCGGTAACTGGGGAAAAAGTCCTTCAAGGACCTGGTGAAGGTGCGGGGATTGTTGATATTGGAGACGGTCAGGCGGTTGTTTTTAAAATTGAAAGCCATAATCATCCTTCTGCGATTGAGCCTTATCAAGGAGCGGCAACAGGCGTCGGCGGCATTATCCGTGACGTATTTTCTATGGGTGCCCGTCCAATTGCGATTCTGAATTCGCTTCGTTTCGGTGAGTTGGATAACGCTCGTGTCAAATATTTATTTAAAGAAGTCGTTGCAGGTATTGCTGGATATGGAAACTGTATTGGTATTCCAACAGTGGGAGGCGAGATTCAATTTGATCCTTCCTACGAGGGAAATCCACTTGTAAACGCCATGTGTGTCGGTTTGATTAATCATGAAGATATTCAAAAAGGGCAAGCGCGCGGAGTCGGTAATACGGTCATGTACGTGGGAGCGAAAACTGGACGTGATGGGATTCACGGGGCGACATTTGCTTCTGAAGAATTGACTGAATCATCTGATGAAAATCGTCCAGCTGTTCAAGTGGGCGATCCATTTATGGAAAAACTGCTTCTTGAAGCATGTCTTGAATTAATCCATAATGATGCCCTTGTTGGGATTCAGGATATGGGAGCGGCAGGGCTTGCAAGTTCTTCGGCAGAGATGGCTTCTAAAGCAGGTTCAGGGATTGAGATGAACCTTGATCTTGTGCCACAACGTGAAACTGGGATGACTGCTTATGAAATGATGCTGTCAGAATCACAAGAGCGGATGCTGATTGTCGTTAAAAAAGGACGCGAACAGGAAATTACCGATTTATTTTCTAAATATGATTTAGAAGCAGTTGCTGTTGGTGTGGTAACGGAAGAAAAGGTTCTTAAGCTCACCCATAAAGGCAATGTTGTAGCGAACGTTCCGGTTGATGCATTAGCTGAAGATGCTCCTGTGTACCATAAGCCATCAAGTGAACCTCAATTGTACAGAGACTTTCAAGCAATGAAAATTGAAGTTCCGAATATCGTTAATTTCAAAGAAACACTGATCAGTCTATTGTCTCAACCGACAATTGCAAGTAAAGAATGGGTCTACAATCAATATGATTATATGGTACGAACAAGTACCGTTGTAGCTCCAGGTTCCGATGCTGCAGTCGTCCGAATTCGTGAGACGAATAAAGCACTTGCGATGACAACGGATTGTAATTCTCGTTACCTTTATTTAGATCCAGAAGTAGGTGGAAAAATTGCTGTTGCTGAAGCGGCACGTAATATCGTATGTTCTGGAGCAGAACCGTTAGCAGTTACCGATAACTTGAACTTTGGTAATCCTGAGAAGCCGGAGATTTTCTGGCAGATTGAGAAGGCAGCGGATGGAATAAGTGAAGCTTGTAGAACATTAAGTACGCCTGTTATTGGAGGGAACGTTTCTCTTTATAATGAAACGAATGGTGAAGCCATTTATCCAACGCCAGTTATTGGCATGGTAGGTCTTGTACATGATCTTACTCATATCACGACCCAGGAATTTAAAAATCCAGGGGACCTGATTTATGTGATTGGTGAGACGAAAGAAGAATTCGGTGGCAGTGAATTGCAAAAAATGCTGGAAGGAAAAATCTATGGTCAATCACCGTCCATTGATTTAGAAATCGAGCAACAACGCCAGAAACAACTCTTGAATGCGATCCAAAGCGGGTACGTCGCTTCAGCACATGATGTTGCAGAAGGCGGATTAGCAGTAGCTCTTGCAGAAGCACTCTTTGGTACAGAAAATTTAGGAGCACGTGTAGTTGTTGAAAATGAGGCAGTTACGGCGTTATTTAGTGAAACACAGTCCCGATTTGTAGTATCCGTATCTCCTGAAAATCGCGAAGCATTTGAAAGTACGGTTCAAGATGCTTATTGCATTGGTGAAGTAAACAATAATGGAGTATTGACAATTTCCCGCAAGCAGGAAGGTCTAGTAATAGATGCAAGTGTTCAAGAATTAGAAGCTGCTTGGAGAGGGGCGATCCCATGCTTGCTGAATTAAAGGGATTGAATGAAGAATGTGGTGTGTTTGGCATTTGGGGTCACCCAGATGCTGCACAAATCACCTACTATGGTTTGCATAGCCTGCAACACCGTGGCCAAGAAGCTGCGGGAATGGTTCTAGCTAAGGACGGAAAGCTGACAGGAATGAAGGGTGAAGGATTGGTCACGGAAGTGTTTACTGCCGAGAAAATGAAGAATTTATCCGGAAATGCTGCAATCGGCCATGTCAGATATACAACGGCAGGTGGAGGCGGTTATGAGAACGTCCAACCATTTTTATTCAATTTCCAAAGTGAAGCCATGGCACTAGCCCACAATGGCAACATTGTGAATGCCAATCAATTGAAGGCGCAGCTTGAAGCTCAAGGAAGCATCTTTCATAGCACCTCTGATACAGAAGTATTAGCCCACTTGATTCGTAAAGGCGGTTTTTCAGATTTGAAAAGTCGTGTTATAAATGGATTAAGCTCGTTAAAAGGTGCTTATGCTTTCTTGATTATGACGGAAACAGAAATGCTCGTTGCTCTAGACCCGAACGGACTTAGACCCTTATCTCTTGGGATCTTGGGCGGTGCTTACGTTATAGCATCTGAAACATGTGCCTTTGATATTGTCGGTGCGGAATTTATCCGTGATATTGAACCAGGAGAGCTCCTTGTCATCAACGATGAAGGGATTAAAAGCGAACGTTTTGTTATGTCTTCACAGCGCGCAATGTGTACGATGGAATATATTTATTTTTCCCGTCCAGACAGTAATATTAGTGGGATCAATGTTCATACAGCACGGAAAAATCTTGGTAAGCAGCTAGCAGTAGAAAAACTAATTGAAGCCGACGTTGTAACAGGTGTTCCAGATTCAGGTAATTCTGTTGCTATAGGATATGCAGAGGCAAGTGGCATTCCTTATGAAATGGGTCTAATTAAAAATAGATATGTAGGCCGTACTTTTATTCAACCTTCTCAATCTCTAAGAGAACAAGGTGTGAGAATGAAGCTGTCTGCAGTACGCGGTGTTGTAGAGGGGAAAAGGGTTGTAATGGTTGACGATTCAATCGTGCGTGGAACTACATGTAAGCGGATTGTCACGATGCTTAAGGAAGCTGGTGCAAAGGAAGTACATGTCCTAATTAGTTCGCCTCCAATTAAGAATCCTTGTTTCTATGGGATTGATACATCAAGTCGTGAGGAGTTAATTGCCTCTGAAAATTCAGTTGAAGAAATTCGTGAAATCATCGGAGCAGATTCGCTTACATTTTTAAGTGTTGAAGGAATGGTTGAAGCGATTGGAAGACCATTTGAAGGTGAGAACCGAGGTCAATGCCTCGCTTGCTTTACTGGAAATTATCCGACAGAAATATATGCCAATGAGCAGTCAACAACCGTAATAAGTTGAATGAAGGAGGATGATGACCATGTCGAATGCATATAAAGCGGCGGGAGTCGATATTGAAGCGGGGTATGAAGCGGTATCACGCATGAAAAAGCATGTTCAAAAAACGATGCGTCCAGGAGTATTAAGTGGGCTGGGCGGTTTTGGCGGCATGTTTGATTTATCTCAATTGAACTTACGCGAGCCTGTCCTTGTTTCAGGAACGGATGGAGTAGGAACGAAGCTATTGCTTGCGATGATGATGAATAAGCATGACAGCATTGGGATTGACTGTGTGGCCATGTGTGTGAACGATATCGTTGTTCAAGGAGCTGAGCCGCTTTACTTTTTAGACTATATCGCTTGTGGAAAAGCAGAGCCTGAGAAAATTGAGAGCATTGTAAAAGGGATTGCAGAAGGCTGTGAGCAAGCAGGTTGTGCATTAATCGGTGGCGAGACGGCTGAAATGCCTGGCATGTATAGTGAAGAAGAATATGATTTAGCTGGCTTTACAGTAGGAGCATGTGAAAAGACGAACCTGATTACCGGCCAGAAAATCAACCAAGGCGATTGTATAATCGGATTAGCGTCAAGTGGCATTCATAGCAATGGCTATTCGCTTGTACGTAAAGTTTTATTAGATGACGCGAAAATGGATGTAAATGCATTTATTCCAGAGCTGGGCTGCGAACTAGGAGAAGAACTTTTAAAGCCGACTAAAATTTATGTGAAGCCAATTTTAGCGGCGTTGAGTGAGTTTGAAATTAAAGGGATGGCTCATATAACTGGCGGTGGATTTATTGAGAATTTACCGAGAATGATGCCTGAAAATTTAGGAATCGAGATAAAGTCAGGATCTTGGGAGATTCCGCCGATCTTCACCCTTCTTGAAGAAAAAGGAAACATTAGTCGTGAGGATATGTACAATATTTTTAATATGGGCATCGGCATGGCTCTTGTCGTCGAGCAGGAAAAGGCCTCCGAGCTTCTAGCCTTTTTTGAAAAACGTGGCGAAGTGGCGTATCAAATTGGTACAGTCGTGAATCAACCTGGTGTAAGTATTGCGAGTGAATTATGAAAAAAATAGCAGTATTTGCATCGGGGAGCGGGAGCAACTTTCAAGCAATCGTGGATGCGGTTAAGGCAGGCACGCTCGAAGCAGACATTCGTTTGCTTGTCTGTGATCAAGAGTCCGCTTATGTTTTGCAAAGAGCCGAAAAAGAGAAGATTACTAGCTTTTGCTTTTCTCCAAAGTCTTTCCATGACAAAGCAGCGTTTGAACAGGAAATCGTGAAGCAGCTTAAATCGAAGGATGTTGAATTCATTGTTTTAGCAGGATATATGCGATTGATCGGACCAACACTTTTACAAGAATATCCTGAAGCAATCGTGAATATCCATCCTTCTTTATTGCCAGCTTTTCCAGGTATTGATGCAATTGGTCAAGCGTTTGATGCAGGGGTGAAGGTAACTGGCCTTTCGATTCATTATGTGGATGCTGGGATGGATACAGGTCCAATTATTGCCCAAAAAGAAATTGAGATTCTGGAAAATGATACGAGAGATCGTTTACAAGAACGAATTCAGCAGGCCGAGCACATCGTCTATCCAGAAGTGCTTCAACAGTTGTTTATGAAGGAGAAATCAATTTCTTCTCATTAATTTTTGAACAATGCAGTTTTTTATGAACGATTTAATTTAGTGGAAGTTGAACGGTTAGCTTGCGCTTTTAAGATTAGAAAGTCTATGGTTTTTCAACAAGTTTTTGTGTCTAGCACAAGTAGATTAACACTTCGAAGTCATAAGCCAAGCAATCTGGTAGAGAGAAGAGCACCCAACAGCTTGCTTGTCTTATGCTTGTCGGGTTCGCACTGGATGTGCTGACTTCGACGTTCGAAATAGGACACCTGGCGGATTTTAGTCAAAGTTCATTCAATAGGCGCTTGCGCTTTTCCAACGAGGAGGATTCATTATGGCAAAACGTGCATTAATCAGTGTTTCAGATAAAACAGGTATCGTAGAATTTGCAATTGGTCTTAAAGAGGCAGGCTTTGAAATCGTGTCTACTGGGGGTACGAAGAAGACGCTTGTTGAAAATGGAATTGACGTGATTGGGATTAGTGATGTAACAGATTTTCCTGAAATTTTGGATGGCAGGGTTAAAACGTTGCACCCTAATGTTCACGGTGGATTATTGGCAAGAAGGAATGATGTCGCACATCAAGCTCAATTAGAAGCACATCAAATTCAACCAATTGATCTCGTTTGCGTCAATTTGTATCCATTCCAGCAGACGATCGCGAAACCTGATGTGACGCCTGAAGATGCGATTGAAAATATCGATATTGGCGGACCAACGATGCTTCGTTCTGCGGCAAAGAATCATGAATTTGTGACAGTTGTTGTGGACCCAACAGACTATGAATCCGTACTTACCGAGCTGAATGAAAACGGTGACGTATCAGCTGCAAAGAAACGAAAACTTGCTGCGAAAGTATTCCGCCATACAGCTGCCTATGATGCTGTCATATCCGAGTACATGACAAAGCTTGCTGAGGAAGAAAATCCTGAAAGTTTAACGCTCACGTATACATTAAAACAATCACTTCGATATGGAGAAAATCCACATCAACAAGCTGCATTTTATCAAAAGCCATTAGGCTCTACTTTTTCTGTGGCGTATGCCAAACAATTGCACGGTAAAGAACTGTCATACAACAATATTAATGATGCTGATGCCGCTTTACAGATCGTCAATGAATTTGAAGAGCCAGCAGCTGTTGCTGTTAAGCATATGAATCCATGTGGAGTTGGGGTTGGTAATTCGGTTGCTGAAGCGTTTAAGAAAGCGTATGAAGCAGATTCTACGTCCATTTTTGGTGGAATTATTGCTTTAAATCGTGAAGTAGACCAAGAAACAGCTGAAATGCTCCGTGAAATTTTCCTTGAAATCATTATAGCTCCTCACTTTTCCGAGAAAGCACTAGAGATTTTAACTGCGAAAAAGAATATCCGTCTGTTAACTGTAGCTTTCGATGGCAAGCAAAAATCCGAACGAAAAACTACATCCATTCAAGGGGGATTACTCGTTCAAGATTTGGATACTTATGGATTAGACCATGCAAATATAACAATCCCAACGAAACGCCAACCATCTGAAGATGAATGGGCAGCAATGAAGCTAGGCTGGAAAATCGTGAAGCACGTGAAATCTAATGCAATTGTCGTAAGTGGCGAACAGATGACGTACGGTATCGGTGCTGGACAGATGAACCGCGTAGGGGCAGCTAATATTGCTTTAGAACAAGCTGGTGAAAAAGCAAAAGGCGCGGCTCTCGCTTCTGATGCATTTTTCCCAATGGATGACACTGTTGAAGCGGCGGCCATTGCTGGTATCACAGCTATCATTCAACCTGGTGGGTCTGTACGTGATGAGGATTCGATTAAAAAAGCAGATGAATACGGCATTACAATGGTGTTTACAGGCGTTCGTCATTTTAAGCACTAAGTTTTTGGGTTCAATAGGCTAATGGTTTTTAATATTAGGAAGAGGTGATTCCATGAACGTGTTAGTGATTGGCAAGGGTGGACGTGAGCATGCATTAGCAAAGAAACTATCCGAAAGTAAGCAGGTTCATCAAGTATTCGCGGCTCCAGGTAATCCAGGCATGGAGGATGTGGCGGAACTCGTTCAAATTGATGAAAATAATCATAAGGAACTGATTGCGTTTGCTAAAGATCAGAATGTTACCTTAACCATTATTGGAGCCGAAATACCTTTGGTTAATGGAATTGTCGATGAATTTAAAGCAGCTGGTCTACAGGTATTCGGGCCTGATAAACAAGCAGCTATAATTGAAGGTAGTAAAACCTTTGCAAAAGATTTAATGAAAAAATATGAAATTCCTACTGCTGCATATGAAACATTTACAGATATCGAGTCAGCAAAAACGTATTTAGCTGAAATTGGTGTTCCAATTGTAATAAAAGCGGATGGACTTGCTGCTGGGAAAGGTGTAGTCGTTGCCCACACGATGGAAGAGGCACTGGAAGCATTACATGGAATGCTTGTTGATGAGAAATTCGGTGAAGCTTCAGCGCGAGTTGTCATGGAGGAATTCCTTGAAGGTGAGGAATTTTCGCTAATGGCATTTGTAAATGGAGAGAAGGTTTACCCGATGGTTATCGCTCAAGATCATAAGCGGGCTTATGATGGTGATACTGGTCCGAATACAGGTGGAATGGGTGCGTATTCGCCTGTTCCTCAAATTCCAGAAAGCGTGGTTGCTGCGGCAGTCGATCAAATTGTAAAACCAACAGCGGCAGCACTTGTTGCTGAGGGTCGCTCTTTTACAGGCATTTTATATGCAGGTTTAATTGCTACGAATAAAGGAACAAAAGTGATTGAGTTCAATGCACGTTTCGGTGATCCAGAAACTCAAGTTGTCCTGCCAAGACTAAAGAATGATTTTGTTGATACGCTTCTTGCTGTTTTAAACGGGAATGACTATGAGCTTGAATGGGACGATGAATCTGTAATCGGGGTAGTTGTCGCAGCAGCTGGTTACCCTAGCGAATATGTCAAAGGAGCACCGATACATGGTCTAGGGGAATTAAGTGAGGATGTTGACATTTATCACGCAGGTACTGCCAAAAATGATAACGGTGACTATACGACAAATGGCGGTCGAGTACTGCTTGTGGCCGCAAAGGGAACCGATCTTCTTAGTGCACAAGCAAAGGTGTACAAAGAATTAGAAAAGATTCCTAACCAAGATTTATTTTGGAGAAAAGACATTGGTTATCGCGCCATTTTAGTGGCCAAATAGAGGGTCCCCTAAGAATTTAGAACGTCATAAGGGTCTGACCTCGCACTTTAAATCAGTATGTAGTGTTTTATACACTTATCTGAATTTAGTTGCTGCGGGGTCTGACCCTTTCTGACCTTCATTGGACACCTTTTTTAAGTTTCTGTATTTTCATCAACTGAGATAAGATCATTCCCCATCCCCATTTGAGTTAATAAATGTTCTCCTTTTTTTATGATGTTATGGTTCCCGCTTAATCTCCCTTGACACTTTTCATAAAGGGCAACAAAGGGACAAAAGCGAAGAATTCCTTCCCCAATTTTCATACCAGAACACATGGCTATAACTAAATAAGATCCTTTCCACGGCTTTCTGGACATTTTTGAAATCGACCATGCTAAAAAAGTAAAACCACAAGTTATTCTGAGTAATGCGTTTGGAATGCCGATATTTGCTTTGACTTTTATAATAGATAATCTCCTTCACGAAATATTCACACTATTTAACATAACTTTAATGTATTAACTCATTAAATGTGTTAGGATTAATAAAAATGGGTGAATATTACTTATTTTGGTTCTTTACATGACTTTTCAATATAAATATAGTAGTTAAATCTAAAAAAACGGAGGGGTTCTCTTGTTAGAGCAACGTTATCGATGGAAGAATAAACATATACGCGAGCATGTCGATGTACTAGACGGAAACAGAGCTCCACATATACTTCTACAAAATGCAACGTATTTAAATCAGTCATTGCGAAAGTGGATAAAAGCAAATATTTGGATTTATGATGATCGCATCGTCTATGTGGGGGACAAAATACCTGACAAATTAGATCATTGCGAAATGGTTGATTGCCAAGGTAGCTTTTTAGTTCCAGGCTATATTGAGCCACATTCGCATCCATTTCAATTATATAATCCCCAGACTTTAGCTCGTTATGCATCGTATTTTGGAACAACGACATTGATTAATGATAACCTAATGCTTTTTTTGCAATTAGAAAAAAAGAAAGCGTTTTCTTTATTGAAGGAATTACGAAATATCCCAGCTAGCATGTACTGGTGGTGCAGGTTTGATGGGCAAACCGAACTACGGAATGAAGAAACAATTTTTACTCATGGTGATGTAAAGGCGTGGCTCGAGCATGATGCCGTATTGCAAGGTGGGGAGCTGACTGCATGGCCCAGGCTGCTTGCTGGAGATGATATGATGCTTCATTGGATCCAAGAAGCAAAGCGAATGAGAAAACAAATCGAAGGCCATTTCCCTGGTGCATCGGAAAAAACGTTAGCGAAAATGATGTTATTTGGGGCCGATTGTGATCATGAAGCTATGACAGGAAAAGAAGTGTTGTCTCGATTGATGCAAGGGTATACGGTTTCTTTGAGAAATTCTTCGATCCGACCGGACTTAGAAAATATATTGAAAGAAATTCATGAGCTTGGGATTGATCAATACGACCATTTCTTCTTTACGACGGATGGTTCATCGCCTTCATTTTACGAAAGCGGTTTCATCGATACGATGATTAAAATCGCAATTGAACAGGGCGTTCCGATTATAGATGCATATAATATGGCTACGATTAATGTTGCCCGCTATTATAATATTGAGTACTTACATGGAAATATTGCAACAGGCAGAGTCGCTAATATTAATTTCCTTCAATGTGAGACAGAACCAGCGCCTGTTTCTGTTCTAGCGAAAGGGAAATGGGTGAAGCGTGACGGGGTGGAGCTTGAAGATTCGTCTGTTGTTCATTGGGATGGATATGGATTCGGAGAGTTACAGTTAGATTGGGAATTGGATAGTAATGATTTAGAGTTTTCGATGCCATTCGGTTTTGAAATGATCAATGATGTGATTACGAAACCATACTCGATTACATCGGATTACTCTGATGGAAATCTGTCATTCGAACATGATGAATGTTATTTTGTAATGATTGACCGTGGTGGAGAGTGGAGAATTAATACGATGGTTAAAGGCTTTGCCAACCAATTATGTGGGTTTGCAAGCACATACTCAAATACGGGAGACATAGTTCTGATTGGAAAAAGAAAAGAAGATATGCTTCTTGCTTTTCAGCGAATGAAGGAAATTGGCGGCGGGATTGTAATTGCTGAGCAAGGGAAAATCATTTTTGAAATGCGCTTAGCATTAAAAGGACTGATTTCTGAAAAATCAATGCCAGAGCTAATTAAAGAGGAAAAGGAATTGAAACAACTGCTTCAAGAAAGAGGATATGTATTTTCAGATCCAATATACACATTGTTATTTTTCTCATCTACACATCTTCCCTATATCCGTGTAACCCCAACGGGAATGTATGATATTATGAATAAAACAGTTCTCTTTCCTACAATAATGCGTTAAAATGTAAAAGAAGACTTTTAAAATTAAGGAAGTAACGTGGAAACAAGTAGGGAGTGTGCAGGAATGAAAAGGAGTTTACTGCTTATTCTGCTTGCTGTTTTGTTATTGATGGGTGGCTGTATAAAAAAGGTAGCCAAGGATGAACGACCAACCGACAATTCTTCGAGTGAAATTGTCGAACAAGATGAAACTACTCAAGATCCAGTTGATAGTGAACAGTTTTCAAACTTTTACCCATTAACAGGAATGGCAACGAATGATGATACAGAACATAGGGCGATTGCTGTAATGGTTAATAATCATCCAAAGGCACGGCCGCAAACAGGCCTTTCGAAAGCAGATATTATCTATGAAATGTATGCGGAAGCAGAAGTAACACGTTTCTTAGCAGTTTTTCAAAGTGAAATGCCAAAAGAAGTTGGACCGGTCCGTAGCGCTCGTGATTACTTTATTAAATTAGCGAAAGGGTTAGATTGTGTCTATGTATGTCACGGGAATAGCCCGGATGCTAAAGAGATGCTTGATCAAGGATATATTGATCATTTGAATGGATTAGAATATGATGGAACGCTTTTTCAACGTTCGAGTGAACGGAAAGCCCCTCATAATTCCTATATTTCTTTTGAAAACATTGAGAAAGGTGCCCAGCAGAATTCATATGATTTGACAGAAAAGCCTAAAGCCTTTACATTTTTGAAGAAATCTGAAATGGAACTATTACAAGGTGAACCTGCTTCTTTTGTTCAGATTTCTTATGGATCATCCTCATTTGATGTAGAATTTTCGTATGATGAAGACTCAGAAACGTATTCTAGATATTCTAATCATCAACAAACGATTGAATACATTGATGAAACGCCGATTAAGATAAACAATATCTTTATTATAGAAGCACCTCATAAGGTCATAGATAGTGTTGGAAGACGAGATATTGATTTTGAAGCGGGTGGTAAGGCGTATTTACTGCAAAAAGGCAAATGGAATGAAGTTCAATGGGAAAATAGAGAAGGTCGAATTGTTCCAGTGAAAAATGGAAAAGAAATTGGTTTCGTACCAGGCAAAACGTGGGTAAATGTTTTGCCGGATAAGCCAGGGATAAGCCGGCTTGTCCATCTTGGTGCTCAAGAAAACTAGGGGGCAAAACTATGCAAATTGATAAATTAAGGGGAAAAGGTCTGGATCAGCTTTTCGAAGCCGTATTATCACTGAAAGATCTCGAAGAATGCTATCGTTTCTTTGACGACTTGTGTACAGTTAATGAAATACAATCACTATCACAGCGTCTTGAAGTAGCACGCATGCTCCAAGAAGGTAAAACATATCATCGAATTGAAACCGATACAGGTGCAAGTACAGCGACGATATCGCGTGTGAAACGATGCTTAAATTATGGGAATGATGCTTATACAATGGCATTGGACCGAATTAAGAAAGAGCCAGTAGAAGAAGAATAAGCAAATTAGTTCGATGAATGTTGTTATGTCTTAAGAAAGAGTCAGGGGAATTTTTCCTTGGCTTTTTTATTTGTTTTTTCTGATTTTGACTTTTGAAGCGAACTATCTTTTATAATGAATTTTGGTGTATCTAAAGGGTGAGATTGGTTATTTTAAGATGCTTTTTCTGGACCATCAAACCTTCTTTCCTGCTCATATTTTTAATCTAGGCTATCGTTTCTTATAAATCTTTTTTTATCAAAAATCTTAATGCTATAATGGTGCTATGAGAAATTTTAATGGAGGATATATGATGTACGATTTTCGAAAGTGGAAGCATGTGTTTAAGTTAGATCCTAATAAAGAGATAAATGATATAGATTTAGAAAGCATTTGTGAGTCGGGTACTGATGCTATTCTAATTGGGGGAACAGACGGCGTTACGCTTGAAAATGTGTTAGATTTGATGGCAAGAGTTCGTCGTTACACGGTTCCTTGTGTTCTTGAGGTGTCATCTGTTGAAACAGTTACTCCCGGATTTGATTTGTATTTCATTCCAAGTGTTCTAAACAGCAAAGATTCAAAATGGATGATGAGATTACATCAGCAGGCTGTAAAGGAGTATGGTGAAATCATGGATTGGTCTGAGATGTTTGTGGAAGGGTACTGTATTGTCAATCCGGATTGTAAAGCAGCTCAACTGACAGATGCGGATACGAATCTTGATGAAGATGACATTGCTGCATATGCCATGATGGCCGAGAAAATGTTTCATCTGCCGATTTTCTATCTAGAATATAGTGGAATGTACGGCGATCCAAAAGTTGTGAAGAAAGTGAAACAAAACTTAGAAGAGACTGTTTTCTTTTATGGCGGAGGAATTGAAACGGCAGCTCAAGCAAAAGAAATGGCAGAGTTTGCTGATGTTATCGTAGTGGGGAATAGTATCTATGACAATTTAAAGGCGGCACTTGAGACAGTCGCAGCAGTGAAATAGATGACTCTTTTAAATAGAGACAGACTATAGTATAATAAAAAGAACAAATGTTCGTAAGGTGGTGCTTTCATGCAGTTTTTAGCGGAAAAGTTAGTAAAAGGTTTAAATGAGCAGCAGCAAAAGGCAGTGAAGGCAACAGATGGACCGCTTCTCATCATGGCTGGAGCGGGAAGTGGTAAAACAAGGGTGCTTACGCATCGAATTGCTTATTTAATGGTAGAAAAAGAAGTGGCGCCATGGAATATTCTGGCGATCACTTTCACAAATAAGGCAGCACGTGAAATGAAAGAACGGATACGTGGCATTCTTGGTGGAGCATCAGATGAGATTTGGATCAGTACCTTCCACTCCATGTGTGTGCGGATTTTACGACGTGATATCGATCGCATCGGATATAATCGAAACTTCTCCATTTTAGATACAACCGATCAACAGTCAGTTATAAAGCAAATCTTGAAAGACAAAAACCTCGATCCTAAAAAATATGATTATCGCGCTCTCTTAGGAACAATCAGTTCAGCAAAAAACGAACTCGTAACTCCAGAGGAATACCAAAAAACAGCCGGTGACTTCTATACAAATGTTGCAGCGGAAGTATACACGGAATATCAGAAACGGCTCAGAAAGAATCAAGCATGTGATTTTGATGACTTAATTATGTTGACCATCACGTTATTTCAGCGTGTACCTGAGGTTCTTGAATATTATCAGCGGAAATTCCAGTATATTCACGTGGATGAATATCAAGATACGAACCGAGCGCAATATATGCTCGTTAAGCTTCTCGCTTCACGATTCCGCAATTTATGTGTAGTTGGGGACAGCGATCAATCCATCTATCGCTGGCGTGGCGCGGATATCGCGAACATTCTATCATTTGAAAAAGACTACCCAAATGCAACGATGATTTTCCTTGAACAGAATTATCGTTCAACAAAGAAAATCTTAGAAGCAGCAAATAAAGTAATTGATAATAACCGAAATCGGAAGCCGAAAAATCTTTGGACGGAAAATATGGATGGGAATAAAATCAGATATTTCCGTGCTGATAGTGAACAAGGCGAAGCACAGTTTGTTGCTGGAAAGATTAATGAAATGATTCGTGACAGTTCCAGAAAGTTATCTGATATTGCAATCCTTTATAGAACAAACGCCCAGTCACGGGTTATGGAGGAAGTTTTATTAAAATCTAATCTGCAATATACCATTGTGGGCGGAATTAAGTTCTACGATCGTAAAGAAATTAAGGATATCCTAGCTTATTTACGATTGATTGCCAATCCAGATGACGATATCAGTTTACGTAGGGTCATTAATGTACCAAAACGAGGAATCGGGGCTACTTCTCTTGATAAGGTTGCTGATTATGCGGCAATGACAGATGGTTCGATGTATCAAGCACTGCAGGATATTGACATGATTGGCCTAAGTCCGAAGATCACAAAGGCAGCACGTGAATTCCGTGATTTAATCCATGCCTATACGAATCAGCAAGAATATCTGTCTGTCACCGAGCTTGTAGAAGAAGTGATTGAAAAAACAGGGTACCGTGAAATGCTTCAAGCAGAAAAATCAATTGAGTCACAAAGCCGCTTAGAAAATATCGATGAGTTTTTATCTGTAACTAAATCGTTTGAACAAAGTAATGACGATAAATCTTTGGTTGGCTTTTTAACCGACCTTGCATTAGTTGCCGATATTGATCAATTAGATGATACAGAAGAAGCACAGGAGTCAGTGACGCTCATGACCTTGCACTCTGCAAAAGGGCTGGAATTTCCAGTTGTATTTTTACTGGGGCTTGAAGAAGGGGTATTCCCGCATAGCCGTTCACTTATGGACGAAGAAGAAATGGAAGAAGAACGTAGGCTTGCTTACGTAGGTATCACTCGTGCAGAATCAGAGTTGTATATAACAAATGCCCAAATGAGAACATTGTTTGGTCGTACGAATATGAATCCTGTTTCGCGCTTTATTGCTGAAATTCCAGAAGAACTAATAGAAGATATGAAACCAAAACCCAAAAAATCAGTCTTACATTCTTCAAAACCAATACATTCAGGTGGTTCAAGACGTACACCTTCATTTGGAAAAGTGGTTGCTCAGCCGAACGCAACAGGTGGAGACGAAATCGGTTGGCAGGTTGGCGATAAGGCTGCCCATAAAAAATGGGGAACTGGAACGGTTGTCAGTGTGAAGGGTGAAGGTGAAGGCAAAGAATTAGATATTGCATTCCCAAGTCCAACTGGGATTAAACGTTTGCTTGCTAAGTTTGCACCTATTGAAAAAGTATAAAAGAAAGGGTTGGATATATGGACATACAGCAAGCTGCAGGAAAAGTTACTGAACTACAAACGCTATTGAATCAATATGGCTATGAATATTATGTTTTGGATCGGCCGTCTGTCTCAGATGCGGAATACGATCAGCTGCTAAGAGAATTGATTGAATACGAAGCTCAATTTCCTGAATTGAGAACACCAGATTCACCAACCCAGCGCGTGGGTGGCGCCGTACTCGAAATGTTTGAGAAGGTAGAACATACAAGTCCTATGCTAAGTCTTGGCAATGCATTTAACGAACAAGATTTACGGGATTTTGATCGAAGAGTACGACAAGCGGTTGGTGACTCGATTTCCTATGTATGTGAACTGAAAATCGACGGACTTGCGATTACGCTTCAATATGAGAATGGGCACTTTACGCTTGGGGCTACACGTGGTGATGGAACGATTGGGGAGGATATTACTGAAAATCTTAAGACCATTAAGTCGATCCCATTAAAACTTAAAGAACCTTATACAATCGAAGTTCGCGGTGAAGCATTTATGCCGAAGAAGTCATTTGAAGCATTGAACAAGGCTAAAGAAGAACAAAATGAAGAGCCGTTTGCTAACCCCAGAAACGCAGCAGCAGGCTCACTTAGGCAGCTCGATCCGAAACTTGCAGCAAAGCGCAAGCTGGATATTTTTCTTTACGCGATTGCTAACTTAGAGAATATAGGTATTGAGGCCCATAGTGAGGGTCTTGAATTGCTAGACCGTCTTGGATTTAAAACAAATCAAGAACGAAAAACGTGTACATCGATCGAAGAAGTATTAGAATATGTAGAGAGCTGGGTAGAGAAGCGACCAAACTTGGCATATGACATTGATGGCATTGTAATTAAGGTTAATTCACTGCAACAACAAGAAGAATTAGGAAGGACAGCGAAAAGCCCTCGTTGGTCAATCGCCTATAAATTTCCGGCAGAAGAAGTGAATACAAAGCTTCTAGATATTGAACTTAGTGTAGGACGAACAGGGGTGGTAACGCCCACCGCTATACTTGAACCAGTTAGAGTAGCTGGGACAACGGTTGGTCGAGCTAGTCTCCATAATGAAGATTTGATACGGGAAAAAGATATCAAAATAGGTGATCAGGTCATCATAAAGAAAGCTGGGGATATCATCCCTGAAGTTGTTAATGTCCTTGTAGATCGACGTACAGGAGAAGAGATTGAATTCAACATGCCAACGCACTGTCCTGAATGTGAAAGTGAGCTTGTCCGACTTGAAGAGGAAGTCGCCCTTCGCTGCATCAATCCAAAGTGTCCAGCCCAGATTCGTGAAGGATTGATTCACTTTGTATCTCGTAACGCGATGAACATCGATGGCCTTGGCGAAAAAGTCATCAGTCAATTATTTAGTGAGGGACTCATATTGGATGTTGCCGATTTATATAAATTGACACATGATCAGTTACTTGGCTTAGAGCGGATGGGTGAAAAGTCTGTCAATAATCTAATCACAGCAATAGAAGCCTCCAAAAGTAATTCACTTGAAAAACTATTATTTGGTTTGGGCATCCGCCATGTTGGGGCAAAAGCAGCGAAAACATTAGCCCAAGAATTTATTACAATTGACGCATTAAGTGGCGCGAGTCGTGAAGATTTAATAGCTATTAATGAAATTGGGGATAAGATGGCAGACTCCGTTGTCGCCTATTTTGACCTGGAAGAAGTTCAAGCGTTGATGAATGAGCTGTTAAAAGCGGGAGTAAATCTCGAGTATAAAGGAGCGAGGCCTGTCGCGGTTGATCAAATTGACAGCTTTTTTGCCGGAAAAACAATCGTACTGACTGGAAAGTTGCATCAACTTACGCGGAGTGAAGCTCAGGGGAAATTAGAAGCATTAGGAGCAAATGTTGCTGGAAGTGTCAGTAAGAAAACGGATCTAGTCGTTGCAGGAGAAGCTGCCGGTTCTAAGTTAGCAAAAGCAGAGAGCTTAGGCATTGAAGTATGGAGCGAGGAGAAATTAATCGAAGAACTAACTAAATAGAGGTGTTAGAATGAAAAACATCACCTTCCTCGGGATCATATTGGCTATATTACTTTCCGGGTGTGCCCCGAAATTTGATAAAGAGCAAGAGATTGTGAGTGAAACGGATAATAGTACGGAAAAAGCAATTGTACCGAATTATCAAATTTCTAAGGATTATTATAAAACGATGCTTCCTTTTAAAGAATCAGAAGCACGTGGACTAGTTGTATCTAATTTAAATACTCGCTATGATATCGAGGAATTTGAAACTGGATTAATGAGAATAGCCCAAAAGAATTTTAGTCCAGACAAGTATTTTTTCAGGGAAGGGCAAATACTTAAGGGCAGTACGATTAACAAATGGCTTAGAAGAGAATACACGGAAGAACAACTGAAAGAAAAGAAACTGGCTGCAAAAGATAATCTTGGTCTCAATCCAATTGATTCAGGGAAAGGCGATATCGCTGACCGTAGTGAAAAGAGTCCCATTTATTTGGCTAATATACTGGAGCATGATTATTTAGTGGAAGACAAGAATAATCAGGTTAGTTTAGGCGGAGTTGTCATAGGACTGGCTCTTAACTCGGTTTATTACTATCAAAAAGAAGCCTATGGTGCTACGTATGAAACAAAGATTAAACAGGCTGAATTAGAGAAGCAAGGTAAGGCAATTGCTGAAAAAGTCGTGCAGCGTTTACGAGAGAACAAAGAGATGAGCGATGTACCTATCACGGTTGCCCTATTTGAACAAAAAGAAAGATCATCAGTTGTTCCAGGGAATTTTCTTTATTATTCTCATATAGATGGTAATAAAAATACGATTGGGAAATGGGAAAGCGTTGATGAAGAATATTATGTATTCCCTTCGACTACAGCTGAAAAAGCGTATCGTGATGATGTAAGGTCATTTAAAAACTTTAAACAGGATGTGGAAAATTATTTTCCAAACTTTAATGGGGTTGTTGGTCGAGCATTTTATGTGAATAAGCAGCTACAGGAATTGAATATTGATATCCCCATTCAGTTTTACGGAAATACAGAAGCGATTGGATTTACACAATATGTAACGGGACTTATCATGAACCATTTCACTGAATATATAACCGTTCAGATTTCCATTACATCAGTGAATGGCCCAGAAGCGCTGATTACTCGTAAACCCGGTGATAGTGAACCTTATGTTCATATTTATAAATAAGATAAGGCAGGCAGGCCCTGAAGATAGGCTGGGTCTGCTTTCTTTATTTAAATACCAAAGTTCGTCAAATTCCTTCATTATTTCCCGGATAATATTTGTGTATCTATCTGTAAAAGTATCAAAATTCGATCTATTTTTTCATAAATGGTATTTGAACAGATATTTGGACATTTGCTGTACTTGGAAGTGTTGCTTTAGGGCGTGAAAGTCTGATATTATTTAAATAATTGTTTTTTCGGAAATATGATCGGAATTCAATGAAAAAATAGAGAATATAGCACAACTATGCAGTCTTTTGAAACATCAATGGAGGTGAAGAAAATGTCACGTATATCAATGGAGCAAGTTAAACATGTTGCTCATTTGGCACGTTTAGGCATTACAGAGCAAGAAGCTGAGAAGATGCAAAAGGAACTAGATCTCATGATCTCTTTTGCTGAGCTATTGAATGAACTTGATACAGACGAAGTAAAACCAACTTTTCATGTGTTGGATATGCAAAATGTTATGAGAGAAGATATTTCACAAAAAGGGCTACCTATAGAAGAAGTGTTGAAAAATGCACCAGACAGCAAGGATGGGCATATTCGCGTACCGTCTATTATGGACAAGTAAGGGATTAAGGAGGGATATATATGTCGTTGTTTGAACATAAGGTTTCGGACCTGCATGAACGTTTACATAAAAAAGAACTATCAGTAACAGACCTTGTTAACGAATCATATGAAAGAATTGGACAGGTAGAAAGCCAAGTGAAGGCTTTTTTAACATTGGATGAAGAACGTGCGCGGGCAAAAGCGAATGAACTAGATGATAAACTTGCACGTGGCGAACAATCTGGTGTGCTATTTGGTCTACCGATCGGTGTGAAGGATAACATCGTGACAAAGAATTTACGTACAACTTGTGCGAGCAAAATCTTGGAGAACTTTGATCCAATCTATGATGCGACTGTAGCGGAGAAGCTTAAACAAGCGGAAACAGTAACAATCGGCAAATTGAATATGGATGAATTTGCGATGGGGTCTTCAAATGAAAACTCAGCTTATCAAGCTACTCGCAACCCTTGGAATACGGATTATGTACCTGGCGGATCTTCAGGTGGTTCAGCTGCTAGCGTTGCTGCGGGTGAAGTTCTGTTCTCACTTGGTTCGGATACAGGTGGTTCCATTCGCCAGCCGGCTGCATATTGCGGCGTCGTAGGATTAAAACCAACCTATGGCCGAGTATCTCGCTATGGGCTTGTTGCTTTTGCTTCATCTCTTGATCAAATTGGACCGATTACCCGTACGGTTGAGGATAATGCTTATTTACTAGAAGCTATTTCTGGTGTAGACCCGATGGACTCCACTTCAGCAAATGTGGATGTTCCAAGCTTTGTGAATGCTTTAACAGGTGATGTGAAAGGGCTGAAGATTGCCGTTCCGAAAGAGTATCTTGGAGAAGGGGTTAGCGAAGCTGCCCGCAATTCAGTACTATCTGCGTTAAAAGTATTGGAAGGATTAGGTGCAGAGTGGGAAGAAGTGTCTTTACCACATTCCAAATATGCTCTTGCTGCCTATTACTTGCTATCTTCATCGGAAGCATCCGCCAACTTACAACGTTTTGACGGTGTTCGGTACGGATATCGTGCAGATAATGCTGAGAACTTAATCGAAATGTACAAGCAAACACGTTCAGAAGGCTTTGGCGACGAAGTGAAGCGCAGAATCATGCTTGGAACATTCTCGTTAAGCTCTGGATACTATGATGCGTATTATAAAAAAGCACAAAAGGTCCGCACACTTATTAAGAAGGACTTTGAAAATGTATTTGCAAAGTATGATGTAATTGTTGGACCGACAACACCAACCGCTGCTTTTAAAATTGGTGAAAACACGGCGGATCCGTTAACGATGTATGCAAATGATATCTTAACCATACCTGTTAACCTTGCTGGTGTTCCTGGAATATCCGTTCCATGCGGATTCTCCAATGGTTTGCCGCTAGGTCTGCAAATTATCGGGAAGCATTTTGATGAAAGCACTATTTATCGTACTGCGCATGCATTTGAGCAAGCGACAGAATTTCATAAACAATTTCCAAAGTTGTAAGGGGTGAATAAGATGAACTATGAAACGGTAATTGGCCTTGAAGTACATGTTGAATTAAAAACAGATTCAAAAATTTTCTCTGCAAGTCCGAACCATTTTGGGGCGGCACCAAATACGAATACGACCGTGATTGACCTTGGTTATCCTGGAACTCTACCAGTTGTTAATAAACAGGCTGTCGATTTTGCCATGAAAGCCGCGATTGCTTTAAACTGTGAAGTTCCGGAAATTACGAAGTTTGACCGAAAAAATTATTTTTACCCGGATAACCCAAAAGCTTATCAAATCTCTCAATTTGATCAGCCAATCGGTGAACACGGATGGATTGAGATTGAAGTCGGTGGAAAGAAAAAGAAAATCGGCATTACACGCATTCATATGGAAGAAGATGCGGGTAAGTTGACACATACAAATGATGGCTATTCTCTTTGCGACTATAATCGCCAAGGTACACCACTCGTTGAAATTGTTTCAGAACCTGATATTACATCACCTGAGGAAGCCTATGCGTATTTGGAAAAAATCAAATCGATTATCCAGTATACGGGTGTATCAGATTGTAAAATGGAAGAAGGTTCATTGCGCTGCGATGCAAACATCTCCTTGCGTCCTGTTGGACAAGAAGAGTTTGGAACAAAAACAGAATTGAAGAATTTGAATTCATTCAATTTTGTCCGCAAAGGATTGGAATATGAAGAAATTCGTCAAGCTGAAGTGTTAAATGCAGGTGGAGTAATCGAACAAGAAACACGTCGTTTTGATGAATCAACTGGGAAAACACTTCTAATGCGTGTAAAAGAAGGTTCTGATGATTACCGATACTTCCCGGAACCGGATCTTCTGACTATTCATATTGACGAAGAATGGAAAGCACGGATCGCGGCTGAAATACCTGAGCTTCCCGATGCACGAAAAAAGCGTTATGTTGAGGAACTAGGACTGCCTGAATATGATGCGGCTGTTTTAACTGTAACAAAAGAATCAGCTGATTTCTTCGAGGCGACGGTTGAGCAAGGAGCAGATTCGAAACTAGCGTCCAACTGGATCATGGGAGAACTTTCTGCTTATCTTAATGCTGAAGGAAAAGAACTTCATGACATCGCGCTTACCCCTCAAAGACTTGCAGGGATGATTAAGCTAATCGAAGACGGAACGATATCGTCTAAAATTGCCAAAACTGTATTCAAAGAACTTGTTGAAAATGGTGGAGATGCAGAAGCAATCGTAAAAGAAAAAGGTCTAGTGCAAATCTCGGATGAGGGTGCACTTACGAAAATCGTAAGTGAAGCACTTGATAACAATCCTCAATCGATTGAAGACTTTAAAGCGGGTAAACAAAAAGCAACTGGCTTCCTTGTCGGCCAAATTATGAAAGCTACAAAAGGACAAGCCAATCCACAGCTGGTAAACAAAATTTTGCTGGTTGAATTGAACAAACGTTAATAGGTAGAAGTTGACTTAAAAAAGATCGAGGATGTCTCATGGGACATCCTCGATCTTTTTTATTCCGTATTAACGGGCAGTAAGACCCCCAAGGCTTAGAGGAGTAGGAATCGAAGAAAGGCATAGGTGTGGGACAGCTGCCCGTAAAATCCCGATTGGTGAGATACAGTGAAACTTTCCTTTGTGGTTTTCAAAGGTATAGTTGAACCAATCGGGTTCGTACTGTCGATTGATCGAAGCGTTTGCTGCGATCTTAGCGACAGTAGAACGGGACTAACAATCAGTGAGTGGATGAAGACCCCAAAAAAATGATTGAAGTTTCATTTTATTATAATGAATCTGTAAATAGATATTTTTCTGAAAAGTATTCAGCATGGTAAGGTAAAAGAAATAAAAATACGTCATGGATAGTGAAAATAAGATAAAACCATCCAATCGAGAATTGATGGATTACTCTTGAGGTGAAGGGGAAAACTAAGAAGAGGAAAGTGGAAGTGGATGGATAAATGGAGATGGTTATGAATAATCAAAGCTCGCTGATAAAAGGTTCAAACGATAACACTAGAGTTTTTGAAAAAATTGCTATATAATTTGTTCAGAAATGATTTAATGGATTCTCCGAAACAGGAACATATGGTGGAGGTAATCGGAGAGATAGGCTCAATTTTTACGGAATCGCTATTGATTCCAAGACAATTATTGTTGTTCGTTGCATTCTATTTGGTGAATCGTTACCATATAGTGACTGAAACGTATTTTAACATTAGGATGATGGGAAATGAAAAGAGCAAGATTGATTTATAATCCGACATCAGGCCGAGAAATGATTCGGAAAAACTTACCGGACGTATTAGCTAAGCTTGAAGCGGCAGGGTATGAAGCTTCCTGTCATGCTACAACAGGGGCGGGCGATGCAACACGTGCTGCAGAAATTGCAATTGAACGAGGATATGATGTTGTCATTGCTGCGGGCGGTGACGGTACCATCTATGAGGTTGTAAATGGCCTTGCCGGAGCGGAAAATCGGCCTAAACTTGGTGTGATCCCGACCGGAACAACGAATGACTTTGCGCGAGCTATTCATGTGCCGCGTTCGATTGATGCTGCGGTGGATATTATTACAAAGGGCCATACGATGCCGATTGATATTGGGAAAATGAACGAAAAATATTTTATCAATATTGCAGGGGGCGGTCGGTTAACGGAGCTTACCTACGAGGTACCGATAAAGTTAAAAACAATGCTCGGTCAATTGGCTTATTACATGAAGGGCATTGAAATGCTACCATCGATTCGAGCGACGGATGTAACGATTGAATATGACGGGAAGTTTTTTGAAGGGGAAATTATGCTTTTCCTTGTTGCGAACACGAACTCTGTAGGCGGCTTTGAAAAACTAGCACCTGACGCCTCGCTAAATGATGGCATGTTTACGCTATTAATTTTAAAGAAAACAAACCTAGCCGACTTTATCAGAGTAGCATCACTTGCTTTACGCGGGGAGCATGTTCATGATAAAAATGTGATTTATGTAAAAGCAAATCGAATTAAAGTAACCGCTAAAAATGAAATGATGCTAAATTTAGATGGTGAATTTGGTGGACTAGCTCCTGCAGAATTCGTCAGTCAGTATCGTCATTTCGATGTTTTCATTCCGGAAAATGCGCTACATGACGATCCCGCAAATAAGCTGGAAATATAAATGAGTAAAATGGAGGATGTCTCAAAACTAAAGTGGCAGACCATACAACTATACAGTATTAGGTGTATTCCATAATAATCTGTGTATTTTAGTGTGAGGTCAGACCCTTTTGGGACATTCTCTTTCTAATTTGAGGAGAACAAAAAAATGATGATCAGACAAGCCGTACCAGCGGATGGACAGATATCCGCTTATTTGATTCGATTGGCGATTCAGGATATTGCTGAAGCGTTAACAAGTGAACAGGAAGAGGAAGCCATTTTAGAAGTGCTTCACTATTTTTTCAGTCATCCTGATAACCGATTAAGCTATGAGAATACGCTGATCATAGAAATTGAAGGAAATGTAGCAGGACTTATTGTAACCTATCTTGGAAGTGATGCAGAACAACTGGATGGACCAATCGTGGATCGTTTAAGAGAGAAGAATAATAATTCGGAGATAACGACTGAGAAAGAAGCGGAACCGGAAGATTTTTATATCGATACAGTGAGTGTCAACCCGCAGTTTTGGGGACGAGGAATAGGAACTGCCTTGATTGAAGCGGCCCAGGAGCTTGCGATATCAAAAGGACATAGAAGGATTTCTTTAAATGTTGAGGTAGAAAATACACGTGCACACGGTTTATACAATAAACTTGGATATAAAACTGTGAATCGCAGACAAATTAACGGGCATGATTATGAATATATGGTGAAACAGCTGTCATAAGGGAGGGAATGTAATGCTTGAAGGTTGGGTTAAAAATGGAGATATTCGTATCCATTATATCGACAACACTGGACCGTCTACAGAACCCCCACTCGTCATCATTCCCGGTTTGACGGAGACAGGGGAAGAGTACGAGGATATTCTTCGTGCTCTTGCGCCCCGTCGTGCTCTTGTTATTACGATGCGTGGAAGAGGGCGAAGTGATGCACCAGAAATGGGATATACGCTAGAGGATCATGTAACAGATATTGAAAGCGTGATTAATCATATCCATATTGAAAATTTCGTCCTATTTGGTTTTCATCGTGGCGTGGTTTATGCTTTAGGATTTGCGATGGAAAACCTAAGTCGCTTGAAAGGACTCATCATTGGCGATTATCCTGCTGTTGAAACAGATTTACCAAAGGGATGGGCCAATCTTCTTGTTCAAAAAACAGGGAGAACTGCGCTAACTCATATGACGCTCGATACATTAAAAGCAATCGAACATGATTCCCATGAACAGCCATTTTGGAAACAACTGGGCCATGTTAATTGTCCGGTATTAGTCCTTCGAGGTAGTCAGGAGGGAATCGGATTGACAGAGGAAGGAGCGAAGGAATACCTGCGCTCTGTCCCAGGTGCCCGCGTTAAAACTATTACTGACGGCTCATCAGGAAGCTTCAATTTGGAGTCTCAAGAATTGCTCCCTACATTAAAGCAATTCTTTGAAGAAGCGAAGAAATGTAGGAACTAACAAAAAAGACGGCTTTACAGGCCGTATTTTTTGTTAGTTCCTTAGCCTTCAGTTTGATTAGTTGTTTCTACCCAATCTACATAAGAGCCGCTACCGTTGCAGCCTGAACAATCGTACACATTCGTGTAGCCATATTCATAAGGTGCATACGAGCTGAAGCCCCGACCGCGGCAATCCGGACATAGCCCTTTATCTTGCATAAGCGCTATATGTTTTTCTTGTCTAGCGGTATTCCAGGCAGAAATCGTTTGGAACAATCCCATTTTGCTCACCTCACTTTTTCCCTTATTTTGCTTTAAAAGCCAAATCATATACGCATGTCCACATTTATTTTGAAAGTTTTATTTATTTTATGAAAGACTTTGCTAAAAGGTGCTTTTGTTTGTCTAGTGAATATGTGATAAAATAAGAGTTCTAAATATATGATGGATACTGCTGCAGTTTTTGTTTGAACTGTAAGCATTTCGATAGAAAAGGAAGTATACAATGGAAAAAACAATTCCCGTTTCAAAGAATGATGTAATAGATGTAGAATTTGAGGACTTAACACATGATGGGTCAGGTGTTGCTAAGGTCGATGGCTACCCAATTTTCGTTCCCTACGCATTGCCTGGGGAAAAAGCACAAATCAAAGTAACGAAGACGAACAAAGGCTACGGATTTGGTCGCTTAATGGAACTGAAAGAAAAAAGTAAAAACCGCGTAGAAGTGAAAAAAGAAGAAGCGCATAAATACGGTGGTAGTCAGCTTCATCACCTGAGTTATGAAGGTCAGCTACAATTCAAAGAAAAAACAGTCCGTGAAGTGATGGCAAGAATTGGCAAACTTGAGGATGTAACGATTCATCCGATTATTGGCATGAAGGAACCCTTACACTACCGCAATAAAGCTCAGGTTCCTGTTGGTGAAAAAGATGGCCAACTTATCGCAGGATTCTTTAAACCACGTAGCCATGAAATTGTTGATACAAATGAAAGCATCATCCAGCACCCGGCTGTCAATGAAGCGATTCAAACTGTGAAAGAAATCTGCAATGAACTTGGTGTAGAGCCGTATAACGAGAAACATCACCAAGGTGTGCTTCGTCACATTATGGCCCGTTATGCAAAACAAACCGGAGAGCTGATGATTGTGCTTGTAACAAGAACGGCTAAACTGCTACAAAAAAATAATCTTGTCGAAGAAATCACGGCTCGTTTGCCGCATGTGAAATCGATTGTTCATAATGTGAATTCAAAACGAACAAACGTCATCATGGGTGAAAAAACAAAGGTTCTTTGGGGCAATGATGTCATTTATGATTATATTGGCGACGTGAAATTTGCTATTTCGCCGTTATCCTTTTACCAAATTAACCCTGATCAAACAAAGGTACTTTATAGCAAAGCACTTGAATTTGCCGGACTTACTGGAAAAGAGACTGTGATTGATGCTTATTGTGGAATTGGGACTATTTCACTATCCCTTGCCCAAAATGCTAAGCATGTTCTTGGGGTGGAAGTTGTGCCAGAAGCAATTGCTGACGCACGTCGTAACGCTCTTATCAACGAAATTAACAATGTTGAATTTGAAGTTGGCGAAGCAGCAAACGTCATCTCTGAATGGTATCAGGACGGGAACCGCGCCGATGTATTAGTAGTCGATCCACCACGTAAAGGCTGTGAGGAAACACTGCTAAACACGATTATCGAAATGAAGCCGAAGAAGGTTGTTTACGTATCATGCAATCCGGCAACACTTGCTCGTGATCTACGTATTTTAGAAGATGGAGGGTATCAGACGGTTGAAATTCAGCCTGTGGATATGTTCCCGATGACGACACATGTCGAGTGCTGTGTATTGCTCGAAAAAAAATAGAAGATATGTAACAGTCCGAGAATCTATAAAAGATTCTCGGACTTCTTTCTTCTTTCATTTCAATCCATTCAATTAGTTTGTGAAGAAATTCCTCGTTAAGATCTCATGGTAGTTTTTAAAAAGGGCAATAAAAATGATGAAGCTACTGTGCAAATAGGCAATATTATAGGAGGTTTATACATGAATAATCATGATATATTAATTAGATTAAGATATGCTCTAGATATAAAAAATACAGATATGGTAAAGATATTTAAACTTGGCGGTATTGAAGTAACAACAGAAGACGTGCTAAAGATGCTCACAAAATTAAAGGACAGTTACCATAATGAAGCTGACAATGATGATGATATAACTGAAAATGAAGAGAATATAATATGCAATAATATGATGTTAGAGTCATTTTTCAATGGCTTAATTATTTTTAAACGTGGGAAACAAGATCCAAAACCAGGACAACCTAAAAGCCCAGCACTGTCTGTAGAGAATACGGAAAGTGTTAATAATATTCTTCTAAAGAAATTGAAAATAGCCCTAACATTAACAAGTGAGGATATGCTTGATATCTTAGAAGAAGCAGGAGTCATGATAACAAAAGGAGAATTAAGCGCTATATTAAGAAAAGAAGGTCATAGGAATTATAAAGAGTGTGGTGATCGATACGCTAGGAATTTCTTAAAAGGACTAGCTTTAAAATATAGGGGATAAGAGAGCCGCAAGCGTTGTAACTAACCGGTACCCCATATACTTCCATATGCACTCAGTGCGTGTGGAGTGCGTCACCTTATTAATTATTGATGTAATAAAGCATTAAGACAAGAAGTTGATGTCAATAATCACATCAACTTCTTGTTTCCTTTTGAATTGTGCTGTGGATCTATTGGTGAAATTTGTTCGATTTACCTTAAGGTTCAATCCTTGTTTTACTGTATGCATCTGAAATGTGTTATTTTCTATATCAAATATTTTTCTCCTGTGAGAGATTAAATGACTGCCCGCCGCAACATGCGGTATGAGCCAAGTAGATAGAGGAGAGTGAAAGGTACGAGCCAATAGGCGATTTGTACAGCTGTCTGGCTAGCAAACCAACTAAAGATGCTTCCCCAAGCTTCGAAATGATGCACAAGAAAGACCGCTATACTTCCAATCAGTAAGAAGGCCATCGCCCCAATGAACATCCCTTTGCGACCAAAACGCCGTGAATAACTGGCTATTAAAAAGCCTAAGAAGAACATATTGAGAAAAAGAATCATGTACAGAATAAATTGTTCCAAGAGTGTACCATCATTGACATAGGGAAAGTGGAAAAAGTGGAGTCTAGTGCCCCAGCCATTCGTCTGTTTTTCTAATTGGGCGAATAAGAAAATCAAACTTGTGAAGAACGCACTACTGATCATTCCGATTATTGCAGACCCGATAAAATAGTCGATTCTTCTAATCGACATGCCGATCGCAAATGGAAATGTTTTTCCTACTACGATAATTCCTGCTACAAAAAGGTAAATGACAATTGAAGTTAGCCCACCTGTATACATATCTTCTTGATTCATGAATAAGAAACTTACGATTAGATTCACCACAAAACTAGAAAACAGTACGATAGCTGGAATGTAAATCCACGACCATTTATCACGAGAATGAAGTTTTAAAACGCCAGTAATTCTATTCACTTCGCCATCGCTCCTTTTTGTTCAGATTTTCCACTTGTCAAATGGACGATAAGTTGCTGTAAGGAAACAGGGGAGATCTCAAGTCCATTTGCTTCCGCTTGTTTTTGATCAGAACCGTTTTGGTTGCGAATGACAGTAGCGGATAGTAATCCACCGAACGGCTCACGGTGCACCGTTTCTTTTCCAATAAGAAACGCTTCCACCTTAGATGTTTGCCCGGTGACTGTGAAAGCCTTACCCCGTAACTCCTCTGCATCTTGATCAATAATCAGCTTCCCGTTGTCAATGACTAAAATATGTTCAAGCAAGTTGCTCACTTCATCAATCAAATGGGTAGACAAAATCACTGTTCGTGGATGTTTAACATAATCCTCCATCAAATGATCGTAAAAGAGACCTCTTGAAACCGCATCGAGACCTAAGTATGGTTCATCAAAAATGGTTAGAGGAGCCCGACTTGCAAGTCCTATCACAATTCCTACTGCAGAAAGCATTCCTCTGGATAGCTTTTTTATCCTTCTCTTGAGGGGTAAGTTGAAATCCTCGATCAATAGCCTAGAAAAGTCGACATCCCAATTTGGAAAAATGGATTTAGAAACGTCTAATACGTCAAGGATATTGTAATGATCAGGGTATTTCTGGCTCTCTTTAATAAAACAAATTTGGCTAAGGACGTTAGCATTTTCATAGGGATTTCCCCCAAATACTTTTAAATCACCACTTGTAGGGAAAATTTGTGCTGTGATCATTTTCATTAAAGTTGTTTTACCTGCACCGTTTCTGCCGAGAAGTCCGTAGATTTTATCTGCCTGCATGGTGAAACTAGTGTCATGAATTGCATTAAATTTTCCATACGATTTATTCAGCTGTTTAACTTCAATCACATTTTTCATCGTTTGTTATCTCCTCTCTGGATCATATCCGTCAACTGATCAGCTGTAATACCAAGCTTCTCTGCTTCACGAATCATCGTGATCACATACTCTTCGAAAAATTGCTCTTTTCGTTTTTCGATTACTTTTGTTCGTGCTCCTTCTGCAACAAACATGCCAATCCCCCGCTTTTTGTATAAAATACCTTCATCCACTAGCAAATTCACGCCTTTGGCAGCAGTTGCAGGATTGATTTTGTAAAATGCGGCGAACTGATTCGTTGAGGGAACTTGTGCTTCTTCAGGAAGACCACCTTCAATAATGTCATCTTCAATCCGTTCTGCGATCTGGACAAAAATAGGCCGGCCATCGTCAATTAAGTTATTCACTGCCTCACCACCATATTGGTTAGTTACTTATGTAATTAACCATATAACGATAGGGGAGTAATGTCAATAACCAAATGTAGATTTTAAAAAAATAGACAAAAAGGCTAATTTAGTTTGGAGTTAGCCTTTTTGTCCTATCATAAGAAAAAAGATGTAAAATATATAATTTATCCTGCATTAACGGGCAGTAAGACCCGCAGTTTAAGGTATAGAGTAATTGGAGAAGAAGGGACCCTACCCTATGATTGAAGCTTCCTATTAAGCAAGGATAGTGGGTCCTGATCCTTTCGTCTTGGGATATCCTTATTGTGCTAATTAACTTATTTGAACTTTTCAAGTGCTGTGCGAAGATTTGCAGATGAACGATTAAACAATTGAATCATTTTGACGAGTGAATCCATTCCATCCTTTTGTATGTCTGATGCTTCTGCCACAGAATAAGTACGACTGGCATTATCTGTTGCGAGCGATATGACTTCCTCCATTGAAGCAAGCACTTCTTCTGTTACTGCCGATACGTCTTGGATTTCATTGTTGACATTGCGCACTGCAACGAGAACAGACTCCAAATCATTTTCGATTGCTGCGACAGCATTCGAGCCTTCTGTCATTTTTGCAGCACTTGTACTCATTTCAGTAATAGCTGTAGATGTCAGAGTTTGGAATGCATGTATTTCATGCTGAACTATGAGACATTTCAGCTAGTTTCCTTAAGCTCTTAAAGAATAATAATAGATAAATCTTCCCAACTAAACTCCTGGTAGTACTATAAGAGGTTGTTCAAAAAGTCCGGTAAAAATGGCTGTCAAATTGCATCAAAGCTCTGTCGCTACGGCCCTCGAGACGATCACTTCTCGACTCTTTTTATCCTCCTTTTTGAACACGCACTATAATGTAAGCTAATATTCTATTCCTATAGTAACTTAGCTGTGTAGTTCCTTTCTCATCTCATAAATCTTTTTTAATTTCTACAGAAGATCCTGGAATTGGAAATAGATCGGATAACCTTTTCATCTTTCCTTCAGCATCATTAAATACGATATGTTCTCGAGAAAACTTTCTTGGTGTATCGATTTCACAAGCAGCAGCCAATGCAAAAAGCCCCTGCCGAACATTAATAATATAATTCATAACACGCCATTGCTTTTCTTCCGGAACGAGTGCATCTTGATATTTTGGATCTGTAGTGGTTATGCCTGTAGGGCATTTTCCTGTGTGGCATTGCAAAGCCATAATACAGCCGTTTGCAATCATAAAACCCCTCGCAGAGTTAACAGCATCCGCCCCAATAGCAAGAGCCATCGCAATTTTATCAGCGGATATTAACTTTCCTGAGGCGAAAATCGTTAGCTTATTGCGAATGCCATACTGGTGGGCTTTATCCACTACGGTAATTAATGCCGGATAGAGAGGGATCCCCATGGAATCTGCCATTGATTTATATGTGGCACCAGTACCGCCTTCGCCACCATCCACTGTGATGAAATCTGGATAGATTTGAAATCTTTTCATAGTCTCGAAAAATTCATCTAAATTAGAATGATATCCTACGACAATTTTAATTCCCACAGGCTTTCCACCTTCATTTTGAAGTGTTTTGATAAACTTCAACGCTTCCATTGGATTATGCAAAAAAGGAAAGCGATTAGGTGAATTAATGGTTTTACCAGCTGGTACATTACGAATGCTTGCGACCTTTGGTGTTACTTTTTCACCTTCTAAGTGGCCGCCACGAATTTTCGCCCCTTGACCAAATTTTAGTTCAAATGCCTTTACATTTGATTCCTCGGCTTTCAACCTAAATTCTTCGAGTGAAAAGTTCCCATTATCATCCCGATATCCAAATAAACCTGGTCCAATCTGTGCAACAACATCTGCATTACTCTTTAAATGCTCCGGTGCAATTCCACCCTCACCTGTATTGATCCACGAGCCACCTGCCATCTTACTACCATTACCTGTCGAAAGGATATAACTTTCGCCTACAGCTCCATAAGACGTAGCAGAGGCACCAAAAGGACCGCATAATTTCCATGGCAGATCTCGATCGGGGCCAACTATTATCTCATCTTCCTCATGATAGAGCCAACGATTGACTTCATCCTTCTCAAGGTGTTCACGTCGTGTAAATAGTCCCTCATGGTCAATTTGATATTTCATTGCATGAACCTTTTCTTGATTATCAACTCTTAATTCCTCGTTTAATAGGGGGAATAATCCATTTGCTATATAGTAACCCGGTTTTTCAAAATCTCGCTTGGATCCGAAACTTAAAAGATCGTTACGATATTTTGCTGAAAAGACAACGCTTAAGAATTCCGACCGTGTAAAGGGTTTGCCGCTATTATCATTGTCAAACCAATATTGTCTAAACTCTGGCCCCATCTTTTCTAAAAGGTACCGAAGCCATCCTAAATACGGATGTGCGCGAATAATGGAATGCTGGGGCTTCTTGGAAACAGTTTTAAGCCATAGAAATAAACAGAGTGGCCCACCGATAAATACGACTAAAAGGATTATTAAAATGGTCAACAACATTGAATTCCCTCCTAAATACTAGCGGATTCATACAAAAGTCTGAAAAGAGTACTTGCTCATTTCTAATCTTAGTTAAACCATATGTATTAGGAGTCCATTTCATAATTAGTTTATAAAATCTAAGCTTATATTGCATGACGGTTTAAAAGATAAAGTTGAATAAATAAAAGTAAAAAATAGGATTCTTTTACACTTTTAATAATTGTCCTAAACACTTATTTTTGCACATTCCAATACCTATCTTTTGAATGCGTCAATTTATTTGAAATCCCTATATTTCACTAGAATTGTAAACAATGTAAAGCTTGTGTGAATCTTTTTTAAGACTAAGTAAATTGCATTGTTTTATAAAAAATCAGCTTATATAATAACCTTGTAATAAAAATTGACACGTTCCAAAAAAAAGAAAGGAGCGGTAGTAATCACGACAAAAAGTATTTAATGAAATAAAGAATGTTCTCTTATGACAGAATTTTTTGATAAAAAACTTAAACTTACAAAAAGGAGAAAAATGATGAAAGTAAAAAAACCGCTTCTACTCGTAATAGCATTCATGTTGGTCGCTAGTATCTTAGCAGGTTGTATGAGTAATGATTCAACAAAAAAAGATACAGCAACAGACACAAAAGATGAAAAGAAATCTCTTGTTGTTTATTCAAACTCTGTATCTGATGGACGTGGAGATTGGTTAACTAAAAAAGCTGCTGAATCAGGCTTTGAACTTAAAATTGTAGAAGCAGGCGGTGGAGATCTTTTAAACCGTTTAGTTTCAGAAAAGAACAATCCTTTAGCAGATGTTGTGTTTGGGCTAAATCAAATGAACTTTGAAACATTAAAAACAAATGACTTACTTGTTCCGTTTGAGCCAGAATGGACTGCCGAAACACCAAAAGGTTCAAGCGATAAAGATAACTTCTATCATCCACTAGTAGAACAACGAATTTTTATGATTTATAACAAAGATGTGTATACAGAAGAAACAGCTCCTAAAGATTGGACAGACTTAATTGAAAATGAAGAATTTAAAGGGAAATACCATGTTCCAGCTAATTTAGGAGGAGGCACAAATCGCTCTGTTATCTACGGAATGTTAATGAGACATGTAGATAAAAATGGTGACTTAGGTATATCTGAAGAAGGTTGGAAGGAAATTGGAGTATTCTTTGACAATGGATATAAAACGCCAGAAGGTGAAGATGCTAACGCAAATCTTGCATCAGGAAAAGTACCAATTTCATTCACGTATTCAAGCGGATTACCTGGTATCGAAGAGGAATTTGGATTTGAAGCAGGTATCGTGTCACCAGAAGTTGGTGTACCAACTACAGTTGAGCAAGTCGGAATCATTAATAAAGGGAAAGACCAAGATACGGCTGTAGCAGAAGAATTTATTAACTGGTTTGGTAGTGCAGAAGTTCAAGGTGCTTGGGCTGAACAATTTGGCTCTTTACCTGTAAATACAAAAGCAGTTGAAAAAGCATCAGACAAAATGAAACAAATTGGTGAAATCACAACGATTCAAAAAATGGATTACACGTTCATTGCTGAACATATTGACGATTGGGTGGAAAAAATTGAATTAGAAATTTTCTAATTAGAAAAGCGAAAGCGCCTTGATTAACCAAAAGGGCTAATCAAGGCGGGACAGCTAAAAGTTATCAAACTTTTCTTAACTCTTATTAAGAAAACCTTATAAATCGTCGAACCATAAAGGATTTGGCGGTTTTCATTGAGAAGGAGGATATCACTTGATTACGTTTCAAGATATACAAGTAAAATTTGGTGATTTTGTTGCGATACAAAACTTAAATTTAAATATAAAAGAAGGAGAATTTTTCACATTTTTAGGACCATCTGGTTGTGGGAAAACAACGACTTTAAGAACGTTAGTAGGATTTATTACACCGACCAATGGGAAGATCATTGTCGATGGAGAAAATCTGACAAATACGCCCATTGAAAAAAGGAAAATTGGTATGGTATTTCAAAGCTATGCTTTATTCCCTACAATGACTGTGTATGAAAATATTGCCTTCGGGTTAAAAGTTCAAAAAAATAAACAAGAAGAGATCAAAAAGCGCGTTGAAGAAATAGCACAGGTTGTCGATTTAACGGATGAGCAACTTATAAAAAATGTCTCAGCATTATCAGGTGGACAGCAACAACGTGTGGCGATTGCACGGGCATTAGCACTTGCTCCTAAGATCATCGTGTTAGATGAACCATTATCAAACTTAGATGCAAAGCTTCGCAAACAATTACGAAAAGAACTAAAAAAATTGCAACTTGAACAAGGGATTACAACGGTTTATGTGACACACGACCAAGAAGAGGCCTTAACATTGTCAGATCGAGTAGCGGTTTTTAATAACGGTGTTGTTGAACATGTAGGTACACCAGAGGAAATTTACAATCAATCAAAAACAGAGTTTGTCTGTAATTTTATTGGTGATGCCAATGTAATTAGTCAGGAAATAATCGAAGAAATCTCCAGAAAAACGAATATGAAAGTAGATCCTGCTAAGAAATATTATATTCGAACAGAAAAGATAAAAACGAAAGTATTAGAAGGTGATCAACATTCCGTTGCACTTCAGGCAAAGGTTATGTCGAAAGAATTCTATGGCACATACTCTCAATATAAATATGAAGTTATGGGAACTTATCTTGCAAATATCGAAAAAGAAGATGGAAATGTCCAATATTTAGAGGGCGACGATGTGACATTATTTATTAATCCCAAAGACATACTTCAATACTAGGAGAATCATGATGAAGAAATTTATAAACATTCATGTTCATAATAAAATCTATCTTTGGCTTGTTGGAATTATCCTCACATGGTTTATTGCGGCATTTCTTGTTCTCCCAAATGTAAATATTCTTTATACGACATTTTTTGCAGATGGAGCCTTTTCATTAGAGCCTTTTCAAAAATTGTTATCATCTAAAAGAGCGATGAACAGTTTACTGAATAGCTTTATTTTAGGGATAACACTCGTCATCACTGTAAACATTACCGGAGTTTTCTTAGTTTTAGTCACAGATTACTTTGCCATCAAAGGAGCAAAAATCTTGAGACTTGGTTATTTTACGACGATGATCTACGGCGGACTTATCTTAGTATCGGGCTATCAGTTTATCTATGGGAATTCAGGATTTTTAACGACATTATTAGTGAAAATCTTTCCGACGATGAATCCGGATTGGTTTGTCGGTTACCCAGCAGTTGTGTTTGTCATGACCTTTGCTTGTACGACGAATCATATCATTTTTCTATCGAATGCAATTAAAAGCATTGATTATCAAACTGTTGAAGCAGCCAAAAATATGGGGGCTTCACCTTGGCAAATTCTCATCAAAGTTGTCGTACCTGTGTTAAGACCTGTATTAACGACATTATCCGTATTGTTATTTGCCTCAGGACTCGGTGCGATGTCTGCTCCGTTAATTGTAGGAGGGAAAGACTTTCAAACAATTAGCCCAATGATTCTAACGTTTGCTAATAGTATGAGTTCAAGAGATCTTGCCGCATTGTTAGCCATATTTTTAGGTATTTCACAAATCGCGTTACTTTACTTTATTACGAGAGCTGAGAAAAAAGGCTTTTATATGTCAGTTTCAAAAGTAAAAACAAAAATTGAGAAGCAAAAAATTGAAAATAAGGCTGCCAACTTTATTGTTCACTTATTTGCCTATGTTCTATTTGCCATCTATGTGCTGCCAATAATGGCTGTCATTATTTTCTCATTTACCGATACGTATAGCATCAGTACGGGCACACTTTCATGGGAGCACTTTACATTAGATAATTACATCAAGATTCTAACAGATGCTTCATCATATGAACCATTCGTGATTAGTATCATTTATTCTGGGCTAACGGCAATTATTGTTGTAGCTGCCATGTTATGTATCGCACGAATTATCCACAAATATAACAATAAATTAACAACTTCGTTAGAGTATTCATTCCATATACCTTGGTTAATCCCAGGTATATTAATGGCTTTAGGTTTAATTATCACCTACGATAAACCGATGCCCATTTTAGGAAATATTGTTCTAACAGGGACATTAAGCTTATTGTTGATCGCTTATGTGATTGAAAAAATCCCATTTACCTTGAGGATCCTAAAAGCAGCCTACTATTCATTCGATAGCTCGCTCGAGGATGCAGCAAAAAATCTAGGTGCAGGTTCATTCTATACCTTCGTTAGAGTCATCCTACCAATCGTTTTACCGACAACGTTAGCAATACTCGCATTAAACTTTAATAGCCAATTAGCAGATTATGATTTAACAGTCTTTTTATATCATCCATTTTATCAACCGCTTGGTATTGTGATTCGGAATAATACCGACCCAACCGCTTCGATCGATGCAAAAGCGATGAACTTTGTGTACTCAGTTATTTTAATGGCCATATCTGCAGTTGTTATTTATTTTGTTTATGGTAGAGGAAGTAAGAAGAAAAATATTTTATAAAAGAGGTTTAATATGACTTTAATGAAACAAAAATTGAAAATTCATCCATTTTTAATCGCTGTCCATCGAGGAAGTAGCATGGGGAATATTGTTGAAAATACGATTCCTGCTTTTCATGCGGCCGTTCAATCAAAAGCAGATATGCTAGAAATTGATCTTATTCGTTCGACAGATGGAAAGTTTTATATTTTTCATGACGGGAATGAAAAAAGGCTTTTAGGGCAAGACCGTAACATAAAAACGATGGATTCAACCGAAATTGACACGCTCAATTATCGAAATAATATTGGTCATAGTGTGAATTTTAAAGTTGAGAAATTAGAAAATGTATTGAATACAATTAAAGGAAACATTCTTATCAATCTTGATCGTTCCTGGGAATATTGGGATACACTCCTACCTTTTCTTGATCAATTTGACATGGAAGATCAAATTCTCTTAAAATCACCAGTTAAAAAGAGCTATTTGGACATTTTGAATGCCCATCCGGTGAAATATTCATATATGCCAATCATTAAAAAGTTGCCAGAAATCGAAGAGGCTGAAGCCTATCAAAATATTAACCTTGTTGCCATGGAGATCATTGCAGAGGATGTGAAAAGTCCATTCTTCCAGGATGAAACGATTAAAAGCATCAAAGATAAAGGTTTATTCATATGGATCAATGCGATTAAACTTGATGAGGAAATCATTTTATTTGCAAAATTTGATGATGATGCTTCAATTATAAAAGGCCCAGAACACGGTTGGCAAAAGCTTATAGAAAAAGGTGCAGACATTATCCAAACAGATTGGCCAAACCATTTAAATAACTATAGACAAAAGCTTAAGTTTACTAAATAATAGTAAGCTTTTTAAGCATAGGAAAAGAGGAGAAAATATGGAGAACTTACAAATCATTCATACTCAAATTGTAGAATGGTTAAACGAAATTGTTCCAATTATTAAAGGTTCTTTTTCAGAAGAATTAACAATTGAAACAAAATTAAATCGAAAAGATCTAGTGACGAATATCGATAAAAAGGTTCAAGATTTTCTTGTTCAAAAAATTAAGGGAACATATCCGGCACACATAATTGTTGGGGAAGAATCTCCAGAATTAAAAATAAGTGATAAAAGAGAGCATATTTGGATCATTGATCCGATTGATGGTACCGCAAACTTTGTGAAACAACAAGACCATTTTTGTATTTTAATTGCTTACTATGAAAATGATATCGGTAAGTTAGGTTATATTTTTGATGTGATGAATGACGATTTATATTATGCCATTGAAAATAAAGGGGCGTTTGTTAATGGTAACAAATTACCGATTCAAGAAGAGGTTACTTTACAAGAAGGGCTGATTTCAGCAGATGTCAGAGAGTGGGCTGGGAAGGAGTGCTTTGGACGGTTGGCTGAGGAATCCTTTGATATTCGTTACTTTGGCTGTGGAGGCATTGATAGTATTCATGTCATTACCGGTAAGTTTGTTGCATTTGCTACGTCAAAATCTGGACCTTGGGATTTAGCGGCCCAACTTGTCTTTGCAAAAGAATTAGGTTTGAAAACTTCTCACTTTGATGGTCGAAAATTACATTATTTAGATCGTGGCGATTGGGTTCTATCCAATAAAGGGGCCTATGATGATCTTATAAATATTCTAAAAGGCTGGAATTGTTAATTTTATGTAGAGTTTTATTGAAAATGACTAATGAAATAAGGATCTTTGTTAAAATTGGAAGAACTTTATTGTTCTTTTAGGAGTGAAACAAAACAGGATGGTAACAATTTTAGATATTGCGAAAGCAGCTGGTGTCTCACACGGGACTGTTTCCAATGTGTTGAATGGCAAAGGGAATGTTAGCTCTAAAAAGATGGAGCTTGTTCTGAGAGCAGCAGAAAAATTAGGTTATAATCTCAACAAAAATGCGAAGTTACTACGTTCAGGTGATAGCCAAACAATTATTATGATTTTACCAACTCTTGCTTTAGATGAATATGTCACATTTTACGAGAGTGCATTAAAAGAGGCAACTGCAAGAGGGTATCATGTGAATTTGTATTGTACGTATGATAACCCAATAAAAGAAGTAGAAATTATTAAAGAAATTATCAAAGAGAGACCTTCAGGAATTATTACAGTTTCATCTTTAGAGGATGCTAATGAATACTATAATCAACTTACAATAAATAAAAGCGATATTATTTTTATTAATCGTCATGTCGAAAATGCCTTAGAGTATATCTCTTTTGATTTCAAACAAGTTGGCGTGGACATGGCAAATTATTTGAATCATTTTAATAAGAAGACAATTGGTGTTTTTACGGATGAAGCTAAATATTCGAATGAAAGTGACTTTATTTCATCATTTTTATATCAAGTAAACAATAAAAATATCGTGATTGAGCAGTCAAATATGGCCCACGAATATGAAAATGCATTCAATATGATTCAAAATACGTCATTCGATTTCATCATTACGACAAATGTATCAAAAGCAGTAAAGCTGCTTAAGGCTTATCATTATGGGTCATCGAAACCTTTACCTAAAATGATTGCGATGGCACCCTTCAAAAATACGTATAGCAATGAGATACTCTATTATTTTCAGGATTATGGCTATTTAGGTGAAAGTGTGGTCAAGAAAATTATACTTAATATTCATTTGAAAAATAAGAGCCATGCAAAAGTGTATCATAATATTGGTTTTTTAAATAAGCATTTGAATTATAGTAAATTTGATTCACAAATGAACATTTTAACAATTGAATCACCAACGACCAAAGCTTTAAAGAAAATAATCCCACACTTTGAAAAAAACACAAATATACATGTCAATTTAGTAATAAAAAAGACGAGTGAGATTTTTGAAATTATTAAAGATGATGAAGCATGGAAAAACTATGACATTATTCGTTTAGACGTTGTGGGACTATCTTGGTACGGTCAGAAAATCTATCAGAATTTACAAGGCCTAAATCATAACGTGGATCGTGTGTTAGAAAATATCCCGTATTTTTTAAAAGACTACTATGCGAATATTAATGACGTGACCTATGCTCTACCATTTGATATTAGTATTCAAATGCTATTTTACCGAAAAGATATTTTTGAAAATGAAATTGTGAAACGGAAATATTTTGAGAAAACGAAATCAGAATTAAAAATCCCAACGAATTTTAATATGTATAATGAAATTCTAAAATTCATAAATGAAAGTGATTTTGATTTAGTAAAAGAATTAAATGGGACATCGATGATTACTGGGAATGTGGGGACGATAGCTACTGAGTATTTACTTAGGTATTATTCGCTTAAAGGCGTACTATTAAATGATTCAGAAATAAAACTAGATGAGAGTATTGCGAAAGATGCGATGAAACTTCTATATGAAAGTTATCGGAATTCAAACGTAGTGGATACGAATTGGTGGGGAGAAGAAGTAAAATCCTTTGTAGACGGAAAATCGGCAATGGTCATTGGATTTATGAACCACTTATCCGTTGTGTCCCAAAGTAATATTAAAGATTCAATTGGTATTGCAAATGTACCAGGAGATACTCCTTTATTAGGTGGAGGTATTTTAGGAATTACAAAAAATACGAACAAACTAAATGAAAGTATTGAATTTTTGAATTGGTTAAATAGTAATGAAATTTCAGAGCAAATTACATTACTTGGAGGAAATACAGCAACTTATTTCTTATCGAATAGTTCCGTCGTACAAACAATGTATCCTTGGTTAAACAAAGCTAAAAAGACAATTATGAATGGAAAACGAGAAAGTGCGTTTGAAAATGGACAAAGTATCGATTTAAAACAAGCTGAAGAAGTGATTGGTAAATACATGCTGCAATTACTTGAAGAAGAGCAACCTGACTATGATCAATACGTAGTAAAAATAAATGAAGAACTTGAGATGAAACAGGGGAATTTAGTAACTCAACATTAAAATAGCTTGTAGGTATTAGCAACAATGAAGAGGATGACTCACATAAGTCATCCTTTTGGACGTAGTTTCAATGTCAAACTCCAGTGCCTAATCATTTTGAGGTCACGGTGTCTTATTTCTGACCATAGGGTACATTTTAACTGACGGATAGGGCTTTTTTATCCAGCATGCTGTTAGGAAGAGTTCCTCTTTATGAAGGTAATACGGAAAACCAACTGCGGCCATAGGATGGAAATATCATTTCACCTCTGTTATCCCGCAACTTATTTAAGCTATATTTTAACAAATAGGCAATGTTCCTCTGATTTTCGATTTAGTTTGAAAATGAAATCGTGAGAAAACGGGAGAAAATAAACGAAAACATCTCTTTAAGTGGGATTCTGGAATCATACGGTTTATATGTTTCATTGGAAAAGCCAGTATTGACACTCTTTGTCTTTTCCGATACATTACATAAGTATGTTTTTTAAGGAGGAAATAATGGGTACTCAGAATCACACACAAGTAAAAATAACAACAGCAGATCCATCCGCGTTAGGCTTATTCGGTCTTGCGATGGTAACATTTGTAGCATCATCACAAAAACTAGGCTTAACAGAGGGACTTTCTTATCTCTTGCCATGGGTATTTTTCCTAGGCGGTCTCGCTCAAGTTTATGCCTCGATACTAGATGCGAAGCATAACAATATATTTGGAACAACTGCATTTGGAGCATTCGGACTATTTTGGTTTGGTGTTGGAACAACATGGATGATTCAGTTAGGCTTTTTCGGTGAAAAACTTGCTGCAAATGGCGATCCAAAACAACTTGGTTTTGCATTTATTGGCTATTTGATTTTCAGTCTCTTTATGACGATTGGGGCCATGGAAACACATAAAGTTTTGTTCTTTATTTTCGTCTTTATTGATTTCCTATTTATTGGATTATCTTTAAGTTCATTTAATATTATGTACGATGTAACTCATATGATTGCTGCAGTAGCAGAAATGTGCATAGCTTTGTTATCTTTCTACGGTTCAGCAGCGAACGTGTTAAACACACATTTCGGACAAGTTGTGCTACCGATAGGAAAACCGTTTGGGATTTTTAAAAAGTAATATTATCTAGAGTGGACGATAAAAGTCTACGACTAATGAAGAAAGGTGAGTATCTACTATTAAGTAGTGTCTCACCTTTTTTATTTTATCCCTCATTTTTCTGTGGTAAAGGGGCGGGGCTTCGCAAAATCAGCTCCGCACCGCCGCCTTCATAAGGTGATACAAATTGAGAACCTGAACCTTTTTCATCGTTGGGTTGGGATCAGACGCTCATGGACGTTTTTTATCATAGTTCTTATCATTGACAGCCCATTTAATTCATGATATATTTATCTCGAATTAAAGATATGTTAATTAGAGATAAAACATTGTAAAAAAAACGACTAGTCTGATCAACATATAGGAACAGTATTTTATAAACGTATAAATTCAGCAAATCAGCTTAAATGGCAGATGCATCTTGTTTTAAATGAATAAAATTGAGAATCAATTGGAGGCATATAATATGAACGAATTAAAAGGAATTCACCACGTAACAGCCATTACAAGTAGTGCAGAAAAAAACTATGAATTTTTCACGTACGTTTTAGGCATGCGTTTAGTAAAGAAAACCGTTAACCAAGATGATATCCAGACGTATCACCTATTTTTTGCAGATGATAATGGTAGTGCAGGTACAGATATGACTTTCTTTGACTTCCCGGGTATTCCTAAAGGCGTACATGGGACAAATGAGATTTCAAAAACCTCTTTCCGTGTACCAAATGATGCAGCGATTGATTATTGGGTAAAACGTTTTGATCGTTTAGAAGTAAAACACACTGGAATTAAAGAACAATTCGGTAAAAAGACACTTTCATTTGTTGATTTTGATGACCAACAATATCAATTGATTTCAGATGAAAACAATGAAGGAGTTGCTTCTGGTACACCGTGGCAAAACGGACCTGTCCCTCTAGAGTATGCGATTACTGGTTTAGGGCCAATCTTTGTTCGAATTGCTCAGTTTGATTACTTTAAAGAAATGCTGGAAAAGGTTCTCTTATTTAAAGAAATTGATCATGAAGGTTCATTTCATTTATTTGAAGTAGGTGAAGGTGGAAATGGGGCACAAGTAGTTGTCGAATATAATGCCATACTTCCTCAAGCACAACAAGGTTTTGGTACAGTTCACCATGCGGCATTCCGAGTTGATGACCGTTCTGTATTAGAAGAATGGGATAAACATATAAGAAACTTCGGATTCCAAACATCAGGGTTTGTTGATCGTTTCTTCTTCGGATCATTGTATGTAAGAGTTGCACCACAAATTTTATTTGAGTTTGCAACAGATGGTCCAGGATTTATGGGAGATGAACCGTATGAAACGCTCGGAGAAAAATTATCTTTACCTCCATTCTTAGAACCAAAACGTGAACAAATCGAAAAATTAGTTCGCCCGATTGATACAGTAAGAAGCACAAAAGAATTCAGTAAAGAATAATAGAAAGAAACGTAAGAGAAAATAAAGTGAAACTTCCCCCACTGATTGTTAGTCCCGTTCTACTGTCGCTAAGATCGCAGCAAACGCTTCGATCAATCGACAGTACGAACCCGATTGGTTCAACTATACCTTTGAAAACCACAAAGGTAAGTTTCACTGTATCTCACCAATCGGGCTTTTACTGCCCGTTAATGCGGGATAAATGAAGCCATAATGTACGAGATTTCATTCAGGAATTCGTATATTATGGCTTATTTTGTTGCGATCAATATTCTGCTATACACTTACCTCATGTATACGTTCATACAGTTCTTACAAATCCAAATAATCAACCTTTCATATGTACCATGGCGATTTTAGTGTTATACCTTGGTTATCAGACGATGAATCACAGGCAAAGTCTAAAATAAAAATTGGATCTTAATATGGTTTAGTCTTAAGTGCCTATGCGAGATTCCCGTTTCACTGATGCTTAATAGGGGATAAAGGAACGGGTCTAAAGACTCTTTTTAGCATGCAGATTAATATTTGTTTTGTTTGCAAAAAAATATGTAACCCTAAATCATGCATGTTTTCGAGTATTCTAAGCTTTTTTTTAAAGTAACCTTAAATTTTAAATGAATACAAGTTGAAATAATCGTTACAAATCCTTCCTAATTCATTACTGGAGACTTATGGTAAAGGATAGGAGATTATAGTAGTATTTCCTTATGCTTAAATAGGATATTAGTGTAAAAAATTTAATAGAGATAATCTAAACAGTCTTAAACAATTCTCTTAACTTAATGATGAGGTGAAAATATGAATTCTGAAGGGGTTAGAGCACTTGCAAGGGTGTTCCAAGAATCATCAGAAACATTAAAAACAAATGAATCTAAATTAATGCAAAGTATCCATACTAATGTAGCAACATGGACAGGGAAGAGTCGAGAAAAATTTGATTCAGTAATAGAAGAATCCGCTGTTTTATTTCAAAGACATTCTGACAATCTTTATGAGATCAGCAGAGAATTAGAAAGTGCAGCAAATGAAGTTGATCGAGTGAGAGAAGAGATTGAAAGGCAAAGAGAGTTAGAAAGACTTGCTTGTACGAGGAGTGAGTAGGGTACTTTGAAATATTAAATAATAGGGTGACACTTATCAAGAAGAACGATAGAGGTGTATCATGAACAATTATAATTATAAAGCGAAAAAAAAGAAAAAGAAAGACGAGGACCGGCATGCTTTAGATGATGGATGCGTACCTGGTTGCGTTGATTTTTTTCTATTTCCTCTGCAACTGTCCGTGTTGGGTTATCAGATATTCATTAATCTTTCTTGATAAAGATTAATGAAGCAATTAATGATGATGCAATGGTTCATCAATTCATTATGTCAGTATCGTATCTTAAGGAAAATTCAATGCTTAACTAATAAATGGATATCGAAAAGAGGTCTTATACGTATGGCGAATAAAATATCCGTAGATCCGGACCGTTTAGAAGAGTTAGCCAATCAATTTGTTCTTGACTTGTCAGCGATTGAAGCAGAATATAAGCAACTGCATCTGGATCTATTTAATTTAATCAGCAGTGCGCCTGCTGAATACAGTCATTGCTTCTCTCATGTCGGGGATCCATGGGGTACTGGAAATCAATTGGTTGATCGTCTTAGTGAAATGGAGCAAGATCTGCGTATGACGGCCAATAAATTTTCTGATGCCGATAACTTAGTGGCTAAACTTTATAAACTGCATGAGAAGTATGGCACTTTAACGGCTATGGGAGCATTGTCTGCGAAAAAGCTTACCTATTATGGTCTGGGCTTCACACAATTCGCAAAGAATACGGATGGTCTATTCACATATAGGCATATGGGTATCCTTCACCAAATGTCAGATGCGATTGACGGTTCTAAATATCGGAATGTGGCAAAGGCATTATTAAGTCCCACTTACTTAGCGAAGAAATATAATAATACCCCGTTTGCTAATTTAGTTCATAAAAAAATTGCCCAATATCTTCCTGACGATGTTGTTAAATTTACGAGTAGCTCAACAGCTTTGTTTGATGGGATTCAGAATAGAGCATTAGATTCTTCTAAGTTTAAGTCATTTGTTCAAACAGGTGCCAAATTTGGGAGAACTAATGCTATAAGTACGTTAGCAGTAACTGGAATAGTAGAAGCTGGTGGAATGGGCTTGAAGATTTCAGAAAACTATTCAAAGTATGGAGATCAACCGGAGATATTAAAGCGTGAAAATGCAAAAGCGATAGGCCACGCAGTGAATAATACCGTCGCCATTACCGGAGGTTCTATTGCAGGGGCTGTAGTAGGAGGGGCATTAGGTAGTTTAGTCGGTCCAGTTGGTACAGTAATTGGAGCTACGGCAGGTTCAGTTGTCGGAGGTTTTGTGGGAGAGAAGGTTGCCAAGCTTACTGCAGGTTTAGCAGAAAAAGCAGCTATGGTATTTAAAGAGCCTATACATGATGGGCTTGAAATGATAAAGGGCGGCTTAGAGAAGGCAGGAAAAGCTGTAGAAGGATTTAATAAAGGTGTAGATTTTGTGAATGATCAAATCAAAAGTACAATTGCGGATCCGGTAGGAAAAGTGAAAGAAATAGGCAAGGGACTATCTAAAGCAAAAGAAACTGCGAGCTCTCTTGTTGATGGCGCGAAAGATTTTCTTGAAGATAAATTCTCGTTTTTTTAAGGAGGACCTATGAATACGATTCAATTAAGCATAGAAGAGCTAATCTTTTCATTTTATAGTGAAGGGTTATATGAACAAGGTATTTCGATTAAAGAAGCTTACTTTCCAGCTATGAATGATTCTGAGTTGAAATTGATGTTAGAAATTGCCTCTCGCTCATTGTTGGCAAAAGAGATGGTAGAGGAAGTTAATAATCAATATAAACTAAAGAGAGAATATACTTCATATATCCACACATTAAATTATGCAGAGAGTACAGTAAAGGCTTCTAAATTTGATGTTAGTTTACAAGCAGAAGACAGTATCTCTTTTCATTTTAAAGATGGAGAAGTGTATTTACATAAGCTGTTGCATGATCATCAAGTTCATTATCTTTCGAAACTAACCAAAGAGAGCATGTTTTCAATAATAAGTGAATTTTTTGCTTTCAATTCACTAAAAGCAGAGTGCGAAGTGCTTTTTACGTTGAAAAGTGAAGAATTTGACGAGTTGTTAGAAGATGTAAGTCAAATTAATACTCCTTCCGAAATAACCATTCAGAAATGGGGAAGGAAATCAGATAATCCCAATATGGTAGAGTTGCTAGATGATTTATCAAGAAGAAACGGTAAAATGGATAGTATACTTAGTCTTCAATATGACTCCAATAATAACCCAGAGTTCATTGATCTTTCCTTTATTATTCCAGGAAAGACGGAATTTTGGGTAGTGACTAGGAACCAAAATTTAGATCTATGTTTTCAAAGAGCAAATGAGTCAACCATAAACAATCTATTGCTGAATAACAAAATAATCTCAGCTTGAGGAGGTGCGTCTTTTGCTCAATGTAAAGAAGAAAAATGAACTGATTCAGGTAAAGGGCTCAAAGTTCATGTATGTATGGATGGCAGTATTTTATTTAGGAGGTCTAGTAAGCTGTTTGATATTGATCATTGATGGCTTTAAATTCAATTCAACTTATTCGTTGATTTATATTTTGGGCGGCATCATGCTCGCTCCTGTTTTTCTGTATTTAACACTCTGGTCACTGCCTGCTTTTAATCCGGGAAAAATTCTATTAACGATAATTCTGGGGGAAAATGGGAAGGTCTTTTCTAAAAAGGGAACGGTTTTTATTAACAATATTCGAAATACTGATTTGGTGAGAAATCCTATCAATTTAATAAATTATATTGTTATTGAAACCTTTGATGAAAAAAAAATAAAGATTCCTACATATAATCTTCTTAGTGACCTTGATTATCAGGTAATGGTTGATCAATATCTTTTTCCTTATATGACAGAAAACGCGAGAAAAGTTTGGGATCGTAAAGTGGATTTAAATGTATTGCTGAAGGAAGTACGCTATGAACGGCAGGAGCAGAAGATTGAATAGCTTTTTTGATTGTTTTATCAATTATTTCACCACTGTACAATTTTCCGTTTAGAAGAGGGCTAGCATTAGAAAAACAAAAGGGATATAGAATTTTTTCTTTAATGACTATGAAATAATCTCTTTTTAAATGCCAATTACTTAGCTTAAAGTGACTAAGGATCTTAATCTTATCGCCATTTTTTTAATACAGGTTATTTTTATGTTGTGAATGAACATAGAAATATTGATTGAAGTTTTCAAAGAGCAAATGAGTCAACGATAAACAACCTATTGTTAAATAATAAAACATTCCTAGCTTAAGGGGGGAACTTTTTGGTCAATATAAAGGAAAAAAATGAACTTCTTCAAGTAAAAGGGTCTAAAGGCATGTATGTGTGGGTAACTGGAACCTATTTAATTGCTATAATAAGCTGTTTGGTATTAATAATTCAGGGCTTTAAGTTCAATTCGAATTATTCGTTAATCTATATCTTTGGAGGCATTATGCTCACTCCTGTTTTTCTATACTTAATACTCTGGTCATTGCCTGGTTTTAATCCGTGGAAAATTCTATTAACGATTATTCCAGGGGAAAATGGGAAGGTATTCTCTAAAAAAGGTACGGTTTTTATTAACGATATTCGTAATATCGATTTGGTGAGAAATCCATTCAATTTGATCAATTATATTGTTATTGAAACATTTGATGAAAAAAAATTAAAGATTCCAACTTATAATCTAATTGATGATCTGGATTATCAAGTAATGGTTGATCAATATATGTTTCCATATATGACAGAAAACACGAGAAAAGTTTGGGATCGTAAAATCGATTTAAATGTATTGCTGAAGGAAGTAAGATATGAACGGCAGGAGCAGAAGATTGATTAAAACTTTATGATTGTTTCAGAACTAACCTCCAAACCCCGTATGGTGGCCTTTTCTCTTTTTGTCTCTGATTAAAAAGGAACTTTTGAGGAGAAATTAAGGGAAACGGAATGGAGGTTTCTTTATAATGGAAAACAACAATCATCATGATACATTTACGGTAGCGGGAACAAACATTGATGCAGTAAAAAGACAAAATGAACGTTCAGGTATGTCCTATAATGAAGTGAAGGAATTGTTGGTCAAAACTACGGGTGGACATGGTACAGGAGTCTATAGTGATACCGATATTGAGGAAGTTAAAAGGGAAAATCAGCAATCCATGGAAAAAAACTAAAGACTACACCATTTAATTTGCCTGACTCCATTACGCCGACGGTCTACTATCATGGGGCAGGTTCCTTAAAGAATTCGCTTTATTAACATAGGATCTTAGTAATTTCTTAAAGATAATCTTTTATCCACGTTAACATGCAAAAATAAGTATCAGAAAAATCTGACATTAAACACTTGACAAGAACTTGAACATTTTATATATTGAATGTAATAATTATTCTTAGTAATCCGATGTGATTTAAAATTTCATACATGTAGAATCTTATCAAGAGAGATGGAGGAACTGGTCCAATGAAATCTCGGCAAAAGGCTCTTTATGAGTACTGTGCCAATTCCAGCGAACTAATGGTTCGAAAGATAAGAGGAGGCAATGGTAGCTTGTTTGTGTACATTTCACTCTTCTTATCACTTTAATAAGGAGAGTTTTTTTGTATTTACAATTGAGATAGGGGATGTGTAGATGATTAACAATCAGGATGCACCATTCGAATTTGACACTATTTTGCTTGGTAAAGGGAAGGAAGGTATTACTGAATCTCTTTGTGGGAGAGTGGTACATGGTAGGAAAATGGGACGACAATTAGGTTTTCCTACTGCAAATGTAGATGCAGAAGCTGTCTTGATAGCAAATGGGGTATATGGCGTACAGGTGGTTGTAAAAGAAAAGAAATATCGAGGCGTGATGAATGTTGGTGTTAAACCAACATTTGGATCAACCTTGAAAAAAACATTTGAGGTCCATCTTCTCGACTTTTCCGATGATCTATATGGAGAGTTTATAGAGTGTCAACTTCTTTTTAAAATCAGGGAGGAGAAAAAGTTTGTCTCAATTGATTTATTAAAAAAACAAATTACGGAGGACATATATCGTGCAATCGAAGAATTTAAACAATTTGAGGATCTTTTTAAGGACGGAGAAAGGAAAACCCTTAGGAAAAAGCAAATATCTGAATCTGCCTGATTTACAATTCTTTAATTGGTGCCATTTACAGTATGGGTTAAACAAAGGAATTTATAATACAATTGATAACTGGTTTTACGAGTATGGCATTGTCAATATTCTCTCACGCAGAATTTACCTACTGTCCTTTTTGGAGTTTGCCAAAGAAGTAGAATCGGAGCAGAAGCAAGATAAAGTAATTCGATTTGGAAATGGTGGACTTGTAAAAAAACTGCACGAATTTCTAGACGTTTATAAAATGGTGTCTAAGGATCGACTTTAACAATATAGTTGTCGTAACAAAATATGTATAACAATAGGAAATGTATTTAGCAAAGGGCTAAATACTTACCAAAAACCAACTAAACAAATAAGTTTAATTGTAATTTGAACTAGTAAAGCGAAGAAGTCAAAAAGCGAGTGGAGAGTGTAAAGTGGCTAAAAAGAGAATTTATCTAAATGCATTTGATATGAATTGTGTGGCACATATGTCCCCTGGGCTGTGGGCACATCCAGAAGATCAATCACATCAATATAACAATATAGAGTATTGGGTAGAACTCGCGGAATTATTGGAAAGAGGACGATTTGATGGTTTGTTTATTGCAGATGTAATTGGCATTTATGATGTGTTTGGAGGAGATAAGACTGCTACTGTCCGACAAGCAACACAAGTTCCTGTCAATGATCCGATGATGCTTGTTTCAGCAATGGCTCGTGCGACGAAACACTTAGGCTTAGGGATAACCTGTTCGACAACTTTCGAACACCCCTATACATTTGCTCGAAGGATGTCAACATTGGATCATTTAACAAACGGCCGAATCGGTTGGAATATTGTGACTTCCTATTTAGAAAGTGGCACCAAAAATATCGAGATCGGCGATAAGTTTCAACATGGGGAACGCTACAATATCGCGGAAGAATATTTAGAAGTTTGCTATAAGCTGTGGGAAGGAAGCTGGGAAAATGATGCGGTTGTAAAAGATAAAGAGAAAAGAATTTTTACTGATCCGACAAAAGTGCATGAAATTAATCATCATGGCAAATATTTTGATGTGCCAGGCATTCATTTATGTGAGCCTTCACCACAAAGAACTCCTGTTTTATATCAAGCAGGCGGTTCAGCGAGAGGGCGTCAGTTTGCAAGTGAACATGCGGAATGTACATTTATTTCTTCACCAACAAAAGAAGCAACAGCAGCATATGTAAAATCTTTGCGAGATCTAGTGGCCAAAGAAGGGCGAGAACCTAATAGTGTAAAAATATTCACGTTAATTACCCCTATTGTTGGTCAAACGGAGGAGGAAGCTTGGGCGAAATATGAGGAGTTAGCAAGCTATATAAATGTTGAAGGTGCCTTAGCTTTATTAAGTGGTTGGACCGGTATTGATTTTTCAGAATATGATTTAGATCAGAAAATCGAATATACCGAAACAAATGCTATGCAATCAGCTGTCGAGGTTATTACGAAATCGAGCCCAAATAAACAGTGGACAGTACGTGAATTGGCACAATTCTCTGGAATTGGTGCGATAGGACCTGTCGTAGTAGGAACACCTGAACAAATTGCAGATACATTTGAAGAATGGGTAGATGAGACGGATATCGATGGATTTAACTTGTCCTATGCCATAACGCCTGGCACATTTAAGGATGTTGTAGATCTTGTTATTCCTGAACTACAAAGACGTGGGATTTTTAAAACGGAATATGAAGAAGGTACGTATCGAGAAAAGATTTTTGGCAAAGGTCAGGCGAAATTACCTGAAAATCATGTTGGATCTAGTTATCGAAACATTCATTTATTAGAGCGCGTCTGACGTGGTGAATAATTGAAAATAAAGGAGAGATACAAATGACTGTAGCGATAGATCAAGTAAAAAATTATGTCGAGATAGCGGCTGAGCTTGCAGCTGAGTTTGCGGTTGATATTAAAGAGCGTGATAAAAAAGGCGGAGTTCCTAAAGAACAAAAGGATGCATTAAGACAGAGTGGGTTATTACAACTTTTAATTCCTAAAGAGTATGGTGGCCATGGGGAATCCTGGGTAACTGTAAGTCAAGTCATTCGGGAACTGGCAAAGGTGGATGGTTCAATTGCCCATATACTTGGTTATCATACATTTTTTGTAGCGGATTTCTTTTTAATTGCCTCAGAGGAACAAAAAGCCTACTACCTAAAAAAAACAGTAGAAGAAAATTTATTTTGGGGCAATGCCTTGAATCCGTTAGATCATAGTTTATTCGCTACGGATGAAGGAGATCATTTAATTTTAAATGGTAAAAAATCATTTAGTTCAGGCTCCCCAGACTCCGATTATTTGTTAATTTCATGGGAGGAAAAGGGAGATTCAACCTTATATATCGGGGCTATTCCGACGAATCGCTTAGGAGTGACTGTTCTAGATGATTGGGATGGAATCGGTCAAAGACAAACAGGGAGTGGGACGGTTACTTTCGAAGATGTAATTGTTGAGAAAAGTGAGGTTTTCCCTGAGGGATATTCAGATGGGGGCTTGGGAACATCCGCATTTACCACACTCGGAGCCACCATTTCTCAAACCGTGTTGTTAAATGTCTTTATCGGAATTGCCCAAGGAGCTTTAGCAGAAGCAAGACAGTATACGCTAACCCAATCCAAACCTTGGTATACATCAGGATATGAAAAAGCAACAGACGATCCATCGATTCAAAGTAAATATGGACATTACTGGATACGTCTTCAGTCTGGGATTGGCTTAGCAGATCGAGCGGCTGAAAAATTCTCCCAAGCATGGGACAAAGGTTTGGCCTTATCAGCAGAAGAACGGGGTGAAACAGCCGTTCTTGTTGCAGCGGCGAATGTATTGGCTGGTGAGGTAGCGCTTGAAATTACCAATGGAATTTTTGAAGTGATGGGCGCTCGTTCAGCCACTAGAAAAAATGACTTCGATCGCTACTGGAGAGATGTACGTACACATACGTTACATAATCCTGCTGAATACAAACGACATACAGTTGGAAAATGGTTCTTGAATGGAGAATACCCAGCACCAGGGGCTTATGCATAAATTTTAATGGAATAGCGTTAAGTGAATCATGTAGGAACCGTCTTTTGTAACAAAAACAAGGTTATAGTTCGATAATCTTGTTTTTATTATGCACTTTTACTCTATTTAACTAGAAAAATATAGTGATTTTAAGGAGGAAACTATGAATAAGAAACGATTATTTATCAGTCTAAGTCTACTACTTCTATTCGCGACTATCTTATCAGGCTGTTTGGGAAATACAGCTAATACTAGTACAAACAATCAAGGGAATGAGGGTGGTACATTAATTGTTGGCCTAGGTTCAGACGTTGATGTTCTTGATCCAACTAGGGAAGGGGGCTGGGAAACATTTCGCGTGAACCGGCAAATTCATGAATCACTAGTAACGGAGGATCTATCTACATCGTCCGCTGATGCAAAGGTACCTGCTCTTAAGCCACAATTAGCCAAATCATGGGATATATCTGAAGATGGTTTAACGTATACGTTTCATCTAAGAGAAGGTGTGAAATTTCACGACGGTACAGATTTTAATGCAGAGGCAGTTGAATTTAATATCCGTCGCTCATGGGATCAACAATTTGAATATTATGATCAGATTAGCGCCTCTAAAATGGCACTGACTTATCAATACTTGAAAGATATTAACATCGTCGATGAATATACAATCCAACTCATATTAAAAGAACCATTCTCCCCTTTATTAAGAATGCTTGCTCAAGGAAGTTGGGGGACCGGATTGATTCTTAGCCCGACAGCACTAGAAAGATGGGGAAATGATGGGTATGGAGAGCATCCTACTGGAACAGGTCCATTTAAGTTTGTCGAGAGAATTCGCGGTGAAAAAATTGAAATCGCTCGATTTGATGATTATTGGGGAGACAAAGCCCATGTCGATAAAGTCATCTTCCGTCCGATCCCTGATGCAGTTGCTAGAGTAACAGCATTAGAAACTGGTGAAGTAGATATTATTTCATCGCCTTTCCCTGATAGTATTGCTCAGTTAAAAGAAAAAGGGTTTAACATTGGAGAAGGAGATATTCCTGAAGTATTTTATTTCTCTTTCAATTTTAATAATCAATATTTTAAGGATCAAAAAATTCGTCAAGCATTCATCCATTCGATTGATCGGGTAGGATTAACGAAAAATTTATTAAAAGATACAGCTTCCCCAGCATACAGTATTCAGTCACCAGGTAACGAAGCCTATGATCCAGCATTTCAGGATTATACGTATGATCCAAAAAAGGCAAAAGCATTATTGGAAGAATCCGGGTATCCAAATGGTTTTGCTACTACATTACAAACTTACGCTGGAACAGAGGCGGTTGCTGAGTGGGTGCAAAGGGATTTAGCAAAGGTAGGCATCAAATTAAATATTGAAACGTATGAATGGAATTCCTATTTATCTGAATGGGGAGCTGGAATGAAAGAAGAAGTTGGCTTAAACAGTATGTCGTGGGGATTTGTTACGCCGTATTGGTTATATATTGTAGCTCACTCTGAGAGCGGATCTAATGTAGGAAAATATCATAATCCGTCATTTGATGAGGCGGTTAATAGTGGGATTCATGAAGTGAATCCAGAAAAATCCATTGGATATTGGAAAAAAGCGAATGAAATCGTTTCAGAGGATGCTGCTGTCGTTCCACTTTCCAATAATCGAACACCATACGCATTTGGCAAAAATGTAGAAGGTTTTGTAGTACCAGCTCAAGATTGGTATGACTTACATACAGTCTGGCTCAAGAAGTAAACAGTGAGAGGAGGGGAGCCATCCTATGTTGATGTATATTGTTAAACGGATCTTTTCTGTGATCCCTGTCTTATTAAGTGTTACTTTCTTTGTCTTTCTTATTGTCTATTTGATACCTGGAAATCCAGCGATCAACATATTGGGGCAAACGGCGACACCAGAAAGTATCGCAGCTTTAAACAAAGAATTAGGATTAGATCAGCCATTTTGGAAGCAGTATGTAGTTTGGCTCGGTAAGTTACTGGAAGGTGATTTAGGACAGTCGATCGTCATGTACGTTCCTGTTTCTGAAGTATTACTAATAAAATTAAAAAACACGTTAATTTTAACGATCTTCAGTTTAATCATTAGCGTAGTTATTGGGATTACGCTCGGTACTCTCTCGGGTTTAAAACCTTCATCTTGGTTTGATAGAACGAGTATGTTTTTTGCCCAAGTTGGCGCCAATATTCCAGGTTTTTTTCTCGGGATTGTTCTCATGTGGTTCTTCTCATTAAAGTTAGGATGGCTCCCTTCGTCAGGAATGTATGATTTACGAAATGAGGGCAGTTTGACAAGTTTACTTGAACACACATTATTACCGGCTTTTGCAGCTGCTACGGCATCTCTTTCTGTTATAGCTAGGTTAACTCGCTCAAGTGTTATAGATGTTATGAATGCGGATTATATGAATACATTTCGCTCATACGGCATCCCTAAAAGATTAATTATTAAGCGACATTTGTTTCGCAACATTTTATCACCTGTGATTAATATTACAGGGCTGCAAGTTGGTTATTTAATTGGCGGTGTTTTATTCGTTGAAACAGTATTTGCTTGGCCGGGCATCGGAACGCAACTCTATAACTCAATAACGGCTCAAGATATCCCGATGATCCAAGCGGGTGTTCTCTTTGTAGCTACTTGTTTTGTAATTGTAAATTTATTAACCGATATTTTCGTTATGTTATTAAATCCTCGTCTAAGAGGCTAGAGAGGTGAATACTTCGTATGAGAAAAGCTAGTGGTTTTAGTCAATCTGGAATGCCGATCCTTTCTAAGAGGACAACAATGGTTGATCTTTTACAACGTCTTTGGGTATTTGTCTCTAAAGATAAACTATTTTTCGTTGGGGGATTTATTGTAATAACGACGGTTGTATTCGCTCTTTTCGCACCGTGGATATCTCCCTATGATCCTAACGTTGGAAATGGGGAATTGCGTTTAGCTCCTCCTGGTACTGCTGGGCACCCTTTAGGTGTAGATGATCAAGGCAGAGATATTTTAAGTCGTCTTATATGGGGTGGAAGGATCTCATTGTGGACAACACTAATACCGATCTGTCTGGCATTTATCGTAAGTATTGTCTTAGGTTTATGTGCGGGATTTTTGCAAGGAAGAACCGGGGGATTCATTATGCGAATTCTAGATGTATTATTGGCCTTTCCAACTATTTTATTTGCTATCTCCATTGCGGCTGTACTAGGTTCAGGGATCTATACCATAATGGCTACGATTGCAATTGCCAATATTCCTTATATGACTAGAGTGCTATATGCTGCAGTTGTTGCCGAAAAGGGAAAAGAATATATAGATGCTGCTCGGATACTAGGTGCATCTCGTTTTACCATTCTGTTCAAAGAATTACTGCCGAATGTGATTTCTCCTTTAATTGTTTATTCAACTTCTTTAATTGGTGTAATGATTGTATTCTCATCCGGACTTAGTTTTCTTGGACTTGGGATTCAACCACCTGATGCAGATTGGGGGAAAATGACTGCAGATGGGATGCAAGCCTTAACAAGGGGAGCACTCCATTCAGCGACGATTCCTGGTTTAGTGATCCTAATTGTATCACTTGGTTTCAATTGGCTTGGGGATGGGTTAAGAGACTTGCTTGATCCACATAAAAGATAAGGGGGGAGATTCTTTGTCATTATTAGAAGTTTGTAATCTTCATACAGAAATCACAACGCCAAGGGGTATGGTCAAGGCAATTAATGGAATAGATTTCCAATTAGAATCTGGAGAAATACTAGCACTAGTTGGAGAGTCTGGATCTGGGAAAAGTATGACAGCGATGTCAATTATGGGACTATTGCCTAAAAAAACAGCCAGAATTACCGAAGGAAGTATTCGATTGAATGAAAGGGATATAACGAAGTTTTCTGAAAAAGAATACAATTTGATTCGCGGTCAAGAAATGGCGATGATCTTTCAAAACCCGTTAACGGCTTTAGACCCAACCTATAAAATAGGTCAACAATTATCTAAAACGATTGCCTTTAGAAAGAATATCAACCTTAAAGAGGCAAAGAAAGAAGCTAGTTATTGGTTAGAAAAGGTCGGTATTTCGGATGTCGATCGTGTGATGAATGCGTATCCCCATGCATTAAGTGGTGGAATGAGACAGCGTGCTGTCATTGCCATGACGATAAGCTGTCAGCCCAAAATCCTAATTGCTGATGAACCGACAACAGCGCTTGATGCAACGATTCAAAAGCAAATTTTAACATTGTTAAAAAAAATTAATCAGGAATTAAACATATCCGTCATCATAATCACTCATGACTTTGGTGTTGTTGCCAATCTTAGCGACAAAGTGGCTGTGATGTACGCAGGGAAAATTATTGAATATGGTGAAACTCGTTCGATTTTCTCATCGCCAAGGCATCCTTATACACAAGGATTAATAAAGGCCGTTCCTGAAATTGGCATGAAAAAATTGCATCATCGTTTAGTTCAGATTGATGGAAGTCCGCCTGACTTATTAACATTACCGAAGAGTTGTAGTTTTGCGCCAAGATGTAGAGAAGCTACTAGTCGTTGTTTTGCACAGGCCCCAAATAAAGTAGCTTTTGGGAACGAGCATTTTGCGGTTTGTTTTAATAGGGAGGCTGAGCGACGTGACCATACTGGTTGAAACGAAAAAAATAAGCAAATTATACACTGGAGCAAAGAAGCATTTTGGAATGAAACGCCAATCTTTCACCGCTGTAGATCAGGTTGATTTAACGATTAAGCAAGGTGAAATCGTCGGTTTAATTGGTGAATCTGGTTCTGGTAAATCTACGTTAGGACGATTAATAGCTAGATTAATTGAACCGAGTGCAGGCAGTGTTTATTTTGATGGAGCAGATATTACAAATCTTCCACATAAAGAGCTGCTTCCTTTTTATCGAAACATGCAAATGATCTTTCAAGATAGCAAATCATCGTTGAACCCTAGAAAGCCCATTGGGGAACAAATTGTTCAACCGATGTTACGTCTTGGTGTTGCGGATAACCGATTGGCTGCTGAGTTAACCGTATATAACTTACTCGAGAAAGTAGGCATGAAGAAAGATCATTTTGCTAGATACCCACATGAATTTTCCGGTGGCCAGTGTCAACGTATTGGCATTGCTCGAGCTTTAGCTGTGAATCCGAAATTTCTTATTTTAGATGAACCAACATCTGCCTTAGATGTGTCTATTCAAGCTCAAATTTTAAATTTACTGTTAGATTTAAGAGATGAGCTAAATTTAACCTACTTATTTATTGGTCATAATCTTGCTATCGTTGAATTTTTCTGTGATCGAGTCGTAGTTTTAGAGAACGGTCAAATCATTGAATCATTACAATCAGATGAACTGCATACAAAGGCAGTTCATCCTTCTACTCGAAATTTAATAGACTCTGTATTATCTGTCAGTGATCTACAGTATTAGGTAGGAAATTGAATAGATTGAGTATTCAATTTGGGTCTGGGGCAATGAACTTGTCTATATGAATTTTTTGTATAATGAATTAAGAAAAGGGCTGTCCATGTCGGGTAGCCCAATATATTTCACTTATCAAGCAATTGTATGGAAGAAAGGTATAGTAATTGCTCGGTTCTATGTTTTATACCCACTTTAGTTAATCGTAGGAATTACAATCATTATAGCTCACAATATAGTTGTGTTTTGCTGTATTATAGTACCCTTCACTGTATTCTTTAATATTCCCTTCTTCATCATGAGAAAGTCGAATTCGTTTTAAAGCTACAGTGTCTTTTTCCAACTTCAATGATTCACAAATGTGACTAGGCGCTATGGCAACGGCGAACTCATCCCTAAATGTTTCAAGTTTAATATTGTTTTTTTCCATAAAATGATACAAAGAGTTAATCTGAATATCGTTTATTTCTTCAGCGCTTATGTCCAATGAAATATAGTGGGAGAAGTGAATATACGGTTCACCATCCAAAAGGTACATTCGCTCGATTTGAAGGCAATTTTCACCAAATAGAGGATAGAGTGAAGATTCAGTAGATAATTGAATCCTTTTTATACTTAACACTTTTTTGATAATTTGGTGACCTTCCTCTACTAATAACTCTGTAAAGTGCTTGCCTTTTGCAAGTTTCGCATTCGAAACATTTGTGATGACCTTCGTTCCTTTACCACTTTTCTTTTCAATCAAGCCTTCTTGAACAAGCTCTTTAATTGCATTACGTACAGTAATTTTACTCACATTAAATTCTTCTTCTAGTAGAGGCTCAGAGGGAATATAAGTATTAACTGCGTATACACCATGTGAAATACGATCTCTCAATATATCCTTGATTTGTAAATACAAAGGTCCTTTTTTTCTATTCACTCTCGTTCCATGTCTCCTGTCATTTTCCTGGTATGAAATTTTACTTTATCTCTTGATATCTTCAATTGTTCCCATAATGGATGACAATATCTCTGCCTCTGTTGACATGGGTGTATCCCCAACAATTGTGCAGGCTAACATTCCAGCCGCGGCTGCAAACTGTACGGTTTTCTTCGGTGGAAAATTAGACAATTTGCCATGCAAAATACCGCTAGTATAGGCATCACCAGCACCAATTCTATCATATATGGAAAAGGATAGATGTTCAGAGAAATGGAACATTTGATCTTTGTACATATAACCTAATAAAGAGTGGGTATTATCCCTATTAATCGTTCGATGTGTTCCTGCTATTGTTTGAATATCAAAGTTTGTTGCGACTTTAGGAATTAAGTCGATAAGCTGTTCCTCTGTTGAGGTTTTCGTTGTCTTCATTCCTAAAATATTCATAGCATCTTGTTCATTCATCATGACAATATCAGATAAAGCAAGCATGTCTTCATAATGAGGTTTGGCTTTGTTGTATCCACCGTCCCATAAGGAAGGCCGAAAATTACAATCAAAACAAACGATTCCACCTTTTTCTTTTACTCTTTTAGCAAGTACTTTCATACTCTCGCGGACATTTTTCCCCATTGAGAGTGTAATGCCACAAAAGTGGACGATCTCTGCTTTTTCAGCGATTGCTTCCAGATCATAGTCCAATAATGAAGCGGTATTAAAACTGCTTTCCAATCGATTCGTATAGGTGACACGGCTGGCACGATTCCCGAAGCCATTTTCTAAAAAATACATGCCAAGGTAGTTGCCACCTCTAGAGATAAAATTTCGTGCAATTCCTAAGCGTTGCAAGTGAGCGATGGCTGCATCACCTAATGGGTTCGTCGGTAATTTCGTCACAAGATAGCCATCATGACCAAGCTTTGTCATTGCTGCAGCAACGTTAACTCCCGTGCCTGAGAATGAATAGTGTAATGTGTTAGCTTGTTGCAGTAATTCGTATCCTGCCACTTGCAATCGCATCATTACTTCTCCAAATGCAACTATTTTCTTAGGCATGTTTTTGAACCAATTTTTTTGTGATGGTTAATAATGTTCGCACATCTTCCTCATTTGTCTTACCAGTTTCTTTATTAATAATTGAAGAGTACACATGTGGAATAATTTTCGGTACGTTTGCCTCTAAGGCAATTTCCAGTATTTTCTCGAAATTATGTAAATCAATGCCTCCAGTTGGTTCCAAAGCAAAGCCCTCTTCACCACAAGCTTTCGCTACTGCACGGAACTCGTCTTCATGCTCTAACCCTTTCATCGGGAAGTATTTCAAAGCATTCCCACCCATATCGCGAACTAAAGCAATGGCGGCTTTGACAGGAACAATTGCCAAATCATTGGCCATAGCACTGTTAGGACCGGTAGAAATATTCACGTAGCCGACTTGACCCGTTGGCGATACAAGCGAATTGATCCAACTCTCTTTTTCTCCTAAATTAGCCCGTGTAGCAGCTACAGCCGGAAACACTTGATTAATATGACTGCCTGGATAATGTTTAGCAATCTCAGAAACTACTGCTGCCTGCCGATTATCGCCCGCGCCTAAACCAATCGAAACTGCTTCATCTATCGCTTTTCCATATGCTTTCATGTCTACCACTGCTGTATCTACAGAAGGGTAGTCTTTGGATAGAACACCAATTAAAACATGACCTTCTGCCGCCTGGAAAACATCTATTGCATTTTCGATACTATTTGCTAGTACGTTCAAAGCTACTCGATTTCGATAAAAACGTTTGTTAATATTAGTCATTGTTCGTTTCCTCCTAAAATAGCTCGCAATCGGGCTTCAATCACGTATATATCATCACCTTGTAATGGGCGTGGATCAATATCAAAAAATCCTTGGCGGACTCCGTAATCACGGGTATAAATCGCGATTAATTCTCCATTTCTCAGCTGATCGTTTACTTCTTTCGCTGTTGTATGTGCAAGGTCTGGATCAATCAGAATTCGAGCTCTGTAGATGGCACGCCCTGCCTCATCTTGTACAATGGATACTTTTACGCCATTGATCGATTCTAGTGATGTAAGAACTTGTAAACTAGTTTTTTCTTGTTCACTATGATCTGTTTTGACGAAATACTCATCCATTGCCTGCAATAGTCCAAATGTTGTTTCTTTGCCGACTTTCATGCTTCTGCCAATGCCATGTAATTGCACCTTAAGCCATTCGATATATTTCTGTTTACCAGCAACGATTCCGGAACTTGGTCCTTCAATTGCTTTTGAGCCACTGTATATAGCCAAATCAGAAACTTGGACATATTTTTTCACATCTTCTTCTGCAGCCGCATCGACAATTAATGGAATATGATTCGCTTTGGCAACTTCCCAAGCTTCTTCAACTGAAATCATATTTTTTTGCACCGTATGGTGGGATTTTACATATAAAATAGCTGCAGTATTTTCATTAATAGCATCGGCAATATGCTCTATTTTGCCTTCATTTGCATAACCGACTTCAATTAATTTTCCCCCGCCAAGGTAAACCATCGTTTCTACCGGTGCGCCGTATTGTACGTTATGACCTTTAAACATAATGATTTCATTTCTAGGGATCGATTCTTGATGGAGTTTTTCGCTTTTTCGGCGGTTTCCTTCTGTTACAATCGCGGCTATGGAAAGAGCGATACCACTTGATGCAGAGTTTACAACAACTGCTGCTTCAGATTGAAGTAACCGAGCGATATGTTGACCTGCTTTGTTGACAAGGTCCGCAATTTCAACGTAATTTTGCCCGCCTGTCTTCATGGCGTTCATTACAGTATCTGTAGGTGCGGAAACACCTAATATACTCATTCTTCCGCTTGCATTGATCACTCTTTTTAAACCGTATTTAGCATTCAATGAATTCTCCATTTATAACGACTCCTTTTACATCGATTTTTTGTTTCGCTTCTCTTACTGCACCTTCAGAATCGATTAATGATATTGCTTCATCTTCAACGCTGAATATTGTGAGATTTGCAATATCGCCTACCGAAATTCTTCCTAATTCAGGTTTATTTAGCCACTCAGCTGCATGGATAGTAACAGCATCAATTACTTCTGTTAGTGAATATCCTAAATATAAAAATTTCGTTAATACATTTGCCATATTATAAACGGGTCCATTTAGCCGATTATTTCGGTAAATATCCGTACTAATCGTATCAAAGGGGATATTGCCTTGTTTTGCTATTTCTGCTGTTTTAAAAGAGAAGCTAGCTGTCCCATGGCCAACATCTAAGTGAACGCCGCGTTCAATTGCTTGAAGCAACTTAGGGAGCGGCTGTCCTGCTTGATCAAATAAATTATTGGCTTTGCCATTTAAGTAATGAGTTATAATGTCTTTTTTCTCAAGCAAGTCAAGAATTTCATTCATACCCGGCGGTCCTGAGCCGATATGTACCATTAGCGGTAATCCTGTATCTGAGGAGAACCTCCGAGCGATCTTTAAAGGCTCTATCCCATTTGAGCCGACCACACTATTGCTGATCCTCGCTTTAAGTCCAATGATAAAATCCTTATATTCAACAATGGTCTTTTTTAATTTTGCTTCGTTTAGCCAATTAAGATTTGCTAACTCATCGATGCGCTGCAAACCAATTTGTGAGATATTTAAGAAAGCGAATACATTTGTTTTTGCGTTTATACAACTATTTACTAAGTCAGGCAAACGATCAGCACCAGTACTACCAGCATCAATAATTGTCGTTACACCTGTTTTATAGCCCACTTCATCGATAACATCGCCATATGGGTAAAATTCTGGAAAGGCATGCACATGCATATCAATCCAACCACTAGAGATAAATACTTTGTGCTGATAATCAATGATGTTTTCACCAATTCCAGTACCAGAAGGGACAATGTCTACAATCTTTTTATTTTTTAATAGAATATCAACAGCGGTACCTTCTACTGTTTTTACATTTCTTAACACGATCGTAATTGTCATTTTTACCTCCTTGTTCGAAGAGACTTGGTGCCTGTATGTTTGTAAATGACTAAAATTTCACTCTAATTAAAATTGAGAGTATCATATGTTTCTACATCGGTCAATATAACGTTATAATGTCTGGATGTAAAAATGGAAAATGTTGATCCGTATTTAAAAATAACTATTTAAGCTCATCTCACTAAATTTTTATAAAAATAGTCAAAAAAGAGGAAGGCGCCACCTTTTTATGGTTTAATCAAATTGAACTCATAAAGGTTAAAGAATATATACAGAAAGCGTGTTAGAAGGGAGATCAAATGATTACAAGGAGAGAAGTTGCACAAAAAGCGGGCGTGTCGCCTTCAACCGTGTCGCGCGTCATTAATAATAATGGATATGTTGCGGCTGAAGCTAGAGAAAGAGTGGAAGCAGCAATTGCTGAATTGAATTATATACCCAATCGAGCAGCACAAAATTTACGGATGAAGTCTTATAAACAAATTGCTTGTATAACACCATCTATTACGAATTCCTTTTTTACGGAAATGTTTGTTGGGATAGAGGAAATGGCATTAGAAAGAGGGTATTCTTTATCGTTATATAATATTACGAAGGAAAGAAAGGATTATTTGAAGCAAGTATTAGAAGGTCCTTATGATGGCATGATTTTACTTGCATCGTATGAATTAAGTTCAATTATGAATTTTGATAAAAATGCGCTCAACATGCCATTGTCCCTATATCTAGACCGTTTTCTAGAAACAGACATACCTCATGTATTTGTAGATTTGAAAAAAGTGATGAAACAATCTGTCGAGCATTTAATCCGAAATGGACATAAAGAAATTATTTTTTTAGGCCATTATTTTGATAATGAATTTGGAAATGCTAGGTACGAAGGATATGAAAGTGCAATGAGGGAACATCATTTGCCAATCAAGGACTATTATAAAAAATTTATTGAAATGTATGAAGACAAATTGACGACAGGATATGCTGGGATCAAGTCGTTATTGGATAATGGACAATCATTTACCGCCGTAGCTGCCTCGAATGATTTGTTAGCGGCGGGCGCCATGCGAGCCATCATTGAGAGTGGAAAGAAAGTTCCGGAGGACATATCCGTTATAGGTGTTGATAATATTGAATTAGCTAATATCGTCACACCAACATTAACAACTATGAATATCCCAAAAAGGGAAATTGGCAGAAAGCTCGTTCAACAATTATTAGATCAACTTCACAAAGAAAAGCAAGTTGAGACAATTGTAGAAGCTGAAGTCACTTTAATAGAAAGAGAGTCTGTAAAAAAAATTTAAACTATTGACAACGGTTTCATTTGGGCTTATATTTTGAATATTACTAGGAAAGTTATCTAATTGAGCAGATTAGGGCCGAAAATGTTCAAATGGATTTCTTTTTGAATAATGTGGTCACGTAACCATAAAATACACAACATTGCTGGTGCTTTTATCGCAGGAATGTATCCCGCATTAACGGGCAGTAAGTCCTTACCTCAAAGCTTAGAGGAATCGAAGAAGCGTAGGTGGGGGATAACTGCCCGTAAAAGCCCGATCGGTTCAACTAACAATCAGTGGAGGATGAAGAAAACCCCCACTGATTGAAGTTTTACTTTATGGTGGATCAGTTAAAGGATAATGAAATATAGAAGGGGTATAATCGCTATGACTTTACGAAATGATTGGGAAAACATAGAAGTATTACAAAGGAATCGACTAAAACCAAGAGCCTCCTTTTTTAGCTATAAAAACAAACCGACTGCACTCTCCTATGAGAGAGGTGATTCACAAGGATTTTTATTACTAAATGGCAATTGGAAGTTTCATTATGCAAACTCACCGCTGGAATCACCGAGTGATTTTTACAAAGAGGAGTATAGCACGGATCATTGGGGATCGATCACTGTTCCATCTCATTGGCAATTGAATGGTTATGGTAAGCCTCATTATACAAATGTACAGTATCCATTTCCAGTAGAGCCTCCCTATATTCCGTCTGAAAATCCGACTGGGGCATACGAAAGGACGTTTTATTTAGCGAAAGAAACATTGTCGGAAAAGTTACATTTGATGTTTGAAGGTGTCGATAGTTCTTTCCATGTATGGATTAATGGGCATTTAGTTGGGTATAGCCAAGGTAGCCGCCTTCCTTCTGAGTTTGATATTACGGATTTTGTTAAAGCGGGAGAAAATAGAATTTCAGTTCGAGTCTACCAATGGACGGAATCCTCCTATATTGAGGATCAAGATATGTGGTGGTTAAGTGGCATATTTAGGGACGTCTATATTATGTCAAAACCAACTACTCATATACAAGATGTGTTTGTGAATAGCTCTTTAGAAAATGACTTCCAAGATGGCCGATTTGATTTTGAACTCGCTTTGTCAGGAGAGTATGAAGGACACCAAGTGGCAGTGGAAATACAAGAGAACGGTACTGTCATAGCTGAACACCAACAAAGCGTAGACAGTCAAGTTGTGACAGGAACGATTCATATTGCGGGTGTGAAGCAATGGAATGCAGAAACGCCATTCTTATATGATGTAGTGATCACATTATTGAACCCAACAGGTAAAATAGTTGAAGTGATTCCACAAAAATGTGGATTTAGAAATATTGAAATTAAAGGCGGCCAATTATTAGTGAATGGTGTAGCGATCATGTTTAAAGGGGTTAATCGGCATGATGCTCATCCTGACTTTGGTCGCGCGGTACCAGTAAGTTCGATGATTGAAGATTTAACATTAATGAAACAGCATAATATTAATGCCATTCGGACAGCCCATTATCCAAATGATCCACGTTTTTATGAGCTATGCGATACTTTTGGATTTTATGTGATTGATGAAACGGATCTTGAATGTCACGGCCTAACCCGAATAGGCAAACCGCATTTATTAAGTGATGATCTAAACTGGCAAGATGCTTATGTTGATAGAATGGAAAGAATGGTTGAACGGGATAAAAACCATCCGTCGATTATTATGTGGTCATTAGGGAATGAGTCTGGCTTTGGACGAAATCATATTGCCATGTATGAATGGGCAAAGAGAAGAGATCCTTCTAGATTGGTCCATTATGAAGGGGAGACGAGAGAAATATTGTATGAGGATGATTTCGTACCAACGAAGGATCCGATTGCATCTGATGTTCACACCTCGATGTATACGTCCATTGAGCAAATGAAAGTCATTGGTGAATTGACGAACTTGGAGAAACCTCATATTTTATGTGAGTATGCACATGCAATGGGCAATGGTCCAGGCGGCCTTAAAGAATATTGGGAAACGTTCTATGCATATGATCGGCTGCAGGGTGGTTTTGTTTGGGAATGGGTCGATCACGGATTAAGACAATATACGCCAGAGGGTGAAGAATACTTTGCCTACGGTGGAGACTTTGGTGAGACACCGCATGATGGCAATTTTGTTATCGACGGATTAGTTCGACCCGATCGCAAACCTTCACCAGCGTTGGCAGAGTATAAAAAAGTAATTGAACCAGTTGTGGTAACAAATTTCAACTTGGAAGAAAAGACCATCCAAGTGCAAAATCGTTATGATTTTTCTGGTTTATCAAAATTGCAATGTCAGTGGTCTATAGAAGCAGATGGAACTATTATAGAAAGTGGGATTGTCGAAGTACCAGAGATCCCTGCAAATTCTACAAGAGTGGTAGAGTTGTCGATTCAAATACCTAGTATCGTGCGAGAAAATACAGATTACTGGTTAAATATCGTTTGGACGATGAAAGATACTACACAATGGGCGGCTTCAGGTCATACTGTCGCATGGTCACAGCACGAGCTTCCAATCTCTCGTTTTGTAGCTACTGAACAACAACCTGCAGGCCAATTACATGTAGTTGAAGAACCATCAAAAACAAACATAGTAGGTCCTAATTTCAAAGTAACTTTCAATAAGCAAAATGGTCGCATAGAAGACTATTATTATGATGGCCAGTTAATGTTGCATAAAGGGCCAAGATTAAACTTTTGGCGAGCGCCTATTGATAATGATTTATTAGGTTCTGAAGAATTTCATGCGAAGCCAGTTGTTAAACAGTGGAAAGAATATGGTGTTCATGCGATACAACACCGAATGAAACAGACGGAAATTATAATACAAGAAGACCTTCAAACTGTGATTATTTCTTGCAAGGCGAAATTAGCTCCTCCAGTCATTGCGTGGGGATTTGATGTAACGTATGAATACACAATTCGAGCTGATGGCAGTGTTTTAATCGATATCAAAGGGATAACCTCTGGAAATGGACCTGCAACTCTTCCACGAATTGGAGTAGAGATGATCGTAGAAAACACATTCGATGCTGTTCAATGGTATGGCTTAGGGCCGAATGAAGCTTATGTGGATAGTAGGTTAGCCGCAAGGATGGGTGTTTGGTCATCAACAATCGATGGTTTGTATACACCGTATATTTTTCCACAAGAAAATGGGAACCGCCACCAAAATAAATGGGCGAGTTTTTCACAAGAGAATGGTCAAAGTATGCTCGTTTCAGGTGATTCTTTTGACTTCTCGGCAAGCTATTATACGGTTGAACAATTAGAAACGGCGAAGCACACTTATGATCTTGTCAAGCAACCTTATATTACTTTGCACATTGATAAGCAGCAATATGGCTTAGGTTCGGCAAGCTGTGGCGAAGATGTTCAAGAACAATATCGACTTGGGAATGAGGACTTCCAATTTGCATTTACGATTCAACCATATAATCAAAATGCCCATTCACCTATAGCGATAAGTAAAAAACGTAAATAAAAGAAGGGCATTAACAATAGACAGGAAGAAGAGGAGAAAGGGTCAGATCTCACACTCTATACACCGTTTATCGTGTCATGTACACGTCGTACAATCGGTAAATAGTAGATGTGAGGTCTGACCCTTCGTTTGGAATAGTTTTTATATATTTAATATTGTAAAAACTATTCAAAAGGTATAATATGGTGTTAACATAGTTAATTAATTTAATTAAGTTTCAAAACATGTAAGAAGTATCCTTTGTAAAATCGACTACCCGTTATAGATTCAACCAAAAGTACTTAAATCGAGGTGTCAATAATAATGAAAGATATTTATCAAGATATCCAAAATTTACTGGAGTACGGCTATACGAATGAACTGTTTGGGTTAGACGATTCGATTTATATTAGAAATCGTGTTCTTTCTCTTTTAGGGCTGGATGAGTGGGAAGAGTGTGAACATACAAATCCTCTACCATCTTTAGCAGAAATTCTGGGCAGTATTCTTGATTGGGCGTATGATCATGGCGGTCTTGCAGCAAACACGGTAACTGAACGGGATATCCTTGACACAGAAATCATGAATTGTCTGATGCCGCGTCCGTCAGAGGTTATTCGACTATTTAAAAATCGTTATGAGGACAATCCAGAACATGCGACTAACTATTTCTATAAAATGTCGACTGATTCTAACTATATTCGATCGGACCGGATTGCTAGAAATAAAGAGTGGAAAGCAACTACGCCTTACGGTGATATTGATATAACGATCAATCTATCAAAGCCAGAAAAGGATCCGAAAGAAATTGCGAAATTGAAGGAAGCTCCTTCTTCTTCATATCCAACTTGTCTTTTATGTATTGAAAATGAAGGGTATAAAGGTACTCTTAGGCATCCTGCAAGAGCAACGCATAGAACAATCCCGATCGTCTTAAATAATGAGGAATGGAGATTTCAATATTCTCCATACGTTTATTACAACGAACATAGTATTGTTTTTAGGCAAGAACATACACCTATGAAAATATCTAGAGCCACATTTGATCGTCTTCTAGACTTTGTTGATCAGTTTCCGCATTACTTCATTGGTTCTAATGCTGATCTCCCAATTGTCGGCGGTTCTATTTTATCGCATGACCATTTTCAAGGGGGCCGATACACATTTGCGGTCGAAAGAGCGGAAATGACAGAAACGCTCTCTCTCGATGCATATCCATCTACAAGGGTTGGGATCGTGAATTGGCCAATGTCAGTTATCCGTGTCCAAGGGGCTAAGGAAGATGTGGCGAATGCTTGTGAGCATATTTATGAGAGTTGGAAAAAGTATGTGGATCTTGAGGCTGATATTGTTGCATACACAGGAAACACTTTACACAACACGGTAACGCCTATAGCTCGTAGACGGGGCGACTTATATGAAATGGACATGGTCTTAAGGAATAATCGCACAACAGAGGAGTATCCCGATGGAATTTTTCATCCACATCGAGACCTCCACCATATTAAAAGGGAAAATATTGGGTTGATTGAAGTGATGGGACTTGCTGTGCTACCGGGGAGGCTGGCAACGGAATTGGAACAAATAGCTGAATACCTTGTGAAGCCGATACAGAAGGAAAAGTGGGATCCGGCGTTGGTAAAACACTGGGACTGGTACGAGGATATGTGTCAAAGATTAGACAGTGTAACGAAAGAAAATGTAATGGAAATTCTTCAAAAAGAAGTGGGAAATAAGTTTCAACGCGTTTTGGAAGATGCCGGCGTATTTAAAACGAGAGCAGAAGGAAAACAGGCTTTTATAAAATTCTTATATTCACTTTAGAAAATAGATTGAGTATTTCATATAACACATGAAGTCTACTATATTTTGCTTTTTGCAAACAGGGAGGAGCAGCAGGAATGGATGTAAATCAATTAAAAGATTTATTTTATCAAGAATACGGAAAAGAAGATGAATTACGCGTGTACTTTGCTCCAGGTCGTGTGAATTTAATTGGGGAACATACTGATTATAATGGAGGGTATGTTTTCCCGGCTGCGCTGACATTTGGAACTTGGGCTATGGTAAGTCCTCGCAATGATGGAATATACCATTTTCGGTCTGCCAACTTCGAGTTAGATGTGAGCTGTCATGTCTCAGATGTAACCTATAGAAAAGAAGATGACTGGGCGAACTATCCAAAGGGGGTTCTGAAGGAGCTACTTGAAATCGCTGGTTCAGAGGATGCTAGTTGTTATACAGGGGCCAATATACTGTTTTACGGGAATATTCCAAATGGAGCGGGGCTATCATCTTCTGCTTCTATCGAATTAGTGACAGCGCTTTCCTTGAGTGGGCTGGCGGGAATGGAGATTCCGATGGTAGAGCTTGTAAAGCTTGGGCAGCGTGCGGAAAATCGCTTTGTTGGTGTCAACTGCGGAATTATGGATCAGTTTGCTGTGGGGATGGGCAAAAGAAAGCATGCGATTAAATTGAAGTGCGATACGCTTGAATATGAGTATGTTCCTGTAAGAATTGACGGCTACAAGCTTGTCATCATTAATACGAACAAGCAAAGAGGTCTAGCTGATTCAAAATATAATGAGCGCAGGAGCGAATGTGAAGAAGGGCTGAAAATCATCCAACAAGAATTACTTCATGTTCAGTCATTAGGAGATATGAGCGTTGATGATTGGAAAAGGATTCAGCATATTGTCAAAGATGAAGTCATTCGTCGTCGAGTCGAGCATGTAGTCACGGAAAATGAGCGGGTTATTTCTGCAATGGAGGCACTTGAGAAAAACGACCTTGATTTGTTTGGAAAACTAATGAAGCAATCCCATGAATCTTTGCGTGATTTATATGAAGTCACAGGAATCGAGTTAGATACTTTGTATGAAGAAGCTGCAAAAGTCGAAGGCTGTATCGGCACAAGAATGACGGGGGCTGGTTTTGGAGGTTGCAATGTTAGCCTTGTGAAGGATTCAGCTGTCACATCATTTACAGAGATGGTAGCAAGTAATTATACAGCTAAAACAGGAATCAAGCCGACTTTCTATATATGTGAAATTGGTGACGGTACAAAAGAAATCGTTGAGGAGGAATAGAGGATGGCGATTTTAGTAACTGGTGGAGCGGGTTATATTGGCAGCCACACGGTATTAGAACTTTTGAATCAAGGTGAAGAAGTGATTGTCGTTGACAGCCTGAGAACCGGCCATGAACAATCCGTTGTAGGAGGACAATTTTATCAAGGCGATCTCCATGATCGTAGCTTTCTAAACCATGTTTTTGAACGTCATGAAATTGAAGCAGTTATTCACTTTGCAGCAAGTTCGTTAGTTGGGGAGAGTGTCTCACATCCATTAGATTATTATGAAAATAACTTAATTGCTTCCCATACACTTGTATCCACTATGCTTGAGCATGGTGTCAAGAAAATCGTGTTTTCATCTACTGCTGCTACATATGGAGAGCCAAAACAGATTCCGATTAAGGAAACGGATACGACCAATCCGACGAGTCCATACGGTGAAACTAAACTGGCAATGGAGAAAATGTTCAGATGGTGTGATGGTGCGTATGGGTTAAAGTCTATTTCTCTGCGCTATTTTAATGCGGCAGGTGCCCATCCGGACGGAAAGATTGGGGAAGACCATCAACCTGAGAGCCATTTAATCCCGATCATTCTTCAAGTTGCCTTAGGCGAGCGGGAGTCAATCGGTATTTTTGGGGCGGACTACCCTACTGAAGATGGAACCTGTATCCGAGATTACATCCATGTGATGGATCTCGCGAATGCACACTGGCTTGCCCTTCAGCATTTACGTAATAGCGAGGCGAGTGAAGTATTCAACCTTGGAAACGGAAAGGGTTTTTCTGTAAAAGAAGTCATTGAGACGGCTCGGAACGTGACAGGACATCCAATCCCAGAGTCGGTAAGCCCAAGGCGTGCAGGTGATCCAGCTGTATTGATTGCATCTTCAAAAAAAGCACAGTCTGTCTTAGGTTGGAAGCCGAGGTTCAACGACATGGAAACCATTATAGAAACTGCTTGGAACTGGCATCGGGCCAATCCAAACGGTTACGAAGATAATAAGTAGAGGGGGAGGAAAATGGAAATGGGGATTGCAAAACCGCTTGAGAAAGTGGAACACTTTATTAAAGAGAACAAGATTGACGGCGTTTTTTTCCGAAAACGAAGCAATTTTGCTTGGATCACTGGTGGAAAGGACAATCATATTGTCAATACAACAGAAAACGGTGTAGCCGATTTATTAATTTTTGCTGATAAAAAATACTGCATTACTTCCAAAATGGAATCAGCACGAATTCATGACGAGGAGCTTTTAGGACTTGGCTATGAATTTATTACTCTAGAATGGTATGAAGATCAGGATTCCATTGTACAAGGACTAACTGAAGGGAAAAAAATCGCAAGCGATGTATCGATCGGAGATTTCCTAGACTTCGGACATGAGCTCACTAGTCTCCGATACACGCTTACTAGTGATGAGATCGATCGATACCGCTGGCTTTCCAAGCAGGCAGCGATGGCGGTTGAGTCAACATGCCGTGAAATTCAACCTGGGTGGACAGAGTTTGAGATCCAGGCCCATCTTGCAGCAAAAGTTATCAAACAGGGAATTAATCCCCAACTCATTCTCGTATCAACTGACGAACGAGTATTTAAATACCGCCACCCGATTCCAACAGATAAAAAATTAGCGAATTATGCAATGATTGTTCTTTGTGCGGAAAAATGGGGACTCGTAGCAAACGTTACTCGTTTCGTTCATTTTGGTGAACTGCCTGCAGAAATCAATGAAAACAAGCAAAAGCTAGTTCAGATTGATGTGGCGATGAATGCAGCTACAAGACCTGGAGTCGCTGTCAAGGATGTATTAAAGACAGCGTTTGCTAAGTATGAGGAAGTAGGGTATGGCGAAGATTGGCGCTTCCTGCATCAAGGCGGACCAACAGGCTATGCGAGCCGGGAATTCCTTGCAACTCCGGATGCAGAGGGAACGGTTCTGGAAAACCAGGCATTTGCTTGGAATCCTGCCATCCGTGGCATTAAATCTGAGGATACCTTCCTTGTCGGTAAGGAAGAAAATGAGTACCTCACTGACACGGGGGAGTGGGTATATTTAAAGGTAAATCACAATGGAAAAACGTATGTACGTCCAGATATCCTAGTACGCTAAATCATATCAAATGAAAAAGGTGTCTCATAAGGGTCTAACCTCGCGCTCTAAATCAGTTTGTAGTGTTTTATACACTAAACTTGTACTAGATTTAGTTATTGCGGGGTCTGATCCTTTGGTTTGAGATACCCCTTCGTATAGCGTAGCCTAATGATGGTACTACTCAAAAAGAGAATATGAGGTGTTAAGTGTTTCCTGGGGTTGCAAACAATTCGGCAAGGATTAATGCAATTGCACCCATAACAGTGGCGTCTGCTCCAAACTTTGAGATGATGACCTCTGTCTGTTTCGCTGAATCGGTCAATGCACGCTGTTCAATTGTCTCCATTACGCTTTCAAGAATGAATTCCTTGGCATTTGAAACCCCTCCGCTAATAACAATCCGCTTTGGATTTACGATATGGATTAAATTCGTGACTCCTACACCAAGATAACGTCCGGCTTTATTTAAAATATTCTTGCTTAATGGGTCTCCCGCTAATGCAGCCTGATAAATGACTTCGCCGTCGATTTCATCTTCCTTGTTTTTAAGGATACTAGATTCTCCAAGTTTCAATTCTTTCTTAAGTCTTTCAACAATTGCAGGACCGGAAGCGAATGTTTGTAAGCACCCATAATTGCCGCATGTGCATTTTGGACCATTGAGATCAATGGCCATATGGCCGATTTCTCCGCTAATATAGTGTTCGCCTCTGAACACTTGACCGTTGATAATGATTCCAGCACCAATTCCTCTGCCGACATTTATACAGACAATACTGTCATCCCCATGACCATATCCAAACCAAAGTTCCCCAAGGCTCATGGCTCTAGCATCGTTTTCAATTTGCACCATCATCTGAAATTCTTTTTCTAGAACTTCTTTAACATGGATATTTTTTAATTTTAAATTGGGGGCAAAAACGGAAACCCCTTGGTCAACATCAACAATCCCATGCATTCCAATTCCAATCCCGATGATCTTGTCACGATCTATTTGTTCATTCTTTTGGATGGTATAGATGGACGTAATCATTAAATCAAGCAGGCCTTCATTTGTGATGGAGTCCGGAATAGGATGAATTTGTTTTTTTCGTATTTTGCCATTTATGTCGGTCAGTATAATTTTGAGATGATGGGAACCTATATCGAGGCCTATAACGTGAAACATGTCACTATTCAACGTGAGCAATGTCGGTTTTCTGCCCCCACTAGATGCACCTAAGGAGGTTTCAATGATTATTTTTGTTTCAAGTAGCTCTTTCACAAGATTGCTTACTGTCGGAGGAGTTAGCTTCGTTGTCTTTGCAATATCGGCTCTCGAAATGGCCCCTTTTTTACGAATCGTATTCAAAATAACCGATCTATTTAAAGATTTCATTAATTGGAAGCTACCTGTTACAATGTTGTGTTCCATTTCTTTGCCCCCTAAATGACATATATAGTTAATTAAATATAATTATAAACTATAATATTGTAAACGGCAAAAAAGGATTTATTAAGAGAAACGATATAGTTCCCTTAGTTTGAAACGGATAAGTATTGTGGCTGGAAATGTTGATAATATAATGGCAAAAAAACTTCGCCATCCTCCATAAGTCTTAGCCAAATAAGACAAGCAACATAAACTATCAAGAAGGAGACATTTCAATCTGTATTCCGAGAAATTCAACAAGTTGTGTGAAGTAAGTTGGTGTGTCTTTTTTAGAACTAGTAACAACAATGAGTAAAAAATTTTGGAGAACAGCTAAACCAACCTAACAAGGTGCGGATGCTGTGCAAAGCTAATTTGATTAGTCCGCAAAACCTTTTTATTTTCCATCAAGATTTCTCATTAGGTAAGCACCACCCTTTTCGCATGATAGGAGGTGTCAAAATGATTAACTGGAAAGTACGTTTTAAAAATCCAACTTTTATTTTTACCGTATTTATACCTGGGGTCTTAATTATTGCTCAAATGATTGCAGCTTTTATCAACACCTATATTCATCCCATTGGTTTTACGATTACTGATGATGCGATGAATGGACTGTTGGGGATTGTTAACTTTATCGCGCTTACGTTCTTTGGTATTGGTAGTGTGATTGATCCTACTACGAAAGGATTAAAGGACAGTGAGAGGGCAAAACAATACGATCAGCCTCAGTAATAAGCTTTATTCATTAGAGTATGTTAAATAATATTTTTTGATAAAACGATTTTTGGATCATCTGTGAAAATCAACATCGTCATATAACAGGGCCATTCCTTTTAATTTAGTGTGGAAAGGTCTGTTATATTTTCACAATGAGATGAGTGGATCCACCCTTAACTAAAGTGAAGCCTATCAAGTGCGTGTCAAACTTATATGGTTGTCGAGTTATATCGATAACATGATAAGTTTGACATGCATTTTTTTAGATACCTATGTTGGATGTAAATGTTCTGTAAAGTGAAATTTACACATTCTTAGTGTGGGAATGGTTTTTGCTTAATATCTGTTTTGTATATTCGTAGTGTAATACAAAACAAAAACAAATATCTTCTGGAGGGAAAAAACAATGTCTTGGAATCGTAATTGGAAAAAAGGAATAATTGGTGCAATGGCTATATCAATGTTAGCGGCGTGTTCAGCAAACGATACATCTAAAGGATCAAGCGCAGGAAAAGAAATTAATTATAATGATTTGACATTGACTCAAATAGAAGAAAAAGCAAAAAAAGAGGGCGAAGTCAATTCAGTTGGGATGCCGGATACGTGGGCAAACTGGGGTGAAACTTGGAGTGAATTAGGAACAACATATAAGTTAAAACATTCGGATACAGATATGTCCAGTGCGGAGGAGTTAGCTAAATTTGCAGCAGAAAAAAAGGATGCATCAGCTGACATTGGTGATGTTGGAATTGCCTTTGGACCGATTGCAGAGGACCAAGGCTTAACATTATCATATAAAACGTCTTATTGGGATGACATTCCAAAATGGGCCAAAGATGATAATGGTGACTGGGTTGTTGGTTATACAGGTACGATGGCTTTTATTTCAGACAAGAATAATGTGAAAAATGCCCCAACATCATGGGACGATTTAAAAAATGGCAATTACAAAGTTAGTATTGGTGATGCGTTAACAGCAAACCAAGCACAATTTGCTATCTTGGCAGCTGCGTATGCTTTCGGTGGAGACGAAAAGAATATTCAACCGGGTATTGATTTCTTTGCAGAATTAGCGAAACAAGGTCGTTTATCAGCTGGCGATCCAAGTGTGGCTAACTTAGAAAAAGGTGAAATTGATGTTGCTTTACTTTGGGATTTTAATGCACTAGGCTATCGTGAGCAAATTGATGCAAAGCGTTTCGACATAACGATTCCAGAAGAGGCATCTGTAACATCTGGCTATGCAACGGTTATTAACAAATATTCGAAGAACCCGCATGCTGCTATGTTAGCTCGTGAATACATTCTTTCAGATGCAGGACAAGAAAATTTAGCAAAAGGGTATGCACGCCCAATTCGCGAAAATGTAAAGTTACCAGAAGAAGTTAAATCTCTTTTATTACCTGATAATATGTATAAAAGTGCACAACCTGTTGGCGATCAAAAAGCTTGGGAAGAAACAACGAAAAAAATCCCTCAAATGTGGCAAGAGCAGGTGTTAATCCATGTCAAATAATCGTTTAATTATGATCGTTGTGGACGCGCTTCGTTTTGATACGGCGTGTTCACATATGGGATTTATGCAACATCTTGTTGAACAAGGAAAGGTCGCTCGTTATGAAGTGAAGTCGGAAGTGCCTTCATTATCCAGGCCGCTTTACGAAACCATTTTAACTGGAACCGCTCCTTTAGTCCATGGAATAGTCGGCAATGGAGTCGTTCGATTATCGACGCAAGAAAGTTTGTTTCATCTAGCTAGACGCAGTGGGAAGACAACCGCTGCGGCGGCTTATTATTGGGTAAGTGAACTGTATAATCATGCGCCATTTCATCATGGTGTCGATCGAATTCAACTAGACAAAGATGCACCGATTGAAAATGGCCTGTTTTATTTTGAAGATCATTATCCTGATAGTCACTTATTCGCTGAAGCACAGTGGCTTGTTTCTGAAAAGAACCCAGATTTTCTCTATATTCACCCGATGAATGTAGATGATGATGGCCATAAATTTACAGCTAATTCTGTGCAATATCGAAATCGTGTTTTAGCTACAGATGCCCTATTGGCTCTTACCTTGCCAAAATGGATGGATCTTGGTTATGACATCATCGTAACAGCTGACCATGGGATGACGTTTGATGGGAATCATGGTGGGAATACAACAGATGATCGCCATGTTCCATTATTTATTGCTTCTAAAAAAATAAAGCCGATTGTTCAAGATCAGATTGTTTCACAGCTGCAAATGGCTCCACTTGCTTGTCATTTGCTTGGAATCCATCCATCAGAAGCGATGGTCCCTCTACTCATACCTGGCCTAGTCGACTAAGGAAGGGAGACATCATGAACATGTCTGGAAAAAAAGGCGTATTGCTCATATTAGTACCATTCGCTTTGTTGATGACGTTCTTTTTTCTCGTACCGCTTATTCATATGTTAATTAGTAGTTTTTCAAATAGTGATGGATTTACGTTCGAACATTATCAAGAAGCGTTATCTAGTTCTTATATTTTACAAGGGTTTAAAAACAGTTTCGCTTTGTCTGTCGTGTCAGCGTTCATCGCGTTAGTCGTTTCGTTGTTAGGCGTATACGCGATGACGAATTTTTCCGAACCAGTACGGGAAAGGTTATTAATTTTATCGAATTTAACATCTAATTTCTCTGGTGTACCGCTTGCATTTGCGTTTATCGTCTTGTTGGGAAATAGTGGTCTATTTACATTGGCGCTTGATTCGTTTGGTTGGGATTTATCTTTCTCCCTTTATAGCTGGTCAGGGCTATTGCTCATCTATATTTACTTTCAACTCCCGCTTTCGATCATGCTTCTCTATCCAATTTATTATGGAATTCAGCAACAATGGAAAGATGCCGCTGCGTTATTAGGTGCTTCACGGTTAATGTTTTGGGGAAAAATCGGTCTACCCATTTTACTTCCCGGTATTGCAGGTACATTCACGATTTTATTCGCAAACGCCATGGGTGCGTATGCTTCGGCATATGCCTTAACTGGAAGTAATTATAACTTAGCGGCCATTCGTATTGGCTCACTTATTTCAGGGGACATCTTTGCACAACCAGAATTAGCGAGTGCCATCGCCGTCTTACTTGGTGTAATTATGATTATTGGGATGTTACTGAGTGAATGGCTTATTAAGAAAACGAGAAAGGATTTGTCGAAACGATGAAGAAATTTACAATCGTCATACTTATCCTAATCGGTATCTATTTAGCGTTACCGATTCTTGCGACTGCGTTGTATGCATTTTCAACGGAATGGAATAAAACCATTTTACCAGAAGGATTAACGTTCGAATGGATTCGGACACTATTTCAAGATGCTCGCTTTATCGAAGCATTCGGCAGGTCTGTTCTTCTTTCAGGTGGTGCTGTTTTCATCTCGATTATGTTTATTGTACCAGCCATTTTCGTGATTGTATTATATTTCCCATCATTGGAAAAGTGGTTTCAGGCAAGTATTGTGATGGTATATGCCTTTCCAGGTATTATTTTATCAGTGGGTATCATTCGGTTTTATTCAGGGACGAGCCTACCAATGATCCTCGCTGTGATGGGAGTATATGTCATTAGTGTGCTTCCGTTTATGTACCAAGGAACACGAAATAGCTTGCGTAATGTGCAAGGTCGGCAATTGATGGATGCAGCGGAGTTATTAGGCGCCTCAAAAATGGATGCTTTCCGTAAAGTGTTGCTTCCATCCGTTTATCCAGGATTATTTGTCTCAAGCCTGTTATCCTTCTCCGTTTTATTTGGTGAATTTGTTTTGATTAACCTTGTGGTTGGCTCTCAATTTGAAACGGTTCAAATTTATTTAATGACGAAATTAAGTACAAGTGGTCATATTGCGAGTGCGATTGTGTTCGTATATATCGTGTTGATGGGTATTCTGACGCTAGTGATGGCGACATTAACGAAAAAGGCGAAGGGAATGAAACGCACATGAGTAATGTTGTATTAAAAGACGTTCATAAACAATATCAAGATGCAGATGTTCTTACTGGGATTGATATGAACATTGAAGACGGCGAGTTTGTCACATTACTTGGACCAAGTGGCTGCGGAAAAAGTACGATCCTCCGTATTTTATCCGGACTGACAGATGCAACGGGTGGCAATGTGACGATTGATGGGAAAGACATGAAGAAAGTCCCACCGAAAAATCGACAAGTAGGTATGGTGTTTCAATCCTACGCCTTATTTCCGAATATGACCGTGTATGAAAATGTATCATTCGGTTTAAAAATGCGCAAACAACCAGCAAATGAAGTGGCAGAACAAGTAGAGAAAATGATCAATCTCGTTGGTTTACAAGAGAAGAAAGCGGCATATCCGCATGAGCTTTCTGGTGGGCAGCAACAGCGGGTTGCGCTTGCTCGATCCCTCGTTGTTCGCCCGAAAGTCTTGTTACTCGATGAACCATTAAGTGCTCTCGATGCTCAAATTCGAAAACATTTGCAAGTTGAACTTCGAACGATTCAACGTGAGCTGAATATGACCATGATTCTCGTGACACACGACCAAGAAGAAGCAATGACCGTTTCTGATCGTATTTTCGTTATGAATCAAGGGAAAATTGCACAAGAAGGAACACCGTCTGAAATTTATACACAACCTAGAACTGAATTTGTTGCCAACTTTATTGGTCGATACAATGTTTTTTCAAAAGAACAATTAGGAAAATTAATAGGGAAAAATACAGAAGTGTCTGCAGATAAATATGCCATTCGTCCAGAAGCCATTCATGTACAAGCTCAATCCTCTGCTTTTAAACTAAGCGCTATTGCTGGCGATTCTATTATGAACGGAAATGTGATTCGTACAACTTTTCATGCAGACAATCAGCAATTTACAATGGAACAATTGCATCATCAAGCGTCTGTATTTGAAAAAGGCATGGAATATCAATTATTCGTAGAACCAAAGGATGTCATTGCTTTATCATGAATGAATTAAAGGAAGAACGTCAGCGTTTAATTATTCAATGGGTGAATGAGGAGAAACGTGTATCTGTTGGAAAACTGGCGACGAAGTTTTCAGTTACGCCAGAAACGATTCGCCGAGATCTGACCGAGTTAGAAGAACAGGAACGAGTAACGAGAGTGCACGGTGGAGCTGTTTTATATACAAAACTAGAAGAAGAACAAGTCTTTTTACAAAAACTTGATATGAATCGTGCAGAAAAAGAACGAATTGCAATAGAGGCGACATCACGCATTAAAGATGGTGATACGATCGCAATTGATGTTGGAACGACAACCGTTCATATGGCGGATTTTATTCAAAATGTGAAAAACTTAACGGTTGTAACGAATTCGATTAAAGCAGCCGATCGTTTTAATCAAGCAATTGAAGAGGAACGGATGACAGGAAAGGTCATTCTGTTAGGTGGGGTGACGAACCCAGCACAATCTTCTGTCTCGGGTGCTATGACACTTGAGTGGCTGAATCATATCCGAGTGGATCAAGCATTCATTTCCTGTGGGGGGATCGTGGCGGATATGATCTATGATTATGATTTAGATGAATCACTTGTTTCTGCGAAAATGATGGCTTGCAGTAAGAAGAATATCTTGCTTGCGGATTCATCGAAAATGGGCATTCCGTCTTTCTTTTCATTCGCACAAGCTAGTCAATTCGATGAAGTAATAAGTGATCAACCTTGTCTGGAAGAGTGGAAAGAATGGTTTACACATTGGACTATAGCAAAGAGGGGTCGAGTGGAATGTTAGTCGATTATCATGTACATCTAGAAGAGGGACCGTATTCGTTTAAATGGCTCGAACGGACGGCGAAAGCAATGGAGCATTTTTTAGGTAATGGAGTTCTAGAGCATGGATCCAGAGAAAAAATTGAAAACCAAATGATCCAGCTTCAAAAGCGATTAAATGCTGGTTGTTATAGTGAAGAGTGGTTAGATCTATATTTGAAAAAGGCCAAGCAAATCGGATTGAAAGAAGTCGGGATTGTCGATCATTTGTATCGTTTTAAAGAAACAAAAAATTATTTTGAAAAAGCGTTAAATTTGGATCCAAACGATTCAATTGGGGAATTGCAAGCGTATTGGTTAAGAAATGTCATGACGGAAAAGATGGATGATTTCACGTCAGCAATTTTAGCCGCAAAAAAACGCTGGGAAAAAGAAGGCGTCTCATTAAGGCTAGGGATTGAAGCAGATTATTTTGTCGGGCAAGAGCGGGAACTTGCTACACTTTTAGAAGGAAAACCATGGGATTATGTGATCGGTTCTGTTCATTTTGTAGATGGATGGGGATTTGATAATCCACAAACCGCATCTCGTTTTGAAAAAATGAATTTAGAAGCGCTATATACACGCTTTTATGAAACGGTTGAAAAAATGATTCGATCGAACATGTTTGATTTTATTGCCCATTTAGATAATTTAAAAGTATTTAATTTTAAAGTGAACAATGAATCCTTTAATCATAAATGGTATGAACGGATTGCTCATGCATTAAAAGAGACAAATACTGCCACAGAAGTGAATGCGGGTTTATACTATCGCTATCCAGTTCAAGAAATGTGTCCATCTGTTGATTTTTTAACAACGATTGTGGGGAAAGGTGTACCTATTACTCTTTCTTCTGATTCACATTTCCCAGATGATCTTGGCAAATATGTGGCAGAAAACAAGAAGTTGTTGCAACAAGTAGGCGCCTCACATGTAGCAACCTTTAACCAAAGAGAAAGAATCTTATTGCAGATCCAGTAAAATGGGTCTGTTTTTTTTCGACGAATTTTGTGCTTAGCTCTGGGTGTAACGTAATGTATATATCGAAGTGTCTTATCGGTGCATCCGATTCTGTTGATAACTAATTTTTTTGATTCATTAATTATGCCGATGCTCTCGATAATGTTGTTTTAAGAAAAGCACTCGTAATGTTTTACGAGAAGCTTTTCTTTTGATTTTTATTAATAGTATTTTGTCAGATTTTAGGCAAGACTTTCTTCGCCCCTAGAATAAGCCAGGTACTGAGAACGAAAGGCATTGTCAGCGATGGAAGACCATAGGGTAAAAGCAAAGTGCTTAAGCCGGCCATGATGGGCACGGTCAAACAAGCTGCAATGATCCCTGTTATAACCGAGAATTTCGTGCTTTCCGAATTAAATACGACTGATACTGCTAAAATGGCTAAGATCGCATTGTATCCGTACAACCCCATAAAAATCAGTGCATGTTCCCCTTCTAATCCGTAGGAGACGAGCAGGGCAGCTACATTTCCTATAATGGAAAAAAGACCAAATCTCCAACCGGCCAAAATTATGGCGATAAATAGGATGACTCCAGCTAGAGTATGATCAAGAAAGAAAATTTGTCCAATACCTTTAAAACTTCCTTCCAACCAATTGCCTTTCCCTGCTATGTTTAGTGTCCAATTGGCTAATGATTGAGGCTCTAAATCTGCACTTAAATGGAAAGTTTTCAATCGGTATGAAGCGAGCAATGTAAACCATGTCACGATGAAATATGGGAAGGTAAGGATGGGGATTTCTGTTTTTCGCATAATATGCATCAAGGCGGCCGTGAAGAGTGCTGCCATAGCAGATGCTACTAAGGCAATAATCCACTGATACGGTCCGTCTAAATATTCAGTGAGTGCTATTCCAGTTAACACAGAATTATATCCAAATAACCCTTGATTTACACTCTTTTTATCTGCCCCTCCTATTATTCCGATGAGTGTTCCAATAATAGTTGAAAAAATGGCCATAATTCCTAAGAAATAATCTGAAATCGTTATTGCAAGTAAAATTAAGGCTCCAGTCAATGCATTTTCAATCAATATGACTTGAGAGACGCCTTTTAAACAGGCCACGAAGAATGAAAAAAGTGATCTTTGGGTTGATAAAATGCTATTCATTTTTTTCATAAAAATCTCCTCTCAATAAGACTTTCTTTCTTTCTTTTTCATTTAAATATGAATTCTCTTGTATAAAATAAAAACCCGAGTGCAAATAGAAATGGTGTTTAAATACAAATAAAAAGGAAAGGATATATATGTAAGTTTTTTATTTGAAAAATATCTATACTTAGTATTTTCCTTTTTAAGAAAAATCCTAATGGTAAATACATGAAAATAAGGAGGGTTATGATGCATCTATTACCACGTGAAATAGATAAACTCATGATTGTTGTGGCAGGGGATTTAGCTAAGAAGCGAAGAGAGAGAGGATTGAAACTAAATCATCCAGAATCGGTAGCACTTATCACATATGAAGTGTTAGAAGGTGCAAGGGATGGAAAAACGGTTGCTCAATTAATGGAGTACGGAGCAACTATTTTGTCACGCGAAGACGTGATGGAAGGTATTCCAGAGATGATTGACGATATTCAAGTAGAAGCGACTTTTCCAGATGGAACGAAATTGGTAACGGTACATAGTCCAATCAGGTAAGGAATGACAGGAGGAATCTTAATGGTACCAGGGCAATATTTTTTAAAAGAAGAAGATATTATTTGTAATGTTGGCAGAACCACTTCAAGGCTTTCCGTGATCAATATGGGGGATCGTCCAGTCCAAATAGGATCCCATTTCCACTTTTTTGAAGTGAATGAAGCCCTTCAATTCAATCGAGAAGAAGCGTTTGGGAAACGTCTGAATGTACCAGCAGGTGCAGCGGTCCGTTTTGAGCCAGGGGATGAAAAAGAAGTAGAATTAGTTTGTTTTGCTGGAGAACAACGTGTTTATGGATTTAACAATAAAGTAGATGGATCTGTTCAAGGAGGATGCAAGTAATGAGTTTTAGAATGCCAAGAAAGCAATATTCGCAAATGTACGGTCCAACTACAGGAGATTCTATTCGTTTAGCGGATACAGATCTACTGATTCAAATCGAGAAAGATTATACAACGTATGGCGAAGAAGTCGTGTTTGGCGGTGGAAAAGTGATCAGGGATGGAATGGGGCAACATCCGCTTGTGACTCGTGGTGATGGGGTACCAGATGTAGTCATTACGAATGCTGTAATTTTGGATTACACAGGTATTGTTAAAGCTGATATTGCAATCCGTGACGGAAAAATTGCTGGAATTGGAAAAGCGGGCAACCCATTAGTAATGGATAATGTTGATATTGTGATTGGGGCTTCGACAGAAATCATTGCAGGGGAGGGATTGATTGTCACTGCTGGTGCAATTGACACCCATGTCCACTTTATTAATCCGACTCAAATTGAAACAGCCTTAACATCAGGTACGACGACATTAATCGGCGGGGGGACGGGTCCTGCTGCTGGATCAAAGGCAACAACAGTTACACCTGGTGAATGGAATATCCATCGAATGTTGCAAGCATCTGAAGGAATGCCAATTAACGTAGGCTTCACTGGAAAAGGACAAGCTGCAACCGAAGAGCCTTTGGCTGAGCAAGTACGGGCCGGTGTGATTGGCTTAAAAGTCCATGAAGACTGGGGAGCTACCCTTTCAGCACTTGATTTTTCCCTAAGAGTAGCTGATAAATATGATGTGCAAGTAGCGGTTCATGCAGACACCTTAAATGAAGGTGGATTTATGGAAAATACAATGGCGGCTATTAAAGATCGAGTCATTCATATGTACCATACAGAAGGAGCGGGTGGAGGACACGCGCCTGATTTAATTAAAGCAGCGAGCTTTATGAATGTTCTTCCATCTTCTACAAATCCAACATTACCTTTTACGGTTAATACAATCGACGAACATTTAGATATGTTAATGGTGTGTCACCATTTAAATCCATCGATTCCTGAGGATATTGCTTTTGCGGATTCACGGATTCGACGTGAAACGATTGCTGCTGAGGATATTCTTCAAGATATGGGCGTATTTAGCATGGTTAGCTCGGATGCCCAAGCAATGGGACGGGTTGGTGAGGTTGTTTTACGTACTTGGCAAACGGCAGACAAAATGAAGAAACAACGGGGAACGATGGAAGGAGATAACGAACTTTCTGATAACAACCGTGCAAAACGTTATATTGCAAAATATACGATCAATCCTGCCATCACGCATGGAATTTCTGAATATGTCGGTTCGATTGAAGTGGGAAAAATTGCCGATCTGGTCCTTTGGTCACCAGCATTTTTCGGTGTCAAACCTGAAATGGTCTTAAAAAATGGCTTTGCTGTTCAAAGTTTGATGGGAGATGCAAATGCGTCCATACCAACACCGCAACCGATGATTTATCGTCCAATGTATGCGCAAGTTGGAAAAGCCTTGGCTAAAAGTTCGATTACGTTTGTTTCCCAAGCAGCTTATGATGATAAAGTGCACGAGAAACTAGGGCTTGAAAAGATGGTTCTCCCAGTTCGTGGTATTCGGAATTTATCAAAAAAAGATATGAAACTTAATTCCGAAACTCCTGAGATTACCGTTGATCCGCAAACATACGAGGTAAGAGTAAACGGCAAACATATTACCTGTGACCCTGTTGACATCGTACCGATGGGGCAACGATATTTCCTATTTTGAGGTGAAAGCATTGATCATTGAAAAAATTGTTACGAATATTGAACAAATGGAAAAAGGAGAAATTGATAAACGCCATAAAGAAAAGGTATACCTAGAAAGCGCCCATTTAATGAAACGAATTCAAAGGGTGACAACCGACCACGGTAAGGAAATAGGGATTCGTCTGAAGGATCCCCGTGATCTTGTAGCGGGTGATGTTTTATATATGGATGATCATAATATGATTATCATCGATGTCTTATCTGATGACTTATTGATTATTAGTCCTGGTTCGTTGAAAGAAATGGGGACGATTGCTCATCAATTAGGGAATCGCCACCTACCTGCCCAATTTGAAGAAAACGACATGCTTGTTCAATACGATTATCTTGTAGAAGAATTGCTGCAAGAGATTCAGATTCCTTTCAAACGAGAAGAACGGAAAGTGAAACAGGCATTTCGGCATATTGGACACAGCCATGACTGATCAAGCACTTTCTTTATTTCAGCTTTGCGATTCTAATTTTCCAACTGGTGCCTTTAGTCATTCATATGGTTTAGAGAGCTATATTCAAGAAGATCATGTGCGTGATCAAGCTACATTCTCTAAATGGCTTCATGTTTATTTAAATGAACAGCTCGTCTATTCGGATGGGCTTGCTTCTCATATAGTATATGAGGCCTTAGAGAATGAAGACTTCCAAAGAGTGTGGAAGGTAGACCGAATGCTAAATGTGCAAAATTTGCCTCGTGAAACACGAGAGGGTACCCAAAGAATGGGGGAACGCATGCTGAATCTCGTAGGCTCTTTATATGAAGTGCCTGTTCTTTTACAGTATAAAGAACGTATAAAAGAGAAGCGATCTTTTGGACATCCGGCGATTGTTTTTACAATGATCGGCCATCATCTTAGAGTTCCACAATCAACGACCACCCTCTATTATTTGTATTCTACTGTCTCAAGCCTTGTCCAAAACGCAGTCCGAGCGATTCCCTTAGGCCAGACAGCTGGGCAGAAAACGATTCAGGAATTTCAAGACGCATTAGTAAAAGCAACGGAAAAAATCGAAAACTTGGATGAAGAGGATTTCGGAATCGTTTCACCTGGGCTCGAATTATCTCAAATGAAACATGAGCGTGTGAATATTCGCATTTTCATGTCTTAACATGAAAGAAAGGAAGTGTTCTTTATGGAACCTATAAAGATTGGGGTAGGAGGACCTGTAGGAGCAGGAAAAACGATGCTCGTTGAAAAGCTGACCCGGCAATTAGAAGGTGAGATGAGTATGGCGGTTGTAACCAATGATATTTACACCAAAGAAGACGCCAAATTTTTAATGCAAAATGGGGTATTGCCTGCTGATCGCATTATTGGGGTTGAAACAGGAGGTTGCCCTCATACAGCAATTCGTGAAGATGCCTCGATGAACTTTGCTGCCATCGATGAATTAAAAGAGAAGCATCCAGATGTTGAACTTATTTTTGTTGAAAGTGGTGGCGATAATCTTGCGGCAACATTCAGCCCTGAGCTTGTTGATTTCTCGATATATATTATTGATGTTGCCCAAGGTGAAAAAATCCCACGCAAAGGTGGGCAAGGGATGATAAAATCTGATTTATTTATTATTAATAAAACGGATTTAGCCCCTTATGTTGGTGCAAGTTTAGAAGTAATGGAGTCGGATACGAAGACTTTTCGTGGAAATAAGCCATTTGTTTTTACCAATTTAAAGGACAATACGGGGCTTGATCAAGTCATAGATTGGCTGAAGAAGAATGTACTCTTAAAAGGATTGGGTTAAAATGAAAGAATGGACAGGCGTTTTACGTTTAGACCTTGAAGAACGACTCGGAAAAACTGTCGCAAAGAATGTATATTTCCAGGGTGCATTGAAAGTCATGCGCCCGGTTTACCACGATGATTCTGGACAAGTCTGTTATTATATTTTAAACCCAGGTGGCGGCTATTTAGATGGAGATCGTTATCAGTTGCAGATTTCATTGGAGAAACAAGCTAGGCTAACTTTAACCACACAATCTGCGACCAAGGTCTATAAGACACCACATTCACATGCATATCAGGAAACGGAAATCTTTCTTAAAGCAGGCAGTTATTTAGAGTATATTCCCGATCCGTTAATCGCGTATCAACATGCTCGCTATAAACAAAAAAATGTGATACGGATGGAGAAAGGCGCAACATTTCTTTATTCAGACATTATTACCCCAGGATGGTCGCCTGATGGTGAACGGTTCAGTTATGATACGGTTCAATTAATCAATGAAATTTATATGGATGATGAACTGGTGTCTTTTGATCATATTAAGTTGAATCCAGCGACACAAAATATGGAGGCGCTTGGTTTCATGGAAGGATTTTCACATTTAGGTTCCATGCTGGTCGTTGGGGAACAAATGAGCCCGGATCTCCTGGATCGGTTATATCATGTCCTTTACTCGAAAACAGATGCATATGATGTTGGTCTTTCCTTATTGCCTGTTAAAGGCTTTACCTTAAGAGTGCTAGCAAACTCAACACAAACCATTGAACGAATATTTACGGAGTGTCATCGTATGATTAGTGAAGAGTGGTTTAAAACAAGGCCAAGTTTTCTTAGAAAATATTAATGCTTAAAGAAGTTGAGGCTTTATGCCAATACTTCTTTTTTGTATTAAGGACATGAGGAGGGCTTCGCGACTTACTAATAAGCCCTCTATTTAGTAGGTATACTTCTTTTTATTATAGAAAGCACTCCAAAATCCAGCTTCGCACCGCCACCATTGTGATTAGGTAAGTGTAGAGTGCTACATGATTGATCGTTCATGGTAACTGGTGGCATTTTAACGCCATGCAGGTTTTGTATGCGTTAGCAATGGCTACATATCCAGAATGTATTCAATTGGAAGTAGAGCTGATAGACGTTGGTTGAAAAGGAATAGAAGAAAATAGTTGCTAAATTCCTTTTCAATTGGCAAACTTAAGTAGATAGTGAACTCCATAGAAAAGAAGGCGAAGGTGACTTACATGATTGAGATAAAGACTTCCACACTCAGCGATGGGGAGTTCAATAGAGGGGTATTTGCAACACGTGATATAGCAAAAGGGGAGCTTGTACATGAGGCACCGGTTATTTCTTACCCGAATAAGGAACATGAACATATAGAGAAGACGTTACTTGCAGATTACGCGTTTGAGTATGGTGTGAACCACACTGCCATCCTCTTAGGATATGGAATGCTGTTTAACCACTCATACACGCCGAATGCAACGTATGATATTAATTTTGAGAACCACACGTTTGACTTTTATGCTTACACTGATATAAAAGCCGGTGAAGAGATCTTAATCAACTATAATGGCGATGTTGATGATAATGAACCACTATGGTTTAATATGGAGAATGATGAAAGCAGCAAATCAGAAACGAACTGATAGAAAACATGTTAAATTGATTTGACTCATCGGTGGTTTTTGAGGAGAGAAAGTAACATATCTCTCAAGCGAGCATTAATTTCTCTTTATATGAAACCTTCTGGGATCCTCCCTGATTTATACAGTAGTTGGGCGGGAACGATTTACACATCTGCTTATTTGCCAAAAGAAACGAAGGCATGGATTGCTTTAGGTGGAGACAAAGAGCCAATTCCATTTGATTTTACGAAATGGCTTGATGGACAAGACGTAGAGGTTGACCGAATAACAGGTGAGATTGATACAGACATTCCGTTTTTGCACATGGATGAAAATTCGGACTGGTTTCAAAAGTGAATAAAATAATAGAGAAGATGAAGATACAAAATGCGATCCGAAATTTGGAGGGTGCCATGTATCTTCATTTTTTTCTTTTTTTAAAGTGATCTAAGGTTTTATGTTCGTAGTTAAGGAAATCGCAGGAAGGGGAATAATTGCAAATTTCTAGTTGGAATGACAAAAGTCCGTGTTAATTAATCGATTAATTAATACGGACGTTATTTGATTGAAGAGCTTGTGAATAAAGGGAAAGTAAAAAACGAGCTTCAGAGAAATATGTTGATTTAAGGGAAAAAATTTCTCGGGGAATATTTCCCTTTTTCGACAATGTAAGCCTCGGAACAGTTCCTAACATGATTATCGGTAGGAATCCGTCCAAGTAACTAAGCCTATCTTCCTGACAATGATTCACAAAAATACTTAGGCTAAGGTTTGTAGTGCTCGATGTACGTGAAAATAAAAACATAAAGTACCTTTCCTTATTGAATCAAAAAGTAGGATTTTATTTTTTCAAATGATACGCATAATAGTATCATTCACATTGTTTGTGTTTGAAGCAGTTTAAATGATTCAGGGCACTTATATGGTAAACTTAGTATACTTGGGCAGCTATGAGTTTTTATTAAAAATATTTGCAGGAATGACGTAAATCGTATATCGTTTAACCTATAAGAAATGAAACTTATTTATGAATGAAACGTATAAATAGGATAGAAATTATGTTAGGAGTGTCAATGCGATGAATCGGTTTGTAACCTCCATTATTGGAATAGTTATATCGAGCCCTATTGCCGTAATCATCTGGCCAATTAGTTATTTTGGATTTGATCAGTCCATTTTCCTATCTACTCTTTGGTCTGTATTAGGTGGCGTTATTGTATTTGGAGCGAGTTCCATCTTCATGTCTGCCCGTTTTTTGAAGAAACATGGACTGAGTAGAAAAGAATATCAATATATCAAAGGCAATGTAAAAGAAGCGAAATCTAAAGTTTTTCGTGCTTGCAAAGCGCTATTATCGATTCGACATATTCCTTCTTTAAAGGAAAGAATTGAGCTTGTGAGGATGATTAGAAAGATATACAGCTTAACGAAAAAAGAGCCAAAACGGTTTTATCAAGCGGAACAGTTTTACTTCTCTCATTTGGATTCGACTTTGGAATTGGCGGAGAAATATGTGTTTCTAGCGGCGCAGCCGAAGAAAAATAAAGAATTAGATCTTTCGTTAATTGAAACACGGAGAACATTAGAGAAGCTGACGAAATCAGTTGAAGAAGATCTGTATGAAGTGATTTCGAATGATATTCAAGAACTTGATTACGAAATAGATGTTGCAAAGCAAACGATAAAAAACACGAAAGAATCGAGCTTGATTAATGGAAGCGGGAAATGGAAATGAGTGAAGGTGAAAAAACACTCGATCAGGGAAAGGAAGTACATCCTTTTGCTACAGAACTTCCGAGTGAAGGAAAGAAGTTAATAGATACCATTCCAGCAGAAAGCAGACAAAAGGCGTGTAAGATCTCCCAAGAATTACGATTGAATAATCGTCAGGCGCTAGTCACTTTTGGGATGCCTGCACAATCTAAATTGCTTGCCTTCTCGAATGCAATGCTTGACCAAGTACAGAAGCAGGATATTGGTGAAATCGGTGAAATTTTAGCTGATCTAATTGGGAAGTTGAATGAAGTGAACCCTGATGAATTGGCACCTGCTCGACGCCCCTTTTTTGCCCGGTGGTTTAGAAAAAGTCCAAAATCTTCACAGGAAACTGTGTCTCGATTTCAAAAGGCAAGCGCTCAAATTGACCGAATTAGTGTGAAGTTAAATCGAAGCAAGAACATCCTGTTAGCTGATATCGTCATGCTTGACCGCTTATATGAGCATAATAAAGAGTATTTTCATATGCTCAATATTTACATCGCTGCAGGGGAATTAAGGCTTGAAGAGTTACATGCCAACTCAATTCCAAACGCGGAACAAGTAGCGAAAATGGAAACGGACCTTTTAAAAAAACAAGAATTAGACGATATCCTCTCATATACAGATTTATTAGAAAAACGTGTATATGACTTGAAAATAAGTAGAGAAATTACTTTGCAAAGTGCTCCGCAAATTCGTCTGATCCAGCATACAAACCAATCGCTAGTTGAAAAGATTCAATCATCGATTATGACAGCGATTCCGCTTTGGAAGAATCAAATGTCGATTGCTCTCTCATTTTTGAGACAAAATCATGCGACAAATGCTCACAAGCAAGTCTCTGAAAAAACGGAGAATTTACTTGTGGCAAACAAAGAATTGGAGACACTTGCGCATACACAAGATCGTTTAAAGTCTACACTTGCTGAAACATTAGTCATTCAAGCTGAAGGTAGCTCGAATCTCCAACATGTAGAACAGGAATTTCGGTCCATTGAAACGGAGTTAAAACAAAAGCTAATTGAAAGATAAAGTGAAACTTCAATCACTGGCCCCCCACCTACGCTTCTTCGATTCCTCTAAGCCTAACTGCTCGTTAATGCGGGATATTACAACCTGGATAAAAGGGAGAGGTACACATGCCTTTCTTTTTTTTTTATAAATCCCTATAGGTTGAACTGTACAGCCGTTGTATTTAATATGAGCAAATGTACGGATGAAGTCTTTTTTCTTCATGGAGTTTTGTAAGTAATCATCGTGACTAGTTGTATATGGATTCAATGTGTAAATATTATTGATGTTTCCTTATTTCCGCAGTTTTTGAATGACAAACCATTTGCATAGATTTGGAGATAAGTAGGTGACTGAATGTCAAATAGGAGATACAATACTAAAGCAATGAAATACTTTTATAGGATGTGTGAATAATGAGACCGATTAAAGCATCAGAAATAATAGATGGTAAAGCGATTAAGTATATAGATGTGTTTGGAGTACAGGATAATATTGCGTTGAAAAGTAGTTATGAAGGGAAAACCTACTGGATTTATGACTATTATTGCATGCATGCAGCTTGCCATTGTGATGATGTTTATCTGAAATTTATTGAAGAAGACGAGAATTCGCAAGCTACAGGGCGTCATTTCGGTGTGAGAAAATCGTTTAAAAATGGTGAAACGGTTATTGAAGATCGAAATCTTCCAGAACAGAAGGCAAATGAGATTGCAACTGAAGCATTAAACTATAGTCCTGAAGTTGTAGAGTTATTCAAACAACGGTATGCGCAAATGAAGTTGGAAGGTCATAATATCATAACAAAAGAGTCGAAGAAACCGATTATAAATGAGAATGTAATTGGAAGAAATGATCCATGTACTTGCGGTAGCGGAAAGAAATACAAAAAATGCTGCGGGATTGCATAAGATAACACAGAGGATGTTCCAAATGAAAGAGTTAGAACCTAGAACTATTCTATACAGTTTAAATGAGGGTGTATGTAGAATGATAAACTGTGCAAAGAGTGTGAGGTCAAGATCTTTATGGGACATCCTCTTCAATATGTTTTATTAATGCATGTATCATCCTGTAGTTTGGCACCCCATCTTTTAAAACTGTTCTTTTTAATTTCTAAATAAAGTGAAACTTCCATCAGTAGGGGGTCTAACTGCCCGTTAAGCGTGGGAGAAAATTAAAATAAGCATCTGAAATATTTCAGATGCTTTCATGAATGGTATTAGTCATGCACTTTATTGTCAGTGGGTTTGTTTTTCGTGAATAGAAGACTTTGTCTTTTCTGTTTAATCTGTTGAACCAGTGGCTTTAAATAAGGGTTGGCTTTTAATAAATCAGCCAACTGATCATCGTTGGGTTCGGATGATTCATCTTGGACGCTTACCTCTTCAAGTTTTGGTTCTGGTTTGTCGAATCGTTTCCTTTTCAATTCCTCTCCCCCCTTTTCATATAGACTATGATGGCTCTTAGAATTTTGTCCTTTCATTTGGTGAAAATAATTTGATTAAAATAGGTATAGTAGCTCTGGACTCACTAGGTTTATTGGCTGAAACAGAAGGGGAGGATTGGAGAGGCCGTTCAAGTGGAACAGTGATGGGATATATTCACTTGCACGTTTCAGATATGTTAAAAACAAAAGAGTATCAGATAAAAGTGCTGAACAGGTCATCCACTATATCATTTATCCCACTGATTGAAGTTTCACATTATCTGACGTGTACATGACACAATAAATGGTGTATAGAGCGTGAGGTCAGAACCTTATGGGACAACTTCTTCTTTGTGTTTTAATGATATTGTGACAAGTGCTGACAAAATGGAATCTAATTAATCGATTAATTAAAGGATCTTGAATCACTTACCTAGTATGGAAAAGGGAGAATTGAAAAGTGCAATTATTGTAAGTATTCCCCAAGAAATAATCAGAAATTTCGACAAGAATGTGAAGAGGATATTGAGATGAAACCGATCTGTTAGAAGTGAAAAATATATATATGTAGGAAGCTCATATCACGAAACTCATGTTTATTCTGGTAACAGAGCATTGGCTAATTATCCAATACTCCGTTGTGAATGACAATTAATTGGTAAACGCAAATGCACTTCAGTACCTTTTCCAAGCGTACTTTCAAAGGTGATATTTCCACGGTGCGTTTCAATGATCCGTGAACTGACAGTGAGTCCGAGACCCGTGCCTTTTTCCTTCGATGAATAAAACGGTTCCCCAAGATGCTTGATTCGTGCCTTTTCTATACCTTGACCATTATCCTTGACATTAACAGTCACTTGATCACTAGCTATAGAAAACTCGATTGAAACCGATGTTGCTGACGCCTCAATCGAGTTCTTAATAATATTGATGAATACTTGCTTTAATTGGTTTGCTTCACATCGTATTATTGGGATGGACTCGTTTCCTTTTATTGAAATGGAAGTTCCGTTCAAGTTCGCTTCAGGTTTTAGTAATGTCACGACATCATTCATCAGTATCACGATGTTATGCTCACTAAACTTCATGTCCTGAGGTTTGGCAAGGACGAGCAATTCGCTAACAATCAAGTTAATTCGATCTAACTCACTTAACATAATGGAGTAGTAATGCTGATATTCTAATTCATTGGATTTTAACAGTTGTACGAAGCCAATTAAAGAAGTAAGTGGATTTCTGACTTCGTGAGCGACACTTGCTGCCAACTCCCCAACGACCGATAATTTTTCAGTTTTTCTCAGAACTTCTTCGGTTTCACGTATAAGCGTTACATCCTGTGCATAGCCAATGACACCGATAATTTGGTCATTTATTAGCATTGGAACGAGTGTAAAAGCAAGTAACACGGTCTCTTTGTGTTTTGTAAGAATGCGAATGTCTCCATGTGTAATCCCTGTTTTGTTCTCAATGACTTCAGCTAATGATTGGTGCAATTTCTCCTTTTCATTTGAGCTTGCTAATACATCCATGATTGGAACACCGATGATATCGTCAAATCTCCAGCAAGTCACACTTTCAAAGCGCGGATTGATATTCGTAATCACCCCATCTATATCCATCATAAGCACAGGGTCAGGATTATAATCGAAGAGCGATTTATACTGCTGCTGACTTTGCAATAAATGCTGTTCAGCTTTAACCCGTTCCGTTATATCCCTTCCGATGACAACAAATGCTTTTCGTGATCCATCTTCATGAAAAAGAGGAACTTTTATCGTATCAAATGATTTGTGATTCCCATCTGGCATTGGGATGATTTCTTCACACCGAGTAACTTTTCGGTTTACCCACGTTTCCTCATCTGAAATCTCACAATACTCTAATGCATCTTTATAAAAATCCGTGTATTGAGCTAATTCACTATCTTTTTTTCCTTTATAATCTACATGCTCTAGCTGAAATAATTCAAGTCCAAACTTATTGGCCTCAGTCCAACGTCCTTGTCCATCTTTGAAATTAACAAAATCGGCCATTGAATGGATCAAAGTTTGTAGGCGTTCTTGTTCCTCTTTTAATAACCTATAGCTTTTTCTCTTTTTTAGAAAAAAGTAGAGAATAGCTGCAGTAATAACAATAAAGATAATCCCTTTGAATCGTTGAATCATAAGCAATTTTTGATAGGGAACATTTGTAATAGTAAGATACCATTCTGTCAAAAATAGAATGGATAAGCCGCAGAAAATGTATAGGCATATAATTAATTTTGACATGGGAGCTCTCCTTTGTTTGATGCAAAGCTTAGGATGAAAAGCCTCATATTAAATTTTAACATATGGAGCAATTGATATGGGAGAAACGCAAGAAAAGTGAAGGGGGATTTTATTTGGTGAAGGCTAACTGGAGAGGGAAAAAAGTAAAAGGACCGCCAAGTTGCTTTGGCAATCCTTTTGAAATTATAACAGCTTATTAAAGTTTACACGTTTATGAATCGCATAGATTACTGGAATTCCAACTAACATGACAGCAAATTCACCTACAGCTGTTGTGAACCATGTGAATAGGAATGGTAAGTCTAATGCGAGATTCAGCTCAAGAGCAATCATAAACATTGTGAACGTAAACACAAGTGTATTCACCATCATTAACGCCAGTTTGTTTTTGATATATCGTCCAGCAAAGATGGTAATCAATAACGAAAGCACAGATTGACCGACTCCGAAAACTAAATCATACGGCACCATCGGTGAAAATAGTAGATTCGTTAAAAAGACTCCCATTACAATTCCATAAAAATACTTCTTATTGAATACGATTAAATGATTAAACATTTCTGATACTCGAAATTGAATATTAGTAAATCCAAATGGTTGAATCAAAAATGACACTGCAATATACAAAGCAGCTAAAATCGCATTAACGACTAGCGTTTTAGTTTTCATACATATCTCTCCCTAGTTTTTTTTCGTGGGATGGTTGCGAACCACGTAATCTAAGTTGTGCACTCGACTATCAATAGTACATTAGTTGGATAGGATGCGTCAATGGGGATATTCGGAAGTAAAGGATAGGTATAGCATATCAGTCATTCTAGTTGCTTTACTGTTGTAAGGTGTGTATCCTTTTAAATAAATTTGAAGCTGAGAGGATGAGTTTGGTTGGCAATTGAAAAGGTAAGAGCCCATTTTAAAAAGTATGATCGTGAAGGAATTTGAAACATCAAGTGCTACAGTGGGCGAGGCAGCGGCAACGATTCAGGTTATTCCCGCACGTATCGCTAAAACGATATCGTTTCGAGGAGAAGGGGACAATGCACTATTAATTGTAGCGGCAGGTGATGCAAAGATTGATAATAAAAAATTCAAGAATCTATTTGGGTTTAAAGCAAGAATGCTTCCACCAGAAGAAGTTTTTTTGCAAACCGGTCACGAAATCGGCGGTGTCTGTCCCTTTGGACTAGTGCGTGATCTCGACGTTTTTCTTGACATCTCCATGAAACGATTTGACACGATATTCCCGGCCTGTGGAAGTACGAATTCAGCCATCGAACTTACATGTGATGAATTATTTCAATATTCAAATGCATTGGAATGGGTTGATATTTGTAAAGGATGGGGGGAAGAGTGAAGAGCTTTTTGAATTAATAATCGAAGTTAGAACCTATTTCTCGTTACTCGATACATATACTACCTTAAAATCCTCAACTTGAAAATTCATGATTCGGCCTGTGCGTGTAAACTGAGCTGATGACAAAATCCGTAATAATTAAGCGCTACTATGTTATCACTATTAAGAAAGAACAGGTTGTTAGAATTTTGTAATCTAACAACCTATTCGTTAGCTAGTAATTGAATTCCCTTGTAGGATTAGCTTTTTGAACTTTAGATCAGCAATCCAATAAATTAGATAAGCAGAAGTACTGAAAAAGAAAAAGACAATCAAGAATGAAAAGTATAAAAAAAGTATAGTCCACACAATAAGAACAATTATACAAAAGAGTGTTAAGTGGATTTTGTATAGGCCTAATTGAAGGCTAGAAATACACAACCGTTTAAATGATGAAAACGTATTTACCATTAGTGGATAAATGCTTAATAAGGATAGGACACTTAAAAAGCTGATACATAAGATTGCTACATGAAAAAATGTTTTATATGATGATGTCATTTGAGATAAAAATGGGAAATCAGCAGCTAAGCTCAGAGCAACCAGTGTAAAAAGAATACCAACTAAATAGCTTTGTTTCCAATGTTCAATAAACTTTTTCTTAAATGAAGTGAAAACTGCTGCTTCCTTACTTTTTCTCCATTCTCTTACTACTCCAAAGAGTGCAGCAAGTGCTGGGAAAATTGTAACCACGGGAATACAACTAAGAATAAATAAAATATTTAAATACACGAAATGGTATAAACACAGGCCAATTCGATACAAGCAGCTATCTATGCTAAAAATATTCAACACTCCTAAAACTAACAATATACTAATATTTCGAATTATTATAACGAATGGTAATGATATATACAATGGTAGCGCTTTATATATGCTATAATGGTGCTTGAGAGGTGCAGTGTATTGAAAAGTCTAAAAGAACAATTACAAACATTAACACTAAAAAAAAAACTAGAGTATTTATTTGAATATTATTCATTTCATGCAATTGGAGCTATAATTGTCATTATCGTTCTTGTAATGACAATCCATTCTTTTACGAATCGACAAGAAGAAATTTTATCTGTTCGTGTTGTTAAAGAAGGAATAACGACTGAACAAACAAAAGAATTGCAAATACTGCTTGAACAATCATTAATAAAAAGTGATAATGAGATAGTTTCTATTGAGGCAATAAATTCAAGTGATACCTCAAACAATCCCAATGCATTTGTAACAAATCAAAAGCTAGCGGCTGAAATAGCAGCAAAGGAAGTTGATGTTCTTCTTATCGATGAAAATGCGTTTCGTCAATTTAACGAAGAAGGCAATTTATATGATTTGAGTAAAATACAGGCTTTTGACAATTGGCAAACGAGTAAATATACATCACCTACAAACTCTGCTACAATAACAGGAATTGATGTTTCGAAGGTGCCTTATCTGACCTCAATCGTGGCAAATGGCGAGTCGCTTATTTTTGTTGTCATGGCAAATACAGAGCGAATAAATGGTGTAAAAGGCATCGTTAATTTTTTGGTTAACTAAAAATGAGAAATAATTCTTGCCAGATTATTATTATTTTTCTAAGCTGTAGCTTTACAAATAATCTAAGATCTAGAATACCCTTCTGCTTACATTAGCTCGAGGGTATTTTTGTTCTTAATGGTGGGTAAAGCAGATAAGAGAGATACAAAAATAACGTGTATTAATAGTAAGATGAATAGATTTATAGGTAGAGTGTTCCTGAGGTTTAAGGATCACTCTTTTGTATTTAAAAAAGAATAGGCGCCTTTAGTAGTAAGATATAGAGGATGCATCTTTTAAAAATAGTTAGTAATATCAAAAAAAGACAATATTCATAAAAATCAGACATGTTAATAAAAGAAATTAGAATATATAATGACAAATATACAAGAAAGGAGGACGAAGCCTATTATTACTTCTAAAGAAATTCCATTAGAACATCCAAATGTAAAAATGAAAGCGATTTCTAAAAAGAAAAACTATTTTATTAAACACTGGCCACTTTACTCGATGATCCTACCAGGCGTTTTGTATTTTTTAATATTTAAGTATGTGCCGTTGGCCGGTAGTGTCATAGCCTTTCAAGATTACAACTTATTTAAAGGCATATTCGAAAGTGAGTTTGTTGGATTTAAACATTTTGAAAATTTGTTCACATATCCTGAGTTTTCGCAAATTTTCAATAACACACTTTTGATTAGTTTTTATCAGCTCCTATTCGGGTTCCCGGCTCCAATTATTTTGGCGCTATTATTAAATGAAGTTAGAAAAATGGTCTTTAAGAAAACTGTACAAACCTTACTTTATTTACCTCACTTTTTATCTTGGGTAATTGTTGGTGGTTTAGTTATCAATATATTATCTCCAAGCACTGGGGTTATAAATGAAATAATTAGAAGTCTTGGTGGAAAAGAAATATTTTTTATGCAAGAGCCGGACTATTTTCGCTCTATCGTTGTCGGATCAGGAATTTGGAAATCGGTAGGTTGGAATACAATTATTTACATGGCAGCTTTAGCTGGCATAAATCCTCAATTATATGAAGCTGCGGAAGTAGATGGTGCAGGGAAATTTCGTCAAGCCTGGAGTATTACGATCCCATTGTTGCTACCAACAATTATGGTACTCCTCTTATTACAAATAGGACATATTTTAGATCTAGGGTTTGAGCAAATTTATATGCTACTAAATCCTCTAGTGACCGAAACAGGAGAAGTCTTTGATACGTATATTTATCGAGTTGGTCTAGTTGGAGGTCAATTTAGCTATACAACTGCAATTGGATTATTTAAATCTGTGATAGGTCTAATTTTAGTTGTTGGAGCAAATAAATTAAGCAAAAAAATGACTGGAAATTCAATTTATTAAGGCCTGATGAAGAGTGGATCCCTTACTTTTAAGAAAAGGCATTCTTCATCGGACCGAATAAAGATAATTGCTAACATATTTAATATGAGAGGGGGGGATTCCTTGATTAAAGAATCAAAATCTCGCCGAATTTTCAATCGCTTCAATTATTTATTTTTGAGTTTAATGGGCCTAATAATGCTGCTCCCTTTTCTACATGTCTTAGCTGGATCTTTTAGTAGTGGTAATGCAATTATGCAAGGAAAAGTAACCATCTTCCCTGTAGAGTTTACCTTATTAAATTTCCAAGCAGTATTGAGTGACATAGCGATTTGGAAATCTTTTGGTGTAAGCGTTTTTGTAACGGTGTTTGGAACGATTATCAACTTACTGTTAACATCGCTCATGGCATACGGTCTTTCAAAGCCGAATTTAAAAGGTCGTCCGTTTCTTATTCTTTTCGTTTTATTTACGATGATTTTCCAGGCCCCATTGATTCCATCGTATTTGATCGTTAAGGAGTTAGGAATGCTAAATTCCCTTTGGTCAATTATGATTCCAAATGCGATAAGCGCATTTAATTTAATCATTATGATTTCATTCTTCCAGAGAGTTCCAAAGGATTTGCTAGAATCGGCTAGGATAGATGGGTGTGGGGAATATCGGACATGGTGGAGTGTTGTATTACCATTGTCTATGCCTGCGATGACTACAGTCGGACTTTTTTATGCAGTTGGGCATTGGAACGGTTATTTCAATTCATTAATGTTTATTCGGGATCCTAATTTATTCCCGCTTCAGGTGAAATTAAGGAAATTGTTGGTGGAAAGTGATGCGGAAGCGATGATGCAAAGTGTAGAGCTTACCTTGTCATCTATTGAGGGCATTAAAATGGCATCAATTATGTTAGCAACTATTCCAATTTTATTAATCTATCCGTTTATTCAAAAGCATTTTACTCAAGGAGCTATGCTAGGGTCAATTAAAGAATAATCTAATTAGAAAAGGTGATGGAATGTTTAAGTTAAAGAGAAAGAGCCTATGTTTGACATTGAGTATCCTATTTTTAGTTTTTACAGCTCTAGTAGGTTGTAGTTCGAAGACGGAAAGTGGAACTGATAAGTCGGGAACTAGTAATGGGGGATCTAATAATATAAATATAGTGATGACAGACAGAGGTATTCAGGCTGTAGAAGCTTCTCCTGATATAAAAAATGATAAATATGTAAAGAAATTAGGGGAATTAACCAATACCAAACTCGATATTGAATTACTGTCTTGGGCGGAATACGAGCAAAATTTAACTCTTATGTTTGCTGGAGGAGAATACCCGGATTTAATGGAAGTTAATGGAGTGAATTCTCCTCAGGTCGCACCAGCGATAGATGCTGGCGTATTTATTCCATTAAATGATCTAATTGAAGAGCATGCTCCAAATCTAAAAAAGTTTATTACACAAGAACAGTGGGATAGTCCAAACGTAAGTAAAGATGGGCAAATATATGCAATACCTTCTACAAACTATGCTCAAAACTGGGCTGTTGTAATGGTTCGTAAAGATTGGATGGATAAATTAAACTTAGAGATACCTAAAACAATTGAAGATTATTCTAATATGTTAAGGCACTTCAGGGATGACGATCCAAATGGTAATGGTAAAAGGGATGAAATTCCATGGTCTGCGCGTGAAAACTTTAGGTATGGTGAAGCAATCTTTGGAGCGTATGACGTTATCCCTAATGATTGGAAGTATATAGATGGCGAATTAATTCCAAACTTTATCCGTCCGGAAATGAAGGAAGCGTTAGCTGTCTACAAAGAACTATATGAAGAGAAATTACTAGATAATGAATTTCTGGTCCAACAAGGCAAGGATTTTGATGCCAAGATTAAAGGTAAAGGAAATGTTGGAATGTTTATTCACGACCCTTCATATCCAGATAAGTGGCAAACAGAGATCCAAAGTAATACCCCATCAGCTGAACTTGAAGTTATTCCTGCTCCGGTAGGACCAGATGGTAAAGGAGGACATACGATTGCCTCTCCAGTTGGAAGCATGGTCTGGGCTATCCCAACTACAAATGAAGACCCTGTTGCTGCAATAAAGTTCCTAGACAAATTTTATAATGAGGATGTTCAAACGTTCCTTACTTATGGAATTGAGGGAGATACTTATACAATCGATGGTGAAAAAATAAATTATAAATATCCAACAGATCAAAAGAGTATACAAAATGAAACATTGTATCAAAATTTTTTACGATTTATTGGACCATCACATTTAGAAAATGAAGAGTTCTTGTCAAATAGACCTCATGGCGATCTAATTAAACAAGCAATCGAGGTTTCCAAAAATGAAGGGCGTGAAAACGATGGACTTGGTATGTCTAATCCAAAAACTTTATTAGAGAGACCAGAATTGCAAAAGGATGGATTGTGGGTAGAGTTTGCAGCTAAAGTTATAACTGGAAAGGAATCACTAGATAACTTCGATAACTTTGTTGCTGATTGGAAAAAGCGGGGCGGAGATCAAGTTATTAATGAAGCAACTGAGTGGCATAAATCAGCTAAGAAGTAAAATTGAATGAGGCTGTTCTAAAAAGGAAAGGCCAAGACCCCATACTCCTCCTATATATCGTTTATATGAAGTGTAAATGACACAATAAACAGTATGTAGAGATTGTGTGAGGTCAGGCCTTTTTAGGTAACCAAAGTTTTAAGAGCAGATATATTTAAGCGGTTAATTGATATGAAAAAGAAAAAATACCTAAAATGATGTAATGAATATAATAAAGAAGTAAGGGGAGGTCAAGTTGTTATGATCGAAACTGCTGAAATGAATGCTGAAAAGATTAATAATCAGACAGTTCCTGTAACTGTTGTATTAGTTGGAGCTGGTAATCGGACAAATATTTATTCAATGTATGCGGACGAACATCCAGAAAACCTGCAAATTGTTGGGGTTGTGGATCCAGATAAAATAAGAAGGAATAAAGTTGCAAATAAATTTAATGTCCCTGATGAGTATTGTTTTGACTCAATTGAAACATTTGCGAATACACCGAAATTCGCAGATGCTGTTATTAATGGAACGATGGATGAAATTCATGTTCAAACGACGATACCTATATTAAAGGCTGGATATGATGTATTGCTAGAAAAGCCAATTGGTACTTCGGAAAAAGAGATTATGGAATTATCAAATGTTGCTTCTTACTACAATCGTAAAGTAATGATTTGTCATGTGTTACGTTATGCTCCATTTTATAAAGAAATAAAAAGAAGGGTGTTAGATTACGATATCGGAGAAATTATCAATATTCAAACCGCAGAGAATGTAAGTTATGATCATATGGCGGTGTCGTTCGTTAGAGGAAAATGGAATAGTAAAGAAAAATGCAAATCCTCCATGTTACTGGCCAAATGCTGCCATGACTTAGATATTATTACATGGTTAATGAGCGGGATCAAACCAAATAGAGTATCGAGTTTTGGCGGGTTAATGCATTTTCGACCAGAAAAAGCTCCAGAGGGTGCAGGGAAACGTTGTTTAGTCGACTGTAAAATCGAAAATGAATGTCCATACTCAGCCCAAAAAAATTACATTGAACAAGGGAAGTGGGGGTGGTACGCTTGGAGAAGTATTCAACATTTAGGTTCTGAGCCCACCGTGGAACAAAAGATTGAATCCTTAAAAACAGATAATCCATATGGTCGATGTGTGTGGCATAGTGATAATGATGTAGTGGATCATCAATCAGTAGCCATTGAATTTGAAAATGGTACAACGGCTACACACAATTTAATGGGAGGTAGTGCCAAACCTTGCCGAAACATACATATTATTGGTACAAAGGGAGAAATTCAAGGATGTATGGAGGACGGATATTTTGTTGTTCGTTATCCAGATGCACGCAAAGGTTTTACCTTTAGGGAAGAAAGAGTAGAGCTAAATGTTTCCCACGATATGCATGGTGGAGGAGATTTACGTCTAGTAGAAGATTTTGTTAATGTGTTGCAAGGAAATGAGCCATCTATCTCGACAACTTCATTGGAAGATTCTATTAATGGTCATTTGATTGTTTTTGCAGCAGACCGTGCGAATGAAGAAAATAGAGTAATAAACTTGAATGAATAGTGGTTAATCATTCTAATGAGGTTGTTCAGAGGGCCTGACCCTTTCGTTATGGGACAGCCTCTTAGAGTCAGAGGTGATATAAGTTTAATCGTGAATGAATTATTATTTTAGTAGGACATTGAATAGAATGTATAAGTACATCATAAGTAAATCAACACTTGAAGATAATAGAAGTGCCTCAAAATGTTTCCTGGAACTTATTTTTATTAAATATCCACCAGTTATTTCAATTAGTGAATCTCCTGATTATTTACTCCCAAAGTTTTAAAGAATCCCCGAAAATAACTCAAAACGGAAAATGAATCCATTATATAATAGATATAAATTAGTAGTGTATGAGTATTAAAATCCTTTATTCCAAGAAAATGATTTTTCTTGATGATAATTTATCAAAATACTATTATTAGCTCGTTTAATGCTAGTAATTATGATGTACGGAGAAGTGGGAGGAGATTTATTAAATTGGATTCCTTATCAATTAAAACGAAACTTACTTTATTAATTATTCTAACTCTATGTGTTCCTTTTATTGTTTTTGGTGTATTTTGGTATAATAAATCTACAATAGCGATAGAAAAAAACGCCACACAATCCAGTGTGCAAATTGTGCAACAATTAAATAATCATCTTGATTTTTATTTTAAGGATTTAGAACGTACGACATTGCCTTTATTTACACATCCATTGATTCAGCAGTTGATAAAAGTAGAATCAGAAGATCAATATAACCGTTTTTATCTTCGTAGGCAGATATATAGAGAAGTAATTCCAAGTATACGGTTAAGTAGATTGGATATTGACGGGATTTCGATTGTATCGAATAGTGGCGTTAAAATAACTAGTTACGGAACAACTAGTAACAAGCTTTATACTGAAAAAGATCTTCAAGATGATAATTATAAAATTATGGATGTTAGCAATTCAGAAGAGCCGATATTAACAATTGCTAGAAAGTTAATTGATACAGCTTCTTATCGATCTACCGGGTTATTATTAATTGATTTAAAATTAAATCAATTAACGGAAATTATTAGTGGCACCCAATTAGGGAAAACAGGAAACATATCAATTGTAAACTCAAACGGCGTAATTATTTATCATCATAATAAAAATAGAATAGGAGAGGTAGTCTCAAACAAGGACTTGAATAATTTTTTACTAAAGCCAAAAGGGTCTTTTATTAAGACTGATACTAAAGGAGAAAAAATCGTTACATATAACCGCTCGTCTATAACCAATTTGATAACAATTGCTGAAGTCCCGAAAAAGGAATTAATGGAAGATCTATTGAGTTTACGTAATATTGGGATTTTTTTAATGGTGTTAATTACAATTTTCTCTTTATTTATTATTGGTGTATATTCTCTTAAAATAATAAATTCTCTTGCATCTTTACAAACGGAAATGAAACAAGTGGAGACGGGAAATCTTAAAGTAAGGGCTTACGAAGGTAAAAAGGATGAAATAGGAAATTTAAATAGAAGCTTCAATAAAATGGTCAGTGAAATGGAAAGGTTAATTGAGGTCGTACATAAATCTGAATTGAATGAAAAGGAAATGTTATTAAAACAAAGAGAAGCTATGCTCCAATCTATGCAATTTCAAGTCAATCCTCATTTCTTGTATAACACACTTGAAATAATAAATTCTCACGCCATTGTTAATGGGGATATGACAATTAGCCGTATGTCAACTGCTCTTGCAGATATTTTCAGGTATGCAGTTGAAGGAAATAACTATAAAGTAACTTTACTTGAGGAAATTGAGAATATTAGAAGTTTTATCGAAATTCAACAAGAAAGATATCAATACCTTAAAGTTGATTTAATTTTTGATAAAACGCCTATTTCGAAGGTTAAAGCGATAAGACTTATTCTTCAGCCTATTATTGAAAACGCATTCGAACATGGATATGAGTCACATAAAATAAGACCTGACTATTTGAAAATAACAGGACAACTACACGAAGATTATTATCTTTTAGAAATAATAGATAAAGGTAAAGGGATGTTGATTGAAAGTGTAAATAAATACAATGAAGCCTTTAAAGTAAGTGATTTGGATCAAATAAATACGATTAACGATGAAATGGTCTTCAACGGAATAGGATTATGGAATGTTCATATTCGGATTCGTTTAGCGTTTGGTAACCCATACGGTATTCATATCGAAAAATCCGATAATACTGGGACGATTATACAAATGAAGCTTCCTTTAAATTGTAATTAAAATTTCACCATAATTGTAAAGGAGGATTATTATTATGTATAAAGTTATAATCGCAGATGATGAATATATGATTAAAAAGAGCCTAACAGTAATGATTGAAAGATCTCCTTATAATTTTAAAGTTGTCGGTGAAGCAGATGATGGTAAAGAAGCAATGGATTTAGTAAAGGAATTAAGACCAGACTTGTTAATTACTGATATCAGAATGCCCACGATGGACGGACTAGAATTGATTCAAAAATTACAGACAGAAAGTAATTTGACAGAAGCTATAGTAGTATCAGGTTATGGAGAATTTGAGTATGCGCAAAGAGCAATCCGATTAGGTGCAATAGATTATCTATTAAAACCAATTAAAGTAGATTTAGTTCAAGAAGCACTTAAAAGAGTAAATGAAAAATTACAATTAAGAGAAGAGAATGAGAGAGAAACAATTAATATACTAAAAAATCTTTCTCCTAAAATGAATTATGCTATTAATTTTATAGAAAAGCATTTTAGTGATGATAGCTTGTCTTTACCAATGGTAGCAGATCATATTGAACTTTCTACCGCCTATCTCAGTCGAATATTTAAAGAAGAAACAGGAACAAGTTTTGTACATTATCTTACAAAATTACGAATGGAAAGGGCAAAGATTATATTAAAAAATCCATATTCAAAATTGTATGAGGTGGCTTTTTCAGTTGGTTATATCGATTATCCCCATTTTTCAAAGGCATTTAAGAAATATTGTGGAGTTTCACCAACTGAATATAGAAAAAGGTATCATCTCAATGAATAACTATTTAGTACATAAGAGAAAAACAGGTATGAAAATGGGGGATGAGTTTAATAGGAGGGCAACAATTTTAAAGAGCCATAGAAAACGAAAGCGGATTCAAACAAAAAAACATTTTGAGTTAGTGCTATTGATAAAGTAAAAAGTCTGTTCTGAGATGCTTCCTCACTGACCTTATAAAGAACAACCAATTTAAAAAAAGATTGTAAGGGATCAATCGTGAGAGACTCACAAGTGAGAGAACCCGATTCTTGAACCGAGTTCTCTCAATAATCATGTAAAAATGCGCCCGATTTCCTCTTTCTTTTGCCGTTTTTTTGAGTGTTTTAAAAATAGTCGAGCCATTTTCATATAGCTGCCTCATGATATCTGTAATTTGGACAAGAAAATAATGATTTTTCATTGCTGAGTAATTATGGCTATTGGTCTTCTACATTTTTTAGTTATTGATAAATTCTTTGAAAAAGTGTTTCTGAATTTTTAGGATCTCAAAAAACTAATTTGTTTCTTTTTTCGAAATCTTTTCTAGTAGCTAAAACGAAATCTCCTAAAACATACTAATTTAAAATGTTAGTACAGTTAGATTGTCTCGTATTTAGCATATTTTAAAGGGTGTAAAGTTTGAAATTATCTCGAAGAATTTTTACTCCTCAGTGCTGTTTTATTTTATATAGAAATTGGGGAAGTGATGAACGTTTAACAACGAGTCAAGTCCGGTCTTTTTATAGTGTTTCTACATTTAGAAAAGGCGAAGATTATTATCTATCTTATGACAGCAAGAGTCAATCGTGGGTAGCCATGGTTAGTGGAACCAAAACATATCACGTGTCTATTAAAGTTCAAAATCAATATATTGAAGATGAATGCACGTGTAAAGCATATGAATCGTACGGAGATTGTAAGCATACCTGTGTAGCTATGCTTGCGATTGCAAATGAGCAAAAGATAGACTCAAAGCAGAATAATGGATCAAAAATGCTAGATACCAGCCTGCGCAACATTTAATTGACTTTTTCCGTGACCACCCATTCGACGAACAAGATGTTCCGCGAAGTCGTCATCCCCTACAGGTGGAATTTTTGCTCAAAACGTACGTGAGTTTGGACATCAGTACTCCATCCGTGGCGTATCAAAAATGATGCATCGATTAGGGGTGAGTTATACCAATCCGACATACACTTTGGCAGTCGCTGACGAAGAAAAGCAAAAAGATTTTGTCGAAAATACCTTCCCAGAGCTAAAAAAAATACGAAAACGGCGAAATTGATCATATTTTGTTTGAAGATGAAAGTATGATTCGTGATTATCAGGCATTGCAGTACACATGGTTTGCCAAGGGGAAGCAAAGAATTATTAAAACGACTGGTAAACATCGTGGCGTCAAATTATTGGCAACAGTTGATTACGTTACGGGAGAACTGGTATGGCAGGAAGATTCAAATTTATTTATCTGCCCCCATACGGCCCCAAACTAAATGTTGTCGAGGGACTTTGGAAATGGCTGAAATCCGACGTTATTAATAATGTTTTCTACAATACAGTAAAGGAAATTCGTAAAAAGGTACATGCCTTTATGGAGAACATCATGCTTGATTCCATGAAAATTATTGACCGTCTGTGCGTTAGAATGGAATCAAATGCAACTCAGGAAAATCTTTAGTTCAACTTATATAGATGGTTGGAAAAGAGTACGATTAGCAATAGAGATTAATTGAATGATTTTCTTCTTATCAAGGGTGGCGGAGGGACTGACCCTGTGATGCCTCGGCAACCAGCTTAGTTATGCACAGTGTCAATTTCAGAGGAAGTAAGACGATTCTGAAGATGGGGAAGTGGACATGTGAGAATGAACATTAGTGAGATGATTCTAAATTGATAAATTTTTCAGAATTTTGATTGACTTTAAAAGATAATTACTCTATAATCTGAATAAAGTTATTAAATTGACGTATTAACGCATTGGTGCGTTATCTAAATAAATATTACTTATCCAGAGTGACGGAGGGAACAGGCCCGATGAAGTCCGGCAACCTTCAAGTGAGAACTTGAAAAGGTGCTAAATCCTGCAGGTATGAATATGCCTGAAAGATAAGATGAGCACCCCTCTTCTTATGATGAGGGGTTTTTCATTTGAGTCATACAGGTATGACTTAGGCTATATAAAATTATTAAACATAGTAATCTTATAGAAATTATCAAATTTATAAAGAATAAATGGTGAAAAAACCTTACATAAAACAATCAGAAAATAGTGCATGACTGATTCTTAGTTAAAGGAGGAAAAGATCTTGATAAAAGAAAACAGTTTATTGAAATCAAACATACTATGGGAACCGAGTGAAGAATGGATCACAAAATCTAATTTGACGGAATTCTCGCAACAAGTTGAATTCCCACTCTTACCTTATGAACGTTTTCATCGTTGGTCAGTAGCCAAACCTGAAGAGTTTTGGTCAGGAGTCTGGGATTTTGCAAAAATCATTGGAGAAAAAGGCGAAAAGGTGTTTACTCCTCCAACCGATGGCGGCATGATAGGTGCCCGCTGGTTTCTAGAAGCTCAATTGAACTTTGCTGAAAACCTTTTACGTGGTGATGAAAAGCAAACAGCTGTGATTGTGGCCGGGGAAGACGGTGTTTCCCAATCCTATTCATTGGGAGAGTTGCGCAACATGGTGGCGCGAGCACAGGAAGGATTAAGAAATCTTGGTTTGAGTCGTGGAGACCGGGTTGCTGGAGTAATAACAAATGGAATTGAAGCGTTAGTCGCACTGTTAGCAACGACATCATTGGGTGCTGTATGGACTTCATGCTCCCCTGACTTTGGGTCACAAGGGATTGTCGATCGTATCGGACAGGTCCGGCCAAAGGTATTGATCGTCTCACTAGATTATCAATATAATGGTAAGTATTTTGATATCCGGGATAATATTAGTGCTGTGTGCGAGGTGCTTAAGGAAGTTTCCGCAATCGTAACATTGACAAAAGATACGGAGGTATCGATTCAACAAACAAAAAAAGTGTTGAGCTGGCAGGAATTGTGTCAAGAAGGGCCTGCTGTTCTTGAGTTTACGAGAGTTCCTTTTGATCATCCCTTATATATTCTTTATACATCTGGAACGACGGGGCTTCCGAAGGCGATTGTACATTCTGTTGGGGGAACGTTAATTCAACATGTGAAGGAACATCAATTACATTGTGACGTGAAACCGGGAGATGTAATGTACTGGTACACAAATACTGCTTGGATGATGTATCCATGGTTAGTATCGGGACTTGCAAGTGGTGCTGCCATTCTGCTCTATGATGGATCGCCACTACGAAAAGATAATATCGGAATTTTATGGGAGATTGCTGAAGAAGCTGGCGTGACACATTTTGGGACGAGCCCGAAATATTTGGAAACTTTACAGAAAGCGGGATATTCTGTCGGTCAGCAGCACAATTTATCCCAGTTGCGCAGTGTTCTTTCATGTGGCGCACCACTATCAGCTGAACAGTATGATTGGGTCTACGAACATATTAAGGAAGACATCATGCTGGCATCGATTTCTGGTGGAACGGAAATCATTGGTTGCTTCGTGATGGGCTCTCCCGTACATCCCGTTCGCCGTGGTGAGATTACATGCAAGGCACTTGGAATGGCCGTCGATGTACTTGATGAACGTGGAGTATCGGTTCTCCATCAAAAAGGAGACTTAGTATGCACAAAGCCATTTCCAAGTATGCCGCTTACGTTTTGGGGAGAAGACGGCGACAAACGCTACCACTCCTCTTATTTTACGGAAAGACCGGGAATTTGGACACATGGAGATTTAGCGGAACAAACGGTTGAACAATCGTTTGTCATTTACGGACGTGCGGATACAACGCTTAATCCCGGCGGCGTAAGGATTGGTACTGCTGAAATCTACCGTGTCTTGGCGCAAATCCCGGAAATAGAAGATTCAATCGTTTTCGGTCTACCAAATGCGGGTGATGAAGAAATCGTGTTGTGTGTGGTTATGAAGGATGGAGAACTAGATACTGAATTAGCTGACGTTATTCGGAAGAATGTACGTAAGAAAGCTTCACCACGACATGTACCACGTCGTATTTATAGTGTGGAAGAAGTACCTTACACGATAAATGGTAAAAAAGTGGAAGGGGCAGCACGATCCGCGGCAATTGGTCAAGAGATAAAGAACAAGGGATCACTTAATAATCCAGAATGTCTTGCGGATTATGGTACCTTGTCAGAAAGGAGCTTCGTATGATGGTTAAACGACGGGTTCCAAGATGTGCGATCGTAGGTATCGGAGAGCTTGCACCGATACGTTATACAGAGGGCACTACAACATTAGGCTTAATTGCAGAGTCTGTGCGGCTAGCAGTTGCTGATGCAGGTCTTGAGAAAGATGCAATTGATGGTCTTTTAGTCGGTCCACAAGTAGGGGAAACACCTCAACATGTGCCGGCAACGGTAGCAGAATATCTTGGTATTCAGCCGACGATGTCGAATGTAGTCGATCTCGGTGGAGCAACTGGCGCGGGAATGTTATGGCGGGCTGCAGCGGCCATCGAGGCGGGAATGTGTGAAACGGTTGTCTGTGTGCTTGCTAATACGAATGAAAGAAGTGGAAATCCACGTTCACCTAATCGTAACCCGATTCGGGAATTCGATGTACCGTTCGGTGCATCAGGAGCCAATGCTTCTTACGCTCTGCTGAAGCAGCGTCATATGGCGGAATACGGATCGACGCAAGAACAATTTGCTTTGATTGCACACTGGGCGCGAAAAAATGCGCAACTTAATCCGAATGCGATTTTCTATGGCAAGCCGCTTTCCGTCGAGGAAGTCCTTCAGTCACCGCTCATTATTGATCCGATGCATTTATATGAGATTGTCATGCCAGTTGCCGGCGGTGCGGCATTCGTCGTCACCTCTAAAGATAGTCTGCCGAGCGGGGGTCACGCACCGGTATATTTACTCGGAGCAGGAGAAAAGATCACGCATCGCGCAGTTAGCCAATCACCTGCACTCGCATCAGCACCATTGGCATATGCGATTTCAGCAGCATTAGAGCAAGCGGATGTAAGTGCGCAGGATATGGACTTATTGTCTTTATATGATTGCTATACAAGTGTTGTTGGTGTCACGATTGAAAATGCGGGATTATGCAAACCAGGCCAGTTCGGTGAATGGATGAAAGACCATTCATTCGGTCATGACGGGGATTGGCCGCTTAACACGCATGGTGGACAACTTGGGTTTGGACAGGCAGATCTCGCTGGAGGCGTGTCACACATTATTGAAGCAGTGCGTCAACTAAGGCATGAAGCACACCCAAGGCAAATTCCCAATGCGCGTCTTTCGCTTGTTACAGGGAATGGTGCCACATTAAGTGAAGCAGCAGCATTGGTATTGGGGGTGGAATCATGAGCGAGCAGTTTGAAAACCTCGTCGTTCCAGGTCCTACGATCACAGCTGTTTCAAAACCATTTTGGGATGCAGTGGCGCGAAAAGAATTCATTTTACAAAAATGTGCCGATTGTGGTAAGTGGGTATTTTATCCAAGGGGGATATGTCCACATTGCTGGAGTAACCGTCTAGAGTGGACACCAGCCACTGGAAATGCACGCTTGAAAACATGGGGTATTGTTCATAGGCCTGGTCATTCAGCTTGGTTGGAAGTGACTCCATATGTCCTTGGCGTTGTTGAGTTAGAAGAAGGTCCAACGATGCTGACTCATCTGTTGCTCGATCCCGATCAAGGTTTGCAAATTGGTTTACCGTTACAAGTGAGTTACACAAATTGCAACGACGTTTGGCTCCCTTTTTTCAAACGAAAAAGTGAATAAATAAAACATAATCAATAAAGGAGCGCATAAGATGTCCAAAAGTCAATTACAAAAGGAATCAATTATACTGGGCAGAGGCCTCTCCAAAGAACACCGAAAAGTAGCGCTCGCTAGTTTTATCGGGACCACGATTGAGTGGTACGATTTTTACCTTTACGGTACAGCAGCTGCACTCGTGTTTCCTGCATTATTTTTTCCTAATTTCGATCCATTATATGGCACATTAGCAGCTTTTGGTTCTTACGCAGCCGGGTTCATTGCTCGTCCGCTGGGCAGTATGGTATTCGGACACTATGGAGACAGGCTTGGACGCAAGAAAGTGCTGACGATTTCCCTCTTGCTTATGGGAACTGCCACCTTCTTAATGGGGGTGCTCCCAACGTACCAAATGGTTGGCTTATTGGCACCACTACTAATTAGTCTCCTGCGTATCGTTCAAGGATTCGCGATTGGGGGCGAATGGGGATCAGCTGTCGTCATGGCTGTCGAACATGCGCCGAAGGGGAAACGGGGACTGTATGGAAGTTTCCCACAAATGGGCGTTCCAGCTGGGCTCCTTTTATCAACAGCTGTATTTTCACTCGTATCAAATAACATGTCGAATGAAGCCTTTCTTACTTGGGGCTGGCGGATTCCATTTTTATTAAGTATCGTTCTTGTGCTTATCGGACTTTATATTCGTTTAAAGGTAACTGAATCACCTGTGTTCTTGGAAATAGTAGAAAAAAAACAACAAGAAAAACGACCGGTTGTAACAGTATTAAGAGAACAGAAAAAGCCTTTGTTTTTAACAATTGGGATGAAATTAGTACAGAATGCTGTGTTTTATATTTATTCCGTATTTGTCCTTACTTATCTCGTCACAACCCATCATTTTGATCGCTCGGTTGGATTGAATGCAGTAATGATTTCCTCGGTAATCGGATTAGCTACGATGCCACTTTGGTCGCATCTATCCGATAAGATTGGTCGTAAACCAGTGTATTTATTCGGAACGATTGCTTCTACGCTGTTCGTGTTTCCTTTTTTCTGGTTGATGGATTCAGGTTCCATCATTTTGATCACGATTGGGATCGTGATTGGGTTGAACGTTTTGCATGATGCCGTATATGGACCGCAGGCGGTATATTACTCCGAGCTCTTTAGCACAAAAACACGTTTAAGCGGAGCGTCGATCGGCTACCAAATCGGAGCGATTCTGGCAGGAGGATTTTCGCCGATTATTGCGACTGCTTTGCTAGCAAAATTCGATGGACAGTACTGGCCAATCGCCATTTATCTTGTTGCACTTGGAGTGCTTAGTATTATTGCGACTCTATATGCACGCGAAACGTATCGTGATTCACTAACCTAATCTAATCATATGTATGTAAGAAATATGAGATATAAGGATGACTCTATTGAGAAAAGCTATTTTGTTAGATGGTGTTCGTACACCAATTGGCCGATTTAAAGGGGTGTTTCACACAAAATCAGCTCGGGAGTTAGGGGGAGTGCCGTTTCCGAGTTGATTAGTCGTCATCCTGAAGCAGTCCATCTTCATAATTCGTACCACTGTTTTTTGGCTAACCTTCACTCCTTGGTGTTGATGACCTTTGGTTATATTTGGACTACCATAAAGACCTCTAGACCCTAAGAAAGATGTTTTGACTTGCCGCACAAGGGTTTATGACATTTTACACTCGGACTTTCGGGACGAGCAAGCCACTTATAATAGCCGATTCGTGAAACATCCAGCACATTGGACATCTTCTTCACACGGTAATGGAAGCGATTCTCATAGATAAATGAGAAGATTACCGATGGTCTTTCAATCTGGAGAAACCATGCTTTCTTCTTTATCGGAAGCAGATATTTAGGAAATTTTGGCGATATAAATAAAAAGAGAATGCCGCTTAAAGTTGGCATTCTCTTTTATTTATATAAAATTGGGGGCCCCCTGTTCAAAAATAGTTCTGCTTTCTTCCAACCAGGGAAAAGATACAAAAAACAAGCCACTTCGCTACTTTTCGTCATTGAATGGGAAAAAATATATAAATTTACAATGAAAACGCTTTTATTTTTAGAGAATACAGTGTAGAATGGTGGAGAATAAAATGCAATTTGAATAGATAGATTGATAGGGGGCGTTTAAGAGAAACGATTCTATTTATTTATTCATTTGTGCAAACGGTTTCACTCGTTGTTTTTTGTGAGAAATACATGAAAAAGGGGATGGGTTCATTGAAATTGAAGAAGGTCACAGGCATTGCCTCAGCGGTATTAGCGTCATCGTTATTCTTAGCAGGATGCTCTTCATCCGATAAAGCCTCTGGGGATCAGATTACATTAGACGTTTTCCAATTTAAAGTAGAATTCAAGAATCAATTTGAAGAATTGGCGAAGGCTTATGAAGAAGAGAACCCTGATGTGAAGATTAAGATTTCTACAGTAGGTGGCGGAAATGATTATAAGCAATCTTTAATTACGAAGTTTACTTCGAAAGAAGAGCCGGCCATTTTCAATGTCGGCGGGCCGACCGATGTTGAACAGTTTGGCGATCGTTTGACAGATTTAAGTGACACAAAGGCAGCAAAAGCAGCTTTGGATGGCACACTTGATGGTGTAACTATAGATGGTAAAGTACTTGGCTTACCATTTAACCAAGAGGGGTACGGATTTATTTATAACAAACGTATTTTTAAAGAAGCTGGCATTAACGCTGAAGAGCTTACCTCTTATGAAGCGTTGAACAAAGCGGTTGAAAAATTGGATGCTAAAAAGAAAGATTTGAAAATCAAAGCGGTATTTGCATTCCCTGTTAAGGAAAAGTGGGTAACAGGTAACCATCTTTCCAATGTTTTCTTAGCTTCCGAATTCGATGGAAACGTAATGACTGCCTATGAATCTCCAACTGTTGCTTTTACAAAAGGAGATCAGCTGAAGCAAATGATTGATCTACAAAATGAGTTTTCTGTACAGCCGACAACAAGCCTTGATTATTCCCAACAAGTGGAGGAACTTTTCTCACTTGAACAAGTAGCCATCATTCAGCAAGGTAACTGGGTGTATAACACCGTCTTAGACATGGATCCAGAGCTAGCAGAAAAAAATATTGGTATCATTCCAATTCCTGTAGATGGTGAAGCAAAAATGCCGGTCGGCGTACCGAATTATTGGGCGGTTAACAATAAGGTAGATGACGCAGTAGCAGAAGAAGCGAAGAAATTCCTAGATTGGATGTACACTTCTGATACTGGTAAACAAGCAGTATTAGAAGACTTTAAATTTATTCCTGCTTATGAAGGATATGATTCTTCGAAAATCGCAGATCCGCTATCAAAAGAAATCTATGAGTATTCAGCAGAAGGAAAGACAATTGGCTGGACATTTACAGGTTCACCGGTTGGTTGGAATGAGGACCAATTCGGAGCAAGCGTACAAGCTTATGTATTGGGAGAAATGACGTGGGATGAATTGGTTCAAAAGAATATCAAAGCCTGGGAAGATATTCGAAGCGGTAAATGATTAAGCGGTTTGCTAAATCCTAACAGGAAAAAGTGAAGCTTTACCAAAGTGGGTATTCGATTAACTTGGTAAACAATTCAGTGGTGGAGTGGACATTCGACCAAGTAATTAACTGCGGATGGGCTGCTCCACCTTTTTGAACACGCACTAATATATGTTTTTTTATCAGCTATTGTATCTAGCGTAAGCAGCCTAGCTCCCCGAGGTCACAAGTAACCCGGATCCAGAGAATGAAAGGAAAACTTCTGCGTGTCTCGGCTTACGCTTTTCAAAAAGGAGGCGTTTCAAATGAAAAACCGAGATTTATCATTTTGGCTATTTTTAGCTCCTGTGCTCGTCGCAATCCTCGTCGTTGTGATTTACCCATTACTGACCGGTCTATATTATTCATTTACGAATTGGGACGGTCTTCGTATCTCGAAGTTTGTTGGATTAGACAACTATATCAAATTATTTCACGATAAAGAGTTTGGGGATGCATTCTGGTTTACAATTAAATTTTCCATTGCGGCCATTATTGTCATCAACATTATTGGGTTAGGGCTTGCGTTAATTGTGACTCAGCATATTAAGACAAGCAGTTTTCTACGTACGGTATTCTTTATGCCCAACTTAATAGGCGGCTTGATTTTAGGATTCATCTGGCAGTTCATTTTTACAAAGGCATTTGCTTCGATAGGCGAGTCGATTGGGATTGAGGGTTTGCAAGGATGGCTTTCAACAACGGAAACTGGTTTTTGGGGCCTGGTCATTTTGACATCCTGGCAAATGGCGGGATATGTCATGATTATTTATATTGCTTATCTGCAATCTGTACCAGAAGAATTGATTGAGGCGTCGCAAATTGATGGAGCGAATAGATTCCAGCGCTTCCGAAACATTACAGTTCCTATGATTGCGCCGGCATTCACGGTTAGCTTATTTCTTACATTGTCAAATTCGTTTAAAATGTATGACCAAAACTTGTCACTAACAAACGGTGGGCCATTCAATTCAACGCAAATGGTTGCGATGGATATTGTAAAAACGGCCTTTACAGAAAATTCAATGGCGTATGCACAGTCTAAAGCGATGATCTTCTTTGTCACAGTCGCAGCTATTTCCTTGCTGCAAGTGTACTACAACAAGAAAAAGGAGGTTGAATTATAATGTTCAAAAACCGCAGACTCCTCCTTCTGGAAATTATCGGAATCCTTTTAGCGTTCGTGTGGCTTGTGCCATTTTACTTAATGGTAGTCAATGCATTCAAAACAAAACGCGATATCTTCGCAGATACGCTAGGTCTACCTGAAGAATGGACATGGGACAACTTTGTGCAAGCGTTTGTACAACTTGGCTTTATTAAAGCTTTTGGTAATTCATTGTTCATTACAGCTGTCAGCACAATAATTATCATCATTTGTTCAGCTATGGCAGCGTATGCATTATCAAGAAATAAGAGCAAGCTTAGCACGGTGATTTTCTTTATGTTTGTAGCTGCAATGCTGATTCCTTTCCAAGCGGTTATGATTCCGCTCGTATCACAGTTTGGTCAACTTGATATGCTGAACCGCAGCAGTTTGATTTTCATGTATTTAGGATTTGGAGCGAGTCTATCCATATTCCTTTATCACGGGGCATTAAAAGGGATTCCGGAATCGTTAGACGATGCAGCAAAAATTGATGGTTGCAATAAATTTCAAACATTTTGGTACATTATTTTTCCACTATTAAAACCGATGTCGGTAACGGTCGGAGTATTGAATGTAATTTGGATTTGGAATGATTATCTATTACCATCCCTCGTTATTGGAGGAAATGGGACGGAAACCATTCCGCTTCAATTATTCTTCTTCTTTGGGCAATATACGAAACAATGGCATCTTGCGTTAGCAGGATTATCGATTTCCATTTTGCCTGTTATTATTGGGTATTTCTTTGCCCAAAAACAAATCATTAAAGGAATTGCAGATGGAGCGGTGAAATAATAGGAGTCTCCTTATTACCCCACGTTTAACGGGCAGTAAGACCCCCACCTCAAGCTTATGAGGTACAAAGAAGCTAGGTGGAGGACAACTCCGCCCGTAAAGGTCCGATTGGTTCAACTAACCATCAGTGGGGGGGACGAAAACCTCCACTGATGGAAGCTTTACTTTATGTTTAATGTAGAAAAAAGTGAGAGATATAACAAAGGAGTAGATGAAAATGAAGGTAGTTGTTTGGAACGAATATCGTCACGAAAAAACCAACCCGATTGTTGCTGAAATATATCCTGATGGGATTCATCAAGCTATTGCGTCTTTTTTGAAGTGTGAGACTCGAGATATTGCGACCGCAACGCTTGATGAAGAGGAGCATGGATTACCGGATCATGTTCTTTTGGAAACGGATGTTTTAATTTGGTGGGGACATACGGCCCATGACGAGGTATCCGATGAAATCGTAGAAAAGGTGTACGAGCGTGTTCTTAATGGTATGGGATTAATCGTATTACATTCTGGCCATTTTTCGAAAGTGTTTAAAAAACTTATGGGGACCTCATGCGATTTAAAATGGCGTGTGGCGGATGAGAAGGAACGTTTATGGGTCCTTGATCCAAGCCACCCAATTACACAAGGTATTGGAGAGTATATTGAGCTTGAAAAAGAAGAGATGTATGGGGAGCATTTCGATATTCCGGCACCAGATGAACTGCTGTTTATGAGCTGGTTCGAAGGTGGAGAAGTATTCCGAAGTGGATGTACATACCGTCGTGGAAACGGGAAGATTTTTTACTTCCGACCTGGTCATGAAACATATCCTACCTATCATCACCCTGATATTCAACGAGTGATTACGAATGCTGTTGAGTGGGTTAAGCCGGTAGAACGCGCTCGTCCTGTTTACGGAAATGCACAAGCGTTGGAAGCCATATCTGGAAAAAAATAAGAGAAGACAAATTGAAAGGGAGAGAGAATGATGAGTCTATTAAAAATTGGTGTAATCGGTTGTGGCAGTATCGCAAAGAACCGCCATCTACCAGAATATAAACTGAATAATTCTGCAGAAATCATAGCAGTTTGCGACATTGTAGAGGAACGGGCTCAAGAGTTAGCGGAAATATATGAAGCAAAGGCATATACTGATTTTATTGAACTACTGAATAATCCTAGTATTGATGCTGTTAGTATTTGTACCCCAAACTATCTTCATGCTCCAATGACCATTGCTGCTTTAGAAGCTGGGAAGCATGTTCTTTGTGAAAAACCGATGGCGACATCACGTGAAGAGGCAGAGAAGATGATTGCTGCAGCAAATAAAGCCGGTAAGAAATTAATGATCGCCCATAATCAGCGTTTTGTAGATTCCCATCAAATAGCGAAGGAGATCATCGCAAGCGGAGAAATAGGGAAAGTCTATAGCTTTCGTTCAGCATTTGGTCATGCAGGTCCAGAGTCATGGAGTGCTGACGGTAAAGCTAGCTGGTTTTTTAAGAAAGATCAAGCATTTATCGGGGCAATGGGTGATTTAGGGGTTCATAAAACAGACTTGCTTCGCTATCTATTGGATGAAGAATTCGTGGAAGTAGCAGCATTTGTTAAAAGTAGTGCGAAGGAAAATAGCGATGTAGACGATAATGCCACCTTTATTTTGCAGACAGAAAGCGGAATTATTGGGACACTAGCGGCAAGTTGGGCTTATGTACAAGAAGATAACTCGACGATTATTTATGGTGAAAAAGCCATATTAAGGCTAGAGGATGACCCTGAGTTTTCTTTGATTATTCAACGAGCTACTGGGCAAGTTGAAAATCTGAGATTAGGAAAAATTCAATCGAATGAATCGGGCGGCCAGCATGATACACAGGTGATCAGTCAATTTATCATCAGTATTAATGAAGATAAAGAGCCACTCATCAATGGACTGGAAGGAATGAAATCGTTAAACGTCATCCTGGGAGCCTTGGAATCGAATGAAACGAAGAAAATAGTCCGATTATAAGTGCATGTTCAAAAAGGAGGGAGCAGTCTACCTCTCTCCCGTATTATTGCAAGAGTGAAGTCCTTTTGATAGGACATTATGGCATTTTTTGAACACGCCCTTTAAGTTATATTTAGGAAAAAATTCTGTTTTTAGTTACCACAATAGAGAAAGTGAATAAAGAATTTTTAGATAACAAAAGGTTGTTAGGATTCGTCATCTTAACAACCTTTTGTTTAACTAGCTTTCAGAACCCTCTTGCGGAATTAACTTTGCAAATTTAAGATCAGCGATCCAGTAAATAAGATATGCAGAAACGCTAAAAAAGAAAAAGAAAATCAAAAATGAGAAGCGCAATGATAGAATCGTCCATGCACCAAGAATAATCATACAAAAGATCGTTAAGTGAATTTTGTATAGACCAACTCGGAGGCTAGAAATACATAACCCTTTGAATGTTGTAATCATGTTGACCATAAGTGGGTAAATGCTTAAGAACGATAGAACAAACAAAAAGCTAACAAATACAGTAGCAACATAAATGATTATTTTGTATGGTGAAGCCATTTGATTAATAAATAGGAAATCAACCACTAATACTAAACTGATAAACGTAAAAAGAATGCCAACAAAATAACTTTGCTTCCAATTTTCAATAAACATTGTCTTGAATTGAGAAAAAACGGCTACCTCTTTACGTTGTCTCCACTGTCGTACTACCCCAAAAAGTGCAGCGAGTGCTGGGAAAATCGTAATAATAGGGATACAACTTAGAATAAATAAGATGTTTAAATACATGAAGTTATATAACCACATACCTACTCGATATAAACGACCGTCTATACTAAAAATTTTCATCACCTCATTCAGACAGAAATAACTGACAATTAATAATATTGTAACAAATGATAGGCTTACATACAATGAAATAAGAACAGAAGATTGATAGGAAACAGTAGGATTTGACTACGAAAAGATGAAAGGAATTATTTTGACGCTATAGTGATTGCGGATAATAGATTGTGAAGTTTGAATGAATTTCTAAGAGAATTCTTAATGGTTGTGTATTTTTGTAAGAAAGCGCTTTATAATGTTAATTGTATGCATGATATAATCAAGAAAAAAAGGAGAGGGTTTATTGAAAAAGTTAAAAGAACAATTGCGGCCTTTATCGATGAAAGAAAAAATAGAGTATTTGATTGAATATTATTCATTTCATGTAATTGGTGTAATTGTTGTCCTTTGCTTTCTTGCGATGGGCTTCAATACTTTTGCAAATCAACAAAAGGAATTGTTATCAATTCATATTGTTAAAGATAATATTATCGATGACCAAGCAAAAGAATTACGAAATGAGCTAGAAAAAGTATTACTGGATCATAATAAAAAGAAGCTATCCGTTCAGGCAATAAATACGAGCGATATCCCGAATAATTCAGAAGCAGTATTAAAACTCCAAAAGCTAGCGGCTGAAATAGCAGCGAAAGAAGTGGATGTTCTTCTTGTAGATAAAGAAGTCTTTCAACAATTTAATGAAGATGGTAACTTATATGATTTGAGTAATTTTCATGTGTTTGATGATTGGAAAGTAAGAAAATATCCTTCGGTTAAAGACCCGGAAACGATAACCGGAATTGATGTTTCAAAGATCCCTTATCTATCCTCAATTGTTACAAAAGGAGAACCCCTTCTATTGGTTGTCATGGCAAATACTGAACGGCTGGACGGGGTGAAAGAATTCGGCGATCTTCTTGATGATTGAGACGAGCAAACATTCCTAGGAGATTATTTTTCATAGATTCTTGTTATTGCATATGTTGCGTGTTTTATAGTAAAGGTGAGCAAACATTCATCAAAAAGAAGCGTGGTTCATAATTACAGAATCTTTCAATAATTTCTAGATGAAGGATTTAATTATCGTAAGCCTGCCATATATATTCATCCAATTCCACTTGGAGAGAAAGGATCATCTGTTCCAATCCATAAAAACATTACGATTGGGAACAATATCTTTTTCATGCATCATGAATGTGTTGTTTCAGCAGAAAATGTTGAAAATTTAATCATCAAAAATAACCGAATAGTAAAGACACCCCCAAGCGAGTTGACAATGGGTATAGAAAGTGGAAATGACTTCTCTTTATCTAGTGGCATTCAAACAGAGTACACCAGAGTTCATGATGTATTCTATGAATTTGACACATGTAAGGGTGTTGTAATAGAAGGAAATACCGATGAACAACAATTTCCTTCATATATTAGGATGAATAATATGAAGGGACAAGATCTGCTCATTACAAATGGTCAGGAGCTTATAGCGGATTCGCGTTTATCTTATGATGACTCGTTAAACAAATTTGATGTTCCAAATTAAAATATAGGATCTGTTATTGATCATCATTCCTTTGAAACACTTGAGATAGAAGTAGTGTTGGAAACTTTGTATTTTGAACGAGATACACGAGAACAAATAATGAAAAAATATATATGATAGTGAGGGAATCTGAATTGAATACAACCAGATGTAAGAGTAAAGAGAGATTTGCATATACACCCCCAAGTAATGGCTATCCAGAGTGGAATAATAATCCGGAAATTTTTCAACTAAATCGATTGCCTGCTCATGCTACAAGTATGCCATTTCTGACGATGGAAGATGCGCTGTCTGTAGATCGCATGGCATCACCAAATTGTAAACTATTGAATGGTGAATGGAAATTTTCCTTTTCAAAGAATCCTGAAAGTAAAAGCCAAGATTTTTATCAAGTCGGTTTTAATGAAAGTCAAATGAAACAGATTCAAGTACCATCTCATTGGCAATTTCAAGGGTATGATTATCCGCAATATACGAATGTTCGTTATCCTTGGGAAGAACAAGAGAAGATAAAGGCGCCCTTTGCTCCAACAAAATATAACCCAGTTGGTCAATATAGTACATACTTTGATATCCCGAAAGAGTGGGAAAATCAACCTGTATATATCCACTTTGCAGGAGTAGAATCTGCTTTTTACGTATGGATCAATGGAGATTTGGTAGGGTACGGTGAAGATAGCTTTACACCGAGTGAGTTTGATATCTCTCCTTATTTAGTAGAAGGATCTAATAAGCTAGCGGTTGAGGTTTATCGTTGGAGTGATGCAAGCTGGTTGGAGGATCAGGATTTTTGGCGTTTAAGTGGAATCTTTAGAGATGTTTATCTATATACGACACCTGTCGTTCACGTTTCTGATTATTTTGTACGAACAGAATTGGATGAACAATATGAGAATGCAGACCTTCTAGTCAACATGAAGGTATCTAATTATGCTTGCTCGTCCCAAGAGCCTGTAACAATTGAAGCATATTTGTATGATCAAGATGGTCAAATAATTTGTAACGAGATAGTCGTAGAAAATTATTTACAAGGAACGGAGGAAGCGGAGCTACGATTTGAGAAAAAAATAATCTCTCCTTCCCTTTGGAGTGCTGAACAACCAACACTATACTCATTTGTTATTGTTGTAAAGAGTATGGACGGGACGATATTGGAAGCACAGAGCTGTAAAGTCGGTTTTCGGAAAATTGAAATTAAAGACAGCCTTATGTTGATAAATGGGAAGAGAGTGCTGTTCAATGGAGTAAATCGTCACGAGTTTTCACATCTTAGAGGCCGATCTATTACGAAAGAAGATATGCTTCAAGATGTTATCACAATGAAAAGGCATAATATTAATGCGGTTAGAACGTCACATTATCCGAACCACCCATACTTTTATGAATTATGTGATCAATACGGATTATATGTTATTGATGAGACAAATTTAGAGACGCACGGTTCATGGAGCTATGGACAAACAGAAATTAATGATGCGATCCCTGGGGATAAAGAAGAGTGGACGGCAAATGTTATTGATCGATGTCATACCATGCTACATCGCGATAAGAATCACTCTTCTATCATTATTTGGTCGCTTGGCAATGAGTCATTCGGTGGAAGTAATTTTATTAAAATGAAAGAACATATGAAAAAGGAAGATCCAACTCGCCTTATTCACTACGAAGGTGTAGCGCATTATCGTCCGTCGAGTGAGGCTTCAGAAATTGAAAGTATGATGTATGAACATCCATTGAAATTGGAAGAGTATGCGCTGAATGCAGAGAAGAGCGATGTTCCTGCAAAGCCTTATATCGTTTGTGAATATGCACATGCAATGGGGAATTCTGTAGGGAATTTGTATCAGTATACGGATTTATTTAATAAATATCCGATTTTACAAGGCGGTTTTATTTGGGACTTTAAAGATCAAGCCATTCAAACGACTGCTGAAACAGGAGACTTATATTTAGCGTATGGTGGCGATTTTGGCGAATCACCACATGACGGTAATTTCTCAGGAAACGGTCTCGTGTTTGCTGATGGCTCATTAACACCGAAGATATTTGAGGTGAAGAAATGTTATCAACCAATTGATGTTCATTTTGAAAATGGCATATGTACTATTGTGAATAAACATCTTTTCACAAATATCAATGAATATGAATTAAGATGGACGATGCTTAGAGATGGGGAAGAGATTGGAAGTGATCAAGTAAGCTTTTCTTGCGAAGCATTAACTTCAAAGGTCATTGACTTAAATGATGTAATCACGAAATTCGTGAAAGACGGCGGTGAATATATCATAACTGTAAGTTTCCATTTAACAAAGGATCAACTATGGGCTGAAAAAGGCTATGAAATTGCATTTGATCAATTTGTCCTATCAGATAGAAGCTTAAAACAATTAGAACCGAGTCAGTCGTTCCAAACAATTGAGGAAACGAATGAAGAATTACAATTGAAAGGTGAAGCATTTGATCTTGTCATAAGTAAATCAACAGGGTTGATTACTTCGTTAAAGAAAGATGGAATCGATGTATTAGCGGATTCAATTGTACCGAATTTTTGGAGAGCGCTTACCGATAATGATCGAGGCAATAAATTAGATCAGCGTGCTGCTATATGGGAACATGCAGGTGAAAAGGCTATATTGCAGCAGTTAGATGTGGTGAAAAACACAGACAAAATCGTAAGCGTAAAGACAGTTTTTGAATTACAAACATCTCCAATTTCATTATGTAATATTGATTATGAAATCACTGAAGATGGTGAGATTCGAGTTCATTTTGAACTGATTCCAAATAAGGCTCTGCCAGAAATTCCGGAAATTGGGATGCTCGTTCCATTAGTTAAATCATTTGAAAATATTGCATGGTACGGGAAGGGCCCACATGAAAATCATTGGGACCGTGAGAAGGGTGCAAAGGTAGGACGTTACGTTTCCACAGTAACGAACGAATTTGTACCATATATAAAACCACAAGAAAATGGGAATAAAACTGGCATTCGCTCTTTTGAAATTAATAATAATCTAGGAATCAATCTTCAAGTAACAAGTGATTCATTACTAGAGGTAAACGCAGGTGGCTATTCGGCAACAGAGCTACAAGAAGCAGGCCATCCGTACCAATTGCCTGAACGAACAAAAACGTATTTACGGATCAACTATAAGCAAATGGGTGTTGGTGGAGATGATTCCTGGAATGCAAAGACGCACCCTGAATTCACAATATTTTCGAATCGGTCATATCAGTATTCATTTACTATGAAACTAGGATGAAAATAAAATGTTTAAGTGCGTGTTCAATAAGGAGGATAAAAAGAGCCGAGAAGTTCTGCGAGTGATCCTTTCCGCATGCAGTAATACGTGAGGACCAGAGAGAGAGCTTTGATGCAATCGCAAGCTTGTTTACCGGACTTTTTGAACATCCTCTTTAAGAATGGGAGAATGTTATATGAATCTTTTATCCTAAAAGAAGTCAATCTTTCAAAAGCTATGAGTATATCTTATGAGGAGCTGAAAGAAGAGCATATTCAAGACTACCAACATCTTTTCAAGCGTGTTGAATTTTCATTAGAAGAGGTGCTTGATACAGATGAAAGAGTGAAGAAATACAGTGCTTCTGACTTAGGAATGGTTGAATTATTACCCGCCCTTCCATCGACATGGTTAAAAGGCTCGTTATCGGGTGTTCGCACTCGCGGAGGCTTTGGGGTATCGATATCATGGGATCGGATGTTGGTCCGTAAATTGGATGTGAAATGTAAAGCGGATAATCTTTTTACATTTGAATCAGAGGATTCGATCATCGTTTGCGAAGAAGGAAAAGAAGATCAAAGAATAGAAGCGGTAGACGGGTGATCTCTCTTGAGATGGTTAAAAACCAAAAGTGTCAGAGTCCCTTTCAACAGGCATTAAAAGAGACGGTAAAAGTTTAAAGATAGGCATATACAACTTTAGAAGAAGGAGAAATTGTCAATGTTAACGTTTAATGAAAAATCATTTTTAATGGATGGTAAAGAAATTTTATTATTAAGTGGTGCGATGCATTATTTTAGAACAGTACCTGAATACTGGGAAGATCGACTTATCAAACTGAGAGAATGTGGATTTAATACAGTAGAAACCTATGTTGCATGGAATATACATGAACCAGAAGAAGGGAAATTTGTTTTTGAGGGCATTGCAGACATTGAACGTTTTATTAAAACGGCTGAGAAGGTCGGCCTTCATGTCATTGTTAGACCTGGACCTTATATATGTGCAGAATGGGAATTTGGTGGATTTCCATATTGGCTCATGACAGTCCCGAACATCAAATTACGTTGTTACAATGAGCCATATTTAGAAAAAGTAGAGGCGTATTTCAATGTCCTATTTAAGCGCTTGCAGCCATTATTACGTTCAAATGGCGGACCCATTATTGCTATACAAGTAGAAAATGAATATGGGAGCTTCGGGAATGATCAAAAATACTTAAAATATATGCGTGACGATATCAAAAAAAGAATAGGTGATGAACTGATCTTCACGTCTGATGGTCCTGACCACAGTATGTTAAATGGTGGAATGATTGAAGATGTGCTTGAAACCGTGAATTTTGGATCGCGAGCGAAGTCAGCATTTGAACAATTAACGCTTTATCAGCCGAAAGCTCCATTAATGTGTATGGAATTTTGGCATGGCTGGTTTGATCATTGGGGGGAGGAGCACCATACAAGATCCTCGGACAATGTTGTGGAGGCGTTAGAGGAGATATTGCAACAAAATGGATCTGTTAATTTCTATATGGCACATGGTGGGACGAATTTTGGTTTTTATAATGGTGCAAACCATAACGAGGCCATCTATCAGCCTACCATAACTAGCTATGATTATGATGGAGTATTGACGGAATCAGGAGATGTTACAGAAAAATTCTTTGCTGTACGGAAGGTTTTTGAAAAATATGTTGATTTGCCAGAGATGAAATTACCGCCAATCATAGCGAAGAAACAATACGGTGAAGTCCAATTTACGGAGCGTGTTGCATTGTTAGATTCATTGAATCATCTTTCTGCTCCACAGCATAGCGAAGCCCCTTTAACGATGGAGTATTATGGTCAGGGCTATGGGTTTATCGTTTATGAAACAGTTATTAAAGGAGCTTACGGCAAACAATCCATGACCGTTCAAAATGTCCATGATCGTGGGCAAGTCTATTTGAATGGCAAGTATGTTGGGTTAGTCGACCGAATTAGTGGCGAATCTCGGATAGATGTTGATATTACTGAGGAAGAGACAACGTTGCAAATTATTGTCGAGAATATGGGACGTATTAATTATGGTCCATTCCTTGTCGATTTTAAAGGGATAACAGAAGGGGTAAGAATGGGGAACCAATTTTTATTTGATTGGACGGTTTACCCAATCCCATTAAATGAAATCAATCATTTGCAGTTTTCCAATTGTGAAACGGAAGAAAATCATCCCTATTTTCATCGAGGTATCTTGACAGTTAATGAGGTGGCCGATACGTTCATAGATGTGTCGAACTGGACAAAAGGAGTCGTGTTTGTGAATGGTCACAATCTTGGTCGATACTGGGAGGTTGGTCCGCAACAAACACTTTATGTACCAGCACCATTCTTACATGAAGGAGAAAATGAGATTATTTTATTAGAATTACACAACCATAAACAAGGTGTAACATTTGTTGATACGCCCGTTTTAGGATAATCCTTTCGGAAAGTGGCACTGCATTTCAATGTAGTTGAACTTTTATAAAAAAAGAAATTATTGAAGGATAAACCGAACAATACATTTTGATTTGGAAATTATCTGTAAGAGAAATTAAGTGAGCTTATATTTTAAGTGATTAAAACTATATTTTGATTGTTTAAAAAAAAGTTTCAATTTAGATATGAAATTTTAACCGTTAGGTGGTTTTAATAGATGGTTGAAACAAAGATTGCAGTACCGACAGAACAGCAAATTGCATGGCAAAATCTTGAGTTAGGAATGTTTGTCCACTACGGGATTAATACCTTTTGCAATCAAGAATGGGGAGAGGGCACGGATTCACCAAGCTTATTTAATCCGGCAGAACTGGATGCAAGACAATGGGTAAAACTTACCAAAAAGGCAGGATTTAAATACTTTATTCTTACTGCTAAGCATCATGATGGATTTTGCCTTTGGCCAACAGAAACAACGGACTATTCAGTTAAGAATAGTCCGTGGAAAAATGGTCAAGGTGATATTGTCCGAGAATGTGCAGAAGCTTGTCAGGAAGAAGGGATCCTTTTTGGGATCTATTTGTCACCATGGGATCGCCATGAACCTTGTTACCAGGACAAGCAGGCATATGATGATTTTTATTGCAGTCAATTAACTGAACTTTTGACAGGATATGGACCTATTGTTGAGGTCTGGTTCGATGGTGCTGGCTCTGAAGAAAGAGAGTATGATTGGGCACGAATTATAGGAGTTGTAAAAAAAAATCAACCTGATGCGATGATATTTAACATGGGACAGCCGACTATTCGATGGGTAGGGAATGAAGACGGTGTGGCACCTTATCCATGTTGGAATTCAAAGGGAAAAGCGAGAACAAGTATGTTTACAAATGAAGAAGTAAATTGGCTACCTGGAACACCTGAATGGCTTCCAGCTGAGTGTGACGTTCCGATCAGGAAAAATCATTGGTTTTGGCATCCTAATGATGAAGATAGCCTTCTCTCCATCGATGAATTACTTGATATCTACTACCATTCAGTTGGGCATGGGACGAATTTATTATTAAATATTGCACCTGATAATAGGGGATTAATACCTAAATTTGATGAAGATAGAGTACTAGAATTCGGTAATGAAATAAAAAATAGATTTTCAAATCCGCTTGCCGTTTGTACTGGAGAAGGAACTGAACTGATTTTGGAATTACCATCTGAACTGGATATCGATCATGTAATCCTGAAGGAAGATATCCAATTTGGTGAACGAATAGGAAAATATGAAATTCAAGCTTGGCAAAGTGGCACCTGGCATAACGTGGCTAATGGATCAGCAATCGGGCATAAAAAAATTGATGAATTAGGATCGATTCGTACAAATGCTTTAAAATTAGTTGTATCTGAATCAATCAAAACACCGAAGATTTTAGAGTTTTCCTGTTTCAATACAGGGAAGTAGCCTGTAACAGGAGTAGAAGATGAATCACTTATAGTGCTGATCTGAGCTACCAGTTTACATACTTATACGACATCTAAGATCAAGCAATGCCCTTTGGCCCAAGTGAGCTGAAGGGCATTGCTTGTTTTTTATGATAATTAGAGGCTTGGCGAAGGAAATGGAAAATATTAAACTGGCGCGTAAATCTCAAATCTCGCTCGAAAAGTGTAGATTTCCGCGCGAAGCCCCTTCATACTGGCGCGTAAATATGCAAATCTGGCGCACAAATTCGATTTCTGGCTCGTAATTGTTTTGTAAATATCCGGAAAAATGAAAGTCGAACGTAAAGTTCTCCTATTGCATCACATGGATCTATAAAATGCGTGATAGATTGCGATATTTGCTTGGAGAAATTCCTTCATATTTTCGGAAGAGACGACTAAAGTAATGAATGTCGGCATAACCAATTTCTCTCCCGACTTCTTCTATTGAAAGGTTGGTTTCACGTAATAGTAGCCTTGCTTTACGGAGACGAATCATCTGCACATATTCGCCAGGCGGCATGCCCGCAATCTTTTTGAATATTTTACTCATATGGTCATCATTCATATTTAATTGTTTTGCAAGCATTTGATTGGTCCATGGTTCGGAGGGACTTTCTTCAATTAACGCCATTAATTCAAGGATTCGATCGCCGTGCAATGGAAAATGAGATGGATTATATTCTGTTTGCGTACGCAACAAAAGACCAAGAATATTTAGCAAAAGTGCTTTGCAAATCAAGGTGTAACCGAGAGGACGCATCGTAAATTCATGCACAAGTTGTTTCATCAATTGAACACATGATAATGAGGGTGTGTATAACGGATTAGTCGAAAGTGGAGCAAATGATTCCGCAATGGCTTCAATCCCGAACTTGTCCAACTGTACAGCTGACTCATTAACAACGATATCTGCTTCAGTCTGAATATCCAAATCACCAAAAAAGTCAAAGTGAATCCCAAGAAATTGTGCATTTGGAGATGAAATTACCTCATTTTGATGATAAACGCCTGCAGGTATGAAAATCAATTGTCCAGCAGACAGGGTATAGCGTTGGCCATCGAGTATTGTTGAAGCTTCACCTTGTTGGACATACAGTAATTCGAAATCGTAGATACGTCTTTCTGGTAATTGGCCAGGAGGCAGCTTTTGAAATTGTGCATAGTGAATGCTTGGCGACCATTCACTGAAAGAAGCATACTGTCGTCTGGGAAAAATTAAATCGGGATTGTACAAAAATGACTCTCCTTCCTCTAAATTTTTTCTATAAAAGGTTGTTATACTAATTGTAGTTAGTTAATTAATAGCACACTCAATCTTTAATATCAATATAGTAGGTATTGTGCAAAAGTAGTACTATGGTCTAACTTCATCCAAGTCTTTAGTTGATCGATTGGATGTAAGCGTAAACATATGTTGGGAATATCAGTTATATTGAAAAAAGTGAGATTGCTGAATATGTATTTATTTATGAAATGAAACGATTATTAGGGAGGCATTTAAAATGAAAAAAGGTATTAATATTTGGTCTTTTCCAGAGGGCATGTCAATCTCTGAATGTAGCCGGATTGCTAAAGATGCAGGCTTTGATGGGATTGAATTGGCATTAACTGAAACAGGTGAATTGGGACTGCAAACTAGTGATGAAAAAATTAGAGAAATCCGTGCTTTGATGGATGATATAGGGCTTGAAATTTGTGGGTTTGCGACGGGATTGTATTGGTCCTATTCTATGACAAGTGGAGATGCCAAAATGCGCCAGAAGGCAATCGATATTTGTAAAAGGCAGTTAGAACTTGCAGCGGCATTTGAAGTCGATACTATTCTGGTAATCCCAGGGGGTGTCAATGCAGATCTTCAATCAAATGACAAAGTTGTCAATTACGAAAAGGCTTATGAGTTTGCACTTGAAGCGATGCAAGAATTGTCTAATGATGCTAAGGCATCAGGAGTCAACATAGGTATCGAGAATGTATGGAATAAATTCTTACTGTCGCCACTAGAAATGAGAAGTTTTATTGATACTGTTGGGTCGGAATATGTTGGATCTTATTTCGATGTTGGTAACGTCGTGTATTCAGGGTATCCAGAACATTGGATCCAAATCTTAGGGGAACGGATTAAAAAAGTACACTTAAAAGATTACCGTCGTGAAGTGGGCGGGCTTGCAGGTTTCGTAGATCTACTTGCGGGAGATGTAAATTATCCAGCAGTCATTGATGCGCTTCGTGATATTGGTTATAGCAACTATGTTACAGCAGAAATGATTCCGGCGTATACACACCATTCCACACAAATTATCTATAATACTTCTAGATCAATGGATGCTATTTTAAGAGGTTCTGTGAAGTAAGAAAAAGAAAGGAGAAGATAGTATGTTAAAAGTAGGATTAATTGGTTTCGGTTTTATGGGGCATATGCATTTTGAAAATTATCTCCGTTTGGCAGCAGAAGGGGTTCCAATAGAATTGACAGCGATCTGCGATATTCGTATAGAGGAATTAAAAAATGAAAAAGTGGTAGGAAATATTTCAACTGACCAATCGTCCTACGACTTATCGTCATTCCGGTTATATTCAGATATGGAAGATATGTTAAAAAATGAACAGTTAGACATTATAGACATTGCATTGCCTACCTATTTACATGCAGATGTTTCGTGTGATCTATTAGAACGCGGTTATCATGTATTTTGTGAAAAACCAATGGCGTTAAACTCTGTTGAAGGAACCCGTATGGTAGAAACTGCAAAGAGAACTGGAAAAAATCTAATGATCGGTCAATGTCTGCGTTTTTGGCCAGCGTACGAATACTTGAAAAATTGTGTTGAGGATGAACGCTACGGAAAAGTAACCAGCGGGTATTTTTTCAGAGGTGGCGCGACCCCAAATGGCTGGTATAGAGAAAAAGAAAAAAGTGGTGGCAGTATGCTGGATATGCATATTCATGATACTGATATGATCCATTGGCTATTTGGTAAACCAGAAAAAGTATCTTCACTAGGACGCACCGTCGTTCCGGGTAGTGGCTATGATATTGTTTCAACCAACTATATATATGAAGATAACAAAGTGTTGAATGCTCAGGCGGACTGGACTTTACAAGGTGATTATGGCTTCTCCATGACTTACCGTGTTAATTTTAAACGAGGAAATATCGTATTTGAGAACGACCAAGTCAAAGTAAATCCAAATCATGCATCAGGTTTTATCGCAGAGCTTTCATCAGACAGAGGATATTATCGAGAAATTAGTTATTTCGTCCATTCTATTCTCAATAATACCCTAATCTCAGTTGCAACACCTGAAAGTACATTAGGATCTCTCGAAATAATTGAAGCTGAAATTTGTTCAGCTGATAATGATGGAGAAATCGTAATACTTTCTGACAAGACTATCACGGCGAGCACATAATCGGACCAATATTTAAATAGTCTAGCAGGCTATGATACGTTACATTGACGAGTCGACTTTCGACTATGGGGTGCATATATTCTGAAATCCGGAATAGACTTCATTTCGGATACTTTGAACACTGGGTACACATGCAATTGGTGAAAATCTTGTGAATTAGGCTGAGTTAGACTTACCATATTTCGCTATGTACTTTAAAACGATAGTGTGCGTCATGGATGTAATTTTAGCAATCGATCCAACGATACAAAGAGTATAGGGGGAGGAAATAATTTGGAAAACGTAAAAGTTGGTTTTATCGGAGTCGGTGGCATTGCTGCGGTGCACTTAGAACATATCAACCAAAATGAACATGCAACAATTGTAGCGGTATGTGATATTTCCACCGAGAGAGTAAAGCAAGTGGGAGAGCAGTATGGAGCCAAAAGTTATACCGATGTAGATGAAATGCTCGAAAATGAAATAATAGACGCACTATTTGTTTGCGTCCCGCCTTTTGCGCACGGGAATATCGAAGAAAAAGCAGCTGCACGTGGGATTCATTTAATGGTTGAAAAACCACTGGGACTTGAGATGGAAAATGTCATAGCGAAAGCAAAAGCAATTAAGGAAGCTGGGATTATATGCGCATCGGGTTATTGCTTACGTTATTTGGATACGATTTCAAAAGCGAAAGAGTACTTACAAGATAAGCAAATAGCAATGGTACGTGGTCATTATATTACATCATTTGTGCAAACGCCTTGGTATCGCGTAATGGATAAGTCGGGTGGGCAATTAGTGGAACAATCAACGCACACGCTTGATTTAATCCGTTATTTAGCAGGGGATGTGAACACTGTCTATGCAAATATGGCATTGCAAGTGATGGGGGATATTCCAGATATCGATATACCAGATGTGACATCGGTAAATTTAACGTTTGCATCAGGTGCGATTGGAAATCTTGTTTCTTCTTTTACACAGGCAGATCATTATTCCGGATTAGAAATTTTAGGGCGAGATTTTAGAGTAGTGCTCGATAATACAACTTTACACATCATTGATAAAGACACAACCATTTCCTATAAATCTAAATTGGACTTTTACGGAGAACAAGATCGTGCATTTATTGATGCTGTTCGTTTTAACAAAAAGGAATTAGTGTTAGCTCCTTATGAAGAAGCGGTGAAAACGTTAGCTGTCACACTAGCTGCGAATACATCGAGTGAAACTGGTCAGGCGATTCATTTATCGGAATTTATGTCAGCTTCTGCCGTTTGTTAATGCCAAGTAAATGAAAAATGAGGTGTGAAAAAGATGAGTAGAGTGGCTGTTGTTGGTACAGGTACAATGGGAACTATGCATTTGGAAGAATGGGTAAATGTGAATGGATGCGAAGTGGTTGCGGTCGTTGGTCGAACCAAACAAAACACAACCCATCTTGCAGCACAGTATAATGTTAGAGGCTTCGATGATTTACAAGAAGCGCTTCGGCAAATACCAATTGATATTGTTGACGTCTGTGTTCCGACGCATCTTCATGAAGAAGTGGTTCAGATTGCAGCACAAGCAGGGAAAGCGGTTATTTGTGAAAAACCATTAGCAGTAAATTCTAAAGTGGCGAAAAGAATTGTCGATATATGTGAGCAATATAATGTTCCTCTTTGTGTTGGGCATGTATTACGATTTTCTCCTGAATACATTGAAGCGAGAAAGCAAGTGTTAAGTGGTGCAATTGGACAACCCGGTATCATGAGATTATCAAGATGTGGCCCATATCCAAAAGGCCATGATGTGTGGTATAACGATGAATCCAAAAGCGGCGGCATTGTATTAGATTTGGGTATTCATGATATTGATTGGCTCCGTTGGACATTCGGCGAGGTTGAGCGCGTAATGGCGAAACAGATCAAACGAGAGAATCTTGAATATGCACTTATTACATTAAGGTTTGAATCGGGAGTAATAGCCCATCTAGAGGTATCATGGGGCTCAAAAAAATTTGTAAGTTCCTTCGAATTAGCCGGAAGCAAGGGGATGATTGCGTATCAAAGCCGTGATCAAGAACCAATTGTGTTAGAACTGTTTGATGAGGAAAAAGTGGGACAGGAAAGGGTTGCAGTTCCTAGCTATGTTGTTAGGCAAACACCTCTTGAAAAGCAACTTCAACATTTTGTTGACTGCATAGAAAATGGAATTACTCCTATTATTACAACAAATGATGCAATTAAAGCAATTACTATAGCGGAATGTGTAAGGTTTTCAGCAAAATCAGGACAACCCGTAGAACTCAAAAAGGGAGGTGTCTTGAAATGAAGATAGGGATCATTAGTTTTGCCCATATGCATGCTGTGAGTTATGCCGATCATTTAACTGAACATTCAGATGTCGAGCTAACCGCTATTTGGGATGAGGATATAGAAAGAGGAAGTAGAATGGCAGAACGTTTTCGTTGTGAGTATTATTCTAATCTGACTAGCTTTCTCGAAACAGATATTGACTCGGTAGTTATTTGCTCGGAAAACGTTAACCATAAAGAACATGTAATAGAAGCAGCGAAGATGAAAAAGCATATTTTATGTGAAAAACCAATTGCAACAGAAGTAAATGATGCAAAGGAAATGATTCGTGTCTGTGAGGAAGAAGGAGTTATCCTGCAAGTAGCCTTTCCGGTTCGGTTTGTCCCAGCTGTACAAAAAGTAAGAGAAGTGATTCAATCGGGAGCACTAGGAGAAATTGTAGCGATACAGGCAACGAATCACGGGCAAATGCCTGGAGGGTGGTTTATCGAAAAAGAACGATCAGGTGGAGGAGCAGCTGTTGATCATATTGTTCATGTGATGGATCTGATCCGATGGATACAAAATGATGAAGTGAAACAAGTGTATGCAGAACTAGATACAAGATTTTATGATATCGCTGTTGAAGATTGTGGGATTGTTACATTGGAGCTAGAATCAGGTACGATTGTAACGATTGATCCTAGTTGGTCTCGACCGAGTACATTCCCGACATGGGGGGATGTGAAGATGGAGATAGTCGGAACAAAAGGAACGATTTCGCTCGATGCCTTTAAACAGCACCTCGTCTTATATAATGATCAGCAGAAAAAAGTTCAGCATATTGGCTGGGGCGATGACATGGATCTTGGACTTGTAAATGATTTCATTGATTGTGTGAAAAGTAAGCGGTGTCCATCCATTACAGGAGAAGATGGGCTTCGTACATTGGAAGTCGTTCAGGCCGCTTATGAATCGAATAAATTAAAACAAGCTGTCACTCTTACTAGAATATAAAAGACCGTTTGTAGGTTATAATATCACGTGTTTTTATTCATATACCGAAACTAATTACTGAGGTGAGCAGGCATGAAACTCGGTTTAAGCTCTTATAGTTTATTTTCGGCATTGCAGTCGAAAGAGATTGATATTTTGGAAGCGATTCAGTGGATAGCAGACCAAGGCGGGGAACATATTGAAATTGTTCCGATGGGCTTTAGCTTGGATGATGACCCTGATTTGATTCATTCAATTCGTCAACGGGCAGAAGACGCAGGGATTGAAATTTCTAACTATGCAATCAGTGCCAATTTCATTACATCAAATAATGAAGAGTATGAGAATGAAATTGAGCGAGTTAAGAAACAAGTAGATATTGCTAATCTTCTTGGTGTAAAACTAATGCGCCATGATGTGGCATCACGGCCAATAAATGAAACTTCTATAGAACAGTTTGAAAAAGATTTGCCTAAAATAGTTCGGGCATGTAGGCAGGTTGCGGATTATGCCGCAACGTTTGGAATAACGACAAGTGTAGAAAATCACGGATATTTCATCCAGGCGAGTGATCGAGTTCGAACAGTTATTAACCATGTTGAAAGAACAAATTTTAAAACCACACTGGACATTGGAAATTTTATGTGTGTAGATGAGGATTCGGTTTCAGCTGTAAAAAAGAATATTTTATTGGCGTCCATGATTCATATCAAAGATTTCTACCTACGACCATCCTATAATAACCCTGGGGAAGGATGGTTTCCAACTACTGCAGGTAACTATTTACGAGGCGCAATAGTTGGTCATGGAGATATTGATATGCGAGAAATTATTAAAATTATCAAACAATCAGGATATGATGGGTATATTTCAGTAGAATTTGAAGGGCTGGAAGAATGTAAGAAAGGTTCAAGAATCAGCATGGATAATTTGCGGCGTCTTTGGGAAGAGGCATAAAAGGGAAGAATAATTTCCATGCGAAAGCAGTAGATTTCAAAGAGATCGCATTGATTTTTACCTATACAAAACAAGAAACAAAAAAAGCCCGTAAAGCCTTTTTAGAAAGCTTTGTGGACTTTTTTTGTCTCTGGCTTACCATTCTGTTATGAAGCTTACTAGATTTTTAGCATAGTTGGCTCAGTATAGAAGCTTTAGTTATCTTCAAGAATCGGGTGCAATTCTAGAGCAGGAATTATCAGGCACTTTTTTTAATAAGGATTTAAATTTACTCCTGGAAGTAAAATAGTGAAATCACTTAAAAGGGAGAGGTAAAACTGGGTAATTTTAATTTCACTAATAGAATGTTAAGAATAATAAGGAATGCGGAAAACGAGGTTGAAATTGCTAAAAGTAAAGTGTTAAAGCCGGTACATTTACTTATAGCCTGTTTAAAGGAAAAAACAGGTGTGATTGGGGAAATATATTTGAAAAGCACGTTAGACGTATCTTCCTTAAGGGTTCAGATTGAGGAAATGGACGATTCTATAGACCAAAAATTGACTAGCAGTTTCCTTTTTAATGTTCCCATAACTGAAGAAGTTAAAAAGGTTTTTGAAGTAGCCATTAGTTATATGGAAAAATACAACCAAGTCTATCTGAATGAAGGTCATATCCTTAAAGCATTAATAAAAACTAATGTGATTGATCGTTTTTTAACAGATGAAAACAAGAAGATAATTTTAACTCTCGGTACTACCTCTCGAGATATGATTACACATCTTGGCAATTACAGCTTCCCAAATATAAATTCACAGATTGTTCGTAAAGTGAAGAATAACGATTTAAATAGACTTGTTAAGTTTGTAGAACATAATTTTTCATACGAATGGTCACAAACAATAAAAGATGGTTTTTTATTAAGTGAACCTTCGATATATATAGCTACAGACACTGAAGGAGAAATAGTCGGTTTTGCTGCTTTTGATGTATATAAAAATAAAAAGTGTTATTTTGGTCCTATGGGAGTATCGATGTCTAATAGGATTAACGGGATTGGTTACTCATTACTACATCATTGTTTAAAAGATATGAAGGATATTGGTTATGAGTATGCCATTATTGGTGGAGCCGGGCCAATAGAGTTTTACGAAAAGGCATGTAACGCAGTTGTAATTCCATCAGCATAATAAATGACCATTCTTATATAACTATCTAGCTGAAATAGGATGCGATGATCTTCTACAAAAGGGCACAATTCTTGTATAAGGAATTGTGCCTTTTTAAATAATGATTCAATTGAATATAGTAAGAGCGTGTTTTGATCAATTTTTTTTTCAAAACATGCTTTTTCTTATTGATCGTTTATTAAGATTATTAATATCAATTTGATCAAACTGATTACAAATCTATACTCAGAAGCAAAAATAACAGGCAAGAGTCCCCGTTCTCCACATTTAGCTCTTTTTCAACAACTTTTCCCCCATACTTAAACATTTTCTTATACAATAAGAGCAAGGTACCAATATGGTAATCCTTAAATGGACAAAGTAGCGGACGTTGTTTTTCGAAAGAATAGGGCAGAAATTCGTGATGGTTCATCAATAATCAACATACTTGAGCTAATAAACCAATCTAGTGATATTAATAGGCACACTTCTAAAAGGAGTTGAATGTTTTTGTATAAAGTAATAGTAGTCGATGATGAAAAAAGCATTAGAGAAAGATTAACCCGTTATTTTCCATGGTCTGATGTTGGGTTTGAAGTAGTTGGGGCGGCAGAAAATGGCCGTGAAGCTCTAGTACTCATTGAACAGGAACATCCCGATGTAGTGTTGACTGACGTGCTTATGCCTGAAATGACAGGGTTGGAGCTCGCTAAAGAAATAAAAATATCATACCCAGATATAAAGGTCATCATCCTCAGTGCTTATGATGACTTTAAATATGCCCAGGATGCCATTCAATACGGTGTGAAGGGATATATGTTGAAACCATTGAATAAGGAGGATTTTTATGATGTTTTTAATAAACTGATGGGCGAATTAAATGAAGATGCAGAATTGAAAAAAGTAAGTGCATCAAATGAGAAGTGGAATACGCAGGAATTAATGCTATTGGATTTGATTAAAGGTGCAAACTTACAGAAGTATACTCAAGAATGGAGTGCGCAAAATCCATACATTAGGGTCGCCATCTTTTCATTTGAAAGGGTGTTTAAAGAAACCTCAACCTTCTCAATTAGGCAAAAGATTAAAGAACTTGCAATTGATTTTTGGAAGCGCTATCGTGTCCCTGTATTGTTTTACGGGAATAGTCTCATTTTATTAATCTCTGAACAGAAGCCTGTTTTAAGAAAAGATTTAAAGCCAAAAATTCTATTGTTTGCAGACTCTTTGCAACAAAATCTTGGAGAAATATTCAAAGAAAAGTCCCATATTGTTGTGGGGGTTGGCAATTTGGCCCAATCGATCCAAGAAATTAGCCGTTCTTATCATGAAGCTGTCCATGCTAGTAGCTATAAATATTTTAGTGAACATGAGACGGTCATCTTTCGTGAGGATTTGTCTGCCAACGAAGAATTCGAAAATAATAAGATAATTCAAGATAATATAGTGGAGCATGTGAACAGCATTGAGGGAAAACTGATGGAGTCTGTTTTAATTGGAGAAATAACTGAAATTTCAAATGATATTCACCGTTTCTTCGAAGCATTGGAGCGATCAAAAGGCCAGAAAATTTCAGAAATACGTGGTTCCTGTTCCGAGCTCGTCATTATGCTTATCTTCAGGCTTAAAGAAAAGGGGCTCGCACTCCCATCAATAGATAATCAACAAGTACTTGGAAAAATCTATGAGATTGATTCACTAAAGGAATTGAAAAGATGGCTGAAACAAATGCTGGAAACCATGTCTTATGATTTAACGAAAAGTGATGAGCAGAATGTTAATCGCTACGTGCTGATTGCCAAGGAATATGTGAAGTCAAATTATCATGAGAAGATTACATTAATTGAAATGTCGAATATCCTATTCCTTCATCAAGCATATTTTAGTGCTATTTTTAAAAAAGAGACAGGTCAAAACTTCATCGATTATGTGAATGAGGTTAGGATTGAGAAAGCCGCACAACTGCTAAGAGAGACGGATAATAAAGTTAAGATGATATCCGATATGGTCGGCTTCCATAGCCATTCGTATTTTATCAAAGTATTTAAAAATGAAAAAGGCGTCACGCCAGTCATGTTTAGAAGACAGCAAAAACGGTAACGCTCGTGGAGGTATAGCGTGAGGAAAAAAACAGGAATAGAAGGGAAATACCCTTTTCGAAACTATTTGCTGATGTTTTCGTTGATTGTGGTATTCATTTTTCTTTTGCTATTAAGTTCTATTTATTATGTGAAAATAAAAGACTTTATTGAAGAAAAAAAAGAAGCCACTACCCAATTAAGGATAGACCAAATTTCTAATGAAATACAACTCAAGTTTAATAATATGTATGAAACGATTAACAACTTAAAGGCAAATGAGATTGTAATTCGATATATAGATGAATTGACAGGTTCGGAACTCAGTCCTTCCGATAAGTACTACCAGATGAAGAGCCTTGAGGAATACTTGTATGCAATCAAACAGAATAACAAGCTCATTGATAGTATTCTGATTATTACACCAGAATCCCAATTCAGTTCAGACAGTAAATACGTGGATTACAAGTTTAATGGAATGAAATTAAAAAGTGAAGTGGAGAGTAATTATCATTTTGTTTCCATTGGTGAAACAAATAAGATGATCGAGCATCCTTTGTTAGGTGATAAGAACTGGCAAGAGGATGTTACTTCAAAAGACTTGAATAACCAAATGTATTTTGGAGCTAATAGTGTATCAGCGGACGGCCAATTTAAAGGGGTCATCCTAATTATAATGAATATGAATAATTTAGATGATCATATCTTTTATGCAGATCAAATTGCATTATATGACAGAAAAGGAACGATGCTTTTTAAAGGAAATCAAGTAGATGGAAATATTCCTCATGAGATCGATAGATTGGAACAGCGTAAAAAAGGATTGCTATCAAAGAAAGAAGATGTGGAACTTCATTATTCAAGTATACCTTTTTATAAGTTTCAACTCATTTATGCGGAACAAATAGGCTATTATTCGAAGCAAATGCAAACAACGTTGAAAGTGATTGCTCTGATTTTTCTTTTTACTGTATTAATTGCTTATATTTTTTCAAGAATAGTTGGTAGAAAAGTGCTTCAGCCTTTATATAAATTATTAACATCTTTAAAAGAGCATGAAGAAAGTAAAAGTTATAGCAGTCTTTTGCAAAAAAATGATAAAAGACACATTAAAATGAGCTTACGAGAACGATTCTTTTTTTATTTTTTAATGACCATTTTGTTGCCTCTCATTGTATTTATGGTGATCTTTTATTGGCAAACTTCTAAAATCGTTTTGGAGGATTTGCAGGAAAGTTATCACACAGTACATGAAAAAATGGCAAGGATTATGAGTAATGAAATCAATCAGAGAGAGCTAATTATGGCGAGGATCGCCTTAGATAATCCACTACAGTATAAAGTACAAGAGGAAAAAAAGGATGAGATAGGGTCTGAGTTGCTGGATAAAAAGAAATATTCCGAATTAATGAAACAGAATATATGGATTTATAATCAAAATGGTGAATTTTTGTACACGAACAGCTATAGTCATCCGAATCAATTAAATGATGAATTTTATCAACTTTTATTAAATTCTGGTCGAAAAATAAGTTATACGTTGGAAAGAAACCATTTCAATAATAGTACAATTATAATGGGGATACCGATATTTTCACCCGATAATTATTCAGAGTTGATTGGATATGTTACGGTAGATATTGATAGTAATCAACTATCAAACTTTTATTCAAATTGGCGAAAACCAGGCCTGGAGTTGCTGTTAGTAGATAAGAATAATAGGATTATCTCCCATCAAAATCCAATAAAAATTGGCGGCGTTTTGGAAGTGACAGAAGATTTATTAGAAAATGACCATATTCAAAGTTTAAATGACCATATCTATAGTACAAAAATAACAGAACAAGGATGGAAATTTATCTCTAAATATAATTATTCTGATATACAAAAGCAGGTCAATCAATTGTTTATCAGCAATCTTTATTTGTTATTCATCATATTCCTGTTGTTACTCGTTTTTTCCTACTGGATTTCTAAACGAATATTGAGGCCGTTCGGTCAGTTAAATGAATTATTCAATACTTTCGATTTAAAAGGGTCTCATCATGAGATTGCTGAACAATTCTCAGGAATTGATGAGGTGGATACACTAACTAGAAACTTCAATACGATGATTCAGAGAATGGAAGAGTTAATGCATGAATCGCTAGAGGCGAATAAAGAGCGTATCCAGCTAAAATATGAGAAGCGGGAGATTCAAATCAATGCTTTACAGTCGCAGATTAACCCACACTTTCTATATAATACTTTGGACAATTTGATTTATCTCGTTGAGTCAAATGAAACGGATAAATCGGTAGATATGATTGTTTCATTAAGTAGGCTGTTCCGATTCATTACGAATAAAGAACAGGTAATGATCGCAATCAGAGATGAGCTGGCCTATACTAAGACTTATATTAAAATTATGTCATATCGTTTTGATAATTTTGAATGTATTTGGGATATTGATGATGATGTATTAAATTTCAAAACGGTTAAGTTGATTATCCAACCAGTTATTGAAAATGCGATTCACCATGGAGCTAGAAAAACAAAGAATATGGTAACAATTCATATTTCCTGTAAACGTATTGAAGATACGGTGCATATTCGTGTAAAAGATAATGCCATTGGTATAAGAGAAGAGGATCTTTCAAAGGTGAAAGCATATCTTTACGCAGCGGTATTAAATAAATCAGGTATTTACAATGTTAATGGAAGGATCAAGCTTCATTTTGGAAGTATATATGGTCTTAACATAGAAAGTAAGCTCGGAGAAGGTACACAAGTTTCAATCGTTATTCCAATTGTTAAATAATTTTTTATGTAAAGGATGTCCCAAAAGTCATGGAGTTAGCTCTCTTCACAATCCTAACTTAGTTTGATTTGTGTTTTAAATTATCTAGACATAGTACTGTGAATGGGAGTCAGACTTCGAATGGGGCATTTTTTGTATAACAAATAATACTTAGTCTATCGGATTTATAAATATAAATCCGATAGCTTCATTTTGCAGATAGAATGAAATATTCTTTACACTATTTTTACTAATGCTTAAAATAGTGATATTTTTTCTAAATATAGTAGAACTATTTGTTTTGATTTTATATTATTCTGAAAACAGTAAACGCTTTCAAAAAAAGAATAGAGAGAGGGGGAAATATCATGCAAACAGTAATAGAAAGGGCGGTAGAATCAAAGCCCAAGCGTAAAGAAAATATTAATTGGGTTAGAATGAAGAAAATGAAGATGCTTTATTTTATGATGGCTATTCCGATGGTCATGTTATTTATCTTTCATTACATTCCAATGTATGGCATTTTGATCGCATTTAAAAACTTTTCTCCAGGCTTAGGTATTTGGGATAGTCCATGGAATAACTTTGAACATTTTAAAAGATTGTTTTCCGATTTCTTATTTATTAGGGCTTTGCAAAATACAATCGTTATTAGTCTATTAAAGTTAATAATTGTTTTCCCAGCACCGATTATTTTTGCAATCTTATTAAATGAAATCAAAAGTGAAAAGTTTAAAAAGGTGAGTCAATCGATTTCGTACTTGCCACATTTTATGTCTTGGGTTATTTTGTCAGCGATGGTAATTGAAGTATTTTCTCCGCAACGAGGAATTATCAACTATGTTATTACATTCTTTGGTGGAGAGGCCATTAACTTTATGTCTGATAAAGGTTCTTTTATCCCTATTTTAATTCTTACTGATATGTGGAAAGAGTTGGGCTGGGGAGCGATTATTTATTTGGCTACGATTACGTCCATAGATCCTCAATTATATGAAGCAGCGGAAATAGATGGAGCAGGAAGATTTCGTAAAATGATTCATGTTACTCTTCCATCGATTATGCCAATGGTTATCATTATGTTTATTCTTCGACTAGGGGCAGTATTAAATGCCGGTTTCGATCAAATTCTTAACTTGTACAACCCACTAGTATATGAGGTTGCCGACATTATCGACACATATGTGTATCGAAGTGGATTAGAGCAATTCCAATTTGATTATGCAACAGCAGTAGGATTATTTAAAAACGTTATTGGTATAGCACTTATCCTCACCGCGAATGCGATCATTCGAAGAAAGAGCGAACACGGAATTTGGTAGGAAGGAGGATATAAAGATGGCGGTAAAAAAACGTAAAATATCTTTATTTGATATTCTAAATGTGACAGGATTTACCTTATTTTCAATTATCGTGTTGTACCCATTTTGGCAGACAGTTGTTTTATCCTTCTCAGATGCCGAATCTGCTTCTAGTCTCGGAATTAATTTATGGCCGGATAAATGGATACCAGATGCTTATACATTTGTATTTTCATACCAAAATATTATGGTCGCGTATTTAAATACAATTATTAGAACAGTGGTAGGGACGGTATTAATTGTTTCATTTACAGTATTAGCTGCATATCCGCTTTCAAAAAAAGATTTACCATATCGAAACTTTTTTACAATCTTTTTCTTGATTGCGATGTTCTTCTCAGGAGGTATGATTCCTGAATTTTTGCTAATTAAAAACCTTGGTTTAATTGACAGCCGTTTTGCATTAATCTTGCCTTCAGCGGTCAATGTCTTCTTTATCATCATCATGCGAAACTATTTTATGACGATTGATAAAGGGCTTGAAGAATCAGCGATTGTTGATGGTGCTAATTATTTCCAAATCTTAACTAAAATCATTATTCCAATATCGAAACCTGTTATCGCCACTGTAGCACTATGGGCAGCGGTTTATCATTGGAATGAGTGGTTCCATGCTTTGATTTATATACAAGACGATTCATTAGATGTTTTACAAACCGTCGTAAGAGATATGCTTGTAGCGATGGATCTTACACAAGCGAATAGCCAAATGGGTGGAGGCGGCTCGTCCAATTCAGATTTGTTGTTAAGTAATGTGCGGGCAGCTACGGTAATCATTTCCATCGGCCCGATTGTTTTAATCTATCCATTTGTACAGAAATATTTCGTTAAAGGCATTATGATAGGTTCATTAAAAGGATAATGGGGGAATACACAATGAAGAAATATGCAAAAGTTCTGTCAGCCACTGCTTTATCAAGTGCGTTACTTCTAACAACTGCTTGCTCCAATAATGAAGCTACTTCAGGGGAAAAAATCGATATTGCAAGTTTGCCGGATTCAGGGGATTATTCAGATAAACTTGAATTAAGCTTATCTGGATCAATTACAAAAGGAAAAGCGGAAGATGGTAACTATGTTCAAAAGAGATTAGAAGAACAATTTAACATTAAAATTAAAAACACAAAAGTAGATACTTGGAATAAAGACCAAGTGAACTTAATGGTTGCTTCTGGTGAATTACCTGATACATTTGCTTTTACTGCGGGGGGAAAAACACCACAGGAATTATTTGATGCAGGATTAACAAGAACGATTCCAAAAGAGATGCTTGAAAAGTATGCGCCTCGCTATATGAAAATGTTAGGGGAAAACCCACCAGGACCAGAAATGAACTTACTAAAGGGTTCAGATAATGAATATTTACAATTAATTGGTTTATATTCACATGTTGATGGATTAACTTGGACACCAACATTCCGTCTAGACTGGTTGGAGAAATTGGGATTTGAACCACCAGGGGAAATTAAACAAGTTGGCCCAAGCGGTGGACGTGAGAAAATCTATTATACAGACAAAGCTTATACACTTGAAGAAGTAGAAGAAATTTTAAAAGCGTTTACATTTAATGATCCAGATGGAAATGGCAAAAATGATACGTATGGAATTTCTCCATATAATGACCAAATGCACTGGGCAGCTTCTTTAATGGGATCATTTGGATTAGCTCCTGATTACAATTTTATCGAAGATGATAAATTAGTAGTTACAGAGATTTCTAAGAAATATAAAGAATTTCTTAAGTTGTTAGCTAAATGGTATGATATGGGCTTAATTGATCCTGAATTTACAACACTTGATTTAAATAAGAGTTGGGAAAAATACAAGCAAGGAAAAATCGGTTACTATATTGCACAATCTTCATATCTTGCCATGGATGATTGGACTAAAGGACGAGCGCCACAAAATCTTGTAGAAAATCCAAACTCTACTGCTAAAATACTGGCTACTGCACCGGAAATTGGTAAAGATGGACAGCAAGGTGTTGGTTCATTTATACCAGTTGGTAATTTAGCGGATGCATTCTATGTTTCAAAAAATGTAACAGATGAAGAACTAGCAAGAATTCTCCAAATTTTTGACTATATCAACTTTGATAATGAGGCAAGATGGACGCTTTATGGCGAAGTTGGCGTTCATTCAGATTGGGAAGGCGAGCCTGAAAAATCTGCCTTAAAGGTACGCCCTGAATATGCAGCTGAAGAAGGAAATTCTGGCTTCTGGGGTTATAACTTCCGTACCTATGATAAGGAAAGAGTACAGTGGTTTACATCAGAATATACAATGAATCTTAGAAAAGAATACTTTGCTCGAGATGATGTAAAAGAAAATATGTTAATTCGTCCATATAAATGGGATGTCTTGAATAAAACAAAAATGGCTGAAATGAAGTTGCGTTACCAAGGACAATTAAAAACAGTTGTTGATGAATTTAGAATGAAAGCGATTGTAGGGGAAATTGACATCGATAAAGAATGGGATAAATATATTGAAAATTGGTTGAATAACGGCGGACAAGATATCCTTGCAGAGATGGATAAATCAGATAAAGTATCAGATTTAATGAAGCAATAAGTAAGTAAGAGGTTTTCTATGAAAGGGTCTACATTACACTCTATATACGGTTGATTGTGTCACTGAGACGTAATAAAAACGGTATATGGTAGATGATTAGGTACGACCCTTTCATAATAAGCAGTCTTATTGTCTTCAATGATCTGTCGTTTTAATGAAGGAATCTTGATAAGGTGACAACAATATGCCTACTATCAGAAAAATAACACAGAAAAGGGGCGGGCTTTGCAAAATCAGCTCCGCACCGCCCCCTTCATAAGGTGATACAAATTGAGAACCTGAACCTTTTTCATCGCCTAAGTTGGGATCAGACACTCATGAACGTTTTTTATTACATATTACAGCTTAAATGAAATTGGAGTATCTATATTATTATAATAAAAGGAGATATTCACATGTCCAATATCCAGAAAGAAGCAATCTTTTATCCAGGTTTTGCAGATTCTAAATCTTATCGAATTCCATCTATGATTACAACATCGAAAGGGACTGTCATTGCAGGAATCGATGCAAGGCTAGCTGATCAAAGAGACAACCCTAACAAAATCGATGTGACGATTCGCCGTAGTGAAGATCATGGAAAAACGTGGGGACCTGCGCAAAAGCTAGTTGCCTATGCAGGGGAAGGGTTAGACGGAGCAGCCGCAATCGATACAGCACTTTTAGAAGATGAAGTAACGAGCACGATATTTATGATTTTCTGCCATACTCCAGGTGGAGTTGGTCTTTGGAATAGTGAATCAGGAATTGGCTTTGATTCAGATGGGCGCAAGCAATTGTATGATCAAAATGGTCAATGTTATTTCCTTGCAAAAGATGGGCAAGTCTATGACTCAGAAAACAATTTAACAGACTATACAGTAGACGATCAAGGAAATGTTAATAAAGAGACTCAGCTACATGGAAATATCTATTTGAAAAAAGGAAGCGATCTAAATGAAAGTTTACTAGAAGCAAGAACTTCCTTTTTACAAATCATTCAGAGTGATGATGATGGCCGTACTTGGTCGAAACCTAGAGAATTGAATGTCATGGTTAAAGAGGAATGGATGAAGTTTATCGGTTCAGGTCCAGGCTGTGGGATTCAACTAAAGCAAGGGAAACATGCAGGCAGATTAGTTTTTCCAATATACTTCTCTAATGAAGCAGGTCACCTATCTTGTGCGTGTATTTATAGTGATGATCATGGGGTTACATGGAAACGTGGGGAATCGCCAAATGATGGCAGAGAATTGGACGGAGAAATTCTGTCTGCTGAAACAATCTCAGAAGGTAAACAATATTTGACAGAGTCTCAAGTGATTGAATTGCCTACAGGTGAATTGAAATATTATTTACGTAATCATTATGGAATTCAAAGAACAGCTGTTACAACAAGTACTGATGGCGGAGAAACATGGGGAGAAGTGACGTTTGATATGGCATTGGTCGATCCGACTTGTCAGTCAAGTGTTGTGCTTTATCCTGATTTGGGTGATGGCAAGGTACGTGTTTTATTCTCTAATCCAGATGATGAAAAAACGAGAGTAAAAGGAACCGTTCGCTTAAGTGAAGATGGTGGGAAGACATGGCCATACAGTAAAGTGATAGAAGACGGCTATTATGGATATTCTTGCTTAACTGTCCTTAAGAATGGTGAAATTGGCGTCCTATATGAACGTGTTTATGATTACTCTGATTGGAATAACATGGACATACAATTTTGTACGTTTACATTAGAATGGCTGAAATCTTAGGTTTTTAACTATGAAACTGATTTGGAGTGATTACTGTGCAACAACTGCCATTATCTGAAAAAATGTTTCATGGGGCCATCTCAATTGAAAAAACAGAAACGTATATGAAACCTTGGAGAATTCCTTTTGAGCAAGCTGAGATTTTTTTACCAAACGAGATTGGCGGACAGGCAGAGCTTCCTGCTGGTGTCAGAATAGTAATTCGTAGTAATACGAAAATTATAAACATTGGAATATTGGACGCAGCTGAGTTTATGCAGATGGATTGTTTAATAAACGGTTCTCTATACAAAACTGCCCACATCTCAAAAGGAGATACTTCTGTACACTTTGATGGTTTTTCAGACGAAACAAAGCTGATTGAACTATATTTATCGCAAAAAATGGCTGTATCTATTACTGGAATTTGGATTGATGAGCACGCAAAGTGGGAGCTTGTAGAGGATTCACGCTTGCACTGGGTTACTTATGGAAGCTCGATTACTCATTGTTATTATTCTGACAGCCCTTCCCAAACATGGCCTGCGCTTGTAGCGAATGAGATGGATTTTAAACTTACCTGCCTTGGATACAGTGGAAATTGTTTTTTGGAACCTACGGTAGCGCGGATGATCCGCGATATGCCTGCTGATTTTATATCTATGTGTGTAGGAATCAACATTGTAAGAGGAAACGCGCTCTCAGATCGAACGTTTGCACCAGCATTAATGGGCTTTATCCAAATCATCCGAGATAAACAAAAAGATGTGCCAATTGCGATCATTTCTCCTATTTTTAACAGGGAATATGAAAAAACAGAAAACAAAGTTGGTTTATCACTTGAAAAGACAAGAAAAGAAATCGTACAAGTTATTGAAATCTTGAAGAAGCATGGCGATCAAAATTTGTATTATTTAGACGGTCTTGAAATGTTTGGAGAAGAGTATGAAAAGTATATGCCTGACGGGCTGCATCCAAATGCTGAAGGCGATAAAATACTGGCTGTTCGTTTTCAACAGTTGGTAGAAGCAAACGTGCCTGTCAGAGACAAAGAAAAAATGATAAGTAAACTTTGATAGCATCGACATGACAATAGATGCTCAGAAAAAAATGGGGTGGGAAAATGTTTCAAACGGGCGGCTACATGGGGAAATTAAACACGGTCATGGAATGGATTGCAAGATTCTTTTTTGTTCAATTAATATGGATACTTTTCTGCATTTTGGGGCTTATCGTAGGAGGCATTTTTCCTGCCACATTTACAATGTTTGCGATTTGCAGGAAATGGATCAATAAACAAACAGAATTTCCTCTTTTTCGTACATTTTGGAATCTGTACCGTGCTTCTTTTTTTAAGGCCAATATATTGGGATGGGCTATTGTTGTGACAGGATTTAGTCTTTTTTATTATCTCCAATTATTTAGAGGAGGAAATGATACAATCCAAATCGTATTATTTTTCGTAGTTTCGACAATGTGCGTCGCATATTTGATGACGGTACTGTTTGTTATTCCGGTATATGTCCACTTTGAGATTAAACTATCCAATGTCATAAAATATGCAGCCATTACTGCCATCTCCCACCCATTTCATGTCATCAGCATGGCTGCCGTCATCACTGTCTTCAGCATGGTCATGATCCAGTTTCCAGGGCTCTTTCCGTTCTTTAGTTTCAGCTTGTTGGCATATTCACTTATGTGGCTCGCGAATACGGCATTTGTTAGTATGGAACGAAAGGCTTCTAAATTAAAAGGGAAAAACCCTGTGAATGGAATTACTTCAAATAAAGCAAAGATAATTGAAATTTAATGAGGGATGAGGCGTTAGTATGAATAGAGTTAATAGAGAAAAATTCAAAGGGATTTTTGTTGCGATGTACTCCTGTTATGACCAAAACGGAGAAGTTTCTTATGAGCGTGTGAAAAAACTGGCTCGATATTATGCAGATAGTGGCGTAAAAGGATTATATGTTGGCGGAAGTTCTGGAGAGGGAATGCTCCAAACCAATGAAGAACGTAAACTTGTATTGGATGCTGTCATGGAGGAAGTGGGAAAAGAACTGACCATCATTGCCCATGTTGGAAGTCCGTCTACAAAGCATAGTGTGGAGCTGGCAAAACATGCAGAGTTGGCAGGCGCGGATGCGATTTCTGCTGTCCCAGCTATTTATTACCGTCTCTCTCCTGCTAGTGTAAAACAACACTGGCAAAGTATGATTGACAGCACAGATCTTCCTTTTATTATTTATCATATTCCTCAAACTACAGGGTTCCATCTTTCTCCAGAGCTACTGAAAGAAATGGCTGCACAAGAGAAAGTAATTGGTGTGAAAATTTCATCTGAAAGCACATACGAGCTGCAGCAGTTTAAAGCAATTGGTGGAGAAGATTTCCTTGTCTTTAACGGACCAGATGAACAATATATTGCGGGTAGAATGATCGGGGCAGATGGAGGGATTGGCGGTACGTATGGTGTCATGCCTGAGTTGTTTTTGAAAATTGAACAGTGTTTTCAAGAAGGAAATATCGAGGAAGCACGACATTGGCAATATAAAGTAAATGATATCATTTCAGAATTATTATCCTACCCTTCCCTTTATGGTGCGTGTAAAGCGATCTTAAAGCTACGCCAGATTGATTGCGGAGAACCCCGTCTGCCGTTATTGCCAATAAGAAAGTCGGATGAGGCTTCCATAGAAAGATTAAACCAAAAAATCTTGGATTATATCAGTGAAGCAAAAAGTGTAAGAGTGAGGTGAAGGGGATGGATTCGCAATTTTCCGAAAAAACATTGACCGTTACTTGCCACGTGCTTCAGGAAGAACCTTTACATGTTGGTGATACGGTGAAGAAAATAGTGATAGAAGTGGCTGGTGCAGTTGGGCATGTCATCACAAGGCAACAACTACTGATGGCCAAATTTATAGAAGCAGTCCGTGGCAATGATGACTCCCTTTTAGGTAAGCAAATATGACTCCAATCGAATTCATTTCCTCATCAGATTTTGCCATCGGTGTTGATATTGGAGGAACAAAGATAAACGCTGGAATAATCGATCGAAATGGTCAGATCCTTTTACAGCATCATTTGCCGACCCTTGCTCAGCAAGGAGAGGTTCTGAACCAAGTGAAAACATTAATTTCTAAGCTTTTGAATGAATACCACTATTCATTTGATGGTACTTCATTAAAGGGAATTGGCATTGGCAGTGCTGGTCAAATCGATTGGAACAAAGGGAGTATCCGCTATGCTAATTCATTAATTCCCGGCTATACTGGAACGAAGTTAAAGGATGAATTGGAGCATGAATTTGCTGCCTCGGTGATTGTCGATAATGATGTGAATTGCTTGGCCCTAACTGAAAAATATTTAGGAGCTGCACAAAATAAAAGAAATGTCATCTGTTTAACACTCGGAACAGGAGTTGGCGGAGCTATTCTCATAGATGGAAAAATCATTCACGGTGCTTGGGGAGGTGCCGCTGAAATCGGCCATATGACAGTCGATTTTAACGGTGTTCCTTGCCATTGCGGGAGTATCGGCTGCCTTGAGCAATATGCGTCAGGTACGGGTATTGCGTGGAGGATGCAAGAACTTCTTATGAAACAAGGAATAGGAACTACTCAAATCGAAGCAAAAAAAATCATTGCCGATTGGATAAAGGGTGATCCTACAGCAGCACTTGTTATGAATCAAGCAATTGCAGCACTAGGATCAGCGATTGCATCACTCGTTCATATATTTAATCCAGAAGCAATTATCATTGGCGGCGGGGTAGCGGAAGCAGGAGCTCCTCTTATAGATGGAATAAAAGCGGAAATGAAAAAGCGAGCCATGTCTTCATTAGTAGAAGGAGTTGATATCTTCGCTGCCTACAAAGGAAACTTAGGGGGCATGATAGGTGCTGCTCTTCAATTGTGGGAATATGACGAAATAGGAACAAGAGTGAACCTTCACTCTGTAGATAAAATATAATCTTTATCGGTAATCAATGGAGAAGACTTGAGTCTTAGTTTTACGAATTTAAGTCGTCAACACTAATGTCTAAATCCACCTACTTGAGTAGGTGGATTTAGACATTAGTAAATCTTTTCTCGATTTACCTCTAGAGGGAGTAAATAGTACGCCAGCACCACAACATCAGATAAGATTGCTCCTTTTGGTGAAGTTCCTTTTCCATACGTTTATTTAACTTCAAAGGAACAAAAACAAGTTAATGCGATTGAGGTTGACTTACGCTCTTATGTCGAGCAGATGGAGGCAAAGTTCATTACTGGTGTTGAACCATTATCAAATTGGGGTAATTATGTAGAAACAATTGAAAAGATGAAAATTGACGAATATATTGAGATTTATCAAGGTGCTTATGATCGTTGGGCTAAAAATAAATAATCCTATATTTATAGAAAAATAACAGTTTGCTGGTACTTAAATACCGTGCTAATTGAGCTCTCATGATAATTAAAAAGATGACTCGTATGGCCCTTTTGGGAAATATTCATACGAGTCATTATCAATAGAAATAGTCTAAAGGTAGAGTTGACTAGTTAAACATAAAATGTAATTTAATCGAATGACAGTCATCAAGATTACATCCATCATGTATGAAAATCCAGATAGTATTTCTGGTACGAATACGAAGGTGTAAGGGGGATATGAGATGAAAGTAGGATTAAGCACGTATAGTTTGCTAGATGCCATTGAAGCTGGAGAAATGGATGTACTAGATGTTGTGCAATGGATTGCCGACAATGGTGGAGAGCATATGGAAATTGTTCCTTATGGTTTTAGTTTAGTAGATAATTTAGAACTAGCAGATAAAGTGCGTGATAAAGCAAAAGAAGTAGGGATCGAACTATCAAACTATTCGATTCCAGCAAATTTTGTCCAAGAAACAGAAGAAGAATTTGAAGCGGAAATTGTACGATTGAAAGAACATGTTGATCTTTTAAAACGAATGGATATCAGACATATGCGTCATGATGTGACAGCGTTTACACTCCCGCGTGAAAAAATGACAATTGAATACTTTGAAAACAGTCTACCACAAATCATTGAAGGGAGCCGTCGCATTGCTGACTATGCAGCACAATTCGAGATTACAACAACGATAGAAAATCACGGTGTTGCTGTTCAACACAGTGATCGCGTCCAACGCGTGCTCCATGCAGTTGATAGGCCTAACTTTAAAACAACATTGGATATAGGGAACTTTATGTGTGTTGATGAAAATTCTATTGTAGGTGTGAAGAAGAATCTACCATATGCATCACTTGTTCACTTTAAAGATTTTTATTTTCGTCCTTTTTATGAAGATCCTGGTGCAGGAAAATGGTTTAAGACGTCAAATGGTAATTTCCTAAGGGGGGCAATTGTTGGACAAGGTGATATAGCAATAAGAGAAATTGTTAAACTTATTAAGGAATTCGGTTACGATGGTAATATTACATTGGAATTTGAAGGAATGGAAGAATGCAAGGAAGCATGTAAAATTGGAATGGATAATCTAAGACGCTTTTGGAAAGAGGCTTAATTAGTATCAGGTTAGTTACATTTGTGATAGGCATTTTCAATTTTGATTTGAAAACCCTCTATGATAATTTGTTGTATTGCTCAAGAGTCGGGTGCTTGAATTGTTAAATCGGAATTCGGGAAGAAGTTTAACAAGAGAAAAGAGGATAAGGAAATGGGGAAAATAAAAGTTGGTGTAATTGGAGCAGGTTCTATATCAGACATGCATTTTGAATCCTACAAAAATAATAAGGATGTTGAAATCTATGCCGTTTGTGATATTAACGAACATAGAGCACAAGAAAAAGCAGATAAGTATGGTGCTGGAAAGTATTATAAAAAATATCAGGATTTATTAATTGATCCTGAAATTGATGCTGTAAGTATTTGTACATGGAATAACTCCCATGCGGAAATATCAATTGCTGCATTACAAGCTGGTAAACATGTATTAGTAGAAAAACCACTTTGTAAAACAGTAGAGGAAGCACTTGAAATAGAGGAAGCAGTTCAAGAAAGTGATGGAAAAACTCTTCAAGTTGGCTTCGTTCGCCGTTTTGGCACCAATACTCAAGTGTTAAAAAAATTCATTGATTCAGGTGACCTTGGTGAAATCTATTATGCAAAAGCATCTTGCATTAGGGCTTTGGGTAACCCTGGAGGCTGGTTTGCTGATAAAGAACGCTCAGGTGGAGGTCCGTTGATCGATTTAGGTGTTCATGTTTTAGATTTATGCTGGTACTTAATGGGAAAACCGAAAGTTAAATCAATTAGCGGAAACACATACAATAAACTGGGAAATCGTTCAAATGTTGAAAATAAAACCTTCTATAAAGCGGCAGACTATGATCCAGATAAAAATACAGTAGAAGATCTAGCCAATGCAATCATTCGATTTGAAAATGGTGCATCTTTAATGGTTGATGTCAGTTTTACGCTTCATGTGAAGGAAGAGTTAATCGCGGTCAGCGTGTTCGGTGACAAAGGTGGTGCAGAAATTGAACCTAGACTTCAACTTGTAACGGAAAAAAATAATACTATTTTAAATATTACACCACAAATTGATTCATTATCATTTGATTTTAATAAAGGATTCCAAAATGAAATTGACCATTTTGTATCTTGTGTAAAGGGTGAAATGGAAACAATCAGCCCCGTTCAAGATGGCGTAGAAATTATGAAAATATTGGCTGGTATTTATGAATCTAGTGAAAAAGGTATGGAAATTTACTTCGATTAACGGCGGCTAAAATAAGGGGATGAAAAACAAATATTGAAAGTCATTAAAAAAAATAGTTCCATTTTTTCAGATATTGAAAGGGCACTAGTAGATATATTTACAAAATACTGATTTTTTTAAATATTAGTATGGTATTTAGCAAAAAAATATTTTGAGGAGGAAAATAAAATGTCTAAAAAATTAAAGGTAGCGATTATTGGGTGTGGAGGAATTGCGAATGGAAAACACTTACCGAGTCTTAAGAAGCTTGAACAAGTAGAAATGGTTGCATTTTGTGATATTGACATAACAAAGGCAGAGAAAGCTGCGAAGAAGTATGGAACACTTGAAGCAGCGGTGTATAAGAATTATCAACAATTATTGAAAGACGAATCCATCGACGTGGTCCATGTCCTGACACCAAATATTTCTCATGCGGAAATTTCAATTGCGGCTATGGAAGCTGGCAAGCATGTTATGTGTGAGAAGCCGATGGCAAAAACGACTGAAGAAGCTAAGTTAATGGTTGAAACGGCAGAACGTACCGGTAAAAAGCTAACGATTGGATATAACAATCGCTTTAGACCAGACAGCCAACATTTACACAATGTTTGTAAACAGGGTGACCTAGGTGAAGTGTATTACGCAAAAGCACATGCTATTCGCCGCCGAGCAGTACCAACTTGGGGCGTATTCTTAGATGAAGAGAAACAAGGTGGCGGCCCGTTAATTGATATTGGGACACATGCTCTCGATTTAACATTATGGATGATGGACAATTATAAACCGAAATCTGTGATGGGAACGGTTTATCATAAATTAGGGAAAAAGAAGGACGCTGCAAATGCTTGGGGCCCTTGGGATCCAGAAAAGTTCACGGTTGAAGATTCTGCGTTTGGGTTTATTACGATGGAAAATGGAGCAACCATTGTCTTAGAGGCAAGTTGGGCTTTGAATACCCTTGATGTGGATGAAGCAAAATGCTCGCTTAGTGGTACGGAAGGTGGAGCTGATATGAAAGACGGCTTGCGTATTAATGGTGAGAATTTTAGTAAACTGTATACAACCAATGTGGAGTTAGGTGCTGGTGGTGTTGCCTTTTATGATGGGAAGGAAGAAAGTGATGCTGATCTAGAAGCGAGACTTTGGATCGAAAGCATTATTCATAACACAGAACCGATCGTGAAACCGGAAGAAGCCTTAGTCGTTACACAAATTTTAGAAGCCATCTATGAATCTGCCAAAACGGGTAAGGCCGTTTATTTTGAGTGAAATGCTAGTAGAGGTTCTTAAAGTACAGAAGGCAGAAGCATTTTCCGTATGAATTAATTTGGGTTTTATTTCGAGTTTGTTAAGGAGGAAAAAAAATGATTCATGTTGCTTTATTAAGTAGATGGCATGTACATGCTGATGATTATGAAAGAGAGATCAGGGAGAATGAACATCTATCTGTCCAAGTTGTGTGGGATGAAGATATGGAACGAGGTAGAAAATGGGCGGAGGAGCTTGGCGTACCGTTTGAACCAGATCTACAATCCGTTCTAGCCAATCCATCTATAGATGCGATCGTTGTCAATACACCTACTAATCTGCATAAGGGAATCATTCTTGCTGCAGCAAACAATAAAAAACATATTTTTACTGAAAAGGTATTAGCGTTTTCTGTCAAAGACTGTGAGGACATATTTGATGCAGTCGAGGTACAAGGAGTTAAGCTAATGGTTTCTTTACCAAGGCTAACGAGAGATTATTATTTATATGCCAAAAAGGTAGTGGACAAAGGCTGGCTTGGTCGATTGACGATGATTCGTTGTCGACTTGCTCATAATGGAGCGGTTGTAGCGGATGGGAGAACACAAGGGTGGTTGCCTGTACGATTTTTTGATAAAGAACAAAGTGGTGGAGGTTCATTGATTGACCTAGGGGCACATCCGATTTATTTGACGAACCGTCTAGCTGGACCCGTACAGGCTCTACATGCACGATTACAGCAAACAAAAAAGCTCGGAGTGGATGATAACGCTGTTGTTTTAGTAGAGTATGAATCTGGTGCGCTTGGTGTTATTGAGACTAGTTTCTTATCAAATGGAAGTCCGTTTCAGTTAGAACTGTATGGGACAGAAGGAACACTGCTCATTGAAGATGAAGACATTCGTTTGAAAAGTAGTCAGCTAGGAGATGGAGAATGGATACATCCAGAAGAAATCGAATCGTCTTTGCCAATGCCGCTTGAACAATGGGTAGCGTTCATTAAAGATGGAACGGTACCCACGATTACAAAAGAAGATGTGATTCATTTGACTCTAATCAATGAAGCCGCTGCATTGTCTGATCAAGAGAGTCGTCGAATTGAAATAAAAGAAATTACGGGGGAATGAAAAATGAACAATGTCCTTCGAGTTGGAATTATCGGAGCAGGTGGTATTGCAAGAGTTGCACACATACCTAATTATCTGAAGCACGTTGATAAAGTGAAAATAGTAGCTGTTGCTGATGTCGTAAGAGAGAACGCAGAACAGTTGGCGAGCAAATTCGACATTGATAATGTCTTTACGAGCTATGACGAAATGTTAAATACTGTGGAGCTTGATGCAGTAAGTGTCTGTACACCGAACAAATTCCATGCAGAAGCGACAATAGCTGCACTAAAAGCAGGGTGTCATGTTATTTGTGAGAAGCCACCTGCAATGACAGTTGAAGAAGCGGAGAAAATGGCTGCAACGGCACAACAGGCTGGAAAAATATTAACATATGGTCTGCATTATCGTCATACACCAGAAGTTGAAGCGTTAAAAAGGTTTATTGATGCGGATGAATTGGGTGGTATTTATGCTGCTCGTGTTCATGCGATCCGCAGGCGTGGCATTCCCGGTTGGGGTGTTTTTACCAACAAGGAATTACAAGGTGGGGGACCACTTATCGATATAGGTGTTCATATGTTAGATACTGCCTTGTACTTAATGGGATATCCAGAGCCAGATACTGTATTTGGTGTGGCATATCAAAAGCTTGGGAACAAAAAAGGTGTAGGCCTCTCAGGCGAATGGGATTGGGAGAACTTTTCTGTAGAGGATATGGTACGTGGAATGATTACCTTTAAAAATGGTGCATCAATTATCCTAGAAACAGCATTTGCAGCAAATATCGAACAACGTGAAGAAATGTCCGTATCCTTGATGGGAGATAAAGGTGGTGCAGATGTATTCCCACTGAAAATTTATCAGGAAAAACATAATACACTTATCGATATTACTCCAGCATATCTTCCCAAAGTGGATGCACACGGAATTCAGATGGAATCTTTTATTAATTGTTGTTTAACGGGAAATAAACCGATAAGTAATGCAAAACAAGGGGTAGCACTGCAAAAAATTATCAACAGTTTATATGAATCTGCCGAAAAAGGAAAGGCTATTAAGCTATCTAGGACAGTTTAACCAACCAATAATAATTAAAATTGATTCTCAAACTATGCCACGCAATTAATCAGGGCCACCAAGTCACTAGCATTTTGGGGGATTTGTAATGCCTAAAAATTTTTACAGAGGAGAATGGCGATGGGGAAAATTGGACTTCAGTTATATTCAGTTCGTGAAGCGGCAGGAGAAGACTTTTTAGGTACAGTTAGTCGAGTTGCTGATATGGGGTATGAGGGAATTCAATTTGCGGGCTTTTTTACAACACCTGCAAAGGATTTGAAAAGGATTTTGAATGAAAGGAGGATTAGTACAGCAGGAAGTCATGTAGGACTGGATGTATTGATAGGTGACAGGATCCAAGAAACCATCTCTTATAATCTTGACATAGGTAATGATCTGATTATTTGTCCATTTCTACCAGAGGAATCAAGAAACACGAGCGATGATTACCAGAGAACGGCTGAGCAGTTTAATAAAATAGGTCAAATATGTAAGGATAATGGGTTGACGTTTGCTTACCATAATCATAATTTTGAATTTGACACTTATGATGGGATCACAGGATTTGATCTGTTATTTGGAAATACAGACCCCGCCCTTGTGAAAGTTGAATTAGACTGTTATTGGGCCACGTATGCTGGCTATGATCCAAGAGATATAATTAAGAAATATGGAAATCGTGTTGTTTCTCTTCATATTAAAGATATGAAAGAGGAAAATGGTAATAAACGAAGTAGTGAAATAGGATCGGGAACACTTGATATTGACGGTTTGCTTCAAGTAGGCAATGAGTATGGCGTAAATTGGTTTGTCGTTGAACAAGAGCAATTTGATGGTGATCCGATGGTGAGCGCAAAGTTGAATATTGATCATTTAACTCAACTTTTAAAATGAGATTAGTAATAAACGGAATAAAAGGTTGCTGCACTAAAAGCATTATGAAATAGTTGTGACAAGATGAGAAACGCACACTTAAATTTAATAAAGGGAGAAGTTCAAAAAAATTCATGAAGCATCTGTTTTTATTTTTAATGGGATTGCATTGAAATCTTTTGTCGCGATATATAAAACGTTGTTAAGATTCGGTTCACTTAACAGCGTTTTTTTAAGTGAGTAATTGAATTTTTTGGATGATTAATTCTTTGGATTTAAGGTCAGCAATCCAGTAAATAGAGCCAGTAGAAACGCAGAAAAAGAAAGGAATAATTAAGAATGAGGAGTACAATGAAAGTATGGTCCAGATAATAAGAAGGATGAAAGAATTTCATAATATGAAACCTTTGCTTCCTGAGAGTCTCGGTGTACAAAAAAAGGAGTACCTCCCCAAATTCCTCTATCATGTTTAGTAACGACACTTAAACGATATAAGAATGGAGGGGGACTCCCTAAGTCTATTATACGAAAGGAAACTTGTTTGGTATGCAAGAGTTACATGAAGTGGAATCAACAAAACGATTTGAAGTCATCTTTTCAACGTTAAACATAGATCGATTGTTATTTGATCGATTATTTTAAATGCTGAAAGTCGTGTCATTTAGGAGGACTTATGAAAATCCCTTCCTGAAGAGAAGTCATTAGTCGAGAACCGTTCTTTTTATCATCATTAAAAAATTCGACTGATTCTTTCGATTTCATCTGGTGTCAGCACAACTTGTAAAGTGTTGAGATTCCGACTTACTTGTTCAGGCTTCTTGGCACCAGGAATCAACACATCAATTGCTGGTTGCTGTAAATACCAAGAGAGGACAACATCTGCAACTTCTGCTCCTTTATTGTTAGCAATTTCACGAACTTGTTCGACCTTTTCAAGGTTACTAATAAATGTGTCACCTTGGAAAAGTGGATTTTTGGCTCGCCCATCATTAAAAATGGTGTTTTTATCATATTTCCCACCAAGTAAGCCGGAAGCAAGTGGGAAATAAGGAATAAAGGAAATATGATTCTTTTTTGTAAAAGGAAGTAAGTCTTTTTCTGCTTCGCGTTTAAAAAGATTATACCACCCCTGATATACATCCACATAACCATCTTTATTCGCTTCGATTAATTGTTCCAATGAAAAGTTAGAAACGCCAATTGCACGGATTTTCCCTTGATCTCTTAACTCTTTTAATGCGCCCACTGCTTCATCTTTTGGTGTAGCTTCATCTGGAAAATGAATATAGAACAAATCAATATAATCCGTTTGCAACCGTTCTAAGCTACTTTCCACTGCGTCTCTTAAGAATGCTGGGGAATTATCAAAAATCACTTTTCCATCGACAAATTTATGAGCACCCTTTGTAGCGATCACAATATCTGAACGATTTCCTCTTTCTTTAATCACTTCACCAATCAATTCTTCAGAACGTTTTGGCCCATAAATATAGGCTGTATCCAGAAAATTAATCCCGCTTTCAAAAGCAGTTCTGATTACATCTTTTCCTGTTTCCTCATTTAAATGAGGGTAAATATTGTGACCGCCAACTGCATTCGTCCCAAGTCCAATCGGGTTTACATATAAATCTGTTTTTCCAATTCTTACTTGTTGCGCCATTTCCACTCATCTCCCTTTTTTTATTCACATGTATCATAACAAAAAGTAAGTTCATACATAAAATAGTATGCTTTTAATTCAGATTATTCTTAAAAAATAGGTTGGATTTGGAGTATGGCATCAATAATAAAAGAAACACTCGTCTAAGATTGATACCACACGTTTGGCTATGTATTTTTCAATACTGGCGCGCAAATTTGATTTCTGGATCGTAATATTAGAATAGGAGGGGGCGTGCACGCTACTTATCCTTAGTTTCGGCTAATAATTGTCCACACCGTATCACTTAGCTTCAGGGTTTTTATAAAATCCGTAAATAGGGGGGCTATGAATTTAAGCGTAATCTTGCTTAGGGAGGATTATTTTCTTCGCAAAATGCATTATTATGTAATAAAATGGGATTATATCCAAATTAATGGATGAATTATTAAGTTTTTTACACACATGGTTAATATTGTTCTACAATTGTAAGTAGAAAGAAATTTATCATACGTGAATTTTTGTTAAAATAGTATGTTAGTAGTTATAAAGAAATTCTCATTTGAGATTGATAAAATATGAGGTAACGGGGGACTAAAATGGTTTCGGAAACTCTTTTAATTCACAAAAAATTTTATGAGACATTCGTGAACGATGGTAAAGACGGAGAACCGATTCAACTGTTGGGAGAGGCGTATTTAGAAGAACAAAAGAAAGAGGTTCCTGAACTGTCAACGATCCGCTATGCACAAGGAGAATTATATTTTCATTATAAGGACTTTGAAGCAGCGATCTTTAAATGGGAGAATATTGGGACAGAACTTGAGCCTTGGGCGAAGAAGAATGTTGCTGATGCCTATTACGAGCTTGGGATGCATTCTACAGCTGAAGAACTCTATAAATCAATTGCTTCAGAGAACTTGGTCTTAAGGGCTGAAGTAGCGCTGCAATTGTTTACACTTTACATAGAAGAAGAGCGGTTTGATCTTGCATCTGGAACGATTAAAAACGTGGTATCCTTTCATCCGGATTATCCGAATGTTACGGAACTTGCTCGTTCATTTTTTGATAGTCAAAATGATTGGGAGAGTGCAATTGAACTTGTTGTTAATGAGAGTCTCAGAACAGGTGTATTAAAATGGTTTGATGTTCTTCAAGGATATGTAGACCTTGGGTACACGAAAAACCTATTACCTGTGTATTTCAATCAAGTATTGGAATTGTTATCACTAACCGATCAGAAACGATTTGAGAGGCTAGTAACCTCACTTTGGCAGGAATATCGCAAGCAAGACGTCTATTTCGAATGGCTAACTTCAATTAACGCATTCTTCGGCATGGTTGAGATCGATGGAACCCATTCTTGGCATGATTTAGCGAATACTTTTAAAGATACCTATTTAGAATTAATAGATGGACATTTCTTAGTTCATGAACTACAACCAATTGTTCCTGAGCTTCTAAGCAATTGGTTGAAGCTGGCGGATTCATCCCAAGTCATGTTTGCCTCAGCAGCTGTATTGTCATGGAATGAAATCTTTAATGAACAAATGAATCCACTAGTCGTAGGGGATGCAGAAAATCGATTAGCACAGATTCGTGTAAGTGAACCATCGTTTCATGCAAGCTCTACACTTTATGAAGATGTGATTCAATGGTCCAATAAGCATGATGTCGATCCAGGAGAAAAAACAAAATGGCTCGTTGAAGTATTAAAGGACTTAGAGACTCAACATCTATTAATTACAGGAACTGAGAAATCAGAGAAATCTTCATTCGTTAACAACTTACTTGGTGCTGAGCTTAGTGAAGAAGAAACACCTGCCTATTTAATCGTTCGGGATAGTGATGAGCCTAACATCCTTGAGGTTACGGAAACAGAGCGAATTCCATTGCTGGATTTACGTGATATTTCACCGAATGCGTTTATAGAGCTGAACTATCCGTCACCTTTTTTACAAGATCATTCACTCACACTTATTGATACACCTCCTATTGATCGACATACAGTGATGAGCCCCGAATTTCTAAGTATCAGTCATGCGGCAGACAGCATGGTATTTGTCCTGGATGCGGTGTCGCCATTCACAGATTATGAGCGTGATATGTTGCTACAGATAAAGAAACGGGCTCCACATCTGTCTATTCATTTTGTGATGAATCGGATGGATAAGATTTCTAGCGAAAGTGAGGCAAGGCGGATACTCGATGAAACGACTGAGCGTATTGTAGTGGACTTCCCTAGATCGAATGTTGTTGCGTATTCTTCTGAGTATAATAGCCGCAAACAAATGCAGGACGCATCTGAATTCGTCGCGGCAAGTCAGACAGGGCTATTTATTGAACAGCTAAGAACGGATACTCTTTTATACTATATTCGCCAAACATTAACATCGCTTTTAGAAAAAAGGGTTGAAATGGAAAATGAACGAGTAGAGTCCATTGCTTGGAATGAAGAGATGGTTGTGAAGGTGAACGGTGCAATCAATCAGCTGATGGATCTGGAAAAAGAAAAAATAAAAACTATTTCCAAGAACTATCGCTTGATTAAAGAAGAAGTGAAAAATGATTTGAAAGTGACCATTCCTAAACTTCTCCGTGAAAGTTCAGAGTTAGTGAAGGAAGATAGTGATTTCAGCCAAATCCATCTCACTTTGAATGACGAAATGAATGTCCGAATTCAAGATTATATGAATCGCCGAGTACTGCCAAGATTTTATAATTCTCTTCAACATTGGATTATGGAATCTAAACAAGATTTCACCCAATGTCAATATGAGTTGAACGAAATGGCAGAAGGATTTAATGTCTTGTATCGGGATAATCGCCTGGATTTGCAATGTGACTTTAAAGTACTGGATGATTGGAGTCGTGATGCAGATCGGATGACAAGTGGAGTTCACATAGACCATGTGAATATCCTACTTCGGCATACTCCTTCCCAATTGTTGCTAAAAGGGGCAGGTAAACTATTTGGTTCAATTGGGCAAAACAAAGCAGGGATGTATACGCGCTACAAAAAATTCCTGGAAACGATGGATTATGATGATGTAGCTGAAATGATTGCCAGAAGGTTCCTTTCTCAATTCGAACTGTTCGAAAAGTCATTAGATCGCGACATTACGATGTTTTTCCGCGGCGCAAAAGGCAATCTCCATGCTGCTGTTGAACAATCAGAATATGAAATTAAAGAAAATCAAGCGGCACTTGATAAAATGCGTGAACGTCCAGAGCAATACCGTGATCCAATTACGCTTTTTGAAGTCCGTCTACATCAGTATGAATGGATGCAAAAAGCGAGTAGGTAAGATAAAGAAGAGGGTGTCTCTAAAGGGACATTCTCTTTTTTAAATATTAAAGTAAAACTTTTCCAAATGCGTTTAGTTGATTTCAAATTCAGTAGAGAAATAGAGTCTAGGAAACTGTTTACTTGGAATAGGTTATCTATTTAGAATATTATCAATTGACAATCTGTTATTCAGAATGCTAATCTTTAAAGGTATATTTCTATATTGAAAAAGCTACAAAAGTGTCTAATGACGGTAAAGTAAGTACCGATGAGATAATTAAGCAAATAATAGGTAGAGGAAACCCTCTTCAAATTAGGAGTGGGTTTTATTATAATGATAATTCACAGTAAAACAGTAAGTATAGGAAGGTTTATCGGAATACTATATAGTTAGTACACGAAGGAGCTATTTGCATATGAAGAAGAAATCCGTAAAACTTGGCGTATTCTTGGCTGGAACAGGGCATCATGTTGCTTCATGGAGACACCCAAATGCCATTCCGAATGCGGCAATGAAGGTAGATTATTTTAAAGGATTAGCACAAACAGCTGAAAAAGGCTTATTTGATTTATTATTTTTAGCAGATAGTTTATCGGTTGCAAAAGATTCGCATCCGAATATCTTGTCAAGATTTGAGCCGTTGACATTGTTATCTTATCTTGCTGCTGAGACTTCCAATATTGGTTTAGTTGCAACTGCATCGACCACCTATGAAGAACCATTTCATGTTGCGCGAAAATTTGCTTCTTTGGATCATATTAGCTCAGGCCGTGCAGGTTGGAATGTAGTCACAACTTCACTTAGTTCAACTGCAGAGAACTTCAATAAATCAGAGCATTTAGAGCACAGTCTTCGTTATAAAAGAGCGACTGAATTTGTTGAAGTAGCTAAGAAATTGTGGGACTCGTGGGAAGAAGACACTTTACGTATTGATAAAAAGTCAGGCCAGTTTTTGGACGAAAGTAAGTTTCATGAAATCAATCATAAAGGTGAATTTTTCTCCGTCAAAGGACCTTTAAATATTTCTCAATCTCCACAAGTGCATCCGGTCATTGTACAAGCTGGATCTTCCGGTGATGGACAAGCACTCGCCGCCAAACATGCTGAGATTGTATTTACTGCTCAGGAAAATCAAGCGGACGCTATTTCGTTCTATCGTGAGCTGAAAAGTCAAATGATTGCTTTAGGACGAGAAAAAGGCAGTATGAGTATTATGCCAGGATTGTTCCCGATTGTGGGACAGACGGAGAAAGAAGCACAAGAAAAGTATGACGCATTGCAAGAATTAATTATTCCGGAAATGGGCTTGGCGATTTTGGGGAGATATTTTGGGAATGTGGACTTTTCAAGTGTTCCATTGGATACACCTTTTGCTGATATTTCATTGCCGGACAATGTGGACAGTATTCGAAGTAAACATGATTTGATAGTCAAACGAGCGAAAAATGAAAATCTAACTTTACGTCAGACTTATCAATGGATTGCGGGGTCACGTGGACACCATATTGCGATTGGTACACCAACACAAATTGCAGACAAAATTGAAAGTTGGGTGATGTCAGAAGCTGCGGATGGTTTTAATATTATGCCAGCACTTTTGCCAGATTCGTTAACAGATTTTGTTGAACAGGTTGTTCCTGAATTGCAATCAAAAGGGATTTTTAGAACTCAGTATGAGAGTACCACGTTAAGAGGGAATCTTGGTTTGGTTAAACCAGAAAATCAGTTTATAACTAAGTGATAGTCGTTATTATCCATTGTAGGATAATCCACTGAAAATGATGGATCCAAAGAGCAAGCCACTGGAGTAAAGGAGGCCGCGATGAGCCAAATATTTAGGGAAGTACAAGTAGAAGAAGCGGATCAATTTTTACGTTTAACCCTAGATGCCTATGCGAGTATACGAGAATTGGATATTCATTTCTCGGCAGCAACAGCAACGAAAGAGGAAGTCGTTAAACATCTAACAGAAAATACTGCGTATGTATTGGAGGAAAATGGAACGTTCCTCTCTACTATATCGCTTCGCTTTCCTTGGGGATTAAATCCTGGTCCACTTGCATTGCCACACATTGGGTGGTTTGCCACCAATCCGGATTATAAGCGTCAAGGGATAGGAAAGAAAACACTGGCATTATTAGAAGAAGAAGTTTTAAAGCAACAGCTGAAACTTCCGGCGGTAACACTAGGTACAGCAGATAATCATCCGTGGCTTAAGGAAATGTACGAAAAAAATGGGTTTGTAGAAATTGGTCAAAAAGACTTGGGAAAAGGTCATATAACGATATATTTGCGGAAAATTTTGCAACCGGATTTATATCAAGCATGGGTAGAAAAACATGATGAAACAATTACGAAATAGAGGAGAAAAACGATGAAAAAGACATTATTATTTGCTTTGACTTTACTTATGGTGGTGTTGCTTGCTGCATGTGGAAATTCTGATAAAGAGCAAGCGACAGAAGTGGATGCGAAACAAGAAAAAACACTTAAAGTGGGGTCAACCGGTCAAAGTTTCCCAAATGGGTATAAAGATAATGGCAAGTTAACTGGTTTTGACGTAGAACTTACAGAATTAATCGCTAAGAACCTTGGATACAAAGTAGAGTGGGTGACAACAGATTTTAGTGGTTTAATGGGACAATTAGATTCTGGTAAACTAGACACGGTAGCAAATGCTGTTGCGATGACGGAGGAACGTCAACAGAAATTCAACTTCACAGAACCATATAGTTATTATGGGGCACAAATTGTAACAAGCACAAAAAATGAAGCGATCAAATCATTAGATGATTTAAAAGGAAAAACAGTTTCAGGTGTACTAGGTTCGAACAATCTTGCAAACTTACAAAAATATGACACAAAAGGTGAAATTGAAATTCGTACTTATGAAACACGTGATGGAGCTATGCAAGATGCAATTAACAATCGTGTAGAAGGTTATATTAATTCGCGTCCAATCTTACTTGCAGAAATTAAAAAAAATGATCTTCCTTTGAAATTAGTTGGTGATCCCGTTGCATTTGAAAGTGTGGGATATCCTTTTGCTAAAACAGAAAAGGGGGAGGAAATACAAGCAGAATTCACGAAGGAAATTGAAAAATTAAAAGAAGATGGAACGCTGGCTACATTGTCCGAGAAGTATTTTGGCGAAGATATCACCAAAGAATAAACCTAGCGGGGGTCTTATAGAGTAATGAACTTTGATCTTAGTTATATGTTGGAGGTTTTACCTGGAATAATTAAATATATTCCTATTACTCTGCTTTTGGCAGTGGTTTCGATGCTCTTCGCAATTGTGATTGGACTCGTCATTGCGTTGATACGAAACAGCAATATTTTTGGACTTTCACACTTGGCTAGTTTGTACATCTCCTTATTTCGGGGAATGCCTACATTGGTGCAGCTGTTTATCATTTATTATGGTTTGCCACAAATATTCCCATCATTGACTACGATGGGGGCCATGACCGCAGCGATTATTGGTTTTAGTTTGAAAGAATCTTCGTATTTAGCAGAAATTTTTCGAGCTGGATTGAATTCTGTAGAAAAAGGGCAAATGGAAGCTGGTCTAGCGATTGGGATGAAGAAATCGCAAATTTATTTCCGAATTATTTTACCACAAGCAGCTTTAAACGCTTTACCAGCAACAGGGAACACGTTTATATCCTTAACTAAAGAAACATCGCTTGCCTTTACACTTGGTATAACAGAGCTATTTGCAGAAGGAAAAATGATCGCTTCCGCTTCTATGCGCTTCTTCGAGACGTATTTGGCAGTTGGTTTGGTTTATTGGTTATTGATTATTCTTTATTCATGGGGACAAAAATATTTGGAAATTTGGCTTAGTAAACCACTTAGAAGGTGATCCTGATGATAAAAGTAAGAAATTTAAAAAAACAATTTGGCAATGTACTTGTGTTGAATGACATTAATTTGGACATAGAAACGGGAGAAGTTGTGGCCATTATTGGTCCGTCAGGTTCTGGGAAATCCACGCTTTTACGTTGTTTGAACTTATTGGAAGAGCCAAATGGAGGCACAATTGAAATCAATGACGTGAAATTAGATACACTAAACTACAAATCAAGAGACGCCTACCAATTAAGACAGCAAACAGCGATGGTATTTCAACACTATAACCTTTTTAAAAATAAGACAGCTTTGCAGAATGTCATTGAAGCATTAATTGTCAGTAAAAAGATGAAAAAAGAGAATGCTATTAAAATAGGGGAAGAGTTATTGAAGCGAGTCGGCTTAGAAAAACAAGCAAAACAATACCCGATTACATTGTCTGGCGGACAACAACAACGTGTTAGTATTGCCCGAGCGTTGGCGGTGAATCCGCATGCTATTTTATTTGATGAACCTACGTCAGCGCTTGACCCAGAATTGGTAAGCGAAGTGTTACAAGTAATCCGGCAATTGGCCAAGCAAGATACAACAATGGCTATTGTGACGCATGAAATGCAATTTGCAAAAGAAGTTGCAGATAAAGTTATTTTTATGGCCGATGGAAAAATCATTGAACAAGGTACACCAGAGCAAGTGATTGACCATTCAGAAAACCCTAGGACACAGCGATTTTTACGACAGCTGGTAGAGGAGATGGAAGTAACTGAGAGGTAACAAAGGAAGTGTGCTGGTGATGAGAACTGAAAGTTTAGTAGAAGCGATTTATCATTCTAATCCATTAGTAAATGCTGAAGTTAGAGAAGCAGCTGTAGCAGGCATTATAGATTTTCTTGCAGCATCTTATCAAGCAAAAAACGAAAAAGAAACGACTCTTTTGATAGAAATGATTTTGGAGGAAGGTGGAAACGGGAAGAGTTGGCTGATTGGAAAAAGCATTCAGGCAACAAGGGCCCAAGCGGCCTTATTCAATGGTCTTCAAGCTCATTTGTTGGATTATGATGATGTCCATTCAGATGTGCGTGGGCATCCGAGTGCTGTTGTTTTAGCAGCTTTGTTTGCAGCAGGTGATCCTGATACATCTGGGGAGAGGTTTTTAGCTGCATATGTGGTTGGTGTGGAGATTATGGCTCGATTCGGTGAAGCGATGAATCCCTATCATTATACAAAAGGTTGGCATAATACAGCTACACTTGGCGTAATTGCCGCAGCCGGAGCGATTGCGTACTTACGAGAGTATTCGCCACGGTTGATTGCAGAAACGATGAGTTTAGCCGCAACTCAGGCTTGCGGTTTGCGCATTCAATTTGGTACTGTGGTGAAGCCGCTTCATGTTGGGATTGCCGCACAGAATGCTGTAAAGTCCGCTGATTGGATTCGCGCTGGATTGCATAGCAATCCAGATTTTTTAAATGAAAAGCTTGGTTTTTTCGAGGTTTATACGGAAAACGTTGTGCATGACGTGACGGTGAATTGGGGAGATTCGTGGCGTATTGTCACGCCAGGATTATGGTTTAAACAGTACCCGTTTTGTTCAGCGGCCGCGCACGGCGCGGATGCAGCAGTGTTTTTGCATGAAAAGTATAAATTGTCGGAGGAAGCTATTCAGGAGATCCACATTCGCTTCCCACCGAATGGAGATGCGGCTTTGATTTACAAGAATCCTGCGACTGGAGAGGAAGGAAGATTTTCGATTGAGTATATTGTCTGGCTTGCTCTGACAGGTAGACCGTTAACTTTTTCCTCCTTTGAATCCAAGCCGATTCCATCTGTGTGGAGAGAATCCGTTCAGAAAATAACTCGAGAGAATGACGCGTCCATCAAAATTTCGGAAGATGCGATACCTGCGGGACGTTTTACGATTGTTGATGTGACGACTAAAAGCGGAGAAGTATTGTCAAAGAGGGTCGATACGCCTAAGGGAAGTCCTAGAAATCCTTTGACTAAGGCAGAACTACGAGAAAAGCTGTTGCACGCGGTTGGGGATGAAGTGAAAACGAAGAGGTTGATCGCAGCTACCCACAATCTATATCGGACAACACTTGGAGTTTTTCAAGAAATTGAACAGAATATGTAAGTCGAATCGGTATGACTCAAAATCAAACTATATGCGTCAAAATCGAAACATATGCTTCGAATTAGAATTATGCATCTACGTAAAAACAGAGGTCTGCTAAGTAAAGTCAACATACTTAGTCTGCCTCTGTTTATCATTCAATTTGAACCTCAGAAAAAGGAACAGCGATACTTTCTCTATGCATTTGTATTAAATCTTTGCTGTAATCTTTCCACCCGAATGAGCATTAATAAAGCGAATATCACCATTAAGCTTTGGAAATGAAACACGATAGATGAGTTCGTGATATTCATGCTGATTTTCTTCGTAATTTTTATTCCATGTTAATTCAAAATCGAGGTCCTCAAGATAAAGGGACTTTGCCTCTTTTTCAGACAACGTGGGCTGTACGTCCATTTCTTCTAAACGATTCACATCAATGTCAGGGGCTGAATAATGCGTGATGAACCCTGTCGTTTTATTGACAGTGATGTGGCAGAGACCAAAATATGTTGAAATTCCTTTATGAAAGATGGAAAAATGGAACCCGTACTGAGTCGTTTCTTCATCTTCATCTCCATTTGGGGAGGCAATACGGAAATACCGATCTGCATTTGGATATAATGTGTATAGAAATTTTAGAGCGATTGTTCTGCATTCTTCGACCGATAATGACAGAAGACCTTTATCATCCCTAAAATTAAACAAACCCGATATTTTGCCCGTTTGTTTCTCGGTTCTAATTTTCAACGTATTTTCTGTTTTTCTTTGAAAATAGCTGTCAAGGCTAAGGTCATTGTTTACAGAAAGAGGGAGGGCTGGATGCCATACGGTCACAATTTCATCCCCTATATCTACTTCTCGGAGCTTCGTTAATGCATGTTTATCGAATCCAATAGCCTTATAAATATCAGAATAACCCGGTAACTTTTCAGGAAGTGGAAGATAGCTAATTTCGTAATCTTCTTCGTTTTCATTCTCAACGTTGCTTTTTGCTAATCGATTTGCAGTCTGGGTGTAAAAGGGGGAATTTGGTTGATAGACAAGGAGAGGTGAATGACTGACATTTTCATATACGTCAGGACTTAGATTCATTATAAGTAGGTTCATTTTTACCTCAGCCAAAAACGATTGCTTTACCCATCCCTTGTCCAAAATTTCTCCAGGTAGCCTAATATCCTTAGCTTCACCATAATAACGGAATGAAAGAATGTCTCCGCTAAATGCCACATCTACATAAAATCCAGTCATTTCAAGCGGCAATCCAAGCTCCATTTGAACAGATGAAAACCGCATTCCATTGGAAAGTGTTTTACTTTTTTCCGGGACAAACGTTTTTAGAGCATCCGGATAATACTCGGAGACAAACTGAAGGGACTTTTCTAAAAGTTCTTCTTCTTGTAGAGGTAAATGGTGTAACACTGCCTCGTATTGATTGTAATGGAGTAAATGACCCTCACCGTCTAATTCAATCCATATGCCTTGTTCCGCGTCGTGAATTGATTTCCAGACAAACAGTGCCACTTGATGCTCTTCTCTAAAATCCTCAATCTCAAGATCGAAGTCATTTGAAACGTTCCCTATTTGTAGTGCACGTAACTTAAGTCTTTCTTTATTCACATTTAATCCCCCCGATCTTAAATGGTCTATCTGCTGTAGTCTTATATCCTATTATAAGGTAATAGAAAGACATGGTTAAACTAAATATATCCAGTTTAAATGTAAAATATATGGAGTTCCCTCTTAATTCTATAAAGTGAAAGTAGAGTAAGATATAAAAGATGAACAGATTTTGGTGCCCCGAGCAGTTTTTTTTGTCCTTTTTTGTAAAGAGAATAACTATTGCGTAAATTTGTGTAAATCCTTTTAAAGTAAAATCTATTCATAATGTACTACCACTTCTCAAAAACTAGATATTGTTAAATAAATAAAGTGGTTTTTTGTAGGTATAATGTCTCGTTTTTGTATTAGTTACAGTAAAAAATTCCCCTTAATTTGGATCCATTTACTTAATTATTGGGATTTACAATATCATTACAAACCTATGATAAGGAATTAAGGTTATTAATTTACAATACGCTTATAACATAAAATCAGGAGGAATGATCCCTTGTTTAGTAAAAATTTTAAGAAGAAGCTACTCCCTTTAGCCGTTATGTCCACTGTTGCTTTTAGTAGTTTAGGATTCCCCTTTTCTAACGCTGAAGCAAAAGAAAAAGAGAAGAACAATGCTGAAATTAAAAATGTCATCTTTCTTATTGGTGATGGGATGGGAGTTTCGTATACATCAGCTTATCGTTATTTAAAGGACAGTCCTAAATCAAAATTTGTTGATCGTACGGAGCTTGATAAATATCTTGTTGGTCAACAAATGACATATCCAGAAGATCCAGAGCAAAATGTAACGGACTCAGCTTCTGCTGCAACAGCTATGTCAGCTGGTATTAAAACATATAACAATGCTATAGCAGTAGATAATGATAAAACTGAAGTGAAAACGGTTCTTGAAGCTGCAAAAGAAAGAGGGAAAGCGACTGGACTAGTTGCTACATCAGAAATTACTCATGCTACTCCAGCAGCATTTGGTTCGCATGATCCTAGCCGTCAAAACATGAATGGGATTGCGGATGATTACTTTGATGAATTAGTAAATGGGAAACATAAGATAGATGTTCTTCTTGGAGGGGGAACAGATCTATTTATTCGCAAAGATCGTAATCTTGTAGATGAATTCAAAAAAGATGGATTTAGCTATGTAACAAATACAGACGAGCTATCAAAAGACAAAAATAAACAGGTTCTTGGATTATTTGCAGGTCGAGGACTACCAAAAATGCTTGATCGTACGAAAGACGTTCCTTCTTTAGAAAAAATGACTAATTCTGCAATTGATCGATTAAATAAAAATAAAGATGGTTTTTTCTTAATGATTGAAGGAAGCCAAATTGATTGGGCTGGTCATGATAATGATATCGTTGGCGCAATGAGTGAAATGGAAGACTTTGAAAAAGCATTTAAAGCAGCGATTGACTTTGCGAAAAAAGATAAGCATACACTAGTTGTTGCGACGGCCGATCACTCTACTGGTGGTTATTCAATTGGTGCAAATGGTATCTACAACTGGTTTGGTGAACCAATTAAAGCAGCAAAACGTACACCTGATTTCATGGCGAATCAAATCGCAAATGGTGCTAGTGTAGAAGAAACATTGAAAAAATATATTGATCTTGATTTAACGGCTAAGGAAATTCAATCTGTGAAAGATGCTGCTTCCAAAAAAGAAGTCGATATTGATAATGCAATCGAAAAAATCTTTGACACTCGCTCTAACACTGGATGGACTACCGGCGGTCATACGGGTGAAGACGTACCTGTTTATGCTTATGGTCCTTCATCTGAACGATTTGCAGGACAAATTGATAACACGGATAATGCGAAAATTATCTTTGATATTCTAGAAAAGGGAAAAAAACAAACAGTTATTAACGATAAATAAGTTTGGCTGTACAAAAAACATAACAAAGATCGTTGAAGGAGCTGACAAGTAGCTTTAAGTCAGCCCTTCTTTTTTTAAATAATAAAGTGAAACTTCCATCAATGTTTTTTTATCTCTCGCTGATGGTTAGTTGAACCGGGATTAATTGGAGGGTTTCTCTTGAAAAAATGTATCGGACTACTTACACTTTTATCTCTATTATTCTTATTTGGCTGTTCGAATGAAGTAAGTAACAGTGAAACTCCAGAAAAAGAAAAACAACCAAAAAATGAATATTTGAATGATTACGTTTCAAACCCACAGGTAACAGATGACCGAACATTACTTGAAGTTGGCCAATCCGTTTCCGATGAAAAAGGTGAAGCAACTTTAAAAGCAATCAATCCCGTCAATGAAACTTACGAAATTGGTCCAATCCGACTAAGTGTGAAAGATATGAAACTTATCCATTTAAGACCAGATTATAGTCTTATTGATTATTTTCATGTGTTGACACATGATGAGGAATTTGACTTCGTAAAAGTATTTGTCGAAATCGAAAACACTTCTGATGAAAAAGTAAACTTCGCACCAATCGCTATGATTGAAACTAGCTTAGGCAAGAAATTAGATTGGGAGAAAGACATCTATTTAGAAGAATTAAACGGTGAAATAGAAGGAAATACGACAAAAAAGGGAAATCTAGGTTTTATTATTGACTCGTCAAAAGACCTTGAATGGATTGAACTAACAACAAGCGATGTATTCGATAAAGATGAAAATAAAATACATGACTCTCAAATAATAAAAATTAAGTTTTAACCAATAAAAGGTGTAGAGATTTTTCTCTATACTTTTTTGGGCTTAACGATAAAACCTTTGGCCTCTGATTATCATTCAATTTGAATCTCAGAATAAGGGATAGCGTTTCTTTAAACACATAATTCAAATTTTTCTGTAATCTTTCCACTCGAACGAGCATCAATCAAGCGAATATCACCATTAAGCTTCGAAAACGAAACACGATAGAGAAATTCGAAATATTCATGCTGATTTTCTTCGTGATTTGTTCTCCATGTTCATTCAAAATTGAGGCCCTGGATAAAAGGACTTTGCCTTTTCTTCTGACAACGTGGGATGATAGTGAGGTCGAAACAGGCATGTCTTTAAACATGTTCATGTTTCGATTTTTTTTGTGCTTTAAGTGAATGTATCATTTGTGAGTAGAACTGATGTTCCTCGTGATTGAATTATGGTAGTATTTAAATAATAGAAAAAGAGGAAAACACTGTGTTTGTGACTCATTCATTTAAAATACCGTATGATAAGAAATTGTATTCGGAGTTAAGGTTGATGCAGTAAAAGCCGCTGCTTATTATTTCTCCTTTAAAAAGTGGTTAAGTAAAACGGAAATTCATTTAGCTATTAAAATTGAAAAAATATCAAGTATTACTATTTTTTAGATTGACCACTATAATCAGGAATGGGAGATGAAACAAATGAATAAAAAAGACATCGCTAATATCCGAAAGCAATTTAAATTAGACAATCAGTCTATGAATATTCGTGAAATCTTTACTATTTATGTAAAGAAAGAATCAGGTGAGATTTATCATCAAGTCAGTCAACCGTTTCAAATGTTAGAGCAGGAAGCACAAGAATTGTTTTTAGCAAACTTTAAAAAAGTTTTGACAGGTCATCTTGATGCCAAACTGTTTGAGCTGAAATTTAAACGTGATGTGGAAGACAGCACCCAAATGATCCTCTACGAAGGATTACGAGCAGGATCAACGGAAGATTGGAAAGAAGGCATGCTCAAAATCGTTGGGAAGATGTTTGCTCATGCTGTTTATGATTTTGATACTGTGGTGACATTTATCCGAGGAGAATATCTAAAGGCGGCTGGGAAACGAGATTCGGAATCCGAAGAAGGAGGGGACGATAAAGTTTATTCCAGTGAGTTTATCCTTTGCAGTCTTAATAAAACCGATCAGCCGAAAAAAGCCTTGCTGTTTGATTATATCGAGAAAGAATTCAAATCGAATAACGCAGTGGATCCCATTATTAATTTGACCACTCCGTTAACAGGTTTTTTGTTTCCTGCCTTTAATGAAAATTCGGCAGATGTGAATCATATTCTCTATTGTGGAGGGAAAGTGAATCAACCAGACGATTCATTTATAGAAGAAGTTCTCAACTGTGAAGAGATTATTACCGCTATGGAAGATAAGGATAGCTTTGAGCAAATCTTAAAAATTGTAATGGGAGACGAAGTGGATTCCAAGGTCATTTCTAATGTCTATGAGGAAATCGATAAGATGGTACAGGGAAATGAAGAAGATGAAGAAAGTGAATCCCCTATGTTGGATTATCGAGACATTGAACGCATCTTAGAGGTAAGCGGCGTCGAAAATGTGGATACCGCCAAGGTGGAACATGCCTTCAAGAGTGTCGTAGATGACGAAAAACATGAAATCAAAGCAAGCAGTATTATACCTAAAACCATTAAAATCAATACGAAGGTGGCAGATGTATCCGTCAGCCCGAAAGACCTGAAAAATGTAAAATATATTACTTACAATGGAAAACGGTGTCTATTAGTTGAAATCGATGAAGATGTAGTCGTCGAAGGATTTCGACTGGAAACGAAGACACTCTAGTGGTTTTTGAGGAACAGATTCCTTAATACATTGCAATCTATTAATGACTTTAGTTGGATTTCTACAAATAGTAGAAACCAACTTTTTTTAGGATTGGTTCCAGACAACATGATCATACAGCATACCAGGTTAGAGAAGTAAATCGCTGGATTTAATGTTTGTGAATGAAATTTACTTGATTAGGCGGAAGAGGATTATCCTGCTTAAGGAACTTATAAATTTGTGAAGAATCATACGTAAACGAATGGATTACGTATGAGCAATAATTAAAGAACAATTTTTGAAGCTCTTTTACATTTTTCGATCTTCCCCAAACAGGCTCAACTGTGGAGCACACAAGTAGAGAATGATCAAACTTTATCCCACGCTAAATGGGCGGTTATAGTGAAAAGGAAAGGAATATTTGAATTGAAAATTGTATTAAGGAACTGCTGATTTACAATAAAGTTGTTCCGTTAAAGGGCCAGATTGTAGAGGAAACAGAAAGAGTAATAATACCGATTAAAGATCATTTTAAAAGTATTTCACTTTACTCGACCTCTTTATCGTATTTTTTGTTGCGTATGCAACAAAATTGAATTAAATTTAATGTATGCCATTTTTATTGCAGTTGCAAAAAAATATGTACTAAGGAGTTAATTATGAAGGAAATTCTTCGTGAGATTGGAATGATTTCCAGGGCATTAGATTCAATAAGCAATATAGAATTTAAGGAATATGACCTTACAAAAGGGCAGTATTTGTACCTTGTGCGAATATTTGAAAACCCAGGAATCATTCAAGAAAAGTTAGCTGAGATGATAAAAGTAGACCGCACAACAGCATCTCGTGCTATAAAGAAACTTGAAATTAATGGCTTTATTGAAAAGAAAGATGATGAACATAACAAAAAGATCAAGAAACTCTTTCCAACAGAGAAAGGGAAAAATGTTTATCCATTTATAAACAAAGAGAATGATTATTCCAATACCGTTGCATTAGAGGGATTGTCTGAAAAAGAAGCAGAAACCATTTTCAATCTTCTTCAAAGAGTAAGAAAAAATGTAGAAAAAGACTGGGAATTTGTAAAAAGGGGAAACAAAAGGAATTATTGATTATATAAAGGAGCGATATATTTAAATGGCTATAAATATAAAAATGTGTACCCTTGAAGATTCACGTAAACTTCAAGAAATTAGTCATGAAACATTTAATGAGACATTTAAGCATCAAAATTCACCCGGAAATATGAATACCTATTTGGAAAGGGCATTTAACTTAAAACAATTAGAAAAAGAATTATCTAATATTTCTTCGCAATTCTATTTTGTTTATTTTAATAATGAAGTTGCTGGATATTTAAAGGTCAATACCAATGATGCCCAGTCTGAAGAAATGGGTGATGAATCCCTTGAAGTCGAAAGGATTTATATAAAGGACAAATTTCAAAAACACGGGCTTGGTAAATATCTGCTAAATAAAGCTATAGAAATTTCGATGGAACGAAATAAAAAGAAAATCTGGCTTGGCGTATGGGAAAAAAATGAAAATGCGATTGCTTTTTATAAGAAAACAGGGTTTGTTCAAACTGGCGCCCACTCTTTTTATATGGGAGATGAAGAACAAACGGACTTGATCATGACCAAAACAATCATATAACTTTTTAAAGGTGGGCTCTTATGTATATTCCAAAATATTTTAAGGTTACAAATCTTGATGAGATTTGGGATTTCATTCAACATAACTCTTTTGGTACGATTGTCACAACAGGACAAGGGAAACCAATTGCCACTCATTTGCCATTGCAGTTAATTACAGAAGGAGATTCTTATTATATAACGGGGCATATGGCTTATGGGAACCCTTAATGGCGAACATTCGAAACCTGTGAAGAAGTATTGGTTATGCTCCAAGGACCACACGCTTATATCTCTTCCTCCTGGTATGAAGAGGAAAATGTCCCGACATGGAACTATCAAGCTGTACATGTATATGGTACAGCCAGCATTTTGAACGAAGAAGAGTTAAAACAGGACCTGATAATATTGTTGCAAAAATACGAAAAACACCGTAAGAATCCAGTTTTATGGGATAATCTCTATCCTCAGTTATTAGAAAAACAATTAAAAGGTATTGTTGGATTTAAGATTAAAGTACAGGAAATTCAAGCTGCCAATAAACTAAGTCAAAATCGTAATGAAGAGGACTATCATAACATCGGTAATAAACTCTATGAAGAAAAGAATTTGAATTCTCAACAAATGGCACAATTGATGGAAAGGAAATTAAAAAAGGACAAAAAGGCGTAAATAGTTATATGAATGTAGAAAGATGGGTAATCCATCTTTGATAGCAGAGTGCCAATAATAATTGTATTAGAAAGGATTGAACTAGTATCGAATTACGACATTTAGAATACTTTTTAATGGTTAGTAAAGAACTACATTTTACAAAATCAGCTGAAAAATTAGGAATCTCTCAACCCACTTTAAGTCATCAAATTAAGATGCTCGAACAAGAGGTAGGATACCCACTTTTTAACCGCGTTGGCAAGAGAATTGAGCTTACTAAGGTAGGAGAAATTGTACAACAGGAAGCATTGAATATTCAAGGTTCCATACAAAGTATTTCCTCTCAAATTGCTGCATTTACAAAGGTAGAAATCGGAGAATTGAAAATTGCCGTGTTACCAGGGGAAATAACTGATTTGGTATCTACTTTGTGTATTCAATTTAACCATTTATATCCGAACATTAAAGTGTTCATTGAAACTACTGATCAGGTGGAAAAGGCCGTTATAGAAAATCGAGCCGATTTTGGTATTGGTTTTCAACTTAATCAATATGATATGTTGCAAGTGACGAAGTTGTATGATGAAGAATTTTACCTAATTAGTAATCAGAGTCATGAAGAGCAGACGGTTTCATTTTCTTCTGTTTTAGATGGTCCTCTGATTTTATTTCCCAGTCTGCATCAATGTAGAAAAATACTTGATATAACGAGTGATGAGGTTGGCAAGCAATTAGAGCCTATTGTGGAAACGTCTAGTATTCAATCTATCTTGAATCTAGTCAGAAGTGGTGTGGGGCGTAGTGTTGTTTCACGCACATTATATGAATTTTATGATACAGAGGATTTATTTTTCCAACATATTGAGAAACCATCTTTGACAAGAGCAGTCTATCTCGTGATGAAAAAGAATTGTTTTATTAATTATCCAGCACGTAAATATATTAAGTTATTAGTACGTGAAATCGAAAAGCTTCATTTTCACACAGAGAAAGATTCAATTACTTCTTTACGAAGTGCTATATTATAGTTTTTATCTATCATTATCATAGAATTAATCGTATAGGACGATAATGAATTTCCCTTTACAATGAAGATAAGTTCATAAAATGAGAACTATAAATTGCAAAGGGGATGTTCAATTATGTTTCAGGCAGTAGCGGGTATTAAAATTCCAGATTCTCGATTGGCGAAAGATGTAGCCGATATTTTACGTGAGCATGGGGACGACTTGTTGTGGAATCATTCAAATCGTGTGTTTTTATTTGGTGCAGTCAACGGAAAAAAAGCGAAGCAAAACTATGATTTAGAATTGCTATATGTCAGTGCTTTATTCCATGATTTAGGCTTAACAAATAAGTTCAGTAGTCCCAATTTACGATTTGAAGTAGACGGTGCAAACGCAGCAAGAAGTTTTTTACAGCAGTATCAAATTCCGGATGAGTCAATTCGTCTTGTATGGGATGCTATTGCATTACATACGACACCCGGTGTTGCAGAACATAAAGAGTCTGAAGTAGCACTACTCTTTTCAGGTGTTGGTTTAGATGTGATGGGAGATGGCTTTGAACAATTCCCCGACGACTTGCGTGAAGAAATTATAAAAGCTTTCCCTCGTAACAATTTCAAAAGGGAAATTATTTCAGGATTTTATGAGGGCTTTAAGCATAAGCCAGAAACTACTTTTGGCAATATGAAAGAAGATGTTATTAAACATTTTAGACCAGAATATAAAAATAAGAATTTCTGTCAGTGTATTTTACATTCACCATGGTCAGAATAAGAAACAGAAATGACAACGTAACGTGGTAGGAATTAAACATATGACGCAGTTCTATATGTTTTTTTATTAGTGAGCGATCCATCCATATACTTATTCCAGAATAGGGCGCTATTGATTGAAGATCAGGTGGAAAATAATCAAAGCTTTTTATAAAAACCAAATTTAAATCTGCTGAAAAAGAATCCATTTTGATCAATCTTTTTTTCAAAATGGATTCTTTTAATTTATCGTAAAATATGGGCTTACGAGGTATTTTTAATCATACTTTATTCCAAAGCTACAACGTAAAAAAATAGGTGAATACAGGATTAAACGAAACCGCCTGTTCCAATGACAGACGGTTTCGATTAGTATCAAATCATTGGATTGGGCAAAGAGTTATTTTTGCACAAGAATGAGGTTTATTAACTCATCTACTATGTTATTAGAGGCATAGATTGTATGATTTCCCGCAGTACTCTGTGTACCACCAGCTTCGGTAATCAGTAGCTGGCCAGCTGCGATATCGTACCAGTTAGGGTTTAAGTAAATAGCCGCGTCTAATCGACCAGCTGCAATATAAGCTAACGTAACAGCGGCTGTACCAATAATTCGAATTCTGTACACATCGTTTACAATGTTATCTAACAATTGCAATCGTTCCTTATTGCTTTCTTTGTTTCCATCCTTTGCGAAGTCTCCTACTGAAACAAAGGCTTCTGATAGAGCAACATCTCTAACTTGAATCGGTTGTCCGTTTAAAAAAGTACCCTCTCCTTTCGCCGCCCAAAACAATTCATCCAAACCAGGAAGTGATATGACAGCAACAACGGGGTCTCCCTGATAAGTCAGCGCAATAGAAACCCCGTACAACGGAATTCCGACACTGTAATTCACCGTACCGTCAATTGGATCGATTACCCATTCAAAATCCTCAGTTCCTTCAATGTTCCCCGCTTCTTCACTGAAAATCCGATGGGTAGGATATTGTTCTTTAATACGGCGAATGATCAGGTTTTCCACCTGAATATCCATTTCTGTTACAAAATCTTTTGCAGATTTCACAGTTTGTTGACCCGCTTTACCTGCTTGTGGAAGAATAAATTGTCCTGCGTCTTTACCAAGTTGAATAGCAAATTCTAAATATGATTGATACATGTCTTTTCTCCTTTTTCAAAAAATCCTACTGACTCTTTATTTAGTTTTTTACATGTGTCGTTTCTCTCCTTTACTAATTCGACAAATCTCTGTATAGAATCCTGCAAAATGAAGTAGAAAATGAGAAATGGCCTAAAATCACTATTGATTACAGTAATTAAAATCCAATAGAAAGAAACTAAGGATCATCCTTCTCGTTCGCTATTAGATTATAGCTGATCGGACTGCTTGAATTAAAAATCTAATATCGAAATGCTTTCCAATATACATCCGTCTACTACAAGGCTCAATTCAGGGTGTCCGTATTATTGTCTGTCTCCTTAATATAACGTAGATAGTAGTTGAAAATATGTAGAATTAGACGTAACGTAAAAGACAGAAGGACTAGGCAAGGGGAGTGTAGACGTGAACATTTTAGTTGTAGAAGATAATGAAGCAGTTTGTTCGATGTTAGAAATGTTTTTTGCGAAAGAAGGATTGCACGGTGAGTTCGTGATGAATGGGTTAGATGGGTACAATCGTTACAAAACGGGGGATTGGGATATAATTATCTTGGATTGGATGCTGCCAGGGATGGATGGGGTCAGTATTTGTCGTAAAATCAGGGAAGATGATCGTACAATCCCAATCATTATGCTGACTGCAAAAGATAGTGAATCTGATCAAGTCCTTGGGCTTGAGCTAGGGGCGGATGATTATGTGACTAAGCCTTTTAGTCCACTGGCATTGATGGCGCGAATTAAGGCAGTGATGCGAAGATCGCAGAAGGATAATCAGTCAGAGCTATCAGAGGATCATATTATTGAAACAAGCCATTTTAAAATAAACCGTGATACACGGGAGGTATTTCTAGACGGTGAATTAATTCCGAACTTAACACCGAAGGAATTTGATTTACTTCTCTATTTTATACAATCACCACGCCAGGTTTTCACGCGTGAGCAATTGCTTGAACGGGTATGGGGCTATCAGTTTTACGGTGATGAGCGCACGGTTGATGTGCATATTAAACGCCTGCGGGGCAAGATTGGCTTAAACACTCAGCCGATGCTTCATACTGTCTGGGGAGTCGGTTATAAGTTTGATGAAACGGTGACGGTTAATGAGAATTAAGTATGTGTATCAATTGCTTGTAAGTCATATTAGCATTTTACTTGTGGCGTTTGTTATCTTAAGTTTACTGTTCGCTAATTATGTCGAAAATCTAGTCTATAAAAGTAAAACGGATGAACTGATTGAATATGGACAAACCATTTTAGCGAAATTTGAAGCCGATCCAAGAGGGCAGATTCAAACGTTAAATCAATATGCAAACGTGTTAGATGCACGACAAATTTACTTTAGTGTGTTTGATCAACACTTGAACTTGCTAACACCTAATATTGGTCCACTTGAAAGTTTTGAGCTGACTGCTAAAGAGTATTCACAGCTATCAAACGGTGAAACAGTCATTATACGCCATGAAGGCAAACGATTTGTACAAGAAATGTCGGTGGTATTGTTACCGTATATCCAACGCGCGAATTTACTCGGAGTCATTGTTCTGTATGCCCCCGTAAGCGGCACACGAGAAATGATCAGTGAAGTGAATAATTATCTATTCATTACTGTAGTCATCGCTTTAGCGGTATCTTTACTATTAAGCTGGTTTTTGTCTAAGCTTCATGTGAATCGAATTCAACGTATCCGTGAAGCAACTTCGATGATTTCTTCTGGGAACTATGATGTCCATGTTCCATCCTCCAGTTTTGATGAAATCGGTGATCTTGGCAATGATTTCAACGAGATGGCACAGAAGTTAAAAAACTCCAATGAAGAAATTGAAAGTCTTGAAAATCGTAGACGGCAATTCATGGCAGATGTATCTCATGAAATGCGAACGCCATTGACCACGATAAGCGGAATGATAGAAGGGCTGCGGGATGACTTAATTCCTGAAGAAGAAAAAATGAAAGGCATTAATCTGATGAATCAGGAAACGAAACGATTAATCCGATTAGTGAATGAAAATCTAGATTATGAAAAAATCCGATCCAATCAAGTCGTGTTAGCGAAAGAAAAAATCCAGCTTCAAGAAGTGTTAGAAGTCATTCAAGATCATCTCTCCATTCAGGCTGAAGGTAAGAATAATAGGATTAAACTTGATGTTCCTAAAGATTTGCTCGTGTTTGCGGATTACGACAGATTGATGCAAATTTTAATTAATATCACAAAGAACAGTATTCAATTTACCGAAAATGGAACGATATGGCTCCGTGGTAAAGCGGGAAAAGATCGGGTTATCATTGAAATTGAAGACACAGGTTCTGGGATTAATCCAGCAGATATTGAGGCAATCTGGCATCGCTTTTATAAAGCTGATTTGTCTCGAACTAGCAATCCTTACGGAGAATTCGGTCTCGGCTTATCCATCGTTAAGAAGCTTGTCCAGCTTCATGATGGTGAAATTGAGGTGGAAAGTGAGGAAGGCAAGGGAACGATCTTTACGATTCAACTGCCAGCAAAATAAATCGTTGCAAAGGTGAATTGTTATTGATTTGGAACAAAGCAGCTAATAGGATCCAATATGTAGATAATACGAAGCACTATGGCCTATAATATGAAGTAGCTTTAGGTGAAGAGGTTGTGGAGACTCTCTCCATAGAGATAGTGTCAAATGAGTAAGAGGAGTGGGAAATTGTGTATAAAATTATTGCCATCGACATGGATGGGACTTTATTAAATGATCATCATGAAGTAACAGCAGACGTACGAGACGCGCTACATAGAGCAAAAGAGCAAGGTGTGAAAATCGTTCTATGTTCCGGCCGTCCTATCGGTGGGATGCGCCGATACTTGAAAGATCTTAAATTAGATGAAGAGGAAGATTACGTGATTGCCTATAATGGCGCTCTCGTTCAAAATACTCATACCAATAAGATCGTATCTGAACTGTCACTTGGATATGACGATTTAAAGTTGCTTTATGAACTTAGTCTTAAGCTAGATACTCCTATGCAATTTTTTGATGCAGAGAATGTCTATACACCGAATTCAAATATTAGTGAATACACAGTTCTAGAATCGTTTATTAATCAAATCCCCTTACGCTATCGTAAAATTGAAGACATTCCAGCAAATATTGTACTTCCGAAAATCATGTTTATTGATGAACCTGAGCGATTAAACAAAGTGATTGCACAAATTCCAGCGTCAATAAAAGAAAAGTACATGATGGTTCAGAGTGCACCTTATTTCTTAGAAATCTTACATCCAGAAGTTAGCAAAGGGAATGCTGTCAAGAAACTGGCGGAAAAGCTAGGGATCAAGCAGCAAGAGGTGATGAGTATAGGTGATAATGGTAATGACTTATCAATGATCGAGTACGCTGGCTGTGGCGTGGCCATGGAGAACGCGATTCCAGAAGTTAAGAAATCGGCTGATTTTCAAACTCGCTCTAATAATGAAAATGGGGTTGCGTACGCCATTCACGAGCTTGTACTGACACATTAAGCTTAGCTAGGGGATATTTTTAAGTGTGATGTAATGACTAGTAAGTGTCTGGTTTTAAACTGAGGTTCTGCCGTATTTTAATAAAGATCGACAATTTAAGACAAATGTAGACTCCTTCCTTTAACTAGGAAGGAGTTTTTTGATATGATAAAAATAAGTAACTTCTAATGAGAAGAGGGATTTTAGATGATAGTTGAAATAGAAAATAATTGGTTGAAGGTAAGTATTTCACAAAATGGAGCAGAGGTGCGGGAAGTCAAGCATAAGAAAAATGGACTGAACTATATGTGGACAGGGGATAGCACCTACTGGGGACGCGTTTCTCCTGTCTTGTTTCCGATTGTCGGAAGCTTAAAAGAAAACCAGTATCAGCTAGATGGCAACACATATAAAATGTCACAGCACGGTTTCTTACGTGATAATGTATTCGAAGTGGACAAACAGGAAACAGATTATGTTTCCTTTGTAATCGAGTCTGCTGGACAGTTCACACATGTATATCCATACGAATTTAAGGCATGTATTCATTATACACTTAAAGAAGATTCTCTATTTGTACGATGGGAAATCGTGAATGAAAATAAGGAAGAAATGTATTTTTCCATTGGTGCACATCCAGCGTTTAAGCTTCCTCTTTTAGAAGATGAGAAGATTGAGGACTACATATTGAAGCTTTCACCTGCATCAAATAAGGAAGTCATTGAATATGAGCTCATGGATTCTTTAATCCATGAGAAAGGCCCAACTCATGATTTTGAAGAGATTCCGCTCACTCCTTCTTTATTTGCACAGGACGCTCTCGTATACAGCCATATTGATCATATGACATTGACATCTCAAAAATCGAGTCATGGTGTCGAACTAACATTCAAGGACTTTCCATTCGTTGGAATATGGTCGAAATATAACGAGACAGATCGTACAATGGCGCCATTTGTCTGCATTGAACCATGGTACGGGATTGCCGACACTCATGATACATCAGGGAACTTGAAGGAGAAATTTGGAGTGAATCGGCTAGAATCAGGGGAAACGTTCCGAGCTGAGTATGGCATGAAGTTTAATTAAGGGAACAAAGCTTCTTTTGATTTACGAACCTTCTTTTTTATACTTACATCATAGAGAATTGAATTAGATAATATTTCATCCTTGTTTCATGCATTGTTAATAATTTCGTCATATTTGTTGGCTATGATGAATGTAACAAATAAATTGAAAGAAACAAGGAGGATGGTCCGTATGGAGGAACATCAAATTGAAACAAATACATCTTTACAAAAAGAACCGCAGAAAAAAGGAAAAGCGGGCTGGGGGCAGACGATTGTTTCTGGATTAATCGGTTCCGTATTAACGGCAACGATATTTATAACGGCGGGAGATCAGCTTTTCCCAGACACCCCAGCTGAAAATCCAACTTCTACTACGGTAGAAAAAGACATAACGAAAGATAATGGTGTGAACGTTCAAAATACCTCATACACAGGAACAACAAGCCTTGCAGATATGGTTGAATCGGCTTCGAAGGCCATTGTCGGAGTCGTCAATTATCAACAATCGGCCAACCGATTTGCACTAAATTCGCAGGAAGTAGAAAGTGGCACAGGTTCAGGTGTCATGTATAAAATTGATGGAAAGAACGCCTATATTGTCACGAATAATCATGTCATTGAAGGGGCTTCAAAGGTTGAGGTATCGTTATATAATGGCAAGACTACAACGGCAGAAATCGTCGGTTCCGATGCTTTAACCGATTTGGCTGTTTTGAAAATCGATGCTTCATTAGCTCCAGGTGAGATTAAATTTGGCGATTCAAATGCGATCCGCGCTGGAGAACAGGTGGTGGCAATTGGGAATCCACTTGGACTTGATTTTTCTAGAACGGTTACTGAAGGAATCATTAGTGCCGCTGAAAGAACTATTGACGTGGATACATCAAGCGGTACATGGGGATTAAACGTCATCCAAACTGATGCTGCAATCAATCCAGGTAATAGCGGGGGAGCCCTAATCAATTCTAAAGGCGAGGTAATCGGAATTAATAGCTTAAAGATATCCGTAAATGGTGTTGAAGGTCTCGGGTTTGCTATTCCAAGTAATGATGTGATTCCAATTGTGGATGAAATGATTAAAACAGGAAAAGTGACACGTCCATATTTAGGAGTGGGTCTTGCTGATTTAGCAGAACTTCCGCCAGCATACGTACAAAACATTCCTCAAAATGTGAAGGCTGGAGTCATGGTCACAAATGTGGCAACTGGATCTGCTGCAGAAAAAGGCGGCTTACAGCAGGAGGATATCATTACTGCGATGAATGGGAAAGAAATAAAGAGCGCTATGGAACTTAGAAAATATCTCTATACAGAAGCAAAAGTGAATGAAAAAGTAAGTGTGGAAGTGTATCGTGGAAATAAGAAAGTAACATTACAGGTTACATTAGGACAATCACAATAATAAGTATTAAAAAAAGGGAGTTAGACCTCACATACTATACACCGTTAATTGTGTGATTACACGCTATTAAACGATGTATAGTAGATGCGGAGTCTGGCTCTATTTTTTTGGCTAAAGTTGTTCTTATATAAAACTGCTGTATGAAGAGAAATAACGTATGTTTGTATAAAAATAATATTTCCAGTTTATACTAATAGCAACCTTCTTTGTACGGAGCACTGTTTGGAACACACTGGAAAATATTATATATATATAATTGTCAATAAAATTAATCTGAAAATCAATAAAAAAGTTTGACAATTATGTGAACGGGGTAATAATATATATATAAGGGAGGATGAGTAAAATGGAATCTAGATTGAAATTGTTAAATGCTACGAAGTATGTAGGGGCAATCCTACTTACAATGGGAATTGCAATTTTTTTATACGGTTTCTTTGTAAGCGATTACAGACCTGTGATAGGGGTTGGGATCGGTACAGTGATGGGCGCTGTTTTTATCTTCTTGATGGGAATGTTTCTAGTAGCTTCTGAAGAGATGGTGACAAATTGTAAGCAAGCGAAAAAGATACTGCCTTGATAATGGATTGGTTTAATAAGAATAATAAGAACGTTAATATTAAATGGTCATATAGATGTTGAATAGGCGTAGTTGATATGATGAAACAAATGGCTGCGCCTTTAAAAAAAAAGAGAGCGTAATACGCCCTCTTTTAAGTGGATCTTTTTGGATTACATATCCCAGACAAAGATTAACAATGTCCCGAAAATGGTAACTAAAGCAACCAATATACCAAAATAAACGTTTGAATAAATGGCGCCTTTATCTTCTGTTTCACCAGCATGCATGAATACAACGAGTTGCAGGCCTGCTTGTATGAATGCAGTCACAAGAAGTATAGTTATGCCTGCTGTAAATGACATATCTAAGAAGTAAACCAATAAAGCCACTGCTGTAAGGATTAACGAGAATGCAAAGCCCATTACTTGTTTTATTGGGAATAATTCTTTCATATTACATCATTCCTTTCAAGTAGATGAAGCTAAAGATAAAGATCCAAACTACATCTAGGAAATGCCAGTAAAGAGAGAAAATGAATGATTTATTGGCTGTTTCAGGAGTCAATCCACGTTTTTTCACTTGTAGGATAATAGATAATCCCCAGAAGAAACCAAATGTTACGTGCAGTCCATGTGTTCCTAATGTTGTTAATAACATGGATGTGAATCCACTAGTGCTCAGTCCAGCGCCTTCGTGTATATATGTTACGAATTCGAAAATTTCAAATCCTAAGAACCCTAAACCTAGAACAAGAGTTACCGAAAAGAAGGTCATCATGGCTTTTTGTTTGCCTAAGCGCATGGCGTGAATACCAAGACCGATGGTAAAACTACTTGCTAAAAGCAAGATGGTTTCCATTAATACTGGTGTTATTTCAAAGATTTCTGCACCGCTAGGACCATTGCCTGTACGGTGCTCATACACGAAGTATGACGTGAAGAGCGTTGCAAAAAGCATAATTTCGGCACCTAGAAAAATCCAAAAACCAAAGATTTTTAACCGGTTTTCTTCCGTGCTATATTCGAGTGGAAGCGAGTGATCTATTTTCATTATTTAGCACCTCGCAATTTTGTTTCTGTCTCTTCAATTTCTTCTACAGGGATGTAATGTCCATGATCTTTTTCGAACGAACGGTATACCAGACAGCCTAGGATACCGAGTAACGAAATAATGGCAAGAGGCCAGATACTGAAGATCATACTAAATCCAAAGACGAAGAAGATACAACTCATAATAAATGGTAAACCGCTGCTATTGGGCATATGAATTTTTTCGATTTTACCTTTAAATATTTCGTGGCCATTTTTCTTAGCATCCCAGAATGCTTCAGTTGATTTAACTTGCGGCATAACCGCGAAGTTGTATTCCGGTACTGGAGTATGAGTAGCCCACTCAAGAGTACGGGCATTCCATGGATCGTTACCAATATTCCGTGGTGAGTAACGAACGCTATAATAGATATTGTACACAAGTAACGCAAAACTAATGGCCATAATACCTGCTCCAATAAATGCAACCATATTCAATGGACCAAATCCAGTTGCTTCAGAGTACGTGTACATTCGGCGTGCTTGACCGTCTAAACCAGTAATATACATTGGGATGAATGCTAAAACGAATCCAATGGACATTAACCATACTGTCCATTTACCGATTCTCTCATTTAACATGAATCCGAACATTTTTGGCCAGTAGTACGTAAGACCACCAAGCATTGCATATACAACACCAGGGATAATCACGTTATGGAAATGAGCAACTAAGAACATTGTATTATGATATTGATAATCCGCAGCTGACATCGCAAGCATAACCCCTGTTACCCCACCAAGTGTGAACAGCGGAAGGAAATGCATCGCGTAAAGCATTGGAGTAGTAAATTCAATTTTCCCTTTCCAAAGGGTGAACAACCAGTTGAAGATTTTAACCCCAGTTGGAACAGCAATCGCCATCGTTGTAATGGAGAAAAAGCTGTTTGCAAGTGCCCCTTGCCCCATCGTAAAGAAATGGTGAGCCCACACAAAGAATGAAAAGGCAGAGATAACAACCATTGAAGCAACCATGGATTTATACCCATAAAGATTGCGACGTGCAAAGGTCGAGATAATCTCACTAAATAAACCGAATGCCGGCAAGATCAAGATATATACTTCAGGATGTCCCCAAACCCAGAATAGGTTGGCCCAAAGCATATCTGAACCACCGTCACCAATTGCAAAGAATTTTGTATCGAATAAACGATCCATTGTACCCATTGCAAGTAATACGGTTAATACAGGGAAAGCAAAAACAATGATTAAGTTAGAGATTAAAGCAGACCATGTGAACATCGGCATTTGCATTAATTTCATGCCAGGTGCTCTCATCTTAAAAATAGTCGTGATGAAGTTGATACCCGTCATTAAAGTACCGATACCAGCTATCTGAATTGCAATCATGTAATAATTCGAACCTACAGAAGTACTAAAATCATTCCCTGCAAGCGGAAAATAAGAAGTCCAACCTGCATCAGGTGAACCACCAATTACGAATGAGATGTTGAATAGCATCGCACCCATAAAGAATAGCCAGAAGCTTATGGCGTTTAGGCGTGGGAAGGCTACGTCACGGGCACCAATTTGTAATGGTACGACGAAATTAAAAAAGAACATAATAAATGGCATAGCCATAAAGAGAATCATAACGACCCCATGAGTTGAGAATACTTCGTTATAATGCTGAGATTCTAGTAATTTATTATCAGGAATGGCAAGTTGAGCACGTAACATAATAGCATCTACGCCACCGCGGAATAGCATAAGTAAAGCAGAAATTAGATACATAATACCGATCCGTTTATGGTCTACTGTTGTTAACCATTCACGCCATAGATAATCCCATTTTTTAAAATAGGTTATGCCTACGAGTACCGCAATAACAGTAAGACCGATGGCAACCATTGATGCGTATATCAAAAAGCTGGGATGCGGTACGGCAAAGCGATCAAAGAAATCCATACTTTTTTGACTCCTTCCAAGATTATATTGCTTGTCATATAAAACGAGTGATTAGTATATTTGTAACTTATTAATGATGACTGTGATCTGTTTCTTTCTCAGAATCACTTGATTCATGATGGTGTTCGCCTTCTTCTGAATCCTTATCAGAATCGGCTGAACCATGATTATGTTCTGGAGCTGGTGAGAATTCTAAATGCGTTCCAGTATATGTGGATCGTCCAAGATGTCCAGGTTGTAATAACTCATTAAATTTTTCTTCAGTAATAGGTTTAGCTGTATCGTGCACTTCTTTTACCCATTTATCAAAGTCAGTTTGGGACATTGCCTGAACATCAAACGTATTTTCAGCAAATCCTGCTCCACTGAAATTTGCATTTCGGCCCATTAATTCACCAGGTTCGTCTGCTGCTAAATGTAATGTTGTAACCATGTCAGCCATTGCGTATTTCTGTCCACCAAGTTGTGGAATCCAGAAGCTAGTAATTGGTCCGTATGAATAAAGTTTGAATTCAAGTGGGCGACCTGCTGGAATATTTACATAGTTAACGGTTTCGATACCTTCTTCAGGATAACTAAAATGCCATTTCCAGTTAGAGGATGAAGCGTAAATAACTACTGGTTCTTGACCTTCGTATCCCTTCGGTGTGGCCTCTACTTCATAGTTACTCTTAACAGACATAACAGAAAGGAAAATGACAATGATAATTGGAACACCAATACAAATTGCTTCAACAAGCATATTTCCTTCAATGTGTGGAGGTTCATAATCTGCACTCTGTTTAGAAGCGCGGTATTTAACTAACACGAATACTAAAATTGCAAAAACAGCAATAACAATACCAGACATGATCCAGATGGATAACATAATATCATCGGCTTGCACTTTGGCTTGCGGCCCTTTAGGGTCCAAGACCAATAGTGGTTCACAACCAGATAGCACAGCAGCAACCGTGAAAATCATGGCTAATAGAGCCCATTTTAACTTCATAGTAGTACCCCTTTCCCTTATATTTCTTAGTTATTTAGATAAAGTGTTAATCTTTTCACAAACTGACGTTTCTATCTTATTACCATCTATATAAAAATACAATCAAAAGATAAATATGTCACAAAAAGTTCATGAAGATGTTGAGAAATAGTGGCAGTCGAGGCGATAAATTGGATTAATTGGAAATGATGGAATACGATGGTAGGGTTCAAAGGTATTTCTGATTGAAATCATGTGATATCTAATGGATGGATCAAAGAAAAAATTACATTAATATAATATATATAAGCAGGAACCGTAAAGGTTTTCTGCTTTTTTTTGTTCTTTGATCCGCCCAAATATTGTTTACTAATGGAGGCCTCACTTTATAAGAGGTACTAGTAAGAGTAGTGATGCTAACAATATAAAAGAGGTTTTAAGAATAAAAAATGGGTAACTTTATGGGATATGAATAATTTTTATAGAAAAGTCAAAAAGTAACATGTACAGTCTTGGATAGCGGACAAGTGGCAATAAAAAAGGGTTGGTAGAATCACTAGAGTGTTTGCTTGACCATGTACAACTTGTTTTTGAAGGCCCTATTGTCATTAGACGATTTCTGAAGATTATATGAATGAGTTAGAGTACGCTGTTTCTACCCAAGTCCTGTTTTTTAATATGAAGTAAAGGAGGATTCACGATTGGTCGAGTATGATCCCGTTTTATATAGCCGAATTTTAACCGGTGTTACATTAGGTTTTCATACCATTTTTGCCACTCTAGGGGTTGGGATTCCACTTCTTATTGCGTTAGCAGAATGGATCGGAATTAAACGAAATGACTTGCATTACCATGTGCTTGCAAGGCGCTGGACTAGAGGGTATATCATCTCTGTTGCTGTTGGTGTCGTTACCGGGACGGCTATTTCCTTACAACTCAGCTTATTGTGGCCGAATTTTATGGAAGCAGCTGGTCATACCATTGCCCTTCCTTTATTCTTGGAGACATTTGCCTTTTTCTTTGAAGCCATTTTCTTGGGTATCTATCTCTATACATGGGATCGGTTTAAGAGCAAATATGCTCATTTTCTCTTGTTACTCCCTGTATTTATAGGTGGCGGAGCTTCAGCCTTTTTCATATCGACTGTGAACGCCTTCATGAATTCACCGATCGGTTTTAATTATGAAAATGGCATTTTAACAAATGTGAATCCGATTATGGCGATGTTCAATCCAGCCACGCCAACAAAGGTAACGCATGTTTTGGCATCCTCTTATTTAACCGCATCCTTTATTTTGGCGATGATAGCGGCCTTTTCCATTTTAAGAGGGAGGGACCATGTATATCATAAAAAAGCATTGAAATTATCAATGACTGTCGCACTTGCCTTCGCTATAAGTACGGCCTTGATTGGGGATTTATCAGGGAAATACCTCGCTCAATACCAACCGGAAAAGCTCGCTGCAGCCGAGTGGCATTTTGAAACAGAGAAAGGAGCGACGCTAATCTTTGCCGGTTCTTTAGATGAAAACAATAAAGTTAATCGGGCCATCGAAATTCCATATGCACTAAGCATTCTGGCGCATGGAATTCCAGGGGCAGAAGTAATAGGGTTAGAGGAATTTCCAGTCGAGGATTGGCCTCCTTTGGTCGTCCATTATTACTTTGATTGGATGGTTACAATCGGCATGTTTCTTGCTCTTGTTGCCTTTATCTATTTTTGTATGCAGTACAGGAAAAAGTGGAATGAATTTAACAAGCCATTATTAAGCGCTATTATCGTGGGCGGGCCGCTTGCTATGCTGGCGATTGAAGCCGGTTGGTTTATGGCAGAACAAGGACGTCAACCATGGATCATTAGAGGGGTTATGCGCACTGCAGAAGCTGCGACAACATCAAATCATGTTGACACGATGCTCATACTATTTATCTTGTTGTATCTCGTATTGGCCATTTCTATCGTTATTGTACTCAAAAGGGTATTCAAAGCGAGCCCGCTTGAGAAGGAATTAAAAAAACAAGGGATCGAATAAGGAGGAAACGTTGATATGAGCTATGAACTACTCGGCATTACGGTGCTATGGACCTTTTTATACGGCTATGTCATTGTGGCGTCCATTGATTTCGGTGCTGGTTTTTTTAACTATTATACAACGATAACGGGAAAAGGACCCATTGTTCATAAAGTGATTAATCGTTATTTATCACCCGTTTGGGAAGTGACAAATGTATTCCTAGTATTCTTTTATGTAGGCTTACTTGGTTTTTTTCCGTCAGTTGCCTATTATTACGGGACAACCTTACTAATACCAGGTAGTATTGCGACGATTCTGCTTTGCATTCGTGGTTCCTACTATGCATTCCACCACTACGGTCCAAAGAAGGCAACGTGGACGCAATTTTTGTATGGTGCAACAGGTCTTTTTATTCCTGCCTCCTTATCCACAGTCTTAACCATTTCCGAAGGGGGATATATCAACGTTAGTAATGGCAATGTTTCTTTGGATTACGGGAAGTTATTTACAAGTTTCTATTCTTGGAGCGTAATTATTTTGGCGATTGTGAGTGTATTGTACATCTCTGCCTGCTTTTTAACGTATTATGCACACAAAGCTGGAGACACAGAGGCTTTTGATATTTTGAGAAAATATGCCCTTTCCTGGAGTTTGCCCACCATTTTAGCAAGTTTTCTTGTATTTTTATCAATCAGTCACCATAACTGGGAACATTTCAGCCGTATGCTTGACCTCTCCTGGATGTTCATTCTATCGAGCCTTTTTTTTCTTGGTGCGGTCTATCTCATTTGGAAAAAACAGAGGTTGGGTCTTTCGTTCATATTCGTCATGCTTCAATATGCTTTTGCCTTTTCTGGATATGGGGCTGCTCACTTACCTTACCTGCTTTACCCGTACCTTTCGATTTACGACGGATTTACGAATGAAGCAATGGCCATCGCTTTAATCATTACCTTTGTTGCTGGTTTATTATTGCTTATTCCATCGCTAATTCTGCTTATGCGATTGTTTGTATTTAGCAACCAGTATGTACAAGGAAAGAAATAGGAGGTGGATTCTTGACTACATTCTTAATTATGGTAGCACCATGGATTATTGTCGTAATCGCCATCGTCCTCTTATTTGTCTGGGGGGCGAAGGGGAAAGACACATACCGTTGACTTGAAAGGCACCCGGATTATGAGGCAAAGGAAGCAGGAATGATAAAGTGAAACTTCCATCAGTCGGGATTTGTTAGCCTCCACTGATGGTTAGGTAAACCGGGATAAAGTTGGGAGATCGGCAATGTTATGAATCAGCTAAAAAAAATGGCGTTTGCAAAGAGAGGTACCATGTTGTTCCTGGTTCTTTTCGCTTGTTTGACAGGCGCTGTAATAATTATACAAGCCTATTATTTTGTGAAAATTGTTGATTTGGTCTTTCTAAAAGCTGCTTCCTTTAGCGCTATTGAGCTTCCGTTAGGCATTTTGCTTGCCGTACTTTTCGCCAGAGTGGTATTCATGTATGTGGGAAGAAGAACGGGCATCAAACTTGCTTCAAAAGTAAAAAGGGAAGTAAGGGAAACGTTGTTTGTGAAATATGCCAAAAATCCGATCCAGACTGCCTTGAGTGGGCAGACGGGGCGAAAGGTAAGTACGGTAATGGATGCGGTAGATGAAATCGACAGCTATTTCAGTAGTTACATTCCTCAAATCATCCAAACCGCAATTGTGCCTGTTGTTATTTTGCTTGCTGTATTTACCCAACCTGCTTATTCAGGTCTTCTTATGCTGATTACAGCACCTTTTATACCGATTTTTATGATCATTATCGGGATGAAAACGCAAAAAAAAGCAGAAAACCAGATGGAAAAGATGGCCGCTTTTTCGGGTCATTTTCTCGATATTCTACAAGGTCTAACAACGCTTAAGCTTTTTGGTCGAGCGAGACAGCAAAAAGAAGCCATTAAAAAAAGCAGCTTTGATTTCCGCGATGCTACTATGGAAGTACTCAAAATCGCCTTTTTATCTTCGCTTACATTAGAATTCATTTCGACGCTTAGTATTGGCTTGATTGCATTTGAGCTATGTCTCCGCCTTGTTGTTTTCGAAAATATCACCTTTTTCTCCGCCTTTTTCATATTAATACTGGCACCAGATTTTTACTTGTCACTAAAAGACCTGGGAAGTGCCTTTCATGCTGGACGTGGGAGTATGGGGGCGGCTCAAAAGATAGCAGACGAATTAACACAAGAAGAGCAATCAATCTCATGGGGGACCTTGCATTTGCCTAAAGGTAGCCCCCCGCCTGCTATAGAAATCCAGGGACTAAAGTTTACTTATGATGAAGGGGGTTTTTCGTTAAAGGATTTGAATATCTCGATTCTTCCTTTTGAGAAGACAGCAATTGTCGGTCCTAATGGGTCTGGGAAAACAACACTTTTGCATATCATAGCTGGATTGTTGGAACCTACTGCAGGAGTGATCCAGATGAATAAGAATCCGCGTTCTGAGTACGAGGAAGCGAGCTGGTTTAATCAAGTTAGTTATATTTCTCAAAATCCATATCTTTTCTCTGGAACGATTGCAGAAAATATCCGTATTGGCGGGGATCTGGGAGCCTCCATGAAGGAAGTAGAAAAAGCCGCTGAAAAAGCGGGGCTATCAAGGATGATTCAATCGCTTGAACGTGGGATTGATACAGTGATTGGCGAAGCAGGAAGGGGCCTGTCTGGAGGCGAGAAGCAGAGGGTTGCACTCGCAAGGGCGTTTTTAAAGAGACCTTCCCTTATTCTTTTTGATGAGCCTACGACAGGGCTTGATCTATATACAGAACAAATATTGCAAGCGTCGATGAGTGAACTGAGCCAGAATTCGACCGTGATCACGGTTGCTCACCGTCTCTATACGATTCAAGATGCCGATCAAATTTTATTTTTGAAAAATGGCAGACTAGTTGCGACTGGAAAACATAAGAAGCTTATCGAAACAGTCACAGAATATCGTAATATGGTGTTTGCGCAACAAGGGGCGGGTGCAAAATGAAGGATTTATTACTTGTCGTTCGGTTAGTTGTGATAGAGAAGAAAGACATCCTGTATACCATTTTGTTTGGATTTCTCGCAGGGATCGTTGCGATTAGCTTATTTGCTTCCAGTGGGTATTTGATTTCAAAAGCAGCCCTTGTACCACCTTTGTATACGATGACGGTGATGTTGGCGTTATTGAAACTATGTTCGATTCTTCGTGCTCTCAGTCGTTATGCAGAGCGTTTTTTTTCACATCGGGCGACTTTTTCCATTTTAGGTAATTTACGTGTTGCCTTTTTTGAGAAGTTGGAACCACTGGCATCAGGTATTTTACAAAAGTATCGAAGCGGCGATCTTCTTTCTCGCATTGTTGGCGATGTGGAAAGTTTGCAAAACTTCTTTCTCCGCGTTTTTTATCCGCCCATTGTTTTCGTTCTTGTGTTTTTAAGTACGATTGTTTTTACTTCTTTCTACTCGGTTTATGTTGCCTTGTCATTACTTGCAGGTATGATTTTAACTGGTTTTATCGTCCCGATTTTATTCGCACTAAGGCAAAGGCATATTGAGCAGGGAATTCAAAGTGAGCGCGGCGAATTGTCTACTGAAGTAACCGAGTTTCTTTACGGATTCCGTGACTTGAAAATCTATCAGAAGTTGGAAGAAAGAGAACGGCGGTTGCTTGAGCTTTCCAATCTGTACATAAGAGAGCAAGAGCGAAAGGAAGGCTTGGCCAATTTCAGTCAAACGTTGAATACGTTAATCGCCAATGGTGTGTCCTGGGCTATAGTTGCGCTAGGGGCTTACCAAGTTGTCAGCGGTAAATTGGATGGTCTATATCTTGCCATGCTTGTGATGATTTCCCTGAATGTGTTTGAATACTCGATTCCATTGGCCGCCTTCCCTGTTCATTTCGAAGACAGTAGAAGAGCGGCAGCCCGCCTTTTTTCGGTAGTGGGGAAGGATGCTCCAGTGAAATCGGAGCTCAGTAGCGAGACTCGTGACTTGGATCAACGTGCCATCGCGATTGAAATAAACAAGGTATCCTTCGCTTTTCCTGATCATACCCGACCGGTACTGAATCAGGTTTCGCTAACCTTGCCACCTGGATCAAAGACAGCGATTGTTGGCCCATCCGGCTCAGGGAAATCGACATTGCTACAGTTGCTTATGAAAATGCAGATTGCTGATGATGGAAGGATATTACTAAATGATATTTCCATTGATATGATTCCAGAAGAAAGCATTTGGAAAAGCATGAATGTGGTTCTGCAGGAAAATCATTTTTTCTACGGGACCATCAAAGAAAATTTACTGATTGCCAGAGGGAATGCAACAGATGAGGAATTAGAAGCAGCGTTAGCAAAGGTCCAGCTTGACGGATACACGTTAGATCAAGCCGTTTTTGAAAAAGGAGAAAATCTATCTGGGGGAGAAAAACAAAAGCTGGCAATTGCTCGCACTCTATTAAAGGGAGGCCATTTATGGTTATTAGATGAACCGACTTCGTCAATGGATGCATGGACGGAACAAAACATGTATAGGCACCTATTTAATCAAGCTAAAAACGATACACTCGTTCTTGTAAGTCACCGCTTAACAGGCCTAGACAAAATGGATCAGATTATCGTAATGGACCAAGGGATGGTCGTCGAATCCGGCTCGTTCATAGAGCTTATGGAGAAAAGAGGATACTTTTACGGTATGAAGCAAATTGAGAAGAGTGTTCTTTTTTAATGAGTGGGATTGGAGCTATATACATACAGCTTATTCGGGGAATCCTCTTACAATATTATAGGGAAACAGAGAGGGGAAATTGCTTTTCTGTTAAAAAGGAGAGAAACTGGTAGTGATTCTCTCCTTTTTTGTATTTCGGAACTAGGACCCATATCCAAAGGTAATGTGTAGTTTCTTGATTACTGTAGCAAGAGTGATCATGGTTGTGCTTAAGTGGTTGGTCAATTTTATTGAAAAGTGGATGGCATAAGATAAAGTGGTTCTATTATAATTAAAGAAAAGAAAACATTCGGAAGATAGGGAAAACTGGAGTGAACTAAATAGAAGAGGTGCTCGGAGGGAGATTTTCATGAAGGTTAGTATGATACTAGTCATTATTATTAGCGTATTTGCAGCTATTTCTACAATTAAACTAGCTGGGAAAAGTGATCAAGATTATAGCACAGCTACAAAAAGAAATTTAACGAATTTAACACTAATCTATGTAGGATTAGGTGTTATTTCAGTAATCGCTATTGCGTATATTCTTATTAAATGGGCTTAAAGTCTGCATGGCTAACAAATTACTAAAATACGACATTCTATCTAGTTGTAACAATTTAGATGGAGTGTTTTTTTTGAATGCAATATTTGCAGTATCATTTTGTTTAGATAAACATGTGGTTTCTATACTTGCAATCAATAAACGAGAGTGCTAAACTAAAATTGTACCGAATGGTAGGTACAAAATATTCCGTACAATTTAGGTTAACCTATTTAATAAGGAAGCGAGTAAAAGGAAGTGTGCCCGTTGAATATCACCATAACAGACAATGCGATAGAAGAACTGAACAAAAAAATTGGGGAACAAAAGGGAATATTGAAAATAAAATACGAAATCGATGATAATGAGTTTTTTGGATGTGCTGGCGGCATCCCGACTTTATGGTTTGTCTCTTCTGCGGAAGAAAATAAAGATCAATTATTTAATACGAATAACCGTGCTGTTTTAATGGAAAAGTCAAAACTGCTCTTTTTTGAAAAAGAACTTAAAATTGATTTTTCACATACAGCTAATAGTTTTCAATTAGTGAGCCCGGAGCGAATCATAAATGGAAGAATGGCCTTTATTAATAAAGTTAAATAGGATAGCGATACTGTTATTAATTGGAATTAATATAGAAGAAACTCGTCAAAAAAGTAGCTTTTGCCCAAGGTAGCAAAGCCTACTTTTTTGGCGAATAGTTTATTAAACAATTTGACATATAAGGTAAGCGGTATTACATACATTTTAATTGTAAGATTATGAGGGAGAGAGTGTATACCGTTGTGCAATATAAGAATAATTGGATACCGATAAAAACACTTCAAGAAATGTCAAACATACCTTATGACGTCCTCATCGTGGGGAAATCAAGATGCTAAAAAGATAGGGATCATTGAGAAAGAGGATAAATTATTTCATTTACATTTCCTTAATATTCCTACGATGAAGGTAGATCGTGCTCGAGATCAACACCAAAGTGTAAAATTATTTGGTGTGCTTATTCATGCCCGAATTCATCATGCTAAGTTGATCCAACCCTTTATAGAGGAACATCAAGAACGCCTATAGCTTTTTTTCCCCCAAACAGTCCTAATCTAAACACGATTAAAGGGCTATGGAAGTGGGTGGAAACGTCTGCTGTTTATCATGTGTTTTACGAGTCGGTGCAGGAAATTCGTAAAAATGTTCAAGACATTATTGCAAAGATCAATCAAACTCCCAAAAAGGATATTGATCGGTTATGCGTAATTTTATTGATTGTTTAATGCGTTTCATATAGAACAAATTTTGGATGAAAAAGACGATTTTCCGATGTTAAGGAATCACCGGCTTTTTATGTGAACAAATATCTAATTTTTCCAACTAACAATTTCTAATTCTGTAAAATTCCTTTTTTCTATTATATTCGACTAGTAATAGGTGAAAGATGTATCAAAATTGCGTTTGATAACCACGTTAACGTAAAGAGTAGATTAGTTATCCGGAAATTCAGTGAACTTATCCGCCTAAATCGAGAATTTAGATGGAGAGACTTACAAAAAGAGGAATAGTCTTGCGTGGCTAAATACATATGTGTAACAATATAAGTACAAATGTGCATGCGAAAGGCTGAATATAATGAATTCTGAAAAAATTGAAAAGATGGTTGAAGCGGCAAAGCTCTATCATTTAATGGATTTTAGCCAAATGGAAGTTGCCAAGAAACTTGGTGTTTCCAGACCAACTGTATCAAAGATTCTGCAACAGGCGAAAGAAGAAGGAATTGTTGAGATCAAGATTATGGATCCATCAGAAAACTGTCGAATGTTGGAGGAGGAACTTGAAGAGAAATTTGGTCTGAAAAAGGCAATTGTCGTTTCTGTTCCGCTATACGAAGAGAATGTTGTAAAGCAGGCGATCGGCAAGGGTGCTGCCGACTATGTTAGCAGTATTGTCAATGATGGTGATACTATCGGTATCACTTGGGGAACAACTATGTACCAAGTAGCGTTGCATCTTAAGCATAAATCAGTACGGGACGTGAAAATTGTCCAGTTGAAGGGCGGGGTCAGCCATTCTCAAAATAAAACCTATGCTTCAGAAGCATTAAATTTATTCGAGAAAGCGTTCGATGCCATGCTCTATCACCTCCCTTTACCGGCAATTGTTGATCATGTCGTTGTTAAACAAGCCATAGACGCAGACCGTCATATTCGTAAATTGCTTACGCTTGGAAAAGAAGCGAATATTGCTATCTATACGGTTGGAGTACCGCAAAACGATTCGCTGCTTTTTCAATTAGGTTATTTTACAGAAGAAGATGAAAAGGTCATTTCAGAGCATGCTGTCGGTGATATTGCTTCCCGTTTTTTTGATAAAGATGGTCATATTTGTAATACAGATTTAAATGCTAGAACAATTGGCGTTGAATTGGAAGACTTGAAGAACAAAGAACACTCCATTCTTGTAGCCGGCGGTTTGAAGAAGGTCGATGGTATTAGGGGAGCGATTAAGTCGAAAATGAGTAATGTATTGATTACAGATGCCAACACGGCAAAAATACTTTTAAATAAAGAAACATAAGATTGGAAAAACGCGGTAGCCCTTTGGTTACCGTGTTTTTTCAGGTGCCATCCTAATCAGGCTTTGCTAAATGGTAGATTTACTAAGGTTTTTTGGCTTGAGAAACATAAAAGGGAATATAAGGATATTGTGGTAATTTTACATAAGTTAATTTAGTGTTTTACAAATGTTTAATGATTTGCTATAGTGAAATCAAATGAATTTAATTTATCTGGGTTTGGCTAATGTGGTTTGATAGCGCTTTCCCCTTGGGAGTAAAGCTCTTTCAATTGTTTAGCAAATCGAGATAGAAAGGCGAAGGAAGTGAAAAGAAAAGTATAGATTATACTTACATGTTTTCAATCCTTTAATTGTGTGTGAAATGTAAAATACGTGGATTACAGATGTTCGTACTAAATTTCAGTTGTCTGACTTCTGACCTTTAAAATCGCTATTTATCGTATTTAGGAGGATGTTGAAATATTACAACCTTTCCTAGAAAACCTGAATGGCGTTAAAACGCCACCAGTTACCATGAAGGATGTAGCATTAAGCACGGTACACTAGCCTAATCACAATGGTTGTGATACCAGTTATTATCTGAAAAGCAGAAAATTATAAAAGTAGAAATGGAGAAATTGAAATGGACAAGTTTGCATTAGTGAATCAGGCAATTAAAGCTAGAGAAAGTGCATATACACCATATTCTACATTTAATGTAGGAGCAGCCGTTTTGTCAGGAAATGATCAGGTTTTTCTTGGATGCAATATTGAAAACGCTTCGTACGGATTAACGAATTGTGCTGAACGTACGGCTATCTTTAAAGCGGTTTCAGAGAAAGAAACAGAAATGAAGGCGATTGCGATTGTGGCTGATACGGACGGGCCAGTATCTCCATGCGGAGCCTGTCGGCAAGTAATCGCAGAGTTTGCAAATCAAGATACAAAAATCTATCTTGCAAACCTAAATGGTGATATTCATGAAACGACAATTGAACAACTGTTGCCTGGTTATTTTACATCCAAGGATATGGAGAGAGGCTAAACGTCATTTCGATAAATAGTGATGTACTATTCGGCTATAACCATCATTGAAAGATTGCACATAAAGGGATACCGCTAGCAACTCGCGTTTTGCTGGTGGTACACCGTAACATTTGGAGGGACTTATGAGATACCTAATATCAATTTGTGGGTTATTACTAGTTTTCGGTTTGGCATTTTTAGTAAGCAAAAATAAAAAGGAAATTAAATATAAGAACATCATTCTTATGGTGATCATTCAATTTGTATTGGCTGCCGTACTATTGAATACACGCTTTGGTTACACTTTAATTAAAGGGGTATCGAATGTATTCGATCGTTTATTGGAATATGCTAGTGCAGGGGTTTCATTTGTATTCGGAGGATTGGCTAATGAAGGTGAATATTCATTCTTTCTCAATGTACTTTTGCCAATTGTCTTTATATCTGTATTAATTGGTATTTTGCAACACTTTAAAATCCTACCTATATTCATGAAATGGGTTGGCTGGTTGTTAAGTAAGGTCAATGGAATGGGGAAAATGGAATCTTATAACGCTGTTGCGTCAGTAATGGTAGGTCAATCGGAAGTGTTTATCACACTCAAGAAACAATTAGCTAAAATTTCGCCTCAACGGATGTATACGCTGTGTGCATCTGCAATGTCAACGGTTTCGATGTCCATTGTCGGTGCTTACATGACCATGATTGAACCGAAATATGTCGTAACAGCGATTGTGCTGAATTTGTTCGGTGGGTTCATTATTTCGTCCATTATCAACCCGTATAAAGTAGATGAAAATGAAGATATCCTTACTATTGAAGATGAAGAGAAGCAGTCCTTCTTCCAAATGCTTGGGGAATACATCATGGACGGGTTCAAAGTGGCCGTTATTGTTGGTGCCATGCTTATTGGATTCGTTGCATTGATGGCCTTGATTAATGCATTGTTCGATATGATCTTCGGTATTTCGTTCCAGGAAATCTTAGGATACCTGTTTGCGCCGATTGCATTCTTAATGGGTGTTCCTTGGGCAGAGGCTATTTCAGCTGGCGGTATTATGGCGACGAAACTTGTAACGAATGAATTTGTCGCTATGATAAGTCTAGGAGATGTAGCTAACACTTTTAGTACACATACGCTAGCCATCATTTCAGTATTCCTTGTATCATTCGCTAACTTCTCTTCCATCGGTATTATTGCCGGTGCGGTAAAAGGCTTGAATGAAAAACAAGGGAATGTTGTTGCGCGCTTCGGGTTGAAACTTCTTTATGGAGCTACACTTGTGAGTATCTTGACAGCTACAATCGTCGGATTAATCATCTAAATAGAAAAGGAAAAAAGTAACTCCTGAAAAATGGGTATATGTTACTTTTTTCTTCATTCGTCTCTCTGCAAGAGAACGATGCACCAACAGGAGGTACTTGTTTATGATAAATGTAGGGATACTGCTTTCAGGCGCTGTATTATTCCTTAATGGTTTAATGTTAAAAGGAAAGGCAGAAGCTAAGAGTGTGGCTATCTTAAATTTTTTAGTGGGGATTCTGCAAATCGTCATCCCCTTCTATCTAATTATGATCTCGGATCAGAGCAATTGGACAATCTATGGACTTGCGGCTACCTTCTTATTTGGCCTAACATTTCTATATGTATCCGTCACATTCTATAAAGGAATGGACGGTAGTGGCTTAGGATGGTTCTCCGCTTGGGTGACAATGATCGCTATCTTCTATACGCTTGTTTCAATCGTTCAATTTCATGATTATGTGACAGCGTTGACTTGGCTGATGTGGGCATTTTTATGGTATTTATTCTATGCTCTTAATATTTTAAAGAAACCGATTGAAGAGTATGTCGGTAAAGTGGCTCTTGTGCAGTCTTTTGTGACTTTGACTTTCCCGGCCCTTCTTTCGTTTATCGGAATGTGGGGAGACTTGGTGATTCAGCGTTTGTGGCTGGTAGTTTTGTCAGTTTCCATTCTGTATTTCATCAAGGGAGCTGTCGATCTTAGAGCAAGTCAGCAAAAACAAGCAGTTTCTTAAATATGGAAAGGATCCCAAAGAGGAACACTACGGATCACGCGATGCCCTTTTTTACAAACGTTCAAGTGGTTTTTTTACGTTTGTTCAAAACTGATTAAATAAAATTCAAAGAATGTCATCGTCCCATATCAAAGCTAGTTTTACGACGAATATCTTTTTCCGTTCTTGAAGGCGGAAGCATTAATGCTCGGCAGGGATAAATCAACGAAATACTTTTTAATTGAAAGACGCTTTCGGAACAACCAAAAGGGCAGCATTATTCAGCGCACAATAAATCAAACAATTCATAAAGAGCAAAATAACATATACAAGAGGAGTTGGATTACATGAGAATGGTAGATTTAATCGAGAAAAAACGCGATGGTGGTGAATTAACGAAAGATGAAATCAATTTTATAATTGAAGGTTATACAAGTGATTCTATTCCTGATTACCAAATGTCTTCTTTCTTAATGTCTGTATTCTTTAAGGGGATGACGGCTGAAGAAACAGCAAATATGACAATGGCAATGGTTAATTCAGGTGACCAAATTGATCTGTCAGCTATTGACGGTATTAAAGTCGACAAGCATAGCACTGGTGGTGTCGGCGATACAACGACAATCGTCCTTGCTCCACTAGTTGCTGCGGTTGGTGTTCCAGTTGCGAAACTTTCTGGACGTGGGCTTGGTCACACTGGCGGTACAGTGGATAAATTCGAATCTATCCCTGGCTTCCGCTCAGAAATAGAAGCTGACCAGTTCATCAATCAAGTAAATGAAGTGAAAGTCGCTGTTACAGGGCCAACGGGAAACTTGACTCCAGCGGATAAGAAGATATATGGTCTGCGTGATGTTACAGCTACCGTTAATTCCATCCCATTAATGGCAAGCTCCATTATGAGTAAGAAAATTGCCTCAGGTTCTGATGCAATCGTGCTTGATGTAAAAGTGGGTGCCGGTGCCTTCATGAAAGATGTGGAAAGTGCTAAAAAACTGGCTCATGCAATGGTTGAGATTGGTAAAAATGTCGGTCGTGATACAATGGCAGTTATCTCTGACATGGATCAACCGCTTGGATTCGCAATTGGTAATGTACTTGAAGTGAAAGAAGCAATCGATACTCTTCGTGGCGAAGGCCCTAAAGATTTGGAAGAGCTTTGCTTGACATTAGGCAGCAAGATGGTTGTCTTGGCTAAGCATGCAGAAACGGTTGAAGAAGCACGTGAAATGCTTGAAGAAGTCATTGCGAATGGTAAAGCACTTGAAAAATTCAAGGAGTTCGTGATTGCGCAAGGTGGGGATGCTTCTGTTATTGACGATCCATTTAAACTGGCAAGAGCTCAATATGAAATTCCGGTATTGGCAAAAGAAGATGGATATGTAGCAGAAATCGAAGCGGATAGCATCGGTACAGCAGCTATGATTCTTGGAGCGGGACGCGCTACAAAAGACTCAGTTGTGGATTTGGCTGTCGGATTAATGTTGCATAAGAAAATCGGTGATGAAGTGAAAAAAGGCGACACAATTGTTACTATTTATAGCAATCGCGAAAATGTCGATGATGTTATAGAACGCATTTATGAATCATACAGATTTTCACTTACAAAAGTAGCGGACCCTGTTCTTGTACATGCAGAAGTTCATTGATATTAAGCATTGCGGAACTTACTGTAATGGTTATTTCTAATCTAAAATTAACGGAGGAATGAATATGAATAAAGAACAAATCGCTCGCTTGATTGACCATACAATATTAAAGGCAGATGCTAGCCGTGAAGCCGTTATTCAATTGGCGAAAGAAGCGAAGGAGCATCGTTTTGCATCTGTATGTGTGAACCCTTCACAAATTGAAACTGCTTTCCAAATATTGAAGGATACGCCGGATGTAAAAGTATGTACAGTCATCGGTTTCCCATTAGGAGCTTCTACTCCTGAAACAAAAGCATTTGAAACGAGAGATGCTATTGAAAAAGGTGCAACAGAAGTGGATATGGTTATTAATGTTGGTGCTTTAAAAGATAGAAACGATGAACTTGTTTTGAACGATATTAAAGCAGTAGTTGATGCGGCACAAGGAAAAGCAATAACAAAGGTCATTATCGAAACATGCTTATTGACAGACGAAGAAAAAGTACGTGCATGTGAGCTTTCTGTAAAGGCAGGTGCAGACTTTGTCAAAACATCTACTGGTTTCTCTACAGGAGGAGCAACAGTAACTGATATCGCATTAATGCGTAAAACAGTTGGATCGGATGTAGGCGTTAAAGCTTCAGGTGGAGTCCGCAACCTTGCTGATGTGGAAGCGTTAGTAGAAGCGGGTGCAACTCGTATCGGTGCAAGCTCCGGTATTGCGATTGTAAATGGTCAACAATCCAACTCAGCTTATTGATTAGTTAATGATGATGCAGGCAAACACCGAGAGCACTGAAAAACACATTCTATAATATGTGAATTAGCAAAAAATGCTGGGTTTTAATGAAGTTTTGTTACTGTTATTCCTACCCACCGTAAAAAATCTTTGGTATTAAGTCTGATCTTTGGTGAAAAGAATTTGATAAACATCCAAAAAGCTAGCTTTGTTAAGCTAGCTTTTTAAGTTCATGGCGTTCTTCAATACGTATTTCAATTTTTTCTAATGCTTTTTTATCGTTAAGTAATTCTTGTTTATTCTCTTGCAATAATTCTTTAAATGATTTTTTGATGAGTCTCATAAACACGATACTCCTTTCTAATCTATTTTTGATTCTGAGAAGTAGGTAAAGGAATAACTAAGTTATTAAAGTAGCCTATCTAAATAATACAATAATTCTGATAATTTAATTGGGGAAATTTCGACAATTCTGTGTCCTTTGGGGTCAGACCCCATTTCCCGATCTTGGTATAATAGACATATCCCTTGGTATGTAAGGGTCTTTGTGTTATTAAAAAGGGGTCAGACCCTATTTCCCGAATGTCTGTTTTTGCATGTGGTGCATATTGAATCACGACGGAAGCAACGAGCATGCAAAATACGTCTATTCCTTGAATGAAAGCCAATGCGGATGAAACTGACCACTTAGAAGTCCGAAACTCACTGTCATGATAAAAGCTACTAAGTAAAAGAAAAACTGAACATGAATTTTTGAAATGCCTTTTCCGTTACTAATCTTAAACACCGTGTTAGTAATCCCAAAGCATAAACTCGTGAGAATGGCCAATAATACCCACATTGATAGCGCCCGCTACCTAAAATGAATGTATGAAAACTTTCATAATTATAAGATGATTTAGCTCCTAAATCAATTCTATGAGGGGAATGGGTGTCCTCTATAAAAATACAAATGTACACATGAAAAGAATTTCTCTTGCTTATTTAGTCGTTTAGCGTAATAATAAGATAATATTAACTGATAATTCTATTTATAGGGGTTGTATGATTTGAAAGTTGTGAAATTTGGTGGTTCTTCACTTGCATCGGGTGAACAATTAAAAAAAGTATTTGATATCGTGATCTCGGACTCGGAACGGAAAATTGTTGTCGTATCGGCTCCAGGGAAACGAAATTTTGAAGATATAAAAGTAACGGATTTATTAATTGCTTGTGCAGAGGCTCAGCTTGCTGGCGATGATGCAATGGATTTATTAGAGATGGTTATGGGCCGATATGCTGAAATAGCTAAAGAATTAGAGCTGGAAGAACAGGTAATTGTGGAAATTCGTGAACACTTCATCAGTCTACTTCATGGTAATCAAAGCAAGCCAACAAGATATATTGACGCACTTAAAGCGAGTGGAGAAGATAATAATGCGAAGCTGGTTGCCGCTTATTTTCGTAAACAGGGGATCGAGGCCCATTACATTAATCCACAATCAGCAGGGCTCATCGTCACGGACGAAGAAGGCTATACGCAAGTCCTCCCAGAATCGTATGAACAGCTCTCAAAGCTTCGTGATCAATCAGGCATTCTTGTCTTTCCAGGCTTCTTTGGCTATAACGACGCTGGAGAAGTTGTAACTTTTTCTAGAAGTGGCTCAGATATTACGGGTTCAATTCTCGCCAATGGAACGAAAGCGGATTTGTATGAGAATTTCACGGATGTGGATGCTGTTTATTCAGTTAACCCTTCTGTCGTTGAAAATCCGAAGCCAATCAAGGAACTTACATATCGTGAAATGCGCGAGTTATCTTACGCAGGATTCTCCGTTTTCCATGATGAAGCGCTCTTCCCGGCTTTTCGTGCAGGAATTCCCGTGCAAATAAAAAATACGAATAATCCATCTGCACCTGGGACAAAAGTTGTCAATACTCGTGAAAACGAGAATGGTCCTGTTGTTGGGATTGCTAGTGACAAAGGGTTCTGTAGCATTTATGTAGGAAAGTACTTAATGAACCGTGAAATTGGGTTTGGACGCAAATTACTACAAATTTTAGAAGATTTTCATGTTTCTTATGAACATATTCCATCAGGAATTGATGATACGACGATTATTTTAAGAGAGCACCGATTGAACAAGGAAATCGAGACTAACATTGTGGAGAGAATCATGAATGAACTTCATGCCGATGAAGTGAAGGTGGAGCATGATCTCGCTTTGCTTATGGTTGTCGGTGAAGGAATGAAGCATAATGTAGGTACGACAGCTCGGGCTTCGAAGGCTCTTGCTAATGCAAAAGTAAACATTGAGATGATTAACCAAGGCTCTTCAGAAGTAAGCATGATGTTTGGCATCAAAGCGCGAGATGAAGAAAAAGCCGTTCGTGCGTTATATCAGGAGTTTTTCACAAATGTAGCGGTGAATGTATAACAAGACGGGCAGACACAGTTGATGTGTTTGCCTTTTTATTTTTGAAACCCCTTTTCATGATATGATTTTCTTGTCATGAAAAAAGTAAATTTTGGAAGTGGGGAGAAAGTATGGGAATTTGGTTAACGAATCTCAGAATTGTCATGTTTCTATTAATCAGTTTAATTTATTTTACGAGTACTCCCTCAAATAATAGTGGTGTACAAATCTTTATCGGAATCGCTGCTCTAGTATTTATTGCCAATCATGTGTGTCAATTTTATTTTGACCCAGGAAAGTGGCGCCTTGCAGCTATTAATGTTGACGGGGTACTAAGTTTTCTGTTTGCCTTTGTTTTTCCAGGAACGACTCTATATTTAATACTTGTTGGCGTTACAGCTATTACATTATTTATTGTAGAAGCAAGAAAAAAAATACTGGGAGTCCATGTTTTTGTCTTCTTCCTATTATGGAGCTTTGCGTTATTTTTCGCGTATATTCACACCAGTCAAATTCTTTTCTTTGAAAATGTAGCCAATTTTTCCTTTGTCGTATTTGGAGCGGTTGTTGGGAATTTAATTCACAGGCTGTTTGCTGCAAGCGAAACAGTCCGCAAACAGTATAAACAATTAAATGAGTCCCATACAGAACTATCCCAAGCTCACCAACAGTTGACTCAATATTCACAGCAACTTGAGCAATTAACATTAATTCGTGAGCGAAATAGGATTGCACGAGAGATTCATGATACGGTGGGGCATAAAATGACTGCCTTACTTGTCCAATTAGAGCTGGCAAAAGAACTTATGAATCGTGATGAAAAGAAATCAAAAGAAATAGTAGGAGTTTGTGATAACTTGGTTCGGAGTGCTTTAGAAGAGATTCGTTTTTCGGTAAAAACACTTGAAAATGATACGACTGAATCGATATCTTTTATTCAATCAGTCCGTATCATGCTTGAAGACTTTCATCATTCTACTGATATGCAATCCATTCTAGAATTAGAAGGGGATCCAGCTATCATCCCCACGTCATTACAGCTTACGATAAGTAGAGTCATTCAGGAAACGCTAACGAATGCGAAAAGACATGGTGCAGCAACAATGAGCACGATACATCTTGGCTGCTTCCCAGAGAAAATTACATTGAACATTACAGATAACGGAATAGGCATAAATGAAATCAAACCAGGGTTCGGGCTAAGAAATATGAAAGAACGGATGAAGGAACATGATGGGACACTGCGATTTGAGAGTATCGAGGGAAAGGGATTTTACACGTATATTGAATTTGCGCTTACAAAAAAGCAATGGATCATTGGAGGAGACGTATGATAAAGGTTTTGATTGTAGATGATCAACCGCTTATACGAGAAGGGTTGGCTGCACTCTTAAGTTTGCGTTCAGAGGTTGATGTTGTTGGAACGGCAACTGACGGACAAGAAGCATACGAATGCGCCAAACGAAAACAACTGGACATGATCTTAATGGATATCCGGATGCCAGGTGTAAATGGGGTTGATGGAACAAAGCTAATCAAATCTCATTTTCCGGAGATGAAGGTCTTGATGCTGACGACATTTAATGATAGTGAATTAATCTTTTCAGCACTAGAAGAAGGAGCGAGTGGGTATTTATTGAAAGATATGTCGACTGACACAATTGTCCAGGCGATGTTGACGGTCCAGTCAGGAGGAATTGTCCTTCCCCCAGAAGCAACTGGTCAAATGGTGAAAGAAATGAAGAGAATTAAGTATCTCGATTCTGCGTCGAATGAAGTGGAGGTTCCCGCTACTTTTCATGAATTAACAAGCCGTGAAGTGGACGTGTTGAAATATTTAGGCTATGGGTACAACAATAAAGAAATTGCTAATACCCTGTTTATTACCGAAGGCACAGTAAAAAACCATGTATCGAACATTATTAATAAGTTAGAGCTCCGCGATCGAACACAAGCGGCGATTTTTGCTGTTCGATATGGGGTAGTTACTTTTCCTTAAGTTCTGAGCACTATCTTGACCCAAGCATTCATGACTTTCAGCATAGTGAAGGTCTTTTTTTTATGCTTCAATTTCTATCGGAAGCTAGATGGAAAGTCTCGCCACCTCTCATATGATGAAAATAGGAAGAGGGAGGGAAGCAAATGTTGCAGGTTAATCAGATAAGTAAGTCGTTTCATAAAAATGAAGTAGTGTGTGATGTTTCTTTTTCAGTAAAGAAAGGGGAGGCATTTGGGCTCTTAGGTCCTAATGGTGCGGGTAAATCCACGACGATTTCACTCATATGTGGATTGTTTCCGTATGATACAGGAGAAATCCTAGTAGGGGGCAGATCGGTGAAGCAGGATCCCATGGCTGTTAAGAAGAAAATCGGCATTGTTCCTCAAGAAATCGCATTGTATCCGACGATGTCGGCATTTTCCAATTTAGTATTCTGGGGAAGAATGTATGGGTTGAACCGATCGGCTGCTAGAAAAAAGGCAGCAGAGGTTCTGGAAACAGTCGGACTAGAGGAAAAAGCGAAACAGAAAATTGAAACGTTTTCTGGTGGAATGAAAAGAAGAATTAATATTGGTGCCGCTCTTATGAATGCACCCGAATTATTAATTATGGATGAACCGACAGTCGGCATTGATCCACAATCGCGCAATCATATTCTAGAAACGGTGCAACAATTAAACCAGAATGGCATGACGGTCATTTATACGAGTCATTACATGGAAGAAGTCGATTTCTTATGTAATCGAATTGGGATTATCGATCATGGAAGAATGATTGCAGTTGGCTCGAAAACTGAATTAATTAATCGCCTTTCAAGTGGGACACTACTGGATTTGCATGTTAGTTCGATCACCGAAGCGGTAGTAACTGAATTGAAAAATATATCAAAAGTAGAGAGTGTTCAAGTAGATCATGAGAATCATACATTACAATTGTTGGTAGCGCCAGGAATGAATACAACGAGTGATGTGATTGCCAAATTGGTTCAAGCGAATATTCAAATTCTCTCCTTTAATCGAAAAGAACCTAATTTAGAGAGTCTGTTTTTACAATTAACCGGACGCTCATTACGAGATTAGGAGGGATAGAATGAAGAGTTTACTTATCGCTTGGAATGATTTTTTGATTCGGATTAAAGACCGCCGTGGAATCATTATGATGCTAATCATGCCATTGCTATTAACAGCGATTTTAGGATCGGCACTTAAGAATGTTTTTGGTGAAGATACTGAATTCCCAGAAACAATTGTTGGATTGATCAGTAATGAATCGGATCCATTAAGTGAGTCATTGAAAAATGAAGTATTAAAGAAAACGTCCTTTGTAAAATTGAAAACAGCAATGACAAGAGAGAATCTTGAGACAATGTTGAAATCAGGAGAAATTGACGTTGCTGTCATGATACCGAGTAATTGGAGTATTCAGTTAGGAGAAGGAAGGCTTCAAGGAGCAGAACTGCTGACAGATCCCAAAAAACAGCTCAAAGCCTCTGTCATTACTTCTATTATTGATTCATTTATTAAAAGGAGCCAAGTCATTTCAAATACGACCAATACGGTTGTTGCTCATTTACGAGAAACAAACCAAGCTGCTTCTATGGAACATATAATCGAAACCATTCAATCGGCTAGTAATCAAGAAGTCATGTTTAAAGAGACATCTATTGGTGAGAAGTCCGTTTCTGCCATGCAATATTATACAGCGGCAATGGCGGCGATGTTTTTATTATTTAATGTGACAATAGGAGCGAAGTCCATTACGAAAGAAAGGGAAAGTAATACGCTAGCAAGGCTTAGAAGTGCACCTATCAGCAATACATCAATTATTCTTGGTAAATTTTATGGCACGTTTCTTTTCGCATCGATACAATTTCTGCTTTTCTATTTGGCAACTTTGATCGTATTTCAAGTGGATTGGGGAAATCATGCATGGCAGGTCATTGCGACGGGTCTTGCATACGGAGTAGCCGTTGCTGGAATATCTATGATTCTAGCTGCGTTTATTACCAAATTGAAAACATTAGATCTAATTAGTGGAGTGGGGGTACAAATTTTCGCATTAATAGGGGGTTCCATGCTGCCGTTATCACAATTTCCTGATGCCTTAAAGAGTTTATCTAAGTTCACACCTAATCGCTGGGCACTGACCGGCTGGTTAGATAGTATGAGCGGTGTATCTTGGGCGGAACTACTCACGCCTATTATGGTCTTATTGTCGATTGGAATTATTTCTTTACTGATTGCAATCCTAAGGTTGGAATCAGGATTTAAAGGTGGTGCCAAATGAAGAAGATATGGGCGCTTTGTATGTGGGAGATAAAAATGGTGTTTTCCAACCGACGTAATTATCTGGTCATGTTTGCTATGCCATTAGTGTTTACATTGCTGTTTGGTCATTTGCTCACAACTGATGAGGAACCGGTTCAAAGGGTACTAGTGGTTGATCAAGACCAATCGATGTTGTCTTCTTCGTTTGTCACTGCAATGGTAGAAGATCAACGCTTATTTCAAGTAGAACAGGAATCAAAAACTGTTGCATTATCGCAATTAAAAGAAAAGACTACTCCTGTCGTACTTACAATTGATAAAGGGTTTGAAGAAGAAATGAATGCGAAAATACCGGTATTGTCCCTGCAGCGGGTACCTGAATTTACAGGGAGTGAAGTGCTAACTGAGTTTATTGCTAACAAACTTGCGGAAACGCGTATCCAAGCTGTGGCTTCTAAAGAATGGAGCAAGTTGACAGGGGAGAACTGGGAGACAATGTTTACGAAACTAAGGGATGATGCAAAAGAAGCAACAGTTAGTAAAAAGACGACGCTAGAAATAAACCAGCATTCACAAGACAGTTTATCAAGAAGTGCTTCAGGATTTTCCATCATGTTTCTGATGATAAGTGTGCTGAGTGTGACCGGAACGATTCTAGAAGCACGAACGAATGGTGTCTGGCAGAGGTTAATGATTATGCCTGCCAGCAGAACTGAAATTGCTGTTGGCTATTTATTATCTTTCTTCTTAATCGGCTGGATTCAATTTGGTGTATTAATTCTTACTACTCATTTTTTGTTTGATGTTAGCTGGGGTAATCCTTTCTATCTCCTGATTTTATTATCTGCACTAATACTTGCAATTGTCGGACTGGGTTTACTGATTGCCACAACAGTAAAGACCATTGAACAGCAATCGATGCTTAGTAATCTTCTTGTAATTTCCACATGTATGATTGCAGGCGTATACTGGCCACTAGAAATTGAGCCAGTTTTTATGCAAAAAATGGCTGAGTTTTTACCGCAAACATGGGCGATGAGAGGAATTGAGGAAATTGCGAATGGGAGTACTTTCTTTGCTATTTTAGACAATGTGGGTATTTTATTACTATTTGGGTGTGTTTTTTTGCTACTCGGAATAAGGAAAATTAAATTTTAATAAATAAGAAAAAGGATGACTCAGGGGAAGTTTTTTACCGAGAGTCATCCTTTTAATTTAATTCATCACCCATTTATCTTTCATGAACATGATTCTTCCGATGATGAAGAAGAGAATCATGCAAATTAGGTTACTGCCGATTGTAAGCATAATATGTTCATAGTTGATGATGCCAAAGATTAATTCCTTTAGCAGGCTGAATATGTTTAGGATTGGAATGACAAAGTGCTGGTATGAAAGTTCATTAATCCCTATAGTTGAAGTAAATAAAGTTGGGAAGACTGCAACCATTAGGATTGGTGTGCTGTAGCTTTGTGATTCCTTGATAGTTTTCCCAATGATGCTCGTCACCATAAGAAGGGATGCAATGAACATGGCATAGATGATCGAAACTAATATAGCTAGACTGATGACCAGGTAGGCGTTGTCACCAAATGAAACGGCTTTTTTTAGGTTTTCTGTTAAAAAGGTAATTTCTAATGCTACAACGACTAACGTGATGATTCCAGTTATGGCACCAATGGTTGAGATTGTTAACCATTTTGAGAGAAGCAAGGTGGAACGTTTTACTGGTGTCATTAATAGAGCTTCCATCGTTTTCTTTTCTTTTTCACCAGCGAATAAATCGGAAGCTGCTGGACCTGCACCTATACCAATTGCAAGAGCTAACATCATTGGAATTAACATCGCAATTAAATTAATGTTAGGGTTTTCTTCGGACATTTCTTTTTGATGAATCGTAAATGGCTCGATTAATGCTGAATCTATTTCTTGGGCTTGCAAACGATCTGAAATAACAGACATTTCATAGTTGGATAAAGCATTCGTAACGATGTTCATTAGGTTAGCTGAGTTTTGGCTGAAAGAATCGCCAATAAGTGTTACCGACGCTTCATTAGCGTGTTCAATATTGTGGATAAAACCAGGCGATAATAAAAGGGCAGCTTGTGCGTCTCCATCCTGTACGGTTTTTTCGGGATTTATAGACTTAACAAGTTCAATATTCTTATAGGCCTCAAAAAGATTCGCTTCATCTGTACCGAAAGAGGTATCAACAGCAAGTTTGTACGTATCATCGCCACCATCGGAGACTAATTTCTCATAAAATAATGTTAAACCAGTCATCATGACAATCGGCAGAAGAACAGTCAGCAATAAAGTCCTCTGATCTCGGAAGCAGTCTTTTATTTCTTTTAGATAGATATTAAGAAGCATAGTTTCCATTCCCCCTTACAAGTTTGCTCATGAAAATATAGTTTAAATCGCGGCTACCTTCAGATTTGTAAAGATTTTCTAGGTCGCCGTGATAGACAAGTTCTCCTTTATGCATCATCGCAACAGTGTCGCAAAGCATAGAAACTTCTTCCATAATGTGGCTTGAGAAGATAATCGTCTTTCCATCGCGCTTTAGCTGATGGACGAGCTGGCGAAAGACATTGGAAGATGTAATATCGAGACCAGTTGTCGGTTCGTCAAATAGGATAATATCTGGATTATGAATCAGTGTTCTTGCAATAGCTACCTTTTGACGCATCCCTTTGGAAAAACCGCCTACTTTCCTATTTAGATAGTCTTTCATCCCGAACATTTTTGCCAAGTCATCGATACGTACCTTCGTTTCATGTTTGCTTAATCCGTATAACATGGCGAAATACTCTAAGTTTTCACGGGCGGTAAGACGGTCGTATAGACCAGTCTCCCCACCGAACAATACCCCAATTCTTTTTTTGATTTGATCTGCATGTTTCAATGTGTCATATCCCGCTACCAATACTTGCCCGTCTGTTGGCGTAAGCAGAGTTGCGATCGTTCGCAACAAAGTTGTTTTTCCAGCACCGTTCTCACCGAGTAAACCAACCACCTGGCCTTTTTTTACAGAAAAAGAAACATGCTTTAATGCGGTAATGTATACTTTTTTATCTTGGAACTTTTTTGTCACTTCATGAATTTCAATCATTTTCATTCCTCCTGACTCGTTTGTTTTCTTGTTCTTATCATACAAAGAATTCTGGAAGGAATCTGCAACTATGTCGTGAAAATACCATTTATTGTCGCGAAAAGGTCATTTTTCCATGTTGAGATGGTAAAATAGAAGAAGCAACAGGCAAATGAGGGTGATTGTATGAAGGTTGGTCTTGTAGATGATCGAATGATCGATTTAGATAAGTTACTTGCTATTGTGCAAGGAATTTCAGACGTAGAGGTTGTGTTCTCGACCGTTTCCGCGGAAGAAGCGTATGATCAGATCAAGAAGGAATCGATTGATTTATTGATTGCGGATATTGAAATGCCGAATTTATCTGGCTATGAGCTGGCGGATATCATTCATTCTCATGCGCTAGACATTTCGGTCATATTCGTTACAGGTACGAGTGGATATGCGGTGCATGCTTTTGAATTGAATGTACACGACTATATCATGAAGCCTTACTCAAAGGATCGGTTAATCCAATCGATTGAGCGGTTGATGGAGAAATCTAAATCGGCTGAGATTACAGGTAGGCTATACTTAAAGCAAAAAAACGATATACATATTATTCAAAAGAAGGATATTGTTTTTATCGAAAGGTCTGGCCGATCGACAACGATACATACGAAGTCAGGTCCGATAAAAACCTATCAAACTCTTAATGAATTAGAAGGTGAATTGCGTGAGCGTGATTTCCTTCGCTCTCATCGATCATTCATCATTAATATTCACTATGTGAAAAACTTCTCGCTCTATGCAAAAACTTCTTATATCGTCACCTTTGAAGGAATGGAAGAACAGGCGATGATTACAAAGGAAAAAGTCGAGTTTTTACAAAATCATTATTTTTAAAGGATGGAGAAGACTTGAAACCGTTTCTGATGTATTGGGGATTTATCGCAGTGCTTGGGATTGTTCATTTGCATGCGCTTTTGATGCTATTACCTTGGGGAATACCTATCTATATACCATGTGTACTAGTGATAGGAATCATTTATTACTTCTTTAAAAAAACATTCATACAGATAGCGAGTTTAGGAAGAAGTTTCAATGGAATGTTACTGGTTATGCAGCTTTTGTTGCTATCTATTTATGCAGTTAATAAGCCATCGTTCATTTATCTTGTTCCGTTTCTATTATTTGTCGCTATTGAAATAGTCAGGCAAAACTGCGCATGGAAAGTTTCGGCATTGTTAGTAGAGGGAAAGCAATTTGAAGAAGAACGTACTCACTTTAATGAAACGTTTCGTGTTGTCCGCGGTGAAAGGCATGATTTCCTTAAACATGTTTCAGCGATTCACTTTATGCTGGAAAATGAACAGAATGGAGAGGCAAAGGCTTATTTAGATGATTTAGTAGACGGATATAAAGAAACAAATCTGTCGATTAAAGGAGAAAAAGGGATGGTTGCGGGAATACTGCATCAAATGTATCGACGCGCACAGAATGCTGGGATTTCAGTCGTCTATGATTTGGATTTGCCGTTGTCAACAATGCCGCTGTCAGATAAAGAGATCGTTACACTGATAGGCAATCTTTTATCCAATAGTATTGATGCTTGCGAGGAATGGCAAAGTGAACATAAGAAAGAAGCTTTGCTTAGTTTGCAATTGTATAAAAGAAGTGGGTTATATGTATTAATTTGCAAGAATCATAGTAAACCGATTCCTACGTCCATTCTCGATTCATTGTTTGAAACGTATGGGAAAACGACGAAAACGGGTAAGCATGAAGGGCTCGGAACCAAATTGATTCATGATGTTATAAAGGAACATCATGGTTTCCTGGATTTTGTATATAAAGAAGAAGAGTTTACGGTGAAAATTAAAATCCCGGCAATCCGTTAAGTGTATTTTAAAGTTCAAAAAAGGGTAAGCGCTTGTTCGCGTTTACCCTTTTAAAATTATAAAACAGTGAAAATTTCTTCAATAGATTTGCGCTCACGTGGATTTGGAATCATATCTGGATAACCGACATGAATACTACCAACGATTTTTTCTCCTGGTTGCACGCCTGCAGTTTCCCGGAATTGCGTAGCAAAAATCGTGGCATAAGTCGCCCAAAATGTTCCTAGTCCTTGTTCCCATGCCAATAATGTGAAATTATGAATGACGCAATTTATAGCTGCCAAATCTTCTTCACGAGTAACAGGGTTAGGATCTTCCTTCATAACAGCAAGAAGAATGGAGGGAGGGGTACTGACTTTATTAAACTCACGTTGACCCGCAGCCTCCTTTTTCGCAGGATCTTTTTCCTTAGTCATGGCTGCATCACGAGCAGCTTCAGCTAACGCGATCAGGCTGTCTCCTTGAACAAAGATGAAGCGCCAAGGCTGCGTCATCTTGTGATTCGGCGCCCAAACAGCCGTCTCTAGCAGCTCTTGAATCAAGTCAACAGAAACCGGTGTATCCTTATAGCGTTTTACTGTACGTCTCTCTTTAATAATGGTCGATAAGCTCATTTTTAATAGACTCCTTCATCTGAATGTGATTGAAGAACTGTGTGTAAACGGATTACATAGCATAACTGTTAATATGTATGTTACCTGTAGTATATAAAGAATTCAGTAAATATTCAAAAGAAAATGCTGATCCCATATATGCTTAAAAGTAGGGGGTAAAAACATCTGGAATAAAGAGGGGGCAATATTCTAGTTATTTTTAAGTAATAAGCATGAAACACATATGGGAATCAGCAATTCATCTATAGTGGCTACTAATAAGTAGGCTCACCATTTAAGCAATCTATTATGCTAAGAGCATAATTTTTCGAGATTCAGAAGTCGATAATGATATTGAAAATCATTATCAATTAAATCTTCTCTTATTTTATCAAATATGTCAAGGGAATAATAGAAAAGTTATTCGGTTTTTTAAGAGAAGGATGATAAAGTATAATTCAGACTATTTAAAAATATCAAAAATAATTGTATGATAAAAGAATCGATCTTTCGTTTCACTAAATAGTTCCTTAAATGAAGGCTTGCATGATGCGAGACAGGCCGGTGTAAAACCAAGGCCGGGAACAGGAACAGATTAGTCAAAGTTCATTGCTCACAGAACTTACACTTGTTTACTTTGAAATAGAAATTTTGCGAAAGGAAATCATGGTGAAGTGTATGAAGATTTATTCGTATTTAAAGCCTTATCGAATGATGGTGGCGCTCGCTCTTTTCCTTATGCTGGCTGAATTAGGTGTGGAGTTGCTGCAACCGCTGTTAATGGCAAAAATAATTGATGATGGTATTATGCAGGAGAATCTTTCCGTTGTCATCAAATGGGGAAGTGTAATGGTGGGGATTTCTATCTTCTCCTTTATCGGTGGAATCATTAACTCGTTTGCTGCGTCACATGTGAGCCAAAGTTTTGGCTATGACATTCGAAGTCATTTGATCAAGAAAGTACAAGCGTTTTCATTCACCAACTTAACGAAATATCCAACATCCTCACTGATTACTAGGATGACGAATGACGTTACAGTTTTGCAGAATACTGTGTTTATGGCGATGAGGATCATGCTCCGTGCGCCGTTACTTATCATTCTCGGTACAGTAATGGCTTTGCTTGTTAACTGGAAATTGGCGTTGGTCCTCTTAATTTCCATTCCTGTGCTCATCTTGTTTTTAGCCTGGGTAATGAAGCGGGCATCGGTGATGTTTCGATTTGTTCAAGAAAAGCTGGATAACGTAAATGGAGTCATGCAGGAGAATTTAATGGGAATGCGCCTCATTAAAGCTTTTTTACGTAAAGAACATGAAGCAAGTCGATTTAATGAGGCAAATGATGCTTTACAAAAGAAAACAGCATCTTCACTACGATTCATTGAAGTGTCAACACCGATTCTGTTACTTGTCATGAATGTGGGACTTATTATCATTCTGTGGCTTGGGCAAAAGAAAATGGCTACTGGTACTGTTCAAGTTGGAGAAGTGGTTGCTATTGTCAACTATGCGACAAGAATCACATCTTCGTTATCTGTATTATCCTGGTTAATTATGTCCATTTCTCGTGCTCAAGCATCCGCGAGTCGAATTAACGATGTATTGGACACAAAAGTTGATTTACTTGACACGAAAGAAGAAAGCAGAGGAAATGAGATTCATAGCGGGGAAATTACATTCAAAGATGTTTCATTCCGATATCCAACTGCGGATACGGATGCTTTACGGAATATTACCTTTACGGCAAAAGCAGGCGAAACGATTGCAATTATGGGGGCTACTGGTTCAGGAAAAACATCGCTATTTCAATTGATTCCGCGGCTATTTGATGTCGACCAAGGTCAAATTACAATCGATGGTGAAGATATTACGACCATGAAGCTAGACATATTGCGGAAAAAAATTGGCTTTGTCCCACAGGAGGCACTGCTCTTTTCAGGTTCGATTCAAGATAATATCGCATGGGGAAAAGATGATGCGAGTATGGCGGAAATCATTACGGCGGCCAAAGATGCGCAAATTCATGAAACGGTTTCTGCGCTTACGAATCAATATGACACGCCACTTGGTCAAAAAGGGGTCAATCTTTCTGGAGGGCAAAAGCAGCGATTAGCTATTGCCCGTGCGTTAGTTAGAAAGCCAAAAATACTGCTACTAGATGATAGTACAAGTGCGCTGGATTTAAAAACAGAAGCTAAGCTGTTGAATGCATTAAAAAGCTATACATGTACGACATTGATCATAACGCAAAAGGTGAGTACCGCTAAGGAAGCCAATCAAATTTTGTTGCTTGAAGAAGGGGAACTGATTGCAAAAGGCCCGCATGAACAGCTTGTGGCTAGTCATTCATTATATCAGCAGATTGTGCTGTCTCAAATGGGAAAGGAGGGACTGACCCTTGAAAAGAGTACCTCCCACTCATCATAATGATAAGAAATCAAAAGTGAAAATGAAAAATTGGATGGGGACCGTTAAACGGATCTGGAGCTATCTGGAAACGAATAAAACGATGCTGTTTCTCGTGTTATTCATGGTCGTGGTGAGCTCAGGGTTGGGGCTACTTGGTCCGTATTTAGTAGGCGTCTCCGTTGACGAATTTATTGTAATGAAAAAGTCTAACGGATTAACAATGATGCTTATAGGCTTATTTATCGTCTACGTGTTTTACTCACTATCGACTTGGCTACAAAACTACTGGATGATCGGCATCGCTCAAGATTCAGTTTATCAGATGAGACAACAGCTTTTTGGGCACTTGCATAAACTGCCGATTCCATTTTTCGACCACCGCAAGCATGGTGAACTAATGAGTCGAGTAACCAATGATATTGAAAATGTCAGTTCGACATTGAACAGCTCGGTCATTCAAATTTTTTCAAGTGTCCTGACGTTAAGTGGGACGATAGCAGTTATGCTTTGGCTTAGTCCGTTATTAACCTTGTTAACGCTCATCATCGTACCCATCATGTTTTACGGAATGAGATGGATTACAGGACGGACAGGGAAATTATTTAAAGAACAACAGCGAAATTTGGGCTCTTTAAATGGATTTATTGAGGAAACGATTTCTGGACAACGAATCGTGAAAACTTTTTCGCAAGAAGATAAAGTGATTGAGGACTTTATTGAACGCAGTAAAAAATTGAAGCAGTCAGGTTATTTGGCTCAAGCCTATTCCGGGTTTATCCCGAAACTAATGAATATGCTCAATAACCTCAGCTTTGCCATTGTTGCTGGATTTGGCGGGTATCTGGCATTAAAAGGGCAAATTTCAATTGGAACCATCGTAATTTTTACCGAGTATTCTAGGCAATTTACTCGGCCGTTAAATGATTTAGCTAACCAATTTAATACATTGTTATCTGCTGTTGCAGGGGCTGAACGTGTATTTGAAATTTTAGATGAAGAGATTGAAGAACGGGATGAGAAGGATGCGGAAGAGTTGAGCGTTGTAGAAGGACACGTTGCCTTTCAGTCTGTTTCTTTTTCCTATGAAAAGTCAGGGAATACTGTACATGATGTAAGTTTCGGCGTATCTCCAGGAGAAACGATTGCACTTGTAGGTCCGACTGGAGCAGGAAAAACAACCCTTATTAATTTGCTATCTCGTTTTTATGATCCAGACAGCGGCAGTATTCTTGTCGACGGTCATGATATTCAACACGTAAAGCGGTCGAGTTTACGCCGGCATATGGGCTTTGTTTTGCAAGATTCGTTCCTATTCCAAGGAACGATCATAGAAAATATCCGTTATGGCAGACTGGATGCAACCGACGAAGAAGTACTGAACGCTGCTAAACAGGCAAATGCTCACTCGTTTATTATGAAGCTCCCGAATCAGTATGAAACACAGCTGATGCAAGACGGAGGCGGAATCAGTCAAGGACAAAGGCAGCTCCTTTCCATTGCTCGAGCGATTTTGGCTGATCCGATCATTTTAATCTTAGATGAAGCAACTAGCAGTATTGATACGATTACTGAAGTGAAGATCCAAGAAGCCCTGCAACGATTAATGAAAGGAAGAACTAGTTTCGTCATTGCACATCGATTGAATACGATTCAAAAAGCAAACCAAATCCTTGTACTAAAAGACGGTGCAATTATTGAAAAAGGATCACATCGCTCATTGCTTCAGGAAAAAGGATTTTACTATGGACTCTACAACCGACAATTGGAAGACACGGCAAATTAAGTTGACAAGATGACTTAAACGGGAGAAATCCCTAGTTGAGTCATCTTTTTTTTATACGTATTCCATGCGTTAAACTCAAATATAAAACGTGCATGTTAAGAAAATGAACCGTTTATTTATGGAGGATGTGGGTATTGATGTATAAGCACGATCAGTTGACTGAAAGGATGTTTTTGGGAGCGAGAATCTAGTTTAGAATACACAATCACATTTGTGGTTCTTATTATTAGGGGAATAGTAAGAAAGAGTGCGAAAAAGGAAAGGAGAGAGTTTAAATGAAACAATATGATGTGGCTATTATTGGATTCGGTAAAGGTGGGAAAACACTGGCATCCTTTCTTGGTAAACGCGGGAGGAAAATTGCGGTAGTTGAAAAATCGAAGAAAATGTATGGAGGGACATGCATTAATGTGGCTTGTATTCCGACAAAATATTTGATTCATGAAGCGAAAAAATTACAAGTTCATAAAAATCAAGAGTGGGAAGAAAAAGCAAAGGCATATGCTTCTGTGGTGGTAAGTAAGAAGGAATTTATCGATAAATTGCGTCTTGGCAATTATAAAAAAGTGAATAAATCGGAAGTGGCAGAAGTGATTGATGGATTTGCTTCATTTGTTGATGAACATACTCTTTCTGTCGAACAAGAAAATGGAATGATTCAAATAAAAGCGGAAACGATTATTATTAATACAGGTGCAACGCCAGTTCTTCCTGATATTGTTGGCATTAAGAATAACCCGGTTGTATATACGAGCGATACACTTCTTAATGAAGAAAGATTGCCACAAACTTTATCCATTATTGGCGGTGGATATATCAGCTTGGAATTTGCTTCGATGTATGCAGATTTTGGCTCCAAGGTCCGCATTTTTGATCGAGGGGACACATTCCTGCCAAAAGAAGATGAAAATGTCGCTAAAGCTGTTCGAGAGACATTGGAAAAGAAAGGGATCGAAATCTATCTACAAGCACAAAGTAAAAAAGTAGAAGGGGATCAACTAGTTATCGAGTTTACGAAGGAAAACTCTGAAAAAATTTTTCAATCTGACGCTATATTACTGGCAACGGGTCGAAAGCCAAACACCGATGGTTTACAGTTGGAAAAAGCAGGCGTTAAAACGGGTAAGCGAAAAGAGATTGTTGTCGATAATCAGTTGCGAACATCTACACCTCATATTTTTGCGATCGGTGATGTGAAGGGTGGACCGCAATTTACGTATGTTTCCTTAGATGATTACCGAATCGTAGCGGATCAATTAACTGGAGGAAAAGAATATAACCAAGAGAAAAGAGGATATCTACCCTATTCGGTATTTATTGACCCTCCTCTATCCAGAATTGGTTTGACTGAAAAAGAAGCAACAGAGAAAAATCTGAACTTCGATCTGTTTACTTTGGCAGCGGCTGATATTCCAAGGGCGAAATTAATAGGTGAAACTGAAGGAATGTTACGAGTAATTGTTGAGAAAGATTCAGATAAAATTTTGGGTGCAGCTCTTTTTTGTGCAGAATCGTATGAAATCATAAATTTAATTAAATACAATATGGATACGAGAGATACTTATTATACTTTGAAAAATCAAATCTATACCCATCCATCGATGACTGAAAGCCTTAATTACTTGTTTGATGAACTTGTATAGTCAATTTAGAATAAAAAATGATCATAAAATTAATCGAAAATTTAGATAATTGATGGATTGGTTCTACGAAAAGATCCGATGAAACCATTGAATCGTAAGTCGGTACATCCCAAGAAGCCCTATTCTATACAGGCAAGTCGAAGTTTGTTGTAAAAGATGAGTCTAATAAAAGTGAAAATACAATCAGTGGGGGATGAAGAACCCCCTACTGATTGAATTTTCACTTTATTCGACCTTGTCTCATCACTTATGATATTATTGATTGATTAATCAAATAAATAATTAAACGACCAATTAATATTTATCAGAAGTATTTATTTTGATTCCTGATCTTGTGAACAAAAGTGAGGAGATATTTTGTGAATGAAAATAAGCCACCTGTAGAGGAAAACCAGTCATTTATAGCAGAAGCAAGACGTGAGCAAATCATTAAGGCAGCGATTAAAACGCTCGATGAAATAGGCTATGTGAAGACAAGTTTGTCAAAAATTGCAAAAACAGCTGGTATTAGTACAGCATTAATTTCTTATCATTTTTCTGATAAAAGTGATTTAATGAATCAACTTCTCATGAAGCTGATTGAAAGTTCTTCGACTTACATACTTACTCGAGTACAAATGGAAAGCACCCCTCGAGAGAAATTGCATGTGTTTATCGAATCTAGTTTGGCTTATCAAGGCACTTACCCTAGTCATAATGCAGCTTTATTAGAAATTATTTTCAATGCAAGAACACCAGAAAATATTCCGTATTATAAATTAAATGATGAAGAAGAAGATGATGTCATTTTGCATGAACTTCGAGAAATCTTACGTGAGGGCCAAGAAAAAGGAGAATTTGGTGCGTTTAATATCCATGTCATGGCGAATATGATTCAAGGAGCAATTGGAGAATACATGATGGTTCATCCAAACCATACTCAAAAAGTAGATTTAGAAACATATAGTAATGAATTAATTAAAATTGTACAAAAAGCGACTGGATGAGGGAAGTTATTAAATAAATAATAAAGGGGAATTCGATGATTTTTTTAGAGAAACTATTTAATTGGATGTTAGTAATCGGACTTGTCTTATTAGTAGGACGCATTATGACGGCTGTGTTTTTATTTCTGAATGTTCCCTTTACAACCTTTTTTAAAGACACGAATATCATTTCATTTATCATTTTAATAGTTGGTGCAATCGGTTCGCAAATGATGAAAGGGAATAAAAAATAAAGTGGAACTTCAATCAGTGGGACAGTGGGAGGTTAAACCGGGATAAACCTTTTGTACATCAGATACATGCGTAAATCGTTTCTTACCATTAAATCGGCATCCATTCTTTTGTGGAGAAAAGCTTTCTTGGAGAATTATAGAATAAATTATTATGAAAATGGTAAAACTATATCATAATGATGCCTAATAAGTGTAAGAGAGGAAATATTAGATGAAGAAAAGAATTTGGTTCAATCGCTGGTTTTCGACAGCGTATCATTTTATTGAAGCGATAAAAAATAATCCTGATGGAATGGAGTTCGAGATTTTCGGGACGCATTCTAATTCAAATACGGTGTATTTTCATGTGTGTGACCATTCAGAAACGGAGCCTGACATAGATGGCGAAGCGTATATCCAATATTGTGTTGATTTTTGTAAAAAGAATCAGATTGATGTATTCATACCATATCAGCACGCATTGGAAATCTCGAAGCAGCTTAAACGATTCGATGAGGTAGGGACGCGCGTCTTAGTGATTCATGATTATTCGTTAATGGAGACAATATCGGATAAAGGAAAGCTCTATGAATCTTTCGAGAAAAATGGATTAGCGAAATTTATACCGGACTATCATATTGTAACAACCGCTGAGCAATTTGCAAAAGCATACCATCAATTACATAGCAGTGGGAAAACGGTCTGCCTCAAGCCGGTTGACGGTAGGGGCGGTGAAGGATTCAGAGTAATTAAAGATGAAGAGGACGGGTTGAAAGATTTATTTGGTAATGTATCACATAAAATTTCGTTTACTGAAGCCTATAAAATTTTGTCAACAGAACCTTCTTTTCAATCATTAATGGTATTGGAATATTTGGCTGATTTTGAATATAGCATTGATTGCCTGGCTTATGGAGGAGAACTTCTTGCAGCTGTACCTCGTAAGAAAGCGGGGGGAAGGATTCGTGAGCTTGAGGAAGTACCTGAGCTACTCCAATTAGCCCAGTCGATTCATGACATTTACAACATTCCGTACGTGTATAATGTGCAAGTAAAATATAATCAAGGCATTCCGAAGCTTTTAGAAATTAATCCGCGTATGTCAGGTGGTTTACACATTTCAACGCTTTCAGGAGTAAACTTCCCTTATCTTGCCGTGAAATTGTTATTAACAGGTGAGGCACAAGTAGACAAGCCAGTATTCGATATAAGAGCTACCCATATTGAGAATGCCGTTATTTTGGCAGATGGACAGATGGAAAAAGCTATTTAATTCTATATAAAGAAAAGGGTATCCCAAAAAGAAAGGCCAGAACCTTTCGGGATACCCTCTTCATGTTCTTTCGAAATGGAGTCATTAAATACGATCCACTTTGTTTAATTCTTCATTTTGTGTGATATCCAAATCGCAAGCTGTAAAGTGATGGCATCTTTGAAGTGTTTAGGATTATATCCGGTTTCCTCTTCAATTCTCTTCAATCGATAAATCAAGGTGTTTCTATGGATAAATAGTTCATCCGCGGTTTGTTGGATGTTAAAGTTATTTTTAAAAAAACTTTCAAGAGTGTCGGCATATTTTATGAGTGTTTTCGTCATGACTCTTTGGTAAAACCTTTCAGATTCATATCGATTCAGTTGATGAATTAAAACTTTGAGCTCAATGTCAGCAAAAGAGATAATCTCTTCAGAAGGATCACTGATTGCAAGTGCTAGATCACAATCTTGATAGGATTGACTGAACCTATTTAGGGAATCAAACGGAATACTGAATGCTAGGCGAAATGTTAGCTGCCGTTTTTTTAATGCATGATAAATTTCCCGAATTCTTTGATTAACCATCATTTCTGTTTGGTTGGAAAAAGCCAAAAAGATTCGATTCGTGTTAATAAAACCAACAATTCCGCTTTTCTCACCTAGTATTTTTTCTATCTTTTCAACAATAGTATGATTCGTAATCGTACCTTCAGCCATTTGAATGACAAGGGAATTATATGGACGATGCAAGGTAATGCCAAGTAAATTAAGACCACGACGAATCTGATCAAAGGAGGGATGAATTTTTAATAATTCTTCAATGACCATTTCTTTTGTCCGTTTCTTCCATTCCATCTGGGAAGCCATATATTCAGCCTTTATCATTAACTCTGTTGTCATCTTTACTAATTCCCCTAAATCAGCCATTTCATCTGGATTACCTGTAATGCCGATGACTCCCACAATCTTGTCATGAAAAACAATAGGGAGGTTGATACCAGGGTGAGAACCTTTCCAAGAGACACTTTGATTAGAGGATATTATTAGTGTCTGTCCGGTTTTTAAAACGTGAAGTGCTCCTTCGTGAATATCATCGATTCTCTCAACATCACGGGAAGCGATGATAATACCAGAATCATTCATAATATTAATATTTCGGTTAAGTCGTATCGAAGTTTCCTTAACAATTGTATGAGCAATACTCCTTGTTAACATAATTCCTCCCCGTTTTAGTTACTATGAACAAAATATTCGGAAAATTAACCTCGTATTTTATACGTTAAACATGAAGCTTTTAATAGTCAAGTTCAGTTATAATTTAACTAGAAAATGAAAGCGTTCTCTTAAGAGGAGGGGGATTATGAAAATCGTTATAGCACCAGATTCATTTAAAGGTAGTTTAAGTGCAGTAGAAGCAGCCAACTCTATCAAAAAAGGCATTAAAAAGGCATTTCCTGCTGCAGAAACTGTCTTGCTGCCTATAGCTGATGGTGGTGAAGGGACGATGGAGACATTGGTTGTAGCTACAGGCGGTAGCAGAAAGCATGTATCCGTTACTGGGCCATTCGGAGAAGCGGTGGAAGCTGAATACGGCGTATTAGGTGATGGAGAAACATGTGTCATTGAAATGGCGTCTGCATCAGGACTTGCACGCATTACCTCTGACAAGCTTAATCCAAGACTTACAACTACTTATGGAACTGGAGAATTAATTAAGCAAGCTTTAGATGATGGGTTTCAATCTTTCATTTTAGCAATAGGCGGCTCTGCTACGAATGATGGAGGAGCTGGGATGTTACAGGCTCTAGGGATGAAGCTTTTAGATGAAGAAGGGAAAGAGATTTCCTTTGGTGGAGCTGAATTAGCCCGGATACACTCAATCGATATGAGTGGATTTGATAAAAGAATTAAAGATAGGAAATTTCTAATAGCTTCCGATGTACAGAATCCATTCATTGGACCAGATGGGGCTTCTTCTGTTTTTGGCCCACAGAAGGGAGCGACTTTAGAAGATGTAAAAATGTTGGATCAATGTTTAGCCCATTTGGCAAATGAAGTGGAAAAAGTCACAGGAATCCATCTTCATGACCGACCAGGTGCTGGGGCAGCCGGAGGCCTTGGCGGAGCTTTTCAAGCGTTCTTTCCTGCTGAAATGAGGCGAGGGATCGACATTGTGATTGAATATACGAAATTACAGCAAGCGCTTATCGGGGCGGATCTTGTGATTACTGGAGAGGGTCAGGTTGACTTTCAGACAGCATCTGGAAAAACACCAATGGGAGTAGCACAAGCCGCTAAATCACAAGGAATTCCCTCTATCATTTTGGCAGGATCTATTGGACCTGGCGTTGAAACTTTATATCCATTTGGGGTAGTGAGTGTGAACAGTATTATTAATCAACCGATGATGCTGAGTGAAGCAATGGAACGTGCAAGTGAATTATTAGAACATTGTTCAGAGCAAGTTATTCGTTCATTTTTCTATAATCAACTAAATGGATAAAGGGTGGTTTGGCATATGAAAATAAAAAAAACGATAGAAAAAGTTCCGGGTGGGTTAATGGTTGTTCCTCTTTTGTTTGGGGCGCTACTAAACACGATTGATCAAATGCATATCCCTGTTGTCATGAATTTCTTGAAGAAGCTTGGAGTCGCCGAAACACCAGAGGGATTTTATGAATTTTTACGAATCGGTGGGTTTTCGGAAGCTTTATTTAAAAATGGTTCACTCGTATTAATTGCACTCTTTCTCTTCTGTGCCGGAAGCCAGATGAATTTGAAAGTGGGAGGGCGAGCGCTTAAGAAAGGTGTCTTGCTCACATCTTCAAAATATTTAACAGGTCTTGCAATAGGACTACTATTTGGCATCTTTTTCGATCCAATGAATGGGATTCTTGGATTGTCTACCTTGGCTATTATTGCCGCTATGACAAATGGAAACGGTGGAATGTATGTAGCCTTAACGGGTCAGTATGGAAACCGTTCGGATGTTGGCGCGGTGTCGGTCCTATCTTTAAACGATGGTCCGTTTCTCACTCTAATGTCTCTAGGTTTATTAGGTTCTAGTTTTCCAGTTATTGCATTTATCGCTGTTTTACTGCCAATTGGTTTAGGGATGTTACTTGGGAATTTAGATCCTGAAATCCGAGCCTTTTTAAAACCGGGTGAAATCCTACCTGTTCCTTTCTTCGCCTTTGCTTTAGGGGCGGGGATGAACCTTGCTAATTTCTTCAACCCTTCCGTTGTCGCTGCAGGCCTCACAATCGGTATCTTAACAACTGTGCTTACTGCTGCGACTGGCATTCTAGTATTCAAGTTATTCAAAGAAAAAAGTTATATTGGTCCTGTTGCTGAAGCATCGACAGCAGGAAATGCCGCAGCTACCCCGGCAGCGATAGCAGCTGCATCTGCGGTTGCAGCAAGTTCTGGCATGATGAGTAATGCGGAGGCTGCTGGCTATGCCAGTATCGTAAACGTTGCTACCGCGCAAATCTCAATTGCTACTTTAACAACGGCTATTTTATGTCCAATCGCTGTTATTTTAGTAGATAAATATCAAAAGAAACGTGGGATCGATGGTACGATTGAAGAGGTAGGCCTAAATAATGACATCAACAAAGCGACTCAATCATCTATCCATTAAGAGGATGTTTAAAAGCGGCTGACTTAGAAATCTTGAACTGTATATAAAATAGATGTGGGGTTGCTCTAACCCCCTCTTGTCTTTTACTTAAAGACCCTCTTCTTTTGAATGTTTACTTTGAAACTCTTATTTTTACAGGGAAAGGAAATGGATATGAAAACAAATTTATTGTACGGAAAAGATGGATTGTTACTTGAGTTGCCTGATGATATATTCTTGGTTGAGCCAAACCATCTACCAGGAATTGAGGAAGAAAAAGAGGCGGTTACACATGCTCTTAGACATCCAATAGGTGCTCACTCTCTTAAGGAGACCGTTAAAGCGACGGATACTGTAGCAATCGTTATCAGTGATATTACAAGACCTACACCTAATCATAAACTAGTACCTTGGCTGATTGAGGAATTGAACCATGTTCCACTAGAGAAGTTTGTCATAATAAACGGCACTGGTACTCACCGGGACCAGACAAGGGAAGAGTTTGTTTCGATGCTTGGCGAATGGGTCGTAGACAATATTCGTATCATTAACAATAATTGTCATGATAAAGAAACGCTAGTTAATTTGGGGCAGAGCAAGTTTGGTTGTGATGTTTATTTAAATAAAGAGTATGTCGAAGCTGATTTTCGGATTGTAACAGGCTTTATTGAACCCCATTTTTTTGCTGGTTTTTCTGGGGGACCAAAAGGTATTATGCCAGGGATTGCTGGGATAGAGACAATCATGACATTTCATAATGCAAGAATGATCGGGGACCCCCAAGCTACATGGGGAAACATGGAGAACAACCCTGTTCAAGACATGACGCGTGAAATAAATCAAATGTGCAAACCAGACTTCATGTTGAACGTCACTTTAAATAAAGACAAAGAACTAACTGCTGTATTTGCCGGTGAATTGTACGAAGCACATGACAAAGGGTGTGCGTTTGTTAAGGAACATGCGATGATACAGTGTGCCGAGCGATTTGATGTAGTCATTACATCAAATTCAGGCTACCCTCTTGATCAGAATCTTTACCAAGCGGTGAAGGGGATGAGCGCCGCGCATAAAATCGTAAAAAAAGGAGGTACAATTATTGTTGCGTCCGAATGTTCGGATGGGCTTCCAAGTCACGGTAACTATTCGAAGATTTTTGACATGGCGAAAAGTCCTCAAGAGTTATTAAACTTGATAAACAGTCCCGATTTTAAGATGTTTGATCAATGGCAAGTTCAAAAACAAGCAGTGATACAAGTGTGGGCCGATGTCTATGTTTATTCTAAACTTACGGATCAACAGGTGAAAGGGGCCATGCTAAAAAGCTCGCATAATATTGAACAAACGTTAGAGGAATTAAAACAGATTTATGGTGATGATATGTCAGTAGCTGTTTTGCCGATGGGTCCACTCACGATTCCCTATGTAGAAGAGTAAAGTGAGGCGGGGATAACATGGTAAAGAAAGAGAACTGGTACACTCTTTATAAATAATTATAAGTAAAGTACTCATATAAGGGGATGTCCTATAACATCCCCCGTTATTACTACATATAGTTTATAAAAAAGCGTAATAAGGAGAGATTTGTTTTATTAGTAATTTCGATCTAAGACGACAAAAGTGGCTCTGGCGCGAAAATCTCCATTCTCGCTCGAAAAGTGTTGGTTCCGGCGCGCAAATTTGAAAATCGGCACGCAAATTTGAATTCCAGCTCGCAATGGTTAAAAAGGTGGGGGGAAGCACGCATCAAGTCCGGTGATTCTGCTTAAACTTGCTCGCCCCTCTTCTTATTGCACTTAATTAATTAATTACATGCTTGGTTCTCGCTTCTTTCATCCATAACGGGAATTCGTTGAGTAATTTATGATACAAATCATCATCACTTTCATTTTCGATATCAACAATTTGAAAAAAGTTTGCGTTGTCGATGAAGCGGCCTTCTAAATCATCGAGTTTTCTGAGGACGTCAAAGTTTCCGTTGCCAATTCCGACAAATTGCCAGAATAAGGGCTGAGTGGATGATTCAATTAATACTTTTGGAACATTGTCTTGTTTGCGACTTGCCTTTTTAACGCCACCGTCATTGATGAAAATTAAATAGGTTGGTAGTTTACTTTTTTCTTCAACTAAGTACTTTTGTAATACGTCTCTCATAACCGGCGGCTCATTGTTGGCACCGAATTTTTTTACGTGTGGATTAGAAAGGATTTCGCGGTCGATATAATTGGAGAAATCATTCTCGGTAATCGAGGGCATCCTTGTAAATTCATTGTCATAAATCCACACATCTAAAACGCCGTCATCATCGAAGCGGGTTGCTAATGCAAGGAGCCTTTCAATGACGTTTTGAACGGTGCCGTTTTGATAAAGCCTGCGCATCGAACCTGATATATCAAGGACCACGCCTACTCGGGCAATTCCTTTCTGTAATGCCTTTTTCTCCAACACGATATCGACTTTTTTCTTGAGCAGGTCAAAACTAGTGAGTTTTAACGGCTCGGCTATTTGCACGGGCTCAGAATCAGGAGTCTCATCGGTTTCTACATGGTAAAGATCCAAGAATTCCTGAAGCCCGGCATTATATCCTCTGCCAACTGGATTAAAACGCCAGTCACCCTCTTTTTTGTATAATTGACCAAGTTCAAAGGCTGTTTCGTCATAAAACTGATTTTCAGTAAAGGAAAATAAGGTGTCGTTTGTGTCAAAGTCCCCAATGGTCATGTTGATGGAACGAAAATGCTGGAAACTTTGATTTTTTTCAACAGCATCATGTATGGTTACGACGAATAGGATTTCATGAATGTCGTCTTTTATGTAGGGAAGATGAATGGTAATTTGTTGTTCGGCATTGTTTGGCATTGGATTGGCCATGATCAGAGACTTGTCCGGAGATTCTCGCTGGTTATAAAAGATAAAATACTCTTCAAGCGGAATTTTCCGCTGATCATTCAACATAAATACGGATACGTCTACATCATATAGGTTACGATTCAAAGGCGTGGAAAGATCCCAAGCTACGGTGATGCGCCATTTTTTCGTGAGAGGGTATTGTTTACTCAAATTCAATCTCTGACCTTTAACTAAAGTAAGCATAAGAACACATCCTTCAATATTTCTTTTTTCATTGTACCTGAACTAGTTATTTGTTTGATACAAATATATCCAAAAATCAGCAACTTCGATGAAACCTTTTGCTGGCAAATACGTTATAATAGATACAGGAGTTTTTCAGTAATTTTTGACAGCCTAGATCCTTAAAGCCTTGTCATCCGAATTGGCAGGCATGCGTAGGTTGAACAAAGAGCTTAGCGCTTTTCTTTGAAAGGAGATTTGTCAGTGGGTGCATTTGGTCAATACGCAAAGATCAATCCGGTATTGATCGATTTTACAGAAGATGAATGGAAACAATTAATCGAAAAGAAACGCTCGGAAAGAGATAATCATCAAAGCGGTGAACCCTTCATTAGCCTTGGACAAGTGGCGGCTCGTTTCTTAGGTATTCCCCGAGATGAGGATGACTATTATCTGACATTATTTACATTATCCCAAAACCCTCATGTATACGTCTGGAATGACCGTTTAAACAAAGAAAATGATCCCGAGAAATTTCAGGCACTTCAAGAAGTGCTACAAATAAACCAAAGTGAACAGCTTTCCGTTAATCGCTTTATCGCTTTTCTTGAAGGGAGACAGCTTATTCCGTCTCATGAAGATCCTTCGATTCATCGACATATACGTGAAAGCTTCAATAAAACTTTATCCCGATTTGTCGAACAACATGATTCAGGATTTAAGCATCCTGATTTTCGTAGAGTGATTAGCGATTTAATTAAATGGCTTTGGAACCATGTTGATGAAATCCTTAGTAAACTGGATGGGGAAGAGGTTCCAGTTGTTTTATGGTATGGTGACGCAACGAAAAGCGAACTTTATTTCTTATCATTCATTCTACATTTAGGCCTTGATTTATTAATATTCCATCCACTCGGGTCTGATATCTTCAAAGAATTAGATCCAGAACGGAAGCAAATGATTGTTCAGGATTTTCAAGTGAAAAAAGAACCGAGATCTTTTCCAACACAGCGTCCGGTTCGTAAGGCAACAGTTGCCTATCAGGCATCTAAGGAAATTGAGCGGATTCTACATACTGAGGAGACGCCAATATTTAAGCCATGGCAGTATCGTTCTCATTACCCTGTCTCCATCACACTAAAAACAACGTATGATGAATTATTTTTAATGAGCCGGGAAAGAGCATTCATTAGACCGAACTTTTATATTGAAGGAAATGAAGTGCATGTTCCATCCCTTTTTGCGAAAGTATCAGGAGTGACAACGAATAGGAGTGAGTATTGGGGGAAAATTGAGGAGCTAAAGGGCGGCGAGTTATCGCTGTTTATCCGTTACTTTCCTTTTACAAACAGCATCAATGGTAATTACCTCTATCATTATCAGCATGCACTTTTAGATAATGGAGTACTAGACCCTAAAAAAATGATCAATAGTGTATGGTGGAAATTAAAGCAACTACCACTTGGTGTCCAAGAAGCGCTTGCTGCGGGAATTTCAAGAGTTTGTGCAAATCCTAAGCTAATTCACGAGCAGAATGAGACGATAGCGGAGCTCAAATTGTATTTATTTACCCAGCTTACGGTCTTGCCTGAGTCTATTGTTAGTTTATTACTTAAATTTGATTATCCGCAGTTCGTTCCAAGAATTATTTTATACAATAGCGGCTCCGGAAATGGATTAGCACGTTCTGATGCTGCGCTATTGCTTTTGTTAAATGAGTTGGGGTTTGATATCATTCTCCTTAATCCATCAGGACTTAGAGATATAGAGCAATACATGGATGAACAGTATTATGATGTCCATTTAATGGATCAGTTTGAGTTCAATTACGAATATAAAGAACCAAAAGTACCGATATGGCGTCGTTTTTTCAAAAAAGACCAATGAGCACCTGCTCTAGAACTAAAACGTTAAAAAAGGTTCAGGTTCTATAAACTGTGTCACCTTATGAAAGTGGCGGTGCGGAGTTGATTTTGCGAAGCCCCGTCCCTTTTCCACAAAAGATACGTAAGAAAGAGGGATGAAGCATGCAAGTTAATAGTACAGAGATACTTGATGAGAACACAAATCAGCTGTCGCTTAATAAAACGGAGGAAATTAAACTCAAACTTCGTCAGGAACCCGAAGTGCAGAAGCTGGCTCAGCAGATTGATGTAAAAAATCAGATTTCATTGTTGGAGTTTGGGAAAGAGCCAGCTGTTGAGATTTCGAAGTTCTCTGACCGGATTTTAGGGACGATGAAGGCCAGTTCAATGGAAGATTCCAGTGAATTATTAAAGCAGCTTGGTAAGGTTATGGATCAGTTTGATCGGAAGGATTTTGCCGAAGAGAAGAAGGGTTTGTTTGGGAAACTATTCAAAAAAGGCGGAAAAGTGATCGATAAGATTTTTGGGAAATACCAAACAATGGGCGGCGAAATTGATAAGATTTACGTTGAAATTTCTAAGTACCAAAATGAGATGGTGACGTCAACAAACACGCTAGAACAAATGTATGAACAAAACTTTAATTTCTATCTAGCCCTTGAAAAATATGGTGTTGCAGGTGCGATGAAGGCAGAGGAATTGAAAGCAACATTATTGCCGCAGTTTGAAGCAAGAGCTACATCGGGAGACCAGATTGCAGCAATGGAATTAGAAACACTGCGAAATGGTATTGAAACGCTTGAACAACGGGTATATGACTTGGAAATGGCAAAGATGGTTGCTTTGCAGACAGCACCACAAATCCGATTGCTTCAAAGAGGCAACACAAAGCTAATTGGAAAAATTAATTCTGCTTTCGTTACAACGATTCCAATTTTCAAAAACGGATTAATTCAGGCGGTATCTGCAAAACGTCAAAAGCTTGTTGCTGATTCAATGAGCGAGCTTGATCGCAGAACGAATGAAATGCTCGTGCGAAATGCACAAAATATTTCTTCACAAAGCACAGAGATTGCACGACTTGCGGGAGCACCAAGCATCAAAATTGAAACGATTGAAGAGTCATGGAACATTATTATTAATGGATTAGAAGAAACAAAGAAAATTGAGGATGAAAATAAACGGACGCGTGAAGAAGGTACAAAACGTTTAATCGAACTGAAGGAAAAGTTTCAAACAAGACAATTGAAAAGTTAAGAGTATTATTATTTGTTCGATTGGAAGAATGATGATACAATACAATTAAATAAAACACGCTGGCGTGAGTTGGCAAGGGAGTGTTTCTGTTGGCAATTTCGTTACAAAAAGGACAAAAAGTAGACCTTACAAAAGGCAGAGCCGGTTTATCATCTATTACAGTAGGTTTAGGATGGGACCCAGTAAGTTCAGGAAAGTCAAAAGGCCTTTTAGGAGGATTGTTTGGTGGTGGAAGTACTTCAAACATTGACTGTGATGCTTCTGTCATTCTTTTGGACAAGAACGAGAAATTAACGAATAAAAACAACTTGATCTACTTTGGTAATAAAACGAGTGGGGATGGAAGTGTAAAACATACAGGTGATAACTTAACAGGAGATGGTGATGGAGATGATGAGCAAGTCATCGTCGACTTAAATCGTGTTTCTCCTAGTGTAGAGAAGATTGTATTCGTCGTGAATATTTACGCTTGTGTACAACGAAAACAAGATTTCGGAATGATTCAAAATGCCTTTATCCGTTTGGTGGATAATTCCAACGGTCAAGAATTAATCCATTTTAACTTGACAGATAACTACGCGGGATTGACGTCATTATTTGTTGGAGAAATCTACCGTCATAATGGTGAGTGGAAATTTAGCGCAATCGGAGACGGAACTAAAGACACATCTATTTCTGAAATTGCGAATAAGTATGCGTAATTTTTTTACAAAACGAATATGGCGTTAAAAATCTACCATTTACCATAATGGATATATCATTAAGCGCGTTACACTCGCTTAATCACAATGGTGGCGGTGCGGAGCTGGGCTTTCGGATACTTTCTCGATTATAAAAGTATACCTACTAAGTAGATTGGCTATATTAGTAAGCTACAAAGTCCCGTCCCCGTGTCTTCGTACAAAATAAATCTAATAAAGTGAGGGAAAATAATTATGGCTATTTCATTAAGCAAAGGACAAAAAGTAGATTTAACAAAAGGAAATCCAGGATTAAAAAACTTAATTATCGGTTTAGGTTGGGATACAAACAAATATGATGGTGGGAACGACTTCGATTTAGACTCTTCTGTATTCTTGCTAAACGCTTCAGGAAAAGTAGGTTCTGAAAAAGATTTTGTATTCTTTAACAATCTTCAAGGTGGTAATGGTTCTGTCGTACATACAGGAGATAACCTTACGGGTGAAGGTGATGGAGACGATGAACAAATTAAAATCGACTTAAGCCTTGTACCAGCTGAGGTTGAAAAGATTGCTTTTACGATTACAATCCATGATGCAGAAGCTCGTAGTCAGAACTTCGGTCAAGTATCGAATGCGTTTGTACGTGTTGTAAACGAACAAGGTAATGCTGAACTCATTCGTTATGACCTTGGAGAAGATTTCTCTATTGAAACAGCGGTTGTTGTTGCGGAATTATATCGTCACGCTGGCGAGTGGAAGTTCAATGCAATTGGTAGTGGCTACCAAGGTGGATTGGCTGCACTTGTAAATGACTATGGTTTATCTGTATAACTTTTAATATCTTTCAAAATATGATCGAATAAGATAGAGCTACTTCTGATTACCCCTTCAACTGTAATGAACTTTGTTGAAGGGGAATTAACTTTATGTGAAATAGAAGGGATGATGTAGATGTCCATTTCATTATCAAAAGGGCAACGAATTGATTTAACTAAAACGAATCCAGGTTTGACACGTGCTGTGATTGGTTTAGGCTGGGATACGAATAAATATACTGGAGGCTATGATTTTGATCTTGATGCTTCAGCATTTTTAGTTGATCAGAATGATAAATGCACCAACGAACTTGATTTTATTTTTTATAATAATTTGCAAGACCCAAGTGGATCTGTCGTGCATACGGGTGATAACCGTACTGGTGAAGGTGATGGGGATGATGAGCAGGTCAAAATAGATTTTAATAAAGTTCCTGCAAATATCCATAAAATTGCAATCACTGTTACAATCCATGATGCGAATCAACGAAGCCAAAACTTTGGTCAAGTGTCTAATGCATTTGTGCGCGTTGTAAACGAAGATACAAATGTAGAAGTTTTACGTTATGATCTTGGAGAAGACTTCTCGATTGAAACAGCAGTCGTGATTTGTGAATTATATCGTCATGGTTCTGATTGGAAATTTAATGCGATTGGCAGTGGGTTTTCAGGCGGATTGGCTTCATTATGTCAAAACTATGGTTTGTCTGTTTAACAGATACACAGATAATCTACATGATTTTGTCTGCGGTTTGCTGTATGAAAAATTGCAATGAAACAGCAATAGTACATTTATAATTGTTCCAAATGTCAAAAGGGTGAACACATTTGTGTTTCCCTTTTCGTTATTTTTATCGTTCTTACTAGGTATTTTAGAAATATTGGCAAAGGCCTCCTTATGGTTTTCGAATGGGATGAGTCATGTTGATGAAGACAAAGGGCTGTTCGAATCTTAGGTGGTCATCAAAGGCTCTAGAACTTCCGTTTTAAGATAAACAAGAAATATGGAGAGAATATAAAACGCTCTCCATATTTCTTGTTTGTCTTATGCTATCTTTTCAGGTTTTGCTAGGTGTTTGTGTTTAGAATAATAAGTATAAATTTCTTCGGTGATTTAGTGTTTAACCTTACACTTGCCACGTTCGAATCTTACGTTATCTTTTACAGAAATCAATTTTCTGTAAAGAGTTAATGAGACTAACGTGCGCCTCCTTGGACAGTAGCCAAGGAATGGTGATGGTTTTTCGTAATGGGAGGTAGCAGTTTGAAGCATTTTAATTATTTAACAAAGGATCGTGAGGAGAACATCTTTTATCGGATGCCGATAGAATTTTCTAAAGACAGTGGGAAAGAATTGTTGGCACTATCACTTGGAGCTTGCTTGTATATGCCAGGCACTCGACCGAATATTTGCGCTGATATAGTGAATCAGAAGCATGATGGTTTAGTATCTATGGTCCTTTGTCTTGAAGATGCTGTAAGTGATCATGAAGTATATCAGGCGGAGATGAATGTCATTGCTCAGCTTCAACAGCTTCATATGCAGATCGGATCGGGGTCCATTACGACAGATGAACTTCCCATCATTTTTATTCGCGTAAGAAGTGAAAAGCAAATGAGATATGTAGCGGAGCATCTTGGAAGCTCGATACATGTGCTAACTGGATTTGTGTTTCCAAAATTCACAGCTGAAAATGGGACGGGCTACATTGCGGCTCTTCGTGATTTAAATGAGCAATACGGCATTCGATTATATGGAATGCCGATTCTTGAATCGGCTGAAGTTATTTATAAAGAATCGAGAATAGCTTCATTATTAAGCATCAAGAAGCTGCTTGATGAAAATTATGATTGCATCTTAAATGTCCGGATGGGAGCTACTGACTTTTGTGGATTGTATGGGATAAGAAGAAGTAGTGATTCTACGATTTATGATATTTCGGTCGTCAGAGATTGTATTGCTGATATCGTGAATGTATTTGGCCGAAGTGAAAAAGAATATGTTGTGTCAGGGCCTGTATGGGAGTACTTTTATAAAGAGGAACGAGTGCTTAAGCCACAGCTTCGCCAAACCCCTTTTACGAACAGTCTTGGTAAAGAAGGCTTGTCGATTCGTAAAGAATTTTTAAATGAATATTTGGATGGGTTGATTCAGGAAATATTGCTGGACAAAAACAATGGACTTACTGGGAAAACGGTTATTCATCCGACCCATATAAAGCCTGTTCACGCGTTTTCCGTTGTTTCCTACGAAGAATATATGGATGCTATTAGTATATTGGAGGGAATTGGTGGAGAATCAGGTGTACTGAAAAGTCAATTTTCCAATAAAATGAATGAAATGAAGCCCCATTATAATTGGGCAATAAAAATCGTTAGCAAAGCGAAAATATACGGGGTGTATCATGAACAATGCTCATACATTGATTTACTCACAGAGCAAGAACAGATCCATATTTAATATATTAGATTCTTTAGCTGTAACAGTTGAAGTAACGGAAAATCCTTATAATCTTCCTTTAGACTTTTTATTCGAAATGGCAGCCCGGAAAAATAAGAAACGTGGCTTTCTGTTTGTTAGTAAAATCCTTGGCAAGCATATCCCAGTAGCGCCGGTTACTTCTTTGTTAAGTGGTGCGTTATTAGCGATGCGTTATTTAGAGACGGTGCATACCCATTCAATAGAAGGCAGAAAAGCTGTGATAGAAGCGTTGTTATCAGGAAATAGGCAAGAAGAAATCTACCATTCTCTCATGGACAACCCATTTCATTTACCTGATGAAACACTTTTCATCGGCTTTGCAGAGACTGCGACAGCACTTGGGCATAGTGTGTTTGATTTATTTAATAATGCCCATTATCTTCATACTACAAGAGAACAAATTGTCGGGTTAGAGTCGAGCATAGAGTTTGAAGAAGAACACTCTCATGCGACTGAGCAAGCGTGCTATGGAAATAAAGAGTTGTTGCAAAAAGATGGTCCAATCGTTCTTGTTGATGATGAAATTACAACAGGGAAAACAGCATTAAATATTATAGAATCCATTCATGCCGCATATCCTCGAAAAGAGTATGTCGTCTTATCTCTTTTGGATTGGCGTTCAGAAGCAAACAAAGCAGCGTACGCGGAATTAGAAGAAAAGCTGGGGATCCGCATTCGAACCGCAACATTATTGGCAGGTAGGATCGAAGTAGATGGAAATCCTGTTGATACGGAAGGTTACTATGAATATGCCCATTCTGGTGCTGCTGTTGAAACGGAGGTCCATACTATCAATCTATCAGAATATGAGAGCTTTAAACAGATTGATGATGTTGCGTATGTATCTATTAGTAGTGAAGGATCTGTGAATCAAGTTCCTTATTCCGGAATGACAGGACGTTTTAACGGAATATCATCAAGGGATCGCCCGAGTATTGATGATTATGCATTTCATGTGGGAGTGGGTCTTAAGCAAACCCGTTCTGGCGGAAAAACGCTCTGTCTAGGGACGGGTGAATTTATGTATCTTCCAATGAAAATCGCTTCATATATGGGCAATGATGTCTTCTGTCAATCAACGACGAGAAGTCCGATTCATCGAATTGATAAAGAAGGGTATGCTGTGACAAATGGGTTTGATTTTGTGAATCCAGACGATTCAGGCGTCATAAATTATTTTTACAATATCCCATACAAGAGCTACCAAGACATCTATCTATTCCTTGAGCGCGAAGTAGAAGAGGTTCGCCTGGAATCTTTATTAGAAAAGATCAAACAAGTCGGTGCAAAGAGGCTCTTTGTGGTGACCATGAATTCTAAAGTAGAAGGAGAAGGTCATGCCGATTAAACAGAACTTTACAATTACGCCAATGGGCAGTTATCCACCTGAAGATGTGACGTTTCTATTAAAAGATCTAAGTGAAGTCATGGAGGAACAGGGAACGGAGGACCGGGAAGAAGCGATTCAATCTGGTGTTCATTACTCTGAAATGTTGCCGATTGAATACAAGCCGACATCTGAATACATGGAAGTGTATCAAAAAGCATTGGTAGAATATGCACAGAAAATGGCGGTGGCAATAGGTGTAGTGACAGAAGGGATTCTTGCGAAAAAAGGGAGGAATCTAATACTTGTATCCTTAGCAAGAGCAGGTACGCCGGTTGGCATCCTCATTAAGCGTTATTTATCATTTGCTTATAACTTGGATGTGCCACATTATAGTGTTTCTATCATCCGTGGTAAAGGAATTGATGAGCAGGCAATTCGTTATATTAAAGAGAATCATCCAGATCGTCAGATTCAATTTATTGATGGGTGGACGGGTAAAGGTGCGATCAGCCTTGAATTAGCAAAAGCTTGCCAAAAAATGAATGACAAGTTTGGCTATAATCTGGATGACGGTCTTGCCGTGTTAGCTGACCCAGGTTATTGTTCTGAAATTTATGGGACAAGAGAGGATTTCTTGATCCCGAGTGCTTGTCTGAATTCAACTGTGTCAGGTCTTGTAAGCCGTACGGTTCATAATAAAGCGTATATTTCTGATCAGGATTTTCATGGTGCAAAATATTATCGTCATCTTGAAGAAGAAGATGTATCCAATGAATTTATTGCTACCATCGTTAAAGAGTTTCCTAGAGTTGAGCCAGATATTCAAACTCATCTTGAGAAAATTCGTCTGATGCACAGAGCTCCGAATTGGTCAGGAGAGGCTTGTGTGAAAAAGATACAAGTTGATTTTTCAATCGATGATATAAATCATATAAAGCCTGGTGTGGGAGAAACAACTCGTGTTTTATTGCGAAGGGTTCCTTGGAAGATACTTGTGAAAAATCGAAATGATCAGCGATTAAAGCATATTATTCTGCTTGCTAAAGATCGTGGTGTTCCAATTGAAGAGTATCCAGAAATGTCATATACTTGTTGCGGACTAATTAAGTCGTTGAAGGAGAAGCTATGATTTTTGCGAGTGATTTAGATCAAACATTAATTTACTCAATCCGTTCGATGAGGCTTAGTGAAGATCGTTCTGCGCCCGCGATGCGTGTTGTTGAAAAACGCGGTGAACGGGAAATCTCCTATATGACCTTAGCTGCAATTGAATTATTAAAAGAAGTTGCTCACAAGATGATGTTTCTTCCGGTTACAACAAGAACGGTAGAACAGTTTCAATATATTACTCTATTCCAAGAGGAAATTGTACCGCCTTTTGCTGTGACAAGCAATGGTGGAAATATTCTTGTGAAAGGTAAAATAGATGAAGAGTGGCAAAGACAAATTAAAATGAAGCTAGAAAATGAGGCGTTAAGTGGAGCAAAGATCCTTGAACATTTTAGTGAAATAGCTAACGATGAGTGGGTTCATTCCCAACATACGGCCGATGAACTGTTTCATTATTGTTTGATTGAACGTGACTTGGTTCCGCTGGATGAATTGATGCAATTCAAAGAAGTAATCGATCAACAAGGTTGGAAAATGTCTCTGCAAGGTCGCAAGCTTTATTTTGTACCAAAAGCGGTGAATAAATGGGATGCAGTCGCTTATATTAAAGAAAAAAGCAATCGACAATTTGTGGCAGCAGCGGGGGATTCGCTACTTGATCTGCCTATGCTTGAAGTTGCGGACTATGCAATATCGCCTATTCACGGAGAACTAAGTGAAATGGGGAATTCCACGGTGAAAAGAACGATTCACCGAACAGGGCAAAAAGGAATCTTAGCCGCTGAAGATATATTGAATCAGGTTATGCATATTTATAAAGAGCTTTCGTAATCGCTTTTGTATAAAATGCCAATCGAGAAGGTGCTTGCTGGATGATTAACTTATTTAAAAAACAACCAAACTTAGATAGTCGAAACATATTGAGCTCAAGTGAAGCGTGCAAGGAATGGGGCATTGACTCTTCGACGTTAAGAAGGAGAATTCATGATTTCCCCCACGGAACCATTCGTAAATTCGGAACATCATGGGTGGTTACTCGTGAAGGGATGTATGCGGTATTTGGTGAAAAGAAAACTCAAGCAAGTTTCGATAGTTGGAAATCTAAGTATGAGTAAAAGACAAACGGAAGACTCTTTGGATAGAGTCTTCCGTTTGTTTTTTTTATGGTATCCAGCTTCTTTATGACTAATATGTTCATACTTTTTTTGTTAAGAAAGAAATTCAGCTGGATCAAGACCAAGTTCCCGGCAAACTTCGCTGACAACGCGCTGTTCGTTCGCGTCGAAGTTACCGTCTGCGTACCCAATCGCTATGCTATATCTTGCGATAAGACGAGCGATTTCCGGTTTTGTTCGGACGCGGCCTAATGCTTTGAAGGCTTCAGCGCGACCGACAATCATATCTCGTTCGATTTTCTGAGTAAAGTTGTTGAATTGTGCGATCACTTTGTTTGTATCGAAGACGCGTAATTCTTCGCTTTGGTTGACAAAATCAATCATTTGCTGGCGCTCGGATGGATCTAGGTGTCCATCTGCCATGGAAACAAGTGCACATCCTGCGACGATGGCGTCTAACACATCCTGGCTTTTGTATCGAGCGAATAAATCCTGTGCTTTCCGCTTTTGTTGCACGGCCCATTCGGAATAATCGGTTTGATTTGGTGACCATGAATTGCCGCAACTGTTACAAGTAAGTTTCAATTTGTTTTTTCCAATGAATCCGCCTAGCAACCCGACTGGACCGAGAATTAACCCGCCAACTGCTGCCTTACCGAGTCCGAATCCTTTTTGTCCAGTTCTAACATTGGTTGAATGGCAACGTGGGCATTGCAGCTCTTCGCTACCGTATTGCTGTGAGGCTCCACCTCTTTGCGCTTGATTTTGCATAGGAGGTTGGTAGGTTGGTTGCTGTTGATGACCGTATGTATTGGTATTGCTATTGCCAAATCCACCTTGCTGATTGCCAAACCCTTGTTGCTGTTGTTGCGAAGGGATAGACTGCTGTTGATAAGGTTGTTGAATAATTGGAGTGGGAGTTGGTGCATCATCCACATTCACACCGAAGTTTCTACATAAAGCAGATAATCCGCCTTGGAAACCACTTGCAATGGCATTGAATTTCCATTCTCCGTTATGACGATACAATTCTGCTGCAACGATGGCGGTTTCTACTGTGAAGTCTCTGCCAAGTTCGAACCGTATTAATTCCTCAAATGTTTGTGTGTTAAAAATTCTTACATAAGCATTGGCAACTTGTCCGAAGTTTTGTTGTTTCATATGCGCATCATGGATCGTGATTGTAAATGCGATACGATGGATCGCCTGCGGTACAAGGTTCAAATCAATTTGAATTTGTTCATCATCTTGATGACCTGAACCTGTCCGGTTATCTCCGCTATATAGAATAGATCCATTCCCTCCAGAAGGGTTGTTATAGAAAACAAAATCTGCATCGCTCGCTACTTTACCATTCGCACCAGTTAAAAAGGCTGATGCATCTAAATCATAGCTAGCTCCAAAATTGCCAACATCCCATCCTAGTCCTACAACAACGTGTTGCAGGCCTGGATGGGCTTTTGTTAAGTCTACCTTTTGACCTTTGCTTAGCGTTACACCCATCGATTACACGCTCCTTAAAAGTTTATCATTTTGAAAATATTACTATTATCGTACCACAAAAGCCTAACAGTGTAATGTATTAATAACCTGATACGTCAAAGGTTGAATTTGTTATCTTGTTTGGAAAGGATAAAACATAATGTTAATTAATCTGACATTTATTTTGAATATTTATAAAATTCAGTTGACTTTTTGTTAGTTTATTTAATATGATATTAAATATAACATGTAATGTTAGGTAATGTAACATTTATAAGGGGGAGAAAAAATGGAATTAGCAGATTCAGTATTTATGTTTGTGGCAACCATGCTTGTCTGGATTATGACTCCAGGGATTGCACTTTTTTACGGAGGAATGGTAAAAAGTAAAAACGTATTAAACACTGCGATGCATAGTTATATGCCGCTAGCTGTCATTTCAATCTTATGGGTTACAATCGGCTATTCGCTTTCTTTTTCAGAGGGAAATGCTTTCTTTGGAGGTTTAGATTGGATTGGATTGAAAGGGGTTGGGTTTGAGCCTGGACCTTACAGTGATACGATTCCGCACAGTTTGTTCATGTTATTCCAAATGACATTTGCTGTAATAACCGTTTCTATTATTGCTGGAGGGGTCGCTGAGCGCATGAAATTTTCAGCATTCTTACTGTTCACAATTTTTTGGTCGTTGCTAGTATACGCTCCACTAGCTCATTGGGTATGGGGCGGTGGGTGGTTAGCTCAGCTTGGAACATTGGATTTCGCAGGTGGTAATGTGGTTCATGTTTCCTCTGGTGTTACGGGTCTCGTATTAGCGATTATGCTCGGAAAACGTAAATTGTCAGGTGAAAACTCACCCCATAATCTGCCGCTAACATTCTTAGGTGCAACATTAATCTGGTTCGGGTGGTATGGCTTTAACGTCGGAAGCGCTTTGACGATTAATGAAGTAGCCATGGTCGTTTTTGTAAACACGGCAGTTGCTGCTTCAGCTGGCATTCTTGGCTGGCTTGCAATTGAGTATGTGTGCAATAAAAAGCCTACGATGCTTGGTGCATTATCGGGAGCAATCTCCGGGTTAGTTGCAATTACACCTGCCTGTGGCTTTGTTACAGTGCCTGCCGCTATTATTATTGGCTTAATTGGTGGAGCTGTCTGTTTCTGGGGTGTTTCTTATTTAAAAGGAAAGCTTGGTTACGATGATGCACTTGACGCGTTTGGTCTTCATGGAGTAGGTGGCACATGGGGAGGGATTGCAACTGGCTTATTCGCTACAACTTCTGTTAATCCTGGAGGAGCAAATGGATTGCTGTATGGGGGTTTCGATTTATTTTGGAAACAGCTGATTGCAATCGTCGCAACCTACATTTTCGTAGCAGTGCTTACATTTATCATTGCTAAAGTAATTAGTTACTTAGTACCGCTACGAGTGAATGAAGAAGATGAAACGCTTGGTCTGGATATTTCTTTACACGGAGAAAAGGCATACCACGAATCCATTTAAAAAGGGGGGCTATATGATGGGAGATGTGTTAACAAAGATTGAAATTGTTACTAGGCCAGAGAAATTCGAAGCGTTCAAACAGGAGTTGGCTAAAATCGGCGTCAGTGGGATTACGGTCGCAGAAGTCAAAGGGACCGGGTTGCAAAAGGGGTATAAGGAAACCTATCGTGGTGTGACTCGTGAAATCAGCCTGCATGACCGAATCAAAATTGAAATCGTTGTCTGTGAGGTACCAGTACAGCAAGTAATCGACCTTGCAAGGAAAAACTTCAATACAGGTAAACCAGGAGATGGAAAAATTTTTATTTATGAACTGGCCAATGTGATTAAAATCCGTACTGGTGAAGAAGGTCGTGCTGCACTGAAAAATGAGCAATGAAGTGAATTGCCAACAGTGAGAGGGACTTCTTTCCCGCTGATAATTCGTTTAAACAGGATGAAAACAAACTAAGAAACGTATTCAGCAGATCGGATGAGATGTAATTCATGGATAGGAGGAATTTCTTAAATGGGAGGGCTTGGAAAAATCGTCAAAGCCAGAAAGGAGAAAATCATTCATACTCTTATTTCCGAAAATAATTATCAACCTGCTGACCATTCTTATTTAATGAATTTACCTTTGAGAAATTTAGAAGACTTGTTACTTCTTTTTAAGCAAAGGTGCCAAATATCCGAGAAAGATTAAATCCAACTAGTTTTTCATCCCTATCTATGGAGAAAGATTAAATCCAACTAGTTTTTCATCCTTATCCATAGATAGGGATGTTTTTTTATCAAAATTTTCAGCGATGCTTATAGTTTAGAAGTGAACGCCAGGATAAATCTTTAATTGTTTGAAAACTAAGGGAAAGGGATCGAAACTAAAATTCAACTGAATTTTTTTCAATGTTATATTCGAAATCTGGAATTTATTATCGCCTTACCAACTAACTAAGCAAGTTTACTAACCACTTTTACAATTTACTAACCAACTATGCAAAATTACTAAACACTTTCAAATATTTACTAACCATCTAAGTAAAGTTACTAACCAAACTCGAGTTTACTTATCAGAGCGTGGTCATCGGTCACATAACTGAAGGTAATTCTGAAATTCGACTCGTGTATCAGTGACAAATATGATGAATAGTATTGGTGGATGTAGTCACTACGACAGAATTGCGTTTAATCATCTTTTTTTTAGAATATATTGACAATCGGTGAGAATCTAGATAAACTTTTAATTAACCATTGGTCAATTAAAGGAGAAAACTATGTCACCAAGAAAAGCAGTGGATAATGAATTAACAAAAGAAATGATTATGGACACGGCGAGAGACTTATTTGCAGAGCAAGGTTATCAGCATGTATCGATGAGAAAAATAGCACAAAATCTTGGATATTCACACGGGGCGCTTTATTATCACTTTAAAAATAAAGCGGAAATCTTCTACAGTCTTGTATCGCTGGACTTTTCCTTACTGAATCACGAGATTGCGAAAGTGATGAATAGTGAAGCTGATAATCATCAAAAAATCAGAGATTTATTTCTAAGATTTATAAAATTTGGTCTCGATCATCCTAATCATTATGAAATTATGTTTTTAACGAGAGATGAAGAGGTTCAAAGCTTTCTGCAGCAGGAACCTAGTGAAAGCTATCGGCAATTTTCAGAAGCGCTGCTTCAATTGAGCAATAGGAGCATACCGATTAAAGAAACGTGGTCTGTTTTTCTATCGCTCCATGGATTTGTTTCAGTCTATTGTAGAAATAGACAGCCTTATTCTGAGGTGGAAATCATGGCTGAAACACATGTAGAAGTCATTTTACGGGCAATTTTGCAGCGCTAATTTTTTTAACATTTTATTGACCGTTGGTTCATTAAGAGGAGGGACAATAATGAAGGCACTTGTATTGGGAGCGACGGGTGGCATGGGGAGCGCAATTGTATATGAATTACTGGAGCGGGGAGTCGAGGTTACGGCTTTTGCTAGAAACCTAGAGAAGCTAAATAAATTGTTCAAAAATCATCAGGTAAGACTTGTTCAAGGTGATGTCTTTCACGAAGAACAAATAAGTCGGGCCGCGGAATATGCAGACATTGTTTTTCACTCTATTAATATACCTTATCAGGAATGGGAGGATAAACAGCCCATTCTTATGAAAAATATTCTTAATACGGTCAAAAAAACGAGAACAAAGCTTGTAATTGTCGACAATATCTATGCTTACGGAAGAAATCTCGGTACCTTGGTAGCTGAAACGACAAGGAAGGATCCCCATACGAAAAAAGGAAAGATTCGTCTGGAGTTGAATTCGATGGCAAAGGATTCCGGTGTGCCGATGTTGATCGCACATTTTCCAGACTTCTATGGACCTCATGCTGAAAACACATTGCTGGATTATATGTTTCAAGCGATAGTGAAAGATAAAAAAGCCCAGTTTGTCGGCGATCAAACGATCCCACGAGAATATATTTATACACCGGATGGCGCGAAGGCCGTCTGTGAATTGGCTATGCAAGACCGCCTTGAAGGAGGGCATTGGAATATTCCGGGCACGAGCACCATTACTGGAAAGGAGATCATTGAACTTGTTAGAGAGTTGACGGGGTATGAGAAAAAGGTTTCCACCGTTTCTAAAAATATGATTCGACTACTTGGAGTGTTTGACTCTGGTATGAGGGAAATGGTTGAAATGTTTTACTTAAACGAAGATCCAGTCGTATTAGACGGCGGAAAATATGAGAGAGAAATAGGTCAAATTCCAAGGACGCCATATAAGGAAGGGTTTCAAAAAACGTTAGAGAGTATTACAGACTTTTCCGAATGAGAAAGCCCACTTCTTCAGAGGTGGGATGGTAGTGAGGACGAAACAGACACATCTTTAGACATGTTAATGTTTCGATTTTTTTGCTTTAAGTGAATGTATCATTTGCGAATAGAACAAATGTTCCGTATAATTGAATTATGGAGTTATTTGAATAATAAGAAAGGAGGGAAACACCGTGTTTGTGACTCATTCATTTAAAATACCTTATGATAAAAAAATGTATTCGGAGTTAAGGATCATGCAGCGAGAAGCAGCTTCCGTTTGGAACGATATAGTCAGAGAAGCAACTTCCTATTATTTTTGCTTTAAAAAGTGGTTAAGTAAAACGGAAATCCAAGCGATTCGGAGACAAACGTATCATCTTCATTCTCAAACTGTTCAAGCTATTGCAGATAAATATGTTGCCAATCGTGAAACCATTCGAAAACTACGAGTAACGGACAAAAAAGCAAAATATCCGTGGCGAAGAAAGTACTATTATTGTATTCCATTAAAAAAAGCCTCAATGGATGTTTCAAAAGAAACGATTACGATTAAAAAAGTGGAATATGGATTCCAACTTACAGACCTCTTAACTAAAAAGAAAACGAAAAATTGGAATGAAAAGGTGTCCAAGAAAAACGAATCGATTGTTATTCCCAATCGATCCGAAGAAATTTTAGAAACGTGCAACTATGCTGAAGTCGTTTGGAGAAACGGAGCCTACTGGTTTTGTTATTCTGTATCTGTACCAGAAAAAGACACTTCATCGTATGCTTTTAAAGCGGCGGGTGGAGATTTAGGTGAAATTCACTCCGTAACGGTAGCGACCGAGGACAAAGCGTTAGTCGTTTCGGGTCGAGCGATGCGTAGTATTTCTCAATTCCGTGCAAAGGTAGTAGCCGATTTGAGTAAGAAGATGTCTCGTTGTAAAAAAGGCTCTCGTCAATGGGAAAAATATAGACAGGCAAGAGTACGAATTCGCCAAAAGACAAAAAATCAGCTTGAAGAGTTGGAACATAAGACAACAAAAGAAGTTATTTCTTTTTTAGAAGCGGAAAAAGTAACAAACTTTGTCATTGGAAACGTATCCGGTATTGAAAAAAATACAAAGGAAAATGGGAAAAAGAAACGGAAAAACAATAAAAAAAGACGACAACAATTATCGCTGTGGAATCAGGGGAAAATCAAACAAAAGCTGAAATACAAAGCTCAATTAAAAGGGATCCGCATGGAAGAAACAGAAGAAAGCTATACCTCCCAAGATTGTTCGTTTTGTGGGGGGCGACACCAAGCAAACGGAAGAACCTTCATATGTTCTGTTCACAAAACCGAAATCCATCGTGATGTGAATGGAGCGCAAAATATTGTGCGCAAGAAATATCACATGGAAACGAAACCACTTCTTTCGGTTTTATATAAGCAACCGGTTTGGAATAAGCGTTTTTTGTCCATGAAAGAAAGACAAGAAGCAAAACATCCAAAAGATCAACCGAAAAAAGAGAAAAGTATCGCCGGACGGACGGCGTAGTAGGCACAGACCTTGCCCTTTCGATGGACTGTTTTTCTATCGAGAGTTGTTCGCTAAAAGTTTTGCCTCTGCGACTTCCTTTGGGAGTTTGTAAGCGAAATGTTTGCGAAAAAGAATCCCACTGCTTTAGCTGTGGGAGTGGTCAATCAATAACATAAATGGAGATACTTTGGCGTCTAGTGATACATTTTCAAAATAGAAAATGTGAAGTGTCCTAGTTTAACCCCTTGAATAAAAGCAAAAAGCTCAAGCTGTGACCAATTTAGCTTGAGCTAGTCTATTACAACCCTAACGAAATATACTTCACTTCCAAATATTCTTCTATCCCTTGATGTCCGCCTTCGCGACCTAAACCACTTTGTTTAAAACCGCCAAATGGTGCTTGAGGAGTTGACGGCACCCCGTCATTCAAGCCGACGATACCGAATTCAAGAGCTTCTGTGATTTGAATGCCTCTACTAATGTTTTCGGTGAAGACGTAAGCTGCTAGTCCATAGATGGACTGGTTCGCGCGTGTAATCGCTTCTTCATCTGTTTTGAAGGAAGCAATCGGTGCAAGTGGTCCGAATGTTTCTTCTTGCATACAAAGCATAGAGTCATCGATATTGCTTAAAACGGTCGGCTTGAGGAAGAGTCCGTTTGCTGCCGTTCCACCTGTTTCTAGTTTGGCACCTTGCTTGATGGCATCTTCAATATGCGCTAATACTTTATCGACGGCGTTTTGATTAATAAGCGGTCCAATATCAGTACCTTCTTCAAGTCCGTTACCTACTTTAAGAGCTCCCACTTTGGCGACTAATTTTTCAATAAAATCGTCATGAATGGATTCATGTACATAGATTCTATTTGCGCAGACACAAGTTTGCCCTGCGTTTCGGAATTTAGAGTTCAAGACGCCTGTGACGGCCTTATCTAAGTCGGCATCCTCCAAAACGATAACTGGCGCATGCCCACCAAGTTCAAGGGAGATTTTCTTGACTGTATCTGCTGCGCCTCTCATTAGGATTTTGCCGACTTTTGTTGATCCAGTAAAGGTAAGCTTACGGACTCGATTATCTTCAATCCAGGCAGTTCCAATTGCATTTGCATCTCCTGTTACAACATTAATGACGCCTTTTGGAATTCCTGCCTGTTCTGCTAGCTCAACCAATTTTAAAGCGGTGAGTGGTGTTAATTCTGATGGTTTGATGACAACTGTACAGCCAACCGCAAGTGCTGGCGCAACTTTTCTTGTGATCATAGCCGCCGGGAAGTTCCAAGGAGTGATGACACTAACGACACCAACGGGCTGTTTGGACACGAATAATCGCTTATTAGCCTGAGTTGCTGGGATGGTTTCCCCATACACTCGTTTGCCTTCTTCTGCGTACCAGGATAAAAATCCATTTGCATAGGAAATTTCCCCTATCGCTTCTTTTAACGGCTTTCCTTGTTCCATTGTCATGATGTATCCGAGCTCAGCGTTACTTTTTTCTATTAAATGATGCCATTTCCAGATCAACTCAGACCTTTCATAAACAGACAGCCCGGCCCATCCTTTAAAAGCGTCGTATGCTGCATCTGTTGCTTTATTTGCTTCATCCGCGCCTCCGTTAGGAACAGTGGCAATCACTTCATTTGTAGCTGGATTCCTTACTTCAATTTTATCTAAGCCATAATCTGACCATTCGCCATTCACAAATATTCCATAATGTTTCATACGTACAGCCTCCAATCCGTAATTAAAATTCGTTCTTTTTTAAGTATATCTAACAATAAGACTATGATTAAGTTTCTTGCTTAATAGATTAAACGCTTCAGCAATGTGAGAATGAATGTAAGCTGAAAATCAAGATTGAATGTCAATGGCGATTTCAGATTTACTGGGGTGAAAGCGATATGTAACGACTTTCGTAAGTTGATAATTCGACATCAGTATGAGTTATCCTTTTTCTTAAGATCCTAATACAAGAAAGGCTGGGGGTGATGTGGTTATTCGAGTAATGGGTGCATCCTTCATTCTACATTTGTTATAATAATGGAAGATTTGTATAAAATGGAGTTGGGTAAATGGTAACGATTGCTGATATTGCAAAAATGGCGGGTGTGGCTAAGAGTACAGTTTCACGGTACTTAAACGGTGGATCTGTGAGTGAGGAAACGGTGAAAAGAATTGAAAAAGTGGTTCAAGAAACAGGATATTCCCCAAATAAATTTGCCCAAAGCTTGAAAGCGAAGAAAACGAATATCATTGGGACGATTGTTCCCCGATTGGATTCTTACGCGACTTCACAAACTTTGATTGGCATTGATGAGCAGCTAAGAGATTTGGAATATCAGTTAATTATTTCTAACACAAGTCAGGATTTGGACCGTGAAATTGAAAATATTTATATATTAGCCCAGCAAAAGGTGGCGGGCATTATTTTATTGGCAACTATGGTTACCGAGAAACATATTAAAGCTTTGCATGAAATAAAGGTACCGATTTTACTTGTTGGCCAAGAAAATGAAGAATTTCATAGCTTGATTCATAATGATTATCAAGCTGCCCATTCATTAGGGGAATACGTTCTTTCACAAGGACATACTAGAATCGCCTATTTAGGCGTTACAAAGGAAGATATCGCAGTAGGGGTAAAACGTAGAGAAGGATTTATGTCTGCGATGGCAAATAAGGTAGATATTGAAGTGGAATATTTTGAGACAAGCTTTAAGAGTGAAGATGCGATTCATAAAACTCTTGAAATTATTAAGCAGTACAATCCAAGTATCATTGTTTGTGCGACTGATAATATAGCTCTCGGTGCTTTAAAAGCTGCCTATATGAGTGGGTTACAAGTTCCGAAAGCTGTTTCAATTACTGGATTTGGGGGGTATGAAGTAACGGATTTGATCCATCCTAGCATTACAACAGCTAAGTTTTTTTATAAAGAAGCTGGTAATATTGCTGCAAAAAATATCGTAAAATTGGTAAACAAAGAAGAAATAGATCGAGTTATATTCTCAAAATATGAAATAATCAAACGAGAAAGCGTTGACAAAATAATTAATTGATCTTATACTTCGTTTAGAACCGGTTCCAAACAATATGTTTGGAACGAGCTCTAAACACTCCTATTTTTTACGGGTATTTGGAACCGGTTCCACAATTCGCTCAAAGGTGATGAAAAAAATGGATTACAAAAGTACCGCAAAAGATATTTTAGAAGCACTTGGTGGGAAAGAAAACGTAGCAGCGGCCGCTCATTGTGCGACGAGGTTAAGGTTAGTCGTAAACGATGAAAGTCAAATTGATCAAAAACAGCTAGATGAAATGGAAATTGTTAAAGGAACATTCTCTACCGGTGGTCAATATCAGATTATTTTAGGACCTGGAATTGTTAATGAAGTTTACAAAGATTTCGCTAAATTAACAGAGCTTTCTGATATGTCAACGAGTGAAGTAAGCAGTGCAGGGTCGAAGAAAATGAACCCCATACAACGATTTGTGAAAATGCTTTCGGATATTTTTGTACCTATTATTCCCGCAATTGTAGCTGGCGGCTTGTTAATGGGATTGAATAATTTATTAACAGCACCTGATTTCTTCATTGAAGGAAAATCATTAATTGAAGCATATCCAAACATGGCGGACCTTGCTGCACTTATTAATACATTTGCAAACGCTGCTTTTGTCTTTTTACCGATATTAATCGGCTTCTCTGCGACAAAACGGTTTGGTGGTAATCCGTATTTAGGTGCAACTCTAGGGATGTTAATGGTCCATCCGGATTTGCTGAATGGTTATGGGTACGCGAGCGCTGTAGCAAGCGGGGAAGTGCCAATTTGGAAGATATTTGGCTTTGGAATTGAAAAGGTTGGTTATCAAGGAACCGTATTACCTGTACTCGTTTCATCTTTTATTTTAGCTAAAATTGAAACATTCTTAAGAAGACGAGTTCCATCGGTATTTGATAATTTGGTCACGCCATTGCTCTCGATTTTTATTACAGGAGTTCTTACCTTTATCTTAGTTGGACCATTAACAAGAAGTGCTGGTAATGCAGTGACAGATGGACTTGTATGGTTATATGATTCAGCTGGCTTTATTGGCGGTGGGTTATTCGGTCTATTATATGCACCGATTGTTATTACTGGTATGCATCATAGTTTTATCGCGGTTGAAACGCAGTTACTCGCTGATGTAGCCAAAACAGGCGGCTCGTTTATTTTCCCGATTGCTGCCATGTCCAATGTGGCGCAGGGAGCTGCTACTTTGGCTGTATTATTGCTAACGACGAATGCAAAGTTAAAAGGAGTCGCATCTGCCGCAGGTATTTCGGCTTTACTAGGAATTACAGAACCGGCAATGTTCGGAGTAAACTTGAAATTGAGATATCCTTTTTTTGGAGCGATTGTAGGTGCGGCGGTAGGTTCTGCTTTTATTGCATTGTTTAAAGTAAAGGCGATTGCTTTAGGTGCAGCTGGTCTTCCAGGGATCATTTCGATTAAGCCTGGAACGATCACATTCTATATTATAGCGATGGTCATTACTTTTGCGGTTGCTTTTGCTGTGACAATTATTCTGGGGAAACGTGATACAAAGAAAAATGGGGTAACTACATCGTAATACAATACTGGGAGTCACGGGTTTTCCACTATTTCATAATGAGGAGTGAACGATTATGTGGACGAGAGAACAACGCTACCGCCGACTAGAGGAAGCAACGCCAGAAGAGATAGCAAGTCTAATAGAGACGGTTCATGCTTGCCCTTTTAGACAAACATTCCACATTCAACCTCCAATCGGTTTAATGAATGATCCAAATGGCTTGGCTTATTTGGACGGATATTATCATGTGTTTTACCAATGGTTCCCTCTAGGTCCGGTTCATGGGGTAAAATATTGGTATCATATGAAATCTACTGATCTTGTTACTTGGATTGATGAAGGACCTGCGATACGTCCTGATCAAGATTTTGATTCACATGGCGCTTATTCTGGGAGTGCATTAGAGCGGGATGGTGAGCTTTATCTGATGTATACCGGCAATAAACGTGATGAAAACTGGCGACGGTATCCTTCGCAATGCATCGCTGTGATGAACCAATATGGAGAAATTTCAAAGTGGAAAGACCCAGTAATTCCTAAGCCACCAAAGGGATATACAGAGCATTTCCGTGATCCTAAGGTATGGAGGGAAGAGGCAGATTTTTGTGCAATTATCGGTGCGCAACGTGAAAATTTGACAGGGACCGTCCTTCTGTATAGCAGTCCGGATATGAAAACCTGGAAGCTTGAAGGGGAATTGGAAACAGAACTGCCAAACTTCGGTTATATGTGGGAGTGCCCAGATTATTTTGAACTAGACCATTCTGGTGTGCTTATCTTTTCCCCACAAGGAATTGAACCAAAGGATGACGAATTTCAAAACATCTACCAATCAGGTTATCTGATTGGTGAAACATTGGATGTGGCGAGCAGGGAGTTTCGTCATGGAACATTTAAAGAGCTTGATCGAGGATTTGATTTTTATGCTCCACAAACAATGATAGACCCGAATGGTCGAAGAATACTAATCGGCTGGATGGGATTACCGGAGATTGATTATCCGACAGATAAAAATGGATGGGCCCATTGTCTGACGATTCCTAGAGAATTATCGGTTCAAAATGGAAAACTAATTCAAACGCCAGTTAAAGAACTGCAAGCATTAAGGAAACAAAAGATAGAGATCCAGGCACATATTGAGAATGAAAGCAAATCCTTTGAAGGGTTGACTGGAACTGCTTTTGAAATGAAAATAAAGATAGCAAAGCTTGATGCTGCAGAATTCGGTATTGAATTTCGCGCGAATGATACAACGAAAACAGTGCTGACGTACGAAGCAAAGCGTAAAAGAGTACTTCTAGATAGAAGTCTTTCTGGAGAGGTTGTCGGGATCGAGTACGGAACAAGACGTGCTTGTTCATTGGATTCCGAATTAGTAACGGTTCATCTTTTTGTTGACGTTTCTTCCGTAGAAATATTTATCAACGACGGTGAGGAAGTCTTTACATCTCGGATTTTCCCAGAAGCAGATGGTCAAGACATTCGGTTCTTTGCCAATCAGGGAAGTATGGAAATGACGGTTGAAAAATGGGAGATATAAGTAGAAAGAGAGGGCTTTAAAATGGGGTCACTTTATTCAATAGGTGAAGTATTAATTGATTTTATTCCACTCCAAAAGGGGCTATCCTTAAGGGATGTTGTTTCATTCGAACGTGCTCCCGGTGGCGCACCTGCAAATGTTGCAGCAACAGTAGCGAAGCTTGGCGGTGTTGCCCATATGATTAGTAAAGTGGGCGATGATGCTTTTGGTGATTTTTTGAGGAATCAATTGGAAGAAGCAGGTGTTAGGACGGACAAATTATTAACAACGAAAGAAGCGAATACTGGATTAGCATTTGTCTCGTTGCGTGAAGATGGCGAAAGAGATTTTTCATTTTACCGTAAACCTTCCGCAGATTTGTTATTCTCAGAATCTGAAATTGAAGAAGAGTGGTTTTCAAAAGGAGATATTTTGCATTTTTGCTCTGTCGATTTAGTGGAAAGTCCAATGAAATATGCGCATAAAAAAGCGATCAAACAAGCACAGGCAAAAGGAAGTCTTATCAGCTTTGACCCGAATGTGAGGCTGCCATTATGGGATCGTCCAGAAGCATGCAGAGAAGCCATTCGAGAATTTATCCCCATGGCGGATATAATCAAGATATCTGATGAAGAATTAGCTTTCGTTACAGGGCTTGAGGATGAAAGTGAAGCTATTTCTTCGCTCTTTACGGGGCATGTTAAAGTGGTCATCTATACGAAAGGTGCTGTGGGTGCTACTCTTTATGGCAGAGACTTTTCTTATACTTCAAAGGGGTATTCTGTAAATGTTCAGGATACGACTGGAGCAGGTGATGCTTTTATTGGCGCATTCCTACAGATTTTATTAGAAAATGGAATAAAACCATCTCAGCTTGAGGAATTCTCAAGAAAGCATCACGAGGAGCTTCTTGCATTTTCAAATGCTTGTGGTGCACTTACGACAATGGGAAAAGGAGCCATTGGTTCTCTACCTACAAAAGAACAAATCATGGAACTCGTGACTAAAGGGTAATTGTTTTTAAGATAAGAGGTTTGTAATTGAGTCAAAATCAAGAAGAACAAGGTGCATGTTTCAAACGAATGCACCTTGTTCTTCTTGATTTTCTGAATGATTAGTTAATTCTCGAACGGTTTAATTTGCCGATACAGTTGCTCGGTTACGGGTAATTGGATTCCCACTTTTTCTGCAAGTCGAAGTGCTCCGCCTTGTAGGTGCTCGACTTCTAGAGTGTGTTCTTTACGGCGATCTTGATGCATGGATGAGGTGGATTCCTCTGGAAGCCTATCGAATTGTTTCATAAATTGAGCGACGTGTTCCTCATTAATAGCGACTCCGTTTGAATTCGCGAGCCCCTTCATTTCTAGAAGTACTTGGTGAATGAGTTTGAATGTATCGGGATATTTCCGTATCGTTCCAATTGAAAAGTTGGTTGCTGTCGTGACCCCTGAGAAGGCGGTAATGAATATATATTTTTTCCATAATTCGAGCATAATGTCTTTAGAGTAGTGCGCATCCATAATGGCATTGTGTGAAATTTCTTCAAGTTCTCTACAAATAGTTTGCTGAGAGGGGTGGAGAGGCCCAAATAAAAAATCATGGCTGCTGCTCGTATGGACAACATGCCCTTTTTCATCCAGTGTTGTAATAATGTATGCACTGCCGCCAATTACAGCTTCTTCACCTAACTCTTCTTGAAGAATGGCGATATGTTCAAGTCCGTTTAATAGAGGGATCACTTTAGCACCCCTATCGACTAACGCTTTAAGGACAGGAATGGTTCCCTGTAAATGGTAGCCTTTAACAGCAAGGACGACGAGATCGGGGTCTGTTAGCCCATTCAGGTTGTCTGTGAAATGAAGGTCATTAAACACATAATTACCGTGTGAACTAGTAATATATAAACCATTCTCACTCAAAAGCCTTGCTCGATTTTCACGTACGAGAAACTGTACATGTTGACCTGCTTCTTGCCACCTTGCACCATAATAAGCCCCTATTGCGCCTGCACCAATAATTACGATATTCAAAGATAAGCACCCCGCTTTTATTATTTCAAGCTTGAAACGATCCAAGCTTCTTTATCTTATCACTTATAGGATTTGTAAAGTACGAAATTGTAAAAAAAAGCTAATTTTCAAATATACAAAACAAATATGGTGTTGAAGCGCCACCATTTACCACGCTACACTCACCTAATCACAATGGTGGCGGTGCGGAGCCGGATTTTGAAGCGGGTGACCCATTGTTATGGGACAGCCTCATCTGCGAAGTAGTTTTGCTATATGAGTAGGTCGCGAAGCCCCGTCACCGCGTCCTTCATACAAAAAAGAGGATGTCTATAGACATCCTCTTTCCGTTAATTATAAATTCGAATGTTTACGTTTTTTACACCCCAATTGAGTGCATGTTTTTTTGATGGCATAAATACGTCGATCTTTTTCCCTTTAATGGCGCTACCTTTATCAGCTGCGATGGCATATCCATATCCATCGACATAAACCTTCGTACCAAGTGGAATGATTTTAGGATCAACGGAAATCACTTTAAGTGATGGGTTTTTCTTTAAATTCAATCCAGTTGATGTGATTCCACTACACCCTTTGCAATCTGCACTGTAGGCAGTCGCTTTAATGGTCATGGTTTTATATGTGTTTTGCGTTGCTGCTTTTACTTGAACTTTCTTAGCTTGTGTTTGTGTCGCTGACACTGTTAAAACTTGTTTCGGTTTGATTGTAGTACTCTTTAGATTATTCCAAGTTGTAATTTGCTTAACTGTTACTTTATGTTTATTAGCTATGCTATAGAGTGAATCGCCTTTTTTGACTTCATATGTACTCGCCGATGCAACGCCGGAAAACCCAAATACTAGAAAAAACGTAGCTGTTAGATAGACTAGATATTTTTTCAAAATGATAGTCTCCTTTGTTAAAATTTAATAGACTTAGCATAACAGGAGAGTATGACAGCTATATTTCATTCTAATAGTAATTATGTTACAAAATAGAGACAAATCTATTTTTTTTGTAATATTACAGATTATTTTTCCATGGAATTAGGTAGAAAAAGCGCGATAAAGCATGGATTTTTCCGAATTTGTAAGAGGTTAGAGGGAGGCAGTTATTAGTTGTCGTGAAATTAAACTAAATATTTCGACAAATAACTTCGCTAATTAGTTAGCATCTTATATATGTAATACGCTGATTAATACTCCCGCCACTTCATTTTCTAACAAAAATTTGAAGTGGGGGGGGGTTCTAACGTATCGAACATTTCTGAACGCTTCGTTGCGTTGACATCGTGGTGTGCTATAAACACCCACCCCCTCTATCCCATTGGTCTTGCCGTTGGGACTTCTTTTTTCAGCTTATTGGGTTCACACAGTTGTGTACCTCGGCTGTTAGTTTTAGCTGGAACATTTTACGGTACGAAGCCTTCCTCGTACTAACCTCCTATGTTCAGTTGTCAATGAACAATCTGCTTAGGAATATTGTACCGTAAGAACAAGTGTTTTGCTACGCCCTTCGCATTCCTTGAGGAAGGGGTACTCTTGTCTGAAGTTGATAGAATAGATCAGATACCAACGTAACTTTCAATTTAGTAAAACTCGTTTTGATATCTATTTTTTGATTGCGGCTCGAAAAGTGTCCGTTTTGGCGCAAATCTCATTTCTGGCTTGAAAACCCCTCATTCCCGCGCATATTCTCAATTCCGAATGGCAAAATGCCCTTTTCACATTTTGCTTTTGAGGGAAATGACCCGAAATCGGGTATTTTCTATAATTTATTGATTTTGCTACGAATTTTTTCATGAGAATGAAAACGGTTTAAAAAATCGTTGACATAGATGTATATACAAGTTAATATGAAAGCGTGATCAATATATGTATATACAAGTTATGAGAAGCTTGGTATAAGTGAACTAATACTAGGAAGTTAGGGGGAGAAAAGATTGAGCAAATACAAAGAACCAGCAAAAGATCTTTTGAAACATATCGGAGGCAGTGATAACATTTCTGTTGTAACACATTGCGCGACAAGAATGAGATTTGTGTTAAATGATCCTGAAAAAGCGGATATTGATCAAATTGAGGAGATTAAGCTTGTAAAAGGAACATTTACACAGGGAGGTCAGTTTCAAGTCATTATCGGCAATGAGGTTTCAACCTTTTATAATGAATTTATCAAAATGGCAGGTGTCAGTGATACATCAAAAGAAGAAGCAAAAGTCGCTGCCAAGCAAAATATGAATCTTTTACAAAGAATGATTGCCCATCTAGCTGATATTTTTACTCCATTAATTCCGGCTCTCGTTGTCGGAGGGTTAATTCTTGGCTTTCGAAATGTGATTGGGGATATTAAGCTTTTAGAAGATGGGACCAAAACATTAGTCGAGGTATCTCAATTTTGGTCGGGTGTACACGCCTTTCTTTGGTTGATTGGTGAAGCTATATTTCATTTCTTACCGGTTGGAATTACGTGGGCCGTTGCAAGAAAAATGGGGGCTTCGCAAATCCTTGGAATTGTCCTAGGGATTACGCTTGTATCGCCTCAGCTTCTGAATGCATATGGAGTTGCGGAAGCTACGGAAATTCCTTTCTGGGACTTTGGCTTTGCGCAAATAGAGATGATCGGTTATCAAGCTCAAGTCATTCCAGCCATTCTAGCAGGTCTAGTCTTTTCATTTTTAGAATTAAAGTTACGTAAAGTAGTTCCAAATTCGATTTCAATGATTGTCGTTCCGTTCTTATCATTAGTGCCAACGGTTTTACTTGCCCATATCGTTCTTGGTCCAATCGGTTGGCAAATTGGTTCTTGGGTTTCTGATATCGTTTATTCAGGATTAACTTCGGCATTTGGCTGGTTGTTTGCAGCTGTATTTGGATTTATCTATGCACCTCTCGTCATCACCGGTTTACATCATATGACGAACGCAATTGATTTACAGCTTATGAGTGAGCTCGGCGGAACAAACCTTTGGCCGATGATTGCCTTATCTAATATTGCTCAAGGATCTGCCGTGCTTGCTATGATTTTCATTAATCGCAAAAATGAAGAGGAAAAGCAAGTATCCATTCCAGCTGCCATTTCCTGTTACTTAGGCGTAACGGAGCCAGCAATGTTCGGTATTAACTTAAAATATGGTTTTCCGTTTTTAGCGGCGATGATTGGATCTTTAGTTGCCGCAGTCATTTCAGTAGGTAGCAATGTGATGGCTAACTCAATCGGTGTTGGGGGAATTCCAGGTATCCTGTCTATCCAGGCTCAGCATATGGTCGTATTTGCACTAGCAATGGTTGTTGCCATTGTCATCCCGTTTGTGTTAACCATCGTTTTCGCTAAAACAAATACAGGAAAAATATCTTTTAAGAAATCCCGTTCATTAAAAGCTTGAATACAAAACAAATATGGCGTTAAAACGCCACCATTTACTATGAAGGATGTATCATGTAGTACACAACACTCACCTAGTCTCAATGGTGGCGGTGCGGAGCCGGAATTTTGGATGCTTTCTCGATAAAATCAGTATACCTGATAAATAGATTGCTATATTAGTAAGTCGCGAAGCCCCGTCCCCATGTCCTTCATACAAAAGGAGCTAATTATTGGTTACTCCTTTCTTTTAAAATAAGAATGTCCTATAAAGGGTCAGACCTAGCACTAAAACACAATAATCGTGTATAGAGTGTGGGGTCAGACCCTTCCTGAGATAAACTTTTTAGTTTACTTACAAAACAATGACAACCTAGAAATGGCGGTGTTCACAATGAACGAATGGTGGAGAAAGTCTACTGTTTATCAAATATACCCGAAGAGTTTTAATGATACGACTGGAAGTGGTGTTGGCGATATCCAAGGAATTATCGAGAAACTTGATTACTTAAAAAATCTTGGCATTGATGTGATTTGGCTAACTCCGATTTATCAATCTCCGCAGTGTGATAATGGCTATGATATTAGTGATTATTATTCCATACATGAAGAGTATGGCATGATGGAAGATTTCCATGAACTCCTAGAAAAAGCGCATGATTTAGGCATTAAAGTGATTATGGATCTTGTTGTCAATCATACGTCTACTGAGCATAAGTGGTTTAAGGAAGCTGCGGCATCGCTTGATAGTCCATATCGTGATTATTATATTTGGAAAGATCCGAAAGATAACGGTGAGCCGAATAATTGGCTGTCTAAATTTGGAGGACCTGCTTGGAAGTATGATGAAAAAACGAAACAATATTATCTTCATCTTTTCGATGAGGCACAAGCAGATTTAAACTGGGAAAATCAAAAGCTTCGTCAAGATATCTATCAAATGATGAATTTTTGGTTTGAAAAAGGAATTGACGGTTTCCGACTTGATGTCATTAATTTGATTTCTAAAGATCAAAGCTTCACAGATGATGACGGCTCCATACTTCCAGGGGATGGTCGGAAATTTTATACAGATGGACCTCGGGTTCATGAGTTTTTACAGGAAATGAATCGAGAAGTATTGTCACATTATGATAGTATGACAGTCGGTGAAATGTCCTCGACTTCGATTGAAGACTGTATTTATTATTCCAATCCCGACCGCAAAGAATTAAGTATGACCTTTAACTTCCATCATTTAAAAGTCGATTATCCGAATGGTGAAAAGTGGGCAATTGGTGATTTTGACTTTTTTGCATTGAAAAAAATCCTCTCAACCTGGCAAACTGAAATGCAGCACGGTGGTGGTTGGAATGCATTATTCTGGTGTAATCATGACCAACCCCGAATCGTTTCCCGCTATGGCGATGATGGTACGTATCACAAGCAATCTGCAAAAATGCTTGCGACAACGATCCATATGATGCAAGGTACCCCGTATATTTACCAAGGTGAAGAATTTGGCATGACGAATCCGAAGTTTAATCATATTGAGCAATACCGTGATGTCGAAACCCTTAATCATTATCGAATCATGAAAGAGGCAGGTCGGACAGAAGAAGAGGTTCTTACGATTTTTCAAGAAAAGTCACGGGATAATTCCCGGACCCCTGTACAATGGAACGATGAATCTCAAGCAGGTTTTACAACGGGTACGCCTTGGATTCCTGTTGCTTGCAATTATTCTGAGATCAATGCAGAAAAGGCGATGAAGGATCAGGATTCGATTTTCTATCATTACAAAAAATTAATTGCACTGCGTAAACAATACCCAATTATTACGGATGGGGAGTACCGTTTATTTGAGGAAAATCATCCTAAACTTTTTGTATACGAACGAGTGTTAGAAAATGAACGGTTACTTGTGATCAATAATTTTTATGGAGAAACGGCCAATCTATCTATCTCTTCTGAACAATTGAGTGATTATCAAAATGAGATTTTGCTTTCAAATGTAGAGAATGCCCCTAATCTGACTGCAAATATGAAAATTGGGCCATACGAATCCTTTGTTTATCATTTGAAAAAGAAATGATAAAATGAAAGTTCAGCAGTAGGGATATTTATCCTAATGTGCATGATTAGTTGAATCAATCGGGGATGTATAGGCTGTTTCCCCAGAATCAAATGAGAATGGTGATAATGGGTGAAACAGAATAAATTCATGAAAATATATGAAGATATTGCAGGTCAAATTAGAGATGGTCGAATCGCAGGCGGTGCAATGCTACCGTCGGAAAATGAGTTAGCTGATTCGTATTCAGCATCAAGGGAAACCATTCGCAAGGCATTGAAGATGCTTTCTGAAGAAGGCTATATTCATAAAGTACAGGGGAAAGGTTCCATCGTTCTCGATGTGACAAAGTTTGACTTCCCGATTTCAGGACTGGTCAGCTTTAAAGAGCTTTCGAAAAAAATGGGTCAGCGTGCAAAAACCTTTGTTGAAGAGCTTGAAAAAATAAAGCCCCATCACGACCTCAACCATAAAATGAAGCTTGGAAAAGATGAGCTAATTTGGAAAGTTAATCGTGTCAGAGAAATTGATGGTGAGCGAATTATCTTAGATAAGGAATTTCTCGTTGAAAAGTTTGTCCCCACCCTTACGAAAGAAATTTGCCAAGATTCCATATATGAATATCTTGAAGGAGAATTAGGACTCACAATCTCTTTTGCAAAAAAAGAAATAACGATAGAAGAGCCGTCAAAGGAAGATCGCCTCTATTTAGATTTGGAAGGTTTTCATAATATCGTAGTTGTCAAAAACTATGTGTACTTGGATGATGCCAGCATGATTCAATATACCGAATCCCGCCATCGTCCAGATAAATTCCGTTTTGTCGATTTTGCTAGAAGGAAATAAAGTTACAAGGTTACTTTAAAGTTGTAATAATTAAATTGTATACATGAACACATGGCTTTTCATAATGAATGAGTCATGTGTTTTTTGTTGTTTAAACGATGTACACCCTGCAACAACTTAACATCCAAGAGCTCATCACACTCTATTTTGGGGGCACTTAAAAGAATGTGAACATGTTGTTATTCGTATGTGAATTTCCACATAATATAAAGAGGTAGTGAAGGAATACTATTGAATATAAACCTCCATACAAACAGTGGTACGACTTGTATTAAAGGAATTAAGTGGTTTTCGAGAAAGCTACATATAAAACTTCTATTAGCGGGATTCTCCTAAACAGGAAGTATGAGAAATAAGGTGGTGGGGATGAATTTGAAAAGTAAAATTAAGATTTGTGTACTTGTTCTGTTTGTATTCATGTTTACTTTGGTTCAAGATGTGGAGCAGGCTAACGGGCCTGTTCTAGCTACGAGTGGTAGTACATTCGGGCAACAACTTCACCAACTTTTAGCAAATGAAAAATTATCTGGAGCCATTTCAGGCATTAGTATCCGCTCTTCAGAAACTGGTAAGATTATCTATGAAAATGGTGGAGATATTAGGCTACGCCCAGCTTCAAATATGAAACTACTGACAGCTGCTGCAGCACTGGAAACGCTTGGTGAAAATTATGTGTTTAAAACAGAACTTTTTACAGATGGAGTTATGAATGGTGATGTTTTGTCAGGTAATTTGTACATTAAAGGAAAAGGGGATCCAACATTACTTCAGGCGGATCTAGAAACACTAGCTACGATGATTAAGAATAAAGGAATTAAAACGGTTGTCGGAAACGTGATTGGTGATGATACTTGGTATGATCGTGAACGATATTCGGCCGATATGATTTGGAGCGATGAAAGCGAATATTACGGTGCAGCCATATCCGCATTAACGATAGCGCCGAATAAAGATTATGATTCTGGTACAGTCATTGTTGATGTGACTCCAGGAATGAAGGCTGGTGAGGGAGCGACTGTGAAAGTCACGCCGCAAACAGAATATGTCAAAATCGTTAATTTGGCCGAAACGGTGGCGCAAGATGGGGAAAAAGAGATCAAAATCGTTCGTGAGCATCATAGTAACACCATTACGATAACTGGAACGATCCCTGTTAAATCTAGTCGGACGAGACAATGGGTAGCAGTATGGGAACCAACTGTTTATACGGCTCACGTGTTCCAACATGCTCTGCAAGCCCAAGGAATTAAACATGTTGGGTATGTAAAAGCAGGAGAAGTACCAACTCAGGCAAAATTGCTTGCAACGCATGACTCAATGCCGTTAGCTCAGTTGCTCGTCCCTTTCATGAAATTGAGCAATAATGCACATGCTGAACATTTGGTAAAGGAGATGGGCAAAGTCATTCATGGTGAGGGAAGCTTCGAAAAAGGGCTTGAAGTGGTTGAAAACACCGTTCAATCGCTCGGGATGAACCCTGCATCTCTCAAACTTCGCGATGGCTCGGGTATATCGCAAATAAATTTAATCCCGGCCAATGAACTTACGAAATTACTCTATGCCGTTCAAGCAGAAGGTTGGTATCCGGCTTTCGTACATTCATTGCCTGTGGCAGGCGATAGTGACCGGTTCATTGGCGGCACACTGAGGAATCGGATGAATCATACCTTTGCAGCAGGAAATGTCCAGGCGAAAACGGGTACGCTGACAGCGACGAGTGCTCTTTCCGGTTATGTTACAGCGAAAAGCGGCGAACGTTTCATTTTCTCAATCCTATTCAATAATTTCGTCGATGGAGATTCCATTACAAAAATACAAGATGATATTGTAGTCCTGTTAGCGGAGCAAGAATAAGTTTGCCCCGGTGTGCCGGGTTATCTTGACGTGGGGAATAGGGTGACAATTGAACCGTTAGAAAATGAATTAGAAACCCTTTCAAGAGTTACCCGTAATTAATAGATAGAAGGGGGATTCAGAATGGATAATCAAACTTTATACTTTAACGATAACTTTTTCTCTTCAGGAAAAACCATTATTTATGATGAGAATAAGACACAAGTGGGCGAATTGGATTTAAAGAGTGCTTTTTCTTCAAGTGTAGATGTGTTGAATCAGACAGGAAGCATCAGTGTTAGTGGAAAGTTCCGAACACTTCGTAATAGATGGCTCGTAACAGATTATCATCAAAATGAGCTCGGAGAATTGCGCCAAAGATTTGCTTTCTTCTCCAAAAAATATGAATATAACGCAGGCGAACGGGGAGTGTATGAGATTAAGTCTGAAGCTTTTTCCCACCAATATGAGATCTTTGATAGTCAATCCAAGCTTGTAGCCAAGTTTGAGAAAGTGAGCGGATTTTTCTCATCTGCGGCGTATCGCTTGAGCTCATATGAGGAATCCATGCCGGCTTTGGAATGGATTGCGGTCGTGATGGGAGTGAATGCGATCATAAAACGGAATAACAGCGCGGCGGCGAATAGCGGTGGTGCTACGTAATGGTGCCAGGCTGTAAGAGAGGGATGGTCATAGCATTGAGATACTACATTTCTCTCTCTAAATTTGCCAAGAAACATTCTCTTCTGCAATATTAATAGGAGAATCTGTAATCTTCAACGTGTTGACTAAAAAGCCGATACTAAAGAATGCGGTGCTTTGGAGTTTTTTTCTTGCTATGATCTTACAGGCTCAAATGTTCCTTCCATATATTTGGGTACGAAGTTTGAGTAGAAAAAAATATGTGTACATAAAGCGAATTGTAGTATATCTGTCTAGAAGGGATGATACATATGTTTCAAACGGTAGAACAATTAATAGAAAATCCGGTATTTTATTTTTTTAAGGAGATTTCGAACATTCCGAGAGGGTCCGGAAATGAAAAGCAAATCAGCGATTATTTAGCCGGTTTTGCGCGGGAGCGGGGTCTTGAAGTCGTACAAGACGAAGCGCTCAACGTCATGATTAAAAAGCCAGCTTCTAAAGGCTATGAAAATGCATCAACGGTCATTCTCCAAGGACATATGGATATGGTTTGCGAGCTGAATAAAGGAACGGTCCATGATTTTGAAAAAGATCCAATAGAATTACGAATCGAGAACGATATGTTGTATGCGAACGGGACAACTTTAGGAGCAGACAATGGAATTGCGGTTGCCTATGCACTTGCTTTATTAGATGCTGATCATATCGCCCATCCTGCTCTAGAAGTAGTTATTACGACAGAAGAAGAGACGACAATGAAAGGGGCACTTTCTGTTGACCCAACGCACTTCAAAGGGAAAGTATTCCTTAACCTTGATTCTGAAGAAGAGGGCAAACTGCTTGTTAGTAGTGCTGGTGGGATTTGTGGGAAGCTAAGTCTTCCAATCAACTGGGAAGCTGCCCCTAAAGATGCCGATTCATATCGTCTAACCATTGGGGGACTGCGCGGCGGACACTCTGGCATGGAAATTGATAAGGAAAGAGGAAACGCCAATAAATTGCTGGGTCGCATATTATATGACATATCCAATGAAATTGCATATACATTAAGTGGAATTGATGGCGGCTTGAAGCCAAATGCCATTCCTCGGGAAGCAGAGGCCATTCTTGTAATTGAACGAGAGGCTGTTGAAAAGTTAACAAAGAAAATAGCTGAGTGGAATCGATTGTTGAAAAATGAATTACAAGCTGCTGACCCAGGTGTATATGTAAATCTTGAAAAATCCTCCCTGGAAGAAAAAGTATTTTCGAAAGAAACGTGTGAACGGGTTGTACAAGCAATTATGTTAACACCATCTGGCATCCAAAGTATGAGCATGGATATTAACGGATTAGTTGTAGCTTCAACCAATTTAGGTGTTATCACGGCAACCGATTCGGAAATATACTTTCTAAATGAAATTCGCAGTTCGGTAAGAAGCTTAAAAGAGCATATTTTAAATCAAGTAAAGGTCATTGCACAGACTGTAGACGGCAAGGTTGAAACGAGTGGGGACTATCCTGAGTGGGCATATCATTCAGAATCGGCAATTCGTGACCTGTGTAAAAAAGTATATGAAAAGAAATATGGAAAAGAAGCAGAAATCATTGCCATCCATGCCGGTATCGAATGCGGCGTTTTTACTGAGAAGATTCCAGACCTAGACGCCATTTCTTTCGGTCCTGATATGTTCGATGTCCATACGCCAAATGAACATCTTAGCATTCCGTCCACAATCCGTACGTGGGAATACTTGCTTTTTGTACTCGAAGAAATGAATACACTTGACTAAAGCAGAAAAATATAGTTAGAAAGGCGCCCTCTGAATTGGAGGGCTTTTCTTATTTTTAGGCATATGTTAAACAATATTGTTAAAATGAGCCGAAAATCAACAGCGTTATATAACATAGCCTTTTTTAAAACCATTTTTATCATAGATTCAACAGCAATGAAAGTAAATGATGGTGAAGTTTCGGCAGATAAATAATTCACAATCCTTCTTAAATGTCCAACCCTAAATATAAGCAGAACATAACATGATCATAGATATTCATTTATGTAGGAGGAGACTAACAATGGCTCAGATAGGAAATTGCTGCAATGATCAGCTTGTAGGTGTGAATGATGCATTATGTTTTACGATTGTTTTAGATGATACAAATGGGACAGCTATAGATCTTTGGAATGATGCTACTACATTTGTCATTAATGGAACAATTATGGTAGAGAATAATGGGACGATTGGGGTTGCACCAACAGCTTCCCTTACGGTAAATGGAACGCCAGTTGGCGGATTTATTGTCGGACCAGGTGAGGCTAGGTCCATTACTATGAATGATATAAATTCAATTGGAATCGTAGGAGCAGGAGGAACTCCAGTAGGTTCAACAGCAAATGTTAAAGTATCTTTCTCGTTAAACTATAAGTTCTGATTTCAAGAGAGTGAAAGGAGGATGAAATTTTGTCCCTTTTGACTGTATATTCTGGAATCTATCAATTTGGAAAATTATTAGAAAGTAGAGAGCGTTATTATGTGTGCGCAAATTTTTTCATCTGGCTGCAATGCAGGAATGACAGGGCCAACCGGACCAACAGGGCCAACCGGACCAACAGGGATAACGGGACTAACTGGAGTAACAGGAACAACGGGGCCAACAGGGGTAACGGGACTAACGGGAGCAACAGGAGCAACAGGGCCAACGGGAGCAACAGGGCCAACGGGAGTAACAGGGCCAACGGGAGCAACAGGAGCAACAGGGTCAACGGGAGTAACGGGAGCAACAGGGTCAACGGGAGCAACAGGGTCAACGGGAGCAACAGGAGTAACAGGGCTAACGGGAGCAACAGGGTCAACAGGAGTAACAGGGTCAACGGGAGCAACAGGGTCAACAGGAGTAACAGGGTCAACAGGAGTAACAGGGTCAACAGGAGTAACAGGGCTAACGGGAGCAACAGGGTCAACAGGGTCAACGGGAGCAACGGGAGCAACAGGGTCAACGGGAGCAACAGGGTCAACGGGAGTAACGGGAGCAACAGGGTCAACGGGAGCAATGGGAGCAACAGGGCTAACGGGAGCAACAGGGTCAACGGGAGCAACGGGAGCAACAGGGCCAACGGGAGCAACAGGGCCAACGGGAGCAACAGGAGCAACAGGAGCAACAGGGGCAACGGGAG
>NZ_LMVB01000002.1:0-401972 GCF_001510645.1 Paenibacillus sp. FJAT-29882 | reverse complement strand
GAGCAACAGGAGCAACAGGGTCAACGGGAGCAACGGGAGCAACAGGGCCAACGGGAGCAACAGGGCCAACGGGAGCAACAGGAGCAACAGGAGCAACAGGGGCAACAGGGGCAACGGGAGCAACGGGAGCAACAGGGCCAACGGGAGTAACAGGGCCAACGGGAGCAACAGGAGCAACAGGAGCAACAGGAGCAACAGGGTCAACGGGAGCAACGGGAGCAACAGGGCCAACGGGAGTAACAGGGCCAACGGGAGCAACAGGAGCAACAGGAGCAACAGGGTCAACGGGAGCAACAGGGTCAACAGGAGTAACAGGGCCAACGGGAGCAACAGGGTCAACAGGAGTAACAGGGCCAACGGGAGCAACAGGAGTAACAGGAACAACAGGGCCAAGTGTGACAACTAACTCTATGTATGCGTCTAATACAATTGGAAGTACTATTGTATTACTGCTAGGGGGGACCAGCGTTCCGCTTCCTAATAACCAAAGCTTAGATGGGTTTACCGTCAATGGTGCTAACACTACTTTTACCGTTCCTGTGACAGGTCGCTATTACTTGACCTATCAAATAAATACAACAGTTGCACTACTTGCTGGTTCTAGACTGATCTTGAATGGTACTACGCCAATACCAGGTTCAATTGTATCCCCAGCGGTATCTACATCGAATTATAATAATGATGTGATTGTATCTTTAACAGCAGGCGATACCATTTTACTTCAGTTATTTGGTTTGATCGCCACTGTAATCTTAGTAGGGGGAGGAGCTACAGGCGCTGCTCTAACCATTATTCGTTTAAATTAAGGCTGGTTTTTCGTTATATTGGATTAATCAATCAACCTATAAATTGAGCCAAGATTACTTCCCAAAAACGCATATATCATGTATTCATCGACGGTTCTCAATGTTTGAATTGTCTATAGGAGAAGGGATTTGGCTCTTTTATAGGTATAATCCTTTTTCTAGTTTTATCTTAGCATTGTATTAGAAAAACATCTGCCTCCACTTTATCGTTTACAAGGGTGGACGATATTCGCTTCAACTACTACATTTGCATGACCTAACACTTTCACATGTTGCTGTAATTCAATTGAGAGGTCGATTACGTAATAAACATCTTCGTGTACGCTTGGCAAAAGAGTAGCGTGACAATAAGCTTTTTCAATTATACAGACAATTGTTGTATCAATTGGTGCACACAGGAAAAAACTTTCTTCAAATAAAAAAGGAATCGGCCCTGTATAACAGTTATCATCATCATGTTTGATACAAACATATCCCTTTTTTCTAAGTTTCACTTTTTGAAGTAACATTGTTTTTCCACTTGGTAATATTACTTTTCTATTTGTTCTCCCCGATACACCCAAAACTTCTTCACATTCAATCACTTCATTGAAACAACGATTTGTTTCGTTTCCACATTGATCAGTAAAAAAGCATTCAACTTTTTTATTCCCCTTAATATCCTTTTTTTCTCCATCTAAATATGTCACTTTTTTATTTATTACCATGTAAAACTTCCCCTTGATCCCTTGCTTCGAATCCGTTGTAATAGAAAGTGATTGAAGTTTTGCTATTGTAACACTCTTGGACCGACCATTAAGAATGGAAAAAAGGAATTTATCGTTAACAAAAACATTTATAACGCAATCATTCTTTGAATCATTTGAAATCCATATTGTGCTCGTAATATTGGAAGGGGAGGCATCTTCCCATAGTAAGGTAGGCTCTTGCTTACTATCTTCAATGTAAAAATTTCTACATATTTCTTCTTTTATTATTTTTACTTTTTTTTTTATGAAAACAGGATTTTTAACCTGAATCGTTGAACAATGAACAAGCCAATCGAATACTTTTGTTAGATGTACACAATGGGTATCAGGGTAAGTTACTTGAATTTCAGACATGTAATCCCCCCTGTGCTATATATTTAATTTATGAATGTTTTCTGAATTGGTTTACGAACTGTCTAAAAAAGTCATTTTGTTTAATGTCAAAATGAAGAAACCATTAGACTGATTTTTTGTACACAAAGGGAGTGAGGTGAAGTCATTAAAGTTTGAGCTAAAAAACTATAAAAATCGGAATATTCTATAAGTTAATGTTGACAATTAAGGTATGAATTAATATAATTGTGGCAATATGAATTGAATGCGAATGGAAAGCGAGTGAGAGAAATGGCAAATCAAATTGAGAATACACAATTAAGCTTTGGACAGAAAGAGGCACCTGTAAAGGTTGAAGTGTTTTTGAATTTAACATGTCCTTATTGCGCTACATTTTATGGGATTGCGGAAGAGGTTTTAAAAGACTATTTAGCTAATGGACAAGTTGAATTTATTGTCAAACATTATGACAAGCCTAGAGAGATGCTGTTAAATGGAACGTTAATCAACTTATTCCTAGATTATAAGGATCCTTCGCGCGTAAAAGAAATTTTAAAGGAATTATTTGCAACACAAGGACAATGGGATCAATTGAACAATCAAGATATTAAGAAGCTATTAGCTGAAAAATATCAATTAAAAGAAGAACCACGAAATACCGAAATTAGCTTGAGTGTAACTGCAGAGGCCATCCGCAGAAATGTGAAAATGGTGCCTACAGTTTTTATCAACAATAAAGAATATCAATATCCTACAGAATTATCGGCAGATGAATTGAAAACGACAATCGAGGCGGCACTAGAAAATAGCATACTCACTAGTTAATTACCTCGTATAAAATACTTAATTCAACAAAAAAATCAGACAAGAGAATTTGACTTTCTCCTGTCTGGTTTTTTGTTTTACCTCTATACTCAATACCATATTGAATATACCATGGTACCTCATTTATGTTGAAATGAAATTGAAATTGCGAAGATATCTAATAGCACAGCAGTTATCCTTAAAAAAGGATCATACACTGTTTTATTCATTCCTTAGCTAGCAAGTTGTTTTTTCGGACTATACATGTAGTTACTTAGTAAAATAGATGCTAAACTCAATATCAAGAATAGTAATCCCCCTAATACGATGTATTGTGTGCCCATACCTGATATAAATAATCCACCTACCGCAGTACCAATTGTTATCCCTAAATTACCGCCCGATAGAAACAATCCATTCGCGAAATCAGGAGCATCTGGAGCCGCAGATGTAATCCAATATTGGCTAACTATGTGTCCTATAGCAAATAACATTCCCAATAACAAAATAGTTATCATCATAGGTCCAGTGGACTTCCCTGTTAGGAGTGATAATAGATAAACGATTCCTAATCCGATTGGTAAAGATATTACAGTTTTCGAGGCGTTTTTAGTAAGTAACTTTCCTCCTGCAAGGGTTCCAATCAGACTTGCCAAACCTAATAATAATAACACCAAACTTAATGTTTTCCCCGATATATTAGTAATGGTTTCAAGGTACACTGCAATGTAACTATTAACACTAGATATTGCAGAACCTATAAATATGATTGTAAGAATAGCTAACCAAGTAACTGACTTTTTTAATACGCTTAATTGAGTTCCATAAGAAACTCTTTCCTTAACAGGCATGGATGGTACAAATAGCAATGTAGATATGAATGCCATAGCGTTAACGATAGTAAAGAAAACAATAGCCATTTCTAAGGAAGTTTCACTAGCAATATAATTAGAGACTGGTATACCAAGTACCATACCTGCGGTCACACCCAACATTACTTTAGAAACAGCCTTTGGCGATTCTTCCTTACTAACCGAGGTAGCAGCTACTGTCAAAGCTAATGAACAATAAACTGGATGAAAAAAGGCTGGAATCGTACGAGCAATTAGTAAAATGGTAAAGTTTGAGGCAAATATTGAGATAATGTTTCCCAGAACGAAAACGCCAAGTACAAATAACATTACCTTCTTACGATTTATACCTGAAAACAATAACGGCAAAATGGGACCAGATATTGCAACAGCAAGTGCAAAGAGACTCACTAGCAGCCCTGCTTTGGATACACTGATATGAAAGTGATCAGCAATTAAAGGTAATATACCGATAACCCCCATTTCAGTAGTTAAGATGCCGAAAACTCCTATGATCAATATAAATATGAGCAAATTATTTCGTTTAGCCATAAAATTTTATCTCCTATCTTCATTTAATTTAACTAAATTAGATATCCTAAAAATACATTAATACACGTTGGTGCATTAAGTTACTTGTGTGTATAATTATAAATAGACACAGGATGTTTGCAATTATCAAATAACTACGATTCGTGCATTAGTGCACAAATCGATTAAAATTGTGAATTACTTTAAAGAAAGTTTGGTGACCCTCATCATGTCTAAAGTGGATAGAAGAATACTCAAATCTCAAGAAGCTATAAAAAAAGCTGTTATTGAACTGATGTCTGAAAAAAAATTTGATGACATTACGATACAAGATATTTCCGATAGGGCAAATGTTAGCCGAAGAACCATTTATCTACATTACATGGATAAATATGATCTGCTAGATAAGCTCATTGAAGAACATATTAACGCTCTACGGGAAATCTGCGAACCGGAAACTGAAACGGATTCTATAGATGGAAGTGTGACTTGGTTCGATTACTTTGAAAGTAATTATTTATTCTTTTCGTCTATGTTAGCCAGTAAAGGTGCCCCTTTCTTTCGCAGCCGGTTCCTCGAGTTTGTCATCGAAGATATAAAGAACGTAAAGAATGGATGGAATATAACAGAAGGAAAAAATCGCGGTTTAAACGAAGATGTCATTCTTCAATTTTTTGGAACAGCTTACGTAGGGGAAGTGGAATGGTGGTTAAAGAATGGAATGCCTTATCCACCTCATGTCATGGAAGAACAAATAGGAATATTGTTTGAGAGGAATTTATAAGGTATCTTCCTATGAAAAATGCAAACTTCAATTTAGAAGAAAGGGGGTAATACCCAGAAGGTACTTAAACTAGAAATATGGTCTCAACCTATACAATAAATGCAAACTGTGAAGGATTTTAATTAAGCTGACGCGGCGGTTTTGTTGAATAACAGGCAGCTATACCGATATTTGAATGATGCTTAAATAACAGGGAAAGACATTGAAACCCATTTTGGGAGTTCTACCTAGAACAAGCAAGCTACTAAAAAAGTAGCTTGCTTGTTTTTACGCGTTTAATTCTGGCTTTGGTGTCGATGGTTTAATGTATTTAACTAATAGCCTACGTGAGATTGGTCCAACAATTAGTAACTGCGAAGGAAGCGCCACGATAAAGTTTAGACCAACTGTTTTAAGGTAAGCTGTGAAAATTGAACCTTCAATTCCTGTCATTACCGCCATTAAAATAAGTCCGTATACTGACATAATAAGAACCATCATAGGTACCATACAAAAAGCAATCGCCAGAATAAAGTTGATTTCTTTTGATTTATCATAAGGTAGTGATAATGCAATTTTACGCGCTTTCGGTTCAACGATTGACTCTGCGATAAAAGCGATGATAAATGTTATGACAAATTGAATTACTGCACTCCCTATTGTATACGATGAAAATCCGTGTAAAGCTGTGTTGTAAACTGACATAATAAGAACCATTCCAAAACACATAAATAGTCCGAAAATAATGCCTTCTTTTTTATTACTAGGCAAATATAAACATCCTTTCGTAAAGAGAATAAGTGCTAATTATATATGCCTAGATTTTTTTACATAAGTGACGATTCTGTGAACTTTTTTAATAATGTAAAATTACCCTGTTGTTTTGACGTGAAAAATAGAGCTGCAGATAGAAGACCTGTTTACGAGATTGATGATTTTCTTACATCAGGGAAGGAGGATAACGAATGATCCGATGGGGAGAAGAAGCCATTATTGAGAAGGTGTGGAGTTTATTTTTGGATGAAAATAATAGGCTATGTTTTAAATCAATGTTGAAATTTGATATAATTTCGTGAATATACGAAAACTTTGCTATATTCAATGGAAGAGGGCATGACTATGGCATATTCAAACACTATAATAGAACAAATAAAAAGATTACCGTTACACCAACAACAGCATATATATTCTTTTTTAGAGGAAGTGCCTGTGTTGTGCTCACAAGTAAGTCAAGTTACACAGGACGTTAAAGAATTTAGATTTGCCAAGGGGAAAGTCTGCCCTTATTGCGGTGCTGAAACTGTATCAAGAAACGGAAAATAAAATGGTAAACAACGATATATATGTAAGTCATGCAGAAAGACCTTTATTGACTTTACTAACTCTGCTATTTACAAGAGTGAGAAAACGTTAGATAAAGGGCTTAAATATGCGAAGTGTATGATAAATGGTTAGTCCATTAGGAAAAGTGCCTAAATCGTTGGCATTAAACATAGCAACAAGCTTCTTTTGGAGGCATAAAATCCTTGACTGCATAAGACTATTTTTTGGCATAGGCTCTGTTGAAGGTGTTATTGAGGCTGCTGAAGTATTTTTTGTTGAAAGTTTTAAAGGTCCAAAACCTTCTAAAATGCCAAGAAAATCTCGTAAAAGAGGTAAGTAGGTTAAAAAGAGAGGTATATCTAACGAACAAGTATGTATAGCAACTGCTATTGATAGGCAAGGTAATTTAATCATGGAACTACTATGTAAGAGAAGAATGACACATCAAGAATTAGAAAGGCTCTATGATGGTCGTATAGGGGATAACTCTATCCATTGCACTGATAGTCATAAGAGTTATGTTCAGTTCGCCCATGATTTTTCGTTAGACGATAAGTGTGTAAAAGGAGGAAAACATAAAGAAGGAATATACCATATTCAACACATAAATGCTGTTCACAGCAAATTAAAGAAGTGGATGAATAGGTTTAATGGTGTTGCAACTAAATATATCAGTAACTATATGTACTGGTTCAAATGGCTTGAATTATTTGAAAGTGATAAAGAAGCAATAAAGGTAAAGAACTTTATGGTTCAATGTAATGTAGCCTATGCTTATATAAAAACAGCAGATTTTAAAGAAAGAGAGCTAATATTTGTAAAGGAGATTGAGGTATGACAGAAATCTGGGAATCAAGTTTTATAGAGAATCAAATGATGTGGGGATTTGAACCTTCAGACTCCGCGATCTTGACAAAGGACTTTTTCCTTGAAAAGAAAGTTAAGGATATATTGATTCCTGGTATTGGATATGGTAGAAATGCAAAGGTTTTTATTGACAACGGAATAAATGTAACAGGTATCGAGATTTCAAAAACAGCGATTGAATTGGCAAGGCAAAATGGGCTTAATATGAGTATTTTTCGTGGTTCAGTAACCGATATGCCTTTTGATAACAAACTTTATGATGGTATATTTTGTTATGCACTTATTCACTTATTGAATAATCGTGAGAGAGATAAGTTTATTAAAGATTGCTATAATCAGTTAAAGCCAAACGGATATATGATTTTTACTACTATTTCAAAAGAAGCCCCCATGTTTGGAAAGGGCAAACAACTGGGTAAAGACTATTTCGAGATAATGGAAGGGATAAAAATGTTTTTTTATGATTCTGACTCGATAAAACAAGAATTTGGAAAATATGGACTGATAGAATTCTCGGAAATTGTTGAGCCACATAAGAATATGGAAAATAAACCCCCATTTAAATTTATAATGGTAAAATGCCAAAAAGAACTATAATTATAATTGCATAAAAAATCAAAAATAGTGAATTGTTAATTGATAAGGCTTATGTATAACCTATTCCTTCAAGTGCTTACGCATTATTCTTAAAAGTCGCTTAATTTTCAATACTATTTTAAAACATAGCCAAATAATAAAAAAAATTGCCTAAAGTGGTACGAGAATGTATGCAAATGGTTGAACAAGAAGCGTTAAAATTTTAGGATGAGGAAACGTCCATATAAAGATCGTCTCTTTAGTTTTGTTAGGATGAATTTACTGAAGTCAACATACGAATGGTTGGCTTTTTGTTATGCATCCAGAAGGTGCTATGAATCAAAGTCATTGGGCTAATAAAATGGTAATATAGGATAAAAAAGGAGTTTATCTAAATAAAGTAATGTTTGAAGGGAACTTCCTTTTTATTACTTGTCATCATTTATAGATTTAGCACAATGGGAGGGGGTGTATGGCAGCTGAAAGTCTGATTAAGAGGAAATTAACAGCCACATTTGTCACGACAATGATTCCATCTATGATCTTAGCATATTTATATATGGCAGATAGTGTTAAGTCGGAATATCCTCATGGTTTAGGAGGGAGTTTTTTAGGCTGGCTATCGATGTATAGTATGTATATAGGCATAATTGTCTTAATTTATGGAAATCTGGTTTCTGTAGGGTTAGAATATCTGCAAAAAAAGTGGTTTGTGAAACACATATGGCTTTACGTTTTGCTTCATGGCTTTTTTGGTTTAGCAAATGGTTGGCTTTTTCAGGAATTTACATTGGCGTTACCCGGAATGATAGTTGCTTTGTTCTATGCTTTAATCGATAGATGGCTATTTGTCAGAGCTAAGGTTCAAAAGAGTTTTAAGATGTTTTTTCTTGTTCCATTCGTAATTTGTGGTTTGCTTTGGGGCTATTTTCAGATCATGTCTGAACCCTATACAATGGTAGACGCTATTGAAGATGCGGCTGCTAATGGGACTGTTCCAGATGTTTTCCCTAAGAGTGTTGGCAAATGGGAAGGGCAGATAGATGGTTACCGTGTCGAGAGAGAAACAACTGCAAAGAAGCAGGAAGAGAAAAATATATGATTACTTTTACTGAACGATGGAAGAAAGGGAAGGTAAAAGGTTCCTGGTCCATTACATATGAAGTAGTACGTGGATCCTTATCTTCTTACGGTAGTGAAGGGGATGAACCTTCGTACTATAAATGAGACTCAACTAGTTAAACAACAAAAAATCAGAAGGGTTACAAATTCGGTTGTACCGATTGTAACCCTGTTTCTATTGAAAATATATGTTTCGCCATTACTACGATAAAAGAAAAATTGAAGTACTATTAAAAAATTCTATTCTACAAAAGGTTATCTTTGATTCTCTGTTTAAGAAATAGGGAAATATATTGGTTTTAAGAAATACACTGAGAAGAACTAATAAGACATAACTGAAAACCATTTAAAGTAGAAATAGCCTTGATAAATCTATTGATGAATATGAGGAAAAATATTGGTCCTAATTCATTTATAGGAGGATTCGACAACCAGTTTATATCGTGCACTATAAGAATTGTTATACTTTTGAATTCACAATTAATTAATTGGTAATTCTAAATACTAAAAAATTAATATTGAGAAGATTATCACAAAACTATCATGCTATAATAAAGAGCTTTTATTTATAGAATATTAAGAAAGAGGGAATTTTATGAATCAAGAACAATATTTGAAAAAGAGAATGGGTTTTTGGTCACTTACTGCCTTATCTCTTGGCGGGATTATTGGATCAAGTTGGCTTTTCGGTCCGTGGGCAGCGGCAAAATTAGCCGGTCCCGCGGCTATTATGTCCTGGGCACTGGGTGCAATTGCGATTACACTCATAGCACTTATTTATGCTGAGTTAGGGAGAGTTAAGCCTGAAACAGGTGGTTTAGGTCGTTATCCCCTTTATTCTAATGGAAAAATGCTTGCTACAGTGACTAGTTATTCGATCTGGCTAGGCTATTGTGCTACTGCACCTGTAGAATCAGCAGGAGTTATTCAATATGCTAATCAGTTCTGGCCAGGATTGTATGATCTAACAAAGGAGCAACTTACTACATCGGGCATTTTAGCCTCTACCATTTTGATGGTATTCTTTGTTGTTTTTAACTATTTTGGAGTAAAATTATTTGCGATTACGAATACAGTTATTACGACGATTAAATTTATAGTACCGGTTCTAACGATCATCGCTTTCTTTATGACAGGTTTTCATGCAGAGAACTTTACAAGTCAAGGATTTGCTCCTTATGGTTATGGTGCTGGATTAAGCGCGATATTAACTAGTGGGATCTTTTTTGCTTATACAGGATTTGGTAATGTGGTGATGATGAGTGGTGAAGTCGTGAACCCTAGACGTAATATTCCACTAGCTTTGATCACGTCTCTTGTAGTTGCTGCCATCTTATATGTATTACTTCAAATTGTTTTTATTGGAGCCGTTCCGCCAGATATGCTAGCAAACGGTTGGAGTGGAATTAAGTTTGATTCTCCATTTGCGAATCTAGCCCTTATGGCAAATATGGTTTGGTTATCATGGATTATTACAGCTGACGCTATGATTTCCCCAACAGGTTCAGCGTTGACTTATACAGCAGGAACTTCAAGACATGTGTTTGGAATGGCGAAAAGCGGATTTTTACCCTCGTTCTTCGGAACAATTAACAAACGATTTGGCGTCCCAACTCGTGCACTTGCGCTCAATTTCGTTATCGGATTGCTATTCTTATTCCCATTAAAAAGTTGGACTGCAATTGTTGCTATTGTAGGAGCAATTGGTATTTTTAAATATGCTTCAGCATGTGTAACTGTCATGGTTTTCCGTAAGGTTGGTTTGACACAAGACAAAGGTCTCCCAGGTATGCACATTATTGCCCCAGCAGCTTTTGTTTTTGCTACATTGCTTATTTATTGGACAAACTGGAGTAGGGTACAACTTGCAATTACAGGGTTAATTTTAGGAATTGGCGCTTATTTAGTAGTCCATTTTATTAATAAACATAAATCTATTGAAATCTTAGGTGGTATATATCTTGTTGTTTATATATTATTGCTTGTATTGATGTCCTATTTAGGGAATTTTGGTGGTAATAATATTGTTCCTGAGCCATTTATGTCTATTGTTGCGGCAATACTTGGATTTATCTTTTACAACTTTGCCGTTTATAACGGTGTTTGGTATATGCGTAAAAAAGGGAATATTGAAGAATTAAAAGAAAGTGTATCTAATTTAAAGTAATATTTTTTTTAAAGGAGAACTTGATATGAAGCTTTGGGGCGGACGTTTTAGAAAAGAAGAAAATAAATTGATGGAAGACTTTAATAGCTCACTTAAGGTCGATAAAAGGCTTTATGCTGAAGATATTAAGGGAAGCATCGCCCACGTCAATATGTTAGTGCAATGTGATTTACTCACAAAGAGAGAAGGAGAAGATATTGTAAAAACTCTTCTTTCCATTTTAGAGGATATTGAAAACGGAACTTTACTTATCGAAGGAAGTTTTGAAGATATCCACAGTTTTGTTGAAGCGCATTTGACTGAGCGAATTGGTGAAACAGGAAAAAAACTTCACACTGCACGTAGCAGAAATGACCAAGTGGCTACAGATATGAGACTTTACGCTAAAAATAAAGCGTTAGAAGTTATTGAGTATATTGAGGATCTACAAAATAGTCTTGAACAAAAAGCAAAAGAAAATAATGTGATTATGCCAGGCTACACTCATCTTCAACGTGCTCAAGTGATCACGTTTCAACACCATTTAATGGCATACTATAATATGCTCGATCGCGATAGAAAAAGAGTTCTTAAAGCAATTGATATTATGAACGAAAGTCCACTTGGTTGTGGGGCTCTGGCAGGAACGACTCATCATATAAACCGAGAAATGACAGCAGAAGAGTTGGGGTTCTCTAAACCAGTAGATAATTTCCTGGACGGAGTAAGTGATCGAGATTATCTTTTAGAATTAATGTCTGATTTTTCGATTATTATGATGCACTTAAGCAGATTAAGTGAAGAATTAATTTTATGGAGCAGTCAAGAGTTTAAATTTATAACGATCGATGACGCATACTCTACAGGTAGCAGTATCATGCCTCAAAAGAAAAACCCTGATGCAGCTGAGCTGATTAGAGGGAAAACAGGGCGAGTATATGGCTCACTTACTTCACTATTAACTACAATGAAAGGCTTGCCTTTAGCATACAATAAAGATATGCAGGAAGACAAAGAACCTTTCTTTGATTCATTGGATACGGTATTATCTTGTTTAAACATCATGTCTCATATGATTTCTACGATGAAAGTTAATAGTGAAAACATGAAAAAAGCCGTGAAAGAGGGCTTCCTCAATGCAACAGAGGTTGCTGACTATTTAGTTAGCAAAGGAGTCGCTTTCAGAGATGCACATAGTATTGTTGGCTCGATTGTCATTTATTGTGAAGATCATCATAAAGCGATTGAAGATTTAACGTTAGAAGAATTGAAAAGCTTATCTCCAATGATTGAAGATGATCTATATGAATACATTGATTATCAAAATATATTAAATAAAGGGATTAAAGTTTCTTTATTAAAATAAAATCGGCTCTGCTACAAATAAATTTGTAGCTAGTAATCCAAAATTCAGGACAAATTTCTCCCCTTGGAGAGTTTGTCCTTTTTTCATTCTATGTCTTTCTTTAATCGAGCCCTTTCACTTCACATAAAGTAGGAAGAACTCTGCTTTCAGGGGTTGGTGTTGTTCACGAATAATAAAGTTGTTTATAAATATCAGTCGTGTTATTCCATTGTGAAAGATTGTACTTAAACTAACTGGCAGTTTAGTGCAAGAATGCTAGAGGGGAAACAAGTGCATTAAAACGAATTTTAATTATATAAGGGAGTAATAATATTGAAAAAAGTCAGCTTAATTTTGTCTTTTCTGTTTTTATCAATTGCTTTAATTGGTGGCCAACAAAAATGTTTTACTAAAATTTTGATTTCTTACAAAAAGTAGGGGGATGGAGAGGGATATTGAAAGATTATGTTTGCTTACAGTAATTAGGAAATAGGGAAAAGGCAGGGATGTAAAGGGGTTGGGAGAAGGAGAGTTACCGTTTTTTTTCAACTACATACCTATGTGAAAATTTAGAAGAGATTGTGAAGGTTTGTACTTAAACGAAGCAGGATAATAAAAGATGGTAAAATAAGCAGAACAGTATTAATCGTTAAGGATAATTTACTTTTTACTAATAATGATTCCCCATATTTTCTTTATTTCCCACAAAACACGAACATTAAGTTATTTTTTTAAAATAACATTCAGATTTATGTTGAATATCTATGATAAGTTTGCTATATTAAAAAAGCAATAAACTTAAATATCATTACTCGTATATACTCGGTAATATGGTCTGAGCGTTTCTACCTGGTTCCCAATGAAAGAACTGGACTACGAGTTAAAGTATTCGGCTGTTCGGCTTTTTGGCCGCTACCATTTTATGATTAAGCAAAAGTATCATTTTTTGCTTAATTATCTATACTTTGACTTTGTAGGTCTAGAAGGTAGAAATCAATCTACATTTTCTAGACCTTTTTCTTTGGACCAAATCTTCCAGTGTATTAAACAACAAGAGAAAGAGGAGAGATTATTTATGAAAAACAAAAGGTTACCAAAATACGCTTTATTAGTAACGATTACTGTACTGTTATTATCAATACTAGCAGCATGTAATTCAGCTCCACAAAATGAAGCTGGACAAAAAAATACTCAACGGCCTATTATCATTCAAGGTCCAATGCCAATAGAAGCTGAGCATTTTGCAAAAAGGCTAGAAAATGTTAAAGAAGAAAAATCAGGAACTTTTGTATTTTACAAGGGAACACTGGACAATTATCCTGTCATCGTTGCTAAAACAGGTAAGGGAATGGAAAATACAGCAGCTGCTACAGCAGTGGCCATTGAAAGATATAACCCTATAGCAATAATCAATCAAGGAACATCAGGCGGACATGATCCGAATTTAAACGTATTTGATATTGTTTTAGGAAAAAGAGTTACAAACATAGGTGCATTAAAAACTGAAAACATGAATGAAAACCAAGGAATTGATCCAACTAAATGGATACCTATGGATTTAATGGCTTCTGAAGGAAGTGCAGGAGAAGATCCTAATGCTGAAAAAATCCGGTACTATGAGGGAGACAATGATTTACTCGCAGCTGCTAATGCAGTAAAAGATAAATACACTAAGGGTAAGGTTGTCGAGGGTACTATAGGTTCAGCAGACGTTTGGAATAATGAAGTTGACCGAATTAAATGGTTCCATACTAAGTATGGTACATCTGTAGAAGAAATGGAAGGTGCCGCAGCAGCGCAAATGGCCCAAGCTTATGATGTAGCATTCTTGGGTATTAGAGTATTGTCTAATAATAAAACCAATGGTGGTAAATACAACCCAGATACAGCATCAGCAAATCAAGAATATGTTTATGAAGTAGTTAAAAAATATATAACTACGTTGTCAAGCAAATAATATAGAAAAACAGATTAGCACCAGTTCCATTTTTAACTAAAAATAATTGATTCCCATCTCTTATCTCGGGTTCGACTGCCTGTAGGTAAAAGAAGTGCCTCCGTTTTCGATGGCTTTAGTTGAGGAACTATAGCACTGTTACGCAACTCTTTTTTTATTGGGCTAACTGGTACTTTAGTTCGGCAAGGAATTAAACAACTTTATTATCTGTTTTGATTTCAGAAGTAAAGCTGAGCTTAATCTTTTTAAAGAACTTTAAAAGGAGATACTACAATTTAAGTAGTGTCTCCTTTACGTTTTTATAAGTGAATTTTAATGATTTTATTATTCCTATTCAGGTGTTACTTGCAAAATCAATTTAAATAGAAAAAATTGGACAAGTACATCAAGTAATAGCATTAAACAGGACTTCACGCGAAAATAAACGACCCGTGCCCAATTAAGTTTAGGGAACAGGCGACCTTATTAGAGCTTCTTCGATGTCACATATTAGCAGGTCAGCTCAGATTCTCAAAATTCTTTTTAGCTGTTAATTGTAGTGGGAAAGTCGTAGCTGATTATGTGAATAATCGTCGTTAATCTTTAGTTAAGCAGCAGATTTCGTTTGCTTCTTTGATGTGAAAAACCACTTCATCATCGGTGGCGTAACGATGGTTGTTACAAGAATGACTACAACGAGAACGGCGAATAAATCTTCGTTAAGTAGTTTGGATTCTAGACCGATTGCAGCTAAGATTAAAGCGACCTCACCACGAGACACCATCGCAGCTCCAATCCCGAGCGAGCTATTCCAACCAAATCCTGATAATTTAGCACCGATAGCTGCTCCAACTAATTTTGTTAGAATAGCTACTATACTTAATACAACAATCAGACCTAAATGATTCATAATCCCAGAAAATTGTGCGGTAATTCCGATTGAGGCAAAGAATACTGGAACAAAGATCGAATAACCAATGGTTTCAACCTTTTCAAAAACTTCATGTTTAAAGCCTGTTACACTAATAGCCACACCAGCTATATAAGCTCCGATTATCGCTGCTACCCCTGTATATTCTGCTAGGTAGGCATAAACAAAACAAATAATTAGAGCGGCAGAAATAACCGTTTCCGTCACTTTTAAGGAAGCGAATTTTTCCAAGAACCATGGAACTACTTTCCAAGCAACAAGAATGGCGCCTGCAAAAAATAATACTTTTTTTAAAATAACGATGGATAGATCGACTTCGCCACCAGCAAAACTCATTAAGAAAGCCAAAGCGATAATGACGACCACATCATCAATCACGGCTGCACCTAAAATGGCAGTTCCTTCAGGAGTTTTTAATTGCTTCATCTCTTTTAGTGCTTGAACAGAGATACTCACACTAGTAGCAGAAAGCAATAGACCTAGAAACAATGATTGAAAAGAAGTAAGATCCATCATCATTCCTGCAAAATACCCTACAGCAAGAGGAACAATGATTCCACCAAAACCTACAAAAGTAGACGCTTTTCCAGTTCGTTTAAATTCGTCAAGATCGGTTTCTAAACCTGCGATAAACATTAACAAGATCACACCGATTTGACTAAATGCTGCTAATGTTTCCGTCTCAGTAACGAGCCCTAACACGGATGGCCCTAGTACAATACCTATTAGGAGTTTCCCTAAAACGGAAGGTTGCCCTAATCTTACACTTATATGTCCGGCAATCTTGGCTGCAACTAAAATAATCGCTAATTGAAGTATTAACATTTTTATCCTCCTTTGTATAATTTTGTGAAAAAATACAAAAAAAGCCTGTTACCAAAGGACATATTAATCCCTTGGTGACAGGCTCCTCCAAGTACTACACTGTATTTTATTAAAATAATCATATCATTTTTAGTGGTGGAATTTCAATATTAATATTTTTCTAATTTGTGAAAAGCAGAGCGATACTCACGCACTCCTTGTCTTTACTTCAGTTCTTTTTTTATAATATTGATCGACAAAGCGACCAAAAATGGATGCAAGCACTTGCTGAAATAGCATACTTATGACGACAGGTACGGCAACTTGAGCAGGAAAATAAGAAATGGCGATAACGGCACCAGTACTAATATTGCGCATACCACCTAAGAACGTTAGTGACACAACATCTTCTCTGTTCATCTTTAACAGCCTGCCGATAAGAAAAGAAAACAAGTAGCCAGAAAAAGCAATAAGAAAGACGACAATGGCGATGAAGACCAATTTTGTGTCAATATGACGTAAATATGGAGCGATAACCGAACTATTTAACAACACAACGATTCCTAAAAAGATTTTTGAAATCGGTGAAAGGCGCGGACCTAATACGGTTTTTACCTTTCCATTTGTTACTTGATTAAGCAACATCCCAGCCAATGAAGGAAGAACGACCATCCATAGCAAACCGCCCATCATGCCGAGAATATCCATTTCTACTCGTTCGCCAACCATAAGCGACATCGTATATGGAACGATGAATGGCGATAAAAATGTATCAATTAAAATCACTGCAAGTGTAAGTGGAATGTTCCCTCGATAGATGGATACCCACAGAACACTTGTAATGCCGGTCGGAATAATCATGCCAAGAACTAATCCAGTTATCGTATAAACATCCCCGTGAAAGACAACATGACCTACACCAAAAGCCCAAAGCGGCATGATCACATGTAGAATACACATCGTAATAATGATCGGTAGAGGATGGATCATCACTTCTTTAAATGACTTAATATTTGACCCCAAACTACCCGAAAACGTCATAAATGCAAACAACCATGGAACTAAAAACGAAAAGCTATCGACATAGCTTGCAAACGTCACACCAAGCAACACACTGATAGGTGTAATAAACGGCATTTTACTTTCTAAAAAAGCATTTAATTTTTGCAGCATCTTCTAAGCGCTCCCTGAAAATAAACTATGAGATTATGAAACTACTTAAGCCTACATCGTATTGTGGAAAATAAGCAACTTCACTATTTTATGTTTTGAAGAATAAAAAATGATGGTAAAAAATTTTAAAATAGACATCAAACTTAAGTAGTTACAAAATGTATATACTCAATATAACATATCTCAGCATTCGTGTTTATGTCACTTCTCATGATATTAAATGTGAAAGAGCGGCTTACTTTTAGTAGGGACAAAGATCAGTGGGGGGCTGCCCGTTAATGCGGGATAAAGGTTGTATTGTGTACTTCTGTGACACCATACAACCAGAACCGAAAATGCCATCATAATATGTAAATTAAAGAACGATCCATGAGCGTCTGCTCTAAAACCTGACGATGAAAAAGGTTCAAGTTCTATAAACTGCATCATCTTATGAAGGTAGCGGAGCGATTTTGCGAAGCCCCGCCCCTTTTCCACAGAGAAAAAAGCATTACCATCAGCATGTCCTAAAAAAGGGGATTCTGTGATAATGCCGTTATTTGCGCCTTTCCCTTCTTGTTAAAGTCTTAAAGGATTCAAACTTATTAGAGCGCTATTTAGTAAAGTGTTTATTGGGCATTAAGGGTTTTAGTCGTCTAATTCCTCTTTTTTCACCCACTCTTGAGACCAATTTTCTATTTCTTTCAAAATCGGTTCTAATGAGAAACCTTTTTCCGTTAATGAGTATTCGATTCTAACAGGTGTTTCTGGTATGACATCACGCTTCACGATACCCTGCTGTTCGAGGTCTTTTAAGCGTTCTGACAAAACTCTGCCGCTAATTGCTATAGAAGATTGGATGGTGCCGAATCGTTGTGGACCGGATAATAATTGATAAATAAGTAAAGTAGTCCAGCGTTGACTTAAAAGAGAGACGGCTTTTTCAAATCGCGGACAAATAATGGATTGATTCATGCTCTTTCACTCCTTTAGTTACAATATATCATATTACAATTTAATATCATATAATTTAAATATACAAAGTTACTTGACAAGACTTCATTATAAAAATATAATAACTTACATAAAGTAACTAAAAATAAAGGAGAATAAAAAACATGAATAAAAATGAAACAGGTGCAGTTATATTACGTATTATTTTAGGTCTTACTTTTTTCATTCACGGTTTTGTTAAATTTCAAGGTGGAATAAGTAACACGGTTGGCTTTTTCGACAGTATTGGCATTCCTGGGTTTGTAGCTTATCTCGTCGCAGCTATAGAGTTAATTGGTGGAATTGCGTTGATACTAGGTATTGGAACACGAATTGTTTCGGTGTTGTTTGCTGTTATTATGTTAGGAGCCATATTTACAGTAAAGCTTCCTCTCGGGTTTCTTGGTAATGGTCAAATGGCAGGATATGAATTTGAATTAGCGCTGCTTGCTATGGCTATTTTCCTCGCTTTTGCAAATCGCTCTCTTTTCTCATTAGACAATAAAATTTTTAATAAAGAAGGGAAGTAGTAAAAATGGAAAAGTTTCATCAAAAGCCAATTACGTTTGTTGGAGAAGTTAGTATTAATGTAATGGAATTGGATCGTGCCATTACGTTTTATCAAGAAATTATCGGTTTTCAAGTTTTGGAACAAACTGAACGTAAAGCGGTTTTAACAACAGACGGTAAAACACCATTGCTTACGCTTGAACAGCCAGCTGATGTGATTGCTAAAGAAGGACGTACATCTGGCTTGTATCATTTTGCCCTGTTGTTGCCCACTCGTGCTGACTTGTCGGTCTTCTTACGCCATTTACTTCAGACAGGCTATCGATTTGGAGCGTCGGATCATTATGTAAGTGAAGCTTTGTACATTTCTGATCCGGACGGCAATGGTATTGAAGTATACTGGGATCGCCCGTCTTCTGAATGGTCATGGTCAAATGGAGAAGTAGCAATGGCAACTGAACCGTTAGATGGGGAAAGCTTACTTGCTGAAAGTCATGCCGAGTGGAGTGGATTGCCAGCTGATACGTTGATGGGGCATATTCATTTACATGTAGCGGATCTTCAAAAAACGGATGAGTTTTATGTGAAAGGGCTTGGATTTACCGTTGTAAATCGATTTGGAGGGGCTCTCTTTACTTCGACAGGTGGATACCACCATCATATCGGTTTAAATACATGGAATGGTGTTGGTGTTCCTGCACCTCAGAAAAACAGTGTTGGACTTAATTGGTATACACTCGTTTACGCAAATGAAGAAGCAAGAAGCAAGGTGATTGTACAGCTGGAACAAATCGGTGCTATAGTGAAACAAGAAAACGATGTATATGTGACAGCTGATCCATCAGGAAATGAAATTCATTTAGTTATTTAAAGCTTTTTTTGGAGGAACGTATGATGAAAGAAGATAATACATTAAACGATTCTAGTTTTGAAATCGGGATTTATACGCTTGGTGATATCGTTCCAGATCCCCATACTGGTAAAATAATTAGCGCCCGCCAGCGCTTGACAGAAATAGTAGATGCAGCAAAACTAGCTGATGAAGCAGGACTAGACCTTTTTGGTTTAGGTGAACATCATCGTTTAGACTATGCGGTTTCAGCTACTCCAGTCGTACTTGCTGCAATTGCGCAAGTAACAAGACAGATTAAATTGACCAGTGCGACTACTGTATTAAGCACGGTCGATCCTGTTCGCTTATTTGAAGACTTTTCAACATTGGATCTGCTATCAAACGGTCGCGCTGAAGTTATTGCGGGGCGTGGGGCGTTTATAGAATCTTTCCCGCTTTTTGGCTATAACGTCAACGAGTATGATGAACTGTTCGAAGAGAATATTGATTTGTTTTTAAAACTGAACGAACAAGAGAAGATTACGTGGGAAGGCCGGTTCCGCTCAAGTCTTCAGAATGCTGAGATTGCACCACGACCCGTTCAAAAGCAACTGCCACTTTGGGTTGGTGTTGGTGGATCACCTGAAAGTGCAGAAAGAGCAGGTAAGTTTGGAGTTGGGATGGCTCTAGCCATTCTCGGCGGCGATCCAAATCGATTCAAACCACTCGTTGATATTTACCGCAAAGTGGGCGTTGAAGCAGGTCATCATTTGCATGATTTAAAGGTAGGCGTAACTGGGCACACATTTATGGCTGAAACAACGGAACAAGCCAAGGACGAATTCTATCCATATTATTCAAATTACTGGGAGTATGTGAATCGTCAACGAGGGATGAATACACGAATGTCTCGGGCTGATTTTGAACAAATGTCAAGTCCAGACACTGCATTGTTTGTTGGTAGCTCACAGCAAATTATTGAAAAAATCCTGTATCAGCATGAATTGTTCGGGCATCAGCGATTTATCGCCCAGATGGATATCGGTGGGATCCCATTTGCTAAAGTTGCGAAAAATATTGAACGATTAGCAACAGAAGTAGCCCCGGTTATCCGACGTGAATTAAGTAAATAATCGTTTTGAAATAGTCATTTTAATGAAAATGATGGATTAAAGGAACCAGCATGTTATATAATGTTGGTTCCTTTTTTATGAAGGACATGGGGACGGGGCTTCGCGACTTACTACTATAACCAATCGACTTAGCAGGCATACTATCTTTATTAAGAAAGTACCTCAAAATCTGGCTCCGCACCGCCACCATTGTGATTAGGCGAGTGTAGCATGCTACAGGATTCATCACAGTGGTGGCGTTTTAACGCCATATTTGTTTTTTATTGAAGCTTACCCTTCCATAGAGTGAGTCTCCTTTTGGGGAATCAACTGTTCGCCCACTCCTTCTTTGTGTAATTGCGTGGATAATATGAAAGCCGTAAGCAGAAGTCCAGAACAAAGTAGTAATGACGAGGGGATGCCCCCAAGATGGTCGATCATCCAGCCGCCAAGCCCAGGTCCAACTAATTGTCCAGCAGCAAAATAAACAGTTACATATCCCAATGCAATTGGTGCATATGCTGGATGAATTTGTTCTGTCGAAATAGCTTGAATGAGAGAAAGCATCCCGACAACCGTAATTCCCCAGAGGAACTGGCTGATTACAAACCCGATAAGTTCGGGGAAGGTAATGGGAATGAGCATCGCAATGGTCCCCAGGAAAAGTGTGATCAATAAGGACTTCTTCCGCCCAATTTTATCCGAAATCATTCCCCATATCGGTCCACTAAAAATGGACATAAAACCACCCAAAGCGACAATTTGACCAGCCGAATAGCGATTAATATGAGCTTCTAAAATAAAACTAAAAAGGAAGTTCTGTGGAATTAAATATGCAAATCCAATCAATCCGTAGATACAGGCTACTAATAAGATTCTTTTATGCAAGTACACCTCGCGAAATAGAGAAGTTTTTTCTTGCGTTATTTTAGGTAAAGATATGGGGGGATCTCTGAGAATTATCTGAGCAACAAAGGCAGATAGTAAAGAAAAGAGTCCGTATAACAGCCAGATATATCGCCAACCATTTCCAGAAAACCAAGCTGTAAAGAATGGTATGAGTGCGCTAGAAAACAATGTTCCTAGTCCTAACCCACTTAAAAGAAATCCGATCATCATACCTCTTTGCCGTGGAAACCAGCCGACAACAATATTAACCAATGGGGTATACGCGAAAGCCGCACCAACACCGAGAAGTACCATACCTATTAAGCAGGAAAAATAATTTTGAACCCAGGGCATGTACAGCAACCCACAAGTAACAAGTAATGTCCCTAGGATTACTAAACGTTTCGACCCCCATTTTGCAGCGAAAATGCCAGCAAAGAGAACCAATCCCAAATAGCCGATCGAAGTTGATGTGCTCAGCACACCTGCTTGTTCATAGGTAAGCGATAAACTGTCCTTCATAAAGGGCATTAGAATCCCGTAAGACATTCTGCCAAAGCCAAGAATACTAATTGTCACCATAGCGCTCGCAAAGGCATACTTCCAAATTTTTTGCTCATGACTCATCATTCACACCCCGATATTTTACTGACTTCCATTCTTTTCCTAGACTCATATCTATCTTTCATTCACTACTTATGATTATTGATTACCTATGTTCTGCAATGGAATCTTAAATTTTAAGGGTATTCAGTTATTTTTTTCATCCCACTCTTCTAATGACATTATGTTAGCATTTTCGCTAAGATCCAATCTTAATGGAGTCATTAATTCAAGTAAGTTGCCATCAGGGTCTTGGAAATAAATAGCAGCGTGGGCGTTTCGTTTGTTTGATAAGACGAGCGGTTGTTTCTCTGGCGGAATTCCAAAAGTTTCAATTATTTGTATCCCTTTTGATTCAAGCCACTCTTTCGCATTCCTGATATCTTTTGTATCAACATGCCATGCAATATGCCTTAAAGAGGGGTGATATGGCGTGTCAACTTTATCTGTTTCCCACAAACCTAACCAGCTATGCCCCTTCTCAATCCAGAAGAAAGCTAATTTTTCATGTTGATAGGCAATTTCTAAATCTAACTTTTTATAAAACTCTATTGAGTTCAAAAGATTAGTTACAGGTAGATGTGCTTCATAAAGACCTTTGATCATCGTAATCGCTCCTTTTTATTATATATTTAAGGATTGATGTGCTATTTGGAATTATTTCTAAAAAAAAGAGAACCAATAAGGCTCTCTACGATTATCATTGCTCATACTAATGATTTTCCATATCCTACTCGTTTTAGCAATGGCTTCATCACTATACTCTGATGATAATGGTAGAGGTTTACGTGTTAAAGTGTCACTCACAAATCCATATGAATTTTCTAATCTAATTGATTGAAACAAACTAGCAACAAAGTTAAGGATGCAATAAAAAATTTCTTTATCAGAATACCCATCATTTTAATTATTTGAATAAACTGAATTATATAATTATATACTTTTTTTTTCCTTTTTCAAATGAATTTACATTATTATTTTGATTGCAGGGTTAACAATCCAGTAAGATAGAAACTGAGAGCATACGTCGATAGATCTATATAAAAAAGTAACATGTTTTTGAACAATTCTTTTCTAGAAAAGTCTGATTATTTATGGTACACTAATAAATCGTAAAGCCCTCGCGTTTAACAACTTGAGGGCATTTTTGTTTGTCTTTTTAGAGTTATGGGAACTCTAAAAAAGGGAAATCATACTTGTATGACATGGATAAAGGGGTATAACATGAATCAAGTTCAAAAATTTGCTCTGATGGTTTCGTTGATATATTTCCTAATTGGTATTATGTGGATAATTGGTACTGATTCGATATCTTTGCTAATAGCAGCGGAAAACTTTCACTCTTATGTAACCTTTCAACGAGCGAAGGGTTGGGGTTATATTTTCCTGACTGGATCTGTTTTATATGTATCACTCATTTATTGGGGAAAGAAATTACTACATTCGGAAAATGAGCTGAAACGAAAGGATGTTCAATACCGTTCGCTGTTTAAACATAATCCGGATGCTGTCATTGAGTTGGATTTAGAAGGAAATATCAATTCGATCAATCCTGAGGGAGAAAAAATACTCGGAGTTACTGAAGACGAAGTAAGGGGGAAATGCCCGACCTCTGCTATTTTTATCGAAGATGTTGAAAAGATTCAAGAGTATTTTTTGTTAACGTTAAATGGAGTAAAGTCTTACTTTGAAGCAATCATCCATACAGATGGTAAGAAGAAAATTCTAAGATGCGCAATCTTTCCCATCATTATCACGGAAGAAATTGTAGGTGTATACGCTCTTTGTAGAGATGTGACGGCCCAGCGTAATGATGAAGAGATGCTAATTGCCTCTGAAAAAATGACGGTGATTGGCCATTTGGCAGCAGCAGTTGCCCATGAAATACGCAATCCTCTAACTTCATTAAAAGGATTTGTACAATTGATGCGTACGGAGAAGGAAGTTGACCCTCACTATCTCAAGATTATGGAAGAAGAGATTGAACATATTAACATTATTTCAAGTGAGTTATTAATACTTGGAAAAAAACAAGAGATTTCACTGCGGCTTCGTAATGTTCGTGAATGTGTATCGAAAGTTGTGTGGTTAATGAAAGCCCAGGCAAATTTAGCCAATCTCGAATTGGAGTTGATTGAGGTTTCAGATGAGCCAATCTACATTATTGCAGATGATGTACAATTGAAACAGGTGTTTATTAACCTGATTAAGAATAGTATCGAAGCTGTAGATAAGGATGGGAAAATCAAAATTGAAATCAAAAAAACAGAGAGTGATGCGATCATCACGGTATCCGATAATGGCAAAGGCATTGATGAAGAACGATTGAAATATCTTGCCCAGCCTTTTTATTCGACAAAAGAAAAAGGAACAGGGCTCGGTCTCGCTGTTTCCTACAAAATCATTCACCGCCACAACGGGGAAATGAGCTTTAAAAGTAAAAAAGGACAAGGTACAATTGTAACTGTTAGGATTCCATTAGCAAGTGACGAAGAACAAATGTTACTATAAAGATAGCTTAAAGTGCGTGTTTAAAAAGGATAGAAAATGCCGAGAAGTTCTGCGGGCGCATCTCAAGAACCTTTTGTGTATGCAGTAACGCTGAGGACCGGACTTGCACAGGATGCACGCGATTTTAACAGAAGGTCAAAAATGCACTTTGATGCAATTCGCTAGCTTTTTTACCGGATTTTTTGAACATCCTCTTAGAGATTAAAGGAGAGTACTATGACTGACACACCTGAATTTATTAAAACAATGAAACCGTTTATCCAAACAGCTTGGGAGAAATCTGGATTTTCCCGGTCGACTCCTATTCAAAGTAAAGCTATCCCAGTGATAACTGCAGGAAAAGATATCCTCGCTGAATCACCAACTGGTACAGGGAAGACTCTTGCTTATCTACTACCTGTGCTTGAAAAAATAGATCCCGAGAACAAATCAGCACAAGCCCTTATTATGGCGTCGTCACGTGAGCTTGTGATGCAAATTGCCGAAGAAGTCCGAATCTGGGCAGAAGGCAGCGGAATTACAGGGGCTGCGTTCATCGGTGGTGCAAATGTAAAACGTCAGCTCGAAAAATTAAAAAAACGCCCGCAAATCATTGTCGGAACACCGGGACGTGTATATGAGTTAATTATGCAAAAGAAAATGAAAATGCATGAAGTGAAAACGATTGTATTAGATGAAGGTGATCAATTGATTGTGCCAGAGCATATGGGGACGATCCAAAACATAATCAAGACAACGCAAAAGGATCGCCAAGTACTGATGTTTTCGGCTACTCTTCCGGATCAGACTGAGAAACTGGCCCGTGATTTAACGAACGAACCGGAAGTCGTCCGCGTTGATAAGAGCGAGAAAATGGAATCCAAGGTGGATCATATCTATTTCGTTGTCGAACGACGTGAAAAATCCAAAGTTCTTGAAAAAATTACTCGTCTAGAAGGATTAAAGGGACTTGCTTTCTTAAATGATATCGCCGAAATTACCGTGTTAAAAGAGAAACTCGATTATAAAGGGATTAAGCTCGGTGTACTTCATGGCGAGTCCAATAAAATGGATCGTGAAAAAGCATTAAGACATTTACGTTCTGGTAAAATGCCTTTATTATTAGCAACAGATGTTGCGGCAAGAGGTTTAGATATTAAAGGTCTTACTACCGTTGTACATGCTGACATAGCAGACAGCGTGGACCAATACGTGCACCGTTCAGGTCGTACAGGACGAGCGGGTGCAGATGGTACAGTCATTTCGATTGTCACAGAACGCGAAGAGCGCGAGTTGAAGAAACTGGCTCGCGAGCTTGATATCACATTAAGCAAGAAAACATTTTATGGTGGAGAAATTGTAGACGCCAATCGATAAGGAAGGAGGGATAGCTGTGATTACGGCTATCTCTTTTTTTCGGTTCAATATAAGTTCTAAATATGGGTGACAATAAAAAGGTTTGGGTAATTTACAACTACGGAAACATGAATAAAAAGCAGCGGAATTATGAGGGATTCTCGCTGCTCCTTATTACCTCAAGAAAATTAATGTCCTTTTAAAAACCATCTTCGGAAGCGGAAAACGGAATGTTTAGTCTATTTTCTACTGCACGTAGGCGTTGGTTTAATCTGTTCAGGCGGCGTGTATGTCGCTGATCATTTTGATTTAGTCGAATGACCTCTTGGTTAACCCGCGTTATTTCTCTATTCAAACGTGTAATCTCTTGATTTAGTCTGCTTAGTTCTTGAACTTGCTGCTCATTTTGTCTTTCAAGTTGTCTAACTCTTCTCTCCAGTTGCGGTTGTCTATCAATGTCCTCTTGTTCGTATTGTTGAAATTCAGAATTAGTCGGATACTGTGAATAATAAGCATCTTGTTGTGGAACATATTCAAACTGTTCTGGAGCATAATCAAACTGTTGTCGTGGAATATACTCTGGATAGTAACCATATGGATTCATCTTACGCCACTCTCCTCTTGAAGTCTGGGTTAATACCCTATACTCTATGTGGAAGTTCGTAAAGGAACAGGGCTAATACCCAAATATCGATTTTTTTTGCGAACTCGAAATATAATTACGTTACTTGTTGACAAAAAGTAAGTGCGGGTGTATATTTTTAATTAGAGATATATCAAATCAAGATATTGTGTATGCAGATTTTGATTAGAAGAAATTAGGGGATATTTTGTAGGCAATAGAATAAAAAATCGTATTAAGGTGAAATTAAAAAAGACTGCCAATATATGATTGATTTATTCTTAGTGGTACTAATAAATACAGGCGGTGAAAGTATTGGGTTTTTTCGATAAATTATTTGGGAAAGCAAATAATAATACAGATGAACTAGGAGGAAATGAAATGTTGAAAATTGGGATTGTTTTAGGTAGCACACGTGAAGGACGCGTAAGTCCACAAGTAGGAGAATGGGTAAAAGGGATTGCTGATAAACGTGGCGATGCAGAATATGAAATCATTGATATTGCTGATTTCAAATTGCCGTTTTTAGGAACAACTGATGGAACAGAGCCAGGCATTGCAGCTTGGAATGAAAAACTTGCTAACTTAGATGGATTCGTATTCATTGTTCAAGAATACAATCACAGTATTACAGGAGCATTAAAAAATGCCCTTGATTTTGCTCGTGACGCTTGGAACAACAAAGCTGCAGGTATCGTAAGCTATGGTTCAACTGGTGGAGCTCGTGCAGCTGAACATTTACGTGGAATCATGGGTGAATTAATGATTGCGGACGTTCGTGTACATCCGACATTATCATTATTCACAGATTTTGAAAACGGCAGTGTTTTCAAACCAGCTGAATTACATCTTGACAATGTAAATGCAATGTTAGATCAAGTTAACGCTTGGAGTGGCGCATTAAAAACTTTGCGTAAATAAGTAGTATAACGAAGAAGGAGGGGATGACAAATTCCCTCCTCTTTTGTGTCTTATAAACTCGTCTTCTGAATCAAGGCTAGATGAGCGGTTCATGTTTTGTTCATACTAGCAGACATTATTATCATATGATAACGTTTACAACTATAGCGGCCATAACATATTATAGAAGTAAGGGGGAGGAGGAGAGTTATGCGAGAAAAATACAAGCATATTGAGACAAAGGTGATTCATCAAGGGTACGATCCGAAGCAACATATGGGAAGTCTTGCTGCGCCTATTTTTCAAACGTCGACATTCGTTTTTGAAAATGCGGAACAAGGTGAGAGACGGTTTGCAGGGGAAGAAGAGGGGTATATATATTCCCGGCTTGGAAATCCGACTGTGAAGGTTCTTTGTGAACGCATTGCCATGCTTGAAGGTGGAGAAGCAGGTCTTGCATTCGGTTCAGGGATGGCAGCTGTTTCAGCTGTTTTACTTGCATTAACGAAAGCGGGTGACCATATTATCTGCTCACAAGGCTTGTATGGCTGTACTTTCGGATTATTACATTTGATGAAGGAGAAATATCATATTACACATGACTTTTCAGAAATGCTGACCGAGGAACAAATAGAGACATTGATTCGGCCTGAAACAACATGTATTTATGTGGAAACACCGATAAATCCAACGATGAAAATGATAGATTTAGAGATGGTCGCTAAGATCGCGAAAAAACATCATATCCAAGTCGTTGTCGATAATACCTTTTCGTCGCCTTATTTGCAGACGCCACTCGCTTTAGGCTGTGATATCGTACTTCATAGTGCAACGAAATATATTTGTGGCCATGGAGATGTGGTGGCAGGACTTGTTGTGGGAACACAAGAATTTATTAGCAAAATGGCCAGGACAACGCAGAAGGATATTGGTGGGATTATCTCCCCTTTTGATGCTTGGCTTTTGTTGCGGGGGTTGAAGACTCTACCTGTCAGAATGGATCGGCACTCTTTCAATGCCGACAAGCTATTCAAAAAACTGAAGCAACATCCAAGTGTTGCAAAGGTCTATTATCCTGGAGATACAGAGCATCCTGACTACCATATTACCCAAAAGCAAATGAAAGCTGGCGGCGGTATTATTTCGTTTGAAATTAAAGGTGACAAGCAGGACGCACAAAAAATGTTGAACTCACTACAATTAATTAAAATTGCGGTCAGCCTAGGTGATGCGGAAACGCTCATTCAACATCCAGCCACAATGACTCATTCGGTTGTTCCTATTGAATCCCGTTTGAAAATGGGCATTACAGATCAACTAATTCGTCTTTCCGTAGGACTAGAGAATTGGGAAGACTTATGGGAGGATTTGGATGAAGCCTTGAACAGGATGCAGGCTTAATGAAAGAGGATGCCCTCAAAAGGATCTGACCCTTTGGGGACATCTTCTGCTACTGTAAACGAACTTCTGTCTAAAAAGTATTTATTAAAAATGGGCAACTTACTACAAAATTATCCCATTTTCATGTAATATTGAAGGGGATTATTGTTGAAATAATCTGAATTGAGTTATGAATTATTATTTGATGTAACACAAGGATGTTCCTATAGATAGAGAAACTGTTCGTATAATCAGAGGATTATTATGACTACTCTCTTGGGTGATCTCTCTATAGATTACAATATTTGGCGAAGGAGAAATGAATGATGACAAAAGAAGAAAAACAAGTTTTATTTAAAGAAGCGATGGGCAACTATCCAACAGGGGTAACCATTGTGACAGCTACTACTCCCAACAATGAGCCAGTTGGATTAACTGTAAATTCATTTGCATCTGTTTCACTGGACCCTACCCTAGTTCTTTGGTCAATTGATCATAAAGTTTCTTCCATTAAAGCTTTTACTGAAGGTGGAAAGTTTGCGATACATATTTTAGCTGGTGAGCAACAGGAATTATGCAAAACCTTTGCTAGTAAAAATGTGGATCGTTTTAGTCAATGTGAGTGGGAGTTTTCTACGAATCAATTACCAATCATTCAAGGTGCTTTCGCTGTTTTGGAATGCAAAACGTTTAAAACAGTTGAAGCAGGAGATCATACCATTTTAATTGGCGAAGTAACCGATATACAAATCGAAAAGAAAGATCCTATGTTATATCACCGTAGACACTTCGGCGCAATTCCTGCTGAATTTTATCCAGTGACTGAAAAATAGGATCCGAATTCAGGTATTGGACCGCTTGTGAATGAACAAAAAGCTGAACCTTTTAATGGATGACCCTGCCTTGAACCTTTGAGGTGGGTTTTTATTTTGACTAAATGTATTGGAAATAATCTAACTAACTTAGTGATCATTAATAGTTGACCTACTTATCAAGTAACGAATAGTTATTTACGATCCGATAATTTTTTTGCCCTAATACCACAAGGGATCAGATACTACCATCTGTTCGAGCTCTATCTTGCTAATTCAGTGTAATATCCTGCGAATGTTGAATATACTATCCCATCAATTGAAATGAATGGTGGATATTGACTATGGAGATTGTTAAACAAGGCGAGGATCTGATTATTACAGGAGCGGGGTTTTTAGTAGCTGGGACAATCATTTCTGCTATTGGAGCAACAAATGTGATTATCACAGGTACCGATAATGGATTAGAGCTCGTAGCCAGAGGAAACGCGGTCGAGGGATTTGGAAATGTGCTACAAGCAATCGGCAGAACGAAAGTGTATGAAATCGAAGGTAGAGAAGAAGAGATATTGAGTATTGTGGGCTGCTGGTTTCAGGCTGGCGGTAACTTTACTAATACTGTAGCCAACGAGGTAATTCTTGAAGGGTCACAAGAGGAGGAGGGACTTAGATTGAATGCCCTTGGTAGTGGCGTGCAATCAGTAGGTGCCTCCCTAGAAGCCGTTGGGGCCCCAGTCGATCGACCGTTGGAGAGTGCGGGAAACTGGGTGATTGCCCTTGGCGCCTCGATTGACTCGATTGCGAATTTATTTATTTTACAGGATAAAAAGAAACAAGGTGATACTTTGGCTGTGTTCGGCAGTTATTTGGAAGCGGTTGGTGCGCTGATTGAGCTATATGCATTGACTAGTATAAGGGAAGAAAGTCTACTAGAAACGGAAGATAATCGTTATCAATATCCTAGAATATCTGTATGATTTAAAAGAAACAGGGAATTATCAATAGTATGAAAAATTGCACAAATTTATAATATGTGAGCCGATTTTTTTACAAATGTACGATTAGCTTGTATAATATAATACAAGTGTAGAATTACACTTGTGAAAAAGGCGGTATTATTCCGCTAAATATGTTTGTCCTTCGGGGTCGGGTGTAAATCCCAACCGGCGGTGATGAAGAAATTCTAAGCCCGCGAGCCTGTAAAAAGGCAGGATTTGGTGAAATTCCAAGGCCGACAGTATAGTCTGGATGGGAGAAGGACATATGGAACTGGTTAAATGGCATTCGTGAACCCTTTATTTTGAAAAAAATCGAAATAAAAGGCTTATTTGGCTATATAATAAATCCATAATCTCCCTTTAACTCCTTAGGTCGTACCTATGGGGCTATTTGTGTTTTTTTTGTTGAAACTTCAAATTGAGAAAGAGGGTGAAAACATGTTTACTGGAATTGTCGAAGATGTCGGAATGGTCCAGTCGTTAAAAAGAGGGATCCAAAGTATGGCACTTACGATTGAATCTCCTAAAATTGTTGAAGATGTTCAATTAGGCGATAGTATATCAGTCAATGGCGTTTGTCTAACAGTCATTGAATTTACCAATCGTTTGTTTACAGTAGATGTGATGCCAGAAACCGTTAAGGCATCAACGATCAAGCTGTTAAAGCCGGGGGCAAAGGTTAATCTAGAGCGGGCAATGAGTGCTCAAGGAAGATTCGGTGGACATTTTGTCTCAGGCCATATTGACGGCACAGGTACGATCACGAAAAAAGAACATAAAGAAAATGCGGTTTACTATACGATTAAGCTAGCAGAAGGATTAGCGCAATATTGTATCCCCAAGGGTTCTATTGCTATTGATGGGACGAGCTTAACCATATTTCAGATTGAGAAGAATGAGATCACCATTTCGCTTATTCCATTAACACATAAAGACACGATTCTTGGACAAAAGAACGTTGGAGAAGTCGTAAATGTTGAAAATGATTTGATTGGAAAATATATCGTCCAGCAAATAAAAAATAATGGACAAACTACTGGATTAACAGCAAGTTTTCTTTTAGAAAATGGATTCTGACAAGGGAGGTGCTTTTAGATGTTTCAAACGATTGAAGAAGCAGTGGAAGATTTGAAAGCTGGCAAAATCATCATCGTTGTCGATGATGAAGATCGGGAGAATGAAGGCGATTTTGTCGTATTGGCAGACAAGGCAACGCCTGAAGCGATTAACTTTATGGCGAAATATGGTCGCGGTTTAATTTGTACGACGATTACAAATGAGCTCGCTAAGAAATTAGACCTTCATCCAATGGTTGAGAACAATACAGATTACCACGGAACAGCCTTTACAGTAAGTATTGATCACGAAAGTACGACTACGGGAATCAGCGCGTTTGAACGTTCGGCAACGATGCTTGCCCTTTTGAATAATGAGTCTACTGCCAAGGACTTTAAACGCCCTGGACATGTTTTTCCAATTATTGCTAAAGATGGCGGGGTACTTGAACGAACAGGACACACAGAAGCCTCTGTTGATCTTGCCCGTTTATGTGGAATGGAGCCAGCTGGAGTCATATGTGAAATTATGAATGAAGACGGTTCAATGGCACGCGTTCCAGAGCTCGAAATTATTGCTAAAGAACATCAGCTTTCATTTATTACGATTGCCGAGTTAGTTCGCTATCGTAACCAACTTGAGTCAAAACATAAAGAAACACCAGAACACGCTTAAATTTTATTAAACTATTAGGGGGAATTATCATGGGTAAAAATTTTGAAGCACAGCTTATCGGAACAGGGTTAAAAGTAGGAATAGTTGTCGGCAGGTTCAACGAGTTCATCACAGGAAAATTACTTTCTGGTGCATTAGATGGACTTAAACGTCATGGAGTTAGTGAGGATGATATTGACATCGCTTGGGTACCGGGGGCATTTGAAATTCCGATGATTGCCAAAAAATTAGTTCAAACTAAACAATATGACGCTGTGATTGGATTAGGTACGGTCATTCGCGGAGCAACATCACATTATGATTATGTATGTAATGAAGCAGCGAAAGGCATGGCTGCTGTAGGACTTGAATCTGGAACGCCTGTGATTTTTGGCTTACTTACGACAGAAAATATCGAGCAAGCCATTGAACGCGCAGGTACAAAAGCAGGAAACAAAGGTTATGATTCAGCTGTTTCCGCGATTGAAATGGCGAACCTATCTACTTTAATCGGAAAATAAGGAATGCGTATTTTGAATGATAAGTCGTTCTGTGTATATATCGGCTAAATTGCCGATTTAAATATGTTATGGAATCAGAAAAGGGAGCCAATGTGCTCCTTTTTTCGTGATTTGAAATAGATTGGCGTATAAGTTCAGAATCCGACGCAAATACGAGATTTGCAAATTGCTCGTCGGGACCACACTTTGTAGAAAAGAGACTCCTCTAAAAGCGGGATTGCGCAAAAATGCATTAAAAATCCTAAGCCAATTCACCGAACCACTCCATAATTACAATTTTTATAAAAAAACTCGAAGCTAAATGATGCAGAGCTACGACTAAAAGTGGAAACTAAAAGCCAAGTTGCGTTCAAAAACCCTCTTTTTCGAGCATTACGATCCGGAAATCAAATTTGCGCGCCAGGTTGGCCTTATTACGCGCCAGAAAGGATAGTTTTCGCGCCGAATTCATCCCTTTTCGCGCCGGAGCTTGACTTTTAAGGTAAATGGCCACTATTTACGAAATATTAAACTTCCTCCTTAAGGTGAAATGGTATATTATGGGCATAGGAACATGCAGTAGTGAATCATATAGAGGGGGATTTCGTATTAAACATTATCTTTTTGATCTACCAGGAGAAAACGGTTGGAAAAGATACTTGCTATCATCGGTTATCATTTTGGTTGCGCTAATTGCCGGGAGTGTTCTGTACGCCATATTGATGATGATTACAGGTCTTCTAAATGGAGATGGCATCGTTTTTGATAATAAATCTGGCATGTTCGTAGGCGTCGACCCAACGCTCGATTTATTGTTTATGAATCTAATGTATGTCGTTTGGATGTTTGGAATTTGGCTTTCAATCCGAATTGTACATAAACGGAAACTGAAGACGCTGATTACTGCAAATGATCGAATCAATTGGAAACAAATCTTTGGTAGCTTTGCACTCTATTTTGGTCTTATGGTGCTATTAGAGCTCGTCTATTTCTTAATTTCCCCTGAACATTTTGTGTGGAATGAGTTTGATTTAGAAAAATTTTTATTCCTGTTTTTCGTCGTTTTAATGTTAACTCCGATTCAAACGACAGTTGAGGAGTTAATCTTCAGGGGATTTCTTTTGCAGTGGATTGGAAAGGTGATCAACAACCCCATTGTACTAGCAATCATCATGGCATTGATTTTCGGATCATTGCATTTCTTTAATCCAGAAATGGAGCGTTCAGCTATTTGGGTCGGACTTGATTATGTATTTGTTGGGTTTATGTTGACATTCCTTGCCGTAAAAATGGGGAGCTCGGAGCTGTCAATCGGTGCACATGCGGCCAATAATATGTTCCTTTTCTGGTTTATCGGCGATCCACAATCTGTAGGTGGAAGTGTTCCTGCACTTATCACTGTGGTGAACAACGACCCGGCGATTTCATTAGTATTAGATGTCATTCTTTTTCTTGTTTTTTATCTGATAGTCGTGAAGAAATTCAAATCTTCCGCAATATAAAATGGATCGAAAAGGGGGACCCAGAAGTCTAGATAGGTAGACTTTATGGGTGCCTTTTTTAGGTGCAACATCTATAAAGGTATTCCAGCATCGATGAGAATGTTCAGTGTGAAAATGAAAGATAAAACGTAAATTAGTACCAAGTAATAAAACTTAGTGATAAAATGGGTTTATCTATCCATATGGGGTGAATGTGAATGTATACACCTGTCGCTAAGTTAGTGAGGGTTCTGTTGAAATTACGGGGCAAATTGGTTGTGAAAAATATAGAAAACCTGCCTGAAGAGTCCGGCTATGTCATTGCTTGTACACACAGAGGGTGGGTCGACATCCTGGCGCTCGGCGTTTCGATTCTACCTGTGGAAATTCATTTTATGGCGAAGAAAGAACTATTTCAGAACAAAGCAATTGGTTGGTTTTTAAGAAAAATCAATGCATTTCCAGTCGACCGCGATAATCCAGGAACAAGCACAGTAAAAATTCCGATTCAATTATTGAAGCAAGATAAGAATGTGGGGATTTTTCCTTCTGGCACTAGAACATCAGAGGAAGCTCCGTTAAAGCGGGGAGCGGTTACGATTGCGAAATTGGCTCGTGTTCCAATCGTGCCTGCTGCCTACTCGGGTCCAACGGGTTTTAAGGACTTATTTAAAAGACAACCGATTACGATTATTATTGGTGAACCGATTTATCTAGATTCAGCTAAGAAAGGGAAAGACGAGCTGGACCTTGTCACAACGGAATTATCGGATGTCTTTAAAGCATTGGAGCAGCGGATAAGTTCGTAATCGTTCAACAGTATTCTCTGAAATGGTAGAATATCCTAAGGCTGTAGTTATGAAGGAAAATGCTAAATCAGGGTAAGCTATAAAATATCTGTTTTTAGGAGGAATTATATGTACCATCTCTTTTCACATAATGATTTAGATGGCGTTGGCTGTGGCATTGTCGCAAAGCTTGCTTGGGGGAATGAAGTAAAGGTAAGCTATAATTCGATTGGTCGACTGAATCATCAAGTAGCTGGGTTTCTTGAAAATGCGACGGGAATGGACACGCTAATTATTACCGATTTATCGGTGAACGAAGAGAACGAAAAGAAGATTAATGAGTATGTCGCAGCGGGTGGAAAAGCATTGTTGATTGATCATCATAAAACGGCACTACATTTGAATGAACATGCCTGGGCGTCTGTAACCGTGGAGCAGGAAGACGGCAAGTTAACATCAGCTACATCTCTTTTGTATGATTACTTAGTCAAAAAAGACTTGCTTACAAAAACAAAAGGTGCAGATGAGTTCGTTGAATTAGTGAGGCAGTACGATACGTGGGAGTGGGACGTGAATCAGAATTTCACTGCAAAGAAATTGAACGATCTCTTCTTCATGATTTCAATTGATGAATTTGAAGGAAAAGTTCTGACAAAGCTCAATAGTAGCGAGCCATTTCAATTTGACGAGATTGAAAGCAAGCTACTTGATGTCGAAGAAAGCAGAGTCAAACGATACATAAATCGAAAAAAACGTGAAGTGTATCAAGTGGCCATTGGCGAACATTTAGCAGGCATTGTCCATGGCGAAAACTATCATTCAGAACTTGGGAATGAGCTTTCCAAGGAGTTTACACATCTTGACTATATTGCGATTGTGATGGCAGGGAGTAAACGGATTAGTTTACGAACGATTCATGATGATGTGGATGTTTCTGAAATTGCGGCGCTTTATGATGGTGGTGGACATCGCAAGGCCTCAGGGTGCAACTTAACAGAGAAGGCATTTAAGCAATTTGTTGAGCAAACATTCTATTTAGAGCCACTGAAGCGTGATGCTTTTAACAATCAACATAATCTGAAAGGTGCAAAAAGCGGTTCTCTTTATAAAGGTAGAAATGACGAGTCCATTTTTGTCTATCAAAAAGGGGAGGGAGATTGGGTGATTGAGGTAAGTCAGAAACCACTTACAAAAACCTTCCCTTCGTTTGAAGCGGCGGAAAAGCATTTGAAGAAGGAATACTTTGCAATATTGGTCAGAGATGCGGATTGGGTTGGCCATTTATTGAAATTCTCACCTTATTATAAAAAATAACGAACATCCGTCTGTGTCTGCTTTAAAAATTGATTCACCCTCTGAAGGATGTACCATTTATTACACTAGACATACCTAATCACAATGGTGGCGGTGCGGAGCTGGAATTTCGGATGCTTTCTCGATTAAATAAGTATACGCGGTAAGTAGATTGGTTATATTAGTAAGTCGCGAAGACTAAGTCCTCATATTCTTTATAAAAGAAGAAGTCCCAATAGGGTTAAGACCTACACTCTACACATCGTTAGTGTCATGTACACGTTCTAAACGATAGATAGGAGATGGGAGGTCTTGCATCCGTTCGGGACCTCTTTTTTTTGTCTATTTTCGAGAAAAATTGCGGATAATAAACGTAGTTCATCAGAATGTATGTGTTATTTGCGGCAATGTAACATCTAGTAACCAAATGAAGGAGGATGAGAGGAGTAGAAAAGCAGTATCGTAAAATTTACCTTGCTATGACAAGGCTTGTTAGGAGCTAACTCATTATGTCATGGAAATTTATTTTTTCATACGAATTTATTAATCATATAGCCATTTCTGTAGGGATTTTTTTACTATTCCTCATTTTCCGGAAGATATTTGCCAAGTATGTCATTGCACTACTTTTAAAAATAAGTCAAAAAGCACCAAATACTTTTTTCTATCACATCTTTGTATCATTTGAAAAACCAATTCAGTGGTTATTCATTTTATTAGGTATTTATGTATCTGTTTGGTATTTTCCTTATTTGGATCAAACGCATGAGTTATTTATAAAATTAGTAAAATCTACGATCATCCTTATTATTGGTTGGGGATTGTATAACTTATCGTCTTCATCTAAATTCCTTTATGTAAAGCTTAATGAAAGATTCAATTTTGAAATTGATGAGATTCTTATCCCATTTTTGTCTAAAGTATTTCGGGTGATTATCGTGGTCTTAAGTTTTAGTGGGATTGCAGAAGAATTTAATTATAATGTAACGAGTTTTGTTGGAGGATTAGGGTTAGGCGGACTCGCATTTGCCCTAGCTGCTAAGGATGCAATTGGGAATTTATTTGGAGGAGTCATTATCGTAACAGAAAAACCCTTTACAATTGGAGATTGGGTTTTGACACCAAGCGTTGAAGGTACCGTTGAAACGATTACTTTTAGAAGCACAAAAATCCGTACATTTGCTCAGGCCCTCGTAACAGTACCGAATGCAAAATTAGCCAATGAAACAATTACGAACTGGAGTGAGATGGGGAAAAGGAGAATTGTGTTTAATATAAGTGTCACCTATGAAACACCAAAAGATAAATTAGAAGATGTGATTAAGCAGATTGAATATCTGCTAAGAAATCATTCTGAAATCCACCAAGACACAATTGTTGCTAAGTTTGATAAATACGGAGTAGATGGGTTAGATATTTACCTATACTTTTTTACGAAAACAACGGTTTGGAAAGAGTTCTTAAAAGTAAAAGAAGAAATTAACTTTGCCATTATGGATATTCTTAATAATGAAGGAGTTGCCCTAGCGATCCCGAATAGAAAATTGTATGTCAACTCCAATTCTGAAGAAACACAAAGTGAAACGTATTTGAGGAATTCACAAGATTCTATTTGAAATATTTTAGCTATACAAACTCCTATGGCGTTAAAACGCCACCATTTACCAAGAAGGATTAATCAAGTCTCATACTGCACCCACCTCATCACAATGGTGGCGGTACGGAGCTCGAATTTTGGTTCCTTTCTAAATAAAATCAGTATCCCTGATAAATGGTTTGGCTATATTAGTGAGTTGCGCAGACCCGCCCCATGTCCTTCATATGAAACACATCGAGAGAATGTCCGAGAACAAAAGTATCTGATTCCACATCTACTCTAAATTGTTTACATGAAATATTAAACAGGATAGAGTGTGCGGTCAGACCTTTTAGGACCTTCTTCATGTGTTTTTTTTTATGGAAAAAGGATGTTTCTGAAACTACGCCTTCTTGGCGTCGTCTAAGAAAGTCCTATTTGTCTGATGAATGACGGTTTATAATCCTTCCTCTTTTTTGAAACGTACATTTTTTCCCCTTGATAATTGAATGCTTCTTATTTTAAATGATGTATGCATTATACTAATATTGTAATAATTATACTTTTTATGTAACAGTCGAATATCGGGAATATTATGAGATTATATGGGACCTTTACATTTTATTGTTAAATAATGCGTTTGTATAATAAATGAATAATTATAATTCATTTAAAAATCAAAATTATCTTTCAATTAAATAAATTCTGTGATAATATTTTAAAATATTAATGAAAGTGAAGTGATTGTTATGTCGCAAATGTTAGCTTTAGTTATTCTTGTATTAATCTTATATATAGGTGACGTAGTAGCTGTTCGAACGAAAGCCTGGGTACCATCTGTATTCGTTTGTGCAGTACTATTTCTTATTGGTTATTGGACATTTTTTCCATCAGATATCGTAGCGGTGGCTGGAGTACCACCTGTGGTTGCGACTATGATGATGTTCTTATTAATCACAAATATGGGTACTTTGCTTTCTCTTCAAGAATTGAAGAATCAATGGAAGACCATTGTCATTGCCCTTTCTGGTGTTTTAGGAATTATCGCTATATTATTTACGATTGGAACATTGATTTTCGACTTTGAAACAGTCGTTGTTGCCATTCCTCCATTAGTAGGTGGAATCGTATCAGCATTAATTATGTCTGAAGGAGCCAAAGAAGCAGGACTTGCGTCTTTATCTGTATTTGCAATCGTCATCTACGTTATGCAAGGATTTGCAGGATATCCCATCACTTCAATTGTATTAAAAAAGGAAGGGAAAAGACTCCTTGAGAAATACCGCAGTGGAGAACTGACTATAAAAGATGCAAAAAATGGTGGGGAAGTAGAAAAAGAGCAGGAACTTAAACTTTTCAAAAATATGCCGGAAAAATATAACACAGAGTATTTCAAATTCTTTAGACTTGCCTTTGTCGGTTTCCTTGCCTATCTTGTCTCTACTTTACTTGCGCCGTTCGTGACGGTTAATGCACTTGTCCTATGTTTATTATTTGGGATTATTGCGAAAAGTGTCGGATTTTTGGAAAAACAACCGTTACAAAAAGCGAATGGGTTCGGTTTCTCCATTATGGCGCTTATGCTTTTCATTTTCGACGGTTTGCAAAAGGCGACACCAAGTATGATGCTTGAGATCTTATATCCTCTCATCGTTTGTATTATTTTAGCAGTCATCGGAATGTATATATTCTCATTCATCATCGGTAAGATTTTAAAAGTCAGCAAAGAAATGGCGTTCGCTGTATCGTTAACAGCCTTATATGGGTTTCCCGCAGACTATATCATCACAAATGAAGTAATTAAGTCTTTAACGAATGACGAGAAAGAAAAAGAAGTGCTAACAAGTCATATGCTACCACCTATGCTCGTTGGTGGATTCATAACTGTAACGATCGTTTCGGTCGTTTTAGCAGGAATATTCGTAGGATTCTTGTAAAAAACGAGGAGGGGTATTGTGAAAAAGTCCCAACAACGGATGGAAAGTCATATTAGGTCCTTAAGTGAATTTACAGCAACGCCTAATAAAGGCGTTACACGGCTTACGTACAGCAAAGAAGATTTGCAAGCAAGAAATTATATCAAGGAAAAAATGAAGGAATATGGTTTAACAGTTTCGGAAGATGGTTTCGGTAATATCTTTGGAAAGATTGAAGGTAGCTTAAAAAATGCACCAAGTGTTCTCATCGGTTCCCATTTTGACTCTGTCCCGAATGGAGGGGCATATGACGGTACAGCCGGAGTCATTGCAGGATTGGAAGTAGCTACTCTCTTTTCTGAAAATCAATTAAAACCAAAATATCCTTTAGAAATCATCGCGATGGTTGAAGAAGAAGGATCAAGATTTGGTGGCGGATTGATGGGATCACGCGGAATTATCGGTTCTCTTAGTGAGGAAGAGTTTAAAAATTTAAAGGACAAAGATGGCATCTCGACCGAAGAAGCGATGTCAAAAATCGGACTAGATTCTTCATTAGCCAAAGAGAGAAAGCCAAATACAATAAAGGCATTTTTGGAATTGCATATCGAACAAGGCCCAATTCTTGAAGAGAAGAATATTCCAATAGGTGTCGTTGAAGCCATCGTTGGCTTGGCCCAATTGGAAGTGACGATTGAAGGGCAAGCAGGTCATGCAGGTACAACTCCAATGGATCGCCGTTCGGACGCTTTAGTCACTGCTGCAAAGATCATTTCCCAATTGCCGGATCTTGCAATCGATGAAGGTGAAGGAACGGTCATTACAACAGGTCGCCTAGAAGTATTTCCAAATGGAGCAAATGTCATTCCAGACAAAGTTGTATTCTCTGTGGACATCAGATCTGGTAAAGAAGAAAACGTACTGAACACAATCCAAAAGACGATAGCAATGATTGAGTCTTACAGTGAAACTGGAATCCGAACATCTGTTGAAGAGCTTTTATATATTCAGCCAAAAGAGTTAAATATAGAGATTCGTTCTTTGTTGAAACAAGAGAGTAGTAGACTAGAAATCCCGTATTGCTCGATTAACAGTGGTGCAGGTCATGATGCGATGATTTTTTCTGATATTACAAATGTCGGGATGATTTTCGTGCCAAGTAAAGACGGTCTTAGCCATTGTCCAGAAGAATGGTCGGATGCACGGCATTTGGCGGATGGCGTTCAAATCCTTTTTGAAGCAGCAAAGAACTTAACGGAGGTTGAATAAACATGATTCGTCAAAAAATTAAAGAAGCCATTCAGACATATAGTGAAGAATTAACAGAATTACGTAGAAAACTTCATAGTGAACCTGAGGTATCATGGGAAGAAGAAAACACGACCGCATTCATTTGCGAATATCTAGAAAACTTAGGAATTCCTTATCGTCGAACAAATCCTACAGGTGTCATTGCAAATATAGCAGGGGCCAAGGCAGGGAAAACGGTCGCTTTAAGAGCGGATATGGACGCATTACCGGTAGAAGAGTTGAACAAAGATCTTCCATATGCTTCAAAGGAAGATGGCAAAATGCATGCTTGTGGTCATGATGCACATACGGCAATGTTGCTTATTGCAGCGAAAGCTCTAAATGAAAGTAAAGATGAGTTACCTGGGACTGTACGATTAATATTCCAACCTGCTGAAGAAGCGGCGACAGGTGCACGAGAAATGGTGAAGCAAGGTGCGATGGAAGACGTTGATAATGTATTTGGCATTCATATTTGGTCACAGATGCCGACTCATAAAGTTTCATGTACGCCGGGACCATCATTTGCATCAGCGGATATTGTTAAAGTGACATTTAAAGGAAAAGGCGGACATGGCGCTATGCCGCATGATTGCATTGATGCAGCCATTGTTGCATCTTCTTTCGTCATGAATATCCAAGCTGTTGTATCAAGAACAATTGACCCGCAAAAACCTGCCGTGCTTACGATCGGAAAGATGGATGTTGGCACACGGTTTAACGTCATTGCCGAAAATGCTGTCATTGAAGGAACGGCCCGTTGTTTTGACAATGAAACGCGTGCACATATTGAAAAGCAAATCGAGCAATACGCTGAAAATGTCGCAAATATTTACGGGGCAAGTGCCGAAGTGGAATATATCCATGGAACCCAACCGGTTATTAATGATGAATATAGTGCTAAGTTTGTACAAAAGGTCGCTTCAGAAGCATTCGGTAAGGATGTTTTATATACTGAAAAGCCGACAATGGGTGGGGAAGACTTCAGCTTCTATTTAGACGAGGCTCCTGGTAGTTTCGCTTTAGTAGGAAGTGGAAATCCCGACAAAGATACAGAATGGGCGCATCACCATGGCAAATTTAACATTGACGAAGACGCTCTCGTTACAGGAGCCGAACTATACGCGCAATATGCATGGGCATATTTGAACGAATAATGGAGTAGATAAAGTGAAACTTCAAACAGTGGGGGTTTCTTCATCCCCCACCTACGATTCCTCTAAGCCTTGAGGTGGGGGTTTTGACTTTCCGTTAATGCGGGACAAAAAAAGGTGCAAAACCAAAGAGTTCAGATACTACAAAACTTCACGCAGATTAAGTTTAGTGGATCTAACCTGAAAACTGTTTATTTAGAAATTTCATATTTTCACCCTTGACATTCAATAGTAATAGATATAAAGTGAGAATTATCAAATAATTAAATATGTAACTTTCTTATCCAGAGAGGTGGAGGGACTGGCCCTTTGATACCTCAGCAACAGACTTTTAAGTACTGTGCTAATTCCAGAAGCGTAAGGCTTGAAGATAAGAAGAGTAAATAGCCATTGCGCAAAAGCCTCTTCTTGTATTCAAGAAGAGGTTTTTTATTTTTTGTTTACAAAAGAAGCTAATAAAAGAGAGAAGGAATTAGACATGACAAAAACAATTACGAAAGTCCCGTTCAAAGCAGATCACGTTGGTAGTTTATTGCGACCAGATAATCTACATAGCGCAAGAAAAGACTTTAAAGAAGGTACAATAACTGCGGAACAATTACGCGAGGTTGAAACAAAGGAAATAAAACGGATTGTTGATAAGCAAATTGAGGTTGGGTTGGAATTAGTGACGGATGGTGAGTTTAGACGTACATGGTGGCACTTAGATTTCTTAGAGCATATAAATGGATTTGAAGGCTTTGTACCAGAAAAAGGATACACTTTTGATGGTATAGAAACAGAGAGATATAACGTTAGAAACATCGGGAAGATTTCATTCAATCCTGAGCATCCATTCATTAAAGATTTCGTTGAATTTAAGGAAATCGTCGGTGACCGTGCAGTTGCGAAACAAACGATTCCAAGCCCGAACCAATTATTTAATCTTGGGATTCGTGATGAAACGATTTACCCTGACATCGAAGAATATGCAAATGATATTATTAAAGCGTATCAAGATGCATTAAAAGCATTTTACGAGGTTGGTGTACGATACTTACAACTAGATGATGTATACATTGCGGGTCTTTCCTCTCCGGGGATCCCTTTCAATGATGGAAAATATACAAGAGATTACTTAATTGATTTAGCATTACGCGTAATTAACGGCGTATTGGAAGGAAAACCTGAAGATTTAATCGTGACTACACATTTATGCCGCGGAAACTATCAATCTACTTGGGCGTTTGGAGGAAGTTATGATCTTATCGCCCCAACGCTACTTGCAAAAGAAAAAGTAGACGGATTCTTCTTAGAATATGACGATGAACGTTCAGGAGATTTTAAAGCGTTAGAACATATTCCAAATGATGGTGCACAAGTTGTACTAGGAATCGTCACATCTAAAAATGGAGAAGTCGAAGATAAAGAAGCAATCATAGCTCGTATTAAGGAAGCAGCCCAATATGTACCACATGAACAATTATGCTTAAGCCCACAATGCGGATTTGCTTCCACGCATCATGGCAACAAGCTAACTGAGGAACAACAATGGGAAAAATTAAAATTTATTGTTGATGTTTCAAAAGAGGTTTGGGGATAAGCCCAATTTAAATAAATGAAACAACGGAGCAAAGCTTAGAACTATAAGCTTCGCTCCGTTGTTAATTGTAAAGAAAGCGTAATAGAAGAATGGTTTAACTTGGAATGAATTCTTGGAGTTTGCCGACGTCTCGGTGAAGTTTTATTGACACAGTTGATAAGTTTCATTAAGTCGTCAATTTTCGGTCTTTTGAATTCATTGGCTTCACACGAGTTACTTCCTTTACTGAAGAATATCTGTTATGAAAAATGGCATTGATTTCTCCACCTATCACAAGAATAAGACCCGTTACATACAGCCATAGCATAAGAACAATGACACCGCCGAGGCTTCCATATGTAGAGGAATAATTGCCAAAGTTACTTACATAAAAGGAAAAGGCAATGGAAATGATTAGCCAAGTGACAGTGGCAATGATGGCACCGGGAAGTACATGCTTAAATAGGTATTTCTTATTAGGAGCAAATTTGTATAAAAAAGTAAGCACAATTGAAATAACAGCGAAAGCAATGACCCAGCGTAAAAGATTGAAGATGCTTTTGAATTCGTTTGAAATTGGAACAACTTGATTAGTCATATTTAAAATAACATTACCGAATACCGGAAGTACGAGTATAACGATAAAAGCAACAATCAACCCTAAAGTTAAGGCAATGGAAATTAGTCGAACTACAATGAAATTTCTTGTTTCTTTAACATCAAAGGCAATATTCATAGCGTGCATAAAGCTGTTCATTCCGTTGGATGCTGACCAAATCGTTCCTAAGATTCCTATAGTAAAAAGTCCACCATTCGACTCTGTTACAATTCCGATAATCGTATCGGCTAGCACGTCCGTAGTTTCTGATGGTAAGAAATGATTCATAAAATTGATTGCTTGTTGTGGCTCAATATTTAGATAGGGAAGAATTGAAAGCAGTAAAATGAGTAATGGAAAGATGGAAAGTAAGTAATAATACGCCTGTTCAGCAGCTAACCCTGTGGCCCGATCCTCCTTAACTTCGTTAGTAAGTTCTTTACCGAACGCTAATAGATGTTTCATTAGACTTCACTCCCGGATTTTTTACTGGTTAGAAGTCTATTCCCTACGAAAGATGATCATAATCCTTGGTGAGACTAAAACTTTTTGCTCACAAACAGAAAGAAGCCTGAATTTTTGGCTTCAAGCGTGATAGATATTAGCAAAAAAAGAATCTCTTCCAATGGATGAGATTCTTTTTTTGCGGTATTTAGTTTACTTGATAGCCTTTTGAAGTTTACTTATCAGATGTACAGAACGACCGGTTCCAATTGCGACCGATTCAAGCGGGTTTGACGCTAGATGAACAGGAACGACAATTTCTTGGCTCAGCCAGTCTTGAATGCCATTCAGCATAGCACCACCACCGGTAAGGACAACACCTCGGTCGACGATATCACCACTCAACTCTGGTGGACAATCCTCAAGGGTAGCACGAATGGCTTCTAAAACATGAAGAAGGGATTCACGAATCGCTTCTTGGATTTCTTCTGAATGTATGGTTACGGTTTTCGGCAGACCTGAGACAAGGTCTCGACCTCTTATATCCATGGTGAGACGGTCATGTGAAATGAGAGCATGGCCGATTTCTATTTTAATTCGTTCGGCAGTGCGCTCTCCAATAAGAAGATTATATTGTTTTCTAATATGTTGAACAATATCTTCGTCAAACTGATCTCCGCCAATTCGTATGGAGTTGCAGGATACGACGCCACCAAAGGAGATAATCGCCACTTCTGTTGTTCCGCCACCGATATCAACGACGACATTTGCGGTAGGTTCGTCAACGGGCAAGTCCGCTCCAATTGCGGCAGCAACTGTTTCTTCTATTAAATGCACCTGCTTGGCTCCGAAGCTCTTCACCGCATCTTCTATGGCTCTTCGCTCAACTGTCGTAGAACCAGATGGTGTACATACCACAACGACAGGCTTTCTGATTGAAAGTCCAAGCTTCTTGGCTGCTACTTTCATAATTTGTTTAAGCATTTGCGAAGTAATATCGAAATCTGCAATAACCCCATCTTTCAATGGCCGAATCGCCACTATATTTCCTGGCGTTTTTCCAATCATCTCTTTTGCATCATTACCCACAGCAACCACTTTATTGGTGATTGTATCAATGGCTACAACAGATGGTTCGTTAAAAATAATTCCTTTGTTTTTACTATAAATTAATGTATTGGCTGTCCCTAAATCGATGCCAATTTCTGTATTTGAAAACATCTAGTCACCCCTATTAATTAGAGTTTGACCCCTATATAGCATTTTACATAAAATTTGTAGAATGTGGGGAAAAAATTTGTGGTAATTGTTTACATTTTACAAAACTCTCTGTCGAAAGAATGAATATTTCCCGGAAAATACTCGACACTTAACATATCATTCTAGAAAATAAAAAACCATGCCAATTAAAGGGACAATTCATAAATGGTACCATAAGAAAACTTGCTATCTAGATAAATCACGTTATTTCGACTTACAGTCTTATACATATATTGGCTTAGAAAATTGCAAGCGTGTAGTAGGTGAGATTGGGAGCTGAAAACTTTTTTACTATTACAAATGTAGCGATAACGTATCCGGTAATTTAGTTAAAGGTAAAATCTGTTTCGTTAATTTGTGAATATTGAAAAAGTTTATAATTTTTTTCGATTCAGAAAACTAATCAGCAATCATATTGTTAGTTTTTTTGAAAAAAATAAAAAGGCACTCATTTTTTCATGTTTTCTACCGATATAAAGGAAAGAGAGTAGAAGAATAAATGAATGGGTGAATATGATGGATAAAACGTCAATAATTGGTGTCATTTTAGGAGTCATTGCAATAGGAGTTGGGATGTATTTAAAAGGTGTGGATATATCTGCTTTGGTGAATCCTGCTGCAATCTTAGTTATTTTAGGTGGAACAGCTGCAGCCGTCATCACAGCTTTCCCATCATCTGAATTAAAGAAACTGCCAAAGCTAGTTAAGATTTTATTTACAGAACAAGAGCTGGCGAAGCCACAGGAATTAATTCAAACATTTTCCGAGTGGGCAGTCATTGCAAGGAAAGAAGGATTACTTGCATTAGAAGCGGTTGCAGAGCAAGTGGATAATCAATTTTTAAAAAATGGTTTGAATCTTGCTGTTGAAGGTCAAAGTGCTGATTATATTCGTGACGTACTGTCTGAAGAAATCGATGCAATGGAAGAACGTCACCTTGGCGGAGCGGCCATTTTCACACAAGCAGGTACATATGCGCCTACTCTAGGAGTATTAGGAGCGGTATTAGGGTTAATCGCTGCACTTGGAAATATGGATAATACGGACGAACTTGGGCATGCCATTTCAGCAGCATTTGTTGCGACCTTGCTCGGAATCTTCACAGGGTACCTGCTCTGGCATCCATTTGCCAATAAGCTGAAACGAAAATCACTAGCTGAAGTACGGATTAAGGAAATGATGATTGAAGGCATTCTATCGATTATTGAAGGAGAAGCGCCACGAACAATCGAACAGAAGCTGACTTCCTATTTGACGGCTGAGGAACGGAGAAAATGGCTGGAAGGCGTGAAGCAAGATGGCTAGGAAGAGAAGGAAAAATCGTAAGGAAGAGCATGTGGATGAATCATGGCTTGTTCCTTATGCGGATATTATGACCTTGCTTTTGGCATTATTCATCGTGCTATTTTCTTCGAGTTCGGTGGATGCGAATAAATTCCAACAGCTTTCAGGCGTGTTCAATCAAATCTTCACAGGAGGAGCGGGAGTCATGGATTATCCTTCTCCTGTTCCGGACTCACCAGACAAGAAAGATCCTTCAGAAGATGGTGCTGGAAAGAATGAGCAAGGCAATCTTGGTCAAGTCGAACAAAAGGAGCTCTCAGAAATCCAAGAAAAAGTAAATGTATTTATCAAGAACAATCAATTAAATGACAAATTAGGCACCTCATTAACGAGCGGTGGCTTGCTCCTTACCATTCGGGATAATGTATTATTCGATTCAGGCAGTGCCGAGATAAGAACGGAAAATCAGGGGATTGCGCGGGAGATTTCTGAACTGCTCGTCATGGATCCACCCCGTAGTATCGTAATCAGTGGGCATACCGATAATGTACCGATTCAAAATGCTAGATATGATTCGAACTGGGATTTAAGTGTGATGCGTTCAGTGAACTTTATGAAAATACTGCTAGAAAATAATGGCCTGAATCCTAAATGGTTTAGTGCTAAAGGACATGGAGAGTTCATGCCAGTTGCTACTAATGAAACAGAAGCAGGGCGGGCGAAGAATCGGCGTGTGGAAATTCTTATTGTGCCACGGAACACTATAAAACAATGAGCAAAATGAACTTGGTTACTTTAAATGGCATGGAAATACTTGCTGTTTATAGAAACCAGGTTCTTCATTGTTACTATTAAGATACTGTTTAAACGAAGGGGCTGCTTACTAGAAACGGTGTATTGTTTGTAGAATCAGACCTGTATGCGATATACTTTTTGTCTTGGAAGAATCGTGCATTGTTGTTCATATCTTAGCTTTTTTGCAGTAGAATAGAGATAAACGTTATTTTAAAAGGAAGTGTCCAGAGTGATTGTATTGAAATCGGAACGAGAAATTCAGGCGATGCATGAGTCAGGAAAGATTCTGGCCGCATGCCACCTTGAAATTTCCAAGCTCATTAAGCCAGGCGTAACTACTTGGGAAATAGAAGAATTCGTTGAGAGCTTTTTAAAAAAGCATGGAGCAAAACCGGAGCAGAAGGGCTATAAAGGGTATCAATATGCCACTTGCGCAAGTATAAATGAAGAAATCTGCCATGGATACCCTCGGAAAACGCCATTGAAGAATGGAGATATTGTTACCATTGACATGGTTGTTAATTACAATGGAGCACTTTCTGATTCAGCGTGGACCTACAAAGTAGGAAACGTATCCAAGGTGACAGAACGCCTCCTTGAAGTAACCGAAGAATCCTTATATCGGGCGATTGAAGTATGTGTACCAGGCAATCGGATTGGAGATATTGGTCACGCGATTCAGTCTTATGTGGAGGGTGAAGGCTTCTCAGTTGTCCGTGATTTCATCGGTCATGGAATTGGGAATGTCATTCACGAAAGCCCTGAAGTCCCGCATTACGGATTGCCGCATAAAGGACCGCGCTTAAAGGAAGGCATGGTATTCACGATCGAACCGATGGTAAATGTCGGTACATATAAAGCAGTACGTGATCCAAATGGCTGGACAGCATCAACGGCTGATGGGGAATATTCCGCACAGTACGAGCATACTATTGCGATTACGAAGGATGGCGCATTGATCTTAACGAAGCAATAAATAGATGGAAAGCCGGCTCATTTTGTGTGAGCCGGCTTTTTTTTCGAAGCTATGTTAAACAGTATTGTTGATTTTGAATCAAATTGAATGGGGAACTGTAGGTATATGGTCCCTCATACATCTTCAACTAAAGTTCCTCATTAGTTGAATAAACGATTTGTATAATCAAACTTTATATGTTCCATTAAAAAATAAAATCAAGTCGCCAATTGTACCAACACAAAAAAATATAAAATAATAACTTGCAATGGTGATTTCCTTGTTAAACAGCTCTTTGAATGCCTGAATAAACAACTTATTAAACTTAAACCAATTTAATATCCAACCGATTAAAAGAAAACTTACAATCATCATTTCTTTTTTTTTCCCCTCTTTCATGTGAAATATAAAAACCCCAAAAGCAATTCGAGCTTTTGGGGCAACCTAGGTTTAGTTGCGTAATTTGCCTAGTTCTTCAACAATAGCTTGCATTTCACTTGGGCTGAATTTGGATTTGCGCATCACCATTTCGTAAATGTCTCGGAGTTCCTCATACATTTCTGCATTGAAATGTGTGGATTTTACAGCTCCGATATTCATCATTCTCAACTTTTCTTTTATCTTTTCAACCATGTAATCAGCTGTTTCTGCTGTGTTGTGTGACACATCCATGATATCATTCCTTTCGTTCCATTCATTTAGTTAATCTTGTCATTATTGTGATGATAAGTCAATGAAAAGTACAGGTGTTTCAATGGATGGAAATGCTTGTTAATGGAAAAAATAATGAGAGATTTTTTACAAAGAATCACGAATTGGTATATGATGGGATAACAGGATAAAATGAAGAATTACATACACACATATATAAAATATGAGGGGAGAGAAAAATTATGAATGAAAAATATGGGGTGAAAAAAAGTATCTTCTTGAAGTCGATTTTAATCGGAGCAGCAGCTGGAGCAGTGATCAGTTTATTTGATAAAACAACGAGAACCTCAGTAATCAGTTCTGGAAAAGGATGCATTCAAGAAATGAGGGCCTTTGTGAAAAATCCGAGCTTAAGCCTAACAAAAGTATGTGACACAACGGAACAAATTCGCATGACCATTGAAAAAATCACGGATGATGCTGTGTACATTTCACAAAAGGTGGAAGAATTGAAAGAAATTCCACCACAATTGGCACATGCAGTCATTGAAACGAAAGACGCGATTACGGCTGAAATTAAGAACAATAGGAATGAAGAATCTGACGATTTGAAGCTGCATACTGTGTGATATTTTTAAAAAAACCATAACGAAGGCGGATAAGATATATTATTGGGCCAAGTAACCGAGTTTGGGGTGGAAAAATGAAGGGAATTGCGTATGTTAAAAAGATGATCAAAAGGATGGATCAGGACGATGTAGGAGGACTGGCTGCACAGCTGGCTTATTTTTTCTTGCTTTCCCTCTTTCCACTACTACTCGTTCTCATTAGCTTACTGCCGTATCTCCCTATTTCCGAAGCGGATTTATTAATGCTATTTCGTAACTTTGCCCCAGCTAGCTCAATGGCACTTATTGAGCAAAATATAAATCAAGTGATGCAAGCCAATACGAAACTGTTATCGTTTGGAATCATTGCGACCATTTGGTCAGCTTCGAATGGGTTAAATGCCATTGTTCGTGCATTTAACCGATCTTATAATGTCGAAGAAACGAGAAACTTTTTTGTAGCCAGAGGGATGTCAATCCTCCTTACATTGGCTATGATATTTGTCTTTGTGATTGCTCTCGTATTACCAGTATTCGGCAGGCAACTTGGTGTGTTTTTATTTTCTTCATTCGGATTATCAGATGAGTTTCTGCAAATCTGGAATGCATTGCGATGGCTTGTCAGCGGAATTGTGCTTGTCATTGTGTTTATTATGTTGTATTGGCTTGCGCCGAATAAAAAGCAGAAATGCCTACATGTTGTCCCAGGGGCTTTTTTTGCAACAGCGGGTTGGATTATCGTGTCGCTTGCGTTTTCTTATTATGTGGATCATTTCGGAGGGTACACGACTACATATGGAAGTCTTGGTGGCATTATCGTACTCATGATTTGGTTCTATCTGACCGGTATCATCATTATCATCGGTGGTGAAATCAATGCTCTATCAAGTGAACAGAAACATCCAACATGTTAATAGCCTTCCGAAAATTACCTTCATGAAGCGGCTGAATGAGGCCATACTATAACTGAAGTAGTTATTGGCTTCAGTAAAACAGAGCAGGGGGCGTTTGTGTGCCAAAAGGTCAGCAAAAAGACGGTAGTACGAAGCAAAAAGGAAAAAATAAACCGAAGCAAAAAACATCTGGTTCTGCAAATGGGCAAAATGGGTATCATTAGTTAACAAAAAAGGCTTGGACATCGTGTCCGAGCCTTTTTTCATGGGGTTTATTTGAGAGTCCAAATTGAAAAAGCCATTTTAGATACTGTGCTTGCAAATGGTTTAACAGGCTGTAATACCCCCACCTTAATTTTTGCGAGAGAATCAAGAAATAAATAGGTGGGGGATAAACAGCCTGTAAATCCCCAATTGGTTCAACTAACCCACACTGAGGGAAGTTTCACTTTATCAAGCCTCTTATTTTCAGGTATCTTCACTTGATCTGACATGGTAATTCATCTAGTGTACAAGCTTAAAAAATCCCGCATCAATTGTTTATTGAACTAATAGAATGGGAAAAGCAGGAGATAGTATAGAGGAATGGAGGGGGAAATGATATGGGTAATAAAATATTTTTCGTGCTTTTAGTTGCCGGTGTCCCGCTGTCGATCATCGGCTCCATTCTGCACTGGTCAACGATCTTAATGTTCATTGTATACTGTCTGACGATTATTGCACTTGCAAGCTTTATGGGCCGAGCGACGGAGAGCCTTGCGATTGTAATGGGACCGAGAATCGGCGGTTTATTGAATGCAACATTTGGCAACGCCGTTGAATTAATTATCTCCATCTTTTCTTTGAAAGCTGGATTGCTTGGAGTTGTACTTGCATCGTTGACGGGTTCCGTACTAGGAAATTTATTATTGGTCGCAGGTCTTTCCTTTTTTGTAGGTGGAACGAAATATAAGCGACAAACATTCAATGTATTTGATGCAAGGCATAATGCTGGATTATTAATTTTTGCGATCGGCTTGGCCTTTGTGATTCCAGAAGTGTTTACGCAAAATATGAGTGAGAGCCGGACGATGTCATTAAGTGTAGGGATTTCCATTATATTAATCATCCTGTATCTTGCTGCGCTGTTCTTTAAACTTGTCACGCATCGGGGCGTGTACCAGCCTACTGAAAAAACAAAACAGATCGAACATGAAGAGGAAGTACCAGAATGGAGTAAGAAAAAGGCGATTGCGGTGCTTTTTGGGGCAACGCTCGTGGTGGCCTATGTTTCTGAAAAATTGGTTCATACGTTCAGTGTTGTCGGCGAAACATTCGGCTGGTCAGAGCTATTTATCGGAGTTATTATCGTCGCAATCGTCGGGAATGCAGCGGAACATGCATCAGCGATCCTTATGGCTTATAAAAATAAAATGGATGTGGCGGTAGAAATCGCTGTTGGATCAACGTTACAAGTCGCTATGTTCGTAGCGCCTGTACTAGTCCTCATTTCATTATTTTTCCCGATTTCTATGCCACTGGTCTTCACTTTGCCTGAACTAATCGCCATGGTGACAGCGGTATTATTAATCATTATGATTTCAAATGATGGTGAGACAAACTGGTTTGAAGGCCTTACCCTTTTGGCAGCCTATGTGATCATGGGAATAGGGTTTTACTTATTGTAAGAGGATGTTCAAAAAGTCCGGTAAAAAAGCTTGCGAATTTCTTCGTCGCTTATTAATGACCTTCTATTAAAATCGCGCACGTCCTGTGCGTAACACAGAAGTCAGCATAACCTGTGCAAGTCCGGTCCTCTCGAGATGCGCTCCTCGAACTTCTCGGCTCTTTTTATCCTCCTTTTTGAACGCGCACGATAAGTAAACAAAAAAATGGCTCACCTCATCTTGATTAGGAGAGCCATTTTTATTCAATTACATTTTGTAAGTACATATAATCATCCAAAATTATCTTCACGCAACCTTATGTGACATGGAACCAATAATTCTAGAAGTAGCCACCATCCTTTATGTTTCGTTTTAGTTAAATAATCGTGTAATAAAGTAAAGGTTATGGAATCGTCTCTATAAGCATTCCTCCTTGACGTAATGTTGACTAAACGATTTCCCCTCCTTTATTTGAATGTAAGCTTATTATATACCACATAAATAAAATTGTAAATATTCAGAATTTTACATTTGTGTTACAAAACAACAAAATCTCAATCTTTTTTACAAAATCTTAATGGTGCTAAAGCTACCATTTACTATGAAGAATGAATCATGTAGCACGCTCCCTTCACCTAATCACAATGGTGGCGATGCGGAGCTGGGTTTTGAGGCGCTTCCTTAAAGGAAATATATCTGCAAAGTAGATTGTCTATATTAATAAATCACGAAGCCCTGTCCCCCTAACCTCTATAAAAAACACAAATCTTTTATTCATCGCTTGCATATAAACGCTATGTCTGACAAACGATAGTAACAAAACCTTTTTTAAAGGAGTGCGTCATGATGAAGCGACTTAGAGTATGGATGATTGTTGGTGGTTTACTGATAGGGTTTCCTTATTTTTCAGACGAAGCTTTTGCTACACAAAAGGAGAATACGCCTGTAGAGAAGAAGGGAAATGCTCCAATATCAAAGGAGAAAGTACCCGAAGCAAGTAAAACTGTCATTCCTCCATCTGTTTTAAATATTGCAAAGGAAAACACGTATCCGAATTCGACTCAGGACTTACCTTATCTTCAACCTAGTGAATTCGCTCAATCCTTAATTGATACATCAAAAATAAAAATTGAGAATCCTGAACTCATTCATATGCTGAATGAATCAGCTGTTGGCAAAGCACCGTTTTCATTTGGGTACAGAGCGACGATTTATTTAGGGCATTGGGCTTTGAATTATCAATCAAGTGAGACAGCGCCGAATTGGGAATATCAAAAAGTTAACACGAATTTCTTTGATAACCGTGCCAATTTGACACCACATCCCATTCATTATGTTCAAGAGATGCAGAAAGTCGTACGCGGTGGCTTAACTGCCAAAATTCCATCCTCACCAGATGTGCAAAAAATGATGCTGATTAAAGCGGCTGAAAAAACCCATTTACCGTTAGCGTTTGAAACGATTATTGGCGGAGCAACAAAGAAAGATCAAGTCTATAATATACCGGCAAAACGACTAGGCTACCTGAATGCATATGCTTCAGCCATTAACGAAAAAGGAAAAGTCACGTATGGTGAGGTGTATGTGATTTTAAAAGGAAGTAAGCGATCCTTACTAATCAAAAATATCACATCCCAAGGAATTGGTGCGTGGATTCCGGTTCAAGATCATCTTTCCTTTAACTTTATGGCTAGTGAGCAACCAAGATAATGTGGCTGGTCTAACCTAAATCAAAAGAAAGTGTCCAACGAAAGGACCTGCCCCCACTACTGTATATATCATTTAAATGACGTGTGAATGACATCATAAACGATGGAATAGTGTGAGGTCAGGCCCTGTAGGACACGCTCTTATTCTTAGATCGAAGACTTTCTTGTTTGAAAGTCCAGTTTTGGATAATAAGCGTTTTTAACGAGTACGTTTGGACCCAAGCACTTAACTGCTGGACAATGACAGTTCAATTCTCCGGCAAGCTTGGAGTTCATCCATGTTTCATACGATTGTGACAGCGGCTGATCGATAATATTGCCGAGTGATGGAGCATCGCCAAAGTCTGTGACAATCACATCCCCCGTAAAAATATTCACGTTTAAGCGAGAGCGACCATCTGGATCATTTCGGACCGTGACTTTCTTCGTATCATATAAGCGTTTCAAAAGTTTTACATCTTCCTCGTTACTGCTACATGAATAAAAAGGAAGGGTGCCAAACAACATCCAGACATCTTTATTCCGGAAATCGAGCAGTTGATGAATCGCATCGCGCATTTGATCAAGGGTCAATGTCTCTAGCGCAGAAGCGAAATCGCTAGGATACATCGGATGGATTTCATGTCGCTGGCAGCCCATATCCTCAACAATTTGCTTATGAATATGCTCTAGATGAGGAAGAGTTCGTTTATTCAGCATCGTTTCCGCGGAGACTAAGACGCCAGCCTTCGTCAAGGCCTGTGAATTTAGAATGATATTATCAAATAGCTTTGCACGCTGCTCGCGAGTTGGCTTTCTGTCCATCATTGCGAACCCAGTATCAATGAATTCATCGGTCGTTCCCCAGTTATGCGAAATATGTAACACATCAAGGTAAGGAATGATTTCTTCGTAACGAGCAAGGTCAAGGGTTAAATTCGAATTCATTTGCGTTCGTACACCGCGTTCATGTGCATATTTTAACAGTGGCAGCACGTGATTTTTCACTGACTTTCTGGAAAGCATCGGTTCGCCGCCAGTAATGCTAAGTGAGCGTAATGTTGGTATTTCGTCAAGACGACGAAGAATGAGGTCCAGTGGAAGGGCGTTCGGATCTTTCGGCTGAAGCGTATAGCCAACAGCACAATGTTCACATCGCATATTGCATAGTGTCGTTGTCGTGAACTCGATATTGGTGAGCGTCATTTTTCCATATTGTTCAACGTCCATATAAGCTTCCCATGGATCATAGGCAGGTGAAATCGGTTGTATTGCTGGAATATTGGTTAAACTGGTCATTATGAAAACTCCTTCAGTAAGATTACATTCCTATTATGGGCAATCAAAAAATAATGTCAATGGCTACAAACATGTTAACATTGCACTTTCATAATATGTTCGATACGATATAGAAGGCGAAAGGAGCGTGCGTCATGGGAAAGCAAATAACCGATAAAGATGATCAATTAGTGTATTTGAAAGGTCGTCTAACGATGTTTATTGAGGTCTTAGAAAATATTGATCCAGAACATACTGAGCTTGAAGACATTGATCGCTTAATCAGTATGATTGATGAACTTGAAATGAAAATCGAACAATTCAAACGCTAATATATATGATACACAAATCCTGAATATATCAGAAGAACCGGCTTTAAGGTATTTTGCTGGTCTTTTCCTCTTTTTGCAACACGAAAAAAGGGTCAGACCCCACATACTATAAATCGTTTAAGACGTAAAAAACACATTAAACGGTTTATAGAGTGTGAGGTCTGACCCTTAAGTGGATTAACCTACATTTACAGTTCCATGTACTGCTTTTCTTCCATATAAGAAATAATATAAGAAGAGGCAAGCAAAAACCACGATAGCTATCGTCACATACAATTCGTGAAAGCCCATGACTGGAACTAAAGATCCTAGAATAAACGGCCCAATTCCAATCCCTAAATCTGTAAAAATAAAGTAAGTAGAAGTTGCCAAACCCATACGATGTTTCGGTGACACTTTAATCGAAATCGCATTCAAACGGTTGGCTAATCTATTTGCAAAACGGTTGATATAACAGAAAACAAGCTGATATTGTATATACAACTTCTTTTTCCGCATGAAAAGATTAAGCTATTTGCTCCATTTATTCATACCAAAGCAGTTCTGCTTTCATCTTCTTGCCTTGTTTCTTTTTTTTATCGGTAATCTGCCATTCATCGTCTCTTTTTTTCAAGACATACATATAGTTTGTACCGTCTGCTCTTTTAAATAAAATATAGCCATGGCTACCATTTATAAAGGTAACGGGGTCAATGACGTTTTTAAACGGTGGTTTAATATCAGGATTGAGCATCGTTGTTACAATCTTTTCGGCAATATGAGAAAGAGATGTAAATTCCTTCAGTATTTCAGATTCAAATAAAAGCTGATCGTATGAATACATCTGATAATCTTTTAAGTTAAGCGCAAATGTTTGGTAAATATCCGCTAGAGCTTCTTTGTAAAATTGCTCCATTTTCTTTTCTTCCTCGCCCCCGATATGAACGAAATCTACTACTTTTACTGCAACCGGATCTACTGCTAAGGTAATCGTATCCGTTCCATAAGGCGGATTATGGGCATGTTCAAAGGTTGTCACCTGCACCTTTACGATAAAACTAAATCCACCTTCTTGTACTCTTTGAATATGGACGATTTTCGCATCATATAATCCGTATTGTTTGTTCGTTTTATAAAAATTTTGAACCTCTTTAGAAATAGTGGGGTTTAGTGTCGTTAGTAAAGTGTCAGCTAACCCTTGATAACTTGGGCTTGCCGTAGCGATATTCGGTGGAAAAATAAAATTCAAGATAACGAATGTAAGAATAAAAGTCCAATTTTTCATCGTATTTTCCTCCCCAACCATTTACGGTTACTATGTCCCATCTCAAAAAGAATTATCAGCAATCATGTTGTGTGTATGGGTAATAAAGTTGTGTTATAAAAAAACAAGAGCCTGACTACATATTAATGTAATAAGGCTTTTAAAAGTTGTTTAATAGCATATTGATCTATACAGATTCCATTCATAGAAAAGATAATAAAGTTGTTTAATTCTACTTCAACAAACACCTCCTTTAGCATTCCTATAGAACGTGAATTTTCAATCAATTAGTATTCTCTCTTTTTCCCCTTTTTTACAAGATCCCAGTCTACTTCAATATTTTTTCCAACCCTTTGAAGAAGCTGGAAAAGTGTTTCTGTTTCTTCAGGGGAGAATCCAGATAGTGCAACGTTATTAGAATAATCTCCCTCTCGCTTTAAAAAGGGATAAACGTTCTTCCCTTTTTCTGTTGGAAATAATTTTTTTATTTTTTTATTATGATCATCTTCTCTCTTTTCTATAAAACCTTGTATTTCAAGTTTTTTTATGGCACGAGCTGCCGTTGTTCGGTCTACTTTTATCATTTCTGCCAACTTATCCTGAAAAATCCCCGGATTTTCACATATTCGAACCAAATACAAATACTGTCCTTTTGTAAGCTCATATTCTTTAAATTCGATATTACTTATAGAATCCAATGCTCTGGCTATCATTCCTATTTCACGAAGGATCTCTTGCATATAACAGCCTCCAATTTTGTTGTATTTACAACAAAAATATTTTCATATATACTCTTGTATATTGACTTATTTTAATTATGGCTTGTCTAAGAAAATAAATCCAGAAAGGGCGAAGATAAGTGGAAGTAAAAAAAATAACGGTGGAAAATGATCTAAGAACTGCATTCTATATTAGAAAAGAAGTATTTGTTGTGGAACAAGGCGTACCACTAGAGGATGAATTTGATGAATTTGACGCACTTAATGGACGATGCGAACACATATTAGTTTTTTACAATGAACAACCAGTGGGAACGGGCAGAATAAGAGTTGTTGATGGCTTAGGAAAATTAGAAAGAATTTGTATTTTAAAGCCATATCGTAAATATGGTCTAGGAAAAGTAATTATTAAAGCATTGGAAGAAAGCGCTGCTAAAAAGGGAGTATCCAAAGTTAAATTACACGGACAGACGCAAGCAGAGGGCTTTTATCAAAAAAATGGTTATCAGACTTCATCTACTATGTTTATGGAAGCTGGAATCCCACATATTTTAATGGTGAAAGAATTATCTATAAAAACATCATGAAAAATCAGAGTAAAGCAAAATATGGTCTTTTTGTATTAGGGATTTTAATATTAACCTTTGGAATTGCATTGACTATACAATCAGACCTTGGAACATCACCTTTTGATGCACTATTGGTCGGTTTATCCATAAACCTTGGCCTAACTGTAGGAAGTTGGGAAATAATAATAGCTTTCATATTGATTTGTTGTAATTCGTTATTAATAAGACAAAGACCAGAAGTTTTGGGGTTATTAACAGCATTTATTACTGGTGTTAGTATCGATATATGGCTTTTTTTATTACACAATTTGATAACACCCGAATTATGGTTTTACAAGCTTGCTTGTTTTTTGATCGGCTTAGTTGTTATAGGTTTAGGAACAGCAATTTATTTACACACAAATTTTGCACCGATTCCAATTGACCGATTAACATTAATAATAAAAGAATTAACTAGAACAAATATACTGTTTTCGAGAACATTCATTTACCTCGTATTCTTGATACTGGCAATGATATTCGATGGACCAATTGGTATTGGAACGCTATTAACTGTTTGTTTAGGGGGGCTAATACTTAATTACTTTATGCCGTTTACTGAAAGGGTATTAGGCAACATACTAACAAATTCTAGTACACCATCAAATTTTGATGCAGATAAAGACCATTCAATCTAGATTACTTATGGTAATAAGAAAAGGTATATGCTTCTTGATAAAGGTGGAATGCCTGTAGTGCCTGTGATGAAGTATTTGAAGTATTTAGATGTAACAGGAAAGAGCAGCAATACACTAAAAACTATACTTTTCTTCTTACTACACAAATGTCATTAATCCCAATGCTCGTGATGCCATTCATGAGATAGACGGGGTGGCAGTATCCCTATTAGAGCTTATTATTCTAAAAAAGAAAGGCGCCATCCAAAATACATCGGATAGCGCCTTGATATTTCGAATAATTCAATTAAGGGTTCGTCGACCAAAGTCCAGCATGCTTTAATACAACTCGTGGATGAAGTTTTAGCTGTGCAACCATTAAATCTGCTAAATCTTCTGCTTGCATCACTTTTTCTGGATTGCCGTCTGTTAAGTTTAGCTCAACAGCCATATCTGTTGCAACCGTACTTGGCGTTAACGTTGTAACGCGAATATTTTTCTTACGCACTTCAAGCATTAATGACTCACTTAGTCCGATCACTGCAGCTTTTGAAGCCGAGTATGCACTTGTAATGGGTGCACCTTTTTGACCAGCTGTTGATGAGATATTAATGATGTCGCCTGTGTTGCGCTCTATCATTTCCGGTAATACTGCACGTGTTGTGTAGTACACACCTTTTACGTTGACATCGATAATATTTGTCCATTCTTCAGGCGTTAAATCCATGAAGGTACCGAATTTTGAAATGCCAGCATTATTTACTAATATATCGATTGCACCAAGCTTGCCACGAATTGATTCAACCGCTGTCGTGATTGAGTCTAAATCCGCTACATTTGCCGAAGCGATTGCTACCTTCACATCATACTGTTTGAGTTCCTCTGCTACTTGTTGTAAATTTTCAAGCGTACGTCCAACAAGACCTACGTGAATACCTTCTCGTGCAAAAGCTACTGCTGTTGCACGTCCTATTCCACGCCCTGCTCCTGTAATTAACGCCACTTTTCCTGCGATTGTTTGCATGTTTTTCTCTCCTTTAATTTTAGACGAAATAAAGTGTATTAAACGAAAACATTTTAATAATTAAGTAAGGTGAGTTTGATAAAATTGTTCGGGTGATATAATTAATAATGCTGTTTTACTCATGAATGTTTGCCGCCTAAAATAGATAAAGATTTGTCTTTAAGACTAACTTCATTCTACTTATGGTTTTCTACATTGTGAAGAATGCACTTTTTTGTGCGGAGGTTACCAAAAGGTTACTTATTGTATGAAAGGAAGTTAGCTCTATGTCGGATAAATTAAGAGAAGAGATAAAAGAGAGAATATTAACGCATGATTATCATTGTGAAAAAGAACTTACCTTATCGATTATTAGTGGGAAATGGAAAGTTGTTATTTTGTGGCATTTAGGTGTAGAAGGACCACATCGCTTCAGCGAACTTCAAAGACTTTTTCCGAAAATATCTCATAAGATATTAACAAACCAATTACGTGAACTGATGGAAGATGGAATTGTTCATAGGGAAGTGTTTCCAGAAATTCCTCCGAAAGTCGAATATTCAATGACTGAACTAGGGATGACGTTATTACCAATCGTTGAGATGATGTATGAATGGGGAAAAAAGAGAATAGATCAAATTAAACAAGAAAACAGCCATTTTGAATAAGAAAAATAACGGGATCATTTCCAATGATCTAAATTGCCTGTGCTGTTAGCAAAAGTTATATTGAATATCAAAAAGGATATTTTGTTGCATTAAAAACCTTGGACTTATTCCTTACTTATGTTAAAAAGGCAGAAAGAGAAAGGCGTTTTATCTTGTTCCGATCGGGCGCGATTGTTGAACAAGAAGTAAAAGGGTGGTACAGATTATATGACTAATCTGTACCACCCTTTATTTTTTATGACTTCTTACAATTTAGGTCTTGATAATAAATTAAACAACTTTATTGTCATTAAACACAGGTTGAGCGAATTCAAATCATATATGTAGAAGGAAATGGGCTTGGACATATGGAAATTATGTGTATCTACCCTGGGATGTCATGCTAATGTTGTGTGTCTGACTAAACCGAAGAAGAGGTGATCTAAGTAAATGGCGCAATTTGTGAAGGTTGAAAAGGAAGACAAACTAGCGATTATTACGATAACGAATCCCCCTTTGAACGTGATCAACAGACAAGTTTTTCGAGATTTAAAAGAAGTCTATACAGATATTAAGCATGATTTTGAGACGGTTGCGGTTATTATAACGGGATCTGGCTATACAGCGTTTGCAGCAGGAGCAGATATTAAAGAATTCCCCGACATGTTCGGCGATGAGAATATCAAACAGCAAATTATAGAATGCCATGAGGCGCTGGATCTGATCGCTACATGTCCAAAGCCGACCATCGCTGTTTTAAATGGCATAACCTTCGGTGGTGGCTGTGAGCTGGCGCTCGCTTGTGATATCCGCATTGCCGAGGAACATGTTCAAATCGGATTACCTGAAGTGAAACTTGGCTTATTCCCAGGTGGCGGTGGGACACAGAGGTTACCTCGCCTCATAGGAACAGCGAAAGCGAAGGAGATGATGCTGACGGGTGACCCGATATCAGCACTGCAAGCAGAAAAAATCGGCCTCGTTAATCGTGTTGTTACAAGAGGACACGGCCTAATTGAAGGGAAAAATTTCGCAGCTAAAATCGCCAAAAACTCCTTGCAATCATTATCGAGGATTAAGCAAGCCATTGATGAAGGCTTTGATACTTCGATGGACAGAGGACTTCAATTAGAGGCGGAATTGTTTATCGAGATTTTCCGAACAGAGGATAGCAAAGAAGGCGTTTTAGCATTCATCGAAAAACGCAAACCGATTTTTCAGCATAAATAAGCGAACTGCAAATCAAACAGAGCCAAGATTTGTCCCATTAGGGTCAAACTTGGCTCAAAAAATTTGCTTTGTTATCTAAATTTCCTAAGTCGTCATAACCTGATCATTTTGGGTCGTTTCCATCAACTTCTTGTTTATCTTCCGTATTTTCTACATAAGCATGAAAAGATGGTTCTACAAATTCTTCATTCTTCAAACCGCTCCTTAGGAAATAGATAAAAATTGTTCCGATAATTCCTAAAATGATGATGAAGCCAATGGTTATAACCCACCACAAAGCCATACAAACTCCCCCTTTGTACAGGTATATGCCGAAACCTAGATTTTTTTCCAAATTCCACTTCGTATAATTTCAATCCTGGCTCAAACACTAAGTAAAAAAGAGCAAAGGAGCGGAATTATGAAAAGGCTAATGATCGTACCGATGGTGCTGATGTTGTTTTTTGTCACCCAGCTGGAAGCTTTGGCGACAATCTCGAATACACCCAATCATTGGGGCTTTAATAAAGGAAAAAATGAGCAGCCAGCACAAGCGGGAGCCAAGCTTGATGAGATGATGAAGAAGCATGGTGCAATATATAAAGGAAGCTCAGCCAAAAAGAATATTTATCTAACCTTTGATAATGGCTATGAAAATGGATATACAGCTAATATTCTAAATATCCTGCGTCGACAACATGTGCCGGCAACATTTTTCGTGACGGGGCATTATTTGAAAACAACGCCTGAATTGGCTGTAAGAATGGTGAGGGAAGGACATATCGTCGGCAATCATTCTTGGAGCCATCCAGATATGACGTCAAAAACGGATGAAGCCATTCGAAATGAATTGCAGAAAGTAAAGGAAGAAACTGAGCGAATTACAGGGCAGAAAACGATGAACTATTTACGCCCCCCTCGGGGAATTTTTAGTGAGCGGACAATGGCCATCGCCAATCAAGAAGGATATACACATATCTTCTGGTCGCTTGCCTTTAAAGATTGGATTGTCGATCAGCAAAAAGGAGCAAACTATTCGTATAGTGAAGTGATGAAGCAGATTCATCCTGGTGCGATCCTCTTGCTACATACAGTATCCAAGGATAACGCCGAAGCGCTTGATTCAATTATTACTGATTTGAAAAAGCAAGGGTATACGTTTAAGAGCTTGGATGATTTGATGATTGAACAGCAGATAAAGAATCCGATGTTATATTAGAGCAGTGTTCAGAGGGTCAGACCCCACCTCTATTATTTCGGATCAACTACGTGAAAAAATTCAATAAACTATATATGAGTGTGAGGTCAGACCCTTTGAGATGATGTTATATACACGTCATTTAAACCGGATAGAGTAGAGGTGGGGTCTGCCTCTGTTATTACGGCAGGTTTCATTAGTAGTGGAATCATTTATCCCGCATTAACGGGCAGTAAGACCCCCACCAAAAGGCTAAGAAGAATCGAAGAAGCCGTAGGTGGGGGACAAACTGCCAGTAAAAGCCCGATTGGTTCAACTAACCATCAGTGGGGGATGAAAGACTCCCCACTGGTGGAAGTTTCACCTTATGTGCTATTCTTGTTGGAAAAAGGAAGCAAAAGGTGATAGGATGGCTACTAAATTTAAAATCGAACAACCAAAGATTCCTTATGATTTAACTCCAACAGATTTTCACGTAATGGACGACGAACCTTATTATGAATTGTGCATTATAAGCGATTGCTCGATCATTGGGGAAGATATCCATCGAATCAGATTTGAACAAGTGATATTTAAAAATGTGACCTTTGTCGATGTGTCATTCCGCAATATTGAATTAACAGATGTGATTTTTGAAAAGTGTAACCTATCCAATACGGATTTCAGCGATGCAATTATTCATCGCGTTGAATTCAAGGAATCGAAAATACTAGGTCTGAATCTATCAGATGCAACATTAGGCAATGTTCGGTTCGAAAATTGTCATGCAAACTTAAGTAATTTTGGCTTTGCGAAATTAAAACAGGTTATGTTTGATTCGTGTTCACTTTGCAATGTCGACGTATTTGAGGCTACCTTTAATAAAGTAGCATTCAAGCAATGTGATTTAAATGAAGCAAACTTTATCGGAACTTCGCTCAAAGGGGTGGATCTAAGTAGCTGCCGGTTTCAGCAAATAAGCGTATCACTTGATGATCTTAAAGGCTGCGAGGTTTCAACAGAGCAAGCCATTGGTTTTGCTGCGTTGATGGGGTTGAAGATTAAAGAATAGAGAAAAAGCCAATTCTTCTATAAACGTGGAATTGGCTTTTTTAACATTTAAAGTCGTTTAATAATGCTTTCAATTCTTCACACACAAAATTAAATTCAAAGAATAACTAGTAGACATGGAACTGAATCACTTGCGACTTATTTAGGAATACAGCGCTCAGAAATATTCATCCGTGAATTCATAACTAAAAAGGCTTGAAGAAATTTCTCCAAGCTTCTTTTAGGCTATAATCGTATCAGGATGAGGTCATTAGAAGAAAATACTGATTAGGTCAAGGAGTTAGAGGCCTTATTATTTTTTATCGTCGCGTAAATAATAAGGACTAAGAGAATGACTCCCAGAACAAGAGAAGAACCAGTAGTACCTAAATTTAATCCTCCTTTTTCAGTTGGTTTAGTAAGAAGATCTCCAAATGTCGCTCCAAAAGGACGTGTTAAGACAAAGGCAATCCAAAATAGGAATACGCGAGAAATTTTTGTGAAATACTTGGCTAGTACGATGATAACTAATAGAATGCCGATTAGAACGGCTCCTCCGATATATCCAAGACCAGAACTATCCGCCAAGAAATCACCTAAAGCTGTACCTAAAGTATTGGAGAATAGGATAGCAACCCAATAAAGTATTTCAACTTTACGTGTGCGAATATCATGGATATTCAATGAACGTTCACTTGCATACCAATAGGCAAATATAATTAATAAGATACAAACTAATATTGTGGAACCCATTGCATACCCTAACCCTAGAGTACGATCCATAAAATCAGACATCGTGGTTCCAGCGACGGCGGTTGACGTAATGACGAGCCAATAGATGATTGGGTAATACTTTTTGGATAGAAGTTGAGCGATAAGAGTAATGATAAACAGAGCAAATAAAATAATGGTGCTGACCCCGTATCCAACCCCCATCGTCATGGACAACAAGTCACCTGCTGTTTCACCTAGTGTAGTAGCATCAATCTTCATGATCCAAAAGAGAAGTGTGACCTGTGGAATTTTATTCATTTGTGAGTTATCTCTCCATTCTAAACAGTATGTCGTTTCTATTATGTTAAATTGTCCAGATAGCTATTCATATATGTTGGTTTATCCCTTACTTGTATTGATCAATAGGGAGTATTTGTTTTTTTACGAGGGAGTAGAGGAAAAAAGACTATAGGCTTTGCCACATCCTAAAGCTTGATCCGCATCGGACAAGGCTAACCGCAACTTACCGAAGTTTTGTTTCATGAGACATTCTTTTCAAGTTACCGCATCGTATCACAAATATGCTATAATACGTGGAAAACTGTTAAAGGAAGATATTATGTGGACGGAAACGATACGGGTAGAAGCTCCTTATAATTTTGATTTAGTGCTTGATCGCTTAAGCCTAGATCCATTACATGTCATTGATTTTCAAGAGCGGACGATTAAGGTACCGCTATATATAGAAGAAACACCACTTATCGTTCACATTCAAAGTATCGGCAATACAGACAATCCTATATTTATTTTGCAAGGGGAGCGAAATGAATATCAGGAAGCAGCACTTGAGAGAGTGAAGAAAGTATTCCACTTTCATGAGCCGTTATCAAAAATCACAACGCATTTTCAAGAGACAGACCTACAGGTATTATTTACCGAGCATCGCGGCACACCTATTGTGTTAGACTTCGATTATTATAGCTGTCTTGTGAGATGCATCATCCATCAACAACTTAACCTCTCCTTTGCCCATACACTAACAGAACGCTATGTAAAAACATTTGGCTTTGAAATAGATGGTGTGCCATTTTTTCCGACACCAGAACGTGCAGCCAAACTAACGGTGGAAGAATTGCGTGACATTCAATTTAGCACCCGAAAAGCAGAGTATGTGATTGGTTTATCACAGAAGATAGCCACTGGAGAGTTACATTTAAAACAACTAGCAGAAAAAACAGACACGGAAATCATCGATACACTCGTAAAAATAAGAGGGATTGGCAATTGGACGGCAGAAAACTTCCTGCTATCTGGCGTTGGAAGACCAAATTTGTTTCCAGTCGCTGACATTGGCATCCAAAGGGCTTTGCAGCAATTATACAACTTGCCGCAAAAGCCGACCAAAGAAGAAATGCTCAAATATAGTGAAAGCTGGTCGCCCTATTTGAGCTATGCATCCCTCTATTTATGGAGAAGTACGGAAAAACGGAGTGAAAAGAAATGAGCCAAACTCAAGATCAACAACTAGAAGTCAACCAAACTTTCCCATTAACGATAAAACGACTCGGCATTAACGGCGAAGGAGTCGGTTATTTTAAGAAAAAAGTTGTCTTCATCCCTGGTGCATTACCTGGTGAAGAAATCGTTGCGATTGCAACAAAAGTAGATACGAAATTTTCCCAAGCAAAAATTAAACAAATCCGCAAAGCATCACCACACCGGGTTGCAGCACCTTGCCCGGTCTATGAACAATGTGGCGGTTGCCAGCTTCAGCATCTTAGCTATGCCCAACAGCTTGTTGAAAAACGTGACATCGTTGTTCAAGCGATGGAACGCTATCTACGCGAGCCAATCGAATCATTAAATATTAAAGAAACGATCGGCATGGAAGATCCTTGGAACTATCGAAACAAAAGCCAGTTCCAAGTCGGCATGAAAGAAGGCAAGATCATTGCTGGACTATACGGTACCGACTCACACCAGCTGATTGATATTCCAAACTGTCTGGTTCAACATAAAGCAACGAATAAAGTAACAAGAACGGTAAAGAAAATCTTAAAGAACTTAGATATTTCGATTTATAACGAGCGGAAGAAAAAAGGCGTAATCCGTACCATCATTACACGTGTCGGTTTCGAAACAGGGGAAGTCCAAGTCGTCTTAGTCACAAGAACAAACGAAATCCCAAGAAAAGACGAACTCATCAAGCAAATTCGCGATCAACTACCAGAAGTGAAATCACTCGTCCAAAATGTGAATGACCGTAATACATCCGTCATCTTTGGCGACAAAACGATTCACTTAGCAGGAGAACGCATTATCAATGAAACACTTGGTGATCTATCTTACGAATTATCAGCAAGAACCTTCTTCCAGCTGAACCCTGTCCAAACGGTCAAGCTTTATAACGAAGTAAAACAAGCAGCAGCTCTTACAGGTCAAGAAACAGTTGTCGATGCCTATTGCGGAGTCGGAACAATCGGCCTCTGGCTATCGGATCAAGCCAAAGAAGTTCGCGGCATGGACATCATCAAAGAATCCATTGACGACGCCAAGAAAAATGCAAAAAAACACAACCGAAACAACGTCCATTACGAAGTAGGCAAAGCCGAAAACGTTATGCCTCGTTGGGTAAAAGAAGGGTTTAGACCAGATGTCATTGTTGTGGATCCGCCAAGAACTGGCTGTGACCAAGCATTACTACGCACGATTATGAAGGTAAAGCCGAAGAAGATTGTGTATGTGTCTTGTAATCCATCAACATTGGCGAAGGATTTGCAGGAGTTGAGTAAGCTTTATAAGGTTGAGAATTTGCAGCCAGTGGATATGTTTCCGCAGACGAGTCATGTGGAAGTTGTTACTGAGCTTAAGTTAAAAGTGTAAATAAACAATAGAAATTTTCCAAACAAAATAAACTTTTTCCACATCTTATCAACAGTTGGAATAAAGTTTGTACAAAAAATCATGAAAAAAACACCCGCCAAGCCCGACATATCAACAATCGTAAAAAAAGCGTGAGTGAAAATCTTTATTCCAACTCGATAAAAAACGTGAAAAAAAGCGTGGGAAAGGCCCGAAAAAACGAGATCTTTTGAAGCAAAAATGGGCAAAAAGCGGGGTTTCGATGAAAGAGTCTATTTTAACTCGAACGGTTGAATGCGGGTTTGAGTGGGGTAAAAAGGAAAGTTTCTTTTTTTACTGCACAAAAAGATTAATGCTAAAACCTTGCCGTATGGCAGGGTTTTTTAGGATTAATGGTGGTGAACCGTATCATAAGTAAATGAGGTTTTTAGAAGAGGCTATCCGAAAGTCGAAAATGACTTTGGGATAGCCTTGTTTAATCTTTTATTTACTAAGATGCTCACTAACTCAAAAAAACTATCAAATTTATAGTTTGCGGACATCCACATACATTTAATAAAACAAACAGTTTTTATTTATAATGATATGAGCAAAATATTAAATAGATGTTTCATTTATGTAGAGACCTTTAAACTTTATTCAAAAGTTTAGAGGTTCTTTATATAAATAGTTGTTGTAAATCAGTTAGAAGAATGTAAGTAAAAGCCGAGCGCTTTCCTCTTATGAACTAGAGGAAGTCATAAAGAAAATTGCTGCTAATAGTATGTGATAAGGTGAAATTTATAATATACCGAATTAGGGAGATACTTTGGTATCTCTTTTTTTATGATAAGCAGAAGATTAAAATAAATGATAAAATAGAATATATTTACAAGAATAGAATTTAAATTAGGTGGGCTATAAATGAAAGATATTATGCAAAAAATTATTGAGTTCAGAGATGAACGGGGATGGGCCCCATATCACAATGAAAAGGATTTAGCTATTTCTATATCATTAGAAGCGAATGAACTATTAGAAAATTTCCAATGGAAGAATAGTGAGGAAGCGGTCGCTGAATCTATACAGAATATTAAGGAAGAGATGGCGGATGTATTTATATATCTTCTTCAGTTAGCGGAAAAAATGAATGTAGATTTGGAAGAGGAAGCATTTAAGAAGATAGAGAAGAACGCTCTAAAATATCCAGTAAATAAAGAGAAGTAAAGTAATAGGTTTATATTGAATTAACCTTCAATATGCCAGCAATCATGGGGTGGGTAGAACGGAATATGAGTAAAATAGATATAAAAACAATGCCTTTTGACAAGACATCAATAGATAGTATTAACGGTTACTATACCGATTATCCTGTAGTCTACTTTCTAAATAATGATACAACGGTTTATATCGGTGAAACTGTGGCAGTAAGAAATCGTATGAGAGATCACTTAAATAATAGTGAGAGAAAATCATTAAAGAAGATGTCCCTGATCATTCATGAAAAGTTTAATCGATCCGCAACATACAATATTGAAACCAAGTTGATCAATTATTTTTTAGCGGATGAACGGTACAAATTACAAAACAAGAGTCAAACAGTTAATAGTGTGATGCATAATTATTATGAAAAAAAATTCTTTAATGAAGAATTGTTTGAAGACATATGGGATGAGCTGTTAGATAGGGATATAGTAGATAGTTCTAGATCTACCATTGAAAATAAGGATATTTTTAAGCTATCCCCATTCAAAGAATTATCGATAGAACAGTTGGAACTTCAACAGAAGATTATTGAGGTTTGTAAACAACACATTAAGGATGAGGAGCCTTTTGTTTTCTTAATTAAAGGAGAAGCAGGAGTTGGAAAAAGTGTTGTACTAAGTTCAGTTATTAACAAAATCCAAGAGTTATCTAAGGAAAAATCATCACCTTTGCATACAACCAATAATTATTTACTAGTCAATCACACAGAGATGCTAAAAACGTACAAGAAAATAGCTGGTAATGTAAAAGCGCTCACTAAAAAGAATTTTGAAAAACCAACATCTTTTATTAATCAGCGGAAAAAATCGATGAAAAAGGCTGATATTGTGTTAGTAGATGAAGCTCATTTATTATTAACAAAGTCCGATCCATATAATAATTTTGTTGAGGAAAATCAGTTACAAGAGATAATTAGGCACAGCAAGATTGTAATCGCAGTTTATGACGATAAGCAAGTGTTAAAGATGAAGAGCTACTGGGATGAAGAAAGGCTTTACTCGATTATAGGGAATTATAATACTGAACCTACTTATAAGCTAACTAACCAATTCCGAATGAAAGCAAATAATGAAATGGTGAATTGGATTGACCATTTTGTTGAAAAGAAGATTACCAAAATACCTAAAGACCCAGAATATGATTTTAAAATCTTCGAGTCAGCGGCTACAATGTATGACATAATACAAAAAATGAATAAGGAATATGGTTTAGCGAGAATCGTATCTACATTCGATTACATACATAAGAAGGACAATCAAGAGCATTACGTAGAAGAGAAAGGTTTTAAACTCCCTTGGAATGGAGATTACGGAAATACTACATGGGCGGAAAAAGCAGAAACGGTAAGAGAAGTTGGGTCCATATATACAATACAAGGTTTTGATTTAAACTATGTCGGTGTTATTTTGGGACCATCAATTTCTTATGATGAAGACACAGAAGAATTAAAAATTCTTACAGAGAATTATAAGGATACGGAAGCTTATAGAGGAAAAGATGAATTCGAAAATAGTGAGGATATTAAGGAAAAGATCATATTAAATTCGCTTAATGTTCTTATGAAGAGAGGAATACATGGGCTGTATATCTATGCTAGTGATCCGAAATTAAGAAGCAGATTGTTGGAACTTCAAAGAAATCAGAAAAATTGATAATATCCTAATTGCATAGTAAGCCGCCATACAAACAACGCATATTAACACTCAGCATCTCTTGGTACGATACATGTATCAATCAAAAGTAGATGCTTTTCTTATGCTACCACAGAAATTAACAATCGTCCCCGTTACCTTTCATACCGAAAATAAAAAGCTTTTACCATCTCTTTCGTAAACCCGTAATCAAAAAACGCATATAAATAACCGGCATCTCTAGTTACTGATAGACGTATTAAATAAAGGGATACTTTCTTTATGCCAATCAATAGACTGACAATTGTCCCTGTGACACTAGATCCTATTACTGAAGAATCTTTATTTACAAATTCACAGAAATTCCCTTCTGGTCCGAGCTGCATCATTAAAATTGCTAATGCAAATATTTGGCTCCTTCGAATATCATCGTAGCGTATAAGAGCCGTGGAAAAAGCCCCTTTTGTTCACAAGATAATAGAGCTTTTAATTTTAGATGAAATATAATTGGGTAAACTAAAACAAACTAGGGAAGATAATAGTCTGTACTAAAATGTCATAAGGATGTGGTTTTAATTGAACAATGCTATAAAACTTAATCCAGAAAACCCAATATTAGGGACAGATCAGACTGTTTTAGATTTTTGGGAATGGGGATTTTCAAACATATTAACTAATAATCTAAGAGGTGTCTTTGCTGAGTTTGTAGTTGGTACTGCTCTTGGTTGTTTAAATCAATCGCGTGTTGAATGGGACGCATTTGATTTAATTTATAATGGTATAAAAATTGAAGTGAAGTCTTCAGCATATATTCAAGCATGGCATAAGGATAAATATTCAAATATCAGTTTTAATATTGGAGCAAAAAAAGAATATGATTATGAAACAAATAAATATAGTGAAGATATAAAACGAAATGCTGATTTGTATGTCTTTTGTTTACTTAAAGAAAAACATGTAGAATTAATCGACCCCTTAAAAATATCACAGTGGGAATTTTTTGTGTCATTAACCACAGGATTAGATCTGTATTTCCCCCAACATAAAACAATATCTTTATCTTCACTAAAAAGAATAACTAAACCATGTATATATGAGAATTTGAAAAAAACAATAGATGATCTATTGTAGGGATATTTACATCGAAGGGACCTTTGTGGGTTTCCTTTTTTTGCGTGTTCCAGGAAATAGAAACTGTCTAGGCGGTGAAAGTCCACTGTGGGTGTGTATTCAAAAGGAAATGAACTCTATTTAATCGCCAATCTTTTTTGATTTAAGTACTGAAGAAATTTTAGAGATGTACAAATCACAATGGGCAATTCAAAATCAAGTGTTTTTTGCTAATATGTTCTCATTCAAATCAAAACGAAAAGTAAGAGGAAAACGTTACAAATTGACCGTTATTTAAGGTCTTACTTTAAATCATTAACTTAGAGGCTTAGAGTATCTATGGTTTTATCCTATCCAACGTTACGGTGAACCGTACCATAAGTAAATGAGGTATATAAAAAGACCTTTTATGTTTCTATCAATTAAACATAAAAGGTCTTAATTTTATTATTTTCCATGTATTCATTGACCTATTTGTATAGCCATACGTGCATAATAGATAATAATTGTTCCATGATTACTGGCTTACTAATATAATCTGAAGCACCTGCATCAATACATTGATCTCGATCATATTTCATTGCCTTAGCTGTAAGTGCAATAATAGGAAGATTATTGAATTCAGGAATTTGTCGTATAAATTGAATTGTCTGGAATCCATCCATCTTAGGCATCATAATATCCATGAGAATTAGTTCGATGTCTGGATTACTTTGTAAAATTGCGATACCTTCCTCTCCATTTTCCGCAAACAATACTTCAACTTGATAACTTTCAAGTGCTGATGATAATGCAAATATATTTCGGATATCATCATCAACTAAAAGTATTTTTCTTCCCTCTAACAATTCCCTTCTTTCAAGCAAACCTATCCATGGTTCATCATCTTGTAATCGAGTCACAGATGGGGCCGATGTTGCGGAACTGGAATCTTCAAAAAGCCCCGTAGCTACCTCTGCTTCAGCTAGAGATAATCTATTTGTGTTTATATTATTTTGATTCGGTAAAAATAAAGAAAAAATACTTCCTTGGCCCACTGTACTTTCAACTTCAATAAAGCCACCTAATAAGTGAGAGATTTCCCGGCTAATGGAAAGTCCTAATCCTGTTCCACCATATTTGCGGCTAATGGTTCCATCAGCTTGTTTAAAAGCGTCAAAAATATTGCCCTGTTTTTCTGCCGGTATACCAATTCCCGTATCCTTAACGGAAAATGCAAGTTCAAATTCTAAATGAGTTAACGTCTGCAAGTTTGTAAGTGATTCTTTTTTTACTTTTTCAATGATGAATGAAACAGAACCATGGTCAGTAAATTTAAATGCATTCGATAATAAATTCTTCAAAATTTGCTGTAAACGCTGCTTATCGGTATGAATCGATTTGGGCAAATTAGAATCAAGAAGAATGTTGAACTCTATATTTTTCTTACGTGCAACAGGGGTAAATTGTGCTTCCACAAAATCCTTAACGTCGCTAAGTAATACTTCATTAATATTAATTTCCATTTTCCCTGCTTCCACTTTTGCTATATCTAAAATGTCATTTATCAAATGTAACAGATCGTTTCCTGAAGAAAAAATAGTTTCCGCATAATTGACTTGTTTTGAAGTCAGGTTTCCATTGGCATTTTCAGCTAGCAATTGGGCTAGAATCAGTAAGCTATTGAGCGGTGTGCGCAGCTCGTGGGACATATTAGCAAGAAATTCTGATTTATATTGAGAACTAATGGCTAACTGTTGTGCCTTTTCTTCAAGAATGCTTTGTACTTTCTCTACCTCTCTTGTCTTCTGTTCAGACTGTTCAATTTGTTCTTCAAGTTGCTCATTAACTGTTTTTAACTCTTCTTGCTGCAATTGAAGCTCTTCAGAGTGGCTTTGCAGTTCTTCTGTTAAAGCCTGTGACTCTTGGAGCAGCTTTTTAAACTGCATATTTCTTAGTATACTGTTTATATTGACACCGAGATTGTCCATTAATTCTTTTAGCAGCATTTGTTCTTCAGTATTAAAAGATTTAAATGAAGCTAATTCAATAACAGCTAAAACTTCTCCTTCAAATTTTACTGGTATAATCAAAATGGCTGATGGTGATGCTTTACCAATACCAGAAGTAATTTTAATATAATTCTCAGGCACTCGGTCTAGCAGAATCATACGATTCTCTAATGCGCACTGTCCTACAAGACCCTCTCCTAAACGAAAGCTCTCTGCACCAATGTTCTGTTGATTATAAGCATAAGCAGCTACTTTTTGGAAAAGCCTTTCAGTTCCTTCTTCATTTTTTATATAGAAAACCCCATAAGATCCTTCAACCATAGGCGTGACTTTTGATATGAACAGATTTGCTAAAGAGTTTAAATCAGCTATCCCTGAATGCATCGTAGCAATTTCAGCAATTTTTGTTTTTATCCAGCTTTGTTTCTCTGCAATATTTTTTAGTTCAATCAGTTCAAGTTGGGTCATTTCGAGTTCTTCTGTTCTAATTTTAAGTTGACGAACTAAGGATTCATTTTCAAAAATTGTAATGACTTGTCGAATGACAATAAATAAAAGAATAAATGCTCCACCTATTACAAAACTTGAGTAATCTTCTTTTTTGGTCATACCAAGAATGATGAAAATCAGCAAACTAAAATACGGTAATATATTAAACAGTCTGTAGAACGGTTTTTCATGCTCTTTTTTTTCTTGTGATAGATTATCCTTCATTTTGACAGAATAAAAACTTGATATACCTATTAATAATAGACAGAAATTCCATACTGGGTTTAAAGGTGACAAAAGATCAAATGTAGAAGTAATTGAATAGAATAACCAAAAACAATCTACAATGGTGTAAATAATCATTGCTATACCATTTAAAAATATGATTTTAGGCGAAAAAATCCCTTTATTAAAAAAGAAAAGTAACGCAATACTAAACATAACCCCTAAAATAGCTACCGGATAAGTTACCGAGATAATGAGTTTAAAAGTGGATATTTCAGAATTATGTAAAAATGGTTTTAAGAAATAAACCCACGATATTGTTGTTAACACAGTCATAAATATAAAGGAATTAAAAAAAAGTTGAATTGTTCGATATTTCACTTTTTTTGTAAACATTTTATAAATTACAGCAATACTGTATATAATACTAAACATGGCATAAAATAAATTGTCCCAACCTGGGAATGGGTTGTACTCGTTTAAAACAAACTGGTGGTATCTCCATATTAATTCCCCAATAAATTGACTAAATAATGCTAGGCAGAGAATGAGCCAAAATCTTTTCTCCTCTTTTTCCTTTATATGATAACTGGCTATACCTATAAATGTAATTGCAATCAATGGACCTAAAATTGCAATTAATCCAATTCCTAATAGGTTTGTTGGCCATAGTATAATCAACAAATAATAAACGAATGTATAGACCAATGTAATTAATATTGAAGGTTTCTTGAATTTCTCCAATGAGTTTCATCTCCTTTCATCGTTTAGGGGTTTTCCTAAAAGATAATTATTTTAATAGTGTGAACCATTTGAAAATTGAGAATATTTAATGCGCATGATCATTGACGGCCCTTGATTCGATAAAGAACTGTACAATTAATGTGTAATATATACGGAATAACGCCTTTCTTAAATTTTACCAAAATACTGCAATTAAAAAAATTATATTGAATCAATTTTACCCTTAGAGCCTTAAGGACTATAGGGAACAAAAAAAGGAGTACCTCCCCAGAATGTAGAAATAAGTAGTCACCACAACAAACTTATAAGACTGGAGGAAGACCCCCTATGACTATTATACGGCAAGGAAGCCTATTTGGACTACAAGGATTATTTGATTTAGAACCTACCCACCGTTTTGAGGCTATTTTTTCTAACATCGACATTGATCCGATCTTCGCTGTGGTAACGAAGAAATCGTATTTTGGTAGACTTGTTGAACTGAACTACGCAGCTATGATTTCCTCACTTGAGACCAAAAAAATCCTAAATTTTATATGAAACTGTTAAGCAACAGCAAAATAAGAAGAGCGTGTAAGTGGGTATTCTGGCTAATGTGTTTTAAGACACTTCTCTGAATTTTACGGTTTCAAAGCTTTATCCTTATAACTACTTTAATAGTAATTGATTTCATATGCATGACGTTTTATGCAGGGTAAAATCTATAAAAGGGGATAACAGTAAGAAGAAGCAGAGAGACATTGCTCTCCGCTTTCACACTATACCGATTAGTCGGGGACATTCGATTTATATTATTCTTCTTAAATTATGATAGTTTTGCAAAAGAGCTGTCCATATGGATCACCTAATATTTTGAATTGGCGCTGCGCCTGATCGGCGGCGTTCAAGTTCTATGTCCATTTCTGCCCGTTTATCATCGAGTTTGTAGGGAATCATGGTGATCGCGATTAGTACACAGATGATAAGTGGTATCCAGATAAAGCTTGTTTCAATATAATTTAAAGCGGTTGCAGTTTGTTTACCATTAGGAATATAACCGCCCATTTTCAAAATAACGCCTACAATTGCACTTCCAAGGCCTAGGCTTACTTTTACAAAAAATCCTTGGAAAGCGGCAATCATCCCCGCAATGCTTCGATTATTTTTGTACTCTGAATAATCAATAACATCTGGCTGAATCGCAAAAGTGGTGCCGAAGATGCCATAGATCCCAAGCCCGGTAATGGCTAAACCGGTAATCAGCAAGCCAGGTGATGACTTTCCAAAATAAATGACAAGATCTCCAACAATATAAATAGCTGTACTTAAAAGCAATACATTTTTCTTCGGCATTTTCTTCTGCAGCCAGGGCAATATTAGCAGTATTGGCAGACCAGAGAGAATACCGAAAAGGCCTACAAACGTCAGCCAATCTGTACGGCCCAAATTATACGTGAAATAGTAGATAACGGTTGTATTTCTAATGACAAAAAGACCAAAATAGAGAAAATTCAAGATAAAGAAAATAACGGCAGGGCCAGTCAATCCTTTAAAATCCTGTTTAAAAGAGGATTTCCCAGGTTGAACGGTTGGCGGAACCACCTCTTTAGTATTCATGAAGGTAAACACAAATACGAGCACTGCGACAATGCCATAAACGGTCATCGTAATGAAATAACCTTTTTGGTTATCGCCTTGACCGAAGAAATTCACCATTGGTGTCGTAATCGACATAACTAAAGCGGTTCCAATTAACGCGCAAATCATACGAGTCGATACTAACCAGTTTCGTTCGTGGTTATCGGAAGTTAACCTCGGTACAATCGTATTTAATGGGATATTAACCACCGTATAAGCAATATTCAACAAGCAATATGTGATATACGCCCAGAGAATTTTTCCTGACATACTAAAATCCGGAACCATAAAGGTCATGATCGTAAAGACAGCAAACGGAATGGCTCCAATTATGAAGTAGGGTCTTCCTTGTCCCCATCTAGTCCGAGTTCGGTCAACCAATAATCCCATTCCGGTATCGGCAAAAGCATCAATGATTTTGGTTACTAACATTAAGGTACCAGCAACGGTTGCGGAGATTCCAAAGACATCTGTATAAAAAAACAACAGGTAAGACGCCATTGTACTAAATACGAGGTTGCAGGCGAAGTCGCCCGCCCCGTATCCAATTCTTTTTTTCCATTTATTCATTGTTATCACATATCCTTATTTTAAAATTGGTAAAGCATATGCTCAAATTATGTTGCAGAAAGTCTTGTCAATGTTTTCATATTAGACTTTAAATTTTGATAGATTGATTTATAAACTTGGTAATAGTCATTATATTTCTTATGATTCTCTTTATTAGGCATGATTTTCTGATCGAGAACCTGCCATTTCTTCACATCTTCATAAGAGAGAAGACCTGTACCAATACCAGCAAGCATGACATCGCCCATATTTGCTTCTACATCATGAATCGGGCAGACCACTGGATAGCCTGTGACATCAGCAAAGATTTGTCTCCATAATTTTGATTTTGTTACACCACCGGCAAGTAAGATATATTCGCCTATATTTTCTCCGGTCGCTTCAATCGCATCTCGTAGAGAAAAGGCAACCGCTTCCAGAAAGGCACGATAAATATGAGCCTTTGTATGTGCCAATGAAAGTCCCACGATGGTACCTTTTGCATCAGAATCCCAAATAGGACTTCGTTCTCCCATAAAGTAAGGAAGGACAACCAACCCTTCGCTTCCAGCAGGAATGTCTGCGGCCTGTTCATTTAACGCATCATAGGCATTTTTTCCGCCCGCTTTTTCTGCTTCCAATTCATACTGACACATCGTCTGACGGAACCATTTTACAATCGCTCCAGCTGTAGCTCCTCCGGCAAAATAATAGGAAAGTCTTTTCGCATCAAATAAATACGGCCAAACAATCAAATCTTTCCCTTTCACTGGTTGATCAGATATTAAGGCTGCGCACATCGAAGTTCCAATGGCCGCTGCATAAATACCAGATTCAAATACGCCTAGGCCGATATTGGCAGCACCGCTGTCAATCCCACTGGCGATCACAGGCATTCCTTCTGAAAGGCCCAGCTCTGCCGCGGCTTCTTTGGTCAACCCACCGACAATATCAGTTGATTCCACGATTTTCTCCGGCATCATCGACAGTGGAATTCCCATCGCATCCATCATTTCTTTAGACCAGGTTCGATTATTCATATCAAAAATCCCGCCGATATTTCCTGCAGAGGAATAATCAATGGCAATTTGTCCGGTCAGTTTATAGATTACATAATCGTTGGGTGGGAGAAAGAGCTTGGTTTTCTGCCAATTTTCCGGTTCGTGATTTTTCATCCATAACATTTTGGTATAGCCGTAATAGGGGTCAGCTCCATTATGGGTAACTTCGCGGAGTTTTTCTTCTCCAATATGATCTAAGACCCACTTTGTTTCCGCTTCGGCTCTTCGGTCCATCCAAATCATGCACGGCCTAACTGGTTCCATGTTTTCGTCCAATGGAATTCCTGAACCTCCATAAAGCCCGCTAATGGCGATTCCACGGATTTTTTCCGCAGGTATTCCTGACTTTTGTACCGTGTTTTTAATCGATGTTTTCGTTGCATCCAGCCATACATCCGGCCACTGCTCTGCCCATAATGATTTTGGGGTTAGCACATCGTATTCTTGTAAATCTTGAGCGATTAAATTTCCTTCCGTGTCCATTAGGATTGTTTTGGTACCGGATGTTCCGATATCTGTACCGAGTAAGTAATTCATAGATGCTTCCTCCCGAATTATTAATCTATTAAATGCAAGTGAAAGCTCCGTCGATGATAAAGTCAGATCCTGTAGTAAAGCTGCTCGTGTCTCCTGCCAGATAAACACAAATGGACTGAAGCTCTTCTGGTCTACCCATTCGGTGAAGCGGTGCCATTTCATTCCACTGTTCGATCAATGGCTGTAGGTTTGGAGAATTTAAGGTAAGTTCTGTTCCGATATATCCTGGACTGATACAATTTACCCGTACATTTCTTGTTGCCCATTCTACTGCCAGCGATTTGGTTAACTGGATGACACCTGCTTTAGATGCGTTGTACGAGCACTGTGGTTGCGGCACATTTACAATATGTCCTGACATCGAAGCCGTATTAATAATCGAACCGCCACCTTGTTTTAACATGACTTTTCCCGCTGCTTGTGCTGTTAAAAATACACCGGTAAGATTAATATCAATGACTTTTTTCCACTGTTCATAGGTCATTTCCTCTGCTGGTACATTCATGCAGATTCCAGCATTACAAAAAGCAACATCTAAACGACCAAATGCTTTTAGGATGGTTTCGATCATGGCATCTACATCTGCTGGGTTGGTGACATCTGTCTTGATGGCAATTGACTTAATCCCATTATTTTTTTCAAGTTCCTGAGCTGTCTTTGTGGCTTCCTCAATATCCAGGTCCACAATCGCTATATCTGCTCCTGCTTCAGCAAAAGCCGTTGCCACACTTTTACCAATACCTCTTGCCCCTCCTGTTACAAAAATCTTCTTTCCGTCCAATCTCATTTTTTCAATAATCCCCATTTTTCCCAATTCCTTTTTGTTAATTTATTTTGTAAAACAGTTTTATAAAATACATTTACATAATAAAGCTATTTTTTCTGATAGTCAATATATACAAAATTTATAATTGGCAGATACTTTATGACAAAGCTGTGATTGTATTCGTTCTTGTGATATATTTGAAGAGTTAAAGTAAGTGTTTTTATAAAATTAGTTTATAAAATGGGGTGTTTTTTTCATGGACAATAGCATCACGTTTAAAGATATAAAAAAAAGCAATTATTCATCGATTTACCACCTCATTTTTCAAAATGAGAAGCTTTCGAAACAAGAAATTGCTAATCAACTTCATTTGAGTTTACCGACGATCACCCAGAATCTCGTTCGTTTGGAAAAGGAAAAATTGATTGAGAAGTGCGGGCAGTTTGAATCTTCTGTGGGAAGGCGTGCAACAGCTTATGCCATTTGCCCTCAGGCTCGGATTAGCATTGGGGTAGAGATTCAGAAGAGGACCGTACAAATTCTGGCCATTGATTTGCGTGGTCATGCTTTTCAACAAGAGAGACTAGCGATGGATTATTCCAATGAAGATCGTTATTATAAAGAGTTAAGTCAAGCTGTACAATCTTTCATCTCGTCACTCGATGTGATAGATGAGCAGGTTCTAGGTATTGGTTTTGCCGTACAAGGATTAACGTCAAATGACGGGAAAAAAATCACATATGGAAAAATATTAATCGCTACAGGATTAGATATTGAAGTGTTTTCAAAGTATCTCCCTTATCCATGTATGTTTTTACATGATGCTAAGTGTGCGGCAACAACAGAGTTGTGGGTAAGAAATGATATTGGCGATGCAGTCTATCTATCGATTGGTCCGCACCTTGGGGGTGCGATTATCATAAATAGTCAAATTTATATGGGGAAAGAAGGGCATAGTGGAACGGTCGAACATATGACGATTATTCCTGATGGTCCTACTTGCTACTGCGGGAAAAAAGGCTGCATGGAAACGATTAGCTCTGTTCATGCACTTCTAGATGATGATGAAACATTAGATTTCTTTTTTCTACAAGTCCGTTCCAGAATTCCTTCTTATGTGAAGAGGTGGAATTCCTTTTTAGATCATTTAGCCATTTCCATCAACAATATTCATCTTGTTCTGAACAGTGAATTTATTCTAGGCGGTTATCTATCTCCTTATTTAACGGAAGATGATATCGAAACACTTCATGAAAAAGTAAACGAAAAAACGGCATTTCCTAGCAATGACCCATTTATTTATATCAGCCGTTCACTGGCAAATGGAGTACCCATTGGTGCCGCTATCCCATTTATTCAATCATTTTTGAATGAAATTTAATGGACTATGTGGAAGGCACTTATGTATCTTTCTTGAATCAAAATGAAACGAGGGAACCGTCTCTCAATAGCAGTAGCATGAACTACTGAAGAGTTATTCGAAAAAGCAGAAATCAGAGTTTTAAAAGAGTTGCTATCAGATGCGATCATGCATTAGATAAGGATACAGGTGATGACATGATACATACCTACTTAGGTGAAACCATACGTTTTGAAATCAAATACAAAAATCGTACATCTATAGGGATTACAATAGACAGTTATGGAAATATTGAAGTTCAAGCTCCGAAAGGGACACCTAATGGCAGAGTACTTCAGTTATTAGAGGATAAGTGGGATCTTATTCAGCAAAAATTAAAAGAAATGCGGGATAGGCTGCAAGGACCACAGAAAAAGGTCTATGAGTATGGTGAGAGTTTTCTTTATATGGGAAAGACCTATCCAATAGAGATCTTTCAAGATATAAATATAACGCAAGACCATGTAGTGTTTAAAGAAGAAAAGTTACATATTTATGTAAAGCGGTCTGACACTGAAAAAATAAAACAAGCTTTAAAACGATTTTATTACCAGCAGTGTAAGGATCTAGTGGAGAAGAGCATATGCTCCTATCAGCGGAATTTCAAAACAAAAACAGGTTCTGTTCGTATTACGGATAGTAAAACTACCTGGGGCACCTGTGATTCAAAACGGCAGTTAACGTTTAATTGGAGACTGGCAATGGCACCACGGGAGGTAATCGACTATGTAGTCGTTCATGAAATGTGCCATATGGTTCATATGAATCACGACCGATCCTTCTGGCGCCTTGTTGGAAAAATGATGCCTGATTATAAGGAAAAGGAAAGCTGGCTGACTTTATCAGGATGGAAAATGACCATCTAGTAGTCCATTTAGCTAGTTACAAAATGCAAATGAACAAGTTAATTATGTGGATAGGAATAACTCACCAGCATCCCTAGTCCACATACACTTAACACATGTGGAGTGTTGTGTGTTGCTTACATCGAATTTGTAACTAACCAATAAACTCACTATGCAGTCACAATAAACAGTTCCGATTTATCTTTCGAGTGAGAAAAAAGATTTCGTAAAAAAGCGTGAAAAAGACAGGGCAACCTACGGGGGATGCCTTTTTGTTTTTTGTAGACACGGAAAACTTTATTCGAATTCAAGAAAAAGCGTGAAAAAAGGTGGGGAAAAAGAGCCAAAGAATGATTCCATGGGGGCAATGTAATGCTTGTGTGATACAAAGGCACAAAGTGAATCTATTGGGTAATAATTTAACAAAGAGTTATTTTTTTTTGCTATTGTTACTTTCTATTATTAGAACACCCACTAACATCCATGTGTTGCCACATACACTCCGCACCTGTATCTGTAGTAGTAAGTCTCCAACGTAATGAGGGCTAGTTAAGATTAGTTTAATCGTGGAATCATTCCACTTATCACCGGTATCAAGTGGTTATTTATAGGGGATTTTCAGAAGTTTCGCGACTTTTTGGAGGCCTTTATTTCATAGCTATTTCAAGGAAATGCAGAGAATAAAACTTAATTTTACCTCGAAATAAAATGTGTTGTCAATAAGAAATTTGTAATATTTTCAAAAAATGTTATAATAGTCTTACAATTGTTTTTTCAATCGTATTCCGAATTCCGCTGTATTTTTTTGCAGATAGAATTATGGATACGTTTTTTTAATCTCCTTTTTTAAACCGAAGAAAAATACAAATAGTTGTGTGAGCTTTAAAGGAAGTTAGTTGAATAAAATTATCAATTTACTATCTAATAGTAACCGAGTTTTTATTCTACAAGGAGGACTAGAATAATGAATCTAATCAATGAGAAAGTTACACACGAGCGCTTTGGCATGGGTAGTATAGTTAACCATAATGATTCTAGTATTGAAATACATTTCGCATCGGAAAATAAAAAGTTTGTTTTCCCCGATGTATTTGGAAAGCACCTAAAACTCCATGATAAAAGTGTTGCTAATTCACTTGAAAAAATTATACAAAAAAAGGAAATGGAGCGACAGGAGGAAGAATGGAAGAAGGAAGAGGAAAAAAAACTACAAAGAAAAAACCAAGAACTTCGCTTGGAACATGAAAAACTTATGAAAAATCATAAACTTCATCCCGAATCACAAATGGTTTTTTGGTGTGACACAGAAGAACAAAATAGTTCTTTTTCAGAGTGGAAGGTTTTTTCAGGCGTAATAAAAAGTGGTAATAATAAGGGGGAGCCAAACAAACCCATCCGCTTGCATCAAAATAGCGCTGTCCTGTTAACAGCAATAGATTCCAGCATGCCTGAAAAAGACAGACGTATCTTAGGTGTCTATATGGTGAATGAAAATTTTATCGGGAAGCTTTGTGAAGATGGATATATTCCTGCTCATTCAAAATACAGACTCCAACTTACAGAACAGGAATCGGATCAGATGCTTTTCTGGGAATATTATGTAAATGAAAAATCCCCCCAAAAAATGACATGGAATACAGGTAAATACCGTTATTTTGATAATTCATGGATGGCTCAAATTTTGCTTGATATAGTTTCGTTGAAAAGTGACCCAAAGGAACGAGAGCTGGCACAACAATTTTTTGAACATTTTTGTAAAATGAATCAGATAACAGATCAGGAGTTACCAAAGCCTAATGGCACATTAATGCGTATTTAGACGTTAGCCCAAAGATAATAAGAATGACAGGGGACTGACACATTTTTCCCACCCATCACTAATGGCGAACAGTGCATGGCTATTGTGAAGCGGCCGCGTGGTTGGAGTTGGTATAATAGAAAAGCAGTTGATATAGAAAAAATCTATACCATCTGCTTTTTTTGTTTATAAAAATACCATTCAGGACCGATTTTCGTTACAATAAACATTGCCGATTTTCACAATAGTTTTTCACAAATTATAAATGTCCACATGTACTTGTGTTTGATAATAAGTTATTAAGCATGATATAAGTGTAAAAGAAGTGGAATATTTGGCTTTCTATTTTTTGACCGAGAGTTTGAAGTTGTATCCATAGTGAGAGGATTTGAGTTTGAAATGATAGATAATTTTTGGCGTGATTTACCGCGACCATTTTTTGTGCTTGCACCAATGGAAGATGTGACAGATGTTGTTTTTCGTCACGTAGTAAGTGAAGCCGGTCGACCGGATGTATTTTTCACAGAGTTTACAAACTCGGATAGCTATTGTCATCCAGAGGGCATGAAAAGTGTGCGTGGCCGTTTGACTTTTACAGAAGATGAACAGCCAATCGTGGCGCATATTTGGGGGGATAATCCCGAATATTTCCGTCAAATGAGTATTGGCATGGCAGAGCTAGGATTTAAGGGCATCGATATTAATATGGGCTGCCCTGTACCGAATGTGGCATCAAGAGGGAAAGGTAGTGGCCTTATTCTGCGTCCAGACGTTGCGGCAGAACTTATTCAAGCAGCAAAAGCGGGCGGACTGCCTGTCAGCGTGAAAACACGACTTGGCGATAAGGATGTAAATGAGTGGGAGGAGTGGCTAACGCATATTTTAAAACAGGATATTGCGAACCTTTCTATTCATTTACGTACAAGAAAGGAAATGAGCCAAGTAGATGCGCATTGGGAGCTAATTCCGGAAATCAAAAAATTACGTGACCGTATCGCACCAAATACGCTACTAACAATCAATGGAGACATTCCTGACCGTCAAACTGGGCTGCAGCTTGCTGAACAATATGGTATTGATGGCGTTATGATCGGGCGAGGTATTTTTAAAAATCCTTTTGCTTTTGAAAAAGAGCCAAAAGAGCATAGCAGTAAAGAATATCTTGATCTTTTAAGACTGCAGCTTGATCTTCAAGATCAATATGCGGAAGTACTGCCACGTTCAATCACAGGGCTTCATCGCTTTTTCAAAATTTATGTCAAAGGATTCCGTGGAGCTGGTGAATTAAGAAATCAATTGATGAACACGAAATCAACAGATGAAGTGCGTGCATTGCTTGATAACTTTGGAAAAGAATGTTGATGGGACCGGGACAGTGAAATGATGTAACTCTCAAAAAGTTAGAGAAAAAATGAATCATATCAACTCATGTGTACTTATTTTATTCAGTTTCAAGTTCCTTTGCGACCGGCAACTTTTGTTTTGATATAGTCTGTTTTCTGAAAGAAAAAGGTCTTAAGAATGTAATAAACCCACCAGCACTCTTGTGTTGCGACATACACTCGACGCATGTCGAGTGTATCCCACAGCTCATTTTAAAAGAAGGCAACTAACCCTTGTGGGTGTTGCCTTTTAACGTTTCCTGCAACGTATGAACACTTCCAGTTGACTGACCCGAGTATAAACTGAAGCGTTACAGCTCAGGGGCTAAGGTACCATTTTTTCGTTATTGATAAAGTAAAATTGACAGTTTAGATACTTTACCCGTAAAGTTGCTTATTATGCAGATTGAAACGGAGGAGAACAGATGCAATTCATTAATAATCTACTTCTGGATATGGAACTAGATCCTAGATTAGTACAATATCTTTCGATTATAATCAAGATTTTGCTAATAGGGCTTATCTGTATCGTAGCGAATTTTATTTCAAAGAAAATAGTGATCAGGATTATTACTCGTATCGTTACAAACTCCAAAGTCAAGTGGGGTAAAGTCATTTTGGAAAGACAAGTTTTTCGAAAGTTATCCCACATTGTTCCTGCGATCATTATTTATTCGTTTTCTTCAACCTTTCCAACCTATCAATCAATTATCGGAAAATTGGCCATTACCTATATCATTATTGTAGGGTTAGTGTTTATTCAAAGCTTACTTAATGCACTTAATGATATTTATCAAACCTTTGAAATATCCAAGGTTAAGCCTATTAAAGGATATATTCAGGTGGTTAACATTATTATCATGACTCTCGGGTTCATCTTAGTCATCTCGAACCTAATAGGGGAGAGTCCTCTTATCATATTAAGTGGTATTGGTGCTCTCTCGGCAGTTTTGATGTTAGTATTTAAAGATTCGTTATTAGGTCTAGTGGCAGGAATTCAGTTAACGACCAATGATATGGTTCGGGTTGGTGACTGGATTGAAGTGCCAAAGTATGGAGCAGATGGTGACATTATTGATATTTCTTTAAATACCGTACAGGTTCAAAATTTTGACAAAACGATTACGATGATACCAAGTTATGCCCTTATTTCCGATTCTTTTATAAACTGGAGAGGGATGCAAAGCTCAGGCGGCCGACGAATCAAGCGCCCTTTGTATATAGATACCAGCAGTATCACGTTTTGCACTGAGGAAATGATTGAGAAATTTATAAAAGTTCATTACCTTTCAGACTTCATTATTCAAAAGGAAAAGGAAATTACTGAGTACAATGCCAAAAATGAAATAGATAGGAACAATCGTGTGAATGGTAGGGCCCTTACCAATATCGGTGTTTTTAGGGTGTATATCAGCAATTACCTCAAGAATCACCATGGAATCAATCAGAATATGTCCTTAATGGTTAGACAGCTGGGACATAGTGAACACGGGTTGCCTATAGAAATTTATGCATTTACCAATGACGTACAGTGGGCAGTATATGAATCTGTGCAATCTGATATCTTTGACCATCTATTTGCAGTTGCACCAGAGTTTGGACTTAGAGTATTCCAGAATCCATCTGGGGCTGATTTAAGAAACATGGTAGAAGAGTCGAGCAACAAAGCCTTGATTGGCGAAAGAAGCTATTGAAATAATCAATCACCGAAACAAAACCGACTGTTTTAAATAACACAGTCGGTTTATTCTAATTCAAGAGACTACTTTGGTAATCCTTTATACCTTGCCGTTGTCAAGTTTTGTATATATTCCTCAAGCTCAGGCATTTCCGCTGCTCTGGCTATTCTTATGGACAATTCAATATCATAATGATATAAATTCATGCAATCGTATAATCGAGATTAAAATATAAAACAAAGGGTTATTTCCGATTTTTAATAAAAAAGGCAATAATTAACTATAAAAAGCCGAAATATACCCACTTATTATAACAGCATTAATTATAGCTCACAAAAGACTCACCAACATCCCATGTGTTGCCACTTACACTCGGGACATGTGGAGTGAATCTCACAGCTCATTTTAAAGAAAGGCAACTAACCTATTGGGGTTGTTGCCTTTTAGTTTTCTTGCAACGGATTAACAAAGCTATATAAATTAATAGATGAAAGTGTGAAACAAGACAATCAATATATTGATTGAATCAGTCTGTCGAGAAAGTCTCGACAGATTTTATTATTTTATGAATATTTAAACAATTAACCCCTTTAATTTACTATAATATAAGTAATTAAACTAATAATGGGTGGTAAATAAAAAGGTATTAAAACAAAAGTATCCTCACAAAACGAATATGAATTTGTGAAAAGTATTCCCCTTGTCAGGGTTGGCTAGACTTGTAGCGAACTGAAAGGAGCATAGTAGATAAAATCAGAAAGGATGACAAAATGCCAGAAATAAAAGATGAAATCATTTTAAGAGGGCTTAAAGAAAATAACTTAAAAAATGTAGATTTAAACATACCAAAAGAAAAAATCATCGTATTTACTGGTCTTTCAGGCTCTGGAAAGAGCTCAGTTGTTTTTGATACATTAGCAACAGAAAGTAGAAGACAAATGACTTTGAACTATCCTCACTATGTCAGATATCAAATGCCAAGGTATGAAAGACCTCACGCCGATCTTATGCAAAACTTAAGCCCGGTTGTGGTAGTTGAGCAAAGACCGATAGGAGGCAATTCACGTTCAACAGTTGGCACCTATATGGATATAAATCCACTCATTAGACTTTTATTTTCAAGAATAGGAAAACCATCAATAGGTTCTGCCAGCGATTTTTTGAGCCAAAGTTCCTTTGGAAGATGTCCAGAATGTAGTGGATTTGGGGAGGTCATTACGCCAGACCTAAATAAGATGGTCGACTTGGATAAGTCACTTCGAGGTTATGCAGTGAGATTTAAGCCATTATCGCCTTCGGGTTGGCAAGGTAATTGGATGATGACTTGCGGATTATTCGATCCAGATAAACCCATAAAAGACTATTCAGAAGAAAAACTCCATCTACTATTATATGGCCCCCGAGAAGGTGAAAAAGTCAATGCACCGTTTCACACAAAACATGGACCTCAAAAACATGATTGGGATGGGTTATTGCCTAGATTTACGCGCCTCTATATAAATAGAGATATCTCAAAGCTAAAAGGAGTAACCCAAGATGACGTCTTAGCAGTATCAAAACATTCATTATGCCCAACTTGCCAAGGTTCAGGACTAAACCCAAAGGTATTGGAATGTAGAATAAATGGTTTAAATATCGCAGAATACGATCGATTAGAGCTTACAGAACTACTGGAAGAACTAAAGAACATAAAAGATCCATTGGGAGAATATATAGCACTGCAAGCAATCCCACATATAAAACAATTAGTTGAAATGGGATTAGGATATTTGAGTCTGTCAAGAAAAATAGGCACCCTGTCTGGTGGCGAAGCTCAAAGGGTAAAAATCGCTCGTCAATTAGGGAGCAGTCTAAACAATATCACATACATTTTCGACGAACCAAGTGCAGGACTCCATCCAGAAGAAGTGGATATGTTAATACAGATGCTAAAAAGGCTAAAAGACCAACATAATACTGTCATCGTAATCGAACACGATCTATCAGTAATAAAAGTAGCGGATGAAATAATAGAGATGGGACCAGAAGCAGGTGTAAACGGAGGAGAAGTTGTCTACCAAGGAAAATTAGAAGGACTAAAAAACTCTCCAACCGCAACAACCCTAAACCACAAGCTAAAAATAAACAAAAATCCAAGAGATATAAAAAGTTATTTTACAATAAAAAGAGCAAGTAACAATAACTTAAAGAATATAAGCGTAAATATTCCTAAAAATGTCTTAGTCTCTATATGTGGAGTATCTGGTTCAGGTAAAAGTTCCTTAATGTTGGAAGCATTCACAGAAAGTTATCCAGAAACCATAATGGTTGGGCAAGGCAGTATAGGAATTTCTAACCGTTCAACGCTGGCTACATATATGGGAATAATGGACGATATTCGCTCAATATTTTCAAAAGAGACAGGGCAACCAGCGGGTTTGTTCAGCTTTAACTCCTTAGGAGCATGTCCGATCTGCAATGGAAAAGGAGTAATAGCGCCAGACGTAGCATTTGCAGATCCAGTGACAATCTCATGTGAAGCATGTGACGGTACGAGATATTCAGAAGAAGCGCTTGTCTATCGATATCGAGATAAAAATATAGTAAAGATTTTAGATTTAACTATAGACGAGGCTATTAACTATTTCAAAGTACCAAAGATTATAAAAAGAGTGAATACGTTAAAAGACGTAGGATTAGGGTATCTAACCTTAGGACAGACGACAAGTTCTCTAAGCGGAGGAGAAATCCAACGTCTAAAACTCGCAAGCCACTTACAAAAAGAAGGACAAATCTACCTATTAGACGAGCCATCCTTAGGACTACACACAGAAGATAGTGAAAAACTCTTAGACGTATTTCAAAATCTCGTAAACAGAGGTAATTCTGTCATCATAATCGAACACAATTTAAACTTTATAGCGGCGAGCGACTGGGTAATAGAATTGGGTCCAGGAGGAGGAAAACAAGGTGGACAAATTCTATTAGAAGGTCCACCAGAAGAAATGTTAAATGCAGAGACATTGACAGCGAAATGGTTAAAGGATGGAGTTAGAAAAGATTTCACTTAAAATTAAGTCAGAGGAAACAGAAAAGAGCATTTTTATTAACGATTAGCAGGATTGAGTTTTGCGAAAATAGTTAAACAATTTGGCAAAGGTTTACTGAATACGCAAATATTTAAGAACAAGCTAGAAAAGAAGGTGATAATGAAGAAAATTTAAAAAAGTAGTTCAAAACTCTTTTGTTATTTTGTATAAGAGTTATGTGATATCGCATGTGGAGTGCTGTTCACTACTCATAAGGAAAGATAAATAATAGAGATGTAACAGTAAGTAAAGAGTCTTTCAATTGCGGAAAGGCTCTTTGGTTCGTATACATGGGAGAAACTTTCATGGATGGAATAAATCAAAAGGTGAAGACTGGCAGTAAGTTCGCAAATTTTATAAGTACCATAAGGAAGAACTATTAGAATGTAAAGTGCGACGCAGGAATTATCGAGGGATACTAAAGGTATTATTGTACTATTTTATAATAATCTGTGAAATACTGCGAACAATGCAAAAGAATTCTAAGCTATGTTTAGTATAAAATATGCAGGACTTTCCCCAAAGCAGCTTGATTTATTTTTGTAGATATAATCTTTGAAAATTAAAGGACTGTATAGATTCGTTTATAGAATCTATACAGTCCTCTGTTAATTAATTAACTCTTTGAATTCTTCCTTCAGAGTTATATTCAAAAGGAGAAGGTAATGTTTTTACAAAATCAACGGTTGCATCTACATCTATTGGGCCAACTTCTAAATCAGTAGAAAGAGCCCCAATACCGTAATTAAGGTTTCCGGTCATATAGTTGTTGACAACAACAGTGTATTCCTTCGTTTTATCAATCTTGCTTCCGTCTGGTAAGAAGATGTTTACAACCTTGCCTGTTTTAGCTGTACTGTCATAAGTATATGTGTATTTAAAGCCAGCAATATGGAAGTCAAGACCTCTATCTGTAATCTGGTTATTTAAAACTGTCTCTAGATCTGCACCGCTAAGTTTTACTTTATTTAATACATTACCAAACGGCTGAATGGCAAATAAATCACCAAATGTTACTTCACCTGCTTCTAATGGAGAGCGGACACCGCCACCATTCATCATGGCGAAGTCTGTGTTCATTGCAGCTTTCATACCATCCGCAATAAGATTTCCAAGAGCAAAATCCCCAAATTCATTAGCTACAGTTGGATAACCTTTTTCAAGGGTAGATAAAGATTGCCCAACAACTTCTGCTTTAATTGGTTCGACCTTCTCTGTATATTTTTTCATAATAGCTGCAACTTCTGGATCTGGAGTATAGTCCTTTTGATAAACAGTTTTAATCTCCGCTGATTTATTAATGATATCTCCAGTAATACGGTCAATTTCAACTTCTACATCAGAAAAAGCAGATCCATAAGAATAGGCTTGAACAATTAGTTTGTTGTCCACTACTCGGTTTACATTTACATGGTTGTGTGCAGCAAAGATGACATCCACTTCATCATCAATTTGTTCTGCAATTCTGCTAGCATCGAATGAATCTGTATAACCTGTTTGGGTAGCAGGATTATGTGCAAGGACGATAATTGCTTCGATGCCTTGTCCCTTTAATTCTTCAGTATACTTGTTAATGGCTTCAACTTCGTCTGTAATCTTTAATGATTCGTTTCCTTTCGTGACAATCATGGAAGGAGTTTCTTGAGTTACAACTCCGATCACACCAATTTTTTCACCTTCAATTGGGAATATGGTGTAAGGATCCGTAATTAAATTTCCATCTCTTGTATCATATGCATTTGCTGCAACAAGAGGGAAGTTCATTCCGTCATAACCAACCGATCCGTTTGGATGATCTCCACCGTTCATCATACGGCGTAGTTCATCAATCCCTTCATCAAACTCGTGATTTCCGAAAGTACCTGCATCAAAACCGATATTTTCCAATATTTCAATGGTAGGCTCATCTTGGAAAAGAGCGGAAATTAATGGGCTTCCCCCAATCATATCACCTGAATGTAAAAGAAGTGTATTTGGATTTGTTGCTTCTTCTTGTTTTAATGCAGCTGCTAAGTACTCAATATGCCCAGCTGATAAATCTCCAACCTGTGTAACCGTATCTAACTGTCCGTGTAAATCATTTACTCCTAAAAGCTGAACCTTTAATCGGTCGCTATCCGAATGGCTACTCAAGTTAAAATTAAAGATTCCAAAGCCTTTTGAATCGGTTTTGTGAGTATAAGAGAATGGGCTATCTTCCGTGATATATTGCTCTGCCTTTGGTGAAGTCGTAAAAGTAACATTCACATTTCCTGAGATTGGAGCAATAGACCAGTTTCCATCAGCTGTCGGGGTAATTTCTTTCACCTCAGAAATGTAGTCCATTAAAACTTGACGGTTTTCATCGGCTGAATCGACTACTAATTCACTTCCTTTTAATCCAGGGAAATTTCCTCCGCCACCAGCACGGTAATTATTTGTAACTACGATAAATTCTTGCTCAGGATCTAAAGGTTTACCATTATATTTAAGTTCCACAACACGGCTTGAGTCTGGGTTTAGAAGTGTCCCATTCGGAGCGTATTTGGCAGGCTTTGTAACATCAACTTGATATTCTACGCCATCAATTACATCAAAGTTAAATACTTGAAATGCAGGATTTATTAACGGTTGTTCAGTTGTTTTTGAAGGATCAATGGTGTTGTATTGACCGGCGGACATTTCAATCCACTCTTTAACAACCGAACCTTTTACTTTAATGGCTTTTAAAGTGTTGTCATAAAGATATAAGTCACCTGCACTACGAATCGTCAAATCACCTTTTTTGATTTCTGTGTATTCGTCAACACTATTACGACCAGCTTTAAAAGGGGCTCCTGCTGATAAAATTGGAAGATCTTTTAATTCTGGCTTGTTTAGTTCAATATATTTTTCGACATACCATTTTTGTGCGTTTGTAACTACCTGAATAGACGGATCATCTTGTACGAGTGCGAAATAGCTATAAATGTCATCCATTGTAGTACCAATTGGTGTATTAACATATTTTAAGGTCGCTTTATGATCTGCTTCCACAGCATTAACAATTGCTTGGTCTGGTTGAACAGATTCTATTTGTCTTGTGGAGGATTGGGAATTAGAAACAGACCATTTCCCTTTTACTTTTTGTAAGTTAAGATCAATAATTCCTAATGATCCACCTCCAAATCCAGCTTGTACAGCAGCAACACCGTTGATTGTTCCTTTTTCGTTATCTACTCCAGGGAGAGGTTGTCCATCGGCACCTTTGAACAATGTATCTAAACTAGCTACATTGTTTGCTGGGAAGGTTTTATGAGTGTGTGAAAATGTAATGGCATCAATACCGGATACTTTACTTAAAGCATATACTGTATCTTCAGTATTTGCTTCATTTCCACTAAAACCTGAGTGAGCTAATGCGATAATTACATCTGCTCCTTCTTTTTTCATAATAGGGATATAGTTTTTAGCTGTTTCTACGATGTTTTTGGTTATGACCTTTCCATCTAGATTAGATTTATCCCACTCATTAATTTGAGGAGGAACAAATCCGATATATCCGATTTTAATGACATTTGTTTTACCAGATTCATCTTTGACTTTTTTATTCACAATTTTATAAGGGGTATATTTATTAATATCATTAGTTGGATCATTATCATGATCATCTACATATACATTTGCATTTACAAAAGAGAAGTTTGCATCATCATATACTTCGTCTAGATACTCCAACCCATAGTTGAACTCATGGTTTCCAAGTGTCGCCATATCATAGCCCATTAAGTTCATGGCATTGATAGCTGGATGTATTTCTCCTTCCTCTAAAGGGTCAATTTTTGCTTTGTATGTACCGAGAGGATTCCCTTGTATAAGGTCACCATTATCTACGAGTACAGAGTTTTTTACTTCTGCTCGTGCTTCTTTAACAAGAGTTGCGGTTTTAGCCAGTCCCAGTTTAGGGGCCAAACTATTTTTGTAATAGTCAAAGCTTAGTAGATTTGTATGGATATCAGTCGTTTCCATGATGCGAAGTTCAACTTGTGATTGAACCTTGTCTTTAGAGGGGTTTGCAGCCATTGCATTGCCAGACAAGAAAGGAGCTGCTAACACGGTGATTGCTAGTGTACTGGACAAAATTTTCTTGCCCCTATTTCTTCTTCCTAATTTCATTATGCACTCATCCTTTTATATTTTTTGTGTTTAATAGGTCCAAAAAATAATATAGCAGAATAAATTTTAAGATAGTGTTAATTTTTAGAATACCAGGTAGATAATACTAGTTAATTTGCGTTTTATCCATCAATTGGTTAATTGTGCTTACCTTTTGATTTGATAAATTTATTTTTTCGAGAATAAATACACGGGTAGTTTGTAGGGTATTTGTGTTAATGGACTACCATTTAAAGTGGAGTAGAAAAATTGTAAATAGTAGTTTACAATTTATTAACTTACAAAAAAAGTGAGTGAGAGGAAGATTAAGAGAATATGTAAAAATTTATTTAGAGGCATTTTTAATATTTTAGTAATTTGGTTCACGTTCTAAGAAATGGGATTTTTGTTATTATCGAGTTGACTGCGTTTGCTGCGATATCAATTTTACAAAGGACATTAAAATGTTTGAGATTTTCAAGTATTGTACTATGATAAATTTGAGTTGGGCAATTGTGGCATATGGGCCTTTACTTTTGACCTATCCAAAGAACATTTTTCATAAGGAGTCGTGATCATGGCACGAGTTTTTATTTATGAAATAGCCGAGAACACTCGTGACTTTAGTCATGAGAGGTTCAGTGAACCTCCCTGAAAAAGTATTAAAGAAGAATATTGAGATATTATCCATAATTTATCAAAATCAATATTTAATGAAGGATTCTAAATACTTACCAGCACCTCATGTGTTGCCACATATACTCTGGACACGTTGAGACAGTTGCGCTGCTGGAACGAAAATAAGTAGTAAAAATCAAGGATCACAGGCGATATTTAACCAGATAGTTTCGTGTGTTTACGTCAGAGGAACAGAAAAGAGCATTTTTATTATAGATTAGTAGGGTTGATTTATGCGAGAATAGTTAAACAAGGCAAAGGTTTACTGAATACGCAAATATTTAAGAACAAGTTAGAAAAGAAAACGATCAATGAAGGAATTTTAAAAAAGTAGTGCTAAACATATTATACGAGGAGATTTAATATGAAAAATGAAAAAAGGAAGTTGTCATCTGAACAGCATGAAGAAATACTTAAAACATTGAAAGCACGTTTTGAGAAAAACATAAATCGCCATAAAGGACTTGACTGGGCTAAAGTACAAGCGAAGCTAGAAACTAATTCTGAAAAACTGTGGTCGCTTAATGAAATGGAAATAACCGGTGGTGAACCAGATGTTATTGTTCATGATAAAGAGGCGGGCGAATACATTTTTTATGATTGTTCAGCGGAAAGTCCTAAAGGCCGCAGAAGTGTTTGTTACGACCGTGAAGCGCTAGAGTCAAGGAAAGCACACAAACCACAAAACAACGCTATTGATATGGCTGCTGACATGGGTATTGAGATTTTAATGGAAGAACAGTACCGGGAGCTGCAGAAACTTGGGAATTTCGATACTAAAACATCAAGCTGGGTGAAAACACCTGCTAATATTAGAGAACTCGGTGGGGCCATCTTTTGTGATCGTCGCTACGACACTGTCTTTGTATACCACAATGGAGCAGAGTCTTATTATGCTGCTAGAGGTTTCCGTGGTTCGTTAAGGGTCTAAATTTTGGTGTGTAACGCTGCCTGATGAAGGGACGGGGGAACAGCAGAAGTGTCCCAATTCAAGGTACAAGCGAAGTGGGACGTTAAACTGATATGCCCCCAAAAAGTTAGAATTTATATTAAGCAGTTAATTGGCTGGTGTGAATGCGGTATTGAACCGGGCTCATTCCCGCCAATTTTTGCTTTATACGTTTGCTATTATAGTAAGCTATATTAGGGTATGGATTTGCAAATTAAAAGTGCACAAATGGGAGATCATTATTTTCTTCGATATAATTGAACCTCGGAATGAAAGACGTCATGTTAAGTTGAACCATACCACAAGTAAATGAGGTTTCTTAATGTAATTTTAAAGAACAAAAATTCGATTCTTAGATCAATATTTCCTTTAATCAGAAATATTAATCTTGATAAGTTTTATTGCAATTGTCCGTTTGATTTTTAGAGGTAAGCACCCAGTCCTAATTTAAAAGAAGTATCAAAGAACAACTCAACGTTCTTGATACTTCTTTCTTGCATTTTATTTGAAGGATTAACTGTAATCTCGTTTATATTATGCTGCTTTTTGTTGTTTTTGGTCTAAGCGATGACTTAAGAAAGTTAGAAGACTTGCAAAAATAGCAAGTAGTCCACCGACCAATGTCACACTCATCAAATTTCCTTGATGGTAAACAATTCCGCCTAATGCGGAACCAAAGGCGATACCGACATTGCTTGCTACTGGCATCAGTGAAGCAGCTAGTCCTGTAGCTTTTGGTTGATAAATACCGGCAAGGTCTATCAAATAAAGCTGGGTAGATGTTGTTAAGAGGATGGCCATTAATGACATCAAACCAATGTTAACCAATCCAAAGATAAAATTATTTGTCGTCCAATATAAACTGATCAGAACAATGGCTTGAACGAGGAAAACAAACCGGAGGCGTCCGATAGCATTGTAGCTGGCAATTTTACCAGCGAGTATGTTGCTGAAAATAGAAATAAATCCGTAACCAAACAAGATCAAACTGATTGAACTACTTGGTGCTTCCATTCCTTCTAGGATCGGAACAAGATACGTATAAACGGCATACGTCGCTCCAAATCCAAGAGATGGAATGAAAAAAGCCATTAAGATTCGTGGGTGTGTTAATAAAGAAAATTGATCACGCATCGAACTGCGAACTGGACTGTGCATAGTAGGCAAAATGAAGAAAGATGCCAAAAACGCAATTCCACCGAGAAAAGTCGTTAACAGGAAGGTTGCATTCCAGTTGTACCATTCAGCGATGACAGTGCCTATTGGTACTCCAATCACGTTTGCAAGAGTAAAACCACCGAAAACGAATGATATAGCAAGTCCACGTTTTGCAATCGGCATGGTTTCACTTGCAACAATCATGGCAAGAGAAATTAAAACGCCTGTTACAATCGCAGTCATCATCCGAAGTGTAAGGAGCATGATGTAACTCGTCGAAATCACGCACAAAGCATTCAGGATGATGAACGAACCTATCAAAAACAACATCCATTTACGCTTTGGAAAATGGCTTGTTGTCGACATCACGAGTGGTGTGGCAATGGCGAACGTAATCGCAAACGCAGAAACGAGTGTGCCTGCTTTTGCATTTGTTATATGGAGACTCGAGGAAATATCGGTTAAGATCCCGATGATAACAAACTCGCTTGTCCCGAGAACAAATGTTAATAAAGTAAGTGTTAAGATGAGTAACCAATGTCGCTTGGATAATTTTGTGTCGTGCATAAATACCTCTTTTCTTAGATGAATGTAAATGTGTCACAGGGTAGATAAACAGTTTAACTATCATACCATAAAACATTTTTACGAGGAAAACCCTTGCTTAGTTATCGTTGATCATTTCTATAAAAATTGATTAACGATATGTCTTTCATTGATGGCTCATTCTTTCATTCCAGGAGAAAAATTGACTGCTAGTAAGGCAATTGGGCTCTTGATCGGAATATGTAGGTTGTTTTTAGCAATGGATATTCAGTTTGGAGGAAATATATGGGCACCCATTCTTGCGTTAAGCTCTGCGGTAACATGGGCGCTTTCCAGTTTAATTTTCAAAAGAAATGGCAAGGCTGTGACACTATTCAATTTACTACATGGCAAATGGGAGCGGGAGCTATTGGCATGTTTACTTATTCGATCAGTTTTGAACATGGTCAGTCACCTTGGAGTCTGGCTGTAGTATACCTTTTATATTCTGGCGTTTTGGCATCTGCATTAGCTTTTGTTATCTGGTCTCATATTCTTTCTAAAATGGAAGCTAGTAAAGCATCGATTTCTTTGCTAATAGTATCCGTAGTTGGTACTCTGTCAGGGTTTTTATTTTTAAAAGAGGATTTAACTACTATTACATTGTTAGGAATAACTTTGGCACTTTTAGGAGTTTGGTTGGTAAATCGTACAGGCTCTACCTGTACCACATTTACAAAATTAACAGGTAAATAAGATAAAGTGAATAGATTGCTGTGTCAGCTGTATAAGTGACTACTATTTTACATGAGAATCTCTCTTTTTAATGCAATTTTTTTGGTAGAAATCAGATAATCAACACACGTAATATTATATTAGTAAACAAATATAAACAATTGTTAAAAATATTAACAGTTGTTTTTTATTTGTTGACGAGACTTTAAATCGTTGCTATGATAAGTATAAATTTAATGTAGGATTATGTCGTATAATATTGGGGATATGGCCCAAAAGTTTCTACCGAGCCGCCGTAAAGGGCTTGACTACGAGCTGAGTTTTAATTGAAAGAGGGAGTCTCTTTCTTATTTACTCATGCCCTAGTCAAGCGCTCCGGTAGATATCGGAGCGCTTTTTTATCGTTTAAGTAATATTTAATTCTAGATTTTATTATGCGAAATGATATACTAAGCAAATTTTGTTCGCTCTTAATATGTAATAAAGTGTGCCCCATTCCAGGGCTAGGAAAACAGTTGGATCAATTCGTAAAGCAAAATAAAAATTCAATTTGGAAGGATTGAGAAAGAATGAAAAAGAAGATTTACTTTAATCATGATGGCGGTGTAGATGATCTTGTTTCTCTATTTTTATTACTACAAATGGATAACATTGAACTAACTGGTGTTTCCGTCATTCCAGCTGATTGTTATTTAGAACCAGCTATGTTTGCAAGCCGGAAAATCATTGATCGCTTTGGAAAAGGAAGTCTAGATGTAGCAGAGTCAAATTCTCGCGGAAAAAATCCTTTTCCTAAAGATTGGCGTTTGCACGCTTTCTTTGTGGATGCCTTGCCAATATTAAATGAATCCGGAAAGATTGTTACACCAGTAGCGGAGAAACCAGCACATCTTCATATGATAGATGCAATTCACGCTTCAGATGAAAAAACTACTCTTTTATTCACCGGTCCACTTACGGATCTTGCTCGTGCACTAGATGAAGACCCTTCTATTGAAGAAAAAATCGATCGACTCGTATGGATGGGCGGCACATTTCGTGATGTAGGAAATGTGGAAGAGCCCGAACATGATGGGACAGCGGAATGGAATGTGTTTTGGGACCCTGAAGCAGCTGGTCGAGTATGGAAAAGTAGTATAGAAATTGATTTAGTAGCGCTTGAAAGCACTAGCCAGGTACCTCTTACAGTAGATATACGTAATCGTTGGGCATCTGAACGCAAACACCTTGGTGTTGATTTTATTGGCCAATGTTATGCGATGTGCCCGCCGTTGGTTCATTTTACAACAAACTCAACATATTTTTTATGGGACGTCTTAACAACAGCATTTGTTGGTAATAGTGATCTTGTAAAAGTGAAAAGAATTAATAGTATCGTGCATGCAGATGGGCCGAGTCAAGGGCGTACAGAAGAAACAGACAATGGTCGCCCAGTAAATGTGGTTTATGATGTAAATTCTAATGCTTTCTTCGATTATATTACCGAATTATCTAAAAAAGCTTAATCTATAACATACAGATTTTGAAATAGATAGTAAATTAACATGAAATTACAGTCTTTGTTAAAGTTAATAACTATCTTGAAAGCTTAAAGAACATTCGTGTTTGTGAACCATTGATCGTAGTACATTTAGAGAGAAGTTCTTAATGTATTACGATCAATATAATTGATAGTATTTTTTATAGAAAAAATTATAGTGTGAGTAAGTCAAATACCAATATCATAGATATAATTACCGGAATTTTCAGAAAATAAATATATGGCTCTAATTTAATATCAAGATTTAAAAAAAGAGTTTAGAAAATTTAGTTTCAGCACAAAAAGCATAGTTGGAGGAAAAAATGACTATAAAATCACGACTTAAAATTATGATGTCTCTTCAGTTTTTTATTTGGGGATGTTGGCTTGTTACACTTGGCTCATATATGTTCAATACTTTGCATTTTACCGGCACACAAGTTGGAGGTGTTTATAGCTCAATAGGGCTTGCTTCTCTTCTAATGCCAAGTCTTGTAGGGATTATTGCAGATCGTTGGATAAAAGCAAATAGATTATATGGAATTTGCCATTTCCTTGGAGCGATTTTCTTATTTTCAGCTGCAGGGATTTCAGACCCTAATCTCATGTTTTGGGCTATGCTTTTTAACGCAATGGTTTACATGCCGACGATTTCTTTATCTTATACGATTTCATATTTTTGCTTAGAAAAAGAAGGACTTGATACAACGAAAGACTTCCCTTCTGTTCGTGTTTTTGGAACAATTAGTTTTATTCTTGCGATGTGGATAATTAGTCTTGGTGGATTTGAGCTAAGCAATATCCAGCTTTACATGGCTGCGGGGGCTTCATTCTTACTTGCACTTTATTCATTTACACTGCCAGATAATCCAACATCAAATGTCAAAAAGGATAAGTCGTTAGTAAGTCTTTTAGGTCTAGATGCTTTCGTATTATTTAAGCAAAAGAGAATGGCTATCTTTTTCATTTTTGCTATGCTGTTAGGTGCTGCATTGCAAATTAACCTTGTATTTGCTGATCCATTTTTACATGATTTTGCGTCAATCGCTAACTATAAAGATAGTCTTGTTGTTAAATATCCAGCAATTTTATTATCAATGGGACAAATTGCTGAAGTGTTCTTTATTCTTGCCATTCCTTTTTTCTTACGTAAATTTGGGATTAAGACGGTAATGTTGTTGAGTATGGTGGCGTGGACATTACGCTTTATTCTTTTCGCCTATGGAGACCCATCAAGTGTAGGTGTCATCTTATTGCTATTATCAATGATTGTATATGGTGCTGCATTTGACTTCTTTAATATTTCCGGATCTATTTTTGTTGAAAAGGAAGTGGATCGTCGAATTCGTGGAAGTGCACAAGGCTTATTTATGACAATGGTCAACGGAATCGGTACCTATTTAGGCGCTGTTCTTAGTGGAAAAATGGTGGATTATTTTACGATTAACGGAGTGAAGGATTGGCAAAGTATCTGGTTAGTTTTTGCAGCATACACATTCGTCCTTGCAATCATTTTTGCTGTAAGTTTTAAATACAAGAAGGACGATAATGGAATTAAGAATGTAAATAATGTTGCTTAATAGATATTCTTTATCATTTTTGTTTTTGCTTTGAAACGATATTTGGTTTGAAATGTAATCTCTGTGCCTGTCACCACTCGGGTTATGTAGAATTATGTCGAGATTTATAAGGCTACTTGGTGGGGTTCTTTAGTGCTATTGGCAGTCCGAGTCTATCCTTAGCACTTAGGAAAAACTTGAAACGTATCACGATGTTTGTACATTATTTAGAGTAACCTTCTTCCTAATAACCATTTCGGGCTGTAAGGGGGGTTACTTTTTTCTTCAAATTGTTTAACTCACCAGTATCCCATGTGTTGCCACATACACTCCGCGCACGTGGAGACGGTCTCTCTGCTAGTGAAAAAAGTAAAAAATAACCCTTGAAAATGCTGTATTTACATCATTTTCAAGGGTTATTTTTTGAGGGAATTGAAGGGTTTTTATTAGGTGTTATGGTTGTAATACTTGGAATAAAAAGTTCTCCTGTAATTGCACTATATATAGGAACTCTCGATTCCGAATCTACTGAAATGATATATAAAGTAATGAGAGATATAAATAGAAAATTCAGTATGACTTTTGTAGTAATAACCCGTGATAAAAAATAGCTGAGAAAGCTGATAGAATAGTAGAAATTAAAGATCAGATCCAAATAGAAGTATAGAAATATAGATAAGTTATCTAAATATAAGGAATATTGTTGACAATGGAAAACTATGATGCTAACATTTTTATAAACCGAAGACGAGGGAGTTAAACTGTTAAACGATCTCTCAGCGAATCCGGGATGGTGTAAGCCGGATAGATGCAGTAACAGCAAGTGGGCCTCAGAGGGCGAAGCGAAAAAATTTTTTAGTAGCTTAGACGTATAGCCAGCGTTATAGGGCTAAGGGTGTTTGTGTGAGCACTCTGCAGAGAGGGTATGTATGATACATATCAAACAAGGTGGTACCGCAAGTTAACACTTGTCCTTGAATTATTATTTAAGGATAGGTGTTTTTTATTATTTTATGGGCCAAAACAACTATAAGTAAGCAGGATATAATTGTTGCGGAGAAACCCTATTCGTTATGTATGAAAGTAGGAAATCTCAGAATTATAAAGAAGAAAAGGAGAATGAAAAAAGTAATGAAAGTAGCAGGTTTATTAATTATAAATGTTGATAGGAGTACGTGTCATGGATGATAAATTTATGCTATATAACTTAAAAGTAGAAGTAGTAGGTACAGATAAACCAATGGTTTGCAAGCATAAGGAAGGTGGCTACTTCTTAGTTAAAGGGGAAGACCTTATCTTCCCAGAAAATAATTCATTTTCAATGTATGCCTTAAGCGCTATTTTGCCGTTACTGCCTGCAAAGCAACGAGTTTTACACACTAATGACTGGATGTTGTCTGATAGTGTAATTGCCTGCCCAGATCCAAACTGTGGTGCTAGATTTAAAATAACTCGTATCGGAACTCAAGAATTTAGTCATGCTGAATGCACAACAGAGCCTATACCTATATATAAAGGAGATAATAAATAATGGTAGAACGATTCGAATTAGCAAAAGATTATACGATCAGCAGAGTGATCAACGGGTGTTGGCAACTATCGGAAGGTCATAGCTTAAAAACAAATTTAGACAAGGAAGATATAATGAAGGCCTTCCATATGCTTGTCGAAAAAGGATTTACGACATTTGATTGTGCTGATATATATACAGGTACTGAAGAACTCCTAGGTGAATTCTCAAAGCAACTTAAGCAAGGAAGTACCATTTCACCCAATGATATTCAAATTCATACCAAGTATGTACCTGATATCAATTTACTAAGTGAAGTCGATTTTAAATATACTGAAAAAATAATTGACAGAAGCCTTAAACGGCAAAATCGAGATGTATTAGATCTAGTGCAGTTTCATTGGTGGGATTACAATGTGCCCGGATGTATCGAGACAGCGGGCTATCTGAATAAACTAAAAGAAAAAGGGAAAATACGTAATATTGCCGTTACAAACTTTGATACGAAGCATTTGAGCGAAATCGTGGATGCCGGTATCCCTATTGTGTCTTGTCAAAATCAATACTCAGTTTTTGATAGACGTCCAGAAAAGGAATTATTAGATTATTGTAAAAGTAAAGGAATTTCTCTGCTGTGCTACGGCACATTATCAGGGGGGTTGTTAGCGGAAAAATGGATCGGCAAACCATCTATACAGCCCGAAACACGCTCACATGTTAAATATCTTCAGGTGATTGAAGAGACTTTGGGTTGGGATAGCTATCAGGAATTGTTGTTATTGTTACAAAGAATCGCTAAAAAGCATTCTGTCAGCATCGCGCATGTTGCTACAAAATATATCTTAAGTCGACAAGGTGTTGGGGCCACAATTATTGGAGTTAGAAATAGCAGCCATGTTGAGTCAAATGCACACATATTTACTTTCGAACTCGATCGTTCTGATATTGAAGAACTAAATCAATTCTTAGATAATTATCCAATATTAGATGGTGAACCTTTTGAGTTAGAGCGTACGGCTGATTCAAAATTCCGAAATATTATGAAGATGAATTTGAATGAAGAATAATGATGCCAAACGCTCTGAACGCAGTTGCTGGCTATTGAGAAAATTAAACTAAAGTACACGTTTAATACATAAAAGGGAGTTTCTATATGGATAAAAAACTTGAATTTAGAGGTGGCTGGGGAGTTGCGTTTATTCCAGTCGTTATTTTTCTGTTTTTCTGCATATTGTATTTTATCGTTTTTAAAGCGTTTGAAATGTATGCACTCGCAATGGGTGCTTTCGTCGCACTTATGGTGGGTGCAATTTTTGTCAAAAAGGATAACTACGAACGTTTCTGGGATTCAGTCTATGAAGGCGTAAGGGAAGCCGTACCGATTGCAATTCTGCTGTTCGTCATCGGGATGTTCTCGGAGCTGATCAAAACTACTAACATTTCGGCAGGTTTCGTGTGGCTTGCCGACTTGCTAGGCGTGGATGGAGGATTATTCACTGCGTTCACATTCTTAGCAATTTGTATCATTTCTACTGCTACTGGATCATCCATCGGATCAATGTTTACCTGCTTCCCTATTTTCTACCCGGCAGGAGTATTGTTGGGATGCGATCCTGCCGTTCTTGCGGGCGCAATCGTCAGTGCTTCTATTTTTGGTGATAACTTAGCACCAATATCAGATACCACCATCATTTCTGCAGGAACTCAAGAATACACAAAAAAAGAAGGTTTTGCGGAAGTGGGTGGCTGTGTTTCCAGCCGGCTGAAGTATTCCTTGGTCGCAGGTGTTATCTCTTTTGTTCTGTTCTGGATCTTTGGTGGTGGCGGCACGGTAGGTGCAGGCGCTTCAGATATCCTTGCTGAGAACATGAATCCCATCACACTGGTCATGCTGGTTCCGGTAGTCATCATGTTAATCGTAGCAATCAAAACTCGCAATATTTATAAAGCTATTACTATAGGTATCATTTTAGGGACAATAACAGGTCTAGCGTTTAACCTCTTAACTTTTGACAATATTATCTCAGTTACGGATGGTACTCCGGTAGGATTCCTAACGGGCGGCATCAGTAGCATGATGGCAACAGTCACGCTGGTTATTTCAGTCTACGGTATAATGGGTGTGCTCAACGGTGCGGGAGTGCTTGAAAAAGTCACAAATGGCATACTTAACAGCAAAATGGGCAAGACGGTTCGCGGTGCTGAAATCGCTATGATGTTAGGTATTTCGTTTACAACTTTGATCTTCGGTGGTGTAACTAGTGCATCGATGACGACATTTGGAAAAGTACAGAATGAGATTGGCAAACGTGTTGGTTTGCATCCATACCGTCGTGCTAATCTACTTGATGGTTTTGCTAATTCTATCGTACTAGTAATCCCTTTTTTAAGTGTTTTTGTATTCCTCGGCGCTTTGCTGACACAAGGTTATGATTTTGTTGCACCGCTTTTACTAACACAAATCAGCAGCGGTATGATTTATTGCATGGTACTGTTCTTGGTTCTATTGTTCTCGGTTATAACGGGATGGGGCCGCAAATATGAAGGCTTGGAAGGGAAAGCAGTTAGCAATCCTCAAGATTAGTAAACAAGATACCAAGTCCGGCTCTCATAATATGGTGAGAGCCCTTTTTTTGTATCGAATCGTTTATCGTCACAGTGAGAGCGACTGAGCAATGTCGCAACATATAGCGGGTGGGATTCCCGTCGAGTAAGAACTAGTCACTCACTTGTATCGAATCTTGGAGGGCAACATGTAGCTGTAGTCTTTAAGCGTAGACAGTTAGATGATGGGCCCAAAGCCAATTGGTTAAAGGGATTGAGCTTCGTAATCCATTCGGGTGTGCTGATGTGTTTCACTGTTCAGAAGGCAAAATTTCTATAATAGATAATGCGATACGGTAGAAATTTCTCCAGAGTCAGTGACCATGGCAACACAACAATTGTGAAAAAATCGTGAGAGAAAACCTTTATTTTAAACCGATAAAAAACGTGAAAAAATGGGCGAAAAGCGGGAGGAAAGGAAAATCTTTATTTTAATAGTGAAAGCGCGGTACATATAAAATTGTGTCTACTTTCTAGACCTAATACCAAAATACTAGTTTTGGTGTGTATAATAAATGTAGGAATATTTGTAAATATGATTTGCGTTAGAGGTGAACATGTGACAACTAAAGAAGTAAGTAAAATTGTTATTGTAGATGATGAAATTTTAATAAGGCAAGGCATAAAACATTACCTTAATTGGGAGCAAGAAGGTTTTCAAATTGTCGGAGAAGCTTCTAATGGAAAGGAGGCACTTGAAATCATTGAACGAACCCATCCACAAATCGTTATAACCGATATTGTAATGCCTATTATGGATGGAGAAGAATTGACAAGAATAGTTAAATCAAAATATCCAGATATCGAAATTATTATACTAAGTAGTTTTGGGGAATTTGACTACGTTCGTTCTACCTTTCAAAGTGGAGTTGTTGATTATATATTAAAGCCTAAGCTTGATGCCAATACGCTATTAGAAGTGCTAAATAAGGCAGTGAGTAGAATTTCAACTCCTGAATCAAATGAGACAAAGCAGCAGGAGCGAATGTCTGTAAATCATATAGTTGAAAAGTTAATTTCTGGTTATGAAGCGGATTATGATACAGAGCTACTAACTAGGGTGTTTCCCTACGATAGCTTCTATTTATTAGGTGTAGTGTTTAGTCGGAATATTCCTAGAGGAGATCTTATTCAAGTTCAAGATAGTATCATACAACATTACCAATCTTATCTAGATCAAGCAACATGTCATACCATTCCCTTTGATAAAAATGAAATCGCATTCATACTGAACATAAACAAAGATAAGTCCCAGGAGGTCATTGATTTCGCAAAAAGAGTTGCGGGAAATCATACAAATTCGGGCATTGTTCTAAGTGAACAATTCTCTGATTTATCACAAATAGGGCCTATATATAATGAAAAGGTATCAAAATTGATCCAATATAAATTTTATTTTCCTCACATCCCTCTTTTAAGGGAACAGGATTTACAACGAGAAGTACCAAGTATTGAAGCTTTTAAAATGGAGTGGTTCACAAATGAATGGAAACATAGTCGCTTTCAGGAGGCTTTCAGCTATTTACAGGAATATGTATCTGTATTTACTAAATGTTACACAACGGATGTATTCGAATTTAAATCATTCTTTGAAAATATCATTTTTCATATCAATGTAATTCTAAATAATATGGAATACGATGTAGCTGAAATAGGAAGTTCCAAGTATGAGTATTTACGGTCCATTAACGAGGCCAATTCATCCAGTGAGACAGTAGAACAACTAAATAAATTTATTAGTCAAGTGAACAAATGCTTACATGCGGAGAAAAATCAACCTAGTAATTTAAAAATGAAGAAACTCCTGCAATATATTGAAGACCATTATGCAGATCCACTTAGCCTTACAGATGTAGCAGAGCATTTTCATTTTAATCCTTCCTATTTGTCTAACTATTTTTCTACAAATAATAAACAAGGGTTTGTTGAGTATTTGAATAAGGTTCGAATTGAAAAAGCTTCACAGCTCCTACTTAAGGATTCAGCATCCATTTCAGAAATTAGTGGAATAGTAGGCTATTCAGATCATAGCTATTTCTGTAAAGTATTTAAAAAGATAAATGGAATGTCACCTAGTAAATTTAGAAAAAAACACACTTGAGGATAAGAGATGGGGTATAAATGAGAATAATAACGAACCGATTTAAACATAACAGCTTATTTTTTAAAATGTTTCTTATTACGATATTAATTATTGTTACTATATCCTTCCTTATAACCTGGACTACATTTCGTATGTCAGAGAAGTTTTTTATTGATCGGTTTAGTTTTAACAATAGTAAGGTTATAGATCAGATAAAGGAGAGTTTAGGTACGTTTCAATACTCAATTGTTATCGCTTCAAATAACCTTATGAACAACGGAACGATTAAGAGTTTTCTCTCAGGTAAGCACTCAAACAAACAGTTGGGCACATATTATTATAATGTAAAAAAAGAGATGGACAATATAAAAACAAGTGTAGAAGCTTATGATGTAGGAATCTTGGTCTATGGTATTAATGGTATTAGTTTTGCATCAGAAAGATCTTCATGGTCTGTATCCGATAAAGAACTACAGAATCACTCTATTACCACAAATACACTCAAACAGCCTAATAAACTGTTATTTCATCTAGAACAACCAAAAGATCAAACACAGGGTGAGAGCGTTATTATTGCTACAAAGGCCTTTATGGAACCAACTTCAAAATATATTTATGGAACGATGTACTTTACGATTCGAGAAAAGGATTTTAGAAAGTTTTATAGTAGTTATACAAGCTTAGGTAATGATGTGTTAGTTATGGATCAGTCAGGTACCATTTTATCAAGTAATCGTAATGAGTTCATTGGAAATAAAGAAGTGGAACTCATCGATTATGCGATCCAATTAGAGGATCAGCAAATGAATTATATGGATGCAGATTTCAAGGGGAAGGACCATCTTATTATGATTGAATATCTACCTACCCTTGATTTGTATTTGGTAAATTTAATTGATAAGAAAGCTGCTTTTGGAAATATCATTGATAAAAAGTCAATCGTACTTATTAGTATTCTATTCATCTTTCTAGCAATTATCATTGTGTTTTTTGCTTCTAGAAAGGTAACAAATTCGTTGTCAAATCTAGTAAAACAAATTGAAAATACCCCAAAAAATGACTTTGATCATTATATACCTGTAACAGGTACGTACGAAACGAGACAAATTGGTCAAGCCTTTAACTCAATGCTTGATGAGCTTCATGAGTATGTTGATAAGCTTGTACTTATCCAGAATCAGAAACGTAATGCGGAATTAGCAGCATTGCAGCAGCAGATAAATCCACATTTCTTATATAATACGTTAACTTCAATCAAATTCATGGTGCAACAGGGTGGAAAGGAAGAAGCAACCGAAACCGTTAATGCGTTTATATCCTTATTACAAAATACATTAGGCAATATTAGTGAAACCATAACCGTTAGGCAAGAAATAGATAATTTAAAAAGCTACGTCTTAATTAATCAGAAGCGCTATGGAGAACGAATTAGAGTGAATTATTTTATAGAGCCAAAGTGTTTTGAAACCCAAATTCCCAAACTAATTTTACAACCCTTTATTGAAAATTCTTTCTTTCATGGTTTCAATAAAAAAAGTGGAGGGACGATTAATGTCCTCGTTTGGGAGGAAGGAGCAACCCTTATTTGCGAGGTATTGGATAATGGTGACGGAATGGAAGTAACAGCAGATAACAAACTTCCGGATACGAGGCGCAAGCAGGAGATGTTCAGTGGGATTGGAGTTCGAAACGTCGATGAGCGTATTCAGTTGATTTATGGTGAAGCGTATGGTGTTTCAATCTCAAGTAAGATAGGTGAAGGGACCAAAGTTCGCATCTCACTTCCAGTACAAAAAAACTAAAAATAGTCATAGAACCTAAAAATAGTCCAAACGAATAAGTGGGTGTATATTTACTTTCTAAAAATATCACAAAATTGCAAAAATATCGTCCTAACTCGTCCTCTCTAAATGATGATAACATAGTAATTGTAAGGTAGATAGCGCTTACAATATAAATAGATATTTAGGGGGATTTCAGATGAAAAAACTATTAGCATTAATAATGGTAAGTATGCTTTTACTTACTGCATGTTCTTCTGGGGCTTCAAATAGTACTGAACCAGAAGGAGGCTCAGATTCAAATCAAATTACAATTTGGGCGTGGGATCCAAAATTCAACATTAAAGCAATAGAATTAGCGAAAGAAGCTTATGCTTCTGAGAATCCAGACCTTAAAGTTAATGTGATTGAAAATGCTCAAGATGACATTGTTCAAAAACTAAATACTAGTTTAAGTTCTGGTACTACTAAGGGATTGCCAAATATTGTGTTGATTGAAGATTATCGTGCAAAAAGTTTCCTTCAAGCATATCCAGATATGTTCCAACCACTAACTGGTTCTTTTGAAACAGAAGATTTTGTTCAATATAAAGTGGAAGCAACAAGTGTAGATGGCGAAAACTACGGACTTCCATTTGATACTGGAGTAACTGGATTATATGTTAGAACAGATTATTTAACAGAAGCCGGGTTTTCAATTGAAGATTTACAAAACATCGACTGGAAAGAATATATTGAAATTGGCAAGAAAGTAAAAGAAGCAACTGGTAAAAGATTGCTTACTATCGACCCAAATGAATTAGGAATTCTTCGTACAATGATTCAGTCAGCAGGTAAGTGGTATGTGAAGGAAGATGGTACTACACCTGATTTAGCAAATAATGAAGCTCTTAAACTATCTTTCGAAATTTATAAGGAACTTGTTGATAATGATTTAATGAATTTCCATTCAGACTGGAATCAGTTCTTGGCTACATTTAATGGTGGAGAGGTTGCTACAGTAACGACTGGTAACTGGATTACACCTTCAATAAAAGCGGAGGCTTCACAATCAGGAAAATGGGCAGTGGTGCCACATCCTAGTCTTCCAGGTATGAAATCCGTAAATGCTTCTAACTTAGGTGGTGCGTCATGGTACATTCTAGATGTTCCAGGTAAAGAAAATGCAGTTGATTTCCTTACAAAGACTTTTGGTTCGAATGTAGATTTATATCAAAAATTAGTTACTGAAATCGGTGTTATTGGTACTTATATCCCAGCTACTGAGGGAGAAGCGTATAAGACAGAAGATGAGTTCTTCGGTGGTCAGTCAATTATCTCAGATTTTTCAAAGTGGGCTGAAGAAATTCCGCAAGTAAACTATGGTATGCACACATATGCGATTGAGGATATTTTAATTGTTGCTATGCAAAATTACCTTGGTGGTCAAGACCTTGATAAAGTATTAGAAGATGCACAACAACAAGCGGAAACGCAAATCAAATAATTTACCTTGAATTTAGCCTCGCATATATTTTTCAAGAAATAGGCTGTGTTAAAGCTCATTGTTGATATTGGAGCACCATGTTGATTGGAGCGGAAAGCGAACGCCCGAACAGCCATGATTAACAGAGCCAAGAAATAAGATATATAAGAGATACAGCCTTGGAACTCGCCAGCTGAAGCTATTACAACTGTTAGGTGAGCTCTTCCGAGGCTATTCTTTTATAGATAAGTAGGGAGTTGAAACAAATGATACCAGCAACTACGAAGCAGAACATACAGCCGAAACCAAGAAAATATAATAACAAATTTCGATTAAAAAATGGATTAATTGGTTGGGCTTTTATTTCAATAGCAACGGTCATGATCTGTTTATTTTATTTCTACCCAATGGTTCAAGCACTTATTCTTTCTTTTCAATCAGGTGCGGGAACAAATCTCCAATTTGTAGGTTTGGATAACTACCTACGATTATTTACAGATCCGGCATTTATAGCTGCTTTGAAAAATACAGTAATTTACCTCATCATCCAAGTACCAGTCATGATTATTTTTGCATTGTTTATTTCTGTTTTATTAAATAATAAGAAATTGAAACTAAAAGGATTCTTCCGAACGGCCATATTTTTACCGTGCATTACATCGCTTGTAGCATATTCCGTAGTATTCAAATATTTATTTGCTACAGATGGCATCATTAATAAAATGTTAATCAATGTTTCACTTATTTCAGAGCCGATACAATGGCTAACAGATCCTTTTTGGGCAAAAGTAACAATTATCATTGCAATAACATGGCGTTGGACAGGCTACAATATGATTTTCTATTTATCTGCTCTGCAAAACGTGGACCATTCCATTTATGAAGCAGCTAAAATTGATGGTGCAAATGCATTCCAACAATTCTTTAAAATTACAATTCCAATGCTAAAGCCAATCATCCTATTTACTTCTATTACATCAACCATCGGTACTCTTCAGTTGTTTGATGAAGTTATGAATATAACAAAGGGTGGTCCAGGAAATGCAACGATAACCATTTCTCAGTATATTTATAATCTATCATTCAAATATACGCCTGATTTTGGCTATGCAGCAACTGTCTCATATGCAATTGTTATCATGATCGTCGTTTTTTCTATCATTCAGTTCAAAGTAGCAGGTGATAAAAATGCATAAAATAAAACAAATATTCATTTATATTTTATTATCAATTTTCACTGTCATCTCCATCTTTCCATTCATATGGATGATTATTAGTGCAACGAATAAATCTATCGATGTTACAAAAGGAAGATTATTACCAGGAACTCATTTGGTAGAGAACATCCAGAATCTTTTGAGTACGGTTGACCTTGTTCCTGCTTTAATAAACTCAGCAACCATATCCATTGCAACGACCATTTTATCCCTAATCATTGCATCTCTTGCTGGTTATGGCTTTGAAATATATAGAAGTAAGGCAAAGGATGTTGTATTTAATATTTTGCTTCTTTCGATGATGATTCCTTTTGCTGCACTAATGATACCGTTATTCCGAATGTTTGGGACAATCTCTCAAATTGCACCTGGGATTGGTATTGATACATTAACATCTGCAATGTTACCAAGCATTACAACTGCTTTTCTGATCTTTTTCTTCAGACAAAATACAAAGATGTTTCCAAGAGAGCTACTTGAAGCTGGAAGAATAGATGGTTTAACAGAGCTTGGTGTTTTCTTCCGTATTTATGTACCTACGATGAAAACAACATATGCAGCAGCTGCCATTATTACATTCATGGCAAGTTGGAATAATTATCTGTGGCCACTTGTTGTTCTACAGTCTCCGGAAAACCATACGATTCCATTGCTCATATCTAATCTTGGTTCAAGTAATTCACCTGACTTTGGGATTATTATGACATCCATTGTGATCGCAACTTTACCAACAGCACTGATCTTCTTCTTGCTTCAAAGACATTTTGTAGCAGGTATGATGGGATCTGTAAAATAAATAACCAATGTCTGATAGAATAATAAAAAGGAAGAGTAGGCATATGACAAATACACAAGCGTAAGCTCCATCTATTGATTGGCTTACTGATTTAAATGTGCTTGCAGTTAACAAAATTCCGGTACATTCTGATCATGTGTACTATACAACGATAGTAGAAAATATAGGAAGAGGAGCGGGAACAAAATATATATATTCACCTTAAAATAGGGACAAAATGGGACATTACAAAAAATAATAATAAAATGAGGTAAAATCATTTGTTATTTAATCTGGTTTTACCTCGTTTTAAATAAATTAAGATTGAAGTTAGTTCACCCTATCCAATTATTGCCGAATTTGCTTTCTATATGTGGTCAAAACTAAAAACCCGCTCATTTTCCCAAAAAAGAAGAAAGCGGGTTTTAAGCATTCTACAAACTCACTCGGATGTCGTCAGGGATGCCTGAACATCCGGACTAATTGCCGATTGAGGATAGTTAATTTGTTCATCGAATTCTACCCAGTCGAGATTTGCCATCATTAACAGAAAGCGTTTACCGGTGGACGGGTCGCTGATGATGAGATGGTCACGACCAGCCGTTTCTACGCGTCCGTGGTAAACCATTGCATTCCATTTGCTGTTACCTTGATAAGTAAAGTAGAATGTACCTACCTTACCTTTGTTGAAGCGTAGGATATTTTCGATAAATGATTCTTCCATCGTGCCTCCCCCAAATTGCTGCCCAGTCCCGATAGGAACCACTGGAACACCGTACGAGGGTCCAGATGGCATATTCGCTGGGAAGCCAGCAGGTTGTTGTGCGCCACTAACTCGCATCATGGAAGTTGGATAATAATTCATTGGATTATAACTAGAGTCTCCACAAGTCATGAGAAGATCAGCTCCTTTTTAATTTATCTATAAAACTCTGGGCAATAGCCCGGTACCGCAACATAGAAGCAATGGTTCTTGTGCGAAAAGTCGAACTTCGTCATTGGGGATCTTGGCATCGTTTCGGTACAAGGAGCTCGGTACTTTTTCCCCGGACTGGGGTTAAAAAACCACAAATTCATTCTTGAACGAGGTTCCCTATGACCCTGTAACAAATTTCTAGCCCTCTGGAGGTCAGCTTCGTCGGGACGTTGTGTATACAATGATCCATTTAAGACAGGCTCGAAGTGGGGAATACCAGTTCCGGGTATGGTTTGATAAATCGCATGTCTGATATTGCGCAACCCTTTGAAGTCAGGTGCACAGTCAGCTTCGACTCGATTGGCTACAACCGATCCCACCATGTTCATCCCTTGAACTCCTTCACCGCTCGCTTCCGCCAGCATGAGCCTAGCTAACTCCTCCACGTCACGTGAAGTATGTTTTATTCGTCTACCCATTTTCTCACTCCTTTGGCCTATACAGATAACTTATTACCTGAAGCTGGTTTTGGTAACTTGCCTATCAGCCCAAATCCTTCGTTTCCATCCGCTAATCAAACTACAAGGGAAAGGTCTAAATAAAAGTGTGTGTTAAGGTGAAATTTATAATATACCGAATTAGGGAGATACTGTCATCCGATAAAATTTTCTTATAAAAGAAGCAAGCAATTAATCCAAAAAAAGTCCTTGAAACGCGACAAAGAAACCAAATAAAGCAGCGGCAACGCTCAAATATCCATACCTATTTTTACCCTTTTTATAGTTCGGCCTTACAGAATAATAGTTTAAATGGAATAAATGGGTTAACTCAAGAATGCGGGTGTGAGCATTTTTTGTCTTATTACTTTATTTTTACTCGACAAAAAAAAGTCAACAATTGTTTTATAAGGTTCAGTTTAACTACTGAGCCTTTTTGTACGTTAAAACAAAACCATAAATTTACAATTATTTAGGGTTCTACGATCACAGGCGCAATCCACCTTGACTATCCTATTCATTCATTTACAGAAGAAGGGCTTAGTGATTACACTGGTCTCCCTCTAAAAAGAAACATAACAAAACCGAATGGGGTACATCCCATATAAATTCGACTGTAGGAGGAAAAGAATTTGCAACATTGCCTAAGCTTGAAATAAGGTGCATATAGGTTCTTCACTTTCTCCTTTTAACTCATTTCTGTTATTACAAGGATTAGAAACACTGCATCTACGACTAGAACGGCATAGTGAAAATGAATTGAAAACAGCTGGGTTTTTAGAAAATCATGATCTAGTAGAATGGGGTAGCTATCTTAGGTTAAGCAGTCACCCTTCATACTCTTAGCTCAAAGATATTTACCGAAAGGGCAAGGTGCGATCTTAACCTTTGGTGTTAAAGGGGGGAAAGTGGCATCGAAAAAATTGATTGATTCTGTACAACTATTCTCCCGTTTTGCAAATATCCGTAACTTAAAATCTCTCATTATCCATCCTGCAAACACCACGCATCAACAACTTACAGAAGAAGAACAAGAGCGACAGGTGTTACACCTGAACTAATTCGTCTTTCAGTTGGTACAGAAGCCATTGAAGATAGTTTGGATGATCTAGATTTTGCTCTGAAACATAGCCAACAATCAGCATCTGCCAAGAGTGTTTAATTTTCATAAGGATATTAAACATTCGTCAGCATAATTAATTTCATGTAAAGAATTTTCAAAAAAATGATTGACATGGTAAAAATAGGTGACTATAATAACCTTAAATTAACAAAAAACATTCAAAAAGTTTATTGACCGGACAACCGGAAATACTTTGCTTTCCATGAAAGGTATTTCTAGTTGTTTTTTTATTATTATTTTATAACTGAATATTTCGATTATTCTTATCGAGAGAGGTTGAGAGATAAGGCTCCATGACACCTCAGCAACCGCCGTCCTAGACGGAATGGTGCTAAATCCTACAAGTTGTAAAACTTGAAAGATAAGAAGAAACCTCAAGATATATTTGAGTCTTCTTCTTATCGGAGAAGTCTTTTTTTCTGGAAATAATTCCAATGATCACTTACAAATGGAGGAGTTAAAAGATGAGTTACAAGCTTGGAATTCTTGATCAAAGTCCCATTTTTCCAGGAACAACGGCTGTGCAAGCCTTTGAGCACTCTGTTCAATTAGCACAAAAAGCTGAAGAATGGGGATATACTCGCTTTTGGGTTTCGGAACATCATCATATGGAACAGGTGGCAGGGTCCTCACCAGAAGTATTCATTTCTTACTTACTGGCTAAGACAAAATCCATTCAGATTGGTGCGGGAGGAGTAATGATTCAACATTACAGTCCTTATAAGGTTGTTGAGAATTTTCATGTAATATCAAGCCTCGCACCCGGGAGAGTGGACCTTGGTGTTGGGAAAGCACCTGGAGGGTTTCCACTTTCGACAAGAGCATTGCAGTTCGGAACAGTGAACGATGGAATGGACTTTGAGGAGCGGCTATCGTTTGTACAACAATTAATTGAAGATAAGGTTGATCCAGATCATCCACTTGCTGGTATTCAAGCTCTGCCAAAATCATCTGAAAAGCCTAAAGTCTTTCTGTTGGGGACTAGTGAAAATAGTGCAACAATAGCTGCAAATTATAGAATTAATTATGTGTTTGCCCAATTCATAAATAGTGACCCTTCTGAATTGGAAAGTGCAGCTAATGTATATAAAAAGAAATATCCAGAAGGTAAGTTCATCGTTTCTTCCGCAGTCATTGCAGCCCGATCCCAACAAGAGGCAGAAGAGCTTGCAAAGGAGCATAGAATATTTAAGGTTCATTTCCAGAGCGATCGAACATTAACCGTGCATTCAGCGAAGGCGGCTGAGGCTTTTAAAGAACAAGCAACAGAGCCTTATGAAATTGAAGAAAGCCAAGCACATGTCATTGCTGGTACCTCTGAATTTGTGAAGAGAGAATTAGATCATCTACATAAAACATATGGAGTGGATGAGTTTATTTTACACACACCATTATTAAAAGAAGCAGAGAGACTACGTTCTTTTGAACTATTAAGTCCCCTTCGCTCAAGTGAAAGAAATAGAGAATACATTTTATAAAAAATATAAGGAGGTAGTTTTTATGGGAAAAGAGTTATCAGTTGTAGTTTGGTCAAAGAAAGGTTGCCATTATTGTGAAGAAGTATTTAAACAAAAGAGAAATTGAATATCAAACAGTCGATGTTACTAACCATGATAAGAGAAGGGATATTTTAGAAGTGAAGGTGTTCGTCATGTCCCTGTTATTGAAGTAGGCAATGGACTAGTATTATATAGGTGTGACAGAGTTGGGATTAGAGCATCTTCCAAAAGTGCTTAATAGGGTACAAAGATAGAATCTTTAATGTTTAATTCCGACTATTTCAATTTGTAAAGTCGATATAATAATAAATTAAAATTAAGGGAGAGGGAGAAATGAAGAAAATCAATTGGTTGTTATTAGCTATATTAGCAATGGGAGTATTCATTTTAGGAGCCTGCGGGAAAGAGGAGTCTGCTGCTTCTACAAAAAGTAAAGAAGCAAAAGTAGAACAAAAGGAAGAGATAACCCTAAAAATTGAAGCATCCTCAATTCCACATGCTGAGATTTTAGAATTTATTGCACCTGATCTTGACAAAGAAGGGATAAAACTCGAGGTGACAAATAGTACAGATGGAATACAGGCAAACCAACGAGTTTTTGATGGAGAATTGGACGCGAATTTCTTCCAACACGTACCGTATTTAGAACAAATAAATAAAGATAGCGGGTTAAACTTAGTTGTTGTGAAAGGTATACACATTGAGCCCTTTGGTCTTTATTCCAAGAAAATTGATTCTATCGAAGAATTATCAGATGGTGCAAAAATCGCTATTCCGAATAATCCATCAAACTTTTCAAGAGCACTTCAACTATTAGCAAAGCATGGGATTATTGAATTAGATGAAAGCAAATCCGGTGATTACACAATAGAGGATATTACAGAAAATAAGAAAAAATTAGAGTTTATTCCGGTGGATTCACCACTTTTAGTTCGTGCCCTTGACGATGTAGAGGCAGCAACCATAAATACCAACTATGCGTTAGAAGCAAACTTTAAGCCGCTTGAAGATTCATTAATCATTGAAGATGCAGATTCACCATATGTGAATGTTTTAGTTTCTCGACCTGACAATAAAGACAGTGAACCGATTCAAAAGCTTGCAGAAGCTTTAACATCTGAAAAGGTTAAAAAGTTCATTGAAGAAACATATGATGGAGCCGTTGTCCCTGCATTTTAAAACAGCAAAAATAGCTCAAGCGTGAGGAGGTATGGTTTTGATTGAATTCAAAAATGTATCAAAGGTTTTTGAAAGTAACGATAAGAAAATTCATGCTTTGAATGACATTAATATAGTAGTAGAAAAAGGCGATGTTTTTGGGGTGATCGGTTTTAGCGGTGCAGGAAAAAGTACGCTCATCCGAACTGTAAATTTATTAGAGTATCCTACATCTGGTGAGGTGATCATAGAAGGAAAAAATTTAGCAATGCTGTCTGAAAAGGAATTGTGTGAAGAAAAGAAAAACATTGGAATGATCTTTCAGCATTTTAACTTACTTAATTCCAAAACGGTGTTTGATAATGTGGCAATGCCATTAATATTAAGTAAGAAAAAGAAAAAAGAAATAGAAGAAAGAGTGTATGAAATTCTTCGTTTTGTCGGGTTAGAGGATAAGGCGAAGAATTATCCAAACCAGCTATCGGGTGGGCAAAAGCAACGTGTCGGTATAGCACGAGCCCTTGCGACAAATCCTTCTATATTATTATGTGATGAAGCGACGTCGGCTCTAGATCCACAAACAACCAAATCTATTTTAAATTTATTAAAGAAAATTAATGAAGAGTATAAAATTACGATTCTCATCATTACTCATGAGATGGAAGTCATTAAAGAAATTTGTAACCGAGTAGCAGTAATGGAAGAGGGGCGGGTCATTGAATCAGGCAGTGTATTTGATATTTTTGCTCGTCCAACAACAGAAACAACAAGAAATTTTGTTCGTTCTGTTGTTCGTGATGAAGTCCCAGAAAGCGTTTATAAGATGCTAAAGGAAAATGAATATACTAGCCGAGTTTTTAAGATTGACTTTTTAGGTGCAAGTTCAGGGCAGCCTCTCATTTCAAGAACTGCAAAAAAATATCAGGTAGACATTAATGTTCTTTTTGGGAATATTACAGAGCTTCAAGGAATGCCATTTGGAAATTTAATTGTTGAATTAATAGGTGATGATGTCGAGTTAGAGAGGGCATTACAATTTATCTGTAATCAAGATGTCGAAGTGAAGGAGGTTTCAGAAAATGGAAGTCACTACGGAACTCATCGTGCAAGCGCTATGGGATACGCTATACATGGTTAGTATTTCACTACTTTTTGGAAGCATTATAGGGATCATTCTAGGAATGTTATTAGTTGTTACCAGAAAGGGTCATATTTTAGAAAACAAATTGATATTTTCTATTGTAAATCCTATTGTCAACACATTCCGATCCATTCCGTTTATTATTTTGCTAGTAGCCATAATTCCATTTACAAGACTAATTGTCGGGACTTCCATCGGGACAACAGCAGCAATCGTACCTCTTGTTCTTCATATTGGGCCTTATATGTCAAGACTTGTGGAGAATTCACTATTAGAGGTTGATGATGGAATTATTGAGGCAGCTAAAGCGATGGGAGCTACACCCCTACAAATTATTTATCGATTCTTGCTCCCAGAAGCATTTCCATCTTTAATTCTGAGTATAACGACCGCAACAATTGGATTAATCGGTGCAACAGCGATGGCAGGAGCCGTTGGTGGTGGAGGCCTTGGAGATGTAGCTATTACGTACGGATATCAACGATTTAGTACGATCACGATCTTTGTAACGGTTATTATCTTAGTCATTATTGTTCAAGTAGTTCAGAGCTTAGGAAATATACTTGAACGGAAAATTAGAAGAGTTTAACTTTATTCAGCAGAAGTCCACTACTTCTAAAGTTAAGGGATGAATGCAAAAAGAGTGAACAATTCAGTGGAGGTTCAAACGCCGGCTGAATAAAGTTAAAGCCGCAGGACTATGCCACGATTTTTCAAAGGAAATTTGATTAAAAGTAAAAAGATGAAACAAAGGAGAGAGAAATGTAATGAAGAAAAAGTGGTTTTTATTCATAGTTTTGGTTATATGTTTTTTATTAACAGCTTGCTCTAGTGATTCTACAAACGGAGAGGAAGAAAAAACGAAAGTAAAAGTGGGTGTTAGAAGTTCTGAACTTAGAACATGGGAATTCTTAAAGGAAAGGGCTGCAAAAGAAGGAATTGAATTAGAGATTGTAAATTTTTCTTCTGCTTATGATCCGAACCAAGCACTTATAGAAGGAGAAATTGATATCAATGCATTTCAGCATGTAGCCTATTTAGATTATTATAATTCAAAAAATGGAAGTAATATTGTTCCAATTGCGGCAACCATCATGGCACCAATGGGCTTATATTCAAGTAAATATGAATCGATTGAGGACATTCTAGATGGTTCACAAATTGCTGTACCAAATGATGCCTCAAACTGGGGACGTGCTTTGTTATTGCTTCAAGAAGCGAATCTTATAACAGTAGTGGATGATTTTGATGGAAATGGTGGAGAAGACAAAATCAAAGACAATCCAAAGAACCTTGAAATTGTGCCTGTAGATAGCTACAATGCTCCAGTAGTAATGGAAGATACAGCAGGGGCAGTTATCAATAATGGAGTAGCAGTAGAAGCAGGTCTTACATTAAAGGATGCTCTTATTCATGAAAGTAAAACGGCAAAGCCTTACATTAATACGATTGCGACGAATAGCAAAGATAAGGATAATAAATTATTTAAGCAAGTAGTTGAACTTTATCAATCAAATGAAACGGCTAAATTTATTGAAGAAACTTATAAAGGAAATTACATTCCAACCTTTATAAGTTTAGATGAGTTAGCTACTTATAAGGAAACGTATTCTAATAACAAATAAGGAGAATGGTTATGACTCAAAGGAGGCAAATAAAATTAGCACTTTATACCATTGGTTCTGGGATGCATGTCTCCTCTTGGCGTCATCCTCTTGCAAATCCAAAAGCCAGTATTGAAATAAAAGAGCTGCAAAAACTTGCAAAAATAGCAGAAAAGGCAAAATTCGATCTGGTATTCATGCCTGATAGTTTAGCGATTAATCATGAGTCACATCCACAAATTCTTAACCGATTTGATCCGGTCGTATATATTACAGCGATTGCTTCGGTGACAGAAAAAATTGGCGTTGGCGCGACCGCCTCCACCACATACAGCGAACCATATGTTCTTGCTCGCCAATTTGCTTCTGCTGACCATATTAGCGAAGGACGTGTGGGATGGAATCTCGTAACAACATCTGATGCCACTGGAGAGACAGCCTTGAATTTTAGTCGAGAGAAGCATTGGGATCATGATCTTCGTTATGAAAGAGCAGAAGAATTTATCGATGTTGTTAAAGGATTATGGGATTCATGGGAAGATGATGCATTTATCTATAATAAAGAATCAGGACAATTCTATGACCCTAATAAAGTACATGAGCAGCATTATAAAGGGAAGTATTTCTCTGTAAAAGGTCCATTGAATATAGCTCGCTCAAAACAAGGCCAGCCAGTTATTATTCAGGCTGGTGCATCTATTCCAGGACAACGATTAGCTGCACGAACGGCTGAAGTGGTCTTTACTCATTGGGATAATATTGAAGAATCTAAACGTTATTACAAAAAATTAAAGTCTCAGTTAAGGGATTTTGGAAGAAATGAAGATGAACTCCAGATCCTTCATGGAATTTCCCCCATTATCGGTGAAACGGAAGAAATTGCAGCACAAAAATATAACGAACTTTTAAGTCTAATAGACCCCTATGAAGGACTGAAATTTGTTTCTGGCTATATGGGGAATGTAGATTTCTCAAAGTATTCTTTAAATACACCTGCTAAAGAAGTAGTGTTTTCAGAAGTCAATAGCATCCAAAGTAATTTTAATGAAATGAAAGAAATCATTGATAAAGAGGATTTAAAGGTAGGAGATTTATATACAAGGTTTTTTGGAGCAGCAAGAAAGGATGGATTTGTAGGAACACCAACTCAGGTAGCAGATGAAATTGAGAAATGGTTTGCAGAGAAAGCAGCAGACGGATTTATGATTCAATTTCCACTTCTGTCTAGGGATTTAGAGGATTTTGCTAAGCATGTTGTACCTATTTTGCAGGAGAGAGATCTATTCCGAGTTGAATATGAAGGGGAAACTCTTCGTGATCACCTGGGTTTGAAGAAACCAGAAAACCGTTTTATTCGTGAAAAAAACAATTTAGAAAGTAAGGGTGAAACAGAATTTAGTTTCTGAGGAGGATAATCAATTATGAAGGAACGTATAGATGAAGAGAAAATTCGGAATATTTTATCAACCTTAAATCAAATGGAGTATGGCAGTCTAAACATAACAGTTCATGATGGAGACATAACTCAAGTCGACATTACACAAAAAAAACGTTACCCTCTTCACAAAAAGGTTGTATCCAATAGTAAGTAACCTTCAATAAAAAGCGATTACTAAAATATTGTAGGGGTCGCTTTTTCAACCATCAATCTCTATATTTCTATTTGTTATTTTTGTTGAATTCTTATGGGGAAGAAGCAAATCTAAACAATATATGAGGAGTGATATGAATGGGGGATATTCTTCGCAGGGCTGTGGAAGAACAACGTCAAAGATTGATAGATCAATTGGTTGCTTTTAAGGTTTTTAAGAAAGAAGATAAACATCTTTTCGAGTTATCGTTAACGGAGCTAGAAAATGAATTTAGGAGATTTCAATTAGATAGCCATCCTCATGACGAATATAACTCAATAAAATGGATCCACAAAAATTCCAAGCATTAGCCCTAAATGTTTCTTTCTTACGTTAGACTTTCCTGAATTTACTTACTTTCCCTTGATTTGTACCTCATTGTAGGTATTGAATGTTTAAAGGACCAAAATCTCCTCTTTGTAAAAAAGCAAAAAGGAGATTTTATTTTATCATCAAACTCTTAGGACGATAGAAGAGCACCCAGATTATGCCAAACGTTATCGAAGTGCTTCAAAATACTTACAGGTTGTAAAGGGACTATGGGATTCATGAGAGGAATGACACATTTATCCGTGATAAGGAAGCTTCAGGATTTTACGAGAGAATGGGAAGGAGTTAATGAATATTGATGTCCCTGAAGAAGAAAAGGTCGCTTAACAAAACAAATATAAATCCGATTAGTTATATATGAGTACTTGTTTAAATAGAGAAATTTAAGTTGAGGAGAGGGATTATATGCTAAAACAAATCGTAATAGAGGAACTAAAAGAGGAAGAGAAAGAAACTGTTCGCCGTGTATTGGTAGAGAGTTATGAACAGTACGAACTGGATTATTCGGATCCACAAGTCTGGAAAGATTATCGAGAAAGTATTATAGCTTCTGTAGATAATCCCAATGTTGATAAGATATTGGTTGCAAAAAGTGGTCAGGAAGTTCTAGGATCATTACAGCTGTTTTTGTCATCAGAAGATGCTTATCAAAAACCTGAACTTCTGATTTTTTCACCAATTATTCGTTTACTGGGTGTTCATCCCGAAGCAAGAGGACGTGGGGTTGCACAGGAATTGGTTAAAGCAAGCGTAAGCTATGCAAAAAATAAAGGAGCAAGCCAATTGTATTTGCATACGAGTGACAAAATGAAAAAAGCCATTAGACTATACGAATGGTTTGGTTTTAAACGAGATCATACGAAAGAATTTCAAAATCATGATATTCAAGTGAAATGCTATCGGTTGGACTTATAAAGGAGGATATTGATATGAGTCAAAATGAACTAGAAAAACGATTAATTTCTATTAGGCGTCATTTACATCAATACCCAGAGCTTTCAACAGAAGAGTATGAAACGACTAAATCAATTCAAAAGTGGCTCCGTGAAGCGGGGATACAAATGCGAAAAACAGGCTTGTCTACAGGAGTTTTTGCTGAAATCCTGGACCAACAGTAGCGATTCGAGCTGATATCGATGCTCTTCCGATCGAAGAACAGACGGCCTTTCTTATTCTTCTAAAACAAAGGGAGTCATGCATGCTTGTGGTCATGATTTCCATACAGCAGTGGTGATTGAAGTTACTTAAATCCGAATTACTTTAATTATAGGAGTTTGAAAGCATGGCTCACTTTAAGCGCGAGCTTGAACAATATACTGATTACTACAACTACAAACGAATTAATGCAAAACTAAAAGGCCTGAGCCCGGTACAATATCGGACTCAGACCCATACAGCTACCTAACTAAATAAAGTGTCTAACAATTAGGGTGCAGTTCAAAACTTTACGCCTTAATAGGCCTACTTATTCTAAAAAGATTACTACCAAGTTCATTTAACGCAATCGCTACTAATATAATAGCCGTGCCTAACCATTGAAGCGGCATTACCGTTTCTGACAAAATAAGGCTGGCTGATAGGATGGCGATCGGTAATTCAATGGATGTTAATATATTGGCGATTCCACCTGAAACCAATGGTGCGCCCACTGCAAAAAATAGTGGGGGAAGAACTGCACCAAATAGCGAAACACCAACGGCAGTCGTTAATAAGTTTGTCTCCAACGGCAGTACAGATGAAATGTCATGCATGAATAGAACAAGTACTAAGATGGTTGACCCAGTTGCCATTAAAGAAGTCCGAATCAATGGGTCTACATTTACAGCGACTTTACCACTGAAAAAAATAAATCCGGCATAAGTGAATGCAGATAGAATACCAAAAAGGAAACCTTTAAAAGGCAATCCTTGTATGTTGCCATTTACTACATTGGAAGCAAAAAAGACCCCGATCAAAATTAAAATGATGGACAATACGGTTACAGGGGCAGGTTTTATTTTGCTGAAAATCCATTCTAAAATAATTCCTATCCAAACGAATTGAAACATTAAAATGATGGCTAATGAGGCCGGCAGATATTGCATTGCACCATAATAAAAAATACTTGTTAATCCGATCAAACAACCGGTTATCATAATTTGAGGAAGATTTTTCTTATTTAGCCCTTTAAAGCTGGGGCGTTTAATTAGAGTGAAAGACCATAATAAAAATGAGGAAATCATCATTTGAACGATAGTAATTTGGCCAAGTGAGTAGCCGTAGCTAAACCCCAATTTAGCAAAGATCGGTGTAAAACCAAAAAATCCAGCACCTAATAATACAAATAAAATCCCTTTATTTAATTTCATGATGAAACCTCCCAGAAGCTTAAAACTACCGAAGTATTATATCAGAAAAATGGCTGCCTCGGGGAAATACTTTGTTTCTGTATTTATACGAGTAGAGGGTGTACAGATTGGTGAAACAGAATAAAGATAACAAACACAAAAAGTGGTTGTCCCAAACGTTTGGGGCTGGCGCTCTCACTACTGGGCAATCCCGATTTTTTGATTCTTGATGAGCTAGTCAACGGGCTTGATCCGACAGGGGTTATTGAAATCCGGGAAATCCTTAAAAGACTTAATAAAGAGGGGATCTCGATTTTAATTTCAAGCCATATTTTACATGATCTTTCTCAAATTTCCACAAGGTATGGTTTTATCCACAAGGGAAAACTTATAAAAGAGCTTGACAACCAGGAACTGGACGAATCTTGCAGACAAGCCGTTCATATTGAAGTTAACGATGCCTCAAAGGCCATCGCCATTTTGGAACAAAGGCTTGGAATATCTGACTATAAAGCTATTTCATCATCAGAAATCCATGTTTACGATTTTACTCGTACAACCTCCGAAATTGCAACGCGGCTTGTGTTACATGATGTCTCCCTCAAATCTATTAAAAAGATTGGGGAAAGTCTTGAAGAATATTACGCAGCTTTGATTAAGGAGGTCGAATAAAATGTTAAATATGATTCGTGCGGATTTTTATAGAATGCTGCAGAGTAAAATCGTACACATTACGTTTGTAATTTACTTCTTATTTATTGTTTTTCTTACTGTGGCTGTGCTTGATACAGGTTATGAAGCCTTAATCCAATTAGCACCATTCACTGAATCAGTCGTGCTTTTCATGCTGCCAGTTATGTTTGCCATTGCTGCTGCACTTAAATTTTCGGCAATTGAAACTTTTCCAGTAGCCGGTTCATTCAAAAGACCTCCAGGACGAATAATCGTATAGGTTAAGCTACTTTGTTCAAGGATTTTATCCGCATAGTGTTTGGCAGCCAAATAATGTTTTATACTACTCCAATTTTCTCGTCGATTAGCATAAATCGCACTTACCATAATAAATCGTTGAATGCCAATTTTCTCAGCAGCTTCTATCGTTTTAGCTGCCCCATCCAAATCGATCAAGATTGTCTTGTCTGCGCCTGTATGATCACCAGATCCCGCGGTGAAAACAACGGCATCACAACCTTTTGCGGCTTCTGCAATTTCTTCCACACCTTCTAAATTCGCAAGCTTTGCTTCTACTCCGAGATTTTCGAAATCTTTTGCTTGTTCTTCCTTTCTAACCATAGCTCTAACTGTATGTTCATTGCTTTCTTTTAATAGATGTACAAGATGTCTACCGATTTGTCCGTTTGCTCCAACAACAAAAACTTTCATATCGATCAAACTTCTTCTATTCTATTCGTGATTCGTAATGATTAGTGGAAAATCCGATTAATTTCTTCTCTTTTTTAGCATATCTAATGGGGGCGATGCTTTTACAAGGCATTGCCTTTATTTGTTTGATTAGCAAAGCAGATTGTGAAAAAAATGTACTGTGCCAAACGTTTCCTTTTTCAGAGAGTCCTCTTTTTTTCGTACGCCCAGCATCGGAGTCATCTATTTCAATCGAAAAATAAATATTAAGAATTTTTAACCTATTATTAATGTGAAAATGCACCAAACTTAACATTTTGCGGAGATACTAGATTAGTATGTATATTTTAATAGAAAAGGAGTTCACTAGGAATGTGTAGAGAAAAAAAATCAACGTCAAAACTAATTTCAGTAATTTTAGCAGTGCTTCTAGTTGTTTCAGGACTTGTAACGCCTAAGACAGCATTAGCAGCTGCACCTGCGGGAATCCCGTCACAAATTGCAATGAGTATAGGAGGAGGGGCAGAAGCAGGTAAATCGGCGATGAGTTTTAATTGGGTAACTGATCCGACGGTGAACACTTCAGAAATTATTTATGATACATCACCTAATCTGGATGATGGTGTAATAAAAAGCGCCACAAAGACTACTCCAGCTGCTACAGATATTTTTCCAGAGAATAGAAGGACTGAATTTAAGGCTATCAATTCCTTTAATGTCGTGATTCAGGATCTGACTCCTGAAACAAAATATTATTATAAAGTTGGTAACGCTAGCGACGGATATAGCACTATCTCTAGTTTTACCGCACCTGCGGATCCTGCTGCCAACAAGCCGTTTTCTTTTGTTATCACCCCGGATACGCAGGGAACTTCTGTTAGTACGTTTGATAACACTAACAAACTATACAACCATATTAAGGAAAATGAACAGGATGCTGCCTTTCTTCTTCACATGGGTGATGTGGTAGAAGATGGGCATGTTTCCGATCAATGGCAGTTATTCTATGATGCGGCTCAAAACCTTTTAGATACTTTGCCAATCATGGTAACACCAGGGAATCATGACGGTGCATCCTATGACAGAGATTTTGTACAGTATAAAGCAAGAATCAACCATAAATCTTTAAGGAAACCAGCCGGTTTGTCTTCAGTTGCTGATGGGACGGTATATTCCTTTGAATATGGAGCTGCATTGTTTATTTCTCTAAATTCTTTTGCTTCTTCCGCTGATAAGGAAATCCAATGGGATTTTTTGGCGAAAGAAAGTGCAAATACATCTAAATCATGGAAAATAGTGTATTTTCATGTTCCACCGTACGACCCAGGTGCAAGTCACTATAATATGGATAATGTGATAGGTAAAAAGCTGACAGATGCAGGCATCGATTTGGTATTACATGGTCATGAACATGCCTATGCCAGAACAACTTTAAAGACAACTGCGACTTCGGCAGGTACTGCAAGCATTGAAAAGGCAAAATTCGGAGAAGCACCTACCTATGTCATAGGCGGATCAGTTTACAATTACGGTTACAGTCTAGACAATCGTGACACTTCTTGGAATGATTATTTCTATGACCTTCGCATCAACAAAACGGGTACAGGTGGAGGAGCTATCTATTCACCAGGTGTATATAGCAAGGTGGATGTTTCGAGCAATGCTATAACTTATAAAGCGTATTATAAAGCTACGGGCTCTGAAAATCCTTTCCGTGTCATAGATTCGTTTACTATTTCAAAATCAGAGGATAAGATCACTCAGCCTATAGGTGGCGGTACTGTACCTACATCTGTAACTTTCTTGTTAGATTCGTTTAAACAAGAGAAAGGCAAGTATATCGCTCGTTTCAATTGGGTAACTCCAGTAACAACAAAAACAACACAACTCTATTATGCTAAAAAATCAGATTTTGAAAGCAATGGTGGAAAATTTACAAATGTGGTTGTCGGAACAAATAACACGGTAGACCTTTCAAAAGCGATTGCGGATGCGAACTATAATGGTGCAGGGACCGCATACTCTGTTGCGCCAATACAAAGCCACAAGGCTGAAACAGCCACACTTGAGCCTGGTACGGAATATGTATATTCCGTTGGTGACGGTGCAATGAATGTTACAAGTGTAAAATCACTGGCTAGTTTTAAAACACCTGAAAAAAATCTTGATACATTCAACTTTAATTGGGTTACTGACGTACATGCAGCACCTAACTCTAGTCACAATGACAAAGCTCTCAAACAAGCATTTACTACTTTCCCGGATGCTGCATTTATTCTGAGCTCGGGCGACCAGGTCTCCTATGCTTTCGACACTTCGCAATGGGATGCTTTTTTTGAGGGAAATGCCGATAAGTTTGCTCGTGTGCCGCTTTATCTAGGAACGGGAAATCATGAGTACGACGGTGCCGGCAATAGCTGGGCTCCGAACAACAGCTGGGCCTCGGTAGACCCAACATTGCAAAACCTTTTTGGACGCTACAATCCGCCTAAAAACGGTGCGCCATTTTATGGTGGTGGCGACGGTACTGAACGAATGGTAGCGGGCATGGACAAAAAGCAATTTGAGTCAAGCAACTACTATTATGTATATGGCGATACACTTTTCATGATGATGGATTACCAGGACCAAAGCAGTTCTTCACAAATAAAAGCTCAGCAGGACTGGATGAAGTCTGTCGTTAAACAAAACCCTACAAAGTGGCGTGTTGCTGTTATACACAAATCTCTTTTCGGATATCGTATGGCTAACCCTGTAGCATCCTGGACAACCGCTTTTGATGAAGCTGGAATTGATGTGGTGCTTGCTGGACACGACCATATCTATGTCCGTACAAAGCTATATGCAAATGGTGCAAACATTGAACCGCAGACTTATGGTAACGGAACAACATATATTACAAGCTATTCTGGAAATAACGACAGACGTGGACCATATTTTGAAAGTAACAAAAGGGACCCAGAAAAGGTAGCTTATGTAGATGTTAGGGAAATTGGTCTAGGATTTTCAAATATTTCAATTTCTCCGACTGAAATCAGAATCACCAGCAAGGGTGTTGATACTAATGGTAATCTGGTAACCGGAGACAATGACGTACTCATTACAAACAAACCACGTACTCCTAATTTGTCGACATGGAGTTATCCTTCGGTTCCACAAGACGTCAACGAGTTGTCAATCACAAATGTTGTCGTGAACGGGATTGCAAAAGAAGGACAAACCCTGAATGCATCTGTTACTCCATCAAGCGCTACCGCAACTTTCAAATGGGAAAGCTCAACGGATGGTACGAAATGGACAACCATTGCAGGAGAAGCATCATCACGCTATAACATCAAAACGGAGGATGTAGGTTCGTATTTGCGCAGTGTCGCAATAGGAACAGGTTTTTATAACGGAGTAGCAACTAGTGCTGCCACCGCTAAAGTCACACCTCTTGCCGGTAGTGGCACAGCAACTGTAAAAATCGGAACAGCTAGTGAATTGGTTGCATTATCTAAAGGTTTTGGCACATCCGCCTATCCGATTGACGGAAAATACGAGTTATCGGCTAATATTGATATGAAAGATGTGGAATTCTCAGAAATCGGCGGAGGCTCTATTCCAGCTCCATTATTAGGAACTTTTAATGGAAATGGATATACAATTAGTAATTTGACAATATCGAGTAGCAACAATAATACAGGATTCTTCTCTTATATTGGCACTGACGGTAGAGTTGTAAATCTTAAGCTGGTAAATGTAGATATTACAGGAAAGAATAGTACTGGTAGCATTGCTGGGACTTCCACTGGCACAATTGAAAATAGCTATGTGGATGGAAAAGTAACTGGTGGCGGCAATACTGGAGGTATTGTAGGTTTGCTCCATGCGGGTACTTTGCAAAATACCTTCGCAAATGTAGCAGTTTATGGAACTACAGTTGGAGGATTAATTGGAGGTACAAATTGGAACAGTTCAGGTTCTCCTATCCCTCAAAGAGATACGACAACAGGAAAAGTTATTCTTAATAATTATGTAGCCGGCACTGTCACAGGGCCGGCTGGAGGTCAATATTTTGGTGCTGTTGTTGGTGATATGGGCGGTTCTTCAGGTAGTCTGCTCAAAACCTTCAATGGAAATGCTGTGTTCAATGCTGTAACAGATGTTACACCTGGTAAAATAGGTGGCTATTGGTCTGGCAGCAGGCCGATCATCGACACGGAACAAGTCAACTACTTTGACTCTAGCAAGTTAAGCACAAGTGGACTTCCTAGTGGAATCGTCCCTGTTTTTGCAGGAAAGACGGCTGCGGATTTTGCACAAAAAGCTACATTTGAGTTCTTGGGTTGGGACTTTACTAACGTATGGGATTGGGATGCAACTAACAATGTCCCTGTTCTTAGAAAGTTAAATATTGGTAGTGGCGAAGAGGATAACTTCCTAACCATTATTGCATCGGCAGGTTCGGGCGGGACAATATCTCCAAACGGATATGTTTTGGTCGAGCGTGGCCAAAGTCAAAAGTTTACATTCGCTCCAAACCAATATTTTGAAATTGACACTGTAAAAATTGACGGAGTGGAAAACACTGAAGCTGCCGCAGCAGGCGAGTATATCTTTGACAATGTTACAGACGTACACAAGATTGAAGTCACTTTCAAGATTTCCGATGCCACTGCAGGTGTTGTTCCAAGCCTTGTTTCAACGAGTGCATACTATAACAGGGCTGATCCAGCGCATATCTGGGTAACGGTAGACTTTGGCAAAGGCGGTTTGGGAATTCATCCGGAAAACTGGCGGAAAGCGGTAAAAAGCGCCAAAATTATGAAGAATGATGAACTGGTTCTTGATGCCGCAGGCTCCTATTGGTTCCCAAGCACAGGCTATGGTGCGCCTGAGGAGAGGCTTGAAATTGCTTATGATGATATAATGAAGCTCCCTGAGTATGATAAGTTAGTTGCGGGGGAATATGACCTCGTAATAACCTTTGCAGATCTGAGCTCTTCCGAATACACCATACCTTTGTATGTATTCAACCCTGAAAAAACGTACAAACTAACAGACTATAAGACAGGTAAATTGATTGTGAATTCCAACAGTGTGTATCTATCATTGGATGCAAAATCTGTGATTAAAAATGGTATCGTCCTAAAAGGCAGTATAGCTGTTTTAGAGGGTGCAGGTTTAGAAAATACGGTTGTTACCATTGATCCAAAAGAAGCTGGTGCTATCATCAACTTCAAAGGAGCAAAAGTTTTAAAAGTAGTAATTAAAGGAACTCATGTCAAAGAAATTCACGGCAGTGAAAACATCCAAGAAATTATCTACGAAGATGGAGCTAGCACAGAAAATATTATTCTTAAATAAAGCATATTGAAATGACAGGAGAGCTTATTAAGTTCTCCTGTTCTTTACAATATACTTACAATATCTTTACTTTATATCCAAATAATAACCATTTTCAAATGGTACTATATACTGGGGAAATAAGAAAGAGTATACTACTGACGGAACGCCGTATGCGGTGAAAGTCGCACGTACGGTGTAGGCCCGAAACGAAAGCCACAAAAATGTGGTATAAGACGGGAATAGCAAAGAACCAGCATTAAAACCTACTTTACAATATTCTAGTGGTAACAATCTTTTAAAGGTATCACAAATTGCTAGGTATGATAGTGGAAAAGGAGCAGCAGGAACAGAAATTTTGGCTTATGATGCTAAGACCCAAAAAGCATTTGTAACAAATGGTGCGGTTAGTGGATTTGATATTTTATCATTTGCTGATTTAGAGTCTGGTAAATTTACAGAAGTAGCATCTCAAAAACGTGTTCTATTATCTGAGTTTGGTATTGAAAATGTAGATAGTATTACAAGTATTGCTGTACATCCTACAAAAGATTTAGTAGCTGTTGCTGCTGTAAACAGTTCGAAAACAGACAAAGGATACATTGTATTTGTTAATAAGACTGGGGAATTCCTATCTAAGGTGCAAGTAGGGGCATTACCAGACATGGTGACTTTTACCCCAGATGGGACAAAGGCACTTGTAGCCAACGAAGGTGAACCAAACGATGATTACTCTGTAGATCCAGAAGGTTCTATTTCTGTTATTGATGTAACGGGTGAACCTGCAAAATTTACAGTTAAAGAACTTAAGTTTGCGGAAGATTTACTGGATGAAAAAGTTCGTGTTTCTTCAAAAGGTACAAAATTACAACAACTTGAACCAGAATATATCACCGTTTCTGAAGATAGCAAAACAGCATACGTTTCAATGCAAGAAAACAATGCCATTGCAACGATTGATCTTGTAGAAGGAAAAGTTGTTGATGTAAAAGGTCTGGGAGTAATTGATCATTCTAAACCAGGAAATGAAATGGATGCAATTAAAGATGGTGAAATCAAAATCGAAAAACAGCCGATTTTAACTTACTATCTACCAGATGCAATTAGTACTTTTACAGCAGGTGGAACGACGTATATCATCACTCCGAATGAAGGAGATACCCGTGATTGGGATGGTTATTCAGAGGAAAAGAAAATCGGCAAATTAGGTGAGATTCAATTAAATGAGAACAATTATGCAGGTTATACACAAGCAGAATTAGATGCATTCGACCTTAGTAAATTAAAAGATTTTAAAGTTACAATTGAAAGTGGAAAAAATCTTGAAACTGGTAAATACGAAGCATTATATGGCTTTGGCGGGCGCAGTTTCTCCATTTTCAATGCAGACACGATGGAATTGGTTTATGACAGCGGAAGTGAATTTGAATCAATAATTGCACAAGCCGCTCCTGATTACTTTAATATTGACAATGAAAAAGTAGCAAAGGATGACAGAAGTAGCAGTAAAGGTCCGGAACCAGAAACAGCTGTAACAGGCATAATTGATGAAACTACTTATGCATTTATCGCTTTAGAACGTTTCAGCGGTATCATGGTTTATGATTTAACAAATCCAGAAGCGCCAAAATTTGTAACATTGCTTTCAAGTCGTGATTTTTCAGTAACAGAATTTGCTGGTGATCTTAAAGGCGACGATGCAGGTAAATTTGCCGGAGATGTTTCACCGGAAGGATTGCAATTCATCCCTGCTGACCAAAGCCCTACAGGTAAAGCTTTATTAGCTGCAACTCATGAAATTTCAGGAACCGTTGCAGTTTATGAGTTTGAATAAGTCATTAGTCATTTCTCAAGCCTTATTAAGATATTGGTAGGTACAAAACCATTCAAAAAGACTCTGTAGAGAGAAATCTCTACAGAGTCTTTTTGAATGGTTTTGTTATGAATTGTCGAATGTATATTAATTATAGTATGAATCCGACTTGGCTAGGCAGCAATCGTTGCTTTGTCCATGAAAGTCTAAGGGAAATAGCTGAGTGGCTGATGTCAGCCGAAAACTCGTTTTCGGTCATTCAGACGAAGGCTGAATGAAAGTACCTTAGAACCTCATGACTTTAGTCATGAGAGGTTCAAAAGCTCATGTTAAGACCGTCAACTAACTATAATTTTCGTGAAAAACTGACAAAAAAATTAGATTCGTTATATAGAGAAGAATTTGACTACTCATTTACTGAGAACGACCCTAATTTGGACATTCATATTTTTACCACTTATCTGATTTATGGAATGATAGGCTTGATACTAGAATGGATTGAAAATAACTTTCAACAATCATCATCATATATGGGAGATCAACTTATCCGTATCTATAAATCTAATACACCGAAACTATATGTGAGTAATCAAGGCTAATTAGAGCTGCATGTCATTACTTTAATTTACAAATGCGTGGTCAAACTCCCTCGTCATTAGACGGTACAAGCTTGTAGCCTTACCCTTAAATGTCCATGCTTGTATAATGATGACCTAGGTGTTTCTCATATTTTGGCACTTTGCCATTTGGATGAAAATAGAAATAGTCGTCAGTCAGATATTGCGAGAACTTTAAGACTAACTCCATCGACTTTAACACGTTTATTGTTTGCAATTGGATTAGTGCGATATTATGATCTTTTTGACTCCTTTTCGTTTAACATCACTTTTTTTATGATGCTTATCGGAGCAATGATTTCATTTATTGCTTATATCATTTGGGAGTTCATAAAAACAACAGATAATGTTGGATATACGGTGAATGTATTATAATTGAATATATCCATATTTATCACGATAATAGAGAAGTAATTGGAAGCGAACAAACTAGTTGATTTAAAGAAAAATTTTATAAAATTAGGAGGTAATCATGGGGAAATTAGTTCATTTTGAAATTCATGTAGATGACATGGAACGAGCAAAGAAGTTTTATGGAGAGGTGTTCGGATGGTCTTTTCAAAATTGGAGTGATTATGCTGGTATGCCTTACTTTGGAGCCGTGACTGGTGATGAAAATGAACCAAGAATTGATGGAGCTTTGATGCAGCGTCAAAGTGCTCCTCCAGAAGCAAATCAGGGGTTAAATGCATTTGCTTGTACAATGGGAGTGGAAAACTACGATTTAACGGAAACTAAAATTATTGAGAATGGTGGCCAAGTCGCAATGCCTAAATATGCCTTGCCTGGAATGGCGTGGCAAGGATACTATATGGATACCGAAGGCAATATATTTGGAATTCATCAACCAGATGTGAATGCAAAATAGACTTCAAGCATGAAATCACATAATGCAGTAGGAACTCCAAGATTTCCTAACGTATAGTCTTTTACGGCTACATGAGCATGCCTTTGCAACTGGTGACAATTACCGCATCCAAATGGAAGAATTGTCGGAACAGCTGGTGTTTACATAATAATCATTACTAAAAAGGCTTCGTATCTTAAATGATGGGAAGCCTTTTGGGGGTTTTGCAGCATACTAAGAGTGAAAGTGTGAAAATTGCCTCCCACAGAATATCGGAATTTTTTTAGTAGAGATATCGAATGTTAATAAATCTTCATCAAAGTTGATTTTGGGGACATTAAACGATCTGTAAGTTCATAGTGTTAAGAGAGATTGTGGAAAAAGGTATATACTACAAAGGTTTATATTTAGCTTTCGGGTTAAAGAGATGTGATTTTTGAGGAAAATATTTTGGTTGATTTTTATGAAAAATGCTTGTATGAATTGCATTTATTTATAAGAAGTCGTTAAGTAGAGGGAATGTATAGTATGAATAAGGAATTAATAAAAAATGCCGATGCGTGCTATCGATTGGCGGAGAAAAAGGCTGTTCAATATTATCAATCACTTTATACGCAAGTTATGCAAAAGACCTATGTACCTACTTTGACAAAAGATATTCAGTCCTGGAAACAGAATCACATCCATCATCATTCATTCGTATCCTTTTTTTTGCGCGATAAGAACAAAGCTGATTCTCGGGAGTATCACAATTATATTAAATGGCTGGATTACACAGATAAACTAGATAATTACCTGGATCGCAGCATCTCTTATATTTTCTTGCGGGATCTAGGCAAAGCTTTGGACTCACCTGACACACAGACAAGGATTCGACGTGTCGTTGACCGTTTAAAAACACACCTGACTCATTCCACCTCAACCAATCGAGGTAACAATTCGGAGCTGTTTAGCATGGCTGGGTTGTATCGGAAGGCTCAGGAGGAAGGCGTTGAATCCACGATGATTTGGGTGATGGACAAACTAAAGACTGTCTCTTCCAATATTCCAAAGGGAATGGATGCAGAGCAAGCCCAGCGAAAACTTATCAAAATTATGGCTGGGGTAATCATGCATGTGGTGGATGAGATGGGCGATGAAATATCTTCTGAAGAACGTTCTCAGAAACTTGATGAGGCTATTCGGTTAGGGTATTTCTATGGTCTGACCTATCCATTCATTGACGATCTTCTCGATGCCAAAGTCTTATCCGAAAAAGAGAAAAGACAATATTCCGATTTAATACGTACCACACTTATCACAGGTGCTGTTCCGGAATTGGGCGAGTGGACTGGAAAAAACTCAGATCTAATCCGCTATATTCATACGGAACTCCGAGATGCCTTTGAGTATATGAAGGCCTATCAGCGACTAGAGACGAGAAAAAATTTTTTCGAGCAATCCTATGTGTTTTTTCATTCTCAGGAAGTGGACCGTGTAAAAGAACTATCCAATGCAAATTACACTAATGAAGAGCTTTATATCCCGATTATTTTAAAATCCTCTTCTTCCCGATTAATTGTCCGTTCAGTAATCAGTGCTTCTTTTGACGAGGGTTTTGACAACCGAACATTCTTTTATGGGATTTACAATCAGCTTGCTGATGATTTTGCAGATATGTTTGATGACATGAAGGACGGTGCGGTAACCCCTTATACCTATTATATGAAATATCATGATCAACGTCCGGATCTTATAAATCCATTTGAATTATACTGGACGGTCATCTCCCATTTGATCCATAACGTGTATCATTCAGATACGAAGACCTGTGAAGTGATTTTAGATCGTGCGATAAATGGCCTGAAACGATTTAAAGAACGAATGGGAACCAAAAAATACAATGAAGTTATGGAGTTATTTGCTCCTGAAAATCCGAATTTCAATCGTGTAATCCAAAAAATGGTTCAAAAAGCGGATGATGTGGATTTCTTTGATAAATTGCTTCGGGACCATATGCTTACCATCCTGAAAAATGAGCGGAAAGAGCAGGAAGAATTTTTAGATACGATCGAAACCGTACGCAATCAGATCAACAACATCTTACATATCCCTAGAACCGATTATGTTTCTTTGATGAAAGAGGACCCGATCATTGATGCTGCAAATTATAGTTTAGTAGGCGATGGAAAGCGGTTGAGGCCAATTGTGACTTGGGTGATGGGTGTTCATGTATATGGATTAGAAAGATCAGCAATCGTTCCACTTCTAAGATCATTGGAGTATATGCATACCGCATCCCTAATCTTCGATGATTTGCCATCCCAAGATAATGCGTCCATCCGTAGGGGGCGGCCAACTCTCCATCAAGTGCATACCATTGCGATAGCTGAATTAACCGGTCTCTTTCTGACCCAGAGGGCAACCCAGGAACAAGCATCTCTAGATCAGTTCGATTCGAAAACTGTACTTAACTTGATTCAATATTCGGCCCAAATGACAGAGGATATGTGTAAGGGACAAGCAATGGACTTGAATTCTAGAGGGAAACAATTGACACTGGAACAATTGAATATGATAAGTTTTTATAAAACTGGGATTGCATTCGAAGCTTCCCTCGTCATGCCTGCCATTCTCGCCCATGCCAATGAGGTAGAAATTGAAGCTTTGAAAAAATTTGCTCGGCATGCCGGAATTGCGTTTCAGATTAAGGATGATCTGCTTGATGTTGAGGGAGATTTGAACGCACTTGGAAAACCAATTGGAAAAGATGCTGAAAACAACAATAAAACTTTTGTGTCAATCCTAGGTGCTGCTGGTGCTAGAAAAGCAATGTGGGAACATTATTGTCTTGCGATGGAAGCGATGCACGAGATACCCCGGAAAACTCCTTTTCTGAAGCATCTATTAAATTATATTGTGAACCGGGATCATTAAGAGTTTGTTATACGTAAAATGTAGATAGAATACCGAGGGGTTTATTCACTCTGGGAACAAGGGGACAGGTTGAACTACACCTAATTGTTAGTGTGTGTCTAACAATTGGGGGGCAGTTCAATTTCCTGTCCCTATGTCCCTGATTAGAATTTATTTAATGCTTCAGAAATTAGATCCTCACCAGACACAAGATCAAATGAACGATTAAACGTGTTTTCCGCTGTTAAAGTGGCCATAATTGTTTTAGCTACGTCTTCACGTGGAATAGATGCTGCACTTAAATTTTCGGCAATTGAAACTTTTCCAGTAGCCGGTTCATTCAAAAGACCTCCAGGACGAATAATCGTATAGGTTAAGCTACTTTGTTCAAGGATTTTATCCGCATAGTGTTTGGCAGCCAAATAATGTTTTATACTACTCCAATTTTCTCTTCGATTAGCATAAATCGCACTTACCATAATAAATCGTTGGATGCCAATTCTCTCAGCAGCTTCTATCGTTTTAGCTGCCCCATCCAAATCGATCAAGATTGTCTTGTCTGCGCCTGTATGACCACCAGATCCCGCGGTGAAAACAACGGCATCACAACCTTTTGCGGCTTCTGCAATTTCTTCCACACTACCTTCTAAATTCGCAAGCTTTGCTTCTACTCCGAACTTTTCGAAATCTTTTGCTTGTTCTTCCTTTCTAACCATAGCTCTAACTGTATGTTCATTACTTTCTATTAATAGATGTACAAGATGTTTACCAATTTGTCCGTTTGCTCCAACAACAAAAACTTTCATCTCGATCAAACTCCTTCTATTCTATTTGTGCTTCGTAATGATTAGTGGAAAATCCGATCAATTTCTTCTCTTTTTTAGCAAATTTAAGAGCTTCTTTAACCGCCTCTTCAAATGAATGACCTGCTCAGTCGATTTGGATTCCTTCTACCATTAAAGAAAAACCCATCTTTAGATCGTTTTTGGTTTTTGTATCTAATGGGGTTGATTTACACCCATTGAACAATTTCATCTAGATTTTTTCTTGTTTTGGGTCTTCTAGGTTCTTCCTTACGATACCCAAAAGCCGCCATTACTGAAGGTTTTAACTTTCCATTTTCTAGTAAATCTTCACTTTCAAGAAGGGAATGAACATCATCAAAGTTGAACCCTTCTATTGGTGTAGAATCAATGCCAATTTGTGCAGCCGCCGTCAACATATTTGCTAAAGCAATATATGTTTGTTTAGATGACCAATCAAATAAAGTACGCTCATTTTCTAAGAGTTTCAATTTGTTTTCTTGGAAACCTTTTAATGAACCTACTAACATCTCGAGAAACTCATCAGGCATTTTTTGAACAGATTTTATATGATTGATAATATATTCCGAATCATATCGAACATCCGTGCGAGCAAGTATAATGACAAAATGACTTGCTCCTCGAAGTTGACGTTCTGCACCTGAAGCTATTTTCATTAATCGTTGTCTTAACTCAGGGCTTTGAATAATTAAAAATTTCCAAGGTTCAAAACCATATGAACTAGGAGATAATCTACCTGCTTCTAAAATGAAATTGAAATCGTCCTCTGAAATCTTTTTGCTTTCGTCGTATTCTTTTGTGGCGAATCTGAATTGGAATGCTTCCAAAATTTCTTGTTTTTTTATTACTGTGTTTAACATACTCCACCTCTTTCATTCATTTATTGAGTTGGATTATCGAGTATATTTATATAGAATAACGATAGCATAAATTTTAAAGTAATCCTATTTTTTTACATTGTTATAAAAATAGGACTATTAATGGAAATATTTCATTTTATAGAATCGTCTAATTGCACAGGATTCCTGTCCCTATGTGCTCATAGGTTGGTAGTTAAGGAACTGCCAAAAATGGGTGGGAAGGTGACGGAAAATCAAGTATTAACACTAGAATTGTACAACATACTTTTTCTTCAGCTAAAGGAGGATTGATCATTCGGATCCTGATATCTGCAACTGGATCAATAGGTCTTTAGACAGTTGAGCCATTATTGCGAGTGAACTTTGATGTTTTGCATATATGGGAATCAGGGATAAACCCAATTGACGCCATGAAGCAACTTCGTCCTTATATCTCACATTTTCACTTTAAAAATATTGCCTCACGTGAACAACTTGGTGTTTTTTCTCCAAGCAATGTTTATGCTGCATCGGGGTCTAGAGATGGGATGGTACCATTGTTTGAAGGTGCAATTAATTATGAGGAATTCCTAGCAAAAGTACTTCCAATCATGGAGGTAGATGCTTCATTGGAATGGTTCGGATCGAATGTGAAGAGCGTATTAGAAAATGATGTTCAAGAGGTTAACAAGGCGTTGCAGTTGATGCAAATATGAAGTAAGGTTGTTTAAAACATATATGAGAATCATTTGATTCAATCTAAATTAAAAGCATCTCTACTAACTAGTGAACTACACCGCCAATTGATAGATATGTCTAACAATTGGCGGTGTAGTTCACTTATTAGAGGAAAAGGGTCTGCTTTTTATGTTATTTAAAAATCAAAGTTGTCAGGATCTGGTCCTACTCGATGATTTTGATTTAGCTCGTTAATTAGCTGCATCTCTTCTTTAGTTAGTTCGAAGTCGAATACAGTTGAGTTCTCAACAATTCGATGTTCCTTCGTGGATTTTGGAATGGTTACAACGCCATTTTGTAAATCCCATCGTAAAATAACTTGGGCAATAGTCTTGTTATACTTATTTGCAATTTCTTGTAAGACTAGATTATCTAATAATTGACCTTGCATTAAAGGTGACCAAGCTTCTAACTGAATTCCATGTTCTTGGCAAAAGGCTTGAATTTCTTTCTGAGTTAAACGTGGATGGTATTCTACTTGATTGATCATCGGTTTAATTTCGGCATCATTCATTAAGTTTTCAAGATGGTGGACCTGGAAGTTACTTACTCCAATAGCCTTTACTCTTCCTTCTTTATAAAGAGTCTCTAATGCACGCCAAGCTTCCTTATATTTACCTTCTACAGGCCAGTGAATAAGATATAGATCTAAATACTCAAGATCAAGTTTCTTTAGGCTTGTTTCATAAGCCGCTATAGTTGATTCGTAACCTAGATCAGAATTCCAAACTTTCGATGTAATAAATAGTTCTTCTCTAGGGATACTTGCTTCTTTTATCCCCTCTCGGATAGCTTGACCAACTCCTTCTTCATTTTCATAAATGGCTGCTGTATCAATACTACGGTACCCATGTTTAATTGCAAATTTAACGGCATTAACTAATTCAGGGCCTTCTTCTACTTTAAACACCCCAATTCCAAACCAAGGCATTTTTACACCATTATGCAAAGTAGTTGTATCTTGTATGTTTTTAATCATTATAAATAAACCTCCAATTATTATTATGAGAAATGAGATCGTTCTATATTTGGTGATTTCACACATTTATTACTTAGGAAACCACCTCCTTCAATTTATCCCTTTTTTGGTCTTTTCCTTCAAGAGATGCACTCCAACCTGCAAGGATGGCAGCCATCAGTACCATAAGTGCTCCTACCCAAGAGGTGTGAATCAGTCCAATAGAGTCTGTGATAATACCACCTAAGTAGGATCCAATTGCAATTCCGGCGTTAAACGCAGCAATATTAATGGCCGATGCCACATCTACTCCAGTAGGTACAAATCGTTCTGCTAACATGACCACATACACTTGTAATCCCGGCACATTCATAAAAGCTAGAACCCCCATTAAGAAAATGGTAATCAATCCTGCTATTTTAAATGGCGCCGTAAACATCAGAATAAATAGTATCACCGCTTGTACAATAAACATGTAAAATAATGCCCTAATCGGATTGTGATTAGACAGCTTTCCACCTACCATGTTGCCAATAGCGATCGCAATACCATATACAAGAAGAATCACAGCAACTGTTCCTTCTTTAAAGCCTGTTATGTCCTGTAACATGGGAGATAGATAAGTAAAGACAACGAATGTTCCTCCATATCCTAAGGCAGTAATCATGAATAAAAGTAATAAGCGACCATTTGTCACTAATTTGAACTGATCACGAAACGTTGTACGAGTCCCTTTTCGTAAACTAGATGGAACTAGGATGCTATTCGCGATTAAGGCAATAATTCCAACTATAATAATGATGATAAAGGCCATTCTCCAACCAAATTGTTGTCCCATAAATGTTCCCAATGGTACACCTGTTACAGTGGCTACCGTGAGTCCTGTAAACATAATGGATATAGCACTAGCTCTTCTGTTTTCAGGTACTAAATCTGCTGCAATGGTAGAGCCAATGGACATAAAAACTCCATGTGAAAAGGCAGAAATGACACGAGCAATAAGTAACACACCAATGCTTGTCGCACTAGCAGCAATACTATTGCCTATAATAAAAATAACCATAATCCAAAGTAGTAATGATTTTCGTGACATACTAGAAGTAATCGATGTTAGAATCGGTGCCCCAACTGTTACTCCTAATGCATATAAGGAAACGGTTAAGCCTGCTGTCGTAACAGATATTTGTAAATCATTCGCTATTAATGGTAATAGACCTACACTGATAAATTCTGTTGTTCCTATTGCAAATGCACTTATAGCTAAGGCTAATAGCGCTAATGTACTTTGTTTTTTATCTAAAGACATTTTTCTCCTCCTTAATAATTTGGTCATGGATGAACGATCTTGTTTTAAGTAAACTAAAAAAATAATTACATTAAAACTCAACCGATAAATGCTATTATGATACATATGAAATCATTAGAGAAGTACGTACTTAAAAGTACTATAGGAACCTAAAGGTGCTATAGGCACTTTTAAGTTCCTATACATGTGGAGGAATTATATATGAAGAAAAAGAAATACAATATTTCAGTAGAGGCGACACTTGAAGTGATAGGGGGAAAGTGGAAATGTGTAATTCTATGTCATCTAACACACGGTAAGAAACGAACAAGTGAATTGAAACGCCTTATGCCTGATATTACACAGAAGATGTTAACTCAACAATTACGTGAATTAGAGGTAGATGGAGTCATTAATAGAATTGTTTATAATCAAATTCCTCCAAAAGTGGAGTATGAGCTAAGTGAATATGGCTGGAGCTTACAAGGTATCTTAAATTCGCTTTGCAATTGGGGAGAAAAACATATTATCAAAGTGTATGGCGATACATTGGATGTCTTGGAAGAGAACGTTCTAAATGAACATCTAAAATAATGAACGAGGGAATTTGAAAAGATTTCTTAACAATTCTGTATAAGCACCCGATTGATGCTGTATCAGAATTGTTGCTTGCTTTGCTATCCTACTCCTCTATGGTTCAGGAACGATCCTGATAAAAACATGTTTCGAAAAGTTGAAAAATAACATTGTCTAAATTGAAGAAAATAAATAGTTTTTTTTCAGTTATAGATAAAGTCTTTAATAAGCGAGAAGGAGATTGGACGTATCCAGTCTCCTTTATTTTCTATAGGTAAGAGATCATAGATGTACTCCTCTAATTACGATCAGAGGAGTTATCTGTTTTGTTTATTGTTTTTAAGGAAGCATAAAAACGGCTTGTATTGAAAATGGAAATAGTACATTATTAGGATATTTTAGGTGGCAACTAGGGGGAGACTTTCAGAGCGTTACCTCCTCATTAGACTCCTTGACATACCCCTTCATTTGCTAAATAATTTGCTGCAACATAACCTGCTAACAAGGACAATATCCCATCACGAAAGTTTTAAGGGATTATTAGAAAGTAAACCGAAAGTTACTAAAAACTAAGATTAGTGAAAAGGGGAGAATCATGGGAACGGTTAGCCAATTCCTTCAGCTGAATTATCTGAATAATTGATAGTTTAGGTGGTCTGTTACCATCTGAAAGATCCTTTTTCACAGCAATGTTCCCATAACCTCTTTATTGAGTGCTATTTTATATACAAAATGAATATGGCGTTATCACGCCACCATTTACTATAAATATAAAGGATTAGTCGTGTACCACGCTACACCCACCTAATCACAATGGTGGCGGTGAGGAGCCGGATTTTGGGTGCTTTCAAGGTACAATGAGTAGACCTGCTAAGTAGATTGGCTATATTAATAAGTCGCGAAGCCCCGCCCCATGTCCTTCATACAAGAGGAGAAGCAGATCACTGTAAAGCTCTCCATTTCATTCATATTAATACCTTCCGTGGAACGTCTTGTGAAACGAATGTTTTGGGCGTCAAAGTGACAGTAGTTTTTGAAAGCGTTTTCGATTTTAGTTGACATGATCGATTTTCAGAATTATTCTATAAATATAGAATAATTCTGAAAATACAGAAAATATAAGATGGATGAAAGTTGCAGGAGAGTGTTTAGTATAAGCCACCGAAGGAGCAAACTTCAATAAGACCCTTGAAGCGAATCTCTCAGGTAGAAGAAACTGCAACTGGACACGCCTCTGGAGAGAGCGTATGAATCGATACGCCACCAAAGGGGAAAGGCTCCAATGAGCTAAACTCTCAGGTAAAAGGACAGAGAAGGGCAGAGAAAAACAGAATGTTTTTCTCTGCCCTTTTTTGTTGTGCCTGCAATTTACACGATCATTATCACTGAAGAGACATAGTTAGTTTAATGGATATTTAACCAAAAAGGAGAGGTTTACCATGAAAACAAGCTATAAAGGTAATAACAGAATGATGACGGGGATTGTGTTTGGGGTGCTTACTTATTGGCTTTTCTCACAGTCACTAATAAATGTGATGCCGGAAGTTCAGTTAGATATGGGAATTTCATTGGGACTTTTGAATACAGCCATTAGTTTATCCGGTTTATTTTCAGGCATGTTTATTGTAGCAGCTGGAGGAATATCTGATCGAATTGGACGCAAGAAAATTACGACTATTGGCTTACTATTAAATATAATTGGTTCACTTTGCCTCGTCTTTGCACAGGAGACGGTCCTCTTAATGATTGGGCGTGTGATTCAAGGCTTCTCGGCAGCGTGTATTATGCCTGCGACGATTGCTTTGGTGAAAACCTATTTTGACGGTGCTGATCGACAAAGAGCCTTAAGCTACTGGTCTTTTGGATCTTGGGGCGGCATGGGCATTTGTTCGTTTGCTGGAGGTTTAATTGCTACGTCTTTGGGATGGCGTTGGATCTTTATTTTTTCCATCATCTTCACTTTGCTATCTATGTTTTTAATTAAAAATGTACCAGAGAGTAAAGTAGAACAAAGTCATGCATCAAAATTTGATTTTTCTGGCTTTGTTATCTTTCTCCTAGTGATGGTCGCTTTAAATGTTGTCATTACACGTGGAGAGGACTTCGGTTGGACAAGCCCCATTTCGTTAACGTTAATGGCTGTCACTGTCATAGGAGGTTGGGTATTTTTAAACGTTGTAAAAGGAAAATCTAACGGATTTATCGATCTTTCTTTATTTAAAAATAACTATTTTACTGGGGCTACGGTGTCAAACTTTTTACTGAGTGCTGTAGCGGGAGCACTTATTGTTGCCAATACCTATGTCCAAATGGCAAGAGGATACAGTTCTTTTCAATCTGGGTTATTATCTATTGGCAATTTAGTTGCTGTATTAGTGATGATTCGTGTAGGAGAAAAAATATTACAACGAAGTGGTCCAAGAAAGCCGATGATCTTAGCTTGTCTTTTAGTGATGGCTGGAATTATGTTAATGACCTTAACAATCTTACCAAATGCGATTTATTCCGTTGTTGTTTTTATTGGTTTTACCGTGTATGGGATTGGACTTGGGCTTTATGCGACACCATCTATAGATACAGCCGTAGACAATGTTCCGACAGCAAAGGCAGGAGAGGCAGCAGGTATTTATAAAATGACTAGTACACTTGGCAGCTCATTCGGTTTAGCGATATCTGTGACTGTTTATAGTGTAGTTGAAAAGGCTGGAAATATGGAAGCGGCTGCAAGTATAGGGTTGCTGGTAAATGTTATTTTTGCTGGACTAGCTTTACTAGCTATAGTAGTTGCGATTCCAAAAGAAGGTGTCAAGAAATCAATAAAAGGGAGGAAGGCTTCTTGAACTACATTGAGTCATGTACCATAAAGAAAGATAATGGGGAAGAAAAAATTGTAGGAATAGAAGTATATTGGAAATAAAGATCAAAAGTAAATCTCATTTAAATCCGAAGTTTAATGGAAAAAAGAAGGAGAATGCTTGATATACGAAGCGTTTCCCCTTTTTCATGTACTATAAAATAATGTTTATAAGAATTATTTGTGTTATTGCCCATCTTTTTAATAACTATTTAAAAAGCGGAATTTTTTTCAGTACAGCACAAACTGGAATGGCTACACAGATCCCCACAACGTTTTGAACGATGTTTCCGGGAATAGAGGCCGCTGGTATAATCCAGCTACTAAATAGTACCCCTTCACAAATGTAATAACCAGCTAACATAAAAGGAGCCGAAATGATAGTAGCAAATAGATTGAAACCAATACTATTTCCGTTGCGGCCTTTCGACCAGGCGATTTTCCCAACTATATATCCTTGCAAGCCGCGAGCTAAAATAGTGAACGGTGCCCACAATGTCCAACCAGAGATTAAGTCAAATAACCCCATTCCAACGGCGCCAGCGATGGCGCCTTTTTTAGGACCAAATAAGATGGACCCGATAAAGAGCATAGCTGTCCCCAGATGAACTAAACCGCCATTTGCCGTGATCGGTAGTTTGATATTTAACAAGACCGTGGCAACGAATACGAGTGCAATTAACATTGATGTTTGAATTAAATCGAAAGTACGTGTGTTTGAATAACTCGTTGTTTTTTGCATAGACATAAACCTTTCTTATCTTTTCTTTATAGGCATCAAGGGAGAAGTGCAAGGTTGCCGTTTCCTTTGAAATCTAGATTGCGTACGTCTTCAACAGGGTTACCTTAATGATAGTCAACACTGCAACGGATTCCTGCTATCAGTCAGAACGAAAAATTATATAAAACCTTCACCATGGATACCGTTATCAAGCACTTGGACATGATAAACGAGTTCAGTCCATACAGTGGTTTCCGATGATAGCAGCATCCTTTCCCCTTAATTCCGTTTATTTACTGAAAACATTAGCAAAGGATTGGTATATTTAAAAGTGTCAATTTAGCTTAAAACTTAGGTGCCAGTTTATAGAAAACCGGTAAAATATTTTTATATGCTATCTGAATTTTGTGATGGCAGTAACTTTATCATTTCCCGAAAGAAGACTCCTTCCTCAACGGATGAGAAAGGCATAGCCCAATGAGTAGGTGGGAGATGAATTTCGGTAGGCGTTAGCCTAAATTGTTGAGAAACGCGAACGTTTGTGCTACTGTATATTTGTACAAACGCTCTTTGAAAACTGAAGATAGGAGGTTACAACAGGAAAATCGTCTGTTGCGTAAAATCTTCAACGTTCTAATCGCTCCACACGTATCGAAGTAGCGAAAACCAAGCAGAGTAGAGCGTGCGGTGAGTCCAACGTGCAAGATACTAAAAGTTTTCACCGTAGGGACTATGGGTAGATCCTGTTCAATAACTGGTGGGTAGTTCAACAGAGTCAGATATTGCACAAGACGTTGCTGATAAATGGATCTCAAGCGGTGAAGAACTGAGAATGTCAGTGGGCTGAAGTTGTTACTGTTGACTTTTAGGGAATCGCCTAGACAATGAATTTTCCAAAAGTAAGATTTCCAATCTGCTTGATATGGTAAAAAATACGATTATCGGTTCTCCAGGATGTTAGGGAACTAAGGGACAGGTACATTGACCCTCAAATATTTCATTTCGTAGATGTCTAATGGGGCAGTCCGAGCTCACTGAAAAAGTGCTTTTCTTTGAAAGTAAATAGGTCCATCTATTTTCTTTAATGAACTGGTAATTAAATTAAATAGAAACAGTACTCAAAGAGGATAGTATGCTTGCTATCCTCTTTGAGTACTGTCATGGAAAGATAGGTGGATTCGTAGACCTGTTTAAAAATTTACGATGAATTAAATCTCTAAATGAATAATACCAAAAGGGCTCTTTGATCAAAAAAGGCTTTAGATTTCTTTTATTCTTTGAAAGCATGAATGGTAAGCTTTACATCATCGATTCGTTTACAATTAGTATGAGTACGTCAATTCGAAATAACACAACATAATTATTAGTCGTTATGCCAACATAAGAAAAACTAAATTGAGAGAATTGAGAGGATATCATTCACTATGAAAATCAATCAATTAATTGCGAACAATATTAACAAATTAGATGCAGTACTACCAGTAGATAAATCGTTAGGAATTGCTGGTTTGTCTGGATCTGGTAAAACAACTTTTTGCCAAACAATTGGTGAAGAATCTAAGAAGCGTCTCGTTTCCTTATTGCCAAAGGCTGAATATCAGTATTTATTTCCTAATATAATGGAAACCAATTTCAGTGCCATCAAGATGGAAGAAATGCCTTTAGTCCTGTTTCTCGGAAAATCAGCCATTTCTGCCAATCCACGTTCAACGATTGGCACCCATACGGGCGTTTTTAAAGACCTCCGCGTGCGGCTTGCTGAGAAATTTAATCTTTCTCCAGAAGTGTTTTCATTTAATAATGAATTAGGCTGGTGTCCTAAGTGTAAAGGACGCGGTACTACCCAAAATGTCGAATGTAAAAAGTGTGAGGGCAAGCGCTATAATCCAGAAGTTGAGCAAAAAAGAATAGAATTATTGGATCAACCACATAGTATTTCCGATATCAACAACTTAAACATTGAATTGATTCTTTCCCTTGCAGAAGAATTACATATTAGTGAAGCAAAACAGCATATTCTTAAAAATATGATCAATATGAGTATTGGTTACTTAACATTAAATCGTATTATGGGTACATTGTCAGGTGGAGAATTAACACGACTTTACTTGGCAGAATTCATGGCAGCAAGTGAAAATACCGTTATTATTATTGATGAAATCTCCGTTGGGCTTGATCACCAAACACTATTGCAAATTTTGGAACAGATTAAACAATTAGGCTATAAAAATCAAATTTGGCTCATTGATCATTCAGACACAGTGCTCGATACAACGAATGAGCAATTGTTCTTTGGTCCTGGTAGTGGGAAATATGGCGGAAAAATCGTGGAAGAATCACCACGCCCACAACCAATCCATTGGGAACGAAATCAGGCAATACCAACAGAATACTATCAATTTCATGATCTATATTGCCGTAATATTCAAATGGCTGAAATTCAGATTCCCCAAAATAGACTTGTAACCGTTACGGGTGAGTCTGGATGTGGTAAATCTACACTTGTCAATGAATGTATAGCCAAAGATTTTCTGAAGCGATATCCAAAAGATAAACTAGTTATGGTAGGTCAAGATCGAAATCAATCGATTACCAGTCGGTCAACCGTTGCGACTTTTCTTGATATTAAAAAGAAACTGACAAAATATAGTGAAGATATTGAAGATATTTTTCAGCGCTCAATTGAAGATATTATTGAAGAACTACCAAATCAAGACATCGCTCATAAACGCTTGAGCTTACTGATTAAACTTGGACTGGGTTATTTGACGTTGGAAAGAAAAACACAGTCCTTATCAACTGGTGAATTTCAATGTGTTCATTTAGTTTCGGAGCTGTTTGCTAACTCGAGAAACCCACATACGCTTTTTATTTTTGACGAGCCTTCAAAAGGTTTATCACAAAATATTTTAAACCAATTCATTGATAGTATTAGGGGCATTCTGCAAGATGAATCCGTCTCAATCATGATGATTGAACATAATTCTTACATGCTAGAAAGCTCTGACTTTATCGTTGATTTTGGTAAAAGACAGCATGCGTCTGTAGAACATCTTGATGTTGTCAGTCATGATGATTATTATCGCCAAAAAAACAGTGCAGATAGAGTTGACCCATTGTATCTTTCTTCCACACTCAAGCAGCAAAAGGGTATTCACTATTTAGAAGAAAATCAGATTGACTATTTTAAAAATGCAGAGAACCTTTATAAGGGCGGCATCTTAAAAAGCTTATCATCAATGGCTCGATTGATTTATGGTGAATATGAATCTGAAACCATTGCACCCGTCATCGCCATTGATTTTGAAAGACATTTGTATAGTCAATATAGTTTTCTCTATGAAATTGGCGGTCTAATCAACCATATTGTGGCGGCGCATCCAACCAATAAAGATACAAGAAGCTTCGATTTCTATGATCAAGATAATCATTGTCCAAGCTGCTCGGGCCGCCGGATGATTGAAAAATTTGATATTGATGTTGTCATTCAAGACAAAACCGTACCATTTTGGGATGGCCTATTGCATTCAGACGTGATGGAGGTATTAAAATATTATCAATATCCGAAATTGCAATTCCTTTTTGATGAGATCAAGAATGAACTTGGTCAAGATATTAGTAAAAGCTATCATGAGATGACAGAAGCAGAGAAGCATACCTTTTTATACGGGTATTGGGAAAAGTCATTCTATGATAAGAAAGGCAAAGCGCGGAGGACGTGGGATGGCTTTAATAAAATTCTTGGGATGTATATGTCCATTTCGAAATCGATTATTAAAGAGCATATGAAAGCGTCAAAAGAGATGATTACCTGTCCAATTTGTCAGGGCGCCGTGCTAAGCCATCATAAAAAGCTCGAATTTGGCGACACAGATATTCGTGAGATTATTCATCAGCCGCTTGATCAGGTTTTGAAAATGGTAGGTGAGTTACCGGAACTCGTAAAAATGAAATCTATTGTTGGTGGCGAGATGGCCTTGACGGAAGATGTCTCCCTGTTGCCTAGGGAAACACAAGTCGCACTGAAAATGCTTGAACTGGAACAGGCAAGCTTTGCCCACTATGAAATGGTATTACAAAATGTCTTACCATTCTGGGACAGAATTAAAGGAAACATCGAAGCTATAAGCAGTAAAAATCTGATAACAATTTGTGATTTTGCCAATATTGACGAAACAAGAGAAACAATTATTGATAAGTATTTCACCAATGGAAAATACAAAAAACTAACGTATGTTTATGAAGCATTTGGTTACAAAAAAATTGTTACCCAAATAAATAAGATTAAAAAAAGTCATCCATGCCCATTCTGTAAAGGGAAGAAAGTCATTTCAGAAGATGGTCTCCATGACGGTGTGTACAAATTATCGATACCATGTGTGAGTTGTGATGCAAGTGGTATCAATGAAAAAGGGCGTAAGGAAATCGTCGATGGTTTTGACGTGCAAACATGGCTAACTGGCAAAGTACGTGATGTTGTGGCTGAGAGCTTAGTAAATGAGGCTGTTAGTGATATTCCAATTTTCAATCGTATTCGCGAGTTGAATAAACGAGATATGATGGCGGTTTACCAATGCATTGAGCAAAACAATTAAAGTAGAATGATTCATACAAGCCATATTAAAAAAAAGCTAGATGTCAGCTAGTGATTATTACTCATTTGCAATAATGAATGGCAAATGAGTTTTTTTGCTATTCTAAAACCGGAGCTTGTTGGTTAAAAGAATATCTTGTACTGGTGTTTTTGAATGTTATATTAATATATCATTTTCTATGTTAGTGTTTTCCTGTATTTTCTTATTTTTGGAATAATTAATAGATAAATATTATATTGACATCGCAATATTTATAATTATATAATAATTATAATGAATAAATATACCTCGCTTTTTATAATTGTGAGGTAGAGGCGCGATATTTATTAGTGCTTAGTGGAGTCAGAGAAGACGAAGAAGCTATGCAGAAGGAAATGTCGCCGAAGTATATAATGAGTTCTCGCCATTATGTGCTGGGTCTGTAATGAATAATTACAGGACTGTCTTAATAAGTTACCCAATTTATTAAGTTGTGCTATCTCTCAGTAGAGATAAAAGGGTGAGGAATTTGGAATGGCTACATCGATTTCCGGGTTCTTTCTCGGAAGGTATCTAGTCTTTTTTTATTGCCTTTAAGAGATTCCTTTAGCATATAGAGGGATCTCTTTTTTCTATGGAAAAGGGGCGGGGCTTCCAAAAAATCAGCTCCGCACCGCCACCTTTATAAGGTGATACGTTTTTTAGAGCCCGAACCTTTTTCATCATTTAAGTTAGGATCAGATGCTCACGAATGTTTTGTATTGAAAAAATGAATATAGCTTGTATAGGCTAAGATGGAGGAAATGAATATGGAAAAACTGCAAACACTTTATTACGAATTTATCCCGACGGGCGAAGATAAAATGAAATTAGATCCAGCAAAAACAGCACTTTTAGTCGTGGATATGCAAAATCAATTTATTAGCCGTGATGGATTGGATGCTCAAGTTGCACGAGAAAAAGGCATGTTCGATAAGTGGGAATCTTTCTATGATCGTATCGATAACGTAGCGATTCCAAACAATAAAAAACTACTAGACTTTTTCCGTGCCAATCAATTAGAAGTCACTTTCGGACGGATTGCTTGTCATCATAAGGATGGACGTGACCGTTCTCCTGTACAACGTCGCCCAGGTTGGAATAATATCTTATTACCAATCGGTGATCCAGGTGCAGAAATGGTAGATGAATTAAAACCATTAGAAGATGAAATCGTGGTAAATAAAACGACAGACAGTGTTTTAAGTGGAACAAACTATGAATTTTTACTTCGTAATATGGGCATTGAAACCGTTGTATGTACAGGTGTTGTAACAGACCAATGTGTTGCCTCAACTGTACGTAGCTTAGCAGACGCTGGTTTTGAAGTAATTTTAGTAGAAGATGCTTGCGCAGCGGCAACGAAAGAGTTACATGATGCAGAAATCATGATCATGAATCAAATTTATTGCCAAGTGATGAGCACAGATGAAACCATTCAATTCATTTCAGAGGAAATTGAACAACGTACTGTTGTTCAAAAATAGAGAGGAAGCTTTTTAAATGAGTCAAGGACAAAGTAATGCAAATCAAGACAGTGCAGCTCCTCATTTTAAGCGTGTTCTAACACTGAAGGATTTGGTGATTTATGGCATCGCCTTTATGACGCCCATTGCGCCTGCTTATATATATGGTTTTGCAGCACAGTCTACAGGCGGTATGTTGCCATTAGCGTATTTAATCGCGATGGTTGCGATGATGTTTTCGGCATATAGCTATGGCAGGATGGCTGCAGCGTTTCCAGTTTCCGGTTCAACATATACGTATACACAACGTGCGATTCATCCACATTTAGGCTTTTTTGCCGGCTGGGCCATGTTTATGGACTATGTATTAGTGCCTTTAATCGTCTTTATGGTTGGTGCCTCCTATGCCAATGCATTAATGCCATCTATTCCATATTGGGTATGGGTATTCATTATTGCTGGAGTTATTACTGTCGTAAATATTCTTGGAATTGCAGTGGCAGCAAAAACGAACCAAATTTTAGTGTTATTTATGGGAATCGTTGTTGTCATCTTCGTTGTTTTTTGTATGAAGGCGATTATGGTAGAGGATGGTGCATCGGCTTTAGTATCGATTACTCCGTTCTTTAATAACGAAACATTTGTAATGTCAGCCATCATTTCAGGTGCAGCCATGGCATGTTTCTCATTTTTAGGATTTGACTCGATTACAACCTTATCGGAAGAATCGGTGAATCCAAAAAATGATATTTGGAAAGCGGCCATTCTTTCTTGTTTAATCGGTGGAGTTATTTTTATCGTGCAAGCGTATGTTGCCCAGCTAGTCTGGCCAGATGTAAATAACTTTAGCTCAGCAGATACAGCATTATTTGATATTGCGAATGTAGCAGGTGGTGCGGTGCTTGTAACACTTTATACAGTAGCGATTATCGTTTCAACTTTTACAGCTGGTTTAACAGGTCAAGCAAGTGCTTCACGTTTAATGTTTAGTATGGGGCGTGATGAGGTTCTACCGAAAAAGTTCTTTACACATTTACATCCTAAATATAAAACACCGATCTACAATATTTTATTGATGTGCAGCATTAGTATTGCTGGAGCCCTTTTCTTATCAATCGATTTTGTTGCAGAATTAATGAGCTTTGGCGGTTTAACTGGTTTTATGTTTGTTAACCTATCTGTTATTGTGTATTACTATTTCCGTAAAAAAGAGAAGAAATTTATCCGTTATTTATTAATTCCGGGCCTCGGTTTCTTAATCTGTTTCTACTTATTTATTAATTTATCACCAACGACGTTAAAAGTAGGCTTTATATGGCTGGCAATTGGGGTTGTCTATGCGCTTATTACAACAAAAGGATTTAAAAAGCTACCTCCGAGTCTTATCGATTTGTAATTGGTAGTTTGCATGGCATGAACTTGGTATTATTACTTGAGTTCATGCCTTTTATTTTGCTCTTATTAAGAGACATTATTTATGTTTCGAGGCATCACGGTGACAATAATTAATGAAAGCGTTTTCTATTTTCAGTTGACGTGTTATAATTTAATAATTATTCCAAATATATAGAAAAAATAGATGGATGAAAGTTGCAGGAGAGTGTTTAGTATAAGCCACCGAAGGAGCAAACTTCAATAAGACCCTTGAAGCGAATCTCTCAGGTAGAAGAAACTGCAACTGGACACGCCTCTGGAGAGAGCGTATGAATCGATACGCCACCAAAGGGGAAAGGCTCCAATGAGCTAAACTCTCAGGTAAAAGGACAGAGAAGGGCAGAGAAAAACAGAATGTTTTTCTCTGCCCTTCTTTGTTGTGCCTGCAATTTACACGATCATCATCACTGAAGAGGCATAGTTAGTTTAATGGATATTAACCAAAAGGAGAGGTTTACCATGGAAACAAGCTATAAAGGTAATAACAGAATGATAACGGGGATTGTGTTTGGGGTGCTTACTTATTGGCTTTTCTCACAGTCACTAATAAATGTGATACCGGAAGTTCAGTTAGATTTGGGAATTTCATTGGGTCTTTTGAATACAGCCATTAGTTTATCTGGATTATTTTCAGGTATGTTTGTTGTAGTAGCTGGAGGAATATCTGATCGAATTGGACGCAAGAAAATTACGACTATTGGCTTACTATTAAATATAATTGGTTCACTTTGCCTCGTCTTTGCACAGGAGACAGTTCTCTTAATGATTGGGCGTGTGATTCAAGGCTTCTCGGCAGCATGTATTATGCCTGCGACGATTGCTTTGGTGAAAACCTATTTTGACGGTGCTGATCGACAAAGAGCCTTAAGCTACTGGTCTTTTGGATCTTGGGGCGGCGCAGGCATTTGTTCGTTTGCTGGAGGTTTAATTGCTACGTCTTTGGGATGGCGTTGGATCTTTATTTTTTCCATCATTTTCACTTTGCTATCTATGTTTTTGATAAAAGATATACCAGAGAGTAAAGCAGAACAAAGCCATGCATCAAAATTTGATTTTTCTGGCTTTGTTATCTTTCTCCTAGTGATGGTCGCTTTAAATGTTGTCATTACACGTGGAGAGGACTTCGGTTGGACAAGCCCCATTTCGTTAACGTTAATGGCTGTCACTGTCATAGGAGGTTGGGTATTTTTAAACGTTGTAAAAGGAAAATCTAACGGATTTATCGATCTTTCTTTATTTAAAAATAACTATTTTACTGGGGCTACGGTGTCAAACTTTTTAATGAATGCTGTAGCGGGAGCACTTATTGTTGCCAATACCTATGTCCAAATGGCAAGAGGATACAGTTCTTTTCAATCTGGGTTACTATCTTTTGGCAATTTAGTTGCTGTATTAGTGATGATTCGTGTGGGTGAAAAAGTATTACAACGAAATGGTCCAAGAAAACCGATGATCTTAGCTTGTCTTTTAGTGATGGCTGGAATTATGTTAATGACCTTAACAATCTTACCAAATTCGGTTTATTCCGTTGTTGTTTTTATTGGTTTTACCGTGTATGGGATTGGACTTGGGCTTTACGCAACACCATCTACAGATACAGCCGTAGACAATGTTCCGCAAGCAAAGGCAGGAGAGGCAGCAGGTATTTATAAAATGTCTAGTACACTTGGTGGCTCATTCGGTTTAGCGATATCTGTGACTGTTTATAGTGTAGTTGAAAAGGCTGGAAATATGGAAGCGGCCGCAAGTATAGGGTTGCTGGTAAATGTTATTTTTGCTGGACTAGCTTTACTAGCTATAGTAGCTACGATTCCAAAAGAAGGTGTCAAGAAATCAATAAAAGAGAGGAAGGCTTCTTAAACTACATTGAGTCATGTACCATTAAGAAAGATAATGGGGAAGAAAAAATTGTAGGATAGAAGTATATTAGAAATAAAGATCAAAAGTAAATCTCACTTAGAGGTGTTACGGTGGACCGTACCATAAATAACGGTAAACCATAAAAATGAAATCAAAAAAGAGTATATCCCAAAAGGGTCTGACCTCGTCCCCTCTAAACAGTAAATAGTAGTAAAATACTGTTAGAGTCATTGCGAGGTCTGACCCTTTCGTTATGGGGAGCCCCTATTAGTATTACAACTTAACTTCAAACTTTTTTTGATTAAAATGTATCTTTCCTTCTAGGGAAGTAAATTTATTCACAATTCTGTACGTTCTTTCCTCATCAAGTGCTAGAAATCTCATATTGCAAATGTTTAAAACATCCTTACGATTTCTTTGATGGAAAGCGGATCGTCACTGTTGTTCCCTCACCTTTTGAGCTTTGGAAATCAATGGTCCCATTGTATTTTTCGGTAATATGATAGCAAATCATTAAACCTAGTCCTGTTCCATTACTTTTTAACGAGTAAAAAGGAGTACCGAGAGATTTAACTTCCACTTCTGACATGCCGAAACCATGGTCCGCTACTTTCATCTCGACAAAATGCTTTTTTCTTTTCGCCGTAACAAGAACAGAATCGCCAATTTTTGAGGCTTCAATGGCATTTTTAATAATATTGATCATTAATTGTTTATACTCAATGTTGTTGGCGTAGATATAGCAATCTTCATCCACACTTAAATTAATCGTATTATCATGTAAGAGTCCATATGATTTTAGTAAATCTGTTACACTATGAAGCACATCTTTCACATTCACAATTTCCATTATTTTATCTTTATCGGGCTTAGCTATAGATAAAAATTGAGCAATGACTTGTTCTGCCGTATTTAATTCGTCAATCATCAAAGTAAAATGATTTTTTGTCTCATTACTCATTGGTGTGTCTTTTTCATTGTAAAGCTGTAAAAAACCCTTAACAACTGTCAACGGATTTCTAATTTCATGTGCAACAGCAGCTGATAATTGGCTGGTTGTCTTTAATCGTTCCGAATTTTGTAATTGTTCATAATATAACTGCTGTTTTATTATACGTAAATTTGATGTTCGATAAATAAAATAAATAAGCACTTGACTGCCTATAAAATTGATAATATTTCCAACTACATCTTGTTTGATGTGAGGATATAAACTTCCTTGATCAATCAGCACAATATAACAAAACGTAACTGCGATTGAAAGCCCGTTTATTAGTAATGAAAAATAAAATAGCTTTGAATCAAAAAATAAAATGGAGACAGCTGGGATTAAACATAGAAAGATAAAGGTAGACCAAGTTTCAGGATATAAAAAGAAAATTGTATAGAAATAAGCGGATCCTACGATAATAATGACAACCCTAAAGATATGATTTTCATATTTAGGATAAAGCAATAAACATGCCGATAGAACGATTGCAAGCACACTATGTAACGTGTAACCTGCCTCAAGTTCACCATAATGTGGAATAGATAATAACATCCCTGCCACCATTAGAGCGATGATGATGAGCACTACCGTATAATATAATCTTTTACTGATTTGAGTATAAAATTCTTTCATACATACTCCTTTTGTTGTACTTAATTGTAAGTATTTGATCATCTTTTGCGTGGTACATGGGCAGTGAGTTGCATACGTATGTAAACTCTCGTTAAATGTGTACCTCGTGGTTTATGGTAACAATATGGTTGTTTAATAGGACCTTTAATAAAAAAGACTATTTTACTATAATAGCATAAATGAATATAAAATTTAGTGGGGATTTACCATTTGTCACTACCGATCGGAAAAGAAATTCTTGAAAAAGTTTGGGATAAGGTTCCGTGCTCCTTCACTTTTGTTTTTTGCATACATTTACTCTTTCAAGAATACATTGGTATAAAAATTAGAAAAGGATAGATAAATATGCCCGTTATGCTTCCAGTTAGCATTAAAACGGTTGAAATCAGCAGCGGCCCGGATAAAACAGTGTTTTATCCTAAAGTAATAGGTATGCAAAATCTAGAAATGGAAAGATCAATTAATCGAGCGATTGTCGATCAAACCCAGCAACTCATAAATCAACAAGTTGGGAATATGCCGACAACTGTAGTACAAATGATTGGGTCGTATGAAATAAAAAACAATCAACGCCAGGTTCTGAGCTTAGCACTTTCCAATTATACTTACCATTACCATGCTGCTCATGGGATGACGTATATAAAGTCTTTAACGTTTGACTTGCAAACGGGGGGGCTTTGTGAACTTAAAGACTTGTTTAAACCTGGAAGTGATTATGTCAAAAGACTATCAGCCTTAATTCATTCACAAATTAAGCAACGTGATATTCAGCTAATCAACGGCTTCACAGTCATTCGGCCTAATCAAGACTATTACATTGCGGATAAAGTCCTCGTTATCTATTTTCAACTATATGAAATCACTCCATATGTTTTTGGTTTCCCTATGTTCCCAATCTCTGTATTTGATATACAGGATATCATTGATGAAAATAGCCCCCTTGGTCGAATGGCTGTTAATAATTAAACAACCTTTTCACATAATAGTAAATACGAAGAATCTTCAAATATAAATCTCATATTGAAAGCGGCCTATCTCTTTTACAAACAAAAACGCTCAGAGCATTATCACTCTGAGCGTTTGAATGATTGTTACACGTATTAAGGTCGTGCTCATTCGTTACTTGAAGAAAAAATCAAATAAAATGCATTCCTGTAAGTATAATCATTCTTGGTGTTTAGTTTCTGAATATTAACCCATTTTCCTTCAAAGTAGACCTAAGTTTAGGTAAAGAAGCTGGTCCCATACCGTGAAATTGTAAAATCTCTTTTTCACTATATTTTGATAGATCTTGTAAAGAAGTTATCCCATTGTTTTCTAACGCTCGTCTTGCTGGTGCCGAGAGCAATGAAAGAAATCCATTAACGGGTTTGCGTTCTTGCTCACAAGTCGGACAGGTTGGATAATCGCTACTTTTATAATATGTATGTCCTTTGTTGCAAGTCCTTACATTCTTTTCTGAAGTTGTCATTTAAAATATGTCCTTTCTTCTATGGTCGAACGAAAACCATCATTAATTAATAATGTAACAACTTAAATATCAAGATGTCAAAGCTAGAACAGTGATGGTGATGGGCAATCACCTTTACTTAAAAGGCGCTATATGCCTGTGGAAACGGTATAATAACTTGGCAGAGGTAGACATTAAAAAGGACTGTAGTGTGTTTTGGAATGTACAAAAGTCAAAAGAAGAAAAGGAGAAACTATGGCAATGAGTAAAGAAATAGGTTGGAACTTAGACAACAGTTATGCCCGTCTGCCGAAATCATTTTCTACCAGTATTAACCCAACTCCTGTGCGCTCACCAAAGTTGATTATTCTTAATAACCAGGTGGCAACATCTTTGGGTTTGAACATTCAAGAGCTGGAAAGCGAAGATGGCGTAGCGATGCTTGCTGGCAACCAGATTCCCAAAGGTGCTAAGCCTCTTGCTCAAGCTTACGCGGGACATCAATTCGGGAATTTTAACATGTTAGGGGACGGCCGGGCGGTGCTACTAGGCGAGCAAATCCTGTCCCGAGGTGAGAGGGTAGATATTCAGCTTAAGGGTGCAGGAAGAACGCCATACTCCCGCGGGGGTGATGGTCGCGCGGCGCTTGGGCCGATGTTACGCGAATACATCATCAGTGAAGCTATGCATGCATTAGGTATTCCTACCACTCGTAGTCTAGCAGTGGTGACAACTGGTGAGTCAATAATCCGCGAGACCGAGTTACCTGGGGCAATTATGACTCGGGTGGCTGCCAGTCATCTGCGCGTCGGAACCTTTCAATATGTTGCACAATGGGGTACAGTTGATGAACTTCGGACTTTGGCTGACTATACAATAAAGCGTCATTATTCAGACATTGAAGCTAACGGGAATCCCTATCTTTCCTTACTTCAAGAAGTGATCAAGCGTCAGGCGAAGCTTATTGCCAAATGGCAACTGGTTGGCTTTATTCATGGTGTAATGAACACCGACAACATGACCATTAGTGGAGAAACGATTGATTATGGTCCTTGTGCCTTCATGGATAGCTATGACCCAGAAACGGTATTCAGTTCCATTGATATTCAAGGCCGCTATGCCTATGGTAATCAGCCGTATATGGCCGGGTGGAATCTTGCCCGATTTGCTGAAACTTTATTGCCACTATTGCATGATAATCAGGAGCAGGCTGTCGAAATTGCTCAGGACGAAATTTCAAATTTTATGGAGTTGTATCACGCTAATTGGCTCGCTGGAATGAGAGCAAAACTGGGGATCTTTAACGAAGAGTCAGAGGATGAAGCCCTTATCAATGGCCTCCTCAGTCTGATGAAGAAGTATCAAGCGGATTATACCAATACTTTCCGCGCGTTAACTTTTGATCGACAGGAGGATACGGTCCTGTTTGGCACCCCGGAATTCGCTCAATGGCATGAGATCTGGCAGGCGAGATTAAGCAGACAACAGGAATCGAAGGACTCCGTAAATCAATTGATGCGAAACAGCAATCCTGCTGTAATCCCACGAAACCACCGAGTAGAAGCGGCATTAGAAGCTGCAGTGGAACAAGAAGATTACAGTGTGATGGAGCGGCTCTTGGAAGTTCTTTCAAATCCTTATGAGCATTCCACTGAACAGGCTGAATACTCCACACTGCCAAAGTCAATAACCCCTTACCAAACTTTTTGTGGTACATGAGTTCTATCTGTTTTTTTCAATTTAGTTGACGCCTTGTCATGGTTTACTATAAGTACAAAATAATGCTACCTCTTTCTTAAAGTAGCATTATTTTTCTTCAAAGGGTCTGTTACAGGTTTTGTAAACAGTATCATAAGTAAATGGGTTTTGGAAGTACGGTCGAAAATCCTTATTTTGAAAAGGGTCGATTGGATTTAATGAAGGACTTCGATTATCTTCTAGAGTAATAAAGGCGCACTTTATCGAGGATAAAAGAGAAAACTATGTATTGATCAATTTTTCGTTAATGATGTCGAGCAGAGGCAAGCCCGGCGAGAAGGAAAAATTCTATTTTGTTTTGGGTGTTCTCGCGTATTAAACATGGGAAACACCGTGTTAATAAAGAAAAAATAGGGCTGTCGAGAGGATTTCTCGACAGCCCGAACAGAATGAAAATCATTCTGGTTTCCGTAAGTTTCTTTGTTCTCTGATTGAGTTGATAATTTGAATTTCTGTATTCTCATTCAAATCATTAATTCGTTTATTCAAAAAGAAAGCGTCAATCCATGACCAGATAACAGAACCAAATAAAAGGAAAATGAATATGGTCATGAGAAATTGAGTAAAGCCATAGTAGTACTCCACTGTAGATAATATAATAATAATTGCAAATATCGGAATAATACTGGTTAATAGCATAGCTGAAGCATACCCATAGTTCGCAGTATAGAAACGATGCGCGCCAAAGAAACCCAATCCAGCCCATAAACCCCAAGCTGCTTCTTTATTTTTCTTCTGCTTTAACATTTCTGATTCAAGAACGGCTAGTTCCTCTAATGTAAGGTCCATCTTCGATATATTCAAATTATTCACTGCAATCGATTAAATTGCTTCCATAGAGTTCTTTTTAGCATTTTTTAATAAACGGATTTCTGAAAGGATATCATTTTCAATATTTTCGTTAGTATCTTTAATCATACCGTTTAGCAAGAATAGGTCAATAAATGTCCAAATACCTAAACCCCCAAGTGTTAATAACATAGCAACAGCCGTACCTGTTTTCCCTAAATAAAAACGATGTCCACCCATACCCCCAGTGAAAAACCAAAGTAACCAAGTAGTACCAGTTGATTTTTGTTTTTTGTTCATCTCTGAGCTAAGTAGTTGTAAATCCTCTGATGTAAGATTTTGTTTTTGCATTATTGACATTATCTGATCTCCTAACCTTCGATTAATCTATTGAATTTATATTATATCACTATATTGTGTTAATTGTGTAAATTTTATAGTAGTTTTGTAATAAAATGTATTTTGAGTATATAAGGCTATCTCTTGTCAAGGCTACTGGTGATCTTGCCCAATTGTATCAAGGCTTATTTGCCGATTTCAGTCTAATAATATAATAACTTAACAATGATTCAAAATGAGATTAATATACGATTGGTTAAATAGAAATGGGGAAATAAGTTGTAAGATTTTATTACTATTGATAGCACGCCGTATGCGATGAAAGTCGCCTGTGCGGTGTAGGCCCGAACCGAAAGCCACGAATATGTGGTATAAGACGGGAATAGCTCAACATCGTCATTGTTGTATTTTCAAGATGCACATGAAATAACACCCGTAACTAGGGCAGATGGAGAACGTGGTAGTATTTCAAGATTGTCTACTGTCATTAATCAGCAACAAACTCTATATCCAAATTCATCTGTTATATTCGGTGGTGACTTAGCAGGTGGTACATTATTTGGTGGATTATACCGTGGGGAACCATTTGTAGAGGCATTTAATCAAATTGGTGTTGATGTAGCTAGCTTTGGGCAACACGACTTCGATTTTGGTGCAGCTCAAACATTAAAATTAATGAATGATTCAAATTTTCCTTGGGTATCATCAAATCTTGTAAATGTGGATGAAACACCATTTACTAGGAATGAAACTTATATACAAGAATTGAACGGCCAACGAATCGGTTATATTGGTTTAACAGGTGGTATGTCAAATACGTCTGCTTTTAGCGAAGTGATTGAAAAAGATGATTTAGTATCTGCCAAAGCAGCAGTAGAAAAATTACAAAGTCAAAACGTTGATACGATTGTTGCGATTACGCAAATTAGCTTAAAAGCTAATATCGAAATTTTAAACGAAATTCCAGAAATTGATATTGCCCTCCGAGAAGAAAATAGTTCAGCTGCAGAATCTGATATTACGGTATTAGACGATGGCCGTTTAATTGTATCACCTGAGGGGGATTATGGAAGTGTTGTCAGAGTTGATATAACTTTTAATTCAAATGGAGAAAAAACGTTTAACTATGAAGTTATTCAAGTAGATGAAAATGTTGTCTCTGATCCAGCATTAAAAGAATTAGAAGATTCTTATGTACAAGATATGGAAGCTAAGTTAGACATTAAAATTTCTTCATCTACAAATGAGATTCAACATCGACCAAAGGGATATTTAATTGCTGATTCATTTCGCGACTGGGCCAAAGCTGATTTAGGTTGGGTCAATGGTGGCGGAGCTCGGGGAAGTAACATTCCAGCTGGTGACATCACTTTAAGAAATTTATACGCTATTCAGCCTTTTGCTAATAGAGTCATGTTAATTGAAGTGACAGGTGAGCAGTTAATGCTCGGATTAGAGCAAGCAGGAAATTCAAGCGATAGTTATTCTGGAGGATATGCATTCCCTTCAGGTTTTACCTATAAATATGATCCAAATGCATCTGAAGGAAATAAAATAATAGATTTAAAATTAGCAGATGGTACGTCAATTAATCCTAATCAAACTTACTCTTTAGCGATTACAAACTATGTAGTTAATGGTGGAAATAATGTAACAGCTTTTAGAGATGCAAAGGTATTAATTAGCTCTGATGAAGGTACGCAAGACGTTAATGCGTTGATTGACTATGTTACAAAAAAAGAGACAATAATTCCAGAAACTGAATTAAGAGAACATTATATTGGTAAAGATATTTAAAGGGTCTGATTCTCGTTGCATTAAAGTAATAATGATTTAGATAAGCTCCGTGGAGAGAAATCTCTGCGGGGCTTTTATTCTAATTGCATAGAAGTATTATTTGAAGTTTCCTGTATAAAGACGATTACGATTATGATAAATAACTATAAAGGAAGAGAAACACCTTCGTCGGTTGTGACGTCAAGATTCTCGAAAATATCTAATATAGCCTCTCGGAATAAATAAGGTGAAAATATCAAATTTGTAAAAAAATCACTAGGAATTCCGATAGATCACCAATTTTTGGAGGAGTGATTCAAGGACTCGTTAAAAATAGGCACATCAAACAAAAGGAAGAAAAGCCTGCAGCATATCCTGCAGGCTTTTCAATCAACTTTCTTTTTTTAGAAGTTCAAGTGCTTCTCCGAATTCCTTATCAATTTCAGCATTCGGTCGATACGTTGCCATACTTACAAAGTATGTAACAATCCAACAGATGATGAAACCGGGAACAATTTCATAAATTGTATTAGACAATGAAGCAACATTGCCCCAAATCATAACGGTGATCGCGCCTGCAATCATTCCCAACAGGGCACCTGTAGCTGTAATCCTCCGCCAGTATAGGGAAAGTAAGATGACTGGGCCGAATGAAGCACCGAACCCCGCCCATGCGAACGATACGATTTTCAAAATGGATTCGTCATTTGGCCAAGCGAGCGCACCCGCTATAATTGATACGACAAGGACAGCCATTCTACCTAAAAATACGTATTGTTTATCTGTTGCGTCTGTCTTTATAATCGCTTTATACAAGTCTTCAATGAGCGCCGAAGACGTAACGATCAGCTGCGAAGAAATCGTACTCATAACAGCTGCAAGGACAGCTGCAAGCATAATTCCCGAAATGAACGGATGGAAGATGATTTGACCGAGAGTAATAAACACGGTTTCCGGATCTGCAAGTGTAGCGTTATTTTGCTGATAATAAGCAACCCCGACAAGTGCCGTTGCAACAGCTCCAAAAAGGCTGAGGAACATCCAACTGATTCCAATGCGACGAGCGCTTTTCACTTCTTTAACCGAACTGATCGCCATGAAACGGACAATAATATGCGGTTGACCAAAATAACCAAGCCCCCATGCAACAGCTGACAAAATACCGAGGAAGGAAGCACCGGAAATGAAGTTTAACAATTGTGGATTAACTTCCCGAATGCTCGTGGCTGTGTCCGAAATACCTCCTGTAAGAAATAACCCGGCTATCGGTATAAGTAGAAGTGCAAAAAACATAATAAGACCTTGGACAACATCCGTATAGCTAACCGCCAAAAATCCACCAAACAGTGTATAGAAAATTACGACGGCAGATACGATCAAAAGACCGACATGATAGTTAAGTCCGAATGAGCTAAGGAAAAATTTCCCGCCCGCAACCATTCCGGAAGATACGTAGAAAGTAAAGAAAATAAGAATAATAATACCTGAAGCAATCCGTAATAGACGCGATTTATCTTTCAGACGACTTTCCAAGTAACTTGGAATCGTAATGGAATCATTCGACACTTCCGTATAGGCGCGAAGACGTGGTGCAACGAGTACATAGTTTAAATATGCACCGACCGTAAGTCCGACTGCAATCCATGCTTCAACAAGACCGCTCAAATAGATTGCACCCGGAAGCCCCATAAGTAACCAGCCCGACATATCCGCAGCGCCAGCGCTGAGAGCCGTAACCATTGGTCCAAGTGAACGTCCGCCAAGCATGTAGTCCGTTAGGTTAGATGTTCGTTTAAATGCATACCAACCGATGAAAACCATCGCAGCCATATAAATAATAATCGCTACTAATTGGTATATTTCATTGGACATAGTAAATCCTCCTTCTCAATTAGTATGTTCATAACATAATTGTTACGACTTAGATTATTTCTATATTTTATAATACGGGTATACTAGCTTAAATTCAATGAATCTTTGAGAAGAGGGAAGCCCATGAAATTGCGGTTATTCGAATCTGCAGTTCCATTTCCACAGTCCGCAAACAAGTGCGTAAATTTCTTGCCGACTTTTCATTCGAGAGAATACCTATGTAGTTATCATTATTCATAATTTCAATAAAAAATAACAGTACTATTTTCTGTCAACAAAGAATAGAATGCCTTTTCCTTGCAATGGAAGCGTTGTTTGTAGGTGACCAACTTCAAAAAAAGAGCCAATTTTTTAATAGGAGTTAAGAGGGGAATGTTCGGAAGTGTTGCAAAACAAAAAGGTCAGGCTTTTCGTTTTGCGACACGTTTTTTAGAAACAGAAATTCACTTACCAAAGTTTTTCACTTGGAATTACTTCCACGAATTCTACTGAAATTCAAAGAAGACAAGCACTGAATTTAAACAGCATTAAAACATACTAAACGACCATTTTCTAATGATCCATGACTCTTCAGGCTTTCAACAGGAAAAATGAATGTCCATGGCATACTCGTTTCTGGCGGAACAGTTAGTGAAGGGAGGGTGAAAGTATGCTCAGCAATGATTTCGTTGTTTTCAAGATAACGCAGTTTTTTGCTAATAAATGAACATACTTGGTGACTGAAATTATGGACAAGCACGGTGACCAATAATTCGTCTTTATGATTCATCGCTTGCCATAAAGGAGTGAATTGAATAAGACTATGATTCGGCAAACTCGTTTCTAGAAAAATTTCCTCAATAGTTTTACGATCTTTATTGGATATGGTCTTATCCCACGATGATTCATACTGAAGTGTTTGCATCTAGTGCCACCTACCTTTTAAATACCTTTATTTTAACACATAAAAAAGCAGGTATAGTTTTGCTCGTTTAGTATGGATCTCAATCAGAAACTTTTAAGGTGTTTGAAGAGGAATATCATGTAGGGACCGGTGAGCTGGTATTGTATGTACAGTAGAGGTTAATTCAGTAGTACATGATACGTTTTTCTTTGTTCGCTCCAGTCTAAAAATAGGACCTTAGCTTGTCCGTTTTTTGATTGATTCACTTAATGTACTGAATCCAATTTTATGTTCTTCATCCTATAATTTTGATAATCTAGCATGTTACCATACTGCATCGACAAGAAATTCTCGAAACCTCTCTAAAATAATATGATCGTTCATTGGCTCTGCTTCTTTCAGATTTAGCAATATTTTTAGTTGAACGCTGGAGGGTCATTTGACGACGATGCGATTGCCTGGTGCCCACCTTTTTTCTACCCTAAATAAAACTTATTTTGTCCGTAATAATTAGGCAATAACACTCTATTTTGTATAACGGTTTGCGTAGCTTGAAGCGACGAAAGCATTCGGCTTAATTTTCGGTTCGACACCCATGGCTTCCATTCTTGCTACCATTTCATTTACAAATTCACTTGTTTTATTCTTTTTTCCAGCACCAATATCAATATGGCCTTCCATCGTAAATGTCGCTCCTTGATAAAGGTGAGGGAGAACGATATCGATTAATTGATTTTTTCTTTCTTCTGTAAATAAGGAAACAATTTCTTCTGATAAAGATAATTCATAGGAAATTCGTTCATGCAAATGCAGCATTCTCCTTGGAATCATGACTTTTCTAATACAAGCCCATACACCATTTCCTTCATTAAATATGACAATTCCTGTTATAAAGATCGTATGTGTCTGATGAACTTGAGAATCTGTTCCTACCATTAATCGAAAGTTACTACATGGCTGCGATTGCATGAACTTCACAATTTGCTCAAAAACCTGGTCAAATGACATCGCATTTTCCTGTAAATTTTTAAACAGGTACTGATTACTCAAATCGTTTTTCATATGGTCATATCACAACTTTCTTCGCCAATTAATGAATCCAAAAATCTGTTCTTATCTGTATCTTATGAAAAAGAACCTTTTATGGTGTCAGGCAAGTGTGGTGAGCGATTTGTTTTTTTATAGAGAATTGATCAGCTCATTAGCATAGTATTCAAGTACTAAGCAATTTATTATGAAAAGATGAGGAAGGGGTTATTGGAAGATTGATTTGATTGTTTAGAAAGAAGACTTCTTCGGATTTAACTGGCTAAAATGAAGTTTGTGGCATAAATGAACGAGGTTAACGATGACCGATATAGCCGAATCCACCGCCTCTCGATAAAAAAATGACGTTCATCCCAGATTTTTCCGAAAGATAAGCAATGAATGTTCCGAGTATCCCAGCAACGATGATGGCATAAGTGGAGGATATAATCGCATTAATGGCGCCAAATGGAAGTGCCATAACACTTCCTATTTAAAAATAGAAAATGGCTGTTGCGATGCCAAAGGTAATATTGGTTATACTTACCCACCCCATATTCCTTTTTTCACGTGGAACTTTATTTAACGTATAATCATCCTTTATTTTTTCTTTCTCTTTTTGGTCTGTTATTTGGTTAGACCCCATACTTATCAACCTCTCTTTATGTATCAATTCGTCATCCATTAGAAGTAGATATTCCGAATAGGAGAATTAATTTTCGTGTTCTACGTAATACATATAATTTCCCTGATATTTTCTAAAAAAAATCATTTTTCTTTACTTGGTGTTTAGGATTCATGAGATAAAGCATGAGTTAGATACAATTCTGTGATCCTATCAAAAGGAAAACAGCAGCCATCATCTATTCTGAGAGATGGCTTTTTTGTCTCTTTATAGCGTTTTTTTGTAAAATTTACCGATGAATCATGTTTATTTTTAAGTTAAATGAACACAATAATTTCCAAGTACATCAATTAAAGGAAGAAAGGGGATATTCCATGAGTGAAAATGATGAAAGAAAAGATGCGATGACCCGTAGGCAATTTATTCGTAAGGGAGGTTATGTTGCTGGTGGGGCTATTGGTGGTGGAATTTTGGGTGCTTCAATTTCTCAAATGTTCACACCGACAGCACCAGAAGTGACTAAGACTAAAAATGAAGTTGTCCAAAAAGCCGATGTAGAACGTTATAATCAAGCGCTTATGTTCTTCAATAAGCAAGAGGATTTTAAAGTACTTGCGCAAGCATCTGAACGAATTTTTCCAGCGGACGACCTTGGCCCAGGTGCAATTGATTTAGATGTCCCATTTTATATCGATCATCAATTAGCTGGAGCTTGGGGAAATAATTCGCGAGACTATATGTTGGGGCCATTTTATCCTGGTATAGAAACGCAAGGTTTCCAGTCACATTTAAAACGGAATGAAATCATTAGTCAAGGTATTACTAGAATACAGTCGGTTAGCCAAGAGAATTTTAAGAAGAAATTCACAGAGTTAAACGAGCAACAGCAAGATGATATTTTGGCTGCTTTTGAAAAAGGAAAAGTGAAAATGAAAGGTGTAAGTTCGAATGATTTCTTTACTTTACTGCGCATGTCGGTATTAGAAGGAGTTTATGCTGATCCTTTATATGGTGGTAATCGTGACATGGCGGGCTGGAAAATGAAAGGGTTTCCTGGAAATCAGATGAGTTATCTGGCACAAATTGAATCAAAGGAATTTCTTGAAATTGAACCGAGCAGTTTACATTCCCATATTTCTTCACCAAAAAAATAGCTTGTATGGAACATACATATTTAAGACAGAGAGGAAGTAAAAAGTGGCTAAAACATTACCTAAAGTCGATGTATTAACAGTTGGAGTTGGTTGGGCTGGAGGAATTATCGCAGCCGAATGTGCGAAAAATGGATTAAACGTTGTTGGCTTAGAACGTGGCGGGAATCGAAATACGGAAGATTTCTCGATGATCCATGATGAATTAAGATACGCCATTCGCTATGATTTGATGCAAGATGTGTCAAAAGAGACCATCACATTTCGCAACAAACAAGATCAAAGATCGTTACCAATGAGGCAATTAGGTTCTTTCCTACTAGGATCCAATGTTGGTGGTTCCGGTGTCCACTGGAATGGTCATACTTTCCGTTTCCTTCCATACGATTTTGAGATTAAATCAAAAACAATTGAAAAGTACGGGAAGTCGAAACTCAAAGATGATTATTTACTTCAGGATTGGGGCATTACCTATGATGAATTAGAGCCATACTATGATACGTTTGAGAAAACATGTGGAATTTCTGGAGAATCAAATCCACTTGGTGGCAAACGCAGCAGTGACTATCCTACGCCGCCAATGAAAAATACAGTCATAACCAATAAGTTTAGAGATGCGGCAAAAAAACTAAATTTACACCCGTTTTCTTTGCCATCTGCTAATTTGTCTGAGGCGTATACGAATCCTGATGGTGAAAAACTCAATGCCTGTCAATATTGTGCATTTTGTGAACGGTTTGGATGTGAATATGGAGCAAAAACATCTCCCAATATAACGGTTATTCCAACGGCCATGAAAACAGGTAAATTTGAGTTGAGAACCCACGCCAATGTGATTGAAATTATTCACGAAGGCGGCAAGGCAACGGGAGTTAAGTATATTGACACTTTACAAGGCGAAGAAGTCATCCAGCCGGCAGATGTCGTTGTGTTAACAAGCTACGTGATGAATAACGCTAAGTTGTTACTCGTATCGAAGCTTGGAAAACAATATGATCCGAAAACCGGTAAAGGCGTGATTGGGAAAAATTATTGTTATCAGCTGACCCCTGGCAGTACTGGATTTTTTGAAAAGGAACGATTTAATTCTTATATGGGTGCTGGCGCTCTTGGTCAAGTCGTTGATGATTTTAATGGCGATAACTTTGATCATAGTAATCTTGATTTTATTCATGGAGGTACATTGGTCGTTAGTCAATCTGGATATCGTCCAATCGCAAGCAATCCAGTCCCTCCAGGAACACCATTATGGGGGAAAGAGTTCAAAGAAAAATCGATTAAATATTATACACGGACCATTAATGCAGGGTTTCAAGGCGCATCTTTGCCTCATCGTAACAACTACCTTGATTTAGATCCTACGTTTAAAGACGCATACGGAGTGCCATTATTAAGATTGACTTATAATTTTACTGATCAAGATCGTAAATTACATGACTATTTAACTAAGCAAAGTGAAAAGATAATGAAGGAAATGGGCGCAGATACAGTTATGAATATTGGGAAATTAGTGGATTATAATATTGTGCCATACCAGACGACTCATAATGTAGGTGGTGTCGTAATGGGAGATGACCCAAATATTTCAGCGGTGAATAACTATTCGCAAATGTGGGATGCTGAAAATGTATTTGTCGTCGGTGCCTCTGCCTTTCCGCATAATAGCGGCTACAATCCGACCGGTACACTCGGAGCGCTCGCTTATCGTGCGGCAGAAGGGATTGTGAAATATAGTAAAAGTGGCGGCCAGCTTGTTTAAAAAGGAGCATAGAGTATGTTACAAAACATCGGAATCCCAGGTTTAATCATTATTCTTGTCATTACACTGATAATTTTTGGTCCGAAAAAACTTCCTGAAGTTGGTTCCGCCTTCGGAAAAACCCTATCTGAGTTTAAAAAATCTGCTCAAGATATAGTAAGTGATGAATTAGATCAGGTAGCTGAGGCGGATAAAGCGTCTGATTTAGCAAAGAAATGAGTAGTTATTTATGATTTTGTTGTTTTTCGTTAATCAACTACTTTTGATTGAAGCATAGTCTTGTGTCAAAACAGGGTCAGAATCGCATTCTATATATCCGTTTAAAACGATATATAGAGGATGTGAAGTCTGACTCTTATTTTAATGAAAAAATAATTTATGGAAATGATTGATATGCTAATATTGGTAAGTGGTTTTCTAAAAATACAATTGTATTTTTACAGAGAACATATTATTATGATATAAGAAAAAGTATTAGATAGATAGATAGATAGAGTCTATAATGGCCTTAATTAGGTGATATAGGCAATTGGAGGAGTTAGTTTTGGCAAATAAAGAATTAAAGAGAGGGCTAGAGGCACGTCATATTCAAATGATTGCTTTGGGCGGTACGATTGGTGTTGGGTTATTTATGGGCTCAGCCAGTACCATTAAATGGACCGGCCCATCTGTCATGTTAGCTTATGCTGTCTGTGGTCTTTTTATATTTTTCATCATGCGCTCTATGGGAGAAATGCTTTATTTAGAGCCTACTACGGGTTCATTTGCAACCTTTGCGAGTAACTATATTCATCCTTTAGCAGGTTATATGACTGCATGGAGTAATTGGTTTCAATGGGTAATCGTCGGCATGTCCGAGATCATTGCCGTTGGAATGTATATGAAGTATTGGTTCCCAGATCTACCCGCATGGATACCAGGTGTGGTCGCCATGGTTATCTTAGGAGCTGCAAACCTCATTTCTGTAAAATCTTTCGGGGAATTTGAATTTTGGTTTGCGCTAATTAAAATTGTCACGATTGTATTGATGATTATTGCTGGTCTAGGTCTGATCTTTTTCGGATTAGGAAATGGCGGCGATGCAATTGGCTTATCAAATCTTTGGGCAAATGGCGGCTTCTTCACAGGGGGCTTTTCAGGATTCTTCTTCGCGCTTTCCCTTGTCATAGCATCCTACCAAGGTGTTGAACTGATCGGAATCACTGCGGGTGAAGCAAAAAATCCAACGAAGACTATAACAAGAGCGATCCAAACGATCATTTGGCGTATATTAATCTTTTATATTGGCGCTATTTTTGTCATCGTAACCGTCTATCCATGGGATCGACTAGATGACATTGGTAGTCCATTTGTTTCAACCTTTGCAAAAATCGGTATTACAGCAGCAGCAGGTATTATTAACTTTGTCGTCATCACAGCAGCGATGTCTGGATGTAATAGCGGGATTTTTAGTGCAGGGCGTATGCTGTACACGTTAGCATTGAACGGGCAAGCTCCGAAAATCTTTGCAAAAGTATCGAAAAGTGGAGTGCCAGCATATTGTACGATCGCTGTCCTTTTAGGTTTAGCAATCGGTGTTGTCTTGAACTTCCTTGCACCGCCACAACTATTCCTTTATGTGTATAGTGCTAGTGTTTTACCTGGAATGATTCCATGGTTTGTCATCCTTATTAGTGAGCTTAAATTCAGAAAGGTAAGAGCTGTAGAAATGGACAACCATCCGTTCAAAATGCCTTTTGCTCCTTACAGTAACTATGCAACAATTGCCTTTTTACTGATGGTGTTGGTTGGTATGTGGTTTAACCCTGGAACTCGTATCTCCCTTATTGTGGGAGTCGTTTTCCTTGCTATTGTTGCAGCAAGTTATTATTTGTTAAAAATGGATAAGCGAGTACCGTTAGGAACTAGTGCGGATGATGATATTACTGGGTAAGTAGCTTTGAGTCATTTTGATAAAAAGAGTCGGTGATACAAGTTATTCTAGATTTGAAGGTCCAACAACTAGTGTAAAGAAACATCTCTACCCGTTCCATTCCATTTAATCATAACGTCAAAAGTTCCTCATCTGTTCCAAAGCGGATGAGGATTTTTTGACGTTTACTAATATTTTCTGCATAGCAGTGGTTATATCTAAAATCTTATCATTTATTTTCATAATACAGACTATTAGAAATGTTCATTTTACTATTTATAAAAGGTGAAGTATATTGTGAATTAATGGATGGTTCTCTTGGTTAAAAGAGAAATAAATAGAGGAATTTTGAACGATAATGAAGGGGGAGTAATTAGTGGGGAAATTAAATGGAAAAGTAGTGATTATTACAGGAGCGGCTAGTGGGCAGGGAGCATATGAGGCCGAATTATTTGCAAAAGAAGGGGCAAAGGTCGTTGCTACTGATGTGCAGACTGATCTATTGAAAAAAGTGGTTGCAAATATTAACGAAAATGGAGGACAAGCAGTTTCGTTAAAACATGACGTCGCTTCTGAAAACGAATGGAAATCTATTGTTAGAAATACGGTTGAAACTTATGGACAGATAGATGTTTTAATTAATAATGCTGGGATTTATATCTCAAACAAAGTAAATGAATCCACATTAGATGAATGGAATAGAACGATGAGCATCAATGCAACAGGCGTTTATCTTGGGATGAAATATGTAATCCCGGAAATGATTAAATCTGGTAGTGGTTCTATTGTGAATATCTCATCCATAGATAGTATTATTGGAAGTGGTAACTCTGCTGCTTATTCTGCATCTAAAGGCGCTGTTCGATCATTGACTAAGAACGCAGCTTTTAACTATGCGAAAAATAAAATTCGTGTTAATTCCGTACATCCTGGTGTGATCATAACACCTATGAATGAACATCAACTTGCTAGTGAATCAACGAAAACATTTGCTCAAAAGAATACACCACTACCCTATCTAGGTAAGCCTGAAGATGTTGCTTATGGAGTCCTTTATCTCGCTTCGGATGAATCCAAATTTGTAACGGGGATTGAACTTGTTATTGATGGAGGATTGTTAACACAATAATCCTTAAGGTTTTAATTATTGTTCAGGTCTTTATAGTTTTCCAAAAGAAATCAGCCTAAATTATACGTAAGTGCTCAAAATGGTGGCTTTAGCATCTGATCATTTTACAAGAATAGTAGAAAATGATAAGGAATAATAGAAATGACTATCGACAATTCGATAGTCATTTCTATTATTTTGCTCCACCTTCTGATAAATAAAGGATAAATTTTACTAATTATTATTAGGCATCTTTCACTATATTCTCGCTGTGTAAAAAATAATAAACTGAAATCATAACAATGATTTCAGTCATATTACTACGCAGTATAGTTTATCCCGCTTTAACGGGCAGTAAAACCCCCACTGATTGAGGTTTCACTTTATTCACTTATTTTATTGCACGATATAAATCTTCGTCCTCCTCTTTTTGATCGGAGTCTCGCTTTTTTAATTTAGTAAGAACATAAAAAACGAGTACTATTGCTGCAGTAGCTAATGTTGCAAATAACTGTATGCGGGTCGATTCCATAAACGCCATTGCTATAATAAGACTTAGCATAGCGGCTATTGTAAAATACGATAAATAAGGAAAAAACCACATTCTTACAATTAAAACTTCAGGATTATCTCTTTCTAATCTTTTTCTCATACGGACATGTGAAAGGGCAACAAATACGTATACTATTAAGGCAATGCAAGCTGTGGCATTGATAAGTAATAAGTATAGTTTATCCGGGGAAGCTGTACTTGAAAAAAGAGTTATCAGAGAAAAAATAACACTGCCAAGCACTGCCCAGATAGGAGAACCTTTTTTTGTTACACGTAGGAATGCTTTAGGAGCGTCGCCTTTTTCTGCCAGTGAGTATAACATCCTTGAAGTGGTATAGATACCTGTATTCAAAACAGAAAGAACAGCAACTAAAATAACGATATTCATAATTAGCCCGGCACCTGGGAAACCTAACATATCCAATACTGTAACGAAAGGGCTTTCGAGTACAGAGGAAGAATCCCATGGGAGAAGTGTCACTAGAATCGTTACCGAACCGATATAAAATATTAGAATCCTCCATATAACACTATTAATCGCAGCCATAACAGCTTTTTGGGGATTTGGCGATTCTCCTGCTGCAATCGTTGCTATCTCAATACCTGGATAAGCGAAAATAACAACAGAAATAGCAATTAAAAGAGAATCAAAACCATTAGGTATTAATCCGCCTCGATCAAGAAGATTAGAAACACCAGGCTTTTCGATATGAGGAAAAAGTCCAAAAATCATGGCAATTCCAATGAGTAAAAATGCTACAATGGCAACAACTTTGATAATGGAGAACCAGTATTCGAATTCTCCAAACAATTTAGCAGAAAAAATGTTGGTAAGTGTCAATAAAGCAACACAGAGAAAACTTAATATTCCGATTGGTATGAAAGGAACCCACTCGTGAATAATAATTGCCGCCATCATAGCTTCAATAGCGATGACTACAACCCAGTAAAACCAATATAACCAACCAATCGTATATCCCGCCCATGGACCAATTTCATTGTGAGCATAGGTAGAGAAAGAACCACTACTTGGATGTACTGTAGACATTTCTCCTAGCATGCGCATTATAAAAACTATAAACATACCTACAAGTGCATAAGAGAAAACTGCTCCGGGACCTGTAGAGTTAATCACTGCTCCACTCCCTAAAAACAATCCACCTCCTACTACACCTCCGATAGCCATCATGCTCATATGTCTTTGCTTCAGATTTTTTTGTAACTTGTTATTGGAATTAATAATAACCAACTCCTCTTATGTTTAGATCTCCATAGATTAAATTGTTATCGCTTACATTAAGAGTTAAATTAATTTGCAAGTTTCTACAGAAGTGTTTCAATATTTATTGGTTCAGAATTATATCTTGCAAAGTGGATGAATTTACTGCTGTATTTAGGAGTTATAACGATTTTTTTCCACAGCTTCTAGTGCTTTTCTGCATCATAGTCTGTTCCAATTAAGAGTACGTCTAATAGTACTACAGTTATTATGGGGATCATATCTTTGCTTTGTGAACCTCCTGACAATTTTTAAACATCTGTGGGTTCACGGCACCTTGATTAGTTTAAATATTAATTTTATGGATATTTCAAATTCATCCAACTCCTTCTAAGGGAATATTTCTAATAAACAGAATTTTTTGTTTGAATAAATTATTACCTAGTTTTTAGTTTAAGTAAAATGAATATAAATGATAGTAAGGATTAGGATTACTAATGTAATGGGTATTAACTAACCCTTTGAAAAAACTGAAAACAGCATCTAAAATCATTAATATTGAGCCGATAAACAGTTCTCCGATCATCTAATTTTGCTAATATTGCAAAGGAAAAATGGAATATAGCATATAGAAGCTTCGTGCTGTTGTATCTTTTTATCGTAGGTTCCCCCACATCTAATTGCTTAGCATATAGAAATTCTTAAGTGAATTGCTCCACCCATACTTTCACACACTCTATAAATTTTTCTGTTGCAGGAGAAGTAGTGGATGTTGTAGCAAGTCCAATGATACGATAACTATCAATCTCTAAATTAAGAATAGAAAAATCATTGGATGAGTTGTTTAATGCTACCATTTCCGAAAGTATACTAATGCCAAGATTATTTTCAACCATCGAGATGATGGCATTATCTTCATATAACTCATATTTAATAGCTGGTTTAATAGTATGTTCTTTAAAAATCCGTGTTACATCTGTATCTCCTCCTTCTTTAGGAATAATGAAGGGTTCATTCTCAATTTGGTTAAATGTAATTTTTTTTTGTTTATGTAACGGATTTTGATTAGACACAATACATACCATTGGATCTTTCTTTAATGGAATGACCTCAAGGGATTTAGACAAAGCAGGAAGAACCAAAAATCCACAATCCACTTCATTATTTACTAACCAGTGCTCAATGGTTTTATAATCTCCTTCAAATAATTTAATTTCAATATTTGGGTAACTTTGTTGAAAAAAAGTGATGATCTTAGGCAGCCATTGAGATGCCACGCTTGCAAAAGTTCCTACCTTGACCGTACCCACTTCCATTCCTTTAATTGCAGCAACCTCTTGTTTAATTTCTTCATTAATTTGTAATAGTTCACGAATATGTTTGATAATACGTGCTCCATCACTCGTTAGTTGAACGCCTGAACGCGATCGAGTGATCAATGGTATTCCCCACTCCGTTTCAAGGCTATTAATGGCATGGCTTACGCCGGGTTGTGTTAAATTGAGTGAATTTGCGGCTTTTGTAAGACTCTTTAATTCAACAACTCTACTAATTACTTCATATCGTGAAATGGTCATTAGCTCACCTCATCCATTAGTTTGTATTATATTTAATATTATAAATATTCATTTTACTTATGTAAATACTACGATTATAGTAATAAATAAGCAAATGTAATTTAAGTGAGAGGGAATTATTAAAGGAATGACATGTAAACCCTTACACACGCGTATACGCTGGTAAAAATAATCTCCTCGTACTTAAAATAGAATATAAAAAATTAGGAGGAATTTTAAATGAAATTAGGTCTATTTTTATATGCTTCCCACCCGCCGGAGAGATCTTATTATGATGCAACGCAATGGGATTTAGAAATGATTAAGTATGCAGATGAATTAGATTATGAAGAAGTGTGGATGGGCGAACATTTTACAGCTGAATGGGAACCGATTCCTGCCCCTGATCTCGTGGTAGCTCAAGCACTGCTTCAGACAAAAAAGATTAAACTAGGTGTAGGAGCACACTTGTTGCCATACCATCATCCTGCTGAACTGGCTCATCGTGTAGCATACTTAGATCATTTAGCTCAAGGAAGATTTTTATTTGGAGTCGGCTCAAGTGGTTTAAGTAGTGATTTAGTTCTTTTCAACGTAGATGGAAGTACCGGTGAAAATATTAAGATGACGGCAGAAGCACTCGAAATCATCCTTAAATACTGGACAGAGGATGAGCCGTTTGAATATAGAGGTACCTATTGGAATGTTAATAAGACAGACCGTATGCATAAAGTGTTAGGTCCTCATATGAAACCTTATCAAAAACCATACCCTCCAATTGGGGTGGCTGGTTTGAGTCCTTATTCAGAAACATTAAAGATCGCAGGACAAAGGGGCTTTATTCCGATGAGTTTAGCTTATCGACATAGTGCAGCATCAAAGAATTGGGAATCCGTTGTTGAAGGCGCAAAACGTAGTGGTAGAACCCCTGATCGTGAGGATTGGAGAGTTGGTAAAAATATATTTGTAGCTGAAACCGATGAAGAAGCGTATGAGCATTCGGTACATTCAATGATGGGAAGACATTTTGGAGAATACTCTATCCCTTTATTTAAGAGCTTGGGTAGATTGTCTATCTTTAAAGAGGATGAGAATATTCCAGATGAAGATGTAACAGTAGATTATATCGCGAAAAACTGTTGGTTTATCGGTTCGCCTGATACAGTGGCCAAGAAACTCGATCATTTCTATGAAATTTCCGGTGGTTTTGGTACTTTGCTAACCCCAGGCTATGATTATCTTGACAATCCAGAAGTATGGAAGAAATCAATGAGACTGCTAAAGGAAGAAGTTCTTCCAAGATTAAAGCAGAACCGTATAGTGTACTATTAATCGTTCTTGTATTTGGCGTTGTTATTTTTAATCAAGTTCTTCCAATAAATTGTTAAGAGGTGTTTTAAAATGGGGCGTTTAAACGGAAAAGTAGCGATCATTACAGGAGCAGCCAGTGGCCAAGGTGCCTGTGAAGCTGAAATTTTTGCAAAAGAAGGAGCAAAAGTTGTAGCGGTCGATGTACAAATGGATCTTCTCCAACAGGTAGTTTCAAACATACGAGATTTTGGTGGAGAAGCAGTTGCCATAAAACTTGATGTGTCTTCAGAAGAAGAGTGGAAAAAAGTAATAGAACATACTGTTGAAAACTATGGGCAAGTAGATATTCTTGTGAATAATGCAGGGGTCATTATCTCAAATAATATTGAAAACTGTACATCAGATGAATGGAATAAGATTCAGAACATCAATTCAACAGGAGTTTACTTAGGGATGAAATATGCCATTGCAGAAATGCTTAAAACGGGTGGGGGTTCGATTGTTAATATTTCATCTATCGATAGTCTTGTAGGCGGTAGTAGTTCTGCTGCATATGCTGCTTCAAAGGGTTCTGTTAGATCCCTATCAAGACATACAGCCATTGATTATGCAAAAAGTAATATTCGAGTGAATTCTGTTTTCCCGGGTTATATTATAACTCCAATGACTGCAGAGCAGCTTACTGATGATGATAGAAGTGAATACATTTACAGTCAAACCGCTCTTCCTTATTTAGGAAATCCTGAAGATGTTGCTTACGGAGTTCTCTATCTTGCTTCAGACGAGGCTAAATTCGTTACTGGAACGGAATTGGTAATCGATGGGGGCTTCACAGCCAAATAAAGTGAAACTTCAATCAGTGGGTTTTTTTTCATCCCCCTACCTACGCTTCTTCGATTCCTCTAAGCCTGGTCTTGGCTTTCCGTGAATGCGGGATAAATGGTTAGGACTACAAGTAGATAACTTCACCATGTAATTACTCTAAAAATGGGGTGTTTCGAAATGAATTCATTCATTACTTCCATTCATGGAACAGTCATTTCCGGGAAACAAATAGGTCGAACAATTGGTTTCCCTACAGCCAATTTGCAGATATTATCTGAAATTCCGAAGTTAGATTATGGAGTATACGGAGTCATTGTCGATTGGAAAGGAAGTAAAATTCTAGGCATAATGAATATAGGAATAAGACCAACATTTCATGACCATTCTGAAGTCAGCTACGAAGTGCATTTACTGGATTTTGATGAAAATATCTATTATGAACATATAAATGTAGATATATGTTTTCAGGTAAGAGAAGAAAGGTCTTTTAAAGATATTTCAGAACTAATTAAACAAATCCAAAGTGATGTTGCTTATGTTAAAGAAAAACTACGAGTTATGGATCGGAGTAATCAAAATAAAAATCACTTTGTTCATGTGTAAGGTGAATGTATGAAAAACGATACGAATACCCTTATACATTTACCTGACTTATTATTTGTACAATGGTGTGATACTGAATTTGGCATAAATCGTGGTGTATACAATACGATCGACTCTTGGTTCTACCAAAAAGGGGTAAAGGAAATTACTCAGCGCCGAAAATACATTCTGAAATTTTCACAAAGTTTAAATCAGTACTGTGATAAAAAAGTGAAAATTAAATTTGGGTCTGGTGGATTGGTTCCTTGCTTAAATCATTATTGGGAAGTATTCATAGAGAGTGGATTGAAACAAAATGCTTAATTAAATAATAGAGTCTTTAACAAATTATACATTCTAATAATATACGTATGATTTTTCTAGATAATAGAATTTCTATAAACATAGAAAGGGTGGGCGGGCATGACAAAAGCAGTCATAATTTATGGAGGCCATACCCGAAAGTCTCGATTAAAAGGAGTGCTAGACAGAGCAGAAAAGTTCCTATCTATAAATGATTTTGAGTTTGAGACAATTTATGTTCATGAATTGCCTGCACATGATTTAATTAGCGCCAATTTTAAGAGTGAATCCATCATTGATGCGAATGCATTGGTAGCGGCGGCAGAGGTGGTTATTATCGTAACGCCTACTTATAAAGCTTCGTATAGTGGTATCTTGAAGACCTATCTGGATTTACTACCACAAAAAGGATTTGAGGGGAAAACGATATTGCCACTTGTCGTTGGTGGATCGTTTGGTCACTTGTTAGTCATTGAGTATGCCTTGAAGCCGGTACTATCAGCACTAGGTGCGAGAATGATATTAAAAGGTGCATTCGTGCTTGATACACAGATTGAGTATGCAGAAAATAATCAATTTCAGCTCCATCCTCAGGCTGAAGAGCGACTTGCAAATGTGCTCCAGCTCGTCCAAGAAGAAAGCCGATATTCAACTCCAATTTACAGATAAATCAATAAAAAAACTGAAACGATTAGGGTGCTCCATAAGGGTCTGACCTCGCACTTTAAATCAGTATGTAGTATTTCATTCCACTTATCCTATATTATATTTAACTGTGGCGGGGTCTAACCTTTTTCTTTTGGGTCACCCCGAATTAAAGAATATCGGAAACATAAAAATTAAAAACATGCCACTGCATCTTTAATATCTGGATTAACACTATAACCCGCTGTGAAGTGGTGGTTAAAATCATAGAAAAATTAATTGGAAAAAGCCTAATTTCTTATAGAAAGGGGCTTTTTTCGTCTTTTAAAGGAGGAATATGTTTAGACTGAAAAAATCTTATTAAAAAATAGTCGATTGACACGCTAAGAGGTCTTATATTAAGATACTAATATACTTACTTACACAAAAGCGTAAAAGCGTTGAATCGAAAAAGTAACTGATTGTTTAGTAAATTTATAAATTCGGTAGATGGTACAAAATAAACTGAACACTCAGTTAATTATAATGAGAGAGCTGGCTTCTGTCCGGCAATGCCGTTATTCAAATGAGTGAATAAATTTTTTTTGTTAATGAAGGTGGTGCTATGAAGCTTCCATCTCTTTTTAGGGATGGAAGCCTCTTCGTTATGATTGGTAATAAAATGTACAATTTATTAAGGGAATGAGTCATGACAAGCTTCTGCTGTCTCTCTTACCTTAAGTTAAAGTCCCTCCAGTTCGTCCGTTGATGAGCAGGGTGCCGATGTTAAGCAAACAATTAGTAAAGGAAGTGAAAAGTAAGATGGGAAAAAATATATCAATTGGTTTAGCGCTATTGCCTATTGTAACTTTAATGACTGCAGGAGCTGCTTCTATTTTAATTTGGAAAGCTGGTATGTTTATTCCTTTAATTATTGGAATTATTGTGACAATCCTTGTTGGAGTGATCAGTGGTTATAAATGGGATGAGCTGGAGCAAATGATGGTGAATGGTGTTTCAAAAGCTTTGCCTGCGATGTTTATATTGCTAGTTATTGGATTGATCGTGGGAACATGGATTGCTAGTGGTGTGATTCCATCTATGATCTACTATGGATTATCATTTATTCACCCTTCATTCTTTATTCCAGCTGTCGCTCTTGTTACCGGGATCGTTTCCGTCACTCTTGGTAGCTCATTTACTTCGATTGCCACGATCGGTTTAGCGTTTATGGTAATTGGTGAAGGGATGGGGTTTCCGCCAGGACTTATTGCTGGTGCTGTTATATCAGGGGCATTTTTTGGAGACAAATTATCACCTCTATCTGATACGACGAATATTGCACCAGCAATGGCAGAAACGGATTTATTCAGTCATGTTCGCCATATGCTCTGGGATACCATTCCTGCATTTATCATCACACTCGTTTTATATGGAATAATCAGCAATGGGTCACAGCAAAATGTTGTAGATACAGGGAAAATTGATATGATTTTGGCGGGGATCGAAAAGACGTTTTTCATTCATCCCTTGCTGTTATTATTACCTGTACTAACTATTTTACTTATGATGAAGCGTTTGCCAGCTTTGCCCATATTAATGATTGTTGGCTTGGTGGGTGGATTAGTAGCATTTATTATACAAGGTCAATCAATCACTTCCGTTGTTAACACAATGACATATGGATTCACGGCTAAATCCGGTGTCAAAGAGGTTGACTCTTTATTAAATAATGGTGGAATAGTTTCCATGCTTAATACAATCGGTTTATTAACCATTGCTACAGCTTTAGGAGGACTTTTAGAAGGTACTCGTGTCTTCCAAACTTTAATTCGGCCTATCATCAATAAAATAAAGACGACTCGTTCATTAATTGCGACAACGATTGTATCGACTTTTATCGTTGCCTTCGCAAGTGGTGCCCAATTTTTAGCGATAATCTTACCTGCAAGAACATTTGTTCAAACATATAAAGATTTAAAAATTGATACGAAAAATTTATCTAGATGTGTTGAAGCGGCAGGAACAGTCGGAATCACACTGGTGCCTTGGGGTGTACCAGCTGTTTTTGCAGCGAATATGTTAGGGGTAGGAGTAGAGCAATTTATTCCATATTTATTCTTTGCTTTCCTCGTTCCCCTTATCAATATCATTTATGGATTCACTGGTTGGACGATAACGAAAAAAGATTATCTTGAGGAGCAGGTGCAAGAGAGGGAATCATTAGGAGGAAATTAACATGAGCGAAGTCATCGTTAATATCATTGGCACAGCCCAAGATGCTGGTGTCCCGCATCCGAATTGTTTTTGCAAGAACTGTGTAAAAGCAATAGAAGATGCAAAGTTTCGGAGGTTTGCTTCTTCCTTGGCTATTATTCTACCAAAGTCAAAAGAGTGGCACTTGATTGATGCAACTCCTGACTTAAGGGAGCAAATGGCATTTATCCAAATGAAGTACCAGCTACAAAAACAATTGATGGATAGCATTTGGCTTACTCATGCCCATATTGGACATTATCCTGGATTAATGTTTTTAGGAAAAGAAGCGATCGGCGCTAAAGGAACATCTGTTTATTGTGGTGAAAAAATGAAGCAGCTACTAGAAAATCATGCACCATGGAAGCAACTAGTTGATCTTGAAAATATTAATCCAATAGAGATCACACATGAACATCCCGTCGAACTTACATCAGCTGTTCGAATAACTCCTGTGGAAGTTCCGCACCGAAATGAGTTTTCTGAGACTTTTGCATTTTGGATTGAAGGGCCGACTCGTAAACTCCTTTATATACCTGATATCGATCGATGGGATGAATGGGATCGTGATATATATGAAATGGCCAAGGAAGCAGATATTTGCTTATTGGATGGGACTTTCTATTCAATAGAAGAAATTGAACGAATGGGGCGAGATTATAAAGAAATTCCTCATCCGGTGATGACGGAAACAATGGATCGCCTGCAAGACTTAGTGGATGAAACAGCTATATATTTTACTCATTTCAATCATACCAACCCCGTTATAGATCCAGAAAACTCCTTTATCAAACAAGTAAAGGACAGAGGGTTTCACATTGCTGTTGAGGGTATGGAAATTTTATTATAAAGATTTTTTTACAGACCTACCCGAATGAAAAAGCCCACTTCTTCAGGGGTGGGATGATAGTGAGGTCGAACCAGGCGTGTTTTATGACACGTAATGGTTCGACTTTTTTCTATGTTAAACAAAAATCAGAGGAATAGGAAAGAAAGCAATCATCTTTTGTCTATTCTTTCACGAAAAGTAAGAGTGCTCGCTACCGGGAATCATGATTACGAGTCGAACTCTGGGATTTACACGTCAGAATGGGCAACGTACGTGAAAAATCTCCAACTTGCAAGCGGGAAAGGTTGCTTTTCGCGCCAGATTAGAATTTGCACACCAGCCTGAGAATTTTCGGAACCAGCTCCGAAAAGTTATGCTCCATAACAAGTATATTATATTATTAAAGCATTTGGCATATACTACTATGGGTGATAAATATGCCATGCCAATCTAGTGATGAACTAAAGATATTAGTGGAGGAAGCGAGGATCTGTACAAAAAACGGCAAGGTTGCCAACTATATTCCTGCACTTGGAAAAGCAAAGGCGAACGATTTATCCATTGCTATTCACTATCCTGACGGGCGCTGTCTATCAGCAGGAAATATCGAAAAAAAGATTACCCTGCAAAGTATCTCAAAAGTGATTAGTTTAGCTTTAGTCTTGATGGACAGAGGACTAGACGATGTGTTTGGGCATGTTGGAATGGAGCCAACTGGAGATCCGTTCAATTCAATTGTGAAATTAGAAACGATGGCTCCCACGAAACCGTTAAATCCTTTAATCAATGCAGGTGCCCTTGTTGTGACAAACATGATTAAAGGGAACACGGTTGAAGAGCGGTTTTTGCGGCTCTTATCCTTCATTCGGGAGATGACCAACGATTCAACAATCGGTTATTGTGAGGAAGTAGCACGTTCTGAATTTGAAACATCTCATTTAAACCGGGCTTTATGTTATTTTTTAAAACAGCATAATATGATGGCTGAGAATACAGATGTAGAACAACTAATGGATTTATATACAAAACAATGTGCCATAGAAATGAATTGTTTGGATTTGGCTCGAATCGGCTTGGTGTTTGCAATGGATGGAGTCGATCCTCTAAGTGGCAAACAAATCATCCCTACAGATGTCGCTCGTATTTGTAAAACATTTATGGTGACATGTGGCATGTATAATGCCTCTGGAGAATTTGCCATCAAAATTGGCATTCCCGCGAAAAGCGGTGTATCCGGTGGAATTATGGGTGCTGTACCAGGAAAGTTCGGCATTGGAATTTTTGGCCCTGCCCTAGACGAAAAAGGAAACAGTATTGCCGGAATAAAATTATTGGAGCTGTTATCAAAGAATTATCAGTTGAGTATGTTTTAGAAGAAGCTTATCCCGGTTTAACAGGCTGTTGTATCCCGAAAAGTAAGTTTGACGCTAAATATCTATAATATAAAGTTACCTTTTTTATATCGAACAAAAAAGAGAGAAGCCAAGAATACGGCCTCTCTCTTCTTTATTGTTTTTATCTCTTATCCAGCAACACAGATATCTCTTGTTCAAGTCTTACAAATCCATCTGACATACTTTGAATCTCTTTTTGTTGATTGGACACAAGTTGGAGTGTGTCATCAAGACTTTCTTTATTTATTTCAGTTGTATTTAAGTTTATTTCTACACCTGCACCAACCTCTTGCATCATGCTTCGCACATTCAAGATAAAATCTTGCAGATCTTTTGTTTGGTTAGAAATGTTTTGCATATATGAATCCACATTAGAGAAAATTCCTTTCACTTCAACCATTCCGACTGTATTTTTCTCGATTGATTTTTGCGATTGCGAAATTGTGTTTGCAGCTGTATTCATTTTTGAATGGATTCCGGAAAGTAATTCGGAAATAGAGTCAGATGATACTTTAGAGGATTCTGCTAATTTTCTAACCTCTTCAGCTACAACAGCAAATCCTTTCCCATGTTCCCCTGCTCGTGCTGCTTCTATTGATGCGTTTAAAGCAAGTAGGTTCGTCTGTTTTGATATGTCAGAAATCGTCTGAATGATTTTTTCAATTGATTCTGTTTCCTCATTTAACTCTTGCATAAGGTGAATCGTACCTTGAATATCACGATTGAAAGTAACTAAGTCATTCTCCAACGTGTCAATCCGTTTCCCACTTTCATGGGTTGCCATTTTCGTAGACTCTACATAATTGTGCATCTCCGTAATGGAGCTTGTCATATCGTCTACTTGATTATTCGTAGATTCCATGCCTTTATTTAATTCTTTAGATTTTTCCGTTTGAGCATCAAATGTTTGAAGCATTTCATCTAATAAGGCAACAATTTCTAAACCGCGTGTATTTGCACCATCCGTTGCTTGATTCAAATCCACTTGATACTCTTTTACAGATGCTAGCGAATGAGTAATGCCATCTAACATTTGTTGTAATTTCTCTTGCGATTTAATCGCTTCTAATTTTTGCACGACTACATCTTTCTGTAACTTATTATTGAAATATGCTTGCAATATAGAAGCTAATGATACAAAACAAAAGGTGAGTAAGAAATACATTAAATCAACAGGATTCGTTGAATGAAAAATGACATCTCCTTGTGTGAAAAAGTAATAGGATACGATTGCTAACGTGATTAAAATGGTTAATCCGTTAATAATTTTATCTTGGTAAATGCCCATAACGGCAACATAAAAGTAGATAGTCATAATATTGATCATATGTGGATCAATACTCACGATTGTGAACATGAAAGCCCCAATTACAATTAAATTAAAATATTTCATAAATATAGCCAGTTTATCTTTCCATCTCGGTCGATTGGAGATATAGGCAAATGGAGCTAATATCCCATAAATGATGCCAAGAACTGTCGCAACAAAAGCAAATGAAATACCAAGGATGAGGTTCAATAACTGGACTGTTGTTATAATGCCTGCAAAAACTAGAACGACCCAATTATTTCTTCTTACTAATAAGTCAATATTATCCAACTAAATCCCCTTCTTTCTGTTCAATGAAAGTTGAAAGCCAATCATATTTTTCAAGATGCTTGTTTTCATAAACTTCCTTTAGATGAAAAAGCGTAGGCACTGCATACGCACCTTTGTAAAAAACATCATCCTTTACCTTTACAGATAAGATATGGTATGAATCGTTAAATGATCGAAAAACGTTAGGGTCAGCAATTCCAATTGCATGTGTGTAGCCATTTTTTTCTGCATAATCAATCATTAAAGAAATCCCACTTCTGCCAAGCGTTCCACGATATTCAGGTAAAACGGCAAAACTATCAACTTCCATGACTTTCATATCATTCGTTACAACATCTTTAAATAAGTTCTTCATAAAAGGGTTTGTCCACATTCCATAAGGTGTGAATTCAAATGTCCCGCCATAATTCCCGTCTTCACTAACGAATAAAAATAAATCAGAACCATTTTTGGCATATTCCATTTCGAATCCCTTTTCATCCCACGACACTTTCTTAATACGATGAAATGTTGCAAGTTCCTCTTCTGTGCTAACTTTTTTGTACTTCAAGGTGCTTCTTTCTTTTACTGCATTCAAGGTATATACTCCTCCAGTGTTACAATCTACGATTTATGTAGATGTATTAATTTAATTAAACAAAATCTATGCTATTTGGCCTATATGTTATTATTCGACATATTATGAAAAATTTTTAGCTTATCTTATAAAGCTTTTCATAAAACACCAAAAATTTCTCCAAATCCCAACAATTTCCCTGTGGGGTTAATTTTTCTATAAACGTTCAAAAGGAAGGACAAAAGAGTGATTGCATCATTCTATATCATTAAAAATGAAGAAATCTTTTGAAGGGGATCGAACGAAAGTCTCAAATCAGGTACGAAATGGACGATTTTGAATCGAGTCGGATGGGTATTGAATAAGGATTTCTTAAAAAATACCGTTGTATAAAAATTAATATATATGTATAATTTTTTATTTGAAAGCTGATTTACTACTTTTCATTCTGTAAGGAAATAAGAGTAGATTTTACAAAAGAGTCTTCACAAACCATATAGGGTGATAAGTGGATAATAGTAGGGTTAAGGAGGAAATGGATTAAGTGGTTGTTGCCCTTTTGCTTTATTCAAATTGGGATTGCCATTATCGCACTTATAATTGCACAGTGGATTCATTATGGACCGTTTTAAACAAAGGAGGAAATTTTCTTGCCGTATACCCATATAGATGAACAGTTAATTAAACAAGCGATTGAAGATCGCCGCTTTTTTCACCAATATCCCGAATTATCGGGATTAGAATTCGAAACATGTGCATTTATTCGTAACAGACTTGAAGCATTAAAAATAGAAATATTAGATTTCGAACCACCTAGTGTGATTGGTTTTGTAAAAGGGACAAAAGGAAACAAAACGATCGCGTTAAGAGCAGATATTGACGCTTTGCCGATAACAGAAGAAGGTGATAAACCTTATCTATCAAAAAATCCAGGCGTTGCGCATATGTGTGGGCATGATGGTCATACAGCAACATTGTTAGCTGTAGCCGAATGGCTATCGATTAAAGGAAATGAAGTCGAACCAAATATTGTCCTTATTTTTCAATCGGCCGAAGAAATTACCCCTAGTGGAGCAGATAGGCTCATTAAACAGGGAGTTTTAGAAAATGTCGATGCCATTTTCGGGATTCATTTGTGGCAAGGGATGGAAAAAGGAAAAATCGGCCTAACACATGGACCGATGATGGCGTCAATTGATGACTTTGAAATCATGATTCAAGGTTCAGGTGGACATGGATCAATGCCTCATGAGACCGTTGATCCGATCTATGTGGCCACCCACGTGATTCAATCTTTGCAAAGTATCATTAGTCGAAAATTAAATCCAATCGATTCTGGTGTCATTACAGTTGGGAAGATTGAAGCGGGAACAACCTATAATATTATTCCTGATACAGCGAAATTAATTGGTACGATCCGGGCATTAACGCCGGAAGCTGTTGATACGCTTCAAAGCCAAATGGTTCAATTAACAGAAGGGATTTGCAAAGCATTCGAGGCAATTGGTCAAGTGGATTTTATCATCGGAACGCCACCGCTTGTTAATAATCCTAAAGAATCTCGCTTTGTGGAGTCAGTCATTCGCCAATCTTTCGGTGATGATGTATTCGAGTTAGTTGATCCAGTGATGGGAGGGGAAGACTTCTCTTATTATTTACAAAATAAACCGGGTGCGTTTATCTTTGTAGGTATGGGTGGAGAGAAGAGTATGTATCCGCACCACCATCCTAAATTCGACATTGATGAAGAGGTTATACCAGAAGCGATTAAGTTATTTATCGAAATTGCTAAAAATTATAAATAAGGAAGAATGCTTGTAATGCTTCTCATTCGTCTTTATCGTAATTTGGCGAGAATATGATCCGATTTTATTTGAATAATTTGATATTTCGTTAATTAAACAGGACAGCTCATCGGGAGCTGTCCTGTTTTTAATTTCAAATTAAGAGAACCCCGCGACTTCATGAAAGTGCCATTCGATGATGAAGGAGACTGCTGAGTATTCGATATAGGAACTTCTAAGGTAGTTATGTTAGTACAAACTTTTTAGCGTAACATATTGCCAAACAGTGATAAAAAAACAAAGAACAAAGATCGAAATGGCGGTTTTTCTTTTTTGGTCATTTAGAATTAATAGACTAAGACTTATAGCAAAAGCTTGTCTCCTTTCATAGGATAAAGAAAAGCTGTATTCAATGCTACCTGAATTCAGTTGTCCCAAACGGGCTTAGCATAACGCGGAAAACGTATGTTAATCAAATTTCGAAATGAAAAAATAGAAGGATTTCAGAATAAGAGGAGTTGTGCAATTTTACTTGAAATGATTGTTAATTTGCTATCGTAGCAGTTTAGTAATGAATAATTTTAATGGAGAGGTGAAAAACATTGAAGGTAGATGCTGTTTTTGAAGGTGGTGGAGTCAGGGGAATTGCTTTTATCGGTGCGATTCAAGCAATGGAAGAGGAAAACGTAGAATGGGAAAGGCTGGCTGGAACATCAGCGGGGGCGGTAATTGCTGCTCTTTTGGCAAGCGGCTATAAAAGCTATGAAATTAGAGACCAGCTGAGTGACATTGATTTCTCAAAGCTTCGAGGTAGGACGATTTTGAACCGACTTCCCGTTGTGGGCACCTTTTTAGCACTTATGGTTCATCTAGGAATATATAAAAATGATTATTTGGAAACATGGTTGGATTCACTTCTTGCAGAAAAAGGCATTAAGACATTTGCGGACCTCCCAGAAGGCAAGTTAAAGATTATTGCTTCTGATATTTCGAATGGCCAAATGCTTATTTTGCCAGATGATTTGGGACGTTATAGGATGACTCCTGCTGATTTAAAAGTTTCGACTGCCGTTATGATGAGTACTTCCTTGCCATTTTTCTTCCGTCCGGTTATTTGGAAATCAAAAGACCGTAACAAATCCTACATTTTAGATGGTGGTCTGCTTAGTAACTTCCCAATCTGGATATTTGATACAGACAACCCTCGTTTTCCAACGTTTGGCTTCCATTTTGTGAAAAATGAAGTGAACATAAATGCCGTTATCCCAACGCCAATCCACCTTTTTAAAAATATATTTAAAACGATGCTTCAAGCCCATGATTTACGATATATGAACGAAGGAACGATTGAACGCACGATTCAAATTCCTACTGGCGACATCAGCGCAACTGATTTTGAACTGAATGAGGATGAAATCGATTTTCTCTATAAATCAGGCTATACCTCTACTAAAGAATTTTTGTCGAAGTGGGATTTTGAACAATATAAGATCAAACGAATGCAAAGAGTAAAGAATAAGTAGATAAAAGAAAACTCTATCTCGTCAAAACAGGGCTATAGTGTGACCAAACATAAAAAGCGGGCCTCTTTTCGCTACATGTGTTTTCTGCTTAGCCATTTCTGCTCGAAATAGTAACCATTTTAATAAATGAGGTATATGTGAGCACACTTTTCATGAGGTGTGCTTGTTTTTCTTTTAGGAGCTTTGATATCTGTATATGTTGAAGAGGTTGTTCAAAAAGTCTGGTAAAAAAGCTTGCGAATTGCATCAAAGCTCTGAATGACCTTCTGTTAAAACCGCGCACGTCCTGTGCGCAACACAGAAATCAGCACATCCTGTGCAAGTCCGGTCCTCTCGAGATGCGCTCCTCGAACTTTTCGGCTCTTTTTATCCTCCTTTTTGAACATGCACTTGAATGGGAGTTTGCCAATTTTAACTTTATTGTGAGTAAACTCGTTATGGAATGTGCATTTCAATTCTGGCTTGCAAATCGTAAATCGGGCTCGTGAACTTAACTTCTGGATCCCAAGGTGCTCTTCTTTTCGCTGAGAAATAGGCTAAAGGCAGGATGCTCTCTATCATTTTACTCTGATACTACTATAACCCTGGGTGAAGGTCTGAAATTTGCGAAATAAAGGGTAATTCGTTCGTTGAATTATCAGAATAATATAACTACCATGACGTATTTTATGTTAAAATAGTTTTATAGAGTGTTTTACATACTATTTTGCTGCAAGCAAGGCTTGTTTGAGAGGGAGAAATCAATGATTATTGGGTTGTTACTTATTTTACTTCTAGTATTATTTTTGCCTTTTTTCGTAAAATACATTGAAGAAAATTTAGAAGTATTTTTGTTTATTATGGGTTTTTTAGCTGCAATCGTTGGCGGCGTATTTGACAAGCATCTTCTAATTAAAGCATTAGAGGATCCGATTAAAATTACGATTGCCGTTTTGGTGGCTGGGCTATTATTTAAGTGGCTTAAGACACCTTTAGAAAAAGGGATTCTAGGCATAAGTCGTGCGATGCCTTTTCGGTTATTTATTGCTCTAGTCGTTATTATCTTAGGCTTGATTTCAAGTGTGATTACTGCAATTATTGCTGCTTTAATTTTAGTTCTCATTGTCAGTGTTCTGACACTTGACCGTCAATCAGAGGTTCGACTTGTCGTTTTAGCCTGCTTCTCTATTGGTCTTGGAGCAGCGTTAACACCGATTGGTGAGCCGCTTTCAACCATCGCCATCAGTAAATTAGGAGAGGATTTCTTTTATCTCTTGCGATTAATTGGCCCTGAAGTTATTCCAGCGGTGCTGATTTTCGGGATTCTTGCTGCGTTTTTGGTGCATCCGAAACAAACTCAAGATGGGCTGTCCAACAATCAATCGAGTGAAACCTATCGTGAAATTATGATTAGAACGATAAAAATTTATCTGTTTGTCATGGGATTAACCCTTCTTGGAGCAGGTTTTGAAACGTTGATTAACCGTTACCTGCTTGATTTAAATACCGGAATTCTTTACTGGATTAATATGATTTCAGCAGTTCTCGATAATGCAACACTTGCTGCCGCTGAAATTAGCCCTTCTATGGATGAACCGACCATAAAGGCAATTCTACTTGGTCTATTGATTAGTGGTGGGATGCTTATACCAGGTAACATCCCGAATATCATTTCAGCAGGAAAGCTAGGGATCACAAGTAAGGAATGGGCAAAATTTGGTCTTCCTGTTGGTCTAGCTACTATGTTTGTTTTCTTTATTGTTATCACTGTATTTTAATAGGATAGGGAGCATGGAATTTCTTATTAGCGCACAACACTAATACGACAAAGGAGCCACAAAGGTTCCTTTGTCTTTTGAAGTTATGGGATAAAACTTGCCTAACACTATGTTTTCATTCACAATTCAACTCTCTGAATCAATCTAACTTTTGAAATAAATCAATCTTCATCTCATATTTGTGTGTCATACAAAAAAAGTAATATAATATAGAAAGGACTAAAAATGTCCTCGGAAAATTCAACGATGGAGGGGAACACGATGAGCAATCAAATTAAAATAGGAATCGTCGGGTATGGTAATCTTGGCAGAGGAACAGTAGAGGCAATTAAACAATGTCCAGATATGGATCTTGTCGCTATTTTTACAAGAAGAACACCTGACAGTATTTCGGTAAATGAACCAAATGTGAAGGTTTTACATATTTCCAAAGCAGTGGATTATAAGGATGAAATTGATGTTATGATTTTATGTGGAGGATCAGCAACGGATCTTCCAGAACAAGGCCCTGATTTGGCCAAAATGTTTAACACAATTGACAGCTATGATACACATGCTAAAATTCCTGAATATTTTAATTCGGTTGATCGTTCTGCAAAAGAAAGTGGAAAGACAAGCATTATTTCTGTTGGCTGGGATCCAGGTTTGTTCTCGATCAATCGTTTAATGGCAGAAGCGATTTTACCGAACGGTGAAAATTACACGTTCTGGGGTAAAGGTGTTAGCCAAGGACACTCAGATGCTGTTCGTAGAGTTGAAGGTGTGAAAGGTGCTGTTCAATATACGGTACCAATCGATGAGGCAATTGAAAAAGTAAGAAATGGCGCAAATCCTGAATTATCCACGGCAGAGAAACATCTTCGTGTTTGCTATGTTGTTGCGGAAGAAGGATATGATCAAGCTAAAATTGAACAAGATATTGTCACGATGCCGAACTACTTTGCCGATTATGAAACAAAAGTGAACTTTATTACAGAAGAAGAATTAAAAGAGAATCACTCAAAATTGCCACATGGTGGTTTTGTTATTCGTGGTGGGAAAACAGGATCAGACAATAAACAAATTATTGAATTCTCACTAAATCTCGAGAGTAATCCAGAATTTACAGCAAGCGTATTAGTCGCATATGCGCGAGCTGCATATCGCTTAAACAAAGAGGGACAAGTTGGTGCCAAAACCGTTTATGAGATTGCACCTGTATATTTATCTCCAAAATCTGCAGAAGAATTAAGAAGAGATCTATTGTAGAATTTCCCTTTGAGAATCCCTTGAAGCTGTATAGCATATTTAACAAATAAAGAGGATGTCCATAAGGGTCTGACCTCGCACTCTAAATCAGTATGTAGCGTTTTATACACTGTATTTAGTTATTGCGGGGTCTGACCCTTTGCTTTTGGGACACCCCTTTTTTTGTATCAAAATTCAGGTCCCAGCGCGAAAAACTCATGTTCTAATTTGTATTCTTAATCTACGATACTGTGCCGATTTACTTAAAAGGTCTTTTCCTAAAAAAGATTCATAGTATTTATAGAAAAACCCTTTACACAATGAAAGCCATGATTCATCGGCAGAAAGGGGATTCTTTTTGGAAAAGACGAAACTGACAGGTCGAATTGTCACACCGAATGATTCTGATTATGAGCAAGCGAGAATAAATCTGAACTTGAGCATCCCAAAGTTTCCAGGGGTGATCGTTTTTTGTCAAAATGTTCAAGATGTAGTGAATGCATTAAAATGGGTGAGGGAGAATCGTATCCCTTTCCGTTTGAGAAGTGGACGCCATAGCTTTGAAAATTTTTCTTTAGTGAACAGAGGCCTGATTATTGATGTAAGTGAAATGCATCGAATAACAGTTAATCGCCAAAGTTTAACCGCGAAGATTGAAGCGGGTGCTGGATTAGGGAAAGTATATCAAGAATTATGGGAATACGGAGTCACCATTCCTGCTGGAACATCTGTCAATACGGGGATTGTCGGTCTCACGCTTGGTGGTGGAATTGGTTTATTAACAAGATTATTTGGCCTGACTTGTGATCAATTACTTGAAATTGAAATGGTTAAAGCTTCTTCCAAGAGGGACGCGGAAGTTATTAAAGCGAATAAGTATGAAAATAGTGATTTGTTTTGGGCTTCTCGTGGTGGTGGTGGCGGGAACTTTGGTATTGTCACATCCTTAACATTTAGGGTACATCCAATCTCGGACGTAGCGATTTTCTCGATTACATGGGGATGGGAGGATTTTGAGGAGGTATTTAACGTATGGCAGAATTGGGCACCTTTCACGGATAAACGCCTTACTTCTACAATTGAATTAAGAGCGAAGGAAGTAAATAGAATTGAAGTACTTGGGGAGTTTGTTGGTCCTGTTGCCAAATTAAAACAGCTTATTCAGCCATTATTAAAAGCCGGAAGTCCCATCGCTCAAAGAGTAAAAGCGGTACTGTATATTGATACGGTCAAATTTTTTGATTCTCCAAGCGGAGACCGTCCATCCAATTTTAAGCGATCCGGTTCGTTTATAGAAGAACCACTTCCTAGAGAAGCCATTCTAAAGATGAAACAATTTTTGGCCAGAGCACCTAACGAAAATGCGGCCATATGGCATCAATCACTGGGAGGTGCAGTTAACCGACTTACCCCTAAAGATACAGCTTACTATTACCGAGAAGCTATTATCGCTCAGGAGTATATTTCTTCTTGGAATTCCACTAGTGAGGAACGGCAAAACGTCCATTGGATTGAAAGTCTAAGAAAGGCGCTATCAAAGAATACAATGGGCGACTATGTGAACTGGCCGGATATTTATATTAAAGACTGGCCAACCACCTACTATGGCGAAAATGTCAACCGACTTAGAAAAGTTAAAACCGAATATGATCCGTATAACGTATTTACCTTTCCTCAAAGCATCCCTCCCTACAATAAACGAATATTTTAATAACAAAAGGAAATGACTCTAAAGGTAGTACGTAACGAGTCATTTTCTTTTATCGTATTCCGACGTAATCTTCTAAACAACGGGGGACTGCGTCCTGTTTTTAACAATCTTAAGATATTTGAGGAACATCGTATTATCAATGCCGCCAAACAACGTATTTCTAACGTTCAATATGCTACAATTGGAGATCATTACAAGTAATACCGCACGAAAAAAACGGTGGCTTTCACATGAATTCGCACTGTTTTTTAGTTAATAAATAGCAAAACTAGATTTGCTTAATCACCTTGCAAGGTACACCGGCAGCTACAATATTCGGGGGAATATCTTTTGTAACAACGCTACCTGACCCGATGATACTATTTTCACCAATCGTAACACCAGGGTTCACAACAACGTTTGCTCCTAACCATACCTTATTTCCAATCGTAACAGGTAAAGCATATACATCACCCTTTGCTCTGGCTTCAGGATCTGTCACGTGATTTGCGGTGTAAATTCCTACTCTTGGTCCAAATAATACATCATTCCCAATCGTAACTTTTGCACAATCTAGTATGATTGCATCGTAATTGGCAAAGAAATTATCCCCTACATGGATATTAAATCCGTATTCAACTCGAAAGTTAGGCTCAATCATTGTATTCTTGCCTCGTGCTTGAAATAACTTGTCCAATAATAGATTTCTCTGTTCCATTTCACTATCAGTTGTCAAATTATATAATCGTGTTATTTTTTTCGCATCTTCTCGTCCTTTTATCAACTCAGGTTCAAAATCACAATACACTTCTCCTAAGCACATCTTTTCTATCAAATCCATCATTTTTACCTCGTTTCTATTTAACCAGCTGTAATACTCCATGTTTTAAAACCTCGATCCAACTAATTAATCTTCTCAAGAACAGAGGTAATCGTCGTTTTTTCTTTCCCCTCTTGCATAGTGAACTCCCGCTTAACTTCACCGAGTCCTGCCACAAAATATTTACGTGTAACGGAATGGTCCTCGTTGTTTTTTTCAATGACAATTGCGTTTTCAAATTGTTTGTATGGTGTAGAAAGTGTAAGCGAGTCCTCAATCACTTTCCAACCATCAAATTCAGATCCAGTTTTTAATGGTAGCTGCAAGTACGTATACAACGGGTTTAGTTGATCAAGTTCATTTTCGGTAGGCAAATAATCATCATAAGCCTCGCTTATTTCTTTCACGACGACAACTTTATTCTCTTCTATGCGAAACGTTCTTAACATTACCGTTCCACCATTATCTTCGTATACATTTACATAATGGTCATTCAACCATTGAGTTCGCGAATTGTATTGCGCATATTCGTTGCCTATCCCCAAGTATTCAGCAATCGCTCCATCCTTCATAAAAAAGTCAGATAAAATACTTTGTTCCGTTTGATTTGTACCGTTATTTTCCGTTTCATGCACAATTTCTTTCTTATGCTCATCTCTTTGATTAGGCACCGACTCATTTCGTCCACAAGCAGCCATAATCAAGAGAGAGAGGATCATGAATACACATTGAAATCTTCTCACAAATAAACACTCCTTTACTAATTATTATGATATGGGAGGGCATTCAAGAACATTTCAACGGACAGAAACATGTACTCTTATTCTACATACAAAACAAATATGGCGTTAAAACGTCACCATTTACCATGAAGAATTCATCCTGTAGCACGCTACAATCGCCTCATCACAATGGTGGCGGTGCGGAGCCGGAATTTTAGATGCTTTCCCGATAAAAAAGTATATCAGCTAAGTAGATTGACTATATTCATAAGTCGCGGAGACCCGTCCCCATGTCCTTCATACAAATAGAATGCCTTTCCACCTATTGTAAATGTTTTGTTAATCTATGATTTAATTGGAGGATTTTCCTATAAGTTAAAGAATTCATAAATACAAGCTTCTAAAGGAGAAACAAATAGGAGGATATACTTTGATATCAAAAGTAGTAGTTCGTACCCCTTTTATAATGAATATGTGGGAACAACACCCTAAAACCTGGAAATTTTTAATTGATTTGGGGATTTTCTTTAAATATAAAACATTAAACATTGATAAAATTCCAAACAAAATCGTATTACCTTCGTCCAATGTTCTATATATTAATTCAGAGGAAAACCGTGGTAGAGCGTTATTAATTAGCGACGGAATCACACAAAAGCGACTCTCCTATTTTTGGCGTACATCTGTAAAAGAGTTCTCGCCAGATCTGATCATAGACGTAGGGGTAAACTATGGTGAATGTCTTTTTTCTACAACCTATCCCGTTCGAACAACTATATATGGAATCGAGGCAAATCACCATCTGATTCAATACATTATTAAGTCAAGAGAGGTTCATCCGAATAAAACCCAAATCACGATTATCAATGCCTTTGCATCAGACAAAGATGACGAACAGAAAGAATTCTTTATTGATAAACATTGGTCGGGGACATCTTCTGCTTCCTATATACCTGCTCACAATATGATTGAAAGGGTACCGGTTCGAACCATCGCGATTGATTCAATCTTAAAAAAAGACATAACAAATGGAACCGTGCTATTTAAAGTAGATGTAGAAGGGTATGAAGCATTCGTCTTAAAAGGAATGATCGAGTTATTCAAGAGATGTGAATCTGCGATTGGTTTTATTGAATTTAATAGTGAATATATAGAGAAATCTGGAATAAAAGTAGAGGCATTTTTTTCTTTTTTGCAAAAGTACTTTACGGTTTATATGTATATAGAAGATGAGATCTTAGTTAAAGCTGACGGTGTTCATTATGAAGATTTAAAAACTATTTTTGGAAAGGACTATATTCATACAGATTTACTAGTTGTAACAGATGAAGAGAATATAGAAGTATTTGATTTTGACATACAAGCTAAGGCCTAAACAAATAGTGCGAAGAAGCCTATTCAACCAGAATGGACTTCTTCCTATCAATATTTGATTTGACTTGATTTAATTCAAAACTAAGGATTGCTTATTTAAGCATTTGTGGCTAATTTCATCCCGGTTTAACAGGTTGTAATACCCCACCTCAAAGCTTGAGGTGGGGGGAGAAAACCCTTGCTAATAGTTATGTATCTTTTTTATCGAATAACATCTAAGTAGATTTAAGGTTTGAACAGCTTGTTTCCTATCCCATTTTTGTAAAGTGATTATCTTGAGTCATACGATCAATCACGGAATAGACGGGTAGGATAATAGAGAAACAGGTTCCCTCCCCATGCTCACTAGTCACATGAATGTTTCCATTCATCTCTTTAATAATACTAAACGAAACCATCATTCCGAGTCCAGTTCCTTTTTCCTTTGTTGTAAAAAAAGGCTCCCCAAGACGATCGATTTGTTCTTGTGTCATTCCTATTCCTTCATCCTGAATATTAATATGGATCATGCTATTTTCATAGTTTAAGTGGATTTTAATTTCTCCATGATTTGACATGGATTCAATTCCATTTTTCATGATATTAATTAAACATTGTTGGAACTTTTTTCTATCCCCTTTAGCTACATAATAATGATCTACTGCAGATAACTTCACCTGTATACCATTCATATTGGCTAAGGGGATAATGATATTGACGGCATGCTGAACTTCCTCATTAATATTAATATTTTCTTCTATGTCGAATGCTGGTTTGGCAAAAGTTAAATAATCGTTAATCACTTCTGTAGCACGATCCAATTCTTGTAACGCAATATTTGCATACTCTTTTCTCGCTTGTGTGGCTTCACCTTCATATAACATTTGGATAAATCCTCGGCTGACAGTGAGTGGATTTCTGACTTCATGAGAGATGCTTGCAGCAAGATGGCTCACAATTTGTAATTTTTCTGCCTTCACTAACTTTTGTAGTACCTGAAAATTTGTTTGAATCACTTCCCAAAGAAGAGTTGAAATGAACATGCCAATGATATGAATGGTGACATACTTCACCCAAAATATGCTATCTAAACTAACTCCAAATATATGTATTGAAACAAATAATGAACTAAATAAGGCAAAAATAATTAATGCGATACTTAACGCTACTTTTTGTTTGATGTTCATTTGTAAATAGTATTTGGATAAGAAGAATACGAGTAAACCGATAAAGATGAATGTGATCGCTGTCACATAAAAACCCACATCATGACCTTGATAATAGCGGATGACTAGAACCAATAACAATTGAAGTATACCTAAACGAAATCCTCCGATTAAACCTCCTAGAATAAAAGGAATCCAGCGAAGGTCCCAGACGAAACCCTTTTCAAGAGCAACAGGAAGTAGCATGCATAGGATAAGTGAGACAACTGGAAAAATGCCAATAACCCATTTTTTTATTTCCTCTAATCGATACGCATATTTAATCAAATAAACCATTTGTACTAAAAATAGAGTAAGAAGAATAAATAAAAAATTGATAAGTAAGTCCTTTGTCAAAAGATCCATAGCTGCACCGAACTTTCAATAATAGTATGAATAGTGTAAATATTATATGTGAATCATACCAAAATAAGTAAATTATTACTAGTGGTAATTAGAAAAGAAAGAGTTTTCAGGAAGTTAGACATGAAAATGGTTCGGCTACAAGTTAAGAAATTTGAAGAACGGCAAGACGGGGAAAGTAGCTTCGTGAGATATTTTTTCACAAAAAAATCCTGACAAATTCATGTCAGGCTCTTACTCTTCTTATTCGATGATAAACAATATTTGCAAAATGATACGATGACGAAATCATTGATGAATCATTGGAAATAAATCGAGCTTTCCAATCCGATCAACGGCTTCCACTAACAGCTTTTCATCCACCAATAAACCGACCCGGATATACCCTTCTCCATATTCACCAAACCCTTTTCCAGCAGCAACTGCTACATCTGCTTTCTCAAGCAAATAATCGGCGAATGTTTCACTAGTAAACCCATTAGGAACCGGCAACCAAGCGAAAAACGATCCAGTTGGTGCTTCGACTTTCCAACCAATATTTTGACACGCCGTAATAAAGGCATTTCGGCGTTGTTCATAACGGTTGACAAGTTCTTCAACACATTGCTGATCATCTGTTAGCGCAGCAATTGCGGCCTTTTGCACAGCCGGAAATAGACTAACATATAAATGGTCTTGAATGAGGTTTAAGGCTTCAATTATTTTGGGATTCCCGACTGCAAAGCCAACGCGCCAGCCAGCCATATTGTAGGTTTTCGATAAGGTATACATTTCCACACCAACGTCTTTTGCCCCGTCAACTTCAAGAAAACTTACTGGTTTTTTTCCTTCAAAACCGATGGCACCATAGGCGAAATCATGCAAAATCGTGATGGAATGTTTTTTCGCAAAAGCAACTGTTTCTTCAAAGAAAGTCCGATCTACTGTAGCACCAGTCGGATTGTTCGGATAGTTAAGATACATTAATTTTGCTGCTTCCCTTTGATTTAGCGGTATGGCGTTGAAATCAGGTAAAAACTGATTTTCAGCTTTAAGCGGGAAGGTCTGATACTCGACATTCGCCAACACTGCACCTGATAAATAATCTGGGTAACCTGGATCAGGCAATAACATGAGTTCACCTTCATTTAACAAGCACATTGGCAACTCAACTAAACCGGTTTTTGTCCCGAATAAAATAGCTACTTCAGTCTCTGGGTTGATATCAACTCCGTATTGCTTTTTATAAAATTCAGCTGCAGCAAGCTTTAGCTCATTAAGACCTCGAAATGGAGAATATTTGTGTGTTTGAGGATCCTCTGCCGCGGTTTGTAGCGCTTTGATGATATGAGGTGGTGTCGGCTGATCAGGGTTACCTTGACCTAAGTTAATAACATCCCGTCCTTCTGCAATTGCTTTGCCTACCTTTTCAACTAGGTTTGCGAAAAATTGTACTGGTAATTTTTTTAAGCGCTCTGAATATTCCATGTGAACCACCTTTTATGTAAGAGTTGCTATTTAATCTAAAATTTTATAATATTTAGATAAAAAAGTCTAGAGGTGCCGAAAAATGAAGATTGCTTGTGTGCAAATGGATATCGCCTTTGGTGAGCCAGAAAAAAATTTAACAGCGATTGAAAAATATATCGAAGAAGCGTCAAATGCACAAGTGGATGTCATTGTTTTTCCGGAAATGTGGAATACAGGCTACGCTCTCGATAAGCTTGACAGTCTGGCTGATCGCGAGGGAAGTATAACAAGAAAGCTACTGTCTCAGCTTGCCAAAAAACATCAAGTGAACATTGTCGGTGGTTCAGTAGCAACGAAAAGAGCGGACAAATACTTTAATACGATGTATATCGTGGATAGAACTGGAAAAATTGTCGCTGCCTACGATAAAGCTCATTTATTCAAGTTAATGGATGAGCATGTATATTTGAACGAAGGACAAAGTATGAATGTATTTGAATTGGATGGTATAACATGTGGCGGGGTCATCTGTTATGATTTGCGTTTTCCAGAATGGATTCGGACTCATACTTTAAATGGAGCCAAAATTATGTTTATACCGGCGGAGTGGCCAAAGCAACGGATTGACCATTGGCAATTATTATTGCAAGCAAGGGCGATTGAAAACCAATGTTTTATCGTGGCTGTCAACCGCGTCGGTAAGGACCCAAATAATGAATTTAATGGTCATTCGATGGTCATTGCACCTTGGGGTGAGCTACTTATTAGCAATCAAACAGCGGAAGGGATCTTGTACGCGGAACTGGATTTAGAGGAAGTCGATCGGGTACGGAAGACGATTCCAGTTTTTCAAGACAGGCGGACGGATTTATACGAATCATAAGGATTTGGCAAACCTGGATGGATGAAGTAATTAGAAGCTATTGACTAGTGTGACGTTATGTGTAAATAATAGATGAACAAGATAAGAAGCTAGGTGTGGTTCGAAATCTGAATCGTCCCTAGCTTTTGTTATGTTATAGCGCCCAAAATTGTATGAGATAGTAAAGCTAAACTAAGCAGCCGAATATTTTATCCAAATAGCTTATTATAATTTGTCATGCATTCATAAGTATATTAAAACCAAAATTGCTAACGATAACTACCTGTAAGACACTCATCCTAGCTGTTTGGATCTAGTCGTTGTCTGGGAAATCTCACTATATGTAGATAGTGTTTCCTGTTAAATTTTTTCTTGCTGTCGGATGTATAAGAATAAAATGGAAGTAAAGATAATGTTCAGAAAAACAGACTGGTTTAAGCCATGGCACATATGGAACAGACCTTCGATCTTATATACAAGTGTATATAGTTATGAAAGATGTCACCATATTCAAAAAAAATCATAGTAAAAGGGGTATATAATATGGCAGAAGAAAAAGCCGATCAGAAGAATCCAACAGATATCAAAAAAAAAGTGAATGTTGGCGATATGATCGATATAAAGAATGGAATTGAAAAAGGGAAAAAGGGGAAGGTAGTTGTCGTGCGGGAAAACTCTGTTATTGTGGAAATTGGCAGAAATACAAAAAAGGACGAACCCATAAATACTGTTGTGAATCATAAAAATTATAAACTAATTAAGTAAGTGTATAGTAACAAGGTTCAGTCCCGACTACAATCAAGTAGTGAGGGACTGAACCTTTTTGGGACACTCACATTTAATTCTCTTGCAAACAAAAACCCTGCTCGTTTGCAACTATCATAAAAATCAAACGTAATAATCAGGAAAAAGACCATACGAAATGTAAACGCAAGCTATTTAGAGTGGTGCCTTGTTAGTGGCTAAGAAACTTCTGATATATTTTTAGGTATACCCTAAGTTATCTAACCTTTGGACATAATTTTGTATAATGGATGCTTGATTTTGATTATTAAAATATTCTTCGTCTTCTTCTCTCTATTTCAATACGTCGTCTTCTTTCTATTTCGATTTCAAAAGGTAAAAAGCGTCTTCTTCTAAAGGTATCCCGAAAAAACAAGTTTCTTCGACCAAAACTAAAAAATGGCATTTAATTAATCCTCCTGTCAATTTGGTTCGCTGGTTATCTTACTATATGCACTTAGAATAATAATGAATGGACAAGTGCTGATAAAAAGTAAAATAGTCAGGAAATGTACACTATTAGAGGTTGTTCAAAAAGTCCGGTAAAAAAGCTTGCGAATTGCATCAAAGCTCTGTCTCTGTGGTCCTCGAGACGATCAGTCCTCGAACTTCTCGGCTCTTTTTATCCTTTTTGAACACGCACTTTTATGTACTTTTGGCAAAAATAGATGCAATTTCTTAATTTGCTTCATAGAAACATGGTTTTTGAATACGAATCATTTGAAAATTGCTATATTATTCAATCCAAATGCTTGATTTCGCTTTTCGTCAAACATCTTGAAATTCTGTACGGTGGATATACCTAGGAATTCAAGAAGTATGCATATTTCGAAAGGCAAAGTCTTTGGAAACATTCACTGAAATGGCTGAGCAATTTAGACCAATGATTTACAGTATTATTCAGTCTTTGTCCATTTATAAGAATCAGGAAGAATTCTATCAAGTGGGGTTAATTGCGTTGTGGGAGGCACAAACGAAATTCGATCCTGACCGCGGTGCCTTATTTTCTACGTATGCCTATAAAGTAATCAAAGGAAAACTATTAAATGAACTTCGGAAAAATGTACGGATCGATGATACTTATACCGTAACGGATATAAGTGTGATGGCTGAAGACCCTGCTTTATCATTCAGTGATCTTCATCTGGAGTCTGAGTACTTATCCTGCTATTGTGAAAATCTTACGGAATTGCAAAGGCGTTGGGTAATGGGAACATTTCAAGATCAATTGAGTATCAGTGAAATGGCTGAGTTGTATGGAGCTTCCAACAGCGCTGTAAAATCATGGAGAAAGTCGGCCATTATGAAATTGCAAAAAGATTTGGTCGAACACAATATTTAATGCAAACTCAATTTGAAGATGTGAAAGAATTTTAGTGATGAATGAATAAGCTCTGAAGTTGTATGGCTTGCAACTTCATTTTAGCAAAGTGATTTTGTAGGTAGCTTTATTTTCAAAAAGCGTGGTCTAAAACCATTGCCATCAGACGATGTACGATTTCGACCCAATGGATTCACCCTACTTTAGTAGGTGGTCGTTCAATGTTTTTCATATAAAACCTCGTTTGATTTTAGGACATTGATCCTAATGTATTTATTATCTCTGAATCTGCACATATTGAACCTGTATTGTGAATAGACATAAACTTGTGGCTATCAGAAGTAAAAAAACTCCATTAAAGACTATTGGAGTACATGTCTTTTATTATTTGCCTCCTGATTGGTTTGAAATCGACAAATAAGTCACAATATAACGTAGGGGAGATTTAACATGGCAGAAAAGACCTTCACAATTACTAATGAAACAGGGATTCACGCGCGTACAGCAACAATCCTAGTACGAACTGCAAGTCAATATATGGCCGACATCAACCTGGAGTATAAAGGTAAATCAATTAACTTAAAATCAATTTTAGGTGTGATGTCCCTAGGTATTCCAAATGATGCAGTAATCAAAATAACGGCTGTAGGTTCTGATGCAAATGAAGCCATTGCTGCTTTATCAGATACGATGAATCAGACAGGTTTCTCAGAATAATTCAGATGGTGGCCTACCTTTGATACATTTAATAAACACTTGAATTTGGACAGATGAAGAAATCTTCGTCTGTTTTTTGTGTTGAGTTTAGAAAACAATACTAAATTATTTACGTGAATCATTTTATTGATCTACTCGTTTCAATCATCATCTCAGGTTTATATATTCTTAGGGGTATAAGGTTGGTTTTACCCTTTTAACAGTATTAGGATCGATCTTATTAACTTCATTTAGATCAATAACCTTCTATTTGTAACTACTCAGATCCCTATCCAAAACAATACAAATAGAGGTAATTTATCAAGAATTACCTCGGAAACTATGTTTCAAACAATTCTAATTCACCTGTTTTTATCACCTGTTTAATGGATTCAAATAGATTCCTTTTTTGCTTTTTTCGTGTACACCAACATTAGCTTTATTCTTCCAAACTTCTTGTGTAATCAAAATTATTTTTTTCATCTACTTGCTTCAATTTGGCTTCATTCTTCTAGTGAAGATTGATTAGTCACATTAGTTCCAATTTTGACTATTCTATTGGACATATAATCTTTAGTTTATTGAAATAATATAAATCATAGCTTTTATAACTTTATGAAAGTGCTTGCACATAATGAAAGGTTATGATAATTTAAACTTGTATAAAAAATAGACATGTCTAAAAAAACTTGATTTTCAACTAAAGGAGAAAAGACAACGATGGTTACTACTAAAGAAACACCTCATATCAAACCTAACGGGGTAGAAATAGCTGAAACGGTACTGTTACCCGGAGATCCTTTAAGAGCAAAGTTTATAGCAGAAAACTTTTTAGATAATTACGAGTGCTTCAACGAAGTAAGAGGAATGTTAGGGTATACAGGCACTTACAAAGGCAAGAAAATCTCTGTTATGGGTACTGGAATGGGTGCACCGAGCATGGGGATTTATTCTTGGGAATTAATCAATGTCTTTGGCGTTAAAAATTTAATTAGAATTGGTACTTGTGGTGCGATGCAAGAAAACATTGATTTATATGATGTTATTTTAGGGATGGGTTCTGCAACGGATTCAAATTTTGGAGATCAATTTAATTTACCTGGACAATTCCCATTAACGGCTTCTTTCGAACTTTTGGAAAAAGCAAAAAAAGTAGCAGATGAAAAAGGGCAGAAAGTTCATATTGGAAACATCTTATCAAGCGACGTATTTTATCATGCTGATCCAACATATATCAAAAAGTGGCAGGATATGGGCGTTTTGAGTGTTGAAATGGAATCTGTATCATTATATTGGAATGCCATTCAAGCGGGTGTAAATGCATTATGTATTTTAACGGTAAGTGATCATTTAATTACAGGAGAACAGACTTCAACTGAAGAACGTCAAACTGCATTTACTAAAATGATGGAAATCGCATTAGAATTAGCGTAAATTTGCTCCATCTATGATTTAGACACGCTTCCTTCACTTAATACGACGTGAAGGAAGCGTGTAATGACTGATGTGTTAGTTCCAATTATTCATCTAGTTCATGAAAGGTGAATGGAAACCAATCAACATTGAACGGATTCCCTACTAGGATCATTTCTCGAAGGAAAGAGATAGATATTCTTTTTATTGCTTTCAACATATATTGTAAGCGCTGTTACTCAACTTTGTTCAAAATAGGATGGAAACATTAGTTATAGTGGGGGTATATTTATGAATGGTTCAATAGAAAAAACGCCAGTTGTAAACTTAAGTAAAGTAGTTCCCGTCATATTACTGTTAATGATTTTTTCACTCGTTATCGATAACTCTTTTAAAATTATTTCTCCAGATTTAGTAGAGTATTTTGGTGTATCAGCAACTACAGTAAGTTGGCAAGTAACACTTGCAGGATTGGTAATTGGGATAGGGGCAGTGGTTTATTCTTCTTTATCTGATTCGATTAGCATACGAAATCTACTAGTACTAGGCATCGTTTTAATATGTGTAGGATCTTTACTTGGTTATATCACACATACTAATTACTGGTTAATCGTTGTTTCAAGAATCATCCAATCAGCTGGTTTAGGGGCTACTGAAACTCTTTATTTAATTTTCATCGCTAAATATGCAAGTGTAGATGAACAAAAGAAATATATGGGATTTAGTACGAGTAGTTTCCAAATTGCCACAGTAATTGGTATTTTAACAGGTGGGTTTGTATCAACTTATTTACAGTGGCAAAACTTGTTTTTAATTCCTTTACTAAGCTTATTAATATTGCCATTCATTCTTAAATATTTACCGAAAGAAGAAAGTAAGAAAAATAGTATAGACGTTTTAGGACTAATTTTAGTTGCAGTAACGGCTACTTCAATCATGTTGTATATGTCTTCTTTCAATTGGGGACTTTTTATCCTCTTCATGGTAACTGTAGTTGGGTTCTTATTCTATGTAAGTAAAAATAAAAATGCGTTTATTACGATTGAATTCTTTAAAAATAAACAATTTATGTTTGTATTAGCTATTGCATTTATTATTTACTCTACTTACTCTGCGTATGCGCTAAATACATTATCATTTATGATGACAACTATATATGATGTCAACTTGGATACTGTTTCATTGATGTTCGTACCAGCATGTTTGTCAGCAGCAGTCGTTGGGATGTATTCTGGTAAAATAGGAAAATATTTAAGTAGCAAACAATGTGTTTATCTAGCGATGTCTTTAATGATTATTAGTTTATTAATCGGTACCTTCTTTGTGAAATCATCTATTACAGTACTTGTCATCTCGCTTATTTTATTTTCTTGTAGCTTTGCATTGTTATATGCACCGTTAATTGATACAAGTATTAAAAATGTACCAACTGAAAAAACAGGGGCAGCATTAGGATTCTATAATTTATGCCTGAATATCTCAATGTCAGCAGGTTTCTCATATTCAGCCTTTTTGATTGATAAGAAAGATTTACAATTCGGCTTTTTGAGTTTTGTGACAGATGATCCAATAGCATTGAATTATAGTAGTATCATAATTATTATTGTAGCAATTGCTCTATTAGCGATCATTTTATTTTGGCTTTTAGTTGGTCGTAAATTAGACATTAATACTAATACAAGTAAAAGAGCAGCGTAAAAAATATTCCATTAACAATTAAAGGATTCTAGTGAATTACCTGAAAATGATATATTTTCTGATATTGGCCGATCTGAATAAGCCAAAATCAGTAACTATTTCTTACAATTACTAAAATAATAAGTTACTATACATGAAAGAGGATGTCCCAAAAGGGTCTGACCTCGCACTCTATACACAGTATATTATAATCTGTATATAGTCGTTGCAAGGTCTGACCCTTTTTGTTAAATTTTTTAGAAAAGGATACGGATTGACTAAATGAATAAAAATAAACTAGATAAATTGAAAAGACCACTCTATATCAATGTATATGACGAACTCCTGCTTCAAATTACGAAAGGAGAATACCCTGTAGGTAGTAGGCTTCCTTCAGAACCAGATTTAGCAAGCAGACTAGGAATTAGTCGCGCAACTTTACGACAAGCTTTAGCACTTTTGCAAGATGATGGATTAGTAAGAAATATACGCGGGAAAGGAAATTTTGTGATCGATTCGTTTTATAAAAAAGAGGGTGTTCAATTAGAAAAATTAAGTAATCCTATGCATAAGTGCCATATAAGTACATTTGACCGAATAGATACAAATTATCGACTGGACAAGGAAACGGAATATACGAAACAAGTATTAAAAAGAGATTCGTCTACAGTTGTAGCTTTAGAACGTTTGTATAGAAAGGGAGACGATTTAGTAGCCTATGCTTTTACTTTTATGTCCATGCAAACAATAGAAAGTTTATCCTTGGACTTAAATAATAAGGAACAACTACTAGATTTTCTAGAAAACCAAGCGTATGTGAATGCCAACCATGGAGAAATTGAAATCAAATATACACGTACTGTTAATCTAGTCAACAAGAAAGAAAAGTTAATCGGCCAAAATGAATGTTTTTTACTATTGGAAAGCCTTTATAGCAATTCAGAATATCCATTAATGTATAATAAATTTTATATCCCGCAACAGTTCTCGAATATAAAATTAAATATTTACAAATAGCTACTGGATGGACATTTCTCTGTTAGAACAATTCTACCGCTTTTTGACTTGCTCCAATCCAGCTGACTTTTTACCGGAATTATGTGGGAATCACCAATAATGGTGAAGAGACGTGATTTTTCTGCGGAAAAGGGGCGGGGCTTCGCAAAATCAGCTCCGCACCGCCACCTTCATCAGGTGATACAGTTTGAGATTCTAAATCTTTTTCATCGTAGGTTTGGGAGTAGACGCTCATAGATGTTTTTCATGGTTAAAATGGATTGTAACTTTAAAGAATATTGTAATGCAATAGAGATCGTAAAGTCTGTGTGCAATAATAATGGTAAGAACTGATGGCAAACCAAAGTGGAATCTAGCTGACTAGTAATTCTTACTATATTGAAAGGGAGGAAACAGTCATGAAGCCGAAAGTAATTGTCTATAAGAAAGTGGATCAAAGTGTATTGGATTTTATTCAAAAGACTTGTGATGTTGTTTATTTTGAGAAGTTTGATGCCCAAAACTATCCTGAATTTCTACATGAGTTAAAGGACGCACAGGGGATATTAGGTTCAGGGTTAAAGGTGGATAAGGTTTTACTAGATCAGGCTCCACAATTACAAATTGTGTGCAATACCTCGGTCGGTTACGACAATTTGGACGTGCCAGAGCTATCAGAACGAGGGATTATGGCTACAAATACTCCAGAAGTATTGAACGAGACAGTTGCAGATACGATTATGGGATTAGTTTTAGCAACGGCTAGAAGGATGCCGGAACTGGATCAAAGGGTTAAGACAGGGCAGTGGGGAACGAAACTTGAGGAAAGTTGGTTTGGGGTAGATGTCCATCATAAAGTATTAGGAATTATCGGAATGGGCGGAATCGGCTCTGCGGTTGCTAAAAGGGCTCATTTCGGATTTGATATGGATATTTTATATCACAATCGATCCAGAAATGATGAAGCCGAACAAAAGTATGGGGCTACATATTGTTCGCTGGAAGATCTGCTCAAGCAGTCTGATTTTGTATGTGTCATGACACCACTAACTCCTCAAACTGAAAAGTTGATTGGAAAAAGAGAGTTCGAGTACATGAAGAAGACGGCGATATTTATCAATTGTTCAAGAGGAAGAGTTGTAGACGAAGGTGCTTTAATCCATGCGCTCAATACTGGAGAAATTCAAGCAGCTGGGCTAGATGTCTTTGAAAAAGAGCCGGTCGATTTTGATAATCCCTTGCTTTCAATGACCAATGTTGTCACTTTGCCACATATCGGTTCCGCCACTTATGAAACGCGCTTGAAAATGGCGATGTTAGCAGCAACAAACCTAGTTGTCGGATTACAGGGAGAAATTCCACCTACATGGATCAATCGTGAGATACAGGTAAGGTAGCTGAACAGCTATCGGGGAATTTAGAGGAAATAAAATAGTAGAATGTGTCGGATAGTCCTTTTTTAGGCTATCCACTTTTTATTAGATGACAGGCATCATCTAGAAATATGTAAATGATGAGTCTTTAGAAATAATGGATGAAACAAGACATGTTAACAACAGGGAACGTCGGATTTGAAGAAAATATTATGAAAGGTAGCGGATAATTGACGCTGCAGTATGGTTACTGGCGAATACAATCGTGTTGTGTTAAGGCTCATTTTCTTAGGGCTTTCGTAAAGTTTGTTGTTATTGTATATGATTAGATTGATCAGTGAGAATGAATGTTCTGTGTTGGAAATAAGTATATTTGGAGGTGTTGCTCTTGAGACCTAATCTCACAAAAGATAGTAGTATTCTAGATTTTAAAGCTTTTTATTGGTTAAAAGAAGAACTGCAATTGTTTTGTAGAGAAAATGGGATGAGTGCATCTGGCTCTAAAATAGAGATTTCAGATAGAATCGAATCGTTTCTTCTAACAGGCGAGATAAAAAAGCCACTTAGAAATACAAGAGTGAATACGAAACTAAAAACGCAGATTATATTGAGCCTTGATACAGTCATTATGGAAAATCATCGTTGTAGTCAAGACGTAAGAGCTTTTTTCAAAACAGTGATTAGTCCTAAGTTTCATTTTTCTACCTATATTCAAAACTATTTAAAAAACAATGTAGGAAAAACATATCGTGATGTTGTAGATGCTTGGTATAAAGAAGAAGAACGAAAGAAAGACCCATCATATGAGAAAAAAATTGCTCCACAATTTGAATATAATCAATTTATTCGTGACTTTTTCGCTGATCCAGAAAATAAAGGGAAAAGTCGTGAAGAAGCAATGGAAGCCTGGAATAACATCAAGAAACTCCCTGGAAATAATAAATACACCTCTAATATATTTAGGTGACAAGCACCAGCCTATGTAAATGATGACTCTTTAGAAATAGTCGAGGAAACAAAACATGGTAACTAGAAGAAGTACTAATTGAATTTATTTATTAAATGGTAACCCACCAGAAAGGGATGAATGGTAATGTTCAATTGAGACTGTATTAACATCAATAGATGATTGATCATATTGCCAATTAAACTAGCCATTCCATTTCTTCACTTACAGCTTCTTCCTTAAAGTCAGGAAATACAGAGTCATAATATAATTGATCGAGCATATTGGATAATGCCCCGTTATAATATCCAGCAAGATTGCGGATGTTTTTTCGTTTTGTAGCCTGAAAGGACGTCTTAATCGCTAAAACTCCAATTTGTAAAAGTTCTTCCTGCGTATAAGCAGTTTTTATATAATGCGTTTGTGCGACATAGATGCCATAAAGCTTGTCCACTAAAGGACAGTCACTGACAAAATTATGAACCATCCCCTTAAATCGTTGATAAGCAGACGAATGACTGTCTTGATACGTATGATCTAATTCTTTATTTTTTTGCTTAAAAGGAATGCAGCTTTTTGGTGTGACATTTTCAGGCACCTCTTGTGTGACAACTTCTTTTTTAGCGGCAGAATGATCGGCCTGCACAAGTTTTTCTTTCTGAATGAATTGAATCACAATCGCATTAGATGTTTGTTTCATATCCGTTGTCCGCTTCATTTCATATTGCCGAATGGCTCCGAGCTGCTCTAATTTAAGGCAGACTCGAATGACTGTTCTCCTGCTTTTTCCAATCATCTCAGCGATTTTCGTTTTACACAAAAAACTCACACCTGGATACACACAACTATATCTCGCAAGAAGGCGTAATACCTCCCTTTCTGTTTTCGTCAAATCTAAAGAATCTAAATGAAGCAAAACCGTCTCGTTTAATTCTTCTACCGTCGTGAATGATGCTAGCTCCTGATACGTTTGGATACCTGCAATATATTCAATCCTTTTCTTCGCCATCTAAAATCCCTCCCGTTATGCAGAGAATTCTGCTTGTCATCCTCTTTATAACTTCGAAATGAGGGAAAGTAGCATAGGGAGAAAATTTTTTTAAAAAATGGAATCTGTAAAATACTACTAGACTTCGCTATGTGCACAGAATAATTCAGCTATGAAAGTAATTATATAGCGCCTATCACTTCTAGTAATTCGTAGCTGTGCGATCAAATTGGTTAAGAAAGGATTATCAAACTGCTAGTATTAAAACCTACTTGTTCCAACATTAAAAAAATTTCTAGGTAATTTCACTATATAAATTCACTTTGAATCCACTATAGGAAGATGACAAGTAGTGCTCGGCATCTGACTTTACAAGGGGATGTATGATTACTTAATTTAATGGATTATAAGAATTGGGTTTGAGATTGAGAGAGAACCAATTAAGAAAAGAATTAGAAAAAGGCACTAGCATTTAAGCTTGTGCCTTACCTGATTCTATTGTGCAGACGGAGCAAATGTTTTGGCAATATGAGCCGTAACCGGTTCGTACTTATCTTGTTTATTTGCGGGGTAGGAAATGATAAATTTATTGAAGACTTCTTGGCCAAAGAAGAATTTATTATAGAAAATTTGCCCATTATCTTCATAGGAAACTACATACCAATCATCTGTCAATTTTTGATAGGCAATTTGTCCAGGGATGCTATTTAATTCTTCCTGGTAATAGGTTTCGATTGTTTCTCCTTCGCTCACAATATTCGTATGACCGCCATAGGCAGTGACTTCAAATTCTGCATTATAGAATCTTGCTCCATCTCCATTAGAAGGGGGAGTATCCATCGTCAAACCTTCTGGATATTGCATTGAAAAACCAAAACGATCGTTCGCGTATGGACGATACTTGAATTTTTCAGCTTTCTTTTTTTTGTCCTTTTTGCTGTTTGGTTTTTCTTCGTTATTATCTGTTTCATTTTGTTGCGGTACAGGTTCATTGGTCGTTAAAGCTACTGTTGCTTGTTCAGTTAGTTTAGTCAGTTCAGATTGATAGTCTGCTAGAATCTTGTTTGTTTCGATGTCTTTTTGTAAAAGCTGAATCTTTTCTTCTGCTAAATTGTAGCTCTCTTTTGTAATCAGGCTTTTAATGAGGTCAAGATTTTTTTGGAAAGAAGACGTAATATTTTGATCTGCAAGGATAAGGGTTCTAAGACTTTTTGCTTCTGATTGTAAGGTCTTTAATCCATTTCTATGATTCATGACTGTAGTAAGCGAATCAATGGCAGAATCATATTGTTTTTGTTCATAGGCGCTCACCGCATTATTCATCTGAGTGGCTTGGTCAAAATAGGCGGAGGCATCTTCGTCTCCAGCTTTTTCTTTTAATGCTAGTTCAAAATGGATAGCTGCCTGGTGATAATCCTTTTCTATCAGGCTTTCGATCCCCTTATCCATAGCAGTTTGATATTTGTCATTAGAACAAGACGCGAGTAATAATAAGCTAACAATGATAAGTGCTAGTATCTTGAATTTTGATTTCATATGTTCTCCGTTCCATTATGTAATTCAATAACAAATCAAATTCTACCAAATGATCAAGGTTTTGTCTTAAATTTCTGAGATGTTTGAGTGTATGTAAAGCAGATTATACTTAGAAAAAAGTTCTGACAAAATTAGTATTCATTATTACGAGTTCCTTTAGGTTAGAATGGTCTAATATTACTATTTAGATCAATAGATTTTACTGAACCAGCGGTGATACATAGTAGAATGTAAGTGTGAAGGCTAAATGATTGGATTACGTAAAACATATAGTTGGAATTAAATCTATTAAATAACCTATTTGTCTTAAATACTTAGAGTGTGCAAGCAAGTAACTGCGAAATTGGGGAGTCTATATGCCAATCTACAACAAACTAGTCGGTGACCAAATACCTGAAATCATTGAACGTACAGGAAAAAAGATTTCGACTAGAGTATTACATGAAGAGGAATACATAACCGAATTAAGAAAGAAAAGCTTTGAAGAGCTGCGGGAGTATATGGAGACAACGACCAAGGAAGACGCGATTGAAGAGCTGGCAGATCTTTTGGAGATTATTCATGCGTTTTCGGAATATCATGGGTCAAGCATAGAAGTAGTGGAGCAGGTGCGTCAGAAGAAAGCAGAGGAGCGTGGAAGGTTTAAGGAAAAGGTATTTTTAATAGAGGTAGAGGATTGAATAAAGTATTCGCCATTTAAATAAAGAGAAAATACAGGTGAATGATATGAGTTATAAACTTCAAGTTGGAGAAATGAAAGCAGATTATTTATCAGATAAAGATATTTGGGGTCATTTTAATTATATTTTTTCGAGTAAGTCAAAAAATTCTACGACATATAAATTTGTGCTGGTGAAGTCTTTATTAGAGAATTTATATAATGTCGATGCGAAGCTTGAGCTTTCCTATGCTAGTCTATTTAATAGTTTTTCTAAAATCTATTGGAATTTAGTCATTCATCATAATTTGAACCAGATTAATATGACGGGCAAAAAGGCGGAGGTTCAAAAGATTCTGCTTGATATCCAAGCAAACTATCAAATTCCACAGACACTTGTTTTTGATAAGCTTTCGCATGAGGTCCAAATAGAAGTGATCACTAAAGTGAAGAGGAAATGTAAAATTAATGTAATGGGTGCCTTGTATGGAGATACTGGGTGTACGATGTATGATTTCGATAATGCGAAGGAAATGATTCGCTTCAATCCTGCTTTTTATTCATTTATGCAGCGGTTTCAAAGGGTGCTGAACTACTTGACCAATTATCAGCTTGCTTTATTTTTGGAGAAATTTAATGAGCAAGGAGATACGACGAATCTGCTTGTAAAAGTAGAGAATGTCTCCAAACGGGCATCCTTGGATCAGTTTTACTCGCTTTTAGCGTCGTTATATAATGGGCAGTGTTTTTATTGCGGCAAGTCGATCAAAAAGAAAGAGTCCGCCCATGTGGATCATTTCATTCCCTGGAGCTTTGTTCAAGCGGATCAGATTTGGAATCTAGTTATTGCTTGTAAAGCATGTAATCTTTCTAAAAATGATAAGTTGGCTACGGATTTGTATTTGTCTTCTTTAATTGATCGAAATGAGGAGTTAATGTTGGAGACTGATTTCGTCCAAAGGTCAGATATGAAGGTTTATTCCGAGCGGAAACTGACTGATCTATACAAGTATTCGATGGATAATGGCTTTACTGATTTTTGGACGCCCAAGAAAGTTAGTTTATAAAAATTACGATGCCAATATAGCTGTACAACTGATAATACATACAAAAGGCACCCGAATTTCCGAGTGTCTTATTTGAATGTATTGAGCGACGATCACATTGAATTTTTCCAAATTATTCGTGAATCATTTACAATGAGGAGTTTCCAAACTGTTACAAAAGTATCCGGTTCAGCCCAGTACATCTGTTAGCCTAATAAGCCCCAATTCACACGTTTTACTTTCCAATTTCCCTAATTTACTTAATTCGTAAATATTTTGTGAAGTGACAGATACTACTTTATTACCTAAAATATGATTGAATCTTTTGTTTCATATCCTCTTTATTTTCGGAAAATTGCTTATGACGATGACCATTGCCCCCTGACGGATGAGGAAATCCGTAAAGGATAGAGTTAGAATCTATGTAGTGGTTATCCGCAAGAAAGTTCAGTACTTTTGTTACGTTTACTCCTAGAGGGATGATTAGTGGGTTATGTAACTTTTTTAATTCAGTTGCAAAGCATTCGATTACATACTTCATCAGTAAGTCGGTTTTTAAAAGATTGGGTGTTGAGCCACTGAAATTTTTCCCTTTATAGAAAACGGGATAGGGGATGACTGAAGAAGTCTGTACGATATGACTGGCCGTATTAAAAAACTCACTCGTAGATGATAAACCCAAGTAGCTATGTAATTGTAATTCATCTAACATGGCGATGAGGTTTTTTCTCATCGACCCTTCAAAGCTAGAACGTTTCTTTACTTCTTGTAAAATCTCCTCATCGTCTACCATTTGATTCTTCATATCCAACGCCGTCGAAAAGGACATTTTCATTTGATGCAGACCAGGTGTAATCCCGACAATCATTACTTTTGCTTGTTCATTCACGTATTCAAACGGTGCATAATAAATTTCAATTTTCTTTTTATCATCTTTATCAAGTAAAAACTGCTTGTTAATAAGCGCCTCGTCCTCAAGGGGAAAGGGCAATGAAAATAATAAATGCTTATATGTATCAAATTTTGAATATGTTGCTATCCCCATAAAATAATATCCTCCACAATAGAAATTGTTTCATCCTTATAATGGTAATGTTTCTCCTTTCCTTTTTCAAGAAATATGAAGACGTATATCTACCTATTAATGTGGATTTGTATTTCTATATGGGCTAATAGTATACGACCTTATTCGCTATAATTTTTGTTTAGGGCTGCGGGTTTCATTTATTATTAATACAAAGGAATTATACCGAACTCTGTCTCTCTCGTTTTCCCCATCAAATTCTTTTTCAGCGTTTAAAACTTCTGTTTGCCTACTCCTTATTTGAAAGGATCTGATTTTGCGAGTTCTTTTGGAATCCCAGTTGGAGTAAAGTGAAAATATGGGGGCAGAATCGTTCTGATTTTTAGTTTGTAAATATAACAGTTTTAGTCTAAAATGAACTGATGTAAATATAAATCCGTTGAATTACGGTAGAGGTTTCTAGCTACCCTCTCTAAAAAACTAAGGAAAACAGCACTGCTTTCTTAGTAGTGCTGTTTTTCTGTGGAAAAGGGGATTTTTTGATGAAGCAAGAGAAGGCAGTAGTAGTTTTTAGTGGTGGTCAGGATAGTACGACGTGCTTATTCTGGGCGATGAAGCAGTTTAAAGAAGTCGAGGCAGTTACGTTTGATTATAATCAGCGCCATCGGTTAGAGATTGACTGTGCCAAGCAGATTGCAGACGAACTTGGGATTAAACATCATATTTTGGATATGTCACTGCTTAATCAATTAGCACCGAATGCATTAACGCGTGACGACATTGCTGTAAGCGAGGGAGAAGAAGGAGAACTTCCATCTACCTTTGTTCCGGGGAGAAATTTGTTGTTCTTATCCTTTGCTGGGGTACTTGCCAGCCAAGTTGGAGCGAAACATATTATTACCGGTGTTTGTGAAACAGACTTTAGCGGCTATCCAGACTGCCGAGATATTTTCATAAAGTCGTTAAATGTCACGCTGAATCTATCGATGGATCAACCATTTGTGATTCATACACCGCTTATGTGGATGAATAAGGCGGAGGCCTGGGGCATGGCGGATGAGTTAGGTGCTTTGGAATTTGTTCGCAATAAGACACTAACCTGTTATAACGGAATCATGGCAGATGGTTGCGGGGAATGTCCGGCATGTAAATTGCGTCAAAAAGGTCTTGATGACTACTTGAGTCAGAAGGGGCAGAAATGATGTATGGATTTCGTATTGTAGATAAATTACAAAAGATCAATGAAGATATCAAATCCACTCAATTAAAATACCATGCTAAACGTGTGCTTGTTAGTAAGGAATTTACCTTTGATGCGGCCCATCATTTACATTGCTATGAAGGAAAATGTAAAAACCTTCATGGCCATACGTATCGCGTCATTTTTGGACTTAGCGGTTTTATCGATGATCGTGGCCTGCTCATTGATTTTGGAGATATTAAAGAAATTTGGAAAAATGAGATTGAAATTTTTCTTGATCATAAATATTTAAACGAGACATTGCCTTTAATGAATACAACGGCTGAGAATATGGTTGTTTGGATTTATGAAAAAATGGCGGACGCGTTAAAAAATAGACAAGAACAATATGATGGGGCAAGGGTTGAATTTGTCCGTCTATATGAAACACCGACGAGCTATGCCGAGGCAAAAAGGGAGTGGATGGAAGTTGAGTAAAATTCCTGTGATGGAAATATTCGGTCCAACCATTCAAGGGGAAGGCATGGTAATCGGTCAAAAGACGATGTTTGTCAGAACGGCGGGCTGTGATTATTCTTGCTCATGGTGTGACTCGTCATTTACATGGGATGGATCGGGTAAACATCTCATTAAGCAAATGGAGCCAGACGAAATCTTGCAAAAGTTAAGAGAACTTGGAGGAGACGGGTTTTCTCATGTGACCATTTCAGGTGGAAACCCGGCTCTGTTAAAGAATCTTGCTGGATTTGTCCAATTATTAAAGCAAGAAAACATGAAGACCTGTCTGGAAACGCAAGGATCAAAATGGCAAGATTGGATGCTTTCAATCGATGAGTTGACGATCTCGCCGAAGCCACCTAGTTCAGGGATGAAAACGAACTTTGGCTCACTTGATATGATCTTCAATAAGCTCATGTCAGACGATTTTTTAGGAAATGTGAGTTTAAAGGTCGTTGTATTCAATGATGCTGATTTTGACTATGCAAAGGAAATTCATAGAAGATACCCTGGCATTCCTTTTTATATGCAGGTGGGAAATGATGATACGAAGACTGCAAATGACGCTGCGTTAATTACCCATTTGCTGCAAAAATACGAAGAGTTAATCGAACAAGTGATACAAGATGAAGAGTTAAAAGAAGTTAAAGTACTCCCTCAACTCCATGCATTAGTATGGGGAAATAAACGAGGCGTGTAAGAGAAGAGGAGAATCAATGATTAGAATTTTACTATATTTAATTGCCATTGTAACAGCCAACGTTGTAACGGCTTCTTTTGCACCTTTATCGATTGGTGTGTTTATTGTGCCGATGGGAACACTGTTTATCGGTGCAACCTTTATCCTAAGAGATTTGGTTCAAAATGCATTTGGCAGAAAGAACACTTATCTGGCAATCGGAATTGCTTTAGCTTTGTCAGCGATTGTATCTTATCTATTGGGAGACACATTATTAATCGTCCTTGCGTCTGCCATTTCGTTTGTTATCTCGGAAACAACGGATACAGAAATTTATTCAAGATTGAAGCTGCCGATGGCTTGGCGAGTTTTTTATAGCGGTTTAGTCGGTGGTTTCCTTGACTCTGCTATCTTTGTCATTATTGGCCTAAGCCCATTGGGTGCCAATTTCCTACCATGGGAAGCTGTACCTTTTGCGATTCTTGGTCAGGTAATTGTGAAGACGATTATCCAGAGCCTTGGCGCAATGGTGCTCCATCGCGTAATCATTTCGCGGAACCGAGTAGAGGTAGCTTAAGTAATTGCTAAGAAACTATGATACTGCTAATATGGCATGAAAAGATAAAAAATCAGGAGTTAGAAGAAGCGGTATTTTCTAACTGGTATGTGATTTCATGATGAAATGATTTATCCTAATTAAACTTCAAAAAATAGCTCGAATTTTGGTCATATGTAAAGTGACCAAGATTTGGGCTATTTATTTTTATCCCGCATTAACCGGCAGTAAAACCCCCACCTCAAGGCTTAGAGGAATCGATGAAGTGTAGGTGGGGAATAACTTGCCCGTAAAAGCCCGATTGGTTCAACTAACAATCAGTGAGGGATGGAGAAAACTCCCACTGATTGAAGTTTCACTTTGTGGTCAAGGAGATACAAATAATTATAGAATTTTATCAATCACCGTTAGTTGGCGGTGTACCCAATTTCGCATGCCAAAAACCGATCCGATCAATTACATAAAAATGATAGTTGATTATTTGTGCTTTAGTATGTTTGAAATCCGCCCCATATGCATAATGCCAAGAATAGGTGAAATATCTTACTGGTTTTTCCTGTTCATCTCTTTTTCGCCTATTTACCATAAAATTACGGATTAGATATAATTAAAGGTAATATTAGGGGAAAGAGAAGGGAGCTTGATCATCATTTTGGGAACAAAGAAAACCTCCTTACCAGCGTCCGTGTTTGAAAGGATAAGAGGAGGCAGACTATAATGAAAGTATTAGATGTAGAGGCATTACATAAGGGAATCGATGCTACAATTGAAAAATTGATAGGCTTACAGGAACAAATGAAACAAGTAGAGAATGATGTAAAAGGATTGATAGCTCTAGACGATTCGCTTAAAGGAGAGGGCGGGCAAGCAATCCGTTCCTATTATCAGGAAAGCCACGAGCCTTTCCTAGCATTCTCGCAGGAGTTTTTCACTCATTACCAAAACACTCTGAAAACCATGAAAAGTAACCTGTACTCCCTGGAACCTGCATCAAATGGTTTGATTCGGCAAAGCGTTCTAGAAAATGAGCTAGAACAAGGGCTGCAACGTACTAAAGAAAACACGATTGAGTTAACAAATGAAGCAAATGCTGTCATGAATTCAGTGAAGGATATCGTTTCACTCCCAAGACTCGACGATGGAGAGTTTATACAGGCACAAAGCCATAGGAATCAAACTGTTGAAAAGCTTAATACCTTCGACCAGCAACAAACTGCTGCCCTAGTGCAACTCGAACAAGATGAACAGAACATGAAGAGCTATATTCAACGCATACAGTCGATGTTCCAAACGGGAACACTTAGTATAGGCGAGTATCAGAAGGGTCAGTTATCAGAAGTTATAAATGAAGCTTTTCCAGCGAGAAGTCTGCTGGATCCGAGTGTCCTATCTATGGAAATCAAAGCTTGTGAGCGCCCTGTAAAAAAAGAGAAGAAAGAAAATAAAATTGAAAATCCATTTGTGAAATCGTTTAATAGTGTGAAAGAGATCGGCGAAGATATTTGGGATGGGATAACCAAACGGAACAAGGATAAATTTGATTCTGTCTACGATTTTGGTAATTGGTTGTCCATGGGTGGTTTAGATTCAGGAAAATCTTTTTATGACGGACTAAATGATCGGGCTAATCACGCAACAGACTCCTTTTCAGACTTCGTGAACTATTTGACAATCGGTGGAGTAGACCTTGTCAAAGGGGCACTTGCTCCCAAAGACGCTTTATCTAAAGGGTGTTGGCTAAGTGGAAATAACTCTTGGATGCCTAGTGAAAAAGTTCACATAGTTTTCAAAAAGAGGGAAGAGAACCCAATTGTAAATATTTATAAGGGCAGTATAATGATATTGTAATATAAATTAAAATATTCCGAAATATATAAGGGGATGAGTAGTATGAAAGCATTGAGATGGTATGAGGCTAAAGATTTGAGAATTGACAATATTGAAGAGCCAAAGGCAAGAAAAGGTGAGGCAAAAATTAAAGTTGAGTGGTGTGGAATTTGTGGAAGTGATTTACACGAATATACAGCAGGCCCAATTTTTATTCCAGCCGAAGCACCACATCCATTAAGTGGGGATAAAGCTCCTATTGTTCTTGGGCATGAATTTTCTGGACAAGTTGTTGAAATTGGTGAAGGAGTAACTAAAGTACAAGTTGGCGATCGTGTGACTGTTGAGCCGATCTATTCTTGTGGCGAATGTGCTGCTTGTAAACAAGGGAAATACAATCTATGTGACAAAATGGGCTTCTACGGCCTTTCAGGAGGCGGTGGTGGATTTTCTGAATTCACTTCGGTTCCAGAACATATGTTACATAAACTTCCAGAAACTGTTTCATATGAGCAAGGAGCACTTGTCGAACCGTCAGCTGTTGCTCTTCATGCTGTAAAACAAAGTAAACTACAAGTCGGCGAAAAGGCCGCTGTGTTCGGTACTGGTCCAATCGGTTTACTCGTTATTGAAGCACTAAAAGCAGCGGGTGCATCAGAAATTTATGCGATTGAACTATCTGAACAACGCCGAGAAAAAGCAGAAGAGCTTGGAGCTATCGCAATTGATCCGAGTCAAGGCGATGTTGTCGAACAACTTCATATACTTACAAATGGCGGGGTAGATGTTGCTTATGAAGTGACAGGGGTACCGCCAGTCTTAGTACAAGCCATCAACTCAACAAAAATTAATGGGGAAACGATGATTGTAAGTATTTTTGAAAAAGAAGCTTCTATCCACCCACAAAATATCGTTTTGAAAGAACGCACTGTAACAGGTATTATCGGATACCGCGATGTATTTCCAGCTGTTATTAGTTTAATGGCCAAAGGATACTTCCCAGCGGATAAACTAGTAACAAAGCGTATCAAACTTGATGAAGTGATTGACGAAGGTTTTGAAGGCTTGCTAAAAGAAAGAAATCAAGTAAAAATCTTAGTAAAAGCTGAATAACTAAAAAGCCGGGTTTCCGCAAATAGGGGAAATCCGGCTTTTTAGTTGGGTATAAACCTGTTGTGGCAAAAGAAATTGCACCATTTAGCTACATACTACTCGTTAGGCAGGTTCTTCCAATCATTAACTTTTTAAGATATCTTCAATTCTATCAAGCTCTTCTTGAGTGAATGAAAGATTATTTAATGCAGCAACATTTTCTTCGATTTGACTTACTCGACTTGCGCCGATTAAAGCTGAAGTAACCTTTCCATCTCTTAGTACCCAAGCAAGTGCCATTTGCGCCAGGTTTTGACCGCGTTCAGCTGCCACTTGATTTAATTTTATTACACGATTTACAACTTCTTCACTCACTTGATCTGTTCCTAATGCACCAGTAGATTTAGCAGCTCTGGAATCAGTCGGAATGCCATTTAGATATTTATTTGTTAAAAGGCCTTGTGCTAAAGGACAGAAAGCGATCGATCCAACACCATTTTCTTGTAATACATCTTGCAGGCCATCCTCAATCCAGCGATTCAACATGGAATAGCTAGGTTGATGAATGACAAGTGGAGTGCCTAACCGATTTAGAATTTTAATCGCTTCTTCTGTTTGTTTCGCAGTATAACTGGAAATGCCTACATATAAAGCTTTCCCTTGGCGAACGATTGAGTCTAACGCACCCATCGTTTCTTCTAAAGGCGTGTTTGGATCAGGACGATGTGAGTAGAAAATATCGACATAATCCAGTCCCATCCGCTTTAAACTTTGATCTAAACTTGCGACCAGATACTTCTTTGATCCCCATTCACCGTATGGGCCTGGCCACATATAATAACCAGCCTTCGATGAAATGATCATTTCATCTCTATAAGGAGCAAAATCCGTTTTTAACATTTTCCCGAACATTTCTTCCGCGGATCCAGCAGGTGGACCATAGTTGTTTGCAAGGTCAAAATGGGTGATCCCTAAATCAAAAGCACTTCTTAGCATGGCGCGGCCATTTTCGTATGTATCTACTCCACCAAAATTATGCCATAAACCAAGTGAAATCGCTGGAAGCTGTAGGCCAGATCGCCCGCTTCTATTGTATTGCATTTCATCGTATCGAGTATCTTCCGCTTTATAAACCATTGTAATCCTCCTAAAGAAGTGATACTTCATATTATACGGCTTCACATCGAATTGTCGATACTTTTAAACTATTTTTTGAAATCGCTTTCGTTTACTGGGATTGAGATTCCCCGCACCAGAATGCTCTATAGTACGTGTTCAAAAAGAAGGCTAAAAGAGCCGAGAAGCTCATACCTCAAACCTTTCACGTATGCAGTAATACGTAAGTAAGGATCGGAATTTTTGAACAACTTCCTATCGAAACCAATACGGGGTTATTATGTTTGACTGTAAGCAACCATTAAAGAACTTGATCTTCAAACAATGGTTTTATTGCAAAATCTTGATATGCGTGGTTTTTCATCAAGTCATATACTTTAGATTCCAAATCTTGAAGGTCGTCTTCGGAAAGATTATTGTTAGGTTGAGGGTGGAACCACTGAATTTCTTCATCGTGGAAAATCCCATGATAATGATCGCCTTCAAAGTTTAATGTAAACTGCTGACGCTCATGAACTTGATCCTCGAACAATGGTTTTACTGTAAACCCTTGATATGCGTGTTTTCTCATCAATTCAAACACAGTGGATTCTAGAACTTGGAGATCCTCTTCAACAAGCCTAGTATTAGGTTGAGGATGAAACCACTGAATGTCTCCCTCATGGAAAATCCCTTGATAAGTATAACTTTTAAAGTTTAGTGAAAACTGCTGACGTTCATGAACTTGATTTTCAAACAAACGTTTTACTTTAAACTCTTGAACCATGATAAAACCTCCTGAAATTTTTACTTTTTTGGATTAGAATGGACCTTGCTAAAAACAATGCGCTAGGAATGATAAGGTGTAAGTTACCTATTTAACATCTTGGTCATGTCAACATTCAAAATGTCTCCAGATGATGCATCAATATCCACATCATATTCTGTATTTCGATTCATAATAGAAATTTCGTATTTTTTAATGCCATGATCTTCAATGGTATGAGTGTTCGTTACTAGACCACCTTGAGATGTGTCTAAGGCAATCGTCTTTGCTTGTAATTCATTTATCGTTTGTGAAGGTGCATTTGATAATTTCGTTGTTGGGTGGTTATCAATCATTGCATGAGCTCCTAGACCACCTACGATTAAAGCACCTGTTAATAGCATTGGCATCAAGTTCATTCTTGATAACCTCCTCGTTTTGTTTATATTAGTATCATAACGGCTCGAGTTTAAAGTAAAAGAAGAATAACCTTAAAATTCCCTTAGAAAAGTAAGAGAACGTACTAATCAAATCGTAGATGTCTAAAATTGATTCGAATTGAATAAAACATAGATTAGCGATATCTATGCGTGTTCAGGTAAAAAAGTCGAATGGTATTCATATAGAAAAAGCTATATGATTAAAGAATAAAGTTTTAAATCGAGGAGAAAACCCATGAATGAACAGTATTACGATGCGTTACTAAACATAAAAACAGTAGGTGACCAAAAGGGATTCAATAATTCTATGCATTATCATCGTTATGAGCCAACTCCATATTATGCACTCGAAACATTATTTAATACATATGAATTGAAAAGTAGTGATCGTGTTGTCGATTTTGGCTGTGGAAAAGGACGGTTAAATTTCTATATCCATCATTTATTTCAGGCGACTGTTATTGGGATTGAAATGAACGAAGGATTTTGTAAAGAAGCGATTGAAAATCGAACTAGATATTTGAAGAAGGCAAAAAACAGAACAGATAAAATCCATTTTCACTGCTCTTTAGCAGAGAAATACCAGATTAATCCGTTAGATAATCATTTTTATTTTTTTAATCCATTTTCGATCCAAATTTTTATGCAGGTTATTAATAATATTTTGTTATCTGTAGAAGAGTTCAAACGGGAAATCGAGCTGATTTTGTATTATCCGTCAGATGATTATCTTTATTTTTTAGAGAACCAAATGTCATTTGAATTAAAAGAAGAAGTCATCCTGCCAGACTATGCGCATAATCCTTATGAGAAATTTTTAATTTATCGATTAGGATATTAGAAGGATGTAAGGAAGGTACGATTCAAAAGAAAAATAGCCATTTTTCTTTTGCTGAATTGGCCAACTGCTTAAGCACTGTAACCAGGGATAGAAAAAGTTTCCGGTTGTTTCTCCCTCCAAAATGTATAACACTTAACGTAGCAAGAAAGCAGTTAAACAAATAGGAGGGGAATTATGAGAAATAAGAGATTGCTACTTTCACTAATGGCATGCATGGCTATTATTCTTTCTGTGGTTACTTGTCAGCCTTCTGTTTCTAAAGCACAGACAAACGGTCATGATCCAGTTATATTTATTCACGGTGCAGGTGGAAACAGCACAGCCTTTTATGGCATAAAAAATTACTTGAAAAAACAAGGCTGGTCCGATGATGAACTGTATGCTATTGAATTAGTGAATAAGTCTGGTGTTAGTTTGAATAATCAAAAACAGCTTGCTTCTTATGTAGATGAAGTGTTAAAGAAAACAGGAAAGAGCAAGGTTGATATTATTGGACACAGTGCGGGAGGCTTGAATACCCTGACTTATATTCTCAATGATGGTGGAAGCAAGGTAAACGATGTGGTAACGTTGGGTTCTCCAAACAAATATGTAACATCGAAAGCTCCCGTAGGTACAGATCCTAACCATAAAATCCGTTATACTTCGATTTATAGCACCAACGACTTTGTTGTACCCACTTGGCTTTCAACACTTCAGGGAGCGAATAACGTTCAAATCAGCGGTGTAGACCACGTTGGAATGCTTATCAACAGTGAAGTCTACGAGCTGATTCAAGAAGGATTGAATGGCGGAGGGAAAAATACAAATTAAGCAAAGATTCTTATCTTGAACGTAGTTTTTTTCAACAATACTAATCACAGCCTGTCTAATTCTTTACTAGAATGATAATAATTGAAGCCAGCCCATAGGTCAGACAACTAACCTACTGGGCTGGCTTTTTTTGTACTTTAGGAATTACAGGAATCAGGTGTAGCTTTTGAAAAAAAGTTTGATAAAAGCCATAGCGTTATTCTTTATCTTAAGACGTACAAAAAGCGCTCGTATTAAACAAAGTTTGATTAAAATGAGTGCTTTTATTTTCTCTATTCAGTTCTTTTTAGAATGAAATCTGACCATACTTATTCAACTATCGCGAGTTTGTTATAGTATTTGTCTAATTTTTGATAATTAATACTTGTGATATTTTTGAAAATCTAGAAGAAAACACTCCACTAAACAAGAATTTTAAGAGGGATACTCGCACATAAAATGGAACCTTACGAAATTATTCATGGATCAAGATGGACGTGTTGTACATCGTTTTGCGTCAACAACTAAACCGGAAGAAGATGAAGTGGATATTGAAAAAATATTGTAAATATGCAAGGCATCATCCGAATTCTTAACATATTCAGTCATTGATATGAATGGAAGGAGCACTCATGCTACAGATTTCTATTAGCTGTTTGGCTAATTCAACTGGGGGTCGTGCATAATTACTCTGAATCCACTCTAGAATAAGTCCCAAAAAACCATAGGTGCGAAAAGTAATAAAATGATCACCATTACGATCTACATGTTGGTCGGCTGTAAATGTGATTTCCTTCTGTAATAGATTAATCGTATGAACAATCTGATCAAGTAAACCAGGGATGGGGTCAGCTGCAATTAAGAGTCTAAAGTAGGAGGCATGTTCATAAATATATTGAAATATAGCAACTGAAGATGGAGGAAGCGTATCAAATTTCAAATAGTTTGATTGTTTATAAGGTTGACGGTTTGCTTTTTTAAACCCTTCAATCATCTCCTCTACTAGTTCTTCCGTTAAAGCCTCCTTACACGTGTAATAATTATAGAAGGATGATCGGTTATAATCTGCTCGCTCAACGATGTCTTTGACGGTGACATTAGAGTACCCTTTTTCTTGAATTAACGAAGAATAGGCTTCTTTAATGACCCGTTTCGTTCTCCGTACTCTTCTATTTACCCCATGCTTATCAGTCATCACAAGCACCCCCGAAAAGTTTTTTCATCGCATTGAACACAATATGAAAAAGTGTTGTCTAGGTAGACAAACTCTCATATTTTAATGATTGTTTCTTTTTGTATAGTTGATAAACTAATGCTAACAGCAAGTAGTACTTTCAAGAAGATGAAATGCGAGCGCTTTAAATAATGATAACAAATTTAGAGCTAAATGTAGTGTAAGAACTACCTCATTTTCGTTCTAAAGAAATAATAAGGGGGATTTTGTTATGTGAAGGTTAGATGTAAAAATAGTAGCTCTTGGTATAGGAGGAGTGCGAGCAAGCCGCCTAAGAAGATTATTAACTGAAGGTTTAACTGAAGGTGTAATGGCTAAATAGGTTGGGTGTGGTATAAGTAGTAATATTTCGGTTGGACAAGCATACCATTAGAAGGAAGCTGTGGCAAAATGGAAGACGAATATAAACTGGAAATTTCGTACGTGTTTTTCATAAAGTAGCAACGGGCATCATTCGAATTGGTCAGCGTTTAAACGTTTCTAACGAGCATATTAACATGGACCTTTATGTGGATCGTTTTATTTTGTCTTTTTACAAAGTAGTTCAAAAACTTTAACAACGGAATGGGGAATTATTATGTCTACAACATTAATTTCGTTAAACTCTAAAGCTGTTAAATTTACGTCTACCCCGAAAAACATGTTAATAAATGGACAATGGGTGGAAGCTGCTTCAGGAAAGAGATTTGAAACAATGAATCCAGCAAATGGTGAGGTTATTACTTCGGTTCCAGAAGGGGATAAGGAAGATATTAACCGTGCAGTAGCTGCAGCACGTATTGCATTTGATGAAGGACCATGGCCCAAAATGAAACCAGCTGAACGTGCTAAACTACTGTTTAAATTTGCTGATCTAATTGAGGAAAATGCTGAAGAACTTTCTCACTTGGAAACGCTTGATAACGGGGCACCAGTTAATTTCACCGCAGGAATGGCAAGCTCGGCTGCTGAGAATATTCGGTATCATGCAGGATGGGCAACCAAGATTACAGGGGAGACCATACCAGTTTCTGTTCCAGGAAATATTTTTAACTATACAAGACGGGAACCAATTGGGGTCTGTGGTCAAATTATCCCTTGGAACGCTCCATTGTTGATGGCAGTTTGGAAGTTGGCAGCACCATTATCAGTAGGGAATACGGTCGTGTTGAAACCAGCAGAAAACACACCATTAACTGCATTACGATTAGGTGAACTGATTCAAGAAGCTGGTTTTCCGGATGGGGTCGTCAATATTGTGACTGGATTTGGACAAACAGCCGGTGCGGCATTAACTGCACATCCCGATGTTGATAAAATTGCGTTTACCGGTTCAACGGCAGTTGGGAAACAAATTATGCAAGCTGGTGCAGTAAATGTTAAGAAAGTCTCACTAGAATTAGGTGGTAAATCAGCGCACATTATTTTTGCTGATGCGGATTATGATGTAGCTCTTCGGAATGCAGCTAATGCCATTTTTATGAATTCAGGCCAAGTCTGCGTGGCTGGTTCCCGGTTATTTGTTGAGAAGAAAATTTACGACCGATTTATGAGTGATTTAAGTGAGTATACGAAGAATTATCGAGTGGGTGACGGATTTGACCGATCAACCGTTTTAGGACCTCTCATTTCTGAAAAGCAAAAAAATCGTGTGTTGAATTATTTGGATATTGGACAGCGAGAAGGTGCTGAATTGTTAGTTGGCGGTAATACGACAGCGAGTGACTTGGCAAAGGGCCATTATGTCAAACCTACTGTGTTGGCTAATGTAACGAATGATATGAGAATTGCTCAAGAAGAGATCTTTGGTCCAGTCGTTTCAGCTATGCCATTTGATGATATTGATGAAGTCATTAAGCTAGCCAACAAAACAGATTATGGCTTGGGTGGAGGGATCTGCACAACGGATGTCCGTAAAGCACATAAAGTAGCCCATGCAATGAAAACAGGTAATGTATGGGTGAACACATATAGTCTCTTGGATCCAGCTTCTCCTTTTGGCGGATACAAACAAAGTGGAATCGGTCGGGAAAATGGTTCAGCATCGATTGATATGTATACAGAAATCAAGAATGTTTGGATTAATTTAGATTAAAGATTTTATATGGATGGATAGCGAGTTTCAATACTGCTAGATACTTGATTTATAGAGAAAACAAGGGCTGTCCCGAAAGTCGAACTATCGACTTATCGGGTAGCCCTTTTTTCTCTATAAAGTGTATAGAAAAGCCCATATTAATGAAGCGATTTGCTACTCTTCAAACACTGTCGGATGAAAGAATTGCTTCAAGTTGAATCGAATAATATCTTCCAAACAATCCACTAACCTGATTTTTTAGGGAGATAAACTTGTAATCGCTACTGATTATTTGGCAATTTCTCTTCAGGATGACCGTTGCCTTGCCTCTTTTTATTTCGTTCGTTCTTTTTCTTTGTTTCCCGTAATTTTTCTACATAATCATGTGTACTTTCTTGTTTCATCGTTATTCCTCCTCATTTATCCCGCATTAACGGGCAGTACCCCCCTTAGTCTTAGAAGGATCAGTGGGGATAACTACCCATAAAAGCCCGATTGGTGAGATAAAGTGAAACTTACCGCGGTGATCTTTAGCGGTTTAGTAGAACCGGACTAACAATCAGTAGGGATAAGAAAATCCCACTGATTGAAGTTTCATTTTATCAAGTAGTTTTTAATATAACCAAAAACCTTAGAAAGATGCATACCAACAAATGAAAGGCTTCATGTAGCAAATATGAAATGGTGAGTAAAAAGCCCAAGTGGATTAGTAAAGCACCAAAATTCACAAAAGAATCCTTAAAATATAAAAAATAGCAACTAGATAGTATATACTCGATAATAAAGAAGGATGATGGGGAGTGATGGCTACCAATTATGACTACGGAAGTTGAATTCATAAACGTCAGTAAATCATATATGAATCAGCACGAGGCGGTCGATGTATTAAATGGGGTTAGCGGGGAGATAGAAAAAGGGTCGATTGTTACGATTATAGGACCATCGGGATCAGGGAAGAGCACGATTTTATCACTTTGTAATTTGTTGCTTACTCCTGATGAAGGGGAGGTACGAATTCGAGGAAAAGACGTTCGAGAGTGGAATATCCAGGAGCTTAGACGTCGGGTCGGTATTGCTTTTCAAGGCGCTCCTATGCTTACAGGAACTGTGTTAGATAATTTGTCCTTGCCTTTACGGCTGCAGGGTAGAACGTTAGAAGATCCAAAGAAGTATATGGAGTTTGTTGGTCTAACAGAAGATCATTTATCCCGTCAAGCCAAAGAGCTTTCGGGTGGACAGAGGCAAAGGTTATCGCTTGCTCGAACACTTGTGAACGATCCAGCTATTTTATTGCTCGATGAAGTGACATCCGCATTGGATTCTTTGTCTGCACATGAGGTAGAAGAACTTATTTTACGGATTAACCGTGAAAAGCAAACGACGATTCTCTGGGTTACCCATGATCAATCACAAGCAGAAAGAGTGGGCGATCAAACGTGGCTTGTGATCGATGGGAAAGTAGTCGAAGCGGCTCCTACTAAGCAATTTTTTGTTAAGCCAAAAGAAGCGCAGACGAAACACTTTTTGGAGTTGAGGAGGGAGTACAAATGAGCTTGATTGCCCTTCTCTTTAGTTTTGGATTTGTTATTTTTTCCTTTTTTCTTTCACAAGCATTTAAATTGGGACTTGGTCGAGACCTGATTATTACGAGTATTCGTGCTACTATTCAATTATTGATTGTTGGCTATATACTTAACACCGTATTCGGTTTTGAGAATCCACTTGCGATGATTTTGATGCTTCTAGTTATGGTGTTCGTAGCAGCTAAAAACGCAGCGAAACGCGGTAAAGGATTGCCACGTATTTTTTGGAAAATTTTCTTGACGATTAGTATCGTTGAGATAATAACTCAAGGTTTTTTACTTGGATTACAGATCGTACCGGCGACTCCGCAGTACATAATCTCGATTAGTGGGATGATTATCGGTAATTCAATGGTCATTGCCAATCTTTTCTTAAATCGTTTAAAAGCTGAGTTGGAAATGAGAAAAGAAGAAGTTGTGCTCGTCTTGTCCCTTGGGGGCAGTGTGAAACAATCCATATATCCAATCTTAAAACAATCCATACGGTCCAGTTTAATCCCAACGGTTGAAGGGCAAAGAACAATTGGTCTTGTCCAGCTTCCCGGCATGATGACCGGCCAGATTATAGCTGGAGCTGATCCTGTTCAAGCCGTCCGTTTTCAACTATTGATTGTCTTTATGATCTTGTTTGCAGCAGTCCTGACCGCTATTATCCTAGGCTTTCTCATTTATCCTGGATTATTTAATAAGAATCAGCAGCTGGATATAAGTGCTTGGTAAAATACAAGATTTGAGAATTCAAATCATATAGAAAGGTGATTAAAATGAACATTACAATCAAACAAGAAACCAGTTCGGATTATCGTGTAGTTGAATCTCTAATAAAGTCAGCTTTTGAACATGCAGAATATACCGATCATGATGAACACAATCTAGTGGCGAGGCTACGAAAGAGTGATGCTTTTATTCCAGAGCTCTCCTTACTTGCCGTACTGGAGAAAGACATTGTTGGTCATATTTTATTTACAAAAATCATGATACATAATGGAAAAGAAAAGTACCCATCCCTTGCTCTTGCACCAGTTGCAGTTTTACCTAATTACCAAGGGGGAGGGATTGGTAGCAAGCTCATTCTAGAGGGAATAAATCGAGCAAAATCTTTTGGTTTTGAATCTGTAATTGTGCTCGGGCATGCAGATTATTATCCGCGCTTTGGGTTTGTTCCAGCAAGCAAATACAAGATATCGGCACCTTTTGAAGTGCCAAATGAATCGTTTATGGCATTGGAGCTGAAATCGCAAGCTTTAGATCATATTACTGGAACCGTAGAATATGCGAAAGAATTCTTTACATGAGTCAGCTATTTGAATGAAACGAGGCTGGTAGAAGTTTGAGTAGAGGTGAGAAGCTCCAAGACCGTCTTTACGTCTGAATGTATGGCAGCAAAGAATCAAATAATATTTAGAGCAACAATCAAATAACTTACGAATTGAAAGGGAGAATCTTCATGAAATTGAATCAAATTGTGGACAATGTAAAATCGACTTTTCGACAAGCAGCTGTCCGTGTGAAATCTGCGATGACAGGAACAACTACTACGATCCAAGAATTGGCGGACTATGTACTTCATCATTCAAAAACACAACAAGAAAATCGCACACTTTTAGGGATCTCCTATTCGTTTTATCATTTGGAAAAAGAGGGGATTCATTATTATTTAGAAATGAGGGGCACTCATATTTTACAGTTGGACGTGCAGACGACTGACGAAAAGATTGTATCCTATCGTTCTTATCGTGATCAAGCTCAGTTACATATTAAAATGAAATTTCACGAACCGCTTTTAGGTCAAGACTAATAATAATAAGCGACCTGATTATCTCTTTAGAATAACCAAGTCGCTTATCTATTTTCTTTAATCATGATGTCTATCCTTTCACTTTATCAATTGGTCTTCCAATGGTTTTTGGGCATAATCATCAAATTGATTAAACATATAAGTGAGGTACGAGTTTAATTCAAATCGATCGTCTTGAAAAAAATCAGTCAACCTCTTTGTGTTTTCTTGCAATACATTCACCTCCAGCTAACTATTAAACTGCCTTTATATTATAATTGCCAACTATAATTCTTTTATACATGAAAAGTAAAAAGATAGTAAAGTTTAAATGAATGGGATAAACCAGCTTTTGTATGAAGGAAAAGGGGGACAGAGCTACATGAATCTAAGAAGCATGAACAAATAACTTGAAAGTTAACACAAGATTTGTATAAGAACTTGTCGTGTTGCGCCGCATACCCTACCTTATTGGAGGTAGCTTGGATATTTATGAATGTAAACATCCTTCATACTAAAGGTTGGCTTTAAAACACCATACTCGTTCTTGCTATAAAAATGTTTATGAAAGAACTCTCCTGTATTGGCCCCGCCTTCGCCGAATACAATGATGACCCCGCATGTCACCCGCCTATTAATGATTTTAATAGAAAACGCTTACATTTGCAAAGGTTTCTGTAATTCAAATTTCGACATAATGATAACTGGCACAATTTGCTTGGCGGGGACTTCAAATGGCTTTCATTTCATAGATGATAGATTGTCTTTCTCACAAGAGCTTTTCGTAAGTCTAAAGGGTTGTCGAAGAAAAAAGAGGATGTCCCAAAAAGCAAAGGGTCAGACCCCGCAACAACTAAATACAGTAAAAGATACGTGTATGAGACACTACATACTGATTTAGAGTGTGAGGTCAGACCCTTATGTGACTCCCTTTAAATATAAGTAAGATTTAGCTCGTATCAAAATGAGAGATTAGTGAATTGTACCACCAATTTCTCGAATATCCTCTTTTTCAGTAGCTGCAATGACTGCTGCGGTTTTGAGCCCACGCACAATAACGTCAAGACTTAAACTAGGAGAACCATTTTCAATCGTCTGCTCTGGAATATATGGAATATGGATAAAGCCGCCACGTATTTGTGGTGCATGATTAGTTAAATAGTGCATTAATCCATAAAATAGATGGTTACAAACAAAAGTCCCTGCAGTATTGGAAACGGAAGCTGGGACTCCGTCTTTCCTCATCTGATGAACCATCCGTTTGATCGGCAAAGTTGACCAATATGCAGCTGGGCCGTCCTCTGAAATAGGTTCATCAATCGGTTGTTTTTTCTGATTATCTGGAATTCGTGCATCATCGACATTAATGGCGATTCGCTCGGGGGTTATTTGTGTACGTCCCCCTGCTTGGCCAACACAAATGACTACATCAGGCTTATATGATTCAATCGCTTTTATCGCAGCTTTGATTGAATCATGAAAGACAGTGGGCACTACTTGAGTTACAATCTCCACGTCATCTATGATAACACCTTCTAATTGCTTGACTGCTTCTAGAGCTGGATTTATTGTATCCTTACCAAATGGATCGAAGCCGGTTACTAATACCTTTTTTCTCATCATTAGACCTCCAATTTTACAAGTAAATACATAAGTATAATATTGAATGCAAGCACGATTAATGCTGTTGGAATTTGTACACGGATGACATGATTTTTATCCTTCAAATCTAATAAGGCGGCAGGGACGATATTGAAATTTGCTGCCATGGGAGTCATTAGTGTTCCACAATAACCAGCAAACATAGAGATTGCAGCAATGTGATTCGGATTTGCGTCAAATTGAGTAATTAAAAATGGCACAGCAATGCCTGCAGCCATTACTGGAAACGCTGCAAATGCATTTCCCATAATCATCGTAAATAGTGCCATTCCAATACAGAATACAAAAACGATCATAAATAAAGAGTTTTCCGGAATGAACTGAGTCACGACATCAGATACAACTGTTCCGACTCCAGCTTGTGTAAAAATTGTACCTAATGTTGCTAAAAGCTGTGGCAATACAACTGCCCAGCCGATCGCTTCTAAAAGGCGGCGAGATTCCTTTATCGCTGTTTGTGGGGTGTTTTTTGTTAACATCATTGCTGTTATTATCGCAATCAAACAGGCAACACCCAATGCTACCAATGTTGTATTTTTGGGATCAAAAATAAATAAGGAACCAATTTTTACTCCTTCAAAGCCCTTTGCTCCGGCAACTGTTAAGATGGGAATAAGTAGTGCAGGTAAGAATAACCAACTACCTAAACGTTTACGTTGTGTTTCTCGTTGTTGATCGGATGATTCACCATATTGACCTTTGCGAAGTCCACCCATTCCAACGATAAGTACCATCAAAATAACCATTAATCCAATATAAAATGGTGGGATAACACTTCCGAATAATAGAGTGATGGAGTAGATGAAATAAAATAATCCAGATAAAAGGCGACGAGGGTTCGCTTTATCAGCAAAAGTATATAAGGAACAACACAATCCGATGATTCCCATTATAATATAAATAAATTCAACTGAAAAAATCATCCGATCACATCCTTCTTAGCTTTTGAACCTAATTTTCGATCGAGCTTTTTATCAAACAAGTAAAGTCTAATTGAATGAACAATTAAGGCGAAAATCGCTGTAGGGATTCCCCAAAGCGCCATTGAAATTGGATCTGCTTCAATTCCATTTTGATCAAAGAAACCCTTCATTAATAAAATCGCTCCAACTGCTACAAATATATCCTCGCCGAAAAATAGGCCGATATTATCAGCAGCTGCCGCATGTGCGCGAATTTCTTCCCGATCTTCCTCTGGAACTTCCCCATATTTTGCCTTGGCAGCTCCTTCAGCCATCGGTGCTAGTAGAGGACGTACAGTTTGAGGGTGCCCACCAATACTAAGTAATCCGAGAGCAGCCCCAACTTCACGACAAAGTAAATAAATAGTGATAATTCGACCGGCCGTCGCTGCTTTAATTTTTGAAACGAGATGTCCAGCTTGATTTTGTAAGCCACTTCTCTCTAATAGTCCAATTACCGGAAGGGTTACGAGTAAAATCGACATATAACGATTCGTTGTAAATGCTTCCCCAAATTGCGTAATAATGTCCACGATCGGTAGACCTGCAATTAAGCCAGTCACCAAACCGGATACTGTCACGACAACTAGCGGATTTAACCTTATTGCAAAGCCTATAATAATTAAGGCAACGCCAATCAATACCATATAACTCCATCTCCTTAGGTGCAATTTACCCCGGTTTAACAGGCTGTAATACCCCCAATTCCATTTTAGTGAGAAAATCAAGGAAAATAGGTGGGGGATAAACAGCCTGTAAAGCCCCGATAGGTGAGATAAAGTGAAACTTACCGATGCGTAAGCAGAGGTTTAGTTGAACCAATCGGGTTCGTAGTTTCACTTTATCTGAAAAATAGCACTTTATTTTAGTGTGAACGTTATTTTAACATAATTTAATTTATGAAAGGAAGGGAATGTTTTATGTAATGTAATAATTTTTATCAGATCAAAGGCTGAACGAAGAATGTAACCACAAGAACTACATTCGTTTAAGAAACTAGTCGAGCAATGGAAGAAGGGGATATTGAAGATGACATTCATGATGTAAATGCTATCTTAATAAAGCACTACCTTCTGATCATGGTGTGTTTCAGTCTAAGGGGACGCTTAGTGCGTACGAAGAAACGTCATTTTCTCTTTAAGATATTCTCTCCCTTTGGACGACCTCTTTGGTGATCACAAGAATATAAATATGAAAGAAGCAGGGCATCTTAGATTGCCCTGCTTCTTTCGTATTTATTCCGCATTAACGGGAGTAATCTCCCACGCTGATTGAAGTTCCACTTTATGAGGAAATTTGAGTAGCGAATCGATCCAATGAAAAAATGCTTCTTACGGTAAATCTATGAACTGGCCGATGTTGGATTAACAAATAGATTAATGAATCTTTTACATTATCAAAATATTTACTTAATGTTTGATTGGTAAATTGTAAAAGTAAACAAAAGCAAAACAAAACGAAAAAGAGAATAAAAAAGCTTGTTTAGGAGGCAACATGGCTAAATTACTTATACGTAATCTTTCTAAAGAGTATAGTGGCGGCGTAAAAGCAGTTAAAGACTTTAATTTAACCATAAATGATGAAGAGTTTATTGTATTTGTTGGACCATCAGGTTGTGGGAAATCGACAACATTAAGAATGATAGCCGGTCTAGAAAGTATTAGTGGCGGTGAACTTCTCATAGATGACAAGGTAGTAAATAATCTCCATCCGAAAGACAGAGATATTGCGATGGTTTTCCAGAACTATGCGTTATATCCACATATGACTGTATTTGGCAATATGGCTTTTTCTTTAAAGTTAAGAAAGGTACCAAAAAAAGAAATCAATGAACGTGTACATAAAGCAGCCAAAATTTTAGATATTGAATCTTTGTTAGAACGAAAACCAAAGGCTTTATCTGGTGGTCAAAGACAACGTGTAGCCCTTGGTAGAGCGATCGTACGAGATGCGAAAGTATTCTTAATGGACGAGCCGCTTTCTAATCTTGATGCCAAATTAAGAACGCAAATGCGTGCTGAAATTACGAAACTTCATAAAGAATTAAAAACAACAACGATATATGTTACCCATGATCAAACGGAAGCAATGACGATGGCATCTAGAATTGTCGTATTAAAGGATGGTGTCATTCAACAAGTAGGAACACCTCGAGAAATCTATGCAAAACCAAACAATATCTTTGTTGGTAGTTTCATTGGTGCCCCTGCGATGAATTTTATTGAAGGTACGTTAACAGAAGCTGGACTAGATGTCGTAGGGATGATTATTCCACTCCCAAGCGAACAAATTAATCATTTAAAAGCAATAGGCTATCTAAATAAAAGCCTAGTTGTCGGGGTTCGACCTGAACATATTAGACGATCTGATAAACATGAACAAAGTAACAGAAAATTTGACTTTAAAACAAATGTTGAATTAGCAGAGTTAACAGGTTCTGAAATCATATTACATGTGAAATTAAATGAAAAAGCACTAATTGCCAAAGTGGATGCGATGGAGCCATTTGAAACAGGTCAATCAATTGAAATGACCTTTGATTTTGAAAACATTCACTTTTTTGATAAAGAAACAACAGAACGAATCGAATTAAATCCGGTAGGAATGAACAAAGATGAAAAAGTTGTCGCTATTTAAAACGACTAATTAGGAAACGATCAATGGACTGTTACACCTGATGCACATCAGTCACATATTTTCTTTCGAGTGGAAGTACCTTAGGTCAACTAAAGAACGAATCATTCAGTACTCGTATTCACCAACTGAATTTTATTAACGAATCTCGTTTATTCCGCATTAACGGAAAGTCAAGACCCCACCTCCAGGCTTAGAGGAATCGAAGAAGCGTAGGTGGGGGACAACTGCCCAATCTAGTTGCGGCTCCTAGCCTGTCTGAGGTCATAAGCTGTAATACTCTGTGGCAAACTACGCCACGCCGTATTCCATCTTATGCTTGTCGGGGCTGGGCAGTCGCCTCACTTTTTTATGAAAAAGCCCGATTGGTGAGATACAGTGAAACTTACCTTTGTGGTCTTCAAAAGTCACAGGATGTGGGTCACACAGACGTTGTTTAGTCTGTGATTGAATCGGGTTCGTAGTATCGCTTTATCGAAGATTTAGCGACACTAGAACGGGACTAATAATCAGTGGGGGATGAAGCCCCTCCACTGATCGAAGTTTCACTTTATTTTACGAAAAAATCAAAAGAGGGTTAGAAAGGAGGAGTTAGTTGAATGGATATCACATCTGGAAACAATATTGAGACAGCACCTAAGAAGAAAAAAAAGCACAAGGTAAAGCCAATGAAGCTTAGCTATGAAAATATCTGGCAGCATCGTGCACAATATTTCATGCTCTTACCTTGTATTATATTCTTCATTATTTTCTCCTATTTACCTATGGCTGGTATGGTATTGGCATTCAAGGAATTTCGATTTGATACAGGACTTTTTGGTGGTGCTTGGGTTGGCTTCCAATACTTTGAACGATTTTTTAACGACCCTCAAAGTTGGACATTTATTAAAAATACACTCATCATCAGCTCGATGAAATTAATATTGGCATTGCCATTTCCGATTATTTTAGCACTTATGTTTAATGAAATTAAAAATAATAAAATAAGAAGCTTTTTTCAAAGTATTACCTACTTGCCACACTTTTTATCATGGGTTGTTGTGGTAGGGATCTTACAAAGTATTTTAGCGCCGAACACAGGACTACTAAATCAAGTGATTTCGTTCTTTGGAGGTGATGGTAGCACGTTCTTCTTAATGGAAGAAGAGAGTTTTCATTCTATCATGTTTTGGAGCTATGTTTGGAAGGATATTGGTTGGAATTCTATCATTTATTTTGCCGCAATTATGGGGATTAGCCCTAGCCTTTATGAGGCCGCAGCCATTGATGGGGCAAATAGATGGAGACAAATTTGGCACATCACATTAACGGGTATTAGACCGACGATTTTAATTTTATTCATTTTATCGTTAGGGAATATCTTATCTGCAGGATTCGATCAAATCTATTTATTAAAAACACCAGGAAATGCGGAGGTTTCTGAAATTATTGATACGTATGTCATTCGCACTGGGCTTCAAAGTGGCCAATTTGGATATGCAACAGCAGTAGGAATGATGCAAGGGATTGTAGGTTTAATCCTTGTGTTAGTAGTTAACCGTTTTTCTAGTAAGAAATTTAATACATCATTATGGTAAATGAAATTGGAGGGAATACACTCACTATGAAAAAGATGTCATATAAGTTACTAACACTGTTATTAGTAGGCATTCTGTTACTTACCGCTTGTTCGAATAATTCAAAAGAGACAATGAATCATGAAAAGCCAGAGGGTGCACCTGATACATGGATTGCAGATCGAACAATTAAAGGGTTAGTATTCATGAGTGATGGCGACGTTTCAGCGGGAATGAACCCTGAAATCGCTGCAGAATTAAAGAAAAAAACAGGGATTACATTAGAATTACAAGGGATTACAGTTGAAGATTCGACTGAGGCATTGACTACAGGGTTAGCATCAGGAGATTTACCTGATTTCGTTGCTTATTACTTGGATCATAGTGGACGACCTGAGATGCAAATATTATTAAAAGCTGGTCGTGAAGGGATGTTCCATGATTTAACACCGATGTTGAAAGAAACAGAGATTTATAGTAAATATTTTGAAGAAGGTTACCTACCAAAAGATACGAAAGACAATATTATGTTTAGAGATGAATTTAAAGGTGCAAGTTACTTCGCTCATATGTCAATGGCTCGTGAGCCTGGTACTGTTAAACGTAAATATGTTGGTGGACCTTATATTTTAAAAGAGATTGTCGATCAATTAGGGATTGATCCGATGGAAATCGATACAACGGAAGAATTACGTGACTTAGCCGTGAAGATTAAAGAAGGTAATTTTAAAGATGAGAATGGAAAGCCGGTAACACCGATTGGTCCAACTGCATGGGGTGGAGCTGACAGAGACTTTATTTTCAATGATCTTGTATGGTCAGGTGAAACTGGAGAGAAATTCTTAAAAGATGAAGATGGGAAAATTAAGCATGAGGCTCAAACAGGTTATGGTTTAAAGCGTGTTAACTTTGTCAGGGATTTATTAGCAGAGAATCTTCTTCATCCAGAATTCTTTACAATGGAAGAAAATCGAGCAAAAGAAGGTATTGTCAACAAATCATTTGGAATTGTAGCTGATATGCATAACTATGTTGTTCAAAATAACGATATGAAATATGTTCCGCTTGGACCGATCGATACAGTTGAAGGCGATTATCAAATGCAATTAACGTATAAATCAGGATATGCTGGTTGGTCAATCCCGAAAACAACTGAGTATCCAGAAGATATTGTAAAATTAGCTGACTTTTTAGCAAGTCGTGAAGGTAAATTATTAAGCCAATATGGAATCGAAGGAAGAGACTACACGTTAGATGAAAAGGGTAATCCAATTGTTAAGAAAGAAGTTTTAGAATTAAAAGAAAACGATCCTGCACAAGCTGCGAAACTTGGTTTCAGAGGAGCGGGTTCATATTGGGCAGAACATCTTGGCTATACAGACATTGATAATATGGCAGACTTTGGTGAATTTGAATACGGTGCAAGAGTTGCTGGTGAAGATACACAAGCTGCGGAAAAAATCATTGAGATGTGGAATTATGATGAAAGATTAAAAAATGCACAAGTAATTGACGGATCAACACCTAAATCATTTATTTTCGAACTTGAAAATGGTGACAATTTAAACATTGCTCTCGATACGTACAATGAAAATTTATTACGTGCTTACTATAGTAAGTCAGAGAAAGAAGCAGCACAAATCTTACAAGACTCAAAAGAATTGCTTGAAAAGTCAGGATTAAATGAATATATCAAGCTGATTGAAAAGAAAGAAAAAGAAGGTACGACAATTAGATTCTAAAACTAATAAAAGGGGCTCTCCCATAAGGAAAGGGTCAGACCCCTCTAACGACTATATACAGTGTATAGAGTGCGAAGTCAGACCCTTTTGGGACACCCTCTTGCTTTAATAAAGGAGGAATTCACATGTTCAACGAGCATGATAAAACATGGCGGTTTTTTAAAACTTTCAATATCGTTATCGTGGCTCTGCTTTGCTTATCTATTATTCTTCCTTTTTTAAATATTTTAGCTCTATCGTTAAATGAAGGAACCGATGCGCAAAGAGGCGGAATTTACTTTTTCCCTAGAGAGTTTAGCTTTGGGAATTATATCGAGGTATTTCAACAATCATCCATCTTAAATGCACTTGGAATTAGTTTATTCAGAACAGTAGTAGGAACGATCATTAGTGTATTTTTAACGGCAATGGCGGCTTACGCACTTAAAACGAAAACATTACCTGGTAGAAAGGTCATCACATTTTTTATCTTTTTTACAATGTTATTTAGCGGTGGAATCGTTCCTTATTATTTAGTATTAACGGAACTCCATTTAACAAATACAATCTGGGTTTATATTATCCCAAGCCTTTATAGTGTATGGAATATTTTAATTATGAAGACGTTTTTTCAGGCGATACCAGATAGTATTGAAGAAGCGGCTAGAATTGATGGCTGTAGTGAATTTCAAATTTTCTTGAAGATTATCTTGCCGATGAGTAAACCGGTTATCGCAACAATAGGATTATTTAATGCGGTTGCCCATTGGAATGATTGGTTCTCAGGATCGTTCTATGTAAGAAATCCTGAATTAAAGCCACTTGCAACTCTATTACAGGAAATGTTAACGAGACAACAAGCAATGGCAGATGCATTACTTAGAAACTCAGGTGCATATGCAGCATTAGAAAAAATTACGGTTACCGGTGATTCATTAAAGATGGCAACCATTATTCTAGTTGTAGCACCCATTATTATGATCTATCCATTTATCCAAAAGCATTTTGTAAAAGGTGTGAATATTGGATCAGTGAAAGAATAGGAGGCTTACTTGATGGAGCTTATGATGAGAGAAGAAGGAAAGTTTAGAATTTTACAATTGACTGATTTACATGTGGGTTCAATGCCATTTCATGAACATGATGATCTTACGTTTAATCATATAAAGGATATGACTGAAAAAGCAAATCCGGATTTAATTGTGATCACTGGAGATTTGATTTGGTCTGAAGGTGTTCTGGGGCCGGAAAAAAGTTTCGCTGAATTGATAAAGGTATTAAATGAATTAAAGAAACCAATCGCGATTACGTATGGTAACCATGATTCAGAAGAAGGAATTTCACGTTCTGAATTAAGAAAAATGGAAGAAAAAATTGATTTGCTTGTTGAGAAAAAACATTTGCATATTGCAAAAGATCGAGCGTCTTATTGTGTTGAAATTAAAAATCAACATGATGAAGTTGCAAATGTCCTTTATTTCATCGATAGCGGTTCAATTGATCCGCTTGGAATTGGAACTTACGAGTTTGTTCATCCAGATCAAGTGACATGGTTTAACGAAGTATCTAAACAATATCGTAATAGAGAACAAGATTTTAAAAAGGATTTATTATTCTTGCATATTCCACTTCCAGAATATAAAGAAGCATTTATGGAAGGGCAAGTGAGTGGGCAGAGAAATGAGAGCATTTCTTCACCAATGGTGAATACGGGACTATTCACTTCATTATTACTAAATGGGCATGTCGCAGGTATATTTTGTGGTCATGATCATGACAACGACTTTGTTGCTGACTATCATGATATTCGATTATGCTATGGTAGAATTAGTGGATTTCAGTGCTATGGTGAACTTACTCGTGGTGCGCGTGTCATCGAATTAAGTAATCAACAGGTATTTGAGACATATCTCATTGAAACAACAAAGTATCAAGATTACAAATAACATGAAAAATCACCAGGAAATCCCACGATTTAAATATTTGTTTATACCTTTATTAGTAGAGCAATTATTTCAATTACTACTCGGCAACATGGATGTATTGATGTTGAGTCAGTATTCAGATAATAGTGTTGCAGCAGTTGGTTTAGCGAATCAAATCATTGTTGTTACAACGATGATATACGGATTTATTAATATTGGAACAACGATTCAGTTAACCCAACTTTCCAGTACCGGTCAAAAAGAAAAAAGTGCAAAAGTTGTATCACATGCATTATATTTAAATGTCATGTTTACGATCAGCATGACGACGGGATTAGTAGTCTTTAATGAGCCCCTCCTGAAAATGCTGCAAACACCTGAAAGTTTAATGGTTGAGGCATCTACCTATTTAAAGGTAATTGCATATGGACTTGTTTTCCATTCGATTATGGGTTTGATGGGGAGTATATTTAGAAGTTACTCAATGGTAAAGCTTGTTATGTTTGTGACAATAATGATAAACATTTTAAATATTGCTTTTAACTATATTGTATTGTTTACACCGATTACAATATTAGGCGAAGGAGTATTTGGCGTTGCTGTTGCGACGAATATAAGCCGGATGATCGGTATGGTTGTATTATGTATGTATTTTATGATGCATAAGAAACTTCTGTTTGGTGTCATCAATTGGTTAAAGTTAGAATGGAAGGCAATGAAAAAAATTCTGGTCCTTGGGGTTCCCTCAGCCGGAGAACACGTCTCCTACAATTTATCGCAAGTGATTATCACTGGTTTCATTGCAAGCTTGGGTGCTGCTACGATTACGACTAAGATTTATACTCAAGCAATCACTTCGATTGTCTTTGCATGTTCAATGGCCATTTCACAAGCTGCGCAAATCATCACTGGGAAGCTGATTGGCAATAAAATGCACGATAATGCTTATAATTTTTCAATAACATTATTAATGAAAAGTATTGTTGTAACAACTATTATAACAGCTCTTATCGCCTTATTATCTGCAACCATTATTTCATTTTTTACAGCAAACGAAGACATTAAGCATCTCACTGTTCTCCTTGTTTTTCTAAGTATTTTATTAGAACCAGCTAGAGCGGCAAATGTTCTCCTCGTTTCCACTCTGAATGTGGCAGGAGATGTGAAATACCCAGTATTGATCAGTATCATCGTCGTATGGGGATTTGTCATTCCGATGAGTTTTGTTGTCGGTGTATGGTTAGGGTACGGGTTGGTCGGTATATGGATTGTCTTTATATTGGATGAATGGATCCGTGCATACCTATTATTTTTACGTTGGAAAAAAAGGCGCTGGCAGTCATTGAATATATTAGTAGATTAAGAAAGAAGTGAATACGATGTTGAGTAAGGATGAACGACATCAGTTTATCTTAGGTCAATTAGATATACATGACAAAATTCTGGTGATTGATTTAGCGAAATCGCAAAATGTCACCCCTGAAACGATCAGAAGAGATTTAGCAGATCTTGAGATGAATGAACAATTAACACGGATTCATGGTGGAGCGGTTCCTTTTATTCCTACTCAAAAAGAGATGGTATATGAGAGGAAAATGTCACTTAATTATGAAGCGAAGTTGAAAATAGCCAAAAGGGCATCCGAGTTTATTCAACATGGAGATACGATTGCAGTCGATGTAGGTACGACGACGGTTCATATTGCCGATATGATTGAAGATATTCGTTCATTAACAATCGTCACGAATTCTTTGAGTGCTGCTCTTCGATTTAATGTAGCTATTGAAGAGAAACGTATTTCAGGGAAAGTGATCATGCTGCCTGGGGTGACCCACCCTGACCAATCATCAGTTAAAGGGACATATACCGTTGATTTTTTAAAAAGATTTCATTTTAATCGAGCCTTTATTTCTTGTGGTGGAGTAACTAAAGATGCTGTGTATGATTTTGATATGGACGAGTCACTTGTTTCTGAAGTTATGATTCAACATAGTCAAGAAGCGATATTACTAACCGACTCATTGAAATTAAATAAAAAATCTACGTTTGAAATAGGTCCGCTTTCTACTATTACAAAAGTTATTTGCGATGAAGAAAAACCATTTGACTGGCCTGAAAGCGGATATGAGTGGGTATCTATTAACGATTTGCACGAATAAGGAAGGATGATAGTAGGGTATCCCCTACACTTTGAAGAAGGCTGATTCAGCTTTCTTTTTTGTTTTTAATGAAAAAGACTTTCAAATTCCCCAAAATCAAAGTGCACCATTGCGGGGGCATAGGTGCTAATCCACTTTGTATGTTCTAGTATCCGATCTATCGCCTATTTCCAGGCATCTTCAAGTATCTCCGTATATTGGTTAACTTATCCATCCAACGAACCCTTTTAATGAGGCGTCGATGTTTGTTGGTGTCATGATTTTTATATGAATCGTCGACTACCTATAGTTCGTCAAATAACATTGGAGACTTTAGTATCCACTAGAAAAGTGATAAAATTGTACCTTAGAATCAAGGTTGTTTAAGAAAGCAGCCGAAACCCTTAGAAAGTCATCTTTTAGAATGTAGAATTACCGATAAGGTTAAAGGGAATCATGTCGTTAACTAGAGTTGCAGGAAGGTTCGAACCTGTTTAATGATCTCGAAGACGACTAGTAAAGATGGAGGATTTATATGAAAGACAATGCAGAATTGAAAGACAAGCGATTTAAAATAGCCCATAGGGAAGCGATAATCGGAGTCGTTCTTGTCATCATTAATTTTAGTTTATGGTTTGGGTTTGCTTACGGATTAGGTTCAGGTGACCCAGCCTCTTATAACTATGTGTTGGGCTTGCCAGAATGGTTTTTTTACAGTTGTGTCTTAAGTTTTATTGTAATGTTCATCCTCGTTATCTATAGTGTGAAATTCCTGTTTAAGGAAGTTCCGTTTGAAGAGGAAGAAGAAAGAGGAGATCACACATGAACTGGCAAGTTATTATTCCATTACTATTATTCTTAGTCGTGATATTTTCTGTTGGTTTCTGGGCAAGTCGGTACGTTCGATCAACAGATTCCTTTCTTCAGGAATATTTCCTAGGCGATAGACAGTTAGGTGGATTTGTATTAGCCATGACGATGATTGCTACATATGGAAGTGCGAGTAGTTTTATCGGTGGTCCAGGAGTGGCCTATACAAAAGGACTAGGGTGGGTTCTTCTTTCCATGGCGCAGCTCCCAGCAGGCTACTTTGTCTTAATGGTTTTAGGCAAGAAATTTGCGATTATCGCACGAAAATACAAGGCGATTACCTTAATTGATTTTCTAAAGGAAAGGTATAAAAGTACGGCAGTTGTCATCATTGCTGCTGTTAGTATCATTGTTTTTTTGTTTTCTTCAATGGCTGCACAATGGGTAGGAGGAGCAAGGCTGATTGAGTCTTTGACAGGATTATCATACACTACAGCATTGTTTATTTTTGCTGTCTCTGTTCTTGTTTATGTCATTATTGGTGGCTTTAGAGCAGTCGCTTTAACAGAAACCGTTCAAGGGGTCGTCATGTTAGTGGGGACGATTATTTTACTAGTCGCTACGATTATAGCTGGTGGTGGCATACCCAATATTATTCAAGAGCTTGTGGCGGAAAATCCAAACCTTGTCTCCCCTTATGGAGCCGAGCGAGATTTAACACCTATTTATGTTTCTTCTTTCTGGATTTTAGTAGGGGTTGGGGTTATTGGCTTACCGCAAATCGCAGTGCGAGCGATGTCCTATAAAAATTCAAAAGGAATGCATCAAGCAATCATCATCGGTACGTTTGCTATTGGAACGATTATGCTTGGCATGCACGTAATTGGTGTTTTTGCAAGAGCGATTCTTCCTGGCATTGAAATTGGCGATAAAGTGATGCCGACGCTTACGTTAGAAGTTTTACCGCCATTTTTAGCGGGGCTCGTACTCGCTGCACCAATGGCAGCCATCATGTCGACAGTGAACTCTTTATTGATTTTGATAAGTTCGGCAATTGTGAAGGACCTTTATTTAAACTATCTAAAACCAAAAGCGACTGAAAAGCAGGTGAAACGAGCTAGCTTTTGGGTTACGACCTTAATCGGGGTTTCCGTGATCCTCTTCGCCTTAAGCCCACCAGACCTGCTCATTTGGTTAAACTTATTCTCATTCGGTGGGTTAGAATCAGTCTTTATTTGGCCAATCGTCTTTGGCCTTTATTGGAGTAAGGGTAATAAATATGGCGCTATTTCCTCAATGGTTGTCGGGATGGGGTCTTATATTTTATTTGATCGACTCCATCCAAACGCTTTAGGCATGCACACCGTTGTTTTACCTGTTTTATTATCTCTAATCGCTTATGTAATCATCAGTAAGCTGACGGATAAATACGTACTTTCGTCGAATCTTCATCTAGAATCAAATGGATGAGCAACAGATATCCGTACCGAATAGGAAAAAGCGTCGTGCACCATCTGTATTACCGATGGTGCATGGCGCTTTTTTTATTAACTAAAGAGATGTGGTGCAAACTGTCTTATTCATTCAAATCCCCGCTATTCTTTGCTAGCTGATTCAGTTGAGTGTGAATTTTTTGATAGACAATTTTTCTTTCCTCGTTAAAATCTTGCCCATCCCTGAAATAAATGGGTTGATCAGCAAGGATTACTTTTTTATTCTTACTGGCGTATAAAGGAACAAAACATACATGTTGACCTGTAGCTTTATAATAGTATTTTTCCAAGTAAAGAAAGCCTTCATACATTGCTTTCGTACGCGAAGACGTGTCATTGTATGCAATATCTGGAAAAATGACGATACTTTCTCCTGTTTGTAAAGCAGCAACACTCTGTGTAAATGTTTGTAGAATTTGTCTAGAGCCCCTGTACACAGGAATTCCTCTGCTTGAATGTAAAAGCTTTGCAATGAGATAGGATAGCGGCAACGCACAGATCTTTGCAAGATACTTATTCATTCCGTTTCTTTTTGTAAATGTATATTCCGCATACTGTGTATAACAGGCTGCTTGATCAAGGAAAACATGTAGAATCCATGCATGCAAACTTTTTGGGAACCATAGCATTGTCACGAATGGACCAAATGTATTTTGATGGTGGGAGATATACACAACCGGACCGTTTATATTTTTGGGTATTTGAACATGGTATGTAGGATAGATCATTCTTACAATAAATTGGATACATCGAAAAAATGTTCCATAAAAATTATCTTTCATCCCGTTCACCAATGATTTGTTTTTTTATAGTTTCGTCCGTTTTAAACACCCAATAAAGTTGAAATTGGTGACTGATCATACCTAGTAAGAGGTCGATGCAAATTTTTGCGAGAATCACGTTTACACCCAAAAAGATTGTTGTTGAAGTTACCAGAATATAGGAAGATAACATAATCCCAATACATAATAGATAATATTTGAAAATTGACTGGGTTAGTTTGTTCTGATTGCTAAAAACAAACGTTCGATTCATGTAGAAATTGCTCGAAGAAGAAAGGACCCGAGAAACAAATGTGGCGTAAAAAATCCGTGCTTCAAGTGGCAACCCGACTAATATCACACTGTTCAGCAAAATAAAACTGCCGATATCAATTAATCCTGACAGTATCGTAGAATAAAAATAATGGAGAAATCCAGATAGAAGTTTTGCAAATATCTTGATGGAATCGAATATAGAGTGATAATGAGAACTGGCATTATTGTCAAAATATAAAGTCTGTATCGAAACCTCATTAAATGGGATATTCATCTTTTTAGCATAGATTAACATATTGATTTCATATTCGTAGCGTTCTCCTTTAAGCTCCAAGATTCTCGGGAGTTCAGTTATTGGAATGCCTCTTAACCCGGTTTGCGTATCTTTTAGTTTATACCCGTATAATAATTGAAAGAAAAAACTTGTGGTCCTGTTACCTAATAAACTTCGGAATGGTACATTGTCATTGCTAAAATCTCGAACACCTAAAATGATACCGTTTTCATTCTTTTCTAGGATATGAGCAATATTGCACACATCTTCTACGGCGTGCTGCCCATCAGCATCAGCTGTTACCACACCTTCTAAATGTTGATAGGTTTTAAGAAAATAGTCAAAAGCAGTTTTTAACGCTCTGCCTTTCCCTTTATTCATATCATGCGTTAAGACCGTACAATGTTCGATCACGCTTAATTCAGTGAAAATATACGTTAAATCTTCTTTACTGCCATCATTTACAACAATAATTTCGGCAGCACCTTCTGCTAATAATCTGTGGACATAATCAACCAAACTGCTTGTAGGGTTAAGGACAGGAATTATTATGGCACAATTTTTCATAATAATAATCTCCTTTCCAAGGAATAAGGTGGCAAAGGTATAAGGGGATAATATGAGGGACCTTTTTAAACTGCTAATCTCCTACATGTAACCTATATTAAAATATGACTCTTCTTCTTGGTTTATGTTTAATCTTAGGTTCATTTCCATTGATACTTTTTAGAAGACCATTGGCTGAAGTAGCTAATACGTAAGACAACATTGCTGGACTAATTGTATGGTCCATTCAATCAGATAAAGTGAAACCCCCACCTCAAAGGCTTAAGAGGAATCGAAGAAGCGTAGGTGGGGGATGAAGAATCCCCCACTGATTGAAGTTTCACTTTATGTACGAGAAACATAGTGGTAAAAGAGATACAAACTGATACATAATTTTGATTAATAATTATCGTATAACGCCTTTAATGTTTTTTCTCGAAAGTGAATTCTATTTTTATAATCCTTTGCGATAAGCTCGGTATAGATTAAATCAAACAGTAAAAAGAGTGGCAAGGATGGCGAAATATTCTGTCCCATATGCATATTGCTTTTATTCATGGCGAGTAGAGTTAGGTCAGCTAGCTGTGATAGCTCAGAGTCTTTTTCACCGGTAAAAACCAAAATGGCAGCTCCTTGTTCCTTCGCAATGCTTATAGGACGAATGATTTCTTTCGTCCTGCCAGTGACAGATATTCCAATCACAACACTCTTTTCTGTGCATAGTGCTGCGTCCATCACAGCTTGATGTGGATCGGTAATGGTTTCAACATTTAATCCAATTCGAAAAAACTTTGATTTAAATTCCAGGGCAGCAATTCCAGAGTTACCAATGCCATATACATGGATTTTATTTGCGTGAGTAAGAAGGAAGACGGCTTGTTGAATGTCAGAATATGTGACTTTTTTAAAGGTATTTTCAATAATATCCAAGTGATTTTGATATAGTTGGGCAAAATAATCCATTTGCTTAATCGTATTCGACGTGCTCGGTTTATCTCTGAGATCCACATATCTTTTTAATTCATGCTTAAACTCATTGAATCCTGAAAAAGATAATTTTTGACAAAAACGAGTAATGGTCGCTGGTGAAATATGCATTTTCTTTGCAATTTGGCTACTAGATATATGGCTGATTTCATCAGGATGTTCAATAATATATCGAGCAAGTTCTATTTCTGTGTTTGTAAATTTGTCCATACTGCACTCAATTCCATGCAAGAGGTTTTCACCTAAATATTCCATGTTGTTCACCTATTTGTGGGGGATTTTTACTGCTATTTTTATCATATAGGATAACCTTTTTGCTTGTCCATTATAGATGAGTGTTCCGATCTATACTAAAAATGACTCAAGCATCAGCCCGAGTCATTTTTAGTATAGCTTAGATTTTGTAAAAATTGTTTTATTAAAAGATATTATTTAACAGAAGTCGAAATTTAATCTAAAAAAACGACTAGAGCAAAGCGTCAACAAATCGTTTGGTAATTTGCTGTGGGCGTGTAATGGCTCCACCTACTACTACTGCATGAACATTGATATCTAATACGGAACGGGCAATTTCTGGTGTAGAAACGTTTCCTTCCGCAAGAACTTTCGCATGCTTTACTACTTCTACGATTTGTTTAATGACCGCGTAATTATTGAAATCAATCTTCAATCCTTGTGTCTCAGCTGTATAGCCATATAATGTTGGAGCAACGATATCAAATCCTAGTTGATCAGCATGAATGGCTTCTTCTACTGTTGAGACGTCTGCCATTAGAATCGCCTGAGGATATTTAGACCGTACCTCATGATAAAATTGATCTAATGTGCTTCCATCAGGTCTTATGCGCGCTGTTGCATCAGTGGCAATAATCTCAGCACCCGTTGTCATTAATGCATCAATCTCTTTTATAGTAGGAGTGATAAAAACAGGATTATCTCCATACACTTGCTTGATGATTCCGATTACTGGAAGGTCTACTTGCTTCTTGATCTCTAAAACGTCAGCGACCGAGTTTGCACGAATTCCCTTAGCACCGCCTTCTTTTGCTGCAACAGCCATGCGCCCCATGATGTGGGAGCTGTGTAAAGGCTCACCTTCTAAAGCCTGACAAGATACAATTAATCCTTTAGTGATTTGATCTAATACTGATTGCATTTTATACACTCCCTTGTTCAAAATGATTTATTCATGTCCTAAATACTCTTCTACTTCGTTTTTTACAATGGTAACCTGTGGACCATATACGACTTGAATACCATTGCCTTTTTTCACAATCCCTTTTGAACCGGTTTGTTTAATCACATCATCCTTAACCAAGGAGTCATCTTTAACAGTTACTCGAAGTCTGGTTGCACAGCAATCTACTACATCAATATTAGTAGCTCCACCTAATCCTTCGACAATTGTTTTGGCACGATCAGTAGCTGTCACTTGTTGTGCAACAGTCTCTTCCTCATCTTCACGTCCAACAACTTTGAAATTTTTTCTCTTAATAAGGAATTTAAATGTGAAATAATATAAGAAGAACCAAGGAATACCGATTAGTAATACATAAATCCAATTTGTTTTAGCCATACCTTGAAGGATACCAAATAATGTAAAATCAATGAACCCTCCAGAAAAAGTTTGTCCAATTGTAATATTGAAGATATCAGCCATCATAAAGGCTAACCCATCAAACAGAGCATGAACAAAATAGAGAAGTGGAGCAACAAACAAGAAACTAAATTCAAGAGGCTCTGTGATTCCTGTTAAAAAAGAAGTTAAAGCTGCTGAAAGAAGGATCCCTGCAACGACTTTTTTATTTTTTGGTTTAGCGCAATGATAGATCGCAAGGGCTGCTCCTGGAAGACCAAACATCATCGTAATAAAACGACCTGACATAAACCTTGATACACCTTCATAATATTGTTCGGTGTTCGGGTCAGCTAATTGGGCAAAGAAGATATTCTGCGTCCCATTGACAATATGCCCGCCAATTTCCATCGTACCACCTAAAGCAGTTTGCCAAAATGGTAGGTAGAAAATATGATGTAATCCCATTGGTCCAAGCATACGAAGAATAAAGCCATAGAAAAATGTTCCGATTGTACCTGTGCTTGTAACTAATGAGCCTAATTGATTAATGAAAAGTTGGAAATAAGGCCAAACGATAAATAAAACAGCCCCCACGATAATCGCTGTAAAAGAAACAATGATCGGGATAAAACGAGAGCCTCCGAAAAATCCTAAAACTTGAGGTAACTGGATCTTATTGTATTTATTGTGTAATAAGGCCGCCACAATCCCAATGACAATCCCACCGAAAACACCTGTTTCTAATGTTTGGATACCAACCGCCATTCCTTGGCCAGCACCAGCTAAATTATCTTTAGCAAGATCCCCCGTAATGGAGAGTAGGGCATTGATTGAGCTGTTCATAACAAAATACCCAATCATTGCAGCCAGACCAGCTGTCCCTTTATCCGAACGGGCCAGGCCTACTGCAACACCGACTGCAAAAATAATCGGTAAGTTACCAAAAACGATACTCCCCGCAGAGCTCATTATGGTAAATATGGCTTGAAGCCATGCAATATCTAAAAATGGATAAGCTGAAACCGTATTTGGATTCGATAGCGCTCCACCAATACCAAGCAGCAAGCCAGCAGCTGGTAAGACAGCAATCGGAAGCATAAATGATTTACCAAACTGTTGGGCTTTCTCAAAAACATTCTTCAAAACTATTACCTCCTTGTGTGTGAATCATGTTGTCTTATGTGTAAGGTATCCCTTATGGGCTTATTATATATATGTAAAAAAACGCTTTCAATGGAATGGTGGAAGTTATCAAGCTTTTTCAGTAATTTGACGAAAATTCGGAAAGGACTTTCAATCGTAAAAACAATGCTGATTATTCTAAAGATATTAATGATGATTGGGAGGGTTTTATGGGAAATTCAACTTAACGGAAAGAATAGATTTTACTTTTTTCTACCAATTATTTTAGGTGATTACTTGTGATTACGACTGATATAGATAAAGTCTAAGCGAAAATCGGGAGACCCGAACCACATATCAAGACTTACGATTCAGAATTGAGATTTACGTGCCAGAAGGAATACATTACGATCTGTAATGAAAATAAAACGGAAATCTTTCAGTCAATATTAATAATTCGAATATTTGAAGGAGACTGACACTCTATTCTTGTGAAAAGACTTCGAAATTGTTAAATTATTTTGTGAACAGGTGATTAATTAGGGTGGGATGGTTCATGAAGAAAGCTTTAATCATTATAGATGTACAAAATGCTTTTGATGATCAGAAATGGGGAAAACGAAATAATCCAAATGCAGAGGAAAATATAAGTAAACTACTAAAGCTCTGGAGAAACAAGGGATGGCAAGTGATTCATATTCAACATTTGTCAGATTCTCACCATTCTCTTTTTCATCCGAAAAATGATGGTTTTCTTATCAAAGAGTTGGTGAATCCACTAGAAGATGAAATTGTCCTAACTAATAAGAAGGTAAATAGTGCGTTTATCGGAACCAATTTAGAAGAGTTTCTAAGATCAAATGAGATCGGTACAGTTGTCATAACAGGTCTGACGACAACCCATTGTGTCTCGACAACGACAAGAATGAGTGGCAATTTAGGGTTTAATACATATCTTCTTTCAGACGCTACAGCAACATTTGGGATGAAGGATCAAAATGATCAATATTATGATGCAGAGACAATCCACACTATTTCACTTGCTACTTTGCATGAAGAATTTGCTACCGTTATAACGATAGAGCAACTTATCAACAAGTTAAATCTAAGATAGAAACAAAATGTCTGTTTTAGAGTATCTTCTAGTGTAAGAGTTTCATATAAATGAAGCCAGTACAAGATCTGGAAATTGTCGAATAGCAATGAAATGGAAATGGAAAAGGATGGCTGCACCATGTAAAAGGGTGCAGCCTTATGACATTTATGAACGCTGAATCATAGAAGTAGAATAGCTTTTCACTAATTTCTGTAGATTTTTATGTCCTTCTCTTACTTTAATTGTTTCTTCAATGATTTTTTGGAAGCCTTCCAAGTCTTTGTCGGATGCATTCAATACGGATCTAGTCACACTTTCGGCGATTTGTTGTAAGTTTATTTCTGAACTCATAGACAACGACCACCTTTCCACTTATTTGTTAGGGCATGTGTTTCTCCACTTTACTTATTTATGGAAAGAGTGTGCAATATCCTGCTAGTAGCTTAATAAATTTATCTACAATTATCATCACGTTTCTTATTCGTTAGTGGAATTTCAACAAGATCGTAGGAGTTCAGATGGGGTGTTGGTTCTTAATCATCCCCTTCTTGGAAATCTTCCAATGTCTTTTAAATATACTATTAGACTTATTTTGCGGGAAGCGTTAAGTTCTTTAGAAACAGTAGGAATCATCAATAGGCAGACAAAAGAAGGGAATAATTATTCTTAAAGTACGTGTTCAAAAAGGAGGATAAAAAGAGCCGAGAAGTTCGAGGAGCGCATTTCGAGAGGACCGGAACATATGCAGTTATACGTGAGAACCGAGAGACAGATCGATGACACAATTCGCAATCATTTTACCGGACTTTTGGAACAATCTTATAAAAGAGAAATTGATTTTTCAGAAAAATGCAGATATTATTATAAGTATATAACAATTATATACAGGAGAGGGTTTTTCTAATGAAGTCGATTTATACGGGGAAAACGAAGGATGTTTATGCCCTTGAAAACGGAAATTATTTATTGAAATTTAAAGATGATGTAACAGGGGAAAATGGTGTCTTCGATCCAGGAGCCAATACAGTCGGTTTAACGCTTGAAGGTGCGGGTCGAGCAGGTCTTAGTTTAACGAAGTACTTTTTTGAAATACTAAAAGAAAAAGAGATTCCTACACATTATATAGACGCTAATATTGAAGAAGCGACGATGACAGTGAAGCCAGCAACTGTATTCGGCAAAGGGCTTGAAGTAATCTGCCGTTACAAGACAGTTGGAAGTTTTCTCCGTCGCTATGGGATGTATGCAGAAGAAGGGCAACCATTAGACGCATTTGTAGAAGTCACTTTGAAAGATGATGAACGCCAAGATCCGCCGATTAGCGAAGATGCACTTGATATGCTAGGTATCCTAACAAAAGCGGAGTATACCGTATTAAAAGACCTTACCAAACAGATCGGTAACGTTGTAAAAGAAGAATTAGCGAAGAAAGATATCGAATTATACGATATTAAATTTGAATTTGGCAGAGTCGGCGAAGATAAGCAAATCGCGTTAATCGATGAAATCTCAGGAGGAAACATGAGAGCTTATAAAAATGGTACCTATATCGAGCCGCTGGAATTAGAGAAATTGATGTTGGAAGTTAATCTCTAGAGTATTCTTATGGTCGTGATTATCACTAAGGTGAAAAAGGTTGCCATCGATAATTGATCGTTACTACCAGAGTTATCAAAACACCCCAATCTTGATCGCCTGTATGGGACTATGATAGGGGGTGTTTTTTTTGATCCCACCACTCATAACTGCCCAATCTAGTTGCGGCTCCTAGCCCCTCTGAGGTCATAAGATGGAATACTTTGTGGCAAACTACGCCACGCCGTATTCCATCTTATGCCTGTCAGGGCTGGGCAGTCGCCTCACTTTTTGAAGTAAAAGCCCGATTGGTGAGACACAGTGAAACTTACCTTAGTTCGTACTTTCGATCTTAGCGACAGTAGAACGGGACTAACAATCAGTGGGGGGACGGAAAATCCCCACTGATTGAAGTTTCACTTTATTTCTTGCGGCCGCAGATCACAATGGTTTTGTGCTTGGCACCATTGTAACACCAGGTAACACGGTGAGAGTCATATTTTAGAGCCATTAGTTGCACAAGTGATTAAGGAAGTCGGCAAGCCTAAAGTTGTTGCCACAATAGTAGCCAGTTTAGGGTTAGAAGTTTAATATCAAGAGTTAAAAAGGCTGCTGCTTGAATATCACAAGAATACGTATATCTAATAGAGAATTCGTATAATATAAGGGGAACTAATAGGGTTTAGAGTTTACTGATTTTAATGTCTAAGAGTGTTCTTTTAAATAATTGCATTGTATTAAAGTAAGGAGAAAATAGATGAAGATTCGATTTGGCTATGTAGCGAATGCGATAGGCTTATGGGATGCAAGCCCTTCAAAGGCTTTAACTTTTACACGGTATTCAGCTCTTCCTAAAAACGAGCGAATGGAGAAACTCAAAACTGTCACCGCACAAAATTTACATCATACGAAAAGAATTTTGTATTATAATATCGCGCACGAAATAGAATTATATCGGTTTTCAAGCTCACTTGTACCCTTGGCAACCCATCCGGAAGTAAGGTGGGATTTCATTACTCCATTCAAAACCGAATGGGAAGAACTTGGTCAATTAATAAATCAATTTAAGCTTCGCCCGAGTTTTCACCCAAATCAATTTACACTTTTTACAAGCCCACGAGAAGAGGTGACCATGAATGCAGTGAGGGATATGCAATATCATTTTATGATGCTTGATGCTATGAATGCACTGGAGAGGGGAATTATTAATATTCATATTGGTGGAGCCTATGGGGATAAAGACATGTCATTAAGACGTTTTCATCAGAATATTAAAAGATTGCCAATAGAAATTAAAAAGCATATGACGCTTGAAAATGATGATAAAACCTATGAAGTTGAGGAAACGCTTATTACTTGTGAAAAAGAAAATATACCGATGATTCTTGATTATCATCACCATATGGCGAATAAAAGGGAGGTTGAACTTCCACTTTATTTACAACGCATCTTTAATACTTGGAACGATTCTAAGGCTGTACCAAAAGTCCACATTTCTTCGCCGAAATCAGATCAAGCCTATCGTTCCCACGCGGATTTTGTCTCTTTAGACTTCGTACTCCCATTCTTAAAAATGGCAAAGATACTTAATCAAGACTTTGACATTATGATAGAAGCAAAACAGAAGAACCTTGCCATGCACAAACTTATAGAAGAAGTAGCTTCAATTCGGGGAGTCAAACGTATATCAGGTTCTGCGGTGGAATGGTAAGTATAGATAGGAAGATTCTTCTTGTTTACTTAGACCATTTCCCTATTATAACTGGAAAGATGAGCTATTAATAATTTCTATTCTCCTTTTGATGAGGTGGAAAAAATGACAATTATACGTCTTGGCTATGTTGTCATTCGCAAATTGGAACGTATATCAATATGTTTTTCAAGTTTTTGAAAGTGATAAATGGTAGCATCTCGCAAATTGACTGTATGATTGAGGCCAAGAGAAAAGACGAAGCATTATTTAAATTAATGGAAGAGGTCAAAACAAGAGAGGATGTTGACCTCATTGATGGCTCTTCTTTTCGTTTGAAGTAAATGGAAAGAAGAGCCAAAGGGAGGACTGTAGGAGTCTAATTAATTTGAGTTACTCTCCATTTTCTATAGTAAGCTCTTGAGGATGCTCGCCATAGATGTTTAATATACGGACAGTTTCAGGTTCTATTTGAAGAAACACGTAGTTCGGATCTTCAGGACCGTCAAACCATTTATTAAATGATTCGTCCCAAAATTGTTTTTTCAAAGCTTGTGAATCATTAATGGAAGATGTTCCTAAGATTTCAACATATGCATCGCTTTGTCCTTTTTCTTCATAACCTAACAATACAGAAACGGAAGGATTCTTTTCTATTTCTTCTATTTTCTCAGTATCCATTTTCGTTGGTGTAAATAATGTTAAGTCGTCATTATAGAACGTCATATACCGTGAATGGGGCTTGTTATTTTCAACAGATGAAAGAATACCTGTTCTGTGATCAGAGATAATTTTAGCCACCTGTTCTTTTAAAACTTGATTGCTCATTAATTCTACTCCTTTTCTTAAAGGTTATGGTTAATTTTCCTCTTAATTAGTGTAACTAAACTGTAAAAAATTTACTTTTATGTTGGAGGGATAACCTTTACTACAATGCCAATAATAAATAAAAAAAGGCGTGGTTTAGAATGGTGGCAAACGGTGTAGTAAACACATTAAATAATTTTTTAAAAGGGCAATACATGGGTATCCATGCTTATGAACACCACATACAGAAATTAAACGATCCTTACATAAAAAGTGAATTTCAAAGAATTCAACAAGATCATAAGAACCATGCCTTAAAAGTTGCTGAAAGAATTCAAAATCTTGGAGGAACACCAGTGGATGATGAAGGGATGATTGGTTCCGTCCAAGGCTTTATTGGTCAATTTATGATTCCTGATACACCGGCTGGAATAATAGAAAGTGCATTAAAGGGCGAAGATTATTATGGGATCCAAGTGTCTGAAAAAATTGTAAAAGGGGATTTAGACCCTGAAAGTCGACAATTAATTGAGGGGATATTAGATAAGGACAGAGAGCATGTTAATTTCTTAAATCAATTAGTTAACGAGAATAGACCGTCATGATAGCATTTCTTTTCTTAACGTTCCCTGTCCTTAATTACTAAATTACTATATAAAGAAAAGGAATGGTTAGGAAGTGGGAACGACGAGTGCGCTGATTTGTTTATTGATTCAATCACAAGCACTATAAGAGAATTTTATGCGCTTAATAATTCATTCATGGAATGCAATACTTGTTCTATTGTTTCTTCACCAGCTTTTACCCATCTACTTTTATCTCTTATATCCCCGTCTTTATCCAAAGGCTCTTGAAATTGATTAAGTCCTATGGAAGCTGTTAGTAAAGAGTTTTCATCATAGTCTAACCCAATATTCACTACATGTTTAATAACATAAGGTGTTCCAAACTCAATATAGGCATTAGAATGATCTAATGCCCCTGTCAAAATATTAAAAGGGATTCTTAAATAGATCGTTTCCCCACCTTCCCGCCATAAAACTGCATCGAATTTCCCTTGATCATATTCAAAATTACTACAGAAACTACACCCATAGGAGTTAAACATTTTTCGAGCAAGTCCAAAGTTGGCTTTTTTTCCTTATAATTCTGAGTTTAATTTGATCATCACCATTCACCTCTAATAAAAATATTTATTATTACTATTATTTTCAAAAAATAGGGGAAAATACGGGTCGAATGTAATTAGAGATATACGATGAAAAACTGCTTTCTAAGTGAAAAGAGATAGATCGAGATTGAATGGATGTTTAATTTTTACAAATGGGTTAATTTGTTTATTGTTTGAGTAAATTGTACTCCAAGAGAATCAAAGAGAAAGGACGAACTCTTTACGATTCCATCCTTTAACTAAACTACTATTGAAATTTTATTGTTTCATTTGGTTCAATTCCTGGATGCATTCTTGAACAAGAGTAACTCCTTGGCTCATGGATGCCCCACCGCCAAATGCTGCAGCCACACCTATAGTTTCAAGAATGTCTTGTTCTGAGCAACCTTGATCAAGGCATCCTTTTGTATGATAGATGATACAATACTCGTCCTGAGCATGGAGACTGATGCCTAATGCGATTAATTGTTTTTCTTTTTGAGATAAAGTACCTTCTTTAAAGCATTCTTCAGTAAAAGAATTAAATTGTTTTGCAAATTCAGGCATTTTTTCGGTGAACAATCCAAGTCCTTTTTTATATTTAATAAGTGCCTCTTCAGTAGAGTTTCTAGTTTCAAAATCCATTTATCATTAACCCCATTTCAAAAATAGTTATGTTCATCAAAGTTATTATGAGCCGAATGTGTATGTTTAAACAAAATATTATTATAAATTTCAAACCTTTTACATAATCAAGAAAACATAATTTTAGGGATTGAAGGCAAACCTTTAATAATGAATAACTTTAACTAGTACTTCTTAAAGAAAAGGGTGATGTAAATGGAACTTTATAACGAAAATCAAACATATCATGCTGGAGATATTGTCTATGTTTTTTACCGTAACCCGCACACGCAGGATGTAGCAAATATACAGGCAGCAGCAGTTGTAAATAACCCTGAGAATCCCAAGGAATTAGCTATTTTTCTTTATGAAACTTATTATCCGCTATCCAGTGAAATGGCTATTTACTCTACAGAAAAAGAGGCGAATCAAGCCTTCAATTACTATTATGGAGACGTATCAGAGGGGACATTGGAATGAATATGCCATTTACACCTAAGCTCGTATATTTTGAGCCCAATGCGTTAGATTATCCATTAGGAAGAGAGCTTAAAGAAAAATTTGAAAAAATGGATGTTGAAATACGATATACGACTTCCCATAATCAAGTAAGGAATCTCCCAGGAGAAAATGATTTTCAAAGATATCGAGTAGCAAAATCCACGTTAGTAGTTGGAATTAGAAAAACGCTTAAATTTGACACATCAAAGCCATCAGCAGAGTATGCTATCCCTTTTGCAACAGGCTGTATGGGTCATTGTCATTATTGCTATTTACAAACTACGATGGGGAGCAAGCCATATATCCGTACGTATGTTAATGTCGAGGAAATCCTGGAAGCTGCCGACAAATATATGGAGGAACGCGCGCCCGAACTGACTAGGTTTGAAGCATCCTGTACATCTGATATTGTTGGGATTGATCATTTAACCCATACGTTAAAACGGGCGATTGAACATTTTGGTGAATCAGAACATGGAAAATTAAGGTTTGTAACAAAATTTCATCATGTAGATCACTTACTTGATGCTAAACATAATGGAAATACAAGGTTTCGATTTAGTGTTAACGCTGATTATGTGATTAAGAACTTTGAGCCAGGGACTTCTCCTCTAGTAAAAAGAATTGAGGCTGCAGGAAAAGTTGCAAGAGCCGGATATCCACTCGGGTTTATAGTAGCACCCATTTATCTTCATGAAGGGTGGGAGGATGGATACTATCGTATGTTTGAGCGTTTGAATGAGGAATTGCCTTTAGAAGCTAAAAAAGATCTAACATTTGAGTTTATTCAGCATCGATTTACTAAGCCAGCTAAGAGAGTAATCGAAAAAAACTACCCCATGACAAAATTAGAGTTAATTGAAGAGAAAAGAAGGTACAAGTGGGGGAAATATGGAATAGGAAAATATATTTATCAAAAAGAGGAAGAAGAGGACATGAAAAAACATCTATACACCTATATGGAAAAATTTTTCCCAAATGCTAAATTAGAATATTTCACATGAAGAATACCATTAAATACTAGATTTGTTAATATATCATTGAACTTTTTGGAATAGCATATTTCTACTTATAAAGGTAACAATAAAGATGGTGAATATACACCAACTAACTGCGATGTAGGGGGATTTTACTATGAATATTCGTGAAGGTCTAATACCAACTGCATTAGGATCTGTTGTAACGACTACAGGTTACGTAATGAAACAAAATCGTGGATCAAACAAAATGATTGCAAATACCATTTTTGGTTTCGGTTTAGCACACGTAGTATTGGGCGTAATAGACCTTGTAGAGCATCGTCGTTAGGGAATAAGAAGGCCGAGCAGTGTTAGATGCTCGGCCTTCTACACTTATTGAGGTTATAGAGTATGGAGATAATGTCATTGTCGCATCAACAAGCTTAAAATTAATGAGAAACAAAAAGGTAAATATCAGCAGGATTCGGGATCAAAATGTCATAGAGAGCATGTGAGTCGTGTTCCAGATTACGGAGCAAAAAGTGTGGATCTAGAGATGTAAAGGGTTTAGTAATTTAACTAATAACACTAATCAATAATTGTATCGTAGAAAATAGAGAAATAGGATGATTATCTCCAAAATTATCCTACGTAACGGTTACATTCGTTTAGGTAATTGTAATCGTTGGTCAATTGTGTAGCTCATTCTTCTGTTATAGTTATTTAATAATAGGGTTCTTATTCTTTTGTAAGTTAATTATGTATGGGCTAAACGGTAAAAACTGATCAGTCTATTCATTAGTAATAGAATACACTCAATTGATAAGTTTTTGATTCCTTGATATTGTTAGCTTAATAGATCCTCAATAGCACCTATCAAAAATACATATTAAAAAAGGAAGAAAAATGATCTATGGATATGCTCGGGGTAAGTATTCAAGAACAATACCTAGATTAAAGAAAAGTAGCTTTCAGGAATTAAAATAGCCAAACAAAAGGGAAAATCGAGGAAGGGTAAAAAAATATACAAATAAACATCCAGGAATGAACCATGCCCTTGAAGTACGAAAAATCAGATAAAACTGTTAAGGAGATTTGTATAATTACAAGGCTCAGTCAGGCAGCGTTTTATCGGAAGCTAAAGGAAATGGAAAAAGATAAGTTGTGAAAATTGGGAATTTATTCATATGTGGACCTTTTTCCTCGATTCATTTCTTTACCCCTTAAAAAGAATATTAAAGGAGGTTTTTAAAATGGACAAATTCATGGAACGAGCAGTAGAACTAGCGATTGAAAATGTTCGTTGTGGTGGTCAACCTTTTGGTGCAGTACTTGTCAAAAATAACAAGGTTGTAGCTGAAGGCGTGAATGAACTGCACAAAGCGTATGATGTTAGCGGGCATGCGGAATTACTTGCTATCCGGCGCGTGCAAGAGCAAGTACAAACGAATGATCTATCAGGTTATACAATGTATGCAAGTGGGGAGCCTTGTCCGATGTGTTTATCAGCCATGTACTTTGCTGGAATCGAAAAGGTTTTTTATTGTGCATCAGTTGAGAATGCGGTTGAAGTGGGATTAGGGAAATCAAAAGATATATATGATGACTTACAAAAAACAAAAGCAGAACGCGCACTTTCGATGATACAAATGCCGTTGAAAGCAGGGCAAGAAAATCCAATGAAGCTTTGGAAAGAGCAATCATGATGTTGGAGAAATGTGGGTTTTGCAAGAATGATCAAACATTATTATAAAAGAGTGTTCTCACTGAATCAAAAGAGCGTATTTTGATGATGATTGTTATCAAAACACGCTCTTTCTTTTGGTATGCTAATCATTAATAGTTGAACATTTTACTAGATATGCCAACCTCATCTTTTTTCAATATACACTTCTCCAAGAATTTCTTTACTTTCATAATCTTCAGCTGAAAGTTCTGTTTGTAAAAAAGAATTTACTTCGCTTTGTTCCACATCATATAGAACTTCTATTTCTTTGGAGAACAAGAGACCTTCTTTTTCAAGAGTTTTGGTTAATTCAGGAACGGGCTGTGCTTGAGGATTTTTCGCAAGAACTTGTTCTAGTCCATTTACATAGAAGTCAAGTGGACGTGCACCAACGATTTTTACCCCTTTATTCTCTTCGTTTACCATGATGATTGTTGGGAATCCGCGTACGCCAAGACTTCTAGCAAGGGCAAAGTCTTGATCTAAAAGCTTTTGTCCAGTTGGAAGTTCTGCTTCTTTCACGATGGATTCTCCGTCAAGGCCCATTTGATTGACAAGATTAATCAAAATTTGTTCTTCGCCAATATTTTGATTAAAGGCAAAAACCGCTTCTCTTGCGCGACGTAAGAAAGTCTTAGCTAGCTTCTCATCTTTTTGTTGAATGATTTTAAATACTCGAGAAGGTGGGTAGGATGATTGAATCGGATTCGTAAGGAATAATGAGCCGTCAATCGGCATACGGGAATGTTCGCCAACTTCTCTCCAGTGACCAGCTACATCTGCAGGACCACCAATCCCATTCGCTACGTCAGCAAAGCCATCCCAACTTTCTAGTAATCCACCCATTACAGTGTGGAATTTAATATACTGTCCGTACTGCTCTTCGAACTTTCGTAAAACTGGCTCAAGCGCCCAGCAATGAGAGCAGATAGGGTCTGTTACATAATAAAGGTTAATCACTTCTTGAGATTGGTTCAAATCAATCGTTTCCATTGCGTCTTCGCCTGGGTCACCGCATACTCCTGTTTCTAGATCACAAATCATATTATTTTTTGTCATTTTATTTTCCTCATTTCTTTATTGATTTTTATACTGTTGTGCCCACTCTTGGATCGGCACGAGGGCATTTGTCAAGGCGCGGCCTTTTTCTGTTAACTCATACGAAATACTGACGGATGAGCCAGTTTTCACTTTTTTTTCAATTAATTCATACTCGATAAGCTCGGAAAGTTTTTGCGAAAGAGCTCTAGGCGTAATATCTGTAAGATCCCTTTTTATCTCAGAAAAATGAGCTGTGCCATTTGGACAAAGGGACAAGTAATGGATAATTAACCCGTTCCACTTCTTACCTAATATTTGCATCGAAAATTCTAAATAAGGACAAATATTAATAAAATCACCTTCTTTGTATATTAAGTATATCAAGTATAAAAAATATATCAAGTGGTTTTTGTTAGATGAATGAATCAATTTTGAAAGTTAAACTGGGATCAATAAAAAGCCAACCATTCATAATAGGATGAAAGTCAGCCTTACTTTGAGATCATTATTTAATTCAATTATCGATTTCATTTTTCTCCAGTTTATCTTTTACAAAATTGATCCAAGTTCTTGTTGCGAGAGAAATATAGCTTCCTTTTCGCCAAGCAATGCCAATTTGCCAATTTACTTGTTGATCAATGAGAGGCAGTACTTTTATCTCCTTATTCCTTACCGTTATTTCGTTCACACTGCTTTGGGGGAGGATGGTGATTCCCATATTAAATGAAACCAATTCTAGTATGAACTTCCATTGGGACGTTTCACAAATGATATTTGGTTCAAACCCTATTCTTCTGCACTCCTTCATAATTAAGTTGTGAACGGTAAATCCTTCACGAAAAATGATAAACTTTTCATTCTGTAATTCTGACCAATTTACTTGCTCCTTGTTTGCAAGCTCATGATCTTGGTGCACGAGAAGACGAAGATCCCCATTCAGAAAAGAAAAGTAGTTAAATGTTTCATCAGTAGGTAAATCGACAACAACTACATCTAGATCGCCATTAATTAAGGCCTTTTTTAAATGACTAGCACCATCCTCAACGAATTGAATGGTGATTTCAGGGTATAAATTGTAGAATTCTGACATAATTCTAGTAAGAATTTCCGTTCCAACTGAGGAGTAAATCCCCATTTTAACAGTGCCTTTATGTCCGTTTTTAATATCATCCAATTCTTGGTGAAAATGTTGTAAGGATTGGGAAATTTGTTGCCCGTATTGAAAAAGTAATCGTCCTGTATCAGTAAGTTCTAACTTTCTTGTTGTCCGGACCAATAACGTTACTCCTAATTCATTTTCTAAGTCCTTTACAACGTTACTAATAGTAGGCTGAGAAATATACAAGTGTTCTGCTGCTTTTGAAAAGCTTCCATATTTGACTACTTCGGAAAAGTATTGAATTTGTCTGATTTCCATTCATTTACCTCATTTATAAGTATTACAAATATATACTATAGAAATTATGTATTTATATTATAAATTAATATTGATTATACTATACTACAAAACCAATAGTAAAAATAAGGAATGAGGTTTTAGTCTTGCAAAGAATTGCTTCATTTTGCAATTCAAATACTTTTTTTGCAAATATAAAAGAGGAGAGATTCAATCATGGCGTTTAAAAAAGAAATGGTAGTCGGCATTTGGAGTTTAGTTTCATACGAAGTGACGGACAATGAAGGGAATAAAACATTTCCAATGGGGGAAGATTGCACAGGCTTTATTATGTATCATCCAGAAGGGTATATGTCAGCACAAATGATGAGTCCAGGACGTCCGGCATATGCATCAGGTGCGTTACATACTGGAACAAAAGAAGAGATGGCAGCTGCAGCTCAAGGTTATCTTGCTTACTGTGGCCCTTATGAAGTGGATGAAGAGAACCTCATCGTAACCCATCATATGTCAGTTAGCATGAATCCAACATGGTTGGGCGATACGCAACCACGTTATGTCAAACTTAATGGGGATTTACTTGAAATTGCGAGCCCACCCGTTATTGTGGACGGCAAAGAACAAAATACGAAATTAATCTGGAAACGAGTTTAAGCAGTCTATTTAAACAATGGAGGATAAGAATCATGACAACACAAAAAGAACGTACAGTACTCGTAACAGGAGCAGCACAAGGGATTGGCTATGCCATTGCAGAATCTTTCATAAATAATGGGGACTTTGTAGCGATCTTGGATTTAAATTTAGAAGCAGCAGAAAGTGCAGCAACAAAGCTAGGAAATGCAAAGGGATATAAAGTTGATGTTGCAAACGAAGAGAATGTGAAAACTGCTATTGATCAAATCATTGCTGAACGAGGAACTGTAGATGTATTAGTTAATAATGCAGGCCTGCAACATATTTCTCCAGTAGAAGATTTCCCTTTAGAGAAATGGAATCTTTTAATCAACATTATTTTGACTGGAACATTTTTAATGACGAAACATGTTCTTCCTACTATGAAAAAACAACAAAAAGGACGGATTATTAATATCTCGTCTGCACATGGCAGAGTGCCTGATGCTTATAAATCCGCTTATTGCGCTGCTAAATATGGCCAAGTAGGATTTACTCAAGTAACGGCACTAGAAACGGCACAAGATGGCATCACATGTAATACGATTATGCCTGGACCAGTACGTACAGAATTAATCGAAAAACAATTACCAAAACTAGCAGCACAGGATGGTACAACTGTAGAAGAAGCACTAAATCACCATATCCTGGGTAAACAATGGATGAAACGTTTACTTGAGCCTTCTGAAATTGGTGCTACAGCTGTTTTCTTAGCTTCAGACGGTGCAGCTGCAATTACGGGGGAAGGAATCGGGGTTACAGGCGGGATTTAATTTGCTTGTACCTAGCTATTTTTAGCTAGATTTTGTCTGAATAGGTATAAGTACATTTTCATCAACTCTAGATGTATCGTTCATAGTAGATATATCTGACTACTCCCACCTCTAAAGAAGTGGGGTTCTCATATACTTAATAGAAGCCTTACAAAGCTCTCCACAGGTCATCTTCATACATAGATGAAAGGCACATTGCCTTTCTTTTTTTACGAAAATGGATCTCTGTGTACAACATCTTTGATTACTCTTCTGTTCCATGAGACTTTATGTTCTACACAACCATTGTTGTGTTAGCGAACACTTTTAACGAAGGCGGGTAGCTCCACCTACGAAGGAAGGACTCCTTACCTACTTTTTTTGATTCCGATACTACTTGGCAACTTTTCTTTGTTTTGTTTTAATCGTTCCATTTCTTGATTGTGTAACGCTACAAATCTTTGAAAGGTTTGAAAGCATAATTCTCGGTTGGTTTGTTGGACGTTCATTTCGCTATTCATCAATAAAAAGGCACTATACAAATCTCGCTGAACGAGATGTTTTCCGATCCATGTCCATCGTTGATGAAGTTTTTTCTTTTGATAGCTGTCTGTTACATGATTGTATTGACTTGCTTTAAAGGTTCTGGTGTTGACTTTATGAATTTGATTATGGGTGTATGTCAATTTCTGATGGATGATGTCAACAAGCCTAGCAGGTGCATAAGAGCCAATACTCTTGCCGAATCGCATTTTCCGTTGAAATTTTCCCTTTTGATTTTTCTTTGTTTCTTTTGTTCGTTTGGCTAACGCTTTAAAGTTCATGGTTTCCACATACACTTCATCCCCACAAGATAAAATGCGATTGGCTAGTTGAGAATGTTGTTCTTTCACATAAACACTTCTTTTACGATACAACTCTTTTACTTGATAAAGAGTTTTGAGATAGTGATTACTACGAGTCCATGTTAATTGAATCCCTCTTTTTACTATTCCATCAGGATGGAAGTTGTTTGGGTTGTTGCTTCGGCGACTGCGATCCAATTTTCGTAGTAATCGTCTCTTTTCTTTGTCCAATTGCGGAATCTTTGGGGCGAGTGGTTGAATCCATACCTCTGTTTCAGAAGACACCGCAACAGTCGAAGTGCCGATATCTATTCCTACACGATTTGGTGGTGTTTCTTTATGGCGAAAGCCTCCTGTCGAATTGATCCTTTTTACAGGAGGAATCCCATCCATGACTAATTGTACATAATAGGTATCTTTGCCACGAATCCCCTTTTTAACAAGACGACAATACTTAATTTTGTGGCAAGCAAGGGATTCTTCTACAAACAGATCCTTCTTTCGAATGAGTACAGGTAGAACGAGTCCATTCCAATGTATTTCGTTATTTTTAAAGCGAATGCCTGATTTATTGGTTTTCCCTTCAAGAGAAGTCAGGGATCCATACTTTTTAAAATGAGCTTTTTTCCCTTGAAAGAGTACCATTTTCATCGCTTTCCAGACGGTAGAGGCAATTTTTTGAGAGGTATTGCTGTCTATGTGTTTTTTGACATTCTGTTGATATTTTTTGATAAACGCATGAAGACCATATTCCGTTAAACCGTATGATTGACGGATATCATTCAATATTTTTGTGTAAAAATCTACTTCTTTTTTTAAAAGACGACTCTTTTCTTTATGAGTGGTACGTTCTACTTTTAATTTAGTTTCTCGATACAAACGTAGCTGTTTGCGATATGTTTTTGATTCTTTCATCAATTGGTGCTGCTTTAAGGCATAAGACAGAGTAGTGTTGTAGAGCCTTCGAGCCAACTCAAATCGTGTTTGCAAAATAGATTGTTGCCAGTCTAATACGGAACATTTCAATTCTAAAACAAAAGAATCTTTGGTTGACTTTGCGATGACACAACACTCCCTTCTCGTTATGTCTTTATATTATAACAAGGAACGCGTGTTCGTAAATGAAAAAGCACTCTATTCCTCCCGACACCTAAAGAAGTGGGCTTCTTGGAGCTAGCTTCTGTGAAAAATGACAGACAAATTAAAGGATGTCCCATAAGGAAGGGTCAGATCACGCAACGCCTACATACAGTTTATAGTGTAAGTAACACTATAAACTATGTGCTGAGTGCGAGGTCAGACCCATCTTGGACATCCTCTTTGTGTTGTTTTAAAAGAGCTACCGGCAAAATCTAGTAATCTTCTTGGAATGACTACAGCCCAATCTTTCAGGTCTTCTTTTCATGCATTGAAAATAAGATATAAAGATATATATAGAAGAAAGTAGGGTGAGCGTGATGGAAGAAGAAAAAAATCTTGATCTTGAGCGTAAGTTAGATGAAGTGATTAAAAGATTAGACCAAATGGAAAAGCAGAACCAGAATCATAGAAGCATGTTTGGTCATAATGTATGGGTACTCGTACCGATTGTCGCGATTGTTATGTGGGGGTTACAAAGGATATTATAATTCCAGCGTATACGTCCATTCGATTTTGAGAGGAAATATTCACCTGAAAAACGATGAAAGCATTTGAAAAAGGTTGTTCCCAAGGAGTCAGACCTCACACTTTATATACCGTTTATTGTGTCATTTAAACGATATTAAGTAGATGTGGGGTTCTGCCCCTTTCGTTATGGGACAGCCTTTTTTTGCCTTTTTGGAGGTTTTCAAATTTGTAATGTTACTTAGTTTTTGTTAACATATAATTAAGTAACATTAGGAGGAAGCCGATGGAGTATGTCGATCCGATAAAAGACATCGATAATATTATTGCAATGAAAAAAGTTTTAGAGAAGCAATCAAAGCGGGATTTATTGCTTTTTGTATTTGGGATTAACACAGGGATTAGAATTAGTGATTTACTTTCGCTTAAAGTGGCTGATATTTGGGACGGGACAAAGGTAAAAGAATTTCTCTGTCTCCGTGATGATAAGAATGATGAAGAGAAGGCATATTATATAAATAATAGCGTGAAATGTGTTTTAAACAATTACTTGGAAAGTTTAGACTTTACGAGCAGTGACTATCTTTTTAAGTCAAAAAAGAATGCACAGCCGATTACACGCCAGCAAGCGTATCGCATCATAAACCATGCAGCGAAAGAAGTGGGGATCACGGGGAAAATAGGTACACATACTCTCAGAAAAACTTTCGGATATCATGCGTATCGCAAAGGGATCGCGATTTCCATTTTAATGTCGATTTATCATCACCATTACCCAGCAGAAACCTTACGTTATTTAGGAATTGAAAAGTCTGAGGAACAACTGATAAAGGTGGATGTTAATCTGTAAAAGGTCAGAGGAGAGGACTGACGTTTTTAGATCAATCAATTAACGGCAAAAAACCCTCCACTAAAATCACCTAGCGGAGGATTGTATATCGTTATTGTTGATCGTCATATGTTTCGAGCGTCATGTCAACATTCGTTAAATCATGGATAAGGTCATCCGTAACATGAACTTGTAGCGTTTCTTTGTTTTTCATGAATTTGAAAATACCATTATTAAAATCAGTGCCATGTTCTTTGAAGAAGATTCCTTCAAATTCAACATTTTTTGTATGAATGAAGGTAACTCGGTAATAGTCTCCTTCTTTCACAAGGTATGCACGGACTCCTTTCTCAAAGTGGCCCTCTTCGTCTTTAAGCGAACGAGCAACTGAGATGATATGAAGATCGATAAATGGAATTTCACGTAATAACGAGTTAATTACGGATCCCCTTGCGATTTGTTCCCAACGGCTTTGAGCTGTTTGACCGAGAATAATCTGTGTAATATGTTTTTCCCTCGCTATTTCAGCAATTACTTTAGTAACAGGTCGTTTTTCATTATCTCTAATGATAAATGCTTCGGCGTTATGTTGATCCGCCAATTGTTTCCATCTCTCAATATAAAATGATTTTTCCGCATCTAATTCATCAAATGGTTTTGGGTCAATGGTTAGGATATAGAGTGGGCAATCAAGCATATTTGCAATTTTACAGCCGCGTTGAATGAGGCGCTCTCCGTTTGGTCCATAATAAACGCAGACGAGGATGCTTTCATCCATACGCCCTTTCAATTTCTTCATTTTTAAGTTCACCTCGAGTTGATGTGAATGTAACAGGATTTTACATTCCGTTAAACTATGTATGACTATAGCTTATGGTTCATCAACAGTCAATCAAATAAAGAAAGTTCCAGGAATGCCTATTTAGGAGAGTGGGATGGACGGATTAAAATAAAGCAAAGGGTCAGACTGAGCAACAACTAAATCCAGTATATTTTACATGTATGAAACACTACCAACTGATTAAAAGTGCAAGATCAGGCCCTTATGAGACACCATCTTCATTATATTCACAATTTTAATAAAAGGAGGGGGATTGATTGAATTGGTTACCCATTATGATATTGATTCCATTTATTTTTGCAATATTTGTTCCACTCATTTATAAGCGCTTTACACCACGCGTTCATACGGGTTGGTTTGTATTTTTTGTGCCGCTTACATTATTCATCTATCTGTTACGTTATATCCCCGCTATTTCTAAGGGGGAGACCATTCATAATACGATACCATGGATTCCGTCTGTAGGTATTAATTACACCACTTATTTGGATGGATTAGGTCTTATTTTTGGCCTTCTGATTACTGGGGTTGGCGCGCTCGTTATTCTATACTCCATTTATTACATGTCAAAACACCGCGAAGCACTTCATAACTTTTATGTTTATTTGCTTTTATTCATGGGTGCGATGCTTGGGCTTGTCTTCTCCGATAATATTCTAGTCCTATATGTATTTTGGGAATTGACAAGTATCTCCTCGTTTTTATTAATTGCGTATTGGTCACAACGAAAAAAATCCCGTCAAGGTGCTCTAAAATCGATGCTTATCACGATATTCGGGGGGCTTGCGATGCTTAGTGGGTTCATCATGCTTTCCATGATGACAAATACGTATAGCATTCGTGAAATGATAACCGAAGTAGATGGCATGATTGCAAATTCTTTATTTCTTCCAGCTATGATTTTAATTCTACTAGGAGCTTTCACAAAATCTGCCCAATTTCCATTCAGTACTTGGTTACCTGATGCAATGGAAGCACCGACACCGATTAGTGCCTATTTGCATTCCGCTACGATGGTAAAAGCAGGGATTTACTTAGTTGCCCGATTTACCCCTATTTTCGGAGGTAGCTCGGAATGGTTTTGGATTGTTTCAGGAGTAGGGATGATCACCTTACTATATGGCTCTGTAAATGCCGTAAAACAAACGGATCTAAAAGCATTATTGGCCTATTCGACGATTAGTCAATTAGGGTTGATCATGAGCTTACTTGGTTTGGGGTCCGCTGCGATGTATTTTGGACATGGCGATGAGTCAACGATGTATGCAGTGGCTGTTTTAGCCGCCATTTTTCACCTAATTAACCACGCTACCTTTAAAGGAAGTCTGTTTATGGTCGTCGGCATCATTGACCATGAAACAGGAACGCGTGACATTCGTAAATTAGGCGGTTTAATGCATCTTATGCCAATTTCTTTTACGCTTACCATTATTGGTAGTTTTTCCATGGCAGGTCTGCCTCCATTTAACGGTTTTTTGAGCAAAGAACTGTTTTTCACAGGTGTATTACAGGCCGCGCAACTGAATGTGTTTAATATGGAGACTTTCGGAATTGTTTTTCCTGTTATTGCATGGGTAGCCAGTGTTTTCACATTTATTTATTGTATGATTCTCGTATTTAAAACATTTACAGGGAAGTATCAACCAAAGCGGCTGGAAAAGGAAGCACATGAAGCTCCAATCGGGATGTTGATTCCACCGATCATATTAGCTTCTCTTGTTATTGCCATCTTCTTTTTCCCAAATGTCGTTTCAAAGTACCTTCTTCAGCCAGCCGTCGTCGCCATCTTGCCGGATTTTGCTCAAAATGGTGGCGCGCATGTACAAATTAGTGCTTGGCATGGTTGGAATACAGAGTTATTCATGACAATTGGCGTTGTCGCTTTAGGTCTATTCATGTTCATTTATTTGAAAAAATGGATCAGAATCTATGGAGTTTTTCCTCAATCGTTGACATTAGATCATCTCTATAATCAAGGAATTGAGAAAACTGAGTCTATTTCATATCGATTGACGAACCGTTATATGACGGGCTCGATCCGTGACTATTTAGTCTATATCTTCACATTTATGATTCTGATGTTGGGTGGGGCTATTTGGCTGTCGAATGGTATATCCTTTGATTCTTCAAATGATGCGCCGATTAGTATGTATGAAGGTGGATTAGTAGCAGGGATGGTCATTGCTGCATGTACCGTACTTTTTTCAAAGTCAAGGATGACTTCCCTTATTGCTGTTGGTGCCCTCGGTTTTCTAGTATCCATGCTTTTCGTTATTTTCCGAGCACCGGATTTAGCACTTACTCAATTGGTCGTTGAAACCGTGACAACTGCTTTGTTTTTATTATGTTTCTATCATCTACCAGATTTCAGCAAGAATATCGGTCGAATGCGATTCAAAGCGACGAACCTCATTATTTCTATTGGAGTAGGCATGGTTGTAACTATCTTAGCGTTGTCTGTCAATGGAAACCGTCTCTTTAAACCAATTTCAAGCTATTTTGAGGACTCGTATGAGCTTGCTGGTGCTAGAAACATCGTAAACGCAATCCTGGTTGATTTCCGTGGATTTGACACAATGCTGGAAATTTCCGTTCTGTGTATCGCAGGTCTAGGAGTGTACACATTAATAAAGCTTCGATTAACAGGGAGGGATAAGGAATGAAGAAGCCAAATGATGTCATTTTGCATTCAGTTACAAAAGTGGCTGTCGTGATTATTCTGACATTCTCTATTGATCTTTTCTTCGCTGGTCATCATGACCCTGGTGGAGGATTTATAGGAGGACTTGGTTTTGCCTCAGCCTTGACTCTACTACTTTTGGCTTTTGATATTGAATGGGTTCGTGAAAACATTCCAATCGATTTTAAGGTGATTACAGCAAGTGGAGTATTAATTGCTGTACTTACTGGTCTAGGCAGTTTGGTTTTCGATGCCCCATTTTTAAGTCAAACATTCAATTATTTCAACTTGCCTATTTTCGGGAAGACTGAACTTGCCACCGCCGTTATTTTTGATTTTGGAGTCGCGTTGGCTGTCATCGGAACAGCTGTCACGATTATTTTGAGTATTGCGGAGGATCGATAAGATGGAAACATTAATGTCTATCCTTGTTGGACTATTATTTTCAATAGGCACGTATTTAATTTTGTCGAAAAATTTGTTAAGGATCGTATTAGGAGCATCCATTATCAGTCATGGGGTCAATTTACTCATTCTTACGATGGGCGGATTAAAGAAAGGGGGTCTCCCACTATTAGGTGAGAATAACCTTTCTTATACAGATGCTTTACCCCAGGCGTTAATTCTAACAGCGATCGTCATTAATTTTGCAGTGACTGCACTTTTTTTAGTGCTATGTTATCGCACGTATCAAGTTGTAGGCACGGATGATTCGGAGCAATTGAGAGGTAATGAAGATGAATAATATTGTACTACTGCCAATTATTATCCCGTTAATTACTGGGATGATTATGGTTATCTTTCGGAAAAATATCCGGTTTCAACGGGCTTTTAGTGTCTTTGCCATTTTAGCAACTGGAGGGGTATCGGTTTTTCTGATGGCGCAAATTAGAACGAAGGGAATTCAAACCCTTCAGTTAGGTGGATGGCAGGCTCCTTTTGGGATTAGCATGGTGGCAGATATGTTTTCCGCTTTGCTTCTTCTCACAACAAGTTTCGTTTCGTTATGTTGTTTACTATTTGCTTTCCGTTCCATTGGGAAAGAGCGAGAAGCGTCATATTTTTACCCGATGTTTTTATTCCTTATTACAGGGGTTAATGGCTCCTTTTTAACTGGAGATTTATTTAACTTATACGTTTGTTTTGAAGTGATGTTGATTTCGTCTTATGTTCTTATCTCCTTAGGGGGAACGAAAAAACAGTTACGGGAGTCCATTAAATATGTCCTGACAAATATCGTTTCGTCCTTCCTTTTTCTGGTGGCGATTGCGTATTTATATGCGATGACAGGGACTTTAAACCTTGCTCATCTGTCTGTGCGTATTGCTGAGGCAGGACAAGATGGACTCATGACAACCGTTGCGATTTTGTTTTTAATTGTATTTAGTATGAAAGCTGCTCTCTTCCTATTCTTTTGGCTGCCTGGCTCTTATAGTGCCCCGCCAACTGCCATTGCTGCTCTTTTTGCAGGATTACTAACAAAAGTAGGGATATATGCTTTATTTCGTATGTTCACGCTTGTATTTTATCATGAGCCGCAAATCACTCATTTAATTATTGGTGTTTTAGGTGCATTGACGATGTTGCTCGGAGCCATCGGAGCCATTGCTTATTGGGATATTAAAAAAATCCTTACGTATAACGTCATGGTAGGGGTAGGGTTTATTATGGCAGGTTTGGCATCCTTTACGCCAGTGGCTATGGCTGGCTCCATTTCCTATCTAATTCATGACATGATTATTAAAGCCCTTATCTTCCTTATTGGTGGAACGATGATTCATCTTACTGGAACGAGTAAGCTCAAAGAAATCAGTGGACTCATAGGCACACATTCATATTTAGGCTGGATGTTCTTTATCGCCGCACTATCACTTTCAGGGATTCCGCCATTGAGTGGTTTTCTTGGCAAAGTTTTTATTACACAAGGGACGTTTGAAACAGGGTACTATTGGCTCGGTGCAATGGGTCTCATTACGAGCTTAATGGTATTGTTTTCTATCATGAAAATCTTTATGAACGGCTTTTGGGGTGAAACCTATTTAAGTCAAGAGATGGAAAAAGGGACAACGAAAGGATTGATGTTCCCTATTGGCCTTCTAACGGTTGCAACCATTGCTCTAGGAGTAGGGGCAGAGGGGATTTTTGAATATGTGAATCTTGCAGCTGAAAGTTTAATGAACCCGAAGCTTTATATCGAAGCGGTATTTCGGGGAAATGTAATGCCTTAGGATAAGTCAGTTATTGCTTGGGAAACGATCTGAAATGACGTAGGCAACCTAATTTGTCTGTCCGTATTCAGCGTCTAGCTTACTGTGAAAAAGATGATTGCGTAAATTTGGTAAAGACACCTTTAGAGTTTGATCGCTATTTTCCTCGTAAGCTACCAAAGGCGCGTTGATAGTATATATCGAGATAAAGCTACAATTCATATAGTTTGCCTGTCAAAAGCTTGTCCTGTATTTTTTGAAATGATTGAAAGGGGTGAATGAATATGCCTTTCCAAGTATTAATCAATCTATTTATTGCTCTATTATGGATGTTTCTTCAAGATGAATGGAGCGTGTTAACTTTTTTTAGCGGCTATTTAGTTGGGTTGCTTATTCTTTTTCTGATGCGTCGTTTTTTTCCTCACACCTTTTATTTGATTACTTTTCTTTCTATTTTGAAATTATTTCTCGTCTTCATTCGAGAATTGATTACGTCAAGTGTACTTGTGATTCGACAAGTGATACGGCCGAGGATCAATATTACCCCGGGAATTTTCTCTTTGAAAACGGAATTAGAAGGGGATTTGGAAGTTACTCTACTCGCTTTACTCCTGACTTTAACCCCAGGTTCTGTTGTGGTTGAAATTTCTTCGGATTCGAAGGTATTTTACATTCATGCGATGGACATTCCAGAATCTAGCGATGCCGTTATTAAGTCGAGTAAAGTATTTGAGAAGGCCATTAAGGATGTGACTCGTAAATGTTCAAATTAATCTTGATGATTTCTTTATTTTTCTTGACCCTTTCTATGATAGTTGCTCTTTACCGGGTAATAAAAGGGCCTTCCATGCCTGACCGGGTTCAGGCGTTAGATACAATAAGCATTAGCTTAATTGGGGGCGTGGCCATTTGTTCTGTTTTGTTTCATACTCATGCCTTACTAGAAATCATCTTGATACTCGGTATTCTTTCGTTTGTCGGAACGATAGCTTTTGCAAGATTTATCGAAAGGGGTGTTGTCATTGAACGCAAACGTATCAAGTGAAGTCATTGCTGCTGTCCTTATTTTGGTCGGTACGCTTTTTAGCTTTCTTAGCGCAGTCGGCTTAATTCGATTACCGGATGTGTATACCCGTTCACATGCAGCGTCCAAAAGTTCAACTCTCGGTGTCCTTTGTACGCTACTCGGGACATTACTTTATTTCTGGATAACGGATGGATATTTCAGTATCCGCTTGATTTTGGGTATTTTCTTTGTGTTCCTAACTGCTCCGGTTGCGGCTCATCTTATTTGCCGAGCTGCTTATCGCTCAAATGTAGAGCTGGCAAAAGAAAGTGTTCAGGATGATTTGAAAGAAGTTTTAGAGAGAGACTAATTGCTGATTTAGGAGGGATATTCATGGCAGAAATCAAATATGAAATCAAAGAAAATATCGGTTCCATTTCGCAATCTCCAAAAGGATGGAACAAAGAACTCAATCTGATTAGCTGGAACGGCAAAGAACCCAAATTTGATCTACGAGATTGGGCACCTGAACATGAAAAAATGGGGAAGGGGCTCACTTTAACAGTGGATGAGGTCAGAGCGTTAAGAGATTTGTTGAATGGTCTGGAGTTGTAGCTTTCAATCTTTATATGCTAAGGAAAATGTGAGGCGGTATTAGTAGAAGTGGTTGGAGCGGAAAATGCGTATAATTGGGTAATGGATTTGTTTAGCGGGATGCTCCTATAGAAGAAACGACCCTGCATCTATAGGCAAGAAGTTCAAGGGAATCTAGGATGAATGAACTTACTGAATACTTAAAAATTCAGGGTCAGCGATTGCTCTCCCTGAATTTTTTTAGGAATTCTAATCTAATGATGGCTACACACGGTACCAATTCTGTGTTTACTTATTTGATTGAAAGTCGATATGCCTTTACGATGATCCCATCATCAGCTGGTTGAAAATCAAACTGAGGCAATCTTTCAAACCCCATACGTTCATACAGCCGCATAGCACCTTCCATGAAATCTGCAGTATGTAAACCGATGTGTTGAGAACCATTTACCTTGGCCTGCTTAATACATTCATGGATTAATGCCGAGGCAACACCTTTGTTTCTTACCTGAGGTGAGACGGCAAGCATTCTTATTTCCGGATAATCTAACATATCGACAAGACCTTTATAGGCATCAAGTTTAGCTGGAAACAAAGCAACACTTCCTACTATTTCCCCGTTAAGGTCAGCTACTAAACGTTCTACCCCTGGTTGTGCATCGGCATCCGATGTTACCGATTGTTTTAGTGCGAACCAATGACTTTCTGGAACACTTTGTGAATGTTCTTCATATGCTTGTACTCTTTGTTTTCGAATCCAATCTAATTCACTTTCTAAAGCTTTGCGGATTTTCATCACAAGCATCCCCTTTTGAATTTTATGTATTTTTAACCTGATTTTCCCTTGTTACATTCATACTATTTTAGCATGGATAGTAAAGGTATATGAAGAAAGACGTGTTTCTTAAAATCATGTTCCAATACTCTAATTCTAGTCGGATGCGCACACGTTATCAGTTGAAAGTGAAAGAGGTATTCATTAATGGAATTCACTATGTTTTACATAAGAAGATGCTTACAAGGGTAACACTTTCGTTATTGGCCCCTTTTTTATCTACACTTTTCCCCGATATTCCCTTCATTTTATCCTCATACTTGTCGCCAATTTAGCTAATAATAAACAATAATCAACCGACAGAACGAACAGATATTGAGGATGTGAATTTAGATGGACTTTTTCCAGAGCCAGGAATCACTTACCGAAATACAGTGGATCTTAAGGGCTATTGTCTCTTTCTTCTTTTTACTCTTAGTTGCAAAATTGATGGGGCAACGATCCCTTTCTCAGTTACGTTTACTTGATTTTGTTATGGCATTAATAATTGGCAATATTATTGCTCACCCTTTGTCTGATCCAGAACTAGATTTGAAAGGGTCATTGACTACGATTACCGTATTAGTCTTTTTGTATTTAATTGGTGTATTTGCCAGCCTTAAATGGAGTATGTTTCGGAAATTTGTTGAAAGCTCCCCAATACCTCTTATTAAAGATGGACAAATTATGTATAAAGGTTTGTCTAAGGCTAGGATATCTCTCGACGTACTATTATCTGAATTAAGGAAGGAGAAGATAGAAGCGCCTGAAAAAATTTCACTGGCATTATGGGAACCAGATGGTACTATTTCTTTTTTTATTAACCCCCAACATCAAGCTGTAACCCCCTCGGATTTACAATTAGTAACAAAAGCCTTTCATTATCCTAGTACAATTATTAAAGAAGGGAAAATGGACCTCAATGAATTAAAACGAACCGGCAAAGATGAATTATGGCTGACCAATGAAATTAAGAATACATACAATCTGGGAGTAAAAGAAATCTTACTAGCAACAATGGACCACAACGATCATATAAAAATCTTTTTATACGTCAAATAGTATGAACTCTAAAGGAGAAGAGAGGGTGTCCCAAACGATGGGACACCCTCTCTTAAAATTACTCGTCTTTATTATCTGGATCTGTCATATCTTTCGGATCTTCAATTGGATCTTCTGGATCTGGGTCATTATCATTTTCATCATCTTTAAGCATGTTATCATTTTTATCCACGCCTGGGGCTGTGCCGTTATCCTGATCATTCAAATCATTTGTATCATTTACATCTTCATCTACTGGAGCTGGAGTCTTCACATTATTTTCTGGTGGAGGCGGCTCCTGATTATTATTGCATCCCGCCATCAATATTACGGATAAAGATACCCCTGCTAACATAAGAAGCCATTTGTTATACATGATTATACCCCTTTCAAATTTATTCTCTACTATAGTTCCTAAAACTAAAGGAATATATTCAGCAAAAAGAGAGGGAGAAGAAATTAGTGTAAATACAGGCATGATCCTTTAATATTGGAAAGGACTCAGCTTTTATATTGATTTTTTTCACAAACGTTCATCGCATTTTGCAAGGAAATAATCTCCTTTTGTATTTTGGAAAATCCATTTATATCAGGAACGTCCTTTTCTACATATGGGCGATGATATTCTGCGGTTTGTGCCAAGGTTTCTAAAATATAAAGAAATTGGGCAAGTTTTTCTTCAGAAAGAACAGGCCGATCCAAGTCTTTCAAGGAAGAGTCTAGTAAGTATCCCAACTGATCGATGGAAAATATCACGGGCCAGAGAAACTCTAAAGCTTTTTTATTGCTCGGACGCTCCCCTAAAGCAGTCGTATATACTGTTCTTAAATTGGTTAGATTGGTATGCATTTTAATATGTACTCGGCTTTTTTCAAAATGAAAATCTTTTCTTTGTTCAGAAAACAACATGAGTAAGAACTGTGCTTGGCTTCTAATCGTTTTTGCGATTAAATGAGGGAGCAGACCAGAAGCAGATGTCCGGCCTACTAGTAGTACCCCTAGAAGACCAATCAGACAGCCAATTATAATATCGATAATACGTGTTGTAGCGAAAAATGGCATGTTATGCATCTGAGTCGTGCTTTCTGCCATCACTAACGCGTTTGGGGTGATAAACATCGTAGCAAGGGCATAATTACGTACAATAAAAAGTTCGGTAAGGAATGTTAAAAGCAGGATGATCATGCTGATAAAAAATCCTTCTGGGTGAATCGAAAGAATGAGACTCGCTATCACAACGCCAATAATGGTGCCAACTGACCTTTGTATGGCACGGAGGAAGGTACTCATAATGGTCGAACCTAACAAGACTGCAGCACAGGAAAGTGGCACCCAATAAGATCGATTAAACTCAAATGCGTAGGCAATCAGAGCTGCAATCGTAAGAATAATTCCGTACTTGACAGCTGTTAGAAAGACAATCGAAGTTTTGTCAAAAGCACCTAAAAAAACGGTCTTTACGGACTGTTTTGTAATTTGAATTTCGCGATTAATCTTGGACATTGGTTCATTCATGATCGCATCCGCATTATAAACGCTTGTGAATAAATGGTCCACGGCTTCATCATCCTGATCTGGTTGCAGAATTCTATCAGGGGTGCTTTTCTTATTAGCTTCAATAGAGCTTGTTAGAGCCCTAACGGATTCTCCTAATTCTGACGGGAGTTTCTTATTTTTTTCTACTGATCGGTCAAGAACTTCCAAATAAATGCTACTTGCATGTTCATTTAATAAGTACAACCGTTTATAGAAATCAGAGCTCTGCCAAGAGATATACCCTGCTATAAGTGTATGGTTTGCCTCTTTCATCGCTACCACCGTTTTTTCTCTAGCGTCATTAAATGTTTCCGTACCGACTGAATCGAGGAAAGAAGCCAATTCACGATAGACTCGTTTTACAGCCGTTGTTTCTGGTCCATGTGGATTGAAAAACCAGCCGGCCATAGCAATCAGCCATGATAAAGTCCCACCAAGAAAAATAAGACCAGCACGTAGTGGGGCAAGCGATGGATCTATCGGCATTCCTGTCGTCATGGCAAAACCTAAAACTAAAAAAACTGCGGCAGGTCCTGGGATTTTTAAGGTTCCAAAAATAAAAGTTGCAATCGCTCCAATACCACCTATCATTAACGCTGACAAAATGGGGTAAGGGGCGACAAGTGTTCCTAAAAAAACGGCAAAAGTAAGGCAAAGCAGAACAGAAAGTAGTTTTTTCGCTCTTTGTGCATAGGGTTCATTAAAAACATACAGGTATGTGAAGCCGCCGATTCCTGCCAACAAGCCGTATTGAAAGTTCCCTAGTATCAAGCCAATCAAACTAGGTAAGGCTGCACATAGTCCAGCACAAAACGCCTTTGTCCACGGAAGAGGATTTTTTTTAATCTCAAATGCTTGTTTAATCGTCGTAACGAGCGAATTTGATTCAGGAGAAGGATTGATTTTTTCATTTTTGGCCATGATGAAGCCTCCTTACCTTCATTGGTAGTTATGTTTAATCTTCCCTTGTTGCTACACTTTCTATGTGTCTAGAAATAAGTCCTGAAAAAGATAAAAAGAAACTTAAGTAAAAACTTCAAGAAGCACTCTTTATTTTTGGAATTTTGCTATTATGGGGTTAGGTTAATTACTTTTATTTATCAGGTGATGGGCGTGAGGAATATCTTTAAACAACGGATAGTAAAATTTATATTCTTTTCTTTCGGCAGTATTCGTACGAAGATGGTGCTGTTTTTTCTAATTGTTGCTCTGTTGCCATTGCTTTTATTTGGATTTCTATCATATGGGAAGTCTTCTGAGATTGTGAATAAACAATTTAATGAGTATGAGCAATTTGCTGTGTCTCAGCTTGATAAACAAATCGAAAATACATTTGAGCAAATGTATCTCGTTTCAAAGGATATCAATCAGTATTTATCGGACCCAACTCTGGTTATATTAAAGGAGGAAATTCCTCATAGTTATACTGAATTTATTGAAATTGAAAACTTTGAAAGATATTTAGAGGCACATAAGACGTATAACACTAAAGGAATCTATTTAATTACCAATACAGGCTACTATTATGGGAATAGTCGCCTAGATATACACAAGCTCTTTCAAAAAACTTTTTGGAAAGAAATTCATAGCCTTAAAGAAGGAGATTTGTGGATAGGCTTTTATAATTCTGACCATTATTATACGGGTGAAAAAAACGAAAAAATAATGGGACTTGTTGTTCCTATTGAAAGTCAGTTTGGCGTATTAAAGGGAAGTAAACTGTTAATAGAAACAAATGCTGAGGAGCTGTTCTCTTATATTGGATTTCTTGAAAATGAGCTGCATTCTTCTATCACTTTGAAAAATGGTAAGCATCAGGTAGTCTATAAAACGAAAAACGCACCAAAAGAATTGAAAACAGATATAGTCTGGAATAATGATTTTGATGCTTATGGATGGGATATCCATATTCGCATTCCCAAAGAATATTATTATCAATCATCCAATGTTATTTATCGTTATACCATATTGGCAATTTTTTTCTCAATTATTCTTGTTTATGTTCTGGCTGTCGTATTTTCCGTTCCACTTACAAAGAGGATTAAAAGTCTAACATCCTCGATGAAGCGGGTCAGTGAAGGAAACTTAGATACACAGATAGCAGTTACCTCCAATGATGAAGTAGGGGTTTTAGCCCAAAGCTTTAATGATATGGTCAATCAAATTAAGGAGTTAATCGAGCAAATTGGCACGACTGAACGTTTAAAAAGGCAGGCAGAATTAAGAGCTTTCCATTATCAAATAAACCCGCATTTATTATTTAATACTTTAAACTCTATTCAATGGAAGGCAAGGCTGCTAGGAGCAAAGGAAGTTCAAGAGATGATTTATCATTTGACTGAGGTGCTTCATGAAAATTTAAATTTTTCCGACGAGTTAATTCCAATAAAACAGGAGCTCCAGACAATCAAGCATTATTTAAAGGTCCAAGAAATACGTTATGGACAAACATTTGAATATATCGAGGATGTCCATTTGGAATGCCTTGACTATTTAATCCCAAGGATGACACTTCAGCCGTTATTTGAAAATACCTTTTTCCATGCATTTGAAGATGGTCGGGGGACAATTGAACTTGTAGTTATGGCTAAACCTGAACATCTCGAAATTATCTTAACTGATAATGGAAAAGGAATGAATCAGGAGATTATTGAAAAGCTTCTTACCCCAAAACATCAAAATGATAAAGGGAGAGGAATCGGTGTTTATAATGTTGATCAACGCGTGAGGCTTCACTTTGGAATGGAGTATGGCCTGTCAATCGAATCAGTCATTGGTGTAAAAACAATTTTTACTATAAAACTGCCAAAAAGGAGATAACGTCGATGATAAAGGTATTAATTGCAGATGATGAACTCATCGTTAGAAAAGGATTAATCGCAACGGTCGACTGGGCAAAGTTTGGTATGGAGGTTATTGCTGATGCCCCTAACGGACAAAAGGCTTGGGAGCTGTTTCAGGAGCATTCTCCTGAAGTAGTGATAACGGATATCGTCATGCCTGAAATGAATGGTATTGAGCTTGCCAGAAACATTAAACAAATTTCCCCAGCAACTAAAATATTATTGTTAAGCTGCCATAGAGATTTTACATTTGCACAAGAGGGATTGAATATAGGGGCTTCGGGATATCTTTTGAAAACAGCATTTCAAGACAAGGATTTTGAAGAATATCTTGGACGCTTTGAAAATGAAATTAACCATGCAAATATCCAATCTTCTATTGATTCTACAAATCTAGCCAAGGAATTCTATGGATGGTTATGTGGTTTTGCTAATTCTTTTCCGAAGCTTTTAGAGGAGCTGTTTATTAAAGAGTGGCAGTGGATGCAGGAATCTTTTTATATTTATCTAGTTAATGGGCTAAATAACAATGAACGTTTTCATAAAAAATGGTCTTCTGATGGAAAACAATTTGCGGAAATTTATTGTGGCCAGGACCAATCATTTATTTTTATTCCAGAAAAAGCACAAATAGATTTTGAGCATCTTTTAGTTGAGACCAGGACGATTGATCCGACAATTCGCTGGAAGGTGAATGGTTCATATCAAGGAATAAACGAGTGGGTGAAGGGGGTTACAAAGCTATACCATAAATTCAAATTTGAAAAACAATTTTCGCTTTCAATGGATGATTGGCCATCTCCTATTCAAAAGGCTGTGCAAATCATCATCCAACAGTTACATGAACCTCTCTCATCCAGCTATATTGCAAGTGAAGTTGGCTTAAGCCGTAGTCACTTTAGCACAATATTTAAAAAGACAGTAGGAGAAAGCTTTATCACCTTTATCGAAAAGCTTAAAGTTCAGTCTGCATGTAATCTTCTTGAAAATACGTCGCTTCCTTTACAAGAAATCGGCGAAAAAATAGGCATTCAGGATGGTAAATATTTCAGCAAATGGTTTAAAAAATGTATAGGAAGTACGCCATCAGAATATAGACAGAACAAAAAGAAGAATGTAAGCTAACAAATTTCCCCTTCACTTATAATTTTATGAAAGTTCAAACAATATTACAAAAAGAATAAGATGATTTTGAGTTCAAGACCGCTTTCATTCGAGCTACAATGAAAGCGGTTACTACTAGTTGTGAAGAAAAAAGAGGAGCGAACAATGAAGAAGTTTTGGATAACATTTTTAGTAATCATGCTAGTTTTTGTAACTGCTGCCTGTTCCAATATTAAATCTAATAGAAGCGAGCCTAATCAAGTTAGGAAGGAACAAAAAAATAAAATCGTTCTTCGTTTTGCCACTTGGGATTCAGGAGAGGCCTTAAAATTTCAAAAATCAATTGCTAAAAAATTTGAAGAAAAGAATCCAGATATAAAAGTGCAAGTCGAAGACTATGGTGATGAATTTGATCAAAAGCTATCTGCTTCATTTGGAGCAAAAAATCCTCCAGATGTCATGTATATGTGGAATTTCCCGGCCTATTTTCACTATCTTGAACCACTAGATAATTATATTAACAGAGATCCCTTTATAGACATGAATGATTATTATCAAGGGCTTTTAAACCATTCGACGATGTATAGGAAACTGTATGGTATCCCAGCAGGTTTCACAACAAGGGTGGTCTATTATAACAAAGATTTATTTGATGAAGCAAACCTCCCCTATCCAGAGGATGGATGGACATGGGATGACTTTAAGAGGATAGCAAAGAAATTAACGGACCCCACTAAGGAGCAGTATGGATTTGGGGTAAGACAGGAACCAGATACGTACGATCTTCAAGGGATGGTTTGGAGTAATGGATCAAGCTTTATAAGTGATGACGGGATGGATATTTCTGGATATATGAATAGCCCAGAAACTATTGAATCGATAAGCATGCTTGCAGATATGATTCAGGATACAAGTGCTGTTCTAGTAGGTGGTAAAAATCAACAAAGCGGTGAGGAGAATTTTATAGCAGGTAAGATTGCGATGTGGGAAAGTGGATTTTGGTCATTAGTAGAATTTAAAGAAGCCAATATAAATATTGGAACAGTTGAAATGCCTGCATTTAACGGAAAACCAGTGAAAGGTGTTATTTCTTCTTCTGCGGTTTCGATCGCAAGGGATTCAAAGCATAAAGATTTAGCATGGGAATTTGTGAAATTTTACAATTCACCAGAAGTAGTAAATATGAGGAAGGCTGATTTACCTGTCCGCATTAGTTTAGTAAAAGAAATGAAAACAGAACAAGACCCATTAATAAAGCCTTTCTACAAAATGCTTGAAAGATCGAATGGTACCCCAGCCTTTCTACTTACTAAGAATTGGGAGGCAATCAATCGGAATTTATCTGCAGCAATAAATGCCACCTTGCTCGAACAAGATGCAGATACATTATTGAATAATGCTGTGAAGGATTCTGAGAAATATCTAGGGCAGTAAGAAAGAGATTTACGATTATTAAAATAGATTAACAAAATGATTTCAGGAGGGTTTAGGGATGTTAATACAAGATTATTTTGGTTTAGAGGATAAGATGTGCGTTGTTACAGGAGGAGCTTCAGGGATAGGTCTAGCTACAGCAACACTTTTGGCAGAAGTCGGTGCAAAGGTGATTATGCTTGATATTAATGAAGAAAACGGTAAGAAGGCTGTCGCTGAGCTGCAAAAGAAAGATTATCAGGTTGAGTTCTTAAAATGTGATGTTACAAAGGGAAACGATTGTATCGCCGTAAGAGATTATATCGAAAAAAATTACGAGACTATCGATGTTCTTTTTAACAATGCTGGTGTGATTAGAAGAAAAACAGTTGTTGATTTGGAAGAATCTGATTGGGATTTAGTAATTGATGTCTCTTTAAAAGGGGTTTATCTCCTTTCAAAATATTTAATTCCTCTTATGGCGGAGAGTGGTGGAGGAAGTATCATTAATACCGGTTCTGGATGGGGAATCAAAGGTGGAGATCAAGCAGTCGCTTATTGCGCAGCGAAAGCCGGAGTTGTGAATTTAACGAAGGCAATGGCAATCGATCATGGACCGCAAAATATTCGTGTGAATTGTATTTGTCCTGGAGATACCGATACTCCGTTATTAAGAGAAGAAGCAAAGCAATTGAAACAGCAAGAGGATGCATTTTTAGTATCTTCTGCAAAAGGACGACCTTTAGAAAGACTTGGAACGCCGAGGGATATTGCAAAAGGAGTTTTATTCCTTGCAAGTGACCTATCAGCATGGATAACAGGTACAGACTTAATTGTAGATGGCGGAGGTTTAGCTTAATATTTTTTAACTTTAAATAAAATTTATTTTATATGACTACAAGGAGGTAATTTTCATGTCACAAAAGGTACACCCTTATATACCAAATATGGTACCAGAAGTACAAGCGGAGATGTTAAAGGTAATCGGTGCTGAATCGATTATGGAGCTATATTCATGTATCCCTGAGGAGCTGCAACTTAAAGAAAACCTACAGTTGCCGCCTGCATTAACAGAGTATGAGCTTAGACGTCATATTGAAGGAATTCTTAATAAGAACACAAGTACAAAGGAATATGTAAACTTCCTAGGTGCTGGCTGCTGGCAACATTTTATTCCAGCGGTGTGTGATGAAATAAATCAACGTTCTGAATTTTTAACAGCGTATGCAGGTGAACCGTATGAGGATCATGGACGCTTCCAGGCGCTATTTGAGTATCAAAGTTTACTAGCTGAATTAGTAGATATGGATGTTGTCAATGTTCCAACCTTTGACTGGGGGCAGGCGGCAGCAACATCAATTCGAATGGCGGCCCGTATTACCGGAAGAAAGAAAGTCTTATTAGCCAAAACGGTTGCACCAGAACGAAGCAAAATTATCATCAACTACGGTACTCCCAAATTAGAATTCGAATATGTTCAATTTGATACGAAATCAGGAGCAATGGACTTAGAGGATTTAAAAACAAAATTAACGGAAGATGTCGCGGCCCTTTATTTTGAAAATCCATCCTACCTTGGGTTTATTGAGGAGCAAGGGCAAGAGATATCCAATCTATTAAAGGAAAACGAATCGTTAATGGTTGTAGGGGTTGATCCAATTTCTCTTGGTGTGCTAGCACCGCCGAGTCATTATGGTGCGGATATAGTCTGTGGAGATTTGCAGCCTCTTGGCATGCATATGAATTACAGCGGTGGACAGGCAGGCTTCATTGCTACACATAATGAGCTGAAATTTGTTAATGAATACCCATCTCGTTTGTTTGGTATCGTCCCAACTGTAAAAGAAGGAGAATACGGATTTGGCGATGTGGCTTATGAACGAACTTCATTTGCACAACGAGAAAAAGGAAAAGAGTCTGTTGGAACGCAGACAGCATTATGGGGAATTACTGCCGGAGTCTATTTAGCATTACTCGGTCCAGATGGTATGCAGGAGGTTGGCCAAACCATTATGCAAAATAGTCAGTACGCTGTTCAACAATTAAATCAAATTGCCAATGTAAAAGGATCCCATTTTGAGTCAGCGTTTTTTAAAGAATTTATCGTCGATTTTAATCAGACAGGGGATACCGTCGAACAAATAAATCAAAAATTGCTAGAAAAGAAGATTTTTGGTGGGAAGGATCTTTCACTAGAGTTTCCTGAGCTTGGTCAAACGGCATTATTTTGTGTAACAGAGGTTCATACGAAAGAGGACATTGACGGTTTAGTTCAAGCGCTTAAGGATATTTTAGCGAAATAATTAAAAGAAGAGAGGAGCATTTAAACATGAAAAGGATTCAATCTAAAAGCAAAACAAGGGATTTTCACCAAGCCAAATGGAATGAACCGATTATTTTTGAACTCCATCAGCCTGGAGAAAAGGGCGTCGAATTACCGCCAGTAAATGAAAAAGTTGCATTATCAGTTGGAGATGGAACATCGGTCATTCCAGCATCAATGCAGAGAAAGAATAAGCCAAATCTTCCGGAAATTGGACAGGCGCGTGTGTTACGACATTATCTCAGACTTTCTCAAGAAACACTTGGCTCAGATTTTAATGTTGAAATCGGACAAGGCACTTGTACGATGAAGTATATTCCAAAAATCAATGAATTGTTAGTCCGTGATCCTAAAATGATGGAGCTTCATCCATTACAAAATGAAGAAACTGTTCAAGGGATGCTTGAGGTTTTTTACAAGCTTGATTTATGCATGAGAGAAATTTCAGGAATGGATTGTTTCTCCTTCCAGCCAAGCAGCGGGACACAAGCGCTATTTGCGATGGCTTCGATTGTGAGGAAATACCATGAGCAAAACGGTGAAGGCGATAAGCGAGATGAAATCATTACAACGATCTTCTCCCACCCATCTCAAGCGGCAACGGCAGCTGTAAAGGGCTATAAAATTATTACCCTGCATCCGGATGAAAATGGCTTCCCTGATATTGAAAAGTTAAAAGCAGCCGTATCGGAAAGAACAGCAGGCTTTGTTGTTGCAAATCCAGAAGATACTGGAATTTTCAATCCCAAAATTAAGGAGTTTACAGATATTATTCATCAAGCTGGTGGTCTTTGCTTTTACGACCAAGCGAATGCGAATGGCCTCTTAGGGATTACAAGAGCAAAAGAAGCAGGCTTTGATATGTGTTTCTTTAATCTTCACAAAACATTTGCTGCGCCACATATGTGTGGTGGACCAGCAACAGGTGCGCTTGGTGTAACAGCAGAGTTGAAAGAGTACTTGCCAGCACCGATTGTCGAATATCATGAGGGGAAATATTCGCTCAAGAATGATTTAGCGCATTCTATTGGTAAGGTTCGCTCCTTTCATGGTGTAGCCCAAACGGTATTACGTGCCTATGCATGGATTCGGGCACTTGGGGCTGAGGGCCTTAAAGAGGTAGCGAAAATTGCCGTATTAAACAATAACTATATGTATCATAGGGTTTTAGAGATTCGCGGGGCTAGTGCACCGTATGTCAAGGGGCATCGACTCGAGCAAGTTCGATATAGCTGGGAACAGTTGACGCAGGAAACAGGGGTCACAACAGAGGATGTTACGTTAAGAATGACGGATTTCGGCCTCCACTACTGGACTAGCCATCACCCCTATATTGTGAAACAGCCGTTTACCCTTGAGCCGACTGAGTCCTATTCGAAAGAGGATTTAGATGAATATATTCATGCGCTCGAGCAAATTTCTAAAGAAGCCTATGAAGATCCGGAAATTATCAAAACCGCGCCGCATAATAGTACAATCCACAAAATTGACGAGCAAGATTATTTAGACAATCCAGATAAATGGTGTATCACTTGGCGAACTTATTTAAAGAATACGAAAGCATATGATCTGGTTAAATAATCTAAACAGTTAGTACGACATTTTTTTATACTGTAAGAATTTATATCTTAAGGATGATGGTATAAGAAAATAGGGGGATAAAAAATGAAAAAGTATATGTCGGTTATGCTAGTTATGCTTCTATTATTGCTGTCAGCTTGCTCCAATAAAACAGCGGAGGATGAAGGGCAAACGGGAAATTCTAAAAATCCGTCTGGATCCATTACTGTATGGGGATGGGATGTTGCAGCAGCAACTATGAAAGCAGCAGTGGAGAAGTTTCAGAAACAATATCCAGACGTAGATGTGAAGGTAGAGGATTTTAATAGCGCTGATCTATATGATAAGTTAACGGTTGGTCTAGCAGCAAGAGGCTCAGGACTTCCAGATGTTGTATTAATGGAGGATGAAAGAATCCCAGGATATTTGCATCAGTTTCCACAAGGATTTTTGAATTTAAATAAGCTTGGGTATGAAAAATACAAAGATTCGTTCAATTTAGCTAAGGTTGCAGCTGTACAGAATGAGGATGGAGATTTTATCGCGGCTCCATGGGATATTGGTCCTGCTGGAGTGTTCTACCGTGTTGATTACTTTGAAAAAGCAAATGTTGATCCAAATTCCATCCAAACATGGGATGACTATATTGAAGCAGGGAAGAAGATTAAAGAAGCCACTGGCGCGCAGCTATTACCCATTGATATACCTAATTATGATGGTGTCTTCCAAATGATGATGCAATCGCAAGGACTTTCTTATTTTGATAAAGATGACAAAATTGCACTAGAATCTAAGGAAGCTATCCGTGCTATGGAAGTAATCAAAAAGCTTCATGATGAGGATTTAATTTTAAACAATAAAGGTTGGGATGGCATTGTAACTGCTACAGTAAATGGTAGTGTTGCCACCGTTCCTTATGGTGTATGGTATGCAGGTACCATCATGGACCAAGCACCGGATTTGAAAGGGAAATGGGATATTTTTTATCTTCCGAGCTTTGATGGCGGGACAAGATATGCAAACGTAGGAGGATCATCCGTGTTGATTCCTTCATCAAGCAAAAACCAATCGGCTGCCTATGCCTTTGTTGAATTCTTTACAACTGATACAGAATCACAGCTGTTAGGTTTTGAGAAATATGGACTTTTCCCATCTTTGAAGGAAACCTACACTGCGCCACAATTTACTGAAAACAACGAGTACTTTAATAATAGTCCGATTTTCAAAAACTTTGCAGATATTGTCGATCAAGTTCCACAAATTAACGTAAACGAAAACTTTGCAAAAGCCAGCAGTCTTATAAGTAATGCTCAAGCAGCCATTTTACTTGAAAATCAATCGGTTGATACTAGATTAAATGAAGCTAAAAAACAATTAGAAAATGAACGAAAGAAATAGTTTTGTAGAGAGCTAGAGAGGATGTTCCAACCCCACTCAGCTCTCTCATTCTAAGATTCCTTGAAGTTAGGAAGGTGGCCCGGTTGGCGCAAACAGAAAAGGTTGTAAATGCTAAAACAAACTTTCGAGTCAAAACAAGAAAGAGTTTATTAACACCTAAAAATGTTCCATATTTCTTTATCGGACCAGCGTTTCTACTAATTTTGATTTTTACCGTTTATCCAGTAATCTCATCGTTTATCTTAAGCTTTCAAGAGGTACGTGGTGTGGAGAAAATATTTGTAGGATTTTCTAATTATTCGCGCTTATTTCAAGATCCTATATTCTATAAATCTCTTTTAAATACCTTTCAAATTTTAATTGTCCAGGTTCCTATTATGCTCTTCCTCTCTTTACTAATTGCTGTGGGACTGCATTCTTCCATGTTAAAAGGGAAAGCGTTTTTCCGAATCTCTTACTTTATGCCTGCGATCACAGCACTTGTTGCTGCTTCGATTGTTTTTATGATTTTATTAGATGAGAATTTCGGACTCGTAAACTATTTCTTATCCTTCCTTGGTGTTGATTCCATCCCTTGGTTAACAACTCCATTTTGGGCAAAGGTTTCCGTGATCCTTGTAATGACATGGAGATGGGCAGGATATAATATGGTCATATTTTTGGCGGGATTACAGAATATTCCATCAGACCTATATGAAGCAGCAAGTATTGATGGGGCAAGTAAAGTAAAGCAATTTTTCATGATTACAATTCCACAATTAAAGCCAGTATTTATTTTCACGGTTGTCTTGTCAACAATCGGTACTCTTCAACTATTTGATGAGCCGTTCATTTTGACTGGGGGCGGTCCTAATAATGCTACGATGACAATCACGGTTTATTTATATGAAACAGGATTTAGGTTTTTTGACTTTGGATATGCGTCCGCGATTGCTTATGTGCTTGTCATCATTACGGCAATCATTTCCTGGGTTCAGATGAAATTGGTAGGTGATGAATAATCGTGGCTTCTAAGAAGATATCCTCAAAAATAATCATTTATATTTTGTTGATCGCAGGCGTTGTCTTATCGATTGCACCGTTCTATTGGATGATTGTCGGTTCTACATTGCCGTCAGGAGAAATCTTTCGTGTTCCACCTAGGCTTCTTCCAGGGGATTATTTAGCAAAGAACTTTCAAACGCTTAATGAGTCATTAGGAATTGCAAAAATATTTTGGAATTCATTATTTATAGCGCTTGTATATACATTGATTAGCACGCTTATTAGTGCAATGGCTGGATACGCTTTTGCAAAATTTAAATTTAAAGGAAAGAACTTTTTCTTTTTCATTATTTTATGCACATTAATGATTCCTTCACAAGTGACATTGATTCCTTTGTTTGAAATGATGGTTACCTTTAATTGGTTAAATACGTATCAAGCCATTATTTTACCAACCCTGGCTTCTCCTTTTGCCATTTATTTAATGAGGCAGAATATGAAGGCGATTCCAGACTCAATTATGGAGGCCTCTCGAATAGACGGGGCAGGGGAATTAAAAATATTTTTTACAGTCATCTTGCCTGTTACAAGACCTGCGATGGCTGCCGTTGCTATTTTTCTATTTATGTCTCAATGGAATAGCTTACTCTGGCCGCTTATTACGTTAAATTCAAAAGAAATGTTTACGCTTCCTGTTGCATTATCAAGTTTAATCGGAATGGCGAGGATTGATTATGGACAACTGATGCTAGGAACTACCTTATCCACGATTCCAATTATGATCTTTTTCTTATTACTGCAAAAACATTTTATCTCTGGGATTTTAGGTGGATCTGTCAAAGAATGAATGTAAAAGGTGTGAAATTATGAAACAGGTAAAAATACTTAGAAGACATTCACACTGATGATATAAACGACCAATCGTCCCGTACTCTTGTCAGCTTCATTTCTTGTAAGGTGGCAGAAGCGGACAATGCACGAAGTGGGGACTACTGTAAAAAACTTAAGATCATAAACTACAGAGGAGAGATAATATGAAATTATCCAAAATGAAATTAATTTTATTACTTACTATCGCACTAGCATTATTATTATCAGCATGTAACTCAACAAAAGGTAATGGTGATGAAGCAACAGAAGACGGGAAAGTAAAGATAAGGTTTGCTACTTGGGATGTAGGAAATGACGTTACTTTACAACAAAAATTAATTGATGAATTCAATGCTAAAAATGAAAACATTGAAGTAGTTTTAGAAGCCTATGGATCGGAGTTTGACACTAAAATCACTGCAGGTATAGGTGCAAAGGATGCGCCGGATGTGATGTATATGTGGAATTACCCGCAATATAAGAATGCTTTAGAGCCACTTGATTCTTATATTGATAAAAACGGAGAAGAACATAAGTCTGATTTTTATGAATCTTTATGGAACTATAACTCTGTTGGTGGAGAAACACTTGGACTTCCAGTAGGCTATACAACCCATGTTGTGTACTATAATAAAGATCTTTTTGATAAAAAAGGACTTGACTATCCAAAAGCTGGCTGGACGTGGGAAGATCTTCAAGAAACAGCAAAGAAGTTAACGGATAAAGAAAAGAAGATTAGCGGATTTGCTTTCCCTGGTAAACCTGATCCATATGATTTTGAAATGTACTTATGGGGCAATGGTGCTTCTTACGTAGACAGTGATGGAAAGTTAAAAGGTAATCTGAATTCAACGAAATCAATTGAAACATTCGCAATGTTCCAAGACATGTTAAAAGACGGGTACGCGATCACAACTGAAGGTTCAGGCGATACTGAAATGAAATCAGGAAAAGTAGGAATGTTTATTAATGGTGCTTGGTATCTTTCTCCATTGAAAGAAGCGGGTATTAATTATGGTGTTGTTGAGGTACCGACTTTTGAAAATGGTAAAAGTGTAAGTATTGTTAGTTCGTCAGGTATAGCTATGTCAAAGAGTTCTAAACATAAAGAAGCTGCTTTTGAATTTATGAAGTTTTGGACAGGAAAAGAAGCAAATAAAGCAAGAATAGCATTTGAACTACCAGTCTTAAAGAGTGTAGTAGAAGAAGAAAAGCTGCAAGAGGATCCAGTTAAAAGTGTATTCTACTCAATGCTAGAACAAAGTGAAGGCTATACACCAGCGTCATTTATTACTGAAAACTGGAGTCAGGTATCAGAAAATTTGGAGTTTTCCTTTGAGCAAATCTTTAATCCAAGTACGCGAGTTGATCCGAAAAAAGCTCTAAATGAAGCTGCTAAATAAAGTGAAACTTCAATCAGTGGGGGTCTTCATCCCCCCTCTGATTGTTAGTCCCGTTCTAGTGTCGCTAAATCTTCGATAAAGCGACACTACGAACCCGATTGGTTCAACTAAACCGTTGAAGAACACAGCGGTAAGTTTCACTGTATCTCACCAATCGGGCTTATACATTAAAAAGCGAGGCGACTGGTACAAGGAACGTCTCCTAAGATCGCTCACGTCCTGTGAGCAACAGAGACGCCATCACATCCTGTGATAGTCCGACAAGCATAAGATGGAATACGACGTGGCGTAGTTTGCCACAGAGTATTACAGCTTATGACCTCGAGGGGCTAGGAGCCGCAACTAGATTAAAGGCAGTTGTCCCCCACCTAAGCTTCTTTGATTCCTCTAAGTCTTGAGGTGGGGGACTTGACTTTCCGTTAATCCGGGATAAAGTTTACCAATTACTAAAAAAGTAAGCGGTCGGGTGAGAATATATTCTCCTCATCTTAACAAGGGCTTAATTACATAGCCCTTGTTATCAATATCAAGCTATGATAGGAATCTTATTTTCCATAGGTCATTCTAAAAGAGGGAATATTTATGTTGAAAAAAAAGGAAAAAAAACCTAGTTTTGCATTAGTACGTAAAAGAGTACCATATTTGTTTATCCTACCATGGATCATCGGATTTTTAGTGTTCACTTTAGGACCTTTAGTATCTTCATTAATCATGAGTTTGTTTGATTGGCCGATAACAGGAGAAGCAAAGTTTATTGGTCTTAATAACTTTACTAAGATGTTTACAGCTGACCCCCAGTTTTATGATTCCTTAGTAATCACATTTAAATTTGCGGCGATTTTCGTACCACTTAACCTAATCGCTGCATTGGTGCTTGCACTCCTCATTACACAACCAGTCAAGGGAGTTAAGATATTTAGGACAATCTTCTATCTTCCTGCTGTTGTATCAGGTGTTGCAGTATCAATCATATGGGGTTGGATTTTTAATTCTGAATTTGGAGTTCTAAACTATTTATTATCACTCATTGGTATTGAAGGACCAAGTTGGCTCATTGATCCAAAGTGGGCAATCGTAACAATTGTTATCGCGAGTGCTTGGGGAGTAGGGACAATGATGCTGATATTCTATACGGATATTAAGGGGATCCCCCCTGAACTTTATGAGGCAGCATCAATTGATGGAGCTGGACCGTTAAGACAGTTTTTTAGTATAACAATTCCGACGATAACACCAACAATCCTTTTTAATGTCATTACATCGGTTATTGCAGCTTTACAACAATTAACCCTAGTTTTACTTTTGACTGGTGGAGGACCTTTAAAATCAACATATTTTTATGGATTATTTGTTTATAACAACGCATTTAAGCATCATCAGCTCGGTTATGCAAGTGCAAACGCATGGTTTATGTTTATTATTATTCTAATATTGACAATGATCATCTTTAAATCGTCATCAACATGGGTGTTCTATGAAGCTGAAATGAAAAAAGGAGGTAAAAAATAATGAGAATTACAAAAAGCCATAAAATAATCGTCTATAGTATTCTTGTCATTTTTTCACTTTACTTCCTATTTCCATTTGCATGGGCGTTAATAACAGCGCTAAAAACAGAAGGGGAAGCATTTAGCTTTCCTCCTAAGTTTATCCCAGATGTTCCGCAGTTCGGCAATTTCATCGAAGCGTGGAAAAGTCAGCCGTTTGGAACATATTTTAAGAACTCAGTCATTGTTACGGTGATGACTACGATCGGACAAATCATATCTTGTTCATTAGTGGCTTATGGCTTTGCAAGATATGATTTTAAATATAAAAATACTTTGTTTATCCTTCTTCTGTCAACAATGATGATTCCGTGGGATGTTACGATGATTCCACTTTATATGGAATTTAATTTATTTGGATGGATCAACACTTTAAAACCATTAATTGTCCCAGCCTTCTTCGGTTCTGCTTATAATATCTTTTTGCTTAGACAGTTTTTAATGAATATACCTAAGGATTTGGAAAGTGCAGCTAGAATTGATGGTGCCAATGAATTCCAAATATTTTATAAAATCTTCCTTCCGATTATGAAGGGACCTTTAACTTTGATCGCTGTCTTAAATATTTTATTAGTTTGGAATGACTACTTAGGACCATTAATTTATTTAAACGACCAGTCAAAATATACGATGGCTCTTGGATTAGCGTCTTTCCAGGGGGTTCATGAGCTGCAAATCATACCTATTATGGCGATGACTTTAGTCATGATTATTCCGCCGGTTATCGTATTTGCCTTTGCGCAGAAATATATTGTTGAAGGTGTTAGCGGATCAATTAAGTAATTTTTTATTATTACAGAAAGAATGCGGAGGAAAATGAAATGCAACGTGAAATGAAGAGATGGGAAAACGTCCATCTTACAGGAATAAACAGGTTATCAGCACATACTGATTTTTATAGATATCGTGAATTTAGTGAGGCATTTAAATTAAATAAAGAAATGAGTAAAGGTTATCTATTGCTTGATGGAGAATGGAAATTTCTTTTTCTAGAAGCGCCAGAGTTTTCACCACTGAGCTTTGAAACAGAAGACTTTGAGATTAATAGTTTAGATTCAATTGAAGTTCCGTCATGCTGGCAAATACATGGATATGGAAAGATGCACTATACAGATGTACTATATCCATTTCCTATTAATCCACCTTTTGTACCACAGGAAAATCCGACAGGTATATATTTCAAAGATTTTATTTTAGAAAATATTAAAGACGAAAAAATCGTCTTAAAATTTAATGGTGTGGATTCAGCATTTGATCTATATGTCAATGGACATCATGTTGGCTTTAGTAAAGGATCTAGAATGCCTTCAGAATTTGATATAACGAAATATGTAAGAAACGGTAGTAATCGATTAACAGTTAGAGTTTACCAGTTTTCGGATGGAACATACTTAGAAGATCAGGATATGTGGTGGCTTTCAGGTATTTTTAGAAGTGTTGAGTTATTTAGAATGAATAAGAATACTTTAGAAGATGTTTATATTGAAACATTACCAGACGAAGATTATAAAAACTTTACTCTAAAATTAGCTGGTAAGTTTTTAACTAGTGAAGTTACAGAAATGAAGGCTAGCCTTTATCAAAAGGATGAAAAGGTAGATGAATTTAAGATAGAAGTTGAAAACGGCAAATTCCAAGTGCTAAGAAATATGGTAAATCCGTTATTATGGAATGCGGAGGAGCCGAATCTATATGTTGCTACCCTCGAATATGAATTAGAAAATGGCGAAAAAGAGATCATCCCATTAAGATTCGGGGTCAGATCTATTAATGTTATTGATAATGAAATTAGATTAAATGGAAAAAGAATATTCTTTAATGGAGTAAATCGACATGATTTCAATCCTACAATGGGTAGGACTGTAACATATGACGATATGCTTCAAGATGTTCTTTTAATGAAGAAGCATAATATAAATGCCGTTAGAGCAGCTCATTATCCGAATAATGATGTGTTTTATGATTTATGCGATAAATATGGGTTATATATCATTGATGAAGCGGATCTTGAATGCCATGGATTTGAAAACACAGGTAATTATAACTGGATCAGTGATAATGAATTGTGGGAAAAGCAATATGTTGATCGAGCAGTCAGAATGGTAAAAAGGGATCGAAATCATCCAAGTGTCATCATGTGGTCCTTAGGTAATGAATCAGGTGCTGGTAGAAACTTCACAGCAATGTATGATGCGATAAAAGAAATTGATTCTACTAGACTAGTGCATTATGAAGGCGATCGTGTTGCTGCCTATAGTGATATTTATACAACGATGTACACGAGATTAAATGCACTTGAAGAAATAGGTAAGGATTCCGAAGGGAAAAAGCCACATATATTATGCGAATATGCCCATGCAATGGGGAATGGACCTGGTGGATTGACAGAATACCAAGAAATAATGAGGAAATATCCAAGACTGCAAGGTGGATTCGTCTGGGAATGGTATGACCATGGTATTCAACAAGTAGATGAAAATGGGGATGTATATTATTTATACGGCGGCGATTATGGAGACTTTCCTACAAACGGAAACTTCTGTATTGATGGGTTAGTATTTCCAGACCGAACACCGTCACCTGGACTGATTGAATACAAGAAAGTCATCGAACCAATTGTTACTGAAGTGATAGACCTCAATCATTTAAAGATTAAGGTGAAAAACAGATATGACTTTAGAAATCTAAGTGGGATCCTTTTACACATTAAGGTTAATTCTTTTGATCAGTTGATTGAAGAAAAGACGATCTCCTTACAAAGTATAAACGCTCAGGACGAAATGGAGTTCAGATTACCTATAAATCTTGAGAACGCTTTAAAATACGATGATGCTCGCATTTATTTAAGTTATGTAGAGCCGGAGAATACTCTCTATGCAAATGAAGGCCATCTTATTACGAGTGAGAGCTTTCTAATACCTGCTACAAAGGTAGAAAAAGAATACATCTCTAAATCTTTAGATGCTGAAATGAAAATCGAGGAAGATCAGACACAGCTGATCCTCGAAAACGATCAATTCAGAACAGCTTTTTCAAAGGTTCATGGAATTCTTTTATCCTATCAAATAAATGGTGAGGAAATTATTCAGAAGGGGCCTGAACTAACGCTATGGAGAGCTGTCATCGATAATGATATGTATAAGAAAGATGATTGGATTAACAAATACTTCTTAAAAAACGCTAAGGAACAGTTCGTTTCCCTCACATATGAAATGAACAAAGGCTTTGCAGATGTTGAGATTAAAAAGTATTTGTCTAGTGTAAACCAAGCATGGGGTTTTCATCTTACCTATCATTATAGAATCACTCAAGATGGTGTTTTAAATCTTCACTTGAAGGGTGAAAAGGTATTGAGAGGTAATGAAATACCTCAAATGCTTCCAAGAATAGGAATTACGCTAAATCTTAACAATGAGTACAATGATGTGACTTGGTATGGAAGAGGAGATTCAGAGAGTTATCAAGATAGTAAGAGAAGCCAAAGTATTGGTCTTTATCGTAAAAGCGTAGAGGAAATGCACACAGATTATGTATACCCGCAGGAAAATGGTTCAAGATGTGATACCTCTTTCTTAGCGCTCACGAAGGGGAACCAATCCATTTTATTTAATTTTAAAGAGTTAAGAGATTTTACAATCCATGATTATGAAACAAGTGGATTGGAAGAAGCAAAGCATCGAGGGAAGATTGAAAAATCACCATACAATGTTTTAACGATAGACTATAGACAAAGTGGATTAGGAAGTAATAGCTGTGGTGAAGAGCAGCTTCCAAAATATCGAGTGCAAATAGAGGATTTTGAAATAGGACTCGAAATAAGAAGTATTCATAACAAAGACCTTATAGAAGAGAGTAAATTTTTCAGAGCTAGATAAAGTGAAACTTCAATCAGTGGGGGTTCTTCATCCCCCACCTACGACGCTTCTTCGATTCCTCCAAGCCTTGAGGTGGGAGGGCTTGACTTTCCGTTAATGCGGGATAAAAAGTAGGGAATCAATAGGCAGGGGAAACCCTGCTTATTTAAGTAAGAAATCATGGTTGAATTTTGTCGATACGCTGATAAGTCACTGATCAACTAATAACCGATACAAGGAGAAAGATGATGAAATTAAATATAAGAGAAATACCTTTTTCAAGATTTGGATCTTATTTCTGTATTTCCAAGGAGAAGGATTCTGAGGAAATATTTATAAGGGATGTACACGGTGGAGATGATGCACCATCAAACCTATTCAAAATTGATATTTTAAAAGATGGGGTTGAAAAGGAGTTTGAAGTGCAAGCTTCTGAAACATCCTTAATATTCTCCTTAAAAGATAATGATGAAGGTTATGCAGAAATCATTATTCCAAAAGAAGATGAGATCCATCTTGAAGTACAGGATGTAGAATTTAGATTGAGCGCTACAAAAGGGAAATATGATTCTTTAATGGAATTAGAAGATGGGATGTATGAATACCATATTTATCCGAAGGAATTAAAATTAATGATTTTAAATCTTTCGGGTGAAATGTCTGTTGATGCACCTTGGAATATTATTGGTAATGATTTTATTGATATTCGAATGAAAAGTGGGCAGTTTGTAATCGAAAGCTATAGAACTGTCTATCAACAAAAAGAGTATGCCCCTTTTAATAAAGGAAAAGAAAAAATAGAACAGCTTTATAAAGAATGGTTTGATAATATGAAAAAGGGAAATACAGATTATCAACCTTCTTTAGAGAGGGCTTCTTATATCACTTGGTCTAGTGTTGTTCATCCACATGGGATGTTAAAAGAGTATGCCATGTATATGTCGAAGCTTTGGATGTATAATATTTGGTCATGGGATAATTGTTTTAATGCGCTGAATTTAGGAAAAAGCCACCCTGAACTAGCATACGCACAGTTGAAAATATTCATGGAGACTCAAGACGAATCAGGTGCATATCCGGATTTTGTAAATGATAAATTCATATCATATAACTGCATTAAACCCCCTATCTTTGCTTATGTCTATGAAAAGCTAATGAAAATGAATGATTACTTTAAGGATGAACATCGATTAAGAACTGTTTATGAGTCTACTAAAAAAGTAATGGGATATTTTGATCAATATAGAACATTTGAAGGAAGATTGCCACACTATAAGCATGGGAATGATTCCGGGTGGGATAACGCATCTTTATTTCATATGGGTATGCCTGTAGAAGCGCCGGACCTTACTAGTTTTTTAATTCGAACTTATGATATCCTTTCCTCTTTTGCAGAAATTCTAGGTGAAAAAGACGAATCAGTGAGGTTTAAAGAAAGAGCAGACGCCCTTTTTGAGCTTCTAATGGAGAGGCTTTATGATGAGGATGGTTTTTACGGACGAGTTGGCAAAGATGGTAGGAAAATAAGTATTAGAACAAGCTTAATACTAAGACTACCAGTTATTATTGGGTATAGATTAGAGAAAAGCATGATGGATCAATTAGTATCAGATCTTGAAGGGAATTTTGAAACGAAGTATGGATTAGCCACTGAAAGTGTAAATAGTAAGTACTATAAAGATAATGGATATTGGCTCGGACCAATTTGGGCGCCTGTTACATATCTCTTTATAGATGCTTTGCAAAATTTTGGCTATCAAGAAGTAGGGAATCGAATTAGAGATAAATTCCTAGATCTTACCCTTGTTGGAGGAATGGCGGAAAACTTCGATCCGCTTACTGGAAAAGGTTTAGTGGACACATCTTTTACATGGACTTCAAGTGTATTTCTTTTACTATTAGATGATAGAACAAAAGCGAAAGACGCACACGAATAATCGGATAGTGGAGATGGATGGAGAAATTTGGAGGTGACCTATTTGAGACAACAAAAGCATGGTAATCGCTTCTTATCAAATAGATATTGGGTCATCGCAATTGCGGTATTTTGCTCTATCTTATGGGGAAGTGCTTTTCCTGTTCTAAAATTTAGTTATGAAGAACTTGGCATGGCAGAAGATGATTTAGCAGCAAAAATTGTTTTAGCTGGAATGCGTTTTATGATGGCGTCTCTGCTGTTGCTTGTTATCATGTTCTTCTTTAATAAAAAAGCGCTGAAATTGAGATGGCGTCAATTGCCTGCCATTATTGGCTTAGGGCTACTATCAACAAGTTTACAGTATTTCTTTTTTTATAACGGATTGGCTCATACCTCGGGAATGAAAGCAGCTATTTTAAATTCAAGCGAAACATTTTTTGTCGTGTTCCTAGCTCATTTTATTTACTCAGACGATCGCTTGGATTGGCGAAAAATATTTGGTTTGGTTGCAGGGTTTGTCGGGATTATACTTGCGAACTGGGGTCAGAATGCCTCACTTAATTTGTCTTTCTTCGGAGAAGGCTTTATGCTCCTTTCAGGATTAGCCGGTGCGTTGGGAACCTTTTTGTCCAAGCGCCTATCCGCTGAAATACACCCAGTTGCATTGACTGGCTGGCAAATGTTTGTAGGTTCGTTTCTTATGCTTCTCATTGGGACTCCAGGTCTTGAGGCGAATGCTATGATCTTTACAACAAAAGCTTGGTGGCTGCTAATTTATGCTGTATTACTATCCGCAGCATCTTTCGCATTATGGACATCATTGCTAAAGTACAACAAAGCTGGAGAAGTGTCTCTTTATAAATTTGTTGTGCCAGTTGCCGGTACCATTTTATCCGCCATATTCATTCAGGACGAACTTTTAACGTTTAATATTTTTATTGCATTGATCCTTGTAGCTGTAGGTATAGCAACTGTCAATCGAAAAGGGAACAGCGATTGGCTGTTCTTTAAAAAACGGCGACAAACTTATCAGCAAATGTATAAATAGCAAGAATATGCCTTGTTTTGGGCATATTCTTTTTTTTGAGACTGCTTATTACGATAGATGAATTGTTAACGTAAAAGATTGCCTGATTTCAATCATATAAATCCGAAAGATTATAATAAAATGATGGCAATGATTGTTCCAATGCTGCTCATGATCAACGCATATCCTAAATTCCAAGACGAAACTTTGTATGAATTGATGGATAGGAGATTAGCGGTTAACGATACAGAAAGATTAAAAGGTCCGGCAATTGTAGTCGATAAGCCTGAGGTCATTAAAACGAGACCGACACTAACTGGATTTATTGAATGTATAATTGGTTCAAGTACTCCACCAAGTATACTTATCGTTACAAGGGGGTGAAACCCAATCATCGCAAGCCCAATAAACAAAATTTGAATAAATACAAAAAGTAAAATAGGTGTGGTTGTTAAGTATTCAAACGGTTTTTGGATGTAGTTCATAAAGATCGAATCATTTAAATTACTTGTAAAGAATCCAACTGATAAAAAAAGTACCATATTATTGGTTAAAGACAATGTTCGGATCTGCCATAATGGTAAGCAATAGGCGATATATGACTTCAACCGTCTAATGGAGAGAGCCCAGACAAATGAAAAGGGAATAATAATCAAAGAGACTGTTTGAAGAAAACCCATATCTAAGATGTGATTAACTAGCACAATGATCATCATAAAACCGATTAAACAGAGAAGAAGTGAGAAGATTTTTCGAGACATGCGCGTGTTAATCCCTGTCTCGGTTGTTGACTGAGTCTCTGTTTTGCGATCACTTGTTTCGTTAGGCAATTCATAACGTTTAAAAGACTTAAACCCGATTATCCAATTAAGGATAAACAGCACGGTTGTAATCAAAATTAACCAAGGTAGATAGACAGGATAGGGTATGTGAGTATACTCAACACTTAAGACAACAAGTAGCTCCATTGGACTTATGAGTAGACTTAAAGAATATCCTCTAAGCAAGGATTGTGAAATAAATCGGTTTTTGATGTTTTGAGTTTCTCCCACAAGATTTTTTTGAACGACCGTTTTAAGCAAAGGGAGGGTAGCGATATTTAGAAAACCACCTAATAAAAAGGCGGAAAAAGAACTACGATAGTATAATTGCCCTAAATGGTGAATCCGGACTCTTAATAACTTATTTACTTGTTGGTCATACCGGCCAACAATGATGATACTGTTAATAAAAGGAAGAACATAGAACACTGCAAGCAGCGAAACTGTTGTAGTCATGTAGAGTGGAACTTCAGTGAATGACCTTTGCTGGTAGATAAAAATGAAAAATCCGATCACAAAAAAAATAATACCAACGACTTTATATAATCTTGTTGCTGCCTTCAGGGAAAATATCAAAGAAAAAAGTGCTAGTATACCAATGATATAGGTAAGGAATGTTGAATGAATAAATAGATTCAGAAAATAACATACGATTAGTAAGCTATATAACACGATCATGATCTGCGTTCTCCTAAGGGGGTTTATTTTATAGGGAATAGACAAAAAATTTGCTATTTTCTGATGACTCCATCGACATGAAATCGATAGACCAGCTAAAAGGGTAGAACATACTGAACTGATTGATAGAGTCATTAAAAAATAGTTTAGTTGTTAAAGGGAATAGTATTAGGCCAATTAAGCCATTGACCTTCGATTACTTTAAGACCAGTCATTTAGACTATTAGTCATAGTTTCTAAATGGACGAGTAGATGCTCAATGTCTTTAATGATGTTAGTAAGTTTATTCACCTTCTTTTATCAAATTAACAAAGTGGTTCATCATTTGGAATAAGGGACACGCACGGTTTATACGTATTTTTACAGTCATAAGGAGAAATGTCAAGGTGAACAAATGGGCTTTTTTGGAAATTTAGATAATGTAGCCCGATAGTCCCATTACCCAAAATCTTGAATATTAGTGGCCAATAAGTTCATATTTAATGTTTTTTTGAAAAAGAACAAAAAATTGACTCTCTTCGTTCTTTTGCTAGTTTAAATGAATTTACGAATATAGCCTTAACTTGCGACCCATTGATTTTTACAAACATCATTTCTTTGCGGAAGACAGTGGTTGCTTATCAATAACCAACTTTTGTAATCTTCATTTAACGAATTAAATAAACTTGAAATGGCGAAGTTAATACACTACAATTTGTAGTGTGTTGTGGTGAGGGGGAGGAGTATGGATATCAATAACTTTAAATACGATGAGGTAGGGCTAAATCGTTTTTTTGGACCCCTAGAAGCGAAAATCATGGAACTCCTTTGGGAACAAGAACGAAGCATAAAGGAAGTTCAACAACGTTTGGATCAAGATAAACCAATCAATTTCAATACAGTCATGACTGTGATGAATCGGTTGGTAGGAAAAGGAGTTTTGAAAAAGAGGATACAAGGCAGGGGCTCATTGTTTCATCCCGTTCAATCTAAAGAAGACTTTATTAAAGATCAGTCGAAGAAAATCACAGAGAATCTACTTGATGGATTTGGTGGCGTCGTCATTAATCATATGCTAGATGCTATGGAAGAAGTTGATCAAACTTTGCTCGATAAATTGGAACAAAAGATTAAACAGCTTAAAGAGGATAAGTCGTGATGTGGTGGAAGAAACGGTCCCTTTTTGTCATAGGATTGAGTCTTTTGATTGCTGTTTTAATCTGGAGCCAGATGGGGATGTACATCGCTCACCTTCTGTTTGGAGTAAACCTTCATGTGAATGTCTTTAAGTTTTGTATTAGTTTGTTTAGGGAACATTCATTTTATTATTTTTTGGTTACGATAATATTGAATGTATTAATAGCCTATACAATCTTAATTACACTGATCAAGATTATTGGACAATGTATGTTGTTGAAAAGGTTTAAAAAGATGATTTTTGCTCAACAAAATCTAGGATTAACTATCGCTTTGAATAGAGAATTTGAGCGTCTACATCAAGACATTATCGTCATTGATCATAAGGAGTCGCTCGCATTTACTTTTGGATTTAGAAGACCTAGGATCGTCCTTTCTAGTGGTTTAATCAAGATATTGGATCGTGATGAACTGGAAGCTGTTGTGGAACATGAAACTTTTCACCAACAGAATGATGATTCCTTGAAGATTTTTATTCTACAACTAATCTCTCAAACTATTTGGTTTATACCCCTAACTAAATGGTCATATCAAAATTATAAAATCATTAGCGAATTATTGGCTGATGAATATGCGATTCAAAGAATGGGTTCTGAATTAGGCCTAAGCAGTGCTTTGCTTAAGTTAATTAAGAATTATTTTAAGGGAAACTCTACCCCGGTCTTGGTTCATTTTTCGGATGAATCGGTCAATTATAGATTACAGCAATTAGTAGAACCTAAGAAAGCCATCCCTGTAAGGTTAAAAACGACCTCGATGGTAATCTCGATTTATGTATTGCTCCTCATAATGGGGATGATATTCGTGACGATTACGTAATTGTAGTAGTTGTCACCATGTTTTTATACCTATTCACACTACGTAATGTAGTGTATAAATTATGAAAGAAAAACGAATTCTAAAGTATGGAGGTTATACAATGGCTAATAAAAAATCACAAAAACAAACGTACAAGAAACAAAAGCAATCATCGAAATTTATCTTTTGGGTAATTGGCTTGATCGCAGTTTGTATCATCGGCATGATATTTTTGTCTAACGGAAAAGAACAAGCAGCTGCTTTCGACTATAAAGCGCAGCCTGTAATAGGAGATTCAGAGGCGCCTGTTCAAATTGTTCAATTTGGTGATTATAAATGTCCGATCTGTAAGAGTTTTGAGGAAAATTTCTTCCCGCACATTCAAGAGAATTTGATAGACACTGGAAAAGTTCAATTTTATTTCATGAACTTTTCATTTATTAATGTGGATTCAATCCGTTCAGCTAAATTTGCGGAGACGGTGTATAAAGAATTAGGAAATGAAACCTTCTGGAAATTTCATAAGCTATTATATAGTAAACAACCCGATGATCTAAAGTATGAGAAAATGGATGTATTTACCGATAAATTTTTAGAAGAAACATTGGCAGAAATCGCCGATAGTTCTGATGTAGCGAAAGTCGTTAAGGCATTTAAAGCGAGCACTTCTGAAAAAGATTGGAAAAAGGATATGTCCACTGCGAATAGATTGAATGTAACTGGAACGCCTTCCATTTTTGTTAACGGGGAAAGGTTTGCAGGGAACACATTTGAGGACTTAGAACAAATGGTTGATGAAGCTGCAAAGGAGAAATAATTCATGAATATTCCATTGCTATTTTCCTGGATTATTTCCATCGTTGCGACTATAGGGAGTCTTTTCTTTAGTGAATATCTTCATTTTATCCCTTGCACCTTTTGCTGGTATCAAAGAATTCTCATGTATCCACTGGTGTTTTTTTTAGGAAGGGCTTTTTACGAAGGAAATAGTAAAATTTATGCTTATATATTGCCTCTATCTATTTTGGGGATGCTGGTTTCGGGTTATCATTACAGCCTTCAAAAAATTCCGTCTCTCGAACAATTCGAAATGTGTACGAGCGGTGTCCCTTGTTCAGGAGAATATATTAACTGGTTAGGGTTTATTACAATCCCTTTACTAGCTTTTGTTGCTTTCTTTTTCATTACTTGTAGTATGGTGGTACTTGCTCGTAAGCATAGAAATGGTTGAGTCGAAAAGGGACTAACCCTTAATAGAAATATTCGTCTATCGGTATTGAAAAACTGATAGGCGCTTTTTTTATGATTAAAGGTGGCGCATATATTGACATGTAGGCATTAATTAACAATGTTGATGATGGATACTAATTTCGTATGGTAATATTTTCATAATAAGAGCGTAGATTTGATGTAGAAATCCTGGTTTTAAAAAGAGGGTAGATACATATACCTATGTTTAATTTGAAAATAAGAGCTTATCACCTAAAAAAAACACAAATTCTTCTAAAAAAACTCTCTTTAAAAACATGCTAATTATTCGTAATATTAGCTTATGAAAACGTTTTCTGTAGAAAAGGGAACAAGTAATATCAATAAAATAGGGGGGAAGCACATGAAACTTATCAAAAAAGTGGGGATTTTCATCGATTCTATTTTTGAGAAACTCGCCCTTACGTCTCTGATTGCCTTAGTACTAGTCGTTACGACTCAAGTGGCGACAAGGAAATTATTTAACTTTGTTTTCTTTTGGTCAGAAGAAGTGACCTTGCTATTGCTTGGCTGGTTTGCTTTTATGGCGATTGCGATAGGATTTCGAGAGCACATCCATTTGGGGATTGATTCTTTCACTAATCTGTTTCCAAAAGTCTTTAACAAAGTATTAGATAAAGTTATTAGTATCTCTATTTTTGCTTTTGGTTTATACCTTGTCGTTCAGGGGTGGGACTTTACTGTATTGATGATGGAATCGACTCTTCCAGCAACGAAACTTCCAAGCAGTATTACGTATGTTGCGATGCCAATCACTGGTATTATGATATGCGGTTATTCCCTACTACACTTGTTCAATAAAGATACAACTAGATATAAAGATCTGGAGGAGGGAATGTAATTTGGACACGAATACGATTGCGGTCATCATCTTACTCTCAAGCTTTGTACTATTAATATTACTTCGCTTTCCGATTGCTCTAACGCTTGTTGCTTCATCATTGATAACGGTTATTTATTTAGGTATACCGATGCCAATTATTGGTCAGCAAATGATTCAAGGATTGAATTCCTTTTCACTGCTTGCAATCCCATTTTTTATCTTGACGGGACAAATCATGAGTGCAGGCGGACTTGCTACTCGCATTGTCAATCTCGCAGGCTTAATGGTCGGTCGAATTCGTGGCGGTTTGGCTATGGTAAACAGTGTAGCTTCGTTATTTTTCGGTAATATCTCTGGCTCTGCAGTAGCGGATGTTTCTTCTGTCGGTTCTGTTATGATACCAATGATGAAAAAGAAAGGCTATGAAGCGGATTATGCAGTTGGGGTAACGATTGCATCAGCTATTCAAGGGGTAGTCGTACCGCCGAGCCATAATCTGGTATTATATTCTTTAGCCGCAGGTGGGGTATCAATCGCTAGTTTATTTATGGCTGGTATAGTACCAGGCGCAATCATGTTAATTGCCCTTATGATTACTGCTTATATTATTGCAAGGAAACGAGGGTATGAAAAATCGGACCTTATACCAAGATCACAGTGGACCGGAATTCTTTTACACGGTTTCCTTTCGTTAAGCCCTGCAGTCATTATCTTGGGCGGGATCATGAGTGGATGGTTTACAGCAACTGAGTCAGGTGCACTAGCTTGTTTATATTCTTTTATTCTGGCATTCGTTGTTTATAGAGAAGCTCCAATGTCGAGTATTTGGAATATTTTGAAACGTACTTTAAAAACGGTTTCTATGGTATTTTTCCTGATTGGAGCATCCGCTTCCTTCGGCTGGATTCTTGCCTACTTGCAAATTCCATCTATGGTAACTGATTTGTTCTTGAATTTTTCGGACAATCCAATTGTTATTCTATTAATCATTAATATCTTATTGCTACTTCTAGGTGCGCCGATGGATATGGCGCCAATGATTTTAATCATGACACCTATACTTCTACCAGTTGTAACAAGTTTTGGAATGGATCCTGTCCATTTTGGGATTGTTCTTATCTTGAATGCAGGGATTGGATTATTGACACCGCCTGTAGGAACGGTCTTGTTTGTTGGCTGTGCGATTGGGAAAGTTTCCATTCAACAAGGAACGAAAGCCATGCTTCCATTTTTCTATGCATTACTAGTCGTTCTGTTAATTATCACCTATATACCTGAAGTTACATTATGGCTTCCGAGTTTAGTAGTCAAATAACTTGAGGCATAGGTGAAATTATAAATTTAAAAAAATAAAAGGGGTGTAATGAGAATGAAAAGAAAACATATTACAGGTTTTTTAGCTACAGCATTAATGGTTGGAGGATTACTTGCCGGATGTAGTGGAAAAGAGGATGCGGCTCCAGCAAGCGGCGATTCCAAACCAAAGAAAGCGGAGTTTACTTTTCGCTTAGCAGATAATCATCCAGTGGATTATCCGACAGTTATAGGGGACAAAAAGTTTGCTGAGTTAGTCAATGAAAGAACGGATGGCCGGATTAAAATTGAGGTTTTCCCATCAGGGCAACTAGGTGATGAAAAATCAGTACTTGAACAGGTTCAGCTCGGAGCAATTGAGTTTACGAGAATTAATTCTAGCCCGCTGGCCGAGTTTAATGATGATTTCGCAGTATTTGGCCTACCATATGTATTTGAAAGTGATGAGCATTTGTGGAATTTCTTAGACAGTGAAACAGGAACAGAATTGTTGGATGGTCTTGAATCATCAAAAATGAAAGGACTAGCTTATTACAGTTCTGGTTCTCGTAGTTTTTATTCGACTAAGCCAGTTAAAAGCTTAGCTGACTTAAAAGGACAAAAGCTCCGTGTTCAACAAAGTAAAGTCAATATTGATCTAGTTGCAGCTCTTGGAGCAAGTGCTACTCCTATGCCATATGGCGAGGTGTTTAGTGGTCTCCAAACAGGAATCATCGACGGTGCGGAAAATAACCTACCAAGTTTTGATTCTTCTAACCATTATCAAGAAGCAAAAAATATTATCTTGGATCACCATCAACGCATGCCAGAAGTACTATTAATCAGTCAAACGGCATGGAATAAACTATCTGAAGAAGATCAAAAGATTGTTAAGCAGGCTGCTCTAGACTCGGTAAAAACCCAAAAAGAAGAATGGGCTAAGTGGGAACAAAATTCTGAAAAGAAATTAAAAGATGCTGGTGTAACGTTTACTGAAGTAGAAGATCTTAATGAATGGAAAGAGGCCGTTAAACCTGTCATCGCTGAATATCAAGACAAATATAAAGATTTATTAGATGCTGTTGATTCAGCTAAATAATAGAATGAGTAATTAATCAAAGAATTCCAGGTCAAATTTTGACCTGGAATTTCTTCTAGTAGAATCGACTAGAGGGAACAAAACGAAATAAATTAAAGCATAGCATATGGAGGATTATTTGTTTTTTCCTATGCTACCAATATAAAGATACTAAAAAAAACACAATTTTTACTAAAAAAAACCATATACATGAATCGGATCACTAGTCGTATAATATTTATTAAGCGCTTACACAAAAAAAAGTTTGGTATTATAAATCAGAAAATTCTGAATCATATTAAGGGGATAGTTCTAATTCAATTTAGTTACTAAAACTTTTTTCCTACTCAGGACTAATAGAAACGTAGATAAAGTGTATCACTTAAGGAGGTGATCTTGTCTTTTAATACATAGCAGCGAAATTTTACTTCCTGTTATTATGAATCGTATTACTAGAGAGAAATGAGGAGGAGAAGGTAAAATGGGGAAAGTCTCAAATCGTTTTAAAAAGGTTGCAAAAGTCTCGTTCGCATCGTTATTGACAGTTTCACTTGCGTTTCCATATGCAGGGATAGATCGTGCATCTGCCGCTAACGATGATAACAACAAATCTGTGCCAAAACTCGATGCCCGTATCAAACAAAATTTGAAAATTAACGGGAAGGAATACAAAGATTTAAATGGAAACGGCCAACTAGACAAATATGAAAATTGGCAGCTCCCTATAGACAAGCGGGTAAAAGATCTAGTATCACAAATGACGCTTGAGGAAAAAGCGGGGATGATGCTTATTTCCTCACATTATATGAACGAGAAGCCAGAAGGAGACAATTTATTAAGTGAGGCGGACCAGTGGAGTGAAACGAATCGCTGGGCTAAACCAGGCGACTCTAATTATAAATTCGATACACCGGTTCTCGATGCTTCAGGGACTACAAAGGGTATTCTTGAACGTAATCTTCGCTATTTCATTATCCGCCAAAACCCAAGTGCAGATGTTTTAGCAACATGGCTTAACCAAATACAAGAAGTAGCAGAAGGATCTAGGTTAGGTATCCCAGCTGTCATAACATCGAATCCACGGAATCATATCAACACGAATAAGACTTTTGGCATTAGTGAAACGGTTGGCGAATTTTCTGTTTGGCCGGGTGAATTAGGTCTTGCAGCAACGCGCGACGCGGATCTTGTAAAGGAATTCTCTCAAATCGCTGCACAGGAATGGACGGCTTCCGGCATTCGCAAAGGCTACATGTATATGGCGGATGTCATTACAGACCCTTTATGGACAAGGACTGAAGGGACATTTGGAGAGCACCCTGAACTTGCAGCAGACATGATTACTGCCGTTGTTAAAGGATTTCAGGGGGATAAACTAGGTCCAAATAGTGTTGCTTTAACGACGAAGCATTTCCCTGGTGGTGGGGCCCGTGAAGATGGGAAGGATCCTCATTATTTGTTTGGTCAGTACAATCCTTATCCGACTGAAGGTAGTCTACTAAAATATCACATTCCGGCTTTCAAGGCAGCGATCGAAGCTGGTACAACGTCTATCATGCCGTACTATGCGTATCCAAGTAATGAACATAGTGCACCTCAATTAGATGGGAAATTTGAAGAGGTTGGCTTCGCATATAACAAGGCGATCATTCAAGATCTATTACGTGACAAGCTCGGCTTCAAAGGTTACGTTAACACAGATACAGGTATTACTACTTCTATGCCATGGGGTGTCGAGGATTTAACGAAGGAACAAAGATATGCAAAAGCATTAGATGCAGGGGTTAATATTTTTTCTGGAGAAGCCGATCCGACTTATTTAATCAATGCCGTTAATGACAAATTGGTTAAAGAAGAGAGACTTGATGTGTCGGTAACATTCTTATTGACAGAAATGATGCAATTAGGACTGTTTGAAGACCCATATGTAGACCCAGAGAATGCTCTTAAAGTTGCAACTAATCCAAAATCACAGGAAAAGGCTGATGAAGCTCATCGTAAGTCAATCGTTCTATTGCGCAATGATGAAAATCTATTGCCATTGAATGATAAAAAAATTAAAGATGTTAAGCTTTATATCGAAGTTTTCTCTAAAGGAAATGATGAAAAGAATACCAAGGGATTAATAGAAACAATTCAAAACTATGATAAATCTATTACCATCACGAATAATCTTGATGAAGCAACACATGCTTTCGTTTGGGTTCGACCTAGCACACCAGAGGCTAGCAATCCAAAGTTGAATATCGGTGCTGAAAATGGAATCGAAGATGTGGATAGAATTAATGAGATTCAAGGTACTGTTCCGACTATCCTTGCGTTAAACATGACCAATCCATGGCTGATTGATAATGTGGAAGGAAAAGCAGCAGCAGTAATAAGTACTTTTGGAGTGAAGGCTGAGGCGATAGTAGATGTTATTCGTGGTGAATTTAATCCTACCGGGAAACTTCCATTCACGATACCTGCTAATCAGAAAGCAGTTGACAACAACAAAGGTGATGTACCAGGCTATGACGAAGATCCTTCTTATGTTTACCGTAATAAAGATGGTGTAGCATACGCTTACGATTTCGGCTTGTCATATGAACCAAACCCCGAGAAAGTAACATTTGCGGACATCACAAATCACTGGGCAAAAGCGGATATTGAATTATTAGCTACAAAAGGAATCATCAAAGGGAAAACAAAGGATACGTTTGCGCCAGAGCAAAACATTACTCGAGCTGAATTTACAGCATTACTTGCACGTGCTCTTGGTTTAACTGAAGATAACAAAAAAGTAAACTTTAGTGATGTAAACCAAAATAATCGGTTTGCAAAAGAAGTACAGGCGGCGGTGAGTGCAGGGTTGATTACTGGATATCCTGATGGTACATTCCGCCCTAATATGAACATCACTCGTGAACAAATGGCTGCACTGATCGGTCGTGCCTATCACTTTGTAGAGAAAAAAGAAGCGACTAAGACAGCTGATCAAGTATTAGCTAAGTTTACAGATCGTCAGTCGATTAGTGATTGGTCGAAAGAAGATGTAGCGTTGGCAGTTCAACTTGGAGTCATCCAAGGAACGCAAGCGAATGAAATCCAACCAAAGAAACCAGCAACTCGCGCTCAAACAGCTGTCATGTTAAAACGATTTTTACTTAAAGTGAATGCGTTAGTTGAGACAAAGTAAAGCTCTACTAAAATGAGATTAATAGAAGTGGTAAATCCCCTTTTAAGCTGTTAAGCGAAGAAGGGGATTTTAATATGGTATCCTGGAAATATGACAATGGAAAAAAAGATCTTATCATCAATACTCATGGTACTCCTAATGAGTATTATGATGAGATCGGTATGACAGCAGGTCTGAAAGTCACTTCTGATATTGGAATATTTGATTTTACGGGAATTGAACCCGTGGACCATTTTGTTGAAAGGCTCTTATTCTACTAGGCGTCATTTTGTGCAATACCATTTGTAGTTATTTAGAATTAGGTAAGTTCTTATAGATGTTTGATTTGAAAAACCACTTTGGGTGACGAGCTTCAAAAAACGGGCCAGGTTAGTTTAAGTACAATCCTTCACAATAGAGAAACAGCCGAATTCATCTCTGAAAATCGCCTTTTCTAAAATCTGAAGCGTTTCTATAGATGAAAAAGCTCTAATAATATTCGATGGCCTACGTTCATATATGACCAAGTGCGGTATGTCCAGTTATCATTAAAAAAGGGGAATACACCGTTTTATTAATTCCTTATCTAGAAATTTGTTTTGCGGGACTATGCCTGCAGTTTCTCAGTAAAATAAAAACCAATATATAATAGTGGGAGTCCCGAAATTGAACACTTCTTCATGTGAAAATTGATAAACTAGAATTTTTCAAAAGTTTTAATCAAACTTTTTTATAAAAACCAAACTTAAACCTGCTCGAGAAGAATACATTTTGATCAAACTTTATTTCAAAAATACAACAGAATGTAAATTATACAAGTATAGTGATAGGCTGAATTCATTTGTGCGTGAAAAAGTACCTAAAGAAATTGTGGTGTAATTGATGATGCAGCTGTATAGTAAATAATTAGTTTACCTAATAAACATGTCTATTTACCTGGCTGGATATTTCGGTTAAGATTAAATATGGAAACGGAAACAAGTTATTAAATGGTAGGAATGATAAGTTATGAAGAAGCAATGGAGAAAACTCTCTTTTTTTATCAGAAAATTCATACTGTTAAGTAATCAGTCGCTTTTAATAAAGCTTTGTGTATTGTCTAGTATACTAGTGATTTTTCCAGTTCTTTCAGTTGGAATTATTTCGTATAAACTTTCTTCTGATAAATTAGAAGAAGAGTTTAGGGAATCAAGCCAACAAATTATTGAACAGGTAGAGTCACATATTGAGTATTATTTACAAGATTTTGAGATTGCCAGCTTAAAAATTATTAGCTCTCCTCACTTTGCTAATTTTTTGAAACTTGAAACGAAAGAACATGGAAATAATCAGGAATTTATGGAGGCAACACGAGCTATCTTAAAGGAGGCAGAATATTCTAGAGCGGATATATCAAATATCACCGTCATTTTAGATAATGATCAAGTCATCGATACGCTCGGTTTAGATAACTATTATCCTGTATCCAAAATTAAAGAGGAGTATTGGTATTCATCGGTACCGAGAAACGGAATGATCATGTTAGTAAGCAGAACGTTAAAATTAAAAAATAATAACGAGCAGCCTGTGATATCACTCGCAAGGCGTTTATATAATCCAAAGACATTGCAGCCAGTAGGAATGCTGATCATTGATATCAATTTCAGGAGGATTGAAGAAATTGCTAACAAGGTTACGCTAAGTAAGAACGGTTTTTTCTTTATTTTAGATTCCAAAGGGCATTATGTATACCACAGTGATTATTCTAAGCTAGGAAAAAAGGTTGAATTCGATCGATTGTCTAACTTGAAAACGGAAGAAGATGGATCTGGAATATTAGATAATGATTGCAAAGATTTTTTTACGTATTCTTTTTCTCGAAACATTGGCTGGCGGTTTTTCACAGCGGTTCCATACGAGGATTTAATGGAAGGAAGTATTCAAATTGGAAAAACTATTTCCTGGATCATTATAATCGCACTATTCTTTGCTTATCTCATAGGATTCGGATTTGCAAATAGCATCATTCGTCCAATTCGGCGGCTTCAACATTTTATGAAGGAAGTTGAAATTGGAAATCTCAATGGCAGGGTAAGAGTGGAGTCTACTGATGAAATTGGACAATTGACAATGGGCTTTAATAATACCGTTGAAAAACTATCCAATTTACTGGAGGAAATATATATTTCTAAATTGAAAGAAACAGAGATGAACCTTAATCAAAAAGAAATTGAATTAAGGATGCTGCAGTCACAAATTAATCCTCATTTTTTATACAATTCACTTGAAACAATTAGAGGTATGGCATTGGAGGAAAATCGGGAGGACATTGCCTGTATGTCATCTTCACTCGGAAAGCTACTCCGTTATAATCTTAAAAATAGCTCACTTACTGTAAGTCTAAAAGAAGAGATTAAGTTTTGTGAGATGTATTTGCAAATACAAAAGTTTCGTTTTGAAGACCGTTTTGAGTATATGTTTGATATTCCCGAATGGGCAATGGATCTTAAGGTCGTGAAGTTTTCGATGCAACCTTTAATTGAAAATTGTTTTAAGCACGGTTTTGATCAGATTAAGGGGAAAATGAAGATTATCTTATCTGTAGTTCGAGTTTCAGAATGTTCTATCGTTATTCGCGTTTTAGATACTGGTGTTGGAATTCAGGAAGATATTCTAAACGAAATTACGAAAAAAATTGAACAAACAACAACAGCTAATAACGGATTAAATATTGGAATAATAAATGTTCACCAAAGAATTTCTTACTTGTTTGGCTCTATGTACGGGATTACCATTCAAAGCACAGAAGGCATTGGAACAGCAGTTGATATGCATTTGCCAATCAGGAAAGCATATGATGAGGAGGAGGAAGAATGAAAAATGTCTTGCTGGTTGACGATGAGAGATGGGTTCGTACCGCACTTAAGTGGACAATAAATAAGTTGAATCTTCCAATATATGTTGCCCATGAATGCAATAACGGGTTGGAAGCTCTTGATTGGATCAAACAAAATAATGTAGATCTAGTAATAACTGATATTCGTATGCCAATCATGGATGGACTTACATTTATTAAGCAAGTACGGGATTTAGAGTTGAATGTGGATATTATCGTTATTAGTGTTCACGATGAATTTCAGTTTGTACAAGATGCTATGCGAAAAGGGGTGACTGATTATTTGTTAAAACCGATTGATGATGAAGAGTTAAAAAAATGTTTAGAAAACTGGTTGAAGAAAGGGCTGGGAGTTCAGTTAGAGAGTAGGTATGCAGAAGAATCCTTTCCTCCTTCAACAATAGATAAAGTTCTTCAATATATTCAGGAAACTCCACTTGGAGAAATCAACTTAAAGGAAGCAGCTAAAAAGGTGCATGTCAATCCGAGTTATCTAAGTCAATTATTTAAACAACAAGTAAAACGAAATTTTGTTGATTATTTGACGGAGCTTCGAATGGAAGAGGCTAAAAAGATTCTGAAGACGAGCAGCTTACGAATATCTGAGATTGCCGAACGCTTAGGCTATTCTGATATAGCGTATTTCAGTAATACTTTCAAACGAATGACGAGTTTCTCTCCATCTGAGTTTCGAAAGGTTAAAGACGAGTAAATCGATGATGTCTGTTGAGGACGGGCTTTGATAGTACTTGAAGGGAAGTGATAGTTTCACGACATTCATTTTGAGTGCAAAAAAACAATTCTCTTTTTTACTTTTTAGAATTGGTTAATGGATCACTTTTTAGATATATGAGTAGAGATCATCTAATCATCTTGCTTTTTAGTGTGGTGTTTACGTGGCCGTTTAGTTCGTTTTTACCTTTAATAATTATCTTCTCCGCATTAGTTCATGTGATTTTGCGTACCAGATAAATCCGATTTTTAGTGATTCTAACATTTTCTTCATTTATGTTTTCCCCTTTCAAATTTTTAGGATGTATACCTTTTAGTTTTGCAATTATCTTCTCCGCATTAATTCATGTGATTTCGCGTACCAATCCAATCCAACCTTTAATGATTCTAAAAGCTTTTTCATATGTGTCATCTCCTCTCTAACTTATATTACTATTATCAGATATAAGCTATATTTTAACAATGTCATTGAAATCGGTAACAATGATGAAGAAAACGGAAACAAAAGAAATGAAAACGAGGCCATCTATGTTTTTCGCATTATTTTGCGGTTTTTCTCGATTTATCAATAGATATCTATAAATGGCGATGCCTTAGACAAGTACGCGGTAACCGTAACGGAATAAAAATATGGAGAATGATACTTAAGATGCGATTGATAATCATCAGGAGTTTCAATTTGAAAAGAAATGTATACATATTAAGACTAAATAAAGGAAAGCTTAGCGAGTAGGAGGTGTAACTATCTATGCAAAAAATTGCTGTAGAAGGATCATTAACGAATATTTCCGAAGCGTTACGTGAAAAGGGCTATGATGTTGTTGAATTAAAACAGGAATCTGACGCACAAAACGTAGACTTTTGTGTTGTGACTGGACTAGATTCAAATATGATGGGCATACAAGAGGCTTCGGCTAAGGGTTCGGTGATTGAAGCGAGCGGATTATCCGCAAATGAAGTTATTAATGAACTTGAAAATAAAATAAATCATTCACATTAAACATAGTAGGCTGAATCAGGTATCGTACACATACGATAACTTTGGTTCAGCCTTTCTTGATCTCCTTTCTTATATGAATGAACCGTTAAGGGGACCATATCACTCCATTGTTTGTATTTATGAATTTTGAATAATGGCCCCATTTACGTATCCAGACTTCTAATGAAGTTCGGTCGCAAAATAAGTATTTGGTGAAACTATCTTTTTAAATGATGAAAACAGTTATAGAAGTACAAAAATAATGGGTCTTCTTACGTGGATATATTTGGGATTCATAAATTGATCATAGATAAAGCATTCTATCATTTGTAAGGAATTAACCAAAGGAGGATTTATATATGACTGTTATTAATCAAGTGCAACAAACGTTGGCGGGGTTAAAAAGTGCTCAAGCTAGTTTTGAGACCTTTGCATTACAAACGGATAATCAAGAGGCCAAACAAATGTATCAACAAGCAGCGCAACAAGCACAAACGATTGTGGATACTCTTTCGCCACGCGTTCAGCAAATCATCGAAGAAGAGCCTCAATATAAACAATAATGACCAGTAGAAAAGGGACCGACCTAAACTAAGGAGTCAGACCTCACAACAACTATACACAGTTATATAACACGATTAACTGTGTATGGATTGTGAGGTTTCATTCACTTTTAGGACATTCCCTTTTTTAAGCATAAAATCGAAAGTAACAATTGAGTGGAAAGAGGCGTTGCACGCATGTTACATCGTAAAAAGAAGCAACTGGCATCCGTTCTAAAGGAGTATCGGAAGCGAACGCTGTTTCAGTGGGTTGACTTGTTATGCTGAGAGGAAGGCGGACTTGGGTATTCGATCAAAAGCCGGTCATTATTTCCACAGGAACTGTTGGCGGTCCATTTGAAGCAGACGGATTATTGACGAACGACTTTGATCTTCTTCATGCAGATTTGTGGCTGCAACAAGATTCCTATGAGAAAGCACATAAAGTACTTTTGGAAGAAGCCTGTCAAAAAGCGATAGAAAAAGCAGAACTTCAAAAGGAACAGATTCAGTTTCTTCTCGCTGGAGATTTAATTAACCAAATTACGCCAACTACCTTTGCTGGAAAAACAATTGGGGCACCATATCTTGGATTATTTGGAGCCTGTTCAACTTCTATGGAAGGGTTGGCATTAGGCGCTTTTCTTGTGAATTCAAAAGGAGCCAAGTATTTATTAACGGGAGCTTCCAGCCATAATGCGGCTGTTGAGAAGCAATTTCGTTATCCAACCGAATACGGCGGACAAAAACCCCCTACAGCACAATGGACAGTGACTGGTGCGGGGGCGGCGCTGTTAAGTGATTCTGGAATTGGTCCAAGAGTCACATCAGCTACGATTGGTCGTGTAATTGATATGGGGATTGCAGATCCACTCAATATGGGAGGGGCAATGGCGCCAGCAGCCGTTGACACAATTGAAGCCCATTTAAGGGAACGAAACATCGATCCAGCCTATTATGACTTGATTGTGACCGGAGATCTCGGTCGAATTGGACATGAAGTTTCACTGGATTTATTAGACCAACATGGTATAAGAATCCGCGATGATCAGTATCAAGATTGTGGGTTAATGATTTATCGGGAAGGCCAACCAGTCTTGGCAGGGGCTAGTGGTGCGGGGTGTTCTGCTACAGTTGTTTATGGACATTTATTAAACCGAATGAAAAAAGGCGAGATAAAACGAATGCTTGTTGTGGCAACAGGTGCATTATTATCACCGCTTACTTTTCAGCAAAAAGAAACGATTCCTTGTATTGCCCATGCCGTGTCGATTGAGTATGAAAGCGAATAGGAACCGTGATGCACACACTAGGGCTAAAAGAAAAAGGAGCATTATGTCATGACAATCGGATCAGAAGTGAAACAATGTTTAGCTAGTCTCAAAGGAATTGAAGCGAATTTATCCAGCTTAGCGATACGGACCCCAGATGACGAAGCGAAACATGTGCTTCGCGAGACAAGGGTCCTTGTGAATGGTGTAGTGGCCGACATACAAAAACGAGTTGTCGAAATGGAAGTCGAGGAAACACAATACAAAGGGTTTTAAAGTATAGTTGCTAGGAGGTGTAAAAAAGTGCCAGATTGGTTAGCGGTAATCGGACGTTCCTTACTATTTATAGTTGTTCTATTTTTAGTGGCAAAATGGTTAGGGAAAAAGCAAATCTCTCAACTGTCTTTCTTTGAATACGTCATTGGGATCGCGATAGGTAGTATTGGAGCAGCGGTTGCTATCGGACTTGAACCAAGTATATTTTTAGGGGTATTATCTATTCTAACTATTTCAGTGATCCCATTTTTAGCTAGTTTCATTTCGTTAAAAAGCAAATCCTTTCGAAATATTATAGAAGGAAAAGGAACCGTTTTGATCAAAGATGGCAAGATTATGGAAGAAAATTTAAAAAAGGAAAGATACACGACAGATGAGTTATTGAAGGGGCTTCGAAAAAATCAAGTTTTTCAGGTCGCCGATGTAGAGTTTGCCGTATTAGAGGCCACCGGAGATTTAAGTGTATTACTTAAGAAAGAAAATCAACCATTGACTGCGAAGGATTTACATTTTTCTATTGCACCCATTAAGGAATCTCAGACGGTTATTATGGATGGAAAAGTACTGGATGAACCATTGTCCACTGCAGGGCGAAGTAGACTTTGGCTACAGACTGAGCTGGAAAAAACCGGCGTACTTCTTGAAAATGTCTTTCTTGGACAAGTCGATACGTATGGACAATTAACCGTCGATCTATATGATGATAAACTTCAAGTACCACCTCCACAAGAGAAACCGTTATTAATCGCAACCATGAAAAAATGCCAAGCAGACCTTGAATTATTCGCACTTGGAACGGAAAATAAAGAAGCGAAAAAGATGTATCGCGAAAATAGTGAAAAATTGCAAGAAGCGATTGATAAAGTGGAATATTTATTAAAAGAATAGGCAAAAACACAAAGGTAAGACTAAAAAAACTATACATCGCATTCTACACACAGTATATCGTGTTACATGCACGTATTTTATACTGTGTTTTGTAGTTTGGGGAGCTGACTTTTGATGAAGTCAGCTTCAAACGTTTTAAAGGAATAACGATGCTACTTTGCCTTTCAATACTGGAGAAAATCAGGCGGTTTTAACTAGACAAAAGCGGTTCCCATGAAGAAAAGATCAGGCCCCACATCTTCTATATATCGTTTATTTTACGTGTAAATGACATAATAAACGGTGATTAGAGTGTGAGGTCCGACCCTTTAAGACATGTTGTTAATGCGGCAAATTATGATTTGACGTTTGGGGTGTCATAGTAGCTGGTGCAAAGGCATTTATCATTTGCTGCATATCTTGTTGTGCCAGTTGTGGGACCTGATAATAATGATGTTTGTTTTGATAAATGGAAATCTCGTATGCCATTTCAATACAGTTGGGAACCGAATCTGCGAGCACCCGACGGACCACTGGATTTGTCACTTCACAAGCGGCCATTGCTTTCATGGCTGCAGATGACTTTACAGCTCCGAGCATTAACCCAGAGATGCACTCATCGGTGATTTCTGTTACAGACTGTAACGGTTTCTTCGGCTGGGTTGGTGTTAACCCATAAATGAAGTCATTACCTTGCTTCATTTTATAACTTTGAGTCCGCTTTTGCGGATCCTGGCCGGTTGTAAAACAATCAACTGTAATATTGTATTCATCTTGGATAAATTGATATTGGCGATTCAATATATCCATGAGTTCGGGGTCTTTTACATGTTGGCGTAAAAGCATATATTGATTGAGTGTACCAATTGTTCCTGATAACACTTCATGAACATCGAACATTTCATGACCGCCATGATTCAGTTGTTGAGGCACAGCGCCTGTATGCATATTTTGATGCATGGGTCCTTGTTGGTTTTGCATGAATTTTCATTCCTCCTCTTATATGAAAAAGCACGTTCGGCTTTAGTATGTGTCCAGAAATAAGAGTTATTCAAAAGACTGCCTAATTTAAAGAATGAGTAAATCGCACAAAATCAATTTTTTCGACCTATAACATATACATTGAGTCTAGCTAATATTGTTTTGTGAGCTGTTATTGTTCGAGAAAGTCGACAGCTGTTTTTACCTGACTTTTTGAACCTTCTTTATAAGAAGATGATTTCGCTTTTTTTCACATTCAGTTCAGTGTAATTCTCTACATGATTTAAAGTAGAAGATGTGAGGCAAACTACTAATGACGAGTAAAAGATATTGTTTGGAATGTTTGGAACAATCTAAAAAGATGTTTAGACATGATCCTAGTTAAACTTAAAAACCTCGTCAATTTCGTGTGAAACTGTACCGTCTTGGTTCGATAAAAATAAGGAGGGGTTTTATCGTGAAAGTAGTGGCCATTGTAGGAAGCACCCGTAAAGAATCGTATAATAAAAAAATCACTGCTTTTATGCAAAAAAGATATACGGACAAGGTCGAAATTGAAATTTTGCCACTAGAAAATCTTCCTATGTACAATGAAGATGAGGAGCTAAACCCGCCAGCCGTAGTAACAGACATTAAGAAAAAAATCACGGATAGTGACGGAATCTTAATTGCAACACCAGAATACAACCATTCCATATCAGGTTTCTTGAAAAATGCCATTGACTGGTTTTCGAGGGTGGATAAAGTAATGGTGAATAAGCCAGTCATGATTGTTGGGTGTTCTCCAGGTGCACTAGGTACAGTTCGTGCTCAAATGCAACTTCGTCAAATCTTAAACTCACCTGGCGTTTCCGCATTCACTCTGCCTGGGAACGAAGTATTTATCGGAGCCGTACATGAAAAAATTAATGAATCTGGAAACCTAGTCCATGAACCGACGATTCAATTCTTAGATACAGTAATGAATAACTTTGTGGACTGGATTCAAAAAGTTAAATAATAAAGTACGCGCATACATGACGAGTATAAAAATCAATAATAATAGAAGAAAGAGGATGTCCCATAAGTAAAAGGTCAGACCTTATCGCTACTACATACAGTTTAGATGAAGTGTAAGTAACTCGAAAAACTGTATAGTAGTGCTAGGTCAGACCTTTTGGAACATCCTCTTTCAAGAATTTTAAAAAGTTAGGTATGAGAAGAAAGCCTTCTCCTTTGAAAATTCGGATATGCAATCCCGAATAGAATCACTGCTACACCAGTCCATTGAGAGAGGGTGACAACTTCGTGTAGCACAAATGTGGACATGAGAACGGCTGTTGGTAGTTCGGAGGCACTTAGGATAGTGCCGAGACCACTGCCTACTTTTGGCATGCCAATATTAAATAAAAGTGGAGGGACGAGTGAACCGAAGAAACCAATAAGAAGACCGTATTTAAGCAATCCATCCGCCAATGCTCCGTTTAGGAGAAATACTGGTGGAAGTACGGTAAACACGAGAAGTGCCGCTCCGGTTGTCATGATTGCACTTTTGTAGATTGGATGAATCGGAAGACTTGCACGACCACTTACATAAATAAAGGTGGCAAAGGATAATGCCGAAAGCAGTCCCCAGCCGATTCCGACAAGTGAAAAGGTGAGATCACTACTTAAAAAACCTGAAGCTAAAACGGAGCCGCAAAGGATGATTGCCGTTGCAATAATACTCTTACGGTCCGGTACTTTCTTATCAAAAATGTATTGTAAAATAATGCTGATCCAGGTGAATTGCAAAAGCAGGATAATAGCAAATGAAGCATCGACATATCCCAGTGATTTATTATAAAAAATCCCAGTTAAACCCATGGGCATTCCGCTGATCAACAAAATCAGCCATTGTTTACCACTTAACCTAATTTTGGGGACAAAGATCGTAATAATCCATAACATAATGGCTCCAAGCAAATACTGACTGCCCGTCAAATCACTTATTCCATAACCATTTTTATAACCTAATTTAACAAATGATGAGATAACTCCGTATGAACAGCCACCAAGAAAGACTAGTAAAGCATATTTCCATATACCCATTAAAAAACCTCCTATAAAACAATAAAGCCACCCATCCCCTTAATAAAGGATGGGTGGCGAAAAGTAAAGTTGTAAACTTTAAGAAAAATCCACCTGCCGCAAACTTGCCATGCAGCTTTTAGTCTATTACTTCCTATTATAAATTGTAATGATGGATTGTAAAGTGGGAAATTTTATCTCAGCTTAACAGGCTGTTAAGCCCGATTGTTGAGGTACAGTGAAACTTACCGAGAGTTACGCAGAAGTAATAAATAAATAAATGGAAATTTAAAGATAATAACACCATTCGTAAAGGGAAAGGTGTTATTTTTTTGTAAAAAAGTAATTAATAATTGTCCTACTCCCTTACTCATGGTATGATTTAGACTATACAAATCACGTTGGCGTGATTATCGTGGAATGTAGTGCGGATTGTGAGCGTATCTTTTAAAAAAAGAAAGATACTGTATTTTCATATCCAAGCAGATTTTATAGTTCAATATTTTAGGGAGGTTATCTTTTTTTGGAAATTTTAAATCAAATGTTTAGTACGTACGCTTTATTCTTCGACTGGGAAATGTGGGGAGAAGTGTTAACGGATCCTGTAGCTTGGGGATTAATTGGGACATTAATTATTATGGAAGGGTTACTATCAGCTGATAATGCACTTGTGCTGGCAGTCATGGTTAAACATCTTCCAGAAGAAAAACGAAAAAAAGCATTGATGTATGGCTTATTAGGTGCTTATGTATTTAGATTCATTTTCATTGGAATCGGCGTTTACTTAGTTAACTTCTGGTGGATTAAAGTATTAGGTGCACTTTATCTTGGATGGATTGCTTTCAGTCATTTCCGGAAAAAATCCGGCGAGGATGATGAAGTAAAAGAATTCAATAAAAACACTTGGTTAGTCCGTACATTTGGAACGTTTTGGGCAACGGTCATTATGGTAGAAGGAATGGATATCGCCTTCTCGGCTGACTCGATTCTGGCAGCCTTCGCAATTTCGGATCAAGTTTGGGTACTATTATTGGGCGGTATGATTGGGATTTTATTAATGCGTACAGTAGCTCGAGTATTCCTAAATCTAATTGATAAAATTCCTGAACTTGAAAATACAGCTTTCATTTTAATCGGGATTATTGCGCTTAAGATGTTATTGAGTGTATTTAATATTCATGTACCACATACAGCATTTTTTGGCATCATCGTTGTTGCGTTCGTAATTACGTTTATCATTCATAAGCGAAATGAGCGTAAGGCAGCTACTTCGACTGAGAGCTAAGATAATGGTGTTTGGCACCATTTAATCAATATTGAACATACTTAGGAGCAGAAAGCCATTTGTATCAGGGCTTTCTGTTTCTTTTTGCATTTTAATTTTTTTCTGAAGGTTTCATATAAGAGGTGGTACAGATTATTTCATCCCAATTTAACAGGCTGTAATATCCCCACCTCAATTTTTGTGCGAGATTCAAGAAAAAAATAGGTGGGGGATAAAAAAAGCACTGATGGAAGTTTCACTTTATTTGACAAAACTGCGATATGTATAGTATAATAATGGTAAATAATTGAATATTCTCCTAAAGGGGAGTAGCTTTTACAGCAAAGTCGTCATTTCAGAGAATTTCTCTCGGCTTTGTTGGCAACTTGATGTTGTTAGCAAGACCTTTACCGAAGAAGGGTAAAGGTATAACCATAGAATTTCAAACCTTTACCGTATTTTGGTAAAGGTTTTTTGTTTGATTATTTTTCAACTTTCAATAAAAGCGAGGTGAGTTCGGTCGGTAAATTTGCTAAACGTTTCCTATTTATCATTAAGTTTTGGACGGTTCTTCCGTTTCTAAAGGAATTCTTCATTTCACGCGAAGTTCAGCTTCATAAAAAAGTGATGGGAATAGTATTCATGATTGGGTACGCAGTATTTCCGTTTGATTTGATTCCAGATTTCTTCTCGCTCATTGGAATAGTGGATGATGTGATGATTTTTGGAATTGTTGTGAACTGGATGGTTCAGCTATCACCGGAAACACTTAAGGAAAAACATAAGCTAATGGGGTAACCTATTTTAAAAAATGAAAGAGGGGAAGTTAGGACATATGGAATTTTCAATTTTACTTGAGTATGGTTGGGTGTTACTTGTGTTGGTTGCACTTGAAGGGCTTTTAGCTGCGGATAATGCGCTTGTGTTGGCGATTATGGTAAGGCATCTACCGGATGAAGAAAGGAAAAAAGCGTTATTCTATGGACTTGCAGGAGCGTTTGTTTTCCGTTTTGGCTCGCTGTTTGCGATTTCATATCTTGTCGATGTATGGCAGGTCCAAGCGATTGGCGCCATTTATTTAATATTTATTGCCTTGAACCATATATTTAGAAAACTTCTAGTAAAGAAGAGTGAAGAAAACGTTACTGAGGAAAAGGAAACGAAGAAAGCTGGCTTTTGGGCGACAGTTTTCAAAGTGGAACTAGCGGATATTGCGTTTGCGGTAGACTCGATCCTTGCCGCCGTTGCATTGGCAATGGCGCTTCCAGATACGAACTTACCGAATATTGGTGGCTTAGACGGCGGTAAGTTTATCGTAATCTTCGCAGGTGGATTGATCGGATTAATTATCATGCGTTTTGCGGCCAATGTGTTTGTGAAACTGCTGCATACTCGACCAGGGCTTGAAGTGGCTGCATTTATGATCGTCGGCTGGGTCGGTGTGAAACTAGCTATTTACACATTATCACATCCAGCGTTAGCAATATTGCCTGAAGCGTTTGCCCATTCAGTGGCTTGGAAAACTATCTTCTATGTCGTGCTGATTTTGATTGCGTTAGGTGGCTGGTTTTTTTCAAAAGAGAAACTGGACCCTGTAAAAGAATAAGGAAAATAACTGGCTGCGCTCTTTAAGGCGGCCAGTTATTTTAGTAAGGCTACCCCTTTATATAAGAATCAGGCTCTGCCGTCTACTATCATGCCGGCCCGACCAAGTAGAGTGCACGTCTCTACTGGAAAAGGGTATTTAATCTTATGTGGAATTTTTTTGGTAGTAAAGTTTTTATATTGGAGGTTACAGCATTCCGAAGCTATTGAAATATTTTATTAGTGATGGGGTAGAATAAAAGTAAAGTCCATTATCAAAGAAAACCATCAATTAAAACAACGATCGGTAAAGTTATGCATTTTCCTTGACAAAACAATTACTTTTATACGATAATGAATATTGAATTAGAATTATTATAGTTAAATAATAATTGTTATATTTAGATGATAATTATCGATATATAAGTAACTAGAGTTTGGGATAGATGTCCTGAAACCAACTATTTATAATTCTCAAAAACACACGCAGGAGGAAATTAATTATGTCTCTAATTGGAACAGAAGTAAAACCTTTCAACGCATCAGCTTATCAAAATGGTCAGTTTGTCGATGTTACTGAAGAAAACCTAAAAGGTCAATGGAGTATAGTTTGCTTTTATCCAGCAGACTTTACATTCGTATGTCCAACTGAGCTTGAAGATCTACAAAACCAGTACTCAACTCTAAAAGAACTAGGGGTTGAAGTGTATTCCGTTTCAACAGATACTCATTTTACACATAAGGCATGGCATGATAGCTCAGAAACGATTGGTAAAATTACCTATCCAATGATCGGTGATCCTTCACATACAATCTCTCGCAACTTTGATGTGCTGATCGAAGCTGAAGGGATTGCTGATCGCGGTACTTTTATCATTGATCCAGACGGCATCATCCAAGCTGTTGAAGTTAACGCAGGTGGCATCGGCCGTGATGCAAGCATTCTTGTTAACAAAGTTAAAGCAGCACAATATGTTAGAAACAATCCTGGTGAAGTTTGCCCAGCTAAATGGCAAGAAGGTTCTACTACACTTAAACCAAGCCTTGATCTTGTAGGAAAGATTTAAGGAGTACAATAAATGATACTGGACGCAGACATAAAGGAACAATTAACCCAATATCTTCAACTGATGGAAGGCGATGTGTTACTCAAAGTTAGTGCAGGAGCTGATGATGTATCTAATGATATGCTAGCTTTAGTGGATGAATTAGCTGCTATGTCATCCAAAATTAATGTAGAGAAAACACACCTACCAAAAACACCGAGTTTTAGTGTGAATCGTATCGGCGAAGACACTGGGGTAACTTTTGCTGGTATTCCTTTGGGACACGAATTTACTTCATTAGTATTAGCTCTACTACAGGTTAGTGGAAGAGCTCCAAAGGTGGATCAAAAGGTAATTGATCAAATTAAAAACATTAACGGCGAATATCATTTTGACTCTTACATCAGCCTGAGTTGCCATAACTGTCCTGATGTTGTACAAGCACTGAACTTGATGAGTATTCTTAATCCTGGCATTACACATACCATGATTGACGGTGCGGCATTCAAAGAAGAAGTGGAAAGCAGAAACATCATGGCAGTGCCAACGGTGTTCCTCAATGGAGAATCCTTTGGTAGCGGCCGTATGTCTCTAGAGGAAATCCTCTCCAAGATAGGCAATGCTCCAGACGCATCAGAGTTTGCTGATAAGGATCCATTCGATGTACTTGTTGTTGGGGGCGGCCCTGCCGGTGCAAGTGCAGCGATCTATGCAGCACGTAAAGGCATTCGTACAGGCGTTGTTGCTGAACGCTTTGGCGGTCAGGTCATGGACACCATGAGCATTGAGAACTTTATCAGTGTCAAGTATACTGAAGGCCCTAAGCTCGCAGCCAGTCTTGAAGAACATGTTAAAGAGTATGATATTGATGTGATGAATTTACAGCGTGCTAAGCGTTTAGAAAAGAAAGAATTCATCGAAATTGAACTCGAAAACGGTGCAGTTCTAAAGAGTAAGACCGTAATCATTTCAACAGGTGCTCGTTGGCGCAATGTTGGTGTACCCGGCGAAGAAGAGTTTAAGAACAAAGGTGTAGCATATTGCCCTCATTGTGATGGACCATTGTTTATAGGAAAACACGTAGCGGTTATTGGCGGCGGAAATTCTGGTATTGAGGCAGCGATTGATCTTGCAGGCATTGTGAAACATGTAACGGTTCTTGAGTTTAATCATGAGTTGAAAGCTGATTCTGTACTACAAGATCGTCTATACAGTCTACCTAATGTAACGGTCCTCACGAACGTTCAAACAAAAGAAATTACCGGTACTGACAAGGTAAATGGTATTTCCTACGTTGATCGTGATACAGGAGAAACTCAGCATATTGAATTGCAGGGTGTGTTTGTTCAAATCGGTCTTGTACCAAATACCGATTGGTTAGGCGAAACAGTTGAACGTACTCGCGGTGAAATCGTTGTAGATAAACATGGCGCTACGAACATACCTGGAGTGTTTGCTGCAGGCGATTGTACTAATAGCCCGTATAAACAGATCATTATTTCTATGGGATCGGGTGCGAATGCAGCCTTAGGTGCATTCGATTATCTAATCCGCAATTAAGGAAAACCCAATATGAAAAGCCCAATTTCTCAGTAAAATTGAGAAATTGGGCTTTTTTGTTACTTCATCAATGACCCGTTTATTGAATAAAAAAATACGTCTTGTTCTACTAAACAAAAATCGAAGGAACACATACTTGACGGGGGAAAAGGCTTACTTACCCGTAATATGCTTTAAAAACGATCAGAATGGAAAGATGTTATTATATTAGTAATTAGATAAATTCAGAGAGGGAGGGACAACATGAAAGAATACATCGAACAGCTTAAACCGACGCTGGATAGCATATTTGAGCATTTGCATCAGAATCCAGAGGTTAGTTGGAAGGAATATGAGACAACTGCGTATATTCAGCGAATCCTCGTTACACATGGTTTTCCAGTCCATATGTTTGTTGATTGTACAGGGCTCGTTGTAGAAATGGGGAGTGGTGATTTTTGTGTGGGTCTGCGAACAGACATGGATGCGCTTTGGCAGGAAGTGAACGGTCAGTTTCAAGCCAACCATAGCTGTGGTCATGATGCACATATGACGATGACAATCGGAGCTATGTTGCTTTTGAAAAAAATGAATGCTTTTCAAAAAGGAAGATTCAAGTTTATTTTTCAACCTGCTGAAGAGAAAGGAACCGGCGCGTTAAAAATGGTTGAAAAGCACGTTGTTGATGATGTTGATTTTCTTTATGGTGTTCACTTAAGACCCATTCAAGAATTGAGGAACGGCCAAGCGGTTGCCGCGATTTATCACGGTGCAGCGAAGTTTATTGAAGGAGTAATCATCGGCGAGGATGCTCATGGTGCACGGCCTCATCTTGGGCAGAATGCGATTGAAATCGGTTCCTCCCTTATTCAAGAAATCAAGGGTATTCACCTCGACCCATTGGTTCCTTATACAGCGAAAATGACTAAATTTATAGCCGGTGGTGATTCTGGGAATCTAATTCCAGGGAAAGCTTCGTTTTGTATAGATTTACGGGCACAAACAAATGAAGTGATGGATGAGCTAACTGAAAAAATTGAGAAAATAGCAAGCGCATTGGCGAATTTATATGGGGTGAAAATCCAGTTGGTAGCAAAGGGATATGTTGCGGCGGCAGTTGTCAATCAAGAGGCAAGAGGTTATATGGAAAAAGCGATTGTTGAGAGTATTGGAGCGCAACATGTAATGGAGCCGATTGTTTCTTCTGGAGGCGAGGATTTTCATTTTTACACACTAAAAAACCCTCATTTAAAAACGACAATGCTTGGCTTAGGCTGTGATTTAAAACCGGGGCTACATCATCCACATATGACTTTTAATCATGATTGCATCTATACAGGGGCAGAGATTTTAGCAAGAACCGTGTTGCGAACGATTGAAGCATATGAAAGGAAGAAGTAATTCCACATTTGTAGTGGCTGTGCAGGTGCTCCGAATTATCGTAGTTTGTCTCGTGATGCCGCCGATTTTCAAATTGCTGCATAAGTGGGAAAGTCAAAAAAGTGTTCATTCCCATATTTCAGCTTAAGTTTATTAGTGAGGTAATAGACGGATGAATAAGGTAGTGGGAATTCACTTACTAAAATCCTGAAAGCAGGTTTTTAACCACTTTTATCCCGCATTAACGGAAGTCAGGGCCCCCCATCTCAAGGCTTAGAGGAATCGAAGAAGCTTATGTGGGGGCTACTGTCCGTAAAGACTGATTGAAGTTTCACTTTATCTAGTAATCAAAATATAAAAATAATTAAAAATACATTGACAGTAATCATGCAAAATGGCATAATTTATACGAAATTACATTAAACTTAAATTTTTTATATACAAAATCTTATCAAGAGCAGGTGGAGGGACAAGCCCTATGATACCCGGCAACCGACTTATTTTTAAGCACGGTGCTAATTCTTGCAGCAGAAATGCTGATAGATAAGAAGTTGTTTTTTATTCGGAAACCTCTTCTTATTGAAGGGGTTTTTTATATTTTTTGAAAGGAAGAAGTGGCGAAAATGAGCGAAGTAACAGCTGTGTACAGCATTATAACTGATTCATCAAGCTTGGAAAAAAAAGCCGAAGAAATAGCGCTTGGTCTAACGGTTGGTTCTTGGACTAATCTGCCGCTGCTCGAACAAGAACAATTAAAAAATCATAAAGGCCGAGTTGTCATGATCAAAGAAGTGGGTGAAGAGAGGGGATCTGGAAAAACCGTTGGTGAAATTCACATTGCTTTTCCAGGGGCTAATTTTTCAAAAGATATTCCTGCTATCCTCACGACAACTTTCGGAAAATTATCGCTAGATGGAGAAATTAAATTAGTAGATTTAAAGTTTGATCACGACCTTTTAAGCTATTTTCCAGGTCCTCGTTACGGAATTGCAGGCATTCGCGATAAGCTCCATGTCTATGATCGACCATTAATTATGAGTATTTTCAAAGGAGTGATTGGGAGGGATTTAGATTATCTGCTCAACCAATTACGAGAACAGGCCTTGGGTGGTGTTGACCTAGTAAAGGACGATGAAATCCTCTTTGAAAACCCGCTTACTCCTCTTGAAAAAAGAGTAGCAGCAGGAAAGAAAGTACTTGATCAAGTGTATGAAGAAACTGGTCATCGAACATTATATGCCGTGAATTTAACAGGAAAAACGTTCGAACTAAGGGATCAAGCTAGAAAAGCAAAGGATTTAGGTGCGGATGTTTTGTTATTTAACGTTTTTGCTTATGGTCTCGATGTCTTACAAAGTTTACGAGAAGATGAGGAGATTGCTCTTCCAATTATGGCTCACCCTGCCGTTAGCGGTGCATTTACTTCATCAGAAAAATATGGGTTTTCTCATGCCTTACTGTTAGGGAAATTGGAAAGATTGGCAGGAGCGGACTTTTCCTTGTTTCCATCACCATATGGCAGTGTAGCCTTGGACAGAGATAAGGTGATGGCGGTTAAAGAGGAGTTAATAAAAGAAACACAGATTAAATCGGTATTTCCTGTACCATCGGCTGGGATTCACCCAGGACTTGTTCCATTATTGATCCAAGATTTTGGGAAGGATTGTGTCATTAATGCAGGTGGAGGTGTTCATGGACATCCACAAGGAGCTCAGGGTGGTGGAAAAGCGTTTCATCAAGCAATTGAATTGGTGCTTTCTGGGACTGCGTTTTCAGAAGAAACTGCTGCATTTGAACTTCAGGAGGCAGTCCGGCTATGGGGCTGGAAGGACGTGGTTACGAAGTGAATAATCCAATCATTTTTTGTGACTTTGATGGTACGGTTACAAAGAAAGACAATATTGTTAGTATAATGAAGCAATTTGCTCCTCCAGAATGGGAGATGTGGAAGGATCAAGTTTTATCTCGTTCGGTCAGTATCCAAGAAGGGGTAGGCAACATGTTTCATCTCCTTCCATCTTCACTAAAACAAGAGATTACTAAGTTTGTTTTAGAAAATATTGAGATTCGCGATGGGTTTAGCGAATTTGTTCAATATACGAAAAAGAAACATATCCCTCTTTATATCGTAAGTGGTGGAATGGATTTTTTCGTTAAACCAATTCTTTCACCCTTCGATTTGATAGCTGGAGTGTATTGTAATGAAGCTGATTTCAGTGGAGAAAAAATCAAGATACATTGGCCTCACTCATGTGATGAGGAATGTACGAATCAAAATTGCGGATGCTGCAAACCTGCTATAATCCGGGGAATCTCGAATACTAATACACACGCGATTGTCATTGGCGATTCTGTAACAGATTTAGAAGCTTCAAAAATTTCTCATACTGTCATAGCAAGAGATTATTTAGCTGAAAAATGCGACGAACTTTCGATTCCATTTCACCCTTTTGATACGTTTTATGATTGCATAGATATTTTAGAAAAATTACAAAAAAGCAGTCAAACGAAGGGGGTTGGAAAATGAGTGTGTTACTTACTCGTCATCATGAACTTATGGAGATAAAAGCTGAATTGGCCGAGAGAGATTGGTTTATGGGTACGAGCGGTAATTTAGCAATAAAAGTACAAAATGATCCATTGCAATTTCTTGTCACAGCAAGCGGCAAGGATAAACGTAGAAAAACAAATGAGGACTTTCTGCTTGTAGATGATGGTGGAAATCCTGTCGGCAGCACGAATGTGAGGCCTTCTTTTGAGACGCTTCTACATTGTGAAATATACAAAAAAACGGATGCAGGCTGTAGCCTCCACGTCCATACGGTAGCGAACAATGTGATTTCTGAATTGTATGGCGATGAAGGACAAGTGGTGTTTCAAGGTCAGGAGCTAATAAAGGCATTTGACCGGTGGGATGAAGATGCAGAGCTTATCATTCCAATTATCAGGAATTATGCAGATATCCCCAAATTAGCAGAAGCTTTTTCTTCCTTTGCAAATGAAAATAAGGGAGCCGTGTTGATTCGTAATCACGGAATCACCGCGTGGGGGAAAGATGGCTTTGAAGCTAAAAAAATTCTCGAAGCCTGTGAGTTTTTATTTCAGTATCAGCTCACATTACTTCAGGCAAAAGCCGGTCTTTATGGAGCAAGACACTTATCTTAACTAGTCTACTTAGTTTATTTCACCCGCATTGACGGGCAGTAAGCTCTCTCCAAATGTTTAGAGCAATTCGCATTAGCGTAGGTGAGGGACAAAGAAACTAAAGTTTCACTTTATCTAATTATAATTACGAGGAGGAAATATGATGACAACGATTGTTATTCAAGGAACGAATGAAGTAATTGATAACCAAGAGGAAGTAATTGTATTTTTGCAAGAACAAGGCGTGATTTATGAATCATGGGATATTTCAAAATTACCGTCTCACTTACAAGAGAAGTATGTGTTAAGTGATGAAGAAAAACAAGAAATATTAACAGTTTTCCAACCTGAAATTACGGATATCGCAAAAAGACGAGGCTACAAGGCTTGGGACGTCATTTCACTTGCAGAGCATACTCCTAATCTTGACGAGTTATTAAAAAATTTTCAGCGTGAGCATCACCATACAGATGATGAAGTACGATTTATCGTGAGTGGGCATGGCGTATTTATTATTCAAGGAAAAAATGGCCCGTTTTTTGAAGTTCACTTACATCCTGGAGACCTCATTTCTGTTCCAGTAGGGGTTCGTCATTATTTCACATTAGATGACGATCGCAGAGTAGTTGCCATACGAGTTTTTGTCACGGCAGAAGGTTGGGTGCCTGTTTACGAGGAAGAGTCTGCACGCTAAATTATCGCAATATTTAAAGTAGTCATATTACTAGTTTTAAATAATTTTTCATTGAGTGTGGCTGTTTAGGAGGGGGTTTATATGAAGGACTTTACGACTAGCTATTTTACGATGAATGAACAAGATGTCGTAGATTATGTGCAAAGTAAACTGGATTTCTTTGCACATGATGCCGAGCTTGAATGTCGTGAAATTGGCGATGGGAACTTAAATTATGTGTTTAGAGTAGTTGAGCCAAAGAGTGGTAGATCTATTATTATAAAACAAGCGGGACCAGTAGCCCGTATATCTGATAGTTTTAAAGTTTCTCCTGACCGCAATCGTATTGAAAGTGAACTATTGAAACTTCATGACGAACTGGCTCCGGGTTTTGTTCCCATTTTCTATTCGTATGATCCTATTATGAATTGCTGTGTAATGGAGGACTTATCGGATCATGAAATTATGCGTACAGCACTTTTGAGTTATAAAAAATACCCTTTATTTGCGGAGCATATCAGTACGTTTCTAGCTAATACATTATTGCTTACATCGGATGTTGTAATGGGGCATAAGGAAAAGAAAGAATTAGTGAAGAAATTTATTAATCCAGAGTTGTGTGAAATAACCGAGGATTTAGTCTATACAGAACCATTCTACGATTGTGAGCAAAATGATGTATTTGAAGGGACGAAAGAATTTATTCGAGATCATATATGGAATGATAAACAGCTAGGACTAGAAACGGCCAAGTTGAAGTTCGAGTTTATGACGAATACCCAGTCATTGCTTCATGGTGATCTCCATACCGGATCTATTTTTATCAAGGAAAATTCCACGAAGATTATTGATCCTGAATTTGCCTTTTATGGTCCAGCTGGCTATGATGTCGGCAATGTAGTGGCTAATCTAATGTTTGCTTATGTGAATGCTAGTTTCACAATCGTAGATGAATCGAAAAGAGAAGAATATTTGGGCTATTTGGAACAAACAATTGATGAAGTTATTCGATTGTTTCAAGAAAAGTTTTTACAGTTGTGGGATGAAAAAGTAGCAGAAAAAACAGCGACGGCACCAGGCTTTAAAATATCATATTTAAATTCCATTATGAATGATGCAGCAGCCGTTACCGGTCTTGAGCTATGCAGAAGAATTATTGGGATTGCTCATGTTAAAGATATTACATCCATATCGAATTCGAACGACCGTGTTCAAGCAGAAAAAATTTGCTTAACAGCAGGAAAGACCTTTATTCTCGAGCGGTCACATATCAAAATAGGCAAAGACTTCGTAAAGGTCTTGCTAGAAAGTGCTCGAAAAGTTAAGGAGGCAAACAACAACGATGACATCACCAGTAGAAACGATACAATCGGTGCAGCTCAATGAACAAGAAGATGAGCTGATTCTTTTAGACCAAACTCTCTTGCCAAATAAAAAAGCTTATTTACATCTTTCAACTATTAAAGAAATTTGGGATGCCATTTATCATTTAAAAGTACGGGGAGCACCAGCAATAGGAATTGCCGCTGCATATGGAATTTATTTAGAAACCAAAAAATCTAAGGCAGTTACATTTCCAGAGTTATATGATGATTTTCAAAAAAATAAACAATATTTAGCTTCTTCCCGCCCGACGGCAGTTAATTTATTTTGGGCATTGAATCGAATGGAAGAATGCTTACAAAAGGTAGCAGAAAAAAGTATAACAGAAATAAAAAATGCACTGAAGGAAGAAGCGGAAAAGATTCGAATAGAAGATGAAATCGTGTGTCGGTCGATTGGCGAGCATGCTCTTACTTTATTAAAACCTGGCTTTGGAATTTTAACTCACTGCAATGCAGGAACAATCGCGACGGCTAAGTATGGTACAGCGCTCGCACCTGTTTATTTGGGCAAGGAAAAAGGGTACGACTTCAAAGTATTCGCTGATGAAACAAGACCTCTTCTTCAAGGAGCCCGTTTAACTGCATGGGAGTTGCAAGAAGCAGGAGTAGACGTTACTTTAATTTGTGACAACATGGCCTCGCTTGTTATGAAGGAAGGGAAAGTTCAGGCAGTCTTAGTAGGGTGTGACCGTGTAGCTGCTAACGGCGATACAGCCAATAAAATTGGTACGTCGGGCTTGGCGATTTTGGCTAAGTATTATCGGGTTCCATTTTATGTATGTGCACCTCTGTCTACGGTCGATATCGAGTGTGAAACAGGGGATGACATTCCAATCGAGATTCGAAATCCGGAGGAAATTACAAAGGCATGGTATGAAAAACCAATGGCTCCTGAAAATGTGAAAGCATACAATCCAGCCTTTGATGTAACCGACCATGAACTCATTACCGGGATTGTCACCGAGAAAGGAATTGCTTATCCCCCGTACAGAGATAGTCTATTAAATTTGGTGACAAAGGAAAGATAAGTGAAAATCAAAGCTAATTAATTGGGTTCATTCGTATTCAGCCAGATCTATCTGGTTGATTTTTTTGCTTTCATTGTCAAAATTCCATACTTCTTTAGGAAGATAATAGTGAAAAAACGCAGAGGGAATCAAGTAGCGCCTTTGGCTGTAATAACCAATTTAACGGAGACGGGATTTAGTCCAGATTTAGTAGGGAGAATCTTAAATAATCCTGAATTAAGACAATGGGTAATTGATCAGATTTACAATTTGATCAAAAGTAAGAATTATGCTGGAGTGAATAGTGATTTTGAAAGAACACGTGGGGTAGATCGGGATATATATAGTGGTTTCTTACGCTTGTTACGAGAGCGTTTAGGGCCAGAAGGATATTATACGTCCGTTGCCGTGCCCGCGAAAACAAGTGATGATATTTCCTGGTTACAAGGATATGATTATGGAGGAATTGGTGCGCTGTTGATTTTGTCTTTATCATGGCCTATGACTGGCATGAAGCAAGTAGTCCACCTGGACCTGTCGCTCCTATAAAAGAAGTTAGAAAAACAATCGAATATGCTCAAAAGTTCATGAGAAGAAATAAAATCATCCTTGGTGTACCAAGGTATGGATATGATTGGACAATGTCTAATGGGGCTGTTATGAGCGCACGTGCTATTTCTGTTATGGATACAATCGAGACAGCTATGAAATATCAGGTACCCATTCAATATTCCATTGAAGATCAACGACCTTTCTATCGCTACCAAGATGGATCCGGTAAGCTACATATTGTTTGGTTCGAAGACGCAAAGGCTCTTGCTCAAAAACGCCAAATGATAGTTGATTACCGGTTAAAAGGAATTGAAGCTTGGCAATTAGGATTACACTTTCCTCAAGCAGGTTATTTAGTCGATGAATTCCTGACAAAGAAATTGTGAATAATAATCATCTTTAACAATTAAAAACTATAAAGTAAGTCGATGATGAATCTTTATTGATTGGAAGAGGATTCAAAGAAAGAGGGCGTATAAGGGTCTAACCTCACACTCTAAATCAGGATGTAGTGTTCCATACACTAATCTTGTACTGTATTTAGTTGTGGCAAGGTTTAATCCTTTGCTTTTTTGGGAGAAATTCGAATGTTGACTGGCACTTAAAAAAGCCTTGCTGTTCAAAAGTATAGTTGATATATTTCATATTGGTAGAAAATTAAACAAATGTGGAGGAAATCGTCATTGAAAAAATGGAGTTTAGCAATACTATTAATGATCGTGATACTAATTGCGGGGTATTTCAGCTTGAAATTAAAGCCTGCATCTGAGAAGAAAGATGTTTCTCAAAAAGCAACGAGTGCTTCTGAATATCTTGAAAAGGTAGATACAAATTATTCTTTTGATTTGGCTAAAAAGCTAACAACCTATAAATCAAACGAGAAATTAGGCTATCGACCAGCAGGCTCGAAAGCTGAGTTTGAGGCTGGAGAAATGCTGACAGAAGAGTTTAAGAAGATTGGATTGAAGAATGTTACGAAGGACGAGGTAACTGTCGATAGCTGGGAGTTTGAGAAAGCGGACCTCACATATGTTGACCAAAATAATGAGAAGCATGAATTGGTCTTAGGCGGCTATCAGGCGAATTTTGTAACAGATGGACCTGAAGAATTTGAAGTGGTCTATGCTGGAAAAGGAACGAAACAGGATCTAGAAGGTCTTGATGTGAAAGGGAAATTAGTGTTAATTGATATTAATCAAAGAGATGAATGGTGGATTAATTATCCTGCCTATCAAGCTTCTTTAAAAGGAGCAAAAGCGGTTCTTGCTGCACAAAAGGGTGGATATGGGGAGATAGATCCAGAAGCATTGAATGCACAAGATTTGTGCGGACCGGATGATACTCCAGCGTTTTCAATTTCGAGAAAAGATGCAGACGGTTTACTTGCATTAATGAAAGAGACGAAACAAGAAAACTTACGGGTAACATTGGATGCCGTATCAATCGTTGAGAAAGATGCGAAGTCGTACAATATTGTTGGTGAAATACCAGGGAAAGACGAGGATTCTATCATTCTGTTAAGCGCTCATTATGATGCGTATTTTGATGGCTTTCAAGATGATTCGGCTGCGATTGGATTATTAGCTGGTATTGCCAAAGGTTTAATTGACAGCAACTACGAACCGGAGAAAACTATTGTATTTGTTGCCCAGGCTGCAGAGGAGTGGGGAATTGCAAATTCAAGATATGATTGGTCCACAGGTGCTTATAGACAAATCTTTGAAGCACGTCCAGAATGGCAAAAACAAGTCGTCGCAAACATTAACTTTGAATTACCTGCCTATGAGCATACAAGTGCAGATGAAATACGGTCTGTTTATGAATTAGATCAGTTTCTGACAGAGTTTTCGAAAGAAGTACCGAAAGTAGAAGGAGTTTATAAAGACGGAATCAGTGTTGTTTCTCCATTGCGAACATGGTCTGACGATTTTTCCTATTCACTTGGTGGAATTCCTGCTCAGCGTAATGATTTCCAAGACTCTGATTTTATGAAAACTCATTACCATTCACAATTCGATAATGCATCTACTTATAACGAAAAAGCGTTTGAATTCCACCATAATCTGTACGGCTTGCTTGTTCAAGCATATGATCAAACAGCTGTTATGCCGTTGGATTTTACTGAACGTTTTAAAGCGATGAAAGACACAATCAATGTAGATGTGAATGCTACTGCAGGAATTGATACTGTAGAATTGAACGCAGGCTTGGATATGGTGATTGCTACTGCTGAAAAAGTAACCAAACAAGTCAATAAAATTAATGCTGACTACAAGGCTGCACTTGTTAACGGCGATGAGAATAAAGCGAAAGAATTACTATCTGAAAATAAGGATTTCAATGACAAATTACGGGAGGTTTTCCGTTATTCTCAAGATCATCTCTTAAATTTGACATGGGAGGATGAGCCGCTTTTTCCTCATGAACATGCGCAGAACAACCTTGATGCGATTGGCCGTGCACTAGACGCATTGCAAAAAGGTAATGTGAATGTGGCGCTTGATGATTATTTATGGCTCGTTGATAATAACTGGTATGCGTATCATTTTGATCGTGAAACATTCGACTTTTTCACGAACCAGGTGCTTGACCAAGGCGCAGATCGATTAAGTTGGGGGAATGGGAAAATCATCGGACATGAGGATCTATATGACGTAATTAACAGTCTTCAATCGAAGTCTGAAACGAAGGACCCGAAAGTGGATGTTGAAATCCAAGCATTGAAGAAAGCAGAAGAAAATCAAAAAGCTCTATTAAAGCAGACAATTGATAAAGAAGTAAGTGACGTTCATGCATTGGAAGAAAAGCTGAATGCAATTGTAGAGTAATAGGTACCCAAACAGCAGATGTTTTGTTGTTTGGTTTTTTTGTGTGGGAAGGATTGTATATAAATTGAACGATTAATTTCCCCCTGCTTTAACGAAAGATGTCAGACTACTTATCTATGATTACGACATATAAATGTGAAAGCAGAGTAATAGAAAAGTGGGAACGCCCAGTACTTTAGGCCATTATGTTCCGGAATGAGTATAAGAACTGAGATCTTTTAATCAAAATATATAACGGCATATTTATCTTCTAAATCCAATAAAGTAATAGTAAGTCGGCAGTCTATAAAGGAGTAAAATGATGATTCTTTCTAAATTTGTAGATGAACTCCTAATTCCCCCCGTTTTAAAACCTTGTCAAAAAAATCAATATGATACGTATTATGAAGTAAATATGACTGAATTTAGGCAATCCCTCCATAGTGAGTTAATGGAAACAACGGTATGGGGCTATGAAGGAAGTTATCCTGGTCCTACAATCGAGGTGGAAAGTGGAGAAAGAGTATGGATTAAATGGATCAATAATCTTCCTAAGAAGCATCTTTTTCCGATTGATTATACGGTGCACGGCGCCCATCGAGATGTACCAGATGTAAGAACGGTCGTACATGTACATGGTGCCAGTGTGGAATGGGAAAGTGATGGGTATCCAGAGTCTTGGTTTACGAAAGGGTTCGAACAAGTCGGTCCATATTTCAAAAAGAAAATATATCAATATACAAATAATATGCGCGCATCTACGCTTTGGTATCATGATCATGCTCTCGGCATCACTAGACTTAATGTTTATGCAGGCTTGGCAGGTTTTTATCTTATTCGAAATCAAGGGGAACGTTTATTGAACTTACCTAGTGGTCAATATGATATCCCACTTATCATCCAGGATAAATCATTTAATGAAGATGGTTCGCTATTTTACCCAAAGCAGCCGGATAAAACAGTTCAAGAATTAGAAACATCGATTGTTCCTGAATTTTTTGGGGACACAAACCTTGTAAATGGGAAAATATGGCCTTATTTAAAAGTAGAAGCGCGTAAATATCGGTTTAGGCTGTTGAATGCATCTAACTCTCGTTTCTATCGAATTAGGCTTGATTCAGGGCAACATATGTATCAAATCGGAACAGATCGAGGATTTATGGAGTACCCGATTGGAATTAAAGAACTCACGTTGGCTCCAGCAGAAAGAGCGGAAGTTATTATTGATTTTACCAATCTTGAGGGAAAAAATATTGTCATGAAAAATGATGCACCAGCACCATTTCCGATTGGCCAGCCAGCCAGTCAAAATACGGGTACTGTGATGGAATTTAGAGTGAGTCTTCCCCTTAAAAGTATTGATACGAGCGTTATCCCATCTTATTTAGAAACACTTCCCAAAATGAATGAACAAACTGCTTCTAGGGAAAGACATCTTACATTGGATCAGGCGACCGATCAATACGGTCGTGAAATTATGTTATTAGATAATAAAGATTGGGAAGCACCTATATCAGAAAATCCGAAATTAGGAACAATTGAAATATGGAATTTCATTAACGTAACGCAAGATACTCACCCGATTCATATTCATTTGATAGATTTCCAGGTGCTCGACCGGAGAACATTTGACGTAGAACGTTTTAAAAAGGAGAGAGTCATCCACTATACGAGTCAAGTGATGCCGCCTGAACCACAAGAAAGAGGCTTGAAAGATACAGTAAGGGTGAACCCTAACGAAGTAACGAGAATTATCATGCATTTTGATACGTTTGCAGGTTTATATGTTTGGCATTGTCATATGCTGGAACACGAAGATTATGAAATGATGAGACCGTTTATGGTCATCCGATAAAACCTTTATTATTTATTAATGAACGAAGGAACGATATGATCATTTGTTCAATATCGTCAGCAAGAAAAGCTTGTGAAGGCTCTGGGTGTAGGCTTGGAGTCTTTTTGATTGGTTATAATTAATTAAATTTTCAAAAAAACTATTGCGTAATTAAAACGAACAAGTTAGAATCAAGATAATAAATGTAATCGATTACATTTTAGGTAAGGGGTAGAAGAAGATGGTGAAAATGAGTGATGTGGCAAAACTGGCGAATGTATCAACAGCTACAGTGTCGAGAGTGCTTAGAAATCCTGAAGCTGTTAAAAAGATAACTCAGCAAAAAGTTTTTGAAGCTATTAAACAGCTAGATTATCAGCCAAACATTCTGGCCCGTCATTTTCGAACGAATCAAACAAAGACCATTCTAGTTGTTGTGCCTAGTTTAACAAACTTAGTTTTCTCGGAAATTATTTCTGGAATTGACACAGTAGCCACTGAAAAAGGTTATCAAGTTTTGTTAGGTAATATAAATAACAGGATGGAAAAAGCACAAAGTTATATTAATCATTTAAAACAGAAACAAGTAGATGGCGTTATTTTATTAACAGTTAAATTAGCTCAGGAGCTATGGGAGGAGATTGCTCACGACTATCCGATTGTACTTGCCTCTGATTTTGTTGAAAAACTGGATATTCCGGCAGTTTGTATTGATAATTTAAATTGTGGTTATCAAATAACGGAGCATTTAATAAAATTAGGTCATCGAAAAATTGCTCATGTTTCAGGGCCCCTCGATGTGGCAATCGGTCGTGAGCGTGCGCAAGGCTATCGTAAAGCATTACTTCATTATAATATACCTGTTGATGAATTGTTTATGATTGAAGGAGAATATTCAATCGGATGTGGCTATTCTTCAGTAAGAAAATTAATGAAGCAGGACAATAAGCCAACTGCTATTTTCTTTGGAAACGATGAACTGGCAATGGGTGGTATCAAAGCAGCAAAAGAAATGGGGATTAGAGTACCGGAAGATTTAGCGGTGATTGGATTTGATGATATTAAATTTTCAGCTGTTTTTGATCCAGCGCTGACAACGATTGCTCAACCGTTTCATGAGATGGGAAGAAAATCTATGGAACTGCTTTTGAAGATTATGAGTGGTGATTCACTTGAACATGAAAAATATGTCATTGAAAGTCAGTTTATCGTTCGTGAATCATGTGGCGCCAACATAAAAGGACAGTAATTTTCAGTAGAAGGAAAATGTAATCGATTACAAATAATGCAATCGATTACATTCCAATAAATTGAAAAGGGGAATTTTTATGACAGCTATTCCAGTTGCACTTCAAATGTTTACATTAAGAGAGGAAAGCAGCAAAGATTTTACTGGCACATTGAAAAAAGTAGCAGAGCTCGGCTACGAAGGGATTGAATTTGCCGGGTATGGCGATTTAACAACGACAGAATTAAAAGTCGTTATGGATGATTTAGGTCTTCGTGCAGCAGCCAGCCATATACCTCTTATAGAGATGGAGGCAGATTTAACAAAAATAATTGATGATCAGCATAGAATTGGGAGTAATAGGCTTGTTTGTCCCTATCTTCCTCCGGAAAGAAGAACAGAAGAAGATTACCGTGAACTCATTACGCTATTAAATCGTTTTGGAGACACATGCAGCAAAGAAGGCATTACACTATGCTATCACAACCATGATTTTGAATTAGAAAAACTTTCGGACGGGCGTACAGCGCTTGAAACGATTTTTGAGGAAACAAATCCAGAATGGGTGAAAGCGGAATTTGATATCTATTGGCTGACTAGAGCCGGTCAAAATCCGTTAGCTTGGATCAAGCAATATCCTAACAGAACTCCACTTATTCACTTGAAAGATATGACGACTGACGAAGAACGTTTTTTTGCAGAACTAGGTACTGGAGGCGTTGACATTGAATCAGTACTTGAAAAAGGTGAAGAAGCTAATGTGGAATGGTGGGTTGTGGAACAAGACAGAAGCAGGCGTTCACCACTTGAAAGCATTGAAATTAGTATGAAGTATTTGAAGAAGCGATTGCCTCATTTAGCGAACGTGTAAACCACTATTTTCATAAAAAACAGGAGGGAAGACTATGAGAAAATTTCTAGCAACGTTAACGGCTGCTTCAATGATCATGCTTGCAGCTTGTGGAGGAGAGGGAACCGGCTCAAAAGCGACAGGGAAAAGTGGATCGGGTGAAAAAGTGATTGAAGTGTGGCACATCGAACCGGGAGAGCGGGAAAAATATTTTGAAAATGTAATAGCTCAGTTTGAGCAAGATCACCCAGGTACAAAAGTAAAACTCAATCGTATTCCGAATGATGCTTACAAGCAAAAACTTTCCGTCGCTATGTCGGGCGGTAATCCCCCAGATATTTTTCAAAGCTGGGGCGGTGGCTGGCTGAAAAACTTTGTTGATCAGGGTAAAGTGCTTGATATTACAGACCAGGTCGACCAGGATTTGTACCTTGAAAATGCCATTGCTAACACGAAATTTGATGAAAAAGTATACGGCGTCCCTCTGGGTATTTCAACAGATGTTATGTTCTATAATAAAGAAATCTTTGCTAAGTACAATTTGAAAGAACCGAAAACATATGAAGAATTTGTTCAAGTGATTGAGACACTAAAAGAAAATAAAATCATTCCAATAGCATTAACAAATAAAACCAAATGGCCAGGCGCTTACTTCTTCATGAACTTTGTAAGTCGCATTGCAGGCCCTGAATTATTTGAGAGTGCGTTTAAACGAACAGGAAGCGGTTTTGATGACCCAGCGTTTATTAAGGCTGGTGAGTATATTCAAGATTTAGTGAAAATGGATGCATTTAATCCAGGAGCCAATGGCATCCCTGTTGATGAAGGGCGCGGTCGTCAACTTCTATACACGGGAGAAGCAGCCATGATGGATATGACTACTTCTTTCATTAATAACATACGGGCAGAAAATCCGGAATTTGAAAAGAAACTAGGTTTCTTCCCATTCCCGACAGTACCGGATGGTAAAGGGATTCAAACGGAAATCGGCGCAGCAACAGGTCCTGTTTTTTCTGTATCGAAAAGCGCAAAAGAGCCCGATCTTGCTGCACAGCTTATTAATGAATTGACAACAAAGGAAAATGCGCAAATCTATACAGATAAGACGGGCTCTTTAACAGCGATAAAAGGTGCTATTCCAACTGATGAAACGATGAAGCCACTTTATGAGTTGATTCAAAATGCAACGTTCATGCAAATGCCGTACGATCAAACATTGCCGCCGGAACTCGCTGAACTTCATAAAGACACAACTCAGGCACTTTTCGGGCTAACAATGACACCGAAAGAAGCAGGAAAGAAGATGGAAGCGAAAGCGAAAGAAATGCTTGATAAGTAAAAAAGTAGAGGCCGTCCTATGAAGAAAGGGTCAGATCCCACATGCTCTATAAATCGTTTATAGCGTAAAAGACACAATAAACGGGTGTATAGAGTGTGAGGTCAGACCCTTTTGGGACAAACAAAGGAGGGATCTTTATGAATGCACAGACAGAAAAAATAGATCTAATACAGAAGATTGGAAGGACAAAGTCGAAGAAAATTTCACGTAACAAAAATGTAATGACAATCTGCTTATTCGTTGCCCCAGCATTGCTCGTATACCTCCTATACGTTGTATATCCTATTTTTGCAACGTTAAATTACAGCTTTTACAATTGGGATGGGACAACCGAAAAAACATTTGTTGGTCTTGGAAACTATGTGGAGCTATTCAAAGATGCAATATTCTGGACTGCTTTGAAAAATAATACCTGGGTTGTTTTTGCATCTGTTTTTGTCCAGATTCCGCTAGGTTTGATTATGGCGCTTATGCTATTTGCTCCTATCAAAGGGCTTCGTTTATTTAACAGTATTTATTTTCTCCCATTTTTAATGTCTACGGTTGCAATTGGTATGCTCTGGGTACTCATGTTTGACCCGATCAATGGTGTCATTAATTTGTTTGTTAATTTCCTTGGATTTGAAAACATTGCCTGGCTTAGCAATGAAAATACAGCGATGATAGCGGTTTTATTAGTCGTCGTCTGGCAGTTCTCTCCGTTTTACATGATTTTGTTTAAAGCAGCACTTGTTGGGATTTCAGAAGAATTATATGAAGCCGCCCAGATTGATGGGGCAAATACATGGCAAAAATTTAAAAATATTACGATTCCCCTTTTATTGCCGACGATTGTCAGTTCATCAATCTTAGCAATTGTTGGATCACTTAAAGCATTTGATATTTTCTATATTATGACTGGTGGCGGTCCGAACGGCGCAACTGAATTAATGGGTACTTACATGTTTAAACAAGCATTTAATAACTTCAACATGGGTTATGCCAGTGCTATCGCCTTCTTGATGTTTTTTATTGCGCTAATCGTCACGATTATCATTCAAGTCCTAGAATCCGTACGTAAGCGAAAAGGAGGATACGAGTAATGGCAGTTATGAAAAAATTCCCACTTTATATCATAGCTTTATTATTGCTTGTTTTTACCGGTTATCCATTTCTCTATATGATTTCCACGTCGTTAAAAACACAGGGAGATTTCTTTGAAAAACCTTTCTCCCTTTTTAGTTCTTTTAATTTCAGTAACTATACTTCTGTTTTTGAGATGGGGATTAGCCACTACTTTTTAAATAGTCTAATCGTATCAGTGGCTGCTGTCGTGATTGTTATGTTTATTGCGGCATTGGCAAGTTATCCATTAAGTAGGATGAAATTCAAGTTTAATCGTCCACTCTTCCTGTTGTTTATTTCTGGAATGATGCTTCCCATTCATGCGACACTGATCCCTATTTTTAAACTGACTCAAAGTATGGGGATCTACGATACATTATGGGCGCTATTAGGACCATATATTGCTTTTAGTTTACCGATTTCCATTTTTATTTTGACACAGTTTATGCAGGAAATTCCAAAGTCACTTGAGGAAGCAGCGGAGATGGATGGCTGTACGCCTTTCGGTATTTTCTGGCGGGTCATTTTGCCGATGTTGACACCTGCGTTGATGACCGTATTTATCTATAATTTTATTCATTTATGGAATGAGTTTATCTTCGCTTTAGTCTTACTTTCAAGTCCTGAAAATCGGACGATTCCCCTTGGTCTTCAGGATTTTTATGGCGAATTTTCAGTAAATATTCCGGGGTTAATGTCTGCATTAACATTATTCAGTCTGCCAATTCTCGTTGTGTACTTCTTCTCTCAGGAAAAAGTAGTCAAAGGTCTGGCGGGTGGTTCTGTAAAAGGGTAAAAGGTTTCATGCTAAGCAAATTGATAAACTAAGTTCGATTAGTTGAATATCTGAGGAGGGAATAGTATGAAAAAAATAAAAGTAGGTGTGATTGGCTGTGGCAGTATTGCGAGACGCCGGCATTTAATTGAATATGAAGCAAATGCACAAGTGGAAATTATTGCTGTTTGTGATATTAAAGCAGAGCGGGCCGCAGAAAGTGCCAAAAAGTATGCTGCAAAGGCATTTACAGACTATAAGGATCTGTTACGTTTAGCAGAAATTGATGCGGTCAGTATCTGTCTGCCAAACTATTTGCACGCACCGGTTTCCATTGATGCGTTTACGGCTGGAAAACATGTTCTATGTGAAAAGCCAATGGCTACATCAGAGGAAGAAGCGAAAGCCATGATAGAAGCGGCAGAAATGAGTGGCAAAAAGCTGATGATTGCTCATAATCAACGCTTTGTTTCTTCTCACCAAAAAGCGAAGGAACTCATTGACAGTGGGAAGCTCGGGAAAATTTACAGTTTTAAAACAACATTTGGTCATCCGGGTCCGGAAGCATGGAGTATCGACGGTGCAGGAAGCTGGTTTTTTAATAAAGAACAGGCATTTATCGGTGCCATGGGGGATCTCGGCGTACACAAAGCAGATTTAATGCGCTATTTACTTGGTGAATTTACCGAAGTAGGAGCATTTATTGAGACAAATGCAAAAGAAAATACTGAAGTGGATGACAATGCGGTTTATATTTTACGAACATCATCAGGTATTATCGGTACGCTAGCAGCAAGCTGGTCATATGTAACAGGCGGTGATAACTCTACTGTTATTTATGGAGAAAAAGGTGCACTTCGTCTCGAAGCCGATCCTGTATATTCATTGATTGAAGAATATCGGACTGGCGAAACGGTCCATCATAAACTAGATAAAATTCAAACGAATGAAGAAGGGGGGAACACGACGACGCATGTGATTGATCACTTTATTGAATGCATCATAAACGATAAAGAACCGCTTATTACTGGAGAAGAAGGAATGAAATCGCTGCAAATTGTTTTGGCTGCGCTAAAATCCAATGAAACGAAACAAATTATCTCATTAAAGCAAGGAGCGGAAGTCATTTAAAACCTTGTGTCCGGACAAGGGTGTGAAGGAAAAGATTATTACGCTCTGTTAGAGACTTGCAAGCTTGCAGAAATTTATTATGTGAACCTTGGGGCTGGAACTGCATGTTGGACTTTTTAGAGAAAGCATTTAAAGGGATTAGGATACATACTTTTTTGCAGAAAGTGATTGTCACTTTCTGTTTTTATTTTTTTTCGGTACATATGTCCTTGTTTGATTTGTCATCCATGAACCGACAAAAATTTGGTGCATAAATGAATCCTTAAGCTAATTTTTTTTGAAAGTAAAATTAACTCGACTTTTTATGAAAAAAGATACGCCACTCGTAACGGATGTGTTGGGCAAATACTCGATACCGATTTCAGACGCTCTTACAGGTGTTTTCTGTCCTACATGCTTGCATTCAATGATGGAACGGAAAAAGGGCAGTTGGTATTGTTCATTATGCTTAACTAAAGAGTAAGACGCACATTTGCAGGCACTCCAAGATTACTATCTCCTCATCGATTCCTCAATCACGAACCGTGAATGTCGTGATTTTCTGCATGTATCTTTTGATTCAATTGCACGCAAACTACTGATTTCTATGAATGTACCTTTTTCAGGATCAAATAAAGGAAGGGTTTATCATTTTTTTGAGGGGAAGAATGATAATGGCTGATATAATAGTGAAAACCGCTGATATTTGTGTAATACGACTGATAAAATGAAAAATGGGCTGATATATGCAAAAAAAGCTCCTTTGATTAGGTGGAAATTTCCTCTAAAATGAATCTAGCAACCTTGAAAGTGAGAGACTGATGAGAATTAATAAATATATAAGCGAAACGGGTTTCTGTTCAAGACGGGAAACGGATCGATTGATTGAAGCAAAGAGAATGACCATTAACGGCGTAGTTTGTGAACCGGGAGATACGGTAGCACCAGGGGATGTGGTGCTGATTGATGGCAAGATGATACCGAAAAAAGCAGATTCTGTCTATCTCCTGCTGAATAAACCAGTCGGAATTACTTGTACAGCTGCTCCTCATGTTGCAGGTAATATTATTGAATACGTCAACTATCCGATAAGGATTTTTGCAGTGGGAAGACTGGATAAGGCGTCGGAAGGATTGATTCTCTTAACGAATGATGGCGACATCGTGAATAAGATGATGCGCTCGGAGAATGCTCATGAGAAGGAATACTTAGTCAAGGTCGATCAACCGATTACCAATGATTTTATCGCAAAAATGGCCAGTGGTGTCGAAATTTTGGGCGTCATGACAAGGCCATGTGAAGTAACACGAATGAATGATTATGAGTTTAAAATCATTTTGACACAAGGACTCAACCGGCAAATACGGAGAATGTCAAAGGCGCTTGGATATAAAGTGACAAAGCTTGAACGGATCCGAATTATGAATCTTACATTATCTGGCCTAGAGCGAGGGACCTTTCGGGAGCTTACAAATGAAGAGCTGAAACTGTTGCTGTCTAGTTTACATGAAGGGAAGAAGCATTCGTAATGAAGAAAAAATAAAACAGAGGTGAGCGCCAATGCTTATGTTGAAAAAGAATATTGAATATATCAACGATTATCTACTTCAGGGTCATAAGAATGAAGATACTCCCCCATGGTTGAACTATTTAATCGATGCTGAAGAAATACATCAAAACTATGAGAATATTACTTCTATTAAAGAGTTGTCTACACATAGTGTTATCAAATATGTTCAAAGAACCTTACAAATTCTAGAGGAACTAAAAAGACCGTTTTTGAGTGAGGAAATGTATTGGCAGCTAGCCACTGTCTTGTCCTATTGTGAAGTTGCTAAAGGCGGAACAGCGGAACAAAGAAATAAATGGGTAGAAAAAGGCTATAACATCTTTGTTCATAATGAAGGTTCTGCCGATATTTTCTTACATGACTATACGGGCTACGACAAGCCGTTGTTATATGAATTGATTAAAACACATGGATTGTTGGGACAATGTCTTCGCGGTGAATCTAGGCTGATTACCCATCGGGGATTAGTGAAGGTTTTTAAAAACTATTACTCTACTATGGAAGCAAAAAAAATGCTTCTGCATCTCAACCATTGCGTGATTGGGGGAGTTTCTAATGAACTTTGGCTAAAGCTCCAAGGAGACATAGAAGCTTCAATTGATAGAATGTTTCATAAGCAAGATAATCAAGACGAATTCGAGTCGAGAGTAGACAAATTAACGTCAAGTTTTCAAGAGACCTATCAAGAAAAGATGGAACTGATTGATGGGCAGGGCTCGGACAAAGTGAAAATATTCTTAGCGGATAAAGATTTATGGTATGTAGAGCCTTCCATGCATGATTTCTCATTTGTAGATTTCTGGACGATTCTGGTGATGGCTTCAGAAGATCTTAAGAAGTTTTCTGTTAGACATATTAATTTTGAAAAACTTATGCAACAGCTCCATTATGATTATCAAGGAGCAAAACATAATAATATATATCGCAAGCGGATCATTGAGAAGTACTTAAACGAATTCAGGATAAATCGTAGACCAGACACGACCCACGTGAATTTCAACATAGAAATAAACGAGAGCCTTCAAATCGCTTTTGTCTCGTTTGAATTTTCAGCTGTGGGCGAGTCGCTTATTCAATTCTGTGTGGAAGCTGAAAAGGTAGATATGATGCATAGTCGAGCAACCGTGCTTCTATTTGATTTCTTCGGTTTAAGAAGAGATGCGTATGATCGATTTCACAACGAATCTACCTATCTAGCACATATGAACAGCGCAGCAGATGACAAACGAATCATTCTTGATTACATAAAGGGAGACACGATTTTAGATGTGGGACCTGGCGGCGGTGTCCTGTTAGATATGCTAGAAAAAGAAACGGTTAATAAAGAAATCATTGGGATTGATCTATCTGAAAATGTCATTGAATCTCTTAAGAAAAAGAAAAAAGAAAAAGCTTATTCATGGGACGTCATAAAGGGGATGCCTTAAAACTAATCGATATCTTTAAGCCGAATACGCTTGATACGATTATTTATTCGTCGATTCTTCATGAACTTTTCTCCTATGTTGAATATGAAGGAAAGAAGTTTAATCATGATGTTATAAAACAAGCGTTAAACAGTGCTTTCACTGTTTTAAAGCCTGGTGGCAGGATCATAATTCGAGATGGAATTATGACAGAAAGTAAAAACCTAAGCCGCATTATTCGATTTAAGGATGGTAACGGAATGAAGTTTTTGCAGCAGTATGCAAAAGATTTTCAAGGCAGGGAAATGAACTATCAAGTGCTAGCTAAAGACACCGTTAAAATGAAGATCAACGATAGTATGGAGTTCTTGTACACGTATACATGGGGTGAAGATTCATACGCCCACGAAGTACAAGAACAGTTCGGTTATTTCACACCCGAGGAATATAAAAATTTTGTACACGGGCTTTTCGGTAATAAAGTAAAGATCATTCAATTTAAGCATTATTTACAAGGAGGATACCCTAGCAATTTGCATTCGAAAATTGACTATGAAGATGAGGATGGCAATAGTGTCACTCTTCCAGATAGCACCTGTTTGATGGTTATTGAAAAGGTGTGATGATAGCGATTTATCTGCTAAAAGCTTGTAAAGGTATAGGTATATATTTATAAATATAACAGACGTGCTCAGAATGTGATTTAATGGACCCATTTACGATCCGGAACCTGATAATTACATAATTTCCTAAGTGTTTGTTGATCCGAAATGAGAATAAAAACGAGGATCTTTCATTATACATCCTCGTATTTTTCTTTCATTTACCGTGAACCAAACCAACTTTCTTCGGTAAGTCTATTTCCCACGCTTTTTCCTATGTTTAAAAAAAGCAATAATAAGTAGCAAAACAGGAATAATCACTTGAAAAGGGAGATGTATGGGAAGCATGATCAGCCGTATCCCTTCATTAATATGTTCCGCGTAATTACTGGAAATGGTCATCGACACAAGCAAAATGGCAATCCCAATCGGATAAGCGAGCTTTGACGGTTCTTTGAAGTTAAACAAGTTTGCGGTACCTGCTACAGCCCCATAGAAAAACAAACTTATTTTAAAGAAACCTCCAAGAATCAAAAAAAGCATAAAATAGACATCAAGACGTTCCAAGAATCCACCTATCTGAATGGTCTGTATGGTTGAAAGAAGGGGAAACTGCGAGCGTGTAGTGAGGTTTATACCAAGAACGCTGATGTTAAGAACCGCTATTAGTGTTAATGTGAGGCCGCTTAAACCTATGGCGTATACACCAGTGAGTTTTGCCTTTTTTGATTGATTCAAATACGGTAAAATCATTGTGAAAACGATCGCTTCCCCAAATGGAAAATACAAAGTTCGAGTTAATACTGTTTTAACAGCCGGCAACATGCCTTCTTCAAGGACGGGTTGTAAGTTATGGAGATCGATTAAACCAGAGATGACTATAAGCATAAAACCACTAATGGTAAGCAAAAACAATATCACAAAAAGCAATTCACCAGTTCTTGCTACTACCTCGATTCCTTTTCGGAGTGTATAGATGATAACAACGAGGAATAAGGCATTTAAAATAAACAAAGGTGTTCGCGGATAGGCAAATGTTATCAATAACTCACCAAAAACTCGCAGCATCCTTGCCGCTAAATACATAAAGTAGAGGATGTAAAGAAAGGCAAGTAGTTTTCCGAAAGGTTTCCCCACTATTTTTTGCATATATTCCGTTGGGAGGATGTCGGGATAGTAGTGAAAAAGCCCATAATAGACTAAATATAAAAAAAAGCCGCCTGCCGTCCCAAGCAGAATAGCAAGCCAAGCGTCTTGTTTCGCCTCTATAGCAATAGGAACTAGCAAAGCACTGCCTAATTCGAATAAAACAATGAGCACGAATAGCTGGTATGCACTGATTTTCGCCTTTTCCATAGATATCTTACCTCCTTTTCAAACACGCACTATAAGAATTATTCTTTATAACCCTTAGGATCATCTATTTCCCGCGCTTTTTCTTATGTTTAAAAAAAGCAATAATAAGAAGAGAAACAGGAATAATCACTTGAAAAGGGAGAAATATGGGAAGCGAGATAAACCGCGTCCCTTCACTAATATGTTCTGCGTAATTGCTGGCAATGGTGATTGACAAAATCAAAATAACAATCCCCATCGGATAAGCGAGCTTTGATGGTTCTTTGAAGTTAAACAAGTTTGCGATTCCTGTTATAGCTACATAGAAATACAAACCTATTTTAAAGAAACCTCCAAGAATCAAAGTAAGCATAAAATAGACATCAAGACGTTCCAAAAAATTATCTAACTGAATGGCCTGTATGGTTGAAAGAAGGGGGAATTGCGAGCGTGTAGTGAGGTTTACACCGAGAACGCTGATGTTAATAGCCACTACTAGTGTTAGTGCGAGGCCGCTAAATCCTAGGGCGTATACACCGGTGCGTTTCCCCTTTTTAGATTGATTCAAATACGGTAAAATCATTGCAAAAACAACGGCTTCCCCGAATGGAATATACAAAGTTTGAGTGAATGTTGTTTTCAAAACTGGCATAATCCCTTCTTCAAGAACGGGTTGTAAGTTATTGAGATCAACTATACCAGAAATGACTATAAGAATATTACCACTAATACCAAGCAAAAATAATATGAAAAAAAGCAATTCACCAGTTCTTGCTACTACCTCGATTCCTTTTCGGATTGTATAGATGATAACAAGGAGGAATAAGGCATTTATAATAAACAAAGGTGTTTGCGGATAAGCAGATGTTACCAACATCTCTCCAAAGTCTCGCACCACCCTTGCTGTCATATACATAAAGTAGAGGATGTAGAGAAACGCAAGTAATTTTCCGAAAGATTTCCCGACTATTTTTTGCATATATTCCGTTGGAAGGATATCGGGATAATAGTGAAAAAGACGATAATTGACTAAAAATAAGAAAAAGCCGCCTACCATCCCGAGCAGAATGGTAAGCCAGGCATCCTGTTTCGCATCTAACGCAAGAGGGATCAACAAGGCACTGCCCAATTCGAATAAAACAATGAGGACGAATAGCTGGTATGCGCTAATTTTCGCCTTTTCCACAGATATCTAACCTCCTTTTCGTTAACGGTTATTTTTAAGTTCAGAAAGGTATGATTTGTTTCTTAAGCCAGTGCGGCGTACAAATGCCTCTACCGTCACATCTACTTCCAACTTAGGAAATGTTACATCATTCCAATCGGTTTTCAGCTTATTCCATTCTTTCGGATCAGAACGATGAAGCGCTTCGCCAAACCCAAAAGTATCCGTTTTATTCTCCTTTGCACGATGAATCGCATCATGTACATCTTTCTTGATTGTTTTTTCTACTTCTATTTCAATTTTTCTCAGCACATGCGGATCATTTAAATTGACTGGCACACTTACCTCTCCGATATCTCCTTCAGCATGGATATGAATCGATATTTTGGGTTGGCCTTTTTTTGTATGTGCCGTAACTTTTGTTTTTTGACGGACTACGGTGTATTCAATTGCTGCTTTTTCTTTTTCCCAGTTAATATTCACAATCGTTGATTTGATTCGATTTAAAACCCATCCTGTTCCTCTGGCTGTTTTTCCGTGAATCCAATCGACCAATTTACCATCTTTAATGACGGCAATACCGTCGGCTTCAAGCCTAGCTTTTGGAGTGGAGGATCCTTGAGCATTTGTAACTTTTTTTGCGTCTTTTTTCTCCCCTTTTAGTGAAAGACCGCTAATTAAAGGTTCTTTTCCAGGGGATACGAGGTAATGAATGACTTCTTGAAGGTTGACGGTCGGCTCTTCACCCAATAAGCTCTCCGTGTTTTTTAAGGTTTTAATCACATTTACAGCAGCGACTTTATCGAGGGGGGGCAACGTTTTTATAATGTCCTCAGCTTTTGAGCGATGCGCAATCACAACCATCGCCGTTGTCCGGAATTCAAAGTCACGTTCAAAGGCATCAAGAATGTTGGTAATCCCATCTTTCTTTGCCAAGTCTTCACTAATGACCAATAGATTGGTATGGGCATAATATAGTGTTCGTGGGGATTTGGTTGAAAGCCGTCGAGTTACATCATAAATATTGTCTCCAGTAGAAGAATAGACAGTAGTGGGAGGACCTTGCCCACCTCCGCCACCTTGTAATCCACCTGTTACGTAACTTGGATTAATAATTTGGAAGGTCCCCACATATTTTCCCGCTTCATTTTTATCAATTCCAAGAGCTGAGACGAGTGCAAGATCCGGTAACTCCCTTGCATTCCAGCACCCCGAGATCAATGAGGTAGTTGTCAAGATCAAGAAAAGTAAAAACCATTTACGTTTCATTGTGGTCCCCTTATCTAGTGTTTTTTTTCTTCATCCCACGGCTTTTTGGAGGTGTGGGCTTCTGATTTTCCCCTTCACGAACCGGATTATCAGTGCTACTAATTAATCTTGGTCTTAATTTCTCTGCCCATAGCGGGGTTCGGATAATCGTATCCCCGATGTTTTTCGGAATGAATGGTGCGAGCGGTGTCATATATGGAACACCAAATGAGCGTAGACTGACCAGATGAACCACAAGCATAATGAAGCCTAAGATAATTCCATAAAATCCAAACACCGCGGCACTTATCATAAAGAGAAATCGAATTAAACGGGCAGAAATGGCGACTGTATAGGAAGGCGTAGCAAAATTGGCAATCGCCGTGATGGCTACGACAATAACCGTTGCTGGCGAAACAATGCCAGCTTGTATTGCGCCTTGACCGATAACCAGTGCTCCGACGATTGATATCGTCGAGCCAATCACTTTTGGCATTCGGATTCCTGCTTCTCGCAAAATTTCAAATGCTATTTCCATGATGATGGCTTCGACAAATGCAGGGAAAGGCACTGAATCTCGCTGTGCCGCAACAATGATTAACAGCTGTGTCGGAATCATTTCTTGGTGAAAGGTTGTGATGGCAATATAAGCAGCTGGTCCTATCAGGGAAATAAAGAAAGCTAAGACTCGTATAAAGCGCGTGGCTGTTGCGATATCGTAGCGGGAATAATAATCTTCAACAGCTTGAAAAAAACCAATAAATAAAGCGGGGGCCAGAAGCGCATCCGGAGAGCCATTTACAAAAATCGCTACTCGGCCTTCAAGGAGATTTCCTGCGGTGATATCTGGCCTTTCTGTCGTGAAAATGGTCGGAAATGGTGTTATGGTCTGATCCTCAATCAATTGTTCAATATAACCCGATTCAAGGATGCTATCGATATTAATCCTTTTTAATCGTTTACGTACTTCATCAACTACTTCAGTTTTGGCAATGCCGTTTATATACATAATAGAAACGTCAGTTCGAGTCACATTGCCGATTTTCATCGATTCAATCCATAAATCGGGATTACTAATGATTCGACGCACCATCGCTATATTTGTGCCGATTGACTCAGTAAAACTTTCTTTTGAACCACGGACAGATACTTGTGTACTCGGTTCTTGTATGGAACGCCTCTCTCCGCCTTTTGCGCTCGCACTCCATGCCTTATTCGATCCGTCGATGAGAATAATCGTATCACCTGACATCAAGGTTAAAAATAGCTCATCCCAGTTCGTAACTGGATGTACACTACCAAGCGAAATGAATTCTTTTGTGAATTTATCCAATTCATCTTGCTGATATAGCATTTCAAGTAGATCATGATTCGTTTGCAATGGTTCAATTAAAGAATCATTGATGGCTTGCGTGTCAACTAAACCATCAACATAAACAACGGACGCTTTATGTAGAGGCGTATTGCCTGTAATGATCGTTCGGACGATAATATCTGAGCTGTGTCCAGTCTTTTGTTTAATGATATCAAGATTAACTGACAGGGAAGGATCAATAAGCTCTGGTACATGATGATTTTCCGAATCTCGGGTATCTTTGCTTTGATCCGTATGTCCTTTTTGCTTTTTATATTTAAAAAATGGAGGCATCGCAGAAGACCCCTTTCTTTTTTGTTTCTTTTATTATTTCTAATAATTTTCTATCTATGCATGATTTACCTGGGGTTTTATAGTCACTTAAACAGGTTTACTTTTTGCAAACAAGTGAACAATATTAGTGAAAGGTTGTGAATAAAAGGTGAAAATCCTTGGTGTGACTTGTCTAATGATGGCACTTTTACTTAGTTTGACGCTGTACTTGGATATTCTACAAGGCTTTAATTTTAGAACTTCGTTAATGAACGTTTATAATCCCTTCGTTGTGATGGAAACGCCCGAATTAGTTGTTCTATTTCTTCTCATTTTATTATTATTTGTAGATGCGATAATTCCCTTTGTTCAAAAAAAGAATGAAAAAACAAAGAAGACTAAAACATAATGCTAAAAACACAGTAATTCATGGAGAAGTGCATTTTCTATTTAGATAAAGTGGAGTTTCGAAGAAGTAGTTTGAATGAAATGGGAGATCAGTATGTAAATGAACCGGCTGATGATGAAAAAATGTATGGTTGTAGAAAGAAAAGTAGATATTCTTTATTTATTCACCGCTTTCGCAAATTACTTACTAATTTATGACTACCACGGAACTCCAGGATTCACCGCTAGACTCGGGCGTATCTCTTCATTGCTGCCAGAGTCCTATATTATGGACACAGTTAAAGACTCCCAATCAAACAAATCGATTCAAATCTTCCGCTCAACATCCAATAGCTAGAATTAACAATCAAGTTACTTAAAGTGTGTGTTCAAAAAGAGTCGAGAAGTTCGAGAAGCGCATCTCGAAAGACCTGTGCGTATACAGTAATACGTGAGGACCGGACTTGCACAGGGTGTGCTGACTTCTGTGTTGCTCGTCATGACGTGCGCAGTTTTAACAGAAAGTCATTAATGAGCGATGATACAATTCGCAAGCTTTTTTACTGGACTTTATGAACAACCTCTTAAAAGTTTTTGTTCAAAATATTTAGTGCTCACCGATTATTTTTAGTATAGTAGTAATAGAGACTTAAAAGAGGTGAAGGCCATGTATTTGACGATTAAAGAGACAGCTGAGTATTTATCGATGCCTGAATCTTATATTGAAAGTTTGATTTTGCAGAATAGAATTCGAACCGTTCATGATGGAGAGCAATATTTAATATACAAGGATCAGTTCAAGACTCATTTTGAGCAAGTTGAGACATACAAAAAACACCTTGAAGATATTTTGAGTGAACCGATCCCTGAGGATTTAGATATTAAGGATGAAGATTAAAGACGAGGGGGATCTAGTTTGAGCATTCAAAAAAAAGTGGGTTTGGTGTTGGATGTAGAAACAACGGGTTTAAGTCCAAATGAAGATGAAATGATTGAGCTTGCTATGAAGCTGTTTTCATATAATGAGGCGACAGGGGAAGTCTTGGAAGTAATTGAGGAAGATTCGTTCCTCAGAGAGCCTATGTCGGTGAGTGCAAGGCGGAGCTACGAACATGCCTATGAAGTACATGGAATTCCGTTTGAGCTAGTCCGTGGGAAAAGTTTTTCCGATGTGTTGATTAAGACGTATTTTAACCGTGCAGATGCTATTTTTGCCCATAACGCATCGTTTGATCGCAGTTTTTTAGTTCGGATGTATCCAGATGTTAATGAACTGAAATGGTATTGCACAATGAGAGGTGTCGCCTGGAAAGACTATGGGATGTATAACAGTAAGTTATTGACATTATTAAAAAATCACGATATATCGGACGTTCAATCTCATAGAGCGATGGATGACATCACATATTTACTTGAACTTATCAAAAAACAAAATCCATATGGTGACTTATATTTGCAGGAGATACTAAAACGTGGGCCGATGAGAAAATACAAGCCTGCTGTTACACAAGTAAAGCGGAAATCAGCTTTTAAATTATAAACGAATTGTTCTACATACAGTCCTAAATCCGTAAAATGTACGGAAATGGAAAAATAAGGGAGCGCTGTACGAGATTGGAGATAGATAAGTGAATGAAGTAATGAATTTTTTGAAAAGTAAAGGCTTTACTAGGTTCTTAACATTATTAATATTGATTATCGTGCTTTATAGTATGGGCAGTATGGTTAATCTCGTCTTATTTACGTTCATCTTTACGTTTCTTATGGGCAGGCTACAAAACCTTTTATCAGCCTACGCAAATAGATACGTGAGAATTAACCCTAAGCTGATATTAGCTGTGTTATACACAGTATTTGTACTTGCGTTAGCATATGTGCTGTACAAATATCTCCCTGTCATAACGATGCAAATTTCTGAATTAATTAGTCAAATTTTTCACTTTTATCAGCATCCGCCGGATAACCAGGTGATTCATTATATAAAAGGTTTTATTAATAGTCCTGACTCGTCCTTCGATATACCGAAACAATTCAATGCTGTATATGGTTATATATCTGGAATAGGTTCACTCGCAATCCAGATACTTATCTCGATCATTTTAAGCTTATTTATATTGCTTGAAAAGGATAAAATAATCCGCTTCACGTCCAAATTTAAGCATGGAAAGTTCGGTCAATTTTTCTTAAATCTTGAACACTTTGGGAAGAAATTTACGAATTCGTTTGGAAAGGTTATTGAAGTACAATTTTTGATTGCGACAACGAATTCCGTCCTATCTATTTTGTTCTTATGGATTCTCGGTTTTCCGCAGTTACTAGGGCTAGGAATTATGATTTTCTTTCTTGGTTTAATCCCAGTAGCAGGTGTAATCATTTCCTTAATTCCACTTTGCATGATTGCCTATAGTATTGGAGGCCTGACAAAGGTTATCGCGGTTCTAGTGATGGTTGCTGTTATTCATTCATTGGAGGCTTATGTCCTCAATCCTAAGTTCATGTCGGTCAAGACGAACTTACCTACATTTTTCACTCTGGCCGTATTGCTTGTATCTGAGCATTTCCTTGGCACTTGGGGATTGATCATCGGGATTCCAATCTTTATCTTCGTCATTGATATGCTTGAATTACCAAATGAAACCGAAAAACTACCCATTAAGAAAAATAAGGTCAAATAAAAAAAGGATAGGATCAAGTGGATTTTTCTCTGCTTGGTTCTATCCTTTAAATGAAAGTATTCTATTTTGTTTTTGAAAGGATGCACAATTGAATTGTGGAAGGTCTTAGATTAATGAAAGAGGGCTCATATATTGAAAAAGTGATGAATAATTCCACGATTATTAGTCTTTTAGAGAGTAATAGCAATGTCGTTTGGGCTTTTGAATCTGGGCTTCCTCATTTTAAATGATGCTCGTACTTATCGGATAAAAACTACCATCGATAGTGAAGGAAATTTTTCCTGTTTCTTCAGATACAACAAGAATCACTGCATCACATTGCTCAGACAACCCTAATGCTGCACGGTGTCTTGTACCTAATTTCTTTTCTTCGACCTGTTGCTTAGTTAATGGGAGGATATTAGCAGCAGAGAAAATTTCATTTCCGCGAATGAGGACAGCCCCATCATGTAGCGGATTTCCAGGGTAAAAGATAGCAGCTAATAATTGTGGGGTAAGTTCAGCACGAATTAACGTTCCTTTTTGAATGAAGCTATCTACAGCGATTGATCGTTCAATTACAATAATAGCCCCATGACGAATTAAGGAAAGCTGTTGAATACTTCTTGAAATATCTTCATATTTTGCTGTGTATTCTGATAAGTAACAATTCATATAAAAGCTAGCTGCTGCTGATTGGACTTGAATGAAGCGATTCTTAATTTCCTCAAAGCTCCCCAATAAACAATTACTTTCCTTTTGAAGTACGTTCAATGATTTCTCGAGGTGCTCGATAATTTCTTTAATATCAGCTTCAATCCTCTGTTTCATCGGCGAAAAATCACATGTATTCATTGTTCCTCATTCTCCTTTCCTTTCGTTTTAGCTTGAATAAATTCTAGATATTTATGTACATCGTATCCTTAAAATAGTTATAATCTGTCTTCTAAAGAGAGGACTGTTTTTATCTAATCTAATAATTTATAGGGCCTGAGTTTATCCACAAATTTATCCATAAGTAACAGGAAAAGGGGGTGGGTGATTCTCCTTAACTTGTCGCTATTATTTAAATAATCTGATTATTTATCCACACTATACACAAGGATGTGGATAACTTATCCTGCTTATAAATCGCAGACGTGCATCTTTTTTACTCAGTAGAAATTGGACAGACATACTTCTCAGAGCTTGACAGTCGGGATGGAGTATAAAGCCACTCTTAGTTAAAACTCTTATTTTCAATAATAACAACCTTTGTTTTTGCTGAACGCCCTGCTTGTTTCGTGTATTCAACTAATTGAATAATAGTAGGATAGCATTGCTTTGCACCTAAGACTAATAAGGGGACACCGATAAAGTCGAATTTTAGCCGTCTGGAAAATAGCCCCCCCATTGTCATTGCAAATGGTACAGTTGGAGAAGTGTTGGAAAAAACAATTCTATCCTCTCCATGATAGACATCTTGCAATATTTCACTTAAATTTTTTAAAGCAGGAACAACAAGTTTATCGTTCTTCCGGCCCAGTGTATAGACAGAGTTTTCATCCTCATCTACACCATGAAAGATAATTCGGCCCATATCATGGTTCGTTAACTTATTAAAATAATCAATATCTAAAATTTCTGCTTTGGTCAGCGTTCGACCAGTAGGTAATTTGTTTAAATGATACGCTGCCGCCATTGCTGTGCTATGTGTTCCGGCATAATCATTGTATATATAAATCATGATTTCACCCTTTTTTTAAACATCGATATCTTGGTAGTATCTCCATATATACTTGTATTATCCAAAATGAATTCTAAATCGAAAAAAAGTGGCTCGCTCGAAAAGTAGCATTGCCGTTATTCGAAAAAGAAGATCCCTTTATTTATCTTCAAAAGAACTTTTGGATGCTGTCTATTTTTAAAATTATCTTACTTCATTTCTTGATTGTCTTCCCATGGTTCAAAGGAAAATGGGATGCCGATCATTTTAGCTGTTAGCTCGTCATACGATACTAGATCCTTTCTTGACAAATCCTTTAAAGAGCGTTTCCCCATTGCTCTAAGTGCAATTTTCATTTCTTCGATACTGGCTGTTAAGAATTTTTCCGCGGCTTTTACTCCTTCTTCTACATTAAATTGGTCTTTGAATTTTCCTTGATTCCAAACACTTTGTGTAGGTGGTTCAAATGGAAGGGCATTCAATGTTTGACTATGTGCGACAGCAAATAATATAGTGGAGCCTAAATATACAGCATCAGCACCGAGTGCAAGCACTTTTAAAAAATGTCCAGGCACTAAAAGCCCTCCTGAGATAATTAAACTAATTTGCCCTTTCATCTTTCTTTTTTCTAAATGATTGGAAGCCCGGACAACCGCATGCAATGTCGGTATGCCGAAGTCGTCTGATAAAATGGGGGGCGCGCCGTGTGTGGCGGCTTGTCCTCCATCAATTGCAATATAATCAACACCAATCTCAATTAAATGATCAATATCTTCTTCGATTTTTCCACCTGCTCCCATTTTTACACCAATTGGAACACCACCTGATATGTTCCGAAGTTCCTTAACAAGTTCTTTTATATCTTCTAATGTCTGATCTTCAAAAAAATGTTCAAAAATGACTCCGTCCTCATTTTCTTTAAGCCCCATAATTTCACGAGCACGACCTGTTAAATTTTCGGGAGATATTTTCCCACCCATCCCGAGTAATGCCCCTTGTCCGAGTTTAATTTCAATCATGTCCGCACGCTTAATAAGGTCTTCTTCCTTGGACCACTCTGTTTTGGAAAACTGCAAAATATATTTTCCTGCTGTGTCTAATTCTTCGGGTAAAATACCACCTTCTCCAGAATTAATCGCGGTTCCTACATTTTTAGCTGCACCGGCTAAAGACAGTCTTACTTGTTCGCTAAGTGCAATTCCATAGGCCATCCCGCTGATCATAAGCGGAATTTTTATTTTTAACGGTTTTTTTGCTTTTGGCCCAATCGTTATCTTCATATCAACTTCTTCTTCACCACCAGTAGGAAACGGTGTCGTCTGGGCAGGTATAAAGGTAATCGGATCCAAATGCGGCCATTTTTTTGAAGAACCAAGTGGGCGATGAAGGAGATCGCCAGTTTCTGCACGTAAGCTATTTTCAAGCACATTTTGAATGCCCATATGGCGAAGCCCTGGCATCAACTCCATAATATTTTCTTGATAACTATCGGTTAAAATGATTTTTCCAGTCTGCTTTACGAATCGTTTTATCATCCAACGCCAACCAAAGAGCATGAATAAAAATAAAACAAACAGGATGGCTATCATTGCAAAAGTAAAATAAGATAAAAGGTTCGACATATACACTTCTCCATAATCAACTAAAATTTCCCCGCATTAACGGGCAGTAAAACCTGCATCTCAAGGCATAGAGGAATCAAGGAAGCGTAGGTGGGGGATAACTGTCCGTAAAAGCCCGATTGGTTCAACTAACAATCAGTGGGGATGAAGAAAATCCCCACTGATCGAAGTTGCACTTTATATATAACATTATATCCAAATATAGGGAAAATATGTTGTAGGTAGCTAAAGACGTTTTGACAGAGCCAATACTTTTAATGCGAATTTTATCTCTTAAAAAATTCCTAAGTTCAGAAAATATGTTCACGCCAATTTCAGGATTTCTTGTATAGAATACCCTAAATGTAGAATTATAGAAAAAGGAGTTAGGGTCACCAGTAAAAAGAGGGGGATCAGCTTGATTCGTAATATCAGTAAATTAGTAAGGAAAACGAAAGAAACGAAGCCGCAAATACAAAAGAATTACGAGGATTCTAAGCCGCAGGATACCCTTTATAAAAACCTCAACCAAAATGTCGAAACATTTCGTTCCGTTTATAATAATTGTTCAGATGTCGTTTTCCGTCCATTCTTACTTTTCGGAAAAATAAGAGCGATGGTTATTTATATTGAGGGTCTTTCTGACATTGAGAAGATAGAAGAATTTGTCTTTTCTCCACTCATGCAGGAACCAGTCAACGAGCCACAATCAATCAATGAATTTCTTGAACATAAACTGCCCGTTTCCAAAGTAACAAGAATGAATATGTTGGCAGATTGTATAGAATCCATCTCTTCTGGAAATCCGATCCTTCTCTATGAAGGGAAGAGTGAGGGATTTTCCTTAGGGTTGGCCAAATGGGAAAAGCGGGGGATTGAAGAACCAGTAGCAGAGGGAGGAATCAGGGGATCTCGAGAGGGATTTAATGAATCTTTAGAGATAAATACGTCTCAATTACGACGTATTATTAAAAGTCCTGCTCTTAAAATCCAATCGATGAAAATCGGGAATTATACGAAGACGACTGTTGCGGTTGCGTATATTGATGGCCTCGTAGATCAAACGCTAATTGAAGAGATAACGAGTCGATTGGAGCGAATCGAGATAGACGGCATTTTAGAAAGTGGGTACATTGAGGAAATGATTGAGGACAATCCGTATTCACCATTCCCTCAGATTATGTCAACAGAACGGCCGGATATCGCTTGTTCTAATTTGCTGGAGGGTAGGGCTGTCATTCTTGTAGAAGGTACTCCATTTACTTTAATTGCTCCCATATCCTTCTTTTCTTTAATTCAATCACATGAGGATTATTATCAACGCTTTATGGTTGGCACGTTTATCAGATGGTTGCGTTTTGCATTTCTTGGAATTTCTCTTTTGCTACCTTCACTTTATGTTGCTATTTTGACTTTCCATCAGGAAGCGGTACCAACAGCGCTACTGCTTAGCATATCAGCGTCTCGAGAAGCGGTTCCTTTTCCTGCCATAGTAGAGGCGTTGATCATGGAGATTACGTTTGAGGCACTGAGAGAGGCAGGGGTTCGATTGCCGAAGCAAATAGGCTCCGCTGTCAGTATTGTTGGAGCGCTTGTGATTGGCCAAGCGTCCGTTCAAGCAGGATTGGTTTCAGCACCAATGGTCATTGTCGTGGCGATTACGGGAATTGCTTCTTTCATGATGCCTCGTTATATTGCTGGAATTGCGATCAGGATGCTGCGTTTTCCGATCATCCTACTTGCAGGTACATTAGGATTGCTGGGCATTATGATGGGAATTATCGCTATAGTCATTCACTTATGCAGTTTACGTTCTTTCGGCATTCCCTATTTATCGCCACTAGCACCTTTAAAAGGCCGTGAGTTGAAAGATGTGCTATGGCGAGCCCCTTTGTGGATGATGGATACACGACCACGCCTCACTGGAGAATCTAACTTATACCGTCAGTCCCCAGAACAGGCACCAAATCCAAAAAGGGGAAGTGGAACGGAATAAAAGATTGGAGACGGGATAAAAAATTGGAGAAAGGAAAGGGGCGTCTCTTTATGAAGAACATCCTTCTTTTGATCTTAGTAAGCGGAGTAACCTTATTAGTAAGCGGTTGCTGGGATCGAGTGGAAGTTAATGATTTGGCCATTGTTACAGCAGCAGCAATCGATAAAAAAGATGACAATCAAATCGAACTATCCCTCCAAATATTTATCCCTAAAGCATTAAGTAGCGGAGGTGGTCAAGGAGGGGGAACGGGGGGAGGAGGAGCTGTTACGTTGGTGACATCCCATAAAGGTTCTAATATTTCAGATGCATTATCCAAGCTTCAAAGCGAGTTCCCACGCAAAGTTTTTTGGGGACATTGTAAAGTGTTTATATTCGGCGAAAGGTTAGCGAAGGCAGGAATCCAAGAACAGATGGATTTTTTGCTCCGTCATCCGCAGCCAAGAGAGAGAGCGTATGTGTATGTCAGTGAAGGAAAGGCAAAGCCTATCCTCGAATTATTTGCTCCTTTAGAGCGCTATTCCGCGGAAAGACTTCGGGAAATTTCTGATTTACATCTCGGAATGCAGGTAACATTGCAGGATTTAGATGAAAAGTTAATCGGTATTGCTCAAGCAGCCGCACTTCCAAGAGTTGATATTCTACCCCCAGAGAAGGGGCAAGAGAAATCGCAAGGGAAGCCTTACATTGTCGGGACGGCAGTGTTTAAAAAAGATAAAATGATAGGAAAGCTGACGGAAAATGAAACAAGAGGAATATTGTGGATAAGAAATGAAATAGAGGCATCCACAGTTACCTTTAAACTAGGTGCTGAAAAAGGGAAGATATCAATAAATCCCATTGAGGCTACTATAAAGTTGGTTCCTGTAATTCAAAATAAGAAATGGATAATGGTCGTGAAGATTGATACAGAAGGATCTATCATCCAGAATGGAACGAATTTGAACCTTTCAAGTACAAAATTAATAAGGGCTGTAGAAAAAGCGTTTGCAAAAGAAATAGAAAAGCGTATTAAACTAGCTTTTCAACAAACACAGCAAGTGTTGAAGACCGATATTGTAGGTTTCGGTGAAGAGTTCTTTCGTAAATACCCTAAACAATGGAAAGAAAACGAAGGTCGCTGGGATAAGATATTCCCTGAGATAGAATTAGAAATCGAAATAAAGGCTCATGTTCGTAGACAGGGCTATATAAACAAACCAGCTGGAATGCCTGAAAAAGAGGTGAAAGAACAATGAGATGGGGGGATTTTGTAAGTACAACGATCATCGTGGTACTGATCATTTTGTATGAATGGCCGAAAATGAAACAAAACCCTAATAAAGACAAAGTGGCTTTTTTTACACTTCTCCTCATCGGTTGGGTACTATCCATGTTCGATCTTCCCCATATGGGAGGACCGACTTCATGGATTGTCACGCTTTTCAAGCCGTTTGGCAGGTTTATGGAAAAGTAATTGTATAAGTGGAAGGCATCTCATATTTCCTTACTATCGTAGAAAGGAGCAAGATGATGGAGAAAGGTAAAATTTCTGCGCTTCAGATGGCAATTATGATGTATCCAATGATTGTAGCTTCTGCTATTCTTGGGGTGCCGAGCATAACAGCGAAATATGCTAAAAACGACTTATGGTTGTCCCCCATTTTCGCATCCATCATCGGGTATGTGACGGTGTATATCGTGTATAAACTGCATGAACTCTACCCAAAACAAACGGTTATTCAATTTAGTGAACATATTTTAGGTAGGTTACTGGGTAAAATTCTTGGTTTATTATTTTTATTTTTTTATATCCAAACTACAGGAGTAATTCTCAGAGAGTATGCCGAATTTATTGTCGATTCGTTTCTAGTTCGTACTCCAATTAGCGTTACCATGGCATCGATGGTATTCTTATGTGCTTTTATTGTATATGGAGGTTTAGAAGTAATAGGGAGAGCTGCTCAATTGTTTTTCCCTCTTTTTGTCTTTCCACTTCTCATTTTAATCATCTTAGTAGTGCCTGATTTTGAATTTAAGAATATCTTCCCGATATTAGGGGACGGAATCTGGCCGCCAATCAAGGGGGCGATTGTGCCAGGTGGATGGTTCACCGAATTTTTTATGATGATTTTTCTATTCCCTTTTTTAACGGATAAAAAAAAGGGAATGAAATATGGAATGTTGACGGTATTTGCTGTAATGGTGACGTTGGTTGTGGTGAATCTGGTTGTTCTTTTTGTACTCGGGTCAGCAACAGGCTTAAAGGTTTATCCTCTGATGAATGTAGCACGCTATATCAGTATCGCCGAATTTTTTGAAAATTTCGAGTCTGCCGTCATGGCTATTTGGATTGTAGGTACGTTTATCAAAATATCAGGGTTTTATTATGTGGCTGTTTTAAGTACTGCACAATGGCTAAAACTTTCGGACTATCGTCCTATAATATGGCCGATAGGGATTCTAATCGTAGTATTTGGTTTTTGGTCAATTCCTAATACATTGGAAATAGAGCGTTTTAATGAAGGAACCTTCCCATTGTTCGGAATAATCGTTCAAACGATTATTCCGCTGTTGTTGTTGTTGATAGCTGTTTTACGGAAAAAAAAACGTAAAAAAACTGAATCTAGCTAATTTTATACAGCTAATGGCTTGCCGTTGGTGATGTATGGTCGTTGAAAAGGAGCTTTTGTAGAAAGATGAAAAGTCTGTGTCCAGGATCGGTGGAAGTTTATCCCGGTTCGTAGAGACGCTAATATCTTTGCTGAGCGAAGATATTAGCGACTCTAGAACGGGACTAACAATGAGTGGGGGAGTAAGATCCCCCACTCATTGAAGTTTCACTTTATAGATTATTTAATAATCGGCGGCAATGTTTGAATTTGAATGAGCTCAATATTATAGCAAGCGTAAAAGATTATGTATCATATTTTCGGTATAGCTCTATGGGACTTTCGAATTGAGTGCCCGGCGTAAAAGACATAAACCTGTAGTGCATATCAAAAATTTTATTTAGTGAAAAAAGGAATAAAAAATATTTGTTACTACTTTGTGAACGCTATTGCAAATGTGAAAGGAGGATAGTATGATGAATGTACAGAAAGTTAGTGAAAACATTCACAAACTATACTTTAGACAAACTAATCATGGAACAGCAAAAATTTTTTTAAGTAATCATGTGAATAATTTCACAAACTTTCGTTAAATTATTTTTAAGGAGAGATGTAGAATGAAAACGAATTGGAATAACGGACCGCTTATTAGTGGAGTTTGGGCAGTATTGAGAATTTGGTTAGGCATTCAATGGGTAATGGGTGGTTGGGGCAAACTTACTAGTGGTGAATTCAATGCAGGTGGATTTATCCAAGGAGCGATAGCGAAAGCTGGTGGAGACCACCCGGCAGTACAAGGTTGGTACGCAAGCTTCCTTGAACAAGTGGCTTTACCAAATGCAGAACTATTTAGCTTCTTCGTTCAATGGGGTGAAATATTAGTAGGGGTCGGACTAATTCTTGGAGCGGCAACAATTCCAGCGTTAATTGCAGGAGCTTTCATGAATCTTAACTTTCTTTTAGCAGGGACGATAAGCACGAACCCAGTTTTCTATACAATCGCCATCATTCTCCTTTTTGCAGGGGCAGGAGCATATAATTATGGTGTAGACCGCTTTGCAATTCCATTCATTAAAGGATGGATAGGTAAAGATAAGGGGAATGGAAAGGTTTTTCGCAAAAGAGAAATTGCTCATTAAGCTTAAGAAGAGGATGACTCAGTGAGTCATCCTCTTCTTAATGTGTATTACGATTCTGTTTTGCCCGCTTATCGGCTGCTTGTGAGCGTTGTTGTGCTTCTAAATCGTCATGGTCAGCAAGTTCTTGGGAAAATTCAATATCAAGTCCATCGCTTTTCTGATTTTTGAATCGTTGAACTGATTGTTGGTTAAGCTCTTTCGCCATTCTTAATTCCCCCTATCATGCAAAATGAGAATGTCTCATAAGGGTCTGACCTCGCATTCTAAATCAGTATGTAATGTTTCAGATACTAATTATGTACTGTATTTAGTTGTTGCGGGGTCTGACCCTTTGCTTTTGAGATACCCTCATTTAGCTTTTGTAGAAATCAAAATATCATGAGCGGAAATTCCCTCCAGCTTAATATAGTTTGCCGGATGACGCGTATCCACCAGCACGATCCGCTTTTTTAAAGTCCCTTGAGTAAAGAAATTCTTGTGTGGATGTTAATTTGTTCTTGACCAGTTTTTCTTTTCTTTTGCTTCCCATTTTCATCAGCTCCTATTTAGCAGTTGTTCATATTTTTTCCAATCAAACTGATTTTATACGATGAATCTTTTAAGGCGGATCTTAGTAAGTGTCAAAGTTTAGAATTTCTTAACAAGATTCATACACAGATAAAATAAAGCTGGATTAAACTAAATATATGAAAAGGAGGTTGAGTATGAAGCGATACTATTGTAATTATTGTTTAACGTTGACTAGAAAGACTGAGATTTGTAAAGAGTGTGGTAATAAAATTATAAAACCAATAGAGGTCAATATTCAAAAGCAAAAAGCTTGAGGAATATTGCTTTTTTTTATGTAGATAAATAACGGAAATTCTCCTTCATCTTACTGCCATCCTAAATCTACGTTGTTGTCTAAATTTCTAAAATAATTGAAAAGACTCCCAATAAGTAAATAAACAATGATAATATTTTTAATGGGCTGAAATTTGCCTATTCAGAAGTTCTCCTTCACAATTTGTTTAGATTCCTGCATAATTGGAATCGTTGGAAATATTCGATAATGGAATTTGGGATGTTTCTCGAGTTTATAGCAAATCCATATGTAGGATTTTGGTAAGAACATAAAGTAGAGTACATAAGGGAGATGGAGTTTGTGAAATGGATATACCTGTTGATGGCACTAGCTGGTGGACTTGCTGTTGGAGTCCAGGCAGTGACCAACGGAGGTCTTGGAAAAAAAGTTGGGACATTAGAAGCTTCGTTGATTTCATTTTCTGTCGGCACAGCAGCTTTATTTTTCATTGTGCTTTTTTTCGGAAAGGGGAATTTACTTGCGATTTCTGAAGCTCCGAAAGGACAATTAATTGGCGGATTGCTTGGCGCTTTTTATGTAATCATCATGGTAATGACAGTTCCGAAGCTCGGAGTTTCTTCAGCTCTCTTTGCCGTCATTGCAGGGCAGATTATAATGGGAGCGATCATCGACCATTTTGGCCTGTTTGGAGGGGAAAGAATCGCGCTTGACTTGAAGAAAATGGTAGCTATTGTGCTTATGATGGGATCTATTTACTTATTTAATCATAAGTAGGTAGAAATTTGTCTAAAAAGACTAGAAAAGAAAAAGGACCCAAAATGGTCCTTAGCGTTTAAAAATTATTTTAATAAATCGTGAAGAGCTGCTTTTAGATCGGGATAAGCAAAGGTGAATTCATGATGTTGTAAAACGTCTGGAATCACCTTTTGTCCTTCTAATACGAGGGTACTCATTTCGCCGAGCATGGTTTTTAACAAAAACGGTGGCACAGAAAACCAATGAGGGCGATGCAGAACGGTACCTATCGTTTTCCCGAAGTCCTTCATTTGCTGTGGGAATGGAGCACTGAAATTAACAGGTCCTTTAATCGCTTCATGATTCACACAAAACAAAATCGCTCTAGCAACATCTTTAACATGAATCCAAGATAGCCATTGCCGGCCTGTTCCAATTGTGCCGCCGGCAAATAATTGATAAGGAGTGACCATCATAGGAAGCGCCCCTGCACTCTTGCCAAGTATGACGCCGAAACGTGCAAATACTAACCGACCACAATATGCTTTTGCCTTTGCTGCTTCTTTTTCCCATAATTGTACTGTGCGTGATAGAAAATCTTCATCAATTGTTCCGCTCTTTTCAGTGAAAACCTCTTTTTCTGACGTTCCATAATATCCGATTGCACTGGCATGAATGACCACTGCCGGTTTTTCTGTAAGCATCGAAAGGATTCGAGTCATTTCTTTCGTTGTGTCGACCCGACTCTCGACTATTATACGTTTGCGTTTATCTGTCCAACGCCCGCTGTTCAACGATTCCCCAGAAAGATTAATGAATGCGTAAATACCTGCCAACTCATTCTCTGGACTTGCAGATTGATCAAGCCATTTCACATATTTTACACCGGTAATAGGCTTTTTGTTTTCTGGATTTCTTGTAAGGATATAGATTTCATGGTTTTCTTTTCTAAGCTCTTGAATAAGAGCCATACCGACAAAGCCGCTTCCGCCTGCTATGGCAATTTTCATCATTTGCCTCCTTGATTCAAGCCTTATCCCCGTTTAACAAGCTGTAATACCCCAACTGATGGAAGTTTCTCTTTTCCCCATCGTTACTTATTTCGATTCTTTTTCGCATAAACCTTCTTTCAAATATGGTACATTAGACAAAGAGGTGGTATTCTTGGCCGTTATTACGAAAATAACAACTCAACAAAAACGAACAGACCGCTATAATGTCTTCATGGATTATGGAAAGGGAAAAGGCGAGGAGTACGCCTTTAGTGTTGATGAAGAAGTATTATTGAAATTTCAGCTAAAAAAAGGCATGGAAATCAATGAATATGACCTTGCCGATATTCAACTGTATGATGAAATTCAGAAAGGCTTTACAAGTGCATTGAATTATTTATCGCACCGTATGCGTTCAGAGCAAGAAATTCGTATGTATTTAAAGAAAAGAGAAGTAGATGAACCGATTATACAAGAAACGGTTTTGAAGCTATATAAATATAAGTACTTGGATGATCTCGAATTCGCTCGTGCTTTTGTAAGAACCTATATGAACGGTGGAAATAAAGGGCCGATCATCATTCAGCAAGAGTTAAGGGAAAAAGGAGTCAAGTTCTCGATTATTGAGCAAGCGATGGTGGAATATCCGAGTGAGCAGCAAATTGAACATGCTATCATGATGGCTGAGAAAGCAACTAAGAAAGAGACGAAGCTTTCTGCGCGGGCCTTACAACAAAAGCTGGACCAAATATTATCTCGAAAAGGCTTCCCTAGAGATGTGATATCGATTGCGCTTGAAGAGGTTACGGTTGAGAAAAATGATGACGAAGAATGGCAGTCACTCATATTTCAGGCTGAAAAAATAAAACGGCGATATCAGGGGTATACCGGATATGAATATGAGCAGCGAATGAAACAGGCGTTATTTCGTAAGGGCTTTTCAATTGAAATGATTGACCGATATTTATCAGATGAAGAACACGATTAATCAAACCTGTTGACCGATGTCGATTCATTTCGGTAAGCTTAAGTGTGAGTGGATCATTTTGATTAAAATAAAGCTAAAGGACCGGTGACGGTATTTTTAGAGAGGTGCTAATAATGAGTGAAGCAAGATATAGCCAAATGTCAGCATATGAACTTCAACAAGAAATAGCAGGTTTGCATGAGAAAGCGCGCAAAGCGGAACAGCTTGGCATCGTAAATGAATTTGCTGTCCTTGAACGGAAAGCGATGATGGCAAAAGCATATCTGCTTGATCCAAAAGATTTCAAGCCTGGTGAAATGTACAGCATTGAAGGAGATCCAGGAACATATTTCAAGATTGATTACCTAAATGGAGTCTTTGCCTGGGGCTATCGGTTAAGCGGCACGAAACAGGATGAGGCCCTGCCAATCTCAATGTTAACACCTTTAAAATAAAAGCAAGGTCAGACTCGAACCGTTAGGGTACAAGGTCTGACCTATACCAACCTATTAAATATTATCTGAGGTTCTTTCGTTTGAGGCTCTCATGCGTTCCTGAGGATGGTCATTAATCGTTCCATCTGCACGCTTTGACGAAAATTCAGCTTTTGCACGAGGCCCACCTTCGAACCTATTTTTGTTTTGATTTTGAAAATTACTCGCTTTATTTCTCATGTTTTTTCTCCTCCAAACAATAGGGAATCGTCGCGCTTCTTAGGCACGTACGATTAGTATGAGGCAAACATCTGGGAAGTATGATTAAATGATAGGTGAAAAAATTGGTAAAGGAGAGTACATAAATGGAAGAATATAAAGAACAATTAACTGAGCGACTGCTACAAAAAAATGATCAAATCACTTATGAGCAAGCATTAACCTGGGTAGAATTACTATGGGAAGATTTTGAAGCCACCTATGCAAAAGCAGGACATGAATACGCAGGGGCGGAAATGACTTTGAAGGTTGTCACACAATGGATTGACAATTATGGCGAACGGCTACATGACTTTATAGCGAAAAATCCGAAATATCGTCATTTGCTTCAAGGGAAAAATGAGATTTGATGTACATGAAATAGGTGATCTAAGAAAGGGTCTGACCTCGCAATCAACACACAGTTTAAAGATTATTTATCCTTCATTAATCTGTGTGTAGTAGTCGCGGGGTCTGACCCTTTGCATTTTGAATGATCCTTTTTAAAGTGGAATTAGCTTCAATTTCTTGCGCAATTTGTCTTCACTAAATATCCAGCCTGTATAGGAATTTTTAATTTGAAGATCATGGTCTAGATGAACAACGGCAACAAAAGGATAAAATCCGTTGCTACGGTATCTGAGGTCGATGAACCGAACCTCGAAAAATTCGTCGAATTCAGCAATTTCAAATCGATAAACTGGTGAAAAAGACAAGAAAGCGGCTAAATTTTTATCGTGTTTCGCTGTATGGAGAATCTCACTATCGGGAAGTGGAATCCGGTCAAATGTATCGAGAATCGTTACTTTTCCATTTTCTGCACGAGCGACATAATAATGTTTCTCAGCGATAACCGCCACTTTCCAGCGATGGTAGCGCATCGTTGGTGATAAAATAATCTTTGATGCAGATGGAATTGCCTTTTTGACAGCAGCTTTTATGAATCGCTGTTCTCGGAAGCGAGCGATATAGTAGATAATCAGAATGAAGTAAATCGTAAGAAACGTATAGCCAGGCGGAAATCCGAAGCCCCAAAGAATGAGTCCGGCAATATGGATCCCGAATATAAATGGATCAAATGTATTGATAATGCCAAATGCTACCCACTTTGAAGAAATCGGTCGAATGGCTTGTGTGCCATAGGCATTAAAAATGTCAACAAACACATGGAGAAATACGGCAAAAAAAGTCCAAAGCCATAGATGTAGAAGATTAGAAGAAGAAAATATACTGTAAAGAACGCCAGTAATCAAAATGGGCCAAAGCAAAACAGCTGGAATGGAATGGGTAATTCCCCGATGATTTCGAATATAGACAGCATTGTTCCGCAATTTAAGTATGGTATCGATGTCTGGAGCCTGGGAACCAATAATTGTACCAAACATAACTGCTTGGGCAGTGAGTGTATGGTCTGCCACGATAGGATCTAAAGTGGCCAGCCCTGAAAGAGCGATTCCCATGACAAAGTGAGTACCTGTATCCAAAAAGCCAACCCCTTTGTATTTGATAGTAATAGAGGATGTTCAAAAAGTCCGGTAAAAAGGCTTGCGAATTGCATCAAAGCTCATGAATGACCTTCTGTTAAAACCGCGGACGTCATGACGAGCAACACAGAAGTCAGCACAACCTGTGCAAGTCTGGTCCTTACGTATTACTGCATACGTGCAAGGTATAGACGGTCGCTCCTCGAACTTCTTGGCTCTTTTTATCCCTTTTTTGAACACGCACTAATAACTTACATGTAATGAACCGTTTTTTATGATATCTGGATTTAAATTATAAATGTTAATATACCGTTATTTTACCCCAATTTAACAGGCTGTAATACCCCACCTCAAGGCTTAGTGGAATCAAAGAAGCCTAAGTGAGGGATAAAAAAACCACTGATGGAAGTTTTACTTTATTCCTACTATACATCATTTAATCACATGATATACTTTGAAACGTTAAGAAATAAAAATGTACGTTCACCCTTATTTATATTCCCTTCTTTAAATGAGGTTAACATCTTGGAGGAAGAAATGTGAAAGAAGAAGTAAATGCATTAAAAACAATAGATCGTAAACAATTTCAACATGACTTAATTTCTTGGTTTGCAAGTGAGCATCGGGATTTGCCATGGCGAGAGAATAAAGATCCATACCGGGTTTGGGTTTCAGAAATCATGTTGCAGCAAACTCGAGTCGATACAGTTATTCCTTATTTTAATAGGTTTATGGAGTGGTTTCCTACTCTTGATGAATTCGCAGAAGCAGATGAAGAACGCGTTTTGAAGGCATGGGAAGGTTTAGGCTACTATTCTCGTGTCAGAAATCTGCATAGTGCTGTAAAAGAAGTGAAGGCTACGTATGGCGGTGTTGTTCCAGAGACACCTGAAGAAATTGCACAATTAAAAGGAGTAGGACCTTATACAGCAGGTGCGATTTTAAGCATTGCATATGGAAAACCGGAACCCGCTGTAGATGGAAACGTGATGCGCGTACTTTCACGGATCTTGCTGATTCGAGAAGATATTGCTAAGCCGAAAACGAGGAAGACTTTTGAAGCAGCAGTCAGGGTTTTGATTGACCACGATAATACTTCGTTTTTCAATCAAGCCCTTATGGAACTCGGTGCTTTAATCTGTACACCTGGTAAACCAGCATGCTTATTATGTCCGGTGCGGGAGCATTGCGAAGCATTTAAGGAAGGTGTTCAATCAGAGCTGCCAATCAAAATCCAAAAGAAAAAAACCCGTACGGTACCACTTGTGGCGGCGGTACTTATTAATCATAAAGGTGAATTTTTAATTCATAAACGACCAAGTGAAGGTTTATTAGCTAATCTCTGGGAGTTCCCTAACTTTGAAATTCATACTGGCCTTTTGGCAAAGCGTGATTTTTTCAATCAGGAATTGCAGGAGTTACTAGGTGTAACATCAGAATTGGATAAGCTTTTGGTAAAGATCAAGCATGTCTTCTCACATCTGGTTTGGAATGTTGATACATTTTCTGGTGTTATTCCAGCAGAAATCGACCAAAATATCATGGAAAAGCATCAATTCAAATGGGTAAATGAGATGGATCTTGAACAGTATGCATTCCCTGTTCCACACCAGAAAATGATGGCGGCTTTTAAAGAAAAAAATGAGTGAAATAGAGGAAGATTTCCCCATAAGGAAGAGTCAGACCGCGCAATCACTCATTATATTTTAAATTAAGTGAATGGTATCGCTAGAAACTGTGAGTTAGTGCGGGGTCAGACTCTTTGGAAAAGTTGCTAGTTTGTGTGGTTGTTCAGGCAAAGTAATAAATTACACAGAACCTAAATAGGCTAGACTTAGCATCATTTGGGTTCCGTGTATTTACTTATGTGTATTCGAATAATCTGTTTCCAGATTATTTAAGCCACCACGATTTACGATTTCTTCAACAATTTCTCGATGAATCACTTGTCCTTCTTGGTTTAAATAAGGTACCATTTGTTGAAGAGAGTGATGAAAAAAAGCAAGCTCACCTTTATCCCATTCTGACTTTTGTAGCATCGACAATTCTGTCATATCACGACCAACATACATATTGTTCACTCCCTTTTGCATAATCATTCTATTTTTCATTTAAAAAGCAAATTTTATTCTTAGTTCTGAAAGGATGGATCAACCTATGACACAAAAAGTAGCACTTGTAACAGGAAGTAGTAAAGGACTTGGACGAAGCACAGCATTGACGCTTGCAGAGGCTGGTTATGATGTAGTGATTAATTATGCACGCAGTAAATCAAAAGCATTGGAAGTAGCGGCTGAGATTGAAGCGATGGGCAGAAAAACATTAGTCGTGAAAGCAAATGTTGGAGACGTAGAAAAAATTAAAGCAATGTTCCAAGAAATCGAAGAAGTGTTTGGTCGATTAGATGTGTTTATCAATAACGCGGCATCAGGCGTTCAGAGACCTGTGATGGAACTTGAGGAGTCCCACTGGAATTGGACAATGGATATTAACAGTAAAGCTTTCCTTTTCTGTGCACAACAAGCAGCGAAGCTTATGGAGAGAAACGGTGGCGGAAAGATGGTCAGTATCAGTTCACTTGGTTCGATTCGATACCTGAAAAACTATACTGCTGTTGGGGTTTCCAAAGCTGCATTAGAAGCACTAACCCGCTACCTTGCTGTTGAACTGGCACCGAAGAACATTTGCGTTAATGCTGTTTCAGGCGGTGTTATTGATACAGATGCACTCAAGCATTTTCCGAACCGCGAAGAATTATTGGCGGAAGCGGCCGCAGAAACTCCAGCTGGCCGAATTGTTTCAATGGAAGATATGGTCAAAACCATCATGTTCTTGATATCTGAAGATGCAAGCATGATCCGAGGTCAGACAATTATTGTAGATGGCGGTATATCTCTTTTAGTATAAACGGAAAATAATAATTGGATAAATTTAGTTATAAAAACTTGGATATCTAACTGCCTTCTTGGTTAACTTATTATTCGTGGAGGTGATTACGAATGGCAAAGAAATCAAAAGCAGGCACAGATATTCAACAAGTGCAAAAGCAAAATAATGCTCAAGGGCAATACGGCACTGAATTTGCGAGCGAAACGAATGTCCAAGAAGTAAAGCAACAAAATCAACAAGCAAAAGCGGGTAAAAGCTATGGTCAAGCAAACGCTCAAGCGCAAGGGCAATATGGTACTGAATTTGCAAGTGAAACGAATGTTCAAGAAGTTCAGAAGCAAAACCAACAAGCTGAAGCCAAAAAAAACAGAAACGGCCAATCTTAAGGCTAATCATATCCACTAGTGAAAAGGCATCCTTATATGAGGATGTCTTTTCCTTTTGATGAAGGTTGTCTTAATAATAGGTTCGATGTATATCGACAAAACTTCTCTGATCCCTACATAATCTTTTAAAGGAAATTTACTATGAAGCAAGAATACATATAGATAAAGTGAAACTAACAATCAGTGGGTGGTGCCCACTGATTGTTAGTCCCGTTGTAGTATCGCTAGTACCTCCGCGTAGCATAGGTATTAGCGATACTACAAACCTGATTGGTTCAACTATACCTTTGAAAACCACAAAGGTAAGTTTCACTGTATCTTACCAATCGGGCTTTTACGGGTAGTTATCTCCACCTACGCTTCTTCGATTTCTCTAAGCTTTGGGGTGTGGGGTTACTGCCCGTTAATGCGGGATAAATATTCTTTCGGTGAGGTGGGGTCCTGAATGCGAGAATTTGATAGACTGATTAATGAGCAATTAAAAACGATGGATAAATTATTATTTCTACAAACAGAACTGGAACGTTGCCAAGCGATTGAGAAAGAATTATATGACTTAGAGCGAAAATCGCAGGTGGGTACTCTACATGACGAAATTAAGCAGATGAAACAAGAACTAAATGATATTCAAAATCAGTTTGAGAAACAAACCGAAGAAGTGATCCAATATTATCAAAAAGAACTAGCAACTGCGAAATAATGATGTAGAGATTAATCATTGGTCAAGATGAGTATAAGCGTATAAAGTCAGTAGAAACATGGAAAATCACTGTTTTTTACTGCTTTCTCCGTTTTTTTACACATTTTTACTAAATGATTAATCTCTTTTGTTTTAAAATCAGCGATAAATCGCTATAATAAAGAGATATAGGAACTTGACAGGCGTATATACAAATGGACTTACATGAATGTAAAACAGAAGTTGGTAAAAGAAAGTAGGGGAAATTAATATGGAGATTCCCACCGAAGGAGGAAGGATCCAAATTCAGAGTTACAAGCATAACGGTCACATCCACCGAGTCTGGGAAGAAACCACCGTTTTGAAGGGAACACAGAATCTTGTCATCGCTGCTAATGATCGCACAATGGTAACGGAGTCTGATGGAAGAACGTGGATAACGAGAGAGCCGGCTATCTGCTACTTCCACTCAAAGTATTGGTTCAATGTGATAGGAATGCTGAGAGAAGACGGTGTTTATTATTATTGCAATATCAGTTCTCCGTTTATTTATGATTCACAAGCGCTTAAGTACATTGATTATGACTTGGATATTAAGGTGTTTCCGGATATGACCTTTAATCTGCTTGATGAGGATGAATATGAAAGGCATCGGAAAGAAATGAATTACCCGGAAGAGATCGATCAAATATTGAGAACGAACGTTGATTATTTGATTTATATGATTCGGCAACGAAAAGGACCTTTCTCTGCAGAATTTATCGATTCGTGGTATGAAAGATTTTTGACTTATCGTTGAATCAAAGGATGTCCCATAGCGAAAGGGGTCAGACCCCACATCTCCTATATATTGTTTAAGATGTGAACATGACACAATAAACGGTGTATAGAATGTGAGGTCAGACCCTTTGGGGACATCCTTTTACTTTCGAATCAACAACGTTGTAAGTGAAAAACAGTAGATTGGTGAAATTGCGTGATTTTATTTTAGTATCACCTTTAGAAAAAATGGAGGATTTCTGTGGACAGCATAAAAAGATATTTGCAATTTGTAAAACCTTATAAATGGCAGATTACAGGTACGATATTAATTGGCTTGCTGAAATTTGCCATTCCGTTATTAATCCCGCTTTTATCAAAATATGTTGTGGATGATATTATTGCAAGTTCTAAGTCTGTGGATGAAAAAACAAATCAGCTGTTTTGGGTCATTGGGATTATGCTGTTTGTTTTTGTTGTGCTACGTCCGCCGATTGAATATTATCGGCAATATTTTGCCCAATGGGCCGGTACAAAGATTCTCTACGACATTCGCAATAGCTTATTTACCCATATTCAGAAGCTCAGTTTTAAGTACTATAGCAACACAAGAGCTGGGGAAGTGATTTCCCGGGTGATTAATGATGTAGAACAAACGAAGAATTTTGTCATAACGGGCTTAATGAACTTATGGCTAGATATTGCAACGATATTCTTTTCTGTGGCGATTATGTATACGATGGATGCTAAGTTAACCATTGTCAGCTTAATTATGTTGCCATTCTATGTATTCTCAATCAAGTATTTCTTTGGCAGATTACGTGGATATACGAGAATTCGTTCTCAAGCTCTTGCCGACCTACAGAGTCATTTACACGAAAGAGTTCAAGGAATGCCGGTTATAAAGAGTTTTGCTATCGAGGATTATGAACAAGAGCGGTTTAGTAAACAAAATAAGAATTTCCTTGATAAAGCTCTTCAGCATACGGGCTGGAATGCGAAATCATTTGCTGTTGTGAACACGATTACCGATATTGCGCCGCTTTTGGTAATCGGCTACGCAGGTTATGAGGTGATTCACGGGAATTTGACCTTGGGAACGATGGTGGCTTTCATTGGTTTTATTGATCGCCTTTACAACCCACTGCGTCGTCTAGTCAACTCCTCAACGACTATGACCCAAACATTGGCTTCAATGGATCGAGTGTTTGAATTGGTAGATGAAAAATATGACATTGATGATAAACAAGAGGCCGTTGAATTAAAGCAAGTTGCAGGTGGAATTACTTTTGACAATGTCTCATTTGCCTATGCAGAAAATGAGCAAGATGTGTTGAAAAATATTTACCTTGATGTCAATGCAGGAGAAACAATAGCATTAGTTGGAATGAGTGGTGGTGGGAAGTCCTCACTAATTAGTTTGATTCCGCGCTTTTATGATGTTAGTAAAGGGAGCATTTTGATTGATGGAAAAGACATTCGTGACTTCAAAGTTCGTAGTCTAAGAGACAAAATTGGGATGGTGCTACAAGATAATATTTTATTTAGTGAATCTGTGAAAGCGAATATCCTCATGGGTAAACCAGATGCCACAGACGAAGAAGTGATAGAGGCAGCTAAAGCTGCGAATGCACATGAATTTATTATGAATCTTACGGAGGGGTATGACACAAAGGTTGGTGAACGTGGAGTCAAGCTTTCGGGTGGCCAGAAACAGCGGGTGGCTATTGCTCGAGTTTTTCTGAAAAATCCGCCGTTACTTATTTTGGATGAAGCAACATCTGCGTTAGATTTAGAAAGTGAGCATCTTATTCAAGAAGCCCTCGAAAAATTGGCCAAAGAAAGAACTACGTTTATTGTAGCCCACCGACTATCGACTATCACTCATGCGAATCGAATTGTCTTAATTGATCAAGGAGAGATTGCTGAAATCGGTACACATGATGAATTAATGAAATTGCAAGGTCGTTATTACCAATTATTCCAAGTTCAACAACTCAACTTAACAGAACAAACTGCTGATTGACACGGAGAATATCGTGATTATGATGTCAAATAGTAGTTAAAAAAGAAAATGAATAACGAGCAAGAGGTCGACATATGTCAGCCTCTTGCTCGTTATTCGTGAATCTAAGTTCTCTCAATCGTCTAGATTAACTGATACCTGGTTTTCATCTTTATGATACGATTGGAAACTGTTAATTAACTTTTCAAGATGTTCGAGCTGTTCGTCATACTCATTAATGTATGCAATGAGTGGAACTAATCTAGTGGAAAGCTCAGCTAGTTCATGATCCATTTCATTATGCTGTTTGAAAAATAAATCCAGCAGTTCTTCCCTAGTTAAACAATTTTCCATCCAGTCTTCTGCGAAACTCCCTACTCGAATTTTCCTAATATGCTTCAGTAGCATTTCTTCATGCTTGTAAATGAGGCAATCGATATGTTGAATGATCTTCAACTCAAAATCATCAGGCATCATATTAATTTCATTTTCAAATTTATGAATCCGCCTTAAAGTTTCATAGGCTTTTTTTGTTGTAATGATATGCTGCCGATATACGACAAGTTTTCTGGATGTAGAGATGTTTTCCTTCTTGTACTTGCGTTCTTCCTTAAACATGGAAAAAAGCTGCTCCATGTTTATTAAGTCATCTTTGATACGGCTGATATCTTTTTTTAGTAGCGTATGCTCAGAGGCATGGCGTGTACTAATTCGAATCCACTTTAAGATATCTTCGGTGGTGCTACTAATTTGTGAGTAAACCTTCGCTTCATACTTTGGAGGAATGAATACCAAGTTCACAAGGAATGAAGAGAGAATTCCTAATAAAATGGACAGAAACCGGAAAGATGCGAATTCCAGAAAATTACCTTGCTGGTTCTCCATAATCGCGATCACGGTAACAACGGTCAGAACAATCGTATTTTCCATTTTTAACTTTAAATTTATCGTTATGACAACCACTACGGCCAATCCGACGAGAAAAAAATTATTTCCAAAAAGCAATACGAATAAAACCGCGACGACTGCCCCAATAATATTTCCTTGTATTTGCTCCATAACTGTCTTAAATGATCGATAAATCGTCGGCTGAATAGCAAAAATAGCAGAAATTCCAGCAAAAACTGGAGCTGGCAGGCTAAGAAGTTGAGCTAAATATAATGCCAAAACAATTGCGATTCCCGTCTTAATAATGCGGGCACCAAACTTCATGAGTTAAATTCCTTTCTTCTTCTTCAATTTTTTACTATACATGTATGCGATAATTATTTAATTATAAAAGTAAGGATTCATCTATGTACGTACTACTTTACACGTAAAAGATTACAAGTAAACAATAATGTAATATACATGGTTATTAGCATACTTTCAAGTGATAATTACAAATGAACGGGTAAATGTGGAAAGATAGATAGAAAGAAGGATAGTAAAGCTTAAATGAAGCCAATTACATCATTTCAAAAGTGAGGAGTTGGAATTCGGGTTTTCTGCTTTTCTTATACTTAGTGATTGGAATTCAACTCTCGGCTGATATATGGAAAAACGGCTGATATATGCAAGGTGGGCAAGGATTTTGACAGATTAACTTGGATGAACCACTTCATATGCAATAAAGGCGGCTTAAGATAGTAGGGAATGGACGGAAACAGATTATTTGCATCGAAATTGAAATATATGCCATGAATCTAAAATTTATGCTTCAATTGAAAAAATGGGTAGATTGCATTTGTTCTTTAGATGACACTTGGCATAGCTGGTTCGGTGCAGTTAATGGTAAGTGAGTATTGATGAATTTGAGGAATTGGTCGACGATTCATTTTGTTTTTCTTACTAAGAAAAATCTAGAAGTCATTGACTTCTAGATTTGAACGAAAGAGTATAGTTATACCATTATTTTTGTTCTTTAAGCATTTTAAATGCATGATCAACTGCAATTAATGTATTGTGGATATCTTCCTCTGTATGTGCGATTGTTAAGAACCAGGCTTCGTATTTTGAAGGAGCAAGGTTAATGCCTTGGTGAAGCATAAGTTTGAAGAACTTCGCGAATACTTCTCCATTTGTATTTTCAGCTTGCTCGTAGTTTTCAACTTTTTCGTTTGTGAAGAAAATCGTTAAAGCACCTTTTAAACGGTTAATCGTAATTTCTGTATCGTGTTTTTGGGCAGCTTTTAGGATACCATCTTCAAGAATTGCACCTAGTCGATCGAGTTCATCATAAATGCCTTCTTGTTTAAGGACTTCTAGGCAGGCAATACCTGATAACATGGAAGCTGGGTTACCAGCCATTGTTCCAGCTTGATAGGCTGGTCCAAGTGGTGCAACGGTTTCCATGATTTCTTTTTTACCACCATATGCTCCGATTGGTAAACCACCACCGATGATTTTTCCAAGCGCGGTTAAGTCTGGCTGCACTCCGAGCATGTCTTGGGCGCCGCCGTAACAAAAACGGAATGCTGTGATGACTTCATCAAATATAACAAGTCCGCCAGCTTCGTGTGTTAATTCAAGGACCTCTTCTAAGAATCCTGGATTCGGTTCCACGATGCCAAAGTTGCCGACAATTGGTTCGACAAGGACAGCTGCGACTTCACTTCCCCATGTTTTTAGTGCTTCTTTAAAAGGCTCGATATCATTGAATGGCACAGTGATTACTTCTTTCGCGATTGCTTTCGTTACACCAGCAGAATCCGGTGTTCCAAGTGTTGCTGGGCCGGAACCAGCAGCAACGAGAACAAGATCAGAGTGACCATGGTAGCAACCGGCAAATTTAATGATTTTATCGCGGCCTGTATACGCACGTGCTACGCGAATTGTAGTCATGACTGCCTCAGTACCTGAATTGACAAAACGAACTTTATCCATAAATGGCATCGCTTCTTTAAGCAATTTCGCGAACTTCACTTCATGAGGAGTAGGTGTTCCGTAGAGGACTCCTGTCTCAGCCGCTTTCTTAATCGCTTCTGTAATATGAGGGTGTGCGTGACCTGTAATGATTGGGCCATATGCAGCTAGATAATCAATATACTTATTGCCGTCTACATCCCAGAAATAAGCACCCTCACCGCGCTCCATCACAACCGGAGAACCACCGCCAACTGCCTTATATGAACGAGAAGGACTATTCACACCTCCAACAATATGCTCTAACGCTTCCTTATGTAAACGCTCCGAATTCGTAAAATTCATTCAAAATCAACCTCCTAAAATAACGTCATTCCCTATCATACCATTAATCCGGGAAATGGGGTCTGACCCCTGCCTTTACATTCCAACCCCCTTGCTACAAGTGTATTTACGAGGGGGAAGAAAGTTCGGGAAATAGGGTCTGACCCCTAAAGATGCGTCTGAATGAAGGTGAGAAGTGCGATAATAGTTTGGGGATTTTGGATGTTAAATTCCTGATGTCGTAGTTCTCCTTTGGGATTGTAGGGTATAATTTTTCCAGTACCTTTTTCTTCATTAATAAATAATTTGAAGCTAAAAGGTGTTTCGGTAATGGAACCAGAATCATCTCTCTCAATAATTTGTCCTAGCAGTTCTCCATAATCTGCTTCAAAAAGAAAATCGTATCCGCTATTTTGAGCCAGTTTTTCAACTTGTGATAAGATTAATTGTTGTACAGAACCGATTTTATTCATTCTACTCAACTCGCTTTCACGGGTTTTAAACCCTTTTAGGCATTTTTATTGTTTTACAACTTAGCTTTGGATAGACTAATTCATTGGGTAACTAAGGCAATTGGAGGAATAGTACATGAACAATGCAATTGAAGTAACTCAACTGCGGAAGGAATTCAAATCGTATTCCAGCCGTACAGGATTAAGAGGTGCATTTCGTGATTTGTTGACACGGAACTATAAAATTGTCCCAGCAGTAAACGATATTAATTTTACTGTAAAACAAGGCGAGATGGTAGCTTATATTGGCGAAAATGGAGCAGGAAAATCGACAACGATTAAAATGTTGACTGGAATTCTAGAGCCCACCTCAGGAAAACTACGTGTGAATGGGATGAATCCACATCGTGAACGAGAAAAGTTTACACGGACGATCGGCGTTGTATTTGGACAACGCTCTCAATTATGGTGGGATATTGCTGTTCAGGAGTCATTCAGATTACTGAAAAAAGTGTATAAAGTATCGGACCAGCAATATGACGAGCATATGGGTCATGTCATCAAAACGCTCGACATCGGTCCTTTACTAGATAAACCTGTTCGGAAGCTTTCGCTTGGTCAACGCATGCGCTGTGAATTAGCTGCAGCATTGATACATAATCCACCGCTATTGTTTTTGGACGAACCGACGATCGGACTTGATGTACTCGTTAAATTGAAAATCCGTGAATTTCTTAAAGAAATTAATGAGAAGTACAATACGACCATATTATTAACAACTCACGACCTTGGAGATATTGAAGCCCTATGTAACCGAGTGGTTATGCTTGATGAAGGGAAAATTGTGTATGATGGTGAGCTGGATTCTTTGAAAAACAACTGGGCTGAACAAAAAGAAATCCACTTTCAGTTTATGAATCATGTAAACCTATCTGAGCTAAAGTCTCTACCACTCACATTTTCTGCCGAATGGGAATATGACGAGAAAGACCAAACCTATATTGCTTATTTAAAAGAAGAAGATGAAAATATCTCTCAACTGATTTCAGTTGTAGTTTCTCAGTTTAAAATTAAAGACGTGAAAATTCATGAAACATCGATCGAGGAGATTGTCCGTAATATTTATGAAAAAGGCATGAACTGATTGGATGAAATTTCTCGTTCAAATACTCAGTAGAAAGGAGCTCGAATCTTGGATAAGTATGTAGAGATGATACGAATGCGCTTTTTGATGATGCTGGCGTATCGTACAGATTATTATACGGGGATATTAATATATAGTATTAATATTGGTGCTTACTATTTTTTATGGAATGCGATTTACGGAGAAAAATCCTCTATTGAAGGATTAACGAGCATCCAAATGACAACATATGTAGCAATTGCATGGATGGCGCGTGCATTTTATTTTAACAATATTGATCGTGAAATCGCAGCTGAAATAAAAGAAGGGAAAGTAGCGATTGAACTGATTCGACCTTATAACTACTTAGGGATGAAAACGATGCAAGGGTTGGGAGAAGGAATTTTTCGATTCTTTTTCTTTTCAATACCAGGAATGATTTTGGTTGCGCTCATTTTTCCGATTCAACTCCCTTATAACCCGGTAAGCTGGGGATATTTCGGTATATCATTGTTGTTAAGTTTTGTTATTAACACACAGATTAATCTACTTACAGGGATTACAGCGTTCTTCTTTTATAATAACGCAGGATTAATTCGGGCCAAAAGGGTAATCATTGACCTTTTTTCGGGCTTGATTTTACCGATTAGCTTTTATCCATTTTGGGCTCAAGATATTATGAAGTATTTGCCGTTTCAAGGAATTAGTTATGTCCCGAGTATGATTTTCACCAATGGGTTTAGTGGCAGTGAAATCGTTTATGCATTACTTCAACAATCAGTTTGGGTACTTATTTTGTTGATACCTATTCGACTACTTTGGACAGCCGCGAAAAAACAGCTGATCATACAGGGAGGTTGAAGTGATGTTTTATGTAACGATGTTTTTTCAATATATGAGCCAATATATGAAAACTCGGTTGGAATACAGAGCCGATCTAATTGTAGAAATGATTTCTGATTTTCTGAATCAGGCGGTGAACTTAGTTTTTATTCTTGTTGTATTTGGACATACGCAATTTTTAAGCGGTTGGAGCCGTGACGAAATTATCTTTATTTATGGTTTTTTTCTTATTCCGTTTGCTTTATTCAGTTCTTTTTTTAACATATGGGACTTTAATGAACGGTATATTGTGAAAGGGGAGATGGACCGGATATTAACAAGGCCGATACATAGTTTGTTTCAAGTTATTCTTGAGAGGATGGAGCTTGAATCGCTTTTTGGTGTTGTGACAGGACTTGTAATAGTCGTCTATGCTGGTTCTTCTTTAGACCTAGCCATTAATTGGTATGATCCGTTCTTGTTTATCTTATTTGCGATTGGCGGGGCACTAGCATATGCGGCGATTTTCATTGCCATTGCGAGTATTGGTTTTTGGTCGGATGCCAAAACCTCCATTATGCCGATGATGTACAATATCGGTAACTATGGCCGTTATCCAGTTGATATATACAATAAAGTCATTCGCTTTCTGTTAACATGGGTTCTACCATTTGCCTTTGTCGGCGTATACCCAGCCGCCTACTTCCTTGGTAAAAAAGAATGGTACGCCTTTTCTTTCGCAACACCACTAATCGGAATTATCTTCTTTACACTATCCATCTTCATCTGGAACAGAGGAATTCGTAAATACCGAGGTGCCGGGAACTAACCTGGGAAATGGGGTCTGACCCCTACATAACACCACAAAACCCTTGATATAACAGGGGTTTTTGTGTATTTAGGAAATTGGGAAATAGGGTCTGACCCCGCATACCCATCAAGCTAACAGTAGAAGCTTCTAACCGACTGCACAATTGTGTAAGTGATGTGCTAGCGATTTCCTGACTGAGCCATAACCAAAGGGCAATGAGTTCGTTTGCTTGATACTTACTAGATCGCTGTACAGAGCCAACTTGTTTGGCGATATCTTGTAGGACTATTGGAGATAGAAAGCGTTGTAATTCTTGTGAGAATAGATGTAATTCTTCAGAAAGCGAGAGGTTCATAAAAAAACGACATCCTTTTCGAGTATTTTTCTGAAAGAATAACGTTTTTTTCATTTTGGGGGAATTTCGTTTTGTTAGCTTGATGGCTATGTGACGGTCCCCCTATAGCGAGAACAATGACATTTATTTCATTGTTCTCGCTATTTTATTAATTTAATAAGCTAAAAACTTCACAAATGAAATTAATTGCAGTAAAAGATGGTTGAAATAAATATTTTTTTATAATGTCGCCAGTAGATGATTGAATATATAGTCAATTTAGAATAATATGTAGTCATAACTGACTAGGGGGATAATGAATGCTTTCATCACAGCAAAATCATCTACTTTTAGAAAAAATTATTAAATATTCATTTGACGAAATCTTTGTAACAGATGCATACGGCAACATTATATTTTTAAGTGAAAAATTTAAGGATTTGTTTGGAATCGATACCGAGAAAATTATTAATCAAAATGTATTTACATTAGAGAAGAATGGTATATTGTCTCCTTCGGTTACTGGAAAAGTGTTACAAACAAGAAAAATTGAAACAATCATTCAAGAAACTGCAATGGGGAGAAAACTAGTTGTGTCTGGTTATCCAATTTTTGATGAAGATCAAAAGCTTTGGGGGGCCCTTAGCTTTTCAAGGGATATTACAGAACTTGATTATCTCAAAAAAACAAATGATCAAGTGGCTAAAACGATGCTTTTATATGAAAAAGAAATTGAAAAGATGAAAAATAAACAAATGTACGCTTCCCCTATTAATAAAGGAAAAATGGGACAAGTGTTTAGTATTGTTGAAAAAGTCTCCAGCTTAGATGTCACAGTACTATTGGAAGGGGAATCGGGAGTTGGAAAAAACTACATTGCTCAGAAAATTCATCAAAAATCCAATCGGAAGAATGAGCCTTTTATCGAAGTAAACTGTGGAGCCATTCCTGAATCATTAATTGAATCAGAGCTGTTCGGATATGAGGAAGGAGCGTTTACTGGCGCAAGAAAAGGTGGAAAGAAAGGATATTTTGAAGCTGCAGGAAAAGGAACCATTTTTCTTGACGAAATTTCTGAGCTGCCGCTCAAACTCCAAGTTAATCTATTGTCCGTTCTTCAAAATCGAACGATTCAGCGAGTGGGTGGCCATTCAATCATTCATTTAAATTGTAGAATAATATGCGCCACAAACCAAGACTTACAAAAATTAATTGCTGAAAAAAGATTTCGAGAAGATCTATATTACAGAATTAATGTCATAAAGATTGCAATTCCCCCTTTACGTGAAAGAAGGGAAGAAATAAATCTATTAGTCTCTGACCTGTTAGATGAGTTTAACGATAAACACAATATGAATAAAGAATTCTCCGCAAATATGATTTCTTGGCTAAACAGACAGGAGTGGTTGGGGAACATAAGGGAACTTAGAAATTTCATAGAGCGCATATTAATTACTTCAAATGAAAACTTTATTGACGTTGACCAAGTTGGTATCTCCCCTTCAAAAGAAGGGGATCTGACATTAGATCAATATATCGAGATAATTGAAGGTGATTATATTGTTCGGATGTATGAAAAATATCCAAGCAGTATTAAGCTGGCAAAGAAGTTAGGGATTAGTCAATCCACAGCCAATCGAAAAATCAATCAATATGTTAAGAAAACCTAGTCAAAGTTGACTAGGTTTTTTGGTGAAATCCTTATCTCTGCTGTTGGCATGGAACTTGCATTAAATAAAGATAACAAGAAAGACAGTGCTTACAAAGTCCTTTTTTCTTGAAATGAAAACTTTTATATTATGAGGGGGATTTATAATGACTAATCAAAATGAAAAACAAGTTCTTAACCTTCCGTTTACGGGAATTTGCTCATTTGGCAAGTATCCAATCTGTACAAGCCTTGATGAACTAGATGCAGATGTGGCTGTTATTGGAGTGCCCTATGATATGGGTACGCAGTGGAAATCAGGTACAAGGATGGGACCACGTGGAATACGAGAAGGTTCCACTTTATATAGTTTCGGTTTAGATGGAGCCTATGATATTGAAAAAGATATTATGTATTTAGGGCCTGACTGCAAAGTAGTCGATTGTGGAGATGTAGATATGGTACATGGTGATTTGGAGCAGAGCTTCGACAATGTTGAAGAATCGATTAGAAAAATCATTTCCAAAGGAGTGATGCCTGTCGTAATGGGCGGAGATCATTCCATTACCATTCCAGTCGGAAGAGCGTTAGATTCCATTGGTCCGTTCCACGTTATCCAAATAGATGCCCACTTGGATTGGGCGGATCACCGCTCGGGGCAAAGATTCGGGCATGGAAGCTCACTTCGCCGTTTAGCAGAAATGGATCATGTCGATAAAATGTTCCAATTTGGCATTCGTGGTATTAGTAGTAGTAAAAAGGAAGATGTAGATGCCGCTAAAGATTATGGCAGCGAAATCTTGTCACCAAGACAAATGAGAAAAATGGGAATCGATTCGGTATTAGATCTAATCCCTGAAGGGGAAAATTATTATGTAACAATCGATATCGATGGACTAGACCCTTCTTTGGCACCAGGAACAGGCACGCCTTCTCCTGGTGGTTTGTACTATGATGAAGTGAATGAGCTGTTGGAAGGAATATCGAAAAGAGGAAATGTAATTGGCTTCGATTTAGTAGAAGTATCTCCTCCGTACGACCCTACCGGTATTACGAGTCAGGTAGGGGCAAGGCTTATTCTTGACTTTATTAGTTTTATATTAAAGGAAAAAGAAAATAAATTGCAACTAGCTTCAACTATACAAGTAAATAGATAAAAGTAAGTTTGATGAAATAGAGAAAGATATAAATTCCTTTCTCTATTTCATCAAGTCCATTAATAAGTATGTTACATTATTGGGTAGTCCCCATTAAAAATCTCTATTATGAACAAGTGAGACATATTAAGTAGATATTTAATTCATAATCTTTCTTTAGTTAACAAATATGAAAGCGCTTTACTTTGGGGTATCAGATAAAAATGAGATAAAGATTTTAGACTAGATTATAGGGGGGAACATAATGGAAACAAGCGCCCACGGTTCAAATAAAATGATTATCGGCATTGTATTTGCTGTACTTACATTTTGGCTGTTTGCTCAGTCAATGGTAAATATTATTCCAGCAATTCAAGCAGATTTAGGTATATCATTAGGAACTCTAAATATTGCCATCAGTTTAACTTCCTTATTTTCAGGTATGTTTATTGTTGCAGCTGGTGGAATTTCAGATAAAGCTGGCCGTAAGAGACTGACTTATTTAGGACTGATTTTAAGCATTATTGGATCCCTGTGTCTTGTTTTAGCACAAAATGCTACACTTTTAATCACTGGGCGTATCATCCAGGGGATTTCTGCAGCATGTATTATGCCGTCAACTATTGCTTTAGTTAAAGCGAATTTCGAGGGAGAAGATAGACAGCGTGCTCTTAGTTATTGGTCATTTGGCTCATGGGGAGGAGCCGGTTGTTGTGCTTTAATAGGTGGTGCGATTGCTACGTATATGGGCTGGAGATGGATTTTTGTCTTGTCCATTGTTATTTCTTTAGTTGCGATGTACTTATTGAAAGATACACCAGAAAGTAAAGCTGAACAATCAAACACATCTAAATTTAATTTTACTGGTCTCTTCATCTTTATTATCATTATGCTGGCATTAAATTTAGTAGTTACACGTGGACACGAGTTTGGCTGGATGAGCCCGCTTACTGTTGCTTTAATGAGTGTAATTATCATTGGAAGTGCTATATTCTTTATGGTTGAAATAAAAAAATCAAATAAATTTATTGAATTTTCCTTATTTAAAACTAAAGCATATACGGGAGCAGTAACCTCTAATTTTTTACAAAATGCAATTGCTGGAACGGTTGTGGTTGCGAATACGTATGTGCAAGTAGCGAGAGGGTTTACAGCCTTTCAAACAGGTTTATTAACAATAGGTAACTTAGTCGCTGTGCTCGTGATGATTCGTGTAGGTGAGAGAATGTTGCAAAAAGTAGGTGCCAGAAAACCGATGATTGCAGCTTCAATAATAACTCCTCTTGGGATTAGTCTAACAGCGCTAACATTCTTACCTGACTTAGCATATGTAATCACCGTCTTTATTGGTTTCATGCTTTCGGGTATTGGACTTGGATTATACGCAACTCCATCTACTGATACTGCCGTAGTAAATATTCCAGAAGATAAAGTTGGTGTTGCTTCAGGAATTTATAAAATGTCCAGCTCACTTGGTTTTTCATTTGGTATAGCGATTTCAACAGCAGTTTATGGTGCAATCGTAGCAACTGGAAACACAGAATTGGCAGCATCTGCAGGGATCATGGTAAACCTAGCTTTTGCTATCCCATCATTAATCTTTATAATGTTAACAATTTCGGACAACGAGGGGAAAAAGGTACCCGAGCTTTCATCGACGACACTGAAAAAGTCCATATAATGAGAAAAAGAAGCTAATCACCTACTATATATAGATGATTAACTTCTTTTTGTTTTCTGTATGTTGATAAAATACACATTATTTTCTCAAGGCAGCGATGAGCAACTGTATTTCACCGAATCGGCTTCGATCATGACTGCAGAATGAATCTGCTCGCATAAATACTTTCTTTTAAAAAAAGTTTCATTTAGGTCTTGTAGCTCTTATTTTCCCACTTTCACCTAGCTCACGAGAAAATTCTTGATCCACACGATCCGGTTCTATTTTTAAGTTTTTGGGAGTTTGAGGTAATGAATTTTTACTGCTAGATGATTTTTGATTGTTTGATCTTCCCATAATATTGCCTCCTAATGAAATTTTAATCTTTATTAGTATGGCTATGAATCACATTTTTATATCATTAGATTTGTTCATAGAGAAGGACGGATCGGCTGCTTTGAGTTTACTGAGTGATCGCCTTCTATGAGTCCGCTTCTTTGCTTTTGCTTCCATGCAGCGATGATTAGCTTTCCTTCCCCGAATCAGCTGCGGTCATGGCTGCAGAATGAATCTTCCCGCATGAATGCTTCCTTGAGCATAACCGCCTGAATCAGCTTCCAAGATCTGCTTCCTCGAATAGAAGGCTGGGCTTCGGATAATACCGGGCTGGAACGAAATGGAGGCGTGCGTTGGAGAAAGACGGGCAGGATGCTTTAGCTGAGTTGCTTTGAGTTAAATCCCCTGGGACTACTTGACTAATGCCCACCTATGTTCAAAGAAGAGAAGACTCCATTTTGATCTACTTTTTTCAAAATGGGGTCTTTTTTTCCGTAGAACGAGGGTTTTCAATCGGTTTTTAATCAAACTTTATGTAAGCTACATTTGCAACTCCCTATGAAGATCGTTTCGTCACTTTATATCATAAGGGTGGGTGGTAAATTTGAAAATCAAGTGGCTCAAATCTAGATTTACAAAAACAGCATAACACAGAAAAATGACCTAATTCAGGAATATTTAGCGTGTTTTTCTTTATTAGTATGGACGATTGTCTTATAAAAATAGCTCTTATCTAACTATTCTTCAGTGTTAGCTTGATGGGATGGGGTCTGACCTCAATTTCGTTCATTTTCGCATATATGAGCTGGACAAGGAGTAGGTATAGTATGAGGGAGTTTTATCCTAGTTTAGCCGAAGGAAGTTTCACCTTATCGTGAAAAGAGGAATGGGGATGACTTTTTATGCATTGTTCATTGCTAGTATTTTTTGTATGGTCATGAGTATCCGTACATTATTCTTGACTACTGGAGATAAGAAACGATTTTCGTTGGAAACACTTGGGTGGGCGGTTAATCTATATGCGACAATCTTAATTGGTTTTGCTTTAATATATCTCTTGTTTGAACTGCAAAATCATTCCGTGATACTCGATAATGGCAAGAGAGTGGAAGGGGATTTCTTCCAACAATTACAGACCTCGTTTTATTTCAGTGCAATGACGATGTTTTCTGTCGGTTACGGGGATATCAGTCCAATTGGAATGGGAAGAATGGTAGCGACGATTCAAGCGTTCATCGGCTATGCACTGCCGGTAGCCTTCGTAATTCGAACGGTGAGCGAGTTGGACCAGTATGAGCGAAATAAGAAATGAAAGTTGTCTTTGCTGAAAAAATTAGGTACCCTAATTTATAGAACCTATAGAATAGAAACTGGAGGGTATCAAATTGACATTACAAGTAGGAGAAAAAGCACCAGATTTCACACTTCATGCAAGCGAAGGCGGGGAAGTTTCATTATCTGACTATCTAGGAAAAAATATCGTACTATTTTTCTACCCGAAGGATATGACACCAGGATGTACAACGGAAGCATGTGATTTTAGGGATCAGCACACTCAGTTTGATGAGCTTAATGCGGTTATCTTTGGAATCAGTCCAGATCCAATAGCAAGCCATAAGAAGTTTATCGACAAACACGGTCTGCCGTTTACATTATTAGCGGATGAACATCATGAAGTTTCTGAAACATATGAAGTATGGAAGTTGAAGAAAAACTTCGGCAAAGAATATATGGGAATAGAGCGCTCGACTTTTTTAATCGACGAAAAAGGAACACTAGTCAAAGAATGGCGTAAAGTTAAGGTAGAAGGCCATGTTGCAGAAGCACTCGAATACTTGCGAAACAAAGCAGAATAAGCGAGGGATATGATGAGAGACGAACGACTGAATAAACTGGCGAATCTCCTGCTAACCCATTCGATAAAACTAAAAGCGGGAGAGCGTGTATTAATAAGAGGGCACTACAATGCAAAACCGTTAATGAAAGAATTAATTGATGAAACGTATAAATTAGGAGCCTATCCATACATCGATATTATGGATGACGAATTGAACCGTCATTTAGCGATGGGCTACGAAAAAGAACAACTTAAAACACTTGCTTCTTGGATGATGAAAAAATATGAAGATACAGATGCAGTCATCATTGCTTATGGGGAAGAAAATGATGCTGAGCTTTCAGAAGTGCCAGCAGAGAAGCATCAAATTCGCGGTGAAGCGATGAAGAAGCCGACATTCTTCTATGTCAATAATCGTCGTTGGGTGCTACTTAACTACCCAACAATGGGTTTAGCACAAAAAGCTGGCATGAGCTTAAGCCGTTTTGAGGATTTTTTATTGGATGTAAGTACAGCTGATTATGAAAAAATGGACAGTGCCATGCAGCCGTTGAAGCAATTAATGGAACGTACTGATCGAGTTCGTCTCGTATCACCAGGAACGGATTTATCCTTTTCAATAAAAGGTATTCCAGCCATTGTTTGTGCAGGTGAAAATAATATTCCGGATGGGGAAGTATTTACGGCTCCGATCAAGGATAGTGTCAATGGAACGATTACTTTTAATACTCCATGTCCATATCAAGGCATGACTTTTCGAAACGTATCATTAACCTTTAAAGAAGGTAAGCTGATTGAAGCGAATTCTGATCAAACGGAAAAAATGAATGAAATTTTTGATACAGATGCAGGTGCCCGTTATATTGGTGAATTTGCTATTGGCGTAAACCCATTTATTACAGAACCAATGGGTGACATTCTTTTTGACGAAAAAATTTGCGGTAGTCTACACTTCACGCCAGGTGAGGCTTATGAAGAAGCGGACAACGGAAATCGTTCAAGTATTCATTGGGATATGGTGTTAATTCAACGACCTGAATATGGTGGAGGAGAAATCTATTTTGATGATGTCTGTATCCGCAAGGACGGTCTATTTACATTGCCAGAGCTAGTAGGATTGAACCCTGATCAACTAAAATAGCCTGCCTATTTTTCTTGGGAAAGGCTATTGTCCAACTCAACTTTTCTATCATTGAATATATTAAAGTATGGGAATACCTCCTCAGAATAACTTACGCGGGCCAATTGCTCGCGGTTTTTTATGAAAAAAATAATCGACTATGCGTAAATAATATAAAGAGAAAACAATTGCCTATTGGAGGAATTCATATGCTTGTATTATCAACGATTGTACCATCCAAAAAGATTCAAACTGATATCGCAGCAAACTTCCCAAATATTGAATTTCACTATCAAGAGGAACTTGCGGTAGGTGAATTATCCCAAGCTGAAGTTATAATTACATACGGTGAAGATTTAGAAAATCAGCATATTCGAAAAGCTTCCAAGCTTAAGTGGATTATGGTCATGTCTGCAGGTCTTGAAAAAATGCCCTTTGACGCAATTATTGAACGAGGTATTCTCGTAACAAATGCCCGTGGTATACATAAAACCCCAATGGCTGAATATACATTCGCTATGGTTCTTCTTCACGAAAAACAAGGGCGGTTGCTGCTTGAAAATGAAAGGGATGAAAAATGGGACCGTGACATTAAAGTAGGGGAACTAAATGGGAAGACGATGCTAATCCTTGGTACAGGTGCAATCGGTGGCGAAATTGCCCGCATGGCTAAAGCATTTAACATGAAGACGGTAGGCGTGAATCGAAGTGGTAGCCCGACTGAATATATCGACAGAATCATTCAGAAGAATGCTCTCATTCCTGCGCTTTCACAAGCGGATTATCTTATATCCATTTTACCGTCCACTCATGAAACAAAGGGGCTCCTTCAAGAAGAACACTTTAAGGTGATGAAGAATTCGGCTGTGTTTGTAAATATCGGTCGAGGAGACGTAGTAGACGAGAATATCTTGCTTTCGGCACTTGCTAATCAAGAGATTGCCCACGCGATTCTCGACGTATTCGATCCTGAGCCATTAGCAAAAGGTCATCCATTCTGGAAAATGGATAATGTGACCGTAACTTCTCATTTATCAAGCAGATCCTATGAATATCTACCACGGGCGTTCCGGATTTTTGAACAAAATCTTTCTAGTTATCTCGATGGCAAATCTAATTTTGTTAATAAGGTTGATCCAGAAAAAGGATATTAATTTGGTTTTAAAGAAAAGTGCTCGATATGGTAAAATTAAATGAATTTCCAAGGTATTGTCAAGACTTCATAGGAGAAGCATTGACAAAGTGAGTCAATCAAAGGTACACTAATTATAAATATTATAATGTAAGAATATCTACTTGATAAGAAAAAGAGGTGCATTACGGTGTCCCAAGAGCTATTAAAAGAAGCATTGGATTCATTGAAAGATACCGGAGTACGTATCACCCCTCAACGTCATGCAATACTTGAGTATTTAATAAACTCGATGTCTCACCCAACGGCAGATGATATTTATAAAGCTTTGGAAGGTAAATTTCCAAATATGAGTGTGGCAACAGTTTATAATAATCTTCGAGTATTTCGTGAAGTTGGTCTGGTTAAAGAATTAACTTATGGAGATTCCTCTGCGCGATTCGATTTTGTCACAACAAACCATTACCATGTGATTTGTGAAAAGTGCGGTACAATGGTTGATTTCCACTATCCAGCGTTAGAAGAAGTCGAGCACTTTGCTTCACAGGTCACTGGATTCAAAGTGAATACCCACCGTTTAGAGGTTTACGGAGACTGTCCAGATTGCCAAGGGAAAAGCTTGCACTAAAAAAGGTTCCGCCTACCAAGGCTGGAACTTTTTTTATGTTTAGAAATTAGTAAGCTATCTGCATAATGACATTACATGTTGGAATTATGGGTAGAACAAGGTGAAGTAGATTACTAGTAGGAAGAAAAGAGACAGTGATGCTGCCTCTCATTGTTCGTGTTGAGTTTGTTTACGATTATATTTTTGATCAAACTCTTTACCTTCGAGACTTTTATCAAGAGTTAAAGATTCATCACAGTGCATGCAAATATCTACTCTGCCTAATATTTTTGTAGGCTTACTGCAGTTTGGGCAAATCACCTGCACCGTTTTTGTCGAGAGCATACCAATCCAGAAATAGACGACCGTGCTAGCTACGATGAATAGAAGACCGAGTAACATAAAAATCGTCATAACAATTGGATGGGATTTGAAAAAGATCCCTCCGTACATCACAATAAAACCGATGAAGATCAGACTGAGAGCAAATGTCCTGATTTTATTTATCTTACTAGAATATTTCGCCATAGTTGTCCCTCCTGAAATTTTACTATATCATATTTTATTGGAAAAGAAGAACAACATGCAGTAAAAATATAGCAAATCAAGAAACGGGAAAGTATCTATAAAAGATTGTTCTAATGCAGGGATTACAGGTGGAATGTCGAACAAGTAAACATACCACAATTTTTTGGGGGAATTAAGAAATGGAAGATATTCTTCGTCCGATTTATCAAGAGCGAGCAAGCTTAAAGTCAACGCTAGGCATATTATTAATAGAAAAAAGAAAAAACACAAGCTCTAATACAGACACTTTCGATTATATTTTATTGGTAATAGTAAATGAAGCGGAGGAACCAGTTTTCTTAAAACATTATACATATAAAGATCAAAAAGCAGCTCTGCACATTGTCCACGAAAATCAATTAAAAGAATGGTTATTGCTTGGCACGAATCGAAAAGTAGTCGATTGGCTTCAAAATGGAAAAATTTTATATGATCGTAATGAATATCTCTACAATCTTAAAACGGAGCTTCGTGAGTTCCCTTTCTATGGACGTAAAATTAAGATCGGTATCGAATTTGCAAAATTAATAAGAAGGTATATGGATGGAAAAGCATTTTTTGAAGATGGACACTATCTAGACGCTTATAATCACGTTGTCCATTCTTTGCACCATCTCGCTAGATTAGAAGTGATTGAACAAGGATTTTATCCAGAAGTAACGGTCTGGAATCAAGTGAAATATATGGAGCCAGAAATTTTTAAACTGTATGAGGAGCTTGTCAACAGTGAGGAAACTATCGAGAAGAGGCTTGAACTTTTGTTTCTCGCTAGTGAATTTCTGATCTATTCCAGAACTAATACAGGTTCACAGCATTTATTAGAAATAATGAAAGAAAGACAAGGTTACTGGAGCATATCAGAATTAATGGAACATCCTGAAATCGCCCATTATGCAGTTGATTTAAGTGTGTTGTTAGAATACTTAATACATAAGACGATAGTTGAAGTCGTTGAAATTGAGACCAAGGGGCATGAAGTTTATCATCGTAATTATCAAGTTCGATAATTATTTTAAAAAAGATGTTGACCTTATGTTTGTATGATGTTATATTTATATACGTCGCTGAGGGACACAAGCTTTCACAGCGGCGGAGAAACATCTCGAAATACTTTTTTGAAAAATATGTTGACAGTACATACGCTAACGTGTTAAATTGATAAAGTCGCTTACGAGATAAACGATAACAAATTGCTCTTTGAAAACTGAACAAAACAAAGCGCCAACGTTTTAATTGAAGTGAGTACACACTATAAAAACAATGAGCAAGTCAAACACTTTTTGGAGAGTTTGATCCTGGCTCAGGACGAACGCTGGCGGCGTGCCTAATACATGCAAGTCGAGCGGATGATAGGGAGC
>NZ_LMVB01000019.1 GCF_001510645.1 Paenibacillus sp. FJAT-29882 | reverse complement strand
CTCTATCAACAACCCCTGACACACCATTCAATGCTTCAATTTTCTTCACGTTAACAAGTGAACGGTCTTTTACTGTGGGACGTAGTCGTGTTGCACAATACGTCACCGACACTTTAAAACTCTTTACCCCATTCATCATCTAAAATTACACCATTTTCAGCGATATATTCCATAATAACCGAACCATGTTGCAATTTATCTTCACTTTTTAGAAAAGATATGAACTCATTGAGAAATTTTTCGTCCCCGTCGCTCCTTTTTCGGGGAACAGTAATACGGATGGTAGGTGCAACATCGAACTCTTTATAACTTCTAGGATTAACAGGGTCAATACCCAATTCTTGACCAATATTTTCATTGATAAAGAAAACAAAGAAATCGGTTGTTTCTCCAAAATTCTCTTTAATAAAAGGACGTATTTCAGTTTTTAAATCATCCGCCCATTTATCAGCAATATAAGTGTCAACCATTTGTTTTGTTTCATCATCATAATAAACTAAAAATTGTGTATTAGTTTTCATATTCCTAACCTTAGCAGCATATTCAAATTCAAAGTTACCCATATTATCATACAAAGTGTCATATATCTCAAAACTGCTATTAAAATTATCCTTTAAATATTGTTCAGCTTGAACTTTTACCTCTTCCTCTTTGTCCTTATCAGGTTTCATACCTTGAACAAAGGAAAATACAAGTATAGCAATACCTAATATAATCACTCCTAAAACAATAAGTGTAATCTTAAAAAATTTATTCACCTAATCCCTCTTCCCCTTATTTCTTGAATGCCTTATCTGCCCTTTAGATTTATAATAATTATTTCAAATTCCCATAATTTACACAATGCGTTATTCCATAAAATGACCCGATTTCTGAAAAAGGTCTCTAAGGAACGCATGCATACTTTATACAAATCTAGTTAACATAAAGTTTCTTATCGGTAATGACAAAAGGATCTTCAATCGGAAGATCCCTTTTGTTGCTTTATTCCCCTCCGTCATCGCCAATATCTCCATCATCATCGATGTGGTCAATGTCACTATCGTTGTGATCTTTATCAAAAAAATCATTGATAGTTTCAGTAAGAGAGCTCTTTTGTTCTGTATCGTTATTTAAGTTGATGGAATTATTCATAAAGTCCTGGAATGTAAAAACTTGTATTGCCTGTTTTCCGTATTTTACATTTAGTTTGAATACGAAAAAAATAATCAACAATGTTGCAATGATTAAAACGATTAAAATTAACAGAGAAGAAAACCTCCTCCCTTTGTCCTTCTTTTGTAAGGATATGTTGAGTAAAGAACAAATAACACCTACGTGAATTACATGAATACTCTATACAAAACTAGTTAACATAAAGTACATTTCAGGAAGTAACCGTACCAAAAACCCCTCGAGTACCTAGGGGTTTAATGTCTTTTATTTTTATTGTTTATGCATGATTTTATATATCGTTGGTACATCAGCATTTTCGTCTTCTGAAGAAACCTCTCCACTTCATAAAAAATGCTAGTTTTAAACTAATAAAAAAGGACATTTCATCTAAGCCCTCTCCCTGGTATCGGCCCCACCTACGCCAGATACTATGACGGCCACACATGCCATCCAACCCATTATCATTATAATAGAAAACGCTTACATTTACTACTATTAATAGAACGCAAGTTTCGACATAAAAGTGGAAATCCTTATCAAAGTACATTTTGGGTCTTTGATTCATACATATTTGTGTCACTTTATTAGTTTCAAACATACTATTAATTAGCCCACGCAAGTAGTTAGTTCCTCCTTTATAACAAAAGGAGATGTTTGTATATGTCAGGTTGTGTAGACGGCGGTATTGGTTTCGGTGGCGGTTTTGCCTTTATAGTGGTTTTGTTTATCCTCTTAATCATCGTTGGCTGTAGTTGTGTCGGTGGATTCGGCGGCGGTGGCTATGGTTACGGAGGCGGTTATGGAGGCTTCTGCTAATAAATAACAAAAAGGACGACCGTCATAGGCCGTCCTTCTTTAAATTAAAGCTAATTATTAAATAAACATCGCTGACTACTAAGACCATGTTTACGGTAAATTCGTTTCATTCTCTTAGTTCTTCCAGATAATTAAAAAAGGATTGGGTACCTCTTAGATATCCAATCCTTTTTGTTTCTTTGGTCACTTTTCATATTTTTCTAGAAAGTCGGCTAATGCTAAATGAAACACATCAGACTTATTGATCCTCTCAGCTTCACAAAACTCATCTAAACGTTTACCAATGACACGATCAATAACAATCGTCTTTCTTGTTTTGTCACTTTGTGGCAACTGTTTGACGCGATCATAAAGACTTGGCTCATTGGTTTGTGTAGTTGGGGTAACCTCTTGCCATGATTTAAGCATGTCCTTAATCATATGAATTTCATCTTGGGTGAACGGCTCATGAACAATAGGTGAATGATTCGTGAATTCCTTATTACTCTCTGCGAACTTCTGATTACTTCGCGTGAAAGGTGTATGAACTTTAGGTGAACGCGATTTCACATAATCCAAAATACTTTTATCAAGAGGTTCTTCACCTTCTCCAATAAAAAACCAACCCTTTTGACCAGAGTTTCTAAATTCATATCCAGCCTCTTTTAATGCATGTCTAAATGGTTTTTCACTTATGCCAGGTATTTGTTTAGCTACATCACCTGTCTTTACTCCTTCTTGTGCTAATCCTTCTAAAATGCTTCGTATGGATGCTTTTTGATCTACACTCATAGATTGTTCACCCTCATTTCACTCAAACTCATATATGTATGATTCCATGTGAAATACGTATGACCTTCAAGTAAGTTAACATAAAGTCGATTTTAGGAAGTGATCATACTA
>NZ_LMVB01000018.1:7257-7446 GCF_001510645.1 Paenibacillus sp. FJAT-29882 | reverse complement strand
TACTACTAATTTTCTATCTTCGCCTTTAACGCTGCAAGTAATTTATCGTCAATTCTTTTAGGTTTATAACCCATCCTATCAATTAAAATCCCCTCTAAAACCCTCATACGAGCCGTATAACGCCTATATTCACTTTCAGCAAAGTCCAAGGTGCTAGAATCGACTCCGACAGCTTCTGGGGCCTTCTGG
>NZ_LMVB01000018.1:0-7136 GCF_001510645.1 Paenibacillus sp. FJAT-29882 | reverse complement strand
CCCTCATACGAGCCGTATAACGCCTATATTCACTTTCAGCAAAGTCCAAGGTGCTAGAATCGACTCCGACAGCTTCTGGGGCCTTCTGGAGCGTTCTCATAAGACTATAGCTTTTCGTTCTTTCCTCTCTTACTAATCTCAGCAATATCAAAATATCGTAAGTATGAAATAGAATGAGTTCATCAAATGGTAGCTCCGACTGTTCAATAAACAAAAAATCTTTTAATTTTGGTCTTTCCAATTTTAAAGAAGCACCACAAAACTTACACTTTTCATATTTTTCATTTTCAGTTTGACAGTATGAACAAATCAAAACATTCCTCCTTTTTAGTGATACATGTTGCCATTAAGGCAACGATGAATGCCCTTAAGGCATTAAAGTTTATAGGGCAATTTTTCGTTTTCTGGTATGATTAATTTTTCTTCTCCTATCTCGTAAACAATCTTATTTTCTTTCTTTGATTTCTCCAAATCTATTTTCTCAAAATTCTCCTTATTTTTTTTCACGTAATCCTTCATTCCATAAGCTACTTTTTCAGCTTGATCTTCACCAATAATATCAAAATACTTTTCAAAAATTGCTCCTACTTGAATTAATCGACGTGTACGCTCTTTTCGTTCTTTTGCTTGAACCCTGCTTGCCAATTGCTGTTTTTTCGCCTTAATTTGTTCCATTTGCTTTTCTAGCTCTTGTAAACGTTCTTCATCCGTTTTACGTGCCATAATACACATTCCCCCTCTAATACCATAATTTTCTTTAATTATATCCAAAATAGTGGTAAAATGCTATTACAAAGAGCAAGAATCGTCACAAGGAGTGTGACATTGATTCCCGAAGATTGAAGATCAAGGGCGCACTTATACATCGTTTCGATGTGTGCGGTTCCTTCGGAACAAAAACTATTCCCTTCCGAATACGGAAGGTTAAAAAACATATTCGCCTATTGGCGAGACTAAACAAAAACTGAACGATCTTACGATCCTTCACTTCCCGTTTAGTTAAAATGAGGATTCGCGTAGCGACAAAAAAAGGAGGTGAGAATCATGGCTATCTACCATTTATCTATGCAAATTATTTCAAGAGGACGAGGACAATCGGCTGTTGCTTCTGCTTCATATCGTTCCGGTGATCGATTAACAGATGAACGTACTGGTGAGGAAAAATTTTATCGTAGAGATGTTCAACCGGATACCATGATTCTTGCTCCTGCTAATTCTCCCGAATGGGTTAAAGATCGCGGGCAACTTTGGAATGCCGTTGAACAAATTGAAAAAAGAAAAGACTCTCAATTGGCAAGAGAAATCAACGTTGCTTTACCAAGAGAATTATCAAATGAAAAACAAAAAGAACTGATTCAGAATTTTGTCCAAAATGAATTTGTAAATAAGGGCATGATTGCTGATATTGCCATACATAGAGACGATAAAGAAAACCCCCATGCTCATATCATGCTGACTATGAGATCCATTGATGAAAATGGCTTCGGGAAAAAAAATCGAGACTGGAATGCTGATTTTGCAAATTCCAGAGAAAACAATCGAGGCTTTGTAAAATCAAGCGAAAACTGTCTAAGCGTTCGTGAGCAATGGTCGAATCATGCCAATAAAGCTTTAGAAAAAGAAGGCGTTCAAGAACGAATTTCCCATCTTTCCCATGAAGCTCGTGGACTTGAACAACTTCCAACTGTTCATCTTGGCCATGTTGCTCATGAAATGGAAAAGCGTGGTGTAGCATCGGACCGAGGAACGATCAACCGAGATCGCCAGGAGCATAATCGTCTTGTCGTCGATCTACAAAAATATCGTGAAGAAAAACAAGCATTGGAGCAAAAGCAGGCTCACCAGCAAGCAGAAAAACAAAAGTTCGAACGTTTTAGCACTGCTGCTGAACGTGTGGATTTACAAGAAGCTTCCAAACTTTTAAATACCAAATCCACTATATACAATATTAATAAAAAACTTAAAGAACTCGACAAATGGGAAGAAAGTGTAAACATCAATGAACAAAAATTTGATTTGAAAGATAAGGATATTAGAGAAGCTTCTAATCATTACAGTGCTATCGATTCAGCTGAAGATCAAAAGCAAAAAGCACAAAATAAAATCGATGAAATAAGTTGGTATAGTGGATTCAGAGCAAAACATAAGGCTACTAAAGATAAAGCAAATAAAGAAATTACCAAAGCCAATGACGATATTGAATTTCATAATGAAAAACTTGCTTACCACCGTAAAAAGCTTGAATTCAGCACTGAAATGGAATTTAAACAAATAGAAATTCAACATAAAGCAGATACTCCAGGAGTCCTGGAACAAAACAGAAATGATCGCCAGCAAATCCTTCACCAGCGAGATGTCTTGAAAAAGGCTGAAACAGCCCGTCAGAACATTTATATACGCCATATGGCATCATTGTATCCTGAACGTCCTGAAATGCGTTATATGAGCTACGAAACGGCTGAAAATCTAAATCAGTTGAATACAGCAAATCAAAAAATTGTCCCTATCCAAGCTATTGAAAAAAATGTAACCGACAAAAAGCAAGAAATTACCCGACTTAAAGGGGATATTTCCAAGATAGAACAAGACAGATCACGCTTAGATCGTGCTGAAGGCTACCTTGAGTCTTACGAAAAAAACCATGCCATTGTAAATAAATATGAGGATTCCATATATTTAAAAAATAAAATGTTTATTTCAAAAAAAGAAACAAGAAAGTATGACGATGCTGTTCTGTATCGTAAAAACACCAAAGATCTAATGGAAAAAGAAGGAATTACCGGAAGAATTGATTTTGAAAAACAAATCGATAATTTGTCCAAAAGTGAAGCTGAAGTCCCTGAATTTAAAGCACAAATTCAAACCTTAGAAAAAAACCTTGGCATATTCGATGCAATTATGAAAGGTCTCCGAATAGCAGGTTCGGAAATGCAAATGGAACAAGATCGCCAACAACAGAAAGTAAAAAGCAAAAGTAAAACGAGGTCATCCGGCCGGGGAAGATGACCTCTTATAAACGAATTTGGTTGCCTTAATGGCAACCTTATAGCCTTGAGGACACCTAAAACCCACTTATTTTATTGCCAAAATTGCCACCAATGTTTCTTTTTTATTTCATTTGCTGCGGCAATTTCTAGTTGTTTTTGTTCCATCGATTCTTTGAATTGCTGTGTCAACCAGCGATCCCGTCTTTCCACAACATCATTCATTTTACGGTCAATAGCATGAAGAATAACTTCTCTTTCTTCTTCAATAGCTTCTTTTACTGATTGTTGGATAATCTCCTGCAATTCCTGCTGTGATAAACGAATTTCTTCTCGATAAACGCTAGGCGTTTTCCCTGCGTTTTTTTGCTCTACATCCATTGATGCGACTGCTTTTGTCGCATCTACAAATGGAACTGAATTCGAAAGTAATTTTTTTAATTCCCGAAACGCCTTAAAATCGCGTTCATAATAAATACGCTGCTCCTTCTCATTTCGTTCAAAAATATATCCTAATTTTTCTAATTCAATAGACCATCTTCGAAGAGAAGACGTCGTAATCTCTAATTCAGCAGCCACATCTTTTGCAAAATAGCCAAAGGGTTCCATTCGCTTATCACCTCGCTTATTTATTCTGTGATAGCTCCTAATTTCCTTTCCTACGCAAAGAAAAAAAGCCCCTATAATCAGAGCTCCTTTTTTGTCATTTCCTAACATAACTAATCTATTAATTTGAGCAAATATGCCAAAAACAAGAAGCCAGCACGTAGCTGGCTTCCTAGATCTAATGTTATGTTTAACAACTTAGATTAATATCTAACATCACTTACTGATAAAACTTTAGTACGAGCTGAATTACTATAATAAGTAACATATTTTTCATATATAGGACGATATTGTGCTTTATCACTATATGTACGCTCTGTATACCATACTGTTGGTATTTTTGCGGCTATAATAGCTGATGCAGCTGTTGTAAGCCAAGAACCACCCACACTAAAAAGAACTGATAAAAAAGATACACAAACAGCAACAGTATTGAAATCTGCTTGAAAACTAGAATTTATAGTTTTTATTAAATAGAACTTATCACCGTCATTCGGAACCGCATAAGTTCCTACACCACTATTAGCATTTCTCGTAGTCATACTAGTATTTACTATACCATTAGCATCTTTAACAACTTCACCATTTACTGTAATAATTTCTCCTTCAGACACAACTTCATTCGTCAATTCATATCTATCAGAGTAAATTTTAGAAATTACTTTATCTCCTAAAATTTCTTTTTCAACATATTCTACAATTCCATCTTCACTAACCACTTTTAACTTTGTCCAATTTTGTTCTGTGCCCTCAAGTACGTCTATCTGTACACCACTTGAAATTTTCTCAACCATTTGTGTATTTTCAGCTGAACTTGCATGTGCTATTAGAGCTCCACTATTAGTTGCAAAACCTAAAGCTAGTACTGTTGGAATAATTACAAATTTTTTCACATTATGTTTTTTCATACCATCACTCCCTTATAATGGTATTCTAGCATATTTTTTTAAAATATTAATAGTTATTTTAAAATATTTATAGTTTTTAATTAATTTCGTTCTTATTTGAATTTTTATATTTACTTACAAAATATATTATTACTGCAATAGTCTGAATGGTTAATCCTATGAATAAAAATAAGCTGCTTCCTAATTTAGTGAATCCAATTATTGAAAATATCAAACCTATAAAATTTATATACCAAGCAATGTTCATCTTATCAACTTCCTTTCCTCTCTATAATAAAACTTAATTGGTTGAATTTCCAAAAATTCGCCAAAATATACTATTTTTTATTTGCGGTATCAAAAAAATAGTAATTCACCCTTTCGGGTTCTTAAATATTTAAGTTGCCTTAATGGCAACAATATAGTCTTTATGACTAAGAGTTTTATAACGTAAAAAATATAAAAATAGGGGTTGCTAATTCGTGGCCGAATTGCTATTAAATAATAGTGATAATAGAGAGGTTTTTATAAAAGAGGGTTAAACCCTTGGTATGACTGGCTTGAGTGGACTTTTAGGGGTGTGACCTTTTGGTCACGAAAAAGGGTTAAAGTGTGACCAAAAGGTCACACCTAAAAAATCCCAAATTATTTTAAAAATTAAAACTAAATGTTATTAAAAAAGAAAAGAACATGTTTTGAAAAAAAGATTAATCAAAACATGTCCTTTTTATTATTCATTCAATGTTCCAATTTTTATCATATGGTATCGAGGTGATGAGTCCAACTGAAGTATCAGTTTTCCCAACAACGAAATAGTTCTGACCATCTCTTATGATTAATGTACCAGGTTGCTTCTCCTCTTCTTCCGTTAATTGTAATTCGGGTGCATACACGATACGAATATCTTTAAGCCTGTAGATCTCTTTCCATCTTTCGAAGTTGATATTTTCTCTATTTGATATAGTTTCAATTATTTGTTCAGCATCCTGTAGTACAATTTCATAATTATACGGATAGAGCAATCGAATTTTGTCAAGTGACTTTCCAGTGTGATCATTGTGGTATAACTCATTGAACGCAATGGTTATTTGAAATGTTTTATTTTCTAAAACATGATATATCCTCAGCGCTGCAATATGTTTGCTATTATCTACTACCTTGTCAAAATTCCAGCCTTTATAAGTATTCTTAATTTTCTTCAATAAAAAAAGGTTTGATATTGAACAATTAAATCCATCATTATCAAGATGCTCAATTATATAATCCTTACTATAAGCTTCTTTCCGCAATTCTTCCCCGTAATAATAATCAAATGAGATCTGATGTAATGTTTTTTTATATTCCTTTGAATACGGATATTTGTAATTTTCTTTAGCTTCCTCTGTTGCAGGAATCCTAAATCTTGCATTTTTGATTAGGTCATACATTTCAGGAGTATGGTCTACAAATGCTAGTTTCTTCATCCCCGGAATGTTTATAGATATTTTATCATTCCATACTTTTAATGTTATTTGTTCCTTTTTATCCATAAATTTTCACCTTTCTAACTAAAAACACCTAGAAAATAAACTTCTAGGTGTTTTATTCTATACTTAATATTTTTAAAAGAATCTAGCTGGTAAAGTGACCTTTTTTCCATTTTGATCTTTGAGATTTTTTAAAGAATGTTGAAATAATCTCATAGTTAGCTTGTCCAATTGAACATTATTTTTTCTAGGTGCGCAAATCATAATATATGGATTTACAATCCACGTTCTAGGACTAACAGTACGCCCGTTTTCAATAATTTGCCCTGCTCCTTCGGGATTTAATAGAATCTCTTTTCTTTTTAAACTATTCATTACCTTAGAAGTTTTTTCCCTTGTTCTACCTAGCATTTCAGCAATATCTGAAATTGTTGCAGATTTAGGAAGTTCAAAATCATCTTCAATAGCGTTTTTACGTTTCTTTTTAAATTTATCTTCTCTACAAATAATAACATTACTTTTAAACTCCAAATAAGCTTGAATTTTAAATAAAAAGCTTTCTTCAGCAGTCGTTAAATATTCAATCTGATTTAACAAATCTAAATTTCTATGCATGGTCTGATTAAACGGCTCCCCTGCAAATGGATCTTTACTCGTTCCTATGAAATGTTCTTGACCAGTAAGTTCTTTTAACTGCTCTAATACTGATTTTGTTAATTCTTCTGCTTTCATTCTTACTACTGCATCTTTTTCGAATTCTCTTTTTTTAGCATTATGTTCAGCTTGATTCATGGCATTAACCATGAATTCTTTTTTCTTTTTCATACTAATTCCTCTCCCTATGTAGCAGGAATTAGCCCCAACATGGTATAATATATATATCTAAATATATTAAAGGGACTAATCCCTTGCAGTGTAAAGCCCTCGGAGTCGTCCAAAACTTGAGGGTTTTTTCTTTTGTCTATTTTCGACAATACCAATAATTCCCCTTTTTTACTACTAATTTTCTATCTTCGCCTTTAACGCTGCAAGTAATTTATCGTCAATTCTTTTAGGTTTATAACCCATCCTATCAATTAAAATACCCTCTAAAACCCTCATACGAGCCGTATAACGCCTATATTCACTTTCAGCAAAGTCCAAGGTGCTAGAATCGACTCCGACAGCTTCTGGGGCCTTCTGGAGCGTTCTCA
>NZ_LMVB01000017.1 GCF_001510645.1 Paenibacillus sp. FJAT-29882 | reverse complement strand
GAACACGCCACCGGCATCTGTGAATGGCGTTTGCTTTGCATACTTCTCTAATTCATATGCTGTTACAAGAAATTTAGCCATTGCGCCACGGCTTAAGGTTTGTCCTGGCTTGAACTCTGTTTTCGTCACACCAGAAATTACGCCGATTTCAGCAAGGGCATTGACAGATCCCCTTACGCGGGGATTTAAATCTCTAAAACCTGCATCAGGTGCGTTTTTCGAATCAAACAGGCGCATATTAGCTAAAATAACGGCTGCATCGCCTCGTGTTAACGTTTGGCTTGCGCCAAATTTTGTTGCCGAAATACCGTTGATTGCTTCTCTATAATATAAAAAGCTGACAGCTTCATCATACTGACTTCCTACATCTGTAAATGGGTGGTTCGACTCTGCGCTCACTGGAACTGCTAAACTAGAAATGGCTACTGTGGTAGCTGTTGCAGCTGTAAATAGCGAATATTTGTTCAATGGGTTATCTCCTATTCTTCAATTATTAAAATGATTCTATCATCTTTAATTGAATAGGTAAATATTAACAAAAAATAAAGTGATAAATTTTTTTCAATTAACTTGCTGAATTAACTGAACTAGATCCCGAAGATTCTAATGAATACCTTATACAAATCGAGTTAACATAAAGTCAATTATTGGCAAAAAAGGATTGGGTACCTCTTAGATATCCAATCCTTTTTGTTTCTTTGGTCACTTTTCATATTTTTCTAGAAAGTCGGCTAATGCTAAATGAAACACATCAGACTTATTGATCCTCTCGGCTTCACAAAACTCATCTAAACGTTTACCAATGACACGATCAATAACAATCGTCTTTCTTGTTTTGTCACTTTGTGGCAGCTGTTTGACGCGGTCATAAAGACTTGGCTCATTGGCTTGTGTAGTTGGGGTAACCTCTTGCCATGATTTAAGCATTTCCTTAATCATATGGATTTCATCTTGGGTGAACTGCTCATGAACAATAGGTGAATGATTCGTGAATCCCTTATTACTATCTGCGAACTTCTGATTACTTCGTGTGAAAGGTATATGAACTTTAGGTGAACTCGATTTCACATAATCAAAAATACTTTTATCAAGGGGTTCTTCACCTTCTCCAATAAAAAACCAGCCCTTTTGACCAGAGTTTCTAAATTCATATCCAGCCTCTTTTAATGCATTTCTAAATGGTTTTTCACTTATGCCAGGTATTTGTTTAGCCACATCGCCTNTCATATCCAGCCTCTTTTAATGCATTTCTAAATGGTTTTTCACTTATGCCAGGTATTTGTTTAGCCACATCGCCTGTCTTTACTCCTTCTTGTGCTAATACTTCTAAAATGCTTCGTATCGTTACTTTTTTATCTACACTCATAGATTGTTCACCCTCATTTCACTCAAACTCATATATGTATGATTCCATGTGAAATACGTATGACCTTCAAGTAAGTTAACATAAGCGATGTTATAGGCACTGAAAAAAGGATCTTCGAATTGGAAGATCCTTTTTTATCGCTTGTTCAATTAACGCTACCCGTTAGCTGAATAAGGAAAAATTCCGTTGCCCACACTCCTTACTTTACACAACTATCCATGCTCTTTCCCTACCGCCTTGATTCTCACGTCTTTCCCCTGTATATCCAGGATTTTTGGACTGTATTTATCTAACGATATCTTGGGCATAATACAGTTTATATACATTAGAGGGGGGATAGTATGAGGCTAAGAAATGGAGATTTTTATACAAATGTTTTAACCAATAAGTTATATAGGTTAAATGAAGATGACAATAGCAGCTGGTACTTGAGTTTGCGTGATGAAGAAGATTATCATGAAACAGAAAAGAAATCAGGGCGTGATATGATTAGATTGATAGAAGGTAGTTATAAAAAAAGCTAATAAAAAACTAAAAATAGCCCTTTTTTAAGGGCTATTTTTACTAATTTAATAGCTAACTTACTCTCACTCTCTATTTAAGGGCTATGCTCCACGCAAGGTTCGGGTAGTATTTTTTGAACAACCCACTCAAAAAATCTCCACCCTTTCCCCCTTGCATTCCACATTTCGGCAGGTGAGGGCATGTTGCCAAGCCGAACATACTCAAAACGAGGATTCTCGGAATTCGGCTTGCTCTGACCAGTGTACCTGCCAAACCGCCAGTGCTTACGTTCAAAAATATCCCTTAAACTATATTTAAGTAACGCTAGGAAGGGGCTAGCCCCTCTTGCTACCGCAATTCACCCCAGCCTTCACCATCACACCTCAAAACAAGGGGGAAAAACCAAGAGATAAAATATTAGCATTTAAGGCTAAAGGGTTGCCATCAAGGCAACTAAAATCTTATTTGTAAGGGACTATAGTTAACATAATCACCCTTATGGGTATTAAAAAAGGATCTTCGATTGAAGATTCTTTTAGCTGCTTGTTCAATTAAAGCTACCAGTTAGTAAATAAACTTTACTTCTATGAATCAAGTGGATGACACCCTTTATTTTCAGTTTCTTTCGAACCGAATATCTGATAAAAAAAGTGTTTTTCTGGTTTTCCTTCTTCTTGACTACTTCCGTTTGCTCCGAATCTTATCTTTTCTTGAGGTAACTCTTCGATTATTTCTCCTTTTTCATCAACATAAAACGCACTTAGTTGATATGCTCCAGAGTGTTTTTCATTAACCCAGCCAAAATCAGATGGTGAAGAAGTATCTATAACTCCAATTTTAGGAACTTTATAAATAATTTCGTTGTTTTCTATTCTTAGTGGTAAAGCACCTTTCACATTGTAGTTAATTACTACACAACCTTCAAATTCCGAAGGTAATAAATATGTTTGGTCTACTCCTACTTGATTGACCACAAATCTATACATTACTCCTATAAAAAATAAAGCCAACATTGCTAAACCTATTTTTATTTTCAACAATCCACCTCCAAATTCTGAAACACACTTAATTTATTACAAATATAACATGTCTTTTTAAGCTAAATTGCCACTTTAGTTGAAGAATATCCTGAAGGATCGAATGAATACTCTATACAAATCTAGTTGACATAAGGCGTGTTCTCGGAAGTTATTCATAATAAGCTGCCATAATTAATAGCTTAGCTATTAATTGCCAAGACGGTTGCTCTGGAAAAGATATACCCTGATTTTTGTAAGTGCCCGATATATCTGCTGTTGAAGCTTCCAATGCTTCCAAGTATGTACTCAAATCAGCATTTTCCCATTCTAGGCTAGATTCTTCATAATCTTTTCTAAGTAAAGAGATGAAATGAATAAGGTCTTCCCTGGTCTTTATATTATTAACGAAATTATATACGTCCATTTCTATACTCCTTTAAAAAAATAAAAACCGTACCACATTACTTTAACATAAAAATTTAGTTGGTTAATTTAGCAAGATCCCAAAGTATCAGATGAATATTCTATACATTTTTAGTTAACATAAAGTCAATTTCCGGAACTTCCGAAACATAAAACCCCTTGAGCACCAAGGGGTTCCGAATGGTTCATTTTTATTGTTTATACATGATTTTATACATGGTTGATGAATCAACATTTTCGGCTTCTTCAGAAGCCTGGTAGCTGCATAAAAAAGGGGTGTTTTATGCAAATTCTTCTTTCACTAAAGCACCCGTTAACGCAAGAAGAACCTTTTTTATTTACTGGTAAACCCTTTCCCAAGAACTGTTTTTTTATCCAAATCAACAAAAACTACTAGGTTTCCAGTGGTATCAGTCTCAGTGTTATTAAAAGTAACAGAATATACTTGGTCTTTGGCATAATTTATATCAATTGATGCTTTTATATCATCATTAACAGTTACTTTTTTTACAATTGAATCCTTTGGGCTTACTGTAATTAAACCACTTTCTTCATCAGTTAAACTATTGAAAGCTACCATCAAAATTGACATTTGATTCTCGGTCTTGGAGGCAGAATACAAAGAAACTATTCCTATAACCATAAATATTAAGAGTACCCCGAAAATAAGTAGTTTAATTGTTTTCTTCATAATTCTCTCCCTTGTATCAATTGGCTTCCATACGTATTTCCCATATAAATTCAATAACCTTGTTAAACAATCCTGCCCTTTAGTTGAAGAAGGTGTTTTTCTGAATGTATGATTTTAGATATTTTCTTACATTGAAAAGACCACCAAATTGGTGGTCGCGTTGTTGAATTAAAGCACCCGTGAGTTCAATAATAACTTTAACTTCTCCTATGTCTCAACAGTATATTTTTCTTTCAAAATATGATGTAGGAACATTACTCTAACAGCTAATATAAATTTTTTCTTTTCGGTTAAAGATTCTGGATTCCTCAAAAACTCTTCTAACTCTTCCGTATCTATATCACAATAAGCAGCCACCGTCTCATAACTTATTCCTATGTTTCTATACATTCCTTCAATAATTGTGCATAATCTTTGTTCTTCATCAATATTAACATGCGTTAATAAGGCACTCATTTCTATTGGATGATAGGGATATGTTGTTTCATTAGTGTATAAAAGCTTATTTATTAAATCGTCTGACATTTTGTATATATTTTTCAACTTCGCGATATTATCTTCTAGTGTAACTATTTCCATAAAATAATTACCTCCAATCTCCAATAGAATTTTACCATATTAACCCAACAGATTACTAAACTCTCCTGCCAGTTAGTTGAACAAGGTATTTTTGAATGTATGATTTTACATATTTTCGTACATTCAAATCCTTGATAACACTGGGTCCTTTTGACAAACTATCGGTATCATACATTGAATGTACGATATTGGAGGAAAATTCATTGATTTTAAGTATTTGTTTCAATTATGGATTTGTGGTAGTATTTAACTATATATTATTATTTTTCCTTTTAACGACACTCAAGCGAGAGTCGGCGATGATGACTAATTATAAGCCTCTGAGGCGATTTGTGTGAAAATCATAGTTTTTTTTGCTATGTCCAAACAAATTGAGCCTTAGAGGCTTTTTGTGTGTCTTTTGACAAAATCTCATTAAGTAGTGTTCATATTGAACGAAAATAGCTGAGTATATAAGAATGAATGAGCATGTAAGCTCAAAAAAACAGCCTTTTAAGGGCTTTTAAATAAATTCATGTGGTTTTATTAAGAGAATGACTAAAATGGAAAATCAGGGCGTTTTGTACGTTCTGACGAGGGGTGTTAAAAATCAATGAAGAGCATTTGAAATGAAAAAGCATTTTTGTTTTGTATCGAAAGATTTCTCTGAGTAGAAGTGTGTAATCCATCGGATGAGGGAATTTTGAATAATCATTTGAGAGTGAAGAGTAGAGCTTATTTGGCTTTGCTCTTTTTTTTTTGAAAAACAAACTATAAAAATCTCACTCAGCCCTTGAAGATCTGGCTGAGTGAGTGATTGCACACTGTCTACTGGTGCAATCCATTTAAAATATCTGTTTGCAAACAGGGCTTGAGAAACTGGCAAGAAAAAAATATGGAATCAAAAAAAGGGGGAATTAGCAAATAACGGGGGATGGAACGTGCATACCATCGCCATGTAAAGATGCACCGTATTCAATTGTGCGCCTCGCAATTTACTACGTAGAACATGGGGCAGGAAGTGAACGAGGTAGGACTACCTGGGCGAAAGCCTGCTAGAGCAGTTCACTGGAACGTGGCGAAGGTCAACCCGTGTGGGGAATGTTCCACTTAATACTCATAAACAAAATTGGATGGCGAGGGTGCTTTCTCTTTGCCGCAGTTGCACGAACGGATTTTTAAACGAAGTGATAAAAATCAGCGTGCAACTGCGGCAAAGAGAAAGCACCGGCCAAAATTCCTGCTGGACCCAAAATACCGCATTCTATCAACATTTTTTGAGGTTGGGGTTATCGCAGACAATGGAGGATGCCGTGAGGACGACTGACACTGCCAATAGGTGAAGTCTGCATTTTTTTAAAAGGGGATGAAAACATGGGAAAAGGAAAGTCCCCTATTATGGGGCAAATGGAAAAAATCTATCGACATACGCGAGCGAATTCCTTCGGAACGCGAGCTAGGTATGAAAGTAGCTGCCGAAATTTTGTTGAATTTATAGATGATCAATTTAAGTTGAAAAACTTAAAAAATCTTCATGATAAACATGTAGTTGCTTATATCAAGCATCGCCAAGAAGAAGGAATTGCTTCCAAAACGTTAAAAAACGATTTAGGGGCGATCCGTTATATGCACGATATGGTTCCAAACGTTAAATATGAGCTGTCTGACAATAAAATCTTGAAAGAAAATTTTTCTGTGTCCTTGGATAAAACACCTGCAGTAAAGGGGAATCGAGCATGGACACAATATGAATACAAGGGTATGCACCAACTGGCTTCGGAAGTGATTCAAAGGGGTTCGAAAGGTTCCGAAACAGCAAAGGATATGCGAGATATCATGACAGTTTGCCGAACGATGGGACTACGAGTAACGGAGGCGGTTGCGATGACTAGATCGCAAGCTGAACAAGCGATACGGACAGGCGCTTACCAAGTAAAAGGAGAAGCCAAGAATGGAAAATGGCGACAAGTTCCCCTTTCTAACGCTGCTCAAAAGGTGTTCGAAATCAAACTGCAAGAAACCCCTAGAGGCGGACGTTTTTTTGTTCATCCAAACGAAAAAACACATGCAGCAGTGAACCGTATGGAAAAATTCCTTTTCAACAATCGTGAAAAGGTTGAAACAAAAGAAGGTACTGAGCTTCGGACCTGGGGGAAATACGGCAAAACGCATACAAATAAATTGACCTTTCATGGATTGCGGTATGGCTATGTGCAAGATCGTGTTCAAGAGGAAATGAAAAAAGGTTTTTCTTTAGAACAAGCAGCACTAATCGTCACAAAGGAAGTGGGTCACGAGAGAACCGATGTGATTAAGGTGTATTTAGGTAAGGTAGTAGACGAACAGGAGGACGTTTGATGGAAAACTATCAACAAGAAAATGAGCAATTAAAAGAGGAATTGACCGAAGCGAATGAAAAAATAGAAGCTTTGAAAGAAAAACTAGGATCTTGGCGAAGAAAAGCCGAGAACCGTCCCCCACGGCTTCAGGGAGCTATTAGACAAGGTTTTGATCAACAAAGAAAAGTTCACTATCAAGTATATATCGTGAATGTTCCTCAAGATTTGGAAATGAAAGAGATTTTAAAAGAAATTTATCTATTTTTACAAACAGTGAAACCTTATCTGTTTTCCAGAATGGACTATTCTCAAAAATATGATGGTTATTTGATCCAAGTAGAACAAAGTAAAAATTGGGATTTAAATAAAGGCTTTTTTAAGGATTAAAAAGTCGTTATAAGCTAAGTGAACGGTTTAGAAAGTCGATTGACAAAGAAAGACCCCCTTTGAAATCCTCGCCGATAGGCGAGTTTTTCTGCCCAATCATCTGAGTTTTGGAGATTCAAAAAGGGGGGACTCTTTGTTCATCGAACCGTGGAATAAAGAGCAAACGGACCAGTTGATTCGAGCTATTCATTTTTGTTTATCCTTTTTTAGCCTTTGACTTAATTCCTCCGTTGTATAAGGCGTATGTTTGGCTACTTCATGAATGGGCATGCCACTGCTTAAAAGGCTTCTTACAACTTTTAAGATCCCAGTATCCTCAGCATCTTTTAACCTGCTTCTTTCATCTGAAAGTGCCTTTGCTCTTTGTTCATACTCTTTTTCAGCAGATCGACATCCTATTATTTTTTTTGAAGTCATTTGCTCCATAATCTTTGCCACCAGCTTTTATTACTTGTAATATGTTCCTCAATTCTTTTAATTGGATCTTCGAGTCTATTGAATTTAGCTTCAATTTCTTTCTCAATTCGTTCAGTCTGCTGAGCCAGTACTTCTTGCATACGAACGGCAAACTGTTGCTCTTGCTCCTTCATCATTAAACTATGTTGTTTATCTCGTTCTTCAATAGCAGCAGTAATAAGAGACATAACGTCATACCTTTGTTTTTCTTCAGTTATATCGTTATGACCTTTCATACCTCCGATTTTTTTAGCAACAGATTCAAGGGTCATACCGTCATACTTTATGAGTTCTATAAACTTTTCTAAAGTCTGGATATCATCTTCAGTAAACACTCGATGATTAGAAGAATTCTTCTGAATTACATACCCTTCTTTTTCAAGAGCTAAATAGTACTTTTTGAAGACTGATTCTTTCAATCCGAGTCTTTTCATGACATCGCCAGATTTATAAACTACTGTCATAACGTTATCACCTCATTAACATCATTCGTCATGATGTTATAGCTTTCCTCCAAGACTTCTTAATTGTTCTTCAATCTTGGCTTTTTTCTTCGCAATCTCTTCAGGTATCGTTTTAAATTCTTTAGCAGCTTCTTCTAAATCCTTGTTCAGCCATTCTGGTACCATTTCTTTTCTAATAATCGCATTTCTTTTCTTAGTAACAGGCTTCCAGTTTTTTAATCTGTATTCAAGCATAGATTTATATTGCTTGTCTGTATCAACCGTTAAAGTTTCGTCATTAAGCATTTGGTCTTTGATTTGGTCAAATGGTATGTTGGGATATTTTTCTAATAACTCATTATCAATAGTCTCTCTACTACTAATTTTTTTATTTATAAATATTTCTTTTATATCTTTTTTATTTATAAGTGTACTCTGAGTACTGTACTCTGAGTACTGTACTCTCGGTACATCAGTAAAATTAGACTGTTGTACCGAGAGTGCATCAGTAATCACTTCAGCAATGACAAGGGGTGAATGCTTTATTACATCTGGACTTTTAACAGTTTTACCCTCTTCTTGAAGACCTTTAATTTGTTCAATAACAAGTTGATCAAATGTTTCTTGAGAAATTGGAATATCTGAAACTGCATAAAAATAATCTTTCTTTCCATCTATGTAACAACTAAATCCAACAGCATAATTTTTCTCGGCTAATTCTTTCCAAGCAGCATCAACATTCTTTCGACTGAAACGAGAGTGAAGTTGAGTCTTTTTAATAGACCAACCTTCAGGCAAACTCATTAAATGAGAAAGTAACCCGATTGATCTTAAATCTTCAAGTTCTCTTTGAAGTGGGGCATTGTGAATTTGCGCGTACTGTGTTGTTTTAATTGTCTTAATAATTCCATTCATTTAAAAATCCTCCAACTAGTTGATTTTTTATGTTGGAGTACCATATAATAAAAGTACAAACTTAATAGTACTCTAGCGAGTACGTACCTTAGATGGTACACCAAACGAGAGCTATGGACGGCGAATCCTGGCTCTTTTTCTATTTTATCAAAGATTGGAGAATCCTGACACTAGAATTTTCATAGATTTGAAATAGACTCTACTAGCTCTTATGATCGGAACTTCTGAACGATTTCAATTTCTTCATTCAACAATAAAACCGATGATTGAATGTATGATATTAGTTATTTTCATACATTGAAAAGATCATTAAAAAGGGGTTTCTTCTCGAATCGATGTCACCCATTAGATAATCGTATCTAACTGAGGGAACTTAATAAGCTAGATTAAAAAACTCCTCTTATTTTATTTCAAGAAGGGGTAGCCTCATCGCCACCCCCGTCATGTGCTGATAAAAACGGTAACTCGTAGAGAATAAAACACTAAAAAAGCCCGCATAATAATGCGGGCTTTTTTAGTGTTTTATTCTCTACGAGTTACTTGTGTTGCAGACAGAGCATCCGCATGAGTGAATGAAGAATCCACGTTTGTACTTGAAGATATTTTTACTGCTACAAAATCAAATGAGGCTTTTGTTTTACCTTTGAAGTCTTTAATGATCATCGTTCCTTTTTTACCGGCTAATGATAGATTCGTGTGGTCGATCACAAGAGCTTTATGGTCTGCTGTAAGAAAATAAGAAGCAGGATCAAATTCTACTACACTTCCATTGCTATACTGAACATTGAATTGCAGCCAAGCCATTACATCCCCTGCTATATATTCTTTCGGCACTGCTTCAGTCAAATTAATTTTCGTTTGAGTAGTAGAAATCACTTGCGCATTTGAAACCCGTGGAATATAAAAATTTTGGTTTCCCAATACGAAGAAATACGTTCTATATAACAAATTGGCAAATTCGCCACGAGTAATATTTAGGTTTGTGCCGTAAGATGTATTAGTCTTGCCTGATGTAATGCCGGTTCCATGCAAAGCTTCAATATAAGG
>NZ_LMVB01000016.1 GCF_001510645.1 Paenibacillus sp. FJAT-29882 | reverse complement strand
CAGGTTGATAGGTCAGAGGTGGAAGCGTGGCGACATGTGGAGCTGACTGATACTAATCGATCGAGGACTTAACCTTATTGTTCTTGAAAAAGGCAAAAAACCCTTCTTATTATCTAGTTTTGAAGGAATGATATTCCTTTATTGTTTGGTGGCGATAGCAAAGAGGTCACACCCGTTCCCATTCCGAACACGGAAGTTAAGCTCTTTAGCGCCGATGGTAGTTGGGGGTCTCCCCCTGTGAGAGTAGGACGTTGCCAAGCAAATTGAGAGTCCAGCAGATATGCTGGACTCTTTTATTTAATGCAGCGGAGAAAAGTTATTGTTGTTATTCCCTGAATGAGAGACAGTGGTGAAAGTTGACAAAGTAATCGGTCATTCATTGAATTTCAATAATAGCACCGGATGTAAGACAGTACTAGCCAATTCGAAAGACCAGCTATAAATATAGCTAATCTTTCGAATTGGCTGTTTTCGCATACGTTGTTGCTTTTAAATGATATTTACACGAATATCTTGGTTGATTTCCGTTGCAAGTACTCACTTTGTGCGGGCGGTCTAAAGGAGCCTACCTCAACACGTTTCTCTAAGCAGGAGTCTCGCAAACAACGATCTTTACGAAAAGAGCCTTTTTTTTAAACGTATAAGTTTTTAAAAGAAGTTTTGTTGACAACATTACACCTGCTAAGCTTGGACTTCACTTCATGTGATGACGGTAGCAAAGCTCATAGGATGTGGGTGCATCAAGTAATTGATCCTTAAGGTATTAATGCATGTCGGCGGTCAAGCACGAGCACCTTCCCCCCTTTGAAATAGTGTATTAGCCATTTGAATGAATCCAATGGACAACTTTACTCGAATGACCTGTTAGTGTGCAACTAGATATCGCCTAGAATTAAGAGACAGAATAACATAAAGAGCTCAGTCAATATTACGATATTAAGCGCTCACATTTTCAGGTGAAGAAAAAAGGGGACAAGGCTTTGTTAACTTAAACAGCCCGCCCAATTAAAATGCTATTCTGCCCCCTTATTAGAGCTAGTTTCCCTGTTTTATTTTAACACCATGTTGTATCTTTAAAAAATTACTGAGTGAAAAATCTCTCATTTGTTAACCACTGGTAAATTAAAAATGGAATTTTTTCTTGCGTTATTGATAAAAATTGAAGGATCAGTGGATAGTCTTCGTTAGGCATTGTCTTCAATAGCTCTGACCACCACTCGGTTTCATAACGACATATCATGCTCAAGTTGTATAGCAAAAGATAGTGAAGCATAATTTCAGGTAAGGTGGAGCACTCAGCACTTTTAGTGAGAGAAAGCATAAAATTTTTATCAAATAAATGATATCGGATAGGGGCATGCTTATTGAATAAAAGCTTTTGATCTATTTTCATTTCTAAGTGATCAGATTCTGTAATAGATATATTTAGCTTTGTTTTTGATTCTAAGTATTCTTTAAAACGATTTGTTGTCATTTGATAAGTATCAAGTATTGAAGGTGATAAGTGATAGTGATTATTGTGGTGCTGTAGAGTTTGATAACTTTTTTTACCGAATAAATATTGATGGCTCTCATAAAGTTCTGGGATTTCCTTCAACAAGGATTCCATAGTATAACGTTCATTTTCAATTTGTTTTATGCCGAACACTTTATTTAGTGCGTGCATATACAACCCATTTTTTTGGATTTTGATTTCATCTTGCAAAAATTCATATTGTTGTTTCTTACGCTTTCTTGTAGTTACTCCATGTGCAAGGACTCCAGTGTTTTCCGGATAGTTGGGATCGCTAGTGAGAACACATGCCTTGAGAAGTTGAGTAAATCCATAAAAAATAAGGACAGGCTGAATAGAGAGAGGTGCAATTTTTGCTTGAGAATAATAGGTCTGGCCATGTTCAAGATAATAGATGAAGGGGTAGCAGTTTTCGTAACTATTCTTATCGGCTGTTGGGTCATTTATGGAACGGTAGCATTTATTTAAATAAATTTGTGTCCGAGATGCAGAGTAAAAGTTGCTAAGTGAGTCCCAAAAAGTAGGATAGTTTATCATAAAATATTCTCCTTCTAATAAATAGAATAATCAGAAATTTAGTGTTCTCCTTGACAGTATTTTGTCCAATTGATAACCTACTAATAATATTTTTTTAACTTGGAGGGAAAATAATGTGGGAAAATAAGTTCGCAAAAGAAGGATTGACCTTTGATGATGTATTATTAGTTCCAGCAAAATCTGAAGTTCTACCGAAAGATGTTAATCTACAAATTAATTTAGCAGAAAACTTAAAATTAAATTTGCCAATTTTAAGTGCTGGTATGGATACAGTTACTGAAGCTGAGATGGCAATTTCTATGGCTCGTCAGGGTGGATTAGGTATTATTCATAAAAATATGACGATTGAAGAGCAAGCGGAAATGGTAGACAAGGTCAAACGATCAGAAAGCGGAGTTATTACTGATCCATTTTTCCTAACTCCAGAGCATCAGGTTTTTGACGCTGAGCATCTAATGGGAAAATATCGTATATCTGGTGTTCCGATTGTAAATAATCTTGAAGAACAAAAGCTTGTTGGAATACTTACAAATAGAGATTTACGCTTTATCCAAGATTTCTCTATTAATATTTCTGATGTTATGACTGTTGAAAATTTGGTCACAGCACCAGTTGGAACAGATTTAAAACAAGCTGAAAATATTCTTCAAAAACATAAAATTGAAAAACTTCCGCTTGTTGATGAAAAAGGCGTATTAAAAGGTCTTATCACAATTAAAGATATAGAAAAAGTCATTGAATTTCCAAACTCAGCAAAAGATAAACGTGGCCGACTACTTGCTGGTGCAGCAGTTGGAGTAACAGGAGATACGTTAAAACGCGTTGAAATGCTCGTCAAAGCTCATGTTGATGCAATTGTAATCGATACTGCGCACGGACATTCAAAAGGTGTAATCGAAACAGTCAAAGAAATACGCAAGGCATATCCTGAGCTAACGATTATCGCTGGTAACGTAGCAACAGCTGAAGCTACGAGAGAACTTATTGAGGCTGGAGCTGATGTGGTCAAGGTTGGAATTGGGCCTGGATCTATCTGTACGACGCGTGTCGTTGCTGGTGTTGGAGTTCCGCAAATTACAGCTGTTTATGATTGCGCAACAGAGGCAAGAAAACATGGAAAAACGATTATTGCTGACGGTGGCATTAAATACTCTGGCGATATCGTCAAAGCTTTGGCAGCTGGTGGGCATGCCGTAATGTTAGGTAGTATGCTTGCAGGCGTATCAGAGAGCCCTGGAGAAACGGAAATATTCCAAGGGCGTCGCTTTAAGGTATATCGTGGAATGGGATCTGTAGCAGCCATGGAAAATGGTTCAAAAGACCGTTACTTCCAGGAAAATAATAAGAAATTTGTACCTGAAGGCATTGAAGGTCGTCTAGCCTATAAAGGGCCATTATCTGACACAATTTATCAGCTGATCGGTGGGATTCGTGCAGGAATGGGCTATTGTGGAGCTGCGCATTTGCAAGATTTACGAGAAAAGACTCAATTTATTAAGATGACGGGTGCAGGATTGCGTGAAAGTCATCCACATGACGTACAAATCACAAAAGAAGCACCGAATTATTCCTTATAATTAGAACTTTATATTCATATTAATAAGTTAAAATAGGTGGGCAGAGTAGGAAAGTACTCTGTCTACTTTTTTTGATTTTTTTATGATAAACTAGACAAGGTGTACATCAAATAACGAGGAGAGATTCTTCGAAATATATAGATCAAGTTAGTTGGAGGTATTGAAAATTGAAAAGATTTAGCAAGATTTCACTAGTTTTTATCACGGTCCTTACTCTAGCATTATCACAACTTGCCTTTCTACCAAATGAAGCAAAGGCCAATACAGTCGATCTGGGTTTAAAGGCAGAAGCTGCAATCATTCTTGATGGAGAAACAGGTCGTATCCTATATGAGAAAAATGCAGATAAAGTACTTGGCATTGCATCAATGTCTAAAATGATGACAGAGTATATTGTTTTGGAAGCAATAAAAAATAAGAAAATTACATGGGATCAGAAAGTTAACATTAACGAATATGTTCATAAGCTATCAAGGGCACCTGGTTTGTCCAATATTGGACTAACTCAAGGTGAAGATTACACCGTGAAAGAATTGTACGAAGCCATGGCCGTCTTTTCCGGAAATGCTGCTACTGTAGCATTAGCAGAACTTATAGGCGGAAGCGAAAAGAACTTTGTTGGATTAATGAATAAAAAGGCTGGAGAGTTAGGGTTAAAAGAGTATAAGTTTGTGAACTCTAGCGGTTTAAATAATTCGAGCTTAATGGGGAATATACCAGCTGGTAATGAAAATGAAGAAAATGTTATGACGGCGAAAGATACAGCAACACTTGCTTACCGTTTAATTACCGATTATCCGGAGGCATTAGAATATTCAAAAATTCCAAAGTTGAAGTTCAGGGATGGGAGGGAATATCCAAACTTTAACTGGATGTTGCCTGGATTGATTTTTGAGTATGAGGGTGTCGATGGGTTAAAGACAGGATCTACAGATTTTGCAGGATTTGGCCATACAGCTACTGCAATTAGAGATGGTCAACGTTATCTCACAGTAGTAATGAAGTCAACTTCCAAAAATGAACGTTTTGAGGATAGCATTAAACTTATGAATTACGCCTTTGGTAATTTTGGCAAGGAAGAACTTGTTCCAGCAAATTATCAAGTGAAAGGTCATAAGACGATTCCTGTAGCAGACGGGAAAGAAAATTCAGTGAAGATCCAATCAAAAGAAGCCATTACTGCAGTCATTAATCATGCTGATAAGGAGAATTATAAACCTGAACTGGTTATTGACGAAAAGAAGCTGAATAAAGACGGTAAGCTTGAAGCTCCTGTTAAAAAAGGCGATGTAATTGGTTACTTAACAGTTAAGCCGAAGGATGGAACGGATTACGGATTTATCAACGAAGCGGGTGCAAAGACAGTTAAAGTAGATGTTGTAGCAGCTGAAACAGTAGAAAAGGCAAATTGGTTCGTATTGTCTGCTCGAGCTGTAGGTGGATTCTTCGCTGATATTTGGAGTAGTGTTTCCGCGACAGTTAAAGGTTGGTTCTGATTTCCACCTCATGATAATGGATAAAAAGGTTGCAACATGGTAAGAATTATAGTACATTATGGAAAACAATTTCATTCATTAAAACGATGACAGGAACCAGTAGTAAGTCTTGCTTTCTAAAGAGAGCCGGTGGCAGGTGTGAATCGGTGTGAGAAGCTTATGAATCCATCCTGGAGTAAAGTATGGAACCCCATTGATATGGGTAGTAATTACTTTCGGCTTATGCCGTTATCTTTCGAGTGGAAGGTACAATTGTGCCTTCAACTAGGGTGGCAACGCGGGTTAACTCTCGTCCCTTTTATAGGGACGGGAGTTTTTTGCGTTCCTGAAACTAATTGTAATCAAAATTAAGGAGGAATGTGAGATGTTAGATTTAAAATATCTACGGAATCATTTAGAAGAAGTAAAACGAGCATTGCAATTCCGAGGTGAAGACTTAACTGATCTTGGAAAATTTGAGGAGTTGGATGGTAGACGCCGAGCACTAATTGCTGAGGGGGAAAAGTTAAAAAGCCGTCGAAACGAAGTATCTCAAGAAGTTGCTATGTTAAAGCGTGAGAAAAAAGACGCGGATCATTTAATTACTGAAATGAGAGAAGTTGGCGATCAAATTAAAGGGTTTGATGATGAGCTACGCGAAGTGGAAGCTGATTTACAAAGAATGCTTTTGTCAATTCCGAATATACCTCATGAAAGTGTTCCTGTAGGGGAAACAGAGGATGATAATGTTGAAGTGAGAAAATGGGGAGGGCTTCCTCAATTTTCATTTGAACCTAAGCCACATTGGGATATTGCTGGTGAATTGGGAATTTTGGATTTTGAACGAGCAGCGAAGGTAACGGGAAGCCGTTTTGTATTCTATAAAGGCTTAGGCGCCCGTCTTGAACGTGCATTGATCAGTTTTATGCTTGATTTACATGTAGAAGAGCACGGGTATGAAGAGATGATGCCTCCTTACATGGTGAATCGCACAAGTATGGTAGGTACTGGGCAGCTGCCGAAATTTGAAGAAGACGCGTTCCGGATAGAAAGCGAAGATTATTTCTTAATTCCTACATCTGAGGTACCGGTTACGAATTATCACCGTGATGAAATATTAAATGGAGAAGCACTGCCATTCGGCTATGCGGCATACAGCGCTTGCTTCCGTTCAGAAGCTGGATCTGCTGGTCGCGATACACGTGGATTAATTCGTCAGCATCAGTTTAATAAAGTAGAGCTTGTAAGGTTTGTTAAACCTGAGGATTCATATGCAGAACTCGATAAGCTTACAGGTCATGCTGAAAAAGTGTTACAGTTGCTTGAGCTACCATATCGAGTACTAAGTATGTGTACGGCGGATCTTGGGTTTACAGCAGCTAAGAAGTACGATATTGAAGTTTGGATTCCAAGCTATGGAACATATCGCGAAATTTCTTCTTGCAGTAACTTTGAAGCATTCCAAGCAAGACGGGCAAATATCCGCTTCCGTCGGGATCCAAAAGGTAAGCCAGAACATGTTCATACATTAAATGGATCTGGCCTCGCTATCGGAAGAACGGTAGCGGCTATTCTTGAAAATTATCAACAAGCCGATGGCAGTGTAATCGTCCCAGAAGTATTACGTCCATACATGCGTGGAGCAGAAGTAATAAGACCGTAATGAAAGCGGAGGTTGTCTCATAAAGGGTTAAACCCTATGAGACAACCTCCATTACATATATTATGAAAAAAAAACGATCCGTTGACTTTATCATAAACCTATTGTAATATAATAAATGTCAATATGGAGGTATACCCAAGTTTGGCTGAAGGGATCGGTCTTGAAAACCGACAGGGGAGTCAAATCCCGCGGGGGTTCGAATCCCTCTACCTCCTCCATTATTTTTTAAATTAACCACAACGCATAAATTGGAAATCGTAAAACTCGTTGCATATGTAACGAGTCTTTTTTTATTGCTTAGGAAATTATTCAAGTGGAAAACTTAATTTGTCTGTTTGAATCCAGTACAAGTAGCTAACTCCTTTAATCATGGGCTGCTCAATCTATTGGTGAGAAGCTCTCTACCCGTTGAAGTTGATAGGTTTATGTTTGACTGTTTTGTACAGGACGTGGTAAATCTAAGTCGAAGTTCCACAATAGGCGCTTGTGCTTTCGTTCTTTAGATTAATTTTTTATACTCTTCTTAATTTTTTTGTTTGATTTATGAAGGTTGAAATTCGATCGACAATTGGTTCAATCGATTCATTACTTTGGATCAGGTCATATTCATTAATGTTCAATCGTAAGACTGGACAAGCGTTGAACTGATTAATCCAATTTTCATAGCGTCGGTGCATTTCTGTCCAATACTCGATAGGGGTTTGTTGTTCCATAGGACGCCCGCGGACTTTAATTCGAGCCAAGATGTCATCTAATGAGCCTTCTAAATATATAAGCAAGTCTGGGTGTGGGAAGTATGGGGTCATGACCATCGCGTCAAAAAGACTTGTGTAGGTCTCATAATCGGTAGGGTTCATTGTTCCCTTTTCGTAATGCATTTTTGCAAAAATTCCCGTATCCTCATAAATAGATCGATCTTGAATAAATCCTCCACCATATTCAAATATACGTTTTTGTTCCTTGAAACGCTCAGCAAGAAAATAAATTTGTAAATGGAAGCTCCATCGGTCGAAGTCTTCGTAAAACTTATCTAAGTATGGGTTTGTATCAACTTTTTCAAAGGAAGTGCGAAAGTTTAAGGCATTAGCCAAGGCATTTGTCATGGTGGATTTTCCAATACCTACCGTTCCTGCAATCGTAATGACTGAACTTGACGGGATATCATATTTTTTTCGTAGATTCATTTGTATATACTCCTTTTTGAAGCGCGTTCTCAATGCGGGTCAAGATCATAGACCGGTCTTCTTTGTTTTCGATAAAATCAATTTCATCCCCATTGAAGCGAAGAACTGGAATATTTGGGTGTTGTTCTTCGAATGTAGCCATGAAATTATGATAATCAATGGTTAATTGTTCAAGGTAAATGGGACTGATATTCTTTTCAAAATCCCGGCCGCGCTTTCCTATTCGTTTTAATAATGTTTCTAGACCTGCATCTAAGTATACAACCATATTTGGATTGGGCATGTCTTCGGTAAGGATCTTAAAAATATTTAAGTATTTATCATATTGACGATTTTTCAACGTGCGTTCTGCAAATATCAAGTTTTTAAATATATGATAGTCTGCTACAACAGCTTGGTTGTTAGCAAGAAAGTTCATCTCAATATCTTCGAGTTGTTTGTAGCGGTTGCAGAGGAAAAACATTTCTGTTTGAAAGCTCCACTCATCTATATTTTCATAAAATTTACCCAAAAAAGGATTTTCATCGACAATTTCTTTTAATAAGGCAAATTGGAAGTGTTCAGAGATTGCTTTAGCAAGTGATGTTTTCCCCACACCAATTGGTCCCTCAACGGTGATAAATGGTGTGTTTATCATGAATTACGTCCTCCTTTAAAGCGATATCCCAATGGAATAATCGGTCGTTTCTGTCTATGGTTATTAATAGCCACCGATTATTGTATCACAGACTGCTGAACTGGGGTGATAGAATTCTCGTTAATAGAGAATTGTATATATTGAAGGAATTATACTTAGCTATACCTTTTGGGTGATGCCTGAAATCAAGAAAAATTATACTGATTCTACTTGTGCCTTTAGTACATTTTTCATCATGGTAAGGGCGTATTGATTATCATCATTACTGGCAGATGCAAGGCAATTCTCTGGAACCCATAGCGGGTATTCCCTCATATAAGCATCATTTGCAGTGAATAATACACAAATATTACCCGCAATCCCTGTAATAATGAGACGCTTGACACCTAAATGGTGCAATAATATGTGAAGAGCAGTTCCGTAAAATGCCGAATGCTTTGGCTTAATTAAAAAGTAATCATCTTCTTCTGGCACAATTTGTTCAATAATCTGTGTGTTTTTCTCGTTTTTACATAATGCGATAATTTTGTCGTAATTAGCCTGCCATAAATTATAATGATCGTTAATATAAATAATAGGATATCCCTTTGCTTTACAGATGCCTTTTAAAGTGATAATTGGTTGAATGATTGGTATAGTATGTTGAAGAAGCATATCGCCATTCTGGAACTTGAAATCATTAATCATATCTATAATAAGTAAAGCTTGTTGTGATTTTTCTTGATTCATCTTAGGTAGTCTCCTTTTTTTGTAGATGTTTGTTCAATGTGTAATTGTCCTTACAAGTACGAAGTGAATATGAGTAGTGTGTCTAAATGACTGGCGCTTTACTCGTTTTGAAATAGTCGGGTCGATGTGTGAAAAGAACGTGAATGAAGGCGAAAGGAAAATGAAGATGGACGATCAATACTATATGATGGAAGCGTTAAAAGAAGCCAAAAAGGCCGGTGAAATAAATGAAGTTCCAATCGGTGCAGTCATCGTACTTCAAGATAAGATTATCGCAAGGGGGCATAATTTACGAGAAACAGAGCAAAATGCAATCTCGCATGCTGAACTTCTCGCAATTGACCGTGCTTGCCGATCGCAAGGGACATGGCGCCTAGAGGAGGCTACACTTTATGTCACACTTGAGCCTTGTCCGATGTGTGCAGGAGCAATCATTCAATCAAGGGTAAAGCGTGTTGTATTTGGTGCAAGTGACCCGAAAGGTGGGTGTGTGGGGACGTTTATGAATTTATTGCAGGATGAGCGCTTTAATCATCAAGCTGAAGTGACAAGTGGTGTCTTGGATACGGAGTGCGGGCAGATTTTGACGGAGTTTTTTAAAGGTGTTCGCTTACGGAAAAAGGCGGAAAAGGAAGCAAGAAAAGCTATGCGGGAAAAGGGATAGTAATAAGTTATTTTTCTTACTCGTTTTTTGAGGTATATAACATTGCTTTTTTCTATATAACTTAGTATAATGAATCATGCCGTGCTAAGCGGGGAGGTAGCGGTGCCCTGTACTCGCAATCCGCTCTAGCGAGGCCGAATCCCTTCTCGAGGTTAGTTTCCTGTAGGGTCTGCCTTAAGTAAGTGGTGTTGACGCCCGGGTCCTGCGCAATGGAACTCCATGAACCATGTCAGGTCCGGAAGGAAGCAGCATTAAGTGGAAGTTTCCATGTGCCGCAGGGTTGCCTGGGCCGAGCTAACTGCTTAAGTAACGCTTATGGGAGCTAATCGACAGAAGGTGCACGGCGTATTACATAATAAATCAACTCATCCTTTTGGGTGGGTTTTTTTTATATCATTTTTGAAATGGATAAAAATAGCTAAATCAACATCAAGGGGATGGCGTAAGCAGAACAAATTAACACATTACAGGCTTTTACACAAAAACTTATCTTTTTAACGTTATTTGGTAATGCTTTTTATGTATTGTGACGTTCTGTGCCCTTTTCCTTCATACAAATAGTACGCTATAATAGATAAAGAGAAAATAAGGGGGTGACAACGTGGGGTATCAAGCATTATATCGAGTTTGGCGACCGCAGCAATTTATTGATGTAGTCGGTCAGGAGCATGTAACGAAAACATTACAAAATGCGCTTCTGCAACAGAAAGTTTCCCACGCCTATTTATTTTCTGGTCCACGCGGTACTGGGAAAACGAGTGCAGCGAAGATACTTGCTAAAGCTGTTAACTGTGAGAAGTCACCAACAAATGAACCGTGTAATGAATGTGCGTCCTGCCGGGGAATTACAGATGGATCGATCCCGGATGTAATTGAAATTGACGCTGCATCCAATAATGGCGTGGAAGAAATCCGTGATATTCGAGATAAAGTGAAATATGCGCCAAATTCAGGTACATATAAAGTATATATTATTGATGAAGTACACATGCTTTCACAAGGCGCCTTTAATGCTTTATTAAAAACATTGGAAGAGCCACCACAGCACGTCATTTTCATTTTAGCAACTACAGAACCTCATAAAATTCCTTTAACCATCATCTCAAGAACACAGCGCTTTGACTTTAAACGCATACAGCCCCAGGATATAATTGGGCGGATGTCTCAGATTATTTCTGAGAGTGGTATTACTGTAGATGAACAAGCTCTACATATTATAGCTAGAGCAGCTGAAGGAGGTATGCGGGATGCTTTGAGTCTGCTTGATCAAGCAATCTCTTTTAGTTCTGATGAAGTGAGTGTAGAAGATGCATTAACCGTAACAGGTTCTGTTTCCCATGTTTTTTTAGGGAAATTAGCACGGGCCATTTATGATAAAAGCGTAGCGGACGCTTTGGAAGTATTAGATGAGCTATTAGCGATGGGGAAAGACCCAGCTAGGTTTATTGAGGATATGATTTTCTTTTTCCGAGATATGCTCCTTTATCAAGCAGCACCAGGGATGGCGAATTCATTTGAGAGAGTACTAATCGACCCGCAGTTCAAAGAATTGGCAGAGGTTATTTCAAACCGAGATATTTATGGTATTATCGAAAGCTTTAATAAAACCCAGCAAGAGATGAAATGGACAAATCATCCGCGAATTTTTCTAGAAGTTGCATTAGTTAAGCTCTGTAATCAGGAACGTGAGAGTGCTGTGTCAGATGTTCAGGTAAGGCAGCTTACTAGTAAAATAGAAGAGCTTGAAAAGCAACTAAAGGAATTGAAAGAAAGAGGAATTGGCCAAGCGGTTACGGCTCAAGTTGAAAAGCAGCCACAGACCCCTCGTTCAGTGAAAAAATCATATAAAGCACCAGTAGGAAAAATAACTCAGGTCCTCCGTCAGGCAACGAAACAAGAGTTAACGCTTGTGAAAAGCAGATGGGGTGAAGTACTTGAGCAGTTAGGTCAGCAAAATTTAAAATCATTGGCGGCATTATTAAATGAAGCAGAACCAGTAGCTGCTTCTTCACAAGCTTTTGTGTTAAAATTCAAGTATGATATTCATTGCCAAATGGCTATGGAAAACCCCCGTTTTATTGAAGTAATGGCTTCAATCATGGAAAACGTGACGAGTCATAGGCTCGAAATGGCGGGAGTGCCTGAGAGCCAGTGGCAAAGTATACGAGAGGGGTTTCTCTCCACTCAGCAACTTGACGGTCAAAATGAACCGGACATGAAAGAAGAAGAAGATCCATTTATAACGGAAGCTCGAAATTTAGTCGGAGATGAATTACTTGAAATTAAAGAATAATGGGAGGTAATAAAAATGGGAATGCGTGGAATGGGAAATATGCAAAATATGATGAAACAAATGCAAAAAATGCAAAAAAAGATGGCTGAGGCTCAAGAAGAGTTAGGTGAAAAGAAAATTGAAGGAACAGCGGGCGGTGGAATGGTGACTGTCGTAGTAACGGGTCATAAGGAAATTGTTGATGTAACCATTAAACCTGAAGTTGTGGATCCTGATGATATTGAAATGTTACAAGATTTAGTATTAGCGGCAACAAATGATGCATTGAAAAAAGCCGATGAATTGACTAATTCAACGATGGGGCAATTCACGAAAGGGTTAAATCTTCCTGGTGGGATGATGTAACTAGCTAAATTGAAGGATGAACGAGCGCCTTATTGAAGGCGCTTGTGCTTTTTTAGTAATAAAAAGATCCGTTTTTTTAATAAATTTTGGTGTCTAGCGAAAGCAGCTAAGTTCCTTATGATCTAGCCAAGTAAGAATATGCTAGCTTTTAGGTTGAACAAGGCGTTGTGTTTTTCTTAATAGGAGGTATTTTATGCATTATCCAGAACCAATTACGAAGCTAATTGATAGTTTTATGAAATTACCAGGGATTGGACCTAAAACGGCTGCGAGACTTGCATTCTTTGTACTAGGCATGAAAGAAGACACTGTATTGGACTTCGCAAAAGCACTTGTGAATGCCAAGCGAAACCTCTCCTATTGTACGGTTTGTGGTCATATAACAGATCAAGATCCATGTTATATATGTGAAGATCAGCGAAGAAGTCGTGATGTTATTTGCGTTGTACAGGAACCTAAAGATGTTATTGCTATGGAAAAAATGCGTGAATTCACTGGGCTTTACCATGTGTTGCACGGGAGTATCTCACCGATGGATGGGATTGGGCCAGAAGACATTAACATTCCAGACTTATTAAAGCGTCTTCAAGATGAAACGGTTCAAGAAGTCATTTTGGCAACGAACCCTAATATTGAAGGGGAAGCGACTGCCATGTATATTTCTAGGTTATTAAGGCCTTCAGGAATTAAAGTCACAAGAATTGCACACGGATTACCTGTAGGTGGAGATCTAGAATATGCAGATGAAGTGACATTATCTAAGGCGCTCGAAGGAAGAAGGGAAATTTGAGAAGTAGCGGGGAGGGGTTTTTGTGTTCTTTCGTCGAAAAGGTAAACTACGCAACGAAAATAACCAAAAACTAGTGCAACAACTGGAGGAAATTAAAAGAAGTTGGCTTAACCAGAAATCATTACTGGAAAAAAGTCTTGATCCATCAGAAGATGCAATCATACAAACAAAGATTTCCGAAATTAAGTATTTCTATCTATTTAAAGAAGCAAAAAGAAGAAAAGTGACGGCTAGTAAACGTAAGTGAGGAATGCAACCATCTCTTCTTTGTTCTTATTTAGTTTTATCTACATAGAATGTAGTACGAGCTAATGAGGAGGAATGATAGTGGAGCCAATTGTTATTGTAGGTGTAATAGCTGGTTTAATTGTATTACTGCTTTTTGTCGGGGCACCTATAAAACCAATTCGACTAATAGGGCAGGGGGTTGTTAAATTAATTATCGGAGCTGTTTTTTTGTTCTTTCTAAATGTGCTTGGTAATCAAGTAGGGATTCATGTTCCTATCAATTTAGCAACTTCTGCAGTAGCGGGAATTTTAGGCATTCCAGGTGTGGCTACCTTAGCAGCAATTGATTATTGGATTATTTGAAGAATTCGAGGGAAATTTCTCTGGGGTTCTTTTTTTGTATACTCTTCAAGAGTTATATAATAATGAAATAAATAGGAAGTATGTAGCTATTAAGTAGTAGGTTAAAGGTGTGGGTTTAAACGAGTTTTAATATAAACGTTATTTTTGTAAAAAAGGTATTGACGAATCTTTGGAAAGTTGTTAATATATATTTTGTCGCTTGAGTGACATTGCATCTACTAGAGGTTAGTTAGAAAGAAATACTTTTTTAAATAAAAAGTTATTGACACTAATAAAGAGATGTGGTAAATTTATAAAGTCGCTTCTGAGAGAAACGACAAAGATTGCTCTTTGAAAACTGAACAAAACAAAGCGCCAACGTTTAAATTGAAGTGAGTACACACTATAAAAACAATGAGCAAGTCAAACACTTTTTGGAGAGTTTGATCCTGGCTCAGGACGAACGCTGGCGGCGTGCCTAATACATGCAAGTCGAGCGAATGATAGGGAGC
>NZ_LMVB01000015.1 GCF_001510645.1 Paenibacillus sp. FJAT-29882 | reverse complement strand
GATGGTTTGTGTAACGGCATAAATTCTTTTATCCCTACAACGGTTTGCGTTTCATTTGTATCGAGATTAACAAAAGTATAGACGTTTACTTTTTCTTTTTGCTCTGTATTCAAAAGTAAAATTCTTTGTTCTAATTGAAAAGATTGCAATATAATCACCTCCAAAATTTTTAAAATCATAATAGATTTTTTCATTTTTGCAAGAAATTTTTCCAAAAAAAAAGAGACCGTAAAAACGGTCTCAATTATTAAAAAGAGGTCGTTAATTTTAATTGCACTTTTATGCAATTAAGATTTCGTGAGACTAATATTAGCCTAAATCGATTCTTTTTTGAGCTTCTACACACAGAGAATCCAAATACCAAGCCGTAATTACATCTTTTCGATAATGGCGGGCATCGAGGCTGGTTAGGAAAATCGCAACTTCGTAACGATACATTTCATTACGAACGATTTTTCCTAGTTCGCGTTCATATTTTTCTTTTACTTTTGGGTTTTGAAGACGTTCTTGCAGCTCCTTTTCCCTTTCTTGTTCATTCATATCACAATACCGGTCAAATCTCGTATTAATAAAGACTTTACGACCAGAATGATGACTAACAGTTTTATGAACGGTGGTGGTTCCCCATACTGAATTACCGTTATTATCACGATATTTGTATCTTAAATCCTCGGTCCTATTTAAACCTGCTTTTTCCCCAGCAACAGAAATAATTCTTCGAATCGTTGCCATTTGATTATCTTTTTTCATTGGTTTACCATTATCTTTTTTTATTCGGATAATTTTTTGACCAGGACTCAACCCCTTGCAAACTTCCTTTAAATAAGTCGTTTCCTCATTGGTTAACTTAACGGTTTCGGTTAACCCACCTTTACTGGTTTCAAAAGTAATCCGATTGTTATTAAAATCGATATTTGATGGCGATAATTTATCGACCACATCAGCCAGTCTGCCACCTGTCATAGTGGTTATTTTCCATGCTTTCAAAGCTTCTTCTTTATGTTTGGACCGGGAATCTAATATTTTAGCCTCAATCATTTTAGATTCTTCCATTCCGATTGATAAAGTATGTGAAGCACCACTCATTCGCCTCACATGATTATAATCTAGCTCTTTTTTAACCTCTTTTTTATCAATTACTTGAATTTCTTTTTGAAAAACATTTGTTTTAATGGTTCCGACTCGAAATGATTCAACGGCAGCTCTTAACTGTTTTATTTCATGAGCAATCGATACATCCCCTTTTTTCCATTGTTCTACGGCTTCATTAACATATTTCATGAAATGCTCATGCTTGAATTCTGTAATGTCAACAACGCCAAAATCGGCAGCTACTTTATCCATGTAGTTTTCAACGAGCCTTTCATATTGCTTATATGTACTGTTGCTATCACGTTTTTCTTTATCTTCAACGGTTGCTTCAACCGAAATCCCTAATTTTTTCATACTTTCGAAGACCTTCTTAACTTTTTTCTTAGATGCCTCCAACTTTTTTTTCTTAGAATTACTTAGTTCCATACAAATCAACTCCCCTACCAAAAGAAAACGGAAAAACACATCACCACAAATCCAATTCGCCTCGCTACGCATTGGCTCTTGTCCTTTGTTGTGTGTTATTCAACGCTTGAATCTTATAACTTAGAGTAAACCCCCAGCATCGGAAAAACGCTTCGAGAAGGTCTCTTTGCATCGGCTGAACGCCATGCAAAAACGCCCTACCTCTCAGCTTTTTTTCAGAAACTGGTTATAGTACACTTTTTTCTTTGAAAAAAGGTGCACGATAACCGTTTCTAAACCCTTGAATCTTCATTCGTTGCACTACTTCAGATTCAACATCAAATTCCATTCCATGTTATGTTCAGCAGCAAAGCTGCTTCACAGACATTCCATTCCATTTGATGTGTTCGCGAAATCCTCGCCTGCCTTCCATGTCGGCTACGCCGCCATTCCAGTCAGTCGAGCATCGCTCACCCTCCAGCAGCTTTAGCTGCCGGAGGATATCACTCAAGCAAGCCTGAGTTAGCACTTCTCCCTGCCGGTCGAATTGCTACCCAGCCATGCTGAGTGAAATATCTTAAACCCCATATGCGGAGCATTATCCAATGTAGTTGAATCCAAAGTATTGCAACAAATTATATTTCCTATTATCTCAGCAAGAATCTCTTTTGCGTGATAGTTATGAGGAATCACACGCGCTTCCTGTTGGGCATGATAAATCATGTATTTGTTCTGTCTTTTAGGCAGACAAGGTAAGAATTCTCACCGTTAACCTTCTTGCATTGATAATTAAATTTTTTAAGCTAATTAATAGAGTTTTTTCCTTTCTGTTAGTGTGTTTTAGTTGTATTGTTTTCCTTTCTTAAGATTTGTTTTAGCGATAACCGAGGTTATTACTAAGTGTTTCTAATGTCGGTTATAGTGTTTAATTTTTTTAGTAACAAAACTTGTGGTTTTTAATGTTACAAATGAAGTAGAACTTGTGGTTCCAAATCGAATCAACGCCTAGTGGCTAAAATGTTGAAAAATGAAAGAATATTACATTTAAATTGTAATTCAAAATTAGAAAAATAGTGAAAAAGGTACAGATTATTCCGTACCTTTTTCACTTAGGATACTGTTTGCAATACCCATATACTTATCAACCATTGTTGAATTATCTCTAATTCTTTTTTCTTTATTGAGTGGATTTTCATTAAATTCTTTGATTTTAGCCAGGATGTTTGTACTTATAGTGCTTCTTTTTGCCTTTTCTGGCGCAGATAACACCATTTCCTCAAAATCTTCGTATGTATATAAACCATCTGAAAAGTCATATTTTTGGTCCTCTTCGGTTATTACTTCACCAGTGATTGCTTCGATAATAGCTTTTTCCCGTTGAATTAGTTGTTCATCAGAGTCAAAGAAGTCAGAAAGGAAATAATTTTGTTCAATACCTAATAAATTTGGAATCAATTTTTTATTTTTAACGGTTAAATATCCATCTAATGAAGTTTCAACGGAATCCTCTGTTCTAGGTTGAATTAATTTAACCAGTTTTTTATGTAGATTCCTACAATCATCAAATAAAGGGCTGACTTTTTTTTGGAATAACATATCATGTGACCAATCAGATAGAACAATATTTCTTGTTTCAACTAGTTTGTTATACATTTCTCTTTGATGAGTATGATTGTATTGGTGTTGCTCGTATTCCATAGCAATTTGGACCATCAAACTAGTCATCGATTCTAAAGTTTTATCAATGGATTTCAAGTAATCATTGATTGTTTCTTTTAAAATATCTTGCTGTGTACTAGTAATGTCTTGTAGTAGGAATTTAACATCAAGATTAGGCTTTAGAATCTTGAATGAATCTCGAAAGATTTTAAAATCCTTTTCATAGGAGTTTGTTTGACTCATAGTTACGCTTGTTTTTTGCATATGGATACTCATTTGACTATAAAGTTTATCAAGTTCTTTGATGTGTTTTTGATTTTGTTCTTCAAACCTGGCATTGCAGTAATCAATTGCATCTAATCGACTGAGATAAACTTGTGTTTCCTCATTATCAGGGTTTTTAGGGTCAACCTGAATGTAAATTCCTTTTTGATAATCAAAATAAAAGGCTTTTAAATCCCTAAAAACAATATTATCGCCTAGCCATCTTTTGTCCCTTGAATTTCTTTTGCCTTGAATAAAACGTACTTCCACTTCTACAGCACCGAATTTTTCTCGATTGGGCTTGTAATCAATGGTCCAAAAAAACTTACGAGCCGGCAAAGCATTAGGTTTTGTTGCTCCGAAATATGGTTTTTTATAAAAATCCTTTTCGCGCTGCCGCAGAACTGGAAAAACATATGTACAATCACTTACATATGTTTTTAAATCAAATTCCTTTTTGATATCATCAATAGTTAATTTTCTTTTAGCAGCTAGACTTTCATCAAGTTGATTTTCTTCAATGGTAAAATACTTTGTCATTTCGTTACTTTTAAAAACTAACTGGATGATTTCTTCGGTAGTCATTTCTTCTAGTTCATTTACGCTGAATTTCATATCTAATACTTGTTGTTTTAAATCCATTAACTCCCCTCCCCTTCTCTTCAAAATTTCTAAAATTATAGTCTAAACCCTTATTAAATCAAGGAAAAACCTTAATTGCTCTTTTGTGCAATTAACTATTTGTTAAGGGCTAATCTAACATTAGATTAAGTTAGACCTGAAATAGTCTCATATTATGCTAACTTACTAAGTATTTCAAATGTTTTTTCTTGTATATACGTAGTATTTATTGTGTGTCTAACTTAGATATAAATTAGAATTACATGATGCTAATGTGATGCTCGTTTGATATTCATATGGACTCGTATTATATTAAAAAGATAGATTCTTTTTAAAAAGGGGGACAAGTTAATGGAAACCATAGATATGGACGTAAAATGGCTTCAAATCGGGAAGGTTGCAGAAGATTTTGGAATAACAGTCAACCGGTTGAGGGGGTGGTGTGATAATCAACTGGTGGAATTTCGGACAGATGAGCATAATACGAGATTCATTCCAGACTCAGATTATCCTAAAATAGCTCGAATTGTTGAACTGACAAACAAGAAAAAAGAATATCCAACACTGAAACATGTACGGGAACAGCTTGAAAAAGAAGATTTATTTCATATGCACCAGGCTGAAGTTCAGGAAAAACAAGAAGTAGAAAAGACTTCAAAAATCATGGAAAAGGCTTTTGAACAAATGGAGTTTGGAGAAACCTTCGTAAAAATGGCAGAAGGCTATACTCACATGAGACAGGAAATATCTGAGTTACGCAAAATTATTGAAACTCAATCAAATCAAAAGCTCCTCGAAAGTGAAGAATCTAAAAAAGAAATACTTGAATTAAAAGAGCAAAACACGAAAATTATCGATTCCGTGAAAACAGTAATGGAGGAAAATACAGCCCTTAAAGGCTTGGTTCAAGACTTACTTAAACAAGATGCCGGAACGATGTCTAAAGAAGATGCTCAGGAAATATTAAATGCCGTTCAACAATTATCTTCCGAGAAGCAGAAAACAGAAGACAAGCTGCATTTAATGGAATCTAAGTTAGACGCTATTTCAAAACAAGAAAACAAAGGCATTTTAGCTCGTATATTCAAAAGATAATACTTATTTAATACTCATGTGAGGTTCATTTTGTTGAACCTTTTTTCTTTTTTTCTTAAACCTTCAAAAGTGCAATTGAGATAAATAGTGAAATTTTGTAGACTAGGGGAAAAGAGGAGGAAAATATTTGCCATTTCATGAAATTATGATTCCGGAAGAAAGCAAAATGCCTTTTGCGGTCAAACTGAGTCGGCTATCCTGGGAACCAGGCTATCCACTAAGCCAAGATAGAGATTATTTTATTCTAAAAGAGGTAGCTAACATTTTGGTTCAAAAGAAAGTTATTCGTAGAGCAACCAGTGTTAATTGGAGTAAAGAGGAACTGAAAGTTACTGGAGTTCAACAAGTGCGTAAATGGTTGAAACAATGGAGAAAAGAAAACGATAAATTAGCTTATTTGTACAAGAAATCATATAAATATGGATACTTAATTTCTAAGAAGGAATTTCTAAGCATTTTTGAAGAATTAACGGGCGGAGATGTTTTTATTGAATCCAATTATGAAGATTGTTTACTAACACTAAAAAATCCTGGATTTTTTGAATATAAAGTGGCTGCAATCCAAGCTGATATCGATAAATTACATGAAAAACGCGTAGATGCTACTGACGAGGATTTGAAGGAGATATTTAAAAAAATTAGTGAATTAAAAGAGGTTCAAACCTATTATCGGTCAAACTGGTACCAAACTGTTTACAGCGATAGGTGGAATTTAGAAGAACCACGAATTGTTCAAGTTCCAGCTAGTTTGGGAAGGTCGTCTAATGTGGAAGTAGAACAATTACAAGCAGAAAACGAAAAACTAGTATTAGAACTTGAACAATTAAAAGAAGTATTAAAACAAAAGAATCGGGTGTAGTTATTGGTTTTCAAAGTAAAGGTTAAAGTGAACGGATTCGTACCTCATCCGACCTTTACTTTGAAAATTTTTCGTGTAATTAATAGGGTTTGCCGACCGAGACAAATGCGCAATAGCAATAATTCAAATGCTCGTTCGGAACCTAGCTTAACACGAAAAACAAGCCTCATATGATTCTCATTTTACCCTTATTTTCCTCCCTTCGAGCAATTAGCAATAGCAATAATATTTTTAAACTCACAAAAGTGCAATTAAGGAAAATGAATAAAGAAATGGCTTATGACCATTTCTTATTTGCGGAGCAACAGTATTAGTAAGATGATTACTAATAAAATAATAATAATGGCGGTTGGGCTGCGTAACAACTTGACCAATTTTTTCACAATCTCTTTTACCTCTGTTGCGTAAATACCAGCGAAAATACCCAACATTCCTAAAGTTAATGAAATCCACCAGGCATTTGTTTCTAAATAAATTATCATATATTATCCTCCCCCTAATGGTGTGATATTGAATGCAAGTGAATTCTGAAAAACCCTTTTTCCAATTCAATTAAAATATCCGATTTATATCGACTTACTTTTATATAAACCAGCAATTTATTAACTTTTGCTCACTAGGAGGCAAAAAAGGCAAAGCAAAAGCGACTGGTTCTTAACCAGTCGCTTTATTAATAAAAGGTGATATCTTTCCATTTTTCAAAATCCTAGCAAACAACTATTCTATTTTTCGTTAATTGTTGGTATAATAAAGGCTCCTTTCCGGGCTAAATCCCGGAAAGGTGGTGTATGCTGATGCTATTGAAACTCCATCTCATGATGGCAATCAATCGTCTTACAGTGCTTGCTAATCAACACGCAGACGTGCTAGTTGCTGCGGGACATGCGTTAATACAATTGTTAGTAACGAGTTGAGGACAAGATTTCTGGAAAAGTATACATATGCAACAACACAAAAGCCGTCGGGGGACGTACCCGATGGCTTTTGTGTTTCTAGATACCACTTCCAGAATTAAAAGTGCTACTTTGGTTTTCTAGTAAAAAAGATAAGAGCAACCACTAGGATTACTCCTTAAAACAAAGTATAAAATTAGTCCAACATTTTTATAAATACCATTATTTTTTTCTTTTCAATACTATCTATAAAGGTTGTAAGCTCTTGATATAATTCAAAAGTTGCATCTAAGAAATCTATATAATCATTTACTACTTCTTCTGTTAAATGGTTTAAATTTAATTCAGTGCTGTCTCTTACATAAATATTTGTCATTATTGAAAAATCATCATTATAAATAGTATATAATGACCTAATTAGTTCATTACTTTCTTTAAAATACCTAGTATTTTCTTTAGTTGTTATTTCATCAATTTCTTTCTGAAATGAGTTTGAAAACTCTTCTACCTGCTGGTCACTCATATTAATAAAATGATTAATAAGGTTATTTTTAAACTTTTCTTTTTGTTCCTCGGTATTAATCTCATTATATAATTCAATCAATACTGGAATATCATATATATCATAGCCCAATAACCCCGTTACTCTTCTATCCCTTTGCTTAATTTCCTTAAAATTTTCTATTTCCGAAAGAACCACCAAATGTTTGTAAAACATAAACAATAATATTCTTCTTAATTCGGCGTACCAATCAAAATTTCTCTTCTTTTCTATCAACTGCTGAATATAGTAAAAAATAATAGTTGCCGCAATACCGATAGAAAGATTACTTAAAACAAAAAGGATTACATCAACAATTTGATATATGATACTTCCATACTTAAAAGCCTCTGGATAATTTCCTAGTATATTCCATATTTTACTAAAAAAAATAATTAATATGCACGTAAAAAAAGTTAAACTAAAATCAATTTTATATCGCATGTACCCTCCAAAAACATCCAACTAATTTCCTCTTTTTAACATACGATTTGAAAGGAATATATCCTTGCAGAAAGGGAAATGCCGGTTCCTTCGCAGCTAATTAATTTGATAATAACGGCTAATATGAGGTTCTCCCCATACTGCTCCTTGCTTAACCATCAAAGATTTTATTGTAACAGTTCTCCCGAACTCATCTTTCTCAATCCACTTATAATGTTTAACTCTTCTTTCCTCTCTCAGAGAATCATAATCGTGCGCTTTATTTATTTCCGTCGGTGGTCCCCATTCAGAAAATCGAACATTTTCCTCTGACATTCCTTCATACGGAGCTGTTCTACTAAGTTCAGCTCGTGTTTTAACTAAATTTTCAGTTTCGGCAACTCTCGCAACTTCAGCAAGTTCGTTTGCTTTTTTTTCATATTTAGGTACATCCGATAAAACTTCTAAATACTCATCTAGATAATATCCGTCCCAAAACATTTCTTTTTCAATCATTTCTGGAACAAGTTTAACTATCTCTGAATGAATCTTATCAATTTGCTTTTTAGAATCCTTATAATCCTTAACCTCTTCAAAATTATCGAGAGCCAACAAGTAGTTTTTTTCCTCTAAATCAATCAGAGCATCATCATAAAATTGAATTTTATCTAGTTCTTCTTTAACAATTAAACTAATAACTATCGAAAGTGGAATCCATAAAATCGCAATAAAAGTTATAATAATAGCTTTAAATTTTTTAACTTTAATAGATGCCCAATTCCTATGCGCCCACATAATAAAAACAATTAAAATAATCAACCATAAAGGACTGTAAATCCAAATATCTCCAAATGAATTCCTTTGATAATGTTCAGGAAAGTTACAATTAATTTTAATACAGGCATCCTTAATTAAAGGTTCATGACCAAGATACCTATAAATCAGATACCAAACCCAAACAACTATCCCCCAAAAAACAAGAAATCTTCTGCGACTAGCCATATGTTTTCCCCTTTTTTTAATTCTTCAATTCATTGTAAAGTTCCATTTCTTTCTCTACATAAATATCTCCAGTTCGACCTCCATTATGAAAATATTACCATGTTATGGTTAATAAGTCTGATTAATAAAAAAGGAATTTTGAATTATGCTCAGAATTCTATTATGTAACGCATGTGTGCGTATGAGTTACAAATAGTTTATTATTATTAGGAACGGTGAAAAATGAAATTTAATTATTACATCAAAATGATTGAAAACATTAGTCTTTATCCAAATGATGAGGGTGGATATGCTGATGATTCAGTTTTCTTTAATTGGAGAACTAATACATATAAAATCAATTTTTTAATTACTTTTGTTGATGATATAGAAATAACCCTTGTTGTTTATGTGAAAAACGGAAAATTATTAACGAAAGTAGACGGTTGGGACAATAGGATTTCAATTTATCACGGTAGTGAAGAAGGATGTAATTTTTGTTCTGACAATGACGGGAATAGTCTTTACAGCAGATGTGAGAAATTAATGGAGTATAAAAACGGCTACTTTCTTAAAAAGCTAGCTAAGTATGTATTGAATCATCAAAAGTTGCTTTTGTTATTCTACGATGTTGAACTGGATGATGAGTCATGTGATTGGGAAAATCAAAAAGATTATTATTCTTTAACTACTAATGATATATTTCCTAAAATATCTAACATAATCTCAAAACAATGGAGTCCGGAGGTATTTGAATTTTCCAATGAAGAATCTATTGGAAAATATGGTTGGGATTTTGATTTTAATCTCGGTGATGGTATTCCTCGTGGTTTTGAATTAAGAGCTACTAAGATTAATGGGGAATGGAATGTTGATTCCGAAACTTATTCTTTAGATGGTGTGAGAATCTACCATAAGTTATCGGTTAAACCAGAAAACTTTGATGATGGAAGATGTCCTTTGTGTGCAGAAATTGGTCAACACAATCGTCAACTAAGTCATTGTAGTGCAATTTTAAAAAATAAAAGATTAGTAAAATCTTTAATCAATCATTGTTTTAAATACGGAAAGAAGGCTGAGTATTAGTATGAAAAAGGCAGTTAGCTATCTTAGAAAATCGGTTGATATTGCTTCTGAAAAGAGTATTAATCGCCAACGAAGAGAAGTAACAGAATACTGTCAAAACAATCAAATTGAGATTGTTTCAGAGTTTGTTGATGAAAAACATTCTGGAACACTACTTCTCGAAAGAGAAGGGTTCCGTTCCATGTTGGAATACCTAGAGGAAAATAACGACATTGATTTTATCGTTATTGAAAAATTCGATAGAATTACGCGTGACCAGTGGGATTTAGGATGGGTAATTTCCCAATTAAAGAAAGTAATGAAGGTTAAAACAATGCTACATTCTACTAATCCTCATGAGGATAATGACTACGATGATGACCCTACTAAAATATTAATGGCTCAGATGAGGTCCTTTGGCGCAGCTTCTGAACGAAGAAATATCGTGGACCGTATGCGCAATGGAAAAATAAATAAGCGCAAGGACGCCCAAAACAGCTATGTTGGTGGTCAAATTCCTCTCGGATATAAACATAACCCAATAGAGAAAAAACTCGAAATTGACCATGCTGAGGCTCCAACAGTCGAAGCTGTTTTCACAGCTCGTGAAGTACATAAAACCTTAAGAGGAGTAGCTGCTGCTTTGAATAGCCAAGGCTATAAAACCAAAACTGGAAAAACGTTTCTTCCTATGAGTGTGAAAAGAATTTTGGATAGAGAAGATATGTATCGTGGTTGTGGTGCTCCGGCTATTTTGAAAAATTAACAGGAAATCTGTAATTTTTCCACGAATTAAGATAAGATAGACTCAGAGAAAATATAATAGATTTTTAAAATTACATAAAAAAAGAATCAAGTTTCGCCGACTTGATTCCCTAAGCAAGAAAATGTTTCAAGATGTTGCAAGATGTTTTATTCAAAAGATAATACTATCAAAGTGATAAAGTGGTTTTCGCCGACCACTAAACACTAGTTAACGTACTTTTAAAACGTTATTTAACGGTAGTATATCATAGGTTTTAGAAAATATTCAATTAAATACGTTCTTTTTGTTCATACAAAATGATTATATTTATTATTTCTAAGATTCTTGAAAATCCTTTAAAACAACATCTTGCTTAGGTAAAAATGGCTAAATTCTTTTTACATATGTGAGGTGTTTTTATTATGTCTAACCCAGCTTTGAAAGAGTTTGATAGTTTTAATTTGGCTTGGGGCAATCGAGGTAATATTTTTGAAATAGGTAACAAACTAAGTGAAATATCTTATTACAAGAAACCTAGAAAAATAACCGATTTTAGTGAACAAATAGAATTAATGTTTGGATGGTTCAATCAAACATTCGATAGAAGAACGAGAGTTGTAACTAAGTTATTTTTTCAAAAGGGATGGGAACGAGCCACTCCACAAGAAAAGGAAAAGATGATTGCTTCGCTAGATTCTGAAGGTGGTTCAGCTACTCTTCGTACATACGATACAACTGAATTATATTTTTCCGAAGATTTCATCGAAGATTGGAAACAATATCGAGTTAATTTGGATTTAGGAGAGTTCGAGGATTTACATTGGGAATATTATTTTTGGGCTTTTGAAGGACCTAAAGACCCGGAAAGTGATGCAAAGTATTGGTCTAAGGACGCCCGAATGAAAGAATTCGTTGAAAAACATGGTGAATTTCGAACTGTTACTGTTGTTGAAAAATTAATTTGGAAACCTAGACATTCTTTTTGGTCATATGAGTTTGCTATGGCAAATGGCAATAGATATACTCACGGCTTAGAAAAACAATATCTGATGATGAATGTTCTTTATAAAATCCCAAAGAAAGAGGGCAAAAGAAGAACCGAGTTTGTAACTGAACTAAATGCCCTTTACACCGAATTAGATTACTACAAACAGGATAAATATAAAGATGTTGACCAAAAAATAATGAAAAAAATGGTCTTTGATAAACTGCACGAGGCAGGTTTTCCAATTCCTTCAGAAGTGGTGTATAGTCGTGGGCTACAACTAATTTGGAGAATTTCTCCTATTGGTTCAAAGAAAGCTCCATATTGGGAAATGCTCCAACGAAAAATCCATGAAATTTTAAAAGATTTCGGAGCCGATTCTGTTGTTATAACAGATAAAGTTCGTGTTTTAAGAGCATTAGGAAGTATTCACTCTACTACTAAACAAGCAATCTTTGCTCATTCTTACATGCCATCACATCAAAGATATGATTTTCAAGAGTTACTTGATACTTTTTGTGGTGGAGAAGTAGCAGCTCGTAAACATTGGATAGAAGAACAAATTAAACAACAAGCTGAAAAGGCTGCTAAACGATTAGAAAAAACAGAACGTAAATTCAAAGTTCTTGATGGAAAGGCTAAAAACAAAGGAAAAAGCAATGTTTGGGTAAAGAAAGCTTCTGAAAGTAAATGGAATGTACGTCACCAGAGACTAATACATGATATTTTTAAGCTTTTGGAACTTCGGAACGGTGATTTAACTGGTTGTCGTGAATTTGCTTTGTTTTTGGTTCGTTATTGGACTTTGTGTGTGACTGGTGGAGATACTGAATCTGCTCTTGACCAAATGCGAAAAGTATATGAGTTAATGACTAATTATGATAATGATAACGGTCAGTATTACGGTTGGGAATTCGTTAAATATGCTACGAAATCCGCAGAGGCAGGTTATCAAAAATGGGAAGACCATCAGGTTCGCGGAATCAATAAATCTGGTTTTAGATATGCAGGATACAATTATTCACCGGCAAGACTAATTGAAGAGCTACATGTTACCAAAGAAGAAATGACTTATTTAAAAGCCATTATGGATGCTGAAGAGGTAGAACGGCGTAAACCTATTAATGAAGCTCGTAAATACGAAAATAAGAAGGCTAAGAGGCGTTCTGAAGGCATGGTTTCTCATGCTGAAAAAAGGACCCGAATTGCACAGTATTTCAAAGATAATCCTGGCGCTAACAATACTCAAGCTTCTAAAGATTTAGGGATTTCAAGACCAACAATAATTAAATTTAGAAAAGAAAATGGTATCTGAAATATAGGGTGTAAAAAAGTGTCCCCCTTAGATTATTAGAAAAGGGGTCTCTCTTAATCTTTTGTTTTGGTTTTAAATTAATTAAAGATTTGTTTAGTGTCATTAGTCGTTGGACAAGTCTTTTTTATTGGGATTGATGTAATATAAGCGTTAATAAAATTATAAGCAATATTTGTTTGGTTTTTAGGAGGACATAGCCCCGGTGCGGGGACAGCACTCCGCAGGACGGTAGTTCGAGGACCTTAAACGGGTGGTGTGAAAAATATGGAGAAATCAGGTGTTTTGGTAGCAAGAACTCAAGCTGTTTCTGAAAAATATCGATTACAGCATCGAACAAAAGAAGATTTGATTAAAGAACTGGAAGATGAAATTAGGGAATTCGAAAATAAATACAATGGAAAATTTGAAGATGTATTTGGGGAAGTAAAGGACCCATATGAATTGGATGAACCGGATGATTATTTTAATTGGCGTGATTCATTAGAAAAATGGAAAAAATTATAGGCTTCTATTTTGAATCAAATGGATAATTATAAGCAAATGATGTTTTAACTGTGCCACAGAGAGAATCTCAGACATTACTTGGAGGGTAATTTATGAAAATTGAACAAGGAATGAAGCAAGCAAAGGCATCTCTTCTTCTGGAAGGTTTCGAAGTAAAACCTGAGCATGATATTTTGGTTCGTTCTCGATTAACTGGCGAAATAAGCGAAGAGGAATTTCAGCAGCAAGCATTGGAACTTGCGCAAAGAGGCAAAAATATATGAAATTGCTTCAGTTTCCAAACAAAAATAAAATTAAATTGACTAAAATGGAATTTGAAAGGTTTCAAGAGTTAAAAATCAAACTAGAGAATTCCATTCACCCCAGTGAAGCTAAATACTATAAAAGTGAATTAGATTTGTTGGTTGAGATGGGTAGGAATAAAAAATAAGCCCTCTAGGAGCTCCAAGTTTGCGTTTTAAAAGATGTGGTAAGGGGTTTATACCCTTGTATCGTTAAATTAAAGTCTTGGATAGCAGGAAGGCATTAACCATTCTTAATTTTACAAAAGTGCAATTAAGAATGGTGGTATCAAAAAAGGAATTGATTTCTCAATTCCTTTTCTTATCGCTATCTAATTTTGAATGTAAAAGCTGATTTTCATTCGCCAATGTTTGATTTTTCATTTCAAGCCCCTGCTTTTCGGCAAACAAGGCTTCATATTTTTTCTGAATAGCAGCTACTTTGCTTTCGTATTTTTCAATGAATTCATCTCGTTGTTTCCGCGTGTCATCAATTTGTTCATTAAATTTATTAGTTATTTCGTCTTTTTGGTTTAGCAAAGCCTCTTTATTTGTGAATTCCATTTCTTTAATTTTCATTTGGTGCTCCTGGGCTTGCCGTTCTGCTGTTGCATTTTTTTCTGTTATTTGATTCTTCAATGATTCAATTTCATCTGCTTTTTGAGAAACATCTAAATTTAATTCTTTATTTTGCTCTTCAAATTGGAGAAGTTCCTCAATTTTCTTTTGATTTTCTTCATTTTTTCCTTCAAGTAACGCGATATATTTCGATTTTTCTTTATTATCATTTTGCAAGTCTTCGATTGTTATATGGTTTACCTTAGTTAACTCGGTTAACTCCTTTGTTTTCTCGTTTTCTTCAGTTAACCGTTCTTTTAATACCTGCTTTTCTTCGATTAAAGAATTAATGGTCAATTTCGTTTTTTCGAATTTTTCCTCATGTTCTTGTTTAAATGTGGCTACAAAAGTATTGTTTTGCTCGATTGTATTTATAAATAATCGATTAATTCGGGAAGTTAACTGGTCCAGTTCCTCGATTCCAACGATGGAACGTGGCGATTGAATGGTTAAATTTCTTTCTAAAAGTTCCGCAGCGATGCCAAATAAATCTCCATCTAAGTCGATAAGTCCTTGATTTCTGTACTTATCGGTTAACTCTTTCATTCTTTCTTTTGTTTCGCCTTCGACTTTTGTATTATAGGATTCTCTAGCCATTTTTCATCATCACCTTTTTATTAGTTTCTCCTGGTAATCTATATATTTATTATAAACAAAGGGTTCACCGTAGGCAACCCGGTTAACCCTTGATATATCAATATTTATTGAGTTCACCAAAAATATAAAGAAATGGTTTTTTAATAAAAATTTAACTCAAAATCTTAAAATTTACTTTTTTCTATTCTTCAATTTCAACATCATTTGAAGAGAATATAAAGGCATTAAACCTCTGTAATTCTTATCTTTTAGAAAAGCTACAATCAAATTTTCCCGTTCCCATCCAGTTAGATAAAGCTCCAAGATAGCTAGTTGCGACCTTGAACAATGGTCAAACTCAATACCTGTCTCCTGGTCACTGGTAAAATCAAAAATCGGCAATCGACTAGCTAGTGCATCGGTGGTTTTCACCATTCCATTCCGACCAACCTTAATCAATTTTTTGCCTCTTTTAATGCTGTGATAAAGAGAGACACAGCATTGATATATTTCTTATCGCTACCGACCAAATCAAAAACTTCTCTTGAAATTTTTAATGAAACAGAAGCAATCAACGGTTTGTGTAACGGCATAAATTCTTTTATCCCTACAACGGTTTGCGTTTCATTTGTATCGAGATTAACAAAAGTATAGACGTTTACTTTTTCTTTT
>NZ_LMVB01000014.1:39184-54474 GCF_001510645.1 Paenibacillus sp. FJAT-29882 | reverse complement strand
TCTTAAATCAAACCCTGACCTTATCATTGTAGGTGGCGGTATTGCTAACCAAGATGATAAAAAGGCTGTAGCACAAGAAATGCAACGCTTAATTAAAGAGGCGGTGACCGTTTAATTATGCAAACAACTCAGTATACCGAACTCGTTTTGCAAGAGCTTCAACGAACAGCAGCGCTCGTTCGCGATGAAGATGCTGAACAACTCGTAAATGGCATTTTGAGCGCAAAGAAAGTGTTTGTGGCAGGTGCTGGCAGATCAGGTTTCATGGCTAGATGTTTTGTCATGCGTATGATGCACATGGGATTGGATCCATATATTGTGGGCGAAACCGTGACACCTAATTTGGAAGAAGGCGATATCTTTATCATCGGCTCTGGATCTGGTGAAACGAAAAGTCTTGTTGCCATGGCAGAGAAAGCAAAAAGCATCGGAGCTACAGTAGCAGCAGTAACGATATTCCCGAACTCCACCATTGGTGATTTGGCAGATATCGTCATTGAAATCCCTGCTCAAGCGAAGTCCGGTGTCGATACAGGGAATAAATCCATTCAACCAATGGGTTCTCTGTTCGAACAAAGCTTGCTATTATTCTATGATTCTATTATTCTCCGCTTCATGGAGAAAAAAGGCATGGATTCCGATAAAATGTACGGACGTCACGCGAATTTAGAATAGGATCGAGTCGTCTATTATTCGATGATCCCTTTCGTTAGATCGCAAGACAAACTATCCATGTTTCTATGATTCATTTTGGAAGTACTCTTTTATAAAGACAGCAACTTATCAATATCTCAATCAAGGAGAAAATGTATGTCGGAGGTTATTCGGAAGTCTGTTGCATTACTCACCACCATCGTGCCGACTGAGGATCAAGAGGAGTGGAGTGCGACTGAAGTAAGCCGCCAACTTGATATTCCTATTCAAACGGTGCATCGATTACTTTCAAGTCTTGCTGAATACGGTTTTGTATTTCAGAATCATGAAACCAAAAAGTTCCGTTTAGGTTTAACTTTGATGCAATTAGGGTTCTCGATACGGGATAATTTATCCATTCGAAATAGTGCACTTCCGACTATGGAAAAGCTGATGATGAAAACCGGAGAATCCGTTTATTTAACCGTTCCAGAAGGTACTGAGGGAGTAATTGTTGACTGTCTTAATAAGAATTTGCTTTCAAAAGAGAAAGAGATTGGGAAGAGAACGCCATTATGTGTTGGTGCATCGAATCAAGCAATTTTGTCTCATCTAAGTTCAGATATGAAACAGCAGATCATACAAAAACTTGTTGAGCAAGGTGAAATAAGTGATGTAAACACATTAGAAAGCGAATTAAAACTTATTACGAAATGGAAGATTGCTAACTCTTTTGGAGAAATTACTAAGGGAACGGTTACTATAGCGGCACCTATTTTTTCTTGGGAAGGGAAAGTAGTGGCTTCCATCAGCGCTGTTTTTTCGGAAACGAATAAGGATCACCATTCTAAATATATTATGAGTGAAGTGAAGAGAGCAGCAGGGATCATTTCTGAAGAATTAGGATGGTTAAAATCCAGTTAAATAATATGCTAGGCAGAAATAGAGTTCGATTGAACGAATATAAAAAATAAAATGGATAAGGAGTGTTAATAATGAGCCAATCAACAGAAGCAAAAAACTATAGCTATTTGAGCCAAAAACCAGGGATCCAAATTTTTAAACCAGGTACGTTTGATAAAATTGAATTGGATGGACTTTTAGGCAAACCAGATTTGAACAGCCAAATCATTGATGTACCTGTAACAGCAACTGCTAATCCTCTTACAATCGGATTCTTCTCTATGCAACCAGGAGATGAATTTGAATTCGTATATGAATTTTTAGAGTATAAAGTAATCACAAAAGGTAAATTTGTCTTACGTGACAAGCAAGGGAACAAATATATAGCTGAAGCAGGCGATGTCGTTCTCTTCACACCGAATGTTCCAGTTATTTTTGATGGTGAAAGTGATGGAGAAGCGATCTACACGAAACATGCTGCTGCTGATGCTGCATTTATGAAATAAGAAAAGTGGACTGTCAAACATCAGGATCAGACTTTGTTAGAAGACAGGAAATAAAAGAGCTCGTTTAGGCAGCTTTCGTCCAGTTCATACGGGCGAAGGTTGCTTAATTTTGTTATTTAGCATCGTTATAACAGAATCGACCCATCCATTTGCCTTTCTGACCCCTCATCCTTCTTGCTAAAAAGGTTGTTAACAGTTCTTGCAATCTCTCTTCTAAAGATTTATTACAATTTGGTTTGCCATGCGTCCATTCAGTCAGTTTAGAAAAATTTTTAGAAAAAATTTTATTATCAGAAAATATTGTTTGTAAATATGCAGTTTTTTGTTATATAGTGTAAGAAAACATACTTTAATGATGAACGCTAACATGATAAGGGAGGGATAACGAATGAGCCATACTCGAGAAAAGACATTTAATTGTGAAAAAGAATTAACACTTTCTATTATCGGTGGGAAATGGAAGATGCTGATTATGTGGCATTTAGGGAAAGATGGGACAAAAAGATTCGGCGAATTGAAAACTCTCATACCGGCCATTACTCAGAGAATGCTTGTTAGTCAGCTTCGAGAATTGGAAGAAGATCTCATTGTCAGTCGTAAAGTTTATCCTGTCGTTCCGCCCAAAGTCGAATATTCACTAACAGAACGAGGTCATACTTTAATTCCGATTCTCGAATCTATGTATGTGTGGGGGAAAGATTATACTGAAAGCGTTTTAAATCATACACTAGAAAAAACGAATGAACTCTAAATAAGAAGGCGGATATTTTGCAAAAAACGCTAAAAAAATCATGATAGGCAAGTAGCAGAATCAGCTAATATTCGGGCAATATTGACAGAATAATAGGAAGAAAATACTTCATAAATCCCAATAGTATATTTTATGACACAATATGATAAAAAAGTGCGTACTTTGTTTTCTGAAAATTAAGACATATAATAAGATCAGTACCAATTACTAACTACTTTTATAAGGAGTGTCCTATTCATGAAATTGCAATTAGCACTTGATCTAGTCAATATTCCAGAAGGTATCAGTGTCGTTAGAGAAGTAGAAGCATTCGTAGATGTCGTTGAAATCGGTACACCGGTCGTGATTAACGAAGGGCTTCGCGCTGTTAAAGAAATGAAAGAAGCATTCCCTAACTTAACGGTCCTAGCTGATCTAAAAATTATGGATGCAGGCGGGTATGAAGTGATGAAAGCATCTGAAGCTGGTGCTGGTATTGTAACGGTATTAGGTGCAACTGATGATTCGACGATTAAAGGTGCTGTCGAAGAAGCGAAAAAACACGGATCTGAGATTCTTGTCGACATGATCAATGTGAAAGACATTGAACAACGTGCGAAAGAAGTAGACGCTCTAGGTGTTGATTATATCTGTGTACATACAGGGTATGACTTACAAGCAGCGGGTGAAAACTCATTTGAACAATTGAGAACAATCAAACGCGTCGTGAAGAACGCAAAAACGGCTGTAGCAGGCGGCATTAAATTGGAAACGCTTCCTGAAGTGATTCAAGCACAACCGGATCTTGTAATCGTTGGCGGAGGTATCACAGGGAAAGAAGATAAAAAAGCAGTGGCACAAGAAATGCAACGCTTAATTAAAGAAGCGGTTACTGTTTAATTTAAATAAATGACAGGATATATAAGAGAATCCAAATAAAAAAATAATAGGAGTGTTAATAATGAGCCAATCAACAGAAGCAAAAAACTATAGCTATTTGAGCCAAAAACCAGGGATCCAAATTTTTAAACCAGGTACGTTTGATAAAATTGAATTGGATGGACTTTTAGGCAAGCCAGATTTGAACAGCCAAATCATTGATGTACCTGTAACAGCAACTGCTAATCCTCTTACAATCGGATTCTTCTCTATGCAACCAGGAGATGAATTTGAATTCGTATATGAATTTTTAGAGTATAAAGTAATCACAAAAGGTAAATTTGTCTTACGTGACAAGCAAGGGAACAAATATATAGCTGAAGCAGGCGATGTCGTTCTCTTCACACCGAATGTTCCAGTTATTTTTGATGGTGAAAGTGATGGAGAAGCGATCTACACGAAACATGCTGCTGCTGATGCTGCATTTATGAAATAAGGATCACCCAATTTAAAAGTTTAGCTGACATGTACGAACGACAAAAAAATTATGTACGAAAAGACATTCTATAGGTAGATCGTTCCTATAGAATGTTTTTTCTAAAAAAAGACGAATCTTTTATCAAGGAGAGAAAATAATGAAAAAAAGTACTCCTACCCCTATAAAAGCAGAAATTCCTAATCGGCCTATAGTCGAACGTTTCCCTTTCCCGTTTAAGGGAGACTCCCATGATTTTTCAAACAACTCCACACCACTTGATCCGCCGTTTGTGCTTGATATTACACCTGAATATATTGAGGAAATCAAACTAAAGCGGCAACTTCTAGATAGAAGAAAAGAACAAACCTATCAATCTTACCCTCATTCTATTGAAGCGCAATGGGAAATTTTGGAGATGATTATGGATGAGATGGCATCCATTCACCCGAATTATTTCAGTGTCTTTAAAAATGGAAATCAGTGGACGTTCCAAAATAACATTCTTGAAGAAGAATATTCATTTACTTTCGGCGATTGTTCAAGTTTACCGTATGAGCCATTAGACTTTATTGGTCGCCATGTACAAGCAGATTTGATTTATCTTGCACAAAAAGACGGTGATCTTTTCCTTGACGCGGGACAATTATGTTTCCCAGCTAATTGGTCCCTAGCATTCGATCTAGGTATGGACTTTTTATCTATTCATTTTCCTGTGCCATCCCGTTTTACGAATACTGGGTTAGCTGAGAAAATCCGCGGATTCATTTTAAGAATGGAAGCTGGAAAACCGTGGACTCGATTTAATTGGACAATGACCGTTGAGCCAATTCTTGGTACATCACCTGAAACGTTTGATGAGTGGGGACCGAAAAAAGACGATGTAACCAGTGAAAATGCAGGAAAACTAGTATATTTTAGAGTTGAAGATCAAAGATTATTCCGACTCCCACGTAGCAATGGAATTTTGTTCAGCATCCATACCCATATTATTACGTTGGAAGAATTAACCAAAAATCGCAAATGGACGGGCCAACTTCGCAATGTACTAGTTGATTTGGCAGATGATATAGCAGAATACAAAGGTTTGCTTTTCTATAAAGATAAATTAGTAACATACTTGGAAAAAAAGCTAGAAGAGACTTTTTCAAATTAACTAAAGGGATGAGGAAAATTGAATACAGTTAAAGGCAGAGTAATACAAGTAGAGAATTCATTTGATCAAGGGTTTATAGCAGAAGTGAAATTGCTTTCCGGTTCTAATTCTCAAATGATAGGCTTTGCGAAGCAAATTATATGCAATCAAACTCGGTTCAAGCTTCCTGTTTATTTGGTCGAAACCGGTAAACAGGAAGGAACATATCGCCTGCTAATGAATACAACAACTTATCCAGAACAAGAAAAAGTGCGCTTAGTAGAACAGTTCAAAGATCAGGAATTCGAGTTGATTGTGGAGGAAGATCCATATTTTGAACTTCATCACAACTGTCAAAAAATGCTATTAATCATTGACCAATCGGCTCTTTTTGTTAATTTGGCTGAAATAGATTTTCTGTCATTAAAAAATATCGAATTCAATGTATTTGTGATAGCTGAAGAAAAAGATCCTATTTTGGATTATCTTCAAGAGAAGTATGATCGTAACATTACCATTCTATCATCTTTTACGGCTGATGACGTTCAAGCCGTACTGGATAAACAATTAATAGGTACAAAACTGTTTATATCTGGGGACTGGTCCATGGTTCGAGATATCAAACAAGCTGGATATTCAGTAGGGTTTACAGATAAGGAAATGCAAACGAAAGAGATTGGAATAAAAGAGGAAAAAGTATATTGTGTAAAATGTTACAACCATAATATGAAAACAAACCGCAGTGAAATAACATGTGTACATTGTCATACAGTTCTCGACGTTTCTAATCATTTTTCAAAAAGACTGGATGCATACTTAGGCTATATCCATGTGGTCTAAGTTTAGAAAGGAGAATCGACAAAATGACTACGGGTATCATTGATGTTATTGTAGATAAAATAACCATTGAATCGCCATCGGTTAGAAGTTTTCAGCTAAAAGCAGCAGATGGTTCTGCCTTGCCACGTTTTAGTGGTGGGGCCCATATTACGACAAAGATTAAGAGTGAACAAGCCCTCTTTGAACGCCATTATTCATTAACAAATGATATCGATCAAAATGAATACTATCAAATTGCTGTCGGCCGAAACACAAACTCGCGAGGGGGTTCTGTTTATTGGCATGACTCTATAAAAGAAGGGGATCAGCTAGAGATTAGTTATCCGAAAAACCATTTTCCTCTTAGCTTTAGTGCTAAACATCATGTTTTTATTGCTGCTGGTATTGGAATAACGCCGTTTCTTGCTATGGCGTCTCATTTGAAAAAGCAAGGAAAAACGTTTGAATTACACTATGCAGCTCCTTCAAAAGAATTGTGCGCGTTTTATCCTTTTCTGTCATCTGTTTATCCAGAAGAGACTCACTTCTACTTCTCAAGAACGGATCGAAGAATGACAACGGAAGTGATGAAAAACCAACCGATAGGCACTCATGTTTATTTTTGTGGAACGGAAGGAATGGTAAAGGAGTTTGCAGAAGCTGCAAAATTATACGGATATCCTGAAAGTAGCATTCACTTTGAACTTTTCACACCGCCAGATTTTGGTCCATTGTATGCATTTGAAGTGGAATTGAAACAAAGCAAGCAGGTTCTTCAAGTCCCTGAAGGGGCCACATTATTAGATGTTTTATTGGAAAATGATATTGATGCACCATATTCTTGTAAAGTTGGTGGATGTGGTAGCTGTCAAGTGAATGTGTTAAAAGGGGAAGTCGATCATAGAGATGTGTTCCTTACAGATGAAGAAAAGAACGGCGCAAATGTCGTTTTGACATGTGTCTCACGAGCAAAAGGATGTTTAGTTTTGGACTTATAAATTATTTGAATATTTTGCAATTATCATAAAAATGCTAGTACACTATATTGAACGTGTATGAATCAGGGGAGTGCAACCTAATGAAAGCCCTTACCTATTTCCCAGCCCAACCCGAAGTCCAGTATAAGATGGATAATTATATCGAGCAGAGACCATTAAATCGTCTCATCGGTAAAGATATTGCCTTATATTATCAGTTTAAAACCCAAAAGGAAACAATCAATACTTTTGCACTTATACCTGATGGTTGCTTTGATTTATTATTTTGTTGTTGTCCAAAACATTCATCTATTTTTCTATGGACGAGTCCACTCGAGCGGAGAGAGCAGCAACTTGATTTTCAAGAAGGCTGTGAATATTTTGGTGTTAGATTTCAGCCTGAGCAGGGGCTTTTGAAAATAAATTATTCGATGAGGGATCTTCTAGGTAAAAAAATCCCTTTAAATGATCTTATATCTGTAGACCCATCCCTAATGGAGAAAATATTACATGCAACTAGTTTTGTTGAGAGAATACGTTTATTTGAAGTATTCGTTAATAGCATATTGACTCCTCCTAGTAGTCACAATATAGTGAGATATTGCATTGAAAAAATTTATTTAGCAAATGGGAACATTAGTATTAATGATTTAACGGAAGATACCGGATATTCTGATCGGTATATTCGCAAGAAATTTGCAGAGGTAATTGGTTTTTCACCAAAGCAATTTAGTGAAATTGTTCGCTTTCAAAATTCATTAGCTATGATTTTTGAAAGCAATGCTCATAATCTAGCGGATATCGTTTATCAAAATGGATATTATGATCAGGCCCACTTTATTAAGGGGTTTAAGAAATTTGTCCATGTCGCACCAACCCAATTTATAGATAGTCTCTATCGGTGACAGAACGATGTGAGATTAATAGGTTAGTATCATATGTGCAAGGTGGATGAGAAATGGAGACAAAAATAAAGGAGACTGACCATTTAATTCATGATGAATGCAGTGTAATCTCCACTCAAAATAGAAAAAGTCACAATTCTGAAACAGTAAAAAAAAATTTAACGACACGTTTAAATCGCATCGAAGGTCAAATACGGGGAATTAAGGGTCTGATTGAGAAGGATACCTACTGTGATGACGTCATAACACAGATAGCAGCCACGCAAAGTGCCCTAAATAGTGTTTCTAAAATATTATTAGAAGGCCATTTGAAAACCTGTGTAGTAGACCGGCTGAATGAGGGAGATTCGGAAGTTATTGATGAGGTATTAGTTACCGTTCAAAAGTTAATGAAGCGATAAGAGTGACGTGGATAACGGCATGGAATAGTAGTAGATAGTCTTTAGGTTGCTTGCTAATGAGAGAAAATAAGAAAGTTTGATAGGAGTGCTAAAGTGAACATCTGAAAAAATAAAGAAAACAAACATTTCTGGAAGGTAATCTCACCCTTATGTTTCCTTCCAGAAATGTTTGACGTGTGAACCAACTTGAATAGTAAACCCTCTGAAACCGAGGGCCTTGTGAAACAGGGCCTTTCAACCATAATATGTACACAATACCTCTTACAAAATCGTAAGGAGTCATACCTTCCCTACTGTGGTATTAAACGAAATCGAATTGTATATCATACAAAAGCTAGCTGTTTTAAGCTAGCTTTTTAAGTTCATGGCGTTGTTCTAAACGTATTTCAATTTTTTCGATTGCTTGTTTATCATTAAGTAATTCTTGTTTATTCTCTTGCAAAAGATCTTTAAATGATTTTTTGTTAAGTTTCTTCAACACGAAACTCCTTTCTTTTCGTATAATTCTAAGGATAACGTCCTAGAAAACCCACATATCTAAATAATAAAACAATTCTGTTGTTTTTGTATTACAATCATTCAATAGTTTTGTAAATTATTTATGTATATTTACATAATAGAAGTAGGTGGTTATTAATACGAAACACAATTAATTGACATTGAGAATCATTTTCATTTATACTCAAATGTATATTGAAAAATATTCTCAATTAGGCAGGTGGGTTTGATGAAAGTATTCATTGGATATATCAGTTTATCTGGAAATACAGAGAGAATGGCTGTAATCATTAAGGATAGATTGGCTGCTTGTGGGTGTAATGTAGAGATGGAAAGATTGGATACGATCGAAGCGGATACCTTAAAGGACTATGATTTGGTCTTAATTGGTTCATATACATGGAATAAGGAAGAATTGCCTTATGAGGCAATGGAATTTTATGAAGAACTCGGGCAGGCAGACGTTCATGGCGTAAAAGCGGCATGCTTTGGCTCCGATGATTTATTCTATACGAATACGTATACAGCGATAGATATATTTTTGAAGAAAATGAAGGGAAGCGGGGCATATGTATATGATAAAACTTTAAAAATTCATCAAAAGACAACTACATATGACCAAACAAAGAAATGTGAAGACTTTGCTGATCAAGTTCTTAGGTGGAGTAACAAGCGGAAGAAATGGAGACTATTTTCGAGAAGTCGTGTCCTAAACATCCCCCATTATGTTAAATCTGTATCTCTATGAAGGAGGATTCTCCACGATGACTCAAACAAATATAAATGAAACACCAAATAAAGACGAGTTGATTCAAGAGTTATTGAAATGCGGAATTTATAAAAAGTATGATAAACAGCTATATGAACTTTCAATTGTGGTTCTTGAACAAGAGCTGTGGGAGTGGTCAATAAATAGGAGAAATTGATTGATTTAATCAGCTTAAATAACTAGTGGCATTTCCCAGAATTGATCCAAGTGTCTTTGAATCGGGTCCATTCAAAAATACTCTAAATCGATATACTCAAAGAGGCTCTAGTAGACTACGGCACATCTTGTATATTGTTATTTGTAAAAAGAAAAAAACAGATGGAATCATTCCTCGTAACAGCGATTAAGAGAGTTTTATGATAAGAAACGTGAAGAAGGAAAACCTTTTAAGGTCTAACAAATATGAGCAAGTTGTAAATCCAATTCGATTCACATGGAGAAAGGTTAAAGTGTTTGAAAAGTAAGACATAAGTTATGGGAAAGGGAGATAAGCGGATCATAATTCATGTTGAAAAAATCGATTAAGATATATGTAAGCCGGCTTAAAGCCGGCCATTTTGTTTAGCACCTGAAAAGGTGATTATTTTTTTTCTAAAACATCGTAATCCTCTAATAATCTTCTAATTGCTTGGTTAATCAGCTTGGATTTGTCCCCTTTTTCTCCCCTAGCTGCGATTTTATCCACTTCAGTAGCTAGGTCAGCATCCATATAGAATGAGGTGAAGACTTTCTTCGGCTTTTTCTTCGGTACCTTTTTTCCAGACGCTAAATTTCTAAAGTAATCATCATCATCATCATTAACAATAACAACATTGTTATTGTTGACATATGTTTCAATTTTATTATTAATTTCATCGTCATCTTTATTGTTGATTGTGACAACATCTTTGTTTTCATCTTCGGTGTTAATTTTGTTATTATTTTTCTCTGTATCATATGAATTAAAGAATGTCTGAGTAGCATTTGGCTTTTTAATCTTATCTTTGAGGTTGTTTTTGCTGGACACGTTTTTTCAACTCCTGTACAAAAGGATTGTAAAATTCTAATGCGTTTTTTAGTTCTGAATTTTTTTCAAATCCTGATATGGCTAATCGTCTGGTGGAAGCTTTTCTTCTTATTATCGTTTCAAACTTTAGGTTAGGATAATCTTCTTCGATGGCTTCCTGCATAACTTCATTTTCTTTAGCTCTAGCATCAATTAGAGAAAATAGAATTCCAGCTGTTTTTAATGTAGGGTTATATCGTTCTCTGGCCCCTTCAATGATTTCTAAGAATTTTGGAATAGCATAATAGGCAAACATCGAACCATCGAACATAACAACAGCATAACTACCTGCTTCAGAGTATGTACTTAAAGGCATGATAGTTTGTTCGGATAATGCGGGTGGTGTATCAATAATAATCCAATCGTAATCCTCCATAACAGGCTGGAGCGCTTTTTGTAGAGCATCTAAATTCAAGCCTTTTTCAAACATTTTTCTGGGTAAAGTAGCTAGAAAATCATTAGAAGGGATTAAATCTAAATTCTCTGTAACTTTTATGATATAAGAACGTGAGTCCTCGTTTAAAATGGCTTCTAAAATGGTCTTTTCTTCAAAGACATTGCAGATGTCATATTCGCCGGTCAAAAAGCTAGTTAAATTCCCTTGTCCATCCATATCGATAGCCAAAACTTTATCCTCTTTACTTAATAGATAAGAAGTAATGCCACTGCTAGTCGACTTGGAACAGCCACCTTTACTAATTCCAAATGTTATAATTTTTGCTGTCACCATTAACACCTCTTTCGATAAATACCATAAAGAATATGGATTCTTGTTTACTTATAATCTGATCAAGTTATCTCTATAATTATTGAATTTCATCATATGCATATATATTAACATATATAATGACATATGTTTTGAAAATGTTAATTATATACATAATGATAATATTATTAACAAACATATATATTTTATTCTTGTTGACATTGTTATTGCTAGCTAATGACAGATATGGACTCTGTTAGATGATCTTGATAAAAGAGTCAGGCATAGAAGGGGTGATTAATAGAATCGATGATTGTGTTACTGGAGGGTCAGGACAGTAGGGATATACGGTGAGATCCATATACACACAGTGTAAATACTTTATATATCAAAAATGTTAATAATGATGAAAATAACATATGTGTTAACATATATAATGACATATATGTTGAAAACAATTTAGATGTATATGACTATAGATATAATTAATTATAACCTTATAAAGACATGCGTATATTAGAGGTTAATCTGATGGTATAATTGCATCCTTTTTTAAGTCTGATCATTTCAGTAATCTATTTTCAAGTAAAACTTTCGATTGGGGAATAAGGAAAGGACGATTTCTATCAACTTCAGGGAAGAGTAACTCTTCCTCAAGGAATGCGAAGGGCGTAGCCCAATGAGTAGAGAGGGGTGAATTGTCTTTTTGTGAAGTAGAACATTAGTTCATATGATGCGATATTCCTGAACAGATTGTTCATTGACAACTGAACATAGAAGGTTAAAGGCTTCGTACTGTAACATGTTCAAGCTAAAACTAACAGCCGAGGCACACAACTGTGTCAACTCCACTAACGTTAAGCGTTCAGAAATGTTCGATACGTTAGAAACCGCCACTTCAAATTTTTGTTAGAAAATGAAGTGGCGGGAGTATTCATATCTGCCTATTTAACATATAAGCAATGAAAAAACCACAGAAACTAACTTGGCCCTCCAAGCAATTTCTGTGATTGAAATTAACGACGTATTTAATTTTCACAAAAAAACGGGGCTAGTTATCAATGCGGAAAATTGACACGAAGTTATCAGATAGCCATTCTTATCTTCAAATGTTGTTCAAGTTTTCTTTTTACTCGTTGAAGAGCATTATCAATCGACTTTACATGCGTGTTTAATTCTTCAGAAATTTCCGCATATGATTGTCCATCCATATATAAGGTCAACACTCTTCTTTCTAAATCACTAAGCAATTCTGCTATTTTTAGTTCTATATCATTAGCTTTTTCTTGGTTAATGATTAATGCTTCCGGATTTGTTATTTTTTCTCCGGATATCATATCCATAAGCGTATAGTTTGATTCCTCAGCATAAAGGGGCTTGTCCAGAGAAACATACGAATTCAGAGGGCCATGCTTTTGACGAGTAGCCGTTTTGATCGCCGTAATAATCTGTCTAGTGATACAAAGGTCAGCAAAAGCTTTAAAAGAGGTCATCATATCCTCTCTAAAGTCACGAATCGCTTTATATAGACCAATCAATCCCTCTTGAACAAGATCTTCTTTATCCGCGCCAATTAAAAAGTATGGTCTTGTCTTCGCACGAACAAAATTCTGATATTTAGTAATTAAAAAAGTCAATGCCTCACTATCTCCACTATGAGCCATCTTTACCAAAACTGTATCTTCTAATTTAGCATAATTTTCAATTATCCGTACTCCGGTGTTTACACTCACTCGTACCCCTCCGCCACTCAATTGAGTTCTGATGTTTAACAAACCTATATAGAAATAATGAATTCATTATGAAACTAGCGCTTGTTGACCGAATTTATTATCTCTTGACCATTTCTCTATCAAATTAATAGTATAAAGGATAATAAATGAAAACGCTGTCGGAATATGGCAAAATCAAAAATACTATTGAAATAAGATAAAGTTTGATTAAGCATTTTTGTTAAGAGTTTTTTCTTATGCTAAAGGATGGCTGTAGATCATAATACATAGTGTATTGATAAATGATCAAACATTCGTATAAACCACTATCATTTCTAGTTGGGGGATAGCTTGTATCTTCTTTTTAGCTTATTTGTTTTACCCAGAGGTCCGGGTTCAACAAAACATAAATAGCACCTTCTACTGGGCTTGCTTTCTTTTAGTGATCGATACAATCTTGCAACTGAAACGCCTATGGATCCTGTATTTCCTTTTATCGGGGGATATATTCGTGTTAAATAACAATGTAACGAACAGAAGATCGAAACGGAAAATAACGATCAAACGAAGGAAGGAACTCGGGAAGGCATTCACTTAGCAACAAGTTCTTATTAACTATTAGTGTTGAAGAGTGATACAAAAACTTAGACTATAAAAACATGATTATAACAAGGTTTATTTCTTAATGGTCTAGGATTTTGTGTCAATAATTATTAACACAAGACTCTAGACGCTCTAGTTTTTTGACACAAAGCTTTAGACACTCTCGATAAATGACACAAAAGTCTAGACACTCTTGTACTACAACTCTGGTTATCAACGAACGAAACTTTATTTAACAAACGAGCCATATAATTACAGGATTGTACTTAAACTAAAGGGGAACCCGCAAACCCGTGTTAATGCCAAAGACAAATAAAAAATAGTCCCGTTCGGAACCATATCACCGTAGCGCTCGTTTCATATCCTCGATTTCTTTGGCCGTTCGCAATGGCTGCACGTTCTTTTCTTTCATGAATTTCCTCCGATATAATATATTCAACGTATGATATTGTTATTTTAACAATAAGATCTAATGTTATCAACGATTTGAATGTACGAAAATATATAAAATCATACATTCAGAAAAACTCCTTCTTCTATTAGGGGAGGGTTAGTTGAGAGAACAGTAAATCGTTGACTGTTGCTAATTGTCTTGTGAAAGCTAGTATAACGAGAGGTTATGACTATACCTCAAATATAAAAATAACCAAGCATACATCCTGTACAAATAGGCAAATATCTACCCCTCATTGAATATGGACACATACATAGGTAATCACCTATTTTGAGTGAAGATAAGCTCATTCACTAAATTAGGGCATAACATGGAAATGAGTATACATCCTTGAAACACAAGAAATATTGCCTCTTATAAAAGACAACCAAGACCTCCTATTTGGAGGCCTTGGTTGTCTTTTATAGTTATCATTGTGCATGATGCTATAGGTGCTTTAGGTTCGGATGCGCACAAAGCAGCCGTTGAAAGTACTATGCAGTAAAGATGGAAATTTAATGTACGAAACTATACAAATTCATACATTCGAATTAAAGGGAATCCAGGACCAGCCGGATCGAAGTTACGTAAATAAACCAGTATTATAGCTTATAAGTACAGACCACTTATCCAATATGTTAATAGAATATTGCAGTATTAAATAAAAGGGTGGTATTAAATGGGTATTTGTCCAAATTGTTTATTTAGTGAAAATTTTTGTGAATGCACTTCACGAAGAGTCCCAAAAAGATCGTGCAAAGAAAGTAATTGTTCCTGTTCTTGTTGTTGTCCAATACCAGGACCACAGGGACCGACAGGGCCACAGGGACCAGCTGGGCCTCAAGGTCCTGCTGGAGGACCACCAGGACCACAGGGGCCAGCAGGAGCACAAGGTCTAGCCGGACCAGCAGGAGCACAGGGTCCAGCAGGAGCACAAGGTCCAGCCGGACCAGCAGGAGCACAAGGTCCAGCTGGATCAGCAGGAGCACAGGGTCCAGCTGGATCAGCAGGAGCACAGGGTCCAGCCGGATCAGCAGGAGCACAAGGTCCAGCTGGATCAGTAGGAGCACAAGGTCCAGCCGGATCAGCAGGAGCACAGGGACCGGCCGGTCCACAAGGTCCTGCTGGAGGAGTATTAGACTTTGCAGACTTTTTTGCGTT
>NZ_LMVB01000014.1:36749-38381 GCF_001510645.1 Paenibacillus sp. FJAT-29882 | reverse complement strand
CATTACTCCTTTAGCTGGTGGAGCAAGGCCTGTTTCAGCACATCTCGTTATCACGCGACTCCGATAGACGGGTAAAATAGAATGACATACTCTAATTCAGCACTAAAGAAAATTTATAATACTAATCATGACAAGATAATTAACTGGGGCTTAGTTGACTAAAAAGACACTACCAATTGGTGGTGTCTTTTCAATGTACGAAAGTATGCAAAATCATACATTCAGAAAAACCCCTTGTTCAACTAAGGAGTAGGTTTAATAACCATCTATAATTTAAAGAAGGACGACCTATGACGGTCGTCCTTTTTGTTACTTATTTATTAGCAGAAGCCACCGTAACCGCCACCGCCACCGTAACCATAGCCACCGCCGCCGAATCCGCCACCGAATCCACCGCCACAGCTACATCCAATAATGATTAAGAGGATAAACAATACAATTAACAAGGCAAAGCCGCCACCAAATCCACGACCGCCATCAAATCCGCCATCTACACAACCTGACATATACAAACATCTCCTTTTGTTTTAAAGGAGGTACTAACTACTTGCGTGGGCTAATTCATAGTATGTCGAAGATAATGAATTGACACAAATAATACGTAAGTTTATATGATGGAGGACCTTTTATTTAATTGGTACTCCTATTTTGAGTGAAGATGAGCCCATTCACTAAATTAGGCAATAGCATGGAAATGATTTTTCATATATTCAGCAATCATAGTTAAATAACCATGGTTAAATTTAAAGAAGGACGACCATAACGGTCGTCCTTACTTCTTAAAAGAATCCTCCGCCGCCGCAACTACAGGCAATAATGATTAAGAGGATAAACAATACGATAATCAAGGCAAAGCCGCCACCAAATCCACGACCGCCATCAAATCCGCCATCTACACAACCTGACATATACAAACATCTCCTTTTGTTTTAAAGGAGGTACTAACTACTTGCGTGGGCTAATTCATAGTATGTCGAAAATAATGAAATGATACAAATATAAGGATATCTATATGATGTTGTAGGACTTTTAACTATATTTTTAGTGAAGATAAGCTCATTTACTAAATTAATACATAGCATAGAAATGGGTATAGACTCCCAACTCCAGACAAAAAAATATCGACTCGCATAAAAACACAAAGACCTCCAAATAAGGGGGTCTTTGTTTATATCTTTAGGGGTTATCCAGATTAGGATAACACAATTTAACATATATAAATCAAGTATTATGAGCGATCATATTAGACTTTATTTTTTTAGTTAATAAGTTTTTAGGTAATCACCTATTTTGAGTGAAAATAAGCTCATTCACTAAATTAGGGCGTAACATGGAAATGAGTATACGTCCTTCTCAATAGAATGAAACGCAAGAAATATTGCCTCTTCTAAAAGACAACCAAGACCTCCCCTTGGTTGTCTTTTGATAGTTGTCATTGTGCATGATGCTATGGGTGCTTTAGGTTCGGATGCGCACAAAGCAGCCGTTGAAAGTACTATTCAGTAAAGATGGAAATTTAATGTACGAAACTATCTAAAAACGTACATTCATTTTAAACGAAAAAAATTTGTCCTTATTCCACTGACAGATTACTTTAAGAGAGAAAAGGGAGCAGATTAAAAGTTCTGCTCC
>NZ_LMVB01000014.1:10108-35518 GCF_001510645.1 Paenibacillus sp. FJAT-29882 | reverse complement strand
TAAGTAGTAGAAAAGGATCTTTCGATTGAAAAATCTTTTTCTCATGCCTATAAGGTGAAGTCTCATGGCTAAACCATTCTTTTGAATGTACGAAAATATGTAAAATCATACATTCAAAAAAACCTTCTTCAACTAACGCGGCAGGTTAACTGAAAAAGTAACCAGACACTTTGTGGTTAAGATGAATAAATTTTTTTTTACGTTAACGGAGCAGTTATACAAAATAAAAAGTAAACTAATTGATTCTTTACTAATCATTTTAAATGGTGTACTCTGATTTTAGAATGATCGTTCTAAAATGTTATTAAAGGAAATTGCCCATTAAGGAGAAGGAAGTAAAATGTCTAGAAATAGGGGATTTGATGAGAAAGTCGTCCTTAGAAAAGCGATGGAACTCTTCTGGAAGCAAGGATATGAAAAAACATCAATGCAAGATTTGGTTGATTATATGGGTATTCATCGTAGAAGTATATATGATACGTTTGGGGATAAACGCTCACTGTTCTTAGCTTCTTTAAATTACTATGAAACGTTTGTTATCGAAACATTTACTGGAATTATCAGTAACTCTAAAACAGTAAAGAAAGCTGTTCGGGATGTTTTTAATTATGTTATACACTCAGCTGAATTAGACGTCTATCCAACAGGCTGCCTATCAGTAAATGCTGCTGTAGAGCTATCCTTACTAGACCAAGATATTAAACATATAGTGACAAAAATGTTTAAAGATACTGAGGTTATGTTCGAGCAAATGCTTGAAGAAGGTCGAAAAAAAGGCGAGTTGAATGAAGAGCTAAATTCTCAAATTACTGCCCAATTTCTGCATAATAACCTTGTTGGTTTAAGGGTCATGGTTAAAACAAACTATTCAAAAGAGGAATTAGAAAGTATCCTTGATTTAACGTTGAAAGTGTTAGATTAGCTTTCTTTTTTCTTTATTAATTCTAGAACGATCGTTCTTGAATTGTTAATGTGATAAAACAAAATTAAAAATAAGGAGAATTCATATGTCAAACTTCACAATACCGACAGAATCAACATTTATAGAGGCGAATGGAACACGTTTTGCTTACAGAAAATTTGGGGCTGAGACAGGTACACCTGTTGTTTTCTTAGTGCATTTTAGAGGGACAATGGAAAATTGGGACCCGAATATGGTTGCTCCAATCGCGAAAGAACGACCAGTCATTCTTTTTGATAATAAAGGTGTGGGGGAAACAAATGGGCAAACACCAGAAACTATTAGTGAAATGGCTCAGGATGCCGCAACGTTCATTAAAGCACTGGATTTAAATAAAGTGGATCTTTTAGGATTTTCAATCGGTGGAATGGTTGCACAAGAATTAGCATTACAAGAAGGAGACCTTATTCGTCGAATTATAATTGCTGGTTCTTCTCCAGAAGCAGGGGTAAAACCAGAACCAGTGATTTTTGAAAGAATGAAACAACATGGAGAAAATGTAGACAATGCCATAGACAATTTCATGTTCTTCTTCTACAAATCAACTGAAACAAGTAAATCTGCTGGGATGGATTCTCTGCAACGAATTATGAGTCAGAAACAATTTGAAAGTTCAGATCAAGTTCAAGCTGCTCAATTAAACGCTGTTGCAAAATGGGCACAACCGAAGCCTGATCAAGATTATGACTGGTTGAAAAATATCCCTCACCCAGCACTTGTGACGAATGGCATCGAAGATGTGATGGTACCAACAAAAAATAGTTTTATCTTATCTGAGAAGTTACCAAATGCCCAATTGATCATTTATCCCGATTCTGGTCACGGACACTTATTCCAATTCCCAGAGTTATTTGCTGAGAATGTTAATTCATTTTTAGATGCCACATCACTATAAGATTTATAATAAGCAAACAAAAAAGGAGCTTGATAATGAGTAAATTATTTGATGAAGTACGTATTGGGAATTTCAACTTAAAGAATAGAATAGGTATGGCACCTATGACCAGAAGTCGTGCCTTAGAAGACGGGACACCGAGTGACTTAGCGGTTGAATATTACGGTCAACGAGCATCAGTTGGTTTAATTATCAGTGAAGGTACTCAACCTTCTAACGACGGTCAAGGCTATACAAACACACCGGGTATATATACTAAAGCTCACATTGATGGTTGGAAGAAAATCACTTCAAAAGTTCATAGTGAAGGCGGTAAACTGTTTATTCAACTGATGCACGTCGGACGAGTCTCTCATCCTGACAACACACCACATCACCGTCAAGCTGTTGCACCATCAGCTATTGCACCGAATGTGGAAATCTTCACGGCAGAAGGAATGAAGGAAATTCCTACACCGAGAGAGTTAACAGAAGGAGAAATTAAAAAAGTCATTAATGAATTTCGTTTAGCAGCACGCTCTGCCATTGAAGCTGGAGCAGATGGTGTTGAAATTCATGGTGCTAACGGTTACCTTATTCAACAGTTCTTAAGCGAAAATGCAAATCACCGTCAAGATACATATGGTGGTTCTATTGAAAATCGTTCGAGATTTGCGATTGAGGTAGCTAAAGCAGTAGTTGAAGAAATAGGTGCAGAACGGACAGGTATTCGTTTTTCCCCACAAGGAACATTGAACGGGATAGAAGAAGGGGAAACAAATATTGATATGTATCGTTATTTAATTGCGGAGTTAGATAAGCTTAATCTTGCCTATCTTCATGTCATGCACTTTGGAAATGAACCATTAGTACAGGAAATTCGCGAATTATGGTCGCAAGCTCTTCTTATTAACCGACCAGGACGACCTTTAGAGCATTTAGGAGTAGACGTAGATAGTGAAGTGGCTGATGTTGTTACCGTAGGAACTTGGTTAATCTCAAACCCTGATTTGGTGGAACGTTTAAAAGTTGGCGCACCATTGAACGAACCTGACCGAAATACAATGTATGCTGGCGGTGCGGAAGGATATATCGATTATCCTTCCATGAAACAATAACTGGCATATAAACAGCAGGAACAATTAATGAAACTTTCCCATATCTATTCAAGTCTTGGGAGAGTTTCATAATGTTTGCGTTAAAAGAGAATGATGAAGTTTCAGGATATCTTGTTTTACAATAAAATCAGGAATTCACTAGTAATTAATGTAGAGAGGCAGGCGTTTTGGCGTGAGAGCATTTGTAATAGAAGGATATAAAAAAGATCCTACTTTTATTGAACGGCCAATGTCCAAAATAAGAGATAATGAGGTTTTAGTGGAAGTACATGCAGCGAGTATAAACCCCCTTGATACAAAAATACGTAAGGGCGAATTAAAACTTTTGTTGCAATACGACATGCCTTTAACGTTAGGTAACGATTTTAGTGGAACCATTATCGAAGTTGGTAAAGGGGTAACCAAATTCAATGTGGGTGATGAAGTTTACGGTCGTCCTCGTTCAGAAAAGATGGGTACATTTACAGAATATCTATCTGTTCATGAAGCAGATATTGCTTTAAAACCTAAAAACCTTAGTTTTGAAGAAGCAGCTTCTATCCCTTTAGTTGGATTAACTTCATACCAAGCTCTTCATGATATATTGAGTGTGAAAAACGGTCAAAAAGTTCTCATTCATGCTGGCTCAGGCGGCGTAGGAACTTTTGCTATACAACTAGCAAAAGAAATGGGAGCGTATGTTGCAACGACTTCTAGCGAAGGAATTGAATTAACCAAATCACTTGGAGCAGATAAAATCATTAATTATAAATCTGTGAATTTCGAAGACGTCATAAAAGATTATGACGCAGTAATTGATAGTGTTGGAGGTGAAACATTAGAGAAGTCATTTTTGACAGTAAAAAAAGGGGGTAAAATTGTTTCTATCGCTGGAACTCCGAATGGTCGTTTCGCAAAAGAAATGGGACTTGGTCTAATTAAGAAAACAATTCTCTCATTAGTCAGTTCAAAAATAACTGGATTGGAAAAAAAGTATGATATAAAATACACCTTTCTTTTTATGAAACATAGCGGGCAACAGTTAGAAATTTTATCAGAACTTTTAGAAGCAGGAACAGTGAAACCAACAATTGACCGAGTGTTTCCTTTTGAAGAAGCTAAACATGCGTTAGCGTATACAGAGACAGGTAAAGCTAAAGGGAAAGTAATACTTAAATTAAGGTGATACTGAGTGTCTGAATGAGCACTAGCACAACAAAAAAGATACCTTACTAATAGAAATATTCTTCAACTAACAGGTGCTTTAGTGAAAGAAGAATTTGCATAAAACGCCCCTTTTTTATGCAGCTACCAGGCTTCTGAAGAAGCCAAAAATGTTGATTCATTAATCTTGTATAAAATCATGTATAAACGAGTAAAATGGACCATTCGGAACCCCTTGAGTACCAAGGGGTTTTATATTTCGGAACTTCCGAAAATTGATTTTATGTTAACTAGATTTGTATAGAGTATTCATGTGATACATTGAGACCTTGTTCAACTAAAGGGCCAGATTGTTGCACAACTCCTTTGAAGAAGATTGGATATTTATATTAATGTTCGAAGAAATTGTAAAGATTTGCACTTAAACTAAAGTAAGCAGATTAGTTCAACGACAATCTGGATATTTATGTTAAATCAGGGGTGTAAGGGAGGGAAGAGAATTGGTTTACAATGCAAGAACACAAAGAGGAATATTAGGATTTTTATTGGTGATAACAGTAGCGTCAATTACAATGAAAAACTTTTTAGATGGATTATTATACTTTCAAATTTTACTTACTGTATTTATTCTATTATCAATTTTTATCCAATTTAAGTTTAAGGTAGATGACGGTTATTTGACATATCAAATATTATTTTTGGCAATGCCCATCTACAAAAAGGTAGTATATCCCAATCATTTTTAAGAATTTCAGTAAAAAGGTCTCAATTTTTGTGTCACAAAAGGGCAGAGAAATACTTAGAGTCTCAACTATTGTGTCACTTTAGTATAAAGTTTTGTGTCACTCGTCATCATCAAGTGTAAATCTATGATAACTAAGAACTTTTTATTAACATGTCTATTTATGCGTAAAATATCGATTTTACGAACAAATAGACACGTTAATAAATGTCTGGTATACTTAACTTATGAAAAATTCTGTGATTTCATATAAAATGAATAGTATTGAACATTGTACTAAACGAATTCGAGACGTATATGACGATGATCCAATAAATTTTAAAGCTATACGATGCATGAAATATTAGAACACCACTATGGTTTGCCTAAAACAAGTCAGCTGCTTTCGATATGCTGCATACACATTCTATAATTAATGAAGATACAGTAAAGTGTTTGAAAGCGCTGTTAGATTTTAGCCATATCGTGGTTAAAGATCTCCAAAGAATAAATATAGACACTCTAAAACAAGACGTTGATAAGCTGCTAATCGATTTCATTGCTTTTTTAAACCGATCCAAAAATTAAAATAGCGAGGTTACCCTATGAGATATAAAATCCGAGTTTATGAGATTGGTACAAATTATGAAGCGATTAAAGTAAATGAGATTTTTGAATCCCAAGATGCTGTAGAAACTGCGATTAAAAAGTTGAAAAGCTCAAATCCTAATAAGTATGACTATGTAAAAGTTCCGGTTTTATGAGTAACTTACATAATCGAATTATGCAAAACAACTATTCGTAAAAATTGAATTTTACGCATAAATGACAACTTTCTACAAAGGAGACGACATATGGCCAATACTAGACAACATCAAGTCCACGAACAAAAATTAGAACAGTTGGTTATGTCCATGCCTTTCTACATCGTTGAGTACGTTGATAATAAAATGGATACCCGATCTCCTTCCACTCTTTTGAATTATGTTCTTGATTATAAATTGTTTTTGGAGTGGTTGATTGCAGAAGGACTTGTAGAAGTGGAGCATATTAGAGATATCCCACTTTCCGTGCTGGAAAATTTGAAACTAGTAGAAGCTCGGTCTTTTATTAAGTTTCTAGAACGAAGAAATATTCCCATCAATAAAAAAGAAACAAAAAAAGCCGAAAAAGTGTCCATTAATCGAAAAATCTCAGCTTTACGCTCCCTCTTTAAGTATTTAACTACACAGACAGAAAATGATGAAGGTGAACCTTACTTTTATAGAAACGTTATGCTTAAAATTGAAGTAAATAAGGTTAAGGAAACGCTAGGAGCACGTGCTTCTAGAATCTCAACAAAAATCTTTCACAATGATGATGATGCTCGATTTCTCGACTTTGTTAAACATGATTATAAAAAGGAACTACCTGAAACATCTCGAAAACTGATCTATTTTACAAGGGACAAGGAACGGGATTTTGCGATTTTATCTTTATTTTTAGGAAGCGGCATTCGAGTAAATGAGTTATCTAACTTAAGGCTACTGGATCTTGATTTTGAGGGAAACCAAATACACGTGTTGCGTAAAGGTGGAAAAAAGGATGTTGTAGCGGTATCTCCTCCATCCATGCAAGACATTAAAGATTACCTAGCTATACGACCAGAACGTTATAACGGGTCAACTGAAGATATGGACTATGTATTTTTGACTAAGGTCAATCATGCAGCAACTCCCCTTTCTAACCGGGCGATCGAAGCGCTTGTAAAGAAATATACAAAGGCTTTTAAATCAAATAAATCGATGTCGCCACACAAATTAAGGCATACGTATGGAACGAACTTAATGGAGCAGTCAGGAGATATCCATCTACTAATGACTCAATTGGGTCACACTTCAACAACAACAGCCGCGCTATATACGAACCCAGAACAGGAAAAGGCAAGAAAAGCGGCCGAACAGTTAGGCGAGCGTAGAACTAATTATAGTGAGCACCCTTAGGGCTAAATATCCTTCTTCTTACTATATGTGGATTTGAAATAAAGTCGTACCGTTTGTAAAAAAGATGTACTGTTTAAAACAAAGTTATACCGTTTTACCCCTTTGGATTTTTTATCTAACGGGGTGTTTCGTTGTAAAAGGACTAACTTAATTAAGTAGTTCAGTGTAAACTGAATTTATAGAAATAATTGAATGATATATGGAAGTTTGTGAACAAATGTACTTAAACTAAAGGGCAGGATAGTTGAACAAGAAATTGTTATAACTGAATAGGAAGAAGTAGTCCAAGACTCTAATGATTTAATTGAAGGGCTAGAGAACAAGAAAAATTAAACGAAAGCTCATTGAACTAAAGGGGGCTATTGTTCAATAGAGTAGTCACTTTTTCATGAGTTCATAGTTTGCAATACCAAACATGTTATCTCCTTCTTTTCTGTAGTAAAAGACATTTTTAGTATATCTCAAGTCTAATGTATGCTTAACGCCAGTAAGTCACAATAGTAAGTAGGGAATTAATATGCTTAGCACCGCCAGCATGTGACGGTGCTAAAAGTAATAAAACTATTTTTCCTTAAACACGCTAAATGGCTGTTTTAACTCCAAATCCGATTAACATTACGCCAGTAGACTTTTGGTAGATTGTTAGGAATTTAGGTTTATTCAACCACTTCTTCAGATGATCTATTAGATAAACCAAAATCATAAACCACCCCACGGCTATTATAGTGAGTATTAAACTTAAAACGATCAATTGTTGATTTGTATTTCCATTAAGATCAATGAATTGTGGCATAAACGTTATATAGACCAAAATCGTCTTTGGGTTAAGAATATTACTAATGGCTCCTTGTAAATAGTGTTCTTTATTATGATGGTGGGCTGACTTGTCATCAGAATGCTGGCTGTCTACTTGAACAGCTTCTAATGAAAGAGTCCTTTTTGTAAAAAATGCTCTTATACCTAAGTAAAGTAAATAGGCAGCTCCCATATACTTGATGGCATTGAAAAGAAATAGAGACTGCGCAATGACAACTGACAAACCGAAAACTGCAATAATAGTCCAAAAAGTAAGACCCGTTGCCATGCCGAGTATCGTATAGCGTCCTGCTTTTGATCCATGGCTAAGCGTATTCTTCATAATAAGTACCGTATCTGTACCGGGCAACATAGACATCATAAGGGCCATTAAGATATATGCTAATAAGTTGTCCATCATGAACCTCCTTCATTTTCAAAAATTCTCATATATTGTTTTGGTGTTAACCCAACTTGTCTTTTAAAGAATTTAGTCAAATGACTTTGATCACTAAATCCTGTTAAGAAAGTTACTTCAATGGGCTTTATCCCTTTTTCCAAAAGCTTTTTGGCATGATTTACTCGAATTGTTTCCAAGTAGCTGTTAGGGGAGATGCCCATTTTTTTTGTAAAAGTTCTTAGTAAGTGGTATTTGCTCCATCCTGAAATAGCACTTAAATCATTAAGTGTAATCGTCTTCGTATAATTCCCCTCTAAATAGGCACACACTGCTTTAATTTCAAGAGTGTTTTCAGAAGCTGATGAAAGGGTTGCCAGGTCCGAATATTTCTGAATAAGCTCTTCCAATAAGCATAAAAAGAGTTCTTCCTTTTTAAGCTCACTCCCACCCTGCGAGATTTTTAAATGTAGTTCTCTTAAATTGTCTACAAGCTCACTATGATATAAAACATTTTGGTTGAAACACGGGAGGCATTCGTTGCCATTGATTTCTAAAACCATCTTTTTCATGATTTCTGGTGTCACATTGATGCACCGATAATCAAGTGTTTTGCCATCTATCTGCTCGCAACTGTGAGTATCATAAGGATTAAATAATAATAAGTCTCCGGGATTAATTATGTATTCTTTACCTTTACAAACTAAAGAACGTTGACCTTCTTCAATAAATCCAATCACATAATATTCATGAAAATGAGAAGGGAACTTTTGCATGATTCCTTTAAATTGATACGCTTCGATGTTTAGATCAGAATCTAGATAAACCGTTCGAATTTCATTTAACATTCCGATCCCCCTCGTAAAGACAATTTTAGGATAACATTTCTGATAAAGCTTTTCTTGTATGATATTGCGCTTATGCACCCTTGATTTGTCCCGCCTCTTTAAAGCCATTGTATGAAGTTAGCTCCTGGTATAGCCAAAAATAAGCCATCTCTATTCAATTTTTGTGAAAATACAGATAGTACGATTGTGAATTAAAAAAAGTGAGGTCGGATGCCTGAGTTAGTGATTACTTAAGTTAAGGATACCTGCATATAAATCATGGTAGCATATTTTAAAGATTACTTGTTGATTGGAGTGGAGGTTGGACGCCCCCCGGAAAGCGCCCACCCGGAACGGAAATCGACCTATCGCTTTTATAGTAATGGTGAATTTAGTGAATAAACGAGCCTGGGAATTTATTTAAATATATGTGGCAAACAATATAAGTTTGGCTTCAATAATAAAGCAGATGAAACTTTACATAGACTGGTTTAATAACTGTGAAACTCTACTGAAGCAATCGTAGCTTTGTAAAAAAGGTTGATCGTTTATAATAAAGATTGATAATTTGTAATAAATTTTGATAAAAATCACTTCTTTAGTTATTCTTGGAGGTAATTTTTTTATTGGACTTTTATGTTAAAATTGATGTTTATCTTGTGAAGAAATGTACTTAAACTAACGGGGAGCGTTAGTGGAATAAGGAGATTTAAAATAATCAATCTTTTTTATAAAAAAACAGTTCTAAAATAAAAGAAAGCAATCGTTTTGATCAATCTTTATTCAAAACGATTGCTTTTTAAAGTCAATAAAATCAAGGATTTAGAGTGATTTATAATCAAACTTTATTTTAAAGCTACACTATAAGTCGAATCTATGGATTTCGTTATTATCATACATTCATTTCCTTGATTATAGTCCGCAAGACTACTTTTGTATTTTAAGGAGATGTATGAATAGCTAACTATCCAAACTCAATAAATGGAGTAACGCTTGTCTTAACACTTTCATATTATATACAAGACGTGAGGAAGCACCTTGCGTCCCCTTAGATTGACTGTGAAAAGTCAGTCTTTTTTTGAGAATTTTCTATCACTTCATTATGAGGCTATAGCCAGCCTATCAAAACTCAACACTAATGCGAGAGCAACGGCTAGTACCATAGAAACAAGTGGTGGATTACTATCAAAAGCCACCCTCTTTTTGCACTTTTAATTATTGCTTCAATAATAATATTTGGTCTATCAAGGTTGATCGGTATTAGGCGAGATGAATCTCTTTTTTTGTAGAGGAACATTCGTTCTTATTTTGCGATATTCTTGTACTAGTTGTTCTTTGAAAACTGAAGATATAGGGTTCTAGCAGGAAAAACGTCTGCTAGGTAAAATTTTCAACGTTCTTTCGCCCCACAGGCATCGAAGTTACTAATCCTTAGCTGTATCACAACGTACAAGATAGAATGCTCTCTAACCGTTGGGACAATGGGGTTAGCTTACTCCAAAACTAGTGGATACACTGGTGTTCGTAGGAATCCCCCCCTTCAAATTTTCCATAGAAAATTATGTGGATGGTAGTTCAATGAATGGCATGAATACTAAAAAACCGATTGTTCTCAAGGAAAGAAAGATCGGTTTCGGTTCCACCCTTTTAATAAATTGAGTTAGGAATGGATATATTTTAGATTTATTTGTATCTCAGAGTAGTCCTACATCCGTACAATGACAGTTCCACCGCCACCCTGGACACACTTAGTATCTTCTTGATTTTGCATAGATTGTAACAATTGATTGTTCTGCGCAATCAATTTACTCAGTTGATCCAATTGATTCTCAAGACTGGTCAGGATTTGGAGTATATGTTGCGTATCTGATGATGTACCAGTATATGAATTGGTCGGATATGACGAATATGAATAGCCTTGAGTATTCCCATATCCATGGCTATTAGTGTCTTGAGAAGGGGACGGATAGGACATACCACCATGAGCTTGTGTTCCTAAGCTTGATCCCTGCGCTTTTATACTGTCCTGACCCAAAGATCTACCTTGATGGCGGATTTCCCTTTGAGTTTGAGGATAATAGTGCCAATTCGGTTCATAAGAATTGTGAGAAGACATCCGTCGTTAACCTCCTTTCATCATACAAACAGTTTATTCAGTTTTTCTTTTCCTGGTACATTCATCTAAAAGTTGATTGATTTGTTCAGCAATGTTTACTTCTAAGAACAGTATAATGTTGTAAATCCGCATTGGGGTTTCATTCACTTTTTATCAAGGTTTGTAGTTTTAACGTACATTTTCTCCTGAGAGTTGTCTGTACCACATGCACTTCATAAGATTTGTATCCAAAAGATTATCGTCGTATATTGACTTTTATCTCAAACCTCCCCGACAGTCACGCCATATAATTATCCTTCCTGCTTATTTAGCATTAACGAGATAGAAGTGGAGTAAGCAACAGAAAGCTAACCCTCAGCTTTATATCTGAACAAACTTCTCGGTAGAATATATATATAAACTGCTATCCCATGTTCAGCAAGAACTCCAAAATTCTTTATTTAGGCTCTCTTTCATATCAGGATGCTACAAAAAGGTCTCCGCGCAACATTGTATACAGCGCGGCAATAATGGATGAACCTTTTCACAATATGATTGATTTTCGGTCACACACTTTTTTTCAGAGTGTCGCAGGATGATAGAAAATATGGATTTTTACTAGCTTATGATTGTGAATAATGCAAAAGCTTTGTAATGGAATGAATGAGCAATAACCTTATAAAACAAATGTAATTTCGTCTGAGAGCGAATCTCAGATAGTGAAAATTAATTTATGTAGCAACTGAAAACCACACACAGAACGAACATTTCATTCTAAAATAGAAGTAAAGATAAGTAAGGATTATCTTTACTATACATAATAATGTTATTTTATACTGAGTATAAAAGCAATAAAAATGAAATCTTTGAAAAATCTTAATAATTTGACTAGTGATCAATACTTGGCACATTACAAGAACGACAGCTACTCAACGAAAACAGAAATCTTTCTCTCTCAGAAAGTACTGAACAGGATTTTTCCACAAGATAAGCAGCTGTCTTCGCATACGGTAAAGCGTATCGTTCGGACGCCAAAACGCTGCTCCATTTTTTAACGAACCATTTCCTTTCTTTTCGGGATATTGGTTTTCCAGAAGTCAAAGCATATAATCAATATATTAACGAACAATATGCAGCTAAATCCACGATACGGAAATTGGAGTTCTTTCGAAGGTTATTAGATTTTGGTTATAAAACATAATTTTGCAAAGCACATCTTTCCACTTGGATCACAAAACCGGGATCTAAAAAAAGGAAATTGGCACTATATAATAGAAGAAACTCGTCACGAAGAAGCACAAACACGCGTTCAAGTCAGGGAATTGAGTCAAAAAGAGGCGGAATATCTAATCTCCTTTTTCCCAAAAGTGGTGAAAGCAAAATGGGATCAGGACCAGTTGGAGAAGTTGAATTATATGGAAGAAACTCGGATTATATCTGTGAAGAACCATGAAAAGAATAATAGCTACGAAACCTAGAAAAGATCATTACATGTAGCAGAGAGTGAAGCTTAGAATGAACTTATTAAAAGAAAATTACAGTATAAGATATTTTAGCTTAGAAGATTAATTAAATATTCTATCGAGTTGTTTTTCACGATATATGAGATGAATTATTATAACAGGAATCTTTCCACCTAATGCTTGGTGGATGGTATCAGACCAAGAATTCATTTGTATTATGCTGATTAAAAAAAAGAAAGTGATGGGGAGTAGTATCGCCCATCACTTTCTTTTTTTCTGTAGTTCCTATGTTCCAAGTTACCTTGATCTGACGGATGTCTTATAAATAAGAAGAATTAGCCGCTACGTTTTTGAAGTACACTGCTTCCCCGTCACTTTCTCCATCGAAAATAACAGTTGTTTTAGGTGAGAAGATTAATACATCTCCTACTTCACCAACATATTTATTCCCTTCAACATCACGTACAATCATTTTTCCTCTTGTTACGATTTTAACTTCAGTAAAGTCAAATTCTGCTGAGTAATCAACGGATGGTTGTAAAGCGAAATAACCTAATGTTAATTCTTCTTTTACGTCCGTTAGAGGTAAATCAAGAATTTGTCCTTTTAATTCTGGCGTACCTCTTAATTCGCTTAACTCATGTAATTGATACGTTCCGGCCTTAATCAATTGAATTCCAGGTTTTTCACATAACAATTTTACGTCTTTAAGTTGTTGAGTCACTATTTTTCCACCTCTATACGTTTCTAACTGTTGCAAGTGTATTTCATCACTTGACAGTTGAATTTGATTCATTTGTTTTAAGATTTGACGAAACTCTTGTTGTCATATCGCAAGTTATTGCGCAGTTATATTATTTTTTAATGATGTTATGCTCTGGTCCAAATGGGAATTTAGTGATGTTTTCTACGCTGTTGTTTTCACCAATTACAAGGATGTCATGCTCACGATATCCACCAGCACCTGGCTCTCCTTCTGGAATCATGATCATTGGTTCCATCGATATAACCATGCCTGGCTCAAGCACTGTTTCGATATCTTCACGGATCTCTAATCCTGCTTCACGACCATAGTAATGGCTAAGTACACCGAAAGAGTGACCATATCCAAACGTACGGTTTGCTAATAGGTTGTGCTCACGATAGATGTCATTCAATTCTGCTGCAATGTCCATACATTTTGCACCTGGTTTGATTAATTCAAGACCACGTCTGTGGACTTTACAGTTGATTTCCCATAGCTCTAGATGACGATCAGAAGATACTTCTTCTAAGAACAATGTACGCTCAAGCGCTGTATAGTAACCAGCGATCATTGGGAAACAATTTAGGCTCAGAATATCGCCGCGTTGTAATTTGCGGGAAGTTGCCCAGTTATGTGCACCATCTGTGTTAATGCCAGATTGGAACCAAATCCATGTGTCTCTTAGCTCTGCATGTGGGTATGTGCGTGCAATTTCACGTACCATTGCTTCTGTACCATGAAGAGCCACTTCGTATTCTGGTACGCCTTCACGAATCGCTTCTACAACTGCAGCTCCACCGATATCGGCAATACGAGCACCATTTGTAATCAAATCGATTTCTTCTGCTGATTTAAACATCCGTTGTCTCATTACATCTTGGGAAACGTCAACAAGCTCTGCTTCTGGTAGTGCATCTTGTACTTGGTGGCGTAAGCTTAAGTTTAAGTGATCGTCTTCAATCCCTACACGTCCACCTTTGAAGCCTGCTTCTGATAATACCTTTTTCACAGCATATAAGAAGTTATCTCTTCTCCAGTCTGTGTAGACTATGTTCTCATCAAAGCTGCGTCTCCATGGCATACCAGCATCGATATTTGCACTCACTGTTACATGCTTGTCCTGCGTCACAACAAGCGCATAGTTACGGTTGAATGAAGTAAATAAGAAATCACTGTAATAGTTAATATTATGGTAAGAAGTAAAGACCACTGCTTCAATGCCCGCATTTGCCATATATTGACGTAAATTGGAGTTACGGCGTGTCATTTCTTCTTTTGAGAAAGTAGGTTGTACTTTTTTTCCGCCATTTTGTAGAATCTTTGTTCTTTCAAGATCTGTCATTTGTTGTACCATCTGATTCACCTATCCTTTTCTACCATTTATATTTGAGTTTTTCTTTTATATCATTCTGTTTATACCGATGAAAAACAGATAACTCACTATTTGTGACTAGCTTTTCGGACATTGTTACATATCGTTCTAGCGCTGTAAGCTAGTAACTTAAACTTTGTTTCTTTATACAAAATCTCTAAATTAGATTGTTGTTGTTTGTTTTAAAGCAGGACGATTTATTGAGAATAAGGAAATATCATGTTCTGTTTTACCAGTTGTCGCTAATTGACTTAACACTTCACCGACTACACTTGAAAATTTAAAGCCATGCCCAGAGAAACCAGCTGCGATAAAGACGTTCGAATGTTCAGGGTGCGTATCGATAACGAAATGCTCATCTGGTGTTTTCGTGTACATGCAGACGGCCCCTCTTTTTAATTCTCCATTTGCTTCTGGCATATATTTTCCTAGGAAGTCGCGAAGATTACTTTCATCTTCCGGATAAGCGCCAAATTCACGGTTAATCGTATCTGGATCAATTTGTTGCCCATACGTATGGTAGCCGATTTTCAATCCACAGCCACCGAAGCTTGGGAATCCGTAATAAATACCATTTGGGACTTCAACCATGAATCCTGGAAAATCAACCGCATTATTATACTTTGATTCATCAGATTCAAAGAAACCGACAACTTGACGATATGGCTGTAACGGGATATCAAGATTTAATTTAGAAAGGAGTTTGCTATTCCAAGCTCCCATACTAACGATTAATTTATCAGCTGTATAAGATCCATTTGCTGTTTGGATTTTAACTATGTCCTGTGAAACTTCAAAATCCTCAACACGTGTATAGGTTAAAACTTTTGCACCTTTCGCTTCAGCTAGCTCGCGATACGCACGAATACAATTTTCACTGAACAATACGCCTGAGTTTGGTTCAAAAATCGCATTATAATTTTCAGGAACTGTTATTCCTGGCCAACGCTTATTGATTTCATCGCCTTCAAGTAAATCAACTGTCAATGAATGTTCCGCTGCTGCTTCCATCGTTTCTGCAACGAAATCAGATTCGCCTTTCGGACCAAATACTAGCACGCCTGTTTTCGTAAAAATTTTATGGTGTGTTTCATTTTCAAGTTCATACCATAACTCTTGTGCTCTTAGTGCAAAAGGAACATATTCTCTTCCTTCACCATAAGCATGGCGGATGATACGAGTATCCCCGTGATGGCTTCCTTCTGTATGCGGCGGATCATAGGCATCCACCAATAATGTTTTGACTCCTTGTTTTGCTAATTGGTACCCTGCAGCCATTCCCATTGATCCTGCTCCAACAACAATCACATCAAAATGTGTACTCATAGTCGTCCCTCCAAATATAATGAATATGGATAATGAGTATAAGTGAAATCTATTTCACTTAATTCATTATTTTTAATGCAAGATAGTATTTACCTTGCAACAAGACTAAATCTTACAGATCTTCCTTATTCCTTTTTCAGCAGTTTTTGAATTTTACCTACTCCTTCATAAGTGAAAACCTATTTTCACAAAATAAATGTGAATTCATATAAAAGCGCTTTCACTTCACGAACCGCTATTTTACTAACTTGCACAAAAATGTTTATAAATTGTAAGTATTGGTAATATTTACTCTATATCTGTATCTTACAGTCATTCAGTATGTGTAGCAATTGTGTAATGTTGCTTAATATTTTTTCGAAAAAAACTAATTATTGTGCATCATGAACAAACAGGTAAAATAATCGTTTTTTCAAGCATCCATGCTTTATCTATGCCCGCACTTTCCTTCTTGCATAATGAAAAAATAAAAAGTCGATTTCCTTTACATTTTAGGAAATCGACTTGATCTAAGTGATTTGATTTTCATAGAGTTTTTTTAGCGGTTTAAGCAAAACAGATTCTGTTTTTAATCCTCTAGTAATTCACGGTTTTCACACTGTTCTTGCTTACACTCTGAATAGTAGACAGTCACTTTTTCTGTAGGCATCGTGTCAATGAGCTCTCCACAATGTTTACAAATAATAGAACCTTGCGCTATAGAATTTGACATGTTTCTCCCACCTTTTTTATAGACTACTTGTACCCATTCTCATATTCTGCAAATATAGGCTCATTCATGAAATACAGACTTTCACTTAATTATGAACAGCCATCTACATTATCCATGTTTCATTTCCAATAAAACTTTGTAGTGATACTCTTTACGAGTAATAACTAATGCCCCCTGAATCTATAAATACCATTTCTACTTTTAAATCCGTTGTTTCCCAAACTCTTTGTAAGCGTTTCCTTAATTTAATTATTACGCAAATAAGCCATCTAAACAAGTACACACTTTATTTTTACATAGTGTGTTAAAGGATACTTTCTTTACATTCCTCTGTTCTTTTTCCAAAGGAACAAAGACTGCTAAAACTAACCTCAGCAGTCTGATCCATTCATTGAAATGCTTTAATCGTATACTCACCCTTCTAATATTCTCGGTTTATTATCCAAGAGCGTTTTCATACTCGGTTATTTTACAGACGCGACTTTCGTGTCTGCCTCCTTCAAAAGGAGTCGTTAACCAGATTTCGGCAATCGCTCGAGCTAATCCCGGACCGATGACACGCTCTCCCATCGCTAACATATTGGTATCATTATGCTCCCTTGTTGCTTTAGCGCTAAACATATCATGCACTAATGCACATCGAATTCCCTTTACTTTATTTGCCGCAATACTCATGCCAATCCCTGTCCCACAAATCAAAATCCCTCGATCCACTTCACCGCTTGCTACTTTTTCAGCAACTGGAACGGCATAGTCTGGATAGTCAACCGATGTACTGCACTCACAGCCTAAGTCCTCGTATTCAATGTTCATTTCTTTCATTAAATTGATAATTTCTTGGCGAATATTTACTCCCCCATGATCTGAAGCAATGGCTACCTTCATGTCTTTTTCCTCCCTTTGATCCTTATCTAAGTCCTTCACAACATAGCTCTTCATCCTGCTGGTTCTACTAGTTCACGCTAATAATCTCTCATATTGCTCTCTTTATATAGACAGACTTCTTGCTAAATGATACGTATCCATATCAATCATACGCTTATGCTCTAGTGCTTCTTCAAATGATGTATGAACGAGTTTTCCATCCCTTAATCCTACCATTACGCCTGAAACGCCCTCTACAAAGAGATCCACAGCTTTTGCTCCCATTTGCGTACTCATCATCCGATCGTAAGCGCTAGGTGAACCTCCCCGTTGAAAATGACCGAGAATGGTCACTTTTGTTTCAAATCCGGTTCTTTCTTCAATTACTTTACCAATTTCGTGACCTTTTCCTACACCCTCCGCTACTACGATAATGCTGTGGACTTTCCCACGTGCCGCTCCCCGTTGAACACGATCAATCACATCTTCTACGTCATCAATTGCTTCTGGTATGATAATAGACTCTGCTCCAGCACACATACCTGCCCATAATGCAATATCCCCTGCATTTCTACCCATGACCTCAATTACATACGTGCGTTCATGAGAAGAAGCCGTATCACGAATTTTATCAATAGCATCCACAGCTGTATTGACAGCTGTATCGAACCCAATTGTATAGTCCGTTCCTGCAATGTCATTGTCAATCGTGCCTGGAATACCAATCGTAGCAAAGCCTTGGGCATTTAGTTTACTTGCCCCTTGAAATGAACCATCTCCGCCGATGACAATCAAACCAGAGATCCCTGCACTTTCCATTTGTGCAATCGCTGTGCTCTGACCTTCTGCTGTCTTGAATTCGTCACATCGTGTGCTTTGTAAAATCGTGCCTCCTCGATGCAGGATATCACCGACACTTTTAAAGTCCATCGGCGTAAAATTCCCAGCGATTAACCCTTTGTAGCCGTTTTGCACCCCATAAACTTCCAAACCTTTAAAAATTCCTCTTCTAACGACTGCCCGAATAGCAGTATTCATACCTGGCGCATCTCCGCCACTCGTTAATATGGCAATTTTATTCATCGCTCATTTCCTCCATCTTTACGGCATCATGATGTGCCAACATATAGACGCCTCGTATAGTGGTGAATAAGATTTATTTCATCTTGACGTACAAATGCTTCTCCTACTTGTATAAATAGAAAGTAGACAGACTAATGGAATCCCTGTTATTATCTATATTTATTCTGAAAGACGACTATAATTCTCCTACACTTACCTTAATGGACCAAAACTTTAAAATAAGTAATCATTATAATCGCTCTACCCTTTTTTCAATGAAATGAATAGTATGGTTAAAAAAGGGCAGGTTCACCTATTGGTGAAATCTGCCCAAAATCCATACCAGCTTATTATAAAAACAAGCCATTTGAATTTGAATTCTGAGCCGTAACTTTCGTCTAGTTGGGCTCTTTTTCGTTCATTCAGATCATAATCGATTAACTGATTTTGCTAATTGCCTCGGTTTTCATAGATTTCATCATGTTTACAGTAATCTTTTAAAGCGGGCGACGACATTTTCAACGGTAAAGCCATATGCTTCAATAATCTTGTCATAAGGTGCTGAAGCGCCGAATTGATCAATAGCTAATACATCTCCACTATCGCCAACATATTTGCTCCAGCCAATTGATGCACCCATTTCAATGCCCAAACGTGCCTTTACATGTTTCGGAATCACTGTTTCTTTGTATGCAGTCGTTTGTTTTTCAAAACGGTCCCAACATGGCATACTAATAACAGACACATATATTCCTTCTTCTGCCAACACCTCTTGTGCTTCAACTGCCAAGGAAACTTCAGAACCAGAAGCCAATAACAAGCCTGCAACATCCCCTTTTGCTTCTGAAATGACATATCCACCATTGCTAACACCGGCATACGCTTTTTCAGAATCAGCTAGGGTTGGTAAGTCTTGACGTGTAAGAATAAGAGCCGTTGGTTGATCTTTACTTTCTAGGGCAAGCTTCCAAGCCGCCGCCGTTTCATTTCCGTCAGCAGGACGAATGGTAGAAAGTCCAGGCATTGCTCGTAAAGAAGCTAATTGTTCAATTGGTTCGTGGGTTGGACCATCTTCCCCTACAGCAATACTATCATGTGTAAACACATAAGTAACCGGAACCTGCATTAAGGCTGAAAGACGAATGGCCGGCCGTAGATAATCGGAGAAGACAAAGAAAGTAGCTCCAAATACTTTTACTCCTCCGTGCAGTGCCATTCCATTGAGAGCAGCACCCATACCAAACTCCCGAACACCAAACCAGATATTTCGCCCACCATAATTACTAGCGCTAAAATCCGTTTCCCCTTTTAGTAAGGTTTTATTTGAAGAGGATAAATCAGCAGAACCTCCGAATAACTGAGGAACATTTTTATTAAGACCATTTAACACTTCACCGCTGGAAGTACGAGTAGCAAGCTTGTCTTCCCCTACACGGTAAATGGGAACATTCACATCCCAATTTGCAGGAAGTTCACCATTTATTGCAAGGGTTAACTCTTTTGCAGCATCCGGATACAGTTTTTCGTATCGAGTGAATAATTCATTCCACTCTTGTTCTTTTTGATTGGATGCCTCTTTAAGTTCAGCAAAATTCAATTTTACCTCTTCTGGAATATAAAAATCTTCTTCATAATTCCAGCCGTATTGTTCCTTTACAAGCTTCATTTCTTCCTTACCTAGCGGTGCACCATGTGAATCAGACTTACCGCCTTTATTCGGTGATCCATAACCAATGACTGTTTTCACTTCAATTAAAGTGGGTTGGTTCTCATTAGCTTTTGCTTTACTTAAAGCGTCTGCTATTGCTTTAATATCATTTCCGTCCTCAACACGAAGTACTTGCCAACCATATGCTTTGAAACGATCTTCAGCACTTTCACTAAAGGATTTATTCAGATCCCCATCTAGTGAAATATCATTTGAATCATATAGGACAATTAATCGGCCGAGCTGAAGATGACCAGCTAATGAAGCTGCTTCTGCAGAGACTCCCTCCATTAGATCACCATCACCACAAATGCTATATGTATAGTGATCAATGACATTCAAATCATCCACATTGTACGTAGTAGCTAAATGTCTTTCAGCCATCGCCATCCCAACAGCCATCGAAATCCCTTGACCTAGTGGTCCAGTCGTAGCATCTACACCTGCTGTATGGCCGTATTCAGGATGTCCCGGTGTTTTACTGCCCCATTGACGGAATTGTTTTAACTCCTCCATGGATAAATCATGCCCCGTTAAATGTAACAAACTATATAACAGCATCGAACCGTGGCCAGCTGACAATGTAAAACGATCACGATTAAACCATTTCGGATTACTTGGATTATAGTTCATAAACTGTGTCCAAAGTGTATAAGCCATTGGAGCAGCCCCCATTGGCATACCAGGGTGGCCTGATCCAGCTTTTTCAATGGCATCGATGGAGAGGGTTCTAATTGTATTAATCGACAATTGGTCAACATTTACTTTTTGTTCAATCATGTTTTTTCCCCTTTCTTTTCATAGATTTACGGATTAAGCTTGACCTGATGAACCAAATTCACGCATTTTACCTTGTACAGTTTCTTGAATCGCATCGCGAGCTGGTCCTAAGAATTTACGAGGATCGTATACTTTATCATCATTACTCAACACTGCTCGAACAGCACTAGTAGAAGAGATTTGGCTTTCTGTATTCACATTAATTTTCGCTGATCCAAGTGAGATCGCTTTTTTAATATCTTTTGTTGGGATACCTGTTCCACCATGAAGTACGAGAGGTATACCCGTCAGTTCCATTACTTCCTTCATACGATCAAATCCAAGATTCGGCTCACCTTTATAAGGCCCATGGACAGAACCTAAAGCAGGGGCAAAGCAGTCTACGCCTGTTTCACGAACTAATTGATCACACTCTGCAGGGATCGCATAAAAGGCATCTGCTGCATCTACACTCAGATCATCTTCTTGTCCACCAATTCGACCAAGTTCCGCTTCAACGGATACACCTACTGCATGAGCGATTTGAACGACACGTTTAGTGATCTCGATATTTTCTTCAAGTGGATGATGAGAACCATCGATCATAACCGATGTAAATCCAGCATGAATCGCTTGTACACATTTTTCTAAGCTAGAGCCATGATCAAGATGGATCGCGACAGGAACCGTTACATCATATTCTTCAATTAATTCTTTGACCATTGAAACGATTAATTTAAAACCGCCCATATAACGAGCAGCACCTTCAGATACTCCAAGAATAACCGGTGAATTTTCTGCTTTTGCAGCGAATAGAATGGCTTGAGTGAACTCAAGGTTATTAATATTAAACTGTCCTACTGCATACCCTTTTTCTTTTGCTTGAATTAACATGTCCTTCATCGATACTAATGCCATACGAATCTCTCCCTTTTTATTGGTTATTTATTATTAATGAAACGCTTCAACAAATTGATAATTCTTCGCGTTACCGCCAATTGCGACAAAAGAATGTGAAAGGATAAAACCATCATTGCGTTTTCGAATTCCTCTCATTAGCACGCCATCAGTAATGCCTGTTGCGACAAAAAAACAATCTTCAGATCTCACAATTTCATCCATTGTTAAGGATTTTTCTGGATCCTTTATTCCCATTTTAATACAGCGTTCAAACTCTTCTGGTTCTTGAGGAGCAAGTTTTGCTTGGAAATCTCCTCCCATACACTTCAGGGCAACCGCAGCAATAACTCCCTCTGGAGCCCCACCCATACCTACCAATATATCCACATCGATTTCGTCGATTGCAGTAGCGACGGCACCTGTAACATCCCCATCAGCAAACAACTTAACCCGGGCTCCTGCATCAAGTACTTGTTTGATCAAATGATCATGACGTGGTCTGTCTTGGATCATAACCGTTAGTTCACTCACGTCTTTACCTATCGCTTTAGCAACTGATATCATATTTTCTGTCAACGTTGCATCTATGTTGATGGAACCTTTTGCCTTTGGCCCTACCGCGATCTTGTGCATGTACATATCCGGAGCATGTAATAAACTGCCTTTAGTGGAAACTGCAATAACAGTTAAGGCATTATCTTGACCCTTCGACATCATCGTAGTCCCTTCAACTGGATCAACCGCAATGTCTACTTCGGGACCATTCTTCGTCCCAAGTTCCTCACCAATATAAAGCATCGGTGCTTCGTCCATTTCACCTTCACCAATCACAATCAAACCACTCATATCAATAAGGTTCATTTGATTGCGCATAGCTTCAGTTCCTGCACCATCCGCTTCTATCTTGTTTCCTTTTCCTACCCAAGGATAAGAAGCGATAGCCGCTTTTTGTGCGACAGTAAGAAAGTCCATAGCTAGTGTCTGAATATCTTTTTCATGAATGACATTATTTTTCAACTGATTCATCAGGTCACCTCCTGGTTAAGTATTCTAACAATCCATTACACAGTTTCTAAATTTAGTTCCCACCTGTACAGCCATAGTATATCTCGTATATTCTGCATCTGTAAGTACGCACTTTATTAACATATAGTATCGGGGAGTATACCTTTTACTAAATTTTCTGAATATTAAACTCGTCAAAATTGTACTTTTTCAAAAGGTTAAGCTAGGCTAAAACTTGATTGATTTCATTTTTTTTTTAAAAGATTCTGCTATTTTTCTTCTTTTAACGCTTAATCTTTATTAAAATATGTTTTATAAGAAAATCCCATTATTCGGGAAAATACAGTTTCTTTATGTAAATATTTATGTAAGCATAAGTTCAACCGGGATATTTAATACATCCAATACAAAATGATAGTATAGTATAGGAGCTAGGGAACTACCCCAGTCCACACTGTTAAACAGACTCTATCTATTTTTGTCAACACACTAGTATCGAAGTATTTTCTAATTCAACAGGGAGAAAACAGACATCATTCTAGCGAAAATGAATGTTTTTTTACTACTAAAAAAATCGGAGGATTTCATTATGATTAAAATTGCACCTTCTATTCTTTCAGCTAACTTTGCCAAGCTTGGAGAAGACATAAAAGATGTTGAACGGGGGGGAGCTGATTACATCCACGTCGATGTGATGGATGGTCATTTTGTCCCGAATATAACCATTGGACCACTAATCGTCGATGCCATTAGACCCGTCACTCAGTTACCGTTAGATGTACATTTAATGATTGAAAATCCGGATCAATATATCGAAATGTTCGCAAAAGCAGGGGCCGATATTATTTCTGTACATGTAGAAGCGTGTCCACACCTACACCGCACCATTCAACTGATTAAATCAACTGGGGCAAAAGCTGGCATCGTCTTAAATCCACATACACCTGTTTCCATGATTCATCATGTGATTGAGGATGTTGACCTTGTATTGCTGATGACAGTGAATCCAGGCTTTGGAGGGCAGTCGTTTATTCACTCGGTTCTACCTAAGATCAGAGAAGTTGCTGACCTTGTAGCCGAGAAAAACTTGGATGTTGAAATCGAGGTGGATGGTGGCGTAAATCCGGAAACAGCCAGACTTTGCGTCGAAGCAGGGGCCAATGTTCTTGTCGCTGGATCCGCCATTTATAATCAACAAGATCGTGGTCAGGCCATTCAATCCATTCGGCACGGAGTTAATACAGCTGCCATTTAACAATTCGTACATGTTGATTAGTAGTGTATCGTCCAGTAAACTGATGTGATAAATACACTCACCTATTCAAATTATATAGCCTTTTCTTTGTAGCATGCTAGTCATACTACAGAATTCGCCAAGTGCCTTTCTTAAAAGCCTTGGCTTTTTCTTAAAATAAATTGTATAGGGAAAATAGTTTGTTTTAGCTAATCGCAGGTAGTGTAACGCGAATCAGTAGGAAATTATCGTGTTTTCAATAAAAAATTCTAGATTATTTTATTTATCTTAAACATTTTAATCGTTTTTCGTTGGAAGCAAAAAATTACTTGCCCAACGACAGCATTCTCTATCTCCTAAAACAAACAGGTTGTGCATGATTTGTGACACCGATATTCTTAATGAACCGTTCACCTTCTTCTATCATTTTCCCACCTGTATAGAATGTACTATCCTCATTCAGAAGTAATGAACTGGTAAGTAATGATTAAACTAATTATTGACGGGTTTATATCTTGTCCGGATTGGAGGTGACAAACATGATAGAGCTTTGCGGTAAGTCTTATAACTGTGAAAAAGAATTAACTCTTTCTGTTATCGGGGGAAAATGGAAGATGTTGATTTTATGGCATTTGGGCAAAGAAGAAAAGAAACGTTTTAATGAACTGAGGTCTCTCATGCCAGGTATCTCTCCAAGAATGCTCGTCAGTCAATTGCGAGAATTGGAAGATAATTTCATCGTGCATCGTGAAGTTTTTGCTGTCGTCCCGCCCAAAGTAGAATACTCGCTTACGGATCAAGGAAAAAGCTTAATGCCGATTTTGGAGGCTATGTATAGCTGGGGGAAAGAGTATATGGAAACGACCAATACTGTAAAAACACAATAAATATCTCATATTAGATTAATGTCAACGGGATTTTAATTTTCTAAATAATCAGTTTTTTTATCAAAAATACAACATACAAATGCTTGTCAATACTGTCTCGTAACCGTGTGTGGAACCCTAGTGGCAACTTACACACGGTTTTTTTGTTGCTAGTGTCTTGAATGTTGATTAATACGAGGATATAGTTCAATCCTATCATCGCACGATCAAAGTAAAATCTCCTACATACTACCCATTTTACTTTGATGGTGTATTTTTTAACACTATATGATAAAAAAGTGCGTACTTTGTTTTTTGAAAGTTAGAATATATACTATCTTTAGTAGCAATTATTTACAAACTATATTAAGGAGTGGGTTATTCATGGAACTACAATTGGCGATAGACCTAGTAAATACTGAAGAAGCAATTAAATTGGTGGAAGAAGTTAAAGATTTCATTGATATCGTAGAAATTGGTA
>NZ_LMVB01000014.1:8951-9579 GCF_001510645.1 Paenibacillus sp. FJAT-29882 | reverse complement strand
TCATGGAACTACAATTGGCGATAGACCTAGTAAATACTGAAGAAGCAATTAAATTGGTGGAAGAAGTTAAAGATTTCATTGATATCGTAGAAATTGGTACACCGGTTGTTAAAATTGAAGGTCTTCAAGCAGTAAAAGCTATGAAGGAAGCATTCCCTCAATTACAAGTTTTAGCTGACATGAAAACAATGGATGCAGCAGGTTATGAAGTTTTAAAAGCATCTGAACATGGCGCTGATATCGTTACTATTCTAGCTGTAGCTGAAGATGAGTCTATCAAAGGCGCAGTTGCAGAAGCAAAAAAACAAGGTAAAAAGATTCTTATTGATTTAATTGCTGTAAAAGATCTTGCTAAACGTGCGCAAGAAGTTGACGCAATGGGCGTAGACTATATTTGTGTACATACAGGTTACGACCTACAAGCAAAAGGTCAAAACTCATTTAAGGACCTTGAAACAATTAAAGGCGTTGTGAAAAATGCAAAAACTGCAATCGCAGGTGGTATTAAATTAGAAACACTTCCTGAAGTTCTTAAATCAAACCCTGACCTTATCATTGTAGGTGGCGGTATTGCTAACCAAGATGATAAAAAGGCTGTAGCACAAGAAATGCAACGCTTAATTAAAGA
>NZ_LMVB01000014.1:0-8185 GCF_001510645.1 Paenibacillus sp. FJAT-29882 | reverse complement strand
TCTTAAATCAAACCCTGACCTTATCATTGTAGGTGGCGGTATTGCTAACCAAGATGATAAAAAGGCTGTAGCACAAGAAATGCAACGCTTAATTAAAGAAGCGGTGACCGTTTAATTATGCAAACAACTCAGTATACCGAACTCGTTTTGCAAGAACTTCAACGAACAGCAGCGCTCGTTCGCGATGAAGATGCCGAACAACTCGTAAACGGCATTCTGAGCGCAAAAAAAGTATTTGTGGCAGGTGCTGGCAGATCAGGCTTCATGGCTAGATGTTTTGTCATGCGTATGATGCATATGGGGCTTGACCCTTATATTGTGGGCGAAACCGTGACACCTAATTTGGAAGAAGGCGATATCTTTATCATCGGCTCCGGATCTGGTGAAACGAAAAGCCTCGTTGCCATGGCAGAGAAAGCAAGAAGCATCGGTGCAACAGTAGCAGCAGTAACGATTTTTCCGAACTCCACCATTGGTGATTTGGCAGATATCGTCATTGAAATCCCTGCTCAAGCGAAGTCCGGTGTCGATACAGGGAATAAATCCATTCAACCAATGGGCTCTCTGTTCGAACAAAGCCTTCTATTATTCTATGATTCTATTATCCTCCGCTTCATGGAGAAAAAAGGCATGGATTCCGACAAAATGTATGGACGCCACGCGAATCTAGAATAGAATAACTGAACTTCCATAACATAGAAATACGTTTTCAAAAAAAGGATGACTTTAAAGTCAATGACACATTGACTTTATCGCATCCTTTTTTGAACTTTGTCGTCTTGTCTTTTTTTCTCTCCTTCAGAAATTATAACAGATCCACTTATCTTTTTTCAAAATGATGTTCATCTCTGATTCTCTTTTGTTGAGAAATGTTTCCTAAAATTATAATCTTGCCTCTTTTTTCATTAGCATTCTCCTGAATTGAGGATATATTTTATTGTCATAATTATCACCTGTTTATGTTAAATTACAACATTTATTCGCCGTCTATACTTCCGCATCACTATACAAGTATGGACATTTAAGGTTAAGTCTAAAAGCTGATACCGTCTAAAGACGCTGGAGTTAGACCACGCATTTGTAAATTAAATTGAGTAGTATCCAACAATAGCATATCCAAAACTACGATATCCGCCTGAATATTTTTTGTGATGTCATTAGAATATCTTCCTTATTCCCGCCAAAACGATCTAAGAAATGGATGTATAACACATCTCCTTTTCTCACCATTCGTTTAAGCAACTGATATTGAATTCGATTAAAATCTTTACCACTTTGTTTATCTATGAAAACATCTCGTTCACCAGTCCCCTATTCTTTCATTGCTTCAATGCCGTCCCTTATTTTGATCCTTGCTGCTAATAAATCTTCGAATATCCATCTGTTTCTACCTCATTTTCATTCCTTTTTCTATTATTCTACTAAAAACGTTCATAAAAGTACGCAAATACAAAAGAACGTTCTTAAATACTTTTTCTAGTTTTACGAACACGAAAGACTGCTGATTTAAAACAAAATAATTCGTTCTCAAAAGTGTACTTTTACGAACAGGCTAACGATATCTATGCTATTTAAAGTAGAAAGTGACTTCTTTATCCGTTCACTACTAGAATTCGGGCAATATTGGACTTTGTCTTGTTTAGCAGACTCATCTGTCCCAATTCAGGAGATTAGACACCGACTTTTTGAAGTTCCCTTGCCTTTAATTCACGTCGAAGGATTTTTCCGCTAATCGGCGTCTTAGGCAACTCCTCAAGAAATTCAATTTCTCTTGGTGCCGCATGAGCTGCAAGTCCACTTCGTACAAATTGGCGGAGCTCTTGCAGTAACGCATCACTTGCTTCATAGCCATTCTTTAAGACGATAAACGCCTTCACGATTTCCCCTCTCACCGCGTCTGGTTTTCCAATGACACCCACTTCTGCAACAGCTGGATGTTCGATCAATTTACTCTCCACTTCAAACGGACCGATTCGTTCACCTGAGGAATTGATCATATCGTCGCTCCGGCCTTGGAAGAAGATATAGCCGTTGTCATCGATTGTCGCCAAATCACCAGACACATACCACCCCTCGAACGGGAAGTACATCGAATACTTAGCAGGGTCTTTCCACACTTCCCGCATCATGGCAGGCCAATTTGCTTTCAAAGCTAAATTACCAACTTCACCAGGCGCAAGCTTTTCGCCATCTTCTCCTAGAATCGCCGCTTCAATTCCTGGAAATGGTCTTCCCATCGATCCTGGAATAATCTTCTCGGATGGCAGATTAACAATGAGTTGAGCCCCTGTTTCTGTCATCCACCACGTATCATGGATACGATTGGACAACGTTTTGATCCCCCAACGGATCACTTCTGGATTTAACGGCTCGCCCACGCTTAAAACATGCCGGATCTTTGACAAATCATAAGTCGCTGTCTTTCCATCCCCTTCCGCCATCAACATTCTGAAAGCCGTCGGCGCACTATACCAAACTGTGACACCAGATTTCTCCAACACGGAATACCATTCATCGGCATTAAACCTACCGCCGTGAATTATAATCGTTGCCCGGTTAAGTAGTGGTGCGAAAACACCGTATACCGTTCCTGTCACCCAACCAGGGTGGGCGGTGCACCAATACACATCCTCTTCTTTCAAATCCAATACCCATCTGCCTGTAATGTATTGTTGGATCATTGCTCGATGCGCATGGACAATTCCTTTCGGGCGACCTGTCGAACCACTCGTATAATGAATATTAAGCGCATGTTCTAAATCCACCCACTCGATGATTGCTTCTTCAACTTCAACAGCTCGCGCTTCCGCAAATAACGAAATCTCATCACTATTGCATTGTTCTGGTTCCGCCGTTATCAAAACCGTTTTCAGTGACGGCAATTCCGCACGCGGCACCCGTTTCATCAACTCTGGTGAAGCAATTAAATAATTCCCCTCACAATCAGCAATCCGCTCCTTCACTGCATCTTCCATAAACGCTTCAAAAAGCGGTCCGACAACAGCACCAAGCTTAATTGCGGCGAGCATTGCGATATGGCAATCGGGATGCTTTGATAAAAAGATAAAGACGAAGTCCCCTTTTTTCACCCCTTGCTTTTTCAAAACAGTAGCCCAGAGATCAGATTTCTCTTTCAATTCGCGATACGTTAATGTATACTCTTCATTTTCCCCAAAATAATGTAGCGCGACTTTCTCCCCAAACCCTTCCACGACATGGCGATCCACACATTCATAGGCCATATTCACTTTTCCAGTAACAGACCAACTAAAATTCGATTCAAGTTTTTCCCATGTAAAATCCTCTCTTGATGGAAGATCAGCTGTTATATTATAATTTCCTTCATATGGATAAATCACTTCTTCATTTGCCATGTTTAGTCAACCGCCTTTTCGATATGTAATAACTCTAGTATTTCCGCCTTTTTCGCTGCCAGAAACGAATTACCTCGATCCCGTGGTTTCACTACATCAATCGTCATTTCCGCCTGCAATGTCCCGGGCTGACCACCGAGGATGAAAATCCGGTCACATAAGTAAAGTGCTTCGTCAATGTCATGCGTAACGACCACCATCGTCGTTAAACGTTTCTTTTGAATTTTTAACAATAAATCTTGCAGTTGCATTTTAGTGAAAGCATCCAGCGCACTAAACGGTTCGTCAAGAAGTAAGACATCGGGCTGGCCAATAAGTGCACCTCCAATTGTTAGTTGTGTCTAACAATTGGGGTGCAGTTCATTTTGAGCGGATGGCTGTTGTATTTTTATGATGTAATATTTACGCGGCCGACTTGTTTTGCGGGATGGCTATTAGTCAGTTGGTCATTTAATATTTTTGTTAATTTTCAGAATTATAGAACCGAGGTGTAGCTCGGTTTACCACTTAGATGTAAGTTAATTATGACATTGATAAATCAATATAGCATAACACCTGAATTCTATCGCTTGCTATAGATTTAAACTATATCTATGATTATTATTCTGCGATCATTTCATAAATATTGTTATTCCGGTTCTGGTGCAAAAAGATTAAATTGATTGCAAGTAATCTCTAAATCTTGGACATACTGATACTATTACTCTAAAAGAGGAGTGTGATCAGTATGGAAAACCAAAATTTGTTCAAATGGAAACATTATCAACCTGATATTATTTTATTAACGGTGAGGTGGTATCTGCGGTACAACCTCAGTTTTCGTGATTTGGTGGAAATGATGGAGGAACGGGGCTTATTCATTGCTCATACAACGATCATGCGTTGGGTTCATCAGTATGGTCCTGAATTAGACAAACGAATCCGTCGTCATCTCAAACAAACCAATGACTCGTGGAGAGTGGATGAAACGTACATAAAAGTAAAAGGTCAATGGATGTACCTGTATCGTGCAGTGGATTCCGAAGGAAACACAATCGATTTTTACCTAAGCAAAACAAGAGACCAAAAGGTTGCAAAGCGCTTTTTCAAGAATGCTTTGCGGTCTTTTCATGTTTCTAAGCCTCGTGTCATAACAGTTGATAAGAACCCAGCCTATCCAGTCGCCATTCAACAACTGAAATGGAAGAAAAAGATTCCTGAAGGTATCCAAATAAGACAAGTTAAATATCTCAATAACATTGTCGAACAAGATCATCGGTTTATCAAGAAGCGAGTTCGTACAATGTTAGGGTTCAAATCCTTTCGAACAGCAAAGGCCATGATTTCTGGAATAGAAGCGATGCATATGGTTAAAAAGGGGCAACTTGTTTTACAGGACAAGTCTGCCCAAAATCAAGTGAAAATCATCCATAAACTATTTGGAATTGCTGCTTAAAAAGAAATTCAGTTAAGAAATCTATATGCTTTTTTAAACAAATCCAATCTTTGCACCAGAACCGTATTAATCGCTGCTGCAACATCCCCATCTTCAACTAATTTAATTCGAGCACCAGAGTCACGAACCTCTTGAAAGATTTGTTCATGCCGTTCTCGGTTTAAAATCGCAACAACTAAATCTTCAATATCTTTATTTTTCGCCTTAGCGACTGCTCGTAAATTTTTAAGCACCGGTGCATTGATATCAATCATTCCAACAACTTCTGGACCAACTGCAATTTTTTCCATGTACATATCCGGTGCATGCAACAAATTACCATGATCAGCTACCACTAGGACGGTAAGTGCATTCCACGTACCTGCAGCCACAATGTTAGTTCCTTTGATGGGCATGAGGTAGCGTCAGGAAAGTCGTAGCTTTGAAACAAAGTTTGATCAAATTAATACAAATAACCTTGATAAATGAACAAATAGAAAGAGCATGTTTTGAAAAAAAGATTGATCAAAACATGCTCTTAACATATTCAATTGAATGATTCTTTCCTGCTTCTTCAGCAACTTATTGGAGGTTATTTCCTTTTAGTTATTTATACTAGGTACTATAAATCTACTAAATCCAAGATGGTGATTGTCAATTTCTTAATTATCAATACAACATTGGTTACACTATCATAACAGTTAATTTAAAACCGTTTCATAGGCATACTCATAAAATCAAAGTTTGACGATTATTACCAGATTCTTACTCCATTAATGTAGATTAATTTTTACATACTCCTCCTGAAAGATACACATTCTAAATGCATCACGATATTTGCCACCAACGAAAAATTCATCTTGCAATTCCCCTTCTATTTGAAAGCCGGCCTTTTTATAGATATGAATCGCTCTTTCATTCGTTTTATCAACAATCAAATACAGTTTATGCAAATTTAAAATAAAAAACGCATAATTCATGGCTAAACGAGTAGCTATGAATGCATAGCCATGACCTTGGTGTTTTGGGTCAATAATAATCTGGAACTCCGATCTACGATGAATGTAGTCAATCTCTACTAACTCAACTAGACCGAGAATTTCAGTCCCTTTTTCAAGAATAAAACGACGTTCACTTTGCTTATGAATATGTTTATCAAATAAGTCTTGTAACTCTACAAAGGCTTCATAAGGTTCTTCAAACCAGTAAGACATGATTTTGGCATTATTATTAAGTTTATGGACAAACTTTAAATCTTCCCTTTCTAATGATCTTAACTTCACTTCTTCATTATTATTCATGATTAATCCTCCAACTGTTGGTTTATAAAAATAAAAAACACGTCTTATAACGTCGATTTTCCAAATATGCAAGAGCCTGTTTTTAAAAAAGATTGATCAAAACAGACTCTTATTATATTGGGTGGGGTTGTTTTTTATAAAATAGTTTGATCATTTTCTGTCTGCGCTGTTCCACAATCGCGCCCGATTGCCGAATAACTAAAAACATAAATATGATATCGAAACAGAAGAGCTGTTGTGGGAGGGGGGTCCTCTCCCTTTACGTTCCCTTACCACACATTAAAATCAAGCTATATTTTCTCTTGTTTTTTATTTGGTTCAAATAATTTTTTTTTGATTTCGTGTCAATTACTACGATGTCATCCTTAAACCAATGACACCTATTAAAATTAAGCCAAGTGATATAAATTGAGAAAACATGAATTTTTCTTTAAACCATAAAATACCGACTAAAGTGATTCCTACACTACCTATACCCGTCCATACTGCATAAGCAACTCCAGCAGGGAGTACTTGCATAGCCTCCGACAGACAGTAAAATGAAAGAATAAAGCCAATTATCATCACGAATATAGGCCATTTTTTTCTTCTACCATCCATGTATTTCATTGCAATCGTAGCAATAACTTCCTCAATACCTGCTAGTACTAATAATCCCCAAACCATTAATGCTCAACTCCTGTTTTCTCATCATCTTTTTTAGTGGATGTCTTCATTCCAATTACTCCAGCTACTAAAATGGTTAAGAAGAATATTTGTTCAATAGAGAAAGGGTCACCTAAAAAGATTCCTACAAAGTAAGTACCGACAGTTCCAATTCCCACGAATACCGTATAAGCTGCTGCGACAGGAATCGTTTTGTAAGAACGAATGAGTAAAATAAAACTTACTGCAATTAAGAATACGGTAATAACCCAATCTAAAAGCGTATCCGCATACTTAAGGCCTGACGCCCATACCACTTCTAAAATCCCAGCAATAAACACGATTAACCAATTCAATTTAAACGCCTCCTAAACTGAATGACTATCAGTCATTATCATGTTAAATAAAAAGTATTGGAAAATACCCAATACTTTGTTTATGTTCTAAACAACGATCTTCTTAAAAACTTAAATACTTCATCCTTAAATACTTCGAGCGTATCATCTTGCTCACGGCCTATATAATATCGCTCAGCCGCATTTTCAACAAGATTTATAATAGTTCTAGATGTCCATTTAACATTAATATTACTAATTATTTCATTATTTTGAATGGCTTTATTTATTATATCCTCAAGCCAATCATAATAAGGTCGGTATAACAATTCCCATTTTTCCATTGAATGATTAATTGAAAGCCCTGAATAAACGAGGACAATAATGTCTTTGTGCGCATCTGTTATCTTTAACGTTTCATCAATTACAACTTCTAAGATGTCCCAAAAGTTTTCTTTCCCTTGAATCCTTTCCCGAACGCCATCTAAAGTTATGGTAATAAGGTTATCCGCAATAGCTGGTATTAAATCATTTTTGGATGGGAAATATAAATAAAAAGTTCCTTGTGCAATTCCAGCTTTTTTTACGATATCTGAAACGGAAGACTTATCAAGACCTTTTTCAGAAATAACGTCAATGGAAGCTTTTAAAATTTTATCATATTTACCGCCTGTACTGCTTGGCATATCGTGAACCTCCTCCACAAATGAATGACTGTCATTCATTATATCTTGACACTAGATGAAATGTCAAAAAGAGAATGTAAGGAACATCATGTAGAAATCCCCCCTTTATGTTACCGATTTATACTATTTAAAAACTGCTTTCCACGTTGGTTAATGTAATTTTTTCTCCAGATCCTTATCTCATTCAACCTCCTTCTAAAAGCATTTTTTCTGACTGAGGACAATCGTACCTACACCATGAATCCGTTGCACATATCCTTCATCGACCAATAACTGAACTGCGTGCCTTACAGTAATACGACTCACATTATATCGTTTTTGTAAGTCAGGCTCCGCTGGGAAAAGATCACCAATGGGGTAATCCCCATTGGTGATCTTTTGTTTTAATTCTTCGAAAATCGTCAAATATTTAATATTATTTTTTTTCTTA
>NZ_LMVB01000013.1 GCF_001510645.1 Paenibacillus sp. FJAT-29882 | reverse complement strand
CAGGTTGATAGGTCAGAGGTGGAAGCGTGGCGACATGTGGAGCTGACTGATACTAATCGATCGAGGACTTAACCTTATTGTTCTTGAAAAAAGCAAAAACCCTTCTTATTATCTAGTTTTGAAGGAATGATATTCCTTTATTGTTTGGTGGCGATAGCAAAGAGGTCACACCCGTTCCCATTCCGAACACGGAAGTTAAGCTCTTTAGCGCCGATGGTAGTTGGGGGTCTCCCCCTGTGAGAGTAGGACGTTGCCAAGCAATTCGAGAGATCAGCTATTTATAGCTGGTCTCTTTTTCAATTGTTCAAAAAGGTGGATAAAAGAGCCGAGAAGTTCTGCGAGGGATTTCGTCTCAGACCTTTTGCATATACAGGAACGTTGAGGACCGGACTTGTATAGGATGTGCTACCTTCTCTGTTGCAGCACAGGACGTGCCTGATTTTAACAGAAGGTCAAAAATGCGCTTTGCTATAATTAGCAAGCTTTTTTACCGGACTTTTGAATATCCTTTAACAGAGTAAAAATGTTAAAGAGGTTATCATTCTTTTGGGGAGAAAGAAGACATTTGGCGGTGAACTGATTTCGTATTAAAGGTAAACTTGTGTTAAAATTAGTTAAACTTCTGAATTTTCACTGGAGGAATGAATTTACGTTGGAACGTCATAATGAAGCATTTGACCAAGAAATGACATTTCGCTCCTTTACCGAGTGGTTGAAAAAACAAAAGAAATCGGAAAATACAGTTAAGACTTATTCAGGTGTGCTTACCCAATTTTTTGAGTGGGCAGAAAAGGACTTTGGAGGGCACTTGAGTGAAGATGGTATTCAGGCTTATCTAGATCATTTAGAAACTAACCAACGAAGCGCAGGGACGATAGAGAAACATTATATGGCCTTGAAAGTGTATTGTAAATATCTTGGTCAGTCCTCTTTGATGAAGAATATAGACCGGAAAATTAATGAGCAAAAAAACGATATTCCTGAAGTGCTGACGTTGCAGGAACAAAAGACCTTATTAAAAGAGGTAGAAGCAGATGGGAATTTAAGGAACACTGCAATGGTGTATATCATGCTTCATACCGGCGTCCGGGTTTCTGAGTTATGTGATCTAAATGATAGTGATCTTGTGGAGAAGGATGAAAAGAAAGCGATAGTCGTTCGTAATTCAAAGAATGAAGTAGATAGAATTGTACCGTTGTCTCAAGAAGCAATTCAGCATATAGGTTATTTTTTAGGTGAAAATAAAGGTCTTAGAGGACCGCTTTTTTTATCCAGCTATGGGCAGCGAATCACTCCACGATCTGTGCAATATATGTTAAAAAAGTATCATGTTAATCCACATAAGCTCCGGCATACTTTCTGTCAGCAACTGATAGATAACGGGGTGGAGTTACAGACAGTATCGAAGTTGGCGGGTCACAAGGATTTAAATATGACAAAACGATATGTGAAGAATAAGGAAGTAGATTTTGGACAGGCGATTGATCAGGCCTTTTCTTAAATGAGTTGTGGGGAAGTATTAAATTGAAATCGCTGGAATTCTAGATCATGCTTATGATTGACTGAATGATGAAGTTGTTATAGATGAAGCTGTCGCTGGATTTTTTGCAACATTGCCAATAAAAGAACTTGTTAATGAGATAGATAGAACCAGCTATGCTACAGCGATTTCGAATACGCCTGGAACTGCCTTGGGTAATCATATGTTATGTCACGATCTTCACTATATATAGGAAAATTGTCGCTACTCACTAGTTTGTCCATCATTCAGTTTCCCATAAGCTTTACAAAATAATCGGTTACTGATTTAGTCTAAAAGACGATTTGCGATACGTTTACGACCTATCATAAGGTAGCCAGGATAATATTGAGAAAGCTATACAAAGAAACCCCCGAGAGCAGATCATTGAAATGCATATGATTCGGGGTTTCTTTAGGTATAATAATTCTAAAAGTGACTGAATGGCTATTTGAGGATTAACCGAATAGGTCGGAGGGTATGTATATACTAGATAAAATAACAATTAATTATCGATGGGTCTATTAAGTTATTTGTGGTATGGGTAGAAAAATTGTTAGAAATCTATAATTAAATGTTGAGCTATGGAAGAAGAAAATATAGAAACTAGGTATATGTGCCTATTTTATCATCACTTTATGTCATTATTCCTCAATACCTTTCAAAATGAGATAGAATAGAGGATAAATACATTTTACTTTTGCACGGGGGAGCGAATATGACCTATCAAGTTCAAATATTAAAGGGCCTGTTTCAGCCGAGAACAAACAGATATCAATTAGAACAGGCAGAAGGAATAACCGGATTCGGTACTAAGCTACTGTTGGTGTATCTATGTAGTTTCGTTATCTTTCTTCTGGAAGCCTATTATGGAATAGGGTCTGAATCTATGTCAAAGGAAATAACCAAGCTTGGAGAAAGTGAATATGAAGCAGGGAAACTACTTGTTATAGCTGGGAAACTGCTGGCAGGCCTTCTGTACCCAACCTTTTATGTTGTGTTGGCTGCTGTTGTTTTTTGGGTTATTTTAGATATCCCATTTAAGAAAGTTGCAGTTGTTCAAATGATTGCCTTTGCTTTGCACTTGCTAGAAAAGGTAGTATACATACCATTTCTTTTGCAGATGGATTTAAACCAAAGTGATAATCCATTTTCATTAGGAGTGATTAGTCAATCTATCCTCTCAAATGAATACTTTATTCACTTTTTTGGGGAAATTAGTTTATTTCAGATAACGATTATCGGAATCATCTACTACTATTTACGAGAGTTGACTGAGAAAAATAAATACATCCCACTTATTATGATTTGTGTGTTTTACCTGGCATCTTGGTTTGTAGCCGCATTTTTGGCTTATATCGATGTTCGTGTGTTTTTATAAGGGAGGTGGGGCTATATGAATAAATGGAAAATTGGTACACTAGCCGTACTTGCAACGGGTTTCATTGCTTTGAACCTTTTTTTAATTGAGAAAAAAGATAGTAAGGTGGCTCGGACTTTATTAGCCGGAGAGTGGACCGAAGTTAAGAAAGCAGATATTATAGAAAGATTTGAAACAGATGCGGTAATTAAACCATTGGAAGAGTACAACTATTATTATAATGACCAAGATAAAGAATTTCAAAAATTCCTTGTAAAAGAGGGAGATGAAGTAACGGCAGGCACGCCTTTATTTGAATACATAACACCTAAACTGGATCGGGTAAAGGGAGAACTTGAAACAGAGAAGAACCGTTATGAGGGCGAAATAGCGGGGATCGAAGAATATATTGATGAGTTATCCAGTTATCAGGATACCATTCCAGAGGCACCATCTGCTAAAGAAAGAGAAGTAGCAAAAGAGGCAGGATTCCCTTTAGATGATCCTGATTCTTCTGCGATGATCATAAGTTCGATTCAACAGGAGATCTATAAACAAGAATTAGAGAAGAAGAAACTTGAAGAGAAAATACGGGCTTATGAAAGCCAGTTAAACTATTTGGATGAACATGGCGATACGGCAATGACGGCAAGTGAAACGGAAGGAATTGTGAAGAAAGTAAATAAACAACTGAAGTCTCCAATTGTAACAATTGCTTCAAATACGTTAGCAATTGAAGGCTCTCTTAATGAACAACAGGCAAAAAAAGCAGAACCTGGCATGAAAATTATTGCAAAACAATCGAGTGGAAAAAAGAGAATTAATGGAACAATATCCGCAATTCAGCCGTTTCCAGAAACAGAGACAACTGTTGGAACTCCGAGTAAATATGCTTTTCAAGCGACTATGCAAGAAGAACCCGAATCTATAATGATTGGTTCTAAAGTGAAATTGTCTGTGGTGACTGCGGAAGCGAAGGGTGTACTTTCTTTGCCAAAAGCAGCGATTCAATTAGAAAAAAAACCATCTGTTTACAAGCTGAATGGAAACGGTACTGTCACAAAGCAAGTGATCACAACGGGCCTCGAATTTGCTGGAATTCAGGAAGTGAAAGATGGACTTGAATTAGGGAATATCATTCTAAAGGATTCGAAAAGCATTCCTTATAAAAAGCCTGCATTTATCACGCCTCTTCAAACTGAAAAAGTGACAATTAACGCATTTAATGAACTATCTAAACGTCAAAAACTTCGTTTCTTTTTAATTGGACTGTTAGAAAAATAATTGAGCTAAAGGAATGCTATTTATCGTTCACGTGGATATGTGATCCCGTGTGAATAATGAATAGCATTCCTTTCTTTGGCAAAAATAGGTTTGTAAAGCGTGTGTGAGACTGTAATGGGGTAAATTTCCTACCCGTAATATGAAAAATATATTTACAGTTTTGGATTTTTAATATAATATTTTAGTATAATGTTATTTCCGCTTAATCTTAATGGAACGGGGGAACCAATTTCGTGGTCCTGTACCGCTTGGGGTGAATTCTTATGAAGGGGCATGTGTTTCCAGGTCCTAACCCGACAGCTAACCTCGTCAGCGTCTTAGAGGGAACAAAATGTAAATTGTTCACGCCCAAAGACACCCGTAGTGTCTTTTTTTATTGCGTGAAACCGTCTATCTTGTTTCCCTTACCGAGACATTTGCTTTTTTAGCAAAGAATTTACAGAAGGTGAGGATGTTAGATGAAAAAAATAAGCTTAGCTAGCCAAATATTAATTGGTCTAGTCCTAGGGATTATCGTGGGGGCGATCTTTTATGGTAGTCCAACGATTGCGTCTTATTTACAGCCAATTGGCGATATATTTCTTCGTTTAATTAAAATGATTGTCGTGCCGATTATTGTAGCCAGTATTATTGTCGCTGTTGCAGGTGTTGGTGATATCAAGCAGCTTGGGAAAATCGGCGGTAAGACGATTTTGTACTTTGAAATTGTGACGACAATTGCAATTATAGTCGGAATCATTGCGGCAAATGTACTGCAGCCAGGCGCTGGAGTGAATATGGGGGAACTTGATCAAACGGATATCGGCAGTTATGTTGATACAGCAGAGTCGAAGGAAAGCGAATCACTAATCGATACGATTGTGAACATTGTACCAACGAATCCGATTGCTGCGGTTGCTGAAGGGGACATGCTAGCCATTATTTTCTTTTCTCTGGCATTTGGGCTTGGGATTAATGCGATCGGAGAAAGAGGGAAGCCGGTTTTGGCATTCTTTCAAGGAACAGCAGATGTAATGTTTTATGTTACGAATCAAATTATGAGGTTTGCTCCTTTTGGAGTGTTTGCCTTGATTGGGGTCACTGTTGCTAAGTTTGGATTGGCTTCTCTTATCCCGCTAGGAAAGTTAGTGATTTCAGTATATGGAACGATGATTTTCTTTGTGATCGTGGTCTTGGGAATTATCGCGAAATTAGTCGGTTATAGTCTTTTCAAATTAATTAAACTAATCAAAGAGGAGCTTATATTAGCCTTTTCAACAGCAAGCTCTGAGGCTGTCCTTCCGAAAATTATGGAAAAAATGGAAAAGGCGGGATGTCCTAAGCATATTGCTTCTTTTGTCATACCGACTGGTTACTCCTTTAATCTTGACGGTTCCACTTTGTATCAAGCATTAGCTGCTATCTTCATTGCTCAAATGTATGGCATTGATATGAGTATTGCTGATCAAATTTCGTTAATGCTAGTATTGATGGTCACATCTAAAGGTATTGCTGGTGTACCAGGAGTCTCTTTCGTTGTTCTATTAGCTACATTAGGCACAGTTGGAATTCCTATCGAAGGGTTGGCGTTTATAGCTGGGATCGACCGTATTCTTGATATGGGTCGTACAGTGGTAAATGTTATTGGGAACTCTCTTGCAGCGATTGTTATCTCTAAATGGGAAGGTAATTTTAAACCTGAAAAAGTGTCATAACTTTTGATAAAAACATCCATGAACGCCTGACTAAAACGAAAACGATGAAAAGGTTCAGGTTCTCAAACTGTATAATCTTTTGAAGGTGGCGGTGCGGAGCTGACTTTGCGAAGCCTCGCCCCTTTTTCACAAAAAAGACAGCTAAAGGGATAAAATCCAATAGCTGTTTTTTTATTATGGATGAATCTATTCTTTCATTCACTCTTTATAAAGAGAAGGATCTCCCTCAAAATAATGAAGAATTATGAGTAACTTGGAGGTTTTTTCACATTATTTCAAATGATTTGGTAAAATGATAATAGTGATGATGGATGATAATTTCACCAGTTTTATCCCGCATTAACGAGCAACATGACTCCCGCTTCAAGGCTTTTAGGGAATCCAAGTAGAGTGAGTGGGAGATCATCTGCCCGTAAATGCCCGATGATTGGTTCAACGAACAATCAGTGAGGATGAGGAGCCCTTCACTGATTGAAGTTTCACTTTATCACCAATAACTGTTGTGGAGGGTATTGGTATTATGAAAAATGAGATAAGAGACGTCCTATATATACACTTGCATGCTTCTGAGCGATTTGTGATTTTCTCCGGCATGACGTTTCGGGAATTTGTTTATTCGTATGAAGGACCCTTACCTAATCTTTTATTGTTGAAACATGGATATGATGATGGGGAGTTTAACATGAATACGCTATTGGAATTTGTTCCGAATGGAGATGTTGAAAAACTCCTGAAAGATCATGTATATGGGTATGGTGATTTTTGCTGGATTGATTTTGAAGAGGAAGCAGGGCTTGATGAATTAAATGGTCAAGAAATTGCTGAACTTTTGTATGTTGGCCATTGCAAAACTCACTTACGTCCACCATTTTTCGGAAAGTTGAATAATCAATTTGTTTATCTTGCGCATGATGATGGGTGGTTCAATAAGGTTTATTTTCGAAACCAAGATGCATTAACTCAAATATTTGGTAATGCACTTATGTTGAAACTGGAGACATTACGTGTCGAAAGAAGTTGGTTTGGATTAAAGAAAAAAAGGGAGTACCCAGAAATCCCTTTTGATGTGCTTCAAAGGCTCATCCCGTTAACGGCTGAGGGTGTTGTCTTTTCCCTTCAGGATATTCAGCATTCGAGGACCAAAATAGAAATTCCGGGTTGGATCATTGGCGACTATGTAAATATGGATGATATGATGGACGGATTTAATGATTTGAAGGATCAACGGCCAAAAGCGTTAATTGTTTTACATCGAAAGACTAAAGAATGGAGCGTTATTCTTAACTAAACGATCTTATTTTGCTGAAGTAAACATTCCATGTTTGATGATTTTCATCGTGATACATCGGATAAAGTGAGAATGACTGAGCTTTTAGTCAGTCCTATTTTTTATGTGGGTCATTTAAGTAAAACGCGATAATTCATGGTGTAGTCCGTGCTATTGCTACATAAGATGTAAGGTATGTGCGGTAGAACTATTGGTATGTTTAGGTAAGTTATCAAACAGTACTTCTTTTTCATTTTTAACTGAAGATGAAGGTGGTACAATAATAAAGTAAAACTTCAATCAGTGGGGGTTTCTTCATCCCCCACTCAGGCTTCTTCGATTCATCTAAGCCTTGAGGTTGGGATCTTACTGCCCGTTAATGCGGGATAAAGTGAAAAGAGTATTGGAGGTTTAATGAAAATGAAAACAAAACTTGGACTGCTTTATGGCGGAAAGTCTGCTGAGCATGACGTTTCGCTGCAGACGGCTTTAGCGGTCATTAAAGCATTAGATTTAGAGAAGTTTGATATATATCCGATATACATAACGAAAGAAGGGGTTTGGGTAAAAGGGCCTCAGTTGACCGGACCGGTTGAGAGCGTGAAAAGTCTTATATTATCAGCTGAAGATGCCATGTCACCTTTAGCAATTCGTTCTACAGGGCAAGTTTCCAAAGAGGATGGAGAAGGGTTCGATTGTCTTTTCCCTCTCCTTCATGGTCCGAATGGAGAAGATGGTACAGTTCAAGGGGTGCTGGAATTAGTAAATGTACCTTATGTAGGAAATGGAGTTCTAGCTTCGTCTGCTGGCATGGACAAAGTAATTATGAAGAATATTTTTGCCCAAGCAGGACTACCACAAGTTAAATATACATGGTTAATTCGTTCAGAGTGGGAAACGGATAAGGACCGCGCCTATGACAAAATTGAAGCTGAATTAGGCTATCCATGCTTTGTTAAGCCAGCGAATCTCGGATCAAGTGTTGGAATTAGTAAATGTGTGAATAGGGCAGAGCTCGCAGCTGCGTTTGTTGAAGCATTCCTATTTGACCGGAAAATTATTGTTGAAGAAGGAATCGTTGCTCGTGAAATTGAAATTGGCGTTCTCGGCAATGACCACCCTAAGTGTTCGGTAGCTGGCGAAATTATTGCAAAAAAAGATTTCTATGATTATAAAGCAAAATATGAAGATGGAGATACCGCGATGGTCATCCCGGCAGAGATTTCCGAAACGGACTATCAGTCTTTAAGTGAAATGGCTATTACATCCTTCAAATCACTTGATTGTTCCGGATTGGTTCGTGCTGACTTCTTCTTAACGAAAGAAGGAAAAGCATATATTAATGAAGTAAATACGATGCCTGGCTTTACGCCATTTAGCATGTTTCCTTTATTATGGAAACATACAGGAGTGGAGTATCCTCAATTAATCGAGACATTAGTGAATTTGGCGCAAGAACGTTATGAAGAAAAGCAGAAGATTAAATATAGCTTTTAATGGGATGCTTTGCAGCCTAGAAGTGGAAACGACAACCGAATGGCTGTCGTTTTCCTTACTGAAATAGCTTGGTGATAAGGGATAAGCCGCAATTTTCTAAAACCCTAGGAGGAACATGATGTTAAAAAAAACGTTAAAGCAAATCCATGAAATGGTCGATGGGTTGAATAACATTACAGATTTTGAATCCATTATAGCGGCAGGAGTTTCGATTGATTCTAGAAATATTGAGTTTAACAACTTGTTCATCCCCCTTAGTGGCGAACATGTTGATGGACATCAATATGTAGAAAAGGCCATTTCGCAGGGGGCAGCTGCTTCTTTGTGGCAAAAGGATGCGGGGGAACTGCCAGCCGGACTTCCGGTCATCCTTGTAGAGAATACAGAAAAAGCATTACAGAAACTAGCCAGGGCGTATCGAAAGCAACTAAATTGTAAAGTAATTGGCGTTACAGGGAGTAATGGAAAAACAACCACGAAAGATATGATAGCGTCCTTACTGCAAACAACCTACCGCATTCATAAAACAAGCGGAAACTTTAATAATCATCTTGGACTTCCGTTAACCATTCTAGGAATGGATGAAGACACAGAAGTGGCCGTTCTCGAAATGGGCATGAGCAGCCGTGGTGAAATTGCATTTCTGTCCACACTTGCAGAACCAGACTTGGCAATTATTACGAATATTGGCGAGTCTCATCTATTGGATCTCGGTTCAAGAGAAGAAATTGCAAATGCTAAACTCGAGATTGTTTCAGGCCTTAAAGATGGCGGAACGCTGATTTACCAAGGAGATGAACCATTATTACGTGATCGAATTGAACGCGACTTAACGAACCTTCACGTTGTATCTTTTGGTAGAGAAAACAAAAATGATCTTTACCCCATCTCCATAACTCAAAATGAGAATAGTACTTCTTTTGAAATAAATGGAGACCCATATACGATTCCAGTTCTTGGTTTTCATAATGTACAAAATGCGTTAGCTGCTATGCTTGTAGCCAAACTGTTGCGTGTAAATGATGCTAATATCAGAAAAGGGTTTGAATCGGTCCGATTAACCAATATGAGAATGGAAATGGTTGAAGGAGCAAAAGGGGAAAAAATCATTAATGATGCCTATAATGCAAGTCCAACCTCAATGAAGGCAGCGATTGAACTGATTGAAAGTCTTTCAGGATTCCAAAATAAATATCTCATCCTTGGTGACATGTTAGAACTAGGAAATCAAGAGGAAGATTATCATGTAAATATTGGTGAAAACATTCAGCCAGACAAGATCAATGCAGTCTTTACATATGGTTCGCTTGGTCATTTTATAGCTGAAGGAGCTCGCCGATCTTTTCCAGAAGAACGAGTGTTTTCATATGATGATAAATCCACATTAATTGCTGATTTAAAGCAGCGTACGTCTCTAAATGATTTAATCCTAGTAAAAGCCTCAAGAGGGATGAAATTAGAAGAAATTGTTCAAGCTTTACAAAATTGAGTTCTGTAATAAGTCGGTGAATTTCCGTTTATGGAGATTTTATCGGCTTATTTTAATGACTAAGCTATTTCATGTATTTGGTATTTGACGAATAAACTTAGCCACTCGAGTTATGAGTTACGAGGTGCCTAACGTCACAAAGGTATAAATGGTTTGGAGGTTAATGGTAAAAATCCTATAAAAACACCTCTTTCAATCGGCCTATTTCGTTTGAGTTTTAGATTCCTTTATTGCAATAACGACCTGAAAATGGTAACATGTATTATGAGTTTAAATGTCTTTGGAAGTTGAAGATGGTATATACTATAACTAATCCAAAGATTGTTTATCGTTTCTTTAAGAAACAAACGTTATTTCATTCTTCACTTGGTGAAGATCTTGTACTTTCAGATTAAATAGGCCACGCGTCTTGAATAATATAAAAAGCTGTCTCACTTTGCAGCTTAAATTGCTAATAGGAAGGTCCAGCTGTCTGTAGCTGGCTCCATAAGCTCATGACATGATAGATGGGAGATTCTGATTATCTCCTACCCCTCTTGCCAGAAATGATCCTTGTGGTTCCTTTCCACTCCGCATTCCCCAAACGCATAAGGGCCTGTTTTTTTATGGGAAGCTTGGCTTAAGTCAAGTTTTGTTTTATTCTATAGGATTTGATATGCAATCATTTTGGATAATTACATGATGGCTATTCATAAACTATGGCATAATTGCAGCTTTGTCTTTGGATTTCATCCTTGAAGTCCAAAACAGTTTTTCTTTTATGTAGGCTCCTGTCTCATAGGAAAAAAAGATGCAGCAGCCCTCACCTGAATAAACATGCGAATTTGTATGCTACTTTGATCTTTCCATTTTTGAATTTCATTCTTGGTACATGTTTTGTAAAAAGATTTCCTGAACCTAGCGCGAGGTCAGTATTTGCGCAAGGTTTGACTTTTGTTCGGGACTTTTTATTTATTATAATGGAGTTCGGATTTAAAAAACGCAAGTATTTTAGGTGATCATTGAGAAAACTTTTCTTAAACGATAAATAATAAACAAGAACCAGCTCGTAGTTGGTGAATTGTGGTCAAATGACCCAATTCAAACGTCACAAGCCATTTTGGATGTTGACAAATATATGAATTATAAAGGAGTACGAATATTTTGACATTATTTAGTGAATTAGGTTTAGACAGAACTTCTATGAAATCAATCGAAAAAATGGGGTTTGAAGAAGCAAGTCCGATTCAAGCACAAACCATTCCTTTGGCATTAGAAGGGAAAGATATTATTGGTCAAGCTCAAACTGGAACAGGTAAAACAGCCGCATTTGGTATTCCGTTAATTGAGAATATTGATCTTCAAGATGATAACGTACAAGGAATCGTAATCGCACCAACACGTGAGCTTGCTATTCAGGTTTCTGAAGAATTATTCAAGCTTGGATACGGAAAACGCACTCGCGTAATGGCGGTATACGGCGGGCAAGATATTGATCGTCAAATTCGTGCATTAAAGAAAAACCCACATATTATCGTAGGTACACCAGGTCGTTTATTAGATCATATCAAACGTAAAAATATTAAATTGGGCAACGTTCACACGGTTGTTTTGGATGAAGCGGATGAAATGTTGAACATGGGCTTCATTGAGGATATCGAATCAATTCTTTCGAATGTACCAGGTGAAAGACAAACTTTGCTATTTTCTGCTACTATGCCAGAACCTATTCGCAAGATTGCAGAACGCTTCATGAAAGATCCGACTCTTGTACGTGTTAAAGCAAAAGAAATGACTGTATCTCTTATTGATCAATATTATATTGAGCTAAGAGAGAACGAAAAATTTGATACATTAGCTCGTTTATTAGATATACAAACTCCAGAACTTGCTATCGTATTCGGTCGTACAAAACGCCGCGTTGATGAGCTTTCTTCTGCATTGAATATCCGTGGTTATTCTGCTGAAGGAATTCATGGCGATTTAAGTCAAGCGAAGCGTTTGTCAGTTCTTAAGAAGTTTAAAGAAGGCAACATTGATGTTCTTGTTGCAACAGACGTAGCGGCGCGTGGACTTGATATTTCAGGCGTAACACATGTATATAACTTTGACATTCCTCAAGATCCAGAAAGCTATGTTCACCGTATTGGACGTACTGGTCGTGCAGGAAAACATGGTGAGGCAATTACATTTGTGACACCAAGAGAACGAGGTCAATTGGCTGCAGTTGAACATACAACGAAAAAACGTATGGAGAAAATGAAAATTCCAACTTTAACGGAAGCGTTGGAAGGCCAACAAAAAGCAGTAACAGAAAGAATTGTGAACACTGTAGAAAATGAAGACTTGTCTCTATACCTAGGGCAAGCTGAAGAAATGCTTCAAAAATACAGTGCAGCTGATCTTGTTGCAGCGGCGTTAAAATCACTAACTAAAGAACCGGATGCAACTCCTATTAAATTGACAGATGAAGCACCAATGCCATCGAAACGTGGCGGATATAATAAGTCTGGATCTAATGGCAGACAACGTAATGGTCGCGGACCTTCAACAGGTAGAAAAGATTATAGCGGTGCTAAACGCAGAGACAGCCGTAAACCTAGCGGCAGCGGCAGCAGCAACAGCAACCGTAGCAATAACAGCTATAACAAAAGAGAAAAACTAAATAAATAATATGTAATAAATAAGGATGTCCCTAACAAAGTGGTCTGACCCAAACAACAGCTATATACAGCTCAAATTCGTGTATGTAACACGATTAACTGTGTAAAATCTGTGGTCAGAACTTTGTGGGATATCCTCTTTTTTTATATTCTGGAAATATTTTATATAGTATACTGATTATAGGAGTTTAGTGGGAGAAAGGAGCGGTTGTGTGGAGCCGAGAAACCGAATTTCAAGTAAAGCGCTAAAGGTTTGGCGTGTCAGCGGCGCAATAAATGCAGCAATTTGTTGGGTTATAACTATTGCAATACTTGTTGTGACCATTCTTTTTGATTGGCCCTATTGGGCGATAGGAGCAGCTGGACTAATCTCAGCAGCTGTGACGTACATATCGGTCTTTCTTTTTCCGTCAATGAAATGGAAGCGTTGGCGATATGATGTTCGGGAGAAAGAGATAGAAATCCAGAGCGGTTTATTTATTATTAAGCGGACATTGGTGCCTATGATTAGAGTTCAGCATGTTGAGACAAACCAAGGACCACTGCTCCGGAAATATCAACTGGCTTCTGTAGAAATTTCTACGGCCGCAACGACCCATGAGATACCAGCTTTGGAACTTACTGAGGCTGATGAGTTGCGCTTTTATATATCAAAAATGGCCAGTGTGGAGGAAGACGATGTTTGAACCTAAACGACTTCATCCTGTTGCAGTTTTGTCTGGTATCTTGCAAACGTTGAAGGAAGCAATTATTCCGTTAGTTGTCCTCTTATTTCTGGGAGGCAGCAGCGGTAAAGGTATACAATTCATTATTTTTGGTGTGATCTTCTTTTTTCTCATCGTCTTTTCTTTTCTTTCCTGGCTTAGGCTTACATATTGGGTAGAAGATGGTGAACTTAGAATTGAATCCGGTGTGTTTGTAAGAAAAAAACGATATATTCGCTTTGAACGGATACATAGTATTGATGTTTCAGAAGGAATCCTACAAAGAATATTTGGTCTAGCTCAGCTTAAGATAGAAACAGCTGGGTCAAATGGGGGGAAGCCGGAAGCAGAATTAACTGCCATTACAAAGCAAGAATCAAACGAAATTATCGCCATTTTTAATGAAGTGAAAAAAGCAGGGAAAAGGAAGCTGGACAGTGATCATGTCAATGAGGCAGACACTGGGAAGGAATTAGCCAAAGAGGATGAGACAGATTCAGCATCTGTTGTATTTAAACAAACTTTTCCTCAGCTGTTTTTAATGGCGGCTACATCAGGTGGGATTGGGGTCGTTCTTTCCGGTGCGGCAGCATTTCTTTCGCAATTTGATGAATTAATTCCTTTTAAAAAAATATCAGCTGAAGCACAACAATTCATTCAATCGGGTATTCTTTTAATGATCCTTATGGTGCTCTTACTTTTCATAGTAGCCTATCTTGTTGCTACAGCAAGAATTGTCTTAATGTATGCCTATTTTACAGCTGAAAAGGTAGGAGAAGAATTAATTATTTCTCGTGGATTATTAGAAAAAAGACAATTAACGATTCCGCTGAAAAAAATTCAAGGGATCAAAATCGCTGAGAATTTAATCAGGCAACCGCTCGGGTATGCAAGTGTGTACCTTGAATATGCAGGCGGTTCAGCATCAGATAGGGATACAGTTAACATTTTGCTTTTTCCGCTTGTGAAAAAAGAACAGCTAAAAGAAAAAATAAATCAGTTCGTACCCGGATATGAGCTACAGACGGAATTGAAGGGGTTACCGAAACGATCCTATATCCGTTATTTCTTTAGGCAATTATTTATTATCATTCCCATTGTTGCTGCTGCATCATGGATTCTTTGGCCTTGGGGATTAGCGTCTTTCGCTCTTATCCCAATAGCTGCTGTCTGGGCTTATTTAAAATTCAGAGAAGTCGGCTGGAATATTAATGGAAATCAATTGCAATTACGAACCAGAATTGTATCTAAACAAACGTATATTTTTCAAAAGAGTCGACTGCAAGTATTCGACCGACGAGTGAGCTATTTTCAAAGAAGAAAGCAATTGTCCACGATTGCTGCTATCGTGAAATCAGGAGCAGGACCTCGGGAAGGGAAGCTCGTTGACTTAGAACAAAAAGATGCTGAATTCATGAACGATTGGTTTTCTTATAGCGAACATAAAAAACATCCATGAGCATCTGATCTAAAGCCTAACGATGAAAAAGGTTCAGGTTCTAAAAATGCATTACCTAATGGCGGTGCGGAGCTGGTTATGCGAAGCCCCGCCACCTTTTCCATACAAAAAGCGGAGGCTAGGCCTTTGCTTTTTTAAATGGAACAACACTAGCGCTTAAGTCTATTTTGGATAAATAAAGATGCAAGGAGTAAACCAGCAGCAAGTCCTGAGAGATGACCAGTAATGTTTATGTTCGGTTGGATGAATGTCATCAACACGCCTACACCGATTAGCGTATATATCATTTTAACCTCTTGTGTTGGTAACCGATTTTTTTGGAATAAAACGAGATATAAATAAAAGCCAAGCAAACCAAAAATCGCTCCGCTTGCCCCTACATGGATATAGGTAGGCGGCTGCAGGATAAAGGTAATAATATTTGCTGAAATACCTGTGATAAGAAAAAAGACCGTAAATGTAAGACTGCCCAGCAATCGTTCGAGGGGAGGACCAAAGATGGCGAGTGCAAAGCAGTTGAACAATAAATGCGAAAATGAACTGTGTAAAAAAATCGGCGTAACCAAGCGCCACCATTCACCAGAAGAGATATACAGGTTCACACCTTGACCTTTTTCAAACAAAAAACCTTCAGGCAGTATGGGTAATAAGCCTAAGAAAAATAGGAAAATAGTAAAGGCTATTAAGATGGAGACGAGTGGATAATAAGAAAGATATTGTCGGAAACTTTCTGTTCGAGTAAACATGGTTCACCGTCCTTAATTTTTTCGAGTCTTATACGACCATTAAACCAGATAAGTATGGGTTTGTCTTAGAATGAGGGATAGATACTGGCAATAATATATATATTGGCGAAATCAAAGGTAATTCCTGTGTGTCACTTTTAAAATATATGAATTTGGATTCAGGATAGAAGGAGAGTTAGAAGTGATTAAAGGAATCGGAATGGATATTGTGGAATTACAAAGAATTCAAAAACTACTTGAACGGCAGCCGAAATTTATTGAAAGAATTTTAACGGTAGAGGAGCGGAAGACCTTTTTTAGTCTGAATGATCGTAGAGGAGTCGAGTTTGTTGCGGGTCGGTTTGCTGCAAAAGAGGCTTTTTCTAAAGCAGAAGGCACAGGAATTGGGAGAAGTCTGTCATTCTTAGATATTGAAGTAAAACCCAATGAATTGGGTAAGCCGGAAATTATTCGGCCATACGCAGCGGGGATTCATCTTTCTATCACGCATAGTCGGGAATATGCTGCAGCTACGGTTATCATCGAAGAAAGATAGGTAGCTAAGATAGATGTATAAAATGGGTTTTGGTGCCAAGATGCTTTCGCTTTTCTTATCAGACGGGTCATATTCATCGGGGTTGTCTCATATATTCATAGTGCTATAGGGAGACAAGGCCCGGTAAAAGGTACATTGCAGGAAAGGTACTCTCGAATCAGTTTTTCATAAAAGCTGTTTAGCGATAAGCAAACATGTCGAAGCAACCAGAAATCATACATCAACTACCGAGATATGCATAGACCTCAATGACTGGATCCTGCCTTTTCCTCTCCCTTTTACGTTCAAATGACAAAAAGGGGTTGAAAAGATGAAGAAGATCGTAATGCTTTTTGCAGGGATCATGCTTTTGCTTGTTCTTTCTGCCTGCGGACAAAAGTCACAAGGCGATGTGGTCAGTTCGTTAAATGACAAGGTCGAAGGAATGAAGGGATACAAAGCCCAGGCTAAGATGACGTTACAAATGGGGACAGATCCTCAAAGTTATGATGTCGAGATTTGGCACAAGAATCCTGATTTTTACAGAGTGAGCTTGAAGAATTCCGCGAAAGAACAAAGTCAAATGATTCTCCGTAACAATGATGGAGTGTATGTGTTGACGCCTGCGTTGAATAAAAGCTTTAAATTTCAAAGCGAATGGCCGGAAAATAGCAGTCAAGCCTATTTATATGAGTCGTTGGTGAAGGATATTATTGAAGATAAAAGTGCAAAATTCACAGCCACGGACGATCATTACGTGTTTGAAACAAAAACACGTTATCAAAATAATAAAATGCTGCCATATCAAGAAATTACTATCAATAAAAAAGATCTATCGCCTGTTAGTGTGAAAGTGATGGATGCGGATCATAATTCACTTGTAACGGTTGAATTCTCTAAAGTGAAGTTCGATGCTGCATTCGATAAAGATGCGTTCGACATGCAAAAGAACATGACACGTGCAAAACTAGAAGTACCTGTTATGAATGAAGTGAAAGATGAAGCATTTGCTGTAAAATACCCGAATGAAGCCAAAGGTGCAAGTCTGATTGATGAACAAGAAATTACAACAGAAAATGGGAAGCGAGTTATTCTTACGTATGAAGGTGACAAGAGCTTTACATTGATTCAAGAAAAAGCAGAGGTAGTAGAAACTTCACTTGTGGCAACATCTGTGAACGGAGAACCAGTTGATCTTGGGTTTACAGTAGGGGCTGCCACTTCGAACAGTGTTACTTGGACGTATGATGGGGTAGATTATACGCTTGCCTCGAAAGATATGGAGAAAGAAGAATTATTGGATATTGCGAGAACGGTTGATGGGACTTCAGAAAAATAATGAAGTTGGTTCTCAGCTCGAGGCATCGGATGCCTTCTGAGCTGAGGACCTTTTTGTTTGAGGATATGGGACGAGGCTTCGCGACTTACTAATGTCGTTAATCTACTTAGCAGGTGTACTGATTTTACCTTAGAAAGCATCCAAAATTTCGGCTCCGCACCGCCACCATTGTGATTAGGTGAGTTGAGCGTGTTAAAGGATTAATCCTTCATGATAAATGGTGGCGTTTTACGCCATATTCGTTTTGAATGAAAGTTAGCGTATAATTCTGTCACAATAGAGAAGGAAACTTTTCATGGTTTCGTTTTTTGACTATACTATTTACAAGCAAAGAAAAATAAAAAACGTGCTTGAATGTTGTTGCAACTTTGGGTTTGACGTATATAGTTAGTTCTTTGATTGATGGATAATAATTAGGTCATCGATCTGCGGCGTTTTTTTTAGAAAGAAGGGTTACAGTTGGAAAAGATGGAATTCTACAGAGATACCTGGGCAGAAGTTAATTTAGATCATATTTATGAAAACATTATAAATTTGAAGAAGCATCTATCAGCGCAAACAAAATTATTTGCAGTTGTGAAGGCGAATGCGTATGGCCATGGTGATGTTGAAGTTGCAAAGACGGCACTTTACGCTGGTGCTGACTATTTAGCTGTTGCTTTTTTGGATGAAGCCTTGGCACTAAGGAAGAAAGGAATTTCAGCACCCATTCTTGTATTAGGGGCGACGAGACCGGAAAGCGTAAAGATTGCGTCTGTGGAACGAATTACGCTCACTATTTTTCAAGATGATTGGATACAGCGAGCGAAGCCGTATCTTCAAGGTGAAGATGTTTTATATGTTCATGTGAAATGTGATAGTGGAATGGGACGACTTGGAATTAGAAATAGGGTGGAGCTAGAGGCTATTGAAGGAAGTTTACTTGAGGATTCGCATTTTGTCTTCGAAGGAATTTATACACACTTTTCCACTGCAGATAGCCTTAATGAAAACTACTATCACAAACAGCTGGGAGTTTTTCAAGAAATGCTGTCCTGGCTGAAAACAAAACCTAAGTTGATTCATGCCTCCAATAGTGCAGCTTCATTAAGGTTTCCAGAAGCCACATTCAACTCGGTGAGAATGGGGATTGCTATGTACGGGCTAACTCCCTCAGTAGAAATGAAAGAATTATTGCCTTTTCCTCTTCGTCCGGCTTTATCTTTAAAAACAAGAATCGTAAATGTGAAAGAGTTGAAGAAGGGCGAGAGTGTTAGTTATGGAGCAACGTATACCGCTACTGGGAATGAGTGGATAGCCACGCTTCCTATTGGATATGCAGATGGCTGGATACGCAAGTTGCAGGGACAAGAGGTACTTGTAAACGGAAAAAAGGCGCCTATAGTTGGCCGGATTTGCATGGATCAATGCATGATCAAACTTCCCGAAAATACGCCCATTAATACAGAAGTAACGTTAATTGGTAAGGATAATGGACAAGAGATTTCGGTTGATGAAATTGCGGCGCAGTTAGAAACCATTAATTACGAAATCACCTGTATGATAGCATCAAGAATACCTCGTGTGTATGTTAAAAGTGGTAAAATAACTCATGTGGTAAATGCACTATTATAATGCTTGTTAAAATTGTTTCAGAAAAATGAATAAGTTTTACGGGTTTTTGTTGATAATAATATATAGTCTAGAATATACTCTTTGCAGATAGTGATTTTAATGGTAATATTGAAAAGGATTAGTAATAGGTGTGTAGTGATTGGTGGAGGTGTATGTTTGTGTCTGAATCCAGCGCAACAAGAGAGATAATAGTTCGATTACCTCAAAATTTCCTAACCGAATTAGATGGTTATGTAAGTGAAGAAAATGTAAATCGCAGTGAATTTATTTATCGTGCGACGAAAATGTATCTTCGTGAACGTAAAAAAAGAGAGTTTCGCGAATCCATGAAACGTGGTTATATCGAAATGGCCACCTTGAATCTAACCCTTGCTTCTGAAGCATTCCTAGCAGAATATCCAGAATATGAGGCTGAACATTCCGTTGAACGATTAGCAAGCGGAGGCTGATCCCTTGATTGTTGTTAAACGCGGTGACGTATACTTCGCAGACCTGTCTCCGGTTGTAGGTTCCGAACAAGGTGGAACTCGTCCGGTACTCATCCTTCAGAATGATATTGGAAATCGCTTTAGTCCAACTGTGATTGTAGCAGCTATTACAGCACAGATACAGAAAGCTAAACTGCCTACACACGTAGAGATTAATGCAAAGAAATATGGATTTGAACGTGATTCGGTCATCCTTTTAGAACAGATACGCACTATCGATAAGCAGCGTTTAACAGACAAGATTACACATCTGGATGAACCAATGATGCATAAGGTGAATGAAGCTTTACAGATTAGTCTAGGACTAGTAGAGTTTTAGTGTGTGAAAAAAGGTTTTTCCTTTTGAAGAGGACGTCTTTATATAATAAATTATGCCTAAGCATAGGTGCAGTAACGATTTTAGCTTTTTGCTGAAATCGTTATTTTTTTTTGATTTTTTAAGTCAAATAGAGGGGAATTAGCATTGTGTATACTTTGTTAAATAAACAATATTTCCTTGATAAGAGGTTTAGTGGGCTTAGAAAGAGGGTTTTATTAAGGGGGAGGATTCTAAAAAATACTTATTTGTGTTACATAAAAAGAAAATCTGATAAAACGTTTACATGATGAATGAAGCAAAAAGAGCAATAAGATGTAACATTACAAACCTTATGATAAAAAGTAATATATGTAATATTTCACCATTTTAAAGAAGGAAAGGTTAACTTTGTTTTACATTTACATAACATCCCTGCGAAGTGAGCGTAGAGTCTAAAGGGATATGTTAAGATGGGAGGACATTATGAATCAAATAGTTTTTACATTTATTACCCATAGTCGTGACTACATGCTAGAGGAATGGATGAATCTCATGAAGGAAAATGCCGATGAGCGCCTTATTAATGTGGTTTCCGATGAGATGTTTGTGCAAACAAGCGCAGAGTTTATTGATATGATCCTCTCCAATACAAGAAGGGACAATGAAGAATTTACTTCAAAACTTTCTGATTTTGCAGAGAAGGTTGTGCGTTTAGGATGGCCGCTTTCATTCATAATTGAAGGGCTTCATAAATTTACTCTAGTTGTGATCAATGGAATGGTCGTAAAAGAGCAGGTTACAAAAGATAATCAAATGGAGATCATATACGATTTAGATAAATGGACATCGCCGATGAAACAAGAAATTATTTCAATATACACCCAAACGTGGGAAAGGACAGTCTCACTTCAAAAAATGGCGCTCCAAGAACTATCCGCACCGCTAATTCCGGTTATAGAAGGGATTACCATCATGCCATTAATTGGGACCATTGATACTGAACGGGCTAAACAAATCATGGAAAACCTACTGACTGGGGTCGTTAAGCAGCGTTCAGAGGTCGTCTTAATTGATATCACAGGTGTTCCGGTAGTAGATACAATGGTAGCTCATCATATTATACAAGCGGCGGAAGCGGTCCGACTTGTTGGAACGAAATGTATGATTTGTGGCATTCGTCCTGAAATTGCCCAAACGATTGTTAGTTTAGGAATAAATTTGAATGAAATTGTTACAAAGAATTCGTTGAAAAAAGGAATTGACGCTGCCTTAGAATTGTTAAACCGAAAGATTACTAAGGTGGAGGAGTGACGATGAGAATTCCAATATTAAAGCTATATGACTACCTTTTAGTGTCGATCCAATGGGAATTGGATGATGCTACGGCACTCGGTTTTCAAGAGGACTTATTAAATAAAATACACGAAACGAGTGCGAGTGGTGTTGTAATTGATTTAACCTCCATTGATTTTATTGATTCCTTTATCGCAAAAGTGCTGGGTGATGTATTCAGTATGTCAAAGCTGATGGGAGTGAAGGTTGTAATCACTGGAATCCAGCCTGCTGTAGCGATAACCCTAATCGAGCTTGGTATTGGTCTAGAAGGAGTTATGACAGCGCTAGATTTAGAGAAAGGCCTGGAGAAATTACAACAGGAATTGGGGGATTAAGGGTATGGAGTTCCAATCCTGCGTGAAAATAATCAATGAATGGGATATTGTCGCCGCGCGTCAATTGGGGCGAAATGTCGCTAAAGAGCTGGGATTTGGTACTGTCGACCAAGCACGTATTACGACGGCTATCAGCGAACTAGCCAGAAATATATATTTATACGCTGGACGTGGCAGCGTTTGTATAGAAAAAGAGTATGAGAATGGAAAATCCGGTATGAAGATTATAGCAAGTGATGAAGGTCCGGGGATACAAGATATCCGGAAAGTCATGGAAGATGGCTATACAACCTCTGGAGGGCTAGGAGCAGGTCTTCCAGGAGTAAGACGTTTAATGGATGAGTTCGATATTGATTCGTTTCCGAATAAAGGAACCAAAATCACAGCCATTAAATGGCTCCGCTAGGAGGATGCTATGACATACAGAGAGAACATGAAAAACAATTACCGTGAAGCTCTCTCTACCTATTTGCAAGAACAAACGGAGCAAGCGTTATATCAAGGGCAAAAAATTAGTAAAAAATCGATTGAATATAATATTGCACCTGAAGAAATCATTAATATTCATAAAAATATCCTGATGGACGTTTACCCAGACACCCCAGATAAAGTTCTGGATTCACTCGATTTTCTACTTGAAGTCATGATGGGTTACGGTTTCGTGTATCGTGAACATCAAAGCCTCAGACATATCCAACAAGAACTGAAAACGGAAATTGAAATTGCTGCCAACGTTCAATCCACTTTACTTGAAACAACCATTCCGAATGTGAATGGTCTTGAAATTGGAGCAATAAGCGTGCCGGCAAGACAAATGAGTGGCGATTATTACCACTTTGTTCAAGATGAAAAGAAGCATATTGGTGTGGCCATTGCGGATGTAATCGGGAAGGGGATTCCTGCAGCGCTTTGTATGTCCATGATTAAATATGCGATGGATAGTCTACCGGAACACCGGCATAATCCCAGTAGCGTGCTGGAAAGCTTGAATCGTGTCGTCGAACACAATGTTGATCCTAGTATGTTTATTACGATGTTTTATGGATTGTATAACCCTGAGAACCATCGATTTTCCTATTCAGCAGCTGGCCATGAGCCTGGTTTCTATTATGAAGCCGCTACAAAGGGATTTACAGATTTGACTGCGAAAGGTTTACTGCTAGGTGTTGATAAAAAAACGAAGTATGTGCAGTATGAAAAAAAGGTAGAGCCTGGAGATATGATTATTCTGTTATCGGATGGTGTTACTGAATGCCGAACGAGTGAAGGGTTTATTGAGAGAGAAACCTTGATTGAATTTATTCAACAAAACATTCACCTACATGCACAAGATATAGTCAATCGTCTCTTTAAGCAGCTAGAGAAAATGCAGCATTTTCAACTTCGCGATGATTTTACATTACTTATTTTAAAAAGAGATGTTTAATGTGATGATAAGTGGGTAAATAAAACAGAGGATATTAGGATGAAAAAGGTGGGGGCATTGATATGGACATAACAGTTGAAGTAAAAGATATTACCTCTGGGGTAGAAGTACGAGTAAAAGGTGAAATTGATGCGTATACAGCGCCTAAACTTAGTGAAACATTAAATCCTTTATCTAAGCGAGAAGGAATTGTCATGATTGTTGACTTGACAGAGGTTTCGTATATGGACAGTACTGGTCTAGGTGTTTTCGTTGGTTTATTTAAAAGCGTACGTGCGCACAACGGTGTTTTTACACTAGTTGGATTGTCAGAACGTTTGCAACGTCTGTTTGATATTACCGGTCTCGCTGATATCATCGATATTAAAAGTCATGCAGAGGGTGGAGTAGAATGAGTCAAGCATATGAATACATCGAAATGAAGATCCCGGCAAAACCTGATTTTATTGGAGTCATTCGATTAACGCTCTCTGGAATTGCTAGTCGAATGGGCTTTACTTACGAGGAAATTGAGGATTTGAAGATTGCCACAAGCGAAGCGTGTACAAATGCTGTGCAACACGCATATAAAGAACAGGATCACGGACAAGTGAAAATTGGCTTTGGCTTATATGAAGACCGATTGGAAGTGATGGTTTCCGACAGTGGAAAAAGTTGCAACTTTGATGAAGTGCGTCAAGGGCTTGGACCATATAAAAATGAGCATGAAGTTGAATTTTTAAGAGAAGGAGGTTTGGGCCTCTATCTCATTGAGACTCTTATGGATGAAGTGAAAATTCACCAACATGAAGGGGTTACGGTTTTCATGACTAAGTTTGTTGATGGAGAGCAGGTGGAGATGGATGCAAAAGCACTCTCAACCTAATCAAGCTGTAAAAGAGCAAGTGCATGAGTGGATTCGAGCCTATCAGCTCAATCAGGATGATGAAGCCCAAAATCAACTTGTCCTCCATTATCGAAATTTAGTCGAAGCCATCTCTAGAAAATATTCAAAGGGAAAAGCATCCCAAGAAGATATTGTACAAGTGGGAATGATTGGACTATTAGGAGCTATTCGCAGATACGATGAATCTTTCGGGAAAAGCTTTGAAGCCTTTGCAGTTCCTACTGTAATCGGTGAAATCAAAAGATATTTACGTGATAAAACATGGAGTGTCCATGTTCCAAGACGTATTAAAGAGCTGGGTCCGAAAATCAAGGTAGCTGTGGAAGAATTGACGACTGTCCTCCATCGCTCTCCTAAAGTAGAAGAAATTGCCGACTTTATAGGAGTAGCTGATGAAGAAGTGTTAGAAGCAATGGAAATGGGAAAAAGTTATCAAGCGTTATCTGTTGATCATTCAATGGAGGCAGATTCAGATGGTGGAACGGTTACACTGCTTGATATTTTTGGGGATGTTGATGAAGGATTCGAGCGTGTTAATCAGCGCATGGTGCTCGAAAAAGTATTGTATGTGTTAACTGAAAGAGAAAAAAGTATTATCCAATTGACGTATCTAGAAAACCTGAGTCAAAAAGAGGCTGGCGAGAAACTAGGAATTTCGCAAATGCATGTATCCCGACTTCAACGGCGAGCAATAAAGAAGCTTCGGGAAGCCGTACATGCAGAGAATAACACGGAGTTTGTTCGATGAAAAGGGAGTTTTTTTCTAAGAATCAATTCGAGTTATGTGCCTTTCAATCTTCTAAAAACGGAGAGATTTATTGTGGTGATGATTATTATATAGCTCATACAGATGAGTATCTTCTCTGTGTACTTGCAGATGGTCTCGGTAGTGGGGAATTTGCCTATGAATCTTCACATGCTGTCATTGAGGAGATTATGGCAAATCAAAACAAAGGCGTCCAAGCGCTTATGGATATAGGGAATGGAGTTCTGACAAACAAAAGAGGGGCTGCTGTATCTGTAATAAAGATTTATTTCGATACGAGTGAATTTGTATACAGCTCGGTTGGAAACATTCGATTCTTCTTGTATAATCCCGAAAAGGAGAAGCTCGTTTACCCACTTCCTGTTACGGGATTTCTATCTGGAAGGCAACAAAAGTATCGTACTCAGCGATTTAAATATGAACCTGGGGCGAGCTTCATTCTTCACTCAGATGGTGTTCAACTTCAAGGAGCGAAAGCCCTATTAAAGTCCTGTTCCCCTTTGGAGCAGAAGGCCCAAGAAATAATTGAAGGAATAAAGGTCCAAGCCGATGACTCGACGTTTATTATAGGAAGCTTACTTTCATGAACCTTTGGAAGTAAGCTTTTTATTATGAAAAATTATATAGAAAGTTTAAATGAATAATGTGGAGATTTATTCTCGTCATATTCGCAACGAGTCGAGGTTTTTGCTAAACTATACGTATAAGGAATTTTTTAGCAGTGGACATATTAACGATTAGCTTGGAGGAAAAACAGTGATTGTAGAGGAAAATCAAACTAAAGAAATTGTAAATAAAGTATCTCGTGAGCTAGCATTGAAAACACAACAAGTACAAAATGTGATGAACTTGCTCAAAGAAGGTAATACCGTACCTTTCATTGCAAGATACCGAAAAGAAATAACTGGCTCATTAGATGAAGTACAAATTAAGACCATCATGGAGCGTTCAAATTATTTGGAAAATTTAAATCAACGTAAGGTTGAGGTTACTCGAAGTATAGAGGAACAAGGGAAACTTACTCCGGATCTGCAACTACAAATTACTAAGGCGGACAAACTTCAGGAAGTAGAAGATCTATATCGCCCTTATAAACAAAAACGAAGAACGAAAGCGACAGTGGCGAAAGAAAAAGGCTTAGAGCCCCTTGCTATATGGCTGCTTGAACTCCCTAATTCTGAATCAATTGAGGAAAAAGCCGGAGAATTTTTATCCGAAGAGCATGATGTACATACGGTTGAAGAGGCGATCAACGGAGCAAAGGATATTATTGCGGAAATTATTGCAGATGACGCAGAATATCGCAAGAAAATACGAGCGGATGTTTTTAAAACGGGTACGTTTGTATCTACAGTCAAAGACGAAGAAAAAGACGAAAAGAAAATCTTTGAAATGTATTACGAGTACTCTGAGCCTGTTCACAAAATAGTGCCACACCGAGTATTAGCGCTGAATCGAGGAGAAAAGGAGGACGTGCTACGAATTTCCATTGTTCCAAATACAGAAGCGATTATTGCTTATCTTGAAAAGGTTGTGACGAAAGAATCGGTCTCTAGCGCTGTTACGCCAATTAAGGAAGCGATTGAGGATAGCTTTAAACGTCTGATCATGCCTTCTGTTGAACGCGAAATTAGAAAAGAACTGACAGAAAAAGCAGAAGATCAGGCGATTCATATTTTCTCGGAAAATCTGCGCAATCTTCTGCTTCAACCGCCTTTAAAAGGCAAGGTCGTTCTAGCACTCGACCCTGCGTATCGAACAGGCTGTAAGCTTGCTGTGATTGATGAAACAGGAAAAGTACTGGCGATTGATGTCATCTATCCGCACCCTCCGGTAAACAAGAAAGAAGCAGCAGTGAATACGACCATTTCACTTTTAAAAGAATACCAAGTAGAAATCGTTGCGATTGGAAATGGCACAGCTTCTCGTGAATCTGAACAATTTATTGCGGACATCCTGAAGGAAGTTCGGGAACAAATTTCGTACATCATCGTAAACGAGGCGGGAGCAAGTGTCTACTCTGCATCTGACATCGCTCGTGTGGAGTTTCCTGATCTTGCGGTAGAACAAAGGAGTGCCGTTTCTATCGGTCGCCGTTTACAAGATCCGTTGGCGGAGTTGGTTAAAATTGATCCGAAGTCAGTCGGGGTCGGTCAATATCAGCATGATGTCTCGCAAAAGAAATTATCAGAATCGCTTGCCTTTGTTGTCGAGACAGCCGTTAACCAAGTAGGTGTGAACGTCAATACAGCCTCTCCGTCTCTCCTTCAATATGTAGCTGGTCTCTCCAAGTCTGTTGCGCAAAACATCGTGAAGAGGCGGGAAGAAGAAGGGAAGTTTACAAGTAGAAAAAGCTTAAAAGGGATTCCGCGCCTCGGAGCCAAAACCTACGAGCAATGCATCGGTTTCTTAAGAGTAGTAGATGGTGAAGAACCATTAGACCAGACATCCATTCATCCAGAGAACTATGGAGCGGTCAATAAACTCTTGAAAAAATTAGGATTTACTTCTCGAGACATTGGCAGTGAAGTTCTTCATGAAGCACTGTCTAATCGTGAGGATATAAAGGAATTGGCGGAGAGCTTAGAGATTGGGGACATTACGTTAAAGGACATTATGGATGATTTAAGAAAACCTGGTCGTGACCCCCGTGACGATTTGGCAAAACCTTTACTTAAACAAGATGTCCTAAAGTTAGAAGACTTACAAAAAGGAATGGAGCTTCAAGGAACTGTTCGTAACGTTGTCGACTTTGGTGCCTTTGTTGATGTCGGTGTCAAACAAGATGGACTTGTACATATATCAAAACTGAGCAATAAATTTGTGAAGCACCCATTGGATATTGTGGCTGTTGGAGATGTAGTAACAGTTTGGGTGGATTCAATCGATATGAATAAGCAAAGGGTGGCATTAACCATGCTTGAACCGAAAGACCAACTCTAAAATGTAAAAAACACTTCCTTATCGGAGGTGTTTTTTAGTTAGGATTTTTTCTTTAATAATGAACACTTTCGTTATTCCAATAGTAAAACCAACATTGATTCAGCATCTTCACTTGAACATGATTTTTTTCGTGGAATGCCCTACGAATTTGATTTTGAAGCCATATAGGCATGGAATAAGCCCCCAGTTAATTCGACGTTTTTAATAGTATATGAATAGAGAGGATGTCTCGTGCCCATGGCAAACCTTAAAAAATGGTGAATCAAATCAAAATAAGCTTTAAGAAAGAATATTCTTCGTTTATGATAAATAAAAAAGATGGACATCGCCCCCAGTTAGAGAGGAGTGGAAGAGTGGAAGATCAGCAACTTCAAAAACTAGTAGAAGAAATTTCACTTAAGGATTTTGCAAGGACTTTTAGACATCTAGCATCTTTCAATTCTCGTCTTAGAACAACAGGTGGCAGATATCTGTTGCGCTCGCATGATATAGAAATCAACAAGAAATACTATGATGAGAGAGGCATAGAGGAGCTTATAGGCATTATTAAACATGAGCTTTGCCATTACCATCTTCATCTTGAGGGGAGAGGATATCAACATAAAGATAAAGATTTTAAAATGCTTCTCAAACAGGTGGGGGCTCCTAGATTTTGCACGCCATTATCAACGGACAAGAATAAGAGAAAACAAAATCAAAAAATATATCAATATGCTTGTAAGTTATGTGGTCAATTGTATAGTAGGAAAAGAAGGATAAATACATCAAAGTATGTGTGTGGAACGTGTAAAGGGAAGTTGTTTCTTATTGGTAGTAATGAGGTTTAAAAAAAGTTGAAAAGATGCTTGACTTTAGTTTGAAACGTCCTTATAATCTAAAGAGTCGACAAAAGATAACTCAAAGTTATCACGACATTATGGTCTTTGAGTTCTACTATAAGACACCAAATTTTTATATTATTCCGCAGTAGCTCAGTGGTAGAGCATTCGGCTGTTAACCGAACGGTCGTAGGTTCGAGTCCTACCTGCGGAGCCAATTTGGGGAAGTACTCAAGAGGCTGAAGAGGCGCCCCTGCTAAGGGTGTAGGTCGGGTAACCGGCGCGAGGGTTCAAATCCCTCCTTCTCCGCCAGCTACTATTATTACGAAGGCCCCTTGGTCAAGCGGTTAAGACACCGCCCTTTCACGGCGGTAACACGGGTTCGAATCCCGTAGGGGTCATCGCTTTATTTATTTTCATACTGGTCCCGTGGTGTAGCGGTTAACATGCCTGCCTGTCACGCAGGAGATCGCGGGTTCGATTCCCGTCGGGACCGCCATTTTTTTAAAAAAGGTATTGCTCAAGCATTAGCAACTGCAATGCAATAATAACCTGTTATTCATAAATTGATGGGCTATAGCCAAGCGGTAAGGCAACGGATTTTGATTCCGTCATGCGAAGGTTCGAATCCTTCTAGCCCAGCCATTTTCATATTTTGACATAAGTAATGTTGAACGATGAGCCATTAGCTCAGTTGGTAGAGCATCTGACTTTTAATCAGAGGGTCGCAGGTTCGAATCCTGCATGGCTCACCATTTATCTTATGCGGGTGTGGCGGAATTGGCAGACGCACCAGACTTAGGATCTGGCGCCGCGAGGCGTGGGGGTTCAAGTCCCTTCACCCGCACTTTTGAAAATCTTATTGACACAAAATGTTGAATGTGATAAGATAATCAATGTCGCTTTTGCGGTCGTGGCGGAATGGCAGACGCGCTAGGTTGAGGGCCTAGTGGGGGAAACCCTGTGGAGGTTCAAGTCCTCTCGGCCGCACCAAAGAATGTAATTCAGATAGTATTTATGCGCCCGTAGCTCAATTGGATAGAGCGTCTGACTACGGATCAGAAGGTTATGGGTTCGACTCCTTTCGGGCGCGCCATATAGACGGGAAGTAGCTCAGCTTGGTAGAGCACTTGGTTTGGGACCAAGGGGTCGCAGGTTCGAATCCTGTCTTCCCGACCATTCATTTTTTTTGCTTTTAATAATATGCGGGTGTAGTTTAGTGGTAAAACCTCAGCCTTCCAAGCTGATGATGAGAGTTCGATTCTCTTCACCCGCTCCAATATTGCTCTTTGAAAACTGAACAAAACAAAGCGCCAACGTTTAAATTTAAGTGAGTACACACTATAACAACAAATGAGCAAGTCAAACACTTTTTGGAGAGTTTGATCCTGGCTCAGGACGAACGCTGGCGGCGTGCCTAATACATG
>NZ_LMVB01000012.1 GCF_001510645.1 Paenibacillus sp. FJAT-29882 | reverse complement strand
CAGGTTGATAGGTCAGAGGTGGAAGCGTGGCGACATGTGGAGCTGACTGATACTAATCGATCGAGGACTTAACCTTATTGTTCTTGAAAAAAGCAAAAACCCTTCTTATTATCTAGTTTTGAAGGAATGATATTCCTTTATTGTTTGGTGGCGATAGCAAAGAGGTCACACCCGTTCCCATTCCGAACACGGAAGTTAAGCTCTTTAGCGCCGATGGTAGTTGGGGGTCTCCCCCTGTGAGAGTAGGACGTTGCCAAGCAAATTGAGAGTCCAGCTATTTATAGCTGGTCTTTTTTTGCATTAAAAATGAAATAAAAAAGGTAGACATACACACATTGAAAAACTCTTTCATACATTATTATAGGCAAACGAATCAATATCTCTCACACTGTTTTGAAAAGTGTATACAATTGTGCTTTTCGGGGGAGAATGCAAACAGGGAGGTGGAGAGTTTGGAAATAAGCACATTAAAGAAGAATACAGAGGAAACCTGTATTGTGTGTGATCAGGTCAAAGATGATGGAATACACTTATATACTTCTTTCATTTGTAAACAATGTGAGTTAGCTATGGTTGAGACGGAGACAGATGATCCAAGGTATAAATATTACTTAAAACGATTAAAAAAAGTGAATACACCAGAAATTTATTCGTAATGACTTGATTGTTTATTTAAGTAGAGTAGGTATTGAGGCAAATTAAGTGGCCTCTATACCTGCTTGGAATAGAATACATAGCTTACATGTATATATGAAAATACAAATAATGAATCATTATGTTGTAATAATGAACTTTGATAAAATAAGAGGATAAGATAATAGTAGAGAGGTAATAATATGAATCAAGAAAATACACCATTGTTTGATGCGCTTATCCGCCATAAAGAAAAACAGACAAGGTCATTTCACGTACCAGGGCATAAAAACGGACTGTTTTTTTCAGAGAGGGCTCGATCATTATTCAATCCATTGCTTTCTATTGATGCTACAGAGATTAGTGGCTTAGATGATCTTCATGCACCTGAAGGACCAATATTAGAGGCACAGAATCTGTTAGCCTGTCTTTACGGTGTTAGGTATAGTTATTTCCTTGTAAATGGGTCAAGCGTGGGGAATATGTCTATGATTCTTGGGAGCCTTCAAGAAGGCGATACGGTGCTTGTTCAGAGGAACTGTCATAAATCTATATTGAATGGATTAATGCTGGCTTGTGTAAGCCCAATTTTTATAGAACCAAAGGTAGATGAGGATTGGGGTATCTCTGAGGGATTGCGGCTTGAGTCAGTTAAGGAGGCTTTTTTGTTATATCCGCAGGCAAAGGCAATCATTGTAACGCATCCTACCTATTATGGACATTGCGGTGGCTTGAGTGAGATTGTAAGATTTGCACATTCAAAGCGGATCCCTGTATTGGTAGATGAAGCACATGGTGCCCATCTTTGTCTTGGAGATCCCTTTCCCGAAAGTGCAATTGAGGCTGGAGCCGATATCGTTGTCCATTCGGCCCATAAAACGTTACCTGCGATGACAATGGGTTCATATTTACATATAAACAGTTCATTCGTAGATCGAGAGAAAGTGGAATTTTACTTACAAATGCTTCAGTCCAGTAGCCCTTCTTATCCAATTATGGCATCGTTGGATTTAGCACGGTCCTATTTGGCTTCCTTCGGTGAATATGATAAGACTATATTGATGCAAACTATTCTTGGATTTCGAAAAGAACTGGACGAGATTGCCCATATTGAAATCTTAGAAAAGGATATGCTTGATCCTTTAAAAATAACGATACGATCTCATGGGGAAATAACGGGATTCGAATTTCAACGTCAATTAGAAAAAAAAGGCGTGTTTACAGAACTTGCAGATCACAGGAATGTTTTGTTTGTCCTACCGTTAATGAAAGAGAACAGCCTTGAATATTTTCAAAACATTGCATCCGTGATTGCAGATGTTGTTTGTGAAGGAAGTGGGGAAGCAAAGAATCACTTGATTTATAAACAGTCAGACTCGATTACAACCCTCGCCTTAACTTATCCGGAAATGAAAAAAAGAAGAAGGCGGTCTGTTTCCATTTCCAAGAGTATTGGAATGGTTGCGGCTGAAATGGTCATACCCTATCCCCCAGGAATTCCAATTATTATGATGGGTGAACGTATTACCGAAGAGCAAATACAGTACCTAGAGCAGATAATCATAGCTGGATCAAGGTTTCATGGAGGAAAAGAATTAAGAATAGGAAAGCTTATGGTTTTCGAATGACCTTTGTAGTTTGAAAATGGTATACTTAGATGGGAAACAAGTTTGGCTGGAGGTAAAATAATTATGAGTCGCGGAATATTTATTACATTTGAAGGTCCTGAAGGGGCAGGTAAAACAACGGTTCTTCATAAGCTGGGAGAAGTATTGGCTGATGTTGGATATCAGATGGTCATTACGAGAGAGCCAGGTGGTATTCCTATATCTGAACAAATTAGGGAAGTCATCTTGAATAAAGATAATACAGTAATGGATGGAAGAACTGAGGCTTTACTATATGCGGCTGCAAGAAGGCAGCACTTAGTTGAAAAGGTTATGCCTGCTTTGGATCGTGGCGTGATCGTTCTTTGTGATCGTTTTATTGATAGCTCACTTGCTTATCAAGGTCATGCAAGAGGATTGAGTATTGATGAAGTGTATAAAATGAACCAATTTGCGATAGCAGGGGTTATGCCCGACTTAACAATATATTTTGATATTGACCCGGATTTGGGACTCCAACGTGTCCATAGTAATCAGGAACGGGAAGTTAATCGTCTTGATATGGAAGAGTTACAATTTCACGAAAAAGTGAGAGAAGGCTACCAAATCATAATGGAACGCTTTAGAGAAAGGTTTTATATTGTCGATGCAGCGCAACCTTTAGATATTGTCGTCGATAAGACTATGAGGAAAGTGATTGAATTCATCAAGGAACGTATCCAATAATTATATTTATGAAAGCGTCTGTTTAATCAATTGAACTGGTCGCTTCTTTTTTTTATAAATTTTGGTGTCTAGTGTAAGTAGCTTAAAAAAATGCCTATCGATCACTGTGAAGGATATAAATAATTGTTATAATTAAAGAAAATGGTCTGCTCCTCGACCAATCAACTGCACTGGAGGATGATAGGGATGAAAATGATTATTGCAATTGTACAGGATAAAGATAGCCAAAGGCTACTTACAGAGCTCGTTGATTATAATTTCAGGGCAACGAAGCTTGCGAGTACTGGCGGATTTTTAAAATCAGGGAATACGACGTTTATGATTGGTACAGATGACTATCGTGTAGATAAAGCATTGGAACTCATTAAGAAAAATTGTCAGTCCCGCGAACAGCTGGTCGCACCTGTATCTCCAATGGGAGGGAATGCAGATTCATATGTACCCTACCCAGTTGAAATTCAAGTAGGAGGAGCAACGGTATTTGTATTGCCAATTGAACAGTTTTTACAATTCTAGTACATGAAAGCATATAGTTTCTTTATTTTATAGATATAAGAGAGTTGATTTATTGTGACACAAACTTGGCAAGATTTATATGAGTTGCAGCCGCAAATTTCTGGGATGCTGAAGAATAGCATTCTCCGGGAAAGGGTTGCTCATGCGTATCTCTTTGATGGTGAGAAGGGTACGGGTAAGAAAGAAATGGGGCTGCTTTTTGCGAAAAGCCTGCTTTGTGAAGATTTGACAAATGAATATGAGCCATGTAACCGATGCAGTCATTGTAAGCGGATTATGAGTGGAAATCACCCGGATGTCCATCTTATTGAACCGGATGGGCTTTCCATAAAAAAGGATCAAATTAAAAGTCTTCAAGAAGAGTTTTCAAAAAAGGGTGTAGAGTCGAAACAAAAAATCTATTTAGTGATAAGTGCAGATAAAATGTCTGTACAGGCTGCAAATAGTTTGTTGAAGTTTTTAGAGGAACCTGCTACAGGCACGGTTGCTATACTGATGACTGAACAAATACAACGTATCTTACCTACCATTTTATCAAGATGCCAAACCTTATCCTTCAAGCCGTTATCACCAGAAATGGTGAAGAAAAGGTTGCTGAATCATGGATTGGACATGCAAAGTTCCTCTATTATTTCCCACGTGACGCAAAATTTTGAAGAGGGGATCCTATTAGGTTCAGAGGAATGGTTTGCACAATCCCAAAAAAAAGTGGTAAAATTATATGAAGTGTTAAATACAAATTCACTGAAGGCATTGCTATATCTTCAGCAGGAGTGGTTTACACACTTTAAAGAAAGAGATCAACTGAACCGTGGTTTAGATCTTCTATATCTTATTTATAAAGATTTATTATATATTCAGTTGGATAGACGTGACCAAATTGTCTTTCAAAATTTACAGGAGGAGTTGGAGTTACGTGCTCTTCATCTTACTCAAAGACGTTTGGCTGAGCAGATGAGTTCTATTTTGGAAGCAAAACGGAAGCTAATGTCCAATACAAATCCACAGCTGTTGATGGAACAGCTTGTGTTGAATTTGCAGGAGGGGTCATCATTTGTATAATGTTGTAGGGGTCCGTTTTAAAAAGGCGGGCAAAATATACTACTTTGATCCGGGCGAGCTTATCATTTCAAAGGATGATTTCGTTATCGTAGAGACTGTGCGTGGAGTAGAATTCGGCAAAGTTGTTACGGAAAGGAAACAAGTAGATGAGAACGACGTTGTACTGCCATTGAAGAAAGTGCTTCGAGTTGCTGATGCAAAGGACAAGCTAATTGTTGAGGAAAATAAATCTGCTGCTATTGAAGCTTATAATACATGTAGTAAAAAGGTTGAGGAACATCAACTTGATATGAAACTGGTTGATGTGGAATATACATTTGATCGCAATAAGGTTGTCTTTTATTTTACTGCGGATGGACGCGTAGATTTTCGCGACTTAGTAAAAGATCTTGCAGCCATATTTAGAACACGAATTGAATTGCGCCAAATAGGTGTCAGAGATGAGGCAAAGATGCTCGGTGGAATAGGGCCATGTGGCAGAATGCTCTGTTGTTCAACATTTCTTGGCGATTTTGAACCAGTTTCCATTAAGATGGCCAAAGATCAAAATCTATCGCTTAATCCAACAAAAATCTCAGGATTATGTGGACGTTTGATGTGTTGTCTTAAATACGAAAATGATGAGTACGAAAATGCGAAAGAATTGCTTCCTGACTTAGGTGAAATGATTCGGACACCTAATGGAAAAGGCAAGGTAGTGGGGCTTAATATTCTAGAACGAGTTCTTCAAGTTGAATTAGTCGAACAGAATAGAGTATTAGAGTATACGTTAGATGAGATTCTAAACGAGGGAGCCGTTTCTATTCAAGCCACAGATTAACAAGGTGGTGGGAAAGCATGGATAAGAAAGATATATTTGAATCAGTAACGAGCATGGAAGCCCAAATTGGTCATTTATATACACAGCTTGGGGAATTAAAGCAACATCTTGCTGAGATTCTTGAGGATAACCAATCTATTAAGCTTGAGAATGAACATTTGCGCAGGCGTCTAAACCTTGGAGAGAATCCTAGCCCTTCTACAAAAAATAAAACCAAAGCAAAGGCACTGAAAGAAAACCTTGATGATAAGACAATGGATATCGGCGAAGGCTATGATAATTTAGCTCGATTATATCAAGAAGGTTTCCATATTTGTAATTTGCATTTTGGTAGCCTTAGAAAAGAAGGCGATTGTTTGTTTTGCCTGTCCTTTTTGAATAAAAAGTAAGCTTGGCCTTTCCTGTCTAGGGAAGGCTTTTTCGTTGAAGTAAACAATGTTTCTATAAATAGTAATTAGATAATGGAGTGAAGAAGATGGCAGAATTAATTGGTGATGAGCGCCTCGATCATTTATTAGCAGAAAAGTTAAGAATTATTCAGAGTCCAAGTGTGTTTTCATTTTCTCTTGATGCAGTTCTTTTATCAAAATTCGTAAATATCCCGATTCAAAAAGGAAGAATCGCTGATCTTTGTTCAGGTAATGGTGTGATTCCCCTGTTACTAAGTACAAGAACAAAGGGGAAGATCATCGGGGTAGAAATACAGGAACGATTATTTAACATGGCAGAGCGCAGTATTAAATATAACGGTCTTTCTGAACAGATTCAGATGGTACATGGTGATATAAAAACATTCCCAAGGGAGATTGGGAATGATAAATTTGACGTTGTGACATGTAATCCTCCTTATTTTCCAACACCATCGCAAGAAGAAATCAATCGGAATGAACACTTTGCAATAGCAAGACATGAAATTATGTGTACGCTTGAAGATGTTGTTCAGAATACAAGCCAATTGTTGCGACAGGGTGGGAAGGCGGCTTTTGTTCACCGCCCAGGAAGGCTAATGGATATTCTTAGTTTAATGAGGAAGCATCGGTTGGAACCAAAACGTTTGCAATTTGTTTATCCAAAAGCAAGTAAAGAAGCCAACACCATTCTAATAGAGGGAATTAAGGATGGAAGTCCTGATTTAAAGGTTTTACCACCGCTTGTCGTGTACAATGAGGATAATGTGTATACTCCTGAGGTTAGAAGGGTTTTATATGGAGAAGAATAAGCATATCTTCTATGTTCTTGAATGTCGGGACCATAGTTATTATGCGGGATATACAAACGATTTAGAAAAAAGGATAAAGCTTCATAATGAAGGAAAGGGTGCTAAATACACACGAGGCCGCGGACCGGTAAAGCTTGTCCATTTTGAAACGTTTCTAAGAAAAACAGAAGCAATGCGAGCTGAGTATCGCTTTAAGCAGTTATCTAGAAAACAAAAAGAAAAAATTGTTGGTAAGGAGAATGTAGATGTGGCAACAGAAAAGCTTTGAAAAGGAAGGACAGCAATCCGTTTTATATTTAGTGCCAACTCCAATTGGGAATCTGGAGGATATAAGCTACCGAGCTTTAAGGATTCTTAAGGAAGCAGACATTATTGCTGCAGAAGATACACGGAATACAAGAAAGCTTTGTAATTACTTTGAAATTGAAACACAAGTCATTAGTTACCATGAACATAACAAACAAGCGAGTGGGAAGCAGATGATTGAGCGGCTTCTTTCAGGCCAAACGATTGCATTAGTGAGTGATGCCGGAATGCCGACTATATCAGACCCTGGGTTCGAACTCGTTCAAGAAGCACTAGAACAGCGTATACCGGTTATTCCATTACCAGGTGCAAATGCTGCACTTACGGCACTAATTGCTTCAGGATTAGTGCCACAGCCTTTTTACTTTTATGGCTTTTTGCAACGAAATGCCAAAGAAAAGAAAAAAGAGCTGGAGAAGTTAAAGAAGATGGAGGCAACTTGGATAGTCTATGAATCACCGCACCGATTAAAAGATACATTAAAACACATGCGTGAAGTGCTCGGAAATAGAAATATTGTTCTATGCCGAGAGCTGACCAAGAAATTTGAGGAATTTATTAGAGGTACGATAGATGAAGCACAAATATGGGCTATTGAAAATGAAATCAGAGGCGAATTCTGCTTGATTATTGAAGGTGCAGAATTCGTGGAAGAACAAACAGAAGAAGTATGGTGGCAAAGTATTGAGCTTGCTGAGCATGTTCAATATTATATCGATGAAAAGCAACTTAACTCAAAAGATGCTATCAAACAGACAGCGATGGATCGTGGCTTGCAGAAAAGAGATGTATATCACGCTTATCATGTAATAGAAAGTTAACCAAACGGGTAAGAATAACTGCCACAAAGATACTTGTAAATTAGTGTGCAAAAAAAGAAGGCTTCCTTGGAAGCCTTCTTAAAAATAGAAAAAGTAATTAAACAGTTTCTAATTCCATGTTTTGTTGAATTTCTTTGATAAGCAGTTCTGCACCTTCACGGCTAAGGATTAACTTTCCGTTAGCAAGTGTTAAATTATTATCAGATACTTCACCAGTAACCTGGCAAGTCATATTAGGTTTATATTTTTTCAAAATGATGCGCTCATCATCAACGTAAATTTCCAAAGCGTCTTTTTCTGCAATTCCTAGTGTACGGCGTAGTTCAATTGGAATTACCACCCGTCCTAATTCGTCAACTTTACGTACAATTCCTGTAGATTTCATATATGAAAATCTCCTCTCAATTTAAAATAGTATTCTAGTACCTTTTATCTCTATTTCGTCAATTTTCGACATTTTTTATAAATATTATAATACCAGCCATTCCCAAATACGTCAATCCTTTTATTCAAGTTTATACATTTTTTTGAAAAAAAAATTAAAAAGCAGGTTAAACTTAAATATTTATCCCACATTAACGGGCAGTAAGACTCCCACCTCAAGCTTATGTGGAACAAAGAAGGTAGGTTTTTAGGGGACAAACTGCCCGTAAAAGCCCGATTGGTTCAACTAATCATCAGTGGGGGATGAAGAAAACTCTCACTGATGGAAGTTTCACTTTATTGAAAAAAATTTTATGAATGAATGGCGAGAAAGAGAAATATGACTGCATATTCCAATATAACCCTGTCACTTTTTTTATTAAATTCGACAAAGTTCGACAAATATCTCGAAAGTCCCATATATCAAAATTTTTTCAATAAGATTATTTTCCCTTTTTTTTATTATACTTCTTCGCAAATTTAAAAAACAATAGAAAATAACAATAAAAGGAAGTTTGTGTTGGGGATTTTACAACTTTTCAAATCAGTATAGTTTATTGATCAAGGAAGATAGTAAATGGGGAACCTTTAGGTTAGTAGGATTTTGATCGGAAACAAGTTGCGATTGTTGGGGGATTTTAGGTATATTTTTGGGGTATAAGAGGTTATGCTGACAATAAGAAAAATCTGCATTTAAAGCGCTGTTATCCAGTGTGGAGGAGAACCTATTTAATATTAGAAAACCAACTCCAATCAAGCGTTGTACGTTATGATCAAAGATATAGACTTTTACTTTTGCATAAGTTATCGAAGCCATATTGACTTGCTTTCATAAAACGGCTTTGATCGCTTAAATTTTGTAGCTTTGTCTCTATTAAAAATTAATCTCAATAGATTTTCTTTATCGCTCTTATGGTGAGATAAGGTAATATAGAGGTATAGGGTTAAAATTAAGTTAGTGAACATCATTTCTGGATCTACATATGATAGGAGGAAAAAACAATGGAAGACAAACTGAAGACATTTTATATTACAACCCCGATCTATTATCCGAGTGGGAATTTACATATTGGGCATGCCTATACAACGGTAGCTGGTGATGCGATGGCTCGTTACAAGCGTATGCGCGGATTCGATGTCATGTATTTAACAGGTACAGATGAGCATGGACAAAAAATTCAAAGAAAAGCTGAGGAACAAGGAGTTAGCCCACAGGAATACGTGGATACTATTGTTTCCGGAATTAAAGATTTATGGAAGAAGCTTGATATATCCTATGATGACTTTATTCGGACTACGGAAACTCGCCATAAGGATGTCGTAGAGAAGATCTTTAAACGATTGCTTGATCAAGGAGATATTTACTTAGACCAGTACGAGGGTTGGTATTCTGTACCAGATGAGACATTCTATACTGAGCTTCAATTAGTCGACCCGATTAAAGAAAATGGAAAAGTTGTCGGAGGGAAAAGTCCAGATAGCGGCCATCCAGTAGAATTAGTGAAGGAAGAATCTTATTTCTTCAAGATGGGAAAATATGCAGATCGACTTTTGAAATATTACGAAGAAAACCCTGAATTCATTCAACCTGAATCTCGTAAGAATGAAATGATTAATAACTTTATTAAACCAGGTCTAGAAGATTTAGCTGTTTCTCGTACAACCTTTGATTGGGGGGTTAAGGTACCAGGAGACCCTAAACATGTCATTTATGTCTGGATTGATGCGCTTTCAAATTATATTACGGCATTAGGATATGGAACAGAGGATGATTCGAAATATCTAAACTACTGGCCTGCAGATGTACATTTGGTTGGGAAGGAAATTGTTCGCTTCCATACGATCTATTGGCCTATCATGCTGATGGCACTTGATATTCCACTACCTAAAAAGGTATTTGCTCATGGGTGGTTGTTAATGAAGGATGGCAAAATGTCAAAATCCAAAGGGAATGTAGTGGATCCGGTAACATTAATTGACCGCTATGGATTAGATGCGCTTCGTTACTATCTACTTCGTGAAGTTCCTTTCGGTTCTGACGGTGTTTTCACCCCTGAAGGTTTTGTGGAAAGAATAAATTTTGACTTAGCGAATGATTTAGGAAATTTACTAAATCGTACCGTTGCGATGATCGAAAAATACTTTGGTGGGATTATCCCAGAGTATAAAGGTTCTATTGGGGAGTTTGATGAATCTCTTCTTGAAGTCAACAAAAACGTAGTAACGAACTACGAAGAAGCCATGGATAAAATGGAGTTTTCGGTGGCACTCTCCGTAATTTGGCAACTAGTAAGCAGAACAAATAAATACATTGATGAAACACAGCCATGGGTATTAGCGAAAGATCAGGCAAAACGTGAAGAGTTGGAAAGTGTAATGGTACATTTAGCTGAGACGCTAAGAAGAACAGCCATTTTATTAAAGCCATTTTTAACACAAACACCTGAGAAGATTTTTAATCAATTAACGATTACAGATGAAATATTAAAGTCCTGGGATAGCCTAGAGAAATTTGGTCTAATTCCAGCGCAAACAAAGGTTGAAAAAGGAGATCCTATTTTCCCGCGTCTTGAGATGCAAGAAGAGATAGAATTTATCAAAGAGCAAATGCAAGGAAGTGCTCCTCAACCAGAAGACAAGAAAGAAGAACCAAAAGTAGAGGAAATTCCAGAAGTAGATGAAATAACGATTGATGATTTCATGAAGGTGGAATTACGTGTCGCACAAGTGCTGGAAGTAGAGCCTGTCAAGAAGGCGGATAAGTTGTTGAAATTACAACTTGATCTGGGATATGAAAAACGACAAGTTGTCTCTGGTATTGCTCAATATTATACGCCAGAACAATTAGTAGGAAAAAAGGTGATTTGTGTAACAAATCTTAAACCTGTGAAACTGCGTGGTGAATTATCTCAAGGGATGATTCTAGCTGGAAGCAGTGAAGGAAAGCTTTCAGTGGCAACAGTTCCTGATACATTGCCAAATGGGTCGAAAGTAAAATAACTCTATTCCTAAATAGCATAGAAATGTTCCATGTGAAACATTTCTATGCTATTTTTTTCCATTATAATATAACATATCATGCTAAAAATTTGGGTTCATTTTCGATATGGCTTCATAAAAAAGTTGTGGTTCAGCAAACTTATCAATAGTTATTTTACCTAAAGGCTAACATTAAAAAAGAATGTGACTCGCTTAGTATAATAAAAAAGGTATTTGATAAACTACAGATGAAAAATAAGTCTGTTTGCAAAGATGGAAAAATTGTGAAATACAGGGAATTTTTCTTGCGTTTTGGTATGAAGGACATGAGGACGGGTCTACGCGACTTACTATGATAACGAATTTACTTAGCAAGTATACTTATATAATCAAGAAAGCGCCCGAAATTCCGACTCCGCACCGCCACCATTATGATTAGGTGAGCGTAGCCAGTAATAGAATTTATCCTTCATAGTAAATGGTGACGTTTTAACGCCATATTTGTTTTGTATGTAATATATTTGTTACATAAATGTGAAACATGAAAACTTGTAATTACTAATAGAATGTTACTAGAAAGGGCGAAGAAGATGTTATTTGATACACATGTTCATTTGAATGATAAGCAGTTTGAGGAAGATTTAGAAGAGGTGATTCAAAGGACGAAAGAAGCTGGTGTTTCGAATGTGGTCGTTGTTGGTTTTGACCGTCCGACGATAACACGCGCAATGGAATTGGTTGACGGATATGATTTTATCTATGCTGCAGTGGGGTGGCATCCTGTTGACGCAATCGACATGACAGACGAAGACCTAAACTGGATTGAAAAATTAGCAGCACACCCTAAAGTCGTTGCGATTGGAGAAATGGGACTTGATTACCATTGGGATAAATCACCAAAAGAAATCCAGAAAGATGTGTTTAGAAAACAAATCAAGCTAGCAAAAAAGGTAAAACTACCAATCATTATTCATAACAGAGAAGCGACAGCAGATATCATTGAAATACTAAAAGAAGAGAATGCACATGAAGTAGGCGGCATTATGCATTGCTTTAGCGGCAGTGCTGAAATTGCTAAGGAATGCGTAGAGATGAACTTCTACATTTCGCTTGGAGGACCTGTAACGTTTAAGAATGCTAAAAAACCGAAAGAAGTCACAGCTGAAATCCCACTAGACCGTTTGCTAATTGAAACCGATTGTCCGTATCTTGCACCCCATCCATTCCGAGGCAAACGAAATGAGCCTGCCTATGTAAAGTTGGTAGCAGAGCAAATTGCAGAGATTAAAGAGATTACTTATGAAGAAGTAGCGGAGGCAACAACTAGGAATGCAAAGAAATTATTCGGCATAAACTGACAGCAATTTTTGTCAGTTTGTTGCTAAGATTGTCTAATGGAGACTTGTTTCTTGAAAGTTCTACAAATCTCAAGTGGTTCATAGGGTAGACGTGTCGATAACTCTTCCTTTTCAATTTACTAGAGAGTGTTCATAATAGGAACTACTTTCCAAAGAAAGAAATGTATGAGTTGACAGCTTTGTTAGAATGTCTATATAATCACCCAGAGGAAGGAGGAGTTTTTCATTATATTACAATCTATGAAAAACCTGATTCCCAAGTCTTTTGGGAAAAAGCGAATAGCCATTGTGCTAGGCAGTACTATAATAGTTGCTGCTTCAGTTGGAATGCTGTTTTATCAAGGGACAAAGAACACGGTGTCATTAACGCTTAATGGACAGAAAACAATCGTGAAAACACATGCAGACACCGTAAATGATATATTGGCAGAGTTCGAGATTACTGCAAAAGCTGAAGATTATATACATCCCTCGAAAGACAGTATCATAAAGGATGGGGTAGGGGTTGAGTGGAGACCAGCCCAGCAAGTGAAGCTGAATGTTGATGGGAAAGAAACAGTCATTTTGACAACAGCCCAAAAGGTAGAGGAATTTCTTTTAGAACAGAAATTGGATGTAACGCAACACGATAAGCTTAGCCTATCTGAAGATACAAAAATTAAAGATAACATGCAGATTACCATCGAAAAGGCTTTTCCAATTAAGCTGGTTTTAGGCGGTAATGAACAGCAGGTTTGGTCAACTTCGACTACGGTCGCTGACTTTTTAGGGCAACAAGATGTAAAGCTCAATGAATTAGATCGAGTTGAGCCGCAGTTGGCGGAAAACGTTCAACCACAGAATACTGTAAACGTCATAAGAGTTGAAAAAGTCACCGATGTAGTGGAAGAACCTGTTCAGTTTGCAACCATCACAAAGAAGGACCATTCATTGCATAAAGGCAAAGAAAAGGTTGTACGTGAAGGGAAGAACGGACTAATATCTAGACAATTTGAAGTAACAAAGGAAAATGGCAAAGAAGTTGCTCGTGCGCTTATATCTGAAAAAGTTGTGACTGAAAAGGCAGACAAAGTAGTAGCAGTAGGAACGAAGCAATTAGTTGCTCAAGTATCCCGTGGAGAAGACAATTCACAAGGTTCAGGCAAGGAGCTCTACGTATCGTCGACTGCTTATACAGCAAGCTGTAACGGATGTTCCGGAACAACAGCAACGGGGATTAATCTAAAGCAAAATCCAAACGCCAAGGTCATCGCAGTTGATCCAAGGGTGATTCCACTTGGCACAAAGGTGTATGTTGAAGGATATGGTTATGCAGTTGCAGCGGATAAAGGTGGGGCAATTAAAGGTCATAAAATTGATGTGTTCTTCCCCTCAAAATCGGATGCATACCGATGGGGAGTAAAGAAAGTGAAAATCCGCGTCTTAAATTAATCATTTTACAGTGGCAGGGGATTGCATATCTCCTGCTTTTTTACGTTATAATGATACAAGTGAAGTTCAACTATCCTAAAACATACACAATTCTATAGTATTAGACGTTGTGACGCTATAAATAGTTTCAGTTATTTGGAGGAAAAGATGAAAAAACTTAAAGAAATTATTGTTGTAGAAGGTAAGGATGATACCGTTGCAATTAAGCGGGCTGTCAATGCTGATACAATTGAAACAAATGGATCGGCTGTTAACGAGTCAGTGATTGATCAAGTAAAACTTGCTCAGCAAATGAGGGGTGTTATTATTTTCACTGATCCGGATTTCCCTGGACAGAAAATCCGAAATACAATTACAGAACAAGTACCTGGCTGCAAGCATGCATTCTTGTCTAAGCAAGAGGCACTGCCAAAGTCAGGTAGAGGAATCGGGGTTGAGCACGCTTCACCTGAAGCGATTCGCAATGCGTTGAAGGAAGCTCAAACAATGGATGAAGATGCAGGCGAAGAGATTTCCAAGGAAGAGTTAATTGATGCTGGATTGATTGGTGGAGCAGGGGCACGGGAACGAAGAGAGCAACTTGGTCTTTTATTAAAAATTGGATTTACAAACGGGAAACAGTTATATAAAAGGTTAAAGATGTTCCAAATCACTAGTAATGATTTTTATCAGGCATTAAAGAAGATGGATCAGGAGGAAGAACATGCATAAGGATATAGCAACACCCATTCGCACACAGGAAATTTTAAAGAAGTATGGCTTTGCTTTTAAAAAGAGTTTGGGTCAGAATTTTTTAATTGATACGAATATATTACGAAGAATTGTTGATCATGCTGAATTGACTGAAGAGAGCGGCGCTATTGAAATTGGACCGGGAATTGGTGCATTGACGGAACAACTTGCGAAAAGAAGTAAGAAAGTGACGGCCTTTGAAATTGATCAACGTCTGCTACCTATTTTAAAAGATACATTGTCTCCTTATGATAATGTAACAGTCATCCTTGAAGATATTCTAAAAGCGAATGTGGCGAAAGTCATAGATGAAGAATTTGCGGGTATCGATGATGTAATGGTCGTTGCGAACCTTCCCTATTATGTAACGACTCCGATCATTCTTAAATTATTGACGGAAAATTTGCCGATTCGCGGATTGGTTGTGATGCTGCAGAAGGAAGTGGCAGATCGTATCGCTGCTAAACCAGGAACGAAGGAATATGGCTCTTTATCCATTGCGATTCAATACTACACGGAAGCGGAAACGGTCATGATTGTTCCAAAAACGGTGTTTATGCCGCAGCCGAATGTAGACTCCGCTGTCATTCGATTGGTGAAAAGAGCAAAACCGATTGTTGAAGTGAAAGATGAAGACTTTTTCTTTACAGTGACACGATCCAGCTTCGCACAGCGTAGGAAGACTATTCTCAATAATTTAACGAGCCAGCTTCCTGATGGGAAATCTAAAAAAGACCAAATTCTTAAAGCGCTAGAACAGACCGGAATAGATCCAACTAGACGAGGAGAAACATTATCTATCGCGGAATTCGGCAGATTAAGTGATGAACTCCTTCTTCATTTTAAATAAACCAGTGTCAAAAAGAGGTTGCCCCAAAATGAAAGGTCAGACCCATATCTTCTATATATCGTTTATATTACGTGTGCATGACGCAATAAACGGTGTATAGAGTGTGAGGTCACCTTTTGGGACAGCCTCTTTTTTCAATGCTGTTTTCGCATACTTTGTTGCTTTTAAATGATATTTACACGAATATCCTGGGTTGATTCCGTTGGCAGGTACTCTCGCTTTCCATAGGTGGTCTCAGGAGCCTCCTCAGTGCTCTGTGTGGGTCTCCTGAGACACGCTTCTCTCGTAGGAGCCTCGCATAACTACAATCAACATCTGCTCAAATTTGTTACTTGCAAAAATCATCAATACCTCTAATCAAATACTTTTAGGTTGAACCACGACACTTGCATTTTTTATAATACAAATCGTATGGATATTTCACCAATCGAGATAAGCCCGCATAGTGTAATAGGAATGAAAATCTGACAAGACTTGGTGTTATCTTGTCTCGAGGTGAGAGCATGAATGTACAAGTGAATGATATTGTCGGACGATCATCTTATCGATGTGACATCTTATTCAGAGTGATTGACATACGTTTAGTGGGTGGCGAGCAGGTTGCGATTCTTTATGGCGAGGATATTCGCTTAATTGCAGACGCTCCTTTTGACGATTTAATTAAGATTAATGATGAAGAAAGGCAAACCCGGCAAAAAACAAGTGAAGCTCTCCAAGAGCAATCGTATCATTTATTTAGCCAAGATAAACAGTTACAAACAGAGAAAAGCAATTACCAATCAAGTGATGGGTATCGGTATAATGGGGAGTATTTTCAAATTCCGGGGAAAGTGCTGCATGTTGATGGGGACGCCTCTTATTTAAATAAATGCCTCACATTATATGAAAAGATTGGAATTCCAGTAAAGGGAATTTATTGTAATGAGAAAGAAATGCCTAACCGCATTGGTAGTCTTATTGATCAATATCGTCCGGACATCCTGGTCATAACGGGGCATGATGCTTATTCGAAGTCCAAAGGCCCATCCCATGACATAAATGCTTATCGCCACTCCAAGCAATTCGTGCAGACAGTGAGGGAAGCAAGAAATAAAGTCGCACACCTTGACCAACTCGTTATCTTTGCTGGAGCCTGTCAATCACACTTTGAATCATTAATTCAAGCAGGAGCTAATTTCGCGAGTTCGCCATCCAGAGTGAATATACATGCATTGGATCCGGTGTATATAGTCGCTAAAATTAGTTTCACGTCTTTTACCGACAATATTCATGTATGGGATGTGCTTAGAAATACATTAACTGGAGAAAAGGGACTCGGCGGTATTGAAACGAGGGGCGTCCTTAGAACTGGTATGCCTTATAATATCAATAAAGATGAATAAAGCTGCATCTCATTGTATGCAGCTTGTTTTTATTTAGCTAAATATGCTTGTCTGAATCCCATGGGACGGGAGAATTATAATAGTTATTCTTCTTATTCTAAGGCGCCTTGTGGATGAAGGAAAGAGGGGATAGTTAAACGGTTTTAAAAATTAAATGGAAAATTTACTTGGGCTTCAAGTGGGAATCTCTAAAATGTGACTCAGCTTTACAACCGTATCGAAGTTCGCTTTCTTGTGTTCAGTCGTCCTTCAAACTATATCGTGGCGTTTTAATGTAGCGTCATATTGCTTCATATGGGCAGGATCGGAAGAAGAATATTTTACATAATTTTTCAAAATTATAGAGATAATAAAAAAAGTATCTAAATTATTACGGATTTGTATAAAAAAATATTGACAAACAAATTTAAATGCTGATATAATTTATTATTTTGTTTGACCTTGTTGCCGGTTTGTGATATACTAAACGTAGTGAGGTGGACCGAAAATGCCAAAAACTTTAGCGGATATTAAAAATTCACTAGACTCCAATTTGGGGAAACGGTTGCTCTTAAAAGCAAACGGCGGAAGAAGAAAAACTGTTGAACGTTTTGGTACGTTAGCAGAGACTTATCCGGCTGTCTTTGTGATTGAGCTCGATCAGGATGAAAATGCGTTCGAAAGAGTATCTTACAGCTATGCAGATGTATTAACAGAAACCGTAGAATTAACATTTTTGAATAAACAGCAAGAAATGTAACTTTAAGCGGCGGCAAACAATTGTTTGCTGCTTTTTTATGTCCTTTAACAGAGACTTCTCAATAAATTTCGCCGCGTATTAACGGGCAGTAAGACCCACACTGTTTGAAAAACACAAGCGGCCTGAACTTTGGGGGTTAGGACGCATATCAAAAGTCCACAGGATGTAAGTTAGGGGACGTATTAATACGGTGAATGCTTTCGATGGATAAATAAGGAGTTCATGTTTTACTTTCGATTGTAGAAACTAATTTTGTGTAGCATGATAAAAGGGGCTGATTCGTTTGGGCAGAAGAAAAGGCATCATGTCACCAGGTCTTAAAGAAGAGTTGGCTAAGGAATTAGGATTTTATGATGTTGTCCAAAAAGAAGGCTGGGGAGGAATACGTGCACGTGATGCAGGTAATATGGTTAAACTTGCTATCGAAATGGCGGAGCGCCAATTGATGGAGAAAAGATAATCAAGCATGGCTGAACGCATTTGTACCGAACACTTAATTAATCATTGTTGCACATAAGATAATAAAGCCAGACCCTTTATCCACATATGGAGTCTAACAAAATGTTGGATGGCCAATATGGATAGGTCTGGCTTTTTATAAACTTCTCCTCCATATCACCTTCATAACTTTCCTTATTTTCATTGCGGATTTGAACAGTATGCATTGAAATTACCATGAAAAAACCTTTAGAATGAAAACAAATATGATAAAATAGGACAAGAACTTTAGAAGAACGTAAAAGTAGGTGGAAATATTGAAGCTTATGGAGAAAGCACCAGCTAAGATTAATTTAGCATTGGATGTGCTTTTTAAGCGGCCGGATGGATACCATGAGGTGGAAATGATCATGACGACGGTCGATTTGGCAGATAGAATTGAATTGAAAGAGATCGGTGGAAGTCAAATCGAAATTCTATCACATAATCGTTTTGTCCCGGATGATCATCGGAATTTAGCTTATCAAGCAGCATACGTATTAAAGCAACGATATGGAATTAATACGGGGGTTCAAATTGCTATAGAAAAAAATATCCCAGTAGCAGCCGGCTTGGCTGGTGGAAGCAGTGATGCTGCAGCTACCCTAAGGGGATTGAATAAACTTTGGAATCTGGATTTATCTATGGACGAGCTTGCTGAAATCGGCGCTGAAATTGGCTCAGACGTTTCATTTTGCGTTTATGGTGGTACTGCTTTAGCAAAAGGCAGAGGTGAGAAAATTACTCAGCTACCAGTTCCACCTAAATGTTGGGTAGTCTTAGCTAAGCCTACCATTGGAGTATCAACAGCTGATATTTATCGAAGGCTCCAAGTTGGGGAGATGGGTCATCCAAACATTAAGGAAATGATCTCTGCGATTGAAAACAATAGCTATGAAAGAGTGTGCAATGGCGTAGGGAATGTACTTGAGCAAGTTACGTTACAATTATATCCCGAAGTTGCGAATATTAAGTCACAAATGAAAACCTTTGGTGCAGATGCGGTGTTGATGAGTGGAAGTGGCCCTACCGTGTTTGGCCTTGTCGAGCACGATTCTCGTATGCAGCGAGTCTACAATGGCTTGCGCGGCTTTTGCGATCAAGTATATGCCGTTCGAATGCTTGGTGATTTAAGCGCTCTTGAATAGATACGTACATTAGTGGTATATTTATGATATAATATTCGTTTTTGGTGAGGAGTGTTGAAATGAAATTTAAGCGTAGCGAGAGGCTTATTGATATGACGAATTATTTACTAGCTCATCCTGGTCGCTTGGTGTCGCTCACCTTTTTTGCAGAAAGATATAGTTCGGCAAAGTCATCGATTAGTGAAGATTTAACCATTATTAAAGAGACCTTCGAGCAAAGGGGGATTGGGACGTTAACAACAGTACCTGGGGCAGCTGGTGGTGTTAAGTACTTGGTAGGTATAAAGCCAGATGAAGCTACTGCTTTTATCGACCATCTTTGTAGTATTATAGCGAGTCCTGAACGTTTGCTACCTGGTGGATATTTATATATGACAGATATCTTGGGTCATCCAGAGACAGTTAATATGATTGGTCGAATTATCGCAGCGGCTTACGCAGACAAGCAGGTAGAAGTCATTATGACCATGGCTACGAAGGGAATTCCGCTTGCATATGCGGTTGCGAATTATTTAAATGTTCCTGTTGTGATTGTTCGGAGAGATAACAAAGTGACAGAAGGGCCTACGGTTAGTATTAATTATGTATCAGGATCTTCTAAACGTATTCAGACAATGGTTCTTTCGAAAAGAAGTCTAGCGGAAGGGTCTAATGTACTGATTGTCGACGATTTTATGAAAGCTGGTGGGACTGTTAAAGGAATGGTTAGCTTATTAGAAGAGTTCAAAGCGACTCTTGCTGGAATTACTGTTTTTGTTGAGTCAGATGAAATTGAAGAACGTCTCGTTGATCAATTCGTCTCTTTAATAAAATTAACAGAAGTCGATGAGCGTGATAAAATAATATCAGTATCAAGAGGTAATTATTTAAATAATTGAATGATAAAGGAGATGGCAAGATGAATTCCATCCATACTAACGAGGCACCTGCTGCAATTGGTCCATATTCACAAGGAATTATCGTCAATGATCTGTTTTTTAGTTCGGGACAAATTCCACTTACAGCTGAAGGGGAAATGGTAACGGGTGATGTAAAAGAACAAACTCACCAAGTATTTAAAAATTTGAAAGCTGTCTTAAGAGAAGCTGGTGCTTCCTTGGAAACCGTTATTAAAGCGACAGTTTTTATTAAAAATATGGAAGAGTTCGGTAGTATTAATGAAGTATATGGTGAATATTTTTCAACTCATAAGCCGGCACGTTCTTGTGTAGAGGTAGCTCGACTTCCAAAAGATGCTTTGATTGAAATAGAAGTAGTTGCGCTCGTTAAATAATACGGGCGTTTTTTTTATGGAAAATTATCTGGCTTTTCAATATACTTTGGTGTCTAGTGCAAGTAACCTTCCCCAATGATGGAAGTTCCACTTTATATAAAATTTGTTTTCTTTGTTAGTTGTTAACTTCTTCCATAACGTATTTAGGCCTCTGTTTTCTCCATTCGAAAAACACCACTTAATTTACTGTTACTAACAGTAAAAGAAAAAAATTCAAAAAATTACATACTTTTTTTAAAAAATCTCATTTAAAAAAAAGGAGAATTCACTATCTGTGTTGAATATATATTCTAAGTTTTTAATTAATTTGAGGTGGTGAACAGGAATGGAAGTAACTGACGTAAGATTACGCCGCGTAAATACTGATGGTCGAATGAGGGCTATCGCATCCATTACATTGGATAATGAATTTGTTGTCCATGATATTCGTGTGATTGATGGGAATAATGGTCTTTTTGTGGCAATGCCTAGTAAAAGAACACCGGATGGAGAATTCCGCGATATCGCCCATCCAATTAATTCTTCAACACGTGGTAAAATCCAGGAAGCTGTTTTAGCGGAATATCATCGTTTAGGAGAATTGGAAGTTGAATTAGAAGAAGCAGGAGCAGGAGCTTCATAAAACTTCAATTTAAATGGAAAAGCATCAGGAGCCTACTTCAAAAGTAAGGCTCTTTTTATTATGCTTTCAAAATTCGCTGTGAATTTTGAAAGCATTCTCCCCCGTTTACTCTTTCATTGTGCATATAGAAAAAATTTCCCCAATAAAATTTGTTAATAGTGCTAAAAAAGTCTTTGGAAAGGTATATAATAAAAACAGACTAGCTTGTGACGAATTGAGCAAATGCATTTGATGCTCTGACGTATTGATTGAATGAAGGGTATATCCTATTAAAAATGATACAGTACGATAAACGTGAATGGAATGTGCATTTTTCTGATTTGTCTAGTGAATGCTGTTTCGCCTTTGTAAGAATATTTGTTTGTTTGGCTTTACAAGGTATGCTGAATTCGACGACGACATTAGGATATGTCAGGACAGCGATGACATAGGAACGTCGCGTTTGGGCTTTTCTTATTGAAAACTATACTTATTTAAGATATATTTTTTAATGGATAAAAAGGTAAAGATGGAGGCTTGTTATGATGAATCGCTATGCAGTCATTTTGGCAGCAGGACAAGGGACAAGAATGAAATCTAAGCTATACAAAGTCTTGCATCCTGTTTGTGGCAAACCAATGGTCCAGCATGTTGTGGATCAGGTTAGTCAATTGCAAATAGAAGAGATTGTTACTGTTACTGGACATGGGGCACAGAAGGTTCAAGAACAGCTTGGTTCTGCATGTGTGTATGCTTTGCAAGCAGAACAGTTAGGGACGGCGCATGCTGTGATGCAAGCAGATTATGTGCTGGGCGACAAGAACGGAACGACAATTGTTATTTGTGGAGATACGCCGTTAATTAAAGCGGAAACCATGGAAGCTTTGATGAAGATTCATGAAGAAACGAATGCAAAAGCGAGTATTCTAACAGCTCTAGCGACAAACCCGGATGGGTACGGCCGTATCATTCGAAATGAAGCGGGCCATGTTGAGAAAATTGTGGAACACAAAGATGCGAATGAGTTAGAACGCAATGTGAAGGAAATTAATACGGGTACATATTGTTTTGATAACAAGGCTTTATTTACGGCTTTACAAAATGTATCCAATGATAATTCCCAAGGCGAATACTATCTTCCAGATGTCATCGAAATTCTGAAAAAACAGGGTGAGACGGTTACGGCTTATCAAACGGAAGATTTTAATGAGACAATGGGTGTCAATGATCGCGTTGCTTTGTCACAAGCAGAGAAATTGATGCGTCAGCGTATTAACGAAACCCATATGCGAAGCGGTGTGACTATTATTGATCCTGAAAATACGTATATAGAAGCGGATATTACAATTGGCTCGGATACAATCATATACCCAGGATCGATCATTAAAGGAAACAGCGTAATTGGGAACGATTGTATAATTGGACCTCAAACAGAAGTCGATAACTGCCATATAGGTGACAGTTCAGTTTTGAGACAGTCGGTTGCCTCTGACAGTAGCATTGGTCATCATGTTCATATTGGTCCGTTTGCTCATATCCGCCCGCAATCGGATATTAAGGATGAAGTGAAAATCGGCAACTTTGTTGAAATTAAGAAAACGGTTTTTGGTAAGGGAAGTAAAGCATCTCATCTAAGTTACATTGGAGATGCCGAAGTTGGAGAAGATGTAAATATAGGCTGTGGTTCCATTACAGTTAATTACGATGGTTTTAACAAACATTTAACCAAAATTGAAGATGAGGTCTTTATAGGCTGTAATTCTAATTTGGTGGCACCAGTGACTGTAGGAAAAGGGGCGTACGTTGCTGCTGGATCTACGATTACTTCGGATGTACCAGGGAAAGCCTTGTCCATTGCTCGTGCTCGCCAAGTTAATAAGGAAGATTACGTTAAAAACCTGAAATTTAATAAATAACCTGTGGAGGTCATCATGTCAAATCAGTATTTAGATCCAAATTTAAAAGTTTTTTCTTTAAATTCAAACCTTGGTTTAGCGGAAGAAATTGCAGAAGTGATTGGAGTAGGACTTGGGAAGTGCTCTGTTACTCATTTTAGTGATGGGGAAATTCATATTAATATTGAAGAAAGTATCCGTGGCTGTGATGTTTATGTCATCCAATCAACAAGTGATCCTGTTAATGAACATTTGATGGAAGTATTGATTATGATCGACGCTTTAAAACGTGCCTCTGCCAAAACAATTAATATTGTGATGCCGTATTATGGGTATGCTCGTCAAGACCGTAAAGCGCGTGCTCGTGAGCCTATTACAGCTAAGCTCGTCGCTAATTTATTAGAAACAGCTGGCGCACACCGCGTAATTGCATTAGATCTACATGCTCCACAAATCCAAGGATTCTTTGACATTTTGATTGACCACATGCAGGGTGTACCTATTTTAGCCGATTATTTTGAGGGAAAAGATTTGAAAGATGTCGTCGTTGTCTCTCCTGACCATGGTGGGGTTACACGTGCCCGTAAATTGGCAGAACGCTTAAAAGCACCGATTGCCATTATCGACAAACGTCGACCACGTCCAAACGTGGCAGAGATTATGAATATTGTCGGAAATATTGAAGGGAAAACGGCTATTCTAATTGATGATATCATCGATACAGCTGGGACGATTACTTTAGCAGCCAATGCTCTTATCGAAAATGGGGCGAAGGAAGTGTATGCGTGCTGTACACATCCAGTTTTATCAGGACCGGCTATTGATAGAATCCAAAATTCCAAAATTAAGGAATTAGCCGTAACAAACTCGATTGCTTTATGTGAAGAGAAAAAAATAGATAAAATTGTTCAATTATCAGTAGCTCCATTGATTGCGGAAGCAATTATCCGTGTCCATGAAGAGCAATCTGTTAGTACATTATTTGATTAATATAAAAAACAGCAGGGATTATTTCCTTGCTGTTTTTTATATTTCCAAAAATACGTTTAGAAGTTTCAATTTAAGGGCAATTTTTATAGAGAGATACTTTGAATTTTGATTAGAAAGGCGGAATGAGATAAATGAGTAATGTATTAGTAGCAAAAGAGCGAGCTAAATCTCAAGGGTCCACATTACGTCAACTAAGATTGAGTGGTGAGATTCCGGCAGTTGTGTACGGTAACAAAAATGAAAGCGCGGCAATCTCAATTAACAGTAACGATTTCTTTAAGACGATTAAAGATGTAGGGAGAAATGGAATTATTTCTTTAGAAGTTGAAGGCCAAAAGAGAAATGTTATGCTTACAGATTATCAGCAAGATCCACTTAAAAATGAGATTTATCACGCGGATTTTCTTATTGTAAATATGTCTACTGAACTGCAGACACATGTAAGGGTTAATCTTGTAGGTGAGTCTTCGGGTGTTAAGGATGGCGGGGTTTTGCAACAATCTGTTCATGAATTGACGATTACCGCTAAGCCAAATGATATTCCTGAAACAATTGATGTGGATGTAACAAGTTTAGCGGTAGGTAGTGTTGTAACAGTGGGGGATGTAAAAGGAAATTATAGGATTACATTTAACCATAATGATGAAGAAGTTATTGCATCGGTCCTTGCTCCACGACAAGAAGAGGAAATTAATACAGGTGAGCAGCAAGATGGTGGTACTCCTAATAATGAAGAAGGTCGTGAAACAAAAGCTTCACATGAATCTAAATCGTAAGATTTGTCGTATATTTTGATAACTGTTCGACAGAATTCTTGCATATCAAACATTCTGCTCATGATATAATAGACGTAACCGATAACGGTTGCGTTCTTTTTTGTTTTGAAGGAGAAAAGGACATTTATGATAGTAGGACTCATACCGCTTGCAACGATCCGTAGATATAAGGTAAAATTTTTATATAACGTGAAAATTAGTGTACTGCAACCGAGGGGCAGTGACGGCTTTTTCTGTGGAATAAAAAGGGACAAAGCTTCACGAAATCAGTTCTGCACTGCCACTTTCATAAGGTAATACAGTTTTTAGAACCTGTATCTTTTTCGTCGATGGGTTTTAGAGCAGATGCTCATGGATGTTTCTTATAAAATGAAACTTCAATCAGTGGGGGATTCTTCATCCCCACTGATTGTTAGTTGAACCAATAGGGCTTTCCGTTAATGCGGGATAAATGGAGTGTGAAGCATGAAATTAATCGTTGGGCTGGGGAATCCCGGCAGACAATATGAGAAAACGAGACATAATATCGGGTTTGAAGTGATAGATGAACTCTCGAAAAAGTGGTCCATTCCTTTAGATCAAGCAAAGCATAAAGGAATCTATGGTAGCGGTTCGGTAAATGGTGAAAGAGTCATGTTGCTAAAGCCACTTACATATATGAATTTATCAGGAGAATCCATTTCGGCTGTTATGAACTTCTTTAAGCTTGAGGTTGATGATTTAGTCATTCTATACGATGATTTAGATTTGCCTCCTGGTAGAATTCGCTTGCGTCAAAAAGGGAGTGCCGGTGGGCATAATGGAATTAAATCAACAATCGCTCATCTTGGTATGCAAGAGTTCAACCGGATTAGAATCGGTATAGGCCGACCGGAGGGGAGAATCCCAGTGACTGACTATGTATTAGGTCGGTTTACGGAAGAAGAGTGGACAAAGATTGAACCGATAATTGAAAAAAGCGCTCATGCATGCGAGGCATGGTTGGAGTCTTCATTCTTACAAGTTATGAATGAGTATAATCAATCATAATGCTAAAAGTGCGTGTTCAAAAAGGAGCCGAGAAGTTCTGCGAGTGATCGCGTCTCTAGACCTGCGTGATTTCAATAGAAGGTCAAAAATGAGCTTTGATGCAATTCGCAAACCTTTTACCAGACTTTTTGAACAACCCCTAAAAAATGTTCTGGAGGCTGAATAATTATCCCCTATTTAGGCCTATACTAAGGATAATCTTTCTAAATTAGGGGGTTAGTTAATGGCTCTCCATTACACATGTAGGCATTGTGGTACTAAGATTGGTACGATAAGTGAAACGATACTACATTCAGAGCAGCTGGGTCTTACCCAACTTAATGATGAAGAACGGCAAGATATGATTGCTTATGATTCAGTGGGGAATGTACATGTGAAAGCAATTTGCGAAGATTGTCACGAAACATTGCAAAGGAACCCTGACTTGCATCAAAATGATTATATAATTCATTAAGCGGAAGTAAGCTTTGGATCGAAATCCAAAGCATTTTTCCGTTTCGGTGATTTTTGATTTTTTTTAAAAGGAATATATATAAGTGCATGTTCAAAAAGGAGGATACAAAGAGCTGAGCAGTTCGAGGAACGATTACCTTTCGCGTATGCAGTTAATACGTGAGGATCGGACTTTTTGAACAACCTCTATAAGCACATAAAATAGTCAGAAAAGGGAGGAGAAGGTGATATGAATGGTTTACAAAATTTGTTCTCCAAACATAATGAAGTCCATTCGTTAATTACTGGGATAAATGAAGGATTGAAGGAACAATTAGTTTCTGGATTATCAGGTTCATCCCGCTCGATGTTAATCGCTGCATTATACGAGGAAACTGAAAGACCTTTGCTAGTTGTTACACATAATCTATTGCAGGCTCAGAAGCTTCAGGAGGATTTGGTGAACTTTATTCCAGAAGAGGAGTTGTTTATTTATCCGGCGAATGAATTAATTGCAGCCGAGTTGAGTGTGGCGAGTCCTGAGTTGAGAGCGCAACGTATAGAGGCTTTAAATTATTGGTCACATGCCGAAAAGGGAGTTGTCATCGTCCCGATACCGGGCTTGCGAAAGATGCTGCCATCAAAAGAATTATGGCAGAAGTATCAATTACATTTTTCATTAGGTACAGATGTTGATTTAGCAAGCTTATTACACACTTTCATTTCCATGGGGTATTCCAGGTCAGAAATGGTGTCATCTCCTGGCGAATTTAGCTTGAGAGGCGGGATTATTGATATTTATCCGATAACAGAGCCCAATCCAATTCGGATTGAGTTATTTGATACAGAAATTGATTCAATCCGTACGTTCTCTCTTGAAAATCAACGTTCACTTAATAAACTTGACCATGTAAAGATTGGCCCGGTGACTGAAAGTCTATTGGAGTCTGAACATTATGAAAGAATCATCGAATCACTTGATGGTAAATTAAGCAAAAGTTTAACAAAGATAAAAAATGATAAGGCTAAGGAACAAATGCTGCAAACGATTTCGTACGAGCTAGAGCAGTTGAAAACGGGGAAAAGACCCGAACAAGTCTTTAAATATTTAAGTCTTGCTTATGAAAATCCTACTAGTTTGCTAGATTACATGCCCGGTAATGGGCTGATTATCCTTGATGAAATTAGTCGAATTCAGGAGATTAACGATACGCTTGAAAAAGAGGAAGCGGAATGGTACACAAGTTTGCTCGAAGCGGGAAAAATTGTTCATGATATACAAATCTCGCATAAGCTCCCTGAGCTTTTCGCGCAATCAAAGCAAAAGTTGATTTACTTATCATTGTTTTTGCGTCATATACCGCATACAAACCCACAAAATATTTTGAATTTCACATGTAAGCAAATGCAAAATTTTCATGGACAAATGAATGTTTTTAAAACTGAAATAGAACGTTGGAAAAAAGGAAAATATGCAGTTGTCATTTTAGGCCCTGACAATGAACGGGTAAAAAAGCTAGTAGGTGTTTTGGCAGATTATGATATTGACGCTGCGGAACTTTCTGATTCGAGCAAGATATTACCGGGAAAGGTTCAAATACTTAAAGGCAGTCTGAACACAGGATTTGAATTACCACTTCAAAAATATGCGGTGATCACGGAGCAGGAATTATTTAATAAAAAATCGAAAAAGTCGACAAGACGTCAAAAGCTCTCAAATGCTGAACGGATTAAAAGCTATTCAGAATTGAAAGTGGGAGATTATGTAGTTCATGTTAACCACGGGATAGGAAAATACCTAGGTATCGAGACGCTTTCGATTAATGGCATTCATAAGGATTATTTGCATCTTCGCTATCAAGCTGATGATAAATTATATGTACCAGTAGATCAGATTAATCTAGTTCAGAAATATGTAGGCTCAGAAGGTAAGGAACCGAAGCTCTATAAATTGGGCGGAAGCGATTGGAAGCGAGTAAAAAACAAAGTTCAATCCTCTGTTCAAGATATAGCAGATGATCTTATTAAATTATATGCAGAGCGGGAAGAAGCAAAGGGATATGCCTTCTCTCCAGACGGGGATATGCAACGTGAATTCGAAAGTGCATTTGCCTATAACGAAACCGATGATCAGTTACGTTCCATACATGAGATAAAGATAGACATGGAACGTGAAAGACCGATGGATCGTTTGTTGTGTGGTGATGTGGGATATGGAAAGACAGAAGTGGCGATTCGCGCTGCCTTCAAAGCAATGGCTGATGGAAAGCAAGTAGCCTTTCTAGTACCAACGACAATCCTTGCTCAGCAGCACTTTGAAACACTTCGTGAACGATTCCAAGAATATCCGATTAATATTGGGCTATTGAGCCGTTTCCGAACAAGGAAGCAGCAAACTGAAACGATGAAAGGCCTGAAAGCGGGCACGATTGATATCGTTGTCGGAACGCACCGACTGTTATCAAAGGATATTGAATACCGTGATCTCGGCTTACTTATTATTGATGAAGAACAACGTTTTGGTGTTACACATAAAGAGAAAATCAAGAAGCTTAAAACAAATGTAGATGTATTGACATTAACAGCGACGCCTATTCCGCGCACATTGCATATGTCCATGCTTGGTGTTAGGGATTTATCTGTCATTGAAACGCCACCGGAGAACCGTTTTCCAATCCAGACCTATGTGATGGAGTACAACGGCGTTTTAGTTACTGAGGCAATTGAAAGAGAGATGGCAAGAGGGGGACAGGTTTACTTTCTGTATAATCGGGTAGAGGATATAGCTAGAAAAGCAGAAGAAATTTCCATGTTAGTGCCAGATGCCCGAGTCACCTATGCTCATGGCCGTATGACAGAACAAGAATTAGAAGCGGTCATGCTTGGTTTCCTAGAAGGCGAGTACGATGTGTTAGTCAGTACAACGATTATCGAAACTGGTGTTGATATTCCAAATGTGAATACATTAATTGTACATGACGCTGATCGAATGGGTCTTTCTCAGCTTTATCAGCTAAGAGGCCGAGTAGGACGTTCAAATCGGATTGCCTATGCATTTTTTACCTATCGAAAGGACAAGGTCTTGACGGAAGTAGCTGAGAAGCGTCTTCAATCGATTAAAGAATTTACAGAACTAGGTTCAGGTTTCAAAATTGCCATGCGTGATTTATCAATCCGAGGAGCAGGAAACTTGTTAGGGTCTCAGCAACACGGCTTCATTGATTCTGTTGGATTCGACTTATTCTCGGAAATGCTCAAAGAAGCTGTGGAAGCAAAAAGGAATGATAAACCGGCTGAAGAGAAATCAACACTTGAAATCGATGTGGATGTGGATGCATATATCCCTGATACGTATATTTCTGATGGACATCTAAAGATCGAAATGTATAAACGATTTAGAGGTATCTCTTCCCTAGAGGATTTAGATGAATTGAAAGAAGAAATCGTCGATCGTTTTGGGGACTATCCACCGGAAGTAGCCTATTTATTGTTAATTTCAGAAATCAAAGTGTATGCGAGTCTTGCATCTGTTGAAAGCATTAAGCAATTGAAGCAGGAAATCACAATTTTTATCTCAGAACAAGAAAGCAGTAAAATAGATGGACAAAAAGTATTCCTTTTGAGTTCGAAGTTTGGTCGTGCAGTTGGACTAGGTATGGAAGGGAATCGAATGAAGCTTGTGCTTTATCTAAAAGGTATGGACCATGACAAATGGTTAAGCATACTATTCGAACTAGTGATGGGTTTACAGCATGTTAATAAAGAAAATCAAACGATGAATCAATAATTAGGAGAAATGGGTAAATCGTCGATAAAGTAATTTTTTAAGGAAATAAAGAAAAATTTTTTCAAAGTGTATAGAACTTTCCATTAGAAAAATACTATATTCAAGGTCGATGATGATTTTGTCTTAAATACGAAGTCATTATTAGGAAATCAATTTTGATGAAAGTGAGGCAACATAAGATGAAAGCAACTGGTATAGTTCGCCGAATTGATGATTTAGGAAGAGTGGTAATCCCGAAAGAAATTCGCAGAACCTTGCGTATTCGTGAAGGAGATCCCTTGGAAATCTTTGTAGACCGAGATGGAGAAGTTATTTTAAAAAAATATTCACCGATTAGTGAACTAGGAGACTTTGCAAAGGAATATGCAGAGGCCTTATTTGATAGCTTGGGTAATCCTGTATTAATTTGTGACCGTGATACATATATCACAGTTGCAGGAGGCTCAAAAAAAGATTATTTAAACAAAAATGTAAGTGATTTTATTGAAAAAACGATGGATGATCGTAATTCAGTGATCAATACAGCAAAATCACAAGTCTCATTTGTCGATTCCAATGATGAAGAAGTTCAATCATATACAGTGGCTCCCATTGTTGCCAATGGAGATCCAATTGGAGCTGTTGTGATCTTCTCTAAAGAAGAAACGGTAGGAGAAGTAGAACATAAAGCGGTAGAAACAGCAGCAAGCTTCTTAGCTAGACAAATGGAACAATAATATAAGCCAGGCATTATACAAATATTAAAAAGGACGGCGTGCTGCTGTCCTTTTTATGTGTCTGGAGACTAAAAAAAGGAACTGACAGTAGAACGGGACTAACCATAAGTGGGGATGAAAAGCCTCCACTGATAGAAGTGTCACTTTATCCCGGTTTAACAGGCTGTAATAATCCTATCTCAACCTTTGTTGGAGAATTAGGGAAGAATAGGTAGTGATTAAACAGCCTGTAAAACCCCGATTGGTTCAACTAACCATAATTGGGGATGAAAAGCCCTCACTGATAGAAGTGTCACTTTATGCTATAATACAACCACATATGTGTGGAAGGGGTTCTTTAGATGGTTGGAGGGCCTTTGAAGACAACAAGAGAGCTCGTACGAGGAGCGTTAATATTAAGTATAGCCAGCCTTATCGTGAAGGTATTAAGTGCTGCTTATCGCATTCCATATCAAAATATAGCTGGAGATATAGGTTTTTATATTTATCAGCAAGTGTATCCCTTTTATGGGATTGTTTTAACATTGTCAACTGTGGGGTTTCCTGCGGTCATATCAAAGTTGCTGGCAGAACGTAATGATTCTGAAGAAGGTTTTTCTACTAACGAAATTCTTATGAGTTCGTTGGTTATACTTGGAGCATTAGGAATAGTGATGTTTGGTGGCTTATTTTTCTTTGCAGATTTAATTGCAGCTGTCATGGGTGATCCACAGTTAACAGGGCTCTTGAAAATCATCGCGTTTTCTTTTTTACTAATGCCTGCTACTTCAGTAATCAGGGGGTATTATCAAGGACAAGGAAATATGATTCCAACTGCCTTATCCCAAGTATTCGAGCAGCTCATAAGAGTCGCTACTATCTTGTTGCTGTCATTATTCCTTATTCGACACGGTTCTTCCTTATATGAAGCGGGTACAGGTGCTGTTTTTGGCTCTGTAACAGGGGGGGGGACAGGTTTATTCATTCTTTTAGGTTTCATTATTTTAAGAAAAGAATGGTTGAACCTGAAAAAGGCACCTTTGGAATTTAGGCATTTCCCATTCATCATGAAAGCTCTAATCTTTCAAGGTTTTTCTTTTTGCATGACAGGGTTAATTCTCGTACTCATTCAGCTTGTCGATTCTCTGCAACTTTATAATCTATTGCGAGAAATTGGCTTAGGTGCTACTGAGGCAAAAGAGTGGAAAGGTGTATACGACCGTGGTCAGCCACTTATCCAGCTTGGAACGGTTATTGCTACGTCTCTATCACTGACAATGATCCCGATCATCTCTTTCGCTATGAAAAAAGGGGATAAGGAGGAGCTGGTAAACAAAATAAGTCTTACATTAAAAGTTAGCGCCTCTGTTGGAGTGGCTGCTTCTAGTGGATTAATTTGCCTGATTAAACCGGTAAATATCATGCTATTCACTGACATGAAAGGGTCTGGTACTCTTGCGATATTAGCCGTCTCCATTTTGTTTACATCGGTTATTATGGCCCAATCGGCAATTTTGCAAAGTATGGGGTATACGTGGGCGCCAGTTGTGGTAGTTGGTTTTGGTCTTGTTTGTAAATGGAGTCTTAACAGACTGCTCGTACCTCATTACTCGATCACAGGAGCGGCTGTTGCAACTGTTCTTAGTTTCGTATTGATGGCACTATTGCTAGCTATATTTCTACAAACAAAAGTTAGTATGCCTTTGTTTGAAAAAAACAGTGTATATATTATCATAGGAGCAACGGTTACTATGGTTGTGACGTTGATGGTGTATAATCAGCTATTTCAACTTTTCCAGCTTTCAGGCCGATCCATTTCTAGTGTCCAAGCTTTAACTGGTGCAAGCCTCGGAGGAATCCTGTTTATATACAGTATCCTTAAGACCGGGCTATTTACAAAGAATGAGCTTCTTCGTCTTCCGTTAGGAGAAAAGCTTGTTACATATTTACATAAAGAGGAGTATCAATAAAATGGTAAACGATATTGTGATAATAGGCCTTGGTGCAGGTGATTTAGACCAGCTTCCTTATGGCATTTATAAAAAACTTAAAGGAGCATCTTCCTGTTTTGTGCGAACGATGGAACATCCTGTCATAAATGAACTGTTGAATGAAGGTGTTTCATTCATCAGCTTTGATGATGTTTATGAAAAGCATGATACATTTGAAAAGGTCTATGAGGAGATCGCCGAGACATTGCTTAAGCAGGCTTCAGTCGAAGCGGTACTTTATGCTGTGCCAGGCCATCCAATGGTTGCTGAAAAAACGGTACAGATTCTTATTGAAGAGGGACCAAAATGTGGAATATCTGTTAAAATAGAAGGTGGTCAAAGCTTTCTTGATGCGTTGTTTCAATCAGTGAAGATTGACCCAATTGAAGGATTCCAACTTCTTGATGGAACAGCACTCGAGAAAGACGATTTACATATCAATCAGCATATGATAATTGGACAAGTATATGATCCGTTTATTGCATCGAATGTTAAGCTGACACTTATGGAAAAATTGCCTGATGATCACGATGTTTATCTTGTTACCGCAGCTGGTAGCGAAATGGAATCGGTAAAAAAACTACCTCTTTATGAGCTCGATCATGAAATGGAATTAAGTAATCTGACGAGTGTCTATGTTCCACCTGTCAAAGAAATAAACAAGCAATACCGCGAATTTTCTACTTTTAGGAAAATTATTGCACAATTAAGAGGACCAAATGGTTGTCCGTGGGATATAAAACAAACGCATGAAAGCTTGAAACAGTATTTAATCGAAGAAACGTATGAATTAATTGATGCCATCGACAAACAAGATGAAGATGAAATCATAGCTGAATTAGGAGATGTACTCCTGCAAGTCTTCCTACACGCCCAAATTGGTGAAGACGAGGGGATGTTTACTATTGAAGATGTAATAGAAGGTATCTCTTCAAAAATGATTCGCCGTCATCCACATGTGTTTGGGGATATCGAAGTAAGTGGGGAAGAAGATGTTCTGAGAAATTGGCAGCAAATTAAAAAAGAAGAAAAAGAACAGGCTGGATTTACTCATAAATCATTACTTGACGATGTTGGCAAATCAATTCCTAATTTAATCCGTGCGCATGAATATCAAAAACGAGCAGCAAAAGTAGGCTTTGATTGGAATGAAGTTGCAGAAGCATGGAAAAAGGTTAAAGAAGAAATCATCGAAGTAGAAACCGAAATGGATCAAGGGGATGAGGCTGCTCTAAGAATGGAATTGGGTGATCTATTCTTTGCTCTTGTTAACGTTACCCGTTTTTATGGGATTCAAGCCGAAGAAGCAGTACATGCAGCTAATCAGAAGTTCTATAACCGATTTACATATATTGAAGAGTGTATTCAAAATGAGAGAAAAGAATTTGCTGACTATACGCTTAATGAGCTTGATCAATATTGGGAGGAAGCAAAATCTAAGGGATTATAAGTGTGTGTTCAAAAAGGAGGATAAAAAGAGCCGAGAAGTTCGAGGAGCGCATCTCGAGAGGACCGGAGAGGCAGAGCGACGAAGAAGTTCGAAAGCTGTATTTACCGGACTTTTTTGAACAACCCCTATAAGTGAAGGAGAGAATTTCTATGTCGATGAGACTTGATAAGTTTATGAAAATATCACGTTTAATAAAGCGCCGTACACTTGCTAAAGAAGTGGCCGATAAAGGGCGCATCAGTATTAATGGTACTCCAGCTAAGGCAAGTTCCAATGTCAAAGAGGGCGATGAGCTAGCTATTCAATTTGGACAAAAGCGGGTTACGGTCCGAATTGAAAAAATACAGGAGTCAACAAAAAAAGAAGAAGCAGCCAATATGTACACAGTCCTAAAGGAAGAGAAACTAGGTGGCGAGTAAAATAATCGGATCGTCAGGCTTGTTCTAATCTTTGTCCAACTCACATAAACATGTACAAAACGTTCTATTGTGAGGGATGAAGATGAGCCAATATTATGAGCCAGTCCAAAACAATCAAAAAGCAACAATTCAAGAACATGACGTCACCATGAGAGGACGCCGTTTGTTAGATATTACTGGAGTAAAGCAAGTAGAAAGCTTTGATAATGAAGAATTTCTTCTTGAAACGAGTATGGGTTTTTTATCAATACGCGGGCAAAACCTACAAATGAAAAATTTAGATGTAGAAAAAGGCATTGTATCTATTAAAGGTAAAATTTTCGATCTTGTCTATTTAGATGAGCACACAGGGGAAAAGGCAAAAGGGTTCTTTGGGAAGCTGTTCAAATGACGCTAACCATTCAATTTTATACCTTACTTGCCATGATTGGAATGGGCAGCTGCTTTGGCGCTGCCCTGGATACGTATAACCGTTTTTTAAAGCGGACAAAGCGAAAATCCTGGTTTGTTTTTCTAAATGATTTTCTTTTTTGGATTGTACAAGGCCTAATCATTTTTTATGTCCTATTCTTAATCAATGAAGGGGAGTTTCGTTTCTACCTATTCCTTGCATTACTTTGTGGGTTTTCTGCATATCAAGCGCTTATGAAAAAGAGCTATCATAAAATTCTAGAAGCCTTCATTACGAGTGTTATTGTAACTGCAAAATTTATAAGGCGATCCATTCAACTCTTAGTTTATCAACCGGTAAAATGGTTGGTAACAGGGATTGTATTTTTGATATTTGGTATAGGGAAAATTCTTTTTTCAATTATTAAGTGGATCATTCGCTTAATCTTTATGACTATAAACATAATCTTACGACCTTTTTTCTGGATCTTCCTATTTATTTGGAATAAGTTGCCGAATGCTGTTACAAAAAACGTCGGTAAGTTTTATAATGAAATTACAGGGATATTTATAAAGATGAAGAAGTTTATAAAAGTAATCGTTACGAAATGGAGAAATAAAACAAAGTGAGGGGTGAATAATAAAGTGGATAGCCTCCGAAAAAAGAAAGTGGCGAAAATTGAATCAGACTATGTCCTACAACGTGAGCAGCAAGAGCATACAAATGTAAAAAAGAGACGCGGATTGATTCGACGCCTCACTTTTTATGGACTATGTGCTGCCATTATTTCAGTGTTGGCCGCTATTACGCTTATTTCCCAAGCAGAGGCCCTAGAAAAAGGGACTACAGAAATGGAACAGGTTGAGAGTAAGTTAGCTCAATTAAAAAAGGCAGAAAACCTATTAAAAGAGGAAATTATGAGGCTCGAGGATGATGAGTATATAGCGAAATTGGCAAGGAAGGAATACTTTTTATCTGAAAAAGGGGAGATCATTTTTAATCTGCCTGAAAAAGAAGACGATGGTGACTAATATTGACACTGTTTTTTTCCTTTCGTTATAATATAATATGAAGTGATAGTTAACATTTCTAAGGAGGAACATTTTTTTTATGTCAATTGAAGTAGGCAGCAAGTTACAAGGTAAAGTAACAGGGATTACTAATTTTGGTGCGTTTGTAGAATTACCCGAAGGTTCAACAGGGCTTGTTCATATCAGTGAAGTTGCCGATAACTATGTAAAAGATATCAATGATCATCTTAAAGTTGGTGATGCAGTTGAGGTTAAAGTCATCAACGTTGAAAAAGACGGAAAAATTGGCTTATCTATCAAAAAGGCAAAAGATAAACCTGAGGGACAACCGCAATCTTCTTATTCACAACGTCCACGTCAAGGAAGAGGAAATGATAACCGTTCCAAAGACTCCCGCTCAAAAACAAGTTTCCAACCAAAGGAAAATTTTGAGCAAAAAATGACCCGTTTCCTAAAAGATAGCGAAGACCGCTTAACTTCTCTTAAACGTAGTACAGAAACAAAACGTGGAGGCCGAGGAGGAAGACGCGGATAAACTGCTGCCCAAAACAATAGTTTAGCAATTTTTCCTTGAAAAATTTTATATAATATAGTAGGCAGGCTTATCATTAAGCTTGCTTTTTTTGTTGCTCAAGAAGCTATCCGAATATAATTATCCCGGGTTAGCAGGCTGTATTCCTCCTATTGATGGAAGTTTCACTCTGCGTGGATTACATTTTATCCGTATCTAGCAAAAGTAGCCCTACCTTTTAGTCGCATTTAACCAACCAGTAAAAGAAAATTTGGAGTTAAATGTAAAATCGTCTCGGTTGGTTTCTTAATGAAAAGAATATAACTAGGACGCTTCTGTTTATCTACACCGCTTTTTTCACAAATTGACTAAGACACTTATGTCTATTTGATAGCCCTTGGCTTTACGGATAACCGCATGCTCTAACCAACTAAGCTACGCCGCTGTAATGCCTTAAAGCACAAGCTATATCTTACAATCGGTAAGGGGTAATGTGCACTCTAACCAATGATTTTATGTTGGAATAGCTAGTTTTTTGTAGTCAAGGATCAAAGACAATTTTTCTGATTGTCGTTTCATACTATAAATCACAATATTCTCAGTTTTATTTTCAATGAAAGTATAAAAACCTCCCTTTTATTTAAACGAATTTGAATATAAGGCTTAGTTTTTCAGAGAATGGTTTAAAAATCTGTATGTAATTGAATATTCCTATAGAAAATAGTCGAACGTTTTTAATTTAATTTATAAAATTCTGACAAAATATATGTGATACTCTCTTTATAATAAAAAATACTAATATGAATGGGAGTGTTTCATATATGGAAAAGGTTGAACGAAATGTATTGGAGCCCATTGCCGAGGTGCATCTGCAGGGAGCAAAAGCAGGCGCTATTCATTGGATCACTCATCTTCAGACAAAGTTAATAGATATCTTCATAAAACGTGGAATCGTCTTAGCCTTCATTGGCTTCTTATTAGGACGAGCACTTATATTATCACAATTATCCCCATTTGGATTAGCCTTCTTCGCCGCTGTATTCTTGATGAGGCGAGATCGTGCCCCGTTGGCATTGGTCGGATTAATTATGGGAGCGTTAACAGTTTCTGTTTCAAGCAGCCTTACTCTTTTCTCTAGTACGGTGCTATTTTTACTTTTTCACAAGATGAAGAAGTTAAAACCAGAATCTCAAATCAAGGTCATTTCTTTGTATGTATTTCTTTCGTTAGTCATCGTTGGTTTGTCAAAGCAATATATGATTCACCGTACACTTGTATTATATGATGGCATGATGGTAGGAGTAGAAGCGGGTCTTGCGCTAATTCTTACACTCATATTCATACAATCGATTCCTCTCCTTACAGTTAGGAAAAAATCACAATCTTTAAAGACTGAAGAAATTATCTCGATCATTATATTACTTGCATCGGTTATGACTGGAACAATTGGGTGGTCCATGTACGATCTTTCTGTCGAACATATTTTATCACGCTATCTTGTTCTTTTATTCGGACTAGCAGGTGGGGCAGCTATCGGTTCCACAGTTGGGGTAGTTACTGGCCTGATTTTCAGTTTATCTAGTGTAACAAGCTTATTACAAATGAGCTTGCTTGCTTTTTCGGGCTTGCTTGGTGGACTTTTGCGTGATGGAAAAAAGATAGGTGTTTCAATAGGGTTAGTTATTGCTACCTTACTTATTGGTTTGTACGGAGAGGGATCGAACAATATTACGATCACCTTATATGAAACATTAATTGCTGTGCTCTTGTTTTTTATTACACCAAGTTCCGCAATTGAGAAGATTTCAAAGCATATTCCAGGTACTAATGAACATACGAATGAACAACAGCAGTACATGCGGAAAGTACGAGATGTAACGGCGCAAAGGGTATCACAATTTTCGAATGTATTCGAAGCACTATCCAATAGCTTTGCACAAATGGATGATCGAGGAGAGGGAGAGGAAGATGAAAAGGAACTCGATTACTTCTTAAGCAATGTGACTGAAAGGACGTGCCAGACGTGCTTTAAAAAAGAACAATGCTGGGCAAAGAACTTTGATACAACATATGAGGGGATGCAGGAAATTATGTTTCAATTAAGTGAACATGATGGACAGCTTTCTAAAAAAACCGTGAAAGAATGGGAAAAGCATTGTATTAACAGTCCAAAAGTTATTGCGACGATTTCTCAAGAGCTTCTTTATTATCAAGCCAATAAAAGATTAAAAAGGCAAGTCCAAGAAAGCCGGAAGTTAGTCGCTGATCAATTAAAGGGTGTATCAGCTGTTATGGAAGATTTTGCAAAGGAAATCCAACGTGAACGAATCAATCATCATCAACAGGAAGAGTCCATTATGGAAGCTATTCAGGATTTCGGATTGCATATCACGAATGTAGAAATTTATAGCCTTGAACAAGGAAATGTCGATATTGAAATGAGTGTTCCGTACTGCCAAGGAAGAGGTGAAAGTGAAAAGCTAATTGCACCCATGCTTTCTGATATTCTAGGTGAAACAGTGATTGTTCACTCAGAGGAATGTGCAACTTTCCCTAACGGACAATGTGAAGTCGTTTTCCGTTCAGCTAAGAAGTACACAGTGGAAACAGGAGTGGCTCATGCAGCAAAAGGAGGAGGCCTAGTCTCGGGAGACAGTTTTACTACGACGGAAATAGGATTTGGCAAATACGCCATAGCTATTAGTGATGGGATGGGAAATGGGGAAAGAGCTCATTTTGAGAGCACGGAAACGTTAAAACTTCTGCAAAAATTCCTCATGTCAGGTATAGAGGAGAGAATCGCAATTAAATCGGTGAATTCCGTCCTTTCTCTTCGAACGACAGATGAAATTTTTTCAACGTTAGATTTAGTTATGATTGATTTGCAAGATGCGCAGGCTAGGTTTTTGAAAATTTGTTCAATACCTAGCTTTATAAAGAGGGGGGATAAAGTAATTAAAATTGAAGCAAGTAATTTGCCAATGGGCATTATTCAGGAATTCGATGTGGATGTTGTTTGTGAAGAGCTGAAGGCAGGGGATATCCTCATTATGATGAGCGATGGGATTTTTGAAGGGCCTACTCATGTGGAGAACTTTGAGTTTTGGATTAAAAGAAAGTTGAAGGAACTACAAACGGAAGATCCACAGGAAATTTCTGATTTAATTTTAGAAGAGGTAGTTAGAACGAAAGGGGATATTGATGATGATATGACAGTGGTTACAGCGAAGATTATGCATAATACACCGAAATGGGCATCCATTCCTGTTCAAGCTCATCGGAAAAGGGCATGAAGATCGCACAAGAAGAGGAACTGAATTAAAAGTATAATTTTCTATTTTCTTGTCGAAAATGGTAACAGTATTTTTTCGAGAGGAGTATGAACATGAAAACAGGAACGTTGAAGCAAATCTTGTTAATTACAGATGGTTGCTCAAATCAAGGTGAAGATCCTGCTGCAATGGCAGCTTTGGCAAGAGAACAAGGGATTTCCGTTAATGTTATAGGGGTTATGGAAAATGATACAATTAATGAAAAAGGGTTGCAGGAAATCGAATCCATTGCGTTATCTGGTGGTGGAATAAGTCAGATTGTGTATTCAAAACAGCTGTCACATACTGTCCAAATGGTAACGAGAAAGGCAATGACGCAAACGATACAAGGACTTGTGAATAAAGAGCTACAGCAAATACTTGGAAAATCCACGTCGATGGAAGACTTACCACCCGATAAACGCGGAGAAGTCATGGAAGTAGTAGATGAACTTGGTGAGACAAGCAAATTGGAAGTACTTATTCTCGTAGATACAAGCGCGAGCATGAAACATAAGCTTCCGACAGTTAAAGATGCGCTTTTGGATTTATCGCTAAGTATGAATGCCAGAATGGGTGATAATAAATTTTCTGTGTTCGTATTTCCTGGGAAAAGAAAAGATGTCGAGAAACTATTGGATTGGACGCCGAAGCTTGAGGTGCTTACGAAAATATTTCCGAAACTTACAACTGGAGGGATAACACCGACAGGCCCTGCCATCAACGAAGCACTGGGATATTTTCAAAAAAAACGATCACTAAGGGGATTGTTGTCTCATGATGACGAATCATACTTTGAGGAAACAGTGTAACCTCCTGCCCGGTAGTCTCATAACTGGCAAGTGGAATAAGAACCCATACCAGATTAAAGAGGAGTTGGGATATGGGGCAAATGGAATTGTCTATCTTGCAGAAAGCAATTATGGACAAGTTGCGTTAAAACTAAGTGATGATTATTCGTCAATTAGTTCAGAAATGAATATACTAAAATCCTTTTCCAAGGTCCAGGGACACTCTCTTGGACCTTCTTTTTTTGAAGCAGACGATTTGTTGAAGAATGGAAGGCCACTCCCGTTCTATGTCATGGAATACATAAGAGGAGAAGGATACTTGGCGTTTATTGAGAAGAAAGGGGAATCGTGGATTGGTGTATTGATGCTGCAACTTCTGTCAAGCTTGGGTGAACTTCACAAGCAAGGTTGGGCGTTTGGAGATTTGAAGCCAGATAATTTGATCGTTACACTCCCTGCTTATAAAATTCGTTGTATCGATGTTGGTGGGACTACATTATTCGGTCGGTCTATCAAAGAGTTCACGGAGTTTTTTGATAGGGGGTATTGGGGAATGGGTTCAAGAAAAGCAGATCCGCAATATGATTTATTTGCAGTGGCGATGATTATCATCAATTCCTTCTATCCAAAACGATTTTCGAAAAAAGGAGATGGCTATACACAGCTTAATGAGTTGATTAAGCAAAAAAGGGGACTTCACCCGTATAGTAAAGTGTTAAATGGTGCAATGAGAGGTCAATATCACTCAGCAGATGAAATGCGAAATGATTTATTGAACGTATTAAACAAGGAGCATGAACACAAGAAAACTCAAACGAATTCAACATCCCAAGGTAAGAAAAATAACAAAGGCACTAGTCAAACACGCACAATGAGAAAAAGGAAGAAAAGAAGAGGCGTTCTCGAGACACTTATCTTAGCTATTTTTGTATCGATATTGTATGTTCTGTATGTATATAATCAGTTCCTATGATATAGTAAAAAAATTAAGGAATTGTTAATTTTACGAAAAGTTATGCTATCTAACGCGTACAATTTAGAGATAGGATAAAACAAGTTTATAAAGAGGGAAGATAGGATGTTTGCACAAAAAGTATTGTCTGAGATAAACCGGTATCAATTAATCCCACAAAAATCCCGACTACTTGTAGGTGTTTCTGGTGGACCTGATTCACTAGTTCTTCTGCACTTTCTTTGTTCATTAAGAGAAAGATTGGAGTTAGAACTCGTTGTTGCACACGTCGATCATATGTTCCGGGGAGAAGAATCATATGTGGATTATCAGTTTGTAGAGAAAACTTGTCAGGAATGGAATATTCCATTTGAGGGAAAAAGAATAAATGTACCTGCTTATATGGAACAGACAGGTGAAAGTTCGCAATTAGCAGCAAGAAATCTTCGTTATGCTTTTTTTGAAGAGGTAATGAAGAAGTATCAACTGTCCATCTTAGCACTTGGTCACCACGGTGACGATCAAATTGAAACGATGCTTATGAGGCTGACGAGAGGAGCGTCAGGAATGGCGCGAGCAGGCATTGCGGTCAAGCGCCCCTTTCTAAACGGAGAGATTATTAGACCATTCCTTGTTGTGACAAAGGAGGAAATTAATGCATATGCCAATAGCTATGAATTAACTCCTCGAATGGATCCAAGTAATGAACATAATGATTATGTGAGAAATCGATTTCGACATGATGTATTACCGGCTTTGAAACGGGAAAATCCAAAAGTACATGAGCATTTTCAAAGGTTTAGTGAAGAATTAGCTGAGGACGAACAACTTTTGCAACACATGACAAATCGTTATATGGAAAAGATTTGGCTTAGTAAAACGAAGAGTGAGTCTTCAATTGATTTGAATCAGCTACTTATGATACCAAAACCTTTACAAAGAAGAGCGATTCAACTAATATTAAACTATCTTTATATAAAGAGACCATCATCACTTTCAGCAGTACATATTGACCAGCTTTCTGCTTTGTTTTTTAATCCCCATCCTTCAGCAGAATTACATCTTCCGGAAGGGCTTATTTGTGAGAAATCTTATGAAACGTGTACGTTTCGATTTCAACAAAAAGAAAGCTCTGATTATTCCGTTACCATCACGATTCCTGGAGAGACTTTTCTACCGAATGGATTTAAAATTAAAGCACAGTATTTAGAAGAGATTCCTGGCCAAGCCGGAAACCATTCTTTTTATCTGCCTATCCACAAAACAACACTGCCACTCATCGCCCGTAACCGAAGAAATGGTGATAATATGGTTATCAAGGGTAAAGGCAATCATACAAAAAAGCTAAAGGATATTTTTATTAATGAAAAAATCCCGATGCAAATGAGGCGGAACTGGCCAGTACTAACTGATCAATCAGGGGTGATTGTTTGGATTCCTGGTCTGAAAAAGTCCAATCTGGAGTTTGTTGATACGTATGATGAACAATCTTTTATTTATTTAGAATATCATAAAGCTTAAATCTTCTTGGGGGGCAATCAATTACAATGACCATGCAAAACGACATTGAAAAGGTGTTAATCACTGAGGAAGAACTACAGGATAAAATTAAAGAGTTAGCATCGCAGTTGGAACAAGAGTATAAAGACAAATTTCCTTTAGCTGTTGGAGTTTTAAAAGGTGCAATGCCATTTATGAGTGACCTATTAAAACGTATCGATGCACATTTAGAAATGGATTTTATGGATGTTTCCAGCTATGGAAATTCCACAGTATCTTCAGGTGAGGTAAAAATTATTAAGGATTTGGATGCATCTGTAGAGGGTCGTGATATTTTAATTATCGAAGACATCATTGACAGCGGCCTAACGCTTAGCTATCTTGCAGAACTTTTCCGTTATCGAAAAGCAAAATCAATAAGTATCGTAACATTGTTAGATAAGCCTACTGGAAGAAAGGCTGACATAACACCTGATTATACTGGTTTTATCGTACCAGATGAATTTGTGGTTGGATATGGTCTAGATTACGCAGAAAGATACCGCAACCTTCCATATATCGGCATTCTTAAACCAGCAATTTACGAAAAAGGTGAATGATTTAATATACGATTTTCTTTAAATCAAGTAGCGATGTTAAATTATTGTAACTCCATTATTTTCTATGATACTATTTACTATAGTTGTTTACCAGTGGGAGGAGGTAAGGGATGAATCGGATCTTCCGTAATACAATATTTTATTTACTCATCTTTTTAGTCATCATTGGAATTGTTAGTATTTTTAATACGAATAATGAGCCGACTAAAGAAATATCTCAAGACCAATTTTATAGTCAATTGGAAAAAGGGCAATTAAAATCATTCGAAATCCAGCCTGTACGCAATGTCTATGAAATCAGAGGAGATTACAAAAAGGGCACGGATAAGTTCTTTACCTATGTAACAAATAGTGAGGTTACGCAAACTCGTATATACGATCTTGCGGAAGAAATGGGAGTTGCTATTAAAACAATTCCTGCACAGCAAACAAGCGGATGGGTAACATTCTTCACGTCTATTATACCTTTCGTGATCATCTTTATTTTATTCTTTTTCTTGCTTAATCAGGCACAAGGCGGCGGCGGTCGTGTTATGAACTTTGGGAAAAGCAAAGCGAAGTTGTATAATGATGACAAGAAAAAGGTGCGATTCAATGATGTAGCAGGTGCGGATGAAGAAAAGCAAGAACTTGTTGAAGTAGTTGAATTCTTGAAAGATCCTCGGAAATTTGTTGAGTTAGGTGCACGTATTCCTAAAGGTGTCTTACTTGTAGGACCACCCGGAACAGGTAAAACTTTGCTTGCGAGAGCAGTTGCGGGAGAAGCGGGAGTTCCTTTCTTTTCGATTAGCGGTTCTGACTTTGTTGAGATGTTCGTCGGTGTCGGCGCGTCTCGTGTTCGTGACTTGTTTGAGAATGCGAAGAAGAACTCTCCGTGTATCATCTTCATTGATGAAATTGATGCGGTTGGACGTCAGCGTGGTGCGGGTCTAGGTGGCGGTCATGATGAGCGTGAGCAAACGCTTAATCAGTTACTTGTTGAAATGGATGGTTTCGGTGGAAATGAAGGAATCATTATTATAGCAGCAACAAACCGTGCAGATATTCTGGACCCTGCATTATTGCGTCCAGGTCGTTTTGATCGCCAAATTACGGTGGGGCGTCCAGATGTTAAAGGGCGTGAAGCGGTATTGCAAGTTCATGCACGCAACAAGCCTTTGGCAGAAAGTGTTGACTTAAAAGCAATTGCTCAACGTACTCCAGGATTCTCCGGAGCCGATTTAGAAAACTTATTAAACGAAGCTGCTCTTGTAGCAGCCCGTCAAGATAAGAAGAAAATCGACATGTCCGATCTTGATGAAGCGTCTGATCGGGTTATTGCAGGACCGGCCAAGAAAAACCGTGTTATCTCTAAGAAAGAACGTAATATCGTCGCTTGGCATGAAGCGGGTCATACAATCATTGGGTTAGTGCTAGACGATGCTGAAACAGTCCATAAAGTAACGATTGTTCCGCGTGGGCAAGCTGGTGGTTATGCGGTTATGCTTCCTAAGGAAGATCGATTCTTTATGACGAAACCGGAGCTTCTTGATAAAATTGTTGGACTTTTAGGTGGGCGTGTAGCTGAAGAAGTTGTTTTCGGTGAAGTTAGCACAGGCGCTCATAATGACTTTCAAAGGGCTACTGCCATTGCACGCAGCATGGTAACTGAATATGGGATGAGTGACAAACTCGGACCACTTCAGTTTGGGCAATCTCAAGGAGGTCAAGTTTTCTTAGGACGTGATTTCAATAATGAGCAGAATTATTCAGATGCGATTGCCTATGAAATTGATCTGGAAATTCAACGAATCATTAAAGAATCTTACCAAAAAGCGAAAAGTATCATCACGGAAAAGCGTGATAAATTAGATCTTATTGCGAAAACGTTATTGGAAATCGAAACATTGGATGCTGGACAAATCAAAGGTCTTTATGACCATGGCAAATTGCCGGAACGTGATTATACAGCTCTTAACGGTCGATTGGGCAATGATGGCGACCTGAAAGTTACCATCAATAAGAAAGAAGAGAAGGAAGCGTTGCTTAAGCCTTTGGATGAAAGAAATCCAGAGAGCCTAGAAGTAACGAATGATTCTCTTCAGGATATGCCAATTGAAGAGAAGCATTCTGATGATGTACCTAATTCATTTCCTAGCGAAGAAGATCAGAAGAAATAAACATGTAAAAGGTATTTCCTTCCGAGGAAATACCTTTTCCTATTCCGGGAGAAAATAAACATGGAAAGTCCGCCTGTTAGCGTCTAAACAGAGCATTATGTTATGATGTTTGAGAATAATTTGCCGGAGTGGTGAGATCGATGATTATTGTTTTAGATGTCGGTAATACGAATATCATGTTAGGGGTATATGAAAGAAGTGAGTTAAAATTTCATTGGCGTATTGAGACGAATCGCCATAAAACAGAAGATGAATATGGCATGACGATTAAGTCACTATTAGAACACGAACAGATTTGCTTTGAAGATTTCGATGGGATTATTATTTCATCTGTTGTTCCACCTATTATGTTTGCTCTTGAAAATATGTGCGAGAAATATTTCGGTATTCAACCAATTATTGTTGGACCAGGAGTTAAAACGGGTTTGAATATTAAGTATGACAATCCAAGAGAGGTAGGGGCTGACCGAATTGTTAATGCTGTGGCGGGTATTCATGAATATGAATGCCCATTGATTATTGTGGACTTTGGTACGGCTACGACGTATTGCTACATTGATGAGCATAAACAATATATGGGGGGAGCGATAGCACCAGGGATTGGTATTTCAACGGAAGCCCTATATTCAAGAGCAGCTAAATTACCTAGGATTGAGATTGTGCGTCCGGATGAAATTATTGGAAAAAATACAATAACAGCTATGCAGGCTGGAATATTGTATGGGTTTGTTGGGCAGGTAGAGGGAATTGTCTCTAGGATGAAGGCCCAAAGCAAGTTTCCGCCTAAAGTGATTGCGACAGGAGGATTAGCGCAATTAGTTGCCGATGAATCCACAATTATTGACGTCGTCGATCCCTTTTTAACATTAAAAGGTTTACAATTTATCTATAAGAAAAATCAAGGATAATCCTTTTTAGCAGACGGTAAGTTTTAAATTTACCAAATAGGAGGCATATGGAGATGGAAGATTATTTAGTAAAAGCTCTAGCTTATAATGGCCAAGTTCGTGCCTATGCAGTTTCAACGACAAAAACAGTAGGAGAAGCACAGCGGCGTCATTATACATGGCCAACTGCATCTGCTGCACTTGGTCGTTCAATGTCAGCGGGTCTAATGTTAGGGGCCATGCTTAAAGGAGAAGAAAAACTAACCATTAAGATTGAGGGTGGCGGTCCACTCGGGGTTATTTTAGTTGATGCGAATTCCAAAGGCGAAGTGAGAGGATATGTAGCGAATCCTCAGACCCATTTTGATCTCAATGATCATGGGAAGCTTGATGTAAGAAGAGCGGTAGGGACGGACGGAATGCTGTCAGTTGTAAAAGATATTGGACTCCGTGATTACTTTACGGGCCAAGTACCGCTAGTATCTGGTGAACTTGGAGAGGACTTCACATATTATCTTGTAACATCTGAACAGGTCCCTTCTTCAGTTGGAGTGGGTGTCTTAGTTAATCCTGATAATACGATTCTTGCTGCTGGTGGTTTTGTTATTCAGCTTATGCCGGGAGTAGAAGATGAAACGATAACTGCGATTGAAGAACGATTAAGAACAATCACACCTATTTCGAAAATGATTCAACAGGGGTTAACACCGGAGCAAATTCTTGATGAAGTATTAGGTGAAGGAAATGTCAGGTTACTTGAAAAAATGCCTGTTCAATTTAAATGCCAATGCTCCCGCGAACGAATTTCCAATACGTTAGTTAGTTTAGGTAAAGATGAGATTCAGGATATGATCGTTACAGATGGTAAGGCTGAGGCTCAATGTCATTTCTGTAATGAGACCTATCTTTTCTCGAAGGAAGATCTTGAATCATTAATTGAGGAGTTAAAGTAAAAGAGAGAGTAGGGAGGATTCCAATAGAAGCCCATTTTCATTTAGATCGAATATACTAGCAGATGGGGGATTCTGATGGTATTTTGCTTACAACTAGGTTTGGTTAATAGGCAGAATAGTTTAAATAGATTGACAGTTTGGTGCTATCGGTGTATATTTTATATTAAACCAATAAAATTACTAGGTATTAGGAGTGTGGATAATGACACGTATTGTAAATTCTGTCGCTGAATTAATCGGCCAAACGCCAATTGTAAAATTAAATCAACTACAAGACGAGAATAGTGCGGACATATATGTAAAACTTGAATATATGAACCCGGGAAGCAGTGTAAAAGATCGCATTGCTCTAGCTATGATTGAATCAGCGGAAAAAAGCGGTAAACTAAAAAGTGGTGATACCATTATTGAGCCTACAAGTGGTAACACAGGTATCGGTTTAGCGATGGTGGCATCAGCAAAAGGATATAAAGCAATACTTGTCATGCCTGAAACAATGAGTATAGAGCGCCGCTCCCTGTTACGTGCATATGGAGCGGAATTAGTGTTAACGCCTGGTCCTGATGGGATGAAAGGGGCAATTGCAAAAGCGAATGAGCTTGCAAAGGAACATGGCTACTACGTCCCACAACAATTTGAAAATGAAGCAAACCCTAAAGTGCATCGCAACACGACTGGTCCTGAAATTGTAGAAGCATTTGGAGAGGGAAAACTGGATGCCTTTATTTCTGGTATTGGTACTGGAGGGACTATTTCTGGTGCAGGTGAAGTCTTACGAGAGAAATACTCAGATATTAAAATCTATGCAGTTGAGCCTACGGATTCAGCTGTTTTATCAGGCGGTAAACCTGGTCCGCACAAAATTCAAGGAATTGGTGCAGGATTTGTTCCGGAAACTTTAAATACTGAAATTTATGATGACGTGATTACTGTTAGCACAGAAGAAGCGTTTGAATCTGCACGCCGTGTTGCAAAAGAGGAAGGAATCCTAGGTGGAATCTCTTCGGGCGCAGCTATTTTCGCCGCGATGCAAGTGGCGAAGAAATTAGGTAAAGGTAAAAAGGTCTTAGCTATTCTTCCGGATAATGGGGAACGTTATCTAAGCACACCTTTATATCACTTTGATTAAGGTTTAATTAAAAAAAGATGTCTATTATAAGGGTCTGACCTCGCACTCTATATACAGTTTATTTAAACTGTGTATAGAGTGCGAGATCTGATCCTTTTTTTATGGGACAGTCTTTGAGATAAGGTAAGTGAATAGAAGTGGTAGCAGATGGGTACTGATGCGGGTTTCTGTTACCTAGGCTTGTGGCGTATATTATCGACCATTCTTAAATACGAAGACGTCTTATGGTACACTCGTTATATAAGGATTTTATTAGAATGAGGGGACCGATACATGCCATTAGTAAATAATAAATATAGTCCGTATTCGTTGGACTTTAGTAGAAAAACAGTAATTATGGGGATTTTAAATGTCACACCAGATTCATTCTCTGATGGGGGACGTTATAATCGTATTGATCATGCTCTAAAGCATGCTGAGCAAATGGTTAAGGATGGAGCAGATATTATAGATATTGGTGGAGAGTCGACCCGCCCTAACTATGATAAAATTTCAGATGAAGAAGAAATTGAACGGGTTGTTCCTATTATTGAAGCAATTACACGGAATATTGAAGTGACGATGTCGATCGATACGTATAAGTCTGCTGTGGCGAGGGAATCGTTGGCAGCAGGTGCGCACATTCTCAATGATATTTGGGGAGCAAAGGCGGATTCTGACATGGCTAAGGTAGCTGCAGAGTTTCAAGTGCCGATTATATTAATGCATAACCGTGAGAAGATTGATTATCAACTTTTTATGCGTGATGCCTTCAATGATCTATACGAAAGTATTATGCTTGTGAAAAATGCAGGGGTCTTAGATGAAAATATCATTCTTGATCCTGGAATTGGCTTTGCTAAAGATGTTTCTTTGAATTTGGAAATGATGAGAAATCTAGATAAGCTCGTTGCGTTAGGGTATCCAGTACTATTGGCTACTTCCAAGAAGTCTATGATTGGAAATGTACTTGACTTACCTCCGAATGAGCGGATGGAAGGAACTGCTGCCACAATTTGTTTTGGGATTCAGCAAGGGTGCCAAATGATCCGGGTACACGATGTGAAGGAAATGGCACGTGTAGCGAAGATGATGGATGCCCTGGTGGGAAAGGGAGAATACAGTGGATAAAATTTTTCTAAATAATATGCAGTTTTACGGCTATCATGGTGTGTTTGTGGAAGAGACACGTCTAGGACAGCGCTTTTATGTAGATTTGGTTGTAGAAGCTGATTTAGCTACAGCAGGTATAAGTGATGAACTAGAGGATTCTATTAACTATGGTGAGTTATATGAAGTGTGTAAGGAAATAGTGGAAGGGGAACCATTTAAATTAGTAGAAGCTGTTGCTGAAAAGATAACGTCAGAACTGCTTTCACGCTTTTCTAAGGTGCAAACATGTACGGTAAAGGTGTATAAACCCGATCCGCCAATCCCTGGACACTATCAATCTGTGGCGGTTGAGATTAAAAGGGGAAGATAACATGGAAAATTATTCATTTTTATCAATTGGCTCTAATGTGGGGGATCGTTCGGAATATATAAAAGAAGCTATTCGGCTATTACATGAAGAAAAAGAAGTAAAAGTTTTACAAACATCTTCATTGTATGAAACTGCACCCATTGGATATATAGATCAGCCACAGTTTTTGAATGCGGTTATACTAGTCAATACTGGATTAAGTGCAGTTGAATTACTAAATGTTTGCCAGGAAATCGAGCGGAAATTAGGAAGGAAAAGGGAAATTCGTTGGGGACCTAGAACGTTGGACCTTGACATTTTGTTATATAATCATGAAAATATTGAGACAGAGAGACTTTCTGTACCGCATCCTCGGATGGTGGGAAGGGCGTTTGTGCTCGTTCCGTTATTAGAGATAAATCCAACTATCATGCTACCTACTACAGATACACCTTTAAACGATATTCTTGAGAAATTAGAGGATAAAGAAGGAGTCCAACTATGGAAGCAGAAAAGTGGGGAAGGCGCATACGCGCTTTTCGAAAATTAAAAGGTTTTACTCAAGAAGGTTTTGCGAAGGAAATTGGTATTTCTGTATCTCTTCTTGGCGAAATTGAAAGAGGTAATCGTTTTGCCTCAGATGAATTATTACTTAAGTTGTCAGAAGCACTGGGAATAACAGTAGAGGAACTTCAGCCAATTGAAGATAAAGAATAAATTGAACAACAATGAAGGAGGTAAAAGTGTGTTAAAGATCGGAAATGTTGAAATGAATAACCAGGTCGTTCTTGCGCCAATGGCTGGTGTTTGTAACTCTGCTTTTAGATTGACGGTAAAAGAGTTTGGAGCAGGTCTTGTTTGTGCGGAAATGGTAAGTGACAAGGCGATAAATTTAAAAAATGAAAAAACGATGAATATGCTTTATATAGATGAAAGAGAGAACCCACTCAGCTTGCAAATCTTTGGTGGTGAAAAGGAATCATTAGTCCAAGCAGCGAAATTCGTTGATAAGAATACGAATGCTGATATTATCGACATCAACATGGGATGTCCTGTTTCGAAAATTATCAGATGTGAAGCGGGTGCTAGATGGCTGTTAGATCCAAATAAAATTTATGATATGGTATCAGCAGTAGTAGATGCAGTGGACAAACCGGTAACTGTAAAAATGCGTATAGGTTGGGATGATGAGCATATCTTCGCTGTTAAGAATGCTCAAGCTGTTGAACGTGCAGGTGGCAGTGCTGTAGCCATTCATGGTAGGACGCGTGTTCAAATGTACGAAGGAAAGGCCAACTGGGATATCATTCGTGAAGTGAAAAATTCCGTAAATATTCCTATTATCGGTAATGGTGATGTTGTAACACCTCAAGATGCAAAAAGAATGCTTGAAGAAACTGGAGTAGATGGTGTCATGATTGGGCGAGCTGCACTAGGTAACCCATGGATGATTTATCGCACAGTGAAATATCTTGAGACAGGTCAATTGATGGATGAACCTGGAGTGCGTGAGAAGATGGATGTATGCGTCCTTCATATGGATCGTCTAATTGCCTTGAAGAACGAAAATATTGCTGTTCGAGAAATGCGTAAGCATGCTGCGTGGTATTTAAAAGGGGTCCGCGGCAATGCGAAGGCAAGAAAAGGAATAAATGAATGTAATACAAGAGAAGACGTTGTCACACTTCTATATGATATGGTGGAAGAAATTGAAGCGAAAGAGTCAACAATTCAAATGGCTTAATAATTTGACATTACTTCCCTGTTTACCTATAATACGCTTAAACTAACTGCCAGAGATAACTGGCAGTTTTTATATGGATGTTTTTAAGGGAAAAGACTGTTCGATTACTTTACTTTGTGTAAAAATAATAGAGTATCTAAAATTAGTAGCGAATCAATATAAAGAGAAATAGAAAAATGGAGATGAACGTTCATGACTGAAGAGTTAAATGACCAATTACAGGTTAGACGAGATAAAATGCAAGCAATCTTGGATAATGGACAAGATCCGTTTGGGAGCAGATTCGATCGAACTCATGAAGCTAAGCAAATTATACAAGCTTATAGTGAAGTATCGAAAGAGGATCTAGCGGAGCAAGAAATTGAAGTGACAATTGCTGGACGTATCATGACAAAACGAGGAAAGGGTAAAGCTGGATTTGCCCATGTGCAAGATCTGACAGGGCAAATTCAAATCTATGTAAGACTGGATGCTGTTGGAGAAGAACAATATCAATCATTTGGACAAACAGACTTAGGGGATATCGTTGGTATTACTGGATTGGTTTTCAAAACAAATGTAGGAGAATTATCAATTAAAGCGACTAACTATGTTTTCTTAACGAAAGCTCTTCGTCCACTGCCAGATAAATTCCACGGATTGAAAGACGTTGAAGAGCGTTACCGTAAACGATACGTTGACCTCATAACAAATGAAGAAAGTAAAAACACGTTGATTTTACGCAGCCAGATTGTCCGATCAATGAGAAGATATTTAGATGATCACGGATATCTTGAAGTAGAAACACCTTTATTACATTCTATTGCAGGTGGAGCGGCAGCACGTCCATTTGAAACGCATCATAACGCATTAGATATGCCTTTAAATCTAAGAATTGCGATTGAACTTCATCTAAAACGCCTGATTGTCGGTGGTCTTGAGAAAGTATATGAAATTGGTCGTGTCTTCAGAAATGAAGGTGTTTCTACACGTCATAATCCTGAATTCACCTTGATTGAATTATATGAAGCATACGCAGATTATCAAGATATCATGAGTCTTACAGAGAACTTAATTGCTCATATTGCAAAAGATGTATTAGGTACAGCTACTATTCAATATGGAGATTATGAAATAGAGTTAAATCCTGAGTGGAAACGTCTGCATATGGTTGATGCAGTTAAAGAGTATACAGGTGTAGACTTCTGGAAAACGATGAGCAAGGAAGAAGCGCAACAATTGGCTAAAGAACACGGTATTGAAGTGAAAGATACAATGGAATTTGGACATATTGTTAATGAATTCTTTGAGCAAAAGGTAGAAGAAAAGCTTATTCAACCTACCTTTATTTTTGGTCATCCGGTTGAAATTTCACCATTAGCCAAGAAGAATCCGCAAGATTCACGATTTACAGACCGTTTCGAACTGTTTATTGTTGGTCGTGAACATGCAAATGCATTCACTGAGCTAAATGATCCAATAGATCAACGTCAACGATTTGAAGCACAACTGAAAGAACGAGAGCAAGGTAATGATGAAGCGCATGAAATGGACGAAGACTTCATTGAAGCACTTGAATACGGAATGCCGCCAACTGGAGGATTAGGAATTGGGATTGATCGTCTGGTCATGCTATTAACGAATTCTCCATCCATCCGTGACGTGTTATTATTCCCACTTATGAGACAACGTTAATTTCCTATATAACAAAGGACCGTTTAGATAATATCTGCTCGGTCCTTTGTTTATAATAGTTTTAGAATTATGATGTTCTTTAATAAAGCGATGGTTCATTCCTGCATGCTAAGTGAATTTTATATGTTAACTTATAATTTTAGAGAAATTATAAAAAAGTCTTGCGTAATTATTATTATGGTGTTATATTTATATCTGTTGTTAAGAACGAGTTACAAAGACATTAAATTTGTTTTAAAAAACTCTTGACTCTTACATAAACGACATGTTAATATAAAAAAGTCGCTTCTGAGAGAAACGACAAAGATTGCTCTTTGAAAACTGAACAAAACAAAGCGCCAACGTTTTAATTGAAGTGAGTACACACTATAACAACAATGAGCAAGTCAAACACTTTTTGGAGAGTTTGATCCTGGCTCAGGACGAACGCTGGCGGCGTGCCTAATACATGCAAGTCGAGCGAATGATAGGGAGC
>NZ_LMVB01000011.1 GCF_001510645.1 Paenibacillus sp. FJAT-29882 | reverse complement strand
ATAGGCCAAGAAAAGGGTGGTGTATTAAGAGAAAGCTAGTGATATCAAGGTTTGCACGTAATGTATCGGTATATCACTAGAGATTGGGGGAAGGTTACTACTAAACAATAAAGTTAAACTAGTTTAACTTTAAATTAATTTAAAGTTAATTTAAACTAACATAATAATGAGTTATTATGAGTGTATTTGGAAAGGAATATAGGCCAAGAAAAGGGTGGTGTATTAAGAGAAAGCTAGTGATATCAAGGTTTGCACGTAATGTATCGGTATATCNATAGGCCAAGAAAAGGGTGGTGTATTAAGAGAAAGCTAGTGATATCAAGGTTTGCACGTAATGTATCGGTATATCACTAGAGATTGGGGGAAGGTTACTGCTAATCAATAAAGTTAAACTAGCTTAACTTTAAATTAATTTAAAGTTAATTTAAACTAACATAATAATGAGTTGTTATAAGTGAATTTGGAAAGGAATATAGGCCAAGAAAAGGGTGATGTATTAAGAGAAAGCTAGTGATATCAATATTTGCACGTTATATGTCGCTATAACACCACGGATTAGAGAATGTATAGCGAGAATTGAAGCGCGACTAGTTAATTATATAACTAATATTATAAAGCCTTGCACAACTTATATCGGCATATCGCTACTGGTTTTTGTATCAGATCTAAAATGAAAAAACCATCTATCCATTACGTTGATAGATGGTTTTTTATAAATGATACCTTAATGAGTTTTACCAACCAGAAACACTAGTTAATATAGTTTTGTTTGCTGTATTACATTTATTGTACACTTCCCAATAGGCATCTACTAACCAGCCCTTTTTATATTCTCTTTCAGCTTCAAATGCTGCATATAGAGCTGTACCTAGATTCAATAATTCGAATTGAGATGATGAATCAATTTTTGTGATTCTTTCTTTTAATTCTTCTGAAAAATCTTCAATGTCCTTCTTCGATTTTAAGTGTTGAATTTTCTGGAAAAGATAATTTGATAAACCCTTCCCAGGAATATTATTAGTTAAAACACTAGCTATTTTTTCAAGAACATTTTTTTTATCCATTATACAACACTCCAATTTTTAAAATTATATAAGCTAAATCAATCATTTAGTTTAATTAACAAAGGCTAAATAATTTGCATTTATTATACTAAACTATAGAAAAAAATGTTATGAAAACTCGTTTTATATCATCCTTTTAATCCAATATTAGGATTTGAAAATTGATTGCAGTTTCATTGATGTTTAAATAAATATTATTTGTATGGGCAAATATTGTTGAGATTATAAGCTTAAGTATCTTTGGGAAATAATTTAATAGTACATAGATTTTTGCGAAGAGGGAATAATTTAATTCAGAAAAAAATTTTGCGTTGAAAGGAAAAAATAAGCCAAGAACCACGGCTTATTGATCCTTTCTTCCGCAACCCAAAAGTACCTTTTGGGAAGGTGCAAAACATGTGCAGGATTAAGAGTGTACTACCGTACACTCAAAAGTGGCTTCGCCACTTGGTTTGTGGAGGCTACCGTACCTCTTAAACTAGTATACTAGGTCTTGCTAAGTCAATTGTACCAATGGTAGAATGAGGATACTTAGGTAGAAAGGTGGAAGTTATGGTAAAAGCAAACGTGAAAATAGAAGACTATAGACATACTAAAATAAAAGAGTTAGCTGCTAAGAATAATCGAACAATACAAGAAGAATATGCAGAAGCGATTGACAATCATTTAGCTGGGAAATATCAAGAAATTATTCTAGCAGACTCTAAATTAGAAGAGTTAGTTACTAAGAGAATGACTAAAATGGAAGATCGTTTGGCTGCTATGATAGCCAAATCTGGTATCGATACTTCAATCGTATTGATGGCTACTACATACTTTTTGTCTAAAGAATTAGACATAGACCGGAATGAAATTTACAAGATATTTAGAGGGGAAGGGAATAATTATTATTCTAATTCCAAACAAAAAAGTAAATCATGAGTAAAGGGGGCCGAGTTTTAATTAAGGGTTTCAAGCCGGTAAAAGTATTTGCTAAAGTTAAAAGTAATGTTCAATACATGGGAAGAGAATCCGATCAACTAGGACAGAATAGGGAACAATACTTTTCTAGGGATGAAGATTTAGCATCTGATGGAGATTTTTTAAATCGTGTTAAGTCCAATAGAGCCTTGCAACACGGTAGTACTGTTAAAGCTTTTAAATTAGTATTCTCGCTAAAAGAACAGGATTATAGAGCTTATAAGAGAAGTGGAAAAGATTATAAGGATATTATTAGAAATGTATTGGGAGATTACGAAAGAAAACATGCTGTAAAATTAGATTGGATAGCACATGTACATGATGAAAAATCTGCAAGTAGTCATCCGCATTGCCATGTAACAATTAAAGGTGTAAGCGATACTTTAGGGGATAGAGGATACAGTAGAATATATCTAACTCAAAATGATTTTTCTTTAATGAAGAGTTCTTTTGAACAAGAATTAGAACGTGAAGCTCAGTATAAATGGCATGAACGGATTGACACTAAGGAAATCTTAAAAGGTATGGCTAAATCGTTTGAGGCAGCAACAATGGCGCTAGATGGTGAAGCGAAAGAGCAACTAAGGGGTGCGGAATTGAAAAGACATGCTAAACGAAGGAAAGCCAAACAGAAAGAGCAAGAACGTGGCCGATGAAATCTTATACGATTATTAAGTAAAACTAAATAAGGGGGTAGCGATTTGAAAAAAATTAGGAGCCTACTTTTTTTGATCTCATTAGAACTAATATTATTACCAAACTTAGCTAGAGCAATTAATGATTTTTTTGAAAAGTTTAATTTCAAGTTAGAAGAGTATAATCCAGAATATTTCTTTTCTAACCTATTAAATCTTGATACATACGTATTATTTTTTACTACCATCAATCCTTGGAACGCAGCAGGATGGTTTGCGATTGGATACACACTGTTTTTTCAATTTTTCGAACTCATTAATCCTTCAGAGAAAAAGACATATGAAAAACAAGATGGGTATGGTTCACATGGTACGGCTAGATGGCAAACCTTAAATGAGAAGAAAAAATATTATTATAAAAATGATAAACAAGGCTGGTTTTTAGGTCATATAAAGGAACAATCTTACGATCTTGATGGTGATTATGCATATCACACAGTAAACAATAGTACTGACTTAAATATGCAAGTTAATGTCATAGGTCCTCCAGGATCAAAAAAGACAACTGGATTTTTGTATCCTAGCATCTTTGAAATGGTTAAAAACTATAAAGATTCTAAAGAAAAACCGGACTTTGTTATAACAGATCCTAAATCTGAAATATTAATGTATACCACTAAATATTTAGAAAAAAATGGTTGGGAAGTTAGGGTGCTAGATTTTATTCATTTGAGATACGGGGATCAATTGAATCCAATTGATTTTATTACCGAGGAAAAAGAGTTAATGCAAATTGCAGAAGGATTTATTTCAGCTTCTAACGCAGCTAAACAAAAAGGGAAGGCTTCAGGAGGAAAAGACCCAATATGGGACAATGGAGAAATGCTATTACTTAGTGCGTTAATAGGCTTTGTATTACAAGTATATCCGGATAATGAACAAACATTTGAAACTATTTCTAACCTATTAGTTCAAGATGAAGTAAAAGATCCTAAAAAAGCAAAATACTTCTTCGCAAACAATGACATTGGGGGAGCAGCTCTAGATTTGTGGAACAAGTTTTTGTTAATCGAAGATAAGTTAAGATCGGGGATTGTCGGGGGACTAGCGATTAAACTAACTCTATTTTCGATTGAGGGAATCAAAAAGATAACAGCGAAAACAACTGTAGATATACGAAAACTAGGGGTGAAAAAAGAAAAACCGATTGCTTTGTTCATTCTTATGCCAGATAGTGATCAAACTTTTTCACCGGTTATTAATACGGTGATAACCATGACATTTAAGCAACTATATAAAACGGCATATAAGTATAATAACAAGCTCCAAGTCCCTGTATTTTTTCTCATTGAGGAAATAGCCAACATCGGGAAAATTTCAGACCTAGAAGAGATGTTAGGCACAATGAGAGGCCGGAGAATATATCCAATGATGATTTGGCAAGACTTGGCTCAAATGAAAAAGTTGTATGGCGATGTTTGGGAAGGAATGCTTGCTAAGTGTGATACATTAGTTGTTTTAGGTGTCAATGATGAATTTACGGCTGATAAAATATCGAAAACACTTGGTCAAACGACAATTAAAATACAGGGGAATTCACAAAAATCTGGTTCAGGTATAATGACTGCTCCTGGGAAATCACAAAGTCAAAACTTCCAAGGTAGAAGCCTTTTGTTTCCTAATGAGATTAGAACCTTTCCGAATGATGAAACAATTATTATTCAACGTGCCAGACAACCTTTAACGTTATATAAAGTTCAATATGAATACTGGAAAAAAGTAATTGCTGAACCAGTAAATCTTGATAAATTTACATCATATTCAGAAGCTAGGTCGGTAAGAGGTAAGCAAGTCGCTGATACCGAAAAGGTAGAAGCAGAAGACAATGTTAAAAAATCGTCAATTAATTCAAAAAAGTTTGTTGTTCCTGAGCTAGATGTTGCAAAACCTAAAGAAAAAGAAATTACTACTGAAATGGAAGTTGCTGTAGTGAAAGAAATAAACGATGAGAATGAAACTGCTCATAATGAAATAATAGAAAGTGATTTTTATGAAGAGGGTGAAGTAATTGAGGTAGAAGGTGATTACTATGAAGTAGAATCTTTAGAGCAAGATATTGATAATGATGTAAATATATTTGATGGTTTGAACTTAATGTCAAAAGATGAAGATGTATTAGAGAATGTGGAAAATGATCATGAAGAAGAAGATATAATAATGCCTAATTCGAATGAGCTAGATCGGTTAGTCAGTGAGAAAAATCAATGGTAAATCAATCCCTACTAAATTTGGAGGTATGTAAATGACTAATATAACTGTTAAAAAGAATATGACACTAAGAGAACTAATGAAATCAAATGCAGTTGGTGAAAAAAGTATTCCAGATAAGTTTCCCCAAGATCTTTCAGAGAAAACTGTGAAAGAATGGTCTGTTCTTAATGATGATGAGAAAAATGATAAATTTGATAAGAGATTAGTATTTCAATTAGAAGGTGAACGTTTCAATAGATCTTTGGGTTTAAAACATGATGAGAGCATCGATAAAAACGAGAGAAATAATTTGTTTGATAAAATGAGTAAAGGAGATGCAGATTCTGAAAATACTTATAATAAATTAGTAGAAAAAGTTTTTCAAATCACAGTGAATAAGGAAGTAAGTTTAGAGCGATAAAAACAGAACAAAAGGGGATTGTGAGACAAACAATCCTCTTTTTAATTATAAGGGTGGTAAGTATATGAGGATTTTATGTATATTAAGATCTGAAGAAAGTTATAAAAGAATACGATTAAATGTGAATGAAGCAAATATTAATTGGGATTTTGAAAAAGAATTTCAAAATATAAAAAATGCTGCTTCAATAGGTTTTGATTTAGTGGTAATTGATAGTAATATTTCAGAATACGAGGGAATTATACAACTCTTTGAGAGAATTAATACCAAACTAATAATATTTAATGGTAATTATGAAGATGTAGTAGAAAGTATTAAGAGCAAATACAAAGTATTTTCAGATTCAGAAAGATATATATTACCTGTAGCTGATAATTCAGATGAAGAAATTGTCTTTGAAGATGGTAAGCCAGTAAGGATTTTATATAAAGAGGTAATAAAAGAGAAGAGGATTGAAGTTCCTGTTGTACAGCAACAATATAATAATACGGTTATTGCTGTAGTAAACCTTTCTGAACGTGCTGGTTCTACATTTGTATCATCCAATCTAGCAAGAGCATTTTCAAAAACTGGAAAAACCGTCACTCTTATAGAGTCTCCGATTTCAAAAACACCTTATTATTTTTATAGTTTTGATTTATATCCAAGTACTGAAGGAATATATTCTCCATTTGAGGAGATTAATCACAATAGAAAAGTAGAAGATTTTATGTTTGAGGAAAGAAAAGGTGTTAAGTTTGCGATAAAATCACCTAATAATAATGAATTGGAATGGGATAAGGAAAAGTCACTTAGGTTATTATACCAATTAAACAAAAATATCTGTATTTACGACTTAGGTTACGAATTTGAAGAAGAATCGACATATGAAATTGTAAAGAACTCAGATTTAGTTTTAGTAATTATAGATCCGAATCCTGCTGATATACTAATAAATCAGGAAAGGTTATATAAATTACATAAAATGAGAGAAGAAGATACGTTACCTATTGAATTTGTTTATAATAAATGGTCAAAAACAATCAATGAAAAGAAGTTTGTTCAGGCGATTGAACAAGAATCTTTCTTTAAAGTTCCGTTCATTAGCCCTGAAGTCGTATATTCGAGTGTTTATTCAAAGGAATTCGTGTATGCGGTAGATCAAAGTGAAGAGTTAGAAAAATCGTTCGAAACTATAAAAAGATACTTTTTCTCAGAAGAGGAAATTAAAGAAGGGAAATTAAAGAAGAAATTTAGAGTTCCATTTTTTAATTAGAAGGTAATATACTTCTAATTTTTTTATTGAAGATTAATACTAGTTATTAAATTTTTGGGATTTGGTCCATTATATGGTAGAATAAAGTAAATTTGCACTTCAATGTACCTATGTATAAAAAGGTAATTTCAAATATAAAATATACTAAATTTATATATAAAAAGGAGTTAGAATTTTGGGAGTATATGGGGTTGGGAATGTGTATGCTGGATAAAAGAGAGAATAAAACATATAGAATAAGAGATTCAGCTTTGAAAGCTTATCATTACTTAAGAGCTCTTGCTAAAATAGAATCCGATGCCATAGATTCTTTTATTCTTGAGGCTATACTACAAGAAGGTATTGAAAGAATTAACGAGTTAGAAAAAGATGCTAAAATGATATACATAAGCAATTATGGAAACGAAAGATATAATATTGGTGGTTTAATTGATAAAGAATTGCATGCAACTTTAAAGAATTATGCAAAAAAATATGGTTGGAAAATACAAGAATGTGCTGAAATATGTATCTATTTAAGTTGCGTAAACAAGATGAATGAAAATGAAAAAAGTTTTTTTAAAATTAATGAATGGCGAATAGTAATAGTATAAAGTGAACCTAAAGAACTACATTCGATTTAATGGATGTAGTTCTTTTTTCATTCATTAAAACTATCAAATGTAACATATATACTAAAATATTACCATTATTTTCTTTACTATCTGTGATTATTTGACTATAATAGTAATATAAGTATTGGGTAAGTTGCTCAAAACTTATTTTGAGAGGAGGTATGTGTAAATTAAATCTGTCTTGCTAATACTTATTATTTTGAAATTGGAGGAATTATAATGACACAGTTTACTACGATACTTGTTGGTATTTTTGGGGAATTCAAAACTATGATCTTAACATTGTTCTCTTCTGCGGCAGCAGTAAGGATAGGTTATCTAGGTTTGAAATATAAAGGTGCAGATGAATCAGAAAGATCAGAAGTTAAGCGTTCAATTCGTGACAGTGTAATTTGGATGTTTGCTCTACCATTTGCAATCTGGGTAGCACTATATGTTTATGGGAAATTTAAAGGAATGATTTAAGGGTGTTTTTATGTGGGAGAACATAAAAGATGGAAGTAGTTGGATTACAGAAAAACTTTATGAAGCTGGAATGGGTTTCTTTTATAAACTAGCATCTGATATGGCAACTGAAGGAGTAAAACTCATAACAGATTTTATTGTAATAGAAACAAAGATTGATAATTTTTTCAATATAAATGCATATTTAGCACAAATTCAAATACTTGCTATTTCACTTTTAGTCGTATCAATTGCATGGGAAGGATTTAAACAGCAAGCTGGTCCGGCTGCTTTTAGATCCGATGAAGTGTCAGTAGGTACTTTGTTAATGAAAACTGTATTTGCTGCTACTTGTATTTATTTTTTACCCTGGTCAGTTACTAACGTTTTTTTAAAGATTAATAATTTATTAGTAAAAATGATTACTGCTGGTGGTGTGAATATTTCTGGGGAATCATTGTTAGGGGTATTATTTCCTACCTACGTATTAAATACTACTTTAGTAATGATCATGTTAGTCTTAGCGATTGCTGCAATAATTCTTGGAATTATTGCAGGAATTAGATATGTAGAAATAATAATCATTATTTTACTGGCTCCAATAGTAGCAGTTTCTATTGTAAGGAATGGAGAAGCGCTTGATGTATGGATGCGCGAGACTATTTCTGTTGTGTTCACACAAGCTGTTCACGTTTTGTTGTTGCAAATATTAGTGAATGCTATGGGGAAATTGGGTGAGCAACCTTTGTTATCTCAAGTAATCTCGATAGGTGTAATATTTACAATGATCAAAGGACCGCAAGTATTACGTAAATTTGTGTACTCAACGGGTGTAGGGTCTAGTTCAACTAGAGCTGCTGGGTCAGCTGGAAGAATGGCAGCTTATAAAAAAATGGCAAGTGCGGTTAAGCCTGTTTAATAAGGAGTATAGCAATGGATTCTAAACACAGAAGAATTCCGAGGCATGTTGACGGAAGAATTAAGGTAGGACCATTCCCTATTAAAAACTTTTTTAAATGGCTTCCGTTTGCCTTAGTTATTGTTCTTTTTACATTTAATAATTTCAACGAAATCACAATGTTTTTAGGAATCATATCGTTAGGGTTATCTGCTTTCGTATTTGTTGAATTAAAACATAAAGAAACAGGTCTTGATTATCTAAAGGTATTTTTAATGTACGAACTTCGAGCTATTTTATCGTCGCTATTTCCTAAATTATTCCCAGATAAAAAGATAATCCTAGAAAGGAGGACAAGTGATGCCCCTATTCAAAGGCAGTTTATTATCAACCAAAAGGCCAGAGAAATCAGGAAAAAGAAAGAAGTCGAGCAGTTCGAAACCAGAGGGACTGAATTATGAAATTCCTATTAAATCAATTGGGGATTTAATACAGACTAGTGATAAAAGGTATAAAATTATCGGTAAAGTATCGCCTGTAAATGCTGAACTACTATCAGAAGATGACCTTGAAGCAGTTTATGAAAGTATACAAGGCGCATTAAACTCATTTGACGGTAGAATAGGTATTTACATTCAATCCGAAAAAATTAATATTGAATCGAATATAGAGGCTATTGAAGAATATAAAAATGAATTAAATACTGAAATTGAAATTGAGTGGTTAGATGATCAAGCAAAATTTTTAGAGTCTATGACCAATAAAAGTAGAAATGTTTTGAATTTTTACATATCTCTAGAGTCCAAGCAATCAAAATATGAAATTGCTAAACAATTGTTAGAAGATGCAATGTACAGTGTACAAGCTGAATTAGGATCTGAAGATATGTTCGTTACAATTTTGAAGGAAAAAGAGATATTACGTTTGCTTTATGAAAGACTAAATCCAGAAACAAGTATAGTAGAGCCATTTCAGGATGAGTGGGAATTGTTTGATATTTCTCCTAAACAAATGGTTATTGATGCAAATGATCCAAAAGTACTAGAAAATGATGGGAGATACTATAGATTCTTTAGTATTGACACATTTCCACTTGAAGTTAAGAATTTCCGATGGCTGAAAAGAATCTTTGAAATAAATGGTGATATTAATGTCTCTTTTACATTAACTCCAAAAAACAAAGAAACTATCACAAGAGAATTATCTAATGCAGCGCGGGAATTAGGATCTAAAGCACTTGAAACTAATAGGCCATTACATGAACAAAAAAAGTATGAACGAGAGAAGCAAACAGCAGAATTACTTATTGATGAATTAGGAAATGCAAATACCGTTTTATTTGATGTTAATGTGACTATTGGTATAAGTGAAAAAGAAAAAGAAAAGCTCAATACTACTGTAACTACTTTACGCAGTAGAATAGCTTCAGCTCGTTGTTCTAGTGTTGAATTAAAACATAAAGGTTTTGATCCATTTTGGACTACCTTGCCAATAATTGCTGACAATAAAATAACGCAAGATTACGTTTGGAATTTAACAGGATCGGACGTAGCTTCGTTAATCCTATTTGATTCAAGTGAGTTAATGGAAAGACGAGGAATTTTACAAGGCGAAAATGTTACGTCTAAGGGCCTTGTTGTTGTAGATCCATTTAATAAAAAGATTCATACAAACCCTCACATGGCTATTATTGCATATAGTGGTTCTGGTAAATCGTTCTACATAAGTGCTGATGCCATGAGGCATTATCCGTATAGAGATTATACAATTCTGTTTGATATAGAAGGTGAATTTTTCTTTCCATATGGAAAGAGGTATAGGTTCAGTTCAATGAGTCCTTATGTTTCTAATCCTTTTCATATTCGTAATGCTGTAATTGACTCTGACGGTCAAGATGATGGTGAAGTTAACATAGGAAGCTATTTAGGTCAAAAAATAATGGATACTATAACGTTTTTTAAATGGATTTATCCAGAAATGACTTCATATGATGAATCATTGTTGGAAATAGCCATACGAAATTGTTATAAAGAAGTTCAACTCACTTTCGAGAGTACAGAACTACCTGAACTATTTCCAACGCTCACTACCTTAGAAATAGTTTTAGAAAAAATGATTGAAGAAAATAAATCAGCTAAAGAGTCAGAGCATCTTATTAATATGAAAGCTGTTTTTAATCCTTATATCAATGGATCTTATGCAGCGATGTTTAACGGTCAAACCAATTGGGAGATAGACAAAATGACTGTTTTTGATATTTCTCAAGTTAGTGATGCAGTTCGTAAGCCCTTATACGATATCTTGCTAAAGGACGTATGGCAGTTCTGTAAAGTTGACAGAAGTAAAACAAAGAGAATTTATGCTGATGAAGCTCATGAATTTGCAGATATCAAACGACCTCAGACGTTAGAGTTCTTGTCCACATTGGTAAAACGAGGGCGTAAATACGGCTTATCACTTGTTACTGCAACTCAAAATTTACCTGACTTTCTTTCTATACCTAAGTATGGACAGGCAATTATAGATAACAGTTACTTTAAGTTATTCATGGCTCTAGGAGAAACGGATCTTCCAGTCGCACAAAATTTATACAATTTTTCTGATAGAGAAATGAAAATCTTAAAACAGAAGAAAAGAGACAAACAAGGTAAAGGTAAGGGGATTTTCTTTGCAGGATCTCAGCGAGTAGAGATTCAAACAAGAGCTTCAATTCAAGAAATGGAAGTCATTGATCCTGATCAATATGAATCATTGGAAAATAAACCTTCTAAATATAGAAGAGTTTTTAAGTCGAATGAAAGTCTATAAAGTGGATATTCGGATGATGAAATCATTCGAATATCCTTCATTTTAAAAAATGATGTATGTAAAATTGGCTTTACTCGCAAAAAAGTACTGGAAACCGTTATTAGGTGGTTCTATTGCATTTATTATGCTAGTAACTGCTATGCCGATGATATTGTTTATCTCGTTTATGCCTGGTGGAGAAGAAGAAGATATTAGTCGGTATGTTGAGGTAGCAAATGACTTATCTATTTCATGGATCGACTTGGTGGCATTTGATATGGTTCTTTACAATAATGACTTAGAAGACAGGAACCCAAATGATTCAGCATATTATTTTATCGAATTATATTATGAAGAATTCCAAGATGCTTATGATAGATGCATAGCATATGATAAAGGTAAATGTATTCAGATAGAACACGTTCCTGAAAAAGTAACTTATTCAAAAAAAATTAAAGGGAAAAGTTCTATTCAAAACTTCTTTTACAATAAAGGGATATATAGTGACGAAATATCCGAAAATATAAAAAAGATTAGTAATAGGTCTAATGTAAGGTTGATATCAATTCCATTATCAATAGAAAGTGCAATGCAGCAAGCGAATTTTTCCAAAAAGCAAGAAGAACAATTTAATGAAATTATTGAAATGGGACTCATTCAAGAAATGTACCCACAATATGCAAGTATAGGCATTATACCAGGAGCTTGCGTTGGTAATTTATCTCCCAATGGAATAGCGAAAGTAAATGCTAAAGTTCAAAGTTATCACTCTATTATAGAAAAATATGCTAGGCAATTTGGGATGGACCCTTATATAGAAATCATGAAATCTATGATGATGCAAGAATCAAAAGGGGCAGGGACAGATCCTATGCAAGCGTCTGAAGCAGGTGATTTTAATAAAAAATATCCAGTAAGACCAAATGGGATTAAAGATCCTGATTACTCTATTTTTGTAGGCGTACAAGCATTCAAGCAAGCTATGGAAAGAACAAGTATGGATATTATGGTTGCTCTTCAAACTTATAATTTCGGGCCATATTTTGCGACTTGGATTAAAACGAATGGTGGAACTTATTCTCTAGAAGCTGCTCAGAAATATTCAATTGAATATTTATACCCTAATCATGGAGTAAAGGGAACACCTTCACATGCAATGAAAGTAGCCTCATATTATGAAGATCCTGGTTGTCAAACTGATGGTTCAACGGGTAATCCTAGTATTATTGGTCCAAATGGATGGGTATGGCCAACACAATCTACAAGAATTACGAGTAATTTTGGTCCAAGAACTAGTCCATGTACAGGTTGTTCATCAAATCATCCAGCAGTCGATATCGGAGCAGTTAAAGCCGGTGTTCCAGGTGATCCAGTTTGGACTATGGCTGATGGTGTTGTTACATCTTCGGGACTTATAACAGGTGGAGGAAATTCAGTATTTGTAGATCATGGAAACGGTGTTGTATCGAGGTACATTCATTTAAATAGTAGGTCTGTGAGAAAAGGACAAGTAGTAAAAAAAGGAGATGTTATAGGCGCTATGGGTGGTACTGGTGGTACTAGAACTAATCTCGTAATGAATGCCTATGCTATACATTTAGATTTTCAAATAAAGATAAATGGTACTCCGGTTGATCCGTTAAAGTACTTTCCAAATAGATAGTGAAGGATGAACATTTTGAGTAAAAAATATATCATAATTGTCTCACTTTCATTTATTGTACTATGGGCAAGTTTTACTTTTTTTAATAAAGATAATGACCATAATACTTCGAAAAAAAAACAAGAGAATATAAGTAAATCGGAAATTAAACACGATCCAATCTATATATCAGATAATAATCAAAATGATTTAATTGCAGAGACATTTATAAGAGAATTGATGGGTAATGATTTTCAATATTTAATCCAATTATTTGAATATGATAAAGTCCCTTCAAAAATTGATAATATGACAGAATTAGAATATGAAAAATTTTCTCTGGAAATTGGTAATCAAATTAAAAAAAATGGAGATTTAATAAAGGGGAGTATTATCGAAGTCACTAGATTGGAGAATAAAACATCAAGATATAGGATCAAATTGGAATTTAGAGATGGGATAATGAGATATTTTGAAATTGTGATTAAGGATGGGAAAATCGATACTCCATTATTGGAATTATTGGCTTCACTTTAAAATATAAAGTACCTTTAGGAACAATTTTATAGGAAAAAATACACAATGATGATATTATAGACCTAAGTAAAAGTTCCTAAAGGAACTGAAAGGAGTTTCAACTTGAAATTTAAAAAGAAACGATATGTGTCTTTTCTTGGTTTTGGTTTTATGACAATTAGTTTGAGTTTATTTGTTTGGTATGAGTGGTTAGGAGGGAAGGAATACATAAATTATCAAGAAGTGATTGTGCTAAAAGAAAATGTAAATCGTGGCCAAATCATATCTGCTGCTAATATGAGTAGAATTCTAGTGGGAAAAGATGCAATTATCGATGATGGAATAACAAGTGAAAATGAAGTTATTGGGTTAGTAGCAAAACACTTTATACCAGGAAAAGAACAATTACATTCGAATTTTTTTGAATCAGCTAATGTTCACCTTGAAGAAGGACAATATGTAGCTCAAATACCTGCTGAATGGACACTTGCAATGCCAAATTCAATGAGAAGGGGCGATAAAATAGTCATTTATTCTGTGAATTATGATAAAGAACTTGTTCAAAGTCTTCAAGGTTCGCAAGTATCAAGTAAAAGTACAGACACAAAAAAATCGAACGAAAAGGAAATCGATGAAAATAATTCAGAACAGGATAATTCAAATGATTCAAAAGATTCAAAAGCAGATGATAAAGCATTAGAGGAAACTATAGAGGATATTAATAGTATGGATACTCAGAACGAATTAAATAAGGTATTGGAAGTAAATGTTGCATATGTAAAAGATTCAGCTAATCGTGAAGTTGTATCTATTGGAGAATTGGATCGATTGGATGGTAGTTCTTCTATTCATGCAGTAGAGATTATTACAACGACTGAAGAATTCTCAAAAATTGAAGAACAAATTAATAAGGGTGCTAAATTGATCTTGATGTATAAAGAATCAGAGGTGAATAAAGATGAAGTTAGTCTTAGTAAGTGATGATATCGATTTAGAAGATAAATTAAAATCGTCTGGTTATTTTGAAGTAAAACAACAAAATCATTTGCATTCACTTTCCTCAGATGCAATAGAAATACTTGTTATTAGTGATCGGTTAGTTGATAAAAATCTATTACTAGAAAAAGTTGCTATATTGACCGATATCAAACATATTTTTTATTTAATCAGTGAAATAAAAAAGGAAAATGATGATATCGAAATGTTATGTCGCACCAATAATATTTACACTATTAGTCCTCAACAATCAAGAAGTAACATACTTTCCCAAATAGTTATGACTGTTTTACCAAAATCTAAGAATGATAAAAATTTATTTGCATTTTTGGGAGCCGATAATAAGGTAGGAACTACAACTGTGGTGCAGTCACTTGGTTATCAACTTTCTCAAAATACAAATAAAAAAGTTCTAATGGTCTCTTTAAGTAATAGACCAAATGACGAATTTATTGTTAATAAAAAATTGTCCATTGATACATTAAGAAACAAACTGGCTGCGGAAATTTTAACATTTGAAGATATTCTTGAAGCTAGTTATTCAAATAAAGATTTTTATTATTTGCCAGGACCGCGAAATTTACTATCATTCAGAAAATATTCGATTGAAGATATTAGTCATTTTATTGATATTTTAGCAATGCGAAAAGATTTTATCATTTTAATAGATTTAGGCAGTGAATTAGACAATCCATTAACTACAGCAGCCCTGCAAAAAGTGTTAAATCGATACTTGATTACAACACCTAATCAGAGTGCCTATGAAGCATTTAAACAAGTGGAATCTCAAATATTAAGTAAGGAAATATTTAAAATTAATTCTAGTGATTTTCTTCTGATTCTTAACAAATATGATGATATTGAGGATGAAGAACCATCTAAGATTGCCGATGATTACGGAGCAACCTTTATAGGAGCATTACCACTTACAAGCTATGAAAGGTTAGCAGAAAAAGAGAGTAAAGTAGTTTCATTTTTTAGTGAATCATTTAATCAAAAACTATCAAATGTTACAAGAGTAATTTCAGCTAAAGCAGAAATAGAGTATAGTCAACTCCAAAAAGAAAATGGTGGAATCCTTAAAAAAATATTTGGTAGAGGAAGTAGTGATTAAACATGAGCCAATTAATGGAGAGGAAAGATTTTTATCTTGAACAATATGTAGAAGACACTCAAAAAATATTAATGGGTACTAGAAAACAAACTGGAATTCTGGATAAAAACTATTTTGAATTCAAAGAATTATGTGAACAAGTTAAAAATCACTTCAACGATAAGGTTAAAAAGGATTCTGAAGATATGCTTGAGTATCAAAAGAAAGCAATATTAGGGTATCAAAAACAAGTTAATTATTTTTTAGAATTAATTGAAGAGTTCTTGAAGGAAAATAATAAAAGCTCAGTTCCTTACCCACCTTGGTATGCATCACTAAGTGAAGGGATTTTTCATGAAAGATGGGGATTAGCTGGGATTCATACATGGTTCAGTATGGAAAGTAGTAGTTCTTGCAAAATTGTCGGCAAAAGAATTTATTTTATGGTTAATGGTAAACAGCAACTTCAAGAGCAATCATTTAGTGAAGAACGATTGAAGCAATTAAAAAAAGCATTAATACTTGGTACACCAGAAAAAAGATTGAATGAAAAATATCATGAAGTTTATATGGTAGATGGAACAAGGATTCAAATTTTTAATGCTGCTAAAGAAGTTTCAATAGTCTTTAGAAAATATGTGATTGATACTTATACATTTGACCAACAAGCCAGGTTAGAAACTATAGATCCATTAATGATACCGTTATTAGAGTCTATGGTGGAGTGTGGATTTAATGTGGCATTTACAGGTCCAGTAAGAACGGGTAAAACTACATTCTTAACGACCTATCAAAGCTATGAAGATCCAACGTTAGAAGGTGTAATGGTTGAAACTGATCCTGAAATTCCTTTACATATCATAATGCCAACAGCACCAATTATTCAATTACTAGCAGATGATGAAGAATTAGACAAAGTATTAAAACCGATGATGCGGTCTGATGGAGATTATTTAATTATGGCAGAGGCGAGAGATGGAAGATCGCTTAATGTCGCTGTAGAAATTACGAAAAAAGGAACTAGGCGTGTTAAGATGTCATTCCATACAGGGAATGCCACTAATTTTTGCTTCGACGTAGCACAATTAATAAGCAAAGAATTAGGTGGGGATGTTTGGGCCAATATGATTCAAGTAGCTGAAGGTTTTAATTATGTATTCTCTTTTCAACAATTGTCGCATGATAAATCCAAGAAAAAATTAAAAGGAATATACGAAATTAGATTTGATCCGGAATCACTATTAATAAGTTCTCATCAAATTTGTAAATATAATTACGAAAATAATAATTGGGAGTATAAATACGATATAGGAGAGAGGTTAGAGGAAATAGGAACAGAAGAAAGTGTGGAAGCAATTAAAAAATTTAAAGAGATATTAAAAAAATTATCTGAAGAAAAACCAATGCAAGGAAACCATGTGAAAATATCTCCATATAGTAAACTAATGTCTCCTATGATCAAAGGGGCATGAAATGTTGATATATGATTCGATTATTAGGTATTCTTTGTGGTTTACTTTCTTTTTAGGATTTTGGATAGTGTTATATCAGTTACAACCAATACAACAAACATCAACAAAATTTAACAAATTAATAAAAAAGCAGTTAAATTCCAAAAAAGGTTCAAGTAGCTTTATTTACAACTATATAGAGCGATTAATAACTTCAACTTTTAATATTAAGAGTCCGTTTGTTGTAAAGACTTTTATCTTTTCCCTCTGTATTTTATCTTTGATTACATTCATTGGATTAGTGAATAGCGATAAAAATTTGATTCAGTCATTAATATGGTCTTTGGTAACACCTTTGTTTCCAATAGGATTTTTATTATATAAACGAAGGGCCAATAGAATCAATACAAGCCATGAAGGGATTAGATTTGTACAAGAATTGTTAAATAACTATAGGATCTTTCATTTTAATATAAGTGAAGCTTTGGATCATACAGTTAGGAATTCAAATGGATTTCCCAGTAGTAAGAAGGTTCTTTTACGATTAGCTGTAGGTATTAAAGAATATCAAACAGAAGATGAACTTGAAGAATTAATTTTAGAATTAAAACAATCTATTGATACAACTTGGGCTATGTTACTTGGAAATTCAATCTATAATGCAACACTATATGGTGATAACATCCAAGAAGGTTTAATCGATATTATAGATCAACTTAGGGATCTTGAAAATTTAAATGAGAAAAATAAACAAACAAATATGGAAGGGATGATGCTACTAAGATTGTTTATCCCATTCACTATTTTGGGTACTTTCTATGCTTTATTTAAGTACTTTGGATTTACATTTAAAAAATTTATAGAATATCAGTTTATTAATAGTATTGGATTTACTATGTTTTTCTACTCAGCTATTTTGATTGCATTTACTTTTTTGCTTTCTTTATATTTTAAAAAGGAAAAAAATGATTATTAAAATATGGAGGTAATATGTGAATTATTTAATTGTTACCTTTTGGTGTTTAGCAATAATTTGCTTCTTAATAATTCAAGAAGATAACCAGAAAAAGTTGAGAAGTAATGCTAAAAGGTTTTATAAACTTGTTAGTAATTTCGATAAGAGTAGTGAAATGAAAGAAATTGACAAAATTATGAGGAATGCTGGTATTCCTATTAACATAAGGAATTTTCAAATTACAAGGTATACATTCCTATCACTATTTTTAATATTAATTTTGATTACTGGAATTAAAGGGGGTGAAAGTTTAAATGGAGGATTAATCATTGTTTTACTAATCTTCCTAATATCTGCTCCAAGGCAAAAGATATTTGGAAAACCTACGCCATTTCAAATGTTGATTGATCTCTTTTTAATGCAAAAAAGAGATAAGTATAATCAAGAATTATATATGGCCATTTCTCAGTTAAAGAATACGTTTGTTGTAAAAAAAGAAGCACCGCCAAGTTCTGATTTAATTATTGAACAAGTTAGAAGGTATACAACTTATACAAGGGAAATATTCAATCAGATGTTAAGTTATTGGATGATAGGTGAAAAGGAAGTTGCGATTCACTATTTTGAGAGCAGTATTGGGACTAAGGAAGCACAAAACTTAGGTCAAGTATTTCTAAAACTTGACGACTTGAATCCAAGCGAAATGTATCAGCAACTCGAAGCGTATCAAGAAATTTATAGAGCAGAAAAGCAAACAAAAAAATTAAAATTAAATGAGCATAAATCTAACATATTATTTATTTTTATTATCGCATGTACTTTGTCTGTTATGTTCAACTTTGTTATTGTAGCTTTCTTTATAGATTTCTTAAATGATATTAATAGTTTACTTTAAATAATTAAATAGGGGCGAAAAAGAATGAAAGATTTTCTAGTCATGTTAGGAACAATAATATTAGGAGTATTTATTGCAATAACTCTAATTGTAGGTAATGGGAGTACTTCTGTAAAAACAAAATCACAGGATATTGGTACTAAAATGAGTACAGATATTGACAAAATCACTGGAAATACTACAAATCCTTAATAAACCAATTCTAATAAAATAATAAATAAGAGGTGTATAAATATGAAAGATTTTTTAGTCATGTTAGGAACAATAATATTAGGAGTATTCATAGCAATAACATTAATTGTAGGTAATAGTAGTACATCGGTCAAAAGCAAGTCAGAAAGTGTTGGAACAAAAATGAGCACTGATATTAATAAAGCAACTACTAATTCATTAAACGTTACGACTCCTTAATATTAATCTAGAATACAAAGGAGGAAGGAATTTGAAGGAATTATTAGTTTTAGCAGGGATGATAATGTTAGGTGTATTTATGGCTCTAACTCTAATTCTAGGTGAAGATGAAACTTCTATGAAGTCAAGCACTAAAAAAGTAGGCGAAAAAATGATTTCAGATATGTATCAATCAACAGATGATACTAACAGATAATAGAAAAAAGGGGTTTATCATCGATAAACCTCTTTAAAATAAGGAGAAAGGTAATATGAAACAATTTATAGTATTTTTTGCCCTAATGTTTATATTCATTTTTATGTTATTACAATGGACAGCTAATGAAACATCGCATATAAAAAGGAATACATTGATCAATATAGTAGAGTCTCATGCACAAGATGCAAGGAAGGACGGGTATTTTACTAGTGAAAATATTAGTTCATTGAAAGAAGAAATTCACAGTAAACTATATATCCCTGAAAATGAAATTCGTGTCTCAGTTACAGATACACCTAAATATAGAACTGATACATTTGATGAAAATGAATTGATTCGATATAAAATTGAAGTTCCAATAAAAAATGTGGTTGCTATGGCATCCTTTTTTGATTTAGGAGAAAGTGAAAATATGTACTGGTATTCAGAAGATGGAGCAGTTACTTCAGAAAGATTGATAGATAAATGAAATGGTTTATTAGTGGTTGGGCCTTCTTGATATTGGGGACCTTTGGTTTGATGTATCAACATAACTATCATTTCCATCAGGAACAGATTCATCATTTAAAGTATGTCTCCCAGGAAGCTGCTGCGGGAGCTACACAATATTTTTCCAAGGATAAATATGGTGATGGTTACTTAGTTTATAACAAAGTAGAGGGACAAAAAGCCGCCAATGCCATAGTGCGAGATCTTCTAAAATTAAATGAAGATATGTCACCGACAGAAAAAACATATTGGAAACAGTCCGGAAAAATAAAAGTTGATTTAATTTACTTTGACGAAGAAAATTATTCTTTTCCGTATACATATACTTATGAGCATCCTAATGGAGACACTGATTTTATCATGTATGGGCCGAGTGTAATTGTTAAAATAGAGGTTGGAAAAGCGAAGTACGGTTGGTTAGATAATGAAAAAAGTAACTACCGTATAGGTATGCATACATTCGAAGAGTAAACTACGTTTAAAACCGACTTAATTATAAAGATCGGTTCTTTTTTATGAAAGAACAAATTAGTTCTTTTAGGAACTTTTTCTGTTAATTTAATAAGAAAAATGGTATAATGTACCTAAAAGTACAATTAAAAACATTGGAGGAATTTGTTATGAAAAAAATGGTTGTTGGTATCGGATTGTCTACACTACTGCTTACTTCTTTGGTTACAACTAACGAAACTATGGTTGCCCCATTAAATGTAAGTGCAGCTACTCTATCAACTTTTAAGGACGTTTCACCTAATTATTATGCTTTCAAAGAAATCACTTATTTAGTTGAGAAAGGAGTAATAAGTGGCTTTTTAGATGGCACGTTCAAACCCGAACAAGAGGTTACGAGAGGCCAGTTTTCTATCATGATTTCAAAAGCATTGGATTTAAAGAAATCTGCTTCATATTTTAAAGATGTGCCTAAAACATCTGCAACTTATGATGGTGTAGGTAAAGCGTATACTGCTGGTATTGTTAAAGGTTATACAGACGGGAATTTTAAACCAAATCAAGGGATTACACGCGCTGATTTATCTGTAATGCTTGATCGTGCTCTACAAACAAAAGGGATCTACTCCGAAACAGCAAGGTTATCATACAATGATCATGGGAGTATTCCAGCATATGCGTATGAGAGTGTTCAAAGAATGACTAATTATAAAATAATGGGAGCTTATAAAAATAATAGATTTGAATCAGCAGTCATTGGTACAAGAGCAGAAACAGCCATAGCAATATATAATTTATTGAAGGTAGGTACACCATCAATTGATGATAAACCTTCAATTGATGATAAACCTTCAATTGATGATAAACCTTCAATTGATGATAAACCTTCAATTGATGATAAACCTATCAATCCTCCAGGATCAGGGGGAATAATTACACAACCAGAAAAATCATGGAAAGACATGAATATAGAGGAACTAGCAAATAAGTACGGGAAACAAGAAATTGTTACATTTGGAAATAGTATAAAAACAACAAATTTATGGGAAAATTATGTTCAATATGAACAAAAATGGGGTGTATCTCCAGAAGAGTTTTTATCTAGTTGGGTAGGTTCACAGGATCAAAATTATACTGCTTATTACCCTAACTATGAAGTCATTTCTTTTAACGGAAAACCGTTTAAAACATCGGTTTTATATTCAGGTGATATTGCTCAATTTGATGATTCGATTCTTCCCGAGTACACAAAAAATGAAGGGGAATTCTTAGTAGACATGAAAACTACTACTAAAAATGGTGCAATTTATTATCATAATGATATAAAAATATTTTCCATGAGTTCGGTTCCTTATAAAAAAGATAATGATTTTATGGTGGATGTAGAAAGCCTGTTTGGAAGCATTCTAGATATATCTAAGACTAATGATGTATTGATTTTAAAAGGAAAGAACATTTTAGAAGTTAAGGCTAATTCAAATAAAGCAAAATTAAATGGTAGTGAAGTAACATTATCTATTATTCCAGAGATCAAAGATGGAAAGTTAATGGGTCCTGTTAATGAAATTTCTAAATTAATAGGTCTTCACACAAGATCATATGAAAATATACCATTTCAAAATAATAAAGGAGTACAGAGAATCGATATTTCGAATTTTGTTCTCCCAGGTGATTATAGATGATTAAGGAAATAAAAAAAAAAAATCTTTTGCTTATTGTATATGCATCATTAATAATAGCTTCAGGATTTTTGATTGAACGAGTACAAGCTGCTCCTTTAATACAACATAGTCACCAAGGTATGGTTGTGGGAGAAGAATATTTTGTTCCAAGTTTTCCTGACGTATCACCGCCGAACTACAAATATGAAGAAGAGTGGAGTGTGGAAGTCGATGGTGTGAAAAGAGGAAATATGGGTTTTATTCGGCCTACAAATCCAGCCTATTATAACTATGGAAGATCATTTATGACGGAAGATAAGGTAAGAGAGTGGACTACCGTATTTAATGGAAATCCAAATTATGTGAGTTCGGCTATAGGAAACTTTGATCTCAGACGGATGACGGATGGGAAATCTCTTAGTCGTGTACATTCAGTTAGATTAGGATTATTTACAGGAGCAATCGTAGAACAAAAAAAACGAGATGATGTCAATTATGTACAAGTAACCACAACGCCTTTTCCTAAGGGGTCCTTGACTGTACCGAGTGATATTACAGCAGGAAAAAATTTCACAATCGAACTAACAGGTGAAGAATTTAACCCTCATACCAGTAAACTCCTATGGGATGTGTATGTAGGGCCAGATTTAAAAGCATCGGGTGGATCTAACACTGATAAAGTAAGTAATAAAGGTATAACTATTCAGGTGAAAGATCCAGGAACATATAAGCTGGAAGTTGAATTAAGCGATAGTGTAGAACGAAAAGTTACATTAGTGAAAACTATAACTGTAAAACCAAATCCTGAAATTATTCCAGATCCTGAACCAGAACCGGAACCAGTTCCACCAGATTCTAATTTACCACCAAAAGTAACCATACATTCTCCCATTGCGGTAAAAGCAGGAGAGCCATTCTGCGTTTCAGCTTATGCGACAGATGAAGACGGAGAAATTGTTAGTTACGATTGGGATAAAGGAAGTATAAATGGACACTTATCAGGTCCAAATTCTTGTAGTGTGTACTATTTAGAAGAAGGAAATAAAACAATAAGTGTGGTTGTTACTGACAATGAAGGAGCAACTGCGGACGATAGTAAAATAATTAAGGTTTTACCCCCAACTCCTGTAGCATCACTTAGTATAGGTGGGACTTTAAAAGAAAATCGTAAAGTAAATATTCAATCCAACAGCTCAAGTCCAATCTATTTCCCGATTATTTGGGATAAGGCATATTATTTAATTGAGCCTTTGGATGGTCAAAAAATTGATCTAGTAAAGACTAAGGCTGAAAAAGTTACAGTTAGTGGTAACCAATATAAGGTAATGGGTACTAACAATATTGATTCCTTATTTAAAACAAAAGGGCGATATAAGGTTACTCATTATGTAGAAAATACTGCTGGCTATTCTGACATAACTTCGCAGACCATCACAATTACAGAAGATATGTTACCTATAGCTGACTTTTCTGCTGTAACCACTATTTACAGGGATAATACTGATAATGAAAAAGCTACGGCTGTAATAAAAGTGTCTGACAAATCCTACTCAATAGACGATAAAATTGCACAACGGATTTGGACCTACACCTTTGATAGTAACAATGACGGAAGTTATGAAGAGGAAAATCCTATAGTGATCGATACTGGGAACAAAACAGAAGTATCGTTTGAAACCACTAAAGTAGGAAAATATAAAATCAATTTACTTGTAGTAGAAGAATTTGATCAAGAGACTATCGAAGACTTGGTAACTCCTGAAGACCGTAAAAGGCAGGATACTAGGAATAAAGAAATTACTGATAGTGTTGTAGAAGTAAAAAACCTTGCTCCTGTTGCTGGTTTTGATGTAGGGAAGAAGAAAACGGTTGAATTACAAGTGGCTATTGGAAATTCAAATTATAATAAAACTACGCTTACATCAAAAATCAATGAAATATTAAAACCGCAATTAGCCCAAGAAAATATAGATCTAAATTTGTCATTTACTAATGCAAATTTTGTTGGATCGGATGTTCCGGATGATACTCAATTTACAGTCACAAATCAAGATATCCCTTGGGCTAGAGATTTTCATAATTTAAATTATTTGCGCGGAGCTATCAAGCTAAAGAATGGAAATTATCTACTTACAGGTGAATATCACTATGATGTTTGCTCAGCGTGTACTTATGGAATGTACAAAATATATGATAAGGATTTTAACTTGATAAAAAGAGTTTCAGAAGAAGACAGAGAAGATGGTAGCAAACAAGCTGCTTTTACTGAATCTATACAGTTTTCAGACGGTAATATAATTATTACAGAAAGTAATATCTTCGGAAACGGAAGATTATGGAGGTTAGTGGATGAATCTGGTGATAAGATTACGGACTTTCGTATTGATGATACATATTACAATAGGCAAATAGGCTTACACCTTTTACCAGATGATAGATTCATCTATGTTTCAACCAGTGGTATTAGTCTTTACAAGTATCAAAATAAGTCTATCACACTATTAGATAAGCAAACTAAGTCTATTACTAATTCTCACTATGAAGATGGAATACTTGTATATGATGAAAATGATTGGAATCCTTATGACGGTAATCTTAATGGTATTAGCATCTACTCTGTAGTTAGAAATATGAATTTACTATCAGAAATGAAAGAAATTCGAAAGGCTCCACTAACTAGTAATTCATATTCCTTCAATGGCCTAGCAATTACCAAACAGGGCGAAGAAGTTTGGACTCTTTCAAATAATCGTGACTTAAATGTATATAGAAATGGAGAGTCACTTAAAAAACTTTACTTACCTGATCATATGTTATATATGTATAAAATTGGAAAAGACAAGGTGTTGGTGACAAACATCTCAAATTGGTATATTTATCAGTATAATGGAAGTTCTATTAATTTAATTAAAAAAGGTAAAGTTTCTCCAAATGGAGATATTGGGCAGAGTTTTTTTAATCTAAATGATGGAAAAGTAGTGACCATGACTGGGGATAAATTTAATGTATTAAAATTTTATGATCCTGCAAAGTTTGATATAAAGAAGAGTGATAACTATAATTTTGCCGTTGCTGTTGAGGATCAAGGTATAACAAATGATGGAACTAATTTAATAAAACAAACACTTGAAGAAACAAACTCACAGTTAATTGCTTTAGGTACCAATTTAAACAAAGATAAATTCTCTGAAATTTTAAAAGAAGATGGATTGTTTATTGATAATTCAAAAATAGATGATGCTGTTCAAAAAATGTCTGACTTCATCATCAACCAAGTTTCTACTCGAAAAACGATTGATCTTCAAGTAGCAATAGGAGATACCACTTTTACTAAAGATCAGGTGGAAGCAAAGTTGAATGAAGTTTTAAAACCAAGGTTAGCAGAAGAGAATATCAAATCAAATGTTCTATTTTCACAAGCAAATTTTGTAGGTTCAAAAGTGAAAAACGATTGGGATTTTTCTGTATCTAAATCAAAAGTTGAATGGGGTTCTAATAAGACAATTGCTGATGAAATTTATAGTACATTGAAATTGAAAAACGGCAATTACCTTTTAACAGGGGATTATAAAAAAGGTACGTGTAGTGGTTGTTCTGATGGCATGTATAAATTTTATGATAAAGATTTTAACTTAATAACTGGTAAGAGTGTGGGAGATAGTATTAGTTTTTTCCATGACCCGATAGAGCTTTCGGATGGGAATGTCTTACTAACAACTGGGAATATTTTCGGACCTGGTAGATCCTACTACCTAATAGATGAAAAAGGTGAATTCATAAAATCTTTTAGTATAGGTGATAACTTTTACGAGAAAATGGTTATGGGAGCACCATTAGAAGATGATAAATTTTTATATATTTCGAATAAACGGATAAGAATTTACCAATATTCTAATCAAGAACTAAAACTTGTGGATGATAAAGTATTTGATAATTCTATAACCCATGCAGTCTATCAAGATGGTATTTTAGCATTTACTCAAATAAAAGATAAATCTTACGAAAAATTTATTAGTATATATCGTATAGATCCAAAGAGTTCAACACTATCAAATTGGACAGAAATAAGAAAGCCGAACTTAAATAACGATTTAAGAGATTATAACAACTTGGCTATCTCTGATGATGGAAAAACAATCTGGGCAACTACTGAAGGCAAACAAATTAGTACTTTCTCAACCGAAGATGGAACGAATGTGTTTACATTATTCGATACCATAAATTCGGAAAGTATGTACGCATTTAACAATGATAAAATAATCGTACAAAGTGGTAGTGGGAATTGGAGAATATTAGGCATAGAGTCAGGGAAATTAAAAACCTATAAGACAGGACCATTAACTAATCCTGCTACTGATATCGGACGAAAAACCTTTAAACTAGAAAACGGAAAAGCTATTTCTAGTAGTGGTAATACTTTTAATATCATCCAATTTTATGAACCCGCGAAATTTGATATAAAGAAGAGTAATAATTATAATTTTGCTGTTGCTGTTGAGGATCAAGGTATAACAAATGAAGGAACTAATTTAATAAAACAAACACTTGAAGAAACCAACTCACAGCTAATTGCTTTAGGGACCAATTTAAACAAAGATAAATTCTCTGAAATTTTAACAAAAGATGGATTGTTTATTGATAATTCGAAATTAGATGAAGCTGTACAAAGAATGGCAGACTTCATTATTCAAGAAGTAAATGGAGAAAAAAATGCTAATGTGATATTAGCTATTGGAAAAACTAGTTACACAAACGATCAACTTGTTACAAAATTCAACGAAATAATAAAGGGACGTTTAAAAGAATCTAATATATCTACGGATTTAAAAGATATTGTAAATGTGACCATTGCAAGTGATCCTGAAGCTGAAAATTGGGAAAATAGAGTTACAGTTAATTCTTATGATACTTTTGGAATATTAGGGGGAGATAAATATTTTGGGGATGTTCCTATAAAAGAGATCGATGCACAAAAATATCAATATAGGACAATTATTACCAGACACCCAGAATTAAAACCAAGTCTTGCAACACTAAATAAATATAATAATGAATCAGGATATCAAGATGGAATGGAATATATTTTAACAGATCCCTTAAACGTACAAGATGTTACAGAATATATACGGAAATTTGGAAATTCAAGTACGCATACAATAAAATTAGATGCTAGATATTCCATAGTCACTTTACAAAGAAAAAAAATAGCTATAGAGCCTGAATATAATTTAGGAAATAAATTAAGTGACGGAGACTTTGTTATTACATTAGAGGATGGTGGAATTTCAGAAGCAACGCAAGTAAAAATTTCTAATCAGTTAGCTAAAAAAGATGTTGATTTAATAGCAATTGGATCAGGTAGTAATAAGGCAACGTTCTCTACTTTAATAAGAGATAATGGAAAAGGTCTATTTATTGAAAATACTCAAATAGAAAATAGTTTTCAAAAAGCAGCAGATTACATTATTCAAGAGGTAATTAGAAAATCAAAGATAAAAGAAATTTATTTAACCCTTGAAGAACAAGCCGAGTATTTCACTTACTTTGAAGATGCTGAAAATGATCCAAAGTTTGCAGATCGCTGGCGATACGATCAAAATCCTAACGTCTTTGAAAACAATACAGGATATGCTTCTTTCAATTTACGAAATTTAGCAGATCCAATTAAAAAGTTTGAAAAAGTAGGACGTTACCAAGTCATTTACGCAGCAAGAGATAACCCGATTTGGTGGGGTAACGACCAATTTGATAACTACCGTTTATGGTCTAAAGAAGCTGATAATTGGTATATAAATGTTCACCGAAAACCAATCCCGAATTTTTCTTTTACCATCAATAGTATTACAGGCCAATATAATTTAACCAATAAAGCGTATGATCTTGATAAGCAAAGCGTTGATATTGGCTTTGGTGGCGGTATTAAGAATTTGACCTACCAGTGGAGAGAACAAGGACAATCCACATGGAACAACGGTTTACCAAGCAATCCTTTGTCAAGAAAAGTCTATGAAGTGAAACAAGATGTTGAGGACTTCCAAGGGGCTAAAGCTTCTATAACTAAATTGATGGATGCTACTGGGGTAAATAAAGCTCCAATTGCTGATTTTATCCCTATACCTGAAGTAGTTAGTGTTGACGAAGATATATTCTTTAATAATTTATCATATGATCAAAATGGTGATCCATTAAATTATCAATGGACGATTAGAAAAGCAGATACACAAGATCCATTCGTGGCTTTTTCTACCCTTTTTGAGCCGACAAGGACTATGAATATTGAAGGGGAATTTGAAGTAAAGTTAAGAGTAACGGATACACTTGGAGCAACAGATGAAGTAGTCAAAAATGTAAATGTAGTAACAAACAATCAAGCTCCTACTGCTGGATTTAATTATAAAACACCACAATATATAGGAGATACTATAAAAATAGAATCAACAGCATCAGACCCAGATGGTGATCCATTAACGATTGTATATTCTGTAAGTAAAGAAAATGGAACGGTAGAAACCTATTCTAGTGGTGATCCAGAAATTGATGAAAAAGGAAATTTAACATTAAAAGCAGATAATTTTGATGAAGATTTAGGTATCTGGTTTATAAGTCAGGTTGTAAGTGATGGCCAATATTTTGATGAAGCTGAAGCAGAAATTGAGATATTAAATCAAACCGTTAAAGGACAAGTGAACCATACTCAGAAATGGGACGAAAATAGAAAAAAATATAATCTAAAAATAAGTGGAAATGAGGATACACCTAGAGGATATTCTGCATTCTTCCCAGGAGAAAAATTTGTGATAAATGCTGATGCAACAGAAACGGCAACAGAAGTTATTGTTACTATTAAAGAATATCCACAGTACACAGCATCTCTTAATAAAGTCGGTTCTGTATGGGAAGGATTTATTTGGAATGAGAATATGTTATCTATACTTAAAGACGAAGAGTTAACATTCGAATTTACAGCTACTCATTTAAATGGATGGATAAGTAGCGATAACGTAAAAATTCAGATAAAAGATGATCCATATTGGAGGCAGCACACTACATTCTAAATAAAAAAAGAGGGTAGGTAATCTATCCTCTTTTTTTTAGAAATATGGAGGTATTTTAAAATAAATGTTAAATTTATATACTATGAATATAAATGTAGACTAGGAGCTATTGCATGACCAAGGATAGATTCATTACCACTAAATATAGAGTAAGACCAGGTGTACCTACTTTAATAAAGTTTATTGAGTGGAAGGAAATCGCAAATAATGAAGATAACTACAATCGCCATATACTAGATAATATTGTGAAAGAGGTTTTAGAATCCTTAAACTCCAGTAGTAACCTTCGGATTAAAAAGGATAAATTTAAAAAAAGAATAGCGAGAACACTTACCTTTGAACAAAATACAATTGAAAGGATAGAAGAGAAAAGAAAAGATTTAAAATGTTTTAAAGGAGAAGTCATTGAAATTTGTTTATATATATATGCAAGGAAAAACTTATCAGTTGCAGAACAGAAACTAAATGGCATAGATACCTGGGATATAGAAATACAAAATTTAAGATAAGCCGGCAATTGTCTGGCTTTTTTTTTGTCACTTTATAATTATAAAATTAGCATATAAATAAAAAACGAAAATGGTCTATAAAGCTACACCTTATAGCCCTATTGAATATAGACTTAAATCCCGTCTATAAAACAGAAATAATTAATCTTTATAAACGTCTATAAAATAATTCACCTTTATGAACGTTATTGGTATGATTATATCAATTCTAAAAAAGGGGAGTTATAAATGGGTGAAAATTTTGGCTATATACGTGTAAGTACTGCTCAACAAAATCTTGATCGTCAATTAGAAGCATTGAAACCTTATGTAGATGATTTTGATAATCGTTTGTTTCAGGATAAGGCAAGTGGAAAAGATATGGAACGTGAAGGATTCCAGCATATGCTTAAAGCAATGAGGTCTGGTGATACGCTTTATATTAAGTCTATTGATCGATTAGGACGTAATAAGCAGCAGATAAAAGAATATCTCGAATACTTTAAAAATAAGGATATTCGGGTAAAGATTATCGATATACCTACAACTATGCAAGACAGACCAAAAGAGGAAACATGGGTAATTGAGATGATTAACAACATTATAATAGAGGTTTATACGTCCATTGCTGAACAGGAAAGAGAAACCTTATTACAACGTCAATCCGAAGGTATCGCTTCAGCTAAGGCTAAAGGAAAGCACTTAGGTAGACCTATTATGCAACTACCTAATGATTGGGCTAAATATTATAAGCAATGGAAAGCAGGGAAGATTAAGACGGTTGATTTTATGGATATTGTAGACATGAAAAAGGCTACATTTTACAAGAAATTGAAAGAATATGAGAAGTCTCTAGGAAAAGTAAAATGAAAACTTAGATTGAGAGCACCGTTTAAATTGTTGAGCAATAATAAAGTTGTTTAATTTCGCTTTAATAAACAAGAACCTTACTACATTTGATATGTAATAAGGCTTTTAAAAGTTGTTTAAAATCCAATTAATCTAAAAGAATTTTGTTGCTTAAAAGGATATTAAAGTTGTTTAATTTTAATACAAAAATATAAAAGCCTCGCTACATTTTATAGGTAGTAAGGCTCGAGTTGTTTATTGCTATTCGTTTTTATTTCCACCATTCTGTTTTCCAATAACCTTTTAAAATATCATTAATCCATGAAGCTAATTCATTCATGATTGCTTGAAGACTCAATGCTAGTTTTTCATCTTGTTCAGACACTCTACTTAATAGGTTTAGATACCTATCCCTTAAAGAAGGGTGAGTTTGACTAGATTCCTCAGGGGTTTTATCATATATGGCCAACATAAAGATTACCATTAACGGAGCAAATAATGTATTAGCGTTTTTTTCTTTCATCCCTCTAATTAATAAATCAAAGCTAAAATTATCAGCTGCAAATTCATCTAAATGCAATTGATTAAAAGTAACATCAGTCGGTATGAATTTAGATATAATGTTTCTCCCGTTCGACCCTGTATGATTTAAGAAGTGATGACCAATTTCATGTCCCAATACAAAAGACATACTTGCTACAAATAAATCAGTTGCTATATGTAATCTAGGAGATTCATAATCTACCGGAACATCATCATCTGGTATTTGATTAGAAAGTTTTTTCATTAGGGCTTCCTTGTCTACCAAATCTCTTAAACTATCTACCATTTTTGGGTATAGTTCATCCCTTTCTTCATCTGGAATATACATACCATAAATATAGTATGAAAACAAAGTAGAAATATAAGTTAATTGTTGATCTATTTCAAAATTCATTGTAATTAAATATTCGTCAGATTCCTCCACCATTTCCATTGCTTCTGCATTGAATTCCAGAATACCAAGCACTCCAACATAAATTTGTTTTAGTTCTGTAACTAGATCATCTTCTGCATCTGTAATAAAATTTAGAATTAGACTATTAATAAAAAAGTCATTACTGTACCACATTTCTCTCCCTAATTCTGAATTTGTTCTATTACCAAATTGCTCTTGTACCTCTAGTATTTTTAATCCATATTCATAGGCATAAGCATTTTCTTCCTTAGTTATTGATTCTGTCAAATATTTATTCCAATCTTCCACTCCTCCAAAGAATCTATCTAAAAATCTTTCTCTTGCTGATTTTTTATTTTCCATGTAGCCCACCCTTACAATTTAAAATTATTGAGAAGCCATCCATTAGTATTGTTATTATAAATAAGAATCTCATACCTTGACTTGCACAAGCAATATTTTTCATTAGCTCTTTAATTTGAAAAGGGATTTATTAAAAAAAGACAATAAAGTTATCGCAATTCAATCTGCCCTTCCCCATGTCCTTGCTGGTCAGGTATCCGCATTGCCCACTCGTTTGGACACTGCTGCTTCATCAATATTACTGAATAAAATCGTGCACATTCTTACCGTTGTAAATCCGCATTTTTCTGACGGCTCCAAGAAGAATGAAACAACTTTATTATTTTTTAAAGGACTTTATTATTTTGTAAACAACTTTAATATCACTAAACATAAATGGTGTTCTTTTTTAGTTAATTGTTGATTAAATTGGAATGAAGGTATTGGGTAATTAGTCATATGTAATAAGGTATTTATTGAAAATAAGTAGGTAATTTGGTATAATTAGGTATGGGAAAAAGTATCTATGGAGGGAAATTTTATAACATATGATTGATCATAGGAAATGCTTTTATTGTTCTGTTAATTTGGGAGTAAATGAATTAAAAGAGTGGAATTCTGACGAGGTACACTACTTTTGTAACGAACATATTGAGATTGCAAAAAGGATAAACACCAAGCAAAAAGAAGATTTTTACAAGTTTCATACAAATGAAACAAATAACGAATTGCTAATTGGTCATGCTTTAAAAATTTGGAATGTAATTGATAAAAAAAATGTATCTTTTTAGATTAAAAATAAGTATTGAGCTAAAAATACAAAAAATAGCAAAAAAAGATAAAATAAAAAGCCGGCTCAAGGCCGACTTTTTTAGAGGTTAAGAAATAACCTGTTGGAGATTTCTTACTATTAGTATAAGATCTTCTTTTCGAATTGTAAAGTAAAAACTAAATAACTCCAATAGTAAGGGTGGGGAAATAATGAATTGCAGCAAATGTAGGAGTGGTGTATTAGAATCTATCGGAATATTGAAATTTGTAGATGGAGAAATGAAAGTTACTGTATCTGACGTAAATAGAGAAATCGGTATACAGATTCTAGTATGCAGTAAAGAACAGTGTGGGCATACTACTATGCTGGCAACACCAGGGACATTATCTACGGCCAAGCAAATAATGAGAAAACGAAATTTACTACCCGTTTTTAACTGATGTTCCCGTCTATAACTTACCATACTTATTAAATGGATATGACTTCAAAAATTTTAATGAAGTTTGGTTTTGGGAAGATGTTTTTAAAAGCAAAATTAAAAATTATACGTTAGAAATAGGGAGTGAAGAGTATGGGAAAAATCTTAGTGATAGCTGAAAAACCAAAGATTGCTAGAGAATTACTTCAGTCGTCAAGATTTAGAGGATCAATTAATACGCAAGGTAGCAAACCTTATTACGGATATTTCGAAAATGATAAATACATAATGACATGGGCTAGAGGTCACCTATATGAAATGATGAATCCTGGGGATCATAGTGAAGAGTACAAACCTTTTAAATTTGATAATTTACCATTGATTTTACCTCTTAAATATAAGCCAATACAGAGCACTACTGAACAATTAAGCATCATAAATTCTTTAATGAATAGAACTGACGTTGATTCAATAATTAACGCATTTGACGGGGATAAGGAAGGTCAGTTAATTTTTAAAGAAATATATGAAGGAAGTAAATCGAACAAACCTGTATTAAGGTTGTGGCTTTCTAGTTATACACTTGGAGAAATTGAAGCTGCTTTTAATAATCTGGTAGATGATAAAGAATATGAAAGTCTTGGCGAATCGGCAACAGCTAGGCAAATTCTTGACCATTTAATAGGTGACACTGTGACTCGCGCAAGTACCGTTAAATTAGCGCAGAATAAATTTTTGCTCTCAAGTGGAAGGATACAATTATGTATTCTTAATGAAATTCGAACTAGAGAATTAGAAATAGAAAATTTTGTATCTAGGAAATTCTACAATCTTTTTACCGATACTGGATTTTTAGCGCATTATCAATCTGAAGAAGAATACATTCTAAATCCATCCCGCCTTAAAGAAATTGGAGACAAATTAAAAGGACAGTCTTTAATTGTAAAGCAGTTTGTTGAAAAATCTAGTCAAAGATCAACGCCTAATCTTTTCAACGCAACTGATTTTTTGAAAGCCAGTATACAAAAATTGAAAATAACTGCACCCCAAGCAAAAGAAATTTTACAGAAATTATATGAGGGTGGCCATGTTTCTTATCCAAGGACTGATAGCAGAAATTTACCGGAGTCAATGGTTGATTCAGTGAAAGACATTTTATCAGCATTACCAGAACCTTATAACGACATTATTTCTAATCATATAGATCTATCGAGCATTAAGGAAAAGCATAAAATTTTTAATGATGAAAAAGTCTCTAGCCACTATGGGATAATCCCTACTACTAAGAAGATCCCAGATGGATTCAGCGAATTAGAAAAGAAAGTATATGACTTAATTGTTAAAAGATTTTTGAGTGCTTGGATGCAGCCAGCTACATATAAAGTGCGTGAACTTCATTTAATGGATGCTGATGAGAATTTATTTTTGGCAAAAGAAAAAGTTCTAATTGAACCTGGTTATTTAGTCATTAACAAAGATGATATTACCGATGAAAAAGAAGAAATAGCCAATGATTTCACTCTACCAGAATTAAAAGAAGGAGATGATTTAGAGGTTAAAGATTATCTACTGAAAGATGGGACTACTAAGAAGCCAGCTTATCATACTGAAACATCCATTTTAACATTCATGGAAACTGCTGGTAGAAATTTAGTTGAAGAAGAAGAAATAAAAGAATTGTTAAAGGGGAAAAGGATAGGGACACCAGCAACGGCAGAATCCTTTGTCCCTAAATTATTTGAGAAGAAGTACATACAAATTGAAAAAGGTAAAATTACAACGACTCCATTAGGTGCTTCATATATAGATTCTTTCCCTGTAGAGGAATTGAAAAATCCTGTGTACACTGCAGAAATGGAAGAAAAAATATTAAAGATACAGAACAAAGAGATGTCATTTGAACAATTCAAAAAAGAAATTGAAATATTTGCGAATTATATCGTAGAAAAAATGGGCCAACTTCAAGAGCAAACAATCGCAAATTTTGAAAAGGCGCACAACGAAGACATGCTGATTTGCAAATGTTCTTGTAAAAAGGGGGAAATTGTTGAGAAAGGTAATTTTTATGTCTGTACAAATACTCCTGAATGTAACGTTCGAATAGGAAAAAAAATTAAAGGGAAGTCTCTTCCTGTTAAACAAGTTGAAAAATTAATAACAAAAGGTGAAACCGATATTATAAAAGGGTTTGATGATGGAAATGAAGGTACATTCGAAGCAATCTTAGTCTATTCAGATGGTACATTAAAAATGAAGAAAGCCTTATACGGAAACTGTCCTATCTGTAAGTCTGGAGAGATCAAAAAAAATTCAACGTCAGAAGGAAAAGAGTTCTTTGGCTGCTCAAATTATAAAAATGGATGTAAGTTCACCATCCCTTCTGTTATTAAAGGCAAAAGAATACCTGAAGGTCAAATTAGGAAGTTGCTTAAGCAACGAACTACTGATTTTATTGAATTTAGCAAAGATGAAAAGGTCTATACAGCAAGGATCTCTATAAAAGAAGACGGAGGTTTGCAATTGTTGTTTCCTACCATTGAGGATAAGACACTTGGAAAATGTCCGTTATGTAAAGGGAACGTGATAATTGGTAAATCATATTACCTTTGTACCAATTACAAGAATCCTTGTGACTTCATTATTTCACCTGTATATGCTGGAAAAAAAATTAACTCAACACAAGTTATTAAACTCTTGGAGAAGAACTTGACGGATACAATAAAAGGATTTTCGAATAAAGATAAAACCAAAACGTTTGATGCGAAATTAAGCTATAACACACAAGAGAAACGTTTAACCTTTGTATTTGAAAATAAGAAAAGGGGTTAGCATTATGCAGTGTGCGCTTTGTGAAAGGAAATGTCATTTGTTATAAAAAGATTATAAAACTAGTTGAGAAGGGCTATCCATATAGGGTAGCTTTTTTGATTATTTCTTATTTAATATGTCTATAGTAATGTTACTATAGACATATTAAATAAGAGGTGTATTGAATGAAACTAGATGATGCATTTTTGCTATTAAAACGCGCTGGAATAACCAATAGCAAAGACCAGGTCCGAAAGTGGATTCGACAAGGGAGGATAAGAGCCGACATGAATAGCAAAAAAGAAGGTTATGAGATTAATGATGCATCACTTAACTATTTTATTGAAATGAAAATAGGCAGCCATAGGGATTATTTTTATAAAGAGTTCAATGAAAAATACAACACTAGTAAATATAAATCCCAAATTAGCGAATTACAAAGAGAAGTAGAAAAACTTAAAGAACGAAATAACCTCTTTCGGCAGAAGATTAAGGAATTCAGGAAAGGGCAGCATTCAGGCTAAAAATAATGAAAATGATTTAAGTCTTGTAAAAATATTGTATATATCTTACCACGATAACGTATACTAGTTTACGTTATTGTGGTAAGATATAGGTAATTAAAAATAACTTCTTCAGGAGATAATTATATGAAAGCATATACGAGTGGTTGGAACAAGAATAAGGCAAAAACATTTAGAATACGCGAAGTTTACAAAATAACTTTTGATGCTTGTATGCAAGTATACGGAAATAATAGAAATGAACTTTTTCAAACTTTACTTAAATTAGGAAAAGACATTGATGTTGAAAAAATTACTGCTCTACCTACATACCAAAGTTTTGAGTTTTTAGAAAAAATCCTCAATGAACTTTGTAATACTAATATGCCAATGAATCAGTTTAGGCATAGTTTAGACGAGTCAAATATACAATCTGTAATAAATTATTATAACAAACAATTAAATCGTTTAGAGAGTGTCCCAGTAGCATTTAAACTCTACCCAGAATATATAGAGTTTATTCAAGAATATGCTGAAAAAAGAATTGGTGAACCTATAGAGCTTGCTGTTGCAAACTTTATCAGTAAATTGAATGAATTTGAATATGGATTGATTGAAACTGTTGTTAGAAATTTAATTGATCAAAAATTGAAAGAAAGCTTTAATTTAGATTTTCCATTTAATACTCATACAATATATTTGAAACTACCCGAGGAAGAATTTTATAAATTAGAATCTGATCTTTCTAAAATACCTGTAGATAGCATAAAAAAACATAGCCCGAAACATCCAAGTATAGTGCTAAATAAATCAGCTTTTGATGAAAATAAAGACATGTTACTAAATAAGAAGAATTTAAACAAATTAGATATCGATACAGCAAAAGGATATCACAAAATTGGTTTTATTTCAGAAGAAGAATTAAACAACTTTTTAGATTAAGTTCTAGAGAGTGGGATTGCCACGTTGCAGAGACAAACTGCGAAGTAAAGAAAGGGAGAAAAAACAATGAAATATACATTGGAAACGACAATTAAAATTGAGAGATGATGAAAAAGTTAAATTGTATGGTTCTATTGGTGGGCTATGCTTCATGCTAGGTTCGGGTAGTATTTTTTGACAAACCCACTCAAAAAATCTCCACCCTTTCCCCCTTGCATTCCGCATTTTGGCAGGTGAGGGCATGTCGCCAAGCCGAACATACTCAAAACGAGGATTCTCGGAATTCGGCTTGCTCTGACCAGTGTACCTGCCAAACCGCCTGTTCTTCCGTTCGTAAATTCTTCTTAAACGCTATTTTATTAACGCTATATAGGGGCTTGGCCCCTCTTGCTACCGCAATTCACCCCAGCCAACCTCACACCTCAAAACAAGGAATAAATAGGCCGAGTTAACTATTCGATTGGGTTAAATATGAAGTTGAATAATTTACTTTTGCCTACGTTTCTTTATATAACGATTGTAAAGTGAACTAGTTTACTTTATAATATAAATAGAGGTTAAGAAATACAAACTATTTGGAGGATAACAATGAAAGTAAACTTCTCTGATGAGATTATGAAATTTTAAATAAATCAAAAGAGTGTATGATTGATTTCTCAAATCAGTACCCAACATCCCAATCAAATTGTATAATTGAAAAACACTCAAATTGGAGTGAATGTTCAAAATATAGTCATGTTTAATGTAGTTTTTACAGTTGAATCATTTAAAGATGTATTCTTAGTAAAGAACCAGTTACAAGAAATTGTAGATAGAGTAATGAAAGAAAAATTATATTTAACTAGGTAAGTGTTTACCAATAATTTGTTTTTAATAAATTATTTTCTAAGGGATCTTCGGATTAATTGGTTATTTAAATGATAGAAAGGAGAAAGTTACAATGAAAATTCTATTTAGTACCCGTCAAATTTATGTAACTTTTGAAGGAGAATTAAAAATATGAATATAATTACTATGCTTAAATCAGGTTTAATTTATTCTATTGTTATATTCTCTGTAATTCTAGCTGTTTGGGGTTTTTGTATGTTGTTAGACATTCTTCCGGATAATATTTCATTTGTCTTAGTTATTGTGTTTGGTGTTGTATGTGTTGCTCTTATTATTGGTGGTTATGATATGTTTGCATTAGTTTATTAGTTATAAGTCGTACAAAATTAAAAAGGATCAGCCAAAAGCTGGTCTTTTTTATTTGCAAAAAACAAATTTAATCATTGAAATGTAAACCGGTTTACGTTATAATGTATATAGAGGTTAAGAAAATAATATTTTGGAGGTTTTTTAAATGAGAATAATAAAAAAACACTTTTTTTCAATTGTATTAATGGTTGTCGTTTTAACATCAACAGTGACATATATCAATGGATTAGCTCAAAAAGAATCATACGCAACTATCGAGATTGAGCCAGGAGATACGCTTTGGAATATTTCTAAAAAATATGCTGAATTACATAATTTTTCTACACAGAAATTTGTTGAATGGGTAGAAAGAGAAAATAATATAGATGAAGACCAGATTTTTATTGGCCAATCTTTACTAATTCCTGTAAATCAAACTGAACTTCAAGTACTTCATGAAAATATACTTGCTGCTAAATAAGACAGAGAAAGTTAACCAAACTATACACAAAAGCGAGGTCCATATGAGACTAAACGGAAAAGCACCGTTCAATCTCATATGGGCCTTTATTTTATGATAAGTACTATTAAAAGAAATCTTGCTAGTACTGATTAAACGTAGGGTTATTTTAAGTCGTTGGATGGTAAATTTATTGGAAAAAATCTTTTCTTCTTTATGCCTATTTGTAAAGGCTGTACAAAGCACTGTATTAACAGATAGAGCGATCAGGTAAAATAACTCTAGACGATTATTAAAACGTAGTAGAAGGCCTGTAAACAACTAAGAATTTTTTCTTTTTGGCTGAATTGTTTTAGTGTATGAAAAATATGCCTTTTTTAGTGATGATTATAAATAATCTTTATTAATATTATCATTAAATTGACATGTAAACCAGTTTACGTTATAATGTATATAGAGGTTAGGAAATACAAACATATTGGGGGATCTGAAAATGACTAAAAATAATGTAGCTGATTTATACCAGCTTTATAACAAAGGATTAATGGAAACTAAGGCACTTGAAAAGGAAATTGATGGGATTGAAAATCAGTTAAGGGACAAAAAATATAATCATGCAAAAAAAATGATGGAATTTTGTAAAGTGAATATCTATAAACAAAGAGCCAAATATGATAATGAAAACAATTATTTTCAATGGATAGACTCCGAAAAAGTAGTCTATGAAAATAAAGGGGATTTTTTGAACGAATATAGTAATTTTGAGACTCCTACGATGAGATTAAAAATTAGATTACAGCATAGAAAGGATTTAAAAGTTTGGAAATATGAGGTTCATGTTTCTGGAAACAAAGTTCATTTTGAGAGCTTTGAACATATAAAAATGTATGAAAGGAATAAGAAGGAAGGCTGGCATTTCGGATGGAACAACATTTTACTTGATTACTTTAAAGAAAATGAGCTATCACAAAAATTCAAGACAATTGAAGATGCAAATATCTGTATAGAGAAATGGAAGAAAGATTTACAAAGTCAATTTTCAAATGAAATTAATTACGATAAATCCTTATATAGACAAGCATGTGAGAAATATAAACATTCTATACGACTTGAATTGAATTATGAATGTGCAGAACGGTTTTATAAGTTGATAAAAACCTATGATTTAGAAATAGAAAAGGGTGATTATTGGCATGTCGAAGTGTCAGGAACCAGGGCGAAAGAAATTGTTAAAAATATAAAAACCGAACATAATATGACCTTTGCTATTTTGGCCGGATGAAAAGAACCTTTAAATACTAAACTTGGGGCGATTTGCTCCAAGTTTTTTACTTTTTATAAAAAGATTCACGAAAAAATTCATACAAGGCTATCTGACGAAGAATAGGACATTCGGGTATAAATATATTAAAAATTTATTTTAACTCTGTATACGGCTTGTAGACAGTATGTTTTTTTGTTCCCAGTCTTTAATTTGCTTCCACTTTGTAATTAATACCTAATATTTTAGCTGTTTAGGAATTTATCATATAAAACGAAATATTTATTGACATGTAAACCAGTTTACGTTATAATAAATATAGAGGTTAGGAAATACAAACATATTGGAGGATTTGAAAATGACTAAAAATAATGTGTATGAGTTGGTTACAAAAACAATTATTGAGAAATTAGAAAAAGGCGTTGTCCCTTGGCGCAAGCCTTGGACAAATGCCAATGCAGTAAATTGGGTTACACAAAAGCCATATAGTGGAATTAACACTATGCTTTTAGATCCTGGGGAATATGCTTCTTTCTTGCAAATAAAAACAGCAGGTGGAAAAGTGAAAAAGGGTGAAAAAGGCCAAATGGTTGTCTTCTATAAACCGATTACTGTTGAGGATAAAGAATCAGGGAAAGAAAAGATAATCCCATATTTAGAATACACCAAAGTATTTGAAATAAATTCACAGGTTGAAGGGCTATCCACAAAAAGAACTACTGAAACATTTGAACATAATCCTATTGAAGAAGGAGAAAAAATCTTTAAAGGCTATATGAATGCTCCTACCTACAGTTTTAAGCCTGGAAAAGCTTCGTATAGTCCTAGTCGAGATCATATTAATGTCCCTCCTTTAAAGGATTTTAAAATAGCTGATGAATACTACTCAACCTTGTTCCATGAAATGGTGCATTCATCCGGTGCAAAGGGAAGGATGAATCGAACGGGTATAGTTGAATTTGCTGGTTTTGGTAGTGATCCATACGGACGAGAGGAATTGATTGCTGAAATGGGAGCTTCCATCCTTTGTGGAATGGCTGGAATTGATAACAGTACAATTGATAATAGCGCCAGTTATATCCAATCATGGTTAAGAGCTTTGAAAGAACCATCAAATACTAAACTAGTAATACAAGCATCTGGACAAGCTAAGAAAGCAACAGATTTCATTTTAGGAGTTCAATATCTATCGGAAGAAAAGAGCGCTTAAAACGCACTCTTTTCTTCCTCAGTAAGTTGGATAAAAAAGGCGGTTATGGACATGGAACTGATGGACTTAAAAAATTATATAACATTTGAATATTGAAAAATTTGCAATGATTGAAAGGAAGATAGTAAATGTTTAAAAATCCAAATAGTAAATCTGATCATAAAAATGTAGATATGCGTGTGAAACATATTGAATCTCTATTAAAAAAAATGAATTATAAAAATATCAAATATTGCGGTACTCAGGGTTTTTTTGACGGAACAAAACACGTTTATTTCATTGGGAATATTGAAAATAAAAACTATGAAATTGATATTGAATTATCGTCACAAGGGAAGGCGGAGATATGGGATAAAAGTGAGTTTGAACAACAAAAAAGGTTTTTAGGACATGCAAAAAAAAATACGAGAGGGTGGAGACTTATAAGTTAAATGGAAGCCCTGCTATGAGTAACCAAAAAGTCGTAGGTTACTCATAGCAGGGCATTTATTAAATAGGAGCATGGAAACCTTGCTATCGCAAGTTTCTTTATTAATTATGAAATGGAGATATGAAAATGAAAAAGTTAGTATTAAAATTTATTGGTGTAGATAGTTGGAGCAGACCAGTGTATGAAGATGGAAACGGGAAATTGTTTAAAGATATTAATTGTGACAATGGGAAAATCGCACTTTGTACTGTATACGGTGGATTTGATGGTGAACCAGATACCCCAATTGTATATATTGAAAAATATAAAGAAATAGAAATTGAAATAATTGAAAAAGATGAAGAACCGACACCAGAAGAAAAATACAATTATCAAATGTTAAGTAGATTAAAAATGGATTGTGATTACTATCTGGGAAATGGAAATAGAAACACAAAGTATTTATGGGCAGACAATGAAGAAAATCATATTATTGAAATGAAAAAACTTTACAATAGTTTCAGTAAAGATAAAAAGTCTGAATGGTTGACTTGGAGCGATATTTTAAATTATGAAACCTTAATGTGCGATGGAAAATAAATTTTACTGAACATAGGACATGCGTAACAAAATATGAGAGGTTGGAGACTTATTAGTTAAAATGAAACCCATCTGTAAATGACCAGAAGAACACAGGTCACTTACAGATGGATTTCAATTACGTACATTTGATATTTTACAGGTTCATGAGGATAAAAATAAAACCTTTAAAAAACGAACCTTTTTAGGGTGTTTTTTTTATGGAAACCTTGCTATCACAAGCATTTTTCTAACAGAGTGAACGATAAAAAAGACCTTCAAGCGTTTTAAGCCCTTTAAAGGAAGCCCAGGTATAAGTAACCGGAAAAACACCGGTCACTTATACCTGGGCCTTTATTAGATTAAAGACATGGAAACCTTGCTATCGCAAGCTCTTTTTAAAAAATGGATAGCATGCTGAAGCATGCCTATTATTAACTTAAGTTCTTGACAGTAGGCCAAACATTGTGAAAGTTTCGGAACCCTTCGAAACCCCTTCGAAACCCATTCGAAACCCATTCGAAACCCATTCGAAACCCATTCGAAACCCTTTAAAAAAGGAAAACTGGCATACGCCTGTTTTTTATTTTAGTGATGCATTTTCCTTTTGAGCTCTTTATGTCTTCATTTCCGATGATAAGGGGACTTCGGCTTATTTCGGGCATCGAGCCTTCATAAGCCGACTGTACCCGGCTGCGCCAGGATACAGAACGCTTTTTTGCTGGGCTTCCTACGGGTCAGCCCTTGTCAAAAAGCTATCTTAAAACCTAAAAGACTTCGGCTTACTTCAGGCATCGAGCCTTCGCAAGCCGACTGTATTCAGGCGCAGCCTGAATACAGAACGCTTTTTTGCCGAGCTTCCTACAGGTCAGCCCTTGTCAAAAAGCTATTATTCTAAACCGTTAATGACTTCGGGTATCGAACCCTTGTCATTAGGCAACGGCATTCCTCACGGAATGCTATTCGTTGCCGTAAAGAAGTGTTCTCCTTCCTTTGTTCTCTTAAGTGTAACAAGTTCGCTTATAACAGCAAGAAGGGCGGGCGTTCGGGGAAAGAAATTGGCGAAACCAAGTAGGCTAAGGAAGAGTACCTTTGCAAAGTACGCAAAGCAACACTTCCTAAGTCATTGGGTTTCACTCAATTTCTAACGGTAAAGGCCAAAATCCGGGCCTTTACCTACCCCTTACTGGCAAGCGCGCTTCTTCGTTAGCGCGCCCTTCTCCCTGTTTGCGCGAATTGTTAAGGAACGCTCGAACAAAAAAAGGAGAGTGGAAAATATGAAATTAGAAAAAATCGTTGAAATCGTGAGAATTAAGCAGGTCATTCAAGAGGTGGAAGGCCATGAACGCTACGTCATTCGGTCCCCTCATGACGCAGCGAAGCTAGCTGCTGATTATATCGGTGATGAAGATAGAGAAGTATTCTTAGTAATGGCTCTAAATACGAAAAATCAAGTAATCGCAGTTCATCGCGCCCATATTGGATCAATCAATGCATCCATCGTATCACCACGAGAAGTATTTAAAGTGTGTATCCTAAATAATGCCACAAATGTAATTGTTTCCCATAATCATCCAAGTGGAGACAGTTTTAGATCACCTGAAGATCTTCAAGTAACAAAGAGATTAGTGGAGTGCGGTAAGTATTTAGGGATAGAAGTCTTAGACCATGTGATTGTGACAGATTCCGATGAATTCTACAGCATGAAAGAAAGTGGAGACATGTAAGTTAGAAGGGGGAAGATAATGTATCTTCTCCCTTTTTTAAAAATTATTGTATACAATGTATACAATAATTGAAATCAATCTAGAGTGTGTGGTATATTAATTGTATACAATGTATACAAAGGGGGATATTATGTTATCATCGACATATCAAATTATTGAAGAATTTCCTAAACTTAAGCCATTAATTAAAGCTCAAGAACAACAAACATTGGACGGAGAATCATTGAAAAATCTAAACGAAATACAATTAACATTTTTTCGATTAGCTTGCTTTTTTCAGGATTCAGAAAAATTCCAATTTGATTTAAGAGATTTATATAAATATCTAAACAATGACTATTTAGAGTGGGCATTAGAACTGATTGCCACATACTTTAGAGAGGATACGTTTCTTATTCAACATCCTAAATATTCAATTATTAGAGATAAGGATTCCTTGTTAAACCCAACTCAACTTGCAAATTATTTGACACAACAAGGGTTAAGTTATGACCGCCAAAAGATTAATTTGTATTACGGAAGAGGAAAGCTTTTTGAGCCATCTTTGGTGATTGGAGGCACTAAATATTGGGATACCTCCAATGCACAAAAATTCGTAAGGACTGAAAAGATCCGGTTAAATATTCTCAATCCTGATTTTTATAATATAGAGGATAACACCTGATTATATTAAAAGAGAATTCCCTAAGATTATGTAACGTTACTAACAAGGGCAAGATTTATTCTTGCCTATTTTTTTTGCTGAAGCATATGTTTCTTTCCTCTTTTTTTGCCTTATCCTCATGTACTTTTGTTGGCTAATTTATATAAAAACAAGTTCTTCAAAATCCTACAGCAAAACCTCTTTTGGGCGGCAGCACTAGGGACTCTACAGAAAGGAAAACCACCTTTCTTAGATTCCCTACGTGTCGCTTCGGCACTAAATAGCCCGATAACCACGGTCTGTACGGCTCATGCTTCGCCTACATTCCGATAGGTTCCTGTTCTATTTACCTTTCAGGCCGTACCGAACGAGCCGAAAACCGTAAAAGATCAGTTCAAAACATAAAGTGATTAAAGGATTCAAAGATAAGACCGCGAAACCTAGGTTTCGCCCTTCCTACTACCCTCGCCGGTAGGCAACCCAAAAAATGAATTTTTTGGAGTGCTAAAAGGGGTCTACGGAAATGGGGGTGTAGTGGGCTTGGAACATGTCAACTCTTATTCTCCTGTCTACTACTGCATCTCCTTCCAGTCGTGCATTAGTACGAGTTGCGATACGTTGACAAAGATAGTTGAATCCCACTGTTAACCTCGTAATGGTAGTGAGAGTAGCAGCAAATAAAAGTCAATAGGATGTTAATGGGGTCATAAAATATATTGTAATTGTAAAATTTATTTTAAATAACCATTGCAAAGTAAACCAGTTTACGTTATAATATATATAGAGGTTAAGAGTTATTAAAAAATTATTGGAGGTACTTACTTTGAAACTTTCACAAAACAACCAATCGAATAAAACGGTAAACAATCCTTGGGTGTGGACTCAATTAACTGAATGGTTTAAACCAGATCGTAAGGAAGGAGAAACGGTTCCTACCGAATATCTTACAAAAGGAGAAACGGAATATTTCCCTAATAAATCTTGGGTTGAAAAAGATTATGTTAAGCGAATCGAGCAAGTAAAAATACCTACATTCTTTGAAACTATGCTCAGAGAAAAAGGACTTTCTGATGAATTCTTTGTCTATACATATAATGATCAGATTCATGTAGTAGAAGCTCAGGAGCTTCTTGAGTATATAGAACAAACAGAAGGGGAGATAAGAGAACAAATTGAATACACTTTTCGTCAAATTGATTTCAAAAATGGTGATTTAAAGCATTATTTGAAATTTCTTGCAGAGGCATATGTTGAGTGTAATTGGTCAGTTCAATGTAAATGTTGATATTTCAATTTTTAAAGTTTGAAATTGCAGAGTTCGAGTAAACGGAATAGTAGACTTATAAAGCGAAAAAGTTAGGGAGGCAATTAAATGAAAAGATGTGTAGTTATAATAGACGCACAGACAATTACTGGTTATGTGGTAGCAAGGGAACAAATTCCTGGTAGCGATGAAAAGCGATATATTGTTTCGAAAGAAAATGGGGAATTGATTTCTGTACCCAAAGAATTAGTAATGTTTGACTAAATAACTAAATGTAAACTAGTTTATGTATAATCATTAAAATGTAAACTAGTTTACTTATCAATGAAATTTTAGGAGGTTTTCATAATGAAAAAGTGTCCACATTGTTCTTCTCAGGTTCAGCAGCTAACAGCAACTAAATTCTTTTGTACATATTGCGAGATAATGGTAAGTGAAGAACCGGAAATCAAACCTTATGTTCTTAGAGGGGCCGTGGATCATGTGGATGCTGCTAAACCAACAAGCGAGCTAAAATTTTATCATACGTTTGACTTATTGTTGCTCTTAGGTTTCTGTCGTCAGGAAAGACGCTATTCGTATGAGTTAATGCTAACTATTGGAAAGGTTAGACATGTGAATTTGAAGTTCACTGAAGGCCATAAAGAGGCATACAAACAATATAAAAATTGGACAATGAAAAAGGATGTATTGGAAAGCCTGGTTAAAGAAAGGATCGGTACTGTACCTAAAGCTATTACTCAGAATTTATTACATACATTTTTGCACACGTTCGAAATAGTTGAATCGGCAGTATAGTAAAATAAACGTACTTTAAATATCACAATCATTTTAGCTCATTTTTATTATCACAAACTATAGTGTATTGTTAGTAAGAAATTAAATAGAGCTTTTTATTTGAGAAAGAAAGGTTGATAGAATGGCTAAGATAGGGTATTGCTTCAATTTCAATTTGCGTAATAAGAAAAATGAAATTAACTTCTTATTACTTGTAAATATCGTGCTAGATTATGAAAGAGATTTTGATACTATAAAAGAATATCCATTAAGTAAATTTGTTAAGAGTTATATAGATTTAGAAGAAGAAACAATAAAATTTGAAATTATTGAAAATCCTTATTTTTCAACGGTGTCAGTTCAAAGTTATGAGTTAAGCCAGATAGATTGCGATGAATTTAAACCAATCAAGAAAGAGGAATATGAACAAAAATTAAAAGAATATATTACAGATGTAAAAAATAACGGAGTATACTTTGAAAAAACAGGTGAATCTATTGCTTATTTTTATGTCTAGTACCGTAAGAATATTTGAGAGCAATATAACTTAGTATTGCTGGACATCACGAATATTAAGTAATAAAATTCTAGCCAATAATTAAAAGGGTATGCATATGAATATAATTTAAGATCAGAAGGTGCCTAATGCGCCTTTTTATTTGTTAATAAGATAATATGAATAAATTACATATCAGTAAAAATTATCAATATTTCAAGTGGATATGCTACATTTATGTATATAATTATATTATAATTGTTTATATAAAGAGGTGGTTTATTTGAATTGGAAAATTAAATTTATTTGTATTAGCATTTTCACTATGATGTTGAATTCTGTATGTACTCCCGTTTTAGGCGCATCAAAAATAGGAGATTTAAAGGATGAAATAAATGAAGTTTTAGACGAAAAGAGTTCAGCAGAAGCAAATATTAGAAATGCTGATAAACTTCTCACCAAAATACAATTTGAACAAAATAATATTAGCTCTCAGATCCTTCGATTGGAAGATGCGATAGAAGAAAATAATAAGAAATACATAGAAGTGAAAAATAGTATAAAACAAACAACTTATGCTTCTGAACTTGCATCAAAAGAGCAAGGAAACCTTAAAGATAAAATGAATAAACGGAACGAGATTATAAAAAATCGTGCTAGGTCATGGCAAGAGACTGATAGAAATATAGGATACCTTGAAGTGTTATTTGGTTCTTCAGGATTAAATGACTTATTTAATCGATTAGAAATTGTGACGCTAATCCTAAAGGCTGACACTGAACTATTGAAGGAGCATTCAAAGGATCAAGAGGAACTAATAGAAAAACAAGAGATAATAAAAAAAGGATTAAAAGATCTAAAAAGTGAAGAATTAGAGCTTGAAGAAATAGTTGTTATTATTGAAGAACAAAAGAAACAAAAAGATCTTTTAATAAAAAACTTAAAAGAAAAAGAGATAGCAGTCAAAGAAGAAAAGAGGAAATTAAACCAAACCTTAGCTTCATTAGCAGCTAAAGAAAAAGCTATGAATATTGTTTTAAAACACAATGAAACCATACAGGAACATACTGTTTCTAATCCTACATTAAATATTGTTAACTATATTTCAAGTAGCCCTGGTATGGTTCCAGACAAATATTATCCGTATTACTTAGAGGCAGAAGCAAAATACGGTATACCTTGGCCTATATTAGCATCGCTTCACTACATCGAAACCAGATATTCAACTCACCCTACGATGATATCAAGTGCTGGTGCAATTGGTCATTATCAGTTTATGCCGGCCAGTTGGGTTGGATATAAGTACAATGTAGGTGGTGGATTGGTTGATCCAAGTTTGGACATAACAAATCTTGATATTATTAAAGCTGGGAATGGGTACGGAACAGATGGTTCCGGCGATGGCAAAGCAGATCCATTCAATTTTCAAGACAGTCTAGCATCGGCAGCAAAGTATTTGGCAAGTCATGGATTTTCAGAAAACCCTAGTAAAGCAATTTGGCATTATAACCATGCTCAATGGTATGTAGATGATGTGTTGAGTTATGCGGAACTGATTAAAGGAACTTCAGCTAATCAGAATAACGTTAGTAATAGTGTTGCGAATGTTAGTAATAGTGTTGTGAATGTCGGCAATAAGTGGATAGGGAATTCAGTATATATTTTTGGTTCTGGCAGAAATGCCGATGATATTGAAAAAGGAAAATTTGATTGTTCCAGCTTTGTCCATTGGGCTTTTAACGAAATTGGGAAAAAGCTAGGTAATTTAAGTTCAGTTACCACAGATACACTAAAAAAATTAGGGGATTCTGTTCCGTATGAAGAAATACAACCAGGAGATATGGTCTTTTTTGATACATATAAAAAAGATGGTCATGTTGGAATTTATGTTGGGGATGGTAAGTTTATCGGGGCGCAAGGCTCTACAGGAGTCGCTATTGCGGATATGAGTAAAGGATATTGGCAGGAGAAATTTAATGGGCGAGTAAATAGAATTAAATAGTAGGAGGTTTATATTTATGAATACTTGTCCATATTGTGGTAGTGCTGTTAACCACATTCAAAATTCGAATAATGCTAAGTGTAATTTTTGCGATATTATTTTAGGTGAAAAATCACCATACGGTATGTTTGTTAATAATGGCCAGAGGTTAAAGAGGGATAGAAAATACAATGTAACATTAGAAATGGTTGAATCTAGTCTCCCTGTGTTACTAACGTTACACACAATTGAACTAATAATCCTGTTAAGTATGGCGAGAGAACAAAGGACAATGGTATTTGGTCTTTTAAGAACATTTAACAATGCTATTCAAAACGATGTTAAAGGCTATGAGGAAGTAGCTAAGGAGCAAGGAGAAGAATATGATAAGTGGACTAGGTACTGTTGGAGGATTGAAAATATTTTATTACATAGAATAGGTTACTATCCACAAAAGATTACAAATGAGCTTGTTCTAGCTTACGAAAAAAAATGCGATAATCCCAAAATAAAGGATATGAAAATATCAAAACAAAAAAGAGTTTTAAAGTAAACTCATATACAAAATTAAAACAAATCATGAAAAGGGCTATTTATGCAACCGGATTAAAATTTAATCCGGTTTTTATTGATTTTATATAATTAAAGATGTTATTATTAATTATATACTTTTTTATCAACAAAGGAGTTAAAAATGAAAGTTAAAGTTACGGCTTATCTTCATGAAGAGTCTGTAGAAACATTTTTTAAGTTAGTGCCTGTTAGTAAGAGGTCAAGGATTGTTCGCTCGTACTTAATAAATGACTATACGCTTTCAAAAGAACGATTACAATCGGACTTTTCTATCGAGAAACAATCAGATGAGAATGAGATGAAAGCATTACATTTCTTCCTGAATCAACAAGCAATTAGGAAATTAGATTCAGTAGTGGAGAGTTTGAGTTTACTTTCTGATGAAAATTACACTGATACTGTTGAAGCTAGTAGGTCAAGAGTACTTCAAGTAATCGTTAATCAAATAAACAATAAATATAAAGCCGACCCAATACCAAAATCCATACGAAAGAATAGGGTGTTTTATCTTCCTATTTCAAACAAAAAGAAGCTACTTAAGTATATTAATGCGCGTGAGGTTACTCCGACTATTGAGGATTTTATAGATAAAGAATATGAAGGTCCTAACATTTCTGTGGATGAGTTAAAACAAAGAACTAAGGAAAATATGGAGCTTATAAATTTATCTTTAGACCAAGCAACAATTGAAGAATTGGACGAGTATGCTAAAAAGTCCAATGTAAAAAGGTCGCATATTTTTCGTAATGTTGTTGCTGAATTAATTGAGAAATTTGAGCAAGGACCTGTGAATATACAAAATCAATTATATCCACAGTTAGATCAATTAGTTAACGAAATGAAGGAATTTGCAACTGAAGAAGAAATTCAAGAAGCTATCATGCAATATCAAGTAAAGTATTAACTGGGAAAACATTCTTGGAAAACAAAAATACACCTGTTCATACAGGTGTATCCAATTTATTTTTATAAAGTCTTGCTAGAATAATTATGTTCTAGTATTATAATAGTTGTTATTATATTACAAAGTTACTAGTTTTATCGAATTTTCATAGAAATACATAGGTATTTAGAATTATAAATATATAAAACAAACATAAAAGTTAAATAAAATGTGAAAAAGCCGGTGTTGGAAGCACCGACTCTTTCTAAAAGTAGCAACAAAGGTTTGACGGCCCCTAGCTACATTATTAACATATGTTTGTCCTAATATTATCATGACTAAAGGTTGATGTAAAGTGGATTTCTTTTCATTTTGATGCTTTTTTGGTGATTTTATTCGACAAATATATACACTTAATAGTGTTCTGGCTTTGTTGTTACTCAATCAAAATTGAGTAGGAGCAAAGCCTTTTCTTTGTTCCCAGGATGGAGTAAACGATGAACGCTTATAAGGAATTGTATCAAGATAGATTGACTGAAGCACCTTTAAAGATTAAAGCTAAAACGAAAACTGGCCGTAGTAATCATTTGGGTTGGGTTTTCTTCACAAAACACTTACATCATAAACCAAAGTCAGTCCGTACATATCAGTCTTTATATGTAGCTGCTAAAGAATATGACTATTTCACACCTAATTCTTTTTATCATTCAGCAAGCAGAGAACAGTGTACTTTACGATGGATCAATGCAGTAAGTATTGATTTTGATGTTAAAGATGAAAAAGGAAAAATTGTTACATTGCCTGAACTATTAGAAAAAATTGAAACAGCAGGTTTACCCTCCCCTACACTTGTAGTGAGGACTCCTTCAGGTGGATACCACATTCATTGGTATTTAAAAGAACCGAGAAGATGTGATAGAAAAAATAAGTTAATAAATCATTACAAACGAGTTATAGGTGTAATGATTGAGGAAATAGGCGCAGATCAACAAGCAAATGGTCCTGAGCGTTATTTCAGGGTGCCTAATAGTAAAAATTGTCCTATTGTTTATCAATCAACTGATCGTGTTGATTTTGATGAATTATGTGACTGGTATTCTATTGAGGTTGATAGAAGGAACGAAGAAAGTTTTCGTGGTGCTATTCGTCCAGGATTTAATCTTTTTACTCATCCGGCTGTTCAAAAAATTCTACAAGGGGTAGACAAAGGGAATCGTGATAATGCTTGCTATACTCTTGCTCTTGCTTACAAATCAATTGGATTAGATGAAGTAGAAACTGAAGAAAAGCTTCAAGAATGGAATAAAAAGAACATGCCGGCTTTAAATGGTGTACAAGTTCTAAAAAAAGTGAAAAGTGCATTTAAGCCTGGTTCTCCATTGGGAGCTTCAGCAAAGTTTATTACTCTTTTGTCAGGAATCCAATTTGCTTATCAGGTATGGGAACCCAAAAAAGAACGTACTGAACGAAAATATAGTCATTACGAAGAATGGGAAGAAGATGTACTTGCTCACATTAGGTATCGTGGCGGGGTTATTTCGGGATCGCAGCGTTTATTTGCCGAAGAAATTAAGTCTTCAGTTAATCCAAAACAAACGATTTCGTATTCTACCTTTAAAAAAGTAATTCAAAGACTCATAGATAGCAATAAAATTGATAAAACAGTCATAGGCAGAGGACGAGGTTCGGTTACTACCATTACTATTTTAGAAGAAGCTAACGCTCTAGAAACGGCTGCTGTTGCTTCTCAAGTGCTAAATGAAAAAGACCTGTCTAATAATGGGCTTAATTCAAATACACCTATAGATGAGGTGGCGGGTGGGGAGGCTCTTCATCTTTCAGGGTTAGAAGACAAGAAAGAAACTATACATACTAATTTAACAATTACGTCTTCGTCTTTTGCACCTGCTCCTAAAAATGTTCCCGATCGCTTTATTAGTGCGCTATGGAATCGCGGATTTAAGGATGGCCGTTTCGTTTTTGGTGCATGGGGCAAGGTTCAATTAGCATTTAAACTTTTTAATATTCCTTTTAGAGCTATTTCATGCAATCGTGATTATATGCAATTGATTATTGATGCAGTAGGTATTACGGTTGCTTCAAAAGGCTCTATTGAGTTAGGTACATATCATGGCCAAGATGCTTTCTATAAGTATCTATATGGGACTATAAAGGGCTTGTTAGGTAACTATAGGCAGACGGAACTTGAAAAATTTTCAACAAAAATTGAACATATTTCGTTATATGAATTAGAAGTGCTGATAGCAGATCTATATCAAAAATTGGAGTCTTGTAAATTAACGGATCGAGATATTTATGAAGAACAACTTCATGAAGCAGATTTAGAAATGTCAGCAAGAAAAAGACGAGACGCGGTGAAAGGATTACATGTATTTAGTTATTTAAAAGAATACTTGGAGTCTGAATAAATTAGCGTTTGAGGCTTTATTATTTGTTATTAGGGGTTTTAATGTTCACTAGTGATACAGATGATTCCTTTTTTCTTGATAGTGCTACAAGCTTCTGTATGGCTTTTTTCGACACGCCCTGTTGACTTAAACTTTTCTGGTTATACATATAATCGCTCCTAACTCTTAGTTAATGTTCGTTACATACAGTCTGGACAACTTTTTTTAAAATTAAACGTACTATCTCTCCCCTTCTCTTAATAATATGACTATATGACCTTATGACTTTTTGACCCTAGTTTAAAAGAGGTAATTTCGTTGTTTTAGAGATAGGAGGGATAGATAGTGTCCATTAACCCAATGTTTAATCAAAAAGCTTTAAAGAAAGAAAAACAATTAAACGTTCGTAATTCGGACAACCCTGTAATAAAAAAGGCTAGGTCTGATAAAAAAACAGACATTAAGATACCATTAACAGTTGAGCAAAGAAAACAAATTAGAGGGTACGCCAAAGTACAAAATATGAATATTACTAATTTTTGTAGTTATACAGTTAAAAAAGGATTGATCAGAAATATCCCCTTTCCCGAAGTAGAAGCTAAATACCCATCTAGTTCTAAGTTAACGGTACACGTAAAGTTAGAGGATAAGTATCTAACTAGTTTAGATGATTGGTGTATACGTTGGGATTGCAGCCGACGAGTAGCAGCTTATAGGATACTCACAGGTTTAATCAAAATAGAGGGGAAATGGTTAAATGAGCGCAAATTCTAAAAAATACTCTTTGCTACAAGAAGAATTAGAGGATTTCATTCCATCCGATAACGAAGGATTTAAAAATAAATTATTTAATTCTTTCTATAAGCGAATTATGAACAATCGGGATGTTCGTTATTCTTTTTTAGTACCTAGCGCATATTACTTACGTGGTGAAATGTTGTGTGAAGATATTAGTATCCAGGATAATGGAATTTCCTTTACACATTCTGATTTAATTAATCTTTTGTTTAATGATTTTTTGGCGAATGTAAGGATCTTATCAGATCACGAAAGTATATATAGTGGTTTAATGGCAAGGGATAGACGTTCACTGTTAATCACAATAAATGGGCAAAATAGTGGATATTCAAAAGTTCCTGATAATTTGAAAGAGATAGAATTTGTCTTGAAAAGACGAAGCGCTCTTAGATTAGAGGTTTTTCTTGCGGATTTAGCTGAACTTTATCCAGACAATCCATTTTCAGTTGAAGATGTTCTACAAATTATGTATTTCGACTTCATATACTCTTATAAAACTGGACAAATGAGAAAAATTGTTGAAACAATCACCAAAAATTTATCAGATAGTTAATTATCCAATTTATTATAAATTTTAAAGATATTAATATCGGGTAATGAATTGAGTTGGCATAATAAAAATAACAGTCATATCAATGGTTGCACAACATATATCGGTATATCACCTATGAATTATGTATCGATGATCTAAGATTAAATTATTTAGACTTAATTTAGACTTAAATTAAGTTAATTCTAAATTAAGTCTAAAAGGAGGGGGAATGAATATAGTTTGAATTTCTAAAAGTCATAAAAAAATAGCCTTAAAATTTATAATGTGTGGGCTACTTTTTATGTCCACCGACTAGTTTAGACCGATGTAATGCAGTTCCTGCACTTGTATATGATACTGCTCTTAACAAGGAGGCTGGACCATATTTATTACGAATTTTGTCTACCGTATAGCCTAGTTCTCTTTTTTTCCAACTGTCGGTATCAAACAAATCTAATTGGATTTCATTATCATCAACCAAGTTGCTAATTGATATGGATATTTGCCTAACTGTGTTACCCCTATAGTTTTCTTTCATTAATTGCAAACAAACTTTGTATAAATCCATCGTAACGTTAGTTGGATTTTCAATTGTCCTGGAACGATGGAATCCTCCACCATATTCATCTTTGCTATATCCGAGTCCGAAACTTATAGTTTTAGCAGCCTTTCTTTTATCTCTTGCTCTTTTTGCAACTTCTTCACATAATTCTAATATAGGGATAGAAACCTCATTCTTATTGTAATCTCTCATTAAAATCTGACTCTTTCCAAAACTAACTTGTCCTTTTAAAATGGGCGTATTTCCAATTTTGGAAAAATCGATTCCCCATGAGTGATGATAAATTTGAGTACCCATAATTCCAAACCTATTTTCTAAAAGCTCTAGTGGATATTTTGCAAGAGCACCTATGCTAAAAATACCCATACTGTTCAGATTTTTTTCCATGCGATGACCTATTCCCCACATTTTTGATAAGGGTTGGATTGGCCACAATTTTACCGGTATGTCTTCATAAGTCCAGGTTGCTATTCCTCCAGGTATCTTTTTTGATTCAATATCAAGTGCCAATTTTGACATGAGCATATTTGGCCCAATTCCTACTGTACAAATTAAACCAAAGTCTTTTTGTATATCAGCCTGAATTAATTTAGCAATGGTGTAAGAATCTCCCCATATTTTTTCAAGTCCTTTAACATCTATAAAGCTTTCATCTATCGAATAAGTGTGTACGGCATTGGGTGGAGCATAGCGATAAAAAAGTTTTGTGATCTCAGTAGATATTCGAATAAATAACTCCATCTTGGGGTTCACAACAATGATTCGAGGGTCATTCGGAATTTCATATAGACGCGATCCAGTTTTTATTTTAAAAACCTTTTTTAAGGCTGGGGATGCAGCCAGGACCACGCTTCCGTTTTGGTCGGTATTACCAACTACTGCTAAATAACATGTAAGGGGATCTAATCCTAAATTTACAGCAGCTACACTGGCATAGAACGACTTCATATCAATGCAGAGTATGGACCTTTTAGGTAAAATACTATAATCCATTAATGTACCCTCCTTTAAGTTTTCTTTACATTTATCAAATCGTTGAATGAAATAAAGTGAAGTTGCTGATTTTCATCCATAACACGAATTTTTTTGTTTAGGTGATCTATGAAATGTATATTGCCAGTAATAATTTTTATAAATCCATTATTGTACAGATGAAAAGATAAAAAATAGTTAAACTCCATTCCCTCAAGAATTAGCATTTCAATTTCTTCTATTTTTTGTTCATCGAGTATGGGCTTTTTAATCCTATCTTCATTAATAAGGGTATCTTTTAAACGCTGAACATGTTCTGGTAACATCATAGATGTGAATTTGATTATCCCTCTGTCCTTTATCAATAGTACTCCCTCCCTTTAAATGATTATATAAATTATACAAGAACTTATGTTCGAAAACAAATTATAAACGAATAAACGTTCGTGTAAAATGGTGATAATAAACACATACGTTCAACTACATTCATATTTTATATCGAGTATTGAATTGTTCCAAAGCAAATAAAACCTTAATGTTACTAAGCTTTGCACAACGTATATCGGTGTATCGCTAGTGAATTATATATCGCTGATTTAAAGAAGCAATTAAGAATTAATTATATTTAAAATGTAAAATTAATTTAAGATTAATTTAGTTTAAAGTTAAATTAATTTAACTTTAAATCATCTTTATTATTTTTACACCTTACATTCATAATTTATATCGAGTATTGAATTGCTATAAAGAAATTAACTTCTTAATGATACCAAGGGATGCACAACATATATCGGTGTATCGCCTGTGAAATCTGTATCAGTGATTCATTTAAATCATAATGCATAATTTATATACTTCGACTAGATAATTAATTAAATGTTAAATTAGTTTAAGTTCAGTTAAATTAATTTAAACTTAATTATTAAAAACAAAAAAAGTAGATCCTATGATCTACTCTGAACTGAATAATTTTTGGAAAATTGATTTCTTTTTAGCCGGTTCAATTTTTTGCATTTCTTCTATCTTTTGAATGTATTCAACTGCAAGATCCAGTTTAGATTTGTAAATCTCATTATCCTTAACAATCTTTTCCATATACTCATTTTGTAGTTTTTGTTGAGACATAAATTCTTTTTGGTTTGTTAACATAGTTTCTTGAAATTCGATGATATGTTGTAGATCGAATTGCTGTATCAATTGAGAAGAATCCGTTTGTTCTGTAGGTTGCACATGTTGTATCGGCATATCACCATTGGTCCTTCGTGTCGTTGCTACGGAAGCCGCCATATCCAAACTAACTCCTGTATCTTTTCTTAAATTAACTACTTCTAAAAATACTAGTTGATCTACTTCTTTAAAAATTCTAGTTCCTGCATTGTCCTTTGTAAACTGATAGCCAGCTTTTTCAAGTGCTTGTGCGTATTTACGGACGGTTGATTCAGCTATACCTACTACTTTTGCAAGATCCTTGGACTTAATTTCTGTATAATTACTAATTTCTATAGTTGTGTTTGTATCGGACATTGTATCACCTCATTTGAGTAATTCTATAATGTATCGGTGATACCTTCAAGGAACCATTGAATGTAACAAAAAAGTAAAAAAAGTAAAATCACAACTTCAATAATATATATAATCATGTTATAATTAAATATATAAACTAATTAGGAGGTTTATTCGTGATAAACCAAAGTGTATATATTGGCCGCCTAACAAGAGATCCTTTAGTGAATATTAAAGAAGGTATCAAACCCAGAGCATCTTTTGCACTTGCCGTAAATAGACCCTTCGAATCCGAAGATGGATCTAAAGCAGACTTTATTAATTGTATTGCTTGGGATAAAAAAGCCTTAATAGTTCAAGAATATTTAAAAAAGGGAAGTCGTATTGCAGTCATTGGAAAAACTAGGAGCAGGTTTTGGGAATACGAACCAGGCAAAAAGGTGAATCTTAATGAATTACATATCGATGAAATAACGTTTTTAGAAACAAAGGAAGAAACTGAAGCCCAAGAGTTTAATTTAAATAAAGATCCTTTTGGTCATTTGAAGATCAAAGGGAGGTAAGAGAATTGAAAAATCCAATATTGAAATTTTTTTGTTTTCTATTTCTAGTAGGAATGACTCCAATTCCGATAATAGCACTTGTAATTATATCTATCTTTTATAAAGATGGGATTATATTTGAAGAAAATATTGAAATCCTGAAAAGTAATATCAAGGATATATGGAGTGAATATCAAGTTAAATATGATTTTCAAATGGATTACGAATCTTTTCTTATTAACAGTTGGGGTGTTATAGGTTTATTTATAGTATTACTGGTATTAATAAAATTAGTAAGCAAACGAAAAAAAGGATTAATCAGGTAAAAAAACTTGTATCATATCATATCGTATGATATAATCTAATTAGATAAGAGAAACACAAAGTAAAGGAGGGAAAATATGAATGTCCCTTTAAACGAGATAATTACACATTTTAACGATAACACTTGGGCTATATTGAGATTGATAAATAGACAGCCTGATGTATCTTTGCTTGGAATTAGAAAGGAATTGGAATTATCACAAACTAAAGCTCAAATAGAAATCGCAAGATTAGAAGGAGCAGCTTGTATAAGGACGGAACGAAATCAAAACGACCAACGGTTGGTGATATACACAGTTACTTCATATGGTCAATTTGCTTTAGATCTCTAACTAAAACTAGTTTAAATTACAATTAAATTAAATGTATTTACAATTAAACTATAATAAAATAAATGGAGGAATTAAAAATGGTAGAAAAACTTTACGCAGAAAATAAATTACTTGTGGGTATTGATGCAGGGAATACTAGTACGAAAAGTTCTTTTTTAGATAAAGAAGGAAATATTTCAGATTTCTCAATATCTACAATTGTAGCACCGGCACCTACACAAGCAATTGTGATGAAGGATCGTAAAGCTTCGGATGTTTCAGTAGAGAGCTTTTTACATATTCGCATAAAAACAGATGCACTTGATGGTGCACAAAAAGATAGTACTTGGTATGTTGGAGAATACGCAAAAGATAAAAAAGGTAACAGACAACCACATATCAATGAAAAAGGTGAATCTGAAGAAAAGTTTTCAGGAGATAGCAAACCAGTTTTTGTAATACCGTTACTAACTTCGATTGCAGTAGCAGCTTTAAAATCAGGAAAAGAAAAAGTAGAAGTTCCATTATCCACAGGATTACCAGTTGAAACATATAGTTTAAGAGAACAAAAGTTACTTGATGTATTCTATGGTACACATGAAATCGTGTTTCTGGATGGCCCGTTTAAAAATGAAGTTGTTGTTATTCAGATTAATGAAGGGGAAATACAACAAGAGGCTGTTACGACTTCTATTGCACTTGAGTTTACTATTAAAAATGGTGAGTGCGTAGGAACCGAGATTGGTAAAGTAATTGGAGATAAGTATGCTATTGGAGATCTAGGCGCTGGTACTTCAGACGTTGCTGTGTTTAGTGAAACAGGAGTTTCTAAAACTGATACACATAATACAAAAGTAGGTACAAATCAGTATATTGATCTAATGATTAAAGAAATTAGTGAACTTGAAGTATTTGAAGATGTAAGAAGTGCATTAGAAGAGGATGCAGAGGAAGTTAAACCTCCATTTCATTCAAGAGAAAAATTTGTTAATCAAATCATTAAGCCTCAAATTGACAAAGCTCTAGTTGATGATTCTTTAATACCGAAATTTGTAGTGTCTTGGGGATGGGTTAAAAACGTAGATGTTACGGAAATAGTAGTTAAATATATGTCAGAATATGCTCAGAAACAAAAGAAATCCTTATTATCAACTTGGGCAAAACTAGATGAAGCAGAACACTTTCTTCTAGTTGGTGGTGGAGTATTGTTTGGATACTTTGGTGGTGTTAACTCTCTTGAAAAAGTTGGATTTAAATTCCCTTCACTAAAGGAATCCCAATATTTCACTAGTAGAGCTTATTTGATTGCTAGTTATTTAACGCAATGGGAAAAATCATTAGCGACACAACAAAAATAAAACGTTAGGAGTCTTCCGGACTTCTGATGTAAGAAAGGAGGGTGAGTGATGGCAGAAAAGAAAATGGGGCAAGTTGGTATTACGCCAGGAATAGTAACAACATTCACCCCTTCACGGAGTATAAAGTGGGCACCAGCATTTAATGAGTTACTCAAAAAAGAAAATGACGAAAAAGGAACATCAAGAAATAAGTTGATTGAACAATTAATAGGAGAAGCCGTAGAAGCCCGTCTTACTAAAAATGTCACTCTTCAGAGTGACAATCTTTCTCCAGATCAAATTGCTCTATTAGATGATTTCCAACAGTTCATTAGCAATTCAGTTAAGAATTTTACGCTATCTAAAAATAGACAAATAGAATCGACCTCTAATATTATCCCTTCAGATAATTTTGGCAGTGAAATTACAAACCAAGATTTGAAGGAAAAAATTGATTTAGATATTTCAGTTGAAAAAGTAGTTGAAAAGACGGTGCCAAGATGGGATGATTTCCCTCCTGTTGATAATGACCAAAAAGAAAAGAAAATAAGTCTTGAAAATACACCAGTAAGTACGGAAAAGATAAAAGGTCCTGAAGATGCTTTGGCCAAGTTAAGAAGACTAAAGGGATAAATTATTAATAGTTCTATAGATAGGTTAAAAGCACAGTTTAATTCTGTGCTTTTTTGTTTTGTTAGGTTGTGAAAAAACTAGCGTTATCAAGGTTTGCACGTAATGTATCGGTATATCATTAGAGATTGGGGGAAGGTTGCTGCTAATAAATAAAGTTAAACTAGTTTAACTTTAAATTAATTTAAAGTTAATTTAAACTAAAACAAAAATGAGTTGTTATAAGTGAATTTGGAAAGGAATATAGGCCAAGAAAAGGGTGGTGTATTAAGAAAAAGCTAGTGATATCAAGGTTTGCACGTAATGTATCAGTATATCACTAGAGATTGGGGGAAGGTTGCTACTAAACAATAAAGTTAAACTAGTTTAACTTTAAATTAATTTAAAGTTAATTTAAACTAACGTAATAATGAGTTGTTATGAGTGTATTTGGAAAGGAATATAGGCCAAGAAAAGGGTGGTGTATTAAGAGAAAGCTAGTGATATCAAGGTTTGCACGTAATGTATCGGTATATC
>NZ_LMVB01000010.1:182436-184015 GCF_001510645.1 Paenibacillus sp. FJAT-29882 | reverse complement strand
ATTGTGCAACACGACTACGTCCCACAGTAAAAGACCGTTCACTTGTTAACGTGAAGAAAATTGAAGCATTGAATGGTGTGTCAGGGGTTGTTGATAGAGATGCGGGATTGCAAGTAGTGATTGGTCTCCATGTTAATGAGGTTTACGATGCATTTATGAAGGTCTGGAAGTCAAATGCATCAACTGATATTAACGATATGGCAGATACCTTGCAGACAGGTAATGAAAAACGTAATTTGTTTAATGATTTTATTGGGCTAGTTGTCAGTATTTTTTCACCGTTATTACCATTGTTAGCGGGTTCAGGGTTGCTTCGAGGATTTACGATTTTAGCTAATGAGTTAGGTTTGTTATCAACCGAGAGTACAACGAATTTAATTTTAACACTAGCAGCAACTTCAGTGTTTTATTTCTTACCATTATTAGTCGCTGTTACAGCATCAAAACGATTTGACACAAGTCCGTATATTGCGATTGCTGTGATGGGTGCGCTGATTATGCCAGGTTTTATTGAATTAGTGCAAGGTGATGGTGGAAATACAATTAAATTTCTAGGTATTTCGATTCCTTTATTTAATTATACTAGTCAAATTATTCCGGCTATTTTAATTGTTTGGGTACAGTCAAAAATGGAACATTTTATGAAAAAGAAACTACCAAACAGTCTACACATGATTGTGATTCCTACGGTATTATTAGTAATATTAGTTCCAGTTGTTGCAGGAATATTTGGACCAATTGGAAACTATGTAAGTATCGGTATTGCCAGCATGGTGGATTCGTTAGTAAATATTAATCAAATTGTTACTGGAGCGGTCATTGGTGGAACTTGGAATATCTTGATTATGTTTGGTGTACACTGGGCACCGAATACAATGGTTGTTATCCCTGAAATTGCTTCAACAGGTAAATCAGCTTTGATTGCTTATGCTGCTACCGCAAACTTTGGTATGGCAGGCGCTGCATTTGCTATTTTCTTACGCAGCCGAAATCGGGAATTGAAGAACTTTTCATTAACTGCCATTACTTCTGTCATGTTATCAGGAATTGTGGAACCAGCAATTTACGGCTTAGGTGTGCGATTTAAGAGTCCATTAGTAGCAGGTTGTTTAGGTGCTGCACTTGGTGGTGCGTTTATGGGTGCATTTAACGTAGTAGGGAATGCATTTGTATTTGGTGGATTGACAACAATTCCTGCATTTGCGGGACCAACATTATGGCTATATATCGTTGGTTTAGCCATTTCATTTATTGGAGGTATGGTACTAACATTGATTTTCGGTATAAAAGATCCAAAAGCAGAAATGTCTGCTTCTAAATAAATAGCAGTTTAAATACAGAAAGGATGTTGGAATTGAGTTTGAACTCAAAAATACAAGGAATTTTAGGACTAGCAGCAATTGGTGATGCTATGGGGGCAGTAACTGAAAATTTATCGTTTGATCAAATTCGTAAAAAGTTCGGTCAACCTGTAACAGAATTTAAAAAACCTGGAGAAACGGCATTTGCGCTAGGAAATGAAGCAGGACAAGTGACAGATGATTTTTCCCAAATATACTTTCTTTGTCAAGCTATTTTA
>NZ_LMVB01000010.1:121418-181023 GCF_001510645.1 Paenibacillus sp. FJAT-29882 | reverse complement strand
GATGAAAAAAAATAATATTAAATATTTGACGATTTTCGAAGAATTAAAACAAAAGATCACCAATGGGGATTACCCCATTGGTGATCTTTTCCCAGCGGATCCTGACTTACAAAAACGATATAATGTGAGTCGTATTACTGTAAGGCACGCAGTTCAGTTATTGGTCGATGAAGGATATGTGCAACGGATTCAAATTAATCCTGATTTTGTCATAGGATGCATGTTTCTTCATCCTACATCTTATGCTGCAACCTGTGATCCAGACGATGTAATGGCACACCTAAAAAAACTTCAACAAGCATATATGTTTTTAGATGTTCATGTACGAGGAAAGTATCCTAATTCTTATTATAAATTTTTGCACAAAAATCAACTAGTCATTAAAACTTTGCCAGAAGATGAGATAATTCTGAAAGAGGGAACCGTTGATTACATTGGCTTTAGTTATTACTCTAGTTCTGTTGCAATCGCTAATCCAACAAAACAGGATAAGAGTCAGGGCAATGAGATTAGCGGTTACAAGAATCCTCTTTTACCAGCAAGTGAGTGGGGATGGCAGATTGATCCAGTTGGGCTTCGCATTACGCTTAACTGGTTATACGATAAGTATCAGATTCCACTATTTATTGTAGAAAATGGCTTAGGTGCAGTAGATAGAATTGAGGAAGATGGTAGCATACATGATCCTTACCGGATTGATTATTTGAGAAGACATGTGGAAGAAATGAAAAAAGCTGTATTAGAAGATGGTGTAGAAGTAATGGGTTACACTCCATGGGGCTGCATTGATCTTGTTAGTGCAGGAACTGGAGAGATGAAAAAAAGATACGGTTTTATCTATGTAGATAAAGATAACGATAACGATGGAAATGGAACATTAGATAGATATAAAAAGGATTCCTTTTATTGGTGTAAGGAATGTATTAGAAGTAATGGGAAGAATATTTAACTGTTAAAGAGCGTGTTGCACAACTAACTATATGAGTTAGGGTGCAACGCGTACTTTCTTTTTAAGGAAAAATTAATAGGACATGATATGTCACTTAGTGCCCTTTTGATTATAGGGGTACCGCCACATGCCCATCAAGCTAAAGACGTAAATGACTAGATACGAAATAATTCTTGTTTCAAAACGAGCGAGTGATGGGAAAGTAGGCATACCAAAGAAGCCTATTAAAATACGATTTTTTTACTAGGCAGCTTGTCTATGTGTCTGTACCCCTATATGAAGGCGTTAAGAAAGGTGCTTATGTGGTTTCAACTGCTAAAGGTGAAGCAACGGGTCTTTTACTTGCAACTGGTTCTGAAATTTCATTAGCCATTGAAGCACAAAAAGAACTTGAAAAAGAAGGTATTCACGTCTCTGTTGTTAGTATGCCTAGCTGGGATCATTTTGAACAACAATCAAAAGAATACAAAGAAAGTATCATTCCAAAAAATCTACCTGCTCGTATAGCAATTGAATTAGAATCTTTATTTGGTTGGAGGGAATACATCGGTGAATTTGGAGAGTATATACCGATTGATCATTTTGGATCATCTGCCCCAGCAGATAAATTATTACAAGAGTACGTATTTACCGTAGAAAACGTGGTTTGTAAATTCAAACAGATGGAAGAACTCATTAAGTAATTAAAAACTGAAAAAGGGGTCATAATAAATGGCAGAAAAATTATACACAATTATTGATGATGCAGGAATTCATGCACGCCCGGCAACACTTTTGGTTAAATCAGTATCTAATTTTAACAGTGAGATCAACTTAGAATATAACGGAAAAAGCGTAAACTTAAAATCAATTATGGGTGTTATGTCATTAGGAATTGTAAAAGGTGCTGAAATAAAAATTGTTGCATCTGGTTCAGATGAAAACGAAGTAATTGCTGCGGTTACTGAAACAATCACGAAACAGGGGTTAGGCCAATGATTGTTCAAAGTCTAAAAGGGATTGGAGCATCAGCAGGAATTGCCATTGCAAAAGCTTATCGATTAGAAGAACCAGAACTAGTCGTGGAAAAACGTGTGATTGACAGCATCGAAGCAGAAATTCAACGTTTTACTGCTGCGATTAGCCAATCGACATCGGAGCTTGAACAAATAAAAGAACATGCTTTCAAAGAGCTAGGAGAAGATAAAGCAGCGATTTTTGCTGCTCACCTTCTTGTCCTAAGTGATCCAGAGCTTATTAACCCAATCAAAGACAAAATCACAACTGAAAAAGTGAATGCTGAATTTGCCTTACAGGAAGTTGCAAATATGTTTATCGGCATGTTCGAGTCAATGGACAATGAATACATGAAGGAGCGTGCTTCAGATATCCGGGATGTGACAAAACGTGTGATGTCTCATCTTTTAGGTGTAACGATTCCGAATCCAAGTATGATCTCTGAGGAAGTTATTATTATTGCTGAGGATTTAACTCCATCTGATACAGCTCAATTAAATCGACAATATGTGAAAGGGTTTACGACAGATATCGGTGGACGCACATCCCATTCAGCAATAATGGCTCGCTCATTGGAAATTCCCGCAGTTGTTGGAACAAAAACAGGCACAACTGATATCGAAAATGGCGTATTAGTCATCCTAGACGGCTTGGCTGGAACAGTGATTGTCGATCCGTCAGCTGATACTGTGAAAGAATATGAAGAGAAAAAAGCTACTTATGAAGCAAAAAAGGCAGAGTGGGCAAAGCTTGTGAATGAGCCGACTGTTTCAAAAGATGGACAACATGTAGAACTCGCTGCCAATATTGGTACGCCTGAGGATGTAAAGGGTGTGCTTGAAAACGGTGGTGAGGGTGTCGGCTTGTATCGTACCGAATTTTTATATATGGGACGTACTCAGCTTCCGACTGAAGAAGAGCAATTTGATGCTTATAAAGCCGTATTAGAGCACATGGAAGGTAAGCCTGTTGTTGTGCGTACACTTGATATCGGTGGAGATAAAGAACTTCCATACTTAGACTTACCAAAGGAAATGAATCCATTTCTAGGATTCCGTGCGATTCGTTTATGCTTAGAAATGCAGGATATGTTCCGCATCCAACTTCGAGCCTTGCTTAGAGCAAGCGTTTATGGAAATTTAAAAATCATGTTTCCTATGATTGCCACACTTGATGAGTTCCGTTCGGCAAAAGGAATTCTTGAAGAAGAAAAACAAAAGCTTTTGTTTGAAGGCCAGCAGGTAGTAGAAAAAATCGAGCTGGGGATCATGGTGGAAATTCCTTCTACTGCTGTTTTAGCTGATCAGTTTGCTAAAGAAGTGGATTTTTTCAGCATTGGTACAAATGATTTAGTCCAATATTCAATGGCTGCAGATCGTATGAACCAACGTGTTTCCTATCTATATCAGCCATACAGTCCGGCAATTTTAAGATTGGTTAAAATGGTAATTGATGCTGCGCATGCTGAAGGCAAATGGGCAGGTATGTGCGGTGAAATGGCGGGAGACGAAACAGCAATTCCACTTCTCTTAGGCCTGGGACTTGATGAGTTCTCAATGAGTGCAACATCCATCCTAAAAGCACGTTCCCAAATTCTTCGTCTTTCTAAAACAGAAATGAAGAACTTAGCAGAAAAAGCCTTGCAAATGAAAACAACAAGTGAAGTAATCGAAGCCGTAAAGGAAATTATGAAATAGGAACGGTTATAAAAAATGATTTTTAACGGGGACGGTTTTATTTTTTTGAAAAATACTTGTAAAAGCCGTCCTCATTAACCATTATGAACCATTTCTCGTAAGAACCGAGACAATGAACGATTATACACATTGATGGCACATGAACAATGGAGGGTGAAATGAAAAAGATAGGTGTTTTAACGAGTGGGGGAGATGCGCCTGGAATGAATGCTGCTGTCAGAGCAGTTGTTCGGAAAGCAATCTACCATGATCTTAAGGTATCTGGAATATATGGCGGATACGCTGGTTTAATAAAAGGAAATATCGAGGAACTTGGATTGGGCTCTGTTGGAGACATTATACATCGCGGCGGAACGATTCTTTTATCGGCAAGATGTGAAGAATTTAAGAAAAAAGAAGGTCAACTTAAGGGTATTGAGCAATTAAAAAAGCTGGTATTGAGGGCTTGGTTGTAATCGGCGGAGATGGTTCATACCGAGGGGCTAAGACTCTCACTGAGCATGGTTTTCCATGTGTGGGTGTACCGGGGACAATCGATAACGATATTTGCGGAACACAATTTACGATTGGATTTGATACAGCTTTAAAGACTGTCATTGAGGCAATCGATAAAATTAGAGATACCGCAACATCACATGAACGAACCTTTGTAATTGAGGTAATGGGAAGGGATGCCGGTGATATTGCGCTTTGGGCCGGGCTTGCCGGAGGAGCAGAAACGGTTCTCGTTCCTGAAGAAAATTACGACATGAACGAAATTTGTGACCAATTAAGAAAGGGGCATGAACGGGGCAAAAAACATAGCATCATCGTTGTTGCTGAAGGGGTAGCAAGCGGTGTTGAATTGGGCAAACAAATTAAGGAGCTAACGAATTTTGATACCAAAGTCTCTGTATTAGGACATATGCAGCGTGGTGGTTCTCCTACAGCCTTTGACCGTGTATTAGCAAGCCGGCTTGGTGCACGTGCAGTTGAACTTATAATAGAAGGAAAAGGTGGAAGGGCAGTAGGGATTGAAAACAATCAAATAATAGATCACGAAATCGCAGATATTTTGGGAGGAGCACATACGCTTGATACGAACCTTCTGAGATTGTCAAAAGAGCTTTCTATTTAGGATGTGCATTTCCACCAGTTTTTTAATAGTGAAACAAAGTAGAAAACCATGGTTAATGCAGGTCTTGTGTTTGACTTGCTATTAATCTAATAGGTTCATATAAATATTTTTAGCACAGAGGTAATATGTTGAGTGAAAAAATTGGAAATTACTTTGTGATTAACAGAAAAATCCTGTTGAGTGACAATAAAGTTTTTCAATTTACAATAAAGTCATTTAAAACATAATAAAGTTGTTCAATATTACATGTGCAAGCGAAAAGACTAAATAAATATAAGTTTTCACTGATTTGTCGACCTAAGAAAGGATTTTTATTAATAACCAGTTTAAGATAATGGGTGAGTGATTAGGGGGATTTGTATGATATTTATAGAGTTAGATGAGTTAGAATACAGAATCAATCAACTGAGAAACGAATTGATTCAGATTGCTGAAATAACTGACTTAAATAGCCGTGAGACCATTCAGTGCAGTCAGAAATTAGATCAACTCATCACAATCTATCAAAAATCTCCTTATAAAAAATAGAAATATGTTGTTGAATGGCAATAAAGTCATTTGAATACTAACATTTTAAACAACTTTATTATCATTAGTTTTGAAATTTAATCATCATGTTATGATCGAAATTAAACAACTTATTTTTTGTTTGATGATTTTTGTAATTTATCCTGCCTTAACGGGCAGTAAAACTCCGACTTCAAGATTTGAGATAAGCAAAGAAGACAGGTGAGAGATAACAGCCCGTAAAGAACAGATAAGTCTCGCTAATCATCAGTGGGGGATGAAGAAAACACCCACTGATGGAAGTCTCACTTTATAATTCATTTGTGAGGCTGTGTTTTAAAGGATGTGAAAGAAATCAAATTTCCTTGGATTCAAATTCACCGGATTGTGACTGACTCCATATGAGACCTGTATAATTTGCCAAGGCATGATGATTCTTAAATCATTTGATATACAAAAAAACAAAAGCATAAAGACAACAAAAATAGAAGATGAATTAAATTTAAGTAATAGTAAGGAAAAATTGATTATATATATTGATGGTCCAATTTCACTTGTTGCTGTAGTGGAAGTAGCCATTTAACGGCATAAGGTATATTCGAAGTAAATGAAAAGGGAGCTAGTAGTATGGGATTATTTTTTACATATGTTCTCGCAGGACTTGCGATTGCAATGCCGGTCGGGGCAATTACAGTAGAGATGACAAAACAAGGTCTTAAAAATGGATTTATGCACGGTTGGGTGGTTGGATTGGGTGGAATGACCATTGATTTTTTCTTGATATTAGCCCTATATTTTGGTCTGGCATCTCTTTTGCAATTTCCTTTTATTCAAATACCAATGTGGTTAATTGGCGCAGTGTTTTTATTTTTAATTGCTTATGATTCTATAAAAAATGCAGATAGTGATATTACATTAGCCGGCGAGAAGCCTACCAAATCTTTAAGGTCTTCTTACCGTAATGGACTTTTGGTTGCAGTATCGCCAGGGAATATTGTTTTTTGGATAAGTGTATTTGGAGCAGTATTATCTAACTCATATAATACTGCCAATCCAGATAGTTTTTTAATCATCGCTGCAGGTGTTTTAACAGGAATATTATTGCATGATATAGGATTACTAACAATTGTTGCTACAACTAGAAAAGTAATGAATCGATCAATGATTAAAGGATTTTCCATTATTGCTGGATTGGTTCTAATTGTTTTTTCAGGTTATTTTGTTTATAAGTTCTTTACTGCAATAATAGATGTATTTTGAATTTGAGTTGCTCCATTAACGGGCGCGATTGTTGCAGATCTAAAGCCTAATTCCTCGATAAAATAGAAAGAGGAATTAGGTTTTTTATTTACATTATTTTAAATATTACTCCATTTGTAAAGAAACAAGTGGTAAGTCTGTTGTCGATCACTGATAAAAAAGATGACAGAAGTGGTACATACTTATGACCGTAATCAATTGTCACCTAACAATTACATTGCATATTTCCGTTTGATTTAAATGCGTTAAATACATGTCCTTAAAGTAAAAGCATTGATGTTAATGGATTTTTAATAATTTACTCTTGATAAGACCCCACACCGAGCCGTGAAGACGTTGAGGTGACAAAGCGATAGCCGAGGCCGGAAAAAAATTATGCAAAGGAAAAACGATGAAATATGTTTTTGCACTTTTAAATTGCTGTAAAATCTCGGACATACGTCTAACAGACACTCCTTCTATAAGCACATTTTACTGACTTAACTTAGTCGTGTCCACAAGACTATACTAGCACCACCCTTTTGATACACCTATAGCTTGGACAGTATATGTTAAAAAAAAGCTCTGCAAAGAATCATTATACCAATCATCATTTGTATAGATTGATCCACTTGCTTGTATAACAAGCACTCTTTTACCATCATTAAGGAGGCCCACGGAACCAGTTTCAGTATATTTAAACGTAGTCCCTTTTCTGTGTATATTTACCGTTCATAAAAGTACACTTTTACGAACGGGTTATTTTTGCTTTAAACCAGTTGTTTTTCTCGTTCGTAAAAATCAAAAAAATATTCGCGAACGTTCATCTATCTCCATGTAATTTTACGAACGTTTTTTAGTAGAATAATAGAAAAAGAAATGAAAATGAGGTAGATATAAGAAGAATATGACAACCTAGAAAAACGCCAAGAAGACATTCAAGAACAGTAGAAAATAGAAAAAAATGTTCGTTTATACCAACGCTATCAAGTGATTCAACTTCACTTACAAGGTCATAGAAAACAGGATATTGCCAAGATGGTCAACTTGAACGAGAATACCATTGGTACGTACATTAAAAAGTATCAGAAATGGGGCATCAAGGGCTTAGACATGAGCTATTCCTCGGGTGCGCCGCGTAAGTTGACACCCGAACAAGAGGCTCATGTACGAGAAGTGGTCTTACATCAAACGCCTAAAGAAGTGGGTTTGAACACCCAGATGAATTGGACCAGTCCATTATTGTGCGAATGGATTCAACGGGAGTATCAGGTTCAGTATGCAGATCGTGGAGCCCTCCACCTGCTTCATCGATTGGGTTTTAGTCACACACGTCCGACCTACACACTCGCGAAAGCAGACCCAGATAAGCAAGCTGCTTTTCGTGAAACTTTTCAGGACGTAAAAAAAAACTAGAATCAGGTGAAATCGATACGATCTTATTCGAAGATGAGTCAACGATCCGTGACTACCTTGCGATTGGCTATACGTGGTTTCTAAAAGGAAAACAACGAAAAATCCCGACGTATGGAAAGCACCAAAGCGTAAAGCTACTAGGTGTGCTTGATTATGGAAAAGGCTCTGTTTTTTGCATGCAAGACCAAGTATTTAATGCAGAAACGTTTCTTTGTTTTCTAGAGAACGTTCTCATTCGCTATCCAACGGGAAAAATCGTCATGGTACTTGATAATGCCCGTATTCACCATGCCAAGCTGATTCAACCTTTTTTAGACGAACATAAAGAACGATTAGAGCTTCTCTATTTACCACCCTATAGCCCGGATCTCAATCCGATTGAAGGATTATGGAAATGGCTCAAAACATCAGTTATTTATAATGTGTTTTATGAGTCTGTACAAGAGATCCGTACAAATGTTCAATCGTTTATTTCAGAAATCAACGAGACTCCGCAAAAGGTCATTGATCGACTTTGTTTGATTTTATAATTTCTTTATGGTGTTTTATATATTTATATAAAGCGAATTGGTCCGATGAGAGATTTGTTCATATTACAAGCAAACGTCTAATCGATCGTCCGGATAATGAAATCACTGTGAAAGTGTATTCAAACTGCGAGCAGGTCACTCTCTATATTAACGGAACAGAACTGCCTGCAAAAACAAGTGATGATAAAATCTTTATCTTCGAAAATGTCCCATTAAAAGAAGGATTTAATGAAGTAAAGGCCATTGCCCAGTATGAAGGAGAAGAATTCCTTGATATTGCCTGGTTCAATAAAGTGGATGAACCAAACCCAAGCTACAAAGCGCCTGAGTCAGAAGGCGGTACAGTGGATAACTGGTTCGAAATACCGGATCTGGGCGATGTAGAGCTTGAAGAGCTTGTCACTACAAATGATGTCTATTCAACACGTGACAGCTATGAAGTGATCGCACAAAATGAAGATGCAGAAGCAGTGCTGCAAAAATATTTAGTCGGAATGGAAGATCACCCGATGTTCGGCATGGCAAAGGGGATGCCTTTAAATACTTTGGCTGAAATGGCGCCGCAGCAGTTTAATGAGCAAATGCTGTATACATTAAATAAAGAACTGACAAAGATTAAAAAGGCATAATAGCAGAAGGGAAAAAGGAATTCACATTTGAAGTCCTTTTTCTAACCTCTCTGTTTCTTGATTCATAAATGTTTTCTATAGGCTGAAGGGGTTATTCCCTTCAGTTTTTTAAAGACCTTTGTAAAATAATTAACGTCATTAAAGCCTGTCATATAAGCAATATCTGTAATGGATAGATTGCGGTTCTCCATAAGATAGAGCGCCTCCTTGATTCTAAGTATATTGATATAGTCTGTTAATGTCAGGCCTGTTTCTTTCTTAAACTTTCTTGAAAGTTCGTATGTGCTGGAGTGAATGGCGGCAGATATGGTTTTCAGACTTAGCTCCTGTTCCAAATGAAGGCGGATATACTCTATCGCTTTTCGAATCAGAAAACTGTAATTTTTGAGGGAATACTTCCGTACTGCTTCACAATACTCACGAAGCATCACAATCAGCAAATCAGCCAACTGTTGAATGGAAGTAGTTTTCTCAATCTGGATCGCAAACTTTTCAGAAATATTGTGCATGTATAGGGGATGCAGTCCTCCCCTTTCAGCCGCGGTCCGAAAGCTAGTATTTGAGGCAAAAGCTAAATTTTTCTCTGAACGCAATGGATCATTTGGAAGGCGGTCAGGTAATTTTCCAATTGAAATAACCCTATTCCGTATTTTTTGCGCCTTCGCTGCATCGCCATGCTCCACAGCTGACATCAGTTCATTTGACAAAGAGTATCTTTTTTCGATTGCTTCAACAGAAGTTACCGGATGATCTTGTATCGGAGCAGGTAAAACTTCAAACTTATTTTGAAACCGATTCTTTGCCTTGCCGATTTTAGGCCGGTAGTTAGTTAGTTTGTCCATGCTTGCTATATGATAGGAGAGAAATTCGGCAATCATGTCCGACTTGTATTTACTGAGTAAAGACAACGATAAATAGTACTGGGTGATCGTATGCTTCAGTGAGATGGGAAGCCTATTTTCAAAAAGTACATCCTGCACCAGTGTGGCTGATGGTTCTTCGAAAAGAAATGGTCCGACTATAATAGTGCCGTGAAAATCTTTCCCTTCATTACATAGTTTTGCTGATATATAGTATGTTTTCAATTCATTTGCATGAAACAGGATGTCATAATCATCGTTAACCCTTTCTTGATTCAATTGCTTACGAATATCCTTTATATATGGCTGTAATGTTTCTGGTAATTGATTATGACCATATTCCCAAATGCTATTTGAGTCTTTATCAATAAAAATAGTATCGATGTTAGTGAAAAGGTAAGTATACTCTACAATCTTTTTAATTGTTTTCTCGGCTAGCTGCATGTGTTAACATCCTTTTTTTAATGAATGGTAGTGTTTTAGTATAAAAGATTATATTTTTATTTTACTATAATGCGCAATATAATACGAGTTTTTTAAAAACGGTTTCAGTTAATATAAAAGTGTGAAAACAGTTACAACGGTCTACAAATAGCCCATGTAGTTTTTTCTTTTCACAAGATATATAAAAAGTGATGTTCTTCAATAATGGATTTTATTCCAACATATAAGGAGGTATAGTCTTCAGCGAAACAAGATTTAATCATATCAGGGTTTCGGATGGAATTTCTTCCAAATTGGGCATGCACTATTTTTCGTTGCGCGGAATTAACAGCAGAAACATCGGTGATTTTTCTGTAGAAGATATTAAGGAAAATGTCCTGCCGCATCTGAAAAGGTGGGATGTGGGTGTTTCTTCCATCGGTTCGCCAATTGGCAAAGTGTTTATTAATGATGAAGAAGGTTTTAAAAGACAAAAAAAGATGCTCGATACTCTTTGTCAGATATGTCATGTATTAGATTGCAAATATATCCGTATATTCAGCTTCTACATTCTGAAGGGAGAAAATACCGATCCATACAAAGATGAAGTAATAAATAAACTGAAACAATTTGCTGAGATTGCAGGTAAATACAATGTTATTTTGCTGCATGAAAATGAGAAGGATATTTATGGCGAAATTTTACGACGTTGCCATGAAATCATGAAAGCGGTTGATTCACCATACTTTAAAGCAATTCTTGATTTTGCTAACTTTGTCCAATGCGGAGAGGATACGCAAACGTGCTACGATTTTCTGAAGGATGAAACCGTCTACATTCATATTAAAGACGCTGTTACAAACGATAATCAAAATGTTGTATGCGGTACGGGGGAAGGGGAAATTCCTGAAATTCTATCGAAGGCAATCAGAGGCGGATATAAGGCTCCTTAACATTAGAACTGCATCTCGTTTTGTTCGATTCATTAAAAGATTTAGAGAAATCATCAAGGATAACAAAGGGCTTGATGGTGAAGGCGGATATAAGCTGCAATATGAGTCATTATTACAAATTCTAGAAAATATAGAAAGCAGGGAGAATGCATAATGGAAAAAGTAAGATTAGGTATTATCGGTATCGGTGCACAAGGCGGCAGTTACGCAGGATTTATTTCAGAAGGAAAAGTAAAAAATGTTGAAATTGGGGCGATTTGCGATATCGATCCAGAGAAAAAGGCAATGTGTGCAGAAAAATATCCGAACGTGCCTTTCTATGATAACTATATTGATATGCTCGAAAGCGGTAATGTTGATGCAGTTGTGACAACGGTTCCCCACTATTTACATGTAGAAATGGGTATTGAAGCCTTAAAGAGAGACATCCATGCACTGCTTGAAAAACCAGCCGGTGTTTATACAAAACAAGTAAAAGAAATCAATGAATTTGCTGCAACAAAACCAAATTTAACCTTTGCTATTTTCTTCAACCAAAGGACAAATCCACTTTATCAAAAAGCAAAAGAAATTGTGGATAACGGAGAAATCGGCAATATCCGCCGTACAAACTGGATTATTACCAATTGGTGGAGACCTCAGGCTTACTATGATCAAAGCGCATGGAGAGCAACATGGGGAGGAGAAGGCGGCGGCGTGCTTGTTAACCAGGCACCACACCAAATTGATTTGCTGCAATGGATTTGCGGTATGCCGAAAAAGGTCTATTCCAATGTCAAATACGGCTACCAAAGAGATATTGCTGTTGAAGATGATGTAACAACAATCCTTGACTACGGTAATGGCGCAACAGGTGTCTTTATTACATGTACACATGACATTATTGGTACGGACCGTTTTGAAATAGTAGGCGATAAAGGGAAAATTGTCGTTGATGACAGTAAGAAAGTAACGATTACACGATTAAGACAGTCTGAAAATGAATTGAATGCGACTATGAGCTGGGCAGATGCCATGAAAGTCCTCATGGGCGAAGGCGTTGGCGATATCTATGATGAAGAAGTGCTGGAATTTGAAAGTGTATGGGGCGGACAGCATATTGCTGTATTAGAAAACTTTACTGCAAACATACTAGATGGAACTCCGTTAATTGCTCCGGGAAGCGACGGTATAAATGGTGTTGGTTTGGCTAATGCGATTCACCTTTCCAGCTGGTTAGGCAAAGAAGTAGAACTTCCAATTGATGAAGAATTATATATTGCTGAATTAAATAAAAAGATTGAAGCAGAAAAGAAACAACCTGTAACAAAATAATCCTATGAAAAAAAATGAGGGTGATTCATAAAGGCGAGACTCTGGGCTTTAGAGTCACCCATCATTTCCAGGGAGATGATCTTATGTTAAAAGCAGCAGTTATCCGACTTGGAGATGTTTCTAAAGTTCATATACATGCTATTCAAGCAAACCCTAATGTTGAGCTAGTAGCTGTTTGTGATAAGGATGAAACGTTAAAAGATACCGTATCGGGTGTAAATTTTTATACGGACTACCACGTTATGCTGGAAAAAGAAAAATTAGATTGTGTTCATCTTTGTTTGCCACACTATCTTCACTTGCCTGCCACTAAAGCATGTGTTGAAAAGGGTGTAAATGTATTTCAAGAAAAGCCGCTTGCCTTGAACACAAGGACGTAAAAATCTGTATATGCTTTCAAAATCGCTACAATGAGACCTTTGAAAAGTTACAAGAGCTTGTTAAAAGCGGGCAATATGGAAGAATCATCGGCATAAAGGGTTTAGTCACCTGGTTTAGACCGAAAGATTATTACGAGATTAAGCCATGGCGGGGCAAAATGGCTTATGCAGGTGGCGGTGTGATGATTAACCAATCCATTCATACACTAGATTTGATGCAGCTGCTCGGTGGTGAAATCGAAGAAATTAGAGGATCCATAGATAATTTATTGGATTATGGGATTGAAGTGGAAGACACAGCAGTAGCCAATATTAAGTTTAAAAATGGAGCGACAGGATTATTTTTTGCAACAAACTCTAGTTTTGGAAACTCTAGTGTTGAGCTTCAGGTTGTCTTTGAAAATGAAAAATTCACGATCAAAGACAGCATTCTAACTAGACTTAATGAAAATGGTAAGAAGGAAAAAATGATTGAGGATGCAAAACTGCCGGGGACAAAGTTCTACTATGGGGCAAGCCATGCGAAATTAATTAATGAATTTTATTCCTGTATCGAAAATGACACGAACGATTATGTTCATGTGAAGGATGCACTGCCATCCATTCAAATCATTGATAACATTTGCGATTCATCAGAAATAAAAAGAGAATTAAAAATGGAGGTTTTAACAAAATGAAAAAAGGTAAAATTGGCGTTCAAATGATGATGCTTAAAGGGAAAGTGGAAGAGCTTGGCGCATATGAAACAATGAAACAAGTAAATGAACTCGGCTATCATGCTGTAGAAGTATCACAAATTCCAATGACACCAGAAAATGTCGCTGAATTAAAAAGAGCAAGTAATGATTTTGATATCAAAATTGCCGCAATGTCAGCAGGTCTTGAGCCAATGTTGCCGGGTGCACCTGGAGAAACATTGACAAATGATTTCGAAAAGATTGTCAGCGATTGCAAAGCTTTAGATTGTAATTTCTTGCGTATCGGTATGATGCCATTAAATCTAATGGGCAATAAAGATGATATTATGGGCTTTGTAGAAAGAGCTGAAGAGATGGCACACCGCTTAGCAGAGCATGGAATTGAGTTATACTACCATACACATCATCTGGAATTCCAAAAATTTGATGGGATGTATCTGTTGGATATCATTAAAAATAATACAACAAAGCTTGGCTTTGAGCTGGATGTTCACTGGATTCAAAGAGCAGGAGAAAATCCAGTAGAACTTGTGAAGCAATACAGAGGCCGTATTTCTTTATTACATTTAAAGGATTACCGCGTAGCAGCGATGGATTTAACCGATATTGATGTTAACAAAGATCTAGCTAAATTCATGGACAGATTCGTCAATACGATTCAATTCGCCGAGGTTGGAGAAGGCAATCTGAATATCCCTGCCATCATCGACGCCGGTCTTGAAAGCGGTGCACAGTATTTCTTGGTTGAGCAGGATGAACAGTACGGCCGTGATCCGTTCGAATGCCTCCAAATATCAGCCGAAAACTTAAGAAAAATGGGTTACAGCGACTGGTTTTAAGCCGGAGCAATCTTTAGTGATATAGTATTTGGAACTGTTTATTTTAACAACTCTGGGTTTCTGGCTATGCACAGGAGAATATTTTTTGTAAACGGTTGTAATTTCCACTTATGTTTTGTATTTTAGAATTCTATTAACCTTGTATAGGAAGCAGGAATAAAAAGCTATAACGAACAAGATCATTATAAAACTTCCTTTAATTCATTTTTATGTATACTAGCATTCGCTCGTTATTCTTTAAAAGTGCTTTCATTTACGTTTATTCATTTTATTTAGAATTATCCTTTAGGAGGGAATAACAATGCAGGAAAATACAATACGTCCTTTAGTTACGGAGGACAAACATGAAAAAACAGTACGTCCTTTTGGTATGAGGGATAGATTTGGTTATTTATTTGGCGATTTTGGTAATGATTTCTTCTTTGGTCTTGCAGGCGTATTTCTAATGGTGTTTTATACAGACGTCTTTGGAATTAGTGCTGCAATGGTTGGTACTTTATTTTTAATTGCACGTCTATGGGATGCTGTTGCCGATGTTACATGGGGTCGCTTTATTGATACAAGAAAAGCAACAAAAAATGGTAAATTTAAACCATGGATTTTCAGAATGTCCCTCCCGCTGGTTATTTCAGGAGTCTTGATGTTTGTCACGATTCCGGGCATGTCAGATGGCTTCTACTTGGCTTATGCATTTGTTACTTATATTTTATGGGGAACTTTATACAGTACAGTGAATATTCCATACGGTTCAATGGCATCTGTTATTACAGCTGATCCTGTTGAACGTACATCCCTATCAACGTTTAGAACAATGGGGTCTATGATTGCCAATTTAATCATTGGCGTAGGCGGTCCGCTAATAATCTTCGTAGATAACAAAGTAGATCCTAACCGTATGATGATGACAGCTATTGTATTTGGAATTTTAGCCATTTCCTGCTATATGGCTTGCGTAAAATTATCAACAGAGCGAATTGTCATTCCAGAGCGTTCGGCTTCTGAGAAACAAGGTGGTATGGGTAAAACCATGAAAGGTATTGTAAAAAACAGACCATTAATTGCCATCCTTACTGGAACTTTACTACTTTTAGTAGGTATGATGCTGGCTGCTGCAGTAAACGCGTATTTATTTAAAGACTATTTCGGCAACGCTGCAGCCTTGAGTATTGTCAGTTTAGTTCAAACAGGTACGACATTCGCAGCGATTCCTTTAGTGATACCGCTCGTTAAGAAATTTGGTAAAAAGGAAATGGCATCTATAGGGGTGCTGATTGCCAGTCTTGCGTATATAATTTTATATTTCATGCCAAACCTTGGTTTAACTGGATTCTTAGTGGGCTGTGCGATTGCCATGTTCGGGATGGCATTCTTCAATATTGTGGCTTGGGCATTCGTAACAGATGTTATTGACTATCATGAATTAATCACTGGAATGCGGGAAGATGGAACCGTTTACTCAATCTATTCCTTTGCCCGTAAAGTAGGACAAGCGATTGCCGGAGGTGTTGGCGGATTCGCGATTGCAGCAGCTGGTTATACGGCAACACTAAAGATACAAACACAAGAGACATTAGATGGAATCTATGTGTTGGCAACATTAGTTCCTGGGGTTATTTATCTGGTAGTGGCTTTGATATTAATTTTCTGGTACCCGCTAAACAAGTCTCGTCTTGCTAAAATGACAACTGATTTAGCCGAAAATAGAAAATCGCAGACTTAACTCATTTACACAAGAGAAGATAGCTAATGCAAATTAGCTATCTTTTTAATTAAGATGGGTTGCTAAAACAGAGAAGAGGCTTGAAGACCACGGTAAATAATCAATAAGAAAAAATAAAAATCATACTTGGTATCGACTGAAGTAACGGAGGTGTACAGGAAATGCATTCAGTTTCTAGGAAGCAGCCTTACAAGAATAATTTAGACTATGCATACCGAGTAATGAAAGAAGCGATCATGTCATTTAAATTAGTACCTGGAACGTCAATAAGTGTAGTTAAAATGGCTGAAATACTGCACATCTCTGGAACTCCTATAAAGCAAGCTCTAATAAAACTTAAAGACGATCACCTTGTAGAAGTTATTCCCCAAGTAGGAACGTATGTGACTAAAATAAAAAAACAATTGGTAGAACAGGCCGCATTTATGCGGTTAACTTTAGAAAAGGAAATTCTAAAATCAGCATGCAGGTCATTTCCGGAGAGAGGACTAAGAGAATTAAAAAAGAATGTTGTCCAGCAGGAATGGTTACTGTCTAATAATGGATCGGCTCTGGGCTTTCATAAATTAGATTCTGAATTTCATGAGATTATCTTTTGTGGAAATCATAAAAAAGATGTTACGTAATACCTTTACTAGCAGATGTGCAAGATTGTTATTTGTCCTTATTGTCTCTGTCAAGAATCCGTTGTTCTTTACGGTTATGAGCAAGGGTACCTGGTGAAAGTAAATCTTAGTTATGACTAACTAAACTCCCTTGCTCAATATCAATATATTTCACGTTATATTCATTTGTGATGCTTCGAGTAGTCTTTAGGTGCGGTTTTTCTTTAGATGGTTTTATAAATAAAGGCTTCAAGCATACTTCGGGCGGCAGCACTACAGCATGTAAGAAAGGGAAAAGCGTCCATTCTAACATGCTGTACGTGTCGCTTCGGCATTAAATGGCCCGATAACCACGGACTGTACGGCTAGCGCCTACATTCCATAGGTTCCTGTTCCATTTACGGCTACGCCGCCATACCGAACGAACCGAAAACCTGAAAATCAAAGAGATAAAGACGAAAGGAAAGCAGCCATCCGGCTGCTTTTTATTTAATTTTTCCCTTTTGCCTTCCGAATCGTAAAACAGCGCAAGCCTTCTAACCTTCCAGCCGGTAGGACACCCGAACCTTTCCGGCAGGAAGCTAAGAAGCCTAGTCAATCGGTCAAGGGGCACAAAACTTTTTTATTAAAAACGCTTCGCAATATAAAAAACTTTTGCGATCAGATCGCCCTTGACCCATTGCCTATGCGTGTTTTTCGTTCTACTTGCAAAAGGGGAAAAATAATCCCCCTTTGGGGAACAGACTTCGCTTCGAAAGACAAAAAGAAAAATTTAAAATCCCAAATTCATTAGAGAAAAAAACCTTTAGGAGGTGGGACAAGCCCAAAAGGCCAGACCGAAAATCAATGGAACAGAAATGTAAAAATTCACAACCACAAAGGAGTGTTTTTAATGGAATTAAACCCAATTTTTGAAGTGGTACGAATTAAACAGGAAGTCAGGGAAACATCAGAGCCATTTTCATCCTATCGGATTGCATCACCAGGCGATGCGCAAGAATTAGCGGCTTCATTTATCGGGGATGAAGATAGAGAAGTATTTCTTGTGATGATGCTCAACACCAAAAATCAGATTATAGGGCTTCATAGAGCACATGTAGGGAGTCTGAATGCAAGTATAGTCCATCCGCGCGATGTCATGAAAAGCGCTATTCTAAATAATGCCGCATCCATTATTGTCAGCCATCAGCACCCATCAGGTGACCCCACACCGAGCCGTGAAGACGTTGAGGTGACAAAGCGATTAGCTGAGGCCGGAAAAATTCTAGGCATAGAAGTCTTAGACCATGTGATAGTTACCCATACTGGAAAGCATGTGAGCCTGAAAGAAAAGGGTTATCTTTAAAATTAACTAACAGGCAAAGGAGATTTTCTCCTTTGCTTGAAAGGAGAAATTCATAATGAACGAGAATGAAAGAATTAGTGAATGAAAGGATATGAAATCCGCAACCGATTTTTATATAGGGACAGATATTACGGAAAAAGAGCTTATGACTGTTGCACCGATTATTTTCACGGCGCGGATGCCTGCTTGCGGTTGCTGAGCAACCTTTAAAAACGTTTGATAGATTATTCAGGGAAGTATGAAATGAGATGGACAATGGTAGTTTTGCTTTTTCGTCCTGGTGTATTTGTTCATCCGGGATATCCATACGGTTCCATTTGGCAAAGTATTTTAGATCGTTTAATTGTAGTTGCTTGTTTTACGGCTGTTCTTGCTTTTCGTAAAGCGAAGGATGTAGAGTGTTTCGCTCATGGGGGAATGATCAAAAAGGCTCAAAGGAGAGGATCTGAAGTGAAAACAGAAGTGAAGACATGTCCCTATTGCGGTAGCAATGTTGAAAAGATGAACCAGTAGCAATACTATTGTGAATTTTGCTGTATGTCCCTTGATGCACGTCTGGTAAAAGAAAATCGAGAACGGCTTGTTGTTCGTGTCCGGGAATTTGCTTTAGAGGTTTATATTGAAAAAACAACGCCAGAGCTTATGGCATTCTCCACCTTTGAGCTCCTTTACTTACTGAAAATGATAAGAAAAGAACGAAACGATATGTACAGTCAGATGAATACGTTCTATAAGGCAGGCCTGAAAGGAGAAACAGATGAATTTAAGGCGTATGAAAAGATAACGGGGAAGGATTATATATATTTTACGAAAAAGTTATTTGTGGTGGAAAATATCATACGGACAAGATTTGGATACGTGCCTTCAAGAATTACAGAAATTTATTTAGTAAAGTATCTTGAGAATATTAAAAACGACAAAAAGGGACCGATGATGATTCGGACGGAACGACAAAAAAGGTAGGTAAAAACGTTTGATAAGGTAATTATTGGGTTGGTCAAATGTGGAAATACTTTAAGTGTGGAGGTTTTAGACCATGAGATTGTGACTGATACAGTGAACTATTAGCATAAGGAAAAGGTGGAAGAAGACTTCTTTTTTGTATACAACGTATACAAAATTTGTTATCTTGAGTGTATACATTGTATACAAGGGAGGATATTATGAAAAAAACGACAAACCTTATAATTGAGCAATTTCCCAATTTGAAGAAATTAATTAACGAACAGAATAAACAAAAATTGGATGAGGAGTCATTAAAAAGGTTGAATGAAACACAACTCACTTTCTTTCGTTTGGGGTGCTTTTTTGAGAATCCTGACGAGTTTCCCTTTGAATTAGGAGAACTGTATAAGCATCTAAATAATGAATATTTAGAGTGGGCCTTAGAGTTAATTACCACCTATTTTAGAAAGGACACCTACCTGATTCAAGAGCCTAAATATTTGATTATTCGTGATACAGAAACCTTGTTAAATCAAAGCCAACTTGCTGAATTCCTTACTGAAAAGGGATTAAGGTATGATCGGCATAAAATTAATTTGTATTATGGCAGGGGAACGTTGTTTGAACCATCTATCGTTATCGGAGGCGTTAAATATTGGGACCAGTCCGAAGCAGAAAACTTCGCTGAATCTGAAAAGAAACGGATAAAATGAGTAAATCTTTAACAATGATTGTGGAAATTAGGCTTTTTTTTAGAATCGAGTGGTCCAGTCTTTTGATTGAACAGCTTGTGGGTTCTTTTATAGGTTAATCTAATAATCATAAAATCATATTTCAGCAAGGTAGTTTGGTGTTATACTTTTTTAATATACTAGATTATTAGAACATACAAAGTATTAACTTGCCTTTTTATAGCTTAAATAAATGTAAGGGTTTTCTTTTTTGGTTAGGGAGGTGACACATGTTTTTTTCGTTGCGCAATCGTTTATTTGTTATTTTTACTTGTTTGTTGACGATTCCGATCATTGTATTTTCGTTTTTGATTCCGAGCTGGTTAACGTCGACTATTGAAAACCAGACTGAGGATTTAGCGGTTGCGATGATGGATCAATATTCGTTATATATTGAGTCAATTGCTACACAGGCAGAGGATTTGGGGAAGCAAGTTCTTGTTAACCAAACGATTCAGAAGTGGATGAAGGAAGAATCTGCAGATACTTCTAAGGAACAGAGACTGTTAACGAGAAATCAACTCAAAATGCTGTTTTCCTCAATGATGGTTAATAATTCAAATGGAATGTCAATTTCAGTGATGCTTAATGATGGTACAGGGACTTGGGGGAATAACCCCGATCTGCGTAAAACAGTTTGGTATGAAGAGTATACATTATATAAACAACAGTTTGTAAAGTCACATGAGGATCCGTATCAGCCAACTACTGAGAGTATAAATAGCTATATATTGCCTCTCATTGATATGAATACATTTGTCTCATACGGGGTAATCAAGGTTAATTTTCCAACACAATTGCTCGAGACTGCTTTAGAAAAAAATACAATCGGAATAAATGGACAAGCTTATTTGGTGAACCAACATGGAGAAAACATATTGAAAGGAAAGATTACAACCCCAGAGAACGTTTTAAATAATAGTCTAGCTAAAATTAAGAAGAGCAAAGAGCGAAAAGGGTTATTAGAAATAGTTTATAGCGATGAGAAACACTTTGTCTTTTATCAAAAGCTGCCGGTGGGTGATTGGATTTTAATCAGTGAAGTAACGGAGACTGATTTGTTCTCAAAAGTGGATCGTATTCAGCGCAGATTGTTAATAATAAGTGCCATTGTTTTTCTATTAACGATTGTTGCCTCATATATGATTTCTTCGAATATCGTGAGCCCCTTAGGGAAATTGGCAAAAGCCATGGGATTTATTGAACGAGGGGACTTTACCGGTGCAAAACGGTATATGCCGACCATTAAATCTCATAAAAATGAAGTTGGTTATGTAATAAGAGTGTTCAATCATACAGTTAATCAATTAAAAAACAGAATTGAAACAGAATATGAAGCAAATATCCGAAGGAAAGATGCAGAGTATAAAGCTTTATTGCTGCAAATCAATCCTCATTTTTTAAATAACACTCTTGAAATTATTGGGGGGTTAGCTGCCCAGGGGAAAAATAAAGAGGTTATGGATGTTAGCGTATACTTAGGGAGAATGATGAGGTATTCCTTAAATACTCAAAATGATGTAGTAAGAATGGCTGATGAGGTAAACTATATCCGCAGTTATACAAACATCTTAAAGGTAAGATATGAAGAAAATATCTCCGTTAAAATTGAAGAAGATCCTGAGACCAGGGAGCTACCTATTATAAAATTTGTCCTACAGCCTCTCGTTGAAAATGCGGTGAAATATAGTTTTGTTGAAAAAAATTTTGCGGAAATCCTTATCAAAATTGAAAAAGTTGATAAACAGATATTTATGGTAGTTGAAGATAAAGGTGTCGGAATGCCTCAAGCGGTTATTTCTGACTTACTTAGCGATGAATCTATGAATGAAACAATTAGTGTATTAAAGAGTAAAGGAAGCAGCATTGGGCTAAGGAATGTACTTGGGCGTTTGAGGCTTTACTACGGAGAGAATTTTTCATATCAGATTGAATCTGAAAAGGGTGGGGGCACCAGCATTACATTAAGTATAAACTACTATGGAGATGGGCTGCATGATGAAAGTCATAATAACGGACGATGAAATACAAATTCGTAAAGGTCTGCGTATGAAAGTAGATTGGGAGAAAGAAGGGTTCCAAATTGTTGAAGAAGCTTCAAATGGGAAAGAAGCGCTTGAATTACTGCGGAACACAGATATTGATGTGATCATTACAGATATGAGAATGCCAATTATGAATGGACTTGAACTGGCTAAATGGTGCCAGAAGGAATTTCCAAAAGTAAAAGTAGTTGTTTTATCTGGTTATTCCGACTTTGAATACGTAAGAGGTTCGATGAAGGAGGGGGTTAAGGATTACCTATTAAAGCCAGTCGCTCCTGATGAATTAGTAGAAGTATTAAGGAAAATTCGTAAAGAAGTAGAGGAAGAGAAGGAAAAACAAGCTGAGACATTCAAGATGCGCCAGCTTGTTAATACCCAGCTACAGGAAGTACAGGAACAATACTTGCTGTATTTAGCTAAAGAGGAGTGGCAGCAGATAAATTTCGTTTTAGAGAGACTGCGCCAGTTGCATTTGGAAGGCCTAGCAATTGACAACGTAGCAGTACAATTTATCACAGTTGAAATTAGAGAAAATAAAGGTAATGAAGATAGATTAAAGGAACTTAGGCTTCCTTTTCAGATGGTGTGTAAGGAAATGGCTAAGGAACACGGTGACACTTATTCGTTTTATGATCCTAGCTATGCAAATATGGTTCATTTTATACATTATAGCGTTCTAGGAAAAGTAAACAATAGTTCCATCTTAGTAAATGAAATTCAGAAGAATGTGCGAAAACTCCTGAATTTAGAAACAGTTATCGGAATTGGAAATGTTGTAACAGGTATCTCGAATTTTAAGAACAGTTACATCTCTAGTCTGCTTGCCTGGAGCCAAAGTCAAATTGGGCCGAAATCTCAGGTAATAGAAGGGACGATTACCAAAGAAGATGTTTTTGAGTTTTTACCTGATTCTGAACTGAAATTGATAAATGCTATTGAGAATGGTAATTTTGAGATGTATAGGGGGAACATTCAATCTCTTTTGGGCGCGAATGAAAATCAATCGATTATGTCCTTTTCACTTGTTGCTAATAGAGTGTTGTTTTTGTTAGGCTCAATCGCAAGAAAATATGATATTGAAACGAATGACATTAAAATAATTATATGGAATTGCCAGCAGCGTATCTGGGAGCTTAATTCTTATCAAAAAGTGATCGAACAGCTCAATGAATTAGCTAAGTTTATTATTGAAAATCTACGCTTGGCCCGTTTTTCAAACAGTAAATTAATCATTGACAGTGTGAAACAGTATCTTGATCAACATTATGCCAATGATATTTCACTTTCGCTATTATCTGAGATCTTTCATATAAACAGTGCCTACTTATCTGAAACGTTTAAAAATCAAGTCGGTCAGAACTTCAGTGACTATCTTGTTAACTTGCGTATGGAAAAAGCAAAAGAATTCCTTAAAGATAAACAATTAAAAATAATTGATGTATCATACCTGGTAGGCTTTTCGAACCAGGGGTATTTTAGTACAGTTTTTAAAAAACACATTGGGCAAACACCTGTTAATTTCCGTAGTTCACTTGATACATAATTTTAAATGATAGGAGGGATTGTTGATGAAAAAATGGCTAACGATTCTTTTTTTTGCATCCATCCTTGTGAGTATACTAGTTTATTCACTGTTTTTCATGGATACCATTCCTAATAGCCCAAATGATAATAAGGAAAAAACGGTTCCTTCAGACCAAATACAGCTGACATTTTGGAGAAATAGCGGGAATGAAGCGGAGAATAAAGCTTATTCGGAGTTGGTGTCTTCCTTTGAAAAAGCTAACCCTAGTATAGACATTAATATGAAGTCTATTCCATATGGCGATTATGAAATCAGGATTCGGACTGAAATAGCCAACGGAAACCCTCCTGATATCCTTGCAATAGATAGTCCAACCTTAGCTCTTTATGCAAATACAGGCTCGCTTTTATCTTTAGATCAGTTTATGAAAAAAGAAGGTGATATTGAAGATTTCCCGGAGTCCACCATACGAGGATTAAGCTATAAAGGCCAAATATACCTTGCACCTATAGTAGAGTCAAGTATCGCCTTATATTATAACCGCCATTTGTTTGATCAGGCGGGTGTACCATATCCCTCGGGAGATCCCGATAAACCATTAACTTGGGATGAGATAGTTGAGATTGCTGAAAAACTGGATAACCCTGAAAAGGGGATTTTCGGAATTGACCCAGCCCAAGGATTTGGAGATGCAGAAGCTCCAGCGTATTTTAAAATACCTTTCCTCTGGCAGTTTGGTGCTCATGTCCTGAGCCCGGATGGTACTACAGCGAGTGGATATTTGGATTCCCAAGAAGCATTAGAGGCTCTTCAGTTTTTCCAAAATCTCTATCAAAAACATAAAGTAGCATCTGTAGAACTGCCCCCGGAACCATTTGAGTCAGATAAGCTTGCTATGACTGTGCTTGGTTCTTGGGCATTAAAGGACTTTGAACGCAATCCCGATTTTAAACTTGGAGTGGATTTTGGAATTGCTCCTTTACCCAAAGGTAAGTATCAGGCCGTTTCAAACGGAGGCTGGGCGTTAGGGGTTTCATCCCTGTCTAAACACCCTGATGAATCTTGGAGGTTTATCAAATATGCCACAGGATATGAAGGTATGAAAAATTATGTAACCATCACTGGCAATGTACCTGCAAGATACTCTGTTGCAGAAGGCATTCCAGAACTTAATGAGTATCCTTCAAATATTTTTGTTCAGCAAGCTCTTAAGTACTCAAGGAACCGCCCAGTCACTCCCGCTTATCCTGTTGTCAGCAATGCTATTAGGGAATTATTTGAGGATGTTGGAATTGGAGGGAAAGATGTAAGCACTTCTGCCAAGGAAGCCGTAGAAAAAATTAATACAGGAATTAAAGAAATGCAAAATCCTTAAATGATGTAACCCTCTAGTTTTATGACTAGAGGGTATTTGTTTTGGTGTCATCGTTATTTGAATGTATTGTAACCGATTTCAATTCCCGAAAATTTTAAATACCTGTTACCAAAGATATGAAAATATAAGCTCTAAATATCCTGATATAGTTAAAACTAGATATGGAATTAAATGATAAGGGGGAAATAAAAAGGCTTTTCTAAAGCTGAATGTAATAATCACGATTCAATACTATTGTCAAAAACTACTTTTTTTGCAGGTGAAAATCTAAATAGGAGGTTAATAGATTGCAAGTATCAGTAAAGACTAAAGGAGAACCAGCTAGGGAAACCAAAGCAGTTTTTAAGTTAAAAAGAAAAATGAATTATATAAAAAAGAACTATATTCTTTATTTACTTATTGCCCCTGCTGTAATCCTTACGCTTATCTTTAAGTATATACCAATTTATGGAGCGACGATTGCATTTAAGGATTTCAGTCCGATCCGAGGAATCATGGGAAGTGAGTGGGTTGGGCTTAAACACTTTACCAGCTTCTTAACATCCCCTAATTTTATGGAGATTTTAATGAATACAATAAAATTGAGCTCTTTTGAACTTCTTATAGGATTTCCGATTCCTGTCATATTGGCTCTTATGTTAAATCAACTGAGAAAATCGAGTGTTAAAAAGAATATTCAATTAGCTCTTTACGCTCCACATTTTATATCAGTAGTAGTTATATCAGGTATGGTTTTCCTTTTTCTATCACCCGTAGGACCTATTAATGCATTATTAGGGATTTTTTCAGATAAACCCATTTCCTTCATGTCTGACCCAGATTACTTTAGAACGATTTACATTTGGTCTGGAGTATGGCAAGGAGCTGGTTGGGCATCTATTGTTTATGTTGCGGCTCTAGCAAACGTTGATCCACAACTACATGAGGCAGCAACACTAGACGGAGCATCGCTATTACAACGGATTTGGCATATTGATCTTCCTACCCTTAAGCCGGTTATGGCGGTCTTGTTTATTTTAGCGGCTGGGGGAATCATGGGAATAGGATTTGAAAAAGCCTATTTATTACAAACGCCGATGAATTCACCCTCATCAGAAATTATTGCAACTTATGTCTATAAACGAGGATTGCTTGCAGGAGATTACTCTTTTGCTACAGCAGTTGGATTGTTTAATGCAGTTGTGAATGTAATTTTACTGGTGTTCGTCAATCAAGTGGTGAAAAAACTAAATGAAGGCGAAGGTCTTGTCTAAGAAAGGAGGAGAACAATGAACAACCAAATAAAACACCCAAAAGGCGATCGGATTCTACTTCAAATTAATAATATACTCTTGGCTATTATAGTACTTTTGATTATTGTACCACTGCTGTACGTATTTCTCTCTTCTCTTTTGGAACCAAATGCATTGATTAGGAAGGGATTTAACTTAAGTGGGTCTGATTGGTCTTTGGAAGGGTACAAACGAATTTTAACCGATGGGACAATAGTTAAGGGATTTCTAAATTCGATAATATATTCGGCTGGTTTTACCATTGTCACTGTTACAGTTTCCATCCTTGCAGGTTATACATTATCTGTAGATGGCCTGGTTGGCAAAAAAGCTTTTATGGTCTTCTTCCTGATTACGATGTTTTTCGGTGGTGGACTAATTCCGACTTATTTTGTTATCAGAGATTTGGGAATGCTTAATACAATTTGGGCGATCATTATCCCTGGTGCTGTAAATGTTTGGTTTATTATTCTAGCAAGAACTTATTTTAAAGCGATTCCAAACGAATTAAAAGAAGCAGCAAAAATAGATGGCGCCTCAGATTTCAGAATATTCATGAGCATAATTTTACCACTATCAAAACCAATTATGTTCGTGTTGGCATTATATGCTTTCATTGGTCAATGGAATGCGTATTTTGATGCGATGATTTACCTGGATGATCGAGATCTATATCCATTGCAATTGGTTTTACGTTCCATTCTCATTCAAAACGAGGTACAGCCTGGAATGGTTGCAGATATACAGGCTAGAAATGAGATAATGAGAATTGCAGAGATGATTAGATACTCATCGATTGTGATTGCTAGTTTACCTTTATTAATCATGTACCCATTCTTCCAAAAGTATTTTGAAAAGGGAGTTATGGTGGGTTCTTTAAAATAAAAAAAGATGAGGGGTTAATATGAATAAAATAGGGAAATCAGTTTCAGTTATTCTTCTTGCAGGGTCGCTAATAGTTACAGGTTGTAGTAGTAAGAGTAGTAGCAACAATAAATTTTCATCCGAGGATTATAAGCTCTCAGATGTATCATTTCCATTAAAAGAAGAAGTATCACTGAAGATTATGACCTCAAGCTCACCATTAGCACCTAAGGACCCAAATGAAAAATTAATTTTTCAACGATTGGAAGAAGAAACTGGTGTTCATATTGATTGGAGAAACTATACAGGCGATGTTTTTAATGAAAAAAGAAATTTAGCCATTGCCAGCGGGGAGCTTCCAGATGCAATTTTTAATTCAGGGTTCAGCGACTATGAATTATTGAAAAATGCCAAAGATGGTGTAATCGTTCCTGTCGAAGACTTAATTCAATATATGCCTAACTTACAAGCAGTACTTGAAAAAGCACCACAATATAAGGCAATGATGACTGCTCCCGATGGCCATATTTATGCATTTCCATGGATTGAAGAATTAGGTGAAGGGAAAGAAAGTATCCACTCTGTCGATGCTTTTCCTTGGATTAATATGGAATGGTTAAATAAATTAGGGTTAAAGATGCCAACAACAACTGAAGAATTAAAACAAGTACTAATTGCATTCAAAACACAAGATCCAAATGGAAATGGAGAAGCTGACGAGATCCCAATGTCTTTCATCATTAATGACGGCGGGCAAGATCCTCATTCATTATTCGGAGCTTTTGGTTTAGGCGATAACGGGGATTTTACAGTGGTAACCAACAATGAAGAAGTAAAACTTTCAGCAGCTGATGAAAGCTATAAAAAGGCAATCGTATGGTTAAACGACTTATACAACGAAGGGTTAATCGATGTAGAGGCATTTGAACATGATTGGAATACGTATCTAGCAAAAGGAAGAGAAAATCGCTATGGATTATACTTCACATGGGATAAAGGAAATATCACAGGAATGGGCGACGACTACGATTTACTTGCTCCTTTAAAAGGACCTGAAGGACATCAAAATGTGGCAAGATCAAACGGAATGGGATTTGACCGTTCCCGCTTGGTCGTAACGTCTACTAATAATAATCTTGAATTGACAGCAAAATGGATCGACCAACTTTATGACCCACATCAGTCTGTACAAAATAACTGGGGTACGTATGGGGATGAAAAGCACCAAAACATCTTTGAGTTTGATAAAAGCGCAAATTTGTTAAAGCACCGTCCGTTAGAAGGTACCGCTCCAGTTGAGCTTAGAGAGAAAACATCTGTTGGTGGACCATTGGCTATCCTGGATAGTTACTATGGTAAAGTGACAACAAAACCAGAAGATGCTGCATGGAGATTAAATTTAATGAAGGAAGTAATGGTTCCTTATATAGAAGCTGAAAATATTTACCCTAGAGTATTCTTTTCTCTGGAAGAACTTGATCGACTTTCTACTATAGAAGCAGACTTATTTGCTTATGTTAAAAGAAAACGTGCTGAATGGATTGCAAACGGCGGCATTGAAAAAGAATGGAGTGAATATTTAGATGAATTAGATCGACTAGGGTTGCAGGAGTGGTTAGAAATTAAGCAATCAGGATATGATAGAAACTCAAAATAATAGTTTTTGTCAATATATAATCTGTGGCTGTACAGATTTAAGTATAGTACAGCCTCGTTTTATTTAATAGGTTTATACATTTAATAGTCTATAAAAAAAGGAGAATGAATGATGAATAAAATATATAATGAAAAGCACCGCCTTCAATTTCATTTTTCACCGGAAAAAAAGTGGATGAATGATCCCAATGGGATGGTCTTTTTTAAGGATGAATATCATTTATTTTATCAATACCATCCATTTGGTACTACTTGGGGACCTATGCACTGGGGGCATGCAGTCAGCAAGGATATGATTCAATGGGAACATCTGCCGATCGCGCTTTATCCTGATGAGCATGGAGCGATATTTTCCGGAAGTGCAGTAGTTGATTGGAACAATACCTCGGGATTTTTTGATGATGAGCCTGGCTTAGTGGCCATATATACAAGTGCTGATAATTATCCTAACTCTGATCGACCTCGCCAGCGGCAATGCCTCGCATACAGCAAGGACAATGGTAGAACTTGGATAACATATGAAGGGAATCCAGTTCTCTCAGATGTTAACATTACGGATTACCGGGATCCAAAAGTGTTTTGGCATGAAGAAACGAGTAAATGGATAATGATGTTGGCAACAGGTCAATCCATAAGTATTTATACATCTTCTAACCTAAAAGAGTGGGAATTTGCCAGTGAATTTGGAAATAATGCGGGTTCACATGATGGGGTCTGGGAATGCCCTGATTTGTTTAAATTATCTGTAGATGGTGACGATACTAATCAAAAATGGATCATGTTTGTTAGTATTGGGGATAATCCAAAGTTTAAAGAAGGATCACGGACACAATATTTTGTCGGACAATTTGATGGTACCACTTTTTTAAATGACAATCCTGATGAACAAGTTCTATGGCTCGATTTTGGTCGTGATAATTATGCAGGTGTAAGTTGGTCTGATATCCCTGCGCAAGACGGCAGAAGAATTTACATTGGATGGATGAGCAATTGGCGATATGCCAACCAAGTCCCAACAGAAGAATGGCGAAGTGCGATGACATTGCCAAGAGAGCTGTCGCTTACTTCTAGCGAGGAAGGAAATCGTATAGTCCAGAAAATCATTTCCGAAATTGACTCCATTAGAAATCATACAGAAGTTACTCAGGAGCTTACAATTGAATCTGACAACCCTGTAACTTTTAATTTGACCAGTCCTTTAATGGAAGTTAATGTTAAGTTTGATAATAAGGATTCAAATTCATTTGGATTGATTTTTGAGAATTCTAAAAATGAAAGCATCATGATACAGTACGATACAGCAAGTGAAAAGCTAATGGTTGACCGGACGAAAGCTGGAGTCAATAGTTTCTCTGAATCTTTTGCTGCCTTACAGGAAACTGATCTGAAAATGGAAGACGGCAAAATCAATCTGCAAATCTTTATGGACACATCTTCAATAGAAGTACTAGCCAATGATGGAAAGGCAGTTTGCACCAGCTTACTCTTCCCGAAACATCTGTATGAGAGAATAATTATCTTCTCAAATAAAGGAACGACAAGGGTCTCTCCATTGAAGCTCACCGAACTGAATTCAGTATGGGGTAAGTATTAGAAGCAATGCTTTGATCGGAACAATTGGGTTAGATCTTTGTTTTACCTGAATTAAAAGGGAAATCTATAAAGGTAGGTCGATTTAAGTGAAAAAAAATTCATCAATTCTATGTATTGGGGAATTGCTTATTGATTTTTTCTGTACAGATGTGGACATAGATTTAGTTCAAGGCCGAAATTTTCAAAAGCAGGCTGGAGGAGCACCAGCCAACGTCTGCGTAGCTATTGTGAAATTAGGGGGCAATGCCCAATTTATCGGTAAAGTCGGAAATGACCCGTTTGGCTATTTTTTAAAGAAAACCTTAGAAGATGCTAAGGTTGATACGTCATTACTTGTTCTAGATGATGCCCATCCAACCACGCTGGCGTTTGTTTCCTTAAAGGCTGATGGAGAGAGGGATTTTGTTTTCAATCGCGGTGCTGATGGATACTTAACAGAAGACGAATTGCATATAGATAAAATCATGAAGAACAATATTCTTCATTTCGGTTCTGCAACCGCTCTATTGGAGAATCCTTTCCAATCCACATACCTAAACCTTATGAAGTTTGCAAAGGAAAATGGGAAATTCATCTCCTTCGATCCCAATTTTAGGATTGACCTTTGGAAAGAAAGACGTTGCCACTTCATAGATTTAGCTAAACAGGGAATTAGTATTGCTGATTTTGTAAAAGTGAGTGATGAAGAGTTACGAATTATTTCAGGGGTTAATGATTTAAAAGAAGGAGTAGCTATCTTTCATCAAATCGGAGCGAAAGTTGTTTCTGTCACCTTAGGAAAAGAAGGAACGATGATTTCAAATGGGAAAGAATTTGAAATTGTCCCGAGTGTTAAAGTCAATTCCATCGATTCTACTGGTGCTGGAGATGCCTTTGTTGGCGCAACCCTTTATCAGTTAGCCATGTCAGAATACCCGAAAACAGTATTAGTAGACTTCGACCAACTAAAAAAAATCATCTCCTTCAGCAATAAAGTAGGAGCATTGGTCTGTACAAAGGTTGGAGCAATCCCAGCACTGCCGACTGAAGAGGAAGTAAACAACATTTAATAGATGAAACAGCCTTTCTTGATTAATAGAAAGGCTGTTCTACTTTGTGAAATTGAATATTACAAAAGTATTTTCACAGTAAAAAGAGGTGGAATTAGTCGATTCCTTAGAAATATGTTTAAGGTTAGTTAAAGCATATTAAACATTCCCATCAACAGGGACTTCTTTTGATTTATAAAATTCAGCTGTTACTTCCTTTACCTCAAATTGTTGGGGTTGAATAAGTCTATTGAACCTTCGCCTTTATAGAGGGGATTAGATGAAAAAATACAGGATATGGTTGATTGTTGGTCAGTCATGCTTATTTTCTATTTAATATCTTATAGATATAATATGTAGTTTACATAATAAGCCTTATCGGAATTTGCAAAAACCTAATCTTAGCAATAATGACTAGAATATAACTTCTCTAGCATTACAAGTGACAAACATACCGAACGTATGTTGTGTTTATGTTGTTACTACTACATAATATTTAAGATAAAAGGACGAGGTGTTTGACGATGAACAAAACGGATCTAGTGAATGCTGTGGCAACACAAGCAGAACTAACAAAAGAAGACGCTAAAAAAGCAGTAGATGCACTAATTGGAACAATCTCTACTACGCTTGCTAAAGAAGAAAAAATCCAATTAGTTGGATTTGGCACATTTGAAGTGCGCGACCGAGCAGCACGAACGGGTAGAAACCCACAAACAGGAGAAGAAATACAAATTGCTGCTTCTAAAGTTCCTGCTTTTAAACCAGGTAAGGAATTAAAAGAAGCAGTTAAATAAAATAAAAATATATTAAAAATAATGTAAAAATACTCTGGGGATGAGTTACTCTCCAGAGTATTTTCTTATTTAATATGTATGAATTTGAACACAGCTTGATTGTTTGTAGTTGATGGGCATAGATAATTCAATCATAGACTGTCTCGTGTGATGAACGGGCAGACATGAGGGCTACATGTGTAGAAATAATAAAGATGATAAAAAAATAAAATAGTTGTTTAAAAAGTATAATAAAGTCGTTTAATAATTGTACTGTGATGTAGTCACACTTGAAAATATTGTAAAACTTGTATGCTATGAAAATGGTTGATTATTGTATATTTTTCTACAACGAGAGGTTGTGCTTATATGTTTAAATCAGAATTGACTAATAGGATTATTCGTATTATCTTTATTTATTTTATTGAACTTAAATAAAATTATAAAAATCAAGAAACAGAAAGCCAATTAACCAATTATTGATTGGCTTTTTTTATGCACAGATTACGTCTTCTCTGTTTCTTCGAACTGTGCAGTAAGGTTTGACGAACAGATGATTCATTTGTTACAATCCCCCTATCAAATAGGAAAAGGATGAGGACGATGGTTCGTCGTTTGAAACGGTTTAAGAATGTTGCTACGGCATTAAGCTTCTAAGTAAAAAATGATTTATACTACTTAGAAGCGAGGGAAAAAAATGAAACAACATCGATTTAACCACTGGTCTGAAATTAAGTATTTAAAAGATATTATCACCAACCCAATGATTGAAGTAGGGGAATACTCCTACTACTCTGGTTATTACGATAATCATGATTTTGAAGATGGGTGCGTTAGATACTTATGGGGGGATGAAAAATCAAGAAAGTTATTTAACCCCATCGAAGACCATGGATGGCATTTAGATAAGTTGATTATCGGAAATTACGTATGCATTGCAAGTGGTGTAATTATTTTAATGGGTGGAAATCACAATCATCATTCTGATTGGATTACCGTCTATCCGTTTGTGGAGCAAATTGAAACTTCTTACGAACAAAAAGGGGATACAATCATCGAAAATGATGCCTGGATTGGCATGAATGCAATGATTATGCCCGGTGTGACAATAGGTGAAGGTGCCATTGTTGCGGCTGGATCGGTTGTTGCAAAAGATGTCCCGCCATATACGATAGTAGGAGGCAATCCTGCTAAAGAGATAAAGAAACGATTTACAGACAAAGAAATCGAAAAGTTGAAGGAAATGCGTTGGTTCGATTGGGAACGTGAGAAAATTGAACGGGCTAGTCATATCTTGTCCAGTTCATCTATTAACCAATTATTCGACTTTTATCAAAGGGAAATTAAACCATAACGTATTAATTTTAGATCATCACATTGAATAAATACTAATAAGTTTAATAAGCCGTAGTCTCTTCTTAATAGCTAATTAAGAAGGGACTATTTTTAAAGTGAAGACTCATCACTGCACAGTTTATTTCGGGTATGTTTCATCGAACTATGCATCAACTTCTTCTTCCTATTTCCTTTGAAAGCTGTCATAATAAAGAATAAAATTCTCGGAGAATATTCTTATGATTTGGCTATTATTATCCTTATTAGGCACAGTGATTGTTATTTTAGCTATTAATTCTTTTTTTAATGAAGCAAAATTATTTAATAATAAAACAGCAAGTACTTTTTCATTCGTATTTGATTTCTTTTTTTTACTTGAAGGTGGAGCAATTTTATTAGGGTTACTCTTAATTATATTTGGAATGCTTAAGGCTACAGGTTCTTAATATTCTTCAATTCTCTGTCTTAAAATATAAAACTTTTAGTTAAACCACTAAATCATTAGTGGTTTTTCTTATGTCACAGTTTGTGTCTACTACACATCGTTTTCTTACTATGCCACATGATCATTTACATTTATCGATTCTTTAATATCTGCTCTACATTCAATTTTTTGCTTCTATTTATGCTACGGATACATACCTGTTTTTTGAATAAATCACTAATGGTTAGGCATTATAAATAGGAATCATATAAATATAAGGAGAATGATAACCCATGTATTTTTATAAGGAAGATTTAATCAATATGATTGTTCCAGATAAACCCGATCCTCATGCCGCGAAAGTCCTTCAAGAAGCTCTAGGCGGACAATTCGGTGAAATGAGAACGATGATGCAATACTCTTTCCAGAGTGCCAATTTCAGAGGGAAAGCAAAGCCTTACCGTGACCTCATTAGAGGAGTATTTCTAGAAGAGCTTAGTCATGTAGAACTTGTTCAATCTACCATCAATCAACTACTAAATGATGCTGGTGGAAATATGCCTGGAAATCAGGCCAATGACGAAGCTCCCTTAAATGGAGTGATTCAAGGAGGAGCTAATCCTCATCACTTTATTATGGGCGCAAAAGCTTCACTTCCTGAAGATGCAGGCGGCAATCCATGGAATGGATCTTGGGTATATGACCATGGTAACCTAGCCGCGAACCTTCTAAATAATGTTGTTCTTGAATCAACTGGAGTGCTTCAAAAATCAAGAATTTACGAAATGAGTAGTAATAAAACATTAAGAGAAACAATTGCTTTTTTAATTGTTCGTGATAATGCCCACCAAAATGCATTTGCTAAAGCATTGGAAACATTAGGAGTAGATTGGGGTAAATTATTCCCGATTCCTAATTACGATTTGAATAAATATCCTGAGTGTCGCAAATATGTTGAGATGGGTTTCCATAATGCACAGTTCAACTTCAGGTTGGATGATACACTTATAGGTGAAATATTCCAAGGTACTACTCCGAGTAGAAATGGGGGAGACCTCTCAGTTACAGAACCACCGAAAGGATATCCAGTACCTGAAATGCCTGAAATGCCTAATGAACATGCCCCAGGTCTTTTTGATTTAAATAATTAGATGTAAATTTACTTAATTTACATCTATCATTTGCGCCCTCTTTTTTGGACGCTTTTTCATTTGTAAATGGAACGAACAAGCTTCAATTGTTTCGAAATATTTCTAGCCCCATATATTACCATTCTTAATATATAAAAACACCATTTTCTCTTAAGAAAATGGTGTTCTTTTAATTATAACTTTTAAAATTAATATTATAATGTTAAACATCTTATAATCTTATTATTATAATTAAGTTGTGGGCTATTTTTATTTTCCCTAATAATAATAATACCAAAAATATTTGTACGAGATGTATATAGTTCAACAAAATCTCTACTCCATCCCTTAACTACTGAAAGTACCTCTAACATCAAAATACTCTCTTTCATACATTTCATTTATTCCGAGTTTCTTCTATTATATATACTCACCAAAAATCTCAGGCTTCCACGAATGAATCGCATGCCGTTCTTTCGCCAAAACCTTCTCCAAATAAATTTCAGTTGTTTGGAGCTGTTCATGCCCCAAGCTTTTCATAATGGAATACACATCTACACCATTCAAATGCGAGATTATCGCAAACGCATGTCGAAAATGATGCGAAGAAATAGACGAAGAACGAAATTTCAAGAATGGCAACTCACTTTCTTTAATTACCTTTGTGAGATACTGAGACAAATAAGAAGGGGAATAGGCTCGTCCAGTATTCGTTGTAAAAAGTGGAGAATCCCTTTCCGCATCTTCAATACTTGCTAATCCTCTTGCGCGGCGAAACATTCGAATACTATCCATCCCTTTCTCTTTCAATGGAATTTGCCTTCTTTTATTTCCTTTCCCTAGTACATCTAAAAAGTAAGAGCTCGTGATGGAATCATACTGCAGATCTTTAACTGTAAGTGTACAAAATTCTTCATTCCTCATTCCTGTCATGGTTAATATATGAATGATCGCAAATACAATCGGATGATTGATCTTCCGGAAATGGTCCAAGAGTTGAATCACTTCTTGCGGTCCAAGATCTCTATTTGGTCGGTCATCCTTTCGTACACTTGTCTTATAAAAACCGCTATGAATCGGTTCTTTTATATACTTCACTTCAAATAAGAAGTGGAAGAAACTCTTAAGTATCGTCGTTTTTCTGGCTAAAGTGGCCGCTGAATAGGATCCTTTAGCTAGAACATATGGACTTTTCGTTGCTAGCCATTCCTGGTACCGCCGAATATGGCGTGTAGAAAGGGATTTAAATAAGGAGCCGTCCACAACCCGTTCCATATCTAAATCCATTTCTGAAGCGTAACGTAATAATTGCTCGATAAAGTCGGTAAGTTCCCGCTCATACTCTTTGATCGTCCGAGAGGATTTATCATGCTGCCGATTCAAATGTTCTTGTCGATATAAAAACCAGTAAAGCATTTCGACATCCGTAAAGTCTGCAAAAGGAATCTGCCCCGTTTTTTCCGCCTCATCCAATTGACCTTGCAATTGAGGCAATGAAATCTCCCTTAACTGATTTTCCCAACTTTTTACCTGCAAGTCTCTATTCTTTACTGCCAGTTCTTTCATTCATAACACCTTCTTTTTTAGATACTCATAACAGATAAACACAAGAATATAAAATAAAATATCCCATATTACGTACCTTATAATCTATTATAACAAATATCAACTATATATAAATTATGTATAACCTAAATAAATAATACATTTGTTTATGTTAAATTTAAAGTATATATTATTAGATTCTGATTTATTATGTATATACTTTGATATCTATAAATATATATAATATAATTAAAATATACAAAAATAGTATTATATAGATATTTATACATATTCATTCAGGTGGTGATAAAATGATAGATACAGATGTAAAACTCGAATTCCCAAAATATTTAGATGAAAAATCAGATGTAAAAAAAATTAGTGAAGTAGCTCCTGTACGAATTGAACGTTTAGTTCCATATGAAAAGGGGGACTTAGTTCGCGTGCAGTTGAATGTGACGGAGGAAGAAGATTCTGAAAGTTATTATTACATAAAAGAGCTTGAGAAAAAGCGTGGAGAAGTAATCGAAGTCATTGTGCAGCCGCGTTTACAATATCGAGTTCGTTTCAAACAACAAGAAGCTATTTTGTATCATGAAGAACTAACCATTTAGTGAGTAGTGTAAACAGATAATAAAGTAATTTGAAAATATGAGAGTTATAGAGGTGATAAATTAAATGGCATTCACCATATAATCCGAATACCTAAAACACCTAATGCTGAGATTGGAATTTCAAGAGAAATAGTAAGGTGTTAGGTCGTAAAAGTTATTCTATTTTCGTCTAAGAGCGTTTCTCGGCATTTCAATTTTTTTCAATTTGAAATTATGGTTAAAAGATAGCTTAAGGGAAGCGGTAAATGATTATGTCGACATTATTCCTTCTTTTTTAGATATTCATATTTATCCATGTAGTGTAGAGGTATCAGAACGTCTTTATTTTGAACTAATTAGTCTATTAGAAGACAATTTAAATTAGCGTGCTGCTCATATCATTTATGAATAGTTATGGCTTAGAAATAAGCTAATTACATCAAAAAATATGAGATTCAGAATACAATAAGAAAGAGATATGAAATTTAATGTCGTTTATTCAACAATCAGGAACAAAGGAGTGAGTGTCATGGATTGGTATACACAGCAGGAAGTAGCAGACAAATTAGGTATCTCTAAAGCTACAGTGTACCATTGGGGGAAGCAGAAAAAAATTATCAAAATTCCAGATCCGTACCGTTCTATTCGAGAAGTCCGGTATCAAAGAGCAGAAGTAGATGCAATTGCCCAAGAGCTGGAGACTCAGCCAAAAGGATTTCGCCCTTCAGAGGTTGCAAAAAGATTAGGAGTTTCGGTTCAAAAGATTTATAAACTAATTCAAGAAGGTACAATTAAAGCAAGTGAAGTCCCGGTGGGGGATGAAAGAAAAACATACGTCATATCAGCCGTAGAATTACAGCAAGCAGAAAAACTCCTTACCCCGAGTAGAGATGATCGACCTACACGGAGTGAATTTTATGATAGTAGAAATGGTGTTGCCTTATTTCAAAAATTTTATTCTTCCAAAATAACAGAGGCCCGCATAACTCGGAACGAACAAAACGATTGGGGTTTCTTAATTCAATCAAATCAAAAGTGGATTCCGTATGAAGAAGGAGTAAAGGTATATCAACTTGTTCCTAGTTATCCGATACATGCTGACACTCTTGAATATAAGGGGTATGTTACCTTTGAAATTCCATCTGATACCATTTGGTTAAATTCTTTTATGGATTACTTATACCAGGTTTGGGGGATGGAGAATATCCGAGTGAGAGTACTTCTTGATAGTTCTATTCTACTTTTAGTCCGAGCTGGAGAGAAAGACTTATCATCAATTCAAGCTTTCTCAATTTCGGACTTGCTTCCATGCTTAAGAGAAGGGGAAATTCTAAGAGAAAACGATTTACTTATATTCAAAAGTACATATCGAAAAACGACTGTGGAACTGCCAAAAAAGATGTTAAAACAAGTAATGGATGCTGCTGAAGAGGAAGGCATTAGCATGAGTCTTTGGCTAGAGCGATTAATTGAAAAGAACATCTTTAAAGAAGTTTAATATACATGTCTCATAGGAAAACGGTTCTGCACAAATCCATTGATGGATTAGCTGCAATCGTCAAAGAAGAATTCAACTTAGTTCCTTTCTCCCCTTGTTTATTCGTCTTTTGCAATCGATCACGTAATAGGGGACTCTGCGTAAGTATCAAAGTATGATAAAGATAAACAGGACTTGCGACCGAATATTAAGAGACATTAACCAAAAGGCTATTTTTTACAAGGAGAAGAGTTATGGAGATTTTTCAATATCAAGGACAAGAAGAAGATCATTATACAAATATCTTAATGAATATCTTAGCAAGAGATGGTTGTGATTTAGCCGAAGATTTCTTAAAGAGTCTCATACCAGATTCTGCAAAAGAATTTAGCTTTAAACAAATGAAGATAAATACTCGTGTGAAATACTGTCCTCAAGAGCTAAAAGAATACGAGTATATCATCGGCATTGCCCCGTACAAAAATGCGATCGATAACCAAAATAAATATGAAGATAACTCAGGTTCTATCCCAGATGCATGGATTTGTGGTAATAATTTCAATCTATTATTTGAATTTAAGATTAGAGGGGTACTCGACGAAGCGCAAATTGCAGCGCACCAGAAACTACTAGGAGAAAATGCCAAAATAATTAGATTAACATGGACTGATGTTATTTCTGCACTAAAGAAAATTCATACATCCCAAGACTCTATAAACCACTACTTACTTAATGAATTCCTCTACATTACAGACCATTTTAAATCGAAACGCCGATCATCGGGTATGCCAACCCAAATCATTAGTCATGTCAATAAAGAAGACGAATGCCACTTTCTCATAACTGGTAGCAAGAAGTTGAAAGTTTATACGGTTGAAATGATAATGGGTGGAAAGAAAGAGATGCTGCATAGCAACTTAAAGGGTATACAAGAGGCTAGACGCTGGATTGCTAATTATGTACATACTCAACATAAACAATTACCTATAGTTTTTGAAGGCATGAATACTGAAGTAACAGATTATTGCGTTGTACCAGGTAGAGCAGAGAAGAATAATCAGTGGAACCAATGGCGATTAGGAGGGTTTCTTGATCCCCATTAAATAAGAAAAACCCCTGCTAACGCAAGGTTATTAGAAACGTGCTAATGTATAAAAAGACAATAAAGTTATTTGATTTTAAAAGCTCAAACAAGCATAACCCTGTTCTAAATTTAGGACGGGATAAAAAGCTTGTCCATTTCAAGCTTTCGAAACCAGTAGGTAGTTTACAAGATAATTGGTTGAAACACCTTGAAATCCCCTTATCTAAGTCTTTAATCGGCTATGAAAGTTATTGACATTTTGAATTTATATTCATTATTTAATTAGGGAGCGTTAGAGCAGGTGGATGAAGGGGATTGGGTTTTTATAGCAGGAAAAGGAACAGAAGCGTATCAACAAAAATTTTAATTACCAACTACCTCCGATAAAGAACTTGTTCAATATCTTTTACAACAAATGGGTATGTAATATATAATTTATTCATTGTTCTGAAAATACAGTTTTTTATGAAGGGGAAACCATAATGTTTGGGATAGGTACAAGAGATATTGGAATCGATTTAGGAACAACCAACACACTTGTTTTTGTAAAAGGGAAAGGTATTGTTTTACGAGAGCCTTCTGTCGTTGCTGTAGAAACAGATACAAAAAAAATTATTGCTGTCGGTAATGATGCGAGAAACATGATTGGACGTACTCCTGGGAACGTGGTTGCCGTGCGCCCAATACAAGATGGTGTCATTGCGGATTATGAAACAACGACAACGATGTTGAAACATTTCATAAGAGAAGCGCAAAAACAAAGTGTATCTGCCAACAAGCCGCATGTAATGGTGTGTGTACCATCTGGAATTACAACGGTAGAAATGCGTGCCGTGATTGAAGCAACTAAACAAGCAGGAGCACGCGATGCCTTTCCGATTGAAGAACCAATTGCTGCGGCAATTGGAGCCGGCTTGCCAGTTTGGGAACCGACAGGAAGCATGGTTGTCGATATCGGCGGCGGTACAACAGAAGTAGCAGTCGTTTCTCTTGGAGGAATAGTAACTAGCCAATCTATAAGGGTTGCCGGTGATGAAATGGATAGGGCAATCATTAGTTATATACGAAAAAATTATAATTTAATGATTGGAGAACGGACGGCTGAGAACATTAAAGTGGAAATCGGTTCTGCCGGAGATACGGACGGCATTAAAAACATGGAAATTCGGGGCCGCTATCTATTGACAGGACTGCCAAAAACTATTGAAATTCCGGCAAAGGAAATTCAGGTTGCATTAAGTGATACTATTTATGCCATCGTCGATACGGTAAGAAACACATTGGAAGAAACACCACCTGAACTTGCTGCCGATATAATGGAAAGAGGTATCATGTTAACAGGTGGCGGTGCTTTGCTGCGTAATTTGGATAAAGTTATTAGTAAAAAAACACAAATTCCTGTCCTTATAGCGGTGGATCCTCTTGATTGTGTATCAATCGGAACTGGGAAATCTATAGATAACATTCATTTATTTAAAACCAAGACAAGTGAGATCAGATAAATCCCCCCGTCAACCTGAAATTCATATTTGCAGCTTAATTCCATATTAAACAAACAGGGAATTTAATCGAAGTTCCATCGGTTATTCATCGGTTATTATTTACTAGTATAGATTATCAAGAAGAGGGCGCGATTGTGAAATAAAGAAAGCCTAATTTCTCGTTTATAATACTGAGAAATTGGGCTTTTAACATTTTAATACTATTTAATAAATAGATTGCTATTATGCTTGTTAAGTAGATAGTTTATTTTTCTTGCCTGTAAAAAATCACTCAAAATATAAAGTAGTTTTTTGAATACGACAGACATCAGGAAGCCTAAATAACCCTCACTTAAGTAAGATGAGGAATTATTTGAGGCTTTATGTGTTTTTCTTAGGTATAAGAATTACCGAGTGAAATATCCTATCCATGAAAAAATTAGTGGTAAGGTAGTATAGTATATACAAACTAAACTTAATATAATCATTAGTAATTTAAGCACTTTAAATTTTATTTCTTCTATGGAAAATGAAATAAATAAACTGATTATTGGAGCGACTATAAAAAATAGTTGCAAAAAAATATGCCAAAAATCATGAATTCCCCACGGATTAATTTGTAGTTTTTCTAGTCTTCTTAGAATAAAAAATAAAGGTACCATTAGAAAAACAAATATATTGTAGCTAGTAATCAAAGCAGTCCTTTTATGGTTCTGGTGCAAAAATTTCAGCTAACTTGAAACTAATCTCTAAATCTTGGACATACTGATACTACTAAACTAAAAAGGACGTGTATCAGTATGAAAAAACCAGTAGAATTCAAATGGAAACATTATCAGCCTGACATTATTTTATTAACGGTTAGATGGTACCTACGGTACAGTCTCAGTTTTCGTGGTTTGGTGGAATTGATGGAGGAACGAGGCTTATCCATGGCTCACACAACGATTATGCGTTGGGTACATCAATATGGGCCTGAATTAGATGAAAGAGTACGGCGTCATCTTAAGTCAACCAATGACTCCTGGAGAGTAGATGAAACCTATGTGAAAATCAAAGGTCAATGGATGTACCTGTATCGTGCCGTTGATTCAGAAGGGAATACCATTGATTTTTGTCTAAGCGAATCAAGGGATAAACAAGCAGCCAAACGCTTTTTTAAGAAAGCCTTGGCTTTTTCGCACGTTTCTAAGCCTCGTGTGATAACAGTAGACAAAAACCCAGCTTATCCAATCGCTATCCAAGAGTTAAAAGAAGAAAAGCAGATGCCTGAAGGCATCCAACTAAGGCAAGTTAAATATCTCAACAATATCGTGGAGCAGGATCATCGCTTTATTAAAAAACGAATTCGCCCGATGCTTGGATTAAAGTCCTTACGGACTGCCAAACGAATTATTGCGGGGATAGAGGCTATGCACATGATCAAAAAAGAACAGATTCTCCAAAGGGAGAAGTCTGTCCAAAATCAAAAAGAATTCATCCACCAACTGTTTGGACTAATTGCTTAGGATCAGGGGTCACTAGAAAACTTTCGCTTTTTTATATTTTCTTCAAGTATTTGCACCAGAACCAGATTTCGGTAACGAAACAGTTTGAATGTGTGAGAGAACAAAATGGCTAAAAAGTGGACAGTGTTGGTTAAAAAAATGTTCGATAATAAGTAGATCTAGTCACGTTGATTTACCATTATGATGTAAAATAGCATGGAAACCAAATTGATTCATGAAGGAGAAAATAATATGTCAGTACACTCATTTCAAGCAAATTTATCAAAGGGGGAAGAGATTGGTCTCGACAACTTTAAAGGTAAAGTTCTGTTAATTGTAAACACTGCAAGTAAATGTGGATTAACACCTCAATATGAAGGAATTGAAAAGTTATATGGAACATACAAAGAAAATGGATTTACGGTATTAGGCTTCCCTTGCAATCAATTTGGAGGGCAAGAACCCGGAACAGATGATGAAATTAGCGGCTTCTGCTCATTAAATTATAATGTGACATTTCCTCTTTTTCAAAAAATAGAGGTGAATGGTGAAAATGCACACCCTTTGTATAAATACCTACGTGAACAAGCACCAGAGGATATAGGTCTAGATGAAAACAGCTCCTTATACCAACATTTACTTGCAAATTCACCAGAATTGTTGGAAGGATCAACGATTAAATGGAACTTTACGAAGTTTTTAATTGATCAAGATGGAAAAGTTGTTAAACGTTACGCACCAACTGTGAATCCTGGTGAAATTGAAGAAGATATTAAAAAGTTATTATAAAGTTATAAAGATAAAACTTTAATGGTTATTGATACGATCAGCTTTGAAGTTTACCAAAAAACATTTCCAAAACGATTACCAAATCTCTTTACAAGAATGTTTGATCTTAGCAGGCTCTATTTTTCCCTTCTAATGGAATTTACTTTGCGGTCTATGACAAGAACCCTGTCACTAGGCCTATTAAAAGAGAGCTAACATTATACTAGCATCAAAGTATATAAGCCAAAAGAGTCTATATGACTCTTTTGGCTTATAAGAAAGACATTATGATTATTACAAACTAGCTGTTGCTCCTCCATCGAGAATGAATTCTGAGCCGGTAGAAAAACTTGAATCATTAGATGCAAGGAATAAGACAAGATTAGATACTTCTTCAGATTCTCCAAGTCTCTTTAACGGAGTTTTTTCTATAAGACTTCTAACTGCTTCTTCAGTCCCCGGAACATCAAGCATTGGAGTACGAATTGTTCCCGGATGGATTGAGTTAACTCGAATACCGTGTTCTGCAAAATCAAGAGCTGCAGCTTTAGTCATACCAGTGACAGCAAATTTAGAAGCCGAGTAAGCTATTGCTCCTTTTTGGCTAAACAAACCACCAACAGAAGAGATGTTAATAATAGAACCTTCCTTTGTTTTGCTCATAGAAGGAAATACAGTCTTCATACCTAGAAATACACTTACCTGATTAATATCAATAACTCTTCTATATTCTTCTTCAGGCATTTCTTGAGTTGGTTTGAAATAATTGATACCAGCATTGTTTACAAGTATATTAATAGGTCCAAAAGTCGATTCTGTTTTATTAACTACGTTTTGCCAGTCAGATTCATTGGTAACATCGTGTTTAATAAATTTTGCATTTTCACCGAGTTCTCTAGCTAATGATTCTCCCTCTTCGCTAAGAATATCAGTGATAACTACCTTAGCTCCCTCATTTACAAAGGTTTGAGCATGGGAGGCTCCTTGACCACGTGCTCCACCCGTTATAATTGCAACTTTACCATCTAATTTCCCCATCAATAATTCCACCTTTTAATTTATGTAACTGCTATCAATTTGTATTGAAAATAATTATTAAGTGCAAGTGTTTAGGAAAGTACCACAATTTTCCTACCTTTGATATTTCTCAATCAAATCAATAAACGCATCGACGAATGATTGTAAAAATTGAACGGTTCCTTCGTTGCTAACTTTGCCGCTCTCATCCAATAAAGCTGCAGCGTTACTAATATAAGCCTCCGGTTGTTGAACCACTGGCATATTTAAGCATACAAGTGATTGACGTAAATGGTGGTTTGCACCAAACCCGCCTAGATTACCAGGAGATTGAGTAATAATAGCTGCTGGTTTACCATTCCATACACTCGCTCCATAAGGTCGTGAACCTATATCTAGTGCATTACTTAATACAGCAGGCACAGAACGGTTATATTCAGGTGTTACAAATAAAAAAGCATCAAATTGCTTTGTTTTGTTACGGAATGCCGTATATTCTGTTAGGACATTATTTTCACTATCATCATCCTGATTATAGAATGGTAGATTTCCGATTTCGATAAATTCTGTTTCATATCCTTCGGGGAATAAAGCTGCAACATTCGATGCAATTTTTATAGAAAAAGATTCTTTTCGTAAGCTACCAACTAAAATACCGATTTTTGTCATTTCATATCATCCTTTCTATCAAATTCATTATTACTAATAATCACTATTTTTATAAGTAGGCACTTTAAAGTGGTATAGTATCCAAAATGATACTAAGGAGGTAATCAATATGGAATTAGAACCAGATGTCACTAACGGGGCAATTTAGCGGAAGAAGGATTACTTCTCGTTTATGAAGAATCTTTTAATTTTCACTTTTCAATGCTATTTTTTGAATGAAATTAGCCTTTTACTTTAAGCAGTTTTTTAACTAAATGCCTTTAAATGAACAGCAAATAATAAATGCTTGCTAATATCAATTACTTTAACTATAATATTATTTACCGTAACCATGATTGTTACAGTAAATAAGAAATTTGATATTATTCAAAGGAGAATTATTATGAAAATTGGTATTATAGGTGCTTCTGGTAAGGCTGGGAAAAAAATTGTAGAAGAGGCCACTACAAGAGGATTAGAAGTTACTGCGATTGTACGAGATGCTACAAAAATTACAGAATCATTAAATGTGATTGAAAAAAGTATATTAGAGTTAACAAAAGATGATATTAAACCATTTGATGTAATTATAAGCACTTTTTCAGCACCGTTAACGGAAGCAGAACAATATCGGGTGATGGGGAAACATTTAACTGATATTTTTAATGATGTTAAGACTCGCTTAATTGTCATTGGTGGTGCCGGAAGACTTTTTATTGACGATACAAATTCAACACATCTATTTGATACTCCTGATTTCCCAAAATTTTTAATTCCTTCTTCAAAAAATCAATACCAAAGTTATTTAGATTTAAAAGAATCTACTATTACTTGGACTTACGTATCCCCTGCAGCATTTTTTGATCCAGAAGGAAAGAGAACAGGAAATTATGAAATAGGTAAAGATCACTTAATTTTTAATTCAGTAGGTGAAAGTTATATAAGTTATGCAGATTTAGCCGTGGCGATTGTTGACGAAGCTGTGAATGAAAAACATCTTTGCGCAGCGTTTACGGTTATTGGAGAAAAAGGATAGACATCTCCTAATTTTAATGATTAGAAATGTTAGTATAAAAACGTGCTACTATTTATAGTAAGTCTTTAATTAAATTTATTAACTAACATTAAATTTTATTGAATAATTTGCTAGACTTTGTATAAAAATTTTGAATTATTATCTTCACATAATATAATTTAAAACTTCATTACATCCGTATACTTGACGATAAATAGTGAAAATAATAGGGAGGAGGGGAAAAAGTGATTAATACAAGATTAGCAATTGGCATACACATATTAGCTTTTGTAGAATGTGTGCCAGAGAAAGATAGTATAAATTCAGAAATAGTTTCAGAAAGTATAGGGACAAATCCTGTTGTAGTTCGTCGCATGTCAAGTGCATTAAAAAAAGCAGGTTTATTAAAATCAGTATCAATAAAAAAAGGGCTTATGTTAGCTAAGAAACCCGAAAACATTACATTATATGAGATATTAAAAGCTGTTGACCCTTCTAATGAGCTATTTATTGTTCATCAGAAAGTAAACCCTCAATGCACTTACGGACAATCGATTGTTAAAGTAATTGAAAATGAATTTCGATGTGTACAGTTTGAACTAGAAGAAAATTTAAAGAAAAAAACACTACATGATATTATGAAAAAAGTAGTAAATAATTAACAAATAGTTTTTATGTGTTTAAAAAAAGAACATTGCTTATGTCACTAACTGGGGCTTTAGTTCAATAAGAATTAAATAACTTTAATATCCTTTTAAGAAACAATAATCTTTTAGATTACTTCGGTTTTAAACAACTTATAAAAGCCTTATTACATATCAAATGAACTGCCCCGTAAATGTTAGTCAAATGTCTAACATTTACGGGGCAGTTCAATACCGAGAAATTAGGATTTTTTATATTTAGATTTCCTTAACGTTGTAAATCCGCATTTTCCTGACGCTACCCCAAGTACAGGAGTTATATTGTTATAGCTTGAAAAAAGTAGGTGTCCGATTATAACCTTAAACGAATTTGTTGAGATTCAAGAATGTGTAGCAAATGGAGAAGAATTTTGTTTTCAAAATGATAAATATTGAATAAGTCATTATCCAGATGGATATTATCTTGGGTACCCTGTCAGGTGCTGGGACTTTCTGCACACTCCTGCCAAATAGCGTGGCGAAGGGGCTGCTCATTGCAGCCCCTCCTGTATTAAAAGTAAGTATCAAATGTTAACCATTGTCATTCTCGAACAGTTGTTGCGATTGCTGCCGTTGCTTTCGTGCCAAATGAGACACTCCCCAGTCATGCATCATATCAAGAACCATTTGGAGCGACTCCCCGTATTTGGTCATCGAATATTCAACCTTCGGAGGAACCTGAGGGTAAGTTACCCGCATGATTATTCCCTCCTCCTCCAACTCTCGCAAATGGGAGGTGAGCACTTTTTGAGTAACGCCAGGCATTATTTTTCGTAATTCATTAAACCTCATCGTCCCGTTATGAAGCAAATGGAGCATTATGGCGATTTTCCACTTACCCACAATCATATCCAACGTTGTCGCGACTTTACAATTATCCGGTTTTTCATCCATTTTTGATCCTCCATCCTGTTGACTATCCTATTGTATCGTAATTTCAATTTTAATACGATTCGACTCGTAAAGGCCATTTAGAAGCTTTGCTAATCCGCAAGGTTACTTTGAAGATACACGGTTTCATTGTTGTGCCTACTTCATAAATCATTCGATTCGTTGCATAATGAATCCACACCGACTAACACCTTTATTAGTTAGTTAATAAATAATTTACGGAAGGAAGATCATGATGACCAATCTAGATGTATTTAGTCGAGGCATAAAAAGTGTCCGCACCCCTCAATTCCAACGAAATAGCGACATTCATACGATGGCCTGGATAGTTGAACCCGGTCATTGGGAAGAGCATGATCCGTTTCTGCTCATGGCACATGACCATATGCGCAGCGGAGTGTTTGGCATCCATCCTCATCGCGGAATGGAGACGGTCACTTTTTTGATTGACGGCAACCTTAACCATTATGACAGCAAGCATGGAACAGGTATGCTTCATGCTGGCGACGCGCAATGGATGACTGCGGGCAGAGGCGTTGAACACCTCGAGGACGCGGCAAAGGGCGAGACAGTAAACCTTCTTCAATTGTGGGTGAACATTCCCTCGGGACAGAAGATGTCACCCTCCAGATACCAAGACTTGCGGAAGACCGATATGCCTGTCATTCATGAAAACGGGGCTGAAATCCGTCTATTTTCCGGGTCACTCGGCGATAAGGCCTCAGATACATTAAATATTGCTCCTGTTACGATGGCTGAGATCAATATGGAGCCAGGCGCAGCCTTCAAGTATGAGCTTCCAGGGTCCTACAACGGGTTTTTGTATATTTTGGAAGGCGAAGGCTCCTTTGGGTCCGATAGCATCGTAGGGAAGCAAGGACAGGTATTATGGATGGGATCTGCGGGAACTGCCGAGCGGAGCGAAATAAAGATCGAAGCAGGCAGCAGCATGCGTGTCATGTTGTATGCCGGCGAGCCGATTCGCGAGCCTGTCGTTGCAAGAGGCCCCTTCGTCATGAACACCGAGCAAGAGATCATACAGGCTTATCAAGATTATAGAAATGGTAAATTTTAAATTGAAATTTATAATAACATCGAATAGGAGAGTATGAAATTGTCATGAAAAAAAAATATATTCTAATGATAATAGCTTTATTTATTGCATCATTGAACTTGCGTCCGTCAATTAACTCGATCGCACCATTGCTCGAAACGATTAGAAACAGCGTAGGAATGAACGCCTCCGTAGCGAGTTTGCTGACCTCGATTCCTGTTCTTTGCATGGGACTCTTCGCTCCTGTAGCCGTAAAGTTCAGCGGAAAATGGGGTATTGAGCGGGTATTGGGATGGTCGCTGCTTGTCATCGGAGTCGGTACTATTCTTAGGTTCTTCACGAATTCGGTCTCATTTTTGCTTATTACCGCTTTTATCGCGGGTATAGGGATTGCATTTGCAGGACCGCTTCTTCCCGGATTTATTAAGCGCCACTTTCCTAAGCATGTGCCCTCGATGATTGCGATATACACGGTTGCGCTTACTCTGGGAGCAGCACTAAGCTCGAGCTTGACCGTGTCGATGCAGAATAGTATGAACTCTTGGCAGAGCGCGCTCGGGATATGGGCGGTAATCGCATTCGTCGCCGTGCTGTTTTGGTGGTTGTTCGTTATACGGCATATTAGACCGCAAGATCATCCCACTTCAACCGGCACGAAGACGAGAATGCCATGGACAGATAAGAAAGCGTGGCTACTTACACTGACGTTCGGCTTGATGGCGATGCTATTCTATTCATTCACAGCTTGGTTGCCACAGATTATTCAAGGGATGGGCTATAGTAAGTCCTACGCTGCAAGCGCGCTTACGATTTTCGTCGCTGTTCAGATTCCGGTAAGCCTTGTTCTGCCGATCTTGCTTCGCAAATTCCCTTCCCGTCGCCTTTGGCTAACGGTTGCAGCGCTGTCGGAACTTGTCGGGCTTGTGATGCTTGCGTCCTCCATAGAACCGTGGGTTGCCACGATCTTTATTGGTGTAGGCGCCGGCGCATTGTTTTCTCTCAATATACTACTGCCTTTGGACGCTACCGACAATCCGCAGGAGGCAGCTGCTTGGTCGGCCATGACTCAATCAGCCGGCTATGTGATCGGGGCAACCGGCCCCCTTATTCTTGGCTGGATTTACGATGCGACGGATAGCTTCTCAACAGCAATAGTGGGGCTGATTGTAATTACCTTAGCGATGATGGTCGTGCAGACTGTCGCCACTACCATAAAAAGAAAACAACAATCGGGAGAAATTAATCGCAATAATAAAATATCATAAGCCAACCTTATGGGACACAAATTTAGTGTTTTACGAAAAATCAGGTTTTTTCTACTACAAGAAATTAAAACAGCATGTGTTTATAGATGGTCAGTTGATTAATAAACAACTATCAGAAAAGGATTATGTAATAAAAGAACAGCCTTTACGAATGGCGATCATAGATAGTAAGAAATATCTTATTAAGTAGTTTCTTTCTTTTTGTTCGTTGAAAATAATGTTTTAGACTGGGGTTGCTGATCTCACGAGGTTTTTAGAATTACAAAATCGTCAGCCTAGGGAAAATAAAGTCCTAGACTGCCGCTGTTTTATTGAACTATTGTTTTCCATTTGTTCATTTATTAAAGTAATTAGTATCAATTTGATCGAGATTTATTCCAAACCTACACTATATGAGATTCATAACCGGGTGGCAGGCTATCTTAAAGAGATGTATGGAGATATTGGTGATTGTACCTTAGCAGATGATCAAGATCACGTATACGGGCAATGTTGTTAAGCTAGGTAGGAGCAGGAGCTAATAGGCTTCTGTTTTTTTATTGCCACAAGAGAGGTACCTGTGCATATAAGACGGGTTATATGCACTCAGTTCTTTTCAACAGTCTCTGTTAAAGTTTTTTCTTAACCCCAATAAAAAAAGTACCCGATTAATCGGATACATACTTAATGATTCCATGTAAATAAACAGAGTATTCTCGCTGCACATACTCTCTTAATTTAATTCTTCCCTCTCTTTCTAATTCTTTAACCAAATCTTCAATCTTGTTTTCATCTTCTTTAGTATTCTTAGGAATTTCTAGTGAAAATAAATTACCTTGATGGGCACTCTGAATCTTTTTTAATAGTTTCTCTTTATTCATTGAGGCATCCCCTTTATCAACTCGTAGAACAAATAAAAACCTAAATGTTGCTCTGGATTTATTATATCCGATTATCGTATACGAAAAGGATAAAACGAGAATTTATTCTGGTTATCAATGAGAATCTGTTACATAACCATGTTAATTCATTATTTTTGAGGAAGGTTCATTTAAATGGCGCTGATTATCGCTACTTGAGTTATGTAATCTCATTACTAGCAGATGTGCAAGATTATTATTTATCCTTATTGTCACTGTCAAGCATTCGTTGTTCTTTACGGTTAAGAGCAAGGGTACCTGGTGAAAGTAAATCTTAGTTATGACTAACTAAACTCCCTTGCTCAATATCAATATATTTCGCGTTATATTCATTTGTGACGCTTCGAGTAGTCTTTAGGTAAGGTTTTTCTTTAGAAAGTTTTATAGATAAAGGCTTCAAGTATATTTCGGGCGGCAGCACTACAGCCTGTAAGAAAGGGAAAAGCGTCCTTTCTTACAGGCTATACGTGTCGCTTCGGCAGTAAATGACTCGATAACCACGGTCTGTAAGGCTAGCTCCTACATTCCGTAGATACCTGTACCATTTGCGGCTACGCTGCCATACCGAGCGAGCCGAATTTGTTAAGTTACAAAAAATTTGTTTAATTTACAATAAATTCGTTTAAAAAATGTGAGTCAATCTATTCAACAATCGGGCCATATACAAGAATAACACTTGGTAGTAAATTTGAATATTTATGTTAAAAAATAGAGATTGTGAAGGCATGTACTATCGATCAGGTTAGTTTAAATACATTCCTTCACAAACTTATAGAAAAAGCTGTTATCCAACAAACCATAAATAACTATCAGAAATCTTTTCGGATTGAGGAACTTGCGGAAACAGTGAATATGAGTGTTTCATCGTTTCATAGGCACTTTAAAGAGGTTACTGCTATGAGCCCGATTCAGTTCCAAAAACAACTTAGACTACAGGAAGCTCGACGTCTGTTATTATCCGAGTCAACAGATGCCACTGATGCTGCATTCCGAGTTGGTTATGATAGTCCATCACAATTCAGTCGTGAATATTCCCATATGTTTGGTTTTCCACCTAAAGAGGATATAAAGCGCATGAGGGAGAAAAATGACCAAAAGAAAAATGCATGAAGTCCCGCCTAACCGGGTTGGGGGTAAATAATATTACGGATGCTTTACTTAAATCCCAGGATCCGAAAACAGCTCCTTTTTTTATTATCTGGACGAATTAAGAGAATGGAAAAAATTACATGAATATGGTCTTGATAGTCAGCAATCTTAATTTAATAACCAGCTTTAAAATAAAGAAGGACGGCCTATGACGGTCGTCCTTTTTGTTACTTATTTATTAGCAGAAGCCTCCGTAACCGCCTCCGTAACCGCCTCCGTAACCGCCTCCGTATCCATAGCCACCCCCGCCGAATCCACCGGAACAACTACAGCCAACGATGATTAAGAGGATAAATAAAACCACTATAAAGGCAAAACCGCCTCCAAAACCAATACCGCCATCGACACAACCTGACATATACAAACATCTCCTTTTGTTTTAAGGAGGAACTTACTACTTACATGGGCTAATTTATTGTATGTTTAAAATCATAAAATGACACAAATATATGATAGTTATCATTATGCATTGTGCTCCAGGTTCGGATGCGTACAAAGCAGCCAATGAAAATACTATGCAGTAAAGATGAAAATTTAAAGTACGAAACTATACAAAATCATACTTTCCTTTTTTTTAGAGGATAATTCTTTAAACAAAAAAACGGGACTGTCAATGACAATCCCGAAAGGTGTATGTGTGAAAAGAAAACAAATGAACATGAACGAATTTAAAAAGAATTTGAGGGATAGCATATTGGGGCGAAAAAATCCGTAAAAATAGTCTACTAAGATACACTCAGACTAAGGAGAAGGAACAGAGTGAGTACGCGATATATGTGAGGTTGACATAAGTCATCTTCTCGGAAATTGTAAAGAGCTAATCTTAGCAATAATGGCAGGAATATAACTTCCTATTTTCTAGCCTTACAAGTGACAGACATACCGAACGTATGTTATGTTGTTAATGTCATTACTACATACTAATGAAGAATAAAAGACGAGGTGTTTGACGATGAACAAAACAGATCTAGTGAATGCGGTAGCGGTACAAGCAGAACTAACAAAAGAAGACGCTAAAAAAGCAGTGGATGCATGGATTGAAACAATTTCTGTTACGCTTGCTAAAGAAGAGAAATTACAATTGATTGGATTTGGCACGTTTGAAGTGCGCGACCGAGCAGCTCGAACGGGTAGAAACCCACAAACAGGAGAAGAAATACAAATTGCAGCTTCCAAAGTTCCTGCTTTTAAACCAGGTAAGGAATTAAAAGAAGCTGTTAAGTAAAATAAATATAGTTATAATTGTGTAAAAATGCTCTGGGGATGAGATGCTCTCCAGAGTCTTTTCTATTTACATAAGTATTTTTTCTATTTTTTTCAATAGATATGAATGTGAAATAAAGTTTGATTGTTTATAAAAGATTGATTATTTGTAAATTGGTTCTTGCAGAGGGGATACATAATTCAATCATGAACTGTCTCGTGATGAACGGGCAGTATTGGGGGCTACATATAATGAGTTAACCTTCACCAATATTGGCTGCCCTTTTTATGAGTAGCAATTTTCCTAACCATTAAATTTAATTAAACGGAAATTAAATTTAATGGTTAGTGATGTGTATTTAAAATGAAGTTTAACCGTTTAAAATAAAGATTGACTGCTTTAAAAAAAGTTTAACTGTTCGTAATAAAGTTCTTAATGATGATCTGTCTTTATTAAAACTTCTAGAGGTTCTATCATCAATACGAAAATAGAAGTAATTGAATTATTGGATGAAGAAAATATTCTACACTCACAAATTGCGGGCCAACTATTTACTACCCGACTTGATACACGATCTGATGTTAAACAAGGACATGCCCTCAAGCTAGCAGTGGATATGAATAAAGTGCATTTATTTGATTACAAAACATAAAATCGTATTCATCTAGATGGATAATAGGAAAAATTCACAGGTTTATATTTATCAAAGTGAATTTTCTGAAAAGTTTGAAAAAAATATTTATTTTTATAATTAGTTGGTATAAGATGTAAATAGTTATAAAAAATTATATCTATAGGGTGGAGAGGGTAGAGGTGGAAACATGCAAAAGCGGTTTAAATTTGTCAGTACACTCTTATTTGTACTTATGTTTGCAGTAGCGTGTTCTAATAAAGAGAGTGCAGATCAATCTTCAGACAAGCAGGTAACACAAACAGCATCTGAAATTAAGGAAAATGTTGAATTAACCATTTCAGCAGCAGCTAGTTTGAAAGATGCAATGGATGTTATTCAACATACATATCAAGAAGAACATCCCGAAATAAAGTTGAAATTCAACTTTGGGGCTTCTGGTTCTTTGCAGCAACAAATCTCTCAAGGAGCGCCGGTTGATCTATTTTTCTCAGCAGCAGAAGATAAATTTAATTTATTGGTTGAGGAAGGAAATATTGCGAAAGAAGACGGATTGGATCTTCTTGGAAATGAACTCGTTTTAGTTGTCCCTAAAGACGATCAATCTATTAAAGGTTTCGAAGATCTTGTAAAAGCTGAAGTAGATAAAATTTCAATCGGAACTCCTGAAACAGTGCCTGCAGGAAAATATGCAAAAGAGTCTCTTGAAAAGATGGATATATGGAAAGATGTTGAGTCAAAAGTAGTTTATGCAAAGGATGTCCGTCAAGTATTATCCTATGCGGAGACCGGTAATGTTGAAGCTGGAATTGTGTACAAAACAGATGCATTGGTTTCAGATAAGGTAGAAATTGTTGCAACCGCCGGTCCTGCAACACACATTCCTATTATTTATCCTGTCGGTATCATTAAGGACTCTAAACATTACGGAGCAGCAAAAGAATTTTATGAGTATTTACAAAGCGACGATGCATTAAAGGTATTTGAGGAATATGGATTTACTATTAAATAAAGATTTTATGCAAGAATTTTTGAGTCCAATTTGGTTGTCGATAAAAATAGCTACTATATCAGGTGTTATAGTGATTTTGATTGGAACATTGATAGGACGAATCTTAGCTAGAAGATCTTTTAAGGGGAAATCCATTTTGGAAACTACTCTCATGCTCCCGATGGTTCTCCCTCCTACAGTTGTTGGATTTTTTCTTATTGTCATCTTTGGAAAGAATAGCATGGCTGGACAGGCTATTGAATGGCTTTTTAAGCAGCCCATCATTTTCACTTGGTGGGCTGCTGTCATTGCTTCAATAGTTGTAGCATTTCCACTTATGTATCAGTCCGCAAAATCAGGATTTCAAGGAGTAAACCTTGACATTGAAGAGGCAGCTAGGGTAGATGGAGCGAATGAATGGAGGATTTTCTTATTTATTTCCATTCCTCTAGCTTCAAAGGCCCTTATTTCTGGAAGTATATTAAGCTTTGCACGGGCATTGGGTGAATTTGGTGCTACCTTAATGTTTGCTGGTAACATTCCGGGAGAAACACAGACGATACCTACAGCTATTTATATAGCGATTGATTCTGGTAATATGAAAATGGCATGGATGTGGGTGATTTCAATCGTCATTCTATCCTTTTTAATACTGCTGACTGTCCGGGTAAAACAAGAATAATATAATTAAAGAGGCTGGAGAAACTGGAGCCTCTTTAATCTATATATTTATCAAATTTTCCAAGTTTATAAACTCATTATTTAATCTCCTAGATAAAGATATCTAAACATCAAAGGGTATTGAAAATCATGATTATTATTCAAAGATAAGTAATAACAATATACCTAAAAAGATAGATGACGTACTTCGATTATGTAGTACTTTTAAAGGTGCTAATGATTGCTTGGTATGTAATATATTAAACGTTGATATATTCAAACTCTCCATTCTTGCTGATGATGGTCAAATACTAATATCCCTCGCCTCATGATTAGCCATTATCCTCTATTGCTAATCTGACGATTTCCTCAATCTGTTCTTTCTTTAGTTGAAGACCAAATAATAAACTGTTAATCGTTAGGGTATTGATAACCCGGGGCCTCCATTGGGATCGTAATGCGATTGCTTCTACTGCTGTTTCTGTAAAGATTGGCATTTTTGCTCCTGCTAGCTTCATGTGATGATTGATATAATTAGAAACTTTCTCTCTAGTTAAAGGCCGAATCTCATATTTCATAATCATTCTCTGAGAAAGTGGACGATGATGATTTAATGCTAATCGTTGTGGCCATACCTTAACTAGAAAAAGAGAGCTGCCCGTCTTATAAGGAAGCTCTCCCATCTATTGCCCGTGCCATTGAGACATTATGAAGTCTTAATTTAATGCTAATTTGATTATGTACCAATAAGCTCTACTCTATTGAGATTGTGAAAGAATGCACTTAAAGTAACGGTAAAATAGTTGAATAAAGTAACTGGATTATTGTGGTAAAATAAAATTGTAAAGGGGAGGTAAAATGAAAAAAATACTTATGCTACTATTTACAATATTGGTTTTAACAGCTTGTACGGAAGTTACTAAAGATGAGGTTACTAACAATAATTATAAATTTATTGGAGAAAGTGAACATTGGGAAGCAGAATATTCTTATAAAGGAACAGAAACATGGGAAGATAATGACGGAACAAAGATCTACTCTAACAAAGATAGTGATGAACTTGTATTAAAATACAAGGGTTCTTTAGAAGAGTTATCTTCCATGCGAAAACTTGAATACTCCTATACTACAAGTAGTAGTAGTGGGGGATCAACAAATGAATTCACTGAACCTCCTAGAGAACTAACATTTACTTCCAAAAGTAGTTCGGAAGGTGGGGCAAAAGTAAACGAAATGGATAGTTTATCAAGAGGGCCCAGTTATATCAACGAAATAAATGTACGAAAATATACAAAATCATACATTCAGAAAAACTCCTTCTTCTATTAGGAGAGGGTTAGTTGAGAGAACAGTAAATCGTTGACTGTTGCTAATTGTCTTGTGAAAGCTAGTACAACGATAGGTTATGACTATACCTCAAATATAATAACAACCAAGCATACATCCTTTACAAATAGGCAAATACCTACCCCTCATTGAATATGGACACATACACTATTTTTGAAACAATTGGAGGAGGAGATATAAAATGGAAAGACAAGTTGGAGGTTATGGCTACGGCATGGGATATGGTGGTTATCCATCTCACGGCATGGGATATGGCGGTTACCCGTACCACCATCACGGATGTTGTGGAAATTACTGAGATGATTCTTGCTAGCCTCATTAAATAATAATACGGATGTATTGCTTAAATCTCAGGAGCCGATAAACAGCTCCTTTTTTTATTATCTGGACGAACTAAGAGAATGAAACCTATTAGAAAAAACATGGTCTTAAGAGTCAGCAATCTTAATTTAATAACCAGCTTTAAAATAAAGATGGACGGCCTATGACGGTCGTCCATTTTGTTACTTATTTATTAGCAGAAGCCTCCGTAACCGCCTCCGTAACCGCCCCCGTAACCATAGCCACCGCCGCCGAATCCGCCACCGAATCCACCGCCACAGCTACATCCAATAATGATTAAGAGGATAAACAATACGATAATCAAGGCAAAGCCGCCACCAAATCCACGACCGCCATCAAATCCGCCATCTACACAACCTGACATATACAAACATCTCCTTTTGTTTTAAAGGAGGTACTAACTACTTGCGTGGGCTAATTCATAGTATGTCGAAAATAATGAAATGACACAAATAATACGTAAGTTTATATGATGGAGGACCTTTTATTTAATTGGTACTCCTATTTTGAGTGAAGATGAGCCCATTCACTAAATTAGGCAATAGCATGGAAATGATTTTTCATATATTCAGCAATCATAGTTAAATAACCATGGTTAAATTTAAAGAAGGACGACCATAACGGTCGCCCTTACTTCTTAAAAGAATCCTCCGCCGCCGCAACTACAGGCAATAATGATTAAGAGGATAAACAATACGATAATCAAGGCAAAGCCGCCGCCGAATCCACCGCCACAACCGCCATCAACAAAACCTGACATATATAAACATCTCCTTTTTCTAAAGGAGGTACTAAATGGGCTAATTAATTGTATGCTTAAAATAATGAAATGACACAAATATAAGCATGTTTATATGATTTTGTAGGACTTTTAACTGTATTTTTAGTGAAGATAAGCTCATTTACTAAATTAATGCATAGCATAGAAATGGGTATAGACTCCCAACTCCAGACAAAAAATATCGACTCGCATAAAAACACAAAGACCTCCAAATAAGGGGGTCTTTGTTTTAGGGGTTATCCAGATTAGGATAACACAATTTAACATATATAAATCAAGTATTATGAGCGATCATATTAGACTTTATTTTTTTAGTTAATAAGTTTTTAGGTAATCACCTATTTTGAGTGAAAATAAGCTCATTCACTAAATTAGGGCGTAACATGGAAATGAGATACGTCCTTCTCAATAGAATGAAACGCAAGAAATATTGCCTCTTCTAAAAGACAACCAAGACCTCCCCTTGGTTGTCTTTTAATAGTTATCATTGTGCATGATGCTATGGGTGCTTTAGGTTCGGATGCGCACAAAGCAGCCGTTGAAAGTACTATTCAGTAAAGATGGAAATTTAATGTACGAAACTATCTAATATCATACATTCAACTCCAAGTGAAAAAGTATGATAAAATCAAGGCTCTTCAATGTATAATTAAGGGAATTTGGTGGCAATGTTTATGGCATAGAAGGAATTAATTGAAGAGTCTACGAAGACAAAAATGAGGTGAAGAAAAATGGTTGCAAAAACAGAAGAAGATTTTAATGGTTTGAAGGAAATTGGCAAAATTGTTGCCTCCATTAGAGATGAATTGGTACAAAGAACAATTCCTGGCATAACGACCAAAGAACTTGATGATATAGCCGGAGAGCTTTTAGAGAAAGCAGGTGCAGTTTCAGCCCCAAAAGGTGAATATGATTTTCCTGGCTATACTTGCATTAGTGTTAATGAAGAAGTGGCACATGGTATTCCGGGTTCTCGGGTTATTCATGAAGGGGATTTAGTAAATATAGATGTTTCTGGTTCCAAAAACGGTTATTTCGCAGATACAGGAATCTCGTTTGTAGTAGGCGAAGGAGAAGAAGTATTAACGAAAATATGCGACGTTGCTAAAAAGGCATTTGAAGCAGGGCTTAAGAAAGCAAAACCTGGTTCCAAAAAAAGTGGAATCGGAAAAGTAGTATTCCAAACAGCGAGAGAGAATGGATTAACTGTTATCAAAAACCTTACAGGACATGGTATTGGACGTACAATACACGAAGCACCTGACCACATTTATAATTATAATGATACATGGGATGATGAATTATTAAAGGAGGGGATGGTTATCGCATTCGAACCATTTATCTCAACCTTGGAAGAAGAAGTATTCCAAAAAGAAGACGGCTGGACCTATGCTACAGAAAAAAGTTTTGTAGCTCAATTGGAACATACGATTATCATTACTAAAAATGGTCCGATTATTGTCACACTTTAATTCAAGCATACGCGAAAAAGAAAAATATATGGAGTTCGCTTACTAACAGGTGCGTTACCGTCATAAGAAGGCCGCCAATTGGCGATCTTCTTAATGTACGATTCTAACTAAAAACGTACATTCATTTTAAACGAAAAAAATTTGTCCTTATTCCACTGACAGATTACTTTAAGAGAGAAAAGGGAGCAGATTAAAAGTTCTGCTCC
>NZ_LMVB01000010.1:78293-121085 GCF_001510645.1 Paenibacillus sp. FJAT-29882 | reverse complement strand
CTAAAAACGTACATTCATTTTAAACGAAAAAAATTTGTCCTTATTCCACTGACAGATTACTTTAAGAGAGAAAAGGGAGCAGATTAAAAGTTCTGCTCCCCTTGTACCAGTTTTAAATTAACTAACAATCTTCAGCTTTATAATGGTGTAATGGTGGTGGAACTAACCATCCTTTTTCTTTATTTAGTCGTAGAGCTTTAGCTCCGAGTGCCGCCTTTTGAATATGAAACTGCCCGAACATTATAGCAATGTCTTCTCGAATGCATTGCCCCATAATTGTACTACACGATACTAATCCTGCCGCAATGCTCATTGAAAGAGCAGCTGCTATTTCGGGGTCCTGAAATCGTGCTCCAGCAGGAATGTCCTCTAAGCATGCTTTAGGTCGCTCAGGAGGTGTTGGAGGTAGGCCAATTCCATTTGCTTTTAATAAAGTTTCAATCTGTTTAATTTCTTGTTGCCCACCCTGAATGGCTTCCTCAAGTAATTTTTGCAAGTCTTCATCACCCGCATGATTTAGGTGGGTTTGATAACCTGCGATTAAGCCTTTAACCGTTGTAAGAAACACCCACGTTCCAAAAACTTCTCCATAGTGCATTGGTTCATCTGTTGGATTTCCACTTAAAATTCCCATTGTAATCCTCCTAATTAAATTCACGATTAGTGCCACCCTTCTTCAAAGCACATATCTTTATGTTTTTCAATCTGTTGCTATTTAATTCATTATTTTGTTTGTGAGTTATTTGAAAGGGGGCAGTTCAGCAAGCGAAGTTGTTGTGTAATTAACGAGGAATTAAGTGGAATAAGTAGTAGAAAAGGATCTTTCGATTGAAAAATCTTTTTCTCATGCCTATAAGGTGAAGTCTCATGGCTAAACCATTCTTTTGAATGTACGAAAATATNTAAGTAGTAGAAAAGGATCTTTCGATTGAAAAATCTTTTTCTCATGCCTATAAGGTGAAGTCTCATGGCTAAACCATTCTTTTGAATGTACGAAAATATCTAAAATCATACATTCAAAAAAAACTTCTTCAACGAACGGGGCAGGTTAGTTGAAGAAGATCTATACAAAAAAGAGAGGGGAAATCCCCCCTCTAAAAGTTATTGTACAAAGATATAGGTCTTGATTGTTCTTACCACGTGCCATCGGTGCTGACTGAAAGATCACGCCACTCATCGAGTTGGTCCTGTTTTTGATTAATAGCACTCGTCGCCCAATCCACTGCATCAGTTCCCGCAACAAAAGAAACCGGTGGCTTCTCGACCTGAACCAGGTGAAGGACAACTGAAGCAAGTTTCGCCGGGTCACCGGCTTGGAAATGATTCCGGTTGTCGTGGAAATAACGAAATTCCGCTAGTGCCTCAGAGTAGTCACTAATGCCCACTTTAGAATATTTAACAGAACTTAAGTCAAGGAAATCTGTCCGGAAGAAGCCTGGTGAGACGACAGTTACGAAAACTCCGAATGGAGCGAGTTCTTCAGCGATTGACTGTGAGAAACCCTCTACCGCAAATTTGCTGGAATTATAGATTGAACCGCCGAAAACACCCTTCAAACCTGCAACAGACGAAATGTTGATAATACGCCCACTACGCTGTTTACGCATAAATGGGATGACCGCTTGAGTTACTGCCATCGTTCCAAAAACATTTGTATTATACTGAGCACGGATATCCTCCAACGAAGTTTCCTCAAAGACACCGAGATGTCCATACCCAGCATTGTTTACCAGTACATCAATACGCCCAAAGCGATTGATTGCTGCCTCAACTGCGTTCTTTACTTGATCCTCACGTGTGATGTCAAGTTCCGTGACGAAGAGGTTGTCCGATGTGCCCAGTGCCTTAGTTACCGCATCTGCACGGCGACCCGTCGCTACTACTTGATTACCAGAGGCTAGTGCTGCCTTTGCAATCTCAGCTCCCATACCTCGTGTAGCACCTGTAATAAACCAAATCTTACTCATAAATAATTACCTCCTTATTTAATATAATTTGATTGTAAGTTATTATTGTTACTACAAGTCAAATCATAAGTAGGCGAAAGAATTACTGTGATTAAATAAGGTTTGTTTAAATTATTTTCTGATTAGTGATATAAATTTACTTATAGTAACTATAACTTAAAAGGAGAGAGTTAAATGTCCTATTCATTGAAATATGTAGTTGAAAATTTAGATGTATCAGCAAATACACTTAGATTTTATGAAAGAGAAGGGATTTTAAAGAATATTTCTCGTGATTCCAATGGTCGTAGAATATATAACGATCAAAATATTGAGTGGCTAAATTTTATTCGATCTCTCCGGTTGACAGGAATGCCTATTGTCAAAATAAAAGAATATGTAGAACTTTATGAATTAGGAGACGAGACATTCCTTCAAAGAAAAGAAATGATGATGGAGCATAAATTAGAGGTACAGAAGAAACTTTATGAAAATCTTAAACATTTAGAAGTAATAAGTTACAAAGTAGCAATGTATGAACTTCAGGAAAAAGAATCCAGACAAAACATTTAATTTACGCAATTAAATGTTACCTATGCTAACAGAGTGCTTTAGTGAAAGAAAAATTTGCATAAAACACCCCTTTTTTATGCAGCTATCATGCTTCTTCAGAAGCCGAAAATGTTGATTCATCAACCATGTATAAAATCATGTATAAACGATAAAAACGGACGATTCGGAACCCCTTGAGAGCGCCAAGGGGTTTTATGTTTCGGAACTTCCGAGAGTTGACTTTATGTTAACAAGATTTGTATAGAGCATACACTTAGAATTACATTAATAATCTATCTCTTATGGGTTCTAGCTTTTTAAATTTTTTATTATAAGATTGTCTTTTCAATAGGTCTTCAACTAAATGAATAGCGTCATTTTTTCTATTAGCCTTTACATAACTTTCAATAATTGTTACGTATTGATCATCGTATGGGAATTCCTCTTGCTTAGTTATTTCAAAGGCTTTAACAAAGTAATATGTGGCATTTTCATAATCATTCAGATATAGATAAGTGCTTCCATTTCCATAGTAAAGCTCTGCGCGTTGAAGATTATTTAGAGTGGTTAATCTTAAACCTTCTTCTCTAATTTGAAGAGCTTTTTCATACTCTTTTCTCTCTACGGCATTAAAGGCTTCCGAATGGAAATGCTTAAATTTTGTTAATTTTTTCTTTGGCCTATTTAATTGAATGATTAACAAAACTGCAATTAAAAGTGTGATTATTGAAAGAAAATCACCATAATCTAAATTAGCAAGATTGTATTGCTTTATTCGATAAATCAAATGAAAAATATCGAAAATGAGAAGAAAAAATAATATATAGAGGATAAATTTTCTCAAACAATGACCTACTTTCTAATACAGAATAATTCCATTATATATTACGTAACCATTTATAGAGTATCTAGTATTTTATTCAAGTTCTCATGAGTATTCCTATAAGCGTGATTATGTTAACTTACTTGAAGGTCATACGCATTTCACATGGAATCATACATATATGAGTTTAAGTGAAATGAGGGTGAACAACCTATGAGTGTAGATCAAAAAGCATCCATACGAAGCATTTTAGAAGGATTAGCACAAGAAGGAGTAAAGACAGGCGATGTGGCTAAACAAATACCTGGCATAAGTGAAAAACCATTTAGACATGCATTAAAAGAGGCTGGATATGAATTTAGAAACTCTGGTCAAAAGGGTTGGTTTTTTATTGGAGAAGGTGAAGAACCCCTTGATAAAAGTATTTTTGATTATGTGAAATCGAGTTCACCTAAAGTTCATACACCTTTCACACGAAGTAATCAGAAGTTCGCAGAGAGTAATAAGGAATTCACGAATCATTCACCTATAGTTCATGAGCCGTTCACCCAAGATGAAATCCATATGATTAAGGAAATGCTTAAATCATGGCAAGAGGTTACCCCAACTACACAAACCAATGAGCCAAGTCTTTATGATCGCGTCAAACAGTTGCCACGAAGTGACAAAATAAGAAAGACGATTGTTATTGATCGTGTCATTGGTAAACGTTTAGATGAGTTTTGTGAAGCTGAGAGGATCAATAAGTCTGATGTGTTTCATTTAGCATTAGCCGACTTTCTAGAAAAATATGAACAGTGACCAAAGAAACAAAAAGGATTGGATATCTAAGAGGGACCCAATCCTTTTTTTTACCGATAATTCCTTTTATGTTAACTAGATTTGTATAAGGTATTCATTTGAAACTTTGGGATCTAGTTCAGTTAATTCAGCAGGTTAGTTGAAAAAAATTTATCATTTTGAGTTTGTTAATATTTACCTGTTTAATTAAAGGTGATAGAATCATTTTAATAATTGAAGAATAGGAGATAACCCATTGAACAAATATTCGCTATTCGCAGCTGCAACAGCTACCACAGTAGCCATTTCTAGTTTAGCAGTTTCAGTGAGCGCAGAGTCGAACCACCCATTTACGGATGTAGGAAGCCAGTATGATGAAGCTGTCAGCTTTTTATATGATAGAGAAGCAATCAACGGTATTTCGGCAACAAAATTTGGCGCAAGCCAAACGTTAACACGAGGCGATGCGGCCGTTATTTTAGCTAATATGCGCCTGTTTGATACGAAAAACGCACCTGATGCAGGTTTTAGAGATTTAAATGCCCGCGTAAGGGGATCTGTCAATGCCCTTGCTGAAATCGGCGTAATTTCTGGTGTGACGAAAACAGAGTTCAAGCCAGGACAGACCTTAAGCCGTGGCGCAATGGCTAAATTTCTTGTAACAGCATATGAATTAGAGAAGTATGCAAAGCAAACGCCATTCACAGATGCCGGTGGCGTGTTCNACCTTAAGCCGTGGCGCAATGGCTAAATTTCTTGTAACAGCATATGAATTAGAGAAGTATGCAAAGCAAACGCCATTCACAGATGCCGGTGGCGTGTTCAAGCCTTATATTGAAGCTTTGCATGGAACCGGCATTACATCAGGCAAGACTAATACATCTTACGGCACAAACCTAAATATTACTCGTGGCGAATTTGCCAATNCCTTATATTGAAGCTTTGCATGGAACCGGCATTACATCAGGCAAGACTAATACATCTTACGGCACAAACCTAAATATTACTCGTGGCGAATTTGCCAATCTGTTATATAGAACGTATTTCTTCGTATTGGGAAACGAAAATTTTTATATTCCATGGGTTGCAAATGCGCAAGTGATTTCTACTACTCAAACGAAAATTAATTTGACTGAAGCAGTGCCGAAAGAATATATAGCAGGCGATGTAATGGTTTGGCTGCAATTCAATGTTCAGTATAGCAATGGAAGTGTAGTAGAATTTGATCCTGCTTCTTATTTTCTTACAGCTGACCGTAAAGCTCTTGTGATCAACCACACGAATCTATCATTAGCCGGTAAAAAAGGAACGATGATCATTAAAGACTTCAAAGGTAAAACAAAAGCCTCATTTGATTTTGCAGCAGTGAAAATATCTTCAAGTACAAACGTGGATTCTTCATTCACTCATACGGATGCTCTGCCTGCAACGCAAGCAACAAAGTAAATAAACACTAAAAAAGCCGGCATTATGCGGGCTTTTTTAGTGTTTATTTTCTAAGAGTTACCGTTATGAAGATATATTAAACATCATTGATCGTGTTCCTAAAAACTATAAATCTGAATTGGTGAATGAATCATTAAGGAAAATATTCAAAGATAAAGGATTACTAGAATAAAAAGAGGTTGGGTACCTTTTAGATACCCAACCTCTTTTTTGCCGATAATTGACTTTATGTTAACTGGATTTGTATAACGTATGCATAAATTACCTTTAGATTCTTGTTCAACTAAAGGACCATATTGTTAAAGATCCATGAATCCACCCTCTGGGCAATTATTTCAATAGCAACAACAAGATGCGACAAATTCCGGAATCTAATTACAGTAATATATAAACAGAAAAGGCAAACTTATTGAAAAATAAGGACGCAAAACTACAGATCTAAAGTTTTAACTATGATGGCTGAGTTGCCTAAAATAATGGACATATTTTAGGAGGTTATCTTGTTGAATGGTATTTGCAGAAATGGACGATTTAGAAAACAGGATCAATGAATTGAAAAAGGAATTAATTCTGATTGCAAAGGAAACAGGCTTAAATAGCCACGACACCATTAATTGCAGTCAAAAATTAGATCAGCTTATCATGGTTTACCAAAACACCTACAAAATAAAACTACTAGCATCCCCGTATTAGTATAAAAATCCCCTTTTCAATTATAGGGGCTTTAATTGAACAAGTAGCTAAATGGATCTTCCAGTCGAAGATCTTTTTTTAATGCCGATAAAGATGATTATGTAAACTCTTCTTAATAAAATAAGAGGAGTTTTTTAATCTAGCTTATTAAGCTAACGGGGCAGGTTAGTTCAATAAGGAATGGTACAATGAAGGAAATTAACGAGGTGCAATATGCTTTTAAACGACTTTATGAATGAGAATTTCCCGAACTTAGAACTTAGACCACCTTTGTTTTATAGTTGGAAAATTGGTATCCGTTTTGAATTAGGTGTGGACTATGATAGTGATTACGCTTATGAAAATAGCCCATATCTGCAAGGAGTATATAAAAGGGCTATCGCTTTATTTAAGTCCTTGCATTCTCATAACGATGATATTTATATCGTAGTTGACGTAAACGATTATGCAGATGGTTTTAAACATAAATCAAAAACTTTTTCTCGCTATATTAAAGAGAAATCGGTCTTATATGGGTTAAACCAAAAAACAATTCCTTATATTTTTCCTGACGATGATGAAGAAGGAACATATAAAACACATAGATTTACTTTAAAATGTAAAACGTCTGACTTCAAATACATTCCTATGTTAAAAGCAATCTGCAATCAGGATATGGGGATAAGACCAAGTATTTTTAATAGCGTCTATTTTATAAACATCAACAGGAAAACTATATTTCATGTTTATGATGACAGGGGTTGTGATTTATTGGCGACTTCGCCCGAAACAATAAGAGATGTTTATGAAAAATACAACGATTGGATATTAGATTACGACAGAAATGAAATAGACGAGATATTCAAATAAAGGATGTCTCCTTGTTCAACTAACGGGTGCTTTAATTCAACAACGTGACCACCAAATTGGTGGTCTTTTCAATGTACGAAAATATTTAAAATCATACATTCGGAGAAACTCCCTATTCAACTAAAGAAGCAGTACTGATATGCTGCACCCTTTATCATTGTTTACATGTATGCAAAGATAAGCGTATAAGGACTTGACTTGGATCCTCATTGGGTATGATTTGTCTTGAAAGGTTTTTAATTGATACCGTATATAAGCACTCCTTTTAGTTGAATAAAAAATGGTATAGGAAGGAGGTGACATTAGGATGAACAAAGAAGAAAGACAGAAGAGATTAAGTGAATTATTAACTGCACGAAAACAAAAAGAAATATTTCAGCAAAAAATGAAAAAAGAGAAAGAAGTAAAAGACTTGTTCGAAGAGGTATTCGATAATTTGTTGGAAATTGAAATTTTGGATACAAATAAAAGTGATTTAATTGTTGGAAATTTCTCTGGAACTTTTCCAATTGCCTTTTGGAACAGAATTGATTGGGAGAAAGGTAATGTTAATAAACTGGAATTAAATATACAAGATATTAAAAATATACCTTTGATGTTACATTCTAAAGGATTTGATACTACAACTCCTATATATGCCTTTTGGGGATATGATGATTATCCATGTGTAAAAACTTCATTAACTACACAGATGTTAAGTAAAATTGATGATATCATTTGGTTAGGAACAGATTTATATATGTACTGCCCAACCCAAAGATTTGTAATTGAATTTTTTCATGATGATTCTGTTAATATTGGGTGGATATAAGTGAGGTCAAAAGGTTGATGAATTTTAACTAACTGAGTGTTTAAGTGGAATAAGAAAGTATAAAAGAATCCTTCTATTGAAAGATCTTTTTTTATTGCCTATAAGGTCAATTCTCGTGGCTAAATCACAGTCAATGTACGAAAATATACAAAATCATACATTCAGAAAAACCCCCTATTCAACTAAAGAAGCAGTATACTTTTATAAAAAGCAAGATTAATAAAATTAATTATTAATCTTTAGTGATTACTGGTAGGTGTGAATAATGGGAAGTGAAACATATATAAAAGATACTCCACTGTTACTTCTTTTTGGGCTCCTTTTTACTATCATTTTTGGATTTTGGTTAAGAAAAAGGATTGTATCATTCGATTTTAACAATAAAAGTAAATTCTTCTTCTTGTTGGACAATTATGAGTTGATTGGTGGATTTCTTATAGGTATAGGATTACTATTTATTGTAATTTTTCTCTAAGGTATTTCTTTCACTAACAGATGCTTTAATTCAACAGTGCGTTGATCTAGTCGGAACCCCTTGAGTACCAAGGGGTTTTATGTTTCGGAAGTTCCGAAAATTGACCTTATGTTAACTAGATCTGTATAAAACATTCATGTGTTCCATATAGAACCTTTATTCAGCAAACGGCTATTTAATTGAATAACACTTTAAAAAAATTGGATATGTATGTTAGAGTTTAGAAGAGATTGTGAAATTTTACACTTAAAGTAACGGAGCAGGATAGTTGAGGGGAGTTGAATTGTGTGAACCTCTTTAAGTTTTTTGTTTATCAAGTCGTTTTATCTATTCTTGGAATGGTAAATAATTATTCTTTTAAGGAGTTTATTTATGAAAACTTCCACATTAATAATAAACTTATTATTTCATTAATTAAGGCACCTATTGATATGATATTAATTTATTTCACTTTTAAGTTATATTTCTTATTAAAAACTAAGCTGAGATACAAGATTTTAATTCACATTGTTGCTTTGATTATTGGGACTATAACTTTAGTGCTAATAACTAATTATATTATTAAGTGAAAAGAAAGTTCTTGAAATAAAGTCGTTAAAAGGATCTTCCAACCGAAGATCCTTTTTCAATACCGATAAGGAATTTTATGTTAACTAGATTTGTATAGAGCATTCATGTGTTCCTTAGAAACCTTATTCAGCAAACGGGCCATTTAATGGAGCAATGAAAAAAGCCTAATTTCTTCACATTAAATTGAGAAATTAGGCTTTTTAATATTGAAATTTCCTTAACGCTGTAAATCTGCATTTTCCTGACGCTACGCCAACTAAGAGAGGCTTTAGTGAAGGAAGAAAGAATTAATAGATTTCTAATTGACTTATATATCATTAAACGATATATTATATTTAATGATATATCGTTTAATGATATAAAGGAGGAATATAATGGGAAGAAATGTCTCATTAGAAATGGGTGAACTGACGGACACAGCTTACTATATTTTATTGTCTTTAGTCGATGCGAAGCATGGTTATCTCATTATGCAAACGATTGAAGAAATGACCGATCAGCGATTTTCAATTGGGCCTGCTTCTATGTATACAACAATCAAGAAACTGTTAGCTGCCGAATTAATTCAACTGTTTGATGATTATGATCCGAAAAGAAAAACCTATATTGCAACAGAAAAGGGCATTGAACTTTTGAAAAAAGAAGTAAAGCGAAGACGGGAAATGGTATTACATGCAGAAGAAGTATTTAAAAGAAGAGGGGAGCAGTTAACATGAAAAAAGTTAAATATATTCCTAGTGGTGGTTTAGCTTTTTTTGAAGAGAAAGAGATGAAAAAGCTTGCCGAATATGCAAAAGAGGGATGGCTTTTAGAAAAATTTGCAGGGCTAGGATACAAGCTAAGAAAAGGAGAACGTAAGGACATTGAGTATTCACTGGATTATCAAAAGGAAGCAGATGTTGAGTATTTAGCCTTCTTTGAAGCTGCTGGATGGTCACATGTGTGTTCTGTAGGAAATGAAATTCATATATTTAGTGCCCCTACAGGAACCAAGCCAATCTATACAGACAGACTAACTACTTTTGAAAAATATGAACGAGAAAAGAAGCAGATGGGGAAGGCTGCTCTTCCATTCTTCATTTCCACTGTTGTATTTTGGTTGCTTAGCGTCTTTAGTAATTTGGGATGGGTACCTGAAAGTATCGCGAACCTTTTTCAAGGACTGGGGATGATTTCTCTTATTATTCTTATATTTCCGGGCCTGCCATATCTTTCTTATCAACTTAAATTATTGAAATTACGAAAGGAATAAATGTCTCTATATCAATTTTATGGGCACTAAATGAAATAGGGGATGATTCTTTACTTCCGACTTTTTTAGAGGCTTTACAAGACCGTTCTGTTGCAGTTAAAGGCTATGCTTTGTTAGGTATCAATAGACATGGAAATGAAACTGCCATTAAACCTGTTATCGAACGTATAAAGACTATGTTAAAAAGAAAAAGGAATGTCGAAAGTGATGACCTAATATTAGCACATGGGTTTTTTATTCGTTTTGAAGAAGACAATGAGGAAATTAATGAGTTATTTGATTGGATAAAATCTAAAAAGTGGGATTTCCTTTTTGACATAGAAAAGGAATGGATAATTAATAATATTACCCATTATAAATGAAGCATTTTAAACTAACGAGGTGCTTTAGTGAAAAAAAAGACTGTCTTTTTGACGGTCCTTTTTTGGTGAGATTAACACAAATACATTTTTGTAAAGTGCCTGCTACTTATTTATAGAGTTATTATTGCTCTCATCATGATTTTTGGAAGCTGTTTTGTCATCGACTTCAGCCCCCTCTACAATCTGGTTACCAATAGCACCGCCTGAAACACCGCCTATTACAGTACCAATTAGTCCAAATTGAGCACCTATCATAGCACCCGCAACGGCTCCATTAAGAGTTCCTGCTGCTGCTGCTTCACCAAAGTCACTCGCACCTTGATTAGCATTACTACCAGCTTGATTGTTGCCACTTTCTTCTACATTTCCACCAAAGTTATTGCGTTCGTTACTCTGATTCATCTATTCACTTCCTTGTTTATTAATGGGGAATATGCTAATGATGAAAGCACACCATCCTAAACATATACTACCCAGCTGAAGTAGTTTTACTCACTATATGTTGGTTCAAGATATGGTTGTTTTATCGGCCGCCATTAATTCTTGTTCAACTGACGGGTAGCGTTAGTTGAATAAGAATTAATTAATTTTAAGACTGAGGTCAAATTTAGTTACTCCATTAAAGGGCGCGATACTTGAATAAGAACTGGACTCCATTCTGGGATTGTTGGGCTAATTTGCTGCATAAGGGGGAGAACAATATGGAAATAGTATATTTTGCAGGTGGATGTTTATGGGGAGTACAAGCTTTTGTAAAAACTTTACCTGGAGTTAAGTTTACAGAAGCGGGAAGAGCTAATGGAACAAGTCACACTCTTGAGGGTGATTATGATGGTTACGCCGAATGTGTAAAAACAGGATTTGATCCAGCGGTGGTAACTTTCAGGGAATTAATGGGATATTTTTTCGAAATAATTGATCCGTACAGTTTGAATAAACAAGGACAAGATGTTGGTAAGAAATACAGAACAGGAGTATATAGTGAAAAGCAAGAACACTTAAAAGAAGCGAAAGCATTTCTTGATGAGAGAAATGATTATGACCTTATAGTTGTTGAAGTATTACCTCTTACAAACTATGTGAGAAGTGCAGAAGAACATCAAGATAGGTTAGCTAGATGTCCAAACGATTATTGTCATATTCCAGAAGAAATATTAAGTAGATATAAGTAATGTAGAATATTAAAAGATTATCATCTATTGATGTTTAACCAAAAGAAGTTGCTTTAAAAGTTCAATCCTTATTCAAGTAACGGGGGTTATATTTGTTTAACGATCTTCAACAATCGGGCGCTTTAATTTAACAAGTAGCTAAAAGGATCTTCCAACCGAAGATCCTTTTTCAATACCAATAAGGATGATTATGTAAACTCTTTTTGAAATAGAATAAGAGGAGTTTTTTAATCTAGCTTATTAAGTTAACTGGGCAGTTTAGTTCAATAAGGAATGTTAAAATAGGGATAAAAAGGGGATATGAAGATGCCAATATTTCCAGAAGAAAACGACTTTCTTTCGTTATTCGAATCGAAACCAATGTTATTAGATACAACTACAAAAGACTTGCCATTTTATTATAATGAAGCAACTTATCGATTCTCTAATGGACAGGAAGACTTTGTTATTAAGCTTTGTCCCTCGTATGGTGAAGTTAAAATACAAGTATCTATGCATAGTTCAAATAGATTGTTATCACTTTTAGACCTGAAACGAGTTGAAAAACTTGAAATTACAGCAGATAAGAAAGAACGGGCAAGTGTGCTACTAACAATTGATAATGAGGATTCTCAACAAATGATTGAAATTGATTTTAAGCCGTATTTTAAACAGATTTTTAAAGAACATCTTACTTAGTAAGTTCAATTTCTTATTAAGCTAACGGAGTGCTTTAATTCAACAACGTGACCACCAAATTGGTGGTCTTTACAATGTACGAAAATATCTAAAATCATACATTCGGAAAAAACTTCTTCAACTAACAAAGCAGGTTTGTTCAACAAGAAATTACAATAGGTATTCACCTACTGTAAAATACAATCAGATGATTAATGTCCGTTAGTAGAAAAATGTGAAATAAAAATTGTTTATATTTGGGGGGGAATAAATGAAAAACTTTTTGAATGAAATTCGAAGACCAATCAATATACCGATATCAAGAAAATTTTTATATTCGACTTTAATATTTATCGCAGGGGTTATTTTAGGTGTAATTTCTAAGGTGCTTGATGAAACTGCCAGTAATTTATTACCATACTTTCTTGAAGTGTTGGATTTAAGTAACTTCTTTTCTCGTATGGGAGTTTGGATTTTCCTTGCGATGCTAATATCTGCGTATAGCAAATCACCTGTTAGGTCTGCCATAAATGTTTTTTTATTTTTTGTAGGCATGGTAGGTAGCTATTATCTTTATACTATTATGATAGCTGGTTTTTTTCCTAAATCATATATGATGATTTGGATTATCATGACTGTTATTTCACCATTTTTGGCTTTTGTATGTTGGTATGCAAAAGGGAAAGGTATAATTGCTATTTGCATTTCATCAATAATATTTATGCTTATTTCAAGACAGGCTTTTGGGTTTGGAGTTTGGTATTTTTACATTAAATATAATCTGGAATTGTTACTTTGGATAGCCACGATTTTTGTTTTATATCAGTCTCCAAAGCAAATAATTAAGATGGTTACCATAGGATTGATTCTTCGCTTTCTTACCGCTGAAATCAATTTATTCTGGGGAATGTTGTAGGTTTCTATCTACACATTTTTCTTTTTATATATCAAAGATTGTGAAAAGTTATACTTAAAGTAACGGGTGCGATAGTGCCATAAAAAGGCTGCCAAATGATGGTCTTTTTAATGTGTGAAAATATACAAAATCATACATTCATAAAAACTCCTTCTTCTATTAGGGGGGGTGAAAGAACAGTAAATCGTTGACTGTTGCTAATTGTCTTGTGAAAGCTGGTACAACGAGAGGTTATGCCTATACCTCAAATATAATAACAACCAAGCATACATCCTTTACAAATAGGCAAATACCTACCCCTCATTGAATATGGACACATACACTATATTTGAAACAATTTGAGGAGGAGATATAAAATGGAAAGACAAAACGTTGGAAGTTATGGCTACGGCATGGGATATGGTGGTTATCCGTCTTATGGCATGGGGTATGGTGGTTATCCATCTCATGGCATGGGATATGGTGGTTATCCATCTTATGGCATGGGGTATGGTGGTTATCCATCTCATGGCATGGGATATGGTGGTTATCCATCTCATGGCATGGGGTATGGTGGTTATCCATCTCATGGCATGGGATATGGTGGTTATCCGTCTCACGACATGGGATATGGTGGACATTACTGAAATGGTTCTTGCTAGCCTCATTAAATAATAATACGGATTCATTACTTAAATCCCAGGAGCCGATCAACAGCTCCTTTTTTTATTATCTGGATGAACTAAGAGAAAAAACTATTTACATAAACATGGTCTTGATAGTCAGCAATCTTAATTTAATAACCATCTTTAATTTAAAGAAGGACGTCCTGTGACGGACGTCCTTTTGTTAATTATTATTAGCAGAAGCCCCCGTAACCATAGCCGCCGCCACCAACTCCGCCGCCACCAACTCCGCCAAATCCACCACCACAACTACATCCAATAATGATTAAGAGGATAAATAATACAATTAACAAGGCAAATCCGCCACCAAATCCACGACCGCCATCACATCCGCCATCTACACAACCTGACATATACAAACATCTCCTTTTGTATTAAAGGAGGCACTTACTACTTGCATGGGCTAATTAATAGTATGTTGAAAATAATGAAATGTCACAAATATACGCATGTTTATATGATGCTATGGGTGCTTTAGGTCCGGATGCGCACAAAGCAGCCGTTGAAAGCACTATGCAGTAAAGATGGAAATTTAATGTACGAAACTATACAAAATCATACATTCATAAAAACACCTTATTCAACTACGGGGCAGGTTACCTGAAGAAGGTTTTAAATAAAAAGGTGCATACTAATTGCGAAATGAGAATCGTGATAACATATATGGTCATCCTAAAAGAAGGAGGGATGATCTTGTTATTTCGGATATTATTACTGCTGATATTATTCAGTTTTGATTTATCTACTATTGCCAGTGCAGAAGCTCCACTTACTGCTGCATTTATCCGTGATCACCAACTATGGATCAAAAAGGGAAATCAAGAAATACAACTTACAAAGAATCGATATGTGTATAATCAGAAATGGTCATATGACGGTCGGCTTATTGGTTATATTGATGGTGATGAGAAGGGAGAAAAATCGGATTTATTCATTTATGATACAAAGGAAAAAGAAAGCTACCAACCTTATGTAAGGGTGGTAACATCTGACTTTAAATGGTCGCCGATAAATAATCAACTGGCTTACAATGATCAAGGTTTATTAAACGTTACGAAAACAAAGAACGGTCGCCCACAGGGTTTTGAAAATGTCTCACTTGGGGTTAGTGGTTTTGAATGGTTTCCGAACGGGAAAGAATTTATCGTTGCCTCACAATCCAGCTTACGTCCTACTGGATGGGGCCCAATCCCACTTTATAGAATTCCAGTAGATGCAAATCTTGCTAAAGATAAAATGAAGCCTTTTTATACTATTCAAACTAAAGAACCTGATTTGTTTGGGATTGATGCCGATTATTTTAAGTGGAGTTCTGATGGGAAGTGGGTTAGCTTTTTAATTGTTCCTACAGCTTCTTGGTCAATGGATAGCAATACGTTATGTGTCTTATCATCACAAGGAAAACACTTTCAATCAGTGGGAAAAATGTTAGGGTATAAAGACTGGTTTAAGTGGGCTTCTCTAGCCAATCAATTGGCCTATATTTCAGGAGAAGGAAGATTTTTCGTTGAAAACAAGAAGATGACGATTGCCGAAATCCCAACATCTAAACAACAAAAGGAATACACACCTAAAGGATTTGTAGACCTCGATCTGGAATGGTTCTCTAAAGATTTGGTAATTGTGGCTCGTGCGAAAGAGAACAAGGAGTGGAAAGAAGGACCTGTACCAAATATGTTCACATCACTTTACGCTATAAACATAAGAACAGGAGAGCAAAAACAAATCTCGTTTCCAAGGAAGAATGAACTTGACGAAGATCCTCAAGTAGTTAGATCTTATCTTACTTTGTTTCGAAGGAAGGCAGAGGATTTTCAGGGAGATGTATGGGTGAAAGATGGTATTAGTGGGCAAGAATATTTATGGATTAAGAACGTTGATTCAGCTCCAGTTTTTTATGATCCAAAATAAAGTCAAGAATTTGTTAATCGAAATTTTATTAAGCTACAATTGCGATTATTCAAGGTGAAGGTCGCTTTATTCATTATTCTATCAACAAGATTGTGACGGACTTCATTTAAACTAACGGAGTGCTTTAGTGAAAGAAGAATTTGCATAAAACACCCCTTTTTTATGCAGCTACCAGGCTTCTTCAGAAGCCGAAAGTGTTGATTCATCAACCATGTATAAACGATAAAAACGGACGATTCGGAACCCCTTGAGCACCAAGGGGTTTTATAGTTCGGAACTTCCGAACTTGGTGTTATGTCAACTTGGTGTGTATAGAGGATACAAGTCCGTTCAGCAATCGAATCGATAATTTGCGGATGGATCACATGGAGCTAGTCCAGTTTCTTGTTCAAACCGGTAATTCAAAAAAGGATTCCTTGAACGGCGTGAACCGTCACGGGATCCTCCTATCCCTACTTATCTGGGGAAACGGGGGACCTTTGGTTTTCAAAACCACGAAACCTTTGCCGTCCTTCATTAAAACGCATTGGATTCACCACAACTCTCTTCATAGGGTACAGAATAGACTATGTATAATTAATGAAGAGGCTTATACTAAGACCTATGTTCGGGATCCTTGCATGGAAAGGTTTTGGACTGTTCGGCAAAGTGACAAAGTAGAATGAATGGAGTGGATAGGGCTACTTCATTCATTCCACTTCAACAATCTAGCCAGATTGTTGAATAACACTTTTAAATAAAATCGGATATCTATGTTAGAGTTTTGGAGACATTATAAAAGTTTGTATTTAACGTAAGCATTTAGTTCATCAACTCTTGTTTTGAAACTTTTCGGGGAATTGCTTCACAATTCCAGCCGTTATTGTGTCCGCCATTTCTAAGGCTTGTGTTTCAATTTTATTAAATACAGCAATACTTGATTCAAAATCTTTTTGGAGCATAAATACTGCTTCCTGTGTAGTAAGAGCCAGATGCTCAAACCACATTTTTTGGAATTCCTCTCTTGAAATAAAAGGATTTATTCTATTTAGGAATACGGCAACTTCTTCTCCATTCTCGTGCCATCTTCTCTCTATGGCTGCTATATCTTTCTGATTTCCAGCTTTTGCAGCTTTGACAAGTTCCGCAGCAATTAACAGGTGCTCCCTTATTAATTTGCTGTACCTCTCGGCTATTTCATTTCCATAGAAAGGCTTTAGTAAATTCCCCATATCTGTAGCGTTTCGGAGAAGACGTTTGATAGTAGAGTCTACATCAGGTAAATTAAAAGCCAAGCTTATGATCGTCATTCTTGTCCAGTATACGTGTTGTTCCCAAACTAAACGCATGGAACTTTTTAAACTAACTTTCTGTTTCTTATAAATAGGGTTGTTTCCCCATCCCTCATGACATTGATGGCTATGATTACACTTACAATTCTCCCCACATTGACAATGGGGATTTAAACAAGCCGAGTTGGAACAATTACGTTGATAATAAGGGTAATATCCCTGTTCATTTTGCCACACCTTTCATCCCTCCAAAAAACTTTAATTTTTATATATAAGAACTTATAATCATTATCGTGTGTAATACAATTGGTGTTTGTGAATGATTTCCGAAATTTTAAAAAAGCCTCCACATAAAGTATGAAGCTATAAGGTTATATAAATTCTAACGGTTTCCATTACACTCAAGCTATGAATGATTGGATTCTGTGAATTCGGCACTATAACCGATACCACTTTAATTAAAATATTCCTTTACGGGAATATTCCTCATTGGTTATAATCAGATAGACAGGACGATAATACTAGTGATGATGTAGATGTGATTTTACCGGAGATCATCACTTGACGAGGTGAGAAACATGCCAGGGAAGATTCTGGACGTGAACATGACGACGCTGAGTGCTTTGTCTGAACCAAATCGTATGAATATCGTCGAACTCTTGCGTGAAGGTCCCCTGACCGTGGGGGAAATCGCCGACCAGCTGGGATTGAGGCAGCCTCAAACTTCGAAGCATCTAAAAGTGCTTAGCGACAACGGGATTGTGGAAGTGCAGGCCGAAGCTAACCGTCGCATCTACAAGCTCCGGCCCGAGCCCTTCCAAGCGCTGGATTCTTGGATACAGTCCTACCGGAATGTGATGCAAGAAAGATTCGACAATCTAGATGATTATTTGAAGGAAGTACAGAACAAGGAAAAATCATGAAATCATTTCATGATCAAGGAGGAATTACGATGTCAAACAACACAATGGTATCTAGAGTAGAGAACGAACGGGTATTGGTACTGGAGCGCGTTTTCGATGCGCCACGCGATCTCGTATTCAATATGTTTAAAGAGCCAGAGCATCTGAAACGCTGGTGGGGGCCGAGGGGCTGGGAGATTCCGGTCTGCACTGTCGATTTCCGTCCGGGAGGCATTTGGCACTACTGTATGAAATGTGTCGATCAGAATCTGGGTCAATTTTTTGGTATGGAAGCCTGGGGCAAAGGAGTTTATAAGGAGATTATCGAGCCGGAGAAGATCGTCTACACCGATTACTTTTCAGATGCTGAAGGCAATGTGAATGATTCCTTGCCGTCGACCGAGATGACATTGGAATTCATCGATTTGGGTGGGAAGACAAAGCTGATAAACCGTGCCGAATATGTTTCCGAAGAGGCCCTTAAGACCGTCATGGACATGGGCATGCTGCAGGGCATCACCGAAACTTGGGACCGTTTGAACGAGTTAGTGGAGTCGCTTAAATAGAGTTACCGTAACGCTGTTTTCAGCGTTAGTAAGATTTAGGAACTTATTATAGTTATTCCATTAAAGGGCGCTTTAGTGGAACAAGCAGCTAAAAGGATCTTCCAATCGAAGATCCTTTTTTATTGCTGATAAGTGACTTTATGTAAACTAGATTTGTATATAATATGCATGTGATACTTTGGGAACTTGTTCAACTAAAGGGCCAGATTGTGGAATACATAATTATAGACTTAACATTAAGAAAGGTGAACCGTATCATAAGTAAATGAGGTTTTTAAAATAAACCGTTGGTATAAAAGCTGAACGGCTTATTTTATACTTTGAGTTTTTGTTTATTAAACTTGGGATTTAATATTTCATATATAAATTCTTCTAGCACGATAACTTCAATTCTAGGATTAAAGATGTTTCGAACAGCCAAACAGATTATCTGCGGAGTGGAAGTGATGCAGATGCTGAAAAAAGGACAACCTCAACAAGGGGTGAAGTCTGTCCAGAGCGAGGTTGAATTCACCAATAAAAAACACCTTCATATTTAATTTTAGGTACGATACCCGAATTAAATATGAAGGTGTTTTTATATGTATCGTTTTATGGTCAGCCCTAAAGTGAGGACGTTTTGATTATATTAGAATTATTTGAAAGAACCTTCAAATACGATTTCTTCTAATGGGCGACGACCTGATGGTGTTTCACGATCTTGTAATTCTGGAGAAAGCATTTCTTTTTCACCTTTGTACCCGATTGCGATCGCTAATTGTACATCAAAGTTTTCAGGAATATTTAATGCTTCTTTTGCTACATCTTTGTATATACCGCTCATTGGGTGAGTGACTAACCCTTCTTTAGCTGCTTGTAATGAAAGGAATCCCCAAGCTGTGCCAGCATCGAATTCATTTGAACCTTTTGTATTATCAGAAACGACTAATACTAATACTGGTGCATTTTTAGCCCATACTAAGTTTCCTTCCATTAAGATTGGGTGGAATTTTTCACGGTCAGCTTCAGTTTTAGCGACGATGAAGCGCCAAGGTTGGTTATTACCTGAAGAAGGAGCCCAACGAGCTGCTTCGAATAGTCGATTTAATACGTCGTCTGCTACTGGTTTGTCAGCATAAGCACGTGGAGACCAACGATTTAAAAATAAGTCTGCAATTTCGTGTTCAGCTGTACGGAAATCTTTTGCTTGGAATGTCATAATAAAATCCTCCTAGTTGTATCAATTTACCTTTCTTATTTTAAATAATCTCAAAAAGTTTGCAAGTAAATTGACTTACAAAAAGTAAGCGTGTAATTTATTCGTACGATGGATTAGTGAATTTAATCGAATTTAAAGTGAAAATGATAAAAACGTAGGGAATTATTGTTTGAAAATAATTCCTTTCAATATTCGTGTAAACTCTGTAGCACCAGGTGCCATCGATACACCAATGCTACGCGGTGCACTTGAACAATTTGTTCTAAATGAAGCAGAATACGCACCACAATTAAGTTTGTTAAATCGTTGTGGTCAAGCTAATGAAATTGCGCAAGCGAGTCTTTGGATAGTATCTGACTTATCTTCTTATATTACAGGTACAACGATTCATGCATATGAGGTTATACTTCAAGGTAATTATAAAACGAATGCCGATTTATACAGTTTGTAGGAATCGGCTTTTTGTATGCTTTTATAAAACGTTTTACATTTACAGAGGATAGCTGTTAATTATGCTATTTCTATCGATAAGCGTGGGTGAGACTGGTTAAGATTAACAACCTCATTTAGATTCATTGCGGTGAACCGTATCATAAGTAAATGAGGTTTTACCAAGGTTTTGTTACAAAGGTAATTATTGAGTGATTACATAAAGCAATTTAGTTCTGTTTAAGAAGGACTTTCAGCGTTAGCAATTAGGTGAGTACAATCTTGCCAGATAAAAAGTCCAATTTCCAAAGAGCAGATAAAGGAAATTGGACTTCTTTTTAGTTGGTTAATCGAATACTTACATGTATAAGTAAACTGTATTTTATTCGTGAGAGAGTTTCTTAAAAGTGGAATAGCCACACAATAATTGGTCCTAAAAAGGTACCGATGATTGCACATAATGTCATCGCAACGGAACTCATCGAAAATGTGAGTTCACTGTATTCGGCAGCTTTTGAAGTTCCCATGGCATGTGCGTTACTTCCGAGGGCAATCCCTCTTCCAATCGGACTATGCACTTTCATAAATTTAAAGATAGTAGGAGCGATTATTGCACCAAATATCCCCGCAATCATAACACCGAAAATTGCCATAGAGGCATTTCCCCCCAGCCCTTCAGCAACTTCTATCGCAACAGGAGTAGTAAGAGATTTAGGGATAATGGAAAGAATTAATGTATGATTTATTCCTAGTAGCTTAGCTAGAAGGCCAACACTGACCATTCCAGAAATAGCGGCGATTAAAACTCCACCTACTATTGTAAATAAATAATTCATTAAAAAACGACGTTGTTTATACAAAGGATAAGCAAGTGCTACAACTGCTGGTCCTAAAAGGGAAGTCACCCATTGCCCACCTACCATATAATTTTTGTACGGAATATGGAGCATTACAAGGATGATGATGATTACCGTCGTCGTAGTTAAAATGGGAAGTAAAAAAGGATAGGCATATCGTTTATACAATTTAGACATTGCTAAATAAACAACGACGGTTAATAGAATCATGCAGAATGCGAAGAAAACTTGTTGCATTCTTTATCATCCTTTCTTTTTTGTGCTTTTTTCTCAAAAAATTGACTTGCAGTTCCTGAAATTGCAATGGAAATGATGGTACTTAATAAAACCGTTATAACGAGCAACGCACCATGAATAGAAAGTAACGAAGGATAGTTCATGATTCCAACGGTTGTTGGAATAAACAATAACATTAATATACTTATCAAATAAGCTGCTCCACTTTCAATGAACTTTACTGGAACAATTTTTAAACATAGACAAATAAAAAGTAATAACAGTGCTATGATACTTCCCGGAATAGCGAGATGGAAAAAGTTATGAATCGCAGTTCCGATAAAGGAAAAGATATATAAAATAACAATTTGTAAAGAAATGGTGATGATTTTCATGTTGTGTTGTTCCTCTTTTAGGAAACAACGTCCCTTCTTTCTTTTAAAAATGAATATTTAGTACATCAGCTAGAGGATGAAATTGTAGATGTTTCTCTTCACTCTCACTCCTTAAGATTTGTTATGATTGTGCGATGTGAGATATCAAGATGGTTTAAAACAGCATCCGTTGTTTGACGTAAATTCCTTGCTTTTAGACCCTCAATAATTAATCGATGTTCGTATGAAACCTCATCTAAGTTTTTTCCAGCCTTTAATGCAACGAACCCATACCAATTAACATGGTCGGTAAGGTTTTGGATTAATTGATACAGCCGATGATTTTGACTTAGCTCAGCAAGGAACAAGTGAAAAGCTGAATCAGCATACATAAATTTTATAGGGTCTTTCTTAATGTCGGATAGTTGATTATCCATCTTCTCAATTTTCTCAATTGTTTCGTCATTAAGAAGAGGAATAAGTAGCTCGATGGCCAAAACTTCATTAGCCTTTCGCAGTTGAAAAATTTCATCCACATCTTGTCTATTAATGGTTTGGACCACAATACCTTTTCTAGGTATAGACTGAATCCACCCTTCTAGTTCTAGCTGTTGCAAAGCTAATTTTAATGGGGTACGGCTAATTCCAAGGCTTTCACTAAGTGAACGTTCATATAACATGGATCCAGGTTCGACTTTATGTTGAATAATGCCTTTCTTAATTTCATTATAAGCATGATCTTTAAATGACTGGGGTTGTTCTACCTTTAAGAAACTCATCAATTTTCATCCTTTATAAGCATAGTAGTTAAATTTTAAGGGATTATCAGTATTGTTAATAATCTACGAAAAAGGGAAAAGAAACAGTTGGTATCTGGTATACCAGATACCAATAAAAAAGTATATCATTGGTTTCGTCTCTTTACAACCTTTGATAGAGGGCATAAGTTCTAAAAAACTAATTAATAAACCTCATTTAGACACATCACGGCGAACCATTCATATATGGATAAAGTTATTCAACAATCGGGCGCTTTAATTGAACAAGCAGCAAAAAGGATCTTCCAGTCGAAGATCCTTTTGTCATTGCCAATAAGGGTGATTATGTAAACGCCTCTTAATAAAATAAGAGGCGTTTTTTAATCTAGTGTATTAAGCTAACGAAGCAGTTTAGTTGAACAAGGAAAAATGATAAATTAAGGAAAATGGATAGCATTCTTTTTCTTATGCAACTAAAGGGACTTGTTAGTATGGCTATAAAATTTAATAAAGATATAGGAGTTTAATGATGTTTAAAATAAGTACATTTCTAGTAAAAACTAGTGAAGNCAACTAAAGGGACTTGTTAGTATGGCTATAAAATTTAATAAAGATATAGGAGTTTAATGATGTTTAAAATAAGTACATTTCTAGTAAAAACTAGTGAAGGTGAAGAGAGTTATATATCCTTAGATGATTCTTTAAAATTAAGAGAACTTTTTGAACATCGAAAATTTACTCCGGAGCATATTCAAATGCATGTAATGATTCAGTATAATGATCAAATTGTTGTAGGAAACGATATTCCTAGTGGGTTAGATTTATGGACTGATTATATAGTTGGTATAGAGCAATATTTAGAAGGAGAGAACGTTGAAATACCATATGGTATCGATCCATATCTTATGAAATTAATCTCAATAAACAGCAATTTATTGGAACTTTCTATTGAGGGGGAATGGGAACCTGTTGAGGTATTTGCACAAGCTGCATTACCTAAAAGAGAATTCTTAGAAGCCCTTTTAGATGGAGCAACACACTTTTGGAATACATTGAATGATTACAAGGTGTTTAAGGAAAAAAATACAAAGCACGCAACGCCTAAAGAATATCCAAAATTAATGATTGAAGAAATTGAAGAATTAAGGGAAAAGGTAAAAATCTTGTTGAACTAACGGGNAAAATACAAAGCACGCAACGCCTAAAGAATATCCAAAATTAATGATTGAAGAAATTGAAGAATTAAGGGAAAAGGTAAAAATCTTGTTGAACTAACGGGGGCGATAGTGAAAGGCAGCGGAGTATCCGTTGCCTTTTGCCATCCATTATTAAAAATATTTTCTGTAAAATTCTCTTCTAACGCTTCCACTTAGCTGAGCATAAATCCTAGTGGTCTCGCTTTTTTCGTGTCCCAGTAAACTTTGAATAACATCAATAGGAGCTCCGTTGTTCAATAGGTGTGTCGCATAGCTGTGGCGTAGTTGATGCGGATGAATTTCTTTGTTGATCCCTGCTCGACTTGATATTCGTTTTATGATATATCTCATTTGTCCAATATTCATTCTATGTGGGTGCCGTTCAGTAACAAAAATAGCTGGGTCTTTATCCTGACGAAGATCCAAGTATCGTTTGAGCCAGATTTCACACCGTATATTAAAGTAGACCTCCCTTTCCTTATTACCTTTCCCAAGCACAATGGCGGAACGATTTGACCAATTAATACAATTTTTATCAAGAGAAACAATTTCCCCTATTCTACAACCTGTTGAAAACATAAATTCAAATAACGCCTTTTCCATTGGTGTAATACATGCTTCCCTCAAGTGTTCTATTTCTCTCTCTGTTAAAAATTTTGGAATCCGTTTTCCCTGTTTAGGTTCTTTGATTTTTGCAGCAGGATTCTTCTGTATATGCCCTTCTTCGTGTGACCAACGAAATATCAATTTAATAAATCGAATTCGATGAGCCAAACTTGATGGCTTGAGGTGTTCACTGGATTTTGCCAAGTATTCTTTCAGCCGATCAGTAGTCAATGATTCAATATTCACATCGTCAAAGTATTGGATAAGTAGCTTAGATTGGAGCTTATATGCTTTTAATGTCTGAGGGGAGAATCCTTCGATCTTTTTATCCGATTCATATAATTCCCAAGTTCTTGATAATAACAAAAAAATCTCCTCCTTTTCGTATTGGAGGAATTATTGCCTTGATTATAGAAATGGAAACGTAAGGTATTGAACTATCGCAGCAGGTTAGTGAAATTAGGGACACTAAACAAGTAGATCAAGATTTGAATAATTAAAGTCTTGGTCTACTTGTTTGATGCTGTCGCAAATACGATGTGGTTGGTTCCGAATAGGCTTAGAGGATAAGATAAAAGAGCAAGGAAAATAGCCTTATTCTTATTTGGAAAAGGTTAATTGAAGTAAAGGGGCAGTACCTGTTCTTTCAATGATGTCCCTTATTCTTTGAGGATTATTTTTTTAAACCAGCTGCAAAGTAGGGACCATTAACCGTAATGGTCGTTAGGATACGAGCCATTTCTTGAGGAGACTCTTTCCTGCCACTTTCTAACCATTGTTGAATTACCCCTATTATTGCAGTTCCCATATAAGAAGCTAAATATTGTCCAGGAACAAGGAAATTTTCTTCTTTTATAAATGCGTTTGGATTATTTCCATAGAGTGTTTCCCACATAAATTCTTTCAATCTTGTTTGAAATGATAAATCCCCTTTGGGACCTAACACAGCTTTCATAAATTCACTATTTATGTTCAAATACTCAAATAATGTAACCGTTAAGGACAATGGTGTCAAAGTCTTAGAGTCAGTTTCAAGTGCGGCAATAACACTTGGAAAGTTTTGTTTTGTAATTCTGGACATATCAAGCATAATTTCCTCTTCACATTTAGCCATTAAATCAAATTTGTCTTGATAGTGTGCATAAAATGTACCTCTATTAATTTTCGCCATAGTTGTTATGTCTTTAACAGTAATTGCTTCAAAACCTTTTTCATTTATTAATTCTACTAATGCGTGTCGAATTGATTCTTTTGTCCGAATGACACGTAAATCAGCATTATTATTACGCAAGCAAATTCCTCCTTAATTTTACCCAACACAATTATTAGATGTGTTCCATAACCAACACATTTGCCATTTTTAATTATTGAACAAAATCTAATTCAATTTTATAATTTGAAATGTAATAAACAACAGGTTGTTCATTACTTATTATAACTTAATATCTAGGAGATGATACAGAAAACATATTAACAAAATTATACGTTAAGAGAATTCGACATAAATATGCTCTTTTTTTCACCCAAAGTTAGGGATACTGTTTTTAAGCAATAGGAACTTATGGGTTCCAGCAATCAATTTCTAATGAAAGGAAGTAATATTAAATGAACAAATTTCTGGGCCGCCCTGATCTGAAACCGACACATCCCAGTGAGACTAAACCAGGTTTGAACAAAATAGTCATGACTACTGCGCATTATGGAAATCAAGAGGTAATAATGGAAAAGGATGTTCCCATCAAAATGCGGGATGGGGTCACAATATACGTCAATGTTTTCCGTCCGAATAAGCCTGGGAAGTTTCCGGTGGTAATGAGCATGGATCCATATAATAAAGATGGCTTACCCCCCTATGATACTTTTCGTCAAGTCTGGCCGACGGTAGGTACTATCGTTACATCTCTTTTTGCGCCATTTGAGTCACCTGATCCAGGTTTTTGGGTGCCAAACGATTATATATTGATTAAAATCGCAACGCGGGGTAGTTCAAATTCGGAAGGTGACCTCTATCCTTGGACGAAAACGGAAACTCAAGATTATTATGAAGTCATCGAATGGGCAGGCGTTCAGGAGTGGAGCGATGGCAATGTGGGACTAAACGGTGTGTCATATCTGGCCATGACCCAATGGCGGGTGGCCGCTATGAATCCGCCTCATCTGAAGGCGATCATCCCGTGGGAAGGGACTTCTGATCTGTACCGGGAATGGTACTTTCACGGCGGAATACCGGAAACGGTTTTCTCAGCTGATTTCGAGAAGTTGCAACATACCCGTTGGCCAAATAACAACATAGAAGAAATGGTAGCGGCGCAAAAAGAACATCCGTTACTCGATGAGCACTGGGTGGAAAGAGAAGTCAAATTGTCCGATATCAAGGTACCCATGTTTGTTTGCGCCAGCTGGTCGACCCAAGGCTTGCATTGCCGCGGCACCTTTGAAGGTTTTAAACAGGCTTCATCCAAAGACAAGTGGCTGCTGGTTCATGGTCGTAAGGAATGGGAAACCTACTATTTGCGTGAATCGCTGGAACAGCAGAAGGAGTTCTTCGATTATTTCCTGAAAGGCATTGAGAATGATTGGATGGATACGCCTCGGGTACGCTACGAGGTCAGAGAGAAATTCTATAAGGGACACATTCGCATCGAGAATGAATGGCCAATAGACCGTACAAAATATTCCGAATATTATCTGAATGGCGAAGGAATGTCTCTGGAGCACGCTCCCGTTCGGAACGAAACCAGACTCGCCTATAATGCTGAGCCCGGTCAGAAAGAAAACGGTGATTTAAGGTTTAAATTTACCGCTGACGAGGACATCGAGCTCACCGGAAATATGAAGCTTAAGCTCTGGGTCTCCGCTGACGACACGGATGATATGGATATTTTTGTCGGCATTAAGAAGTACGATAGACGCGGCAATGAAGTGTTCCTGCCCGACTTTAATCATATTGAAAACGGTCAGGTGGCCAATGGATGGCTGAGGGTTTCCCATAGAGAGCTGGATACTGAGAGATCTACTCCTTATCAGCCGGTACTTAAGCATAAGAGATTATTGAAGCTTAATAAAGACGAAATTGTTCCGGTAGAAATTGAAATATTGCCTTCAAGCATTCTCCTGAAATCTGGAGAAAGTCTGGTGCTGGTCATAAAAGGCAGCGAGATCATTATTGAAGATAACCCATCAGGTAATACAAGACGTTATGGGCATACGGAAACAGTGAACAAAGGAACTCATTCGGTTTATGCCGGCGGAAAGTATGATTCTTTCCTTTTAGTACCGGTGATTCCTAAGAAAGATTAGTGAAAGTCCGAGTCCCGACTAGTGTGCAATTTCCGCTGCCGGGACTTCATATAAATGGGGATACTTAAATTAGAGGATAACAATGAACTTGTCGTTTCCTTTATAGGAAACGGCTTGTTTTGTTATATATGGTTAATAACAAAGAATTTGTAAATACTCCTTATTATTACGAAAAAGAGGCATTAAATAATTGACTTTATTGGTTAATTTTTTCTATATTTTAATCCTATAACACAAGCATTTATAGCCACTTTTTTTACGTGGGGAATGACTGCTTTAGGAGATGCTTTGCGGTTGAAGCGAGATATTTGTTGTAGCTGAAGAAGTTATTCTAAGCTCACAAGAAAAAGGAAATAAGAATCTTGCTTCTATGAGTTTAATGGTAGGTTTTGTATTGATGATGATTTTCGATGTGGCATTAGGTTAACTTAAATTTCTACTTGCGCAAGACTTTAGATTAAAAATAGAAAGGGTGATATATAATGTTTGTTACCTATAAATCCTCCCATGATGGAATTTTAGAAATGATAGAAAAATTTGAAAAGAATAGCTGGATAAATATTACCGCCCCTTCAAAGGAAGAACTTAAAGAAGTTTCTCAACTTTGTAATATCCCAATTGAATTTTTAGAAGATCCGTTGGATTTAGAAGAAAGTGCTCGGATTCAATATGATGAAGAGACGAATTGTACATTAATTATCAATGATTTTCCAACTATTGATGTTAATGGCCATCAACTTGATTCTTACATTACCATTCCTATTGGAATAATCTTAGGTAAGGATTACATTGTTACGGTTAGTAACCAAACAACTAACTTTTTAGAAGGTTTAATCAAAAGAAATATTAACACCTCCATGAAGAATCGTTTTGCGTTAGAGATAATATTGTCAATTTCAACTCAGTATATTGAAAAATTAAAACAACTCAACAAACAGCGTGTTAAAATAGAGAGTAATTTGCGCAATTCATTAACAAATAAGCAACTCTATGACCTAATGGAAATTGAAAAAAGCTTAGTTTATTTTCTTACATCATTAAAGGCTAATTCGGTTGTTATAACCAAACTATTTCGCACCAATTCAGTAAAGTTATATGAAGATGACAAAGAACTTCTAGAAGATGTTAGAATTGAAAATAATCAAGGAATTGAGACCACAGAATTATACACAAGAATTTTGAACAGTATAACGGGGTCGTATTCTTCGTTAATATCTAATGAATTGAATAATACAATGAAAACTCTTACGTTATTTACAGTTTTTTTAACTCTTCCAACACTTGTATTTAGTTTCTTTGGTATGAATGTTATTTTACCTATTGCTGATAAAGATCCATTCTCTTGGATTATTATACTGATAATAGCATTCATCTTTGTCAATTTGATCGGATTGGCACTATGGAGAAGGAGGATATTCTAATTTGTTACGTATAAATTAAAAAAGGCAGTCGATTTAAAAATAAATCGAGCTGCTTTTTTGTCAGGCTTCTCCAATGAAGCTTGTGAATAAATGTACTTAAACTAACGGGTGCGTTAGTTCAACAAGACTTAGTAATTAAGATCTTTAACAATCGGGCGCTTTTCTGTAACAAGGAACAGCTGTAGCTTTGTAAAAAAGATTGATTATTTATAATAAAGTTTGTTCATTTAGAATAAAGATTGATAATTTGTAATAAAGTTTGATTAAAATCATTATAAAGATTGTGTTAGTTACGACAAATTTTCCACTAAAATGCTTTTTGTAGAGTGTTGTCCTTTTCTTATACACAAAAGGACCCCAACCATAAGGAAGGGGATTCACAGGTTTATCGTTTTGTCTTGATTATCTCTCAACCGCTTTATATCTTCTTTAGGTGGTAAGCCAAACATACGCGAATATTCACGGCTAAATTGTGATGGACTTTCATAGCCGACCTGGAATGCAACATCTGCTGCATCCGCTGATTTAGATAATAACAGACTCCGGGCTTCTTGTAGTCTCAGTTGTTTTTGGAATTGAATGGGGCTCATTGCTGTTACCTCTTTAAAGTGCCGATGCAGTGAAGAAACACTCATATTTGCTATTTCAGCAAGTCCCTCAATCTTAAAAGACTTTTTATAATTATTCATGATATGTTCAATCACGTCATTGATTTGACTGGTGGAACTTCCTTCTATTGCTATTTGTTTTAGCATTTCTCCATGTTCTCCTTGCAGAACTCTATAGATGATTTCTTTCCTAATTAGAGGGGCAAGAACCTTGATATCTTTCGGATTATTTAGAAGTCGAGCTAATCTGGTTACCGCGTCTAACAGAGATTGCTCTATTTTGCTGACATACATTCCTCGTTTGGCATTGTCCTTTTTGTCAACTCCCATTTGGAATTCACGTAACACCTCTAATATTTCACTCGGTGTGAATTCAAGTTTGAGAGCCAGATATGGAACTTCAGAAGAGGCTTCTGTTACTTGTCCTGAAATCGGCAGATTAACGGATGCAACAAGGTAATCGGCAGGACCATATTGAAAACGCTCCTGTGAAAGAAATACCTCCTTCATCCCTTGAACGACAATGCATAAGGAAGGCTTGTGAACTCCGTAATTTGGTCCAGTATCATTAGAGTAACGGGAGAAAAATAAAGACGGAATAGCGGTCATTTGAGTCCTGTCCCGTCCTGTGTTACCCTCTATAATTTTGGCGAGCTCAACTCTTTGTCTATATAATTGTTCAAACATAAAATCCCCCTTTTTTCTTCATTCGTGATGGTCCCATTATAAGACTAATTCACTTTCTGCGTAAATGGTTGTGAGAGGATTATGCAATCATTTGACAGGATTGTGATACCAGTCGTATTTTCATTTGTTGCATAATAAGAATGCAAGTTATTGCACATCTTTATTTTTAACGAAAGTATTTCAAAATATAGAAAGGGAGTAGATAGAACACCATGAATAACACATGGAAAATATACATGCTAACCCTCATCAGCTTCTTGGTTGGCACCTCACAATTCGTCATCTCTGGCATTCTAGATAAAGTAGCTTCTTCCGTCGATGTATCATTATCAGCGGCAGGACAGCTTATTACCGTATTTGCTCTTGCCAACGCAATCGGCACGCCCATCTTCATGGTTGCGACCGCAAAGTTGGACCGGCGAAAGCAACTACTACTTGCTCTTGCCATCATATTCCTAGGGATTGTTTCAACACTTGCTCTACCAGGATTCGGTTTTCTAATGGTTTCGCGGATCATTCTTGGAGTCGGAACTGGTGTCTTCGTCGTCACCTCTTATTCCACTACAGCTAATCTTGCACTACCGGGAAAACAGGCTGGAGCAATGTCAAATATCGCATTGGGCTTTAGTGCCTCCCTTGTTCTCGGTGTTCCCGTCGGTCGAGTAATTGCTTCTGCATATGACTGGAAAGTGATCTTCTGGGGCATTGGAATTTTCACCGTGCTGGGATTCATCGCTATCGCAAAATCAATCCCATTTATGGAAAGTGAAGCGCCTGTTCCTCTAAGAAAGCAACTTGCCCTGTTAAAGAATCCAAAGGTTGCTATCGCCCTTAGCGTGACGTTCTTCGTGTTTATTGGCTATTCTGTGGTCAATACGTACACCACCCCTTTTCTGACCTCTGTCATGTCAATGGGTGAAGGGGAAGTGAGCACCATACTCTTTGCAATCGGCATCGCAAGTTTGTTTGGTTCCAAGCTGGGCGGCTTCATGGCAGATGGAATCGGTACTAACCGAACACTCCTCATCAGCATGATTGCACACGCTCTAGCGCTTGCTTTCCTGTCGGTTGTTGTGAAATCTACATTTGTTGCCATCGTTTTACTAATGATTTGGGCAATTGCTGCATGGGCATTTGCACCGACACAGAACTTCAACTTGCTTTCAATCTCACCGGAAGCCTCCGGGATCATGCTTAGTTTGAATGCTACCTTTGTGCAGCTCGGCTTTGCTGCAGGTGCTGGTATCGGAGGAATTGCAGTAAATGGATCATCAATACTAGCAATCTGTTGGATCGGAGCTGTTTCGGTCGCTGTGGCGATTGCCGTTATCTCCGTCTCCTTCAGGCTTACCAGCTCGTTAGCAAGTACGCGAGGATGATTTTTAAAAATGGTTATTGGTGCAACATAAGAGAGTTCCCAGGAGTTAAATAAAATATTAGCAAAATTTATTAAGTCTGGAGTGTATATTATGAAAGTATTAATTTTAGGCGCAGTAGGTCAAATAGCCCGTATGCTACGAAATGAATTACTCAATAAAACTGACCATTCAATCGTTCTTTATGCAAGAAACGCTCATAAGCGTTTAAACGTTAATGACGATAACCGAGAAGTTATCTATGATGGTGATTTTAAAGACAGAGATAAACTAATCCATGCTATGAAAGATGTTGACCTTGTTTATATCAACGACATGGGTGACGATAAATCAACAAAAACAATTATTAATGCCATGAATGATGCAGGAGTAAGAAGAGTAATCGCGACATCGGTTCTTGGAATATATGATGAAGTGCCGGGAGCTTTCGGAGAATGGAATAAACGTATGATTGGAGGAAGCCCTAGAATGCAGTCCCAGATTGAATCAGCACGGTTATTAGAAAATTCAAAACTAGATTATACACTATTAAGATTGACATGGCTTTACAACGAAAATAGGAATACTAAATATATGATTACCCATAAAGGAGAGTCGTTTGTTGGTGCACAAGTTACACGTCAAGCTGTAACTCAGTTAATCATGGATATCAATGAAGAAAAAAGTGATAAATATTTTCAAACCAGTCTAGGAGTAAGTGAACCAAATACAGATTGGGCGAAGCCATCATTTTATTAAAATATAAAAGTTGAGGGGGCATATTTTTGAGACGTATATTTCTAAACGGCAGTATGAATGTTGATGGTAATACTGCTAGATTAGCAAAAGAAGTTTTTCAAGGTCTTGATTATATTCCTATCAATTTCGCTGAGCATCATATTAATCAAATCGGACAAGACTCCGACGGAAAGCAAGATGATTTTCAAAATGTCATGGAACAATTAATAATGGCAGATGATATCGTCATTGGTACTCCAGTTTATTGGTCAAGTATGAGTGGTTATTTAAAGACTTTCATTGATCGTTTTGCAGACGCTTTGGATGCCCCATTAGCAGATAAACGTGTTTATCTATTAATTCAAGGTACAGCACCTGATGATGCTATTCCTTATATTACAAATGTAATAAAACATCTCTGTCGCCGTTTCCACATGAATTATATGGGATTAGCAACTAATTCTAAGGAAGCAACCAAATTGCACAATCTAATGGATAATAAAAAGGAGAAAGGAAGATAAGTCATGAAAAAACGCCTATTAGGAAATAGCGGCTTGGAAATTTCCGCTATAGGTCTTGGTTGTATGGGAATGAGTAATGGTTATGGTCCGGCATCGGACAAGAAAGAGATGATTTCGCTGATTCATGCAGCCATTGATCGAGGAGTTACTTTCTTCGACACCGCCGAAGTTTATGGTCCATATGTGAATGAGGAGTTGGTTGGTGAAGCGCTTGAACCTTTCAAGGGAAAAGTGGTCATTGCCACTAAATTCGGTATCCAAATGGAAAATGGCAAGCAGGTGCTTGACAGCAAGCCGGAGACTATTCGGCAATCTGTTGAAGGCTCATTAAATCGCCTGAAAGTTGATACTATTGACCTCTACTATCAGCATCGGGTTGATCCCAATGTGCCTATTGAGGAAGTAGCCAGTGCTGTACACGACCTAATCAAGGAAGGTAAGGTTAAACATTGGGGGCTTTCTGAGGCAGGAGTACAAACGATTCGCCGCGCACATGCGGTTCAGCCTTTGACTGCAATTCAAAGTGAATATTCCATGATGTGGAGAAGTCCTGAAGAAGAACTGCTGCCTACTCTTGAAGAACTTGGAATCGGCTTTGTGCCGTTTAGCCCTCTGGGCAAGGGCTTCCTTACTGGAAAAATTGATAAAAATGCAACATTCGCTAGCTCCGATTTTCGAAGTATTGTTCCTCGTTTCAAACCGGAAAATATCGAAGCGAATCAGATATTGGTCGAACTGATAAAGAAGATTGCAGTAGGGAAAGATGCGACCCCTGCTCAAATCGCATTAGCATGGGTACTTGCTCAGAAGCCATGGATTGTTCCGATTCCCGGTACAAGGAAACTGGAACGTCTGGAAGAAAATCTTGGCGCAGCGGATGTTGAGCTGACTGCTGAAGAACTACATGATTTGAACGATGCACTATCAAAGATTAAAGTTTCGGGAGAGCGCTACCCGGTAGAATACGCAAATAGAGTGGGAAAATAAAATACACTCAAAATTTAATTAATAGGAGGAATTTTTTATGCAAAAAGTTATTTTAAACAATGGTGTTGAAATGCCGATACTCGGTTTTGGTGTTTTTCAAATTCAAGATGAAAAAGAATGTGAACAAGCTGTTTATGACGCTATTATGGCTGGTTATCGACTGATTGATACCGCTGCCTCTTATCTAAATGAAGAAGCGGTCGGCAGAGCTATTAAGCGGAGCGGTGTGCCAAGAGAGGAATTGTTTATTACTACGAAACTATGGGTTCAGGATACTGGTTATGAGAGCACAAAAAAAGCATTTGCCAATTCACTAAAAAGACTTCAATTGGATTATTTAGACTTGTATTTAATTCATCAGCCATTCGGAGATGTATATGGTTCTTGGCAAGCTATGGAGGAATTATACCGGGAGGGAAAAATCAAAGCAATCGGAGTAAGTAACTTCTATTCAGACCGTCTAATTGATTTAATCATTCATAATGAAGTTGCTCCTGCCGTAAATCAGGTCGAAACACATGTTTTCAATCAACAAATTGAAAGTCATAACTTTATGAAAGAGAACAATGTTCAGATTGAGTCTTGGGGACCGTTTGCAGAAGGAAAAAATAACATGTTCCAAAACGAAACTTTGGTATCAATTGCTGAAAATTATAATAAAACCGTTGCCCAGGTGGTTTTACATTGGTTGACACAAAGAGGTGTCGTTGTGATTCCAAAGTCTGTTCGTAAGGAAAGAATCATCGAAAACTTCAATATCTTTGACTTTGAATTAAGCCAAGAAGATATGGAGAAAATTGCTACCTTAGATACGAAACAAAGCCTATTCTTTTCACATCAAGACCCTGAAATGGTGAAATGGATCGGGACACGTCAACTTGATATTTAATGTTCATTCTTATCTGTAGTTTTACAAAAAAGATTGATCATTTAGAATAAAGTTCGATAATTTATATTAAAGTTTGATAAAAATAACCTCTTTGGATTCTTATCCGTAAGAGGTTATTTTTTAGTCATGCTTTTTATTGAGTATTTGGTTTCAGCTGATAGTTTTCAAATTTCAATCGTGTATAAGAAATAATGCCGGACAATAAGAAGAAGCTGATAATCGTTCCTTCTCGAATATTGATTGGTAAATTGTAAAGTAGTGATATTGTTATTGATAGAATAATGGAGAATAAATCGACACAATATCTGTATTGAGAGAAAGAGCGTTTTGTTAATTCGGCTATTCGTAAACATAAACTTTCAATAGGAAAAGGAATAATATCTAATGATAAAATAATGCCTGTAGTTCCACCGGCTAGTATCGCACCGAAAATAAATAGTCCGATTCTTACAAAATAATTCTCTATGTGAATCGTACCGAAAATAGTATAGAGGAAAAAATTAATAACCATTCCAAAGAACAAGATGGAAATGAACAACAAAGTAAATTTTTTAAAATCCTTTTTTTCGCATAAGCAGATATAACCGATTAGAAAAATAAGATTTGCAATGAATGTAATTGTACCAACTTTGATGGAAGTCCATTCTGATATGGATAAATTCATCGCATTAAAACTGCTTACTCCAACATCTGCTTTTAATGTAAGACTAATGCCAATAGCACTTACTATATAGAGTAGAATCGATTGAATGACTTTTTTCATGAATTTCCCTCTAATAAGTCCATTATTTGCATTAAATTTGGTATCGTATATGTGCTCTTAGGAGAACCTGATTTAGGCATGCTTCTCTTAGGGTTAAACCATACACAATCAATTCCGACATTGATAGCTCCCTGAATATCCGATGTTAAACGATCGCCTATCATTAAAAATTCTTCTTTACGGCTTGTATGCAGGGCATCAAAAATATAGTAAAAGAAATGGGGATTCGGTTTTTCATAACCAATTTCTTCAGAGATAAAAAGTTGTTCAAAATATCCTTGTAGCTTGGCATCTCCTAATCTTTTTCTTTGAGTCTTTCCTACACCGTTTGTTCCAATATATAATTTATAATCTTGCTTACTTAAAGCATTTAATAATTCATGTGCATGGGTAACGGTCTTATGTCCTTGGTTTAAATGCTCACGGTACATTGCTTCAACTTTTGCTCCGTTTCCATCTATATGAAATTCCTTCAAAAAAAGTGAAAAACGCGTTGTCAGCACTTCTTCACGAGAAATCAAGCCTTCCTCTAATTGATGCCATAAACCATCATTAATGCGCTTATAACATGCAATGGTTTGTTTGTTATAGGGCAGCTCGTATCGCATAATAATTTGTTTTAAAGCCTTTTCTTCTGAATCTTGAAAATCAAGTATCGTATCATCTAAGTCAAAAATAATATGTTTGTATTTGTTCATTCCTATCCACCTCTTGGTAGTAATATATCGAAAGTAAGAATATAATAATAGGAGATATCTCATATTGAGGTGATAAAATGGAAAAAATCAATTTGAAGGATTACGCTGAAAATTTTGTAGATATATATAATGATATTCAAGAAACTTTTCCGAAAGCAGTTTTAAATCAGGCTTTTATATGTAAGTTTTCTTCTAATGAATATATAGTGCGCTTTGATGAAGATATTCAGTACTTATTTTTATTATTAGATGGGCGGGCAAAAATATATATAGTACACGAAAATGGAAAACGTGCACTGATTCAGTTTCTAAAGAAAAATGATTTTATTGGTGAATTATCCTTGATTGAGGTGGAAAAGAATTTAAAAGATGTTGTGGCTATAGATGACTGCACTTGCTTAGCGTTTCCATTGGCTTCATCAAAAGAGCATCTGTTAAATGACAATCTTTTTCTCCATAATTTATCAAAATATTTAGGTGATAAATTACTTAAAAGAACGGATCATTACACAGATATGCAGGATTATGAATTCAAAAATCGATTGGCGAAATATATTCTTCAAATAGAAAACGATGGATGCTTTCAAGAGAAGCTTACCGAAACAGCAGAATACGTGGGGGTAAGCTATCGACATTTATTATACACACTTAACCAATTCCATGAAGATGGATTATTGAAAAAAAAAGGAAGAAAATATTTTATCATTAATAAAGAAAAGTTAGAAAGATTGAGTTCAAAAAAGGGTTAATTTAGTTTGATTTGATAACTTGAAATATAAACAAGTTGTTTCACTTTTTTCATATTACAGGCCCTTATGTTAGTAACAGGATTAGTCGAACTTCAAAAAGATAGAAAAGGAGGATTTTTGGGGTGCGTAGTTGTCTCATTATTTCTTTTCTTTGTTTCAATACAGGGTTTCTTAATAAACTAACGGGTGCTTTACTTGATTAATGAGTAAAGCCTTTTTCTTATTGTAGTAACGGGCAGGTTAGTTCAATAAGACAAATTGGCTTAAAAGTATATTTCTTTTTTCTTTGAGGATTTATACTTTACATAACACTGCATAGAAGGGAACCCATTATTTATGAGCCCTGACCGATAAGGGTGATTATGTTAAGTGCCTTAAGGTACTCTTTTCAATGTACGAAAGTATATAAAATCCTTTGTTTAACTAAAAAGGCTGAATTGTCGAAACAAGAAGGACGGCATTTAACAGCCGTCCTTTTTATAAACACCGTGACTTTATTTAAAAGCGACAGAAACAATGCTTACCTTAAAGGTTTTCACTGATACCACACATGTTTAAGATCTTCATCATTTAAATCTCTACGTGGTCTACAAATAGTACCATTAAGCTCAATGAACACATCTGCAACAGAAGATATACTTTGACAAATAGAAAGAATAATAACAGCCTCTATACAATGCATATTGTTATAAACTGAAGGAATAACATGTGCCTTACAATCAACATTGGTTATGGTACAGTTAATCTCTGTTTCTTGAGGAGCACATAAAACTACGGAATCCACTTCATAAAACGGAATAATACATTTTAAACAGGTTTTCCCATTGTGATTGATGAATTGAATGCAAATGAATCCTTGTTTTAAGAGATCAACTCTTTGTAGAAAAACAGTTTTGCCTAGTTGATTTATAACAGGAACAGTCACTCTATCTTCTGGACACGTCAATTCTTTACACGTCATAAAGCAATCATCATTCAAAGAAACTAGATTGCCGTGACAATCCGATAAGTGACAAATCGTACTCTTAATATCATTAACTGAATTTAGATCACATTTGTCATTTTGATAAAAGTGAAGCATTAATTTAAAATCTCCATAGCAGTGATCATTCTGCGCACTTTTTCCATTGCATTGAACTTCGATTGAATCAAGGTGTGTAAAGGTAGCTGAAAATGAACTTCCTTCGTTTATATTTGCTTGTTTTTCTCCATTAACAAACACAGCTAATGAACTTCCACATCCTCTTTTAAAATTAATACAAATTGAACCTCCGATTTGGCTAAGTCCATATGTTGTCCATAGAGTGGACTTTCCCACTTCTCCACAAGGGATACAAAAATCACAGCATATAAGATCATCCAATCTTTTTTTCTTCAGATGAACAATTTTCTTTAACTTGATAACAAGAGAATTATTTACCTGATCAAATACTTTAGGGACCTTTAGACAATGCGTGGTTGGATTCTCATTTAACTGCATGTATTCTTTTGTACCTCCCTTCAGTGAAGACTTCTTTTTATTTATTATATGTTTTTACATATTAAGAAGGTAACGAATTGGGCTTCATAACTAGGAGGTTAAACATTCAATATAAATACAGATAAAGTCCAAACCATATCGAGTTTCAACACATGTAATAAATGGATATCAAAAAATTATAGACTGGAGATGAATCTATTTTGTGTCAGAGTTCTGTGGGGAACATGGGGGACGGAGGTTTTAGTTGCTGTGAGCCTAAAAATTTTGTACAAGATAAAATTTGTAATAATTTCACAGTTTCCGGTGATGATGTAGTAGGTGCGGAAACCCTTTTTGCTACAAACTCAAATGAATTAATTTTTTCATCTGGGTATGTCAAGAATGTTGGAAATTTCCCTATTACAGTACAATTTGTAAAAGGTGCAGATCCTATTACAGGTTCTGGAGGTACTATTGTCAGACAAACAGTCGTTCCATCCGGAGGATCATTTTCGTTTACAATTTCACGATTTGATACTATTCGTGCATTCGCAACTGGAGCTACACCAACTTTACCAGCTGCAGGTGAATTTTGTATCACACCTCGTTATATAATTGGTTAATTATTTCTCTATAAAAACAGGCAGAGTGTCATCAATGGACAACCTGCCTGTTTTTATAGGGGTATCGTCAGGAAAATGCGGATTTACAACGCTAAGCATTTTGATACAAGTCTTATGAGACATTGAAAAATCATTTAAAAAGGGATTTAGGAATGGAGTAAAAGTGATTTAGATTTAAAAAATTTATTCCTCACAATTCAACCCCAAAATACCTTTTGGGAGGTACGTGAACAACGTGCAGGATTAAGAGTGTACCACAGTTACTCTTAAAGCGCTGTCACGCTTGGGTTTAATCCGAATACATATTGCATAAAACTTGAATACGTAGGCCTCTTACCCCTTGGTATACAACGCAATTAATAGAATACTTGCCGTACAAAAACATGTTTTATTTCTTTTAGTTCGTTTCTTAGGAACCTTTCATATATTACATTAGCATTTGCCCCTAGTAGCAGAAGCTTCACCACTTGTATAATTAGGTTTGGAAGGTGTTTTACATGAAGATTAGGGAAGTGTTAGAACTAACTCAAACTATACCACTTGCGACTATTGCGAAAGATCGTTTGACCATAGGTAAGGTAAAGGCTACAGAAGCCTTAAAAGCATCGGGCTGCTATTGTCAGAACGGTGTCAAAGGATGGTTTTACGACGGTGACGAAAGCATTTTAGAAAAAAGTATTTATGATTTTGTAGCAACTAGCCAGCAGGTAGCTAGTGCAAGCGAGTTAGATGCTATAGATAAGCTATTGTTACAGAATGATAGTGCTTGCGATCAGTGAGTATACAGGGCTTTTATTGGGACACTGATATCATTCACTTTTTGGATCATGTAAGGCATGGCAACAAGTCTGATTTGATGAATGAAATTGTACGAACCGTTTTAATGTCAAAAGGTTTACTATAGGTTACCCACTGTGAGAGCGTTCCTGATTGGAAAGGCTCTTACTTATTATCTTATTCAACTAACGAAGCAGGTTAGTTGAACAGTGTTGTTTAACTTGTGTTCAACTATCGAGCCAAATAAGTTAAGAATGTTAACTCATTATAATTAAAGGGGATATGCACTAATGAAAAATATTTTTAATCATATGCATACAGCAGAAGTTTTAAAGCGTATTGACAAATTGAGTCCAAATTCACAACCAAAATGGGGAAAAATGGATGTTGCTCAAATGCTAGCGCATTGTTCATCTTTCCAAGACATTGCAATGGGAAATTCTTTTCCACGAAGGAGTTGGTTAGGAATAATAGTAGGGAGGTTTGCAAAACAAATCATTTACAATGACAAGACATTGCCCCATAATATGTCTACTATTCCAACCATTTTGATTGCAGATGATAGAGAATTTGACACAGAAAAAGAAAAGCTTAAACAAAAAATTATCACATTTCAAAATAACGGACCAGAGAAGTGCACAACTCATCCGCATCCTTTTTTTGGGAAACTCACTTCTGAGCAATGGGGTAAAGGAATATACAAGCACCTTGACCATCATTTTAAACAGTTTGAAGTTTAAACATTGAAAACAAAATGAAACGATGTGCATCGTTAGTTGAAGAAAGTGTCTCTAAGCCTAATTACTAATCTCTTTCATAAGATGAACAATGCTTTGATTTATTCTCAATTCCTATTTGAAGCAACCAACAGTATGTCTTTTTATAATCTTTTGTTTTACCTTAAACGGGCGCGATTGTGGAATAAGCTTCACTTTTCTTCTTCAACTAACGGGTGCTTTAGTAAAAAAACAGACTTATCTATGGAATGAAGAGATAAGTCTAGACTTTTATGCTGAGAAACTTACGCATGTTCCTGACGATACCCCTTATAAAGAGAAATCCTTTAGTGTTTCGTCGATTTCGTCTTGCGTAATCCCGATATATCGTTTGGTGATCGACGGGGCGGAATGGTTAAAAATATTTTGTAGGAACGCCAGGTTTTTTGTTCTCCGATAATACGCATATCCGAAGGTCTTGCGCATCGTATGCGTACCGATGTCATCCCTCCCGAGCACTTCTCCGGCCTTCACAAGCGCTCTATAATCTATAAGCTTGTGTGGGTGTAATTGGGTCCCATTCCCCTTCCGACTTGCAAACAGGTACTCTCCGTCGCTCATATGAGCTGTATAATCTTCAATTTCTTCCCTCAGCTTCACCGGCAACATAAATCGCTTTGTTTTATTCGTTTTTTTCTCTCGAATCACCACATGCGTTGTTCCTCGTACATCCCCAACGGTCAACGGAACCATATCGCTGACTCGAAGACCGGTATTAATCCCAAAGACAAACAAAAAATAGTCCCGTTCGGAACCATATCGCCGTAGCGCCCATTTCATATCTTCGATTTCTTTGGCCGTTCGCAACAGCTGCACGTTCTTTTCTTTCGTGATTTTCCTCCAATATCGTACAATCAACGTATGATATGGATAGTTTATCAGGAGGGCCCAGTTATATCAACGAAATAAATGTACGAAAATATATGAAATCATACATTCAAAAAGATCCCTTCTCCAACTAACGAAGCAGTTTAGTGGAATAAGAGTATATAATTAAAATATATAAAATTGAAAACAAATAAGGAGTTAATTAATGCGTGATAAAAAAATACGAGGTTTAAAACGAAAGACAAGAAATATGGTTAACAGACTTGTACAAGAAACAATTAAGTTCCCTTTAGATTTTTATAACGGATATTGGCATTTGCACTTGCCAGTTGCACAAGATTTTATTTCTTCAAGTAAAACACCCTTTGGAATAAGAAAGATATGTATTGAAACTCTTTTAGCTAGGGCTGAACACTTGATTAAAATAAAGCCAGCGACTTCCGAAAAAACTCGTGTAGTGGTTGCAATAGATTTACCGGGGTTATGGAACTCACAAATTATAGTGTTTTCTGGTGATTCACACTTTGAAGGTTTCTTTGAGAGGAATGACCAATATCAGAAGTGGATACCCATTTCTAAAGATAGGAACTTTGAAAGTGAATGGAGAATACGTATCCCAGAAAATTTAAATGTTAAAGGCTTTAACGAAGTAATAACTGATGAAGATGGAGAAATTTATTCTGGAGAAATCTGGTTTATTGGTGAGTTGTAAAATTCCTTAATGAACTAACAGGGTGCTTTAATTCAACAACGTGACCACCAAATTGGTGGTCTTTTCAATGTACGAAACTATGCAAAATCATACGTTCATTTCCTTGACTTATTCTAAACACTTTTTGGTTTTCCTTCTATAACAATCCAGATGAGTTCAATATATTGATAAGCAATTCATACAGGCAAGTGAAGAACATGACGAGAATATCGAAAAGTACGTTGATTCGAGCCAAAAGAAAGGAAGTCGCTAAGCATGAAAATCTCTCCACCAATTTATATATATTTTTTCCGATATGTATAGTAAGATTTAGTTGTTACTAAAAGAAAGGAGATTATTTATGGAAAGTGTTATTTATCAAGGGAAACTCTATTATGTTATACATAAGTATGATTCGGGTTTTTGGGAGATACGGAAAACAGAGGAAAAAAACAATAACAGCATTATTCTTGTAAACAGTTCGGAACTGGAAGCAAAAACAGAGGTCCCACAGTCCCAAAAATAACAGTCGAATGGACTTCTATTTGTAGGCTTCTCAATGTACGAAAATAACTAAAAACGTACATTCATTTTAAACGAAAAAAATTTGTCCTTATTCCACTGACAGATTACTTTAAGAGAGAAAAGGGAGCAGATTAAAAGTTCTGC
>NZ_LMVB01000010.1:71394-77828 GCF_001510645.1 Paenibacillus sp. FJAT-29882 | reverse complement strand
TAGTAGAAAAGGATCTTTCGATTGAAAAATCTTTTTCTCATGCCTATAAGGTGAAGTCTCATGGCTAAACCATTCTTTTGAATGTACGAAAATATGTAACATCATACATTCGAAAAGACCCCTTCTTCAACTAAAGGGGCAGGATTGTTCAAGTAGGAATTTCCGTTTTTGCACAAAATAATAACGTAAAAATGATACGATTAAACAAGAACTTGGGGAAGTGACTTATTGTAAGGGGGAGAAATATGCTAAAAACATTAAGAATTATCTTATCAATAGTTGGTGTTGTGTTAGCTGGTTTTTGTCTAATAACTAAAAACTTTGAGTTTATGCCTTATTTAATGTTGATATTAGGTAGTTCAATATTGATTACAGGATTAGTCGAACTTCAAAAAGACAGAAAAGGATTTTCGGGGTATATGTGCATTATTGCTTCTTTATTTGTTTTTTTTGTTTCCATAAAGGTGTTCTTATTAAGCTAACGGGTGCTTTAATTCAACAGCGCGACCACCAATTTGGTGGTCTTTTCAATGTGCGAAAATATCTAAATTCATACATTCGAATTAAAGGGAATCCAGGACCAGCCGGATCGAAGTTACGTAAATAAACCAGTATTATAGCTTATAAGTACAGACCATTTATCCAATATGTTAATAGAATATTGCAGTATTGAATAAAAGGGTGGTATTAAATGGGTATTTGTCCAAATTGTTTATTTAGTGAAAATTTTTGTGAATGCACTTCACGAAGAGTCCCAAAAAGATCTTGCAAAGAAAGTAATTGTTCCTGTTCTTGTTGTTGTCCAATACCAGGTCCTCAGGGACCGACAGGTCCACAGGGACCAGCTGGGCCTCAAGGTCCTGCTGGAGGACCACCAGGACCACAGGGTCCAGCAGGAGCGCAAGGTCTAGCCGGACCAGCAGGAGCACAGGGGCCAGCCGGAGCACAAGGTCCAGCCGGACCAGCCGGAGCACAAGGTCCAGCCGGATCAGCAGGAGCACAGGGGCCAGCCGGATCAGCAGGAGCACAAGGTCCAGCTGGATCAGCAGGAGCACAAGGTCCAGCCGGATCAGCAGGAGCACAAGGTCCAGCCGGATCAGCAGGAGCACAGGGACCGGCCGGTCCACAAGGTCCTGCTGGAGGAGTATTAGACTTTGCAGATTTTTTTGCGTTNAGGAGCACAAGGTCCAGCCGGATCAGCAGGAGCACAGGGACCGGCCGGTCCACAAGGTCCTGCTGGAGGAGTATTAGACTTTGCAGATTTTTTTGCGTTGATGCCTGGTGATAATGCAGCAACAGTTGCTCCCGGTACAGACGTGGATTTTCCGCAAAATGGACCAACTAGTGGGGGAGGGATTATACGCTTTGGTGTCTCACCAGATACATTTCAGCTGTCACAAATTGGCACATATCAGGTTTTGTTTCAGGTGAGTGTCACCGAAGCAGGCCAACTGATTTTAACTCTCAATGGCGCTGACCTAGCCTATACGGTGGTCGGGCGAGCAACCGGTACCTCTCAGATAGTAGGAATGGCTCTTGTGCAAACGACAGTCATCAATTCATTACTCACTGTACGAAATCCTACTGGTAATTCCACGGCACTAACCATTACTCCTTTAGCTGGTGGAGCAAGGCCTGTTTCAGCACATCTCGTTATCACGCGACTCCGATAGACGGGTAAAATAGAATGACATACTCTAATTCANCATTACTCCTTTAGCTGGTGGAGCAAGGCCTGTTTCAGCACATCTCGTTATCACGCGACTCCGATAGACGGGTAAAATAGAATGACATACTCTAATTCAACACTAAAGAAAATTTATAATACTAATCATAACAAGATAATTAACTGGGGCAGAGTATGTAGCTTTAGAGTCAGGTTTACAAAGAAGTGATGCACACCGATTTTATGAAGATAAATTAAACTATGACAAATGGTGTTATTCCTTTAGGAAAACATTGTAATTCGGTTTTAAACTTTAATTATTGTTTTTACTCAACTACGGGTGCTTTACTTCAAGAAGGAGTAAAGCCTTTTTTCTTATTGAACTAACGCAGCAGTAGAGTTGAAGAAGAAATGAATTTACAAAAAAATATTCTAGTTATAAATGTAAGGTTAAATTGACAAATCGACTTTTGTCGATTTATAATGTGAACATGGACAAGATAACTATTTTTAAATCACTTTCAAATGAGGCTCGATTACAAATTTTAGATTGGCTGAAAGACCCTTTTGCTCATTTTGGACCACAAGAAGGAATTGATTTAGTGGAAGTTGGTGTGTGTGTTAGTCAAATAACAACTAAGTTAAATATGACTCAATCTACTGCTTCTCAATACCTTTCAACTTTACAAAAAGCTGGTTTAATTAAAGCAACACGAATAGGCAAGTGGACTTATTACAAAAGGGATGAAGAAGCCATAAAAAATCTCGGTAAATTCATTCAAAAAGAGTTGTAACAATAACCAAATTCATAACAGAGTTTGGTTGTTGTTACAACCTAATATATCGATGATTCTAGATTTATCGATTTGTTTGATGCAGATTTAAAAAATACTTCTTGTTATAAATAATTAAATATAAGAAAAGAGGAAATGATGATGAAAGCATGGCAAAAACAAGGCGTAGGATTAGATAATCTGAAACTAGTAGAGGTAGAGATGCCGAAACCAGGTCCTAAACAAATATTAATTCAAGTGAAAGCTGTATCGCTTAATTTCCGTGATAAATCCATCATGGATGGCGATTATTTACCGGACTTAATGAGTAAGCCTTTCACACCTGTATCGGATGCAGTAGGCGTTGTTGTAAGTGTAGGTTCAGAAGTGAACCAGTTTAAAGAGGGAGACCGTGTTGTTTCGCATCTTTACACAAAATGGGTTGATGGGGCAGCAAGCGAAGACTATGCGCCAACAGCAGTGGGTGGACCGAATGATGGTGGCCTAGCGGAATATATGTTGTTAGATGAATATGCAGCAGTAATGGCACCAGCTAATTTAACAGATGAAGAGGCTTCAACACTGCCAATCGCAGCATTAACAGTGTGGTTTTCTTTAGTAGAATACGGCAAAATCAAAGCCGGTGACACGGTACTTGTTCTAGGTACGGGTGGTGTGTCCGTCTATGCGATTCAAATCGCCTCTGCATTAGGTGCAAGAGTAATTGTTACAACGAGCAGTGATGTAAAAGGTGAACGAGTAAAAGAGTTAGGCGCAAAAGAAGTCATCAACTATGTGAATACGCCAGATTGGGAGCAAGAAGTATTAAAACTGACGGATGGTAAAGGTGCTCAACATATTTTAGAGGTTGTTGGTGGAGATAGCATTAACCGTTCGATCGAGGCGCTTGCACTACAAGGACATATTTATATCATTGGATTCCTGAAAAGCATGATGGCGGAAGTGAATTTATTCGCATTATTAGCGAAACAAGCACATATTCAAGGCATCTATGTCGGTCACCGCAAAGCATTCGATGACATGAACAAAGCCTTTAATGAACTAAATATTCATCCAGTAATCGATACAGTGTACTCGTTCGACGAGGCTATCCAAGCCTACGAGCATCTAGGTCGTGGTGCTTTTGGTAAAATTGTCATTAAAGTTTCTGAATAAGTCAAAGGAAAGATAAAAATAACCTTTCGTGAGTTGTAATGAATCACTGATTCATTAACGAAGAATGTTTGCTTTATTCTATTTAAGGGCGCTTTAATTGAACAAACAGCTAAAAGGATCTTCCAACCGAAGATCCTTTTTTAGTACCTATAAGGGTGATTATGTGAACTAGTTCATTTTCAGTTAAAGAAGAAAACCCTCTACTTCAACTAACGTTTGCAGGTTAATTCTATAAGGTATAAAAGTTAATATGTTAAATAAAACAGTAAAATGCTATGATAAAATAATGTATCTAAAGGTGGATTTAAAAGGTGGGAAATAATGAGTATTAATGTCAAATACAGAAATATTATTTTTGCATTTTTAATGGCTTTAAGTATGTCCTTTTTTGTTTCATTTGTATTAGTCTCAATTAATTTTGGTTATGGTAATACATTTTTGCATATATGGTTAAAAATGTGGTTAGAGGCTTTTATTTGTGCTTTTTTTGGAGCTTACTTTTTCCCAAGAGTAATACAAAAAATAATGAGGAAAATTAATTTTGTAGAAAAACCTCTAATAGAGAATGATTTTTTAGAGAGAGAACAAACCAAAAGATAATAAACAGTAGAGAATTAAAGTTAAGTTAGTAATATTAACAAAATCCAAGGTGAACTTTTTCTTTAGATTTTTATATTTATTTAACCGCTAACGGGTAATGATAGCACAATAGATTAGAGCAGCCGGGTGATCGGCTGCTTTTTCAACTACCGGGGTGCTTTAATTCAACAACGCGACCACCAAATTGGTGGTCTTTTCAATGTACGAAAATAACTAGAAACATACATTTAAATCAAGGCCAAAAAATGTCCCTTGATAAGGAGTGTCATTTTATGTCGAAACTTTTTTCTATTAGTCTTTGAAATTGTAAACGCTTTCTATTATAATGATTGATGGGCTGGATAGCATGTGTGGCTGTCATAGTATCTGGCGTAGGTGGGGCCGATACCAGGGAGAGGGCTTAGAGGAAATATCTCTTTTTATTTGTATAAAACTAGCTTTTTTTATGCAGTTGAGAGGTTTCTTCAGAAGCCGAAAACGCTGATGTACCAACGATATATAAAATCCTAAACAATAAAAATAAAAGACGTTAAACCCCTTGGTACTCAAGGGGTTTTTAGTATGGTTACTTCCTGAAATTGACTTTATGTTAACTAGATTTGTATAGAGCATTCATGTGTTCCTTAGAAACCTTGTTCAACAAACGGCAACGTATTGATAAAGAAGGTATTTTCCATCCAAACTGGATGGAGTAAGATTCCTTGTATTCTTAATATGATACAAAACTGCCAGTAAAATGGNAAACGGCAACGTATTGATAAAGAAGGTATTTTCCATCCAAACTGGATGGAGTAAGATTCCTTGTATTCTTAATATGATACAAAACTGCCAGTAAAATGGTTGGTTTTGTATCTTTTTTTGCTGTAATTATTAATCGGAAAGCAATATCAGTCTAAAATATTAAAAATGAAAGCTGCTCCAGAGAATGTTTTTTTATGCTGCAGTGGTAAAATATATGTAAGCTTTACAACGCTTAAGAAAGGCGTGAGGGCTGTGGAAGGTCGAAATAATTTGTCTTTTGATGAATGGATTATTGCATCTTATCGTATGCAGAGAGTGGATTTCTATCCTTTTCCATTTCACTCACATCACGAATTTGAGATTTATTTCTTCTGTTGATTAAAACCGTTCTAGCAAATGTTTTTTGCGTCAACACGCAATAAAGTTGAATTGCGCCCAACCAGAGGCGTTCGTGATTCTTGCGTTACCCAAAAATAATATAAGCGAGGAGTGTTTACATTACCATAGTAAATGGTGTTGCTACCATTCTTCTTGATATCACTAAAGAGACAAAATTTTATCATTAGCTTTTTAAAAACTACAATTTTGCAGAGGAGCAACTTAGAAATGAATCAAGCATTTATAAATATATTACTTATAATTTGTTTAGGTTATCTATTAAAACGTATAAACATTTTAAAGGAAAAAGATGGAGCAGTAATTTCAAAAATTATTTTTAATATTACCCTACCAGCTTTGGTCATTGTGACATTTAATTCTGTTAAAATTGAACCTTCTTTAATTTTGTTACCGGTCATCGTCATTATTTTTGGACTAATTTCTGCGTTTCTTACTTTTTTTGTATTTAAAAAAGAGGAAAAAGAACTTAAAGGCACTTTACTAATGCTTGCTCCTGGAGCTAACGTTGGATTATTTGCATATCCTATTGTTCATGCTATGTGGGGAACAGAAGGTTTAATGTATTTTGGAATGTTTGATGTAGGAACTGCAATTGTTATTTGGGTAATTGGCTATATATTAGGTAGCTATTTTTCAGAAGAGGGGCTGACCCTTAAGCCTGTTGCAATTCTAAAAAAACTCGGAAATTCCATTCCCTTAATGACTTATATCGTTGCTAGTATTCTAAATTATAGCCATATCCAATTGCCTTCTACGATAATTGATGTTGCTACTACTATATCTAAAGCAAATATGCCGTTGTCATTATTATTATTAGGACTATATTTGAATTTTACATTTGACAAAAAATATTTTAGACCTATTATGAAATTTTTAACTTTCCGATACGGTTTAGGGCTACTTTTTGGTTTAGCATTATACTTCTTCCTTCCTTTCGATCAAATGTTTCGATATACACTCTTAATCGGACTATTACTACCAGTTGGAATGACAGCTTTAGTATTTGGAATTGAATTGAAATATAGGACCACTCATTTAATTGCCATGATCGCAAATATTACAATTTTGATTAGTATTGT
>NZ_LMVB01000010.1:0-71083 GCF_001510645.1 Paenibacillus sp. FJAT-29882 | reverse complement strand
AGTTGGAATGACAGCTTTAGTATTTGGAATTGAATTGAAATATAGGACCACTCATTTAATTGCCATGATCGCAAATATTACAATTTTGATTAGTATTGTAATATTATATGTTTTTGCTATCTTTATACTTTAAATTATTGGTTTCAGGTACGGAGTTAAAAACGAATACATAAGGAAATAAGGAGGACAACTATGACAAAACTAGGCATACAGATTTCAAGCGTTCGGGAATATCTTCAAACCCCTGAGGATGTCTTGGCATCGTTCAGCAAAGTAAGTGAGATCGGTTATAAAACGATTCAGATTCAATGGATCAACCCTGAAATCCCAATGGACTTCATTCACGATGCCTTAAAGGAAACGAGGTTGGAATGCATAGGGACACAGGACCATTATGATGTGGTCATTTCTCATTTGGATGAAGTCATAGAAATCAACGACCTTTGGGGAGGTTCTTACATTACCGTCAGCGGGATTCCAGAGCGCTACCATTCTTATGAGGGCTGTCTGGAGTTTGCAAAGGAGTTGAATAAACTTTCAGAATTCCTTGAAACAAAAGGAAAGATTCTGAACTTCCATCCAAGATATATGGATGTGTTTCAATATGATGGGCAAAATTCACTTGACATCATATTCGAAAATACCAGAAGGGACTTTCAATTTTTATTAGACATCTATCAAATCATCTATGCAGGTCTAGATCCGATTGAATGGATTTATAAGGTGAAAGGACGAAATGATTTAATCCACTTCAAGGATGGGTTGATCGATTCGGATGGAAATGAAGTGCTCATGCCTGTTGGGCAAGGCGCAATCCAATGGAAGAAAATCTTCGATGCCACGATCGAAACTGGCGTAAAATATGCTTTCGCGGAACAGGAGAAATGGCAGAAAAATCCATTCCAGTGTTTAAAAGAAAGCTACGATTATATTATGATGAATGGAATAGAGTGAAACATATGAACATGTGAGGCCACTGGTTTCAATAAAAAAATCGCCCTCTTTTGTAAAACGAAGTAGAAGAACAGCTAAAAGAAGAAGTTCAAACGATAGAAGCCCAAATGACTCCGCAATAGTTTGTGAACTTTCCTACTTAAAGTAACTGGTGTTTTAATTAAACAATCAGCTAAAAGGATCTTCGACTGGAAGGTCCTTTTTCAGTACCTATAAGGGTGATTATGTTAACTCACTTGAAGGTCATACGCATTTCACATGGAATAATACATATATGAGTTTGAGTGAAATGAGGGTGAACAATCAGTGAGTGTAGATCAAAAAGCATCCATACGAAGCATTTTAGAAGGATTAGCACAAGAAGGAGTAAAGACAGGCGATGTGGCTAAACAAATACCTGGCATAAGTGAAAAACCATTTAGAAATGCATTAAAAGAGGCTGGATATGAATTTAGAAACTCTGGTCAAAAGGGTTGGTTTTTTATTGGAGAAGGTGAAGAACCCCTTGATAAAAGTATTTTTGATTATGTGAAATCGAGTTCACCTAAAGTTCATACACCTTTCACACGAAGTAATCAGAAGTTCGCAGAGAGTAATAAGGAATTCACGAATCATTCACCTATAGTTCATGAGCCGTTCACCCAAGATGAAATCCATATGATTAAGGAAATGCTTAAATCATGGCAAGAGGTTACCCCAACTACACAAACCAATGAGCCAAGTCTTTATGACCGCGTCAAACAGTTGCCACAAAGTGACAAAATAAGAAAGACTATTGTTATTGATCGTGTCATTGGTAAACGTTTAGATGAGTTTTGTGAAGCTGAGAGGATCAATAAGTCTGATGTGTTTCATTTAGCATTAGCCGACTTTCTAGAAAAATATGAAAAGTGACCAAAGAAACAAAAAGGATTGGATCTCTAAGAGATACCCAATCCTTTTTTTGCCGATAATTGACTTTATGTTAACTAGATTTGTATAGAGTATTCATGTGATACTTTAAGGCCTTGTTCAATTAAAGGGCCATTTTGTTGAGGAACGTTCCTAATAAAATTGGATATTTATGTTAATAATATCTCGTAGAAATTGTGAAGATTTTCACTTTAATTAACGTAAACAGAAGAGTTGAATAATGAAGTGGATATAATGGGACAACTTTGGAAAAAGTAAAAGGAAAATTTCACGTTAAAGTATTTAGAATAGTTTTTTAGGAGGATAATATGGAACTATCTTTATTATTAGAGTATGGCTGGATTTTAATTATTTTAATTCTTTTAGAGGGTTTATTATCTGCTGATAATGCTCTAGTTTTAGCTATAATGGCAAAGCATTTACCAGAAGAACAGCAAAAGAAAGCTATTAATATTGGTTTGCTATTAGCTTTTATATTTAGAATTGGTGCAATTTTTATTATTTCGTTCCTTTTCCACGTTTGGCAAGTTCAAGCTATTGGGGCTGCTTATTTAATTTTCATCGCTTTAAAACATTTACTAAAAAGGCACAACAAAGACGAGAAAAAAGGGAAAAGCTATCGTATGACTGTTGCTCAAATTGCATTAGCAGATATCGCATTCGCTGTTGATTCTATTTTAGCAGCAGTAGCTCTTGTCATTGACTTGCCCGATTCGCCTATGGGTGATGTTGGTGGTATGGATGGCGCTAAATTTATTATTATTATAATAGGTGCAATTGCAGGTTTAATTGTTATTAGATTTGCAGCAGGATTATTCGTTAAGTTATTGACAAAACGCCCTAGTCTTGAAAAAGCAGCAATGTTATTAGTAGGTTGGGTTGGGGTTAAGTTATTAATGCATACTCTTGCTCATCCTTCAGTTCACATTGTTTCTCATGATTTTGTCGAAGGAGTAATTTGGAAGTCAATCTTTTGGTCAGTTATGCTTCTTATTGCTTTAGGTGGTTGGTTTTTATCTAAAGAGAAAACAGAAGCTCCTTTTTAGTGGTCTTTTCAATGTATGAAAATAACTAAAATCGTACATTCATTTAAAAATAAGAAATCCTTATTCCCTAAGAAAAAAAACGTATGATTTTTTGATCCAATACGTTTTTTTTTGAAATAGCTATCAAACCTTAATATAATTAGTACTAATCTAATATTGGATTTTAAATTAATTTTTATATACTGAAATTACCATGTTCCTAGAAAGAAGGAGTGTGTAAATATGGACAAGCAAGCATTAGGGGGTAGAGTCAGGGAAATGTAGATTTACAACGCTAAACTAATTTCAACATTAAAAAGTCGATTCCCGTTAAATGCCGTTTCCTGTTGATCTAGAAACCACCCGTTTGAAAAAAATCAGAAAACCAAATTATTAGCACTAATCCTATAATTACAGTCACAAAATAACAAATCATGCTTATTCCTTTTAATTTAATATCAACTTCTGCTTTCTTTTCTAATTTACTAATGTAGTTATTCACTAACACTAAACCAAATAAAGGAATAACTCCTAAAAAAGGTTTATCTACCATAAATAAAACTACAACTAATACAATCACCGCAAGTAATATTCTAGTTAGTATTGTTTGAATAAAAATTCCTCCTACTATTCTTTCTTTAACTCTTCTGCCCTTTAGTTTAAGTGTATCACTTCACAGTCTCAATAGAGTAAAGTTTATTGGTACATAACTAAATCACTGTTAAATTAGGAGTTCATAATGTCTCATAAGACTTGTATCAAAATGCTTATCGTTGTAAATTCGCATTTTCGGGAATGTACCCCATTAGTATCTTTATTACCTCCTCAATTAATCGAAGAGCTTCAAAGTTTATCAGATAAAACAAACATATCAATTTCTGAACTTTTAGAAATATCCGTAATATCTTTTCTAGAGAAGATGAACAGTACTACCGAACCGAAAATTTTTGGGGCTAATAATAAAGAAATGATATTGAAAAATAAAATCATCATTAGTCAGAATAAAGAACTATTAAATAAACATAAAAGTCTATAGGTTTGTTTTTTTATTAAACTAAACTAAAGATGGAGGCAATATTGATCGCCCCCCTGCCCCGTTACCCTATATTTATCTTGATTTCGTTTTTATTTTTCGAATCTGCTTTTTGCTCTCTTGTTTTAGCAGCAAACACTAAAAACTGTTTTATATCCTGCACTTGAAAGAATTGGACCCCAGAATGACGCGGTAAATTATATCGGGTATCTGTAATCAGTATGATCTTAGGGAAAATCTTTTTTTCTGTCGGTTGCCATGATTCTTGTTGCCATTCGTTGCTCAAGTAATACGAGACATAGCGCATAAATTTCTCATTCATGACCTTTTCGGAATAGACTGATCGCTGGATCTCCACGAAGAATGGCGCACGTTTCCAGATCATAAAAGCATCTGGTTCCATGTAATCTTTTCCGTATTTAGGTTCGACTATGAATTGTGAGGATAGTTCAAATTTCATCAGTGACTTATAAAACTCAACGATTTTAAGAAAATGTGGGATTTTTGCTGAGTCTTTTTTTATAGGAGCGGGTGAAGGGAAATAGATATATGGTTGCTGGGTCGTATTTACTTCTATATAGCCATCCCTTCGCAACCTCTTCAGAACCGTATTACAGCATGTTATGGGGTTCCGAAGACCTTCGAAATGCAGAGCGATAATATCGTCCCTTGTCATGCAACGAAAGCGCGTCAGGTCGGATAAAATATTCAAATCTCGTTTTCTCATTAGTCCAACACCTCAAATATGGCATCGGTAATTTGCGAATCGTCGTCAGAAGGCTTAAGAGGATCTTTAAACGGTTTATTAGTAAAAGGTGACTTATGACTCTCTAAAATAATTTTCGCCTCGTCTAAGGCTAAGTATGGAGCCTGTATCTCCTTTAATCCGTCTTGACCTTGCAACTTTAGCAACATTCTTCCGTTTTCCTTCAATTTTTCACTTCCCGGTGTACCGATAATTCTCGCGTTAATCAGATCGGCACACTTAAACCCCATTCTAACGGTTAAATTGTTCTTTAAAGCACCCTCTAAGAGTTTTGCGTCGGGCCTCTGCATAGAAAGTATTAAGTAGATGCCTAATGCTCTTCCAAGGGAGCTTATGTCCTCCACGATAGCCATGATTGCTTTCTCTTTACGTAGCAAAGATACTTCATCGATACAAAGGATAATATAAGGCGGTGAATCCGGTAAGTCATCGATGTGTGAAAGTTCATGAGCATCTAATAAATCGCCACGTTTCTTTAATTCATCGTTGAGGTGAGCCAACATTGCTGCCATATCGACAGGGCTTACAAGAACGGATTGAACATGTTTCACCCTGCGGAATATATGAAATTCAGAACGCTTTAGATCACATAAGTACAACTGCAGGCGGTCTGGATTTTTAAATTGGATTAACGAGCTCAAAATTGAGCGCAGTTGAGTGGATTTACCTGATCCTGTTTCGCCTGCTATGAGCAAATGAGGGTGATCCACCATGTCATATAGCACGTTAGCTCCGTTCATATCAGTGCCACAGACGATAGGTAAACGCATTTTATTCGCTTGTTCTCGGAACAAATCAGCGTCATAACGGATAAGACTTGAACCGTTTCCTACGTACACTTTGAGCGTAAAAACCTTGGTGTCTCCTTTAATCTCGATCTTTTCCCCAAATACTTGCATGAAACAATATTCCTTCTTCTTAATTTCCTTTGGATCCATGCCTGTAGGAATCGAAAATACATACGTCAGCGACTTTTCCTTCCGACTGATATTCACGGAAAGAATCTTTGGATAAACAAGACCAGAGTTGGACCCGTAAGAATACCGGTTACCTATTTCCCCAATCCTAAATGCTTTCACAAGCTCTGCTTTTGCTCTTTGTTTCGCTAACCACATTTTCATATGCTCACCTCAAATGATTTAGTTTAAGACGCTGGTTCAGGATGAACTTCTGTTTTTAACTCTGGTACATCGTGTACCAGACCTACCAGAACAGGAATTTTAAATCATTGACCAGGTACCATAACGCCACCATGCCAGCTACAGGAAAAGTGATACGAAGGAAAGCAGAGATAAAGGCTGCTATTGAAATGTTTCCCGTATCAGCTACCCCTTTTTCTATTAACGCAATCAGGAGAACAGCAGCGCCGATTCCGATAAATACCGGGTCAATCAATGCTGCAGGATGTAACGGGATAAAACTAAATAAGGGGGGCGCGAATCGCAAGGTCGTAGGGGTCGGAAGTTCCGAATATCGTTGTTCGCTTTTCATGAATGTTTTAAAATCAATGGTTTCTATCTTACTCGATATAAAAGGCAGGTTAAGTATCATGATATTTCCTCCTTAAATCTACACAATTGGTTGCCCATAAGAGAGCAACCAATGTTTCAATACTTCCTCGGAAAAATCCGATAAAGACGTACTTATATATCACTTCGGATAACGCGCTTTAATTCGTCGCGAAGTGTCTAAAAGCTTAGGGGAATTTTTATTTTCCCTCTCTCGCGCTCTCCCCCCAACCATTCGCCTTTCGGCTCATTCTAAACACTTTTGTTTTTCCTTCAATATCAATCCGGATTGGGTCATTACTTTGGTAAAGATAGCAAGGTAGATACTTTGGTAATTACTTTGGCCAGAAGTTGTTAACTACCAAATTACCTGCCTTGATAAAGCCTATGGAGACTGCTTGTACACGTTTCCTCATTTTTTAGGAAAAACGGGTTTATTTTTCAGGACAAATGGACATGACTGGTTGCTAAGGAGAGTGAAGTATATGTTCGGAATTGGTAAACGGCGAACTAAACTTGGAAAATGGTTGGATAAAAGAGGAATTACTCAGGCTTGGCTTAAAGAGAAAACAGGATTAAACAAAAATACGATTGGGGAGTTAACCAGTGACGAAGAGCGGTCACCTACACAAAAAACTATGAAGAAAATATTAAAAGCTTTGAGGGAGATTGACCCTAATATTAAGAGTGATGATTTTTGGGATATGTAAAAATGTGGCTTAACGTACATAGGTGATTACTTTGGTCAGAAGGTGCTAATTATCCAATTAACTGCTTTGATTAAGGGTATACAGACTGCTTGTACGTTTAGCTATCTATAGTAATTTGCTTTTCTCTACTTCGGGCATGTAATAGGGTAACTGACTTATAGAGTAATTTTTAATTATGTAGCCACAAATTATCCCCATTGAAGTGGTTTCCTAGGGAGATCAGTTTACGTAAATGTAAATTCGAAGGTAATAATGATTAAAAATATATTCGTTATGTTTATTTTAGAATGAATCTCGCTAGAATATAACAGAATCAACTAACTCCCCCAAGAACCTTTATGCTTCAAGGGAGAGTTTCTAAGTGACCATTCTGTTTACTCTTAAAAATTGCGTATAAACGATCAATAAGTCGAAATATATTATATCTCTAATCCCATTTCGGATTTTAAATAACTTTCAAAATGGTCATTTTTATAGTTGCGTATAAACGCGCTTTTTTTGTCTAAATCTACTTCTTTTCTAAAGAATCCTACCTTTTTCAGACGTTCTGTTTCAGGCAGTTCCGACCAGGTTTTTTCTGCATCTTCTTCTAGCTTGCGTTCTATTTTTTTTTGTAACATTAACTCTTCAAATCGTTTTGTTCTTTGTTCTTCTGGGGATTGTTGTTTCGGTAAAGTGGTTAGTAATTGATTATATTGATTTTTAAGTTCTTCCATTTGCGTCGCAGCAAGTTCTGCAAATGTTTTTTGGACTTCTGCAGTAATTTGGTTCTTTAGGGCCTCTATGTTGTCCACATATGGTGCTGGTTTGTCCTCTTTGGGAGGAAATGGTCTTAAACTCGTAAAGTTGGTCAGCTCTCTAGAAATGGCCACGAGGGCCCACTTTTCTTCTCTTTTTTTCTTTATAAAAACGGCAATTTTTAAGTCTAATTCGTCATAAATTTTTTCATTTGTTTCTACAGTACGGTTGATATAATGGATACGATCTTTTTCTAGCCGTTTAAACCAGCCATCAACTGTATTAATATGTATGTTTGAGATATCTAGATTTTTTCTTAATTCTTCTACAAAATCGCTGATTTTCCAATACTTAGGTTCATTCAATTTATTTACCTCCTTTTTAAATTTTATGTGCACTGAGCTTTTATTTGGATGACATACAAAAAGTTATGAAGCTGTTTGTTTTACTGGTCTTTATGGACCAGTTGTTAGTCTATAAGTAGACCATATACCACTTGTGGCACACAATAACATTAAACATTATAATAGATAGTTAAAATAAAATAAAATATTGAAAGCTTTCTATTCATCATTAGTTATGAATATATGGTTTATATGTATCCCTGATTAATAAGGTATTTGACTTTCTATTCATAATAACCTGCATCAAATTATGACTATTTTTGTCTATAGAAAACCTCCCTATGAAAATGTGGAGAATCTTGTAAGGAGTCAATAATGAAAATGAGCATATATTAGGTTCTACATGTAGACCATCGGTCACAAATGGTCTACATTTTTTTGGAGTATGTAAAGTATATGTAGCGTGTGGTCTATATGTATCCCTGATTAATCAGGGATTAGGTTTGCTATCCTTAGTATCCTGCATCCAGTTATGACTTACTATTTGTGTTCATGGAAACGTTCTGTGTAACTACGTGTAAACCTTGTCATCGGCAGTAATGAAAATGAGTTTTTATAAGGTTCCACATGTAGACCATTGGCCACAAATGGTCTACGTTTTGAAGGGATATGTAAAGGATGTGTAGTGTGTAGTCTATATGTACACTTGAATTTATACGATATTTGAACTGCTATTCATAATACATTAATCAAATTATAACTACTGTTTTAGTTTAGCGAAAAATAGTGTATGTATAATAAGCAGTTTAAACCTTGTCATCGTCAGTAATGAAAATCAGTGTTTATACGATTCCACATGTAGACGACTAGCTACATGTGGAATACATTATTAATGAAAAAGTAAGGTTTGTATAGTGTGTGGTCTACATGTATCCTTGATTAATACGGTATTTAAGCTGTTATTTATATTATCTACATCAAAATATGACAATTTTTGTTTAATGAAAAACCCCCTATGAATAGAAGGGGGTTAATCGTCGTCGTCATCAAAATCCAAGAATGCTTTTTGAGCGAAATTTTGAATGGCTGCATTCGCTTTAAAGGAAGAGGGATTTTCTTCCTCATTTTTTTCAGGTTGTTGATTTAAATCAAAGGGTGAATAAGGTTTTTTAACTACTTGATATAGGAGCTGGCTAATTAATGCTTTTGTATGCGGATGATTTAACCAATCCAATTCTTCAGATGTTAGCCCTTTAGGAAGGGGGACGTTCATTTGATTACCATTTGAAGTACTTAAAGCTTTATGTGAAACAGCATCAATAAAAATTGAAGCTATATTGCTACTGAATTTTCTACCAGCTTTTTTCTTGTTTTCTGTTAAGTAATTAAGTACATGTGAAGGGGTGTCAGACGGTAATCGAAACGAAAGAGATTTTCCAGGCTCAAATTGTTCCATTTTCAGTTCACGCTTTTGTTAACGTGGTATTTTGTGTTGTAATCCCTTTGCTGTTTGCATACATAAGTAGAATTTTGAAATAAGCACGTGCAATCATCCATACACTATCATCTTCAGATACGAATCGAAGAGGGTAGTTTTTATCTGCTTGATTTAATTTAGTAAGGTAAGGCTTTAATACTAGGGAGCCACCGCCGGTTTGATAAGCAAGTCGAATATCTGGTACATTACGCCACATATCTTTGATTAACTTATATTCTTCTTTTGCTAAAACAGATAATTCTTCATCAATGATATCTTTAATAGAGACTCGAGTTCCATTAACCCAGATATGATATTGTTCTTCAGGTTGTTCATTCGTGATGATCTCAACAAGAGTCCGTCTACTCTTAATGGAGTATTTATATTTAGAATATACCTTCCGAATTATGGTATCTAAATACGTAGATACACCTCTTTTTATACCATTGCTATATTCATTGTCTACTTCAGCTTCATCCGTAATAATCGCGGAGTCCGTTGAAAGACCGCCTATATCGTTGATTAGTATCGTCTTCCCTAAAAGCTCTTCGTTTTTAGTGGAACCGTCATTATTTGTCGTTAAATCTACAAATGCGGCAAATCCCTCTGTATTTACGAGTACTTGTTCAAACTTTATCCGTACAATTTTCCCTTCTAGAGAAGGTGTTTTTAAAAATTTCACTTCATGCTGCGAGTTTTTTAGCTTTTTCCTGAAATCTTTTGCTTTGCCTTGTTTAGTTTCATCTAAGGGCAATCCCGTAGATAAATAATAAGTTGCTTCTATTACACCATCTTCTTCGGGAAATTGCTCTACCGCGTCATAAGCAAGGGTTGTTAATAACATAATAACTGGTTGATCACTGTCGGCTTTATCCTGGTCGGGAGTCAATTCGTCATTATTCGGGTATTTAGATGCCAGTTTTCCGACTGCAAAACTACCATTTTTACTTTTTAAAGCAGAGGATGTAATTTCTACATGTAAGGCATGTAACGAATTTTTTTCCATTTCAACAATTTCACGATTTTGCACATTCGCTATTACGTTGGGTATGTATATCCGGTTAGTAAGATCTCCTAAAAAGCCCTTAACAGCATCATTTCCAATATCAATTGATACGAATCTAGCCATAGTTTAGTAGATTCCTCCTTAGTTTCATTTATTTTCATATTAAAGCTAAATCTATTGTATGCTATTTGTATGCGAATTTCAAGTTTGTATGCGAAATGTATGCAAATAAATTAGTATGACAATAAAAGTGTTAAAAAAGCCAGTCATTATGTTCAATTAAAGGGGGAGGATTGTTGAATAACATCTTAAAGATTGTGAAGGTTTGTACTTGAACTAAAGGAGCAGTATAGTTCAAGTAATAATCAACGGAATTGCCTATGAACATACCATCTATCGAAATGTTAATTAAAGGTAAATGTTTGGTAAATTAATACTGAATAATTGTTAAGAATAAAAAAACTCTTACATTTCTTAAAATTTTTAATATATAGTTAATTTTGGATAAAATAAGAAAAGCTGACTTGACAACAAGAAGCGCTAAAAGGACCTTAAGTATGAGGGGATTTTTATGCGCTTCTTTCATTTTTCTTTTTATTCAAAATACATTTACTTATCAATAGGAGGAATTGGAAATGGAAAAAGTGTGTATAAACATGATGATGATGGCGTGTATGGAAAAAATGATGTGTGAAATGAATTGCATGAAAATGATGATGGAACAAATGTGTGATATGAACATGGATATGGATATGAATCAAATGATGTCTAAAATGCAAGAATGCGATGAAATGATGACATCTATGATGAACATGATGAGCAAATTGGAAGTAAAAGCATAATACATACAGTCGATTCCTTAACAGAAAATCGGCTGTATGTGATAGATTGAAATTGCTTTGGTGCTGTAATCTGTATTTTCTAAAGAATAATTTTCTATTATTCTTTAGATGTTTTGGCGGTGTAGCTCAGCTGGCTAGAGCGTACGGTTCATACCCGTAAGGTCGGGGGTTCGATCCCCTCTGTCGCTATTGGATTATATTGTGAAAAATTCTACTTAAATTAACGGGGGCTTTAGTTCAGCTAAGAAAGTCTTGAAGATCCTATATGGAAGATTCAAAGGTATCTTTTAGGTATATCACTTTCAAAAAACACCCCTGGAAGTAAGGTTATCGGGGAATTAGTAACATTGGAAGAAGCTAAAAACGTGTTCAGAGAATTTATTGAAGACAACTTAAAAATAGGAGAGCGATAATTAATAAGTCTATGGATTAGGGTTGACTGGATTAAGGTCAGTATCAGTATTGACACATCCTAACCATTTTCATTCTCTGTGGTGCAGCACTGATTTTGTGCTGCATGGATGGCTAACGGGTCAGGTTAGTTAAACAATAATTTGGAATAGCTCCATGAGATTCATTCGCTGAACGGGCTTGTATACGCCATACACAACAGGTTAACATAACGCCAGTTATTAGAAAAAACAATCAAGACTACGTAAAAAACAGTAGCGAAAAAAATCGTTTCGCTACTGTTTTTTAGTTTTTTATATTTACTTCGTAAGTTTTCCTATGGTACCTACTAATTTTATGTTTCCTTCTCCGACACTTTCTATCAAATAAACTTTTGTCTCGTCTGAAAATGAGTCTGGAGCCATGATAGAGTTACTTTCTGATATTTCTTTGTTGGCTACAATTGAGAAAGGATCAAATACTGTATTTAGAATTAAATAAATTGATTTATCTTCCACATAAACTAGGGAGCTATCAGGTTCTATACGATAGAATGCGTTTTCTGATTTTGCCCGAAAAGTGTCAGTTCACTGGAGTTGATAGGATTCATAAAAAACACCATCCTTTCTCGTAAACTTCTTACGATAAGCATAGCGTTTTTTCATTTATTTATCTCGATGCATTTGAAAAAGCATAGAAGAAGACAAAAAAAAGTGGATATTGATATTTGGACATTAGAAGATCGAACTGCCACAGCCTTTAAGGTTGTGGCAGTTTTTGCTTGTAACATTGTTGTCACACTGAGAATGTATGGTAGTAGTTAGTCTTCATACATAAGAGAGGTAGTGTGACTTTGAAAAGAGTAATTTGGAGAGTTATCAAATGCTTGTTCATCTTAAGCATAGTCGTAATAGGAATCATTGTTTCTGCATGTAAAATAGAGCCAAAACGTTTGGTGACAAGGGAATTTGAAGTAGAGCTGTCATCGGAAAGTCGGGAATCTATCAGAGTTGTTCAGTTTTCAGATGTGCATTTGGGTCCTAATTATTCATTACAGCAGCTAGAGAAACTGGTCGATAGAATAAACGAGCTTGAACCTGATATCATCGCTTTTACGGGCGATCTCATAGATGTAGCATCTGAGTTCGAGGGAAGGTCAGAAATAAGTGGCATATTGGGTAAACTAAATAGTAGATATGGCAAATATGCTATTTGGGGAAACCATGATTACGGAGGTGGCGGGGTCAGGTTTTATGAAGACATTATGATAAAATCAGGATTTAAGCTACTTAAAAATCAGAATAGTGTCATTGAACTTGACGGTGGACAGTTAGTAACGATTATAGGGTTGGATGATGCGATGCTTGGACACCCAGATATTGAAAAATCATTTGCGGGTGTTAACAGCCAGGAAGCCAAATTATTACTGCTGCATGAGCCGGATCTTGTAGACGAAATAGAGGCTGATCGTTTCGATTTAGCGTTGGCGGGACACAGTCATGGCGGGCAAGTGGTTGTCCCGTTATTTGGTCCTCTGGTGACACCCCCTTTTGCGAAGATATACACAAAAGGGATGTATCAGTTAGCGACGGACACATATCTGTATGTAAATAGTGGAATCGGCACGACGAAGATAGCTGTGAGATTTTGGAACCCTCCGGAGCTATCAGTGTTTGACTTAGCTATGTAAAACTTAATGCCGAAGGAGGAATAAGAAATGGCTGTTTTAATCGCAGATGATGAGCCGCAAATGGTTAAGATACTTTCAGCCTATTTCAAAAAGGAAGGCTTCAATGTCCTGACGGCTAATGATGGGCAGGAAGCATTGGATATATTTGAATCGACCAAGATCGAGTTAGCTATTTTGGATTGGATGATGCCGAAAATTGATGGTATAGAGGTATGTAAATATATCAAGGATAATAGCCAGACTAAAGTTCTGATATTAACAGCGAAAGGTCAAACGGAAGATGAAATAAAGGCCTTACATAGTGGGGCTGATGACTATATTAAGAAGCCATTTGATCCACAAATACTACTATTAAGAGCTAAAAAACTTATGAATAATAGCGAAGAAATTAAAGTAAGAGATATTAGGATAATGGAGCATGAAAAAAAAGCATACAAGCACGAGGAATTATTACAGCTTACCAAGATTGAATATGATTTGTTGCTGTTTTTTAGTAGAAATAAAGGTGTTATTTTATCGAGGGACAGGCTGGTTGATAGCGTTTGGGGCATGGATTATGATGGTGATCCTCGAACAGTCGATACGCATATCCGGAGACTTAGAACTAAAATCGGTACTGATATTATCAAAACTTACCGAGGTGTGGGCTATTGTCTGGAGGTGAAGGAAGATTAAAATCGGGAGCAAGTTTTCAGTTGGTGTGTCATCCATTGTTATTTGCACTTTTATATTTTCGATGGTAGCAAATATTTTCCTGGTAGACAGATATTACATCTATGAGCAAAGGAAGATTTTAGACAAGATAGCGAGCGATATACGTAGTGTATCTGAAAATAATTTTGTGAACGACTTGGAACGCATAGAAGAGGAACACGCCATAACCATAGTGTATTCAGAAATCGGTGGCAATTTGGATCGACTGAATGACAACATAAAATCAGAATTTGAAAGGAAGAAATTAAAGCTAAACAAATTTTGGATTACGGAAAGTACGTTACATACTTTGCAGAACAACAGTGTGAATAAAATCTATGACCAAGGCGTAAGCAAATATAAAGTTCTAACTAAATTTATCAAGATAGATCATTTTATTATTGCCATAGCATTGCCATTACCACATATGGAAGAAACAATTTTAATCATCAATCGATTGAATATATTTCTAATGACTATTTCAGTACTATTGATTGTTTCTTTAGTAGTCATTCTATCTAAAAAAATTACAAGACCTTTAGAATCCTTGAAAGTTTTGTCTCAGGATATAGCTGATTTGAAATTCAGGAAAGAAGAGATTAACACCAATGATGAGGTAGGCGATCTTGCAAAAAGTATAAATAGTATGAGTGAAAAATTAGAGAAAGCCCATGATGAAATCAATGGTCAAAATAAGCGATTGAAAAAATTAATGTCAGATGTGTCCCATGAGTTAAAAACGCCACTATCCATAGTGAAAGTGTATGAACAAGGTATAGTGGACGGTTTAGATGACGGAACATTTAGAGATATAATAGAAGAACAGATTGAGAAAATGGATGTCTTAATTGAAAAGCTGTTGTTTTGGACAGAATTAGAAAGTAGCGCATATACCAAATCTAATTTTGATTTGGGTAAAAGAATGGTAGATATTATGGAGAAATACATGTTGATTCTAAAGGAAAATGATATTGATTGTTCCTTGCATTTTGATGCGAGTGAAGAATATTTTGTTAGTGCAGACAAAGAAGGAATAGATGTTGTTCTCGATAATTTAGTTACGAATGCAATTAAATATTCTAATGATAAGCGAATCGACATTACGTTAACTAGAGAGGCTAATGGCGTGAAGTTGACAATTGCTAACGGGGTTGGCGACATGGAAGAAAGTGATTTGGACAGTATATGGAGACCTTTTTATGTATTAGAAAAATCAAGAAGTAAGGAGCTTTCTGGCACAGGTTTGGGATTACCGATTATCAAGACCATCTTGGATCATCATAATTTCGATTTTGGATTTGAATTAAAAAATAATAGATTAGTATTTTTTGTAACATTCGTGTAACACACCGAGATTACACTAGTTATGGAGGTGCAATACATGAATAAAATACTATCAATCATGTTAATCGCTACAATTGTAACAAGTGTTCTTACCGGCTGTGTGAACGACAAAGAAGTACCGAGCAAAGAGGTCCATTCAAAAATAAATAATCAAGACTTTAACTTTAGTGTGGATCCGGAGACACTAGCGGTTAAAGTGGAGTCCGATGGAATTACTGAGAGGGTATCGGAACCACTGGAGAAAATGGAAGTTTCAAATTTAAAAGACAGTGGAGATACTATTACCTGGACCTATCTAGAACAGGGAATTGAGGTTAATATCGAAAAAAAAGATAAGTATGTAGATGTAACCATGAAATCCAGTAAAGATGAAGACAACATGTTTGCATGGCCAAAAGTGAAAGGTGATGGATATATGCTCCCATTAAATCAAGGGAAGCATATTCCAAGCAATGATCCAGTCTGGAAAGATTATTTAAGTGAAGAAAAAATGAAGGTGATTGAGGCTTTTTCTATGCAGTTTTTTGCAGTTGATAAAAGTGAGTATTCGCTAGTCTATATAATTAAAAATCCTTATAATAGTGAAGTTGTTTTTAATACAGAAAACGATATTGAGTTTACTTTTAATCATGAGTTTCTAACGATTAATGAAGAGAAGGAATATGGTTTTAGAATATATGTAACGGAAAAAAATCCAGTAGATGTTGCAAAGACCTATAAAAATTATTTGGTTGAACAGGGTGACTTCAAAAGCTTGGCGGATAAGGCTGAAGAAAATAGTAATATTGAAAAGCTTTACGGTGCACCCCATGCTTATTTTTGGGACAGAACTGTTATTTCAGAGGAAAATATAAAATGGGCAAAACTGGGAGACGGTTTCCCCGAAAAACTAAGATTATGGATTCAGGAGTTATTAACTACTAAAGTTGAGGACGGATCAGAACTTTCATCGGCCTTTGATGATTTAAATAGCTTAGATTATGTAGACAAATACACTAAAAATAGAATCGTAAAAGGCTTAAGTGCCGTAATGCAACTAAAAGAATTCTATAATATGGAAATGTTTACTGAAACGGATAAAGGAACGCAGAGGCTATTAAACAGGGGAATAGAAAATCTAAATCCCGTTGAATTAATTGACCTAAATAAGAGATTATTAAAAAGCGTACTTGGAAATGCAGTTGACCCAATAGAGCAGTGGGCAGATGCAAATACTGTAGAAGTGATAAAGGATATGAAGGATTCAGGGCTAGAAAATATGTGGATTGGTTTGGATGACTGGCAGGAAGGATTTATTAAACCGGAGCTAGTAACAGAAGCCGAAGATATGGGCTATTTAATTGGTACCTATGATTCGTATCATTCAATCCATGAACCAGGTAAAGAGAAGTGGGAAACTGCTAAGTTTAAAGATACTTCACTTTATGAGAATGCAACTGTAACCAATAAAGATGGGAATAAGATTGAAGGATTCCAAGGTGAAGGTAGAAAGTTGAATCCGACGCTTGCAATGCCTAGTGTAAAAGAAAGAGTAACTTCAATTTTAAATACTGGCTTAGCATTTAATTCATGGTTTTTAGACACGGACGGCACTGGGGAGATCTATGATGACTATACGCCAGAACATGTGACTACTGAAGAGGAAGATATTCATGCAAGAATTAAGAGAATGGAGTATCTGCAAAAAGAATGGAATATGGTAGTTGGAACTGAGGGCGGCAATGATTTTGCTAACAAAAATGTTGCTTTTGCACATGGAATAGAAACGCCATCATTTTCTTGGATGGATAAGGATATGAGCAAAAACAAAGAAAGTGACTACTATGTAGGGAGATACTATTCGAGTACTGGTGGAGTTCCAGAATTGTTTTCAAAACAAATACCTTTAAAGAATAAGTACAAGAAGTTATTTTTGGATTCAAACTACACAATCCCATTGTATAAGTTGGTTTACAACGATTCAGTGATCACGACTTATTGGTGGGGATGGGGAACCTTAAAAATAGAAGATGAAATATCAAATAGGATGTTGTATGAAGTACTTTATAATGTACCTCCTTTATATCATATAGATAAACATGAGTGGGAAAAACATAAAGAAACAATAGTAAGACATTCTAAGGTATGGTCAAATTTTAGCAAAAAAGCAATAACTGAAGAAATGACGGGTTTTAAAATTATATCAGATGATAGGCTAGTTCAAATGACTGAATTTGGTGAAGCATTAAGTGTAGTAGCCAATTTTTCGGAAGATGAGTTTAATTTTCAGGGTGAGACAATACCAGGAAAATCATTGTTAATTATTGATGGAAATAGTAATACTATCTATACACCGAAAAAGTAAGCGTGAAATCGGCAACATTCTAATTGCTTATTTTTCATGAGACAATCTTCCAAGAGACTGAGTCCTAGGTTGGCTGCTTTTACCACAACTTATCGCTAGTTTAAAAAGCATATTACCAGCTTAAATGTAAGAGGCCATTGGAAAAGTCCATGTGAATCAAAAGGCGTTGTTTACTCATTTTTTTGAGCGAACGATGCCTTTTTTAAAAAGTAAATTACTTTCTACACAGTTAAACCCATTTTGATTTATTAGGGGTACAGTCACATACCCATCAAGCTAACAACGGAAATGACTAGATATAAAATGCCCATTGTCGCAAAACGAGCGAGTGATGGAGAAGTAGGCACGCCAAAGAAGCCTACTAAAATATGATTTTTTTGCTAGGCAGCTTGTCTAGGCTTCACCGTCTTTTCATACACAGCCCCTAGAATATCAAAAACGGTCTGCTTCTTATATCGATGACATTTACGACCGTTCTTTTTGAGTAGCTGATAAAGGCGATGCAGAATCGTTACAAGTTCATTTGGGTCATCTTTCATTGCTCGAAACAGTAACGGAAAGTAATCTTTAATCATGTAAATCGCTTTGTATTCACTCAGCTCTTGCTTTTTCTTTTCAAGTAGAAGCTGTCGCATTTGAAACATCGTAGAAGAACAAAGGAGAATACCGATGAGTTGCCCATATAAATGGCATTCTAGGCGTTCTTTTTTGATATTTTTACACTCGTCGATTTCAAAGAACGACTTCCATGTTTTAAATAACATTTCAATCTGCCAACGTAACGAATATAACGGATGTACATATTCTGTTGGCACTTCTTCCGGTGATGTGTTCGTGATGTATACGTTGATTCCCATTAGCTGCTTACTTTTGTCCTTCATGACAATACCTTTCTTTTTCTCACGTACGGCTTGGTTTTTTAGTCGTGTTTCGGTTTGATCATTCGTTAATCGGTGGATGATTACACGTGTCGGTAATTTCTGAATCTGGCCAATGTAAGCTTCCGGGATTTCAATGGTCTCACCTGGTTCCAGTTCCTCCATGATCTGTACCATATCGAGCTGAGTATATTCTGTTTGCTTTTTCAACGTGCCATTTTTGAAATACTCTGGTTCCGGATTTTTCACATAAATACATGTATTTATGTGAAAACGAGATATATAATAGGCTCTCAACTCATGAATCGCTTGTAAATCTCGCAAATCAAAATAACCTAAGTCACGCAGGCATAAATCACCTGCCTCGACACTTTCAAGGCAATCCGCACCATATGTTTTGTCGTTATTTTTTCCTGGCCCTAGCTGCACATTTAAGAATTGGCCACTAAGCAGATCGTATTCAAGTTGGATTTTCACACCAGCCGTGTTACTACTCCCTCCAGAGCCTTGATAATCAGTGGCGAAGGAATCAGGTAGCTGAAACACCGTCGCATCTAGAATCCGAATACGTTTGAAAACAGAAATGATACGTGAAGTTAGCGATTTTGTAGCACAGAGTTTCTGTGTAAGGAGTAAAGTAAAGACTTCTCGAAGAAATGCGACAGCTGTTGGATTAAAGCGTTGATTCAGTCCTTCTGGGCTCATGAGTACGCCCGTCGAAGCCTCTAATCGACTACATAGTTGCCGTAAGCGATGTACTAGCGACTTCTTGGCTGAGCCAAACGCAAAGGGCGATGAGTTCATCTGCTTGATATTTACTGGATCGCTGCACAAAACCAACTTGTTTGGCGAGATCTTGTAGGACTACTGGAGATAGAAAGCGTTGTAATTCTTCAGAAAGCGAGAGGTCCATGAAAAAACGTCATCCTTTTCGAGTAGTTTACTGAAAGAATAACGCTTTTTTCATTTTGGGGGAAATTCGTTTCATTAGCTTGATGGGCATGGGGTAGCGTCAGGAAAGTGCGGATTTTGTGGATTTGAAATAAAGTCGTACCGTTTGTAAAAAAGATGTACTGTTTAAAACAAAGTTATACCGTTTTACCCCTTTGGATTTTTTATCTAACGGGGTGTTTCGTTGTAAAAGGACTAACTTAATTAAGTAGTTCAGTGTAAACTGAATTTATAGAAATAATTGAATGATATATGGAAGTTTGTGAATAAATGTACTTAAACTAAAGGGCAGTATTGTTCAATAGTCAAAGGGAAACATTGAGAAAAAATAGGTGGAAAGTATATGAATAATTATCCCCAATTGACACCGTTAGGGAAATGAGGAAGGAGTTTAAAAATAATTTAATACAAAATTAGTGAAATGATTCTTTTCTTCACTGGCAATGCTGGTATCTTATTATTATACTAATCGTCCCTTTGTTAATACTAGAATTTGAAACAGGATATTGCAAAATAACAGGAACATAGGAGGTATGAAATTTGAAGATCCAAAGAATAGATCATGTGGGTGTAATCGTAAATGATCTCTCTGCCGCTAAAGAGTTTTTTCTCGATTTTGGACTTGAGGTGAAAGGGGAATGGGAAATGGAAGGAGAGTTGATGGGATATGCAGTTGGGCTTAATGACGTTAAAGTAGCGTGTGTAGGATTGGGAATGCCAGACGGTCAGACATGGATAGAGCTAATCAAATTTTATACGCCGTCAGATGAAAAAGATATTCAGCAAACCTTTGCAAATACACTGGGTATCCGACATATTGCATTTACTGTTGAAGATATTGAAGCTGTTGTTGCCAAATTGAAAAAGAAGGGTACGGAAATCTTTAGTGAGATACAGCAATATGAAGAAAGTTATAAATTATGCTACGTTCGTGGTCCAGAGGGAATTATTTTGGAGTTGGCTGAGGAAATCAAATAAGTAATGTTAATTAAAATGAAAGTACGACTCTTTGTTACTTTCTATTTTTTTAGTTTGTGAAGAAATATACTTAAACTCCCATGAAAATTAAAAAAGCCCAAAACCTAAAAATGAGCATAACAAAATTAACCCAGTAAAAACACTTTTAAAAAAAGGCTGAGCCTCTGAATAATCATTATAGATTTGGATTGATAAATGAAAGCATCTTCCTTCTTTTTAGAATAAAGGCAAGGCTGGTGCAACCAACCAAAAAGGATTGATCTCCCATAAGTGCTACCCATATAGGGCGCGACAGTCTGTGATGCACCGTGGTCGTTGGAGTCAGACTAACGGATGGCTCTATGGCACCATAGTGTATCGACCTTCTTCGCCAGCCGTAGAAACAGTATAGACAAGGGTATCCATTTTCATTCTCTGTGGTGAAGCGCTGATTTTTGCGCTTCATGGGTGGCTAACAGGTTCCTTGAGAGGGAGAAGGAATAAACGACGAATACTTTGGGGAAGGCTAACGACAAGTTAGTTTGTATCATTATTACTTGACTAGAAACATGTGAAGTTTTACAATTAAATACGGAATGAATATTCATTCCTGTGAATGAGGTGATAAGAATGTCAAAAAACAAACAAGAAGATGTATTTGAAGCAGCAATGCAATTATTTGCGGAACGCGGTTATGATGGAACGACGATACCGATGATAGCGGATAAAGCAAAAGTGGGTGCAGGAACAATTTATCGTTATTTCGATAATAAAGAAGCTCTTGTTAATTCTTTATTTACAAAATGTGTTCTTCAGTTTTCTGAAGCGATACGATCTGATTTGCCTTTTCATTCAACGATCCGTGAACAATTTACCCACATTTTTAATCGATTATTTGATTTTGCAAGAAATAATGTTGAAGCATTTCTTTTTATCAATTCTCATGAGGGTGGTTATTATCTTGATGATCATAGTAAAGAAACGTTTAATGATTTTCTAAGCTTTATTATAGGTGTAATAGAGAAGGGACAAGAGCAAGGGTTTATTCGCTCATTACCATCTTGTGCTTTAATTGCTACTGTTTATGGTCCTGTTGTCATGTTAGTTAAGATGATGGAGACGGGAGAATTAACGTATACAGAAGATTTGCTAAAAGAGCTTGAAGAAAGCTCATGGAATGCTATTAGAATCATTTGATTCTTTAGCATTTAATACGGAATGAATATTCATTCCAAAGTCGAAGAAAGGTGATATCATATGAAAAAGTTAAAAAGCTGGAGAAGTCTCTCCTTTGTTTTATGGATAATCGTAACGATTGTCATGTTAATGACAATGCCTAGTTTAGATCAACTGGCTAAAGAAAAAGGACAAATTTCAGTTCCAGAAACGGAACAAAGTGCAATTGCAGATAAAATGATCGCACGAATGGATAAAGATGGTGGTGAGACTTATGGAATAATAGCTGTCTTTAACAGTGGAAGCAAAAAAGCTTTCACCAATGAACAAAAGGAACAGATAGCTTCTGTTATAAATGAATTAAAAGACAAGAAAAATGAACTTAACATTACCGAAATCACCTCGCATTTAGATAGCGAAGAAATAGAAAAGCAGTTAGTATCGAAAGACAACACTACCATTTTGGCACAAATATCTGTTGACAAAAGCCAAGGTGAAATATCAGAAGTTGCCGCGGAACTGAATGAGGTTATTGAAACAAAAGGAATTAAAACCTATTTAACAGGAAGTGAACTGGTAGGAAATGACTTTGCTAATTCTACTCAGGAAGGTGTAAAGAAAACAGAAGTTATTGCCATTATCTTTATTCTTGTTGTGCTAATCATTGTCTTTCGCTCACCGATTGTTCCGTTCATTTCTCTTCTTACAGTTGGTGTTTCTTACTTGGTGTCAATGGGAGTAATTGCACAAATTGTAGATGAATTTAATTTCCCTTTTTCTAACTTTACTCAAGTGTTTGTAGTTGTGGTATTGTTCGGGATTGGAACAGATTACAATATCTTATTATATACAAGATTTAAAGAAGAATTAAGTAAACAGGAAAATGCGTATTTAGCTGCAAAAGTGACGATGAAATCAGCAGGGAAAACAGTATTATACAGTGGAGTGGCGGTATTAATCGGCTTCGCTTCTCTTAGCTTAGCAAATTTCAACTTGTATCAAGCAACTTCGGGTGTAGCGATTGGGGTTGCGGTGCTACTTCTTGTGTTAATTACGTTAAATCCTTTTTTTATGGTACTTCTGGGGAAAGGGATGTTCTACCCGATTAAAAATTTTAAAGGGCATGCCGATAGTCGTTTGTGGGGCTTCCTTGTAAAAAACTCTGTAGCAAGACCGATCATAGCTCTTGTTCTTGTTTTTGCTTTATCGATCCCTTTTATCCTAAATTATTCTCAATCATTGAATTTCAACGACTTATGGGAAGTGGACAATAAATATGCATCGAAGCAAGGAATTAACGTCATAGAGGAACACTTTCCTCCAGGCTTTTCATCTCCAGCAACACTGGTGATTCAATCAGACAACAAATTGGATCAGGTTGGTTCATTACAAGCTTTAGATGAATTAGCTGAGAAAATTGAACAGGTTGAAGGTGTTTCGGAAGTATACTCCCCAACCCGCCCAACCGGAGATAAGATTAAGGAATTATATATAAATGATCAAGCAAGTGAACTTAATGAAGGCTTAGGTGATGCTAATAGTGGAATCGGCGAAATTAATGACGGATTGACTTCTGCAAAAAATCAAATGGAAAACAGTGACTCAAATGATCTTGCTAATGTGCAAAGACTGATTGATGGAACGACTGAAGTGGAGAATGGTATTTCAGCATTAGGTGGTGCCATGAACCAATTAACAGAAGGGATAAATAGTGGTGCTACAGGAGCACAAAAAATAGAGAACGGTTTAGCTTCATTAAATGAAAATATGAATAAATTGTCTAGTGCAGCTTCTCAGTTATATACAGGCTACAGTCAATTGGAAAAAGGGTTAAGCTCTTATGGACAATATTTCGGAAGTATTTCGCAGGCAATTGATGGCGCGAAAGCAGGGTACCAGCAGGTGGAAGCCTTAATGAATAATTTGACTGAGGCTCAACCGGAATTAGCGAACGATCCAAACATTCAACAAACAGTGGGAATCGCTGTAACGGCGCAGCAACAATTAAATGAGCTTTCAAGTCAATTAAATCAATTAACAGTTCAGCATCAATCTGCCATGACCTCGTTTAAAGAGGCAAATCAATCATTTGCTCAGGTTAATGAAGGTATGGAGCAAATGAAGAGTGGCATTGTACAGCTACAACAAGGGACAAATGAGTTGAAAAATGGATTGAATGAAGGTGCGAATGGTTCAGAACAAATTGCGAGTAAAACAACTGATCTTACATCAGGATTGACTCAAATTAATAATGGCCAGGAGCAATTATTAAAGGGGCTTAATGACTTACAGGAAAAAATGGGACAATTGCAATCAGGCTTATCTGATAGTACCGAGGGACTTGATCAAGTTAGCAATGGTCTAACTGATGCTAAAAAGTATTTAACCGGACTTAGTGAATCAAAAAGCTCTGAAAAATTCTATCTTCCACAAGATGCATTAGAAGGAGAGGACTTCCAAAGAGCGTTAAATACGTATATGTCCGCTGATAGGGAAATTGCTAAAATGACAATCATTTTAGATGTAAATCCTTATTCACAAGAGGCGATGCCAATCATTCAAGACATTAATGAACAAGTGAATGCTTCATTAAACGGTACAGATTTAAAAGATGCAAAAATAGCAATTGGTGGGACAACAGCTAGAAACGTAGACCTAAAGGATGTAACACAAGCAGACTTCTTGCGTACAGCAACGATTATGTTAATTGGGATTGCGCTTGTTCTGATGGTCATCACGCGGTCTATATCTAATTCGATATTTATTGTTGGTTCATTAGTGCTAGTGTACTTTGCATCTCTTGGTATTGGAGAAGTAATTAGTTCACATATTCTAAATATAGATAATCTAAGTTGGAATGTCCCATTCTTTAGTTTTATTATGATTGTTGCATTAGGAGTGGATTATAGTATTTTCTTGATGATGCGATATAACGAGTTAGAAGGCGATCCAGCAACACGAATTGTAGAAGCCTCCCGTCATATCGGTGGAGTAGTATTATCCGCTGCCCTTATTTTAGGAGGTACATTTGCTGCTTTAATCCCATCTGGTGTCTTAACACTGATTCAAGTAGCATCTGTTGTAATAATTGGACTATTATTGCTCAGCTTACTAGCTCTACCAATTTTATTGCCCGGTTTAATGGGATTAACGAACAAACTTAATCGTTTGAATAAAAAATAAAAGAGAGAAAAGAGGCAGTGCTAAAAGCATTGCCTCTTTCTTAATAAACATGTCACAATTATTTAGAGCCACTCTCCCATGAAAATAAAAAAATCCCGAAACCTAAAAATGAACATAACAAAATTGACCCAGTAAAAACACTTTTAAAAAAAGGCTGAGCCTCTGAATAATCATTATAGATTTGGATTGATAAATGAAAGCATCTTCCTTCTTTTTAGAATAAAGGCAAGGCTGGTGCAACCAACCAAAAAGGATTAATCTCCCATAAGTGCTACCCATATAGGGCGCGCCAGTCTGTGATGCACCGTGGTCGTTGGAGTCAGACTAACGGATGGGCTCTATGGCACCATAGTGTATCGACCTTCTTCGCCAGCCGTAGAAACAGTATAGACAAGGGTATCCATTTTCATTTTCTGTGGTGAAGCGCTGATTTTTGCGCTTCATGGATGGCTAACGGGGTGCGTTAGTGGAATAAGGAGATTTAAAATAATCAATCTTTTTTATAAAAAAACAGTTCTAAATAAAAGAAAGCAATCGTTTTGATCAATCTTTATTCAAAACGATTGCTTTTTACATTCAGTAAAATCAAGGATTTAGAGTGATTTATAATCAAACTTTATTTTAAAGCTACAGACTTACAACGATTAGATTTTGGTACAAGTCTTATGAGACATAATTAAGCCTAATTTATATATAAATTAATTGTGTATCAATAGGTTCTACTCTATTGAGATTGTGAAAGAATGCACTTAAAGTAACGGTAAAATAGTTGAATAAATAAACTGGATTATTGTGGTAAAATCAAATTGTAAAGGGGAGGTAAAATGAAAAAAATACTCACGCTACTATTTACAATACTGGTTTTAACGGCTTGTACGGAAGTTACTAAAGATGAAGTCACTAAAGATGAGGTGACTAAAAAAGAAGTTACTAACAATAATTATAAATTTATTGGAGAAAGTGAACATTGGGACGCTGTATATTCTTATAAAGGAACAGAAACATGGGAAGATAATGACGGAACAAAGACTTACTCTAACGAAGATAGTGATGAACTTGTATTAAAATACAAGGGTACTTTAGAAGAGTTATCTTCCATGCGAAATCTTGAATACTCCTATACTACAAGTAGTAGTAGTGGGGCATCAACAATGGAGTTCACTGAACCTCCTAGAGAATTAATATTTACTTCCAAAAGTAGTTCAGAAGGTGGGGCAAAAGTAAACGATGATGAAGTTATACAAGTAAATGTAAAATGGGACGAATTTGAAGAGTCATTTGAACTGCATAATAAAGAGAAATAGATTTGTTGAACTAATGGGTGTGTTCATTTAGCAAGCTAAATAAAAAAGTCGATTTCCTGTTTTGGGAATCGACTTTTTTAATGGATTTAAACTTCCTTAGCGTTGTAAAGCTGTATTTATCTGATTCTACCCCTATATCTATAAAAGGGCTATGCTCCACGCAAGGTTCGGGTAGTATTTTTTGAGCAACCCACCCAAAAAATCTCCACCCTCTCCCCTTGCATTCCGCATTTTGGCAGGTGAGCGCATGTAGCCAAGCCGAACATACTCAAAACGAGGATCCTCGGAATTCGGCTTGCTCTGACCATTGTACCTGCCAAACCGCCAGTGCTTTCGATCCTCGTGTGGATCTTTAGCAATACAGGGGCTAGCCCCTCTTGCTACCGCAATTCACCCTAGCCAACCTTACACCTCAAAACAAGGGAGAATAAAGCCAATAAAAAAGACAGAAGTTGATTTCTAACGGGTTCGGTTGAGGAGGAGAAAAATGCAAGTGACAATGTGAATATCATGCCAATCAGCATATATTTCAACAGTAAATTAGCAATATAAGTGACAAGCAAAAACGCTCAGATTTCTGAGCGTTTTTTTTAGAAATATCTTATTATCCTTATTGAACTAAAGCCCCTCGGTAGTGAATTATCGATTTTCACTCTTATACTGCAACCATTTATCTATTTCTGCTTTTAAAAATCTTTCCTGATTATGGATTTTTAAATATGGAATAAAATGATAAGTGTCGTAGCTACTTAATTTTGCCTTCTCCAAGTCATCTTTCTGAATAATGTTTTCTATTGATTGTTCACTTATCTGAAGGTATTCGGAAAGTTCTGTTTTAGTCATTAAATCAGGTATTGAATTCGTTATTGTTTGTGAATTATTGCCTTCACTCGCTGAATTCGAAAAAGTATTACTAAAAATAAAAGCTGATATTACTATTGATAATCCCAATATAAATGCACTAATTAAATAAGTTGTCTGTTTCAAACTTTTTAATCCCCCAATTTATTAATTTAACACAATTTTCCTCTACCTTTAAAAAATAAATTCGCTCTTCTATTAGCTGTTTGTTTTATTAACTCAAATTTCGCGTTATTTGGGGGGACCGTCTATAAAGAGAAATCCTTTAACGTTTCGTCGATTTCGTCTTGCGTAATCCCGATATATCGTTTGGTGATCGATGGGGCAGAATGGTTAAAGATATTTTGCAGGAACGCCAGGTCCTTGGTTCGCCGATAATACGCATATCCGAAGGTCTTTCGCATCGTATGCGTACCGATATCATCCCGTCCTAGCACGTCTCCGGCCTTTACAAGCGCTCTATAAGCTTGAGTGGGTAAATTTCGACTTGGAAACAGGTACTCTTCATCGCTCATATGAGCCGTATAATCCTCGATTTCTTCTCGAAGCTTCACTGGCAACATAAATCGTTTCGTTTTATTTGTTTTTCTCTCCCGGATCACCACATGACTTTTATCTCGAACATCCCCGACCGTCAATGGAACCATATCGCTCACCCGCAAACCGGTGTTAATGCCAAATACGAACAAAAAAATAGTCCCGTTCGGAACCATAGCGCCGTAACGCCCATTTTATATCCTCGATTTCTTTGGCCGTTCGCAACGGCTGCACGTTCTTTTCTTTCGTGATTTCCCTCCGATATCGTACATTCAACGTATGATATGGTTATCTTAACAATAAGAATCACTGTTATCAACGATTTGAATGTGCGAAAATATGCAAAATCATACATTCGAAAAGACTCCTTCTTCAACTAACGAAGCAGGATTGTTCAAGTAGGAATTTCCGTTTTTTCACAAAATAATAACGTAAAAATGATACGATTAAACAAGAACTTGGGGAAGTGACTTATTGTAAGGGGGAGAAGTATGCTAAAAACATTAAGAATTATCTTATCAATAGTTGGTGTTGTGTTAGCTGGTTTTTGTCTAATAACTAAAAACTTTGAGTTTATGCCTTATTTAATGTTGATATTAGGTATTTCAATATTGATTACAGGATTAGTCGAACTTCAAAAAGACAGAAAAGGATTTTCGGGGTATATGTGCATTATTGCTTCTTTATTTGTTTTTTTTGTTTCCATAAAGGTGTTCTTATTAAGCTAGATAAAAAAACTAAAGCAAAAACTCTGTCCAAAAGTTTTCTTTTGGACAGCATCATCTAGATATAATTCGTTAATTTTAATGTTAACTGACTTTCTCGATACCCATGCCAGGGAAACCAGATCCTCAAAATCCCATGCCAGGACCGAATCCCATGCCAGGACCGAATCCCATGCCAGGACCGAATCCCATGCCAGGACCGAATCCCATGCCAGGGCCAAATCCCATGCCAGGGCCGAATCCCATGCCAGGACCGAATCCCATGCCAGGGCCAAATCCCATGCCAGGACCGAATCCCATGCCAGGGCCAAATCCCATGCCGGGGCCGAATCCCATGCCGGGGCCAAATCCCATGCCGGGACCAAATCCCATGCCGGGACCAAATCCCATGCCAGGGCCAAATCCCATGCCAGGTCTACCAAATCCCATGCCAGGGCCGAATCCTCCAAATATAATTCTTTCATCATTTTCTATTTGTTGAGGTTGATTCCATTGGTATTGTAATTCTGTGTACAACATAATTCCTCCTCTATTTTTTAAACACAATAATAAATAATATGTTAGACTTCGTGTGAATTCTTGGGTATTTAACTAGATCCGGAAATAGACTCCGCAACGGCAATAAAACCCCTTGTTCAACTAAGGAGTAGGTTTAATAACCATCTATAATTTAAAGAAGGACGGCCTATGACGGTCGTCCTTTTTGTTCCTTATTTATTAGCAGAAGCCTCCGTAACCGCCCCCGTAACCATAGCCACCGCCGCCGAATCCGCCGCCACCAACTCCGCCGAATCCACCGCCACAACTACATCCAATAATGATTAAGAGGATAAACAATACAATTAACAAGGCAAAGCCTCCACCAAATCCACGACCGCCATCACATCCGCCATCTACACAACCTGACATATACAAACATCTCCTTTTTTTTAAAGGAGGCACTTACTACTTGCATGGGCTACTTAATAGTATGTTGAAAATAATGAAATGTCACAAATATCCGCATGTTTATATGATGCAGGACTTTTTATTTAATAGGTAATCACCTATTTTGAGTGAAAATAAGCTCATTTACTAAATTAGGGCATAACATGGAAATGAGTATACGTCCTTCACAATAGAATGAAACGCAAGAAATATTGCCTCTCATAAAAGACAACCAAGATCTCCCCTTGGTTGTCTTTTATAGTTATCATTGTGCATGATGCTATGGGTGCTTTAGGTTCGGATGCGCACAAAGCAGCCGTTGAAAGTACTATGCAGTAAAGATGGAAATTTAATGTACGAAACTATACAAAAACATACATTTAAATCAAAGTCAAAAAATGTCCTTTGATAAGGAGTTCCATTTTATGTCGAAATTTGTTTTCTATTAATCTTTGAAATTGTAAGCGTTTTCTATTATAATGATTAATGGGCTGGATAGCATGTGTGGCTGTCATAGTATCTGGCGTAGGTGGGGCCGATACCAGGGAGAGGGCTTAGAGGAAGTATCTCTTTTTATTTGTATAAAACTAGCTTTTTTTATGCAGTTGAGAGGTTTCTTCAGAAGCCGAAAACGCTGATGTACCAACGATATATAAAATCATGCATAAACAATAAAAATAAAAGACGTTAAACCCCTTGGTACTCAAGGGGTTTTTAGTATGATTACTCCCTGAAATTGCTATTATGTTAACTAGTTTTGTATACAGTATTCATTTAATCCTTTGAGATCTTATTCAACTAACGGAGCAGGATAACACAAAAGTATCAAAGGAATAAGTTCAATAGTTCTGTTTGATTTGAATTTGAATATTATTAAAGCTACGTTAATTACATTCTTTCCAGTGATCATATCAAGCGATTAAATAACAGGGGGAAAAATTTATATGGATAATGTATTAAAAGTATCATCAAAATCAAATCCGAATTCAGTTGCAGGTGCAATTGCAGGCGCATTAAGAGAAAGAGAAAATACAGAAATTCAAGTGATTGGAGCTGGTGCTTTAAATCAAGCAATTAAAGCCATTGCGATTGCAAGAAGATTCGTAGCTCCTGGCGGTGTTAATCTGGTTTTTGTTCCTGCATTTACAGATGTTTTAATCAATAATGAAAATAGAACAGCAATCAAATTATTAGTAGGTCCTAGAAAAAAACGATAGATTTGCATTGAGACGATCAATAAAAGAATTATTTAAAAAACATTGCCCTAATGCTATATTAGCTTGTTGTGCTAACTGGTGCTTTAATTAAACAAGCAGCTAAAAGGATCTTCCAGTCGAAGATCTTTTTTTAATGCCGATAAGGGTGATTATGTTAAGTGCCTTAAGGTACTCTTTTCAATGTACGCAATTAACAAAAATCATATATGGGGGAAAATTTGGATGTTTTGAGGACAAAAAAGGGTGGGCATCATTTAGATACCCACCTCTTATATATTTAGTCTATTGATGATATTCATGAACTTGATTTTCGAACAATGATTTTACTTTAAAACCTTGATATACGTGGTTAGCCATCAAGTTATACACTTTAGATTCCAAATCTTGAAGGTNATTCATGAACTTGATTTTCGAACAATGATTTTACTTTAAAACCTTGATATACGTGGTTAGCCATCAAGTTATACACTTTAGATTCCAAATCTTGAAGGTCATCTTCTTCTAGGTTATTTTGGGGTTGAGGATGAAACCATTGAATTTCTTCATCGTGGAAAATCCCATGATAATTATCCCCTTCAAAGGTTAGTGTAAATTGATGACGTTCATGAACTTGATCTTCGAACAATGGTTTTACTTTAAAATCTTGATATACGTAGTTCGTCATTAAGTCATACACTTTAGATTCCAAGTTTTGAAGGTCATCTTCACCAAGATTATTTTTAGGTTGAGGATGAAACCACTGAATTTCTCCATCGTGGAAAATCCCTTGATAATTATCGCCTTCAAAGGTTAACGAAAACTGATGACGTTCATGAACTTGACCTTCAAACAATAGTTTTACTTTAAAATCTTGAATCATGATAAAACCTCCTACGGTTATTTATTGGACTTTTCTTTAAATGATTTTAAATCGTTCGTACCATGGCTCTATCAATCTTTCGTGTTTTGATCAACTTTCAAAATATCACCTGTTGATGCATCAATATCCACAACATATTCTGTATCTTGATTTACAATAGAAATTTCGTATTTTTTAATCCCGTAATTTTCAATGGTTTGAGTGTTCGTTACTAGACCGCCTTTTGATGTGTCTAAGGCAATGGTCTTTGCTTGTAATTCATTAATAGATTGTGAGGGTGCAATGGTTGATTTCGTTATTGGTTGGTTATCAAGCATTGCATGAGCCCCTAGACCACCTGCGATTAAAGCACCTGTTAAAAGCAATGTCATCAAGTTCATGCTTGATAACCTCCTCGTGTTGTTTGTATTGTTATCATAACCTCTCGAGTTTAAAGAAAAAGAAGAGGAACCTTAAAATTCCCTTAGAAAAGTAAAAGAATATCAAGTTTGCGTTTTTTGATTTTGATCTAGTAGGTGAAACTAATAAAAACCCCCACTCCATTAATGGAGTGGGGGTTTCAGCTTTTCATTCATNAGAATATCAAGTTTGCGTTTTTTGATTTTGATCTAGTAGGTGAAACTAATAAAAACCCCCACTCCATTAATGGAGTGGGGGTTTCAGCTTTTCATTCATCATGCAAAGCATATGGGAGTCCATACTGTAATGAATGTACGAAAATAACTAAAATCATACATTCAGAAAAACCCCTTGTACAACTAAGGAGTAGGTATAATAACCATCTATCATGTATAAACGATAAATATGGACCATTCGGCCCCCCCTTGAGCACCAAGGGGGGGATATTTCGGAAGTTCCGATAGTTGATTTTATGTTAACTAGATTTGTATAGAGTATTCATTGGGGACTTTGAAATCTTGTTAAAACTAATTCAAGAAGGAAATGAATGTTGAAAATAAAAGAAGAAGATACATATTCGATCTTTAACAATCATATTTAGTAACGGTTGATGGAAATTAAATTTTGGGGGCTATAATTATGAATGAAAAACATCATAAACAGAGGCAAACCTTATTAGAGGAAAGCCATTATGAGAATCGAGACCTCTCCAATGAGTCAGCTAAACTTCATTCCCAGACGATCGGCTCTGGGGGACCTGTACTGGAACAAGATGGTGCACTACACGAAACCTTACAAGAATTTATTCATGAAAAGATTTTAGAAAGACCTGTTCATGTAAAAGGATTTGGTGCGTTTGGTTATTTTCAAACGATATATTCGATGTCCGAGCATACAAAACTGAGCTTTTTACAAAATTCTAATCAGAAAGTTCCTGTTATGGTTCGCTTTTCGTTAGCTGTCAGTACGAAAGGAACACCTGATACATCTAGAAATATACGTGGTTTTGCTACAAAATTTTATACAGAAGAAGGCGTTTTTGACCTTTTATGTAATCACATTCCTGTTTTTTCTATTCGTGATGCGATACGATTTCCAGAAGCTGTTAAAGCGTTATTACCTTCACCAAAAAATAATTTAATTGATCCTGATAGGTTTTGGAGCTTTGTAGCAAGAGCGCCTGAATCGATTCATTTTGTTGTACGTTTATACTCTGATGCTGGTACGGTAAAAAGTCTTCTCCACATTCCAGGGCATAGTGTAAATACATATGTTTGGAGAAATGCTCAAGGTATTAGAAAGTACGTTAAATATCATTGGTACCCATTTGAAGGTGTACAATACATTGGTCGCGAAGAAGCAAATAGACTAGCCGCTGAAAATCCTGATTACGCTGGTAAAGATTTATACGATGCGATTGCGGGTGGTAATCTGGTGGAATATGGATTATATGTCCAACTCATGGACCCAAAGAATGAAGCAAATCTTTCTTATGATCCTTTAGACGATACAAAAGTATGGGATGAAAAAGAGTATCCCCTAATACCAGTAGGCAAAATGGTATTAAATAAAAACCCTGATAATTATATGGAACAAGTAGAAAAAGTCGCCTTCTCCCCTTCTAATTTACTAGACGGCGCAGAATTATCTGATGATAAAATGCTGCAGGGCCGTGCCAATATTTATAGTGATTCTCAAAGAAGAAGAATTGGAGCTGAATTTCGAAAATTACCGGTTAACCAACAGCAAAATTGGACACCAGCTAATCAAGTTACAAGTGGTGATAGAAGATATGTTGAAGGCAAACTAGAAAGAATTTCTATAACAAAGCAAGACGATTTTGGGCAGGCTGGTGAATTTTATACGAGATTAACTCAAATAGAAAAAGAACATCTTGTCGAAAATTTAACTAATGATTTGAAAGTCATATCTGATGATATTAGAAAGAAAGTCATGGAGTATTTCAATAAAGTATCATCTGACTTAGCAAAGAGAATTGAAATTGAAATGAAAAAGTGATAAGAAGATTAAAATGACGTTTTTTTGTATAAAATTTATTAATTTCCACCATGTTCTTAATAACCGTATTTTTTTATAAATAGTACGACTTTATTTCAAAGCTACAACCTATTTGGAAACGTCTTTTCATCTAATGTCAAAGAGGTAAGTAGCTCGCAATCCGGAGGAATTGAGAGAAAACGGAAGAACCTCCTTTTCGATTATGGGGGCATTTTGAATCTTATTTCCCACACACAAAACCCTGAATTTGACCGATTTTGGCCGAATTCAGGGTTTTGCTTGTTTCATAGCTTCCGATAAGGATGATTATGTTAACTAAAAATGAATATATAATTCACGAATATAGATAAAACGGAGTATATAGCATAGTTAGAGTAACTTTTCTTAAATTGTGACACTGGTACTTTTCTATATTGAGTTAAACCTCACATGGTACCTACATTAGTTGAGTAGCAATACAAATGTCCCGTNAGAGTAACTTTTCTTAAATTGTGACACTGGTACTTTTCTATATTGAGTTAAACCTCACATGGTACCTACATTAGTTGAGTAGCAATACAAATGTCCCGTTGATATAATTTTCAAAAAATAGATGAAAGGGGTCAGCAATATTGCAAGGTCATACACTATACGATAAGCTTCCAATCGATTTATTAGTTGAATTTTATTACGAAATAAATATGAATATAAAAAAAGGTATCTTATCTGAAGCTATGTATCATGAAATAGAATTGATAAAACAAGCAGCTGATAAAAGGGGGATTTCTTTACTAACTGTTTGTTGGTCTACTTACAAAATAAATAAAGATAACTGACATTATTATTGTTCCACCAATCACTACAACAGGAAAAAAAACAGGATTGATGAAATGATTATAAATCTATGTATCATACATAAAAACCACCTCATTTTTTGTTTTTCTCTTTAGTATGAACCCTAATGATTGGCACTATTAGGCATGATGACAGGGTTCTTGCTATAGACCGCAAAGTAAAGTAGCCAAGAGCACTCTAAAGTTGTGGTAAAAGTATTTGATAATACTTTTGGACAGATTTTTTGGAAATTATAGAATCCAACGGCAATCATTCAACTGCTAAATGGACAAAGTAGTTACAAAAACAATGGTTTTTGGTAACCATCATTAGTTAATCGATCTGCAAATTGCTTTTTTGGTATTTATGTAACAACCTACTTTATGGTCTATGACAGCAACCCTGTCACTAGGCCAAAGGGGTACTCTAGCGCCATAAAAATGCTGCCAGATGAAAGCCTTTTGAAAGTATGATTCTAACGAAAATCATACTTTTTTATGCAGTTGAGAGGTTTCTTCAGAAGCCGAAAACGTTGATGTATAAACAATAAAAAAAGACGTTAAACCCCTTGGTGCTCAAGGGTCTTTTAGTATGATCACTTCCTAAAATCGACTTTATGTTAACTTACTTGAAGGTCATACGTATTTCACATGGAATCATACATATATGAGTTTGAGTGAAATGAGNTAGTATGATCACTTCCTAAAATCGACTTTATGTTAACTTACTTGAAGGTCATACGTATTTCACATGGAATCATACATATATGAGTTTGAGTGAAATGAGAGTGAACAATCTATGAGTGTAGATCAAAAATTCTATTGTCATTTTATAAGAACTTTTGTCAGGTGTATTCCAATTATGTAGAATTTTTTGCATAATATTGCTTATGTGCAAAGTAGTTAATGCACTAAACAAATAAAAAATGGATGATCAGGGGTATTTAGATGATTTGTACAGAGGCCGATGAATTAGAAAGTAGGATCAATCAGATGAAAAAAAATTTGATCCAAATTGCAGAAGAAACTAGCTTAAATAGCTATGACACCCTTTGTTACAGTCAAAAATTAGACGAGCTCATCACGATTTATCAAAAATTAAAAATTGATAATATACAATAGGGTGATCAAAAATCCTACATTTTAATTTAAAATGGGGTTTTTCTTTTGTCTTTTTTATAAAACAGATTCTTTTTCAATACCTATAATTGACCTTATGTAAACTAAACTTTATGTAAGATACATAAAGTTTAGTTCTTGTAGGATAATCGTAGATAGATTGATGAAAGGATGTTACATATGAAATTCAAATATACGGTTTGCTTTGTTAAACAAAACAATAAGATACTTCTGTTAAATCGAGAAAAAGCACCGATTATGGGAGTATGGAACGGAGTGGGGGGCAAAATCGAGAATGATGAATCTCCTGAACAAGCTGCAATTCGTGAAGTGTGGGAAGAAACAGGCATCCAATTAGATAGTTTTATATCTCAAGGAGTAATAACATGGGAGACTCCAGAAGGTATAGTAGACGGGATACACGTTTTTTTAGGAGAATTGGACAGGAGCTTTACACTTAACACTCCGCAAAAGACCAGAGAAGGTATTTTAGATTGGAAGGAAATTAATTGGATACTGAACCCAAATAATCTTGGCATACCAGAGAAAGTACCTCAATACCTACCAGTTTTATTGGATCAAAAAGGGCATCATTTCTTTACTTATAGAAAAGGTAATATGCTATATGAAAAGAGATTGTAGGAATTACCGATAACATCGCTTATGTTGACTAGATTTTTTTACTATGCAACAGTTGAGTGAAAGAATGGTAAAATAAAGGGTATTTTTAAAATTTTATAAGTGATTTGAAAGAGGAGAATAATGAATATAGGAGTAAATATAGGAGATATTATTTTTCAATTATTTTTTTTAGCAATTCCAATACTGTTTATAGCAATCTTATTTTTGTTTTCGCGATCTTCAAAAAAGAAAAAAGATCAATTAGATCGTATTGAAAAAAAGTTAGATTCAATGCAAAAAAGAATGGATGAATTAATAAAGTAAAAGGATCTTCGGCTGAAGATCCTTTTTCACATGCCGATAAGGAGTTTTGCTGCAATTAATGTTAAGTCCATTTGTTAATTATCTTGAAGCTATAATCATAATTTTCGTTGTAGCAATTGCTGGTCAAGTTGGGGATCTGGTTGAATCAGCTCTGAAACGCCATTTTGGGGTAAAGGATTCTGGAAAATTACTACCTGGTCATGGTGGTATTTTGGATAGACTAGACAGTTGGATATTTGTATTTATAGGATTAAAACTTATAGGTATGGTATAAGCAGAAATTAGCCGTATAAAAGGATCTTCAATTTGAAGATCCTTTTTCATTGCCGATAAGCATGATTATGTTAACTAATTATGAATAATACATACAACGAAAAAACATCATTATTTTGTTTGTTTTATAGAATCATATAGTCCTATTGGATAAGTCATCATATAATAAATAAAAAGTGAGGTGGAGCATTTTTATGAGTAGTCCCAGTATAGGTGAGTCGGATAATTTGCCGACATCAGAGGAAGTCATACAACTGAATATCCAAGATGGATTACTACATAAAAATAGAGTCCGTCTTCTATAAGCTTTTGAAACATGGCTTCCTCTAAAAAAGAGGAGGTTGGAAAAATGGTACAAAACATTTGGAAGAAAATGAATTTAAAAAAACAAATCGAAAAACCGAAAAAAATCCAAGGGTTCGATATTGATTTAAACCAGGAAAACTTATCACGTATTGATCGTCTTGTAGATCGCTACGAGTCAGAAATTCTTCATCAATTGAATAGTGATTACACGCAACGAACAAAGTGGTCTGATCGAATTGCAGACAAAATTGCGCAATTTGGAGGCAGTTGGAAATTTATCATTTATTTTAGTTGTACTCTTGCAGTTTGGATGATTTGGAATAGCTTATCAATTACACAAGCATTTCATTTTGACTCGGAACCGTTTATTTTATTGAACTTATGTTTATCCTTTATAGCAGCATTTCAAGCACCTGTTATTATGATGAGTCAAAATCGTCAAGCTATACGTGATAAAAATGAATCGATGATAGATTTTGCGATTAATTATAAAGCAGAGCAAGAGATTGATGATATGCAAAGTCGTCTACACAATATAGAAAGCCAATTAACAGAGATTAGAGACTTACTAAAACAACAAAAAAAAGAAAATTGATTATAAAAAAGGATCTTCACGTCGAAGATCCTTTTGATTGTCATATTTTAAGAGACTGGAACTTGTATAGTCTTTTTCAAAATAATATTCGTGGCTATCAAGTCTAAACGAGTACGCCTTTCAATTAATTGAACTCTTTGGGGGATAATCTGCACTATTTGTGAGGATGAATGTTCGGTCAATTTATAGCGAATTCCGGGGAATACACAGTCTATAGTATAAAGAGGTTTTGTATACTCATTTGTAATTTTATAACAATAGGGTATGCCATAGCGTAATAACCAATTAACGATACGGGCAAGGAATCTATGTTGCTGTTTTCGCATTTCGAAAACAGTTTTACTATGTTCATTTATTATCGGCATTATTGTTGAAATATGTACATTATTACTTTAATAATTTAACAACTTTATTTTAACCCAGTCTTAAAATCAGAACGGGGCGTGCGTGTATGAGGTTTTAAAATCAAATAACTTCCTTGTTGATTTACAAAAAACATTTGTTGCGATTAAGAGGGGAATAAACAATCGGCAACACTCTAACATATTTCATTAGTAAGAGTGCTGCCGTTGTTTTTCTTTTAACCAATTGAGCATTTTCTCATCGTTCTTGTTGTTTTGGCGTTTATTTTCTCTTCTTAGGTACCGCGAAAGAGTAGAGTGGGAAAAACCAATTTCTTCTGCTGTCTGTCGGATACTCATATTTTGGGAGTCCATCATGGCTTTCATTGTTTCTGGAGAGAGCTCTATTTCATGTTCTGGTCCGAAATGCAACACTTGCTGTTCCGGTTCCCAATGTCTATCTTTACTACTTTCCCCAGAAGGTACGATGGATGGATCCTCGGTGGATCCTAATTCAAGTGTTGGAGCTAGTTCATTTAATGAAAAGTTCTGTGAGTAAATAAGATCTTCTGTAATTGAGCTCTCATGACTTATCTGATTCATCCGTTCAATAATTTCTTCATTCACCAAACGATTTGAATCAATCAGTAACTTTTTCTGATTTTCATTAACGACAGTGTCTGTTGGCAGAATAAGTACGCTCAGTTTGGTCCAATAGCTTTGGAACCACCCCTTTTTCCCAACCAGTTCCTCATCCATCTCTTCCGTATAGTTCCAGCTCCTGATCACGCTGTCTTTCTGCAATTCATCCAATACGTTTTCAAACTTATCTCTCTTTTGCACACCGTTATATCGACTGGATATGTCCATTATTTTCAACAGGGTAGATACCTTAAAGGGTTGCTGCAAGGTTCTTCTAATGGTCCTGATTTTCCACTGGATATTAAAATAACGGGTCAATCGCTTGTGTTCGCGCTGTGTGTAATGACTATATTGAAAAACCTTTAAATCTAATAAACCAAGTGTTCGATTTGGTCCATCCAAGTAGGGGGTAAGAACAGAGGACGGTTTTACTTGTACGGCATATATACCTTTTGGTTCTCCTGTTTTTTTATCATAGGCAACACGGATTTTTCCAACTTCGAACATTCTTTGGAAATCTTTGAATTCATAAAGTTCATTGTCCTGGATATCTTGGGCGTTAAACACCTTTACCTGCTGATTACCAAGGGAGACCCAGATGCTTGAAAGTGCAGCCACTCGTTTCATGATATTGAAGCGATCTTCCTCACGAAAATCCAGTTCCCTGCCTTGTGCTGTGCGTTTCTTTAGGTTCCTAAGCTGTAAGGCATCATTACTATGAAACTCTATATATCCGTCACTGGTCTTCGGAGACACCATCCATAAGTATGTAATTAAATCAAAGAGGTCAGCCGTCATTTCATCCAATGAGTTTATAGTAGATTCGATAAGCTCAAACCACATTTCCTGTTGATCTGAGGCAAGCTCAGTCACATGAGACTCAGGAGGCCTGATTTCTGCTAATCCTCTGACCTTTCCACGATTGTCGATAATCTCGGTTGCCAAAAGACCTGTCTCTCCTTTTTTAAAGTCCTTTTTCTTTGTCACGATGTCTCTCATTAAATGATAATCCATGTCCATGCTGGAATATATATATTCACGGCTCAAAGCTTCACTTATTTTCTCTTCATTCGCGCTTCGTTTTATCTCATCCATAGGGAATTCGTTTATAAAATGTCCGGCTAATATGACTTTCATTGTATCCTGATAGTTTTCTACAGCCTTTTTTAACATTTCCTTTGTTATAAGTTTTTCGAAGTATAATGTTTGAGTGAACAAAGAAAATAAGGCCCGGAAGCTTGGACTCATTGTATAGTCCGGAATCTGATTTTTGACCTCTTCCTCCGTCATACGATAGGCTTCCTGTTTCCATTTAGCCAGAATATAAGGACGATCTTTAAACAAAATTTTGGTTTCTTCGAAAATAGCAATCTTCAGAAACTCATAGTTCAAAATCATATGATCATGTATGTCCTGATATATCAAAAAAAATCCACCCTCTCTATATGAAGGAAATCCAATGGCTGAAAAGATTAAAACCTCTACTTTTATCTAAAATGCACCACATTCTTATCATTATAACAAGAGTGGAACAGTTTTCGAAGAGGAAATGCACCATTTACTGCACAGGTTCCGAAAAATGTGCACCATTTACTATACAGGTTTCGAAGTAATGGTGCATATGCACCATAAACCATACTGGTTTTATGAAGCCAGCATACGTAAACATATGTCCCTGTCAAAATAATCATTAAATGTTCAAGGCCACTAAACAAAAGATTCAATGATTTCTATATGATTTAAGGGAAACGCACCATTATTCTAAAGTGAGCGGAACCTGTGTACTATTTATAGATATTATGCACCAACCTTCTCTTTGTTTATTGAACTACTTGTAAATACAGCTCTAAGATTTTGGCGAGTATCAGCTTAAAATTTTTCTAGGTAAATTTGATAAAGCGAAATATGTTTGCAAAAATGCTTCATTAATCTCGAAATGAGCGGAACTTGTATACTATTTTTTTAAAAAATGCACCAAAATTATATTTTTAGTGTGTATGTGAGCGGAACCTGTGTAGGAGGAAAAAACGTTGATTTATATACATATTAGCACTATTTTGTTTCTATCACATATAAAAAATGTACCCAATTTGAGCACCATTATTTTATAAGTGAGCGGAACCTGTGTACCAAAAATGCACCACTCACCCTCAGAGATGAGCGGAACCTGTTTAGTATTTTTTTTAGATGTATGTCAACGAACCTTATCATGACAAGCTTTTTTAGGATTACGTTCAATATGCAATGTGTGCAATAATGGTACACTTTCGGCTTTTTTGGTGCAAAAAGTGAGCGGAACTTGCATAACAAAAAAAAAAAAAAAAAAAATCAAACCCTTGGAGCTCTAAGCCCCAAGGGACTTTTTATTTTTGGTGCATTTCTCCTAGAGAGCACCCTTTTTCAAAAGTCGAGTTCGGTATACTATATTCAACAAAAAGTTCCATGCAAGAAGTGGAAATCGGTGCAATTTATTGTAACTTCAAATGTCTGTAATTTAAGTAGAGGAAGAAGGTGTGTATCATGGGAACTCCAATAGCAGCTAATTACAAAAGAGGTATCCTTTCAATCGTTGAAATCATGCAATTTATGACTCATAGTAGCTTGCGTCTATATAAAAAAAAGGGCTCCCGTCAGCCCTTAAATAGAGTGGTTGAATACGAGAATACTATGAACGAGAACCCTCATCGTAAAGGCGTGGTCTTTGTATCGCCATGTAAGGCTGACCTTGTGGAGGGAAAAGGCTATATTGTGACTTCTTACGAAGCTCTCCAAGAAAAGTATGGGACCCTGACCCACTGGACGCCTAATACCTATCGAGGTGGTACATATTATGACTTCAAAAGACGTATCATCAAGGGGCATGAGCGTGAGAACCTAAAACAAATCAATGTAATTAGCCTTGATATCGATACAAAAGAAGTGGATCTGTACGCCCTTTATCTTGGATGTGAGGAATTGGGCTTGCCTCGTCCTAATCTTCTTCTGGAAACGCCAAGAGGATTCCAGGTCTTCTTTGTGCTGGAAACTCCTTTTCATATACACAAAAAACAAGATTACAAGGCTTTAAGAGTTGCCGAGCGTCTGTCGGAAAATATGCGAAAAGCACTTAAAAGCTATGTGCCGGTTGATACCGGATGTGTCCCTTTCGGCTTTTACCGCATCCCAAGGGAAGACAATGTACTGGACTTCTATGACCAGCCTGCCAACACAAGCCAACTGCTAACCTGGTCTAAACAGTATGAAGAGAAGGAAAATAGAAACTTCCTGCGAGTAGTTTATAACAAGAATGCTTCAGTAATCGACCAAACGTCTTCAGACTGGTATCGGGCGCTTATTCGAGCTACACACATCCAGAAAGGGCATTTTGGCTCCAGCCGCAATAATGCACTCATGACGCTTGCACTTGCCAATTACGCGAGTGAGCGGCCATTGGAGGAGGCTTATGATGAACTTGATCAATTTAACAGCAACTTGTATCAACCACTAAAGAAAGGGGAATTTGAACGAATTATAAGAAGTGCGTATTCAGGCAAATATAAGGGCGTAAAGCGTTCCTACGTGGAAGACTTACTGGAGCTTTGGACAGATGGACAAGCTCAATTCAAGGGAAGGGAAGGATGGTATAAATTCAAAAAGCCGCGTGAAGAGCGAGTGCGTTCCCATTATGAGGAGTGGGAAGAGGACATCATCGCCTATTTAAATACACATACAAGCCCTGAAACGCCGTTTTTGGAGGCTTCTTTGAGTAGTCTTGCTAAAACCTTTGGAATGTCTGTATCTACGCTTAAGGAAGTTTGTAAGCAATCGAGCAAACTTAAAAAATTTACGATTGGTCGTGGCCGCGGTGCTATAACAAAACTTGCCAGCCGTTCGATGCTATTTAGGAGCTTACTGATGCTACGTAAGAATAGCATTCTACAAGCCCAGCTTTCTTTTGCCGAACTTCTTCCCAAACCGAATCAATTTGTTGCCCTCCAATTCCCCACATTGGAAACTGAATTTCTGACTCATGAAGTAGACATTTTATACCGTTCCGGGTCTTCTCCACCGGATAAAATGACTTCTTAAAATTAATGAGCCAGTCTGCCATTACATATCTATAGTATCCTTTTGGGTGTCTGTAAGAAAATGGTTTCTCTTACTAGCTTGAGTAGTGGATAGTTTTTCTTTTTATTGGGGAAGAACTTTTTGAGTGGCTTCTATTTGGATTTTGTGTAGGGTGGGCGCGAGAAGAAGTAGCATATTATATGCATCCTTTTATACATGTTTAAGGTTTTATTAGTGAGGGAGATCTTAAAGTCATAATAGGGTTTATTTGGTTGCTTATTTAAATTATCAAGAAATAAACAATGAGATTCATTGGATAAGATTGGGTGAGTTTTAAGTTGTTATTCTATCGAGGAACTAATGATCTTACGTTTAGATAATGGGTATATGTAAGTGATTCATTATAGATTTTTATCCTAAAATATGGGAACTTATATTCATTTTTCTTTACAAGTATTGTCAAACAAATGTACGTCTAGTAGGCTTGAAATACAGCTTAAAAAACCGTAAACCATATAGATTAATATACGTAACTTAGAAGTTAATGAATGTCTATATGAGTTGCGGTTTTAAAAAGCAGTCGCCCCCAATCACACAAAGGGCGGATCACCTCCTGTTTATTTCCGTAACCAGCAGAAGACCTCGCCTATACTACGTAAACATAGCCGAGGTCTTCTGCTACTAGTCTAAAGGCGGAGGTAATCCAAAGTGAGAGTGGGGGCGACTGGATAGATTTTAGATAGGGAGGAGAGTGGTAGAGAGGTAGTTAAAGAGATAAGTTCAAGTGATGTAGGTCCAGAAATTAAGTTCAAGTGCAAGTTCAAAAGATAAGTTCAAGTAATAACGTTCATGGTTAAAGGAATGGGTACGATCAAGAGAAAAAATAATTTCATAAATGTTTAGGGAGGGGTATTGTAACTAATTGAAATTTGTATAAGTTTAGACTCTTTGTATATTTATTCATCAATGAGGTGTGGGGTTATTGCGGTGAATGGGTGGATAAAAGCTTATTTAGGATCATTAATGTTTGCTTATGTGGGCGTTAAAAAATTTTCAATTAACTGTGCTTTTAATTGTGATGTTGATTGCATTTATTGTTTAAGCAATTAGTTTTTGTTTTGTTAAAAGGGAGAGTGGTTTTTATATTTGTTAGTAGAGGATGATGTTTTAGATGATGCTAAAGTATACTTCGTTAAAAGAGAAAGATTTGGAGTATTTATCGTTTATTTTGAGGAATGGTATGGTGACGGCCAAACAAATTATGCTGAAATTTCGTGAGCCTAATATTCACCGTGTTTATCGCAGACTTCGAAAATTAGTAGATAAAAAGTATGTGAAGTATGAACGCATTGCACATAAGGTTGGGGTTTATCTTGGAACGATTGACGCCAGAAAATTAACGAATGTCGATGTAACCGTTCCGAATAAGGCAACGATCTATACTATACAACATGATCTTCTCATAACTGATCTCATCCTATTTTATGAGATTCAATCGGAGAAGCAGGGTGTTGACTTTAAGTATCGGACAGAGAGGGAAATTCGTTTCTCTATGATTGGGGAGGGTGATAATTCTAGTAAATTGAAAGCTTTTAATGATAAGCGGGACCGAATACCGGATGCAGTTTTCTTTTTTAAGCCAGCTAATGGAAACGTCACCACGACCTGGGTTGAGCTGGAATTGAATAAGAAAGAACGAAAACGCTATGATGACAAGTTCAAGATGTTTGATGAAATACTTTCTGGCGGGCGCCAGGGTGAACAACCATACTCCTACGACCAAGTGATCTACTTTGCGAATGAAGTAAAAATTCATAATGTAATTATTGAGGCAAAACAGCGATTAATTAATGCTAATAAGATTACGGTACGCAATGTTCCTTCTGTCATATTAGAAGAACGGTGGGAAGAGGTGTTGCCTAGTGGAACCAATGATGGAGAAACGAGGGGAGCCAAAACAGACTGAAACGGATCTAATGATTGGTGAACTCGTGATTTACGGTTTAATCGGGATAATTGGAATTTTGTTCTTTCTGCCGGTTATGCTTGGAATGCTGATTTTTGCGATTATTAACCTCTTTCGACGAGATTGGATTTCATACGCTGCACTTGCGACTGGAGCGATTATTTTATTTTGGCAATTTCAATCAGGCCGTATCCTTAGTTATTTTGGATTAATTTCAGAACTGAATATTCCATACATGTCGGCGGGTGTTGAAAAATTATTGAATCAAGGAAATGCCATTGCCGCAACAAGTTCTTCCTACTTTGTGTTACTAGGATTGGCGTTCCTATTCTCGTTTGGATTTTTTATCTTCGCCAAGTATTTTTGGAAGAAGAGAGTGACTACTAAATCTGGTGACGTGCTAAAGAAAAAAGAAGAGCAGAAGTATAAAGCTTTTCGAAAAAATCGCGTGAAATATTTAGGTAAGAAGCAGCTACAGTACCGAAATAAGCTATCCACAGAGGTTTTTGTCGGGTACACCGATTTTAAAGAGCGTGTAGCAATTGGTGCAAATGAGCTTAATTATCACATGTTGGCTACCGGGGGAACGGGTACAGGAAAGACCACACTCATTGCTTCGCTCATGGAAGCAGCCTTGCAGCAGGAAAAACCCGTTATCTTCATGGATGGCAAGGGTGAAAGGAAATCCATGCTTGAATTTAAGGCGTTGTGTGAAGCATATGGACGGAAAGTGTATCTGTTTTCTGAAATGGATGAACTCACGTATAACCCGATCAAGAATGGTACACCGACCGAAACAAGAGATAAGCTGATGTCGCTTTTCAGTTTTTCAAATGAGGGGGATGGAGCCTATTACACCGATATTGCATCCCGTTATTTGCAACTAGTGGTCAAGCTGATTGATGAAGCAGGTGTTCCTAGAGAGATCAAGACGATTGCCAAGCTAACCCGTTTTAAGTACATGAGTGAATTTTTTAGGGAACACAGCACCCAGGAAGAAATTGAAGAAGAATTTGAGATGGAAGTAGAGGAAGAAGTACTTGTTGAAAAGGAGTCCCAAACGTCACTGGATGACGATTTAAGCGGTTTTCTTTTGTCGACAGAGCCAAAGACGGAAACCGTCAAAAAAGTGGTTGTAAAGAGGCGTAAGCGATCTGTTACAAAACTTGAAGAGGGCATGCAACGTATTAAAAAAGTGTTAGATGATGAATTTCCGGAAGAGATTGTCGAAGGCTGTTTGACAAGATTAAAGATGCAATTAGGAGAGCTGCTAGAATCCGATCTCGGGCATTTATTTGTGGAAAGTGCGAATGGTATTGATCTTCAAAAAATCACCGATAACAACGATGTCGTGATCTTCAGTATTTCTGGTAGCCGATATGCCGATTACATTAAAAAGATTGGAAAAATGATCATTCTGGACGTAAATAGTTTGGTAGCTTACAGACAAGCCCAGGGGCGTAAATCGATTTTTGGTGTCTATGATGAGTTTTCAGCTTATGGTGATCGCAGAATCGTTGATATCGTCAATAAATCACGTTCCGCAGGTTTTGAATGCATAATTTCTACTCAAACGTTGTCCGATATTGACGCCATTGACCCTGTCATGACGGAGCAAATCATTTCTAACTGCAATATTATCGCCACTGGCCGTGTCAATTCATCCAAGGATGCCGAGCGAATCGCCCAAGTATTTGGTACGTATTCCGACCGGGAAATTACGCAGCAGATTGAAAAGAAATATCCGCATATTCGCTATGAAGCAACCATGGGAACTGTCCGTAATGTGGAACGATTTAAGGCGAATCCTAGTGAAATTAAAAACTTGCAAATTGGTGAAATCTTCATCAATCGCAAAATGGTAGAGGAGGATACAGGAGATACCTATTTCCGCCGAGTGTATGTACGGAATGCACTTGAATTAGGAGGGATTCAATCCAATGAGGTTTCTTGATAGGCTGAAGCAGGGTTTTAAGAACAATGCGGATCGAGGGCGCAAAAAGGTCTTAAAAGATGAACGACGACTGAAGTCCTCGAGATTTAATGGTCGATTAGTATTTAGCTTTGTATTTTGGGCGGTGTTAGTCGGAGTGATTTTTTTCACTTTTCAATCGTGGTCTCGAACAGGCTTTTTGAATGAGAAGGTGAATGGATATCAGGATGAAGCAGCAACGCAAATCGCCAGCCTGAACGAAGTTGGTTTTGCTAATTCACCAGCTGGAGAGGAATACGCCAGTACATTTATTGCCACCTATATCAACGTATCCAATGACGAAAAACAGCGAGAAGAACGAGCAAAAGCACTTCAAAGTTTTCTTGCTGAAGGGTTAGAAGTTGGAAAGTTGGAAAACCTTTCGGAATTTAAAGGGAAACGAGTTTTGAAGAGTGCTAGCTTATATGATGTGAAGGACGTTTCGGAAGCAGCAGCCAGTTATGTGTATCGTATAGAATATGAACTTTTTAAAATCGTAGAGAAAAAAGAGCAAGTAGAGGTGAAGAAGCAAAATAATAAAGGTCAGGAAGAAGTAGTGAAAGAAGAGAAGGTCACTATTGTTGAAGAATCACTGGGTAAAAAACAGCAAATGATCGTTGTGCGGCTTGGAACAGACGGAAATTCTTTCAACGTTATTGAGCAGCCTTACTATCAGGCTATTCCAAGTGCTACAAGATTAACAGCCATTACAGATAAAACCGATCAAGCCTATAAAAATACAAGGGTTGAAAGTGATCTTAAGCAGTTCGCTACACAATTTTTCACTTCTTATACGACGAATTCTATGGAGGAAATGTCGTACCTTATGGAAATACCCGAATCTCTTAAAGACCTGTACGAGTATAAGGGACTAGAAGACTTTGTGGTATACGATAGAGAGAAAGAAGGGCGATACATGGTGAAGACGCTTGTCCTCTTACAGGAGGCGAATACGGGCCTTCAATCCAAACACCCGTTTACCCTTGTTGTGAGTAAGCAAAACAATAAATATTATGTTCAAGAATTAAAACACACGATAGGAGGATGATTGTATATGCCAGATATTACAGGTCTTACCGATTATGTTTCAGCTCAAGTCGCAGCCGTCTTGTTTATTGTTATGGTCGTCATGATTGTACGAGCTTTTATTTCTCAACGATGGGGTCAGTTTTTCTCTAGCTTTATTTTTGCGGTCATTTGTTACGTGATTGTCGCGAATCCGGGTGAGTTTGAAAGTATGGCCACAGCTATTTGGAACCAAGTAAAAAGTGGTGGACTTTCATGAGGTCAGCAGCATACAGCTACCGAAAATTTTTCAAGTATCCTTTAAAAATTTGGAAAATTGGTAAAAATGAAAAATCTTTAGTTTTTTCAAAAGGGATCGAGATTAGACAGATCATAGTTTCTCTATTTCTTTTCGGTGTTTTCTTTCTATTCAGAGGGAGTATTAATCAGGTATTACCGACGACTTTACAACTGGCTTTTTACGCCGTGCTGCCGTGGATGATTGCCGGAGCGATCTGCAGAAGTAAACTGGACGGTAAACGACTTGACCGTTTTTTTATCGGGTACTTTCGATATATGTATAATAAGCGTTTTAGTTATAGCAGCCATAAACCTGTTTACCAGCCACAGATGAAGAAAGCACAATCTTACGAGCGATTCCAATAAGGTGGTGGTACCATGATACAATTTCCCATTCAATCTTACAAAGGCAATGTGATCTACACGCATGACATGGAAGCTTGGTCTTATTATCGCCTACATGAAAACACGGTAGGCGTGAATGAGCAGGAAGCTGAAAATCATCTGGTTAACCGTCTTCAAAGGCTTGCTTGGCAATTTTCGGCCTTTGAAGAAATTGATTATAAAATCGTTCCAATACCTGTTGATATTGATAAGCGTATGGACAGTCTGCAACAACAGTATGAAGGGAAATATGCCGAAACAGGGAAATATTATGCGGATCGAGCAAAAGAAATCTTGCGTGAAGAAGCTAAAAATGTCGTAGAATACAAATTTTTTGTAGGCATTAAGTTAAAGAAAAGGGAGTTGGACGAAAATATACTTAGCACGCTTTCTTCTTCTTTCAAAAGTATGAACCGTTATTTGCAAAAGCTTGCTGGTTTTGAAGGGCATGAGGTTGATGATTTAACAGCCAGTATGTTTGAGGAATCCGAGGAAGATGCTTATACCACCCTAAATAATTATCTAGGCGCTTTCAAGGTGAAAGAAAAAGAATTACGCTATATCATCCGTCATCAGTTTGTCAGAGGTCAAGAGCAGCCTGACGGTGACGGCAGTGTTTACAGTCTTACTGAAGGTATACTCGACCCAGGAAAAGCCGGGTATCTCAACATTAGGCAACTAGAAGATGAATCGTGGTGTGCTTTCCTACCTGTTTCGGAATTTCCCGTAGATCTAAGTCATAAAGAGTGGGCTTACTTTTTTCAGTCCTATCACTTTCCGGTAGAGGTCAACATGCGAACGATCTATAAGAAGAAAAAAGACGATGAGAACCAAACCAATACCATTAAAAAACGATTTCGCGATCAAGATGCTCAATTGATTGAAGCGAATGAGGATGACGATAGCTTAATTAATACAGGGCGTGAGCTTCTGCATGAGCTGGAAAATGAAATTAAAAATCAAGGAAAACCACTTCTTAGAACGCACATCAATTTCGTTGTATATGGTCAAACAAAAGAAGAAGTCCGAAAACGAGCCAGAAGGCTCAAATCAGATTTTAAAGACCAGCAAATTGAAATCGTGCAGCCACTAGCCGACCAACTCCTTTTGTTCCATCAATCGTTACCAGCAGCCAAAATTGTCGCCGAGGACTGGGAACAAATTTTGACTCCTGAATCATTTGCTGAATCCCTTTTCTCTCTTACACGAAAAATTGGAAATACTGTGGGATTCTATCTCGGAAAAAATATATCGCATGATGGGGAAAGCATTGAAAGTTCTCAATCGCTCGTTTTTTACCATCCGTTCCTAGCCCACTTGGGCTTAAAGGGTTCTAAATATTCTTCCCCGCATGTAACAATCTCGGGACCGACAGGGATGGGGAAATCCTATCTACTAAAGGATATTCTATTGAATGGTGTTTTTTTCGGAGCGAAAGTCCTTATGACGGATCCCAAGAACGAAGTCGAAAAGAAATTCAAACAAGCCCTTACGCCTGAAATGGAACGTACAGCTCCCTTCTTTAAAGAGTTGATTGAAAGTTTCAACTATATCACTCTATCAAGTGAGAAAAAGGATGCTGGGAAGCTTGATCCCCTTACCTTCCTTGAAGGGGAAGAGGCGCAAGATGCGGCAGTCGGCGTTCTTGAATACTTATCAGAGCTTCAATCGAACGAACGGAATGTGAAAACGGCCATTTATAAAGGTGTTCGTCATGTACTTCAGCAGCAAGAAAAACCTGGGCTATTGAAAGTCGTTCGTTATTTGCAGGCGTCCGACGATCAGGACGTGAAAAATGTGGGCGATCTGCTTTATGAAATCGGTACAAACGGGGTTGCGAAACTCATGTTTTCAGACGGTGATGTTGACGGGATTAGTCTTGGTGAACAAGTGAACATTTTACAGATTCAAAATTTGAATCTTCCAGATGAGGGCGAAAAGGCAGCCACACGAGACGAACACATTGCCGTTGCTTTGATGCAGCCCCTTGCCAAGTTTGCAACGAAATTCGCACGGGATGATACCGTGGTTAAAATGACGATCTTTGAAGAAGCATGGATGCTTATGAATACGGGGGCTGGCGATCGATTGATCAATGAATTATTACGGACAGGACGTTCCTTGCGCTCAGCTGTCTATATCGTGACACAGTCTACTTATGAATACAATAAACCACAGATCAAAGAGAATATTGGGACGAAGTTTGCTTTTAAAGCGAAAACAACTGAAGAAGCTGGCAATATTATTGAGTTTCTTGGGATGGAAGATAACAAAGCTAACCGAGATATGCTGAAAAACCTTTCTGAAGGCCAATGTATCGTTGAGGATATGTACGGGCGAACAGCCAAGATTCAGACAGATGTATTGTTTGATGAATGGATTAGCGCCTTCAATACAAAAGAAAGTGATCGTGGGAGAGCAGAGACTGAGGAGGCGTTCATGTGAAAAGATTATTACTCTTTTTCATTGCTTTGATTGCACTTTTAACCGGGTGTAATCAAAGCGTATCTTCTGAAGATATAGCGAAAGTAACTTACGAATGGGAAAAAGCCACGCTTAAAGCTGATTATGAACTTGAGCAACAGTTTTTATATGAACAGGGAACCTATGAGATTCATAAAGATACTCCCTTAAGAGAAAATGATCTTAAGTACGAGGATATGCAAATTGAAGTTTATTACGACAAAGAAAATGATTGGTATTATAGTCTTTTTAATTATACTAATCCTGAAGAAGAAAATAAGGTAGAAGATGGTTATGTTGTTCGTGAAAAAGATAATAAGTTGAAGATTGATATAGAAAAAAGCAAAGATATAAAGCAGGATAAAATAAAAGAAAGTTTCAAACGTGAAGCGTGCATTAACTGCAAATGAGGAGGGATTGGATGCAAACCCTTAAACAAGGCTTAGGCTTTTGTTTAGTGCTGTTGTTTCTTATTTTGCCAACGGGTTCATTTGCCGAGGATGCCGCAACAACTGTTCAAAAAAAGGAAGAAACAGTTGGCCGTGTGACTTTGGAAAGTAAGGAATATCCTTTCTATCATTATCAGATGGAAGCTGATATTGGCGACGGTATCACGGAGGCAGGCGACCGTGCATTGCATGCCATTAACGAAGCTACATGGGGATTCAATAAGACCATTGCGAGTTTTACTCTCTATTCCGTTAATGAATTAATGTCCTTTGATTTAATTAGCAGTATTGTTGATGAAGCGGGAATTATGAGTGAACGAATCTATGAGATTATGTCTGGAACCTTATTATCCTTGTTTGTCATTTTAGTAGGAGGCACAGCAGCCTGGCGTTACTTTGTAAATCAACAAGTCGGCCATGCGGTAAAAGCGATTATTGGCGCGTTAGCGATCATGGCGCTTACGTTTTGGTTTTATTCTAATACGGCAGGAAATATAAAATGGTTGAATGATAGAGGGGCGGAACTCGAAGGGATTGCCAGCTCTGCAAATGTGCTTATCAGTTCTGATGAGTTTGCCAGTAACGCTGCTTACGATTCTAAAGAGGGAATTGCAGTATTGGAAAATCAACTATTTAATCTTATGGTCAAGCGTCCGTATTTACTATTAAATTATGGCTCAACAAAAGAATCTGAAGTGGTAAACGAGGATCCCAACCGGGTAGATAAGCTTTTAGAAATCAAACCTTATACTGGAGAGGGGCAAGAACAAAGGAGTGACATTGTAACTGATGAGGTTAAAACCGGAAATAAACAAATGTCTTCCAGTTTTAGTGGTGAACGGTTTGGATTCTTGATTGTCACTATCCTTTCAACCATAGCGCTTTCCATACCAATCTTATTGTTAGGTATCTTTAAGTTTTTGCTTCAGCTATGGTTCCTGGCATTGGTCATTTTCACAGCCATTCCACTAGTCCTTTCTTTAATCCCATCTTATAGCGAGACTGCATTGAATCACGGGAAGAAGCTTGTGGGTGTACTACTTATGAAAGCAGGATTAGTTCTGTTGATTTCCGTTATTACCGGTCTTGTTACCTTGCTATACGAGTCAGTAAAAGTAACCAATGGTGTAGAGGGGTATGTCTTTGTTGTTTTCTTGATTTGCATTACTATTTGGGGATTGTTTAAATACCGTTCCGAAATCTTTGAGGTTGCCTCTGCTGGTATGCTTCAAGGTCAGCAAGTGGTAGAGAGAGCTACAACCAATACATTTGATAAGATGGGTGACGCCGGAGAAAAAGGATTCAAAGGTGCAAAAAGAATGGTCGGTACAGCTTATAGAAGCCACCAAAATAAAAAACGTCGAGAAGAATTTCAGTCAGGAAAAGAAGGTACAGGCCGAAAGACTTTTACCAATCCTGCAGTAGCAAACAGTGGAAGATCAGAGTACCGAAAAGCTGTTGGTGAAAATACATCTCAAATAGGCACAGGTGGAAATCTAGGGAAACAAGTAACTGGAAAAGAATCGAAATTAGCGACAGAAACAGCCAATCGATCAGCTTCACGAAATGCAGGAGCAGCCATTGTGAGTTTAAAGGATTATAAAAGTGAAAAAGAAGAAGGGGCAACAGGTAAAGGTACAATCACGGGCCCAGCTGCCCGAGGTTCCGAACGTACCGTTTCAGAAGCTCGGAAGTCGAGCTCGAACCCTCCGAATTCAAATAGACAAGAAAGCAGAAACCAAGAGGAGCCTAAGCCTACTAGCCAACGGACCGTGGGATCAACTAACCGTGAAAATCAGCCTTCCCCACATCGTAACCCAGCTGCCAGAATGGAAAGTCAACAAGAAGCAGCAGCTTCAAGGGAACCCGTTAAACACCTAACTCAGTGGGAAGTACAACAGAAAATCGATGCCAGAAAAGCAAATACAACACCCTCCGAAAACGTCAAACGTTCCGAGAGCAGGAAGAAAAGTCAGGAAACAGAAAAAGAGCGAAAATGATAGTAGAGAGAAGCGCTTTGACGTCATTAGATGCAGTTTCGTGATCAATCGGCTATTCATTGTGTCAGAATTGCTCTTAGAAAGGAGTTCCTATGCAAGGAGTTTTGAAGAAAGGTGCAAAAGTCGCTGGAACCATTGCCATTCTCAAAAACCCTATCACTTGGATTATTGCAGGTATCCTTCTTCTTCTCACTTCTATTTTCGGTTTTGCTTTGTTTGTTTCAATCAGTTTGGGCGGTGAGAACCAGTTTGAATTGGGAATGTCTGGTGAAGGAGCCGAAGGAACAGCGCAAGTGTCACTTGAAGTTTTGAGATATGAGCCGTTAATCCGGAAGTATGCGAAGGAAAATGGTATCGGTGAATACGTCGAGCTTATTATGGCTCTTATTCAACAAGAATCAGGTGGAAGGCACTTAGATGTTATGCAGTCTTCCGAATCAATCGGGCTTCCACCCGGAGCGATTACTGACCCTGAATACTCTATTCAAATTGGCGTGAAATATTTTGCGGAAGTGATAAAGCAAGCTAAAGGGGATATTAATCTATCCTTGCAAAGCTATAACTTTGGAAATGGGTTTATTCGGTACGCTTTAGAACGTGGAGGCTATTCCAAAGAAATAGCTACCCAGTTTAGTAGTATGATGGCTGCTAAAAAAGGCTGGAGCCGGTACGGTGATGTGAACTATGTAGAAAATGTCATGCGTTATTACAACTCCGGAAACGGCAACATGGTTGTCGTAGGTGATGGTACCCAATCCTTTAATGTAGAAGAAGTTCATAACATCATGAAAGAGTATCTTGGCCGACCGTATGTATGGGGAGGCAGAACGCCAGCAGCAGGAGGGTTTGATTGTTCAGGGCTACTAGAATATGCCTTTGCACAGATTGGCATTGATATGTACGGAACAGCTCAATCACAGTACAACAAAACAAAGCCGGTTCCTGAAGACGAAATAAAACCGGGTGACTTTGTTTTTTTCTCTACATATAAGCCCGGGGCATCACATGTAGGTATGTATGTTGGGAATGGTCAATTTATCAATGCAAACAGCAGTGGCGGTACTTCTTATTCGTCCGTTGAAGAATGGAAAAACTTATATCCTTTCTTAGGTTTTAGACGGATTTAGAAATGGAGGTCCATGGCATGGAGCCAACCCAAAAGAAAAATTTCGTATTTTTAATGATTGTATTTGTGGCTGCTGCTTTGGTTATTATGTACATTTTCAGCTTGCGATCGCAGTTACAGGAAGTCAGATCCAACCAGGGCAACTATGAAGACCAGATTAAATCTCTTTCCTCTATACAGAATACGGATGCATTAAAGAGAAATCGCGAGTTCCTTAAAAGTTTTTTCACCTATCAAACCACTGCTGAACGATACAAAAAAATTGAACCATTCATGACCGATCAAGGATACAAAGCGACCCATCCTTCCGGAACGGAACTTCCTGATTCGGAAGAATCGGTCCAGTCATCCATGGTAGGCTTGAAGCCTTTTGAATACCAATCCTCGAAGTCGGAAGCTGAATTTTTTAATGAATTTAAGCTTACTACGGAATTTAATAATGTTGCTGCCACTGAAACGGTTATCGTCAAAACAACGCTCATATATGTGAAAGAGCAAGGTTGGAAGATTGATGATGTTGAGTTTATTGGTCAATTGACTGGGCGTAAATAAAAATAATAGAAGTCTCTTTGATATTCAGGAATAATAGGGAAACCAGACGTTAAGCGGATGATTTCACAGGCTTAATGTCTGGTTTTGTTAAAAATATGGGAAGAATTCACGCGTAAAAACGAGTTGATTCTCTTTTTAAACATATAAAGAGGCCACAATAAAGAACATATCAGGGGTTTGAAATTTTAAGTGTTTGTCCATGTGTTTTTTTGCTGGATGTATCGCTTCAAAAAGAGAATAGACACATAGTCAAAATGTGTCTTAATCTCTTCGTAAACTATTATTTGTAATTCAGACGTTGTTCAATTTCTTCTGCAATTTTTAATCCGTGAAATCGTCCATCTTCAATATAAACACGATTTGTAATGCCTCCTGTTACAACACCTGCAAGAAAGACGTTATCAACGTTTGTTTCATAAGTTTCAGGATTAAAGGTAGGCACTAATGTAGAAGGATCAATTTCAATTCCGATATTTTGAAGCATCGTTGTATCGGGTTGATATCCAATTAGTGAAAATACATAGTCATTTGGAATCGTGACCAATCCCGCGGGGGTATGTAAACTAACTGATGTATCATTTATCTCCTCGACACTGGATTTGGGATAAAATTTAATTTTTTCTTTTTCGATAAAATTTCGGATATCTAAAAGTAAAGAAGGTTTAATTCCTTCGTAAACAGTGTCTCCACGATGGACAAGTGAAACACGTGCCCCGTTGCGATAAAGATCGATAGCTGCTTCGACAGCAGAGTTTTTACCTCCTACTACGGTTACGTCTTGTCCATGGAAGGAATGCCCTTCTTTGTAATAATGCATAACTTTCGTCATGTTTTCCCCGTCAACATCCATCCTTTTTGGATGATCAAAGATTCCAGTAGCCATAACAATCATACGGGCTTGATAGGAAATGTTTGTTCCCATACGATCTACGGCATGTACTGTAAAAGAATCCGTGTCTTTTGAAACATGATTAACTTTTTGAAAGCATTTAATATTAACAGCTTGCCGTTCTGTAACAAGGCGATAATATTTTAACAGCTCAGTTCGTGTCGGTCGTACTTCTTGAGATAGGAAGGGGATATTCCCAATTTCCAGACGGTCTGAAGTACTGTAGAAGCGCATATCTAACGGACAATTAACAATGGAATTCACAATCGCTTCCTTTTCAACAATTACATAACTAATCCCTTTTTCTTGAAGGGCAAGGCCGGTAGCTAAGCCGCATGGTCCTCCACCGATAATGACAACATCATACATTATTTGATAATCCTTCATTTATGATTTCTCCTTTTTTCTAATCCCATTTTACCTATAGTCAGTAAATAGATACTTAATCTGGCTTTTTTTCATTATAAATAATCATGTTCAACTCATTTTTAACAGTAAATGTGCTACAACCAGGCTTCGAGAATAGGCCGTATATTTAATGCCTTAAATATAGAGAATCCATCTATTATTCACTGTGAATACGTGTTATATTTTCATAAATTTGTAACACTGTAATAGGTGAAGAATTAATTGTTAAAAAAGAGCCAAGTAATTTGCATAATACCCAAATTATTTCGTGATACCATTGAACAATAACTAATTTTAAATAAAAAAACAAATTTTTTTAAAAAAAATCATGTCATAAGGCTTGAATAATGGATGTTTGGATTATAGTATATAATAATCTGCTCGTTAAACACGAAAAAACGTGTTACGAATTTGTGTAATCGTGTTACCAGGAAATACCCCACCTTCATCAAGGATGTCCCATAATAACTTCAGAAAGGAAAAAATGAACGAAGATTTCCAAATTTAAAAAGGATTATATTTGCTTTAAGCCATGCTAAATAGTACTAGGGTATAGAATTATTGAGAAAGTAGGGTTGTTGAAATGAAATTAGGAAAAGGGATGTATGATAGAAATGAAAATACAACAGCCATACACGATTAAAAAAGTTCAAGAAAGTGACATCAGTCAGATAATAGAATTTATGATGAGGATTCGTAAAGAAATTTTTCCGATGTTATCCGAGGATCAAATTCCACCTGATCTGATCCATTTTGATCAACATTATATTCAACGGGAAAATTCAGCGGTTTATGCCGCTTTTTTTGAAGATGGAACAGTGTTAGGAACAATCGGTATCTGTCCATATGATGGAAGGTTTGGCCAGTTGCAGCAGTTTTATAAACAAATTCCAACTGCAGAAATCGTAAAGTGCTACATTGATTCGAAATATAGGAGATTAGGTATTGGGACGTTATTATTTAATAAAGCCTTATGTTTTTGTGGGTATATGGGCTATCAGAAGCTATATTTACATACACATCCGTTTCTTCCTGGAGCTATTCCGTTTTGGAAAGCTAAAGGTTTTGAAGAGAGATTAGCTGAAGACGATCCAGTTTGGAATACGGTACATATGGATAGGAAAATATGATCCTGATTAAATCTTTATATTAAAGGAGTTAACAAAGTGAAAAAGGTAAAAATAAATATGATGTTATTACTCTGCTTGCTAATTCTATTCGTAGCAGGATGTCAGGGGAAAAACGAATCAAAAGAAGAAGAGCGTACACGCGATGAAATCGTATATGCAAGTACAAAAGACATACGCGATATAAATCCACATTTGTATAGTGGAGAAATGGCTGCACAAAATATGGTGTTTGAATCTCTTGTTGTAAATACAGACGAGGGTGTTAAACCTGCTTTAGCTGAAAGTTGGGATATTTCAAAAGACGGATTAGAGTATACATTCCATTTAAGAAAAGGTGTTACATTTACAGATGGAGAACCATTTAACGCAGAAGCTGTAAAGTTGAATATGGATGCGGTTTTAGATAATATTGAGCGTCATGCGTGGCTTGATATGGTGAATGAGATAAAAGAAAACGTGGTAGTGGATGAATATACATATAAACTTGTACTAAAGCATCAATACTATCCAACTCTAACAGAATTAGGACTCACTCGTCCGTTTAGATTTATTTCACCAAAATCGTTTATAGATGGAAAAACAAAAAATGGTGTTAAAAGCTATGCAGGAACTGGTCCTTGGGTTTTATCTGAACATAAAGAAGGACAATATGCTGTATTTAACGCTAATGAAAATTACTGGGGAGAAAAGTCAAAAGTTAACACAATAAAATGGAAGGTTATGCCTGATCCACAAACAATCCTTCTTGCGCTTGAAAAGGGAGAAATTGATCTGATTTTCGGAGCGGACGGAGACATGATCGATATTGACTCATTCAAAGCATTGGAAGAACAAGGTAAATATAATACGGAAATAAGTAAGCCGATTGCTTCTCGAGCTATTTTATTAAATTCAAACAAGCCAATTACGGGTGATCTTAAAGTTCGTGAGGCATTTCAATATGCAATTGATAAAAAGTCAATCGCAGATGAGATCTTAAATGGATCCGAATCCGTTGCAAATACGTTACTTTCACCAACCGTTCCTTACAGTAATGTGAATTTAAAGGCAAGAACGTTTAATCCTGATAAAGCAAATAAACTTTTAGAAGCGGCTGGTTGGCCATTAGGAAAAGATCATTATCGATATAAAGATGGGAAAAAATTAGAGGTTACCATTTACTATAACTCTGATAATGCTCAAGAGAAAACAATAAGCGAATTCATCCAAAATGATATGAAAAATGTAGGAGTGAATTTGAAAATAATAGGTGAAGAAAAACAAGCATTTTTAGATCGACAAAAATCAGGTGACTTTGATTTGATGTACTCATTATCGTGGGGGACACCATATGACCCTCAATCTTATTTATCTTCTTGGAGAATCCCGGCACATGGCGATTATCAAGCGCAAATAGGACTGGATAAAAAAGAATGGTTAGATAGTACGATTACAGCTGTTATGATCGAGTCTAATGAGGTGAAACGTAAGAATATGTATGCTGATATTTTAAGGTATATACATGATGAAGGTGTATATATTCCACTTACGTATTCACGTACAAAAGCTGTCCATGTTCCAGAGTTAAAAGGAGTAACATTTAACGTTTCCCAATACGAGATACCTTTCGAAAAAATGTATTTCGAAAAATAATTAGATGTTGAAAAGGCAGATCCTTAAATCTGCCTTTTCAATTATTTAGGGAGAATCAAAGAGAGCATATGGAAAATTACATTATAAAAAGATTGCTAAGTATACTACCTATACTAATAGGTATATCATTTTTATCTTTTATATTGATTAACCTTAGTCCAAGTGACCCGGCAGAAGTAGCGCTTCGTGTAAATGAAGTTACGCCAACAAAAGAAGCAGTAGCAGAAATGCGTAAAGAACTAGGTTTGGACAAATCTTTTATAGAAAGATATACCACGTGGATTACAAATAGTCTGCATGGTGACTTTGGTAACAGTTATATTACCAACAAACCCGTTATTGACGAAATGAAACTAGCGATTCCAGCAACTCTTCACTTAGCATTTGTGTCACTGTTCATCATTATTTTCGTTAGCATTATAGCAGCTGTACTGTGTACGGTATATGAAGGTAGCATAGTAGATCGAATAATAAGAGGGATTGTCTTTGTGGGTGAAGCTATACCGGGCTTTTGGGTAGGGCTACTTCTCATGTGGTTATTTGCAGTAAAGTTGAACTTATTACCTACAAGTGGAATGGAGACGCCAAGTTCAGTCATACTTCCAGCAGTTACATTATCACTTGCTTATATATCTACTTATGTAAGACTTTTACGTAACAACATGGTACAAAACAAACTAGAGAATTATGTACTCTATGCAAAAGCCCGTGGTTTAAAGGAACGAAAGATATTACAACATATTTTTAAGAATTCTCTTCAATCATCTATTGCAGCACTGGGGATGTCTATTCCAAAGCTAATAGCAGGTACAGTAATAGTAGAAAACATATTTGCATGGCCAGGAGTAGGTAGACTATGTGTGACGGCGATATTTAATCATGATTATCCAATCATTCAAGCGTATGTACTTCTTATGGCTGTATTATTTGTAGTGTTTAATTTTCTCGTAGATATTATTACTTCGTTATTGGATCCAAGAATGAGAAAAGAGGCGTAATTGTGGGGGTTATAAACAGATTAAAAAATGATCGTCTCGCTATGGTATGTCTAGGATTTTTATTCCTTGTATTATTAGCAGGGGTATTCGCACCAGTTATTGCACCCCATAGCCCAATTGAAATGAACGTAAAAGAAAAATTTGCAGGAATAAGTATGACTTATCCGTTAGGCACTGATCAGCTCGGACGTTGTATCCTGTCCAGATTGCTATATGGTATTCGTATAACTGTTTTTCTTTCTTTACTAACCATGGCTATGACGATATTAATTGGTACGTTGCTTGGGATTCTTGCTGGGCTTTTACGTGGCAAAGTGGATGAAGTTATTATGAGAATATGTGATGTGTTTTTATCCTTTCCAAGTGAAGTCATGATTCTGGCAATTGTCGGTATGATGGGTCCGGGACTTTTTAATGTGGTTTTAGCCAATATTATTGCAAAGTGGGCCTGGTATACACGTATGGTTCGGACAATTGTTTTAAAGTATACCGATAAAAATTATGTTCGTTTTGCTAAAGTATCAGGGTGTAGCACAGGGCACATAGTGAAAACTCATATTATACCGGGCGCAGCCGGAGAGATATCTGTCTTAGCCACTCTTGATACTGGTTCGGTCATACTCATTATTTCAGCTCTTTCTTTTTTAGGATTAGGAGTACAAGCTCCAACCGCTGAATGGGGTATGATGCTAAATGAAGCAAAAAACGTTATGATTATGTACCCTTATCAAATGCTAGCACCAGGAATAGCCATACTATTAGTAGTGGCGGCATTTAATTTTCTAGGAGATAGTTTACAAGATGCATTCAATACTAAGCGTGTAAATAAAATGAGGTGATATCCATTGAGCTTGTTAGAAGTAATAAACTTAACCGTTACAGATAAACGAAAAAACGTAGTAATCGTGAAGAATGTAAGTTTTACGTTAGAACGTAATAGTTGTATCGGAATTGTAGGGGAAAGCGGCAGTGGGAAATCTATGACTTCAAAGGCTATATTAGGATTGATTCATCCTTCGTTAAAAGTAACTGGCGCTGCTCATTTTGACGGAAAAGATTTATTTCAATTGAAAAGTAATGAAATTAGAAAAATTAGGGGCAAACGTATTTGTATGATCTTACAAGATGCTATGTCTGCTTTTGATCCATTATCTACAATAGGAAGTCAAATGAGCGAAACATTATGTGAAAACCTCGAAATTTCGAAAAAAGAAGCCGAAAAAATCTCCATTGTGGAACTTAATAAGATGCATATTAAAGAACCAGTACAAGTCTTAAAAAAATATCCCCATCAACTTTCAGGTGGTATGCTTCAACGTTGTATGATTGCCATAGCTATAGCAGTTAAGCCTGATATTATTATTGCAGATGAACCAACTACAGCGCTGGACTCAATAAATCAAAATGAAGTTGTAAAAGAGTTTCAAAGGTTGAGAAGTGAATTAGACACAGCAGTTATTTTTATTTCACACGACCTTGGAGTCGTACAAAGACTAGCACAAACTGTACTTGTTATGAAGGACGGAAAACAAGTGGAGTATGGAGAAGTTAAAGATGTATTTTCACAGCCTAAGCACGAATATACACGGTATTTAGTCAATACTAGAGTACAATTAACGAAGTCCTTTACAGAGGCTATGAGAAAGGATCATGTATGATGCTTGAGGTAAGGGAAGTTTATAGGAGTTATAAAAAAACTGGAAATGGTTTTAGAAGAGAAAGATTGAATGTGCTAAATGGTGTCTCTTTTTCTATCCGTGCTGGTGAATGTGTGGGTTTAGTTGGAGAAAGCGGCAGCGGAAAAAGTACAATAAGTCGATTAATATTAGGACTTGAAAAGGCAGATAAAGGTAGTATATTCATTGAAGGTAAAAGGGTATCAGAATGGATTAAAGAAAATAAGGGACAAATGAGTGTCGTTTTTCAAGATTATACTTCATCGGCTAATCCACGTTATAAAATAAGTGATGTCATTGGTGAACTACTTAAAGCATTTGGTGAAAATGAAGGGATTCATGGTAAAGTGGAACATTTATTAGAAAAGGTAGGACTACCTTTATCGATTGCAAACCGTTATCCACATGAATTAAGTGGTGGGCAATTACAAAGAGTGTGCATTGCTAGAGCCATCAGTATGCATCCTAGATTATTGATTCTTGATGAAGCGATTAGTTCGCTCGATGTTTCTATACAAGCACAAATAATGGATCTATTCTACAAAATTAAGAAGGAAATGAATATGACGATTTTATTCATTGCTCATGACTTACAAGCAGTTGCACATTTGTGTGATAAAGTAATGTTTTTGCATAATGGACAAATTGTAGAACAAATTGCAACAAGTAATCTTACCGATGTTCAAAACGAGTACGCCAGAAGACTCTTATATTCGGTTATTCCATTTAATGTTTAATCAACTAAAACTAACGGTTCATAAGCGGTCAGAATGGTACTGTATTGTTATTTGTCAATTGAGTAACAAGTTATGGATCATATAGGATGGTATTTCGAGATGTTGTAAGACGCTTTTACCGATTGTTTCAAAACGGGAAGGAATTTTACAAAGTGTAGCGAAGCATGGTAACACGTGCAACAAGAGATTGGCAGCGGGAAAAGACAGGCGATACAAATATGCTGGAATAAGGAGAAAAGGAATTACCTGAGATTAGCGTAATTTTAGAATGAAATGTAATATTAAAGCCCTCCTCTTGGAGAGGAGGGCTACAATTTGTTAATTAAATAATACTATGATCAATTTAGAAGCCCATTATCTACATATAGGAGGATTATTGATTAAGTAACTTCGTCATGGTAGATTAGATATGTCATTTTACTCTTGTAGCAAATTAAATTCAGCCTTATCGTGTTATTTTTTTGTGAAAATGTGTTACTTATACTTGTAAAACTAATAATTTCTAGATTTCCAAAATAAAATGAGTCTTTATTGATTCAATAACGGGCACTTGAGGCTATCATGGAAAATTGAAGAATATAGTGAAAATTAAGGAGGAAGTTATGGATGATTCAACGTTAAAAAGATTTAGTATATCTATGGAGAGTAATTTACTCCGGAAGTTTGACAGTTTAGTCAAACAAAGAGGGTATGAAAATCGATCGGAAGCGGTTCGAGACCTTGTGAGAGATACTCTTATTCAACATTCATGGGAAAAGGATGAACAAATTGTTGCGGGAAGCATCATTTTATTTTATGACCATCACCAAAATAATCTACTAGATGAACTTACAAAAATCCAACATGGTATGCATGATAATATTATGGCCACTACACATTTCCATCTCGATCATACTAATTGCCTTGAACTCATCATAGTAAAGGGAAAAGCAAAGGACATACAGCAACTCAGTAATAAACTAACTAGTTTAAAAGGTGTTCAGTATGGAAAGTTTACAGTGGCACCGGTGGAACATATATAAGTACTGAATAAAGTATTTTTAAGTTTGCTAAATAGTTGTTCATTTTTTAAAATAAAATTGCAGATCCCCATTCAGTAGCCAGATTTTATTTTTTTACCTGTCTACTGAATGGGGGGCTTGTAGGGGCAGATAATTTGTTAAGTGTGGAACAATTGATCAATAAGGTTAATGATTGCATTTGTTGCTGCTTTGGTTATTATGTACGTTTTCAGCTTGCGATCACAGTTGCAGGAAGTCAGAGCGAACCAAGGCAACTATGAAGAGCAGGTTAAATCTCTATCCTCTATCCAGAACACGGATGCATTAAAGATAAATCGTGAGTTTCTTGAAAGTTTTTTCACCTATCAAACCACTGCTGAACGATACAAAAAAATTGAACCATTCATGACCGATCAAGGATACAAGGCGACCCATCCTTCCGGAACGGAACTTCCTAATTCGGAAGAATCGGTCCAGTCATCCCTGGTAGGCCTGAAGCCTTTTGAATATCAATCTTCGAAAACGGAAGCTGAATTTTTTAATGAATTCAAGCTGACTACGGAATTTAATAATGTTGCTGCCACTGAAACAGTTATCGTCAAAACATCGCTCATATATGTGAAAGAGCAAGGTTGGAAGGTTGATGATGTTGAGTTTATTGGTCAATTGACTGGACGTAAATAAAAGTAAATGGTGTTGATAGACAGCGTTTTTCTTATTGGGTTACCATCAATGGTAGGGAATAGGACTAAAACTCAACTGCGAAAGTTGAGCAATATATATTAAAATATGATAAAACAGCTTGCTAATCATTGATTTATTACAAAGCTACAATTTTGACAGTTTACTTTGCCCTTGGTTTCACGAACGCTGGTACTACCCCTAATAGGGGGATGAACCGAAATCCATCCCTCATCAAATAGCATTTTCAAGACCGAATTAAAAATAATCAAAAAATAAAAAAAGTTAATTGACAACCACTTTAAAAAGTTTTATATTGATATCATCAAGAAACTTATTAATAACGGTATATTAACTTCTCCTAAAGAGAAGGCGTTTACATGATATTACGAATAGTTGTTGGTAATTAATACCAACAGAAAAGTCATATTAGACTTTATTATTTTAATCCAACTTGTTATAACGTTATAACCTTTAAGTGTAAGGTATTTTTAAGAGAAATCAAAAAAATATTGGGCTTTAAGCTTAGTTAATTCAAAAATTATACCACAACTTGTTATAACGTTATAACCTTTAAGTGTAAGGTGTTTTTAAGAGAAATCAAAAAAATATTGGGCTTTAAGCTTAGTTAATTCAAAAATTATACCACAACTTGTTATAACGTTATAACCTTTAAGTGTAAGGTGTTTTTAAGAGAAATCAAAAAAATATTGGGCTTTAAGCTTAGTTAATTCAAAAATTATACCACAACTTGTTATAACGTTATAACCTTTAAGTGTGAGGTATTTTTAAGAGAAATCAAAAAAATATTGGGTTTTAAGCTTAGTTAATCCAAAAATTATACCACAACTTGTTATAACGTTATATCAACTACTTTTAATTGGAAAGGTGAATGCTGTGAAACGTAACATAGACAAGGATTCGAAAATGCCTTTGCACTTTCAGATTTATGAGGAAATTAGAAAAAAAATAGAAAATAAACAATTACTTGCCGGTGACATGCTGTTGTCTGAAATAGAACTACAGAATCTATACGAAGTCAGCAGAATTACCGTCAGACGAGCCATTCAAGATTTAGAAAACGAGGGATTTGTAAAAAAATCGCAGGGAAAAGGAACGATCGTTTGCACCCCGAAACATAGGTATGATCTTAAGCGGCTCACTAGTTTTAGTGAAGATATAACAAAACTTGGTGAAATTTCAAGCTCCATTATCCGGGAGTTCAACGTTATAAAGGCCGATTTCAAGGTTGCTCAATCATTAAATATCTTGGAAGGAGATGAAGTGTATTATTTGGAACGAATCCGGTTATGTGGTGATTCCATCGTAGGTTTGCATAAGGCGTATATCAGAATGTCCAATGAGTATACTCTCGATCCATCAGAGTTCAATGAAAAGACCTCATTATATGACACTTTGAATAAGAAAGGAATCCTGTTTAAATACGCCGATGAAATTTTAGAAGCGAAAACACCGGACAATAAGCTGAAGAAGATTTTGGAGATGAAAGATAGCATCCCTATATTCTATAAAGAACGCGTAATGTATGATACATCTGGAATTCCTATCGAATATGTAAAAATGTATTACCGTTCAGATGTTTATCAATATAAAGTCACCCTTGATGTAATCGATGACAATAATAATTTATAGCTATAACTGAGTTAGGAGGAAATCAAATCATGAAAATATATGACATTCATTCACATTTAGGAAAAACAAGTTAAGGTGAAGAAAATACACCAACAGATATTGTAGAGGAATTAGGAAGATACGGGATTACTAAAATTGGGATTAGTAGCTTGTCAGGAACTTCTACAAGAGTTCAAAACGACACCATCTACAGAGCGATGCAGGAATATCCAGGCATCATTGAAGGATATGGCTTTATTAATCCTAAAGCACCCGATGCGATTGAGGAAGTTCATAAATGAAAGTTAATCCAGGATCAAAATAACTATATTTCGGATCTTGTAACAAGGCACCCTAATCAATTAGTTGGCTGTGCCGTCATAAATCCGAAAGAAGACAGTTCAGTAGAAGAAACGAAGAGAGTGCTCCAGCTCCCTGGAATCAAAATGATTGAATTTAATTCAATTGAACATGGCTACTATCCTGATAGCTGCCCTAATATCGACCAAATTCTCGATATTGTCGAAGAAACCCAAACACCAGTGAAAGTTTTCACAGGAATTGGTTCTATGTCAATGCCTGAGCAATGGGCTGTTCATGCGAAAAAGGACCCTAATATCACATTTATTTTCCTTCATATCGGCTGCTTTGACTACGGCTATAGCTGTGTAGATGTTGCCAATGAAAACGACAATATCCTAGTTGACACCTCTAACCAGTATGAAGTGCAAGTTCTTAGAAAAGCATTTTCCGTGTTACCAAAGGGGAAATTACTATTCGGTTCTTATTATCCCACAACGTTGACCAAATGTTCGATCGATCTTTTTGATACTGAAAAATTACTAAAGAAATAAAGACACAATGAATAAGGATATTTGTTCTTCAAACCTGCAGGACAAATATCCGCAGCGGATGGCTAATTGCACATTATTCGTAACAAGGTTTGTGTAAATAGCCTAGTAGTCGAGAAGGAGACGGTTTTATATGATTCAGGCAGCAGAAAGTGTTAGAAAGCTTTTGCCTACAGACGTTCAATCATTATTTGACGATATTGTTGAACAAAAAGTATTGGGCGCAAGTAATCACATTTCCATGATCGGTGACATGATTGAATCGATTGCATTGGACGGAAAACAAAATAAATGTAACGTCAGAGAAATTATAGAAAAAATTCAATCTGTCAGCCAATTTTTTATCAAAACAAGAGGAGAAGCAAGTCAGGCGGTTAGCAATGCCATCTTGCTGATGACAAACAATCTGGAAAGTCATTCAGACAAATCAATCGATGAAGCTGTTGAAGAAATTATTAACCAAAAGAATGGTTACCTTGAATATAACAAAGGAGCCACATTAAAAGTTATTGACTATGCTAATTCTGCCGTTAAATACATGAATAATATTTTGGTTTATGATTACTCAAGTACTGTTGATAAACTTTTGAAAAGAATAGGAGAAAATGAGCAAACCTATACCATTTATATTCCTGAAAGCCGCATTATTGATGGTGGATTTCCTTTTGTGAAAAGCTGTCAGGAAGCAGGTCATCAAATTAAGTTTTTTCCGGATGCTGCTCTGATGTATTACCTTAAAGAATGCGATGTCGCACTAATGGGGGCGGAAACGTTCTTCCCGGATGGGACAGGCTTTAATACAACTGGCTCTGATATCGTTGGTTTAGTTTGTGACTACTATAAAATTCCATTGTATTTTATAACCCCTTTAATTAAATTGGATATTCGCCAGGTTTATGGATATAAGAAAGTGTTAGTTGTCCAAGAATTAGAGAAGAAATTAACCGAGGATTGGCCGGATCAAAATCTTGCTGAAAATATAGACTTTAAGGCTCCTGAATTACTTGGGGTAACACCTAAACATATCGCAGGGTTTATTACTGAAGAGGGAATTATCCCAGCAGATCAAATGTTCAATGTCAGCATGAATTACTATAAAAAGTTAGGAGGAGCGATTTAATGGCAACGTTCAAACCAAATTGTACCGTTTTATCGATGATTCAGCCGCCACCGCTTCCGGGAAGTTATCGACACACTGATCAAACAATTGATGAGATTGTGTATAATTCTTTAAAGGAAACCGAGATGGTGCAGGAAAATGGCTTTGACGGAATCATTATTCAAAATATGAATGATATGCCGATTAAGCAGCATGCTGAGCCAGAAGCAATTGCCTATATGACTAGAATTGCTTATGAAATTAGAAAAGAATTTCCTAACTTAACAATGGGTATTTTGATGAACTGGGATGGCGTTGCCGGATTATCTGTTGCCGATGCGGTGGGTGCCGACTTTGTTAGGGTGGAACATCTCTTTACCGGAGCGAATGTAACGAGCGCGGGCATTCTTGAAGCGCAATGCGTTGATATTGCCAGCCTTAGAAAAAGAATCAGAACCAAAGTTCCAGTTTATGCCGATGTATACGAAGTCCATGGCGTGCCGCTAGGCCGTAAACCAATTGAAAATGCCGCATGGGAGGCCGTTCACGAGGCATTTGCAGATGGACTATTTATAGCAGGAAATAGCCCGGCTGAAAGCATTGAAATGATTGAAAAGATAAGAACCAAATTGCCTGATACTCCTATCTTCTTAGGCGGCGGAGCAACTGGAGATAACATTTATGAGCTGCTAAAATACTATGATGGCGTTTCGGTGGCTACATGGGTGAAAAAAGGCGATATGAAAAATCCAATTGATCCTGAACGAGCTCGCACTTTTATGGAAGAAGCGAACAAGGCGAAGGAATTTCGAAATAACAAACAATAAATTTTGAGTACCAGAGATGTTGCCGGAATATATTCGACGTTAAGCAGCCTTTATTCGTATGAAGTAAAAGTAAAAAGAAAAGGAGAAAAATTATGATTGAAAAACAATATAAGGTTATTGAAGAAACAGGAATTCATGCTCGCCCCGCAACTGTTTTAGTACAGGCTGCTGGAAAATTTGATTCAAGTATTCAGCTTGAATATAACGAAAAGAGAGTAAATTTAAAATCGATCATGGGCGTTATGGCTCTAGGAATTGGTCAAGGTGCAGAAATCAAAATTATTGTTGAAGGTACCGATGAAAAAGAAGCATTACAAAGCATAGAAGAAACTTTAACGAAGGAAGGTCTAGCGGTATAAAGCGTTCTTTTACTGATAGAACACGGTCATTATTTTCATGCATTTTTATATTCTTTTCCTGGTTCTGGTGGATATGTCGAGAGGGTTCGAGGTAAGGGAAGCTTTGTAAAAGGACCAAAGTATAGACATGAACTAAATAAACTAACTAGTTTTAGTGAAGATGTAAAAAGGTATGGTGAAATTTCCCGTTCTGTTATTCGTGACTTCAAAGTCATGCCAGCTAGCCATAGGTTAGCTCAATTCTTTCAAATTCCAGAAGGGGGGATGTTTATTATCTTGAAAGACTCCGTATGAGTGGTCGTTACATTGCTGGATTGCATAAAGCCTATATAAAGAAAAGTGATGCGTTGGTACTTGATGGTTCAGAGTTTGATGAAACAACATGACTTTATGAAACCTTAAGAAATAAGGGAGTAGATATAAATTTTGCTATGGAAAAACAAAGAATAGACCTGTAAAAGATATGATTACTGAAATTAAATCAGTAACAAAGTATTTTATGGAAACTAGAGGACAGGCTAGTCAAGCTGTTAGTAATGCAATTTTAATTATGATAAAGAATATCGAATCACATGAAGAAGAGCCTAGTGACGTCGCTGTTGAAAAGATCATTAACAGTAAAAATAATTACTTAACTTATAACAATAACGCAACAAAGAAAGCGCTTAAATATTCAATTGAATTAATAAAAAACAAGAAAAATATTCTAGTATACGATTATTCAAGCACCGTTGAAAAGGTCTTGGTAGAACTTGCGGAAAACGAGCAACTGTATACAGTATATATTCCTGAAAGCAGAATTATTAATGGTGAGCTACCATTTCTTGTAAGGGGATACGAGATAAAGTTTGCTTTCCTTGAAAAATATAGGGAAAAGTAATGTTGTCAAATACCTACTGAGTGAAAAAAAGAAAAAATTAAATATTATGGGAGCAGAAAAATTATGTTTACAAAACTTTTCAAGAAAAAGGAAGAAACACCCAAAACGATTGAGCTAAAAGCACATATGTCGGGTAATATAGTTCCGTTAGAAGATGTTCCCGATCCCGTTTTTGCAGAAAAAATGATGGGAGATGGATTGGCTATTGAACCGACAGAAGGAAAAGTTGTTGCTCCAGTTAAAGGTGAAATAGTACAAGTTTTCCCCACAAAACATGCTGTAGGGATCAAAACTTCAAATGGTGTCGAGGTCTTAATTCATATCGGGCTTGAAACTGTCGCAATGAATGGAGAAGGTTTTAAAGCACACGTTTCGGCAGGGGAAAAGGTTAACGTTGGTGACGTACTTTTGACATTTGACTTGGATTTGGTTAAACAAAAAGCAAAAAGTATAGTTACACCATTAATTATTACTAATACAGAAGTGATGATAAACTTTGAAAAACCTTTCTGTTCAGGAAAAGTAGATGCATCCGAGGAGACAATACTAGTCGTTACGGTAAATTGATTCATTTATTTTCTAAGTAGTTTTTGATGTATTAACTAAATGAAATAATGCAACGCATAAAGATGTCTAGAGTTTTTCAAGATTCTTTCTGACCTTATTAATATTGGTTCATTATAAAATCAAATGCTACTGTTGGAAAATCAGAAAGTCATCGTGAAACCCCGTTATAATATAGGTCGACCAAAACCACAATACGAAGGAAATTGACGATGACTCAAACTGATTCTAAATCAAAAGATTGCATACTTAAACATATTAACACTTATGACACCTAATTTAAAGGTAAGAATAGTTGAGTAAATGAGGAATAGAGACAAATTGTAAAGTTTGTAACCCTTTACAGTTATTGTGAATCTGTATATGTTTAACGCAAAAGGTATAACAGTATAACATTACAACATTATAAGATTACAACATTATAACGTTATCTAGGTGATGAAAATATCCCTAGATCTAATAAAAGGAGCGTTTTTTTATGAAGAAAACGGAGTCTTTAGAAAAAGAATTATTATCGTTAATGGGAGGTACAGATAATATAGTGTCGGTGACGCATTGTGCAACACGACTACGTCCCACAGTAAAAGACCGTTCACTTGTTAACGTGAAGAAAATTGAAGCATTGAATGGTGTGTCAGGGGTTGTTGATAGAG
>NZ_LMVB01000001.1:1870980-2931010 GCF_001510645.1 Paenibacillus sp. FJAT-29882 | reverse complement strand
GCTAGTAAGATCCCTGAAAGATGATCAGGTTGATAGGTCAGAGGTGGAAGCGTGGCGACATGTGGAGCTGACTGATACTAATCGATCGAGGACTTAACCTTATTGTTCTTGAAAAAAGCAAAAAACCTTCTTATTATCTAGTTTTGAAAGAATGAAAAAATATTATTGACTTTATTTAAAAGTATGATACAATAATAAATGTCTTTCAGAAAAAATGTCTGGTAATGATGGCAAAGAGGTCACACCCGTTCCCATTCCGAACACGGAAGTTAAGTTCTTTTGCGCCGATGGTAGTTGGGGGTTTCCCCCTGTGAGAGTAGGACGTTGCCAGGCAGTTTTTTTAAACCACATTATATTATTCCGCAGTAGCTCAGTGGTAGAGCATTCGGCTGTTAACCGAACGGTCGTAGGTTCGAGTCCTACCTGCGGAGCCATATGGAGAGCTGTCCGAGTGGCCGAAGGAGCACGATTGGAAATCGTGTAGACGGGTAACCCTGTCTCAAGGGTTCAAATCCCTTGCTCTCCGCCATTCTAAATAATGTGGCCCCTTGGTCAAGCGGTTAAGACACCGCCCTTTCACGGCGGTAACACGGGTTCGAATCCCGTAGGGGTCACCATATATATATAACGGAGGATTAGCTCAGCTGGGAGAGCATCTGCCTTACAAGCAGAGGGTCGGCGGTTCGATCCCGTCATCCTCCACCATTATTTTAATCAAATTTCATCATTTCTATTATCGCGGGGTGGAGCAGTTCGGTAGCTCGTCGGGCTCATAACCCGAAGGTCGCAGGTTCAAATCCTGTCCCCGCAATCTGGTCCGGTAGTTCAGTTGGTTAGAATGCCTGCCTGTCACGCAGGAGGTCGCGGGTTCGAGTCCCGTCCGGACCGCCATTTTATTTAGTAGTTAAACAAGCTTGTTGTTAATATAAATTAACCGGCTCAGTAGCTCAGTCGGTAGAGCAAAGGACTGAAAATCCTTGTGTCGGCGGTTCGATTCCGTCCTGAGCCATCAGTAACTTAATATGGAGGGGTAGCGAAGTGGCTAAACGCGGCGGACTGTAAATCCGCTCCTTCGGGTTCGGCAGTTCGAATCTGCCCCCCTCCACCATTAATTATAGGGGTATAGTTTAAAGGTAGAACAAAGGTCTCCAAAACCTTCGGTGTGGGTTCAATTCCTACTACCCCTGCCAACTTAAAAATTCATCTTACATCATGGCGGTTGTGGCGAAGTGGTTAACGCACCTGATTGTGGTTCAGGCATTCGTGGGTTCGATTCCCATCAGTCGCCCCATTTTTAAACATAATGAATTGATTATTGAATATATATGTAACAATGGGCTATAGCCAAGCGGTAAGGCAACGGATTTTGATTCCGTCATGCGAAGGTTCGAATCCTTCTAGCCCAGCCATATGCGGAAGTAGTTCAGTGGTAGAATACAACCTTGCCAAGGTTGGGGTCGCGGGTTCGAATCCCGTCTTCCGCTCCAAAAGATGGCGGCATAGCCAAGCGGTAAGGCAGAGGTCTGCAAAACCTTTATCACCGGTTCAATTCCGGTTGCCGCCTCCATAAAGTTTTTGCCGGTGTGGCGGAATAGGCAGACGCGCACGACTCAAAATCGTGTTCCGTAAGGAGTGCCGGTTCGACCCCGGCCACCGGTATCAAATGGTCGAGTTAAAGAAAATGCACTAGAAAAAGAGTTCTCACATTTTGTGGGAACTCTTTTTCGATTCTTCATAAATAGCAAAAATAGTGTCTTAATACAGGAAACCTTTGATAATGTAGAATTTTTTCTTATTACGCAAACGGACCAGATTGTGGAACAATACCCTCAAAGAAATTTTAATATCTAAATTAAAGTTTAGAAGAGTTTGTGTGTGGGGACTTATTCTATCGGGAGGTTAGTTTAATAAGAAAGGTAATTTAACACAGGGTTAAACTACCCCGTGTTAAATTACTTCTGTTTATCTAACGCTAAATTTAACCCTTTTTGATAATATTGATTCTTCATTTCTTCAGGAACCATGCTACCACCAGTCCCCCAAATAATATGTGTACCCTTACTCATCTTTTCTGTTAAACTATGCTTCTGTAAATAATCGATGCCCTCTGTACATAATTTACTTGGTCCTATCATGCCTGCTAGTGCAGAAGGTTCTAAATGGATCCCCTCTGTATCGACTAATTCTTTTAGCAACTTATACAACTGTTCATCACTAACCGTATAATTACCACTTAAAAAAGGCTCAATAGTTTTACCGACAAACCCAGATGGCTTTCCTACAGCAAGTCCATCCGCGTCTGTTACATTATCGATACCAAGATCTTGTACAGAAACTTTATCATGAAGCCCAGTCATTAAACCGAGTAACATGCATGGTGAGTGGGTAGGTTCTGCAAAGAAACAGTGAACATGGTCTTGATACAATAATTTCAATCCAAAAGCTACGCCACCAGGGCCGCCACCTACTCCACATGGAAGGTAAACAAACAAAGGATGATTTTCATCAATTGTTATCTCTAGCTCTTCTAATTGTTTTTTCAATCGAGATGCAGCCACTGCATATCCTAAAAATAGGTCGTGAGAATTTTCATCATCCACAAAATAACATGTTGGATCACTATCTGCTTGGATTCGACCTTCCTCTACAGCTTTACTATAATCAGCTTCATATTCAATAACTTTGACATTTTTGCTTCTAAGCAAGTCTTTTTTCCACTGTTTTGCATCAGCTGACATATGAACAGAAACATTAAAACCTAACTTTGCACTGATGATGCCAATACTAAGTCCTAAATTTCCAGTCGAGCCTACTGCGATTGAATATTGTGAGAAGAAAGTTCGAAACCTATCACTATCTAAAATTGAATAATCATCTTGAATCGTTAACAATTGATGTTGAAAAGCTAGATCTTCTGCATGTTTGAGAATTTCATAAATCCCGCCTCTTGCTTTAATAGATCCTGATATAGGAAGGTGACTATCACATTTTAGTAATAATTCGCCTAATATAGGCTGTTGATACTCTTGTTCTAAGGATTGTTTCATCGAAGGAATTCTTACTAAAGGAGATTCTATGATACCATTCGATCCTTTTGTTTCAGGGAAAACCTTGGCGATATATGGGGCAAAACGTTTCAACCTTTCCTCTGCATCCCTTACATCTTCTTGAGTAAGGGGGGATTTTTTAATTCCCGTTTGAAATTTTTCGACGTTTGGATTGAGCCAAAATACTTCATCCATCGAAATGAGCTTATTTAGTAAAGGGTATTGGTCTTTCCATGTTTGTAATTCCTGGATTTCAATCTCTTTCATTTGTATGATCCTCCTAATTATCTTGTAGCAAGTTGATTTATAAATTATAATTAAATAAACTTAAATACAGTTTAACACACACTTAACTATATGTTAATTAATATTAAATTTATTTAAATTAAATTTAACATCTTATGGAGGAGTATCGATTATGGAAAATATAGATATTGGTAAGAAAGTTGAAAAATATAGAAAAGCTAAAGGATTGAGCAGTAGAGAGTTAGCAAAATTAGCTGATATTACACCTTCAATGTTAAGCCAAATTGAACGTGGGTTGGCAAATCCTTCTATTCAAACCTTAAAGGTCTTAGCTAAAACCCTAAATGTTCCAACTTTTAGTTTTTTACTTGAAGAAACAATTACGGAGGATTTAATCGTTAGGTCTAGTAAACGTAAGAAAATGATCATTGATAATTTGTCTTATGAGTTATTGTCGCCGGATTTTACGGGGAATTTAACAACAGCGATTATGAATGTTCCTTCGAATACTGCTTCATCCGAAAATCTTCTAGAACATAAAGGAGAAGAAGTAGCATTTATTTTGGAAGGAAAAATTAAGGTGTATTTGGGTGAAGAAGAATATCTATTAGAAGCTGGTGATAGCGTGAAAATACCAGCAAATTTGAAACATAAATGGGAAAATAATTTTAGTCAAAAGGCAATTGTATTATTTTCAGTTACCCCACCTGCGTTTTAATATAGATAACTGTAAGATGGTATTCAACAAGCGGGCTATTTTTAACGGGCTATTTTTAAGCAACACTGGTAGAAAAAGATCAGAATTTAATACCTTATTAATGCCGAGAAATGAGCGAAGTCTTTGTATGGCTTGGTGAGATCGCTTGAAAAAATCAAAGGAAAAAAGGAGAAATTTGAACTGGGTAGAAAGATGCTTATGAATAAAAGGAAATAATATAAATTGACCCCGAACATATGATTTATGTCCGGGGCCTTGTTTTTTATAGTGAGACTATAGTTTTACAATGTGATTAGATGTCTCAAGTCCCTCGCGATTAAAGAGTATATGACAAATTTAACCATTGTTTATCAAGAAACTACACTGGTTGTTTATTGTGCGGTATACCCACCATCAAGTACAACAGCCTGCCCGGTAATGCCGCGTGCTTTCTCGCTTGCGAGGAAGATAGCGTAATCGGCAATTTCACTGACATCGAGCAAACGGTTTTGAGGCACCAGTGGATAAATGACTTCTTCCAAAACACTTTCTAACGGTACTTGCCTTGTTTTTGCCAGGTCTTGCAGCTGTCCACGGACAAGTGGTGTGTCTACGTAACCGGGGCAAAGGGCATTTACAGTGATACCTGAAGAAGCGCTTTCTAGAGCGGCGACTTTGGTTAACCCAATGACTCCGTGTTTAGCGCTGTTATAGGCAGCTTTGTTGGCAAAACCAATTAGGCCGTTAATGGAGGCAATATTGATAATTCTTCCAAAGCCTTGTGCCTTCATAATTGGCAATACATGTTTGATGGCGATAAATGGGGCCGTTAACATGATTTTGATCATGAGTTCGAATGTTTCAGTTGGGAATTCCTCGATGGGAGAAACATGTTGGAGCCCAGCATTATTGATAAAAATATCGACCCGACCGTATTTATTTTTTGTTTGTTCGATTAGTTGGATAATGTCTTCTTCTTTAGCCACATCTGCTTTAAGGCCAATCACTTCTAAACCATTGCCCTTAAGTTTTTGAGCAGATTCTTCGACCGTTTGTTGATTAAGATCGGACAATACAACTTTTGCACCGTTTTCTGCAAAAGACTTACCAATTTCGAAACCGATTCCTCTTGCTGATCCAGTGATGATGGCGACTTTTTGATTAACCATTTTACATTCCTCCAATAAAAATGTAATGGTTACTTGCAGAAATAGGTCATTGGCATGTGTACTTAGGAAATTTTAAAATAAGGGAAGTTAGTCTGTTTAATAAAAGGGAAGGGGAAGGTTTTTCAAAATTAGAATGTTAGGTTGGGTTTTGATGAAAAGTCTATCACAATTATCGGAATTTTTAAAGAAAATTATTGGGGTTTTTTCAATTCTCATTTTTTGCATGTAATAGTTATAGCTACATATTGTACTCATAGGTTTTGGTGTGATGGGGAGCAGAATTGCACAATCTTTTGTGGTCAGTGGGTATTCTGTCGTCATAAATGATATTAAAGTAGAATGCTTGTCTAAAGCGAAAGGAGCAATTTCTGATAATCTTGCATTACTAGTCGAAGAAGGTGTGTTGACTGAACAGGAGAAGCAACACGCCCAATTTACTATTGCGTATACTTGTGATTTGGGCGGACAAGGGACTTTATTGATTGCTGAGAGACTCTGAATCTGGTGGTATTTCCTTCCTTTTCCTATGTTATAATGAGTGAAACAAAGAGAAAATAAGGAGAATGGGTATGACCATTAATGATCAATCTATTCAATTTGAAATCTTAAAAGCGATCGTGGACAAATTACCGTTTGGCGTTTTTGTTACAAAAAATGAAAGTGATATCTTCATATGCAATTCACTGATAGTAGAGTCTTTTTCTGAAAATCAACTAGATGTCAAACTTTCGATCATTACCGAAAAAAAGCTTAAGCCTAAAGTAAATACACCCATTCAGTTAAATGGGAACCAAGGTATTGTTCGAAAAGAAGTGATTATGATCTTAAAAGAAGAATACCAGCTTTATCTTCTTTTATTTTCAAATAATAAAAATGATTTTCTTAATATAGACAATCATGAAGAGCTACTTTTTAAAGATATGATTGAATTTGCTTATGACGGTTTGGTCATGGTTGATCCACAAGGGTACGTTCAAATGCTGAGCCAGGCTTATGCGGATTTTCTTGGCGTGGATCAGGAAAGCTCGATTGGCAAGCATGTGACAGAGGTAATTGAAAACACTCGTATGCATATTGTCGCAAAAACGGGGAAACAAGAGCTAGCGGAGCTTCAAAAAATAAATGAAGGATATATGATCGTGACTCGATCGCCGATTCTGAAAAACGGGAAAGTGATGGGAGCTGTCGGTAAGGTATTATTTAAAAATATTGGGCAGGTTACCGCTATATCTAAACGGATTAAATTGCTTGAGGTTGAGTTGAAAAAGTACAAAGGCGATTTCCGTGAAAGAAACAAGGCTTCTTATACGTTCGATCATTTAATCGGGGAAAGCGTGGCTTTTAATGAGGTAATCAACCAAGCGAGAAAGGCAGCTAAAAGTGATTCAAATGTATTATTATTGGGGGAAAGCGGAACAGGTAAGGAGTTGTTTGCCCATTCCATTCATAATGCTAGTCGTCGTGCTATAGGGGTATTTGTTAAGGTAAACTGTGCTGCGATTCCAGCGGAGTTATTAGAATCGGAGCTTTTTGGCTATGAAGAAGGTTCTTTTACAGGTGCAAAGAAGAGTGGAAAAGCAGGGAAGTTTGAAGCGGCAGACGGTGGCACTATTTTTCTTGATGAAATAGGTGAACTACCGATGCATATGCAGGTGAAATTACTGCGTGTTTTACAAGAAAAAGAGATTGAACGTGTAGGTTCCGCTGGTAGTATCCCGATTGACGTGCGCGTGATTGCTGCAACGAATCGTAATTTAGAAGAAATGGTAGGAAAGGGTGAATTTCGACTTGATTTGTATTATCGCTTAAAAGTTATGGAAATTACGATTCCGTCGTTGAAAGAACGGCAAACGGATATAGAAATTTTAGTCAATCATTTTATCGATAAATACCAACAGATTATGAAAAAGCAGGTAAAAGGAATTTGCGAGCATGCTCTGCGTTTACTTACTGTGTATTCGTGGCCTGGTAATATTCGAGAGTTAGAGAATGTTATTGAACGCGCCTTGAATTTCGTAGATGAAGGAACAGTCATCACGAAAGAACATCTACCTGAAGAAATAGCTGGTCATAGAGAAATAACTTCAGTTCGTTCATTAGTTGAAGTGATGGAAGATACGGAGCGTAATACGATTTTAGCTTGTTTAGGAATGACTCAAGGAAATAAATCTGAAACGGCCAAACAGCTAGGGGTTAGCCGGACAACGCTGTATGAAAAAATGAAGAAATATGACTTGTTATCTTAGGGAAAGCTGTCTTGAAAAAGGTATGCCCTAAATACTCTACAAATAGTGTGCTAAATAAACTTGTAAATACTGTATTTAGGAATTGTGAACCTTTACCTTTGAGACAGTTTTTTATTTGCAAAATAAGATGTGTTAGAAAATCCGTACATGAAAAAAGGAGAAATCTATCATGTGTAAGATAAACCGAACATGATTTAGACCTTCTATTACTTGTTGTTAATAAAAACGAACAGTGATTGGATAGTTTTTGGATTTTCGTGGACAAATTCTAATTGATTTTACGATGATTGATCTTTTATTAAAATTTTTAAAAGAAAGAAAGTGTATTGAATTATCGCTTTAAGAAAATGAATAGTTAAGTTTGGCATGAAACTTGCATAGATATAAGATGAATGGTTTCTCTGTGAGATAGATAGTTTGCAAGCATGTACATGGTAGTTAGGATTTCATTTTATGTAAGCGTTATCAAAGGTAAGGGAGTTAGTTATCATTCTATTTGACCTGACTTGGGGAAGGCAGGTTTTAATGGGAATAGGTTATTTTAGAGAATCATAGTTATCTTGAAAGGCTGAAGTTTTTTGAGGATAGGAAAGTATAAGTTTCTTTATAAGTTCTGATGTCTAGCTCCAGCGCCTAACCCCTCGAGGTCATAAGCCAATCAAGCTAAGGGCGAGAAACCACTCTCCCTATATCTTGCCTGTCTTATGCTATGCCTGAGGTTGACCAAGGCGCTTGCGCTTTTCATATGGGGATGGGTTTTAATTTGAATCAAAGGGGGAATTTGCTTGGCTATTCAGATTATTGCTATTGTGTTGGCTTTAGGTTTGTTGATCTTTTTGGCGTATCGAGGTTATCCAGTTATTATTATTGCGCCACTTGTTACATTACTTGCTGTTGTTTTATCTGGAGGACTTTTGTTGCCAAGCTATACGGAAACGTATATGACAAATGCTGCTAACTATGTGAAATCATTCTTCCCAATCTTTTTATTAGGGGCCATTTTTGGGAAAGTGATGGAGATGAGCGGTGCAGCGGCATCGATTGCGCAAACGATCGTAAAAAAATTAGGATCGCAGCGGGCGATTCTATCAGTTGTGTTAGCCTGTTCCGCGTTGACATATGGCGGGGTCTCCTTGTTTGTAGTTGCCTTCGCTGTGTATCCATTCGCAGCGGCTATTTTTAAAGAAGCAGATATTCCTAAACGACTTATTCCGGGAGCAATTGCGCTTGGAGCATTTACTTATACAATGGATGCACTGCCAGGAACACCGCAAATCCAAAATATCATTCCAACGAATTATTTTGGAACAGATACTTATGCAGCACCATTAATGGGAATTATCGGAGCCATTATCGTATTTATTGGCGGAATGATCTGGCTGGAGCGTCGTCGTAAACAAGCTTTGGTCAAAGGGGAAGGGTATGGCACCGGTCATATTAATGAACCAGAAAGTACGGAAAGGGATTCACTTCCTAATTTTTGGCTGGCGATTGTACCACTCGTACTTGTAATCTTATTCAATTATTTGTTTAGCCGTAGCGGAATTTCCGTTAAGAACTGGTACGATCAAACCGTATTAGCGGACACATTTAATATAGTTAATGTTAGTACAGTTACTTCTTCTTGGTCATTGATTGTTGCTTTAACAATTGGGGTACTGGCAGCGATGCTTTTAAATGTTAAGCGGATTAAAGTAAAGCTGGCAAGCGGATTAACAGCTGCTGCAATGGGTTCATTGCTAGCTATTTTTAACACGGCATCTGAAGTTGGGTTTGGGAATGTAGTCAAAACATTACCTGGCTTTAAAGTAATTCAAGACTCAGTTTTCAATGCTAGTAGCAACCCACTCGTCTCTGAAGCAATTGCTGTAAACGTTCTTGCAGGTATTACCGGTTCTGCTTCTGGCGGATTGTCTATCGCTTTGGAAGTTATGGGAAGTCACTATTTGCAATTGGCACAAAATCTTGGCATTTCGCCTGAGATGCTACACAGGATTGCTTCCATGGCTTCCGGTGGAATGGATACACTTCCACATAATGGCGCAGTTATCACACTACTTGCCATCACAGGGCTAACACATCGTCAATCTTATAAAGATATTTTTGTCATTACGATTTTGAAAACAGCGGCCGTATTTATTCTTGCATTTTCAGCGTCATTATTTATCTAAAGAATACGAAAGAATGGGGATGGAAAAATGGGGAAAGTTCTATCATCATTAGACGAAGTCATTCAACAAATTGAGGATGGCGCGACAATCGTTGTTGGTGGCTTTGGCTTATGTGGAATTCCAGAAAAATTAATTACGAGTTTACGAGATAAGGGAGTAAAAGATTTAACAATAGTCAGCAATAATTGTGGTGTCGACGACTGGGGACTAGGTTTGCTATTGGAAAATAAACAAATAAAAAAAATGGTCGCTTCTTATGTAGGCGAAAATAAATTGTTTGAACAACAATTTTTAAGCGGCGAACTTGAGGTAGAACTTGTTCCTCAAGGTACACTTGCTGAACGACTACGAGCAGGAGGAGCAGGAATTCCCGCTTTTTATACAGCTACTGGGGTAGGGACAGAGGTCGCTAAAGGGAAAGAGCATAAAGAGTTTGATGGCAAAACATATATTATGGAAAAAGGAATTGTTGGCGATTTCGCGTTTGTGAAGGCGTGGAAGGCAGATCCGTTTGGCAATCTTGTTTATCGGAAAACGGCTAGAAACTTTAATCCCGTAGTCGCCACAGCTGGGAAAGTGACAATCGCAGAGGTTGAAGAAATAGTTGGAATCGGTGAACTGAATCCGGATGAAGTTCATACGTCTGGTGTGTACGTTCAAAAAGTTTTCGTTGGTGAGAATTATGAGAAACGAATTGAAAGGCTTACAACAGCTAATGCATAAAGGGGAGAGGTTGTTATGACTGGAAGAAAACGTATTCTAGAACGTGCAGTTAAAGAATTACGGGATGGAATGTGTGTGAATTTAGGAATCGGGATGCCAACCTTAATCGCTAATATGATTCCGGAAGATGTCGATGTCATGTTGCAATCAGAAAATGGCTTACTGGGAATTGGTGCTTATCCGAAAGATATCGAAGTGGACCCAGATTTAATTAATGCCGGAAAAGAAACGGTCACAGCAAAAGCAGGTGCTTCCTATTTCGACAGCGCAGAATCGTTTTCGATGATTCGCGGTGGTCATATTGATCTTGCTATTCTTGGCGGGATGGAAGTTGCCGAGAATGGCGACTTGGCAAACTGGATGATCCCAGGGAAAATGGTAAAAGGAATGGGTGGCGCAATGGACTTAGTGCAGGGTGCTAAACGAATAGTCGTGATTATGGACCATGTGAATAAGCATGGAGAATCTAAAGTTAAGAAGGCTTGTACATTGCCATTAACCGGTCAAGGCGTCGTTCATTGCTTGATCACGGACTTAGCGGTGTTCCATTTCTCGGAATCAGGAATGGAATTGGTGGAGCTACAGAAAGGGGTTACCCTTGATGAAGTAAAAGCGAAAACGGAAGCGGATTTTGTGGTGAGTGAAACTCTTTCGGTAAATAATTAATCTGGAGTTTTAGCTTCATGATAGCAAAAGAGGGAGAAGCGAAGGCTTTTCTCTCTTTTGGATTTTTGTTAGAAAATATTACCGAACTTTCCGATAAGCTTTTGAATACCCAATACAAACTGATAATATTGTTTAAGAAAAACTTGTCTCATACATAAATTTCGTAAAAAAGAATGAAAACTAGTCATTCATATTAGGACTCTTTTTTCTCTTTTCATCCTAGCCAAAGGTGTATATGATAGAGTTATACATAATTTGAACTAGGAGCTGTTGAAGTTGATTAAAGCGATCTTTTTTGATTTGGATGATACCCTTTTATGGGACCAAAAAAGTATAAGTGAAGCGTTTAAAGCTACTTGCGAGTTTGCTGTAGAGAAGTATGAAGTAGATGCTTTGCAATTAGAGGAAGCAGTGCGAGAAGAAGCGAGGAAGCTTTACGCATCGTATGAGACCTATTCTTTTACACAAATGATTGGCATTAACCCGTTTGAAGGATTGTGGGGGGATTTCGGTGATGAGGGGATCGAATTTGGCAAGATGAAGGAGTTTGCGCCTGCTTACCGCCGAGATTCTTGGACTAGGGGCTTAAAGTCGCTTGGGATCAATGATGAAGAATTTGGTGCTGAATTAGCGGAACGCTTCCCCAAAGAGCGGAAAAAGCGGCCTTTTCTTTATGACGAAACGTTCCAGGTATTGGATGAGCTACATGATAAATATCGTTTATTATTGCTGACAAATGGTTCACCAGAATTACAAAATACGAAACTAGCTATTACACCTGAGCTTGTTCCATATTTTGACCATATTGTTATTTCTGGAGGATTCGGAAAAGGGAAGCCTGACGTATCCATTTTCGAACATGCATTAGAACGGATGAATGTGAGTAAGGATGAAGTCTTAATGGTTGGCGATAATTTAATGACAGACATCCTCGGAGCATCCCGCTTAGGCATTCAGTCCGTTTGGATTAATCGTCATGAGAAAGAACGAAATGAGGTTATTCCAACTTATGAGATTACACATTTAGAAGAGTTGTATCCCATTTTGCAGTCTTTGAAATAAAAGCATCAATTGCATGAAAAAGTTCTCCTATGGGGGACTTTTTCAATTTCACGAAAGCCCTGTAGAATTTTTTGAAAAAAGAGTTGCAAAAATCATGAAAGAAATATATAATTAATTTTATCGATAAGGAAACGCAAATTTCGACAAATTACATGCGGGTGTAGTTTAGTGGTAAAACCTCAGCCTTCCAAGCTGATGATGAGAGTTCGATTCTCTTCACCCGCTCCATACATAGCTACTAACGCAGTGTTTCGTTACATAGAGAACGACGCATTGCGTTTTTTTATGTTTACCAAGGATTTGATCTCATTATGAGGTTAGGTCCTTTTTTGAGTGGAAATAGCTAGATAGTAAATAATTGTAATGGTTTGTTCAAATCTCAATCCTTCGAAGGAATAGAAACTGGATCGATTGGATGAGAATGAATGGTGTATAGTAACTTAACTTCTTATTTGTAAGCTCTAAAATTTCGTCAGTTCCATCAATTCTAAACGGTACATGCATATGTAGCCGTTCATATTAGCAGAAATGGGGTAGTAAAATGAAAGCATTAATCTTTGAGTCGTTTGGTGGTCCAGAGGTATTGCACTATAAAGAGATATCAGACCCATCCATTAAGAAAGGGGAAATATTGGTGCGTATGAAGGCGATAGGATTGAACTTCGCTGATGTTTACAGAAGGAAGGGGAATTATCATTTAGCAGGTCTGCCACCCTATATTTTAGGCTATGAAGGTTCTGGTATTGTCGAAGAGGTAGGTGTGGGGATTACCGATATTAAAGTTGGTGACCGAATTGCATTTGCGGATGTGCCGTTTGCCAATGCAGAATTGGTTGCTGTTCCTGTTGAAAAAGCCATTTTGTTACCAGATGCTATTTCTTTTGAAACGGCATCAAGTGTTTTACTTCAAGGGTTAACGGCTCATTATTTAACAAAGGATAGTTTTGAAGTCAAAGCAGGAAACTCTGTTCTTGTTCACGCGGCAGCAGGAGGTGTCGGACAACTACTTGTTCAGATCGCTAAACTGCTTGGCGGGCAGGTTATTGGATTAACCTCTTCAAGAATAAAGGCGGAGGCAGCGTATTTAGCTGGGGCGGATCATGTATTCCTATATGATGAAAAATGGTATGAAAAAGTAAAAAAAGTGACAAATGGTCGAGGAGTGGACGTCGTTTATGAGTCCGTGGGTTCGACTTTAGGAGACAGTTTTGAAGCAACAAAAATCGGTGGTACGATTGTGTTTTATGGCATGGCAGGTGGCGATCCTGCTCCAGTTGATCCACGTATGCTGATGGATACTTCAAAAACCCTAACTGGTGGAGACCTTTGGAATGTTCTAACTTCTTATGAAGAAAGGAATACACGCTCAGGACAATTATTTAACTGGATTATCAATGGAAAACTAGTACTGAAAGAACCGACTACATTCGCTTTAAAGGATGGCGCAAAAGCACATAAATTACTGGAAAGCCGAAAAAGCACAGGGAAAATCTTATTGATTCCATAAAAATCATGAGAGTTTATTGCTCCTAAAAACTTTCTTTATAAGTAATCGCGCCTTTTGTATGATTTAGTTATGGGATTGCAGCATCAGCTTTTTTTAATACCTCAGTACAAAAACACCGTCCGATGATTTGGACGGTGTTTAGAGTCTTCAAAATTACTCTAACTGTAAGGAAGAGGGTCTATTTAACGATTGTATAAACCCCTTCACCGCCATGAACTTGTAGAAACATCTTCATTAATGATTGTGTCAGCTTATCTGCCTCATCTAGTGAAGTGGAGGGCTTTAGATAAATGATTTGTAGGGCAGAAGTTGTTGTTTCCGTTACCTTGGTACGCTCTGAATCAACGAAAGGACTGCCGAAAGGTCCATTTTTGTCGGCTGATGTAATCATATCTTTCATGGAATTACTGCGACCATTTAACCCATCGTATTGATCGGTTTCTGCGCCAATTTTTAGCGTGACATCTCCCTCTATTTGGTCGAGGGTATATATACCAATTGGCACCTCGTATTGTAGAGAAAAGAAATTGTTTAAGTCGATGGCGGAATGGATAGGCTGTATGTAATTTTGTTTGCTTATTCGGCGATACAGGGCTTCAACAGACGGTCGGTAGCGTGATGGGTTTGTTCCAGTTGCTTTGAATGTTTGACGCCATTCTGTAATTCCAGAAAGATCACTTAATTCTTTGTCTTGAAGATCAAAGAAGATCGATTCCTGAAATAGCTGGAGCCTGCCTTTGACCATTTGCGGCGAGTCACCTACTACAATATTGTTATAAAAAATAATACCCGCTTTAAAATTAGGAATTTTATCACGAAGTATGGAGTCAATCTGAACTTCCAAACCTTTCACCTCCAAAAATGGTTGGATATAGTTTATCATAGATGAGAAGGGTTTAAGAAGGAGTATGCTCCTTTAGTTAGTTGGTAGGAGTGAATGATGTGGATATAGATGCATTTAAGCAAGAAGTGATTCAATATAGTAAGGAAATTGGCATAGATAAGATTGGTTTTACAACGGCTTCAACGTTTCAGGAAATGAAGAATTTACTTATTCGCCAGCAGGAATTAAATTACCAATCGGGCTTTGAAGAGCCAGATATCAATAAAAGAGTGGATCCAACGTTGATTTTCAATGAACCGAGATCGATTATTTCGATTGCGCTTGCTTATCCTTCGAAAATGAAGAATGCACCGCAAAGTAAGAAAGGTGAACGTCGTGGGATTTTTTGCCGAGCTTCATGGGGACAGGATTATCATGTTGTTCTACGTAAGAAACTACAACTACTTGAGGATTTTATTAAGGAAAAAGTACCAGGAGCCATGGCGAAATCAATGGTTGATACTGGTGAACTAGTTGACAGAGCCGTTGCAGAGCGTGCTGGGATTGGTTGGAGTGGAAAGAACTGTGCAATTATCACTCCTGAATTTGGTTCGTATGTTTATTTAGGGGATATGATTACAAACATCCCTTTTGCACCAGATCAACCGATTGAAGATCAATGTGGCACATGTAATAAATGTGTGGACGTATGTCCGACAGGTGCACTCGTTCAAGGCGGACAGCTGAATGCGAAGCGTTGTATTGCATTTTTGACGCAAACAAAGGGATTTTTACCAGATGAATTCCGGACGAAAATCGGCAATCGGTTGTATGGTTGTGATACATGTCAGACTGTTTGTCCGAAAAATAAAGGCATGGATTTTCACTTTCATGAAGAAATGGAGCCTGATCCAGAGTTGGCTAAGCCGTTATTGAAGCCGCTCCTTACAATTTCAAACCGCGAGTTTAAGGAGAAATACGGCTCCGCATCAGGATCTTGGCGAGGCAAAAAGCCGATTCAACGAAATGCGATTTTAGCGTTAGCTCATTTTAAAGATGAGACTGCACTGCCAGATTTGATAGCCGTTATGAAAGAAGATCCACGACCTGTCATACGCGGGACAGCTGCATGGGCAATTGGTAAAATCGGTGGGGATGAGACGGTACCCTTGCTTAAAGAAGCACGTGAAAAAGAGACGGACGAAGAAGTACTAGCAGAAATTGATAAAGGTCTTCGTTTTAGTACGATAACTGAGTAATGGAGGTTCGACCTTTCGTGAGGAATTGCGGGGGTCAGCCTTTTTTTGTGTTTTTACTGAAGTTTTATACATATATCTTATCATATGGGTTTATTCCTATTTCAAATGTGTAAGAACATCAGGAAAATTATAGAGGTAAAATAGTAGATAAATCCCTGATTCATTCATCTGTATAAACCACGTTTTTCGGGTTAAGATCCCAACTGATGGAAGTTTCACTTTAAGAGGAGGGATTCGTTTGAAACTTCAGCTAAAAGCGATTGTGCAGAAGCGAATTGAACAATATATTGGAAAGTCGCGTGAAGAGGTAGAAGGAAAACTCTTACGTAAACAAAACTTATTTAAACAACGGGAAGCAGAAATTGTCCATGTTAAGGCAACTGGCCAAGTGCTATCTAGGCATGAGAAGCAGAATGAAACAGAATTAGATTATCAGCTCCATCTTCAATATTTTATTAAACAGGGAGACACTTTCTTCATTGAAGAAGAAACAGAAGATAGGAGAGTTACGTTTCAAGATGGAAGAGTGGTCAGTGATTATGAAAATGAAAGAATATATGGTCAGAATCGGGAAGAACGCGAAATCGATGTCGTTGCAGAAAGAATGGATTATACGTACGATCGCTTGAAGGCCGTAAAATATGCAGAAAGATGGTGGAATGATTTCAATCCAGCTTATCCTAAGTTTACGGATGATTGTTCAAGTTTTATCTCACAATGCCTTCATGCTGGAGGAATTCCGATGTGGGGAAGTCCGAATAGAAATAAGGGATGGTGGATGTCAGGAAAGAGTTGGAGCTTTAGCTGGACGGTTGCGAATGCATTGCAGCAGCTACTTGCAGGAGGAAAGGGAATTAGGACAAAGCAAGTTCGTACGGCTGAACAATTGAATGTGGGGGATATTATTTGTATTGATTTTGAAGGAGACGGCCGGTTTAATCATTCGTTGATGGTGACGGCTAAGGATGAATACGGAATGCCGCTTGTGAATGCACATACCACAAACAGTAGACATCGTTATTGGACTTATGAAGATTCAAGCGCCTATACGCCTAATATTGTTTACAAGTTTTACAAAATCCTTGACGGAAGCTGATGATGAGGCACAAGGTACATTTAGTGATATAATATGGATTGAAGTTTATACTAGAGGTGAACAGAACGTGGCAATACATGTCGTTTTATATCAACCAGAAATTCCGGCCAATACCGGAAACATCGCAAGAACCTGCGCGGCAACCGATACGAAGTTGCATTTAATTCGTCCGCTTGGATTTTCCACAGACGATAAAGCTTTGAAAAGGGCTGGACTAGATTATTGGCATCATGTTGATATTCAATATTATGATTCTTTGGATGAGTTTTTTGAACAAAATGAGGGCGAGGATTTCTATTATCTGTCCAAATTTGGAGAAAAACCACATACTGGTTTTGATTACAGCAACCAAAATCGTGAAATTTATTTCTTGTTTGGTCGGGAAACTACAGGGCTTCCTAAGGAATTAATCCAACAGCAAAAAGACCGCTGCCTTCGTATACCGATGACTGGAAATGTTCGCTCGTTGAACCTTTCTAACACGGCTGCCATTCTCGTTTATGAAGCGTTAAGACAGCAAAATTACCGGGAGCTCGATTTGAAGCAAGAAGATTGACTTAAAAGTACATGTTCAAAAAGGAGGATAAAAGAGCGGGAAAGTTGTGCGAGCGCATCTCGAGAACCTTTCGCGTATGTAGTAATGCGTGAGGATCAGAGACAGAGCTTTGGTGCAATTCGCAAGCTTTTTTACCGGACTTGTTGAACATCATTTAAAAGGGCCGGTTTAAAAGCTGAGCCCTTTTTTACTAAGCTCTGTTAGATGAAGCTGTTGATTATTGGCTCATTTTTCTCTTGCCGATGAAACGGTGGTTTCACATGCTTCAAATAAAAATTATTTTATCATCGATTTGGGTGAATAAAGCTTTACCAAATGAACTTACATGAGGGTGAATAGGGTATGAATGAAATTATTGCAAAGATAATGGATCATCGTTCCATTCGATCATTTCAAGACAAGCTATTAACGTCCGAACAGATTGAAGCAATTGTCCAATCTGCCAAAGCAGCTTCTACTTCAAGCTTTGTACAAGCGTATTCGATTATCGGGATTACGGATCCTGTGAAAAAAGCGGCGTTGGCAGAACTTTCCGGTCCGCAGTCTTATGTGGAACATAATGGACACCTATTTATATTTTGTGCAGATTTGCATCGTCTTGAGATTGTAGCGGAAATGGAAGAAATGGATTTATCTGTGCCGTTAGAAAGTACGGAAAAATTCATGGTTGCGACCATTGATGCTGCACTTGCCGCCCAAAATGCTGCTTTAGCTGCGGAATCGATGGAACTTGGTATTTGCTATATTGGCGGCATTCGCAATCATTTACCTGAAGTAATAAAGCTTCTCAATATTCCATCCAAAGTCATCCCATTATTCGGTATGGCTGTCGGGTATCCAATGGGGAAAAGTGAAAAAAAGCCACGTCTACCTATTGAAAATGTGTATCATGAAAATGAGTATCAGCCTGATAAAGAGGAATTTATTGCTCAATTGGAGAATTATAATGATACGATTTCCGGGTATTACCGAAAACGGACGAATGCCGTTCGGAAAGATACATGGACAAGACAAATGGTCGGGATGATTACGAAAAAAAGCAGAATGTATATGAAGGATTTTATAGAACGTCAAGGCTTGAACAAACGATAAAGAAAAACTTTCATCAGGGGGTTATTATTTTTTGTAAGCGGGATAAATATGAGCTACCCGTACAAATGTAACGAAACCTTTTTTTAAATAGTGTTTTGAGTAGAGCCATACACATTTATGAATCGTTCTATTTTCTGTGTTCAGAATGAGGCGATGAAGATGAAATAGTTGACATAGAAATCGAAGACAAAGCCGTAGCGATTATTCTAAAAAAGGATGTCCCATATGAGACATCCTTTTTTAGAATGATCGCTACATTTTAAGTAAAGCACTTATTAATTCTACCCCATTTAAACTTTGCCACGTGTTTTCTCTTACTTTTTCACAAATGGTTTGTCATTGTATCCAGCTGTGAAAATTGCCACTAAAAATGTCACCATGACCGCAAGAACAATTACCGTTCCCATTATGTACCCCCCTCTAAACCGAATTCTTCCAATATTGCGTATAAAGGTAGTATACCCCAATTTTTCAACGTTGTGAACGTTAATGGAGGGAATTTTTTGAATAGTACATGGGGCGTTTCCGAATTGCTTTTTCATTTCGTCTGAACTTTTGTACATGTTTGTCAGATTCGGTGCATAGATTAAAGTATTCATCTCTGATAGGTAACAAGGGGAGGTTGCTAAAGATGGACATTTTAGGAAAAATTGCGAGATTTAGAGAAGAAGAGCACAAGTTGAAATGGGAAGGCACCTTCGCGGAATATTTGGAGATTGTCAAAGAACAGTCATGGGTTGCGCAATCTGCACATTCACGTGTATATAACATGATCAGAGATGCTGGTATAGAAGAAGTTAATGGAACACGGAAGTATAATTTTTTTAGTGGTCAATTATTTGGATTAGAGGAGTCGCTTGAACGCCTTGTAGAAGAGTATTTCCATCCGGCTGCAAAACGATTAGATGTGAGAAAAAGGATTTTACTCCTGATGGGACCGGTATCGGGGGGGAAATCGACGCTCGTTTCAGCACTGAAGCGAGGGTTAGAATCGTATTCACTTAAAGATACAGGTGCTATTTATGCAATAAAAGGTTGTCCAATGCATGAAGATCCACTTCATTTAATTCCACAAAATTTACGCCAAGACTTCTTTGATGAATATGGTATTCGCATTGAAGGTAATTTGTCTCCACTGAATTTAATGAGGCTTGAGCAGGAGTATGGAAATAGAATTGAAGATGTGATCGTTGAGCGGGTATTCCTTTCCGAAGATAAACGGGTAGGCATTGGAACATTCAGTCCATCTGACCCGAAATCTCAAGATATTGCTGACTTAACAGGAAGCATTGATTTCTCGACGATTGCCGAGTTTGGATCGGAGTCTGATCCACGTGCATACCGATTTGATGGTGAGTTAAATAAAGCAAACCGAGGGATGATGGAATTTCAAGAAATGCTGAAGTGTGATGAGAAATTTCTCTGGCATTTACTTTCGCTTACACAGGAAGGGAATTTTAAAGCAGGTAGATTTGCACTGATTTCTGCTGATGAACTCATTGTAGCCCATACAAATGAAACCGAGTACAAATCATTCATTTCAAATAAGAAAAATGAAGCCCTGCATTCACGAATCATCGTTATGCCAATTCCATACAATTTAAAAGTAACAGAAGAAGAAAAGATTTATGAAAAGATGATTAACGAAAGCGATGTCCATAATGTTCATATCGCGCCACATACATTAAAAGTAGCAGCGATGTTCAGTATTCTGACCAGGATGAAGGATCCGAAAAAAGGAGATATCGATTTAATTAAGAAAATGCGTCTCTATGATGGTGAAAACGTGGAAGGCTTCAATTCAGCGGATATTAATGAGCTGAAAAAAGAGCATCAGGATGAAGGGATGAGCGGAATTGACCCACGATATGTGATCAACCGCATTTCTTCGACGATTATTCGCAAAGAAAACCCATCGATCAATGCACTTGATGTACTTCGTTCTTTGAAAGAGGGGCTTGACCAACATCCTTCGATTACAGCTGAGCTACGTGAAAGATATTTAAATTTTATTTCACTTGCCCGCAAGGAATATGACGCGATTGCGAAAAATGAAGTTCAAAAAGCATTCGTGTATTCATATGAAGAATCAGCGAAAACATTAATGGATAATTATCTCGATAATGTCGAAGCATACTGCAATAAATCGAGACTGCGCGATCCATTAACTGGTGAAGAGATTTCTCCAGATGAAAAGTTGATGCGTTCGATTGAAGAACAAATTGGAATTTCAGAAAATGCGAAGAAGGCGTTCCGTGAAGAAATTTTGATTCGAATTTCGGCTTACGCTAGAAAAGGAAAACGGTTTGACTATAATTCACATGACCGTCTACGTGAAGCCATTCAAAAGAAACTATTTGCTGATTTAAAAGATGTTGTCAAAATTACAACATCTTCGAAAACACCAGATGAGAGCCAATTGAAGAAAGTGAATGAAGTAGTGGCAAGGCTAATCGAAGAGCATGGCTACAATTCTACATCTGCAAATGAATTGCTCCAGTATGTTGGCAGTCTATTGAATCGATAATCATAGAAGGGGTCTGACTTCAGTTTGAGAGGTCAGATCCCTTTTTGCTTCGGACAAGTCATACTATTTAATTATGTTAAATGAACTTTATATTTAGAAGCTTGTACAGTTTAAAGGTATTTGCCTATTTTAAAAATTTTTTTGTAAATTATTGCGTGTCCTTGCATAGGATAGAGTAATACAATCTTTTACGAAAATAATTTGCAAAGTCTATGGAGTTTCACTTTATAGTATTAGGGTTATAAAGATTTCCGCACTACCGTATCATATGCAAGGAGATAAAGGATGGTTCGAGAATTTATTAGAAATAAGAAGACTAATTCATAGAATATTGGTGTATAGCACGATACACGATCATGATTGCGATGATTGTACGGACTTCGATATTTGCAAAAAGAGTGTGGCAGAAGTAGTCAAAGTTTCATAAAGTCGCCTGTGTGTCATCGGCCAGAGATCACAAGTCAATCTGTCAAGAAAATCTGTCAAGAAAATCATAAAGTGATCTTTATGCCTGCTCATATTGTTCTTGTCGCCGATAAGCAGGCGCATTATGCTTTGCTATTAAGGGGGGAAAGTGTATGACGAAAGAGAATAATCATCAGTTTGCAATTTCACAGGAGGATTGGTCCCTCCACCGAAAAGGTTTTGATGATCAACAAAGACATCAGGAAAAGGTGCAAGAAGCGATCAAGAATAATCTTCCGGATTTAATTTCTGAGGAAAGTATTATCATGTCTAATGGAAAAGACGTCGTGAAAATCCCCATTCGTTCATTGGATGAATATAAGATCCGTTATAACTATGATAAAAATAAGCATGTAGGTCAAGGTGACGGAGAAAGTCGAGTTGGAGATGTAGTGGCAAGAGATGGCTCACCGGAAAAAGGACCAGGTAAAGGTCAGGGAGCGGGGGACTCGGCAGGAGAGGATTATTATGAGGCGGAAGTAACCATGCTTGAAATTGAAGAGGCATTGTTTAGTCAGCTAGAACTTCCAAATTTACAGCGCAAAGAAAGGGATGATAACACAGTAGAGGATATTGAATTTAATGATATTAGAAAAACGGGTTTGATGGGAAATATCGATAAGAAGAAAACGATGATCTCTGCATTTAAACGAAATGCCTTAAGTGGTGATCCAGGTTTTCATCCGATTTATAAAGAGGACTATAAATTTAAAACCTGGAATGAAATCGAAAAGCCGGACTCTAAAGCAGTCGTTTTAGCGATGATGGATACGTCAGGAAGTATGGGACTCTGGGAAAAGTATATGGCTCGTAGCTTCTTCTTCTGGATGAATCGCTTTCTCCGGACGAAATATGAATCTGTTGAAATAGAATTTATTGCTCACCATACAGAAGCCAAGGTCGTTTCAGAAGAAGATTTCTTTTCAAAAGGAGAAAGCGGTGGTACGATTTGCTCATCCGTCTATCGCAAAGCTTTAGAGCTCGTTGACACAAAATACGCCCCTGATAGATTCAATATCTACCCATTTCATTTCTCAGACGGTGACAATCTTACCTCTGATAACGCCCGCTGTGTAAAACTCGTCGAAGAACTCATGAAGGTATCTAATATGTTCGGTTATGGAGAGGTCAACCAATACAACCGTAGACCCTCTACCCTAATGAGCGTATACAAAGATTTCGAAGAAGAAAAGTTTAAGTATTATATATTAAAACAAAAATCGGATGTCATACGTGCGTTACAAGCTTTCTTTCATAAAGAAGAACAAAAAGCCGCGGAGTATTGACCTCACGCGGTTTTTCTTATATTCTAGGGTATAGATGAATCTCGAATTCATCTTGTTTTGACCAATCTTTTTTTCGTTTATATGTCGCTTTTTCAAGGATGGACTTGAGAAGGCGATTTTTCTTTTCTATATCATCAGTATATCTATATGCTTCAACAACGTTTCTGAGAGCTGGAATATATTCGACTGTATTTTTGATCTTCATTTGTTCTATTTGTATTTCCTCTTCTAATTCAGATATAACGGATTCTACATCTTTTATTTTTCCTAACACAATATCCTGGCGTTCTAAAAACGTTTTAATGTCATACACTTTCTTTTCTAAAAAATCATGCAAATCATTTTTTTGTATGCGCAGCTCTGCTAACTCTTTTTTCTTCTTTGCTACTACTTTCTCTTTAATCGGTATAATATTATCTTTTTTTTCAACAGGAGAATCCACTTCGAATTTCCTAATAAAATTCTCCAACTCTTGTAAAACTCGTTCTTCTACTATGTCAAGGTACGAGCTTTTCTGTACACCTTTACATTTAGGGTTAACACAGCGCATCATTGCGCTTCTTCTGTTTACACGAGGTTGAGCCAATATAGAACGATCGCAAATATCGCATTTCAATACACCAGCTAGAGGATTGGAAAGTTTTTTGTCTAAGTTATAAGAAGGTGGGCGGTGGCGACCCGAGTGAGATTCATTTGCCTTTTCCCATAATTCACGAGAAACAATCGCTTCGTGAGCATCTTCTTTAATTATCCAGTCTTTTTTATCGACTCTTTTTTTCTCATACTTGCCATGTCTTTTTTTATAGCTGAATTTCCCCCATACAATATCACCTTTATAAACCTCGTTTTTAACGATGGAAGTAACCATGCTAGGTGACCAAAAATCACGTTCTGGGTTCGGTGGAGAAATGCCTAGCTTGTCCAGTTCATTTGAAACGGCTTGTCTACCTGATCCGTTTGCGACCAACTGAAATATTTTTTCTATAACCCATGAAGTGTCCTCATCAGGATGAAGGATCAACTTCTCATCTCTTGAGTAGCCGTATGGTGGTTTCTTGGAGATAGACTTACCTTCTTTAGCGCTATGCCTTCTTCCACCTTGCATACGTCTTGTAATCGCTTTTAGTTCTCCTCTAGCAACTAGAGATTTAATTCCGAATACTAATTCCCATTCTTGTGATTCGGGGTCGTAAGTCTCTGTTGGCGTAATTAATAAGGTTCCAGAGTAGCGGAACGCTCGATCTATTAACCCTTGATCAAACATGTCGCCACGACCTAAACGATCCAGGTCCATAACAACAACTGCGTCAACAGCGCCGTTTTCTATCAGTTTTAACAATTTCTGCATTTCTGGTCTTTCTATTACAGATTCTCCAGAAACCACTTCCTCAAAGGGCTCTAAGGCCAAATCATACCCCTCGTGCTTGATTAACGCAAAGAGCGTCTCTCTGTGGCGATTCAAGGTATCGTATGTATCGCCGCGCTTTCGTTCTTCTTCAATATCTTTCCTACTTTTACGCAAATAAATAAAAACCTTCATATAAACACCTCTACCCAATTATATAAACGGCTATACACGAATAGCAATATGTATTTTATGCAAATAAAAAAGGAGTATCAATAGAGATTCTCCTTTGTGTATTTATGAAACTTTTTCTTTTGGTTCCATTACTGTTGATAATATTATTTTTGGCTCTGCTTCTTTTGTACCGACGACTAAAAAATTGCCAATTTTGATAGTTTTCCCCTTGCCGAGTTGGTCACATTCGATAAATTTCAAGAAAACACGCCTCCTAAATTACTACGAACATAAGTTCTTAGCTGTATAATTTTTATTATACATCTCCTTGTGTTTTCCGTCAGTGGATTAATTTACCTATTGTTTCCCTTTTTCGACAAACATTAGTCTGATTTTTCTGTTTAGTGTTGATTTCAAAGCATTCTTAATGTCGTTTTTTGTCTAACGATTACATGTTATGTTTTTTGATTAGTGCCAATACTGCCTTTATTTCTTCGGGAGTAATGGATTTTTCCTTCATTTCCTCAGCGAACGCAACCCATTCAGCCCCTAGGTCTTTTAAACGATCAGAAAGTTTTCCTTCTTCGCCAAAAAAGAAAAGTATGGGAATATCGTACACCGTACAAACATTTTCCAATATAGCGGGTGTAATCTTTCTTTCACCACGTTCGTATTTACCTAATGTACTCCAATTTATGTCTAATTTATCTGCTAATTCCTCAAGGGTGTCTCTATTTGCTTCTCTAACTTCTCTAATCTTTTTTCCGTATTTAAGATCCTCTTTACTAGCCATATTAATTTCCCCTTTTTTAATACGATAATATGCTCCATTATAGCATGTGCATAATATGTAATTTTACCTTTCTGATTAAACAAATTAAACAAACGAAAAATAATTTGCCAAAACGGACAAAAAAAGTGTTGACTTTCCCGTTTTGGGAAAATATAATAAAGTCAACACCTTCCCAATATGGGAAAAAGAAAGGAGGTACAAAGTGGGTACGAATTATAAAAAACTCCGTGAACTCCGATTGAAAAAGGGGTTAGAACAACAAGAAATGGCTGAGTTATTAGGGTATAAATCACCATCTAAGTATAATGAGATTGAAAATGGTCATCGTCAATTACCAGTGAACAAAGCAGTAAAGGCCGCGAAAATTTTAGGCTGTTCGTTAGATGATATTTTTTTTATTTAACAACTTCCCAAAATGGGAAAAGGAATGAGGCGATTAATTGCTAAATCAGTTCGTCCACAGTACATCACCGCATAAACATGATGTAAGAGGTGATGTGGGAATGGATATTAAAAAAACTGTCATTGGTAATACGGTCATCTATACACACTCTCCACTCGCAAATTTTTCGGATCAAGAAAAAAAGAAGTGGTTTGAAGCTGAAAAAGTAAAAGGTAATCCGATTCTTAAAGAAATCGAAGCTGCGGTAAATGCTTGCTATCAAAACTAAGGAGGAACAAAAATGAACATCGAAAAAAAAATAGCGATCGTCCGTAAAGCCTTGGAAAATGGTGCAGCTATCAGAATGTCTTTTGATAATGTCATCGGGATAGGTCAAGCTGAAAAGCTCATTGCAAACTTGGTTCCGACTGAATTAATGGAACACAACCAACATAAAGGTGCTCAGTGGTTTTCTTTCCGCGACTATGATGCAAAATTCGATATTACTGCTTTTTATGACAACTCTCTCGAAGAGCGTAAATTGTACGAAACTCGTGAATTTGAAAAGTTCATGGACGATGATGTTCAGTTAGATGGTATGCCAGATGCCTGAGTCAATTTTCTTCTATCTCTGCGACTGTCACGATGCTGGATACATGCCAAGTGTAGAAACACTGACTGAAATATTCACTCATTTGGAGCAAGACGAAATAGAGGAGTACAAGGCGCGTTTTATTGCAATTCACGATATGGAAAATATCGAGGAGGAAATCGCATGAAATTATACGAGTTAACAACCCATTACAATACGTTGCAGGATATGGCTGAGGAAATGGATCCTATCACATTCCGTGATACGTTGGAATCCATCGAGGAAGCAATTGAAGATAAAGCAGAAAACTCAGCTAAATTGGTTCGTTCTTTGCAGGGTGTTATCGAAGCGATTAAGTTGGAGGAAAAAAGGTTTGCTGATAGACGAATAGCTCTTGAAAACAAGATCGTATCCATTAAATCGTATCTCCAAAATCAAATGGAGGTTGCTGGCATAGATAAAGTGAAGCGTCCAACTTTAACCATATCTATTGCGAACAATCCTCCTGCTGTAGAAATTGAAGATGAAAGTCTAATTCCATCTGATTACATGGTACCTCAGCCTGAGAAAATTGACAAGAAGGCGATTCTTGCAGCTCTCAAAGAAGGGGAATTAATTGAAGGGTGTACATTAACTCAAACAAGGAGTGTGCGTATACGATGAATATTTACGAAAAATTAGTTGAGGTCCGCAAATCCGTCCCGTACCTTCAAAAAGAATCGTCGGGTAAACAATACAGTTATGTTGGTAGTTCTCAGGTGTTGGCTAGTGTTCGAAGCAAGATGGATGAATTAGGATTGCTTCTTATTCCTCGGATTACTGGAAAGAACGTGCTTGAATCGCCAATCGAAATGAAAGACAACAATGGAAACGTCACTAAACGCACCACAACCTACTTCACTGAGTTGGAAATGACAATGACATGGGTTAATGCTGAAAAGCCTGATGAAACGATAGAATGCCCTTGGTACGGTCAGGGTGTGGATATAGCAGGAGAAAAAGGCGTAGGGAAAGCGCTCACGTATGCCGAGAAATATTTTATCCTAAAACAGTTCAACATTGCTACTGATAAAGATGATCCAGATGCATTCCAGGAAAAGGCTGAATCTTACCGCAAACCAGAATTGGTTTCTTCTACAAATGTCGGGTTATTGAAAACTGCAGCTATGGAATTTGCTAAACTTCGCGGAAAAACGGATGCTGACGTTTACACTTCTTTACAAATTGACAATATAGAATCACTCACTGATAAAGATGCAAAACTTATCATTACAAAAATTAACGGGTGGATTGCTTCTGCTGAAAAAGAATTGAAGAAAAAACAGGGGGCTTAACAGCCCTCTCATAAGGAGATGCCATCATGAGATACACCATAACCGATATTCAAAAACACTTTGAAAATCAACGTAACTCAGTCGATGCTCAATCTTACGATATGATTCAATCCCTTATCGAAAAATTCAAAGATGTATCAGACGAATTGATTGATATGAATCGTCATTACATGCACAAGTATTGCGGCGGTAGCCTAGATGTGTGGATGAAAGATAATTCTGCTTATATAACCAAAAGGAGGAAGTTTAAATGAGTGCAATTGTATTGTTCGCGGTAATCTTTTACTCATTCTTCGGTGGATATTATTATCGGGTGGTGATGAAGGATGAAGGATAAGTTACAGGAAATTAAATTGAATTTAGATTACCCAAACCATGCAACAAACGGAAATGGGCAAGAAGAATTGTTTTACATGGTAATAGATACCGAATTTAATTGGCTGATCCAAGAGGTTGAGCGCCTGCGTATTGTAGAGCAGGCGTATCGAGCCTACATGAAAGCTAGGTGATACTTTGAAACCCATCATTAGCAAAATCAATATGACAGTATTAGCGACCAGCCAACGCAGAAAAATTTGTGAATGCGAACCCTTGTGTACAAAAGCTATCTCTATTTCCACCTATAACGACGGTATTATCGTGTGTTGGAGCGATGCAAGGAAAACACTATACGAAATGATCAGCACGCTTGACGAAGATACCAGGACCACATGGACCCATGAAGATGAGCAATTTGTTATTAGTCATTATGCCAATGGCTCCTATTACGGCATTAATACGAAAATAGCTGACCAGTTGGGCAAGTCATACCCCCAAGTTAAAAGTAAGGTTCGGCAATTGCAGAAGAAGGGGTTAATAGGCGTTTGACACTCAACTTCCGAACGGTTCGGAACGTCCTTCTGAGTTACTCGGAAGTTCCGAAGTGTTCGGAACGGTGTAATAGATAGTTGACACAAATTATGCATTAAGGAGGGCAAGACATGAGTGATAAAATCGCAAAAATTGAAGAGATAAAAAAGCAGTGTGAAATAGCATTGAGGGGTGGAAGTACGACAGATTATACTCTGAATCAAATTAGAAAAATACTAAACAGTTAATTAACAGTACGATTAAACTGCGACATTAAAAGGAGATGGAGTTAGTGGGAGAAATTAAGGAAATGGAAGAACATATAAAACAAAATTGGTTCGCTAATCATAAAGCGAAATTAACTGAATATGAGGATATCTCCATTCTTGATTGGAGAAAAGAAGGAACAAATATGTACTCGGTACGCTATATTTTTGCTGGCAATAGGTTATATATATCAGGTGATATCGGCGATGCAATCTTTGATCTGACTTGGCGATCAACACCAAAAAGCTTTGATGATGTTGAAATAGGCTATTTGTTAGGAATGTTATCTTGTCATTCTCGTGATCGGTGGCATTTCGATGAAGGGAAAGCACTTAATGATCTAAGAGAGTGGTATGAGGAAGCTATCCATGATGCAGAAGGAAAATACCTTAAAGAAACAAATGAAATCCATAGCAATTTAAAACAAATTATTGAAAGTGTTACTTCTCCAAAGGAATTAGAAAGAGAGCTTTATGATTACTATATGGACAACTCATTTTATTATTACGAAGGTGAAGACTTCTCTATGTTTTCTGATTTCGGAAAGAAGCTACCTAATGTATTTGTTGCTTATCTTTTAGGAATGAAATTAGCTAACGAACAACTAAAAGTTATCGCATAGTTAAAATAGAAAGGTGTTCATTATGTCAAAAATGCAGGAGATATATGAACAGGCCCAAGAAGGGAAAAAGTTTAAAACTGTTTCAGATATTTTGGGTGAATCATTAAATATTAGATCCGATTTAGTGGGTAGAAATAAAGCGATGCAGGAATTGACTAAAAAACACTCTAAGTATTTTAAACGAATAAGCTGTTCATTTATACAAAGGAGAGGATATGAAAATGTACGGTTATGAAGAAGACTTTTATAATGAACCATCGGAATTTGATATTGCGGTAACTGAATTTAAACAATACTTAATGAAATCTGTTAAAGAAAATTTTGTTTCTGAGATGGATAGATTAAGAAAAGAAAATAAAGAACTTCAGGGGATTAAAGCTAACTTAGAAGCAGTTAAACAGGATTTTGAAAATAAAAAGAGGCAGCTCGAGAGTGAATATCAAACACTTAAAAGTAATGTTCGTCGAGAACGTTTGGTTGACCTCACGAAAGATCATAAAGTCATCCTTTACAGAGCTTACTCAAAACATATTTTACCGCAAAAATGTAATAAGTGTGATACGAACAGAAGAATTGAATACATTTCACCTCTTGGTAGAAAAGCACGCGAGGATTGCTTGTGCAAAGAAGGAAAATCTGTTTATTACCCTCACGAATTCATACGTTATGAGTTTAAATTGAACAGAGATAAAAACGGTGTGACAGCATGGTACAGACAATACAGTGACGATGATGATGGTTTTGTTTCAGACAGTTCCATACATGTGAAAAATACCTATTCTCCTGATATGAAGTTTGATGACTTAAATCAATATAATACTTTCTTCAAAACTGAAGAAGAATGTCAGAATTATTGCGATTGGTTAAATGCTAAAGAGTAATGTCCAGTCGGATTCAAAAAAAGAGGGCGCTGGTTATTATCCAGTCACCCTCTCAGCGTTACGAAGTTTCTTTTTCTCAAGTAGTTCAACGTACTTTAAGCCTTTAATGAGCAGATCAGCAATAGCAGCAGAACGATTATCTTTTCTCTTTGCAAACCGGTAATCATCAACTTGCTCCAATAAAATTTGTTCAAGTGAAATCGTAGTGGTTGGTTTAGATGAATCTTTACGAACATGGGCCATTTTGCGTACACTCCTTTATTTTTGGATTAACGTAATACGTTAATAAGTTATTACTTATCTTCTTCTTGAGATTTAAGGTGTTGTTCTAAAAGATGTTCGATTTCCTTTGCTACTGATCGTTTGTTAGTCTCAGCTTGTTTCTTGATTGTTTCAAATAATTCTCCATCCATTCTTAAAGTAAAACGTTTTTGCTCAGTCATTTTAATTTGCTCCTTTTATTAAGTGTGATGTCCAATTGACACCAGTATAATGCAAAGGAAATAAAATGTAAACACTTTGACGTCAAAAATATGAAAACATTACTATTAATAGTTTGACGTCACTTGTCTGACGTGGTAAGATTAATATATGGAGGTGACGTCACAGATATGACAAACGATGCGAAAAAAGTTAGGAAAAATTTCACACTCCGTATCAAACATGATCTTAGCGATAAGATCAAACAGGAAGCGGCTAGTTTAGGGGTTTCTCAAACTGCTTACATCACGACGATTTTACATAAAGCTATGAAACAACAAATCTCATAGAAGGGGGTAATTGAATGAGCACAAGAGTTGATAATTGGACAAGTCATGAGGATAAAGTTTTAGCAGATACAATCCTAGAATATGTGAGGTATGGAAAAACTCAGCTTCAAGCGTTCGATGATACGGCGGAACTTATTGATCGTTCAGCTGCGGCGTGCGGATACAGATGGAATACTTATCTAAGGAGTGAACATAAAGAAGCGTTGAGGCTAGCTAGAAGGGAGAGGAGGCACCAAAAGTTAGATACACCAAAGATGGAAATTCCTGTTCATCTTGAACTTGTTGAAAATAAGAAGGTATTGACTGTTGATGATATAGATATCAAAGAATTTAAAGGTCATAGAGTCGTAACTTTTAAGAATATCGATGAAGTTCATGGAAGACCAGAAGGAACAGCGAGGAAGAATTTTAATCAACATAAAAATCGCTTTATTGAAGGCGAAGATTTCTTCGTACGAAATTCCGACGAAGCCGCAAAAGAGTTTGGGGTGATAGCTCCTAATGGATTAAAGCTATTAACAGAGTCGGGGTATCTAATGCTAGTTAAATCATTTACTGATGATTTAGCCTGGAATGTTCAACGAAGCTTAGTTAAAAGCTATTTCAGAGTCAAGCAAACAGAACAAGTCGTCAGTTTACCGACTACATTTGCAGAAGCTTTAAGGTTGGCCGCGGATCTCGAAGAGCAAAAACAAAAGCTTGAAGTAAAAACGATGATGCTTGAACAGCAGGTTGCTGAATATGAGCCGAAAATAAACTATATAGATACTATTCTTCAATCAAAGGATACTTTGCTGGTTTCGCAAATTGCGGAAGATTACGGTTTATCAGGTAAGAAGTTAAATCAGATCCTTCATGAAGCGAGAGTCCAACATAAGATGAATGGCCAATGGTTGTTATATTCACAGCATAAAGGTCTGGGGTTCACAGAATCCCAAACATATAATTTCCTAAAACAAAATGGAGAAGAAGGTTCAAAACTTTACACTAGATGGACGCAAAAAGGAAGACTGTTCATCCACACAATTCTCACCAACAGAGGTATTACGCCTTTAATGGATAAAAATGAACAAGAAAAAAGTCCAGTGCGCCAACACTAGACTCTAAAAGTTAAATTCATTTAATAAATACTATGATCCTGTAGTCCAATTATATACCATTTATTTCATTGTGGCTACAGGATCGTACGTTCGAAATATACAAGTAAGGAGTGTTTATATGGCAGATGTGAAGTGGATCAAGCTGAGCACTCACATGTTTGAAGATGAAAAAATTCGTTTGATTGAGTCTATGCCTGAAGCTGACACGATCTTAATAATATGGGTGAAACTTCTTGCGCAAGCAGGTAAGACAAATGCGTCTGGTTTTATTTATCTCAATGAGAACATTCCGTACACAGATGAGATGATTGCGACTATCTTTAATCGTCCTCTTGCGACTGTGAGATTAGCATTAAAGACACTCGAAACGTTCGGAATGATAGAAATTTTTGACAATGATTTTATAAGTATTTGCAATTGGGAGAAGCATCAAAACGTTGATGGGCTTGAGAAAATCAGAGAGCAGACAAGAAAAAGAGTTGCTCGTCATCGTGAATCTCAAAGTATCTCAAATGTAACGTTACAGGTAACGCATGGTAACGCAACAGATATAGATAAAGAACTAGATATAGATAAAGAAAAGAATAAAGATCCTTACTCAAACGAGTTTGAACAATTCTGGTCTATCTATCCTAGGAAGGTTGATAAGAAAAAGGCTGCTAAATCATTCAAGACAGCACTTAAAAACCATTCTTTAGAAATCATCTTAGCTGGTACCGAAAAATATGCACAGCAAGTCCAAAAGACGGACAAGCAATATATCAAGCATCCTACGACATTCTTGAACAACGATTCTTTCATAGACGGATATGAAGAGGGGGGCGGACGATCTGGAAAAGATGAAACTGCCGAATTTGGAGGGACTATCCTTCCTTTCTGAAAAATGTTATTTGCATACGACTATTGCCTTCGGTAAAGAAGTGGTCAAACCAGTACAAATGATGATCATTGATGGCTTGGAGGTTTGCCCGCGTTGCGAAAAGGAAAAGCAAGACGAATTACTAAGGCTTGAACAACAACGTTTCTACGACAACGCTGAACGACTTATTCGGCATAATACATTAATGCGAGAAAGCTTGGTAAGCGATAAAACTATTCTAAATGCCCGATTCGATAATTATAAGGTTACGCAAGACGAGCAGCAGACTAATAAACAAAAAGTTATGCTCCGAACCGAACAGTATCGAAATGGACACACGTTTAATATTTTTATCCAAGGTACTCCGGGGGCAGGAAAAAGCCATTTAGCTTATAGCTTACTGAAAAGCATTCACGATTCATCTGAAACTGTTTCCTGTTTATATATCGATATTGACGAAATGATTCGGAAAATTAAGGATTCTTTTAATAACAAAGATAGTAAGTTTACAGAATCCTATTTTGTCAAATTGCTATCAGAAGTGGATTTTTTAGTATTGGATGACTTAGGTGCGGAGGTCGGGAGTATTGACACGACGAAACAAGCAACGGACTTTATCCAAAGGGTGTTAAGAGCAGTGTTAAACGCTAGGCAAGATAAAAGCACCATTACAACGTCAAACCTTTCTAGTGTCCAGTTGAAGAGCATATACGACGCGAAGATTATTTCAAGGTTATTTAAAAACCCCCATTACGTGGTTTTTGAGAAAACGAAGGATCAACGAGTTGTAAATATACCTTTCTAAAGGAGTGGATAACATGCCTGTTTATAGAGGGTTTGGCTTGTATATGGATGAGGTTGGGGTTCCGCCTCGTAGGTTAATGGAGGAAGATTATCTTTGTTTGATTGATGAAGCTCTGGATAAAAAAGATTCGGAATGGTTTGAATCATTACAATCTCGAATGAGGGGTGAAGAGGTTGACGCTAATCATTAGTACTGAGCGTGTAGCGGAGGATATTATTCATTTGGTCCAAGAAAATGAGAGTATTCATTTGTCGGATAAATCAAGATGGGATATTTTCAGCAACGTCAGAGAATCAAATATCACCCTTCAAAGTGAGATAGAGAAAATCAGGGAAGAAAACCCATGGAAACGTTGGAATGAGTTCAAACTTTATTTGAAACGAGAGAAGCCGCCAGGGTATGAAGAGCTTCTTAAAGTAATGGAACGGCTAGATCGGCAGGAATACATTCGATCAAAGTGAGGTGCGGTATGAGCGCTAAATATACAGAACTATATCCAGGAGCGTGGCAAGTAACATCTTGCTACCCTCCCGGTTACTGGGAAGCTATAGGAAAACGTGATGCGGAAAATCTTTTGCAGGAAGTGAGGGAGGAACGTGAGCGCAGAACAGGACAAAGTAGTGATCATTCTGGATGGAAAGAAATTCGATTGGCGTGAAAGTGCGCTGCAACGTGCAGTGGATCTTTGGAAACAAGGGCTGTCAGGTAAACAGATTGCTAACTATTTTCGTGTATCCATGGATGAAGCGTTTTTAATGCTCATGCATTTAGGGGATGTAGGAATGATTGATACTAGGCCGGGCGGTTGGCTGGGGAAATAAGGGATGGTTGAGAATGGGGCTAAGTAGGAATAAAGTAAGGGGGAATAAACGTGATCTCGGCGCTGGACAAAGAAAAAGTGGCAGAAGAAAATATCAGGTTGGTTTATAAAGTGGTATCGAAATTTAGAAATACACATTTTGATTATGACGATATTTTAAGTGCTGGCATGTTTGGATTTAATAATGCGATAAATGCTTATGATTCGGATGGACAAGTGAAGTTCTCAACGTTTGCTTATACGTGCATCAAAAACGAAATTTATTTATTTATGAATGAACAAAGAATGGATAAACGGAAAGCCAATAACGAAGCATCGAGTCTGGATGTAAAAGCGAGAAGTAATGCAGGCGGGAGCACAACTAGAGAGGTATCATTAAAAAATATTATACCGAATCCAGAATCGGAGTATGACTGGGAAGGCATTAACGAAGCAGTTGAAATGGTTTTTAAAAAATTAACGGATAAGCAGCGTGTTGTATTTTCAAAATTTTTAGAAGATAAAAAACAAGATGATATAGCTAAAGAACTAGGGAGAACTAAGCAAGCGGTATCTGTTATGGTTTTAAAAGTATTGAAGATGGTCAAGGAAGAATACTGGAGAGGGGTGTAACTTATGGTAACAGCCGTTAAAAATGAGGGTGGTGCTGTGAGTGTTTGAGTACAAGCCTACACCTAAACCTAGCCATCAAAGAAGAGTAGCTAAACGTGGTGATCGTGGAAAGTTCTCTAATAAAACCATTCGGGAAATATCAGAACGGGATAATCACCAATGTGTAAGATGTGGTTCGCACCATTTAGAAAATGTTCCCCATCATGTTATTTATAAATCCCAAGGCGGAGATAACAGCAAAAGAAACGGTGTAAGTATTTGTTTAAATTGTCATAGAGAAGCTCACAAATACCAGGTAGTGCGGAAGGATTTTGAAAAATGGGTGGAAAATAATCTGGATGAAAATGGAGACAGATTATGAAACGTTATGTGTCTTATGAAATTGAAGATGATGTAGACGGGGAGCCATTGGTAGTAATACAGGTGCTTGATAGCAAACCAATCAAGGTGGATTTTATTATCTTCGATAAAAAATAGCATATAAAATCCCTATTATCCAGTTTAGTCAATTTAAATACGAACAGTAAAGGGGAACAAGCATGGCAAAGAAAATGGATGATTCAAAATTAGGCACACCATTTGTTGTAACTGGCTTATTGCACATGGTTGAAGATGAAGGATTTACGCCCCGAGAAGCTATGGAAATTCTTGAAGATATTAAAAACCAAACATTCTTTGCATTGATGGATATCCAAAAAGAGAAAAGAGGAAAACAATCATGATGAATCGAGTTGTATTAGTAGGTCGCCTTACCAAAGATCCTGAGCTTCGCTATACACCGAATGGAGTGCCGGTAGCAACTTTCACATTAGCTGTTAATCGTCCATTCAAAAACCAAGGTGGAGAACAGGAAGCAGATTTCATTAACGTGGTGGTTTGGAGAAAGCCTGCTGAGAACGTAGCGAATTTCTTGAAGAAAGGCTCGCTTGCTGGAGTAGATGGTCGGGTCCAAACACGGAACTACGAGGGGCAGGATGGCAAACGTGTATATGTGACAGAGATTCAAACTGAATCGGTGCAGTTTTTAGAGCCTAAGAGCCAGAATGCAGGCGGTGACAATCAAACGAATACAAATACATCCGGCAGCAATTCAAATCGCTCCCAAAACAATTATACGAGGGTGGATGATGATCCATTTGCAGGGAACGGAAAAACGATTGATATCTCAGATGATGATCTTCCATTTTGAAAATAATCCATATGGGGTGATTAAATGAAAGCTGTTTATCAAGAAAAGATGAAACGGAATGTTGTTCTTGAACGGTTGGAAGAATTGAGAATTACACATACGAAGCAAGGACAGTCAATTTACACCCTAGGATATGCATCGTTGAAACGTGAATTAGCATTAGCTTCTTTTAGAGAGGATGAATAGCAGATGAAAATTTTATTAAGAACCACGTGGTGGGAAATTAACTTTGATTGGAGAAACTTCGGTATTGGTTTATTTTCATCATCTCGATGCACTATCGTTCAAATTGGTTTCATTTCAGTAATAAAAGATCGACCAATAAAAACAATTAGAAGAAAAGGTTAAGATTATGAACCTAACAAAAGCGAATCTGAGCCAATTATTATTCTTGGCTCGATTCACTCCATATAGAGAAGCAGCACTACATGAACTGGAGGTAAGGGAGAATGAATTTTCACATATATCAAATAAACGTAGAACGAACAATTCCGAAAGATAACAGAAATGAATTGTTAAAAAACTTCGTGTTCGGGTTGATTGGTGAAAGCGGCGAAGTAATAGATGCGTTAAAAAAGAACATCTTTCATGGGCATGAACTAGATCGTGACAATATGGTTAAAGAAATTGGGGACACGCTTTGGTATTTAACAGCAATTGCTTCTGCATTAAATATCACGATGGAAGAAGTAGCTGAAACAAACATTGATAAGCTAAAGAAACGGTACCCATCTGGCTTTTCCCATGAAGCTTCGGTGAATCGAAATGACTAAAACAGACCGTGAATTTTATATCGAGTGGTTAGCTATGACCGGAAACTATTCCAAATCCTTTTACGAGAAAATGAAAGATGAAGAATTAGAGTTTTATTATAAAGAGATGGTGGAGGAACAACATGGGTAGGATCAACAGCAAGAAAACAATCGTTGGCGGGATAGTATTTGATTCTCAATTGGAGGGGCAATTCTATCAGCACCTTACCAACGATCCTAATGTGAAACATATCGAATTACAGCCCCAATACACCTTATTAGAGCCATTCAAAATAAGATGCAGTAAATGTAAAGGGGAGGGCAAAACGCCTTCTCCTAAGACTGACAGGCTGATTAAATGCAAAACGTGTGAAGGGACAGGAAAACGAAAAAGACGCGGTTCAACTTATCATGCTGACTTTAAGGTTACTTATATGAATGGTGAAGAAGAGGTAATCGATGTGAAGGGATGGGCCAATGAACGCTTTCCCATGACTAAGAAACTATTTGAATACCGATATGGGCAAGAGTTGATTGTGATTAAGAGAAAAGGCAAGGAGTGGGTGAGGGCGTAGTGAAAAATAAAATTGAAATTTATGATGATATCACTGAAATTTTTATGGTGAATAGAAGTGGGAAACAGTTTTCTACAATCATAGATACAAAGAATTTGCCCAAAATAAATAATTTAGGATATTCATTTAATGTGAATTTATCGCAGAAGGATCCCAGATATAAATACGCTGTTGCAACAGTCCTTAAACCGAACGGAACTAAAGTTTTGTTATCTCTTCATCGATTAATTACCGATTGTCCAGATGATATGGTTGTAGATCATATTAATCATGACACTCTTGATAACCGCGAAGTCAATTTAAGGGTTGTAACTAAATCTGAGAACTCTACAAATAAGAACGGTGCAAGATCGGACAGTAGGACTGGGATAAGAGGGATTGAATTACTTCCTAGTGGACGCTATAGGGTGAGATTGCTTATAGAGGGAGTAAGGGAAACGTTTGGAACTTATAACACTCTAGAAGAAGCAAAGTCAATTGTTAAAGAAATTTTAGAACCAAGAGGATTGAAATATTAGTTGTGAAGAAGGTAAAGGGAGAATGGAAAAGAGGGTGAGCTAATGGAAGATATAGCAATTCTGTTGTTCGTTATTATTTGCACACCATTCGGATGGATAGGGATGATTTGTTTTGCGTTCGCTTTAAGTATGGTGAGAAAATGACTCAACCCAAAAAAGATTGGACAGACTCCCATCTCGAAGAAATCATTAAATACCAAAAACAAATAGATATCCTCCCTCCCAACGACATGGAAATGGCCCGTATAGAGATTTTGTCAAAGATGCTTGTGTTCATTGGTAAGCTATCAGCAGAGTTTTCAGAGCGTCACAAGAGAGTTTATGCCAGCAGAAAAAGAGCTCATGCAGAAGCTTATATAGCAGCAACCAAGAATAAAACAGCAGTAGCAGAATTAGCTGTTATCGGACTAAGGGAAGAAGAAGCAGAGATGTATGGCAATATGAAGCGTTGGTCCAATGCTTTTATCAGTACCCAAGAGGAGATAAATGCTTTGAAATATCGTATCAGAATCAGTGTAGAGGATGGATCAAGCAGAACAAGGTAAGGAGTGATTAATTTGAAAAATGAATTTGAGGTCAGAGGAGAAGTTACTGCGATATTCATAAATACTAAAGATGGAAATACATTCGAAACTCTTATTGATACACACGACCTAGAACGAGTTAGTTCTTTTCCTAATACATGGTTCATAAATAAAAAAACTCAATATGTTCATGGAAACTTGTCAAAGAATAAGGAAGGGAAAAGAGGAAATGTTTCTTTGCATCGATGGTTATTTGGTAATCCTAAAGATAAACACGTAGACCATATCAATCACAACAGACTAGATAACAGACGTATTGAAAATTTGAGATTGGTGACAAATGCAGAGAATTGCCAAAATAGAAGTGGTGCTCAATCAAATAGCAAATCAGGCATTAGAGGTGTTCATTGGGATAAAAGAGATGAATTATGGTATGCAAAGGTAGTGTTAGACGGAAAAGAAAATCTAATCGGATGTTTTAAGGATAAAAACGATGCTAAAAAGTCAGTAATTGAAGCTAGAAAGAAATTGATGCCATTTTCAGTAGAAGCAGGAGGGGCAGCTGAATGAATCAATTATCCTTTTTAAATACATCTATCAGCCAAGAAGCGAAACGTAAGTCTGAAAAGCTCATGAGCAGATATAAAATATTGGATGCTATTATTGAAAGTAAGAAAATGGACCTTGAACCAAGATTGACACAGAATCCCGAACCTGGTGAAAGTCAAAGGGGCAATCAATTTTATAGTTCGGTAGAAAATATGGCAATGACTGAATTCGAGATAGAAGAATACGTGCGGACAAAAAGAAAATTGCATCTTGTGTATGAAAGCTTGAAACCCATTCAGCAGCATATATGGGAAGATCGTTACATTCTTGGTAAAAGAGATGTTGATGTCTACAATGATTTACAGGTAACAGACAAGACATATTACCGAGTAAAAAGAGAAATGGTTGCAATTGTTGCGGAGGCATTTGGCTTTATTAATAATGTGGGAGAAAATGACCGTAATTTAACCGTAAAAGCGACATGAATTTAAGCATTTAACCTAGTATGATGGTAATGTAGCGAAAAACTAATAGAAAGGACATTTCGTGATATGCAGTAATCGCGATTCGTCTTTAGTTACGGAATGAGTGAATCAACGAGAACGACACTATGCCGAGGTGTCGTTCTTCTGTTCTTTGTAAACTAGATGCTCGCAAAAAATATACCAAGCTTGTTTCCCATGTTTTTTGAGTGTCTAGTTTAGAGAGAATATGAAATAAAGAAGGAAAACATCTCATTTTGTCGAAATTATGATGAAAAGGAGATGAATAGAGTGGAAAGTTATAACCCAAAAGATTTTCGGGAATATGTAGAAAAGACAGGTCTTAAAAAAATAAAGGTAAAACATTTGAACAAAATTATTGATGAAAAAGGTATAGAAGTCTTGGGTTTTCAGAACTTTGGTGAAATATACAAATTAGTTTCAGACCGAGAATCGAATAGCGGGATGAGTAAACTAACATGGTGGATCGCGGGTATGACATTGATAACAACCGTATGTACTATATTTAGTGCCTTCAAATAATTGAAGGTGCTTTTTTATTGGGGTGAGAACATGAAGAAATGTGAGACTTGCATCTGGGTAGAAAAGATAAATGAATCCATTTCTTTTTGCCCGTATTTAAGATGTGTCCTAGAGGAAGGTTGGAAAGTGAATGAAGAAAATACTACGAAGAAATAAATGGGTAGTCATAGCACTATCTTTTTTCATTTGTTTTAATATTGTACCAGCTATAGAGAATGATCCAATTCGTACAAGAGATTGGAGACTATTAGTGTGATTATTTTATTGTCGCTAGGAGGACGAGGTGTCATGTGACATGAATTGGGAGAACATCAGAAAAGAATATGAGACATCAAGCGTTACATTAAAAGAATTAGCTGATAAGCATGACATAAAGCTCGGTACGCTAAAGAGCCGTAAAAGCCGTGAAGGTTGGTCAAGGGATGCAACTAAAAAAGATGCAACCCAAAACGAGAAGGTTGCAACCACAAAGAATAAAGATGCAACTGTTAAACCGGTTCCGGATGTAGTTGTAGAATCCACTGAGGAGCTCGATAGACTAACTGAGAAACAAAGGCGTTTTGTTGAGGAATACCTCATTGACTTGAATGCTACGCAAGCAGCTATTAGAACAGGGTATAGTGAGAAAAGAGCATCTGAAATAGGTTATCAGCAACTACAGAAAACTACAGTTCAAGAAGCAATTCAAAAAGCTAAGGTTGAACGTTCTAAACGCGTTGAAATAACTGCTGATAGAGTTCTTCAAGAATACGCCAAAATAGGATTCTCTAATATTTCGGATTATTTAAGAGTAAAAACTGGTGAAACCATCATTGACTATGTAGAAGATGAAGATGGTAATAAGAAGCCGATAATGGCGTTCACTCAGGATGTTGAAGTGTTTGACACTGAAGATATACTTAGAGAAAAATTGGACGCTGTAGCCGAAATAAAGAGAACAAGAGATGGTATTGCCTTGAAATTGCATGATAAAAAGGGGGCGTTGGATTCTATGGCTCGCCACCTCGGTATGTTTGTTGATAAGCAAGAGGTTAACGTGAATACCAATAACAAACTAGAAGATTTTTTCAAGTGATGCCTATGAATGCACAAGACATTATTAATCAGCGTCAGAAACTATGGGGTGGCAATGTTGAGGATGATAAACAATTCGTCACAGCAGCTACCGAATATATTCTAAGCGATAAGGGATCGACTATTCGCGAGGAAATACGATCCAATCCAGAATACTTAATCGAAATGGCTTTTTGTATTGTAGATAAGAACCAAAATACAGTGCCATTCTTCATAAATAAAGTTCAACGAAGGTTCTTGAATACCCTCAATCAAGCCATTAAAGATTATAGAACAGGCGAACGACTTCACCTTAAATTTCTGGTGTTAAAAGGTCGACAACAAGGTTTCACGTCTATTATCACTGCTTATCAATTGTCATGCAGCATAACTCAAAAGAACTTTGCAGGCTTTACGTTGGCAGATGATGGTGACAATACGCTCACTATTTTCTCTGATAAAGCAAAGTATGCTTATGATAATCTCCCTGACGGGTTAAAACCTACTGAAAAGTACAACAACAGAAAAGAGTTCCACTTTGAGAACCTTAATAGCCGATGGAGGGTTGCTACGGCAGGTGGTAAAGGTGTTGGTCGTTCTAAGACACTGAATTTCTTCCACGGTTCCGAAGTAGCGTTCTGGGATAATCTACGCGAGATTCTAACAGGTTTGAACCCCGCACTAACCAAAGACAGTATTCAAGTGTTGGAAAGTACAGCTAATGGATTTAATGAGTTTAAAGAATTGTGGGATGCTGAGAATAACTGGGAAGGTCTTTTCTACGAGTGGTGGGAAACGCCTGAATATAGACTGTCCTTCGAGAGTGAACATAAGGAAGCAGAGTTCAAAGACAATGTAATGAAATCCACACCAGGAACTAACGATGCCAATAGTGCGCGTTGGTCTTTTTTTCGTTGTAAATGGTTAATTGAAACCATCGGCTTAGACTGGGAGCAAGTTTACTGGTATTACAGCCAATGGAAGGATTACAAAGAGGATATTAAACAAGAGTATCCATGTACAGCAGAAGAATCATTCCTTGCAACTGGTAAGCCTGTATTTGATTTGGAGCAAGTCACGCAACGTAAGAAGTTGGTTGGTGACAGAAAACCAGTCAAAGTAGGATTGTTCAAGTATGACTATGTGGCTGAAAAGGTTATTGATCAGTCTATTAAGTGGGTTGACGATGAAAACGGACCAATTACCATTTATGAAGATGTTAAGAAGAAATATCCGTATGTTATCGGTGGGGATACATCGGGTGATGGGTCAGACTTCTTTGCAAGTCATGTCCTTGATAACACAACAGGTAATCAAGTGGCAGTTGTTCATCACCAGTACGATGAGGATTTATACGCCAAGCAGATGTATTGTCTCGGTAAATACTACAACACGGCCTTAATCGGTATAGAAGTGAATTTCAGTACCTATCCAAATATGGAGTTATCCCGTCTGGGCTATCCGAAAATGTTCGTTCGGGAAGTGCCAGATACCTACACTGGTCAAATTCAGAAGAAATACGGTTTCCGAACATCGACAATCACTCGTCCTGCTATCATTGCTAGCTTGGTAGAAATCGTCAGAGATCATATAGAGCTGATTAATGACAGCAATACATTATCTGAGATGATTACCTTCATTAAGAATGAGAAGGGCAAACCGGAAGCACAAGATGGCAAACATGATGATTTGATTATCTCGCTTGCTATTGCTCATGGGATACGAGATCAGCAGTCATATTCAATCGATGCAGCACAAAAGTTCGATATATCTAAACTGTCAAAAGATCTCCAAGAAGATTATTGGAACGCCCCGGCTGATATGAGGGCATATTTATTAAAAAAATGGGGAGTGGTTAAGTGATAAGTGTTTATTTGAGTGACGAAGAAGTAAAAGAAGCTTTGCTTATTCAATTATTCGCAAGAACAGGAATGAGACTTCAAATTACTGAAGCAGAATTTGAGATTAATATGAAGAACAATGCGTTTACCCCAGACGAATTTAAAGGCGTTACCATCAAAGTCAATAAGTAGGTGACCATATGAAACTCCTAAACAAACTGAAAAAGATGGGTGGTGAAATTATGGACAAATTTACTCCAGAGGACAGCAAGAAATTGAGGAAGTGGAAAAGTAAGCTTGAATCATCCATAACCAATTATGACACGAACATCATGGATGAACGAGAGAGGATATACCTTGGTACTCGTGCTGTGGATGGTAACGTGAATAATCGTAAGGCTCCCACTAAAAAAGCAAATAACATCTATAATGTGACCTTTGAAATGATTGAGTCGCAAGTCAACTCAGTTATTCCACAACCTTCCGTTAAGGCTAAGCGACCGGGATTCGAGGAACAAGCCAGCATGATAGAGGATAGCATCTCCAATGATCTAAAAGAGATTGGCATTGAGGAAATCAACGATATAAACGAGCGTATCACTCCCATCCAAGGCTTTTCTGTCATTGAGGTAAGTTGGGACCCTGATTTCAAACACCATCTATACAGGGGAGAAATTAAAGTAACAAGCAAGCATCCGAAACAACTTATACCACAGCCTGGTATCTACGATATTCAAAAGATGGATTACTTTTTTATACTTTCATCTGTCACAAAGGAATACATTGGGCGCCGTTATGATGTGGAACTGGATGATTCAGACGATGAGCAATACCCTGAGATCCATTCGTTCATGGAAGAGGGTACAAAAGGGAATGAAAATGAGAAAGTAACCGAAATTGTTTGCTGGTATAAAGACAAAGAAGGCGATATCGGGAAGTTTGTTTGGGTGAATGACCAAGCGCTTGAGGACCTTCCTAAGTTCTATTACAGGCGATTAGAACGTTGTGCCAATTGCGGTAAGGTGAAGGTGGACGATGAGTGTCAGTGTGGCTCTAAGAAGTTTAAGAAGCAGACTGAGGAATACGAGGAATTGGATCGTGACATTCAGATTGGGAAGTTGGATAGAAACAAACAACCAATCATCATTCCTGCCGGAACTAAAGTTCCATTCTTTACACCATCCCGTTACCCTGTTGTCATCCGAAAGAATGTGCCTAAAAACTTCTCGTTTGGTGGTCAGTCCGATGTTGATACCATTCGGGATCAGCAAGACAGCATTAAAAAGGTCGGCTCCAAGATGGAAGAAAAGGTCATGAAGGGCGGTTCTTTTCTTTTACTACCTGATGAATTGAAAGTGGAGGTCACAAACGAGACATATCAAATTATTCGTGGCGATCTTGCTAAACTCAACGCGATCAATGTAAAGGATATCAAAGCGCCAATTGGTGATGATATGCAGTACGTTGACCATCAACGGCAAATCACTCAGTACATGCTAGGTATCACAAACTCTTTCCAAGGCTTAGAAGACAGTACAGCCACCTCAGGTGTAGCTAAACAAATTCAGGTACAACAGGCTTCTGGTCGGATGAGGTCTAAGGAATTCAACAAGCAGACAGCCTTCAAAGAACTTTTCGAGATCATGTTCGAATTCAAATTAGCTTTCTATGATGAATTACGCCCGTATCTTGCTAAGGATCAAAATGGCAATGATGATTACGGTGATTTTGATAAACACAAATTCTTGCTGCAGGATGATGCAGGGGAACTTTATTACAACACGGATTTCCTTTTCTCTGCCGATGCTGGCTCAGGTATTCCGAAAGATGCGATATTCATGTTTAACCAGGCAAAAGAAATGTTGGGTACTCAAGCGATTGATAAAACGCAATTCTGGACCATTATGGAATCATTAAACTTCCCGATGGCTAAGCAAATCAAGTCGCAGATTGAGGAACAAATGATGATGCAACAACAGCAAGCCCAACAACAAGAAATGATGCAGCAGGAACAACAAATGATGGAGCAACAAATAGATCCTAATGATCCTCGGGTATTTGATCAGTTACTTGAGAAGTTACCAAAGCATGAACAAGATAATTTCCGCAAGATGGCACCAGAACAACAACAGGCTGTCATGGATCAAATGATGGCTCAAATAGAACAATCTGGCTAATCGTGAGACTCGGTTAGCCTTTTCCCATTATCTCGAAATAATCCGTAAAGGTGGTGAATACTCATGGCACAACGTAACCAAGGTACTCAATCAGGGAACTACAAGATCCCTAACAAATCCACTGCTTTTATCAAAGCGCCTAACTCCATCCAGAAGGACAGTGTAAGCCCAAAGAAAGTTAAGGGTGGAGATTTACGATCTAAATAATATCTCGCTTGGGGACAGCGCAAAAATCCCCACTTATGGAGGTTAACAATGAAAGCAACTATAAATAGCGTAAAAAAGGTAGAGGTCGCTGAACTACCACTATTGAGACTAGACTTGCAACATTTTAGTGAAGACATTCCAGTAGATGAACCGATTGACACACCTGTAGATGATCCAATTGATGAGACTATCGATACTCCTATAGACGAACCGATTGAACCAGGCGAAAACGTGCAGGAGTTCGCCGAACCTGCTGAACCATCGTTTAAGGATGATCCACAAAATCAAGCATTCGCTCAAATGAGGCGTGATAAAGAAGCGTTAGAACAGCAAACCCAACAAATGAACAATATGATTTCTGAAATGTACGGGGAGTCCCATGGTATCCATACATTTGAGGAGTATCAAAGAGCTGTTGAAGCTGAACAACAAGCTGAGGAACAACAACGCTATAGAGATGCTGGGTTGCCTGACGAGGTAATTGAAAAGCTTTCTAAAGTGGATGAGGTTCTACAAAAGGCTGAACAGGAAAAGCAAGACCGTGCCTTATTGGATGGTTTCGACAATCTCACAAAAGAATACCCAGATCTCGTAAAAAACGCGGAAGATATCCCGAATGAGACTTGGATCAAGTGGAATGATGGTCAATCAGGTTTGTCGTTAATCGAAGCATATGAACTGACCAATAAGCAGGCTATCCGAGAACATTTTCAAGCATCATCTAAACAAAAGACGCTCAATCAAATCAATGGCAAATCTCATATCCGCGAAAATGGCGGTCAAGGTGCTGATGATATTGATTTAGGAGTGGTCCCACCAGATGTTTTGTCTAATTACAAAATGATGTTCAAAAAGGAACTGAAAACAGGTGAAATGTCCGAAAAAGATTTCGTGAAACATTATAAAAACAGTTTATAAGGAGTGAGGATATGCCATTTATTTTAGTTAAACATATTGATGGTTCCATTAACGCGTTGGAGCACACCTATTTTATGAAAGATGGGGAAGGTGCTAACATTGGTGATGTTTTGAAACAGGATGCTAACGGTCGTTTAACCAAGGCGACAGGTACTGACGTTCCTGAGTTTGTTTCCTATCGAAAGCAGGCGGCAGAAACGCCATCCAAAACACCAATGGCTGTTATTCGTATTACTGCAGCAGATGAGTTTGAAACTACCGCAACTGCCGCGATTGCTAATTCAGGTGGAAAAGTAACAATTCATACAGATGGAGCTCAAGTCACTGCCACTACAACGGGCGGTGTCTTTTTAATTTCAGATACAGATGGAGATAAAAAAGTGCGCGGATATTTCCGACGCTAAGAGGGGGCTAATATATGTTATTTTCGAAATCAAGTGGTGTAAACGAGAGCATTTATGGAAAGAGCCAAGAGCCAATTAAAATGATGCTAGAAAAGCAAGAGGAAGCACATGAAAAGAATTCTATCATTTCTCATGTCTTTTATGAGGATGATACAACTAATTACGCTGAGAAGTATACTTCTGAAACATCTCTAGGAAACTTTGAGCCAGTAGGTGAAGGTGCTGCTTACCCTCGTTCATCCATGCAAGAAGGATTTTCTAAAGTAATAGAGCCGGAAGAATGGAAAAACTCATTCGAGGTCACTCAACAGATTATCGAAGATGCTAAAATGGGGAAAATTAAGCAAAAGACTAACCAATTTATGCAATCATTTAGCCGTACTAAGGAATTGTTTGCGACTGGTATTTTAAACAATGCTCAAAACGCTACATTCCAATTAGGGGGCAAAGGGAAAAGGTTTGATATTACAGGTGCGGATGCTAAACCTTTATTCTCTACTGATCATCCTTCTGCTACTAATAAAGGACCGAAACAGTCAAACTACTTTGGGAATCCATTTTCCTATGATGCATTAGGTTACATCGAAGAAGCTATGCACTATTTCAAAGATGAAGATGGGAACATTTTGAATCTGCAACCAGATACGATCATCATTCCCGATAAATCTCGAATCAAAAAACTTGTGTTTGATGCAATCGGTGCAGAGGGGATTCCTGGCACAGCGAATAACTCCTTTAACTTTCAGTTTGGTCGCTGGAATGTAATCATTTCTCCGTACTTAACTAATACTCCAGGCATCACGGCAGGAACTGATTCATGGTATCTCATGGATTCTTCTTTCAATGAAGCATACGCTGGTCTAGTGTGGCTAAACCGATTAGATTTGAGTGTGAAATCATACATTGATGAAGAAACAGATAACAACATCTTTAAAGGTCGTGCTCGTTTCGGTGCTGCTCCAAACAACTGGAGAGCGATTTGTAAAATTGATCCGGGTAAGGGAACGGTAGCGGGAGATTAATTCAAGGGAGCTTCGGCTCCTTTTTTTATTTGATTATGAGAGGTGATCGATAATGGCTAGAAGTCAAATCGTGGACAGCAATGGAAAAACCCTTGATCTAAATCCAAACGGGAGCTTACCTGTTCAATTAGCAGAAGGGCAAAGTATCACTCTTCAAGCTGGTGATATTACAGTCGGTGACCTTCAATCCAAAACAGAAGACTTCACCTTTCAAGATATCGCTACTACTACAGCAAGTGGAGCTGAGTTCGATGTGCGAGCATTCAAAGACCTCACAATTGAAATATACGGGACTTCGACGAGTCGTACTGTTGTATTTGAAGCGGCCGGTTCGAGTGGGGCATACAAACCCATTCAAGGAGTTAAAAATGATGACTTTGCTATGGGTACGCAAACTAGCGGAAATAATGAATCGTGGAGTTTTACCATTACTGGTCAAAAGAAATTTCGTGTCAGAATATCGGCTGTTAGCGGCGGTAATGTAACGGTAAAAGGAACGGCGGTGGCATAATGGCAGATGTAATTGCAAGAGGATTGGCGAATAAAGCTGTGAAGGATTTAGATGCAACTAATAGACAGTTGGCCGAAATTACGATCAACGTAAAATCGTTCGGTGCAAAAGGTAATGGGATTGCAGATGATACTCAAGCGATTAAAGATGCTTTTGCTTACGTTAAAACAAACAATTTAAAACATATATATATTCCCAAAGGAACTTATTTGATAGACGGGGAAGCTTCGGGGGCTCGTTACCAAAACCATGATGGAGGGATATATGTTGATTTCCCTGTACATGTGGAAATGCATAAAGAAGCAACTTTAAAACAGAAACAAAATAATTTACAAGGATATAATATTTTTACTGTAAAAGGTGCTAATAATGTCGTTATCAAAGGCGGAAATATAGTTGGAGATTTAGACACGCATGTAGGTGTGGCAGGAGCTTTTGGATTCGGTATATTCATTGAAAACTCTAGTGATGTTACTGTTGACGGTGTAAATATCTCGAAGATGTGGGGAGATAGTATCATTATTGATACGGTTACAAAAGATAGTGGAGTAACTTTTACATCATGTAAAAACATCGCGATTAGAAATTGCGTATTCGACACAAACAGACGACAAGGCATATCTGTCGTGAATGTAGATGGGTTACAGGTATATAACAATCATATTAAAAACATCGGAACTATAAGTGGAACAGCACCTATGAGCGGAATAGATATAGAAACGTATCCAGGTAACAAAACAGCATCATCTAACATCATAATCGAAGGTAATTATTTTGAGAATAATAAAGGTGCTGACCTTATTCTTGCTGAAAACATGACCAATGTGAAAATTACTAATAACTTTTTCAAAACGTATTGGTTAGCTATCAATATCTCAAGTATGATAGCAAGTATAAAGGGTGTTCAAATTATCGGAAATTCAATCACAGGGATGATGCCTTCAGCTAAAACCGGTATCGCTATTAATCCCGTTAATGGTGATTCTATTATCATTCAAGGAAACAACATTAAAGACCTTATTTACGATAATTTTTCTAACGCTATTTCCTTTGAAGGAAATTCCACGAATGTAATTGTTTCAAACAACACGATTAACAATTGTTCTTTAGGGATTAATAGAGATACCTTATCTAACATAGGTTGGACAATTACAGGGAACATCATAACAAACATACTGGATAAAGGAATAAGATATGCCTCAACAACTACAAGTCAAGGGGATGTTATTACTAATAACAAGTTCTATAATTGTACAAATCTAGCTATGGGATTAAGAACAAAGAAAAGTACCATTACAGGTAATTTAATTGATACTGTTGTCACAGGAGTTAGTTTTGACAATAACGTTGAAGATTGTATTTTCAACGGAAATAGCTTCCACAACTTCACTTATAGAGGGATTCACAGTTACAACGCTACGAATTTTAATAACTATATTCGTAACAACTATTTTAAAGCCACAGGTGCAATAAAAGCGATTGACATATCAGGTACACCTGTTGGAAGTCCTACTATCGTAAGTGGAAATGTAGCTAGATATGCGACAGGTGTCATTACGGTTGACGCCAACTGTATAAGTGACGGTAATTATACAGTTTAACGACGCACTTGGTCGATACAGCGACAAAGATGGAAAATAAAACGTAATTTTAGTTTTTTTGATAAATCTTCCCTGTTTTTAAAGGTTTTTTTTGTAAATATGTAGAAATATGTACTATAACCATACTTTTTTTAAAAAAACGGGAGGATATATCTATATGAATGAAAATAAGGTAATTGTAATTGGCGCGGGAGGTCACGCAAAGGTTGTTATAGACATTCTCAAACTTTGTGAATTTGAGATTATTGGTATACTTGATGATAACACTTTAATACACCAGCAAGATATAGCAGGTGTTTCTATTTTGGGCGGTAACGAGAAATTAGATGAACTATTAGATTTAGGAATTACAAAAGCCTTCGTAGCAATAGGGAATAACACTGTTCGAATAAGAATCGGAGAAGATTTACAAGAAAAGGGTTTTTCTCTTGTTAAAGCTATTCATCCTAAATCAATTATTGCAAGTTCTGTTCAAATTGGCGATGGCTCAATGATTGCCGCAGGTGTGTGTATAAACCCCGAAACATCAATAGGTAGTCACTCTATAATAAATACAGGGGCAACGATAGATCATGATTGCTATATTTCTGATGGAGTACATGTATCACCCGGAGCAAACCTTGCGGGTAATGTGCGAGTAGGAGAGAGAACACATATAGGTATTGGTTCTTGTGTTATACAAGGGAAAATAATTGCTGAGAATACTATAATAGGGGCGGGATCAGTAGTTATCAGTGATATTGAAGCAGGCGTAGTTGCTTTCGGAGTGCCTGCAAAAGTTAGTAGACAACTTCAAATTACATGAAAAAATACATCTTACGACACAGTAGGTGGAAACTGCGACATAAATAAATCTTGAAAGCACTCCTTTATAGGGGTGTTTTTTTCATGAAAGAAGGTGATCAAATGAATCTAACTCTTGGTGAAGCAAAAAAGAAAGCCATTTCCCTCATGTTGGAGTTTTCCAATGATGGCGTGCCGATTCCAGACGGGGAGAACGCGGATTATTTGCTATCCATGAATCGTTTCGCAAGTGATGCTCAAATGGAAATATCCAATCGATTAGGTATAGAATCATCGTTTACCATAAACAAAATAAGGGTCAACGAACAAGGTGTGACCAAGTATCCTTTGCCAGATGATTTCAAGTCATTACAGTTCATCACATTGTACGATGAGACCTTTACAGATTATCAACTCAGGAATGGTCAGTTGTGGATTAACAATCGGTATGAGGGTTTATTTGAGGTATTTTACGAGAAAAATCCAACGCTTCTTGATTCCTCTACACCAGAATCCTACGAATTCGAAGTAGATAATCATGTACAGCATTTAATTGCCTATTACATGGGTGGGATGGCATTGTCAGAGGAAAAAGAAGATATTTCAAATAAGCTGCTTAACATTTATTTTGAAGGGTTGAATAACATATCTAACTTTAAAAACAGAGCCTACAGTACAGTTCGTAGTATCGACAATTGGTAAGGGGGTGATTGCTTGCTTCAATTTCAATCCAGAAGTAAATCCGAACCTCCTTTATTACGCATAGAACCATTTAGAGGTATGAACCTTTCGGTCACACCCACTCAAATAGACCAGTCCCAAAGTCCGGACATGTTAAACATGAATATTGACGAGAGGGGCGCTTTGAACAAGCGTACAGGCTATGAGAGGGTATTTGCTGAATCCCTCGGTAACGGGGCGATAAATGGGTTATATGAGTATCGAAAGACCGACGGGTCTGTTTACTTCTTAATGGCTCATGGCACGAAATTGTATTTAATTCCTGACAATGGGTTACAACCTATTAGCCTTTATACAGGGCTTGCCGATCAACAGGTAAGCTTTTTTACCATGAATAATAAATGCTATCTATTAGATGGAGCTCATTACCTTGAATTTGACGGAACCACAGTGAAAGAAATAGATCCGTATATTCCTACTATTAGCATTGTAAGGGAACCAGCAGGTGGTGGGACTATATATGAAGACTTCAATTTGCTTGGTACTGGTTTCAAGGATTCTTTTAGTGGTGATGGAACAGCGAAAGAGTACGTTCTATCCTTGCAACGATTAGATGCTCGAGAGGTCAAGGTGACAATTGATGGTGTGGATAAAAAGGAAGGCACTGATTTTACTGTTGATCGTGTGAAGGGGAAGGTAACCTTTAATACAGCACCTACCAAGGGAACCAATAATGTCATCATTACAGCCTTCAAAACATTTGTTGCTGAAGCATCCGATTATTTTTCTGGGGATGGGACAAAAAAGGAGTTTCAGTTATCCCGTAAAGAATTAGATTCTGTTCCTGTTGTGGCTTCCGTAGATGGAGGAACAACCTTTAACAAGGTAGAAGGCACAGACTTTACAGTGGATCGCGTGAAGGGTCTAGTAGCGTTTATTACTGCGCCTGTAACTGGAACTGACAATGTGGTGATTAAATCCACGAAAGAAAACAGTGATTTCCCAAAGCGAATTAAAAAGTGTCGTTTCCATGTCATGTTCGGTGGATCAAATGATACGAGGGTGTTTGTCAGTGGGAATAAAGATATGCCCGATTATGTATGGGCCAGTGACCTATATGAGCCTGCTTACTTCCCTGAGAATCGATTTTATAAGTTTCCTGACAAGGTAATGGGATTTGCAAAACAATACGACTACCTAGTGGTCGAACGTGTAAATGGTAAGCATCAAATCTCGTTTAGTTTGGATTCCGGAGAATCTTCTTTCCCATCTAAACCAATTAATGATCAGGTTGGAACATTTGCGAAGAACTCCATTCAAATCATTGAAAACAATCCTGTTTCACTTTCCAAGAACGGTGTCTATATGCTCACATCATCTACTGTTCGTGACGAGAGAAATGTCAGCCATATATCTGAAAACGTTGATGCAAAGTTGTTGCAAGAACCGAATCTAAACAAAGCTATTTCAGTTGAATTTGACAATAAATACTGGGTAGCAGTGAATGGAAAGGTGTATGTCCTAGACTATGCCCAACGTTCGCAATACAACCCATATGGCGAATGGTACTTATACGATAACATCCATGCTTCTTGCTTTATAGAGAAGGATGGCTATTTGTATTTTGGTAGTTCTACAGACGGACTTTTGTACCGATTTAAAAAGACGGATGAACTTTTCCCATATAACGATGATGGGGAACCGATAAAATGCCATTGGATTAGCAAGGTTCTTTCCTTCGGAATGGATGAACGAAGAAAGATTGTGGAGAAAGTGTTTTTCAGCATCAAACCGTATATTCATACTAGCGCTGATCTTTATTATGTGAGCGATAAAAAATCACGTAAATTCATTAAAACCACTCGAAAAGATTTATTCCATTACAGTTATGTGGATTACAGCTTCTTCACTTATGGCTCCCGTGACTTTCCGCAAGAAGCTACAAACAAAATCAAAGCAAAGAAAATCGTGTATTTCCAATTGGAAGTACGTAATGAGAAGGTAGATGAAGCGTTCGGGATGCTTTCGTTAGGCATTAAATACGATTATCAATCTTTCGTGAAATAGAGGTGAGGACATGACGCTACAAAAAATGGGCGAATTTGGTTTCGATCACATTAACCAGCAAGACGACTTATATAAAGTAATGTCAGCACAAGAAATCAAGCAGGCGTTTGATAGTCGAGGGAATGAATTAAAAGCAATCATTAACAAATTAATTGATTCTCTCCAGAGTAAAGAAAGTGGAGACAGTGGTTCGAAAAATATCGGTGTCACCAAAATAGGAACATTAACAGGAGATAACGTTCAGGATATCTTAGAGTCACTTAAAGATTTTGTAGATACAAAAGCCTATGCTTCTGATGTATTTTCCAAAAACGATCTTAATAGTGTAATCGTTGGTAATAGCGGAGCGGATAAAATCAAAGCAACGCCAATGTCAGGAAGTCCGAATACAGTTCAAGGAATTTTAGAATGGTTGAAAGATCAAATCAATACGGCTGCCCTTGGGCAAATACCTGATGGTTCAATAACGCCACAAAAACTAAAATTTACTCCTGTGGACGTTACCCATTTAAATGATCCAATGCCTCATAAATCTGTTGATGCGATAACGGGTAAAACGTATAAATGGGGTTTGGGTGTCCAAAATGGAAATGCATTTATTTCATACGAGGAGGTTTAATGGATGGCTCAAATATTTTTAGCTGATAAGCCTACGTTAGACGCAACAAAAGCGCAGGTAGATTTAATTAAACCTAAGACAGATTTGATAGGATCGCCTAATCCCACTAATGCTGATACATCCACTGTAATGAATTATTTGAAACAATTAGAAAGTAAACTTGCTAATTTTAGTGGAGGAACGGATTGGAGTAAGTATACCCCTACACATTTAGCTAGGTATGAACGGGGTACAACGTCTTTAAAGACCGTATTAAACATTACTGGCAAAGGTTATTTATCAAATGCTTCAGTAACTGTTGTTAATGCGGATTATAAGTCTACTTTAAAAGTTACCATTGACGGTGTTGTTACATTTCATGCGGTTGGATATGGTTCAAATCTGTGTGTAAATAATCCAAGCACTTTTTTCACTGACGATACCATGTTTATATATCCAAGTAGCGCACTTCAAAGTTCTAATACTAATGAAAGTAAATCAGTAATTTTACCACAACCATTATTTTTTAAATCTTCTTTGAAAGTGGAGGTTGCTATAAATGATAGTACTTTAAATCTTAGATATGGAGTCAGATACGCTCTTGAAAATTGAATAGGAGGTAATGTATATGTTATTAATCAAAAATGAGTATATTGAAGGCGATATGCAAGTCATAGAGTACACAAGGGACGGGGAAACAGTATCTCATATTGTAAAAGTACCCGTTCAATCGGAAATACCACCAAGTGAGGTTATTCCGATTCCACCAACCTTCGACCAACGTATCAAAGAACTTGAAACAGAAAACTCACAATTAAAGCAATCTCAAGCAGATCAAGATGAGATTATAATGCAACTTGTACTAGGAGGTAATTGAGATGAATATCTATTACAACCTATTTTATCGAAACTGGGTTAATAATCGAGCATCAATTGAACAGATTGATCTAGCTGTTGAAAAGAACCTAATCACTTCAGAGGAAGCACAAACAATCAAGGATATTGAACGGAATCCATTGTGACTGTTAAAGGGGTGAAATCATGGCTATTACAACACAACAAGTAAAAGATGGTTGGGGAATAGGTTATGGAAATACAGGTACACCCAAGCCGTATACAGACAAGAATACTGAAATCGAACGAACTAAAGCGGTTATTACTAATCGTACAGCTCAAAATATGGATTTAACGCACCAACTAAGCCATTACAAAAACTTAACTGGTCAGGATTACGCAGCACAGGCGACACCAACGACACCAACAACACCAGCCTTTGATCAAAATGCGTATATGAAGCAGATGCAAGATGGCGTGAACTCGATCTATGACCAACGAAAAGCGGCTGAATTAGCTCAATTACAAGCTTCCCGTGATAAAGCCATCGGACAAATTAATCAGCAAAAATCAGAGGTTGCACCACAATATCAAGGTATGCGAAACCAAGCAGATGTAACAAGTGCTCAAAACGTGCAGAAATTACGGGAAATCATGGCTTCCAACGGGTTAAACGCTTCTGGTGAAAACGTGACGGCTTCCGTAGCTCAACAATCTGCTAGACAAGGCGCATTGAATAGCCTGAATCTACAGGAACAGCAAACTATGAATAACTTCGATCGTCAAATTACTGATTTAAATAATCCTGCTGATGAACAAGCGCTAATTGCAGCATTAGAAGCGCAACGAGCACAGGCGTTATACGATGCTAATATTCGTGCTGATGATGTGGGTTACTCTCGTGGCCGTGATGTGATTGGTGATGCGCGTTATGCGGATGAAACACAATATAATCGCGGGCGTGATACGATAGCTGACCAACAATGGAACAAGCAGTTTGATTATGGCAAGTCTGTCGATGATCGGAATTACAATTACCAAGTTGGACGGGACGCTGTTGGAGATAAGCAATGGCAAAATCAATTTGACTATCAATCAGGTCGAGATAAGGTTGCAGATAGTAGATATGACAAGGAATTTAATTATCAAGCTGGTAGAGATGCAGTGGCAGATAAACAATGGGCTGATCAGTTAGCGTTCCAAAAGGCTCAATTCAAATCGGAAGAGGACTGGCGTAAACATACTTTCAATAATATGTCTGCTTCGGAGAAAGAACAATTGAATTGGGCGAAACAAGCATACGGCGAAGATTCTGCTTGGAGATTATACGAACTAAATTACCAAGGTGAGATGGCTAAAGCTCAAAATCAGGCACAAATCGATGCTTACGGAAATGCAATGGATTTTCTTCCGTAGGAGGGGAGGGGGTAGGTAAAGCAATTCAAGCAGGATCAAAATTTATTGGTAATTCTAAGTATGTATGGGGTGGCGGCCGAACGGATGCAGATATCGCAAAGGGTTATTTTGACTGCTCAAGTTTTGTTAATTACGCCTATAAGCAAGCAGGTATCGATTTAGGATCTAAAAACGCCACAACCGAAACGCTAAAAACTAAGGGTACGAAGATATCAGCAAGTGAGATGCAGGTCGGGGATATGGTTTTCTTTGATACGTATAAAAAGAACGGTCATGTCGGTATTTATATGGGCGATGGAAAATTCTTAGGAGCGCAATCCAGTACAGGCGTGGCCATCGCAGATATGTCAGACGGATACTGGAAATCTAAATTTAGCGGTCATGTTCGGAGAGTAGCAGCGCCAGTCCAATTGCCTAATAAAAAAGGAACACCCGCAATCCAACAAACATCCGCAAAAGGCGGGGGCAGTTCTTACACGAATACGTGGAAAACGAAAAATGAAGCGTTGAAGGCTCCAGGTTATCAAGCGTACAAAAGTCATTTATCACAAGCTTTAGATACAGGTAAGGTACCGGGGAATTGGGTAGTTGCTCTAACTGAATTAATTGGTCGAGAATCTACATGGAGCTCTTCTGTTAAGAACAAAGAAGGAAGCTCAGCAAAGGGTTATGGCCAGTTCTTGAAAGATACAGTTAAGCAGTACGAAAAGAAAATGGGTATGAGCTATTCTAATCCCGTTAACCAAATTATCATGACAGTTCAGTATGTAAAGGACAGATACAAAACTCCAGAAAAAGCGTTGCAGCACTGGGACGAAAAGGGATGGTATTAAGGAGGGATTTCATGGCTTACAATTCTAAGAAATACAAAGATATATTTGAAAAAAGATACGGGAAAGGCTCGTTTGATGCGGGTCTTTCTCAGGCTCGTGATATCGGTAGGACGAAAGCGGAAGCTGAATTTGCTAAAGCTGCCTTTCTGGATCGATTGAATGAAGCTAAGGACAGGGCAAAAAAAGAAGCTGAATTAAGAACTGAATATGAGTTGTACGGAGGACAAAGTAAAGAGTCATGGCAAGCTAAAAACGAGGCGCAAGGTAAAATAACTGAACAACAACAGAAAGCACAAGCACAAGGGCGAGGTGGTCATTTACCATCTCGTGAGAATAAGAAGGCGCAAAACAAGGCGATTGAAGATTCTGATAAAAAATATGGTTCTGCTTCAAAAGGTACACTTATACCACACGAGGACATGACACCTTACCAAAAGCAACTTAGAGGTCTTGCTCCTTCATGGGATAAGAAAAAGGAAAAAGAAAAGAAGAAGAAAAAGGGTTTAGGCGGGTTGATAGATAAGTTAAAAAAGTCTGAGGTAGGCCAAGCAGTTAAGGCCGCAAAGGAAGTCCTCAATCCATTTGACGATGTAAAAGCTAAAGATGCTATAAATAACTATCTTAAGCACGAGCCATCTAAAACAGCAAAAGAAGTACAACGGGGTGCGAATCGTGCCGTTGATTCTGCTTCGTTAGGTTTAATGAGTAACTTGGATAAGAAGGTCAATGATCGTCAACCGTATTACAATTCTTCCCGTAAAATCGGGGAGGGTGGCGGTACGGATTTACTTACATCTGGTCTAGGTTATTTAGTACCGGGTGTAGGTGGAGTGAAGGCTGTTCGTGGTCTTGGTTTAGGAGCCAAAGAAGCAGCAGGCGCTAAGAAATTTGCTCAAATCGCTAAAGAGGGAGCAATTGTTGGTGGTGGTATCGGTGCGGCAGAAGTCGGCATTCGTGAAGCTTTAAACCCCAAGGATACTAACTATAAACAGAACCTTGCTCTTTTTGGTTTGAGTGCTGCAGGTGGAGCTATAGCAGATCCGTTATTACATGGGTTAGGTGGTATTGCATCTAAACAATTAGGTAAGCTTGCGAAAGGTGATGTTCCTAATTTTACAGGCAGACCAAGTCAAAGCACTCTTGACCAATTAGGTCCTAAACCATTTAGTCGTGCTTCTGGTCAAACAGACCAATTCTTTGATCGATTATCAGCGTCTGCTAAACAACCTCAACCATCATTAAGAGAAAGGGGATTAGACCCATTATCCCGTAGTGAAGCAGCGCCTTCAGTCGAGAACATTAGACCTCTATCAGAAACATTACCTGGATTAAATACTGCACGTTCAACTCCTCGTGAGTTTGAACCAATCACAGCAAGAAATGATGGTGGGTCTTTAATTCGTTTAAAAGCAGGAGAAACACCTATAGACCGTACTCCAATTGATATTCATAATCCTAAAGAAATCGTGAAAAAACAAATTGACACGAATGGTAAACGCGAAAAAACGAAATGGTCTTTTGATAAGGCTTATACGGCTGTTGTGAGTGATTTACACGCAGTAAACAAAGCTTCAAAGGATTTGGGTGGCAAAGGCCTTCAAATAGAAAAAGACCCTCATAAATTAGCTCAATTAGCGCGTGGGATGGCAGGTAAAGCCGAAGCCTATTTGAATGGCGGAGTATTTAATGAACAAGGTCAAAAAATAGAGAAATCATTAAAAGAAATTATTAAGCCGTTTGAAAACAAAATAGATGATTTTCTTGCTTATGCAATTTCTAAACGTGCTTTAGATTATGATAAAAAAGGATTAACAGCAGGAATTAAGCCTAAGAACGTCGAAGGAATGAATGATTATCAACTTGCAGAAGCAACTATTCGTCAAATTGAAGCTGAATCACCTAATATTAAGGCACATCAACAGGAGTTAGTGAAATATAGTCAAACACTCATGAAAGAACTGAAAGAATCTGGTTATTATACAGACGAAGCAGTTGAACAAATCTTTAAAGATAACCCTAACTATATCTCGATGAACAGGGTGCAAGAGCCCAGGGTGAGAGGGTTTGAACCGATTAGTCCAAAAAATAAGTTCGCAAGTTTAACGAATCCTATCAAGCAACGGACAGGTTCTGAAAAACCGATCATTAACCCGATTGAAAGTTTGGTCAAAAACACATATGTTATCACAAACATTGCTGAAAGAAACAAGGTCGGTGTGGCTTTGCATGATTTAATAAAGAACGCACCAGAAAACAACATGTGGGGCAGGGTTACGAATGTAACCAAGCAAGATAGCTCGATTAACAACCTATCTAGTGTTTTAGATGATGCAAGTGTTCAAATGAATGACGGTAGAACAGATGCAATCGACAATCTTTTTAAAGGTGAAGGTAACAAAGTTTATGTGTACAAAGATGGACAAAAAATCGAGATGGAGCTTCAAGACGATTTATATAAAGCAATGCTTTCGCTTGATGCACAAAAGCAGAATGTTTTTATTAATCTGATGGGAATTCCTGCACGAACATTACGAGCTGGCGCAGTGTTATCACCTGACTTCGGACCTGTTAACATTTTTCGAGATCAGTTATCAGCCTTTGTTAATTCCAAGTATGGATTCGTGCCTTTTTTGGATATGGCAAAAGGAATGAAAAGTGTTATTAAAAAGGATAGCGACTATTGGTTATGGAAACAGAATGGTGGAGCAAACTCAGTTTTATCAACGCTCGACCGTGAATATCTACAAGCCGATTTGCGTAAAATGGTAAAACAATCATTAGGCCAAAAGATGAAAGCTGATTTTGGTGGGCCTATTAAAACGGTAGATACGATTCTCAGGCCACTAAGAAAAGTTTCTGAAATAACAGAGGAAGCGACAAGGGTAGGGGAATTTAAAAAAGGATTAAAGAAGGGTGCAACACCGAAAGAAGCTGCATTCTCTTCCCGTGATTTAATTGACTTCAGCCGAGCGGGGAGCATAGGAAGGCAATATAATCAGGTTACAGCGTTCTTTAATGCTGCGGTTCAATCTATGGATAAACTCGCTCGTACATTCAAAGAAAGACCAGTGCAAGCACCAATAAAAGCAATAACCAGTATCACATTACCTTCTATCGTGGCATATTATTATAACCACGATAAAGAATGGTATAAAGAAATTCCGCAACGTGAAAAGGATTTGTATTGGCACTTTGAAGCGGGGAATCAAATTTACAAACTACCTAAACCGTTTGAAGCCGGTGTGATGTTCGGTACATCATTTGAAAGAATGTTAGACTACGCAAAAACAAATGACCCGAAATCTTTTGAAGGTTTTGGAAAAACTGTAAAGGATGCTTTTACACCAAATTGGATCCCAACTGCTATACTCCCATGGATTGAAGCATACGGGAATAAAAGCATGCATTTTGATTCTCCTATTGTTCCTAGACGTGAACAAGATATGCTGCCGGAAGATCAGTACGGACCATATCAGAGTGAATTATCAAAAGGGATCGGTAAGATCGCCAACAAGTCACCCAGAAAGATTGAACATGTATTTAAAGGATACACAGGTGGTTTAGGTAATTACTTCTTAAAGGGTACGGATGGCATCTCTAAATTGGCAGGGAATGAAAAACCTGAATTACCAGATAGAGGTTTAGCTGATTTGCCGATTTTAAACCGTTTTGTGGTTAAAAACCTAGAAGGTAATAATCAGAGTGTTGATGACTTTTATAAAGGTTTAGATAAGTCTAAAAGAGAAAGCCTATCTGCAAAGAAAAACGGCACCCCTAATCCTAATGAAAATGTTTACAAGACCTATAATAAAATCAGTAGCCGCATCAGTGATTTACAGGCACAAAAAAGATCTATTATAGATGATCCCAATATGGGTGGTAAGCAAAAAACGGAGGAAATAAAGAGAATAGATATGGTTATCACACTACTAGCAAAACAAGCTGAAAGTTATTCTGGTTTGGGGAGGTGATGAATTGAAGGAATACTCTAAAATAATCCTAGTTGGTTTGTTGTGTTTTCCGTTATCCGTTCTTTTTTATTTAGCGTATATTCATTTCATTTCTTTTATTGACCCACTATTAACAATTGTAGTAACTGTCGTTTTCGGGTTGGTTATATTGATAGGGTTATATCATTTCCTTGGCCATGCAATTTATTTCGTTAAAAGTATTTTTGTAGAAAACAAAGAAGTAGACAAAAATGGATTTAGAAAATTTTAGATTGTCGAAGAGATCTCTTACGAGGTCTCTTTTTTATATATAAAAGGGTTAATGGAGGTGTAATCAAATGCAACACAGCACAGATACATTGTGGACCGTCTTTACTGGGGGCGGTATATCGGTCATAGCTTACTTAGTTGGAGGTGTAGATAATTTGATTATCGCACTAGGCGTTTTGATGGCGGCTGATTTTATTTCAGGGGTTATGACAGCTTTTACCGTAAAAAACATTTCGTCTAAATCAGCCTTTCAAGGTTTGATGAAAAAGAGCGCTATGATTTTGGCGGTTATTGTAGCGAATCAATTAGATGTGATCACAGGCGGGACCGGACAATTTATGCGAAACGCCATGCTTATGTTTTTGATTGGGACGGAAGGCATTTCGTTTATTGAAAATCTCGGTAAACTAGGCGTAAAAGTACCTGTTCAGATTTCTAGTGCTTTTTCTCAATTAAAAGATAAAGGGGAAGATAAATAATGAAAATAGAAAAAGTAAATTTATCATTTCGAGATAAGTTAACTCCTATAAAAAAAGTAGACAAGCTGGTATTGCATCATCCTGCACATAAAACTTGGGATATACAAGAGATTCATAACTATCACAAAAACGCATTAAAATGGAGTGGGATCGGCTATAACTACTTCATTACGTTTGATGGACGTATCCAGGAGGGGCGAGGTAAAAATGTAGGCGCTCATTGTTCAGGTCATAATAGCCATACGCTCGGTTTATCGTTCCAAGGGAACTTTGATGAACAAAAAATGACGGATGCTCAAGTTGAAGCTGGAGGGTGGCTTATCGCTCAATTTGTAAGAGAATACGGATTAACTCTTAATGATGTGATTGGTCATAGAGATTTAGCTAAAACGGATTGTCCTGGTAAAAATTTTCGTATGGCAGATGTAAAGAATGCGGCACTTGGTATTATCAATCCTAATGTTAAAAAAGAAGTCTCTGCTGCTAGTAACGATAAGAGATACCGGTTAGTTACTGGTACATTCGGTACTAAGTCAGATGCGGAAACAGCAGCAGCAAAGGTAAAAAAAGAATTTGGATATGTAGTATATATAAAAGAGGAGTAAGAAAACAAAGCCCTTACTCTTTATTGAGTAGGGGCTTCTTCTGTTTTACTATTATTCTTATTTAGTTTAACAAGATCTAGCACAAACCAGATGAATAAAGCGGGTATATACATTAAAAATCCAATTTGCATTCCTATTGTAAAATTGGTTATGACTAATATCACTATTGCGGATCCCACAAAAGATACATAGCGTAAAGATTTCGAATCCAAAACTTTAAACAGAATGATACAAAATAAATTAAAAACAATCCAACTTCCGATGATTGCCCCTAATAAATCATAAACAATATCCACTATTATTCCTCCACATAAATATAAAATTCTTTTACCGGTACTTTTAATACATATGCGAGTTTGAATAACTTATCTGCGGGAGGGTAGGTTTTCCCTTGGCACCAATTTGTTAAGGTATTCGCTGAAACCCCTAAATAATCACATAAGTATTCTCTCTTGAATGGTGAATCTTTTATTAACTTCCCAACATTACAAATCAACATAAACACCACCACTTTATTAATTCGACAATTTGTACATTCTTCCTTCCACAATATTTTGGGAGAAAAATCACAATTATTTGTGGTGGACACGCATTATCTAGGCGTTTATCCATAGAATACAGTATCAACTGGAAAGGGGAATGGAAAATGGACCCTATAACATTCGGTATGGTATTTGTAGGCGTGACAGGAGCGACACTGGGAGGAATAGCCTTGCTTGATGGTGCAGGATTTAAGATTAATGACACAGCACTCACTCTTTTTATGGAGGTAGCCAAGTATGGCAGCATTCTATATTTGTTGAAAGTAGTCTCGAGAATATTCTTGTAATGAGTGTGGAATCAAGTTTCCAGGTGGTTGATTATTGAATGGAGTATGGAATGTTTGATGTTTGTTATTGTCTACCTTGTTCTGTTTTGTGTTTTAAAACCATAACAGGAATACTTCATATTCTTCTTTTCTGTCTTGCTCTGCAATCCAGAAAAGATAAAAAGTAGGAGGCCGTATGATTGAATGGTTAGCTATCCCGACAATCGCTTTAGGATTCGCATTGATGCCTAAAAAGAAAATGATGGATGAAAGAAAACTTAAAATGATATTTGAAAACTGCAAAGTAGGGATTAAAAAAGGGGATTCGTTTCAATATCCTAAATTAATTCGTAAATATGAAAAGGATACGCATAAGACTTTTATCTATTCTTTACCTTTTGGTGTACCATCTGAGGATTTAGAAAAAATTCTACCTGCTATTAGAGATGGATTAAACAAAGAAGTAGAAATCGAATTTGACGGGGTATTGAAAATCAACGTATTCAATCAAAGTTTGCCCACCAGTTGGAAATACAATGATGATTTATTGTGTAAAGGAACGTGGGAAATTCCTATCGGAAAGAATCATACTGGCATCCTTTATCATGACTTTGAAAAATACCCTCATATGCTTGTAGGTGGTGTAACTAGGTTTGGTAAAACTGTTTTTATTAAAGAAGCCTTTTACACATTGCTTATGGATCAAATGGAGAACGTCGAATTTTACTTTCTTGATTTAAAAGGGGGCCTTGAGTTTGGCAAATATATCGGGCTTCCGCAAGTAAAAGCAGTAGCGTCAGACGTATTTGAAGCGGCTGGGGTTTTAAATGAGATAGTCACGAACCTAAAGTTGCAGGAGAAGAATTTCCGAAAGTTAGGTTATACAAATGTTGTTGATTCTCCTATCAAGAAAAGGACCTTTGTCATTGTTGATGAAGGTGCAGAACTTTCTCCTAACATCATTGAAGGTGAAGGAAAGAAATTCGCGAAATTTTGTCAGGCTTCCTTATCAGAGATATCAAGGATTGGTGGAGGTTTAGGGCTTAGATTACTTTATTGCACGCAATACCCAACTAAAGAAGCTGTTCCCATGCAGGTGAAAATGAACATTGTCGCAAGAATTTCTTTCATTGCTGCAGCACAAATTGCAAGTCGAGTAATCCTGGATGAAATAGGAGCTGAGGATCTTCCTTCTATTCCGGGAAGGGCCATATATAAGATTGAAAAGAAACGTACTGTGCAAGTGCCTTATATTGACGACAAATATATGTTTACTCAAATGGAGGCGAAAGAGGATGCTATCATCAACGCAATCAAGGGTAGAAAGCCTGTTAACAACGATCGACAAGTTAGGAATGGCGAAGATACGTCACCTACAATTAACCCATGATTTAAAAAGTTACAGCAATGCTTGCCGGGTTGTGAAACAGCTTTCCCCCTATATTAATGAAACAATGTTTGATAGGGAAAAGGTGTTGTATTTGAATAAGGAAGGTAGGGAGCTAATCGGTTCTACAAGAGAAATGAAAAAGAATTCCCTCATGGAACATACCTTACTTGGTAACGAAGTTTACTTTCACTTTAACTGTCCCGTTGATTGGAAAACAGAATATACGATTGAAAAAGAACCGTTAAACACTCGAGGTATCTTGTTTGGTGGCATGTCACTTGTAAAGCAAAAGATTGTCGCCGATGCTTGCTTTACTCGTAATGGATATCTTCATCTTATCGAGGTTGATAATACGCGTAGTATGATCGATAACCGCAAAAAGATTGATTCCTATGCAGATATGTTAGTAGAACTTAAAAAGAGAACTGCTCCCATTTTGTGTGTATTTACGACCAACAAGGAAAGAAAGCGTAAATTTGAGGATTGGATGAAAAAGAAAAATATCAGGGGAGAGGTTAAAACATTTGAAGAAATCAAGTAAGTATTTGTGTATAGGGTGGATAGTTGTACCAATACAATCGCCACTCAACTCTTATGACAGCCTACAAAAATATAAGCAACGAAAAGTTTCGCCATTATATTTTAAAACAAAAATCTGATGTTTTTCACGCGATGAAGAGCTTTTTTAAAAATGAAGAAACGCAAATACATGCTTAATTAGAGCAAACGCAGAACAAGATTTCTTGGTCTGCGTTTATTTGTTATGATGGGGGTGGAGTATAAAAATTTAAAGAATACACAGTATGCCATGTATTGGGCAAGAATGAGAAATGGGTGAAAAAGATTGAACGATTCACATACAGATTTTCAAATTTCTTTGCAAAATATCGAATTTCTTGCACCTAGAGTAAACAAAGGAATTAAGATCATCCTTGTTATAAATGGTGAATTAAAAATTGAAACCAATAGTCGTTTTTATCATTTGGAAGAAAAAGACCTGCTTGTTATTAATCGCAATCAGCTTTATCAGGTCCAAGGAAGTGAAAGTAATAGCACGCTTTCCTTAACTATCTCGGATGCCTTTATGGATCATCATTACGCGGAGTATCGGAATCGTCGATTTGAATGTTATTCTCGAGAAATCGATATGGGAAGAGATGACATGATTCAATCCATTCGAAGGTTGCTTGCAAATGTGATGGTCAGCCATTATAGACAAGAAGAAAGCTATAAGATCGAGATTCATGGAAATATCATGCAAATACTTCTGATCCTCATCCGTCGTTTCAAAGAAGAGGGTAGTGTCTTTGAAAGGGCAGATACGGACAACTTACGATTATCCAAGATGATTGACTATATGGAAAAGAATTATGAGCAGATGATTACTTTAGAAAAGGTAGCTGAGAAATTTTATCTTTCTACGAGCTATCTATCCCGCTATTTTAAACAAAAAATGGGGATGGGGTTCAGCCGTTTTTTAATGAATATCAGGCTTAAACATAGCATGAAGGATTTACTATATACGTCTGATTCCATTTCGCAAATTGCCATGAACAATGGATTCCCCAATTCTAAGTCTTTCTCTAGCCTTTTTAAAGAAGTATACGAAATAACCCCTCATGCTTATCGGGAAAAACATGGGATACAAACAGAAGATTCTGTTCAAAGCTATAGCATTGAGGATGCTGCGATGCTGATTCGTTCACCAGAAATAGTTGCGAATTTAAGCAGTCTGCTGATGGAAGATCAAAAGTCGTATTCTCACACTGAGACACGTTTTGATAAGCTGTCAATCAACTTGTCCAAGCCATTATCGTTGAAATTAAATTGTCCAGATCACATTCTTAATATTGGAGAAATCGTCGAATTATTAAAGGAAGATGTTCAATCTCAAGTACTGGCAGTGAAACAAGATTTACAGCTTCGGTATATTGGAGTTCATCATCTGCTCAGCCGCACAGTGATTCCTCCAGAGGTAGAAACAGATGAAGCGATTGCGACAACCTCTCCATATTTTAATATTGATCGTGCACTAGAATTTCTAAAAAAGTATGATTTGGCTCTATTCGTACGGATTGATTATAAGGATATTTCAAGGAATGAAGATCGTTATTTTACTAAGCTCACTCAATTCATGAGGCATTGTTTGCAAATATACGGAGAAGCGTTTGTTAAACACTGGCATGTTATGTTTTATGAGTCGTATTCTACAGGTGTCGAAGCGAAAGAGCTTCAAAGAATCTATCTAAAATTACATGGAGTACTGAAAAAGTATATTGGGTCGATTCGTGTTGGGGTCTATATGCCGTTTTCTTTCCACAAAGAAAAAACAAGTGATCATCATATATGGCAATTAGGATGCAGTGAGTACATAGATTTTATCGGCTACAGTGCGAACCAAAATGAGTTTATTGACTTTGAAGAAATGGTAGATGACTCGTTCCAATTAGCGAAGGATTATATTAAAGAAAAAACAAGTAAGATGAAGCGGTATTTAAAGAAAAACCATTTAGAAAAACCGCTCCATCTCGTATCATGGAATACATTGTCTGGGAATACCCGATTTACAAACGGCACTTTTTTTCGGGGAGCTTTAGTCTTAAAAAACGTTTTGGATATCGCAAATGACGTGGAATCGGTCGGATTCTGGATTAACACAGAAGTCCATGAAGAGGGGGGGAGGGATCAGCGTTTTCGAATGGACGGCTTAGAATTATTCCATTATTTTAACGGAAAGCGTCCTGCATATTTTGCCATGATGTTCTTAAAACGTCTTCATGGCGAAGTTGTGGCACACGGTTCAGATTACGTGATGACGCAAAATGAGCGAGGTTTTCAATTGGTATTGATGAATTGTACAATTGTTAATCCTTATTTCTCACTCGAAGAGACAATCCTTCAAAAACTTAATAAAGATATTCGCATTACTATTTCTGGATTACAAACTGGCGAATATCAAATACGTAAACAAGTGTTTGACAAAGAACATGGAGCTTTATATACGAAATGGTGGAACTTAAACAGTAACCATGGAATGGATGCCGAAATTATTGATTATATCATCAATTCCAGCCGTCCTTCTTTGGAATTATTTGATGAAACGATTGATGGAAATTGGTCATTTTATTCCTACTTGACGAGCAACGCAATTCACTTTTTTGATATTCGAAAAACGTATCAATAAATAAAAGGATCAGACCACCAGCAAAAGAATATGGGGTCTGATCCTTTTTTGCTTTTAAAAAACATCTTTAATTAATAGATGGTAAAAAATCAACCCTCTTTTTTTTACCTGATTCGAGACGAGGTTTAATATTTCACTCCAAATGGTATGAAACAACATAAGGATTGACTCTACTGATTTATCTATATTTTTTATAATGAATGTAGAGAAAATAAACATAAGGTTCCTGTTAAGATTTGTTCTAATAGATTATTTCCACAAATTAAAGCTATTATGGATATTATTTCTATTGTGAAAACTTTACCCTATGCAAATGATAGAGGTAAGTAATCATTTAATCTTTAGACAATCTGACAGAAATCTAATCAAAACATCAGGAGGTTCACCATGGAAACAAATTATAAAGGCACAAATAAATTGATTATTGGTATTGTTTTCGGGGTTATCACGTTTTGGCTGTTTGCTCAATCAATGGTCAATGTCGTTCCGGCCGTTCAATCAGATTTAGGGATTTCACTCGGAACAATAAACATAGCCATTAGTTTATCTGCCTTGTTCTCAGGCATGTTTATCGTTGCTGCTGGTGGCTTTGCAGATAAGATTGGACGTAAAAAAATCACGTATGTAGGGTTGATTTTAAGCGTTATCGGCTCCTTGCTTATTGTTATAACACAAGGAGCAGCATTGTTGATTATCGGACGTATACTTATAGGGATTTCAGCAGCATGTATTATGCCAGCAACAATTGCGTTAGTAAAAGATTATTATGAGGGGGCTGATCGACAACGAGCCCTCAGTTACTGGTCCATCGGTTCTTGGGGTGGCTCAGGTGTTTGCTCACTTGCTGGTGGAGCAATAGCAACATATATGGGCTGGCGATGGATTTTCATCTTTTCTATTATCTTCGCACTTCTTGCGATGTGGCTTATAAAAGATACTCCAGAAAGTAAAGCAGAATCAACAGGTACTTTTAAATTTGACTATTCTGGATTAGGTATTTTTATTATTACGATGCTTGCTTTAAACTTGTTTATTACTCGCGGTGCGGATTGGGGCTGGACAAGCGCTTTAACTTTAATTTGTGCAGTGGTCGCAATCATAGGGATCATTGTATTCGTTAAGGTGGAATTAAAGAAATCGATTGCATTGATTGACTTCTCTTTATTTAAAAATAAACCATACGCAGGAGCCACATATTCCAACTTCTTGTTAAATGCAATTGCTGGAACACTTGTTGTAGCGAATACGTATGTTCAAGTCGCTCGCGGATTTACGGCTTTTCAATCAGGCATGTTATCAATCGGTTATTTAGTAGCAGTGCTTGCGATGATTCGTGTCGGTGAGAAGATTTTACAAAAATCAGGCGCAAAGTCTCCAATGATTTGGGGGGCTTTAATAACTACAATTGGTGTAGCTCTGATGGGATTAACATTCTTACCCGGTATTACCTATACAGTTGTCGTATTTATTGGGTTTGCTTTGTTCGGTCTTGGACTTGGAATTTATGCAACGCCATCTACAGATACATCTGTATCTAATTCACCTTCTGATAAAGTTGGGGCAGCGGCTGGGGTTTACAAAATGGCAAGTTCACTCGGTTCGGCGTTCGGCGTTGCGATTTCTGCGTCTGTTTACGGTGCCATTGCGGCTACTAGTAGTGTTGAATTAGCTGCAACAGGAGGGATAATTGTCAACGTAATCTTCGGTATACTTTCCATCATCTCGATTATTTTTATGGTTCCTAGTGATGCTGGAAAAACATCCAATGAGCCATCACCTCGATCAAGAAAAAATACTGGTCAACCACATCCTAGTCATTAAAGAAACACGTTGGGGAGAAGTCTTCTCTCCTAATATTTTACTTGGAACATCGAGTGGGAGAAGATTAATTCATTGAGAGGAAATACAGGAAACTGTCTAATCTTAACTTATAAATGAGGTAGATATAATGCGAAGTGAATTAATGGATTTGTTAGAAGCGCGTAAAGATGAAATGATTCAAATTCGTCGATATCTACATGAAAACCCCGAATTATCTTTTCAGGAAGAAAAGACAGCACAATATATTGTTGATTTTTATAAGGGCAAAGATGTGGATATTCAAACGAATGTCGGCAATGGGTATGGAATTATCGTAACGATTAAAGGTGGCAAACCGGGAAAAATAATTGGATTACGGGCAGACTTTGATGCGCTGCCCATTGTTGAGGAAACGGATGTTCCGTTTAAATCGAAAAACGAAGGAGTCATGCATGCATGTGGGCATGATGGACATACGGCATATTTATTAGTGTTAGCCGATTGTTTAATTCAACTAAAAGATTCTCTTACAGGTACGATTAAAATCATACACCAACATGCGGAAGAGGTTCCACCAGGTGGAGCCAAGAGCATTGTTGAATCTGGCTTGCTTGATGACTTGGATGCGGTATATGGAATTCACTTGTTCCCAACAAGTCCAGCGGGTAGTGTAGGCTACCGTAGTGGCTATGCAATGGCGGGAAGAACATATTTCAAATTAGGGGTTCAAGGAGTGGGTGGACATGGTTCCTCGCCTCATTTAGCTAATGATGCCATTGTGGCCGCTGCCCATTTTGTAACAGCTGTTCAAACGGTGATCAGCCGTCGATTAAATCCATTTGAGGTCGGTGTTATTACGATCGGATCTTTTGACGGAAAAGGTACTTTTAATGTGATTAAAGATCGTGTTGAACTTGAAGGTGACGTTCGTTATATGACGAAGGAAACGCAAACTTTGATCGATCAAGAAATCCATCGAATAGTGAAAGGAATTGAAGCGGAATTTGATGTGAAATGTGAGCTCATATATACTGCGGATTATCCGCCATTATACAATGATCCTGAACGGACAGCTGAAGTTGTGAAAAGTCTTGAAAGCTTGAAAAAAGATGATCCGGATATTAAAAACGTTTATGAGTTCGACATGCTGTCTGGATCAGAAGACTTTGCTTACTATTTGGAAAAATTTCCTGGCGCATTTTTCTATATTGGCTGTAAACCTAAAGGGGTAGAGAAGGCCTATTTCAATCATCATCCAAAATTCGATATCGATGAAGATGCCCTTCTTGTAGCGGCAAAAGCAGTCGCTCAAGTAGTTTGCAGTTATTCTGATATAGAATAAGGTATCGAGTTTAATTGGACAATAATGGATTAACCTCGTTTCTGTAATAAGAGTGGTCATGATTAGGGAGGGAACTATTGTGAGAAAACAGTTAATGGAAATGTTAGAAGCACGAGAAGAGGAAATCATTCAAATTCGCCGCTATTTACATGAAAATCCGGAGTTGTCTTTTAAAGAAGAGAAAACGGCTCAATATATTGCTGATTTTTACAAAGGAAAAGATGTTGAAATTCAAACAAATGTAGGTAATGGTTATGGCATTATTGTAACGATTAAAGGTGGCAAACCAGGAAAAACAATTGGTTTACGAGCAGATTTTGATGCATTGCCAATCGTAGAAGAAACAGATGTCCCTTTTAAATCGAAAAATGAAGGGGTTATGCATGCATGTGGTCATGATGGACATACAGCATATTTATTAGTGTTAGCTGATTGTTTGATTCAATTAAAAGAATCAATTCCAGGAACGATTAAAATTATTCATCAACATGCGGAAGAGGTTCCGCCAGGTGGAGCAAAGAGTATTGTTGAGTCTGGTTTAATCGACGACTTAGATGCTGTTTACGGCATTCATTTGTTACCAATGGGTCCAGCAGGAGTTGTGGGGTATCATGCAGGATTTTCATTTAATGGAAGAGCGTATTTCAAATTAAAAGTTCAAGGGATAGGCGGACACGGTTCGTCGCCTCATCTGGCTAACGATGCGATTGTTGCTGGTTCATACTTTGTTACTGCCATTCAAACGATTATTAGTCGCCGGTTAAATCCTTTTGAAGTCGGCGTTATTACAATTGGTTCATTTGATGGAAAAGGTACTTTTAACGTCATTAAAGACAGTGTTGAACTTGAAGGTGATATCCGTTATATGGCTTTAGAAACAAAGGAAAAGATTGAAAAAGAAGTTCGTCGTCTTGTTAAAGGCCTAGAAGAAGAGTTCGGCGTGACTTGTGAGCTAACGTATGAACCGGATTATCCACCTTTATACAATAACCCTGAACTTACAGAACAGGTTGCAGCAAGTCTAAAAAGTATGAATGATAAAGATATTAAAGAAGTGAAGGAATTTCCGGCATTACCGCCATCCGAAGACTTTGCCTACTATGCAGAAAAATTCCCTGCTTGCTTCTTTTACATCGCATGTTCTCCAAAAGGTGTAGAAGAACCTTACTTCAATCATCATCCAAAATTTGATATTGACGAAGATGCCCTTCTTGTAGCGGCAAAAGCAGTAGGACAAGTTGTATGCAGCTACTATGAAGTAGACTAACACAAAAAGTATATGACTTCGTTATTCAAATTTTTTCCTAAAATGAGAGCTTAGTGTTTTTACATCCCCTTTTATTCGAATGAAACCTTATTGCATTCCTCGTGTTGTACGAGGGTGTGATAAGGTTTTTTTGTTTTATATAGAAAGTTATACCGGTGATCCTACGTCTCGAGACTTAGAAAAAGATAATCCTAGGGCTCCATGCATTTAATGTAATTTTTTTCTAAAATGAATATGCAACCTACGTATTAGTTAAGAGGAGGAATTATGAATGAAATGTAAAATTGTTAACTTTTAAAATTAACTAAATATTCGATACTTTTTTAGTGGGTCTATGGTAATATTTGTATCGATGTCAAATTTATCTATTGAGAGGTGACGTGGAAGTGTCGTTTATAACGAAGTGGGCGTTTGGTAATAAAGCTGCAGTTTCATTAATGACTATATTAATTTTAATCATTGGTATTGTTAGTTATTTGAGATTGCCAATGGAGTTTCTGCCTGCTGCTGATAATCCACAGGTAACGATTATCGCAGTGGGTCAAGGTACCGATTCGAAAACAATGGAAACGGAGGTAACCATTCCTGTAGAAAGAGTAGTAACAGGTGTGAATGGAAAAACATCGGTTTACTCTACAACGGGAGATGGTTTCTCAAAAGTTGACATATTTTTCGAAGCTGGCTCGGATATGAAGCAAGCTAAACAAGAGGTTCAAGATGCGTTAAATCGTGTAACATTACCTCTTAATATATCAAAGCCTACCGTTTCACAACTTAATACATCTATGATTCCTATCGCTAATATAGCCGTAACTTTTGAAGATGGAATGACGGCAGATAATATGGCATTAGCACGGGAAAAACTCCAACCGCTATATCAAGATATCAAAGGTGTCTCGAGTGTTGATGTGTATGGGATTACAGATTCCAGCGTATCCGTCAAAATTAATAATGATAAATTAACTGAAAAACAAATTTCACTCCAAGCAGTTATGGGAGTTCTTCAAGGTCAAAACACAGCCTTATCCATCGGGGAAAAAATCATTGATGGAAAAACAAGCAATATTAAGGTGATCGGTGACGTAACTAGTTTAGAGAAGCTGAAAGGATTAGTGGTAGCTCCAAATGTAACGCTTGGAGATATAGCAACGATTGACGAAACAAAGAATGCCAATTTCATTAGTCGTTTTAATGGGAAAGATAGTCTAGATATTAGCATTACGAAGGACAGCCAATCAAATGCAGTGACAATAAGTAAAGAGGTAGAAAAAGTAACGAAGGAAATAAATGAAATGTATGATCAGCAGGAGTCTGTGGTTTACATATCATCTGCTGACATGGTACAGACCTCCGTACAAACCATGATGAAAGAAGTCCTACTTGGTGCACTATTTGCAACCATTGTCATTATGGTGTTTTTGCGAAATATCCGGTCTACTTTTATTACCATTGTTTCGATTCCACTATCACTTTGTTTTACACTGTTCTTGCTGTCGTGGTCTGGAATTACATTGAATATTTTAACGCTTGGCGGAGTCGCTGTTGCTGTTGGGCGTCTTGTTGATGACAGTATTGTTGTCATCGAAAATATTTTCCGAAAAATGCAAACAGAGAAATTTTCTGTCCAAATGGTCATTGATGCAACGAAGCAAGTAGGAGTTGCCATTACCTCCTCAACATTAACGACAGTGGCTGTTTTCTTACCGATGAGTCTGTTGAACGGAGGACTTCAAGAATTTCTTTTACCATTTGCTTTAACGGTCACATACTCCTTGCTTGCTTCCCTCATCGTCGCATTGACCGTTGTACCATTAATGAGTGCAAGTTTACTGAAGAATACAAAGCTTCCTGAACATAAACCAGCAGTACGTTTTCCGAAAATGGTTACTTGGTCATTAAATCACAAATGGATTGTATTCTTGATTGCATTCCTTCTTTTTGTCGGTTCGATCGGGACATATTTTGTCATCCCTAAGGGGGCAGTTGATAATTCATCTGCTGACTATGTCGTTGCCACATTAAGTTATCCGAATGATACACCGATTGAAGAAGTAAAGAAAAAGACGATTGAACTAGAATCATGGGTAAGTGGAATGGATGAGGTCAACTATGTATTCTCGCAAGTAGGGTCTCCGGCTGAGGCTGCTCAGTTCGGTTATGTTGGATCACCTACTGAAGCGACCTTAAGTATTTTGTTACATGATAAAGAAGACACAGAAAAGATACTAACTGAAGTGGAAAATAAGAAAAATCAATATCCTGATGCACAGTTAGAGGTATTCGCTTCCTCATTTATGATGGGGGGAGGCAGTACGAATGTCACAATCGATGTAGTCGGAGAAAATGTAACCGATCTTGAAAAAACAGCCAACGCTATTAAAGAAAAAGTAGAAGAAATTGATGGCGTCAAAGAAGTGACAACTAATCAAGATGAAAAGAAAACTGTTTATTCCTTAACGGTAGATCCTGCAAAAGGGAACACAGAACAAATCGCCAAACAAGTTGGTATCATGTTAAATCAAACACCAATTGGAACGATCAATTTGAATGACAAACAAACACCAGTCTTTCTGGAGCCTATTCTTGATACGAAAACGCCTGAAGAATTGAAAAATATTCCGATTTCTACAGATGCTGGTCTCGTACCAGTATCGTCTATCGCTTCATTACAAAGTGAAGAGCGTTCAACTAACCAGTTTCATAAAGACGGAGAAACTTACCTTCGTGTAACGGCTTCTGTCGATTCTGCAAAGCTGTCCGAAATATCAAGCAAGGTAAATCTTGAGATATTCGGGGACCAAAAGGATCATGAAGGGATGAATCTTCCAGAGGATGTAGACGTTCTTATCGGAGGAGCTAGTGCTCAGCAGGCAGATGACTTTACGGATTTATTTCTCATCATGCTTGTTTCCATCGGCATTGTATTTTTAATTATGGTCATCACCTTTAAGTCGATTAAAGCACCGATTGCCATTCTTTGCTCTCTTCCGCTTGCAGCAATCGGCGCTATTTTAGGAATTGTCATAAGCGGAATATCTGTAGATATAACTGCACTTCTAGGAGCATTAATGCTTATAGGAATTGTCGTGACAAATGCCATTGTTCTTTTAGATCGGGTTAAACAAAACGAACAAACGATGATTATTCGGGAGGCGCTGGTAGAAGCAACAGCTACTAGAATGAGACCGATTTTCATGACAGCAATTGCCACAATCTGTGCAATGCTTCCATTATTATTGAAAGAATCGGAAACTGGCAGCTTAGTTTCACAAAGTTTAGCCATTGTGGTCATTGGAGGCTTAGCCATGGCAACCTTACTGACACTAATCGTCATCCCGTGTATTTATGAGCTGCTATACTTTAGAAAATCAAAGAAACAACGGGCTGTAGAAAGCGTTGAACAGGAAATTTCACTATAATTAAAGGGGTAAAGAAGGTGTCCAAATAGTGTCTGACCCTTTTATTAAGTTGAAAAAATAGGAAACATCTTATCACCTTTTGGTGGTAAGGTGTTTTGTTTTTTTATAAGCTCATAATCACAAATAGAAAAATAATCAATAATAGGAAATCATGACCTTTTTAGAAAAAAGTAATGGATCTTCTAATTTTATGTATAATTGAATATGTATGTTGTTAGTGGAATAAGTAAAGGAGGACACAACTATGGTTGAAAACCCAGCAGGATTTTGGGTGCGGTTTGGCGCACAGGCGATTGATGCACTTATTTTTATCGTACTTGGATTGGTATTGGGAACTATTCTTTCGAATGGAACATCTGAATGGGTGAGCAATATTATATCATTTTTATATGCTCTATTGCTTCCTATCTTTTGGTATGGATATACAGTCGGGAAAAAAGCGCTCAAGGTTCGAATTGTAAAGCTTGATGGGAGTCAGGTTTCGTTCTGGACTATGATTAAGCGCTATGTCATAGCAGGGATTGTATATGGATTGCCTTCATTTATAGGTGTTATCGGTTTTCTTGTAACGGTCGGTGTTTCAGGATTTGATGTATTCATGAGTGAAAATTTGATGAATGATGAGGTACTTGGCGGACTACTATTGAAAGGGTTCGTTTGGGTGATGATCGGCCTTTTACTATCAGGTGTTCTCTATATAATTAGTGCCTTCATGATTGGACTAAGAGAAGATAAGCGCGCGCTTCACGACTTGATTGCAGGAACATTTGTAACGAAAAACCTGCCGTAATGAAAAAGGATCAGACATTTGATGTCTGATCCTTTTTGAACCTAGACAACTACTTGGAGATATACGAATTCCCTGTAATCCAGAAACGCCATGGATAATCCTTTGCTTCACCGCTATTCTCAATACCGATTCTAGGACCGCTGGAGATATGTTCAGGAATCATACCAGGGGTGATATAAATCGGCGGCTTTGTATAGCTCAAGCCATAGTCCTGCATAGTAATCCCAAGTGCCTTTGTTAACTTCCCAGGCCCATTCGTCAGTTTCTTCCCAGCTTGTAAGCCACGCCTTTGCTGCATCAGTTCAATTCCTTCGACTGGTTCCAGAGCTCGAATGAGGATGGCTTCAGGTTTATCGGCTCCCCCGCTCGTGACATTGACCAATGTATGAGTATGCATTTGATATGTATAGACCAGTCCGGACTGGCCAAACATAATTTCTGTCCGTTTCGTCCGTCGATTGCCAAAACTATGGGCGGCACGATCGCAAGGTCCCATATAAGCTTCGGTTTCCACGATATACCCTGAACAGATGCCTTCGGGTGTTTCTTTTATCAACAAACAGCCAAGTAAAGATTGCGCGAGATCCAATGTTGGTTTGTCATAAAAATCACGGGCTAATGCATGAAATTTAGTCATATGTTTACCTCCACTGTTTAGCAATATTATCCGGCATGAACGGAAAGTCAAAACCCCCACTGATTGAAGTTTCACTTTATAAGTCCATATATTTTTGTGTGATTGGGATCTATCTGAGAAAATATCTTAATTGCTAAATAATAGCATAGTTCGTTTAAATCATCTTATAATAAAGTGAAACTTCCATCAGTGAGTTTTTTTCCACTGTACTGTTAAAACGGGATAGAATAAACAAATAGGATGTGTCTTATATGAATAAACAAATTGGATTTATTGGCTGCGGAAAAATGGGGCAGGCCATGGTTGAAGGGATGATCAGGGCGGGCGTTGTACCAGCTGATTCAATAAAAGTAAGTACAAGTTCGGAAGCAACGTTATTCAAGGTAACTGAAAAGCTCCGAGTTCAAGGATCACTTAATAATAAAGATATTGCCCGATTTGCAGATTTTTTATTCTTAGCGGTTGAGCCATCGAGTTATGCGAAAGTGGTCGAAGAAGTTAAGCATGATGTGAAAGAAGATTCTGTGATTATTTTGCTCGCTGCAGGCATCTCTATTCAAACAGTGGAGTCTGCTTTCGGCAAGTCGGTTAAAGTGGTACGGACGATGCCAAATACACCATCTTTAGTTAGAGAAGGAATGACAGCCTTTGCCATTAATGAGTCAATAACTGAAGAAGATTTGGCTAATGTAAAAGATATCTTGAATGCGTTTGGAAAAACAGAACTTCTGAAAGAAGAACTAATGGATGCTGTGCCTGCTATTAGTGGTTCTTCACCTGCCTATGTGTATATGTTTATTGAAGCGTTAGCTGATGGCGGAGTCAGAGATGGCATTCCAAGAAAGCAAGCGTACAAAATGGCTGCCCAAGCTGTGCTCGGAGCCGCAAAAATGGTTCTTGAAACAGAGAAGCATCCGGGTAGCTTGAAGGATGATGTGTGCACACCAGGAGGATCAACCATTCGAGCAGTTGCTGCATTGGAAGAAAGCAATTTCAGAGCCTCAATCCTGAATGCCATGGAAGCATGCACTCGAAAAAGTAAAGGATTAGATGATGAATAAGAATGGAAGAAAAGCCAGTTACGATTGGCTTTTTTTTGTTTAGCGAGCTATATGAAGTTAATTTCCATAATAGGAGCGTGAATATATTTAATTTTCTGTCAATATGAATTAAGATTAGGTGGGACAACGATTAAAGAAGAGGTGGTTAATATGATAAATTATGTAAAAGAGTTAAAAAGTCTATTAGCAGAGGACCGGGTAACCACTAATCAAACGATATTAGAGCAGCACAGCCGGGATGAGTCCTATCATACTCCACATTTGCCGGATGTCGTTGCTTTTCCAGAAAGTAAAGAAGAAGTGATTGCTCTATTAAAATTTGCCAACGAACAAGAAGTCCCTGTTGTTCCTTTTGGACTCGGTACAAGTTTGGAAGGGAATGCGATTCCTTATAATGGCGGCATCTCTCTGGATATGTCGCTGATGAACAAGGTGATTGAAGTACGAGAAAAAGATTTTTTAGTCAAAGTTCAGCCAGGTGTTACACGAACACAACTTAACGAGGCTCTGAAGAAATATGGACTATTCTTTTCAGTTGATCCAGGTGCAGATGCTACCCTTGGTGGGATGGCTGCGACCAATGCTAGCGGAACCACAGCGGTTAGATACGGGATCATGCGCGATCAAGTTCGTGACCTTGAAGTGGTTTTAGCTAATGGGGAAATCATCCATACTGGAAGCTTAGCGACGAAATCTTCGTCAGGATTACATTTGAACGGGTTGTTTGTCGGTTCGGAAGGAACACTAGGTGTATTCACCGAACTGACTCTTAAAGTATATGGCATTCCAGAAGAAATCGTCGCAGGAAGAGCCTTGTTTCCTTCTGTTAAGCAAGCGGTTTCAGCTGTGAATGGCATTATGTCTGCTGGGATTCCAATCGCAAGAATCGAACTGATGGATGCGCGCTCAATCACACAAGTAAATACCTATATGAACAAGTCATATGAAGAAAAACCAACTTTATTCCTTGAATTTCATGGTAACGCGGCAGGCTTAGCGCAAGATGTCGAGTTTGCAAAGGACATTGTTCGTGACTTGGGCTGTGAGAATATTACGTTTGAAATCGATTTAATCGCTAGGAATGAACTATGGGCAGCGCGACATAAGCTTGCATATGCTTTAATTCATAGCTCACCTGGGAAAAAGCTGATGTCTACTGACGTCAGTGTTCCACTTCACGAATTAGCGGATGCGATTCTGAACACTCGAGAAAAAATAGACCTCTCGAAAGTAGAAGGAGCCATTGCAGGTCATGTTGGGGATGGCAACTATCATGTGCTCTTTATGTTGGATTTAACTGATCCGTTTGAAGTAGCCGAGGCGATGCGGTTAAATGCAGAAATTGTTGACTATGCACTTAGTCGTGGGGGGACGTGTACAGGTGAACATGGGGTCGGGATTGGCAAAAGAATTTACCAACGCCGTGAACATGGAAATGCGTATGATGTCATGTTATCGATTAAGCAAGTATTAGACCCGAAAGGAATACTAAATCCAGGAAAAATATTTTTGGACGAAACGAAATAAATCAATTTAATTTCCAATTATCGAGAGATCTGAAAGTGAGTGAAAACATTTCCTGTTGTAAACAATTTGTGATCCCCAATTCGCCCATTGTTACTCGTCATGTTCATAAATATCGGTGATATAGGATAAGGTAAATAAAAGTGTTAAATCTTATTCATGATAGGAGAGAGGAAGAATCATGCACGTTGAATTTAAGCAGCTTGATCATCGACCTTTTCCTTTGCCTTCCTCACCTTGGTTGTTGAGTCAGGTGTGGGAGGACTTATTATTTATGCATTATCCAATGGACCCGAATGTTTTAAGGAATTACGTACCACTTGAATTCGATCTGGATGTTTATGAAAATAGGGGATGGATCACTATCATTCCATTTAGGGTCACGAAAATGAAGGCAAGGGGAATTCCTCCTCTTCCAATGTTGAATTCCTATCTGGAGTTAAACGTCCGAACTTATGTGACGTATAAGGGCATTCCAGGTATCTATTTTTTCAGCCTGGCTGCGAACCATCCACTCTTTGTGATTGGGGCAAAGCTCTCAGTAGGGCTTCCCTATAAACATGCGCATATGAAATTTCAGCAGCTGAAAAATGGTTTTCAATTTAAGAGCGAAAGGCACTTAGATAAAAGCACCTCTGAAAAACTTGATCTTACCTATAAACCGGGAGATGTATTGTTTGAATCATTGCCAGGGTCTTTAGATCACTGGCTGTTGGAGCGGTATTGTATGTATTCGTTTCAGGGAAAAAAACTATTAAGAGGAGACATCCATCATGATAAATGGAAGGTATCGAAAGCTAAAGTAACCACTTTAATCAACACGATGGCATCCTTTTTACCAGTAGACAATATTGTGAAAATCCCTAGTTTACTACATTACTCAAACCGAAGAAGGGTTTTCGTCTATCCGCCAAAGAAGGTAGGAGAGAGGATGAAGTAGGTTAAGAGCGTAAAAAAAGGGAGGAGCTAGGATTAGCAGCCAAGCGAACATTAACCGATGTCTGGCTAACAAGGGGAAACATAAAAAAGAAAGCTTCCGCTTAATAAAGCGAGTAGGGAAGCTTCCTTTTATTTATATTTCCTCGTACTTTTCATATGAAATTTTTTATCCGGCATTAACAGGCAGTAAGACCCCCACCTCAAGGCTTAGAGGAATCGAAGAAGCGTAGGTTGAACCAATCGGGTTCGTAGTGTCGCTTTATCGAAGATTTAGCGACACTAGAACGGGGCTAACAATCAGTGGGGATGAAGAAAACCCCACTGATTGAAGTTTCACTTTATCAATGACTATTTTGAAGATGTCCTTCAAACATATCGATAATTTCAATAAACCTTTCTGCTTCCCTAAATACATGATCAGCTAGAAGAGGGTGAATATTACTCTTGATCCGGCATGCTTCGATTAAATCTCGCGCTGTTTTCTTGAAGTCCCTTAGTGAAACGACGGAAACTCTGTTTTGATCTAAAAATTGGTCTAGAAGGGCAGGCGTCTCGGATTCTGGTCTCATATGCTCCAAGTCGATTGCTTGGTACAGAAGTTGATCAAAATCATGACTAAATTCTCGTGCTTGGTCGACTAGTTTTCTTTCGGTCGGATCTAAAAGATGCCCGATAAACTTGGCGTGATCCGCCATAATTTTAAGGAAGAAAACATTTTCTTGAATAATCGCCTCAGGCAAAGGCACAAGTTTTCCTTCATTGAGCTCTTTCAATCGATTCGCGAAATAAGCAGCTTCTCGACTCGTATGATCAATCAACAATGGGTAATTATTTGAGAGCACCTCACATCGTAAAGTTAGACCCAATACCTTTCTTTTATAAGCCCAAATAGACGCCACGGATTGATACACTTGATTGTTAAACGCTTGAACCTGCTGTGGATCTGAACTAGGGGAAAACCGATTTAATTGCTCCTCAATTCTTTCAAAAACCGTGATGAATTGCTTGGCTTCATCAATTAATGTAGTATCATCTGAACTGAAACCCAAACTTAAAAATAAGGAGTGCTCTTTCATAATCCTTGACCAGAAACGGATTTCATCTAAGGATTTGCTTACAAATTCATCTGCCATTAAAACCCTCCTCTTATCACAAGCTATTTAATCTATATGTGATACTGCTAGAAGTCATACATTTTAGCGGAGGGGTTCTCAAATTTTGCTGGATGTCTTTTATTATGGAAAAATGAACAGGTACACTTAATGCACAGTGATGTTGCCGCTCGATACTTGAAGGTCTATTGGATATTTACCAGTGCCATACGTTCCTTCTATATTCTTATCTGATGTCGTTGCGTTTTTTAATTGAAAGCTATTATTAATAACTCCGCTGCTTACTTTGCCATGAAGCGTAAAGCTCGCGTCGTCTGGTACATCTAATTTGACGGAACCTGAACTTACTGTAACATCAGCTGGAGCGGTTAATTTATCAAGCTGGATATTTACAAGTCCAGAAGAAACCTCAGCTTGTAGTTGGCCACTATAATGTTTGACAACCATTCTGCCAGAACTCACGTCAAAGTTTCCGGAATCTGTTGTAATAGCGTTCATTTCAAAATTTCCTGATGAAACAACAGAAGTGAAGGTATCTACGTTAAGATTGGCGAAATCTGCGTGACCTGACCCAATATTTACGGAAAGGTCTTTAAGTTCCATTGGATGATTCTTTGAGTCACCAGCAAACTTCAAGCTGCCAGACGAAACGGAAATGTCCATGTTTTCATGATAATCTTCAGGAATATAAACCGTAAGCTTAGGAGCGTTGAAGAAGCCAATTTGCTCAAACCATTTACGCTTGTATTCAATCATTACTTTATTCCCTTTTTGCCTTACGTTGACAGAACCCTTACCACTTAACTCTGCCTTTATATCTGACCTTTTTTCGGGAACGATCTTTGCTTCGACACTTGAAATATGAAAATCAAGTGTATCTATTCCTTTTGACATTTTAGTATGATTCGATTCCCCATGAGAAAAAAGCGAAGGAATCGTATTGGATATTGTAAATAATAAAGCAATTCCAATAATAATAAGAAAAATCATTAGATAATTTTTCACAAAAAAACCTCCATTAGTGATTTGTTTTCGATAATTTAATTTTAAGGAAATACAGTTGTTGAAACAATGAGCTGGGGAATTATTTATTGCTAGGGCTTGAGGCGTAGTGATAAGGTGAAATCAGTATACCTGATAAATAGGTTGGTTGTATTAGTAAGTCGCGAAGCCTAAGTCCCTATGTCCTTCATACAAATACAGTCGTTATATGTAGAACTAAATGGTCAAATGATAAAGTAGCGCTTCTTTGAAATATGATACTGGGCAATGTCAAATCCCATTTACAATCAAGATTTGTCTGTAAAAGTGTTAAAAGCAGTGGATTTCGTTCATGAAATCCACTGCTTTTATCTTTGTTCTTTTATATGTGAGGTTCTAAAAAGAAAACGGCTTAGAGGATTAAGATGTTTTCTTAATAGCCTCATCCATTAATATTTTCATTTTTTAACGCCGTTTCAACGTGTACGTATTTATAGCCAAGGTCTTTAGCAACGGCCTCAAAGGTAATTTCGCCGTTTGCGACGTTTACTCCTTTTGCCAGTGCTTCGTTTTCAAGAATGGCTGTCACGGCACCTTTATTGGCAATTTGTAGCGCGTACGGTATTGTCACATTTGTTAAGGCTAGAGTTGATGTATTTGGGACAGCTCCAGGCATGTTCGCGACAGCATAATGGACGACTCCATGCTTTACATATGTCGGTTGATCGTGAGTGGTAATCTTGGTAACTGTTTCAAAAATCCCGCCTTGGTCAACAGCAACGTCAATGACAACTGAACCAGGCGACATCGATTTTACCATTTCTTCTGTAACAAGCTTAGGAGCCTTTGCTCCAGGAATCAATACGGCACCAATGACTAAATCAGATTCAGATACAGCTTGTGCCACATTATATGGGTTAGAAATTAATGTGGAAATTTGATTTCCGAAGATATCGTCTAATTGGCGAAGACGGTCTGGGCTGAGATCGATAATCGTGACATTTGCGCCTAAACCGATGGCTACTTTGGCTGCATTCGTACCGACAACACCGCCACCTACAATCGTTACTTTTCCACGTATTACACCTGGAACACCACTTAATAAGATTCCTTTCCCACCATGAGTTCTTTCAAGAAATTGAGCGCCTATTTGTGCAGCCATTCTACCAGCTACCTCACTCATTGGCGTCAATAATGGAAGTGTGTTACTCACAGAAACCGTTTCATAGGCAATGGCAAGGACACCACTATCTTTAAGTGCTTTTGTTAACTCAGGATCTGCAGCTAAGTGTAGGTATGTGAAAAGAATTAAATCTTTCCGGAAATATTGATATTCTGACACGATAGGTTCTTTTACTTTAAGGATCATTTCAGCGGTGGTCCAAACCTCTGAGGCTGTTTCGGCAATAATAGCTCCAGCAGCTAAATAAGATTCATCTGAAAAACTGCTTCCTTGACCAGCGTTTTTTTCAACATATACTTCATGACCAGCATTACGTAAAGCGACAACACCAGCGGGAGTAATGGCGACACGATTTTCATTGTTTTTTATTTCCTTAGGAATTCCAATTCGCATAATCAAATCACTCCATTTCAAAAAAGAATCACTCTTTGTACACAAAGTATAACTGTATCAGAAAAAATATGATATGTGAAATCAGAAAATTACAAGACGAATATTTGTGGAATTCTACAAACGTTATTTCAATTAATCGATTTTTGCTTCTAATCGCATCATAATTCGACGCTTCCGATAGAGCATACTGCCAACTTCAGCTACGTCAGCAATCATGCTCCGATTGGTAAAGGCCCCAAAGACCATACCGGCAATCGGAATCATTTGCAGAAGTTTTTTCCAACCAAATTGATCACGATATGTATAGACAACTTCACGCCAACCTTGAAGCTGACTGACCATTTCTTTTCGATCAGCCTGTTCGTTGCGGTGAAACGAGGATAAATCATTTAATATTGCTTCTTTGCCAACAATATCTGCTGTCGCAAATTGCAAGCATTTAACCATAAAAATTCGTTCTTCTTTGTCTTTCGGATCAAAGCCATATGCTAGGGAGATATCTTGTAAGGTTTTCAGAGACAAGCTCAATAATAAAGGGATGTCAATAGATAACGTGAAAATCCCCCCAATTCCAGTGGATGCCCCTTGTACAGTAGCAAGCTTACTATTGGCCTTTTTAATATCTTCACTTACCGAGTTCATGACAAGGAGCGAAACATTGGCACAATCATCGACAGAGGTAATGGATTCTCCTGGGACATATCCTTCAATTCGCTTAAATACTGACTGTTCTTTCGTTAAATATTGCCCGCCACTTTGAACGAAGCTTCCTAATTCATCGAGTAAGAGAGCGATCTTGTCTTGAATAAATGCAGGGGTCGCTTTATCAAGTAATTTAAAGGGTAAACGGCCAATTTTCTCCCAAAACCATAACCCTTTTTGCTCATTTTCCCATTTACTTATGATTTGTAGCTCCGATTCCAAATATTCCTTTGATTCATTGTTCAAGGGGGATCCCATCCTTTTATTTTTTCTTAAAAAGTCTTGATCATGCCTGATTTTTAAATCTAGAAAGATGGTCATTTTTTGCATGGATCCTTCGGACGAACATGACCAACTGCTGCAATTCGTTTCAAGCGATAATTAAGCTTGTTAACATGAATATGAAGCTGTTTGGCGGCACCATTTTGACTACAGTCTCTTTCACGTTATTTTAATCTATTTGTTGACTTAATTGAAAGAATAAGTTCCTTTGAAGGGGGGAAGGGAATAAGTGAAAAAAGCGGGCAATAAAAAAACCCTTCCGCTTCAGTAGGTCGGAAAGGAGGATAAAGAGGTATTACATAAATAAATTCAGTACGAAGTAAATTAAACCTGCAAGCGTTGCTGAAATAGGTAATGTAATAAACCAAGTAATAATCATGCTCTTGGCAGTACCCCATTTGACACCTTTAATTCGGTGAGCTGAACCTACACCAAGGATAGATGAAGAGATAACATGGGTTGTACTGACTGGTAAGTGTATAAGTGTTGCCCCGAAGATGATGGCAGCACCTGTTAAATCTGCCGCAACGCCGTTTACCGGACGGATTTTCATAATTTTCCCGCCGACGGTTTTAATAATTTTCCAACCGCCAACTGATGTACCAATACCCATTGCTAGTGCACAAGAGAATTGTACCCAGAACGGAATATCATCGGTAGTTGCGAAGCCGTTCGTCATAAGGGCAAGAGTGATAATACCCATCGCTTTTTGAGCATCATTTGTTCCGTGTGAATACGATTGAAGGGCTGCCGTAGCAATTTGAATAGTACGGAACTGCTTGTTTGTTTTTGTTAAATTATTATTTTTAAAGATCATTTTAATAATGGAATAAACAATAAAACCTACAGCAAATGCAAGGATTGGTGAAATGATTAGGGCTTCAAGTATTTTTAAAAATCCGCCCCATTTAATTTCTGAGAATCCAGCAGCAGCAATCGCAGCGCCTGCAATCGAACCAATTAGTGCATGGGAAGAACTACTTGGAATCCCATAATACCAGGTAATTAAATTCCAAGTGATGGCAGCAATAAGGGCAGCGAGAATCACAATGGAGCCGTTCGGTAATGTAAACGGATCGACAATGCCCTTCGTTATCGTTTTGGCTACACCTGTGAATGTCATTGCACCGACGAAATTCATCGTTGCAGCTAAGATAATCGCGTGGCGTGGTTTTAATGCTTTCGTTGATACAGAAGTTGCAATGGCATTGGCAGTATCATGGAAACCATTAATAAAATCAAATGCAAGTGCAAAGATGACGATTAATATCGTTAATAGAAATAAACTATCCATTTGTGGAAGACTCCTTACGCGTTTTTCATGATAATAGTTTCAAGTGTATTGGCGACAGTCTGACAATGGTCAGCAATTTCTTCAAGGCTTTCATAAATTTCTTTATATTGAATAATACGGATAGGGTCTTTTTCAACTGAAAACAGATTTTTGATGGATTGACGTTGAATGCCATCGCATACTGATTCTAAATCTTTAATTTTAATCGCGTGTTCACGAATGTCTAGTAATTTTTTTGTTGCTAAAAGATCAACAGATTTCTCGATTTCATACGTGCATTCTTTAATCGCTTCGACAAATTTCAACATGTATTCATCCACATGGATAATTGAATACATTTCAAATAAAGCGGCACAATGCTCTATGCCGTCTAACACATCATCCATGCTCATTGTTAATAGTAGGATATCTTCACGCTCAATCGGCGTAATGAAGGCATTGTTAAGGTCTGTAATGACGCCATGGACCATATCATCGCCTTTGTGCTCATATTCTTTCATCATTTCTGAGAAAACTTTAAGATCGCTAACGTTCTTTAACTTAAAATCAGCAAAATAATCTGCGCTTTCTTTTAAATTTTGAGAAATATTAATAAGAGCTTGTGCGAACTTGTCTTTCTTTGATTTGAAAACCATTTGAAAACCCCCATTAAAGCAGAATTGGCATAGCTTTGACAATTAAAAGTCAGAAGCCTATGTATAGTATTAGCGAACTTATTGTAACGAATTCTCTTAGTTATAGGGAAGTTATTTCGACGAAACTTTACAAAAACTTTACAAAAGAATTACAGAAAATTTAAAAAACTACATAGTTAATGCTAATTACATCAATAAAGTTTAATTATAATATAAGATTATGTGTTTTTTTTAGAAATGGTTACAGGGTGTACGCGTAAAACGATTCTGTTTGTGGAGATCATTTCTTTAGAAGAAGAAACCAGTTAATGGTATAATTTGTGTTAGTTTAGAAGGGGGTTATTCGATGATTAAAAGTATGAACGAAACGATCACATTACATAATGGAGTAGAAATTCCACAGCTCGGTTTTGGCGTTTTCAAGGTTGAAAATGGAATTCAAACTGTTGAGTCAGTAAGGAAAGCGTTAGAAGTAGGTTACCGTTCCATCGATACTGCTGCTATTTATAAAAATGAAGAAGGTGTGGGGCAGGCCATTAAAGAAAGCGGAATTCCTCGTGAGGAGCTTTTCATCACATCTAAAGTTTGGAACACGGATCAAGGGTATGAGTCAACTCTTCAAGCATATGAAGCAAGCCTTGAAAGACTAGGGCTCGACTATTTGGATTTATACTTAATTCATTGGCCAGGGCAAGATAAATATATCGAAACTTGGAAAGCGCTTGAAACTCTTTATAAGGAAGGCCGAGTTCGTGCCATCGGTGTAAGTAACTTCCATGTTCATCATTTGGAAAACTTATTAGCGAATACAGATATTAAACCAGTTGTGAACCAGATTGAATTACATCCACGTCTTTCACAGCTTGAAATAAGAGCGTTTTGTAAACAGCACGATATTAAAGTGGAAGCATGGGGGCCGCTCGGGCAAGGACATCTTATTGATGAACCAACCATCAACCACTTAGCTAAAAAACATAATAAATCTGCTGCACAAGTCTTAATAAGATGGCACTTACAGCATGGAACGATAGTGATACCTAAATCAATTACACCATCAAGAATTGAATCAAATGCTAAAAGTTTTGACTTCGAATTAAGTTTAGATGAAATGAACAAAATCAATGCATTAAATCTTAATGAACGATATGGATCAAATCCTGACGAAGTCAAATTTTAAACCAAAACCTGAAACAAGCAGATTATTGCTTGTTTCAGGTTTTTTTTGATGATCGCTTGTAGCGTGAGAGTCTGATGAATTAAAAGCGGGCGTAAATAAAAAGAAATGTCACAGAGAATAGGTATCTTCGAAATTTCATCAAGTATTCGAACGCTTCTTCACGCTGATCTGAGCGTTCCTCCGTACTAGAACAAAGGTCCCTATATTCCCACATTGTTCAAAAATAAACGTTGAAATAATTACATTTATTTATTCGGCTTTTTTTGGTTTTAGAATCTAAACAGGGGGAAAGTAAGTATATAAGACGGTAAGTAAGGCGTCAGTGCAAAATACTCCGAATGGGTGGCGGGTGACAGCGCAAGGGATAAGATAGAAAGCAGGATATTATTCAATATTATAGAAATATGTCACTCGATTTTTGAACTGCACCTAAAAATCACTTCCGTTGATTAGAAGTAAGAGGGTGCGCAGCCTCTTAGCATTTGCAATCTAAAACATTGAAGGAGGAATTAAATAGTATGAGTTTTCTTTGGTCATTAATTATTGGTGGGATTATTGGTTGGCTAGCAGGAATGATTATTGGACGTGACGTGCCATTTGGGATAGTCGGAAATATTATCGCGGGTTTCGTCGGTGCTTGGTTAGGGTCATTGGTTTTAGGAAATTGGGGACCTGTTATTTCTAACTTTGCGATCATACCAGCATTGATTGGCGCGATCGTATTCGTGTTTATTTTAAGTCTGATATTACGTGGCACCAGACGTGCTTCTTAACTCAATCCCCCAAAAAAAGGATGCCGATTCGGCATCCTTTTTTTGGGGGGAATGGGCGGGGCTTCGCAAAACCAGCTGGGCACCGCCACCTTCATAAGGTGATACAATTTGAGAATCTGAACCTTTTCATCGTTGGGTTGGAAGCAGACGCTAATGGATGTTTTATATGGTGAAAATGGGCGGTTCATCTAAATATGGTGCAGTAATACACAGGTTTTCTTCAGTCATGGGATGAATGAAGGCTATTTTTCGGGCATGTAAAGCTTGACGGGGAAATGTTTTCTTACCCCCATACAAAGTATCGCCTGCTAATGGGTGCTGAATATGACTAAAGTGGACACGGATTTGATGAGTGCGTCCACTGTCTAATGTACAGCTTACCATCGTTAGATTTTTTTCGGGAAAAGATCTTAGTACTTTATAATGAGTGATGGCTGTTTGGCCAGTCGGCGATACTCGTCTTCTCGTAGCATGATGGCGGTCCCGTCCTATTTTAGCATCAATGCGACCTTGGTCATTCGTCATTTGCCCCTCTGCTAATGCTACATAGGTCCTAGTTATTGTACGTTCTTCTAACATCCGATCTAGAATGGCGCCAACGAAGGGGTTTTTCGCGAATAGCACAGCACCTGTTGTATCTTTGTCAAGGCGATGGATATGTTTGATGAACGGCTGTTGATTCGTTTCTGCTAAGTGATAAGCAACTCCATTAAGAAGTGTGTTGTTTTGTTCAGGCTTTGCGGGATGGGTATCCATACAAGCTGGTTTATTAGCAATTAGGAGGTGGTCATCTTCATATAAAATATCGATATGGAGATCCTTCGGCACTGGGGAATCGGTGATGGGAAATTCGAATACGGGAATTCCCAGTACATCATCTTCTTGTAACGGTTTTGTCCACTGAGCAGTTTCTCCATTAATTGTTACCTTTTTACTCATTCGCCATTCGTGTATCAGCTTTTTGGGGGCTTTCCAATAATCTTTCATAAGTTTTTCTGTTGTTAATTCATTCCACTTTTTTGGCACGGTTATTGCCAAATTATCTTGAATTCGCTTGTTAGTAAGCATTTTTCCACCGCTTTCGACATATAAATATTTAATTCGACAAAATACTACATTGTTCTGATAGGATAATGGAATTTTTACCAATCTTTCTACCTATAAGAAAAAGTAAGTGGCGATATTTTCCACCCTTTCTACCTAAATCTTATGGTATTCTATTGAAAGAAACTGAAACCATTATCATACTTATTGATTTACAAGGGTGGGTTGTTAGTGAAGGTTGTTTATTCTTCTACATATGAACAAGAACAAAGAATAGAGAATCTTGTATCATATTTTTTTGACTTTATTTTCCCAAATTACTTTCCGGAAAACGAAATCTCACATTTTAAAAAAATTGGTGTGCTTCAGTCTGAGGCATACGCTGGGACGTTAAGAAGAGCGTATCAGATTATGACTAGTTTGCAAGTAATCACCACGATTCTTGAGAAAAATGAAAATAGTGAACAGAATTCGATTGATATGAAAATGGAATTACTATTAAGCAAAAATATTCAATTACTTAATGAAAGCGGTATGTTTTTCCCTTTTCTTAGCAATCACTTTCTTCAATCAAACAATGAAAACGAAGAAAATAATGAAAACTCCTCAATGGTCTACGAAGAGCTGGTCAATCAATTTTTAAACTAGCCATTATCCTTCATTTTACCTAAACAAGAGGCTGACGCAAACTCGTCAGCCTCTTGTTTATCCTTTAAAAAGTTGTTTCATTCATTTTGCAGTTTAGTTAAAAGTAGAAGTACTTAAAAGGGTTGTTTGCTCTTAATTAACACCATTATCTTCGAACCATTGTTTAAATGTTGCTTCGTCATTTTCACTTGTGATGCGAGCTTGTTCAACACCGTTTTTATAGAAAACAATTGTCGGCGTTACTTCTACATTAAATTCATTCCAGCCTTGTTCGAATTCAAGAAGATTGTATTGAACAAGGTCGATGCCCATTTCTTCAGCAAGTGGAGCTACAACTGGTGTTGTTCTTTTGCAGTGCTCACAAAGTGGACTGAAGTAATAAACGGCTACATCTTCTTTCGCTTTCAACTTTTTATCTAATTGGGCTGGCAGGATGATGTTTTGATAGTTTGGATCATCCAATTGGTCGATAGTTGCCGGGTCAAGCTTGTCGGTGCCATATGGATTATCCGCTGTCTTTAGTTTTTCGTCTTTTTGCATAGTTGTTACAATCCCTAGTGTTGCGAATAACGCAATGATGACGACTAGAAAAATAATGATTTTTTTCATGCGTACTCCTCCTTGGATTTTTTCCAGATGATAATGCTACAGATGAAGATTAGGACGAATGCAGTCAAAGCAAGGAACGGAATGGTAATAAAGCCAAACCAGTTAATGTATTGCCCTGTACAAGGAACCCTTCCACAGGAAGCAGCATGATCACCGAATAGAGCAACTTTTTGAATTAAATAATGATAGCTTGAAATTAGTGCTCCAACCCCGGATAGAATCATGGTATATAAACTAATCCGATAATCTTTTCTAACAACCGCAATCCCTACTATCACTGTAAATGGATACATGACAATTCTTTGGAACCAACATAGTTCACATGGTTCATATTGCTTAATCTCGGAAAAGTACAAACTGCCGAGCGTTGCGATGACAGATACTGCCCACGCAAAGAATAAATAGTTATCACGATTATCTTTTATCGTTTTCATCTTCTCTCCACCTATTGTTTTTTCATAAAAATTATAGTATGTCCAAAGCCCTTATGTAAAATAAATGTACTTACTAAAAGTTATTTGCATAATGCTAGAAAGTGGATTTATCCCGTATTAACGGAAAGTCAAGACCCCCAGCTCAAGACTTAGAGGAACCGAAGAAACGTAGGTGGAGGATGAAGAAATCTCCCTCGATTGAAGTTTCCCTTTATTTGGATACTCCAAATAGAATTGTCGATTGTTCTATAAGTATTCTGGGTAAATGCAAACGGATGAATGGGTTTTTGTGTGAAAGTAGTGATAGATATTATAGTAAGTTAAATAGGTCTAAAGAAGTGGGGGGATAAGATGATTGTAAGTTACATAAATTTCAAAAAAGTAAATATGAAAACATCCTTGTTTTCTACGATTTTTAGTCGTTTCGGAGCTTGTTCATTTCTTTTGGAACAGTCGCTTTTTCTGCTTCTTTTTTTTATACAAATGTGGTACGGTAAAAAGGAAATATATATCCAAGTGTGAATTTTCAAAATGTTATCCACGTTATAGAAAAGGGGACTGTGCTTGTGAATTGGAGAGATACATACGCAAAATGGATAGGGGATCCAAATTTAGACAACGAATTACGAGTGTTGCTTGACCAATTAGAAGGCGATGATGCATTGCTAGAGGATGCATTCTATAAAAACCTTGAATTTGGGACAGGCGGAATGCGTGGGGAAATCGGCGCAGGAACGAATCGGATGAACGTATATACAGTCAGAAAGGCAACATTGGGTTTAGCTCAATATATAGAATCATTTGGCGAGGAAGCGAAATCACGTGGTGTGGTCATTGCCTATGATTCCAGACATAAGTCTCCAGAATTTGCATTAGAAGCAGCAAAGACCCTTGCGACTTCCGGTATTAAAGCCTATCTCTTCGATGAGCTTCGTCCGACACCAGAATTATCATTCGCTGTTCGAGAATTGAATGCTTTTTCGGGAATTGTTATTACTGCAAGTCATAATCCACCTGAATATAACGGATATAAAGTATATGGTCCAGATGGTGCCCAGTTGCCACTAGATGCGGCAGACAAAGTCATTCAATATGTGAATGCAATTGAAAATGAACTTGTTCTTCAAGTTGATGATGCAAAGACATTGAAGGAAAAAGGGCTTATCGTTTCCATTGGCGAAGAGCTGGATACAGCCTATAATGAACAATTATTAAGCATTCCAGAAAATCCAACACTTGCAGCGGAAACGGATATTTCAATTGTCTTTTCACCGCTTCATGGTACAGCTAACAAATCCGTGCGGCGTGCATTGAAGGATCTTGGATATAAGAATGTCCATGTTGTAAAGGAACAGGAGCTGCCTGATCCTAATTTTTCTACGGTTACCTCACCGAATCCAGAGGAGCCAGCGGCATTTGAATTAGCCATTGAGCTTGGTAGCAAAGTAGACGCGGATCTATTAATTGCAACAGATCCTGATGCTGACCGCCTTGGAGTCGCTGTGAAAAATTTGGATGGGGAATATGTGGTGTTAACTGGCAATCAAACCGGTGCACTGTTCTTGGACTATTTATTAAAACAAAAACAAGCAAAGGGAACTTTACCTACAAATGGAGTGGTATTGAAAACGATTGTGACATCCGAAATAGGCCGCGCGATTGCTACTAGTTTCGGGTTACAAACGATAGACGTCCTGACTGGGTTTAAATTCATTGCCGAGAAAATTGGTCAGTACCACGAGTCAGGTGAACACCAGTTTCTATTTGGATATGAAGAGAGCTATGGCTATTTAATTAAAGATTTCGCGAGAGATAAAGATGCCATTCAATCTGTCGTATTAGCTTCTGAGGTATGTGCATATTACAAACAACAAGGCATGACATTGTATGAAGGATTATTAGAAGTTTTTGAAAAATACGGTTTTTACCTGGAAGGGTTACAATCACTTACGCTTAAAGGAATTGATGGTGCCAGACAAATTCAGGGGATATTGAATGAGTTCCGTGAAAATCCGCCAAAAGCAATTGCTGGATACCATGTAGTGGTTCAGGAAGATTACCAAAGCAGTCAAAAGCTTTTCTTGCTAAAAAACGAACAAACTGCAATTGACTTACCTAAATCCAATGTACTTAAATACTTTTTAGAAGACGGCACATGGGTATGTTTACGACCATCGGGTACGGAACCAAAAATCAAATTTTACTTTGGTGTACAAGGAAAGACGATGAAGGACACGAAAGAAAAATTAACGGTTGTTATGGAAGATTTCATGACACGTATTCAACAATTGATCTAATAGGTATGTAAAGAAAAAAGGCGTCTTATAAGGGTCTGACCCCGCACACTAAATCAGTATGTAGTGTTTCATACACTAATCTTGTACTGTATTTAGTTGTTGCAGGGTCTGGCCCTTTTCTTTTTTAGACGCCCCTCTTTTTCATGTATATATGTTTCCAATTTGCAGAAGCTATAGCAATGTTAGCTAGGAAGCAGCTCGAAGTAATCTGTCATATTTTCAGCTGCATGATCGAGATAACGAAGTAATGTATATAGATGTGTTTCAATGAGCTTGTGATCATGTTCAAAGTGATATGCATGCAAAAAGCGCTCAATCTTTTTTGAGAGAAAATGATCTCGGGTGCGGACCATTAAGATAAGCAAATTATCCCATTCTGACCTGTGTGTGTAAAACAATGCTCTGTCGTAATCCGTTTTGGTCATGAAATCTCCTCCTTACTAAGGAGCTATTTGTAGTTTGTTCAAACTTGTTCGTTTATTACAATGAAAAATGTGGAGATGTTATTTCTTAGGGATTGTTGCTATTTACCTGGCTAAAATGAAAATTCCATTAGTGGAGATTTCCTCCTCTCCATTGATGGTTAGCGTTGTTTTACTGTCGCGTTGGCAAAGTTCACCGTATTTCCCCAATCAAAGATTTTCTTATAAAGTAAAACTTCAATCAGTGGAGGGGCTTGACTTTCCGTTAATGCGGGAGAAAAATTAAAGTACTGTTAGTTCGAACTTGTTAAACCGGGTAAACGAAGGTGGTTTATAAATGAAACGAGTCATCGTTTGCATAGTAGGTTCCATGATTTTGATTGGTTTTCCCATTCAAGCTGACACAAAGACATCAAATCCTGTCTATACAGTTGGGCAGTTTGAAAAAGAGATAAAGGATTTGGAGAAACGCTATCATCTTGACTTGATGTCAATCGGTCAATCTGAAAAGGGAAAGAATATTTGGGCAGTGAAGCTTGGAAAAGGAAAAAAATCAATTTTGATTAACGGTTCACACCACGGCAGAGAATGGCTCTCTACTTTATTAATTATGAAAATGATCAATGCATACGCAAAAGCCTATGAATCAAAGTTGAACATTGATGGGTATTCCACAAATATATTAGATGAAGTCAGCCTCATATTTGTGCCTCTGTTAAATCCGGATGGTGTTCAAATCCAACAAGGGGATTTTTCCGCATTTGATCTACAGGAAAAATGGGCATTGTTTAGGATGAACAACTTTAGCACAAACTGGTCAAGGTGGAAGGCGAATGGAAGAGGGATAGATTTAAATCGTCAATATCCAGCCGGTTGGAATGAACTGGACACAAATACACAGGCACCAAATTATCAATTTTACAAAGGAAAGAAACCGCTGCAAGCCTCTGAATCAAAAGCGCTCGTTCACTTTACTAAACAAATCAAACCAATACTTGCTGTTTCCTATCATACATCAGGGCGTGAAATTTTTTGGTATTACCATAATAAGCCTGAGAATATCTTACGTGATTACTCTTTGGCAGAAAAGACGGCGGTTTTAACAGGTTACAACTTGTCTATTCCTGAGAAACATGCCAATGGAAGCGGCTATACCGATTGGTTCATCACCGAATTTGAACGACCGGCCATGACGATTGAGTTAAGCTACCTTGTCGATGAAACGAGCCCTCCACTCGAGGTAATTTACGAGGAATGGAATCGCAACCGTGCCGTTTTATTGATGCTTGCATCGTCCGCTTTTTAAAACTTTAGAATAAGAAGAAGAATACGCTCCATACTATAGGTATACCATTGCAACAGGAGGAAAACGATGAAGAAAATCATAGGTATACTTATATTCATCCTAAGCCTTAGCTCGTTTCAACTAGTTTTGGCCCAACAGCCTGATTATGAAAAATACGGAAAAATTGCCATTGCTGTTGTACAAGCAAACCATCCGGCTGAAGAAGTCACCGACTACGAATATAAAGGCCGAAAACAATTGACAAAAGATGAAGTAGAAGATGATTTTCTTTTCTTGGTAGCGGAAAGTGGAAAAGAATTCAATGTGCTTGTCAAAATCAAACATAACCTAGCCAATAATAAGTTATTAAATTTAACGGTTGAAGAAAGTAAGTGAATAAAGGAATTGAAAGGCATGGCAGAAAGCTGTGTCTTTTTTTGTTTCAAAAAATGAAGGATTTTAAATGAGTAGAATGATGGGGGATGTAGTTATAATATTTTGGAGCTATTCTAACTTCCGTCATGTTCCTACGCTCCTTTTTAGATTACTGTTTTCAAATCAAATTAATCATCTTAAACAAGCTTACCAAACAGCGGTACATGAAGATATAGTTACGGAATAATTAAAGATCAAGATTATGTGATTTGCATCTAACTAGTTTGGTTTAGAGGTACAAAATAAGAATTAGCTTAAAAAAATGAAGTCTACCTAGTTAATAATATTCAGCCCTTGATCTAAACGGAAATGATCATTCTTTCCATATGCTTTTATTACATTTTCCTTTTTGTTACCAATTTTTATTCCTTTTACAGTTTCTAAATTCCTGTCGGTTATGATAAATCTTGTGATTTAGCCAGATTTGTTAGTTGAGACTTCAATTCCTTTTCTTAACTCATAATAATCATAACCTGTAACATCTCTATTTTGTTCTATTTTCTTTCCATATTTTTTCGTGATTTCTGCGCTATAAAAATTATCATTTAAAAAGAGACGTTCATTATTTTCTTTACTTAAATCTGTTATTTTTGTAAAAGTATGATGATATGAACGAGGGGAATTATGGTTAATTGAAAATGCAGTTGGCAATTTGTATTATAATACATATATTGTTAAATTGTGAAAGATTATACTTGAACAAGGATGATATTGTATATGAAACATAAACCTACTAATATTCGTACTTGTATTTATGAAAGGAACCTTATGAAAAATCGAAAACGAAGAATAGTATGGGGTATTCCAACTGTATTTTGTTATTTAATGTTAATTGGTTTATCCGTTTGGGTAGTGGCTAATAGTGAAGGGTTACAAGAAATAAATAGTTTATCCATTTACGTTATATTTATAATTTTACTTTTCTTTGTATCTGTATTTGGTAGTTATCAAATTTGGACATGGATAAAAAATGGTAAGATGTAGATGATATGTTCTTTATGCTAGGCTCTTTTCGTAAACATTATGGCTTTTAAAATAGACAAGAAATAGTTTCCTTATTATGGTATTTTGTAACCTAAGAGCCTACTCAATTAACGGGTAATTTAGCTGAGTATGTTTTCATTCAATCTTTGTAAAAGGGAGAAATATATGTTGATAACTATTCAAAAAGCATCCGTTTTGGATGCTGAGAAGCTAACAGAAATAATGAAAGAAACATTTGATGAAGAAGCAAGAAGATGGCTTAAGAATCAAGGGATCTTAGATTACAATATCCAACCTCCTGGTTATTCTTCAGTTGAAATGACTAAATATATGATTGAAGAATTAGCTTATTACAAAATAATATATAACAAAGATATCGTTGGTGGCATTATAGTGACCATAACGGGTAAATCCTTTGGAAGAATAGATCGTATTTTCGTTGACCCTAAACATCAAGGGAAAAAAATCGGTTCAAGAGCAATAGAATTAATTGAGGAAGAATTTCCTACCGTAAAAACCTGGGAACTTGAGACATCGAGTAGACAAGTTAATAACCACCATTTTTACGAGAAAATGGGTTATAGAACTACCTTTATAACAGAAGATGAATATTGCTACATCAAGAGAAAAGAGAGCTCATTAGGGATAGAGAGCCTAGTCGAAAATAAGGATATTTCGAATGTTCAATATGAGAATTGCAATATGGAAAAAACAGAGTGTTATCAAGTAAATTTAGAAGGAAGTTCTTTTGGTAATAGCAACATAATGAATACTCATTTCAATAACTGTAACCTTAGTCACTCAAAGTTCCAAAATATTAATTTCAAACATTCTCTTTATGCTGATTTAAACCTTTCTCATAGCAAAGTGAGGTTAGTTACTTTAGGAGGAGTTCGCTTTATAGATACAAACCTTGGAGATGATGAAGAACCAATCTCTTTTGAAAGATGTGACCTTCAGGGGACTAAAATTAGTAACAGCAACCTAAGAAACTTACAAATTAAGGATAGTGACTTAACAGGAATGACAATAGATAATATTTCAGTAGAAAAACTACTTGAAGTGTATTACCAAGAGTTTAAAAAGTAGTTAAATATTACTTTACAGAGCGCAGCTGTTCCTCGATGGAATGGCTATTTTTTAATACCTTACGCAAAAAATTCACTGTAATACTATTTGAGTTTTGACAGCCACTGAGTAACATCTGATTTATCTGTTCTTTGTCCGCCATCTTCTTACTTTGCTGAAGGAAACTGAACCAATGGTGGTAATTTGTCCATTATGCCTCCCTATGGTCTTGAAACTATTACTTTTAGGATTCCTGGTTTTGAGGTAATAAATTTTAAACATAAAGAAATAAAAGTGGAAGATTTACCTAAAGATAAATTCAAGATACAAACGGACATAAGTAAATCATTCTTTTTCAACTCTCATGAAAATAAACAGTATTAGCAGGAGCATCCATTTTCATCCTCAGTGGTGAAGGCATTGGTCTTGCGCTACATGGATGGCTAACGGGTACTATCGTGGAATAAGGGGTTGCTAAGGCAACCGTTATTCCTGTTCAACTAAAGGGGGAGTAATGTTGAATAAGAAAATAAGCTAGGGAACGCTAAAATGAGGTGTCGTCTATGAAAAAATACATATGGAAATGGTTAAAAACTTCTGTGGTTTATAATGTATTTTATGGGTCTGTACAGGATATTCATAAAAATGTTCGATCCTTTGGAGATCAATAAGACTCCTAAAAAGAACATAGATCGGCTGTGTGCTACTCTATAAATTCTTTAATATGCTTCATATGGGGATAATATTATGGAGCTATTCCAACTTCCGTCATGTTCCCGCGCTTTTTTCATACATTAATGTAAGGAAGAAAAAAGGGGGAGAGGCGGATGAATACAGAAGATCAGAAAGCATTGGAATATGCGATAAGTGAAATTACTGAGATTGCAGAGGGATTTGGACTGGATTTCTATCCGATGCGGTATGAAATTTGTCCATCAGAAATCATTTATACATTTGGTGCGTACGGAATGCCAACCAGGTTTTCCCATTGGAGCTTCGGGAAACAATTTCATAAAATGAAAATTCAGTATGATTTTGGGTTGAGTAAAATATATGAATTGGTTATTAATTCAAATCCTTGCTATGCGTTTTTATTGGATTCAAACTCGCTCATTCAAAACAAATTGATTGTTGCGCATGTGCTTGCTCACTGTGATTTCTTCAAAAATAATGTTCGATTTCAGAATACAAAGCGTGATATGGTCGAAAGTATGGCAGCAACGGCCGATCGGATTCGCCAATATGAAATTCTACATGGCAAAAAAGAGGTCGAAATATTTCTAGATGCAGTGTTGGCCATTGATGAACATATCGATCCGTCTTTAATCCGGCCGAAGCTAGATTGGTCCATGGAGGACGAAGATTATGATGAGGATGAAATTAAACCAATTGTGTCCGCATATGATGATCTGTGGTCCTTGGATAACAAAGAAAAACCACTACGTAGTGTAGGGAAAAAGAAAAAGAAATTCCCACCACAGCCAGAAAAGGACATCTTACTATTCATTGAACAATACAGCCGTGATTTGACCGAATGGCAGCGGGATATTTTAACAATGATGCGCGAAGAAATGCTTTATTTTTGGCCACAGCTTGAAACGAAAATCATGAATGAAGGCTGGGCATCTTATTGGCATCAAAGAATCGTCAGGGAATTGGATTTGACTTCGGGAGAAGCATTGGAGTTCGCCAAGCTGAATGCTGGTGTCGTCCAACCATCACGTACAAGTATAAACCCATATTACCTCGGTTTGAAGATTTTCGAAGATATTGAAGAACGTTATAATAACCCGACTGATGAAATGAAGAAACTTGGTGTCAAGCCAGATTCTGGTCGAGAAAAGATGTTTGAAGTTCGAGAAATCGAAGCGGACATATCTTTTATCCGGAATTATTTAACTAAAGACTTAGTGACACGCGAAGATATGTATCTATTCCAAAAGCAAGGGAAGGATTACAAAGTGGTTGATAAGGCATGGGAGCAGGTTCGCGATCAGCTCGTCAGCATGCGCGTCAATGGCGGGTTTCCATACATTACGGTAAATGATGGCGACTATCTAAGAAACGGCGAGCTATATCTGAAACATTGGTACGAAGATATTGAGCTAGATTTGAAATATCTAGAAAAGGTACTGCCTTATATTCACCAGCTTTGGGGACGCCCTGTTCATTTGGAATCGGTCATGGAGAAAAAAGAAGTGCTCTTTTCATATGATGGCAAAGGCGTGCATCGGAAATATTTATAAAGGATAGCCGGCCGCTTATATGGTCGGCTGTTTAATATGTACCTCAGGGTAGACCATGCAGTAATAATGAAACCTATTAAAAACAGACAAAGTTAATTATTTATGAGTTACGGAATTATTACAGAGTTGTAACGACAGTTTAATTGAACAATAAATTGGATATTAAACCTGATTTAAATAGGAATCATGGTGCTAGTATAGTCATGTTCACAAGACTGTACTAGCACCATACATATGAAGACTAAATGCTTCAGTAACCCAATTATCCAAATTATAAAAACTCACAATTACTTTTAAATATTCCGTTAAACGATTACTAGCTATGTAATCGGAGTTAATTTGAAACCATTTTTTAAGCAGCTTAAAGTAACAGTTTTTTATTGAAGATGCTTTTTTTGCTTGTGTGTATAAGGATATGCTTATACAATGATAAGGGTTTAAAAAGATTTAAAGGATATTTTCTTTTGTATATAAGTATATAATTATTTTTGAATAAGTAAGGGAGGTAAGTAAAACATGCAAATGAATGAAAAATTAGATATTGAAATGACCGCAAACGTTCTTAAACTTCTTGGTGATAAAACACGTTTGACCATGATTAAAATTATGTCTGAGCATGAGTGTTGTGTCTGTGAATTTGTGGACCTATTTGATATGAGCCAACCTGCTATTAGCCAACATTTACGAAAATTAAAAGATAGCGGAATCGTGAAAGAAGCCAGAAGAGGGCAATGGATATTCTATTCGTTAAACCCAACATCTTCGTATTTCTCATATATTCAAACCGTTATCAAGGACTTGCCAAGTCTAAACTTTAAATTAGAAGAATTAACAGCACAAGGAAAACGAATATGTTGTGACTAACTAGGAGGAACTACTTCAGTGGGATCAGTTATTTTGGCAATTATCATTTTTTTATTAACACTCATTCTTGTTATCTGGCAGCCAAAGGGATTGTCGATTGGATGGTCAGCTTGTGGCGGTGCGGTTTTAGCTTTACTTGTTGGTGTGGTAGATTTTACAGATGTCATTGACGTGACATCAATTGTTTGGAACGCAACGCTCGCTTTTGTCGCCATTATTATTATCTCCCTTATTTTAGATGAGATAGGCTTTTTTGAATGGGCAGCTCTACATATGGCTAGAGCGGCTAAGGGAAATGGTGTAAGAATGTTTGTCTATGTAAGTATTCTGGGTGCTCTTGTGTCTGCTATTTTTGCAAACGACGGAGCGGCTCTTATCCTTACACCGATTGTATTAGCAATGGTTCGTGCCTTGAAGTTTAGTGATAAAATGATTTTCCCATTTATCATAGCGAGTGGCTTTATTGCTGATACTACCTCTTTACCTTTGGTGGTAAGCAATCTTGTAAACATTGTGTCGGCAGACTTTTTCAGTATTAGTTTTGCCGAGTTTGCATCAAGAATGATCGTACCAGACCTCTTTGCACTGGTAGCAAGTATTTTGGTTTTATATTTGTTTTTCCGTAAAAGTATTCCGAAAAATTATGATGTATCACAACTTAAAAAACCAGTGGATGCCATTCAAGACAAAAGAATGTTTCGACTGTCTTGGATTGTATTAGGAATATTGCTGATTGGTTATTTTTCAAGTGAATTTATTGGGGTACCTGTATCCATCATTGCAGGCATCGTCGCAATTTTCTTCCTAATGATGGCTAGAAGGAGCCCAGCGGTCAACACGAAAACAGTGATTAAAGGCGCACCATGGGCAATTGTATTTTTCTCGATTGGCATGTATGTAGTAGTTTACAGTCTACGAAATGTTGGATTAACGAATGTATTAACAGATGTAATCCAAGTTACCGCTGATCAAGGGTTATTCACAGCAACGATAGGAATGGGCTTTATTGCGGCTACACTTTCCTCGCTCATGAATAATATGCCAACTGTTATGATTGATGCACTTGCGATCAAGGATACGAGTACAACAGGCGTGATCAGGGAAGCACTGATTTATGCAAATGTCATCGGTTCGGACTTGGGACCGAAAATTACACCAATTGGTTCTTTGGCTACATTATTGTGGCTACATGTACTTTCATTAAAAGGCGTGAAGATCTCATGGGGAACTTACTTTAAAACAGGAATTATTTTAACCATCCCAACATTGTTTATTACATTAGTTGGCTTGTATATATGGTTGCTTATTATTCATTAAAAACGAATTTTACTTAAAAAGGAGAAATCAACATGACGAAAAAAACACTTTACTTCTTATGTACGGGAAACTCTTGCAGAAGCCAAATGGCGGAAGCTTGGGGAAAAAAATATCTAGGAGACGAGTGGCAAGTGCTTAGTGCAGGAATTGAAGCACACGGCTTAAATCCTAATGCCGTAAAAGCAATGAACGAAGTTGGACTTGATATTTCCAATCAATCTTCGGATATCATTGACCCTGATATTTTAAATCATGCTGATTTTGTTGTAACGTTATGCGGCGATGCGGCGGACAAATGTCCCGTGACACCTCCACATGTAAAACGTGAACACTGGGGATTTGATGACCCAGCAAAAGCGGAAGGAACAGATGAAGAAAAATGGGCTATTTTTGGGCGTGTCCGTGATGAAATTGGCAAAAGAATTGAACGTTTCGCTAAAACAGGTGAATAATTAAAGAGGGAAAGCCGTGAGACATCTCTTGGCTTTTCTTTTAATTCATGTATAAGTAAATGGTTATGTGAGAGAGATGACGATAATGAAAGTTGAAACCTTTGATCCTGTCATCATTTAATCTCATAAATTTAAGCTAGCTGTTTAATAGGACTTGTTATCTTGAATACAGGAGCTTACACTTTAATTAACATTGAAGAGGAAAGGGATAAAAAAATGAAAGTTAAACATTCGTTTATGATTGTGATTTGTGTTTTATTAGGAGTAGTATCAGCATGTTCAAATACTACGGTTGAGGAACAGAAAAGTGAAAAAGAAGAAGTTCATGCAGAACACACAGAACATGCTATTAGTGATGTCCGTGAAGAAACAAGCAGCATTGATGTATTGCCGAACTTTATGAACGGTAAATCAGAAGATATGAAATTAATTTATACCGCAGCCGCTAACCATAAAGATTTGCTTGAAAAAATTCCTTGTTATTGTGGATGCGGTGAAGCGGTGAGTCATAAAAGTAACTATGATTGCTTTATTTTTGAAAACAAAAGGAATGGAGCATTAACTTGGGATGATCATGGAACAAAATGTGGTGTCTGTTTAGAAATAGCCGCACAATCGGTCATTGATTATAGCGAAGGAAAATCTATTAAAGAAATCCGAAAAGCAATTGATAAAAAATATGAGAATGGATACGCTAAGCCTACACCAACTCCAGAAGCTTAATAAATTAGGAAAGGGTCAGATCTCACACTCTAAACCGTTTACACGTCATAAACGATAGAGAGAAGGTCTGACCCTTTTATTGATCGAAATGTGAATACGTGAAATTTAGCAAACATTCAAATAATTGTTTGACTAATGAAAAAATACCTCATATACTAAATAATCAAATAAGCATTTGAATAATGGCGGTGAAAAAAATGAAACAAACTGATGTATGTGAAGTAACTTGTATTGATGAGTCAAAAGTAAAAAGAGTGAAAGAATCTGTATCCAAACAAAATACAATGGCTGTCTCGCAAATATTCAAAGCATTGGCTGATGATACAAGAATTAAAATCGCTTTATCGTTGAGTGAAGAAGATGAATTATGTGTATGTGATGTAGCGAGTATTGTTGGGTGTACAACTGCGACTGCCTCTCACCACCTAAGGTTATTGCGAAACTTAGGTTTAGCTAAATATCGGAAAGAAGGAAAGTTAGTGTTTTATTCCTTGGATGATGATCATGTTAAACAGTTAGTCCAAATTGCATTTACTCACCAAAAGGAGGTGGCAGTGCATGAATAATAAGCTAGAGACTTCAGAAGAAAAAGCAGTCTATCGAGTTCAAGGATTTTCTTGTGCAAACTGTGCAGCTAAGTTCGAAAAGAATGTAAAAAGTCTAGATGGAGTATCAGATGTACAATTAAACTTTGGAGCTTCTAAAATTACAGTTTTTGGTGATGCTTCCATTGAAGAATTGGAAAAAGCGGGAGCTTTTGAAAATTTAAAAGTCACTCCCGAAAAACAAGGTCTTGTAGAAGTGAAGGAACCTTTCTGGAAAAAGAATTCTTCGGTTATAGGCGCACTTATTTTCCTATTACTTGGTTATTTTTATGGGCAATTAAATGGGGAAGAAAGTGTAGCTACGGTATTGGCTTATGCAGCATCTATGATTATTGGTGGTTATCACCTCTTTCTCACAGGAGTTAAAAACTTGATTCGTTTTCAGTTTGATATGAGGACTTTAATGACGATTGCTGTAATAGGTGCTGCTATTATTGGAGAATGGGGTGAAGGTGCTACTGTTGTGATTCTCTTCGCAATAAGTGAAGCATTAGAATCCTATTCAATGGATAAAGCCCGCCAATCGATTCGCTCTCTTATGGATATCGCACCAAAAGAAGCGTTCATTCGTAGAGGGACCAAAGAGTTCATGATAGAAATTGAAGAGATCAAAATCGGCGATATCATGATTGTAAAACCTGGGCAAAAAATTGCAATGGATGGAATAGTTAGTAAAGGTGCATCCACGATCAATCAAGCGGCTATCACTGGAGAATCGGTACCTGTTGCTAAGGGAATAGATGATGAAGTGTACGCTGGAACCTTAAATGAAGAAGGACTTCTTGAGGTACGGGTTACGAAACATGTGGATGATACGACGATTGCAAAGATTATTCACTTAGTGGAAGAAGCACAAGCAGAACGTGCCCCTTCCCAAGTATTTGTAGATCGGTTCGCTAAATATTATACACCATTAATCATCTTGGTTGCTTTAGGGGTAGCAACCATTCCTCCACTGTTTTTTGATGGTGATTGGAACAAATGGATTTATCAAGGCTTGGCTGCATTAGTGGTGGGGTGTCCATGTGCATTAGTTATTTCTACACCTGTTGCGATTGTAACAGCAATCGGAAACGCTGCTAGAAAAGGTGTCTTAATTAAGGGAGGCATCCATTTGGAGGAGATGGGCGCAATTAAAGCCATCGCATTCGATAAAACGGGAACCTTGACGAAGGGTGTTCCTGTTGTAACGGATTATCTTCCATTAACGGATATGAATTCGGGTGAACTTCTAGCGATTACCACAGCTTTAGAGAACGGATCTCAACATCCATTAGCATCAGCTATCATGAAAAAGGCAGAGGCAGAGAATATACCTTATAAAGAAGTAAACATCAAAGACTTCACCGCCATTACAGGTAAGGGCATTAAAGGGCAGGTAAAAGATGAGACTTATTATGTAGGAAGTCCCCAATTATTTAATGAAATAATTCAGAATGGAATCCCGACAACCACAAAGGAAACGATCACTGGATTGCAGAATCAGGGGAAAACAGTCATGTTGATTGGTACTGCAAATGGTGTGTTAGCCTTGCTAGCGGTCGCGGATATAGTGAGAGAAAACAGTAAGACAGTTATCGAAAAGCTTCACTCACTGGGTATTCAGAGAACGATCATGTTGACTGGAGATAATGCAGGCACAGCAAATGCGATTGGGAGCCAAGTCGGTGTTTCCGATATCGAGGCTGAATTACTCCCTCAAGATAAATTAGCTTTTATTAAGGATCTCAGAAGAAAATATGAAAAGGTGGCCATGGTTGGAGATGGTGTGAATGATGCTCCAGCACTTGCCGCATCGACGGTTGGTATTGCAATGGGCGGTGCAGGAACTGACACGGCCCTAGAGACAGCTGATATCGCTCTTATGGCAGATGATTTAGAGAAATTACCATATACGTTACAACTAAGCAGAAAAGCTTTATCAATCATCAAGCAAAACATCACATTTTCATTAGGAATTAAACTTGTGGCTTTATTATTGGTAGTACCTGGTTGGTTAACGCTTTGGATTGCAATTTTTGCCGATATGGGTGCCACTTTACTTGTCACACTTAACAGCTTACGACTTCTTAGATTAAAAGATAAATAAAAAGTGCCGGGCATAGAATCTTATGCCCGATGATACAAGTAATTGGAACGGATATCGGAATAGACTTTTATCCCGCATTAACGGGCAGTAAAATCCCATCTCAAGGCTTAGAGGAACCAATTGGGTTCGCAGTGTCCCTTTACCTACGCTGCGCGGAGGTATTAGCGACACTAGAAAGGGACTAACATTGAAGTTTCACTTTATGATGTTTACAAAATTGTCGAAAATACGTGCGAAATTATCGAGGCTAAAGATGTTACGATAAAAAGGTTATATAGAAAAATATTAGTCAAAAGAAAGGATCGATAATGAAAAAGTTACTCTTTATGTTGATATGTATGTTCATATCAATCCCTACCATGGCAAGTGCACATACTCATCTATCTTCATCTAATCCTACAGAAGGCCAAGTTGTGACCGAGGAACTTAAGGAAATCATTCTCGACTACACGGGGAATATTGAAAAATTAAGCACTATGAAGCTTTTGAAAGATGGAGTAGAAATACCACTTTCTCAAATCCTAGTACAAGACAGGCAACTGGTTGGAACACTATCTGCCCCTCTTGAAAATGGTTCTTATATCATTGATTGGAATATTGTGGGTGAAGATGGGCATCCAATAACTGGAAAGGTTTCATTCACTGTAGAAATAGAACAAATAAACAAAGAAAAAGAAACAACACAACCAAAAGTAGAAGAGAACAAACAAGAGAATGAACAGCAGGATAAAGTAGAGACTCAAACAGAAAATCAAACATCAACCAATACAGTAACAACAATTATTACAGTACTTCTTTTAGCCATTTTGGTTATAGGTCTAGTTGTATTGTTCAAGAAGAAGCGTAAATGATGAATATACTAATTCAAATTGCTGAATTAGGAAATTATCTGATGTTTTCAATTCTAGCGGGGTATATCGCGCTGCAATTTGTACCAGAAGAAAGTAAGCCAAAGATAAATGTTCCGAAATCTGTATTATTACTTTCAACTCTTGGGATCATTATTTTTACTGTAGTGCCCATTGTGCAAGTCATCTCCTATTTTAAGGACAGTGTTGGGTTACAGCGGGCGACGATGTCTGTACTTACTGAATTTCAGATTGGGAAGTCCTGGATTTTCATAGGCTTTATGGCAACGTTTTTATGGATGACCATCTATGTAAAAGGATCTAAATATTTACAGGCATTGCTGCTATTCTTAATGATTCTAGGAGTAGGATATGCTAGTCATAGTGCATCATTGTCTTTTTGGAAAGGATTATTCTCTAATACGACACATTTTCTAATCGTTTCTATATGGGCAGGTATACTCATTCATATATCATGGTTCTCAAAGAATCATTCCAATTGGTTAAAATTTTTGCGCTGGTTTACACCATTTGCTATCGTCTGTTTAGTCGTAATTTTTATAAGTGGATTTATGATGATGGTACCGATTGTGGAACCGAAAGATTATGTGAAGTCTTGGGTCTTACCTTATGGACAGATGTTGCTCCTTAAACATATTAGTATCATACCTGTCATTGTTTTTGCTTTTGTTAACGGATTTCTTGTGAAAAAAGCAATGAATCATTCGACGTTCAACCCACGTCCTTGGCTGATTGTTGAAAGTATTTTACTAATGTTTGTATTCTATTTTACCGCTGTAATGGGGACATTATCGCCCCCTCATACAATTGATCTTACAGTAATTTCTGAAGGGGCCTCTCCTTGGGTAGAATGGTTATTAGGTATAGATATTATTGTTCCGTTACATGTACAGTTCACTCCATTTTTTCAAACGATATTGTTAATAATCATCTCCTTCGTATTTTTGGCGATGATTATTGTAAGTTTTAAAAATAGAAAACCTTATTTAGGATTAATATTCGGAGTGAGTTTTATGGCTGCTGTGTATATGGGATTGATGTTATCCATGTCCATATAAATCCATATACAAATATGTTGTTATCAAATCTAAATGTGGATCAAAGTCATCTTCTTGTTAAAGGAGGATGGCTTTTTTCTTCTAAATTAATTGAATTCTCGTTATAAAATAGAGTTAATGTTGCCTATTTACATGAAATAGTCTGAATGGCAGGATGTTTAAATCGTTTATATGGCGATATTTACATAGGCTTTGAAGAATTCAGTGAATTTTGAATTGGATCAAGTATAATTAATTTTACCAAACATATGTGAGTAAAGATGATCTATACGATTGCTGTATTTTTATTTGCGGGATTAGCAGAAATTGGTGGAGGTTATCTTATTTAGTTATGGCCTCGTGAGGGAAAGCCCTTTTATTTGGGGATGTTAGGAGGACTCGCCTTAGCTTTATATGGAGTTGTTGCTACGTTTCAAACATTTCATCTTTCGGTCGTGTTTATGCTGCGTATGGAGGTGTCTTTATTATACTTTCGGTATTATGGGGATGGGGAGTAGATAAAAAAAACGCCAGACTTGTACGACTGGGTAGGTGGTGCCATTTGTTTAATTGGTGTATCTGTTGTGTTATGGGCACCAAGGCAATAAACAAATCGATTGTAATGAAATAATACTGTTATTATATTATCCACAATAAAATAAGCGTGCAATCTTTTAACAAGAGAATAAGTCGAATATAATTGAGAAACAATACCTTTGTCTCCTTTGTCGCGACAAAGTTAGCTTTCTTCGTTATTGAATGCTTGAGACTCGTCCTTTACCATTAATGATGAATATAATGAAGGGAAGAGAGAAAATGGCTCAACTAAATATAAAAGTAGCTGTACAAAAGTTTGGTAATTTCCTTAGTTCGATGGTCATGCCGAATATTTCAGCTTTCATAGCGTGGGGGTTAATTACCGCACTATTTATACCTACTGGTTTCTTTCCAAGTGAAAGTTTAGGCCAAATGGTCGATCCAATGGTTAAATACATGCTGCCACTATTAATAGGTTACACAGGCGGTAAGATTATACATGATCAACGCGGTGGTGTTGTTGGTGCTATTGCGACAATGGGTGTCATCGTAGGATCAGACATTCCGATGTTTCTTGGTGCCATGATCATGGGACCGGTCGGCGGATATGCAATAAAGAAATTTGATCAGTTTATTGAGGGGAAAGTGAAAGCTGGCTTTGAAATGCTTGTTAACAATTTCTCAGCAGGAATCATTGGCGGAGGTCTCGCTATTCTATCCTTATTAGGGGTTGGTCCTGCTGTAAACTTGTTTACGGGTTGGCTTGTGAATGGTGTAGATTGGCTGGTGGCAGCTGGACTACTGCCGTTGACAAGTATCTTAATCGAACCTGCAAAAATATTATTTTTAAATAATGCTATCAATCATGGCATCCTTTCACCAATTGGTTTAGAGCAGATTAAACAGACAGGACAATCGGTCTTGTTACTACTTGAAGCAAACCCAGGACCTGGTTTTGGCGTCTTGCTTGCTTATAGTATTTTTGGACAAGGGACAGCCAAGAAATCAGCACCGGGAGCTGCCATTATTCAATTCTTTGGCGGAATCCACGAAATTTACTTCCCATATATATTAATGCGTCCGATGTTATTTTTTGCCGTTATCTTGGGTGGAATGAGTGGCGTATTTACATTAGTACTTTTAGGTGGAGGATTATTCGCCCCAGCATCACCTGGTAGTATCCTGGCAATCGCTGCAGTTACTCCACATCACACAAGTGCGTTTATAGCAAACTTTGCAGGTGTGTTAGTAGCTGGAATTGTTTCATTTGTTATTTCTGCATTCGTCCTGAAAACAGGGAAGCAAACAGATGAAAGCATTGAAGATGCAGCTAAAAAAATGCAAGAAATGAAAGGGAAGAAAAGTTCTGTTGCAGATGTATTTGTTTCACAAGGTACGATGCCGGATAACGTGAATAAAATCATCTTTGCATGTGATGCCGGAATGGGTTCTAGCGCAATGGGTGCTTCTCTTCTTCGCAAGAAAGTGAAGGAAGCAGGAATGGATGTCGCTGTTACGAATACATCTATTAGTAATCTTCCTTCTGATGCCCAAATTGTCATCACACAGGAAGAACTGACACCGAGAGCACAGAAACAAGTGCCGAATGCGTATCATATTTCCGTGGATAATTTCTTATCAAGTCCAGAATATGATCGATTAATCAGTCAGTTAAAGTTTCCAGCCAATGCAGAGCTTCATGAGATCGTAGAAGATGCACAAGAAGCTGTTCCTGGTAACCCTGATAGTGAGAATGACAATGACGGCTTGCTTCGTCCGGAAAATGTGTTTCTAAATCAAGAATTCGCTAATAAAGAAGAGGCGATTCGCTTTGCTGGAAGAGCATTAGTGAATGCTGGATATGTGAACGAAAGCTATATTGAAGCCATGATTGCTCGTGATGAAATGACTTCAACCTATATGGGTAATGATGTTGCGATTCCACACGGTACTGAAGAAGCGAAAAAGGATGTTCTCAATTCTGGATTTACCGTTTTACAAGTTCCAAATGGAGTGGACTTTGACGGTCAAAAAGTACGTTTAATCTTCGGTATTGCTGGGAAAGACGGTACACATCTTGAGATATTATCTGGAATCGCCGTGACATGTTCTGATATGGATAATATTGAAAAGTTAGTCGAAGCGAAAACGGCGCAAGAAATAATAGCTATTTTAGGAAAAGAATAAATACTTGCATTTACGAATAGAAAAGTGAACCAAGCGCTTTTCTAATCTCCCTTTTGTAAGAGTGAATTCTTACAACAAATCTGTTTTCTAGCGCAAGGCGCAATCGGTTCTAGGAACATAAGACGATTAAACTGATAGGAAGAAGGATATTCCTTATACAGCTTGATAAGTCTTTATCCGGTCACTGAAACTTGCTCCTTGCGCTTTTCTAATGAAATGAGATGGTAGCATGTATATTACCTCAAGGGAAAAAGCAATTATTGAATTAATTATTAAAACATCTGGGAAACATACAGCTTTTTCTATTGCGAATTATCTAAATGTAAGTGTCAGAACCATTCATCGTGATTTAAAAACAATCGAAAAGATTCTCCTGCCATTTGAGCTTGATTTAGCCCGCAATGCGGATAAGGGGCTCAAGATTGAGGGGAAGAATGAAAAAATATTTCGATTGGTTCAGTACTTATTGGGAATTCACCCAATCGATGAAACACCAGAGGAAAAAAAACTGCAGCTACTTTTAACACTATTGCAAGAAGAATCATACAAAATCCAGTCGTTAGCCACTAGTTTAGGTGTCAGTAGTACGACACTAACCACCTACTTAGATGAATTGACGGACTGGTTAACTCATTCAAATGTGCAAATCACTAGAAAAAGAGGAGTCGGGGTTGAGCTTCTCGGGACGGAAGCAAATAAACGAAAAGCCTTGGCAAACTATTTCTTACTGTATTTTAATGAAGAACTGATTGAGAGCTTATTTTTATTAGAAAATGGAAAATACTCAAAAGAAATGGTCTTGTATTATTTTCTTCCAGAGTATTTTCTTGCTATTGATCGATTAGTTATTATGACTTTAAATCGTTTACAGCCACGTCTTGCGGATGGCGATTATATTGGATTGATTGTACATATGTGTATTTCCATGCAAAGGACAGAATCCGATTTTCTCTTAGAGGAAATTGTAGATTATTCGCTTGAATTAACTGAGGAATATAATCTAATCGTGAAAATATGTAAGGAGATTGAAGAAACTTACTCGGTCGTGTTTACTAAAGCCGATCTGATTTATTTGGCGGTTATTCTTAAAGGATCTAAGCTACAAGCAGCTGATACCGTTCCCTATGATAGCGTTGTATTAAGCCGAAAGGTAAAAAGCTTCATCCGAAATGTGTCCTCAAAGCTACATGTTGATTTAACAATGGACTTTTCCTTGTATCAGGGGCTTCTTGCTCACATGGAACCTGCGTTGTTCCGCCTTAAACAACAAATGGGATTATTTAACCCACTTAAAGAGGAAATCAAACAAAAGTATCCGGTTCTATTTATGGCTGTACAGAACAGTGTAGAAAAGGAATTTGAAGAAGTTGAATATTTTCCCGATGACGAAATAGCCTTTATTACCCTTCATTTTGGCTCAGCACTCGTTATGAGGGAAGAAGGAATATCAATAAAAGCACTAATTGTGTGCCCAACCGGTATAGGTACCTCAAAGATGCTAGCAAGTCGAATAAAAAAAGAAATTTCAGAGATTGATTCTGTAGAAATCAGTTCGATTAAAGATCTTCAGAAGCATGGAAATTTAAAAAACTTTGATGTTATTATTTCTACCGTCCGCCTTCCTTTTATTCACGTTGAAAATATCTTGGTTTCGCCACTTTTAACTGAGGAAAACATTTTGACGATTAGGAGATTTTTACGGAATAACATCGAGAACTTAACAAAAAATAAGCATTATAAAAAAACAGCAAAAACGGAATCCTCCTCTTCTCGCGTAGCAAAGGATGGGATTAGGGAAATCTTACAAGAGCTGAAGGATGTACAAGAAAGCATCCAGGCTGTTCTAGATCATTTTCGGGTGTATCGGAAACCTCATTTAAAAGGCCACGAACAAGTTATTAAAGAAATGGTTTGGATGGCGCAAGAAGAAAAGCTTTTAACTCATGCAAATGAAGTGTTTGAACTGTTAATGGATAGGGAAAGAAAAGGCGGGCTTGGCATTCCAAACACAGGAATGGGTCTTTTTCACTGCAGAAGTGAGAACGTTCAAGAGCTTATTTTCCAAATCTCCCATTTAGAAGAGCCTTGTCTGATAAAAGGTATGGATGGTAGAGACATGTATATGAAGAATTTGCTGTTAATGTTGGCGCCTGAGGAATTGAGTGTAAATAAGCAGGAAATCGTAAGTTTGATAAGTACAAGTTTAATTGAGAATAATGAATCGATTATGACTTTTTCCTCATCGAATGAGGGCATGATTCGTGCAAAATTAGAGGCCGTTTTTCTAGATTATCTTCATACTAATTTAATAAGGGAATGATATGAATGAAACAAGCAGTACATTTTGGAGCAGGAAACATTGGAAGAGGATTTATTGGAGCACTTTTTTCACAGTCTGGTTATCAGGTGACATTTATCGATCTTGCGGATCAAATCATTAATCAGTTAAACGAGAAGAAGGAGTATCAAGTTAAATTGGCTACAGATCAGAAAGAAGCTGTAACGATAGAAAATGTATCAGGACTAAATAATATGAGGCAGGAAAATGAAGTCATTGAAGCGATTAAAGGTGCAACTTACCTGACGACTGCAATTGGACCGAATATCCTACCACGTATTGCTCCATTGATCGCAAAGGGCTTGGCTGCTCGCGTAAAGGAAAATGATGAAAAAATCTACGTGATCGCTTGTGAGAATCAAATCTCGGCAACAGACCTTTTAAAAGGCTATATATTAGAAAATCTAGATGAAGAGACCCAAGCAATTTTAGCTGGTAAAGTCTATTTCTTTAATTCAGCCGTTGACCGCATTGTACCTATTCAAAACAATCAAGATTCTCTCGATGTACTGGTTGAGCCTTATTATGAATGGGTTGTAGAAACAAGTGAAAGCATTCCGCCAATCGAAGGGATGACAATTGTTTCAGAACTTGCACCATTTATTGAAAGAAAGCTTTTTACAGTGAATACAGGACATGCTGTTATTGCATACCTTGGGTATCTTGAGAATAAGTCGACGATTGACCAAACGTTAGCTGATGAAAAGATTATCAAGCAAGTTCAAGCAACACTTGGTGAAACGGGTGCTTATTTAATTAAGCAATATGGCTTAAATCCAGAGGAGCATCAACAATATATTAATAAGATTATTAATCGCTTTAAAAATGCTTACTTAAATGATGATGTGACTAGAGTGGGCCGCTCGCCTCTTCGTAAGCTTGGAGCAAATGACCGTCTAGTACGCCCAGCTACTGAAGCAAAAAAAGCTGGACTATCTTACACGAATCTTACGAAGGCAATCGCATCAGCCTTACTCTTTGATAACAAGGAAGATGAAGAAGCAGTAAAAATGCAAGCCATGATAAAAGAACATGGTGTAGCGTATGTTCTGAAAGAAGTAAGTGGATTAGATGAAAATAGTGAAATTACGCTAGAAGTAATCAAGCATTACGATGTATTAAAAAAATAAAGTGAAACTGCAATCAGTGGGGGCTTCATCTCCACTGATTTTTTTACTTTATTACCGCAAGCAATTATGTTGCACTAAGCAAAAATTTTCCGAATACATTATGTAGTAAAAAGGAGAGAACAAGATATGTCTTATTCACAGCGGACTCAAAAGAAAATTGTAGGGTATTCAGCGATCTTTAAACAACTCGGAATCATCACTGAACAAGAATATCAAGAAATTAAGCAAGCGTATGTTATTAAGAAAGCTGATTAAAGATTATCAAACATAATCCGCTAAACAAGCCAGTATTCAGCTGTAATTAGTGGATTTTGTATGAAGGACATGGGGGCGGGTCTCCGCGACTTATTAATATAGCCAATCTACTTAGTAGGTATACGGATTTTACCTTAGAAAGCATCCAAAATTCGGGCTCCGCACCGCCACCATTGTGATTAGGTGGTGTAGCGTGCTACAGGATTAATCCTTCATGGTAAATGTTGGCGTTTTGACACCATACAGGTTTTGTATGCAAATAATCGTCTGTACGCGAAAAAAAATCCAGCAATAGCTGCTGGATTCAGATAAGGAGGAAAAGGTATGTTGCTTATTCTTTATAGTATAGGATAATGATGAACAAATTATGAATAAAATGAGAAATTCTTATGAAATGAAGAGATAAATGAAACACGCCGATATAATAGTAAAAACCGCCGATATATTTCTAATTCGGCTGATATATTGTCGGAATCGATTGATATATGTAAAAGAGCCACACTTATGGAGGAAATGCTGGACGCATGGTCGTGATCGAATCTTTTTAATGGATATAACACGAACCTTTTCTAGTTATTTGGAATTGACGGAAAGGCTTGTATACTATACTCTAAATAGAGAAAAAGTGGTTGTATCGTCGAGGAGTAGATTGGTTAATACTTGTTTTCGGTTGCCGGCTACTTGTCGAAATGAAGCGGATGCCTATTGCCTTAGTTTGGCATCCTTTTTAGTATGCAATCGTTAGAAGATGGAGGGTATTACAAATGGAATCCATTATTATGGATATGATTGAGGCCTTTAAAGGATTGGGCTATTTTGGAATCATGCTTGCTTTGACCTTTGAATTTATACCGGCAGAGCTCGTGTTGCCACTTGCAGGTTTTTGGGTGTACGAAGGGGATATGAATCTTTATTTGGCCATTTTCGCTGGTTCGATTGGCGGTGTGTTAGGACCTCTAACACTGTATGCTTTAGGACGCTATGGCGGAAGGCCGATTGTTTTGAAATTTGGAAAATACTTTCTTGTGAAAGAAGTTCATATTGATAAAGCAGACCATTTTTTTGAAAAATATGGTGGAAGCGTGGCATTTTTCGGACGGTTTATACCTGGTGTACGAACAGCTATTTCAATCCCATGTGGAATGACGAAGATGAATATTTGGAAATTCATCGTGTACACCTATGTAGCTATGCTACCTGTCACAAGTGTTTATGTTTATTTAGGCTATAAACTTGGACCTCAGTGGGAAAAGGCCGGTGCGATCTTTGGACAATACGCAAACCTTCTCCTTATTCCCATTGCGATTATCATCATTTGGATGATTGTGAAGGCCAGAAAATCGAAGACAAGAACAAATTAAAAGTTAGAATATGCTAGCTTGTGGAGAGAAGGAAATGTATCTCTGCAAGCTTTTTTCTTTTTTAGAATAGATTAGAATTGAAGCTGTCCTTCAATTAGCGGTAATTAATACCGTGAAGCAGTAAAAGATTAACGAGAAATAGATACAAGAAGGAAAGACGCTCATATAAGCGCCTTCCTTCATTATTTAAGCTTATTAGCAACAACCATAGCCTCCGGCATATCCTCCACCGTATCCTCCTTGGAAACCTCCGACAAATCCACTGCACCCGATAATAATCAAAAGAATGAATAACACAATGATTAAAGCAAAACCATTATTGAATCCACCACATTCGCGTTCACCCACACAAGACATAGTAGTTCCTCCTCTATTTTGAAAAGCTTTCTAGTGGCTTAGTAAAAGCAAATGATCTAAGCTAATTCATCATATGTCCATCACCCAGAAATGTTTGCCTGTTTATTAAAATGGGCGCTAGATGATGGTGATAAAGGCTGTGAGGTGCTTATTAGATTTCCGAAACTTTCACTTTTTAGTAAATAATCTGTTTTTGAATCAAACAACCTAAACGATTTCAACATAATGCTGACACATATGTCCTATATACTGTTTCTTATAATGAAGCGTCCATCAGAGCGAAGTCTTGTGATGGATTTTGCTATTGTTTTGAGGCTTATGCCCTACGACTAGCACTTCGGTGATAAATTCATTATACTTTTATTCAAGGAAGTGAAGAAGGCAATGAAAAAGATTTTAATTGTAGAAGATGAAATCGCCATTTCAATGGTGTTAAAAGCATATATGCAGCGAGCGGGATATGAAATCATTCAAATCTACGATGGCTCGCTTGCATTAACAGCATATAGAGAGCATGAACCTGATCTTGTCCTCCTTGATGTCATGCTTCCTGGAATGGATGGGTGGACAATTTTGGATAAAATCCGTGAAAGTAGCTCTTGTCCGGTTATCATGTTGACAGCACTTGGAGATGTGGATTATCGTTTGTCTGGATTTAAATCTGGTGCAGATGATTATATATCAAAGCCATTTGTAGCAGACGAAGTTGTAGCAAGGGTCCAAGCAGTCCTTAGAAGATCACCAGCTTTTGCTGATGAGGAAAATGAGAACACCAAACAATTGGGAAGCTTGAAGGTTGATTTAAACTCCTATCAGGTTCATTTGAATGAACAAGAGATACCATTCACACCACGTGATCTTTCATTATTCATGTTCTTGGTTAAACATCCTAACCAGATTTTCACAAGGGAGCAATTACTCGATCAGGTTTGGGGAATCGATTACGATGGAAGTGATCGAGCGGTGGACCTTGCTATTAAACGAATAAGGAAATCACTGGGGAAATGGCCTGATACAGAAGGAGAAATAAAAACATTACGTGGAATGGGGTATCAGCTGCTTGTCTATGAAAATTAAGAAAAGAACGACACTTATACGCTATTGGACAACCAGATACTTAATTACACTGACAACGGGTTTACTCATATTATCAGCTGTTTCGTTTTGGTGGATGGAAAAGACTGCTTTAGAATACAGACTTAATCTGTTGAAATATTTAGCGGAAGAAACAGCTGACCGTGCAATAAAAGGAAATGGACAAATCGTTGTTGGACCTGTTCTATCGAAAGCGATTGAAGAACGGGAAAAAATGATTAATCTAAATAAAACCCCGATTATTTACATTGTAGAGCCTGATGGGGAAATTATTTCTACCATCCCTCAAATCTATATTGACAGCAGTGCAAGTAAGCTACCAGCTGCTATTATGAACCATAAGCAAACGGTTCAGAAAGTGAAATTTGAACAGGCAAACGAAGTGTATATCGTGAAGTCTCCAATCATAGATCATGATGAAATAAAAGGTTGGGTGATTATTGCCCAGGAAGAAGCATCTTTAAATGAAATCAACACGGATCATGGGATGCTTGCTGTAATGATGTGTGGTCTGTTGATTCTTGGTTGGGGTGTTATCTATGCTCTTTCTCGGAAAATCTCGATACCGATTCAACATGTAGCGAATGCTGCGGCGCAAATTCGTGAAGGGAATTATGATATTCAACTAAAAGAAGAAGAGACACGGGAAGAGGAAATTTATGAGTTGGTCGAATCATTCAAAGAAATGACAAATCGGTTAATTCAAATGGAGAGATTACGAGCTGAATTACTTGCTGGCGTTACACACGATTTGAAAACTCCAGTTACATCCATTAGCGGCTTAATTCAAGCAGTCAAAGATGATGTCGTAACTGGGGAAGAAAGCAAGGAGTTTTTGGATATATCGCTTAAAGAGACCCATCGACTGCAAAGAATGATTGAGGATTTACTCGATTATAATTCGCTGTCAGCTGGCTCATTTACCATGCTCATGGCGAATGCAGATATAAATGAATTTCTTCGAGAAATGGCGTATCGCTGGAAAATGACGCAAGAGGAGCAAGACTTTGATCTACATGTCAAAGTGCCTGATCAATCTGTTATTGGCTATGTCGACTCCTTCAGACTCCAACAAATTATCATCAATCTGTTGAATAATGCAAAACAAGCATTAGTGGAAAATGGGGAAATTGAAGTTTCCTTGTATGAAGAGGAAAATGAAATTCGGATTGATGTAAAAGATAACGGACGAGGCATACCAATACATGAGATAAATTATGTATTTGAACCTTTTTACAGAGGCGAGAAGAAGAAGCTTAAAGTAAGGGGATTAGGTTTAGGCCTTCCGTTCAGTAAAATGCTCTCCAAAGCACAAAAAGGAGATATTACACTGAAAGAAAGCAGTGAAAACGGTACAACCTTTACGATTCATCTTAGAAAAGCGGAGACTTAAAACCTAAAAGGGACATCCCTAAAGCCACTTTTACGGATCAGATTTTTTAATAGTATGACGAGTTACTAAAAAGATATCTAAACAGTTGAAAATGTTTTAAACCATCAAAAGAGGCTGCCTATTGAGACAGCCTCTTTTGATAAATAAGTATTAATTGATCAAACTAATCGCTCTCCACAATTGGATATGGCGAACTTGACGTGGCAGGAAGCGTCCCATTTCTTCTTCATTATAGCCGGCATGTAAATTCTTTTCATCAAAGATAATAGGGCGGCGAAGCAAATCAGGATTTTTTTGAATGATCTTGCATAGCTCATTTAATGGTGTTGTATTAATATCAATATTTAAATTTTTGAATTTTTTTGAGCGTGTTGAGATGATTTCATCTGTGCCACCTTCAGTTTTACGAAGGATTTCCTTAATTTCTTCAACGCTTAATGGTTGTGCATATAAATTACGTTCTGTGTAGGCAATATCATGTTTGTTTAACCAGGATTTTGCTTTTCGGCATGCTAAGCTGCTTGGAGTAGTATAAATAGTAACCAATTCAATCGACTCCTTCTAGAAATTTTAATAGTTTAAGTATTCAATGTATAGTTATTGTTTGTTTAATGATGAAGTAACGGGTAAATTACGAAACTCTCATCTGAAATAGTACGTTACCTTTTTCACTAAGTTCTGCGGTGAGAACATTGATTGCTTTTCTTGATACTCTTACTTTACCGTTTGTTTGTGTCAGCTACATGTCAGACTTCTATATTTTTTAGAAAAATTAATTTCGCTACTATTATACTGGTTTTAAAGGCGACAATACTCCCATTAATGGAAGTTCCACTTTAAATTAGATGATCTTGTTGTCGAATGTGATGGTGTTTATCCCGGTTTAACAGGCTGTTTATCCCCCACCTCAATTTTTGAGGGAGAATCAAGAAATAAATAGGTGGGGGATAAACAGCCTAATCTAGCTGCGGCTCCTAGCCTCTCGAGTTCATAAGCTGTAATACTCGGTGGCAAACTACGCCACGCCGTATTCCATCTTATGCTTGTCGAGGCTGAGCAGTAGCCTCGCTTATTGAAGTAAATCCCCGATTGGTGAGATACAGTGAGACTACCGCTATGCTCTTCAGCGGTTTAGTTGAGGCCCACAGGATGTGGGTCACTCAGACGTTGCCGCAGGATGCGGCTATTTAATTTAGTCTGAGTTCGTTGAATCGGGTTCGTACGTCGCTTTATCGAAGATTTAGCGACAGTAGAACGGGACTAACCATCAGTGGGGGATGAAAAACCCCCCACTGATGGAAGTTTCACTTTATGTTTGTTTTCTATAGAAAATTATTCTTTCATCCTCATTTATGATATAATCGACGAACACTATTGAATGAATGAAATGAGGAACGATTTTGTTAACTTTTGAAGAGAAATTAAAGATTATTGAAGCATTTCCAGAATTAACGAGAAAAGATGTTTCACTTGGAAGAGTGAATTTTCATTATGAAGAAAGTTTGCATGAGAAAAAAATTGTTGTGCAGCATCTACACCCGAATGGAAATGGATTTGTGTTTGCCAGACATCTGCCTAAGAAAGAAAGAGGACCTAAAGGATTCGTGAATATTAGGGATTTTTCTGAGGCTGAGTTGAAGAAAATCATTGCATCAAGCCTTGCTTATTTAGCAGAGCCGTTTGAAGAAGTGGAAGAAGCTGAAGATGAATTTGCGGACCTTGAGGGGATCTGGATTGGTCGTGACAAACAGGAGCTGACTTTAGTTCATGAGGACTTGTTATGGAATATTTATTCAGGCACTAATATTGAAGAATGCTTCGAATCCCCAGTTGAGGCAGAGCGTTATTTAATGGAAGAACGCTTCAGAAAAAGGAAGTAAAAGCCTTTTAATTGTAGAAAAATAGGAGGAATTGTCGATTGTTATTTGGGCAATTTCCTTGTTTTTTTTCTAAAATACATGGTATACTATAATCAATTATTTTTGTTCGGAATAAGATTCATAGAAGGAAGTACCTTTATGGTTTCCTCTTGAAGACATTATCCTAGATCAAGAATAGTAATAAAGGGATTTTTTCCAAACAGGAGGCACTATACATGGTACAAGGTAAAGTAAAATGGTTTAATGCAGAAAAAGGTTTCGGTTTCATCGAAGTTGAAGGTCAAGACGATGTATTCGTACACTTCTCAGCTATCCAAGGTGAAGGTTTCAAAACTCTTGAAGAAGGTCAAGAAGTTTCTTTCGAAATCGAACAAGGCGCTCGCGGACCACAAGCTGCTAACGTTCAAAAATAATTTATGATTCTATAAGAAAAAGGCTCCATTTTGGGGCCTTTTTCGTGTTTTAAAAACCTATTTTAAAAGAGTGGTAGTTCATCCAGGTTATTTTCCTTAATCCCGTCCGGCTCACTTCGTAAAATATCTCGTCCATATTTATGGAAAACATCTACGTGAGCAAGTTTTCCATCTTTTGCTTCGGATAGAGCGGTAGGGTAATCTAGCTCTCTGCCAGCATTTGTTTTAACGGCAATGATATTGCCATCCTCGTTTTTCCGAACGGCTTCAATATATTCCTTGCCATCATCAATCTCTGGATTTATCCGACTGTCTGTAGCTTCTTGTTCCTTATATTGATTGTATGCATCTTCAAAACGATCCATTTTGTATGCCACCTCCTATACATAGAATAAGCAAAGACAATAAATGTATACATAGGAATATAGCAAATTCGTATTTGTTCATTGAATAGTTAACTAAAGATTTAGCGACAGGAGCAAGGGGTTACCATTAGTTGAAAAAAATCCACCGTCTATTCATAGGGCGGCGGATTTTTCAAACTTATTTTGTTGAGCCTTTAATTTCGCTTTGAAAACGTCTGTGAACTTTTGAATTCGCGAAAGGTCTGAATCCTGATACATCTGCTCAATCTTTAATGTAACGGCTAATTGAGTGTTGGCAAATAGCATGTCACGGAACTGGTTAACAGCTCCGCAAAAATGATTGTAGTTTGTTTCACCTGTACCAAATACGCCGGTAACTAATGGCGTTACTTGAGCAACTTCTAATTCTTCATATAATGGAACGATTTTTGCGGGTAAATCTCCATCGCCCCATGTATAAGTACCTACCAATAAACCTTCATATTGGGAAATCGTGCTGAGATCAAAATCTTTGATTCTAAATAGCTCTGCTTCCGGCAAAAAAGAAAAAATGGCTTCTGCTAAGGCTTTTGTATTACCCCCGGCAGAATGGTACACGATGGCCGTTTTCATAGCTCATCGAATCCATTGCTTGCATTGACCTGACTATACGTTCTAGATTTTTGTTCAAAGAAGTCTGTTTTTGTCAGTCTGATTGATTCATCATCAAAGGTCTTAATCCAAGGCATTGGATTTTCTGGATATTCCTTATAGAGATTATCCAATCCAAATATGCGTAATCGTTTATTAGCAATGTATTCAATGTATTCGTAAAACTCTTCTAAATCAAGGTCTGCTTTTCCTTGAATGTCTTCAAGCATATACTCTGACCATTCTTTTTCTAAATCAACAGCTTTTTCTAATGTTTCATAAATAAATTTCGTGTTGCTTTCATTGTTCAATTCTGGATATTCATACATTAAAATTTGTACAAGCATTCCGACAAAGTCAAAGTGGACCATCTCGTCACGGTGAATATAGGAAATCATCGTTGCAGAACCAGTCATTAGGTTTTGACGGCCTAAATTGTAATAGAAGGCAAAAGCAAGATAGAAATAAATACCCTCGAGATTGGTCGAATGTATTAAAGCTTCGAATAAATGTTGTGGACTTGGATCATCAACAAATTTTTGATAAGCATCTACAATGGGTTTATTTCGTTTTACAACTTGTGGATGCTGTTTAATACGATCAAACAATTGTTTCTGCTTATTTAAAGGAATCAAAGAAGCAAGGATGTAAGAGTAGGATTCGTTATGAATTGATTCTTGCTGTGCCATATTTGCAAGGATGGCCTTTGCAGCAGGGTCTTTAACATATCGAAGAATCTCCACTAGTGTTGGTGTTTGCAAGCTGTCCATACCAGCAATCATCGTAAGAATGTCTAGAAAAGCGTCTTGGATGTCTTCGTCCAAATCTCCCCACTGCTTTTTATCTTGAATCATGTTTACACTTGAAGGCTTCCAAAAGTTATTGATTAGCTGTGTATAGACATCATAAAATTTTTCATATTGAATATCATTCCAGAGGAGAAAACCGGATCCCTCACCTTTGAATACCCCTGTTGCCTTTGTAGGATATGTTGGTTCTAACAAGCGGATTTTTTTTATGTGAGTTGTCATATAATCGCTCCTTTGTTTATAGGGAATATAAGTTCGTATCAAAATCGTATTAAAAGCTGAATAAAAAGGGAGCCTTTTTATTCAGCAAATGTGTACGATTATATTTTTAATAAATTTACTACTAATAAGGCGCTAAGGCTTTTAACTAGAACAGCTTTCGCATGCATTATCATATTCAGAAGAAGTAGAACGAACGTAGTACGTTGATTTCATTCCACTGTTCCATGCAGTCATGTGTATATCGAGTAAATCTTTCGCTTTAATCGTGTTATGAACGTACAGGTTAAAACTGATAGCCTGATCGATATGACGCTGACGAGCTGCGTTATGTCGAATACTTTCTTTTTGAGATAAGTGGAATCGCGTTTTCTTATAGTATTCATAGGTTGATGGCGTTAATCCTGGAGCCGTTACCTTGAACTTAAAGTTTTTCTTTTCTTCGTAAAATTCAATTTCATATAACGGGTCGATTCCATCAGTTGAATTTCCGATTTTAGCGGTCGATGAATTCGGTGCAATCGCCATCAGGTAACCGTTTCGGACGCCGTGTTTTTGCACTTGTTCTTTTAATGTTGTCCAAGCTTCATCTTGGTAATTTCTAAGTTCGAAGTAGTTGCCTGTATTCCAATCAGAGCCTTCATAATATGGATAAGCACCTTTTTCTTGCGCCAGCTCACTTGATGCTTTGATTGTTAGAAAAGCAATTTTCTCATAAAGAGTGTCAGCTAGCTCAACTGCTTCGTCTGACTCCCAGTACATATTTTTCGTAGCAAGCAGGTGATGCCAGCCGAATGTTCCTAAACCAATCGCACGGTATCGTTTATTTGAGATTTCTGCTTGCTTGACAGGAAGATTATTCACGTCAATTACATTATCAAGCATCCGTACTTGAATCGGGATAAGCCGGTCTAATACTTCATCACCAACAGCGCGAGGCAGGTTGATGGAAGAAAGGTTACATACAACGAAATCACCACTCTTACGAATCATGACAACATCGCCATCTTCTGTTTCGTATTCTTCTGTAATTGAAGAAGGACTTAAGTTTTGCGCAATTTCTGTACATAGGTTCGAACAATAAATCATCCCTTTATGTTTGTTCGGGTTTTTGCGGTTCACTTCATCCCGATAAAACATGTAAGGCACGCCTTCTTCTAACTGAGAAATCATAATACTTTTCATAATTTCAATGGCGTTGATTTTTTCAAACGCATAGCTTGGAAGAACCCCGTTTTTGGCAGCTTCTACTGCAAGTGCGTAATGTTCACGGAAGCTTCCTTCCCCTTTTTTCTCATCATAGAAATCTTCAAGTGAGAACCCAAGTGTTTGCTTGACTGTATGAGGATCAAATAAATACCATTCTTTGCGATTCTCTACAGCTTCCATAAAAAGATCAGGAATACAAACGCCAGTAAAAATATCATGTGCTTTCAGACGGTCGTCGCCATTTTGTGTTTTTAAATCAAGGAAGCTCATAATATCTTTATGCCATGCATCAAGATAGATCGCAATTGCACCTTTTCTCTGTCCGAGTTGATCGACACTTACTGCTGTTTGGTTAAATAGACGAATCCATGGTGTTGTACCTGAGCTGTTGCCTGAGAAGCCACGAATGTCCGAACCGAGTGAACGGATTTTACCGACATAAAGCCCAACGCCGCCGCCAAATTTAGAAACTTTTGCAGCATCATAGTTTGATAGATAAATGCCATCAATCGAGTCTTCAATAGCGTCAATAAAGCAAGAGCTTAGTTGTCCATGTGTTTTCCCTGCGTTCGAAAGAGTAGGCGTCGCAACGGTCATGTAGAGATTTGACATGGCCCAATATGCTTCCTTGACGAATTGAAGTCGATATTCTTTCGGTTCAAGACGCATGATTTCCATTGCAATGATCATAAACCGTTCTTGAGGCAACTCGTAGACAGCGTTGTTCGTTGGGCGTGCAAGATATCGATCGTTTAACAAATAGAGACCAATATACGAGAAGAGCTTGTCTTTTTCAGGATCAATGGTTGAGCCCAATTCGTCAATCTCTTCTTTAGTATAGGCATCAAGTAATTCAGCTTTATAAACGGGGTAGCGTTGCCCGTCTTGGACGCTGGACATTAAGTGAATCAATTCATAAAGGGAGCCATATTTTATCCCTTCATAGCCTCGATTAGCCTGTGCTTCACGATACATGGAGTTCAATAACTCAGCCGCTGCGACGAACGTCCAGTCTGGAGCGTCGATGTCGACACTTTCAAGAGCCATTTGGATCAGTTTCTTGGAAGTTTGCTCTTCTGTCGGACCATCTTGGCGATCAAGCCACTTCATAAAGCGCTTCTTATATTTGTCCATGTCCAATTTGCCTTCGAATTCTTTGGATAGGTGGTTTAATTGTAGTGAGTTTGCATTTTCTGTTAAATTTTCCACATCAGGAAAGGCGAAAGAATTATTAATTGGTAGGTTCATAGTAAGTTCCTCCTTAAATACAATCAAAAAAACGTAGCATTTTTTGTGAAAAGCCGATTCGTAATAGTCACACATGGTGAGTGAATCAAAACATCTCGCAAAATAAAAACTGTTTGTTTGCAGACGATCTTTTCATTCATTCACTCACATAAGTTAGAGATTCACTATATCTAGTTAGGTAAATTTGTGGGATTATGTCGACTATGCTGTCCATATCTGTAAAGCAGGATTTTAGCATCTAAAGCATAATTTCTATATATAGATATATTTCTGGTTTTCAACATCTATATATTGTGATTCGCTCCTTATTATCCTAATGGATAAATAAAAATAAATCAAATCTTGATTTTTATAAAAAGTATAGTTTCTGCTGAAAAAATTGTGGAATAAGTGCCTGAATTGCTTATTCTATCAAATGGTTGCTAGACTGAGCAAGGATGAAGCAGGTTTAAAAAAATTAATTTTGATGCATGATTGATTAGGCAGCATGGAGTATCATCTATTTTCCGTAATTTGCGTAGGAGCTAATTAATAAACTTGCAAGTTTGAAATGTGTTTTGCAAAGAACTTTATGCTAAAATAGAAGAATTGAAACAATTTTATTTTAAAGGGGTAATAACGTGGAAAAAGTACTTATTTTCGGACATAAAAATCCAGATACGGATACAATTTGTTCAGCAATTGCGTATGCCGATTTGAAAAGACAATTAGGAATGAATGCCGAGGCCGTTCGTCTAGGCGAAGTGAACGGTGAAACACAATATGCACTTGATACATTTAAATTCGAAGCACCACGCTTGATTACAGCAGCGAAAGGAGAAGCTTCTGATGTGATATTGGTAGACCATAATGAGCGTCAGCAAAGTGTAGATGACATTGATCAGGTTCGAGTCATTGAAGTCATTGATCATCACCGAATTGCGAATTTCGAAACGAGCGATCCGTTATACTATCGCGCTGAGCCAGTTGGTTGTACGGCAACGATCTTAAATAAAATCTATAAAGAAAATAATCTTGAAGTACCAAAAGAAGTTGCAGGGCTGATGCTTTCTGCGATTATTTCTGATTCATTATTGTTTAAATCACCAACATGCACAGAGCAAGATGTTGCGGCTGCCATGGAATTAGCAGAAATTGCTGGGATTAATGCGGAAACATATGGTCTTGAAATGCTCAAAGCAGGAGCAGACCTTAGTGACAAAACGATTTCTCAACTCATCACGCTAGATGCTAAAGAATTCACAATGGGAGATGCTAAGGTTGAAATCGCCCAAGTAAACGCAGTCGATGTGAATGAAGTGTTAGCGCGCCAAGCAGAATTGGAAGCAGCAATTGAGGCTGTAATCGCAGACAAAGGATTAGACTTATTCCTATTTGTCGTAACTGATATTTTGACAAACGATTCTGTCGGACTTGCACTAGGTACACAAACTCAAGCTGTTGAACGTGCGTATAATGTCACATTGAATAATAAAATTGCTGTTCTTCACGGTGTTGTATCACGTAAGAAACAAATTGTGCCTGTGTTAACAGACATTTTCACGAAGTAATAAATGTAAAAGAGGTTGTCCCATAAGGGTCTGACCTCGCACTCTAAAACAGTATGTAGTGTTTCAGACACTAATCTTGTACTGTATTTAGTTGCTGCGGGGTCTGACCCTTTGCTTTTTGGGCAGCCTCTTTTGTATGAAGGACATGGGGAAGGGTCTCCGCGACTTATAAATATAGCCAATCTATTTAGCAGATATACTTATTTTATCGGAAAAGCATCTAAAATTCCGGCTCCGCACCGCCACCATTGTGATGAGGCGGGTGTAGCGTGCTACAGGATTAATCCTTTATGGTAAATGGTGGCGTTTTAACGCCATACAGATTTGTATAGATTAATTTACTGTCTCAACTTTATATGCAGCTAGTTTTTTGAGCAGTTGTGAGCTTTCTGTATCAAGACCTTTAAGTTGGACCGTTTTACTGTGTGCTCGGTATTTCAAGATAATCTTATCCACTGCACCTACAGCAGAATCGTCCCATACTTTCGAGCCACTAAAATCAATAACAACACGATCAGTTGTTTCCAGCAGGTCAAACTGTTTCACGAAGTCTTGTACGGACGCAAAGAACAGAGGACCTCGTACGTAGTATAAAGTCTCTTTGCTGGTTTCAACTACTGTCTTTTCAACTCGCACTTTAGAAGCTTTAGCCGAAAAGAAAATCATGCTTAAGATTACGCCGGCAAATACACCTTTTGAAAGATCATTTGTGTAAAGAACAACGATTACTGTTACTAGCATGACCAATGTGTCGGTGATCGGAACCAGATGCAGTTTTTTCAGTGATGACCAATCAAATGTACCAATTGAAACCATAATCATCACGCCAACAAGGGCTGCCATCGGAATTTTCACAAGAACATCATTTAATAGAACAATTAATATTAATAGAAAACCACCAGCAACAAAGGTAGAAAGTCGGCCGCGACCGCCGGATCTAATATTAATACCTGATTGACCAATCATGGCACAACCAGCCATGCCACCGAAAAAACCCGCAACGATATTCGCGATACCCTGGCCCCGTGCTTCTGTGTTCTTATTACTTTCTGTGTCCGTTAAATCATCTACAATTTGAGCGGTTAATAAACTCTCTAGTAGTCCTACAAATGCTAATGCAAGTGAATAAGGAAGAATAATCATGAATGTTTCCATCGTAAATGGAACGTCAGGAAGGAAGAACGTAGGTAACGCTTGCGTAAGTTCCCCCATATCACCGACTGTCCGCACAGAAGCTCCTGTCGTGACAGCGATAATGGTCATGACAACAATCGCAATAAGCGGGGATGGAATGACTTTAGTAACATAAGGAAATAAATAAATAATCGCAAGTGCACCTGCGGTCATTACGTACATGACCCATGATTCACCGACAAAGTGAGTCAATTGTGCAGAGAAAATTAAGATCGCCAGTGAATTGACGAAGCCAACCATAACAGGTCTTGGGATAAATTTCATCAGTTTGCCAATTTTAAATACGCCAAGGAAAATTTGGATGATTCCAGTTAAAATGGTCGCAGCTAATAAAAACTGCAAGCCATGATCTTTAACCAAATCAACCATGACAAGTGCCATTGCTCCAGTCGCGGCTGAAATCATCCCAGGGCGACCACCTACAAAGGCAATGACAATTGCAATGCAAAATGAGGCGTACAAGCCAACCATCGGATCAACGCCTGCAATAATTGAAAATGCAATCGCTTCGGGAATTAAGGCTAATGCAACAACAATGCCCGATAGGATATCGCCACGTGTATTGCCAAACCATTCTTGTTTTAATCTAGCGGTATTCAAGTAAACACTCCTTTATCTAAAAAATATTCATGAGCATCTGATCCTAACTAAATCGATGAAAAAGGTTCAGGTTCTCAAATTGCATCACCTAATGAAGGTGGCGGTGCGAAGCTCCGCACCTTTTTTCCACAGAAAATGACTTGATTAAATAGGAAACGTGTGGAAATGCAACGGAATTGATTATAACATGCGTCTTTGGCAATGAATAGAGTATATAGCTACCTAATTAAAGACAGGCGGTTGCCTCAAAACCAAAGAGAAAGCGTGATCATCTGAAGGGGGTAGCTCTACAATGGATCTAGTTTGCCCATTCCGCAATATTTACTAGAGAAAAAATAGGATTAGAGACAAGTGATGATGAATATCTTGGGAAATACAGCAGGAGTTTTCCTAATCGCTGCTGAACTGTTAAACATAGAAAGCGAGGGGGAGAGTCGATGGGGAAAATTTTATTAACATCAGCTGGTTTTTATACAGATGCAATTAGAAGTCGTTTTTTGCAATGTTTTGAAACTAAACCAGAGGATGCTAGGATATCAATAATAACGACAGCTTCAATTAATGAGAAATCGAATAACGAGTTTGCTTTAAAGATATTGCGTGATTTTCATGAAATGGGAATGAAGAATGTTCGTTTTGTAGATATTGAGTTTGAAGAACCTGAGACACTTCGGCAATCAGATGTCATTTATTTGAATGGCGGTAATCCATTTTATTTATTGCATCATCTCAAAAGGAGTGGGGCAGATACGGTTATTCGAGAGTTTGTCCAAAATGGTGGACTGCTGATAGGGGTAGGCACAGGTTCTATCGTTCTTGGCCCTGATATTAAGTTGATGCAACATTTCTCTCCAGAAATGGATTCGGTAGGCTTGGATGATTTAACAGGTTTAGCGCTAACGGATGTACGGGTTTTTCCACACTATGGGAACGAAACGTTGTATCCTGATAAACAAGGAAGAAGAGTTGAAGAGCGTTTACTGGAGTTTGAACGGGCGCATCGTTGTTATGTTAATCGTCTTAGAGATGATGGTGCAATTGTCATTTAATAGTTGACTATTGCTGAAACAAATGAGGAATGTAAATGTTATGTAAATTTGTTGAAAATCATGATCCTTCTATTATATGCTCTAATACATAGAAGCTAAGATTAGGAATACAGTTTTGGTTTAATAAAGGGAGGATAAATAATGAGTGTTCGTCAAGGGTTTGAAGAAGAGCTTTTTGCTCTTAAAAATTTGGTGCTTGAAATGGGGACAAGAGCAGCTAATGCATTACATGAATCTGTAGAGGCTTTAGTCGCGCAGGATATTGACCGAGCATTAAAAGTTATTGATAAAGATTATAAAATTAATCGAATTGATCAGGAAATAAACGAAAAGGTTATTTGGCTGATTGCTAAGCAACAACCTGTTGCATCAGATTTAAGGAGAATAATTTCAAGCATAAAGATTTCAACAGATTTAGAAAGAATAGGGGATTTGGCTGTAAATATTGCAAAATCAACCATTCGTATCGGCGAAAAGGAATTGTTTAAACCATTATATGATATTCCTTTGATGGCTGAGAAAGCAGCATCGATGTTAAATCAAGTCATGCTCGCTTACGATGTGCAAGATGAAGATAAGGCAAGAGAAACGGCAGAGCTCGATAATGAGATTGACGAAATGTATGGAAGACTTATCCTGGAATTATTAGAATATATTGCGAAAAATCCTGAAGTAACGTCTCAAGTTACCCAATTATCATTTGTTTGTCGCGATCTAGAAAGAGTCGGTGACCATGTAACAAATATTTCTGAAAATATTGTTTTTATGGTAAAAGGTCAGCTATACGACTTAAACAGTTAAGTCTTCATGGAAGTTCTGGAAAATACGTAAAGAGCATATTGTAAGGCGTGTGAATTGGCACACGTCTTTTTTTGATATCTCACAAATAATGTTTTCATAATAATGAGAAAATGATAGAATTATAATGCAAAAAGAAATGAATGATTATTTTACGATATTTCCCAATGATAGAAATGCAGGGATTTTGCTCCTGACAAAAAATTAAGTTATACAGCTAGAAAAATATTGAAAGCTGTCAGATTTCATCTAAATTCAATATGAAAGCGGTACTAATAATACTTTGAACAAATTACTAACGCTGAATAAATGGCAAGTTACTTGACAGCAAAGAGTGTACGAATATCCCGGAGAAGAAAAAATGACTATCAGAATCATGTGAATGAAAAATACATATGGATGAATGGGACAAATAAATGAATCGTAATGGAGGATGTTCAATGAAGATACGCGAGTTTACATTAGGGGACTATGTAGAGGTAGCAAATGTTTGGGAACAGGCAGGAATTACAGTATCAGCTTCAGATTCACTCAAAGGGATTGTACATAAAGTAGGAAGAGATTCAGAGTTGTTTTTAGTTGCAGAAGAAAATGAGAAAATCGTTGGGTCTGTGATGGGCTCGTATGATGGACGCCGGGGCTGGATCAATCATTTAGCTGTTCATCCTGATTATCAAGGAAAACGAGTAGGTAAATTGATTATGGAAGAATTAGAACAGAGGTTAAAAAGAATTGGTTGTAAAAAAATCAATCTCTTGATTGAATACGATAATTCAAAAGTAATTGGCTTTTATGAAAATCTCGGGTATAACACAGATGAATTGGTGTTTATGGAAAAATGGATTAAGTAAGGACTTGTACAATTAGAAAAATATCAATGAAGGTGTCCAATTTCGTTACGGGACATCTTTATTTGTTTTTTTCGTTTACGCTTTAATAAAGTTAGTGTAAACTACGATGCTTATTTCAATCTATCCCGCAGTAACGGAAAGTCAAAACCCCCACTGATTGAAGTTTAGCTTTATTAAAAAATAGGTTTGGATAATAAAGCGGGGAAGGGCATCTTTAATTTTATCCAAAAATAGAAAAGAAGATGAAAGAAATTAGGGATTGAATACAACTTTAATAGGCCTTATGATAAAATGAGCCTTTTGTTTAGCGCACCTAGAAATGAGGATTAAGAATGACTAAAGTGAAAGAAATCGTACCAGGTTTAGTTTTATGTCTCGTAATCGCTTGTTTCTCCATCTTAATCGCAAATACATTCTCTTTATTTGGAGCAGGAACATTTGCAATTATTGCCGGGATTATTGTCGGCAATATTGGTACTGGTAAGATGAAGCGGTTCAATGCAGGAACGAAATATTCAGAATCTAAATTGCTTTATTATGCAATTATCTTATTAGGCGGTTCTATCAGTTTTCATTCAATTGTAGAAATTGGTTTTTCTGGAGTGACTTTTATCCTGTTACAAATGGCAATAACGCTGATGGCTGCGCTTTGGATTGGAAAAAAGTTAGCACTTCCAGAAAACTTTCGGCTATTAATGGCGAGCGGAAATGCTGTTTGTGGATCTTCAGCGATTGCTGCGACAGCTCCTGCTATTCAAGCTGCAGAAAAGGAAAAATCACTTGCCATAACTGTTGTCAATTTAACCGGCACTGTCCTCATGTTTGTTTTGCCCCTTGTAACAACACTGTTATATAAACAAGAGATGCAACCATCGTCAGCAATGATTGGAGGGGTGCTTCAGTCAGTTGGACAAGTTGTGGCAAGTGGAAGTATGGTAAGTGAAGTCGTAAAGGAAGAAGCTACGGTTTATAAAATGGTCAGGATCTTATTGCTTGGTGTTGTCATTTATGTGTTGATGAGATATAGCAAGAAAGCCCCTGTTGAGAAGAGTGAAAAGGAGAAGAGTAAAAAAATAAAATTGCCAATCCCTTGGTATATTTCAGGATTTTTGCTACTATGTGCATTACATAGCCTATTTACCTTTCCGACCCTACTGCAGGAAGTGATACAAAATACCGGGACTTTTCTTGAAGTAGTAGCTCTTGCGGGAATCGGATTGAGAATCCAAATGAGAGATTTAGTTGAACAAGGTGGGAAGGTCGCCATCTATATTGGGTTATTGTCAGTTGTCCAAATACTAGCGGCTGCGCTTCTGATTGCATGGCTTATTCTCTAAAAGTGAAGGCAAATTGATTTAAGATTGCCAATCAGATGGAGAAATCTCCTTTTCTTACTTGTTAGTTCGATTAAATGGAGGGTATAAAGTAAAATGAGGAAAGGATCCGATCCTTTCCTCATTTTTCATTTTATGAAACGACTTCAGTAGAAGGCTGTGCTTTTCCTTGTTTATGCACATTTACATGCTGTGGAAACTCTTTCACTTCATTGGTCGTTTTTACTGTTTTGTAGATTTCTATATAACGGATATGATGGTCTTCCATATCTTTTATTTTGAAGCAATACTCTTCATGTTCGATGATATCGCCTTGCTTAGCCTCGTAATTCTCTGATAAGATCCAGCCGCCGATTGTATCCATATCTTCATCGGTGATTTCAAGCCCTATCAAATCATTCACTTCGCTGATTAACACTTTACCATCAAGAATATAATGATCTTCCTTCATTTTCTGAATCTCAGGAATTTCGTCAAGGTCAAACTCATCACGAATATCGCCTACGATTTCTTCTAGGATATCTTCAACTGTCACTAATCCGGAAGTTCCGCCGTATTCATCCATTAAAATAGACATATGAACACGTTCTTTTTGCATCTTCACTAGTAAATCATGAATTGGAATTGTATCGATCACTCGAATAATTGGACGAACGTAACGTTCAATTGTTTGGGTGGATTGCGTTTTATTTGCAATCATTTCGGTGAACAGTTCCTTAATATTAACCATCCCAATGACATGGTCTTTATCGCCGTCAATCACAGGATAGCGGGTATATTTTTCTTTTGACATCACGCTGAAAAATTCTTCTATCGTATCATTAATCGATAGGGTCGCAATCTCAGTACGAGGTACCATAATTTCTTTGGCAATCCGATCGTCAAATTCAAAAATGTTATTCACATATTTAAACTCTGATTGGTTAATTTCACCATTTTTATAGCTTTCAGACACGATTATACGAAGTTCTTCCTCTGTATGGGCCAATTCATTTTCTGAAACAGGCTCAATTCCAAACAATTTCACGAGCAACCTAGCTGAACCATTTAAAATCCAAATAAATGGATACAAGATTTTATTAAATAAAATCAATGGTCTAGCTACGAGCAAGGTTATTTGCTCAGCTTTTTGAATGGCTACAGTTTTCGGTGCCAATTCGCCAACTACCACATGAATAAAGGTAATAAAAGCGAAAGCAATGGCAAACGATATGAAATGTGTAACAGAAGTTGGCATGTCAAATTGCGTCAATAAAGGTTTAAGCAACTCTACAATCGTCGGTTCACCGAGCCACCCAAGTCCGAGAGCTGTGACAGTAATTCCAAGCTGACAGGTTGAAAGGTATTCATCTAGATTGGAAATAACATGCTTAGCTGGGACTGAATTGATTCTACCTTCATCGACCAACTGATCAATTCTTGAACTTCTCACTTTCACAATCGCAAACTCCGAGGCTACAAAAAATGCCGTCAAAGCAATTAAAATGGCTATGAAAACCAAGTTTATTATGTCCAAATAGTCTCCCTTAACTCGTCGTGAAGACGAATAAGGAGTCCACCTCCTAAGATATTAAAAAATAAGTTGTTTGGTAAATTCGTATAGTTTTTGCACCGTTGAAATTAAGCGCAGTGACCAGTGGCATACGGACGGGAAATCACTTCGACCTGTCTGCCGATAAGAATAATATTTCTACCTGCATTTTGGTCAAGGAAAAATTGTGTGTTTATTCGTCCATTCATTAATACCCCATCTAATCACCCCTGCTTCAAAATTAAGTAAATACGTTTATTATAGAAAAGGAAAGCCATATCGTCAAACTATAAAAATGACCTAATATCGCTATTATTTTAACTATATGGCTCATTATGAACATATATTAGCCTTTTTCAAAAGATCTCATGAATGTTTGGATTGGTTGGTAAGTTTGAATCTTCTTCTTGGAAAAAATACGTATGATTTCATGTTTACTGGGCAATTATGACTAAAAGTGTGATAAATAATAGAAGGTGAGAAAAGATGAGTAAAAAAATAATAATAGGGGTATTATTAAGCATGATGCTTGTAGCTTGCCAAGCAAAAGCTCAACCTGAAGGAGAAGAAGTCAGTAGTCAACTGATTCCTTTGACCGCTGTGATTAAAATAGAAGGGGCAAAGGAAAGTGGTACAGAAGTGAAACTGGTTGCTTCGGTCATGCAAGGATCGAAGGTGGTAGAAGAAGCTGACGATGTGGTCTTTGAGGTTCGTAAAGCGGGACAAGACGAAAGAAAAATTCTACCTGCCGAACATATGGCTAAAGGGGATTACGGTAGCAGCTATACATTTGAAGAAGCGGGAAAATACTACGTTGTTGTTCATGTAACTGCGAACGGTTTGCATGTTATGCCAGAGAAAGTGATTGAAATTGCAAGTGAATAATTAGAATCATATGGATATAATCGATTTAAGTAGTATTATTGGGTGTTACAAAAAAATGGAAAAATAAATGAGGTGAATTCAGGTTAATGAATCATTGTATCCAGAAATTAAGAAGTAAAGGGATCAATATTGCAAAAACGAAGTCACGTCATGATATTTTCTCGAATTTATACCAAGTAGATCCAAGCTTATTAGTTGTCGGTATCCAGCAAGTTCAACCACCACAGATAAAGCAGTAAAAGACCATTGTATAAATCAATAACTGAGGTTGTCCCGTAACGAACGGGTTAGACTCCACATCTATTGTATATCGTTCATATTATGTATAGAGTGTGAGGTCTGACCCTTATTTTTGGGAAAGCCTCTTTTTTGCATTACTCAGCAAGAATAAAAGTAGAGCCAAGCTTATATACTATGTATAAAACAATGAAGACTAGGAGTTTACGATGTCAAATTTGATTATGAATATATTATTGTTCTTTCAAGAGATGGGTTACCTAGGCATTGCATTAGGCTTGATGATTGAGATTATTCCTAGTGAGCTTGTGCTGGGGTTTGGGGGCTATTTAATCGGCACTGGCGTAATTAACTTTTGGGGTGCACTGCTTGCTGGTGTTATTGGAGGGACGTTTGCTCAGTTGTTTTTGTATTGGGCAGGGTATTTTGGAGGTCGGCCATTTTTACTTAAGTACGGGAAATATATCTTCATTAAAGAAACGCAAATTGATGCTGCCGAACAATGGTTTGAGAAATATGGCGTGGGTGTCGTATTTACTGCGCGATTTATTCCAATTGTTCGCCATGCAATTTCGATTCCAGCAGGGATTGCCAAAATGTCATTCGTGAAATTTACTGTCTATACGATAGCTGCTATGATCCCATGGACAATCCTGTTTTTATTGCTAGGTAATATGCTTGGTGAGAATTGGTCACAGATCAAACATATTGCTCAGCCAATCCTTCTGCCGATTATTATCGTAGCAATAATAGGAGTCATTATCTATACGCTTTGGAAAAGAAAACAAGAACCGCCAATCATCATCGTATCCAAAAAAAAATAAATTTCAACCAACCATCAGTGGTTTTTTTCATCCCAAATGATGGTTAGTTGAACCGGGATAAAGCAGAAATCACAAAGGATCTGACCCCATATTACGTGTATGTAACACGAAATATGGGGTCAGATCCTTTGTGATATTTTTACAGGGACAAGCATATTGATCTTTCTTATCCGTCTTCGGAAAGAACTTGTTTATCCTCTATCGGGACTCTTTGAATTTCAATATAGCGAATCATATGATCTTCCATTTTATTTACTTTGAAGGTAAAAGATTCTGCTTCTAAACAATCGCCTGTTTGGATTTCGTAGTTCTGTGTTAGAACCCAACCGCCAATAGTATCAATGTCATCGTCTTCCAAGTGAATTCTCAGTGTATCATTGATTTCCGAAAGAAGGGTTTTACCGTCAACGATAAAATGCTCTTCCGCTATTTTGCGGATGGGAGGAATTTCATCCACATCGAATTCATCGCGAATTTCACCGACTATTTCCTCTAATATATCTTCAACGGTTACCAAGCCTGCTGTACCGCCATATTCGTCCATGAGTATCGCCATGTGAATCCGTTCTTTTTGCATTTTTATAAGTAAATCTTGAATCCGGGTATTCTCCATCACTCGGATAATAGGTCGTGTAAATGATTCTAGGGTAATGGCTTTCACTTTTTTACTTTTAGTAATATCAGAAAAAACTTCTTTAATATTCACCAGTCCAACAACATGATCCTTGTCATCTTCAACAATCGGATAGCGGGTAAACCTTAAGTCTTTCGCATGTTGGATAAAATCTTGTAGCGTATCATCTTTTGAAAAATTGACGATATCGGTACGAGGAACCATGACTTCTCTCGCGGTTCGGTTGTCAAAATTAAAGATATTATTCACATATTTATATTCGGATTGATTAATTTCTCCGCTATTGTAGCTATCGGATAATAACATTTTCAATTCTTCCTCTGAATGAGCAATATCACTTTCTGAGGATGGCTTTATGCCGATGATACTAGTAATAAAACCGGCTGAATGGTTTAGAACCCAAATAAATGGAAACATGATTTTATGGAACCAAATGAGAGGTTTCGATACTAGCAGACTTACTTGTTCTGCTTTTTGAATAGCAATTGTTTTCGGTGCCATTTCTCCAACGACAACATTTAAAAAAGTGACGATTGAGAATGCGATAAGAAAATTTAGAATTTGGCTGAATTGCGCTGGTATATGAAATATTTCAAGAATCGGTTTGAGAATATGCCGCATCGTTGGTTCTCCAAGCCAGCCTAAACCTAAGGCGGTAATGGTAATCCCAAGTTGAGTGGCAGATAAATATTCATCTAAATTAGATATGACCTGCTTGACTGCGGGTGCTTTCGGATGTTGCATCTCAATTAATTGATTAATTCTTGAACCACGAACACGGATAATAGAAAATTCTGATGCAACAAAAAAAGCGGTTAAAATAATCAGTATGATTACCAATAGTATTTTTACTATGTCCAAACGCTAAGGAACGAAAAGAATTCGTATTAAGAAAGAGGGAAATAAAGTTTGCTAAAACGTCACATCTCACTAGATTGTACGAATTATTTCGTACCGGTCACCTCCCAATAAATTATGTAAAAATGAATATGTGATCTCTTTCATACTTACAGCTATAAATAAGTACTGATTAAAGGCCAATGACCCACGATATTTAGCCTATATATAGGTATTACCTAATTCACTTCACTCTATTTTATAAAAAAAATAGACATTCAGTCAAAATTAAACGGTCGATTTCTAACGAATGAAAATAAGATCAAAAAAAAAGCCACAATCATTTATTGATCCAGGCTGTAAGATACAAAAAAATAATGAGGAAAATAACATCATGAAGTCAATAATCATCAATCATACACAAGGCATTCGAATCGTAAATGTTGTTAGTACATCATTGGAACTGCATGTTAAAGAACCTTGATTCTTTTCAATGATTTCTTTGCATACAAATAATCCAAGCCCTGTACCGCGTTCTTTGGTTGTAATGAATGGTTTGAAAATATCGCGAATCATATCCTCTTGAATTTTTTGACCGTTATTGGAAATGTTTATGGTCAGTTGCTTTGATCGTTCTTCTGTTGTAGAAATATCAATCATAGGATTCGCATTCTCAATGGATAATACATCTAAAGCATTTAAAATAATATTTAATAGAACTTGACGAAATTCTTCTTTTGAACCAGAAATTAAGATATTGTTCGCCAGATTCGTATTAATGTTGGCATTCACTTCAAGAATGCTTGGATAGAGGAATTCAATTACCTCTTGAATTAAGTGGCCAATATCAAATATATTTTTTTCTGATTCTTGTGTTTCCTTTTTTGAGATATCTAAAAACTGAGTGATCCTCGAATTTAGCTGTTGAAGTTCAGTTGAAATAATGTCTAAATATTTTATATCAGGTGTTTCCGCCTGAAGGAGCTGAACAAATCCCATAATAGAAGTAAGTGGATTTCTAAATTCATGAACAAAACTGGACGTCATTTTTCCGAGAAGGGTAAGTCTCTCTTTATGAGTTTGACTTAGAGTATCACAATGGTCCTTCACCGTTTCCGACTGTAATTTCGAATAGTAGGAAATTGAATCAAATAAAAATTGATCTATGCAAGAATTCATTAATTTTAAGATCGACTGACTTTCTACTGTAGACATGTTCTGTAGCAATAAATGATGTATAAGAATGGAACGTCCACTTGAAACATGATTAATAAAATCCACAATAGGTGTTCCGGCTTGTAATCGTTCGTCTGCTATGATATGTGCAAGCTGTTTTACTGAATCATCTGTATGAGCGTCTTTGTGCATAAACGTCTGAATCAATAACTCAATGAACTGTCCAAAATGCAATGAGATTTTATCAAAAAAAGGATCTTCTGGGGAATAAAGGGTTTGTTCGTTCCATTCATTGATTATTTTATTTTTATTAGTTATGAGAAAATCAATCGCTGATTCTTTAATGGATATCATTTGAACCTCCAATTGAAAAATCCGACATTGTATATGTATTTTCGCCAATAGATTAAAAAACCCTTTTTTTTGCCAGGATGATCATTAAATATTTTCCATGCATAGCTGAAATGACTGAAAATCAACCTCTTGGGGTATCATAACTTGTTATTAAATAAACAGAAAGGCGAAAGGAGTCATAAAACAATATGGAACTTCGGTAAAAGATGGGTAAGAAAAGTGTGCATCTATAGTAGTGCGTGTTCAAAAAGAGCCGAGAAGTTCCAGAAGCGCATCTCAAGAGGACCGGAGCGTATGCAGTAATACGTGAGGACCAGAGAGAGAGCTTTGAAGCAATTCGACAGCTATTTTTACCGGACTTTTTGAACATCCTCTAGTAGTATAGGCATATAAACACATTCATTTTTAAGTTCAGGAGGGGCAAATGAAAGATTTCTTTATTAAAATATTCAATAAAAACAAGCTCTCTTATCTTTTTCATATTGGACTTATTTCATTTTCCGCAGTTCTACTGATAGCTGTGGGTTTTTTAACTTTTTACAGGCCAGATATTAGTCTTTTAACAACAGAACTTAAGCGGTCAACAGAAATTTATGATGTGGACGGTGAGCTTGCTAGTAAAATAACCGCCAATAAAACAGAAGGAGCCTCGATAGAAGATATTCCTAACCATGTGAAGAATGCTGTAGTCGCTATTGAGGATCATCGTTTTTATAAGCATACTGGTATTGATTATCAAGGGATTTTCCGCGCCGTTTATGTGAATATGAAGGCCGGCAAGGTAGTTGAAGGCGGAAGTACAATTACTCAACAATTAATAAAAATTGCTTTACTAGAACAGAATCGTACATTTAAAAGGAAGCTTGAGGAATTTTTTATAGCGAGAGAAGTAGAGAAGGAATATTCCAAAGATGAGATATTGGAAATGTACTTAAATCAAATTTACTTCGGTCATGGCGCTTGGGGAATAAAAAAAGCCGCACGGATTTATTTTGGCAAAGATGTGAATGACTTATCTTTATCGGAAGGGGCTATGCTTGCGGGAGTAATCAATATCCCGACAAAGCTTGATCCATATAACCACTATGATGCTGCTCTGAAACGAAGAAATCTTGTTCTGACGAGGATGGTGACAAATGGATTTATCGATTTAGAGCAAGCTGAGCAAGCGAAACGTGAAGAAATTATTTTAGCCCATAATCAAAAAGGCGATCAATTGAAAGGGAAATATCCTTATTTTGTCGATGCGGCGTTAACAGAGGCTTCGAAAAAATATAATCTGGAAATTGATGAACTGTTGAGAGGTGGTTATAAGATTTATACAACTCTTGATCAACCTATCCAACAAGCCTTAGAAGAAGTGTATGAAAACGATGGAAACTTTCCAAAAGGAGTGACAGATGCGCTTGTTCAAAGTGGTATGGTATTGATTAACCCGAAAACGGGTGGAATAAATGCTCTAATGGGTGGCAGAGGGGAGCATCAATTTCTCGGCTACAATCGAGCGACTCAATTAAAGGCTTCACCGGGATCTACAATCAAGCCGTTAGCTGTGTATACACCAGCACTTGAAGCAGGGTATAAGTTAACCGATTTATTAGTAGATGAAAAAATGAGCTTTGGAGGATATGAGCCATCTAATGCTAATGGTCAATATGTAGGAGAAGTCCCGCTATTCGAAGCACTTATTAAATCATTGAATGTCCCTACCGTTTGGCTTATGAATGAAATTGGAATTGAGAAGTCCATCGGTTCATTGGAGCGTTTTGGCATTCCATTAACTAAAAATGACCGGAATTTATCGCTAGCACTCGGTGGAATGGAAAGGGGAGTGTCCCCACAGGAGATGGCTGAGGCATACTCTGTTTTTGCAAATAAAGGTGAACGAATTGAATCTCATACAATCGTGAAAATTGAGAATGCACAAGGTCAAGAAGTTGCAGTATGGAAAGAAAAAAGTACGAAGGTTATCGAGAACAAAGTGGCAGACCAAATGAACCGATTGCTCTTAGGCGTAGTTGAATATGGCACGGGAAAGAATGCAGCAGTTCGGGGCTATGAAATTGCTGGTAAGACAGGCTCCGTACAAGTGACAATTCCAGGTATCAAAAGTGGTGTAAAAGACCAATGGTTCGTAGGCTATACACCGTCATTAGTCGGAGCGGTCTGGGCAGGGTATGATCGTTCGGATAAAGACCATTATTTAACCACCCATAGTAGTCAAGGAACAGCACTTATTTTCCAAAAGGTTATGACGAATGTTCTTTTAAATGAGCAAGCGGAATCCTTTTATGTAGCAAGCTTGAAACCTCTAATAGAGGAACGGAAAAAAGAACTAGAAAAGCAAGAACGTGTACAATATTGGCGTGATAAAGGAAGTGAACTGAAGGATTCATGGGAAAAATGGTGGGAGAAGTTGCTTAAGAAATAAAGAAAAGCAATCACTAGGTTGTGAAGAAAAAGCGTCAAAACAGTCACTTAAATTTTTACTATTCGATACAAATAGTCACCTAAGCAACTGTGAAAGAGGCTGTCCTATAACAAAAGAGCCAGATCCCACATCTACTACGTTTAGATTACGTGCAAATGACATAATAAACGATGTGAAGAGTGTGAAATCATGACTCTTTTGGGTAACTCGCCTTATAAATATGAGATGATTTGTTAAAATTCTATTAAAAAATTAGGTTAATAAGAAAACCAATTACCACGATTGCACCAATAATCATAAGAATTGTTCTCATTTATTCACTTCCTATTATCCATGATCGAACACTGAATGTTTATTTTAGTTCTCACAAGATTTTTTATCCTGGTTTAATAGCCTGTAAATCCCCGATTGGTAAGCTTGGGTCATACAGACGAAGACATGAGGACACGGCGTACTTATGTCTAGGTTCGTTTAACCTTAATTCGTAGTATCGCTTTATCTACGGATAGTTTGCGATTTAGCGATACTAGAACGTGACTAAGCATTAGTGGGAGATGAAAAAACGCCCACTGATTGAAGTTTCTGTTTATTATTTATGTAAATGTTGTATGTAGTTTCTCGATGTTGTTGGCTAGGCTGACAACAATTTTTGATTTTGGATATGACATGTTGAATATGGTTACCGGCTATATGTATTTTTAGCTGTTTGCAATCTTTTAAAGTAAGCATGAAAGAAACAAGTTTAGATAAACGTTCTGGCTCCACAGTACGCGCTTCACATTGTAAGGTAATGGACCCGGGATAGTCCTTTATGACTTGGAATAATTCCGTGATTTGCCGGATAGTTAGTTGTTCATTAATCGTAATTTGAGATATAGTTTGTTTCATAATTGAAGCCTCCATTTATGGGATTAATTAAGCTAGGTTCTGTTCTTCGATTTTCCATTGTTTTTATTAGATATGATAGATATGTACCCGAGCTTTTAATAAATAAAACCCATCAAAGGTATAATGATAAAAGGAACCTAGTTAGAGAATCTTGAAATCCTATTTTTTGTAAGAAATATCTCAAGTGGTTAGCGAAATGATAAAAAGTAGTAGTTTTATATAGGAAGGAAGACTTTCATGTTAACTTTAATCAAAAACGGTGAAGTGTATGCTCCTGAATATCTAGGGAAAAAAGATGTTTTGTTGGTAGGGAAGCAAATCGGATTCGTGCAAGATACAATTGAAAGACCAGAACATTTCGTCGAGATTGACGTAATCGACGCCACTGGTATGCTAGTCGTTCCAGGGTTTATCGATGCGCATGTTCATCTCATTGGCGGTGGTGGAGAAGGTGGTTATAAGACGAGAACACCTGAAATTCAGCTAACAGATGCAACGCTCGCAGGAATTACAACGTTAGTCGGAGTTATTGGCACGGACGGTACGACAAGGACGATGCCTGCTTTATTGGCAAAAGCAAGAGCACTTGAAGAAGAAGGCATCACCTGTTTTGTGCAGACAGGCTCATATCAAGTACCAGTGAAAACACTGACAGGCAAAATAGAAGACGATCTTATCTTAGTTGATAAAATTATTGGCGTTGGGGAAATTGCAATTGCGGACCATCGTTCCTCACAGCCGACTGTGGAGGAAATCGCTAAACTTGCTTCCCAAGCTAGAAATGGTGGCCTTTTATCCGGGAAATCAGGTATCGTGAATATTCATGTAGGAGATAGCCATGATCATTTACAGGTAATCGAGGAAGTAGTAGAAAAAACAGAACTTCCAATTAGTCAGTTCTATCCTACGCATATCAATCGAAATCCTCACCTATTTGAAGCAGGAATTAACTTTGCCAAAAAAGGGGGCTATATAGATTTCACAACAAGCACTGTCCAACAATTCCTGGATGATGGAGAAGTAAAAGCAAGTACAGCCTTAAAACAAGCATTGGATGCAGGTGTCGAGCCTACGAAGATTACGTTTACCTCTGATGGACAAGCGAGCCTTCCGAATTTTGATGGGGGTGGAAATCTGCTTGGGCTGAATGTTGGGAAATGTATGTCCCTTTACGAGGCGGTTGTTGATGCGATTATTTGGGACGGTGTGTCGATTGAAGATGCAGTTAGAGTGGTCACAGAAAATCCAGCGAGTATTTTAAAATTAGCAGGAAAAGGCCGTATAGAAGCGAAGAAAGATGCGGATTTAGTCTTACTAAACAAAGAAACGTACAAAATTGATACGGTCTTTGCAATGGGGCAGAAAATGGTCGAGAACGGCGAAGCAATTGTAAAAGGCACATTTGAGAATTGAATAAACTAGAGGAATGAAACAAATGTTACCTATTCAACTAAGGACGAACCCACTTTTAAAATCTTTATCAAAGTTGTTGTGTCATTTACCTAATAAAAACATACTATACAATTAACCCGTGTAAGTACCTCCTCAAAAAAAAGGAGATGTTTGTGTATGTCAGGTTGTGTAGATGGTGGTTTTGGATTTGGCGGAGGTTTCGCCTTTATCGTTGTTTTGTTTATTCTGCTAATCATTGTTGGAGCTAGTTTCTGTGGTGGATTTGGCGGTGGAGTTGCTCCAGGATACGGATATGGTGGATACTGCTAAAACGTTTAAAAAAGCCGACCTAATTATAGGTCGGTTTCTTCACGTTAGATTCCGCTTTTTAATCTAAGTATATGTATCGAAGATTTTCAAATAATTCATGCGTATTTATGAAGAATGAAATACTATTTAATACTATGGTAAAGTAAGAGGGGAATTTCGAATTGATATCGAATAGAAATTTCTAATAGGTGGGTTCCAGATAGAAAATAATAATCTTAACAAAATACATATTATTGGTTTTTAGTTGGGTGTGGAACAGTTAAATCTCTTTGACATATAAAAACAGGGGAATTAACCTCTCATTTGAGATAGAATGGAGGTATATAGAAATATAAAGAGAAGAAAGGGATTGGGATGAAGATGAAATGTATTTCAATTGATTTAGATGGTACGTTGTTAAATCCTCAAGATGAAATTACTGAGGGAAATATAAGAGCTTTAGAAGAATTAAATGAAAAAGGTTATAAGCTCATTTTGAATACGGGAAGAGCTTATGCGGATGTCATAAAACTCAAAGCCGTACAAAAGATGGATGTTCCGATTTTTTGCGTAAACGGTTCTGTTCTGTACTCAGAAAGCGGAGAGATATTATATGAAGCAACCCTTTCTATTTCGACATATAAAAAGATATTCTCTATTTTACAAAAATTAGGGGTGGGTATTCTTGTCTATACGAATTATGGAGGATTCCCTTCTACTTTGCCACCACTACATCATAAGAGTAAAGAAGAACTGAATACTCTATTTCAGGAATATAATTACGATGACATTTTAAAACATGACAATCTTAAAATCTATAAATTAATTGCTTTGGTCCACCAAGAAGATGTGGAAAGAATTGAGGAAGTAATAAAGGCATTAGTGGATACCGATGACGTTACAATGGCTTCTTCATTCCCTAATAATTTAGAAATTACTTCACATGAAGCACATAAAGGGAAAGCATTGTTTCGATATCAAGAAATTATGAATCTATCGTTTGATGAGATTTATGCTTTTGGTGATGGGGGCAACGATCTTGCCCAATTTGAAGTAGCAACTAAGTCAGTTGCAATGGGAAATGCCCCCCTTCATATTCAACAAAAAGCGGATTTAATAACAAAGACAAATGACGAAGATGGGTTTGCTTATGCAGTGCGCCATCTTTTAAAATTAATAAAAACAGAAGAGGAAATATCAGAGACTACTGTTGTTTAAGAAAATTTAGATAGCCGTAAGCATGAACGTAAACTAATGAGGGTATCCCAAAAGGGTCTGACCTAGCACTCGCTACACAGTACATAGTGTTTCTTACACTTTAATTAAGCTGTGTGCAGTAGTTGCGAGGTCGGACCTTTTATTTATGGAATATCCTCCTTTCTGCGTTAATTAGCTAACTGAATTCACTGTTTTTAGATGGGAGACGCTTAGACTTCCTTTTTGGTGACCATACTTGTAGCGATGAAAAATATGAATGGATCTTAATTGAACGGTTATCCGAAGAAGAATGGAGTACATACTTTGAGATCTTCCATACTACACTAAAAAAATCAAAAGAACGATTTAACACGGCTAAAAATAAAAGATACAAAATATATAAATGGTACTTTCAAATACATCTGATATTCTTTATGATAGGGGATATGAAAAAAATCGAAGGGATATGTAATCAATGTGGAGTAACATAAAAAGCAGGCTGGAGAAACTGTCACCTGCAAAGATTATTACAGGTTATTATTTAATGGCCGTAACTATATCAATTTTATTATTCAGTATTCCGGCAGTACATAAGCCTGGAGTCGAAGTGTCCTTTATTGATACAGTCTTTACAGCTGTAAGTGTGGTAAGTGATACAGGTTTGACTGTTTTTAATATTTCGGAAACATATAGTGTATTTGGGTATTTTGTCATTATGATCGTCTTGCAATTCGCGGGCCTTGGTATTATGGCCATTAGCACATTCTTCTGGATGATTTTAGGCCGGAAAATTGGATTACGTGGTCGACGGTTAATAATGGTCGATCATAATCAGCTCGCATTATCAGGACTCGTTCAATTAGTTAGGGAAATAATCAAGCTTATTATTCTTATCGAGCTTTTAGGGGCATTTATTCTAGGCGTGCATTTCTTGAACTATTATCCAACTTGGAAGGAAGCTTTTCTCCAAGGTTTATTTGCATCTGTAACTGCGACAACAAATGCCGGAATGGATATAACTGGTCAGTCTCTTGTTCCATATGCGAACGATTATTTTGTTCAATTAATAACGATTATCCTAATTATTCTTGGGGCGATTGGATTCCCAGTATTAATTGAAGTAAAGGAATTTTTAATTAGGAAAAAGACCGACCTTGAACATCCTTTCCGTTTTTCACTATTTACAAGATTGGCCACATCAACATATGGAATTCTTCTCGTGATTGGAACAATTCTTATTTTGCTATTTGAATATCAACATTATTTTAAGGATTTGACATGGCATAAAAGTTTTTTCTATGCTTTTTTCCAAGCAGCAACGACGAGAAGTGCAGGTCTCTCTACGATGGATGTGACCGAATTTACGCTGCCAACGCTCTTAGTTATGAGTGTTCTCATGTTTATTGGCGGATCCCCGACTTCAGTGGGCGGAGGAATTCGAACGACAACATTTGCTTTAAACATATTATTTATTTATCATTTTGCTAAAGGCAATCGTGATATCAAAGTCTTTAAGCGAGAGCTTCATCAAGATGATATCATGAAGTCACTGGCCATTACGCTATTGGCTATTGTCATGTGCTTTACTTCGGTAGTCGCAATCAGTATTTCTGATCCTCACCATCAGCTAATCGAGATCGTTTTTGAAGTTTGCTCTGCCTTCGGTACGGTAGGCTTGTCTATGGGAATCACCCCGGATCTTAGCATTTTTGGGAAATTCGTTCTCATGGTTTTGATGTTCATAGGAAGAATTGGCCTTACTTCATTCTTATTTATTATTGGCGGCAAGAAAAAGGAAACAAATTATCATTATCCGAAAGAGAGAGTTATTATAGGCTAATGGAAAAATTCGGGGATCGTTTTTTAGGACCCGGATTTTTTTATACCCAATTTTTCAGAAACTTGCCTCGGAGACCCTTCTTTTCGGGCACTACGATTCAGAAATCGAATTTGCGCGCCGGCTGACTCTGTTAATAAATTGTCTACTCTTAACTGTATCAATTGTAGCAGTGTTAACCGTTATATCTTAAAAAATAAACAAATCCTATATTTACAAATATAAAAATTCATTGTAGTATTTAGTTAAATACTTAAATTAATTTGAAAGGAATTAACCTATGAATAATGCGTTTAAGGCTCTTTCTGATCCGACCCGTAGAAAAATCTTGGACTTATTGAAGGATCGAGATTTAACAGCAGGGGAGATTTCAGATCATTTTAATATGACAAAGCCGAGCATTTCCCAGCACCTCAAATTATTGAAAAATGCTGATCTTGTGCAGGATGAGAAAAAAGGTCAGTATGTTGTCTATTCTTTAAATACGACGGTGTTTCAGGAATTAATCAGCTGGGCATTGGATTTTATCGATAAAGGAGATGGACAGAAATGAAGAAACATCTTTTACCTGTCTTATTGATAGCGGCCACCGCTATCTTATGGCTTGTATTCTATCAGCAGCTACCAACGCAAATACCGATACATTGGAACCTCAATGGAGTCGCAGATGGGTATGCCACGAAATTTAATGCAATGCTAATGAATATAGGTATGATGATCATTTTATACGTGTTGTTGATTTTTTCACCTAAACTTGATCCGAAGAGGAAGAATTATCAGAAGTTTTCTAGATCTTATTCCATGATTACAATCGCCATTTTATTTTTTCTCTTTTTGATAAATGCCCTCGTTATTTTTACTGGAATAGGCTATGACATCCCTATCGGAAAAATAGTTCCATTTATCGTTGGATTCTTGTTTATCGTACTGGGAAATTATATGCATTCCGTCAAACCAAATTATTTTGTCGGAATTAGAACACCATGGACATTGAGTAATGATACGGTTTGGAAAAAAACGCATCGCTTTGGGTCACGGATCTTTATTCTAGCAGGATTCTTATTTATAATTTCTCCTTTTTTACCAGATTCTCTTGTTAGGATATTCATGTTTCCAGTTATTTTTCTAATCATTATCTTACCTATTGTCTATTCGTATTGGGTATATCGGAGAATGGATATAGAGTGAATGTGATAAGAGACCTTTGTAACCTTTTGGGTAAGTCTATTAATGAGCTCACCAAAACGCTCTCCTTTATGGGATTTTGAGAAATATCGTGATGAAGGAGATGTAATGGAACTGTCTGTAAATGATAATACAGTAAAATAGACACAAGAAACCATGCAGCAATTTACATGGTTTCTCTCATCCTAACAGAAAAGGATTATAACAAGACTTGTCCAAGATAAAACTATTTTCGGGTAGATCCTCCATACCGATCTTCCCAATTAGAACATTCATATAATACATTATCCAAGAAATTATCCCAATAACAATGGCTGTACTTGTGACAGCAATCCTTATTCGAATGCTTGCCAGAATGGTTCCTATTTCCGTGACTCATGAAAACACCCCCTCTATACAAATGTAGTATATTCTTGTTCGCTAAAATTGATTGGACTAGTCGACATATTAAACTCATTTCAAACATGTATGAATATAGGATGAATGGGGCTTCCTTTATTAATAAAAAAATAACGGATTTTACAATCATTTCATATATTTAAGTATTTACTTAAATAACTAATTAAAAAGGAGAGAGCCATTATGGAATATCTTCAACTTTTATTTCCAATTATTATTTTTGAACTTATTTTAAAAGGTATTGCACTCAGGGATTTACTCAAACGAGAAAGGAGTATGGTGAAAGGCGAGAATAAGCTGGTTTGGGTACTAGTGATTATACTGATTAGCACAATTGGGCCGATTTTCTACTTAATATTCGGAAGAAAAACTGATTGAGATTCGGGAGGAAAGATGAATGATGATACATTGTGAGAATGTTACGAAAAAGTATAATTCATTTCAGGCACTAAATGGAATTAGTTTTTCAATTGAAGGAAATGGCTGTTTCGGCTTTCTCGGCAAAAATGGTGCTGGGAAGACGACAGCAATTCGCATGTTGGTAGGACTTTCTGAACCGACTTCGGGACTTGTGAAAGTGAACGGTTTAGATGTTCAAAAAGAGAAAGAAAAATTAACTGAAACAATGGGCTATTTACCTCAACACCCAGCATTTTATGAATATATGACAGGGAGAGAATGGATGCAATGGGTCGGCCAGCTATTTCGTTTAGAGAAGAAGACGATTGAAGAGCGAGCAAAAAGCTTATTGCAGGAGTGTGGAATATGGGAGGCGCGCAATCGGAAAATTTTAGGCTATAGCGGAGGCATGAAACAAAGACTGGGACTTGCACAAGCATTAATGAATCAGCCTAAACTATTAATTCTTGATGAACCAGTATCTGCTTTAGACCCTGTTGGACGTCATGAAATGTTAATGATGATTATGAAATTGAAGGAGACCATGATGATTTTTATGTCCAGCCACATACTGGATGATGTTGAAAAAATAGCGGATCACATCATTATGATTGATAAAGGAGAGATGGTTTTGGCATCTGATATACAAGAACTAAAATCAATGTATACAAGTCCAGTCATTCGTTTTTCAATTTCAGAAGCAAAGCAAGTGTTAACAAAGGTTCTCGATGAACAGGTATGGGTTAAAAATATTCAAGTGAACATTAATGACTATATCTTGACTGTAAAGGATATGAATATAGCGGGTGCTCAATTGCCGAAACTTATTTCTCAATCAGGTGCCATGCTTATTTCCTATCAGGTAGATACACCTTCTTTGGAAGATATCTTTTTAAGGAAGGTGCGTTAATATGATGATATTCATGAGAATGTTCCAAAAAGAATGGAAAGAACTGATGGGTACGTACAAAATCATTTTCGTTCCGATCGCCTTTGCTGTATTAATGATTAGTTTTCCAATTTCAATGAAACTTTTGCCCGATTTATTAGCGCGTGAAATGCCGGAAGGAGCTGTTATTGAAATCCCAGAACTATCTACATCAGAAATGATGTCAGCTGCATTTAGTAATTTTGAACTAATTGGTGTCATTATACTAATTCTTATTTCAATGGGAAGTATTGCTGGTGAAAGAGAAAAAGGAGTAGCTGCGATGGTGCTTGTCAAACCAGTCAGCAGAGCGGTTTACCTACTCGCAAAATGGTCGGCGTATTCGTTGCTTGCAGTTGGGAGTTTTATCTTTGGAATGCTGTTAACCGCTTATTATACGAACTTATTATTTTCAGAGAATTTAATTTGGGCAGATACAATCGGCGGCTTCTTGCTTTATCTCCCGATTATCATTTTAATTATCACTCTCTCAATCTGTGCTTCATCTTTTTCCAAAAGTGCAGTCACAGCTGGGTTTATCTCCCTTGTCCTTTACTTGCTGATTATGAATGTTCCTAAATTCCTACAAGCACGATGGGTAGATTATTTGCCGCATGGTTTGGTAAATGGAGCTAATGAGTTTATGAAAGGAAATATAATTGATTTAGCAGGACCTTTACTTGGCGTATTTTTCTTAATCGTTCTTGTTTTGGCAGTAGGCCTTGTCCAATTAAAAAGGCAGGAAATATAATATAGAAAGTCGAAGGATAGCGATTGGGCTATCCTTTTTAAAGTTAATCTCGGTTTAACGGGCTGTAATACTCCATATCAATTTTTTTAAGAGCAATCATTTGAGGATGAAAAAAACCACTGATGGAAGTTTCACTTTGTTAAATGGTGGATAAAACGGTCTTTTATAACCGGTATAACAGTTTTCACAATCTGAATTTAATGTGATTGAAAAGGGCAAAAGTTATATAGATGAAGCTCATCGATTATTGTTAGGCTATTTGTAATCGCCTCCAAATAGGTAATTTTTTCTTAATAAGGGAACACTACGAATGATGAGTTAGGAGGAGTGCAATGAGTCAAGCGATGAAAATGATATGGATGTACATGATGATTGCGGCGATCATTATTTCCCAGATTACAATAACGAGTCCTGGTCTAGCAAAGACAAGGGATACTACGGTCCAAGACTTGATTGTTTTTCAAAATATCCCTCAAATAGAAACAACTTCAGGGAAATTATTTGTGTTAAAAGCGATCCAAAGATACGAAGATGGTCATTTTGAACACACAACATCAGAGATAAAATGGCAATCAACGAATCCTAAAGTAGCAAAGGTTGATCAACTAGGAAATGTAAAATTCACGGGTAAGAATGGAAGCGCGCAGATTAAGGTTTCAAAAGGGAAATTAAAAGATCAGATTGGCGTTCGTTACAAGGGGCAAGGTGAACTTGTGAAGAAAAAAGGGAAAAGATATGACGTAATCAATCAAGCGATAAAAAAAATGGCACTGGAAGAAAAGGTTGGACAAATGTTGATGCCAGACTTCCGAACGTGGGAAGGCAGTCATGTAACGAAAATGCTTCCAGAGATTTACGCACTTGTTAAGAAGTATCATTTAGGTGGGGTTATATTATTCCAAGAAAATGTCGTATCAACAGAGCAAACAACGAGACTTGTTGCGGATTATCAACAAGCAGCTGAGAAATATGGATTGCTGATGACAATGGATCAGGAAGGTGGAGCTGTTACGCGGCTGCAAACTGGAACGGATATGCCTGGAAATATGGCATTGGGTGCCACTCGTTCTCCTGAATTAACTTCGAGGGTAGGACTGGCGATTGGAGAGGAATTAGCCTCACTCGGCATTAACATGAACTTTGCACCTGACATGGATGTGAATAATAATCCTGATAACCCAGTGATCGGGGTTCGATCATTTGGAGAGGATCCAAAGCTTGTGGCTGAACTTGGGACTGCTTATGCTAAAGGGTTGCAAACAGCTGGAGTTGTAGCGACGGCCAAGCATTTCCCGGGGCATGGAGATACCGCTGTCGACTCTCATCTTGGTCTACCTGAAGTACCCTATGACAAAGAAAGGCTAAAAGAGGTTGAACTTTATCCTTTTCAAAAGGCAATGGAGGCAAATATTGATGCGATTATGACCGCGCATGTTACCTTTCCTAAAATCGATAATACAAAGGTCATCTCGCAAAAAACGGGAGAAGAAATTGCACTACCAGCAACATTATCATACAAAGTCTTAACGGAATTGATGAGAAATGAATTGAAATTTGAGGGAGTTATTACAACAGACGCGATGAATATGAATGCCATTGCCGAGCATTTCGGATCAGTCGATGCGGCAATTCGTGCTGTAAAAGCGGGTGCAGATATCGTATTAATGCCTGTAGGTTTGGAAGATGTTGCTAATGGTTTAGTTGAAGCGGTAAGAACAAAGGAACTATCAGAAAAAAGAATTGAACAATCTGTTGAGAGAATTCTTACATTGAAAATAAAGCGGGGAATTATGAAGGAAGAAACACCTCAGCTAATTTCTGAAAAAGTCGCTTATGCGCTGGATGTTATTGGGTCTCCAGAGCATAAACAAATTGAAAAAGAAGCAGCTGAAAAATCGATTACGCTTGTAAAAAACAATCACGTATTGCCGTTACAACTTAATGAAGGGGATGAAATTGTCGTCCTTGGACGAACATATCTCACTGATTTAGCAAACGCGGTTAAAAAACACCATCAACATATAACGGTTATTGAGGCCAATGCAAACTATCCTCTAGCAGCTGAACAATTGGAAAGGATTCGTGATGCTAAAGCCGTCATTATCGGATCAGACACTTCGACAGTAGCAGACCGTTTACTTGAGAACCCGCAAATGAAAATGATTAATCAAGTGATTGCTGAAACAAATGCTCCAGTGATCGGAATCGGCATCCGTAATCCATATGATGTTATGGCATTTCCAGCGATTGATTCGTATCTCGCCATGTACGGATTTAGACCGGCAAGTTTTGAAGCCGCTGGAGCCGCTATCTTTGGGGAAATCACTCCTCAAGGTAAGCTTCCAGTCGCTATTCCAACACTAGATGGTAGTGGAATGCTATATGAATATGGCCATGGACTTACCTTGTAAAAGGAGGAGGGCTAATGTTGAAGAAAAAGTATTTCGCGATTTTGACCATGGCTCTCATTTTTTCATCACTATCCATTGCTTGGGCGGAGAGCGAGAAATCAAACAAGGATAAAGGAATGGTAGATAAAAAGTTAAAATTAGGCGTTGAAGTATTGCTTACAGAACAAAAGAAGTTACTTCAAGGAAAAAGAGTTGGGCTCATCACGAACCCAACTGGGGTGAATCAGGAGCTTACTAATATTGTTGATCTCTTAAACGACGAAGATGATATTAAACTAACTGCTTTATACGGACCAGAACATGGTGTCCGCGGCTCTGCACAGGCTGGCGAATATGTGGAGTTCTATATCGATGATAAAACAGGACTCCCTGTTTATAGTTTGTACGGTCAAACAAGGAAACCAACACCTGAAATGCTAAAAAATATTGATGTACTTTTGTTTGACATTCAAGATGTCGGAACACGATTCTACACGTATATTTATACGATGGCCTATGCAATGGAAGCTGCAAAGGAAAAAGGCATCCCAATCATCGTATTAGATCGCCCAAATCCATTGACGGGTACGGCCGTTGAAGGGACCGTTTTAGACATGAAGTATGCTTCTTTTGTAGGGAATTACGCCATTCCACTAAGACATGGAATGACGATAGGGGAATTGGCGCAGCTGTTTAATAGCAAGTTCAAAATCGATGCTGATTTAACCGTTGTCAAGATGAAAGGCTGGAAGCGGGACGTGTATTATGATGAGACACCTTTGCAATTTGTCTTTCCTTCGCCAAACATGCCCACTCTTGATACGGCTATCGTCTATCCGGGCATAGCTTTGTTTGAAGGTACGAATATTTCAGAAGGGAGAGGAACAACAAAGCCTTTTGAACTAATTGGCGCACCATTTATCGATGGAACGGAGTTGGCCCAGCAGTTGAACACGCTCAAATTATCTGGGGTAATTTTTCGGCCGGTATCCTTTACACCGACCACATCTAAGTTTGCTAATCAGCTATCTCATGGTGTGCAGATCCATATAACCGATCGGAAGAAATTTCAACCGTTTGACACAGGTGTTCATATGGTAAAGGCCGTTCATGATTTATATCCAGATCAATTTCAATTCCAAGCTGCAAATCGTGCAGGAATCTTATTTTTCGACCAACTTGTAGGAAATGGTTGGATTCGACAAGGAATTGAAGAAAGACGAAGCGTGAGAGATATGAAGAACCAATGGGAAAAAGAATTATATGACTTTAAGAAAACAAGGTCTCAGTATTTACTTTATTAATGGAACATCTATAGATGGTGGCAAGACTCGATAATCGACATATAAACAACTTAAAGGTCATCCGATCATAATGTGGATGGCCTTCTTTGTTTTGTATGAATCTGGAGACTTTTTATCTTCAGTGACTATGCGCAACGTTAAGCGCTTGAAATATTAAGATTTTTTAATAACTTTTCAAAATCTTAATATTATTTGAAAAAAATAATGGTAAACTAATAGTAATCACTGTTGAAGAGGGTGGATTTGATGAGTTTTAATCAAGTTAAGGGTGAATTTGTATCGTGCCTTAAGGCGTGTATCATTGCAATCATGATTGTTTTAATTTGCCGTACCTTTCTATTTACCCCCACTTTGGTGAGTGGTGAATCCATGATGCCTAATTATCAGGATGGTAATTATGTAATCATCAGTAAAATGAGTGAGATTGATCGGTTTGATACAGTCGTCTTTCGGGCCCCTAGCGGAGATGGAAACTATGTGAAACGAGTAATTGGTCTGCCAGGGGATACGGTGGAAATGAAAGATGACCTTTTATATATCAATGGAGAACCGAATCCAGAATCCTATTTATTGAAAGCGAAGCAACAACTCAAAGCGACAACGCTGCTGACCGGAGATTTTACCTTAAAAAGTGTGACAGGATTTTCGATGGTCCCTGAAGGATATGTTTTTGTTTTAGGAGATAACCGATTGGTTAGTAATGATAGCAGGTATTTTGGGTATATTCCTATGAAATCCATCATTGGGGAAGTGAAATTCAAGGTGTGGCCATTTAAGAATCAACAGGTAAAATAGAAAGTGATTCATGAAGAGATTTTTTCAACTTTTTCGTCAAGTTATCTTTTATGATATAGATATTTCTGAAAAATTCAAATAATTTTAAATATAACGAATAGGGATTGACAAAGAGATTAACTGATAGTAATCTATTTTACATAAATGTACAAAAAGACTAATGTGTGGGAGGCGAACGTGATGATGACATTTGTTATACGAGATCATAAACGTAGCAATTTGAATACAATCACAGCCTACCTATGTACTTTGTCTTGACATTTTGACAGAGTTATTAACGGGTGCTTACATCAAGCGCAGGCTGCGAAAATATCGTGGCTTGCGCTTTTTCTATTGTTTGCGTTCTTTTTTGAACGTAAAGGTATGTAAAAGCTTTCGCTATATGGCGGGAGCTTTTTGTTTTTATTGAAATAGATGCATTCGCATCCTTTCAATATAAGGAAGAAGAACCTTAAGGAGGAACAGAAAATGAAAGTACTTAAAAATGTGAGACTATTCAATGTCTGTGATCCAGAAAGTGGCTAGGAAGAGCTGATTTGAAAACAAGGGAGGAAAATAGATGTTTTCGATTTTTAGAAAATTGTCGTGGTATTTTAAAGAACAATGGAAACGATACACGATAGCGATTTTATTTTTATGCTTGGTAAATATCATGGAGGTCATACCACCTAAGCTGATTGGGATGGCAATTGATGACATTAATAATGGAGCATTAACTCGTGAGGGGATCATTCGGTATATCGTTTATTTAGCAGTCGTTGGCCTAGTAAGCTATCTTTTCGGTTATCTATGGAGTTACTTATTGTTTGGCGGCGGTCACTTGGTCGAACGTAAGCTGAGGACTGGGTTTATGAGACATCTGTTAAAAATGACCCCTACTTTTTATGAAAAAAATCGAACTGGCGATTTGATGGCGAGAGCAACCAATGATTTAAAAGCCATCTCCATGACGGCTGGATTTGGGATATTAACTCTTGCTGATGCTGTTTTGTTTACGTTAACGATAATGCTTGTGATGGGAACGACGGTCAGTTGGACTTTAACAATCGCGGCCGTTTTACCTCTGCCAATTATGGCAGTTATGATGCAAGTATATGGAAAAAGAATTCATAAACGTTTTACAGAAGCACAAACTGCTTTTGGAAATTTAAATGATAAAGTGCTTGAATCCGTTGCGGGGGTTCGGGTGATTCGAGCTTATGTTCAAGAACGGGAAGATGAGCGCCGTTTTGATGAAATGACGGAAGATGTCTATAAGAAGAACCTGGAAGTAGCGAAAATTGACTCACTGTTTGACCCGACTATCTCTATACTTGTTGGAATCAGTTATTTGATTGGTCTTGGGTATGGTGCCTATATGGTGTTTCAGCAGCTAATCACACTCGGCAATCTTGTATCCTTTAATGTCTATTTAGGCATGTTGATTTGGCCAATGATCGCGATGGGTGAGCTAATTAATATCATGCAGCGTGGGAATGCTTCTCTTGATCGTCTCACTGAAACGATGTCCTATGAAGTAGATGTGAAAAATGAACCTAGTGCAGGACTGATTGGTCATCCTGAAGATCTATCATTTGATTCTGTCCACTTTACGTACCCAAAGTCTGAAGTGGTGAACCTAGACCAAGTATCTGTAAAGATTGGACGCGGGCAAACAGTAGGAATTGTCGGGAAAACAGGAAGCGGGAAAACGACATTTGTTAAACAGCTCCTACGGGAATACCCGCTTGGAGAGGGCGTACTTTCGATTGCAGGAATCCCTATTAATCAGTTGATGATTGAAGAAGTCCGCGGGTGGATTGGCTATGTACCGCAAGATCATTTTCTTTTTTCAAGATCCGTAAAAGATAATATTTTGTTTGGAAAAATGGATGCTACAGCTGAGGAGTTAGCGAAGGCCATTCGCTTGGCAGATTTCGAGAAAGATCTCGAAATGCTTCCTGAAAAGCTTGAAACACTTGTTGGTGAAAAAGGGGTTGCTCTATCAGGTGGGCAAAAACAACGAATTTCGATTGCGAGGGCATTGATTAAAGATCCAGAGATCTTGATTCTCGATGATTCATTGTCTGCAGTGGATGCGAAAACAGAAACAACTATCATTGAAAATATCCAAAGAGAGCGTGCCGGTAAAACGACGATTATCACGACCCATCGCCTGTCTGCTGTTGCGCATGCCCAATGGATTCTTGTACTCGATAACGGTAAGGTGATTGAAGGAGGTAGGCATGAAGATCTACTTGCTTTAGGCGGCTGGTATAAGAAGCAATATGAACGTCAACAAGTAGAAGCAGGAACTGTGAGGTGAACGTATGAAAGTCGCAAAAAAACTATATCAATATGCAACTCTATATAAAAAATTAATTATTGGTGCGCTCATCCTGTTAACCATCTCCGTAGCCGCTGATTTAACAGGACCGTTCATTGCTAAGAAAATCATAGATTCCCATATTCTAGGCATTGAATCAAAATGGTACGAAACAGAAGAAAGTAAAGACGCTGTTTTTTACCAAGGGAACTGGTATAAACGTACTGACTATTTTACAAATCATGAAACGAGAGGGCAGGAAGTCAGGGTTCTACAAGTTGGGATCAAATTTGTCTTTGTGGAAGGTGCAGTACCGTTTGAAGGTAGCCGGAAATTGGATGGGTCGACGTTAATAATTACGAAAGATGGGCAATCGGAAAGGTTTCCTGCAGCCGTTTTAGGAAAACAAGACTTAATGAGCTTTTATCAACCAGAGATTGCTAGAATCCTCATGCTTGTAGCTTTTTATTTCGGTCTTGTTTTAATCTCCTCGCTGTTTCAATTTTTCCAAAGTTATTATTTACAAAAATCAGCAAATCGAATTATTCAACGGATGCGTAATGACCTCTTCACACATATGTCGAGGCTGCCGATTCGCTATTTTGATAATTTACCAGCTGGCAAAGTTGTTGCGAGGATTACGAATGATACAGAAGCAATCCGTGAGTTGTATGTAACGGTTCTTGCGAATTTTTTCTCAAGTACGATTAATATTATCGGGGTATTCATTGCCTTATTCATCTTGAACCCACCGATCGCACTGGTAGCTCTCGTTCTTGTTCCAATCCTTGTGATTTGGACGATCATTTACCGGAAGTTTGCTTCAAAGTATAACCATATCATTCGAGCAAGAATCAGTGATATTAATGGAATGATCAATGAATCGATTTCTGGGATGACAATCATTCAAGCATTTAACCAAGGAAAAAGTGCAAAGGAATCTTTTGAAAAGTTGAACCAAGAGCATTTTACGTACCAAAATAAAATGCTGAACTTAAATTCACTCACAAGCCATAATTTAATTGGCGTATTAAAAACCATTGCATTGGTGCTGTTCATCTGGTATTTCGGTGGCATGTCATTGACTGTTTCAAGTGCTATTTCTTTAGGGATGTTGTATGCGGTTGTAGATTTTATCAATCGTTTATTGCATCCAGTTCAAGGAATCGTCAACCAGTTCGCAAACCTAGAGCAAGCGTTAGTGGCTGGAGAACGAGCATTCAGCTTGTTGGATGAACCTGGAATTTCAGTCGAGGATCAAAGCATTCCACGTTACAAAGGAAATGTGGAATTTAAAGATGTATCATTCGGTTATAAAGAAAATGAATATGTGTTAAAGGATATTACTTTTCAAGCGAAACAAGGGGAAACTGTTGCATTGGTGGGTCACACTGGATCAGGAAAAAGCTCGATTATGAATTTACTATTTCGATTCTATGATACGAATAAAGGGCAAATTATGATTGATGGGAAAAACATTCAAGAAATTCCGCATCAAGCCCTTAGGGAGCATATGGGGATCGTGCTTCAAGATCCTTATTTATTCACAGGTACAATTGCCTCCAATATTAACCTTGAAAATGAAGTGATTTCTCGGAGTGAGATTGAAAAAGCACTACGTGATGTTGGTGGAGATAAAGTATTAAGTCACTTATCAAAAGGATTAGATGAACCGGTTATTGAAAAAGGCAGCACGCTTTCATCTGGACAACGACAACTCATCTCATTTGCCCGGGCACTCGCCTTTAACCCGGCTGTTCTCATTTTAGATGAAGCGACCGCAAGCATTGATACGGAGACAGAAGCCATCATTCAGTCTGGGATGGAAGTCTTGAAAAAAGGCAGAACAACTTTCATCATTGCTCATCGACTCTCAACGATTAGAAACGCGGATCAAATTCTTGTGCTTGATAAAGGACGAATTGTTGAAAAGGGAAATCATGATGAATTGATGATTCAAAAAGGAAAGTATTATCAAATGTATGAATTGCAGCAAGGCCAGAAGAATGAGGTTGCAGGATAACAATAAATAGATAGTAGACGGCTTTATACTAATTGGATACTCTTACTACATTAGTAAACGGAGGATTTCTATCTAGTATGGAGCCGTTTTTTGTATGAAGGACAAGGGGACGGGTCTTCGCGACTTACTCATATAGCTAATCTACTTAGCGGGTATACTTATATGATCGAGAAAGCATCCGAAAATCCGGCTCCGCACCGCCACCTTCATAAGGTGATACAATTTGAAAATCAGAACCTTTTCCATTGTTGACTTCGTTGGGCTTAGAGCAGACGCTCATGTATATTTTTATAGATTAATTGAATGAAATAACGACAAGTTTGGAGAATATGCGTTAATATCTAAAAATACGTGTCAAAATCCCAAAATATGTTTCAAATCTGAAATGCTTCATTTACACGAATTCATTAATCTCCTTATTTAACAAATCTAACTCAAAAATATGCGTAAAAACAAGAAAGTTCTTTTGTCATATCTTTTATATGACAACATATATAGCTTGTAATCACTTCTTTAAAAGAATCCATTGTATTTCCTTTATTTGTGTAGTATTTTCATATAAAATGGAAATAAAAAGGCCTGATAGAAAAATAATCTAATTGAATGTAGTGAATGGAGCAGTTTAATGATTCAATCGATGATATTAATCGTACTTTCTTATGCTTTTGGCTGCATAAATGGTGCTTATTATCTTAGTAAATGGAAGATGGGAAAAGATATCCGCGAACTCGGAAGCGGGAATGCTGGGGCAAGAAATGCAGGACGGCATTTAGGGAAAAAAGGGTTTCTTTCTACGGTTGTCATTGATGCTGCCAAGGTGTTTATGGCATTGCTCATTGTTAGTACCTTAACAGAAGTAAGTGAAATGGTCATGCTATTATGTGCTTTCGGTTTATTAATCGGACATATTTGGCCAATCCAGCTTCAATTTCGTGGTGGTAAAGGAGTCGTGGTTTTTTTAGCCGTTACCCTTTATCTTGTCCCAGTCGCTATTGTGGTGACAGGAATTGTCATGGGAATCGGTTATTTATTGTTACGTAGATTTACCATTCCCGGTATGATATCAATGCTGACAATTCCGATTACTACTTGGATAACTGGACATTCATGGACTTATTCAATAGGCTTGCTGTGTATGTTGATTATTGTGCTATTCGCTCATATACCGAACAGTAGGAAGAAAGAAAACTTAGAAGATATAGGAGAGTGAACATAGTGGAATTTGTTTATAAAATCGCTTCAGAGCAAAATGAGTTCGAGCAAATTTATAAACTTAATTATCAAACATTTGTGGAAGAAATTCCTCAACATAACCAAAACGAACAGCAGCGATTGATTGATCGTTTTGATAAACAAAATACATACATGATTGCTAAGAAAAATCATGAGGTCGTTGGAATGATCGCCGTTAGATCCAACCGTCCCTTTTCATTGGATCAAAAACTGACGAATTTGGACGACTATTTACCGAGTGATGCGAACCCTTGTGAAATAAGACTTCTTACTGTAAAAGATGAATTCAGAAAAAGTCCCGTCTTTTATAAATTAGTTGAAGTGCTAGTCAACTATTGTTTGGAGAAAAAATACAATATGGCGCTCATATCAGGTGTAGAGCAGCAGATCCCTTTATACAAAAGAATGGGTTTTCAAGCGTTCGGGGAGATGGTTGGAACAGAACAAGCCAAGTTTCAGCCAATGTATTTGACAAAAGAGCAATTTGAAAACTCCACAAAGGTGTTCAAGCGGCTAATAGCTAGAAAATCCAATGAATCTAGCAAAGTTTCGTTCCTTCCAGGTCCGGTACAGCTTCATCCTGAAGTAGTAAAGACTTTTGCTCTGCCTGCACTCTCACATCGCTCGGGTGTATTTATAAAGGGAATGGACAAGATACGGAAAACTCTTTGTAACATGACAGAAGCCAAGTATGCACAAGTTGTTGTTGGGACTGGTACATTAGGCAATGATATCGTTTCTGCTCAGCTATCTCAGATTGAAGGCGATGGTTTGATTTTGGCAAATGGTGAATTTGGCTATCGGCTGATTGATCATGCCTCACGCTTTAATTTGTCATTTTTTACGATTGAAAAAGAATGGAATACGCCCATTTCGGTTTCAGAGATCGAACATTTCCTAAGAGAAAACCCGAACATTAAATGGATCTGGACGGTGCATTGTGAAACTTCAACCGGCTATTTATTTGATTTGGAAAAAATCGAAGAGCTTTGTCTTAAATTTGGTGTTGAATTATGTGTCGACGCATGCAGCTCGGTTGGTGTTGTCCCGGTATCCTTCAAAAATGTACTAATGGCGACGACAGTCAGTGGAAAGGCATTAGGATCATACCCTGGTCTGGTTATAGTTTTTCACCGGGAAAAGCTACGTCCGAATGCTAACGTGCCAAGGTATTTAGATATTGGCATGTATCAAGAGTATGAAGGTGTTCCTTTTACCCATTCCTCTAATTTATTAAAAGCGTTGCACGTTGCATTGCAAAAAGTAGATAGCAGCATAATCGAAACAAAAGCGGCATTCATTAGAAAATTCTTGGAGGAAAATGGCTATAATTATTTAGGAGACGAAGCCTATTCACCAGGCATTATTACCATTTGTTTGCCATTCTATCATTCTTCCAAAATGCTAGGTGATTATTTGAAAAGTAAAAACATCCTTACAAGCTATGAAAGTAACTATTTATTAAAGCGAAACTGGATCCAAATTTCGTTAATGGGTCATCATAGTGACGAATCAATTCGTACTTTGTTTCTTGCTTTGACGCAAGCGAAAACAGCCTTTGCTAGTAAGGTGTGATGGGATATGGCGCAGAAGGGAATACGTGTTACACCGAAGTTGCTGTTTTTCCTTGCATGTGCATGTATGTGGTTGAAGACCGTTATCGTTTCATTTATTGGTTTTGATATTACCATCCACACATGGTTTGATGCGCTGCTTCTTGTTGTCAATCCAATCGGTTCATTGTTTTTATTAATCGGACTCAGCATGTACTTTACAAAAAGGCTTCATATTAAATGGCTTTTGGCGATTATGATACTAGTAACAGGATTGCTTTATGGAGATTTACTGTATTACCGTTTTTATATTGATTATGTGACCGTTTCTATTTTGTTTCAATTTAAAAATGTCGGGGGAATTGGACCAAGTACGTTTGAGTTGATGAAGGCATGGGATTTACTCTTATTTGTAGATATAATAATCATTGCCTGGCTTTCAAAAAAAGCCATTGTTCAATCCAAAGAGATAAGTGTCCGTTTCAAAAAACGGTTTATCGGCTTTAGTACATTATTACTTTTTTTACTAGCAGGTCTTGGGTGGAGCCAGTCTCCTTATCTTTTTTCTGCCTCGTATAATAGAGAGCAGATGGTTAAAAGCATCGGTCCTTATAATTATCATCTTTATGACATTGTAATGGGGCTTCGTCCTACTATTGATCGTGCAGTGGCTACACATGTTGATACTGCGAAAATCGAAGAATATATGGCGAGTAAACAGGAAGATACAACGGATTTCTTTGGACTGGCAAAAGGAAAGAATATTGTGTTAATCAGTATGGAATCCACACAAAACTTTGTAATCAATCAAAAAGTGAATGGTCGAGAAATTACACCATTTTTGAATGACTTAATAAAAGAAAGCTTTTATTTCAATCAAATTTATGACCAGACTGCTCAAGGAAAAACATCCGATTCTGAGTTTATGATTGATACAAGTTTATACCCGCTGTCTGGAGGATCTGTTTTCGTCAGACGACCTGGGAATACGTTTACTAGCCTACAACATCTATTGAAAGAGAATGGTCAGTATTATTCCGCCTCCTTTCATGGCAATGACCCGTCCTTTTGGAATCGAGAAAAGATGTATGAAAACCTTGGCTACGATCGTTTCTTCTCCAAACAAGATTACCAGGTAACCGATGAGAATTCGGTGAATTATGGTATTAAAGATATTCCTTTTTTTGAACAATCTGTGGAGCTCATGAAAACAATGCCTGAACCATATCTTGCAAAATTAATTACATTGACGAATCACTTTCCATTTTTGCTGGATGAAAATGACCAACTGATCGCGATGGGGAATACCGACGAAGGTGTCGTAAATCGGTATGTGACAACAGTTCGTTATCAGGATGAAGCAATCAAGCGGTTGTTTCAAACGCTTAAAGATAATGGGATGTATGAAGACACAATCTTTGTGTTGTATGGAGATCATTACGGAATTTCAAAAAAATATGAAGCGGCATTAAGTCAAATGCTAGGTGATGCGTATTCGCCAATTAATCATATTCATTACCGCCAAGTACCAGTGATTATCCATATCCCTGGTGAGGGCGGGGAGACTATTTCTGTTCCAGGCGGAGAAATCGACATCCGGCCAACACTTTTACATTTATTAGGCATGAAAGCAGAAGACACCATATCGTTCGGTCACAACTTATTCACAAGGAAAGCAAGCCATCCCGTGATTTTCAGAGATGGTGGTTTCGTGAATGATACGTATATTTTCCAAGATGGGGTTTGCTTTAATAAATCATCGGGGGAACAGTTAGATAATACTGCCTGTGAACCATATCAAAAAACTGTTCATGATGAATTAGGATTGTCAGATGAGATAATATTTGGAGACTTGTTGCGATTTAAGGGAATAAAAGATTAAAAATGAGGTTGTTTGAAAAAGGTTCTGACTCCACACTCTATACACCGTTTATTGTGTCATTTACACGTGAAATAAACAATCTATAGTAGCTGTGGGAGTCAGAACCCTTGCGTTTTAATCATATTAAACAGTAAGAACTAGTTTACTTTTTTCCAAGGCATTCGTGAAATCTTTAATCAAATCATCTGGGTTTTCAAGGCCTGCTGATAGACGAAGCAGGCTTTTTGTAATGCCACGTTTTTCACGTTCTTCATCAGACATTGCTGCATGTGACATCTTCGCTGGATAAGATAAAATCGTTTCAACAGCACCAAGGCTTACAGCAAAAACTGGTAGAGTAGCATTAGAAACAAAGGAGCGTAGAACATCTTCATTTTCTAATTCAAAAGAAAATACTGCGCCAGCTGACTTCGCTTGTTGCTGTTGCAAAGCAAATTGTGGATGGCTGTTAAGTCCTGGATAATGAACTTTTTTTACAAGTGGATGTGATTCCAAGAATGCAGCGATTTTTTGAGCAGATTGTACAGAATGCTCCATTCGGACATGCAATGTTTTCAGGCCGCGCATCACAAGCCATGCATCCTGAACACCGAGAACGGCTCCGAATGAATTTTGCAGAAATCCAAGTTTTTCTGCTAATTCTGGATCACGTACGACGGCAAGACCGGCCACGACATCGCTATGTCCGGATAGGAATTTAGTAGCGCTATGAAGGACAATATCTGCTCCCAATGTTAGTGGCTTTTGTAGTGCTGGTGTTAAAAATGTATTATCAACATATGTTAACGCACCAATTTCTTTCGCAATACAACAGATCCCATGAATATCTGACACCTTCAAAAGAGGGTTAGAAGGTGTTTCTATATAAATGGCTTTCGTATTAGGTTGAATGGCTGACTTCACACTTTCTAAGTCCGTCATATCAACAAAGCTATGTTCAATATTGAAGCGGGAAAGTACTTGTGTGACCATCCGAAATGTTCCACCATATACGTCTTCAGATACAATCACATGATCACCCGCTGACAGGAGCATGAAGGCAGTAGAAATTGCCGCCATTCCTGATGCGAAGGCAAATCCATTTGTACCTTCTTCAAGTCCAGCAATAATCTCTTCCAACGCTTCGCGAGTTGGATTCGCGCTTCTGCTGTAATCATATTTCCCAAACTGGTCACAATCAAATTGATGGAAAGTGGAAGCATGTTGAATCGGCACGCTTACTGCCCCGTTTGTTGAATCATATTTATAGTTATTATGAAGAAGTAATGTTTCAAAGCTGAAATGATCTGCTGTCATGCTGATACCTCCTCTTTTATTTTAGCAAATGCTTGTTCTAGGTCTTGGATGATATCTTCCGCTGCTTCAATTCCTACAGAGAATCGGAGCAGCCGATTACAAATACCGTTTGCGATTCTTATTTCTTCCGGGATGTCCCCATGTGTTTGTGTGGCAGGGTAGGTAATAAAGCTTTCGGTCCCGCCAAGACTTTCAGCAAATGAGACAAGGTTTAAGCTTTGTAAAAATGAATTCACATATTGTTCATCGCTTACTCGGAAAGAAAGCATTCCGCCTTTTCCCGGATAGAGAACATCTGTAATGGATTCATGGCTAGAAAGATAATCTGCAAGTTTCCGTGCGTTTTCTTGATGTCTTTCCATTCGTAAAGCAAGTGTCTTCATTCCACGCATTAACAACCATGAATCGAATGGACTTAGTACCGCACCTGCACTATTATGGTGATGTGCTAGAGCTTCAGACAGATCTTTCCCTTTTGATATAATGAGTCCAGCAAGCACATCATTATGTCCGCCTAAATACTTCGTCGCACTATGAATTACAATATCGGCACCGCTTGCAATCGGTTTTTGAAGAAGAGGCGTATAGAACGTATTATCGACGATTAATAGGACTCCGTATTGTTTGGCTATGGCTGACACCGCATCAATATCCGTTTCCTGCATAAGCGGGTTTGTAGGTGTTTCTAGAAAAATCGCTTTTGTTTGAGGGGTAATACTGTTTTCAATCTCTTTTACATTACTTGTGTCAACATATGTACATGTTAACCCCCATTTTTTAAAATCTTTCTCGAGCAAACGGTAAGTACCGCCGTATAAATCACGGCTGACAATCCATTCATCTCCAGATTGGAAAAGGGAAAGGACTGTGAAAATGGCAGCCATTCCAGAACTACAAGCAAAACCTTGATCGCCACCTTCAAGTTTAGCTATCGCTTGTTCAAGTAGCTGACGAGTTGGGTTCCCTGACCGAGAATAATCATATCCAGTTGATTGCCCAATTCCATCATGGCGATAAGCAGTTGAGAAATATACAGGAGGACTTACTGCACCAGTTGCAGTTTCACTTCGATTCCCTAATTGAGCTAGTTGTGTATCAATTTTCATTATCGTTCACGGCTCCCTTTTTTAGAATATAAAAACATCAATGAGCGTCTGCTCTAAAATTCAGGCGATGAAAAAAGTTCAGGTTCTAAAAATTGTATCACCTTATGAAGGAGGTGGTGCGTAGCTGATTTTGCGAAGCCCAGCCCCTTTTCCATAGAAAAAAGTCTTCTATAAGAAGAAGACTTTAGAATCGCATAAGTATGCAGTCTCTTCTTATCTACCAAGCCAAATAGCTTGATGGAATTAGCACCTTGGCAATATTTTACGATTGCTGGTTGCTGAGGCGTCACAGGGCCAGTCCCTCGACCTCTCTTGATAAGAAAAATTGATTATTGAGTTAATTATGAATTTACTATACTTTCTCTTTATTGTCAATTAAAAGCATATTATTATTTTTATCATCAAAATGGAAATAATCGGTAATTAATGTATTAAATATGTTACTTGATATAAAGAAATTGAAGAATCAATACGTTCAGTAATAAACAATATAAAAAATCAATTAAGTGACGTTTGTTAGTTTATCTGAATATAATGCCTACATAGGGAGTGAGGATATTGAATGAGGCCTGTGAATTTGATACAAATAAAAAAGTAATCCACTCCTTTCAACGTAGTATCGAAATTACTTCAGCAATCCTATTATTAACCGGGCAAATTACAATCATTGGCGTGTTTGTAAGACCAGGCAGATTTAGTCTTTCGTTAGGTGGTCCTCTTTTTGGAGGGCATCGTTTAGAAGGGAAGGACCACTCGCAAGAAGGAAACCTTTTTATCGATATACTGGACATCATTATAGCTATATTATTAATCAACGATGTAATACATGTGACTGGCACATTTGTTTCGTCTGGTGATTTTTCAATTAATGTTTCAGGTCCTATTTTCGGTTATCCTGAAGTTCTTCCGGCACTGCCAATTGAAGATTATAACTTTTTTAATAAAATAGTAACGCAGCATTATATCGTTCCACCAGAATTATTAACTAATATAAAAGGGAATGAGTAAAATGTCATTAACAGATATACCTACAGTAAAAACTTCTAGAAACAATACATTTTTAATAGCGCTCCCCATTATCATTTTCATATTTTTCTTCACTCAGCAAAAGTCCACAGATGTCTAAATTTCTAAAAAGGAAGGATCTTAAACCTAAAACCTAGAAAAGATGGGGTTAGAAACTTTAAGTCATCCTTACTGCTAATTGACAATAAAGTCCTTTAAAAAATAAGAAAGTTGTTTAATCTAAAGGGGGGCGTTAGTCTAACAAAACATGTACTTATGTTCCTACACAATTGGGCGTGATTGTTGAGCAACACAGGTAGAACATGACCAAACCTTTTTATAAAAATCTTATACTTGGTTAGAAAGATGAACTCCATTTTGATCAATCTTTGTTCAAAATGGAGTTTTTTGTGTTTGTTGATAAATCAGGGTTTGTGATTTTATTTTAATTAAACTTTATGAAAATGCTACATACACCATACTGTTGCTTTGTAATAAAATTTGATGATTTATATTAAAGATTGATAATTTGTAAAAAAGTTTGATTAAAATCACATTACCCCTTTAGTTTTCCTTAAAGAATTTTTGGATATTTATGTTAAAATAACAATTAAGATTGTGAAAAAATGTACTTAAACTAACGGACAGTTTAGTTGAAGAAGAACTGAATGAATAAATAAAAACAGCCAGTTTGGCTGTTTTTTATAAAAAATCCAAATGCTTGCAAAAAAATAATCAGATTTATGGAAGTTATATTAATTCCAGTTTTTCTCTATAAATTGAACTGCAGGTTGTAAATTTGTTTTGTTAGCAATTGAAATGAGAGCGGGGACCACAGAAGGGTCCGTTTTGGAGAAATTAGGGATCCGTGGATTTAACCGAAAAAAACGATTTCCTAGAAGCTGAGAACTGACCATGGATTCATAGTAACCGGATCCACTAGCGACAATCTGAAGAAATGGCAGTAAAGGTTCATTGGGTGATCGGTCCAAAAGAACTCCCCAATTTGGGGGAAGGTTCTTCAGATTTTCGGGGCGTATGTTATCTGCACTCACCATCCCCCACCCCTCTGTATCTCTTCTTAATTGAGTCGGCTCTTCACCTGTTCCAATGGATAATACCGCAATTTGATCCAGCGGCTGTTTGGCTTTTCCCACTGCAAACGCGATACTGGCTGTACTGGGGTTAGTTGCTACTGTATACCCATCCACATAGTTCTGATAGGCTCTTTGCGTCGCGGGAGCCCCACTGCTCCGTAGTATTACATCACTCGCTTTCTCATTAAAATAGGGAGAGCCAGGAAAGTTGTGGAATAACACAGGAGTCCAACGATTCAGCTCCGGTGAGAATAAATGAAATGCAGGGACAACAATTCGTCTTTTTAAGTTTTTGAGGAGAAGATCTGGTGGAAAAAATGTTTGTACTGCTTTAATGAAACTAGAGTATGGTAATTGTTGGTTAAAAACAGGTCCGCCTGGTCGGGAAACGCTGAATGCCGGCAGGATTTTATCCTTAAAAAACTGGAATGTCTCCTTCGGCGATCTTCCACTTGCTAACGCAAGGGCAGTGAATGAACCGATTGAATTTCCCGAAAAAACATTGGTTCGACTAATTAATTTTGGGTTTTGCTGAGCCAGTCTGTTCAAAAGTTGTAAACTTAAAGCACCTAAGGTACCGCCTCCATCAAAGGACATGATCCGATATTTTGTCAAAGTTGATTTCTCCTTTCTAATCTGATCACAAGTATCATTCAGTATATGTTTATTTCATGTCTTGTATGGGTATGAATACCACTTTTACCTGAAATCCTTCAGGAGCCGCCGGATTATGTAGGTAAACATCCAAGGAAAGACTCCATCAAGTATATAAAAGAATACTGCGACGAGGATAGATGAGACTACGTTTGAGTAGCAGTACGGGCAAGCCGAACGGGAATTTATTATGCACGTACTTTGTTTGTAATGGGTTATGAGAAAATCAGAAAGTACAACTAAAAAAAGCTTGAAAGAAAATTAAAAAAACATAGCGGTAGGGTACGGATTCCTAGCATGCAAGATTTTAGCGGGGGTGACAATCCCGATTTCCAACGAGGGCGACAGCTGCCTATTCCGTTCTCAAACAGGTTATTTTGCAACCTTGTGCACAAAAGGTTATTGATTATTATTATTATTAAATATCGTGTGGCCCTTCAAGATGGAGGTGGCCTTTTCTAACAACAGGATTGTGAAGAATTACACTTCAACTAAAGGGTAGCTTTACTTGAATAAAGAGTAAAGCCTTTTTCTTATTGAAGTAACGGGGCAGGTTAGTTGTACAACAATAATATTAAATAAAGGATTTTAAACGAGCAATGGGAATAGTCTGAAAAATGCCTATTCGTTGAAACTTTAAAGTATTTCAAACGTATTACATTTAAAAAGAGAGTGGAGTTATGTCAAAAAATAATAACAAAGTAAAATCCTTTTTTATATGTTTAATGTTGATAATGTCAGGGTTCTTAATAGCTGCTTGCTCTCAAAAAGAAGAGGAAGATCAGCATAAGACAGCAATTAAAAAAGTTCTTGAGCATCAATTTACTGGTCCAGATGAGGAGTTTATGGAGCTATTATGGAATCCTAAATATAGAACTGTTGTGAATAATAAAGAAGAGAACCAAGAGTTAGATAAGTATGAAGCAGAGGTATACGGACCTTACTTTACAGAATCTGGGCTCGATTCCTTCATAGCTGCATTTGGTGGTACTCAATACCCAACTTATGCTTACTATAATGGCTATAAGTTAAGTCTTAAGAATATCACGATTGAGCAAAGCGAGAATATTTCATATCGTTATACCTTCATAGCAAAGGTCAGTTATCAGAAAAATGAGGATGAAGAAAAAACTACAAATGTAGAAGGTGAAGTCATCTTCTCTTCAAAAGAAGAAGGAAAAATCGAGGGATTTCAATACGTGAATGACAATGGCTTATCGGATATTTTAAGAACGAGAAATTGACCAATTTAACAAGCAAACACAAAAAGGACCTAATTTGGTCCTTTTTTTATGATTATAATAACAACAATATTGTTTAACATAGCCATTCAAAAAAGAAGTTTGTGAAAAAATGTACTTAAACTAAAGGGGTGCTTTAGTGAAAGAAGAATTTGCATAAAACACCTCTTTTTTATGCGGCTACCATGCTTCTTCAGAAGCCGAAAATATTGATTCATCAACAATGTATAAAATCATGTATAAACCATAAAAATGGACCATTCGGAACCCCTTGATACTCCAGGGGTTTTAGTATGGTTACTTCCTGAAATTAACTTTATGTAAACTAAAAATGTATAGAGTATTCATGTGATACTTTAAGGCCTTGTTCAACTAAAGGGCCAGATTGTGGAATAACACTGGGTGGTAAAAAAATTTACAAATGCTTATTAATTCCTCCTCGTAAATTTGTCCCTATTGGACAAAATATGTTACGGGACAGTGCTGCTAAAACAATAGCACTTCCCTATAAAAAACGAGGGAGTGAAATAGATGGCTGATATCAACAAACGCAAACGTGACGATAACGATACTGGCAAGGCAGTAGGAACTGGTGTAGGTGCTTTTACTGGGGATACCATGGCTTCTGCTCTTGATCCATTTGGTTCAGTTGCAGTTGCAGGTGCTGTTTCTGGCGGAGCGCTGGACAACAAGGCGGGGGAAGGTCCCGTTGATGACGACAATCATGGCTCCAAAACAGGAGATTAGAATTAAGTAAAGTCATCCTTTAACCGAAGGGTTATGGTATGCAGTGGACTTCCTAGATGGGAGTCCTTTTAGAGGAACTTCTTATGTTTGCAAATTACAAACTTGCTTTATCTATCGATAAAATCCGGTAGAAATGAGTAAAGTATTTGAAAGTACTTATCTTCAACTAACGGGCGCAATTGTGGAGCAACACAAGCAGAAAATGGTCAAATTTTATTTTAAAGCTAAAATAATGAATCCTATCACAAATAAAAGTGTCCTATCCTAGGACACTTTCTATCATCATTTATGTAACACCGTACCCTGCCATTGATAGGAACAACCAAGCGTTACTTGTAAACGTAAGCTCAAATGAGGCAACCCTGCGGCACATGGGTGAATCTACTTATGGCTGCTTCCTTCCGGCTCTGACCAGGTTCATAGGTTTCCATTGCACAGGACCCCATTCTCATCACCACTTTTACAAGGCAAACCTTACATGTTCAAACCTCAAGCAGGCATTCAACCCCGCTGTGGCGGATTGCGGATTACAGGGCACCGCCAACTCCCCGTCTAGTACGGTATGTATAATTCAAACATACCTTATGTGATTTGATCATTCATGGCTGAATTCGGCTCATGAAATGGCTGTAAGCCAGGTTCTGTTCCTGCGTGTTATAAACGAATGCCAATCTCGCACGACAGGTGTAGTCATCTAACTATCGATCTTTGACCGATCCATCCTTTTGGTTCATTTCCCGCAGGATGGTGCCCCTACCTAATTTCGGGTTGCTCGCTCGTGGGGTTTACCTCGTTCCATTTCGTCCGTTTCCAGACGAACTCCGTCACTGTGGCACTTTCAGAATACTCTCAGCCTATCACGTTGGACTTAGCATGATTTCTCCGCCGTCAGACAAGTAATAAATTCTTGTTGCCCACCTTTGCAGATGGCACGAACACTCCGGGCATCTCAGCACCGGGCGAGCCTGGACTTTCCTCAACTCTTCTAACAAGAGCTGCGACTACTCACCATTTCATATTTTGTTGTTCATCAGCTACATTCATAGTGTACCATACAAGAAAAGAGAAAATCACTAGTTAATGGTTTCTAATGTTGGAATATGTTTCTCTATTAGTTTGACAGGAAATGATCAATATATCCGCTTCTTAGGAATAACGCCCCGGACACCGGCGGTTCTTCCATATCTTCTTTATATCTAGGAATGAGATGGACATGTACATGGAAAATGGTCTGCCCTTCGAATTCACTACAATTGATGCCGATATTATAACCATCCGGCTAATGTTGTTCATCTTTGATCTTTTTACCCTCAAATTCTTGAGCACTTAAATCAAAATACTGTTCCACATGTCTTTTCGGAATGATATTTATACATATTTGTGAAGCTGTGCTTATTGTACTAACGGGTGCTTTACTTTAATAAGAAACTTATAGAAGATCTTCCACAATCGGGCGCTTTAATTGAACAAGCAGCTAAAAGCATCTTCCAAACCGAAGATCCTTTTTCAGTACCTATAAGGGTGATTATGTAAACTCATCTTAATAAAATAAGAGGAGTTTTTTTATCTAGCTTCTTAAGCTAACGAAGCAGGTTAGTTGAAGAAGCATAATTATAATAAAGGGACAGTATCTGTTTTTTTTAGGTACTGTCCCTCTTACTAATTTATTTTTTTAACCCAGCAGCAAAGAAGGGACCATTAACTGTAATAGTCGATAGAATTCGTGCCATTTCTTGAGGAGATTCTTTCCTGCCACTATCCAACCATTGTTGAATTACTCCTATATGTGCAGATGCAACATAGGAAGCTAAATATTGTCCTGGAACAAGTAAATTCTCCTTCTTAAAAAGTGCATCTGGGTTATCCCCAACTATTATTTTCCAAATAAAATCTTTCAGCCTTGTTTGAAATGATAAATCTCCTTTTGGGCCTAACACTGCTTTCATAAAACCACTATTTTCATTTAGATATTCAAAAATTGAAACTGCAAAGGGAAATGGTGTTAAAGTCGGTGAATTGGTTTCAAGTACGGCAATAACTCCTGGGATGTTCTGTTTTGCAATTCTGTACATCTCAAGCATAATTTCGTCTTCACATTTAGTTATTAAATCGAATTTGTCTTGATAGTGTGCATAAAATGTTCCTCGATTAATCCTCGCTCTGGTTGTTATGTCTTTAACTGTAATTGCCTCGAAACCTTTTTCATCGATTAATTCTACTAGTGCATCTCGGATGGATTCTTTTGTCCGAATGACCCGTAAATCCGTATTACTTTCACGCAAGGTACTTCCTCCCTAACTTTTATCCAACACATTTATAAAAAGTGTTCCGTAACCAACACATCTGACATTTTTGATTATTGAACAGAAAATGATTAAATTATAGAATTAGAAATATAATAAACAACAGGTTGTTTATTATTATAACAAATAAACAAGGAGGAATAAATATATGTTCAAAAACAAACTGTTATTAGTTTCACCAATCATTGCATTGGCAGTTATTTTTATTTTCTCACTTACATTATTTCCATCGGTCCAGCCACAGCCGAAAAATCTGCCGATTGCAATCGTAAATGAGGATGAAGGAGTGGAAATTCCTAATCAGCCAAAAATGAATATGGGTCAAACGATTGTTGAAATGATGCAAAAAAATTCAAAAGCAACAAAAGATGAAGGCTCTGCTGTGAAATGGGTTAAAGTAAAAACAGCAGAAAATGCACAAAAAGGAATGGATAACCAAAAATATTATGCAACATTGGTCATTCCGAAAGATTTTAGTGCTAAACAGGCATCATTAAGGACACCAGCACCTTCTTCTCCTGAAGTTCAAATATATATCAATCAGGGAATGAATACAGCAGCTTCAACAATGGCAGGACAGGTATTGAATGGGATAGTTGACAATATGAACAACAATGTCCGTAAACAACTCCTTGATGGTTTTGAAAAACAAGGAGCAACCCTAACAGCAAAACAAGCTGCAAGCTTAGCAACTCCTATTACAAAAACAGTTACTAATGTGAATGAAATTGGTACTAATAGTGCAAACGGCAATTCTCCTATTTCCTTATTTCAGCCACTATGGATTGCAAGCTTAGCTAGTGCAGCTATTATCTTTATTGCTGTTAGCAAATTACCAATTGCTAATCGAAAAGAGAACCTTGCTACAAAGGTAGTACAAATTCTAATGGGGGCAATTGTTTCACTTGTAGTCGGATTTGGATTAACGTGGTTAGCAGATGGAATGGTAGGATTAAATATTCCACAATTTACGGATACAGCTTTATTTCTAACGATTACATCCTTTAGCTTTTTCCTAATGATTTTAGCTGTACTTTCGTTGTTAGGAATTAGAAGTATCGCTGTTTTTGCCTTGATGTTATTCTTTGGTGCACCATTGCTTGCGATGGCTCCAGAAATGATCTCCCCATTTTATCGAGATTGGATTTATTCTTGGTTGCCAATGCGTTTTATGATAGAAGGTTTGCGTGAATTGTTCTTCTTCGGAAAGGGACTAACTTGGAGTTCACCTTTATCTACCCTTGTATGGATTGGAGTAGTAAGTATGGTAATCATACTAGCTTCTGCTTTGAAACTTAATTCACTAAAAGAGAAAACACAAACCGAAAAATTAGAGATATAACAATAAACAAGCCGTTTCCTTATGGAAAAACGGCTTGTTTTAGAAAATGTTTGTGAACAAACGCACTTAAACTATCGGGTGCATTACTTTAATAAAAGGAGCTGTGATCAGTTTCTTTTTATTATGCAACTAACGGGGCAGGTTAGTGGGGTAAGTGGATGATAGTCCACCTCTTTTTGTAAACCAGTTTAATTCCATTTTCGGAATGTAAACGACAAAAGAACCATATAAAATTATGGAAGGAGGAGAGACATAAAATGCAGATAATGAACAATTATTTTCGTGCACGTACGAGTATGGTGTACATGATGACCAATAATGAAGTAATGAATCAAATCATTGCCTTTTACATGGACATGAATGGTATGCTCACCTTTGCGGGTTCCTCCCCAACTAATGGTAGAGGTACTGGTACAAAGGAAGTTTCCACTGCAACAACAAACGATGGCGTCGACCCTTTAGCTTCACAAAGCGCCCTAACTTTGTCCAGTGATGGACGTTTTCTACTTGCAGTTAACGCAGGCAGCCATAGTGTCAGTAGTTTCATCATAACCGATAGTGGAAGGCCTGTTCTTGTTGATGTAAAGCCATCAGGAGGTGCTCAGCCCAATAGCGTAGATGTGTTTGGTAATCTTCTCTATGTCTCCAATGTAGGTCATGCCGAAAATAATTTTGCGTCAAATATCACTGGTTTTCACATAGATGATAACGGACGCCTTACTGCTATTCCAGGATCCACTCATTCTCTTAGTACTTTAAATGCTCAGCCGGCGCAGGTTCTCTTTACTCCAGATGGCAGTAAAATCGTTGTCTCCGAGCTTACATCAAACCATCTCAGTGTATTCCATGTAAATAAAAATGGTACGGTTACAGGACCGATTGTTAATGATTCTTACGGCCAAGGACCATTGGGCGCTTATTTTCTATCTTCTGGGATCCTCTTAGTTACAGAAGCAGTTTCAAATGCCTTGTCATCTTATTCATTGAGCAACGATGGTAAACTTTTTGTGATCAGCGGCTCTGTACAAAACGGATATCAGACTGCCTGTTGGGTTGTAACAACGAGGGATGAACGTTTTGCATACACTACCAACACTTTAAGCGGAACCATCTCCACCTACCGAATCGATCACAATGGAGCATTATCAGTGGTAGGGCATATTACGAGTACACCGCCGGGTACAGCACCAGGTCTTCCAATGGATGTTGGAGTCAGTAAAGATGGACGACATTTTTACACACTTAACGGAAATCAGGGTACAGTGTCAGTATTTAATATCCAAGATGATGGTAGTCTAGTAAGATTACAGGTTGCTGCCTGGACTAACTTTCCTTACTTTGGGTCGCAAGGTTTAGCTGTTCTTTGATGCTATTAGGTTCACCATACTGGGAGGAAAAGAATCTACAGGAGTTTCTAAAAACAAGGCTGCCGACATATTGGTGGCTTTTGTTATGAGACAACATAATTGCAAGCAAGATTGTGAAGAAATGTACTTAAACTCCCATGAAAATTAAAATATTCTTAAAATCAAAAACGAGCATACAAAAATAGACCCAGAAAATTACTTTTAAAAAAAGGCTGAGTCTTATGAGTGATCTGATTGAGTTTGGTAAATCGTTAAACAAAAACCTCTAATTATAGCAAATTAAGTAGAGGCTAGCGCGACGACCAAAAAAGGATTAATCTCCCATGAGTGCTACCCATAAAGGGTGCAACAGTCGGTGGTACACTGTGGTCGTCGGAGTCAGACTAACGGATGGGCTCAAAGGCAGCATAGTTCAACGACTTTCTTCGCTAGCCATTAAAACATTATCGACCTAGAAACCAATTTTCATTCTCTGTGGTGCAACACTGATTTTGTGCTGCAACACTGATTTTGTGCTGCAAGGATGGCTAACGGGGCAGTTTAGTTTAAGTACAATCCTTCACAAAGTTAGAAAAAAGCCGAACTCCACATTTGGAAATCGGCTTTTTTCTATATATTAATTTCTAATTATAATTGATTTAATGGACTTCTTATGGTTAATTCAAACCTGTTAAATACCACGCATCCATAGCTGAATGATCAGAACCTGATAGTGGTTCATGTAAAAGTGTAAATCCAAATTTTTCATATAATTTACATGCAGCTTTTAATTCATGCTGTGTTTCTAAGTAGCACTTTGTATAATGTTTAGAGGCAAATGACAAAGCTGTTTCCATTAGCTTCTTTGCAAATCCTAAACCTTGTGTTTTGGGAGTTAAGTATAGCTTTTGTAATTCACAAATTTTTTCCTGTTCGTTAAACGGTGCTATACCAATTCCGCCAACAACTTCTCCCTCCATTTCTACTACCCAATAGTTCGCATGTTTTAAATTAGTATAATAATGGTAAAGGTCGTTAAGTTGAGGGTCAAAATAAGCTGTTCCAGGAATCGCTAAGCCAAGTGATTTTAGTGAATCCTGTATTATTTCTTTTACTTTTGCATTGTCTTCTTTTTTAATTTCTCGAATAATCATATACGATCTCCTTCAATTAGGTCTTAATAAAGATTGCTAAAGATTTTTGAAAATTGTTGACTAAGTCTACATTTTAAGGATATAGTTATATTAATATTAAATGTGGACAAAGTCAACTAAAGGAGAATGTATGGATAAAGAAATTATTGATGATATCAGACAATTTAATCGATTTTATACAAAGGTACTTGGTTTATTTAATACCCAAATTCTAGATACAGATTATTCATTAACCGAAGCACGAATACTATTTGAAATTAGCGAGAGAACTGAGTGTATTGCGAATAATCTTGTTCAAGAACTTAATATTGATAGAAGCTATATGAGCAGAATTTTACGTAAATTAGAGAGGCAAGAATTAATAGAGAAAAAAAGTTCCACAACAGACAACAGAAAAAACTTTCTCTTTTTGACAAAAAAAGGAGAGGAACTGCTGGATAAAATTAATATTCAGTCAGATGAACAAGTAAATCAATTGTTTAATGGACTAACTGAAAGTGAGATTAATGAAATTCGTATTTCAATGCTGAAAATAAAAGAAAAAATAGATAAAAATAAACTTTAAAAGTTCGGAAAATTGTTGACTAATTTTGGTCGAGAGGTTTAATTAGTTTGCACTGGTGTAAGTGCAAACTGAACAAAACAACTATCTTTTGACGCACCATGCCCATGTGTGAATTAATTCACTTAAGCTAACGAGTGCTTTACTTGAATAAAGAGTAAAGCCTTTTTTCTTATTGAAGTAACGGGCAGGTTAGCTTAACAAGAGGTGGTGATAAAAGGACAAGGAAAATTCCTAACGGGTTCAGTTAGAAGGTGGAAATATTTATTTGCTTCTTCTTTTGTAAAATAAATAGATGATACCGAACAACAAAACGACTCCAATAAAATACACCAATAAATTATTCAAAATATATTTCTTATGGCCATATTCCCCGCTACCAGTATATTTGCCGTCATATTTAGCTTTAATAAACGATTCTTTGCTTTCTTTAATTGCGATTGCTTCTTTTGTTGTTGCACCTTTGATTTCATAGTAATCAGTTTCTTTTGGAAACTGATTTGAAAAATTTCCACTATAAGTGCCTTCTCGGTCAGAATACTTAGTTACCTTACCTATTTTCTTACCGATTTTATTGGGTTTTATATGGGTTTCTGAAACAACGTAGATGTTACCATCGTAGACAACAAAAGCATATGCCCAACTTGCATAAGTTGTACTAATAAGAAAAGTACAACCAATTTGAAAAACGAAAAATAGACTCATTATCTTTCTCAACTACATCCCCCCATAAAATTAGACGAATTAAACAGTAATATCGTTACAAATAAAATTGACTATAATTTTGGCATTCAATGTGACCTTGAAATTGAAAACTAATATCTTCTTTCTATAATTTTATTCCTATTGCTACACTTATCTAATATTTCCTGCCAATTTAAATGCCAATTCTAGATGAAACTCAATATACCAATGAAAAAGGCGTTCCAAAACTGTTGTCAGTTTGAACGCCAATTTGTATGTCATTTTAATTTTTCAACCTCTCAACTGAACCCGTTAGAAAATTCCCTTGTCCTTTTAAACATCTCGAATATGTTTAAAATCGGTCACTTTTTGACCATCAGAAGCAATTCTTATTGTAATTTCATCAATCCCATTCCCAATATGTGGTCCATAATAAGGGTGAACTCTAACTATTACTTCATAAGAACCCCCAACACCATGCAATTGTTTTATATTTATATTTATAATTTTAGTATCCCATCCTGCCCATTGAGGAACTCCTTTTGGCGCATCTTTATAGATTTCTGCCAAAGCCTTATCAATTGAGGATCCGAGACTTCTAATTAAGGCGTATTTAAACATTTCATTGGCGTTTTCTTTTTCAGTCGCTTGAACAGAGACAGAAACAAGAAAAAGTATAAACACCGAGATACAAATTGAAACTAGGATTCTCTTCATAAGCATCACCTAAATCTAGTGTCCCTCTTTCAAAGAATCTTAATCAACTAACGGAGCAGTTTAGTTCAAAGAGAAATAGTCAAATATAGGTTGATCGAAGTGGATAAAAATAATAGAATAGACGAAATATCCCAAGTTCAAATTCGATATCTTAGGAAGATAGGCTTTTCTATTTCTAAACTTTTATTAAGGGGGAGAAAAAATGGAAACAACAACTTGGCAGCGTCAAGATGTCACACAACATTATCTTGAACAGGTTCGAGGGGGAATTCCTTTTGGGGCTGAACAAGCCAAAATTATGCTTCAAGTAGTCAATCATTTTACTCGTAAACCGAAAAGAATTATGGACTTGGGATGTGGAAACGGGTTTTTGGCTGAAATTTTGCTTAAATCTTATCCAGAAGCTTCTGCCGTGTTATTAGACCATTCCGAACCAATGATTGAAAATGCACGTGTCCATATGAAAGATTATATGAATCGTTGTGAGATTATACTTGATGATTTTAGTCATTCCATTGGTCAATATGCTGAAGCAGGGACAGTGGACTGCATTGTTTCTGGGTATGCCATTCATCATCTTCCTCATACAAAGAAAAAGGAATTGTATCAAGAAATATACAAAGTCTTAGCACCAGGCGGAATTTTCATAAATATTGAGCATACAGCTTCTGCCACCCCTGAAATAGAAAAATTGCATGATGAGCTTTTTATTGACCATCTTTCAATTCATAATAAAAAAGACAGACAAGAAATAGCTAAGGAATATTACAACCGCCCTGATAAAGAAGATAATATTCTAGAAAGGGTAGATATTCAGGTTAATTGGCTTAGAGAACTGGGTTTTAAGCATTCGGATTGTTATTTTAAGTGGATGGAACTTGCTGTTTTTGGCGGAGTAAAATAAACAAAATTCAAGCTTTTTTATTGAGCTAAAGAGTGCTTTAGTAAAAAAAAGAACAGCAAAATACATGAGCTTGGAGATACATTTCCCAGCTCGTTTTTCATGTTATTTCCTATGAAATAACATGGAAAATCTTGGCACTTAGGATGCGGAGTTACTCAGTCTTAACTTATCTGTGGCTTTCCAAGTTCTATGAACACTTGCCAAGATAAGCATTTGCTTTTTCTTGCTCAAATCGCTTTCCATTTTCCTATTGACGAGAAATTGAAACCACACTAAATAAAGTTGTAAATACTTCGTAGAAACACCATTAAAACGACTTATCCATTTCTTTAAACGGGAATGGTAATTATTAATATTATTGAGGTGGTAGATGCCTTTCTTTACATATTCGTTCTTCCTGCCGTTTATGATGACGTGTTCCACATCGTTATTAGACGTATAAGATTTGTAAGAATTGTGAGCATCGGAAATAAGCACCGTATCACTCTTAAAATGCGATGTAAGAGTTAGATCAATTTGCTCTACTAGAATTTTACCTGAACCGACTCGCTTGGAAAGGGTTGTTTTGTTTCGGTCTCTAGCTACTAATACACAGACTTGTTCATTGGAAATACCTCTTTTTGTAGCAGAACCGCCACGTTTTCTTGGTTTACGGTTCGCAATAACCCTTCGTCCTTTATGGCTTTCTAAGAAGTATGTTTCATCTACTTCTACTAGTCCTTCAAAAATACCGATACTTTCTTTGGCGAGAGCAGACAACACTTTGTGCCTTCAGTAAAAGCAGTTACGTGAGTGATAGCAATTTTAAAAGCTGTTTTACGAAGTGATAAACCATTCAACATACGCTCAATAAATGGAATCCATTTGTCTGCCTTTTTCGAACGATTCATAGGGGAATTGGTCAAGTCATTGCTTAATTTATGACAGTCTTTGCACTTATAACGTTGGCGACCATCTCACTTGTTATTACGAACCACTGATGTACTTCCACAATGACGACAATGAAATCCATGTGAAAACTTCGTCTCTCTCAATTCACCAATTAAAGCTCTTTGTTGTGAAGCCGACACCGAGAAATGGCAGGTTAGATAATCTTAAATGGATTCTTTGTCCCTAGCGCTTAAAAAAGAAATATCAGCTATTATGTTCGTTAAAGTCATTTGAATTGCCCCTTTTGTAATTTATACAGTCTAGATACCACAAAAGATTATGATTTATTTGAAATCAACCAATGACTTTAACATAGCCTTTTTTAATTGTTTTAAGCGCAAAACATTTGTACAATAATATTGTATGTAGAATTTTCAAAAACTAAAGCGCTAACAAGAGAAGTGCAAAGGGGATTCCTATTAAGTGGGACTGCATTAGCGTTATACAAAAGAGGAGGAGAAGAAATGGAATATAGAATCGAGAAAGATACAATGGGGGAAGTAAAGGTTCCATATGACAAATATTGGGGTGCGCAAACGGAAAGAAGTCGTAACAACTTCAAAATAGGGAATGAAAAAATGCCGATTGAATTGATTCATGCATTTGCTTATGTAAAACAAGCGGCTGCTAAAGTGAATTTTGATCTTGGTGATTTATCTGAAACGAAGAAAAATGCCATTGTAAAAATCTGTGGTGAAATTCTAGAAGGCACATTGGACAAGCATTTCCCGCTAGTTGTCTGGCAAACGGGTAGCGGTACACAAAGTAATATGAACGTAAACGAAGTCATCGCAAACAAAGGAAATGAGTGGTTGAAGGAAGTTGGCAGTGACGAATTACTTCATCCAAATGATGATGTGAACAAAGGGCAAAGCTCGAATGATACATTCCCAACTGCGATGCATATAGCGGCATATGTTGAAGTGGCAAGCAAATTGGTTCCCGCAATCAAAGTACTTCGTGATACATTTGCAGCGAAAGAAAAGGAATTTGCAGACATCGTGAAGATTGGCCGTACGCATTTACAAGATGCTACGCCAATCACACTTGGTCAAGAAATCAGCGGCTGGAGAGCGATGCTTGATAAATCACTAAATATGGTTGAGGAAAGTAGCAAGCATATCCTAAACCTTGCTCTTGGTGGAACAGCAGTTGGAACGGGAATTAATTCTAAGCCAGAATTTGCTGCTTTATCTGCAAAACAAATGGCCGAGGATACTGGATTTGATTTTGTTACATCGGATAATAAATTTCATGCCTTAACAAGTCACGACGAAATTGCTTATGCGCATGGTGCAATCAAAGCCCTAGCAGCAGATTTAATGAAAATTGCCAATGATGTAAGATGGTTAGCAAGTGGCCCAAGAAGTGGGATCGCCGAAATTGCTATTCCTGAAAATGAGCCAGGAAGCTCAATCATGCCTGGTAAAGTGAACCCAACCCAAAGTGAAGCATTAACGATGATTGCGGTTCAAGTAATCGGTAATGATACAGCAATCTCAATTGCGGCGAGCCAAGGAAACTTTGAATTGAACGTATTCAAACCTGTTATTATTTATAACTTCCTGCAATCTGTCAAACTATTGTCTGACGGAATTCACTCGTTCAATGACAACTGTGCAGTAGGAATTACAGCAAACTTAGACAAAATTAAAGAAAATGTTGAACGTTCATTAATGCTTGTAACAGCACTTAATCCGCATATCGGCTACGAAAAAGCAGCGGAAATTGCAAAAACGGCATTTAAAAACAACTCAACATTAAAAGAAACCGCCCTTAAACTAGGCTACCTAAACGAAGAACAATTCGAAGAGTGGGTAAATCCGCAGAATATGGTGAATAACTAAGTAAGTAGATGTGCAGTAGATAAGGTAATAAAAAAAGAAAATACCCAAGTTCAAGTTGTGTTAAGAGGGGGCTGGCCACTTACCCTTTACGCCGTATCAAGTGTACTATCACTTGTTTTTCTGCATATAGGAGTTTCGTGGTTTGACCCCTTGGTTTTGATCCCGTGATGAAAATAGGAGGAAATGAATATGACATTATGTCCGCTTTGTAATGGACTTCGAAAAATTCATGTTGCATGCACAGAATGTGAATCCGAAATGAAGGATATGGGAAAAGCCATGGACTATGATGATGAGTATAGTGCATATATGGATATTGATACCTTAAAGCAAAACGACGGCTTTCCAGATTCATTAAAAAAAGGTCAGTGTCCACATTTAATGAAGTGTCTGAACTGTAATCACGATGAGGTTATCTTAGTTAAGGAATGAGAAACAAAAAAACGAATCGAGCTTTCGGTATGAGAGAGTCGATTCGTCAATAGCTGTTCATTCCGCTGATCCTTTATCTTGCTTGCGTTTTATAGCAAAGGCTGTGTTAATCACAACAACTTATATAAATAATATTCATTAACGGGTTCTCCGTTAATAATCAGCGAATGAACCTTCTCACCTTCCAAGATAAAGCCCATTTTTCGATATAAATTAAATGCTTTACTATTGTCTTTTATAACAGTTAATCCTAATCTTGATAGTTCATTTTCTCTTGCCCACTCGAATACTCGATTGAATAATTTAGAGGCGATACCTTGCCCTTGAAATTCTTCAAGGACACCTAATACGAGATAAGCAGAATGTTGATTTCTTTTTACATTTCCGCCAAATGCTGCGATAAAACCTACGAGTTTATTTTCCCGTTCGACAACAAAGATGATTGATTTCTTTTCAGATAAAATTCTTTCAATGGATTTTATCTGTTGTTCACGAGTCGTTTTTCTTTCACCAGGTTCAAATAACATAAAATGAGAGTCATCAATTCTTTTACTTAATTCGATAAAACCTTCTGCATCACGAACTTCAATGGGTCTAATCACGACTAACGACTCCTTTCAAACTATTATTCTCCAAATGGGTCATCGTACCAGCTAAAGATTCAATGAGAGACTTTACATTTCTTTATGCTTCAACATAAAGAAATCAAGCATACTATCTTTTTTTTTGAGGTGCGAAGATTTTAGGTTTTATTATGTAATCAAAAGAAATGGTAAAACAAAAGGACATTACTACTGTTAGAGTAATGCCCTTGTTTTAATCATTTTATTTTAACAGAAACTTTATTATTTTCCTATCTATGCCAACTGTTGCTCGGCGAATTCACGATATAAGTCATGTGATAGAGTTAAATCCTGATGGGTACCAATGCCTGTTACTTGTCCTTTTTCAATGAATATGATTTTATCAGCATCGACGATTGTTGATAATCGATGAGCGATGACGAATGTAGTACGTCCTTCCATTAATCGTGTTAATGCTTGTTGGACAACACTTTCTGATTGGCTATCTAAGCTTGCTGTTGCTTCATCCATCATGAGAATTTTAGGGTCTCGTAAAAAAGCACGGGCGATAGCGATCCGTTGTCTTTGCCCACCAGATAGTTTCACACCACGCTCACCAACTTCCGTGTCCAATCCTTTCGGGAAATCTTCAATAAACTGGTCGGCGTATGCCATTTTAGCGACTTCCCATAGACGTTCATCAGATATTTGTGTTGAATCGTTCAAACCATAACATAAATTTTCGCGAATTGTCCCAGCCATCATAGCACTTTCTTGTGATACATAACCAATTTGACTGCGCCATGAATTAAGTGATAATTGATTTATTGGTGTGTTGCCGATTCGTATTTCTCCTGTAGTCGGTTCGTAAAATCGTTCAAGTAAGCCAAACATCGTTGTTTTACCGCTTCCGCTTGGTCCAGCAAAAGCGATCATTTCGCCAGGTTGAGCTTCAAGTGAAATATTTTCTAGAACAGGTTCATCCTCACTATAAGCAAATGACACGTTTGACACTTGAATTGGCTCGTTTGTAATATCCATTTCTATGCCATCTTGGCCAGATTCTAATGGTAATTCCAAAATCTCGATAATTCGCTCTGTCGCACCTTTTGCTTTTTGTAATTGTGTAAAGAACATCGCAAAGGATGTGATCGGCATAATAATTTGGAATAAATAAAGTAAAAAGGCGATAAGTGAACCAGTTGACATCGATCCATTTGCTACCCGCATACCGCCATACCCAATAATCATTACAATGACAACCATAATGACGAGGTACATAATTGGACCGATTAAAGCAAAAATACGTGCTTCCTTTAATCCGTAACCAAGTAATTTCTCAATGCCTGTTAACCCATTTGTTTCTTCATTTTGTTCAGCGGTTGAGGATTTCATTAAACGAATTTCACTAAGTGTTTGTTGAATTTGTCCTGTGAAAGTGGCTGTTTCATCTTGTAAACCACGTGAGATTTTTGCCATTTTTCGACCGAGTGGAATCATGATGACTAATGTTATTGGTACAGAAATTAACATCAGAAGTGTCATTTTCCAATCCATGACAAGTAAGATGACAATGGCACCAATAATCGAAATAATACCTGTAATAAATTGAGGGAAGTGATTCGAAATTAAATCTCGCACAACACTTGTATCATTAACGACTCGACTCACCGTTTCCCCACTTGATTGTTTATCAAAATAAGTTACTGGCAATCGAATCAGTTTTAGCCACATGCGATCACGAAGCTTTGCGACAATTTTATGGCCGACTAGGCTTAATAAATAAATGGAGATTCCGCTTATGATCGCTTGGATAATAAAAGCTGCCCCAATGCCGATTATGAGTGGAACACTTAATGATGCGACGGAAAACCCATCTACTAAATTCTTTGTCAATAATGGCACGACAAGGCCTGCAATAGTTGTTAGAAGGCTTGCTGTTAAACCAATAATAAGTGCGACTTTCGGGATATTCGTTGATAAAATTAGGGAAATAAATGGCTTTAAGCCACTTTTTTGATTTTTCATTGTCTAGAACTCCTATCATTGCGATCTATCTATTGTCGGTGGAGAGTGGAGGGTTTTCAACTGCAGTTCTTCCATTATGATCAGCATGAGGTCTCATGTCAATAATATGTTAGCCTCGAGTCTTCCTTCAAGCATTGCGCTTAGGTAACCAAAAGGGTATTGCTCAAATCTTGTAGCGGCTTTATGACATTTATTAATCCTTATGTCTCTTATGGATGCAATCTAGCCGTTGATTCATCAAGAAATTAGAGTACAATCGTTAGACCAGAGCCGGAAATGGCTACTAACCTTCGTGGTACAAAATAAATTTGTAGGAGGCATTGGAAACATAGGTGGGAGATGAGGAAAACCTTCACTGATAATAGTTTCACTATGTGTTCCTTTGAACCGTATCATATTGAGATAAGGTTTCAACGCTGCTTGCATTTGTAAAAGACGCTTAGACAGATTGTCTAAGCGTCTTTTGTGTTAAGAGATTGTAAATTAATTTACATAAATCGCTTACAATTTAAAAAGTTTAACTTTTATGTAATGAATTGGTAAACCCCATTATTTTAGTATGAAAATATGTTTAAATGGGTCTGACGAAAGATGGAGGTTGAAAAATGAAGCACGTAGAATTGATGGATATATCAAAGTCGTACGATAAACATACAAATGTATTAGATGAAATTAATCTTTCGATTAACAAGGGGGAGTTCTTTGTTTTAGTCGGTCCCTCTGGATGTGGAAAAAGCACATTATTAAGAATGGTTGCAGGGTTAGAAGAAATAACCGGAGGCGTACTGAAGCTAAATGATGAAGTAGCAAATCATCTACCACCTAAAAATAGAAATTTATCTATGGTTTTTCAAAATTATGCACTTTACCCACATTTAACAGTAGAGCAAAATATACTTTTTGGTTTAGATGTTAAGAAGGTTAATAAAAAAGAACAAAAAAGAAGACTCATGGAAACGGCAGAAATGATCGGTTTAAGTGAATTATTGAAAAGAAAACCTAAGGAACTATCTGGTGGCCAAAGGCAGAGAGTGGCATTAGCTAGGTCAGTTGTAAGTGAAGCACCACTTTGCTTAATGGATGAACCACTATCAAATTTAGATGCCAAATTGCGGGCGCATATGCGCGTTGAGATTCGTAGATTGCAAAGAAAGTTGGGTCTCACAATGATCTATGTCACCCATGATCAAGTCGAAGCAATGACAATGGGTGACAGGATTATGGTTTTGAATGATGGGAAAGTACAACAGGTTGGAAAACCGATTACTTTATATAACGAACCAGCCAATACATTTGTAGCCTCTTTTATTGGCTCCCCAAAGATGAATATGGGAAAAGCTGAGTTATTCGTTGAGAATCGTCAAATTAAAGTGGAGGACAAGCTTACGTTTAATTTAAGTCCGTCAGATTTAATACATATACCAGCAGACAAAAAGACAATGATTGGCATTAGAGCAGAACATATTTATCCAGCAACTGAACAAGATGCAACTAATTATTTAGAAGTTGTTGGTGTGGAGCAGTTAGGAAATGAAACGATTATTGTTTTTGAAGAATTAGGAGGCCATCTATGGAATGCCAAATGGCCGGGCCAATGGGCGATTAATCCGGGTGATAAGGTTCCTGTTAACATTTCAGTTCGAAATTTTTGTTTCTTTGATGCAGAAAATGGTCAATTAATACAACCCGCATATCAAGAACAAAATCAAGAGCAAGAGGTCATCGCACAATGAATACAGAATCTGCTATGCCGTTTGAGTATAATCAAGTTCATTTCGAGGAGGTAAAAAAACAACAGCGTAAAAAAGTTTTCTTGAAAGGCCTTTTATTCTTATTACCCTCATTACTTTTATTTAGTATTTTTATATTTTATCCAATGATCCGCACGGTATATTTAAGTTTCTTTTTAACAAATCAAGCAGGTATAACAACAGTTTTTGTTGGAATGCAAAATTATATCGATATCTTCACATCTCCAATATTTATGAAAAGTTTAACATCAACATTTTTATTTGTTTTATTTACAGTGCCGGGAACGATTATTGTAAGCTTATTTTTGGCAGTTATTGCAAATGAAAAGATAAAAGGGATCGGCTTTTTCCGAATGATATTTTCATCCACAATGGGGGTATCTGTAGCGGCAGCTTCTGTTTTTTGGCTATTTTTATTTCACCCGAGTATTGGATTTTTTAACAAAATATTAGTGACATTCGGTTTTGATAAAATCGGTTGGTTAACGAATCCAGAATGGGCCCTTGCTTCTGTTTCATTATCAACAGTTTGGATGAATATTGGTTTCACATTTTTAATTATTCTTGGTGGTTTGCAATCCATTGACTCTCATCTATATGAAAGTGCAAATATAGATGGTGCGGGATTTTTGTACAAATTGCGACGGATTACAATCCCGATGCTTTCTCCTACCTTATTCTTTGTGGTCACTGTTTCAATCATTAATGCCTTTCAAACCTTTGGCCAAATCGATATGTTAACAAAAGGTGGACCAAGTAATGAAACAAATCTTATCGTTTACTCGATTTATCGTGAAGCGTTTGTGAATTATCAGTATGGTACAGCAAGTGCACAAGCTGTCGTCTTGTTCATTATTATACTCATCATGACAGTGATCCAGTTCAAGCTTGGCGAAAGGAAGGTCCATTATCAATGAGGATGCCTCTTTCTAACAAAATTGTCTTATATACATTACTCACAGTATCGGCATTCCTAGTATTTGTCCCGATCATCTTTGCTTTCTTGATGAGCTTTATGAATAGTCAGGATGCGATGTTAGGTAAAATAATCCCTTCTGTTTGGACACTTGATAATTACGTGAAGGCATTCGAACGTTTACCATTGCTGAAATTTCTATTCAACAGTTTAATTACTTCTCTGCTAATTATGATCGGTCAGTTAGTCTTGTCTAGTTTAGCGGCTTACGCATTTGTTTTTCTGAAATTTAAAGGGAGGGATGCTTTATTCTTTTTGTTTATTGCAACTATGATGATCCCATTTGAAGCGTCAATTATCCCGAATTTTCAAACGATTAAAGGGATGAATTTATTAGATACATATCCAGGGTTGGCCTTGCCTTTCTTGGCTACCGCATTTGGTACTTTTTTATTAAGACAAACATTTAAACAAATTCCTAAAGAACTTAAAGAAGCAAGTGAAATTGCTGGGATGGGCCATTTTAAATTTTATTTAACAGTCGTATTACCCGTTGCAAAAACAAGTCTAGTTACATTAGCACTTTATGGCTTCTTAACGGCTTGGAATATGTACTTATGGCCGCTTTTATCCACAACAAATGATAATGTACGAACCGTTCAAATTGGCTTAAAGCAATTGCAATCACAAGAAACAGTCAATCAATGGGGAGTTGTAATGGCTGGTGCCATGGTTGTGGCCATTCCTACGCTGATTTTATTATTCGTAGGGCAAAAGAGACTCCAAAAAGGGTTAGCTGAAGGTGCACTTAAATAACGATGGGTTCAATGATTATCAAATAGAAAAAAACTAAAGGAGACTATTACAATGATAAAAAAGTTTTTCGCTTTAATTATGGCAAGTCTATTAGTGATTCTAGCTGGTTGTGGTTCAAATCAAACATCAAGTACTGAGAAAGGATCTACATCTGAAAAAGATGACAAACAAGTTGTTACATTCTGGCATTCCATGAGTGGCGTGCCTCAAGAAACATTAAATAGTATTGTAGAGGAATATAATAGTTCCCAAGATAAGGTTCAAGTAAATGCAGAATTCCAAGGAACGTATGAAGAGTCACTTCCGAAGTTTCATAGTGTTGGTGGAACGAAAGATGCTCCGACCATGATTCAAGTACAAGAAATTGGTTCAATGTCTATGATTAATAGTGGGAATATTGAAGCTATTCAAAAATTCATCGATGCTGAAAATTATGATATGAGTGGTCTCGAAGAAAATATTATTAACTATTACAAAGTAGATGACAAATTCTATTCCATGCCTTTTAACTCCTCAACACCTGTCATGTACTACAATAAAGATGCATTTAAAAAAGCTGGATTAGATCCTGAAAAAGCTCCAGAAACGTTTGAAGAAGTAGAAGAAGCAGGTAAGAAAATTGTTAAAAGTAATGACCAAATGAAAGGATTCGCTTTACAAGCATATGGTTGGTTATTTGAAGAGTTATTAGCTAATCAAGGTGGATTACTGTTAAATAACGACAATGGTCGCACAGATACACCTACAGCAGTCGAATTTGATAATGAAAAAGGGAAATCAATCTTCGAATGGGCAAAAAGAATGACGGATGCTGGAACTTTTGCAAACTATGGAACAAACTCTGATAATATGCTTTCTGGTTTCTTAGCAGGCGATGTAGCGATGTTCTTACAATCATCAGCTTCTTCAAGAGACGTGATTGACAATGCTCCTTTTGAAGTGGGCGTAGCTTTCTTACCTCACCCTGAAGCTGAAGAACGTCAAGGTGTTGCAATTGGCGGTGCAAGTTTATGGATGTCAAGCGGCAAAGAAGAAGCAGAACAAAATGCAGCTTGGGAATTTATGAAATATTTACAAACACCAGCAGTACAAGCTAAATGGCATGTAGGAACAGGCTACTTTGCCATTAATCCAGCTGCTTATGATGAGCAAGTTGTTAAAGATGCATACAAAGAAATGCCACAATTACAAGTTTCTGTACAACAGCTTCAAGCGACAAAACCGTCTTTTGCGACACAAGGCGCATTAATGGATATGATTCCGGCAGAACGTAAAATTATCGAAACCGCACTTGAAACAGTTTATAACGGTGGAGATGTAGATGAAGCATTCAATAGTGCGGTTGAGCAGGTGAATGCAGCGATTGAACAATCTAATGCAGCAAGAGGAAAGTAATTTTTAATGATCGTTGATAAAGAAATAGAGAATAAAGCGAAAAAATGCTTTGTTCTCTATTTCTTTATCCCTAAGTACAAGGGGCGGCCTCATTTGGTAAGTTTAATCAATTTTATTGGGAAAAATTAGAATAGTTGAAAATTGTATAGATACTTGGCACTGCTTACGACATCTTATTAGGTTGGTTTTGCTATTAAGACGTAAACTTCCTTCATATTAATTCATGGCGTTAAAATACTATATCGATTTTGAATGAAGGGCATGGGGACGGGGCTTCGCGACGTATCTATAGACCATCTATTTTGCAGATATCCAAAGTACTTCAGAATCCGGCTCTGCACCGCCACCATTGTGATTAGGCGAGTGTAGCGTGCTTAATGTATAGATTCTTCATGTTAAATGGTGGCGTTTTAACACCATATTCATTTAATAAGAAAGAAAGGATTGTGTTAATCATGATTCAAACTAAAATATTTGGTCACCGTGGAAGTATGGGCACTATGCCAGAAAACACTCTATTGGGATTCCTTCAGGCATGTGAGTGGGGGGTAGATGGTATTGAACTCGATGTACAATTGACAAAAGACGGAGAATTAGTAGTGATTCATGATGAAACAATCGATAGAACGACAGATGGTACAGGTTATGTGAAGGACTATACTCTACAAGAATTAAAACAGTTTAGTGCAGGAGTAAAATTCTCTAATTTAGCCTTGTTTGATAAACATGTTTGGTCTAAAGAACGTATACCAACCCTAGAAGAAGTCTTAGAAATGATTACACCTTATCAAATTGAATTAAATATAGAATTAAAAACAGATATGTTTCCTTACGATGGGATTGAGGAAAAGGTTTTAGCGATTGTTCATCAATTTGATTACGCCGATAAAGTAATTTATTCTTCATTTCATTTACCAACTATACTAAAATTGAAAAAACTTGAGCCAAATGCAAGAATTGCATGGTTATTAGTTTATGAACTCAGCCGTCCTTCTGAATATATTCAAAGTTTAGCATTAGAAGGATTACATCTTCATAAAGATTTACTATTAAACAAAGGGAATTATGGTATCAGTGCAGATGATTTTAAGATCAGAGCGTGGACAGTAAATGATCCAAAAGAAATGGAACAACTAGTAAACATGAATAATATAGATACCATTATGACAGATTTTCCAAAGGAAGCTCTTTTCTTAAGAAATGCTCACTCAGTAAAATTTTGATTTCAGATTTTTGTTTTAAGATACCTGATGACTAGCACCACCCGAAAGAAATACGCTGTTAAATATCTATGTAATTATTTGAGGAACGATTCAATTCAAGTAATCACGAATGCATGTGGAGTGCTGCGTTGATAAAACAAGCTAAATAATGAGCAGATGGAGTAAGGGGGATCTTGTAATAGACCTCCGCTTTTCCATCTGCTTTTATTTTTAATGTCACGGAGTTCAAACGTACTACCTATTCGTGGGTTTTGAAATACTTGGAAGTTTAATTTACTTCAACTACCCCATCTCCTTTGAATGAACGAATCATAAAACTAGTGTAATAAACAATATTGAACAAGTGTGTTTATTACGAAGGTATATAGGTGAAAGATAGAAAAGATTGATTAAAATTTTTTGTGCTGGTTACAAAATACCTGTAACTTGCCTTTCTAGCTTTTTATCAGATTCTATTGTATAAATAACTGGAAGTTGAAAACCTCCAATTTTAGGGTGTTGTAAATCATTTTATGAAGGAGATAACCGAGATGAAAAAAATATTGCCTACTATTATCTGTTTATTTTTCATTTTCGGAGTGTATGTCACAATAGATAGTCAATGGGTGCAGAACCGAGCAGAAGTTGACATGAATTCGTTTATTGTGATCGGACATCGCGGTGCTTCAGGATATGCTCCCGAGCATACAATTCCTTCTTATGAACTTGCTTTAAAACTAGGTGCGGATTATTTGGAAATCGATTTGCAGATGACGAAAGATGGAAAGTTAGTTGCAATGCATGATGACTTGGTTGATCGGACTACCAACGGTAAAGGAAAAGTATCTACTTATACACTCGCAGAACTTCAAGAGCTTGATGCGGGGTCATGGTTTAACATAGAACATAAGAAGTTTGCCGATTCAGTTTACGAGAATTTGAAGGTGCCTTCATTAGACGAAATTATTGATACGTTTGGAGAAACAGCCAATTATTATATCGAAACGAAGAATCCAGACAAATATCCAGGTATGGAAAAAGAATTACTCAAAATATTAAATGAAAATGGATTAATAGGTTCAGATGCTATAAAAGGAAGAGTAATCATTCAATCATTTAGCGAAAAAAGCCTTCGCAAGATTCATGCAAGTAATCCAGATATTCCGCTCATTCAATTGATAAAATATCAAGGGAGAGCCAAAGTCTCAAATAGTCAAATCAAGAGATGGAAAGAGTATGCAAGTGGGGTTGGACCGAACTATCGAAAGATTGATAAAAACTACATTCATACGATAAGAAAGGCTGGCTTGTGGATCCATCCGTACACAATTGATAACCAAGAAGATATGAAAAAGTTAATTGGGTATGGCATTACAGGTGCGTTTACGGATTTGGCTGACCGGCTAGTTCAGGCAAGCAAAGAGGTTCCAGCCCCGACAAATTATGAGTAATAGTGGACAACATATAGTAAAAGCCATATAAAAAGCCCTTGGGTAAGATTTGTTTTGAAAAGTTGAAGGGAACTGTTGAGTGGACGGAATCTATTTATCACGGGTGCTGATGATCCACTCTAAAAATAGAAGAAACTCGTCAAAAAGAGCCTTTATTAAAGCGGGAGAAAAGGACTTTTTAGGGATATGAGAAGGTCGATATGTATGGATTACCATTTCCTTAATGGGGCAGTTTTATATAGTTCTATTTTCTTGCACAAGAGGAAGGATATTACTTATAGAACCTGAATCTTAATGAAGCGTAGGTGGGGGATGAAGCCCCCCACTGATTGAATTTTTGCGCTATTTCTCCGAGTTGCGCTTATGAATAGCCCGTAACAAAGATCCCTGAGAGACATCAGGAGGGAATGTTTTAATTAATTCTTACGGATTCCAATCTTCCGACCAGCCTCATTAGGCATGGGGTGGGACTGATAATCGTTTGCCATATTTTCAACCCGTGTTTTGATAGATGCTGGAAACGGAGCAGGGCGTCCTTCGGTCATGTCCATTCCCATCAACATTTGTTCACTTGTTGCTAAGCGATCACCCTGGTCATTTTCCATGACGAAAAATACATGTAGTCGTTTGGCGTCGTGGTCTAACAGATGGATTGTGACACGAAGGCCTTGACCTTCATGTGCCTCTTTTATAAACAGGAGATGTGTTTCTAATGTATAGATCGAATAATGATATTGATTACGAAAGTCAGCATTGATCCCTAACACGATCATTAGACGATCAACGGCCATGCTAAATACGATTGCATAAGCAGCATCAGTCATATGTCCGTTATAGTCGATCCAATCCTTTCGAACGATGTCTTCTAGCAACGGTTTTACGGTTTGAGACATTTCGCACCCTTCCTCCCTTTATACTTTCCCGCTTAAGTTTGCTCCTGGCCAATATTTTTCTAGTAGTTGAAGGAGTTCGATCAGAAAATCATCACGACGCTGTTCAAGTTGAGATATTGGATGTCCAGCTGTTTGCTGTTCACAGCCAGCCACAACTTTATTCGTTAGCCCCTCCGTTAGTTCAGGTGCAACGAGTTTAGTCCAAGGAAGTTTTAATGCAGGTCCAAATTGTTCGAGCATATGCTTCATCCCTTGTTCACCGCCAGCGAGGTGCAGAGTTAAGAAAGGTCCCATTAATGCCCAGCGTAACCCAGGACCATAAACAATTGCCGCATCTATTTCTTCTGTTGTAGCGATGCCGTCATTTACAAGATGTAATGCTTCGCGCCAAATTGCTTCCATAAGACGATCCGCAATATGCCCTTCGATTTCGTTAGATATAACAAGCGGTTTCATCCCGATTGATTCATAGAAATGTTCTGCCCGTTTTATAACGTCAGAGGAAGTATTTTTCCCACCAACAATTTCTACAAGTGGCACTAAATACACGGGGTTGAACGGATGAGCAACAATGATACGTTCTGGTTTTTCGCATTTTTCCTGTAATGTGGTAGGCATAATGCCAGATGTACTTGATGCAATGATCGCATCGGGTTTTGCATGTTGATCGATCATTGCTAATAGTGTTTGTTTTAATGCTTCGCGTTCTGGTGCGTTTTCTTGAATGAGATCTGCGTTCGCGATGGCTTTTGTAAGATTGGGTTCAAATATAAGTCGATCTTTTGAAGCTCCGGCAGCTAACCCTTTTTTTTCAAGAGCTGGCCATGCTTTATCGATTGCTGTTCGCATGCGTGCCTCAGCAGTTTCTGCTGGATCTGTTGCGATTACATCATAGCCTTGAGCAAGAAAACGAGTAATCCAGCCATTCCCGATAACTCCTGTACCAACAACGGTTACTTGTTTGATCAAATTTGAATCCATACTATTCAGCCTTTCCGTGAGGATTATTTAATTGGAGGTGTATTCTTGCTTCTTGAGGTGTCATCGGCTTGGTACCAAGACCATCCATGATTGTGATAACTTTTTCTACTAACTGGCCATTTGTTGCAAATACCCCTTTATCAAGGTAAAGGTTGTCTTCGAGACCTACGCGGACATTTCCACCAAGCAGCATTGATTGAATCGCTATTGGCATTTGATGGCGTCCGATCCCAAATGCAGACCAGTGAGCATTTTTGGGAAGCTTATCTCGCATGTATAGCATTGTTTCCGCATCCGCATCAGCTCCCCAAGGAATACCTAGGCAAAATTGAAACATAGGATCCCCGTCAATAAGACCTTCATCCATTAATTGTTTAGCAAAGCGAAGATGCCCAGTATCAAAGCATTCCAATTCTGGCTTAACACCACTGTGTTGAATGAGACGAGCTTGTTTGCGAAGCCAGTTAGTTGGACTTATATAAAGTTGATTGCCAAAGTTAAGGCTGCCACAATCAAGTGTACAAATCTCTGGTAATAATGTACCAACAGGTTCATGACGTTCCTCAGGCGTTTGGATATCAGTTCCTGGCCCACCGACTGTTGGGTCTTCTTGGCTAGGAATCCAGTCACCACCACCACCTGCTGTAAGGTTAAGAATGACATCAGTGTCGGATTCACGGACTCGTTCCACCACTTCACGAAAAAGTTGCGGATCATGACTTAGAGCACCGGTTTTTGGATCGCGGACATGGATATGGGCGATTGTTGCTCCAGCTTTTGCTGATGCAATCGCAGCATTTGCAATTTCCTTTGGTGTGATTGGAACATGATGGCTCTTTTTTGTTGTATCGCCTGCACCAGTTACTGCGGATGTTACGATTACTTTTTTACTCATATCGATCCTCCTGTTCTTCTTTTTAAAAACATTCACTTGTAGAGGTTGTTCAAAAAGTCCGGTAAAGAAGCTTGTGAATGCTCATGAATGACCTTCTGTTAAAATCGCGCACGTCCTGTGCAAGCAAGTCCAGTCCTCACGTATTATTGTATACGCGCAGACTATCGCTCGCAGAACTTCTTTGCTCTTTTATCTTCCTTTTTGAACACGCACTTGTACAAAAAAAAAAAGAAAATGGACAGTGTTTCACCATTTTCTTTTTAAATAAAGGACTGGAACCCGCTTACCTTATTACTAAATTCAAAATAGTTCGTAATAAGATTAAGGCGGCATGGGCAACGTGTTTTAGTTTGCTCTTACTCCACCCCTAATTAGGTTCGGATCACAGGTATATTTAATTTATCTTCCATTTTAGAAATGAATTATGATTTTGGAACATGCTTGAAAATTTCCCCGCTATCAAAGAAATCGACTAAGCGTGTTAACCAATGGTAATAATCCAACCATTCCTTTGTTTCTTTGAGTAAGTCATTGACTTTTTGTTCTATTTCTTCTGTTAAAGTTTCATTCTCGAGCATGGCCTTTAATTCGGTTGATAATTTTTTCTCGAACAGTTTATTTTTTTTGATGGTCTTTTGCCAGTTGGAAGTGAATAACGAAACAAAGGTCTGGTAATAGTCTTGCTCAACATTATAAAGGTCTTTACGGACGCCTTTTTCAAAGACTTTTTCAGCAATATTGAGATCTAGCATTTCACGAACCACTTGGCTCATGCGCGTTTTACTCATGCCTGTTGCTTCTGATAATTCATCAAGGGTCATCGCTTTTCTATTCATATAGATAATACCAAGCACTCGGCCAACTGTTGTTGAGACCCCGAATGTGTGCATATTATCCGCAATTTTCTCGACAAATTGATCTTCCGCTTGTTTAATTTTACTAATTTGTTTTTCATCCACAATGATCATCCTTCCAATTGCCAGCTGCATATGTCACTGTATCACATTTGAATAAAACTGGAAAATTAGTATTTGGAAGGAAATGAACAGATTGTCGAGCATTTATAAGGAATGTCTTGCTTAAACTTTGTGCAATGAAAAGTTTACGTAAATTTCGTACAATTCGTACAATTTGTAAACTTTTTAATTTACAAACTTTACTTTACACTTAAGAGGTCACTAAAAATTTTTCACGGTTAAGTCCTTATATTAAATAAATGTAGGGAAAATAATGGAGGTGTCTTACATTTGCTGAAATTCGACCACGTTTCAAAAATGTATAAGGGAGGAAAAAAGGCGGTTAACGACTTATCCTTAGAGTTTAAAAAAGGAGAATTTATTGTTTTTATCGGACCAAGTGGCTGTGGTAAAACGACAACAATGAAAATGATTAACCGCTTAATCGAACCTTCTGAAGGAAGCATTTATATTAATGGAGAAAACATTTTAGAAAAAGATCCAGTACAACTTAGACGCGAAATTGGATATGTAATTCAACAAATTGGATTATTCCCTCATATGACGATTCAAGAAAATATTTCACTCGTTCCAAAATTGTTGAAATGGCCGGAAGAAAAACGTCGTACACGTGCAAGAGAGTTGTTAGAACTTGTTGATATGACACCAGAATACTTAGACCGCTTTCCACATGAACTAAGTGGTGGGCAACAACAACGCATTGGTGTGCTACGAGCATTGGCAGCTGATCAGTCTCTTATTTTAATGGATGAGCCATTTGGTGCATTAGATCCTATTACCAGAGATGCTTTACAAGAAGAGTTCAAAAAATTGCAAAAAAAACTAGGGAAAACAATTGTGTTCGTTACGCATGATATGGATGAAGCCCTTAAATTGGCTGATCAAATTGTGATATTGCGAGATGGTCAATTGGTACAGGTAGGTACTCCTGATGAAATATTACGCAATCCGGTAAATGATTTTGTTGAAGAATTTATTGGGAAAGAACGGTTAGTTCAAGCTAGACCTAATATTCAAACAGTTGAGCAGGTCATGAATCCAAAACCTGTTACTGTGACAGAGGACAGAACATTATCTGAAGCAATTCAAATAATGAAGCAACAAAGGGTTGATTCCTTACTGGTTATTGATGAAAAGCAAGTGCTTAAAGGATATATTGATGTTGAAATCATTGATCAAACCCGTAAAAAAGCGACACATGTTGGGGATGTATTGGTGACAGAATTACTAACAGTTGATAAAGATACATTGGTTCGTGATGCAATTCGAAATATTTTGAAAAAAGGGATGAAATATGTTCCTGTTATTGATCAAAGACAACGTCTTGTTGGGATTGTTACAAGGGCAAGTCTTGTTGATATTGTCTATGATTCTATTTGGGGCGAAGAAGAGATTGAACAATAATTGAAAGGAGGGAGAGGTGATGAATCGTATTATCGAATTTTTTACTAATTATGGCGGCGAAATGTTATTTAAAACTTGGGAACATTTATATATATCATTAATTGCGGCACTATTAGGGATCATTATAGCTGTTCCACTTGGGGTTGCACTAACTCGTTTTCCAAAAGGTGCCGGCTTTGTGATGGGGATTTTAGGCGTTATTCAAACATTTCCGAGTTTTGCAATTTTAGCCTTTTTTATTCCAATTCTAGGCGTTGGTAAAGTTCCAGCTATTATCGCTTTATTTTTCTATTCAGTCCTACCTATCTTGAGGAACACATATACAGGTATCAATGGTGTTAAACGTAGTTTGCTAGAAGCAGGACGCGGGATGGGTATGACTGGATGGGAACGTATCCGTTACGTTGAAGTGCCACTAGCCATTCCTATTATTATGGCAGGTATTCGTTTGTCCACTGTATATTTAATTGGTTGGGCAACTTTAGCAGCTTATATCGGAGCTGGTGGACTAGGTGATTACATATTTAGTGGTCTTAGCTTATACCAAGCCGAATTCATTGTGGCTGGAGCGGTTCCGGTTACAATTTTAGCCTTATTGGTTGATCTTCTCTTAGGTCGTATTGAAGAAAAAGTAACACCTAAGGGAATTAGAAAAATGAAAGAAGCTGTTTAGGAAGGGGGAACATGAAACGTGTTAAAAATAAATAAGAGTTTACTATTTACATTCGTCTCTTTGACTGTTTTCATTAGTGGTTGTTCTCTTCCTGGATTGAGTGGACCAGCTAAGAATACGGTTGCTGTGGGGACGTTGGGTACGTCAGAATCACAGATTATGGGGAACATTGTTCGCCTTATGATTGAACATTACTCGGATGTCAACGTTGAAATGGTCAATAATTTAGGTTCATCGATCGTCCAACATAAAGCGATGATGAGCGGAGATGTTGATATTACTGCGACACGTTATACAGGGACAGACTTAGCAGGTGCGTTAGGAATGAAGCCGGTAAAAGATCCACAGGAAGCACTTGAAATTGTGCAACGTGAATTTGAAGAACGATTTGATCAAACATGGTTTGATTCATATGGGTTTGCTAACTCTTATGCATTTACTGTCACGAGAGAATTAGCTGAAAAAGAAAGCTTGAACACAGTATCAGATTTAGAACCATTTGTTTCTGAGTTGAAGTTAGGCGTAGATAATTCCTGGTTGAAACGAAAGGGAGATGGATATGAGGGTTTCGTCAGGGAGTATGGGTTTGAATTTGGCAAAACGTATCCGATGCAGATCGGTTTAGTTTATCAAGCGGCAGCGAACGGAAAGATGGATGTTGTGCTTGCTTATACAACTGATGGCCGTATTAAGGCATTTGATTTAAAAGTATTAGAGGACGATCAGTACTTTTTCCCACCATATGATACGTCAGTCGTTGCGAGCAATGATGTCTTAGACAAGCATCCAGATCTCAGAAACATTCTTCAAAAACTAGCAGGTACAATTGATACAGAAAAAATGCAAGAGTTGAACTATGCAGCTGATGGAGAAATGAAGGAACCATTAATCATCGCAAAAGAGTTTTTGGAAGAACACAATTACTTTGAATAATTAGGGGGGTGACTATTGATGGAAACGATACAGGAGGTTATATATTATTATTCTCAAAATGCGGGATATGTATGGGAACAATTTTATCGGCATTTTTTAATGGCTGCTTATGGTGTGATTTTAGCAGCGATCGTCGCAATACCGGTTGGAATTTTAATTGCCAGATACCATAAGTTAAGTGTCTGGGTCATGTCTTTAGCAAACATTATCCAAACGATCCCGGCATTGGCCATGTTAGCTGTGCTCATGTTGGTAATGGGACTTGGAACGAATACAGTTGTGTTTGCTCTGTTTCTCTATTCCCTTTTACCAATTATAAAAAACACGTATACCGGCATTCGAAATGTTGATCATGCTTTACTAGAGTCCGGGAAAGCGATGGGGATGACCAAGTTACAAGTGTTACGACTGGTTGAGCTCCCACTTGCTTTGTCAGTTATAATGGCAGGATTACGAACTGCTTTAGTTATTACAATAGGTATTGCGACCATTGGTACGTTCATTGGTGCTGGCGGATTAGGTGATATCATTTTACGAGGAACAAATGCTACAGATGGGACTGCGATTATTTTAGCAGGGGCAATCCCTACTGCATTGATGGCCGTTATCGCTGATGTTGTGATGGGTTGGATAGAACGAAAGTTATCACCCATGAAAAAGAGAAAGGGTACCGTAAAGCAAGTTGAAGAGCTTGCAGTATAGCCTTTCTGAACAGAATGTCATTAATGAGCGACGAAGAAATTGTAAACTTTTTACCAGCCTTTTTGAACAAGATCTTAGAGAGGAAAAAGGAGGAACTCATGTGACTATTGTACAAATTTTACTAGAGAAAGATGTTCCTTGTACGTTACGGGATGGTACGGTTCTATATGCAGACATTTATCGCCCTAATAAGGAAGGAACTTTTCCGGTTCTGCTGACCCGACTGCCTTATAATAAAGCTTTGCCTATGTATTCACATCGGTATCTCGATACAAACCGGATGGTACAAAATGGATATGTAGTCATTGTTCAGGATGTCAGAGGACGCTTTGCATCTGAAGGCAATTTTGTCCCATTTTTACATGAAGCCGAAGATGGATATGATACGGTGGAATGGGCGGCAAAACTCTCTTTTTCAAATGGAAAAGTGGGGATGTTTGGTTTGTCCTATTATGGCTTTACGCAGTTGCTGGCTGCTACGGAACGACCACCACATTTGCATGCGATTGCCCCTGCCATGACGTTATATGACTGGCGTGAGAACACAGTAGAAAAGGGTGGGAAGTTCTTGGTCGGTTCTTCAGAAACATGGGCACTTCAATCAGTCGCACCAGATCAGATTAGTCGAAAATATAAAGATCCGAAAAAGTATGCTGAGATGATGGAGAAAATGGCGGAATATGACAACCAGATAGAAGAATGGTATCATTACAAGCCAATTCAGGATTGGCCTCCACTCAAAGAGCTAGGAGTAGCTGGCTTCTTTTATGATCTTGTTGGTGATACATGGAGTGAAGATCAATGGGATCGAGTGAATATTACAAACAAATATCACAATATCGAAGTTCCGGCTTATCATATTGCTGGCTGGTATGATAACTTTTTACAAGCAACGCTTCAAAATTATACGAAGTTGAGTGACATGGTGGAGTCCGATCAAAAATTAATTATTGGTCCATGGGGACACGGTTTATTTAGTTCTGTACTAGGTGAAAGGTCTTTTGGCATTCATGCATCTGGCGATTGGATTGATCAAAAAGAAGACTTGACTAATTTACATATTCGATGGTTTGATCATTGGTTAAAAGACAAGAATTCGACTGTGTTTGAAGAGGCGCCGATTAAATTGTTTGTTATGGGGATTAATAAGTGGCGTAGTGAAAATGAATGGCCGTTAGCTCGAACAAAGTATACTCCTTTTTATTTACATAGTGAGGGGGGAGCAAATACTCGCTTTGGTGATGGACGTTTAAGGTTTGAAAAGCCGGAAAATGAACGAGTCGATACATTTGTGTATGATCCTGCGAATCCAGTTCCATCAAATGGGGGAGCAACCTTGTTTTCCGGTGTTAACACGTTGGGACCTCTTGATCAGCGAGAAATTGAAAAAAGAGATGATGTATTAGTTTATACATCAGAGCCTTTAGAGCGAGCACTTGAAGTGACAGGCCCAATCAAAGTGAAGCTTTGGGCAAAAACAGATGCGCAAGACACGGACTTTACCGCGAAATTAATCGACGTTATGCCCGATGGAAGAGCTTATAATTTAACAGATGGTATTGTTCGTACGACGTATCGAAATGGACAGAAGCAGGAAGAAGACATAAATGATGAAGTCGTTCAATATGAGATCGATTTATGGGCAACAAGTAATGTGTTTCTGCCTGGCCACCAAATAAGAGTGGAAATTTCGTCCAGTAACTTTCCGCGCTTCGATGTGAACTTTAACAATGGTACAACGATGTTGGAAGCCACAAAGTATCAGATAGCTAACCAAACCATTTATCACAATGAAGAGTACTCCTCTCATATTTTGTTACCGGTCATCCCATGCATTGAAAACTAAAATGATATGAAAAAATTGCTATTTATTAGCAATTTTTTTTGGTATAAAGGTAAAATAGTGAAGTGCAATGTGTTGGAATGATTACCAGAAAAATATACAAGCGAAATTTAATAATTAAAGGCAAATTATTAGATGGTGGTGTAGAAGATGAAGAATAGAGATTTAAAGATTAATACATCGATTGAAAAGCTCTTGAACAATGAGGATTTTTCTGGAGTTGTCATAGTTAAGGATAAAACGGAAGTGATTTTGGAGTCAGCATCTGGTTTTGCCAATCGGGTGGATGAACAGCTGAATACCGTTCATACACGCTTTAGCATCGCTTCAGGTTGTAAGTTGTTTACTGCAATTGCGATCTGCCAATTAGTTGAAAATGGCCAATTATCTTTTGATACACGACTTAAAGACTGTTTGGATATAGAATTCCCTCATTTTAATGAAAATGTATTGATCCACCATCTCTTAACACATAGCTCAGGAATTCCAGACTATTTTGATGAAGAGATAATGGCTGACTTTGAAGATCTTTGGAAGACAACACCTATGTATCTATTAAAAAGTTTAAAAGATTTTCTACCACTTTTCCAAAATGGCAACATGTTGTTCAAGCCTGGAGAGAAATTTCATTATAATAATGCTGCATTCATAGTTCTAGGGTTGATTGTTGAGCAACAAACAGGCTATTCTTTTTCAGACTATGTTGTAAAGAATGTTTTTAAACGATGTGGAATGAATGATTCTGGTTATTTTTCTTTAGATCAGCTTCCTAAAAACACCTCTTACGGATACATCGATCATGAGGATGGGACATGGAAAACGAATGTCTACTCAATTCCTATCCAAGGTGGTGCAGATGGAGGAGCCTATATTACTGCTCCGGACATGATTAAGCTTTGGGAAGCATTATTTAATTTTCAGCTATTAAATGAAACAAATACGAATTTGCTTTTGACTTCACACATGCATGTGAAAGAGGGCGTAGATTACGGGTATGGGGTTTGGATTAACAAACGGAATCAATCCATCTACAAATATCATGTAATGGGCTATGATCCTGGTGTGAGTTTCCATTCAGCGGTATATCCTGAATTCGGGATTATCGTTGCAATTCCTTCAAACAAATGTACAGGTTCTTATCAAGTAATGAAAGCAATAGAAGAATATATGGAGGGATAACCGATATTTTGTGTTCAGAGCTTGGAATAAGTTTTTAACCTACTAGCATTTTAAGAGAGAAAGCCGGGTATTAGAGGAGAGAATATGGATATAAGAAAATTAAATGTAAATGAAATACTGCCAATGGATTTATTGTTATTAGCTGATCCTTCGCGCAAAATGGTTGAACAATATATCGCTAGGGGAGAATGTTTTGTAGCTGAAATTGATCAACAAATTATTGGCGTTTATGTGCTACTACTAACACGTCCCGAGATGGTGGAATTGGTGAATGTTGCTGTAGCAGAACAGCATCAACATAGAGGGATAGGGAAGCAGTTAGTATTGGATGCAGTTCAATCCGCCAAGCGAAAAGGATATAAAACAATAGAAGTTGGTACTGGGAATTCAAGCATAGGACAGTTAGCACTTTATCAAAAATGTGGCTTTAGAATGGTTGATATCGATAAGGACTTTTTTATTAAGCATTATCAAGAAGACATTTTTGAGAATGGTATACAGTGCAGGGATATGGTTCGATTATCTCAGGATTTATAAGGCGAACAAAAAAAGATTGTAGTGAAAATCTCTTTTCACTACAATCTGACTGTGATCTATTGAGTGTTTTAATAACTCCTATACACATAAGGATCATTAGAAATCCTATCAACTTCTTCTGGTTACTTACCAGAAGAAGTTTGTTTAAATAGCTTTTTTTCGTTGATAAGTAGAAAGCACGACTCCTCCCACAATGAATAGGGACCCTAATAATTCTACACTGGTAATTGGTTTGGATAGTAAAATGAATCCTGTAACCATGGCGACAAAGGGCTCTAAATTAGATAATATAGATGCCTTTGAAGCATCGACATGTCGAATATTATTATTCCAAATAAGTGTGGCTATGCCATGCACAATAACTGCTGTTCCGATTAATAAAGCCCAATCAGATATATCAAAGCTGATCCGAATTGGAGCGTCTAATGAAAAAGCAAATGGGATCGCTACAATAAATCCAACAAGATTTGAATATAAAGTAATCGTAAGAGGGTCTACTCTTTGCGAGAGTACTCTTGTCATAATTATCATAATGGCGAAAGTAATCATCGTTACAACAATCCATAATAATCCTTTATCAATGTGAATCGTTGATAAATTACCTTTCGTTACAACAAAATAAATGCCGATGACCGCAAGAAAGGAACCCATTAACATACGGGTCGTTAATTTTTCTTTTAAAAATACAGCGGCTAAAAAGCTAGTTAAAATAGGAGTAGTAGCTAAAATTAATGCAGATGTTGTTGGATCAGCTGTTTGTAATCCCATAAAAAAAGACCATTGATTAATAAATACACCAATAACTCCCAAAACAAAAAGCCACATCAAATCTACATTATTCACACGTCTAAATCCTTTTTTGTACAAAGATAATCCAATTAACACTAGGACAATAAACAGTAGTCTCAGCATAGTTAGCATAGTTGGGGAGAAATCTTGAACTAATATCTTACCAAAGACAAAATTACTTCCCCATACAACAACACATAAAATCAGCCAAGAATAAGCTTTTAACATTTAAATCATCACCGTACCTCTAACAAAATGCCATTGGTCTATTATAAACGTAATAGCTTGTTCCGTATACTATTTTAATAATTCGGATATAAGATGTTCTTATATCCGAATTTCCCCTTTTTTTGTGAGGGATTGTTCCTGGAAATCCTGAATCTATTTAAGCTGACCCGAACGGGTACTTATGTTTAGCGCTAACGAAATATTTAGATCCTAAAAAATGGGAATTGATTAAAATGCCCAACAATATTCTTTGCAGTTCTTCATTAAATAAAGGGAAGGATGAATTTTTATATGAGGGATGGATGGAAATGGCGAAAAGATACCGGGGAAAAACATTAAGTAAGCTCCCTTCAAAAGGACGAGGGGACTGTCCGTTGTGTAATCGAAAAAGAATTAAATTATTATACTCTCATAAAACGGAAACAAAAAACATCATTCAAGTATGTAAAAACTGCCGACATAAATAAGTTTGCCAAGATTGCTTCGGCGACTTTTTTTATTGAATGGGCGGGAAAGGGTAAGCGGTGTTAGCGATATCTACTATGGGCTGAAGATTTGGTCGGTTTGGATGAGTTAATCCGTTTACTTAATAAACTAGAGGCTAAAAATAGATAGAAATGAAGGAGTTAAGTGTAAGTTAGCGTTCATTGAGAACAAAAAAACAGTGCAATTTCATAGGTGAAATGCACTGCTCCTTTATAAGTTTTCATAGCTTTTTCACTCTAAAAGAGGAAAGCTGAAATTATCTGACTGCCTCTTTTAGCTGGTTTAATTCCGATACAGGTCTGATGCGTTGTTCTGTTTCGACATCGAAGAAATGCGCTTTATTCATATCCAGTGCCATTTCCAAATTATCGCCTGCTTGAACGATTGTACGAGCATCAACACGTGCAACGAAGTCTTGGCCACCTAGTGAAGAGTAAAGCATGAACTCTGCACCCATTAGCTCAGCTACTTCAATGTGGGCACTCATTCTCGTTTCTGGAGAAGATTCAATGAATAAAGGCTCATCGTGGAAGTCTTCAGGGCGAATTCCCAAAATGATCTCTTTTCCTACATAGCCTTGATCACGAAGAAGCTTCATTTTGCCTTCAGGGACTGCGATAGATTGGTCACCAATTTTAACAAAACCATTTTCTAGTTTTCCATTTAAGAAGTTCATGGCTGGAGAGCCGATGAAACCGCCTACAAAAACATTTTCAGGTCTTTCGTACACATCTTTAGGAGCACCAACTTGTTGGATAATACCGTCTTTCATAACGACAAGGCGTGTGGCCATCGTCATTGCTTCTGTTTGGTCATGGGTAACATAAATTGTTGTTGTGTTTAAGCGTTTGTGCAGTTTTGCAATTTCAGCACGCATTTGCACACGTAGCTTAGCATCAAGGTTCGACAATGGCTCATCCATCAGGAAGACTTTTGCGTCACGGACGATTGCACGACCAAGGGCAACACGTTGACGTTGACCACCGGAAAGGGCTTTAGGTTTACGATCCAAGTATACTTCGAGACCAAGAATTTTCGCCGCATCTTTCACGCGTTGATCAATTTCTGCTTTCGGCATTTTGCGAAGTTTTAGCCCGAATGCCATATTATCATATACAGACATATGTGGGTATAGTGCATAGTTTTGGAAGACCATCGCGATATCGCGATCTTTAGGTGGAACATCATTTACACGTTTTCCATCAATGTAGAAATCACCTTTTGAAATTTCTTCAAGTCCTGCGATCATACGTAATGTTGTCGATTTACCGCAGCCAGAAGGTCCTACGAAAACGATAAATTCCTTATCTTCAATTTGTAGATTGAAATCTTCTACAGCCGTTACTTTATTATCGTAGATTTTAAAAATATGTTCTAATTGTAATTCTGCCATTTATAAAACCTCCCAATCTCTTGTCTATGAATCTATTGTATTGGAAGCGTATTCAAAATAATATAGACAGGGTGCACAAAAATGATAGTATGTTTTTATGCAAGTTGCCATAGATTTAAAATTCTGATAACAAAATTAGTAAATAAGCGGGTAATGCATGATTAAAGGTTCGTACATCAAGGCCTGTTTTATCAATAAATTTATCGATGCGATATTGCAAACTGTTGCGGTGAATATAAAGTCTCTTAGCAGCTAAACTTGCATTTGAATTGCATTCAATATAGGTTTTCACTGTACCAATTAATTCTTTATCTAGTAAAGTCTCGCCGAGTAATGCAATAGTAAACCATTTTTTTTCTTCTTCTGTTATGCCCTCTAAAAAAAGGAACGGAAGTAGATCAGCAAGAACTATCATTTTCCGGTTTTGGATAAAATTCTTCGCTTTAGGATAGAATTTCTTTTCCATTTCATAGTGAGAGGCTAACTCTTTATCTACAAAATGAAAGCTGCCTAGGAATATTTCAATCTTTGTATAAAAATCACTTTCCAATGTTGAAAGCATGGCCATTAGTTCTTCTTTGTCTAAACCATCTTCTGTTTTTCCCTCGATTAAAGATCCAGATTTATCACTCGTCCATACTAATATAGCATTTGATGAAACGAATGACAGTAGCGCATCTTCAAAATCACGACCAGAAAAGTCATTGTGATCAAAGTGAAAGTGGGTGAAACGAACATGTTCCCAGCGTGTTTTGGGCAATTTCCCATTCTTATGTAACAAGAAATCACTCCAAGGCTGTTTGGTCGAAGAATCGTTTCGCCCGTCGAAAAAGTCTGTATGGAATAAGAGGCTAAGAAGGTTGATCTCTTCAGGTGTAATGGCTGATTTAGGTATCCCGATTTCATTGCCATTATCATCTCTAAACCAAAAGTATTTTTCAACGTAAGGAGCATCCTGTTTATGAGCAATTGAATTTGGATATTTGTTAAGTAATTTTTCTATCATAATGAACTACCTTTCTTGTTTGTATTCAGGGGAAGTATTCTTTATTATAACGAAGTTTTAATTATTAGAACAATTTGATGTATTTTTTATCAATTTTAGGGATAAGTAGTAAATTGAGTGAGGAAAGACTTTTTTTAAAACATTAGAATAGCGAAGAGGGGAATAATGGAGTTATTAAGAAAGAGACAGACCCATGATGGGTTCAGTCTCTTTCGCATCCTGTTAGTTACTTATTTGAGGAGGATCTTCGTCATAAAAATCATGCGACTCCTCAATATTTTGCTTGCTTCCTGCTTGATAGACGTTACCGCCGGCCATACCTTCGTTAATAATTCGATCAACATCTAAATAGGCTGTATCTTTTCCTTCGTAATCAGTATCTTTGAGAAATGTGTACTTTTCTTTCATGTAGCTTTCCTCCTATAATGGCACTTTTGCACGTGATTATAGTTTTACCGAAGAAAAAGTCATTATTCATAAACGTGAAAGACCATTAAGTCGTGAATCCTGCTTGTTAGCTGATTCATATTGGCGCGAGCGGGTTCTGAATTTCGATACTCAATCCTTCCATCAGGATGATAAATGGCTTGATAATATTTTTTATCATAATAAAAGGAAATCGTCCAACCAGGCAATTGTTTGTCTTTATATAATGGCGCCAGCTGAAAATGAGTGATCACATGATTACCCCCATAAATGGGATTATTAGTCGTATAAAGGAAGAGCACGCTGTATTGCTATCTTGGAAGAAGCTTTGGTAGCCCGATTTCTCTGAATATTTGTCGCAAATGCTTATGACGGGCTGCTTCGATTTCCAGCTCATCGAATTGCATGGGCTTTGCGTTTACTTCATAAATGAAAAGATTCCCATTAAGATCTTCACCAATATCAATTGAAAATTCTCCGAAAAAACCAAATGACTTCGAAAGAATGATGCCGCATTGTTCAGCAATCGTTTTAAATTGCTCGTCAAGTTCTGCCGATTGCAATCGAGTATATGGATAAAGTTTTCCGCCTCTTGGAATATGTGTGGTAACTTCCTGGGTTTGAGACATCCGAACCGCTTTGCCTGTGACAAGATGGACTCCATTCTGGTAATGGACAAGGATTCGATAATCAAAGCGATGGCCTCGTATTTTTTTCGGTTCTATTGCACGTTGAGCGATATACTTTTTTCGTAATAGTCTGTCTGCTTCAGACTTCCAATAATCTTCGAAAGCAGGGTAGGTTTCTGTGCCACTCGTTTTTTTTACAAGTATCGCTGAATGATTTGTTAAGGAAAGTGTTGCAATGCCGTATCCACGATTTCCTTTTCCTGGCTTCACATAAATTTCACGATGATTTTCAAGGAAATCTTTAAGCACTTGGGATGTAGATAGAAGAATGGTTTCTGGTAAAAATGGACTTAGTCCGGGACTTTTAGCTAACGCTTCAAACATATCGTATTTATGAAAAAAACCAGGATTGAAAACCGCAATGTTACGGGCTTTAAAATCATTCAGTAATGATTGGAACGAAGTAGTTTCTTCAAATGAACGGAAGGGAATCCGGTTGTAGATGACACATGGCTTGGGAACGGCGACCTTCATCCATTTCTCATGATCAGCACTATAAACGAGACCAAGTCCGGTATTTGCTAAAGCGTCTTCTGCAGTAAAAATAAATGAGAAGATCCCATGCTTTAAAAGCTCTTGGTGCAAGTCATAAAATAATGGCAAGTTTCCAGCAATACCGAAATCGTTCTTTTTGTTTTGGCAGGTCATGATCCCAACGGTCAATATTCGGTTTCTGTGCTCCAGTTTTGATTGTATGGAAAATGATGGTGATGGAATTTCTTCATTAAAATGGATTTGTGAAGATTCTTGACCAAAATAGGCCTTTTGACCAAAAGAGCAATGCGACCATAAATGATTAGTTAAATCGTAATACAATTTCATTTCTGTAAGCCGCCAGTGCTGGCGAGTGATTGCTCTGTTAAATAGACGGCATAGTCTAGAGCAAGCTTCCTTGTTAATAATTCAAATTCACGCAATTTAGGATGAGAAAAAATCGACCGTCCAGGCTTTGAATTGGCTTCAAACATCCAGACTTGCCCTTGCTTATCTAACCCTAAGTCAAAACCGATTTCAGCAACGATCCCATCCAAGTGCTCTTCGATCGCCTCACTTAAGATAAGTGCGGCTTTTGATAATTGTTGATGGACTTCAAATACTGTATCATCATCACCAAAAAGTTCATCAAGTGTCATGATCGTCCCGCCATTTTTCACATGGGTTGTGAGGCTACCTTCACCAGCAATTTTTGCGGCAATTGCAGTAACTTGCCAATCCCCATCAAGGTCTTTATTCGTATGGACCCGAAAGTCAATTGGGCGGCGGTTATTACGGATTAAGGATATCCCTTGTTGTACGATTAAATGGTCAATCCGTTTGTTTTTAAACACATGCTTTAGCATCGATTCAAGGGTGGAGAAGCGTTTTAATCGGTTTTCATTCTCATGATCACGATAACGGCAGTAATACATGTCTCCATGCTTATCATAAAGAACTTGGTGAATCCCTAATCCAAGGCTGCCATGAATCGGTTTAATATAAACTTGACGATGTTCAGAAAGTAATGTTTCAACAATTGAAAAAGACTGAAATGGATAGGTGACTGGTAAGTAGGGGGTAGCGCGTTCATCATCTATTAGACGCTCATATACATCCCATTTATTAAAAAAGCCTGGATTATACCAAGGAATGGAATAGTCGGTTTGGAATTTTCGTTTCACTTCCTTTGGACCCGTTTTATTCTCTGTTTTTCGGTTAGGAAGACGGTCATAGATGACATTTGGAAAAGGAAATTCACAGATGTCCCATTGATTGTCCTGATACACATAGCCACGAATCGTTTCTTGCTCCCAGTTGATGTGATTTTCACCAAAAATGAAGGGAATGCAGCCAGTTGTTTTATTTAGAGATAGAAGTTTAGAAAAAAATGATGAGCGTTCACCCAATGGTTTAGTTAAAAAAGGTCCAAAGCCCGCTGAAAAGATGCCGACTAGTGGCCCGATATGAATGCTGTTCTGATATAGGAACACATGCAAGGAAGTTTCTGATTCTGGAAAGTATAGGGCTTTTGCAAGCGATTGCGAAAGAGCGAAAGTTTGCCGAATAGAAGGGTTGCTTCTTATGTCAGCCTGATGTGCACGATGACCAAAGCACACGGCTTCCTTATCTGTAAAATTGACAACCCCTTCTAGCTCAGACGGGTAATAAAAAACATCTCCCAGCATATCAGTTATTTCGCAGGGATAGATTTTCTTCAACGGTTTCACCTGCTTTCACTAAGTTGTCAGATAGATATTGACAATAAGCAATTGGAGCATGATATAAGTCATCTTTCTTATCTGGTTGCAATGTTTCAATGATTTTCCGACCAGGTTTGGAGTTGATATCAAGAATCCAAACTCGATTTTTTCGATCAATGCCAAGATCAATCCCTAGTTCAAAAAGTGGCTGAAATTTTGCTTCGAGTTCCTCAGGTAGCGTACGAAGGATATGCCCAATGGTAAGTTCAATATATTTTTGATGGGGATGGGCAATTTCTTTGATAAATTTTTCATAGGTGATGGCCTTACCGCCTGTCGCTAAGTTTGATGTGATACAATCCTTGTTCCCCTTACGAATTCCCCTACCTTGTTCTACCCAGTGATTGGTTGCATCTTTTTGCAGGAGAATGCGCAGATCGAATGGTTCGTTATCAAGATTGGATAATGGTAAATAAGGCTGAATAAGGAATTGGAATTTGTTTAAGAGTGATTCAATCCATCTATGAAGCTGTTCTTTTGATTTAAAGTGTCTTTCATATCGTTTTTCATGTTTTGTCATCGTTACGACGGTTCCATCTTCAACCTTAGATAAAAGATAAATTCCGATTCCTCTCGAGCCGAATGATGGTTTTAGAAGAATCTGTTCATATTCATGAAGATGATTCCAAACGGTTTTTGCATCTGTTGCCTGTGCTGTTACGGGGATATAAGCTTGGAGCAGTGGCAAATCCTTAAGTTTAGTATAAATTTCCCATTTGCTAGGAAGGCCATGACCGAGAAATTGAGCCTGCCCTTTTAGCCAAGTTATTTTATTTCGAGCTTTTTGATCGTCTCTAGTTAATCCATGAAAGCTACGGTCATAGATAAATGTTGGGATCGTAAACTTTTTTACATCCCAAAGATTAGTTACCGGATTGTACGATTCACCTTGTATCGTTTTAGCTTCCGTGTCAATACCAGAAGACTTGAATCGAAATACCTTCCACCCACTTTTACTTGCTCTTTTTGCAATTTCAGTACTATAACGCTGCTCCTTTGATAAATCGGATAACATGATGCCTAGGGAAACCATAGTTCCCGCTCCTTTCCATTGGTCATGATTAGATTAAGGTCCCTTACTTACATACAAAGTGTTCATATATTCAACGATGCGTTTTACAGAGGGACGAATTTTATCAGAGTCTGCATGAAATTTCTTCGAAGGTTTTGAGTTCACTTCAAGAATCCAAGGATGATTGTCTGAGTCAAGTGCCAAATCAATACCGAGCTCCCCGAATAAATCCTCTCGCTTGCTTTCAACTGTTTTGGCAACGTTTAAAGCAAGGCTGGATAAGCTTTTATAAATCCGAATCGCTTCTGGTCGTTCGAAAACAGAGGAGAGAAATGCAGCAGCATTTTTCATTTCGCCTCCTTGAGCGAGATTTGAAACAATGTGTCCAGCATTACCAAGCCTTGCAACAATGGATGTGATCGTCCATTCTTGCTTTTTACTTTTATTAAGTAGCACTCGAAAATCCGTTTTATGCCCATCAATATCGAGTAATGGGATGCCTCTTTGAACGATATAGGAACGCTTTTTTGTGTTTTTCATTAGGATTTGATAAAGGCGTTCCTCGGTTTCGATTAGATGAGTGTCCTGTATATTGCTTGAATGCTCTAGGACCCATCCTTCAAAAACACGTGATAGCTTACAAATATTGCGACCTTGACTTCCAAATACAGGCTTTACAAATACTTCTGTATGAGTTTGCAAAAAAGTGACAAAGTCTGCTTCTGACTGGAGCAGGATGGTTTCAGGCAAGTATGGATTAAGTGAATCTTCAGTTAATAGTAGTTCATGAGTTTCCCATTTAGACAGAAAACTTCCATTGAAAAAGGGAATAGAAGCTTCTTTTAATAATGTACGGAAACGAATGAATAATTCTGTGTTTTCCAATTTTCTTGAATGGATTCGGTTATATACAACATCGGGAATGGGCACAGACATCCGTTCCCAACCTTCATCATTTGGAAGGTAACCTGTTAATTCCTTTGGTTTTTCAAGAGTTTGCAGGGGAATGATAAAAAAAAGAAATCCATTCATGCAACAAAACCTGTACAATTCTCTAAAAAAAATTTCCATATCTCCAAATCCATTCGTTTCACTTGGTGTCTGATGGGTGAGGAGTGCTAGAATAGGTCCAATTTGAAGCTTGGAATTTATCGGACAAAAGCCTATTTGCACAGAGAATGATCGATTAGGAAGTGCTAGAAACTGAAGTACATTTTCGGGAATCTTAAGTTGTGCTAAATGATCTTGATGGATCCGTACGAACACGTCTATTTGTTTGGAACCTACTTGTAATGAGACACGGGTGGAGTCTGTTAGCTGCCACTTTTTTAAAAGAAATGGAGGGACATAAATAGTGGGAGTACGACCCGCAGTACTTTTATCTGCAATTATTGAAACGTTGTCGTATAATACCTTCATTGTCATTCCCCGTTTACGCTCGGTTTAGATAAGTCATACCACCTATTTAAGGCGATTTTGCTATTCTGGGTTATTGTATGATTAATGAATAAAGAATGTGTGCAACAGCCCGTTAATATTTGTAACTTCCATCAGCGATGTTTTTCCCGCTGTCGGTTTGTTAAACCCGAATAAAAGGAGAAACTTCATGAATTTACTATTAACCATCATCTTTATGGTCTTGATTGGAGCCATCATAGGCGGATCGACCAACTATTTAGCGATTAAGATGCTTTTTCATCCCTACAAGGCTGTTTATTTATTTGGAAAACGCCTCCCCTTTACACCAGGTCTATTGCCTAAACGCCAAGAGGAATTGGCTACACAGCTTGGAAAAGTCGTAGTTGATCATTTACTTACACCTAAAAGCATTCAGAATAAGATTATGAACGCTTCCTTTAAAAAGGATATGAATGAATGGATACAAGGAGAAGTAAAAAAGTCATAACAACTGAAAAAAGTCTGGATGCAATGTTCACTCAATTCGGAGTACATCAACCTGGAGAAAAATTAGAAAACTATGCTAAAGAATTTGTTTTGAATAAATATGATAACTGGATTACCGAATATCGCCATCAAACCTTGGATGAGGTATTGCCTCCCAAAATCAAAGAAAAAGTTTCAGAAACAATTCCGACACTCTCCACGTACATATTGCAGAAAGGAAAAGAATACTTTATTAGTGAGGAAGGAAAAGCGCGACTAGAGTTTATGGTTAACGACTTCTTTAAAAACAGAGGCATGTTCGGCAATATGATTCAAATGTTCGTTGGCAATGGAAAACTTGTTGATAAGGTGCAGCCAGAACTAATCAAATTTCTTAAGCAAAAGAAAACGGCAGAATTGATCACCGTTCTAATGGTTGGCGAATGGAGCAAAGTGAAGCAATGGGAGTTTAGTAAAGTCGAGGATATGTTCGGTAATGAAAAAATCAAAGCATTGCTATTAGAAAAAACGGCAGAGTCACTCGCCATTGAAGAAATAATGAATAAACCGCTTAAAGAGATCACAAGTAATGTGGAAGAGCTAATTATAGAAAAAATGGTTCCAGCTGTGCTTGACCATGGTATTGGCTATTTAAGCAAGCATATTACACCATTAATTGCAAAGCTACAAATCGCAAAAATAGTTGAAGAACAAGTTGCAAGTTTCCCAATGGAGCATCTTGAAAAAATTGTTTTATCGATTGCAAAAAAAGAACTATCGATGATTACGTATTTAGGTGCTTTATTAGGAGGAATTATCGGGATCGTTCAGGGATTAATTGCTGTTTTTATCCCGCATTAACGGAAAGTCAAAATCCCCGCCTTAAGGCTTAGAGGAATCGTAGGTCGGGAAGAACACCCCACTGAATTGAAGTTTCACTTTATGGGGGAATATGTGTGATTTTCAGTTTAGATTTGGTATAGTGGAGAAGAGAAATCCATGAATGGGGGAATATGAATGAGTAATCTATATGATTCAGCATATGATTTAGAAAAAGCAATCCGTGAGAGCAATGAATACAAGGAGCTAAAAAGCCTATTTGATCAAGTAAACAGTGATGAATCTGCTAAAGGGATGTTCGAGAACTTCCGTAATATGCAGATGAACTTACAACAAAAGCAAATGACTGGACAAGAAATCACGCCAGAAGAAGTCGAACAAGCGCAAAAAACGGTGGCATTAGTTCAACAACATGAAGCCATTTCAAAACTGATGGAAGCCGAACAACGAATGAGCATGGCAATTGCTGATTTAAACAAAATTATCATGAAACCGCTAGAAGATCTTTACGGTTCTCCACAACAATAATCGTTTACTTTGTTAATTCGTAACGGACTCATATCAAGGTGCAATTAAACAAATAAAAAAACATGGCCATTTTTAAATGATCATGTTTTTTTATTTCATTTTTAGCGAAAGTAGAACGGGACATCAGTGGGGGATGAGAAAAATTGATGGAAGTTTCACTTTTTTTCTAATAGGCCATGTGATTTAGTTAGCTTTCTTCTGTCTGGCAACTTGTAAGTGAACCCGAAATCAAAATGGAAAAATTCTTGCTATCCATATGTTCTACCGCCAATTTATCCTTCATAAATTGGAATAGGAGGGGTGGTCAACATGGTGTATCGCTTACTTGCCGTGAATATTGATGGGACATTGCTTCAATCGAATGGCCGTTTACATAAATCCACGAGGGAAGCTATTGAATATGTACATCAAAAAGGTGTGAATGTAGCCCTTGTAACGTCAAGAAATTATCTCTCAGCAAAAAAAGTAGCGAAAGCGTTGAAAATTAATCCGATGCTGATTGCTCATCAAGGAGCCTTTGTCGGTTCAACGATTGAGAAACCAATTTTTATAAAAAGAATGAGTGAAGAATTAACACTTGAAATGGTTCAGCTGCTTGAAAAAACTGAATGTCAGATTCAATTAATCCGGGAAAAATCCTTGATAGGTAATCGAATGAATCTTCCTGAAAATTTGCTAGGAAAAACGATCATCTACAATAATGAGCCAAGTGTATATTCGCAGAACTTTGTAGATGTTTTAAGCGAAGAGTTAAACGAACAGCCGTTTTCACCAGTGAAAATCGATGTGATTTTTAAAAGTCGTAAAGATCAAGCTGATTTGTTAATCTTATTTAAAGAACTATTCCCCGAAGTGGAAGTAATCGAAAAACATTATCAAAAAATTACGATTGTTCCAAAAGGTGTTTCTAAATGGAATGGGATTCTTTATTTAGCGGACTATTTAGGCGTTAAAAGAAATGAAATTGTCGCAATTGGTGATGATGAGGATGACTTCGAAATGATTTCAGAATCAGGACTTGGAGTTGCTATGGGCAATGCTCCAAATGATGTGAAGCTTGCTGCTGCATGGGTAACTCGTACGAATGATGAACATGGCGTGGCGTATATGCTGAAGGAGTTTTTTAGAAAGCAGTATGATATTGAATTTTTAACAAAGATGAACATGTTGAAATAATTAACAAAGAATAATTTCTAGTTTCCTTTCAACAAACCTAACAAAAGCTATATAGGTAAAAATGATGGGTAATTTCATTTTTATAGAGCAGATCATTCTTCTTTCTCGAAGTTAATCATTATAATAGAAGATTAACAAGAGGATAGGAGTGATACGATGAAACAACGGTATCTTTTTGAGTATGAAGTGCTTTCCACTCAGAAAAAAGGTGAATTTAGTCAAGTAGCCGAAACAGAAGAACAGGCGAAAGCATTGATCCACGAAAGAATCGTCGACTTGGAATTTACTGAGGATGAAGATGTGGTGATTGGACAGTTATTAAAAGTATTAGACGCAGAAAAACAAATTTTTCAGTGTGAAGGCTGCGAATCTTAATTTTATTATCTTTCTATACTAACAAATCAACAAAAAACACATGGTTTTGCAGTTAGCCATGTGTTTTTTGTTGATTTATTTATGTTTTTCTGACATGATCTAATCATTATAAGTTAAGTATACTTATACTATCCAATGTTTTTGGACAGACTGATAGAGGGAACTACTGTTCAAATTTTAATCAATACACAAGATATACGAAATCAATCGAAACAACAAACAAAAAATACTGTAATTTTCAACTTAACAATAGTTACAGGAATTTAGTTTGCCTTTTCTTAGCCTTACTAGGTGACAGATATAGAGATAATATGTTATGGTTTCATTTCTACATACTATTTAAGAATAAAGGACGAGGTGTAAGACTATGAACAAAACTGAATTAGTCAGTGCTGTAGCAGCACAAGCAGAATTAACAAAAGAAGATGCTAAAAAAGCGGTAGATGCGTTGATTGAAACGATCTCTACTACGCTTTCTAAAGAAGAAAAAATCCAATTAGTTGGATTTGGCACATTTGAAGTGCGCGACAGAGCAGCTCGTACAGGTAGAAACCCACAAACAGGTGAAGAAATTCAAATCGCTGCTTCCAAAGTTCCCGCATTTAAACCAGGTAAGGAATTAAAAGAAGCTGTTAAATAAGTAATTCTATTTACAATTGTGTAAAAAAACTCTGGGGATGAGTTCATCTCCAGAGTTTTTTATTTAATAACGTTTGAAAACGGTTATCCAGAAAAAAAGTAAGATATGTATACCTTTTAACAAAGCTTTCGTTTACCTGCCGTTCAGTTATCGGCCGAAATTCTTTATAAAAGGTCGGAAAAGTATCGCTTCTAAATATTCAGATGAAACGATGGATTAGTCACTAGCAAATTGCTTTGGTTGTTGTTAACATTGACCGAACTAGTCCAATTCTGTAAAATGAGAAGGATATTTACGAAATAAAATTAAACAGGTGATCATTTTGCAAATTGAAATAAAGGGATTACATGATGAGCGGTTTGAACGTCCGCTTCGAAATATTGCGAACTTATTTTATGAAGAAACGGAAATTGTTTTTGGCGAGGCTAGTGATGCTGATTTTGAGGTGACACTTCAGTATGAAGTAACCGATAAAATTATCGTGACCGCAGCACTTCTGGTAAAAGCTACGCAAAAAAACTATACAGCTGGTTATGAGCAAGAGCTGATTCCAGCAAAAACAGATAAAGAGCAGTTTAAACAAGTGAAGCGAGTTGTTTCCCATGTGTATTTGGATGTGCTTCAGAAGATCACAGGCATCACACAGAAATGGGGTATCTTAACAGGAATTCGTCCCACAAAACTCCTCCATCAAAAACTTCAGCAAGGGCTATCGAAAGAACAAGCACATGCTGAACTCCGTGAAGATTATTTAATTTCTGATGAGAAAATTGATCTAATGCAGCGTATCGTCGATCGTCAATTGGCAGCTATACCGGACTTATACGAATTGAAAAAAGAAGTGAGCATCTATATTGGGATTCCATTTTGTCCAACAAAATGTGCATATTGTACGTTCCCTGCCTATGCGATTAATGGTAGACAAGGTTCTGTGACTTCATTTCTTGGCGGTCTTCATTATGAAATTAAAGAAATGGGCCGTTGGATGAAGGAACATGATGTCAAAATCACCACGATTTATTATGGTGGTGGCACACCAACAAGTATTACTGCGGAAGAAATGGATATGCTGTACGAAGAAATGTATGCAAGTTTCCCGGATGTTGAAAAGGTTCGTGAAATAACAGTTGAAGCAGGGCGTCCTGATACGATTACACCAGAAAAGCTCGAAGTATTGAAAAAGTGGAACATTGACCGCATTAGTGTGAATCCGCAATCGTATATTCAAGAGACACTGAAGGCAATCGGGCGCCATCATACGGTTGAAGAAACGATTACGAAGTTCCATCTTTCAAGAAAAATGGGCATGAATAATATTAATATGGATTTAATTATTGGCTTGCCTGGAGAGGAGCTACCTGAATTCCAGGTAACCTTGGATGAGACGGAAAAGCTACTGCCCGAATCACTGACTGTGCATACGTTATCGTTCAAACGTGCTTCGGAAATGACACGCAATAAGCAAAAGTATCAAGTAGCTTCACGTGAGGAAGCTGAGAAAATGATGCGAACGGCCGAAAGCTGGACAGAAAAGCATGGGTACACGCCATATTACTTATATCGCCAGAAGAATATTCTTGGCAACCTTGAAAATGTCGGCTATTCCTTCCCAGGTCAAGAAAGCTTGTATAACATCATGATCATGGAAGAACAACAAACCATTATCGGGCTTGGCTGTGGGGCGGCAAGTAAGTTCCTTGACCCAGTCACAGGGAAGATTACTCATTTTGCAAACCCGAAGGATCCTAAGTCATACAATGACAATTTTGAACACTATACAGAGAAGAAAATAGAGATTCTTGAAGAACTATTTGGGATTGTACAAAAATAACAGAAGAACCCTAGACCATGATTGAAATGGTGCTGAGGGTTCTTTTTTTGAATTTGTGTTAATAATCATCCGGAATGTTGTGGAATTAGCAAATATGCGTCAAATCCAAGATTTATGTGTCAAGATACAAATATATCTTTAATCAAGAGCGCCTATCCCATCGACGAGCCGTGCATTATTCCCGTACAAGTGGCATTGTGCAGCATCTAAATGAACCACCTGATTTAATAATTTCGGAAATGTCTACTTCAATTAATTCGTACCCTCTCATACGGAGCTGATTATTCACCATCTTATTGCAAGGAAGACTGAAGACTTTTTTTCTACCTATTGAAAGCACGTTTGTACCTAATGTAAATTGTTCTTCGTCATTAATTTCAATCAGATCAAAACGTGAACGAAGCATATCGATTTCCCTTTGTTCAAATGCTTCTGGGAAAATCAGTGCTTCGGTCGGCGAAAGGATATTGAATACACAATCTAGGTGCAGGAATTTTTCCTGAAAAGGCATGGAAATGATTTCAAAATGCGGAAGGAGACTTTGCAGTTGTCGGATAGACTTTTCATGGGTTCGAGAACTGACACCAATGTAAATCGATTTTCTGTCAATCAATACATCTCCACCTTCAATATGCTCCTTTGTTAAGTCGTAAAATGGCAGATGTTCCTCGATAAGCCAAGACTTTAATACCTTGTCCTCACCATGTCGCAAATGAGTCGCCATTTCGGCAACAAATACAGTTTTTCCAATGGTGAACCCGATGTCACGTGTGAAAACTTGTTCAGGAAATGCTTCAAGAGCGGGAAGTTTATATACTTTCACGTCTAATTCTTTTAATCGTTCAATAAATTGCTCATGTTGCTGCATTGCCAGTTTTCGATTAATATTTTCATTTTTGAATCGCTTTTGAGTTTCATTGATCACTTCGCGGATTTCCATATATTGTGGTTCACAGACAATCACTTTTTTTAAAAGATCGTATTCACTCGTGCAATAGCTTGCGGCATCATGACCTATTAACATGCATATCCCCCTAATTGGACTTTTTCTTTTATTCTTTCCTTTATTCCCTCTTAGAAAACATTATGAATTAAAGGATTTAAGAAAAAGAAAGAGAATAGAACCATGGAGAATTTAGCCTTAATAAAAGCGGTGGTGAATAGATGTCATCTTTTGATTTAGAGAATGCATGAATGATGTTTGAAGCAGCAGTGATTATGGTTCCCCATGAAAAGTGGTCTGAACGCCCAATTGTTTGTATTCAAAAGCCGATGTGGTTCATGCACCAGCTTTTGTTGACGTTTGTCTTTTTAACGGTGAAAGAGAAGAAGTTTACCTGCGGAAGAAGTGCAACGGTGTGTTTTATGTTCAAAGTTTTTTTCAATTAATAATTGCTGACCTATTTCTTTTGCCAAGTTATCATTTTCAGCTGTAAAAGCCTCATCTAACAATTTTTCCCCAGTAGGTTCAAAGACTGTCAACTTATAGGTTCTGCTCATGTAAAACTCTCCTTTTACTCTAGAATGACACACACTGAACATTTTTAATTTTCAGTTTTATTTAAGGATTATACCATTAATATTAGGATTTGCGTGTTGTACATGGATAGGAATTCCGTTAAGATGAAAGGGGAATGGTGCTTTATCCCATTTTAATTGGCAATAATAGCTTACATTCATTTTTTTGTGAGAAAATAGGTGCGGATAAAAAAACTACTGATGGAAGTGCTATTTTATAGGGGGGAATCTGTTGGCTTTACAAATTAAAGGAGTCACAAAAAAGTTTGGGGAATTTACTGCTGTCAATAATCTTAATTTCACAATTCCTGAGAAAGAAATGTTTGGTTTTTTAGGTGGCAACGGTGCTGGTAAAACAACGACGTTTCGGATGATTCTTGGTCTTCTTGACCCAACAGAAGGGGAAATTGTTTGGAATGGAAAGAAGATAGATTATGCGAGCAGCTCTTTAATCGGCTATCTTCCTGAGGAACGTGGTCTTTACCCGAAGCTAAAGGTGCGCGATCAGATTGTTTATCTGGCAAGATTAAGAGGAATGAACAAAGGAAAGGCTTTGAAGGAGCTAGAATATTGGCTTGACCGCTTTAAGGTTCCAGAATATATCGATAAGCGTGTTGAAGAACTATCTAAAGGAAATCAGCAAAAAATTCAGTTGATCGCTTCCATGATTCACAAACCGGAATTGCTTATTCTTGATGAACCATTTAGCGGGCTAGATCCGGTGAATGTGGAGATGTTGAAAGAGGCGGTCATCGATTTGCGAGATAGTGGCACGACGATCGTTTTCTCGAGCCATCGTATGGAGCATGTTGAAGAAATGTGTGAGCATCTTTGCATTATGCATAAGGGATCACCTGTAGTTGAAGGTAAACTGAAAGAAATTAAGCGTTCATTTGGGAAAAAGAATGTGTCGATTCGAGCCGATTTTGATCTATCTTTCTTGGATGCTTATCCTGGTGTAACGAAAGTCAAGACAACGATGGAAGGGAAGATTCTACAGGTGACGGGTGAGGATGTTGCTGCTGATATCATTCGTGATCTTGTACCAAGAGGGTTTGTCCGGAAATTTGAATTGGAAGAGCCGTCATTGACAGATATCTTTATCGAAAAAGTGGGTGCAGCCTATGAATAAATTTTGGATTGTGCTTTCGCATACCTATTTATCAAAATTAAAATCGAAATCTTTCATCATTACTACAGTCATTATGATGGCCTTAGTTCTTATTCTTTCTAACATGACGAATATTTTGAAGACATTCGGAAGTGATGACAGAGAGCAGGTTGCCATCATCGATCAAACGGGAGAGCATTTATTTGATGGCTATAAAGCTGAAGTAGCCGTCGTGAACGACGAAATTACGATTATCGCTTCTCAAGATGAAGAAAATGCAGAGAAAAAGGTAATAGACGAAGAAATCAGCGGCTATTTACTTCTTGAAAAAGACGTGGACAATGGCTTAAAAGGAACGTATAAAGCCAATCAAATATCAGATTCAATGATTAGCGATGATTTATTTCTAGCACTTTCTCAATTGAAAAGTAAACGTACAGCAAGCGAATTGAGCTTGACGGATCAGCAAATCGTACAATTGAATACACCTCCAGCCTATGAAACGATTGCTCTTGCAGAAAATGCAAAATCAGAGGAAGACTTAAATCAAGCTCGAGGTCTCGTTTATGTGCTTTTGTTCGTTATTTATTTTGGTGTGTTAATGTACGCAACGATGATTGCGATGGAAGTGGCCACAGAAAAAACATCACGAGTGATGGAAATTTTGATTTCAAGTGTCTCGCCCATTACTCAGATGTTTGCGAAAATATTAGGTGTTGCCTTGCTTAGCCTTACCCAAATGATCTTATTTTTCGGAGTGGGGTATGTCTCGATTAAACGAAATTTGACCGATATGAATGAAGGATTCTTCGCGATTTTTGGTTTTGGTAACACGAATATATCGACTATTATTTATGCGATCATATTCGCGATGCTTGGTTATCTGTTGTATGCGACACTTGCCGCATGTCTTGGCTCCGTCGTCAGTAAAATAGAAGATGTACAGCAAATGATTTCACCGATGACGATGCTTGTTGTCATTGCTTTCCTGATTGCGATGTTTGGCCTTGGCAATCCTTCAGCTAGTTATATTACGATCACATCATTTATTCCATTTTTCAGTCCGATGATCATGTTTTTACGCGTTGGCATGCTTAATGTTCCTTTCTGGGAAATCGCCATAAGTATTGGCTTATTAATTGCGACAATTATCCTGTTAGGTATTGTTGGAGCTAGAATCTATCGTGGTGGCGTCTTGATGTACGGAAGCTCAAAATCTTTAAAAAGCATTAAAAACGCCTTACAATTATCAAAGAAAAATTAAGAGTCTGACCCCATACTCTATACACTGTTTATAGTCTCTTCACTTCATATAAACAATAAATAGTAGATATGGGGTCTGACCTTTTTGTCGTCCTCACACTCTATACACTGTCTATTATGTCCGTTCTCGTCACATAAACATTTTTGTTAGGAGAGAGACTTTTCTTTTTCATGAATGATAAAAATGGGAAGGTGTGTTCTGTTTGTGCTACAATTAGGATAAACTAGAGACAAGAATCAAAACGGAATCGAGGTTTGGGTATGAGACCGATTGTTTTTTTACATGCGGCAGATTTGCATTTGGACAGTCCGTTTACGGGACTAAAATCTGTGCCTCAAGCATGGGCAGACGAGTTACGGGAAAGTCCGTTTAAGGCGTTTCGCAGCATCATTGATACGGCCATTCACCAGAAGGTAGACTTTCTGCTTTTATCGGGTGACTTATATGACGGTGAAAATAGAAGCTTACGAACTCAAGTGAGGTTTCGAAGGGAAATGGAGCGATTGAAGGCTGCTGGGGTTCCTGTATATATCATTCACGGTAATCACGATCATTTGAGCGGGTCATGGATACATGTGGATTTTCCTGATAATGTTCATGTATTTTCGGAAAAAGCGGAAATGAAGTCGTTTCACAAAAGTGATGGTACGCTAGTTCATCTTTATGGATTCAGCTATCCGAAGCGACATGTAACTGAGAAAATGATCGATACATATGTAAAAATAGAGGGAGCCGATTATCATATTGGACTTCTACACGGAAATTTAGAAGGCTTTACAGCTCATAGCCCCTATGCTCCGTTCTCCTTACGAGATTTAACGGAGAAGAATTTCGATTATTGGGCGCTTGGTCATATTCATAAAAGGCAAATTGTCGCTGAGCAACCACTCGCTATTTACCCAGGAAATATTCAGGGAAGGAATCGCAAGGAAAGTGGAGAAAAGGGCTGCTATATCATCGAGCTGAATGGTGCTGATTGGAAACACAGATTTATTCGAACGGCAGAAATGATTTGGGATACAGCAACTGTAATGATTCCTGAAACAAGTACATTCGATTCGATCCTTACTGAATGCAAGAATAGGTTAACAAAGTATCATACTTTTACAGAAAAATATTTACTTGAGCTTATAATAGATGGTAGAAATGTTCATCATCCTAATGTATGTAGTGAAGAATTTCTAGCAGACATTCTCTCTATTTTACAAGAGCAGTCAGAGCATGAGGAATGGAATGTGTGGCCATATCGGATGACAGTTCACAAGGACACGATGCCAGCTGTTTTACAGGACACTCCGTTTACATCAGAGCTCCTTTCAAAGGTGGAACGTTTTACAGAATTTGAAGAAGCCCTACAGCCTCTATATCGGCATGGGATTGCTAAGAAATGGCTTGATTCTCTGACGGAAGAGGAGCAAGAACAAATTCTAAAAGACGCCAAACGGATGCTTTTGCAAATGCTGCATTAAGGGGGAGAGTGGTTTGAGAATAAGAGAGATATACGTATATGGGTATGGAAAAATGGAAAATGAACGGTTTACAAATTTGACTGAATTGCATGTGTTTTTCGGGAAAAATGAAGCAGGCAAATCGACAATCATGTCGTTTATCCACAGTATATTATTTGGCTTTCCAACCAAAGTACAAAACGAGTTACGGTATGAACCGAAAATGCACGCTAAATATGGTGGGCTTCTTATTGTTGCAACAAAGCAATATGGCGAGATAAGAATTGAACGGGTAAAAGGAAAAGCAACGGGGGATGTATCTGTCACTTTTGAAAATGGTGAAGTTGCTGGAGAAGAAATACTTAACAATATCCTACATGGCATGGATAAGGCCTATTATCAATCAATTTTTTCTTTTGACCTACAAGGTCTACAAGGGCTTCATATGCTGGGAGAAGGAGAAATTGGCAAATATTTACTTTCTGCTGGTTTAGTTGGCAATGATAGGATTTTGGATGCAGAAGGGAGTTTGCAAAAAGAGCTGGATCTACGGTTTAAACCTTCTGGACAGAAACCGTTACTAAATAGCCAAATGAAGCAGTTGAAAGTGCTTCAACAAAATATGAAACATTCAGGTGATGATCAGCTGAACTATAACGAACTTCAAAATGGGTTAAAAGAAATTGGTGAAAAACTTGAAGAGCTAAAGCAACAATTTCAAGTTAATGAAGAACAGCTATTTTATACAGGGGAATATCTTCGAATCAAGCCGCTTACAAAAGAACAGACTGTCCTCCAATCGAGACTGGACCGGTTAGGTGATCAAGTTTTTCCGATTGGCGGTTTAAAACGGCTGGAACAGCTAAACTCTCTTCTTATTCTGCATGAGGCCAAGCAAGTTTCACTTCAACAACAGTATCAAGAACTGATGACTAGAAAGGAAAAGATGGCCCTTTCACCTTTTTTAGAAGAACATAAGGAAAGTATCGAAACAGCTATCGAGAGTTCTGCACTACTTGAACAATTGGAGCTTGATAAACATAAAGAGGACAAAGCTTTAGAACTAGTAAGTAAGGAAATCGACAATCTTAAGGATGATTTGTCCTTTAAAGACCATATAGAAGCAATCCTACAGCTAGATTTCAGCACTTTTATGAAGGAGAAAATAAGAACGCTTGCTCAAAAAAAACGAGTGTTACGTAATGAAAAAGAGCAGCTTGATGAGCGGTATAAACTAGTAAAGGGACGGTTAGAACAGTCTGAACTGAGGCTTGAAGAACTAAACTGTAGACGCTTGCCAAAGGAGCAGAGGCTAAAGCTCGAAACAGCAAAAGATCAAAGGCAAAATAAACAGTATCATATAGTGAAAAAAGAAATGCTGGATGAACAAATTGCGGACTTGGAGCGGAACTATAAGGTACAGGAAAAAAAAGAGCGGGATCAACTTAGTAAAAAACGTGGTATTTTTTCTTTCATTAGCTTGATTCTATTAGGCCTATCGTTCTATTCGATTTTTACTAAGCAGACAATACTTACGTTTTTCTTTGTAGTTGCGCTGGTTGCTATTTGGATAGGTTTCTTCTTTTTTAAGGAGAAACACACGTTAGCCGATGATATACGGAGACTTTCTGAGGCTAAAGAAAAGAGGGCGTCCATTGAGAAGGAAGAATCTCAAACTCGTTCAATGGAATATGAGTCAGATCCAGCTTTGCGTTTACTTGAACAAGATCGTGAACTAGAAAGATTAATAGCCAATGAAGCATTTAAGAAGGAAGAACGGGAACAAGCATTTGATGATGTGATTCACGATTTTGAAACTTGGGAATCATCATGGAAAACAGTTCAGGCAGAAGCGATGACTATTGTTAAGGTATGGGGTATCCCAGATGAAGCGATCGAGCATGACCTAGAGGAAGTCTTTGGCTTACTTGAAAAATTAAAAGTGAAAGTAGAAGAAAGAAATGTGATTCGTAAAAACAATGAGTATATTCATAGTGAAATACAAAATAGGAAGAAAACATTGTTTTATTATACAGGGGAGCTGGGCGAATATCCGGGTACTTGGCAGGAAGCTCTTACTATTTTAAAAAGAGCATTAAATGATTTGTTCGAAAAGAGAATTCAACTGAAACAGCATGTTGAGGAAGAAACGAAAACAATGGTTGAACTTGAGAATCACAAATCTGAAAAGGATTATGTCATCGGGCAAATACAAGAATTGTACGACAAAGCGAATGTGGCGGATGAAGATGATTTTCGCGAAAAAGCATTACGGGCTGAAGAAAGACTACAGCTTCTTAGCCAACTGAAGCTTGTCGTCATGCAACTGGAGCAGTCACGTTTACAAGGGAAACAGCTAACTGAGTATATGGGAATGGATATTAGTAAGTATACGATTGAAAATCTTGAAGCAATCCGAAATGAAATCACTAGTAGACAATCGACGTTGCTAGAGAAACAATCGGATTGGAAACATAGAATTAAACAGCTTGAAGAGGGTGGATTATATGATGATAGAATGCATCAATTTCATGAAGCGCGCCAAGTGTTTAACGAAGATGCCAAAGACTGGGCCAAATATGCTGTTGCACGAAGTTTGCTGAATCAAACGATTGATACGTTCAAAAAAGAACGTCTCCCTAGTGTTATAAACAAAGCAGAAGAGTATTTTTCCTATTTAACGGATGGACAGTATAGCCGAATTTTCTTGAATCATGATACGGAAGGATTCACTGTCCAGCGCTCTGATCATCTGATGTTTGATGTCAATGAAGTGAGTCGTGGCACTGCCGAACAAATATACGTAGCGATTCGCCTTGCGCTCGCGGACCACACATTCAAGGAGGATCCTTTTCCGCTTATCATTGATGATAGCTTCGTGAATTTTGACAGTAAACGAACAGGAAACACGATTGCTTTATTAGCAAAAATATCTGAACAAAGGCAAATTATTTTCTTTACATGCCATGAACATCTACTCAACCATTTTTCACAAGGAAGCTTGACCTATTTATCCCGCATTAACGGGCAGTAAAACCCCCACCTCAAGGCTTGAGGAATCGAAGAAGCGTAGGTGAGGGATAAACTGCCCGTAAAAGCCCGATTGGTTCAACTAACAATCAGTGGGGATAAAGAAAACCCCCACTGATTGAAGTTTCACTTTATCTAATCCTATGGGTGCCTCTTTATGAACAAATAATAGACATGCTGTTTTTCGTGAAAATCGAATAAGTTGAAACCGTACTATTGCGCGATATGGTATACTATTGATACTTAACTTAGAACGGGGGTATATACACATGCAAAAAGGCATCATTCACTTCGGTGTTGGTGAGTCAATGGATACATATATGTATATAAAAAGCAGTACCAAGGCAGTGGCTAGTAATGGCAAGCCCTTTCTGACACTGATCCTTTCTGATAAAACAGGAGAAATAGAAGCAAAGCTATGGGATGTTTCTGAAGATGATGAGCGTAATTTTTCAGGTGAAAAAACGGTCAAAGTGCTAGGAGAGGTTCAGAATTTCCGAGGACGCAGCCAATTGAAGATTCGGAATATCCGTTTGACTACTGAACAGGATGGTGTGACACCTGCAGATCTTATTCAAATAGCTCCATTGAGCCAAGATGAAATGATGGGGAAAATCACGCAGTATATTTTTGAAATGAAAAATCCGAATATCCAAAGAGTCACACGTCATTTGCTGAAAAAATACCAAAGTGATTTCTTAACATTCCCGGCTGCAACAAAAAACCATCATGAATTTTATTCAGGACTTGCTTATCATGTGGTTTCCATGCTTGACCTAGCGAAAGGGATCACTGCTTTATATCCAACACTTGATAAAGACCTTTTATATGCAGGAATTATTCTGCATGATCTTGGTAAAGTGAAAGAGCTATCAGGTCCAGTATCAACTGTTTATACAACTGAAGGCAATCTACTAGGCCATATTACGATTATGGTCAATGAGATAGGCAAAGCCGCTGATGAATTGAATATCCAAAGTGAAGAAATCATGATTCTACAACATCTTGTCTTGAGCCATCATGGCAAAGCAGAGTGGGGGAGTGCCAAACCACCTCTAGTTCGTGAAGCAGAAGTTCTTCACTATATTGATAACTTAGATGCGAAGATTAATATGATGAACCGTGCTCTTGAAAAGGCTAAACCAGGCGAATTTACTGAAAAAGTATTTGCTCTTGAAAATCGTTCATTTTACAAACCGACATTTTCTGAATAATGATACATGCACCGTGCGAAGATTTTGCATTGGTGCTTTTTTGTATTCATCAGAAATGGGTCAGAGCTTACACTTTATAGACCGTTAATGTGTCATCTTCACGTCATATCAATGATGTATAGCAGATAGGAGGTCTGACTTTTTCTTTATGGGACATCTACAATGAAAAATATGACATATATCTTCACTCCATGCATATTCATTAGTAATACGAGTGGGACAAGATCCCCGAGAGGAGTAAAAGCATGCCGATATGGATCTGGTTTATATTTGCAGGGATTTTAGTCAGTGCTTGGATGAGTGTTTATACGGCGAGGCAGGACCGAAAAAAAGAGCAAGAGTGGATTGAACAGGAAGGGCAGAAGTATATAGAGAGAATGAAGGAAGAACAAGAGGGCCGAGAAAAAGAGCAGCAGCCAGGAATGGAACATTAGAAAAGGCAGGTCATCAGACCTGCCTTTTTGTTTGCTTAAGATTTGGGAGTTGATATGAAGGTTGCTTGTATACATCCAGCTCTTACTCTTAAACGTGTTTCTGTTTTATTTCTTAGCCGGTTCTGCTGGTTCTTCTGTTTTAAATGTGTCTTTCAAATCTTTATCGCTGACTTTTACATCTGCATCTTTCACTTCTTTATTAAGGGCTTTTTGAACTGAAGCAGCATCAAGTTTAGAAAGTTTTAATTCTTTTTCTATCTCAGCCTTTGACTCTTCAAAAGATTTTTTTTCTTTTTTATCTAGAAGTTGAATGATATGGTAACCATACTGGCTTTTAACAGGTTCGCTGATTTCATCTTTTTTCAAAGCATAAGCAGCGTTTTCAAATTCAGGAAGCATTGCTCCTTGACCAAACCATCCAAGATCTCCGCCATTTTCGGCACTTCCAGTATCCTTTGAAGATTCTTTCGCTAACTTAGCAAAGTCTTCGCCTTTGTTCAGCTTTTCTTTTATTTCTTTAGCAGTCGCTTCATCTTCAACAAGGATGTGTCTTGCGTGAATTTCAGGTTTTTGTTGATCGTAGTATTCTTTCACTTCTTTTTCAGTTACTTTAACACTAGCAAGTGCTGCTTTTTCTTGAAGCATTTGAACTTTAATAGAATCTTTCAAGGCAGCTTCATCCATACCAGACTGAGCAAGTGCCATCTCATAGTTTTCGCCTAGTTGTGTCTTAAGCTCGTCCAATTTTTTGTCTAGCTCTTTATCGGTTACTTTATATTTATCTGAAAGAATCTTTTCGTATACGAGCTCTTGTAAAACTGCATCGCCGTACCTTTCTTTCATTACATCATAAAGTTCTACTTTCGTGATATCTCCAGCTTTGGAAGTTGCCACCGCTTCAGAATCGCCGCCATTGCTACAAGCAGCTAGTCCAAGAAGACCTGCAATTACCGTTATGGATAAAGCCCATTTTTTCATTTAGAACAACTCCTGTTATCTAGATTCGTGGCTGTTGTGTGAATCCACAAATCTTACTATACCATATTTGGAAGTTTTTCGAAAATTAAAGTGCGAATTTTGCATCTTAATTTGTAGAAAGTAGGCAAACGCCCATCCGTCTACATGACCAATACATATGATGTAAGGATCGTTCACTCATATCGGTTCTATGCAGATTAGGCAGCACGTACTTAAACAAAAGGCTGTCGATCAATATAAAGGAGGTAATATATATGGGCAATGGATTTGGCGGAGGGTTTGCTTTGTTGGTGGTTTTGTTTATTTTATTGATCATCGTTGGTGCTTCTTTTTGCAGGTAAACACCACTTCTAATTAAAAACACAAAAAGCCCACGCTTCTTAAAGCTAAGCTGAATAGAATATTGTAGCCGTTAAAGGGGTGGTTGTAAAAAAAGAGCAACCAGTTTTCTGAAAACGGGATTGAATGTATGTACCATTGAGAGGAGGATACACAATGTCTGGAGGGGTCGGCGGAGGTTTCGCTTTGATTGTTGTACTTTTTATCCTTTTGATTATCATCGGAGCTTCATGGTTATAAAATTGGATACTAAAAAAGGTGAACCGTTAATGGGTTCACCTTTTTCCGCTTCGTTTTGATGTCTGACCTTACACTTGCTACCTACGGGTCAGAAGGCACTCGAGGGTGGCCTTTTTTGCTGTATCAAGGATCGATAACGGTTATTCTGACCGCCGCCTATACATTACTTATGTAAAGGATATTTCAACATACGAGGACAATAGTAAAATCGTAATTAAGATATTAATAGTCCGAAATACTTTCGTCTGGCGGTCTTCAGGAATTTCTTTTTGGATACATAATGAGTTTGTCATTCTGTTAATATTATATAGAATTAAGGCCGAGAAGATGATAAACACGATTATTATCACTCCTGAATCCCTCCCTCTAGAACAAGTATGTATCATTACGATACCAAATAATTTCATAAAAAGATACTTAAAACTTTGTAACTCCTTGTATTCATCATTTTTAAATTACCTAATTAATCTTTAAAAATAAGAATATCATAACCTTGCTCTGTTTCTTCTACGAAGCTTTGTTCAGGTGATCCGGCCATACATTTGAGCGCAATAAAATCAGAAACGCATAATCCGGTGTGAATGGAAAGCAGTATGGTAAAATAATGCGCGTAATGTGGGAAAGTGTATGCGCCACCGATAAAAACGCTCGTTAATACAAGAAAAGGAAAGAGTAAGGTTAATCTGTACAGTTGTTTTGGAATGGGGTCATCTACCTTGAATGAAATAAGTGGAAGAACACTCCATTTTACATGCAACGCCGGTTTAATTTTTGGATATTCCAAAATACATGGACAGTAGTGCATTAGTTTATGAATCGGATATAAGAGAAGCACTGAAGAAAGTAACACCCAGCCATAGTCATCAGACATGGAGACATTAGGAAAAAACGCGCTCATACTTAAATAAATAACAATAAAAGAAAATAACGTGGTCATCATGGATAGAAATAAGATAAATTGATTCCCAAATTGTCTATCCAAGTTGATCGACTTCCAGCTATTCAAAAAATTCGCCTCCACAAGCGGGATAGTATAGATAATAAGATAAAGCCTATATGCTTTTCTTATAAAATCCTTCCCATACTTTACGATGATTAAGCAAAAAAATCAATAGAATATTACATGAAATAATCCGTATGCGTTTTCAATCGTGGAGAAGTAAAAGAAATCATGTATAATGGAGAAAAGCGGTAATTGAACAAGATTGGTGGAGGCAGGAAATGCGAGACTTAGAGAGGGAAATTAATAGACTGAAATTTCATCAAACACTCTTATTAAACGTTATTCGGAACCCGAAAGCGGAATTGGATGTGATCTTTTTTGAAAAAAATCTTTCGGAAACAGAAGCTCATGAGATTTTGAGACTATGTGATACATTGAGCAAGCAATATGAAATAGAAAAAGCGGAAGGGTATATACATTTTCAACCGCTTTTTAACCGCCTTACAATGGAGTTGACTCTAAAAGTAACAGTAAAAGAACTTATTGAAGCTTGTTTAAAGCAAGGATTATATGTTTCTTTCATGAAGGATATGGAGAAAATTGCAAAGAATTAAACAGCTTCAGTTTCTTTCTCTGACTTTTTTTTTGCAATTTTACCTTCTTCTTCGGTAAATTCTTGATTGATACTATCAAATGAACGTTCAAATATCCCCATGAAATCCTCGCCATAAATATTTCGGATAATCGCCATCATCTCCATCATATCAGGGAATTTCCCATAAAGCTCTCGCATCGGAAGGGTTCCTGAAAGAACAGAATTGCTAGCGGGGTCATACTGTTCCATTAAATCTAATAAAATGCTTTCACCCTCTAAGGTAATTTGAATATACGTATTACGTTTGTCATTTTCTTTCTTTGAAAAACTTAATAAGCCGCGTTCCTCTAACTTTTTGGAGAAGTTAAATGCAGTTGAAACATGCATAACTCCGAATTTAGCTACATCTGAAATGGAGGCACCGTTTAAATGATAAGCAATCCACAAGATGTGATGTTCGTTAATGTTTAAATCAAAGGGCTTAATCCATTGTTGCCAATCCTTTTCCGCAGCCTTCCAAAGTGCTTTACTTAATTGAGCAATTCTTTGGCTGAAGATCATAGCATCTTTCATAGTATAATTTTTTTCCTGCATGAATACACTCACCTACTTATCAGAATTCTCTAGTTTTATTATGACAATAAAGTAAAGATTAATAAAGCTAAATTTGCGAAATTTTTAGAATTTTTCATATAAAAATTTTGTATAAGCTTATGCTGCTACGAAAAGGTGAAAGTGCCGGCAATGCTTAATGTTAAAAAAACCTGTTTTTTACTAAAGAAATATGTACACTCTGTCTAAAAAAGTTATTAGGCAAGCCGGCAGTTGTTTTTTAGTTATTCATGATTCAATTTTAGGAGAAGCAATCATTTCGAGTTCTTGAATCGTCGCCTCAATTTCTTTTATGTTTTTTGATAATTCTTCTGAATTTGGTTCAATATCTTTTTTCCAGCCTTCAATCAATATTTTCACATCTTCTATAAAAGCTTTGATGGTCTCTTTGCTTATTTTCGAAGCGTGTATGGCATCTTCTTTTAAATTCATCAACTGGATCTTCAACTCTTTAATGGAGTTAGAAATTTCAGTTGTATTTGCTTTCACACGGCTGCGAAGCTCTGTTCCAGAACTTGGTGCGGTGAGAAGAGCTGCTGCTGCACCAACAATAGTTCCTGTTATTACTCCAAGAATGACTGATTTTGCCTTCATATGATCACCTCATTTTTCTTCTATATTGATTTCGCCTTATAGTTAAAAAAACCTGCTAGGTAAGAAAATAATAGTTGGTAATCTTTTTATTAAAATATCATAATTTTCTTATTAGTGAAAGAGTTAATTTATATATTCTTTATATCACAAAAATGTTTTTTTAAACATCTTTATTTTTTTCAATATATAAAAATAGTTTAGAGATTGGGAATTCATAAAAAGTAGAGGCTTGACATATACATGACAAAAAGATTTCGAAAAGGAGGAGATGCGTCTTGTTTTTCTTTATTTTATCGCTCGTGTTTTTAATGGCGGCATTCTTTTATTTGGCTATTTTACAAAGACCAGGCATGTTTCCGCCCAAAAAAACTATAAAACAAAGAGTATTGATCTTAGGTGTAGCAAGTATCGCTTTCCTTCTAATTGGCATTCTAATCCAGCTTGTCATATAATAGATGGTTTTAAAAAAACACCGGAAAAACATCCGGTGTTTTGAAAAGTTTAAGATTATATATTTGCAGGAATGTTTGATCGCTTGACAAGCCCAGTCACAATTGGATAAATGATAGCAACTGCGATTACGTTCAATACGATTGCCGGAAGTACAGCTCCAGCAAACATTAAAAGGAATGCTTCTGGTAGACCCACAATGTAATGAGCTGCAGCAAGGAATACCGTACCGGAAATTAGGGTTCCAATCGCCGTTAGAAATCCAATGCTGATAAATGATTTAGTGAATTTCCGAATAGCCAAAAACATGAAATAAAATAGAAAGGCAGTGATAAATTTATCGATAATGTTCGGGATGAAACCTCCACCTGGGAAGGTTGATGTAAGTCCGGAAATGACTCCGGCTGTTACTGCTACTAAAAAGACATTTTTCTTTTCTGGAAATAAGATAATGGCTAAAAACATCATAGTTAGCATCATATCGGGCTTAACTCCAAAAGCAATTCCAGGGACAACTAGATGCAGAACAGCACCTAACCCCATTAATAAGGATAAGGACACTAGTACTTTCGTATTCATTTCTCATCTCTCCTATTCTCATCTCGTCTAAAGTTTCTCCCCAACAGTGCACTATTGCCTATTGCGAGAGGTTTAAAATAGTATATCATGACTATCCTTTTTTTAGAAGGAGTTTTTTTCTTGATGCTGGTAAGTATCTTTAAATGTATTCATAAAATCAGCAAGCTCCTGGCAATGTTCAAGTGGAACGGCATTATAAATGGATGCACGGCAGCCACCGACAGATCTGTGGCCGTTCAAGCCGATAAACCCAGTTTCTTTCGCTTTTTGCAAAAATTCCTGCTCAATTTCTTTGTTCGGAAGGGTAAAGGTAACATTCATATAAGAACGGCTGTTAAGCTCGGCATGTCCTTTATAAAATCCATCGCTTGAATCAATGGCATGATAAAGTAATTCTGCTTTCTTCGCGTTCATTTCTTCAATCTTGGTAATACCACCTAAATCATTTGCCCAGTCAAGTACAAGTGAGAGGAGGTAAATAGCTAAAGTTGGTGGCGTATTATATAGTGAATTGCTAGCTTGATGTGTATGGTAATTCAACATAGTTGGAATTTCAGCCAAAGAATCAGAAATAAGATCTTTACGAATGATGACAACGGTAATACCAGATGGACCAAGGTTTTTTTGCGCGCCGGCATAGATTAAACCGAATTTGCTGACATCTATTTTTTTACTCAAAATATCACTGGACATATCCGCAACTAAAGGAACATTTTTTGCATCCGGAAATTCATTCCATTGCGTTCCGTAAATGGTATTGTTTGAAGTGATATGTAAATAAGCTGCATCTTGATTGTAGACGATATCAGAAAGTTCCGGGATGAATGTATAATTTGACTCTTTTGTAGAAGCTACAACTCTAGTTGTTCCGATTTTCTTCGCTTCTTGTAAAGCCTTTTCCGACCAACTTCCAGTTAGAACGTAGTCCGCTTGACTATCGGCTTTTAATAAGTTCATTGGAATCATCGAGAATTGAAGGCTAGCACCGCCTTGCAGGAAGAGAACATCATAATTTTCTGGAATATCCATTAGTTCTTTAAGCGTTTGAATGGCGTGATTATGGATCGTTTCAAACGTATCACTGCGATGGCTTAATTCCATGACCGACATCCCTGTGTTGTCGATATTTAACCATTCAGATTGCGCTCTTTTTAAAACTTCTTCGGGTAAAGCAGCAGGACCTGCATTAAAATTACGTGCTCTTTTCATATTTATTCCTCCTTGTATGTGTGAAAGGACTTGATTGTTTCTATCCTATCAGAAAATGTTTACAAGTTGAAAGAAAAAAAAGAATGTTTAGTGAAATAATCATGATTTGATTGAAATTTCCTTTAAATCATAAAAAATTCACCATTGAGTTAGGCTCCAAGGTGAATTTTTTATGATTAATTTTCCATGTTTTTTGAAATGGATTGTGCCATAGCTTGCAAGTCTTCAGGTGTGTATTCACTCGTATGCGTTTTCCAAACGGCTCCGAATCCATCACCTTCACCGTAGCGTGGAATTAAATGAAGATGGTAATGGAAAACGGACTGTCCGGCAGCTTCACCGTTATTGTTAATAGTATTCAAGCCAATTGGATTGAACGCCTTTTTGAGAGCACGAGCAATTTCTGGCACTACTTCGAAAATACTTTTTGCCATGTCAGGTGTTAATTCATAAACATTTTCTTTATGTACTTTTGGGATGACCAATGTATGACCTTTCGTTACTTGACTAATGTCAAGAAAGGCAAGTACATGTTCATTTTCAAATACTTTTGTACTCGGGATCTCTCCAGTAATAATTTTACAAAAAATACAATCGCTCATCTTTGACATCCTTTCCTGGTTAATGTTTAGGTAATCTTATCCTATCATAGCTACATGAAAGTCGGAAAGAAAAAGAAACAGGATGCAGCTGATTGCTGCACCCTGCGACTTGAAAAAGGGGCCATACTTCAATACGTTTCATTACATAGACTTTCTTTAACAAACACCTCATTTACTAAAAGTAAGTTTAGCGTTTAAAAAAGTTTTTGCATACAAAGCAACCATCTCCTATATCTCTAAAGCATTATAACAGTAAAGTATAGTGGATCGTGCATGAATGTTTACTTCGTCTAATGTGTGCAAAGCAACCATCTCCTTGCATAAAAACGTTTGGTTCATTGAAGTTTCTGGTTTATTGCAGTTAGTTGTCTTTAACTGACACCTCATTTGACAAAATGATGAAATCATAAGTTTAATGAAGAACCCCTTCTTCACTACTTATGATAGCCATGATTTACGTTTTATATACATGATCAATTTAAAAAAACATGTGTCTATAAAAACAGCGAAATTTTCTAAATTGAAATAAATGTATATAGAAGTGCGTACTCAAAAAGGAGGATAAAAAGAGCCGAGAAGTTCGAGGAGCGCATCTCGAGAACCTTTCACGTATACAGTAATACGTGAGGGCTGAAGGGAAAGAGCTTTGAGGCAATTCTCAAGCTTTTGACTTTTTGAACAACCTCTAGAAGGAAAGTAGTGGTGGAGATATTTGTATTCTTATGTTAAAAAGAAACAGGATGCAGCTGATTGCTGCACCCTGCCTATGAAAAAGGGGTCACACTCCAAATACGTTTATTTACATAGACTGTCTCCGATAAACACCTCATTTACTAAAAGTAAGTTTTAGCGTTTAAAAAAAGTTTTTGCATTCAAAGCAACCATCTCCTATAACTCTAAAGTTTTGCAACAATAAAGCGTATTGGATCGTGCATGAATGTTTCTTTCGTCTAATGTTTGCAAAGCAACCATCTCCTTGCATAAACGTTTGGTTCATTGAAGTTTCTGGTATATTGCAGTTAGTTGTCTTTAACTGACACCTCATTTGACAAGATGATAAAATCAAAAGTCTAATGAAGAACCCCTTCTTCACTACTTATGATAGCCACGATTTAAGTATTATATACACGGGGATTCCAAATATTTTTTCACCATTAAAAAAAGCGCTGTAGGTTAGAAAGTAAAATTCGTTAAAAAACTAAAGCTTTCTTAACTCGATAAACAAAACGGAATTTGTTAAAATGGAACTAACGTACATTATGGAAGGGATCGTTGATATGTCCTTATTAGAAATAAACAACTTAGTCGGAGGTTATACAAGAATTCCTGTATTAAAAGGAATCAGCTTTGACATTCGGCCGAATGAGCTTGTTGGACTTATAGGTTTGAATGGTGCGGGGAAGAGTACAACGATTAAGCATATCATTGGATTGATGGAAGAGAAAAGTGGTTCAATTACAATAAAAGGAAAAACATTTGCTGAGAATCCAGATGAATATCGAAAGCAGTATACCTATATTCCTGAAACACCTATTCTTTATGATGAGCTTACACTAGAGGAGCATTTAAGGCTTACTGCGATGGCATACGGTCTAGAGGAATCCGTATTTAAAGATAGGATGGGGAAATTATTAAAGGAATTCCATATGGAGAAACGTTTATCTTGGTTTCCAGCCCATTTTTCAAAAGGGATGCGGCAAAAGGTGATGATTATGTGTGCGTTTCTTGTTCAACCATCTTTGTATATTGTGGATGAACCGTTTGTGGGACTAGACCCGCTCGGGATCCAGTCGTTGCTTGACCTTATGCAAAATATGAAAGAAAGCGGTGCGGGGATCTTAATGTCTACTCATATCCTTGCGACAGCAGAAAGATATTGTGATTCTTTCGTCATTCTTCACAATGGAGAAATTCGTGCAAAAGGTGATTTGGAACAGCTTCGAAGTCAATTTGATATGCCAGGGGCAACACTTGATGACTTATATATTCAACTGACAAAGGAAGAAACTAAACATGAATAGCCGAGGGTTATGGAAAGAGCGATTCCTCGGCTACAGCCAAGAAATGCAAAAGTATTTACGATATATTTTTAACGGGCATTTAATGTTTGTTATGGTGATTGGTTTAGGCGGACTCGGCTTTTATTACAGCGAATGGGTGAAGACCTTGACCGCTGATTTTCCAGCAGCTTGGATCATGGCTGTCGTTCTTGGTTTTTTCCTAACAAGAAGCCCGATCATGACTTTTTTGAAAGAAGCGGATGTGGTGTTCCTATTGCCGCTAGAAACGAAGCTTAGAATGTATTTTAAAAATTCTATTTGGTTGAGTGCGATGATGCAGGGCTTTATGTTGATAATTGTGTACATTGTCTTCCTGCCGATGTATACAAAGGTAGCAGATCCTAGTAAAGTTTCCAGTCTTTACGTTATCATCCTGTTGTTGGCTGTTAAATTTTTCAACATACATATTCATTGGTATATGCTGAAGTATACGGAGCCGTCTGCGATCAAAATTGACTTCTTTATCCGATTATTAGTGAATATTGTTTTACTCTATTTAGTTTTTGCCGATGCGAGTCATTTAGGTATAATACTACTCGTACTTTTGGGCGGTTTATTCTTTTATTATAGGCATACAACGACAAAGAAGGGCATTAAGTGGGAGCGATTAATCGAACTAGAGGGCAAGCGGATGATGTCGTTTTACCGGATTGCGAATCTATTCACCGATGTACCTAAGCTGAGAGGAAAAGTGGCCAGACGAAAATGGTTAGACTGGTTACTCACTTTAATACCTTATCGTCAAAAATCAACGTACACGTTCTTGTATGCTCGGACGATGCTCCGGGCCAATGACTATGTAGGCTTACTAGTAAGGCTGACTGTTATCGGATCGTTTGTATTGCTTACCTTTCCTTCAATGGTTGCGAGTATACTCGTCACGATTTTGTTTCTTTATATGACAGGAATTCAAATTCTTCCTGTTTGGAAACAGCATGAGTTGAAAATATGGGTATCATTATATCCACTGCCTGCTAAGTTACGAGAAACAGCAGTCATACAACTTGTATCTTGCTTTTTACTTTTTGAAGCAATCGTGTTTGCCCTCGTATTACTTATTGCGGGAAATTGGTGGGGTGCTGGGGCGTCATTCTTAGCAGCAATTGTATTTATTCTACTATTTAGAGGCTATTCTGCAAAAAAATTGAAGAGTTTCTAACATACAAAACGAATATGGCGTTAAACGCCACCATTTACCACATGTAGCACGCGACACTGGCCTAATCACAATGGTGGCGATGCAGAGCCGGAGTTTTGGATGCTTTCTTGATAAAATGAGTATACCTGCTAAGTAGCGGGCTTATTAGTAAGTCGCGAAGCCCCGTCCCCATATCCTTCACACAAAACTGGAGATGATTGCAATCGACACGTATGAACAAATCACCAATCGTGAGCTTATGGCATGGAAAAAGAAAATTTTGCGGAAATCAGGTACCTTTGAGCGGATTTCCAAAACCGCACAAAATAAAATGAATACCTTCATTCCTAAAAAGGTACATGGCGTCATTACCGAGAGCATCCGGAATCTTGTTGAAGCTGTTTTAAAAGGGTCCAAATTTGTTTCGAAGGAAAGAGATGTTTCTTGCTTAAGTTTGCAGCAAAAGGATCAATGGGTGAAGGAAACGATTGTAACCTATCGAAAAACGGCGGTAATTGAAGGGGCAGGTACGGGTGCAGGGGGTATTTTACTAGGTCTTGCTGATTTTCCGTTGTTATTGACGATTAAAATGAAACTTCTCTTTGAAATTGCTGGATTGTATGGCTTCGACGCGAAGAAATACGAAGAACGACTATTCATCCTTCATATTTTTCAGCTTGCTTTTTCTAGTGAAGACAAGCGACGAGAAACACTGGATATTATTGAGAATTGGGATCATATTGAACATGCTAAGGAATTAGACTGGCAACAGTTTCAGCAAGAGTACAGAGATCAAATTGATTTCGTCAAAATGTTTCAGCTCGTTCCGGGAATTGGTGCAGCGGTAGGGGCCTACGCCAATCATCAATTGTTGGATCAACTAGGGGAAACGGCGATGAATGGGTATCGCCTGCGAATTCTTTCTGAAAAAGCATAAGAAATGAGCCGCTTGTGTCAATCGCAGCAGATGATACAAGCGGCTCTTATATATTTTAAAATATCATTTAATTTATCCCGCATTAACGGGGAGTAATCCACCCGCTGAGTGAAGTTTCACTCTATTAAGGAATTTATCCTTTATTCATTGATTTAATTCGAATCCAAGGACGTTCATCTTCCCATCCCAATGAAATGGGGAGATCAAAAGTCTTTTCTAATAACTTCTCGGTCAAGACTGATTTTTTTTGTCCATTCGCAATAACATTTCCTTTATTTAATAATAAAGCGTGCGAAATAGATGGAACGAGTTCTTCGATATGATGGGTTACATATAATAGAGTAGGACCTTCAGCTGATTGGGTCAACTTCTCGATCGTTGAAAGAAGCTCTTCTTTTGAATAGAGATCTAGACCATTGCATGGTTCATCCAGGATAAGTAAGCTTGGTGAAGACATGAGCGCTCGAGCGATCATTACTTTCCTTTTTTCTCCTTGAGAGAGGGACGAGAAAGCTTGGTCAGTTAAATCACTAATTCTGAACTGTTGAAGAAGCTCACTAGCTTTTTCAACATCAATTTCCGTTATTTCTTCATACAATCCAACCGAAGCATTTTTTCCACTTAATACGACTTCTATAGCTGTATCACTTGGACGGGAGTGAAATTTTTCATCTAATGAAGTGCTTACCCATCCAATTTTTTTTCGAAGCTCAGGGATGTTTGTCTTTCCGAATATGTTTCCCAAAACGGAAACATTCCCTTTAGTTGGCCATTGATAGCCCGTTATGATTTTTAGGAGAGAAGTTTTCCCCGATCCATTTAACCCTAAAATTGCCCAGTGTTCTCCCTTGTTAACCTTCCAGGAAACCCCATTCAATATCTTCTTATTATCTCGGTTCCAGATAATTTCGTTCAGTTGAATCACAAGACTATCTATTTCTTGAATCATCTAGACTCCTCCAGTAGTTAAGTTACGAAAGTGTATACTTGCTTATATGAAATTTTAGAGTGATTCGGGAAACTCTTATTAACTTATCTAATAATGGTAGTAGAGTGGCTTTATTTGTTTTCACTACTTTGGTGATAGGAAATCGCCGCACTGCCCAATGTTTTAGCTGCAATGAGCATTGCTTTTTCGTCAATATCAAATTTCGGATGGTGATGACCATAGGGAAAATCAGGATACGGCTTAGCGCCAGTGAAAAAGAATGTTCCCTTCACATTTTGTAAATAATACGAAAAGTCTTCTCCTGTCATATCAGGTAGCGTTTCTTCAATCGTATCTACTTCTGCTACTGTAGCAGCTGCTTCTACGAGTAAATGTGTTTCTGTTTCATGGTTGACAACAGCAGGGTACCCATAATCATACATATATTCATACGTACAATTTCCAGAAAGACAGGTTCCTTTCACAATGCGTTCAATCTCTTCTGCAATAAAGGCACGTACATCTTCACTAAATGTCCGTACAGTGCCGCCAATTGTTGCTTTGTCGGCTATCACATTAAAGGCGTTTTCAGCCGCAAAGGATGCAATAGTAACGACAGCAGAATCGAGTGGACTAACACGTCTACTGACAATTTGCTGTAGGTTTGATACGAGTTGAGCGCCAATCACAATGGCATCTTTCGTTTTATGTGGTTGTGCACCATGTCCACCTTGGCCAAAAAGAGTTATTTCGAAGCGGTCAGCTGCCGCCATGAAAGGACCGACTCGATGTTGGATCGTTCCAGTTGGTACAGTTGCCCAAAGATGAGTACCGAAAATGACATCTACTCCATCTAAACAGCCATCTTCAATCATTGGCTTAGCACCGCCTGGGGCGTATTCCTCGGCATGTTGATGAATAAGTACATAATCACCTTCTAGTTCATCTTTCATCGTATGGAGCGCTTTTGCTAGAATCAACAGAGTCGCTGTATGTCCATCATGACCACATGCATGCATGACACCAGGCACTGTAGACTTATAAGGAACATCCTTTTCATCTTGTATCGGTAATGCATCGAAATCAGCTCGTAGTGCGACGGTTTTACCAGGTTTAGCACCTGATATTCTTGCCACAACGCCATTGCCACCGATACCTGATTTTACTTCAATCCCAAGCTGTTGATAAAAATCAGTAATATAGGCAGCCGTTTTCGTTTCCTGAAAAGAAAGCTCAGGGTGTTGGTGTAAATAGCGACGAATGGCGACCATTTCTTCATAAGAATTTTCCAAAAGGGTATGTAACTTAGCAATCATAATTTACCTCCGTAATTAAGTGAATAGTTGTTATATAGGGAATAGTATAGCATACAATGTTTAGAAAGGAGGCCAAGCTGTTTTGGTATGTTCTTAGTCAAATAACTGGAGGGGAAAATGAGAAAAGAGTATAAAAAGAATGTACCGACTATTCTAATTGGTTTTTTTATGTGTTTAACTGTTTACTTGATCATTACAAAAGCTGTTCAAAGTGGCCAGCCATTGAAGCTGGATCAAGCCTTTTTACCTTTCATTTCAAGTGTAGCAGGTACATGGATGTATGGTTTTTTTTATAAGCTTACAGAAATGGGTTCAACCATTATACTTGGAGTTTGCGCGTTGATTTTAGTTCTTTGGCTGTGGATCTCGAAAAAAGATTATCTCGCGATGGCTGTCGTTTCGATAGGGGTTGCCGGGTCTGATCAGCTGAATCGGTTTGTGAAAGGAATTATCGAACGTGACCGGCCGAGTATTAATGCAGCGATAGATGCAGTAGGGTACAGCTTCCCGAGCGGACATGCAATGGTGAGCATTACTTGTTACGGTTTGGCTGTTTATTTTATTGGGAAGCATATAAAGTCCACTTTTTTGAAAAATTTGTTTAGAATCGTTCTCTGTTTACTCGTTCTACTAATCGGTTTAAGCAGAATTGTCTTAAAGGCACATTACCCGACAGATGTATTGGCAGGATATTCACTTGGGGGAGCGATTGTGATCGCATGCGTTCTGTTCTACTCATGGTTTACGAATAAAGGTCGAGGGTATCCCAAAAGGGTTTAATCTACACGCTCTTTAACGGTTATTGTGACATTAGACGTCATATAAACGTTAAAGTAGATGTGGGTCTGACCCTTTCTTTTTTTGGGGTACCCTCGCTTTTTTTGTTTTTATGAATATGACAGTTGAAGTAACCAAGGTAAATTTTCTATACGTAGATTTTTATCCCATCCTTAAGAGGCAGTAAGCCCCCCTACTGATTGAAGTTTCACTTTCTTTTGAATAGTATTCATTAAACGTCGAATACTTAAAACAAGGAGGGATTATCTATGGAAAATCACGCATTTTCGGAATTGAGGTTATTAAATCCATTACTTCTAGGGGTATTATTAGCTGCTAATTTAGGCTATTATTTATCTCTATCTACAGCTCAGTTTCCTTGGTTAGCGTATATAGGAGCAGCTGTGGGATTGGCAATCATATTGATATTGTGGATTGGTAAGCGTTCGACTTTGTTTATTTTCGGTTTTTTTGCAGCGACAATTCTTAATACATTACATTATGAGTGGCATCATTTATTTTAATAAATTTAGATGTTTAGCGAAAGAGATAAACTTCAAGCAGTATGAAAAGAATCGAAATATTTGTCCGTTTTTTGAGAAAAACTACCTTTTTCTGGAGTGTAACAGGAAAGGTAGTTTTTGTTTTAGCCATATAAGTGTATATTCATTTTTTCATGTTCTATTATGTTACTACTGAAAATGTTACGAAAAAAAGAGCAATACATCCTTGTATAGTGTTAAGACTTAGAAATGTTTAAAGATGGTCAATTTTGTAAAGAGTGTATGTAGAAGTAACGTAAATAGAGAAAGGGTAGGTAAATATGAAGCGTTTCCTTTTTTTTAAAATTTTTATAGGCATAATGTTTGTGCTAGGGGCTTGCGGAAGCGGCAATGACAATAGTGATAATAATAGCGGTAGCAATACTGAAAAAAGTGACGAGCGGTCAATCTCAGATGAAGGGATGAATCAAGAAGGGAACCCAGCTAATGCAGGTGTAGAGCAAAATAACCCTCAAGAAAAGGTTAAAGGTGAGGGTGAATTGGTAACTGTTGACTTACAGAATACGGAAGGTGTGAAAATTGGGACAGTCAACCTAGAAGAAATTGATACAGGTGTACGCATCAGTTTAGAGGCGTCAAATTTGCCACCAGGAATACATGGTTTTCATATTCATGAAACAGCGTCATGTGTTGCTCCTACTTTTAAAACAGCAGGCGGGCATTTTAATCCTACAAATGCGAGTCACGGTATAGATCATGAAGAGGGACCACATGCAGGTGACCTTCCCAATATTGAAGTCGGAAAAGATGGCATGATTAAAGAAGAAGTTATAGCTAAACACGTTACATTAAAGACTCATCAAGAATATTCATTGTTCGATTCAGATGGCTCGGCACTTGTGATACATGCAAAAGCAGACGACAATAAATCCCAGCCAGCCGGTGATGCAGGAGATCGCATCGCATGCGGTGTGATTGGTGAATGATAATGAAGCTAGATAAGAATGAAGGATGCCTAAAAGAGTGTGACCCTTTTAGGCATCCTTCTTCTAGTTCGTGAGAAAATAGTTATTAATGATCTTGGATATTTTTTCACACTAAGGGAAAATACGAAAGTAACGGTTCTTACATTAAAAACATTGCAACAATGGTCGTAACAACTAATCCAATCGCCACTGGCAATAGATTTCGTCGTGCTAGTTCAAATGGATCTACATTACATATCGCTGCTGCTGGGATTAAAGCCCAAGGAATTAGCGTACCGCCACCGACCCAAATGGCCGAAATTTGACCAAGTGCCGTTAAAGTAGCTGCGCCACCTCCAATTGCAGTAGCAAATAAATTGGCTACTGAACCTGCTAATGAAATGCCAGAAAAACCTGAACCGTCTAAGCCTGTTATTGCACCAGTAATTGTTAATGTAATGGCTGCAACTTCTTTCGATAAAGGCACAAGAGCCGCCAATCCAATCCCAAGATCATTAACAATCCCGTGTGATGTTGCTGGCAGGTGATCTCCTAAAATTTTCTGAAAGCCGGAATCTCCTAAATAAAAGAAAGCGGCTATAGGGATGACTGGACCGAATACTTTAAAACCGAATTGAAAACCTTGAATTAGATACGCCGTAATTTTTTCCAAACCTTGCTGTTTATGTGCAAAAAGTGAAAGAATGATCAAAATGAATACAGCTGTCCCACCTACTAAAGCTGTAGCATCCCCGCCCTGAAGCTTCAGAACACTCATGGCGACAACATCAAGAATAAAGGCGATAGGAATGAAAACGGCAAAGAACTTTTTCTGACTTGAAGATAAAAAATCTTCTGATCGAATATTTTCATTTTCTACATGAATACTGGTGCTGACAGGCAATGATCCACGTATCATGTCTCTGCGAAGAAAAAAATATGCCGTTATCGTAGTGACAAGCCCCATTGTGATAACGAGAGGAATACTTGCACTAATTACTTCTCCAACAGGAAGAGAAGCAGCATCAGCTGTTAATTTAGGTGCTGCCTGAATGATAAAATCGCTTGATAGAGCAATGCCGTGACCAAACAAATTCATTGCCATGGCAACGCCGAGAGTTGGTAAACCCGCACGAATGGCTACTGGTAATAAAACAGCTCCGAGTAATGCTACGGCTGGTGATGGCCAGAAGAACCATGAAATGACCATCATTAAGATACCAATTATCCAATAGGCAAGTGCAGGTGATGTAATAAAGCGTGTAAACGGTGAAATCATCGCATCATTAATTCCTGTTTTCGTTAAAACTTGACTCATAGCTACAATGATAGAAATGACAAGAATGGTTGACATTAGCTCGGTAATTGCAAAGATGAAGCTATTAAATATCCCGCTGACTGAAGCAGAGAGACTGCCTGTTGCAATGAGAGCAAGAGAAAATATTCCAAGTATACAGATAAGTGTCGTATCCCGCCTCTTTACCATAAAACCTATAATCAATACGATGAATACAATATAAATCCAATGCAGCGCTGTCCATTCTACGCCCATAAAGAATCCTCCCCTGTATTGGTAAAGAACGTGATTTTCATACAGAATATGATGGGCGATTAGATTAGTGTTTGACCTGCCTAGATTTTGGTGGTTGGAAACTATGCGGAGTTGATACCAAATCGAAAGTAATCTGAGGTTTATCGGTGGATTGGTTCAATTAACCATCAGTAGGAGATACCCCCCACTGATGGAAACTTTACTTTATTAGCCTTCCTCACTTATTAAGGAATATTGTGTCACATAAGCTGGTCCTGAGAAAATCTTTTTATTCAAATCGGGATTATCAAGAGATTTACTATCTTTATTATGAGCGGAGTGGAAGGAATTTGAGTTTTTCCAATTCGTGAATGCTTCTTGATCTTCCCACATCGTCAAAATAACATACGTATCTGAGTTCAAAGGTCTGAGAATTCGAAGTGCGGTGAATCCAGGTTCCTTTTCAATCAAGCCTGCTCGATTTTTAAACCGGAATTCAAATCCTGGTCGGCCCTCCTCTGTAACCGGGATGTTGTTCATCACGACATACCCTATCTCCTTTAGTTCACCACGTCCATCCACTACTTCAAACTTTCTTGGGGACGAAAAGATGGTTTTACCAGTTGTCTCATGTAGTAAAAGTGCATGTTCCGCATTTCCCATAAAATAAAGTTTTTCATTTACGTGCTTTTCTTTTACCTTTTGTAGAAATTCTCGTGTTCCAGTCGTTATAAATATGTTCATTAGTTTCCCACCTTTTTTGTTTTGGTAACCTTTTCAAACTTCTTTGGTTAAATCATAGCAAGAATAAACTATCAATACAAAACAATACATGTTTGTTTATTCAGTTTTCTTTTTTATTCAGGTCATTCCTTCAAATAAAAAAGTCGAATTAGTGACAATGTCAGAGGAGTTCTATACTTCTATAAAGGAATAGCATAAAGTAGTAAGCAGTTGCATTTGAAAATAATCTGACTTCTGTTATTCTAATATTAGGAAGACGATGATCGATAAAATTCGTCATGTTCGAAAGGTGGATATGAATGGTTAAGATTACGAATGATACTTTTTTACAGGCTGCAAGAGGGGAAAAGACGAGCCATGTTCCAGTTTGGTATATGCGCCAAGCTGGTAGGTCACAGCCGGAGTATCGTAAAATTAAAGAAAAATATTCCTTGTTTGAAATTACTCATCAACCGGAATTATGTGCTTATGTTACACGGCTACCGGTTGAGCAGTATGACGTAGATGCTGCTGTTCTTTATAAAGATATTATGACACCACTGCCAGCACTTGGCGTTAATGTGGAAATTAAATCTGGAATCGGTCCAGTGATTGATAATCCTATTCGTTCGATTGAAGATGTCGGTAGACTGGGTGAATTAAACCCTGAAAAAGATATTGCTTATGTGTTGGATACGATTAAGTTGTTAACGAAAGAACAGTTAACTGTTCCATTAATTGGTTTCTCAGGTGCGCCATTTACGATTGCGTCGTATATGATTGAAGGTGGCCCTTCGAAAAATTACCATAAAACGAAAGCATTTATGTATACGGAGCCTCAAGCTTGGTTTGCTTTAATGGATAAGTTAGGTGAGATGGTCATTACATATGTTAAAGCGCAAATAAATGCGGGTGTAAGCGCAATCCAAATCTTTGATTCCTGGGTAGGTACGTTAAATGTAGAGGACTACCGAAAGTATATTAAACCAGTTATGAATCGAATATTCTCTGCTTTACGTGAAGAAAATGTTCCATTAATCATGCATGGAGTAGGTGCAAGGCACTTGGCATTGGAGTGGAATGACCTTCCGATTGATGTAGTTGGCTTAGATTGGAGACTTCCTATCAGAGAAGCAAGAGAAATGGGCATTAAAAAGGCTGTACAAGGAAATCTTGATCCATCTTACCTTTTAGCACCATGGGAAGTGATTGAAGATAAAGCGAAACAGATCCTAGATCAAGGCATGGAGCAACCTGGTTTCATCTTTAATCTTGGACATGGTGTTTTCCCAGAAGTTAATCCGGAAACACTGAAGAAGTTGACTGCTTTTATACATGAATATTCTTCATGGAAATAAGAAAAGAGTAAGTTGCTATTCAGGAACTTCGACTAAGGTCCGCTACTGCTTTGTAGTACGTTAAAAATGTAGATTGTGAAGTTAGATAGTTTATTCTAAATGAGGTGTTAACAACAATGGCAAGAAAGAAAATGGGTCTTTTAGTAATGGCTTACGGGACTCCGTACAAAGAGGAAGACATAGAACGGTATTATACGCATATACGTCATGGAAGAAAGCCTTCTGTGGAAGCACTTGAAGATCTCCGCGGACGTTATAAAGCAATTGGCGGAATTTCTCCACTTGCCAAAATTACAGAAGGTCAAGCAATAGGGCTACAAAATATGTTGAACGAAGCGCAAAACGATATTGAATTTAAAGCATATATCGGCTTAAAACATATTGAGCCTTTCATTGAAGATGCAGTACAGCAAATGCATGCAGATGGTATTACAGAAGCTGTAAGCATTGTTCTTGCACCTCATTTTTCTACGTTCAGTGTTAAATCTTATAATGAACGTGCGAAAAAAGCAGCTGAGTCGCTTGGGAATGTAACGATTACATCTGTTGAGAGCTGGTATAAAGAACCGAAGTTTATTCAATTTTGGGTTGATCAATTAAATGAAACGTTTGCGAAAATGACACCGGAAGAAAAAGACCATTATGTTTTAATTGTTTCGGCTCATAGTCTGCCAGAAAAAATCTTGCAAAATGGCGATCCGTATCCTAAACAATTGGAAGAAACGGCTGAGCTAATCGCAAAAGCAGCAAATGTTAAGAATTACGAAATAGGTTGGCAAAGTGCTGGACAAACACCAGAGCCTTGGCTAGGACCAGATGTTCAGGACTTAACGAGAGAACTTCACGCTCAACAAGGTTATAAAGCTTTTATATACATACCAGTCGGTTTTATTGCCGAACATCTAGAAGTTCTTTATGACAATGATTATGAGTGTAAGGTTGTAACCGATGAAGTAGGAGCAAGCTACTATCGCCCCAATATGCCGAATGTAGATGCTGCATTTATCGACGCATTGAAAACGATTATTATGAAAAAATTAAATCTACAATAGAAAACAAAACAAGAGGATAATTCCATAGAATTCGATTTCCAAAGAGGCTGTCTTATAACAAAAGGCTTAGACATCACAGCTACTATATACCTTTTAAGACGTGAACATGACACAATAAACGGTGTATAGAGTGTGTGAAGGTTAGACCCTTTTGGGACAACCTCTCTAAATGGAAGAACGACTTCGTGGAGTGTCCTCTTTTTGTTCGGAAAAACGGTAGGAAAATTATAAGTGCGTGTTAAAAAGGAGGATAAAAAGAGCTGAGAAGTTCGAGGAAAGACAGAGCGAAGAAGAAATTCTACAGCTATTATTACCGAACTTTATGAACAACCTCTATAAGTAGAAAATCTAAGCAAGCTATCTCAAAGAACGTGGAGATTTACTGTTAAATATTATTTTTCTCCTGTAGTAATGATTGATCTTTTGTATTAGGTATTTGCAATTTCAAAACCAATTTGTTAATATGTTACTGAACTTAATGACCGAAATGTTCATTTGGTCAATTGTGAGGTGGAAGATGTCAGTTAATCGAAAAAAATTAATTATCGAGGCCGCCACAAAGTCTTTTTCATTATTTGGGTATAAAGCAACAACGATGGATCAGGTTGCCAAGATTGCGAATGTTGGTAAGGGGACTATTTATACGTTTTATGCAAATAAGGAGGAATTATTTAAAGAAATTGTTGATAACATGATTGTAGAGATGGAGCAAGAAGCGAACGATGCTATTAATCCTGAGCTAACCTTTACGGAGAATCTTCATCTTACACTCTATCGTCTATTAGAATTTAGGCGTGAGCATCAATTGATGATAAAGCTATTTCAAGAAGAGCGAGAAATAAGAACGCCTGCTGTATTGGAAATAGTTGAGGAAATTGAAAATGCCATTCTTTCTTTTATCGCACAGAAGATTAAGATAGCAATCCAGAAGAAGTACATTAAAGAGTGTGACCCTGAATTGACGGCATTTCTTATGCTGAAAATGTATATCACACTTATTGTAGATTGGGAGAGAATAAGGAAGCCTCTAAATAAAGAAGAGATAGCGGAATTATTCGACCTATATTTATTTAAGGGATTATCACTTTAAAACGGGTAATCCTCATTTTTTACAGATTAATGACCAAATGAACAAATTGGTCATTGTGAATCAAGGAGGCAGTTTATGTTGAAAAGTGAATGGAAGTCTATTTTTACAAATCGAAAATTGCTTGTTTCTATAGTAGCTATATTATTTATACCAATTATGTATGGTGGCATGTTATTATGGGCATTTTGGGATCCATATCAACAATTGGACGATTTACCTGTTGCTATCGTTAATAATGATCAGGGCGCAGTGCTTGATGGTAAAACCTATGAAATTGGTGAGGAATTTGTCAAGAATTTAAAGGAAAGTAAGGATTTTAACTTTAAATTTGTCGATCATGAAACCGGATATAAAAATTTAAAAGATCAAAAGTATTATTTGCTTGTTGAAATTCCTAAAAATTTCTCTAAAAATGCAACAACTTTGCTCGATGATACACCGAAAAAGTTGGAATTGAAATATGTACCGAATGAAAGTTTTAACTTTTTATCGGCACAAATCGGTGAAACAGCGATACAAAAAATTCAAATGAATCTTCAAGAAAAAGTGACCGAAACCTATGCCAAAACGATGTTCGACAGCTTAACAAAAATGGCAGATGGCTACCAAACGGCTGATGAAGCGGCGGGGAAACTGTTAACTGGTGTGGCGGATTTAAATAGTGGTGCTAAAACGCTTGAAGAAAAATTAGCGCTATTAGCTGAGAAACAAGTTGAATTTACTGGTGGTGCGAATAAATTGGAAAGCGGCACTAAAGAGCTGAAAACTGGGGTTGAAGTCCTTACTAATGGATTAGGTCAGCTTTCAAAAGCTCAAATTCAGCTAGTTGATGGCGCTAAGAAAGCGGAAGATGGAACAAGAAGCTTACAAGTTGGAATTCAACAAGCACATCAAGGAATTAGCACCATTGTGCAGAAGATGGATGAGGCTATTTCGGGTACAAGTAAGCTAAATGAAGGCTCTAATCAAGTAACAGATGGTCTTAAGCAGCTTCAAGATGGAGCGAATTCGACTTATCAAGGCGCGACGGACGTTAAGAATGGATTAGTCGTCCTGCAAACTCAATTAGCACCAGTACTTGCATCTCTTCCAGAAGAAGATCAAGTGGGAATTAATCAGCTTTTGGAACAGTTATCTCAAGGAACAGTTGCACTCCAAGCTGGTAACGAGAATATCGCTGCTTCAGCAGGGAAACTTGCCGCTGGTTCAGCCAATGTCTCTAGCAATCTAGCAGCGTTAACCGAAGGACAAAAGGCTCTTCAAAACGGGTTGCAGGATCTAAATAATGGAACAGCTAAATTAGATACTGGTGCAGATCAGTTGCTTAGTGGTCAAAAGCAGTTAAGTTCTGGACTAACGACGTTCTCAAGTAAATTGAATGAGGCCAAAGCAGGCGGAGATAAGCTTGTAGCAGGAGCTAGTAGCTTAACGAGCGGAGTTAGACAATTAGAGGAAGGTTCGAAAGCATTAGCTGACGGATCTACGCAATTAGTAGATGGATCAAAGCAACTTGCTAATGGCACAACAGATCTTAAAGAAGGTTCCCAAACATTTAAAGATGAACTAAATAAAGCGGCGAATGAATCAGAAGGATTACAACCTACGGAAGAAACGTATAACATGGTTGCCAAGCCAGTACAGGTTGATAAAGAAGGGATCAACAAAGTGCCGAACTATGGAACAGGTATTGCGCCATATTTCTTATCTCTAGGTTTATTTGTAGGAGCATTAATGCTTTCTATTGTCTTTCCATTAAGAGAACCTGTTGGTATTCCGAAAAATGGATTTACCTGGTTCTTTAGTAAATTTGGTGTTATTGCAGCTGTTGGGATTACCCAGGCAATACTTGTTTCTGGATTACTAATCATTCTTTTAGATCTCAAAGTCCAAAGTGTTCCATTATTCATCTTATTTTCAATCATTACAAGCTTAACATTTATGGCACTTATCCAATTATTAGTTACAACAATGGATAACCCAGGCCGTTTTTTAGCAGTTATCATTTTGATTTTGCAATTGACAACAAGTGCTGGTACATTCCCAGTGGAGTTAATCCCGTCACAGCTACAATGGTTAAATCATGTATTGCCTATGGCGTATTCTGTACGAGGGTTTAAGGAAGTCATTTCAAGTGGGGATTTCGGTCTAATGTGGTCGGATGGCTTGGTACTATTAGCATTTATGGTTAGCTTTCTTGTGCTTACCATACTTTACTTTGTAGTGAAATATAAAAAAAGCTACTCAGAAATGAACGACGCAGTTCAAGAATTAGAAGCGTAAATAAAAGGGTCTAACTTCACACTATATACATGGTTTAATTGTGTTATTACACTTCATATTAACCGTATATAGTTGGTGTGGGGTTTAGACCTTTTCGTTATGGAACAGCCCATTTGTGTAAAGGTTTAACTTGAATAGGTAAAAGATGAAAAGAACAGGATAATACGATATATTTAATATATAAGTATAGGTTTTGATGTCTAATGTAAGCGACTAATTACGCTAAAGCCTAACCTTTGGGGTGAAAAAAGCGTATGCGTTTCTCTTATCGAAATCACCACAGGAGGAGATTGTTGTATGAAAATTACTGTAATAGGTTGCTGGGGCGGCTATCCTGCAAAGAATGAAGCATCTTCAGGTTATCTTGTGGAATATGGAGATTACAGGGTGCTGCTCGATTGTGGTAGCGGTGTTTTGGCTCAACTGCAAAACCATATGCAACCGGAAAAATTAGATGCTGTTGTATTAACTCACTATCATCCGGATCATATTGCAGATATCGGTGTACTTCAGCACGCCTTGCTAATTGGTAGTTTTTTAGGGAATCCGAAAAAAACACTGCCAATCTATGGTCATCATTTAGACGAAGGAGAATTTAAAAAGCTAACTTATAAAGATATTACAAAGGGGATTGCATATAAAGAGGACGAGCCTCTTTTAATTGGCCCATTTACTTTTACTTTTTTAAGAACAAAGCATCCTGTTCCTTGCTTTGCCATGAAACTTGAGGTGAATGGCGAATCCATTGTCTATACAGGAGATAGTTCGTATATGGAAGAGTTGTCGATTTTTGCAAAAGATGCGAAAGTGTTATTATGTGAGAGTAGTCTTTACGGACATACAGATGGCTCATCAGCAGGTCATATGACCGCAAGAGAAGCGGGGATGATTGCGCATCTTGCTGATGCCCACTTGCTCATGCTTACTCACTTGCCACATTATGGAGATATACAACAGTTGAAAAAAGAAGCAGGAGAAGTATTTAAACGTGAAATTGCCCTTGCTAGAAGTGGCATGGAATTTCAATTGTGATTTTTTAGGTAAAATAAAGGAGGAAACACGAATGATCTTTGTAGATAATAAAGGGATTCACGATCCGCAAATGAATCTTGCTATTGAAGAATACATATTAAAAAACCTTGATATAAATGAAACGTATTTATTATTTTACATCAATGGTCCGTCCATCATTATCGGTAAAAACCAAAATACGATTGAAGAGATCAATACAGAATATGTCGAGAATAATGGAATTAAAGTGGTTCGAAGACTTTCGGGTGGTGGTGCTGTGTATCATGACTTTGGAAACTTAAACTTTAGTTTCATTACTAAGGATGACGGTCAAAGCTTCCATGACTTTAAGAAATTCACCGAGCCTGTTGTTAAGGCGCTTAGTAAGCTGGGGATTAACGCAGAAATAAGCGGGAGGAATGATATTCTAGCTGAAGGCAGAAAGATCTCCGGTATCGCCCAATTCAGTACGAGAGGCCGCATGTTCACGCATGGTACGCTTTTGTTTAATTCCGAAATGGATCATATTGTCTCAAGTTTAAAAGTGAAAAAGGACAAGATCGAATCGAAAGGAATTAAATCGGTCAGAAGTCGTGTAGCCAATATCGCAGAGTTCCTTGAAGAACCCATGACCATTGAAGAATTCCGTTCTTTGATTCTTAAATATATCTACGAAGAAAAAGAAACCATTCCCGAGTATGTTTTAACGGAAGAGGATTGGGCAAAAATTAATGAGATTTCTAAAGAACGTTACCAAAACTGGGATTGGAACTATGGTAAATCACCGAAGTTCAACTTACAACATTCACACCGCTTTCCGGTCGGGTCAATTGATATTCGCTTAGAAGTGAATAAAGGAAAAATTGAAAACTGTAAAGTATATGGAGATTTCTTTGGTGTCGGCGACGTGAGCGAAATTGAAGAGAAACTTACGGGGATTCGCTATGAACGCACTGAAATTGAGCGCGTCTTAGCAGATGTTGATGTGAAGCATTACTTTGGGAATGTAACAAAAGAAGAAGTTATTAATCTTATTTACTGATAGAAAATGTAAAAAGCCGCCATATATCGTTTGTTCGATAGATGGGGCTTTTAGTTTTCTTTTATAGATAAATCACTGGCGATTACAAGAACTCTATCGTGAACTTGTGATTATTAGGCTGAATAGAATAATAAGGCCATATTTTTATAATACTCCTTAAAGTACATGTTCAAAAGGGAGGATAAAAGAGCCGAGAAGTTCGAGGAGCGCATCTCAAGAGGACCCGGAAGACAGATCTTTGATGCGATTCTCAATCTTTTTACCGGACTTTTTGAACAACCGCTTAAAGAGCATTATGATGTTCCACTTGAAAAATTTCTGCATATTCGATAAGATAACATTTAAAAAATTCAGGCTTGACAATAAGCTTACTATAATAGAGGAGGGGATTGAATGAGAGACGTGACCCTACTTGATATATTTCAACATCATATTACACAGAAATATTTAAACCGTTCTGGGTTAGTGCACGCTATTGCTGTTGCATACCATGCCTTTCACTTGGCTAAAGAGCAGAATGTGGACGTCGATATAGCTGCCAAAGCCGGTTTGCTTCATGATATGGGACATTTTACATGGTATAAAAATGGGAAGTGGGATTATGACCTTTATAAACAAAATGATATACATGCAATAAAAGGAGCAGAAAGAGCTCATAAGCTACTTATTCGACTTGGAGAAAATCCAATCCAAGCCAAAACCATATCCCTCGCGATTCTATTCCATACTGATTCATTTCTACCTACAAATGACATTATTCGCACGCCACTTCAACAAATTGTAAAATGGGCTGATGAGAAAGACGAAGAAGAAGGTGGTCTCCATCATTATCGAAAGATTGATTTTGAGCGTGCAAAAAAAAGCATTATCCGTCTTGATGAAATGATTGAAAAAGTAAGAAATCATGAAGGTTAGTTGCACAAAACTTACAATTTCAATATTAGGAAATGGTTCTAACTTGTCCGTTATGTACTACACTTAAAGTAGGAAGTGATAAGGAAGGGGTTGGATTATGGTAAGAAAATCGGTCTTAACTGCAATCGTTTTATTTGGTTTATATATAGCTGGTATGTATGTGTATATATTTCACGGAGCCCAATCTATTATACCTGAAGCTTTAAAAGGAACGGTTGCAGATCCAGCTGTTTTTTTGAGTGAAAGGGAATGGGTATTGAGTGAAGAGTATTCGAAAATCAGAAATTTTCTGTTTTTTGCGGCGATTCCATTTGATTGGTTATTTTATTTTCTTATTTTAGCATTTGGCATTTCCCGAGGGTTTGAAAAATGGTCTTTATCGCAAACGAAGTGGAAAATTGTTCAAAATGCTATTTATTTATTTTGGTTATCTTTGTTGAGTTATGTTGTTGTGTTCCCGCTTAATTATTATCGCTACACCTTAGGCAAGAGCTATGGAATCAGTACTCAATCTTTTACTTCATGGATGAAGGATGGAGTGATTGAGTTTTGGGTCGATTTCGGGACGATGATTCTTATTGTCTCTGTTTTATATTGGCTGATGAAAAAAAGTGCGAAGAAATGGTGGCTGTATGCCTGGGTTTTGACGATTCCTTTTTCATTATTTATCATGTTCGTTCAGCCGGTAGTTATTGATCCACTTTATAATGACTTTTATCCGCTTAAAAACAAGGAATTAGAAACAAAGATATTAGATATGGCAGATAAAGCGAATATTCCATCTGAGCATGTATATGAAGTGAATATGGCGGAAAAAACGAATGCCTTGAATGCATATGTCACGGGAATCGGCTCCAATTCCCGAATTGTTTTATGGGATACGACTTTGAGTCGGCTTAATGATCAAGAAATTCTCTTTATCATGGCGCACGAGATGGGGCACTATGTGGAAAAACATATTTATTTCGGAATTGCAGGTTATTTAGTCTTAACGCTTGTTGGTTTATGGTTCACTGCGAAATTGATGAATTATACCATTAGGCGCTGGGGGAAAGTTCTAAACATATCAGAAGTTAGCAGCATTCGTTCATTCCCATTATTTTTATTGATTACATCTATTTTATTGTTCGCTTCCAGTCCTTTATCTAATTATGTGTCAAGGTATCAGGAAAGCCGAGCGGACCACTATGCGATTGAAATGACTCAAGATAAAGATGCTGCAATTAGTTCCTTTCAGGAGTTGACAAGAGCTGGGTTAAGTCAAGTGAATCCTCCTTTGCTCGTGAAATGGTTTCGCTACACACACCCCTCCATGCTCGAGAGAATTTCAACGCTTGATCAATATGATACGAGTAATCAGAATGAATAAGCTGACTTCGGTCAGTTTATTTTTTTGTAAGAAAAGAATGTATTTTACATTAACGGCGCTTAAAGACTTAGATAGATCGAAGAAGCGTAGGGGGATGAAGAAAACCCCATTGATTGAAGTTTCATTTTATACATTTTGCAATGAGTTTTAGTGTCAATTCATACACCTGACATATTCGAATATAGAATATATATTAGAATAATTATTTTTGTGACCTATAGTAGATGACAGTTTTTCTTATCATGTATCCCCTAAGGAATTTCCTATATAATCTGAAAAGACTATTAAATTATTTTTCCTTTATTTCTCTACTATAATAATAATCATTAGTAGAAAAAATATCTAAACCGAACAATTATTTCTGTGGACAGAGGAGTCTTTTGTGGCTTTAAATGATCAGGAAATATCACTGGTTTAAAGGGAGAGTAGTTATGCGTAATATTTTGGTCATAATAATTGGCTCCATCATTGTTGGGGTTGCTTATAATTTATTTTTGATTCCCCATCAAATTTTAAGCAGCGGACTTAGCGGGATTGCGATTATGCTTGGAATCATTACACCCTTCAATACCGGAATTTTGAACTTTCTGCTTAATTTACCTTTATTAATATTCGGAGTTATGAAATTAGGAAAACGTTTTATTGGGTATACAATTTTGTCTGTCGTCGTGCTTTCAGTTACTTTGTATGTGGTTCCTGTTCAAGCAATCTCAAATGAAGCGATCCTGTCATCGCTGTTCGGCGGTGTTATTACGGGAATTGGGATCGGGATTATTTTTCGGGCATCCGGATCTTCGGGTGGCTTTGATATAATTGCGATGCTGCTTACTAAGAAGAGAGACTTTCCGCTGGGAGCGTTAATTTCGGCAATGAATGCTATTGTTGTTATCATCTCTGGCTTTGTGTTTGATTGGGATGCGGCTCTTCATACACTCGTTGCAATTTATGCAACAGGAAAGATCATCGATACGATTCATACGAACCATATTAAATTAACATTAATGATCATTACAAATAAGGGGGATGAGATGAAGGAGAAGCTGCTTGCTAACCTTTATCGAGGGATTACAGTAATGGATGGAGAGGGCGCATACACAGGGGAAAGTCGAAAAATTCTTATGACAGTGATTACTCGCTATCAGTTAACGGATGTTAAATTGATGATTAATGAAATCGATTCGAATGCATTTGTTAATATTACGGAAACGACCGAGGTAATGGGGATGTTTGATAGAGGAAAATAGTGGAGAAAGTAAGAGTTTCATAAGGGTCTGACCGCACACTCTTCATACAGCTATCGTGTTATACACGTATTTATTCTGTGTGAAGAATGGTGGGGTCAGACCTTTTTCTTTTGTAGACAACCTCATTTTTGGGGGGCAAGTTGCCTACCTCCTCTTGTCACATCACACTAGCTTAAGAAGTAAAAGAACGATCTCAACCGAATGGACTGCGAGTGTTTTCAAGGTTGAACAAGGCGCTTGCGCTTTTGTTCTTAAGTACCAAACATTATTATCAATTCGTTCATTTCGCTGCTTAATTTTAGAAATAAAGGCTTATTCCTCTCATCGAGTGCTTGGTTGATTTGCTGTTCAAGCTGTGTTCTTTTGTTAATGAGTATAGATTCGTGAATAATCATCTCAATGAATGTATCCTGCAGTGAAGCGTCCTGGTTTTTCTTATTGGCCAAATACGACTTTACTAATTCTGAAGGTAATTTTTCATTTTTCATGAAGATCCACTCCTGACCTTTTTTTTATTATATGGAATCCTTAGAGGAAAAATCAATAAAAATTTTAAATTTTCAAAAAATATTTTAATTCTTGTGGAAATGTTTAGACTTTGTAAATTTGTTACAGAATTGCTAAATGTACACAAAATGGGTATAAATAACTATTTTTTGTGATATTATTGATCCCGAATGATGTAAAAAGGAAGGGGAAAAGAAAAGTGAAAAAATCAAAACGATCATTAATCGAAAATTATGAAATTACTCCATTTACGTGTTTCATTAAGTCGATCGTATACGGCAGCAAAATCTATTCGCAAGTTGTTGAAACAAATGATGAATTTATCTCGCCATTCAAGCCCAAGGTAATTATCAATCAAAGCTGTGAATACTTTGGAAGTAGCTATGAAGGAAGAAAAGGTGGAACACGGCGATTAATTGGCGTTACTCATAAAGCGCCAATTATTATTGATCAGACAAACCCTATTTTCTTTTTTCCAACTACTTCACCCATAAACGATGATTGCATTTGGATTGCGCATCACCATGTTATAAAGTATAAACAGAAAGACAATAGAATGGTTCAAGTTTATTTTCGTAACAACATCACGTTAGAGGTGAATATATCAATTGGTTCATTCACGAATCAAATGCAAAGAACTGCAGAACTTGAGTCTAAGATTAGTAAAATAAATAAAGAGACAGGAAAGATGGCTTATGGATTGCACAGAATGTATAACAGTATGGAAGCTTCAGAGACCCCTCGCAATTATTCAGCTAAAAAAACTGAAGAATAAGAAGAGGAACGGAGACATGATGAATTTGTGTGTTTCTTATGTCTCCTTAGATAAGGTATGAAAGAGCCATTTAGGTAAATACTTCTTTGAAATAACTTCGCAATAATTCTTCTACCTTATTTTTTAATCGTGGATTGAAATAATTATGGTGCTCTTCATATCCTTTATATAAAAAGCAATACATCGTAAATTCCTGGTCTCTCTTTAGTTCGCTAACCTTAATATTTTCTTTTTTTAAGTATTTTCTAACTTGAACCAAATCGGATTGAACTAATTTCAACGCTGCTTCTACCATTTCTAAGTAAGGCCTCTTCATCTTGAAAGAACTGCCCTCAATTATGTGTAAATCGCGATTGAAAATTGTAACGATCATAGGAAGATAGAGTGCTTTTTCAATGATATTGCGGTCGTGTTCTGGAATTCGAGTCATTATCATCCCTCTTTCTGACAATTCCCAACTTAAATTAAAATAAGAACGTTTGTTCTTTGTTGTGATGATAATGGAAAATGTATCACTAATCAAGTTAAAATTAAATGAAAATGTGATTATCGGTTGTCGAGTGAGGGAAGTATGAAAATGAGACTAAATTCTAGATAAGTCATAAATTATTTATTTATTTCAAAAAATAGCTTATGATTTTAGTTAAAAGATAGGCGTATAATCGGGAAGCTTCACATTGTTCAAACATAGGGGTGTCCCAAAACGAAAGGGGCAGGCCCATATCTACTTTATATCGTTTATAAACATGCAAATAGCGCAATAAACGGTGTAAAGAGTATGGGGTCAGATTCTTTGGGACATGCCTATGTTTCACATATTGTAAGTGGATCAAAAGGGCATAAATGATATACATCTAAGCTGACTACTCCAGAAAATAAGCAAGAGAAGGAGAATTGGATTTTTTTGATATTGAGGAGATTGAAATGGATTTGGAGCATATTCGTGATTGGTTTACATTAGAAAATATATTGGGGTTAATTGAACAGTATCGTTCGTTCGGACCATTACCAGGGATTTTTTTACCGATGTTGGAGTCGTTCCTACCTTTTCTGCCGCTCTTTGTATTTGTATTTGCAAATGCAAGTGCTTTTGGCCTATGGCTGGGGTTTATGTATTCTTGGATTGGGACCGTTACGGGATCGTTGCTTGTTTTCTTCTTATTTCGCCATTATGGGCACCGAAGGCTATTAAAGTTTCTTCAAAAAAATAAACAAATTAAAAAACTTATGAATTGGGTAGAGAGACATGGATTCGGTCCGCTTTTTCTTCTACTTTGTTTTCCGTTTACTCCTTCTGCCCTTGTGAATATTGTAGCTGGTCTTTCGAACATAAGACCGATGCCATATGCACTTGCCTTATTAGGTGGGAAGCTGGTCATGATTTTTACGATTAGTTTTATAGGATACGATATAACTTCATTGTTCCGTCAGCCGTTACGCACGGTAATCGTTATCATTATAATCTTTGTATTATGGCTTGTTGGGAAACAAATAGAGGCAAGGCTAAATAGAAACATGAGTAGGGAAAATGAGTAATGGCAGTGGGTAAAATGAAACGTAAATAATGATGACATTCTGGTCGGTGTTATATGTATGATGAAAGTTTAACGTGCCACCCCTACCAATCATTGAACAAGAAAAATTATCGATTTAAGAGTATAATAAGTAAAAAAGGCATTGGAGATCCAATGTCTTTTTTTGATTAAATACTTGATATGATGAACGAATAGATACAGAAGAAAAAGCTAGAAAAGGGGGTAGGGTAATGGCATTGAGATTTATTACTGGACGATCAGGGTCAGGAAAGACGGCAAAGGTGCTTGATGAGATACGTGATAGGCTTGTTGAAGACCCAGCTGGAAAACCGATTATTTATTTAGTTCCGGATCAAATGACATTTCTGTCTGAATATAAATTAATTAAAACACCAGGCCTAGAGGGAATGATGCGAGCGCAGGTGTTCAGCTTTAGTCGTTTAGCATGGCGAATCCTTCAAGAAACAGGCGGGGGCAATAGGCGCCATCTTGACAGTGTCGGAGTGAACATGCTCATCCGCAAAATCATGGAAGACAAAAAGACTGAGTTAAAAATGTTTCGTCGTTCAGCGGACAAGCCTGGCTTCATCGTGCAAATGGAAGAAATGTTGTCTGAGTTTAAACGCTATTGTCTTGATCCTAAAGATATCAATGAATTCCGAGAACGTTCTATACAATATTCATCAGATGCCGTTCGTGATAAACTACATGATTTAGAGTTAATTTATCAAGCGTTTGAAGATGAATTGGTAGGCAAGTATTTGGATTCAGAGGATTACTTCCGTTTATTGATTGAAAAATTGGCACAATCAAGTTATATAACAGAAGCTTCGATTTATTTAGACGGTTTCTATAGCTTAACGCCTCAGGAACTGCAAATTGTAGAAGAATTATTGAAACAATGTAAGGATGTAACTGTTGTATTAACGCTTGATCAGTCGTATAGGATATCCCCACCTGATGGGTTAAATCTTTTCAGACAAACCGGTTCAACTTACTTCAATATTTATCAACGAGCATTGGCCTTAGGCGTTACTGTTGAAAATGATGAACATTTAGAGAGTACGCCACGTTTTAAAGGAAATCGAGGGCTGTCACATCTCGAAGCCAATCTTACTGTGCGACCAGCGCATGAACTTAATGGGGAAACGAGCGTTACAATCGTACAGGCGATGAATCGAAGAGCAGAAGTAGAAGGAGTTGCCCGGACAATCTTGCGGTTTGTTCGCGATGGCAATTACCGCTTTCGGGATTTGGCTATATTGGTCCGAAATGGCGAATCCTATCATGATCTGATCAACACGGTTTTTTTGGATTATCAGATCCCTGTTTTTATCGATACAAAAAGAACCATGTTGAATCATCCGGTAATTGAACTAATTCGCTCTACCTTAGAGATTTTGAACACGAATTGGCGTTATGAACCGGTGTTTAGAGCTATAAAAACAGAACTTCTACATCCAATCAACCTGAATTCCGATATCATGCGTGAAAAGGTCGACCGATTGGAGAACTATGTACTCTCTCGTGGAATAAAAGGGAATAGATGGTATCAAAAAGAATCATGGACCTATAGAAGAATAAGAGGATTGGAGCTTGTGGATAGGCGCCAGACTAATCAGGAAAAGCAATTGGAAGATGAACTTAACGAACTGAAGGAACTTTTTAATTCTGCCATTTTACGTTTGTCCAAACGCTTGAAGCGTGCACAAACAGGCAGAGAAATGTGCGAAGCGCTGTATTTATATTTGGAAGAGCTAAATATTTCGGAGAAGTTAGAAAAATTGAAGGTTGAAGCAGAAGAGCGAGATGATCTGATCAGTGCACGAGAGCATGAACAGGCGTGGAATTCGGTTGTTAATTTGCTTGATCAATTCGTAGAATTACTCAGCGAAGAAAAAATGACGTTAAAACAGTTCTCAACTGTAATGGAAAGTGGTTTTGAAACATTAAAGTTCTCTCTCGTTCCACCGGCAATTGACCAAGTGCTTGTCGCAAACCTTGATTTATCAAGGCTAGATGACATTCGTACCGCATTTGTTATAGGTCTAAATGAAGGTGTTTTACCAGGTAAGGCTGGCAAGGATGGGATTTTATCAGATCAGGACCGTGAAAACCTAGCCGCTAACGGATTTGGGGTTGCACCAAGCTCAAAGCTCCGTTTATTAGATGAAGAGTTTGTCGCGTATAAAGCTTTTACAACACCATCTGAATCACTGTATTTGACGTATCCGCTAGCAGATGAAGAAGGGAAAGCACTGCTTCCTTCTTCCTATATTAAGCGGGTAAAGGACGTGCTTCCGCAAGTGAAAGAAGTAGTGTTCATGAATGACCCGTCTGACTTAGATGCAAGTGAACAAGCAGAATATGCTGCGAATTACGATGTTGCTTTGTCTTATTTAACAGCGCAGCTTCAGCTTAAAAAAAGGAATTACCCAGTTCATCCTGTATGGTGGGATGTTTATAATGCCTATATGGATCATGAATGGATGAGGCCAGAAGCAGTTCGGGTGCTGTCGAGCTTATTTTACCAAAACAAGACGAAAAGAATATCTGAGGAAACGAGTAGAAAAATCTATGGAGAAACCATTTTGGCCAGTGTATCTCGGATGGAAATGTTCAATAGCTGCGCGTTTGCTCATTATGCTGCCCATGGACTGAAGCTACAGGAGCGTAAGATTTTTCGTCTGGATGCTCCTGATATTGGTGAAATGTTTCATGGTGCGTTAAAAATCATCTCGGATTATTTATACGAACGGAACATAGCCTGGTCCTCTTTAACAAAGGAACAATGTTTGATGCTTGCAAGAAAGGCTGTTGAACGACTCGCACCGAAGCTGCAAAACCAAATTTTATTGAGTAGCAATCGACACCACTATTTAAAGCGAAAGTTAGAGCAGGTAATTGGACGAGCTTCCATCGTCTTAAGCGAACAAGCAAGGCAAAGCGGCTTTGTACCAGTAGGATTAGAACTAGGATTTGGGAAAAATGGTCAGTTACCACCGCTTTCATTTGAGTTGAGAGATGGAACAAAGATGGAGTTAGTCGGCCGGATTGACCGCATTGATAAAGCGGAAGAAAACGACAGTGTTTATTTACGGGTGCTAGACTATAAATCCAGTGAAAAGGATTTGAATTTAAGTGAAGTGTATTACGGACTGGCCCTGCAGATGCTCACATATTTAGATATCGTGATTACTCATTCAAGCTCTTTGGTTGGAAAAGAAGCATTGCCTGCCGGTGTACTTTATTTCCATGTCCATAACCCGGTTGTCAAAAGCAAGGGTATGGTCAATCTTTCGGAACTTGAACAAGAAATATTTAAAAGTTTTAAAATGAAGGGTCTGCTATTAGGTGATCCAGACGTTGTTCAATTAATGGATCAATCATTGGAACAAGGGGTTCTTAGTAACTCAAATATGATTCCAGCAGGTTTAAAAAAAGATGGAACATTGCAGGCTAAATCTAAGATTGCAAGTCAGGAAGAGTTTTCGCTCTTGCAAAATCACATCCGTCATTTATATCAAGAAGCGGGTAATGAAATTGTTGGCGGCAACGTAGAGATTAATCCTTATAAACTTAAGGATAAAATTCCTTGTACGTTTTGTGCATTTAAGTCCGTGTGTCAATTTGACCAATCCACGGAGGAAAACGAGTATCGATTATTATCTTCTACTAAACAAGATGAAGTATTGAATGTATTAAGAGGGGAGGCTGCAACACATGAGTAAGACAATCATCCCGGTAAAGCCTGATCATGTTACATGGACTGAAGACCAGTGGAAAGCGATCTGGGCAAAAGATCAGGATATACTCGTGGCTGCTGCGGCTGGATCAGGGAAAACAGCTGTACTTGTGACACGGATTATTGAAAAGATTTTATCGGAAAAAGAGCCAATTAACGTAGATGAGCTATTAGTTGTTACCTTTACGAACGCCTCTGCCGCAGAAATGAAGCATCGAATTGGTGAAGCGCTGGAAAAGGCGATTTCAGACAATCCGAAATCACAGCACTTACGAAAGCAAGTGAGTTTAATCAATCGTGCTTCGATCTCGACCCTCCATTCTTTTTGTTTAGAAGTAATTCGGAAGTATTATTATTTAACAGATATTGATCCTGGATTTAGGATTGCCGATTCAACAGAAGCGGAACTGCTTCGCGATGAAGTGATGGAAGAACTGCTTGAGGAACATTATGGTCAAAGCGATGAGGAATTTTTTAGATTGGTGGATGCATTTACTAGTGATCGAAACGATGCAGCTCTTCAGCAGATTATCCGTTCGCTTCATAATTTTTCCCAATCGTACCCAGACCCTGAATCATGGTTACATCAAGCAGCAGCCATGTATAATATTGCAGACGATGCAGAGATTGAAGATCTGCCTTTTTGGGATTCATTAAAGTTCGATATCTCTATGCAGCTTCAATCGGCTCGGGATTTACTGGAACAAGCGCTTGAGCTGACAAAATTGCCAAGCGGTCCTGCACCAAGAGCGGAAAATTTGTTGGATGATTTAATGATTGTAGAACGATTGGAAAAAGCCAATGCTGAATCATGGCAGCAAATGTACGCCAGTATGCAAAGCTGGAAATTCACAACGGCCAAGAGATGTTCGGGGGATGCCTTCGATAAAGAGCTTATTGAGCTAGCTACAAAGCATCGGAATAAGGCAAAGAAAATTCTTGAAACAGTCAAGAGTGAGTTGTTTTTGCGAAAGCCTGAGCATTATCTGCAAGATATCCGAGAATTAAAGGGCTATGTTGAAACATTAGTCATGCTTGTCAATCAGTTTGATGCCAGGTTCAAAACAGCGAAGGCGGAAAAGAACATCGTTGATTTTTCCGATTTGGAGCATTATTGCTTAGCCATTTTAACGGAAAATGTGGAAGGTTATAACCGCACTCCATCACAAGCAGCACTGGAGTACCGTCAGCAGTTTAAGGAAGTATTAGTCGATGAGTACCAGGATGTCAATTTTGTACAGGAATCGATTTTGAAACTGGTTACAGCTGATGGGGAGAACACGGGGAATATGTTCATGGTGGGTGACGTTAAGCAGTCCATTTATCGTTTTCGCTTAGCAGAGCCGAATCTTTTTCTTGGTAAGTACAAGCGTTTTGCCCAAGACGGGGATGAATCAGGATTACGAATTGACTTGAATCGTAATTTCAGAAGCCGTAAAGAAGTACTAGATGGAACTAATTACTTATTCAAGCAGCTGATGGGTGTACTCGTTGGTGAAATTGAATATGATGAACAAGCTGAATTGAAAAAAGGGGCAGATTATCCTGAGGATTCCGAATATCCGATTGAATTATATTTAATTGATGGTGCTATTTCAGAGGAAGCGAGCTTTAAAGGGGAAGACGGAGATAATGTCGAAGGCTTTGAAGCGGATGAATTGGAAAATGCACAGCTTGAGGCCAGAATGATGGCAAAGCTTATTCAAAAAGCCATTACTGAAAAACAGCAAATTTACGATAGCAAAACTGGATTATATCGTTCTGTAACGTATCGTGATATTGTTGTCCTGCTGCGTTCTATGCCATGGGCACCGCAAATTATGGAAGAATTTAAAAAACAAGGAATTCCGGTATATGCAAATTTATCAAGTGGTTATTTCGAAGCAACTGAAGTGGCCATTATGCTTTCACTGCTGAAAACGATTGATAACCCACAGCAAGATATTCCGCTCGTATCTGTATTACGCTCGCCCATCGTCGGCTTAAATGAAGAAGAGCTTGCACAGGTGAGACTATTCAATACAGGCAGCTATTATGATGCATTGGCAGATTTCTACCGGAAAGCCGATCATGATCAATATCCGGATGTTTATGAAAAAGTTTCTATGCTTTATCGAAACCTAACCAAATGGCGGAAAATGGCTCAGCAAGTATCTTTGTCAGATTTAATATGGCAGCTTTATGGTGAAACGAGATTTTATGACTTTGTTGGCGGAATGCCGGGCGGGAAGCAGCGTCAGGCGAATTTACGTGCTTTATATGACCGTGCAAGACAATATGAGACTAGTTCCTTTAGAGGATTATTCCGCTTTTTACGATTCATTGATCGAATGCAGGAGCGCGGCGATGATCTCGGGGCAGCTCGTGCACTTGGGGAGCAGGAAGATGTAGTTCGCTTGATGACGATTCATTCATCGAAGGGGCTGGAGTTTCCGCTCGTTTTTATTGCGGGGCTTTCCAAACAATTCAATATGATGGATCTTCGGAAGTCTTATTTGCTAGATAAAGAGTATGGCTTCGCAGCTGACTATGTGAATCCAGAGCTACGCATCACCTATCCATCGCTTCCGCAGATTGCGTTTAAGAAAAAGAAACAACTTGAATTGATCGCAGAGGAAATGCGTGTATTATATGTAGCAATGACTCGCGCTAAAGAAAAGTTATATCTAATCGGAACATTGAAGGATGTCTTGAAAAGTGTTTCTAAATGGATTGGCGATGCAACTGGTTCAGAGTGGTTGCTGAAAGACTATGTTCGTGCAAATGCGCGTAGTTATATGGATTGGATAGGACCTGCGTTAATTCGTCACCCTAGCAGTACTGCATTCTTGGAGAGTGTGGGTCTTACAGTCAACTATGATGACAATAAGCTTAAGCATCCATCACAATGGGTCATTAAAACGATACAAAGAGAACGGCTTCAAATGCAGGAAGATGAAACGGTGAACGAAGCAGAAAGCTGGCTTGAGCATGTTAAGAACGCTGAGAAAATCGATCTAGAGTCTGAGTTTCGTGACAAAATTATGTCTCAACTTGCATGGGTATATCCGGAAAGAGATGCTAGTGTAAACCGTTCGAAACAATCTGTTTCGGAGTTGAAACGTCAGCTTGAATTTCGAGATGAGCAAAGTTCTACGGAACTGTTGCGTAAATATGAACGTCCGATATCTAATCGACCTGCTTTTATGCAGGAGAAATCATTAACACCTGCTGAAAAAGGGACAATCACCCACCTTGTGATGCAGCATATTAGCGTAAACGAGCCGATAACGATCGAATCCGTTCGGCAATTACTGAACGAGCTAATCATAAGGGAGCTGTTAACGGAAGAGCAGAAGAGTGCTGTTAACATCGAGGTAATTGTATCATTCTTTGATTCTGAAATTGGTCAAAGAATGCAAAGAGCGTCAGTGATCCGCAGAGAAGTTCCATTTACATTGGCGGTACCGGCAAGTGAAGCATACTCTCATTGGCATGGAGAAGAAGAAACCGTTCTTGTTCAAGGTGTAATCGACTGTATATTTGAAGATGAAGCTGGACTTGTTTTATTGGATTATAAAACAGATGGCATTACCGGTCGTTTCCATAATGGATTTGAAGGTGCACAAGAAATATTGGCTGACCGTTATCGAATTCAACTGCAATGGTATACGCGCGCAATTGAAGGGATATTGAAGAAAAAGGTGAATGATCGCTATTTGTTTTTCTTTGATGGCGGACATTTGTTAGAAATAGAATAGTTTAATGAATGAAAGGGTCTGACCTCGCACTCTATACACAGTTTGTAATGTTACATTTACTTAATTTGAACTGTATTTAGTAGTTACGAAGTCTGACCCTTTGGTTTTATTTTAGTTATTCCCGGCAATTGGCTGATCAACACCAGCCAGATCGAGAATATTACTTCCACTTAGTCCATTTGCATTAAAAATAAAGAGACCAGTGCTACTAGAACCAGAACCTGTTACTGTTTTTGACGAGCTTTTCGGAGAGATGGCAAGTGCGTCGCCAAATTGCACGATTCCCCCAGCATTACTGGTTACTTGAACGGGACCAACGATAGCCGGCATGTAAATCATCCTTTTAAGAAAGTTTAGTATGCGATTATAAATTAAATCACATCGACCTGTTTAATGAAAATTAAAAATGAGTTAAGATAAACGAATATTTGTGCCCTCGGATTATCATGTGATTAAGTCTTTAGCTTATCAAAGGGAGCAGATGAATGTATGGTGGAATTTTTTTAGTTTTCATTGTCTACTGGTAGAGCTTCGTTTTGGAACTGAATCGTTCCTTCAGGTAGAGTATTTGCACCTGTTTTATTCTTAGAAATATAGCGAATATGCATTACTCGATTACGCATTCTAATATGGTCGGTATTCCCAACACTTACTACGGCTGAAGCTGAAACAGCACTAATTTTAATAGCTCCTACAGAGATAAATGGTTGAAGATGGTTAGTATTCATAACAACTGGCTCTACTATAGGCAAAAGGGGTGGATAAGATTTGAATAGTGGATAATCCTTAAAATCCTTATCTTGAATGTGCATAACATCTGAACGGCGTTGAATGGCTAATACATCATTCTCGCTATCAATAAATTGACAATCCCCAATCTGAATGAATGAACTATATATAGCAAGTTGAATATTAATCCTATCGACTTTAGAAATTCTAGAAAACATCTTATTATCCTTTTGGTGCTAATGGGAGGAATGTACCGACAATTAATGATTCGGGTGGTGTATCAAATGCAGAAGAAAGTTGTATCGTTTGAACATCTCCGATTTGAAATACAGAAGAACTGGCTACAATCCGAACCTCGATTTGCCCAACGCATAATTCACCATTTGTAATGTTAAATTCCATGATTTGAATTTCCTCCTGACTGTTTGTGTGAAGCTATAATAAAATTTCGAATAGCAATATGAATATCTGTGTTGAGTTTTTCTATGATTTGTTGTTTCATTTGTTCGTGACGATGTGGAGAACGCTCATCTGGTGACGTATGGTTTAGATATTGTTCAATTCGCTGCTGAAGCTGCTTTTCGAGATCATTTCTAATAAATTCATGATAGGATGGGTCGAGCTTGGCGTTAATTTCACTTTCAGTATCTGTAATCAGTGTATCAAGATTGGTAAGAATGTGATTTTGAATGTCCTGAATAAGTTCATTTCTTGCTGGAAACATGTACGGCTCAAAAGTTGATGGATTCGATGATGGTACTGCTAACTCTTCAATATTACTAAGGTCTTTTGGATTTAATCCGATGTTCAAAGTTCCTTCGAGTGTTTCCACTTTTAATTGATCAAACTTATATTCAATTCGTTCAACATTGACAGTTGGTTTAGCTTTTAATTGTTCCAACTGTTCCAACAAAGATTGAACCGTGGACTCGAGGTTTTCAATACGCTTATTTTGGCTCGAGAGATATTTTTGCATCTGTATGGTATAAGAGTAGAATTCATTCATCGTTCTCATCACCTCGCTTTTTTCGCCAAATGATACAGAGTACAAGTTTCATACAAAACTCCTATGGCTTTAAAACGTCGCCATTTACCATGCACCGATCCTTGTAGTACGCTACACTCACCTAATCACAATGGCGGCGGTACGGAGCTGGAATAAAGAATGTATATCTACGAAATAAATATAATATTATAATAATTTTGTTAATTATAAGATCTCTATATCCTTCATACTACAACAACATTCATCAACTAATTTCGAGCTGGAGCGCCTCCTGCAACATGCGCTAAGGGCAAAGGCTCTAGTTCTAATTGCGGTGCAGGCCCAGTAAATCCACCCGTATTACTAAGTTGAGATAGCGGTTTAATGACACCAGCACTGCCAATTTGAAAAACGGAGGAATTCCCAATACTCGTAATTTTAATGCTATGAATGTGAATGTTTTGTTGAATATTAAAAATCATCAAGATTCCCCTCTCTAAAACGGTTCAAACATTGAAAAGGATTGGTTGATCCGTTATATCCGAATCATACGTATTTGTGACACTGTTCCCGTTATATAACGAAATGTTATCTCCAGTATTAAATGAGCCGGCACCGGCATAGGTTTTCGTAGCGGAATATGGAGTTACTTTAAATACATCTCCAATATTGAAAACGGCGCTTGTTCCAAGGCTGATGACCTGAACGACTCCAACGATGGCGGGCATAAATAACTCCTCCTAAAAAATTTCCCTGCCATATACTATGTAATTTGCGCAACGTTGTGATTAAATCGCCTAATCAGTGATATAGAAAATTTCTAATGAAGGTAGTGGAGAACTGAATGTGAAAGAAATATTTCATTATCAAACAACAACGTGTAGAATATTAGAAAAAGCGTACAAATGGGGAGGTGAGAGCAAAGAATGAAACAAGATGGACAAACCATCGATGGAAGTCAAAGGGTTCAAAGCATCGATAGTTTAAGAGGGTTAGCTATACTTGGGATTTTTCTTGTAAATATGCCTGACTTTCATTCACCATTTTTACATATTAATCCACTTGAGTGGTGGAGAGATAACCCAGATCGTATATTCTACATATTGGTTGATTTATTTGCTCAGGCAAGCTTTTACCCAATGTTTGCGTTTTTGTTTGGCTTTGGCGCTGTTATTCTTGCGAAGCGGGCTCAAGACAGAAATCAGTCATTTCCACTTGTATTTTCTAGAAGATTAGTCGTTCTTTTAGTCATTGGGTGTGTTCATGCCTTTTTCATCTGGCATGGAGATATATTAATCAATTATGCATTGTTTGGATTTTTCTTTCTGTTATTTTATAGGATGAGCGGCATAACTCTCCTATGGCTCGGTTCGCTTCTCTTTGCCATTCCAGCATTATTGTTTAGTTTATTGATGATGTTGATTTACTTTACAATACCTGACGAGGCTGTAATACTAACGAATTTTGAAATGGTTAAGGCTTCTATTGAAGCATATCAATTAGGTACCTTTATGGAGATTTTTCAGCAACGTTTTGTGGAGTGGTATATGGTTAATAATTTAGGGAATGGTATCATCCTCTTTTTCTCCATCTTTCCGTTGTTTTTGATTGGTGCAGGGTTTGCGAAGCTAAAGTGGTTGGAGAAAACGAAAGAGCATCAGCGAAAACTGGCGATGATTGCAGTTGTCTGTTTAGTCATCGGCGGTTTGCTTAAAGCAAGTCCATACATAGCAAACTATAATTATTTTACCGTATCTCTGCAAGACATGATTGGCGGTCCAGTGATATCGATTTTTTATATTACTGCAATTGTATTACTTCTGCAAAACAAATCTATTGCAAAAATTGTATCGCCACTAGCCAATGTCGGTAGATTATCGATGAGCAATTATTTGCTACAGTCCATCATTGGAACATTATTATTCTATTCGTATGGCTTTGGGTTATATGATAAAATTTCTTTTACAACAGGAGTCGTACTTGTTGTTGTTATTTACTTCTTACAGCTTGTACTCAGTACAATTTGGTTGAAGTATTACCGGATGGGACCTGTTGAATATATCTGGCGGTTTGCTACTTATGGCACTCGGCCAATGATGAAAAAGTAATCGTAGCAAAGGGGAATATTGATTATGAAATTCGCAACGGTAAAAGTGAAAGGGAAGAGTCAAGTTGTACTTGTAGAAAAGAATAATTCCAATGTATTGCTACTGCAAGCTGCAGCGATAAAAATGGGTGAAGCGATTCCCACAACACTACTCCAATGTATTGAAAAGGCTGAGATTTTTTTACAAAAGGCAAAGGAAATTGAACAATGGGCATCCACTCAAAAGAACAAATCAGAATTTTATGTGGATGAATACGTTTGGGAAGCTCCAATTCCGCGGCCAGCGAAAAATATCTTTTGTGTGGGGAAGAATTATGCCGAACATGCTGTTGAGATGGGAAGTGAAGCAGACATTCCTGAGCATATTATTCTATTTTCAAAAGCACCAACTGCTGTGATTGGCCATGAAGCAGACATTCCTCGTCACGAAGGCATAACAGAAGAACTAGATTATGAAGGTGAGCTTGCTGTTGTCATTGGCAAAAAGGGTAAAGAGATTAGACGGGAAGAAGCGTTGGATTACGTGTTCGGCTATACGATTGTAAATGATATCACAGCAAGAGACTTGCAAGTAAATCATAAGCAATATTTGCTTGGAAAAAGCTTGGATGGTTCATGCCCAATTGGTCCGGTTATTGTAGAGAAGTCAGCAATCGGAAATCCTAATCAACTGGACATTGAAACCCGAGTCAACGGTGAAATCAGACAGCAATCCAATACCGAACAATTTATTTTTCCAGTTGAAGAAATCATTGCGATTCTTTCGAAAGGTATGACACTTGAACCAGGTGATATTATCGCCACAGGGACACCAGCTGGAGTTGGTAAAGGATTTAAACCGCCCAAATTTTTACGAAAAGGGGACGAAATAGCGATAAAAGTCAAGGGAATCGGAACACTTATAAATACTGTTCACTAAATGTTCATTATTTCCTGCAACTGAGGGTATAGTTTTGTTTTTAGATATTTGTCTATGATATGATGAAGGAGAAACTGTTAAGAGGGGGATTTGAAATGACTCATATGCACATTACAACTTGGCTTGTCGCTATTATTCTATTTTTTGTAGCGTTTACTATGTACAAGCAGGGTAATGCGAAAAAAGCTAAAATTCTACATATGATTACAAGACTGTTTTACATCTTAATTTTACTTACTGGTGGAATGTTGATGGGATCTCAGGTTGGTTACTATATGTGGAAAATGATCGTTGGTCTGATTGTCATTGCTATGATGGAAATGGTCTTGGTTAAAACGAAAAAAGGCAAGGGTACGGGTTTATACTGGGCTATTTTCATTGTCTCATTCGTTGTTGTATTGTACCTAGGACTAAAACTTCCTCAAGGCTTCCATCCGTTCTTATAAAGTGAAACTAACATCAGTGAGGTTTTTTCATCCCTACTGATGTTAGTTAAACCGGGATAAATCACTTCATAACACTCATAGTTAAAGAGGATGACTAAATTAGAGTTTGCCCAGCTACCAACACACAGTTTATCGTGTTACTTTCATTCCACTTAAACTGAATGTAGGAATTTCGGGCCAGACCCTTATCTATAGGACATTCTCTTTTCTATTTTTATATTCTAGGTCTTCCTTTTAGGTGAAGGTGCTAGGAATGTTTAGAGTTTATTTTTTCAATGATAATCCGTTTGCCCGTATTTATTGTAAATTCAAAGCGGTCATGATTTGTTGAAGTGTAAAAGAAATGATGCTGTACAGAGCATACGGAAACTTCGTTGTCAAAAACTAGGAAATTCACGCCTGTTTTTGGAGATGCTCCTTCTGAGAAGTCAAGCTGATTATAACAGTAAATGCAATCATGAATCGAGAAATCTAGTGAATTTAAACTCGTGATAAACTGGACGAATGACTCAGTCTCTATTTTTTTCAATAATCTTTCTAATGAGCTTAACAATGGTTTGCGAATTTTTACTGTTTCCCCGTCATATAAATGGATCATGTCTTTATGGACTTTTACAAAACCATTTTCTTCAACGATTCCTCTGTACCAATTTTTTCTCCGATAGATATCTATTTCCAGTTGTGAATATTCTTCTAAAGAAGTAGCTTCGTCGGTTTCGTTATCAAAGAAAACCCATTGCTGATTGATATTCTCAACTGTTCCTTCTAAAAACGCGCGATTTTGATGATTAATAAGGTTCATTCGTTGCTGATCATTCATAATTTACCTCCAAAAATGGATTACCTCCCCTTCTTTTTAGACAAAATGTCTCTATTTTATAACCATTTAAGCGTAGATTTATTCCCCAATTTTAATCTGTAGAAACATAAATACATAAAATGAACAAGAAAGTGATAAGAAATTTGGATTGAAATCATTTATCCTTCATAAACCCCATCTTTATAAACCGCATCCTATGGGGCTAACTATCACTTATGGAAATTTTACTTTAGCGGACAAATAACCATTTATCACCTTATGCATAGGCTATCTTATATTCTCGCTGCATGGCTCATTTGGAAATGTGTCAATGTAGGGCTTAAATAAGGAGTCAGCAGTTGAATCAGAATGTTAGCTGGATATAATGCAGCTATAAGAATGGTGAATTCTGTGAGGCTGATTGAAAGGATGAAGGTTATGTGCGGTATTACAGGTTGGGTTCACTTTCAACGAGATCTGCGCAAGGAAAGAACGGTTATAGAACAGATGACGAATACACTGGTGAAAAGAGGTCCAGATGAACACAACATTTGGCATGATACCCATGTGTCGTTTGGTCATCGCCGGTTGACTGTCGTCGATTCAGAAGGCGGTAAACAGCCAATGGCAAAAGAGAAAGACGGAAATTCTTATATCCTTTGCTACAACGGTGAACTTTATAATACCGAAGATCTTCGCAAAGAACTACTATTAAAAGGATATTCCTTCAAAGGTCATTCTGATACAGAAGTTTTACTAACTTCTTATATAGAATGGAAAGAAAAGTGCGTGGATTTTTTTAATGGCATTTTTGCCTTTGCGATCTGGGATGTGAACGAGCAGAAGCTATTTATTGCAAGAGATCGTTTGGGCGTGAAGCCGCTGTTTTACTTAGAAACAAATGGCGGTTTCTTGTTCGCTTCAGAGCTTAAAGCCATTCTGGCGCATCCTGAAGTAAAGGCTGAAGTAACAAGAGAAGGTTTGGCCGAAATATTCGGGCTAGGGCCATCGCGAACGCCTGGATCAGGGGTATTTCGTGGCATAAAGGAACTGCGGCCTGCACATGCATTAACTTTATCACAGCAAGGTCTTAGAATATGGCGTTATTGGAATGTGAAAAGCATGGAACATCAAGATTCGCTTGAAGAAACATCAGAGAAGGTGAAGTTTCTTGTTTGTGATGCTGTGACTCGCCAGCTCGTTTCCGATGTACCATTATGTACGTTTCTATCAGGTGGTGTTGATTCTAGTGCCATTACAGCAATCGCTGCTGATTCCTATAAAAAGACTGGGAAAGGGAGGCTGCATACTTATTCGATTGATTACGAAGACAATGACAAGTTTTTTCAATCGAATGAATTTCAACCAAACTCTGATGCCAAATGGATCAAGCTGATGTCTGATCAATTCGACACAGTGCATCATAACTCAGTCATCACTCAGGAGACATTAATTGATTATTTAACCGAAGCTGTTACAGTTAGAGACCTTCCCGGAATGGCAGATGTAGATTCTTCCCTATTGTGGTTTTGCAAGGAAATCAAACAAGACTTTACAGTGGGTCTATCAGGCGAATGTGCGGACGAAATATTCGGTGGATATCCGTGGTTTCATCGCAGTGAAGATTTGAAACGCTCAGGGTTTCCATGGATGCGTTCCACAACTGAACGAGTTTCTTTGCTAAAAGAAAATTGGCGAAGCAAACTAAGGTTAGAAGAATATGCTGAAGCGAAATACTTGGAGACGATTGCGGAGATGCCAAGACTTGATGGAGAAACAGGAGTAGAAGCAAAAAGGAGAGAGCTATTTTACTTGAATATAGTATGGTTTATGACCACGCTACTTGATCGGAAAGATAGAATGAGTATGGGGGCAAGTCTCGAAGTTAGGGTGCCATTTGCCGATCATCGTCTAGTGGAATATGCATGGAATATCCCTTGGGAATTGAAAATGACAGGAAATCGAGAAAAAGGAATCTTGCGTAAAGCGTTAGAAGGCATGCTACCAGAAGAAATCTTATATCGTAAAAAAAGTCCCTATCCGAAAACACATAATCCGGTATACACAGATGGAGTCCAAAACTGGCTAAAGCATGTACTAGAGGATCGAAACTCGGTTCTTCATGAGTTCTTCGATAAGCAAAAACTTCATGATATTATCGAATCAAAAGGAGCGGCGTTTAAAGAACCATGGTTTGGTCAACTTATGTCAGGTCCACAGCTTTTAGCACATCTTGCTCAAATCGATGTGTGGTTTAAGGCATATGGAATTCAAGTTATTGAATCATAAAAGATCTAGAATTTGTCCCGGTTTAACAGGCTGTAATACCCCCACCGCAATTTTTGTGAGAGAATCAAGAAATAAATAGGTGGGGTTAAACAGCCTGTAAATCCCCGATTGGTGAGATACAGTGAAACTTACCGCTGTGATCTTCAGTGGTTTAGTTGAACCAATCGAATCGGGTTCATACTGTCGATTGATCGAAGCGAAAGCGTAGATCTTAGCGACAGTAGAACGGGACTAACCATCAGAGGGGATGAAAAAAACCTCTGACGGAAGTTCCACTTTATGTGTCACCATTTAGCGATGAAATTATCTGTTAAGTAGGGTATCATTACCAAGTAGAAATAAATTCTTCTTGGTAATGATTATTTTTTTTGATGTAATACTCCAGTATTTAAAGCATTTTTTAGTCTGATTTATCAATCAAAATAATAAAATTCTAAAAATCCACTTGTCAAAATCAAGAATAATTGTATAATTAAGTTTATAAAGTAGTGCAATCGGTTTCGCAAATTATTCCTAAACCTTAGAAATCTAGAAGTCTTTATTTTTGAGGAATTTTTAAAGATAAGATGCATAATTTTATTATTAGGATAATTTGGTAGCGTTTACATATTGGGTTTCCAGCAACAAGTGCGCAAACGATTGCTGACATGTAAAATCAAAACACAAATGGGGGTTAATTCATGAAGAAGCCATTGTCTATTTTTATGATGCTTATGTTGGTACTCGGTATACTTGCTGCATGTGGAGCTCCTGAACGAGAAACAGGAACAAAATCCACGAATGAAACTAAAGATAAAGATAAGGCAGCAGAGGAAGCAAAACCAGAAAAACTAATTGTATGGGAAGACATTGATAAAGCAGTAGCCCTTAAGCCAGCAATTGAATCATTTGAAAAAGAATACGGCATTAAAGTTGAGTTTCAAGAGTTGAATATGGCTGATAAAATGCGTGATCAATTGCGACTAGATGGACCAGCTGGAAACGCTCCAGATGTCGTGACATTGCCTCATGATCAAATTGGTCAAGTGGTAATAGAAGGTTTGATTCAAGAAATCAATGTATCAGATGATGTTCTTCAAACATTTACTGAATCATCTGTAAGCGCTCAAATGTATGATGGGAAATTATTTGGTCTGCCAAAAGCGACAGAAACACCTGTATTCATTTATAACAAAGCATTAATGAGTGAAGCGCCCAAAACAATGGATGAATTATATACTCAAGCAAAAGAGCTAACAAAAGGTGACCAATACGGATTCTTAGCGCTATGGGATAACTTCTACTTTGCACATGGTGTAATCGCAGGGATGGGCGGTTATGTATTTAATCAAACGGACAAAGGTCTTGATCCAAAAGATCTAGGTTTGAATAACATCGGTGCAATCAAAGGTGCAGAATACATCCAAAAATGGTACAAAGAAGGACTATTCCCTAAAGGAATCATCGGAGATAACGGCGGTTCAACGAAAGATGGTTTATTCAACCAAGGGAAAGTTGCCTCTGTAATGGATGGTCCTTGGGCATTCCAAGGAATGAAAGATGCTGGAATTGATATCGGTATCTCTGAGATACCTACACTCCCAAATGGTGAGCATATGAAAACATTCATGGGTGTTAAAGGGTGGAATGTAACAGCGTTTACGAAAAATCCATACTGGTCAACAAAATTAGTTGAATGGTTGACAAATGAAGAAAACGCGAAAATTCGGTTTGAATTAACACAAGAAATTCCACCGGTGAAAACATTGATTGAAGATCCGATTATTACAGAAAATGAAGGTGCTAAAGCTGTGGCCGTTCAATCACAATACGCAGTTCCAATGCCTAATATTCCAGAAATGGCAGAGGTTTGGGAGCCAGCAGCTTCGGCCCTACAAACGATTGCAACAGGAAAGGCTGAACCGAAAGCAGCGATGGATGATGCAGTAAAAACAATCGAAACAAACATTACAACAAATCATCCTTCAAAATAACGGATGGAAAAAATAATAAATACAACTAAATAATAGGAAACGTATTAGGTCAGACCTCTACAGACTAAGCTAGCCTGTAGAGGCAGACCCTTATAGGTGATTGATTCGTTTTTGAACATCCTCTAATAGAATAGATACCGGCATTAGGCCGTTTTTTAAACACTCATAAGGCAAGCGTTTGCACATTAAAGTAAAACTTCTATCCGTGAGGGTTCTCGTGCCCTCATAAATGGGTAGTTAACCCGGTATGAAATTCTATGCTCCTATGAAAGGGAGGTTGATTAAGGTGGATGTTACAATTCCAGCAACTAAACACGGCAGAAATGCTGCACTATTATCCATCATTCCTGGATTTGGGCAGTTTTATAATAAACAATTTGTAAAAGGATTTATCTTCCTTACTCTAACAATCGCCTTTTTCGCCAGTTTCTTAGATACATTGAACTGGGGCTTTTGGGGGTTGTTCACATTAGGAACGATTGCTGGACTTGATCATTCGATTTTCTTGCTGATTGATGGAATTATTGCCTTAATTATTACGGTGATTGGTCTAGCTATCTATGTATTCAATATGTACGATGCGTATAGTACGGGAAAAAAACGTGACCTTGGATTAGCGACTTCTTCAGTAAAGGAACAATATCATAATTTACTAGATAGTGGCTTTCCTTATTTAATGGTTTCACCAGGTTTTCTGCTATTAATTTTTGTCGTTATTTTTCCAGTACTATTCGTTATTTTATTATCATTTACCAACTACGATTTGTATCATTCACCACCAGCGAAGCTTGTAGACTGGGTCGGAATCCAAAACTATATCGAGATCTTTAAGCTGGATTTATGGCGTAAAACATTTTTCGGTGTACTTGGATGGACGCTTGTTTGGACATTTGTGGCAACAACACTTCAGGTAGCACTTGGTATTTTCCTAGCGATCCTTGTGAACCAAAAGGATTTAAAAGGAAAAGCAATTATTCGTACGGTCTTTATTTTACCTTGGGCAGTTCCGGCTTTTGTTTCGATCCTAATTTTCTCAGGAATGTTTAATGAATCATTCGGTGTTATTAATACAGGTATCCTTCATGCGTTTGGAATTGATCCGGTTCCTTGGATGACAGAAGAAAACTGGACTAGACTTGCATTGATCTTCATTCAAACATGGTTAGGTTTTCCGTTTATCTTCGCCATGACGACAGGTGTGCTTCAATCGATTCCAGATGAGTTATATGAAGCAGCAAATGTGGACGGAGCGACCATTTGGCAGAAATTCACCAAGATTACCTTGCCGATGATTTTATTTGCGACAGCACCGATCTTAATCACTCAATATACCTTCAACTTTAATAATTTTAACGTAATCTTCTTATTTAACGGTGGTGGTCCAGCGATTCCAGGCCAAAACGCCGGTGGTTCAGATATATTGATTTCTTGGATTTATAGTCTGACTATGACTTCTGCGCAATATGGGAAAGCGGCTGCCATTACAATGCTTCTTTCAATCGTTGTTGTGACAGTTGCCCTATGGCAATTTAAACGGTCAAAATCGTTTAAAGAGGAGGATATGAACTAATCATGAGTATGAAAAAAAACAAAATCATTCGCTTAACTATTTCGTACCTGATCATCCTTCTGATGTGTGTAGTCGTCATTTATCCATTGCTATGGGTTATTGGCTCCTCCTTTAACCCTGGTCAAAGTTTATCAGGTGCATCAATGTTCCCGAAAAATCCAACAACTGCACATTATACGTATTTATTTGACTCGGAAAAATCAAATTATATTAGTTGGTACATGAATTCTCTAAAGATTAGTATTATCACGATGATCTCGACAGTCATTTTAGTATCATTTACAGCGTATTCATTTTCTAGATATCGTTTTATTGGACGGAAAAATGGACTGCTTACATTTCTAGTTTTACAAATGATTCCTAACTTTGCTGCATTAATCGCAATTTTTGTATTAGCGAACCGCACAGGCTTAATCGATACACATCTAGGGTTAATCTTGATTTATGTCGGTGGCCAAATTCCGATGAACACATGGTTAATGAAAGGTTATTTAGATACGATCCCTAAAGAGCTTGATGAGTCTGCAAAAATGGACGGAGCAAGTCATATGAGAATATTCGTACAAATTATTATGCCTCTTGCTAAACCAATCATTGCAGTTGTTGCTTTGTTCGCATTTATTGCTCCATTCGGTGATTTTATCCTAGCGAGAATTATGCTACGGAGTAATGAGAAATTTACAATGGGGGTTGGGCTATATGAAATGGTAGCGAAACAATTCGGAAAAGAATTTACAACCTTTGCAGCTGGTTCAGTCTTAATCGCAATTCCGATTGCAATCTTATTCCTCTGTTTCCAAAAATACTTCGTTTCAGGTTTGACGGCAGGTGGCACGAAAGGCTAATCTTAAAGGCGTGAAGAAGTTACATAAGGGGGAAGCAGAAATGAGAAAAAAAGCATTTTCACTCATTTTGCTTTCGTTCTTACTTATTTACGCCCTACCCGCAGGTGCTGTTGAAAAGGAAGAACGAAAATGGCAGAATGAAATCGTTTATTCATTAATGATTGACCGTTTTAATAATGGGGATCCAAAAAATGACAAAGATGTGGATGTGAACGATCCACTTGCTTATCAAGGTGGTGATTTTGCCGGCATAACAGATAAACTTGACTATATTAAAGATATGGGATTTACAGCCATTATGCTGACACCTGTTTTTGATAATGAAGATGGTGGCTACCACGGTTATTGGATCAATGATTTCTATAATACAGATGAGCATTTCGGGACCATTGATGAATTCAAGCAGCTTGTAGCAGAGGCTCATAAGCGTGATATGAAAATTATCCTTGATTTTGTGGTCAATCATGTAGGACCGAATCACCCATGGGTAAACGATCCAGAAAAGAAGGATTGGTTCCATGAAAAGAAAGAAATCACAAACTGGAGTGATCAGAATGAAGTTGAAACAGGCTGGATATATGACCTCCCTGATTTAAATCAAGATTACCCAGAAACACGGAAGTATTTATTGGATGCTGCTAGATGGTGGATTCAAGAAACCGATATTGATGGATATCGCTTAGATACAGTCAAGCATGTGGATAAAGGTTTTTGGAGTGATTTTTCTAAAGTAGTCAAAGAAGAGAAGGAAGATTTCTATTTAGTTGGTGAGATTTGGCTGGATGATCCTACTGCTATTGCCAGCTATCAAGATACAGGCATTAATGGCTTTATGGACTTTCCACAAAATGCAAGTATGCGTGATGCTTTTTCTAAACCTGATCAATCATTGAATTTTCTATTCTCTGCACTGACCCGAAACGAAAAGATGTTCACCCACCCTGAATTGCTTGGGAAATTTATTGATAACCATGATATGACAAGGTTTACCCACGAAGTTGTTGCAAATAAGGAAAACCCGGAAACACGCTGGAAGCTTGCTTTAACGTATATGTATACAACACCAGGAATACCAATCATCTACTATGGTTCAGAAATAGCGATGAACGGTGGAAGTGATCCGGATAACAGACGACTTATGGGATTTAAGGCAGACCCTGTGTTAATTGATTATATTACGAAAATAAGTGAAATAAGGCAGCAACATCCGGCGCTAATGAAGGGTGACCTTGAAGTGCTTCATGCTAATGATAGTTCGGCTGTGTTTAAACGAACTTTTAAAGATGAAACGATTGTTGTCGTGATTAACAATTCATCGAAGTCACAAACGTTTGACCTAGACGCTGATAAATTTGGTAATGATAAGGAATTAAGAGGAGTGGTTGAGTATGATTTAGTACGCAATAATGATGGGAAATATTCGATTATTATTGATCGTGAAAAGGCTGAGATATATATGTTATCAGATAAATCAGGTCTGAATATTCCGTATATGGTTGCGATGGGAGTTGTCATTTTTGCATTTGTTATTTTCATTGTCTTCATTTTGAAAAGATCAAAGCGTAATCGATCTTTCAAATAGAAAATAGTAAATTGCCCTCCCTCGCATTCTATTTAAAGGCCAATCACAAGTATACTCTAAATTGGAAGTGGTACTTATAAAAATTTCAACTGAAACAAGCCGATACAATAAGAATCGGGAGGGGATTTAATGAAAAAGCAATGGTGGAAAGAGGCAGTTAGCTATCAAATTTATCCGAGAAGTTTTATGGATAGCAATGGCGATGGTATTGGGGATATTAAGGGGATTATTTCTAAGCTCGATTATCTTAAGGATCTGGGAATCGATGTGATTTGGATTTGTCCATTTTTCAAATCCCCCAATGCGGATAACGGCTATGATATTAGTGATTATCAAGATATATCCGGACAATTCGGTACGATGGAGGAATTCGACGAGTTGTTGGCAGAAATTCATGCACGTGGGATGAAATTAATCCTAGACTTAGTTCTTAATCATACAAGTGATGAGCACTCATGGTTTATCGAGTCAAGGTCTTCGAAAGATCATCCTAAACGTGATTGGTATATATGGAAAGAAGGCAAAGGGGATTCACCGCCAAATAATTGGGAAAGTATCTTCTCTGGAAGCTCTTGGGAATACGATCCTGTCACAGATGAATATTATTTGCATATTTTCGCAATGAAACAGCCTGATTTAAATTGGGAAAACCAAGAGGTTCGTTCGGCTTTGTATACAATGGTCAATTGGTGGCTTGATAAAGGGATTGATGGTTTCCGTGTTGACGCGATTAGTCATATAAAAAAACGGGAAGGATTCCCTGATATGCCTAACCCATACGGGCTTAATTATGTGCCGGCATTTGACATGCATACAAACCAAGAAGGGATTCAAGGTTTTCTCAAAGAATTAAAAGAAGAAACTTTTGCAAAATATGATATTATGACGGTCGGAGAAGCGAATGGGGTCGGAATTCACCAAGCAGATGATTGGGTAGGTGAACAAAATGGCAAGTTCGATATGATTTTCCAATTTGAGCACCTAGGTCTTTGGCGAAAAGGGATTGAAAAAGATGTTGATGTTGTCAATCTAAAGGAAACTCTTTCAAAATGGCAAACAAGTCTACATGAAAAAGGCTGGAATGCTTTGTTCTGGGAAAATCATGATCAGCCCAGAAGCGTGTCAAGCTGGGGGAATGATACCGAATATTGGAAGGAAAGTGCGAAAATGCTCGCAGCGTGTTATTTCTTCATGCAAGGAACACCGTTCATTTACCAAGGGCAGGAAATTGGCATGACAAATGTCCAATTTGAATCGATTCAGGATTATGATGATGTAGGTATGATCAACTTTTATAACATTGAAGTGGCTAAAGGCACTCCACATGATAACGTGATGGAAGTGATCTGGAACAGCGGAAGAGATAACTCAAGAACGCCGATGCAATGGAGTGATCATGAAAATGCTGGATTCACGGATGGAACCCCTTGGATGAAAGTAAATCCAAACTATGAAACGATAAACGTTGAACAACAGAAAAAAGATTCCGATTCGATTTATCATTTTTATAAAAAAATGATTCAGCTTAGAAAGAAGCATGAAGTGTTTGTGTATGGTGAATATAGACTACTTCTGAAGGAACATCCTGCTGTATATGCATATACCAGAACGCTAGAAAGTCAATCGGCGGTTGTACTTAGCAATTTCAAAAATGCGGAACAAACAATTAGCTTACCTGAAATCAAAGCCGAAGCATCGGAACTCCTGCTAGCGAATTATCCGGATGGTGCTGGAAGGCTGGCAAAAGAGGTTACCCTTCGTCCTTATGAAACAAGAGTGTACTTGTATTAAAAGAAACGGCGGAGCCGATTAATATGTATCGCTCCGCTTATTTTTTAAAATAAAAAATAGAAATAATGTAGATTCAAGGTGTATGATAGGTACATAATTTTTTTTTGTTTTGTATAATAATACGAATGAAAGCGCTTAGAGAGGGGTAGGTGAATCATGGCAATTACAATAAAAGACGTTGCAAAATTGGCGAGTGTTGCTCCTTCGACAGTTTCGCGCGTCATCGCAAATAATCCTCGAATAAGCGAGAAAACAAAGGTTCGCGTCCGAGAAGCTATGGTAGAGTTAGGGTACCATCCAAATTTTATTGCACGAAGTCTTGCTAGTCAATCTACTCAAGTCATCGGTCTAGTTTTGCCGAGTTCATCCGATGTATTTTTTCAAAATCCATTTTTTTCAACGGTCCTTCGCGGATTAAGTGAGGGGGCTCATGAAAAGCAATATGCATTGCAAATGAGTACAGGAAAAACGGAAGAACAAATTTATCAGGATGTTGTCAACATGGTTCAAGGAGGAAGGGTAGATGGCATTATTCTGCTTTATTCCCGAATAGATGATAAAATCTTAAAATATTTGCGTGATCGTCAATTTCCGTTTGTCGTCATTGGCAGACCATACGAGTGGGAAGAAGAAATTACTCATGTGGATAATGATAATTACCGGGCTTCACGGGAAGCAACGGAATATTTAATAAGACTAGGCCACGATAAGATTAGTTTTATCGGTGGTAACATAAACCTAGTTATGACAATGGAGCGCCTGCAAGGATATCAAGAGGCTCTAAAAGGAGCAGGTATTCCAATTGTTCCTCAATATATTAGACACGATGAATTCTTGCTTGAACGTGGTCAAGAGGCAATCCAGGGATTACTATTGCTAGAAACTCCGCCAACCGCTCTACTTGTAACAGATGAATTGATGGCAATAGGTGTTGTTAACATGTTAACGAAACTAAAAGTAGCCGTACCAGAGAATATGTCCATAGTTAGTTTTAATAACGTCTTTTTTTCTGAATTAGCTAGACCGCAATTGACTTCAATTGATATTAATATTTTTGACTTAGGCTACCAGGCAGCGAAAAGTTTAATACAACTGCTTCTAAATCCTAAAGAACCAGTGAAACGAATTATCGTTCCTCATCAGCTGATTGAACGGGTTTCCTGTACAAACATATAAAACCTATTAACATGAAGGATCGATCATGAAGTACGCTACATTCGCTAAAATCACAATGGTGGCGGTGCGGAGCCAAAATTTCGGAAGCTTTCTTGATCATATAAGTTTAGCTGCTAAGTAGCGGGCTTACTAGTAAGTCGCGAAGCCCCGTCCCCATGTTCTTCATACAAAATCTAAAATGGCGTTAAAACGCCACCATTTACCATGAAGGATTAATCCTGTAGCACGCTACACTCGCTAAAATCACAATGGCGGCGGAGCGGAGCCAAAGTTTTGGAAGCTTTCTTGATCATATAAGTTTAGCTGCTAAGTAGCGGGCTTACTAGTAAGTCGCGAAGCCCCGTCCCCATGTCCTTCAAACGGGAGGTCTCAAGTCAGACATCGCAATAATTACATACAAGATAGATTAGTGTAAAAACAAAATTTACTGTATGTTAAAACGACGTCAGACCGTTTGAGACATCCCTTTTATTCATCCATTTATGACAGTTCCGCCATTTACATGTATCGTTTGCCCACTAATATAGCTTGCATCATCACTTGCTAGGAACACATAGGCACCTGCAAGCTCTTTGGGCTGTCCAGCTCTGCCCATTGGGGTATCCGCTCCAAATTTGGCTACATCTTTTTCATTGAATGATGCAGGAATTAAAGGTGTCCAAATCGGACCCGGAGCTACATTATTAACACGAATTCCATCTTTCGAAATGGAATTGGATAGTGCTCGAGTAAAGGAAACAATAGCTCCTTTTGTAGAAGAGTAATCAATCAATTTGGGATTCCCTTCGTACGCAGTGATGGAAGCTGTATTGATAATGCTACTGCCTTTCTTTAAATGTGGCATTGCTGCTTTTGTGAGATGAAACATAGAGAAGATATTCGTTCTGAATGTTTTCTCAAGTTGCTCAGCAGTAATATCAAGAAAGTTTTCCTGGACATGCTGCTCGCCAGCATTATTTACGAGGATATCCAATGCACCGAACTCTCCAATTGTTTGCTCAATAACTCCTTTACAAAAAGATTCATCCCCTACATCTCCTGAAAGCAGAAGACATTTCTGTCCTTCCTTTTCGACAAGCTCCTTTGTCGTTTCTGCATCACTTTGTTCATCTAGATAAACAATCACAACATTTGCGCCTTCTTTTGCATAGTAAATCGCGACTGATTTACCAATTCCACTATCACCACCTGTAATAATCGCTGTTTTTCCTTGTAATTTACCGCTTCCTTGATACTTTGAACAGACGGATTCTGGCTTTGGGTGCATTTCTGATTCAACACCAGGTTGATGATTTTGATGCTGTGGTGGAAATGTTTGCTTATTCTGCTTGTTATTGTTTGCCATATAGAAACCTCCTATTTCGTAATATCTACATCATTCATATTCCTTCGAATTGAAAAATAAAAACGTGGAAAAATATGGGGTAAGTATGAAAACTAAGGTAGGGAAGGCTTACGAGGAAATAAAGAGAAAGATGCCAAAAAAGAAAGGGGGAGAACCTACATCTACTACATATCCTTTCGATAATGTGTAAATGATACGATAAACGGTGTATAGTGTGAGGACTTACCCTTTTGTGACGTACTCTTATTATTCTACTTTGTTAAAATCGAACATTTTCTTTAAATACAGCCATTCTGAGAACTACCGCTTATCTAAGAAAAAAAGAAGCCTAGGAAGTCAAAGTACGGACTTCCTAGGCTTCTTTGTCACATTAGCGATAATTCATAAATTGTACCTCAATTGATAAGTCTGCGCCACGTATGGCAGAGATAATGCCTTGGAGATCATCGCGGTTCTTACCAGTTACGCGAATTTGATCATCTTGAATTTGGCTTTTCACTTTAAGACCACTATTTTTAATAATGGTATTGATTTTCTTGGCATGTTCTTTATCAATCCCTTGAATCAGCTTTGCACGCTGACGAACGGTACCACCTGAAGCCCCTTCGATTTTGCCGTAATCCAGATTTTTGATGGGGACATTACGTTTTACCAATTTGCTGATCAATACGTCTTTTAGCTGATCAAGCTTGTATTCATCATCGGAAACTAAAACAAGCTCTTCCTTGTCAAGTGTAATCGTGCTAGAGCTTCCTTTAAAATCATAGCGAGTTTGAATTTCTTTCATTGCCATTGTTACAGCATTTGTTACTTCTGAAAAATCAACTTGTGAAACAATATCAAATGAACTATCTTTAGCCATTTTTACCTCCCGGAGTACATTGATTTCTATATATTATAGTGAATGTGGCTATGTAACACAACTGAAATGCATGCATGTAGTTGTGTTACATAGATAAAAGGAAACAAATTATGATGACGTTTCTGGTAATTTATTTAAGAAAAATAATGCAATTGTTCCTGGTCCGGCATGAGAACCAATAACTGCCCCTATCGAATTAATTACAAAACTTTCTGTTCCAAATTCTTCTTGTATAGCTTGCTTCCATTCGAGTGCAGTCTCTTCATTATCCGCATGGCTGATTGCGATGGTTTGTTTGTCTAAATTTACCCCACGTTCATGCATAATTTCAATAACACGTTTCAATAATTTTTTCTTACCACGAATTTTTTCAAGGGGAATCAGCTTACCATCTTCAACATGAAGCAGTGGCTTAATATTTAAAAGGCCACCGACTATCGCAGAAGCTTTTGAAATTCGCCCGCCGCGCGCAAGGTATTCAAGATTGTCGACTGTAAATAAATGCTCCATATGTTGGGCTTGGAACGTGATATTCGCTACTAATTCTTCCTTTGAAGCACCACCATTAGCAGCATTGACCGCAGATTTCACGACAAGTCCATACCCTAGGGAGGCACATTTTGTATCGATAATCTCTAAATCAAGATCGGAAAAATCTTCTTTTACTTGATTTCGGGCCATTACGGCTGTTTGGTATGTACCTGATAACTCAGATGAAAAGGCAATATAAATCCCTTGCTTTTTTTCTTTAGCCAACTCCGTAAATATTTCAAACAAATCTTCGGGAGAAGCTTGAGAGGTTTTAGGCGATTTTCCGTTACGCATGGCTTCATAGACTATATTTGGCTCGATCGTTTGTAGATCTTGATAATTTTGTCCATCAAGCAGAACTTGTAACGGAATAAAACGAAGGTTGTTTTCTTTATAGTAAGACAGTGGCAAGTCGCTTGCACTGTCAGCTAGGATGGTGATTGTCATAATTACACCTGCTTTCTAGACTTGAATATATACGACTAATAATAGTGTAGCATGTCAATGAAAAAAAACAATCCACTTAAGCATGGAATAACAGCTAAAGGGTAGTAGGATACTATAGGTAAAGATTGGGGGCAAAATATGTATCTTTTAGAAGGTAAGAAAATCATTATTGTTATTATCGGTGCACTTTTTAATGCGATCGCTATGAATCTGTTCCTGATACCCGCCAATATTTATGCAAGCGGGTTTACTGGAGTTGCTCAACTAATATCCACATTACTTAGAACGTATGCACCGTTTACCATTTCAACAGGAATTATTTTATTTATTTTAAACGTTCCGATTACGATCATTGCATGGAAAAAAATCGGTCGCGCATTTACTGTATATAGCTTTATCAGTGTCGGATTAATGACTGTATTTATGGAGGTAATTCCTGTTTACAAAATGTCGCCTGATATATTATTAAATGCAGTATTTGGTGGAGTTATAGCGGCAGTTGGGGTTGGAATTACACTGAAATTTGGGGCATCGACTGGAGGGATGGATATCATCGCTATGCTCCTTTCCCGTGTAAAGGATAAGCCGGTAGGTACGTACTTATTTCTACTAAATGGAGTGATTATCGTCACTGCTGGAGCGATTTATGGACCAGAAAAGGCGCTTTATACGCTTGTCACTCTCTACACTTCAACAAGAGTCATTGATGCTATCCACACACGTCATGAGAAGCTTACAGCGATGATCATAACGAAGAAGGGGAATGAGCTTAAGAATGCCATTCACTCAAAGCTTGTCCGTGGCCTAACCACAGTTCCAGTAAAAGGGGGATATACAAATGAAAACAAAGAAATGATATTGATCGTGGTTACCCGGTATGAGCAATATGATTTAGAAAAAATCATCAATGAAGTGGATCCTGAAGCGTTTACGAACATTCTACAGACAACGGGCATAGTAGGGTTGTTTCGAAAGGAATAAAAAAGAGTCAGACCCCACAACTCCTATATACAGTTCAATTAAGGTGTGTGTAACTTGATAAACTGTATATAGAGTGTGGTGTCAGACCCTTTAAGGATTTAAAATAAGCAAAAATCTCAGACCTAGTTTTAGCTTCTAGTTCTTTGGTGCTTGTCCTTTGCTTATTTTGACTCTAGCTTATTCTGTAGCTCTCGCAACTGAACTTGTTCTGCTTCAGTTGAATTGGCGTAAGCAGAAGAAAGTGCATTTTTGGCGATCGCCATTGTTTCCTCTTGGTTATGATCTCCATTTCCTGCTTCTTCGACAAATTTTCTAGCTTGCTGAAATAATTTGTTTGCCATTATAATCCACCATTGCTTTGTTCAGACATAAGTTGAGTTCTTTTTTCTTCAGCTTCAGCGTACGTAGAATGATAAGGGATTCGTTCAGCATGCTGCAAGACCGTATTCTTCCCTTGCTGTACAAAACGTTTGGCTTTGCTACTTTTACCCATTCTTATCGCCTCCGTATTCTAAAGCGTCTGGAGATTGGTTTAGAGGGATTTGTCTCCTTCTTAATCAACCTCACTACTAGTTTGGCTTACTCAGCTAGAATTAAAAGCGGGAATAAATAGAAAATTTCATATGAGTTACTTAAAACTTCAAATTGAACTTATCCTCAAGGAAAACAGCGATTCCATCTTCTTCATTCGTTAGTGTGGTGGCATTGGCAATTGTTTTCAATTCGTTAATGGCATTGCCCATTGCCACACCAGTCCCAGCATATTTAATCATCTCGAAATCATTGTCTTCATCACCGAAAGCAATGATCCGATCCTTTGGTATATCTAAAGATTTGGAAACACGGTCAAGACCAACCGCCTTATTTAATCCGGTTCGGACAATTTCAATTACATGGAATGGATCTGCCCAGCGGCGATGGTCGATAACCTCAGCATGAACATCAGACAAATGTTTTCTGATATCATCTACATATTGTTGCTCAGTATGGATTAACATACTTGTGGGAGGTGCGTTAAGAAAATTACGCAAATCACCAGTCGTGATATTCGTACTCCCCATTTGCAAGAGGTCAATTAGTTTTTCATCATGATAATGAAAGAACACATCATCACGTACTTCAGCAATAATGTTATGATAAGTAAAATTCTGAACAGCTTCTACGATATCTTTCGCAACTTCAATATCAAGTGGTGAGTGAAAAGCTCCCCAAGCATTGTTTTTAGGATGGTGTACAAATGCTCCGTTGAAATTTACGATTGGGGTGTTTAAATCGAGCTCACGATAATATGGTTCACTGGAACGGTAGGGTCTGCCTGTTGCAATCATAACCTCATGACCGTCATCTTTTAACTTTGCTAATGTTCTTTTTGTCCGATTGGTGATGTTTTTTTCATTTGTAAGTAATGTACCATCAAGGTCTAAGACAATCAGATGTTTTTCAGTCATTTAGTCACCTTCTATTTCTATTTTTTTTTGGATATGCTACTAATATTACCCTTATTTGTAAGCAATGTTAAATCTTTTTAATTTTCTTATTGTTCCTGTATAGTGAAGAGTAATCTTGAAATAACTTATGCTAAAAAGTATTTGCTTAATTAATGGGCATAAGTTTGATAAGATGTAGGTATCGATGCAGATAAAGGAGTGAATAGAAATGGACCAGGATTTAAAAGATAATTTAATGGGTGCATTAGAACAGGTCATTGATCCTGAACTTGGAGTAGATATAGTGAATTTAGGTCTCGTATATGATGTTGATATGGACGAAAACGGGATGGCTACTGTTACAATGACGCTAACAGCTATGGGTTGCCCACTCGCTGGAACGATTGTGGATAATGTAAAATATGTCCTAGAAGATATTCCGGAAGTGAAGGACTCAGACGTAAACATTGTTTGGAGTCCACCTTGGTCAAAAGACCGTATGTCAAGATATGCGAAAATCGCATTAGGTATTAAATAAATATTTAAGCTAGAAGGAAAGTAAAGCCGTCAGTCAATCTGGCGGCTTTATTTCGTGAGGTCTCGGTGTATTATCGAAGAATTTTCCAATAAGACATCCATAAGAGATTGCTCTAAACCCCAGCGATAAAAAAGGTTCAGGTTCTAAAAGCCATATCACTTTATGAAGGTGGCGGTGCGGAGCCGAATTATCGGATGCTTTCTCGATCATATATCATATAAGTATACCCGCTAAGTAGAGTCGCTATATAAGTAAGTTGCAAAGCCCCGTCCCCATGTCCTCCATACAAAAATGCCAATATTTAAAAATAGTTTAAAAAATTCGCTCATTTTATAAAAATACATTTGATTTTATTTTTATTCAGTCATATAATACTATTATTATAGAATCGTAGGGAAGAATACAATGGAGATGATAAACTTGAACGTTTCAATTGTTGGTGCTACAGGCTATGGCGGATTAGAACTTATTCGTCTTTTGAAAAATCATCCAAACATGAAAATTGCCTCTTTGCATACATCATCTAAATTTGATAGGAAAATAAGTGAAAGTCATACACATTTATTGCATGAAGATTTTGTGTTAGAAGAAATTAATCCTGAAAAAATTGCCGATAAATCCGATATTGTTTTTCTAGCTACACCATCAGGGGTCTCAGCAGAACTTGTCTCCGCTTTTTCTCAGGTGAATGTTAAGGTTATTGATTTATCCGGTGACTTACGCTTAAAAACACCAGGTGAATATGAAAAATGGTATAAAAAAACAGCTGCACCGCAGAAAATCATTGATTCAGCTGTGTACGGTCTTACGGAATGGAATGCCCAGCAAATTAAAGAAGCAAACGTGATCGCAAATCCGGGCTGTTATCCAACTGCAACATTACTTGGCCTAGCGCCATTATTTACAGAAGGCTTAGTTGCGGGAGATGTCATTGTTGATGCAAAATCAGGCGTATCTGGAGCAGGAAAGTCACCATCAGATATGACCCATTTTAGCGATATGAATGAAAATTTCAAAATATATAAAGTACATGAGCATCAGCATATCCCGGAAATTGAACAGCAGCTATCTGCGTGGTCACAGAAAATAGAGCCCATTACCTTTACGACGCATCTTGTCCCAATGACGCGAGGAATTATGGCGACCATGTATGTAAAGGTAAACAAACGAATTTCTACACAAGAGCTTTATGATCTATATCAAACGAATTACAATTCACATCCTTTCGTAAGAATCCAAAGATCTGGTCAGTTCCCAGTCACGAAACAAGTATATGGCTCTAATTTCTGCGATATCGGGATGGCGTATGATGAACGAACAGGAAAAGTAACGATTGTCTCGGTTATTGACAACCTTGTGAAAGGTGCAGCCGGGCAAGCGATTCAAAATGCAAATATTATGATGGGCTTGGAAGAAACAGCAGGTTTATCCACGATACCCATTTATCCATAACTATTCGGAGGTTAATTATGAAAACACTGCAGCGTGTTGCATCTATAAAGGAAATCGAACAAGGAAATATCGTTACACCACAGGGGTTTAAAACAGCAGGTGTTCACGCTGGATTACGCTATGCGAAGAAAGATCTTGGGATCATCTTATCGGATATTCCTGCGTCAGTTGCGGCTGTTTACACACAAAGTATGATCCAAGCAGCTCCCCTTGAAGTGACAAAGCAAAGCATTCAAGAGGAAGGGAAGGTCCAAGGAATCATTGTTAATAGCGCTTGCGCCAATGCCTGCACTGGCAAACAAGGACTAAAAGACGCCTATGAAATGAGGGATCTGGCTGCTTCGAAATTCGAATTACCATCACATTATCTTGCGGTTGCTTCAACAGGTGTTATTGGTGAATACATGAAAATGGATAAAATTAAGCGTGGGATTGAACTGTTAGAACCATCATCCGCGGATAAGGATGCTATAGATTTCGAACAAGCAATCTTAACAACAGATACCGTAACGAAGAATTGTGCGTACTCAGTCGAAATAGATGGGGTAACGGTTACGATGGGTGGAGCAGCGAAAGGATCGGGAATGATTCACCCGAATATGGCTACGATGCTCGGATTTATTACGACAGATGCAGCCATTGAGTCTAGCGATTTACAGCTTGCACTTTCAGCCATAACTGATCAGACGTTTAATCAAATTACAGTAGATGGCGATACATCAACAAATGATATGGTGCTTGTTTTAGCAAATGGTAAAGCGGGGAATCAAGCGTTATCACCAACACATCCTGAGTGGGATACATTTATTCAATTATTGAAACAAACGAGTGAAAGCTTGGCAAAGCAAATCGCCAAAGACGGCGAAGGTGCAACCAAACTAATCGAGTGCAATGTTTTTGGAATGGGTACAAAACGCGCGGCACAAATCATTGCCAAAACAATCATTGGTTCTAATTTAGTTAAAACAGCAGCATATGGAGCAGATGCGAACTGGGGAAGAATTATTGCCGCAATGGGACGCAGTGGAATCGATTTTAACCCGCAACAAGTCACAATTGCTTTCGGAGATCTCGTTGTATTAGAAGACGGTGAACCAGTTGATTTTTCTGAAGAAACCGCTAAAGCTTATTTGGAGCAAGATTTGCTCGTGATAAATGTTACGCTTAAAGAAGGATCTGAAACAGGAACAGCATGGGGCTGCGACTTAACCTATGATTATGTGAAAATCAATGCGAGTTATCGATCCTAAGGAGTGTGCAGAATGAAAACCTTAGTTATTAAATGCGGCGGTAGTATTATTGATGAACTGTCAGAAAGTTTTTTTGAAAGCATAAAAGAACTGCAAAGCCGTGGCTGGCGAATGGTCTTTGTTCATGGTGGCGGTCCGGATATTAACGCCATGCTTGAACAAAGCAATATCACACCAATCTTTGAAAATGGACTACGTAAGACAACAGCTGAGGTCATGGAAATTGTTGAATTGATGCTTTCAGGTAAATCGAACAGAAGCCTTGTTCATAAACTTGAATCACATGATATTAAAGCGATTGGCTTAAATGGCTCTGATGGCAAGATGTTGATTGGGAGCTATATTGATGAATCGGTTTTGGGCGCTGTTGGCGAGATTGAGAAAATTGATACAGATCTATTGGAAGTGCTTCTTCAAAAAGGAATATGTCCTGTGCTAACTCCCATCTCAATTACGGAATCAGGACAGAAGCTGAACGTGAATGCTGATATGGCAGCAGGTGCGGTGGCAAAAGCACTTGGTGCGCAAATGTGTTTATTTGTTACTGATGTTAAGGGAGTTCTAAAAGAAGGCAACTTACTCTCACAGCTTACAGCAACGGAAACGAAAGAAATGATTAAAGAAGGTACCATTTATGGCGGAATGATACCTAAGGTGACCACTGCGCTTTCCGTTTTGGAAAAAAGTATACCAGAAGTGATGATTGTCAGCGGAAAGTCTTGTTTCTATGACAATAATGATTTTATTGGCACGAAATTTGTTACACAGGAAGGGGTATATCAATGAGTTCATTATTTCCAACCTATGAAAGATGGCAGATTGAACCAGATCAGGCGTTAGGATCTTGGTTAACAAGCAAGGATGGTAAGAAATATTTGGATTATACGTCTGGAATTGGCGTGTTGAATCTGGGACATTGTCATGAAAAAGTAAAAACAGCCGTTGAAAAACAATTAGCTTCATTTTGGCACACATCGAATATGTTCGAAAATTCAAAGCAGGAAAAAACCGCTTCACTCATTACGGAAGCATCTGGTCTAGGGTCTGTCTTCTTTTGTAACAGTGGTGCCGAAGCAAATGAAGCTGCGATAAAACTCGCACGGAAAGCATCAGGGAAAAATAAAATCATTACTTGCATTCAATCATTTCACGGGCGTACTTTTGCGACGATGGCAGCAACAGGGCAGGAAAAGGTCAAAGTTGGTTTTGGGAAAATGCTTGAAGAGTTTATCTATATTCCATTCAATGATGTAGATGCATTGGTAAACAGTGTGGATGCAGACACTGCTGCAATTATGATTGAAATCGTTCAAGGCGAAGGCGGGATTCATAAAATTGAACAGGAATTCCTGGATGCAATAAAATCTGTAAGTGAAAAATTCGAAATCTTATTAATTATCGATGAAATTCAAACGGGAATTGGCCGTACTGGTAAGCCATTTGCTTTTCAACACTATCAGATCGATCCGGATATTATTACAATTGCTAAAGGGCTAGGAAATGGCCTTCCTATCGGCGCAATGGTAGGAAAGAAAGAGCTTGCCAAGTACTTTGGACCAGGTAGCCATGGATCGACGTTTGGCGGAAACCCAGTCAGTATCGCAGCAGCAGAAGCGACGGTTCAAGAAGTGTTCAAAGATGACTTTCTTTTAGGAGTAGTTGAAAAAGGAAACTATCTTTTCGATCAATTAAACGAAAAACTAAAGGATCTGGAAAACGTGAAAGAGATACGCGGGATGGGGCTGATGATTGGGATTGAATTAGTGAATGCTGGTCAACCGATTCTACTAGAGCTTCAAAAGCAAGGGATACTTGTCTTGACAGCAGGTCCAAATGTAATAAGGCTACTACCGCCATTAACAACGAATAAACATGAATTGGATATATGCATTGAAAAGATTGCAAATGTAATAGGAAGTAAGCAGCCAGTCTAAAAATGACTGTATTTTTTACAAATTGAATGAATAAAAATACTTTATGTTATATAAAAATACAGTCTTGCATAGGAGTGAAATCATGAAAAGCTATTTACATTTATCAAATGGTCAATCTTTTGAGGGAAAATTATTAACTAAAGATATGAACGATGCCATGCAAGGTGAAATTGTCTTTTTTACAGGAATGACAGGCTACCAAGAAGTGTTGACAGACCCTTCATATAAAAATCAAATTGTCGTATTTACGTATCCGTTAATTGGAAATTATGGGATTAACGATGAAGACTTTGAAAGCAGAAAGCCGCATGTAGCTGGTGTAATTGTTTATCAAGGAGATATGAGTTATTCTCATTTTCAAGCCCGTCATTCACTAAAAGATTATCTCGATAAATGGAATATTCCATTGCTTAGTCAGATCGATACGAGAGCAGTTGTGAAGACGATTCGAAAATTAGGTTCTATGGAAGCTGCGATTACACCTGATCCGAATTATCAAGTGCAAACCAGCTATAATGGAAATACTCAAATAGTATCAGAAGTTTCTTCTAAGGAAATTACGAGTTATGGAAACGGTACAAAGCATGTTGTTCTTCTTGACTTTGGTTACAAGAAATCGATTTTGGACAGTCTAATCAATCAAAATTGTAAAGTAACGACAGTACCTTTCAATACGGACCTTCAAACGATTCAGAGCCTGAATCCGGATGGTGTAGTCCTATCTAATGGGCCGGGTGATCCAAAGCAACTCAATCATTTACTTGAAAATATCAAAAGCATACTTACTCATTATCCGACGATGGGCATATGTCTTGGTCACCAACTTACAGCTCTTGCATTTGGTGGGAATACGAAGAAAATGCTTTTCGGTCATCGAGGTGCCAATCAGCCAATTGTTGATTTGAAAACGAAACGGGTATACATGAGCTCGCAAAATCACAGCTATGAAGTGGCGGAAGAGAGTTTGACGAACACAGGATTACAGGTACGATTCCGCAATGTGAATGATGGCACAGTTGAAGGATTGGTCCATACTGAACTACCGATTGTCACGACACAATACCATCCGGAAGCTAACCCAGGCCCAGCGGAAAGCGGGGAACACTTTTCAGAGTTTTTACAGATGATAAATGACTATAGCGGGAGAGAAAAAGCATATGCCTAAGAATCATTCCATACAAACTATCCTAGTAATCGGATCAGGCCCGATTATCATCGGGCAAGCAGCAGAATTTGATTATGCCGGCACTCAAGCATGTTTAGCGCTTAAAGAGGAAGGCTATCGGGTCATTTTAGTGAATAACAACCCAGCTACAATTATGACGGACGACATGAATGCAGATGCAGTATATTTTGAGCCATTAACCTGTGATGTACTTGAAAAAATCATCGCAAAGGAAAAACCAGATGGCTTGCTCGCTACATTAGGAGGCCAAACAGGATTAAATCTTGCGTATCAGCTTCATGAAGCTGGAATTTTGGAAAAGTATGGCGTTACATTGCTCGGGACTCCAATTGACTCCATTAAAAAAGGAGAGGACAGGGAGCTTTTTCGACAATTGATGTTTGAAATCAACGAACCAGTTCCTGAAAGCATGATTGTTCATACCTATGATGAAGCGGTTGCTTTTGCAGAAAAAATTGGGTTTCCGATCATTGTTCGGCCAGCGTATACACTAGGCGGTACTGGTGGCGGTATTGCAGAAGAGATGGATGTATTCAAGGAGCTTGTCAGAGGTGGGCTACAGGAAAGTCCGATTACTCAATGTCTCATTGAGCGGAGCATTGCGGGTTTTAAAGAAATTGAATATGAAGTAATGCGAGACAGCAATCAAACTTGTATCACGATTTGTAATATGGAAAATATCGATCCTGTTGGCATTCATACAGGAGATTCAATTGTTGTGGCACCTTCTCAGACGCTTTCCGATGAAGAATACCAAATGCTACGCTCGGCATCGATTAAAATTATTTCAGCATTAGGGATTATCGGCGGTTGTAATATCCAATTTGCTCTTGATCCGAATAGTAAAAGCTATTATTTAATTGAAGTGAATCCTCGGGTAAGCCGTTCTTCGGCACTTGCTTCAAAAGCGACGGGCTATCCGATTGCCCGCATTGCAGCAAAATTGGCAGTTGGCTATCATTTGTCAGAACTGATCAATCCCGTTACGAAGAGCACGTATGCAAGCTTTGAACCTGCACTTGATTATGTAGCTGTAAAATTTCCTAGATGGCCATTTGATAAATTTCCAACAGCAATGCGTAAGCTTGGAACACAAATGAAGGCGACCGGTGAAGTAATGGCCTTGCATCGAAGTTTTGAAGGAGCTCTTCAAAAAGCCGTTGACTCACTTGAACTAAAGACATTGGGTCTTCAGTTAAAGTCATTAAAAGAAAAATCTTTATCAGACTTGTGGGATATGCTTTATGCGCAAACAGATGAACGAATTTTTGTGATTTTCGAATTACTTCGCAAAAATGTTACAATAGAGGCGATTCATGAAGCAACTAAAATGGACTATTTTTTCTTAGCGAGTTTTTCAACCATAATAGAAATGGAAAAGAATCTTGCTGACAAAAATCTTTATGATCTAACGAAGGAAGAATTCGTGTTCATAAAGGAAAATGGCTTTTCTGATCGTTATTTGGCATCTATATGGGACGCATCAGAACTTGACGTGAGAAAGCAGCGGATAACGCTGGGAGTCACAGCGGCGTATAAAACGGTTGATACATGTGCAGCCGAATTCGAATCTCATACGAATTATTATTACTCGACGTATTTCGGTGAAAATGAGCAGGAAAAGTCAGCTAAACAAAAGGTCTTGATTATCGGCAGTGGACCAATCCGAATTGGGCAAGGGATTGAATTTGATTATTGTTCAGTACACAGTGTTTACGCCCTACAACAAGAACATGTAGAAACTATCATGATTAATAATAATCCTGAAACAGTGAGCACAGATTTTGCCACAGCTGATCGCCTTTACTTTGAACCTTTGACACTTGAGTATGTTTTAAATGTAATAGAGGCAGAAGGGATTCAAGATGTAATCGTTCAATTTGGTGGTCAAACTGCGATTAATCTTGCACAAGGGCTTGAAGAGCAAGGCATTAATTTATTGGGAACATCCTTTGATATCGTTGACCAATTAGAAGATCGTGATCGTTTCTATACGTTGCTACAAAAGCTTGATATTCCTCATGTTCCTGGTGAGATGGCGAATAACGCACAAGAATTACTGAAGCAAGCTGAACAGATTGGCTTTCCTGTTTTATTACGTCCTTCCTATGTAATTGGCGGTCAGGGAATGGAAATCATTCAAGATCGTAAAAGTCTAAATAATCGTTTGAACAATGGAGAATCTCTTGTTTACCCTGTACTTCTTGACTCTTATATACCTGGTCAAGAAGCTGAGATTGATTTAATTGCCGATGGTAGTGATGTCTATATACCTTTAGTTGCCGAACATATTGAAAAGGCAGGCGTCCATTCTGGAGACAGCCTAGCTATTTTTCCAAGCACAACTATTTCCAATGAAATGAAAGAAAAAATGGTCGAATACGCGAAGAAAATTGTCGTAGAACTTGGCTATAAAGGATTAATGAATATCCAATTCGTTATCCAAGGTCAAAAGATTTATGTGCTTGAAGTCAATCCACGTGCAAGTCGAACGATTCCTTTAATCAGTAAAATTAGCGGTGTTCCACTTGTCCAAGTTGCGACAAAAATATTGCTTGGGAAATATTCTTTGTCGAATTTACTAGGAAAAATAGGGTTAGAAGATGATTTCTCGTATTCTGCCATTAAATACCCAGTCTTTTCAACATTTGCTTTAAGTGGTCTTGATTCGAAAGTTGGACCAGAAATGAAATCGACTGGAGAAGGTATTGCCATTGCAAATACAATCAATGAAGCATTAGCGAAAGTTTATCATGGTCAAAGAGACGTGCATAAAAACGGTTTATTCATTTCCCCTACGATCCATCTAAGTGAGGAAACGTTAAATCGAGTGCTTGATGCAGGAATGGTTATTGCGGATGGTGATTTTGAATCATGGCTTAAACAAGGAAACGGTGCGGCAGTATTGTCATATGGAAAATCTGAGGAAGATCAACATTTGCGATTATTAGCAGCGAAATATCGTATCCTCGCTTTTTCAGAAGAAGAAACTTTCCTTGCATACTTACAATCGCTTTCTGAAAAAGAGATAAAAATTGCTTCACTACAAACTTGGCTTAGTTTAGATAAAAAGGGAGTGACACAAGTATGAGTACAATAATCAAGAACGGAAAAATCATTCAGCAAAAGGATTTTCTTACACTAGCTGATGTTGCTCCTGACTCAATTTTGGAGTTGCTAAAATTAGCTAGTGATATTAAGTCGAAATGGGCAGCTCAGGAAGAGTATGCACCATTAAAAGGAAAAACGTTAGGGATGATTTTTGAAAAATCATCAACAAGAACGAGAGTGTCGTTTGAAGTTGGCATGCTGCAACTTGGCGGGCATGGCTTGTTTTTAAGCAGCAATGATATCCAGATTGGTCGTGGAGAAACGGTAGCGGATACGGCAAAAGTCTTATCTCAATTCGTTGACGGAATTATGATTCGAACATTTGGGCATGAAAAGATTGAAGAGTTGGCTGCATCGGCAACCATTCCTGTTATTAATGGCTTAACAGATATGTTCCACCCATGTCAGGCACTAGCCGATTTATTGACGATTCAGGAAGTTAAAGGGAAGCTTGCAGGCCTGAAAATGGCATATATTGGCGATGGGAATAATGTCGTACATTCTTTAATGATTGCCTGTGCAAAAACGGGAATTGACTTTTCCATTGCGTGTCCAGCTGGATATGAGCCGAATAAGGAAATTATTGAATACGCGAAAAAAGAGGCTAAGCAACAGGGATGCGAAATTGTCGTGACAGATTCTCCTACTGAAGCCATAGAAGGTGCTGATATCGTTTATGCAGATGTCTGGACATCAATGGGACAAGAAGCAGAGAATGCCGTTCGATTAGAAGTATTTAAAGAGTATCAAATTAATGCAGAGCTAGTAAAGCATGCGAAAGAAGACTATATTTTCATGCATTGCCTTCCAGCTCACCGTGAGGAAGAGGTAACAGCTGAAATTATTGACGGACCAAATTCTGTCGTTTTTCATCAAGCAGGAAATAGGCTGCATGCTCAAAAAGCGATTTTGGTCGACTTGCTTCAATAAAAATGATTAATGATAATCAAGTTATTGAGAAAAAAGCATGTTTGTTTAAAAATTTCGCCTGAAAATTGCTGATTTTCGCGAACATACCATTGATAATCGGACTCATCTTTGGAAAGACTAAAAGTACAGTCAGCAAAAGGAGAGTGATGATCATGGGTCAAAATCATCAATTTAAATTTGGACAAAAAGCGCCGAATAATGGGGTTTATGTTGAAATAGGTGAAACAGGAAGCACGGTGAATAATCCGAAAAAAGTAAAGCTGAAAGCAGGAGAAGCTTTCCCTGAAAATTCGAATCACAATCGTGTTTGGATGTACCAACGTAAACCATAATCATCAATTCAAATAGAGAACATCAATTGGGTCAGATCTCGTACTCTACATACAGTATCATATACTGTAGTTCGTAGCGGCGAGATCTGACCCATTGCTTTTGCCCTTATAGAGGTTGTTCAAAAAGTCCGGTAAAAATAGCTGTCGAATTGCTTCAAAGCTCTGTCTCTCCGGTCCTCACGTATTACTGTATACGATCCGGTCCTCGAGACGATCGCTCCTCAAACTTCTCGGCTCTTTTTATCCTCCTTTTTGAACACACACTTATATAAGCCTTCTTTCTTTAAATTTAGTGGGTTTTATTGTACAATAGACTTAAAGGTCAAAGAAGGTCAAAGTATAGATCATGCCATCTGGCTTAATGTTGGAGGGATACTTATGGATATGGAAAAAATGACAGAAAAATTGCAGGATGCCTTTATAACAAGTCAGGATTATGCTCTTTCCCGAAACAACCAGGAATTGAATGAACTGCATGTTTTACAGGCTCTGTTTGATCAAGATGAAAGCATGTTAATGAGAATTCTTTCAGAGAGTGATCAGCCGATAAATCCATTTGAAGCAATGCTTGAAGAAGAACTAAACAAACTACCGCAAGTAACAGGGAGTACAGAAGGAAAAGGTGTTTATTTAGCAGCATCGCTACGAAACATAATGGAAGTAGCAGAGTCTGAAATGAAACGTTTTTCTGATGAATATTTGTCTGTAGAACACATTCTACTTGCGATATTTAAAGTGAACAAAACTTATACTAAGAAACTATTTTCACCATTCAATGTAAACTATCAGACCGCATTAAACATTATCAAGGAGATTAGGGGGAATCAGAGAGTGACTAGCCAAAATCCTGAAAGCACATATGGAGTACTAAAGAAATATGGCAGAGATCTTGTGGCAGAAGTAAGGTCTGGGAAAGTCGATCCTATTATTGGAAGAGATTCAGAAATCCGAAATGTCATTCGAATACTTTCGAGAAAAACAAAAAACAACCCTGTGCTTATCGGGGAACCGGGTGTAGGGAAAACCGCTATAGTGGAAGGTCTTGCACAAAGAATTGTACGAAAAGATGTGCCAGAAGGGTTGAAAGATAAAACGATATTCTCGCTCGATATGAGTGCACTCGTCGCTGGTGCGAAATTCCGCGGCGAATTTGAAGAGCGCTTAAAAGCAGTTCTAAATGAAGTCAAAAAAAGCGATGGGGAAATCTTATTATTTATTGATGAAATCCACACGATTGTAGGTGCAGGCAGAACCGATGGCGCCCTTGATGCTGGGAATATGTTAAAACCGATGCTTGCCCGCGGCGAATTGCATTGTATTGGTGCAACGACGCTTGATGAGTACCGGAAGTATATTGAAAAAGACCCGGCTCTTGAAAGAAGGTTCCAACAGGTACTTGTATCAGAACCAGACGTTGAGGATACGATATCCATTCTCAGAGGATTGAAAGAACGGTTTGAAATCCATCATGGTGTCAGAATTCATGATCGTGCCATTGTAGCAGCGTCTGTATTGTCTAATCGCTATATTACAGACCGATTTTTACCTGATAAGGCGATTGATCTAGTAGATGAAGCCTGTGCCATGATTCGGACTGAAATCGATTCAATGCCAACTGAACTAGATGAGATTACCCGGAAGGTCATGCAGCTTGAAATTGAAGAAGCCGCACTTCGGAAAGAAAGTGATGAACCGAGCAAAAATAGATTAGCCATTTTGCAAAAAGAACTATCCGAGCAACGTGATCAGGCAAATGCAATGAAGGCACAATGGCAAATGGAGAAATCATCCTTACAGCATGTGTCTGAACATCGGGAACAATTGGAAAAGCTTCGCCGTGATTTAGAACAAGCAGAAAATGAATATGATTTAAATCGGGCTGCAGAATTGCGCCATGGATTAATTCCACAAAAGGAAAAAGAACTAGCCGCTCTTGTTGCGAATTTAGAAGAGGATAAACAAGACAACCGTCTATTACGTGAAGAAGTAACGGAAGAGGAAATTGCGTCGATTGTAGCACGCTGGACAGGAATTCCTGTTACAAAGCTAGTGGAAGGAGAAAGAGAAAAACTTCTCCGGCTCCCTACAATCCTAAGCGAGCGGGTAATTGGTCAAGATGAAGCAATCGAATTTGTTTCAGATGCGGTCCTCAGAGCAAGAGCAGGCATTAAGGACCCAAATAGACCGATTGGTTCTTTTATCTTTTTAGGACCAACAGGTGTAGGGAAAACAGAGCTAGTAAAGGCACTTGCAGAAACTTTATTTGATAGTGAAAACCAAATGATTCGAATCGATATGTCAGAGTATATGGAGAAACATTCAGTTTCCCGGTTAATCGGGGCACCTCCAGGTTATGTGGGATTTGAAGAAGGAGGACAGCTTACCGAAGCGATCCGACGTAAGCCATATTCCGTTATTTTGCTTGATGAAATTGAAAAAGCGCATCCAGATGTATTCAACATCCTCTTGCAAATGCTTGATGATGGTAGAATTACAGATTCGCAAGGCAGAACCATTGATTGTAAAAACACAGTCATCATTATGACATCAAATATCGGCTCCCATTATTTATTACAGTCCGATTATCGTCAGGATGAAATAGAAGAAACGGTGAAAGAACAAGTGATGAGTGAGTTGCGCAGCCATTTCCGTCCTGAATTCTTAAATCGTGTCGATGATATTATTTTGTTTAAGCCTTTATCGAAATCTGATATTGGAAAAATTGTTGATAAAATGGTCTTTCAACTCCAGGAACGTATTGAGGATCAGCATTTAACACTCACGATCACAGATGAAGCGAAGGAATTCATTGCCGATCAAGGATATGATCCTGTATATGGAGCACGACCGCTTAAACGATTTATCCAAAAGCAAATTGAAACAAAGCTTGCCAGAGAAATTATTGCGGGGAAAGTATCAGATCAACAACAAATTGTATTTGACTATGACGGAGAGAAGATTTTTCTTGTATAAAAAATAACCAGGACTTAACTTTCGCCGGGAAGATGTAGTTTGAAAAGAGGCTGACAATAGTCGGCCTCTTTTACATGCTTCATGATTAAATTAGTGGCTTGTCTTTTCAACCGAATCATTAGGAAGGATTGTAGGCACAATCAGAATTAAGATAGTGCTTACTACTCCTAAAATAGAAGCAGTTGTAAAATTATATGCTACACCAATCATGGAACCGGCAACATATGTTAGCATATGCATCAATATGAATGCCCAGAAAAAAGTCATAAAATAACGCATGGATATTCACCTCATTCTATTGCATTATGTTTATCTTATCATATTTACTATTTCGATAAAATGGGTTTTTATCAATTTTCGAGTAAACTAAAGCTTTTGCCAATAAATATATGACACAACAAGATTTACACGGTATCATAGGTATATAACGTTTCCATTTGAAGGGAAAAATCATAATATATAACAAGTATTAATTAAAAGGAGTAAGACAAATGGACCAACGTACTTTTCAAATGGACGGACAGTGGAGTATTGTTTATTATCCATTTAAACCGAGTGGGTTTTCCATTCTTCTTATTGGTGACAGCGGTCACTTCGTTTGTGAAGGAGATAGTTATTGGCTGCAACACCCTGGCAGACGAGGTATCCTGAATCACTTAAAAGATTCTGGCTACACGCTTTATTCCTCACATCTATATGGAGCAAACTGGGGTAGCAAGAAGGCAGTTGAATTAGCGGAAAAACTTTATTTCATGATGATGAAAAGTGAAATCCTCAATGATAAAATCCATATACTAGCAGAAGGGGCTGGTAGCTTAGTAGCATTAAAGCTTCTTGAGTTTATGGATGACAAAATTCGTTCTGTCGTTTTAATTGATCCTTGGTTATCGATAAAGTCACCGTTAGTGAGAGAAAGGGAAAACAAGCTGTACTATAAAAAATGGCTTCGAGAGGTAGCGTTCGCCTATGATAGAGGCCTAAATGAGATTGAAGAATATATTGAAACTATGCCGGATCATCCAATTCCAACACATACTCCTCTGAAAATTATTCGCGTTCTAGGCAACAATGATACGGCTCAGGCAAATCATTATAAACAACTCAATGAACAAAAGAGAAAAAATCTAGAAATGGTTTATTTACTCCCAGAAAAAAGATACAAGATTCCTTATCAAATCCAGCAGTTTTTCAAGAAAAATGAAGATACAATTTGAATTTAGAACTATTTACAATAGATTAGGCATACGATACAGCATGTAGTGGAAAGTTTCTAGTCATAACCTAGTCCTAGATTAGGGGGGACATGATGGATCAAACGATAATCGTAGGCATGTATCAATTTGTCGGGTTTCACTTAACAAAATATCTGCTAGAACATGGTAATGATGTAATAGGGATAGATTGGGAATTAAATGAGGAAAAAGAGCTCGAAATCGGTAGAAACGCAAATTTTTCTTTCCAGAAGCCTAGTAGTTTATCAGACATGAACGTATCAAATGAGAAGACCATTTATATTTCTTGGTATGACTTCAATAAACGAAGAAGTGTTTTTTCAGTTGAGGAGACAGAGGAAATCCTTCTTGCTCTTCACAGTTGGAGTATGCTCCCAAGTGAAAATCGGCCGGCGGTAGTTCTTCTCTATCCACTGGGAGTAGAAAGTCAGCAGATTCTTACGATCGTTGAACAAGCCGAATGGATGAAGGTGGTTTATCTACCAACGATTTATGGACCAGGTCAGTCTGAGGAGTCGGCATTTGAGGTAAGTATTCAGAAAAAAAGTAGATCAGAAATTGAAAAGGCGTTAGCATGTGAATACAAAAATGATGCCATCTTTATCGATGATTTATTGGCCAGTTTACCTCAAATTACAACATTGAATGAAAGAATAATTACTGTTAAAAGTAAACAAGAAAATCAATGGTCGCTATGTGCTCAGCTAGTATTTCATCCGGAATTATTAGAAGGACTTAGAGGAAATTCTGAAATTGATTCAAAACATCAAACCTTTGTGTTTGAAATAGAAAACCATACTACACCTGAAGAGGGCATTGCATTACAGGTACAGCATGGCAATCATTGATTGGTGAATGAGTTATCTAGTCATTCATAAATAGAATAGGTAAATTCCTTTTCATTTCTCTCATGTATGGGTATTATATTCAATATGAATATCTAATACAGTTTTAAGAATGTAAGTCATCCTTGATACAGACCTTGTTTTCAAAATTTGCTCAAATTGAATGGTTAGATAGGATTTCGAGATGAGGATACTACGATGGTCAAGGAACTTGCTTTTTTTAGAGGAGGATTAACCATGCAAAACGATAAAACAATGGAATTCATGGCGATTGCGATGAAGTATTTTCCAGAAGCTAAAGCAAAGCTTGAAGAATCAGGTGTAGAGGTTTCTATGGAAATGGCAATGCCGTTTCTTGAAATTTTCAAAAGTGTCATGTATGAAGCATATGAACTAGGAAAAAAAGATGCAGTAAATCAATAATAAATAAAAGAGGGTGGAATTTCGCATTTCACCCTCTTTTATTTATCTCGGTTTAACAGGCTGTAATATCCCCACCTCAATGTTTGTTTAGAGAATCAAGAAAAAATTGGTGGGGATAAACAGCCTGTAAATCCCCGATTGGTGAGATACAGTGAAACTTAGCTTTGTGGTTTTCAAAGGTTTAGTTGAACCAATCGGGTTCGTAGTGTCGCTTTATCGAAGATTTAGCGACAGTAGAACGGGACTAACCATCAGTCGTGGATGAACTCCCCACTGATGGAAGTTTCACTTTATTTTCCTTTAACTTGGGACAATAGTTGAGCGAAAAGCGGATTGAATTTCTGGAGGGAAGGCTTCGTTTTCTCGTAGAGAGATAGTAAAGTATCGACATTTTCCATCAATTGAATGTAATCGATATCAGATGTAGTTTCTTTCGCAATAGATTCTGTTTCTGTTTCAGGTTCCTTTCTCTTTGAAAACATCATCCTTGAGAAAAGATCAGTATTATGGGACTGTTTATGATCCGTCATGTATGAATTCCTCCTTTTTATCCCGGTTTAACAGGCTGTAATACCCCCACCTCAATTTTTGAGAGAGAATCAAAAAAATAGGTGGGGATAAACAGCTTGTAAAACCCCGATTGGTTCAACTAACCATCAGTGGGGGATGAAGAAAACCCCCACTGATGGAAGTTTCACTTTATTTGAGTTGATGATATTAATCTATCATTTAGTGTATTATATGGGAATGGTTGGCTCCTTGCTTAGGCTCTTGTCCAACTTTTTCTGGATGTGAATCTTTTACTCTTTTTATTCATGCTCTTGCAACATGAGCTTCTTTAATATAAAATTAGCACCAGGTAATAATAATTGATGATAATAACGGATTAATAATAGATAGGGGATGGCAAAATGAATGCAGGAATAATTGGAATTGGACGCTATTTGCCGGAGAAAGTGTTAACGAATTTAGATTTGGAAAAAATGGTAGAAACGTCAGATGAATGGATTAAGACTAGAACTGGTATTGAGGAACGAAGAATCGCTAATGATGATATGGATACATCAGATATGGCCTATGAAGCGGCTTTACAAGCAATCAAAAATGCGGATATAGACGCAAAAGATATTGACTTGATTTTAGTTGCGACTGTGACACCGGATCGGCCGTTTCCCACTGTAGCATGTATGTTACAAGACAAGCTTGGCGCATCAAAGGCTGCCGCGATGGATATAAGTGCTGCATGTGCCGGCTTCATGTATGGCATGGTAACTGCAGAGCAATTCGTTAAAACGGGGACATACAAACATGTGTTGGTTGTCGGAGTTGAAAAGCTTTCAAAAGTTACTGACTGGGAAGACCGAAATACGGCCGTTTTATTTGGTGACGGTGCAGGTGCGGCTGTGATTAGTCAGGTTTCAGATAATCGAGGTATTCTTTCATTCGAGTTAGGCGCAAATGGTGCAGGTGGAGATCATTTATATCAAGATACTGGAAGTAACATTATCATGAATGGTCGCGAAGTATTTAAGTTCGCTGTACGTCAAATGGGAGAATCATGTATAACGGTTCTTGATAAGGCTGGGCTATCAAAAGAAGATGTAGATTTCCTTATCCCTCATCAAGCAAATATTCGAATTATGGAAGCGGCGAGGGAAAGACTTGGGCTGCCAATTGAAAAAATGTCTACTACAATTAGAAAATATGGAAACACTTCTTCAGCCTCAATTCCAGTTGCATTGTTTGAAGAACTTGAAGCAGGAAAAATCAAAGATGGTGATCTAGTTGTGATGGTCGGCTTTGGCGGCGGATTAACTTGGGGAGCCATAGCTATGCGCTGGGGGAAATAATATAGAACCTTGCGACGGTTATTTCTAAATAAAGAAGGGAGAATACTATATGACGAAACGAAGAGTTGTTGTAACGGGAATTGGTGCTGTTACACCCCTTGGGAATGATGCTAAGACAACCTGGGAGAACATACTTGAAGGTAAATCAGGCATAGGTCCATTAACGCGATTAAATGCAGATGAGTATCCTGCTAAGGTAGCAGCAGAATTAAAAGAATTTAACATCGAAGAATATGTGGATCGTAAAGAAGCCCGAAAAATGGACCGATTCACACATTATGCTGTAGCAGCTTCCACAATGGCGGTAAAAGACGCTAATTTAGAAATTAATGATACGAATGCAGATCGAATCGGTGTATGGATTGGTTCAGGGATTGGTGGAATGGAAACGTTCGAAAACCAACATGAAAACTTTTTAAATCGAGGCTATAAGAGAGTAAGTCCATTCTTTGTTCCGATGATGATTCCTGATATGGCCTCTGGTCAAGTTTCGATTGCCTTAGGCGCAAAAGGAATCAACTCATGTACAGTTACAGCATGTGCATCTGGTACGAACTCAATCGGTGATGCATTCAAGGCGATCCAACGTGGTGATGCTGATGCAATGATTACGGGTGGAGCAGAAGCCCCAATTACAAAAATGGCTGTGGCTGGATTTTGCGCAAATACTGCCTTATCGACAAACCCTGATCCGAATACAGCGAGCCGTCCTTTTGATGTAAAACGTGATGGCTTTGTTATTGGAGAAGGTGCTGGCATTATCATTTTGGAAGACCTAGAGTTTGCACGAAAACGCGGTGCCACCATTTACTGTGAAATCGTTGGATACGGTTCAACTGGTGATGCTTACCATATTACCGCACCAGCTCCAGGCGGTGAAGGTGGGGCAAGAGCAATGAAGCAAGCAGTGAGTGATGCGGACCTCAAACCGGAAGATATTCAGTATATAAATGCGCATGGAACGAGCACAGCTTATAATGACAAATATGAAACAATGGCGATAAAAGAAGTTTTTGGCCAACATGCAAATAAATTGGCAGTAAGCTCGACTAAATCGATGACAGGACATTTGCTAGGAGCAGCTGGCGGTGTGGAAGCTATTTTTACTGCACTAGCTATTCGTGATCAAATCTTGCCACCGACGATTAATTTGGAAAATGCTGATCCAGATTGTGACTTAGACTACGTTGCCAATACTGCTCGTAAAGCAGAGGTTACAGCTGCCTTAAGCAACTCATTGGGCTTCGGTGGTCATAATGCAACAATCGTCTTAAAAAAATATGAAGACTAAAAAATAATTGATAGATTCTCTACTACATTTTAGGATGTCCTATGAGGGTCAGATTGCACACTACATCTAGTTCATAGTGCTACATACACTACATTTGAACGCTATAGTTGTTATGCTGTCTGATCCTTTAGTGTGCGACGTCCAAATGGGAAGAGAATCTTTTTTTTGATTATAAACGGAAAGGCTATGTTAAATGACGATGTATGAGCCACAGGTAAAAAGTGAAGTAATCCTTCAGCTAAACCAGAAAATCTTGTATAGCGATATACAAAATAAATTGTATTCATATTGGATTAGAAAATTTATTAAACTACTTCGGGAAAATACCATTCATTGACTGTATCATCATTGGCTGCCCAACATATGATGGATAAAACATAGTGGGGGTGAGGGTGATGGGAATTATTGAAACGAATGTTTGGCTTCAAAACAATAGTAGCCCAAAAGAAATATGTAAACACTTAGAAGGCGAATTCCCGAAAATGAGACCGAATAATATGTATCGGTTGTTACAGCAACATGGGATGTATCGAGATTCACGCCAAACAAAAAGAGACATAGAATCTTTAGTTTCAGAGAGCATCTGGAGTAAAGTAACGGCTATTTTTCAGCGCTACCAAAGGTTATGGAAAGGCCCAGATATCCCTGTTTATATTTTCCCAATGAATGCAGGGGGCTTATTCAATCAATCACTAGATACAAAATCTGGTTTAGCTTTTCGGGATAAATTATTCCTTTTTGTCCGTCCTGGTATTAGTTTGAAAGAACTTACCGCTGTGTTTATTCATGAATACCATCACGTATGTAGGGTAGCTTGCGTTAAGCAAAATGAAAATGATTTCACGTTGCTTGATCGAATGGTCATGGAGGGCTTAGCAGAACATGCTGTCATGACCTACCTTGGGAAGGAGTACTTAGCAAAATGGACCAGCTTATATTCGGATGAGCAGTCGAAACATTATTGGGAGAAATACCTTAAAGAAGATATTCAGCTGAAGCGTAACGAGAGAAAACATGACCAATTATTACTTGGAAAATCACCTTATCCAAACATGCTCGGTTATAGCACTGGCTATTTTTTGGTGAAACAGAAAAACGATCTTACAGTGAAAAAAACATTCGCGGTCTCATCTGAAGATTTTATTTTGGGGGCAAAGGGAACGGATTTAGGTTAAATGCAATTAAGAGGTTGTATCTAATGGTAACGTCTTATATAGAGGAATCTTTTCGTGTTTTAAAACTGCATTTTTTTGGTTCCGGCTCGCAAAGGTTAGAAAGGGAGGTTGAAACACGCGCCAATATGGGGGGATTGCTTAAATTTGCCCTCTTGCATATCATCAGGCAAGGGTTTCTTGAAAACGCTATCAATTGTATGTAGATCAATCAGTTTTTTGAGGTAAAACCTGTAATCTAGTGAAGTGCACCTCATCCTTGTTTCTTAGAAAAGAAAAATAATCATCTGCCTATAAAAGGAATAAATTCTCTCACAACTGCCTATACTGATGGACAAATAGAACTAAGTAAGCGAGGGGTCAAATGATGTTATATCTTCATGATGTTTGGGTGAATTGGTTTGAAGGAGAAGAAAACGGCTATAATATTTGCCATTTTCATGAATGGAGAAAAGATGACGGAATTGAACTACTCGATCAAGTTCCGCTTTTAAAAATTTCGTCAACCCTTTTTCATTACATAGAAAATGATTTGTCTGAATTACCGAAAGCACTACTCAATGATATTTATCAAAAAGCCTATGCAAGAAAAAACCATGAAAGAATTCAATTGGATTATTGCTTTGTCATTACAGACGGAAGTGGGATACTAGCAATTGATACAATTGGCTATCACATCCCCATTCGGAAAAGCAGGCTAATTCCACGCCAAGAGCAAATTGTATACGACATGATTGAAAACAATCCTGCCTTAGAGTACACATTTACAGATAATGTTGCAACGGAAAAAGAATATCATATATTATCACCATCACCGCAATATATGGAAGGTCTTACCCGGAAAGAACGCCAATTAAAACAGCTTTTATTTATGGCTATGGATCAACTATTTACAGCCAAACACACAGCTGAAATTCGCTACTGGTTTACAGAGTGGTCACCAGAAAAATATGAAAGTATACAGGAGATGAATTTCGAGGAAGCTTGGGTTGGATTATATGAAGAAATGAAAGCAGGCTGGTCAGATAAACATCTTCACATGTGTGAGTACTTGGTAAAAGGCCAACCATTTTTTGAAAAGCTATGGGAAATGGAAGTCGGCGACAGTCAGTCTATGTTATAAAATAGACACAGAAAAAGACGTACTCAGAAACGAGACGTCTTTTTCTATTGGCCAATCATCATTGCAATTTAGTTACTTTCTTTTACGTCCTAATCCCATACCATTAGACATTTTGCGGAGCATTTTATTTGCTTCGACATTTGCTTTTTGGGCACCTCGATCTAAAATTTCATCCAGTTCAGTAGACTCAAGTAGACGATAGTAGCGATCCTGAATCGGTTGGATTTCTGCGAGAACGACATCTACTAATCCCGATTTAAAGTCGCCATATCCTTTACCTTCATATATCGCTTCGATTTCAGCAATCGATTTACCACTAAAGATGCTATAAATGGAAAGAAGATTAGAGACGCCTGGTTTATTCTCTTTGTCGTACTTGACAATACCTTCTGAATCGGTAACTGCACTTTTAATTTTCTTTTCAATTTGTTTTGGATCATCTAATAAGGCAATAGTCGCTTTTTTATTTGGATCAGATTTACTCATTTTCTTTTCAGGTTCTTGCAGAGACATAATCCTTGCGCCAGCTTTTGGTAGGCTAATTTCAGGAATCGTAAAGATCTCGCCATATTTCCGATTGAAACGTTCAGCCAAATCCCGAGTTAATTCAATATGCTGCTTTTGATCTTCACCAACAGGTACAAGATCTGAATTATATAGAAGGATGTCGGCGACCATCAATGGTGGGTATGTAAGTAAACCAGCTGACACGCCATCTTTCCCAGCAGATTTGTCTTTAAATTGAGTCATTCTTTCCAACTCGCCAATATAAACATTGCATGTCATCATCCAGCCTGCTTGGGCATGTGCTGGCACTTCAGATTGGATAAAGATCGTATTCTTTTCTGGATCTAAGCCAATTGCCAGATATAACGCTGCAAGATTACGGATATTTTTTCTTAATTCTAATCGATCTTGTGGAACAGTAATTGCGTGCTGATCGACAACACAAAAGTAGCAGTCATATTCATGTTGAAGTTCGACGAATTGCTTCATCGCGCCAATATAGTTGCCTAATGTTATTGAACCGGTAGGCTGTATGCCTGAAAAAATCCTTTTCACCTATTGTCACTCCCTGTATAAGCTTTAAAAATAATAGTAAGTTTACTTCTTTCATTGTAGAGATATTTACTGTTGAAATCTACTTATTTTCCTTACAGCATCGCCATTATTGCAAAAAATCATAAGTAATAAATATATAATCCAATAATTAAAATGAGTAACAGAATGAATCCAGTTGAGAAAGGGATACTAAGGTTCAACGTTATTAAATCAGAAAGGCGACGCATTTCGCCTTCTTCTTCCGTTTCTGTACTTTTACTTGGCAATACTTTACGAAAGCTATAATGGATGACATCAAAAAAACCTTTTTGTAGTACCAACGTAAATAAAGAGAAGATTAATAAGCATCCAGTTATATAAAAGATCATATCAAGGAAAGAACGCAAGGTTATCTCATGATACAAGACTAGAGATAAAATTAAAGAAAGCAAAACCATTGCAACTGTCCAAATCATCGTTTTTTTCATTTTCACTACCCTCTCTACATGTTACTAAAAAAAGTATACCAAAACATAATGAGGTACATGTAATAAGTTTTTGTTATTTAAATATAATAATTAATTTTTAAAAAAGGTGATTACAAAAAAACTAAAAAAGTAATTAGGTACTATTTTAAAAATGAAAAGGCTTAATTTTGTGAAAATTACAATTAATTTTACGATTCGTAGGTAAAAAAAGTAAGTATACTTATTTATAAAAAAATGATTACGAGACATTAAATTATTTTTAAATATTTATGTACAAATTCTTAATTTTTTGTATAATAGTAAATGTTACATAAAAATAAGGGAAGGGTGTATCGATTTTGAAAAAATCTAAATATTCACTGCTTTTGGTACTGACATTGGTGTTAAGTGTATTCTTGGCAGCATGTGGTGGAAAAAGTGCAGATAATGGTAATGAAAAGTCTGAAGGTGCAAAAACATCTAATGCAGCACAAGAAATTAAAGTCCTAAGTAAATCTGAGATCCCAACATTGGATTCTGTTAAGACGACAGACGAAATTGGCTTTAACGTATTAAATAGTATTAACGAAGGTCTTTACACACAAGATAAAGATGGTAGTTCTGTTCCTGCTTTAGTAGACGGAGAGCCAGAAGTGAGTGAAGACGGGAAAACTGTAACATTTAAGCTTATCGATGCAAAATGGTCTAATGGAGATCCTGTGACTGCACAAGATTTCGTATTCGCTTGGCAGCGTGCAATTGATCCTGCTACAGCTTCAGAATATGGTCCATATATGATGAATGGAAAAATTGCAGGCGCTCAGGAAATTACGGATGCTGCAGTTGCCAAAAAAGATTTTGATTTAAATACTTTAGGTATTAAAGCAATCGATGAAAAAACGCTAGAAGTTAAATTTGAGAAAGTTCTTCCTTACTGGAAAGACTTAATGGCATTCCCAACATTCTATCCACAAAACGAAAAGTTTGTGAAAGAAAAAGGCAATGCATATGCTAGTAATGCAGAAAACCTAATATCAAACGGGGCTTTCAAATTAACAGCTTGGAAAGGTCCTACTGCTATGGAATGGACTCTTGAAAAGAACGACACTTACCGAGATGCAGATGCAATTACACTTAAGAAGATTACATTTAATGTTGTTAAAGATAACAATGCACAAGTGAATGCATTTGAAGGTGGAGAAGCAGATATCACTGATATCTTATCATCCGATCTTGTTCCACAATATCAAGGTGATGAAAGAATGGTTAGTGCCCTTCAACCATCTGTTTACTGGATTAAAATGAACTATAAAAATGAAGCACTTGCAAATGTAAACATTCGTGAAGCACTTGCAAAAGCTTTCAATAAAGAGGATCTTGCAGCAAGCATTTTGAACAACGGTTCAATTGCAGCGAACTATTTTGTACCAGACAAGTTTGTAACAACTCCAGACGGTAAAGATTTCCGTGAGAAAAACGGCGATTTGATTGTGTTTAATGCTGATGAAGCAAAAGCAGCATGGGAAAAAGGTTTAGCTGAACTAGGACTAGACAAGCTTGAGCTTAGCTACCTAGGTGGAGACACAGATTCAGCTAAGAAGCAAGATGAGTATATTGTAAACCAATTGGAAACGAACCTACCTGGATTAAAAGTTAATCTTGAGAGTGTTCCATTTGCGATTCGTCTTGATCGTGCAAAAGCTGGAAACTATGATTTACTTCACTCTGGTTGGGGTCCTGACTATCCAGATGCAATGACATTCGCTGATCTTTGGTTAACAGACAGCCCGAATAATGAAATGTCATATTCAAGCACTAAATATGACGGATTAATTACAAAAGCTGAAGAAGTGGCTGCGAATCAAGAAGAGTATGTTGCAACACTTCAAGAAGCTGAACGCGTATTCTTAGCTGAAGACTATGGTGTGGCACCAACTTACCAAAGAGCAGATAACATCCTAATTAGTCCTAAAGTTAAAGGATTAGTTGCTTTACCATTTGGTCCAAACTATTCTTATAAATGGATCACAGTTGAAGAATAGGATACCAAAACATATAAAAATGATTTGAAAGCAGAAAGGAGAGTATATGTACTTGATATACTCTCTTTTCCCTATTATAAAAATTGTCGAATTATAGAGAAAATTCGAATATGTAGGAGGTGTGCAAATGGCTCGATATATTATAAAAAGGTTTATTTATATGTTAATTACCTTATTTGTTATTGCCAGCCTAACCTTTTTCTTGATGAAATTGATTCCAGGTACGCCTTTTTCCACAGCGGGAAAATTATCACCTGAACAATTACAAATCATGAAGGAAAATTACGGATTAGATCAACCTATAGCGGTACAATACGCACAATATATTGTTGGTTTACTTAAAGGTGATTTAGGAATTTCGTTTCAGTTTAATAATGTTCCAGTCACACAATTATTACTTGAGCGGATTCAACCATCACTAGTGTTAGGATTTCAAGCCATCTTTTTCGGTACGATTATCGGAATTGTGCTAGGAGTTATTAGCGCATTAAAACAAAATACTTGGATCGATTATAGTTCGACATTCATAGCTGTTCTTGGTAAATCGATCCCTAACTTCGTGTTTGCGGGTGTCATGCAATATTATATTGGCGTTAAGCTAGGCTGGTTACCAGTATTGTTCTGGAAGGGCTGGGACTACACCATTATGCCTACGATTGCACTAGCTATGTTCCCTATCGCCATTACGGCTCGATTTATGAGAACAGAAATGATTGATGTATTAGGTTCAGATTATATTACCCTTGCAAAAGCGAAGGGTGCAAGTAGCTTCGAGGTTGCCTTTAAACATGGATTACGAAATGCGTTAATCCCAGTAATAACAGTATTAGGACCCCTAACGGTTTCCTTAATGACGGGTTCTCTCGTTATTGAGCAGATATTTGCCATCCCGGGAATCGGGGAACAATTCGTTAAAGCGATAACAGTAAATGACTATTCCGTTATTATGGGAACGACTCTGTTATTCTCATTTATGTTTGTTGTCATTATCCTTATAGTAGATATTCTTTATGGGGTTATTGATCCGCGGATTAGGTTGTCAGGAGGTAAAAAGTAATGGCGAAAGAAGATATGGAAATAAGTAAAGACAAGTTTGCTCCTGCCATTCTGGATGCTTCCTTAGGTGAGGTAATTGGCAAGCCTAGCTTAAATTTCTGGCAAGATTCATGGCTAAGAATAAGAAAAAATAAAGCAGCTCTCGTTAGTATGATTGTGATGCTTTTGGTCATTATCCTAGCCTTTGTAGGTCCACTAATTAGCGGACATGGAACAAATGACCAAGATTTAAAACGGACAAATTTGCCTGCTAAAATCCCGGCATTGGAAAGTGTAAGCTGGTTACCCTTTGACGGAACAATGGTCCGTAATGATGGTACAGTTGTCGATGTATATGAACAGAAGAATATTGATGAATACTTCTGGTTTGGGACAGATTCTTTAGGCCGTGATTTATTCACGCGTGTGGCAAAAGGAATTCAAATTTCCCTTTATATCGCTTTCTTGGCAGCATTATTAGACATGGTAATCGGCGTCACCTATGGAGCAATAGCAGGATACTTTGGTGGCAGACTGGATAGTATGATGCAGCGTGTAATCGAAGTGATTTCTGGAATACCAAACCTTGTTGTCGTGATATTAATGATCCTCGTTTTCAAACCAGGGATTATGTCGATTACGATTGCACTTGCTATTACAGGATGGACAACGATGGCGCGAGTTGTGCGAGCTCAAGTGCTAAAATTGAAAGAACAAGAATATGTACTTGCTTCAAGAACGTTAGGAAACTCTCATAGCAAAATCATTTTCAAACATTTACTGCCAAATTTAGCGGGTGTTATCATTATTAACACCATGTTTACCATTCCAAATGCAATATTCTTTGAAGCATTCTTAAGTTTCATTGGTTTGGGACTTTCATCGCCACTAGCTTCATTAGGTACGTTAATTGATGATGGATTTAAAACATTGAGATTGTATCCACACTTAATGATTTTCCCAGCAGTCTTTATCAGCATCATTATGGTTTGCTTTAACATGATTGCAGATGGTATCCGTGATGCATTGGATCCAAAAATGCGCGATTAATAGGTAGGTGAAAAAGTTGGAAAACATATTAGAAGTTAAAGATTTGAATATATCGTTTCATACGTTCTCGGGAGAAGTTCAAGCGATTCGAGGTGTGAACTTTGAATTGAAAAAAGGTGAAACACTTGCAATAGTAGGAGAATCAGGATCAGGTAAATCAGTAACGACTAAAGCAATTATGCGCCTTTTACCGCCGCAAAACTCGGAAATAAAAAGTGGCGAAATCCTTTTCAATGGTAAAGACTTAGCTAAGTTAAGTGAAAAAAAGATGCAAAAAGTACGTGGAAAAGACATTTCACTAATTTTTCAAGATCCAATGACATCTTTAAATCCGACAATTAAAGTCGGTAAGCAAATCATGGAACCGATTCTTAAGCATCAGAATGTTAGTAAAAGTGAAGCGAAAAAACGGACGCTTGAATTGCTTAGTATGGTCGGGATTCCGAATCCTGAGCAACGCTTTGAACAATACCCACACCAATTTTCTGGTGGAATGAGACAACGTGTCGTTATCGCAATCGCTCTTGCTTGTAATCCGAAGGTCTTGATTGCAGACGAGCCAACAACAGCTCTTGATGTAACGATCCAGGCTCAAATTCTTGAATTAATGAAAGAATTGCAGAAGAAAATTGATACGTCAATTATCTTCATTACGCATGACCTTGGTGTTGTTGCCAATGTAGCGGATCGTGTAGCGGTTATGTATGCCGGAAAAATTGTTGAAATTGGCACGGTAGACGAAATTTTCTATAATCCTAAACACCCATATACATGGGGATTAATCAGCTCGATGCCGAGTCTAGATTCCGCAGAGGAAGAATTATATGCAATCCCGGGAACTCCTCCAAATTTATTACATCCGCCAGTTGGTGACGCATTTGCGCCACGTAATGAATATGCGATGCAAATTGATTTAGAAGAGCAACCCCCAATGTTTAAAGTCTCTGACACACATTATGCGGCAACTTGGTTATTGCACCCTGATGCACCAAAAGTAGAACCGCCAGCAGCTGTAGTTAAACGGATGAAACAATTCCAAGCTGGACAGGAGGGGCAATAATGGTTGAACGTGAAAAGTTACTCGAAATTAAAAATCTAAAGCAATACTTCAATGTCGGCAAGCCAAATATGGTTAAAGCAATTGATGGTATTTCTTTTGATATTTACAAAGGTGAAACATTAGGATTAGTCGGTGAATCTGGTTGCGGTAAATCAACTACTGGTCGAACGATCATTCGCCTTTACGATGCAACGGATGGCGAAGTTATTTTTGATGGCGAAAATGTCCATGGCTCGAAAAGTAAAAAACAATTAAAAGATTTTAACCGAAAAATGCAAATGATTTTCCAAGATCCGTACGCGTCCTTAAATCCGAGGATGAAGGTCATTGATATTATCGCTGAAGGAATTGACATTCACGGCTTAGCGAAAACTCCTAAAGAGAGAGCGGAACGTGTATACAGTCTACTTGAAACGGTAGGTTTAAATCGTGAACACGCCAATCGATACCCGCATGAATTTTCCGGCGGCCAGCGCCAACGTATCGGAATTGCCCGTGCGTTAGCTGTTAAACCTGAATTCATCATTGCGGATGAACCCATTTCAGCATTGGATGTTTCCATTCAGGCACAAGTTGTTAATCTATTGAAAAAACTACAAATTGAACATGGTTTAACGTATCTTTTCATTGCACACGATCTCTCCATGGTTAAGTACATCAGTGATCGAATCGGAGTTATGTATTTCGGTAAATTAGTGGAGCTTGCACCAAGTGATGACTTGTATAACAATCCAATTCACCCTTATACACAATCTCTGCTTTCGGCAATCCCTCTTCCGGATCCTGCAAGTGAACGTACAAGGAAACGAATTATTTACAATCCAAGCATTCACAACTATAGTGAAAGTGATGATGTGAAGATGCGCGAAGTCAGACCAGGACACTATGTGAATTGCTCTGACAAGGAATTTAAACAATATCAACAAATGTATAAGCAATAACAAAAAAACGATCTCAATACAGAGATCGTTTTTTGTTATTATCAAATCTATCATTTTTTCCAAGAGTACCCCTTCTTCAAATTTTTGTTGAAAAATTAAGAAGGGGGTGAAGGGGCAGTTTTTGTTTTTCAAAATAAATCGTATTATTAGCAATCGGGAACGTATGTTTGGTATAATCGATATAGGAGGTGAGAAAATATGACAAAGGAAAACGAAGGAAAAGGAAGTATAAAACGCACCAAATTTGGATTAAAAAAGGACATCGTATGCATGGGTATTTTTAAAATATAACTCAAAATGTTAAGAACATGTATAATACCACTAATTTTTACATACGCCAGATTTACACAGGACTTACACAAGATAAAGAATGGCACCTTTACAAAAAGAAGTCTTGGATACAGTTGATAAAAAAATAGATCGGATGAATGATGTTCAATTTTTGGCTTATCAAAAGGCGTAATGAGACAAAAAGCCAAACCGAAAGAAAAACAAACAGAAGTGACATGTCATCTTTTTACTAAACCATCAAAAGAGCAACCTTACGTAAACTATCATTTTTGGGATGCTTTATTCAAGGTCGTTTCACAAAAAGATTATCGCTCTCTTCCCGTGCAAGCCAGTCAATCTGTAATGAAGGTAGTTTTTCAAAACTGGAAATCTTTTCATGTGAGTTTAAAAGATTACAAGCAAAATCCTTCTAAATACAAAGCGAAACCAAAAATCCCTACATACAGTCGGGCAACAGAGAAAGAAATGACTTTTACCAACCAAGATTGCGTCATTAAAAACAAGAAATTCTTAAAGTTTCCCAAAACAAAAGAAGAACTAAATATTGGCAAACTTGGCTTTGCTGAAGGTCGGTTAAAACAGGTTCGTGTGATTCCGAAATACAACCAATATGTTGTAGAGTTAGTGATGGAGATCTCTTTTGAAAAAACAGAATTAGAAGATAACGGTAGGTTTATGAGTATTGATTTAGGAATTGATCATCTTGCGACCAATGTGACAAATACGGGACGAGCACCCCTATTAGTCAAGGGCAAACATGTCAAATCTATCAATCAATACTACAACAAAAAGAAAGCTTATCTTCTTGGTATTTTACGACAGGGAAAACAAGCGAATGAAGCTCCTTTTACTTCTGAACGATTAGAAAGACTACATCAAAAAAGATTCCTTAAAATGAAGGATATTTTTCATAAGGCAAGTTCAGAAGTGATAAAAATCACGTTAGAAGAAAACATCCATACCATCATCATTGGACAAAACAAAGCGTGGAAACAAAAGAGTATCATTGGCAAAAGAAACAACCAAACTTTTGTGAGTATTCCCTACAGTTTGTTGATCAGCATGATGACATACAAAGCATCGCAGCACGGAATTAACGTCGTTGTGACGGAGGAATCCTACACGTCCAAAGCAAGGTTTCTTGATGGTGACGATCTCCCAACTTATGGTGAAAGCGATAGAAAGAAACACTTCTCCGGCAAGCGTATGAAAAGAGGGTTATATCTTTCACATCGGAATGGGTTCATCAATGCGGATGTAAATGGAGCAGCTAATATTTTGAAAAAAACTTGGTTGCGATTAACAAAAGAAACGAACTTCAATATGGAAACCGTGAATGTTTGGAACCCCCAAACAATGATTATGTAAAAAAGAAGTCCCAACGGCAAGACCAATGGGATAGAGGGTCGGGGTGTATATAGTCTACTGATGTGACAGCCCCACTGCTCGTTAATCGTTCAGGTTCACGGAGAACTTTTAGGTGAATACATCGATACGACAGAACCCCTTCCTCAAAAATACGTTAGCATTTTAGGTGGGGGAGCATTCATGAAAATAGGAACAAAAATGGAGTATAGGAAAAAATGAAAGATACAAACTAAAATGTTTAGAACAAAATAAATTGGGTACTTTAAATAGTGTTAAGAAAAAAGTAATTGAGAATCATTTATGCTAATTTTCAATTAGAATACCCATTCGTAATCTAAAATGACAAAGAAAGATGGCTTGATTATAAAATAAAGCTTGGACTTTGAAAGCGTATCAAACTTTGTGAAAAGAGTATGCAATTTGCTGATTTTAGTGTATAATATTAATATGAATTACTATTTTATAGTTATTTCAATCTAGACCTGAAACTGAAATGAATGATAAGTTTCCCATCATAGATCGTCGATTCTATACTTAGGGAGTGTGAGTGTTAACATGGTAACTTTATATACATCACCTAGCTGTACTTCTTGCCGTAAAGCAAAAGCATGGCTCGAGGAACATGATATTGCTTATTCTGAAAGAAACATTTTTTCTGAACCGCTTACAATTGAAGAGATTAAAGAGATTCTTCGTATGACAGAAGATGGAACAGATGAGATTATTTCGACAAGATCGAAAACTTTCCAGAAACTAAATGTAAATGTGGAATCTCTTCCACTTCAAGAACTGTATAGAATAATCAAAGATAATCCAGGTCTATTAAGAAGACCGATTATCCTTGATGAAAAAAGATTGCAGGTTGGATATAACGAAGATGAGATTCGCAGATTCCTACCACGTAAAGTCCGTTCGTTCCAACTACGTGAAGCTCAGCGAATGGTCAACTAATTATAAGCAGAGGCCCTGTCTAAATTATTGACAGGGTTTTTTAATATATCTCTTTTTTTAGATAGTAGATACAAATGCGTGCGAAGCAAGATGCTGATGGAAGAAAGTAGTGTCCTACAATATTAATCTGTTCATCGTTTACTTTACATAAGAATATCCACTATAGATGGAGTTATCCCGCATTAACGGAAAGTCAAGACCCCATTGATTGAAGTTTCATTTTATTCCAAAAATATTTCCTGTTTTACAGTTGCATATCCTGTGGGAATTTTGTAGAATATATGGAACATTAGGCAATCGTTTGTTTTTAACCGATTGAAGCTTTTTTATTTCCATTATGAAGAGTTTTATCATAAAATAAATTATGACAACATATTTCCTTATCTACCGGTAATGCAAAAGGGTATGGTGGGTAACGATAAAAGAAAGAGCAAAATTTTTCGGGGGTAAATCCCTTCAAAACATGCACAGAAGGGAGAGGATTTACGTGGAGATCGAACGTATAAATGAAGATACAGTGAAGTTTTACATTTCTTATATAGATATTGAAGATCGCGGCTTCAATAGGGAAGATATTTGGTATAGCCGAGAACGAAGTGAGGAACTTTTCTGGGAGATGATGGATGAAGTACATCAAGAAGAAGAGTTTATGATTGAAGGTCCATTATGGATTCAAGTTCAAGCTATGGAAAAAGGTCTTGAGATATTGGTTACGAAGGCTCAATTGACGAAGGATGGTCAGAAGCTAGAACTGCCGATTACTGATGAAAGATTTGGCGAACTACATGTCGATGATAAGCTTGAATCCTTGTTAGATGAACAATACCAAGGGAAAGACGATGGCCATGAGCCCATTCAGTTTGAGGACGGTATCATTGAGTTTATCACGGAGTTCAATGACTTTGAAGATGTCATTTCACTAAGTAAGCGCAGTGGTCTTGATCACTTTAAGACACAATTATATGCCTATAATAATAGATATTTTCTCTATATCGAATTTGAGGAAGAGGACATTGAAGAAGAAGAAATTGATGATGTTTTAAGCCTTTTACTTGAATATAGTCAAGAATCTTCAATCACAATCCATATGCTTGAAGAATATGGAAGAGTGGTAATGGATGAACATGTTTTTGAAACCGTCCATAAATATTTTTCATAACTAACAGCCGATTTCATTATGAACGATAATGATGTCGGCTTTTTTGTATAATAATATGTCTGATCTTTTTTTAAAATATCCTCGAAAAAGAGGAATGGCTGTCTTCATGTAGAATATGTTGTAAAGAAAGGGGGAATTGTATGCTCACTGCCAGAGGTGTTCAAGGAAATATCATTACACTTCCTGAAAATATCCCGAAAGAACGGCTAGCTGAATGGCAAACAGATCCTTATTATTGCCCTTGTTGTGCAGCAGAGCTAATCCTAAAGGCAGGCCAAATCAAGATTCCGCATTTTGCTCACAAAAAAGCATCCGCTTGTAAAGCCTCGTCTGAACCAGAATCAGAATATCACCTTTTAGGAAAGCGAAAATTATTCCAATGGTTTGTTAACAATCGTATTGAAGTAGAAATGGAACCATATCTTCCTGAAATAAGACAGCGGCCCGATATCCTCATCTACTATAAAGAACAATCCTATGCGATTGAATTTCAATGCTCTCCCATATCGGAGGAAGTATTTCTCTCCCGTACAAAATCCTATCAAGAAGCTGGAATTAAACCGATTTGGATATTAGCAGAGAAGCGAATTAAACGTAAAAAAACTAGGCAGTATTCACTTTCTGCTTTTCAATGGCTATTTGCCATGAATACTGTTCATTCCCCGATGATCCTAACGTATTGTCCAGATCAACATAAGCTGTATATGTTAGATCCTTTAACTCCATTCTCCCCACGTACAACCTTTTCAGAGTTAACAGTATTACCTCTTAGCAACACTCATCCGAACATCCTTTTTTCCACTAATAAAACTTGGAAATTTCATTTTATTGAAGAGTGGCGAGCACAAAGAAAGGCGTGGGCTATCCACAAAGTAAAAACAGCAAAGCATACTAATCCGTTTTTCAATGAATTATATAAAAATGGTTTGTCCCCGGCATGGATTCCGAGCGAAATTGGACTCCCTGTGGAAGGAATGGTGATCCTTGAAACAGCTGCAGTTGAATGGCAAGGGTGGATTTTCATGGATTGTTTGCAACATAAGAAAATCGGCAGTCGCATTTATCGTAGTCAAATTTATCAATCTTTTCAGCGGCGGGTTACAAACGGTCAGATTCGATTAAGAACATTGCCAATGCTTCCTGTGAAAAACTCTTTTTTAGCAGTGGATGCCTATTTATTTTTATTGGCAAAGCTTGAGATTTTGGAATTTGGAGGAAAAGGGATTTATATAATAAAAAATAAGCTTGCTCCACCTACAAGTAGTGTTGAATGTATGCAATTAGAAAATGATCTCTATTCCAAGCTTTCGGAAATGATTTTGTGATAATAGGTAAAGTACAATAGAATATGTATGATCTATTGTTTCTTAATTGAATCGAAGCGGAAGGATTTTTTCGAACAATAGAGAAATAATATGGTAACGAGAAATTTTCATCAATCGAGGTTGGACCACGTGACTTAGAATCATACATTGTTACCACGAGTTTTTTAGTTGTGTTAATAAAACGGAATTAAGTTGTTTCTAGAATGGAGGAATATATGTATGGGACAAGAAAATGCAGTAAAAGCATTACCTGCTAGGAGTGAAGTGGCGGTTGAGGATACGTGGAGATTGGAGGATATCTACGTAACTGAAGAAGATTGGGAAACTGCTTTTCAAGAAGTGAAAGAAGACTTATTAAAGGCAGATGCATATAAGGGCACCTTAGGTGAAAGTGCCGAAAAGCTTTTTGCAGTATTGCAATATCAAAATCAAGTATGGGAAAAGTTAGGGAAAGCCTATACATATTCACATATGCGTTATGATCAAGATACAACAAATTCGTTTTATCAAGGAATGGATTCACGGATAAAAAGCTTGGTTGCCCAAGCGAGTAGTGCGTTTTCTTATATTGTTCCAGAAATTCTAAGTATTGAAGAAAGCAAAATTAGCGAATTTCTTAATGAAAAGGAAGAGCTTAGATTATATGCTCATGCTCTTGAACAAATTAATCTTCAACGACCACATATTTTGTCAGCAGAAAAGGAAGCATTACTTGCACAGGCATCTGAGGTTTTTGATGCTTCAAGCAATACATTTGGTATGCTCAACAATGCAGATCTCGTTTTCCCAACTATTAAAGATGAAAACGGTGAAGAAGTAGAAATTACTCATGGCCGCTATATTCGATTTCTTGAGAGCGAGGATCGTCGCGTGCGTGAGAATGCATTTAAAGGTGTATATGAGACGTATGGCAAGTTCCGTAATACTTTTGCAAGCACACTTGCAGGTCAAGTTAAGAGTGATAATTTCAATGCTTCTGTGCACAACTATGAATCTGCCCGTCATGCTGCATTAAGTGATAATAATATACCTGAAATGGTATATGACAATCTTGTTCAGACAGTAAACGAGAACTTGCATTTAATTCATCGTTATATTGACTTGCGTAAAAAAGTACTTGGCTTAGAAGAGCTTCATATGTATGATCTCTTCACACCGCTCGTTAAAGAAGTGAAAATGGATGTAACATATGATGAAGCGAAAGAATATATTCTAAAAGGACTAGCTCCTCTAGGAGAAGACTATCTTAACGTATTAAAAGAAGGCTTTGAAAATCGTTGGGTGGACATTCATGAAAACAAAGGGAAACGTAGTGGCGCTTATTCATCTGGTGCCTACGGAACGAATCCTTACATTTTGATGAACTGGCAGGATAATGTCAATAATTTGTTTACTCTTGCCCATGAATTTGGTCATTCCGTTCATAGCTATTACACAAGAAAGCATCAGCCATATCCATATGGAAATTATTCGATTTTCGTTGCGGAAGTTGCTTCAACTTGTAACGAAAACCTGTTGAATGATTATCTTCTTGATACAATTGAAGATGAGAAGAAGCGAATTTATTTATTAAATCATCAATTGGAAGGATTCCGCGGCACGCTTTTCCGTCAAACCATGTTTGCTGAATTTGAGCATACGATCCATAAAAAGGCACAAGATGGAGAAGCGTTAACGGCTGAAGTATTAACACAAGAGTATTATGAGTTGAATAAAAAATACTTTGGGCCAAACATTACTATCGATGAGGAAATTGGCCTTGAATGGGCTAGAATTCCGCATTTTTACTATAATTACTATGTGTATCAGTATGCTACTGGAATCAGCGCGGCAACAGCTTTAAGTAAACAGATCCTTGAAGAAGGAGAACCGGCCGTCCGTCGCTACCTAGAATTCCTGAAATCAGGAAGTTCGGATTACCCTATTGAGGTTTTGAAAAAAGCAGGCGTCGATATGACGAAGGCAGAGCCGATTCAAGAAGCTTTAAAAGTGTTTGAAGCAAAGCTAACTGAATTGGAATCTTTATTAGCGTAAAGGATGGAGGATGACTTTAAGACATATTGCTCTTAAAGATCATCCTTTTAGGACCTGGGGCAGGGCTTCGCGACTTACTAATAGTGCGTGTTCAAAAAGGAGGATAAAAAGAGCCGAGAAATTCGACCGCTCTTTTTATCCTCCTTTTTGAGTAACCTTTAATATAGCCAATCTACATAGAAGGAATCCCTCTTTTATTATAGAAAGAACTCCAAAATCCAGCTTCGCACCGCCACCATTGTGATGAGCGTGGCGTGTGACAGGATTAATCCTTCATAGTAAATGGTGGCGTTATAGCGTCATACCGTTTGGTATTATGAAAACGTAAAGGTACTAATAATCGATAAAGCGCTCTCTAATAACCTTTGAACCGATTTTTCTGACTGAAAGTAAAGACAATGATAAATAGGGTAAGAAAAAGAATAGGTGAACTGATGTATAGAGGGAATAGTCCTAGAAAAGCTAAAAAATGCAGGGAAAGTGAGATCAGAATCAATAATAAGAATAAGATAGTTTTCATGTTACTTACCTCCAGAAGTATTCTCTCTATAAACTATGCATCTGCACTCTAAAAATATGACAATTTTGTGAAGGAAGTCATATTATGTTGAAAAATGTCGTATATATTGTTATATTATTGTTGTGAAGTTAATCACAAACAAACTTATACCCCTTTGTTTGACCGTGAAGAATTTCTCCCATCCCCTTTGTTCGTATATTATAGATAGGAAATCCCAGCAAATTCGCGATTTGCTGGGATTTTCTCATGTTGGAATGCGAAACGCGTTTTGGGCTGGAAAATGCCCATTCAGGTCTGGAAATCTCGGTTCTTGATGCAATCCAGATCTTGGCAGAATCTTATGCTTGTCAACCATTATTGGGAGCCTTGCTTTTTCCCCCCACATTAACGGGCAGTAAAACCGCTACTCCAAGGCATTACCAAATCTTTCTTGTGAATTCAATCACATAGTTGTTGCTTAGAAGTGTGAATCATGTTATATTATTGTTGTGAAGTTAATCACAAACAAACTTATACCCCTTTGTTTGATCGTGAAAAATTTCTCCCATCCCCTTTGTTCGTATAAATAGATAAAAAAACCTAGCAAATTCGCGATTTGCTAGGTTTTTTGCATAATAGGAGACCTGTCAAGACAGGCTCTTATTTAAATGAATCGTGTTTATTTTCGATATATCTCCAGAAGGTTCCGTATTTGGCAGGGATTTTTTCTACAAATTGCTTGAGGATAAGTTGTTTCATTTCTTTTTCGACTTCTTGTTTATTCATATTATAAACTACTTCAATTTCTTTCGTTGCGACAAATTTATAGCAACGTATAAATGCCTCAAGGGAAGGCGGAGTTGCGGGAGTAGGAAGATTTTCAAGCATTTCTTCAAGAATATTTACATACACCTCATATGCATACAAGCCGGATACTTTGATTCCTTCTTCTTCAATATTTTCATTAAAGAAGACGAGGGAAGGTATTTCATTCACTTCCATCTCAGATGTAATCTTCAGATCACATTGAAATCCCTTTGCTGCACTTGTAGAAGTGATGTCATTAAGGAATTCCTCCACATCTAATCCAATTTCACGTGCGCATTTTGTTAGGACTTCGAGATTGGAGATGTCCTGCTTGTCAAGGAACAGTAGCTCTTGTAACCTTCTAATGAAACGGGCTGACAGCTTTCTACTTTGTAATTCAGCTGCCTTAATTGCAATGGAAGCAGCATATGGTGAAGAAATTGGATTCTCAAGCCACAAGTTTCCATCACACGACATACCAGAGCGGCTGGCTGTCCTTTCCCAAGTTTTTGCCATATTTTCATAATACTTGGTTTTTGTGTTATGAAGGGTAGACAGTTTCCCGCTTACAACATGCTTGATACTGAATAATTGACCATACTCGATATGGAGTTTCTTAATAATAGGCTCAAGCGCCCAGCATTCAGGACATATTGGGTCGATAAACACATAGATTTCAATCGGCTTTTTTCCAATTCCATAGCAATGCTGCGATTTAATCCAATTAGATATGTTGAAAATTGGTTTCTGAGCGCTCAATTTCCTTCTCCTTTCATGTCTTGTTCGGAAGTATTAATCATATGTTGTGCTGTCAAATAAAGACGATGATAATAAAACTCTCTTATATCTCCAGCGAGTCCGACTGTATCCATTGCTTGCCTCATGCAGGATAGCCATGCTTCGGCACGACTGGGAGTGATCTCAAACGGAAGATGACGGGCCCTTAGCATGGGATGACCGTGTTCCTCTGTATAGAGAGAGGGGCCTCCTAGATATTGAGTCATGAATTGTTTTTGCTTACGGACTGTTTCCGATAATTCCTCAGGAAAAATGGGCTTTAATTCCGGATGTTGACTCACATTATCATAAAAGACATCGATTAATTTATATAGAAGCGCCTCTCCAATTACTTCGAATGGTATAGGGTTCGCTTGTGTCATGATGATTACTCCCTTTAAAAAGAATAAGTATATTCTCATTTTAACAACGCCGTTGCAATATAACAAATATCTAGCTTAAGGAAATTAGATATTCTGTACTACTACACAAAGCCAAAGAACATTTCTTATTGAAATTTGCTCTTTGGACAAAGTAAAAAGCACCTGAAAGGATTTGTTCTCCTTTGGGTGCTTCTTACACATATCGCTTCAATTCTGATTTTAGGATCGTTCTTAGCTTAAATACGTTTTCATGACTTTTTGCACGTAATTTTGTGTTTCTTTAAATGGTGGAATTCCATTATGTTTGTCGACATTTCCTGGTCCGGCATTATAGGCAGCAAGTGCAAGTTCTGTATCTCCATTATAACGGTTTAGCATCTTGCTTAGGTATTTACTTCCAGCCATTATATTTTGAATAGGGTCTGAGATATCTGTTACGCCAAGACCTTTTGCTGTTGCGGGCATAAGTTGCATAAGACCTGAAGCCCCTGCATGGCTTTTGGCAGCAACATTAAAGTTAGACTCTTGCAAAATGACGGACTTAATCAACTTTTCAGGGATATTGTATTGCAAAGCTGCTTGCCGAATAACATGATCATAATCTGTTTTTTTATCAGTACCTTTGCTAATGGAGTTTAGGATGGTTGGCGGTAAACTTGGCGAAATACTGATTGGTAGTTGACTTGATAAGCGAATATTGGAAGTTTCCTCGCTGATTTTGTCATATACAGTTCCTAGTGTCTGCATAGTAGTTTGTTCACTCGGATTGTTTGTCATGTATTCCGATAAGAGCTTTTGAAACATGTCATTAGTAGATGTTTCTCCTGTACTTGTCGTTGTATTTAAACCTTGAAGGGCTTGAAGTTCTATTAAAGTTCTAAAATCTTCTATTTTCAATATTTACACCTCTGAATATGCTAGTGATTATAATTGCTTCTTCTTAGTTTGGTAAAATCGTCTAACCTTATTTTCGGTTTTTCGAATTGGGATTTGAAGGCTATCTAACAATTTCTCGAAAATTTCTTTTCCTGCCAATTTATTGGTCACTTCATATTCTACCTCAAAATCCTCTGTATTTAAATAAAGACTATGATCAAGGACGAGCAGACCACCTTGATAAGCGAACTCTGCTCGATTTGTCCCGAGTGTGCCGAAAAATTGTATATCCGCATCAATGCCCATTTCAGCAATTAAAGTGGCGATATAACCTTCGGGAATGCGATTTCCTTGAAGCAGAGATTCGGCTTCTTCTTTTGAGAGCGACTGATTCGTTTCAAGTAGACCCTCTTTTGCAGGTTGCTTTAATGTTAACTCATAATGTCCTTTTTTATGACGGATTCTTAGTGCTGATTCGTTACCCTTTAATGAAAATTGAGGTGTGTCAAAATAGTGATTTTCCTGATAGATAAAATCGGTGTCTTTAACGGAAAAACTCTGTTTTAATCGCTGGAATTCTGCTTTTGTTAGTAGATTTTTAAATTCAATTTCAAGATGCTGGTTCATTAGGTACTTCCTTTCTAGCTATTTTTTATCCCGTATTAACAGGCAGTAAATCCCCAATTCAAGGCTTGAGGAATCGAAGAAGCGTAACTGGAGTCCACACTGATTGAAGTTTCACTTTATTCGTATCATATACGTTTGTGTAGGAACTCTACAAGTAAAACTCTGTTTAATAAAGGGGGGAAAGTGTCATGAATTTGAAAATTTGCTAAGACAACCCTGAATATTTAGGAATACCTTGTAGGATGTGATAAAATATAATCGTTAAAATGGGAGGGTGAATGATTTATGAGAGAGAAAATACATATTGTAGAAGCGGTTATTGAATCAGGAAATCTTGTTTTGATTCCTAATCAAGAAGTGGAAATTGCTCATCTATTACCGAAGGAACAAGTAATTGTAGATTCGGATAATGTTTCCTTCATTTATTTAGCAGAAAATGTTGAAAGTTATACATATATTTTCTTACCTGAAGCGATATGGGCATCATTGAAACAGGCTATGGAAGAAAGGTTGCCAGTTATGCTGAAGTCTGGGGATAAAAAACTAGAATTACCGAGTATCTATGAAGAACTTACTTATTTAATTGATAATATTGAGGGAAATGGGAATTACGGGGAAGAGTTTGTTGCAAAAGTTGAACAGATGTTTATCCCGGTTTAACAGGCTGTAAGATCCCATCTTAAATAAATCGAGAAAGTTTAAAAGTGTGAGTCGGTGTGATAAACAGCCTGTAAAACCCCGATTGGTTCAACTAACCATCAGCCGGGAACTACACCCCACTGATTGAAGTTTCACTTTATCCCGGTTTAACAGGCTGTAAGATTCCATCTTAAATAAATCGAGAAAGTTTAAAAGTGTGAATCGGTGTGATAAACAGCCTGTAAATCCCCGATTGATTCAACTAACCATCAGTGGGGAACTACACCCCACTGATTGAAGTTTCACTTTATCCCGGTTTAACAGGCTGTAAGATTCCATCTTAAATAAATCGAGAAAGTTTAAAAGTGTGAATCGGTGTGATAAACAGCCTGTAAATCCCCGATTGGTTCAACTAACCATCAGTGGGGAACTACACCCCACTGATTGAAGTTTCACTTTATCCCGGTTTAACAGGCTGTAAGATTCCATCTTAAATAAATCGAGAAAGTTTAAAAGTGTGAATCGGTGTGATAAACAGCCTGTAAAACCCCGATTGGTTCAACTAACCATCAGCCGGGAACTACACCCCACTGATTGAAGTTTCACTTTATCCAGTCGCATTTCGGATAATTAAGTTATATGGCGTGAAGTCTACTGCGTCTTTCTTGCTTGACTTATGAATGACGGACTGGCAAAGGATGTGTTGACTTCGGCGTTCGCAACAGGACTTGGCAAACCTTAGTCGAAGTTCTTTAATAGGCGCTTTCGCTTTTCTATGAACAGGTGGTGTGGCAATGGAACATTGGGATGACTTTTTGGCTCCGTATAAGCAAGCAGTTGAAGAACTGAAGGTAAAACTTAAAGGATTACGCAATGAATTTGAGCGTGATCATGTACATTCACCAATTGAATTCGTGACAGGTCGAGTAAAACCGATTGTAAGTATTTTAGATAAAGCAGCAGAGAAAAATATTCCACTAAATAAATTGGCAACTGAAATGCAGGATATTGCAGGATTACGAATGATGTGCCAATTTGTGGATGATATAACAAAAGTGGTTGCGTTACTAAGGGCCCGAAATGATTTTGAAATCGTAGAGGAACGGAATTATATCTCTCATAAAAAAGTGAGTGGCTATCGTTCCTATCACGTTGTTCTTCGGTATCCTGTCCAAACGATCCATGGTGAAAAAAAGATTCTCATTGAAATACAGATCCGGACACTCGCCATGAATTTTTGGGCAACGATTGAGCATTCTCTAAATTATAAATATCGCGGAGATTTTCCAGAAGATATTCGAATACGCCTACAGCGGGCAGCTGAAGCAGCTTTTTTGCTGGATGAGGAAATGTCGCAAATACGGCTCGAAATACAGGAAGCCCAGCGCGTTTTTTCACGAAAGAAAGATAAAGCAAAAGAATGAGCAGCAGAAAACATGAAGGTGGGATTGTATGAAATTTGCCATAACCTCAAAAGGTGATTCGAAGTCGAATACTTTAATGCATCGAATGAGGACGTATCTCCAAGATTTTAATTTAGAGTATGACGAAGACAAGCCAGATATAGTCATTTCTATTGGGGGAGACGGTACCTTACTATATGCCTTTCATCGTTATAAAAACCGCCTTGATAAAACCGCCTTCGTTGGCGTTCATACTGGCCACCTTGGTTTTTATGCAGATTGGATTCCAGAGGAAATCGAAAAGCTAGTGATTGCATTGGCAAAAACTCCATTTCAGGTCGTTGAATATCCGCTACTTGAAGTGATTATCAAGTATCAGCATGGCGGGAGGGAGTCGCGCTTTTTAGCATTGAATGAATCAACGGTTAAAAGTGTGGAAGGTACACTTGTGATGGATGTGGAAATGCGCGGTGAGCATTTTGAAACATTCAGGGGAGATGGGCTTTGTGTATCAACCCCTTCAGGGAGTACGGCATACAATAAAGCTTTGGGTGGCGCGCTTATTCATCCGTCAATTCCGTCGATTCAACTTGCAGAAATGGCTTCCATTAATAACCGAGTATTTCGGACGGTAGGATCGCCGCTAGTCTTGCCTGCTCATCATACATGTATGTTGAAGCCTGTTAACAATGTTGATTTTCAAATTACTATTGATCATCTTTCATTGCTTCATGAAGATGTAAAATCGATACAATTTAGAGTAGCGGATGAGAAAATTCGATTTGCGCGGTTTAGACCGTTTCCTTTTTGGAAGCGAGTGCATGATTCGTTTATTGCGAATTAAGGAGTTACGGTATTTATGTCAGACAAAACTGGATCCCCATTTCGATTAAATTGGAGTGTAGAGAAGAAAGATGCGGGAAAGCTTTTAAGAATTTTTCTTTTCGAACAAGGTATTTCAAAACGCGCATTAACAGCAATTAAGTTTGATGGAGGGAAGTTGACCGTCAATAAAGAGGAAGTGACTGTTCGTCATGTACTTAAGACGGGAGATACTGTAACAGCAGAATTCCCGCTTGAAACTGGGAGTATTGGGTTGCTTCCAGAAAAGTTGCCCCTTCATATTTGTTATGAAGATGATTATGTAATGGTATTGGTTAAGCCTGCTAATATGAATACCATTCCTTCGAGAGAGCATCCAACCGGGAGTCTCGCGAATGCAATACTTTCGTATTATCAGGAACACAGCATTACTGCGACTGTTCATATTGTTACAAGATTGGATCGTGATACTTCGGGGTTAGTGTTAGTAGCGAAACATCGCCATATCCATCACCTCCTAAGTGAACAGCAGAAGGCAGGAAAGGTTCGCAGAAGGTATGAAGCGGTTGTTGAAGGGAATTTGGAGGAGCAAGGGAAGATAGAAGCTCCGATTGGGAGGAAAGAGACGAGTATTATCGAGCGTGAGGTAAGAGCAGATGGTCAATATGCCTGTACGAAATTTAAGGTATTGCAGTCTGGAGTGAATCATACTTATCTATCGTTGCAACTGTTAACAGGGAGAACGCATCAAATCCGTGTTCACCTTGCTTATATCGGTCATCCTCTTTGTGGAGATGATTTGTATGGCGGACAGCTTGATCGAATATCGAGACAAGCTTTGCATTGCTGTCAAATAACATTTATTCATCCAATTACCGGAACTATTCTTACTTTTCGGGAGAAACCGCCTGCGGATTTTCTACAACTTCTTACACTTATTTACTAAGGTTAAACAAAGAATGTCTATGGGTCAGACCATTCACTCTATATACAGTTTAAAGTGTTACATACACATCATTGGACTGTATCTAGGAATTGTGAGGTCTGGCCCTTTGATTTTTTAGACAGGCTTTTTAAAAAGAATCTTCATGATTCATCAAAACTTGTCTTGAATTTTTCTGCAAAAAAAGGCAGAGTAGATGGTACAGAAATCAATTCTAATTCGGGATAACGAAGTGCAGTCAGTTTTCCACCGAATACACAGCCTGTATCGATATTATAGGTTCTGTTTACTTTTCTTGGTTCTAATACCGGGGTATGACCATAAATGATTGTAGCATGACCGTGATAGAATAGAGCCCAATCCCGCCTAACAGGGGAGCCATCAGGATGTTTTGCACCGGAAACATCACCATATAGGACAAATGACTTCACTTTATCATTCATTTTTCCAATATAATCGGACCGGATACCTGCGTGAGCAATTACAAGTTTTTCATTGTCAATGACTTGGTAGAGTGGAGATTGTTCGTATAAGTCCATGAATTTCTTGCGGATTATTTTTTGCTCGCGTACAGGTAGCTCTTTATATTCAGCTACTGTCGTTTCAAGTCCATGCGTAATCTGTACCTTGTTTCCAGAAAAATAGCGATACAGCTTATTGCAATGATTGCCTGGAGCATATAGGGCCAATTTATGAACGATCGTTAGTTCATATACGGATTCAATGACTTTTAATGATTGAGGACCTCTATCCGTAAGATCACCTACGAAACCTAGGATTCTACCGTCAGGATGAACGGGATACCCTGTTTCCCAAGAATAGCCTAATTCATCGGTTAATTGGATAAATTCTTTGTAACAACCATGAATATCACCAATAATGTCAATTTTCATTGTTTCACCTGCAAACTTGTTGGAATAGTATTAAATGAGATATACTTATATGTTATCACTAAGGTGTACGAATAATGAAAAGAATATGTATGATATTTTTATTTCGCATTAACAGACAGTAAACCCTCAATGATTGAAGTTTCACTTTATAAGGAAGTATTTATGAAAGGAGGAAGTATAATGGGAACAGCGGATTCTCAAAAAAGGCCAAATAGCCAAATTAATGAAGAATTGCTTATTAAAGCTTTAATAGATGACCAAATTGACATATTCAGATCGGAGTTCATTGAGTCACATCCATACGATCAAGCGAACTTTTTTACGAGTCTGAATGAAGAACTGCGTCCGAAGGTCTATCATTATTTATCACCAAAAGAAATGGCTACATTGTTTGAAATCATGAAAATTGACGAAACAGAATACGAAGGTCTCCTAGCTGAAATGGACCCTGTTTACGCGGCTGAAATGCTTTCACTTATGTACGCCGATGATGCTGCTGATGTTCTAAATGAAATAGATTCAGAACAAGCTGGCAGTTATTTAACCATCATGAATGATGAATCTGCGCGTGAGCTTAAAGAATTGTTAAGTTATAAGGAATATACAGCTGGTAGTATCATGACGACAGAATTCGTGGCGATTGAGGCTAACCAAACCGTTCGATCTGCCATGTATATTTTGAAAAAAGAAGCTCCAAAAGCTGAAACAATTTACTATATATTTGTTGTTGACGTGAATAAAAAACTAGTAGGTGTTCTCTCGTTACGGACATTGATTGTCAGTGATGATGATACCATGATTTCTGAAATTTTGGATGATCGGGTAGTCTCTGTTTCTGTCACAGAGGATCAGGAGGAAGTGGCACGGCAGATACGTGATTATAATTTTCTAGCGATGCCAGTTGTTGATTTTCAGAATCATTTATTAGGTATTATTACAGTCGATGATATTATTGATGTTATGGATGAAGAAGCATCAGATGATTATTCTAAGCTTGCTGGTGTATCTGATCTTGATACTGTCGATAAGAGCCCAATATCTGCGGCAAGGAAGCGTCTGCCATGGCTTGTTATTCTGTTATTTCTCGGGATGATGACAGCAAGCTTAATCGGCCGATTTGAGGAGACACTAAGTCAAAAGGCAATTCTTGCCGTGTTTATTCCGTTAATCGGCGGGATGGCTGGAAATACGGGTACCCAAGCACTTGCTGTGGCCGTTCGCGGGATTGCAACAGGTGATTTAGAGCATGAGAGTAAATGGAAGCTAGTCATGAGAGAAGCAGGAACAGGGCTTATTACGGGATTCGTTTGTGGAGTCGTTGTTACGCTCGTCGTTTATATTTGGCAACGTGATCTAATCCTTGGAAGCTTGGTTGGAATTTCTATTTTTACAACATTAATTTTTGCTACACTTGCAGGATCACTCGTCCCACTTATTATGCATAAACTGAAAATAGACCCTGCCGTAGCTTCAGGGCCATTTATTACAACGATCAATGACATTATCAGTATTTTTGTTTATTTTGGTATGGCTACCATGTTCATGAACTATTTACTTTAAGAGGATGTTCAAAAAGTCCGGTGAAAATAGCTGTCGAATTGCATCGAAGCTCTGTCTCTCCGGTCCTCACGTATTACTGCATACGCTCCGGTCCTCTCGAGATGCGTTCCTCGAACTTCTCGGCTCTTTTTATCCTCCTTTTTGAACACGCACTTTAAGGAAAAGGGGACGGGGCTTCGCAACTTATTAATATAGCCAAGTTTATTTAGCAGGTATACTACTTTTAGTATAGAAAGTACCCCGAAGTCTGGCTCCGAACCGCCACCATTGGGATTAGGTGAGTGTAGCGTGCTATATGATTTAACCTTCATGGTCAATGGCGGCGTTTTAACGCCATATAGGTTTAGTAAAAAAATGACGGAAAATGTTCCGTCATTTTTTTGATTTCTTTTGTCTAGACCTTTTACTATTCGGAAAAATAGGGATTCAGGTGAATGAGTACCTCTTGAACATTGTCAAATTTCTTCATTAACGCATATTTAATTTCTCTAGAAAGGTCATGGCCTTCTTTGATGGTTTTTGTATGATCAACTGAAATTCTTAAATCGACAATAATATAATGTCCAAGTTCTCTAGCGCGAATTTTATCAATTCTTTTTACTTCTTGGAATTCTGAAATGATTGAAATATAAGCATTAATAGTTTCCGTATCTACGCTTCGTTCAAGAAGGATATCGAAGGCTTCAGTAAGCATTTCCTTGGCTATTTTGAAAATTAAATAAGCGACGAACAAACTCGCTACTTTATCGGCATACATTAAATAAAAGATCTGAAGATGATCCCCTATAATAGATAGCAATACACCCACTGCAGCGGCAATAGAAGCCACTATGTCTGCTTTGTGATCTAAGGCGATTGCTTCGATTGCCTTGCTTTTTTGTTGTTTGGCAATCCTAAGTGAGTACCTGTATAAATATTCTTTTAGTCCGTATGAAAGAAGTGCAATCCATAAAGCAAGAATATTTGGAGCCTCAATTGGGTGGAAAAATCCAGTAATCGCTTCGAAGACTATGTAAATTGAAACGAGTGTTAATAAAATCCCAATGATTCCAGATACAATAATTTCCGCTTTTCCATGGCCATATGGATGTTCTTTATCGGCCGGTTTATTAGAAATTTTAAGGACTAACAGCACAATAACGGATGCAAAAACATCTGCAGCTGAATGAATCCCATCTGCAAACACAGCATCACTATTTGCTGTCCATCCGATTAACATTTTTCCTAAAGTTAAAGCAATATTACTCCATAAACTGATCCAAGCAACTTTTTTTGCAATGGCTTCTCTTTTTCCCAATATTCATCCACCTCAATTCTAAAAAGCCTCTTGAAATAGTATCAAACGTAAAGCGGGTGGGTCTATAGCAATCTTCTTTTATTCAGTCATGTTAATGGTAGCTAACAAAGAATGTTGGGATAGGGAAAATACATGATTTATATAGTATTGCGTAAAATACGAGCAGCAATACTATATAAAATATGCCGATATTTGTTAATTGTACTGTTTTACGTTTGCAACAACTATTGCTTACTGTGGGTGAAATTTGAGTTATTGATTATTCTTTGCTATACTAATTTATTATCTGGTACTAATAACTTGTATCAATTCAGGGGGATTTTACTATGACTTTTTCTTTAAAAGGAAAAACATTTATGATTATGGGTGTAGCGAATAAGCGGAGTATCGCTTGGGGAGTGGCTAGATCTCTCCATGGAGCTGGCGCAAAGTTGATTTTTACATATGGTCGGGACCGAACGGAAAGAAGCGTTAGGGAGCTTGCAGGCACATTAGAAGGTGAACCATCGCTCATTCTTCAATGTGACGTTACAAACGATGAACAGATTACAGCATGCTTTGCAAAAATTAAAGCAGAAGTTGGTCTCATACATGGAATTGCTCATTGTATTGCCTTTGCGAATAAAGAGGAATTGGATGGAGAGTTTGTGGATACGACGCGCGATGGTTTCTTACTAGCGCATAATATTAGTTCTTTCTCTCTAACAGCCGTTGCAAAAGCAGCTAAAGATTTAATGGCTGAAGGCGGAAGTATCGTAACAATGTCTTACCTAGGCGGGGAAAGGGTTATGCCGAATTATAACATCATGGGTGTTGCTAAAGCATCTCTTGAAGCAAATGTCCGCTATCTCGCTTACGATCTTGGTAAATATGGCATTCGTGTCAATAGTATTTCAGCAGGTCCGATTCGTACACTCTCTGCAAAAGGAGTTAGCGACTTCAACTCAATTTTGAGAAAAATTGAAGAAGAATCGCCATTGAAGAGAACGACAACTCCTGAAGAAGTTGGTGACACAGCTACCTTCTTGTTTAGCGATATGTCTCGTGGAATTACAGGAGAAAACATCCATGTAGATTCTGGCTATCATATAATGGGATAAAGTGAAACTTCAATCAGTGGGGGGCATCCCCCACTGATTGTTAGTTGAACCAATCGGGCTTTTACGGGCAGTTTTGTCCCCCACCTACGCTTCTTCGATTTCTCTAAGCCTTCAGGTGGGGGGGCTTACTGCCCGTTAATGCGGGATAAATAATTAGCTGTCTGCCTCATTAAGGTCTGACCTCATACTATATACACAGAATTTTGTAGAACAAACTGATTCTGAATTGTAGATAGTTTTCGAGGGCAGGCCTCTTTTTAATGAACAGTGTTTTATGACAGATGAGCACTGACTAGGTACAGAATGTACACGAATTAAAGACTAAGTATAGCTAGTTTTCACAAGAGGGGTCATTTTAGACACCCTCTTGTTTTTGTCTCATAAGAGGAAGTACTTGTTTTAGAAAAATCAAATGTCATAAATAGAAAAAGAAACCGTATAAATGATACATAGACGGAAAAATTTCTTGATTATTTTCAGCGAGAGTTTTAACTTGATCCCCTGTTTTCACGTATATGAGGAGGTTCTTTATGAATGGAAAATTAAAGAGTAAAGAGGCAACTTTGTCTGTGAAACAGATCCGTATAAAAACGCAGAATAGTCGATATAAAGAAGCTATCGTAAAGCTTGAAATATTAGCTAGACTTCCTATTTACGGTCCGAAACCACTTTGCCGTTTTACACATAATGGAATGACCTTCATTGGCAGGTTTGAAAGCAAGACAAATGATTTTGTTTATATCAGGCATAAATATGGAAAGAGAGTAGTTCCATATACGATTAAAGAGCTTGAATCATTATCGGTTATTTCTATTTGAAGGAGGTATTGGGAATGTCGGATGAAAAAAACTCTAAACCACTTTTCTATATTGTGCAACCGAAAATCACAGAACCCGAAAGGCCGGAAATGCAAGAAGTATACCGAACGAAAACGAAAAAAAAGAAGGAAAATGATCATGATAAAGGATCAGAAGAAGTCCTTACCGCAGAAAATGAAGAAGAACGTATAAAAAAAGAAGCTGAAGATGCTAAGTTAGATCAAATTAAACGAGAATTTGGTGTGTACGATGCATTAGGAGAAATCGAAACAGAACTTGACTCTATTCAAAAAATTAAGAAAGACCTTCATGAACCACAAGGAAATGTTCGAGTTATTTCCGGAGCCAATCAGGAGAATCAAGTTCCAGAACAGCAAAAAGATTCACCAGAAGTAAAAAAAATGAGAAGTGTTCTCACAGACTTAATTAAAAAGGATCCTAAACCATTTTGTGAAGCTTCAATTGGCGGTCAAACCGTTCGTTTTCAAGTGATAAGTAAACGAAATGACATCATTAAAATTAAAGTAGGCAGTCATATCCAAAGTATCCCCCTTCATGAACTTTCTGATTTAAGAATTCTCTAATTTCTGGAGGCGTTAAATGATAGTTCAGGAAATATCATTTGTAACTATTCTTATTCTTGGCCTTGCATCTTTTAGATTGACGAGGCTGATTGTATACGACAAAATTACTGAATTTCTCAGAAGCCCTTTTTTTAATGAGGTAGAAGAAACGAATGAGGATGGTACGAAAGACATTTATCTTCTACCAAAAGAAAAAGGGTTGAAAAAATGGATTGGCGAATTATTAAGCTGTTTTTGGTGTACTGGGATTTGGGTCAGCGTTGGAATAACCATTTTATTTCTTGCAGGCGCTAAAACAGGGAGCTTTATCATTCTTATTTTAGCTGTAGCTGCAATTGGTTCCATTATTGAGGTAATAATTAGCAAATGGATAGGCAACTAATATATACAACTGACAAACCTAATCATATACTGTCTTATATTCCTTTTACAGGAAGAAGGTGTATTATGAATAAAAAGATAATTAATGTACCATATGCACAGCCAATTAAAAAAGGTTCGCAAAATAAGCTGAAAAAAGGTTGTGGCTGTAATCAAAAGAAAAATTGAATGGAGTTTGCATAATGCCTGATCCGAGTTTTAGGGATCGGGTTATTTTTTTATAGTATATGCTATTTCAATTTGCTTTGGTGTCTGACTAATGTAATCTTACATATTTAGGTCCAAGAAACCTTAATATATGGAGTTAGGATTTGTTTGTGTGCTTCCTTATCCTACCATTCATAAAATGATTGATGATTAAAGACAATAATAGATAAACCTAAATGTAGGAAGTGAAATGATGACGATACGTTTATGCATACAGCTCCTTGTTATTTTTATTCTTTTTCTAAGTGGATGTGCATCGAATGGTGACGGCAAAACAGAAAGGCTCGCTCTGTTAAAACAAACGAATCCAAAGCCAATGGATATAATTGATGCAACAGATAGTAAGATTGGTAACGAAGAAGCCGTGAAGAAGGTAGTTACGAAGAATGACCATATTTATGATGTTGTCATTGTAAAGAATGGGAAAGAGATGCTTGTTGCTTATAAAATAAAACATCTACACAGGTTTCGAATGAAGCAGATTGAGAAAAAACTAACAAAAGATCTCAATAAAAAATTTGAAGGAATACATTTCGTTGTTTCAAGTGATTATAAAATTTTTCTTGAAGCAGTGAGATTAAATAAATTATTGCGTGAGAATGATATTCCTAGGGAAAAAGCCAAAAAGGAATTTAAACAAATTATCGAATTGAAGGAAGAAAAAACATAAAAAAGAGGGGTCATGGATGGCGAAACAACAAGAGAAAAACAAAACCATTGAACAAAAGAATTACGAAAAACTACAAGCAAAGCATGAACTAAAGCGACCAATTGCGAAAAATTGTGTCAAAGCATTTTTAGTTGGTGGTCTCTTTTGTACAGTCGGACAGGCGATTTCATACTTCTATATTTATTTTTTTAATTTTACTGAACAAACGGTTGGGAATCCTACAAGTGCAACGATGGTCTTCATTGCTTTACTACTCACAGGTTTTGGTATTTATGATCGAATCGGACAATTTGCAGGTGCAGGCAGTGCAGTTCCAGTTACTGGATTTGGAAATGCGATTATTTCAGCTGCGATCGAGCACAGAACAGAAGGCTTTGTACTTGGAGTAGGCGGCAATATGTTCAAGCTTGCAGGATCTGTCATTGTATTCGGTGTTTTTTCCGCTTTCGTTGTCGCACTTATAAAAACACTCTTTAGTATGCTAGGAGGGTAAAGATGCTAATAGGAAAGCAATCATGGACATTTGCTAACAAACCTGTCATAACTTCCACAGGTGTAACAGGGGGGCCTTTTGAAGCGAACGGTCATTTGGCAAAAGATTTTGATCTTCTTCATGAAGATTTATGGATGGGACAAGATTCCTATGAAAAGGCGCATCGGCTTTTGCTTGAAGAAGCTGTACAAATTGCACTTGAAAAAGGAACGGTAAAAAAAGAAGATGTGCAATTTTTTCTGGCTGGTGACCTAGTTAACCAAATTACACCGACGAGCTTTGCAGCTAGAATGAATGGGATTCCTTATTTTGGCTTGTTTGGAGCTTGCTCGACATCGATGGAGGGGCTGGCTCTTGCTGCATATATTGTGAATTATTCGGGCGCATACCATGTGCTGACAGGAGCTTCGAGCCATAATGCAGCCATTGAAAAGCAATTTCGATATCCGACTGAATATGGAGGGCAAAAACCCCCAACCGCACAGTGGACTATTACAGGAGCAGGAGTTGCACTTGTTTCCCAGGCTAAAAGTGGGGATAGCCCTGCTGCGCATATTCTATCTGCTACAATGGGCAAGGTTATTGATATGGGGATAAATGATCCATTCAATATGGGCGGTGCGATGGCTCCGGCTGCAGTGGATACGATATTGGCCCATTTTCGCGATTTTAAGCGTACAAGTGATTATTATGATGCAATCATAACAGGGGATCTTGGCTATGTTGGTCGGGAAACAGCGTATGATTTATTAAGTCAAAAAGGGTTCGATATGCCGAAAGACAAGTTTCGGGATTGTGGTTTGATGATATACAAAAGCAATCAACCTGTTTTATCAGGAGGTAGTGGAGCTGGTTGCTCAGCGACCGTTCTCTATGGCCACATATTAAATCAAATGAAGGTAGGGAAATTGAAACGGATATTGTTTGTCGCAACGGGAGCCTTGCTATCGTCGCTTACTGTACAACAAAATGAAAGTATTCCATGTATAGCACATGCGGTGGCAATTGAGCATGGAGCGGGTACTTTTTAATTTTTTAGAAACTTAATGAAAGGAAGGGAAGATTCATGCTGCCGATGTTTTTTTGGGCGTTCGTCATAGGTGGGCTGATTTGTGTAATCGGCCAACTATTATTTGATGTTGCAAAGTTAACGCCAGGCCATACTTTGAGCGTACTCGTTGTTGCAGGCGCAATATTAAGCGGATTTGGACTTTATGATTACTTAATTGATTTTGCTGGAGCAGGGGCAAGTATACCAATAACTTCCTTTGGTAATTCTCTCGTCCATGGAGCCATGCAGGAAGCCGAACAACACGGAATTATTGGTGTATTAACAGGGATGTTTGAAATTACCAGTTCAGGCATTTCAGCTGCAATTATCTTCGGATTTATCGGAGCACTTGTGTTCAAACCAAAGGGATGACCATGATTCCTTCTTTTCGAATTAGGCTTCAAACAATTAGGAGAAGGCCTATACACACTTGTCATTTTCTACATATGTTAAAAGTGAGCTATTCGAAAAGTGAGGTGAAGCTATATGTTCGGTGGGGGTTATGGTGGCTACGGCGGTGGTTGTGGCGGCTACGGCTACGGCGGTGGTTGTGGCGGTTCTGGATTTGTATTAATCGTCGTTTTGTTTATTTTATTAATTATTGTCGGAGCTTCTTTCTGCTAATGAATATACTAAAGATGGAATAGGCAGTATAAGCCTGTTCCGTTTTTAATGGAATAGAGGGTTTCTTTAAAAAAAGCTAATTAAATTCGTATTGGTTAGAATTGATTTGATAACAAAGATATTTACCCGACAAGGGAACAAATTACACCACATTTCCTGTTTACATAGTCTCTAGGCGCTTTTACTGATCGATCATTGTTATTTGTTCTTTGCATGCCATCCTTTTTAGGCACATAACTCTTTTAGACTGCATAGAATGGTTGCAGAGAAGGAGGGCTTTTTAATGGAAAACCAATTTTTTAAAAACATTGAAAGCAAAACGGGTGTAAGTATGAAGGATGTATTTGAATTAGCAAATTCGCTGCAAGGTGCAAATTTTAAGGATGAAGCAACGGTACGCAATGTGATTAAACGAGTTTCCCAAATTGCTAATAAGCCAGTTAATCAAGAAACGGAAAATAAAATTGTCGAGTCAATTGTTAAAGATGGAAAAAGTCTTGATTTTAGTACATTAGCGAATATGTTAAATGGTAAAAAATAATATGTAAATGAAAAAGACAGTGGTGTAATGACCGCTGTCTTTATTCATACTATCATCATGTGAAAATTAATAATTCCCCTAATTATCCGGTTCAAAATCTCAGGAATCTAGACGGGTATGCTGTTTTACCTCTTCGTGTTTGTGGTATGGATAGGAATAGACCGTCTTTTGCTCTTGTCATCGCAACATATAGCAGTCTGCGCTCCTCTTCCAGTGGTTCAGTGTCACCTTTACGATGTGACTCAAGTGCGAAGTCATGAGGGAGGCTGCCGTCAACAGCACCAAGTACATACACATATTTATATTCGAGACCTTTTGAACGATGTATGGTTGTTAACTGGATTGCATCATGGAAATGCTTTGATAGCTGCTTCACTTCATGTACCATAGCAGACATATGTTCCACATGTTCAAGGAATTCAGCTACTGAATGGAACCGTTTAGCTGCTACCTTCAAGTCACGAATATCATCAGAGCCTTTCTCTATATTGCCTTCGTTCCCGCGTTTCTTCACAAAGTCTGCAAACCCAATTTCCTTTTCAATGACTAAAAGAGCAACGGAAGGTTTCATCCCTTTTAAACTGCGGATTATTTTAGGTAACGATTTAAGTTTACGTTCTTGAAAAGGATGAGCTGTTTTGACGAAAGCAAGAGCATCAATAAAGTCACAATCCTGTAGAATCGTTTGAGCCTTCATATCCTGTAGCACACTTTGTTTTAAAAATAAAGATGATAAAATGTCCCCGACTGGATTGGCATCCTCAGGTTGGCTGCTTAATCGTAAATAAGCAAGCATACTTTTAACGATTCTTCGTTGATAAAAACTATCCGCATCTTTTTCAATAACAAAAGGAAGATTGGATGTGGCTAGTCTCTCGAAAATCGCTCGTGACATTGCATGAGTCCGATAAAGAATTGCAAAATCACTTGGGTTCGCGCCTTCTATAATTCTTTCCTGGATATCATGAACAATCATCGTTGCTTCTGTTTCCTCGTCAAAAGGATAAAAGAGTAGTGCAGGTTTGCCATTATTATGCTGAGCTTTCATCGTTTTCGGATGCCTGTTCTGATTTTTTTTGATCATCCGGTTGGCGGTGGCAACAATTTCATGTGATGAGCGAAAATTTTCTGTCAGTTTTACGACTTTAGCTCCTGGGAAATCTCGTTCAAAATGCAAGATAAATGACGGGTCACTGCCACGAAATGCGTAGATTGCCTGATCGTCATCACCGACTACACAGACATTTTTTGTTCGAGCAGACAGGAGTTGGATCAATTCATATTGAACTTTATTAATATCCTGAAACTCATCAATGAGGAAATAGTCAAAACGCTTGTGATATTTTGCTAGAACATCTGGATTATTTTTGAAAAATGAATAACAGCCAATCAACATATCATCAAAATCATAGCTACCTGTCTGTGATTTATAATCTTCATAGCTTTTATAAAGAGACAAACAAGATGTTTCCCATTCATCTTTTGCCTTGATTTCATTGGGGAATAACAAGGAATTTTTCCAAAGACCAATTTGTTGAAGTGCTTGATCATACGCAAATTCCTTTTCATCCAGCCCAATTTCTTTGCCAGCTAGTTTAAGAATTCTTGTACGTTCCCATTCCCATTTCATTAGTAAATCACGACGCCACTTATCTGGTTCATGAAAGAGGAGGATTTTATAAAAAATACTATGAAAAGTGCCGGTTACTAATTGATTGACGAGCATGGGATTCATTTCAGGATAGGAGAGCAGTCGTTCCTTCATTTCTTTGGCAGCCTTGGCTGTAAAAGTAACAAGCATTATGGACTTAGGATCGATGTTTTTTGCCGAAAGCATATAAGCTGTTCGGACAGTTAATACTCTAGTTTTTCCGCTACCAGCTCCAGAAAGAACAAGGAGGGGCCCATCAATTGTGGTTATTGCGGCTGCTTGTTCCTTGTCCAAACTCACTCCATGATTGTAAAGTTTGTCAAAGTATGGATCATCAACAAGAAGCTGACTTGGCTTTACATTTGTGAATTCGGGATTACCTGTGATACATGTACTGCTTTTAACCGGTACACATTCAGGTTGATTTTTTGTAATGGTGCGACCTTTTGGAATCTTAAATCCGTTTTCTTCTTTATAGTCGATCGAAACAGGATTATTTTGTTTAGCTGAAACATCAAGTAAAGGGAACGAGCAATCCGTAATTCCAGGTGAAATATGACTGAAATGAGGTGGATTACTTATGCCTAAGAATAACTTCACGGGAAGAGCACATGATGGACAAGTCAGTTCTCCGCGCTTGCCTTTATCATATAATTCCTGAAGCTGTTCGGCAGATGTAGTGGCTAAATGGATCATTTCATTTTTTATTTTAGCTGCTTGCATATAAAAAAAACCTCAAATCTCATTCAATAGTTGTTATATGATTGTTTCTTCATGGTAATGGTGGCGTTTTAACACCATAGTTGTTTGTATGATTCATGATACCAGAACATAGGATAAAGTGAAACTAACATACTATAGACTTGAAATAGTAAAATGTACATCATAAAACGATGGTAATGTTGTTTGCCTTTTCATGGTGGAAAAGGGAAAATAAAAAATTTTAGAGGTGAGGAGAATGGGATACATCATACCAATTACACAATTTGAATATATTCAATATGCAAACAGAACGGTCGCTGCAAAGAAATGTTCGGTAAAATCAATTGGTAGTATATCGCCAATCTTGCCACTACCTTCATTTCAGCACCTCAATCAAGATAAAGACAAGCAGATTGAGAATATGATTTCGCCTAAATCAGAAACAAAGAAGGCTTCAATCAATCCACAAAATTCATCACCATATAAAATGCAAGTACCTGCATATGTAGTAGAGCAAATAACAGCAAATTTAACGGGGAAAGGAGGACTATTTAATCAAAGAATCTAGTGAACACATAAAAGGACACGAATGTGTCCTTTTGTGTGTTTCAATTATTTGATTCTTATAAAACGTCTACTTCAACGATTAGAGCAAGCAATAATTGAAGCAATAGTTGAATGTTAACGGCAACCTGAGCATCCGTAGTTACTACCTCAACGTCACGAGAGTTCTCGATAATTGTTTTTTGGCGTGAAATTTGGCTGATTTTAGAAGACTGAAGCAATTCTTGAGTAATTCTTTCAGCACTTTCGCTGCTGCCAACGGTGATACTAACAATTACAGCAATGGCAGCTTGTAAGGCGGCTTGGAGAGATAGAGCTGCTTTTACATCTGTTGAAGTTACTCGAACATCACATGAGTCTTTGATATATACTAGCTCTTCGGATAGTTGGTACTCCACATTATCTTGTCTTGCTTCTTGCTCGATGCCTCCACGACGATTATCGCAAAACTCTGCTAATGGATGATCAGAACGAGAATCTAAAGCTGACCATCTGTTCTCGCTATGTTCGCAAGAATTGCCTGTGCGAAATTCATTTTGATTCATTACTTTATCCTCCTTTTATTTGGGTCCCTATTAAAATATGCGGTTCGAGAAACGATGTTTGGACGATTATATCAATGCAAACGTCTATTTTTTTGAATTTTTGTTTATGAAATTTGCAAGAACTTAAGGGAGGTAGGTTACTTTTCCCCATCATATACATTAGTGATTGGATTAACGTCTTGTTCAGTAATGTTATTCTGCTGGTCAATAAAAGACTGTGACTGTTTCTGAAGCAATTCGATGGTTTCCTTTAGATTTTTCTTTTCTCTTTCAGAAAGATCAATGGATTCTTTGTTAAAACCGTTTTTACGCAAAGTCCGCGATACTAATAATTCCATCAATTTTTTATGAGAATCACCCAAATTAAGTTCTTTTTCACTCACAAAAATCCCCTCCTTTTCGTTTCATACAATACATTATGAAAAAAAGGGCGAAATGGCAGTGTTAAATGTGGAATTTTTATAAAAAAGTTTTTGGGGAATATGAGGGCAACTTCTGACATGTAAAGAAACCCCCGGAATGTCAGTATCCGGGGGTGAGTTTATATACCTTTAATCATTGTTCGATGAGGAATGCCTGCATCCATAAATTCCTCAGATGCTACACGGTATCCTAATCGTTCATAAAAGGGAATGGCTTGCGTCTGTGCATCCAGTTTTAATTTAGAAAGATCTTGCTTTTGTGCATAGTCTTCAATCGCATTCATAATCGTTTGTCCAGCGCCGTTCCCTCTGAACTCAGAGAGAACACAGATCCTCTGTACTTTGCCAATACCGTCTAAAATACGGAAGCGGCCGTTGCCGATAGGTGTATCCTCGTCATTAAAGAGGAGGAAATGGGCACAATCATCTTCATATTGATCAATTTCCTCTTCAAGTGGAACATTTTGTTCCTCGACAAAAACCTTTTTACGTATAGAATAAGCAAGTTCTCTCTCTTCGGTGCTTGTAACCATTTTTACGTTCATTAATATTATTCCTCTTCTCCAAGTCTAAATGTCTCATAAACAGTCCATGAACCATTCTCTAATTGATAAAGAAGGTGAAATCTGTCTACTTCTTCCTCATGTGTAACGTCAAGCATTCTAATCTGACCTAATACATCGGAATGTTCATCATCTGAAAGTTTTTGGCCGATTGTAATATGTGGAACAAATGCATATGGAGATGGACCACCGAAGAAATCAGCATGGTTCATTTCTTTATGCAAACTTTCAAGTTCAGGATTTAATTCAACTTTAAAAAAAATCGTGTTGTTTACGGGTTGAAAGGTACTCGGTTTCACTACATTTAACTTAAATGGCTTATGGGATTTGGCGATGTTTTTTAATTGTTCCGCTACTGTTTCAATTTCTGATTCAGTTGCAAAAAAAGTGTACTTAAGCGTAATATGAGGTGAGATTAGCGCATAATTTGGGTCGTAGCGTTTACGGTACGAATTTACTTTATCTTGAAGCTGTTTAGATGGAAAAATAGCGACGCCATAGTTCATAAAGTTCCCTCCCAGATTGACACTGAATTTTTAAAACATCAAAATATGAAATTATTATAACAAATTTTAATAAACTTCGTCATCTTCAAAAAAGCTGATTAGGATTAAAGCATTTCCGTAAATGCCCGTTTTAAATCTGCTTGCCAGTACTTCCACGTATGCTTACCATCAAATTCGTCATAGAAGTAAGCAAATCCTTTTTTCTTAATAAGGGTACTTAACTTGCGGTTCGGTTCAATGAAGTTGCTTATGCCTCCGTCAGTTGTTGGAACTTCTGTTTCGCCTTTGCCAATTACATGGTAAAGCTCAACTAAATGTGGTTCTTCGAAATCCCTAACAGCATTCATCACTTCATTGTTCACAAGTGGTGATTGGAGAATACACTTTCCAAATGTGTGAGGATACTTTAATGCTGTAAGCAGGGAAACAGTAGCTCCAAGGGAATCGCCAATCAAAACTCTCCCAGTTCCTATTTGATAAGTAGGGAACTCCTCATCCAAATACGGAACCAGCTCATGGGCGAGAAAACGTATGTAAGCCGCATGCTGTTCGCCATCAGGATGATATTTCTTTCTCCGGTCATGTACATCACGATACGGGATCCCTACAATAATGAGATCTTCGATTTCATCTTTACGAAGTAGTTCATCTGCTATTCGTCCAATTCGCCCCATTTGAAAATAATCGCGGCCATCTTGGGCAATGACAACGGTATATTTATATAGAGGAGAATAGTTGGGCGGAAAATAAACGAGCAGCTCAAGCTCTTCATCTAATTCCTTGCTTGTAAACTTTCTATCCTTAATCGTTCCTTTTGGCTGATCGACCAAAATAACACCCCCTAAAGAAAATAATTGAAAGGGTTTACGGGAATATTTTATCACAATTATTGATCAATATCTTCATTGACGATATAAAAATGAGAGCAAAAAGTTTTTAGTGATCTTGATTGGAGAAATCAAACGAACCTAATCAATTAAAGGAGAACAGGGGAGGAGCGTTCATAATCGTTTATAAAAGCAAGATACATAGAAGTTATCCCAAATCGTTGAATGTTCGAATTGGACGTAAAGAGAGAATATTCCTGGTTTTAACGGATCGGTTCATTTTACGAAGGGTGCAATAAGCTCGGATTGTATCATTTTTCATCTCAAGAATTTGCATTTACCTTTGCGTAAAGCTACCGCTATTTGAAAGGTAAATAATCTTTACAAGCATTTGCTGTTCTAGATATTTTTGAAGTGAAGAATTCATATAATCCCCCTTAATTAACAGTATATAAGAACAAATTTTTTTTTATTCAACAAAAACAACAAAAGTTATGTAATGGCTAAAATTTAATCGTTGACTTTTTCACGTAGAAACGTATAATTAAATATATACTTTAGTAAGAATTTTTTTGTGAAAAAATTATTCTAAATACGATCTGATAGTTCAGCGGGAGAATACGTCCTTGACAGGGACGGGGTCGGGGGTTCGAATCCCTCTCAGGTCATCAAAACGGCAGGAGTGTTGCATTGACAACGCTCTTGCCGTTTTTTGTTTAGATGAAAAAAATAAGGGGGAGTCCCAAAAGGGTCAGACCCCGCACTATATACAGGATAAACTAAGTGAATGAAACACTACATTCTGACTTAGAGTGCGAGGTCAGACCCAAGCTCCCTACTTAGTGAAGAATATCAGTGTCTATTAATCGTACATGTGAATGTATACCGATCGGCTCGATAAGATGATTTTACGAATTCAAGCGGTCTTCCATCTTCTAAATAAGTAGTACGTTGTATTAATAAAATAGGCGAATGTTTGGCAATCGATAAAGAAGCCATTTCTACCTCTGACGCAATAGTAGATTCGAAAGATTGCTTTGCGTAGCCGATTTTAAGTCCAATATGTTTCTCTACGTATTGATAGATGGAATGGTTAAGAATCTCAGCTGTTAATCCTTTTAATAAATCGGCAGACATATAGGCAGTTTCAAGAGCCATAGGCATGTTGTCTGCCAAACGAATTCGGATAATCTCATAAATGAGTGTGTTGGTTGTGACGTGCAATTGATTTGCAATCTTTTCGTTTGCGGGAATCAATTCAAGACTAAGTAGTTTACTACTTGGCATCATTCCACGAGCTTTCATTTCTTCTGTAAAACTAGTTAAGCCTAAAAGCTGTTGCTCCAGTTTTTTTTCTGCGACATAGGTTCCGCGTCCCTTTTGGCGATACAAGTATCCAGCATTAACTAAATTATTAATAGCCTGACGCACAGTCATTCGACTAATTTCCAATAGCTCGGCATATTCACGTTCAGATGGAAGTACATCGTGTGGGTGTAATTCACCTTCTTCAATTTGCCGTTTTATGCTTTCTTCAATTTGGTAATAAATCGGAAGTGGAGAGCTTTTATCAATCACGAAAAGTTGATTCACTTTTGGATGCGTACTCAGATAATGCTTCTTGATCGGCAATAATGGTAACATTGTGATGTTTTTTCAGGATAGAAGCCGGAAACTCTTCTGTTATTTCTCCGTCCATTAACTGTTTCAAAGCCTTTGATTTTGCTACACCAGATACTAAGAGGATGATTTCCTTACTTTTCATAATCGACGCAATTCCCATTGTTACTGCCTGTGTTGGCACTTCATCAATGGAGTCGAAATAGCGGGCGTTTGCTTCAATTGTCGATTGTGCAAGGTCAACAACTTGTGTTTTTGATGCAAAGGAAGTACCTGGTTCATTGAAGCCGATATGACCGTTTTGCCCAATGCCAAGGATTTGTAAATCGATTCCGCCCATTTTATCAATCATTTCATCATAACGACTACATTCTTCTTGAATGTTTTCTGCAGTACCATTTGGAAGGTTAGTGTCTTCTTGATTAATATCAATATGATTAAAGAACGTATCGGCCATGTAATAATGATAGCTATTTGGATTAGTAGCGCTTAAACCGATATATTCATCTAAATTAAATGATTTTACTTGTTTATAAGATGTATGACTTTCTTTATGATCTTTAATTAATCGATTATATAGCCCTTCAGGTGTTCCTCCAGTTGCAAGTCCAAGATGGATTTGTGGATTCTCTTTTATTTTTTCGATTACAATTTCTGCTGCTTTTTGACTCATTTCATGATAGTCCTGTACTTGTATAAGTTTCATTGTGTATTCTCCTTTGTGAATGCTATTTTTCCTCTGCAAAAAGTCATTTCTACACCTAAATCTTCATTCAAAATAACAAGATCCGCATCTTTTCCAACGGCAATGCTCCCTTTTCTATCGAATAGGTTTAGTTGTTTCGCTGGATTTGCTGACGTCATTTTAATGATATCTTCCATCGTACAATCGGTGTACATTATCATATTTTTGATCGCATCATTCATTTTTAGAATACTTCCTGCAAGCGTTCCGTCTGCAAGGGTTGCGGTTGTTTCGTTCACGTTTACGGGTTGACCACCTAAATCATAAGTTCCTTCTTTAAGCCATTTTGCACGAAGTGAATCAGTAATTAAAATCATGCGATCACTTGTAATTTGATTATAAGCAAGTTTCACCATTTCAGGGCGGCTATGGATACCATCTACAATAATCTCAACAAATAGCTCATCACGTAAATAGGCAGCACCTAGCACACCTGGCTCGCGATGATGCAGGCCACGCATCCCGTTATAAAGATGAGTAATATGTGATGAACCAGCTTGAATGGCTTGGTCAACTTGTTCGTACGTTGCATCTGAATGACCAATTGAAGCTACTACACCGGATTCTTTTAAAGCAGCGGTCAGTTCTAAGCCGTTTGGCTGCTCAGGTGCCAATGTGACAAGCTTAATTTGATTCTGTGCAGTTTCTTGCCATTTATTAAATAAGGCAACGTCAGGATCAATAATATGAGAAAGTGGCTGTGCCCCTTTTCGAATTGGGGCAATGAAAGGCCCTTCTAAGTGAATGCCTACGACTTCAGCCAAATTATTCTTTTGGTTTGTCATGTATTCGCCAGCATTACGCAATGCTTCTTCAATGGCCTCTGTTGATTGCGTCATCGTTGTTGCTAGGAAGCTTGTTGTTCCCTCTTTTGGAAGTGTCTGCGCCATCGTTGTTAAAGCAGTGCACGTTGCATCCATTGCATCTGCATTCGCTGCACCATGGATATGTACATCAATAGCGCCAGGAATAACCTGATAAGTGGGAGAAAGCTCGATTACTTTTGTGGTATCATCTTTTTTGTATTGGCTGAAAGGTCCTACTTCTGCAATGATTCCATCAACCACTTTTATATAACCATTTTTATAGGTTTCGTTTTCACTATAAACAGTTAGATTTACTATGGTGAATGTTGGATTTTCCTTCATACCTAATCTCCTTTGTGAAAGCCATTTAAGTAAGACTTGATTTAGAACTGCTACTGTCTTAGTGTATCGTTAATATTTATAGTTGTCTATACCAATTAAAGGTGACTCTTTTTTATGAATCTTCGTACTGATAAACTTGAATAGAATATTTGAATATAAAGCAACAGCTAATCGATCAATAAGTTTGATATATGTATGGAGAAACAAAAAAAACTACCTGTCTCGAAGGAAACAGGCAGCATGAAGCAGTTGTTTCTAGATTGAGTAAATTAGAAGAAGAAACATCTTCTGCATCTGTTGTGACATCTATTGTCACATCTATTGTCACATCTGTTGTCACATTTGTTGTGGTGATGATGATGATGTTCATGATGGTGTTGTCGATTATTCTCATCTTCAATACCACGTACATCATCTCGATCACGTCTTCGGCAGCGACGTACAGCGCGACAGAAATCATCACCATCAATAAAAGCGTTTACCCTTACATCACGATTACGGTCTCGATTACGGTCTCGATCACGATCACGGTCTCGATCATGGTCACGGTCTCGATCATGGTCACGATCATCGTTATCATGCCAATTATTATTGCAACTCATTTAGTTTCACTCCTTTATTTTGTAGTACATGGTATCTTATGAACGCATCGGACATGATGTATAGGTTAGTCCCTATTTTTACAGGAAATGTACATCTGTTGATATACTGCAGAGACCGCAATAGTTTCGTTTTATTTTTTTGGCATTGTACAGTTAAAAATATACAAATTTCCTATGTTGCATTTTTAAAATATATTTTATATAATTGCAATATAAAGTTTGTGAAGTTTTTCACATTATATGTGAAAAACTTCACAAATAATGTTCATAATATATTAGGAGGCGTTTTTATGAAAGTAGCAGTGGTTGGATGTACTCATGCAGGAACAGCAGCAGTTAAAAATATAGTAGCACTATACCCTGAAGTGGAAATTACGGTGTATGAGAAAAATGATAATGTATCTTTTTTATCTTGCGGCATTGCTCTTTATGTTGGTGGAGTGGCGAAAGATCCAAACGGCTTATTCTATTCTTCTCCAAATGAACTTACAAAGCTCGGAGCCAATATGAAGATGAAGCATGAAGTGTTAACTATTGATACAGATAAGAATATCGTAATAGCTAAAAATCTAGAAACAGAAGAAGTATTCGAAGACACATTTGATAAATTAATCATGACTACGGGTTCTTGGCCGGTTATCCCGAACATTCAAGGAATCAAGCAAGACAATATTGTATTATGTAAAAACTTTTATCATGCCAATCAAATTATTGAAAAAGCAAAGCAAGCAAAGAAAATTGCGGTAATCGGCGCTGGGTATATTGGCGTCGAACTTGTCGAAGCATTTGAAGTATATGGGAAAGAAGTAACCTTTATCGATGGGGAAGAACGCATTTTAAGTAAATATTTAGACGCGGAATATACTGATATGATTGAAGCGGAATTAATCAAACATGGTGTAAACATGGCATTGAATCAAACTGTTACTCGTTTCGAAGGAGAAAACGGAAAAGTAGCAAAAGTAGTTACTACAAAAGGAGAATATGAGGCTGATCTTGTGATTCTTTGCGTAGGTTTCCGTCCAAATACTGATCTTTTAAAAGGGCAAGTGGATATGCTTCCAAACGGGGCAATTAAAGTAAATGAATACATGCAATCAAGTAAAGAGCAAGTGTTTGCTGCTGGAGACAGCTGTGCAATTATGTATAATCCAACTAAACAGCATGCTTATATCCCACTTGCAACCAATGCTGTCCGTATGGGAACTTTAGTGGCGAAAAATCTATTGGAACCAACTAGCAAATATATCGGTACTCAAGGAACTTCTGGCTTGCATATTTATGGATATAATATGGCCTCAACAGGGCTTACTGAAACAGCTGCAAAACATGTAAATATGAATGTGAAAAGTATCACAATCAAAGAAAACAATCGCCCTGAATTTATGCCGAGTTACGAAGAAGTGATGTTAAAAGTAGTTTATGAAGTTGAAACAAACCGTATCGTCGGTGCCCAAGTCATTTCAAAAGCCGATATGACGCAATCGATCAACACGATGTCTGTTTGTATTCAAAATGAAATGACAATGGAAGAACTGGCCTATGTGGATTTCTTTTTCCAACCGCATTTTAATAAACCGATGAACATCCTGAATCAAGCTGGCTTACAAGCGATGGAAAAGTAATGATTTTTGTAAAAATTGCATTCATGTGATAAATGATAAATAGGAGCTTATGGGGAATTTAATTTCTCTATAGGCTTTTTTTGAGGTGTGAAAGTTACATGCTTGGTATTATTAAGATTAGCATATGCTTTTAAGTATGAAACAAGTTATTGAAACAGATACATTCAAAATAGTTGTAAGAACAATTAAGGGGGAAATTGTATTTGGAAAAATTCATATTATCTTTAGACCAAGGTACAACCAGTTCAAGAGCGATGTTATGTAATAAAAAAGGCGAAATCATTCACATTGCACAACAAGAATTTAAGCAGTATTTCCCGAAACCAGGCTGGGTTTTGCATGATGCCAATGAAATCTGGGGATCCGTTCTCGCAGTCATTGCAAGCGTTTTATCAGAATCAGGTATTAAACCAGAGCAAATTGCAGGGATTGGGATTACAAACCAAAGAGAAACAACGGTAGTATGGGATGAAGAAACTGGAAAACCCGTCTATCATGCAATTGTGTGGCAATCACGCCAAACAAGCGATATTTGTGATGAATTGAAGGTACAGGGACATGACGATCTATTTAGAGAAAGAACTGGATTATTAATCGATGCTTATTTCTCTGGCACAAAAGTAAAGTGGATTCTTGATCATGTAGAGGGTACTAGAGAAAAAGCGGAAACAGGAAAATTATTATTCGGGACAATCGACACATGGTTGATTTGGAAATTGTCAGGTGGTCAGGCTCATGTGACCGATTATACGAACGCTTCTCGTACTCTAATGTTCAATATTTACGATTTGAAGTGGGATGATGATCTCCTTGAAATCTTAACCGTTCCTAAATCCATGCTGCCTGAAGTGAAGTCATCATCAGAAGTGTATGCCTATACATTGGATCATCATTTTTTCGGTCAGGAAATTCCGATTGCGGGTGTAGCTGGTGATCAACAGGCCGCTTTATTCGGTCAGGCTTGTTTTGACCAGGGAATGGCAAAAAACACTTACGGAACCGGGTGTTTTATGCTGATGAATACAGGTGAAAAAGCGGTTCAATCAGAAACCGGACTCCTTACAACTATTGCTTGGGGACTAGATGGAAAAATCAACTATGCCCTAGAAGGCAGTATATTTATAGCTGGATCTGCCATTCAATGGCTACGAGATGGCTTGAGAATGTTAAAACATGCACAGGACAGTGAGAGCTATGCAAAAAGAGTAGAGAGCACAGATGGCGTGTATGTTGTTCCGGCATTTGTCGGTTTAGGGACGCCGTATTGGGACAGCGATGTTCGTGGTGCTGTATTTGGGATTACTAGAGGAACATCGAAGGAGCATTTTATCAGAGCAACTCTAGAGTCATTGGCCTATCAAACGAAGGATGTCCTTGATGCGATGAAAGAAGATTCAGGCATTGAATTAAAGACACTTCGCGTAGATGGAGGTGTCGTGAAAAATAACTTCCTCATGGAGTTTCAAAGCGACTTGCTAAATGTTCCAGTTGAACGTTCTGTCATTAATGAAACAACGGCGCTTGGAGCTGCCTATTTGGCTGGTTTGGCTGTTGGGTATTGGAAAAACCAAGAAGAAATTTCAAGTCTGCGGGGGATAGATAAAACATTTTTGCCGTCAATGGACCATAAAAAAAGAGGAGAATTATACGAAGGCTGGAAAAAGGCCGTTCATGCTACAATGGCGTTTAAATAATTTTCACCAAGAACATCTATAAGAGGATGTTCAAAAAGTCCGGTAAAAATGGCTGTCGAATTGCAGCAAAGCTCATGAATGACCTTCTGTTAAAACCGCGCACGTCCTGTGCGCAACACAGAAGTCAGCACATCCTGTGCAAGTCCGGTCCTCTCGAGATGCGCTCCTCGAACTTCTTAGCTCTTTTTATCTTCCTTTTTGAACACGCACTATAAGTGTCTGTTCTAAAACAAAAACGATGAAAAAGGATCAGGTTCTAAAAATTGTTTCACCTTATGAAAGTGGTGGCTCAGAGCTGATTTTTTAGAAGCCCCACCCCTTTGCCACAAAAAGAAGAGCCCTAAACTAGAATTGAACTTGTTATTCTAGTTTAGGGCTCTTCATTGAACGGGAGTATCCATTTAATTATAATGCACTTCTTGCTAAATACTGGCTGGCTTTGGTTGTTTTTTAGTATGTGATGCATAACTATGTAGGACCATTCCAAACACAACAATACCAATACCAAGCCAAGATGAGTGGGATGGCAGTGCAATGGATAAGAAGATTACTTCTCCGACAAGTGTAAAGAGCACTTCCATGGATTGTGTAGCTTCGACGGCTGCCAGCTTCTGCATATTACCTCTGACTAAATCGGTTGCATAAAAAAAGAGTACTGTTGCGATTACACCGGATGTAAGCGCAACTATGACAGATTGACTGGTTTGTTCTCTGCTTGGAACCCCGACAGTGAATAATCCGTAAATGGAAAGCAAAAGCCAAAATGGAAGACTGGCTAGCGTCATGCCTAAGACTCTCTGATAGGCATCAAGACGATCTTGACAAGCATCCATCATTTTTCGATTTCCGAGTGGATAGGCAAATGATGCAACTAATACTGGAATGATACCTAGAATAAGCGTAGACACTGAAATTGTACTCGCCTGTTCTAGTTGAATAAGAATGATTCCTAGTAAAATAATAAAGGAAAGCATCAACCCTTTTAATGGGATTTTTCCCCGTGTTTGTACAATTCCATTCTTTGTTTGAATCGTTTCTAAAAATAGGGGGCCAAGCAGCATTCCGGAAATGATTGTCATTTGCCAGGTTGCTGCGATTAACCAGCCTGGCGAATAGGCAGCAGCAAAGCATAATGGCGCATAAAATAATCCGAAGCCGACAAAACTCCACAACAGCCATGTTTTGGGCTGTTCTTTCATTGCCTTAAGAAGCGGGCGAAGATTTTTTCTAGCGACAACTATGATTAGAAGAAAGGGAACCATAAAGATATAGCGCAGCGATGCACTCCAAATCCAGCTTCCTCCTGACAATTCCATCGCATGATTTAGGACAAAAGTAAAGGCAAAAAAGAATGCCGCAAAAATTCCTAATAAAATCGGCTTCATGTAACGCACCTCATTTCAATTCAAAGTGATATACGTATGATAGATTGTGTGGCGCTTATTATCATAAAATAAATATATTGAATTTTGAGTTAATTTGCAATGCTATATATGTAGAGGAGAGCGAATAAACATCAGTAAATTTGCATGTTCACACGCTTTACAAAAAAAAGCAACACTTCTCTTTGAAATATAAGAAGTGTTACTTTGAAGCTTCGATAATATCAATCTTTATGACTTATTGCCTGGTCAAAGTAATCTTTAAGGACTGTTTTATTCATGGTCATGTCGGAAAGTGTGTACTGATCAAGCACAGAAAAGAAGGCTTGCAGTGCTTCATTAAGCATATGCTTAAGTGAACAAACAGGTGAGATAACGCAGTTATTTCCCTCTCCATTAAAACATTCTACGATATAAAAGTCTTCCTCGGTTTTTCGAACAAGCGTCCCAATATTAATATCTGCGGGACTTTTTGCAAGCCGAATTCCCCCATTTCTCCCTCGTACTGTTTCAAGGTATCCCATTTTACCAAGATTAAAGGTAATTTTCATTAAATGGTTACTAGAAATAGAGTAGGCTTCCGAAATCTCTTTAATGGTTACTAATTGATCTGGTTTGTTAATGGCTAAATATAATAATACCCGTAACGAATAGTCAGAATAACTGGTTAATCGCATGTTGGTAATCCCTCACTAAAATATGATGTCTACATCTTAGCATAATTGTGACAGCTTTATAAACATTTGTATTGGGGAAGCTAAAAGATGTATGTAAAGTATTGCTTTAAATAGTTCCTCATTTTATTATAAAGATGTATTTTAAATAATGGTTTTGAGAGGGGAACAAAATATGTTATCTCAACAGACAAAAGACATCGTAAAAGCAACAATCCCTGCATTAGAAATGAAAGGTATCGAGATTACGACGATTTTTTATAAACATTTATTTGTAGATTATCCGCAATTATTAAATATTTTTAATCAAACGAATCAGACAAGAGGTCGCCAACAGACAGCATTAGCGAATACCGTGCTTGCAGCAGCCAAACATATTGACAATCTTGGCGCGATTATTCCAGTTGTCAAACAAATCGCACAAAAACATCGCAGCTTAACTGTAAAGCCTGAACATTATCCGATTGTAGGAAAATACTTATTAGCAGCAATTAAAGAAGTGTTAGGTGATGCTGCAACTGAAGAAATTTTACAAGCTTGGGGCGAAGCGTATGGCGTCATTGCTCAAGTCTTTATCGACATTGAAAAAGAAATGTATGAAGAAGCGACAAACCAAGAAGGCGGTTGGCTTGATTTCAAAGATTTCATAATTGCTGATAAAGTGAAAGAAAGTTCGGTTATTACTTCATTTTATTTGAAGGCTGCTGATGGGAAAGTTCTACCGGATTTTCAACCGGGACAATACGTTACAGTTAGAATCAAAATCCCAGGAGAAGAATATTTGATGAATCGTCAATACAGCCTATCTGCTGCACCAGGCCAAGATAGCTATAGAATTTCTGTCAAAAGAGAGGCTATACCAAACACCCCAGAAGGAAAAGCATCGAACTTCTTGCATGATCACAAGAATGTAGGGGATTTGATTGAACTTACAGCACCAGCGGGAGATTTCACTCTTAATCTTGAACAAAATACACCCGTTGTTTTCTTAGGTGGCGGCGTTGGAATCACACCGCTAATGAGTATGGTTCAAGCCATTGCTGATAAACAGCCTGAGCGAAATGTAACATTTGTCCAGGCTTCACAAAATGGTACAGCTCAAGCATTTAAGGATGAATTAACAGCGATAAAAGACGCTATTATCGACTATCGTTTATCTTTCGCTTATTCTAATCCAAGTGATGATGATCGGAACGAAGCCTATTTTGAAAAAGAAGGCTATGTAGACACTGAGTTGTTAAACCGTCTTGAAGTGAACGAAAAGGCAGATTATTATATTTGCGGACCAGTTCCGTTCATTCAGGCGATGTTAGGTTTACTGAAGGATCGTGGAATTGCACAAGAACAAATCCATTTTGAATTTTTTGGACCAGCTATACAGTTGGGATAATATATGGTGGGTCAGGCCTCGCGCTACTGTATGTAGTAGTGACGAGGTTTGACCCTTTTTTTTGTTATCTGAAAATACAAACGCAATCGATGTGAAGTTATATCGTGCACATATGTGAGAAGAGCCGATGGATGTTTTGGAATTTTGGTTTAAGTGCATTGATTTGAAGTAAGAACTTTTTGTCTGAAATCCTTTTACATTTCTTCTCTCACTAAACTAGACTTTGATCGTATTCCATAAAAGTTTTTAAAACGGCAACAAGTTATTCGAGTGTGCATGTATGTTTGTATGAACGATGTTTGGATCATATACATATTGTATTCATTTTTGTAGCTATCACCTCGTACATATATAGAGTAAGGGCTTGTAATTAAAAGAAAGAATAGAGCTGATTTTCTTGATATGACGAAGTTAGCACGGAACTTGCAAGTATATAGAATATGGAAGATTGAGTACATTATGGAGGGGGTTAACCATGACAACCATATATAAGCATGAACCATTCACTGATTTCTCAATTGAAAAAAATAAACAAGACTTTGAAAAAGCATTAGCATTTGTCCAATCAGAACTAGGGAAAGAATATCCGGTGATTATTGGCGGAGAACGATTTAAAACAGAAGAGCAAATTATATCCTATAATCCGGCTGTTAAAGAAGAAGTAATTGGTAGTGTTTCAAAAGCCAATCAAGAGTTAGCGGAAAAAGCCATGCAGAATGCGCTTTCCTCTTTTAAATCATGGAGCAATCAAGATCCCAAAGAACGTGCTACCGTATTATTCCGTGCAGCAGCGATTATCCGCCGCCGCAAGCATGAATTTTCTAGCTATCTTGTAAAAGAGGCCGGTAAACCTTGGAATGAGGCGGATGCCGACACAGCAGAAGCGATTGATTTTCTCGAATATTATGCACGGCAAATGATTGAGCTTAGCAGTGGCAAAGAAGTCCAAAGTCGCACAGGAGAAATTAATCAGTACACGTATATTCCATTAGGGGTCGGTGTGATTATTTCACCATTTAACTTTCCATTAGCCATTATGGCTGGAACTGCAGCAGCTGCAATTGTCGCAGGAAATACCATTTTATTAAAGCCAGCAAATACTACACCAGTTATTGCTGCGAAATTCGTGGAAGTATTAGAAGAAGCAGGTTTGCCTGCTGGTGTTATCAACTATATTCCGGGAAGCGGTAGTGAAATTGGAGATTATTTAGTTGATCATCCAAAAACGCGCTTTATAAGCTTTACTGGTTCACGTGAAGTAGGCTGCCGGATTTATGAGCGTGCCGCTAAGGTTCAACCGGGACAAATTTGGTTGAAACGTGTAATCGCAGAAATGGGGGGGAAAGACACGGTAGTTGTAGATTGTGATGCAGACTTAGATCTTGCCGCTGCTTCCGTTGTCAAATCTGCATTCGGGTACTCAGGCCAAAAGTGCTCTGCTGGTTCTCGCGCAGTTGTTCATCAAGATGTATATGATGAAGTATTAGAAAAAGCAGTGGCATTAACGAAAGAATTAACAGTAGGCAATCCAGTAAAATTGAGCCATTATATGGGGCCAGTCATTGATCAGGCTTCCTATAATAAAATTATGAATTATATTGAAATTGGAAAGCACGAAGGGAAGTTAAGGCTTGGCGGTGTAGGAGACAGTTCTAAGGGATACTTCATTCAACCGACGATTATTGCTGATTTAGATGAAAAATCGCGTTTAATGCAGGAAGAAATCTTCGGACCTGTTGTCGGCTTTTGCAAAGCGCGTGATTTCGATCATATGATGGAGATTGCTAATAACACAGATTATGGCTTAACTGGTGCATTAATCTCTAATAATCGTCATCATATCCAAAGAGCAAAAAAAGAATTTCACGTCGGAAATTTGTATTTTAACAGAGTTTGTACAGGAGCTATTGTTGGCTACCAGCCATTTGGCGGCTTCAACATGTCAGGAACGGATTCAAAAGCTGGTGGTCCGGATTATTTGATTTTGCATATGCAAGCAAAAACAACGAGCGAAACTTTATGAAATAATAGATGAATCAGATGGGTGGTAATCTCCACTACTTACTACCCATTAGTACCTCTATCACCCATAATGATTCAGGGGGAATCAATATGCTGGCTAACCTTTCGAAAAATTTCTTCTTAAGGGTTTCTCGAAATATACTATTAAACAAGGCGGCGAAGAAATGGGGGCTCAGGTTCGGTGCATCACAAGTAGTTGCAGGTGTGACAATTGAGAGCGCCATGAAAACAGCTCAAGAACTTAATGAAAAAGGTTTAGTATGCACACTTGATCATTTAGGTGAATTCGTTTCAAGTAAAGAAGAGGCCATTGAAGCCACAGAGTATAATGTAAAAACATTGGAATCTATCGCACGAACTGGAGTGAGCAGTCATTTATCCGTTAAGATGACACAGCTGGGCTTGGATATTGATCGGGATTTTTGCATTCAAAATATGAAACGAATTTTGGAAACTGCAAAGCAAACTAATAATTTTGTTCGAATAGACATGGAGGATTACGCGCATTGCCAAATCACACTGGATATTTTTAAGGAACTCCGTGAACTATACGATAATGTTGGAACTGTTATCCAAGCTTATTTATTTCGTGCGAATCAGGATGTATTGGATTTAGAAGGCGCCCGTCTTCGGTTAGTAAAAGGAGCCTACAAAGAATCTCCTGAGGTAGCTTACCAGACTAAGAAAGATGTAGATGATAATTATTTGAAGATCATTAAAACCCATTTACTAAGCGGAAGTTATACGGCAATTGCTTCACATGATCATGAGATTATCGAAAAAGTAAAACAATTAGCCAAAGAAAATAACATACCGAAAGATCAATTTGAATTTCAAATGCTTTTTGGATTTAGACAAGATATGCAAGTGAGTTTGGCGCAGGAAGGCTATACGATGCGTATTTATATTCCATTTGGCGATGATTGGTTTGCATACTTTATGCGGAGAATGGCTGAAAGACCGCAGAATGTATTATTTGGGATTAAGGGTTTATTTTCAAAATAAAAGAACCTAAGCCTGTTAAAGATCTTCCTTTTTAAAAACAGGCTTGATTGGAAACAAAAAATATCGTAAAAGTCTTCAAGAATTTGTCATTATTACGGCGATTATAATAATGATTCTGCACCGTCAATATAAATTTCTGTTCCGGTAATATGTGAAGATAGGTCGGATGCCAAAAAAAGAACGAGTTCGCCAACTTGTTCTACAGTCCCTGATTTTTGTTCTAATGGTTGTGCTCCTTCTGGATATTCAATAGGAATTATGATTTTCTTCAAGTTTTCTTCATCAGGGTATGTATTGTCATCGATGTTCGTGTCAATGGCACCAGGGCAGATCATGTTAACCCGGATTTTATATTGTGCAAGCTCTAGTGCCGCCATTTTTCCGAACGCCACTTGTCCGGCTTTTGTTGTGCTATATGCTGCGAAGCCGAAGTTTTTGAATGTCCGATTCCCGTTAATAGAGCTTGTTATGATAATGCTACCGCCATTTTCTTTAAGATAAGGAATCGCATATTTCACGGTTAAGAAGGTTCCCCGCAAATTCGTATGAATTGTGTCATCCCAATCTTCAGGTGTAATATTTTCAATTGGTGCCTTCACACCATTAATACCTGCATTCGCAAACACGATATTAATTTTATCCCATTTTTCCATTACCTCTTTGAAAGCATTCTCGACTTGTTTAGGTTGTGATACATCTGTTTTGACAATGATGACTTCATTTCCTATTGCTTCGATTTCTTTTTTTACTTTGAGAGCATTTTCGTAGGTTCGATCAATCAGTGCAATCTTTGCGCCTTGTTCTGCTAGTTTTAAGGCTGCCCCTCTTCCGATCCCAGAGCTCCCTCCTGTAATAACGGCCACTTGATTCTTCATGAACTTTTCCACTACTACTCAACTCCTTTTTATTTTCAAAAATTACAGTAGACAATTTAAGAATTTTTATTCATGAATATTTTGAATTAGTTACTAGTTATATTTTCCCCATTTCTCTGAAGGCGAAACCATCTCATTGATAAAAGTTATTTCAAGTGCTTTAGATAAAAAAATTTTCATCTGACGTATCTTAATAAATAGCGTCATTGAAGGTTTGAGGGTACTATAAAGTAGTTATGATGCATTTACAAATTCAAAATTAAAGGAGTGCGAATATGATTAGATTCGGTATTGTAGGAACAAACTGGATTACAGAACGATTATTAGGAGCAGCAGGTAATCATAAAGATTTCAGCCTAAAGGCCGTATTTTCACGTACGGAAGATCGTGCACGTGAATTTGCCGCTAAATATGAGGTAGAGTTAACGTTTACAGATTTAAACGAAATGGCAGCAAGTGAGGAAATTGATGCGGTGTATATCGCCAGCCCCAACTCATACCACGCCGAGCAGGCAATCCTATTCATGAAGCATGGCAAGCATGTCCTATGTGAAAAACCACTTGCAGCGAATGCTAAGGAAGTAAAAGCGATGATGGAAGCGGCTAAATCTAATCATGTCGTATTAATGGAAGCAATGAAGTCAACCGTTATGCCTAACTACCAAGTGATTCAAGATCAATTGGTCAAACTTGGAAATGTTCGCACGTATTTTGCGAATTATTGCCAGTATTCATCGCGGTATGATGCCTATAAAAAAGGAACAGTCTTAAATGCATTTAACCCTGAATATGCAACAGGAGCCTTGATGGATCTAGGTGTATATACAATCTATCCGCTTGTCGCGTTATTTGGAAAACCGAATACAGTTAAAGCTTCAGGATATTTACTAGACACTGGGGCTGATGCACAAGGTAGCATTGTACTAGATTATGATGAGATGCAGGCAACCGTTATGTATTCGAAAATTACCGATTCAACTCTTCCTTCAGAAATTCATGGGGAAGATGCTACGATGGTTATCCATCATATCTCGAGCCCTGAGAAGATTGAAATTCGTTATCGAGACGGTTCAATCGAAGATGTCAGTATCCAACAAGAAATGGAGCCGATGTACTACGAAGTGGCTGAATTTATTCAGTTGATTCAATCTAGGAAAACCGAATCAAGTCTGAATTCATGGGACACTTCATTACATGTAATGGAGATTATGGATGAAGCACGTAAACAAATTGGTGTGAGATTTCCAAATGATAACCAGGTGAACTAATTAAGAGCCTTCAAATCCCTATTTACAATAATCTATAAGTACGTGTTCAAACAGGAGGATTATATAATGAATGTAAAAATTAACAGAAATGCTGCAAAAGTTTTAAAAAAAATGTTAAGCAAAGAAGAAGCTCAAGGAAAAATGATTCGTGTTATCATTACACATATGCACGGCAACCATGCTCATTATGATATTACCCTTGATACCCAAACAGAACATGATGAAATTGTAAAAACGGACAAAGAAATAGATATATTACTGGATGCTCGTGAAGTATTCTTAGACGGGGTATGGATTAAATACTTCTATGTACCGCAAGAAGGTTTTGAAATTACAAATCCTTCAAAAGACCATGCACATCATCATTAACAGAAAGTGGAAGCTAGTGTCCCTAAAAAAGGATACTGGCTTTTTTAGGTAGTTCATCCATATAATAAAAAGAACCCCTCCGTCTTGATTCTCCAAAACTCTTATAAATAGAAGTAAATAGACCTAGGTAAATAGATTGTTATTCAGCCTTAAGAAGAATTGCAAAATTTTTTCACAATTTAGTTGAAACGTCCTATCATTAACAAACAAAGGAAAATCCTTCTATAATCCACCAATTTTTTCGAAAAAGCGCAAAAAAAGTTGTTTTTTGTAACAATTGAAATATAACTGTAATGAGTTTATTACCATACTGACCAATTATGATGCTATACTCTCTATAGGATAAAAATCGAAACAACTTATTTAGCTTATATATAAATAACCATTAACGAAAAATAATACATAGATTTCTAGTTCCATATATATTCACGATTATGATAGGGAGATAGATTAATTGGCGAATTTGGCTAGAGAAGAAAGCAGGGAAACATGATTTTGAGAAAGAAATTACTTGTGTTGAGTACTACTGCTATGCTTAGTTTGGGAAGTATCGTTGCCGTTCCAGCTGTTCATGCAGAATCCATTAGCGACTTGCAAAACCAACAACAAACCATTCAAGGGCAAAGAAGTGGAGTTCAATCTGAAATAAATGCCGCACTTGCAAAGATTAAAGCACTTCAAATTGAACAAGCTACATTAACAGAGCAAATTCTACGAATCGAACAAGCGATTAAAGACAATAATGCGAAAATTGACGAAACAAAGGTGCAAATTGACGAAACAAATGCAGAAATCAAGAAGCTTAAAGAAGATATTGTAGCCCTTCAAAAACGCATTGAACAGCGTAATGAGGTTTTGAAAGAACGTGCAGTTTCTTATCAAGAGAGCGGCGGTAATGTGAGTTATATTGAAGTATTGCTCGGAGCTACGAGCTTTGGTAACTTCATCGATCGTGTTGGTGCAGTTGCGACTATGGTAGAAGCTGACCAAGATATTTTAACGCAACACGAAGCAGATAAGAAAGAGTTGGAAGAAAAGCAAACGGCCGTTGAAACAAAACTAGCAGACCTTACTTCTATGAAAATAGAGCTTGAAGGCATGCGTGCTCAAATTGAAGAGCAAAAATCTCAGAGCTTACAACTTAGTGCAAGTTTGAAAGGAAAAGAAACAGAAACAGCTACTCTAGTTGCTGACTTGAAAAAACGTGATGCAAACTTAGCGGCACAAGTTGTAAAAATCCAAGGGGATATTACTGCAGAACTAAATCGTCAAGCGGAAATTGCAGCAGCGAAAAAACGTGCTGAAGAATTAGCAGAAAAAGCAGCTCGTGAAGCAGCTAAAAATGCACCGAAAGAATCAACTAAGCAAAAATCTAGCTCAGAACCATCTGCAACAAAATCATCATCAAATAGTTCAACTACAAATAGTTCAAGTAAAAATAGTTCAACTACAAATAGTTCAACTACAAATAGTTCAAGTAAAAACTATGACAATAATGATGATACAAACACAAGTGTGAGCATTCCACCAAGCCGTAACCTTAGCGCGGCAATTACTGCTGGTAATAAATATATCGGTAATTCCGTTTATGTATTTGGTGGTGGTAGATCGCAATCGGATATTAACAATGGAAGATTTGACTGCTCTGCATTTGTTTACTGGGCATATGCTCAGGCTGGAATCAATCTTGGTTCAGTTGGTAACACTGATACATTGTTGAATTATGGAACTAAAGTATCTGCAAGTGATATGCAACCTGGTGATATGGTATTCTTTGATACTTATAAGAAAAATGGACATGTCGGAATTTATGTTGGTGGCGGTAAATTTATCGGTTCTCAAAGTTCAACTGGCGTTGCGATTGCAAATATGTCAAGCGGCTATTGGGCACAACACTTCAATGGACGAGTTCATCGTTTTTAATAGAATAAGTGAATAGGAGACAGGGACCCTGTCTCCTATTAATTTATCCTCACTACTAGAAAGTTAAACATGAAACTAGTAATATTCCATTTAAAAATTTTGAATCACTATTTCAATAAAATGAAACCTTTTATTTTTTAAGCCGTATATAGTAATGTATATACAGTGAAACTTCCATCAGTGGGCTTTTTCATCCCCCATTGATGGTTAGCCCCGTTCTAGTGTCGCTAAATCTTCGATAAAGCGACACTACGAACTAAGGTTTAATGAATCACAGACTAAGTATGCCGCGTCCGGGGGCAAGGTCTGTGTGACCCACATCCTGTGGGCCTCAACTAAACCTCTGCTTACGCATCGGTAAGTTTCACTGTATCTCACCAATCGGGGATTTACAGCCTGTTAAACCGGGATAAAAGTGAGAAGTAAAACTTCTTTACAACAATTTTGAATGGAGGACCATACATGCTAAAGAAAGCAATGACTGCATTTTTGACACTTACACTGATCTTTGCTCCGGTCGGAGGTCATTTTCTTCTTGGACAAGAAGATACAGTAAGCGCTAAGTCATATAAATCAGGAAAAAGATCGTTCGATACGAATCGGAGTACAACCAACAATAATTCTAATATCCAGAGCAACAAGAAATCTGACGCTACAACTAAATCAAATACAAAAGCAAAGAGTAATCCTATAACTAAAGGGGGATTAATGAAAGGAATTCTTTATGGTGGTATTGCCGGTCTCTTATTTGGTAGCTTATTTGCTAACATGGGTGGGCTTGGAGCGATTTTAGGATTTATGGTGAATTTGATTGCTATTATCATTCTCATCTCAATTATCCGACGCATCTATACTTTCTTTAAAAATAAGAAGAAAGATGATCCTAATCCATGGAGAGGTTAAAAATTTCTGAACAAGATATCATTAATGCCATTTGCATATATATCGCTGATAAGAAACAAGTTACACCAAAAGAAGTCGAAGTGGAATTAATGTATGACGATGATTACGGATTCTCTGCAGAAGTTTATGTCAATGGTAGGCAGCAAATCTTAATTATGTTAAATATTATTGAAGCACTAAGACTTTGGCTTGACCATATGCTTAATCGTGATCCATATGCAGGTATTGAACTTGTACTAGATGATAATGAAGGCATTATCGCCTATGTAAAAGAATAAGAAAAAGCTTAAGGGGTTCCCTTAAGCTTTTTCTTATGGAAAATGAGCCTTTTAGTGGAAAAGGGGCGGGGCTTCGCAAAATCAGCTCCGCACCGCCACCTTCATTAAAAGATAGATACATTTCTTGAATTAATCAAAATTTACCTGATTTAAAGATGGAATAGAGTAACCAAATGAGCATAAGAAGTGCAATGCCAAAACCAATTTCGATCGCTGGTAGTCTCCACAATAACGTAGATTGCCCACTGATAGATGAACCTACAATAAGACCAACCATAATAATACTGAATGCGAGAAGAACAATACTAAAAGATAAACGATTACTGATTCGGTCTAACTTTTCTAAAAGTAAATGAATATCTGGCATGGTGACTTCTAACCGAAACTTACCTTTTTTTAATGTATCTGAAAAGTCTTTTATATTTTTAGGAAGTTCAGTAATGATCTCTGTATACTCAATCAGTTGGTTCCACGTGTTTTTAACGATTTTCTTTGGGTGGTAGCGGTCTAATAGTAGCCGTTGTCCGAATGGTTCGGCAGCTTGCACCATATTAAAATCAGGGTCCAAATCAGCCACAACTCTTTCAACAGTCAAAAGGGCTTTACCAAGCATAGTCATGTCGGCTGGAATTTGTATTTGATGATAAAAAGAAACTGTAAACAGATCATTCACTGCCTCCCCAAGACTAATTTGGCTTAACGGCAAGTGATAATATTTATCTTTAAGTTCATCCACATCGGCCCGAAGTAAGGACATGTTTATCTGATCAGGGAGAATCCCCATTTTTGAAATTGCTTTTATGATTCCTGAGGTATCACCACGTTTTAAAGAAATGACGAGTGATGCCAACTGATATTTCATGTCTGAAGTAAGCCGGCCGACCATCCCGAAATCCATGAATACGACTACTTCATCGGGTAAAACCATCATATTTCCTGGATGTGGATCTCCGTGAAAAAAGCCTTCTATTAAAATTTGATGCAACATAGAATTTGTGACACGTTTTGCAATAATTTTGCGATCATATCCGAGAAGATCCAATTCTTTGAGCTGACTAATTTTTGTACCTTTAATATATTCCATTGTTAAGACTTTTTTTGTTGAGAAATCCCAATAAATATCTGGAATGCGAATATTGGCTTGATTATTGAATTGATTAGCTATTTTTTCTGAATTGTTTCCTTCAACATGATAATCAAGTTCTGCCTGCAAAGCTTTCGAAAACTCTTCAATCATTTCATATAGACGATATCTTTTTGCCCAAGAGAGCCTTGATTCCATCAGACGTGCCAAATCTTCAAGGATTTCGATATCTGTCTCAATAATAGGACGTATGTTTGGCCGCTGCACTTTAATCGCAATTTCTTCGCCAGTATGAAGTCTTGCCCAATGGACTTGTCCGATTGAAGCAGTAGCCAAAGGGGTTTCATTAAATTCAGCAAACAGTCGGTCAAGTTGATCGCCAAGTTCATTTTCAATGATGCTATGTACTTGTTCAAAAGGAAAGGGTGGCACACGATCCTGAAGCTTTTCTAATTCAACAATAATATGCTCAGGAATGATATCTCTCCGTGTGCTGGCAATTTGCCCGAGCTTGATGAAAGTAGGACCAAGATCTTCTAGAAAGGTACGAATTCGCTGGCCGATTGTACGGCTAGAAACATCATTATTCAAGCCGGCCATTTTTCTAGGTATGCTCAACATCTCCGTTAACCCGAGCTCTTTAACGATATAGCCAAAGCCATTTCTTAGGAAAGCACTAATAATTTCTTGATATCGATGTGCATGTTTCATTCTCTTGCCAAGCATAAGGGCCCCTCCTAAAAACAATCACTCTCTTCGTTCCAATTCTTCAATTCTCCGTTCTAATTTTCTCAATTCATCTTTAGAAACTAGATGAAGTTGATCTAGCGTTTGACTAACTTTTGAAGCGATGATTGAATCCATTTCTTCACGCATTTTCGAACCTTTTTCGATTAGGCGTTCAATAAGTTCTCTCGATTCCCCTTTACTAATTTCCCCTTTTCTAACAAGGTCCTCAACTGATCTTTCAATTTGTTCTTTACTAAAAACGGCTGCCTCTACACCTAATGAGATAAATTGATTAAGTAGATTTTTGATAATAGATCCCTCCGATATTTGAAAAAACATTATTTTCTACATCATACAACATGGATTACTTAAAGGAAAAGAATAACAGTTATAAGTTTTTTGTAATTTATCTTAAATTAGAATTATTATTGTTTATTTTTCTAAAGGTCTATGATATTATATAAATAAATCTAAAGATATTCATAACAAGATACGCAAATACACTGTTTCTGATAAATTATATGATAAATGATGCTGATTATCTTTCTCAATTGGATCTCCACTAAATGAGAATTGGTATCATTGAGAATTACGAAATTAAGAGGAGGAAAAAAGATGCTTGCCGAAACGAAACACTTACAAAAACCTGCACAATACCAAACTTCATGGCTTGACAAAGTAACACCACATATCGAATTAATTGCTGCTTTATTTAGTGGGGTTCTTATATTATTTGGATGGATTCTTTCTTCCATTGGATTATCAACTACTTCAATCGTTATTTATTTGGCAGCCTTTATTATTGGGGGATATGCGAAGGCAAAAGAAGGCATTGAAGATACCATTGCCGATAAAGAATTGAATGTAGAAATGTTAATGATTCTTGCTGCAATTGGTTCTGCAATCATTGGCTATTGGACAGAAGGGGCTATCTTAATTTTTATCTTTGCACTAAGCGGTGCCTTGGAAACTTATACGATGAATAAAAGCCATAAAGAAATATCTGCACTCATGGATTTACAGCCAGAAGAAGCACTAAGAATTACAGATGGAATTGAAATGAAAGTCGCTGTATCACAGCTTCGTGTCGGTGATCTAATCTTAATCAAGCCGGGTGAACGAGTACCGTCAGATGGGAAAATTAATGACGGGAAGACGAATTTAGATGAAGCTGCGATAACGGGTGAATCCTTTCCTGTTAGTAAAACAGTACATGATGAGGTTTTTGCAGGGACGGTTAATCTTCGTGGGACAATAACTGTTGAAATTACTAAACCAAGTAGTGAAACTCTTTTTCAAAAAATCATTACTCTTGTACAATCAGCACAAAGTGAAAAATCACCTTCACAGCTATTTATTGAGCGATTCGAAGGTACCTATGTGAAAGTAGTTTTATCCGTTGTGGCATTGATGATGTTTGCGCCCCATTTCCTGTTAGGGTGGAGTTGGACGGAAACATTTTATCGAGCGATGATATTATTAGTAGTCGCATCCCCATGTGCACTGGTTGCATCGATTATGCCAGCTACATTATCAGCTATTTCAAACGGTGCACGCCATGGTATCTTATTTAAAGGCGGTGTCCACCTAGAGAATTTAGGTAATTTACAAGCGATTGCTCTTGATAAAACAGGTACTTTGACAAAAGGAAAACCTGAGGTAACGGATATTGTACTTCGTGATGACGTGACAGAAGTGGATTTCCTACAACATGTAGCTTCTATTGAAAATTATTCAAACCATCCGTTAGCGTCGGCAATTGTTCGCTTTACAAAAGACAGGATTTCTAAAGAATTAATAAAGCCAGAGGACATGGAAGATATCTCTGGATATGGCGTGCAAGCTTATTTTGGCGGGGTGCAGTGGAAAGTAGGTAGATCGGAATTTGTTGGTCATGAGGAAGCGGAACAATTCCAAAACGGCATTGCACAAGAACTTGCTGAACAAGGAAAAACAATCGTGTTTGCTAGAGATGATAAAGGAATTGCCGGGATTATGACACTTAAAGATGTTGTCCGATCAGAAACGATTGCGGCGATCGAAGCCCTCAAACAAGAAGGTATTCATACGATTATGCTTACAGGTGACGGAGAGAAAACGGCAAATGCGATTGCCTCAGAAAGCCATGTGGATGCCTATATCGCTGAGTGTCTACCTGAAACAAAAGTAGATGAAGTGAAACGGCTGAAAGAGCAATTTGGTACAGTTGCGATGGTCGGTGACGGAATTAATGATGCGCCTGCGCTTGCTACAGCATCAGTCGGAATTGCGATGGGTGAAGGAACGGATGTTGCTTTAGAAACAGCTGATGTTGTTCTGATGAAAAATGATCTTCCGAGGATTGCTGAAGCGGTCAAATTATCAAAAAAAATGAACCGAATCATCAAGCAGAATGTGATTTTCTCCATTACTGTTATCACGCTTTTAATTGCTTCGAACTTCATGCAGTTCCTTGATCTACCGTTTGGCGTGATCGGCCATGAAGGAAGTACAATTTTAGTTATATTAAATAGTTTACGATTACTGAAGAATTAATCATATCACGGCGGTTGTCCCAAATCGAAAGGATCAAACCTCACACTTAATACATCGTTTCTACGTATAAATGACACAAGAAACGATGTATGGAGCGTGAGGTCAGACTCTTTTGGGACAACCGCTTTTTATTATTAAAAAGGATAAATAAAAATGATACGTAAAACACAGGCTATGATGATAAAGGGTATGAATAGGATGTTACTTAATATTATCATTCGGTGATCGTTAATTTGTAGATTAGTTATTTTGAATGTGGAGATGGGGATGAAGAATATGAAACATAACATGTATAAAAAAGGACTAGTACTATTGGTTCTTCTATTCGTGTTAAGGAGTACACCAGCTTTTTCCTCAACCATTCATCAGGAAAATGTCGATTATACAAAACAGACTGACGATAATCAATGTCAGAATAAAAGTAAATATCCTACACTCTCTTCAATAAAAACACCTGAGGATGTAGGGTTTTCTACGAAAGAATTGTCTGAAGTTGATTCATTTATCGAGAATGAAATTAAGAATGGCTTCCCTGGAGCAGCACTTATCATCATTAAAAATGGAAAAGTCGTGAAAAACACGTCATATGGATACGCAAAGAAATACAATAGCTTTACCTTTCTAAAGCAGCCACAAAAGATGAAAAAGGATACGATGTTTGACTTGGCTTCTAATACGAAGATGTACGCGGTTAACTATGCTCTTCAAAAACTAGTCAGTGAAGGTAAAATCAATTTAAACCATCCTATTTCGCATTATATCCCAGAGTTTAAGGATTTGCCGAATGATGTGATCAATGCAAAGGAAACATTGCGTATTGTCGATCTGCTCCATCATATTGCGGGTTTCCCTTCGAGTGTTCATTACTATAATCCTGAACAGGCAGGCGCATTATTCACACAAGACCGTAAAGAGATGTTGGATAAGATCATTAAAACGCCATTACAATCTATCCCCGGTACAACTCAAATATATAGTGATATTGATTATATACTCCTAGGTTTTATTATTGAAAGAGTAACTGGTCAAAAACTAGATCAGTATGTCGAAAACACAATATATAAGCCGCTTGGATTGAAACACACAGTCTTTACACCATTAAAAAAGGGCTTCAAAGAACAAGATTTTGCAGCGACCGAGCTAAACGGTAATACCCGTGACGGATATCTAATGTTTCCTAATATGAGAACGTATACTCTGCAAGGTGAAGTACATGATGAAAATGCATACTATTCAATGGATGGGGTTTCGGGACATGCAGGATTGTTTAGTAATACGCACGATCTTGCAGTACTTCTTCAGGTAATGCTGAATGATGGGGGATACGATAACACAAAGCTATTCGATAAAGAAACGATTGACGTATTTACAACACCATCTGAGCTGAATCCGACATTCGGTCTTGGGTGGAGGCTTAATGGGGATGAAAGCATGAACTGGATGTTTGGCGAGTATGCAGGTGATAAGGTAATTGGTCATACAGGGTGGACAGGTACAATAACTGTCATTGATCGGGAAAATAATTTGGCGATCGCTCTTTTAACGAACAAGAAGCATTCGGCTGTTATTGATCATCTTGTCGATTCAAATTGGTTTTATGGGGACATGTTCAGCATTAGTACGTATGGTAGTGTTATAGGCAAGATTTATGAAGCATTGAAATGATGAATCTCGATTATTCCCAATTTTGATGATGTTCTATATTTGATATAAATTTGTAGAAAGTAAGTATCTGTATAATCTGTATATTTAAAAGGACATCGATAATCCTGTATTGAATATGTAAGTAGACGCCAACAATAGTGGTAAGAAACTAAAAAGCTGGAGGGTCGATAAGATGAAAAAGCTCTATGAGGATGATGGTTTAGCATTACATACTGATTTATATCAGATTAATATGATCCAAACGTATTGGCAGGATCAGATTCATAATCGAAAAGCAGTGTTTGAATTATTTTTTCGAAAAATGCCTTTCGGAAATGGCTATGCTGTTTTTGCAGGATTGGAGAAGGCTCTCAGCTATTTAGAAAGCTTTGCCTTTACTTCGAGTGATATTGAGTATTTGCGTCATGAAATGAACTACCCAGAAGCGTTTCTCAGCTATTTAGAAAGCTTGGAATTTACTGGCACGGTAAAATCAATGGAAGAAGGGGAATTAGCTTTCGGTAATGAACCGCTCATTCGTATTGAAGCTCCTTTAGCTGAAGCACAGCTTGTGGAAACCGCATTACTAAACATCGTGAATTACCAAACATTGATTGCGACAAAAGCATCTAGGATCAAGCAGGTGATTGGTGATGAACAGGCTTTAGAATTTGGTTCCAGACGAGCGCAGGAAATGGATGCCGCAATCTGGGGAACACGTGCAGCCTTTATTGGTGGTTTTGATGCAACGAGTAATGTCAGAGCAGGTAAAATATTTGGCATTCCAGTAGCTGGCACTCATGCACATGCAATGGTTCAAGCCTATAAAGATGAATATACCGCCTTTCATAAATATGCACAGAGCCATAAAGACTGTGTTTTTCTTGTTGATACGTATGACACGCTTAAATCTGGTGTACCAAACGCGATTCGAGTAGCTAAGGAACTTGGAGACAAAATAAACTTTAAAGGGATTCGTCTAGATAGTGGTGATCTTGCTTATTTGTCGAAGGAAGCGAGAAGAATGCTGGATGATGCTGGGTTCACTGAGGCGAAAATTACAGCTTCGAGTGATTTAGACGAATATACAATCATGAACTTAAAAGCACAGGGTGCCAGGATTGATACATGGGGGATAGGAACTAAATTAATTACAGCGTACGAACAACCAGCTTTAGGTGCTGTTTATAAACTTGTCGCAATCGAAAACGAATCAGGAGAGTTGATAGATACAATAAAAATATCTGCAAACCCTGAGAAAGTCACAACACCAGGCTTAAAAAGGGTATATCGAATCATCAATACAATGAATGGGAAAGCAGAAGGGGAATACATCGCAATGGATGATGAAAACCCAGGAGCAGAGGAACGCCTTAAAATGTTTGATCCAGTTCACACCTACATTAGTAAATTTATTACGTGTTTCGAAGCGAGAGAACTGCAAATTCCAGTCATGATGAATGGGGAAGTAGTTTATGAACATCCAGAACTACCAGATATTCAAAAAAAACTGGAGCGAAATTTAGATGAATTATGGTCTGAGTATAAGCGTTCCCTCCATCCAGAGAAGTATCCAGTTGATTTAAGTCAAAAATGCTGGGATACAAAGATGCGCTGCATTGAAGAAGTCAAAACAAAAGTGACAGAAGGATTCAAAGATAAATAAAGGGTAAAAACTTTGTATGATTTTATGGGAAGTGACACATACTTTAAAAGATATTCTCGTAATATCACACAGCTTCAGGATAACCTATACTAATGATGAGGTGATTTTTGAATGAGTTATAAAGATCAGCTTGATGCCCATTCGAAACAGTTTCACCATAATTGGACAAGACCTAAGCGTTCAAAATCTCAAGTTAATGGCCATACCGAAGTGACCCAAAACACCTTTATCTTAAGAACTAATGCAAAGGCTCACAGATGGTAAAGGAATTCTGAAGAAAGAGAAAGAAGACCTGAGAATGGTCTTCTTTCTTTTTGGACAGCTGAGAAAACTTTGTCTCTCGATTTTTGCGCAAGCAACCATCTCATCTAGTCAGATGCTTTTAGGTTGATTATGGCGCTTGCGCTTTTTTACATAGATGTCGGATATTTATTATTTTTGCAAAAATTTTTAATATATTTATTCCGTCGTGAAAATCTTTTACATGCTTGTGTGAGACCATTTTTGTATAATTCTTGTAAGAATTGTTGGGCAATGCCTGCTAATCCTAAAGCGGTCATAATGGCTATCAGCTCACTCAAGTCAATAGGGATGAGTGGTATGTCAATAGGTTTAGCTTGCGTTTGTTCGCTTATATAGGCAACTTCTTCCGGTGTAAATGATTCAAATGTTTCAGCTAATTGGTTGACTTGATCCTCAGTATAGCCAAGTAATAGGGCTTGTTCATGATTGAGTGTATAAGTCGCGCTTTCATTCACAGTCAAAGCTTTTGCGACAAGTGCTTTTGCTTGTTCGACGTCTGAATGGCTGGCTAGCTCCAAGGCGGATTCGATCGGTTCTACAGTCATTAAATCATTAGAGTAAACAGCGGATGAAGGAAAGTTCAATACGACTAACAAGACAAAGGACGACGAGAGAATGACAAGGTTTTTATTTTCTTTATGCATTTGCCATCATACTCCTCTTCTATTTGTAGCCTGAAATGAACTACCTTGCGTGAAAAGGAAACGGTTCTTTTTTTATATTTCCCTTAAAATTCCTCCTTTCTTCTATTATAATACAAGAATAATCCAATTTACATAATATCCCTAAATAAAATGTAAAAATGAGGAAATTTTACTGCGCTATTTCATGGGCTTAGCGCTAAGGGAGGATAGTTAAAAAGGTGATAAATAGTTAATTAGTAATTGAATTACGATATATTAAAATAATATCTAAAATGGATTTATTTGATAATGAATGGTTTTATCAATCCAGAATTTTGAAAAAAGTGGCTATTTATTCGTATTTGACTGGATAATTTTAAAAAAATAGTATAGATTAAAAAAAAATAACAAATAATACGAACATTATATTGAAAATGTGCTGGATAGTATGTATAATCATCAATAACGAAGAACTGCAGGGGTGATAAATATTTTCCCAAGCAATAATAATGAAACAAAGAAATTAATTTCTCATGCTTATAATGAAGTTTCAAAGGAATTATTCGGAATTGGTACGCTTTCCATGAAGGTATCAATTGAAGCTAATGTACTTACACTGCAGGCTAAGCATCGTAGAGCACCACGATCGATTGTGCTGGAGGGAGAGGTACCTAGCCTAAAGCAAGAAGTCGATTTTCATTTATCTCTACTATATAAGAAGAAATTAAGGCAGAAATTAGAAGAAAGGACGGATTGGGATATTGAAGCTGTTCTAAGAGATTATGATGCAGCCACCCAAAAGTCCTTTACAAATATTGTTTTACGAGAAATTTGATAATATTGGATTTTCAACCGGATTTATCTGGACGAAACGCCGCAATAATAAACCGAATGATTATTTATCTCTTTGTTTACAAGGAAAAGACGATCTTGGGTAGAATAACCTTATTCTATTTGAGATTGTCTTTTTTATTGCTTTAAAAAATATCAGAATGATAGGAGTTTAAATTATGAAGAAAATTATCAAAAATCTAACTATGGTATCTGCATTAGCTTTGACATTAAGTGCTTGTTCTTCATCAGATTCATCAGCGAAAAAAGAAAAATTAGTCATTTCTACTTGGGGATTTTCGGAAGATTTCTTTCGAGAAGAAGTGTATAAACCCTTTGAGAAAGAACATAATGTTGAAATTGTTTTGGATTCAGGGAATAATGCGGATCGTTTAAACAAAGTCCGCCAAGGAAATTCGGATGTCGATGTCATTTACTTATCTGACTACTATGCTGAGCAAGGTATTCAGGATGGTTTGTTCGAAAAAATTGATCATAGCGTTATTCCTAATGTTGAGAATATCTATGAGATGGCCAAAGCTCCATTAGGTAAAGAATATGGACCAGCTTATACAATCGCTCAATTCGGAATTGCGTATAATCCTGACGAGGTAAAAAAACCAATTACTTCATGGGCTGATTTATGGAATAAAGATCTAGGTGGAGTAATAACGATCCCTGGAATTACATCAACGACTGGACCGATGTTTTTAGATGCTGCTTCTAAAGTAAGTGGAAATACAAAATTTAATGAAGATGCTGCGTTTACGAAATTAAAAGAGCTTATGCCAAATGTGCTTAAGGAATATGGGCAAACTTCTGAATTCGTAAACATGTTTGCACAAGGTGAAATCGCAGCTGGACCGATTATGGAAATGTACTTTGCACAATTACAGGAAGCTGTTCCAAATGCTAAATTTGTTTCACCTAAAGAAGGCGGATATGCGGTCATGAATACAGTGAATATTGTAAAAGGCAGCGAGCAAAAAGAACTAGCAGAAGAATTTATTAATTATCTTTTAAGTAAAGAAGTTCAAGAAAAATCAGCAAAAGCAAAAATAGATTCACCAGTTAATACGAAAGTTCAATTAACAGAAGAAGAAGCTAAAGGACTTACGTATGGGGAAGATGTTATTAATAGCTTGAATATCCTTGATATGAAATTCGTGAATAAAAACTCAAAACAATGGATTGATCGTTGGAATAAGGAATTAGCTCAATAAGAATTTGAGGTGCTTACTATGACTAAAAAAGTCATTCTTGATGTTGATACAGGAGTAGATGATGCTATTGGAATCTTGCTTGCTTTAAAGAGCAAGGAGATGGATGTACTTGGGATTACGACTGTGAATGGAAATGTATCTTTAGAAGCTGCAACGGTTAATACATGTAAGATTGTTGAATTAGCAGAAGTGGATGTTCCCGTTATCATGGGGGCTTCTGCTCCATTAGTGAGAACCCCTTATTTTGAACACCGAATACATGGTGAAGATGGAATCGGTGGAGCATTAAAGGATATGGTTCCTAAAAAACAACCCGATGAAGGATTTGGTCCTGATTTCATTATTAATTCGATATTGAGTTTTCCAGGTGAGGTAACCCTTGTTATGACTGCGCCTCTTACAAATTTAGCACTTGCAGTAAAGAAGTGTCCTGAGATTACGAAGTTTGTGAAGGAAGTAATCTTTATGGGTGGTGTAGTGAAAGACGTAGGCAATGTCACACCAACTGCTGAGTATAATATGTTCACTGATCCGGAAGCGGCAAAGATCGTATTTCATGCGGGTTTTCCTTCCTTGACTTTAGTCGGTTTAGATGTGACTAGAAAAGTGTTACTAACAGAAGAGCATATGGATGCCATTCATAATCCGATACTTTCTTCTTATATTAAAGAAAGTACGACGGATTATCGACAAAGATATTTTGAGCGTTATCAGATTCATGGTGCTGTGATGCATGATCCCCTTGCTGTTGCGATTGCAATAAACGCTAATATTGTGACGAAGAGAAAATATTATGTAGATGTAGAAACGAGCAGTGAATTATGTGACGGACAAACGGTTTGTGATTTTCAAAATCGTTTAGGGAGAACAGCCAATCTTGATGTTTGTTTAGATGTAGATGAAAAAGCTTTTATTGCACTATTTCATAAGGTCATAAATTCTTAAAGTGTGCAAACTGGGAGGATAAAATGAGAAACCGTACGATTTACCTGTTGTTATTGCCAGGAGCATTATTTTTAACAATCTTTATGGTGATTCCGATTTTGTTAACGATTGGATCAACATTTTTTAATGAAGGCAGCTTTAGCTTTGAAGGTTATCTGCACTACTTTCAAGATAAGTATTTCATCGGTATTTTACTAACAACGCTTAGAGTTAGTCTTGTAACAACGTTTATCTGTATTTTATTAGGCTTTCCAGTTGCTTACTATATTTCTAAGGTTGGGACAAGAACCAAGGTACTCCTATTATTACTTTCCATCTTCCCACTTCTTACTAGCTCAGTTGTCCGCTCATTCAGCTGGATGATTATTATTGGGAAGAATGGTGTACTCAACAAGCTTTTACTTAGTATAGGACTTATAGAAGAACCGTTAAATATTTTGTACACCCCTACTGCGATCATTATTGGCCTCGTTCATTTATTCTTGCCATTAATTATTATTACGTTAATCGGTGTTTTGGAAAATATGGATGAGGATTTGTTAACGGCAGCAGAAAGCTTAGGCGCATCTAGACTAGGTGTTTTTGCGAAAGTCGTTCTGCCACTGTCCATGCCAGGACTTGTCATCGGAAGTATTCTCGTTTTTGTCGGCAGCTTTACGGCCTATACAACTCCAGCTTTATTGGGAGGGAAACAACGGGTAATTTCCACATTTCTCTATCAAAATGCAACAACATTAAATGACTGGCATACAGCAGCAATCGTTGCCACAATTATGATTGTTATCACGTTACTGGTGACTATAATAATGAACCAAATTGCATATAAAATAAATCCAAAGGGGTAAGGTTAATATGAAGCAAAAAAATCGGGGATTGGCTGTATTTACGTTCCTTGTATTTGTTTTTTTACTAGGGCCTTTGCTCATCATTTCCGTTACATCTTTTGAAGGCGGAAGTGTTCTGAAATTTCCTATTGAGACGTTTTCGTTTAAATGGTATGAAAATATTTTTAAAGTAAACATGTTTTTGACATCTTTCAAGACATCCATCATTGTCTCATTAGCAGGAAATCTTTTGGCATTGATATTAGGAATTCCAGCGGCTTATGCTTTATCCAGATTCGACTTTAAAGGAAAATCTGTCTTGAATGCCGTGTTTATTTCACCGATTTTGATTCCAGGTATCGTTTTAGGTTTTACGTTTTTGCGTTATATTGTTACAACCTATCATTTACCAATTTATACAGGCTTGTTTATCGGTCATACAATTATTATGCTTCCATTTGTTATCCGCGTAATATCTTCAAGTTTGTCAACCTTCGATTTCTCTATTGAAGAAGCAGCACATAGCTTGGGTGCAAGCAAGATTGGAACATTCTTTCAGGTTGTTCTGCCTAATATCAAGTCAGGAATCATCGCAGCCGTTATGATTGCATTTTTAGAATCATTCAATAATGTTGATATTTCCGTATTCATGACTGGACCAGGTGTCAGCACCTTTCCAATACAAATGCTAACATATGTTGAAACGTACTTTGATCCTACAATTGCAGCCATTTCAGTAATGCTGATGATTATTACGGCGTTCTTTATGTTCATAGTTGAGCGGTTAATGGGCTTATCATATTTCACTAAACGATAACGGAGGCAACAAGTAATGGCTTTATTCACATTAGAAAACATATCAGTTGCATACAACAAACAAAATATATTGCAGGATTTTAATTTAGAAATTGAAGAAGGGAAGTTTGTTTCTCTGCTTGGTCCAAGTGGCTGTGGAAAAACGACAACCCTTCGATTAATTGCAGGCTTTCTTGAATCAAATAATGGCAAGTTCTTATATAAAGGCAAGGATTATACAAAGGTCCCGGTTAACAAAAGAAATTTTGGCTTCGTATTTCAAAACTATGCACTATTTCCTCATTTAACGATTTTTGATAATGTAGCTTTCGGACTTCGGCTTAGAAAGGCTTCCAAAAGTGAAATAGAAAAACGAGTGGCAAGTGTGTTAGAAATCGTTAATCTTAGAGGGTTTGAAAAACGATATCCAAAAGAACTTTCAGGTGGTCAGAGACAGCGTGTTGCGATCGCAAGGGCACTAGTAATTGAGCCTGATTTATTACTTTTCGATGAGCCTCTTAGTAATCTTGATGCCAATCTCCGTGAAAATATGCGGATTGAAATTCGCCGTATTCAACAGGAGCTTGGCATCACAACGGTTTACGTATCTCATGATCAAGAAGAATGCTTCGCGATTTCAGATCAAGTGGCAATTATGAATAAAGGAATTATTGAGCAATTAAGTGACCCCGCTACGATCTATAATTATCCGAAGACGAAATTTGTCGCAGACTTTATCGGTTTTAAAAACTTTATCGACTTTGAAGACCAAACCATTCATGAAAATGAAATTGAACTGACAAAGTCGGGATATACATTTATCGTTCAAAAAAATAAAGAAAATTCAGATACTGATAAAAAAGTCGGTGCGATTCGTCCAGATAATTTAGTGATCCGTCCAATTCAAGGACCTGTAACTTCGACGAAAAATGCACTGCCTGGAAAAGTGAAGATAAGAACGTATTTAGGAAGAAGCTATCAATATATCGTAGAAACGCCAATTGGAGATTTTACAGTCAATCAAGAAATGCTTGTACCTTATCAAGTTGGCGAGGAAATCATACTCGAATTTCCAGCGAACAACATGGTACTTGTTAAGTAAAACAGGAGGCGAACAGAATGAAAATAGATATGCTAATTACGAATGCCAACGTTTATAATAGCTTTTTGAAGAAATTCATGAAAAGTAATGTAGCAGTTGTCGATGGGAAATTCTATTATGTTGGCGAACGTGGACAAGATTTTTTTTCTGCTGATAAAGTAATTGAAGCAAAAGAAAAATATATGATCCCAGGTTTAATTGATATTCATTTACACATCGAGAGCACAATGGTTACACCAGCTACCTTTTCATATGGAATCATCAAAAATGGGGTAACGACGATTGTACCAGAACCGCATGAAATGGCGAATGTCTTTGGTGTCTCTGGTGTGAAGGAAATGATGAAAGCAAGTCGTGACTGTGTAGCAGATATGTTCTATGCAATTCCAAGTTCAGTGCCCGCGACAACGATGGAGACTACAGGTGGGAGTATCGAAATTGCAGATATTGATGAATTGCTACAAACGGGTGAAATGAAATGTTTAGGTGAAATCATGAATTTCTATGATGTGATTACGGACCCAGCATGTAAAACGAATCAAATTTTGAATTATATCAAAACAAATTACCCTGACTTAATTATCGAAGGCCACGTTCCTAAACTACTTGATTTGGAATTACAGCAAATTTTATTTGCAGGTGTCAATTCAGATCATACACATCAAACAGTGGAAGGGATGCAGCAACGTATCGCGGCGGGGATGTTTTTAGAAATTCAAGAAAAATCCATGACCGAAGAAATCATTGCATTCTTAATGAATGAAGCGGTGGATGAGCATTTTTGCTTTGTAACTGATGATGTGATGCCGGATTATTTTCAGAAATATGGACAATTGAACCATTTATTAAAGAAAGCAATTCAAATGGGCATGCCGCCAGAGAAAGCTATATATGCTTGTACGTATACGCCTGCGAAAAGGATGCAGATGCATGATCGCGGAATCATTGCAGCCGGAAAAATTGCCGACTTTTTATTAGTTTCAAATCTTGAATCATTTATTATAGAAGAAGTTTATAAAGATGGTGAACAAGTTTATCATCACAAGCAGCCTTATGAGCAGGCGGTAAGTGAAAAGAGCTTCCCGGAAAACTTTTATCGTAGTATCGTGCTGAATGAGTTAACTGCGAAAGATTTTGAAGTATCATTGGAATTAGAAGATGGTAGTTATCCTTGTCGAATCATTGAAGTGAATGACGGCTCTACGTTTACAAAAGAAATTCACGATACTCTATCCATTTCCAATGGTAAGCTGGATTGGCAGGAAAGTGAGTATGGATTAATTGCAACGTTTGAACGATATGGGAAAAATGGAAACCGAGCACATGGATTGATAAGCGGGGACATCATTAAGCGAGGGGCTATCGCTACAACCTATTCTCACGATAATCATAATTTATTAGTCATCGGCCATAACGTAGAAGATATGATACTTGCAGCGAATGAAGTAATCCAGAGTCAAGGTGGTATTTGCTGTGTTTTGAATGGTGAAGTATTATCAAGTGTACCGCTTCCGGTTGGAGGCATTCTTTCTGAGGAGCCATTAGAAATCGTTGCCGAGCAGGTGGATCATCTGACGCTTACTCTGAAATCATTAGGCTATAAGCATTATAATGTCATCATGTCTATAAGTACTTTATCACTACCTGTGAGCCCGGCGCTAAAAATAACAGATCGTGGTTTAATTTCAGTCAATGAAGGGAAATTCGTTCCGCTTGTTGTTAAGCCATAAGAGATAAAAAATCCAACAGCTGATAATAGCGTTGGATTTTTTTTGATGTTGGAAATCGGCCCAACTAAGCAAGATGGGCTACGTTATAACAGAATCATTTAGAACTATTCCTTTAGGTAGGAAAATTAATAGAAAATACGTGAAATAATGTAGTTAACCGTGGGAATATATACAATGGATTTAAGGTGAATTTCCTATCTAAGTTTATTACGAGCCGGAAATTAAATTTACGTGCCGGATCGGTTTCTTTTCGTGCCAGTTTCGACGGTTTACGTGCCGGAATCCGTACTTTTCGAGCGAGAATTGAAATTTGCGAGCCGGAGCCAAATTTACACAATAATTCATCTCACTGTCTTTTCATATTTTACAAGATAACCGTATTTATGGAAAAATGCGAAAACAAGGTTTATGGCTCTACTCAATTAATTGGGTTATGAAAAAAGAGGTTGTCCCAAAGGGCAACCTCACACTTAAATCGTTCGCTTTTTCATCACAAAAGGATAAAGCAATAAACCTATGACAAACAAGCTAATACCTAACATAAAGGTGAACATATTTGCTGTTCCTGTTTTAATCACCCATATTGAATAAACCAAGGCAAGGACAGTGATTATTCCATCACGAACCCTTGAGCCCTTGATGATATCATATGTTTCCCCAGTAATGACTAGTTTCAATTGATAGATGGCTGAAACAAGATAGGGAATTAAATAGGCAAGTGTTGCTACAACCATGGCGAAACTGTAGGCTTCCGTAATGGTTCCTGAAACGGTTGAAAATAAGAACAACTGAGTCATCAGGTTTGTTATCGTTAATGACCGTACGGGACTTCCTTTTTGATTTGTTTTTGCAAAGTAAGCAGGAAACAAATCCACTTTGGCTGCTTGATAAGGCACCTCAGAGCTGACCATGACCCATCCAATCGTAGAACCTAGAAGGGAAATGATGGCAAGTACTGCCATTAAATAGACACCTTCATTCCCGATCGCTCCTGATAGAGCGTCGACAAGGGGACGGGAAGATTCACGCAATGCGGATTGGGGAAGTGCGCCCATTGTTAAAAGGGTGATGCCCATATAAATCACAACTGCAATAATGAGACCTAGTATTGTAGCTTTCTTTACGTCCCTTTGTGATTTTGCTCGATTAGATAGCATCACTGCAGCTTCAACGCCAATGAATGCCCATAGAGTAGAGATGGCTGCTGCGTTAATTTGGCTGCCTAAAGATAGAGTCGTACCTTGTGAATCTTGGAATCCACCACCGCTTGTTAGGTTGCTTGCATCAAAAATGAAGAGTGTGATAAAGATAAAAAAAGCAAAGCCAAGAACTTTTGTAGCCGTGGCAATAAAGTTAATTTTACCTGCTCCGTTATAGCTGCTGACTGTTATTGTATGGATCCCCCAAAGGGCCAATGAGCAGATTGCAAACGTTAAGGCTTTGCCAAGTTCAAGGTTAAAGCTGTCCGTGGAGTAGATAATTTTTGTGCTTTGTAGAACAGGGAAAAAGGTAGATAAGTACCCTGCAAATGCAATGATTACAGAGGCTGTTGCCGCCCAGTTAGCTGCCCAATATCCCCAAGCCATACTATAGCCAGCAACTCTTCCTTTACTAGGAGAAGAAAAAATAGCTTGCGCATAGCTTTGTGGTCCAGCCTTAAGATCAGGCTTTCTGACGGCTAAATTACCGAACACAAGAGCAATCATTAATACACCAATTCCAGTGATGCCCCATGCAAGTGTTGCCCCCAGTGCACTTGATACTTGCGCAAGGTTGGCAGGAAGCATGAAGATTCCACCACCTACCATATTTCCAATTACAAAAGCTGTTAATATAAACAGTCCCCATTTTTTTTGATTCATAATAAAACGACCTCTCCGTTGTTTTGATTCCTGATGTTATATTGAAAATCACATGTAGTTATTTTTTGTTCCATATTCTATCCTTAATCAATATCATTCTGTATTTAAATTATACTTAAATAATTTAGTTTGGTAAAGTGATAAACTGATAAAGGTTATAAAACAATTTTTTCAGAAAATAATACGTTTTATATTGACATAGTGTGAAGCCTGAATTATATTAAGTATTATTATAAAACCAAGTTTTCTTATATGAATTAATAAATTTAACCGAAGGCGCCGATTAGACAACTAAAGGCACCCACTATTCCGTTCGCTGAATAGAGGGTGCCTTTTCGTTTTAAAGAAGGAGGATTATAAGTTGAGTATTTTATAACTATGAGGTCATCTAGAATTGAAATGAAAGAGCAGAAGTAACAAATAAATAACAATGGGGAATTAGGAAGGGTGGATCATATGACGGAAATTATTCGTTTAGCAAATTTAGATGATGCAGAAAGATTATTGTATGTAACTTTGAGAGCATACGAACCGATTCGAGAGCTGGATATAAAATGGCCTGCAGCAACAGCGGATATTGAGTTAGTAAAACAAAACATTACGGAATTTTCCTGCTACGTCTTAGAAAAGGATGGCGTGATTATAGCTACAGTAACTGTTAGAACATTTGCTGAAGTTTCTGATTTAACCTGTGTCTGGTGGTTTGCAGTTGATCCTGATTATAAAGGATTGGGATATGGGAAGAAAATATTGGATTGGGTAGAAGAAGTGGTTATTCGTGATCAGCTGAATCAGCCGGCTGTTGGTTTGGGTACGTCACCGAAACATCCATGGCTTGTTTCAATGTATGAGCGAAGAGGGTATGAAAAAATTTTCGAAACAAATCATGGTGACGGACAAAATGGTGTATTTATGAGGAAAAAATTGATACCTGAGTACACAGATAACAAAACGAAAATACGGGAAGATGTTCGAGCAACGAATTAATCTTATGGCTCTATAAATAAATGGTTTAAGGTGAAGGAGATTACGAGATGAAAAAACGATTGTTGGTTTTATTAGGCGTACTATTAGTTATCGTAACGGCAGGTTGTGGTTCAAATAGTAATCAATCTGCGGGGGAAGCAAAAAGTTCTGATCCAAAGGTGAAAAAAATAATCGTTGGAACAGGTACACAATTCCCTAATATTTGCTTTATAGATGATGATGGTAAATTGACAGGATATGATGTAGAACTTGTCAAAGAAATCGATAAACGTCTCCAAGAGTATGAATTTGAATTTAAGACGATGGAATTTTCATCTCTATTATTAAGTCTAGAAACAAACAAAATCGATTTCATCGCTCACCAAATGGAAGTAAATGAAGAAAGACAGCAGAAGTTCTTGTTTAATGATGAGCCATATAACGTGTTCCCACTTCAAGTAGTTGTACATGAAGATAATCAATCGATTAAGTCAATTGAAGATTTAAAAGGCAAGAAAGCGATTGTAGGTGCTACCAGTAATTCAGCAATATTGCTTGATAAATATAACAAAGAACATGGCAATGAAATCGAAATTGTCTACAGCGGAAGTGGCAGTACAGATACAATCACACAACTTAAAAATGGTCGTGCAGACGCGACAATAAGTACTCCGTTTGCAGTTGATTTCGAAAATGAACAGGCAGATGCCGAACAAAAAGTGGTCGGCGACGTGCTTTCAAACTCTAAGGTTTACTTCATGTTAAGAAAAGATGAATCAGATTTGAAACAAGCAATTGATGGTGCGCTAAAAGAGATCAAAGCTGATGGTACATTAAAGGAATTAAGTACAAAATGGCTAGGAGCAGATTACTCGGAGCAATAATAATCTCATGAAAGGCACAGGATGCATAGATGGACATAACCCTAATCGTAGACTTTTTTCCAAAATTAATTTCGTACCTTCATATTACTTTGTTGATTTTAGTTGCTGCAGTAGCAATTGGACTAGTAATTGGTGTAGTGATAGCTTTAATTCGTATTTATAAAGTGCCAGGCTTTAATCAATTAGCTCTCATTTATATTTCCTTTATGAGGGGTACGCCAATCTTAATTCAGCTCTTCTTAATCTACTTTGGACTTCCGACACTTTTAGCACTCGTTCATATTGATGTATCTCGTGCGAATCCATTATTATTTGTGGCTATCACATATGGGTTAAGTTGTGGTGCATCATTCGCAGAAATTATTCGCGGAGCCGTTAACGGAGTTGAAAAAGGTCAGACTGAAGCCGCATATTCAATTGGCATGAATGAAAAACAAATGATGGTGCGAATTATCTTGCCTCAGGCATTGGTTATGGCTTTTCCGAATTTCGCAAATTCAGTGATAGGCTCTCTAAAAGATACCTCGCTTGCTTTTACAATTGGTGTAATGGATATGGTAGGAAGAGGAAATACGCTCATTGCTTCTTCCCTACATGCACTCGAAGTATATATTACATTGTCGATTATCTATTACGGTGTTGTAATATGCTTGGAAAAAGGGTTTTCACTTTCAGAGAAAAAGCTGCAAAGGTTTGAAGGAAGTTTGGCGGTAGATACAAAATAATTAGGAGATCTGAAATTATGCAAATTGATATTCCATTTATTTTTACGGCATTAACCGAAATATTCAAAGCACTACCATTGACGATGATTATTACCCTGGTCCCGTTAATGATTGGTTTTCTTATTGGGATTGGAATTACGTTAATTAGGATTCGGAAAGTAAAAGGAATATATCGTTTGGCCAATTTCTATGTGTCATTTTTAAGAGGGACGCCGGCATTGATGCATATTATGCTGATCTATTTGGGCTTGCCACTTCTTATTGACAAAATGGCTGAAACGTTTCACTGGTCCATTCAATCCACTTCCATTCCGATTCTGTTATTTGTTTTAATGGCATTATCCTTGACAGCTGGCGCTTATATGTCAGAAATTATTCGAGCAGGTATATTGGCAGTTGATCAAGGACAGTTAGAAGCAGCTGAATCAATTGGAATGACGGGCTTTCAAGCGATGAGAAGAATTGTCTTCCCACAGGCTATTGCAATTTCGCTTCCTAATCTATGTAATATCTTTATCGGATTTTTGCATACATCGTCCATTGCTTTTATCGTTTCGCAAAAAGAATTAACGGGTGCTGCCAACATTGTTGCTTCAAATAACTTGAAATTTCTTGAGGCCTATATCGCAGCGGCCTTGATCTATTGGGGCTTAACGATTATCTCAGAAAAAGTTACTGCATTATTGGAAAAAAGAGTCACGGTTTATAATCGAGGAGGTGTAGCATGATACAGCTAAGAAATATCCAGAAATCATTCGGAAATCAACTCGTGTTAAAAGGAATTGATCTTACAGTAAATAAGGGAGAGGTTGTCTCGATACTTGGACCTAGCGGATCTGGGAAGACAACGTTACTTCGTTGCATCAACTTTCTAGAAAGACCTAATGAGGGTCAAGTAATAGTTGATGATTTTAAGGTAAACAGTAAACAGGCCAATAAAAAAGAAATTCTTACACTTCGAAAAAAAACAGCCATGGTGTTTCAACAATATAACCTATTTAAGCATAAAACCGTCATTGAAAATGTGATGGAAGGATTGATCATTGTTCAGAAACAGCCAAAAGAAACAGCAAGGAAATTGGCAATGGAAGTGATAGAAAAAGTTGGGTTAACGGAGAAAGCGAATGCTTATCCAGTTCAGCTTTCTGGAGGTCAGCAGCAGCGGGTAGGTATTGCAAGGGCACTTGCGCTTAATCCAGAGGTGATTTTACTAGATGAACCAACATCAGCACTTGATCCAGAGCTTGTTTTTGAGGTTCTTGAGGTAATTAAGCGGATTGCGGATGAAGGGATTACGATGATTATTGTGACACATGAAGTAAGTTTTGCTAAAGATGTCTCAGATTATATCGTGTTTATGGATCAAGGTGAAGTTGTCGAGGAAGGAATCCCGACGGTTATTTTTAATAATCCTAAAGAAGAAAGAACGAAGAGATTCTTTAAGAGAATAAACAGAGAAGAAGATAATCTTGAATCAAATTTAACTAATGCCATCTAATTACAAGGGGAAATGAAGGAGAAGTGGTGATTAAAAAGAGGATGAAAAATACAAGTATAATTCATACTTATCACCTAGGAAAAATAGGTAAAATAATTGACAAAAACTGTTTGTGAATTTACACTATATTTAACTAATAATCAACTTTCTTATCAAGAGAGGTGGAGGGACTGGCCCTAAGATACCTCGGCAGCAGACTTGTAATACTGTGCCAATTCCAGCAAGCGAATGCTTGACAGATAAGAAGAGTAAAGTACAGTTTTGTTGCTTAACCTCTTCTTATTTTTGGGAAGGGGTTTTTTCATATCCAAAAACCAGGGGGAGATTCGAATGGGAAGCATTGATGAATTAAAATTAAAGTATATTATATCAAGTCTCAAGGATCTTGAGTTCGGTTCTCTTAACATTACCGTTCATGAAGGTGAAATTACCCAAATCGATGTGACGGAGAAGAAAAGATTCCCAATCTTGAAAAACCAAAAAATTAGGGAACAAGGAAGAGCGTGAATTTAACATAAACAAGATTTGAGCATCTCTAAGAGGTGTTCTTTTTTTAATACGGCTAAAACACGGCAATATTAGATTTGTAGGGCTCTATAGAATCCGTAAAAGGGGGAGGGGAAAATGCGAACTAAAAATCAATTAGTGGCTGATGGAATTAAATTCTTGATACCAGCTAATCGAAGGATGGATGCTTTTTCATTGGTCGTAATCTATGAGACATGGAGAAAGGCATAGATAAATCAGTTTAAATGTAATTTTATGTAAAGTGATAGGTGGTTTTTCTCTTTCAAATATTCCTATAATTGAGCAAAAATTCCTAGATTAACGAATCGGAAATTTGGAAAAGACAGGATAAACGATCGATTTTTTAAAAAAGGCATTTTAATAAAATGAACTTATGGTAGGATAAAAAATAATGGATAAATGAACAAAAAATTCCAGATTTTTTAATTAAGATTCAATGATTTACAGATACCATGTTAGTAGAAGACAATTTTTGAGGGGAGATAAAACCATGAAAAAAAAAGGTACCATTTTATTGATTTTAATAGGCCTCATTTTTGTTTTAGGAGCATGCTCAGGTACAGGTGAAAAGGCATCTGCGGACAAAAATCAGGGGAAGAACAAAAATAAGCAATTAGAAGCATCAATTGAGGAAGCATCTTACATCGTTCCAGATATTGAGTATGGCATGCCTGAAAATCAGGATCAAGGAATAATTGCCGTGAAATTAAAGATAAAGAATCTATCGGATTCATCGATACTTCTTTCAGAATATGAAGGGGTTAAATTGTATGATGGAGACCAACAGATCAATATAAAGCCAGAATTGTATAATCGAAAAATAGATTTAAATATCGGCACTAGCGGGAATCTCGGTGCTGGAAAGGCAAAATCATTTCTTGCTATTTTCGAAGTAGAAAAGGATAAGGAATATGAAATCGGATTGAATCCGATTTCTAGTAACTTTGAAGAAGATAATGATGAGCTGATACTTAAGCTTGATACGAAGAAATATGCAGATAGTTATGAAACACTTCAAGATCCAGCGAAAGCCTTCACAGCCTATGTCGATCAAATCTATTACGAAAAGGAAAACAATGATTACGAACAATTCGTATCTGCCGATAAACCAGCTATGCAGGAAGCGGCGAAAAATACGTTCAAAACCGAAGTGAAGGAATTATTTAAAAAAGACTTAACAGATGAGGAAATCGACAAACTATACATTAGCTATCGTGATACTTTAGCAGAAAAAGCAGTGGTCACGTCATCAATTGCAGCATATGCCAATGATAAAGCTATCGTTGCGTTTGATATAACGACACTGCCGTTACAGGAATTGTATCAAGAAGTGTATGAATATCAAAAAGAATTCCGAGATAAAACGGGCAATTATGATGAAAAGGCAATCGATGAGTACGTTCTATCTAAATTTGACATAATCCTAGATTCAATGGAAATGAAGTCCAGCAGCAGAAAAATTGAAGTTTCTCTTATGAAAAAGAATGGGAAATGGACAATCGACCCGGTTAATAAATATGGGGATAGCTTAGATAAGATTTTTGTAAAAGGATCAATTTACTAAGGAGCCGTGAACAATGTGAATAAAAAGTGGTTATATGCAATTCCGGCAGTCTTTGTTCTGATGATCGTCATCATGGCCACAGTCCTTTTTGTCCAGCAAAGTAACAAACCGAAACAAGCTGTGGAGGTCTTTGAACAAGCTGTTGAGCAGAAGAAGCCCAAACAGCTTAAGGAATGGATAATGGCTGATGATAAAAGGGCTGTTATAAATGATGCATCCTTGAAAGCGCTGGTTGCTTATCTAAATACAAATAATAATAGCTACCAGGTGATAACAGAAAGCTTGGATAAACAAGTGGAAAAGAAAGAATTCAAGACAACCAACCAGCAAATTAGTTTGGTTGAGTCCGGAAAGAAATGGGGTTTATTCCCAGAGTATAAGTTTAAAGTTAAGACGGCTTACATCAAGGTAACTGGTCAGCATAAAGACGATGAAATTCATCTTTCCATCCAGAAATCCAACGATACGCTTAAAAAAGACAAAGAAGAGAAATTATATGGCCCGGTTCTTCCAGGCGCTTATCAAATTAATGTGACCGTGAAAAATAAGCTGGGTACTTTTATAGACAAAAGAAAAGTAGATGTCTGGGGAGGAAGCAATCAAGTAAGCTTGCTTATCGATGACGAAAAAATAGCCCAAAGTGATCAGCGAATTCAAAAGGATGTCATTTCCGCAGTAGAAACCTTTAATAAAGATTTTGTCATGTATTATACAAACGAATTTGAGGCAAAACATTTTACCAATGTTTCGGACTCGGTTCTAGAAGGTCTTGCATTAGTCAACGTTGAATCAGAATTTGCTGAATTAGAAGAATACGTGGATGAAATTCAAATGCAGCATTCGGGAACAGTTGTAAATCTTGACGATTTGGATATTAATCAAATTCATAATGAATGGACTGCAGATGTCGAAGCTTTTGTTGCATATAATAATAAGTTCAAGATTCGAGGCATCGATAGGTATGAAGATATGTCCTATAAAGAGATTCGCACATATAGCTTGAATTATGATGTTAAAAGAAAAAAATGGCTCATTGATGAAGCTGATCGGGTCCCTGCGGATGGCTCTGAAAAAGATAGTTGGGATAAGAAGGCGGAATTGAGTGGAAAGGATTCACCTGTAATGAAATGGAAAAGGAAGGAGAGCATGGAACAACTTTAATTGAACGATTTAGTTATGTTCGCCTAATCCTAATAGACTTTATGTTTATTAGGTTTTTTCATTTGATCTAAGAAAAAAACTAATGAGTTACGGAATTTGTTATTTTTTCTCTGATCCAACTTAGATTTCATGTTATTTGATGACAGACCTAACGTTAACAAAGCTTCGCCTCCTTAATCTTCATACAAAGGGTAATTGTGTAATACGTATAGTAATAGAAGAATGTGAAGGAGGATCAACATGAACATGATAAAACCGGCACGCCTTCAAAAAGGGGATACAGTAGGAGTCATTGCTCCAGCAAGTCCTCCAGATCAAGAAAAAGTCAAACAAGCTCTTTCTTTTTTTACTGAGTTGGGCTTAAATTGTAAGCTTGGAAAAAACATAGAATGCCAATATGGTTATTTAGCAGGCAGTGATGAAGAAAGAGTGGAAGATGTGCACAGTATGTTTTCTGATCCTAGTATAAAAGCCATTTTTTCAGCGCGTGGCGGGTATGGAACACCAAGAATTGCTGCTCAAATCGATTATGAAATCATTAGAAATAACCCGAAAATCTTCTGGGGATATAGTGATCTTACTTTTTTGCATAACGCATTTTTTCAAAAAGCAGGACTTGTTACTTTTCATGGTCCAATGCTAAGCTCTGATTTGGCTGGTGTAACAATTGATCCTGTAACTAAATCACGATTCTTGCAATTGTTTGAATCACAGCCATTTGTATATGATGAGACAATCTCACCACTTGTAACTGAAATTCCAGGTGAAGCAAGTGGACTACTAATCGGTGGAAACTTAACATTGCTAGTCAGTACACTTGGTACTGAATTTGAATTAAATACAAAAGGTAAACTGCTGTTTATTGAAGAGATTCACGAAGAACCCCGTTCAATAGATAGAATGCTGAACCAGTTGTACATGAGCGGTAAATTATCTGATGCAGCGGGGATATTAGTAGGTGACTTTAAAGAATGTGAGACGACACGTACCTTAACACTTACATTAACTGAAGTTCTACAGCATTATATTAAACTAGCTAATAAACCAACGGTATCAGGTTTTCAGATTGGTCATTGCACCCCACATGTGGCTATTCCACTTGGAACGTTTACAAAACTTGATGCAAATAATCGGAAAGTAATCATTGAAAGTGGTGTTAAGTGATAGGAGTGAATTGAAGGTAGGGATCAAAAGTGAAAATTGTTTTCTGGAAAAACAGAAGAGACAGGATGAAAAAAATTAGTCATTTTATTTTTATCTCTGTTGCGCTGGGTATCGTATATATTGGGTGTTTACACATAAATATTCATCAAGCCATTCCAAAAGAAGCACCCAATCATGCTGACTATTTAATCGTGTTAGGTGCAAGAGTGAAGGGTACTGTTCCGTCTCTTGCTTTACAATATCGAATAAATACGGCGGCAGAATATTTAACTAGAAACAAGTCTACGATTGCGATTGTATCTGGTGGTCAAGGAAATGGTGAAGAAATTAGTGAAGCAGAAGCGATGAAGCGAGGGTTGCTGAAATATGGAATTGATGAATCAAGAATCATTTTGGAGGACCGTTCGACAAGTACGTATGAAAATATAAAATATTCAAAACAACTTATTCCAGAAGGTGTCTTGAAAGGTTTTCTTGTCACAAATGACTTTCATGTTTACAGAGCTGAGAAAATTGCTGCGAGTCAAGGATTGAAACTTCCGGGAATTGCCGCAGACACACCAAAAGTTGTTCTAGTAAAATCGTATATACGTGAATATTTAGCGATTACGAAATTCTACGGTACAGAGTTGCTGCGAAGAATTAAAATAATAGATGGATAACGCGGTCGCTTCTTTTTTACAGCTTATTCCTTGTGTGACCATAAAAAAAGAGGGATCTCAAACCTAAGGATCAGCCCTTTTTTCAGCATGGCTTTATGAACAAAAAGACCAAGACCTACCCAAAAGCGCTCTAGGAAAAGCCATCACTTATTGTTTGAATCAATGGAATCACCTTGAAGCTTTTTTATTAGATGGCCATTTAGAAATCGATAATAATAGAAGTGAACGTTCCATTAAACCGTTTGTGATTGGGAGAAAAAATTGGATGTTCTCCAATACAGCGCGAGGTGCTAGAGGGAGCGCCATCATGTATAGTGTCGTTGAAACGGCAAAAGAGAACGGTTTAAGTCCGTATCATTATCTTCGCTATTTATTTGAAACGCTACCAAATATGGATGTAACGAATAAAGAAGAAATAGATCAAGTCTTACCTTGGTCAACGGATTTACCTTCCATATGCAAAGTGCCGATAAAAAGGGAAGTAAACGTCAAGTAGTCCTGAAAACACAATTTTCATCGTGTATTTGGGCTACTTGACGTTTACGTAAACTCAAGAATAGAGAAAGGCACAATAAGCAGCTAAAAACCGCTTATCGTGCCTTTTTGCGCGCAAAACTTCCGATTGTCCCCTGTAAGAACCGTCCCTTCGTTTCCAAATTTATTCCATTCAACTATTCCATTTTCTGTGTTATAGTTCAATATTGAACTATAACAATCATATGAACGATTTTATAGTTATTTCCTAAACTAAACGAAACAAAATAAAATGAAATTTAAATGAGGTTAAATATATGAGTGTATTAACGGTTACAGACCTAAACCACGGATTTGGAGATCGTACGATCTTTGATAATGTTTCCTTCCGCTTGTTAAAAGGTGAACATATAGCTTTAATTGGGGCAAACGGCGAAGGTAAATCGACGTTTATGAATATCATTACAGGGCAACTACAGCCTGACGATGGAAAAATAGAGTGGTCAAAGCATCAACGAGTCGGTTATCTTGATCAACATACGGTTTTACAAAAGGGAATGTCAATCCGTGACGTATTAAAAACGGCTTTTCAATATCTCTTTGACGTTGAAACGAATATTAATACCATTTATGAAAAGATTTCAGACGTTACACCTGAAGAAATAGAAAAGTTGTTAGAGGAAGTTGGTACATTACAAGACATATTAACAAATAATGATTTCTATATGATTGATTCTAAGGTAGAAGAAGTGGCACGTGGTCTTGGACTTGATGGTATAGGATTAGAAAAAGATGTTCATGATTTAAGCGGTGGGCAACGAACGAAGGTTTTATTAGCCAAGCTTTTACTTGAGAAACCAGATATTCTTCTTTTAGATGAGCCTACAAACTATTTAGACGAACAACACATTGAGTGGTTAAGACGTTACCTGCAAGAATACGATAATGCTTTTTTATTAATTTCTCATGATATTCCATTTCTTAATAGCGTTGCAAATGTGATCTACCATTTAGAAAATCAGAAATTAAATCGCTACGTGGGTGATTACAACCATTTTCTTATTGCCTATGAAGCTAAAAAAATACAAGTTGAAGCTGCCTTTAAGAGACAACAATCAGAAATTTCTAGTTTAAAAGATTTTGTAGCCCGTAATAAGGCAAGGGCATCTACCAGCAGCCTTGCCATGTCGAGACAGAAAAAACTCGATAAAATGGATGTTATTGAAATAGCACAGGAACGACCAAAACCTGATTTCAACTTTAAAGAAGCAAGAACCTCAGGTAAATTAATTGTTGAGACGAAAGAATTTGTCATTGGGTACGATGAGCCACTATCAAAGCCGTTAAATCTTTATATAGAGCGTGGACAAAAAGTGGCATTAGTTGGAGCGAATGGGATTGGTAAGACTACACTCCTTCGTAGCATGCTCGGAGAAATAAGATCTCTTGCTGGTTCACTTGAACGCGGTGAACATCAGTATATTGGGTATTTTGAACAAGAAGTGAAAACGGAAAATCAAAACACGTGCATCGAAGAAATATCGAATACGTTTCCTCAGTTAAGCCAAGGACAGGTACGCGCTGCTCTTGCGAGATGTGGGTTAACTAGAAAACATATTGAAAGTAAAATATCCGTATTAAGTGGTGGAGAGCAAGCGAAAGTCCGGTTATGTAAGCTCCTTAACCAAGAAAGCAATATCCTTGTTTTTGATGAGCCAACCAACCATTTGGATAAAGATGCAAAAGCTGAGCTAAAACGAGCTTTGAAATCGTATAAGGGAAGCGTGGTCCTTATCTCACATGAACCTGATTTTTACCAAGACGTGGTAACAGATATTTGGGACGTAGAATCATGGACAACGAAAGCCATCTAAACTTGAACGTTCCGAGTAAGAGTCGCCAATTCTGACTACCCATATGAATAGTAAAAAAGGAGAGCCGATCATGATTACTCTCCTTTTTTCTTATATTCCATTCAAGGTTTTAGACCTTAGAAAAGCCTCTATATCAACGTTTCAATTAAAACGCCCAATCCCCATTACGGAAGACAGGTTCGCTTGTTCCGTCTGGTTTGATGCCGTCGATGTTGACTGGAAACGTTGATATATAAGGGTTTTATGATTGTTTTATAAAAAGGATAAAAATGGATAAATGTTAAAAAGACGCTTTTTTGTGACCGCATGTGACCATTTTGTGACCACTGCGTGACCAGAAATAGTACAGTAAAAATCAACCTAAACAGTAAATAAAGTTCCCTTACAATCAGCCTTCCTTAATTATTAAGGGAGGTTGACTTGTGGAGAAAAACTCCTATCTATACTCTTGTTAAGATGTTCTCCATCTCGATAGGGCGGTTAAATATATGGAATGTGAATTAGAATGCAGTTATGATTTACCCGTTATCAAAATACCACCTTCATGAGAACATGGAAACAGTGTATGAATTCTGGTTCAAGGAAGAATCATCTATCTCTAATTAGTATCATTAAACATGTTAGGGCTGATGTAAAGAAGTTAGATACAAAAATGCGAATTAAATGAAGCAGTTAATCTGAAGTTTGCTCATATAGACTTTGAACTACAACGCTTCTTTTCCTTTTGTGATTGTGTAAAACAGAAAGGATGAAGACGCTCCCTGTTATAAGTGGCGTAGCAAAGCTAATGCAGAGGGGCTTCAGAGGGAAACGGTTAGTTACTTTGATGATCCAATGCCGAAGCTTTGACAAGTTACCAAAAATAAGACTGAAAAAATAATAATAATTAGCTATGTTCCTTAGGTGGGGGCTAGTTTCCAGGGAATATTGACTTCAATATTTGGATGGTAGGAAGAATACTTACACGTCTAAACTCGTATTGATATTATTACGAACCGATAATTCATTTTATAGTACATAGTAGCTGTATTATATTTTATAGAAAACCATGTACTAATAAAAAATCAAAAAAATTTTACAAATTAACTTTACTTAACGTTAAGTTAAGTATATAATCAGTTTAACGACTATTGGAGGTTTAGGAAAATGAAAAACAATCTCAAACAAATAAGAAAAGTTAAATGTGTAACCCAAAAACAACTGGCTGACTCCTTAGGAGTAAGTAAAGCCATGATAAGTATGTGGGAAAATAACTCCAATGAAAAAATTCCACAGATGAGAGTAAGGCAGATTTGTGAATATCTTAATATCGAAGAAAATGAATTATATACTTCTGAATTAAACATTAAGGCTTTAGAAAGTCATGCTATACAAGAGGAAATTGAGAGACTTGAGCAGAGGTATAGGACAGCTACAGAATCTAGAAATGATTTAGTAGTAGACAAATTAATGACAAGCCATAAAGAAATTGAAAATGAAATCATTAATATAGGTGATGATACCTATAAATTAGAACAGGTTACTAGATTTTTGAAATTTATGAACAATGCTGATATTGCTACTAAGTTTGATGGAATTCAGCCTTATGGATTTAATGCACTGATAGATGGTTTACTGAAATTATTAGAAGAACAAAAAATAACAAAACTCGATATTCTACTTAAAGTAGTAACTTACCTTGCGCTGGAAAATAAAGTAGATTTTTTTAACGAAGATGATGAATTTAATTTAGTATTTGGGAAATTTTTAAGTGGCAATAACTTTAAATTAACAGGGGATGATTAATATAGCACTTACTAAAACTGAAGTTGAACTAATAAATAAAAACTATATGGAAAATTTACTGAAATTCCTTCAAGTAATTCATGGAGAAAATCCATTTGAAATTAGAATCTTGTCAAAGGATAAGTTTAAAACTACAAGAAGTATTCTTCGCCAAGGGAATTCACTATATATAGATGGACTTGGTAATAAAAAAGTCAAAACAGCGGAATTTAATGCTGATTCGTTTAATTCTCTTTTGGAAATTGAATATCTAAATTCAATGGGTGGAGAAGTATTTTTTACTGTAAACTCTCCTAACTTTGATGCTATGGATACTTGTAAAGCATCAGATAGCCATATCAAAGACATTGGAACTATTACTGCTCAATTTGTAGACATTGATGCTCCTGATGAAATAAAACAGAGCAAAATGGAATTGAAGCTATGGAAGAAAAGTATAAGAGAAAATATACTTGCTTTCACTCTAAGCCCTTCAATAGTTGTTGAGACTAAAAATGGTTATCATGTGTATTGGTTATTAGAAAATGGTAGAACTCAACTCTTTAGGTGTATTCAAATGCAGTTAGTTCAATACTTTGATGGGGATAAGAAATGTGTTAATGAATCGAGAATTTTACGTGTGCCATGGTTTCTACATAGAAAGAATCCTAAAGAGCCTTTTCCGATTACAGTAAAGAAATTTGCACCAAACAATAGGTATACGCAGGAGCAATTAAAAGGAATTCTGCCTGATTTAGAAGAAGAGACACTAAAAAAAGTACTTAAAGCAAATATAGAATCTGAAACATTTGAACCAATAGAAATAAGCTCTACCAGAAAAAGTGAGATAATTAATATTTTGTTAAATCATACTGGCTATGTTAAAAAGTATGAAAATAAAATAACTATGCATTGTTGTATGCCTGACCATCCTGATCACAATCCTAGTGCATGGATAAGTACTGATTATATGTGGTATCACTGTTCTGGTTGTGGAAGCAGTGAAAGAATTTCAGATTTAGCACAGAAATTGGGCTGGAAAGATGTACTTGATGCATTGAACAAATATGATATTGATATTGATTCCGAACTAAACTTGATAAAAGTACATTTTGTGGATGTGAAAAGTATTAAACATTTAACTTTAACTATGGATGAACAGGAAGTAGTGGATCGTATATCAATGAGAGTCATTGAGGAGCTTAACTCCTACGATCAAAGTATAAATCAAAAACATAAAGAATACATACATGAGGTAGTTCAGGTACTATATAAAGCTAACAAAGAAAAACCCTATCTAATACCACTTGATATGGGAGCAGGAAAGTCGTTAATTATAGATATATTCTTGCAAGAAACATTAAAAAACGATATTGATTTTGGTGCAGTAGTTGTTGTGGAACGAAAAGAAGATGTAAAACGAATAGCGAAACAATTGAACGACAATGTTGGAATGAAAGTAGCTTACCCATTATATGGATTTGATGAGCATGAATGCTTGAAGAATCGAGCTGAAGGGTCGAAGTTCGATTACTGTCCAGCAAGCAAAGGAAAAACGTGTCCATTTCAAAAGGAATGTCGTTTTTGGAATCAGGCAAATGAACAGCAAAACTACCAAGTAGTTGTAATGACAGCACAGAGACTTTATTTACAGTCAGATGAATTAAACAAATATAGTTTTTATAATAAAGATAGAAATGCTGAACAAATTGAAAAAAGGGAACTACTTATAATTGATGAAAAGCCGAAGAACACATTTATAGAGAGCCTAAATAAAATAGGATTTGATAAGTTCAATGAAATGATTCTAAATGCCTTGAAATCGTTTAGCTTTGAAGGAGATCTTGAATTCTATTATGAATATAAAGAAGCTATAGAGAAAATTGCATCATTATATAACTTTTATGATAGAAGCAGGGATACTTTCAAACCTCTGGATAAGAAATTTAAGTTTTCCGACACATTTTGGCAGACATTTAGAAATATCTTTAACTACAATCAAGAAGTTTATAAAATACCCCGAATTATAGAAAGTATAATGAAGTATGGTGGTCATATAGATGCTAAAGATACTATTGATGTAACTATAACAACAGCTCATTACATTGATTATCGAAAATTCAAGATGTTCAAAACTGTAATTTTCGATGGAACAGCAGATATGGACATTGAATATAAACATGAGAAGTATTATGCATGCAAATTTGAATCTATTAGAACCTTTGAAGGACTTACATTTTATACATCAAATCTAATCAATGCATCGAAAACGAGTATGCAGAATGAGGAAAAATTAAAAGCATTCTGTGATGACATAAAAAAAATTGCTGATGAAAATCCTAAAGAAAAGATATTCCTTCCTGTTTTTAAAGATATCAAAGAAACTGTTATAGCGCATTTACAAACATACATAGATGATGGTCGTATACAGATTGCTCATTATGGGTCTACTAGGGGCAGTAATAATTATAAGAATTGTTCTATAGTAATTTTGGGAGGAATTCTTCACAAAACTGAAAATTACTATATTGGAAAGTCGATGGCTATACATGGTCAACAAGAAGAGAATCATATCAATACCTATTGTTCTAACTATGACAAGGTCCGAAGGTTTAATGACAGAATTATTGAGATGACTAAACTTCTTGATATGTTAGTAGACTATTCACAAGAAATCAAGCGGAGTAAACAACGAGATAATTCACAAAATATTGAGGGTAAGGTATATGTATTTCATAATGACAAAATCCTTTTAGATATGCTTAGATTGAAGTTTCCTGCTAGTAAAGTCGATGAATGGATACCGAAAAATATAGTTGAAATGCTTATAAACACGAAAAGTAACAATAAAAATGTACAAGGTATCTGTGATCATATTATGTCTCATTCTAGTAAAGAGATATCATTCACTGAGATTAAAACTGCTCTCGATCTATCTAAGCAGACATTCAGTAATACATTGAAAAATCCAAAACTAAAAGTATTCTTAATTGCCAATCATATTGATATACAAAAAGTAGGACGCAGTAAAATGTTTATAAAAATGGCATAAAATCAATAGTACACACTTTCTTACTTATCTTTATAGGAAACTGTGTACTATTTTTGTTTTAATAATGATGTTTTAGTTTTTTTATAAAGAAATATTTTATTTAGCACCTATAAAACAGGTCTACTTTATTGAGCTATTAATGAAAGAATTAGAAGCAGAAAATTAAATTCATCTGAGAACCATAAAAGAAGAGAGGAATATAGACTTGAACCTTTTATGATAACTGAAAGCTAGAACAGGATATTCTGATGTAGATGCAGATGCAATAGAGAGACTCCCATTTAAATAGCTTAAAAAGGTCATTACCACTCATATTTGAGCAATATTGATACAGTATAAACAAGAGATAGATAATATAATAGATGAATTTTATCAAAGGACAGCCAAGTGTGGTTGTTCTTTTTTATTTAAATCAAAGGAGGGGATGTATAAATGAATACTCATGAAGCAATAAACAGTGTTGTATGGGACAGTAAGAATACTTTTAATGGAAATTCCCAGATAAGCTTTGACTAAGCACTACCTCTGAAAATAGATGCAAAACTTTTGAAAGTAATTGGTAAAAGGACTCTAAATCTATATTCATGCTGAGAAAATCAGAGGAATTTAAAGTACTTGTGGCTCTTTTGTTACAAAATAGAATCATTTTATTTAGCACCTATAGTAAATGATCGCAATTCTTCTTGGACTAATAAAGCAGGCATTATGTAATATAAGAGGACATAGCAAAACTGTTTGTTAAAATTGCATAAAAAAATACTTTATTTAGCACCTATAAACATGTCTACTTTATTTTCCACTTGGATATACTAATTAATTTATTTAATGTATAAGAACAATTTTTCTTGGGAATGAAATTAAGACGCTGTTGGTTTAACAAAACAATTGTTTACTAACACCATAAAAAACCCATCATTAGAGGCATTCCTAAAAGCAAATCATTATGTAATACAGAAAGAGGGAAGAAATAAGAAGTCAGTGAAAATAGCATAATCATTATATAGTACACACTTTCTTACTTATCTTAATAGAAAACTATGTACTATATTTGTGAAAATTTAATAAGTGCAAAATAAAAAACTGTTGCTTTTTAGTATATTTAATGATAAAATTTAATGTTTACTAAATTAAAGTTATGTGGTATGCTAGTCTTATTCTTAACAAAGGAGGCTAGTGAAATGAGTCCAATAATTATATGTGATTATGCAATAAATTTTGAAGAAGTAACAACAATTAAATATTTCTTATACAGCTAAGCAGAGTGTCTAATATGACACTCTGCATTTTTTATGAAAAAAAAAGGTACTTTAATTGGCACTTATATAAAAATTAACAAAAACAAGGAGGTTGCTTGAAAATGAAAATAGAAATTGAAGATTTTTATGAAATTGTAGCATGTGAGATAGAGCATGAAGGAGAGTTAGAAGAAGATATTTATGAATTTCTTAATGTAGAAATAGATATTGAGGGTGAAGACCTTCTTAGTTATTTTCGTAGAATACCAGTAGAAGCAGTTTTGGAATGGCTCGGAATGTATACAGACAATTGGAATACAAACAGTGGCATTTATAAAAGGGTGGTGGAACAACTTGAAGGAGAATGAAAATGTAGAATACCATAAAAACTATTATCGAAAAAACTTAAAGAAAAGAAAGGATGAGGAATACCTTAATGAGTTCCAAAGAGTGATCAGACTTGGTGGGAAGTTTCTCACTCAAAAAGGATTTGATGAAGAATCTCGGATATCTAGTAATAGTATTGTTAGAGGACTCAGTACTAATTGGAAATCACTGTTAGATAAATACAACAAAATTGAAGAGCTGTTTACTTATGTTGTAAATGAATTCATTGAACATGCACATAACAGAGGGAAAGCAAATTCAACTGCATTTGTTAAAGAGCATCCTCACATAGGGCAAACTGTATTTTCAAATATAATAGATATAAAACGTGTAAGAATCGCTGGAGGGTTTATAAACAAATATTATGATGGTCAGTATAATGATTATCTCTTAAGAAAACACTTTAACGAAGTAAGAGCAAAATTAAAAAAAATACCAACAGTTTCTGAATTTAAAAGTGAAGGATGCATACTGCCATCCATTTATTGTGATTATTATGGAATTGCTGGTCAAGTTTGGGACAAAGTTTTGGAATTGATGATACAAAATGAAAATGAATTGAATGATTATATAAAGTCACGAGATTTACATTATAAAAACATGGCAATTGAAGCTTTAAAACCATATAAAGATAATAATAAGATTCCAGAAGAAGTTCTTGAAATAGAGTTTAAAAGGGTGTTTGAGTACTTTCTCAATAACTTCGGAACTCATCCTACAAGAAGACTTTTTAATAAGAATTCGGTATATAACGATATGACTTATAGAAAAAAATTTAATATAAGATGGAGTGAAGTGATAGTGAAATATGGTTATTCTATTAAAGAAAAGAAAATTTCTGAAAAAATATTCTTAGAAACCATTAAAAAAATACTCTTAGCAGATTATGAGAGAGACAAAACATGGGATTGGCTATTGGGGGTAAGGGGTAAACATTTATACTGTGATGGCTACTTTGAGGAGTATAATCTTGTTGTTGAGTTTGATGGTAAGCAACATCGTACTCCAGTTCCAAATTTTGGGGGATACGAAAGGTTTTTAAGAGACCAAGAAAACGATGGGGCTAAAGAGAAGCTCGTTAAAGAGAAAAAGATGTTGTTTTTAAGAGTTTCATCTAAGGAAAAATGGAATAATCCTAAGTATCTAATGGAAAGATTAAAAGAAGTTGGGCTTAATATTGACTTTCTAACTGAATAGAATAGTGATTTTATTCAATCTATGATTAATCGCCATCTATTTATGAAGCTATTAATTTGCTCGAAAGCAACCTCTCAAGGTATCTAAAAATAGGCTAGCAACCTCACCCACCAAGATGCATCTATTTACTTTGAGAGGAAGTTATACACAATTTGGGCATAGTATCTCAAAATAAGTACGAGCAGAAAACAATAAGGTAAATAAGAAGAGGGTAATACAAATGACAATGTCAAATGAAGAACTACAAAAAATCATTGAAAGTCTTCCAGAATGCCAACTGAACAAGTTAAAGGAGTATGCAAAAGAGCTATTAAATGAGGAAAATAAAAATATTAATGAAGGTTTAGATTATGTTTTTAAAAATTACAACAAGACTCTGAGGGGATTAAAAGACAGATAAAGGAGATGGAATAATGAGTTATAAATTTAAAGGTTAGTGTTGGTGTGAGCTAGCAGAATGTTGGGGAATTAAAGTTGGCTACGATTATCTTAACGTAGTTGGAGAAGATGCAGATGAAATGAAGGAACTTATGAAATCACCAGAAAGAATTGAGATAACAAAATATATAAATGGCACTAAAATGGTCTTTACAACAAAAGATGAAGAAGAAGTTTTGGCAGAGAAGGTAAAAAGGCATATATTTTCAAACATTAACAGAGAAACTGGAGAGTTTAAAGACAAGCAAATCCGTATTGATTTGAATGAGTTCTTAAAGGCACTTATTGAACAGTCAAAAAAATACGATTATACTTATCCAATCTATGAAGGGTTATTAGCTGTAGAAGATGATGATACTTTTGCGAGATGGATATGCAATAATTTGGAGGGTTTGTGGAGTTAATAGAACCTATAATAGATTCACATCAGAATGTACACATTTATTGATTGATGATAAAAGAGAAGAAAGAAAAGAGAAGAAAGAAAAGAGAGATTAGAAAATTCAGGTGGTGAAATCTTTTGTTCGTAGGATACTCAGACGCTTCGATAATAGATGGAGTCGCATATTTGGGATTATATATTGAGTTTGAAGATGGGAGTGTTGTACGCCGTAGAATTGCAATGAGTAATGAAGAGATCAATATGGCTGAAGCGCTTGCACTTTTTGAATTAACTAACTTTCTTAAATACTATGAATTTAGCAGGGGGACAATACTAATTGATTCATCAAATATTCATTATGGTTTAGTAGATAGAAAGGGAAGGTATTATAAAGAGATACTATATCGAGTTGTCGGAATATTACATGAATTGAAAATAAAGTCTCAACTTATTCCTAGAAAATCAAATAAAGCACATCGAATTAGTAATAGTGATCATTTTATACCATCTAGTGTCATATCATCATTAAATCGTGATATATATAGGAAGATAGAAAATTATCCAAACTATTATTTATTGTATCCAGCTTATAAAGCCTATAAGGAATTAACAAATACATATCCAGCTTTTCCAATTGTTCAAAGAAAACTTAATCAGAAAATTTGGGCAGGAGAACTAGTTGGTGAAACAAAAAATACTAAGGAGTATGCCTTCTATGATCTGAGAATTAAAGTATATAAGGATTCTATTATTAGTGTAAGTAAGGTTAATTATGTAGTATTGAAACACCACTGGAGTGCTATGAAGAAAAAGAAGAAACTTAGAAGACAGTTGCGAAATTAATAAAGAAGAGTAATAAGCGAGAGTTTCAATATACACTATTTTGTTTTCTACGCACATAGACAATTTGCGGGTATCGGTATGGTGAACAGTCATACTAATAGAGGATATTAGGAAGGCACTATTAAAGATGATTGTTGATTTCGTATAATTGATTTGAGGTGATAAAAATGGATTTAGATTTTGAAACGTACTTTCGACAAAAACTCGTAGAAGACCACGAAATTCTTAAAAACTTGCCTTATACAAATGAGCAGTTACAAGAAATATACCGCAAATCATATGAATATGAAAAAAGTGATCCTGTGTTAGAGCTTAAACTGGAGTCACAGCCACTAGATTATGATACAGTACAATACTACCTCCCTGAAAAGTGGGAGATGCCCCGAAAAGGTAAGCTACTATATTCCGACCAAGAGTTACAACGTGTATTAAAACTACTTATATTCAACTTAGGTATTGAAAAAACTCTCAATATTATCCCCCGTGAAATGATTAAACAATTTCTAAAAAACAATACTAAACGATAACAGAGCCATTAGGAAAAGGGGGTTAAATAATGATTAATGAAGTATATGAGTTTATCGATATAGTACTAGAGAATTTTCCAGACGTTGTTAGGTACGATACAAATACAGAATAATGGGGTTAAGCGTAGTATAAGAAATTGAAAGATTAAAACTACTGAGTTTATTCACTCAGTAGTTTAGTTCTATCATTTCTTTACTGATTATCATATACAAAATCGTCAAATGAGGTATAACCTGATAAAACATCATCTATTTGATCAGAAATTTCAGTTGTATGATCAGCATATCCTTCTTCGTATCCTTCATCATAGCCCTCTTCAAAAATTTCGTCATAAAGGATATCTTTCGCTTCTTCTAATGTATAAACAGGTTCATCATATTCTACATAGTCTGGATCAATATCCATATAACGATTACTGTACCCACCACCACTAGAACACGATGTGAGCATTAGTAATATCCCAATTACTAAAATAAACTTGTACATATTACAACCCCTTTTTTTGATAATAGGTTATTCTTTTTTTGTTAATATATTTGTTACCATAGTTTACCATGAACAAGGATATTTCTTTAAGATCACAATTTTATAGGGTTTAGAATCAAAAAAATCATAACAGACCAGTAATGTTGTTCGTCGTAGAATAATAACTAATTTAATATTTATCTGCTATTATATATTTATTGGAAAATTTTATTATTAGAGGTGTAATATGTATAATGGTATAAAAAATAATCAAACAGCTAAATTCAATTACGATGACTTAGTACTGCCTTTTTTAATATTTGCTATGGTATCTCCATTCTTTGGTTTATTTACGGTATATTTTCTTCGTATGTCATTCGACAACGTTGGTACCTACGGGGATTTTATTGGCGGGTCAACAATTCCTTTCTTGACTTCTATTACGATTCTGTATATATACAAAACTAATAATCTACAAAGAGAGCAACTTGAGGTACAGAAAAGTGAATTCACTTTACTTCAACAAGAAGTAAAAAGTACAACAGAAGCTTTACAAGATCAAAGTAAAACTAATAAGATGCAAAGATTTGAAAATTCTTTCTTTATCCAAATCAATGAGTTGAGAAATGCAAATAAAGAAATAACAAAATCTTTTAACCAAAATATTGATAGCTATACTGAACCTATGACATTTGAAGAAATAATGACACAAATTATGGGAAACATCAATGATAAAAGGTCTGAGGAGTTAGGAAAGTCATTTGACAAATTGCATGCTCAAAAAAAGCAGAATTCTATAGAAGGATATTATGATCTATATAAGAATCTTTTGTCTAATGCTATAGATGAAAGTGGAATTTATAGACTTAGTTACTTTAATACATTCTTTAATATAATTGAACGTAGTTTGCAAGTTATATATCATTATAAAAATTTCATGGATGAATGGGAATTTAAATTCTATTCAGACTACTTATATAAGGAAATAACGAGCGAAGGAATTAATTTAGTATTATTTGATATATGCCTACATTCCAATAAGAAAGAACTCATTAAAGAATTAAAATTTGATAAGTATGCTAATGTTATATTTTACAATAGTAGTAGAGAAGATTTTCGCCTTCTTAACTATTTATTGTATGGAAAACCTATTATCGAATAATGTATTACTTTAATATGTAAAAAACTTAATATGAGTAAAAGGGTAAATCTTTAAAGGATGTGCTTCTTATTATTCGCCAATTCTTCATATGAAAAATAGTCCAATAAACAAAATGGCGCTGATACTTGGTGTATCTGTATTTGGAGTTCTGATAGGTGTGCTAATCTTAGGGAAATTGTTACAGCTATTGGGTCTGCCAAATAAGTTAATAAGACCTTTAATTAGTCTTATTGGAGCAGTCTCCTTTCTATATGCAGTTGTTTATCTGGGAGATAGGATGTTTTAATTAAATAGCATGTCGTCGCTACTGTTTTAATAGTACATGGTTTTCTATTAATATATTGGTTAGGGAATTGTGTACTATTTTGTAATAGCAAATAGTGTGAAGTTTGTTGAATGAATTTAGATAAGAGGATTGATTGAAATGAGATTGTCTAAATATAACTCTTTGTATAAAAATCAGTTTCTTTTTTTAAAATTCATGGCTGAAAAAGACCATATAGACTCCCTTCAATGTGGAAATTTAAGATGTGGAACTGGAAAGATTTACAGAGAATATGAGCGAAAACAAGGTGAAAAAGGCATAGGAGATAAAAATGAAGCTTCAGTAGTTGTTATTCCAGAAAAAGTTAATATTTATCATTCCGATACGGAGGATCTTTTTCTTGAAGGTATAGCTGAACAAGTAACCTTTAGCAGTGATGTAATTTCGCAATTACCTGTATTTAGTCTTTACGGATTAAGTGGTGACGATCTTGAGGTATTTAGAGAAGATGACGAATCTTATTATGTAAGAACTGTTTTTGATGAAGAAGATAAAATTTTATTACAAAAGGAATTTGGAAAGCATGTTTTGATAATACATGCGAGCTTTTTAGAAAAAGTTATTCAAAGAATGCAGGAACAAGGAATAGTAGTTATATATGGTTTTGTTCAATATGATGATTTTTCAAAAATGAGCATGAGAAGATTGACTTCTTATAAAGAAAATGAAGTGAATGTCTTGTTTTGGAAAGATGAGATTAATTTTAAACATCAAAAAGAATATAGGATGGTATTAGACACTCAAATAACTGATTACACAACTTATGGTATTGGAGATATTCGTGATATCACTATCCATATGACAAGTGAGAAATTATTTACTGAAGGTTTTAGATTTCGAGTCGCTAAAATATAAGTAAGATGGAGATAAATTCTAAAAGCAATAGGTCGTATTACTATGCATTAATTTTCATTATAGGGGGATTTTTCTAGGATACGATTAAATTTGAAAGCTCGCCAATTAGTGCGTAATGGGGAAACTTGAACCAAGATTAAGTGTAATGACAAGTAAATTTTACTGTTGTTGAAAAGGAGAATTACCATGATACATTTTCTAATGGTCAAGCCGAAAGATGAATTAAGTGAAGAATATATAGAAAAATCGTTATCAAATTTATGTCTTCATAGTCCTCAAATAAAGGATATTAGTATCTTTGAAAAAAATGATAGGGAATGGAAAGTAAGTATCATGATTAAAGATGATATTAGGTATTTTTTAGAACTTCAAATGAATACATATAACAAGATAAAACATTTGGCTGTAAAGTTAGAGCCACAAAAAGTAGATGAATCAATATTTGATATGAAGATATATGATTTGAAATTATTAATAAAAAACCAATTTCGAAGAGACTGGGAAGAATGTGTTTGGATTATTGATGAACAATCAACAAAGTTTGCAGAAGATCTTTATGGAAAAATTTATAGAGTTGAAAATCTATTAAGACAATTCATTAATGTAGTAATGATTAGAAATTTTGGAGTTGACTGGTGGGAAAGTTATGTTCCTTTTCCTTTAAAAGATAAATATAACAAAAGACAAAGAGAATATAAAGCTGTATCACCTTCATTTACCAATGTAAGTGATAAATTAATAGCTATTGATACTGACGACCTTTTGATAATTATGACACATAAAATTAAGCGTTTGTCTATCTCTAATAGCACTGAAATAGAAGTAATGTTGGACGCAATAAAGGAAAGCGGTGAGGTGGTAAATACAGTATCAAATTACAAAAGTTTTATCAATAAAATTAAAAATGAAATGGAAGTAAAATTAGATTTATGGAGTGAAGTATTTAGTGATTATTTTCCAAAAGTATTTATAGAAGAATGGAAACGTTTTTGTAAAAATCGAAATCATATAGCTCACAATAAATTAATAGATTTAGAAGCATATGAAAAGATAAAAGAAAGCATAAAAAATATTAAAGAGAACATAAAAGAAGCTAGAAAACTTTTTGAAAGTGAATTATCTGATGAAGAGGAACATTTGGAAATTATCGCTATTGAAGAAGAGCAAGAAAAAGAAAGAGAAAGGTTGTATCAGTTACAAATAATAGAGGAGGAAGCTGGGGTTTCAATTTTAGTTAAGGAAGCAATTTTCGGAAAATTCCAAGAGAAAATCTCTTCTTTAATAGAAGGTATAGCAGATTCTATTTATTTCAGGAGTGACATAGAAGTTTATACAGAAGAATTAATTTTAGATAAAGAAGAACAAGAACTCCTGCGTGTAAATAGTAAAATAAATGATACAGAACTAAAAATTATTTCAATAGGAGATATAGACGAAGAGTCAGGAGCTAACAGTGAATTTCATTTAAAATTATTTGTAGATGACCAAGAAGAAGGTTCGTGTACTCTAACTTATAGTAATGGGGGAGCGGAGTTCGATAAGGATCTTGGGTATTATTTACCAGTAACATATAATGATTTTTCTATAGAAGGATTAAATGATTTTGAAAGTGAAGTACTACTTTCAATTGATGAATGCTTTCCTAATATCAAGGAAGAAATGGATAGTGCGCTTTATGAGGCTATAAAAGATGGAGGGAATAATCCTGTAGCAGATTTTGCTTGTGAAGAGTGTGGCGAAGAGTATGTTAGTATTAATGATTCTATTCTAGAAGTTGGAAAGTGTGGAAATTGCGGTCATGTACATGATTTAGAGACTTGTATTAGATGTGAAAGTTATTATAACCAAAGCTGGGAAGGAAGCCATGGCTTCTGTGATAGTTGTAACGACTATATTGAAGGGCAGTAATTAAAATAAATAGGCTAGTTTACTTTATTAAAGTATGAATTTGCTTTTTTATCAAGCGTGGGGGAGTTGGAAAGATGGGATGGGGAATAATGACCAATTATGCTTCAAGGTCTGAATCATTTTGGATAAAAGAAACATATCAGTACCTAGTTGATGCAGGAAAGTCTAAAAAAGGAAAAAAGAAAATAGAGAAACATAAGAGTTTGTTTAATGGTTTAAATTGTTTTGTAATTTCTCATGGAGATGAAGACCACATTGGTTTAGCAAATATAATAATTGAAGAAATAGAACCAGAAATTATTGTTTTATCACCTTTGGTTTATATATTAGAGAAATTTCGATATACTTTTAATCCGATAAATTTAAGATTACCACATTTGTTTGAAGGTCCATATAGAATAATTGAGTTATCTGAAGATGATGCATTCAGGGTTTATGCTGTAAAAGAACCAATGGGAATAATGTATCCTTGGAATATTCCTTTTAAGGGAACAGGTTTGAATGAATTTCAAACTTATCCTACGACCTCATCAAATGAGAATACTAAATTGATTAATGATTTTATTTCAAAAGTGAGTTCCCACACTTACTCTACACAACCTTGGTTCAAGGCTATTAAAACTCATAAACTCATTAAGAATTTACGTATTGGTAAATTGTTAAATAAAAAACATTATAATTTAAGTAAAACTGATTATTCAGCTATGTGGAATGTAATTGAAAAAGAAATTTTAAAGAAGTTAAGGAATGAAATGAGTATTGTTTGCCGAATTGGTTCTACTTTTTTCACTGGAGACGCAACTAAAAAACAGTTACAGGAAATAGAGGGAATGTTGGTTAAACAAAGTGAATTACTAAATCATGAGATTACAATAAAAATTAATCATCACGGAAGTGTAAATCCAGAGTATGAGTACTTTGAGTTTTATAAAAATATGAAACCAAAGCAACTTTTACTAAAAAGAGATTATCAAATTCAAGGAAATAAAACATTACCCAAACCAAAATTTGATAAATATGTAGATAATCTAAAGTTAATTGTAACTAAAAATAGATTTATAGATTCAAAGACAGCGGAGGATAAGAAAAGAGATTATCAAAAATTTAATACATTATAGAGGGGGGATTGGAATGGAAAGCTCTAATCACTCAGTACTATAAAAGAAGAAGTGATTATAAATCCTGAAACTGATCTAGTCCCTGTTTGTTCGAATTGCCACCGCATAATACATAGAAGAAAAGATAATGTGTTAACTATTGAAGAGTTGAGAGAATTATTGTCGTTAGGAAGTGATAGCTTTGAAAGTTGACATTGAAAAATTGTTAACAAAAAAGGGATATTTCCCATTGGAAACTGGCTCATGGAGTTCGTTTGAATTTAATCAGAGTAAGCCAAAAAATGATGCAGAATCACAAAATAATATAAAGAAGATAGAAGCTCATGTTACTAATAAAGAGGGCGTATATGTATATATTAACGACAAAAACGAAGTGCTATATGTAGGGAAAGGTAGTCCAATTAAAAAGAGGTTAATAAGTCATTATAAAAAACTCAGTAAAAGTAACTTAAACAATAGAATAGCATTTTTTCAGGATAATCCAGGAATTGTTAATATTCACTGGTTAGAGATCGAGGAAAAAGAGGAAAGAGAAATAGTTGAACATCTCTTAGCATTCTTATTGACTCCAAAGTACAGTAAGTGGAGATGTGTGTAAGAGTGTTTTTTAATAGTATATAGTTTTCTATAAAGATATATATTTAACTGTGTACTATATTGAGTATGATGCTTTGATGTCTTGTACGAGAAAGAAGGAGTACAAACAAAATGATATCCAAAATACTAAAAAGATTTTCTATGAAAAAGTTACCTAAAGAAGAATCTACTTTATCCAATGTTAAGACCAAAGAGAATAAGTCTAATATCACTCCGACAAGAATTGGTGAACTTGGTGAATATAAAATTAACATTCAGCTTGATCAACTACCTAAAAGCTGTATGTATCTAAGTGATTTGTTAATTCCTAATGATAAAGCAAAGTCAGGTTACTCTCAAATAGACCATATTATCTTGACACCTTATGCTGTATTTGTTATTGAGACTAAAAACTACAATGGAACAATATACGGAGATAGAAATAGAGCTAAGTGGAGTATTAATGGTAAATTTCCAATGATGAATCCTTTTAATCAGAATTATGGTCACATCCAAGCTGTACAGTCTGTCCTTAAGAATGTTGACTCCTCTATATTTATATCAATGGTTTCTTTTACTAAAAGATGTACATTTAAAGTAAATGAAGAATTGAGAAAGATCCAATCTAATGATTTGATTGTGTACGATACAGAGCTATCGGAATACATAACTAGGAAAAATAATGTATTAAAATTACAGCATCAGCAACCAGTATTTTCTGATGAAGAGGTACTACGAATGTTCGATGAATTGCATGATGCAAACATAACTGATTTTGAGGTAAGGGAGAAGCATGTTGAGATATTAAAAGCTAAAAGTAGCAAAGCGGATTCTGATGGATCTATTAATCAAGTGGAAACTTGTAAAACATGTGGTATAGGAGTATCTGTAAAAGTTAAAGATTTTTGCATATCTAATAATGAAAGATTTAAAGGGAATATCTATTGTTTTGAGCATCAGAAATCTCTTCTTTAAAAATAGATGAGGTTTTATTATACGGCAGTTATTTAAAGAAATATTTATAAAAGAAAACACAATAGGTGTTATTGATTGTTAAATGAGAAGGACTTAAGTAAATATATTTTATGATGAGGTGTAGTAATGGGAAATTTAATAAAAGAGTTAGAAGTTGTACAAAACAATTATAAAAAAGTACGAATGGATTATATAGAAAGAATATCTAAAAAAAATAAAGAATATGATTATTTATCATATAATGTACCAATTGGAAGTGAAATTATTAAAGACATTGTAAATATGATTACAGATGGAGTTACTCATGTAATTAAAGACAAAGAATTAGTAGAGTTTAATACAACAGCGCATGAAAAAAATACAATCGAACATTTACCTGTTAGTGGGATTAATAATTATGAACAAATACGGACAGCTATTAGTTTGAAGAATAATGAGCCAATTAAAAATCTGAATTTTAAACAAATCTGGGGTTATAGCATTCAGATAATATATCAGAAGGAAAATGAGAAAAAAACTATTACATTGTATAAAAAATTCTCTTATCCGAAACTTTTGGAAAAAGGTGTGAATTTGTACCTTAAAGGAGATGTTTATAAAAGAATAACTAGTGAAATAATTAGTATAGATAGTGCTGTACATTGTTTTGAAATTGATAACACAATGTATGTTTTAGCTCCTACAGCTTTCGAAACGTTCTTTAATTTTAATGAGCTGTATAAGCAGTTTATAGATAGTTCATTTGAGCAATTGAATAAATTGGATGTTTTTGAAAATTTCGAGGAGTTTGTTACGAATTGTAAGGAAAGTGATACCTTAACAAGAAGATTAGTAAAAGTTATTAGTGAAGAACGCTTACAAAATGTTAAAACAAATATTGATAATGTAGATGAGGTTATTAATGCATTTAGTTTGCAAGTAACATTTGAAAACAAAAAAATTGTTTATGATAAAAGTAAAAATGCCATTTCAGATATTATAACTTTGATTAAAGGTGCGTGTGTATATGGGGCGTTGGACAAACGAAAATATTTTGCTGTAGATACAAAATCGTTAGCAAAAATTGATGGGTAAGTGATAAAAATGAGAAAATTTAGAGAGTGGATAGCTAATTTTTCATCACAGATATCAAAAATAATTTTATTTGCATCATCATACATCCCTTTATTAGTTATAATAATACTCCAATTGATTCAAGCACTAATAAGTGAATCAAAAGGGTTTGAATATACGAAAATAATAGATTGGTGGAATTTAATTAGTGATACTAATAACAGTATTGTAATTAGTATTTGGGTTTTAATGGTAATGACAATAGGATTGTGCTGGCTTTTGAAACAAATGCTCAATCATTCATCAGATGAAAATTTAGAACATGATTTAGACATAGTTAATGTACAAAATATAAATGCGCAGTATATTACAAATTATTTTACAGTCTATATTTTTCCATTCATTACATTAAGTTTTATTACTTTTTCAGGCGTGGGAACATTGTTAATATTATTGATAGTTATAGGTTATGTGTATATAAAAAATGATTTGTTATATATTAATCCTATCTTAAATATATTTTTTAAATTCAGTGTATTTACTTTAGAAACTACAGAAGGTGATACAACTATAGAGGTTATATTACTAAGCAAAAAAAATCGTACAGAATTAAAAAGATTAGATGAGATATCGGCACAAAAAATAGGTGACAATGTTTATATAGAATTATCAGCAAAATAATAAAGTAAACTTATCTATATTTACAAACAACAACCACTACTTTAAAAAATGTAAGACAATATTGGGAAGTAATAATTACTCAATGTTTTTGAACTAAAGAATAGCTTAAACCTTTGTGTATCAATGGAAGTAACTTATTAAATGGTAACAACAAATGTATCAGCAACTTCATTATACTTAACTACAGATTGGTTATAATCATTGCGATTTTAGGAGAATCTTGAACTAGGGACTAGGGATTTTAAAAGAAGTGATTTAATTGAACTAATTTATACAGCGCATAAATTAGTATTAAAAGCTACTTATGAACTTAGCAAAACACCTACATATAATTAGGATGCAAGATGCTAAAAAACATTGATTTAACAGTGTTTTGATAAAAAATTATCTCTTGATACAGACTATATTGCAAAATAAATTGTATTTGAAATAAATCGGAGTGAAAATAATATTAAAATTTAAAGCAAACATTGTAGGCACTCTTCAAGAGTGCCTTTTTTGTTAGAAAATACATAAAATTTCTAAATAGTAACATTTATGGATATTTGATAAAATATAGTTAAGGGACTTATTTTCTGTTAGGAAATCTAGGAGGTTTTTTAACAGTGAAAGGTAGTATCAAGAAAGACAAGAAAACAGGTAAGTATTTTTATGTAATCGATATGGGCATTGACCCATTAACAGGGAAACGAACACAAAAAAGGAAAAGGGGTTTCGATACTAAGAAGGAAGCCGAGCATGCTCTTAGTGAATTTCTAAATGATGTTAGACTGGGTAAATATGTTGAACCAGATAAAATTACGCTAGGTGATTTCATTCAAGACTGGTTAAAGGAAATGAAATTGAATGTAGCGGTGAGTACGTATCAAAACTATATTAGTTTTAATAAGTGTCATATTAATCCCAGACTAGGTCATTTTAGAATTCAAAAAATTGAACCTTTGATAATCCAAAGATTTATTTATGATTTGATAGAAGAAACGGTTTTAAGTCCTAATACGATAAAGAAAATAATTGATATGTTGAAGGTTGTTTTTAGGAAGGCGGTTAGCTTAAAGCTTGTAAATGAAAATCCAGTTTTAAATGTTACGTTGCCAAAGAGAAACAATCTTGAAATGACCGCTTGGGATACTGAGCAGGTAGAGTATTTCATACAACATTCAAAGAAGCATCGATTTTATACAGTCTATTTAATTGCGTTATTAACGGGTATGAGAAAAGGTGAAATAACAGGATTGCGTTGGAAGGATATTGATTTTGAACAAAAAATCATTTATATCAGACAAATCTATGACATAAACGCAAAGCAGTTCAAAGTCGGTGCTAAAACGAGTGCTGGTGTTCGTTCAATTCATATCCCTGATGTGTTGATAGAACAACTGAAAAAAGAGCGAGTCGTTGTTGTTGGACATAAGCTGAAGCAAGGTCAAAACTTCAATGATTATGATTTAGTTGTTTGTACACGCTATGGTAATCCGCTCGATTCTGCTACTCTTTCCAAACGGCTCAAAGCTCAAGCTATAAAGCTTGGATTACCTACAATCCGTTTTCACGATTTAAGGCATACACATGTCACGATGCTAATCCAACAAAATGTGAATGTAAAGGTCATCTCGGAGCGGGTTGGTCATACATCGATTCAAATTACATTAGATAAATATAGCCACGTGCTTCCTAGTATGCAGAAACACGTGGCTGATGAATTAGATAAATTGTTTAAAGTTAATGAAATGTGACCATTTCTGTGACCATTCAAGGTTTTAGACCTTAGAAAAGCCTCTATATCAACGTTTCAATTAAAACGCCCAATCCCCATTACGGAAGACAGGTTCGCTTGTTCCGTCTGGTTTGATGCCGTCGATGTTCATCTTGTCAGAGCCAATCATGAAGTCGACATGGGTAAGGCTGTGGTTCAATCCGTTTTCGGCAAGTTCTTCTTGAGACATTTGTTTGCCACCTTCGATACAAAATGCATAGGAGCTTCCAATCGCTAAATGGTTAGAAGCATTTTCATCGAATAATGTGTTGAAGAAAAGAACATTTGATTGAGAAATCGGTGAATTGAAAGGGACAAGAGCGACTTCTCCGAGATAATGAGATCCTTCGTCTGTTTCTACTAATTTCTTTAAGATTTCTTCACCTTGTTCCGCTTTTACTTCAACAATCCGGCCTTCTTTGAACGTAACGCTGAAGTTATCGATGATATTGCCGCCGTAGCTTAGTGGTTTCGTACTTGCGACTGTTCCATTAACTCCTGTTTTAAAGGGGACCGTAAATACTTCTTCAGTTGGCATATTCGCCATGAATTCATGGCCTTTTTCGTTTGTGCTACCAGCACCTACCCAAAGGTGAGTTTTAGGTAGTTCAATCGTAAGATCTGTACCAGGTGCCGTGTAATGTAGTTTTTGGTATCGTTTTTCGTTTAAATAATCGACTTTTTCATGAAGAGTTCCATCATGATTTTTCCAAGCTTCGATTGGGTTTTCGACATCAGCACGCGTTGCTTTAAAGATCGCATCCCATAGTTTATGTATCCGGTTTTCCTCTGCAACATCCGGAAATACTTTATCTGCCCAAGCTTGTGAAGGTACAGCGACAATGGACCAGCTTACTTTATCGGATTGCATGTATTGACGCCATTTTTGTAAAGCGGTACCTGAAGCTTTTTGAGCATTGGCAATTCGCTCAGGATCAATGCCTTTTAATAGATCAGGGCTTGAAGAAATGACGGAAAGGTAAGCCGCACCATTTTCAGCAAGTTCAATCGTTTCTTGTGCTCGCCAATGTGGATATTCCGTGAATACTTTATCTGGTGCTAGCTCATATTTCGTACGATTAATAGAATCGTCATGCCAGTTTACGATCACGTTGTATGCTCCTGCTTCATAGGCTTTTTTTACAATAAGACGTACTAGCTCAGCACCTTCTAATGTTGTATTCACAACAAGAGTTTGATCAGGTTGGACATTGACACCAACTTTAACAGCTAGCTCTGCGTAGTTATCTAACTTTAATTGAAAATCGTTCATCATCATACACTCCTTATTAAAGATTCTTTAAAGAAATTTTTATCCCATTTGAACAGGCGGTAATACGCTCACTCTAAATATTGTAGACGGATCAAGAAAAAAACGAAGGGGATAAAAAAACGCTGATAGAAATTTCAGTTTATCAAAATCTTCCTTTATATTGTATCGATAGTTAATAAAAAAAGAAACTTTTTGCAATCTATTCCTCAAGAAAACTGGATGAAAAACAAAATGCCTGCTCCATCTAGTAGATGGAGTAGGCATTTTGCATAGGAAGGCTACTCCTACTTTGTTATTTATCCCGGTTTAACAGGCTGTAACACCCCCCACCTCAATTTTTGCGAGAGAATCAAGAAATAAATAGGTGGGGGATAAACAGCCTGTAAATCCCCGATTGGTTCAACTAACCCTCAGTGGGGGATGAAAAAAAAACCCACTGATGGAAGTTTCACTTTATCGAACACCTTTCATTTGTCGTTGAATGACAGGTGAGATGAGGAATAAAATAATTCCTAATGCAATGGAAATACCGCCGATAACACCGAAATAAAGAATTTCATTTTTCTCCGTATATAATTTAACAACTTGAGCGTTAATGGCCTGTGCTGAAGCATTTGTCAGGAACCAGAGGCTCATTGTTTGAGCTGAGAAAGCGGATGGCGCTAATTTAGTAGTGGCTGACATACCTACTGGTGATAAGCATAATTCTCCAAGTACAACTAGGAAAAAGCTAAGTACGAGCCATAGTGGGTTCGCAAGACTTTCTGTACCGTTTAAGTATGCAGGGAAAATCATGACAATAAAGGATAAACCAGCGAAAAGCAACCCGAGTGAAAATTTCTTCGGTGTAGAAGGTTGACGATCGCCTAAACGAACCCAAATCCACGCGAATACTGGTGCGAGGAAAACAATGAATAATGGATTAAGCGATTGAAACCAAGATGATTGCAGTGTGATTCCTGCAAATTCCAGTTGTGTTCGATCGTTTGCATATGTGGCTAATATATTTGAACCTTGTTCCTGAATAGCCCAAAACATCATCGCTGCAATAAATAAAGGGATATAGGCAAGCAAACGGGAACGTTCATCTGCGTTCGTTTTCGGACTGCGGTACATGAAAATGAAAAACGCAGCTGGAATAATGATTCCAAATATACTTACAAGGAAAATAAAGCGGTCAATGGTTAAGTACCCCGTATTAATACCAATGGCACCAAGTATTACGATGATAACTACTCCGAGCCCAATTGAACCAAATACCTTGAATCGATCTTCTTTCGCAAGTGGGTTCGGTACATGTTGCCCAGCAAGACCAAGATTTTTCTTTTTGGTAACGAGATACACGATAAGTCCGATAAACATCCCAACCGCTGCAATACCGAAACCGAGATGGAAATTATATGTTTGTCCAATTGTTCCGACAATTAATGGCGCAAGAAAACCACCAAGGTTAATCCCCATGTAATAAATGCTAAAACCTGAATCCCGGCGAATATCATGATCGCTGTATAAATCGCCAACAACACTAGATACATTCGGTTTTAGGAGACCAGTCCCAATAATGATAAAGGCCATCGACACAAATAATGCTGTAGCACTACCAGGGAATGATAGGATAATATGGCCGATCATAATTAAAATTCCACCATAAAAAACCGTTCTTGCAGTCCCTAATAAGCGATCGGCAATCCATCCGCCAATAATACCGGACATATACACCAATGAACCGTAGATGGCCATAATAGAGTTGGCGGTAGTACGATCAAGACCAAGTCCACCTTGGGTTACTTCATAGTACATGTAGAAAATTAGGATGGCTCTCATACCATAGTAAGAAAATCGTTCCCAAAACTCTGTGAAAAAGAGAGTGAATAACCCTCGAGGATGTCCAAAGAAACCGGTTTGGGGAACACTCCGGATTACCTCATCCTTGTCTTTACTATTCATAAATAAACTCCCCCCCAATATGGGTTTACTGCATGTTAACAGCTTGAAAACAAAATAAGTAGCTTCCGATCATTAATTAATGGAGCATTTTTAACATACAGTTATTTTTTTTGACTAAAAATAGTCTACGTATTAATATACACTTTTTTTAAAAAAATTAAACACTTTCACCGATATTTCTATATTAAAATAATATTATCCGTATTTTGTAATAGCTGGATGAATGTGTTTTAGTCTACTGAATAACAATGATTTTATGTGATAAAATGGATTGTTTCAAAAAGAATGAGGTGTTTTGAGATTTTTTAAGAATTATATTAGTGGTATTGAAAACATAAAGAATTATTTTGATATTGCATAAATCGAAGAAAAGAGAATGAAATAAATGGATTAAACTTTGTTCATCCATCGATATAAAGGTTACAAATCTTTATCGATGAATGAACGAAGAATTATTTCCTTTTACTCATTCTCACTTAGAGGTGCTTATTTACTTATCGAGGTTTATCCATACACTCTTTACTTCTGTATAATTATTTAACGCATAGGAGCCCATTTCACGTCCCGAGCCGGATTGTTTGTAGCCACCAAATGGAGAAGCAGCATCAAATGCATTGTAACAGTTGACCCATACAGTTCCAGCGCGTAACTTACTTGCTACGTAATGAGCGTTGGCAATATCATGAGTCCAAAGTCCTGCTGCTAGTCCGTATTCACTAGCATTTGCCCGGTTAATTACATCATCCAAATCTTCATAAGGCATGGCTGCGATAACTGGACCGAAGATTTCCTCTTTTGCAATGGACATGTCGTCTTGAACGGAAGCGAAGATGGTTGGGGATACAAAATACCCATCATCCTGGGGTTTATCGCCACCAACAAGTACCTCCGCGCCTTCACTTAACCCTTTTTCAATATATCCAAGAACACGATCTTGTTGTACTTGAGAAACAAGAGGTCCGATTTGGGTATTTGGATCCAGACCTATACCTTGTTTTATGTTTTTAGCATGAGAAACCATGTCAGCAACGACATTATCATAATGTTTCTTTTGGATGAATACTCTGGAACCTGCACAGCAAACTTGGCCTTGGTTAAACATGACGCCATTAAGCGCACCTGGAATTGCTTTTGAAAAATCGGCGTCTGGAAGAATAATATTTGGTGATTTTCCTCCAAGCTCAAGTGTAACGCGTTTTAATGAATAGGAAGCAGACCTCATGATTGATTTACCAACCGCAGTTGATCCTGTGAAAGCAATTTTATCAACAAGAGGATGATCAACTAGTGCTTGTCCAGCTGTTTCACCGAATCCAGGTACAATATTGATGACCCCGTCTGGGAACCCTGCTTCATCAATTAACTCTGCTAAATAGATAGCTGAAAGTGGAGTTTGTTCGGCAGGCTTTAATATGATTGTGCATCCAGTAGCTAGTGCTGCACCTAGTTTCCACATTGCCATAAGCAAAGGGAAGTTCCAAGGAATAATCTGACCTACGACACCGACTGCTTCATGGCGGGTGTAGTTGAAAAAATTTCCGTTAACTGGAATAGTTTGTCCAACGATCTTCGTTGACCAGCCAGCATAATAGCGCATATGTTCAATGGCGAGAGGGATGTCTGCGTTTGTTGTCTCATTTATTGGTTTCCCGTTATCTAACGTTTCTAATTGTGCTAATTCAAGTTTGTTTTCTTCCATTAAATCAGCTAGCTTGTACATTAACCTACTTCTATTGGCTGCACTCATACGTGACCAAGGTCCGTTATCAAAGGCATTGCGGGCTGCATGGACAGCTAGGCTAATATCCTCTTTGTCTGCTTCATACACATCGGCCAATTTCTCGCCAGTAGCAGGGTTTGGGGTTGAAAATGTTTTTTGGGATACACTTTCAACGAATTCCCCATTAATATAAAGTTTTTTGGGACTTTGTAAAAACGCTTGCAATTTCTCACTGATTTCTAGCGTAAGATTTGTCATGAATACCCTCCTCAAATGATTGTTTGGTATTTTGCAAATCATGATGTAATGGAAAACGTATATTTTGAAGACTTCTTCAAAAACCCGCCCACACAATCATACTGTAAATTGTTTGGTTTTTAAATCAGGAAATTGCGATAAAAAATTATAGAATGACCGATTAAATGACAAATTAATGGAAGGATAATGTTGGATTGTGTGATCATTCGATGGTTTTTGTTAGAATATCAATTTAAAATATAGAAAGGTATGATTGCGAGTTATTAAAATATGCGGAAAGATGAGGGGGAAACATAAAAAAACAGCTGTTGTATACGCGGACAGCTGATGTTATACTAATAAAGTCTATTGTTTAAACAGGTAATAGATTATAAATATCCTTATTTAATCATACATAAGATATAGCGGTTTGTCAATAGCTATTTTGAGATTTAAAGTTTATTGCGAAAGCAGGCTAACTACAAACAATGCTATGCCTTAAGTTGAGAAGGTGCAGGCTTTTCTAAATTGGAGGGGTGCTTTATGACGAACTGGGAAAATGAAAGAGAATATGAGCAAGAGCGGATAGAGGTTGTGATTGACAAAGTAACTAAGTTGGAACAGCATTTGAAACAATCTGCAGGTGAAGCAACAACAGATATAGTATCAATTCGCAAACGTTTTTGGGAAGATGTTACAGTTAATGTGGAAAATGAAGATGAAACAATTGAAACGGTTGCGAGCATTAATCAGCAAACAGAATTGCTTTCTGAAAGAGAGCGGAGACAAAATCATTCAATGAAGCAAATAGCTGTTTTGAATCGTCTTCAATCATCTCCTTATTTCGCGAGGATTGATTTTCATGAAAAAGACATGGAAGAAAGTGAGCAGATTTATATCGGAATCGGCACTTTTTATGATGAAGAGCATGAAGAATTTTTGATCTATGATTGGCGTGCTCCAATCTCCAGTGTGTATTATGATTTTTCACCTGGCCCTGCGACATATACGGCACCTAGTGAAAAGGTAAGTGGGGAGTTACTTTTAAAACGTCAATACATTATACGTAATGGTGTTTTAGAGGGAATGTTTGATACAGGTGAAGCAATCCGAGATGATTTGCTTCAAGAAGTTCTCGGTAAGCAGGCGGACACACAAATGAAAAGCATTGTCGCGACTATTCAAAGAGAACAAAATATTATTATTCGTAATGAAAAGAGTCGTCTCTTACTTGTCCAAGGTGCAGCTGGGAGTGGGAAAACATCTGCGGCTATGCAAAGAATTGCCTATTTATTGTACAGATATCGTGAAGGAATGAGTGCTGAGAATATATTATTGTTTTCGCCAAATCCCCTTTTCAATAGTTATGTAGCCAATGTGTTGCCAGAGCTCGGTGAAGACAATATGCAGCAGACGACCTTTCAACAATATTTGCTTGCGATGCTCGGAGAAAATCTTGAAGTTGAAGATGTATTCGATCAACTAGAATTCGTGCTGAATAATGACGGGAATCTGAAGTATTCAACTCGATTGAATAGTATTCAATATAAATCATCACTCAATTATTTACAGGGTATAAATGAATATTTGGAAGCGTTGAAGTGTGAAGGATTAGTATTCAAAAATATTAAAATCCGAGGAAAACTCCTTGTGTCAGCGATGGAAATTTCAAAGTACTTTTATGAACTAGGTAATGAAAAATCGATCCCTAATCGTTTACAGCTTGTTTCTGAATGGTTGTTGAAAAAAATCAAGAAGCTTGAAAAAGTAGAGAGAAAAGATGCGTGGGTTGAAGAAGAAATACAATACTTAGAGAAAGAAGATTATCTCAGAAGCTATCGGATCGCAAATAATCACGAAGAACATGAACGAGATTCGTTTGATGAAGGAGAACGCGAGCAAAGAATCCTTAGCGAATATGTCGTGAAAAAGCGATTTAAGCCTCTGTACAAGAAAATAAAGTCTCTTGCCTTTCTTGATGTTCGTTCCATTTATAAAAAAATGTTAGAAACAGAATGGCCAGTTACCGATTGGGAAAATATCAAAAGTTTAACAATGAATGAACTTGATCAAGGAAGATTATTATATGAAGATGCGACACCTTTTTTATATATGAAAAAAAAATTGGAAGGTTTCGCGACCAATTCACAAATTCGGTTCCTTTTCATTGATGAGGCTCAGGATTATTCGCCATTTCAGTTTGCTTTTTTAAAGAATTTATTTCCAAAAAGTAAACTGACAGTTTTGGGTGACTTTAACCAAACGATCTATGCGCATGGAAACAATGCAGGTTTGGACATTTTGACTCTTTTGTTCGAGAAAAACGAAACTGAAAAGGTGATTTTGAATAGAAGCTATCGTTCAACGAAGGAAATTGTTACGTTCACAAAAAGTCTGCTTTTGGATGGTAGCCAAATTGAACCTTTTAATCGAGAAGGAAAAAAGCCTGTCATCGTACAGTGTCAAAACCAGGAGTATCTTATATCGAAGGTTTTGAAGAAAACAAAGGAATTTATAGAATCTGGGCATAAAACGATTGCGATCATTTGTAAAACACAAGCAGAAACAAGTTTTGCATATGAAGCATTAAAGGGGAAAATGAAACTTAACAGAATTGGTGTAGGGAAAACTACATTCACTGATGGAGTTATGATTATCCCTTCTTATTTGGCAAAAGGAATAGAATTTGACGCGGTCATTATTTATGATGCATCGAAGGATCAATACGGTCTGGAAAGTGAACGGAAACTGCTATACACATCCTGTACTCGTGCTATGCATGAATTATGTATATGTTTCACTAGTGAGATAAGTCCGTTCATTAAATTGCTTCCAGAGGATCTTTATGAAAAAGAAAATAAAGACAATGGTTGATCAATTTATGGTAAAATAACGAAGTATTTATAGTTAAGAGGTTGTTCAGGAGGACTGTTATGGAGGGGAATACAAAAACGATTTCTAATCGTAGGTTACTTGGTGTTGCTGGACTCGGTTGGATGTTTGATGCAATGGACGTAGGTATGCTGTCATTTATTGTGGTGGCATTACAAGCAGAATGGGGTTTGACAACTCAACAAGTAGGGTGGATCGGTAGTATTAATTCGATAGGAATGGTATTTGGTGCCTTTCTTTTCGGAATTATGGCTGACCGTATTGGAAGGAAGAAAGTTTTTATCATTACCTTGCTGCTTTTTTCAATTGGCAGTGGCTTATCGGCTCTCGTTACATCCTTGGCTTTATTTTTAGTACTTCGTTTTCTTATCGGTATGGGACTAGGTGGAGAGCTTCCGGTCGCTTCGACGCTTGTTTCAGAAAGCGTACCTGCCAAAAATCGAGGAAAAGTGGTCGTTTTACTCGAAAGTTTTTGGGCATTAGGTTGGCTTATTGCTGCTTTAATTTCCTATTTCGTTATTCCGGGGTACGGGTGGAGAATTGCTTTGATTTTAAGTGCTCTCCCAGCGTTTTATGCCCTTTATTTACGCTTACATCTACCGGATTCGCCGAAGTATGTCGGACTTGAAATCAAAGCTAAGCCGACGATCATGCAAAATATCAAAAGTGTGTGGGCGAGAGAACATAGAAAACAAACGCTTGTATTATGGATTCTATGGTTTTGTGTCGTGTTTTCTTATTATGGGATGTTCTTATGGCTTCCAAGTGTGATGGTGATGAAAGGATTTAGTTTAATCAAGAGCTTTGAATATGTATTGATTATGACCTTAGCTCAGCTCCCTGGATATTTTACTGCAGCATGGTTTATCGAGAGAATGGGCCGCAAGTTCGTTCTTGTCACGTATTTAACTGGAACAGCTGTAAGTGCGTATTTCTTTGGCGCGGCAGAGGGACTACCGATGCTCATCACGTCAGGTATGCTGTTGTCATTCTTTAATTTAGGAGCTTGGGGGGCACTTTATGCATATACCCCTGAGCAATATCCGACAACGATTCGTGGTACCGGCGCTGGTATGGCGGCGGCTGCTGGAAGAGTTGGGGGAGTTTTGGGACCGCTTCTCATCGGATATTTCGTTGCAGCGGGTACTGCGCTTAGTGTGATTTTTACAATTTTTACAATTGCAATTTTAATTGGAGCAATCGTCGTGTTAATTTGGGGGAAAGAAACGAAGAACACTGTTTTGCAAGATTAGCAAAATATGACCATTGACTTTATTTGGAATAAAACGTATAATGGCATTAACATCAATTATATATCATTCTTATCCAGAGAGGTGGAGGGATTTGGCCCTGCGATACCTCGGCAACAGACTCAACTTTGAGCACTGTGCCACATCCAACAAGCGAAGGCTTGGAAGATAAGAAGAGTCGAACGGACGTAAACCTCAGCCTCTTCTTGTTTAAGAAGAGGCTTTTTATTGTTTGGATTTGTTGGTAGTAATCTCAACTGTACAGTGTGGCTATCGTTTGTCGCATTTATCCCGCATGAACGGAAAGTCAAAACCCCAACTGATTGAAGGTTCACTTTATGAATAAGCACGTAGAAATGAAAATTTTAATTTACTGAAATAATGTTTGAAGTACACTTAGGAATGGTATATAAAGTTTGTTGAAGAAATTCATATTGAAATAAGCTTGTGAAATAATTGTCTAATAAATGAAGCAAGAGGTGTATAGAATGGCAAAGTTACTGAAGATGGTTGAGGAAAAAAAGGCGTTTTTAATCGAACAATTATTATCCCGTGGCGTGTATAAAACATCCGATCAAAAACACTTTTATGATGTTCCCTTGAATATTCTAGAGAGAGAATTTGAACAAATTCAAAATAAAGAGTATTCTTCAACTAAAAATATTGTCACTTAGCAGAAGAGTAATTCCCAAATATAATCTGGTAGTAATCTTAATAAAAGAGGATGTCCGAAAGAAGTCTGCCCCCGTAACTCCTACTTACACTTCATTTAAACTGTAAGTAGGAGTTACGGGGGCAGATCTTTTACTTTTGGGACATCCTTTTTGCTATTTTTGATTGAATGCTTCATTGCGCGAATGTACTATAGAATTTGTTTAGAATAAATTGAAAAAATAATATATGAGTTGTATAAAATGTGTCTAATTTGCGAATTCTAGATTAATGAAGTAAAACTTTGATTGTAAAATATTGCTTTTATTTGATGATAACTCTAGACTTATTTTACAATAAGTCAAAATAGCTGATGGAGTGTGAGGTAGTGATGAAATCTTTCGTTCAATTATCCAATGAAATTGAACAAAAGCGTGAAGAAATGATTAAACTAGCAAAGGGATTTGGACTTTCGAATAAACAAACAATTAGAGCGAGCCAAGAGCTTGACATATTAATAAATATCTTCAATATTACGCCTCTCGCGGATGCGCAATATAGTGAAGAGTATTAGATGATGTTTCGAGGTAGGCTAAATAGAGAAGAGGATGTCTCGAAAGGGTAGACCCCGTACTTCAACACACAGTATTATGTGAAAATAACACGTATATAGACTGTATGTCGCAGTTTGCGGGGATGAAGATTCCTTTGGACATTCTTTGTTTAATTTTATCCTTTTTCGTGTAGCACTCTTTTTCCTAAAATGATTAAATCTCGTTCAATATCGTCTAGCAAGGCAATTTTTTGAAGATTTCCCCATCTTTCAAACCCGAATTTCTCAAATAATTTAATGCTTGGTGTATTGTGACCGAATACGAATCCGAGGATTGTAGCGATGTCTAAAGAAGGACATAGCTCAATGGCTTTCTGGATAGCAAGTCCACCAAGACCTTTCCCGCGAAACGAATCGTCCAAATAGATACTTATTTCAGCAGTTGTGTTATAGGCAGGTCTCCCATAAAACGATTGAAAGCTTAGCCAACCAGCAGTCCGATCATCTATTGTTATTACATATAATGGTCTTTTATCAGGAATGTGATCATGAAACCAAGCGAGTCTTGATTGAACAGATACCGGCGAAGTGTCAGCCGTTACCATTCTCGAAGCGATGGTTGAATTGTAAATTTCCACTATTCTTGGCAGATCCTCTAATGAAGCAAGTCGAAATTGTAATGAATGATCCATGTGCAATACCCCTTATTGGTGAATGAAAAATATTTTTTTGTAAGCATATCATACTTGAACTATAAAATGAATGGTAGTGTAATATTTCTTTTTTAGTTTGGATATATATCTAGATTATTGATAAATCGAATATCTAGTTTCTTAAAAGACCCTCTAAGAAAATGAATCCCCCAGTGTTCCGTCGTACAGAATATTTAACTTTACGTAGTTCGGGTATTTATGATAGATGTAAAGTAAAATAAGGGAGTGGAAGTGAGTATGTTCACGAGAAAATTGTTTGGTTTAAAACGAGTTTCTTTATTTTTAAATGAACGTCTTGCTACTATTTGAAAGAATTATACCGAGGAAAATGGCCACGCTTGTAAAAAGAGATTTAATTGGACAGGAGAGTTTGGATAATGGAAGAACAGAAATATTGCAGTGATTCTCTTGTGGTAAAAACAAGCCTTGTTTTACCGCCTGATACGAATAATAATGGAACGATGTTTGGTGGAAAATTAATGGCTTATATTGATGATGTAGCGGCTATTTCAGCTATGCGGCATTCAAGAAGATCGGTTGTAACGGCATCAACCGATTCTGTAGACTTTCTCCATCCAATCTATGAAGGCAATGCGGTCTGTTTAGAAGCATTTGTCACTTATACAGGAAGAACATCGATGGAAGTAGTTGTCAAAGTAATTGCAGAAGATTTACTATCAGGGACTCGAAATTTATGCGTGATTTCATTTTTGACATTTGTTGCTCTTGATGAAAACGAAAAGCCAACTCTTGTGCCTAGTATTATTCCACAGTCTGAGATGGAGATAAAACTATATGAATCAGCTGTGATTAGAGCAGAAGCGAGAAAGAAACGAAGAGTAGGTACAAAAGAAATTGCTGCTATCTTTGGGACAAACCAACTATAAAAACAAAAGCGACCTAAAAAGGTCGCTTTTGTTATGGAGAATGAATCGTTTGCCAGAAAATATCTTTCGAGTCCATAGAGTATTTCTAATAAAAGGTGCATTCATTCATTATTCTAGCGTGCATGATCAGGTTTTTAATGAGTACACAAAAAAAGAGTTTGTATTGAAGTCTTGATTTACTAGAGAAGTGAATGACCCCTCCTTAACCCCCTTTCGGGTTGTTTGAAGAAGGGGAATTCTTTCGGAAGGTTATTAAAATTATGAGAATGTTCTATATTAAAGCTGTATACATAAAGATAAGAATAGGAAATTATAAAATCATAATGAAGCGTAAAAATCGCACTTTAAGAGTTTGCGAATCCCAATCTAGTTTGTAATAAAGAAAGGGGATTTACAAACGCTCCTCGATGAGTAGAGCTTGTGTTCATACTGAATATTGACAATGAAGGTGGGGCAATGTCAATGGAGAAACCAATCTTGCAAATAGAGAATCTAACCACATCGTTTAAAATAAAAGATAAGTATTATATGGCGGTGGATCATGTTTCATTTTCAGTAAGTGAAAATGAAATCGTGGCAGTCGTTGGCGAATCAGGATGTGGAAAGAGTGCATTAGCTCTATCGATTATGAGATTGCATAATAATCAACGGACGAAGATCGAAGGAGAAATCAAATATAGAGAAAGAAATATCGTTACAATTTCAGAAGGGCAAATGAATCAAATACGTGGAAAAGAGATAGGGATCATCTTTCAGGAACCTTTAACTGCTTTGAATCCTTTAATGACAGTTGGAGATCAAATTGAAGAAAACTTGACTTTTCACACAAAACTATCAAAAGAAAAGAAAAGATTAAGAACGATAGAGCTATTAACACAAGTAGGCATTCCGTCTCCAACGCGTACTTATGATCAATTTCCTCACGAATTATCAGGTGGAATGAGGCAAAGGGTGATGATTTCCATTGCTATTGCCTGTAACCCATCACTAGTAATAGCTGATGAGCCTACTACTGCATTAGATGTAACGATACAAGCACAAATTTTGGAATTGCTTAAATCCATTCAGAAAGAAACGAAAATGGGAATTATCCTGATTACTCATGATTTGAGTGTTGTTGCAGAAGTAGCAGACAGAGTCATTGTAATGTATGCTGGACAAGTTGTTGAGATGGGTACTGTCAAACAAATATTTACCAAACCTTTGCACCCATACACGAGGTCATTATTAAAATCTATTCCATCACAAGCAACAAACAAAAAGCGATTACATGTGATCGATGGAATGGTACCGTCGATTGTAAATATGAATCGAGAGAGTTGCAGGTTTAGTCCCCGGATTCCATGGATTCCTTGCAATGCTCACGAGGAATCACCCGAATTACATGAAGTTGCTCCCGATCATTGGGTACGTTGCACATGCTATAAGCATTTTTACTTTAAAGGATTGCAAAGGGGGGAGATAACTAATGGGATTACTTAAAATAGACGATTTAAAAGTTCATTTCCCAATCCGTGGTGGCTTTTTTAGAACAATCGTTGATTATGTAAAGGCAGTTGATGGTGTTAGTTTTGAACTGAATGAAGGGGAAACATACGGCCTTGTTGGTGAATCTGGAAGTGGAAAATCAACGACCGGGAAAGCAGTTGTGAAACTAAACGATGCTACGTCAGGTCGGATATTATTTGAAGGACAGGATCTCTCGAAGTTGTCTTTTGGGCAAATGAAGCCATTCCGAAAAGATATTCAAATGATTTTTCAAGATCCATATTCATCACTCAACCCAAAAAAGCGGGTTGTTGATATTATTGCTGAACCCCTGCGGAATTACGAGCGTTTGTCTGTAGGAGAAGAAAAGAAAATGATTCAGAAGTATTTGGATAAGGTAGGTTTAAGTCCAGATTCGATGTATAAATACCCGCATGAATTTTCTGGTGGACAGCGTCAAAGAATCGGAATCGCAAGAGCTCTTACTCTAAAGCCTAAATTAATTATTGCTGACGAACCAGTTTCTGCCTTGGATGTTTCTGTACAAGCCCAAGTGTTAAACTTCCTCCAAGATCTTCAAGAAGAGTTTAAATTAACGTATTTATTTATAGGACATGACTTAGGTGTGATTCGACATATATGTGACAGAATGGGAGTAATGTATCGTGGTCGTTTAGTAGAAGAAGGAATTAGTGAAGAGATATACGAAAATCCACAGCATATTTATACGAAACGACTGATTGCCTCTATACCAGATTTAAATCATGAAATGCGAGAGAAAAAGACGAACCTAAGGAAAAGGGTTGCGAAAGAGTATGAGCAAAACCATTCTAAATATTTTGATGATCTGGGGAGGGCTTACGACCTAAAACCAATCTCCAATACGCATAGAGTCGCGTTACGATAGGAGGTGAAGGGATCATGTGGAAGTTTATTCTTAGACGTTTTTTCGTGATGATTCCTCAGTTATTTATCCTAAGCTTAATTGTTTTTGCATTGGCAAAACAAATGCCTGGGGATGCTTTAACAGGAATATCTATGGATCCAAGAATAAGTCCAGAACGGATTTACGAATTAAGGGAAAAAGCAGGATTGAATGATCCTTGGTATGAGCAATATGGGAGATGGATTTCTGGTATTATCCACGGTGATTTTGGTAAATCGTATACTCACAAAATACCAGTAACAGAGGTGATTGCAGAAAGAATCTGGAATACTGTATTTTTAGCACTAATAACACTAATCCTTACCTACTTATTTGCTATTCCAATGGGAATACTCAGTGGTCGCTACAATGACACATGGATTGATAAAATAGTGACTGGCTATAATTATTTAGGATTTGCGACACCCCTTTTTATATTTGCCCTTATCATGTTATTCGTTTTTGGCTTTTCAGTTGGTTGGTTTCCAACTGGGGGTAGTGTGAGCTCTAAAGTTGATGCTCAGACATTTGAGTATTATGTAAGTAAACTCCATCATGTCATCCTCCCGGCATTGAGTACAGCTCTGATTGCCACTGTTGGCACCGTTCAGTATTTAAGAAATGAAATTATTGATAACAAGTTCAAAGATTATACACGTACTGCAAGATCAAAAGGAATTCCAGATAATAAAATTTATACACGCCATATTCTAAGAAACTCCTTATTACCAATTGCAGCCTTTTTAGGATATGAAATTACTGGATTAGTCGGTGGCACTGTCATTATTGAAACAATTTTTAGTTATCCTGGAGTTGGCCAATTATTTATCAGTTCTATTGGGCTAAGGGATTTCAGTGTTGTCACTGCGATTGTTATGATGCTAGGGTTTGCAACTTTACTTGGTACTCTTCTCTCAGACATCATATTAAGTTTAGTTGATCCTCGTGTACGGGTGGAATAAGGAGGGGGAAGCTGTTGGAGATGAAGGGAGAATCAGTAAATAATATTCAACTAGCAAAAAGGAGTCCATCAGGAATTAAGATTATATGGCAGGAATTAAAAAAAGATAGACTTGCTTTCGGTTCCCTATTCTTTCTCCTTATATTGTTGGTAAGTGTCTATATAGCATCCTTTATGATGGATCAAAAGGCGATCGCCCGAGTGGATATTTACTCCATTTATCTCTCGCCTTCTGAAAGAAATTTGTTAGGAACGGATTATGCTGGACGGGATATATTAGGACAACTTATTTTTGGTACAAGTAACTCGTTCACAATTAGTTTGTGCATTACATCTTTAACAGCATTCATAGGTTTAAGTGCCGGGCTAATAGCTGGTTATTTTGGGGGAGTTGTTGATAACGTAATCATGCGTGCGATCGACTTTATCATGTCACTTCCTTCAACGATGATGATTATTGTATTTGTTACAGTTGTACCGAAGTTTACTGTCACAAACTTTATCTTGATTATGTCCATCTTTTTATGGACAGGGAAAGCCAGGCTAATCCGTTCGAAAACTTTGGCTGAGCGGGAATTGGAGTATGTACAAGCATCACGAACTTTGGGAACACCACATTGGAAAATTATCCTTTCGCATATTTTACCTAATATAAGTTCTATTATTATTGTGAACTTCACATTGAATTTAGCAGGTAATATAGGTCTTGAAACGGCATTGACTTTCTTAGGTTTCGGTTTACCTGAAAGTACACCAAGTCTAGGGACTTTAATTAGTTATGCAAGAAACCCAGATGTTCTTGAAAACAAATGGTGGATTTGGTTACCTGCTGCAATGATGATTCTAGTATTAATGCTAAGTATAAATTTTATGGGACAAGCCTTAAAACGTGCAGCTGACGCAAGACAAAGAAGAGGTTGAAATATGGGGTGTTCCAAATGAAGTAAATAGCGTTTGTATCTGAAAGTATGAAGGATGACGTATTAAAAGAAATTTCCTTTACACGTCGTCCTTCAAATCCTGCCAAAAAATTAAGAAAAAAACTGTAAATACAACCGTCGCTGTCGTATTAAAGGTGAAAACTCGTTATTTGCAGCTTTCTTTAAATTAATTCAGATTGCAAATAGTGATAAAGTAAAGTTGCTGTATGTTTCAATGAGGAAATATGTGTTCTTTCAAATGCGTGTGATGCATCAATGCCAGGACCGATTAATCCATGAGCAATATCAAAACCAGCACGTACTGCCGCTGATGCATCTGAACCGTAATAAGGGTAAATATCGACCTGATAATCCACATTATTATTCTTCGCTACCTCAATTAGATGCTGCCGAAGTTTGTAATGGTAAGGTCCTGAAGAATCTTTAGCACAAATAGAAACACTGTATTCATCCGTTGCCTGACCGTCTCCGATTGCCCCCATATCAACAGCAATATACTCAACCGTTTCAGGCGGAATATTGGAATTCCCACCATATCCAATCTCTTCATTATTTGAAATAAGGAAATGAGTTGTAAAGGGAAGGGTAATTTTTTCTTTTTGAATGATATCGATCAAATGTAACAAGATGCCAACGCTTGCTTTGTCGTCTAAGTGTCTAGATTTCAAAAAGCCGCTTTCTGTTTCTTCTACACGTGGTTCAAATGACACGAAATCGCCAACTGAGATGCCAATTGCTTCTGTTTCAGCCTTTGTTTTGACTACTTCATCGATTCGCACTTCAATTGTCGTTTCGTCTCGTTTTGCATCACCTGCATTTTTGTACACATGAACCGATGTTTGATTGATTAAGATTGTACCTGTGATAACTTTTCCGTCTGCTGTGTGGATTTTACAGTATTCTCCTTCAACAGAATTCCAGCGAAATCCACCAATCATGCTCAAAGCTAGACGCCCGCTACTCTTAATTTCTTTCACCATCGCTCCAAGTGTATCTACATGTGCGGTTAATAGTCGATGCTTACTATCATTTACTCCCTTAATTGTTGCGATCAAGGCGCCTTTGTTTGAAATAATATAGGGAATGTTCCTATTAACCATGAACTTTTCTACATATGAGATTGCTGCTTCTGTATAACCTGAAGGACTTGGAATGGAAACAAGATCCTTTATGTATTGTACAATTTCTTGATTATTTATTACTTTGACCATTAAAAAAACACCTTTCTTTACGTTACACTATTATATGAAGTATCACTTTATCTTACAGCATTTTCAGCAGTTACAGCAACTTTAGACCAGTCAGTAAATTTGAAGTCGAAATTTTTAATACGTAGATTTGCAGCGGCGAGATTATAACGGTATAAAGTAGGAATCATTGGTACTTCATCATGAACAAGTTGCTGCCATTCATCATAAACATCTTTACGGTATTTTTCATCGAAGGCTTCAGGAGACAATCCTTTTGCCAGTAATTCTTGACTTTTATCATTCACCCAACGTGTATAGTTATAATCTGAGTTTTTATCCCAGATTCCAGAAGGGTCTGGATCAGAACCTGTTTGCCATGCTGCTTGGTAAATATCAATTTTTGGATCGTCCAATTCTACCATATCATAAAATGAGTTAAACTCTTGAAGGCGTCCATCAACGAGTTGAACATCCAAACCAATATCACCCCATTGTTGAATATAATAGCGTGCAAGTAGCTCTGAATTCGCATCTCCATTCATAGAAGCAAAATGGATCGTAAATTTCTTTCCTTTTAAATCTTCACGTATCCCATCCCCATCTATATCTATATAACCCGCATCATCCAATAGTTGTTTTGATTTTTCTTGATGTAGTGAATATCCTGTGATATCGGAGTTATGATAGTGAGAGATCGCTGGAATTACAGTGTTGGCAGGGGAACGAAGTCCCTTATAAACTTTTTCTCCAACAGATTTATTATCGATCGCATAGGCCATTGCTTGACGAAGTTTTATGTTAGCCATTTTGGGATTGTCCATTTTTGTTGTTTTAGTCATTGTGTCAAAGTGCCCTAATTTAAAGCCGATATATGAATAGGAAAATCCAATATATCCTAGCGTTTCAATGTTCTGCAATTTTTTAGCTTGATCATATTGATCAGCTGAAATTTCAACAATATCTAACTCGCCTGTTTCGATAGCTTTAACCGCTAAGTCAGGGTTAATCACTTTAAGTGTAATACTTCCGAGTTGAGGTTTTCCTTGCCAATATTCATTATTCGCAACAAACTCGACTGCTTCACCAGGAATAATTTTTTTTACTTGAAATGGTCCGAAACCAATCGGAGTTTTCCGGATTTTATCAGAAGCTTCCAAGTCAGCGATGGCTACCTCTTTCAAATATTCTTTATGCATCGGATATGTCCAAACACCGCCTGTAAGTAAGGATGGATTCGCTTCTTTATAAGTAATGGAGATTTTTTGGCCGTCTACTTTAATGCCAGAAATGTACTCTACTTTTCCTGCATGGTATGCTTCCATACCTGCAACCATTTGCATTTGTTTATCATATCTGACACCTGTATAGTCCGGATTACCGATTACAAGAAATGCATATTCTAAATCCGCACCTGTGACAGGTGCTCCGTCATGCCACTTTACATGATCTTTAATCGTTAATGTGATCGTTTTATTATCTTCAGACATTTCGTATGTTGCAGCACCCTCATTATTAAACGTATAGTTCTCATCTGTTTGTAATAAACTTTCATCAAAGAATTGTAATATTAATGAATCTGGATTACCTGAATATAATAAATAGCTTAGAATACCTGTAAAAGGAGTATCAGATGACAGTCCGTAATTTAAGTGGCCATTCCTGATAGTAGGTTTAGAATTAGCTGTAACTGTCGGAAATGAGTTTGTAGTACTTTCCTTTATTTTATTTAGTTTTTCATGACTCATGCCATCAACTACAGTATGATTTGTGTTAAACGCTGTTAATGATAGAACAGAAATCAATATCATACATAGCCATTTATAACTCATCCGTACTTCTTTTTTTATTTTGGAATGATTTGTTACCTCTTTACCTTTAGCCAAAGCTGTTTTCTCCTTTATTTTGATTTTTGGAACGGTACTGCCAATTTACCCAGTCTTTGTATCCTATTCACACGTATTCTTCCTCATAAAAAAAATTCCAAACCACTAGATTTATAAAATTTCTGATTTTCCATGCATATTTTTAATACGAAAAATCATAATAGATAGGTATGATTTTTTCAAAAGAAGTACATGATGGGTATTTGGAAAACAAATTATTCTATAAAGGTGATCAAAATTCATGAGTGTTGGTGAGTTATTAATAATTGGTGGAGCTGAAAAAAAGTGTCCGCAAGGAGAAGTATTAAATTTGTTTGTCGATTTGGCTAAGGGAAGATCAGGAGCAATTGGAATTATCCCAACAGCAAGTGAGATTCCAGAAGAGGTGTGTGAAGACTATATTCGCACCTTTCATCAATTGGATGTTAAGGATATTGATATATTGTCCATTACAAATAGAGCAGAAGCTAATTCTCCTGAAATTCGGGCACGAATCGCATCACTTGCGGCTGTATTTATTACAGGTGGGGATCAAAGTCGACTCGCAGACATTATTAGAGGTACAGTCCTTCATGATGCATTAATGGACACTTGGAGAGATGGATTGATTCTAGGTGGAACAAGTGCTGGTGCATCCATTATGGCACATCAAATGATTGTTGCTTCAGATACGAAACTTGACGATGATAAATTGAAAGTTGAACTCGGAGCGGGATTTGGATTTCTCGACAAGTTCATCATTGATCAACATTTTTCTCAAAGAGGAAGATTCGATCGCTTGCTGAGTGTCATTGCGGAAAATAGGGAAGTTATCGGGATTGGGATAGATGAAAATACAGCTATTCTTGTCAAGGACGATCAATTTAAAGTGTTTGGCGAGCATCAGGTATTAGTCATTGATGGCAGAAATAGTGATTTTGTAGATATCATAGCTTCAGAAAACGGAAGTGAGGAATTAACGATTTCTAACTTCGCACTTCATACACTTACAAAAGGATATAGTTTTGATTTATTAAAAAGACAACTCATAAAAAAGGGGAAGAAGAAATGAAGATTAATCGAGTCAGATATTTAAAGGGGCCAAATTACTTTTCATATTCGCCTACCTTGCTTATCGAGTTGGATATTGAAGAATTGGAATATGAGCCTTCAGATATCATACCAGGATTCAACGAAGCATTGATGGAATCGATCCCTTCACTTCTTTCTCATACATGTTCTAAAGGCTATACTGGTGGTTTCTTTGATCGTCTCAAGCGAGGTACTTGGATGGGACATATCTTAGAGCATATAGCCATTGAGCTACAAAATTTAGCAGGAATTGAAGTAAGACGCGGAAAAACCATTGCAGGGGAAAATCCAGGTATCTATTATGTTACGTATAGCTATAAAGAGGAGAAATCAGGTCTTTGTGCATTTAATTCTGCAGTGAAAATCGTCGAGAGCATCCTCTCGAATTCAAAACCTGTAAAAATTGAATCTTACGTGGATGAAATTGCGGAACTATACTATTCAAATAAATTAGGTCCAAGTACCGAAGCTATTTATCAAGCAGCTCTACAGGAAGAGATTCCTGTTCAGAGAATAGGGGACGATAGTTTATTGAGACTTGGCACTGGGTCGAGGCAAAAGTTTGTCCAAGCTACGATTACGAGTCAAACATCAAATTTAGCTGTTGAACAATCCTGTGATAAACAAATGACCAAGGATATTTTAACAAATTGCGGTTTGCCAGTGCCGATTGGGGTGGTCACCCAGACGCTCGAGGAAATCTTCCAGAAGGCTGATTTAATCGGCTATCCCCTTGTCCTTAAACCACTGAAGGGGCGACAAGGACAAGGGGTGATGACGAATATTAAGAATCGTGAACAATTGTTCAATGTTGTCAATTGTCTTGAACCGCAAGGAGAGTCATATATTATCGAGCGCTATTACGAAGGAAACGATTACCGGCTTCTTGTGGTAAATGGTCAACTTGTTGCGGCAAGTATGAGAATTCCCCCTTTTATTATAGGAAATGGTACTGATACAATCCAAGCGCTTATTGAATTGGAAAATAAAAACCCGCTTCGAGGCGACGATCATGAAAAACCAATGACAAAAATCCCTTTAGCTCACTCTGTTATATGTTATTTAGAAAAAATGAATTTGTCTTTGCAATCGATTCCAGAAAAAGGTGACATTATTCAAGTAGTGGGGAACGCAAATTTGTCAACTGGTGGAAAAGCAATTGATGTAACAGATCAAGTACACGCTACTATTAAAGAGATAGCCGTGTCGGCAGCAAAAGCAATTAATCTAGATATAGCAGGGATAGATTTGATTTGTCCGGATATTTCAAAACCTTTAAATCAAGATGAAGTAGCTATTATTGAGGTCAATGCAGCACCCGGCATTAGAATGCATCATTATCCAAGTGAAGGAAAAAAGCGAAATGTTGGGGCAGCCATTGTGAATTATCTTTTTAAAGAAAGAACGGAAGCCGCGATCCCGATTATTGCGATAACCGGTACGAATGGCAAAACGACAACAGCAAGGCTCGTTTCTCATTTCTTGTCTGAAGAAGGACGAACAGTAGGGATGGCGAATTCTGATGGTGTATACATTGGCAGTCAATGTATAGATGAAGGAGATTGTAGCGGACCGATAAGTGCGAGTAAAGTGTTAGCAAATCCGAATGTTGATTATGCGGTTCTTGAAACTGCACGAGGCGGTATTTTACGGGAGGGGCTTGCCTTTAGGCATTGTGATGTTGGCATCATAACAAATGTAGCTGAAGATCATCTTGGTAGTGATGGCATCGTTACGTTTGAACAATTAGTAAAGCTGAAACGACTAATTGCTGAAGTGGTGCATGAGACAGGATACTGCATATTAAATGCTGAAGATTCGCAAGTTGCCAAGATGAGTTCACATAGTAAAGGACAAATTATTTATACATCACTTACTGAGCATAATCGTTTTGTGAAAAAAGCGCTGCAAGAAGGGGCGGTAGTTTGGTATGTAAATAATTCTGGTTGGATTATGTATGCGTCTGGGGGGAAAAAAGAACGTTTTCTGTTAGGAAGCGATATTCCAATTACGATTAATGGTACGGCAAAACATAATCTATCAAATCTGCTTCAAGCATTAGCTGCTGCCTATTCACAAGGCGTCCCGATGGATCAGTTACGAGAAAGAGCGTTATGTTTTTATCCAGATAGTGAACTTTCAAAGGGTCGATTTAATATAAGGGAATTAAATGGGAGGAAAATAATAATTGACTATGCACATAATGTAAGTGGCCTCGCTGCGATATTTGATACCGTTAAAAACTTCGCTAAACGGAGAGTTGTGTCTGTGATTGCTGGACCTGGTGATCGGAAAGATGATGATCTAAGAAAAATGGCAGCGTTACTAAGTAAGCATTCAGATATCCTCTTGTTGAAGGAGGATGATAATCTTCGAGGAAGAGAGCCATTGGAAGTTGCTAATATAATGAAAGAAACTGCGATCGTAAAGCATATGAATAAGCAAAATGTACTTATTGTTCCAAAAGAACCTGATGCGTACCGCGAAGCGTGGGAACTTTCAAAGCCTGATGATCTTCTGTTGTTTTTTTATACAGACTTTGATTATGTAACGGCGTTCTTTTCGAAAATTGCCAAACCGACTCTTAACTAAACGATATGACAAAAACCCGACTTGAGATAAAGTCGGGTTTTTTAGCTGAGTAAATATCAGTGGATGAATCGATATAACGTGCTCATTTCATTAGTCTTTTAACGTTTCAGGAGAAATGAGTACTTCTTGTTTCGGTTCGCGTTTATATAATTTTTGTAATGTGTACGTTTGAATGATCATGAATAGTCCTCCAACTGACCAATAGAGAGGCAAAGCTGCAGGTGCTGAAAACGAAACAAAGAGAATCATAACGGGTGAAAGTAAGCCCATGAACTTCATGTTCTTTTGTTGTTCAGTAGGCATTTGTTTTAGGGAAACCTTGAATTGTAGGTAATAAATCACACCTGCAATTACGGGCATGATCATATCTGCCTGTCCAAGGTTATACCATAGGAAGCTATGTGTCGCAATCTCATGTGATGCTTTAATGGCATAATAAAAACCCATCAAAATCGGCATTTGAATTAACATAGGCAGACAGCCCATATTTAAAGGGTTGACTCCGTGTTTTTGGTACAATGCCATCATTTCTTTTTGAAGTTCTTGTTTTTTTACTGGATCTTTTGTTTGTTTGATTTTTTCTTGAATGGCCGCCATTTCAGGTTTTAAGTTGTCCATTTTACCCTTCATATGAAGCTGTGTTTTGTACTGCTTCATTGTTAAAGGAAGAATGAGAATGCGAATGAGCAGTGTTACTAAGATGATGCTTAACCCATAATTTCCATGGAATAGCTGAGCATTGAATTCAAGCAGCCAAATCAACGGATTAATCAGGAATGTTTGGAAAAATCCATCACCTGATCCAGAAGTGGCTTGGCAACCAGTTAACATAAGTGTAAGTATTGAAACAATTACGATCATATTTTTCTTCAATATATTTCCTCCTCGTTTTGTTTAATTGATCTAAACAACGAGAAGGGAAGCTGGTTCATCTGAGTCATCAGGAGACTCTTTTCTGCGAATCACTATAAAAAAACGTTGAATTCCTCTGCATTCAAAAAATTCTGCAGATATATATGCATGCTTCAGTTGCAGGATTTGATGAGCATCCTGCCCTTTGCCTTGCGTAAAAAAGTCATTTTTATGAATAAAGTAAATGGCTGAAACAGGAATAAAGAGGGCGAGGATACATCCAGCCATCATTGCGTTAAGAAAGGTTTGATAATCAAAGTCAAGCAATAATTCCCACATAGGAACCCCTCATTTTCTAGTTAAAAACTCTACCTACACTATAACAAATTATATTAAATATACAAGTTTTTTTAGTAAGGAAGAAGGTTCCTCCTTACGGAAATTGTGGATACATCGTTCCTGAGGAATTGTTTTATTCCCTTTTAACAGACTGTAACACCATCACTATTTTAAAGAAATATGAAACAAGGTACGGTAGGGTAGATGCCTACATAGTGTAAAGGGTAATGATAAAGTAAATTCGAGGTGAAGGTAAATGAATCCGTTCAACCCAAATTCCCGATTTAATTTTGAAGGAAATCAGTATGTTAATGAGCAGAATAATGATCCTTACTCTAATGAATATGATAATTATGGGGAGTATGACGAGGTGTTAGCTAGACAGGCAATGGATAATCCAGAGCAATTGCCAAGTCCTCAGTGGGAAGATTTGAATCAACCTTTATTCGATGGAGGATTTAGGTATCCAAACCAATCACCACAAGGAGGTGGATATGGACAGTACCCTGGATCACCCCCACAAGGAGGAGGCCACGGACAGTATCCGGGACCACCCCCACAAGGAGGAGGCCACGGACAGTATCCGGGACCACCCCCACAAGGAGGAGGACCTCGACAATATCCGGGACCACCCCCACAAGGAGGAGGACCCGGACAATATCCGGGACCACCCCCACAAGGAGGAGGCCATGGACAGTATCCGGGACCACCCCCACAAGGAGGAGGCCATGGACAGTATCCGGGACCACCCCCACAAGGAGGGGGTCATGGACAGTATCCGGGACCACCCCCACAAGGAGGGGGTCATGGCCATGATCATCATGATGGACCGCCAACAGCGGCACCTCCATTATTTGTTCCGCAATTAAGTGGCGGGCTTTTGAAAGCTGTAGATCCAGGTAGTTTAAGAGGTTGTTTGTACCGAAATACCTATATTTGGCTCGAAAGCGGCAGAGGCTTTTGGTTTTATCCGACTTATGTTGGCAGATATTCTGTTGCAGGATACCGCTGGAGAAGAAACTTGCAACGGTGGGTTTACTTTGGTGTAGACGCGGATCAAATTCGTTCATTCCAATGCTATTAAAATAGTACACGATTTAATTTAACTGTCCATGAACAAAGAGGAGGTATTAGAAGTATCCGTTATGATGCTTTTAATACCTCTGTTGTTTATAGAGGATGTTCAAAAAGTCCGGTAAAAATAGCTGTCGAATTGCTTCAAAGCTCTGTCTCTCCGGTTCTCACGTATTAACTACATACGCTCCGGTCCTCTCGAGATGCGCTCCTCGAACTTCTCGGCTCTTTTTATCCTCCTTTTTGAACACGCACTTATTGAGAATTGCTCATATTAAAGGAAATCAAGTAACAGGTCCACTATTCTTTTCGTTTAAACTGAAATATTCAGGGAAATCAGTCGCAATTCCATCAAGTTTCATTTTCTCAAATGAATGGACATGCTTCCGATTATTGACCGTCCAAGTGAATGCCATCATTCCACATGCATGTATTCTTTGTTTTAGCCTTTCGTTCATCATCGTTCTTTTGGGATTGATAAATGAAGCAAATTGTGAATATTTCAGTAAAGCTTTGTTTGATATTCCTTTTGGATTATGTTTGATTAGGATCCCGACTGGGACTTCTGGTAAAAGCTCGTGGAACTTTTTAATTGAAGTGATATTGAAAGATTGGACCATCACTTTTGGAGACTCGATGCTTACTTGCAATCTGTTCTTAAGCTCATGAGCTAGTGCCAATTCAATATCAGGATAGTGTTCGGGATGCTTTATTTCAATTAAAATCCCAGCAAAGGGTAAGATTTCATCCAATACAGTGCTTAATAGGGGGATTCTCTCTCCTTTAAACTGCTCGCCATACCAACCACCAGCATCTAATTTAGCCAACTCCTCATATGTAAAATCCTGAACCCTGCCCTTTCCATTTGTTGTCCTCTCCAAGGTTGAATCATGAAAGACAACAATCTTTCTATCAAGGCTCATTTGAATATCAATTTCAATGTAATCAACATGATATTCTAAAGCTTTTTTAAAGGAAGCGATTGTGTTTTCAGGGCAATGCCCACAAGCACCTCGATGACCAATCTTGAAAGAAGCATGTGTTGAGGGAAGTGACTGATCTTTTCTGTTAAACCAGCTGTGAAATAAAAGAAAGATTGATTTCATTCGGTTACCTCACTTTCTAAGAACTCTATCTATGACTAAAGGTTGTTCAAAAAGCCCGGTTCACAATTATTTACATTTACAACATGCAAAACTATAAAAACTATTTCTCCTCGAACATCTAAGCATATTTTATCCTACTTATTGGTCAGGGCCTAATCGTATTTCAATGGTACATAATTTATAATATGCTGCTACTTTTTCAAAGTTTGGAGGTATAACGAGAGTGAGGGGAGGTGAACGATATGAATGAACTTCTAACATTTGTCAGTGATGTTGGTTTTCCAATTATTGTCACGTTGTATTTGCTTCATCGATTTGAAGCAAAGCTTGATGTGCTTAATCAAACCATTGTTGAGTTGCCCGATCGTTTGAAGGATCACTTCAATTTGAAAAATAGAAAAGATTGTTGAGCGGGACTAACAATCAGTGGGATGAAGAAACTCCACTGATTGAAGTTTCACTTTATTTCCAACATTACAATAAAAAAGATGCGGCCAAGTGGCAGCATCTTTACCCATTAAGGTAGATTATAGTTTTACAACATTTTTAGCTTGAGGTCCGCGGTTGCCTTCTTCAATTTCGAATTCGACGTCTTGACCTTCGTCAAGATTTTTGAAACCTTCTCCTTGGATTGCAGAGAAATGTACAAATACATCGTCGCCGCCTTCTACCTCAATAAATCCAAATCCTTTTTCACCATTAAACCATTTAACTTTACCAGTAACTGTCATTCGATAAATCCTCCTAAAAATTAAGCAAATATTAATATATGGTAAAGCTTATTAGTAAAAATAAGCCATTCATATATTAGCAAAATTCCACTAGTTGTGGATGCTTGCTAATATGTGAATTCGTTTCATTTTTCTAAATATTATCTAATCAAATTGTAAAACAAATCATTTTAAATCTCAATCACTATCTTTCATCAAAATGACATTTTCTATCGTATCCTAAAAAGTAATTTCTTATACCTGAATTATCAGCTGTTAAAACATACATAAATAAAGCAAGTATGTTTTAAATTTTCCTTCTTAGGTTAAACAGGAGGATAGAGAGTGGTGATTTATTAACGCTTAATTCGAAAGAAAGCAGGGTTCTAGTATGAAGAAAAAGATGCTAAAACGTGTTGCCGTATTAGTTGCTCCTTTGTTGATAAAAGAAGCAAAAAAATATTGGCAAAAGAAGCAGCAAGCAAAACGACAAAAGCAATAGGTGTCAAACTAAAGCGACTATTTAAAAAATGAAAGCTGTGTTAAACAATATGGTTATTTAAACGGATTATGACTCAATTGTGTGAAACTGCGGTTTCACACGTTTTTCATTGTCCAAATGATAGCTTCACCGCTTTCGTCCTCTTGTTTGTTGAAGTTCCTCAAAGTCGTTTGCGCTTTTTATAAAAAGCTAAAAAAATCTAAGTTTTTTCAATAATTTTTGGTATCTAGCGAAAGCAGCCTACCACCTCGTCTTATGCTATGCCTGAGGTTGATCAAGTCGTTTGTACTTTTCTATTGTGTAACTCTTCTTAGGGTATAGCCAAAAAAGAAGCAGATATGATATATTTCTAAAGTGTAGAATGAGTGAACATCGTTCATAAACTATAACTATTGGTATAAATGAAGGAGATACTGACAATAAGATCTTCATTTAAAAGTGTGATGAATAAGAAAAGATGGACGTTAGTTAACTTGATGGTGGACATTCCACTTATATAGGATAGAAGGGAATAAACATATGAATACATTAAACGATGAGGTTCAATCAAGAAGAACCTTTGCTATTATCTCTCACCCGGATGCTGGGAAAACAACATTAACGGAAAAACTGCTTTTATTTGGTGGTGCCATCCGTGATGCAGGAACCGTTAAGGCAAGGAAAACAGGTAAGTATGCGACAAGTGATTGGATGGAGATTGAAAAGCAACGTGGAATTTCAGTCACTTCATCTGTCATGCAATTTGATTATGATGATTTTCGTGTGAATATATTAGATACACCAGGTCACCAAGATTTCAGTGAAGACACATACCGTACACTGATGGCAGTCGATAGTGCTGTGATGATTGTGGATTCTGCTAAAGGAATTGAAGATCAAACGATCAAGCTGTTCAAGGTATGCCGGATGCGCGGGATTCCGATTTTTACGTTTATTAACAAAATGGATCGTCAAGGAAAAATGCCGCTTGAGTTACTTGCTGAGCTAGAAGAAGTACTTGGAATTGAAACGTATCCAATGAACTGGCCGATTGGAATGGGAAAAGAATTTGTCGGTGTCTATGACCGGTTTAATAATCGAATTGAGCAATTCAAAAGTGATGAGAAAGATCGGTATCTTCCTTTGAATGATGAAGGAGAATTGGCAGTTGATCATGCATTAAAGGATTCACCTCTTTATGAGCAAACGCTTGAAGAAATCATGCTGCTTTCAGAAGCTGGTAACCAGTTCTCGGAAGAAAATATACTAGCCGGAACGCTTAGTCCAGTCTTTTTCGGAAGTGCATTGACGACATTTGGCGTTCAGACTTTTTTAGATGCATACTTACAATTTGCTCCTGCACCACAGCCACGAAATACGACAGTAGGCGAAATTCAACCAATAAACGAGGATTTTTCTGGCTTTATCTTTAAAATCCAAGCGAATATGAATCCTAAGCATCGTGATCGCATTGCGTTTTTACGCATATGTTCAGGCAAGTTTGAACGTGGTATGAGCGTATTTCTTAGTAGAACAGGGAAACCGATAAACTTGTCATCCTCTACTCAATTTTTAGCTGATGATCGTAATACGGTAAATGAGGCAGTAGGCGGTGATATTATTGGTCTTTATGATACGGGGAATTATCAAATTGGTGATACAATTACAACAAGTAAGGAATTGTATCAATTTGACCGTTTACCACAATTCACTCCAGAATTATTTATGAGAGTAACCGCTAAAAACGTGATGAAACAAAAGCATTTTCATAAAGGGATTAATCAGCTCGTGCAAGAAGGAGCGATCCAGTTGTTCAAAACTATACGTATGGAAGAGTATTTGTTAGGGGCAGTAGGTCAGCTACAATTCGAAGTATTTGAACACCGGATGCGCAATGAATACAACGTTGAAGTTATTATGGAGAGAATGGGCAGCAAGATTACTCGTTGGGCAGAGGATGAAAAGATTGATGAAAATCTTCATAGCACACGTAGTATCCTTGTGAAAGATCGGTACGATAAATATGCGTTCCTTTTCGAAAATGATTTCGCTCTGCGCTGGTTCCAAGACAAAAACCCTGATGTAAAGTTATATAATCCAATGGATATGAGTGAATAAAAAATGAGGCTGTCCCATAACGAAAGGGTTAGACCCACATCTCCGATACAATCGTTTATATGACACAATAAACGATTGTATCGAGTGTGAGGTCAGACCCTTTGGGACAACCTCGTTTTTTTATAAATTCCGAAGTATTCACATTTGAAAATCATGAAAGAGAAGTTGCAACATAGGGTATTATACCTTTATAGAAAAAAGGATTGACAAATCCAGCGTATTGGCTTAAATTTAACTTTATGCTTTATCGCTTAAAAGCGTCTAAGTGAAAAAGGTAGATAATTCTCTACATTTGCAACTAAGTAGTTTTATACAACATGAAAGTGGGGAAAACAGGTGGAAGTAAAGAATGTGAAATTAAAGCTGTCGATGGGAGAAGCATTGGTTATTCTGGCCATCTCATTAACTATAATTGGAATTGGAATTATTCATTATGAAATGACGCCTCATATACCGATACTTGGTGCCATACTTGCTCTGATTATTTATGGAAGAATGAAAGGACTAACCTTCTCAATCATTGAAAAGGCTATGATAAATGGTGCAGCTCCTGGTTTAGGTGCGATTTATATTTTCTTTTTTATTGGGATGTTAATTTCGAGCTGGATGGCAAGTGGGACCATACCGACCCTGATGTTTTATGGATTTCAATATATTTCAGGCAGCTCCTTTTTTGCGATTGTTTTTTTATCAACTTCATTAATTGGCTTATGTATCGGCAGCTCGTTAACAACATCTGCTACTGTAGGCGTCGCGTTTATCGGGATGGCAACTGCACTTGACTTTTCATTGGCAATTACGGCAGGTGCCATTATTTCTGGAGCATTCTTTGGTGATAAAATGTCTCCATTATCCGATACAACCAATCTCGCATCTGAAACAGTAGGAGTTCCGTTATTTGAGCATATTCGAAATATGTTATGGACAACCATTCCAGCATTTTTGATTAGTTTGGTATTGTTTTTCATACTTTCCCCAAGCACAAATGTTACAGGTGTAAAAGAAATGGACGAGATGGTATCTGCATTATCTACTCACACAACAATAAGTCTATGGAGCTTGCTACCATTTGTTATGGTTGGGGGACTAGCTTTGAAAAAGGTTTCTGCAATTCCTACATTATCCGCTGGAATTATTACGGCAATCATTATTACGTTTTTTACCTCACCTGATGTGACTGTAACCGGAATAGCTGATATTTTATACTCAGGGTTTTCTTTAAATAGTGGAGTAGAACAACTTGATTCGATTGTTTCAAGAGGAGGAATTACGAGTATGATGTTTTCCATTTCACTTGTGATTCTGGCCCTTGGGATGGGCGGCTTGCTATTCGAACTAGGTATTATCCCTGCCATTTTAGAAGCCGTTAAGAAAACGTTGACGAACGTCGGGCGCTTAGTTTCTGCCACTGTTTTGACTGGAATTGGAGTAAATTTTCTCGCGGGTGAACAGTATTTATCGATACTTTTACCTGGGAAAACGTTTCGGCAGGAATATGAAACAATGGGATTGAAAGCAAAATCATTGGCAAGAGTGTTAGAGGATTCAGGTACTGTCGTAAATCCACTTGTTCCTTGGGGGGTCTGTGGTGTATTTCTTACCCAAGTACTTGGCGTACCGACCATTGAATATGCACCATTTGCTCTTTTCTGCATTCTTTGCCCGCTGCTAAGTTTACTTAGTGGATGGACAAAAATCGGCTTGCACTTTAAATAATCAAAAACCGCTGTTAGAATTCTAGCAGCGGTTTTTGATTATTTATTGGATACGAAGTCCTGATGAATAACGGGCTCTTCAGCTTCTTTCTGTGCCTTTAGATTCATACGCATAATAATATTTTGATACATCCCAATAGAAGTCATCAAAAGCAAAAGTGAGGATCCTCCATAACTTATAAAGGGTAATGTTATACCAGTGATGGGCATGAGACCAGTAGCGCCGCCAATATTGATAACAACTTGAATCCCTATCATCGAGGAAATCCCAATAAGCAGAAGGCTACCAAATGGATCGGTGCATTTAGCAGATAGAACGAGACCCCTTAATACAATAAACGCTAAAGTAAGCAGTACGAAGGCCACTCCAAGGAATCCGAGCTCTTCAGCGATAATGGCAATGATAAAGTCGGTATGACTTTCAGGCAAATATCCGTATTTCTGCGTACTTTCTCCCAAGCCAACTCCTGTTAAGCCTCCATTACCAATTGCAAGCAATGAATTCGCTAACTGAAGACCAGAATCGCCTGCTTGAAACGGATCTGAAAAGCTTGTGAAACGAGCTATTTTATTAGCAGAAAAAATCTTTGATATATTGCCTGTAACAAAGAATCCTACAATTGCTACCCCAGCGAACATTAGAAATATGGAGAATAACTTTACCAGCCCTTTAAAGGCCATTCCAGATGAAATGATGATGGATGCAGAAATTAAGAATATTATAGCTGCCGTACCATAGTCGGGCTGAATCGCGATAAGTAAACAGATGGTTACAAGAAAAATAATCGGTGGCATGACGGCTTTATCCATATTATTGATACGGTCTTGTCTTTTTCCGTAAATGGCTGCCAAGTAAATAATTAAGGCTAGTTTAGAAAATTCAGCCGGCTGGATGGAAAATCCGCCGATTTTAAGCCAACTTTGAGCATTACCAGCTGTATGACCAAATAAAAATGTAAAGAATAGTGATCCAGATATTCCGAACATCATAATCATTAAGATTTTTTTATTCTGAAAAAATTTGTAAGGAAAGATCATCATAAAAAACATTGCACAGAATGATAGCAGCATCGCTTTTTTTTGATTTTGATAAAAATGATCGATGTCATAATCCCATCTTGCTACTGCTGCAATCATGCTCGAGCTGTACACCATGACTAAACCAAATAAGCAGAGTAACACAATGGCGATGAAGGTGGGATAATCATAAGCTTTTAATATTCTTTTCAATTGTGTGTTCACCTCTGATACGTTTAAGCTATCTGTTTTTTTACCGATTAATTGATAACGGAAAATCAAGAAGAATGATCATATCATATCATGATTCCGCTACTACTTGCTAATAAATATTGCTGTGTATTCGATTCAAAACATTAGTATATACCCTTTTACATTCGCTAATAAACATGGATAATCCTTTCCATATTTATTGTTTTTTTGTAATAGTTCGTTTATAATGAATGTTTTTTAGATTTTCGGGGTTTTTTGGAGAATATAATAAAATGATGTAAAAATAGCGAAATAAAAAAGGGTGACTCTAATAACAACTCTCCCTATGGTGCTTTAGAGAAATTGTTATCTTAGAGTCATCCTTTGTTTAACTCATGCTAAAGTGCATGTAATTGTTTTTTAAATCCATTAGATATTTAGTTTTTTTGTTATAATTATCTACCTTGTAGTTGAGATTGAGCTTGTTGAACAAGTCGTTTAGTGATTTCTCCACCAACAGACCCATTTGAACGTGATGTTGATTCTGCACCTAATTGCACTCCGAATTCTTGTGCGATTTCATATTTGATTTGGTCAAGTGCTTGTTCAATTCCCGGTACTAATAAATTATTACTGTTGTTTGCCATTTGTAATCGCCCCTAACTTTTTTTCAGTGGTGGTTAACCACTGTACTAATATTATGGGATAATCACTTGTTTTTATTAATGATTTATTTTGGGAAAGTGCATCAATAATGGTTTGAAAGGATGAAGTTGGAATACATGTAGAATCACGGATGCTATTAGTTGGAGCGAGCGTTTGATGTATGTACGACCTCTTTATCCCGCGTTAACGGGCAGTAACACCCCCAACCCTTAAGACTTCGAGGAATCGAAGAAGCGGTAGGTGGGGGATAACTGCCCGTAAAAGCCCGAGTGGTGAGATACAGTGAAATTTACCACTGTGTTCTTCAGTGGTTTAGTTGAACCAATCGGGTTCGTAGTGTCGCTTTATCGAAGATTTAGCGACACTAGAACGGGACTAACAATCAGTGGGGGATGAAGCCCCCACGCTGATTGAAGTATCACTTTATTTTTTTTCGTATTCAGGGTTGTTGAGATCTGAATAAAATAGAAAGAAATTACCCCATCCTAACAAGCAAGGTACTTTGAATAAGGATGGTGGATGAAAAGTGAAACGAAAAGCAAATGTAGATGGTGCCTTGAAAACGAGCAAGACGCCAAAACGAAATCAAGCGGAAAATGAATATGCAAATGAGTTTGCAATGGATGAAAATGTGATGAAAGGTGCAAATCGTAATTCAAAACAAGGGAGAAAAGGGAAAACACATGAATAAACAAAAGATCCAAAAAAAAGAAAATGCACTTCCTAAATACCAAATTCGAGAAGAATTCGGAACGGAATTTACAAGTGATATGAACGCAGCGAAAATTTATGACGTACTTGCCTCAGCAAAGCAAAAAAAGAAATAACAACCGAAAATTTAACGATGAAAAATAGATAAGTTTAAACAACCCCCTAGTCTCATTTAGTCTAGGGGGTAATCTTAGGAAAGAAGGGATCTAATCCTATTTTTATTGATCCTGCCAGCGTTTTTTATAGAGTTTGAGATACAGAAAAAATTTATTGATTAAGTTTACAAATTGTGTTGTTTGTACTTCGATGATTGGTTGGGCAAGTGATGTTACGAACTTGCTTGATAAAAGAATGGTTAGTAAAAGGGAAATTCCCGCAAGCATTACATAATTTTCTGCATCTGTAAAGAAACCTTTTATATTGCTTTCTCTAAATGTACGTATTATAAAGCCATGAAGTAAATATACATACAGTGTTTGCTCTCCCCATTTGGTGAAGAAGTGCCTTTCACGAGGAATTAATGACAGAAAGCTAAAGACCATGAGCAAGCTTAGACCATAGAATCCTAATCTTTTGAACATCGAAATGATACTTGCTGTTTCTAATTCGGAATATGGCTTAGATCCAAGAAGCCATTTATAGTTAATGTCCGGATATAAATAAAAGCCAATAAATACAATCACCATAATCATGGCTGCTCCTAACCGAATTTTTGGATTGAACAGCTTGACCAAATGTTCTTTCTTTAGATGGTACCCAATGAGGAACAGTGGGAAAAATACAAAAGTCCTTGATAAACTTAAGAAATTAGTGACTATGTCCACATAGCCTATGAGCAGTGTAATTCCGAATGCAACTACGATCCCAGTTAGTGGCTTCAACTTTGCAAAGCCGAGTAACATGATATTCCAGAAAAATAAGCTAATTAAAAACCAAAGTGACCAATGTGGATTGAGGAGATCCACATTTAAAGTAGTTTTATCATATAGAAAAAAGTAGAAAATCGAATAAATGACTTGGAAAATTAGGTATGGAATAATCAGTTTTTTTGTAATTTTAGAAATATATCCTTTTTGATAGAATCCTTTTGCGAAAAAACCAGAAACTAAAATAAAAGCGGGCATATGGAAGGAATAAATGGTTTTATAGAGCGCATTTATTCCCTCGCTCCCTTGAATATAACTGTTTAGGAGATGACCGAATACGACAAACGCTATCAAAATAAATTTTGCATTATCAAAGTAAAAATTTCTTTTTGTCATAAAGTGACCTCCATTCAAAATATCTCTTTTAAATGAGCAAAAAATTACTCTATTTTTATACCCAGTTTTCATGAACGAAAATCATTATATCAAAAATTTTTTAATAACAAAATATTACTATCGTCTGAATTCTCTGAATTTAAATTGGAGAAATTCTAAAATAGTCAAGGTAAATAACGAAATCATGTTAATATGTAATGGAATGTAATTGAATCAATTTTCTAGAAATTAACAAAGAATAGGCATGCTAAAAAAGATATTATTGGTGATAACATCGAATGATAGTAGTTTTGTAATCGTTAATGGATCGTATTGCTGATTCATTTGTAAAAATTTCGATTATCGATCAAGGTCCTGGAATTCCAGAAGCAAAGTTGAGAAGGCTTGGAGAACCATTTTATGCTATAAAAGATCGAGGGACGGGTCTTGGACTCATGGTTAGTTATAAAATTAATGAAGAGCATAAAGGATATATCGAAGTAGAAAGTGAAGTATGAAAAGGAACGGTATTCCATATCTTCCTGCCGATACCAAGAGAGGGGTAGAGAGTGATTTATAATTATCCAATCACTCTGCTTTTTGTTTCCATGCATTAAAGGCTAGTAAATCATGTTCAATTTGCTTAAAAGCAAAAGTGAGAATGGCTACATCATCGAGCAAACCGAACCCAAATAAAAAGTCTGGTATGAGATCGATGGGCGAGACGAAATAGGCAATTGCAGCGAATATGATAAGTAAAGAACGGGTTGGAATTTGCCGATAATCCCCGGAAATCCACGCTTTTATCATTTGAAACAGCGTTTGAAGGTTGGTCCAAACACCTTTAAGCATTGTTTCATTTTTATTTGCTTTTATACCCGCTTCTCCTAATAATTTACCTGCTTCTTGCTTATTGGTTGAATAATGTTTGGCATCTTTTTTAAAGAGTGAAATGCCTTTTTTGAATAGTCTTTGTCGGATCATAATTCTGCCTCCATTTATTTTACTATATCTAATCTACCCATTTTGAATGATATTGAAGCGCAAACGCTGTATAAATTGTTTCCCTCTTTTTTTGTATAGGTTGTTCAAAATGTCTGATGGGAATTATTTCAAAAAGAAACATCTTTTTTATGTCTACTGCTCTTTCTAGGGTACTGATTCCGGCACTACCGTAATAAATGTACACTCTTTGACCACTAATCATAAGTTTCTCATACTTCTCAGCCCTATTTGAATACGAATGTAAAAATTTAAAAGGTTTTGTCTATTTTTGCGAATCTATTTACATAGGATGGAAAATTTGTAATAATCCATTTGTATACAACCTATAACTTGGCAGGAGGAAGCTGAAGTAATCATGAAACCCAGTTCAGTAAAAATGTTTAATCAAATTCAAGAGAAGAGAATTGAAATGTTTCAATTAGCAGAAATGTACGGTATGACAGATGAACTTACGATTCGATCCAGTCAAGAGCTTGATGTATTAATAAATGAATATAGTTATGTGCAAGACAGCCCTGTTTTTGAAGCAAAGCATAGTGTGAACAATATGATTATTATTGTTCAACAACCATTCACTTACCAGAACCAATCTCAGCGAATCGTTGTGAGTTCTACATAATCTAAAAAACTTCGTAAGCCCAATCATCGAGTAGTGTCAGATTAACAGAACTATCATTCAAATCATCTAAGAGACGTCCCCACCCAAATATAGATATGAAATCATCGATAAACAACGAAGATAATGAAAAAAAGCTGTTCTCAGAATTTATTCATCCTGTGAAAACAGCTTTTTAAAAAGAAACATTGCTAAAGACATCCATTTCATCTACATATTAAGAAGTAGAATCATAAATAAAAGTCCAACAATAAAGGAATAAGTCGACGTTCGCTCGTTTCCATCTCCATGGCTTTCTGGTATTAATTCTTTATAGACGATGAATAACATGGCACCAGATGCAAAGGCCAAGCCATATGGAACAAGAAAGCCAATATAAGAGGTGAGGTAGAAGCCAAGCAGTCCGGTGACAATCTCAATCGCACCAGTCAAGGTAGCTATAATAAATGCTTTCAATTTACTAATTTGTTGATTGACTAAGAATAGTGCAACAAGAAGGCCCTCTGGAGCATTTTGTAGACCAATAGCAAAGGCAATTAGATTACCTGTGCCTTCAGTATCAGAGGCATAGCTTACACCAACAGAAAGACCTTCTGGAATATTATGTAATGTAATAGCTATAATAATCAATAAAGCTTTTTCATCAAACTCAATTCCTTTTTTTGTATGACCGAGATCAATATGGGGAATGTTTTTCTCCAATAATGTTAAAATTAACACTCCCAAAAAAACACCAACGACAAGCTGAATATAGCCGCCTGTTTTTAATGCTTCTGGAATTAGACTCAGCAAGGATGCGGCCATCATAATCCCTGCTGTGAACGCTAAAAGGTTATCGCGAAGTCGGTGTGTTAAAGTGCCACGCATGAACAGGATAAATAATGCCCCTGCTCCGGTAGACATGGCAGAAAGAATACTGCCTAGTAGTACTTCACTCATAATTAACTCCTTTGCTTTAGTAAAAGTTTTCTGTTAATGATATTCTCACTATTAGATATTGTTTAAAACATTCGGTAAAAATAGCTGTCGAATTTCTTCGTCGCGAATTTTTGAACTTCTGTTAAAATAGCGCTCGTTCTGTACAACACAGATATAAGCGCAGGACGTGCAAGTCGTTAAGACGATCGCTTGCGGAACTATCCTCCTATCTTTAACACCCATTAATAATCTCTTACGTTTTTCTTAGTTGAACATCCTTTGGTAGCCACATTCCAATTATTCCAAGAAGTGGTAGGAAACCAGCTAATTTAATGGTCGTTCCAATACTAATCGAATCTGCTAAGTATCCAAAAGCTACAGAGCCAATTGCTCCCATGCCAAAGGCGAATCCAACCGTTAAACCTGCCATAGTCCCTACCTTGCCTGGGAATAGTTCCTGAGCATAGATAACAGTTACTGAGAAACTAGTCATTATGATAAATCCGGCAATCAAAAGCAGGAAAATGGATACATATGCCGGGACAAACGGTAGAAGAATCGTCAGTGGCGCGCTTCCAGCCACTGAAAACAGGATAATATTTTTTCTTCCATACTTGTCGGCTAGGGGTCCGCCGAAGAAAGTTCCAAGTGCACCAGCAGCTAAAAATGCAAAAATGAAAATTTGTGAAGATCGTATGGTCAATAAATAATCGTCTATCAGATAAAATGCATAGAAATTTGTCATACATGATATGTACCACGAACGTGCGAAAATGATAAACAAAACAATTCCTAGTGCGGCTAATACTTTCCGATGTATCTTTCCTGCATTTTTATGCACCTTTTTCTTAGGAAGGGGAAAATCAGCTAATCTAGATTTGTACCATCTAGCAATATAGATGAGGATAAGAACTGCACAGAATGCAACAGGGACAAACCACAGAGCACCACGCTGTCCGAATGGAAGAAATATCAATGCGGAAATCAATGGTGCAAGTGCCTGTCCTGCATTTCCTCCTACCTGATAAATGGATTGAGCAAGTCCTCTTTTCGGGCCACCCGCCATGAAGGCCACTCTTGATCCTTCTGGGTGAAAGATCGCAGACCCAATTCCGATTAAGATTACTGAAAAAATGATCATCCCATATGTAGGTGAAAGAGCAAGCAAAGTAATGCCAATAAGTGTACTCGTTAAACCAATCGGCAAAGCGAAAGGAAGTGGTTTTTTATCAGCATACCAACCAATTGCAGGCTGCATTAAGGAAGCGACGATATTAAGAGCGAAGGCAATCATTCCAAGCTGTGTATAGCTTAACTGCATAGATTTTTCCAGAGTCGGGAACATAGCTGGTACGACAGCCTGAAGTGAGTCATTTAATAAATGGCAAAACCCCATCAGAACCAATACTGAATAAGCTGTTTGGGAATTAGATAATTGTTTGTCGACCTTGAGAGAAATTGAGGTCATGATTCCACTTCCTTATTAAGTAATTTAAATCTATATATCAAAGTTCATCATTCTGTTTAGATAGTAAGCAGAACAAGGAGTTCTATATTGTTTATTCTATTCTGATTAAATCGTTTGGAAATATGGGATAAATCCTCGCATGGTATAAATTTTAGTATAGCCAACTTGATTTGGAAACAGTTAAATGAAACTTAATATGGAAAATTGACAAAAGCATTTTTATTTTTTATAATAGCTTTAATTCGAGATATTTAAATTTTATATAATAAGGTTGTGAATAGGATGGAGAATAATAGCGTGCAGCAGTCACTCAAGCTGTTCATTGTTTTATCTAGAGCACATCGATCCATCAATGATGTTGTGAATAAATATATCGCTGAACAAGGATTAAATCCAACTGAATTTGCAGTCTTGGAACTGCTATATCATAAAGGAGAACAGCCTTTGCAGCAAATTGGTGGGAAAATACTGCTTGCGAGTGGTAGCATTACCTATGTAGTAGACAAGCTGGAGAAGAAGCGATACATAGAGCGAGTTGCTTGTAAAGAAGATCGGCGAGTTACCTATGCAAAGATTACTGAAGAAGGAAAAACGTTTATTGAAAAGGTATTTCCAGAACATGAAAAACAAATTGATGACATTATGAATATTCTTACTCCAGAAGAAAAACAAACTGCAATCGAGTTTATTAAAAAAATTGGCTATAAAGCGTATGATTGAAGAGTCTAGACGAAAAGGTATATGAAACCGCTGTTTCACACGACTTTGTTTTACATATTTATTAATAAAATAGCATATGATCGCTTGCTGTTCAGCCATCAAAGGGGGAACGGCTTTTTTTTGTAAAACAGGAATGATGGTGACCCCCTTTTAGAAAAATAAATTAGAAAAGAAGGAGTTTTCATTATGTATCGAGAAAAGAAAAGCAAGGTGTAGGTAGTGAAATCAATCCTTATTTTAGCAAAAGGAAGTGTTTTGTTTGACATTCGAACAATATGAGTATATCCGTCCTAATTTGGAAGAAGTGAAGCTGAAATTCACAAGTCTATTGGAGAAATTTGAGGCAGCTGAAAATGTGGCTGGACAAAAAGAAGCAATTGACGAAATTAATCGTTTAAGAAATAACGTAGGAACAATGTTAACGATTTGTTCAATCCGCCATTCGATTGATACAAATGATGAATTTTATAAATCAGAGAATGAATATCTTGATGAAATATCACCGGAAATTGAAGAGTTCGTATCTCAATACTATGAAAGACTTGTGAAAACTAAATATCGTAAAGAACTCGAAGCAGAATATGGTACGCAACTGTTTGCTTTAGCGGAAGCACAATTGAAAACCTTCTCTCCGGAAATCATTCCTTTATTGCAAAAAGAAAATAAGCTATCAAGCGAGTATACGCAATTACTGGCTTCTGCAAAAATTGAATTTGATGGGGAAGAACGAACACTAGCACAGCTACAGCCATTTACTGAATCAAGAGATCGAGAAATTAGGAAAAGTTCAAGCAAAGCGGCATTCGGTTTCTTTGAAGAAAATGAAAAGAAATTAGATGAGATTTACGACCAGCTTGTTAAAGTTCGTCACGAAATCGCAGTAAAGCTTGGCTATAAGAATTTTGTTGAACTTGGCTATTATCGTATGGCTAGAACCGATTATAATGCTGAAATGGTTGCTAATTTCCGCAAACAAGTAGAAGAATATGTTGTTCCGCTTGTAAGTAAGTTGAAAGAACGTCAAAAGCAAAGAATCAACGTTGATGTGCTGAAATTCTATGATGAAGGATTTGAATTTCAAACAGGAAATGCCGAACCAAAAGGAGATCCCAATTGGATTGTAGCGAACGGGAAGAAGATGTACAGTGAGTTATCTCCTGAAACAGCTGAATTTTTTAATTACATGCAAGACAATGGATTAATGGATCTTGTAGCTAAAAAAGGAAAAGCCGGTGGCGGATATTGTACAATGATTGAGGATTATCGCGCACCTTTTATTTTTTCGAACTTTAACGGGACATCAGGTGATATTGACGTTCTTACTCATGAAGCCGGACATGCTTTCCAAGTGTATAGTAGCAGAAACTCAAAACTCCCTGAATATTACTGGCCTACATATGAAGCATGTGAAATTCATTCAATGAGTATGGAGTTCCTTACGTGGCCATGGATGGAGCTGTTTTTTGAAGAAGATACAGACAAGTATAAATTCTCGCATTTGGCGGACGCGCTCACTTTCTTGCCATATGGAGTGACTGTAGATGAATTCCAGCATTTCGTTTATGAAAATCCTGGAGCAACGCCAAGTGAAAGAAAGAAAGCATGGCGTGATATCGAGAGGAAATATTTACCACATCGTAACTACGATGGCATGGAGTTTTTAGAGAACGGTGGATATTGGCAGCGTCAAGGACATATTTTCAATTCTCCGTTTTATTATATTGACTACACGTTAGCGCAAATATGTGCTTTCCAATTCTGGAAACGATCAAGAGAAGATCAGGAGAAAGCGTGGGAGGATTATTTAAGCCTTTGTAAGCTTGGAGGTAGCCAATCGTTTCTCGGACTTGTGGAATCGGCACATTTAGATTCACCGTTTACTGAAGGAACCGTCAAAAATGTTGTCTGCGTCATCGACGAATGGCTAACATCGATTGATGATACAAAACTATAAAAAACAATAAATAATGTAAGGAATTTAATTATTGTTTTTTGATAAGTGAGGATGTGCCAAAAAGGTCTGACCCCACACTCTATATCCCGTTTATTGTGTATCTTCGTTATAGCTGATGTGGGGTCTGAGCTTTGTGATATGGGATATTCTCATTTTTGTTCAGTGAATTACAAAAAATAACAGCTGTTGGTTGTACACTAGGAAATTACTTGATCCATTGCTTGTCTTAAATCCCTTAACCTCACATATATATTGTAATGGGGAGGCGAGCGGATGGTTTCAAGATGGACAGGTGCATTCCAGATCGCAGCGGTTTATGTGGGAACAGTTGTTGGAGCGGGGTTTGCCACAGGAAGAGAAATCGCTGAATTCTTCACTCAGTATGGTATGTATGGTTTTTTTGGAGTTTTAATAGCCGGATATATTTTTATTTTTACTGGTACGAAAATCATGTTGTTATCTTCTCGAGCGGCTGTTTCGACTTACGAAGAATTCAATCAGCTTTTATTTGGGAAAAAAATTGCTGTGTTCGTCAATTTACTATTTATGATCATGTTAATTGGGGTTACAGCTGTAATGATTTCTGGTGCAGGAGCAGTTTTTGAAGAACAACTTGGTTTTTCAAAGAATGTTGGAGTTGCAGTGACGATATTGTTTGCATCGATCGTACTGATGAGAGGGATGAAGGGGTTGTTTGCAGTCAATTCCTTTGTTGTTCCAATGATGATTTTTTTTAGTGTGATGTTATGTATTCTTACAATTAAGGGTGGTGGGTTTGTATCCGCTGTTACAGTGATTCCTGAAGGAGGGAAAACCCTAGATATCGTTATGTCTCCATTTGCTTATACGGCCTTTAATCTGTCCCTTTCTCTTGCTGTGCTAGTCCCAGTAGCTTATGAAATTCGTGAGGAAAAGGTATTGAAGCGGGGAGCTATGCTTGGTGGTTTCTTTTTGACCGTTATTTTGCTGACTGGGCATTTTTCGCTTGTTATGTTGCCTGATTTAATGAACTATTCGATTCCATCAGCAGAATTAATGAAAAATGCAGCAGCACATCTGCATTGGCTATTTATATTAGTCATCTATGGTGAAATCTTCACCTCAGTTATTGGTAATATCTTTGGGCTGCAAAAACAAATTCAAACTTATATAAAAATACCTGGTTTTCTAGTAATCGTCATAATATGTCTCCTGTCTGCTCTGATAGGGAAGTTTGAATATGGCCAATTATTAGGATATTTGTACCCGCTATTTGGTTACATTACCTTAATTTTTTTAGTACTGATATGGTTTAGAGATCCCCTAAGAAAAAAGCCATGAAACAGGTATACCTGTTTCATGGCTTTTTTTTAGTTTTTCATGATTGTTTTACCCATTTGAATGAAGGCATCTCTGTAATCATGGTCTTTCTTCGTAAAAATTGTGATTCTAGATTGATTCTTTTCGTCTTGGAAAAGAACAGAAGTGACGATGTCATCTCCATTTACTGCTTCATAAACGACGGCATGATCAAGAGAATATTGAGAAGCATCAATTGAAGTGACCGTTTCTGAAATGGCATTTAATTGTGTTTTGACATTTGCTTCGATGTCATCCCAATTCACTTCAGTAGGGAAGTGTTCAATCCGCATGAAAATTTCATCTTGTCCAGTTAAAAACAGAACGTCCTTATGAGGTTCTTCTGCAGTTAGTTCAAATTCAGGCAGTACATACAAACTGTATAGTTGATCATCGCTATTTTTTAGGAAAGCCGTTTCTTCTTTTTCCTCACCATTGACTTTGAATTTCAATGGTTGTTCAAGAATTCGAACTGTTTTTTCGTTATCCTCGGTTGTCGAAGTAGCAGGTGCATCATCTTCCGTAGATGGCTTGTCTGTAGATGCATCGGCATTATTAGTAGAGTCACTGTTTACCGTGCTATCTTTGTTTTCCTCACTGCTGTTCTCATTAGTATCAGTAGTATTTCCAGTATCTCCAGTAGTTTCCGTACTGACGTCTGGTTTTTCTAGTTGTGGTTCATTGGCATTATCGTCATTATTGCCAGTACCACAACCACTTAGTACAAATGCAGAAACTGTAAGCCCAGCTAGTACTAATTTCCATTTGTTCATTGGTATAATCCCCTTTCTGGTGCGAGTTTCACGCTCTTTAAATATTAAAAAGCAATTTCAATATACCATGAATTGTATAGAAATGCTTTTACAATGTTAGACGAATCGATTAAAAAAAGATTACAAATTTTGTGGAATCTAATAAAGTGAAACTTCAATCAGTGGGTCTTGACTTTCCGTTAATGTGGGATAAATCGAGGTTTTGAACTGATAGGGGATTTACAGGCAGTTTATCCCCCACCTAATTTTTCTTGATTCTCTCAAAAAAAGTGAGATGGGGTATTACAGCCTGTTAAACGGGGGTACATAATTATTGAACACTTTCCAAACTTGAATATATGTTGTGCGTAATAAACATCTATTTAATGATTTTATAGTTTTTATGATTGACTACCGTTTTCTGTTCCAAATCAAAATCTCTATAATTAGCCATATAAGTAACATCTACAATGACTGAATTTTCATTAACTTTTTCTACGATCCCTTGCAAACCATCTCGGAATTCAATGATATTACCTATTTCTGCCTTTTTCATAGCTATCAACCATCCTTTTCATCTCATAATTGTCTTTTTGTATGAAGGAAAAGGGAGCGAAGCTTTGTTAACTTAGCACAGTTACCAATTAAACTGTAAGTTAAACTAGATTTCGAATGCAAATCTATAAAATTGCCGCTCCGCTCCGCCACCTTATTAGAGTTATTTTCCTGCTCCATAAAGTCGTTCTTCAAACTAGATTATAGCGTTTAACGCGATGTTGTTTCTTAAACTAGAACTAATAGAGGGATTATACAGTTATTTAAAGATAATCCTGTTGGCAGGTAAAAAAATCCATAGAGCGCTTTCAATATATTTTTCAATAAATTTACAAAACTTCTCATAGATTTCTTTATGATTACGAGTATACTAAAAAAATAAACCACTGAATAGTTTACTATACATTTTGCACTATATTTTCCCATCCGTAAAGAATTTGTTTACAAATATTGATATTTTGATCAATTTTTTCAAGATTAAGATTTTCTCTTAAAAAATAGACGAAGATATTCAGATGGTCACAAAAAGAGTTTCGTTTCTTTGTAGCATAATTGAAAAATTGCATGATGCGCAGTGATAGCGTATTATAGTACTGGATTTTGGAATTAATTATGAGACGTGTGGAGGAATTGGATTGGATAAAGAAGAAGTAGAGACGCTGTTGAATCAGCTTGCAAACCGAGAGATTGATGAATTTACCATTACGAAGGATCGCTTTTTAGCTTTCCAACTTGTTCTTGTCAAGAGAGAAGATTTCAAACATTTTCGTGGAATAGCAAAACACGGTGGGGAAGTCACTTATCAATACATGGACGAGCAAAGAAGTTAATTTATTATATAAGCCTGTCTGACTATGCGTTTTTCTTGCGTATACAAAGACAGGCATTTTTCAGTGGACAAGGGGTGGGGCTTCGCAAAATCAGCTCCGCACCGCCACCTTTACTAGGTGATGCAATTTTTAGAACCTGAACCTTTTTCATCGTTGGGCTTTAGTTCAGGTGCTCATGGATGTTTTTTAATAAAATGAATTTCCTTTGCGCTGGTTTTGGTCCAAGCTCTCTAGTATTTTGTACTATAAGAGAAGAGGATGTTCAAAAAGTCCGGTAAAAAAGCTTGCGAATTGCATCCAAGCTCATTAATGATCTTCTGTGCAAGTCCGGTCCTCAACGTTACTGCATACGTGAACGGTTCTCGAGATGCGCTCCTCGAACTTCTCGGCTCTTTTTATCCTCCTTTTTGAACATACACTATAAAAGTTCTGGTCATCTTGGTTCAAAGGAAATTCGAAATGATTCTTCGGGACTGTATTTCAAGTATAAGTATGTCGTTAACTTTTTGCTTTTCGAAAGCCAGCCATACGTGCATCCTTTTCCGTACAAAATAACTGTTCAGGTTTCGTCTGCTCATAATGCTGTCCTCCTATTACATGATATATTTTTTCACCTTTTGAGTTAATATTTCCTTTAATCTCAGGGTTTGTACAAGCAATAGGACTTTCGTTTTCTTTTAGTCCTTTTTCGGCAAAACCTGTACTTGTTGCATAATTTTCGATGGACCAAATGCCAATTTCATTTAGTTGCGCTTTTTCTTGGATATCACGGAATTCATCGATGTATTTCGTATTCGGTGCAAATACGTAAGCCACCCTGGCATATCCTTTCTCAAGTAAAAGCTGATTCACCATTTTTCCGTCTGTATATAGATAAGCAAGCAGTCTGCCATATTTATCCCGTTCATTTGTCCCAAGCTCTACTTCAACGTCTTTTCCAACCGGTAATAGTTTTTTTACAAAGTTGCTCGCTTCAATTGCAAACGGTTGGACTGGTTTTGTCGGATGTACGCTTTCTGGCGTATCAACGAGTAAAAGCCTTATTGTTTCTTCTTTATTGTTGTCCAGTTTGATTTTTATCGTATCGCCGTCCACGACACGAACAATGGAAGCTTGAATAGTAGAAGGATCTTCTACGGCCAAATCAGCCTGAAGGAATTGATTGCTTTCGTTTGTATTCTGGCTATTTGAACAACCTATAAGTGTCATACAGCATATAAAAGCAAAAATAGTTAAGTGAAATTTCATGTTAACCTCCGTAATAATGTTGTGAAAGTACGTGTTTAAAAAGGAAAAAATAAGCAGTTGAATCTTTGGGATGCAAGTCAAAAGAAAAGTTTCCAAAATAAGAATAGTTCCGGCCGCTATGAAAAATAAACCATGCAAATATGTATATTACAGTGAGAAAAGTAAAAAACACAATTAAATAGAATTGAACAATGGTGAGTATCGCAATTATCCCACATTAACGGGCAGTAAACCTCCAACCTCAAGGCTTTGATGAATCAAAGAAGGGTAGATTGAAGTTTCACTTTAACCATGAATGCTTTTGGTTGTTTTTGACCGCTTTTGCTTAAAAAGGTACAATTTTTATATAGATTGATTGTTTCCTATGTAAGCGGTGTCATTGAACGTGGTGATGGGTTTCTTGCTCTTCAAAATAATCGGGTATTTACATAAAGAATAAATTAGCACTGAATAATAGTTGCTTTTATAAAGGATTTCTTGTAGGATTTTCCTTGAAAAAGCAAGGTGAAATCGTTGTTTGATATCATAAGGAGTGCTATTCTAAATATGAGTAGTACATGAGATATTTTACATGATATACATGGAAATACTTCATTTCCATTTGCATACTTCTTTGCTTTTTAACATGAAATGACCAACATTGGGCAAAATGACAATAGTTATTGCGCCATTAATGTAGTTTTATGTTAAGATATGTTAAGATTATTTATATTATTATTATTTGAAAAGGGAGATTGATTTTAATGCAACAAAAAACATTTAAAGTAATAGCGGATACTGGAATTCATGCACGCCCTGCAACATTGTTAGTTCAAGCATCAGGTAAATTCGATTCTGAGATTAATCTTGAATATAATGGAAAAAAAGTAAATCTTAAATCAATCATGGGTGTTATGTCACTTGGAGTAGGCAAAGATGCTGAAATCACGATTACAGCTGAAGGAAGCGACGAGAAAGATGCACTTAACACATTAGAAGAAACATTGAAAAAAGAAGGATTAGCTGAATAATGTCAACTTTATTATCCGGCATTGCCGCTTCAAACGGGATAGCGATCGCGAAGGCATATCGGTTAATTGAACCTGAATTAAAGGTTGAAAAGAAATCGATTGAAAATATTGCCGAAGAAACAGCTCGTTTTAGGGCAGCGGTTGATATGTCGAAATCAGAATTACAACATATACGGGAAAAAGCAGCTAAAGATTTAGGCGAAGATAAAGCAGCCATTTTTGATGCTCATTTGCTAGTAATATCTGACCCAGAACTATTAGGTCCGATTGAAGACAAAATTAAATCCGAAAATGTCAATGCTGAAATTGCTTTAAAAGAAACAGCAGATATGTTTATCATGATGTTTGAGCAAATGGATAATGAATACATGAGAGAACGTGCAGCAGATATTCGTGACGTTACGAAAAGACTTCTTGCACATCTTTTGGGTGTTCAAATTCCGAATCCGAGCATGATTGCAGAAGAAGTGATTGTGATTTCTGAAGATTTAACGCCTTCAGACACAGCGCAATTAAATCGCCAATTTGTAAAAGGCTTTACGACAAATATCGGCGGTCGAACATCACATTCTGCAATTATGGCCCGTTCTATGGAAATTCCTGCTGTTGTTGGTACGAAGGAAGCTACGAAAACGATTCAGAATGGTGATATCGTGATTGTAGATGGATTAAATGGACAAGTACATATTAATCCTACCCCTGAAATTATTGAACAGTATGAGAAAGAAGCACAAGCTTATGAAGCTCAAAAAGCGGAATGGGCAAAGCTTGTTAATGAGCAAACGATTTCCAAAGACGGTCACCATGTTGAACTGGTTGCCAATATCGGTACACCTAAAGACCTTGAAGGCGTGATTAATAATGGTGGAGAAGGTGTCGGTCTATATCGTACCGAATTTCTTTACATGGGCCGAGAACAGCTGCCAACAGAAGAAGAGCAGTTTGAGGCGTATAAAGCTGTATTAGAAGGTCTAAAAGGAAAACCTGTTGTCGTTCGTACTCTTGATATTGGTGGAGACAAAGAGCTACCGTATCTTAATTTGCCAAAAGAAATGAACCCATTCCTTGGATATCGAGCGATTCGCTTATGCTTGGATCAACAGGAAATCTTCCGTACTCAGCTTCGTGCATTACTGCGCGCAAGCCAATACGGAGATTTGAAAATTATGTTCCCGATGATTGCTACCCTTGGTGAATTCCGTCAAGCAAAAGCGATTTTGGAAGAAGAAAAACAACAACTTCTTGCAAACGGTGTTACTGTGGCTGAAGGCATTGAGGTCGGAATTATGGTAGAAATACCTTCCACTGCTGTTATGGCTGATACATTTGCAAAAGAAGTTGATTTCTTTAGCATCGGAACAAATGATCTTATCCAATACACAATGGCTGCAGATCGAATGAATGAACGCGTTTCATACTTGTATCAACCATACAATCCGGCTATTTTACGCTTAGTAAAAATGGTCATTGATGCCGCTCATAAAGAAGGTAAATGGGCTGGTATGTGTGGGGAAATGGCTGGAGACGAAATAGCAATCCCTGTATTGCTCGGTCTAGGTCTCGATGAATTTTCAATGAGTGCCACTTCAATTTTGAGAGCACGTTCGTTAATCAGCAAACTTTCAAAAGAGGAAATGGAAGCATTGTCACTATCTGTCTTGAATCTTGAAACAAATGAAGATGTACAAGCTGCTGTTGAAGAAGCCATTTCTAAAGCATAAATAAAAAAGAGGATGCCCCAAATAAAGGGTCTAACCTCACACCTTATACACCGTTTATTATGTGATGTTCACGTCTTAAACGATATATAGTAGATGTGGGGTTTGACTTTTTCATTAAGGGGCAGCCTCTTTTTTTTGGATAAGGATCATAATTACGTGGTTTGGAGACATTTGAAAAACATTCTTATGCTCCGCTTTGCTGTAGCTTGTCTTTATTAACTAGCAAAAGGATTTCCACTTTAAAGCGGCTAAGCTATAATGATAGTGAAGAAACTGGATGGAGGGGAATTACATATGGAATTCGGTTTACGTAATAAGAATGCACTCATTATTGCTTCAAGTCAGGGATTAGGGAAAGCGGTTGCGAAATTGCTCGTGAAAGAAGGGGCAAACGTTATGCTTTCTGGTAGAGATGAAGACAAGCTGAAAGCTGTGCAAAGAGAGCTTGAAGGTATAGAAGGAGGCAGAGTAGCCTATTGTGTCACGGATATTACAAAAAATAATGAGATTGTGAATCTGGTCAATCGAACAAATGAGGAATTCGGTGGCATAGAGCTACTTGTAAACAATGCGGGTGGTCCGAAAGCGGGAGCGTTTATTGAAATGAGTGATGATGATTGGCAACATTCATTTGAATTGAATTTACTAAGCTACATCCGAATCATTCGAGAAACACTCCCATTCTTGCAAAAACAAGGCGGCAAGATTGTGAATATCGCTTCTTCTTCGATTAAGGAGCCTATTCCAGGTTTGATCTTATCTAACACATTTCGAACAGCCATTGTTGGTCTTTCTAAAACTTTGGCGACAGAGTTAGCTTCAGATAACATTTTGATTAATACAGTGGGCCCAGGCCGTATTGCAACGGATAGAGTAGCTCATCTCGATCAAATTAATGCGGATAAGCAAGGCGTCAGTGTAAAAGAAATGGAAGCGAAAATGAAAGCAACGATTCCTTTGGGACGTTACGGCGAGCCAGAGGAATTTGCAAAATTAGTTACATTCCTGCTTTCAGAGGCTAACTCTTATCTTACCGGGCAAACGTATTTAGTGGATGGCGGTTCAATTAAATCGATTTAAAATTAGGGAGTACCAATGTGAACGTAATATAAAGGGGGAAATGATATGGCACATTTGATCGAAACTGCCAAAATTGGATTTATTGGTACGGGTGTAATGGGAAAAAGCATGGTAAGCAATTTATTGAAAGCAGGATTTAACGTCACGGTTTTTAATCGAACTAAGGAGAAGGCGGCAGATCTTCTAAAAGCGGGAGCAGACTGGGCGGATTCACCAAAAGAGTTAGCCAAACAAACAAATGTGATTATTTCCATTGTTGGGTATCCAAGCGATGTAGAGGACATTTACCTTGGTGAAGAAGGTATCATCCACTATGCGGATGAAAATACGATTCTTATTGATATGACGACTTCCACACCAACTCTTGCCAAAAAGATTGCTTCTTGCGCAAAGAAAAAAGGCATATATTCACTAGATGCTCCTGTATCAGGTGGAGACATAGGAGCGCGAGATGGAAAGTTAGCCATTATGGTTGGCGGTGAACGAGATATATTTAATGAGGTAATCGCAATATTTGAAGTGCTGGGTACGAATATTGTATACCAAGGAGAATCAGGTTCAGGTCAGCATACGAAGATGTGTAACCAAATTGCCATTGCTTCTAATATGATTGGTGTTACTGAAGCAATTGTTTATGCAAAAAAAGCGGGTCTTAATCCGGATACTGTATTAAAGAGTATAACGAAAGGAGCAGCAGGTAGCTGGTCACTTTCTAATTTGGCTCCTAGAATGATCCAAGGTGATTACGAACCAGGTTTTTATATTAAGCATTTTTTGAAAGATATGAAGATTGCACTAGATGAGGCAGAACGAATGAATTTAGAATTACCTGGGTTAACGCTTGCTAAATCGCTTTACGATCAATTAGCCGAAGCTGGAGAAGAGGATAGTGGTACTCAAGCCCTTTATAAATATTTTTAAAACCAGCTCCATCCTCTTGAATGCAAGCATACTGTCGTGAATAGGCTAGTCATATAACAACCGAAAGGAAGTCGGTTTAGTATGGGGATGTTTAATGATATTGGTCAAATGTTTCAAGAGCTTGAGGATGGACGGTATATTGTAAGAATTGAAAACTATTATAGGAAGAAAACGAATCATAACTTGAATCCGCTTTGCTGGGAATTAAAGCTAATGAATGAGAGCCCTCTTGTCTTACCGGTGAAATTCAGTCAGATCGAAACGAATTATGGATTTCAAATTCTCATGCGTGAGTTGAAGAATTTAGGTTGCTTAAAGCCAAAATCCTCAGCTGAATTTGAAGAGGTGCTGACTAGTTTAAAAGGAGCGATAATTGAAGTAAATATTACGACGACTAAGCAGAATGAGGGATTACGAGATATTCGTTTTCTACGCAAGCTCTATTAAGCCATCTTAAAGGGAGTATGGATGTCCAAAAATGAAAGGATTCAGACCTATATCTACTTATATATCATTTATATGACGTAGACATGTGACACGTCATATAAACGGTGCATAGAGTATAAGGTTAGTCCCCTTTTAAGACATCCTTGCCCCTTTTTTTGATGTAGTGAATTATTTAATGTTCAGGAATATCAGGTTGTTCATTAAGAAACCATTCCATTCTATTTAAAGCTTCTTTCAATATATCTAGAGAACAGGCGTAAGAGATTCGGAAATATCCCTCGCCAAGCTGTGAAAAAGCATCGCCTGGAACAACAGCTACCTTTGTTTTTTCAACAAGTTCAAGGCAAAATGAGAGTGAAGTATGATATTTGTTTGGAAGTTTAACAAAAAAGTAAAATGCTCCTTCGGGTTTTACGACGTTAAGTCCCATTTTAATTAACCGTTGATGAACATAATCACGGCGAGATCGATATTCTTCTTTCATAGGTAGAGCGTCATCGATTCCATCTGTTAAGGCAGCTAAAGCAGCTCGCTGTGATACGGAAGAGGCACAGGTTACATTATATTGGTGGACTTTCAAAATTTGACTAGAGATCGCTTCAGGTGAGAAAATGAAACCAATTCTCCAACCTGTCATTGAATGTGACTTAGATACGCCATTTAATACGATAGTTTGCTCTTTCAAAAATGAAGCAATTGAAACATGCTTCTGATCAAAAACTAGTTCACTATAGATTTCATCTGCTACAATAAAAATATCTCGTTCTCGAACAAGCGCTGCAATATCCTCAAGTTCCTTTGCAGTAAGAGTGACTCCAGTTGGGTTTGAAGGATATGGTAAGACGATACATCTGGTTTTACTGCTTATGTATTTCTTGAGGGTATCTGCAGTTAAGCGAAATCCGTTTGCTGTCGTATCCGCATAAATGGGTGTGGCTCCACACAACTTAATAATAGGTTCATACCCGGGGTAGACGGGGCCAGGAAGGATGACTTCGACACCTTCGGTTAAAATGGTCCGAAAGGTTATATCTATTGCTTCACTCGCCCCTGTTGTGACAATGACTTCATTTGCAGGATTATAGTGAAGATTGTACTTTTTTCTAACAAATTCACTTGCAGCAGTTCTTAATTCAATAAAACCAGCATTGTGAGAATAGACAGTATAATTATTCTCAATGGCATGCTTTGCAGCTTCTTTTATATGATCAGGTGTTGGGAAATCTGGCTGGCCGATCGTTAATGAAATCGTATTCTCCATACCGGCAACTAAGTTATAAAATTTTCGAATGCCAGATATCTCGATTTTTTTTACTCGTGGATTCAGTAAATGTTCCATAAATCAGTTCCCCTTTTTTGTAAGGCTTTTTTATCCCACGCTTCACGCGCAGTAAGTCCCCGTTGATAGAAGTTTCACTTTATTTTATCATTATCATGTTGGGAGATTCTAGAGAAAGATATATTGTAAATAGTCTCCTTTGTGAGCTTGTTCAAAAAGTCTAAGATAGATCATTGTCAGATTGTATCAAAGCTCTTAAAATAACCTTCTCTTACATCGAGCGTAATAATTGTATACATATTAGGTTGAAACAAAGAGATTCTTGAACTGCATGGCTTTTATTATCTTTCAAATTGAACAAGCACTTAAAAAAAGATAATTAAGGATGGATAATGTGATTAGAACATGTGTCATAACGAAAGACGATGAGACGCTTTATAATGTAGAGCTTAATGGGTTAAATGAAATGGATGTGGCCTGGTATTGGGTGGATTTTGCTCATCCGACTAAAGAAGAATCGTTATTATTGTCGAGTACTTTTCAATTTCATCCATTAGCAATTGAAGATAGCTTAGATGATTTCAACCAGCGGCCTAAGATTGATTTCTATGAAGATTATGAATTTCTAGTTCTCCATGCCCTAAATAAAGATAATCTAAAAGCAATCGAGCTTAATATGTTTATAAGCGAGAAGTTTATTGTTACCTTCCATAAAGAGGATGTCAGAGAGCTTGAGACTGTTTGGGATTTAATGAATAGAAATAGCTCGATGAGAAAAGGGTCATTTTTCCTTATGCATGGTTTGATTGACAAATTAGTCGATGAGTACTTTCCTCTAGTTTATCGAATTGAAGAAGAACTGAACTGGATCGAAGATAACACAAAGAATGAAACAATTAGCGAATTAATTGAGCGGTTATTTGACTTAAGAGCTGAAATGTCAGCTTTGAGAAAAACAATTTTGCCTATGCGGGATATGCTGTATCGGATGAATTATTCGGATCGATTGAGTTATTTGAAAGAGCGGCATTTGTACTTTAATGATGTACATGATCATTTACTTAAGCTAGTGGAGATGCTGGAATCATATCGAGATTTTTCTTCCGATATCCGTGATAGTTACTTGTCCGTAAATTCCAACAGTTTAAACACGAGTATGATGACATTGGCTGTTATTACGACAATTTTTATGCCTTTGACGTTCATCGCCGGGATTTACGGAATGAATTTTGAGCATATGCCAGAGCTCCATTGGCAGTATGGTTATTATGTGGTAATAGGAATCATGGCATTAATTGCTGTTTTGATGTGCGGCTTATTTATAAAAAAAGGCTGGCTTCCTATGATGAAATTTAGAAGAAAAAATAAACGTCGCTAAAATGGCTGAATGAACAAGTATATATTGAATATTTTCCTTTACTGTGGAAAAGGAGCGAGGCTTCGCAAAATCAGCTTCGCACCGCCACCTTCATGAGGAGATACAGTTTTTAGAACCTGAATCTTTTTTAACGTTTTAGTTTTAGACAAATTCTCATGAATTTTTTTATCGATTTTTATTAAGAAATCACTATTATTGCCGAATTAGTAAGTATAAGTATTTTTATTAATTGATAGGCTAAATTTACTAAAATATCTGATTAGATAAAGCCAAATCATGATATGTTTTAGGAAGAAAGATAAAGGAAGGACGAATAAAATGGACCAAACAAAAGGTATTCTGCTTGAGAGTGGGACAAATGAATTAGAAATCGTTGAATTCGGAATAGGAACAAATAAATTTGGCATTAATGTAATTAAAGTAAAAGAAATTATAAATCCAGTCCCCATTACATATGTACCACATGCACACAAGAATGTGGAAGGGATCATAGAGCTCAGAAGCGAAGTGCTGCCAGTCGTTGATGTAGCAAAGGCACTTGGTTTCCCACCATCGGAAAAACCGAAGGATGATAAATTTATCGTTGCTGAATTTAATCAGCAGAAGATTGTTTTTCATGTACATACGGTAACGCAAATACACCGAATTTCCTGGAAGCAAATTGAAAAGCCTTCTGACATGTATCAAGGTCTTGAAGGTCAAATTATCGGGGTCATTAAACTTAACGGAGAAATGCTATTACTTCTGGATTTTGAGAAAATCGTTGTCGATATCAATCCTGAATCTGGAATTAGTATTCAACAAGTGAAAAAGCTTGGAAAGAGAGAAAGATCTAATAAAAAGCTTGTAGTTGCAGAAGATTCACCGCTCCTTAGAAAGCTTCTTCATGAGACCTTATCAGAAGCAGGCTACGAATTCCTCGAATTCTTTGAAAACGGTGAAGATGCCTTAAATTATTTAGAAGGCATCATTCAATCAGGGAAAGATCTTACAGAGGAAGTTCAACTTGTGATTACGGACGTAGAAATGCCACAAATGGACGGTCTCCATTTAACAAGGCGAATGAAGGCAGATCACGATCTAGGTAAGCTTCCTGTCATTATTTTTTCTTCATTAATTACGGATGATTTACGCCATAAGGGAAATATGGTTGGCGCGGATGCGCAAGTAAGTAAGCCAGAAATTGCAGAGCTTATTCAATTGATTGACGAGCATATTCTTTAAAAAAGAGAGATAAGACTTTCTAAAAGTGGAAATAGGCTGACTAAACAGGTAGATGCTTGCCTGCAAGTCAGCCTATTATTTTGCGGATATATCTCATATCGATGGAAAGGAAAGACTTCATGATTGACGGTCTGACTATAGTTTGAAACCTTTCCCTAAAAATGAAGAAGGAAATGTATTTTGGAAAGCAGAGTTTGTTTTATTTCGCGAATGCTGATGAGACCTGCCAGCTTGTTCACGTGGTTTCGGCTCGCCTACTTTGCCGATATACGCTTGCAAAATCTTCTTCGCTCGTGATAAGGATAATGCAGTTTTAGGATTACGAACCGATGATGATCGGCTTCCTAAGTGAGGGAGTTTTTTTAAATCCTCTCTTGAAGGTGGGAGGTGGAAAATATATTCACCACATTCGACAATTACATCAGATTGTTGCGCTGAATATCTCGGATTATCGGAAAAATGGAGTCCTAACTTTTTCGCTTTCCCTTCAGTAAGTAATTTGTTTAGAGAAAGTCGTTTTAATTCGTATAAGGTTTTGGGTTCTGGGGCTGTTTTTGCGTGTTTATTCACGACAAAGATCGCTTGGGCAAGACTATTGATTGTGCTCATAGAGGAAGGATCCCCTTTCATATCATTCATAAATAAACTCCTTTCCTAATATCGTCGTGCATATGATTCTTATTATACCATTTTCAAATATGAAAGGAAGTAAAAGAGAAATAAGATGAAATTTTTTATTGGAAGTTTCGAAAGCAAAGAATAAAATTAATAATTGCTTTCTTCGAATATAGGAAATAAAAGAAAAAGAAGAAGTGTGTATTCTCCCTCTTCTCGTATAATATTCATTTTGAGTATTGTGGAGACGTATAGATGTTTATATTTTCCGATACGCCTGCCTGGGCTCCAAAACTTTGGGGATATGCTTGATATCCAGGATAACCTTGATATCCAGGATAACCTTGATATGAATTATATGGTGGATAAGGATAAGGATAAGGAGCCGGGGGTGGATACGGAAGATAATAGGGTGGTCGATTGTTAAAAAGTAATGATCCAGTAGCAAGACCTGCAACACCGCCTACCACGAATGGCAGCAGAAATGGGAAAAATCGCTCGTCTTGACCATTTCGCGATGGAACAGCTGGATAATATTGATGTGCTGGGAAGTAATAAGGTTGCATGGTGTTCTCTCCTTTCTCTCGTTATTGTATGGTTGTTTTTCAATTTTGAGCCTGTATCAGATTGTTTTTCATTGGCTTTTCGTGCGTTTAATTTGCTAACTCTATTATCGTATACATAAGAGGAGTAGGCTTGAATCAAAAGTTTATGTTCTGCTCGGAGTCTACTAATGGTATAATATTTGCAATAAGCACTTTGTTTTTTAAAATAAGAAGTATCAGGCACGCTTATGGATAGAATGCCCGATAAGTTAGTTTGCTGTTGTTTTGTAAGGAATTTCTTGGCTATTATTTTTCATTAGACTGTAATTCATATAAAGTTATTTCTGGGCGAGCAAGGAAGCGGTAAGGGAGTCTTGTAGTTCCCAGTCCTCGATTCACGTATAGAGTTAGGTTTTCTAGCTCATACATTCCTTCTGTATATTTTTTTCCGAAAGGGGGCGTCACAAGGGCGCCAGCAAAAGGAATTTGAATTTGTCCAGCGTGGCTATGTCCGCTGATTTGATATTGTACTGGGTAATCTTTTGCAAATTCAGCAAGATCAGGTGCGTGTGATAAAAGGATGGTATAAGCGTGTTCTGGAATACCTAATAGAGACTTTTTTATGTTTGGAGATCCGAGCATGGCATCATCAATTCCAGCAATATATATTTTATCTCCGTTTAATAAGGAAATTGCAGCATGACTGTTTTGTAATAAAGTGAATCCTGAAAGCTCCATGATTTGGTCATACATTTTAGAACCATATCCTCCGTGATCATGATTGCCGTATATGCTGAATTTACCTAAGGGAGCTTGAATGTTTTGTAGCAGTGGAATAATTTCGGATTGATGCGGATATTTATTTGGCTCATCCATTAAATCACCAGTGAAAAGGACAACATCTGGAGAGTATGTCTGTATTTTTGATAATACGGCCTGCAAATCTTTTAACTGAAATTGAAACCCTAAATGAGTATCACTAAATTGAACAATTTTCATTCCGTTAAAACCTTTTGGGATGAGTGAATGCTGAATTATGATTTCATTGAATTCAATCCATTTAGGTTCGATATCATGAGCATAATATCTACCGCCTATTCCTGCTCCCGTCAGAGATAATATGGTACCTACTGTTTTTTTTAGAAAAGATCTTCTTGTCAAGTTATTATTCATTCATATCAACCTATCTACTTAAATGTCACTTCCTTATACTACCAAACAATAGGTATAAAAAGAAGTATATATTATCTTTTAAAATAAAAGTTTTTTGTGAGCTTTGTTATCTAACACAAGCTGGCTCACTAATGCCAAATAGCCTTCACAAAGGAAGTTAAAGAAGAACTTCACGAGTGAAGTTTGGAACTGACTGGGAGAGGGACGGGCCTGCTCTTAGCTGTATTTCCTTTTACAAGGCGCTCACACTTTAAAATTATGACTTAAAAGCGTAAAGTTGCATTTGTAAATCTTTTCATTTAGAAATTAAATCTTTTGGTTAAGGATCATTTTTTGGGGGTAACACGCATGACACAACCAATGTTGGTAACATTTATCATACTTGTCTGTACATTTGCACTTATTATACAAGGAAAATTACGTGCAGATCTAGTAGCTCTCTTAGCACTTATGACGCTTGGATTGACTGGAATTCTAAATTTGGAAGAGGCTCTTTCTGGATTTTCAAATCCGGTTGTCATTATGATTGGTTCTTTATACGTCGTTGGAGCAGGAATTTCACTTTCCGGTCTTGCAGATAAAATTGTAAGTCAATTAAACCAACGCAAAAAAGGCAGTGAAGCTAAGATGATTATTTATGTAATGGCTACTGCAGGAATACTAGGGTCCTTGTTAAGTGGTACGGCAATTGTTACCTTGATGCTCCCGATCGTTACAAGCATGGCCTTAAAGAATAAGAAAAGCCCATCCAGGCTTCTGCTTCCACTAGCTTATGCCAGCGGGCTAGGTGGCATGTTAACAATGATTGGTACAACGCCTAATCTAGTAGTTAGTGAGATATTGCGGACTAATGAATACGCAAATTTAACTTTCTTTGATTTTACGCCTATCGGAATTGTTGCCCTTCTTTCAGGTTTAATCTTTATGCTCACTATAGGGAAAAGGCTCCTTCCGAATCGATTTATTTCCCTGAATAATAGTGGTAAGGGTTTAGCAGCGAGTGAATTGGCTGGAATGTATAAAGTTTACGGTCGCTTACATTATCTCTATATTCCATCGGACTCCGACATTGTTGGCGAACGTTTATCTGAGCTAAGGCTACCAGTTGATTATGAAATTACTGTCATTGAAATTAAAAGAAAAGCAAGAGATAAACAGCTTTCAATCTTAACGAAGCCTCAGATTTTTTCAGCGAAAGCAGAAGAAGTGCTTCATCCAGAAGATATTATTTTAGTCTTTGGTGAAGATGATGCTGTCATGAGGTTTGCAGATGACTTCGAATTGGAAATAAGACCTTTTCAACAAGAAGAGATCAAAAAACATTTTCATAGCAGTAAATTCGGGTTAACAGAAGTGCTGATCATGCCTCATTCTGATTATGAGAATCAATCCTTGCAAAACATCCATTTTCGTGAAAAATATCAATGCAGTGTATTAGCGATTAATCGAAAAGGGGAATATATCCAATCTGAATTAGGTACAGAACAATTAAAACCTGGAGATGCGCTTCTTATTCATGGAGAATGGGAAAACATTGAAAGGGTATCTACTGATTTGCAAGATGTGCTAGTTGTAGGGAGTGTAGCGCTTGAGTCAGAGCCAGTAGTTTTTACAAATAAAGCCATTATTGCTGCTGGAATTACCTTGCTTATGGTGATTATGCTATCTATTGATTTGATTTCTCCAACATTGTCGATGTCTATGGCCGCTTTGCTAATGATCGTAACAGGCTGCCTTCGATCAATCGAGGAGGCCTATCAAAGAATGAACTGGGAATCCGTTCTTTTCATTGGTGCCATCATTCCTCTCGCGCTTGCACTTGAAAAGACGGGTGGAATACTATTGATTAGTTCGATGGTAGAAAATGTAATCAATTGGGCAGGACCTTATGGATTATTAGGCATTTTATATTTACTGACAATGCTGATGAGCTTTTTCATTCCAAATGGAGCTGTAGCAATCATCGTTGCTCCTATTGCTTATACACTTGCTGAAAATCTGCACTATAGTCCGCTTCCTGTGTTAATCTGTGTAGCAGTTGCAGCAAGCATGGCATTCTCATCACCATCTGTATCACCATCAAATGCACTTGTGATGACTGCTGGGGAATATACGCAAAAGGATTTTGCTGTGATTGGTATCTTATTACAACTATTCATCGGCGTAATCATGATTTTTTCCATTCCTTTCTTTTTTCCATTTTAAAATCATTGGGAATGAGTCATTATAAAGTGGGGAAATCAAGAACCGATGTTTTAAAAGAAAAGGGTCAGAACCCCGCAACTTTTACATACAGTTTAAATGAAATGCAAGTAACATTATCAACTGTGTAGGAAGTGCTGGGTCAGACCCTTTTTTGAACAACTTCAACTTTTTATCCTGTATGAACAGACTATAATACCTCACCTCATTTTTCTGAGATTAACGAACTTTTTTAAGATTGGATATCTACCGGTAAATGTGCATGAACAATGAAATAAAGGAAGGGAAAACCCCGCAAATAACATGCAGGGTTCATTAGTCGTTGATGGAAAGAGCTTCCTTCATTTTTTTAATTTCAAATCCAATGATCACTTCTCCGTTAATGATGACTGTTGGAGTGGAGTAGGACCCGTATTTTTTAGTTAATTCTTTCATTGCTACGACATCTGCTTTGATGTCTTTTTCTTGAAACGAAATATTATATTCGTTAAAAAACATTTTAACGATTTTACATGGCGGGCAGTCTGGTTGTGTAAAAAGTGTAACTTTATTCATCTTATCCTCCAATCTATATTTGGTAAAAGCTTTTTGAAAAAGAAAGAGTTTCAAATCGTTTTAGAGTAATTAGTCTAATTACTTAGATTAAAGCTATTATAAAAAAAATATTTAAAATTGGATAGCGAAACGTCTTTTGAGAAAAAATAACTGTGTTTTCGACACTTTTTTTAAAGTTTTTGTATACAAAATTAATCTGTTATTCTATGCTTTTATTAGGATCAGAAAAGGATGAAGAATGACGTGTCTGATGAAAAATTCTGAAATTAATTCGTTCTGGTTTTTGGATAGTTTTTTATGATATAGTGAAACCTACCGAAAAGGTTTTATACTAGAAAGGAGTGGGAGTATGTCTCAATTACAAGGCATTCTTACTAGATTGAAAAATCTTCAAGAGCAAGCACAGGAAACTGAATCTGCTCAGCGTTTTTTTGAAATAGATGGTGTTTTAAAATGTCAGGTTACATATTTCAGTAAAACGGAGATGTTTGAGTTAGAAGTTTTTAATGAAAAAAGCAAATCCTCTAAATATCAATTTGACAACATTGATATGATTACAATTGAAATTTTTGATCTTTTGCAATCATAATCTGATTGCAAAACCTAATAAAAGCCGACAGCATATGCTGTCGGCTTTTTTTGTCTTACAAAAAAGTGAAGGTTTCAAAATCAAATGGGCAAATGCACTTTGGCGATATCTTAGTTTGAACGTATGAAATCTGGTGAAAATCTGCATTCTATATAAAGTGAAACACCCTTTACGTTACTTTGACTCTAGGGGTATTACTACTCGTTAAAACGGGATAAATGGAGGGATGAGGTTTGGAAAAGCCAACTGTAATATGTCCGCAATGTAAAAGTAAAAATGATATAAGTAAAGTATTGACTGCCCAGTCTAATCAAAACATTATTTTCGAGTGTCTCGAGTGTGGGCATATGCTGAGAAATATCGAAACAAACAAAGGTTGATATAAGATCTCTCATTTATCCCAGGCTTGGGCAGTAAGACCTCCACGCTTATGAGGAACAAAGAAGATAGGTAGGGACAACTTTTGCTCGTAGAGGTCCGATTTGGTTCAATTAACCACCACTGATGGAAGTTTCACTTTATAGGTCAATTCAAGAAGAAAGTTTCCTTTACCTATGATACACTAGAAGTGTAGACGAAATTATGACTTATTAGGTAAGGGGTTTTGACATGATCGATACTCATGATGGGAACATAATGGAGCTAAATGTGAAAGACTTGATGATTCCTTCTGAACGTGTTGCTCACGTTCAGATTGCCAATAATCTAGAGCACACGCTTCTTGTTTTGACAAAGAGCGGGTATACAGCCATCCCTGTATTAGATCCTACGTATAAGCTACATGGTCTGATAAGTACACCAGTCATCCTCGATTCTATCTTAGGGATGCAACGGATTGAATTTGAAAAGCTAGAGAATAAAAAAGTTTCTGAAATAATGAATCGAAATATTCCCCGGCTTCATATTGAAGATAAAATGGATAAAGGGCTTGAGCTTTTAATTGACCAACCTTTTGTATGTGTTCAAAATGATGAGGGGACTTTTGAAGGAATTCTGACAAGAAGAGCTATTTTGAAAGAATTATATAAAGGACCAGCATCTCCGTCTAAATAAAAATAAGCCCCCTTTAGGGCTTATTTTTATCCCGTTTTAACAGAAGAGATAACACGAGGATGTCTCAAAAGAGTCTGACCCAGCACGCACCACATCATTTATCGTGTTACTTATGCTTTGTGTGGAAGTTTTACTGTATATGGAGAATAATAAATGATACGATGGTTTCAGATTTATCCCACGCTTAACGGGCAGGAAGACTCCCACTGATGAAAGTTTCACTTTATTTGGTATAAGAAAAACGAATCAAGGTGTTGAAAATATGTCATTTTCTGAGTTTCATTTATTATCTGTTTTAGCGCAAGAAATGAACATGCGTAAAGCGGCTGAACGATTATTCGTCTCACAGCCTGCCTTGTCACAGCGATTGCAAACGATTGAAAAGGATTGGAATGCTAAATTATTTCTTCGTTCACAAAAAGGACTTACTTTAACCTCAGCAGGGGAAGCAGTCATCCGATTAGCAAATGAAATTTTAGAAAAAGAAGAAAAAGTCAGGGAAAGTATTCAAGCTATGGATCATGAAGTATATGGAACATTGAAAATTGCCTGTGCTTCAATTGTTGGACAAAACTGGCTACCTCAAGTCTTGAAAAAATTTGTGCAAAAATACCCCTATGCCAAAATCTCACTTATTACTGGTTGGAGCAGTGAAATACTAAAATCATTATATGATGGTCAAGTACATATTGGGATTATACGTGGAGCACCTGATTGGAAGGGCTATAAACAGCATTTATTCACAGATATGTTGTACTTAGTTGATACGGAAATGAATGAGCTTGAACAAGTTCTTGAAACAGATCGGCCATTCATCCAGTTTAAAAGTGATTCAAATTATTATCAGGAAATTCAAAATTGGTGGCATCGTCATTTTCAGACGACACCTAAGAATACGATTATTGTTGACCAAATTGAAACATGTAAGCAAATGGTTTTCAATGGAATCGGTTATGCTATTCTTCCAGCAATTACACTCCATGATAAAGATCAAAACGTATATAAAATTCCCCTCTTGGACGGACAAAATCATTCGATTCAGCGAGATACATGGCTGTGCGGATATGAATCTGCATTTCAATTAAAGCAAGTAAAAGCATTTGAAGAGATTGTTGCTGAGCATATTCTCAATCAGGAATTATGATGAATATGTAATTTCTTGTTTTTTAACGTTACTTTTGATAAATTTAAGACCAGTGATTCATACATATTAGGGGGATTTTTCATGAAAATGATGGATGCACACGAAATTATTTCATTTATCCAAAACAGCACGAAATCAACACCAGTTAAGGTTTATATAAAAGGTGATTTGGACGGAATCGATTTTGGTCCTTCAGCTAAAACATTTATTAGCGGAGATGTAGGGACAGTCTTTGGAGAATGGTCTGAAATAAATGAAGCCATCAATAAATATGAGGGGAAAATTACCGACTATGTAATTGAAAATGACCGTAGAAATTCTGCGATTCCATTAGTCGATATGAAAAACATGAAAGCGCGTATTGAACCAGGTGCTATCATTCGCGATCAGGTTCAAATCGGTGATCATGCAGTAATCATGATGGGGGCTGCTATCAATATCGGTGCTGTTATTGGAGACGGTACGATGATTGATATGAATGCAGTGCTTGGTGGACGTGCCACCATCGGAAAAAATTGTCATGTAGGTGCCGGAGCAGTAATAGCTGGTGTAGTCGAACCGCCATCGGCAAAACCAGTTATTTTGGAAGACGATGTACTGATTGGTGCAAATGCAGTGGTTCTTGAAGGCGTTACAATTGGACAAGGTTCTGTAGTAGCAGCTGGAGCTGTAGTGACACAAGATATACCTCCTTATTCTGTAGCAGCGGGTATTCCTGCAAAAGTGATTAAAGCAATCGATGAAAAAACAAAATCGAAAACAGAAATCATGCAAGAACTTCGCCAATTATGAGATTCATACTAGTATGTTTTTGTGACGTATAAGTAGTCAGCTTACGTTTAAGGAAGTGGCTTCTTACACTCACTTGTCATTATAAGCAGTTCTCTCTAAAATGAAACAATATCGAAAGGAAAGCGTGGATGGTTCATGGATCCACGCTTTTCTTGTATAAGGTGGGAATCATCAATGACTGAAGTAGAGTCAATACTGTATCCTTTTGTAAAAATTCGTAGAGACCTTCATAAAATACCTGAAATCGGTTTTAAAGAAGTTAAGACACAAAAATATTTATTAGATTATTTATCTACATTGCCGCAGGACAGATATGAATTGGAAACATGGGAAACGGGGATTTTTGTAAAAGTAATTGGCCTTGCTCCCCAAAAAACAATTGGCTATCGAGCAGATATGGATGGGTTGCCGATTAAAGAGGAGACAGATTTACCATTTTCTTCAGAACATGATCAATATATGCATGCTTGCGGTCATGATTTTCATATGAGTATTGCGCTTGGAGTATTAAGTTATTTTGTTCTTAACCCAATTAATGATCATATTTTGTTTATTTTTCAGCCTGCTGAGGAGGGTCCTGGTGGTGCAGAACCGATGTTGAGTTCAGAAACTATGAATAAGTGGAAGCCAGATATTATTATGGCTCTGCATATCGCTCCTGAATATCCTGTTGGGACAATTGCGCTAAAAGAAGGACTATTATTTGCTAATACGTCAGAACTGTTTATTGAGTTAAAAGGGAAAGGTGGACATGCTGCTTATCCCCATGAAACTAATGATATGGTTGTTGCAGCATGTTCACTTGTTGGTCAATTGCAATCGATTGTTTCTCGAAACGTGAATCCGCTTGATTCAGCAGTAGTTACGATTGGGAAAATCAGTGGGGGCAGTGTGCAAAATATAATTGCAGAAAAAGCAAGGCTAGAAGGCACAATTCGTACCTTGAATGAAGAATCGATGATAAAAGTAAAAACGCGGATTGAACAGCTGCTCTGCGGGATTAAGGTTGGGTATGCATGTGAGGGATGGATTGATTATGGATCCATGTACCATCAAGTATTTAATGAAGAACAGCTCACAACGGAATTTATGGAATTTGCAAAAAAAGTACCTGGAATACAGGTACATCATTGTAATGAAGCGATGACAGGAGAAGATTTCGGATATATGTTGAAGGAAATTCCAGGATTTATGTTCTGGTTAGGTGTCAACTCAACATATGGACTGCATCATGCTAAATTAAATCCAGATGAACAGGCGATAGAAAAAGCAATTACGCTACTTACTCACTATATAACATTTAAAGGATCGAATGAATAATTAACAGGCATGAGTGTTATTCTCATTTTAAGGGGATGTTTAAAAAGTCCGGTAAAAAAGCTTGCGAATTGTGACATCGTTCATGAATGACCTACTGTTAAAATCGCGCACGTCATGACGAGCAACACAGAAGTCAGCACATCCTGTGCAAGTCCCGTCATCTTCTCGAATTGAAAAAAGCTTTCATGCTTATCATATGGTAGAATAGCAGTGCATCAAGTTAGCTTGTTGGAGGTAGAATTCGTGAAAAAAGAATTTGCAGTAATCGGGCTTGGCCGATTTGGAGGTAGTATCGTTAGAGCTCTAATTGAGGAGGGCATGGAAGTGCTTGCCATTGATATGGATGAGGATCGGGTTAATGAATATGCAATGATTGCTTCACATGCGGTTATTGGGGATACAACAGAAGAAAATGTTCTTAAAAGCCTTGGAATCCGAAATTTCGATCATGTGATTGTCGCGATTGGTGACAATATTCAATCGAGTATCCTGACGACTTTAATGTTAAAGGAATTAGGTGTCGAAAATATTACAGTGAAGGCCCAAAATGATTATCATGAGAAAGTTTTGATAAAAATTGGTGCAGATCATGTTGTTCATCCAGAGAGAGACATGGGGAAGCGTATTGCACATAGCATCGTATCGAATAATGTTCTTGATTATTTAGAGTTGTCTGATGAACATTCCATCGTGGAAATTGTGGCAAGTTCTAAAATGGAAGGTAAAACCATTATTGATCTTGATATTAGGGCGCGTTTTGGCATTAATATTGTTGCTGTAAAAAGAGGGGGAGAAATCATAGTTTCACCTCAAGGAAATGACCCAATTCACAAAGGAGATATCTTGATTGTCATCGGGGCTGACTCAGATATTAACCGTTTTGAAAAAAAGACTGTAGATTAAGAATAAAAGTGAAAAGCACCTTGATCAACCTAGAGGATAGCGTAAGACGAGCAAGTTGTATGGAAGTGGTCTTCCCACCAGGTCGATTCGTTTGTAGCTGCTTGCGCTAATTGCGGACAGACAAATTAAATGATCCATATAAAAATAATTGTCTAGTATGTTCAGTAATAAAAGAGGATGTCCCATATTTTAGGGGACATCCTCTTTTATATATTAATTTTATTATACTTCCATGATAATTGGTAAAATCATTGGACGTCGTTTTGTTTTTTCATACAGGAATGGAGAAAGTGTGTCTGTAATTTCGTTTTTAATTTCAGACCATTGAGTCGTCTTGCGTTCCATTACTTTATTTAGATGCTTTGTAATGAGCGCTTGGGCATCGTTAATTAAATCACCTGATTCTCTCATGTATACAAATCCTCTTGAAATGATATCTGGACCAGCGGCAATCTTGAAGTCTTTCATGTTGATGCTGACAACTACAACAACGAGTCCTTCCTCGGAAAGGATACGACGGTCACGTAGTACAATATTCCCGATATCACCAATACCGCTACCATCAATGTAAACGGAGCCTGACGGGATCTTTCCAGCCACTTGTGCAGTATTTTCACTTAAGGCGAGCACTTCACCATTATCCATGATGAAACAATTTTCTTCTGGAACACCGCAGTCGATGGCATGTTGGCTGTGCAATTTTTGCATCCGATATTCACCGTGAATCGGCATGAAGTACTTTGGCTTAATTAAACGAAGCATAAGCTTTTGTTCTTGTTGCCCGCCATGACCTGACGTATGAATGTTACTAAGCGGTCCGCTAATCACGTCCGCACCAGCACGGTATAATTGATTAATCGTTCTAGAAACACTGATTGTATTTCCTGGAATCGGTGAAGATGAGAATACAACTGTATCTCCTGGGATGATTTGAATTTGACGATGCGTACCATTAGCAATTCTTGATAGGGCAGCCATTGGCTCACCTTGGCTACCTGTACAAAGGATTGTTACACGGTTTGCAGGAAGTCGATTGATTTGCTGAGCATCGATAAAAGTATCTTTTGGTGCAACAATATACCCTAAATCTTGTCCGATTGTGATAGCTGCTTCCATACTTCTACCAAAAACTGCGACCTTCCGTCCGTTTTTAACAGCTGCTTCAACGACTTGTTGCAGTCTGTGAATGTTAGAAGCAAACGTAGCGAAAATAATTCGACCTTCCACTTTACGGAAAATATCATCAATGCTCTCGCCTACACGGCGTTCTGACATTGTAAAAGTCTGAACCTCACTATTTGTACTATCAGATAATAGGCATAGAACGCCTTCTTTTCCGATTTCAGCCATCTTCGTTAAATTAGCAGGTTCTCCTACTGGTGTGAAGTCGAATTTAAAGTCTCCGGTATGGACAATTTGCCCTGGAGGAGTTTTAACAACAATCCCATAAGAATCCGGGATACTGTGAGTTGTTCTGAAAAACGAAACAGATGTTTTGCGGAACTTAATCACGTCATCCTCTTGAATTTCATGTAATTTCGTTTGACGTAGAAGACCATGTTCTTCTAATTTATTGCGTAATAATCCTAATGCTAGTTTTCCACCATAAACAGGAATGTTAATAGCTTTTAGTAAATAGGGAATTCCGCCTATATGGTCTTCATGTCCATGGGTAATGAAGAGTCCCTTAATCTTATCTACATTTTTTACTAAATACGTATAATCTGGAATCACGTAGTCGATGCCTAGAAGCTCGTCCTCTGGAAATTTAATTCCTGCATCGATAATAATAATTTCATCCTGGAATTGTACTGCATACGTATTCTTACCGATTTCACCTAGGCCGCCAAGTGCATAAACGGCTGTTTGGTCATTTTTTACAAATTTCATAAATTATCCTAACTCCAATACATTAAAATCTTCATTATTTTTCTTTTCATATTCATAATATGCCCCAGTAACCGGCTCAACATATTCAATATTATAAGGAAAATCCTTTATTTTATCGCGAACATCTCGTGTTGACTCTCCCTCAACATAAATGGATTGAGTATGCTCTCTTACAGGTACATTATTTAGATTCTCTTGGTAGTAAACTTTAAAAACCATTACTTTCTCTCCTCTTCTTTTTAAATTGCTTGTTTCATTATATATAAAAAAAACAATTTTTTCATGTTTTAGTACATCATGTGAACATTGTAACGATTAAGTATACGTGCGAAGACCTCTTCTATCCATTCATTTCCGTTCATTGGGTCTATAATGCACTTTACACAAGCAAGAAGCCCTTCGCAAGTATTTGAAGGGCTATATCAAATAATTTTATGCGATTGATTTCCTTTTTAAAAGATCATTCCATTGTTTACGTAGCTTTTTACGAAGCCTTTTTAACATGGTGATCACTCCCTTGTCTTTTATTGTATAGAATAATTTAATAAAGTAAATACATATTTCCCAGATAATAGGAATTATTTTAAAAAAACCACTGATACCCAGTTTTGACCGATGGAGGAAGTAGTTATAGTATATACATCGTATGAAAATTCCTTAATTCCAAATAATGGATGATGGTATTTTCTTTCATGGAAGATTCTTGACATATACTAGAACGCAGTTTTTAATAAGTATGAAGAGTGTTATAGAATCGTTTTTAAGAAAAAAACAAACAAGATAGAAAATTTGATAAAGACATTATTAAAATAGAATGGACGTGTTGAAGTAGATATGCAGAAAATTGTATTTTTTGATATAGATGGAACATTGCTTGATCATGAGAAGACATTACCTGCATCGACAAAGGCTGCTATTAAGCAACTACAAGAGAATGGCGTTTATGTTGCGATTGCAACTGGAAGAGCCCCATTTATGTTTGAATCATTGAGAGAAGAATTGGACATCGAGTCATTTGTTAGCTTTAATGGTCAATATGTTGTGTTTGAAAACGAAGTGATATACAAAAACCCCCTTTCATTCAATGAACTGGAGCGTTTACATGAAATGGCGGGAGAGAATGAAGAGACACCTCTTGTGTTTATGAATGAGAAAACGATGAAAGCAAATGTTAGCCATAGCGATCGAATTGAAGAGGCGATTGGTACATTGAAATTTCCGCATCCGGAACGTCAAGATGATTTCTATCATGGGAAAGAAATATATCAAAGCCTAGTCTTTTGTACAAGGGAAGAAGAAGAGGCACTAATTACTGGGAAATTCGATAAATTCAAATTTATTCGCTGGCATGATCTATCGATTGATGTGTTGCCATTTGGTGGTTCAAAAGCAGAAGGAATTAAACAGTTTGTTAAGAAAGCTGGCTTTGCCATGGAAAATGTTTATGCATTCGGTGATGGACTAAATGATATTGAGATGCTTGAGACGGTTGGACATGGCGTAGCAATGGGGAATGCTTTGGACGAGGTTAAGAAACATGCGGATTATGTAACAAAAGATGTAAGTGAAGAAGGCATCCTTTTTGGCCTTCGCCAAGTAGGGCTAATATAAAGTGAAACTTCAATCAGTGGGGGCATACTGCCTATTATGTGGGATAAAAAAAGAGGTTGTCCGATCATTTATCTATTGGACAACCTCTTTATTTAACTTCACTTCATCATCGCTCAAGCGGTGTTGCGTCATCTGAAATATCGAATGGGTCGATTTCGTTAATTCGATCAAAAAACATAATACCATTCAGATGGTCAATTTCATGCTGAAAGACGATAGCAGGCAAACCGGTTAGTTTAACTGATATTTCTTCGCCGTTTAAGTTCACACCTTTAACGGTTATTTTTGCGTATCTGGGTACAAATCCTGGGAAAGGACGATCAACAGATAAGCAACCTTCACCATTGGTTAAATAGGTTTGAGCTTTTGTGTGCCTGATGATTTTTGGATTAAATAATGCATAACTATACTGTTTTCCTTCAGAATCCTTGACATGAACAGCAATCATCCGTTTTGATACATTAATTTGGGGAGCGGCAAGTCCAACGCCTGGCCGAAGTCCGAATTCCTTTGCCTTGTCAGGGTCTTGACTGTTTATAACATAGTCCAGCATGCTTGATAAAATTTCTTGTTCTTCCTCAGAAGCCGGTAAGCTTACCTCAGCAGCTTTTTTACGAAGTGTTGGGTGTCCTTCTCTAATGATGTCTTTCATTATAAGCATAGTTTTCGCCCTTCTTTCTTAAAATATATCCAGAGATAAAATGTTTCTAGGATTTACAAGCTATAATCCCCACCGAATTGAGGACTTGCTGTATATGTATAGATAAAGATAGTTTATCAAAGTTTAGCTAAATAGTTAATGGTGTCAATGCGTTAAAAACAGTAACGTTAATTTTTTGTGCTTTCAGTTTTGGGTAACGCAAAACGGAAGCGATGAGGGGAAGCTACTACGTATAGAGCTTCCCATGAAAGGGTACTTGAATAAGCTAAACTTTATTCGATTCCTTTTTTAAACGAAACAAGATAAAGATTCGGTGTGGGTTAGCACAAACAAGCACCGACGATAATCAATAGAATGAAGAGAACAACAATTAAGGCAAATCCACTTCCAAAGCCGCATTCGCCTCCGCCATACCCATAACTGGGATAAATCTCAACTGGATAACAGCAATCATTTCCGTAACCACCATAATACATAAAGGATCCCTCCGTTTTGTTAATTCCATCATTCCTAAAGGAGCGATGTACTTACAACCTATGCGAAGAAGAGAAATTGGTCTGGGCTTTTGCCTATTCATAAAGAGTTAAGACAAGTCATATATTCAAGAGATACGGGGCATATTTGCATTTGCTTTCTGATGCTAAGAGATGGGAAAAAAGAGTAGATGTTAGTTGTCAAAAACTGACGATTTCCAGTATAGTAGTCTATATAGAGAATAGGGGGAGTTTTAGCAATGAGTAAATTTTTTAAATGGACTGTGTTATGTTTAGTGTTAGGCGGAATCCTTTCGGGATGTACAGCTAAAGACTCTCCAGAAGAACAAATATATCAAATACTCGAAGCGGCTGTGAAGAAAGAAAAAACCTTTGAAGAACAGCAGCAGCCTATTACTGAACTAGAGAATAAAGAAAAAGAGTATTACAACACGATTCTTAAACTAGGCTTGAGGGAGTTTGACCAAATTGTTAAACTTTCGAATGAAGCGATCAATAATATTGAAAAAAGAAAAGAGTTTATTGAAAAAGAACGTGAAAGCATGCTTGCTTCGCGTGAAAAATTTAAACAAATCGATGATAAAATTAAAAGTATAGAGGACCAGGACCTAAAAAAAGAAGCGGAAAAATTAAAGGTGACTATGATTGAACGGTATGAGGCGCATGAAAAACTTTATACTACTTATAAGAAAAGCTTAGATTTGGATAAAGCTTTATATACTCTTTTCCAAAAAGAAAACTTAAAAATGGATGAACTAGAAGCACAAATCGAGACGATTAATCAAACCTACCAAACAGTGATTGAAGCAAATGATGCTTTTAATAATAAAACGAATCAATATAATGAGGAAAAACAGAAATTCTATAAAGATGCAGAGATTGAAGTTTCAGATACGAAATAAGCTAAGTAAAACAATAGATAGCATAACTGTATTCTCTAAGGAAGCCGACTCAGATTTTGAGCGGTTTTTTTATTATTTTTATCCTGATCTAAAAGGTTTAAACATCCATCACATTTTTGAAAGTGAAAATTAAGGGAAATAGCAGGAGGATGAATAACCCTCGCTGATGGAAAATGCACTTTATGGATATAATAAATTTATGAAATTGTGTAATGATAGTATAGGGGAGTCGGAAAAAATGTAAAGAAATGGGGAAGAAAGCAGTTTTCAAAGGTAGCGCATACATCTGTCGTAAAACAGATATTCTTTTATAGTACAGGTATATTAATTATAGTATAACAGTTTTAGCGTTGATAAAATTTACTAATAAGAATTATCGTTTGAAAGCTCATTAATATAGGTCGTTGTAATTGACTATGCTGATGTGGTGAGGTACACTTAATTATGGATAAAGCATTGTATCATTTTGTAATTAGTTTTTACTGATACAGAATATCGTGAAAATGAAAACCCAGTGAATGTCTGCATTCACTTTATATGGGAAAAATACATTGGTATTTCATTTAGACTTTTAGAAATGAAGAATGCTTTACAAAATATAACCTTTTTATTGAAAGGATGAGGTGGCACAGATGGCTTCTAAAGTAAACCAAGCTAATTTTGATGTCAAGAAACAGTTCGAAACAGTTGAAGAACAGTTTCAAACATTACAAATTTTAAATGAAGAAGGCGAAATCGTAAACGAAGCAGCAATGCCTGAGTTAACAGATGAGCAATTACAAGAACTGATGAGAAGAATGGTTTATACACGTATTCTTGATCAACGTTCTATCTCTTTAAACCGTCAAGGAAGATTAGGTTTCTATGCACCAACAGCTGGACAAGAAGCTTCTCAACTTGCATCGCAATTTGCACTTGAAAAAGAAGACTTCATTCTGCCGGGATATCGTGATGTACCACAATTAATTTGGCACGGCTTGCCGCTTTCACAAGCGTTCTTATTCTCACGTGGCCATTTTAAAGGAAATCAAATCCCTGAAGGAGTAAATGTTATTTCTCCACAAATCATTATTGGAGCTCAATACGTTCAAGCAGCGGGTGTTGCTCTTGGAATGAAGAAACGTGGTACTAAAGCTGTAGCAATTACTTATACAGGTGATGGTGGAACTTCACAAGGTGACTTCTATGAAGGAATTAACTTCGCTGGTGCATTTAAAGCTCCTGCCATCTTTATTATTCAAAACAACCGATTTGCGATTTCTACGCCTGTAGATAAACAATCAGCATCTAAGACATTGGCGCAAAAAGCAGTTGCTGCTGGTATTCCTGGCGTTGTAGTAGACGGAATGGATCCACTTGCTGTATACAAAGCTGTGAAAGACGCTCGCGAGCGCGCAATTAACGGAGAAGGCCCGACACTTATCGAAACATTAACATACCGTTATGGTCCACATACAATGGCTGGTGATGATCCAACTCGCTACCGTACTTCAGATCTTGATAATGAGTGGGAATTGAAAGATCCACTAGTTCGTTTCCGTAAATTCCTTGAAGCTAAAGGTTTATGGAATGAAGAGAAAGAGAATGAAACAATTGAAAAGGCAAAAGAAGATATTAAAGAAGCAATTAAAGTTGCAGATGCAGAGCCTAAACAAACGGTTACTGATTTAATATCAAATATGTTCGAAGAAATGCCTTCTAACTTGAAAGAACAATACGAAATTTACAAAGAAAAGGAGTCGAAGTAAGCCATGGCTCAAATGACGATGATTCAAGCTATTACAGATGCGTTACGCACTGAATTAAAAAACGATGAAAATGTTCTTGTTTTCGGTGAAGACGTTGGTAAAAACGGCGGTGTATTCCGTGCTACGGAAAACCTGCAAAAAGAATTTGGCGAAGATCGTGTATTTGATACTCCACTTGCAGAGTCGGGTATTGGCGGTATTGCCATCGGTCTTGGACTACAAGGATTCCGTCCGGTTCCTGAAATCCAATTCTTCGGTTTCTTATTTGAAGTAATGGATTCTGTTGCGGGACAAATGTCACGTATGCGTTACCGTTCAGGCGGCCGTTACAATTCACCAATCACAATTCGTTCTCCTTTCGGTGGCGGTGTGCACACACCAGAAATGCATGCGGACAGCCTTGAAGGGTTAATGGCGCAAACACCTGGATTGAAAGTAGTAATTCCTTCTTCTCCGTATGATGCAAAAGGTTTGCTAATTTCTTCTATCCGTGATAACGATCCAGTTATCTTCCTTGAGCATATGAAACTATATCGCTCTTTCCGTGAAGATGTGCCTGAAGAAGAGTATACAATTCCTCTAGGTGTCGCTTCTGTGAAACGTGAAGGAAAAGATCTTTCTATTATTACTTACGGCGCAATGGTTCAGGAATCAATCAAAGCCGCGGAAGAATTAGAAAAAGAAGGACATTCAGTAGAAGTCATCGACCTTCGTACGATTTCACCACTTGATATTGATACAATCATTGCATCTGTTGAAAAAACAGGCCGTGCAATTGTTGTTCAAGAAGCTCAAAAACAAGCTGGAATCGCGGCGAATGTTGTGGCAGAAATTAATGATCGTGCCATCCTTAGCCTAGATGCACCAGTATTACGTGTAACAGCAGCAGATACTGTTTTCGCATTTTCACAAGCTGAGCCAGTTTGGCTTCCTAACTACAAGGATGTTATGGAAACTGCGAAAAAAGTGTTAAACTTCTAATGATCTAAAAGTCCACTAAAATCCGGTCCCTACATATTTGATAGATGCCGGATTTTAGGATTTATGCAAAATTGCTCGAATTATGAAAGCTAAATTACTTTTTTCCAAACAATATGTATGATTAAATTATAGGAGGTTGAGACTAAATGGCATTCCAATTTAGACTCCCTGATATCGGTGAAGGTATACACGAGGGTGAAATAGTAAAATGGTTTGTAAAGCCAGGGGATAAAGTACAGGAAGATGACGTGCTTTGCGAAGTGCAAAACGATAAAGCTGTTGTTGAAATCCCGTCACCAGTAGAAGGTACAGTTGAAAAAGTACATGTAGAAGAAGGAACTGTAGCAATAGTAGGAGATATCTTAATCTCTTTTGACGCTCCAGGGTATGAAGATCTTCAATTCAAGGGTGACCATGGTGAAGAATCTGGTACTAAAGAAGCTGAAGAAGTGAAAACAGAAGAAGCTCCTAAACAAGAAGTGCAAGCTGAAGTAGATTCTAACCGTCGTATTATTGCGATGCCATCTGTTCGTAAATACGCTCGTGAAAAAGGAATAGATATCCTTCAAGTTGTAGGTAGTGGAGATAATGGACGCGTCCTTAAAGTTGACATTGACTCATTCTTAACTGGCGATTCTACGGCACCGGCTGCTACACAACCTGATACAGTTCAGGTGGCAGAAAAAGAAACGGCTAAAGCAGCAGCTATTGCTATTCCTGCAGGTCAATATCCAGAAACTCGTGAGAAAATGAGCGGAATCAGAAAAGCGATTGCTAAAGCAATGGTGAATTCTAAGCACACAGCTCCTCACGTTACATTAATGGATGAAATCGAAGTGACAAAACTTGTCGCTCACCGTAAGAAATTCAAAGAGGTTGCAGCACAAAAAGGAATCAAACTTACATTCCTTCCTTATGTTGTAAAAGCATTAACGAGTGCATTGCGTGAATTCCCTGCGCTTAACACATCACTTGATGACTCTACAAGTGAAATCGTTCATAAGCATTATTACAATATCGGTATTGCTGCTGACACTGAGAAAGGTCTTCTTGTTCCTGTTGTTAAAGATGCGGATCGCAAATCTACATTTGCTATTTCAAATGAAATCAACGAACTTGGAGCAAAAGCTCGTGACGGTAAATTAGCTCCTGACGAAATGAAAGGTGCTTCTTGTACGATTAGTAATATCGGTTCTGCAGGTGGACAATGGTTCACTCCAGTAATCAACCATCCGGAAGTTGCAATCCTAGGAATTGGGCGTATTGCAGAGAAACCTGTAGTGCGTGATGGAGAAATAGTTGCTGCTCCAGTATTATCATTATCATTAAGCTTTGACCACCGAATGATCGATGGTGCAACAGCTCAAAATGCATTAAATCATATTAAAAAATTGCTTAACGACCCAGAACTATTGTTAATGGAGGCGTAATAACATGGTAGTAGGAGATTTTCCAATTGAAACAGATACTTTAGTCATCGGTGCTGGTCCTGGTGGTTATGTTGCCGCTATTCGTGCTGCGCAACTTGGACAAAAAGTAACAGTTGTTGAAAAAGGAACGGTCGGTGGAGTTTGCTTAAATGTAGGCTGTATCCCATCAAAAGCACTAATTGCAGCAGGACATCGTTTTCATGATGCTAAGCATTCAGAAGATATGGGGATTACTGCTGAAAATGTAAAACTGGACTTTTCAAAAGTACAAGCTTTTAAATCATCCGTTGTAAATAAATTAACTGGCGGAGTTAGCGGGCTTTTAAAAGGAAACAAAATTGAAGTTGTAAGCGGGGAAGCGTATTTCGTTGACGAAAACAATGTTCGTGTTATGACTGAAACGTCTGCACAAACATATACATTCAAAAACGCAATCATAGCTACTGGTTCAACTCCAATTGAACTGCCTACTTTTAAATATTCTAAACGTGTTATCAATTCTACTGGTGCTCTTGCGCTTGAGGAAGTTCCAGCTTCTCTAGTTGTAATTGGCGGAGGAGTTATTGGAATCGAACTTGGTGGCGCTTATGCTAATATGGGTACGAAATTAACGATCCTTGAAGGAACAGAAGATATTCTTTCAGGTGGTTATGAAAAACAAATGACTGCATTGGTTAAGAAAAACTTGAAGAAAAAAGGCGCTGAAATTGTTACAAAAGCTCTTGCAAAAGGCGTTGAAGAAACAGAAAATGGTGTAGTCGTAACTTATGAAGTAAATGGTCAAGAATCAAAAGTCGAAGCTGATTATGTATTAGTAACGGTTGGCCGTCGTCCGAATACGGATGAAATTGGTCTTGAACAAGTAGGTATTAAGCTTACTGAAAGAGGCTTAATTGAAATTGATAAACAATGCCGCACAAATATTAAAAACATTTATGCGATTGGTGATATTGTATCTGGCCCTCAATTAGCACATAAAGCTTCTTACGAAGGTAAAATTGCTGCTGAAGTAATTGCTGGGGAAGCTTCAGAGATTGACTATTTAGGAATCCCTGCTGTTGTATTCTCTGAGCCAGAACTTGCTACAGTGGGTCACACTGAGCAATCAGCAAAAGAAGAGGGACTTGATGCTAAGGCTTCTAAATTCCCATTCGCTGCAAACGGCCGTGCTCTTTCACTGAACAATACTGATGGTTTTATGAAACTAATTACTCGTAAAGAAGATGGTTTAGTGATCGGTGCTCAAATTGCTGGTCCAAGTGCATCTGATATGGTTGCTGAGCTTGGACTTGCTATCGAAGCTGGTATGACGGCTGAAGATATCGCAATGACCATTCATGCTCACCCATCTTTAGGTGAAATTACAATGGAAGCTGCAGAAGTTGCTTTAGGAATGCCTATCCACATCGTAAAATAATAGAACTACCAAAAAGTACATCCGATTTATTTCGGGTGTACTTTTTTTTGTACAATGCATGACCTAAGCCTACCCTATGTTAGTAAAAGTGTTTTTTTGGAGATTTATCCTTTTAAATACTAAATTGTTATGGGAATTTTAAAAATATATCTAGCAGGATAGGGAATCTTAGAGGTAATACTAATCATATTATTTCATAACTTACATATAATGGGTCACTTGATTAGGTGTACAGCCTTTGTTGTATAAAGAAAAATACAAAAAAACGTTAGGATTGTATGATTGAGGATAAAGGTAAAAATGGTTCTTTCCTTAAAAAAGTTTGAAGTTTGTGGCTCTATAAAACGGTATTTTGTTTTCTGGTATATAGAATGCGGACCATTTCATTTGACAGGAGTTGGATTGTTTGAAAAATTATGTTGTATTTCTTTTCCAATTAATTGTATGGAGCGGGTATGCTGTTGTCGAATGGCTTTCAACTCATGACAAACTTGTGTTTAAAGTGATTATGTTCTTCATTTTTTCATACTTAGCTATATATATTGGTAAGGCCATACTAAAATCGAATAAACGAACATTGATCGTTACCAGTGTCAGTTTACTCTGTTATGCAATTATTCAAGTTCTACTCCAAACGATTTTACCGATTACGTAGAGATACTATAGAGGGACATGATACAATAATTATCCTTATTTTTACAAAATAACTTCAAAAAAATGGCTACTAAATAATCAATCCAAACGAAATTAAAACTCCTTGACCTTAAAGAAACGTTGATGTCATCGAGTTTTTTAGTTGATTCTTTAATAAATAACAAGGAGACTAAATAATTTAGTTGAATACTCTCGTTTAGTAGTCTGATACTTCGTGTAATAAATAATTGTCGTAAATCAATTATCTGATGCATAAATAATTAAAAGTAATAGTTCGTAATTTTCTCTTTCTATTTTGTATGTCACGTTTACAATAAAAAATAAATGTGACATACAATTAATGCTTGAATTATCAATTGTGTTATATTATTATGGTATTAACAAGTTGTAAAAGCGTTTTCATTTTAATCTGAAGGGAGTTTTAGAAATGGGTACAATAGTTTGTCAAACATGTAATGGAACGATTGATCATTTCGAAGATGAAAAAGTGAGTGTACTTTATGCGCTTTGCAACCATTGCGACCGTAAAGAAGAAGAAGTAGAAATTTAATATGGATCCTGATAAAAAATAAGAGACTAACCAGAAATGGTTAGTCTCATTTTTCTAATAATTGATTATTCGAATACACTAAGGGCATGTTGGTCACACAGGTGAAGAATTCTTTGTCTGTGTTCATTGGACTTAGATTGTAAGATCGCTTTATCTACGGTAAGCTTGCGATTTAGTGACACTAGAACGAGATAACCATCAGCGGGGGAAGGCACCTACTTATGGAAGTTTCACTTTATCCCGGTTTAACAGGCTGTAATATTCATTTACTGTGAGGAATCAAGTGAGTGTAAACAGCCTGTAAATCCCCGATTGGTTCAACTAACCATCAGCTGGGGAAGGCACCCACTGATGGAAGTTTCACTTTATCACTCTCAAGTATTGAAGGTTAGGATCTTCGGGGCCTTGAACAGGCAGACCAACTTCCATATTCGCTTTAATGTAATCAATGTTTTCCTGAGTAATTACTTCGCCTGGAATGAAGATTGGGATTCCTGGTGGGTATACCATGATAAACTCAGAAATGACTCGGCCGACAGATTCATCAATTGCAACGACTTCTGTTTCAGAGTAAAAAGCTTCTCTGGGCGATAGAGCGAGAACAGGAATTGTCGGGAGCAGGACTTCTACATGATTATTCTCACTTGTTGCAAGATGCTTAAATTCTTTTGACAATTCTTGTAGTGCTTGCAATAGAATACCCGCTTCATGTTTGGTGTCACCATTCGTGATAATACATAGAATGTTGTACAAATCAGAAAGTTCGACTTCAATATTGTACTTTTCACGTAACCATTTCTCGACCTCATAGCCAGAAATACCGAGATCTTTAACTGAAATAATCAGTTTGGTTGGGTCGTAATCAAAGGTAGCTGGCGAACCGATAATTTCTTTCCCAACACAATGAAGGAATGGAATCTCATTTATGTCAGCCCGCAACTGATCAGCTAGCTTAATAGAGCGGTCAATCAATTCATACCCTTCTGTTGCTAGACGCTTTCTTGCAGTATCAAGCGAAGCAAGAAGAATATAAGAGGTTGATGTTGTTGTTAACATACTTATGATTGATTGAACACGATTAGCTGAAACAAGGCCTTCTTTTACGTTTAATATTGAGCTTTGTGTCATCGAGCCGCCCAGCTTATGGACGCTTGTTGCAGCCATATCAGCGCCTGCTTGCATAGCCGATAAAGGTAGTTCATCATGGAAATGAATATGAACCCCATGAGCCTCATCAACAAGTACTGGTATTTGATAAGAATGTGCCAATTCTACAATTTTCTTTAAATCAGCAGATACTCCGAAATACGTCGGGTTAATCACGAGAAGACCTTTTGCATCTGAATTTTCTCTTAATGCCTTTTCGACTGAATCTATTGTAATTCCATGGGAAATACCAAGGTTTTTATCTATTTCAGGAGTTATGAAGATTGGGATCGCACCAGAAAAAACAATCGCCGACATAATTGACTTATGCACATTTCTAGGTACGAGTATTTTATCACCCGGGCCACAAACCGTCATAACCATAGTCATGATGGCTCCGCTTGTTCCTTGTACAGAAAAAAACGTGTGATCAGCACCGAACGCCTCAGCGGCTAGTTCTTGAGCTTGCTTAATTATCCCCTTTGGACTATGAAGGTCATCTAAAGGAGCGATATTGATTAAATCAATCGATAATGCGTTATCACCAATGAATTCACGGAATTCAGGATCCATTCCCTGTCCTTTTTTATGACCAGGTATGTGAAATTGAATGGGATTTTTCTTGGCATGGTTCACTAAAGCTGTGAATAAGGGAGTTTCGTTCTGTGACAATTGTTTATTACCCCACTTCTTTATAAGTATAATCTAAGAAAACATATGAATTATATCATGCGTAATATTATTTGAAAAGAACAATTATATAATGAATATTCAATGAGAAAACACAAACGATTAAGGGAAAGAGCAATATAGATAATAGTATTAGTAAACGCTGGTCTAATAATTAATAATTTATTAAACTTGAGTAAGAGAGTAGTTGTATTTGAAAGGGGGAACATAGATGAAATGGAAAACAAGAGTCACTGATCTATTAGGGATTAAATATCCAATTGTCCAGGGGGGGCTTGCCTACTTAGCTTATGCTGAACTTGCGGCGGCTGTATCGAATGCAGGGGGTCTTGGCCAGGTCACCGCGATGTCTTTAAGTACGCCAGATCAGCTACGTAATGAAATACGTAAAACCAAAGCGATGACAGACAAACCATTTGGCGTGAATTTCGCGATTGGGCAGCATGGAAGACCGTATGAACATATGCTCGAAGTAGCTCTAAAAGAAGGAATTGAAGTTGTATCGGTAACTGGGGGAAATCCTACCCCGTTTTTTGAACTTTTGAAGGGGGAAAATGTAAAAAAACTAGTGCTTGTTTCAGCTAGAAGACAGGCGGAAAAGGCAGAAGAGATTGGAGCGGACGCGGTTATGGTTGTCGGTCAGGAAGGTGGCGGACATCTTGGACGGGATGACATAGGTACAATGGTGCTAATTCCTCAAGTCGTAGATGCTGTTTCGATACCAGTCATTGCATCAGGAGGCATTGCGGATGGTAGAGGTTTAATGGCTGCACTCGCACTTGGTGCAGAAGGAATTGAGATGGGTACGAGATTCATCGCTACAAAAGAATGCGTACATGCGAGTGATGCCTATAAAAAATCATTGGTTCTGGGAAATGAATATGATACAGTCGTAATTAAGCGATCAATCGGAGCGCCTGCCCGAGCTATATCTAATAACTGGACAGAAAAAATTCTGAAAATTGAACAGGAAAATACGGGGTATGAATCAATAAAAGGGTACATAAGCGGCACGGCTAATAAGCGTTATATTTATGATGGTGTACAAGATGAAGGATTCGGATGGGCTGGACAAGCTCTTGGGTTGATTCGTGATATTCCTACTACCGCTGATTTATTCGAAAGAATGATTAGAGAAGCGGAAGAAATAAGTGGGAAATGGACAAAATAAGTAACAGTATCGTTTTAAGTAAAATTTATAGCTAAAATGTTTAAGTGAAAGGTGATTTTAAATGGAATATCAATACCCAATGGATTTTACTTGGAGTACAGAAGAAATTGTCGATGTGATTAAATTTTTTGAAAGTGTTGAGAAAGCTTATGAAAGTCGCGTCAGTAAAGAAGATCTTATGAAAACGTACAGACGCTTTAAAGAAATTGTTCCTGGAAAGGCTGATGAGAAGAACTATACGGATGAATTCCAGGAAAGTAGCGGGTATTCTGCTTACTTAGTTATAAAAAGTGCAAAAGAAACAGATGACGGTGGCTGGATTACAGTAAAAAAATAAATTTTCAGAAAAGTCATTGACAAAGTTCGTCGTTCAATTTAAGATAATAAATAATAAAACGAATATAAAGCGTTGAAGAAGAAAAGTACCTTAATGTTTGTTCTAAAGAGAGCCGGTGGTTGGTGTAAATCGGTGAACAACTTTAAGTGAATGGGCTTCTGAGCTCCAAACCGAAATGCAAAGTAGGCTTTGGCGGAACGTCTCATCGTTATTTGAGATAGGTATCTTAATTGATGCTGTAAAGTGAGCTTTCGAGCTAATAAAGGTGGTACCACGGGTTCCTCGTCCTTTTGGATGGGGGCCCTTTTTGTGTTTTTTAAAATTATAATGAACAATTCGATGATCAAGAGGAGTAGCCTTTTTAGATGCGTAACAGAGAGCCGGGGCAGGTGGAAACCGGTACGATATGAAAAGGGGAATGGACTTGTGAGAGGTTCCTTGAACGATTAGTAGAGGAACACGGCTTCCACCGTTATCAGGATTAGTATTAGGATATAAATCCTGTACTTGAAAAGCGGAGGATGTCTCCATAAAAGTGTTAGACCTCGTGCCTATATACAGTGATGTAATTACTGTATATAGGGCACGGGATCAGAAACCCTTTTTAAGACATCCTCAAGCTGAGGTGGCACCGCGGTAAATGAATCGTCCTCTGCATACATATTTTTTTGTGTATGCAGGGGACTTTTTTATTTTTAAGGAGGGCTAACATGACAAGTGAAAGAAGAAAATTACAATTTAATAAAATGATTGTTGAAGGTGACATCCATACACCGATATCAATTTTTCAGAAACTTCCTGGTAGGAAGAAATTTCTATTAGAAAGTTCACCTTCCCATCATGACAAAGGGAGGTACTCTTATATTGGCTTCCACCCATACTTGGAATTAGTTTCACAAGATAAGGTAACCGAAAGAATTAGCCCTAATCAAAAAAATAAGTTAGAAATTGGTTTGCTAATGGATGAATTAAAAAAAGAGCTGGACGTTGAATTTGAAACGAACGATTTTGACATCCCATTCTTTGGTGGAGCAGTTGGCTACTTGGGCTACGATATGATCCGGCAGTATGAGGAGATAGGTTATGTGCCAGAAGACTCCTTAAATATGCCAGATGCCCATTTTCTACTTTTTGAAGATGTTATCGTTTTTGATCATCTAACAGAGAAGATTCATTTGGTTACATGTAGCTCTGAGTTTGAAACAAGGTTGTCTGACATGAAAAAGCTGATTGAATCGGTAAGCGACAACGAACCTGAGAGTGAACGAGTACATTTAGATTTTCAATCAAATATGAGTCAGAAAACGTTCGAAAACCTTGTTCATCAGGCTAAGGAAGCAATAATTGAAGGGGAAGTATTTCAAGTCGTCTTATCTCAGAGATTTCAGTCACCATTTCACGCTGATCCATTTCAGGCATATCGCAGACTTAGATTGTCCAATCCATCACCCTATATGTTTTATATCGACTTTGACGGATATACCGTTCTTGGTTCTTCACCGGAAAGTTTAATCAGTGTGAAGGATCGGCAAGTCACGGTAAATCCAATAGCTGGTACTAGACCGCGGGGGAATACTCCAGAAGAAGATCAACAGTATGAACAAAGCCTGCTTGAGGATGAGAAGGAACTTGCAGAGCATAAGATGCTTGTCGACCTTGGTCGTAATGATCTTGGTAGAGTGTGTGAAATCGGTTCGATTACATTAACCGCTCAAATGAAAATAGAACGATATAAGCATGTTATGCACATTGCTTCAAAAATAAAAGGGCTATTACGTTCGGACCTTACAAGTCTTGATGCTTTAATCGCTTGTATGCCAGCAGGAACGGTTTCTGGGGCACCGAAAATTAGAGCTATGCAGTTAATCAACGAATTAGAAAATGTAAAAAGAGGGGTTTACGCAGGATCAGTCGGCTATCTTGGTTTTGGTGGTAGCTTAGATATGGCACTGGCGATTCGAACGATGGTCATTAAAGATGATATTGCCTATGTTCAAGCTGGGGCAGGGATTGTCTATGACTCTGTAGCTGCCACGGAATATGAGGAGACAAAGAATAAGGCGAAAGCTTTATTGGAGGTGCAAAGAGATGATATTGCTCATTGATAATTATGATTCATTTACTTATAACTTATATCAATATCTAGGTGAATTTTACCCCGAAATTATAGTGAAAAGAAATGATCAAATCACAATTGAAGAAATTGAAGCATTGAACCCTGCCGCAATCATCCTGTCACCAGGACCTGGTCGCCCTGAAGAGGCAGGAATATGTATTCCAGTCATCTCCCATTTTTACAAGAGAGTTCCGATCTTAGGTATTTGTCTTGGGCATCAAGCGATTGCATGTGCATTTAAAGGGACGGTGGATCGGGCTACAAAAATCATGCACGGGAAAACGTCAGTAGTTCTGCATAATGGGAAAGGCTTATTCGAAACCCAAGAAAGCTATTTAGAAGTCATGCGTTATCATTCATTGGTTGTGAAAGATCATAGCCTTCCGAACGAGTTTGAAATTCTTGCAAGAGCTGCTGATGACGGAGAAATCATGGCGATTCAACATAAACAATATCCTTTATATGGATTACAATTTCATCCAGAGTCGATTGGAACAGTTACGGGGAAATCAATCCTCTTGCAATTTATCAAAAATGTGAAAGATGGTGCTCAATATGAAAAAATATCTTGAAAAACTATCGCAACATGAATCATTATCGCAAGAAGAAATGTTAGATGCTGCACAATTACTCTTTTCTGATGAAATTACAGATAGCGAAATGGCTGCGTTTCTAATCGCTCTTAAATCAAAAGGTGAAACAGCTGAAGAAATTGCAAGTCTAACCACTGTTTTAAGACAAAAAGCGATCCCTTTGAAAGTGCAATTTGATCATGTGATGGATAATTGCGGAACAGGTGGCGATGGTTCACAAAGTTTCAACATTAGTACAGCATCGGCATTCGTATTAGCGGGTGCAGGTATCAAAGTCGCCAAACATGGAAACCGCAGTGTATCAAGCAAAACGGGAAGTGCTGATGTTCTTGAAGAGTTAGGTGTGGACCTTCAATTAAATACGCAAGGAATTGAAGAAAGATTGAACGAAATCGGCATTGCTTTTCTATTTGCTTCTACTGTTCATCCCAAACTTGCGAGAATTATGAAAATAAGAAAGGAACTGAAAATATCCACTGTGTTTAATTTTACAGGTCCACTAACTAACCCAATTCAGCTGGACTCTCAATTGGTTGGGATTAATCGGCGCGAAATGCTCGACCTGTTTGCGTCAGTATTAGATAAGTTAGGGAGAAGAAGAGCCTTGGTAATCAATGGAGCAGGGTATATGGATGAAGCTAGTCTACAAGGAAGTAATTCGATGATTTTATTAGAAAACGGCAAGAAAACGCACTTCACATTAAGCCCTGAGGATGTTGGTTTACCTTATTATACAAATGAAATGATCCGTGGTGGAGAGGCAAAAGAAAATGCTGATATTATGCTTCGGATATTACATGGAGAAAAGGGGGCGTATCGAGATACGGTACTTTTAAATGCTGGTCTAGGAATATATGCAAACGGGAAAACAGACAATGTTCGTGAAGGAATTGCCATGGCAAAAGAAAGCCTTGATAGTGGGCGGGCATTTAAGAAGCTTGAAGCACTTATACATTTTGACACCTATAAAAAAGCGGGGGTAATGTAAATGACAAATATATTGACGACAATTCTTGCTACTAAACATGAGGAAATTATTCAATTGAAAAAATTGAAAGTTTCGAATTCGGAAGTTGTATATACGAAGAGGTCGCTTTTACAGAGCTTGAAAGAATCACAAAAAGTTTCCATCATTGCAGAGATAAAACGAGCTTCACCATCCCGTGGAGATATTGATCGAGATGTGGATCCTGTTAAACAAGCGATTGCTTATGAAAAAAATGGCGCCGCTGCGATATCTGTCTTAACAGACAAGGAATTCTTCAAAGGATCATTTGAGGATCTTAAGAAGGTGAGTGAGGCTGTGAAAATCCCTGTTCTTTGTAAAGATTTTATTATTGATGAAATACAGATTGACCAAGCTAAACGAGCGGGGGCACACATCATCCTCCTTATCGCAGCTGCTATGCCAGTACAACGCTTGGCAGAACTATACCAATATGCTAAATCAGAAGACTTGGAAGTGTTAGTTGAGGTGCATAATGATGAGGAGCTTCAAGCTGTGCTTCCGATTGATCCAGAATTAATTGGCATTAATAATCGGAATTTAAAAACTTTTGAAGTGAATCTTGAAGTAACGGAGCGACTCGGTTCTCAATTAGCAGAGTTGAACAAACTATTTATCTCGGAAAGCGGAGTGAAAACACGTCTCGATGTTGAGCGAGTTAGAGATGCCGGAGCGAAAGGAATATTAGTTGGGGAAACATTGATGCAAGCGGAAAATCTAAATCATAGCTTTAAAGACTTTGACGTCTTGCTTAAAGGTGAGAATTATGTACGTTAAAATCTGTGGTTTATCAACTTTAGAAGCAGCGCAAACAGCTATTGATTCAGGAGCCGATTATCTAGGCTTCATTTTTGCCGAAAGTAAACGGAAAGTGACGCCAATAAAAGCACGAGAAATTATTAGAAATTTAAAGGGGAATGTAAAAAAGGTAGGGGTTTTTGTTAATGAATCGGTTGAGGAAATATCAAGAATTGCTGAATATGCAGGGCTAGATATTATTCAACTTCACGGTACAGAAAGTCAGGAATTTGCAAGTAAGCTTTCATTACCCGTCATTAAAGCTATTACAATACATTCTATAGAAGATTTATTAAAGGTTCATGAATGGAAAACAGAGTATATTCTACTTGATTTACCGAAAAATCAAACAGCTCCTATAAATAAGACTCTGAATTGGGAGGAAATGAAGGGGAAATTACCATATAGCAATCATATTTTCCTTGCGGGAGGATTATCTCCTGATAATGTAGAAACAGCTGTTCGAGTCATTCAACCTTATGCTGTTGATGTATCAAGTGGTGTCGAAACAGGCGGTGTAAAGGATCTTACAAAAATCAATAAATTTATTAGTAAAGCGCATCTAAAAGAGGAGGAATTAGCATGATAAGCACGTATAGTGGACCGGACAAAACTGGACATTTCGGTGAATATGGCGGTCGATTTGTTCCAGAAACATTAATGACAGCAGTATTAGAACTCGAAAACGTATATGAGGAAGCAAAACAGGATCCCGAGTTTCAGGAAAGTCTTCAGTATTACTTAAAAGAATATATTGGGAGAGAAAATCCATTATATTTTGCAGAAAATTTAACGAAGCTTGCTGGCGGAGCAAAGATCTACCTAAAGCGTGAAGATTTAAATCATACAGGTGCCCATAAAATTAATAATACGATTGGTCAGGCATTGCTTGCGATTAAAATGGGGAAACGAAAAATTGTTGCAGAAACAGGGGCGGGGCAGCATGGGGTAGCCACTGCAACAGTTTGTGCCTTGCTGAATCTAGAATGCGTCGTCTTTATGGGAAGCGAAGACGTGCAGAGACAAAAATTGAATGTGTTCCGAATGGAGCTTCTTGGAGCGAAGGTTGTGTCTGTTGATCAAGGAAGTGGTACTTTGAAGGATGCTGTCAATGAAGCCCTCAGATATTGGGTATCTAATGTTACAGATACGCATTATATTATGGGGTCTGTATTAGGACCGCATCCGTTTCCGCAAATTGTTCGTGATTTTCAAAGCGTAATCGGCTATGAAACAAAACGACAATATAAGGAAAAAGAAGGGAAGTTGCCTGATACGATTGTTGCTTGTATTGGAGGAGGAAGTAACTCAATGGGCATGTTTTACCCGTTTCTTACAGATCCTTCTGTGAAATTAATCGGTGTTGAGGCTGCGGGAAGCGGGCTTGATACAGAAAAACATGCAGCTAGTCTGACAAAGGGGACGAAAGGGGTTCTTCACGGCTCATTGATGTATCTGCTTCAAGACGCAGACGGTCAAATCCAAGAAGCCCATTCCATATCGGCAGGTCTAGATTATCCTGGTGTAGGTCCAGAACATTGTTTTTTAAAAGACGAAAATCGAGTGACGTATACGTCAGTCACCGATGATAAAGCGCTGGATGCATTTGTTCTTTTATCTAGGGAGGAAGGGATTATTCCTGCTTTAGAAAGCTCACATGCCATAGCTTATGCGATGAAGATTGCAAAAGAAATGAAGGAAGATGAAGGGCTTGTAATTTGCTTATCAGGTAGAGGGGATAAGGATGTTGAACAAGTTCGTTCATTACTAGGAGGACGCGAAGATGGGGAATAAATCATTACAAGATACATTAGCTGAACTACATGTCAGGCAAGAAAAAGCCTTCATTCCTTATATTATGGCTGGAGATGGTGGATTAGATAAGCTTAAGGAGGACCTGCTTCGCTTGCAAAATGCCGGAGCAACGGCGGTCGAATTAGGTGTTCCCTTTTCTGATCCAGTTGCGGACGGTCCAACTATCCAACTTGCAGGGAAGCGGGCGTTGGCAGAAGGAGTGACCTTAAAAAAAATCATTTCTAAGCTTATCGAAATCAAAGATGAAGTGGACATTCCTATTATCTTTATGGCTTACTTAAATTCTCTGCTTGCATATGGAATCGGTAATTTCAGTAATGATTGTGTCAAAGCTGGTGTGTCAGGGTGTATTGTCCCAGATCTACCGATAGAAGAGGAAGAGATTCTTGCACAAGATTTGAAAAATGCAAATATCTCGCTGATCAGATTGGTTGCTTTAACAAGCTCCCAGGAAAGAATCGAAAAAATTGTTGAAAACGCAGAAGGCTTTATTTATGCAGTCACTGTAACAGGAATAACAGGTGTTCGTGAAAGCTTTGAAGAAGAAGTTGGTCATTATTTAAACCGCATTCGTGAGGCAAGTTCAATACCAGTTCTCGCAGGCTTTGGAATTTCAACTCCTGAGCATGTGGAAAGAGCTTCGTTATATAGTGATGGTGTGATTGTGGGCAGTAAAATCATTCAAAGTCTACAATCAGAAAATTATCGCGAAATTGATGAATTAATTTTAGCAAGTAAAAAAGTAATCTATTGAATAAAAGCTAGGATAGTATCTCATAAGGGTCTGACCTCGCACTCTAAATCAGTATGTAGTGTTTCATACACTTATCTTAAACTGTATTTAGTCGTTGCGGGGTCTGACCCTTTACTAAGTTCTACGTACAAAAGGTTAACTCTTATATGCAAATCAGATTTCTAAAGAGATGTTTCGGTTAGTGTGTACAAGGGTATTAAATGGACAAAAGCATTATGAATGGTACGGATAAAATCATCATCTGAGAGGTTAATAGCATCCTCACGAGGGATTTTAATCCCACAAAGAATCTCCGCTTTTTTTACATCCTGCAACCTTTTGAACATGGCGGTTAATTCCACTAAAGATAAGGTTTTATGGGGAATGACTTCTGGTTTCGTATGATCGAGCGACCACACAAAGTTGTCAGGAATACTTTCTTTGATACTTTTTACAGACTTTTCAAGTGTTTGACCGAACTGGACCTTTATGGGAGCCTCATAAATCACCGCAAACCAAACAAACATATGACTTCCCCATAAACCAATTTGGAAATGAGGCATCATTTTATATCCTCTTTTGCTACCGGCGAAAGCGACCCAAGTATCATTAGGTGGATTGATGGTTCGTCTTGCATGTTTAGCCACATGAGGGAATAGTTCTTGACCAGTCATTGTGGAAAGTTCACTTGCGAAGTGGTCACCAAGTGCATCTAGTTTAGGGCGAATCCGATCTTTTAGTGCTTCCATTCGATAATTGAGACCTTCAATTTTAAATACGTTAAAATCTGCAGCTGAAAAACTGGTTACGTTCATTTTTCCCCTCCTTCGTTCCTTTAAGTGATATTGTAGCATAGGTAAAAACATAATATAAATAATGGGATTACAAAAAAAACTTGGCTATAGGTTAGAGCACAATTTAGTTGCGATTTCCACAGAGGCATCATAGTATGTAATAAAAAAACAGAAAATTTAGTCAATTACTGAAAGGAGCTAATTATTTATGAAACAAGTCATGAATCAAGCGATGAAAGCTAAAGAAGTTGAAAAACACCGAAAAGCAGTGCTACGTATGGAAATGGATTATGAATTGGCTACTCTTTTTGAAGCTATTGAGGAAGACAATGATCAAAAGAAAAAGCAGTGTAAACATAAATTAGAACGCATTCGGAATGAGCTATTAAGACTAAAGGCTTTGTAAAATATAGCAATTGTGATTATGAAAGAAACGATGGGTTATTGGATTCAACAAAGTTGTTGCAGGAAAGCAAAATATGGCTAAGCGGACGCTTTTAATTTGGTAAAGGTGTCCGCAAGCATTTCTAATTTTGGAGGAGACTAAAGAGATTTCGCGGATGCATTCAAATTAGTATAGCTCTTCACATGACGCCGTTTAATTAGTTTTGCCACATTTACTACATACGTCTTTCCTTCCGAATTAAAGGCTTTTTAGGTCTATTTGTTTTGTATATAATTTTGATTAAGGGGATCCTTAATGTGAAGTAAGAACACGGTTCAATTAAATGCATACAACATGATAAAACTTGATGCAGGACAATATTTCCATTATTCTTAAAGTACGAATTACCGTTTGTAGATTTTTAACATCTATGTCTGGAGGATAAAATGATGGAGAATTATACAGAAATTGGTGCATGTGCAAAGGATTGGATCATGACCGCGGGAAAAAGACTTAAATCATCATTTGAAGAGAATCTCAATATTGAAACAAAGGCGAATGCCAATGACTTAGTTACCAACATGGATAAAGAAATAGAGCAATTTTTTCTTGATAATATTACTGAAACGTTCCCCACTCATCGAATTTTTGGGGAAGAAGGAATGGGCAAGCGGATCACAGACTTGAAGGGCGTTGTTTGGATTATTGACCCAATTGATGGGACGATGAATTTTATTCATCAACAACGGAATTTTGCTATTTCAATTGGAATTTATGAAGATGGCATCGGGAAAATAGGACTTATTTATGATGTCGTACATAATGAACTGTATCATGCCTTCAAGGGAAAAGGTGCTTATCTGAATGATATAAAATTACCTGAGTTGACAAAAGTGCCGATTTCGGAAATGATCCTGTCATTAAATGCTACATGGCTTATGGAAAACAAACGGATTGATCATCAGGTTCTTACCCCTCTAGTTAAGGATGTTAGGGGAACAAGATCATATGGCTCGGCAGCTATTGAAATGGCATATGTTGCATCAGGAAGATTAGATGCCTATATGACAATGAGACTTGCACCATGGGATTTTGCTGCCGGTTCCATTCTGATTGAGGAAGTAGGCGGTGAAATAACAACGATGTCGGGAAATCCGCTCGATTATATCAATGGTTCTTCGTTGTTTGTTTCGAAACCGGGTCTTCATCAAGCGATTTTAGAATCATATTTTCACAACAGCTGGCCAGCTGTAAATTATTAAAAAAATCTTTAAATACATCGCAATGGGAACAAAAAATCGCCAATTATTAGGCGATTTTTTGTTGGTAGCATAAATAAAACTATTCACATCTAGCGCCAGAGCTTATTTTACGATGAACGTGAGCAGTAAAAGTATCACTTGTCATCTTGCAATGTAATATGGTAGTCTCAATTCTGGTACTAAATCTTTTTTATGTTAATTGTGACTCCTTTGCAAGAGACATACCTACAACTTTCCTTGTTCACGTAGTTTTTTCTTTTGGGTAAACCCATACCCCATAATACCCATTAAAGCTAGGACACAAATAGCGGCGATTGTTATGCTTTTTTCGGCAATTGCAATTCCAATTCCGCTGATACAGATGACTGCCAATAATGCCAATACAAGGAAGTTCCACTTAATATTCATGAATTTCACCTCTTTTATTTTATAATGTACAGAATTTCTTGCTTTGATTATACTATGTTTGTGATATAATATGTAAGTTAATGATATAGATATGCCTAAACTAAATTTCCTCTAGGAGTGAATTGCTTGAAATTACGTAATAATATTCGAAATATAGCCATTATAGCCCACGTTGACCACGGAAAAACGACAATGGTGGATCAATTGCTGAAGCAATCAGGTACTTTTCGTGAGAATGAGCACGTAGAAGAACGTGCGATGGATTCCAACGCTATTGAAAAAGAACGTGGAATTACCATTCTTGCGAAAAACACGGCTGTTCAATATAAAGAAACACGTATTAATATTCTGGATACACCTGGTCACGCTGACTTTGGTGGAGAAGTAGAACGAATCATGAAAATGGTAGATGGTGTTCTGCTAATTGTTGATGCTTATGAAGGTTGTATGCCACAAACACGCTTTGTTTTGAAAAAAGCATTAGAGCAAAAAATTACACCAATCGTTGTGGTAAACAAAATTGATAAAGAATCAGCACGTCCAGGAGAAGTAGTGGATGAAGTACTTGACTTATTTATTGAGCTAGGTGCTGAGGATGATCAATTAGACTTCCCAGTTATTTATGCTTCAGGTATTTCTGGAACTGCAAGTATTGACCCAGACCCAGCTAAACAAGAAGAGGACATGACTCCTTTATTTGAAGCAATCGTTGCGAATATTCCAGCTCCGGTTGATAACAGTGATGAACCACTTCAATTCCAAGTGGCATTACTTGATTATAACGACTATGTTGGTCGTATTGGTGTCGGACGTGTTTTCCGCGGGAAAATGCATGTTGGTCAACAAGTAGCTTTAATGAAACTGGATGGTTCTGTAAAGCAATTCCGTGTTACAAAAATCTTTGGTTTCATTGGCTTGAAAAAAGTTGAAATCCAAGAGGCAGTTGCGGGTGACTTGATTGCCGTTTCAGGAATGGAAGATATTAACGTCGGTGAAACCGTTTGTCCAACTGAACATCAAGATGCTCTTCCTATTCTGCGAATTGATGAGCCAACTCTTCAAATGACGTTCTTAGTAAACAACAGTCCATTTGCGGGTCGTGAAGGGAAATATGTTACAGCACGTAAAATTGAAGAACGTTTAAGAACTCAATTGCAAACAGATGTGAGCCTAAGAGTTGATAATACAGATTCTCCTGACGTTTGGACAGTTTCTGGACGCGGTGAGCTACATCTTTCTATTTTAATTGAAAACATGCGTCGTGAAGGGTATGAACTTCAAGTGTCAAAACCAGAAGTTATCGTACGTATCATTGATGGAGTTCGTTGTGAGCCTATCGAGCGTGTTCAAATTGACGTACCTGAAGAGAATACTGGTTCGATTATGGAATCAGTGGGAGCTCGTAAAGGTGAATTGTTGGATATGATTAATAATGGCGGTCAAGTTCGTCTTATTTTCAACATTCCAGCACGTGGCTTAATTGGTTATTCAACAGAATTCTTAACTTTGACTCGTGGTTATGGAATTATGAACCACACATTCGACAGCTATCAGCCAATGGCATCTGGGCAAGTTGGTGGAAGACGTCAAGGTGTTCTTGTTTCGATGGAGACAGGAAAAACTACGCAATACGGTACGATGCAAGTTGAAGATCGAGGCGTGATCTTTGTTGAACCAGGTACTGAAATTTATGAAGGTATGATCGTTGGAGAGCATAACCGTGAAAGTGATTTGACTGTTAACATCGTTAAAGCAAAACAAATGACTAACATGCGTTCTGCAAACAAAGACCAAACGTCATCAATGAAAAAGCCAAGAATTATGTCGCTTGAAGAAGCTCTTGAATATTTGAATGACGATGAATACTGTGAAGTAACTCCAGAATCCATCCGACTTCGTAAAAAAATTCTTGAGAAAAACGAACGTGAAAAATCAGCGAAAAAGAAAAAATTTGCTGAAGTTGAATAATAAATAATAACCTCTAGGAGGGATTGAAATGGATATACAGGAGCGGCTGTCATTTTTTGCAGCACTTTACCGAGTGGATGAAAATCCCGAATCTGGTATGTGGTACCTGTATTTAACGATTTTTGCACTTTGTGTTATCGTCTATCAGCTAGGGTTTGCTAAAAAGCTACCACTGCTAAAGAATGTAGTCATTTATGCAATAATGGCTCTTGGTTGTACCGTTATGTCCTTCCTAGCAGTTTTTCTTCCGATGGGTGAAGCACTCGCCATTGCAGTTGTTGTCCTTGGAATTTATAAGTATCGCTTGCATAATTCAAGAACAGAAAAGCAGGTTTAGAAGGCTTGCTTGGTGTTTGCAATGATGATTGACATCCACAATAGAAAAGAGGCTAATCCACTTGGATTAGCCTCTTTTCTATTGTGGAAGATTCACGCTTAAATGTGCATTTAGCATCCGTGCGCCATGTTGTCGCTACTTATAATATTCTTATAGGAGACCCACATCGTTTAATGGTAATGCTTTTCTTTTGGGGCGGTATGGTTCTTAGTGCAAAATGATTTGATTGTGCTAGGGGCTATTAGAACGTGATTAAGATTGAACGGTCTTTACTACTCATGATTTTTAAACTGACGAGGAGTTCAAATTAAAAATTATGAAGTGACATTGAATCTAGTCAATTTTTATGATGTTAAAGAAAGATTTTAGCCAAATGATCGGTGGGAGTCTTTACCATTCATCATCCTTCTTAACAGTTCGATAAAGTCTGAAATTACCTGTATCAATACGAGCCTTTGTTTTTTCTTCTATTCTTTGCTGGCATTCTTGGCACATATATGTATGTATAGGGCGATTTCGGAGCTTTTTTGCTTCTGGAGAATCCGTAGGAATGGGTTCAACTTTATCACAAATTACACATTTTACATTCATCGTAAGAACCTCTTTCGAAATAAAAATTATCTGTACTAAAGGCTATGTTAAAAAATTGTTAATAAAACGATTTTTGGTTAATATGAGCTGGAGATTAACAGCGTTAGATAACATAGCTTTAACAAAAAACTTTGATAATTTAGTATACCACGTTTTTTAGACAATGAAGAAATGTAAAGCAAAAAGAAGAGGAATAATCCCCCTCCTAATGAGAAAATATTTCTTCATAGAACTTTTACCCTCTCTTAACATACAGTAAATAATTATCTATGTTGTTTATGGTATATATGAAGAGGGGGTACTTATTCCGAAAGAAAACTCACCGTAAGATGATTTCCTTTATTTATATCCATTCGATTGCTTTTCCTGTTTGTCATCCAAGTTCCTTTTTTCATGATTATTTAAATTATCTTTTTGTTCTTCAATCGCTTTTGCGGGAGTGGGGTTTTGAATATCCCCTGGAACTTCAGGGATAATTCTTGATGTAATGTCCGAAAGTTCATTTAAGATTCCGCGAACTGGTTTTCCATGTTGGATATCTTTAGCCACTTCTTTAATCCGAGCATTTAAGTCCGGATCAGCAACAACCACGGCCTTAGCTCCAAACGGGTCATGCTTTAATGTTTCTCCAACTGAATATTTGATCGTCCCAACCTGTGAGCGTTCAATATCAGAATCAATATCTATCCCAACAATGGCATAGTCACCAAAAACGACTGCAGTTGCATCATTTACATGAGGAACCTTTGAAGCTAAATCAATAAGTCTTTTGGCAGTGTCAGAATCTGTTACCTGATCTGTTTGTTGAATCGTTGAATGATTCACATTTGTTGCTTGTTGCCTCTTCGTATTAACATTCTCTTGACCTTGTTGATGTGAAGAACAGCCGCTCAGTAAAAGAAAACTGGCAAAGAAATAAGGTATAATGCGATTTATCAATTATAGGACCTCCTTTATGTTCATATTTTTCATGTGTTTTTCTAGATTATCAAAGGTAACTATCCACAAGTACATAGAGCGGGAATGCATATACTGATGGAAGTTTCCTTTATAGTCTGTAATTGTTCTTCTATCTTTATGCAGATTGACATATATTTTATCAACAGTCGTCTCGTCCACTATAAAAAGGGGCATTCACCTTAGTTTCGATCAATCGAGCAAATAAAAAATGTGAAAGGATACGCCGGTGGAACTTTATCATATATGAAGTCACCACCTTGAATAACAACACAAATATTCCGACAAAAGATTAGGCGGGAGGCGTCCTTTTGAACAAAATTTATGTGTTAGATACGAATGTTTTACTGCAGGATCCATACGCTATTTTTTCATTTGAAGACAATGAAGTTATCATTCCTGCAGTTGTATTGGAAGAATTGGATTCAAAGAAAAGATATATGGATGAAATCGGCAGGAATGCGAGACAAGTCTCAAAGCTTATAGACGGTTTTCGTGAAAAAGGAAAATTGCATCACGGAATTATGTTGCATAATGGTGGGGAATTAAGAATTGAGCTAAACCATCGTTCTTTTCATGAGCTCCAAGAGATTTTCATCGAAAAGACAAATGATAATCGAATTCTTGCAGTAGCTAAAAACCTTTCACTTGAAGAACAAACGAAAAAAAATGGCAAGTCAGTCATCTTAGTTAGTAAAGATACCCTTGTTCGTGTGAAGGCTGATGCAATTGGGTTATTATCCCAAGATTTTCTAAGTGACCGAGTTGTTGAGCTGGATCATATTTATAGTGGCTTTCAAGAAATTTTAGTTTCGCGAGAGCTACTTAATCAATTTTATGGAAAAGGAAGTTTGCTTGTTTCAAGTATTACAAAAGAAACACTCCATCCTAATCAATTTATATTGATGAAAGATATTCTAGGTACATCCGCTTCTGCTGTTGCTCTCGTTGATTTTACTGGAAAGACTGCAAGAAAATTGATCTTTGATGAAGATCATATATGGGGCATTAAAGCTAGAAATGTTCAACAGATTATGGCGATGGAGATTCTTCTTAGATCAGATATTCCTCTCGTTACTCTAATTGGAAAAGCAGGTACAGGTAAGACGCTAATGGCTCTTGCAGCAGGCTTAATGCAAACTGAAGATCTTGGCCGCTATAAAAAGCTACTTGTTGCAAGGCCTATCGTGCCGGTAGGAAAGGATATAGGGTATTTGCCAGGGGAAAAGGAAGAAAAGCTAAGACCATGGATGCAACCGATTTTTGATAATTTAGAGTATTTATTTAACGCAAAGAAGCCTGGAGAATTGGATGCAATTTTGGCAGGTATGAGTTCGATTGAGGTCGAGGCACTCACATATATTCGAGGTCGAAGTATCCCTGATCAATTTATCATAATAGATGAAGCTCAGAACCTTACGAAACATGAAGTGAAAACGATTTTAACGAGGGTTGGCGAAAGAAGTAAAATCGTATTGATGGGGGACCCCGAACAGATAGACCATCCATATCTTGACGAATATAATAATGGGCTAACCTATGTAGTGGAGAAATTTAAAGAACAACAGATTGCGGGTCATGTTAAATTAATAAAAGGAGAAAGATCTGGTTTGGCCCAGCTTGCCGCCACTCTACTTTAAGTGCGTGTTCAATAAGGAGGATAAGTTAGAGGAGCGATTGTCTCTAACAATTCGCGTATACAGTAACATTGAGGACTGGGCTTGCACAGGACGTGCGCGATTTTAACAGAAGGTCATTTATGAGCTTTAATGCAATTCGCAAGCTTTTTTACCGAACTTTTTGAACAACCTCTTTAAGAGAGGCTCTTTTCGTAAAGTTTGTTGTTTTTAACAAGTAACAAATTCGAGCAGATGTTGATTGTAGTTGATATGCGAGACTCCTGCTTAGAGAAGCGTGTTGAGGGAGACCCCGTAAGTGCAAAGCACTGAGGAGGCTCCTTTAGACCGCCCGTACAAAGGAGTGTCTGCAACGGAAATCACCCCAGGATATTCGTGTAAATATCATTTAAAAGCAATAAAGTATACGAGAACAGCCTAAAGAAAAAAACGTTGCTCCTTGACGAAGAGTCGGTAAAACACTCAGACACTTTGTCATGGATCTAACTTTACATTATCGCATAATAAATGCCTGTACATCTTTAATTGGTTGATTAATATTGGATCCATCTCCAAAATAAATGTACATTGGGCCATTTTCTTTTATAGGCTTACCATCAATAGAAAAGCCTAGAACAAATGCTTCGGCAGCTTCTTTAGTAAACACTTGTTCCGTATTCGCTGTTTTGACAACAACCTCAGAGGCATTAGAATCGGGTTCAGCATTATCCAGAAAAGGTTTGAAAGGAATGACAAACGTACCTTCTAATAGACGTTGTTTCTCAAACTTTCTTTCTGTCTTTAATGTTGGGGGCATTGTTGCTCCCTCGCGGATTTCTTTTTCCCAATGCTTGGATGCTGCAATCGTATATTCCTCTAATTCATTTTCCGCTTTCTTCTCAGCCTGAAAATAGGTTTCAATTTCAACTTTACGGTCGTCAAAGATCCAAACCCCAGGATCTAATGTTATTGGAAATTTCACTTTCCCTTGAATAAATACGATGGGTTCCATCTATAAACATTCCTCTCTGTATGTATGGTCAAAAAGACTCTAACAATAATTATACAAGAATAAGTATAAAGAAACTTGCTAAAAAAGTCACAGAAAACCTTTTCATTTGTCCAGGTGGTTTCAAAGTCGTTCTCCCAAATGGTTCGGTTCTTGTTCGCGTCTAAGCTTTCTGAAGCATACAGGGTGTATAAAATACTATAAAGGCGCTACCAAAGGACATGGTCCACGCCGACGAAGCCAAAAATTCAGGAGCGATCAGTTTGTCCTTATACAATAAGACGTTAACGTTTTTCTAAGAGTTAAATTGGCTTACTATTATATGTTTGAATAGATAGATTATTGTAGACAAGAGCTGGGTGACGGCTTATCTAATTATCCTTGCTTTTTTAGACAACTAAGGGTAAAATTTATAGATAAGAATGTACGCTTCATTGGCGGGGGGATTTCGTATGGCATCTGAAATGCTTGTCAATCATCAAGAAAAAGCTTATGCTTTATTAAAAGCAGATGCTGACAAGATTCTTAAATTGATAAAAGTACAAATGGATAATTTAACTATGCCTCAATGTCCTCTATATGAAGAGGTTCTAGATACTCAAATGTACGGCCTATCTCGTGAAATAGATTTCGCTGTTCGTTTAGGTTTAGTCGATGAGACGGAAGGAAAGTCACTCTTAGAATCGCTTGAGAGGGAACTATCTGCTTTACATGAGGCTTCTTTACGAAAATAATATAGTAAGAAATTAACTCAAACGAATCATCATAGTTGTTTGAGTTTTTTTATATAATTCAATTATATTATACTAGATTCCTATTATTGTTATATACTTTTTTATTATAATTGTATTATACTAAGCAATAATAAATTAAATAATCTCAATTATTTAGAATTTTAAAAAATAATTGACTAAAACGGTTTTTTGGACCAAAATTATGAATAAAAATGTCGTAATGTTCTAACTATGTCTCATAATAAAATTTGTTTAAATGTGCAATAACTATGTGTGAATAAGATCTTGATTTGATTCTTGCTCTTTTTACAATATACAAATGAAAAATACATAAAAGTAGGTGTGAATTAATGGTAAAACGTATAAAAAAAGTTTTAGCAGCAAATCGCGGAGAAATCGCAATTAGGATTTTTCGAGCTTGTACAGAATTAAATATCAGAACTGTAGCTGTATACTCAAAAGAAGATCAAAATTCTTACCATCGTTTTAAAGCGGACGAAGCATATTTAGTTGGGGAAGGAAAAAAACCAATTGATGCTTATTTAGATATTGAAGGGATCATTGAAATTGCCAAGAAAAAAAATGTTGATGCGATTCATCCTGGATATGGATTTTTGGCAGAAAATATTGATTTTGCTCGTCGTTGTGAGGAAGAAGGAATTATTTTTATTGGTCCTGAGACAAAACATTTAGATATGTTCGGTGATAAAGTAAAAGCAAGAACTCAAGCTGAACTAGCGAATATTCCTGTTATTCCAGGAAGTGATGGTCCTGCAACTTCTGTGAAAGATGTAGAGGCATTTGGTCAAACGCATGGTTTTCCAATTATTATTAAAGCATCGCTTGGCGGTGGTGGACGAGGCATGCGTATTGTTAACAACCTAGAAGAGGTTCAGGAGGCGTATACAAGAGCAAAATCTGAAGCGAAAGCGGCTTTCGGTAATGATGAAGTATACGTTGAACGCTTTATTCAAAATCCAAAACATATTGAAGTACAGATCCTCGGAGACAAACATGGGGACATTGTTCATTTATATGAGCGTGACTGTTCCGTTCAAAGACGTCACCAAAAGGTAGTGGAAGTAGCCCCATCCGTTTCTTTAACAGAAGATTTAAGAATGAGAATTTGTGAAGCTGCTGTACGATTAATGGAAAATGTTAACTATGTGAATGCGGGGACGGTTGAATTCCTTGTTGCAAATCATGAATTTTACTTTATAGAAGTAAACCCACGTATACAAGTTGAGCATACTCTTACTGAAATGATTACTGGAATAGATATTGTTCAGTCACAGATATTAATTGCTGAAGGTCATAAATTATACGAAAAGGAAATTGGTATCCCTCATCAAGATGAAATTACAACGAATGGTTTTGCTATCCAGTCAAGGGTAACAACTGAAGATCCATTAAATGATTTTATGCCGGATACTGGGAAATTGGCAGTTTATCGTTCTGGCGGTGGCTTTGGAGTACGTTTGGATGCAGGGAACGCATTCCAAGGTGCAGTTATAACACCTTATTATGATTCCTTATTAGTTAAAGTTTCGACTCATGCACTTACCTTTGAAAAAGCTGCAGCGAAAATGGTGCGTAATTTAAAAGAATTCAGGATTCGTGGAATTAAGACAAACATTCCGTTCCTTGAAAATGTAGTAAAACATGAGAAATTTATAACTGGCGAATATGACACTTCGTTTATTGATACAACACCTGAACTGTTTTCCTTCCCTGTGCGTAAAGACCGTGGTACGAAGATGCTTTCCTATATTGGGAATGTAACAGTAAACGGCTTTCCTGGAGTGGAAAAGAAGAAGAAACCAGTGTTTGAAAAACCAATCATTCCAATCATCTCAGCGGATGCCCCAACTCAGCCAGGAACAAAGCAGATACTTGACGCAAATGGTGCTGACGGTCTTGTGAAATGGATTAAAGAACAAAATGATGTCCTGATCACAGATACGACGTTTCGTGATGCTCACCAATCTCTTTTAGCAACAAGGATCAGAACAACAGATTTATTGCAAATTGCTGAACCAACGGCAAAACTGGTGCCGAATCTGTTCTCTCTTGAAATGTGGGGAGGAGCTACGTTTGATGTAGCTTATAATTTCTTGAAAGAAGATCCATGGGACAGGCTTCTTGGGTTAAGAAAGAAAGCACCAAATGTCCTTTTCCAAATGCTTTTACGCGCATCTAATGCTGTTGGTTATAAGAACTATCCTGATAATGTAATTGAGGAATTCGTCCAAAAATCTTCACAAGCAGGGATTGACGTATACCGAATTTTTGATAGTTTAAACTGGGTTAAAGGAATGGAAGTTGCTATTGACGCTGTTCGACAATCCGGGAAAATAGCAGAAGCAGCTATTTGTTATACCGGAGATATAAACGACCCAACACGAGTGAAATATTCAATTGACTATTATAAAAATTTAGCTAAGGAATTGGAGAACCAGGGAGCACATATTCTTGGAATCAAGGATATGGCAGGTCTCTTAAAACCAGAGGCTGCTTATCGATTGATTTCGGAACTTAAAGATACTGTAGATATACCGATTCATTTACACACTCACGACACAAGTGGAAATGGTACGTATATGTATGCAAGGGCGATAGATGCAGGTGTTGATATTGTTGATACAGCACTTGGTTCAATGGCTGGGCTCACTTCTCAACCAAGTGCTCAAACGCTTTATTACGCCCTTGAAGGAACGAAACGTCAACCGAAGCTTGAAATTAATTCTCTTGAGAAATTGTCTACCTATTGGGAAGGTGTAAGGGCGTATTACCATGATTTCGAAAGTGGCATGGTTTCACCACATACAGAAATTTATCAACACGAAATGCCTGGCGGACAATACAGCAATCTTCAGCAACAGGCAAAGGCAGTAGGGTTAGGCGATCGATGGAATGAAGTGAAAGAAATGTATCGCCGTGTAAATATAATGTTTGGGGACATTGTTAAAGTTACGCCATCTTCCAAAGTTGTTGGTGATATGGCTCTATTCATGGTCCAAAACGATCTATCTGAGGAAGATGTCATGACAAAAGGAAAGACAATGGATTTCCCAAATTCAGTGATTGAACTTTTTGAAGGGTATTTAGGTCAGCCAGAAGGGGGATTCCCTAAAGAATTACAAGAAGTGATTCTAAAAGGTAAAGCTCCAATTACCGTCAGACCTGGTGAATTATTAGAGCCAGTTGATTTTACTGCATTACGAGATGACTTATTTAAAGAACTTGGTAGACCGGTTACAAGTTTTGATGTATTAGCCTATGCGCTATATCCTAAAGTATTTTTGGATTATGTAAAAACATGCGAACAGTTTGGTGATTTATCGCACCTAGATACGCCAACATTCCTTTATGGTATGGGGCTTGGTGAAGAAATAGAAGTGGAAATCGAAGTAGGTAAGACTTTAATTGTTAGACTTGTTTCGATCTCCGAGCCGCAAGCTGATGGTACGAGAGTGATTTATTTTGAATTAAACGGTCAATCCCGTGAAGTAATCATAAAAGATGAGGGCATAAAGTCATCTGTTCAAGCCAAGCTTAAAGCAGACTCGAAAAATGAATCACATATTGGAGCTACAATGCCAGGCACAGTACTAAAAGTAGTTGTTGAAAAAGGAGATCAAGTTAAGCAAGGGGATCACCTTATTATAAATGAAGCAATGAAAATGGAAACGACTGTACAAGCTCCATTCTCTGGAGTTATTACAGATATCCATGTTAAAAATGGCGATGCAATTAGTACAGGAGATTTATTAATAGAAATAACTAAATAACAAAAAAGAGAAGGCTGACCTAGGTCAGCCTTCTCTTTTTTGTTTGTATTAATGAATCGTGACTGAAGAACTTGATATGTCTTCATCTTTATTTTTCATATGCGTTGTTTGTATTAATGCCAATTCATTCTTTTTGCTTCTAGAGGTTAAAAGTAGTAAATAGCTAAGAACGCCAAAGAAACAAGCAATAAATAAGGCATGAGAGAGTGCGATTATCAGATTCAGTCTTGAATAGATAATAAGAGCCCCAGCGACTACTTGAAGAAAAACAAGGATTAACGCATAAAGCCAACCCCAATAGAGCACTTTCTGCTGTCGATACCGCCTAAATGCTAGAACCGTTATATAAAGGACCCAAATGAAAATGAGCCCAGCAGCTGCCCTATGACCCATTTGTACCCATTCATACATGTTAGAAGGTAGTACAAACTCATTATTGACACAAAGCGGCCAGTCTTTACATACAAGACTGGATTCTGTATGCCTTACTAATGCGCCAGTATAGACTACAAAAAAACAATAAGAGATTAAACCGAAGATATGAAATTTCATTCGTTTGTCAACGATCAATTTATCTGCTTCAAACTTCTTGTCCACTTCAAAGATCAGTAATGTTAGCAAGAAAACAGCAGCAAAAGAAATTAATGAAATCCCAAAATGAGCAGCGAGTACAAAATCGGATTGTCCCCATTTAACTGCAGCTGCTCCGATTAATCCTTGAAGAAGAAGAAAGCAAAAAGAGAGAGCGGAAAGAAATTTAGTTTCCCGGATATCGCCAATCTTTCTCCAGCTCCAAACAGAAAGAATAAGAACCATGAGACCCACAACACCGGATACTATTCTGTGTGCGAATTCAATTAATAGTTCTGGTGTAATTACTTTTGGAATGAGCTGGCCTTCACATAATGGCCAAGAACGCCCACAACCCATACCAGAATCCGTTTTAGTTACGAGGGCACCTCCTAATAAAATAAGCAACATCCCTAACGTTGTTAAAACAGCAAACCATTTTAAACGCTTTTGCATGTACTCCACCTTCTTTAAATGCTTTTGAGTAATTACAATTTTGACTATGTATGTATCTTAGCATATTTATATCAACTATGATGTCAATATTTCGACAATTATTGTAATTATATGTGTAATCAGTTATTTGGGGACTTTTTGAACACGCACTTTTAGTTATAGAAAAACACTTACTTGATAATAGCCACGATAGCCACGTGAAAAGGATATTACAATAAGAGTCATACATCGTTATACCTTTAGAACTAATCTAACTTAATCAGTGGAGAAAAATTATAGTCTAATTATTTAGATTTTTCATAAAGAAGGTTGAAAGTTTTCAAAGAGTCTGGTAGAAATAAAGAGTATGTATAAAAATGATTTCTAATTGTTTATTCCTTAGGCAAGGTGCAAGTGAAGATCTTTCCTGATAGAGTCACAATTCCGTCATAAAGAAAAGGAAAAACATACACAAAAGAATTGGAAAGTGTGTTTTAATATCAGAAAAAGGTATTTACTTCATTTTGCTTTTATAGTATTTTGGGTGCCAGTCTCTATATTAGGAAAGTTGTCGAAGCTTTGGGTAACATTGCTTTTAATAATTTGACGCTTCCATAGTTACAAATAATGAAAAGTATGGAATAATGGTAAGGAACCTAAATACATTAACGTATTTGTCGAAATACTCTAAGGAGGAATGAATAATGTCTGATTCGAGAGTATTGACAGAAGCTGATATGAAAACTAACTCTATATCTATTTCTGACAATGAAACAACACCATGGAAGGATTTCCTTGCTTTAATAAAAATAGGAATCGTAAATTCTAATTTGATAACAACCTTTACTGGTATATGGCTTGCACTGCATTTTACTGGCATGCCATTTTTAACGAATTTGGATAAAGTGTTCTTTGCTTTGGCTGGCTCAGCTTTAATAATGGCTGGCTCATGCAGTTTTAATAATTATTATGATCGGGATATTGATCATTTGATGGAAAGAACGAAAAATCGTCCTACTGTTACCGGCAAGGCAAGTGCTTCAAAAGTTCTGATTCTTAGCTTTGTATTGATTGGCCTTGGGATCGCTATGCTAGCAATGACTAATATGACAACTGCAATCTTGGGTGGTATTGGCGTTTTTGCTTATGTTGTTCTGTATACAATGATTACCAAAAGAAGGTATGTATCAAATACAGTAGTTGGCAGTATTTCCGGGGCAATGCCACCATTAATTGGGTGGGCAGCAGTTGATCCTGGATTAGGAATCATTCCCTGGATGTTATTTTTAATTATGTTTTTATGGCAACCTCCACATTTTTATGCACTCGCAATGAAAAGAGTGGAAGAATACCGCGCTGCTGGTGTCCCGATGCTTCCAGTTGTTAAAGGATTTAAAGCTACCAAAAGATCTATGGTCCTTTGGGTAGCATGGTTGATTCCTGTTCCGTTTTTCATGACAGCTCTTGGGACAACATATGTAGTATTAGCAACAATCTTAAGTGTTGGATGGTTTATCATTGGAATTTATGGATATAAAATGAAAGACGATTTAAAATGGGCCAAGCTAATGTTTGTCTATTCATTAAATTACATGACTATTTTGTTTGTAGCAATGGTCATACTTACACTTATTTAAGTAGTTAACTAAAAAAATTCTAAGAATGTCTCAAAAGGGCAGTACCCTTATGAGGCATTCTGATAATACATAGACAATTGTTTAAGAGTAAATAGAATTGTTATCATAACGCATCACTTTTATCCCACATTAATGGGCAGTAAGACCCCACCCCTCAAGGCTTCGAGGAATCAAAGAAGCGTAAGAGAGGAGAACTGCCTCATAAAAGCCTGATTGAAGATTCACTTTATTTTTTTTTATTCCTTCAAAAGGGAATTCTTTCTTTAATTAGAAATTTAAGATAGAAAGAAATTCAAAACTTGCACATTTAATAATTGTGAGAAATTTTTTACGAAAGAGGGGTTTCTAAAGCATGAAAAAAAGGCTTAGAAAGTGGCGTCTGATTTCATTATTCGCGATAATGACGCTAATTCTAGCAGGCTGTGGAGAAGCAAATCTATCCGCGCTAAAACCAGCTGGAGAAGTAGCGCAAAAACAGTTTGACTTGATGGTATTAAGTACGTTAATCATGGTAGTGGTTATCATCGTGGTAGTCATTCTTTTTGTTACCGCTATCGTTCGTTTCCGTCGTAAAGATGGTGACGAAAGTATTCCGAAACAAGTTGAAGGAAGCCACAAACTGGAAGTGATTTGGACGACTATCCCAATCTTGCTTTTAATTATTATGGCGATTCCAGTCGTAACTTACACATTCGAGTTGGCTGATACTTCCGCTATGGAAGTGAAGGATAAGGATGGTAAAACAAAGGATGCTGTAGTTATTAACGTCCGAGCAAACCTATACTGGTGGGAATTTGAATATCCCGATTATGGGATTTTCACAAGCCAGGATTTAGTTGTACCTACAGATGAAAAGGTTTACTTTAATCTTGAAGCTTCAGATGTTAAGCATTCATTCTGGGTACCGGCAGCAGGCGGTAAAATGGATACGAACGTAGACGGCGTTAACCAAATGTATCTTGTATTCGATAGTAAGAAGTCTAATGAAGCGCAAAATTTATTTTACGGAAAATGTGCAGAACTTTGCGGACCTTCCCATGCCTTAATGGATTTTAAAGTCGTAACGAAATCTAAAGATGATTTTAACTCTTGGGTAAAGAGTATGCAGACTGTTGCCAAAGAACCAAAAGTTGCTGAAGGCGAATTAGCACAACAAGGACAAGAAATCTTCAATCAAAGTTGTATTGGATGTCATGCTGTTTCAACAAGTGGCAATGGCGCTGGGATGGGACCTAACCTTGCAAACTTTGGAGAGCGTGAACGTATTGCTGGTTTTCTGCCTCATGATAAAGAAAATTTGAAAAACTGGATTAAAGCTCCAGATGATTACAAACCAGGTAACACAATGGCTGGTAAGTATGGCGAATTGACAGATGAGCAGATTGATGCACTTGCTGAATATTTACTTAATCTTAAAGTTGAAGATAAGTAAACATATTGATTGAATTGGAGGTTAAATCGTGAGTACGTACGCTAAGAAACAAGGATTTGGCGCAACGTTATGGGATTTTATGACAACAGTCGACCATAAAAAAATCGCCATTCTTTATTTAATATCCGGCGGACTATTCTTTATTCTCGGTGGCTTGGAAGCGATGTTCATTAGAATCCAGCTTGCAGTACCTGATAATAACTTTATGAGTGCCGGAGTTTTTAATGAAATGATAACGATGCATGGTACTACCATGATTTTTTTGGCAGCGATGCCTATATTATTGGGAATAATGAATGCTGTCATGCCGCTTCAAATTGGAGCGCGTGATGTGGCGTTTCCATTTCTAAACTCTTTAGGTTTTTGGATGTTTTTCTTCGGTGGTGTTATGCTGAACCTTTCATGGTTCCTGGGCGGCGCACCTGATGCGGGATGGACATCATATGCATCATTATCCATCCATTCTCAAGGACATGGAGTAGACTTCTATGTATTAGGACTTCAAATATCAGGATTTGGTACGCTTATTGCAGGAATTAACTTTCTTGTTACGATCATTAATATGCGAACTCCAGGTATGACCTATATGAGAATGCCTATGTTTACATGGACAACTTTTGTTGTTTCTGCACTAATACTTTTTGCTTTTCCTCCGTTAACGGTTGGATTAACTTTAATGCTTTTTGATAGAATGTTTGGAGCGAATTTCTTTGATGCTGCTGCAGGCGGTAATACAATTATCTGGGAGCATCTATTCTGGATTTTCGGGCATCCTGAGGTGTATATCTTAATCTTACCTGCGTTTGGTATTTTCTCTGAAATTTTAGCAACATTTTCAAGAAAAAGACTATTCGGATACTCATCCATGGTATTTGCAACTGTTTTAATTGGTTTCTTAGGGTTCATGGTTTGGGCTCACCATATGTTTACAGTTGGCTTGGGGCCGATAGCGAATGCGATCTTTGCAGTAGCTACGATGGCAATTGCTGTGCCAACGGGTATCAAGATCTTTAACTGGATTTTTACCATGTGGGGCGGCAGTGTCAGATTCACGGTTCCAATGCTATATGCTGTATCATTTATCCCGTCGTTTACGATGGGGGGAGTAACTGGGATTATGCTTGCTGCTGCACCTGCAGATTATCAATATCATGACAGTTACTTCGTTGTAGCTCACTTCCACTATGTAATTGTTGGTGGAGTTGTCCTTGGTATTCTGGCTGGTATTACGTATTATTGGCCAAAAATATTTGGAACGATGTTAAATGAAACATTAGGGAAGTTTACTTTCTGGTTATTCTTAATTGGATTCCATTTAACTTTCTTCATCCAACACTTCCTAGGTTTATGGGGGATGCCGCGCCGTGTATTTACGTATCTTCCAGGGCAAGGTTGGGACATATCTAACTTAGTAAGTACAATAGGAGCAATGTTTATGGCAGTGGGAGTAATAATTTTGTTAATCAATATTATTATTACTTCTGTGAAAAACGTAAGAGTTGGCAACGATCCATGGGGAGACGGACGTACATTGGAGTGGGCGATTCCTTCACCACCGCCGTTCTACAACTTTAAGCAGTTGCCACTTGCTCGCGGCTTAGATGCTTATTGGATTGAAAAAATGGAAGGTAAAAAGGAAATGACACCTGCAGAACCGCTCGGTGATATTCATATGCCAAATGGATCTATCATTCCTATATGTATTACTTTCGGTTTGTTCGTTGCATCATTTGGGGCATTGTACAACATGGATGCAGATAAGCCTTGGACAATACCAGTTATTATTATTGGTTTATTGATTACATTCGGTTCAATGCTGATTCGTTCGATAAAAGACGATCACGGGTTCCACATTCATAAAGAAGACTTGATGGACGATAAAGATAAGGAGGTAAAGGCATAATGCACGTAGAAGAAAAATTTACAGATGCTACATGGCCTGCGGCTCCTGAAACAGCAACGCTAGAAGGAAAAAATAAATATTTAGGATTTTGGTTGTTCCTTGGTGGAGAGACAGTTCTTTTCGCTTCGCTTTTTGCAACCTATCTTGCGTTAAAAGATAAGGTGCCAGATTCAGGAATGCTGCTTGCTAAGGATTTATATGAAATCCCGCTAACATTTGCAATGACAATGATCTTATTAACAAGTTCATTAACAAGTGTTTATGCAATGTATCACATGAAAAATAACAGTTTCCAGAAAATGCAGACTTGGCTTCTTATTACGGTTGTGCTTGGCTTTAGTTTCCTAGCATTAGAAGTTTATGAATTTAATCATTATGTTCATTTAGGTCATACATTTACTAGTAGCGCATATGGTTCAGCCTTCTATACGCTTGTAGGATTTCATGGCGCGCATGTCACGTTTGGTCTAATGTGGTTTTTATCACTTATGTTGCGAAATGCAAAACGTGGTTTAAGCTTATATAATGCACCTAAATTCTTTGTTGCAAGTTTATACTGGCACTTTATTGACGTAGTTTGGGTATTCATCTTTACGGTCGTTTATTTAATGGGAATGGTGGGATAACTGATGACAAATCAACAATCTAATTCAGCGAACCCGAATTTAAATTTAGAATATCGACGCAAACAAAATGCAGAAGAAATGAAGCATCAAGTCATTACTTTTACAATGATGATTTTCTTTACGCTTATCGCCTTTGCAATGGTGGCAATGGAATCAATCTCACGTTGGTTTATAATTCCAGTCATTCTTCTTCTTGCTGCAATTCAGGTCATTTTTCAGCTTTATTATTTTATGCATATGAAGCATAAGGGACATGAAACGATTGCGTTATTTATTTATTCTGGATTGACAGTAGGGTTAATCACTGTCCTTGTCTTTCTTACAATCGTTTGGCTTTAATTTTTGGGAAAGAGCTGGCGCTTTAAACTGCCTGGTTCAAAAATACTAACTAATCAATCTGGATTATAGTGTTACAGTTGAGTCGGTGCTTTAGGGCCGGCTCTTTCTTATCCTATCTATTATTGGATAACAATGTTTTGGTTCATACGAAGACCAGATTGCTAAAAGTAACCAATTTTAAGGGAAATACTAGTCTCTGTTATAGAAAAAGAGGTATAATAGGGGTAATAAGTGTAAAATAGAGGTGTTAAATATGTCTATTGATATTTTTGGTTTTCGTGCATTATGGAGTCCATATTTTTTAGTTTCTTTGATTCTGGTCATTGTCAGTTATGTTTTACTCGTATCTAAATTTCGCCATAAGTTTATTAATAATGAACCAGTAGGAATAAAGCAGCAAGCACTTTTCATTACAGCGATTGTGTTATTGTACGTTATTAAGGGATCTCCTTTGGATTTACTGGGACATATTATGTTCAGTGCACATATGACTCAAATGGCTTTTTTGTATTTAGTTGTACCGCCCTTGCTAATAATGGGAATTCCTGAATGGCTTTGGCGTTATATCCTTCACGTACCATTAATTAAAGGGATGTTTAATGTCTTTACGAAACCAATTTTTGCATTAATTACTTTTAACGCTTTATTTTCTTTTTACCATATTCCTTTAGTTTTCGATTTTGTGAAAACTGATATGTTGTTACATGCAGGGTATACGATACTGCTGTTTATTTCAGCCATATTTATGTGGTTTCCACTAGTCAATCAATTACCTGAACGAGCTAGTCTTTCTGGTGTTAAGAAAATTGCCTATGTATTTGGAAGTGGAATCTTAATGACGCCTGCTTGTGCACTAATTATCTTTGCAACTGATCCGTTGTTTTCAACTTATTCAGATGCGTCTGCTTGGTTAGTGGCAATGGAATTATGTGTTCCAGCTTCTTCACTGTCTGGCTTAACTTTAAGTGGCCCTGAAATGTTTAATGGACTTCCAATCATGGATGATCAACAACTTGGTGGCGTTCTTATGAAGATTATTCAAGAAATTGTACTTGGCGTTACACTAGGTTATATTTTCTTCGCATGGTACCGTAAGGAAAACGGATCAAATGATAAAATAGACCCTATACCGCCCCATTTACAACCAGTTAAATAGAACCTTTCATGAAAATCTTAACAATAAAAATAAATTAGAAGATTTTATCGAGGATTCCTCATAAGGGTCTGACCTCGCACTCTAAATCAGTCTGTAGTGTTTCTTACACTAATCTTGTACTGTATTTAGTTGTTGCGGGGTCTGACCCTTTGCTTTTTTGTATCGTAAATACGCTTGTGATAGACGCTGGAAATCATAACTTTAAGAAAAAATAAAGCAAGTTGCATTCATTTAATCTTTAAAAGTGAGCATTCTGTTAAGAATATACGAACTTGTTGAATTTTTGAATGATGTCTTATAAAATGAATATGATGAATATAAATAGAGAGGGCGTTAAAGCAGATTATGTCTTTACCAATTCTTCCAACGATTAGTACGTTTTTTATTGTCTTGAGTTCAATCACCGTGGCAATTGGTTGGTATTTAATTAAGAAACGTAATTTTAAGGCTCACCAGAATACAATGTTAGCTGCGGGTGTATTTGCTATCATATTCTTTATCATTTACGCTTCAAGAACAGTTTTTCTTGGGAATACATCCTTTGGTGGCCCAGATGATATTAAAATCTATTATACCGTTTTTCTGGTCATTCATATTACCCTAGCAACTGTAGGAGCAATACTTGGTATCACGATGTTTACTTTAGCTTTTAAAAAGAAATTTGCTACTCACCGTAAGATTGGGCCAATTACAAGTGTTATTTGGTTTTTAACTGGAATAACGGGGCTTGCAGTGTATTTTCTATTATATGTTCTTTACCCAGGTGGAGACACTACATCGCTTATTAAAGCTATTCTTGGCACTTAAATTGAAAAGAGTGAATACATTCTAGAAAAAAGAGGATGTCCCAAAAACAAAGGTTTAGGCTCCACTATTACAATATACAGTTTAAGTTAAGTGTTTGTAACACTATAAACTGTGTGTAAAGTGTGAGGCCAAGACCCATGTGGGGCATCCTCTTTTTTTTGGATATTTCTTATAATCCGTTGAATTCATCCAGTTCTTTTTTTAACTCTGCTAATATGCTCTCACATTGTTTAACTAGGGTGGATGGGAACTGTTCATCTTCTCCATATTCTAGACCGTGAGGATAGTAATGCTTGCCTAATAGTGGAACTAGTAACTTAATAACTGCTTTATGAGCCCCTACATCACCTTCAACCGCATACCCTTGTACACGCAGATAAAAAACACCATCCTTCACTTCGAATTTACGATCGTAACTGACACGTTCGTAATCCCATTGTTCAGCTCTAACTAAACCATAGTCAGCCATTAGACTATCAAGGCGATTTAAATCTCCAGTCATGTTTTCAAATCCATATTGTTCGAATCTCACGAAAAAACCCCCTATTCATACAATTAAATATGTAGTAAATAAAATAAATCAATGGTACATGTTATAATCCTTAAAGGTTTGTAGAGACCAAATTCCCTCATATTTTATAATAGTATGAATTTATACAAGTTGCAATCGCTATCTTTCCGTTTATTGGTATCATTCACAGAAACTCCATAAATATTAACGGATTTTTAACATTTATTCTAAAGATATCAGCGGTCCATTTTCTATAATAAGTGTAATAATCATGATATAATTAGGATTAGACATGAAGGGGTAAATTAGTATCATATGATTTGTTCTCGAAATTTAGGAATTAATAAACGAGTACTAATTATTTTGAATTGTTATATGGGTTATGAAATCCATTTACGGTATGTAGGATCATGCGAGAATGCCTGCGGGTGCGGCTTTTTAAAATAGACTTTGTCAAATGACTATCAGAAAAGGAACATAAAATACGGAATTTCTTAAGCTCAGAAGGCGTTCTAATAGGAATTGAGGAACTTGGTGGTTCTTTCATAGTTCAGGACGCTTTTACTTTTTTAAAAAGAAAAAGAGAGGGGAGTGTCTTCTGAAGACGTTCGCTAGAATTATTTTTTTCGTTATTGTATTTTTTATTTTAGGAATTTATTTTAATTTTGATTGGAATGTCAAGCAGGATGCAGTTCTTGATGGATCAAAGGAGGCCAATTCAGGGGGGATGACGAATCTTGAGAGAAGTAAAGCCCCTACACTTGAAAATGGATTAATCAAGCCTAAAAGCGGATTGGCGTTGACAATAGGGAAGGGTCAAGATGAAGTCTTAAAGTCTTTTGGTGAACCAGATAGAGTAGATTTATCAGCATATGGGTATGACTGGTGGATTTATAATAAAAAGCAAGATACTTATTTTCAGCTGGCAATGGAGAAAGGGAAAGTAGTATCTGCCTATGGAATAGGTGATTCAACAGATGTTTCACCGTTTTCTATTGGACAACCGATCGACGAAATATATTCAAGTTTGTTTTTTGAGACATCTGTTGATATAGATACGGATTTAGGTTCCTATCGTTTTGAGTTATCAGAAGAAGATATGAATATAAGACCGTTAATTAAGATAGGTGATATTTACATCCAGCTCTATCTAGATAAATTTACAGGGACCGTGTCCAGTGTTCGATATTTAAATGCTGAAACATTGATTAAGCAAAGGCCATATGAGGTAACATACAGTGGTGAATTAGTGGGCGAACCTGAATTTTCTGAGGAAGACTGGTTAAAGGTAGAGAATGGAAGTAAACAGCAAATATTCGATTTCACTAATATTATACGAGGTCGTTTTGATTTGGATCCGTTAAGCTGGGATGAACCTACTTCAGAGGTAGCTTTTCTTCATAGTTCTGATATGTATCATGCTGAGTATTTTTCGCATACGTCACCAACTGAAGGGGAGCTTGCAGAGCGATTGAAGACAGGTGAGGTCATGTATACAATCGCAGGTGAGAATATAGCAGCCAAATATGTAGATGCTATTGAAGCCATGGAAGGATGGTTGAATAGTAAAGGTCACCGAGATACCATGCTAAATAAAGAATTTACTCATTTAGGAGTCGGAGTTTATCAAAAGTATTACACGCAAAATTTTATCGGGAAATAACGGTTAGGCGAGAAATAAAGTTATTTGAATAACTTTATTTCTCGCTTTTTTTTTGGATACTCTAAGATTTTATCTCGCATTAACGGGTAGTAAATCCCTCACTGATTGAAGTTTCACTTTATTGTATGACGTTCTTCATATTATATGAACTCTAGATTGTTTTGTTTAAGTAGGCACATATTTTTTCGTTCAGCATAATTTGAAAATAGGCTAATGCTTTATTGTGAGGTGAGGAAGAATGGTTAAGAGAAAACGCCCATCCGTTGATAAATTTAAGGAATTCGTACGAACACATCCTGGATTGACAGATCAAGTTAAGGCGGGAAAATATTCTTGGCAGCAGCTGTTTGAAGAATGGTATTTATTAGGTGGCTCTCATGAGAAATGGATCACATATATGGAAGAGAAAAAAGATCAACCAGTGGAGGAAACAAAAGAAACGGATACAGGGGATATAGTTAGTACACTTGTAAATACATTTAAAAACATGGATATTGCACAAGTTCAACAATATATTTCAAATGCCAACCAAGCTTTGGGAGCCATCCAAGGCATTCTCACTTCCTTTCAAGGAGATCAGTCTGTAAAAGTAGAGCCGAAAAAAATAGAAACACGCAAAAATCCATTTGAGTTTAAAAAAGACTGATAAAAAGGGGGAGATCTTGATGCGTCAAGACGTTTATGAGGTAATTAAAGAAAATGAAGATTTATTGAAATTGTTAAGGATGCAGCCATATTGGTATCGTAAATTAATGAGGAATCCCCAATTGCTTGAAAAATTAGATACGGATGCAGTTTTTTTCTTTAAGAAGTCGATTCCAGACCGAGTGTCGAAGTTTTCTGATGGAGTTCAATTTGCTTCGATGATGATGAATATGTTTCAAGCGATGAAAACACCTTCAGCGTAAGTTATATATAGAAAAGGGGATAAATCTCTCTCCGTTGCAGAAGCTGCTTCGATGATGATGAATATGTTTCAAGCGATGAAAACACCTTCAACATAAGTTATATGTAGAAAAGGGGATAAATCTCTCTCCGTTGCAGAAGCTAAAAGCAAAGGGAGGGCTATTTCATGCGATATTTTGTAGTTATTTTACTCATTGGGAGTTTGTTGACTGCTTGTAGTAATAAGATTCCAGAGCCAGAAAATGTAGCAAAGGCTGCAACGAAGAACGAAATCAGCGATCCTTTCAATGTAAATTATTTCGTTAAGGGAAATTCGGTATTCGTGGAATGCTATATAAAAGATTATTCTTTTTCAAATCATAATCAAAAGCACCAGACGACTGTTTATGTTTATATGGACGACAAGAAAGTAAAAGCAGTAAATACAGCTGCCTTTATTATAAAAGATATACCAGTTGGACCTCATCAGATGAGGCTTGTCATTCATAATACCGGAAAGAAGGTTGATCTTATTAAACAATTTAAGGTACATATAAGTTCAACAATCTGAGTGAAATGAAATTGGACAATGGAATTATATTGAAAAAATTAAGAAAAGAAGGTCGCTTCTAGATCCTATACATGATAAAATAGTAGTGGAGGTGAGCGAATCTAATGCTTGCTACTATGGAAAGAGTCAGTATTTTACAAAAAGCAGAAGCCTTGGCTGAAATGGTTATTGAATCGAAAATTGGTCAAGAGTATTTTGAGCTTTTATATAATTTGCGCCATGATCAAGGGGCTCAAGATAAGATAAGGAAGTTTACATCTTTAAAAGACCTGTTTGAAGAAGTGCAACGCTTTGGAAAGTACCATCCTGACTATAAGCGTGTAAACTTAGAAATTCGTCAGGTCAAGCGGGAGATGGACATCCATCCTTCTATTGCTGCCTTCAAAAGAGCAGAAACAGAATTACAGGCTGTATTGGATGAAATCAGTCATAGGATAGGACATGCTGTGTCTCCTTTTATAAAAGTACCTGCAGGAAGCCCATTTTTCGAATCAGGGTCAAGCTGCGGTGGCAGTTGTGGTACGGGTGGTAGCTGTGGATGCTCGGCATAAAGTGAAACTTCCATCAGTGGAGGTATTACAGCCTGTTAAACCGGGATAAAAGAAAAAGGTCTGGATGTCCAGACCTTTTTTATTAAATATAAAACTAAATGAAATTAGTTGTGGCAATCATATCGAATCGTACTTCGTCAAGCTCCAAGGCGTTATAGAAAGATAGTTGAAAAAAAAGGAACCGCTATGCTAAACTTAACTAAACTTATTTTGAATTTTTCGTAATTTAGAGAAACATATCGGGGATGAATGGTTGATTCGTTGTTAAAACATTAAATTAATCACATTATTCAATTATTCTTTAATAAAACTACTATTGATGGAATTCTGTCAATAAAAAAGGAGCAATTATAAAGATGTTTGGAACAAGACAAGCTCTTATTGTATATTTACATACATTGAAACAAGCTAAAATGCTTCGGAAGTTTGGCAATATTCACTTTGTCTCTAAAAAGATGAAATACGTGGTCATATACACCAATATGGACGAAATCGAGACATTGTCTCAAAAATTGAATAGTTATTCATTTGTGAAAAAAGTGGAAGTGTCCTATAAGCCGTTTTTGAAAATGGAATTTGAGAACTCTAGGCCTGACAAAGCGAAAGAATATGATTATAAAATGGGAATCTAAAAAAGAGCCAGCTCATAATAAAATGAGCAGCTCTTTTTTTATTGAATGAAGTATTTGTTTTTCAAATAAGTTTGGTGCATTTGCTGTCCTTATTGAAGAATCAGCATTTATCATTGTAAAGCTGGTAAGTATCTGTTCATGCGAAGAATCCCGATAAGATGCTGATAGTATAGCCCGATTTCAGCGAATTGTTTGGAGTTTTTTACCTGTAATTCGATGATTGATTTATTTAATTCAGTAGCAAGATTAAAAAAAAGTTCGTACCGTTTATTCGCTTTATGATTTGGATTTGGAATGCCTTCCCTGCACACATATAATGGTTGGAAATCACCAGGCTGTGTAGGCTTTAAAACGATTACAAGGGAGGTGATGGGTGTATCGTTCAATTCGGTATGTAGTGCAAGTAGATGGACAACTCTATGTTTGTTCGATTTTCCAATTTCTAGTAATTCATATAGATCTGAATAACCACTTCCAAGCTCGATAAATCGTTGTATCAATTCAATCGCTCCTTCGTCTTTTCATCATCATTACTTTATCATTTTAAAAAGCGTATGTAAAAGTAACAAAAAACAATCGTGAGCAAAAGGGCGGGTGCAAGAACTAGGATGATTTCTTCCAATATAACTTCTAAGTACATATACTCTTTCTTGAAAACAGGCTTGAGGATTTTACTAAAATTACATTCCTTTTAAAATAGGAAGGGGTCATAATAGATTAGATGCAAAAAAATGACAAATATGAAATGTATGTATTGCTTTTAGAACGTGATAGTTCTTTTGCTTTATCCCACTCTTAACGGGTAGTAAGACCTCCACTGATGGAAGTTTCACTTTATAAATCTGATGTTAGTCTTCGTTTGAATGAACAAAACCTAAAAAAACCTGCAGAGTATGCTCTGCAGGGTCCTTCTATTTCCTTCATAAAAGGAAGAAGGCAAAGGGAGAGGAGAAACCGGAGGAAGGTCTTATGGGGAAATGTAAGACTTCTCCGCGGTTGGCAACAACACCTACGAAAGTGATGTTGTTACTCTTATTATCACCAAATATCTCTTTCTTATTCAAACGAATTAGAATTTTTTTCACCTAACTTGTTATATCGTTCTAACTGTTAATAATATGTATAGACAAAAGTATTACTTTATCTCGCAATAATGGGCAGTAAGGCCCCTGCTGATTGAAGATTCACTTTATTTGGGTATATGAGCGAAATAGAATTGGAGCTCTTTATGTAAAGTGTTGGCTTACATTTTTGAATATGATAGGATAAATGAGAAATGAAATTAGTTGAAAAATGTGGTGGAAGATATGAGGGTTGTTTCTGGAACATGTAAGGGAAGACCGTTAAAAGCTGTATCAGGGACAGGGACGCGTCCCACAACAGATAAAGTAAAAGAATCTATTTTTAATATGATCGGACCGTATTTTGATGGCGGACAGGTACTTGATTTGTTTGCTGGAAGCGGTGGACTTGCGATTGAAGCGTTAAGTAGGGGTATGGATAAGGCCATTTTGGTAGATCGCGATTACCAAGCATTTCAAACAGTGAAAACAAACCTTGAAGCATGTGGATTTACAGATCGCTCAGAGGTATATAAAAATGATGCTGAGCGTGCCTTGAAGGCCATTATAAAACGTAGTCTATCCTTTTCGCTGATAGTGCTTGATCCTCCTTATAAGCAGCAAAAGTTAGTGAAATTGCTTGAAATGATTCATGATGCAAAGATTCTTGAAGAATCAGGTGTTATTGTCTGTGAGCATGGCGATGATGTTGTGCTTCCTGAAAACGTGAATGATTTAGTTAAATGGAAACATGAAAACTACGGAATCATTTCTGTTTCAATATTTAGATGGAGAAATATCCGTGGTGAGCAGGAGGAATTGTAAATGGGGAAAATCTCTATTTGTCCAGGTAGCTTCGATCCAATTACACTAGGACATCTTGATATTATCCAAAGAGCTGCAAGAGTGTTTGAAGAGGTAAATGTAGTGGTTTTAAATAATAGCTCGAAAAAATCGCTGTTTACAGTCGATGAGCGTCTCGGATTGATTCGTGAAGTTACGAAGCATATTCCAAATGTTAAAGTTGATTACTTCCAGGGTTTAACAGTAGATTATGCCAAAAGCGTTCATGCAAGTGCAATCATTAGGGGGTTAAGAGCTGTATCTGATTTTGAATATGAAATGCAGATTACCTCCATGAACCGTGTCTTAGATGAGCAAATTGAAACTTTCTTCATTATGACGAATAATCAATATTCTTTTTTAAGTTCTAGTATTGTGAAAGAAGTGGCCAAATACGGTGGAGATATTACAGAATTAGTCCCAGAAGTGGTTGCACAAGCACTGTGTGAAAAATTTGCTGATCAATAAAAGTTTGGATGAACAAAAAGCGTCGAACCTCTTTGTGCAAGAGATAGAATGCTTTTGTTCATCTATTTTTTATCTGGGGAATTCCATAATATAGTTAGTTTTTTTTAGGTATAAGATGACGCTGATCATATTCAATGTACAAAGTTTCTCTTAATTCCGATGATGAGATAGAGTGTCAAAAATGCAAGTGTAATTAAGGGACCATAATCCATCATTTTTTCATAAAAATGAATGCCAATACCATTGTCAATCATCATAAAAACGGGATTGGAGTTCGAAGGCTGTCCATTTAAGCCGATTTTTTCGTAGATGGGTTTCCAAAGAATAAAGGTAAAAGCAGCAGCCAAGAAGCCATGAACAATTCGAGCGAAGAAAAACGGTGAAAAACGAATGTCAGTGTCAGCTAGGATACTCGCTACTTGAGCTTGGATGCTAAACCCGCTAAAGCCAAGAATAAAACTTGTAATAATTGCCTTCTGCATGAGAGTTGCCTCTTCGACACCACTTGTCATTTGAGAACCAATGGTTATCTCGGAAAGACCAGAAATGAATGCCATACTCAATTCTTCTGGAAGATGAAGTGTATGTAATATGGCGATAACTCCTTGTGCAAAGAAGGTAGTAATATTCATGTGAAATAGTAATTTATTGATTACAGAGAATAAGATAATAAATCCACCAATCATTAATAAAGTGTGGATGGAAGAAAGCACAGCGTCGCCGAGTAATTTACCAAGTGGTCGTTTTTCGTTCATACGGGTCCGATGCATTTGCTGGAGTGCAGTCTTAATGGAAGATGTCTTTTTATGATAAGAGTTCGACTTCTCTTCATCTTTTCCGTAAAATCTCATCATAAGCCCAACGCAAATATTACCTAAATAATGAGAAATCGCGAGCATAATGCCAAGACTAGAATTATGAAAAAAACCGACTGATACGGCCCCAAACATAAACAACGGACTTGAATAATTAGTAAACGACACAAGCCGCTCCGCTTCAATTCTCGAGAGCTGCTTTTCTTGACGCATTCTTGCCGTATATTTGGCACCAGACGGAAATCCGGATGCCATACCCATTGCCAAAACGAATCCCCCAACCCCTGGAACTTTAAATAGAGGCCGCATTACTGGTTCGAGAATAACACCGATAAATTTAACCACCCCAAACCCAATTAGTAATTCCGAGATAATGAAAAATGGCAGCAAGGATGGAAAAACGATTTCCCACCACATATTCAATCCTCTAATAGACGCTTCAAAAGCATCTTCAGGAAAGGATATTAAACCTATAGCCATAGTAATTGCTGAGGCAGCTAATACGATTGTTTTGATTTTTGTTTTAAACAAAATCCAAGCCTCCTTAAAAGGGAATATGCTATGCACTTATTTAGAGAAATGATAAAATAGGTATAATATGTAAATTTGTTCATTACGATAGAGTAATCTTGTCCACCTAGATACACAATATGCACATAAGCCCGCAATTAAGACCATAACTTTGATAAGAAGTCTGAAATAACTAGATTGTTCAAAGAAAGGGGGAAGTTAACTTTGAGAGAACCGAAAATCGGGCTGGCCCTTGGTTCAGGTGGAGCCCGAGGATTTGCTCATTTGGGAGTTATAAAGGTTTTAAAAGAGGCGGGCATTTCGATTGATATGATTGCAGGCAGCAGTATGGGGGCGTTAGTTGGATCTTTTTACGCGGCAGGATCGGATATAGAACGGTTATATCGGTTATCTAAAGCGTTCAAAAGAAAGTATTATTTGGATTTTACCGTTCCTAAAATGGGGTTTGTCGCGGGGAAGAAGGTGAAAGAGCTCATTCGAGTATTTACATATAATAAAAGGATTGAGGAATTGGATATTCCGCTTGCTATTGTTGCCACTGATATCAAAAAGGGAGAAAAGGTTGTTTTTCAAAGTGGCCCTATAGCAGATGCTGTTAGAGCCAGTATTTCTATTCCAGGAATCTTTGTCCCTGAAAAAATTGGTGATCGGTTATTAGTAGATGGCGGTGTCATTGATCGAGTGCCGGTATCGGTCGTGAGAAGCATGGGGGCAGATCTTGTGATTGCTGTTGATGTTTCAAATGTGAAAAAGGAAATAGAGATTACCTCCATTTATGATGTGATTATGCAAAGTCTCGATATTTTACAAATGGAGCTAACTGAAAGTAGAAAACTTTCATCTGATGTGATGATTCGGCCACATGTGGAAAATTATAATTCAAAATCTTTTACAAATATAAACGAAATAATTACTATTGGAGAAGAAGAAGCTAGATTAAATATCGATAAAATTAAACAATGTATTCATACTTGGAAGGAGTCCCACAATAATGAGTCGTAAAATTTATATTCGCTCTTTCCTTATAGCGTTAGTCCTGATTGTCGGTTCAACCTTTTATTATTTACCTTACTATGTAACAAAACCGGGCATGGCGCAGGAACTTGAACCGATTGTTACTGTAGAGGGTGGAGATAAGGCTGAAGGTAGCTTTATGCTAACTACAATAAGAATGGGAAAAGCAAATATATACTCTTATGCTATCGCAAAGTTCAGTGATTATCAGGAGTTATTTGCTGAAAAGGATATTCGTATAGAGAATGAAAGTGATGAAGAATATAATCTTAGGCAGCTGCATATGATGGACGGATCAAAGAATCATGCGATTCAAGTTGCATATAAAAAAGCAGGAAAATCGATAACTTTTGATTATCATGGGGTTTATGTGCTAGGTATAATGGAAGGGATGCCTGCTGCAGAAGCATTAAATCCTGGTGATCAGATTATTAAAGTAGATCACTTGAAGTTCCGATCTTCCCAGGAGTTTATTGAATACGTTGCTGAAAAAAAAGAAGGCGACGAGGTTGAGATTGTTTATCTTCGCAATAATAAAGAGCAAACGGCTAAAATGAGGCTGAAGGCATTTAAGGAACAACCGGAAAAAATCGGAATCGGGATTTCGCTTGAAGATGATAAGAGTCCCGTCACAAATCCAGCTATTAAAATTGATAGTGAGCAAATAGGTGGACCTTCCGCAGGACTGATGTTTTCACTTGAAATTTATAATCAGCTGACAAAAGGTGACCTTACAAAAGGGTACCGAATTGCAGGAACTGGTACAATGTCTGAAGATGGAACAGTGGGTCCAATTGGCGGGATTCAGCAAAAGATTGTAGCTGCAGATAAAAGTGGAGCGGGGATTTTCTTTGCACCAAACGAACGAGGCAGTCAAAATTCGAATTACGGTGAAGCCTTAGTAGCTGCAAAGGATATTAAAACAAAGATGAAGATTGTACCTGTAGATACATTTGATGATGCGCGAACTTATTTAGAAAACCTACCTTATAAAAACAAATGATGACTCATTGGGCTGCCTCTTTCAGAAATGAATGTGGGGAAGACCAATAGCCATCTTTTTTTAGTCTATGCTAATGGGTGTGTGATCCTGTAATTTCATACGATATATGAGTAAGTCTATTAACTGATAATAACAGGTGATTCATATTCACGCTTCATTAGTAAGTGTTGGTAAGGTTGGCTTAGGCCAAGAGCGTATACCTGAGAAGCACGTATATCAAGTTGGATGGATGGATCATTAAATGCGGACAGCTTGGATATAAGCGGAATAGGAAGATTTTTCTTGATTTCACGTAAATATTCCCGTCCGTTTGCATTCATCCCGAGTAACCTTAAATAGGATGGTGCTTTTTGGAATGCTTGCATATCATCTTTTTTCGTTCTGGTTAATAGGTGAACACACATTCTTTGAATCCTTGTCCATGTATAGCGTTTTGTTTTTAGTAGCGTCATAAATTCATGAAAGGATGAAGCGATTGCTGCCATTTCCTTCATTCTAAACTCGATTCCTTCTTCAATTTCATAGATATCGGCAAGTTCTGCCACTGATGCTGAAAGAATTTGATATTTTAGCAATGGCCAGAATTTTTCCCAATCGTGAAAAGAATGGTAGACTGTTAAATATTGCTGTAATACCTCTTTTGTCGATTTAGGTACGTATGTAATGATGTCCTTCAAGTTTGTTTTATCGGCTATCGCTTTACGTATACTTGTTGCACTAGCAATTGGGCTTTTAGAAAGCTCAGTTTCATGATAGCCCGCTGCAATTCGGTGAATGGTCAATGGTTTGATTTTAAATTGTTTTGACAAGGCTGCTTTAACGTATTCTAGACCGAGAATATTATTGGGCTGTGTTAAATCGAGTACTTCTTCATGTCCTACTAGCTCATTAAACGCTAACGATGCTGCCTTAGGATAACTGCATCCGGCTTTTAGGTGGTGACGAACCTTTTCATCAAAATCATCTTTATTTTCCATTAAAAATTGATAGGTAAGCATAAAAGGTTCTAGACGACCATCTTCACTCCCAAAACAAAATGCATCACAATCAAGTGCTTCAAGAATACTAATAGCACCTTCGGCAAAAATTCCCGCCTGCTGTGTAGCAAATGGATAGGGCAATTCAAAAACAAGATCTACTCCTCCGGCAAGAGCCATTTTTGCACGGGCCCATTTATTCACTAAGGCAGGTTCACCGCGTTGGAGGAATGGACCGCTCATGATAGCGATGGTTACGTCGGCATTTGCCGCTTGTTTGCTCTCGAGTGCATGATATACGTGTCCATTATGAAATGGATTATATTCAACTACGATACCTACTGCTTTCACTTAACTACCTCCTTAAAAATAGCGTATATAATTCTACACTTACTTTATCATGAAAATGTAAGGGCTCCAAATCACGAAAAATCACAGTTTAGCAAAGTAATGTTTGCATTGCTGTGAAAAATGGATATTATAGTAGGAGTGAGATTCGCGAAACCTGTGAAAACTAGAATGATGAGCGAAGTTTAATACATTTGGTTGCTTAGCTGTAGACGCCATCGTATCGAGTCGCTAGCTGAACAATCTGTTGGGGAGAAACCCACCGTGCAGCTTGCTCGCCTTCCGCTTTTCTAGGTGTCTAGCTGTATCGCCTAGCTTCCTGAGAAAAAGGTGAGTGCCCCAAGAAGGCAAAGGACGCCTTCTTGGTTCAATCCCTATTTTCTTCGGAAGCTGAACAAGGCGTTTCCGCTTTTCTGGGCGTCTAGCTACAGGCGCCATCGGCTCGAGTCATAAGTCAATCAATCTGATGGGGAGAAACCCACTCCCCATACAGCTTGCTCGTCTTATGCTTATCGCCGATAAACGGGCGCCTTCCGCTTTTCTGGGTGTAAAGAAAAAATATTGACAAACGGTAGATAGACAGCTATAATTACCTTTGTTGCCTTGAGGTGATTGATTTGAAATGGACGATTGGCCAACTTCAAAAATTTCGGGATAAAGAATTACGGATAGATGAATTTGTGGATATTTCCGATATTAAGGAAAGAGATTCACAAATTCGCGATGTATCGCCAATAAAGGTAACTGGAAGAGTTGATATTCACTCATCAGACATTACCTTTCATCTGCATTTATCTGGAACATTAATTCTTCCTTGTTCTCGAACACTGGTAGATGTGAAATATCCGATTGATATTGATACAACAGAAACCTTTATACTTAAAGCGGAACTTGCTGAATATGCAATGGATGAAGCGACTGCTGTTATTGGTGATGTTGTGGATCTTATACCAGTAATTAAAGAAAATTTATTGCTTGAAATTCCAATGCAGGTTTTTTGTGAGGATGTCAATGTAGAAGGCGCTGCTCCTCAATCTGGGAAAAACTGGTCTGTTTTGAATGAAGAAGAACAGAAGCAGAAAGTAGACCCTAGATTAGCAAAGCTTGCAAACTATTTTGACAACAATAAAGAATCGTAATGGGGAAACGAGAAGAATGGAATCATTCATTCTTCATTGCTTCTTGACTTTTTATAAGGAGGTGGGAATAATGGCTGTACCTGCTAGAAGAACGTCTAAAACTGTAAAAAGAAAACGTCGTACACACTTCAAATTAGTAGTACCTGGTATGACAGAATGCCCAAGCTGCGGTGAAATGAAACTTTCACACCGTATCTGTAAAGAATGTGGAACTTACAACGGAAAAGAAGTTGTAAGCAAATAATTTCTTAAAATAAAAAAGCACAAAGATTATTATAATCTTTGTGCTTTTTTTATTTTAATGAAAGCAGTTTGAACCGTTTAACTATTCACAAGAATGAGGAACTAACATTATTACAAGCAGGAATTGATGGCCATCATAAAGAATACTATCTTATTCAATGAAAGTGAGATTTGTGTACATGGAAACTGTGTTTTATTGGAAGTGTACAATGAACTTGGGTTTTTAAAGCTTATCATTAACCAACCTAAAAACAGAAATGCTATTAACTATGAAGTTATGGATAAAGTGAAACTTCAATCAGTGGTGCCTGCCAGCTACCTTCGATACTTCTAAGCCTTGAGGTGGGGTCTTACTGCCCGTTCATGCGGGGTAAATTAGATGATGCCCTAATAACTGCTTAAAAGAATGATTCTGTGGAATTGTATGCCGAACATTAGAAGACAACAGAACATCATAGAGCAGTAGCAAAATTTATAGAAAAATCAGGTATGATATTTTTTCCCTTCTTCTATCTTATCTAGCAAGTGCATATGAATGTAGTACAGTGAGGTTGACTTGTAACCAATAGGGGTAGACCCCTTGCGAGTCGCACCCCATCATCATTGAGTAAAGAATTTGTACAGAAATAAGCCAAGTGCAAACTGGTCTTTTAAGAAACAGACTTCTTACCCAAAAAGTATGAGAGTACACAGTTATGCATAGAGGATAAAAAATAAGTTGGGGGGATTTCAATGTCAATAGCAAGGCAGGATGCATGGACTCAAGATGAAGATGTTCTACTGGCTGAGGTGGTTTTACGTCACATTCGCGAAGGAAGTACCCAGCTCAATTCCTTTGAAGAGGTGGGAAAGAATTTATCACGAACTGCTGCTGCTTGCGGTTTTCGCTGGAACTCACATGTAAGAAAACAGTATAAATCCGGTATTGAACTGGCAAAAATTCAAAGAAAAGAAAACAAAAAGCTTCCGTTAATAGAAAAAGAAGAAGTTGTCTCTACTGTGACAGAAACCTCTGTTGACATTCCACAATTACAACTAACTAACTCAACAATTACTATGCAAGATGTTGTCCAGTATCTTACGCGTGTAGCGGAACAAACGTTAAATGATAGCCGTGACAGACAATTGATTACACAAGAGTATGATAAACTTCTGCGAGAAAACGAGAAATTGAAAAATGATAACAAAAAGCTGTTTGAAAAACTGAGCTCAGTTGAAGATGACTATAATGCGTTGCTTCAGATTATGGAACGAGCAAGAAAATTAATTGTGTTAGAAGAAGATAAAAAAGAAAAAAAGGTGAAATTCCAGATGGATAAGAACGGAAACTTAGAAAGGGTAGAAAAGTAGCTGAAGGAAAGAGGGAACGTTTACTCTTTAGGAGAAAACTTTTGTGAAGATTGACTCTATATTAAAATCGTTGGAGAAATTTAATTCTTACCATAATAAATAGCACAAGCGGTACTAGATACCTGTTTGTGCTATTTATTATGTTTTTATTGGATTATAGTAGTTTCAGGTGTCCATAATAATGGATTTTCCCCCAAATCTCGATCCATGTCATATGAAACTGAATGAAAGTCCATTTTATCCCAGAATTTCTCTGATTTAACCCTAGGATTTGTTTTAATCGGTTTTCCGAAGCTTTTCGCGAATTCAACGAGTGACGATCCGTAATGTTTTTGTCTATAATACGGCAATACTTCAAGCTTCCATAATTCTAAAAAATCTTGTTTCGGTTCGAAATATTGATCGAATTTTGCTTTTCTTTCGTAAAGGCTCATCCTAGCAACAAGCTTGTCACCAAAGTAGATTCCGTAAAAAGGAGACTCACTATCGTTTTCGATAATATTTGTTTCTAAGTCATCCATCATCGATAGCTCTTGAATGCCATACTCTTTGAATTTTTTAAATTCTTCCAGCGTTTTATAATTTACCAATAATCGTTCCACTTTATAGTCCATAAAAAGCTCCCCTTTTTTACCGCAGTTTGTGTGAGTATTAGGAATCTGTTAATAGCAAGTTTAGCCGGGCTATCAATAGAATTCTGAAAAAGAAACCGTTTTACACGTATTATATAATATTTAGTGAAACAATTCCCTAGAAAGATACCTAATTAACATAATATAAAAAATAATTGGAATTATGTACATTTTTTAGGTGTGAGAAGGAGATCGCGATAGATAGTCGTATAATAAGTAAAAAATTGACCGTTACATCATCTTCGAAAATAGTTTCTAGATAAAGAAGATTTCATTCCAAGTGGTGGTTAAGTTTGGTAACATAAATGAATAATGACATAATCGCGTGTTAAAACGCAGTGAACTAGTGTGAAGGAAGACGATTTGTTAAAAATAGGGAAAATCAGCCTTAAAAAAGTTGGTGTGGCGGAGCGTAGCAGCAAATTAGACTTTTTATACAAAATCTAGTTTACTTTTCAATTTAAGCGGTAATGCTGTTTAAATTAATGATGCACTGCCCTATTTCCCATCATAAAAAATGGAAGGTAGGGAGTTATGAATATAGGGATAATCGGCGGCGGATCAATCGGCCTACTTTTTGCTGCTTATTTAAGTGATACATATGAGACTACATTATATACAAGAACGAAAGAACAGGCTGATGAACTTGTGGAGCTAGGGGTAACGCTTAAAAGAGATGGGTTCACTATGATTAATAGGGTAAAGGCGGTACCAATTTCCATGGGCATTACTGATCATAACTTATTGTTCATAGCTGTTAAACAATATCATTTTGAAGATGTTTTCCCCATTATTCAGGACATAGTAATTCCACTTGTTTTTTTACAAAATGGATACTCACATATAAAAATGATGAAAGAGGCAGCTTCAAAAGAAATTTATGTCGGGGTAGTGGAACATGGGGCACTAAAGCAAGGCAGTACAACGGTTGAACACACTGGAATAGGGGGGACCCGAATTGCAGTCTATTCGGGTCATCTGGATAACTTTCCATTGTTTCACGGAGATACAGGAACGTTTCCTTTTATAGCTGAAAAAGATTATCAAGAAATACTCCAAAAAAAATTATTAGTAAATGCAATGATTAATCCTTTGACTGCCATATTAAAGGTTGAAAATGGTAAATTGATTGATAATCCCCATTTATATGCCTTGTTTAAAAAGTATTTTGAAGAGCTCTCGAATATATTTGAACTTGAAAATAGTGAACATGTTTTATGCCATATTGAACAAGTTTGTCTGGCAACTTCGAAAAATCGTTCTTCCATGTTAAAAGATATCGAATCAGGAAGGAGAACGGAAATTGACGCCATTACAGGTCAAATAATGGAGACGGCAATAGAGAGGGAGAAACCGTATGAAATGACCGCATTTATATATTCCTTAGTTAAAGGGATGGAAAGTAGGGAGAGTGAATAACATGATATCAATTTTCTCAAGTGTAGCCGCGACTTTCATAACAATGCCTATCCTTGCGTATATCATTTTTTTCATTGCTATGAAGCAAGTAACCGGAAATCATCGGCGGTCTGTTCATGTCGCAATGGATATCAGCACCCTCTTGTTTATGTTTTCTGTGCACTATCTCATAGTGGCTATCTGGGATCGCCACATTATTTGGATTCTACTCTTGGCGATGATTGCAATTGCATGCATGGTAGTAGTTGTTCACTATCGGGTAAAGGGTGAAATCGTATTTCAAAAAGTATTAAGAGGTTTTTGGAGGCTTAATTTTGCTTTTTTCTTTTGTGTTTATTTTGTCTTGTTACTTTATGGAATAACAACTAGAGTTCTGTTAACCTTTTAAATGACAATATAAAGGAGCGCTAAAGTTTTTATAGTGCGTGTTCAAAAAGGAGGATAAAGTGAAACTTCAATCAGTGGGGGGACTGCCCGTTAATGCGGGATAAAAAGAACCGAGAAGTTCGAGGAGCGCATCTCGAGAGGATCGGAACGTATGAGGTAATACGTGAGGACCGGAGAGGCCGAGCTTTGATGCAATTCTTTTTTACCGAACTTTTTGAACATCCTCTTATAAGTAGACTAGAGGTCGTGGGCAACTTTTTTTGTATTCTGTAGATGTGATGATATACTCAATTTAGAATTGTAGAAGCAGAGAAAGGGAGTACATAAATGGAGTTGAAAGATCTCGCTTTACCATCACTAAATGCATTTGCTTCAGACTATCTTACTGATCAATTAGAAGTAGATGATTTTTTTCATTACAGTTTATCTGATAATGGGAAGTATCATAAACGATATCAAGAAGTGATGTCACGAAATTTCTTTCGTGACGAATTGGCTGATTCTATAGAGAAATATATGGCACAGTATTCTTTGTCGATTCCCGTTAAAGAAAATATAGAGGCATTCCGAAAAGAAGATTCTGTCGTAGTTATTGGAGGACAGCAGGCAGGTCTGCTGTCAGGCCCCCTTTATACGATACATAAAGTGATTTCCATTATTAAATTAGCGGAAGAACAAGAAAAGGCGTTGGGTAAAAAGGTGATTCCGGTTTTTTGGATTGCTGGTGAGGATCATGATTTAGCCGAAGTGAATCATGTTTATACGTTGAAGAATGGAATTCAGGAGAAAAACACGTACCCATTCTATCATCCTTTTAAATCGATGATTTCGGATCTTGAACTGAACACAGAAACAGCGCAAGCTTGGGTAAGTGAAATTTTCGAAACATATGGGGAAACAGACTTCACCAATAAATTACTAGCCGATACAAATGAAGTCATTAAGCGTTCTACTACCTTTGTTGATTTTTTTGCCTGTTTAATTGATAACTGGTTTCATGACTTTGGTCTTTTGATGATAGATGCTGCTGACCCTGGATTAAGAAAACTGGAATCAGAGTTTTTTGCAATGTTCATTGATAAAGCGGAAGAAATTACTAAGGCTGTACACGCGCAGCAGTCTTTTATGCAGCAAAAAGGATATAAGCGGATGATTGACATTCAAGAAAAAGCGGCTAACTTGTTTTACTATGATTCGAAGAAAAAGGATCGGATGTTACTAGAAGTGGTGAATGGTGTTTTTTCTGGAAAAAATAAGGAAGTATTATTTACTCAGCAAGAGCTTCGTGCATGTTCTAGAGTAACACCTGAACGATTAAGTAATAATGTAGTAACGCGGCCAATTATGCAAGAAATGCTATTTCCCGTGCTTGCATTTATATCTGGGCCTGGGGAAATTGCCTATTGGGCAGAATTGAAGCAAGCTTTTGAACTATTCTCTATGAAAATGCCCCCAATCATTCCGAGGCTAAATATAACGATAATCGAGCGAGGGATTGCCACAGATCTCAAAGAGGTAGGGATGAATCTTGAAACTGTGCTAACAACTGGGACTAAATCAGCACAGAGCGAATTCCTTAATACTGTCAAGGATCATTCAATCGAGGTATTATTCCATGAAATGAAAGCGAAGCTAAGTGAGAATCATGAATTGTTTACTGAAAGAGCTATAAGCCTTGATAAAGGGTTAGACCCATTGTTACAGAAAAACCGGAGACTTATAGAGAAACAGCTTGATTTTATTTATGGGAAAATGAATGAAAGTTCACGTAAGAAGCATGAAGTGGTCTTGAATAAATATCAGCGGATTGAACATTCGTTATTTCCACTCGATGCTCCTCAGGAAAGATTGTGGAATATTTTCTATTATTTAAATAAATATGGTACAGATTTTATAAACGAACTGGTTCAGCAGCCATATACATTTAACAACAAGCATAAAGTTATTTATCTATAAGAGGTGTTCAATAGTCCGGAAAAAATGATAGTCGAATTTTATTATTTCTAGTGCAACTAAAGGACCGCACGTATTAACTGTACATACTGGCAAGACGAAAGGGATTATCATTCCTCGAGTTTACCGGATTTTTTGAACATCCTCTTTAACGAATCATGATAAGAAGACAGGCGATTTTTTTGGCGCCAGTCTTCTATTTTTTTGCTTGAAGGACATGGGGTGGGGCTTCACGACTTAATAATATAGCCAATCTGCTTAACAGATATACGTACATTATTAAGAAAGTATTTCAAATCCGACTCCGCACCGCCACCATTGTGATTAGGTGAATGTAGTGTGCTATAGGATGGATCCTTCGTGGTAAATGGTGATGTTATACGCCATATTCGTTTTGTTAGGATTATCGTCAAATTAGTCAGATCATTTGAAGGGAAAATACGCTGTAAAGAAAATTCACTTTATAAAAAAACTGGATATTTAAGGAGGGATAACTTACTAAGTACAGAATTTATATAATAAGTGGTGAAAAGTGGGGGAATGTGGTACATTGTTAAAAGAAAGTGGGGGTAGTGGGCATGTTCATGGGGGAATATCATCATAGCATTGATCCAAAAGGGCGTATTATCATTCCGTCTAAGTTCAGAGAACATCTCGGGGAATCATTTGTTTTGACTCGCGGTCTTGATCAATGCTTGTTTGGCTACCCGATGGATGAATGGCGTCAATTGGAGGATAAGCTGAAGGGCTTGCCATTGACAAAGAAAGATGCCCGGGCTTTTACTCGATTCTTCTTTTCTGGTGCGACTGAATGTGAACTGGATAAACAAGGAAGAATTAATATTCCCACACCACTTACTTCATATGGAAAATTAGAAAAAGAATGTGTTATTCTCGGAGTTTCCAATCGAATTGAGATTTGGAGCAAGACCATTTGGGAAAACTATTTTTCAACATCAGAAGATTCTTTCGCTGAAATAGCCGAGAATATGATAGGCTTCGATATTTAAACGAAGAATCTACATCACTAATCGATTGGAAGGATGTATTACATGTTTCAACACACTACCGTACTACTCAAAGAGACTGTGGATGGATTACAGATTAAGCCAGATGGCATATATGTCGATTGTACACTTGGAGGAGCAGGCCATAGCGCCTATTTAGCATCTCAGCTTTCGGATAAAGGCAAACTCTACGCTTTTGACCAAGATGAAACAGCCATCAAGAATGCTCATGAAAAATTGAAAGAATATGGCGATAGAGTGATATTAATTCAAAATAATTTCAAACATATTGCAGAAGAACTTTTACTAAGAGATGTTCATGAAGTGGACGGAATTTTATATGATTTGGGTGTTTCATCTCCGCAACTTGATACCCCTGAACGTGGATTTAGCTACCACCATGATGCACCACTAGATATGAGAATGGATCAAAGTGCAAGATTATCCGCTTATGATGTAGTAAATACTTGGACATTCCAGGAGTTAACGAAAATTTTCTTTCGATATGGTGAAGAGAAGTTCTCCAAGCAAATTGCTCGGAAAATAGAGGCAGCTCGTGAAATTAAGCCGATTGAAACCACCGGTGAGCTTGTTGAATTAATTAAAGAAGGAATACCAGCTCCTGCAAGACGTAAAGGCGGTCATCCGGCCAAACGTGTATTCCAGGCGATACGAATTGCTGTAAATGATGAGCTGGGTGTTTTCGAAGACTCTCTTGAACAAGCGATAGCATTACTTAAGCCAGAAGGTAGAATTTCTGTGATTACGTTTCATTCATTAGAGGACCGTATTTGTAAATCTGTTTTTAAACAGAACAGTGATTTACCGGAAATGCCGCACGGTCTACCTGTCATTCCTGAAGAATTTCAACCCATTCTAAAATTAATCACAAGAAAACCTATTCTACCATCGCAAGAAGAATTGGAAGAAAATAATCGCTCACGTTCAGCCAAGCTGAGGATCGCTGAAAAAAGATAAGGGGGAATCAAAATGAGCTCAGTTGCGAAAAAAATTCAAGAACAACAGATTCAAGAGCAACAAAGATCTGTACAAACCGTCATTGTCCGTAAAATGAAAATTTCCTTTGGTGAAATGATATTAATCTGTGCTCTTGCTCTTGCCATTGCTTTTCTAGGGACCAAAGTTATTTCCAATCAGGCAGCGATTTATAAAACGAATAAATCAATTCAAATGACAAATCATTCTATTGATGAGCAGACTCGGTTGAATGTAGATTTAAAAGAACAAGTCAGTGAATTAAGCACATATGAAAGGATTTGGAAAAAAGCAGCCGACCTTGGTTTAAAGCTTAATGAAAATAATGTAAAGGTTGTGCAGGAATAATGCAAATGAAGCAAAAAAATATGAAGCTTGGAGCAGCGTTTTTATTCGTAGTATTCGGGCTGCTCTTTTTTGCGTTACTTGCCCGTTTTTTCTATATTGAGGCTACAGGACAAGCTGGTGGAGAAGTTCTAGCAGCAAAAATGGAAAAAAAATACGAAAAACAACGGGTGCTTGAAGCGAAAAGAGGCAGCATTCTAGATACAAATGGAGAAGTCATTGCGGAAGATACGGCTTCATACACTCTATTTGCCGTATTGGACGAAAAGATGAAACCCAATTATGTGGTTGATCCGAAACGAACTGCCAAAGAATTAGCTAAAGTAATTGATATGGATGAAGCGGATATATACGCTCTACTTTCAAAAGATAAGAAACAAGTGGAATTCGGAAATGCCGGCAAAGATATTTCCTACGAGGTTAAATCAAAAATTGAGAAATTGAAGCTCCCTGGAATTGCATTTAGTCGAGAAAATAAACGTTTTTATCCAAATGGAGTGTTTGCTTCCCATTTAATTGGCTATATTGAAAAAGATGAAAAGTCAAATGAAATGATTGGTAAGATGGGGATTGAAAAATTCTTAAATAAAGAATTAAAGGAAACAGATGGAAAGCTAACGTTTGATGGTGATAGATGGGGCTTCTCATTGCCTAATAGCAAAGAAAATGTAATAGCTCCAGTGAATGGTACAAATGTTTCTTTAACAATTGATAAAAAGATTCAGACCTTTTTAGAGGATTCGATGTCTAAAGTACAGGAAAAGTATGACCCAGAACAAATCATTGGAATCGTGTCCAACCCGAAAACAGGTGAAATTTTAGCGATGGGTCAAAGGCCGACCTTTCATCCGAAAACGAGAGAAGGACTGACAGATACGTGGAGAAACCTCGCGATCGAGGAGCCTTATGAACCTGGTTCAACGATGAAGATATTTACCTTAGCGGCAGCGGTTGAGGAAGGTGTATTTAACCCTAATGATACCTTTGTTTCAGGAAGTTATAACATAAAAGGAACGAAACCTATTAATGACCATAGCGGAATGCCTAGCGGGGAAAAGATGTCATTTCTGGAAGGGATTCAACGTTCCTCTAACGTTGGAGTTGTTACGATTGCGATGGACCTCCTTGGAGAAGATAAACTTCGTGATTATCTTACAAAGTTTGGTTTAGATCGTCTTACTGGAATTGATTTACCTTTTGAAAAAACTGGTACGATTCAGTACAAATATAAACGTGATAAAGCAATGACTTCTGTTGGACAAGCGTCTTCGATGACTGCTATTCAGCAAATTCAAGCGGCGTCTGCTATAGCTAATGATGGAAAAATGATGGCACCTTATGTGATTAAAAAGCTGAGTGATCCAAATACGAACGAAACCATAAAAAAAACCAATCCAACTATGGCAGGTCAGCCGATATCAGCTGAAACTGCGAAAAAGGTTCGTGAGTATTTAGGTACTGTCCTTACTGCAGAACATGGGACAGGAAAAAAATACAAAATTGATGGCTATGAAGTAGCTGGAAAAACAGGGACTGCTCAATTTAGCACAGGTGATGGTATATCGAGAGGTGGCGGAAACTATATTTTTTCTTTTTTAGGAATGGCACCACTTGATGATCCGGAACTGGTTGTGTATGTCGCGATAAAAAAACCAAAACTGAAAGCCGGTGAGGTTGGGTCAGACCCAGTAGCCGAAATCTTTAACCCAGTTATGAAAAGCAGTCTGCAATATTTAAATATTGAACCAGCTAATATTCCGAATCAAACCTCAGAGAAAATTAGCGATTATACGGATCGACCTGTGAAGTCTGCAGTGGAAAATCTTAAAAAATCGGGATACGAAGTCGTTACGATTGGAAAAGGTACTACGGTTATCAATCAGGCGCCAAAAGCTGGAACTATTTTACTAGAAGGTGAAAAGATCATCCTCCGAACGGAAGGAGCTATGCTTGCTCCAGATTTAACTGGTTGGTCTTTAAGAGACGTCATGAAGCTGGCGAATATTGCGAAATTGAAATTAAATGCTGCAGGAAACGGGTATGTCGAGAGTCAGAACTTTAAAGTAGGCGCCGTTATGAAAGAGGCAGATTATTTCCTCGTAAACTTGAAAAAGCCTGGAGATATTGTTCAAGAAGAAATGGAATCTAAAGATAAAGAAGACGAAGTGGTTGATTAAAGGGTAAGGATGAGGATTTCCTCATCCTTTCTTTTTTTGTATGAAGGACATGGGGCAGGTCTGCGCAACTTACTAATATATCCAAACCATTTATCGGGTATACTGGTTTTATTTAGAAAGGAACCAAAATTCTGGCTCCGCACCGCCACCATTGTGATTATGTGAGTGTAGCGTACTTAATGGTATATTCTTCATAATAATTGGTGGTGTTTTAACACCAATCGTTTTTTGTATTAAAACTAGTATTCTTAAATCCAGCACCTTCATTTTGTTCTAGTTATTTCTTGAACAACATATAACTTGTACAAGCAGGATGAAAATGGAGGTGCCTTTTTGTGCGTGTTTCAAATGTAACGGTAAGAAAACGGTTGGCAATCTTCTTGCTTATTGGGCTAACGGTCTTTACGATCATTGTTATTCGATTAGGAATTGTTCAATTTTATCTTGGAGAGAAATTAACGGGACTTGCTGAAGATTCTTGGAGCAGAAATATTACTTTTGAACCCATGCGAGGGCAAATTCTCGATCGGAATGGTGTCCCATTGGCAACGAATATCTCGGCTCCGACGGTATATGTCATTCCAAGGCAGGTTGTCAATCCTGCTGAGACAGCAGAACAACTTGCTTCCGTGTTGGACATGGACAAAGAAAAAGCATATAAACTAATTACAAAACATACTTCGAGCGAAAGAATTCCCGAAGGAAGAAAAATCTCTCATGAAAAAGCAAAAAAAGTGAAAGCTCTAGGTCTAAAAGGGGTATACATTGCCGAAGATTCGAAGCGATATTATCCATTTGGTGAATACTTATCCCATGTGCTCGGATTCACCGGAGCTGATAATCAAGGATTAATGGGAATTGAGCTTTCCTATGATAAAGAATTAAGCGGTGAAAAAGGGTATGTGAAATTATACACCGATGCAAAGGGGAAAAAATTAGAAAATATGGCGGATGACTTTAGTGCACCCGTAAATGGTGATGATCTGAAATTGACAATAGACAACAGGATTCAAACGATTATTGAAAGGGAGCTAGATCTTGCTGAAGCGACTTATAATCCAGATGGTATCATTGCCATTGCAATGAACCCAAACAACGGGGAAATTCTAGCAATGTCAAGCAGACCGACATTTGATCCTGCCAACTTTCAAAATGTGAGAAGTGAAGTTTATAACCGAAATCTTCCTGTGTGGAGTTCTTATGAGCCGGGTTCAACTTTCAAGATTATTACTCTTGCCGCAGCATTGGAGGAAGGGAAGGTTGACCTTGAAAAGGATACGTTCTATGATCCAGGATACATCGAAGTGGCGGGAACAAAGCTTCATTGTTGGAAAAGAGGCGGACACGGATCGCAGACGTACATGGAAGTCGTTCAAAATTCATGTAACCCCGGTTTTGTGGAGCTAGGAATGCGGCTTGGGAAAGACAAACTTTTTCAATATATTAGTGATTTCGGTTTTGGGCAAAAGACAGGGATTGACCTTCAAGGTGAAGGGACAGGAATCCTGTTCGATATCGATAGGGTAGGTCCTCTTGAACAGGCCACTACCGCGTTTGGACAAGGTGTATCAGTCACTCCAATTCAACAGGTAGCGGCTGTAGCCGCAGCGGTAAATGGCGGTACATTATATACCCCTTACATCGCTAAAGAAATGGTTGATTCACAAACAGGTGAGACAATCATGCGAAAATCGCCCCAAGCGAAAAGGAAGGTTATTTCTGAAGAAACTTCGGCAAAAATCCGTGGGGCACTGGAGGCTGTTGTAGCAAAGGGAAGTGGTACTGGGGCATATGTAGATTCATATCGTGTTGGTGGAAAGACCGGTACTGCGCAAAAAGCGGAGAATGGACGTTATTTAGAGAATAACTATATCGTTTCATTCATCGGCTTTGCACCAGCGGATCATCCTGAAATTGTCGTTTATGTAGCGGTCGATAACCCGAAAGGAACTGTTCAATTTGGTGGGGTAGTAGCTGCACCTATCGTAGGAAATATTATGGAGGATGCACTGCGGACAATGGGTGTGAAGCCACGTGATACACAAATTGAAAAGAAAACGAAATGGGACGATCCTGTTATGGTTGAATTACCGGATGTAGTAGGATTAACTGCAAAGGAATTGCAAACACAACTTATCGGCAAAGTGAATCTAGATGTAAGCGGGGATGGGACTATGGTAGTAAAACAATCTCCAGAAGCAGGTGTGAAAGTAAAAGAAGGGTCAACAATTAGAATTTATCTTGGCGAAAGTTCAGAATAAGTATAGAATAATAAAGAAACAAATCAAGCGGCTGGGTTAATTTCAGCCGCGGTTTTTTTACGCAGTGAAAGGATTGTTCATGTCTGTTTTACATAAGGACTAATCCTAACCTCGACAGATTGATTGCATTACATTATAATTATGCCTTTAAATAGGCAGAGAGGAATGGAAAAATGAGACTTCAAGCGATACTTTCAACCTTACATTCTTTGACTTTGTTTGAAGGGGAAAATCCTGAAATAACCTCCATTGAACATGATACAAGACAAGTAAAAGAGGGCAGTTTATTTGTTTGTGTGAAAGGTTATACAGTGGATGGCCATGACTTTGCAGAAAAAGCAGTCGAACTAGGTGCAGCCGCTATTTTAGCTGAGAAACCAATGAATGTAGGAGTTCCAGTGTATGTCGTTCGTGATACCAAACGAGCTATGGCAGTCGTTGCCGATGCCTTTTACAATCATCCTACCCAAAAGCTTAAACTAATTGGTATAACAGGAACAAATGGCAAGACAACAACGAGTCATTTGCTTGAAAAAATCTTTCAGGATGAGCATGTGGCAACAGGTTTAATCGGAACGATGTACACGAAAATTGGCGACAAAAAAGCTGACACAAAAAATACGACACCAGACAGCATTACGTTACAACAAATTTTTCATCAGATGACGCAAGTTCAAGTGGATACAGCCATTATGGAAGTATCTTCTCATGCATTGGAACTTGGAAGGGTTCATGGCTGTGATTATGATATTGCCGTATTTACGAATCTTACCCAAGATCATCTTGATTTTCATGGAACGATGGAACGATATAAGTTTGCAAAATCCTTGTTTTTCTCACAGCTTGGCAATGCTTACCTAGATAATCGACCAAAATACGCGGTGTTGAATGCAGATGATGAGGCGACAGAAGATTTCATCAAGGCAACGGCTGCACATATTCTTACATATGGAATTGATCAAGAAGCAGATATTATGGCTAAGAATATTTCAATCCATTCTAGTGGAACTCAATTTACACTAGTAACAGCTGGAAGAGAGCAATCCGTGAACCTAAAGCTAATTGGTAAATTTAGCGTCTATAATGTTCTTGCTGCCATAGGGGCTTCTTTATGTGCTGGAGTAAAACTTGATTCAATTATACGGTCACTTGAATCTGTTCAAGGAGTGGCTGGCCGCTTTGAGCTTGTCCAGGGAGGTCAGGATTTTGCGGTAATTGTCGATTATGCCCATACGCCAGACAGTCTTGAAAATGTCTTGAAAACAGTGCGTGAATTTGCACATAAGAAAATATTTGTTGTCGTGGGTTGTGGTGGGGATCGTGATAAAACAAAACGGCCAATCATGGCGAAAATTGCATCAGAGTGGGCGACAGACCCTATTTTCACTTCCGATAATCCTAGAAGTGAGAATCCAACACAAATTTTGCGAGATATGGAAAAGGGAGTTCATGAGAAGAATTATCAGGTTATCCAAGACCGTAAAGAAGCGATAGATTATGCAATCTCTGTTGCAACAAGTGGAGATGTTATATTAATCGCTGGAAAAGGACATGAAACTTATCAAATTATAGGTGATCAAGTGCTTGACTTCGATGATAGATTGGTCGCGAAGGAATCGATTTTACGAAATAGGAAGTAATTAGGGCTAGTTTGCGTATACTTGAAAAAGAGTGGGATTTATCTCCTTTAACCTAGATAACTATATGTTATTTCAACCAATTTTGATGTCTAGCGAAAACTTCTACTCATAAGCCAAGCAATATCAAGGATGAGAGGAATCGAAGAGGCATAGGTGGGGGGTGAAGCCCCCCACACTGATTGAGTTTCACTCTATTATACGTACTATAAAAAACAGAAAGAGATGGAATTTTGAAAAATGATTATTATGAAAAGTAATATAAGTATTCTGAATAAAACATCTGAAACATATTATGAAATGGATGAAATAACGGCAGTGGAATTTATAAATTGTAATACTGCATTAGGAATGAGGGAATAGATTCATGTTAGAACAAGTAATTTTTTATACAATATTGACAGGGTTTTTAATTACAGTTCTTCTATCACCAATTTTTATCCCTTTCTTACGTAGGCTCAAATTTGGACAAAGCATTCGGGAAGAAGGACCTAAATCTCATCAGAAAAAATCTGGGACACCGACAATGGGCGGCTTGGTCATTTTACTTGCTGTTGCGATTACAACATTGACAATGGTATTTAAATTTTCTGAACCATCTATAGAAATTTATTTATTGTTGTTAGTTATGATTGGTTTTGGCCTTTTAGGTTTCCTTGACGATTTTATAAAAGTGGTAATGAAACGTAATCTGGGCTTGACATCACGTCAAAAGCTAGTTGGACAAATTATCATATCCGTCATTTTTTATCTAATCTATCGCAAGACAGATGCTTTCGTACCTGAAATTGCTATTCCAGGAACCGACTTGGCGTTAAATGTAGGTTGGTTTTATATCATCATTGTGATTTTCTGGTTGGTTGGTTTTTCAAATGCTGTTAATTTAACAGATGGCTTGGACGGACTTGTTTCAGGAACGTCTGCGATTGCTTTTGGTGCATTTGCTGTGTTAGCCTGGTACCAATCACAATACGATGTCGCGATTTTTTCTGTATCCGTAGTAGGGGCCGTCCTTGGATTCCTTGTATTCAATGCCCATCCTGCAAAAGTGTTTATGGGAGATACCGGATCTTTGGCATTAGGTGGCGCTGTTGCTGCCATCGCACTGTTAACAAATCTAGAGCTACTATTGGTTATTGTCGGCGGGGTATTTGTCATTGAAACACTATCTGTTATTTTACAGGTTGCCTCCTTTAAAACGACAGGAAAACGGATTTTTAAAATGAGTCCTTTGCATCACCATTATGAATTGGTTGGCTGGTCCGAGTGGAGAGTTGTCGTTACATTTTGGTCGGTCGGCTTATTATTTGCTATTTTAGGAATCTATTTAGAGGTGTGGTTATAAGTGAAAGAGACTACAAGTTATTTAAGGAAAAAAATATTAGTGTTGGGATTAGCGAAAAGTGGAGTAACCGCAGCATCCCTTTTACATAAATTAGGTGCTTTTGTTACAGTCAATGATATGAAGCCATTATCAGAGAATCCAGAAGCACAAGGCTTACTGGAACAAGGGATTAAAGTGGTTTGTGGAAGTCATCCGATTGAATTACTTGATGAGGGCTTTGAACTCATTGTGAAAAATCCAGGGATCCCTTATCGAAATCCGCTTGTTAAGGGCGCAATTGAAAGAGACATTCCAGTCATCACGGAAGTTGAATTGGCCTATCATGTAAGTGAAGCGCCATTTGTTGCGATAACGGGAACGAATGGAAAAACAACAACTACGACGCTTATCTTTGAAATGCTCAAAGAGGGTGGAAAGTTGCCGTTGATCGCTGGGAATATCGGTACGGTTGCTTCAGGTGTGGCAGAAAATGCAACAGCTGATGAAACGATTGTGATTGAATTATCATCATTCCAATTGATGGGGATTGATAGATTTAAGCCAGAAATCGCAGTTGTAACCAATATTTATGATGCTCACCTTGATTACCATGATTCAAAACAGGAGTACATTGAAGCGAAAACGGCGGTTATGAAAAATCAAATCGGCAGTGATTATTTTATCTATAATGCGAATCAAGAAGAAACGATGAATATGGCAAAGAATTCTTTGGCAGAGCTTGTTCCATTTTCAATAACTAACAAGCATGAAAATGGAGTGTATATTGAAGGTAATGCCGTATATTTCCGCGGTGAGCGTATTGTTAATGTTTCAGATATTCGTCTACCTGGAAAGCATAATTTAGAAAATATACTCGCGGCTGTAGCAGCTGCAAAACTTAAAAATGTCAAGAACGAAGCAATCCAGCATGTTCTTCAAACCTTCCAAGGAGTTACACATAGAACTCAATATGTAGCAACGATTGAGGGAAGAATGTTTTATAATGACTCTAAAGCAACGAATATTTTAGCGGCTCAAATGGCACTATCATCATTTGATGTTCCGGTTATCTTGCTTGCTGGAGGACTTGATCGAGGCAATGAATTTGATGAACTAAAACCATATTTAAAGCATGTAAAAGCTGTTATTACATTTGGTGAAACGGCAGAGAAAATTGAACGAGTTGCACGTGATGTAGGAATATCTATTGTAAAACATGTCGATAATGTAGAGAAAGCCGTACCAGCAGCGTATGAAGTTTCAAAAGAAGGGGATTGTATCCTACTTTCACCTGCATGTGCAAGCTGGGATCAGTATAAAAGTTTCGAAATAAGAGGAGACATGTTTATGGAGGCAGTGCATAAACTGAAATAAGAGCTTCTTATCAGAACACTGAGCTTGCATAATGGAGAATGATTTCTGCTTCTCTTGTTTGAATGACATCTTTTAAAAAAAGTGATAGAGTAAAACTCCTATTATTTGGAGTATAGTTTATACTCAACGGATGGTTAATCTCATTCTAGTATCGCGAATCTTGATTAACGCTATGAACCCGATTGATTGAACTAAACCTCCACTTAAGCTTCGGTACGATTACAGTCCGATAATAAGGGGGGAACGTACTTATCACTTTTTTTGACTTATTATGCTTAAATTAGCGTGATAAGAATAGAAGGCTCGTACAGGCTCTAATACGTACTAGAGGTGTATGACAGTGCCGTTGAAAAAATCAAATCCGGATTTTATTTTAATTATTGTTACTTTAAGTCTGCTGGCGATTGGGTTAATCATGGTGTATAGTGCTAGTGCGATATGGGCTGCTTACAAGTTTGAGGGAGACTCGTTCTACTTTGCAAAACGACAGCTTCTATTTGCTGGAGTTGGGGTCGTCTGCATGTTCCTCATCATGAATGTTGATTATTGGACATGGAGAACATGGGCAAAGCTCATTGTTATCGTTTGTTTTGTTTTGCTGCTCGCTGTTTTAGTCCCTGGTATAGGTGTAGAGCGAAACGGTTCACGAAGCTGGATTGGTGTTGGTGCATTTTCGATTCAGCCATCAGAGTTTATGAAATTAGCCATGATTGCATTTTTAGCGAAATTTTTATCAGAACGGCAAAAGTTCATTACCTCCTTCAAGAAGGGATTAATGCCTTCGTTGGGACTTGTGTTTTTAGCGTTTGGCCTAATCATGTTACAGCCTGATCTTGGGACAGGTACAGTCATGGTAGGAACTTGTGTTGTTATGATTTTTATTTCAGGGGCAAGAGTGATACATTTTGCTTGGCTCGGTTTACTTGGAGTAGCGGGCTTTGTGGGTCTCATTGCTTCGGCACCTTATCGAATAAAGCGAATTACCTCTTTTCTAGATCCTTGGGCAGACCCGCAAAATAGTGGCTTTCAAATGATTCAGTCCTTTTATGCAATCGGTCCTGGCGGATTGTTTGGACTTGGACTTGGACAAAGCCGACAAAAGTTTTTCTACTTGCCTGAACCGCAAACGGATTTTATTTTTGCCATAATTTCAGAAGAACTTGGGTTTATAGGTGGGACATTGGTGATTTTATTATTTGCGTTGCTTTTGTGGAGAGGGGTCCGGATTGCGTTAGGAGCTCCAGATCTATATGGGAGTCTTGTTGCAGTCGGAATCATTGCAATGGTAGCAATTCAGGTGATGATTAATATCGGAGTCGTGACAGGGCTAATGCCTGTAACTGGAATAACACTTCCGTTACTAAGTTATGGCGGATCATCTTTAACCTTGATGCTAATAGCAATAGGAGTGTTATTAAACATAAGTAGATATTCAAGGTATTAAAAATCTAAGCATTGCCTCCTATTGATGATTTGAATGGACGGTAGCACTGTCATATCTAACTATATGTCAAGGTGAATAGGAATTGCCTGAAGAATGAGGAATCTCTTTCTATGGGCAATTCCTATTTTGAATCATAAGGGCGTAGTATGTGTTCTGTACTAGATAGGAATAAGAACTATCGAGAAATAGTTATGCATCACCCGATCATGTATCTGCAACACCATAAGGTCAAAAATTTCCTACCCTCTGAAAAAATAGTACTAATTTCTTTTTCGAGCGTACATAAGCCTGTTTAATCTGTATACTAAGTACAAACTTTTATACATTCAAAATTGTGTCATGGGTCTTTAGGATTATTTTTGAAAAGCGTTTGAATATTCCTTATTTAATTCAAATATTACCAAGTTGTTTCTGGATTAAAAACCAGTGTTTATTGTGGTAATGAAAGGGTGTTTAGACTATAGTATAAGAGGGTAAAAGCTGACAGTGCTTTGTTTTCTATATCTTAGAAAAAAATTACTAGGAAATTTAGTGAAAAAAGATCATTGATATTCACCGTTTCTATACATATAATATGCGATGTCTCATCAGAATTTATTCCGTATTAACGGGCAGTAAAACCCTCACTGATTGAAGTTTCACTTTATAGAGAGGCGATCGGATTATTCAAATCGAACCGTTCAAACTTTTATAGCATACAATGGAAGAACTTGAAATGAAGGAGGATTATGATGAAAGAAGTAATAGAGAAATTAAACCAGATGGAAGTAGGTAAGGTGCGTGAAAACGAACCACTTGCAAACCATACAACAATGAAAGTTGGCGGTCCGGCAGAGATTTTCATTGAGCCATCGTCCCTTGAAAATTTAGAAAAAGCGATGGAGATCATAAAGGAACATAACATCGAGTGGCGAGCAATAGGCCGTGGATCAAATCTGCTCGTCTCAGATCAAGGTATAAAAGGTGCTGTTATTAAATTAGGTAAGGGATTAGACTCATTAGAAATAGAAGGTACTGATATCACAGCAGGGGCAGGTTTCTCACTTGTAAGTCTTTCTGTACAATTTAGCAGGAAAGGACTTTCAGGTTTAGAATTCGCGAGTGGAATACCTGGTTCAGTTGGTGGCGCTGTATATATGAATGCTGGTGCCCATGGTTCAGATATTTCTAAAGTATTAAAAAAAGCATATATTCTGTTTGCTGATGGAACACTACAATGGTTATCAGCAGCAGAAATGGAATTCTCCTATCGAACCTCGATCCTTCAAAAAAAACGACCGGGCATTGTTTTATCGGCTGTTTTTCAATTAAAGTCAGGCAACCGGGAGGAAATTGTTGCTGCAATGCAGAACAATAAAAATTATAGAAAAGAAACGCAGCCATATGATTTGCCTTGTGCAGGAAGCATCTTCCGTAATCCGCTGCCACATTATGCTGGCCAGCTTGTTCAGGACGCTGGATTAAAAGGGCATGCAATTGGTGGAGCAAAAATTTCTGAAATGCATGGGAATTTTATTGTCAATACAGGTGAAGGTAGTGCAAAGGATGTGTTAGCTTTAATCCAGCATGTAAAAGATACTGTATACGGAAAATTTGGGGTTAAACTTGAAACAGAAGTCGAAATTATTGGTCGAAAATAACTTCTGTAGTATACGAATCATGCTTAATCGTGTGCTATAAAAATATCCTGAAATAATCTCATTCGTATTATTATGAGATCTTATTCCTGCCAATTGGCAGCAGGCGGATTACAGCATAGTCCATTTGTTTTCAGGAAGAGGTGAGGGAGATGGAAAAAGGAAAAATTGTTTCCATTGAAGATCGTATCCCAAAATTAAAGAAGCTTAGAAAAAGAAAAGCGAATAGAAGGTTGATTCTATTGCTATCATTCTTTTTTATTCTAATTGCTAGTGTTTTGTATTTTCTTTCTCCACTTAGCTATATTAAAGAAATTAAGGTAAGGGGGAATCAATATTTATCATCAGATCAAATTATTACGTTAAGTGGCTTAACAATTGATACTAACATTTGGAAAGTTAACAAAAGTGAAATGATAAAAAAAATGAAAGAAAGTCAAGAGGAAATTGAGTCTGTTAGCGTTTCAACACAATTTCCAAATTCAGTGTTGCTCACGATAACCGAATTTGAAAGAATCGCTTATCTTTCAAAAAACAGTCGATTTTATCCAATCATGGAAAACGGCAAGATCCTGACCAAGCTTGAACGCGGAGAAATTCCAGTTTTCGCGCCTGTGCTGATTGATTTTACTGAAGGTGATGCATTAAACCTATTATTGGATGAATTGAAAGAATTGCCTGAAGAAATTCGAAACTCAATTTCTGAAATTCGTAAGGAACCTACCAAAACGGACGCCTATCATATAACGTTGTTTATGAATGATGGGTTTGAAGTGAGTGCGACTAGCAGAACTTTATCTAAGAAAATGATACATTACCCTTCGATTGTTGCTCAATTAGATCCAAATATAAAAGGGGTCATTAATCTTGAAGTGGGCTCTTTCTTTAAAGCTTATGATACCCCTAATCTAACGGAAGAGATTGATGGGGAGAAACAAGATGAAAATCATTAAAGGTAGAAAAGTCATCCTTTCCATTGTGAGTCTTGTCCTTGGGTTTATGGTTGCTTTTTCCTATAATCTAACAAAGCAAAAACAGAGGGAAGCAAACCTAGTAAATCAAACGTGGGATCGAGAATATGAGCTTAGAGAACAGCTAATCGAACAAGAAAAAGTGAACAGGAAACTCAGTCAGGAATTACGGAAAAAGCAGGCACAAGTAACAGATATTGAAAAAGACCTTTCAAAAGAAAAGGAATCCTCGTTTAAACTTGCAAAAGAAGCTAAGAAATATCGGATGTTTCTAGGGAAGATTAAAGTGAAAGGACCAGGACTTACCGTGACGCTTGCAGACGGTATGACTGGAAAAGTAGATGATAATATAAATGATTACCTAGTTCATGAACAGCATGTTTTTAAGGTCATTAATGAATTGTACATATCAGGTGCAGCTGCGGTGGCTGTTAACGGACAGAGGCTGAATCATAATTCGTATATTGTTTGCAATGGTCCTGTAATTACTGTGGACGGACAGCAGTATCCTGCACCTTTTGTGATCACGGCAATTGGGGATACTAACGTGTTGGAGGCTTCACTTAACTTAGCTGGAGGAGTCAAAGATCAATTAGTGAATGAAAATATCATATTCACGATATTGAAGCAAAATGAAGTGGAAATGGAACCGGTATTTAGTAGCTAAGAAAATTCACCGTACCAAAGAAAGCTTGGTGACACTTTTGAAAAAAAGGAATAAAATCGCCTTTACTTTAATTGCGGTGATCATTGGATTTATGGTAGCCATTCAATATAAAACGATTAAAGAACCATCCATCAAGCAGGTAAGGGATACGCGTGACTCCTACGAGCTTAGAAGCGGTATATTAAAGGAGCAGAAAGTCCAAACTGAATTGGTTCAGGAAATCAGTAATTTAGAAGAAAAGCTTGCTCAATACGATACAACAAGAAGTCAGAGTAAGGAGCAAATTCTAAGTGAAACGTTGGAAGAGCTCAAAAGCGAAGCAGGAATGACTGAAGTGAGTGGAAAAGGAATTATTTTAACCATTAAACCAATTGAGGAAAACATTCTATTAGGTGAGAACATTCCGAATGCTTCTCCTGAGCTTTTAAAACGGCTGCTAAATGAGTTATACCTATACGACGCAAAAGAGATTTCGATAAATGGGCAGAGGATTATTACTACATCTGTTATTCGAGATATTAATGGACAAACAAAGATTGATGGCAAGAGTGTATCAAGGGGTTCAATTGAAGTAAGGGTACTTGCAAAAGACGCCAAGAAACTTAAAGAAAGGATTCAGGTTTCTCCGACAATCGATAATTTTTATGTGGATAATTATGAGGTTACTATTTCTAACCCATTGGACAAAGTAACGCTACCTTCTTATCAAAACTCATTAAATATTCAATATATGGAACCCATTGATGAATAGGAGGACAAATAACCTATGTGGCTTCCTATTTTTGGCCTTTTAGTAGGCATCACTTTAGGCCTTTTAACAGATATCAAAATTTCCGCTGAATATGCGAATTATTTGTCGATCGCGATTCTTGCAGCATTAGATACTTTAGTTGGTGGAATTAGGGCGCATTTACAAAATATCTATGATGAAAAAGTTTTTGTATCTGGATTTTTCTTTAATATCATCTTGGCTGCAAGTTTAGCTTTTCTAGGCGTACATCTTGGTGTAGACTTATATTTAGCTGCTGTTTTTGCATTTGGTGTAAGATTGTTTCAAAATATAGCAGTTATACGACGCGTAATGTTAACAAAATGGTCCCTTTTTAAAGAAAAAACAGAAAAAAATTAGTGTTTTTTTAAAGGAAATATGTTATGCATGACGAATATTGTTAAGAAGTGTATCGTTTATGAAACAGATGACATGACATGTGAAATTCTAATTTGTTTAACACATGTACGATTCTGCTTTGAAAAATAGACAGACTATCCAAAGGGAAAACGATTCTTTGGTAGCTATATCACTACAAGTGCGTGTTCAAAAAGGAGGATAAAAAGAGCCGAGAAGTTCGCAAGCTTTTTTACCGGAGTTTTTGAACAACCTCTACAATATGGTTATGAAGGATAGAAAGAACATTTGTATTACCTATTGTTGTTTTTTAGAAAAATGTTAAAACTTGAAGGAGGTGCCATGGAATGAACAGCAATGAAATTTACGTAAGTCTCGACATCGGTACATCCAGTATTAAAGTAATCATTGGTGAAATGGTTAACGATACATTAAACATAATCGGTGTAGGAAATGTAAAATCAGAAGGATTAAAAAAAGGGTCAATCGTAGATATAGATGAAACCGTTCAATCTATTCAGCGGGCCGTTGAACAGGCAGAACGAATGATTGGGATGGAAATCAATAAGGTAATAGTCGGTATAAGCGGTAATCATGTAATGTTACAACCTTGCCATGGCGTTGTCGCAGTTTCAAGTGATAATAAGGAGATAACCATTGCGGATGTTGTAAGGGTTAGAGAGGCAGCCGAATTGATTACGATTCCTTCTGACAGGGAGATTGTCGATATTATCCCAGTTCATTATAAAGTGGACGAGCTTGATGAGATTAGCGATCCAAGAGGCATGATTGGTGTTCGATTGGAAATGAGAGGGATATTAATCACAGGTATGCGCACGATTTTACATAATTCATTAAGATGTGTAGAAAGAGCAGGCTTGGAGATTACAGATATTGCGCTTCAACCACTTGCTGCGGGCTCTCTTGTGCTATCAAAAGATGAAAAAGAACTTGGTGTTGCGCTTCTCGATATTGGCGGTGGTTCAACAACACTTGCTGTTTTCGAACAAGGGTATTTGAAACATACATCTGTGATACCAATTGGCGGAGAGACGATTACTAAAGACCTATCTATCGTATTACGTACAACAACAGATGATGCAGAGAAAATCAAAGTTAAACATGGGCATGCTTTTTATGATGATGCATCAGAAGAAGATGTGTTCAATATACCTATTATCGGTAGCGACCAGCACCAACCTTGCAATCAGCTGATGTTATCTGACATAATCGAAGCAAGGATGACAGAAATATTTGAACTTGTTCAAAACGAATTAAATAGAATTGGCGAGAGTGATCTTGCAGGAGGATTTGTATTGACTGGCGGCGTTGTAAAGATGCCAGGAGTTTTAGAACTTGCTCAATATATTTTCCAAAACCGAGTGAGGACAGCTGAACCGAATTATATTGGTGTTCGTGAACCTCAATATACAACAGCTGTTGGATTAATTAAACATGCTTGTAAAAAGGCAAGAACACAAAAAAATAATCAAGCTCCTGTAGCTGCAGGTCCAGCTTACGAAAATCGGGAACAGACTCAAAAAATGCAGCAGCCTCAACCGAAAGAACGAGTGGAGAAACCTCGGACCGAAAAAGGTGAATCTAAATTCAAAAAGATCCTTGGTTACTTTTTTGAATAGACAGGAAATTATCGGAATATCGTCAAATTAGGAGGATTATCATGTTAGAGTTTGATTCTAATCTAGAAACATTAGCTACTATAAAAGTCATCGGTGTAGGCGGGGGCGGTAACAATGCCGTAAACCGTATGATTGAGCACGGGGTCCAGGGGGTAGAGTTTATTTCTGTTAACACAGATGCGCAAGCTCTAAATCTATCAAAAGCAGAAATTAAAATGCAAATCGGAGGTAAACTTACTCGTGGATTAGGTGCAGGTGCAAATCCAGAAGTAGGTAAAAAAGCGGCTGAAGAAAGCAAAGAACAAATTGAAGAAGCGTTAAAAGGCGCGGATATGGTATTTGTAACGGCAGGAATGGGTGGTGGTACGGGTACTGGTGCAGCGCCTGTTATCGCTCAAATTGCAAAGGACTTAGGAGCGTTGACTGTAGGTGTTGTTACACGTCCCTTCACATTTGAAGGACGCAAACGTTCGACACAGGCTCAGGGTGGAATAGGTGCAATGAAGGAATCGGTCGATACGCTAATTGTTATTCCAAATGATCGATTACTTGAAATCGTTGATAAAAGTACGCCAATGCTTGAAGCATTCCGTGAAGCTGATAATGTCCTTAGGCAAGGTGTTCAAGGGATCTCTGATTTGATCGCGGTTCCTGGTTTAATTAACTTGGACTTTGCAGATGTTAAGACGATTATGTCTAATAAAGGTTCTGCGCTCATGGGAATTGGTATTTCTTCTGGTGAAAACCGTGCAACTGAAGCAGCAAAAAAAGCCATCTCAAGTCCACTTCTTGAAACATCTATCGACGGTGCTCAAGGGGTCTTAATGAACATTACTGGCGGAACGAACTTAAGTTTATTTGAAGTTCAAGAGGCAGCGGACATTGTTGCAAGTGCTTCTGATCAAGAGGTAAATATGATTTTCGGTTCTGTTATTAACGAAAACTTTAAAGACGAAATTGTCGTAACAGTGATCGCTACAGGCTTTAATGATGCGGAAGAGATTAAACCTGTATCGTCAAGACCTTCATTTGGACAAGTGCGACCTTCATCACCAACTTCAACTACTGGAGTTAAACGTGAAGTAAAAAGGGAAGAACATGTCGAGCAGCAACAACAACAACAACAGCCTGTTCGTAATTCTAATCAAGCAGAAGAAGCATTGGATATCCCAACCTTTCTACGTAACCGTAATAAACGACGCTAATTTGTTGAGTTATAAAATTTAACAGGTTAAAAGAACATGTTCAAAAAGAAGGATAAAAGAGCCGAGAATTTCAAGAAGAGACAGAGCTTTGATGCAATTCGTAAGCTTTTTTACCGGACTTTTTGAACACCCTTTATAATAAGACTCTTTTCTACAGAATAAAGAGAGGATGCCCATTAAGGCTCTATCCTCGCACTCTATACACATAAACTGTGTATAGATGATGTGAGGTCTAACCTTTTTGATATGGGGCATCCTCTTTTTTTTGCGTGCTTATCCATTCCTTTTTGAAAATTGGGAGTTTCACTTTATCGAATTCCCTGATTCAATGACAACTAAGGTAAGAATGTTACGTTGTTTAATCATTATTTGTGTCACTCACTTTTTTTAGTAGATAACGTTTTACTTTGTAGCCTGTATGCTCTAAGTAGCGCTCCTTGTCCCGTTTCCTCCACTAACAAAGATCATCAGCGAACCATCTTCACTTGATTTTTTCTACAAAAAAGCAGAAAAACTCCTAAAATATCCAGTCATAATGTGACACACTTTCTGATGCAAGGTACGATATACTTTTTGCTAACAGAAGGTGTGCAAGCTATTCTGTAAAATGATAAAAATTATTATGATTTTTTCGGTCTTGTTTTAACAAGACGCGTTCCCTTTTCTTGCGAGAAAGAAGATATTCATTAACAAATTCTGGTTGTTGCGCAAGTAGCCGAACTCCTGCATGGTCCAGCTCAACCTGATTGATGGGGTAGAAGAGTACCCTTTACAGGTTTACACAGGACGTGCTGACTTCTGAGTTTGCGCAATTCTAAAAGGGTGGTGTATATTTGACGCTCTATTTGGATGTTATCTGGTTATTGAATTGGTTGTTTGATTGTCTTTTGCTTTACTGGACTGCGATTTTGTTAAAGCGGAGAGTTCCTTTCTGGAGAGTTCTTGCGGGGGGGTTCCTTGGTTCTCTCATTATTGTCTTATCTTTTACTTCATATCATTTGTTTGCTGATAGAGTGTTAGTAAAACTATTATTCTCCATTTTTATGATTTTAACAGTGTTTGGTTTTGGCAGGTTTAAAGTTTTCGTGAAAAATTTGGCTGCGTTGTATTTCGTTACTTTCTTGTCTGGAGGTATTTTACTCGGTCTTCATTATTTATTTGAATACAACGTTTTATCTGGACAGCACACTATGTATAAAGGGATTAATCAATTCGGTGACCCAGTCAGTTGGATATTTGTTATGATTGGATTCCCACTGGCATGGCAATTCTCAAGGAGGACTTTAGAATCGATAGAAATGACGAAGATTAACCATCAACAATTAGTTAAAGTTACGGTGAAAATTGATGATTTCATTTGTTCAGTTGAGGGTTTTATCGATAGTGGAAATCAGCTATATGATCCAATTTCGCAATCTCCAGTCATGATTTTATCACTAAAAGGCCGAGAAAATATGATTCCAAAAGATATGGTAGCGCTTTTTGAAAATCCAGATATTCTACTTAATGACGTGGGAGGCACTCAGTATACGTGGGCGGATCGATTACGAATTATTCCAAGTAAAGTTGTTGGCAATGATCACCAGTTGTTGACTGCGATTAAATCCGACTGGATTGAAATTATTCAAAATAAAGATATTTTTCGCGTGAAAACTGGACTAGTCTCTTTTACCTACCAAACGTTATCGGCGGATGGAAAATTTGACTGCATTGTCCATCCGAAAATGGTAACGGGTATTCCAGTTCAAGCCGTTTCATGAGAAGGGATATATAAAACATACTCACATTTGTAGAAAATAGAAGGGAGAATTCAATTGAAAAAAACTATTCTGCGTCTCACCTATTACTGGTATAAACTATTGTTTAAGCTCGGGTTGAAAACAGATGAAATTTTCTACATTGGAGGGAGTGAGGCCTTGCCACCTCCGCTCTCCAAAGAAGAAGAGGAAGTGTTAATTAATAAATTACCAAAAGGTGACGAAACAGCACGTGCCATGCTAATTGAGAGAAACTTACGACTTGTTGTTTATATTGCGAGAAAATTTGAGAATACAGGCATTAATATCGAGGATTTAATCAGCATTGGTACAATAGGCTTAATCAAAGCTGTTAATACTTTTAATCCAGAGAAAAAAATTAAATTAGCTACATATGCATCCAGGTGTATCGAGAATGAAATCCTCATGTATCTGCGGAGAAATAACAAGATTCGTTCTGAGGTGAGCTTTGATGAGCCGCTTAATATCGATTGGGATGGCAATGAATTATTGCTTTCCGATGTACTGGGAACAGAGGAAGATATAATTACGAAAGATCTAGAAGCTAATGTAGACCGAAAATTGTTAACAAAGGCACTTACGCAGCTTTCTGATCGAGAGAAACAAATTATGGAACTACGATTTGGATTAGCAGGACAAGAAGAAAAAACACAAAAGGATGTAGCGGATATGTTAGGGATTTCTCAATCTTATATTTCTAGACTAGAAAAAAGAATTATTAAAAGACTTAGAAAAGAATTTAATAAAATGGTATGAAAAAAAATTTTCTAAATGCAAATAGCGATTGGCAATGGGTTGATCTTTAATCGGTGTTTTTAACGATCCCTCACTGTGCATATTTTTCAGACTCCGGGAGATACTTAATTTTGAAAGGCAGCTCCTGTGAGGAGGGAAAAATTTTGTCTCGTAACAAGGTTGAGATTTGCGGTGTTGATACATCAAAACTACCGGTATTAAAAAATGAAGAAATGCGGATACTCTTTAAAGAAATGCAAGGTGGCGATACATCAGCGAGAGAAAAACTGGTAAACGGCAATCTTCGGCTCGTGTTGAGCGTAATTCAGCGCTTCAATAACCGGGGTGAATTTGTGGATGATCTATTTCAGGTAGGCTGCATTGGTTTAATGAAATCGATTGATAATTTCGATTTGGGTCAGAACGTTAAATTTTCGACATATGCTGTCCCGATGATTATCGGAGAGATTAGAAGATATTTACGTGATAATAATCCAATCAGGGTTTCCCGTTCGTTAAGAGATATCGCCTATAAAGCTTTGCAGGTAAAAGAAAAGTTGATGAGCCGAACATTGCGCGAACCAACTGCTGCAGAAATTGCCAAAGAATTAGATGTATCCCACGAAGAAATCGTCTTTGCACTCGACGCAATTCAGGATCCAGTTTCATTGTTCGAGCCAATTTATAATGATGGTGGAGATCCGATTTACGTATTAGACCAATTAAGTGATGAAAAAAATAAAGACAGTCAATGGATTGATGAAATTGCGTTGAATGAAGGAATGCGTCGTCTGAATGAACGAGAGAAAATGATTCTCCGAAAACGATTTTTCCAAGGGAAAACGCAAATGGAAGTGGCCGAGGAAATTGGCATCTCACAAGCACAAGTATCAAGACTTGAGAAAGCAGCAATTCGGCAAATGAATAAGAATATCCAACAATAAAAAATTATTGTTTGGACAGTGACCGACTCCATTTCTTGGCATATGTCAAGAATATGGAGTTTTTTATGTATTAGTGTGTGTATTAAAAATTGAACTAAGAAAGTTTTAAAATCAAGTACATGTGGTTTCTTTTTAAACATATACATAGTATTAAGAAATAACATGGCGTAAAACTCTACAATTTAGTTTGACGGAAGGCTTGATAAAATTGAGAAACTATTCAAATAAAGTGGCGGAGCAGAGTCGCAATTTTATCCTGCATTAACGGGCAGTAAGACCCCCACCTTAAGGCTTGGAAGAATCGAAGATGCGAAGGTGGGGGATGAAGAAAATCCTCACTGATTGAAGTTTTACTTTATTAAAATGATATTTAATTTTGAATAAAGAAGAGGAGCTGATCAAAATGGTCAGAATATCTGAATTTCAAATAAAAGATATTGTCAATATAGGAGATGGAAAAAGATTAGGAAATATGGTGGACCTTATTATTAATCCTCAAGCAGGTTCCATTGAAGCGATCATTGTATCGAATGGAAGCAGAATGCTTGGTATTTTTGGAAAAGACGAAGAGATTATCATTCCATGGAAGAAAATAAAAAAAGTCGGTGAAGATGTTATTCTAGTTGAACATTCATTTGCATTTAAAGAAAACCTTGATGATTAGCAAGTAATTCTGCTTTTCATAGTGAAAATAAAGGGTAATGTGATACACTAAATAAAAAACAAGAGGTAGGGATTATGACAGAACCATTTCTATTGCATGAAGAAGAGTTTTTTTATCTCGAAAGCTGGATGAATAAGTTTCCAGGGCTAGTCGCAGGTTTCACTACAAAAAATGGTGGAGTTAGCAAGGCGCCCTATGCTTCGTTGAATATTGGCTTTCATGTGGGTGATAACAAGGAGGATGTTGTCGCAAATCGCAGTCTGCTAGCTGAAAAGCTATCTTTTCCTTTAACAGATTGGGTTTGCGCCGAACAGACGCATGAGACAAAGATTGTGAAAGTTTTGCCGTCTGACTGTGGAAAGGGTGCGAAGGATTATCTTTCCAGCCTCAAAGCAACGGACGGACTTTTTACAACAGAGAAACAAATTCTCCTCACCCTTTGTTATGCGGACTGTGTTCCTCTTTATTTCATCGCACCAAAACATAGCATGGTGGGAGTAGCTCATGCGGGTTGGAAGGGAACAGTGGCAGGGATTGCAACTTCCATGATCGAGTCATGGAATCAAGCGGGTATCCTGTCATCAGATATTCATGTAACGATTGGTCCATCCATTTGTGGCGATTGTTATGTTGTCGATGATAAAGTTGTCAAGTTTGTGCAAAAATTGCTGGAAGATTATGACGAAAAGCCATATAATTTAATTAGTGAAGGACAATATAACCTAAATCTGAAACAGGTCAATGCTGAAATTCTAGTAAAGGCCGGGGTTCCTCGAGAACAAATAGACATTTCTACACTATGTACCAGCTGTGAAAACGAAAAGTTTTTCTCTCATCGGCGTGATCAAGGAAAGTCAGGACGTCTCATGAGTTTCATTGGCTGGAAGGAGGAATAAAAGGAACATTGAGAGTAGTAGATAATAAAACGATCATTGATGAAAAAATAAAAGCTGCATGTCAAAAAAGTGGCAGAAACAGTGATGAAATTACGATAGTAGCCGTGACAAAATACGTTTCAGTGGAGCGTGCCAATGAAGCAATAGAAGCTGGGCTTATGTCTCTCGGTGAAAATCGAGATGAAGGGCTTTTAAATAAATATGCTATATTAGGGGACAAGCCAACCTGGCATTATATTGGCAGCCTGCAAACTAGGAAGGTCAAAAATATCATTGATAAAGTGGAATATATACATTCTCTTGATCGGATGTCATTGGCTGAAGAAATTGAAAAACGGGCAACTAGGCCTATAAAATGTCTAGTGCAGGTAAATGTTTCTGGTGAAGAGTCTAAGCATGGAATGACTCCTTTAGAGACGTTATCGTTTATTCGTAATTTAGAATCTTTTACAAATATTCAAATAGCTGGGTTAATGACAATGGCTCCTCTTACGGAAGATGAAAATGAACTTCGGGCTTGCTTTAAAAAATTGAAGGAGCTACAAAAAGAAGTTCAAGCTGCCAACATGACACATGCACCATGTATGGAGTTATCAATGGGAATGTCGAATGATTTTACTATTGCCATTGAAGAAGGTGCAACGATGATTCGCATAGGAACTGCATTAGTCGGTGGGGAATCCTAAGGAGGTACACGTTTCATGTCATTCGTATCAAAATTTAAATCATATTTCGCATTAGATGATGAATATGAATACAGAGAAGAATTGGTCGAGGAAGAGGTGAGGGAAGCGAAACCAATGAAATCATCGAAAAGCGCGCATTCCTCCCAGAATGAAAATAAGAATGTAGTAAGTTTGCAAAGTGTTCAAAAATCTTCTAAAGTAGTATTATTAGAACCGCGTGCATATGCAGAAGCCCAAGAAGTAGCAGATCATTTAAAAAATCGTCGTGCAGTTGTCGTAAACTTGCAACGAATCCAGCATGATCAAGCTAAACGTATTGTCGATTTCCTAAGCGGAACAGTTTATGCGATCAGTGGTGACATACAAAAAATTGGTACAGATATATTCTTATGTACTCCGGATAATGTGGATGTTTCCGGAAATATTACCGGGTTTGCTTTGGACGAGGAGTACGAAGAAGCGAGGTGGTAAAGCGAAATGACAATGTTAGTTGGGATTTTATTAACGGTAATTAGATTTTATTCATATGCACTAGTTGCCTATATTTTAATGTCATGGTTTCCTAATGCAAGAGAAACAGCGATTGGGCAGTTTTTAGCTAGAATCAGTGAGCCATATTTAGAACCGTTTAGAAGATTTGTTCCGTCTTTTGGAATGATTGACTTTTCACCAATTGTTGCAATACTTGCTCTGCAGTTTGCAGGATATGGGATCAGGCAGATTTTCTCATGGATCTAAAGGCTTTTTATAGTGCGAGTTCAAAAAAGCCAAGAAATTCTACGAGCGATAGTCTCAAACCTTGCGGGTATCCAGTAATACGTAAGAACTGAAGAGACGAAGTGACAAAGAAATTCGCAAGCTTGTTTACTGGACCTTTTGAACAACCTTTTAAAGGGAGTATTATTTCATGAATATTTACCAGCATTTCAGGCCGGAAGAAAAAGAGTTTATTGATCGTGCACTTGGATGGATAGAGGCAGTAAAGCAGAATTATTCTCCCAGATTAACTGATTTTCTTAATCCGCGTGAACAACAAATCTTACTTGCTTTGGCTGGAAATGATGCTGCCGCTTTGCTGCAATTTTTTGGAGGCAGTGAAGTGGTAGAGCGCAAACGTGCCCTCATTTATCCCGATTATTATGTTCCAGAGGAAGCAGACTATCAAATGACTTTATACGAAATATCGTATCCAAAGAAATTTATTTCGCTTACGCATAGGCATGTTCTAGGAACACTTATGTCGCTTGGTTTGAAGCGTGAAAAATTTGGTGACATTTTAGTAGATGGACAGAATATTCAATTTATCGCGGCTGCGGAAATTGAGGATTATCTTACTGCAAACTTAGAAAAGATGGGCAAAGCTTCTGTTTCCATAAAAAAGCTTTCTTTAACAGAAATTATTGTAGAGCAAGGGAACTGGGAGGAGCAGAGTCATACCGTATCATCGCTTCGACTTGATGCCCTACTTGCAGCCTTTACTAATTTATCGAGACAAAAAGCCCAAACCTTACTAGCTGCTGGCAAGGTAAAGGTCAATTTCAAAAGTACTGAGCAGGGTTCAATGGAATGCCGTGAAGGTGACACTTTATCTGTGAGAGGATTTGGTAGAGCCAAGGTCTTGTCGATAGATGGTAAAACGAAAAAAGATAAATGGCGAGTTAGTATCGGCAGGAAAAAATAACGAAGAAATTAGTAGGAAACACGTGAACGTTGTCATAAATATAAGACTTATAGAGAATACGTGGAGGTGCATCATGCCATTAACCCCGATTGATATACATAATAAGGAGTTCAGTAAAGGCTTCCGTGGATATGATGAAGATGAAGTAAATGAATTTCTTGATCAGATTATTAAGGATTATGAGCTGATTCTCCGGGAAAAAAAAGAACTTGAACAGAAACTGAATGAAGTAGACGATCGTCTTGGCCATTTTAATAATATTGAGGGAACACTGAATAAATCAATCATCATTGCTCAAGAGGCTGCCGAAGAAGTAAAACGTAACGCCCAAAAAGAAGCAAAGTTGATAATTAAAGAAGCTGAGAAGAACGCAGATCGGATAGTTAATGATTCACTCAGCAAAGCAAGAAAACTTGCTCTGGAAATTGAAGATTTGAAAAAACAATCCAAAGTATTTAGGATAAGGTTCAAGATGCTAGTTGAAGCGCAGTTAGATTTGCTAGGTTCAGATGACTGGGACCACCTAATGGAATATGAAGTCGATGCAACAGAATTTGCAGACAAAGATTCATAATCCCTTCTTGACTTTTTGCACTTATTTCGCATATAATTTCTTACAATCAACTTAATATTGATATGAAACGATGATAGGGATAGTAAATGCATTCATACACTTATTTAAGCGAACTGGAGATGGTGGAAGTCCGGTATAAGTGAACGTATTGAATATCACCCTGGAGTTCCGAGTCGAACCCGTTAATGGCAGTAAACAAGGCGTTACATTCACGTTACGAATGCTTGAGAGGATAAAGATTGTCTAATACTTTATCTAGCCAGGGTGGTACCGCGGGAATATAAGTCTTCTCGTCCCTATTTTAGGGATGAGAGGACTTTTTTGTTGCTTAAAAACGTTACAGAATTTTTTATGTCGATAGAGACTGGGTCTATCTGTATTCAGCAAAGCATAACCCCGTATAGCCTCCAGTTTAGGGAGTCAAAATACAGACTATTTATTTGGAGAACCACATGCTTTATCAGAATTATACAGGATGTGCTGACTACAATGTTCGCCAGAGGATGTGGTGGACGATAGGAGAAGTTCCGTAAAGGCGTTTTAAGCTTTTCTAATAGGATGGAGGAAGAATAATGGAATACAAAGATACTTTATTGATGCCAAAAACAGAATTTCCGATGAGAGGAAATTTACCGAAAAGAGAACCTGAAATGCAATCAGCATGGGAAGAAATGAATATTTATCAAAAGGTTCAGGAAAAAACGAAAGGCCGTCCGCTTTTCATCCTTCATGATGGACCTCCCTATGCAAATGGAGATATCCATATGGGGCATGCTTTAAACAAGGTTTTGAAGGACTTCATTGTTCGTTTTAAATCAATGAATGGTTTTCACGCACCATACGTACCTGGTTGGGATACACACGGTCTTCCAATTGAAACGGCTTTAACAAAAAAAGGTGTAAAGCGGAAAGAAATGAGTGTCGCAGAATTTCGTAAGCTTTGTGAAGAATATGCATATCAACAAATTGATGGTCAACGTGAGCAATTTAAACGTTTAGGTGTTCGTGGCGATTGGGAAAACCCATATATTACTCTAAAGCCTGAATACGAAGCACAGCAAATTAAAGTGTTCGGTGATATGGCGAAGAAAGGGTATATTTATAAAGGGAAAAAACCAGTTTATTGGTCTCCTTCAAGTGAATCTGCACTTGCTGAAGCTGAGATCGAATACCAAGATAAACGCTCAGCATCGATTTATGTTGCGTTTGATGTTGTAGACGGTAAAGATGTCCTTGAAAAAGGTACGAAAATCGTGATCTGGACAACGACTCCTTGGACCATTCCAGCAAACCTAGGTATTTCCGTTCACCCTGATTTGACATATGTCGTCGTAGCAGTGGATGGAGCACACTATGTAGTTGCACAAGCACTACTTGAAGCAGTTACTGCGACAATCGCTTGGGAAAATCCAACTGTTGTTAAAACGGTAAAAGGGAATGAACTAGAACACGTTTTAGCGAAACATCCTCTATATGACCGTCAATCGCTTGTCATGCTCGGTGAACATGTAACAACAGATGCTGGTACTGGTTGTGTGCACACTGCGCCTGGACACGGGGAAGATGACTTTATCGTTGGCCAAAAATACGGTCTTGATGTTTTGTGCCCAGTTGATGAAAAAGGGGTTATGACTGAAGAAGCAGGAGAGTTTGCGGGTCTTTTCTATGATGAGGCAAATAAACCGATTACCGAAAAGTTACAGGAAATTGGCGCATTATTAAAATTGAGCTTTATTACCCACTCATATCCACATGACTGGCGGACGAAGAAACCGACAATCTTCCGTGCAACTGCTCAATGGTTTGCATCCATTAAAGATTTCCGAAGTGATCTATTGACAGCAATTGAAGAAACAAAATGGGTTCCTGCTTGGGGAGAAACTCGTCTGTATAATATGGTCCGCGACCGTGGAGACTGGTGTATTTCTCGTCAACGTGCTTGGGGAGTTCCGATTCCTGTCTTTTATGCAGAAGATGGCCAGGAAATCATCACAGATGAGACGATTAATCATGTATCTGATTTATTCCGCGAACATGGATCGAATGTTTGGTTTGAACGTGAAGCGAAGGACTTGCTTCCGGAAGGATTTTCACATGTTGGTAGTCCAAATGGTCTCTTTACAAAAGAAACAGATATTATGGATGTTTGGTTCGATTCAGGATCATCACATCAAGCCGTTTTGGAAGAGCGTGAAGACTTGCAACGCCCTGCTGATTTGTATTTAGAAGGGTCAGACCAATATCGCGGTTGGTTTAACTCATCGCTTTCAACAGCAGTAGCAGTAACAGGGAAAGCGCCGTATAAAGGCGTATTAAGTCATGGTTTTGCTCTTGATGGCGAAGGTCGTAAAATGAGTAAGTCAATTGGCAACGTCGTAATACCAGCCAAAGTAATGAATCAACTGGGAGCAGATATTCTTCGTTTATGGGTTGCTTCTGTAGACTATCAATCAGATGTACGTGTATCTGACCCCATTCTTAAACAAGTGGCAGATGTATATCGTAAAATTCGAAATACATTCCGTTTCCTTTTAGGGAATTTGGAAGGATTTAATCCAGAAACCGATAAAGTTGCATTTGAAAATCTTCATGAAGTCGATCAGTTTATGATGATTAAATTGAATAAATTGATCAAACAAACAAAATTGGCCTATGAAAACTATGAATTTGCATCCATCTATCACCTTGTCAATAATTTCTGTACGCTTGATTTAAGTGCTTTCTACTTGGATTATGCAAAGGATATTTTATATTGTGAGACACCAGCTAGCCATGATCGCAGAGCCATTCAAACTTTCTTATACGAAGCACTAGTAAGTTTGACTAAGCTTGTTTCACCGATCCTTTCTCATACAGCAGATGAAGTTTGGGCATTCATTCCTGGTGTTTCCGAGGAGAGCGCTCAGCTAACATTGATGCCTGAAGAATATTCAGTGACCAACACGAACACCATCGAAGAAAAGTGGAATGCTTTCTTAGATCTTCGTGATGATGTACTTAAAGCGTTAGAAGAAGCAAGAAATCAAAAAGTGATTGGGAAATCTTTGAACGCCAAAGTAACTGTTTATGTAGATGAAAAAGAAAAGACTTTGTTGAATAGCATCGAAGAAAATCTTGAACAACTATTCATTGTTTCTAAGTTTGAAGTAGGTGGAACAGTGGAAGAGGCTCCTGATCAAGGAATTAAATTAGACAAAGCCGTAATCGTAGTTGAAAAAGCTGAAGGTGAAACATGTGAACGCTGCTGGAATGTTTCAGAAAAAGTAGGGACAGTTGAAGCACATCCAACTCTTTGCCCTCGCTGTGCTACAGTTATGACGGAACATTATACAAACTAAATTAGCCATCCAATAAGGATGTGTCATCAGGTCTGTTTTCCACATCATGATATCTAGAGAACATCATGATGTGGGGACAGACCTTTTAGAGGTTGTTCAAAAAGTCCGCTAAAAAAGCTTGCGAATTGCATCAAAGCTCTGTTGCTCCTCGAACTTCGCGGTTCTGCTTAATCTCCTTTTTGAACACGCATTTTTAAAATTCGGATTAAAAAACAATCTTCATTATGCAATGAATCAAGATTATGCTACAATTCATAAGAAAAGATTGCGATTAGTTTGGGGGATTGAATGTGTTCTACTATATAATTGCCCTGTTGGTTATTGCAGCTGATCAGTTAACGAAGTGGTTGGTTGTAAAAAAGATGGAATATGGGGAAAGCATCGAAATTATTGAAAATTATCTATATATAACTTCACATCGGAATCGTGGTGCTGCCTGGGGAATTCTTCAAGGTCAAATGTGGTTCTTTTACGTGATTACGATAGTCGTCATAATCGGCATCATCTACTACATTCAGAAATTAAGCAAAGAAAGTAAACTTCTCGGAGTAGCGCTTGGCTTAATGCTAGGTGGAGCGATTGGTAATTTCATTGATCGAGTGATCAGAAAAGAAGTAGTGGATTTCGTTCATACGTACATTTTTAATTATAGCTTCCCAGTATTTAATGTTGCCGATTCAGCACTTTGTATTGGTGTTGCCTTACTCGTAATTTATATGTTTTTATCAGAAAGACAAGAAAAAAAGGAGCGAAAGAATGACTAATTTTACATACAACATTGAATCAACAGAAAGTAAAGCGCGAATTGACAAGGCGTTAGCAACTTTGAACGCAGAATGGTCTCGTAATCAAGTTCAGCAGTGGATTAAAGAGGGCCATGTTCTTGTGAATGGTGTTGCTGTGAAAACGAATTACAAATGCCAAGAAGGCGATGAGGTCATCGTTGCAATCCCTGAACTTGAAGAATTGGATGTTGTCGCAGAAGAAATGAATTTAGAGATTTTCTATGAAGACAGTGATGTTCTTGTCGTGAATAAACCTCGCGGGATGGTCGTTCACCCGGCACCAGGCCATACTTCTGGCACACTAGTTAACGGTTTAATGGCCCACTGTACGGATTTATCAGGAATTAATGGCGTCATGCGTCCAGGAATCGTTCACCGTATTGATAAAGATACATCAGGTTTATTAATGGTTGCCAAAAATGATATGGCCCATGAAGGTCTTGTACAACAGTTGGTTGATAAATCCGTAACTAGAAAATATCAAGCAATTGTACACGGTGTGATTCCCCATGATTTTGGAACGATTGATGCACCAATTGGTCGTGACAAGAAAGATCGCCAAAGTATGACTGTGACTGATGAAAATTCAAAAAATGCTGTCACTCATTTCAGGGTAATCGAACGATTCAAGAATTTCACTCATGTTGAATGTCAATTAGAGACAGGGAGAACCCACCAAATTCGTGTTCACATGAAATATATCGGGTATCCGCTCGCTGGAGATCCGAAATACGGTCCAAGGAAAACATTGGATATAAATGGACAAGCTCTACACGCAGGACTGTTGGGCTTTGTACATCCAAGATCGAAGGAGTATATAGAATTTGAAGCACCGCTTCCAAAAGAGTTTGAAGAATTGTTGGATTACTTAACTAAAAGTAATTGACAGCTTTGAGAAATAGAGATAAAATAAAAATAAGTTAAATATGAACCTTTAAACCGGTCCAGTGAGACCGAGAAGGAAAACGGATTAATTGGTCGACCTTATGTTGCCAATTTAAAAAAATCCCTATGCCTTCTTGGTATAGGGATTTTTTAATGATAATAAACCCATCATATAGTGAGAAGGGGAGACATACATGACTGAGAAAGCCATAGTGTTAGATGAACAAGCGATTCGTCGTGCGCTGACTAGGATTGCGCATGAGATCATCGAGAAAAATAAAGGCATTGAAAATTGTGTTTTAATCGGGATTCGAACACGAGGAATTTACCTTGCAAATCGATTGGCAGAAAGAATCAGTGAAATCGAAGGCAAGGGGATACAAGTGGGAGAGCTTGATATCACACTTTACCGCGATGATTTATCAAAAACGACAGCGGATGGAAATCCGATCGTAAACGGATCAGATATTCCAGTCGAAATTGAGCAAAAAACCGTTATTCTCGTGGATGACGTTTTGTATACAGGCAGAACAGTACGAGCAGGAATGGATGCACTAGTTGATATGGGAAGACCTTCACAAATCCAGCTTGCAGTCTTAATAGACAGAGGTCATCGAGAATTGCCGATACGTGCGGATTTTGTGGGTAAGAACGTACCAACATCCCAAACAGAGAAAATATCTGTCGCCTTAACTGAAGTTGATCATGAAGATCAAGTAAGTATATTAGAAAAATAAATAAAGCCCTTTTTAATAGGTGGTCCTGAGAGGCTGACAAAGGGGAGTATGCTAAAGACGTGATCATGCCTTTATACAGGCATAATCAACTCTTAAGCAAACCTCTTTGTGCACACGGCAAAGAGGTTTTTTTATGTGAATGGGAGGAAAGTTTCGTGGAACAAGTAAAGAAAAAAGACATCATGTATGATGTAGAAGATGTACCTAAATTAGGACATTGGATTACATTAAGTTTACAGCATTTATTCGCCATGTTCGGTGCGACAGTACTTGTTCCCTTCTTAGTAGGACTAAGTCCAGCGGTAGCACTCGTATCAAGTGGACTAGGAACATTAGCATACCTACTTATTACAAAAGGAAAGATTCCGGCCTATCTAGGATCATCGTTCGCCTTTATTTCACCAATTATTGCCGCTAAAGCTTCGAGTGGTCCCGGCAGTGCCATGATCGGCTGTTTCGTTGCAGGTTTGGTATACGGGCTTGTTGCATTAATTATTTATAAAGCAGGTTTAAATTGGTTAATGAATATCCTGCCGCCAGTTGTCGTCGGTCCAGTTATTATGGTTATTGGCTTGAGCTTAGCTCCCACGGCTGTCAATATGGCAATGTATATGAATCCAAATACAGATCATCAAATTTATAGTATTACGAATATCACAATTGCCCTGATTACTTTAATCGTAACGATTGTTGGGAACATTTATTTTAAAGGCTTCTTCGGATTGATCCCGATTTTAATCGGTATTACCGTCGGATACATTTGCTCAATTATTGCTGGCATCGTTAATTTTGAACCAATTCGAGAAGCAAATTGGTTTGAAATACCAGAATTCATGGTGCCATTTGCAACATACACACCTACATTTTCTTGGGGTGTCATCGCCATTATGGTTCCGGTTGCGATTGTGACTCTTTCCGAACATATTGGCCATCAAATGGTATTAAGTAAAGTAGTGGGACGAAACTTCCTTGAAAAGCCTGGCTTACATCGTTCGATTGCAGGGGATGGTGCAGGGATTTTGATTGGCTCAATCATTGGTGGGCCACCCCTTACCTCGTACGGTGAAAATATCGGTGTGCTAACAATGACAAGAGCATACAGTGTATACATTATCGGTGGTGCAGCGGTAACAGCAATCATTTTCGGATTTGTGGGTAAAATTTCTGCAGTAATTAGCTCGATTCCTTCAGCAGTTATGGGCGGCATCTCCATTCTCTTGTTTGGAATCATTGCATCAAGCGGCTTGAGAATGCTGGTCGATAATAAAATCGATTTTGATAAAAAACGCAATTTAATGATTGCCTCTGTCATACTAGTATTAGGGATTGGCGGTGCATTCCTGAAATTATCGGCTGAAATTTCCTTATCTGGAATGGCATTATCTGCAATCGTCGGCATCTTACTAAATCTTATCTTACCTGGAAGAGAAAAAGTATCAGGAGATATGTTTGAAAATTAATCCTTTTAATAAAAAATACCATATAGATTTTATCACCTTTTAAAAGAAGTCCAGAGAGGCTGCCAAGGGTGTGATAGGAAAGAGAGGTGAATGTACTTCACCTTCTATCTTTGCCTACCCTCACCCTGTCCTTTTATGGCAGGGTATTTTTTTAAGCTTAATCGTTAATGGGGAGGGAGCATTATCATGAAAAATTTATTGACAATGAGTGAATTGACTACGATGGAAATTGAGCAATTGCTTATAGAAGCAGAGCAGTTTGCTAATGGAGAAACGTGGAGACCGTCGCAACAGACAATGATTGCTAATTTATTCTTTGAAGCTAGTACAAGAACAAAGAGCAGTTTTGAAGTGGCTGAAAGAAAGCTTGGCTTAGAAGTAATTCCTTTTGATGTGGGAACTTCTAGTGTTCTAAAAGGAGAAACGCTTTACGATACGGCAAAAACATTAGAGTCAATTGGTGTAGGGGCTCTTGTAATTAGACATGAGACGGATCAATACTTTAATGAACTTATCGGTAAATTGAAAATCCCGGTGATCAATGCAGGTGATGGTTGCGGTCACCATCCTACTCAATCCCTTCTCGATTTAATGACGATTAAGCAGGAGTTTCATAGCTTTAAAGGGTTGAAAATTGCCATTATTGGTGACATATTACATAGCAGGGTTGCAAGATCGAATGCAGATGCCCTCACTAGATTAGGTGCGACGGTCGTTTTTTCCGGACCACCTGAATGGTTTAATCAAAATATGAATCAAGGAAGTTATGAACCTATTGATGAAGCGGTTGCTACTGCTGATGTTGTTATGCTTTTACGTATCCAGCATGAACGTCATCATCAAAACAGTGAGAAAATGATCGATGATTATTTACAAAGATACGGCCTCACAAAAAAACGTGAAAAAACGATGAAAAAGCAGGCTATTATCATGCATCCGGCACCAATTAACCGCGGTGTAGAAATAGATAGTGAATTAGTTGAATGTGAGCGATCACGTATCTTTAAGCAAATGGAAAATGGTGTATATGTAAGAATGGCCGTATTAAAAACAGCGCTAGCAGAGAAAAAAGGGGGAAATATTCATGAAGAAACTAATCAAAAATGGAGTATTGCTCGATAAGAACCACCAATTATTTAATGCAGATATTGAAATAGCAGGTAATGTCATCACGAAAATTGGGCCAAATTTATCAGGGGAAAATTGTGAAATGATCGATGCTTCAGGACTGCTTGTTGCTCCAGGTCTTATCGATCTACATGTACATTTACGTGAACCAGGCGGTGAACATAAAGAAACGATCGCTTCTGGAACGCTTGCTGCTGCAAAGGGCGGTTACACTACACTAGCTACGATGCCCAATACACGACCTGTTCCTGATACGAAAGAACATCTTGAGAGTATTCTTTCAATAATTGACGAAACAGCACATGTTCGCGTATTGCCATATGCCTCAATTACGATAAGGGAAGCAGGAAAAGAACTCACGGATTTCGCTACATTGAAAGAAACAGGCGCATTTGCTTTTACTGATGATGGCGTGGGGATTCAGAGTGCAGGGATGATGCTTGAAGCGATGAAGCGAGCGGCAAAGCTTGGAATGCCAATCGTTGCACATTGTGAAGAAGAAACATTAATCAATAAAGGGTGTGTCCATGAAGGGAGTTTTTCTGAAGCTCATGGTCTCAGGGGGATCCCATCTGTATGTGAATCCGTACATATTGCTCGTGACATCCTACTTGCAGAAGCAGCGGGCTGTCATTACCATGTGTGTCATATAAGTACAAAGGAATCGGTAAGAGTAGTCAGAGATGCTAAACGGGCAGGAATTCATGTTACGGCCGAGGTATCTCCACATCATCTGCTTCTATGTGATGAAGATATACCAGAATTGGATACGAATTATAAAATGAACCCACCGTTAAGAGGGAAAGAAGATCGGGCTGCTCTGATTGAAGGATTATTAGATGGCACCATTGATTTTATCGCGACTGACCATGCCCCACATCATGAAAAGGAAAAAGCAGAAGGCATGGAATTAGCTCCATTCGGAATTGTTGGATTAGAGACTGCGTTCCCGCTTTTATATACAAACTTTGTAAAAACAAACATCCTTACTATCGGACAGTTACTTGATTATATGACAAAAAAACCTGCCGAAGCATTCTCCCTTCCATATGGTGAGATCAAAGAAGGAGCTTGCGCAGATATTGTTTTGCTAGATTTAGAAGTAGAACAAATCATTGATCGAAATGAGTTTGTTTCTAAAGGAAAAAATACACCATTTCAGGGGCAAACATGTACAGGATGGCCGGTTATGACAATTGCAGCAGGTAAAGTAGCATGGGAAAAAGGAAGTGTAAAACAATGAAAAGACAACTAATCTTAGAAGATGGTACGGTTTTTATTGGAAAAGCATTTGGTAGCTCGACTGAAAAAATTGGTGAAGTTGTATTTAATACAGGAATGACGGGGTATCAAGAAATTTTGTCAGACCCTTCATACTGCGGACAAATTGTAACATTAACATATCCACTGATCGGAAATTACGGAATAAATCGTGATGATTTTGAATCGATTCATCCAGCGATTGCTGGAATGGTCGTTAAAGAAGTGGCGGAACTCCCATCAAATTGGCGCAGTGAATTGTCTTTGGATGAATTTTTAAAACAAAAGGGAATCCCAGGGATAAGCGGCATTGATACGAGAAAGCTCACAAGAATCATTCGTAACCATGGAACATTAAAAGGGATCATTTGCGGCCTGAACCATAAACCGGAAAGTATTATCGAACAAATGAAAGCAACCGTTTTGCCTGTTACCCAAGTTAAGCAAGTTTCGACGAAAACAGCATATCGCAATCCAGGCAGAGGATATCGGGTCGTACTTGTTGATTATGGAATGAAACAAGGTATTTTAAGAGATTTGAATGATCGTGGATTCGATGTAATTGTTGTGCCACATAATTCTACGGCTAAAGAAGTGTTAAATCTCCATCCTGATGGCATCATGCTATCGAACGGACCTGGAGATCCAGAAGATGTAACGTGTGCGATTGAAATGATCAAAGAACTACAAGGTAAAGTTCCAATTTTCGGAATTTGTTTAGGTCATCAGTTGTTTGCTTTAGCAAATGGATGCAAAACCGAAAAAATGAAATTCGGCCACCGCGGTTCGAATCATCCTGTGAAAGACTTACGAACTGGAAAAGTTGCCTTAACATCTCAGAATCATGGCTATACCGTAAATGTAGACTCGATCCAAGGAACAGACCTTGAAGTGACTCATATTGCATTGAATGACGAAACAATTGAAGGGTTAAAGCATAAAACATACCCAGCATTTACTGTGCAATACCATCCAGAAGCATCACCAGGTCCAGAAGACGCAAATTACTTATTTGATGAATTTTACAAAATGATTGAAGCCCATGCGGCGGGAGGGGAAGTATTATGCCAAAACGTACAAATATAAAAAGCATCCTTGTGATTGGTTCTGGCCCTATCGTCATTGGTCAAGCAGCAGAATTCGATTATGCAGGAACTCAAGCTTGTATGGCTTTAAAAGAAGAAGGATACCGCGTCATTTTAATTAATTCAAATCCAGCAACGATTATGACAGACAGTGAAATGGCTGACAAAGTTTATATAGAGCCGATTACACTTGAATTCGTAAGTAAAATTATCCGTAAAGAACGTCCTGATGCTTTATTGCCAACATTGGGAGGCCAGACAGGACTAAATATGGCAGTAGAACTTGCGAATGCTGGAATTCTAGAAGAATGTGGCGTTGAAATACTTGGAACAAAGCTATCTGCGATTCAACAAGCGGAGGATCGAGATTTATTCCGTAACTTAATGAATGAACTTGGCGAACCTGTACCGGACAGTGAAATTATTCATAACCTAGAAGAAGCAAAACAATTCGTAGAACAAGTAGGCTACCCAGTCATTGTTCGCCCAGCCTTTACATTAGGTGGAACAGGCGGTGGGATTTGTTCAGATGAAGACGAATTACTTGAAATTGTAACTGGAGGACTAAAAAGCAGTCCGGTTACTCAATGCTTGTTAGAAAAAAGTATCGCTGGCTTCAAAGAAATTGAATATGAAGTAATGCGTGATGCGAATGACAATGCAATTGTTGTCTGTAATATGGAGAATTTCGATCCGGTAGGTGTCCATACAGGCGATTCGATCGTAGCTGCGCCAAGCCAAACATTAAGTGACCGTGAATATCAAATGCTTAGAAATACATCATTGAAAATCATTAGAGCGCTGAAGATCGAAGGAGGATGCAATGTCCAGCTTGCACTTGACCCAGACAGCTATCAATATTATGTTATTGAAGTGAATCCGCGTGTAAGTCGTTCTTCTGCACTTGCATCAAAAGCAACAGGCTATCCGATCGCTAAACTAGCTGCAAAGATTGCCGTTGGGTTAACGCTAGATGAAATGATGAACCCAGTAACAGGTAAAACATATGCAAGCTTTGAACCAGCTCTGGATTATGTCGTAACGAAAATTCCTCGCTGGCCATTCGATAAATTCGAATCAGCTAATCGGAATCTCGGAACACAAATGAAAGCAACGGGCGAAGTAATGGCAATCGGACGTACATTTGAAGAGTCAATCTTAAAAGCGGTCCGTTCACTAGAAGCAGGCTTCCATCATTTAGAGCTACAAGAAGATACGGATGATGCTGTAATCGAAAAGAGAATCCGAAAAGCTGGTGATGAACGATTGTTTTATATCGGTGAAGCCTTACGTAGAGGTGTGACGATCCAAACGATTCATGATTGGAGCGAAATCGATTTATTCTTTTTACAAAAATTAAAAAACATCGTTGATTTTGAAAAAGAATTAAAGCAGAATCCATTTGATGAAGAAGTATTATTGACGGGTAAGCAAATGGGCTTTTCTGATAAAAAAATTGCATCTCTTTGGCAAGAACAAGAAATAACGGTATACAAGTGGCGAAAAGAAAAAGGGATTATGCCGGTATACAAAATGGTTGATACATGTGCAGCAGAATTCGAGTCAGAGACACCATACTTTTATGGTACGTTTGAGGATGAGAATGAGTCAGTAGTGACAGATAAGAAAAGTGTTGTTGTCCTTGGATCAGGTCCAATCCGCATCGGTCAAGGCGTAGAGTTTGATTATGCGACCGTTCATTCCGTTTGGGCGATAAAAGAAGCAGGGTATGAAGCCATTATCATCAATAATAATCCAGAAACTGTATCAACTGATTTCAGTATATCTGACAAATTGTATTTTGAACCGTTAACCATTGAAGATGTTATGCATGTGATTGATCTTGAAAAGCCGATTGGGGTTATCGTTCAATTTGGTGGGCAAACGGCGATCAATCTTGCTGCACAATTAGCGGAACATGGAGTGACGATCCTTGGTACATCACTTGAAGATTTGGATCGGGCAGAGAATAGAGATAAGTTCGAACATGCATTATCAGAAATGGCGATCCCGCAGCCAAAAGGAAAAACAGCCTTTTCGGTTGAAGAAGCAGTCAAAATCGCAACAGAAATTGGCTATCCTACATTAGTCAGACCTTCCTATGTGCTTGGTGGTAGAGCGATGGAAATTGTCGATAAAGAAGAAGAACTTCTGCACTATATGAAACATGCAGTGAAAATTAATCCGGAACAACCTGTCCTAATTGACCGTTATTTAACAGGAAAAGAAATTGAAGTAGATGCTATTTCGGATGGGAATACAGTTGTTATTCCGGGAATAATGGAACATATCGAGCGTGCTGGCGTCCATTCAGGCGACTCTATTGCCGTCTATCCTCCGCAAAATATTACCACTTTGCAAATGGAGAAAATCGTAGAATATACGGAGAAATTAGCAAAAGGACTCAATATCATCGGCTTACTTAATATTCAATATGTCATCAGTAAAGATGAGGTATATGTAATTGAAGTAAACCCTCGATCTAGTCGTACAGTTCCGTTTTTAAGTAAAATCACGAATATTCCAATGGCTAATCTTGCCACGAAGGTCATTCTTGGTAAGACATTAGAGGAACTAGGGTTTAGCAATGGACTTGTGCCCGAGAAGAAAGGTGTCTATGTAAAAGTACCTGTGTTCTCTTTTGCGAAATTGAAAAGAGTTGATATTACTTTAGGACCTGAAATGAAATCTACAGGTGAAGTAATGGGTAAGGACGTCACATTGGAAAAAGCGTTGTATAAAGGGCTTGTTGCATCTGGTATGGAAGTTAGGGAACATGGGTCAGTCTTGTTGACAGTGGCTGACAAAGATAAACAAGAAGTGTTACAGCTTGCAAGGCGCTTTCATGCAATTGGTTACAACCTGATTGCAACAAGCGGTACCGCAGCCATGCTGAAAAATGAAAACATTCCAGTATCAATCGTTGATAAAATCGGCTCTGAGCATAAAAATGTTCTAGATGTAATTAGAATGGGTGAAGCACAGCTTGTTGTGAATACATTAACGAAAGGGAAACAGCCTGAGCGTGACGGTTTCCGGATTCGCCGCGAATCCGTTGAAAATAATATCCCTTGTCTAACATCACTTGATACAGCTGAAGCGATTCTTAGGGTAATTGAGTCGATGAATTTCACAGCAGAGCCAATGGAACATGCATCTCAGAGTCGGGAGGTCATCTATACATGATAAAAAATGAGGCAATGAAAATCGTCAGCCAACAAGAAATTGCAGAATCGATTTATGAGCTGACTTTATCCGGAAGCCTTGTTTCTGAAATGAATCAACCAGGGCAATTTGTACACATTAAGACAGGAAACGGGTATGAACCACTTTTAAGAAGACCAATTAGCATCTCGGCAATCGACAAAGAGAATAATACATTTACAATGGTATATCGTGCAGAGGGAAAGGGAACCTCTCTGTTATCGCAAAAAAAGAATGATGCTGCAATTGATGTTCTTGGGCCACTTGGAAATGGATTTTCGCCAGAGGCCGCGATGTCAGGAGAAACAGCGTTGCTAGTCGGAGGAGGGATTGGTGTTCCTCCTTTATACGAACTATCAAAACGGTTAACGAAATTAGGTGTAAATGTTATCCATGTCCTAGGTTTTCAAAATGCTGCGACGGTTTTTTATGAAGAGAAATTCCAAGCGCTGGGTGAAACCTATATTACAACAGTCGATGGTAGCCGTGGAACGAAGGGTTTTGTAACGGATGTTATTGATAAATTAAGTGATAGCTATACAACAATCTTTGCCTGTGGGCCAACCCCAATGCTTCGTGCATTGGAGTCTGCCTACAAAGAAACGAAAGAGGTATTTCTTTCACTTGAAGAACGGATGGGCTGTGGAATCGGTGCTTGCTTTGCTTGTGTGTGTCATACAGCCGATGATCCGACAGGTTTTCATTATAAAAAAGTATGTAGTGACGGTCCGGTCTTTCGTGCGGGAGAGGTGGTTCTATGAATATGCTTGATATCCAATTACCAGGATTAGACTTAAAAAACCCAATCATGCCTGCGTCTGGCTGTTTTGGCTTTGGTAAGGAATTTGGGAATTTATATGATTTGAATGTTCTTGGTGCGATTATGGTGAAGGCCACAACCCCCGAACCACGTTTTGGTAATCCGACACCAAGAGTTGCTGAAACGTCTTCTGGGATGTTAAATGCGATTGGACTGCAAAACCCAGGTTTAAAGCACGTTATGGCAGATGAATTACCATGGCTTAACCAGTTTGATGTGCCGATTATTGCTAATATAGCAGGATCTCAAGTAGAAGATTATGTAACGGTTGCTAGGGAAATCAGCAAGGTAAGTAACGTGAAGGCGCTCGAATTAAATATTTCCTGCCCCAATGTCAAGGAAGGAGGAATTACGTTTGGAACGGATCCTCTCGTTGCGAAAAACGTAACGGAAGCGGTTAGAGCAGTCTCAGAAGTTCCAGTATACGTGAAGTTATCTCCAAATGTTACAAACATCGTGGAAATGGCTCAAGCTGTCGAGGCTGGTGGCGCCGATGGTTTGACAATGATTAACACATTAATGGGCATGCGTCTTGATATGAAAACGGGTATTCCAATCCTCGCCAATAAAACAGGTGGATTATCAGGTCCAGCGATTAAACCAGTCGCTATACGAATGATTTATGAAGTAAGTCAAGCAGTAACGATTCCGATCATTGGTATGGGAGGCATAATGACGGCAGAAGATGTTATCGAATTTTTCTATGCAGGAGCAAGTGCTGTCGCTGTAGGAACTGCTAATTTTACCGATCCATTTGTTTGTCCAAAAATTATTGAAGAGTTACCCGTTCTTCTAAAAAAATTAGGATATAATCATATATCAGAATGTACGGGAAGGAGTTGGAATAAACATGAGCAATTTGCCAATCATCGCGCTTGATTTTCCAGGAATTAAGGAAACGAAAGATTTTTTATCAAAATTCCAAACAGAAAAATTATTTGTAAAAGTCGGGATGGAATTATATTATCAATCGGGCCCTGCGATTGTAGAGTACTTAAAAGAAAATAATCATCAAGTATTCCTTGATCTAAAGCTTCATGATATTCCTAATACAGTGAAAAGTGCTATGAAAGTACTTGCCAGCCTTGAAGTGGACATTACAAATGTACATGCTGCAGGTGGTCAAAGAATGATGGAGGCTGCATTGGAAGGTCTAAATTCCGGGACAGTATCCGGAAAAAATAGACCAACTTGTATCGCGGTTACGCAGCTAACGAGCACAAGCACTAGTCAGATGAATAAGGAACAATTAATTGAAGGAGAATTGGAACGATCAGTGCTCCATTATGCTCGCCTTGCTAAACAATCAGGTTTAGATGGGGTGGTCTGTTCACCACTTGAAGTAAGTAGTATCCATTCTGAATTAGGTTCGAACTTCCTAACTGTGACGCCAGGTATTCGTTTGGCTGATGGAAACGCACATGACCAGATTAGAATCGCAACTCCACAAAAAGCCAGAGAGCTCGGTTCAGACTTCATAGTCGTCGGCAGGGCGATTACCGGAGCAAATGATCCACTATCCGCTTATCAAACAATCAAGAAAGCCTGGGAGGGTATACAACATGTTAAATGAACAAATTGCAGAACAATTATTAAAAATTAAAGCCGTATTCTTACAACCGAATGACCCATTCACATGGTCCTCTGGTATTAAATCCCCTATTTATTGTGATAACAGATTAACCCTCTCTTATCCTGATGTTCGCAGACAAATCGCGACTGGTTTGCAAACATTAATTGAAGAACATTTTCCTGATACCGAAATTATTGCTGGGACAGCGACAGGAGCGATTGCCCATGCTGCTTGGGTAAGTGAAAATATGAATCTGCCGATGTGCTATGTACGTTCTAAACCAAAAGGCCATGGTAAAGGCAATCAAGTAGAAGGAAAAGTAGGGCCGGGTAATAAAGTTATTGTCATTGAAGATCTTATTTCAACGGGAGGAAGTGTGATTGATTCCGTACAGGCTCTTCGTGAAGCTGGTTGCGATGTATTAGGGGTTGTATCGATCTTTACATATGGATTAGAGGAAGGAAGAAAACAACTCGAAACAGCTAATATACGATCTTATTCACTAAGTGATTATGCTAGCTTAATCCAAGTTGCGAGCCGTGAAGGGTATATTTTAGAAGAAGATATTGAGAAATTGAACAATTGGAGAGTAAACCCTACGGATACAGCGTGGATGACCGTATAACTGATTTAAAATACCCCCGCATACAACAAGTGTGCGGGGGTGAAATTTATATTCATTTCTCTTCTTTCATATTAATGACTTGATCTGGGCTAGGCGTCACATAAACCGTTTGTTGGTTATCGTATATAACAAATCCAGGTTTTGAACCATTCGGTTTTTTTACATGGCGTACTTTTGTGAAATCGACCGGTACTGAACTGGACGTTTGCGCTTTACTGAAGTAAGCCGCCAATCCTGCAGCTTCTTTGATCGTTTCACTGCTTGGATCTTCGCTACGGATGATGACATGGGAGCCAGGAATATCCTTAGTATGAAGCCAGATTTCATCACGACGTGCAAATTTATTCGTTAAGTACTCATTTTGTTTATTATTTTTACCTACAAAGATTTGTGTGCCATCGCTCGAATAATATTGTTCAAGCACAGGTTTTGCATTTGCAGGCTTTTTCATGCCTTTTTTTTGTTTCTTTTTTATATAACCTTCTTCTTGTAGCTCTTCACGTATTTCCTCAATATCTTTTGGTGACGCGGATTGTAGCTGCTGATGTAAACGATCGAAATAGGCAACCTCAGCTTCCGCTTTCTCAATTTGTTCTTGAACAAATACAACAGCGTTTTTCGCTTTCTGATATTTCGAGAAATACTTCTGTGCATTTTCTGCTGGTGTCTTTTGCGGATTCAGATTAATGGTAACAGTTCGGCCATCTTCTTCGTAATAATTGATGACTTCAATTTCTTTCATGCCACGTTTCATTTGATAGAGATTTGCGGTTAACAGCTCACCGAACAGTTGATATTCTTCTCCACGCTCGCTTTCTTGCAATGTTCTTTCAAGCTTACCAATTTTCTTTTTGTTTTTTTCCAATTCATTCGAAATAAATCGTTCTAGATCATTGCCTTGCTGTTTCACACGATCTCTTATGGCCTTGCCAAAATAATAGCGATCTAGCATCTCGCTTAAGGTTGCAAAAGAACGTCCTTCGCCTTGAATATGTTGTAGTTCTATCATATAGAATGATTCTTTTTCATCAGAATTCACAATACTAGGTGAATATTCACGGTTCGCAAGTTTCTTGATTAACGATAAAAAAGCGGTGGGAAGTGTAGCCCGGTTTACTAGTCCGGCTGTATGAATCACTTCTTTCGCAAATAGTGGGGAGACACCAGCGAAACTGGCCACTATTTGTTTATCCACTTTACCTGCATTAAAATCAATTGCTTTTAACACATCATCTTCAGTTGCGGTGAAGGGATTCATTTTTTCCTGAGCTGGTGGTGCAATATAGGTTTGTCCAGGCAAGATAGCCCGGTGACTATTTACCGCATATGAAACATGCTTAATGCTATCTAGAATCGTGTTCTTTTCCTTATCGACCAAGATAATATTACTATGGCGCCCCATGATTTCCACAATTAATAGTTTTTGTGACAGGTCCCCGAGCTCGTTTCTCCCTTTTATTTCAATCATTAGCATCCGATCGAGGCCTTCTTGGTAAATGTTTTCAATTGTATAGCCTTCTAAATGTTTACGCAGTAACATGCAAAACATCGGTGGCTCTTTTGGATTTTCGTAGGTTTCTTCTGTAATTTGAAATCGTGCATAACTTGGGTGTGCTGATAATAAGAGTTTATGATTTTTCCCACCCGCACGAATGATTAGGATGAGTTCATTTTTATAAGGCTGATGAATTTTACTGATTCTCCCACTGTTCAATTGCGAAAATATTTCTTCTGTCATTGCTTTTGTAAATAATCCGTCAAAAGACATATGTATATACTTCCTTTATTTTAATTTTTTTTTACCTGTCTTAAAAGGGTCTGACCTCGCACTAATCCGCAATATACATGGCTATTACACTAGATGTAATCTATGTACAATAATTGCGGGGTCAGACCCATTCGTTATGGGTATCTACCTACTTTTCGTAATTATAGCATGTTTTAGGACGAGTCTGAATAAACATGGATTAAGACAAGTTTAAGGAGATATTATTCAAAGCTTAAAAGATAGCTGAATTTGGTTACAGCAAGAAGCTGGAAAGTAAAATTAATCTACATTGTCTGGGCAGGGTTGGATTCATTCTATGTGGAGGATGTGTGATATGTAATGAAGTTCAGGGAAATGGATACGCAACAAATAGAGATGGCCTTAGAAACAAGCGTCCGGCTTGGATTGGAAGAGGCAGAGGTGAATAAAAGGCAGCAATTGAAGGGCTATAATGAACTTCAAGAAGGAGAAAAGCAGTCAGCTATCCTGTTATTCTTTGCACAGTTTAAGGATTTTATGGTTATCGTTCTACTTGCTGCGACCTTAATCTCAGGGATTCTTGGAGAATACATCGATGCTATCGCGATCATTGCCATCATTTTAGTGAATGGTTTTTTAGGATTTTTTCAGGAGCGGAAAGCAGAGAAATCTCTCGAAGCATTAAAGCAGATGGCTGCACCACAAGTACAAGTGCTTAGAAATAGTGAATGGAAAAGGGTACCATCCCGAGAAGTTGTCGTAGGTGACATTTTGAAGTTTACGAGTGGCGACAGGATAGGTGCCGATTTAAGAATTATAGAATCAGCATCTTTAGAAATTGAGGAATCCGCGCTTACTGGAGAATCTGTTCCTGTAGCAAAGCTGAGTGAAGCAATTCAATATGAAGTTGAAAGTATCGGTGACGAGGCTAACTATGCATTTATGGGAACGATGGTGACTCGAGGAAGTGGAACAGGGGTAGTCATTGCAAAGGGAATGGAAACGGCAATGGGGAAAATAGCCGACTTACTCCAATCCGCAGAAACGCAGATCACACCGTTGCAGCGCAGGCTGGAGCAGTTAGGTAAAATCCTTATTTTCACCGCACTTTTATTAACTTTTGTGGTTGTGGTGACAGGGATATTACAGGGGAATGATCTTTATACGATGTTCTTGTCGGGGGTTTCCCTTGCGGTGGCTGCGATACCAGAAGGTTTGCCCGCAATTGTTACGGTTGCATTATCACTTGGTGTGCAGCGAATGATTCGAAAGAATGCGATTGTCAGAAAACTACCTGCCGTTGAAACTTTAGGGTGTGCTTCGGTCATTTGCTCCGACAAAACAGGAACGATGACGCAAAATAAAATGACGGTTACTCATCTTTGGAGCGGTGGTAAAACATGGAATGTATCAGGAACTGGGTATCAGCCTGATGGCGAATTCTATGATGGAGAGAAGAAAGTAGTTCCAAAATCAGATAAATCACTGCACCAGGTGCTTACATTTGGGCTCCTTTGTAATCATGCCAATTTGGTAGTAAAAGATAGTAAGTATGTAGTAGATGGAGATCCAACAGAAGGCGCCTTGCTTGTAAGTGCTATGAAAGCAGGATTAACCCGTGAATCGATCATGAATAATTTTACGATTGTGAAGGAATTTCCATTTGACTCAACAAGAAAGATGATGAGCGTCGTTGTTAAAGACGAGAATGGCAAGCAATTTGTTGTAGTAAAAGGAGCTCCTGATGTACTGATCTCTCGTTGTGATTCGATTCTATGGTCACAGAAATCACAATTCCTTTCGAAAGAAAATATCCAACATGTACAAGAAGCGATTAATGATTTGGCAAGTCAAGCATTGCGGACCATTGCGATTGGCTTTAAACCATTATCACCAGGGACCATTCTGCTGGATGAAGCAGAAGCTGAAAGAAATTTAGTCTTTATAGGTTTACAAGGTATGATAGATCCTCCAAGACCTGAAGTTGGGCTTGCAGTTAAAGAAAGTAGAGAAGCAGGGATAAAAACGGTAATGATTACAGGTGACCATGCACAAACGGCAAAAGCCATTGCCAGTCAATTAGGAATTTTACGAGGAAAAGAAAAGGTGATTGAAGGGAAGCAGTTGGCAGAAATGTCAACGGGCGATCTAGAAGATGTTGTTGAAGATGTGGCTGTGTTCGCTCGTGTATCACCTGAAGATAAGTTGAAGATTGTCAAAGCATTTCAGAATAAAGGGCATATTGTGGCAATGACTGGTGATGGTGTAAATGATGCACCAGCCATTAAAACCGCAGATATTGGGATTGCCATGGGGATTACCGGAACCGATGTAGCAAAAGAAGCTTCATCTTTGATTCTGCTTGACGATAATTTTGCTTCCATTAAAGCTGCCATTGCTGAAGGGCGAAATATTTATGAAAACATCCGAAAATTCATTAGGTACTTGCTTGCTTCCAACGTTGGCGAAATAATGGTTATGTTTTTTGCGATGCTAATGGCATTGCCGCTACCTCTTGTCCCAATCCAAATTCTTTGGGTAAACCTTGTAACAGATGGGTTGCCGGCTATGGCTTTAGGGCTGGACAAAGCAGAGGGAGATTTAATGAAACGTAAGCCACGTCATCCAAATGAAGGCGTTTTTGCAAGGGGCTTAGGGTGGAAAATTATTTCACGCGGGATTCTAATCGGGCTAGCAACATTAATTGCTTTCATTGTGGTGTATAAAAACAATCCAGACAACCTCGTTTATGCACAAACGATTGCTTTTGCAACATTAGTTTTGGCGCAGTTAATTCATGTATTTGATTGCCGTAGTGAAAAATCTATTTTTTCGAGAAATCCCTTTGGTAATAAATATTTGATTGGTGCAGTAATCTCATCTCTACTGCTATTGCTCGTTGTAATCTATTATCCACCGTTTCAACCGATTTTTCATACAGTGCCGATTGCTATGCGTGATTGGCTACTAGTAATAGGTATGGCATCAATTCCAACTTTTTTGCTTGCTGGAACGTTTTTAGTAAGAAAAACAAAGTAAAGGGAATCTTCCATCAGAGGACAGCTTCCTCTGGAGAGCTAAGGCCTACACGATGTGAGTCACATAGACATAGACATAGACATAGACATAGACATGAGGCTATATTTTTTAGTCTGTGATCATTAATTTCGGGGTTTTCTAAGCTGTTATTCTTCACAAACTACTCTTTGATCTGCTCATAAAAATTGAAGTGAATGGTATTACAGCCTGTTAAATGGGGGTAAACTATGATATAATTTTTAAGGTAGTAGAGATTGTCTCTATTACCTTTTTATTTGGGTAGATTATATGACGACATACCAAATTACATATACAGGTATAAGTGCGTGTTTAAAAAGGAGGATAAAAAGAGCCGAGAAGTTCGCAAGCTTTTTTACCGGACTTTTTTAACAACCTCTATATTAAGTATGACTAATCTTATTTTGACGTATATATTGAACTGTTCAACATCGGCCAATGGCGGTTCCTTCGATTGTTTTCATCTATCATTTTGTTAAGTAGGAAGTGATGCTATGGTAGTTAGTATGACCGGTTATGGAAGAGGTAAAGCTGAACAAGATAAAATCAAGGTCACGGTAGAAATGAAGACCGTTAACCATCGTTTTTGTGAATTCGTGATTCGCCTACCTCGTCAGCTTCTAGTCCTTGAAGACAAATTAAAGAAAAAAGCGAATGAATACATAAGAAGAGGTCGTGCAGAAATATTCATCACCGTTGAGGGTGAAGGACTTGTTTCTAAAAAAATTAAGTTAGATTGGGAGCTGTCCGATCAATTTTTTTCATTGATGGACAAAGTGAAAGAAAAATATCAACTGGAAACATCTGTAACCCTTCATGATGTACTTCAACTGGAAGAGCTATTGTCTGTCGAAGAGGAACCTACTGAAAATAAGGATATGGAGCAAGTCCTCTTTGACGCTTTTATGGAAGCACTTGAAAAGCTTAAGGAAATGAGGCTTCGGGAAGGGGTAGAGCTGTATAATGATTTGCAGGGTCAACTCGAAAAATTTCAAGTTGTCGTTGCGGAATTAAAGCAGTATGCACCTTCTGTTGGTGATCAGTATCGAGAACGTCTTGCCCAAAAGCTGACTGATTTTACAAATGGGCTTGTGGAAGAAAGTAGACTCTTGACTGAAGTCGCCGTTTTTGCTGATAAAGCCGATATTACTGAAGAATTAACTAGGCTTGAAAGTCATAAACTTCAATTTTTAGATACACTTGAGCACACAGAACCTATCGGGCGAAAACTTGACTTTCTAGTGCAGGAAATGAATCGCGAAGTAAATACGATAGGTTCGAAGGCAAATGATTCAATAATAACAAAGAATGTAGTCGAAATGAAAAGTTTACTTGAAAAAATGAAAGAACAAGTTCAAAATATCGAGTAGTCTGTTTATGTTCTTTTGATTGAGGCGACACTAGATATGGATGGGGGACGAAAATGTCTATTAAGCTCATAAATATTGGTTTTGGAAATATTGTTTCGGCCAATCGTATTGTATCAATCGTGAGTCCAGAATCGGCTCCGATCAAACGAATCATCCAAGATGCACGTGATCGCAGTTCATTAATAGATGCAACTTACGGTAGAAGAACGAGGGCGGTAATCATTACAGACAGCGATCATGTCATTTTATCCGCCGTCCAGCCTGAAACGGTTGCAGCCCGTCTTCATGACCGGGATGAAAGTGTAGAAGAGGGGTAATGGAGTACTATGAGAGAAAAGGGTTTATTAATTGTTTTATCTGGTCCATCCGGAGTTGGAAAGGGAACAGTAAGGAAAGAAATATTTTCACAACCTAATACGGCATTCGAATATTCGATATCCATGACCACTCGTCTTCCGCGGGAAGGGGAAGTCGATGGGCTTGATTACTTTTTTAAGAGTCGCGAAGAATTTGAAATTCTGATTGAACAAGGCAAACTACTGGAATACGCAGAGTTTGTTGGTAATTATTATGGAACGCCAGTTGATTATGTTCGTGAAACACTGGATTCTGGTAAAGATGTATTTTTGGAAATTGAAGTGCAAGGAGCTCGTCAAGTAAGAGAAAAATTCCCTGAAGGGTTATTTATTTTCCTTGCACCGCCAAGTCTTTCAGAGTTGGAGAACAGAATCGTTAACCGTGGAACAGAATCAGAAGAACTAATTCGTCAACGAATGCTTGCTGCAAAAGCAGAAATTGAATTAATGGATTTATACGATTATGTTGTTGAAAATGACCATGTTGTTCATGCCTGTCAGCGAATCAATGCAATTGTGGTTGCTGAGCATTGCAGACGAGAACGCGTATCTACCCGTTATAAAAAAATGCTGGAGGTTAAATAAATTATGTTATATCCATCTATCGATTCATTATTGCTGAAAATTGATTCTAAATACTCACTTGTATCTGTTGCAGCTAAACGTGCAAGACAAATGCAAATTAAAAATGACTGCAAAATCGAAAAGCCTGTGTCTTATAAATCAGTAGGTCGTGCTCTAGAAGAAATTCATTCAGGTAATTTAACGTATGATAACCAATATGAAGAAAAGTAAGTATTAATTGTACGAAAGCAAAAACAGCTTTTGGCTGGACAGTAACTATTGACAGACAAGGGTCAGACTTTCTAAAGAACAATAGCAGACGAAGCTATTGATTGGGAAGTCCGGCCCTTTCTTGCATTTTTATTCAATTTAAGTAGTCCGTCACTAGTCAAGTAATGTATAACGCATAAGAAAACTTCTTTTGTATCATTTTGACTTATGTATGATTTTTAGTCACTATAGTGAACACATAAGGTATGACCCGTTATGGTGTTCAGCCTAAAATCAAGGTGCTTGCGCTTTTTATCCCGCATTACCAGGCAGTAAAATCCCCACCTCAAGGCTTAGAGGAATCAAGGATCGTAGGGTGGGGGATAACTGCCCGTAAAAGCCTGATAGGTGAGATACAGTGAAACTTACCCTTGTGCTTTTCAAAGGTTTAGTTGAGGCCCACAGGACGTGGCGCACTTAGTCTGTGATTCATTGAATCGGGTTCGTAGAGTCGCTTTATCGTAGCGGAGCGGAGATATTAGCGACACTAGAACGGGACTAACAATCAGTGGGGAATGAAGAAAATCCTCACTGATTGAAGTTTCACTTTATGTTATCCTTCATAATAAGAAACAAGAACATGTGTTGGGGGGAAAGTGTATGCTTACTAATAAAAAGATTCTTCTTTGTGTAACTGGTGGGATTGCGGTTTTCAAGGCTGCTGCATTAACGAGTAAACTAACTCAGGCTGGTGCACAAGTGAAGGTGATGATGAGTGAATCAGCGGGGAAATTTGTGACTCCGCTAACGTTCCAAGCCTTATCAAGGCATGATGTATATATAGATACATTTGATGAAAAAAATTCAGCAGTGATTGCCCATATTGATTTGGCTGATTGGGCGGACGTGATCTTAATTGCACCAGCGACAGCTAATATAATTGGAAAGATGGCAAATGGAATTGCTGATGATATGATTTCAACGACATTACTCGCAACCGTTGCTCCTATTTGGGTTGCTCCGGCGATGAATGTTCACATGTATGCTCATCCAGCTGTTCAGCAAAACATGGCAACTTTGAAAAGCTTTGGTTATTTATTTATTGAGCCTTCTGAGGGGTACTTAGCCTGTGGCTATACAGGAAAAGGGCGTTTAGAGGAACCTGAAACGATTGTGGAACAGCTTTCTGACTTTTTTTCAAACAAAACGAAAGCACTATCTTTGAGCGGGAAAAAGATCGTCATAACAGCAGGGCCTACAAGGGAACATATTGACCCTGTACGTTATCTTTCTAATCGATCTACTGGCAAAATGGGTTATGCTCTTGCTGAACAAGCCCTTGCTTTAGGTGCGGAGGTTGTATTGATCACAGGACCTGTTTCATTATTGCCCCCTGCCAAAGCGGAAACTGTGCAGGTTGAGACTGCATCGGAAATGTATGACCAAGTGATGAAAGTGTATGAAGGGGCGGACGTGGTCATAAAATCAGCCGCCGTTAGTGACTATACACCTAAATTCGCTCATTCGAAAAAAATGAAGAAACAACCAGGGGAAAGTGCCCTTGAACTAGAACGAACGAAAGATATTTTGCTAGAGCTTGGTAAGAAAAAAACAACGCAAATACTGGTCGGTTTTGCGGCAGAAACAGACAACCTAAAAGAGTATGCGGTAGGAAAATTGCACAAAAAGAACGCTGATATGATTGTTGCTAATAATGTAACAACCGAGGGAGCAGGGTTTGGCCATGATACAAACATTGTCACTCTATTTAAGAAAGACGGTACAAATCTTGAACTTCCTTTGATGAGTAAAACTGAAACCGCTAAAGCAGTCTTGCTGGAAGTTGTGGAGATGTTGAAAAAGGAATGATGATACATGAACATTGCGACAGTCATTGTTGACGTCCCTGCGAAACAAACCGACCGTGAATTCGATTATACGATTCCAGATAAATGGCTTCATATTATCCAGCCTGGTATGCGAGTCATTATTCCGTTTGGTCCAAGAATGGTTCAAGGGTTTGTGACTGGTTTGAAAGATAAAAGCGAATGGAAAAAACTTCGGTCTATTAAAGAACCGATGGATATCGATCCTGTTTTAAATGATGAGCTCTTAGCATTAGGAGATTGGTTAACAGAAGAGACACTATGCTATAAGATTTCTGCTCTTCAGGCGATGCTTCCGTCAGCTATGAAAGCAAAATACGAGAAAATTATTAAAGTAAATGAACAAAAAAGAAATCAGGTTCATCCGGATATTTTACAAATGATGGGGAATAAAGATGCTCTTTCCTGGAAGGAGGTCATTGACAGTGATAAAGCCTCCCTTTTCCAAAAAGAGGTCCAAAAAGGTCATCTAGAAGTTCTATATTATGTAAAAAACCGAAATAATAAAAAAACGATGCGAATGATAGTGCCTGCACTAAACATGGAAGATTTAATTAAGGCCAAGCAATCACTTCCTACAAGCGCAAAGAAACAGCATGATATTTTGGCTTATTTCGTTGCAACACCAAAGAAGGTCTTGCTTAAAGAATTATTAGATAACACACATGCATCTAATGGTACAGTGAAGTCACTCATCGATAAAGGGATTTTATTGGAAACAGATGAGGAAGTATATCGTGATCCGTATGAAAATCGAACATTTGAAAAGAAACCGTTCTTTGAGCTAACCGATGAACAAGCAATCGCGATTGCCCCTATTAAAGAATCGATTAAGAATGATTGTCATGACGTTTTTTTACTGTATGGCGTTACAGGTAGTGGTAAGACAGAAATTTATTTGCAAGCGATTGATGATGTGATAAAAAAGGGCGGCGAGGCAATCATGCTCGTTCCAGAAATTTCATTAACTCCACAAACAGTCAAACGATTTAAAGAGCGATTTGGTGAACAAGTTGCTGTGATGCATAGTGGCTTATCAATCGGTGAGAAATACGATGAATGGCGAAAGATTCACCGTAAAGAAGTAAAAGTCGTGGTCGGTGCTCGTTCTGCCGTATTCGCTCCGTTTGAAAATCTGGGAATTATTATTATCGATGAAGAGCATGAATCCAGTTATAAACAAGAGGAAACCGTTCGATATCATGCAAGAGATGTGGCGATACAACGAGCAAAATCACATAACTGTTCTGTCATTCTTGGCAGTGCGACTCCGACACTTGAATCATTTGCAAGAGCGCAGAAAAACGTGTACAAGCTCCTTACCTTAAGCAAGCGAATGAATGACCATGCACTTCCTGCGGTAGAAATTGTTGATATGCGAGAAGAATTACGTAACGGCAACAGATCGATGTTTTCTGAATTATTGTTTACGAAGCTTCAAGATCGCTTAGAAAAAAAACAACAAACCGTTTTAATGCTAAATAAAAGAGGACACTCTTCTTTCGTGATGTGTAGAAGTTGTGGGTATGTATCAAATTGTCCAAACTGTGAAATTTCACTTACATATCATCGATCGAATCATTCGTTAAAATGCCATTATTGCGGGCATGAGGAAGCGATGTTAGCTGAATGTCCAGAATGTGGAAGTGAGCATATTCGTTTCTTTGGTACAGGTACCCAGAAAGTTGAAGAGGAATTGACGAAAATATTGCCGGAAGCTAGAGTGATTCGAATGGATGTAGATACAACTACCAGGAAAGGGTCACATGAGCGTCTGCTTCAAGCATTTGGGGAAGGGAAGGCAGATATCCTTCTTGGTACACAAATGATTGCAAAAGGACTAGATTTTCCGAATATCACCTTAGTCGGTGTTTTGTCAGCAGATACGATGCTACATCTGCCGGATTTTCGTTCCTCAGAAAAGACCTTTCAATTGTTAACCCAAGTGTCAGGGCGAGCAGGCCGTCATGAATTGACAGGAGAAGTTGTCATTCAAACGTATTCACCGGAGCATTACAGTATTGAGTTATCAGGACAGCAGGATTATAACACCTTTTATCAAAGAGAGATGATGATAAGAAGGAGCAATCATTATCCGCCTTATTATTATATCGCCCTCGTTACGGTTTCTCATGAAGACTTAATGACCGCTGTTTCAGTTACTGAAAAGATTTCAGGTTTCATGAGAAATGGATTAAGCCCAGGTGCAATGATTCTCGGACCATCAGCATCACCAATTAGTCGGATTAACAATAGATATCGCTACCAATGTCTGATAAAATACAAACGGGAACCAAACCTTCATCAATGCTTTAAAACAATTAATGACCATTATCAGCAGGAACTCGCACAACAACATTTACAAATATCGATTGATTTAAATCCTCAAATGATGATGTAAAAATCAACCGTGTTTTTTTATAGGAGGAATTACAAGTTTTGGCTATTTTACCGATTGTTTTGTATCCAAATGAAATTTTAGAAAAAGAATGTGAAAAAGTAACAGATTTTGATAAAAAGTTGGCTAAGCTGTTAACAAACATGTATGATACGATGATCGAAGCGGATGGGGTAGGACTAGCGGCTCCGCAAATTGGTTTAAAGAAACAAATTGCCGTTGTTGATATCGATGATCATCATGGAACAATTGAAATGATTAATCCGGTTGTTTTAGAGACCGACGGAAAACAGGTCGGTCCTGAAGGGTGTTTAAGTTTTCCAGATTTATACGGAGAAGTTGAACGTCCATATAAAGTGAAGATCAGAGCCCAAAATCGTAAAGGTGGTTTTTACGAATTAGAAGCTGAAGACTTTCTTGCTCGTGCAATCCTACATGAAATCGACCATTTACATGGCGTGCTTTTTACAACTAAAGTTAGTCGATATCTAACAGAAGAGGAATTGGAAGAGGAGGAAGCATAATGACGAAAAAAATTGTTTTTATGGGAACACCAGACTTTTCCGTTCCTGTGCTGCAACGCGTAATTAAAGAAGGCTATAATGTAATTGCTGTCGTTACACAGCCAGACCGGCCAGTGGGACGAAAAAGAATACTGACTCCTCCACCTGTAAAGATCGAAGCAGTGAAACAAGGAATCCCTGTATATCAGCCTGAAAAAATCCGCAATGAAGCGGAATTAGAAGAAATCCTTGCCTTAAAACCGGATTTAATTATTACAGCTGCCTTTGGTCAAATTCTTCCGAATAAGTTGTTAGAAGCTCCAGAATATGGCTGTATTAATGTACATGCTTCGCTTTTACCAGAACTGCGAGGTGGGGCACCTATCCATTATTCCATTTTACAAGGAAAAGAAAAAACGGGAATTACCATTATGTACATGGCAGAGAAACTAGATGCCGGAGATATCTTGACACAAGCAGAAGTTAAGATCGAAGAAGAAGATAATGTTGGTACACTACACGAAAAATTAAGCCAAATTGGATCTGATTTGCTTGCTGAAACGATACCTAAGCTTTTCAATCGAGAAATCACGCCTGTTAAGCAAATTGATGCCAAAGCAACATTTGCCCCTAATATTAAACGAGAACAGGAAAAGATTGACTGGGACAAAAGCGGTGAAGACATATATAATCATGTTCGCGGATTAAATCCTTGGCCAGTTGCTTATACACTATTAAAGGGTGAAACACTCAAAGTATGGACTACAAAAAAAATACAGCTCTCGTCCCCTGTACAGCCAGGTGTTGTGATAGATGTTCTTGAAGAAGGATTTGTTGTTGGTACCGGAAACACGACGGCTGTTTTAATTCTTGAGCTTCAGCCTGCAGGCAAGAAAAAAATGTTGGCGAAAGATTATTTACGCGGAGCGGGCTCATTTATTAAAGTGGGCTTAAAGATTGGAGAATGAAATGAAACAAACGAAAAAGGGTGTAAGGGATATTGCGCTTGATGTCCTCGAATCCGTTGAAAAGAATCAAGCATATAGCAACCTGCTACTAAACTCAATGATTAACAAACATCAATTATCATCGGCTGACAGCGGTTTGCTCACAGAAATCACATACGGAACGATTCAAAGGAAAATGACGCTCGATTACTATTTGCAGCCTTTTATCAAAAATGAAAAAAAGACGCTTTCCTGGGTAATCAACTTGCTACGTTTATCGGTTTATCAAATGGTTTATCTTGATAAGGTACCCGATCATGCGATTATTTATGAAGCGGTTGAAATTGCAAAAAAACGGGGACATAAAGGCATTACATCTATGGTGAATGGGATTCTACGGAATGTACAGAGAAAAGGTCTCCGGTCACTAGAAGATATTGAAGATAACGCCGAGCGACTTGCCATTGAAACGAGTCATCCGACCTGGCTTGTAAAGAGATGGATTGAACAATTCGGATTTGAAAAAACAGCTGATATGTGTGAAACAAATTTAACGGCTCCTGTACAATCAGCAAGGGTGAATGTTAAGAAAATCTCTAGAAGTGAATTGGTTAGTACGCTGACCGAAGAAGGCTATGATGTAGAAAAAAGCCCGATTCTTGATGAAGCAATTTATTGCTTAAAAGGGAATCTTGCACATTCAGAAAGCTATAAAATGGGCTTTCTCTCTATTCAAGATGAAAGTTCTATGCTCGTTGCTCATGCATTGGATGCCACTGGAAATGATATCGTTCTCGATTGTTGTGCAGCTCCAGGTGGAAAATCGACACATATTGCAGAAAGGTTGACTACCGGGCAAGTAGTGGCGCTTGATCTTCATGAGCACAAAGTCAAACTAATTAAAGATCAAGCCCAGCGGTTAGGATTAAGAAATATTAAAACTGAAGTATCTGATAGTAGAAAAGTTCAAGAATTATTTAATAAAGAAGGTTTTGACAAAGTTCTAGTAGATGCTCCTTGTTCTGGTTTAGGTGTAATGCGCCGAAAACCGGATGTGAAGTATACGAAAACAAAAGATGATATAATAAAACTTTCTAGTATCCAAAATCAACTTTTAGAAGCAGCTGCACCGCTTGTGAAGAAGGGCGGCAATCTCATTTATAGTACATGTACAGTCGATCAAGAAGAGAATGATACTGTAGCTAATCATTTTTTGGAAAAACATCCGGACTTTGAGCGAGATTTGACGTTAAAAGACAGAATGCCAGAAAGCGTGCAGCCGCTCGTCAACGATTATAAATTGCAAGTATTTCCACAGGATTTCGGCAGTGATGGATTTTTCATTGCTAGTTTTAGAAAGAAGGTGCTGTAATGGCAGAAACGGTAACAACAAGAAGAAAAACAGTAACGAAACCAGAAAAGCCATCTATTTATTCATTGGAGCTTAACGAATTAAAACAATGGTTAACAGAAAATGGGGAAAAAGCTTTCCGTGCGGAACAACTTTTTGAATGGTTGTATAAAAAGCGCATAACAAGCTTTGAAGATATGTCTAATTTATCAAAAGAACTACGTGGAAAACTCGATGCTAGCTTTACGATTACAACGTTGAAGACGCTTGTTCAACAAACTTCCATTGACGGAAATACGATGAAATTCTTATTTGAATTGCATGACGGTTACTCGATTGAAACCGTGCTTATGCGTCATGAATATGGGAATTCTGTTTGTGTAACAACTCAAGTTGGTTGCCGTATCGGCTGTACGTTCTGTGCCTCTACACTTGGTGGCTTAAAAAGAAATTTAGAAGCAGGAGAAATTGTTGCTCAAGTCGTAAAAGTACAGCAAGCCCTTGATGAAATGGATCAACGAGTAAGTTCAGTTGTTATTATGGGAATCGGCGAACCATTTGATAACTATGATGAAATGATGAGCTTTTTGAAAAATATCAATCATGAAAGAGGATTGAACATCGGGGCTCGCCATATTACAGTTTCAACAAGTGGGATTATTCCAAAAATCTATAAATTTGCTGATGAAGAATTGCAAATTAATTTTGCTTTATCCTTACATGCGCCAAATTCCGAGCTGAGAAGTAAATTAATGCCAATCAACCGTGCTTATAAATTACCGGATCTTATTGAAGCGATCAAATACTATACCGAAAAAACGGGCAGAAGGGTTAGTTTTGAATACGGCTTATTCGGCGGTGAAAACGACCAAGTTGAGCATGCTGAAGAATTGGCAGATTTAATTAAAGGAATAAAGTGCCATGTAAACTTGATTCCAGTAAACTATGTGCCAGAACGCAACTATGTTAGAACACCTCGTGAGCAGATTTTTGAATTCGAAAAAACGTTAAAGAAACGAGGCGTCAATGTCACGATTCGTAGAGAACAGGGTCATGATATCGATGCAGCTTGCGGCCAGCTTCGTGCTAAGGAGCGCAAAGAAGAGACGAGGTGACAGAATCTGATGAATGACATCTTTTTAACAAATCAGGGGAAAGTCCGCCAACATAATGAAGATAATGGCGGAATCTTTCTTAATCCCCATGGAGTTCGCCTTGCCATTGTAGCCGATGGCATGGGCGGGCACCGTGCTGGTGATGTAGCAAGTCAAATGACCGTTGAATTTTTGCAAAAACGTTGGGAAGAAGAATCAGGTCCGATGTTTTCACCAAATGAAGCGGAATCATGGCTTCAGCGGGAAATAAAGGAAATCAATCGTCTTTTGTTCATATATTCTGAGGAAAATTCAGAATGTCAGGGAATGGGTACTACAATTGTAGCTGCCATTTGCACGAATAAATTCTCAACGATTGCTAATATTGGCGACAGCCGCTGTTATTTGTACAATGAATCAGGTTTTAAACAAGTGACTGAAGACCATTCTTTAGTAAATGAGCTCGTACGAAGCGGTCAAATTTCAAAGGAAGATGCTGAGAATCATCCTCGTAAAAATGTCTTACTTCGTGCTCTAGGAACTGAAATCAATGTTGAGATGGACATTTTCACGATTATATGTGAAGAAGCCGATGTACTTTTACTGTGCTCTGATGGCTTATCGAATAAAATTAGTGAACAAGAAATGATCACCATCATTACGAATCAAGATGATTTAGATAAAAAAGCCAATTCTTTCATTACAATGGCGAATGAATATGGCGGAGAAGATAATATCACCCTTGCCCTACTTCGATTTTTTGATAATAGTGAGAGTAGGTGAGCCTTATGTTAATTGGTAAAAGAATTAACGGCCGTTATAAGTTATTGGAAATGGTCGGCGGTGGTGGGATGGCCAATGTATATTTGGCTCAGGATATGATTCTTGAACGCGAAGTAGCGCTTAAGATTCTCCGCATGGATTTCAATAATGATGAAGAATTTATCAAGCGTTTCAATCGTGAGGCCCAATCTGCAACAAGTCTTACTCACCCGAACATCGTCAGCATTTATGACGTTGGAGAAGATGGTGATATTTATTATATTGTTATGGAATATGTAAGGGGCTTAACCCTTAAACAATACATACAAAAGTTTTATCCGGTCCCGATTGAAAAAGCACTGGACATTCTTAAACAAATTACGTCTGCTCTCTCTCAAGCCCACCATAACGGAATCATTCATCGAGATATTAAGCCACAAAATATCCTGATTGATGATCATGGGAATGTGAAGATTACTGATTTCGGTATTGCCCTTGCATTAAGCGCGACCAATATTACGCAAACGAATGCTGTACTTGGCTCCGTTCATTATCTGTCACCAGAACAGGCAAGAGGAGGCATGGCAAATAATAAATCGGATATTTATTCGCTTGGCATTGTCATGTTTGAACTATTGACAGGAAGACTGCCGTTTTCGGGGGAATCGGCTGTTTCAATTGCTCTGAAACATCTTCAATCAGAAACACCTTCTCCGAAACGTTGGAATCCTTCTATCCCGCAAAGTGTCGAAAATATTATTCTTAAGGCGACTGCCAAGGACTCTTATTATCGCTATGAAACTGTAGATGAAATGGAAGATGATATAAGGTCTGCACTGAATCCCGAACGCACGAATGAAACTCCGTTTGTGATCCCTGAGGATATGGACGCGACAAAGGTAATTCCAATTATTACAAGTGACAATATGACTGGGATAGATGAAACGATTATTCGTGGACCGGAGAAAAATACGGTGGTTTATCCAGAAGAAGAACTAGATGAACCACAAAAAGGGAACAAAAAAACTAAAAAGGTTAAGCAAAATAAACAGAAACGAAAAAAATGGCCGCTGATCTTATTATTTACTTTCTTTTTATTGCTGGCTGTAACAGCTGGAGCGATATATGCTTATCCATATATTATGGGACCGAAAGATGTCACAATCCAAGATGTAAGTGGAGAAAAAGCAGATGATGCGATTGCGATTCTTGAAGAACAAGGCCTTGTTGTAACGAATCCGATACTGTTAGACGACGAAGTAGTACCTGAAGGAGATGTCATTCGTATCGATCCACAAGAAGGACAGATTGTAAAAGAAGGAAGAGAAATTAAAATGTTTGTAAGCAGCGGCAAAAAGAAGATGGTTATTGCCGACTATACAAACAGGATCTATGATGATATTCAATCGCTGATAGCTGGCCGTTTTAAGGATATAATCATCACCCAAGTTTTTGATGAAAGTGAACCAGGTACGATTGTCTCACAAAGTCCAGCATCCGAATTGGAGCTAATACCGTCTGATACTGTGCTTGAATTGACGGTAAGTAAAGGACCTGATTATTTGCCTTTAAAAAATCTTAAAGAATTCAATCAAACAGGGCTGGATGACTACCAGAATGATGCAGAAATTACGATTAATGTAGTAAGAGAAGAATATAGTGATACAATTGGTGAAGGTCTTGTCATTTCTCAAGAACCGGCCCCTTTTACGAAAATAAAAAAAGGAAGCCAAGTCAATGTTGTACTATCGAAAGGAAAGGAAGAAATTCCTCCCAAACAAGTGAATGTAAACATTACAATACCGTATGAATCGGAAGAAGAAGGAAAACCGCAGGAAATTCAGATTTTCATTGAAGATATGAATCATAGTATGACAGAAACGTATGAACCACCATTCTTTATAACTTCTGAGGCGTATCGAACATTAGAATTCACAGTTCAGCATAATAAAAAAGCCGGATATAAAGTCGTCAGAGACGGTCAAGTGATTTTGGATGAAAAAGTGGAATATCCGAAAGAGTAATCAAACATCTAAGGAGTGAGTCTATGCCAGAAGGAAAGATCATTAAAGCACTGAGCGGTTTTTACTATGTGTTGGATGGGGAGGAAGTCATTCAGTGCCGTGGTCGAGGGGTTTTTCGGAAAAATAAAATCACCCCGTTAGTTGGTGATTCAGTCGTGTACCAAGCTGAGAATCCTACTGATGGATATGTCTTAGAAATTAAAGAACGCAAGAATGAACTAGTCAGACCTCCAATTGCCAATATAGATCAGGCGATTCTTGTTTTCTCTGCAGTGGAGCCAGATTTTAGTACAACCTTGCTAGACCGTTTTCTAGTGGCTATCGAGGATAATGAAATTGAGCCAATCATTATTATTAGCAAGATTGATCTTGTAGTGGAAGCTAAAAAAGCAAGCTTGGATCAATACATGAGAGATTATCAAGAGATTGGCTACACCGTTATTAAAACTTCGAGTATTACAAGCGATGGGATTGAAGCGCTACTGCCGCATTTATCAGGAAAAACAAGCGTCTTTGCTGGTCAATCCGGTGTAGGGAAGTCTTCCTTGCTAAATACAATCAATCCAGAATTATCGTTAGAGACAAATGATATATCCAGCCATTTAGGACGAGGGAAGCATACTACACGTCATGTAGAGCTTATTCATGTAGGTTCAGGTCTCGTTGCTGATACACCTGGTTTTAGTTCACTAGAATTTATGGACATTGAAGTAGACCGTTTAGCTTATTGTTTTCCAGAAATCTATCAAGCAGGTGAAAGATGTAAGTTCCGAGGTTGTTTGCATGACAAAGAACCTAAATGTGCAGTAAAAGAAGGGGTAGCTCAAGGTGAAATCCCTAGCTACCGCCATAAACATTATCTTCAAATATTAGAGGAAATAAAAGATAGAAAGCCGAGGTATTAACAAATGGTTAAAATTGCACCATCGATTCTTTCTGCAAATTTTGCAAAGCTGGGTGAAGAGATTAAGGATGTCGAAAGAGGGGGAGCGGATTATATTCACGTTGACGTGATGGATGGCCATTTCGTTCCGAACATTACTATAGGTCCGCTAATTGTTGACGCAATCCGTCCAGTTACTGATTTACCATTAGACGTTCATTTAATGATTGAGGCTCCTGATCAATATGTGGAAGCATTTGCAAAAGCAGGAGCGGATTATATTACTGTTCATGTTGAGGCCTGTCCGCATCTTCACCGAACAATCCAATTAATCAAATCTTTTGGTGTGAAAGCAGGTGTCGTGCTTAATCCAGCTACACCCGTTTCATCGATAAAGCACATTATTGAAGACATCGATCTTGTTCTTCTGATGACGGTGAATCCCGGTTTTGGCGGACAGAAATTCATTCACGCAGTCCTACCTAAGATTAGCGAAGTGAGGGAGATGGCTGATGCTTTGAATCCGGAACTTGAAATCGAAATCGACGGTGGAGTAAATGAAGAAACGGCGAAATTATGTGTTGAGCATGGTGCAACCGTTTTAGTAGCAGGATCAGCTATTTATAATGAAAGTGACCGAGCTTTAGCAATAAAAAAACTTCGCGGGTAATAATGAAAAACCGACTCCTTTAGCGGATGGATCGGAGAGGGGAATCCTTTTCGAATCTATTTTGAATAAGGGGCGGTTTTTTTATATTCTAAAATGGAGGTACAGCTAATGATAATTAGTATTGTAGCGGGTGGACCGGTAGCTTTACTCCCCGATTTGAACGTATATCGAGAGAAATCAAGCATATGGGTGGGGGTAGATCGAGGTGTCTACACGCTCATGCAACACGATATTGTCCCAGATGTAGCGTTCGGAGATTTTGATTCTGTTACAGAAGCAGAGCTTGCAGACATCAAGAAAACATTGAATCATCTGGAAATATATCCAGATGAGAAAGATGAAACTGATTTAGAGATTGCTTTCAACTGGGCGCTTTCAAAACACCCAGAAGAAATCTATGTATTTGGTGCAACGGGGGGAAGAATGGATCATTTTATCGGAAATCTTCAACTCCTGCTAAAAAAACCACTCCTCGAGCAAAAAAATAATCTGAACATTTTTATCGTAGACAAGCAGAATCTAATATCGTTCAAAACACCTGGTACATATTCTCTGGAAGCTATGAATGATAAAAAGTATGTCTCTTTCCTACCTATTTCAACTGAAGTAAAAGGAATTACATTGGCAGGTTTTAAATATCCGTTGACCAATCATGTTCTGCCCCTTGGTTCAACCCAATGCATAAGCAATGAACTTATTTCGCAATGTGGGAATTTTTCATTCACTGATGGCATATTAATGGTGATAAGAAGCAGTGATTAATCATCACGCTTGGCAGGATAAACGGACGTATTTTATTTTACCGATATCCGCTAATGAAATGATAACAGGCAATTAGTGATGTTTCTGAATGTAAGAGCAGATGTATACGAGGAGGGGCATTATGAAATTTTATACAATTAAGCTACCCAAAGTCATAGGCGGCTTGGTAAGAGCGATGCTTGGAGCGTTCAAGAAAGGCTGAAGATATATATTTGATAACAAACACCCGGATTTTGGGTGTTTTTTTTGAGAAAAAACTAAAGTTCTTTATAATACGTGTTCAAAAAGAAGGACAAAAAGAGCCAAGAAGTTCTGCGAGCGCATCTCGAAAAACTTTCGCGTATGCAGTAACGTTTGGGACCCGACTTACACAGAAGGTCATTCATGTGCTTTGATGCAAGTCGCCAGCTTTTTTACCAGTTTGTTAAACATCCTCTTATAGCGGTGACTAGTTGATCTTATTGAATGGTACAATTCTGCTTGAGGAGAAAGCAGTGTTATGGTATCCAATGGCAGGTTGGGACTTCTAGGCATTGGCTTATGGTTGTTGCCGATAAATTAAAAAGGCACCCTTATGCAAGGATGCCGTTTACATTATACGCGTTCTACTTTACCAGATTTAAGAGCTCTTGCAGAAACGTATACACGTTTAGGTTTACCGTCAACTAAAATACGTACTTTTTGAAGGTTAGCCCCCCATGTACGTTTGTTAGCATTCATTGCGTGTGAGCGTTTATTACCAGATCGAGTTTTTCTACCAGTGATTACACATTGACGTGCCATATTAAATTCCCTCCTAACTACTAATGCTTAGGTTTTCATAGTATCTTAAGTCTTATGAAATACCTTAATAATTTATCACACCTATCTGGAGAATGCAATACTTCTGTTCATTACTTTCAAGAAAAATACCTTGACATACATGACAGATAATTGATTTATACTAACACGGCATGACAATTCCTTTTAATACACTTGCCAATATAGTAAAATGTTTATAGCTAATGAGATTTTGGGAGGGGAACGTATATGTCTATTGAATTAAAAACTAAATTTGGACAAATTGATATTTCTAACGATGTAATTGCTACAGTTGCAGGTGGCGCTGCGGTGGATTGTTACGGTATTGTAGGAATGGCTTCTAAGAAACAAATTAAAGATGGCATAACGGAAATCTTGCGTCGTGAGAACTTCACTAAAGGTGTGATTGTACGCCAAGAGAATGATGAAGTCCACATTGATATGTTTATTATTGTAAGCTATGGAACAAAGATTTCCGAAGTTGCGCACAATGTACAGTCAAAGGTAAAATACACCCTGGACAAAACGGTCGGATTAGCTGCAGATTCAGTTAATATTTTTGTACAGGGAGTTCGCGTAACGAACCCTTAAATCGAGGAGGAAGTTTTGTGTCAATAACAAGTTTAGATGGAAAACGTTTTGCGGAAATGATCATTCAAGGTGCCAATAATCTGGCAGCGAATGCTAAAATAGTTGATGCATTAAACGTTTTTCCTGTTCCTGATGGTGATACAGGGACAAATATGAATTTATCGATGACTTCTGGTGCGAAGGAAGTACAAAATCATGTACAAGTTCATATAGGGAAAGTTGGGGCGGCGCTTTCAAAAGGGTTGCTGATGGGAGCACGTGGTAATTCAGGTGTTATCCTTTCCCAATTATTCAGAGGATTTTCAAAATCGATTGAAATGAACTCCGAAATAAATAGTCAAGAATTTGCACGAGCATTTGAAGCTGGTGTTGAAACAGCATATAAAGCAGTGATGAAACCTGTAGAAGGAACCATCCTCACCGTTGCGAAAGACGCTGCAAAACAAGCGATGATGTCTGCTATGAAACATGAAGACTTGATCATGGTGATGGAGGAAATTGTGACAGAAGCAAAAGCTTCTTTGAATCGTACACCAGACTTGTTGCCAGTATTAAAAGAAGTCGGGGTAGTAGACAGTGGTGGACAAGGTTTAGTGCTTGTGTATGAAGGTTTTTTAGCTGAATTAAAGGGTGAAGATCTTCCTGGTACACTTGACCATCTTCCGTCTATGGATGAACTAGTTAGTGCTGAGCATCATATGAATGTCCAAAGCCACATCAATACCGAGGATATCGTGTATGGTTACTGTACAGAGTTCATGGTGAGACTTGAAGATGCCAAGACTTTAAAAAAACCATTTGTCGAGGAGACATTCCGGAATGATTTAAGTCGATTGGGTGATTCCTTACTAGTGATTTCGGATGATGAAGTGGTAAAGGTACATATTCATTCGGAGACTCCTGGAGACTGTCTGAATTATGGACAGCAATACGGTAGTTTAATTAAACTAAAAATCGAGAATATGCGCGAGCAGCACACAGCTATTGTGGGTGAAACAAATGCTACTTTAACTGTAGGGTCAAGACCGAAAGTAAAAGAAAAATACGGCATTGTTTCAATATCAATGGGTTCAGGTATTAGCGAATTGTTTAAAAGTATTGGTGCGACCGTAGTTATTGAGGGCGGACAAACGATGAATCCGAGCACTCAAGATATCGTTAAGGCTGCCAGAGATGCGAATGCAGAAAAAATTATCATCCTGCCGAATAATAAGAACATTATTATGGCTGCACAGCAAGCTTGTGACCTTCTTGGAGACCATGTAGTTGTTATCCCTTCTAAAACGGTTCCTCAAGGGATGTCAGCGCTCTTAGCGTTCAATCCATCCAACGACATTAACGAGAACGCTGTAGCTATGGGAGAAGCTTTGTCTCATGTCAAAACCGGCCAGATTACGTATGCGATCCGTGATACGAATATTGATGGATTGGAAATTGAAACAGGGGACTTCATGGGCTTATCAGAAGGTAAGATTCAAACGAAGAGCAAAGAAAAGCTTCAAACGGCTAAAGATCTTTTGACAAGCATGATCGATGAAGATGCTGAAATTCTAACGATCCTGTTTGGAGAAGATGTAACGCAGGACGAAGTAGACCAATTGGTAGAATTCTGTGACGAGACCTTTACTGATATCGAAATTGAAGTTCATAGCGGAAATCAGCCGCTCTATTCTTTTATCTTCTCAATTGAATAATCATCTTTCAATCGTCCATTAAGAAAAGAAATAACTAGGATTACTCCCAATCTTTTCTCTTGCTGATCTAAGTTGTAAATGTCAAAATAGAACTGCGTGCCATCTCGGTATTGCGGTTCTTTTTTATCATTAGAAACATTGACATACTTATGTGCTCCGAAGTTTTTTAGAGTGAATGATTCGTAATATTCTTACGCTTGAAGTTTCACTTTATTGGAACTTGTTCTTGATTTATTAATAAAGTATTAAAAGGTATGGTTGATAAAGAATCTGAAACCTAAGGAGAGTAATCGATGAAGTATAAAAGCGTATTTGACATTATCGGTCCCGTGATGATAGGTCCTTCAAGTTCACATACCGCTGGTGCGGCAAGGATTGGACGAGTTGCCAGAAATCTCTTCGGACGCGAACCGGAGTGGGCTGATATTTACTTGTATGGATCATTTGCAAAAACATATAAAGGGCATGGAACAGATGTTGCGCTTGTTGGCGGTTTACTAGATTTCGATACATTTGATGAACGAATTAAACAATCATTAGATTTAGCCGCTTTAAAAAAAATGAAAATTTCTTTTCATGAAGAAGAAGCGGTGCCAGACCATCCAAACACAGCGAAATTAGTGATTGGTGACACGCAAGGTGAATTGGAATTGGTTGGTATTTCTATTGGTGGTGGAAAGATTGAAATTACTGAACTAAATGGATTCAAATTGCGATTGTCTGGTCACCATCCTGCTATTCTAGTTGTGCACGATGACCGTTTTGGAGCGATTGCTAACGTGGCTAATATTCTATCTAAGCATGAAATGAATATAGGTCATATGGAAGTGTCACGTAAGGAAAAAGGAAAAATGGCTTTAATGGTTATTGAAGTAGACCAGAATATCGATGACGTTGTTTTAGCGGAAATTGAAGGACTTCCTTATATTACGCAAGTTGCGAGAGTAGTTGATTAACGATTACTAGAACATACAAAATAAGAAATATAAAAATATTAGTGCGTGTTCAAAAAGGAGGATAAAAAGAGCCGAGAAGTTCGAGGAGTGATCGCCTCTAGACCTGCGCGGTTTTAACAGAAGGTCATTCATGAGCTTTGATGCAATTCGCAAGCTTTTTTACGGGACTTTTTGAGCAGCCTCTATAAGTTTTTTTTAAGCAGTTAAGATGTCTAGTGCAAGGCGCCATCTGTTTAAGGTTACAAGCTAATCCGTTAAGAAGGTCAAGAACGACATTCATGTCGGCTCTCTTGTACATGTCACAGATAAGCGAGAGACTTTTAGTTTGTCTAAGGAGGATATTAAATGTTTCGAAATGTAGCGGAATTAGTAGAAATGGCAGAGTCTAAACAAAAGAAAATTTCTACAATCATGATTGAACAGGAAATTGAAATAACCGGAAAAACGCGTGAACAAATCTTAAAACAAATGGAAAATAATCTTGATGTCATGGAAAAAGCGGTGGAAAGGGGACTAGCAGGAGTTACATCTGTCTCAGGGTTAACGGGTGGCGATGCTGTTCTTATGCAAGAATATATAAAAAAAGGAAACTTTCTTTCTGGTGAAGTGTTGCTTGATGCAGTAAGTAAAGCGGTTGCGACGAATGAAGTGAATGCTGCGATGGGAACGATATGTGCAACGCCGACTGCTGGTTCCGCAGGGGTTGTTCCAGGAACACTTTTTGCAGTACAAAAAAAGTTAAATCCTACCCACGAACAAAAAATTGAGTTTCTTTTCACTTCAGGCGCTTTTGGGTTTGTAGTAGCTAACAATGCATCCATTTCGGGCGCTGCTGGCGGTTGTCAGGCTGAAGTAGGGTCAGCGGCAGGAATGGCAGCAGCGGCAATTGTGGAAATGGCAGGAGGCACGCCACAGCAATGTGCACAAGCAATGGCTATAACACTGAAAAATATGCTGGGACTTGTTTGCGATCCAGTGGCGGGGCTCGTGGAAGTACCTTGTGTAAAACGGAATGCAATGGGAGCGGCAAACGCTATGGTAGCGGCTGATATGGCTCTAGCTGGTATAACAAGTCGTATTCCTTGTGATGAAGTAATTAGTGCAATGTTCAAAATTGGTCAATCGATGCCATCTGCACTAAGAGAAACGGGTGAAGGAGGATTGGCGGATACACCAACTGGTCGAGCTTTAGCAGCTAAAATCTTTGGTATGCCGCTTACGCAAGAGTGAATCTGTCATTATTAGATCCTGTGACCGCCATTAAGGGAATTGGAAATGAAACAGCAGTGGTCCTAGAAGAGCTGGCCGTTACAACTGTTTTGGACCTATTTGAATATTTACCATTCAGATACGAGGATTATCGATTAAAAGATTTAGAAACGACTGAGCATGATGAACGGGTTACAGTTGAAGGGAAACTTCACAGCCAGCCATCGCTTACTTATTACGGCAAGAAAAAGTCGAGGCTGATGCTAAAATTATTAACCGGCAGATACTTAATCACGGTTATTTTTTTTAATCAGCCTTATTTAAAAAGCAAAATGAACATAAATGATGTGATTACTGTGACAGGTAAATGGGATCGTCATCGCCAAATGATAACCGGAAATGAATGCCATTTTGGTTCTCATAAGGTGGAGAATGAGTTTGAACCCGTTTATTCGGTGCGCGGAAGTATATCTGTCAAAGGACTACGCAGATATATTACAAATGCTTTTGCACAGTATGGAGCGCTGCTTGAAGAAAACTTGCCGGATTCATTACTAACTCGTTATAAGCTGATGCCTCGTCCAAATGCACTTCATTCAATGCATTTCCCTGAAAATGCACAGACTGTCAAGCAAGCTAGAAGACGATTTGTATACGAGGAATTTTTATTATTTCAGCTAAAAATGCAGGCCATGCGTAAAATCCAAAGAGAGCAATCACGCGGAATCCAGCAAATATTTGATGAGGAAAAGGTAAAACTGTTCATCGAATCTTTACCTTTTCCGTTAACAGATGCTCAAAAACGTGTGGTAAATGAAATTTCAGTTGATATGACATCTCCTTTTCGAATGAATCGTCTGCTTCAAGGAGATGTAGGATCAGGGAAAACCGTTGTGGCTGCAATTGCTCTTTTTTCTTCTGTCACAGCAGGATATCAAGGTGCACTAATGGTGCCTACAGAAATATTGGCGGAGCAACACGCCCATTCCTTAAAGGCTATGCTTGAACCAGTAGGAATTTCGACCGATCTTCTTACGAGTTCGGTCAAAGGGAAAAGGCGCCGTGAGCTTCTTTTAGCTTTGGAAAAGGGAGAAATAGATATTTTAATTGGTACCCATGCGCTCATTCAAGAAGAAGTGAATTTTTGCAACTTAGGTTTAGTGATTACGGACGAGCAGCATCGTTTCGGTGTGCAACAGCGGAGAATTCTCCGAGAAAAAGGGGCAAGTCCTGATGTACTCTTCATGACTGCGACGCCAATTCCGCGAACATTGGCGATTACGGTTTTTGGAGAAATGGACGTTTCTACTATCGACGAAATGCCTGCAGGTAGAAAAGTAATTGAAACGTATTGGGCAAAACATGATATGCTCGACCGAATACTCCATTTTATTGAAAAAGAATTACGTCAGGGACGTCAAGCATATGTCATTTGTCCACTTATCGAAGAGTCTGAAAAACTCGATTTGCAAAATGTGTTGGAAGTTCATGGGATGCTCACCCACTATTATGCGGGGCGTTTTCATGTAGGGTTAATGCATGGTCGTTTACCTGCTGACGAGAAAGAAAGTATTATGAAGCAATTCAGTGATAATGAGGCTCAGATACTTGTCTCCACAACTGTGGTTGAAGTGGGTGTGAATGTTCCGAATGCGACGGTTATGGTCATATATGATGCAGAGCGGTTTGGTCTTGCCCAATTACATCAACTGAGAGGCCGTGTCGGTAGGGGGAGTGATCAGTCGTATTGTATCCTTCTTGCAGATCCTAAATCAGAAAACGGTAAAGAGCGGATGAAGATTATGACAGAAACGAATGATGGCTTCGTTCTATCTGAAAAGGATTTGGAGCTGCGTGGTCCTGGTGATTTTTTTGGAAAAAAACAAAGTGGATTACCTGATTTTAAAGTAGCTGATATGGTTCATGATTACCGTACACTTGAGGTAGCGAGAGATGATGCAGCTCGATTAATTGCTTCAGAAAGTTTCTGGAATGACCCCCAATACGAACTACTTAGAAAGAGCCTTGAAGAAACGGGCGTATTGAATGGTGAGAAGCTTGATTGATAGATTTTTTAAGTACGTGTTTAACAAGTATTGATGCTTTTCCTAGCACCTGTTACGAACGGGGGACAGTTATGTTAACATAACTTGTTTTTTGTAGCCCAGGACTGGTGACAGTTTAGTTTGAAAAATATGAGAGATATATGTTTTAAACGAGTTTTGATGTCTAATTCAAGCATCCTAACTCCTCTAGACCGTAAGCCAAGCAATCTGATGGGGGAGAAGGCCGTTCCTCATGCAGCTTTGCTTGGCTTATGTAGATTTTAGGTTGATCAATCTGCTTGCGCTTTTGTTCTTGTCTAGGAAACTATACGAAATTAGTTAAGTGGTTAATTTAATTTGTCTGGCCACATCCAGCTCCAGCGCCTAACCCCTCGAGGTCAAAAGACGAACAAGATATATGGAGAGAAAACCACTCTCCATATATCTTGTTCGTCTTTTGCTTGTCGGGGTTGACCAAGGCGCTTGCGCTTTTGTTCTTGCAATCTGCTTTTTTTATCTATATACTACTATTAGTACCTAGTCATAATACTATGGATGGTGACCTTCAAGATGCGAAGAAATAAGAAGGAACGCCAGCAGTTGTTAATCGAAACGATAAAGGAAAACCCTTTTGTTACAGATGAGGAGCTGGCTAATAAATTTTCGGTTAGTGTACAAACTATACGTTTAGACCGACTTGAATTATCAATACCTGAGCTTCGTGAGCGCATTAAAAATGTAGCGGAGCAAACATTAACTGATGAAGTACGAGCTTTACCGTTGGAAGAAGTCATCGGTGAAGTAATTGATATACATTTAGATCAACAAGCTATTTCAATTTTAGATATAAAAAAAGAACATGTTTTCCAACGAAACGGGATAGCAAGGGGACATCATTTATTTGCACAGGCAAACTCTTTAGCGGTTGCTGTCATTAATGACGAGTTGGCTTTAACAGCAAAAGCTTCTATCTTGTTTACCCGCTCAGTAAAGGAAAACGAAAGAGTTATTGCCAAGGCGAAGGTGCAGAAGACTGATCATTTGGCAGATCGTTCTCTCGTTGAAGTAAGTAGTTTTGTAGGGAATGAACTGGTTTTTAAGGGAGAGTTCGAGATGTTCCGATCATGTCAGCTAGAAAAGGATGAAAAACGATGAAGATAGCGATGGATGTAATGGGTGGAGACCATGGTCCGAAAGAAACAGTACTCGGAGCGATGAAGGCTGTTCAAGCATTTCATGATGTAGAGATTATTCTTGTCGGAGATGAAACTCAAATCAACGCTCACTTAACCAATAATGAACGGATCACAATCATACATACAGAAGAAAAAATTCTAAGTACGGATGAGCCTGTTCGTGCAGTACGAAGAAAAAAGACGGCATCGATGGTATTAGCGGCCCAGCAAGTAGCAGATGGAATAGCGGATGCATGCATCTCTGCGGGTAACACGGGTGCTTTAATGGCTACAGGGCTTTTCGTTGTTGGTCGTATTCCGGGTATCGAGCGTCCGGCACTTTCGCCGACATTACCAACAATCGATGGTAGAGGATTTGTCTTGCTTGATGTCGGTGCGAATGCAGATGCGAAGCCTGAACATCTTGTCCAATATGCCATTATGGGTTCGATCTATGCTGAGAAGGCTAGGGGAATTTCAAGCCCTCGTGTTGGCTTACTTAATATTGGTACCGAGGAGAAAAAAGGGAATGAATTAACAAAACAAGCTTTTACACTCTTAAAAGAAGCTAATATTAACTTTGTTGGGAATGTTGAAGCTAGAGACTTGCTTGAAGGTCCTGCAGATGTGGTTGTTACTGATGGGTTTACTGGCAACATCGTACTCAAATCCATTGAAGGGACAGCCATGAGTGTATTTACGATGTTAAAAAGTGCATTAATGAGCAATATGAAAAGCAAGTTGGCAGCAGCTGTATTAAAGCCAGAGCTAAGGGTAATTAAAAACCAAATGGATTACTCTGAATACGGTGGAGCAGCCTTATTTGGATTAAAGGCCCCTGTCATTAAGGCACATGGATCATCAGATGCTAATGCCATCTACAATGCAGTAAGGCAGACAAGAATTATGGTTTCTAATGAAATGGTAACAACGATTAAGACTGCAATCGAATGAAAATAATACATGTAGGGAGAGAAAGCTATGGGGAAAATTGCTTTTGTTTTTCCAGGTCAAGGATCACAAATCGTTGGAATGGGGAAAGAAATGTATGAACAAAATGAAAAAGTACAACAAATTTTTCATTCTGCTGATACAACACTTGACTACTCGTTATCAGATCTTATTTTCAATGGCCCACAAGAAAAGCTTACATTAACTTATCATGCACAACCCGCTATTTTAACTGTGAGTTATGCATTGTTTGAAGCATTGAAGGGTGAAGGGATCTCTCCTGATTACACAGCAGGACATAGTTTAGGAGAATATTCTGCTTTAGTTGCTAGTCAGGCAATCGACTTTAAAGATGCCGTACATACAGTGAGTAAGCGTGGAGAATTTATGGAAGAAGCGGTTCCGAATGGTCAAGGAGCAATGGCCGCGATTTTAGGGATGGACCGTGAAATATTAGCGGACATTACAGAATCTGTTACAAAAAACGGAGAACCAGTTCAATTAGCGAATATTAATTGTCCTGGTCAAATCGTTATTTCAGGAAGCGCAACAGGGGTAGAACTTGCGGGGAAAGAAGCGAAAGAACAAGGTGCTAAGCGTGCTATCTCACTTGATGTTAGTGGTCCTTTCCATTCTGTTCTTATGGAGCCGGCTGCATCTAAACTTCAATCTGTTTTGGACGAAATTGACGTTCGTGATTGTAAAGTTCCTGTTATCTCTAATGTAACGGCACAACCAGTAACCGCTGCAAATGCTATTAAAGAAAAATTAATTGAACAGCTGTACTCCCCTGTCTTATGGGAAGATAGTGTGAAAACATTGCTTTCTTTAGGGGTAGATACGTTTATTGAAGTCGGTCCTGGGAAAGTCTTGAGCGGACTGATTAAGAAAATCGATCGTTCTGTTACGATTTATTCCGTCTATGATACAGAGAGTTTGAATAAGACAGTAGAAGCATTGAGGGGGGAATAAAATGTTATTAGAAGGGAAATACGCACTTGTAACAGGTGCTTCACGTGGCATTGGTAAGGAGATAGCGCTTGAACTGGCCCGACAAGGTGCGCATGTTGCAGTAAACTATGCTGGAAGTGAAGCGAAAGCAAATGAAGTGGTGGAAGAAATTAAATTATTAGGTCGAGAAGCTTTTGCTATTCAATGTGATGTGGCTAATTCTGATTCTGTGACAGCGATGATCAAAAGCGTTACTGAAAAATTTCCACGCATTGATATTATGGTGAATAATGCTGGAATTACTAGAGATAATTTGTTGATGAGAATGAAAGAAAATGAATGGGATGATGTCATCAACACAAACTTGAAGGGCGTATTCCTTTGCACAAAGGCGGTTACTCGTCCAATGATGAAACAGCGCAGTGGTAGAATTATTAATATTGCTTCTATCGTTGGTGTTAGTGGAAACGCTGGACAGGCAAATTATGTTGCTGCTAAAGCGGGCGTGATTGGATTAACGAAAACGGTAGCGAAAGAGCTTGCTTCAAGAGGGATTACAGTGAATGCTGTAGCGCCTGGGTTCATCACTTCGGATATGACTGAAACGCTTACAGATGAAATACAAAGTGCTATGCTTTCACAAATTCCGTTATCCCGCTTCGGTGATCCAAAAGATGTTGCTGGAGTTGTAACTTTTCTAGCATCAGAAGCTAGTGCTTATATGACTGGACAAACACTACATGTTGATGGTGGTATGGTCATGTAAAGACCGCTTTTCATTTTAAAGATAATAAAAGGCTATCGAATTTTTTGATAAAAATTCTTGCGCTTTTGAAAAAAAACACTATAATGGCTTGAGGGGAGGTGAATGCAGTGGCAGACGTATTAGAACGCGTAACGAAAATCGTAGTAGACCGATTAAATGTTGAAGAAGCTGAAGTTAAATTAGAAGCTTCATTCAAAGAAGATCTTGGTGCGGATTCCCTTGATGTAGTAGAACTAGTTATGGAACTTGAAGACGAGTTCGGCATGGAAATTTCAGACGATGATGCAGAAAAACTTACAACAGTAGGAGATGCTGTGAATTACATAAAGAGCACGATGTAATGAATTAATCTCGGAGCGGACTACTATAGGTAGTCAGTCAAGGACCAGATTCCATAAAACCATTCATTTTGAAGCTTCATGATGAATGTGGAATCTGGTCTTTTTCTATATGTTCAAAAGAAAACGGAATACAGATACGAATATGAGTTTTTGTTCCAAATTTAAATAGTTAACTGCGAGATGTTAATATGTGGCATACTAAAAGTGTATGTTTAAAGAATAAAAAAGTAAGAGTGGCGTAAAAATTCGTCTGCTATTTTACTGGGCTACTTGAGTAATCCCTAGTACGAAAAAACACCCTCTAATTTTGGTTGAGATATGCCCAATTGAATGGGCGTATGGGTTTTTCTTATGATATAATACAAAGTAAGCTTGGCTGTCTTTGTCAAGCTTCTTTGCACTACTGAATTCATTTGGTGTCCAACCGCGGGCGAATTGGTTCGTGGTCATAAGCCCATTCATTTCGATTAGGAGTAACACTTCCGGTCCTCTTGTATGACTTGTGCGAAAATTGATATGTGGGCTCCCTTTAGTTTTTAGTTTAGCTAGGATTATTGAGTTGTTAGTGGAGGGTTTTTTAAGATGAGAAACAATGGAAATAAGCGGAAGTCAGCAATGAAAGATTCGATGTTTAAACAATTTCAAGAAAGCACAGGTTTTCTTTTTACTAATGAAAAATTGTTAAAGCAAGCTTTTACCCATTCATCTTATGTGAATGAGCATCGCCGGAAGCCTTATGAAGATAATGAAAGGCTTGAATTTTTAGGAGACGCAGTACTTGAATTAACAGTATCCAAATACTTATTCAATAAATATCCGATGATGAGTGAAGGGGAACTTACGAAGTTAAGAGCAGCAATCGTTTGTGAGCCTTCTCTTGTTTCGTTTGCGAATGATATATCATTCGGTAAATTGATTTTGCTTGGAAAAGGGGAAGAAATGACAGGTGGAAGACAGCGTCCTGCTTTACTTGCCGATGTATTCGAAGCATTTATCGGTGCCTTGTATTTAGATCAAGGACTTGAAAGAGTCGTTCAGTTTTTGGAAAAAGTAGTGTTTCCTAAAATTAATGAGGGTGCTTTTTCTCATGTGATGGATTATAAGAGCCAATTGCAGGAACTCGTGCAGCGAGATGGAGTTGGAATACTTGAGTATCAAATTATGCATGAAAAAGGACCAGCGCATAACCGGGAGTTTGTTTCAAAAGTGTCCTTGAACAATGGAGAGCTAGGGATTGGGAGCGGTAAGTCAAAAAAAGAAGCAGAACAACGTGCCGCTCAGATTGCATTATCAACTCTTAGAGAAGCAAAGAAATAGATAGAATGAATGATTCAACGAGTAGAGTTGAAAAGAGGGGGAGAAAGTATGTTCCTCAAACGATTGGACGTTGTGGGATTTAAATCCTTTGCAGAAAGGGTTTCCGTAGATTTTGTGCCGGGAGTAACAGCGATTGTCGGTCCAAATGGAAGCGGAAAAAGTAATATTATTGATGCTGTTCGTTGGGTATTGGGTGAACAGTCTGCAAAATCACTAAGAGGCGCGAAAATGGAGGATGTCATTTTTTCTGGGAGTGACTCAAGAAAGGCGCTTAATTTCGCTGAAGTAACTTTAACCTTAGATAACGAAAACAATACGCTTCCAATCGACTTTCATGAAGTCAGTGTTACTAGAAGAGTGTATCGTTCAGGTGACAGCGACTTTTTGATTAATAATCAATCTTGTCGACTCAAGGATATCATTGACTTATTTATGGATTCAGGCCTCGGCAAGGAAGCCTTCTCTATCATCAGTCAAGGGAAAGTCGAAGAGATACTGAGCAGTAAAGCGGAAGAAAGAAGAGTCATCATTGAAGAAGCTGCTGGTGTATTAAAATATAAATCCAGAAAGAAAAAGGCAGAACATAAGCTATTTGAAACACAGGAAAATTTAACCCGGGTACAGGATATTCTTTCTGAATTGGAAGCGCAGGTCGAACCATTAAAGATTCAATCTTCCCTGGCAAAAGAATTTTTAGAAAAAAAAGAAGATCTTAAACAAATTGAAGTTGCTTTAACTGTTCATGAAATTAAAACACTTCATGAAAAATGGAATAGGCTATCTCAAGAGTTAAAGCGGCATACTGATCAGGAAATGGAATTATCAATATCACTTCAGAAAAAAGAAGCAGATGTAGAAAACATTCGTGATCATATTTATGCATTGGATGAGTCTGTTAATGAACTTCAGGCGGTATTGCTTCACGCAAGTGAGGAGCTTGAAAAACTTGAAGGTCGTAAAGAAGTTTTAAAAGAACGTAAAAAAAATGCCTCACAAAACAAGCATCAACTTGAGAAATTCATTGTAGATGGTGAGAAAAGCATTCTTTCTCTAAAAGATGAAAAGGATCGTGAAGGTAAAGTATTAGCGATTTTAGAGAGTGATGTAAAAGGGCTTCAGAAAGATCTTAATGAAAAACAAAAAAGTATAGGGCTGTTGAGCGCAAATCTTGAGGAAACAATTGAAACCTTGAAGAGTGACTACATTGAATGGCTGAATAAGCAAGCTGCTGCAAGAAATGAAACACAGCATCTGCAACAACAGCTTAATCAGCAGAAAACGAGAAATGCCCGTCTTGATCAGGAAAACGGTAAATATCTCAGTGAACGTGCAGAGGTTGAAAAGAAGAAAGTAATCAGTCTCGATGGTTTCAATGAAGTGACACAGCAAATTGAACAGCATGTTTTTTCTTTTCGGGAAGAACAGAAAAAGCTCGAGTCTATTAAAGCAACCTATCAAAAACAGGAAAAGCTTCTATATCAGGCCTATCAATTCCTTCAGCAATCCAAGTCCCGTAAAGATATGCTTGAAGAAATGCAGGACGATTATGCTGGATTTTTCCAAGGTGTCAAAGAAGTGTTAAAAGCGAAGAATGATACGTTACATGGAGTGGAAGGGGCAATTGCTGAGTTAATTAAAGTGCCTAAAGAATATCAGCAAGCCATAGAAACGGCACTTGGAGCTTCCATGCAGCATATCGTAACGGATACAGAAAATCATGCAAGACAAGCGATCAGCTATCTGAAACGAAATGGATACGGTAGAGCGACCTTTCTGCCTTTAACTGTTATAAAATCGCGTGAGCTCTCACCTTCACAGCTTCAGTTATTGAGCAATCACCCTTCATTTATTGGGACAGCTGAAAGTCTTGTTCAATTCAATAATAGGTATTCGAATATAGTTGCTAACTTGCTCGGCACCGTCATCATTACAAGTGAACTTAAGGGTGCAAATGAGCTAGCGAAGCTTACTTCTTATAAATATCGCTTCGTCACACTGGAAGGTGATATTGTCAATCCAGGTGGATCGATGACTGGAGGAGCTGTGAAGCAAAAGCAATCATCCCTTTTATCAAGAAAGAATGAGCTTAATGAATTGAATGGGAAGCTTTTGGCAATGGAAGAAAAGACAGCTTTGCTTGAACAGCAAGTTAAACAGCAAAAGCGAGATATTTCAGTCGAAGAAGAAAAAATTGAGGAAATTCGTAAAGTTGGGGAGACACTCCGTTTAAAGGAACAGTTATGCAAAAGTGAAATCCGTGAAATTGAATTGCAGGAACGAAATATTAATGAACGATTGCATTTATATGACCTGGACAAGCAAGCTATCTTAGATGAATCTCGTCAGAAATCAGCTCGACTTCAGGAAGTAAATGAACTGTTAAATCGATGTTTGATTGAAATTAATAAACTGGATGAAGAAATTTCCTCATTAAGTAAGCAAAAACAGTCTCAGCAAACGTCAAAAGAAACGCTGATTGAAGAAACAAATGAGGTAAAAGTGCAGCTTGCTTCAAAGCGTGAGCAGCTCCAAAATCAATCCGAAAAATATACACGAATTAACAATAGCCTTATGGAAGAAATCCGTAAGGTAGCGGATTATCAAGAAGATCTGTCTCTATTATCGAGTGAGATGACAGATAGTTCAAGCGGTGAGGAAATAATAGAAACAGCTGCTCAAAATAAGCTTGTTGATAAAAATGAAGCAATAAAACTCATTGCACAGAAACGTAAAGAAAGAGTTGATTTACAATCACAATTAGAAGATTATGAATGTGAGAGTAAGGAACAGAAGCGAGTTCATAAAGGAATTGCAGAGGCAGTAAAGGATGAAGAAGTTCGGCTTAACAGATTGGATGTTGAACTTGAGAATCGACTTAATCATTTACGTGAAGAATATTTTCTTTCCTATGAGGGAGCGATGGAGCAGTATCCATTAACGATTGAGGCAGATGAAGCGAGAAAAAAGGTTAAATTAATTAAGCTTGCGGTGGAAGAGCTTGGGACGGTTAATCTTGGGGCAATCGAGGAATATGATAGGGTAGCAGAGCGATATCAATTCCTCTTAGAACAGAAAGATGACCTTCAGACAGCTAAAGACACCCTTTTCCAAGTGATTGATGAAATGGATGATGAAATGAAACGGCGGTTTGCCGAAACCTTTTATGCGATTCAAAGTCAATTCGAAACAGTATTTAAAGCGCTGTTTGGCGGAGGTAGGGCTGAGCTTAAGTTGACGGATGCCAATGACCTTCTACAAACAGGTGTAGAGATTATTGCGCAGCCACCTGGGAAAAAACTGCAAAATCTTGCATTACTTTCGGGCGGTGAAAGAGCATTGACTGCAATTGCCCTTTTGTTTTCAATATTAAAAGTTCGTCCAGTTCCTTTTTGTATTCTTGATGAAGTCGAAGCTGCCCTTGATGAAGCAAACGTTCTCCGGTTCAGCCAATTCTTGAAAAAGTTTAGTGAAGAGACACAATTTATTGTAATCACTCATCGAAAAGGGACGATGGAAAGTTCAGATGTTCTATATGGAATGACGATGCAGGAATTAGGTGTTTCCAAGCTAGTATCCGTTCGAATGGAAGAAACGAAAGAATTAGTGAAGTCTTAGTATTTTATATAAATGGAGGAAGTGATTAGATGAGTTTTTTTAAAAAGCTTAAAGAGAAATTCACAACACAAACCGATTCAGTTTCCGAAAAATTTAAAGAAGGCTTAACGAAAACGAGAGATTCATTTGCTGGAAAAGTAAATGATCTTGTTGCTCGTTATAGAAAAGTGGATGAAGAGTTTTTTGAAGAACTAGAAGAAATTCTCATTAGTGCAGATGTTGGTTTTGAAACGGTTATGGAATTGATTGACGAGCTCAAAATGGAAGTGAAGCGTCGCAATATTTCAGATACTAAGGAAGTACAGGCTGTCATTTCTGAGAAGTTGGTTGAAATCTATAACAGTGATGATGAAGGCTCATCTACATTAAATCTGCAAAAGGATGCACTTACTGTTATTTTATTTGTTGGTGTGAATGGTGTCGGGAAAACGACAACAATTGGCAAACTTGCTCACAAATTTAAGTCCGAAGGTAAATCTGTTCTGCTTGCTGCTGGTGATACATTCCGTGCTGGAGCGATTGAACAGTTGGAAGTATGGGGCGAACGTGTAGGTGTTGAAGTCATTAAGCAAGGGGAAGGATCTGATCCTGCAGCTGTGATGTATGACGCTGTTCAATCTGCTAAGGCGAGGAAAACTGATATACTAATATGTGATACAGCAGGTCGACTTCAAAACAAAGTAAACCTGATGAAAGAATTAGAAAAAGTAAAGCGTGTGATTGAAAGAGAAATACCTGGAGCCCCACATGAAGTGCTGCTTGCTTTAGATGCTACGACGGGACAAAATGCGTTAATTCAAGCGAAAACATTCAAGGAAGCTACAAATGTTTCTGGAATTGTATTAACGAAGCTTGATGGGACTGCAAAAGGCGGTATCGTCCTAGCCATTCGCAATGAATTGAAAATTCCCGTTAAATTCGTCGGTCTTGGTGAAAAAATGGATGACTTACAGGAATTCGATGCTGAAAAATATGTGTACGGACTTTTCGCTGATGTAATCGAACAAGAAGCCTAGAACGTAACTTAGATAATCTGATAAATAAGCTAATTTCTTTTGAGGCAACATCCTAAACATTAAGAATAGAAGTTGATTTCATCTCTGAAAACAACTTCTATTTTAAAAAAAAACGGTAAATCTGAAACGGAAGAATATATGTAGCGTTTGCACCAAGTAAAAAAAATCAGAAACTGTATTCTGTAAAGGTTTCAGCTTGACATCCGAATAATAAGCAGGTAAACTATAAACTTGTAAAGGGTTTTCACTTAACAGGCAGGGGGTTACACTTATGCTCGAGAAGACAATGCGGATTAATTATCTGTATGATTTCTACCAAACATTGTTAACTGAAAAACAACAGAGCTATATGTCCCTCTATTATCTGGATGACTACTCTCTAGGCGAGATTGCAAATGAATATGAGGTAAGCAGGCAGGCAGTCTATGACAATATAAAACGAACTGAAGCAATGCTAGAGGAATATGAAGCGAAATTATTGCTATTCCAAAAATTTCAAGAGCGTAATGAATGGATTTCCAAGGTGAAAAAGATGGTGGATGAAGGTTCACTATCGCATGAAACCCTTATAATAGCGATTTCCGAGCTTGAGAAATTAGATTAGGAGGCGGTATGTATGGCATTTGAAGGATTAGCCGACCGACTGCAAGGCACCATGCAAAAGATTCGCGGCAAAGGAAAGGTTAACGAGGCGGACGTAAAGGAAATGATGCGCGAGGTTAGATTAGCGCTTCTTGAAGCCGATGTTAACTTTAAGGTTGTCAAAGATTTTGTCAAACGTGTGAGTGAGAGAGCGGTAGGCCAGGAAGTTCTCAAAAGCTTAACCCCTGGTCAGCAGGTCATAAAAGTCGTTAAAGAGGAATTAACTGAGCTGATGGGCGGCGAACAAAGTAAGATTGCCGTGTCTACCCGTCCGCCAACTGTTATTTTGATGGTCGGTTTACAAGGCGCGGGGAAAACGACAACAACTGGAAAGCTTGCCAATCTTTTAAGAAAGAAATACAATCGAATGCCTATGCTCGTTGCAGCTGATATTTACCGTCCAGCAGCAATCAAACAATTAGAAACACTTGGTAAACAAATTAATATGCCTGTTTTCTCCCTTGGTGATCAAGTCAGCCCTGTTGAAATAGCAAAACAGGCGATCGAAAAGGCGAAAGAAGATCATCATGATTATGTGCTGATTGATACAGCTGGACGACTTCATATTGATGAAAACTTAATGGATGAATTGAAGGACATTAAAGATTTGACGAAGCCTGATGAGATTTTTCTAGTTGTTGATGCGATGACTGGTCAGGATGCTGTCAATGTTGCCCAAAGCTTCAATGAACAGCTCGGTTTGACTGGTGTCGTATTGACGAAGTTAGATGGGGATACACGAGGTGGAGCAGCTTTATCTATTCGTTCGGTTACAAATACTCCGATTAAATTTGTCGGAATGGGTGAAAAAATGGATGCACTAGAGGCGTTCCATCCAGAACGAATGGCTTCAAGGATTCTCGGTATGGGAGATGTACTAACTTTAATCGAGAAAGCACAGATGAACGTCGATGAGGATAAAGCTAAAGAACTTGAGAAAAAAATGAGAACAGCATCTTTTACGTTCGATGATTTCCTCGAGCAACTTGGCCAAGTGAGAAATATGGGTCCGCTTGACGATTTACTGAAAATGCTCCCTGGAGCAAACAAGATCAAAGGGATGGATAATCTTTCTATTGATGAAAAGCAAATTGGTCATGTCGAAGCGATTATTCGCTCGATGACACTTCAAGAAAAAGAACATCCTGAAGTCATCAATTCAGGTCGGAAAAAACGAATTGCTAAGGGAAGTGGACGATCGATTCAAGAAGTAAATCGCTTACTTAAGCAGTTTGAGGACATGAAGAAGATGATGAAACAATTTACAAACATGCCTAAAGGCAAGAAAAAGGGATTTAAACTCCCATTCATGTAAAGTTTTTAACAGATTACACACGTCTGTTAAGAAAAAAACCTTTACAAACATGCTAGACATTTGATAATATATTATCTTGTGTGAAACTATTCGGAGGTGCTTATTTAAAATGGCAGTAAAAATTCGCTTAAAACGTATGGGAGCTAAAAAGACTCCTTTCTATCGTATCGTAGTTGCAGATGCTCGTTCACCACGTGATGGACGTTATATTGAAGTTGTTGGGACATACAATCCAGTAACTCAACCTGCACAAATTCAAATCAACGAAGAGCTTGCTCTTAAATGGTTACAAGACGGTGCAAAACCATCTGATACAGTACGTAACTTATTCTCAAATCAAGGCATTATGGAGAAATTCCACAATGCAAAACTAGGTAAGTAATTTTCCTAGATGAAAGACTTAATTGAAACAATTGTTTCAGCTCTTGTCGATCACCCGAGAGATGTTCAAGTAATGTCTCGGGAAGAAGATGACCGAATCCTTTACACCCTCTCTGTTCATAGGGAGGATATGGGGAAAGTCATCGGAAAACAAGGGCGTGTAGCTAAGGCGATTCGGACTGTGGTATATGCAGCAGGATCCTCACAGCATAAGAAAATCTATTTGGAGATTTCCGAATAAGGGAGGGTTAATACCCCTCCTTTTTTTGTAATAAAAAAATAGTACCACTCTAGAAATATACTCGCCGTAAATCCAAATCAATGAAATCATCGTTACATATTGGGTATAATAAAGCATGCATATTAAAAGTTGTTTAATCTTACATATAGAACAAAAACGCAAATGCTGAATAACTTATACATATCACATTGTAAGGGTTTAGCATGAAAGAAATACAAACATGTAGGAGGCGCTGGAATGAAAATTATCAAATCAGTCATGGTTAATCAAGTATTAACAGAGACCAGCAAGAATCAACTCCTTGAAAAGTACAAATCAAAACGTCTTCAACTTCAAAAAGAATCGGAACAATTGCGCTTTGAATTGAAGAAATTAGAGAAGACGAGAAATTTTCAACCAGCGAGTCTTCGTACCCACTTCGAAAAAGAAGTCAATCAACGACAAGATAAAATTAAACTAATAGAATTTCAAATCGAACAATTGGAAATATTACCAATTGGAAGCGAATTGAAAGAACGTGAAATTCAAGGTATTGTAAGTGTAGAAATAGGCGACAACTGGGATGAAATCATACACACAAAAACGATTGTGATAAAGGATGGAGTTGTCTCTGAAATCCGTTAGAGGTGATAGTATGGAAAATTGGTTTAATGTAGGGAAAATTGTAAATACACATGGAATCAAAGGAGAAGTCCGAGTCATATCTAAAACGGACTTTGCAGAAGAGCGTTACAAGCCCAAAAACGTTTTACATCTATTCAAAGGAAATGATAAACCGATGGCACTCACAATTGAGAGCCATCGTAAACATAAGAATTTTGATTTGTTGACCTTTGAAGGATATTACAATGTAAACATGGCTGAGTCTTTAAGAGATGGGATATTAAAAGTGCCAGAAACACAGCTTGGTCAGCTAGATGAAAATGAATTTTATTTTCATGAAATTATTGGGTGTATGATTTTCACAGATGCTGGTGAAGAAATTGGCCAAATTCATGAAATTTTAACACCTGGTGCTAATGATGTTTGGGTTGTGAAAGGTAAAAAAGGGAAAGACGTCTTAATCCCTTATATCAAACAAATTGTAAAAGAAGTGGATATAGCTAACAAAAAGATCATCATTACTCCTATGGAAGGGCTGCTTGATTGATGAAAATTGATGTCCTCTCCTTATTTCCGGAAATGTTCGAAGGTGTTTTCGGTTCTTCGATATTGAAAAAAGCTAGCGAGAAAGATGCCGTAACCTTTCAAGTAACAAACTTTCGTGAGTATGCCGATAATAAGCATTCGACTGTTGATGATTATCCATATGGCGGTGGAGCTGGCATGGTTTTGAAGCCGCAACCGATTTTTGATGCAGTTGATGCTTTAAGCGCTCAATCCGAGACAAAACCAAAAGTCATTCTTCTTTGCCCACAAGGGGAACGCTATGATCAAAGGAAGGCAGAAGAATTGGCGAAAGAAGATCATCTCATTTTCATTTGCGGTCATTACGAAGGGTACGACGAACGAATTAGAGAACATGTCGTAACAGATGAAATTTCAATTGGCGACTATGTACTAACCGGCGGTGAACTGGGGGCAATGGTCGTTATTGACAGTGTTGTTCGGCTATTGCCAGGTGTGCTTGGAAATGAAGACTCACAAGTCCATGATTCTTTTTCCACAGGCTTGCTAGAGCATCCGCATTATACAAGACCGTCAGATTTTAGAGGTATGAAAGTACCGGACGAGCTTATTTCCGGAAATCACAAGAAAATTGATGAGTGGCGAACAAAGGAAACACTGCGAAGAACGTGGAATCGCCGTCCTGATTTGTTAGAAAACTACTCATTAAATGATAGTGAGAAAAAATTATTAGCAGAGATTCAAAAGGAAAAATGACGACACTTGTAATTCTTCTATTATTATGATATGATATTTTTCGTGACTTGAGCAATAATGTTCAGTCTTATAACGATGTTCCGCTGCAACGCTAATGTTGGCAAGAGCATCCGGGAGGAGTAGATAAACATGCAACAACTTATTCAAGAAATTACTAAAGAACAACTTCGTACTGATCTTCCAGCGTTCCGTCCTGGTGACACTGTACGCGTACACGTAAAAATAGTTGAGGGAACTCGCGAACGTATCCAGTTATTTGAAGGTGTTGTAATTAAACGCCGCGGTGGTGGAATCAGCGAAACTTTCACAGTACGTAAAATTTCGTACGGTGTTGGTGTTGAGCGTGCATTTCCTTTACACTCACCAAAAGTAGCTAAATTAGAAGTAGTTCGTTTCGGTAAAGTCCGTCGTGCTAAACTTTACTACCTACGTGAGCTTCGTGGTAAAAAAGCACGTATTAAAGAGATGCGCCGCTAATCAGCATAATCTCATTGATTTTGCGTGTTAACAGGATTGAACTTAACAGAAACAGTATATAAGTGCGTGTTCAAAAAGAAGGATAAGAAGAGCCTAGAAGTTCGAGGAGCGAATCTCGAGAGGACCGGAGCGTATGTAGTAATACGTGAGGACCGGAGAGACAGAGCTTTGATGCAATTCGGCAGCTATTTTTACCGGACTTTTTGAACAACCTCTATAAGGTAAGACATCCGTCGGTGGGGATTAGGTCCACCGATGGTCAGTTGAACCGATTGGGCTTTTACGGATAGTTGATCCTCACCATGCTTCTTTGGGCTTAGATAGGGGAAACGACCGTTAATGCGGGTGAAATTAGGAGCTTGTTTATCAGGCTCCTTTTTTGTACCCGAAGTGAGAAAGACCCCGTATAAGATACCTAGTAGTTTTCCTTATCCCCTATATTCTAGTGAAATGAGAAGTGCTTCACTGCAAGGAGGGTTATTGTGGCAAAGAAAAAGAATGAGATTTGGGAATGGACAAAAGCGATTTTGATTGCTGTTCTTCTTGTGGTAGTCATTCGTTATTTCCTATTTGCACCGATCGTTGTAGATGGATATTCTATGGCTCCTACTTTGGATACACAAGAACGAATGATTGTCGATAAATTCAATTACAAAATAAGCGATCCAGATCGCTTTGATATTATCGTTTTTCATGCTCCAGAAGGTAAAGATTATATAAAGCGGATAATCGGTCTTCCAGGAGATAAAGTTGAATATAACGATGATACCTTATATGTGAATGGAAAAGCTTATCCTGAGCCGTATTTAGATGAATATAAGAAGCAGCTGACAGATGGTGGTCCGTTAACAGAATCATTTACCTTAATGGATATTACCAATAGTGATACAGTACCTAAGGGGCATCTCTTTGTAATGGGTGATAATAGACGCGCAAGTAAAGATAGCCGGTATATTGGATATGTATCATTTGATAAGGTGGTAGGCAAAACAAAATTAGTATATTGGCCAATTAACAGATTTAGATTGGTTGAATAGTTAGGAAGGTGGATTCCATTGACGATACAGTGGTTCCCAGGCCATATGGCCAAAGCGAGAAGAGAAGTAACGGAAAAACTAAAATTAGTTGATATTATTTACGAATTAGTGGATGCAAGAATCCCGCTAGCATCGCGAAATCCGATGATAGATGAAATTATTCAGCATAAGCCAAGAGTTATTTTATTAAATAAAGCTGATATGGCAGACCCAGCCAGAACGAAGGAATGGCTCGCATATTATCAATCACAAGGAAAAAAGGCCATTGCCATTAATTCGCAAGAAGGACAAGGTCTTGGGCAAATTACCGCGGCATCAAAAGAGCTGCTGAAAGATAAATTTGACCGTATGAAAGCAAAGGGAATCAAGCCAAGAGCGATTCGTGCTATGATCGTCGGTATTCCAAATGCCGGAAAGTCGACGCTTATTAATCGATTAGCGAAGAAAAACATTGCTAAAACGGGTAATACACCAGGTGTAACGAAAGCACAGCAGTGGATTAAGGTTGGTAAAGAGCTTGAGTTATTGGATACACCAGGTATATTATGGCCAAAATTTGAGGATCAAGAAGTCGGCATGAAGCTTGCGTTGACAGGTGCCATTAAAGATACTTTATTAAATCTACATGAAATATCTCTATACGGTATCCGCTTTTTAGAAAAAGAATATCCTGCACGTTTAAAGGAACGTTATAATCTTGAAGTGATTCCCACAGAAACAGTGGAGCTATTTGATGTGATTGGGAAATTCCGAGGATGCTTAGCAGCTGGGGGAATGGTCGATTACGATAAAACAGCCGAGCTAGTTGTTCGCGAAATCCGTTCTCAAAAAATGGGCCCATTAACCTTTGAAAAGCCAAGTGATATGGCTGAACAAACTGAAGAATGAATAAGGAGCAGGAGTGCATGTAAACAGTCAAACTGTTTGACGCAAATTCCTGCTTTTTTGTATGGAGGATATGGGGACAGGTCTTCGCGACGAACTAATATAGGCAATCTACTTAGCAGGTATACTGGTTTTATTAAGGAATATCCAAAATTCAGGCTCCGCACCACCGCCATTGCGATTAGGTGGTGTAGGGTGCTTATATATGGTAAATGGTGGTGTTTTAACGCCATACAAGTTTTGTATTACAGATTATGAAAAGTATGAAGATGCCGATAAATAACACAAAGGTGAAAAAAATGACAAAGAATATGAAAATAAAGGACATTGCCGAAAGACTATCTACAATTAAAGAACCTAGTGATCCTTTTCTTGATCAATGTAAAATGGATGATCGAAAAGGTGTGAGTGATCTTTTACTAAAATGGAACAATCATTATCAAAAAGAGCTCCATTTACAAAAGGCATTTAAACAAATGTGTACAAATGAAACTGAACTTAGAAAACAAGGTTTCTCAATTGTTGCTGGGATTGATGAAGTAGGGAGAGGGCCGCTCGCAGGACCTGTTGTCGCTTGTGCTGTGATCCTACCGGAAGACTTTTACTGTCTAGGTCTTACTGATTCAAAGCAGTTATCCGAAACAAAGCGAAATCATTTTTTTGATATCATCCGCGATCAAGCGATGGCAATTGGTACAGGTATTATAGATAACGAAGAAATTGATAAAATAAATATTTATGAAGCAACAAAGAAAGCGATGCTAATGGCGGTAAGGAATCTAAGTATATTGCCAGACTATTTACTAATTGATGCAATGAAACTTGAAACTCCTGTTCCACAGCTGTCGATAATAAAAGGCGATAGTAAAAGTATCTCAATTGCGGCAGCATCAATCATAGCAAAAGTGACGCGAGATCAAATGATGAAAGAGTATGCAGTTCAGTACCCACACTATGCATTTGAGAAGAATATGGGATATGGAACGAAAGCGCATTTAGAAGGATTAGAACAATTTGGGATCACTCCATGGCATAGGAGGAGTTTTTCACCTGTAAAAGAAATGTCTTAGAGAGGATTTTAAAGAGTTCGGTAAAATAGCTTGAGAATTATGTCATCGCGCATGTCCTGTGCGCAACATAGAAGTCAGCACAACCTGTGCAAGTCCAGTCACAAATGTTACTGCATACGCGTAAGGTTCCAAAGATGCGTTCCTTGAACTTCTCGGCTCTTTTTTATCCTCCTTATTGAACACGTATTTAGAGAAATAAAACGAATGGTTTTAGGATGTGGCATAATGCAACCGACTCAATTACTAACGCACACAAGACCGGTGGATGGGCTTCAAGGGAAAATGACATTCCATAGTGGCCAAATTTTGCTTGGGAAAATGACAAAGCTGTTTCCGAATAATATGGCATCGGTACAAATCGGTTCACAAATGGTTATGGCGGCTTTGGATGTACCTTTGAAGGCTGGAGAAAGATATTGGCTTCAAGTGCAACCAGATGACGGACAAGTCCGTTTAAAGCTTCTTGAAGCTATTGCTTCAAGTGAGATGGGAAGTAGTAAGGCGGCAGAACAAGTACTAACACATCTATCTCTTGGCAAGAGCAAAGAAGCAACCTTCATTGCAGACTATTTTTTGAAAAATGAATTGCCGATTACAAAAGAGATTATGGAGGAGTCACTTCGTTTTTTTAAGGATTCTAGTATAACAGGTCAAGGACTTACCATCATTAAAACGATGCTTGTTCAAGAGCTTCCGTTTGTAAAAGATGTATTTATGGCCCTACAATCTGTGGAAAACGGAAAACCATTTCATATCATTTTGTCAACTCTTCTTCAGAATCTATTAAAAAGTGAAAAACACACGCCTACTTCGGCGCAAACAAAAGAACTACTAGAAACTCTTGTACTTCCGAAACAAGAGTTAATGGAAAAAATGGGTATGCAAAAAGTCCTTTCGCTATGGTTAAAAGCTGAAACTCCTGTTCATGTCCGTGAGGGAGCCTATACACTCCTGCAAAATGCTGGGTTAATTCCTCATCATGTATCTGAATCAGAGTTACTGTCTGCTTTTCTAGACAAAATCATGCCTTCGGGAAGAAGCAATGCAACAGCTGTCGTAAGGGAGGGTTTATCGTATCTTTCCAGTCAAGGACTCATTCAGCCTACTGAAACAAACGATATATTAGGTGAATTAAATCGTTTATTACGTAATGCTGGAGAAAGACAAAACCTACATATCACGTCACTTGCAAAAACGCTCTTGTCGGCTGTTCATGCAAATTTTGAAGCGAAGGCTTTTATCAGTGCTGACCAAGGACAAAATCCAGTGATAAAGCTATTAAACAATAATCCAGATACAGTTCAAGTGGCAAGCAGTAAGATCGGTGAACTTTTACTAAAAGTTGCTACATCTGACCAAATCGTAACTGATACAACGGAACCCCAAACTGTTGCATTAAAATCTGTTTTACAAAACGATTTTAAAGTAGTCGATTTTTCGAATGCTGGATCGTTATCTTCTTCATTCAAAAAGATCATATCTCAAATGGGATTTGGATTTGAATCCGTCTTAGCTACAGAAAAGCAAGTATCCGATAATCAATTGGAAACGCTAAAACCATTATTAATGAAATTGATGCAGGAGGATCTGTCAATGACCGTTAAAAATTCGGCGGAGCAGGCTATTCAACGAATTACAGCCCAGCAAATTCTGGCTCAGGAAAATGGTCCGCTTCAACAGCTGTTCATGCAAATTCCATTAACAATGGGGACACGTCAAACTGATTTAACGATGCAGTGGACGGGAAGAAGAAAAAAAGATGGTACGATAGACCCGGCATATTGCCGAATTCTCTTTTATTTAGAACTTGAATCTCTTAAAGAAACAATCATTGATATGGGCGTTCAAAATCGTGTTGTTAACGTGTCGATTATCCATGAACATCCTGATCGGCTTGAAATGCTTGTGACGCCATTTATTGAAGTGCTAAAGAAAAATTTAGAGGAAATGGACTATAAGTTATCAAGTATTGTTTTTGAAAATGAGACTGGAAAGACACAGCTAAAGAAAAAGTCACAAGTTGCCATTAATATGAACGATACTTATAGTGGATTGGATTTACGAATATGAGTGAAAAACGAAAAGCAGCGATTGCTCTGCAATACGATGCAAAAAAAGAATCAGTCCCGAAAGTACTTGCAAAAGGTAAAGGAAAAGTTGCAGAAAACATTCTTGAAGCGGCCAAAGAACATAATATCCCGATTCAGGAAGATCCATCATTAGCAGAGCTACTTGGTAAGCTGGACATAAATAAAAAAATACCAGAAGAGTTATACAAAGCGGTTGCAGAAGTATTTGCTTTTGTATATAAGGCGGATAAAGAAGCGAATAAACAAAAAAATGATAATTTAGGATATAAAAAGTAAGGGTCGGACTTCACACTTCATACACAATAAGCTGTGTATTGTAGTTGTGGAGTCTGACTCTTTTATTATGGTGAATATGTAAAAAATGATTGGAATAAATTTTCATATAAAACTATATTCCAATCAATTTTTTTAAAAGTACCTGCTTATTACACGAATATAGAGGAGGAGAAATTGGATGAATTTAAACAATATTTTAACTGAAAAAAGAAACCCTAATACGATGAATATCGATGAACTTTCCAGTATTGATGTCATAAAAATGATTAATCAGGAAGATAAAAAAGTTCCTGCAGCAGTTGAGTCTATTCTTCCTGAAATCGCCGATATGGTTGATAAAATTGTGAATTCTTTTCAAAATGGCGGAAGGCTAATTTATGTTGGAGCAGGAACGAGTGGAAGATTGGGTGTTCTTGATGCTTCAGAATGTCCCCCAACGTATGGAACCGATCCAAGTCTTGTAGTTGGCCTTATTGCCGGTGGTTTGAAGGCGCTTCAATTGGCGGTAGAGGGAGCTGAAGATGACCAAGAACAAGCTATAGAAGATATTAAAAACTTACATGTTTCAGAGAAGGATTGTGTGATTGGAATTGCTGCCAGCGGTCGAACACCTTACACAATTTCAGCGATGAAACAAGCGAGAGAACTAGGAGCAGCTGTAGGTGCTGTTATTTGCAGTCCCCACTCAGAAATGGAAAGTGTAGCTGACATATCAATGTTTGTAGAAGCAGGACCTGAGGTAATTACTGGTTCGACCCGAATGAAGGCAGGGACAGCTCAGAAGCTAGTGTTAAATATGCTTACAACAGCCAGCATGATTAAAATAGGTAAAGTGTATAGCAATTTAATGGTTGATGTGCAACCAACCAATGAAAAACTTCGTGTACGGGCAAAGGCTATTGTCGTAGAAGCAACAGGTGCAACTATAACAGACGCAGAGGATGCTTTACAGAAATATGGTTCTGTTAAAACTGCTATTCTATCAATTGTAACAGGGGTAGAGGGAAACGACGTACAAGAAACATTGAATAAACATCATGGGGAACTAAAAGCAGCAATCGAGGAATTAATGAAAGAAAATACTAACGGAAATTAAAATCGGCTAGAACATGTTTTTCGTATCAGCATCATAGAATGAACCAACTCCTGAAAATCTGGAAATGGAGTTGGTTCGATTAAAATTATTTCATGGAAATTAGTCATCTAATAAAGAGGGTGGGGGAAAGAAATGAGAAAGGAAGAACGCTTAGCAAAAGAGATAAGTGAAAAAGTCGGAGGAGCTTCGAATATTAGTCAAGTTGCTCATTGTATGACTAGACTACGCTTGCAGTTGAAAGATGCTGGCAAAGCAAACATTGTCGAAATTAAAGCGGTAGAAGGGGTAATGGGAGTTATTGAGGACGAAACCTTACAGATTGTCATCGGACCAGGGTTGGTAAATAAAGTGGCTTTAGAAATGAGTGCGCTTACAGGTCTTGCTGTAGGTGAAGTGGATGAAGAAAAATTGGATGATTTAGCAACGATAAAGCACAATGAAATACGTTCGAAAAACAATACACCTTTTAAAAATTTGCTAAGAAAAATCGGTAATATTTTTATCCCACTAATCCCTGCTTTAGTTGCTTCAGGTATTATAAATGGAGCAGCCAACTTTGCCAAGAACGCAGGTGTTGATCCTACAGCAACTTGGATGCAGTTATTATTATTTATGGGTGGCGGTATTTTTGCCTACTTAGGTGTACTTGTCGGTTGGAATACGGCAAAAGAATTTGGTGGCACACCGGCACTCGGGGCCATTGCTGGAATCTTCATCTTCAACCCTGCCCTTGCCACCGTAGAGTTGTTTGGAGAAGCGCTTCAACCGGGACGTGGCGGATTATTTGCTGTCATCTTTGCAGCCTGGCTGATGGCCGCTACCGAAAAACGAGTTCGTACAATCATCCCAAATGCCGTTGATATTATTTTAACACCTTTAATTACGGTCTTATTTGTTGGTTTTTTAACGTTATTGCTAATCCAGCCAATTGGCGGCTATTTTACAGCAGGAATTACAAATGGAATTAATGCGATTATTGAATATGGTGGAGTATTCGCCGGCTTTATACTAGCAGGTACATTCTTACCACTTGTAATGGTCGGTCTTCACCACGGCTTAACCCCAATCCATATGGAATTAATCTCGAGTACTGGTGTTACAATTCTGCTTCCAATTTTAGCGATGGCTGGAGCTGGTCAAGTCGGTGCAGCTATTGCTATTTTTGTCAAAACGAAAAATAAGAAATTGAAGAATATTATCAAGGGTGGATTGCCTGTTGGATTTTTAGGAATTGGCGAACCCTTACTTTACGGGGTTACATTACCACTTGGGCGGCCGTTTTTAACTGCTTGTCTTGGCGGTGCAATGGGCGGCGCTTTCCAGGCATTTGCACAAACGGCTTCAACGGGGATTGGAGTATCAGGTCTATCACTTATTCCGCTAATCGATGGGAAATATGTGATGTATTTTCTCGGGCTTTTAGTTGCGTATGCTTTTGGCTTTATTTTCACCTACCTTTTCGGTTTTAAAGAAGGAATGGCTGATAATATTAAGTGATGGGAAGAGGTGTTCCGAAAGGGTGTGACCTTTCGTTATGGGACACCCTCTTCTTTTTTGAATTTAAACGACTTGTGTAGGAGGAATGATGATGTTAGGATGTTCAGTTTATCTTGGACACATAAGTGATGAAGAACAGGATGCGTATCTAAAAGAAATGTCACAGGTGGGATTTCAGTTTATTTTCACCTCAATTCATATACCTGAAGACGATTCGACTCACTTTAAGGACTTACTAAAAACTTTAGGTAGACAGGCGCTATCATACAATATGGATTTGATGGCCGACATTTCTCCTATTGCCTTTCAGCTTTTAGGATTCACACCGGAAACCATTGGAGAAATAAAGGAGTGGGGAGTAAATGGATTAAGGGTTGATTATGGCATGGAGCCCTCTACCATTGCTAAACTTTCACACACTATGAAGATTGCGTTGAATGCGAGTACAATTAATCTTGATTTTTTTCAAGATCTTTTAAAAGAAAATATCAATCTGAATCAAACAGAGGCATGGCATAATTATTATCCTCGAATCGAAACAGGTCTTGATAAGGGGGACTTTATTAAACAAAACACGATGCTTAAGAAATTAGGATTTAAGGTAATGGCATTTGCTCCAGGAGATGGGGTGCTCAGAGGGCCACTTTACGATGGATTGCCTACACTCGAGAAGCACCGTAATGTATCGCCCTTTCAATCTTATCTTGAGTTAATTCATGCATGCGGTGTAGACAAGGTGGCGATTGGAGACATTTCGCTTAAAAAAGATACCATTTTCCAATTTAAAAAAGTAATGGATGGTACAATTCCGCTAAGAAGTATCTTATATTCCCAGCATCCGCCAACAAAATCCATCATCGCCCTAGACCATTGTAATCGCATGGATGCTGCGCGGGATGTCATTCGATCAGAAACATCAAGAATTTATACCGCGAACCAGAATTATAGCATTCACCCCGAGAATACAACTGAAAGAGTAGTAGGTAGCATAACGATCGATAATGAACGGTATGGTCGTTATCAAGGGGAAATGCAAATTGTGAAAAGGGATTTGCCGATTAATGGAAAAGTAAATGTAGTCGGCCGAGTTATTGAGGAAGACCTAAGTCTATTAAAGTATATAAAATCAGGTCAAGATTTCACCATTATAGATCATTTATTGAACTAGCTAATTCTCGGAGTAAAAAGAATTGTAGAAAAGTTTTAGTGGGTTTAAGTAGACAAGTAAAATTCCATTATATACAATGAAAACGTAAGCTATTTCATCCCATATGAAAACGTTATATTTAATATAGTTAGCTTCTCTGTAAATCGAAGAGAAGTTAGGACCATTTCGATGAGACGGATTAAAATGATTGGTTGTTTAATTCCGGCTTTTTAACATGTTTATCATGTACATCATTCGAATTTGGTGTAAAATGGGATATGTGTTTTGCGTTTTATCATTTTAATAGTTTTATAGTTGACAAGGAGGATGGGAAATGAATATCCATGAGTATCAAGGTAAAGAGATCCTCAAACAATACGGGGTATCTGTTCCGAGTGGCCGTGTAGCATACACTGTTGAGGAAGCCGTTGAGGCCGCCAAAGAACTAGGAACAGAAGTTGTTGTTGTGAAAGCTCAAATTCACGCAGGCGGCCGCGGTAAAGCGGGCGGTGTTAAGGTTGCGAAAAATCTTGATGAAGCGCGTACATATGCAGAAGAAATTCTTGGGAAAACGCTTATCACTCACCAAACTGGTCCTGAAGGGCAAGAAGTGAAGCGTCTGTTGATTGAAGAAGGCTGCGACATTAAGAAAGAGTACTATGTGGGTCTTGTTTTGGACCGTGATACATCGCGTGTCGTTCTAATGGCTTCAGAAGAAGGCGGAACGGAAATCGAAGAAGTGGCAGAAAAGACACCTGAAAAAATCTTTAAGGAAGTAATTGATCCAGTTGTTGGTTTATCAGCATTCCAAGCTAGGAGAATTGCTTTTAATATTAATATCCCTAAGGAATTAATCAATAAAACTGTAAAGTTCATGTTGGGTCTATATACTGCATTTGTTGAAAAAGATTGTTCAATTGCAGAAATCAATCCACTTGTAATAACAGGTGACGGAAGTGTAATGGCATTGGACGCTAAAATGAACTTTGATGATAACGCTTTATTCCGTCATAAAGATATTTTAGAATACCGTGATCTTGACGAAGAAGATCCAAAAGAAATTGAAGCATCGAAATATGACTTAAGCTATATTTCATTAACTGGAAATATCGGTTGTATGGTAAACGGTGCAGGTCTTGCGATGTCTACGATGGATATCATCAAACATTACAGTGGCGACCCAGCGAACTTCCTTGATGTTGGCGGCGGTGCGACTGCAGAAAAAGTTACAGAAGCATTCAAAATTATTTTATCTGACAAAAATGTAAAAGGTATTTTTGTAAACATTTTTGGCGGAATTATGAAGTGTGATGTAATTGCTGAAGGTGTGGTTGAAGCAGCTAAACAATTAGGGCTTGATGTTCCAGTTGTTGTTCGTCTTGAAGGGACAAACGTTGAACTAGGTAAACAGATTTTGAAAGATTCCGGTTTGAATTTGACACCTGCTGAATCGATGGCAGACGGTGCACAAAAAATCGTATCACTTGTAGGATAATAGGCAGGGGGGACCAAAAATGGGCGTATTTATTAATAAAGATACTAAGGTCATTGTTCAAGGTATTACTGGTTCAACGGCTTTATTTCACACAAAACAAATGTTGGAATATGGAACAAAGATTGTTGGTGGAGTAACTCCAGGAAAAGGTGGAACTGAAGTTGAAGGTGTGCCAGTTTATAACACAGTGGTTGAAGCTGTTAATGCAACTGGTGCCACTGCATCCGTGATTTATGTACCAGCTCCATTTGCCGCAGATGCGATTCTAGAAGCAACAGATGCAGAATTAGATCTTGCAATTTGTATTACAGAACATATCCCAGTTATGGATATGGTGAAAGTGAAGCGTTATATGGAAGGCAAGAAAACTCGCTTAATTGGACCAAACTGTCCAGGCGTTATTACGGCAGATGAATGTAAAATTGGCATTATGCCAGGATACATCCATACAAAAGGTCATGTTGGTGTCGTTTCTCGCTCTGGTACGTTAACGTATGAAGCCGTTCATCAATTGACACAAGCTGGGATTGGACAAACTAGTGCAGTTGGAATTGGTGGAGATCCAGTAAATGGAACAAACTTCATCGATGTGCTTAAAGAATTCAATGAAGATCCTGAAACATATGCAGTCATCATGATTGGTGAAATTGGTGGAACTGCTGAAGAAGAAGCTGCGAAATGGGTAGCAGCTAATATGACGAAACCGGTTGTTGGCTTCATCGGTGGGCGCACAGCTCCTCCAGGAAAAAGAATGGGACATGCTGGTGCAATCATCTCTGGTGGAAAAGGAACAGCAGATGAAAAAATCCGCGTTATGAATGAATGTGGAATTAAAGTCGCTGAAACCCCAGCTGTAATGGGTGAAACACTAATTACTGTCCTAAAAGAAAAAGGCATCTACGAACAATGTAAGACAAATTAATTTTTGATACATGAGGCTGTCTCAAAACCATGGTTTTGAGACAGCAACTACGAAAAATACAGTGCGTATATAAGACGTAATACTGTGTGTTGTTCCGAGGTCTTCCTCTTTTGAGACAGCCTCTAATTTTGTCAACGATTGTTCCCCACGTTAAAAACCGCTATAGGAGTGATCTACATTGAACATTACCGATAAAATCATTCATTTACACCATTGTCGCGGTGTAGGATGGCAAACCATGAAAAAGATTCTTTTAGCAGACCCCTCTCTAACGACACTTTATACTCAATCCTTTACCCAATGGCAAAAAATCCTTCCAATCCCTGTTACTAAACTACAAATCTTTTATCATGATCTTCATCATGTAAATATTCAAGAACTGATTCAACAATATAAAAATAATGATATTGAAATTGTAACGATCGTAGATGATGATTATCCAAATCTCTTAAAACAAATCTATGATCCGCCTTGGGTTCTTTATTTAAGAGGTGATAGAAGCTTGTTAACCTTTGAGCACAGTTTAGGGGTGGTCGGATCGAGACAGCCGTCTGAGTACGGTGTGGAAGCCCTAAAAAGGGTATTGCCACCTCTTATTAAGAAGAATTATGTCATTATCAGTGGCGTAGCGACAGGAATTGATGCTGCTGCACATCGAATAGCGATCGCTTGCAAAGGAAAGACAATCGGTATTCTCGGAGGTGGCCACTATCATATGTATCCTGTTAGCAATATTCCCTTGGCCACAAATATAATCAAATACGGATTACTCATTTCAGAAACTCCGCCATCAAGACGCCCCGAACCATGGATGTTTCCGGTAAGAAACCGAATTATTAGTGGATTATCCAAAGGGGTATTTGTTGTTGAAGCAAAGGCGAGAAGTGGTTCTCTGATAACAGCGAATCTTGCATTGGAGCAAGGGCGTGAGGTTTTTGCGATACCAGGAAACATTACGAGCGAATTATCAGACGGGTCGAATTTCTTGATTCAAGAAGGAGCTAAGATGGTACTTACAGCAGCAGACATTGACGTAGAGATCGTATATTAAGTAATTTACACCTATTTTCTTCTATTGAATACGAGTTTCCTAGGTGCTAAGTCTTAGTGTGAAAATAAACGATTTGAATGGAGGAGGGCAGTCTTTTCGAGGTGTCCTCTTTTTTATTTTATCCCGTATTAACGGGCGGTAAGACCCCCACTGAATGAAGTGTCACTTTATAAAACCTATTTCCTATTGATAGAAATCTGATTATAATGGAAAAAAGGCATAGTCAGATTATTATAATGGATATACAAATAGTGAAATATGTACCAAGAATTTTCGTGAATTACATAAATTTATTCCTTTCTTGAAAAAAATAAAAATCTATAGAAAAAGGTTGATAATTTAGTAATACTAGTATAGATTTTGCATCAGAGTCCTGTTTTAATCGATTTTTTGAAATCAATTTCTTATATGCGAAATAAAATAAAAAATGAAAGAAGATTGACAAATGATTTTTCTATGATTAATAATAGTGAAGATTTATATTACCTCTTGAGGAGGATTGATTGAATGTCAGAATACTTGGTAATAGTGGAATCACCAGCAAAGGCGAAAACAATAGAACGTTATTTAGGAAAGAAATATAAAGTAAGAGCTTCTATGGGACATGTTCGTGATTTGCCTAAGAGTCAAATGGGTGTAGATGTCGAACATGAGTATAACCCGAAATATATCACAATTCGTGGAAAAGGTCCTGTACTAAAGGAACTGAAAACAGCTGCAAAAAAAGCGAAGAAAATCTATCTCGCAGCTGACCCTGACAGGGAAGGGGAAGCGATTGCATGGCATTTAGCTCACAGTCTAGGTGTAGATATTGCATCAGATTGTCGAGTGGTATTTAATGAAATTACAAAAGAAGCAATTAAAGAGTCGTTTAAAACCCCTCGTCCAATCAATATGGATTTAGTGGATGCTCAGCAAGCACGAAGAATCCTTGATCGTTTAGTCGGATACAACATTAGTCCTTTATTATGGAAGAAAGTCAAAAAAGGTCTAAGTGCTGGACGTGTTCAGTCTGTTGCGGTACGGATGATCATTGACCGGGAAAAAGAAATTAAGGGCTTTGAGCCAGAAGAATATTGGACGATTAAATCCGATTTTCTTAAAGGGAATGACCAATTCGAAGGATCTTTTTTCAGTAAAGCAGGAAAACGTGTTGAACTTAAGTCAGAAGATGATGTTAAACAGGTATTGGATGCCATCACCGGAAGTGAATTCAAAATCAATAAGGTGACAAAAAAGGAAAGAAAACGTAACCCTGCAGCCCCATTTACAACATCTTCGCTACAACAAGAAGCTGCAAGAAAGTTGAATTTCCGTGCAAGAAAAACAATGATGCTAGCTCAGCAGCTGTATGAGGGGATCGAACTAGGAAAAGAAGGAACGATTGGATTAATCACTTATATGAGAACAGATTCCACTCGTATTTCAGACAGTGCTAAAGAAGAAGTTCGTAGTTTTATCGGAAATGCATATGGTCAGGAATATATTCTAAAGGAAGAACGAAAAGATAAAAAGCAAACGAATTCCCAAGATGCTCACGAAGCAGTCAGGCCGACTAGTTCGCTTAGAGATCCTAGTTCCGTTAAAGAATATTTATCGAGAGACCAATTTCGCTTATATAAATTAATTTGGGAGCGCTTAGTATCTAGTCAGATGGCATCAGCGGTTATGGATACGATGACAGTTGATTTAATTAATGCTGATATTATTTTTAGAGCAAATGGTTCTAAAATAAAGTTTCCTGGATTCATGAAAGTATACGTAGAAGGTACTGATGATTCAGTGGAAGAAAAAGAAAATATGCTTCCTGAAGTGAAGGAAGGCGATACGTTTTTTTCAAAAGATATCGAACCGAAGCAGCATTTCACTCAGCCACCGCCAAGATATACGGAGGCAAGACTTGTAAAAATGCTTGAAGAATTAGGAATAGGACGCCCTTCCACATATGCACCAACTTTAGATACCATTCAAAAAAGAGGGTATGTATCGCTCGATAATAAACGTTTTATACCGACAGAGCTAGGAGAAATTGTTCTAGAATTAATTATGGAGTTCTTTCCGGATGTACTTGACTTGGCATTCACGGCTAAAATGGAACGCGAATTCGATAATGTTGAGGCCGGTAATATAGAATGGGTCCAAGTAATTGATGAATTTTATAAGGAATTCGAAGTCCATCTAATAAAAGCAGAAGCAGAAATGGAAAAAGTAGAAATCAAGGATGAACCGGCAGGGGAAGACTGTGAGGAATGCGGAAATCCAATGGTTTTCAAAATGGGCCGCTATGGGAAATTTATGGCCTGTAGTAATTTTCCGGATTGCCGCAATACAAAACCGATAGTGAAAGAAATCGGTGTGAAATGTCCGAAGTGTCATGATGGTAATATTATTGAAAGAAAAAGTAAAAAACGCCGCCTATTCTATGGATGTGATCGTTATCCGGAGTGTGACTTTATTTCTTGGGACAAACCACTACCAAGACCATGTCCGAAATGTGAAGCAACATTAGTAGAGAAAAAATTGAAAAAAGGTGTACAAGTACAGTGTGTAAACTGTGACTATAAAGAAACACCACAGAATTAGTTTTTAAGGTGAGTGTATAGCTCACCTTTTTAACTTTATTTAAAAGAAACTTTTATATTGGCGTAGAGTGACTATTTTAATCTGCATTACCGGGCAGTAAAGCATGCACCTAAAGGTTTAGAGTTTAGATGGCGGATGAAGAAAACCCGACTGAATGAAGTGTCACTTTATAGAATTACACATCATCTAGTTTTTTATATAATTGGTAATTGATGTCGATTAACTCTCATTACGTCTCCTTTTACTGACAAAAATGTAAGCGAGAGAGGTATTTATTAGTAAATAGTTGGTGATAATGCTTGAAACTTTCATCTTTCCTGTATGTAAGGTAAAATGCAGTGGACAAGGAGTTTCTGTAGGTTATATAATTTACTATTGCTGATAGTAACAGAAACGATTTCTCGTTGTGAGTGTTTGGGAAAGATAAGCATGATTTACATATACTTGATATTCATATTCATATTTATATGCGGAGGTACGTAAAATGAAAGAAACAGTTGTCAATGTAATCGGGGCTGGACTAGCTGGTAGTGAAGCGGTCTGGCAACTTGCTAATCGTGGAGTTAAAGTGAATCTATACGAAATGCGGCCTGTTAAGCAAACACCTGCCCACCATACAGATAAATTTGCTGAACTTGTTTGTAGCAACTCTTTGCGTGCCAATGCTTTGACAAACGCTGTTGGAGTTTTGAAAGAAGAAATGCGGCAGCTGAATTCCGTCATCATGCTAGCTGCAGATGCATGTGCGGTTCCAGCAGGAGGGGCTTTGGCGGTTGACCGCCATGAATTTGCCGGCAAAGTGACAGAGTTGGTGAGAAATCATCCCAATGTTACGGTAGTGAATGAAGAAATGGCAGAAATACCTGAAGGTCCGACTATCATTGCAACAGGGCCCTTAACAAGCCAAGCGCTTTCAGCAAAGCTGCAGGAAATTATGGATGAAGAATATTTGTACTTTTATGATGCAGCTGCGCCGATTATTGAAAGAGACAGCATCAATATGGATAAGGTATATCTGAAATCTCGCTATGATAAGGGAGAGGCAGCATATTTGAATTGTCCGATGACTGAAGAAGAATTCAACCGTTTTTATGATGCGCTTATTGCTGCAGAGACCGTTCCACTTAAGGAGTTTGAGAAGGAAATCTTCTTCGAAGGTTGTATGCCGATCGAAGTAATGGCGTCTAGAGGGAAAAAAACGATGTTATTTGGACCGCTGAAACCTGTTGGTCTTGAAGATCCGAAAACAGGAAAAAGGCCATATGCCGTTATCCAATTACGTCAAGATGACGCAGCCGGAACTCTTTACAATCTTGTCGGTTTTCAGACACATTTAAAATGGGGGCCTCAAAAGGAAGTCCTTCAATTAATTCCAGGTCTTGAGAATGCGGAAATTGTACGTTACGGGGTTATGCATCGAAATACGTTCATTAATTCACCTAAAGTATTAAAACCGACTTATCAATTTAAGAATCGTGAAGATTTATTTTTTGCTGGTCAAATGACAGGTGTTGAAGGGTACGTAGAATCAGCAGCCTCAGGACTAGTTGCTGGTATTAATGCCGCGAAAGTGGCATTAGGGCAGGAACCAGTTACATTCCCAGCTGAAACGGCAATCGGTAGCATGGCGCGATATATAACAGCCACCAATGCAAAAACATTCCAACCAATGAATGCAAACTTTGGTATTTTTCCAGAGCTTGATGAGAAAATCAGAGGGAAGAAAGAACGAAATGAGAAGCATGCATCTAGAGCGTTGGAAACAATTCAGAAATTTATGAAGAATTTGTAAATTTGTTTGCCTCCGATATTAAAATGTGATACTATTTAATAGCCTTTGCGAGGTGTACTGAATGTTATACGCAAATCAAGCTTTACCTTCTTTTATAGAATATTTGCAAATCGAAAAAAATTGTTCACACTATACCATTGAAAGTTATCAACGGGATATCGAAGAATTTGTTTTGTTCATGACTGAACAAGGTATGCAGTCGATTGATTCTGTTGAATATTTTGATGCGCGCTTATTTTTGACGCAGTTATACGAAAGAAATCTTTCCAAACGAACAGTTGCAAGGAAAACATCCTGCTTACGGAGTTTTTATAAATTTTTAATGCGTGAGGGGCTTGTGAAAGAGAACCCGTTCTCCCTTGTAACGCTTCCTAAAAAAGATCAAAAGTTGCCGCGTTTTTTATACGAAGAAGAGTTGAATCAATTGTTTTCATCACTGGAACTTGATTCACCAATGGGATTAAGAGATGCTGCTTTATTGGAATTGTTATATGCAACTGGGATACGTGTCAGTGAAGGCTGTGATATTAAGCTTCAAGATCTTGATTTTTCTCTAGGTACCGTTTTAGTACATGGTAAAGGAAAAAAAGACCGCTATATGCCATTGGGCCAATATGCCAAAGATGCTCTAGCTTCTTACATACAAGATGGAAGAGCAAAAGTGATGACCGCACATACGAAGTCCCATCCCTTTTTGTTAATAAATTTTCGTGGAGATCCACTAACACCAAGAGGGGTGCGTTATATACTAACAGCAATTATAAAAAAAGTTGCAAAAGATATAGAATTGCATCCTCATATGCTGAGGCATTCATTTGCCACACATCTTTTGAATAATGGTGCGGATTTAAGGACAGTCCAAGAATTATTGGGCCATTCTAAAATTTCGTCAACACAAATTTATACACATGTAACAAAAGAACAATTAAGAAAAGTTTACAATGCATCACATCCGAGAGCTTAACAGCTTTTAAAAGGAGAATCGTTATGGGAGAATTTCATGCAACTACAATTTTTGCTATTTCGCATAAAGGTGAATGTGCCATGTCCGGAGATGGTCAGGTTACGTTAGGAAATTCAGTAGTGATGAAGCATACGGCGAGAAAGGTACGTCGGCTTTTTAACGGAAAAGTATTAGCTGGGTTTGCTGGTTCTGTTGCGGATGCTTTTACATTATTTGAAATGTTCGAAGCAAAACTCGAAGAATATAATGGAAATTTACAAAGGGCATCTGTAGAATTGGCAAAGCAATGGCGGAGTGACAATATTTTGCGCAAATTAGAAGCGATGCTAATTGTTATGGATCAAAATGACTTGCTACTTGTTTCTGGAACTGGTGAAGTGATTGAACCTGATGACGGAATTCTTGCTATCGGATCTGGAGGGAACTATGCTTTAGCTGCTGGTCGTGCGCTAAAGCAATTCTCGGGTGAAAACTTAACCGCAAAAGAAATCGCTCAATCATCTTTAAAAATAGCTGCAGAAATCTGCGTGTTTACTAATACAAATATTATTGTAGAAGAATTGTAAGTGAGAGGAGCTGTGTGATATGGCAAACAAATCGAATTTAACACCGAGGCAAATCGTTGAAAAGCTTGATCAATACATTGTTGGACAGCGTGATGCGAAACGTGCTGTAGCTGTTGCACTTCGTAATCGTTATCGCCGCAGTTTACTGAACGATCAATTACGTGATGAAGTTGTTCCTAAAAACATCCTAATGATCGGTCCAACAGGAGTAGGGAAAACTGAAATTGCTCGAAGAATGGCTAAGCTAGTAGGTGCTCCTTTTATAAAAATAGAGGCAACTAAATTTACTGAAGTTGGATACGTCGGTAGAGATGTTGAGTCTATGGTTCGTGATTTGGTTGAAACATCTGTACGGCTTGTCAAAGAAGAAAAGAAAGAAAGCGTAAAGGAACGGGCAGAAGAAAATGCAAATAACCGCCTGATTGAGTTACTTGTTCCTTCAAGTAAAAAACAATCGAATTTTAAAAATCCGCTAGAGGTATTTTTTGGTGGTGGAACGAATGATTCCTTTGAAGAAGAATCCACAAAATCAGCCGAAGACTTAAGCCTGCGGGAAAAGCGGAAAATTGTGAAAGAAAAGCTTGCACTTGGTGAACTAGAAAATGAACTCATCACTGTTGAAGTCGAAGAACAGCAAGCATCGATGTTTGATATGCTCCAAGGTTCGGGAATGGAACAGATGGGTATGAATATGCAAGATGCACTTGGCAGCTTAATGCCTAAAAAGCAAAAGAAGCGAAAATTAAAGGTAAGTGAAGCAAGAATTGTATTAGCGAATGAAGAAGCGGGTAAATTGATTGATATGGATGAAGTAACGCAAGAAGCGGTGTACAGAGCTGAACAAACGGGCATTATTTTTATTGATGAAATTGATAAAATTGCCAGTAAGAAATCTGGAAGCTCTTCTGCGGATGTTTCTAGAGAAGGTGTCCAGCGTGATATTTTACCAATTGTAGAAGGTTCTACGGTTGTAACGAAATATGGTTCTGTAAAAACCGATCATGTATTATTTATCTCTGCTGGAGCTTTTCATATTGCGAAACCGTCAGATTTAATTCCTGAGCTTCAAGGACGCTTTCCAATTCGTGTAGAATTGACTAAGTTGTCAGTTGATGATTTTGTGCGAATCCTTCATGAGCCAGATAATGCATTAATTAAGCAATATATGGCATTATTGGCAACAGAAGGTATAGAAATTGAATTTTCTGACGAAGCTATTCGTAGGATTGCGGAAGTTGCTTTTGAAGTAAACCAAAATACAGACAATATAGGGGCTCGCCGCCTGCATACAATTATGGAAAGACTTCTAGAGGATCTTTCATTCGAAGCTCCGGATATTACATTAGAAAAAATAAAGATTACTCCGCAATATGTAGATGAGAAGCTAGGATCAATTGTGCAAAATAAAGATTTAAGTCAATTTATTCTTTAATCTAGGAAGTATGAACCAAAGAAGAATCACCAAATAAGAGAGTGTACTCGTTAGTTCTCCTAGATTAAACGATATTTGGACACAACAACTATTTAATCATTGAAGCAAGGCAATTTAGGAGGAAAACTGTAATGAATTTATTAGAAAAAACAAGAAAAATTAACTCTATGCTGCAAAATGCGGCTGGTCAACCTGTGAATTTTAAAGAAATGGCTGAAAGCTTAAGTGAAGTTATCGAATCGAATGTATACGTTGTAAGTAGAAGAGGGAAGCTTTTAGGATTTGCTATTAACCAGCAAATTGAAAACGAGCGAATAAATCAAATGCTAAAAGACAGACAATTCCCTGAGGAATACACAAAAAACTTATTCAATCTACATGAAACATCTTCTAATTTAAATATAGAGAGCGAATATACAGCATTTCCGGTTGAGAACAAAGAACTGTTTGCGAGTGGATTGACAACAATTGTACCTATTATTGGTGGTGGAGAGCGTTTAGGAACCTTGATGCTTGCTCGTCTTCAAGAACAATTCCATGATGATGATTTAATTTTAGCTGAATATGGAGCTACGGTAATTGGTATGGAGATTCTACGTGAGAAAGCAGAAGAAATTGAAGAAGAAGCGCGTAGTAAAGCGATCGTACAAATGGCGATTAGCTCATTATCATATAGTGAGTTGGAAGCAATTGAACATATTTTCGAGGAACTAAAAGGCAGTGAAGGTCTTCTAGTTGCATCTAAAATTGCAGACCGTGTAGGTATCACTAGATCAGTTATTGTTAATGCATTAAGAAAATTAGAAAGTGCTGGAGTCATTGAATCACGTTCATTGGGAATGAAAGGTACGTATATTAAAGTCTTGAACGATAAGTTTTTATTGGAACTTGAAAAATTAAAAAATAATTAATTAATTGATTAGAGGATGTCTAAAGGGTTGAACGAGGACCTGTCAAGTAGACTCCTAAAAAGAGTTCTATAATACGGCATGAGCTAGGTAGTGTACCTGACTCATGCCGTATTTATTTGGTATTCGCTTTTTGTTAGTATCAATCAAGTATTCAAAAATGAAGTTTTGGATTTCTTATATTCTCCTGCACTTATCACTTCCATGTATCAAACCATGCTTGTCATTAATAATCAACCCCTCCATTTATATACTTATTCAATCAAAATTTACAAACTCTTATTGGTTATATTACATTTCACCCCTTTTTCTGTATGAATAAATCCATTAAAATATAGAACAATTGCTTTCATTTTTAGATGATATAAGCACGTTTCCTGCATATCATTTTGTTTACCTTCTATAAAAAACTAGAACTTCAAAAAGCAGGCTGAAAATACGTCTACATAATAGTTGCTATCTCGTATTTTGAAGCATCCTCCTTTCGTTTTTTGTGAAATTGAGAATGCACATGTTAGAAAAAAGTTGTTAGTGTCGATTAACTGTAATAGAGGTAATTTCTCCTTAATCCCCTTTTTTGATAATAAAAATTTTGAGATAGAGTTTTCTGAAAATAATATATAGGAGGGAATTATTTCATAAAATAGGATATTAATTGTATTTAATTACCTAGATTTCTGTCAATGGTAATATTTTGTAGCTATATTTCAAATATATTTCACTGAAAATAGTTCTAAAGTATCGGTTAAAAATGCAAAATTTTCTTTATAGTTAATAGGGCAATTAACAAATGTGGAATTATTTATGTCGAATTTTTGTTAATCAGTGAAATAAAAAGCATATATTGTAATAATTATTCCACTAAATAGAAAAAATATTACAAAATTAGACAAAAAACGACTAAAATAGTTCTTTTGGCATGGTTAATTATGTCGAATCTTAATGGACAGCATTCGTTAACTTCTTTAAAATAGTTATTATACAATTGTGTTTTTTGTTACAGATATTATATTTTTTTAACATTAAATACGAAGGAGGGTTACGATGAACATTTTTTCTTCTACTTTTACTACCCTTGAGCAAGCATTGAATTATTCGAGCACAAAGCAGAAAATTATTTCTGAAAATATAGCGAATGCAGATACACCGAATTATAAAGCGAAAGATGTAAAATTATCTAAATCCTTCGGTTTGGATTTGGAATCTTCCATTCAAGCTTATCGAACAGATCAAAGGCATTTTACATATAAACCTCTTTCTTCTGACCTAAGTAAAGTATTTGTTCAAAATAATGTACAGTACAATAATAATGGCAATAGTGTGGATGTCGACAATCAAATGAGTAATCTAGCATCCAATCAAATCTATTACAATGCTTTAATTGAAAGAACGAGCGGAAAATTTTCTTCGTTGCTAAATGTCATTAAGGGAGGAAGATGATTAGAATGTTTCAAAGTTTAAATACGACTGCATCAGCTTTAACAAGTCAAAGGTTAAGAATGGATGTCATTTCTTCTAATATGGCAAACGCTGAAACAACTCGATCAGAGTATGTCAATGGTCAATGGCAGGCATACAAAAGAAAATCAGTTGTGTTACAGGAAAATGGAAATCAATTTTCGAATTATTTACATAATGCAATGGATAAAAGTACAGGATCTGGTAATGGCGTACATGTTTCAAGAATTATTAAAGATGAGACACCTTTTAAACTTATCTATAACCCTAATCATCCGGATGCGAATGTAGATGGTTACGTGGAAATGCCAAATGTTGACCCGTTAAGAGAAATGGTTGACCTAATGAGTGCGACACGCTCATACGAAGCAAATGTAACAGTATTTAATGCTTCAAAAGGGATGTTAATGAAAGCTTTGGAAATTGGAAAATAGATTGGAGATAGTATGTTATGACTGGAATGGATATTTCTATTAATCAAGGATCTTTGCCGGCAATCACCCCGCAAAAACAAACACCACTCTCTACACCATTTAAAGCCCAGCAAAGCTTTGCAGCTGCATTAAAGGAGTCTTTGAATAAAGTAAATGAAGCACAAACTGTCTCTGATGAGTTAACAGTCAAAATGGCAAAAGGGGAAAATGTTGACCTTCATGAAGTAATGATTGCATCACAAAAGGCAAGTGTAACTCTTCAATTAACTTTAGAAATGCGAAATAAAGCAGTGGAAGCTTATCAAGAAATGATGAGAATGAACATCTGACAAGTATCTTTAACTCCACAATAATTCATAGAGCGGTTGACGAAAGGAGACCGAGCTTAAACTTAAAAAGAGTGACCGGAGGATTAAGATGAATGAAGTGATCACCAATTTTAAAAGCAAAATAACGGCATTTTGGGGAAGTAAAAGCAAAAAGCAAAAAATCATGATGATTAGCATGGCCACTGCAATAATCTTAATAGCCATAGTATCCTCCATCCTTCTTACACGGACCACTATGGTTCCACTATATAGTAATTTGTCACCCTCTGAGACTGGAAGCATTAAAGAAAACTTAGATAGCAGAGGAGTTGCCAATGAGATTAAGGATAATGGGGCGACGATTATGGTCCCAGAGCAAAATGTTGATACTTTAAAGGTTGAATTGGCAGCAGAAGGAATTCCGGATTCTGGGAGCATTGATTATTCGTTTTTCGCACAAAATGCGGGTCTTGGCATGACCGACAATGAATTTAATGTGTTAAAACTGGATTCGATGCAAACTGAATTGGCAAATTTGATAAAGAACATCGATGGAATAAATAATGCGAACGTAATGATTAATCTTCCGGAAAAAGGCATTTTCGTTAGTGATGCATCAGAAGAAGCGTCAGCGTCTATTGTACTCGATACAAAACCCGGTCATAAATTTGATGAAGGTCAAATTAAATCACTATACCATTTAGTAAGTAAAAGTATCCCAAATTTACCTACTGAAAATATCGTCATTATGAACCAGAATTTTGAGTACTTTGATTTAAAAAATGAAAATAGTTCGGGAAACACCTTTGTTGCTCAAAATGAAATTAAGAAGGAAATCGAACGTGATATTCAAAGACAAGTGCAAAACATGCTTGGGACCATTATGGGTCAAGATAAAGTAGTGGTTTCGGTAACCGCCGATATCGATTTTACCCAAGAAAACCGTGAAGAAAATCTTGTAACGCCTGTAGATGAAGAAAATCTAGAAGGGATTGCAATTTCTGCACAACGGGTAAATGAAACGTATACAGGTGATAATACGGTAGCAGGAGGCGTACCTCAAGCAGAGGATTCTTCTGATTCATTGGGTTCGTATCAAGCTGGTGCAAATGGAAACGGCGATTATGACAAAATGGATGAAACGATAAATTATGAAGTTAATAGAATTAAGAAACAAATCGTGGAAAGTCCATATAAGGTAAAAGACCTAGGTATTCAAGTGATGGTCGAACCGCCAAACCCTAAAGATGTAAACTCTCTTTCACAACAAAGTCAAGATGACATCACGAAAATATTGAGTACGGTTATCAGAACGACTATTGATAAAGACAATGTTGGCACGGCACTTACAGATGCAGACCTTGCCAATAAAATTGCTCTTTCAGTACAACCATTTAACGGAAAAGTTACATTTGACAGTCCACAACAAGCTAGGATCCCAATCTGGGTGTATATTGTAGGGGGCGTTCTACTACTAGCTGTCATTATTTTATTAATTCTATATCTTCGTTCAAGAAAACGTGACGATATTGATTTAGACGAATTAGAAGAATTGCAAGAGAGTGAGATGCTTGAAGTTGCTGATTTATCTGAAGAACAGGAAACAGAATCTACATTAAAACGCAAGCAACTTGAGAAATTGGCTAAAGAGCGTCCGGACGAATTTGCCAAACTATTACGAAGCTGGATTGCAGAAGACTAGGAGGAATGAAGGTGTCAGAACGAAAGAAAAAAGGACTTACTGGAAAGCAAAAAGCAGCCATCCTTCTTATTTCTCTTGGACCAGATGTGTCTGCTTCTGTTTATAAGCATTTATCCGAGGAAGAAATAGAAAGACTTACACTTGAAATTTCTAGTGTTAGAAAAGTAGATTCACATGAAAAGGAAGAGATCTTAGAAGAGTTTCATAATATTGCCCTAGCACAGGATTATATTACTCAGGGAGGCATTGGATATGCCAAACAGGTACTGGAAAAAGCGCTAGGTCCCGATCAGGCAGCTACTATTATTAATAGACTGACTTCTTCACTGCAAGTTCGGCCATTCGATTTTGCAAGAAAAGCAGATCCTGCCCAAATTCTAAATTTCATCCAAAATGAACATCCGCAAACGATTGCGTTAATCCTTTCATATCTGGATCCAGCTCAAGCTGGACAAATCCTTTCAGAGCTGCCACAGGAAGTGCAGGCAGATATAGCGAGAAGAATTGCAATCATGGATAGTACTTCTCCTGAGATCATTAATGAAGTGGAACAAATTCTTGAAAGAAAACTATCAGCAACCGTTACACAGGATTATTCACTAACGGGTGGAATTGAGGCAGTGGTTGATGTGCTTAATGGTGTAGACCGACAAACGGAAAGAACGATATTGGATGCACTTGAAATTCAAGATCCTGAGCTTGCTGAAGAAATTAAGAAGCGGATGTTCGTCTTCGAGGATATCGTTACACTTGATGGACTTGCGATTCAACGTGTTATTCGCGAATCTGATAATGAAGATCTTAAATTATCACTTAAGGTTGCAAGTGTTGAAGTGAAGGAAATCGTCTTTCGAAATATGTCGAAACGAATGGTTGAAACATTCCAAGAAGAAATGGAATACATGGGACCCGTACGCCTGCGTGATGTAGAAGAAGCACAATCAAGAATTGTTGGGGTCATCCGCCGTCTAGAGGAGTCTGGTGAAATCATCATAGCTCGCGGCGGAGGAGATGATATTATTGTCTAGAATTATTAAATCCCAGTTTGCTAAGACAGCTGAAGTAAAAAATAAACAAATCAAGATTCGTAATTTCGATTTGTCTGATTCACCTGAGGAGCAAGTAAATGTTCAAGAATATTTGATTACAGAGCAAATAGAGGATGCAAAGCGTGAAGCAAAAGCGCTTATTAAAGAAGCTGAAACTAAAGCCGATCAAATTTTGCAAGAAATTGAGCAAGCCAAAGAGTATTGGGAAAATCATGAAAAAGCAGAGCATATGAAGCAAGCCTATGATTCTGGCTTTGCGGAAGGTGTACAAACTGGCAGAAGTAGTGGGTATGAAGAGTGGATAGACAAAATCAATCAGGCGAAAGAGATTGCTAATTCTTCAAAGGAAGAATATGTAAAATATATAAATTCTTCAGAAGCGATGATTTTAGAATTGGCTATTGCTGTTGCTGAAAAAATTATTGATCAAAAGCTAAAAGAATCGAGCGAAGCTTTTTTATCTATCGTAAAAAGGACGATTAAGGAAGCGAGAAACTATCGAGAAATTCAACTTCATATAAATCCTGTACATTATGAGGAAATAATAGAACAAAAAGAAGACTTGCAAGCCATGTTCACAAAAGAAACGGCCCTAATTATCTATCCTGACCCTGAACTATCAGAAGACAGCTGTCTGATTGAGTCTGCTAACGGAAGAATTGACGCTAGTGTCGATAGCCAGCTAAGAGAAATTAAGGATAAACTAGTTGATCTGTTAGAAGGGGGTCAATAATGAAAGCAAGTGATCTATTAGCCCATATTCCAGGATTGAATACGTTTAAGCACTATGGCAGGGTAAAGCGTGTGGTAGGTTTAATGATAGAATCGCAAGGACCTGAAAGCTCTATAGGGGACATTTGCTATATCTACACGGAAACAAAAAACAGAAAAAAAAAGATTCGTGCTGAAGTTGTCGGCTTCAGAGACGAGATCGTCATTCTAATGCCTTACACAGCAGTGACTGAAATTTCTCCAGGTAGTATAGTGGAAGGCACTTCTAACTCTCTTGAAATAAAAGTAGGGGCTGGCTTATTAGGCAAAGTCATCGATCCTCTTGGATTTCCTTTGGATGGTTCACTGCTCCCAAAAGGACTTTCTTCTGTACCGGTTGACCAAGATCCTCCTAATCCTATGGAAAGACCTCCAATTGACGAACCGATTGATGTTGGAGTCAGAATGATTGATAGTTTACTAACAGTCGGCAAAGGACAAAGGGTCGGTATTTTTGCTGGGAGCGGCGTTGGGAAAAGTACTTTGCTCGGAATGGTAGCTAGAAATACAACAGCAGATTTAAATGTGATTGGACTAATCGGCGAACGTGGTCGGGAGGTGCGGGAGTTTATTGAGAAAGACCTTGGTCCTGAAGGCTTGGCGCGCTCGATCGTAATTGTAGCAACATCTGATCAGCCTGCTTTAATGAGGATAAAAGGAGCGTTAACAGCAACAGCCATTGCGGAATATTTTAGAGACAAAGGTCTTAACGTTATGCTCATGATGGATTCAGTAACTAGGGTTGCGATGGCGCAACGAGAAATCGGCTTAGCTGTTGGGGAGCCGCCAACTACAAAAGGATATACGCCTTCTGTTTTTTCCATACTCCCTCGCCTACTAGAACGTACAGGAACGAATCAACTAGGAACGATTACTGCTTTCTATACTGTGCTTGTAGACGGAGACGATATGAATGAACCGATAGCTGATACCGTTCGTGGGATATTGGATGGTCATTTCATTCTTGATCGCAAGCTGGCCAATAAAGGACAATACCCAGCGATTAATGTGTTAAAAAGCATCAGCAGGGTGATGAATAATATCGTTGAAAATAATCAAAAACTTGCTGCTGAAAAATTACGAACAGCTTTAGCTACTTACATAGAGTCAGAAGATTTAATTAATATTGGGGCCTATAAAAGGGGATCATCGAAGGAGATCGATGATGCAATTAAAATGCAGCCTCAAATCATTTCATATATGAAGCAAGGTACACATGAAAAAATGTCGCGGGAAGAAAGTGTCTTTAATTTGAAACAGTTGATGGGAATAGGTGAATAAAAGATGATCTTTCAATATAAATTCGACAAAATCCTAACCATTAAAGAGATCGAGAAAAATGAAGTCTTAGCAAAATATAATGAAACGATAAAAAGATTTGAAGAAGTTGCTGAAAAGCTCTATAAGCTGCTAAAGAAAAAAGAAGATCTGCTGCAATTTCAACAAGAAAAGCTTACGCAAGGTCTCACTGTTCAAGAGATTCGTCATAATCAACAATTCATGGATAATCTTGAAAAGATCATTGTGTACAATCAAAAAGAAGTGATTCAAGCCAGACATGCAATGAATATGCAACAAAGTAAGCTGATGGAAAAAAATATAGAAGTAAAGAAATATGAAAAAATCAAAGAAAAAGATTTTCAAGAATTTCTAGAAGAAATAAAAGAGGCGGAAAACAAAAATATGGATGAAATTTCTATTCGTCAGTTTTTTAGTAAAGGTTAGTAGGTGATCGCATGAAAAAGATAGACGAAACAGAGCATGTAGAGTCGAACAAATTTCAAGTCATATTATTTAGTGTCCTCATATTTCTTTTGTTTACGCTATTAGTTCTAGTCATCTACTTAAGCTTTACAGGAACGAACGTATTTAAAAAATCAAAAGAATTGAGTGAAAAGATTCCATTTGTTTCTCAACTCTTAGACAAAAACGATGAAAAAGATCCAAATACCTCGACTGAAAATTTCCAAGAAAAAGTTGTTGACTTAGAAGCTGAGATTAAAGATCGTCAATCGGAGATAAAAAAGTTAGAAAGTTTAATTGATTCTAGAGATAAACAGCTTGAAAGAAACGAACTTGAAAAGCAACAATTAGAAATGGAAATCGAGGAACTGCGTTCAGCTCAAGAAATAAATAATCGCGCGTTTCAAGATATCGTCAAAACATATGAAACGATTTCTCCCAAAAAATCTGCACCTATCATTTCTAAAATGGGTGATGAAGAGGCTATAAAGATTCTTAGTAGTATTAAAACGGACAAGCTTGCAGCAATACTAGAACAATTGACGCCAGATGATGCGGCAAGATTTACAAAGCTTTTAGCTTCTAAAAGCAGCACGAATTAAAAGTAGTATATACATTCAATTGAAGGGAGGTGAAAAAATGAATACAGGAATGGTAATGGCTTCTATGCCAGCTTCGGTAAGCAAGACTCAAAATCAAACTGCTGTAAAAACGTCGGATAACGAGCATTCATTTGGCAGTATTTTTGGAAAAGTAATCTTATCATCAGAATCAGAGGATGCAAAACCAGTTGATGCTGAAAAGCTTTCTGAAGAGCAACTTTCCATATTAAATGGGCTCATCAATGAATTGAATGCAAAGGGCAATAATGGGGAAGAGGAAGTCAATCCCAATATACTTCTTGTTGATGAAACGGCACAATTATCTGCAGTACTAGAAGAGCACGATCTAAGCACGATGATGAATCTGCTTAATGAGAAGATTGAAGCGAATGAAGAAATTGATGTAATAGAAATATTACCAATCTTAACTACTTTAGCAAATATGGATGAATCTCAATGGAGTCGGGTAGATATAAACAAAATTGGTGAAATCCTTACATTTACCAAATTACAAGAAGCCATGATTTCGGCCAACCAGATAACAGATAATGAAGCAGTGATCAGTAAGACTTTGAAACAGCAGCTGGACACCATTTTGACAAAACTAGAATCAATGGTAGAAAGTGAGCAACAACAGTCATCTGCATCTTCTACGTTTAATAAAAAGTTGGCTGGAGAAGCATCACTTGCTTTAATCAAGAATACATATATCCGAAACTTTGCGAGTGTAAACCAAGAAAGTGAAGAAAACTTGGTTCAAACACCATCATTAAGAACAATTGAGACCACGCAAACTGGTCAATCCTTTATTCCGCAAATGTCTAAATTAGAACAATTTGTATTAACTGTTGAAAAAAGTGGCCAACCAATTACCCAAGAACAATTTGTAAAAGCATTTGAAACGATATTGAATAAATCAAGCTTTACAAATGCAAATGGTACGCAAAAGCTATTGATCCAATTAAATCCTGAACATCTTGGATCAATGCGAATTGAACTTATTCAAAAGGATAATGTGATGGTCGCTAGAATTATGGCAACAACGGCACAGGCGAAAGAGATGTTAGAGAGTCAATTACAAGGCTTGAAACATTCATTTGTAGGCCAAGGTATTCAAGTAGAAAAAATAGAAATATCACAGCAACTTAGCGCATTCTCTCAAGAACGATTCTATCAAAGAGATTCGGACACGTCTGAGCAACAAAATCAACAACAAGATAAGCAAGCTGATGAAGAAACAGCCACAGAGTTTACCAATCAATTTGAAGAAGCTTTATTAAATGTTGAAGTGTAGGTGAGAAAAATGACAACAATTGATACATCATTATTACTGTCGAACAATCCAAAAAATAAAGTAACCAACAAGGGTGATGCACTTGGCAAAGATGATTTCTTAAAGCTATTGATGGCTCAGCTACAAAACCAAGACCCAACAAGTCCTATGGATAATACGGAATTTGTCTCACAAATGGCAACTTTTACTTCTATGGAACAAATGACAAACATTGCTACTGGAATTAATAGCTTAATTGATATTCAAAATCAAAACAGCCTTTTAGCATATAACAATTTTGTCGGCAAAGAAGTGACATGGCATAAAATCAATGCGGACGATTCGGGAGAACCCGAAGGAATAAGGGTTGAAGAAGGAACGGGTGTTATTTCCTCGTTAGAATATAAAAATAACGGAGTGACTTTTATTCTTGAAGATGGAACAAAGTTGGAGCCAGGTAATATTTCTAAATTGAATGCAACGTTCTCAACTAATAGTTTAGTATCTTCAAGTGAATTAATCGGCAAACTTGTTACATATTTAAGTCCAGAGAATGAAGAGGTTTCAGCTATTGTTAAATCGGTATTGCTGAAGGATGGAAAAACAATATATGAGTTAGCGGATGACCAGTCTACTAAACTGACTGCAGATCAGCTAATAAAAATCTCTGCACCTTAAGGAGTGGAAATATGAAAATGAATGGATTCAGACCGATATCCAATCTGCCCACTCAACTCGCTTCATCTAAACAACCGCAAAACAAGAATGAAAAAACAGGTTTTGCTGCTCATTTTCATACAGCTGTTCATACTAAATCAAGAAATCTTTCAATTAGTAAACATGCTCAAATGAGGCTAGATCAAAGAAATATTCATATCGACGAAACGACTTGGACTAAGATTGAAGAAAAAGTTCAAGAAGCAAAAAAAATAGGGATTACCGATTCATTAGTAGTTCTTGAAAATGCTGCACTCGTAGTAAATACGAAAAATAACATCGTCATAACTGCCATGGACAGGAATGAATCAGCTTCCCACATTTTTACAAATATCAATGGAACGATTCTTATAGATTAAAAGGGCTGGACCTGCAAAGGAAGCCTTGGCTGTGGAATGATAGAAGCAGCCTATTATGAAAGGAGAGTAAAAACATGCTTCGTTCAATGTACTCAGGTATTAGCGGGTTAAAAAACTTCCAAACTAAATTAGATGTAATTGGTAATAATATTGCCAATGTAAATACTTATGGTTTCAAGAAAAGCAGGGTTACATTTGCGGATACAATGAACCAAACTATTTCAGGTGCCAGTGCGTCAACTGCCAACCGCGGGGGGAAAAACTCGATGCAAGTTGGATTGGGCTCAGCGGTATCAACCATTGATACGATCCACACCCAATCTAGTCTGCAAAATACAGGCCGTTCACTAGATCTTGGTATCTCAGGTGATGGTTATTTCGTTGTTGCAAACGGTAATGCTTTGTCTTATACACGCGCTGGAAACTTTTATTTGGATAATAATGGTACTTTGGTAAATGGTGATGGGTATAAGGTGCAGGCCTTTGATACCGAAGGAGTTCTTGGGGATGTCACAGTTAACGTAAATGCTGTGTTACCAGCAACTAAAACTACAGAAATTATTTTTTCAGGCAATTTATCTAGTAATACAGTAGGTCGCAACTCTTTCACTCAACAAATGAAAGTAGTTGACGAAAAAGGCGTTTCTCATACAATAGATGTTCATTATATTAGACAAGCTGACACAGGTACTTCTCCTAATACAGTACCCTCAAACAAATGGGACGTTTTTGTTGGCGGTAATAGCCCTTTTAATGCAGATGGTACTATTAATGCTACTGTTCCTACACAGGTTATTGAATTTACTAATGGTAAAGTTACATCACCAAATGCAACCGTGACACCAACAATTTCTTTAAACGATGTGACTCCAAGTGTATCGTTAAATGTTGCACTTGATTTTTCTAATCTAACCCAAATCGCTGAAGCCACTTCAGCGCAAGGTACTCCAGATGGAAGCTTGGAAGGTTCCTTAGAAAGCTTCACTATCGGTCAAACAGGTGAAATTAGCGGGGTTTATTCGAATGGTAAGGTAAATACAATTGGGACAGTGGCAGTCGCCAAATTCAGCAACACATCTGGACTTACAAAAACTGGTGGAAACCTATTCCAAGAATCGATCAGCTCAGGAACAGCGAATATTGGGTTAGCTGGTAACGGACGAGGCACGCTTGCTGCTGGATCACTTGAAATGTCTAACGTCGATCTTTCAGAAGAATTCACGGACATGATTGTTGCTCAGCGTGGTCTTCAAGCCAATACTAGAATCATTACAACATCGGATGAAATCCTTCAAGAACTAGTGAATTTAAAACGATAAGTTAAGGGAGGGAGGAGGATGATTTATTAGCAAGGTTCAGACCCCGTATCTACTATTACAGTATAAATACAGGTAAACACCCCTGTGTATTATTGTATGTGGAGAGTGAGGTCAGACCCTTTAGAGTCATCCTCTATAAATTATTATTAAAGTGACAAGGTTAAATGGTACTAGCTACACTATCAATGCTTTATTCATAGAAACAATAGAATCACATCCAGATACCACGATTACTCTGACGAATGGGAAGAAACTTGTTGTGAAGGAAAAAGAAGCAGAGATCATTCATTCAGTTATTCAGTTTTACCGTTTGGCCAATGTAATTGGAATTCGTAGAGAGGAGGATGGTTCTGAATATGAAAAATAAGCTTTTGACCATCATATTAATTATTCTCGTTGCGATTACGTTGGTAGGAGTTGCCTCAGTAGCAGCCATTGCTTATTTTAAAAATGATCATGCTAATGTAGAAAAAGAGCTTAGTATTGATGAAATTATTAAGACTTCGGTTAATGTTCCGGAGATTACTACGAATCTTGCCAATGGCGATTTTATTAGGATGACGCTGACGATTCAAACAGACAGTAAAAAAGCCAAAACAGAGCTTGAAAAAAGAGACTTTCAAGTCAAAAACCTTTTAATTACCGAGCTTTCTGAATTAAAATCAGACATGTTGCGAAGTAAAGTTGGCAAAGAGCAGTTCCAAGAAAGTATGAAAACGAAGCTGAATGAAATTATGCAAGAAGGAAAGATTGTACAGGTTTATATAACCTCCTCGATCCTTCAATAAGTAAACTTCCGAGGAATTGTACGAATTTGAAGGAGGAATTTTGGAGGTGAAATAATTGTCAGGTGAAATACTGTCACAAAATGAAATTGACGCTCTACTCTCGGCACTTTCAACAGGGGAAATGGATGCGGATGAATTAAAAAAAGAAGAATCTGAGAAAAAAGTAAGGGTATATGATTTCAAACGTGCTTTACGTTTTTCAAAGGATCAAATTAGGAGTTTAACAAGAGTTCATGAAAACTTTGCTCGCCTACTAACGACATATTTTTCGGCTCAACTAAGAACGTATGTGCAAATTTCTGTTGCTTCTGCCGATCAAATTCCTTATGAAGAATTTATTCGCTCGATTTCGAAGATGACCATACTAAATGTTTTTGAGGTACCTCCATTAGATGGAAGAATTATTATGGAAGTCAATCCTCATATTGCTTATGCAATGATGGATCGGGTACTTGGTGGTAAAGGCGTAAGTGTCAATAAAGTGGAAAATTTGACTGAAATCGAAACAAGAATAATGTCGAATCTATTTGAAAATGGTTTTGAGAATTTTCAAGAGGCGTGGGCAGGTATATCGGAGATTGAACCTGTTTTAACAGATTTCGAAGTGAATCCGCAGTTCTTGCAAATGGTTTCTCCGAATGAGACAGTTGTCGTTATATCACTTAATACCCAAATCGGGGAAACGTCAGGAATGATTAATATTTGTATTCCTCATGTTACATTGGAACCAATTATCCCGAAGCTTTCCGTTCATTATTGGATGCAGAATAAGAAGAAAGAACGTTTACCAGAAGAGGTTAAAGTACTAGAGGAAAGAATAAAAAATGGAGAGCTGCCGATAATAGCTGAATTAGGAGAGACCAACATATCAATTCAAGATTTTCTCCATCTTGATATTGGGGATGTCATTCAACTGAATAAGACGATTGAAGAACCATTGAGTATTAAGATTGGTGGAGTGCCGAAATATGTAGCTCAGCCAGGAAAAGTAGGGAAAAAATTAGCCATTCAAATTCTTGAATACATAAAGGAGGAGGCCGAAGATGGTAGGTGATGGAATGCTTTCACAAGACGAAATCGATGCTTTATTAAAAGGCACAGATGATCAATTTGATCAGAAAAGTGGACCTCAAATTGATGAATATCTATCGTCTATGGAGCAGGATGCTTTGGGGGAAATTGGGAACATCTCGTTCGGTAGCTCGGCAACTGCACTGTCTACTTTGTTAAATCAAAAAGTTGATATTACGACACCGGCAGTTACAATTATTGAAAAAAGTAAACTTGCAGAGGAATTCCCTCATCCATATGTAGCCATTCAAGTCAATTATACAGAAGGTTTTTCTGGAGGAAACCTTCTTGTTATTCAACAAAGTGATGCCTCGATTATAGCAGATCTCATGCTCGGTGGAACAGGCATTAACCCGCCTGAAATGTTGGGTGAGATCCAATTAAGTGCCGTTCAAGAAGCAATGAATCAGATGATGGGTTCTGCAGCAACTTCTATGTCTACTGTGTTTAGTAAAAGAGTGGATATTTCACCGCCAAGTCTAGAATTGATTAATTTTATTGAAGGACAAGGCAAAGACACAATCCCTAACGACGATCTCATTGTGAAAATTTCTTTTCGACTTTTAGTTGGTAATTTAATAGATTCTAATATTATGCAGCTATTGCCTTTGAAATTTGCTAAAGAATTAGTTGCAGAATTATTAAACCCAGCTCAGTCAACTCCTGATTCAAATGCTCATCAGGAGGAAGTTACGCAAACGAATCATACAAAAGAACCAGTTGAACAAAAGTATTATTCTGAACAGACAAATGATCAAACTCAGCAACCGGGAAGTGTACCGACGTCAAGCTATCATGTTCCACAACAATCGGGCCCACAGCATTTAGGATCAGGATCTCATGCTCAACCAGTAAATGTACAACCTGCTAGTTTTACTAGCTTTCAAACCTATCAAATGCAAGAATCAGAAGCTAAGAATTTAGATATGCTATTGGATATTCCACTTCAGGTAACGGTTGAGCTTGGTAGAACAAAACGTTCAATTAAAGAAATTTTGGAACTATCATCAGGATCGATTGTCGAGCTTGATAAACTAGCTGGGGAACCAGTGGATATTTTGGTGAATAACCGATTAATAGCTCAAGGTGAAGTAGTTGTAATTGATGAAAACTTTGGAGTTCGAGTGACTGATATTGTCAGTCAATCGGACCGACTAAAAAAACTCAGATAAATTGGAGGAAATTGAATTATGGCTCACAGAATTTTGATTGTTGATGATGCAGCATTTATGAGAATGATGATTAAAGACATATTGTCAAAAAATGGTTTTGAGATCGTTGGAGAAGCAGCGGATGGGGCGCAAGCAGTTGAGAAATACCGCGAGTTACAGCCTGATCTTGTCACAATGGATATTACAATGCCTGAAATGGATGGAATTACAGCCTTAAAAGAAATTAAAGCGATTAACCCTGCAGCAAAAGTAATTATGTGTTCTGCTATGGGACAACAAGCAATGGTCATTGATGCCATTCAAGCAGGTGCACGGGATTTCATTGTAAAACCATTCCAAGCAGATCGTGTACTTGAAGCAATTAATAAAACATTAAGCTAAAAAATAAGAGGGTGTCATTTTGTTTTCTATTAAAAAATGGATTACTATCCTAATAATAATTGTTTTCGGGATGATAAGTTTTCAGGGGCAAATTTTTGCAGAAGATCTGACTAATCAAACCGTAAAAGATGCTTATAGTAGCCTTGAGAAACCAAATGATACAAAAGAAGCAGAGAAAGCTATCAAACAAAAGGACGATGCAAAAATTGAAAGCTCCCCAAGTAAGGAGCTTTCAATTTTAGATTTTGTTCGAGTAGCTGCTGCTATTATTTTTGTTGTAATTTTACTCTACGGATTACTTTGGTTTATGAATAAAAGAAATAAAGCCTTTCAGAAAGCTAATTTTGTTGAAAACCTCGGCGGTACTAGTCTAGGATCTAATCGCTCTGTGCAGATTGTAAAAGTGGGTAGGCGAATCCTTGTTGTAGGTGTTGGCGAAAATATATCTCTGTTAAAAGAGATTGAAAATCAACAGGAATATGAAGAAGTCATTAACAATCATAATGAGAAAATGGATAATATGATGGTTCCAAGAGATATAGTAGCCAAAATGAAAGAAAAATGGGGGCAAAAAGAAAACAAAAGTCCTAATTTTTCATCTCAATTAAGCACGCAGCTTAAAGAGATAGCTAAAACAAGAAAAAAAGTATTGAGTGAGCTGGATAAAAAGGAGAGAGACTTGAATGAATGAATTGATGCAGCTATTCAATAGCGGTGATCCGGCAAGTGTCTCAACTTCAATAAGACTCATTCTTTTGCTCACTGTCTTATCTCTTGCTCCGAGTATCCTAATTTTAATGACTTGTTTTGCAAGAATTGTGATCGTTTTAAGCTTCGTCCGAACAGCTCTAGCTACTCAACAAATGCCTCCAAACCAAGTTCTTATTGGACTTGCTTTATTCATGACATTTTTCATAATGGCTCCCACATTCCAGGAAGTGAATGAGGTTGCATTAACTCCTTTGTTTGCGGAAGAAATTAATTTAGAAGAAGCGTATGACCTTGCGGCTAGTCCATTTAAAGAGTTTATGAGTGCACATACACGACAAAAGGATCTCGCATTATTCTTAGATTATGCAGGGGTAGATAAACCTGAAACGATACAAGATATTCCACTAACTGCGCTTGTTCCGGCCTATGCGATTAGTGAAATGAAGACGGCCTTTCAAATTGGCTTCATGATTTTTATTCCTTTTTTAGTTATTGATATGATTGTTGCGAGTATTCTTATGTCCATGGGAATGATGATGCTGCCGCCAGTCATGATTTCACTACCCTTCAAGATTCTCTTATTTGTCTTGGTAGATGGATGGTATTTAGTCGTGAAATCATTATTACAAAGTTTTTAAGTAGGTGAGGTAATGAACGAAGATCTTGTTGTAAAAGTAGCTGAACAAGGGATTTATACGGTATTAATTGTTTGTGGACCTTTGCTTTTGATTGCGCTTGGAATTGGTCTGGCTGTTAGTATTTTTCAAGCGACAACGCAAATTCAAGAACAAACACTAGCTTTTGTACCAAAAATTGTTGCTGTATTGTTGGGGCTTGTGTTTTTAGCGCCATGGATGTTAAGTCATTTATTATCATATACAAGTGAAATATTTAATAATTTAAGTAGATTTGTAGGTTAAACGATGCAAGAATTATTGCCGCATTTTCCAGCCTTTTTATTAGTTTTAGTACGCGTTACAGCTTTTTTTGTAACCATGCCTATTTTTTCACACCGTACGTTGCCGACCACATTTCGAATAGGGATCAGTTTTTTCCTAGCTTGGATTATGTACTATACCATCGATTCACCCATTCTAGTGATTGATGGTACATATATGCTTCTAATTCTGAAAGAAGTAATCATTGGATTAGTGATTGGACTTGTCGCTTATATGATTATGGCAGCAATTCAAATTGCTGGAGGGTTTATTGATTTTCAGATGGGTTTTGCTATTGCGAATGTAATCGATCCTCAAACTGGGGCACAAAGTCCGTTAACAGGGCAATATTTATACACGATATCGTTATTATTTTTATTGGCAACGAATGGCCACCATCTTCTTTTGGATGGCATTTATTATAGCTATCAATTTATCCCGATTGATCAGGTAATCATTCCATTTGGTAATGAAAACTTGATAGAATTTATTATCAAGGCATTTAGCCAGATGTTTCTTATTGCTTTGCAAATGTCGATTCCTGTTGTCGGAAGTTTGTTTTTGGTCGATATCGGCCTCGGCATCGTTGCAAGAACAGTGCCACAGTTAAATATCTTCGTTGTTGGAATTCCTTTGAAAATGCTAGTTAGTTTTCTTGTACTAATGATTGTAATGGGCATGATGATGGTTGTTGTTCAACATTTGTTTGAATATTTACTTGTCATTATGAGAGGTTTGATGCAGTTGATAGGAGGGGCCTAGTATGAATAGACTACGTCTGGACTTACAGTTTTTTGCCGGAGAGAAAACAGAAAAGGCCACTCCTAAAAAAAAGCAGGATTCACGGAAAAAAGGACAAGTTGCGAAAAGTCAGGATGTTAATACGGCGATAAACTTGCTTGCGGTATTTCTACTTTTGCTTTTCATCGGTCCTTACATGTTTGAAAAAATATCTAGCTTGCTTATTGAATTCTTCCAAAATTCGATGCTTATTCAAGTTACTGAAGAAAGTGCTCCGTTATTATTGATAGAAGTGTTAAAAGAAATGGGACTCATCTTAGCTCCTATACTGGCAGCCGCTTTAATCGCAGGTGTAGCAGCAAATTATATGCAAATAGGATTTATGTTCTCTACAGAAACGATTCAGCTAAAACTGGAAAAATTAGATCCAATTAAAGGATTTAAACGTATATTTTCAATTCGGGCAATTGTCGAATTACTAAAATCAATATTAAAAATATCAGTCGTAGGCTTAGTCACGTTTTTTGTTATTTGGCAGAGAATGGATGAAATTATGGTGTTGTCAAAAAAGTCAATAGGGAATGCCATGACAACTTTAGCTGATATTACGGTAAAGGTTGGTATTTATGCGAGTATTGCCTTATTGGTTTTAGCGCTATTAGACTATCTTTATCAGAAATATGACTATGAAAAAAACATCCGGATGTCTAAACAAGATATTAAGGATGAATATAAAAATATAGAAGGCGACCCGCTTATTAAATCTAAAATTAAACAAAAACAGCGTGAAATGGCGATGCAACGCATGATGCAAGAAGTACCTAAGGCAGATGTAGTGATTACAAACCCAACACACTATGCAATCGCCTTAAAATACGATGATCAAAAATCTGATGCACCTTATGTGATTGCGTTGGGAGTAGACTTTGTCGCACAAAAGATTAAATATATTGCAAAAGAAAATGATGTAGTGCTGGTTGAAAATCGACCGTTGGCAAGGGCTCTTTATGATCAAGCAGAGATTGGACAAGCGATTCCTGAAGAGTTCTTTAAAGCGGTCGCGGAAATACTTGCTTTTGTTTATAAGACAAAGGGGAAAATTTAAGTCATGTAATGGATTTAGGTGTCAAGTGAGTCTGCCATCTGGCAGCGTTCATCTTAAAAGGTGCTTACGCTTTTCCGATAGGAGAGAAGAATATGTCTGCAAGAGATTTACCGGTATTAGTAGGAGTCATAATGATTGTGGCCATGCTGATTATACCGTTGCCAACCTGGTTATTAAGTGTCTTAATATTAGTGAATATAGCACTTGCTTTGATGGTTTTGCTTATGGCAATGAACATGAAGGAAGCACTGGAATTTTCAATATTCCCGTCATTATTATTGATTTTGACACTGTTTAGATTAGGGTTGAATGTATCAACAACAAGGGCTATTTTGTCACATGGAGAAGCAGGTGGTGTCGTTGAAACATTTGGAACGTTTGTAGTCGGAGGCAATGTCTTAGTAGGTCTTGTTGTTTTCATGATTCTAGTTATTATTAATTTTCTAGTTATTACTAAAGGTTCAGAACGTGTATCTGAGGTGGCAGCGAGATTTACATTAGATGCAATGCCAGGTAAACAAATGAGTATTGACGCCGACTTGAACGCTGGCATGATTTCTGAAATAGAAGCTAGAGAGAGACGTGAGAAAGTAGGTAGGGAAGCGGATTTTTACGGCTCGATGGATGGTGCAAGCAAATTTGTAAAAGGTGATGCGATTGCTGGAATCATAATGGTAATTATCAACCTTGTCTTTGGAATTTTGATTGGAGTTGTACAACTAGGTTTAGCATTTGGAGAAGCAGCCACTCATTTTTCCATGCTTACAGTTGGTGACGGATTGGTCAGTCAAATTCCGGCACTTATGATATCAACAGCTACTGGTATAGTGGTGACACGAGCAGCATCTACTGGGAATTTAAGTTCGGATATCATGTCGCAACTATTTGCTTATCCTAGCCTGTTATATGTTACAGCTGGTACGATGTTTTTACTCGGTTTATTTACACCAATACCTGACTTATTAACAATTCCATTAGCTGCATTATTCGCATTTGGTGGATATAAAATATCACAAACGCCTAAAAAAGATGATGTGGAGTTCCAAGAATCAGAAGAAGAAATGCAAGCAGATGAAATGAAGAGCCCTGAAAGTGTTGTTAGTTTACTAAGTGTTGATCCAATTGAATTTGAATTTGGATATGGCTTAATTCCGCTTGCAGATACGAATCAAGGCGGTGATCTGCTTGATCGTGTGGTCATGATTAGAAGACAGCTAGCGATAGAAATGGGGCTCGTTATTCCGGTCGTTCGAATTCGTGATAATATACAGCTGAATCCAAATGAATACCGATTGAAGATAAAAGGAAATGAAATGGCTAGGGGCGAGCTTTTACTTGATCATTATTTAGCTATGAGCCCTGGAATTGAAGATGATTCGATTGAAGGCATTGATACAGTAGAGCCTTCATTCGGATTGCCTGCTAAATGGATTTCAGAGGATATGAAGGAACATGCAGAAATAATGGGCTATACAGTCGTTGATCCACCAAGTGTTGTTTCAACGCATATTACCGAAGTGATTAAAACGAATGCACATGAGCTTCTTGGCAGACAGGAAACAAAACAGTTAATTGATCATTTGCACGATTCTGCTCCTATCCTGGTGGATGAAGTGACACCAAACCCATTAACCATAGGTGACGTGCAAAAAGTGCTGGCTAAGTTGCTTCGTGAAAAGGTGTCGATTCGCAACTTGCCGATTATTTTTGAAACATTAGCTGATTATGGAAGGATTACTTCTGATACTGATTTGCTGACTGAGTATGTAAGACAAAATCTTGCAAGGCAAATAACGAGTACGTTTACGATTCCCGGTGAGAGTTTAAAAGTTATTACGCTTTCGGGAAGAATTGAAAAGCTTATTGCAGATGGTGTGCAGCAAACAGAACATGGAAATTTCTTATCGCTTGATCCAAATGATTCACAAGCCATTTTAGAATCAACTGCTTCGAAATTAGAAGAATTGACATTAATGGAACAAACGCCAATTGTTCTTTGTTCACCTGCAGTCAGAATGTATGTAAGACAATTAACGGAAAGGTATTTCCCAAAAGTGCCAATCCTTTCTTATAATGAGCTGGAATCTAATGTAGAGGTACAAAGCGTTGGGGTGGTGAATGTGGATTGAATGTAAAAAGATATCAAGCCGAGTCTATGACAGAGGCGATAAAGATGGTTCGTGATGAATTAGGAAATGATGCTGTTATTTTGAGCTCCAAGCCCATTTTCACCGGTGGTTTTTTAGGGATGTTTAAGAAAAGGAGCATTGAAGTCTTTGCTGCAGTTGATCCGCAAGTCAAACCTGCACAAGCAGTCACAAAGCAAAAGCTAAAAAGGGTTCCATTAAATGCTATGACAACAGTCCCTAAAGACAAGCAACCGGTTGAGGCATTAACGAAGCAAAAGTTAGAATCTATGCAAACATCTACCGAAGTAATGAAAGAATTGGAAGATTTGAAAACGATGATTAAAGAATTGAAGCAGCGTCCGGACAAGACATATCCGGAACCAATCCATTCCGTTTACCAATTATTTGTTGAACAGGAAATTGATCAAACGATTCAAAGAGATGTTATGGATCAACTACTAGCAAATTGGTCTAAGAGTCATGGGGGGAGCTCAGAAGAAGAATTCTCGAATCAAGTTAAAGCAGAGCTATTAAATCAGTTTTCAACCGTTAAAGATTGGGGATTTCATGCAGAAAAAAAATATCTGAATATTGTCGGTCCAACAGGAGTAGGAAAGACGACAACTCTCGCGAAAGTTGCCGCATTGTGTATGTTAAAGCAAAATAAAAGAGTTGCATTTATTACAACAGATACATACAGAATTGCAGCAATCGATCAATTGAAAACCTATGCTAAGATTCTGAATGTACCAATTGAAGTGGCATACAATCTGGAAGACTTTCAAAAAGCAATTGAACGTTTTTCCCATTATGATCTAGTCTTCATTGATACGGCAGGACGAAACTTTCGCAATGCAGATTATGTTCGAGACCTTCAGAATATTATTGATTTCTCGGTTGATATGGAAACGTATCTTGTCCTATCGTTAACATCAAAACAAAAGGATATGGAAGACATATATCGACAGTTTTCAATGATACCCATTAAACAAGTTATTTTTACGAAAGCAGATGAAACATCCACTTATGGTGCGATGGTGAATTTCACTATCAAAAATGAAATGGGTGTAGCTTATGTAACAAATGGTCAGAATGTACCAGATGATATTGAAATGGCTAATCCGCAATTATTGGTGAAAATGGTTCTTGGAGAAAAAAACTATGCGTGATCAAGCTGAAAACTTACGAAATTTTATTGATAAACATGAACATTCGCCAGCTTCCAAAACGATTGCAGTGATAAGCGGAAAAGGCGGTGTGGGAAAGTCGAACTTTTCGTTAAGCTTCGCCATAAATTTAGCGCAACGTGGTAAACGAGTGCTGCTTTTCGATATGGATATAGGAATGGGGAATATTGATATATTATTTGGACACCACTCCCCAAATAGTATTATGGATTTCTTTCATGGCAATCTAACAATTAGAGAAACGATTTCATCAGGACCGGACAATATTTCAATTATTGCAGGTGGAACTGGATTAACGAAATTATTTTCTTTAGATGACGAGCTATTTAACCGGTTTATCGAACAGTTTAATGAGTTACTTCATGAATATGACTTGATTCTCTTTGATATGGGTGCAGGGATTAATGAAGATACGGCTAAATTGCTATTGTGTGTTGACGAGTTAATCGTGATAACGACTCCAGAGCCCACTTCCATAACAGATGCTTATTCAGTCATGAAATACATTAATTCAGTAAGTTCTGATATACCCTTTCATGTAATATGTAACCGGATAGCGGAAGAACAGCAAGGCAAAGAAACGATGAATCGATTACAAAGTGTCATGAGAAAATTTCTACAAAAGGAAATCATTCCACTTGGATATCTTCCAGATGATCGAACGGTTATACAAGCTGTATCTAAGCAAATTCCTTTTATTCTTTTTGATCCAAGTGCCAATATATCTATGGCGTTGTTAGATATTACCTCTCGATACTTAAATCATTCTTTCTCAGAAAAAATAATGTTTAGGCAAAGTCATTTTCTTGGAAATTTAAAAAGGTTTTTTCTTGGAGGGTAGGCTGTTAACATGAGCAAAATTAAAGTATTAATCGTCGACGATTCTGCGTTTATGAGAAAACTTATTAGTGAATTTTTAGCAGAAGATAGCAGGATTGAAGTAATCGGAACAGCAAGAAATGGCCGGGATGCTATTAATAAAATCGAGAAAGAAAAACCAGATGTTATCACATTAGATGTTGAGATGCCGATTATGGACGGGCTTTGCGCATTGCAAATCATCATGAAACAAACGCCAACAGCTGTGATTATGCTCTCTAGCACGACAAAAGAAGGTGCTGGAAATACGTTAAATGCAATGGAGATGGGGGCTATTGATTTTATTGCAAAGCCATCAGGTGCTATCTCACTGGATTTATATAAAATTAAAACGGATTTAATTAATAAAATTGTCGCTGCAAGTAAAGCGAATGTATCGAAGTTACAAAAAAATACCTTAAATATTGAAAATATCCAAGGAAACTCTGATAATTATAGTAAAATAGAACTAGTTCACGATCGTAATTTGAGTCCGCACATAAGCGAAAAGGCGCCAATTGAGAAAAAAATTATTGTAATTGGGACTTCAACTGGTGGACCTAGAGCATTGCAAACCGTTTTAACACAACTGCCCCCAAATATTGAGGCGCCGATTTTAGTTGTACAGCATATGCCTCCTAGTTTTACAAAATCACTCGCAAATCGTCTTAACACGTTATCGGAAATTACCGTCAAGGAGGCAGAGGATGGAGAGATTTTAAAAAAAGGAACCGCCTATATTGCACAAGGAGGCTACCATTTAAAAATAAAAAAAGTTGGAACTAGTTTGGCAATCCATGTGGATCAATCTCCTCTGAGAAATGGGCATCGCCCTTCGGTTGACGTATTATTTGAATCGGTGAGCCAGATCAATGATGTTGAGAAGGTAGCGGTTGTTATGACAGGAATGGGTATGGACGGTGCAAATGGTCTAATCGCGCTCAGTAAATCAGGTAAACTATCCGCAATTGCTGAATCAGAGAAAACATCGATTGTTTTCGGGATGCCTAAAGCGGCAATTGCAACGAATGTAATTAATAAAATAGCTGATGTGGAAGACATTGCAAAAGCGATTGTGAATTATTGCTAATAAGAAAGGCGGATTACTATGGATCTTAATCAATATTTAGAGGTATTTATCGAGGAAAGTAAGGAACATCTTCAAACTTGTAGCGAACAGTTGCTAGAGCTCGAAAAACATCCTCAAGATTTAGGAATTGTGAACGAAATCTTTCGATCTGCGCATACGTTAAAAGGAATGTCAGCAACGATGGGATATGAAGATTTAGCCAATTTAACGCACAAAATGGAAAATATCTTAGATGATATTCGCAACGAAAAAATTCAGCTATCTTCTGAAATATTCGATGTGATTTTTTTAGCTGTTGACGATTTAGAAGCAATGGTCATGAGCATTGCGGAAGGCGGAAATGGAAAAAGGGATGTAAGTGAAGTTGTGGCTAAGTTAGAGATGATTGAGAATGGGGAATCCCTACTTTCAATCGGTACAGCTGAAGTAGCTGCTGCAGTTGAACTGCCGATACGTGAGTCTATTGAAAAAAGCGTCTATGATGAATTTGAGCTGACTGTTATACAGCAATCAAAGGAACAAGGTTTTGAAAGTTATGAAATAAAAGTGAGTTTGCGTGAGGATTGTCTTTTAAAAGGCGCTCGCGCGTTTATGGTATTCGAAGTATTGGAGAAACTTGGAGAAGTCATAAAATCGAATCCATCTGTTGATAAACTTGAAGAGGAACAATTTGATCATTCCTTTTGTGTAACCGTCGTGTCGAAAGAGTCTATGGAAGCTCTTCAAAAGAAAATTATGAAAGTTTCCGAGGTCGACGAAGTCATTGTAAGTCAATTAGAGTTGTCTGAACTGAGATTGGCTTTGAACGAAGTAGATGATCATAAATTGATCATGAATAAAGAGAATCAAAAAAGCAATAATGAACCTGTTGTCCCATTAGCCTCCACCAAAGATGAAAAAACGAATCATCCTGCTAGCAAACAGCATAATAAAACAATCAGGGTTAATATAGATCGTCTCGATGTGCTCATGAATCTTTTTGAAGAGCTAGTAATTGATCGGGGAAGATTAGAACAAATCTCGAAGGAATTAGAAAGTACGGAATTAGACGAAACGGTTGAGAGAATGTCAAGAGTAACGGGAGATCTTCAAAATATTATCTTAAATATGAGGATGGTCCCGGTCGAAACGGTCTTTAATCGCTTCCCGAAAATGGTTCGTACATTAACACGAGATCTTCATAAAAAAGTATCTTTGGAAATTTATGGTGCAGAAACCGAGTTAGATCGAACCGTCATTGATGAAATTGGTGATCCAATTGTCCATTTACTCCGCAATGCACTTGATCATGGAATTGAGATGCCGGAGGTGCGAAAAGCGAATGGCAAACCTGAAGAGGGTACCGTCATGTTGAAGGCTTATCATAGTGGAAACCATGTTTTCATCGAACTGAAGGATGATGGTGCAGGGATTAACCGGGAAAAAGTATTGAAAAAAGCCATTGCAAACCAAGTAATTACGGAACAACTTGCAGCAACTCTTACTGATAAACAAGTATATGAATTGATATTCGCTTCTGGTTTCTCTACAGCAGACCAAATATCAGACGTATCCGGACGAGGGGTAGGTTTGGATGTGGTAAAAAGTACGATTGAAGCTCTTGGCGGTGTGGTTTCCATTGATTCTAATGAAGGGAAAGGATCAGATTTTCTCATTCAATTACCACTTACATTGTCGATTATTTCTGTTATGCTCGTTGAAATTCAACAGGAGAAATATGCAATTCCGCTTTCATCAATTATTGAAACCGCAATTATCAATAAAACGGATATCATGAATGGTCATAATCAACAAGTAATTGATTTTAGAGGCAAGGTATTACCATTAATCTTCCTAAAAGAAATATTTGAGGTTCCTGAAACGATCGAAGAAGATGGATATTATTCAGTCATCATTGTTAGAAAAGGTGATAAAATGGCTGGATTAGTTGTCGATTCGTTTATTGGACAACAAGAAATTGTTTTAAAATCTCTCGGTAACTATTTGTCCTCTGCTTTTGCGATATCTGGAGCTACTATTTTAGGTGATGGTCAAGTCGCTTTAATTATTGATTGTAACGCTTTAATTAAGTGAAAAAGAAGGCCGGTAATCAAGTGTTTTTCCAGAAATGACTTGTTCGTATGAGCATGTCCAGAATCATCATACATATTTTCATGGAGTTTTGACGATGAATTAAAATAATAGATTCACGCAAATGTGATTAAATGAAAACTTTTGAGCGGTCTTGATATGCTTTTTTACTTGAATACATATATTTTTAGGAGGTTCTAATATGGAAGAAATCGTCACTTCAGAGACGGTGAAAGTGATCGTTTTTCAAATTAAAGATAAAGAATATGTGATACCTGTCTCCAAAGTTCGTGGAATTGAAAAAATGATGCATATTACCCGTGTTCCAAGATCATTACCATTTGTAAAAGGAGTAATCAATCTTCGGGGTGTGATTACACCCATCATTGATTTACGAGCTCGTTTCGAAATAGAAAAGGCTGAGTATGATGATCGAACAAGAATCATTATTGTGACATTGGACAATATGGAAGCTGGTTTGATTGTTGATTCTGCAAACGATGTGCTGGATATTCCAGAGACAAGTATAGAACCTCAGCCCGACGTTATTGGAAATGTAGCAACGGAATATATTAGCGGTGTTGCGAAGATTGAAAAAAGACTATTAACCTTGCTGAATCTTGATCAAATCCTTAATCAAGATGAAGTAAAAGATTCAGTTGTTAAAGAAGCATAAGACGATGTCCTATATTGATAAAATTACCACCGTTCATTTGGATATCTTAAAAGAAATTGGGAATATCGGGGCAGGTCATGCTGCTACCTCTCTATCCACGATTCTTGGTAGGAAAGTAAATATGAATGTTCCGCGTGTGAGAATTCTATCATTTAATGAAATGATTGAACTTGCTGGTGGACCAGAAACTGTTGTTGCGAGCGTCTTTCTAAGAATTGAAGGGGATGTACAGGGAAATATGTTCTTTCTATTACCTTTAGAGCAGGCCGCTCGCTTCAGTGAACAAATGACGGGAACAGAAGTGTTCTCCTTTGATCATCTTCCCTATTCTGAATTAGCACTTTCTGCCTTATCGGAGTTAGGAAATATTCTTTCAGGCTCTTATTTATCCTCTCTATCTGATTTTACGAAATTAAGCTTTTACCCATCTGTTCCTGCTTTATGTATTGATATGGTCGGTGCTACAATCAGCGCTGGATTGATTGAACTCTCTCAGGTAAGTGACTTTGTTATTGTGGTTGAGACCGAGATTGGCGAAGATGTAGAAAGTTCAACTTTCATTAACGGACATTTCTTTTTTCTATTAGATCCTGATGCCTATGAAGTTGTTTTTACTTCATTGGGAGTACCTTTACATGGTTGAAGTATCCAATATAGTCAAAGTAGGCATTGCTGATATGAATATTGTTCAATCTCCGGCTCTTATACGTACTTCAGGTCTTGGGTCATGTGTAGGTGTAGTTGTTTATGATCAATCAAAAGAAATTGCGGGTATGGCACATGTCATGCTTCCGGACTCTACTTTATCAAAAATGGGTCAAATCAATCAGGCAAAATATGCAGATACAGCAATAAAAGAATTAGTGGAGAGAATTGTTCGAGATGGAGCATCAATAAGAAAACTTAAGGCAAAGATTGCTGGTGGATCGCAAATGTTTCAGTTTTCTTCAGGTACAGATTTAATGAGGATCGGACCAAGAAATGTAGCAGCAGTAAAAAAAGAATTAATGGCGTTACGTATACCAATCGTGGCTGAAGACGTGGGCGGAAATAGCGGTAGAACAATCGAATTTAATCCAAAAACAAGTTTGCTCAATATTAGAACGGTAAATAAGGGAACTAAAGAGGTATAGAAGTAATACGTTTACACTTTAAGTGCTTATTCAAAATTGAAGCGTAGCGGATGTATTAGCGACAGTAGAAAACGGGACGAACCTACAGTGGGGGGGGAACAAAACCCCCACTGATGGAAGTTTCACTTTATAGCGTTAGGAGGAGGTCTCGTGTCTCAACTGACAACCGAGGAAGAGCGGTTATATTGGAAATATTGGATTGAAAACAAAGATCCAAAAGCAGGTGATATGCTAGTGAAAAGGTACATACCGCTTGTATCCTTTCATGTCCAAAGAATTTCAGTTAATTTGCCTAAGAGCGTAAGCAGGGGTGATGTGAGAAGCCTTGGGATGATGGGGTTGTTTGATGCACTAGAACGCTTCGAACCTAACCGGGATTTAAAATTTGACACCTATGCTTCATTCCGAATTCGCGGTGCTATCTTAGATGGTCTACGCAAAGAAGATTGGCTTCCTCGGAGTGTAAGAGAAAAGACAAAAAAAATTGAAGTAGCAGTTGAAAAATTAGAACAGAAACATATGAGGAAAATTGGCGCGAAAGAAATTGCTGAAGAGTTAAATGTTTCTGAAGAAGAAGTATATACAGCGATGAATGAGAATTTTTTTGCAAATGTATTATCAATGGATGAAAACCCGCAAGATCAGGAAGATAAAGAAGGTCTGAGTCATCATATTAAAGATGACATGACTCTAATGCCAGAAGAGCAATTGATGAAAAAAGAATTATACAAAGAACTAGCCAAAGTAATTGAAACTTTAAATGAAAAAGAACAGCTTGTATTACAGCTTTTTTATAAAGAAGAGTTAACGCTAACGGAAATTGGTAAAATAATGAGTTTATCAACATCAAGAATTTCGCAGATTCACTCAAAGGCGATTTACAAACTCAGGACATTATTACAGGGTGCTACCCTGTAATGGTGTCCTGTTTCTAACAAAAGAGGGATAATATGTCAGGTTTTATAATGTTTATTATGTTTGTATTGAACATCTTTACGATTATGGCAATCATTGTTTTATATACGCGGCAAAATCGCTTGGCGAATTTTGAGAAGGTCCAAGAAAGCAGAGCCCGTGAAATGGAAGAATCAATGGCTGCCTTTGTGTTGGAATTAAAAGAAGAAAATGACCGATTGATTCGTGCGCTTGCTATGAAAGATGCTGTTTCAAATGAACTAGATGCTAGTGAAAAGATTCACTCACAAAAAAACTCGAGCAGCTCTCAAAAGCAGTCAGCTAGTCCAGCAAGAAAACTAGTGCATGGCAAAGAAGAGGATGCAACATCGTTAAAATTACCAGACTTACCAATCACCCATGAAGATAAACTTGAGATTTCTACAAATCGATTAGAAGAACATGGAGATGGGTCTAATCAGAGTATATCTTTTCAAGAGACATTAAAACAAGAGCTTCAAAATCATGAACACAAGGTTAAGCCGACCCTCTCTGAGCAAGTGAACGATATGCTTCAGAAGGGCATGACCACAGAAGAAGTAGCCAAAAGATTAAACAAAGGTAAAACAGAAATTGAACTTTTATCTCGGTTTAACAGGCTGTAATACTCCGACCTCAATTTGTGTGAGAGAATCAAGTCATAAATTGATGGGGGATAAACAGCTTAATCTAGCTGCGACTCCTAGCCCATCTGAGGTTATAAGCTGTAATACTCTGTGGCAAACTACGTCACGCCGTATTCCATCTTATGCTTGCCGGACTATCACAGGACGTGAGGGATCTTAGGAGACGTACCTTAGACCAGTCGCCTCGCTTTTTGAAGTAAATCCCCGATTGGTGAGATACAGTGAAACTTACCGAGAGTTGCGCAGAGGTTTAGTAGAACGGGACTAACCATCAGTGGGGATGAAGAAAACTCCACTGATGGAAGTTTCATTTTATTAAGATTTAATAGACAATCGTGAAAACTACTTGCTTGTATTTTGTGATTATGCTATAGTTTGTAATGGTGTTATTACACACGTTTCGTAATCTAGTCAGATGGTGCTGTTTCGACAGTGTCTGCATGGAAATGATCGAAGCGGAGGATAAACAAAACCATTTAGGAGGAACTAATAATGTCAGTAATTTCAATGAAACAATTGCTTGAAGCTGGTGTACACTTTGGACACCAAACACGTCGCTGGAACCCGAAAATGAAGAAGTATATCTTCACTGAGCGTAACGGTATCTACATCATCGATCTTCAAAAAACAGTGAAAAAAGTTGATGAAGCATACAATTTTGTTAAAGAATTAGCTGCTAATGGCGGAACAATTCTATTTGTTGGTACAAAAAAACAAGCTCAAGAGTCTGTTAAAGAAGAAGCAATCCGCTCTGGTATGTACTATGTTAACCAACGCTGGTTGGGTGGAACTTTAACTAACTTTGAAACAATTCAAAAACGTATTGCTCGTCTTAAAGAAATCGAAAAGATGGAAGAAAACGGGACATTCGAAGTACTTCCTAAAAAAGAAGTTATCCAACTTAAAAAAGAATGGGATCGCTTAGAAAAATTCCTAGGCGGTATTAAAGATATGAAAACTATCCCGGATGCGATTTTCATTATTGATCCACGCAAAGAGCGTATCGCAGTTGCGGAAGCTCATAAATTGAACATCCCTCTAGTTGGTATTGTTGATACAAACTGTGATCCAGATGAGATCGATGTTGTCATCCCAGCTAACGACGATGCAATCCGTGCAGTTAAATTATTAACTGGTAAAATGGCAGATGCTATTCTTGAAGCTAAACAAGGCGAAGAAACTGCTGCAGAGCCAGCTAACGCTTAATCTGTATTAATAATTTAGCCTGGCGCTAAAACGCGCCAATTTAGTATAAAGGACAAATTATTTGATGTGCTAAACTCACTTAATTAAAAAGGTGGCGGAGATAAGTCAGGTTTCGTAAGCTTACTCCTAGACTAATATGACACTAACAATGGTTGGACATAAATGTATTTTACGGAGTTCCGTCCCCTTGTCCTTCATACAAAAAAGGTGATAAGAGGATAATGCCTTTTATCACCTTTTTTTGGGATTACATATTGCGCTTTGCATTTGAACCCGAAATTTTGTTTGAGATTTGTATATTGTATTCAATAAGAGGAGGATTTTATAATGGCAATTAGTGCACAATTAGTAAAAGAATTGCGTGAAAAAACTGGTGCAGGGATGATGGACTGTAAAAAAGCCCTTGTTCAAACTGATGGAGATATGGAAAAAGCAATTGATTTCCTTCGTGAAAAAGGAATTGCAAAAGCAGCAAACAAAGGTGATCGTATTGCTGCTGAAGGGTTAACTTCAATTATTGTAGACGGAAATGAAGCGGTAATTCTTGAAGTAAACTCAGAAACTGATTTCGTAGCAAAAAATGAAGGATTCCAAGCGCTAGTAAAAGAACTAGGAGAGCACTTACTTGCTAACAAACCAGCAACTGTAGAAGAAGCTCTTGAGCAAACAATCAACGGTGTAAAAGTTGCTGATCATATCAATGCAGCGGTTGCTAAAATCGGTGAAAAATTAACATTACGTCGTTTTGAAGTCGTTACAAAAACAGACAACGATGCATTCGGTGCATACCTTCATATGGGCGGTAGAATCAGTGTGCTTTCTCTTCTTGAAGGAACAACTGATGCAGAAGCAGCTAAAGACGTATCTATGCACATTGCTGCTCTAAAACCGAAATACGTATCTCGTGACCAAGTGGACGCAAGTGAACTTGATCGTGAGAGAGAAGTATTGACTCAACAAGCTTTAAACGAAGGAAAACCAGAAAAAATTGTTGCGAAAATGGTTGAGGGACGTATCAATAAATTCTACGAAGAAATTTGTGTTGTAGACCAAACTTTCGTTAAAAATCCTGACCAAAAGGTTGGACAATTTGTTGAATCAAAAGGCGGAAGCATTAAATCTTTCGTTCGTTTTGAAGTAGGCGAAGGAATTGAAAAACGTCAAGAAAACTTTGCTGAAGAAGTAATGAACCAAGTTAAAAAAGACTAATTTACACTTGAATTGGTTAAATAGGGAGCACAAATGTGTTCCCTATTTTTGAACCATAATGGAACATAAGAGCCGAGGCTTGAGTGTGGTTCGACTCATTAAGTTATCCATTAAAAAGTTCAGTAAAATGTGAAAGTTAAAATGAAATTAGATTACATAGTTGGAGGTTCTAGATGAGCAACCCGAAATATAAACGAGTCGTATTAAAGCTAAGCGGTGAAGCACTAGCCGGTGCTGAAGGTTTTGGAATCAATCCAGCCGTTATTAAATCAATTGCTGAACAAGTAAAAGAAGTAGCTGAACTAGATGTTGAAGTGGCAGTCGTTGTCGGTGGAGGAAACATTTGGCGAGGTAAAATCGGAAGTGAAATGGGAATGGACCGTGCAAATGCCGATTACATGGGCATGCTTGCAACCGTCATGAATTCATTAGCACTTCAAGACAGCTTAGAACAGCTTGGGATTGAAACGCGCGTTCAAACTTCAATTGAAATGAGGCAAATTGCAGAACCTTATATTAGACGCCGTGCAATCAGACATCTTGAGAAAAAACGAGTCGTTATATTTGCGGCTGGAACCGGAAATCCTTATTTTTCTACAGATACGACAGCAGCGCTTCGAGCAGCCGAAATTGAAGCGGAAGTCATTCTTATGGCAAAGAACAATGTTGACGGAGTTTACAATGCAGATCCTGCAAAAGACAAAAACGCAGTTAAATATGATCAGCTAACCTATTTAGATGTGTTGAATGAAGGCTTAGAAGTCATGGATTCGACAGCTTCTTCACTTTGTATGGATAACAATATTCCATTAATGGTCTTCTCTATTATGGAAAAAGGAAATATTAAACGAGTTGTGATGGGCGAATCGCTCGGAACGATTGTTAGGGGGAAATAAAATGCCAAAACAAGTTATTGACAATTCAAAAACAAAAATGGAAAAGGCAATTTCAGCTTATACGCGAGAATTGGCTAGTATCCGTGCTGGCCGTGCTAATGCTTCATTGCTAGATAGGATATCTGTTGAATATTACGGTGCACCGACTCCGGTTAATCAAGTAGCAGGAATTTCTGTTCCAGAAGCAAGACTTTTGGTTATACAGCCTTATGACAAAACAATCCTAGGCGATATCGAAAAAGCGATTCTAAAGTCTGATCTTGGTTTGAATCCTTCCAATGATGGGTCAATCATTCGTATTGCTATCCCTGCATTAACAGAAGAGCGTCGAAAAGAGCTTGTCAAAATGGTTCGTAAGGAAGCAGAAGAAGCTAAAATTGCAATACGTAACATTCGTCGTGATGGAAATGACGATTTGAAAAAGCTTGAGAAGAACGGTGAAATGACTGAAGATGATTTACGTGGTTATTCAGACGATATTCAAAAGCTTACAGATAACAATATTAACAAAATTGACGATATCACGAAGGACAAGGAAAAAGAAATTTTAGAAGTGTAAACCATTCTGTGAGGGTAATGCGAACTGGGCTATGCTACTAAACAATAGATCACATAACTTGAATAAATAGCTAGTTTTACATGGAAATATGTAATATAGTGCCGCTTGCGCTACCTTATTAGATTTGGCTATCTTTATAAAGACTTTTTCGAATAAAATTATGACATATTAAAGCCATATATGTACTTCTGATTAAAGTAATCAACAACCGCCGGACATTCTGTACCATTCAACATAACCTGAATGATAATGTAATGAAGCTCACTGGAGTCTTCTTTAACATTTTACTTAAGGCATACTGAATGGATTGCAAGAATGATTTCGGCTTTTTTTTTGAAAAAATCTGCACATTCTGATTGAACGAGGGATAATCGGTTCATATTGAAAACAGATAGATGAAAATGTGCTTATATATTGCGATAGAGACTTTTGGGTCATTAATAGTTAATTAAAGGTTTTGATCCTGGTTTGTAGTTTCTCTTGGTCATTTTCTTCTAATCGGACAATCTTTTTCATATTAATAATAGGAGAAGCGGTCTTTTTTTGATATTATAATATAGATTCTGTCATTTTCATTTTCGATATAGTATATAGGAATGTGTAGAGAACAGCACTACCTGATGGGGGACAAAAGTATGTATTCAATATGGAAGCGTTTTGGAAAGAAAGATGCTTCTTCCGATTTAGCTCAAAAAATTCAACAAGTAAAAAAATCTTCAGTTCCAAAGCATATCGCCATCATTATGGATGGGAATGGTCGGTGGGCTAAGAAACGTGCCTTGCCGAGAATAGCTGGCCATCATGAGGGAATGAAGGTTGTACGGAAGATCACTAAACTTACAAGCCAGTTAAATGTGAGCATTTTGACGGTGTATGCTTTTTCCACAGAAAATTGGAAGCGCCCGAAAAGTGAAGTGGATTATATTATGAAATTGCCAGAAGAGTTTTTGGGAACATTTTTGCCCGAACTTATCGCTGAGAACGTGAAGGTCGAGATGATGGGTGAAATTGATTTATTACCAGAACATACAAAACGCGCAGTAAAGCAAGCTGTAGAAGAAACAAAGAATAATACAGGTCTTATCTTGAATTTCGCATTGAATTATGGCAGTCGTGCTGAGATACTTATGGCTGTTAATAAAACAATAAAAGATGTTAAAAATGGTATAATAGATGAAACTGTAAACGAAGTGCAATTTTCTAACTATTTAATGACTCATGCACTGCCTGATCCTGACCTTTTGATTAGGACGAGCGGAGAAATTCGTTTAAGTAATTTTATGCTTTGGCAGGCTGCATATTCAGAACTATGGTTTACTGATGTTCTCTGGCCTGATTTTAAGGAAGAGCATTTGTTGGAGGCAGTAGAAGAATATCAGAAGCGCACAAGAAGATTCGGTGGTGTCTAGTTAAGAAGGCGAGGAAATGTGATTCATGAAGCAAAGAATTATTACGGGTATTATTGCAGCTGCTGTATTTTTACCCATCGTTATTTTAGGTAAGCTTCCATTTCTAGTACTGATTTATTTGCTCGGTACAATTGGTTTATATGAATTGATTCGAATGAAAAAACTGCCGTTGAATTCGTTTGCTTCAGTGATCTCGTTTGTGATGCTCTGGTTAATACTTATCCCAGAATCAGCAAACGGAATTTTGGCAGGTTCCGGCTATGATAAAACGCAAATTATTATTGGGGGAGTATTAGTACTACTCATTTCCACTGTTTTATCGAAAAATCGTTTCATGTTTGATGATGCTGGTTTTTTAGTAATCTCCGTTATCTATATTGGAATGGGCTTTTATTACTTATTTGAAACAAGAGATACCAATGGTTTAACGTATGTATTTTTTGCCTTATTTACGATTTGGGCAACAGATTCAGGCGCCTATTTTATTGGAAAATCGATGGGGAAACGGAAATTATGGCCTGAAATCAGTCCGAATAAAACAATTGGCGGATTTATCGGTGGAATTATTTCTGCATTGGTTATCGCAGTTCTATTTTCTATGTTCTCTACGATTGACAGAACATTAATTGAGCTGTTATTTATGAGTATTCTTATAGCGATTTTTGGTCAGTTAGGGGATCTTGTACAATCAGCTTATAAACGCCATTATGGTGTCAAGGATTCAGGTAAGCTCTTACCTGGGCACGGTGGGATATTAGATCGATTGGATAGTTTGATTTTCATTTTACCGATTTTGCATTTTTTACAAATTCTTTAATGTTTGAATTGGTTTTAGGAGATGAATGACAATGAAATATATTAGTCTTTTGGGTGCTTCTGGTTCGATTGGTCAACAAACAGCAGATGTTGTTCGACAACATCCAGATCAATTTAAAATTGTCGCTTTTTCTGTTGGGAAAAATGTGGAACTAGCTAGAAAATATATTAGTGAGTTTCAACCAAATCTAGTTTGTGTTCAAACAAAGGAAGATTCTCAAACTTTACAATCGGAATTCTTGGGAACAGGTATTTATTTTACATATGGTGATGAAGGGTTAATTGAAACTGCTGTTTTTGACAAAGCAGATATTCTGGTAAATGCGGTAATTGGTAGCGTTGGTTTGTATCCAACGCTTCAAGCAATCAAAGCAAAGAAGGATATCGCTTTAGCGAATAAGGAAACATTAGTGACAGCGGGGCATTTAGTCATCGAAGAAGCAAGGAAAGCTAGCGTTAAACTACTTCCTGTTGATAGTGAACATTCAGCTATTTTTCAGGCTTTACAAGGTGAAAAAGAAAAAAATATGGAACGCTTGATTATTACGGCTTCAGGCGGTAGTTTCAGAGATCTCTCCCGTGCGGAATTGGTTGGGGTAACCGTAGATCAGGCACTTAACCATCCAAATTGGTCAATGGGTGCGAAAATTACGATTGACTCCGCTTCGATGATGAATAAAGGGCTTGAAGTAATTGAAGCACATTGGTTGTTTAATCTTCCATACGAAAAGATTGATGTTTTGCTTCATAAGGAAAGTATTATTCATTCAATGGTAGAGTTTCATGATTCTAGTGTGATCGCACAACTAGGTACACCAGATATGAGAGTACCCATTCAGTATGCTCTTACCTATCCGGATCGCCTTCCACTGTCAACAAGCCATCGATTAAACCTGGCTGAGATCGGGAAACTACACTTTGCGGAGATGGATTTTAATCGTTTTCCATGTTTGCAATTTGCATATGAAGCAGGTAAAATAGGCGGAACAATGCCAACCGTCCTAAATGCAGCAAACGAGGTTGCAGTTGCGGAATTTTTAAAAGGAAAAATCTCTTTCTTAGAAATCGAAACATACATTGAACAAGCGTTAAATCGTCATACGCCAATTGATAATCCAGATCTTACGACGATTCAAGAAGTGGATGTAAGTACACGTAGATTTATTCAAACATTACTGAAATAGAGGTGAAATGCACGTGCAAACATTGCAAACTGTAATTTCCTTTATCGTTATTTTTGGATCCCTTGTTTTTTTTCACGAACTGGGACATTTAGTATTCGCGAAACGTGCAGGGATACTATGTAGGGAATTTGCAATTGGTTTCGGACCGAAAGTATTCACCTATAAAAAAAAGGAAACTGTTTATACGATTAGACTGCTTCCACTTGGCGGTTATGTTCGTATGGCAGGTGAAGATGCCGAAAATCCAGAACTAAAGCCTGGATATCGTATCGGGTTAGTTACAGATGAAAGTAGCCTAGTTAAGCAAATCGTTTTAAATAATAAAGATAAATATCCTGATATTCGTATTATCGAAGTGGAATCAGCGGATCTTGAACATAAGCTTCTTATTCAAGGGTATGAGGATGGCGATGAGGGAGAATTAAAGACCTTTCGTATTCATGAAGAAGCCGTTGTTGTAGAAGATGGCGTGGAGAATCAAATTGCTCCTTATGATCGACAATTTGTATCCAAATCACTTGGACATAGAACGCTGACGATTTTTGCCGGTCCGATGATGAACTTTGTGCTGGCATTTGTTATCTTTGTCATGATTGGATTATTTCAAGGGATTGCAGTCAATGAGTCAAGACTTGGTGAGTTAACGGATGATGGCTCTGCGATTGCTTCTGGATTAAAGGCTGGAGATGAAATTCAATCGATCAATGGAGATGAAGTCACTACATGGGAAGATGTTCAAGGAAATATTCAAAAACATCCCGGTAAAGAAATTGAATTTGTAATCTTACGTGATGGTCAGACATTATCCATTCCGGTCGTACCTAAAGAAGTAGAACGAGAAGGTGAGAAGATCGGTGTGATCGGTGTTTATGCCCCAGTAGAAAAATCACCGCTAAAGGCATTTTCGTACGGTTTAACTGAAACTTATCACTGGACTAAACAAATCTTTGTCATTCTAGGACAATTAATTACAGGTGGATTTACACTTGATAGCTTATCTGGTCCTGTGGGGATTTATAAATCCACTGAAGAGGTTGCTAAGTCAGGAATATTCATGTTAATGAAATGGGCAGGGTTACTAAGCATTAACCTTGGGATCATGAACTTACTACCATTACCAGCACTTGATGGCGGCAGACTCTTATTCTTCCTTGTCGAATTTCTACGAGGAAAGCCAATTGACCGCCAAAAAGAAGGCATTGTCCACTTTATAGGATTTGCACTCTTGATGTTATTGATGATTATGGTTACATGGAATGATATCCAACGATTTTTCTTATGATTAATACCTAAAATTTCTAAATGCTTATATGAAATACAAAACAGTCAAAAGACAATAGTGCATTTTGGAACTGTGCTGTTGTCTTTTTGTCACGTTCAACAAATTATCTCCTATATAATTTGTAAACCTAAGGTTTCATTTCTATATCTTTAAGCGTAGAATTGCTGAATTTTCTCCTGTATAATTTGATAGAAGGAATTAAAAAGCACGACCGTGATTAAAAATAAAGGTTCCTATTTATAAAAGAGGTGCAATGATGAAACAAAGTATGACGTTCATTCCAACATTAAGAGAAGTACCTGCAGATGCAGAAATTAGAAGTCACCAGCTTTTACTACGGGCAGGCTATATGCGACAAAATTCTAGTGGTGTATATAGCTTTCTACCATTAGGAAAAAAGGTGCTACAAAAGGTAGAGCAGATAGTACGTGAAGAAATGGATAATGCAGGTGCAGTAGAACTATTAATGCCTGCGCTCCAGCAAGCAGAATTTTGGCAGGAGTCAGGTCGCTGGTATACATATGGACCTGAACTTATGAGATTAAAAGATCGTCATGATCGTGAATTTGCCCTAGGTGCAACACATGAAGAAGTGATCACGAGCCTAGTTCGCGATGAAATTAAATCTTATAAGCGTTTGCCATTAACTGTTTATCAAATTCAGACGAAATTCAGGGATGAAAAAAGGCCACGTTTCGGATTACTACGCGGTCGTGAATTCATAATGAAAGACGCATATTCCTTCCATTCTAATCAGGAAAGTTTAGATGAGGTTTATCAAAGATTGTTTACAGCCTATTCAAATGTATTCAGTCGATGTGGATTAGATTTCCGTGCTGTTATTGCTGATTCCGGGGCGATGGGTGGAAAAGACACACATGAATTTATGGTTCTATCTGAAGTAGGGGAGGATACAATTGCCTACTCAGACAGCTCGGATTATGCAGCCAATATTGAAATGGCACCTGTTGTATTAGAAGATGTGAAAAACACCGAACAAGCAAAAGATTTAGAAAAAGTTGAAACAATCGGCAAAAAAACAATTGAAGAAGTGGCTAGTTTCCTACAAACAGATGCGAAAGCTTGTATCAAATCACTTCTTTTCAAAGTGGACGAAAAGTTTGTATTAGTATTAGTTCGCGGCGATCATGAAGTGAATGATATTAAATTAAAAAACATCTTCGGTGCAGCAAATGTGGATCTGGCTTCTGCTACAGATACGGAAGAAATACTAGGTTGTGCTATAGGTTCACTTGGTCCAATTAAATCTTCTGCAAATGTTGAAGTGATTGCAGATCAAGCCGTTGAAAGGTTAGTCAATGCAGTTTGTGGTGCCAATGAAGAGGATTACCATTATGTGAATGTAAATCCTGGCCGCGATTTCTCAGTATCTCAATACGCGGATATTCGCTTTATTCAAGAAGGGGATAAATCTCCAGATGGAAATGGATTAATTAAGTTTGCAGAAGGAATCGAAGTAGGGCATGTGTTCAAGCTTGGAACGAGGTATAGCGAAGCGATGAATGCTGTTTACTTGGATGAAAACGGCCGTAATCAACCAATGATTATGGGGTGCTATGGAATTGGCGTTTCCCGGACACTTGCTGCAGTTGCAGAGCAGTTTAATGATGAAAAAGGTCTCCTATGGCCAACCAATTTAGCTCCTTATCATGTCCACTTGATCCCTGTTAATATGAAGGATGAAACTCAAGCTGCTCTTGCTGAGGAATTATATAGCTCTTTGAAAAAACAAGGCTATGATGTACTTATGGATGATCGTCAAGAGCGTCCAGGTGTCAAATTCGCTGATTCGGATTTAATTGGACTTCCAGTTCGAATCACAGTTGGGAAGAAAGCATCTGAAGGGATCATTGAAGTGAAAATTAGAAAGTCAGGCGAAATGCTGGAAATCGGTACAGACGCCTTAGTGGAAACTTTGTCTGAAATCCTAGGCAAATAATAAAAATAGAGCAATAGAAAGGCATCGGTCATTATGAAGATGCCTTTTTCTATGTGAGCATAACTCTTACCAATTCGAAATAATTAATAAAAAATAGGAAAACTTCACAAAGTGTTAATGGGGAATTCTGGTTCTGCAAGATAAGAAGAATATTCTTGTTGTGGTATAATTACCACTGTTACATTTTGAACATGAAGGCGTCCTGCCGTTTCTATATTTAGTTTAAAAAATGTAAAAGAAAGAAGGAGGATGACAATTGGATCAACAAATGAACAACGGTCGAGAGAGGTTTCAACTCTTGCTCAGTCAGCTTAAGTTAACGGATGATGCATTTGTACAGTATTTTTATGGTGCTGAGATTGAAAAACTTTTGATTGAAAGAGAATCAAAGAGCTGGCATTTTGTCTTCAAACTTGAAGAACTAATTCCTTTTCGTGTTCATGCAAAATTCACTACACAGCTTGCGAGTACATTTGCTCACATTGCTAAGATATCATTTAGCTTCAATGTACTTCAGCCAAAGGTTACAGAAGAATTGGTCAAGGAATACTGGAAAAATTGCTTAAGTGAACTTCAAGGGATTTCACCAGCACTGCTCTCGCTTTTAAATGAGCAAGATCCAAAGATTGTAGGTCATCGGATTATTGTTTCTGCTCGAAATGAAGCAGAAGCTGGTCAGTTAAAGAAAAAGTATTCAAGTTTGATTTCTAACAATTATCAAGTATTAGGCTTTCCTCCAATGTCGCTCGAAGCAGAAGTAGCCGAAATTAAATCAAATAATGATTATCAGCAGTTCTTAAAAGAGAAACAAAAAGAAGACGAAGAAAAAGGTTTGGCAGCATTACTCGAAATGCAGAAGAAGGAAAGTGAAAAATCAGCGGATGGATCTCAATATGAAGGACCTGTTAAAATCGGTTATACGATTAAGGAGGATGCTGATTTCAGACGTCTTGAACAAATCATGGAAGAAGAAAGAAGAATTGCGATTGAAGGATATGTGTTTGATGCTGAAGTCAAAGAACTTCGCAGTGGCAGAACATTACTGACCTTTAAAGTAACGGATTATACAAGCTCAATTATTGTGAAAGTATTTTCAAGAGACAAAGAAGATGCAGCCATTTTGGCCAGGGTGAAAAAAGGGATGTGGGTCCGAGCCCAAGGAAGTATCCAAACTGATACATTCATTCGTGATTTAGTCATGATGGCAAATGATATTAACGAAATTACGAAGCAAGGCCGTATCGACTATGCGCCAGAAGGTGAAAAACGGGTCGAGCTTCACCTTCATACACCGATGAGCCAAATGGATGCAGTCTCACCAGTTTCAGCGCTCGTTTCCCAAGCCAAGAAATGGGGACATACAGCGATTGCGATAACGGATCATGGTGGTGTTCAATCATTCCCAGAAGCGTTTAGTGCTGGTAAGAAAAACGGTATTAAAATCCTGTATGGAGTAGAAGCGAATTTAGTCGATGATGGGGTCCCAATTGCTTATAATGATGCGCACCGTCTGCTCGAAGAAGATACGTATGTTGTTTTTGATGTAGAAACGACTGGTTTATCAGCTGTTTACGATACGATTATTGAGCTTGCAGCAGTGAAAATTCAAAACGGGGAAATTATCGACCGTTTTGAATCGTTTGCAAACCCGCATCACCCTTTATCAGCGACAACTATCGATTTGACTGGTATTACAGATGATCTTGTGGAAAATGCTCCAGATGTGCCGGAAGTTCTTGAAAAGTTTCGGGTTTGGGCCGATGATGCAATCTTAGTTGCCCATAATGCAAGCTTTGATATGGGGTTTTTAAATGTTGGCTATAAAAAGATGGGGCATCCCAAAGCTGCAAATCCTGTTATCGATACATTAGAATTAGGTCGCTTTCTGTATCCAGAATTCAAAAATCATCGTTTGAATACGTTGGCTAAAAAGTTCGATATTGAACTGACCCAGCATCACAGGGCCATTTATGATGCTGAAGCAACGGGATATTTACTCTTAAAAATGCTCAAAGATGCTTTAGAAAAAGAAATCCTGTATCACGACCAATTCAATGAGCATATGGGTGCCGGAAATGCTTATCAGCGCTCAAGACCTTATCATTGTACGCTCATCGCCCAGACTCAAGCGGGATTGAAGAATTTATTTAAGCTTGTGTCCCTTTCTCATATCGATTATTTTTATCGAGTACCTCGGATTCCTCGATCAAAGCTGAAAAAGTATCGTGAAGGAATTTTGATTGGCTCTGGATGTAATAAAGGTGAAGTGTTCGAGGGAATGATGCAGAAAGGATTCGACGAAGTCACCGAGATTGCCGAATTTTACGATTATCTCGAGATTCATCCGAAAGATGTTTATCAACATATGATTGAAATGGAATATATTCGCGATGAAAAATCATTAGAGGGTATTCTTTCTAATATTGTGAAACTCGGGGAAAAGCTAAATAAGCCAGTTGTGGCAACAGGGAATGTTCATTATCTTGAGCCGAATGATAAAATTTACCGCAAAATATTAGTAAATTCACAAGGTGGTGCCAATCCGCTTAACCGTCACAAATTACCGGATGTCCATTTCCGGACCACAGATGAAATGTTAAAGAACTTTGAATTTCTCGGTAAAGATCAAGCTCGGAAAGTTGTCGTTGAAAACACGAATAAGATTGCAGACATGATTGATGACATAAAACCGATTAAAGACGATCTGTATACGCCGAAAATTGAAGGTGCGGATGATGAAATGAGAGACATGAGCTATAGTATGGCACGAAGCATCTATGGAGATAATCTCCCTGAAATCGTAGAAGCACGTCTTGAAAAAGAATTAAAAAGTATAATCGGTCATGGTTTCGCTGTTATTTACTTAATTTCTCATAAGCTCGTAAAAAAATCTCTTGATGACGGCTATCTCGTTGGTTCACGGGGATCCGTCGGTTCATCGTTAGTCGCAACAATGACGGAAATCACAGAGGTTAATCCGTTACCACCACATTATGTTTGTCCAAATTGTAAAAAATCTGAGTTTTTCAATGATGGTTCAGTGAGCTCTGGATTTGACTTACCAGACAAAGACTGTCCAGACTGCGGTACAAGCTATAAAAAAGACGGACAAGATATCCCATTTGAAACGTTTTTGGGGTTTAATGGAGATAAGGTACCTGATATCGATTTGAATTTTTCCGGTGAATACCAACCCAATGCTCATAACTATACAAAGGTATTATTTGGAGAAGATTATGTTTTCCGTGCTGGGACCATTGGTACAGTTGCTGAGAAGACTGCTTATGGATATGTAAAAGGGTATTCATCTGACAATAATCTTCATATGCGCGGTGCAGAAACCGATCGTCTTGTTGCTGGCTGTACAGGCGTAAAAAGGACGAGTGGTCAGCATCCAGGGGGGATTATCGTAGTACCAAATTATATGGATATTTACGATTTTACACCGATCCAATTCCCAGCAGACGACCGCAATTCAGAGTGGAAAACGACACACTTCGATTTCCACTCTATACATGATAATATTCTAAAACTTGATATATTAGGTCATGATGATCCGACAGTCATAAGAATGCTGCAAGATTTGAGTGGAATTGATCCGAAAACAGTTCCCACCGATGATCCAGAAGTTATGAAGATTTTCAGCGGTACAGAGACCCTCGGAGTCACAGAAGATCAAATTATGTGTAAAACTGGAACGCTTGGCATTCCGGAATTCGGGACCCGGTTTGTCCGTCAAATGCTTGAAGATACGAAACCGACGACATTCTCGGAACTTGTTCAGATTTCAGGACTTTCACATGGAACCGATGTATGGCTTGGAAATGCTCAAGAACTGATTCATAACCGGATTTGTACGCTGAGTGAAGTTATTGGCTGCCGGGATGATATAATGGTGTATTTAATTTACCAAGGTCTAGAACCTTCCCTTGCATTTAAAATTATGGAATCTGTTCGTAAAGGGAAAGGACTGACTGAAGAATTTGAAGCAAGCATGAGGGAAAATGAAGTTCCTGAATGGTATATTGATTCTTGTAAAAAAATAAAATATATGTTCCCGAAGGCTCACGCAGCTGCATACGTATTAATGGCGGTGCGAATCGCTTATTTCAAAGTACATTTACCATTATTGTATTATGCAGCATATTTCACGGTAAGAGCCGAAGATTTTGAAATTGAAGCGATGACAAGGGGATCACAAGCTATTCGTTCAAAAGTAGAAGAGATAAATGCGAAAGGACTTGATGCGTCAACTAAGGAAAAAAATACGCTGACAGTGCTGGAACTAGCACTTGAAATGTGTGAACGGGGCTATTCATTCAGTAAAGTTGATTTGTATAAATCAAGCGCAGATGAGTTCCTCATTGAAGGGAATTCACTAATTCCTCCATTCAATTCAATTCCTGGACTTGGAACGAATGCAGCGATCAATATAGTGCGTGCTCGCGAAACTGGAGAATTCCTTTCCAAAGAGGATCTTCAACAGCGTGGAAAAGTATCGAAAACCATCCTGGAGTATTTGGACAAGCAGGGCTGCTTAGAATCATTGCCTGATCAAAACCAACTTTCTCTGTTTTGAAAACTGCTTTTGACAAAATACGAAGAGATAAACGCGGGCATTATATTCGCCAAACCTTATGAAATAAGGAAATCGAACGAACAAAGCTTGCACTTTATTTGCATAAATCCCTTGACTATGGTATATTTTTATTGGAAATACTAAGCAGAACCAATGGAAAGAGTGGGGAAACCCACTCTTTCGTGTTGTAATTGACTAAATTTTTGAATCCATTACAAAGATATGTATACGGACCATGTATGGAGGAAACGAATGAGTAAAAAAGTAACGGAAACCGTAGAAGAACTTGTGATTCCAATTTTAGATGAATTGGCACTTGAATTGGTAGAAGTCGAGTATGTCAAAGAAGGAAAAAGTTGGTTTCTTCGTGTTTATATTGACAAAGAAACTGGTGTGGACATTGAGGACTGTGGAACAGTAAGTGAAAAATTAGGCGAAAAACTGGACGAAACAGATCCAATTCTGCAAAACTACTTCCTTGAAGTTTCGTCTCCTGGAGCGGAAAGGCCTTTGAAAAAAGAGCAGGATTTTCAAAAAGCACTTGGGAAAAATGTTTACATAAAAACATATGAACCAATCTTGGATGAAAAAGAGTTTGAAGGAACCTTGAAAAGCTTTGACGGAAATGAAGTAACGATAGAAATGAAAATCAAAACTAGAAAGAAAACGGTAGTAATCCCTTTTGAGAAGGTTGCTAAAGCAAGGTTAGCCGTTACATTTTCTTAAAAAATATTTAAGGGGGAACAACCATGAGCAGTGAGTTATTGGATGCTCTCAATGTTTTAGAAAAAGATAAAGGAATTTCAAAAGAAGTTCTGATTGATGCCATTGAGGCAGCGTTGATTTCGGCATACCGTCGTAATTTTAATCAGGCGCAGAATGTTCGTATCGATTTAAATTTTGAAAAAGGTACAATGAGAGTTTTTGCAAGAAAGGACGTTGTGGATCAGGTGTTTGATGCACGACTTGAAATCTCTTTGGAAGAAGCAAAACAAATTAATCCTAGCTATCAGCTTGAAGATGTTGTAGAGCTGGAAGTTACACCGAAGGATTTTGGAAGGATTGCGGCACAGACTGCTAAGCAGGTTGTCACACAACGAGTACGTGAGGCGGAACGTGGTATCATATATTCAGAATTCATTGACCGTGAAGAAGACATTATGACCGGAATTGTTCAACGTCATGATTCTCGGTTTATTTATGTTAGTTTAGGGAAAATTGAGGCATTGCTACCTATTAGTGAACAAATGCCAAATGAACAATATAAACCACATGACCGAATTAAAGTGTTTATCACGAAAGTCGAAAAAACTTCAAAAGGTCCGCAAATATTCGTATCACGCACACATCCTGGCCTATTAAAGCGATTATTTGAAATTGAAGTTCCAGAGATTTTTGATGGAACAGTCGAAATCAAATCGGTTGCACGTGAAGCTGGCGATCGCTCCAAAATTTCCGTTCATTCTGATAATGAAGAAGTCGATCCGGTAGGTTCATGTGTGGGTCAAAAAGGACAACGAGTTCAAGCGATTGTTAACGAGCTTAAAGGCGAAAAAATCGATATCGTTAAATGGTCAGAAGATCCGGTCGTATTTGTCGCTAACGCACTAAGCCCATCGAAGGTACTTGAAGTGATCGTTGAAGAAGCAGAAAAAGCAACAACAGTCATTGTTCCTGATTACCAGCTCTCACTTGCTATCGGGAAGCGAGGACAAAATGCACGCTTAGCAGCAAAACTGACTGGCTGGAAGATTGATATTAAAAGTGAAACAGAAGCTCGTGAAGCAGGAATTTATCCAGTTGAAGAACAAGAGTTTCTGTTAAGTAGAGACAGCTACGTTGATGAAGATGAATTTGTCGAAGATGACGAATAAGGTAGAGGTGATCGATTATGAAAAAAATACCAATGCGCAAATGTGTTGCAACTGGTGAAATGAAGCCGAAGAAAGAGTTGATTCGAATCGTTCGATCAAAAGAGGGCGAAGTAAGCATTGATCCTACAGGGAAAAAAGCTGGGCGTGGTGCTTATTTAACATTAGATCAAGAAACGATTATGCTTGCCAAGAAGAAAAATATCCTGGCCAATCAACTAAGTGCGGCAATCGATCCTTCTATTTATGAACAGCTACTTGAATTAGCGGATAAGGAGAATACTTCTACAAGATGATACAACAATGGATGTCTCTATTAGGTTTAGCAAATCGAGCGCGTAAACTAATTTCAGGAGAAGAATTAGTTGTAAAAGAAGTGAGAAGCGGTAAAGCCAAGCTAGTTATTTTGGCCGCAGATGCTTCTTCCAATACAGAAAAAAAAATCACTGATAAATGCTTGTATTATCAGGTTCCTTTAAAAAAAGTCGAAAATCGGTTTTTGCTCGGTCAAGCGATAGGGAAAGATGCACGTGTTACTGTCGCTGTCTTAGATGAAGGTTTTGCAAGAAAACTCCAAACGTTGCTCGATTAAATTTTACGGGGGTGAACGTATGACTAAAATACGTGTACATGAATATGCAAAACAAAAGAACGTTTCAAGCAAGGATGTAATTAATAAACTCAAAGAAATGAATATAGAGGTATCAAACCATATGACAACATTAGACGATTCTACGATCGATAAATTAAATCATTCAATACAACCAAAAACACAACAGCCTACCACAGCTTCTTCCACTGTGGAAAAATATGAAGAAGAAGCAAACGAGAAAAGCAATACAGTTAATAAGGAAAAGGTGAAGAAAAAACCGCCTGTTAAACCGGTTGCAGGTAAAACCTCCCCTCAAGGTGGACAAAGAAACAACACCAATAGAGGGAAAGGGAATAATTTTAATAACCGTAATAGAAACAATAAAGGCAGAACCCAAACTCAAACACAAGCTCCAGTTCAAAAAAGAAAAGAACGTGAGCTACCTGCTAAAATTACGTTCGTTGAATCATTAACCGTTCAAGAACTTGCTAAGAAATTGCACCGTGAGCCATCGGAAATTATCAAAAAATTATTTATGCTTGGTGTAATGGCTACCATTAACCAAACATTAGACAAAGATGCAATTGAATTGATTGCTGGTGAATATGGTGTTGAAGTAGAAGAAGAAATCTTAGTTGATTTAACAGATCTTGAATCTCTCGTTACTGAAGATGCTCCAGAAAATATGATTGAACGTCCATCAGTTGTTACGATCATGGGTCACGTTGACCATGGTAAAACGACACTACTAGACTCAATCCGTAACACAAAAGTAACAGAGGTAGAAGCTGGTGGAATTACCCAACATATCGGGGCATACCAAGTTGAAGTAAGCGGGAAGAAGATTACGTTCTTGGATACTCCTGGACATGCTGCGTTTACAACGATGCGTGCGCGTGGTGCACAGGTTACCGATATTACCATTCTAGTTGTGGCAGCGGATGATGGCGTAATGCCACAAACGGTAGAGGCAATCAACCATGCTAAAGCAGCAGAGGTTCCAATTATTGTTGCTGTTAATAAAATGGATAAAGAATCTGCCAATCCTGATCGCGTAATGCAGGAATTAACAGAACATGGACTTGTTTCCGAGGCATGGGGTGGAGATACGATATTCGTTCCGATTTCTGCAAAACAAGGTGAAGGAATCGATACTTTGCTTGAAATGGTCTTGCTTGTTGGTGAAGTGGAAGAATACAAAGCAAATCCAGAACGTAGAGCCGTTGGTACAGTAATCGAGTCTCGTCTTGATAAAGGCCGTGGAACAGTTGCTACATTGCTTGTTCAAAACGGTACTCTTAAAATTGGAGACCCAATCGTAGTTGGTAACTCATTCGGGCGTGTACGTGCGATGGTTAACGATCTTGGTCGCCGGGTGAAAGAAGCTGGTCCATCGACACCAGTTGAAATTACAGGCTTGAATGAAGTTCCAGATGCAGGGGATCGTTTTATCGTTTTTGAAGATGAAAAAACAGCCCGTCAAGTCGGGGAAACTCGTGCACAAAGACAACTGGCTTCATCACGTAATGAAAAATCAGTTGTTACACTTGATAACTTGTTTGAGCAAATGAAACAAGGAGAAATAAAAGAATTGAATATCGTTTTGAAAGCAGATGTTCAAGGTTCAGCAGAAGCTGTTGCAGCATCACTTCAAAAAATTGAAGTAGAAGGAGCCAAAGTGAAAATCATTCACTCTGGTGTAGGTGCAATTTCAGAATCTGATATTATCCTTGCTTCTGCTTCAAATGCAATTGTCATTGGGTTTAATGTTCGCCCTGATGTGAACGCTAAGCGAGCTGCAGAAACAGAGAATGTTGAGATTCGTCTTCACCGTATCATTTACAAAGCGATTGAAGAAATTGAAGCAGCGATGAAAGGGATGCTTGATCCTGAATTTGAAGAAAAAGTCATCGGTCAAGCAGAAGTACGTACAACATTCAAAGTTTCAAAAATTGGTACAATTGCTGGTTCCTATGTAACGGACGGAAAAATTACTCGTGACTCTAGCGTGCGTTTAATCCGCCAAGGCATTGTGATTTTTGAAGGTGAATTAGATACATTAAAACGATTTAAAGACGATGTAAAAGAAGTTGCACAAAACTATGAATGTGGAATTACGATTAAGAACTTTAATGACCTTAAAGAAGGAGATGTCATTGAAGCTTACGTTATGGAAGAAATAGAGCGTAAATGATTATCAGTTCTGTCGTTTGTGAATGCATCATTTATGACGCCCATTCTTTAAAGGATAAAAGGGCTGTCTTACAAAGAGTGCTGACAAGGCTAAAACAGAAATTCAATATTTCTGTGAGCGAAGTAGGTTTTCAAGAAACGTGGCAACGAACACAAATTGCCATCGTTGCAGTGACCTCTTCTAGAAAAGCGACTGAGAGAGAAATACAGAATGCCCTGCAATTTCTAGATTCTTTTCCGGAACTAGAACGAACACTAACAGATATAGAATGGCTATAGGACGAGCGAGGTGATGTAAATGAGCCATCGTGCGAATCGTGTAGGCGAGCAAATGAAGAAAGAATTAAGTGAAATCATCGGTCGCAAAATAAAAGACCCCCGTATTGGTTTTGTTACGGTTACAGATGTTGCTGTTACGGGTGACCTTCAACAAGCAACTGTCTATATCTCTGTACTTGGAGATGAAGAGCAAAAAGAAAATACGTTAAAGGGTCTTTCAAAAGCAACAGGTTTCATCCGTTCAGAAATCGGTCAGAGAATCCGTTTAAGGAAAACGCCGGAAATTTCTTTTGAATTTGATGAATCGGTTACTTATGGAAATCGAATCGAATCACTTATTACTCAGATTCATTCAGAGCAGCCTGCTAATAAAGATGAAGAATAACAAGTGAATGAGTGCGTCCCATAAAGAAAAGGTCAGACCTGTACCTACTATATACAGATTATATAAAGTGTTTTACTACTTTATACTGCTGTTGGGTGTAAGGTCAGACCCTTTTGGGACACCCGCATTCAGCATTTTTTTCTTTGAAAAAACAGGTAGACAATCGTCTATCTTTTTTTCTGTCAAAAATTAAGAGAATACAAAACGAATATGGCGTTAAAACGCCACTATTGACCATGAAGGATTTATCATTAAGCACGCTATATTGCCTAATCACAATGGGTGGCGGTGCGGAGCCGGAATTTCGGATGCTTTTTCGAGTAAATAAGTATACCTGCTAAGTAGTTTGGCTACATTAGTAAGCCGTGAAGCCCCGTCCCCATGTCCTTCATACAACATGAAAAGAGGTGTCAAAAATGGAAGGGATTTTGCCTTTATTAAAACCTAAAGGAATGACTTCGCATGATTGTGTTTTTAAACTTCGGAAAATCTTAAAAACAAAAAAAGTGGGTCATACAGGCACTCTCGACCCAGATGTTACAGGAGTCTTGCCTATTTGTATTGGAAGGGCCACGAAAATTGCTGAGTATATTACAGACGCTGGAAAAGCATATGAAGGTGAAATCACGCTTGGCTTTTCAACAACTACTGAAGATAGCAGTGGTGAAAAACTGGAAGAAGCAATTATTTCCGATGTGATCACAAGAGAACGTATTCTAGAAGTGTTTCAATCTTTAACCGGTCTAATCACCCAAACACCACCCATGTATTCTGCAGTCAAGGTGAACGGCAAGAAATTATATGAGTATGCCCGAGCTGGTATTGAGGTTGAAAGGCCTTCAAGGGAAGTAACAATTCATGAATTAACATTACTAGATGATCGTGAAGTATTTGCGGGGAATACCATTTCATTTAAATTCAGGGTGAAATGTAGCAAAGGGACATATATACGAACGCTTGCTGTTATGATGGGAGAACGTCTCGGCTATCCAGCTCATATGTCCAGCTTAATTCGAACAGAATCAGCAGGGTTGACTTTAAATGATTGCAAAACGCTTGAAGAAGTGAAAGACCTTTTCGAGGAAGGAAAAGAAAAGGAATTTTTGCTACCGCTTGAACGTGGTCTCTATCATTTGCCGAAATATCAGATTAATGATAAAGTAGCAATGAAAATCCTAAACGGTGCGGTTCTAACGCAACCAGATGATTTAGATTATGTTAAAGGTGAACCATTTGTCATGATAAATGAAAATGGAAGAGCCCTAGCTATTTATCAAGTGCATCCCGTAAAAGAACAAGTAATCAAACCAGTTAAAGTTTTGGTAATAGATGAACTGTGAGGTTTACCGGGAGAAAGAGGAGATTTAAACGTGAAAGTAATGACAATAGAGCATCCTCAAACATTTAATCCTGAAGAATTTCCACCTTTAGTTATCGCCATAGGATTTTTTGATGGGATACATATAGGACATCAGAAAGTGATTCAGACCGCAAAAAATGCTGCTGAGAAAATGGGTGCCAAATCAGCGGTGATGACTTTTGACCCCCATCCATCTGCAGTTCTCGGGATAGAGCAACAATCGGTTAAATATATTACACCGTTGCAAGAAAAGATAGCGATTATTGAAGAGCTTGATGTTGATTATGTTTTCGTTATTCATTTTACAAAAGAATTCGCAACACTAACTCCTCAACAATTCGTGGATAATTATTTAATCAAACTTCATACCATTCATGTTGCAGCAGGCTTTGATTTTTCATATGGAAGGTTCGGTGAAGGAACGATGGACACGCTTCCACTTCATTCAAAAGGTCAATTTACACAAACTGTTGTTGAAAAGCAAACAATAGCAGAAGAGAAAATTAGTTCAACTAGGATAAGAAAAACCTTGCAAGAAGGCGATTTTATTGACTTTTATAAGCTAACAGGAAGATGGTATTCTGTACGAGGAACCGTCATACATGGTGAAAAACGCGGAAGGCAGCTTGGATTCCCGACTGCAAACATTGACATCAAGGATCGATATATCTTCCCATCTACAGGTGTGTATGCTGTGAAAATTCAAATAGATCATAAATGGTTTAATGGTGTTTGTAATGTGGGGTATAAACCAACTTTTCATGAGAAGAGACCTGAATATCCGTCCGTTGAAGTTCATGTGCTTGGTTTTGATCAAGTGATATACGGAGAAGATGTCGCTGTCGAATGGCATAAAAGGCTCCGCAGTGAACAAAAATTTGCCGGCCTGGAAGAATTGGTTCAACAGATTGAAATAGATAAAAATCATGCAATTGAGTATTTTACGCAATTAGGTGGCTAGAACTTGCATTCTGTAAAAAAAGGTTGTATGATATTCAAGTATGAAAATAACCGTTGCTTGGCTAAGCGAGTCTCCGACGCTGGCTCAGTAATAGGGGATTTTACAGAAACTTTAGGAGGAATAAACAATGGCAATTACACAATTACGTAAAAACGAACTTATCACTGAGTACCGCACTCACGACACTGATACTGGATCACCCGAGGTTCAGATTGCAGTATTAACTGAAGAAATCAATAACTTGAACGGTCACTTACGCACTCATAAAAAAGACCACCATTCACGTCGCGGTCTTCTTAAAATGGTTGGTAAACGTCGTAATCTTCTTACTTACCTTCGTAATAAAGATGTTACTCGCTACCGTACATTAATTAATAAATTAGGCTTACGCCGATAATTATTCGAAAAAGCGGGAGAATTTCCCGCTTTTTTGATGTTTGAAGACAAAAGTCATTTTACATAATGTGTAAAAGGGAGGTTGTTTGAAAAAAAACTTGTTTTTTTCAAATATACTCCATTTTGCTGTTAATGCTTATTTATTTCGTGCATAATAGGAATAGTTTGATTATGGAAGCTTTATTAATTTGACATATATGATAATGAAGATTTTAGATAAGGTTTAGGTGAAAACGACCAGGCCTCTAAAGTGAAGATCAAGAGAGGGGTTTAATAGAAAGATGGGACAGAACAAACATACGTATTCATACGAATGGGCCGGAAGAACATTAACTGTTGAAATTGGCCAGTTGGCTAAACAAGCAAATGGAGCTGTGCTTGTTCGGTATGAAGAAACAGTTGTATTAAGTACAGCCACTGCATCAAAGGAACCAAAGAACGTTGACTTTTTCCCATTAATGGTAAGTTATGAGGAAAGATTATATGCAGTTGGGAAAATTCCGGGTGGATTTATTAAGCGTGAGGGAAGACCAAGTGAAAGAGCAATTTTAGCAAGCCGTTTGATTGATCGTCCAATTCGTCCTTTATTTGCTGATGGGTTTAGAAATGATGTACAAGTTATCAGTATGGTGATGAGTGTAGATCAAGATTGTTCTTCTGAAATGGCCGCAATGCTTGGTTCATCTCTAGCGTTATCCGTTTCAGACATTCCGTTCGAAGGGCCAATCGCAGGTGTAGTTGTTGGTAGAATTGATGGGAAATTCATTATTAATCCGAATGTTGATCAGCTTGCACAAAGCGATATTAATTTGACTGTAGCTGGAACGAAAGACGCAATTAATATGGTTGAAGCAGGGGCTAATGAAATACCTGAAGAAACGATGCTTGAAGCAATTATGTTTGGACATGATGAAATTAAGAAATTAATTGAGTTCCAAGAAAAAATCGTTGCTGAAATTGGCAAAGAAAAAATGGACATCAATCTGTATCAAGTAGATACTGAGCTTGAAGCTGAAATTAAAAGTCTTTGTGAAGCTGATTTAAACAAAGCCGTACAAGTTCAGGAGAAACATGCTCGTGAAGCGGCTATTAAAGAAGTAAAAGACCGGGTGCTGTTGCAATTCGAAGAAGAAACAGACGAAGACAAATTAAAGCAAATTAAAGAAATCTTAAATAAATTGGTGAAATCAGAAGTACGTCGTTTGATTACAGAAGAAAAAGTTCGCCCAGACGGCCGTAACCCGGATGAAATCAGACCGCTTTCTTCTGAAATCGACATCCTTCCTCGTACGCATGGCTCAGGATTATTTACGCGTGGACAAACTCAAGCTTTGTCGATCTGTACTCTTGGTGCACTAGGAGATGTTCAAATTTTAGACGGACTTGGTACTGAGGAATCCAAACGATTCATGCATCACTATAATTTCCCACATTTCAGTGTTGGCGAAACAGGACCAATCCGTGGTGCCGGACGTCGTGAAATTGGTCATGGTGCACTTGGAGAAAGAGCATTAGAGCCAGTGATACCAAATGATAAAGACTTCCCATATACCATCCGACTTGTATCAGAGGTACTTGAATCAAACGGTTCGACTTCACAAGCAAGTATTTGTGCAAGTACGCTTGCTATGATGGATGCGGGTGTTCCTTTGAAAGCACCAGTAGCTGGGATTGCGATGGGACTTGTTAAAACTGGAGAACACTATACCATTTTAACAGATATTCAAGGTATGGAAGATCACCTAGGCGATATGGACTTTAAAGTTGCAGGTACTGCAAAAGGTGTTACTGCTTTGCAAATGGATATAAAAATTGAAGGTTTATCAAGAGAAATTCTTGAAGAGGCCCTTCAACAAGCAAAACGTGGAAGAATGCATATTCTTGAGTCAATGATGTCAACTATCAATACACCACGCGAAAGTCTTTCAAAATATGCACCAAAAATCTTAACGATGGCAATTAACCCAGATAAGATTCGTGATGTAATTGGACCAAGCGGAAAACATATCAATAAAATTATTGAAGAAACTGGCGTGAAAATTGATATTGAGCAAGACGGTACGGTGTTTATTGCGTCTACTAATGAAGAGATGAACCAAAAAGCGAAGAATATTATTGAAGATATTGTTCGTGAAGTAGTTGTTGGTGAAGTCTATCTTGGTAAAGTAAAACGAATTGAAAAATTCGGCGCGTTTGTTGAAATCTTTAATGGTAAAGATGGTCTTGTACACATTTCTGAGCTTGCTGAAGAACGTGTAGGCAAAGTTGAAGATGTTGTAAAAATAGGCGATGAGTTATCTGTTAAAGTCGTTGAAATCGATAAACAAGGAAGAGTAAATCTTTCTCATAAAGCAATTCTAAAGGCTCAAAAAGAAAGTGAAGAAAAATCAGAGGTGTAAGAGTGTTTAGAAATATCGATAAAATGGATGCATGCGATTCTTTGTGAATTTGCATGCTTTTTTCTATTTAAACACTTAGATAAAGGCCAGAGTAGATCGTTCGCTTGGTCTATTCGTATCGATGAAAGCACGGGGGCACTTGTTTGTGGGGTAATTCGGCGAAACATAAGACTGTGGAGATCATAGTATTTTTCCTTTTTAAAGGAGCTTGCACTATTACTATAGTCAGTGACTACTTTCGTTCTACCTTGTCCATTCTCCTCATACCATTTATATGAGGGGAGCTGTAAAAGATGAGGAAATTAGGCCAGATAGTTGCGTTTAGTGCCATTGCAGGTATATCATGGTTATTAGTGCAAAATCCATATGTAGATTTGTATGTAAAGTCGATAGCAGGGCAGACTGTTGTTGCAGTAAAGCAGAGTGACTCTCTTATGTTAGAGATTGAATCAAAGGCGAAGGAGTATGAAATAGCTCCACAGGATGCAAAAGTTGATTCAATCTGGAAAACGGTACCTGGTCTAAACGGTCTTAAAGTAGACGTTAAGGAATCTTATAAGGCAATGAAAGACAAAGGGATTTTTAATGCAAAAAAGTTGGTTTTTGAACAAGTTTCGCCTAATGTACATATAAGCGATTTAACTCCTGCGCCAATTTACCGGGCACATCCTGAAAAACCCGTCGTTTCACTTTTAATAAATGTGGCATGGGGCAATGAATATTTACAGGATATGCTTGCCATACTTAAGGAAAATGAAGTAAAGGCTACCTTCTTTTTGGAAGGAAGATGGACAAAGAATAATCCTGAACTAGCAAAAATGATTGAACAAGGCGGACATGAGATTGGCAATCATTCTTATACTCACCCTGATATGAAGTCACTATCCCAAACGGCTGCTAAGAATGAAATGCAAAAAACAAATGAAGTGATTGAGGCTGTAACAGATAAGAAAGTAAAGTGGTTTGCTCCACCGAGCGGGAGTTTCCGTGATGAAACGGTTGAAATCGCTGAAAGTCTTGGGATGGGTACAATTCTTTGGAGTGTCGATACAATTGATTGGCAAAAGCCAAGTCCAGATGTTCTACTAAATAGGGTTCTTAGTAAAGTTCACTCAGGAGCATTTATCTTGATGCATCCAACAGACGCTTCTGCATCGTCATTAGAGGTAATTATTCAACAATTGAAAAAGAAAGGCTTGCAAATTGTAACCGTTTCAGAAGCTGTAAATGAAAGAAGACTGATTCAATAGAGATATCAGTTTACAATTTGCCTGCGCTTTAAAACCGCAAAGAACAAGGAGGAATGTTCATTGATTAAGAAATATACATGTCAAAATGGTGCAAGAATAGTACTCGAAAATATCCCAACAGTCCGTTCAGCTGCGATAGGGATCTGGATTAAAACTGGCTCCCGTAATGAAACACCAGAATTGAATGGGATTTCCCATTTTCTCGAGCATATGTTCTTTAAAGGTACGACCACTCGTAATGCGCGAGAAATTGCTGAATCTTTCGATAGCATTGGCGGACAGGTAAATGCCTTTACTTCAAAGGAATATACTTGCTATTATGCAAAAGTGCTCGACAACCATGCGAGCTTTGCACTTGAAATCCTTTCTGACATGTTTTTTAATTCTACGTTTGACGAAGAAGAATTGAAGAAAGAGAAAAATGTAGTGCTTGAGGAAATTAAAATGTACGAAGATACTCCAGATGATATTGTTCATGACCTGTTAAGTGAAGCAGTATATGAAAAGCATCCACTTGGGTATCCAATCCTTGGCACAGAAGAAACGCTTGATACGTTTACAAGTGAGACGTTAAAACAATACGTTCATGATATGTATACACCGGACAAGGTCGTTATTTCCATTGCTGGGAATGTGGACGAAAGCATGATTCAAGAAGTTGAAAAATATTTTGGATCGTTTACAGGCAGTGATATTCGAACTGAACTTATTAAGCCTATTTTTCATCAAAATCAATTCACAAGGAAGAAAGAAACTGAACAGGCCCACCTATGCTTAGGTTTTGAAGGCTTGAGCATCGGTCACGATGACATGTACAGTTTAATCACTCTTAACAATATTTTGGGTGGCAGTATGAGCAGCCGTCTTTTCCAGGAGGTTCGTGAACAACGCGGCCTTGCCTATTCAGTTTATTCCTATCATTCGAGTTATCAAGATAGCGGTTTAGTGACGATCTATGGTGGTACCGGAGTTAATCAGTTAGAAAGTCTATATGAGACGATACAACTGACTTTAGACACGCTAAAACGGGAAGGGATCTCTGCAAAAGAACTAAGAAACAGCAAAGAGCAACTAAAAGGAAGCTTGATGTTGAGTCTTGAAAGTACCAATAGCAGAATGAGCCGTAACGGTAAAAACGAGCTATTGCTTGAGACCCATCGTTCTCTGGATCGGATTGTAGAATTAATTGATGAAGTAACGGAAGAGCATGTAAACAAGATGGCTCAGCAAATTTTTACAGATTCTTATGCTTCTTCATTAGTTAGTCCGCTAGAGAGCTGGAATAAATAATCTCACAAAAAAAGAGGGTCTAACCTCACACTCTATACACCGTTTCATGTGTCGTGTTCACATCTTAATGGTATATAGTAGATGTGGGGTTTGACCCTTTTGTTATGAGACAGCTTTATTTGAGAGAAATCCCTTTTTTAAGTAAATTTCGATGTTCGATGAAAGCAGTTCGGTCACTTAAGGGCTATTGTGAAGCTTGCAACTTTCTTATCACAATAGTCATTCTAATACTTCTATTCTTGGACAAAGTAGGATATAGATGAAATATGAACATATGAGGAGGAGATACTTTGAGGCTTAGTGAATTAAGTGGAAAAGAGATTGTCGATGTGGCCCGTGCTGAGCGATTAGGAATATTAGGTCAAACTGATCTTGAAATTAACGAAAAGGGACAAATAACAGCTTTAATCATCCCTTCTTTAAAGTGGTTCGGATTAAAGCGGCAAGGACGTGAAATAAAAGTGCCTTGGGAGCACGTAAAGAAGATTGGTTCAGATATGGTGATTATTGATATAGTGGAAACCCAATATGAAGAATAAAGTCTAATGTTTATTTTTACTGCCTTAGGGCGGTTTTTTTTTGTAAATTACTGCAGTTTTATCTCCAAAATCGAATGTAAGATACACATCATACAATCACCTATCTTGAAAGGATTACATAGGATGTAAGGGTAAAACAATGAAAAAAACGCGGAGATATTTCCATGAAAAAGAAGGTGACGGTTTTAATGCTCACAGGCTTGCAAATCGCAGTTATTGGCGGGGATGCTCGTCAGCTAGAGGTAGTTCGAAAACTGACTGAACTGGATGCAAGACTCTGGCTAGTAGGCTTTGAACAGCTTGAACATTCATTTACTGGTGCGGTAAAAGAGAAGCTTGAGGATGTAGATTTTTCTGAGATTGATACAGTTATACTACCTGTTGCAGGTACAAATCTTGAAGGAAAAGTAGATACAATTTTTTCAAATGAAGAAGTAACAATCACGGAAGAAGTTGTGTCGAAAACTCCACCTCATTGTACGTTTTATTCTGGAATTAGTAATGGATATTTAACAGGAATTATGAAAAATACCAACCGGCGTCTTGTACAGCTTTTTGAAAGGGATGATGTAGCCATTTATAACTCAATCCCGACCGTCGAAGGTACAATTATGATGGCTATACAACATACAGACTTCACGATCCATGGTTCGAATGTAGCCGTTTTAGGGCTAGGTAGAGTCGGCATGACTACAGCGAGAAGCTTTCAAGCTCTTGGTGCGAAGGTAAGAGTAGGAGTTAGAAAAACGGAAGATATTGCAAGGATTACGGAGATGGCTATGACGCCTTTCCATATCAATGATTTAACGAAGATGATGAGAGATGTAGATATATGCATTAATACGATTCCATATCCAATTATTACAGCAAGTGTACTGGCGAATATGCCTGTTCATACCCTAGTCATTGATCTTGCTTCAAAACCGGGAGGTACAGATTTTCGTTATGCTGAGAAAAGGGGAATCAAGGCATTGCTTGCACCAAGTTTGCCTGGTATTGTTGCACCGAAAACTGCAGGTAAAATATTGGGGAATGCATTGTCCGAATTAATCAATGAAGATATGAAAAAGCGAAAGGGGAAAAAGAAATGAGCCTAAAAGGTGTACGAATCGGTTTCGGATTAACTGGTTCGCATTGTACGTATGATGCTGTTTTTCCGGAAATTGAAAAATTGGTGAATGAAGGCGCTGAGGTCATTCCAATCGTCACATCGACTGTTCAGCATACAGAGACAAGATTTGGAAAAGGGGAAGACTGGATTGATAGGATAGAAAAGTTGACCGGACATCATGTGGTCGATACAATAGTAAAAGCAGAGCCATTGGGTCCGAAAACTCCTCTTGCTTGTATGGTCATTGCTCCGATGACGGGAAATTCAATGAGTAAGATGGCGAATGCATTAACCGATTCACCAGTGCTTATGGCCGCAAAAGCGACGATGAGGAATCACCGTCCAGTCGTCTTAGCCGTCTCAACGAATGATGCTCTGGGACTTAATGGAATGAATTTAATGAGATTAATGGACTCAAAAGATGTTTATTTTGTACCATACGGTCAGGATGATCCGGAGAGGAAACCGACTTCGATGGTAGCAAGAATGAGTCAGATACGTGAAACCATCATCGCTGCATTAGATGGCAATCAAATTCAACCAGTAATCATCGAGAGATTTAAAGATCCCTCATAAATTTCAAACAATGAAACAGATGAAAATGCCGATAAGTAGTCAGACTTTTGTCAATTTTTTGCTTGTATTGCCCCGATTACGACATAAATTAGTAAAATCCTGTTTCTTTCGTGCATGGATATGTTAAAATAAATGATATTTCTATTAAAAATGTTACTAGCATTGATGACAAATAGATAGAAGTCATTATGTGAATGGAAAAGGGGTAAGGGAAATGGAAGAGACAAAAGGATTAAATATTGCGGTTGTTGGGGCAACCGGAGCAGTAGGACAACAAATGATAAAAACACTTGAATCAAGAGAACTGCCTATAAAAAAAATCACTTTTTTATCTTCGGCCCGTTCGGCAGGAAAGAAACTTTTATTTAAAGGCAAGGAAATTGAAGTTCAGGAAGCAAAGCCTGAAAGCTTTGAAGGTATAGATATTGCGTTATTCAGTGCGGGTGGAAGTATTTCTAAGGAATTGGCACCTGAAGCAGTGAAACGCGGGGCGATTGTGGTTGATAACACAAGTGCTTACCGCATGGATGAACAAGTCCCTTTAGTTGTTCCTGAGGTAAATGAAGAGGACTTACGCAACCATAACGGAATCATTGCAAATCCGAACTGTTCAACCATTCAAATGGTCGTAGCTCTTGAACCGATTAGAGAGGCTTATGGTTTAAATAAGATTATTGTTTCGACTTATCAAGCTGTTTCTGGAGCAGGTGCTGCAGCAATTGATGAATTAAGAGAGCAGTCTCGTGACTTACTTGATAACCAAGAAATTAAACCGGCAGTATTACCAGTGAAAGGCGATAAAAAGCATTATCAAATCGCATTTAACGTAATCCCGCAGATTGATACATTTCAGGAAAACGGTTTTACTTACGAAGAAATGAAAATGATTAATGAAACGAAAAAGATCATGCATATGCCCGAATTGCATGTAGCTGCAACCTGTGTAAGACTACCTGTAGAGACCGGCCATTCTGAGTCAGTATATCTTGAAACAAATGCAGAGGGCATTACAGCAGCCGATATCAAAACATTATTAAGTGATGCGCCAGGGGTCGTGCTTCAAGATGACCCAGAAAATCAAATTTATCCGATGCCGTCCGATGCTGTCGGAAAAACCGGCGTCTTTGTTGGCAGAATTCGTAAAGATTTGGATAAGGATAATGGATTCCATCTATGGGTAGTATCTGATAACCTTCTTAAAGGTGCTGCTTGGAATTCGGTTCAAATCGCGGAAAGTTTATTGAAATTAGGATTAGTTACGGTAAAATAAAGATAGCATTTATCAGTAAAGCGAAATTATTCGTTAGATTGTAATGAAAAAGAGATATGAGAAGCAATGTGGCTGGTGAAAAAAGGCAGACCCAGTAACTACTGATTACAGTATAAAAGTTTTATTTAATACCAATTACTGTAGTAGAGTACGAAATCGGACCTTTTTGAGCTAGCCCTTTACATTTGAGGTGTGAAGAATGAAATTCATCGTTCAGAAATTCGGGGGAACTTCTGTACGAGATGAGGAAAGCAGAGCACATGCTAAGCGTCATATTCAAAAAGCGCTAAATGATGGGTTCAAGGTTGTGGTCGTCGTCTCGGCAATGGGAAGAAAAGGAGATGTCTATGCAACGGACACGCTTTTATCACTCGTAAATGGTTCAGACAGCAAACTCTCAAAAAGAGAACAAGATTTACTTTTATCCGTGGGGGAAACAATCTCTTCGGTTGTTTTCACGAATACACTACTGGATAGTGGAATAAGCGCGACAACCTTTACAGGAGCTCAAGCCGGATTCCTAACAAACCAGGATCATACAAATGCCAAAATTATTGACATGAAATGTGATAGAATAAGAAGAGAGCTAGAACTTCATGATGTTGTTGTTGTTGCTGGCTTTCAAGGAGCAACTAAAAACGGGGATATTACGACGATTGGACGAGGCGGAAGCGATACATCTGCTGCTGCTCTTGGCTCAGCACTGCAAGCTGAATATGTCGATATATTCACCGATGTAGAAGGTATTATGACAGCTGATCCGCGCATAGCAGACTATGCCCGCCCACTATCTGTAGTAACTTATAATGAAGTATGTAACATGGCATACCAAGGAGCGAAAGTCATTCATCCTAGAGCTGTCGAGATTGCCATGCAGGCGAAGGTACCGATTCGTATCAGATCTACTTATTCAGATGGTCTCGGAACATTGGTGACGAGTATGAATAAAGGCAGCCATGGCGCTGAGATAAAAGAAAGACTTGTGACAGGGATCGCCCATGTTTCGAAAATTACTCAAATTAAAGTGAAAGCAAAGAAAGACCAATATAATCTTCAAGCTGAAGTATTTAAAGCGATGGCAAATGCTTCAATAAGTGTCGATTTTATTAATATTTCACCAAACGCAGTCGTCTATACAGTTACAGAAGAAATGACAAGCAATGCCATTACTATTTTGGAAAATATGGGGTATGAGCCATTTATCCAAAGGAATTGTGCGAAAGTCTCGGTTGTTGGGGCTGGGATTAATGGAGTACCTGGTGTTGCTGCCAAAATCGTCACAGCATTATCAGAACGAGAAATTAGCATTTTACAATCCGCGGATAGCCACACCACGATTTGGGTGTTGGTGAAGGAACAAGATTTGTCAGTTGCTGTGAATGCACTACATGACGCATTTCAATTGCATGAAGAAACCCCGGAATACCGGATAACGGATCGATAACTTTATTCAAATTATCGTATCCATGATGAGGATCTCATCTTATAAAATCAAGAGGTGTATGTATGATTAACTTTGGTAGAGTTTCAACCGCAATGGTTACTCCTTTCGATAAAAAAGGGAATATTGACTTAGCAAAAACAACATTATTGATCAATTACTTGATCGAAAACGGCACAGATTCATTAGTAATATCAGGTACAACTGGAGAGTCACCTACCTTAACATCTGAAGAAAAAATTGCGTTACTCAAGCATGTTGTTAACATTGTAGACAAACGAATTCCTGTTGTTATGGGAACTGGCAGCTATAATACGTATTCAACAATTGAGCTTACGAAAAAAGCAGAGAAAAATGGTGCAGATGCCATCATGCTAGTGGCTCCTTACTACAGTAAAACAAATCAGGAAGGTCTTTATCAGCATTTTAAAACGATAGCAGAGAACACATCCCTTCCGGTTATGGTATACAATATCCCTGGAAGAGCGGCTGTAAATATTACTCCAGAAACGATTATTAGATTATCTGAAATTGATAATATTGTGGCTGTTAAAGAAGCAAGCGGTGATTTGATTGCCATGACCCAAATCATTTCAGGCACTAATGAGGATTTTCAATTGTATAGCGGAGATGATGGCATTACCCTTCCTGTTCTTGCAATTGGTGGCGCTGGGGTCGTATCAGTCGCATCACATATTATCGGGAATGAAATGCAGCAAATGATCGAGTCTTTCTTTGTAGGGAACCTTAAAGAAGCAGCTAAACAACATCAGGCATTGCTTCCGGTATTCAAAGGCCTATTTGCAGCGCCGAGCCCAGTTCCAGTCAAGACGGCTTTGCAAATGAAGGGGATTGATGTCGGTTCGGTTAGACTGCCACTTGTGCCGCTTACTGAACAGGAAAGAACGGCACTTGGCACGACTATTTTATAAAGTGAAACTTCAATCAGTGGGGGTTTTCTTCATCCCCACTGATTGTTAGTTGAACCAATCGGGCAGTTATCCCCCACCTACGCTTCTTCGATTCATCTAAGCCTTGAGGTAGGGGGGCTACTGCCCGTTAGTGCGGGATAAATATAGAAATCGTATACAAGCCAATCGGTAACGATTGGCTTGTTGTATATAATGAATGTATGCGCTTTTAAATTTGAAGAAATTATTTGCAGTAATTTTGACTCCTATTTTTAAAATAAATCAAGTTTGAAAGTGGAAGAATAACCTGTTTTTTAAAGCATCAGTTATAATGGATACAATTGGATTTCGAACTGCATTTACTCGAGGAGGATATAAGGTTGACTAGAGATGATATGAACGGCATTAGAGTTATACCCCTGGGAGGACAGGGAGAGCTTGGGAAAAATATGTATATTGTTGAAGTAAATCAAGATATGTTTCTGCTTGATGCAGGTTTAATGTTTCCAGAAGATGAAATGTTAGGCATTGATGCGGTTATTCCAGACATTTCGTATGTGCTAGAGAACAGAGAAAGGGTAAAAGCAATATTTTTAAGTCATGGGCATGACGACCATATAGGGGCATTGTCTTATGTTTTAAAATACATTAAGGCACCTGTGTATGGTACAAAATTAACATTGGCCCTAGCCAAAGAGAAAATGAAGGAAAATGACTTTAAAGGCAAGGCGGAATTTATTGAAATTCAGTCTGATTCAATATTGAACTTTCAAGCGAGCAGAATCAGCTTTTTCCGGACAAATCATAGTATACCTGACTCTATTGGGATTGCGATTCATACAGAGGAAGGTACAATTGTCTATACGGGTGCTTTTAAATTTGATCAGGCGGCACCAGATATGTACAAGCCTGAAATAGGAAAAATGGCGGCTCTTGGAGAAGAGGGAGTACTCTGTCTGCTATCGGATAGTACAGGAGCAGAGTCCCCGGGCTATACCCCTTCAGAAGCAATTGTAGAACAAGATACGATACAGGCATTTCAACAAGCAAGAGGACGATTAATCGTTGCTTGCTTCGCTTCTAATATTATCCGTATTCAACATGTATTTAACGCGGCAGCAATCAGCGGCAGAAAAGTTGTGGTGGTCGGAAAAAACATACAGCGTGTATATGAAACCGCCTTAAAACTAGGCTATCTTACATTACCTGATGATTTAATTATTCCAGTGTCAGAACTTAAACAATATCCCGATCATAAGTTAGTTATATTATCGACCGGTCACCAAGGTGAACCAATTACAGCGTTGCAAAAGATGGCAAAAGGTACGCATAAGCAAGTTTCAATAAAACCGGAAGACACAGTGATTCTTGCAGCTTCTCCTTTAAAAGGTGGAGAGGTGAAACTATTTAAAACGATTGATATGTTATACCGGGTAGGTGCTACAGTTGTAACAAATCGTTATACAGTACATGTTACCGATCATGGCAGTCAGGAAGAACTGAAAATGATGCTAAACCTAATGAAGCCGAAATACTTAATGCCAGTACATGGAGAATATCGTCAATTATATGCTCACCAAAAGCTGGCGATTGAGGCTGGTCTACAAAAAGATCATGTTGTTGTCGCAGATAAAGGTGATATGATTGAAATGACCAATAATCAAATCAGACTTTCAAGCAAAGTATCTTCCGGAAATGTATTAATTGATGGAAGCGGTGTTGGGGATGTGGGAAATATTGTACTCCGCGATCGTAGGCTCCTGTCTCAAGATGGAACGTTAATCGTTGTAGTAACGCTGAACAGAGGAGATAAATCGATTGTAGCTGGTCCTGAAATCATTTCGCGTGGATTTGTGTATGTCCGTGAATCAGAGAAACTGATGGATGAAGCAACAGAACTGGTTTATAACATTGTCCAAAAAGCAAGGACCCGCCATCCTTTCGATTGGGCCGTATTGAAACAAGATATACGTGATTCATTAAACCAATACCTTTTTGAGAAAACGAAGAGACGGCCGATGATCTTGCCGATTATTATGGAAATTTAATATTATGATAAGGTCCTAGCAGTGTGAAATAGCTAGGACCTTTTATACAAAAAAGATATTGACAGTTGGAGTGTACTGCGTGTATAGTACATATAAATAGTGTATGACCTACATAATACATACACTATTAAAGTAGTTCAAATTAGGAGATGGTTTCATGAATGCTACTTTTAATAATCGTGATCCTGTTTATTTACAGGTTGTACGATATTTTAAGGAACAAATTGCAAACGGAAATCTTGTGGCAGGACAAGAAATTCCATCTAGAAGAGAGCTTGCGGCCACGATGAAAATAAATCCGAATACGGCTCAAAAGGCGTATAAAGAAATGGAGGAGCAAGATTTGATTACGACTGAACGGAATTACCCAAGCAAAATTACAAAAAATGAGAATATCTTACAAAGTGTAAGAGAGGAATTAATTATTACGGCAGTTGAATCGTTTTTGCAGTCCATTCGCCCGATAAATGTTCCGATCGATGAGTTGCTTCGAATTGTACAGGAAAAATATTCGAAAGAAAGTAGTAAGGAGGGACTCTAAATGATTGAAGTTAATCAGCTCACAAAAAAGTTCGGTAGAAAAAAAGTACTAGATGGTGTTTCATTCACGGCTAATAAGGGAGAGATTACATGCTTAATCGGAATTAATGGTGTTGGAAAAACGACCACATTAAAGGCAATCATGGGGCTGACGTCATTTAGTAAAGGAAGCATATTAATTGATGGACAAAAAATCAATAAGAACATGTATGAAAAAGTAGCATTTATTCCGGATGCGATTACAATGCTTCCGCAAATGACAATTAAACAAGCGATGCAATTCATGCAGGATTTCTATCAAAATTGGAATCAAGAACGAGCGACAGAGCTTCTTACTTTCTTTAAGTTAGATGAAAAATCGCGTATTTCAGAATTATCAAAAGGGAACACAGCTAAAATTAACTTGCTGATGGGATTGGCGATTGACGTAGATTATATTTTAATGGATGAACCATTCTCTGGTATCGACATCTTTAGTCGTGAACAAATTGCGGATGTGTTCGCAAGCCATTTAATAGAAGACCGGGGTGTCATCATCACTACCCATGAAATCAATGATATCGAGCATTTGATCGATAAAGTCATTTTATTGGATAATGGCATCGTTTTAAAAGAATTTAATACCGAACAAATGCGTCAGGAAGAGGGGAAATCCGTTGTTGACGTGATGAGAGAGGTGTATCAAGGATGAAAAGCTATGTAAAGCTTGTCAATTTTGAAGTCAATCGTTTTATAAAAATTTATGTGTCGTTATTAATCATAACACTCCTTAGCCAATTTATTGGAGTGATTGTTATTTCAACAGGTTTAATGAAAAGAGCACATGAAGTCATGTTTGAGCAGAATTTGTCTGAGAAAGCATATTTGCATCAATTTGGTGGTTTTGATTTTACCCACATTTCATCAACCCCTTGGTTTATAGGTCCGATTGCCTTATGTATTGCCGCCCTTATCTTTTATAGTTTTTTGATCTGGTATCGTGATTGGTTTGGGAAAAATACATTTGCTTATCGCTTATTAATGTTACCAACTGCAAGAATTTCATTATATTTTTCTAAGGCTACAGCGATTCTGGTTTTGATTTTTGGTTTACTTGCTTTTCAAATGATCCTATTACCACTTGAGAATGCATTATTTGAATCACTAATTCAAGAAAACTTCTTACAGACGAGCATGGATGTCTCATCCATTCTTCAGTCAAATGGTATTTTGGGAATCATCATTCCGCCATATTTTAGTGATTTTCTCATCTCATATGGAATAGGCATAATGTTTGTGTTTGTTCTTTTTACCTCCATTCTGTTTGAAAGAAGCTTTCGTCTAAAGGGGATTGTATTGGGTATTCTTTATTTTATCGCAGCGGTTTTATTATATCTATCACCCCTGTTTATTATAGGTAACGAAACGATGCCTGTTTTATATCCGGAAGAGATTTTTGCAATTTTTCTAGTACTTGGAATTTTTATAATAGGTGTTTCTATCATAATTGGAAATTGGCTGATATCAAAACGGGTATTAGTTTAAGGAGGAAAGGCTATGAAAAGGTATATGAGCAGTATTATACTCGTATGTGTGTCAATCATCATCATCGGAGCCTATTATGGAAAAATGATGGTCAGCGCTAATAATTTTCCGGAGTACTCAATAAAAACATTAGAGGGTCGTGAAGGCGAAATAAAAGATGTTACTTTAAGTGGTTTTGTTGAAAAAGATGGCAGAACTAATAGTGTAAAGATTACTTCGAATGAAACACTATATCAGAGTGAGCAATCGTATTTGCAACGATTGACTGGAAATAATGATCCTAAAATTGAGAAACTTAAAAAGGAGCATCGCTCCTTTATGCGTGGACAAGGAAATATTCACTCTTTTTATCAAGATTCAGATTTTATTGCCTATGCAGAAGCGGATTATAAATCATCTTCAATAGATCATTCATATAAACACGCGTTTAACATTGGCTTATTGGACTTGGCTTCTGATAAGGACATATCATTCGAAATGAGTGTTCCTGGTGAAATATTCAACCATATCTCAGTGTTAGATGTACAACTCATTCAATCCAAATTAAAAGTGGTTACTAAAAATTACATATATACCAATACTGATGTGGATGATGTGGAAGTACATGTATATACTTTTGATCTTGGTAATCAGAAGCTACTAAATGATGAAGTGATCATCACGCCGCAACAAATCAAAATGGGCTATGATGTCTTAGATTCAATGGGACTAAACCCTCAGCGGCCTCGAAATTCTATCGTTTTTATTAAGCGACCTGAAGTTGTAAATCAAAGTGAAGAATCAGCAAGTAATACTGATAAAGCAGCGATATTGGAATATGTTTATGAAAAAAATCATTTAGAAACGATTGAGTTGCCTGAAACATTAGAAACTCGTATTGTGACAAGTCAAAATTATTTGATTGGAGATAAGTTGTATATAATCAATCAAGATGCGAAAGGTATGCATGTAACAACATTTAATATCACAAACCAATCCATAACAAATGATCAAACTTTTCCAATTAATAATAATAATTGGGGAGGAGCATTTCCGATTGTCATTAAAAATGATCGAGTGTACGTACTTGCGACAAATGATTTTGAAAAAGATAATACGACAAATATGCCACCGCAATTATTTATCGCTGAACTGAAAACAGGTGGAATTTTGTATAAGGGTGAAGTGATCCCGAAAAAGGCGGATAAAAAGATTAACACAAAACCATTAGTTTTACATTCATTAGAAATTAACTGAATAATAATCCGCATTTAACAAAATGTGGCCACTATGTTCACTTTGAATTCTTAACAAGAACTATTATCAACAGACGGTTAATAAAAGAGGTTGATTATCTACATATAGTAGGTAATCAACTTTTTTTATTTGGGTATAATTCTTTGGTTCTTCAAGTTAAATGCAATGGGATTATTATTTTTCCATTGATATTTCTCTGTAAAGAATGAACCTTACCAGCTTAGTTCATACTAACTCTATTCATAATCTGAAAGGGGATGGGTAGATTGGATCGAGGAAAAATGGAAAATCCTGATGAAGGACGACAAGAAGAGAAAGGCTCGACACTTATAGAAAAAATTCAACAGCTTGGACAAACCAATGTTCCACAGATGTCGAAAGATTCAAAAATACATTGCTTAACGATTGTAGGTCAAATCGAAGGTCATATGCAGCTGCCACCTCAAAATAAAACAACGAAATATGAGCATGTGATTCCGCAAATCGTTGCGATTGAACAAAATCCGAATATCGAAGGGCTGCTTGTTATTTTAAACACGGTCGGTGGAGATGTAGAAGCTGGCTTGGCGATTGCCGAGATGCTTGGTTCATTATCAAAGCCATGTGTTTCTATCGTGCTTGGTGGTGGTCATTCGATTGGTGTACCAATAGCTGTTTCGTGTGATCATTCATTTATTGCTGAAACCGCTACGATGACAATCCATCCAATTCGTTTAACAGGTCTCGTCATTGGGGTCCCGCAAACATTTGAATACTTAGATAAGATGCAAGATCGCGTAATCAACTTTGTAACTAAGCACTCAAAAGTTACGGAAGAACAATTCAAGGATCTTATGTTCGCAAAAGGAAATTTAACTAGGGATATTGGAACAAATGTTGTCGGTCAAGAGGCTGTCGATTATGGAGTCATTGATGAAGTAGGAGGAGTTGGTCAAGCGATGAGGAAATTAAACGAATTAATTGATCAATCCAATCAAGAGCAAGAGGGTAATGAGGAGGGCAGGCTGCAATGACGTTGTATACGATTGTACCAGAGGAATACATTTTCCCAGGGCATTCTGAGGCACATGAAAATATTCATTTTCTTAACTATGGCGGGATTCCAGTAATTTGTGAACAATCTGATCATTATTCGTTTCGGGTGGAAAGGATTGTAAGCACAGACCCTGCTCATTTTTTAGTAAAAGGGATTGAGCCAGGTAGCATTCTATCTGTTAAACAAAGCTTTCTTAACTAGAAAAAACGTCCATGAAAGCTATTTTATGCTATACTAAAACTACTTACGAATAAGCAGCCTCTTGGCTGCTTTATTCATTCTTGAAAAAATCGTGTACATAAAATGCAGGGAAAATTAAGGTGATAAAATGGCGAAGAAAAAACGCAGAAAATCAAAAGGGTCAGCGAATTTAAAAAAAACAATGAAATTTGAACTGATTGGCTTAAGTCTTCTTGGCCTATCAGCAATCGCCATTGCTGAGCTTGGTGCAGTTGGTAAGGCGATTACCTTTTTGGTTCGTTTCTTTATGGGCGAATGGTATATTCTGCTCTTACTTGGTCTAATTGCAATCGGATTATTTTTAATGGTGAAGAGGTCGGTGCCATTTTTGCTAAAGCGGCAATTAGTTGGCTTCTATTTAATTGTGATGAGTATTCTTATGCTCAGCCATGTTAGATTATTTACCCTATTGGCAGATGGTGGTCCGTTTCAAAAGCCAAGCGTAATCCGAAATACTTGGGACTTATTTTGGATGGAGGTCAATGGGAAGACAAGCACCCATGATTTAGGAGGGGGAATGATTGGAGCGATCTTGTTTGCAGCATCTTATTTTTTATTTGATGCAGCAGGCTCTAAAATTGCTGCTTTTATCTTCATAATAATAGGAGTCATTTTATTAACTGGCAAAACGTTAGGGGACACGCTCGGTAAGTTTTTTATTTCTTTTTCCAATTTCGTGTCGGAACAGTGGTCTGCTTTTATTGACGATATGAAGACATGGACACAAGAAAAAAAGGAACGTAAAAAGCAAAAAATAGAGCTCGAAGTAGAAAAAGAGAAACAAGAAGAAAGTAAAGAACCTTCATTGGAGGAAGGGGAAATAGAAATCATTGCCCCATCTAATCGCTTAATCTCCAATTTTGCCGAGACGGCATACGGTGAAAAGGATGATTCAAAACCAATTGAATCCATTGAAATGGATAAGCAGTCAGAAGATTTTGAGGGCATATTGGAAGAAGTAGGAGATATTGCCCCTCCTATGACGTTTACTGAAGTGGAGAACAAAGAATACAATCTTCCAGCACTTTCAATATTGAATCAACCTAAAAAGACAGATCAAAGCGGAGAGTATAAATTAATTCATGAAAATGCGGCAAAGCTTGAGCGGACATTTTTAAGTTTTGGAGTAAAAGCCAAAGTAACCCAAGTGCATCTGGGCCCCGCGGTTACCAAATATGAAATACATCCCGACGTTGGCGTGAAGGTAAGTAAAATCGTATCTTTGTCAGATGATCTGGCGCTTGCACTAGCTGCTAAGGATATTCGAATTGAAGCACCTATCCCGGGAAAATCAGCGATTGGAATAGAAGTTCCAAATTCTGAAATTGCTATGGTTTCTTTACGTGAAGTATTGGAAGCGAAGGAATTTGACAAGCAAGAATCTAAACTACAAGTTGCTCTAGGACGGAATATTTCAGGCGAAGCAGTGAAGGCTGAGCTGAATAAAATGCCGCATTTACTAGTTGCTGGCGCGACGGGAAGTGGTAAATCTGTTTGCATTAATGGAATCATTACGAGCATTTTGATGAGAGCAAAGCCACATGAAGTAAAAATGATGATGATTGATCCGAAAATGGTTGAATTAAACGTATATAACGGCATTCCTCATTTGCTTGCCCCGGTAGTTACTGATCCTAAAAAAGCTTCACAAGCTTTAAAAAAGGTCGTAAGTGAAATGGAACGACGCTATGAGTTGTTCTCTCATTCAGGCACTAGAAATATCGAGGGGTATAATGAATATATCAAAAACTTTAATGAGGAAGAAGAAGATAAACAACCGTTATTACCGTATATTGTCGTCATTGTCGATGAGCTAGCTGACTTAATGATGGTTGCTTCTTCTGACGTGGAAGATGCCATTACAAGACTTGCACAAATGGCAAGAGCAGCAGGAATTCATTTGATTATTGCAACACAAAGGCCTTCAGTCGATGTTATTACAGGGATTATTAAAGCTAATATCCCGTCTAGGATCGCCTTTAGTGTTTCCTCGATGACGGATTCAAGAACGATCCTTGATATGGGGGGCGCTGAAAAGCTCCTAGGTAGAGGTGATATGCTGTTTCTACCGGTAGGTGCGTCTAAACCAATTCGTGTTCAAGGAGCTTTTTTATCTGATCATGAGGTTGAGGATGTTGTGAATTATGTGATATCACAGCAAAAAGCTCAGTATAATGATGAAATGATCCCTGATGAGATCGTAGAAACAACTGGTGAAGTGGAAGATAGTCTATATGATGATGCCGTTTCCCTTATTGTTGAAATGCAGACAGCATCTGTTTCCATGTTGCAAAGGCGTTTCCGAATTGGTTATACTCGAGCTGCTCGATTGATCGATGAGATGGAAGCGAGAGGGATCGTTGGTCCATATGAAGGTAGTAAGCCGAGAATCGTCTTAATCGCAAAAGACCCTTCTAACGAAGCACATTTGTCATAAGGTGCGATATGGTATTAAATTGAAGGAAGTAAAGCAACTAAGGTGGGGTAGTTAAACTTCAATAACTAGATTTTCCCTGAAAATCTAGTGTCACTTTCAAGTTAATTAATAACCACTTAAAAAGCTGTCTCAAAAACGAAGAAACAGCCTCGAAATTAAATACAGTGAAAATGTGGATGTAACACCTATACTGTATATAGCGTACGAGGCCGGCTTCTTTTTTGAGACAGCCCTTATAGATTATAATACTTCAGGTAAGTGTTCCGTACAAAAGGCTCGAACAGCCTCAATCTCTTCATCTTCCAATTCGAAGTCTAGCGGTTTATCTGTACCTCTTTCAAGTAGATCATATTTAATGATCGCTGATTGATTATCTTCTACTTTATATAATACACGAATGTAAATTCCTGCTTCCGTAAATAGTTCATCATCTTCAGGAACTGTAATATCAAGTAATACTTCATACCGTTCCCCCGTTAAAATCCCAAATGGATCTTTCAGTTTTTCAATACTATACTCCGTAATCATTACCATATAATCATCCTTCCAAAGTCTTATCTCTATTATTATACCTCATAATTCAAGTTTAGTATGCCGAACAAAATAATAAATAGAAATAGTGGGAGGAAATTTCTATAATAGGGTTATATACTAAAAAATCTAAGTAATATTATGACCTAATCCCCTTTTGATATATAAGAAAATAATGCGTATAATACGAATTTCCTAGACAAAAAATGAATAATAATACATATGGGGTAATTATCCAGCTTTGTAGTCTGTACCGTTTCTGAAAAATTGGTAAGACCATATTCGTTATTTTTCGACAAATTGCAAATCTCTATTTATTTATAATGGGAAAAATGGTATAGTATTTTGGATTAGTAGGAATGATTATACCTCAGAGGTCTGAAGTCTGAAGAAAATAAGTTGGAGGAACCTGCATGTCTATTAAGTCTGATCATCGACATTTATACTTACAAGTAATCGATCACCTCAAGCAGGATATTGAAGAGGGTACATATAAAGAGAAAGAGAAATTACCTTCAGAATTTGACCTTGCGAAGAAACTCGGCGTAAGTAGAGCTACTCTACGTGAAGCGTTACGAATTCTTGAAGAAGAAAACGTAATAATCAGAAGGCATGGGGTCGGGACATTTGTGCATGCCAAACCGGTGTTTAGCTCAGGAATCGAGCAGCTTAATAGTGTCACGAATATGATTAAGCAAGCAGGGATGAAACCGGGAACTATTTTCTTGAGCTCGACAACCCTGGAACCGACTGACGACGACATCCGCCGCTTTTCTTGTGCAATAGACGAGGAAATTGTAGTGATTGAAAGAGTAAGAACTGCGAATGGGAAGCCAGTCGTTTATTGTATTGATAAGATCCCGGCAAGTATTCTTAAAGGGAACTTCGATTACAGTGAAGAATCGATTTTTCATATTCTTGAAAGAGAATCCAGCCGTATGATTACTCATGCGATCGCTCAAATTGAGCCGATTGGGTATCATGAGAAGGTTTCTCCGATTTTAGAATGTGAACCGGAAGCTGCGTTACTTGTTTTAAAGCAAATGCACTTCGATGATAGGGACGAACCAATCCTATATTCGGTCAATTATTTTAAAGCGGATGTGTTTAGCTTTCATGTGCTTCGTAAACGAATCTAATTTTTTTGCAAGCGATGGAAACGTAGACGATCGGTCATTGCGTGCAATTCTACTAAGCATCAATCAAACTTAGGAGGTACATACCTTGAAAAAACGTAAAATGGGGTTAGTTATGTCACTTGTCCTTGCTGCTGGAACGATCTTGGCTGCATGTGGCTCAGATGATGGTAAAAAGGATGAAGGAGCTAAAAAAGAAAGCGACAAATTTAAGGTTGCTATGGTAACGGATACTGGCGGTGTTGATGACAAATCCTTCAACCAATCTTCATGGGAAGGCATTCAAGCATTCGGTAAAGAAAATAATTTAACTGAGAAAAAAGAGTACACATATCTTCAATCTAAATCAGACGCTGATTATAATACGAACTTAACTCAATTAGCCCGTCAAAACTACAATTTGGTATTCGGAGTTGGTTACTTACTTCAAAGTTCGATTGAAGAAGTGGCTGCACAACGCAAAGATACGAATTACGCTATTATTGATGCGGTTTCCAAAGGTGATAATGTCGCAAGTATCACATTTAAAGAACAGGTTGGTTCATTCCTTGTAGGGGTAATTGCCGGAAAAACAACGAAAACAAATAAAGTTGGTTTTGTCGGTGGAATGGACAGTGAATTGATTAAGAAATTCGAATCAGGATTTATTGCTGGTGTAAAAACAGCAAATCCTAAAGCTGAAGTGATCATTCAATATGCAGGAAGCTTTGGTGCTCCTGACAAAGGTCAAGCTATTGCGAACACTTTATATTCTTCTGGAGCAGATATCATTTATCATGCAGCAGGAGCTACTGGTAATGGGGTATTTAAAGCTGCTACAGATTTAAAGAAACAAGACCCTAGCAAAGAAATTTATGTAATCGGTGTTGACCGTGACCAGTATGAAGAAGGCGCTGTAGAAGTTAATGGTAAACAAGAAAACGTAACTTTAACTTCAATGGTTAAACGTGTTGACGTAGCAGTTCAAGATTTATCTAAAAAAGCGATGAATGGTGAATTCCCAGGCGGAGAAATAGTTGAATATGGTCTTGAAGAAAACGCTATTGCAATTTCTGAGCATACAGACCATGTTTCTGAAGAAGCTTTAAAAGCTGTTGATGAATATATTACTAAAATCAAAGCTGGTGAAATTGAAGTTCCTAAGACTAAGGCAGAATACGAGGATATGGGATTCTAATTTTGAACTAAAGGAAGAAGGAATAAAAGGGGCAAGCACTTAGCCTTTTATTCCTTCTTTTTATGGCGATTTAAATGGATGTATTTTGAAAAAGGTGAAGGAAAAGCTATGATCATTCATAGTTTTTCATTTGATTTTTTCTAATGTAAAGATAGTAGAAGCATGGTGTTTATCTACCTCTTTAATAAAAAAATCACTTTTATTTCATAACATGGACTGCGGGGAAATTATTATGAATACCTGACTCATCCAATCAATCATTTGTGTATTTAAATAATCACGCTGGAAATAGTTCTGTTACTCACAATCCGTTAGTGAGCGAACACACGATAAGTGTAATCGCCTCGTTTTTTTGATGAAATTCTCGTTTGTTTAGAAAAATAATGTTTCCGATAACCGAGAGCCAAAGGTTCAGCTGAAAGATTCACTTAATTATAGGAGTTGATGGTGTGGAATATGTAATTGAGATGCTCAATATTCGTAAAGAGTTCCCGGGCATAGTTGCAAATGATAATGTAACACTACAAGTAAAAAAGGGAGAAATACATGCTTTGCTTGGGGAAAATGGAGCAGGGAAAACGACGTTAATGAACGTTCTTTTCGGTCTTTACCAGCCAGAAAAAGGAGAAATTCGTGTAAATGGCGAACCGGTCAAAATTACAAATCCTAATATTGCTAATGATTTAGGAATCGGGATGGTACACCAACATTTCATGCTTGTAGATCCTTTCACTGTCACGGAAAATATTATCCTTGGTAAAGAACCTTCAAAAGCTGGGAAAATCAATTTAAAGGATGCCAGTAAAAAGGTAAGAGAGCTTTCTGAGAGATATCATCTTAGTGTCGATCCTGATGCAAAAATTAAAGATATTTCAGTTGGAATGCAGCAACGTGTCGAAATCTTAAAAACATTATATCGCGGTGCGGAAATTTTGATTTTTGATGAGCCCACAGCGGTACTGACACCACAAGAAATCAAAGAATTAATGATAATCATGAAATCTCTTGTTAATGAGGGGAAATCGATTATTTTGATCACTCATAAATTGAAAGAAATTATGGAAGTATGTGATCGTGTTACCGTCATGCGTAAAGGTGTAGGGATTGGTACAGTAAATGTAAGTGAATCAGACCCGAATTCTTTGGCAAGCCTTATGGTTGGACGTGATGTTGTATTTAAAACGGAGAAAAAAGAAGCAGCTCCAGCAGATGTTGTTTTAGATATTAATGGTATTAGCGTCAAGGACGCTCGTGGAATCCAAGCTGTTAATCAATTAAGTCTTTCAGTCAGAGCTGGTGAAATAGTCGGAATAGCGGGTATTGACGGAAATGGTCAAACAGAACTCGTAGAAGCAATTACTGGATTAAGAAAAACAATTAGTGGTTCTATTAAAATCAATGGGAAAGAAATACAAAATCTAAAACCGAGAAAAATCAGTGAATCTGGTGTAGGACATATTCCAGAGGATCGTCATAAACATGGTTTAGTCTTGGATTATAGCATTGGTGAAAATATCGTCTTACAAACGTATTATCAAAAGCCGCTTTCTAAATCTGGCGTCTTAAATTATTCGAAGATTTTTGATCAAGCTAGAAACATTATCGCGGAATACGATGTTAGAACACCAAGCGAATATACGCCTGCTCGTGCACTATCAGGAGGTAATCAGCAAAAAGCGATCATAGGTCGTGAGGTAAACCGTAATCCTGATCTATTGATTGCAGCACAACCGACACGTGGCCTTGATGTTGGTGCGATTGAGTTCATTCACAAACGTTTGATCGAACAACGTGATAATGGGAAAGCAGTTTTACTTATTTCATTTGAACTTGACGAAATCTTGAATGTTAGTGATCGGGTGGCGGTTATTTATGAAGGGGAAATTGTTGCTATCGTCAATCCAAGAGAAACAACTGAACAAGAACTAGGATTGATGATGGCTGGAAGCAAGCGTATGGAAGTAGGTGGAAAATCTCGTGGTTAAAAAAATGTCCGGTTTGTTTATACCCATTTTATCGGTTGTACTCGGCTTATTAGCAGGAGCTATTATTATGCTTGTCAGTGGTTATAATCCAGTTGACGCATATATCGCATTATTTTTTGGGGTTTTTGGTGATTCATATTTTCTCGGAGAAGCGATCCGAACAGTTACACCATACATTCTTGCTGGTTTAGCTGTAGCATTTGCTTTTAGAACAGGTCTTTTCAATATTGGTGTCGAAGGTCAGCTTCTTGTCGGTTGGTTGGCAGCTGTTTGGGTGGGAATAACTTTTGAACTGCCAATGTTGATTCATTTGCCGCTTGCTATTCTTGTTGGTGGATTAGCAGGAGCTTTGTGGGCATTCATACCTGGGTTATTAAAAGCCAAATTTAGAGTACATGAAGTAATTGTATCGATTATGCTTAATTACACGGCTCTTCATGTCACTAATTATATTATTTCCTATGTGCTAACTGATAAATTAGACAAGACCAATAATATCTTTGAAACTGCAACACTAAGATCACCATTTTTATCTGGATTAACGGATGGTTCACGCCTCCACTGGGGAATCATTGTTGCAATGATCTGTGCCATCATTATGTGGTTTATTCTTGAGAAAACGACAACTGGATTTGAACTGAAAGCAGTTGGATTTAACCAACATGCATCTGAATACGCTGGAATGAATGTAAACCGGAACATTATCATGTCAATGGTTATTTCAGGAGCATTTGCTGGATTTGCTGGTGCGATGGAAGGGCTTGGTACATTTGGTTACGCTTCGATAAAAGGCGGATTTACCGGAATTGGTTTTGATGGAATTGCAGTTGCCCTTCTAGGTGGTAATACAGCAATAGGAGTTGTACTAGCGGCATTCCTATTCGGTGGTTTAAAGGCTGGGGCTCTGAATATACCAGTTGAAACGCCGATTCCCAACGAGATCGTAGACATCGTCATTGCTCTGATCATCTTCTTTGTTGCATCTAGCTATTTCATTCGCTGGATCTTAAACCGAATTAATAAAAAGGGGGTGAAATAAGTGGATTTTTACCAAGTACTGCAAATTATTATTCCATCGATGATTGGACTTGCAGCCCCACTTATCTTCACTGCGCTTGGCGGTGTGTTTTCAGAACGTACAGGTGTTGTAAATATAGGTTTAGAAGGTTTAATGGTAATTGGTGCTTTTACAGGTATTGTGTTTAACTTGACGTTTGCTGATGTATTTGGATCAGCTACACCTTGGCTTGCTGTGTTGGTTGCCATGGTTGCCGGAATAATTTTTTCCCTTCTACATGCCGTAGCATCGATTACGTTTCGTGCTGATCAGACGGTCAGTGGGGTTGCGATCAACTTGTTGGCTGTTGGTCTTACTCTTTTCTTAGTTAAAAAGCTTTATGGAAAAGGGCAAACAGACATGGTTACAGAAAATTTTGATCGCGTTGATATCAAATTCCTAAGTGATATTCCGTTTATCGGTAAAATATTTTTCTCTAACGGGTATTATATCTCTTACATTGCGATTGTTTTAGCCGTTGTCGTTTGGTATATTATATTCAAAACGCCATTCGGTTTACGTATTCGAGCTGTTGGCGAACATCCAATGGCGGCCGATACAATGGGAGTAAATGTTGCAAAAATTCGTTATGCTGGTGTCCTTTTATCAGGAGCATTTGCTGGGATTGGCGGAGCTGTCCATGCAATGACAGTATCCAATGAATTCAGTCACTCCACGATTAATGGGCAAGGTTTTATGGCAATTGCTGCAATGATCTTTGGTAAATGGCATCCTCTTGGCGCAATGGGTGCGGCACTATTCTTTGGTTTAGCGCAAAGTTTAAGTATTGTTGGAGCTAGCTTGCCATTTTTCAAAGATATCCCTGGTGTCTATTTATTGATAGCACCATATGTGTTAACCATTATCGCTTTGACTGGCTTTATTGGACGTGCAGACGCTCCGAAAGCATCAGGTCTGCCTTATATTAAAGGAAAAAGATAAAAATTAGTTGAACGAGGGTGTCTCATAAGGGTCTGACCTCGCACTCTAAATCAGTATGTAGTGTTTCATACACTTATTTTATACTGATTTTAGTTGTTGCGGGGTCTGACCCTTTACTTGTTTTTTTGTGCTTAGCGTATAAGATGCCATACTTTATATGGAAATTGTTTTAGGTCTATCCGCATTATTCGCAATCGCTTTCCTTCAAGGCCTATCTAGTCAGGCGCTTGCACCTTTGTTTTTGTCCCCATAAAATAGTATGAAATCTAAAAAATTAAATAATAAAAACCATGATACTTGCATGAATTTTCTTAAACAAGGTATATTTTAGAAGAAGAGAAAAGTTCTTGAAGAAAAATTGTATGCATTCAATTTCTTCTAACAGGTTTAAAAGCACTTGAACTAACAAACAATATAAAGATAAAAAATGAATGAGGAGGTCTATTTAATGGGAATCTCTCTTGATACAATAAAGAAAAACCCTGGCTATTCAGTGCATATCGTCAAAACAGCTCAATACAAAACGAATACACTTGTACTTAAAATGAAAGCACCCCTTAAGCATGAAACAGCGACATATCGTTCATTGCTTCCGTATATATTGCAAAGTAACACAGCTACATACAAGACGACACCAGCATTACGTTCGTATTTGGATGAATTATATGGTGCGAGCTTTTATGTAGATGTTGCCAAAAAAGGGGAATATCAAATCATTAGTTTTGTCCTTGAAATAGCCAATGAAAAATTTCTTCATGATTCTGAGCCTTTACTAGAAAAGGGAATTGCCTTCTTAGCAGATGTCCTATTTAATCCGAAAAAGGATGGCGAAAGCTTTGATATAGGGACGTTTAATAATGAAAAAAGATCGCTTCAACAGAGAATTCAATCCATTTATGATGACAAAATGCGGTACGCAACGACGCGCCTTGTGGAAGTAATGTGTGAAGAAGAGCCTTATGGTATAGATGCTTTGGGGGATATCGAGTCATTAGACAGCATTACAGCAGAATCATTGTATAGTTATTACAAGCAAGTGCTCGTGGAAGATGAAATGGATGTTTATGTAATAGGTGATATTAATGAAATAGATGTTCAAAAGCTGTTCAATCAACATTTCAAGCTTCCTAACCGTGAGCCCGAAAGAATGAAAAGTGTGCAGAAAAAGGTAAACACAGTGAAGGAAAAGATTGAGGAAATGGATGTTAAACAGGGGAAATTAAATATTGGATATCGTACGAATATTGTATATGGAGACCCTGATTATTATGCTTTACAAGTCTTTAACGGAATATTCGGCGGTTTTTCTCATTCGAAACTTTTTATAAATGTCAGGGAGAAAGCAAGTTTGGCTTATTATGCGGCGTCTCGTTTAGAGAGCCATAAAGGCCTGTTAATGGTTATGTCGGGCATTGAATCAGCCAATTATGATCAAGCTGTTACCATTATTCATGAGCAAATGAAAGAAATGAAGCAAGGTAATTTCAGTGATGAGGAATTATCTCAAACAAAAGCAGTAATCAAAAATCAACTATTAGAAACAGTTGATTCGGCTCGCGGTCTCGTAGAAATCCTTTATCATAATATTGTTTCTGGCTATGCTATTTCTTTGGAAGAATGGCTGAAAAAAACTGAATCTATTACGAAAGAGGAAATTGTAGATGTTGCCCAAAAAGTTGAGTTGGATACCATTTATTTCATGAAAGGGACGGAGGTGTAAAAAATGGAGAAAATAACATTTGAACAACTTCAAGAAGAAATATTCCATGAAAAAATGACGAACGGTTTGGAAGTATATATTTTACCAAAGAAAGGATTCAATAAATCATTCGCGACTTTCACGACGAAATATGGTTCGATTGATAATCATTTTGTTCCTCTTGGTAAAAAAGACTATGCAAAAGTACCAGATGGTATCGCGCATTTTCTAGAGCATAAGCTGTTTGAAAAAGAAGATGGAGACGTGTTTCAACAGTTTAGTAAGCAAGGGGCTTCTGCTAATGCCTTTACTTCTTTTACAAGAACGGCATACCTTTTCTCTAGTACTGCAGACTTTGATCTTAACTTAAAGACACTCGTTGATTTTGTTCAAGATCCTTATTTTTCTGAGAAAACAGTGGAAAAGGAAAAAGGAATTATTGGTCAAGAAATAAAAATGTATGATGATAATCCTGACTGGCGTCTTTATTTTGGCACCATTGAAAATATGTATCATAACCATCCTGTGAAAATTGATATTGCTGGAACAGTTGAATCCATTGCTGAAATTACGAAGGATTTACTTTATGAGTGTTATGAGACTTTTTACCATCCAAGCAATATGTTGTTATTTATTGTTGGACCTGTGGAACCAGGAGAAATTATGGAGAAAATCCGCAGCAACCAAGAAGGTAAGGAGTTTCAATCGCCGCAAGAAATAAAACGCCAATTTGAAACGGAGCCTTCGGATGTAGCTGTGAAAGATCGAACATTGCACATGAGTGTTCAAACACCGAAAATCATGCTCGGAATTAAATCGGCAGATCTCAATCTAAGTGGTCAAGAGCTATTAAAAAAAGAACTAACCGTAAGCATCTTGTTGGAAATGCTTTTAGGAAAAAGCTCGCCTATCCATGAAGATCTGTATACGAGCGGTTTAATTGACCAAACATTTTCCTATGACTTTACCCAAGAGAATGGCTTTGGGTTTGCGTTAATAGGAGGGGATACGGCACATCCTGAAGAATTAACAGCGAAGTTGAAACAAATTCTTTTTGAGGCGAAAACGGGGAAAGGGATTAGTGAAGAAAGCATGAAGCGAGTGATTAAGAAACGAATCGGCTTATTTTTACGTTCACTAAATTCCCCAGAATATATTGCAAATCAATTTACACGCTATGCTTTTAATGATATGAATTTATTTGATGTTGTACCAGTGCTTGAACAAATTGAATTTAATGATGTCTTGGCTACTACTGAAAGATTGATTGATGAAAAATTTATAACGGTTTGTCAAGTGCTGCCTAAATAAGTTGAGGATGGCTCATACAAATGATTTTTCTTTGTATGAGCTGTTTTCTTTTTGTGGTGGTTTTAAGGAGGGAATTAAGATGGAAAAACGGTTTGCACTTATTACAGGAGCAAGCGGGGGAATCGGGAGCGCAATTGCAAGGAAGCTTGCAGCAGAAAATTATTCATTGTATCTTCATTACAATCGGAATGAAGGAGCAATTGTTGCACTTATTAAGGAATTATCATCTTATGATATTGAACTCATTCCGATACAGGCTGATTTAGGTGATGTTGATGGATATAAACATTTATGCAAACAAATCTTTTCTTTACATACGATTGTTTTGAATAGCGGCAATAGCTTTTATGGATTAGTGACCGATATGGATGACTCTACTGTTGCACAAATGATTCAGCTTCATGTGACTAGTCCTTTTCAGCTTACAAGAAATTTGCTTCCTAAATTAATGAGTAATCGCGGTTCAATTGTCGCAGTTACATCAATATGGGGACAGACTGGTAGTTCATGCGAAGTGCTTTACTCGATGGTCAAAGGTGGGCAAAATGCATTTATTAAAGCATTGAGCAAAGAAACAGCGCTAAATGGTATCCGAGTCAACGCCGTTGCGCCTGGAGCGGTATCGACGGCTATGCTAGAATCCTTTACAGAAGAGGAACTAGAAATCTTACAGGGAGACATTCCAATGGGAAGAATCGGTGAAGCGAATGAAATTGCTGATGTTGTCGCATTTCTTCTCTCTCAGAAAGCCTCCTATATGACTGGACAAATTATAGGGGTAAATGGGGGCTGGTATGTGTGACTTCCTTGAATAAAAAATAGTCGATTTTCGCATGCTAATATGGTACCAATTAAGGAAAGGATGATAATCAATGTCTGTATTAGAAAATTGGGATCAATGGAAAGATTTCTTAGGTGACAGATTGAATCAGGGGGAAGAGCAAGGACTTTCCCAAGATGCAATAACTGGCTTGGCAGTTGAGATTGGGGATTATCTGGCGAAACAAGTAGATCCAAAAAATGACCAAGAACGTGTATTGTCTGATCTGTGGTCGGTAGCAAATGAAGATGAGAAGCATGCTATTGCTTGCTTGATGGTTAAGTTAGTCGACAACAACGGCACGAGCTAAAGACATTAGGATGATTCAGAAGTTTTGGACCTCAAATTAGAGGGACTGACTAATTGAATCATCCTTTTTCATTAACATGTAATCTAGGTACGTAGAGAATCATCTTAAATTAAGTTAAGTAATGTTTTCCCTTTTAACTTTTACTGAAATGCTATATTATAGAGACAAGACAATTTTATTTTCATGAAATCGGGTTTCTTTGGGAAAAATCTCTTCTTCATTGATAAATTGCGTAATCTTTAAATATGATAAAAAGTCTAGGTTCCCCTTTCTTGATAAGGAGTGTGTATAGTGGAGAATAAAGAATGGTATTTTGAATATGAAATACAAAAAAACCGACCAGGTTTATTAGGGGACATCTCTTCATTACTTGGTATGCTATCGATAAACATCGTAGCGATTAATGGTGTTGATGAAGGAAGAAGGGGCTTGCTTTTGCTGGCTAATGACAGCAGAAATATTGAGAGATTTGAGTCAATTCTATCGACAATGGATACAATAAAGGTAATTAAGCTGAGAGAACCGCATGTGCTTGATAAATTAGCTGTCAGACACGGTAGATACATACAAAGGGATGCAGATGAAAAAAATACGTTTCGTTTCGTGAGGGATGATTTAGGGATTCTTGTAGACTTTATGGCTGAACTATTTAAACAGGAAGGTCATAAATTGATTGGGATTCGTGGAATGCCAAGGGTTGGGAAAACAGAATCGATTGTCGCATCTAGTGTCTGTGCGAATAAACGCTGGCTATTTGTATCGTCCACATTGCTTAAACAAACGATCCGCAGTCAGCTTATTGAAGATGAGTACAATAATAATAATATATTTATTTTAGACGGGATTGTCTCTACAAGACGAGCCAATGAAAGGCACTGGCAGCTAGTTCGGGAAATCATGAGGCTAAATGCAGTGAAAATAATTGAACATCCAGATATTTTCGTTCAAAATTCGGAGTACAAACTTGAGGATTTTGATTACATCATTGAGTTAAGAAATACTCCTGATGAAGAAATTACATATGAAGTAGTAAACCAAAACGATCAATTACAAGGGTCAGAGTTTGGTTCATTTGATTTTTAATTTGGCAGGTGTTTGATTTGACGGAATTAGGTAACAGATTGAAGGAAGCTAGAGAAGAAAAGGGTTTAAGTTTAGATGACTTGCAAGAAGTAACAAAGATTCAAAAACGTTATTTAATAGGGATCGAAGAAGGCAATTATTCGATGATGCCGGGTCAGTTCTATGTTCGGGCGTTCATTAAACAATATTGTGAAGCGGTTGAACTTGAACCAGAGGAAATTTTTGATCAATATAAAAATGAGGTTCCTGCCGTATATCATGACGAACTACCTGAGTTGTCACGCGTTCAATCAAGAAGATCGCTACCGACGAGTTCGAAAGCCATGGAGCTATTTCCGAAAATATTAGGATTATTATTTTTCATTGGAATCATAGTCTTACTTTATTTCTTATATTTGAAATTTTTTCCAAGTGAAAGCCCAAAGGTAGTTGATGATAATGTAGGTGTTGTGGATCACGGACAACCTGATAATTCACCATTAAATAAAGGTAGTAATACTGATGCTAATGAAGACAAAAACACTGATAAAACAGATAAGAGCAAAGATGAGCCAGTTAAAGAAGAGGTTATTGTGGAAACACCAACCCAGGAATTAGCCATGGTCAGTACTAGCGGTTCAAACAGCGTATATGCACTGAAAAACGCCGCAACATTTAAATTGAAAGTTGCCTCTATAGGGGAAGCGTGGGTTAAAGTAAAAAACGGTAGCGGCCAGACACTTTTTAATGGACTTATAAAATCTGGAGAAGCCAAAGAAATTGATGTAACGAATGAATCCGAAGTAGTCATCCGTACGGGAAGAGCCTATGAAACGGAGATTTTTGCTAATGATCAGAAACTCGAATATGCTATTTCTCCAACAGAGAAAGACGTTCAAAATGTAACGATACAATTTACAAAAGCTGAATAGTCATCTTTATGATGGCTATTTTTCGCTTGTCGTATAAAGAAATGAATCTTATGCTATTCAACTTTGGAGGGTACTATTGTGAATTTGCCAAATAAAATAACAATATCAAGAATTATCTTAATACCTATTTTTGTAATTATTATGCTCGTACCTTTTTCTTGGGGTGAGTTGATGCTGGGGGACTACATTCTTCCAGTTAATCATTTGGTAGGGACTATACTTTTTATTCTTGCTGCTTCAACAGACTGGGTGGATGGACACTATGCCCGCAAATATAATATGGTCACAAACCTTGGGAAATTTCTCGATCCTCTTGCTGACAAATTACTCGTTTCAGCAGCTTTAATTGTATTAATTGATTTGGATTTAATGTACAACCAATCATGGATTGCTATTGTCATTATTAGTAGGGAGTTTGCCGTTACAGGCTTAAGGCTAGTACTTGCGGGAACGGGTGAAGTAGTTGCCGCCGATATTTTAGGGAAAATAAAAATGTGGGCACAAATTGTAGCTATATCAGCGTTGTTATTACATAATATTCCTTTTGTTTTGATTTCATTCCCATTCGCTAATATCACTTTATGGATTGCGTTGGTTTTTACTGTTTGGTCTGGATGGGATTATTTCGCAAAAAACAAAACTGTATTTATTAATTCTAAGTAATTGAATTTGTGGGGGATGGAAATGAACGCAGAAATCATCGCGGTTGGATCTGAATTACTATTAGGTCAAATAGCCAATACAAATGGGAAATTTTTATCTAAGCAACTAGCAGAAATAGGAATTAACGTTTATTTTCATACTGTTGTAGGTGATAATAGTGAACGGCTTCAATCTGTTATCGAGATTGCAGAATCTCGTGCTGACTTCATTATTTTTACAGGCGGACTTGGACCAACAAAGGACGATTTGACGAAAGAAACGATTGCCCGTCATTTAGGAAAAAATCTTGTTTTTGACAATCATGCTTTAACAGCTATCCAAGCGTATTTTACAAAGACTGGACGGGAAATGACAGAAAATAATAAAAAGCAGGCACTCATTTTAGAACATGCGGATGTACTTGCAAATGATCACGGAATGGCCCCTGGCATGATTCTTACTTTAAAGGATAAGACATATATGTTACTACCCGGACCTCCAAAAGAGTTGGAGCCTATGTTTTTAACATATGGGTATAAAAGGTTAATGGAAAAGCTAGATAAACAAGAACGCATTGAATCAAAGGTACTGCGCTTTTTCGGAATTGGAGAGTCATTGCTAGAGACGAAGATAGATGACTTGCTTGAAAATCAAACCAATCCGACGATTGCTCCACTTGCAGGCGATGGTGAAGTGACGCTAAGGATTACCGCTAAACATGAGTCAAAAGAAATATGTGATCAGCTGATTAGCGAAGTTGAAACGGAAATAATGAAACGTGTGGGAGACTTTTACTATGGAAGCGACCAGACTTCTTTAATTAAGGAACTGGTAAAAGAGTTAACTGCAAGAGGTATGTCCATTGCCGCTGCAGAAAGTTTGACAGGTGGGATGTTCCAAGAGCAATTAACGACAATTCCTGGAGCTGGTAAAGTCTTTAAAGGCGGAATTGTTAGCTACACAAATGATGCTAAATCTAGTCTGCTACAAATTCAAGATGCAACTATTTCCACATTCGGTGTCGTAAGTCAGCAATGTGCAATCGAAATGGCCGAAAATATTCGAACACAGCTTGATGCAGATATTGGGATCAGCTTTACTGGAGTAGCGGGTCCTGATGAACAGGAAGGGAAACCTGTAGGGACCGTTTTTATTGGCATGGCTTTTCGCAATGGGATTTCGAAAGTTGAGAAACTAAATCTCTCTGGTAGCAGGGCACAGATCAGAATAAGAAGTGTAAAAAAAGGTTGCCATTATCTATTGAACCATCTTTCTACCTAATTTTACAAGAGAATGTCTCATAGGGTGAAATGAGGCATTCTCTTTTTGTTTTGGGAATATTAAACAATACCTTTGTGGGGAATTATTTAGCTTGCAGAAGCAACAAGGGCTAAAACAAGCCACAAATTGCATCTTTTTATAATACTGCATTAATTTTCAAAAAGATCAAAATTGTATTATTAAAGCTTTTGTTAATGGGAAATGGAATTTTTGCTAGACAGAAACGCTGTTTTTAAGTTATTATTGCTTTAGCAATAAACGAATGAATGTTCGTTTTTTGCTTGGCAAATGAAAGAAAAGAGTATATAGTAGAGATAGACATCAAAGAGGGAATTAAGCGAGTATTTTAGATGGATGAAAGATAATCACAAATAGAAATGCATGAACGTATTCTTACTTTCTTCCATTCTTTTTTAGAAGTCGAATTAGTACAGAAGTTTGAATATTACCCTAGCATACTAAGCCTGGGGAAGAGCTACTGCTTTATTTTAAAAATTTATTATCTAATCAGCTAAGCTGATTAACCTATAGAGGAGGAACTTGAGTGAGCGATCGTCAAGCGGCACTAGAAATGGCATTGAAACAAATTGAAAAACAATTTGGTAAAGGTTCCATCATGAAGTTAGGAGAACAAACAGATAGAAGAATCTCAACAATTTCAAGTGGTTCATTAGCATTGGATGTAGCTTTAGGAGTGGGTGGATATCCACGAGGCAGAGTTATTGAAATATATGGTCCAGAAAGTTCTGGTAAAACAACGGTTTCCTTACATGCGATTGCAGAGGTTCAGGCTAATGGCGGTACCGCTGCATTTATTGATGCAGAGCACGCTTTGGACCCCGATTACTCACAGAAACTCGGAGTCAACATTGATGAGCTATTGCTATCACAGCCAGATACTGGTGAGCAGGCACTTGAAATTGCAGAAGCATTGGTCAGAAGTGGTGCGGTAGATATTATCGTCATTGACTCTGTGGCGGCACTCGTTCCTAAAGCTGAAATTGAAGGCGAGATGGGAGATTCTCATATGGGTCTTCAAGCTAGGATGATGTCACAGGCACTTAGAAAACTATCTGGTGCAATTAATAAATCCAATACCATTGCTGTTTTCATTAACCAAGTCCGTGAAAAGATTGGTGTAATGTTTGGAAACCCTGAGACGACTCCAGGGGGTCGTGCTTTGAAGTTTTATTCATCAGTAAGACTTGAAGTGCGCCGCGCTGAACAATTGAAACAAGGTAGTGACATAGTCGGTAACAAAACGAAAATTAAAGTCGTTAAAAACAAGGTAGCGCCTCCATTCAAACAAGCAGAAGTAGATATTATGTATGGTGAAGGAATTTCCAGAGAAGGCGAAATCATTGATATGGGATCAGAATTAGATATCGTTGAAAAAAGCGGGTCATGGTATTCCTATAACGGTGAAAGACTAGGGCAAGGACGAGAAAATGCTAAGCTTTTCTTAAAAGAAAATAAAACTATTAAACTTGAAATAGCACAGAAAATTCGCAATCATTATAATCTAGATGGTGAACATGCATTGCCTGCAGATAGTGAGGAAGAAAAGGAAGACATGAGCCTGCTCGACTAATTGTGCCAAAGAAAAGAAGCCTGATGAAAAACTAGGCTTCTTTTCTTTGTATATATAGTTTGAATTGGTAATTTTTGGTCAATAATAATAATATAGCTTAGCAAGGCTAATTCGATGATCAGGCAAAATAATTAAGGTTGTAAGGATATTTTCTAATTTTTTTGGAACCGTTCTGAATATTCATGTATAGAGTCTTTGCAAACTCTTGACAATAAAATTTCTCAACTATACAATTAACATGTATATTTTACATTTTTTAAAATGAAGAATTTTGAAAAGCCAAGTGCTGTATATTGAAGTCATGTACAATGTACTTGCCGACAGTTCAACTTTATTAAGTAAAAGTTCATAGCAAGGGGAGGTGAAACGATGGAACCTATTCAACTCATCATCTCCAGTTTGCTTGGCCTATTCGTCGGTGCAGTTGTTAGCTATTTTGTTTTTAAGAATATTACTCAAAACAAAATAGCAGGGGCGAGAAATTCTGCTGAACAAATTCTTGAAGATGCAAAACGGGAAGCAGATGCTCTGAAAAAAGAAGCCCTATTGGAAGCAAAGGATGATATTCACAAAACTCGTTCAGATGCCGAGCGTGAAGTTCGAGAACGAAGATCTGAATTACAAAAACAAGAAAATCGATTATTACAAAAAGAAGAAAACCTTGACCGTAAAGATGAATCGTTAGATAAACGTGAAACTCTTTTGGAAAAGAAGGAAGATTCTCTTGACCAAAGACAACAGCATATTGAAGACATGGAAAGCAAAGTGGATGAGATGGTTCGTAAGCAGCAAACAGAGCTTGAGCGTGTATCAGGCCTGACTCGTGATGAAGCAAAAGCCATTATTATTGATCGTATTGAAAATGAGCTGGCACACGATATTGCTCTTATGATTAAAGAAACAGAGAACCGTGCAAAAGAAGAAGCTGACAAAAAAGCAAAAGATATACTCTCACTTGCAATTCAGCGTTGTGCTGCTGATCATGTTGCTGAGACCACCGTTTCAGTAGTCAATCTTCCAAACGATGAGATGAAGGGTCGTATTATTGGTCGAGAAGGCCGGAATATTAGGACACTTGAAACGCTTACAGGAATCGACCTTATTATTGATGATACGCCTGAAGCAGTAATCTTATCTGGATTTGACCCAATAAGACGTGAAACAGCTCGTCTAGCACTAGAGAAGCTTGTACAGGATGGTCGTATCCATCCAGCACGAATTGAAGAAATGGTGGACAAAGCAAGACGTGAAGTGGACGAGCACATCCGAGAGATCGGAGAGCAAACCACATTTGAAGTAGGGGTCCACGGATTGCATCCTGACCTTATTAAGATTCTGGGTCGTTTGAAATTCCGTACAAGCTATGGTCAAAACGTCTTGAAGCATTCTATAGAAGTTGCACACTTATCTGGTTTATTAGCTGCTGAGTTAGGTGAAGACGAAACACTTGCACGTCGAGCAGGACTTCTTCACGATATCGGAAAAGCAATTGACCATGAAGTAGAAGGTAGCCATGTAGAGATTGGTGTAGAATTGGCCACGAAATATAAAGAACACCCAGTCGTTATCAATAGTATCGCTTCTCATCATGGTGATACTGAACCGACATCGATTATTTCTGTACTAGTCGCTGCTGCAGATGCTTTATCAGCAGCAAGACCAGGTGCCAGAAGTGAGACGCTTGAAAACTATATCAGAAGACTCGAAAAGCTGGAAGAGATATCTGAATCCTATGATGGAGTGGAAAAATCATTTGCGATTCAAGCTGGTCGTGAAGTACGAGTTATGGTAAAACCAGAACAAATTGATGATCTGGGGGCACATCGACTTGCAAGGGATATCCGTAAGCGGATAGAAGAAGAGTTAGATTATCCAGGACATATTAAAGTAACCGTGCTACGTGAAACGAGAGCAGTTGAATATGCAAAATAAACAAAGCGTTTGGGCCATTAAGGTCCAACGCTTTGTTTTTCTTTTAAAGTGTAAGTAAAAGTGATTTAAAATGGATTTTGGTGTCGAGATCTCGATTTATGATATTGGTCATTATGATTATGTTAAAATAACTAGTTTTTTGTATCGGATGGTCGACGACGATTTTTCTAAGTGGTTATCCACGTAAAAGTGCAGGAAATGAAATGTGGTACAATAGGAAAGAATAAATGATTAAAGTTTGGTTTTTGGAAAGGAATTAACTATGAAATTGCTTTTTGTTGGAGATGTAGTCGGTTCACCAGGAAGAGATATGGTGAAAGAGTATTTACCGAAAATCAAGGAGAAATATCGACCGCAAATTACCATTATTAATGGGGAAAATGCTGCTGGGGGTCGCGGGATTACCGAGAAGATCTATCGGCAATTCCTTGAAGCTGGAGCTCAGGCTGTGACGCTTGGTAATCATGCTTGGGACAACCGTGAAATTTTTGAATTTATTGAATCTGCGAAGAATTTAGTACGTCCTGCAAATTTTCCAGAAGGAACCCCAGGTGCAGGGATAAAATATATCAAGCTAAATCAATTAGAGATTGCAGTGATTAATTTACAAGCAAGAACGTTTATGCCTGCTTTGGATTGCCCATTCGTTAAAGCAGAAGAGCTTGTAGAAGAAGCTAGAAAGCGTACACCGATAATTTTTGTTGATTTTCATGGCGAAGCTACGAGTGAGAAACAGGCGATGGGTTGGTTCCTCGATGGGAAAGTGTCTGCAGTTGTTGGTACTCACACACATGTTCAAACGGCAGATAATCGTATTCTTCCAAAAGGCACAGCTTATTTATCGGATGTTGGAATGACGGGTCCGTACGATGGTATTCTTGGAATGGAGAGAGACGCTGTCATCCATCGTTTCTTAACAAGTCTACCTGTGCGTTTTGAAGTACCAAAAGAAGGAAGAACAATCTTAAGTGCAGTCATCATAGAGATTGATGAAAAAACTGGAAAAGCAAACAAAATAGATCGATTATTAATAAACGACGATCATCCGTTTTTTCATTAATCATTAAAACAGCCTTGCGTAAGCGGGCTGTTTTTCACGTTTTCCTGCATTAACGGACAGTAGCATCTCTATGCTAGGGTTTTATGTAGGGGAATTTGAAGAATTCGAATAGAGAAAGCTGTCCGTAAATGCCCGATTGATCGAAGCGTTTGCTGCGATCTTAGCGACAGTAGAACGGGACTAACCATTAGTGAAAAGGCTGTCGCTAATAGAAGTTTCACTTTATTTTCCCATCTTGTCATACCTGTATTTATTCATGAATATAGTAGCAGTGGATAGAGTCATACCTTTTGAGCCACGTTTCAAACAGGTAAGGGAAAACAAGGAGGGCTAGGAATGGAAATATTAAAGGTTTCAGCAAAATCTAATCCTAATTCTGTAGCAGGCGCCCTAGCCGGGGTTCTAAGAGAAAGAGGATCCGCGGAAATACAAGCTATTGGTGCCGGGGCGTTAAATCAAGCTGTCAAGGCAGTAGCAATCGCAAGAGGATTTGTAGCTCCTAGTGGAATGGACTTGATTTGTATTCCTGCCTTTACAGACATTAAGATTGATGGGGAAGAAAGAACAGCAATAAAACTGATCATAGAACCAAGATGAAAATAAAATTCAGAATTTCCTGTTTGGATAGCCAAGCAGGTTCTTTTTATGGAAGAAATGGCGTCAATATGCCTATTAACTATCTGATCTCCTGTATAAAAAAGAGAAAGGAAAGGAATCACAACATGAAAATATTCGATGCTCATTGTGACGTTCTGATGAAAATGTTTAGTGACGCGACTATTTCCTTTCATGATCAAGCCAAGTTAGATATAACATATGAATCATTAAAAGAGAACGGAGGAAAAGTTCAGTGCTTTGCCATATACATACCTGAAAAAGTTCACCCTGATCTACGTTTTATGGCGGCTTTGTCTATGGTCGAGTTGTTTGTTAGTAAAATCGTTTCATTGCCACAAATAAGATGGATCCGTACGAATGAAGACATTCAAAATCTTAAAGTTGATCAAATTGGAGCCGTTTTAACACTTGAAGGATGTGACTGTATCGGTGCAGACATATTGAAACTCAAGACTTTACTAAGGCTTGGAGTTCGTTCAGTGGGACTTACTTGGAATTTCGCGAATATGGTGGCAGATGGTGCTAAGGAGTTAAGAGGAGCGGGTTTAACAAGATTTGGTGAAAATGTGATTCAAGTATTAAATGCGTATAAAATTTGGACGGATGTTTCCCATTTATCAGAGCGGGCGTTCTGGGATGTAATTGAACGGGCACATGATATTATTGCTTCTCACTCGAATGCGTATAAACTTTGTCCGCATCGAAGGAATCTTCGAGATGACCAAATTTCTGCATTGATAAACAAAGGAGCGCCGATTGGGATCACATTCGTACCTGAATTTCTAAAAAAAGATAAAAAAGCAACAATTACAGATGTGTTAAAGCATATTGATTATGTCTGTAGCCTTGGGGGACAAAAAAGTCTTGGCTTTGGTTCCGATTTTGATGGAATTGATGATAAAGTTTTAGGCTTAACAAATTATCGTGGATACTATGAATTAATCAATACCCTCACAAAGAACTACGCAGCTGATTTTGTTAAAGATCTATTGTTTAATAATTTTGTAAAGAAGTTTCCTTCTGATTCGCAATTTTGTTAATTAAACATGCTAGTGGGATGCTAAAATTTGAATTTAAAAAGAAGATCACATAAAAACAGACTATAACCTCATAGTCTGTCTTAATAAACGGTTTTAAAAACCTGCATTATTAGAAATTGTTACGGCAGCCACAATGATTTTTTCTGCGATGGCAGCAGAAGTTGAATGAAAATAAACAGCAGCAATTTTTTTGATGATGATTGTGATGATGATTGTGATGATGATTGTTATTAGAGGAATCTACGATGTTTTTTGTAGAACACTGGCATTTTTCTTTCTTTTTCTTCTTATCACAAGAACATGGTTTGAAGCATTTAGAGTGATTGGATTGGTTACAAGAACATTTATGACACGGTTTAAAGCAAGTAACCGGGCCAACTTCTTCAAATGACCGGATTCCGCAATTATGCTTTTGACCCATTTGTTTCCCTCCTTTATATGAGTGCTACAGTACAAGATATTGTATGCGTGCTTTGTAGTGTGGGTTTCAGGCATCAGCCCGTTAATAAGATAAATGTGCCAGTACAATTTACTTAGTATCGATAAAGAAATTCAATTCAATAGTTGCTTTTAGCGCAGAAAAGCATTACATCAAGAGTGAATTAATCAGATGAATGAATTTTTATGTAAAATATATGGAATCACATGAATAAAATATGGTCGTTTTACAATCCGTATTAAGTGTTATCCTTGTTTTTATGTCGGGAGAGTGTACATGATGAATGGAAAAATGAAAGCGATTGTCAAGCATAAACGGGGGTATGGTGCTGAAATACAAACGGTCGACATTCCAAAGATTCATGATGAAGAGGTACTTATAAAAGTTAAAGCTACATCCATATGTGGTACGGATGTGCATATTTACACATGGGATGAATGGTCAAGGAGAAGGGTGAATCCACCTTATGTGTTTGGCCATGAATTTTCAGGTGAGGTAGTGAAAATTGGTGCCCGTGTTACGAGTGTAAAAGTGGGAGATTTTGTATCTGCAGAAACCCATATTGTCTGTGGAGCATGCCTACAATGTTTAACAAGTCAATTTCATATTTGTAAAAATACAAAAATAGTAGGTGTGGATACACAAGGATGCTTTGCGGAATATGTAGCACTGCCACAAGGAAACTTGTGGAGAAATCCAATTGGTATGCACGTAGATATTGCATCCATTCAAGAGCCGTTGGGCAATGCGGTTCATACAGTATTATCTGGGGATGTAGCAGGAAAAACTGTGGCGATTATTGGTTGCGGTCCGATTGGATTGATGGCGATTGCTGTAGCCAAAGCGGTAGGTGCATCAACCGTTCTTGCTATCGATATAAATGATTATCGATTAAAGTTGGCGGAAAAAATGGGTGCGACACATGCCATTCATTCCAAACTCCATGATCCAATAGCTTACGTAGAACAGCTTACCAATGGTAGCGGTGTCGATGTTGTTTGCGAAATGAGTGGACATCCAACAGCTATCAAGCAAGGATTTAAAATGATCACAAATGGTGGCCGTTTATCGATATTAAGTTTACCTTCAGAATCTGTAGAAATTAACATAACCGAGGATATTGTATTTAAAGGCATTACCGTGCAAGGAATCACAGGTAGACTTATGTTTAAAACGTGGCATCAGGTTTCAAGCTTGTTAGCATCAGGTCAAGTTAATATTGGCCCATTGATTACTCATCATTTTCCATTAATAGAATTTGAAAAAGGCTTTGATTTAATGATAAAAGGGCAATGTGGAAAAGTGGTTTTACATCCGTAACCAGATTAATAGATTGTCACCTTATATGTCAGGAGGAATAGAGATGAAGGGTTTTGAATATTTGCAAAAAGAATTAGATACTATGCAAAAGCAAGGTGTATTTCGAAGTTTAATTGAATTAGAATCCGAACAAGGATCAAAAGTTATGATTGAAGGAAGAAGCGTGATTCAGCTTTCTTCAAATAACTATCTAGGTTTATCCAATCACCCACGTTTGAAAAAAGCAGCATTGGCTGCAGTTGAGCAATTTGGAGCTGGGACAGGATCTGTCCGTACTATCGCAGGAACATTTACTATGCACAATAAACTTGAAGAAAAACTAGCAAAGTTTAAACATACTGAAACGGCTCTCGTATTTCAATCAGGATTTACAACGAACCAAGGCGTGCTTTCTGCTATTTTAACAGATGAAGATGTTGTTATTTCGGATGAATTGAATCATGCCTCTATCATTGATGGAATCCGATTAACGAAAGCGACGCGTAAAGTATATAAGCATGTTGATATGGAATCGTTAGAGCAGACACTCAAAGAAACGCAAGAGTATCGAAAAAAACTAATCGTCACAGATGGAGTATTTTCGATGGATGGAGATATCGCTCCCCTTCCTGCAATTGTCGAACTGGCGGAGAAATATGATGCGCTAGTTATGGTTGATGATGCGCATGGATCAGGTGTATTAGGGGAGAATGGCCGAGGAACTGTTAACCATTTCGGTCTGGATGGCCGAGTGCATATTCAGGTAGGTACGCTTAGTAAGGCAATTGGGGTACTTGGTGGATATGTTGCAAGCACAAGAACATTAATCGATTATTTAATTCATAAGGGCCGTCCATTTTTATTCAGTACGTCGCACCCGCCTGCTGTAACTATGGCTTGTATGGAGGCGGTGGACGTGTTGTTGGAAGAGCCCGAAAGGATTGAAAAGCTTTGGAATAATGCCGAATTTTTAAAGGAAGGCTTGAACACATTAGGGTTCAATACGGGACACAGCAAAACGCCTATAACACCTGTAATAGTTGGCGATGAAGGATTGTCTCATCAATTTTCGGATAAATTGCTTCAATATGGAGTTTTTGCACAAGACATTGCTTTCCCAACCGTAGCAAAAGGAAGGGCCCGAATTCGAACAATTGTAACGGCTCAGCATACGAAGGAAGAATTACAACTAGCGTTGAAAGCTTTTGAAAAAGCTGGAAAAGAGCTTGGGATTATTCAATAAGAGGGGTTTCCTATAAGATAGGGGCAGACTACAACAATTACTACTGCCAGTTTAAAGACGTAAGTAACATGATAGGAGCGGTGAAACCTTTTGGAATATCCTTAATCCGTGGCTGAAATCCGAATAAAAAGGATAAAGGATTGTTGAAATTCCTTTAATAGTTTAAAATGGTATGTTGTAAGTCAAGAATAATAGGATGTATGAATGGTACATGCAAATGGAATTGAAAGAGGGGATATTCTTGAACGAAAAACAACGCCTGGAAACGCAACAAATAACTGCTGAAAAGCCAGCGGACAAAAAATCCGAAAAGGACTACAGCAAATATTTCCAAGCTGTATACGTTCCACCTTCCTTGAAGGAAGCGAAAAAGCGCGGCAAAGAAGAAGTGAAATATGATCAATTTGCCATCCCAGAACAATTAAGTGGAATGGGCGAGGGTCGTAAGTTTTTTATTCGTACTTACGGCTGTCAAATGAATGAACATGATACAGAGGTTATGGCTGGTATTTTTATGGCATTAGGGTATGAAGCAACTGACACAGTTGACGATGCCAATGTAATCTTGCTTAATACATGTGCAATCCGAGAAAATGCTGAGAATAAAGTATTTGGGGAACTCGGACATTTAAAATCATTGAAACTGGAAAAGCCGGATTTATTACTTGGTGTATGTGGCTGTATGTCACAAGAAGAATCAGTTGTAAATCGAATTCTATCGAAGCATGGTTTCGTAGATATGATTTTTGGTACACATAACATCCATCGCTTGCCTCATATTTTACATGATGCCTATATGTCTAAGGAAATGGTCATTGAAGTATGGTCTAAAGAAGGAGATGTGATCGAAAATCTTCCTAAAGTCCGTAAAGGGAAAACCAAGGCATGGGTTAATATTATGTACGGTTGTGATAAATTCTGTACCTACTGTATTGTTCCGTATACAAGAGGGAAAGAAAGAAGTCGCCGCCCTGAAGAAATTATTCAAGAAGTGCGTCATCTTGCAGCACAGGGCTATAAGGAAGTCACCTTACTTGGGCAAAACGTAAATGCTTATGGGAAAGATTTGGAAGATATCGAATACGGTCTAGGAGACCTTATGGACGAAATACGCAAGATTGATATACCGCGTGTTCGATTCACAACAAGCCATCCACGAGATTTTGATGATCATTTAATTGAAGTTCTTGCAAAAGGTGGCAATCTTCTTGAACATATCCATCTACCCGTCCAATCTGGAAGCAGTGATATTTTGAAAATCATGGCTCGTAAATATACGAGAGAACAGTATTTGGAGCTTGTAAGAAAAATTAAAGCAGCGATTCCAAATGCTACATTAACAACGGATATTATTGTTGGTTTCCCAAATGAAACAGATGAACAATTCGAAGAAACGTTATCATTGTTCCGTGAAGTCGGATTCGATGCGGCGTATACGTTCATTTATTCACCTCGTGAAGGGACTCCAGCTGCGAAAATGAAGGATAATATACCGATGGAAGTCAAAAAAGAGCGTTTGCAACGATTGAATGCACTTGTAAACGAATCGTCTGCTGAAAAAATGAAGGCATATGAAGGTCAAATTGTTGAAGTGCTTGTCGAAGGTGAAAGTAAAAATAATCCAGACGTTTTAGCCGGATATACGACGAAAAATAAACTAGTCAACTTCAAAGGACCTAAATCTGCAATTGGCCAAATTGTGAAAGTGAAAGTAATCGAAGCGAAAACATGGTCGTTAAAAGGTGATATGGTTGAAGAAGTGGCAGCGGTCAAAGGGGAATAAAGATGGCGAACTTTACAAAAGATGAAATTCTAGCTAAAGCAGCAGATCTAGCGAAAATGATTGCAGAAACAGATGAAGTTGACTTTTTCAAACGTGCAGAAGCGCAAATCAATGAAAATCAGAAAGTGCGTGAAATGATTGCGAGCATGAAAAGTCTGCAAAAGCAAGCTGTGAATTTCCAAAATTACGGAAAAGAGAAGGCTTATCAACAAACACAAAGCAAACTTACCGCAATTGAAGAAGAATTGGATGATTTACCAATTGTTCAGGAATTCAAGCAGTCACAGGTGGACGTAAACGACTTATTACAAATGGTTGCTTCACAGATTTCTAATCGAGTAACAGATATTATTATTGAAACGACTGAAGGCGATCTATTAAGTGGAGAAACGGGTTCTAAAGTGCGCGCAGGTGGTAATGGTTGTTCATAAATAAGACAGAGAGGATGCCCCAATTAAGGGACATCCTCTTTCTTTTGCCTGAAAAAAGCGTGATATCATTACTAATTCTTGCTATCTACCGACTCCAACAAGCTATGACACATATCCCTATGGGGACGCATAGACTAGTGTAGGTTAAAAACTAATTACATCCAGTTTCTAAATCAAAATAACTTGCACACTAGACTTTTTACACGCATAGGATGAATGGAAACTGTATGAGGAGGGTTCGCTAGCATGTCACACTATAGAGAGATTATAACGAAAGCGGTGGTGGCAAAAGGACGAAAATTTACGAAGTCCCAACACACCATTTGCCCGGCTCATCATCCCACAAGCATTCTAGGCTGTTGGATCATCAACCATAAGTACGAAGCAGAGAAAATTGGCAAGAAGGTAGAAATTCGCGGCAGCTACGAGATTAACGTTTGGTATTCGTATAATCATAATACAAAAACCGAAGTCGTCACAGAAAAGGTTACGTATTGTGACTTTATCTCGTTGAAATATCGTGATCCTGATTGCCATGATGATCAAGATGTTATAGCAAAAGCTGTACAACAGCCAAATTGCATTGAAGCCTGCATTTCTCCATGTGGACAAAAAATCATTGTTCATGTGGAACGGGAATTCTTTGTGGAAGTCATTGGAGAGACGAAGGTTTGTGTTGCTGTTAATCCACATGGCTGTGATGATGATGACTGGTATTCAGATTTAGACGATGATTTCGAAGATCTAGATCCAGATTTTCTAGACGAATTTGAAGATGAATAAATCCAAGGATTAAACTTTAGCACCTGCAATCAGACCGGATGTGCAATCGTTCATCCGGTTTCATTATGAAAAAATGTTGCTATTTTTTATTGTAAATAAAATGATTTGAAATTTTTGCTTGACGCTTTTCCAAAAGAGTATACGTGAAACCAGCAGGGGCCGTATGTTATAATGAATCCAAACAAAGATCTTAGCAGGAAAGGTTTTGAAACAATGGCAGCGAATACGCCGATGATGCAACAATATTTAAAAATTAAGGCAGAGTATCAAGATGCCTTTTTGTTTTTTCGTTTAGGCGATTTTTATGAAATGTTTTTTGAAGATGCCGTACATGCTTCACAAGAACTCGAAATTACGTTGACAAGCCGTGGTGGTAGTGAAGACCGTATTCCAATGTGCGGAATCCCTTATCACTCTGCAGCTTCTTATATAGATGTTTTAATAGAGCGAGGATATAAAGTCGCAATTTGTGAGCAAACCGAAGACCCTAAGCAAGCAAAAGGAGTCGTTCGTCGCGAAGTAGTCCAATTAATAACCCCAGGTACGAAAATGGATGGTAAAGGGATGGAGGAGAAAGAAAATAATTACATTGCCTCTATCACTGATTTTTTCGATGGGACATTCGGATTTGTCTATGCCGACTTAACAACTGGGGAAAGCAAGGTTACTATTACGAATGGTTCTTTTGATAGCGTGTTTAATGAATTAGCGATCGTTGGGGCGAAGGAGGTCGTGTTAGAAGCTAATTTCCAAGAAGCTCGGCAAAAGCAGCTGAAGGATCGAGGTGTTTCTGCACTTTCTTTCGAAGATCAAATCGATGTAAACGATCAGTTTTCAAACTTATTAACAAATCTAGAGGATCAAAAGAGTAAAAAGACGGCATCAAGACTGATGCATTATTTATTTCGGACTCAGAAAAGAAGCCTAGATCATCTGCAAATTGTGCAGTCCTATGAAACGGATCATTATATGAAGTTGGATTATTATTCTAAAAAAAATTTAGAACTCACCGAAACGATTCGTGGTAAAGGCAAGAAAGGTTCCCTTTTATGGCTACTCGATGAAACAAAAACAGCGATGGGTGGAAGGATGCTCAAGCAATGGATTGATCGCCCTTTAATTGACAGGGCCCAAATCGGTCATAGAAGCAATCTTGTTGAAACACTTATTCGTCATTATTTTGAAAGGCAAGACCTTCGCGAGCGTTTAAAAGAAGTATATGATCTGGAAAGATTAGCTGGTCGGGTCGCGTTTGGCAATGTCAATGCAAGGGATTTAATTCAGTTAAAGCGTTCGCTGAAACAGCTCCCGAATATACGTGACATTATTGCTAGTATTGAAAATGAAGACATGGCTTTGCTCTCTGAAGCAATTGATCCTTGCGAAGAGCTGACCGATTTATTGGAAACATCACTCATTGATAATCCACCACTTTCGATAAAAGAAGGGAATTTCATTCAAGACGGGTTTCACGCGGAACTGGATACATACCGTGATGCTAGTCGGAATGGGAAGACATGGATTGCTACGCTTGAACGAGAAGAACGAGAAAAAACCGGGATTAAATCGTTGAAAATCGGCTATAATCGAGTGTTTGGTTACTATATTGAAGTAACGCGAGCAAATCTTCAGAATCTGGATGATTCCCGTTATGAACGGAAACAAACCTTATCGAATGCAGAGCGGTTTATCACTCCTGAATTAAAAGAAAAAGAAGCATTGATTCTTCAGGCTGAAGAAAACAGCATTCGGCTTGAATATGATCTGTTTATCGGGATTCGTGAGCGTGTTAAAGAATTTATCCCACGTTTGCAAGCTCTGGCTAAACAAGTCAGTGAGCTAGATGTGCTACAATGCTTTGCGACGATAAGCGAAGAACGACATTATGTAAAACCTACATTTTCAGATGATAGAAAGATTGTATTGCAGAATGGTCGACATCCAGTCGTTGAGAAAGTGTTGCAATCACAGGAATATGTCCCTAACGACTGCTATATGGACACTGAAAGAGAAGTTTTGCTTATTACAGGTCCGAATATGTCGGGGAAAAGTACGTATATGCGTCAGATTGCCTTAACGTCTATTATGGCGCAAATCGGTTGTTATGTTCCGGCAGACGAAGCGATATTACCGATATTTGATAAAGTGTTTACCCGGATTGGGGCTGCAGATGATTTAATTTCTGGGCAAAGTACTTTTATGGTTGAAATGTTAGAAGCGAGGAATGCCATTACGAATGCGACTGCAGATAGTTTAATATTATTTGATGAAATAGGCCGTGGTACAAGCACATATGACGGCATGGCACTTGCTCAAGCAATCATTGAATATATTCATGGAGAAATAGGGGCGAAGACGCTCTTTTCGACTCACTATCATGAACTGACCGTTTTAGATGAAGAACTACCAAAATTGAAAAATGTTCATGTAAGTGCTGTTGAGCAAAATGGCCATGTTGTATTTCTTCATAAAATAAAAGAAGGTCCTGCAGATAAAAGTTACGGAATCCATGTAGCAAAGCTTGCTCAATTGCCAGAGGCGTTGATCAACCGTGCAAACGTCATTCTTTCACAGCTTGAACAAGGAAATACATTAGCTGTCCCACAAGCAGCCAGCTCTGAGATTGTTTACGAAGCAAATAATCAACATAAACAAGAATCAGCAAATGAATCTCAATTATCATTTTTTGAACAGGCGTTGCCTTCAGAGGAGAAGGTCTCTTCTTCAAAAGAAATTAAAGTACTTGAGGATCTAAAAAAAGTAGAAATATTGGACATGACACCACTTGATGCACTAAATATGCTTTATAAACTGCAAAAAAAACTAAAATAAATGTGAGGTGATAACTTGGGAAACATTGTCCAACTCGATGAAGCGTTATCGAATAAAATCGCTGCTGGTGAAGTAGTTGAACGACCTGCATCAGTTGTCAAAGAACTTGCGGAAAATGCGATTGATGCGAACAGCTCAATCATTGAAATTGAAATTGAAGAAGCGGGGTTATCCTCAATTCGGATTATTGATAATGGTGATGGGATTCTTCCAGAGGATGTAAAAAAGGCATTTCATCGCCATGCGACTAGTAAAATCAAAGATGAAAATGATCTATTCAGGATTCGTACTTTGGGGTTTCGTGGTGAGGCGCTCCCAAGTATTGCATCCGTTTCTAAATTTGAAATGAAAACAAGCACAGGAGACAGACCGGGAACGAAGATTATGCTTGAGGGGGGACTTATTAAAGAGTTATCCGCCCATTCCAGTAGAAAGGGCACGGATCTGCTCGTTTCTGATTTGTTTTATAACACACCTGCACGTTTGAAATATATGAAAACCATCCATACGGAGCTAGGTAATATTACAGATGTCGTCAACCGGCTTGCTCTTTCCCAGCCAGAAGTCTCTTTTCAACTTACACATAATGGGAAAAGATTACTCCATACGAACGGCAATGGTGATGTTCGACAAGTTCTTGCTGCCATTTATGGGATTAATATTGCGAAGAAGATGATCCCAATTACTGGTGAATCATTAGACTTCACCATTCAAGGCTATATTGCTTTACCGGAGATTACTCGTGCATCCAGAAATTATATTTCAACGATGATAAATGGAAGATTTATCAAAAACTATCCATTGGCAAAAGCAATCTCGGAAGGTTTTCACACACTACTTCCAATCGGTAGATATCCTATAGTTCTTCTATCTATTCAAATGGATCCAATATTAGTCGATGTCAATGTACATCCTGCAAAAATGGAAGTGAGATTGAGTAAAGAACAAGAGTTGAACCAGCTTGTCACTGAAACAATAAAATTAGCCTTTAAGGAAAGAGCATTAATTCCAAGTGGATTTGCTCCAATACAAAAAGAACAGTTGAAAAGTGAGCAAACGTCACTAGACCTAGGACATGTCGATCAAGGGGAGAATGAAATACTTGAAAGTGCAAAAAAAGACTCAACGATTATAAAAGAAACGTTGAGGAATGAAGGAGAAAATCATCAAATCAGTGGTCAGTCGTATATTCGTGATGAGTCTACTTTACAACTTGACAGAGCATATCCCGATAATCTACATGAAGAAATAAGAGTCTTTCAACCATATCAAGAAGATATAGTGAGTCATGAAGCAGCAGATGAGGACTCACCGACTGAATTTCATTGTGAAACAAATATGAATGCGGTATTTTCTGATGGGGCTGAAATCATTGCGAAAGATGTGCCAAGAGTGCCTGTTCTTTATCCGATCGGTCAAATGCATGGAACGTATATCTTTGCCCAAAATGAAAATGGCCTGTATATTATTGATCAACATGCTGCTCAAGAACGAATTAAGTATGAGTATTTTTCAGAAAAAGTGGGTCGTGTTGAAAATGAACTCCAGGAAATGCTCGTCCCTATTACATTGGAATTTTCTAATGACGAGTGCATTCGCATTAATGAGAATACGGAAGAGTTGGAAAGAGTCGGGATTTTCCTAGAAGAATTTGGTTACAATTCCTTCATTGTACGAGCTCATCCGCAATGGTTTCCTAAAGGAATTGAACAGGAAATAATCGAAGAAATGATTGAACAACTCTTATCTATGAAAAAAGTGGATATAAGGAAACTTCGTGAAGAAGCAGCCATCCTCATGAGTTGTAAGGCTTCCATTAAAGCCAATCGCCATCTTCGCAATGATGAAATTCAAGCACTTTTGGATGAACTCAGGCAATCATCTGATCCTTTTACATGCCCTCATGGCAGGCCGATTATTATTCATTACTCAGGCTATGACATGGAGAAGATGTTTAAACGTGTGATGTAAATAACAAAAGGTTGAAACCCTTGTAGAATAGGGGCTTCAACCTTTTGTTATGGCTATTTGACCACGGATTGACCACATTTATAGATTTTTCGCGTTTTTTAAGGCCTCTTCAAAGCGATCAGAAGAATCTTGCTGCATATCTGGTGTAACGTGAGAATAGGTATTCATCGTCATTTCGATTGAAGAATGTCCTAATCTCTCAGAGACGATTTTCGGATGTTCTCCTAGCTGCAGCATAATTGTAGCATGTGTATGACGTAAATCATGGAAGCGTATTTTCTTTAATCCTGCTTTCTTAGTCATTTTTACAAAATGATTATAAACGTAATTTGGATTCAATGCTTCGCCTTTGTGATTAGCTGTTATATATCCATCTTCTGAATAGGGGATACCATATTCTAGTTTACGTTCTTTCTGCCACAATTGATGTTTTTTTAGTTCGTTTATTACCATATCAGATATAGAAATTACACGAGTTGATCCGTCGTTTTTGGTCGATTGTTCAATAATACCTTGATCGTGGATATAATATAGAGTCCTAGCAATACTTATTTTCTTTTGGGTAAAAATAATATCGCTCCATTTCAATCCTAATATTTCTCCTCGTCTCATTCCAGTATAGATTGCTAATAAATACAAAATATAAAAATGAGGTTTGCTGTCTTCGTTCGCTTTGGAGAGAAATGCATTACATTCTTCTATACTCCATGTTGAAACGCTTTTTTTCTTAAGAGAAGGTTTATCAGCTTTTACAACAGGATTTGTTTTAATGAATTCCCATTTTACAGCAGTATTTAAGGATGTTTTAAGAATAGAATGTATATAATCAATATATTCCTCAGATAATCCTTCTTCTAAGAGTGAATTATAATATTTTGTAATCATAATAGGTTTTAGTTGTTCTAGTTTTAAAGCCCCGAATATAGGAATGATCCTTTTAGCAACAACCCCTTTATAACCAGCAAAAGTAGAAGGCTTAACATTTTGTTTAGCAATATTATTTAGCCAGTCGACCATAAAATCTTTTACAAGTACCTTTTTCGGTTGAATAAATTCATCATTCTCTATTTCCTGTTGAATCTTTCCTGAAGCCATCTCTGCATCTTTTTTAGTTTCAAAACCTCTTCGTGTGAGTTGTTTTCTTTTTCCTGTTTCAGGATCAATCCCAATTTCAATCGTAAATGCCCAAGTATATCCTTTTTTATTTTTTGCTTTCACTTTCCGGAAGTATGCCAATATATTCCACAACCTTTCATTTTTAAGGTCTATCTATACTCCTTGCATACGGTATAAATAGGGTGTAGATACCGTATGCATACTCTATAGAAACACTACGGATATGGTATAAGTACAGTATCTATAGGATAGATTTTACATATTTGTTGAAATTGCTGTAACCCTTGATACATAAAGGTTTTATACCATATCTATACGGTATCGATAGGGTATGCATAGACTATCCATAGACTAGGGGGAAGAAGAAGAACTAAGAATAAGAAAGAGAATAAGAAAGAGAATAAGAATATAGATGATGATGATACGCGCATGCGCGACTCCTTAATTCAATTTTTCATCTTTCAAAAAATGTATAGGCGTCTCGATATAATCTTCGATGTCATATTGCAATTTACCGTCTACTAATCTAAAATTATTGAGCAGAGGGACTTTCACCAACTTCACGCCTGTTTGTTTAGACTTCTTAATTTCTTCTTGTAGATTGAATTTTTCAATTTCGTTTTTAGCATTCATCATGAAACCTCCGATATAGAATATATGTTCTGTTTTAGTTTTAAAAGAAAAGCCCAGGGGAGGGCAATCTATTTATCTCTCGCAAGCATAATTGTCTTTATCACGGTCCATTTTTGATTGATAGGCTGAATGAGAGCTCGGTACTCCGTTGGGGTAAACTTTTCTAAGTTCAGTGCAATTAGCAAAGGTTTCATTTCCACCAGTAGTATCCGTAGCAGTTTTTGGGCTCGAGCTATTAGATGATGAAGCAGTCTTATTTGTTGTTCCTGATGTGTTAGAGTTTGAACTCTTGTTTGCGCTAGCTGTTGTGTTTTTGTTTGTAAGTTGTTCTTTTAAACTAGTAACTTCGCTCTCTAAAGTTTTATTTTTAGCATCTAAATCCGTGATTTGTTTATTGAGACCGACCTTGTCCTGTTCAAAGGTAGTTTTTTGATCGTTTAGCTCCTGTTTAGCTTGTTCTAATGCTGTAACCTTAGTTGTTGTATCTTTTAAGTCTTTATCTAATTTCTCATTAGCTGTAATTAGATCCTTATTACTTTTTTGTAGTTCTTTAACCTTAGACTTCAGTTCATTGACTTCAGAAGTTAATTTTTCATTATTTGCTAAGGCTTCATTTAATTGATCCTGTATTCCAGTATCCATAAAAGAACCCCCGACAATAAATAAGAGTAACCCCCCTACAAAAGTAGAATAGAAGATTTTTTTCGATAGTGTGCGGTTCCTATTTTTTATCTTTTTAATAAAATGAAAAATTAGGTAGGTTAAAGAAAATAAAAATACTAGAAAGCCTATTATGAAAATAGCTATCAAATCTACACCCCGTTTATCTTTAATATATAAATTTGCAAAGACAACTGAAACTGTTTATACGAAAAGGACAATTTCAGCTCATTTATAAACCTCCTATCGAATGTGATATTTATGTATATATGGGCAATTGACCCATCGGTGCCTAAAATAAAAACACGAATGTATTTTCGTGATGAAATAGTAATGTGTGGATATACCTAGTTAATTGTTAAAATTTTTTATGCACGCTAACTCCTTAGGAACTGAGTATTGCTCACATATTTCATGTATTGATAGATTGCTATCTTGGTAGTCATACAAAGCTTCGTCAGGAACCAGCAATTCAACAGCAAATCGATTAGCTTCTTTTTCGATCTTATCCACGGATAATAGTGTATTTTTTCTCATGAAAGGGGTGTTGGCTCTAGGATGGAGTACAACATGGCCTAGCTCATGAGCACAAGTAAACAATTTATTATTTATATTTAAATTGGAATTGATGTATATGTACTTGTTTCGTTTGTCATACTTGTATACCCCGTTGATTTCTTCGTGAAAGTCCCATTCGAACACAAACACATTTAAGCATGAAGCAAGTTCGAATGGATCTCTAGTATCATATTTCTTCGTAAGTTCAATAACCTTTTCTTTAATCCAACCCACTTGATTCGCCTCGCATTCCTATTCGGTTTCTTTATCTCTGTACTTCTTAGGAATGTACTTCTTATTGATTCGTTGAGTTTGACGAACCATGTGCTCCATTGCTTCCATAAGTGATTCTACTGCTTCTTCACTTAAGGGTTCACCAGAAAACATGAGACCATCTTGACTAGATAGGTCTTTTTTTATTTCTTCCATACGCTTTGCGATGTCTTTTTCATCTTTTTCAGCGTGGCCCAATTGAGTAGGATTGTTCGTTCGTCCTTGTAAAAAATCTGTAGAAACGCTAAATACATCCGCAATCTTATTAACAGTCTCAAGAGATGGTTGCTTAGTCCCGTTTTCATAAGCTGTATATGTAGTTCTAGCAACACCGATTAAATTCGCTATATACCCTTGGGTGTACTTACTATCTGTTTGTTTTTTACTTTCTCTTAATTGTTTTATTCTTTTACCTAGAATATCCACAAAACCACATCTTTCCTATGTTTCTTAATGCTATTATAATGTTTCTTTTAGAAACTTTCGATTAATGTTCCTAAAAGAGTTAATATGTTGTTGACGTGTTACCTTACGGAACATATAATACAAATATAAGATGTTCCTAAAAGGAACGTGGAGGTGACGAAATTGAGATCTTGGCTAAAAGAAAAACGCACCAATAGAAAGCTAACACAAGATCAAGTAGCAAAAATGTGTGACATATCTAGAAGCTTTTATACACATGTTGAAAATGGCACGAAAACACCAAGTGTAGCTGTCGCTAAAAGAATTGCTGGCTCACTAAGTTTCAAATGGACTATTTTTTTTGAAAATGATAGTTCCTTAGGGGAACTTGATAAAGCGAATTCAGCCTAAAAGGAGTAATCGCATGAACCAAAAAAAAAAAGAATAAGTCATAAACGATTTAATCAATGTATTAGCAGCTAACAACATAATCTTCGCAGAGGTTCCAGAGCTTATAAAAGGGATGAAACTGAAACTGAGTGACATCTGTCAGCAACAAGTAATTCAAATTTCGTAAATTATTAAAAAACACTTGACATGAACCTATGAATAAATTCCCAATTTCATTAATCAAAATGAAACATCATGAAAGCATAAGAAACAGGAATTGCTAATTACCTTGCGAAACAAACTGTTATGAATTTGTACGGCATTCTTATCTGTGAAAATTGGAAAAAAGCTAATTTGTTAAGATCGATTTATAAGTACGAAAGGAGAAGTATAATGGCCCAAGTTAAATTAGAGCTAGCTGATGAACACGTTTTAAGCATCTTCCATGCAGAAATACAAAAAGCTGTTACAGAAGTATTCGGGCTTGTTGATGAGAACATTCGAGAAATATTTCGAGAAGAGATTAAACGATCTATAACCGAAGTACTTCAACAAGACCAATTACCTCCATTGCTTACAAGAAAGCAGTTGATGAAGCTGTTCAACATTGGTGAGACAAAGACATCAGAGTTGATAAATCGTTCTGACTTTCCGGTATTTCGAGAAGCTGGAGTTCTGGTACCGACTCATTTGTTGTTCAAGTGGATCGAGCAGCACACTCGCTGGGTTGATGAAAACACAAGCTATTTCAAGAAGGAGGTCGTCTAATTGCCAGACATCCAAGAAATGCTTCGAAAGTCAGAAATGAGAACAGATATTTTGAAGATTGCTTATGATCTTGTTAATGACCCCAGTTATAGCAAAGAGGATGCTGTAAAAGCTCTAGTAAAGTTTCTTGAATATCACGATTTATAGGAGGTCCACGAATGAATCAATTACAAAAAGTGTTCAATTATCAAGAACAACAAGTTAGAACAGTTTTGAAAGATAATCAGCCTTGGTTCGTAGCAAAAGATGTTTGTGACATTTTGGAATTAACAAACGTTACTCGTTCTGTTGATCGATTAAATCCGAAACAAAAGGGACTTCATACTGTGAATACCCTTGGTGGAATGCAACAAATGGCTGTTATTAACGAAGCTGGTGTTTATAAATTAGTTTTCACTTCTCGTAAACCGGAAGCAGAAAAATTCACTGATTGGATTGTAGAAGAAGTTCTTCCATCCATCCGGCAAACAGGAAGCTACTCTACAGACAAGATCGTCCCATTAAACGAAAAACAATCCTTAGTCGCTCTCATGAAACTATCAGCCATCACAGCCGAGGAAACAGAAGAGCTAAAACTAGTCACTACCGAACATTCTAATAAGATTCAAGAGCTTGAAATAAAAGTAGAACAACAAATTACCCTTGATCACGGCGAACAACGTCGCTTACAAAAAGGTGTAGCGCGCCGAGTATATGAATTTACCGAAGATAAGAAAGAAGCTGCCAGGCTTTTCAAAGAAATCTATCGGGAAATCAAAGACAGGTTCGGCGTCGCCAGCTACAAAGATGTTAAGAGGCAGGAACTACAAAGTGCAATCCGCTACATAGAAAACTGGTTACCTCGTAAAGTAAGCTAGCAATCTAGTTTCTACCTATATGTAAATTTTACTAAATTTAATACTTAAATTCTGTCCATATTCTGCACATGTGCAATATCTGCACATTATAGGGAGGTGAGCATATTATGCAATTTGGTTCAATGCTCCGTAAAACGCGGCTTCGCTCCGGACTTAGCCAAGAGGAACTGGCCGAAAAGATATTTATATCTAGGAGTGCTGTCTCGAGATTGGAGAATGACAAGCTGGAATTAAAGTTAGCGGATGCTATTAGATGGTTCCAGGCAACTCAAGCTCCTGAAGCACTGGCTGCTCTTCTATGTGGAATAGATATTACAACTGTTGTTCAAAGTCTATCAACATTGATTGGAGGATTTATTATATGGATTTAACTAAAAATTCAGTTTTACCGCAAGATATAAAGCATGCTGCCAAAGAGTTTGGAGCCGTACATAGTTGCTATGGACGTATTGAAAAGTCACTTTACGAAGGGGATTTTGAGGAAGCAAAGCTGACGGCTATTGATTTGTTAAATTCTATTCGCGAACTTGAAAGACTGCACGACAAAAAGGTTCGTCGTGATCGATTTGAAGAGGTTGTTAAGTTGATGAGAGCTAAAGGGATTTTGGTAGAAATGGTGGTGAGGAATTCATGAGAATCAAAGCTGGAGAATGGCTGAGTTTATCAGGTATAACAAAGCAGTTTTTATTAGAGAAAATAACAAAAAAAGCAGTAAGCGGCTACTTACTACTTTCAGAGAAAAAGCTCTAGAATCGATAAGTCTATTATAGAAATTTTTAACTGCTACGGCAAATTCCAACTGCGCATCAAGAACATGGGATTAACTCATGATTTGAAAGGGGGTGAGGAATGTGAGAGATCATCCAGTAATTGAAGAAATTGAACGTACTGGTTACCCGAACATGGTAGATCAACTTGAACATGCAGGCGTTGATTATTTTGGAACAGAGATTCTATCCGGTGATGATTATGTTGAAATTGATGGCGAATTAATTTTGAAAGATAATCTTGAACGCTTTCTTGCAGAAGAATATCAAGCGATATTTTCAACAGCAATATAAAAATGGCTCCTGCTGAGAACAGGAACCAGTGATTTAAAAATAATTGAATTACCGTCATTGTACTACATTGTCCAGTGACGGTAAAGGAGGACTTTATTATGGCAATGAATATGAATGCAATTTCTACTCGTTATATGAGCCGTATGGAATGGCTTGAAGAACGTACTAAAGGAATCGGTGGCAGTGATGCTGGAATCATTCTCGGCCTAAATAAATACCGTACAGCGTTTGAATTATGGCTTGAGAAAACGGGACAGGTTACCCCACAAGAAATTGATAATGAAGCCATCTATTGGGGAAATGAAATGGAAAATGTGGTTGCCAAGGAATTTGAAAAGCGCACAGATAAGAAGGTTCGTCGAACAAACTTCATGTACACCCATCCAGAATACCCCTTTATTAAGGCTAACCTGGATCGGCTCGTTATTGGTGAATCTTCTTTGCTTGAATGCAAGACAACAAGTGCTTATCTAGCAAAGGAATGGGAGTTAGATGAAGTCCCGGCCACCTATCTTGTGCAAGTTCAACATTACCTTGGTGTGACAGGTAAGGAAAAGGGTTATATCGCTGTGCTTGTCGGTGGAAATAAATTTATCTGGAAAGAAGTAGAACGTGATGAGGAGCTTATCAACATGATTTTCTCTGCTGAAAAGCATTTCTGGGAGTTTCATGTTCTTCAAGGAATCCCTCCAGAGTTGGACGGGTCCAGTGCTGCTGAAAAATACCTTAAAGAAAAATATGACCGCGCTGAAAAGGACAAGGAGATTATTCTCCCATCTGACTATAAAGAGTATTTGGCTCAATACGAAGAAATCAAAGCTGACGAAAAACTCATCAAGTTAGCGAAAACGGAAATTGAAAATAAAATCAAGGCTGAACTAAAGGATGCTGAAACAGGTCTGGTCGACAGCTTCCTTGTATCTTGGAAAAACCAATCACAAAGCAGAGTCGATACAAAGGCCTTGAAAGAAAAATACCCTGATATTTACCGTGAGGTCCTGAAAGAAACTAGTTTTCGTAAATTCGCTGTGAAGGAGATGGCTAATTAATGGCTACAAATGCTGCTTTAAAAAATCAATTAGTAAATAAACAACCAGAAGCATCAAAACAGGTTGCTGCTCAATCTCTGGGTCTTAAAAATTTACTTAGTGCCCCAACAATGAAAAAGAAATTTGAACAGGTTTTAGAAAAAAAGGCACCTCAATTTATGTCATCTCTGCTGAATTTATATAACGGAGATCCTAACATTCAGGCAGCTGAGCCAATGAGTATCGTTTCCTCTGCGATGGTGGCAGCCACTCTGGATCTACCGATTGATAAGAATCTTGGATATGCCTGGATTGTTCCTTTCTATGACAGCAAGAAAGGCCATAAGGCGGCACAATTCCAACTAGGATACAAAGGATACATTCAGTTAGCACTTAGAACAGGCCAATATAAAAGCATTAATGTCATTGAGGTTCGTGAAGGTGAACTCGTTAAGTGGAACCGCCTTACAGAAGAAATTGACCTTGATTTAGATGCTGCTACAAGCGATAAGGTGATCGGATATTGCGGATATTTCAAACTGATAAATGGTTTTGAAAAGACCGTCTATTGGACCCGTGATGAAATAGAAGCGCATCGCATTAAGTTTAATAAAGCTAAGGACAAAACGAGTTTAAACAATGTTTGGCGTTCTGATTATGATGCTATGGCTATGAAGACTGTTTTAAGGAACATGCTTGGCAAGTGGGGAATTCTATCTGTTGAAATGCAAACTGCTGTTGCTGAGGACGAGAAGGAACCAGAAATGAAGGATATAACTGATGAGGCAAGTGAGGTTGAAGATATTACCGAGCCGGAAATTATCGATGTAGTACCAAAAACAGGGAAAACTGATTCGAAAGAAAAGCCTTCTGTAATTGATCAGGAAATTAAATTTGACTGATGAGTAATTTCGAATATAAGACAAATGTCCTCCTTCCAGCGTGGATCTGGGAGGAGGCAAAGGATAAGGATCACTTAAAAAAGCTAGTCCTTAAATATATGAAAAAATCGTATCCAGATTATACCGTGAAAGTAGTTAAAAATAGCTTTGCTATTTGTGAAAGGAGATAAGAGCATGGCGAAATATAGACAAGTGCATATCGAGTTTTGGCAGGATGGGTTCGTTCTTGACCTTACACCGGAGGAAAAATATTTTTACTTGTATTTAATGACTAACAGTAAAACCTCACAATGCGGCATTTATGAACTCCCGAAGCGCATCGTCGAAACAGAGACGGGATATAACCGCGAAACTGTAGATAAGTTGCTTCAGAGATTCATTGATTACGGAAAAATCATTTATGACGGTAAGACGAAGGAAATCATGATTGTCAATTGGGCAAAGTACAACTTTATCAAGAGTCCGAAAGTGATTGCTTGTATAAAAAAAGAACTTGATGGTATCAAAAACAAAGATCTAGTAAACGAGTTTATCAATAACTGCATAGCTCTTGGATATCACATAGATGGCCTTACTATTACTTCTTGGGAGCCACCAGAGATTGCTCAACCTGAGATAGGTGTAGAAGAAGAGGAGCAGGAATACGTAGAACCCTTTGTGATAGATGAACCTGTAGATGTAAGTCCAGTTCCACAAGAGAATCCATTTCGGTTCTATGAAGAGAATGGTTTTGGTGTGATAGGTAGTTATATAACTGAAAAGATATCCTCCTGGTGTGCAGACCTTTCGGATGAACTAGTTGTATTGGCCATGAAGCGTTCAACAGAACAGGGTAAAAAGACGTGGAGATATGTTGAAGCCATCTTAACAGATTGGTTTGACAAAGGTTTTAAAAAGACATCAGAAGTCGAAGCCTATCAGCTTGAATTTAAAGAGAAACAGGCTCAGAAACAGAACAAGGTTACTCCATATAGAAGGGGTTCAGGGAGGATTGAGGTTGTGCCTGAATGGCTGCAAAAAAATCCAGCTGTTGAGTCAAATGAGCCAGTTAACATTAAAGAATTGGAAAATCGTAAACGTAAAATGGACCAGATGTTTCAGAAAATAAATCCATAGTTGGAAAGGAGGGGTGCTTGATTGGATTACTTTACCAAGCTGTTCAATCTCAAAATGAAATGAAACGGAATTTTGTCTTATCTAGACTAAAAGAAATGGGTATACGTCGTTCACGTGCAGGATCGCCTATTGATCTACTAAGTTATGAGGAATTGAAAATTGAGCTTGCTAAAGCATCGGCGGTGAGGTCTTGAATTGTCCGGTATGTAACCGTCCATTAAAAAGTGCAAAAAGCATCGCTAAGGGCATTGGTCCTGTTTATGCAACTAAGGTAAAGAAGCTCGAAAATGAACCGCCAGAAGGTCAGTTATCCTTTTTAGAGTCGAAGTTAGGTGAAGATGTTGATCAATCTTAATTTACCAGTCACACCAATGGGTGCCGTCAGAATGACTCAACGTGGAAAATACATAAATGCTGCGGCGCAACGTTACCTAGCTTATAAATCCCATATTCAATTACTTGCTAAACAGCAGTTAAAAGGAGACTTTTTCCCCTCCGGACCATTAGAAGCACGAATTACTTTCTTTATGCCGATACCGAAAAGCTGGAGTAAAAAGAAAAAAGAGGACGCCGTTTTCAGTTATCACACGAAAAAGCCTGATGCAGACAATCTAGTAAAAGGCGTGTTTGACGCATTGAATAAAATAGTTTGGCAGGACGATAACCAGATTGCTAAAGTCACAGCTTTGAAGATATACAGCGAAAAAACAGGTATTGAAGTATCTATAAGGGAGCTGAAATAATGTCTCGTCGTAAATGGACGCTCCTTTTTCGATGGGATAGGGAGCAGAAACAACAGGTCTTTCTTTATGAACCGTTAAGGAAAAACGAATTAAATAAACGGCTACGGAGAGGATGGAAGGTTTATGAATAATGCATTGAAACAGAAAAAGGTTTCCCCTCTTAATCCAGCCATCATGACAGCATTTAACCGAGGTTATGCTGCAGGAGCAAAACAGCAGCAAGAATCGGATGCTGATAATTTCGTGAAACTATTAGAAAAGCTTGAAACGGTTCCTGGTATCGGTGAGAAGACTGCGGCGAAAATCGAAAATTACTTTATGCAGCAATTTGATGAAGGGGGCGATCAGAATGAAGGCCGAAGATAACCTTCTGCATGTTGGTGATTGGATAATCCTTAAGGGTAACTTTCAGTTTGTAGGATATATCGAAGGGATTTCCTTATTAAGAGGGCAATATTACGTTCGTTTTACAAGGACTCCTATTGATACGGAAATAAACTCAAAGATGTGGGTTAATTTCGACTGTGTTGATCTCTGTGAGTCCTCACTGGAGGAAGAAGACTTATATTCCATGATGGATTTCGCCATGGATACAGAGGATAGGCAATGGTTTGATGAGTTGCAGGAAAGGTTGCCTCAAGAACTGTCGTTTTGAATTTCCTTATATTAAAAAATGGGGTGGGTGCATGAAACGTGATGAACGAGTAGAAAGAATGGCTAAGAACATTATCTATCTTGTGCAGGAAAACGAAAGCATGCATCTATCAGATAAATCTAGGTGGGATATAGTTAGCAACGTCAGAGAATCAGGCATCATCCTACAGCGTGAAATAGAACAGGTCAGGGAAGAGAATCCTTGGAAACGATGGAATGAGTACAAGCTATGGTTGAAACGGGAAAAGCCATTCGGGTATGAGGAGCATCTTGGGATTATGGAACGATTGGACCGGCAGGAATATATTCGTTAAATAATCGGCTAATCTAGTTTAGTCTAGGTTGAAATATTATGAGTAATAGATAAAAAACCTACTTATTTAAAAACTAAAAAAGCGTGACAATACCACGCTTCTATTCACTGACGCTTTTTTAATTGCAAATTGCCTTTATTAAACATGATAAGTCCATTAAATCGTTCGTATATGGCATACACGGGGTATAGAACACCAATAAATACGATAGAGGTAGGTATTTTATCAATAATAGGTATTATGCCAGATAAAAAAGTTTTTGCTGTTTCTCCTAAGTAAATAAATAAAGGAATGATAGCAATCACACCGATTAATAGAAAAGGGGTTACTCGAGTTTCTTTTAATTTGGCCTTGCAATTCGGACATTTCATGGTAAAAGGTGATGAAAAGTTCTCAAAGTCATCAAGTGTTATAGCATTTTGACAATTCGGACAAGGCAAAGTGGTTTTCACATTAAATCTCCTTAATAAAATAATTCACTTAAGTATAATTGAAAATTACCTTTATAGTAAATAAAAATAAATGGACTTTGGTAGTGAACATTTCGAATAAACCGTAAAAAAGAGTGAACTAAAATTTGTTCACTCTTAAAAGAATTGGGATTAACCTTTGTTTTTAGTCGAATTACTTCCGCCATTAACTGGGTGCGGCTGACCGTATCCTTCAACATGACCAGCATGCTCTGTGTGATATTCTGAACCTGAACCTTGACGATTGTCTATTAATGATTTAGTTTTTTGTTTCTAAATTCTATCCGTTTGATGTGACATTTATTTTTACCTCCAAAACATTTTAGATTGCTTAGTGCTTAATCGTTTTGACTATTTTCTAAATCAGTTTCTGGCATTCCGTATAATCCATTCATAGCTTGTTCATCTGCATCAAGACCGACTTCATCAATACTTTGTTGCAGTTCTTTGTTTACATGTGTTTCTTTTTTAGGGTTTGGGTTGTTCATTAAAATCACCTCCGATTATTATAGACTGGATAAAAATGAAAAAAATATACTTAAGGATAGAATTTACTCTCTAAATACCAGAGATATGGGGGGGGAAAGAGAAGCAGATTTACTGCATCTTCGTAAAACACAAAAAAATCCGGCATTTGCCGGACAAATTAATGTGATACTTTTGAAAAAGGTAGGGGTCTCTTCACTTCTTTATCTTACCGAGAAGATGTTACTAAACTATGAATAAATGTTTAATTTTTTATAAAAAACATAAGAAAGAACAAGGCTCGATGGTGGAGTAGTTTACCTGACTGAACACCTTGCCCCACTAATTCATTGTCTACTGAAATAAGGAAAGTTATCTGTTAGGAACAATACTTTGTAAAATATCAAGAATGTTATCAAAATTTGGTTTTACAATAAATCCCTTAGCACCCAAGTCAAGTGCTTCGTTTATTAAATACTTTTGACTTAGAGCAGAACACATGATCACATTGGCTTTGGGATCATTGTTTAAGATGCTTTTTAAGGCTTCTATTCCGTTCATAATCGGCATTGTAATATCCAGTATTACTACATCAGGACGAAAAAAACCGTATTGCTCAATGGCTTCAATACCATTACTTGCCTCGCTAAGTATAGAGTAATCTTTACTGTTTACAAGCTTCTTAAGAATAGTGCGCATAAATTTAGAGTCGTCAACAAGTAGAACTGATTTAATTTTGAAAACCTTCTTTCATTATGATAAGGCAAATTTGAAAGAATGTTTCAATTACAAGATAAAAAAACCTTGGCAACCGGCTACCATAGTTAAAAACCTTAGGTCCGTGGCTTTGCGTCTTTTACTTTCGTAAAATTTGCCTAATGGGTATTTTATCACTTGTTAGCATTATGATAAATGGTTCTAAAAGACTACATTTTGTTTTTGAATTAAATTTGGAGTGAGTATTTGATGGAAGGTTATAGAAAATAAAAAAAGACTGAGATTTCTCCCAGTCCACCCAATTACATTTTACCACGGGAGGAATCTCAATGAAAGAAGCTGCCAGGCTTATTAATGAAAATTCTACTAGACTCCAAAATCTTGAAATAGACCCTAGGACAAATAGACTAGAAATTGATATAATGGATGTAAAAGGAAGCTTTGCCATTGTTGTTTGTGATGGTAAGGTCAAGCTCACTAGATTGCCCGAACATGGGGAAACGAAGATCGTCACTCATCAAGGTAAGATTAAGCGGGTTAAGTTTGATGAGGGGGAAGATTTTTGAAAGATCATAAATTTATATGGTTATTAGGAGTAGGTTTTACTTTTTCTGCTATTGTTGCTTTTGCTTTTAATATACATAGCGGAATAATTCTAGGGTTATCTATCTTTGCTTTTTGCATTACTGTTTCTGATTTTTTTGAAATCCAAGCAAAAGAAGATGAAGAATTAAGCTCGCAACAAATAAAGGGGATTAAGTTTTTTCGTTTAGTTGAATCTTTAATAATCGCGGCGGCTATCCCTTTATCATTTATAATACCACTTGTAATTATAGAGCTTTTTGTAGATGCAGCAGATGAAGTAATATCTAAGCTATCATCTTATATAGCGATCTTTAGTTTGGGATTATCTTTAATGATGCGTAACAAAAGTATGTAGTGGCTTAGTTTGAGAGGGGAAGAGTTATGAGTAGTAATAAAGAAAAAAAGTCGTTTATAGATGATTATATAAAAACTCAAAGAGAGCTGGAAAGATTAATTCGATCTGGAGAATTAGAAGTAGAACAGGTGGATCAATACCTAAGATTGAAAATAGATATTAATTCATTAGTAGATAATTTAGCTTATTTTGAAAAAAAAATTGGTGAAAAGGAATTAAAGTATAAAACAGATGATAAAATCTATTTTGGAATTTCCGCATTACCAAGTTATTATTTATCTAAGTCTCTAACCAGCTATATATCACCTGCATATTTTTTAAATCAGTATTTAGATACTTTAAATCAATACACATTAAATGATTTTAAAAATTTGGACAATAAGAATTTAGAGCGTCATTTAAATATATATGTGCAATCAATTTTTTCTTCTATAAAAACACTAATAGATCGGCTTGTGCCCTTAATGTCGTTTTATTATTCTGGTATTTCTTTAGAGTCGACATTTGGACGAATTAAATCTAGTGGGAAGGCAAGAGGATTAATGCAAAAGGTAATGGAGCTAAAAGGTGATCCATTAATGGATTTCATTTTGGAAAATTATGATGCTTGGATTAAAGGTGCTGTTGCTCCAAGAGATTTAATTACGCATTACAATGATTTTAGTACAAGATATCAACACACCATAGATGGAAGAACATTCCCAATACATTTGGAAGTAAAATTGTTTAATTATGATGATACAAATCAAAGTGCTGACTTTGAGGAGCCGTATGATTATGCCTATAAAAGTCTTAATAAATATGTAGTTAGACTTTATAATTTCATTAATGATGTTATACAATTACTACTGAAAAAGGAAATCAAAGTTACAAAACAACATTTTAGAAATAAAGCTAGTTATGAATATTATTTGAAGAATTTTAAATAAAGAAAGATTGAGTATTCTACCAGCCCTCTGGAGGACACTGAATGAACGGTTAACGCCGTTTGTTTGGTGTCCTTTTTTATTTTGATTAATAAAGGAGCGATTAAATTGAAAGAAACTGCTAGCAAACAGATTGAGAGTATTTTGAAAGACTACCATTGGATGATGAACTCCATAAAGATATTACGAGATTCAATGCAGGATGCGGGTGAAGGACTTACTGTTCAATATGGTATTGAAGCCACACTCCCGAAGCCACAAGGCGTAACCAGTGATCCTATTTTCAAAGAGGTTGTACGTAGAGAAAAACGGTATAAGAAGATTGCTCAATATGAGGAAAAGGTGCAAATTATACAGGACCGTATGGCTATTATTCAAGATGATCGTGATTTTGAAGTTCTGCATTGGATATTAGAAGGCAAGTCTTATCGTTGGATTGCTCTTCATATGGGGTTATCTCATTCTCATATAGGACGTATTAAGGATTCCATAGTTAACCAAATTAGTGTATATGTTCCAAATGTTACAGAGGTTACGGATTTATCGAAATCAAAATCCGCGTGCTAGAATGGAAGGCAGGACGGGGAGTAGGAAATACTCTCCGATTATGAACGGAATATGATTAGGGCGTCACCTTGTGGTGGCGTTTTTTATTTGAAGGAAATTCTCCCCTTTTGTCGAAATGAGTAGGCATAAGGGGAGATGAAAATGATAAATCCAGAAGAAATACCAATTTATAATGAGGTGAAACGTCTTGCGTCTCAACAAGGATACACGATAGAAATTCATAAACTTGAAGAATCAAATCCTTTGTTTGATGAGGCATACGGTGCGCAGGAAGTGGAAAAACGGAATAAAATATTAAAAGTTTATCTAAGACCTGATTGCAAACAATTAATTGAAACGTTTGTTCATGAAATATTTCATGCGAAATTATTCCTCCAAGGTTTCCCAAAAATTTATCTATATGATTTTAATTATGGTTCAGGACCAGATAGTGCATTGACGAATATAGAGAATACGGTTCAACATACACAAATTTATCGGATGATGAAGCAAGAAAAATTTAGTCAAAGTATATTAGATAATGAGTTTTTTGAAAGTGTTAAAGAAAAAATACATACAGAATATACAGGCCCAAACAAGTTAGATAGAGCTCTTCGAATCTTTGAAGCGTATGTAAGAACCCCTGCTTTAGTAGAAGGAATTGAACAAGAAATAAGTCAATTTCAACCTATAGAATATAAAATATACAAAAGATTAAGGCGTCTATCTAAGAATACTTCAACTCCAAAAGATATGAGGAAGACTATTGTGAACATAATTAAATATGTAGATGAATTTTTAAAAAAAGAAATGAAACATGATTTATTTTTAAGGTACTTAACTAGAATGGAACCCATATTTACTCCTTATGAATTAGAGCAAAAAGCAAATAAAATTCTCTCTCCAGTTAACTTAAGTGGAGAATCCGTTACATTTGTTATTAAGAACGCTGAAGATTACTGCTGCTATTTTTTAAATCTTGATTACGCCAAAACGAATGAAATGCTAAACACTTTAACTTTAAGACAGTTTATTCAAAATACAGGAGGAGTTGGGTGACGTGAAAGTTGAAGGTAAGTTTTTGCCTAATATTACAGCCACGAATACTACTGAAAAACAGGACTTAATATATAAAATAACTGAAAAAAAAGTCGTTATTGAGCATGAATTAAAAAGTAAGTAACAAGCATCCTTCGGGGTGCTTTTATATATCCTTAATCATCCGATATAACATTAGGGGTGTATTATGGAAAAGATAGATTTTAGTCCACTTAAGGGACAAATGGACAATTTAGCTTTACAACTTGCTGTGATAGTAATTATCCCATTAATTGTTGGACTACTTGTTAAATTTGTTCTTGTTACAATCAAGTTACCGCAGAGTATTTCTAATTATATAGCTATAGCTGCCATGCTATTTGTGCTGTATAAAACGATAATAATAGTGCTAGGGTAAGTATGCAGGAATTTATCTTCTTTTGTCGAAATGAGATATTTGAAAGGAGGGATAGTATGAAAAGAGTCGTGAAGAGTGAGAAAGTAGGCGGTTATACAAAACCACCAATCGGAGGAAACGTATTGTTAGATCCGGGTGTTGGTGGAGGAGCCATTATGAAACAAGGTATTATTCGTCCATAATACTATAATTTGGTGGGCACTCAATCATTGGGTGTCTTTTTATTTTACAAAACTTTTACAAGGACTATTTGCCTGCATGTTGAATCTTTCTTTATAGAAGGAGGATGACCATGAAAACACAATTAGAAAAGTTAGTGGAAGACGAAAGTTTTGGATTGGGAGCTTTAGATAATGAGACAGGTATTATGTTTAACGAGCATAAAGATGCTGTTGATTTCATTTTTCTGTTCTTCGCAGATCGTGTGGAAGTGTATTTAAATTTATATGATGAAAATGAAGATAGTACTGCAATCATCGGTAGGGATTACTTGGCTGTTGGTATTGGCGATACATTAGAAGAAGCTCAAGACAATGCGGTATTTGAGTTAGATAAACAGGCATATTCAAATATACAATAAAGAGCTAAGTACTCAATCAAATATTTGTAAGAAAAGCAGGGGAATAGTAACTATTTGTCAAATTACATATGTGAAGGAAAATATTTGGTGAGGAGTGGGTATTGATAAAAAATTTAATGAATATCCTCAAAGAAAAGGTTGATAGTCATAATATTGATGCGGATTTATGTCTTACAAATAACGAATCTGTAGAGATGAATTATGATCCAATAAGGAAATCCATTGAAGTAAATATTGATACATTGACTGGTGGTTCTAGATATTATGATTTACCATTGAATGTGTATGCTGAAATTGTACTATGTCATGAATTAGGGCATGCGATAGATAAAGACTTAGATAAGATAAGTCGTGAAATATCTACCTGTTACGATTTGTTAATAAAAACTGGTTATGATGAAAAGATTCTAGATACAATTAAATATAATAGAATTTTAGCGGAAAAGAATGCTTGGGATATTGCTGGAAAAATAATCAATAATGAATATAAGGGCTTTTTTGAAGTAATAAGAAATGATAGTTTGGAAAGATCGGTTGATTGTGAAGAGTTGTTGAAACAGAGAATAACATTATTGTATGAAATTGCAGAACAGGAAGGCTATAATGAACTTCTTAAAAATGAATTAAATAAAGTCTCTGGAGCATCCGAATAATATCGGGTGCTTTTTCTTTTGCATGATTTGTCGAACGAATTTATTAAAAAAAAGCTTCTCTTTACCGAAATAGGTAAATGAGGGGAGTTGGACATATGGAAAAGAAAAAGTTATTTACAAATAGGGACTTTGTTTATTGGATTGGATTCTTACTTTTTATCATTATTTTAAGTTGGACCATAAGAATACAAACAACAGATGTGTTACTGGATAAGATTTCTTTTGCGGTAGGAATAGCCTCATTAATTCTTGCTGGGGTTGCGATTATTTATTCTTTCGTTCAATCAATAGATTCATCTAGCCAAAGCAGGTTAATAAATCAAGCATTAATAGATGTAACTAACAAAATTAACGAACTTAACAAAGTAACAGATTCTTTAAGTGATATAAAGGATGAATTGTCGGAGCTTAAAACTCATACTAAAACTGATACAACAACAATTATAGAGGCAATTTCAAACCTTAAAGAGGAAGTGGGGAATATTGACATTTCAAAGATTCTTGATAAAAAATCAATAAAGATAACCCCAGATGTCGAAGCAGCTATTGAACAAGAATTTAAGAAGGAAATAAATAAAGGCATAAGCAAGTTTGAGGATACCATGTTCCGCATTGATAATGAAATAGAGGCTGCGTTAGCTGAATACTTAAGCGATTTAGAAATGGGATCATCATTCGTTAGAAAAAATTTCAAAAAATATTTAGTTGATAATAATCTTCATGCTACAGAGGATAGTGTTGAACAAGCAATAAAGAAATTCAGAAGAATCGGTGCTATGAAAATTAGTACAAAAGTCTTTTCATCTGGTCGGAAAGTAGCGATTCTGGTTAAATCTGGTGATTTTGAAAAAATGAAGAAGAATTAATTTTTAAAAAAAGCAGTTCTTTTTTTGTAGGATGGGAAATTAAGAAGAAAGATAAACGAACTAAATTCGGCGCTCACCTAGGTGGGTGCTTTTATTATGGAGAAAGAAGGTGATCAGGTTGGGAATGTCGTCTTTGTTTATGGATGAATTGTCATGTTTTGTCGAACGATAGAGATTGTACATGAACTTTCTGTCGCTGATAATTATATGGCAAAAGGGTGGTGAGAAGTGTTAATTGAAGGCAAGCATAATTGTCAGGATTGTGATAAAGATTTTGAATGGTATTATCAAGTGCCACAACACTATAGTGGAGTATTAACTGTACATGTTTTACCTAAAAACAAAGTTGCGGTTAGTCCTAATACGAGAAATGAAGATAGAACACCAATTAATGTATATGCATATTGTCCTCGTGATGAATGTGGCTACCCAAATACATTTGATGTAGATTATAAAAAAATAACAATAAAAAAGTGATAGTTAGCTCATATTCATCACTACTATTAGAAGGAGGGTGTGTAAAATGAAAGTTCCAGGAAGTGGTGGAAGCCCAATGTTGCAAGGTGATCCAGGTACAGGCGGATATCCTGTTTTATATCAAGGTATTGTTCGCCCATAATCTTATAGTTTGAAAGGCACTCATTTAATGGGTGCCTTTCAAATATAGATCAATGATTGTATCCAAATGGAGTACAATAGAAATCTTTCTAACATTAGAATATGATTAATGACAAAAATATTAAAGAAGGTGATATTTTGACAGATTTGCAAGTTGTAAAAAATTTTCTTTTTTTAATTAAATTACTAAATAGCAATATGGAATCGCTTAGTAAAAGTCACGAGGTTGCTAAAAGGAAAGCTTTTTGGATGAAAATAACAATAGTTGGAATCTCATCAACAATAACAGTGATATTAGGTTTGAAAATAAATAACTTTGGGCCTTCGTTGGCTTTAATACTTAGTGGAATTCTTACTGTTCTAACTACGATGGATCAATTTTTAAACTTAACTACTCGTGATAAAAAAATAGCGATTCGAGTTGGACTCGTAACCAGGCTGCTTTTAGATGTACAATTTTATCTAGAAAGCAATCAGAATCCTACTGCTGAAAAATTAGAAGAGTTTAAGAATAGATACGATTCCTTTTTAGACAATATAATGGATTCTGTGAAAGTGAAGGAAACAGAATTGCAAAATGGCGATACTAAACAGGAAATTCAAGAATAAAAGCATCAATAAAGGGTGCTTTTTCTTTTGCCCAAAACAACTCAAATACTAGGAGGTGGAAGGTGACATGACATGCCTAATTGGGATGAAATAAGAAATGAATATGAAACTTCTAAGATTACTTTGCAGGCTCTTGCTGATAAGCATGATGTGAAAATTGGTACCTTGAAAAGCAGAAAAAGCCGTGAAGGTTGGTCGAGGAATCCAACGAAAAAGGATGCAACCAAAAATCAAAAGGTTGCAACCCTAAAAAAGAAGGATGCATCCCCACAAAGCGAGCCAGAAATAATAAAAGAAGATGAGCTTGATTCAGATAGACTTACTGATAAACAAAGGCTTTTTTGTTTTCATTACGTTAAGTCATTCAATGCTACTCAATCAGCAATTAAGGCTGGGTATTCTCTAGATACAGCTCATGTGCAAGGTCCAAGGCTGTTAGGGAATGTTAGGGTGAAAGAGTTTATTCAGCGAATGAAGAAAGAAATGACAGGAAATCTGTTTATTGATGCTCAAGACGTTCTAAATAAGTGGGTAAAGATAGCATTTGCTGACATTACAGACTTTGTTGATTTTGGGCAAAAGGAACAGCCGGAAGTCAATGCATTAACTGGCGAACCTATATTAGATGAAAACGGCGAACCTGTGATGTATAGCTACAACTATGTTGATTTCAAGAATGCCAATGAAGTTGATGGGACTCTAATTACAGAAGTTAAAAAGGGCAAAGACGGTATATCGGTTAAGCTTGCTGACAAGATGAAGGCCTTGGATAAATTGTCCTTATACTTCGACTTGTTCCCAGACAAATTCAAGCGTCAAGTTGAGGAAGAGAAACTTAAAATTTCTCATCATAAAGTCTTTGGAGCGAATGAAGAAGAAGAATATGAGGATGATGGTTTTGAAGCCGCTTTAGATGCTACAACTTCGGAGGTGTGGAATAATGACACAAACGAAGATTGAAGCTAAGTCGTTTGCTTTCCTGACGAGTAAGCCAGCTAAGAAGAAAAAGCCAGCACCATTTACCTTTAAACCTTTCTCAGTAAAGCAAAAGCAAGTTTTAACCTGGTGGCGAAATGGTTCCCCTGTCAAAGATAAAGACGGGGTTATTTGTGATGGTTCCGTCCGTGCTGGGAAAACAGTCGTTATGTCCCTATCCTACGTTATGTGGGGAATGGATACGTTCGATGAAGTGAACTTAGGTATGGCCGGAAAGACGATTGGTTCTTTTCGACGTAACGTTATTACTCCATTGAAGCGAATGTTAAAGGCGCGAGGTTATAGAGTTAAGGACCATCGAGCAGATAATTTCTTGACCATCTCCTATAAAGGTAAAACGAATTACTTTTATATTTTTGGTGGTAAGGATGAAGGTTCACAGGATCTTATACAGGGGATTACGCTTGCTGGCATGTTCTTTGACGAAGTTGCATTGATGCCACAATCATTTGTTAATCAGGCAACAGCTCGTTGTTCTGTTGATGGGGCAAAGTTTTGGTTCAACTGCAACCCAGCTGGTCCATATCATTGGTTCAAGGTGGAATATCTGGACCAACTAAAAGATAAGAACATGCTACATATCCATTTCACGATGGATGATAACCTTTCCCTGACAGCTAAGACCAAAGAGCGTTACAAGAGGATGTATAAGGGCATCTTCTATCAGCGGTTCATTCTAGGCTTATGGGTGCTTGCTGAGGGCGTTATTTATGACATGTTTAATAAGGACAAGCATGTCGTGACTACACAAGAAAGACCATACTCCAAGTGCTATGTCAGTATTGATTATGGTACGCAGAACCCGACAACCTTTGGATTGTGGGGTCTTTCCAATGAACTTTGGTACAAGGACAAGGAATACCATTACGATGGTCGACAAAAGAGTAAGCAAAAAACAGACCAAGAGTATTTAGAGGATCTACAGGCGTTTACAGATGATATAAAAAATCTTAAAGGTGTGATTGTAGATCCATCGGCTGCTTCTTTTATTGCCCTTTTGAAGAAAAACGGATTTAAAGTGATTAAGGCAAAGAATGAGGTCATCGATGGAATTCGTAATGTTGGTAATGCCCTCAATGATGGTCTGATTAAATACAATGATCGATGCGTAGAAACTTTCCGTGAGTTTTCTTCTTATATTTGGGATGAAAAGGCTGCTGATCGCGGTGAAGATAAGCCGATTAAACAAAATGACCACCAACTTGATGGTGATCGATATTTTGTGAATACGATTCTATTTAACAAAAATAAACTTGGCTCTATGGATAAGAAATTATTGGGTCTCTAAAGGTGGTGTTGTTTAATGCTTAAAATTAAGATACCTAAGGGTACGGAAATTACAGGCCTGCTGATAGCGAATATTATCTCTAAGTGGGGTGTGCTCGAAGAAAAGCGTATTGATAAGCTCGAGAAATATTATACTGGCGAACATGAAATTCTTAAGAGAGAAGTTGGACCTGATAAACCAAATAATAAGCTGGTTATCAATTATGCGAAGCTAATCACTGATAATGCAACTGGTTACTTCATGGGTGTTCCTGTTACTTACGAAAGCGATGATAAAGCGTTGCTTGACCAGGTATTCGAGATCTTAGACGATAATTGTGAAGAGGATACCAATTTTGAACTCGCTAAATCCATGAGCATGTGTGGACGTGCTTTTGAATTAGTCTATGCGGATGAGACCGCCAATGTACGATTCAAGGAGATTGACAAAAAGACCATTATTCCTGTCTATTCGGATGATATTGAAGAAACTATGATTTTCGCCATTAGAAAATATCAGACTGAAAATATCATCACTGGGGAGAAATTGGACAAGGCAGAAGTATACACTGCTGATGAAATTATATATTTCCATTCATCTAACGGCCGCCTTGAAGAGTTCGAGAGGAAAGACCATTACTTCGGAGAGGTCCCAATCATTGAGTATCCGAATAACAACGAACTCATGGGTGACTTCGAGATTGTTCTATCATTAATAGATGCTTATAATAAATCGCAATCTGACACGGCTAATGATTTTGAGTATTTTACAGATGCCTATCTTAAGTTAGTTGGTATGGATGCCACTGAAGGTACTGATATCAAGACAATGAAGGAAAATCGAGTATTATTGATACCACCAGAAGGTGAGGCTGACTGGCTTATTAAGAATATTAATGATGCTGCCACCGAAAATAATAAGACACGGCTCCAAACAGACATTCATCGTATTAGCCAAGTTCCAGATCTAACTGATGAGAAATTCGCGGGAAATGTATCTGGTGAAGCGATGAAGTATAAGCTTTGGGGATTAGAACAAATTGCATCTATCAAGGAGAGAAAATTCAAATCGCCCCTTATCAAACGGCTGCGGATGATTACTAATTTTCTTAACATCAAAGGCGGTCAATATGATTACAATAAGATCAATCTTAAGTTTCATAGAAACATACCTCGAAATCTTGTAGAGTTGGTGGATATGGTTAAGGATTTATCAGGTATACTTAGCGAAAAAACTCAACTAAGTCAGCTACCTTTTGTTGATGATGCGGATGCTGAGATTGCCCGTAAGGATGAGGAACGTAAGAAGATGATTGACGAAAGTGATCCTTATTCTTTTGAGAAAGGGAATGAGGATACTGGTGATCAAGAATGAAATCAAGAGATTACTGGAAGAAAAGATTTGTAGATCTAGAATCTCATCTTATACAGCAAGGGCAGCAAACCAATAATGAAATAGCTAAGCAGTATCAAAGAACCTTGGTAAGTCTTGAAAAGGATCTGCTCAAATGGTATACCCGTTTAGCGTCCAATAATGAGATTTCCCTCTCGGATGCAAAGAAGCTATTAAGTAAAGGGGAACTTAAAGAATTTCTTTGGGACGTTAATGATTACATCAAATACGGGAAAGATAATGCTTTGAACCAAAGATGGCTTAAACAATTGGAGAATGCTTCTGCGAGGGTTCATATCTCTAAGTTGGAAGCAATGATGCTTCCAATTCAACAGCAAATCGAAGTGCTTTATGGGAGCCAAAATGGTTCCATCAATTCTTTAGCTTCTAGTATTATTTCTGATGGATATTACAAATCAGCATTCGAAATCCAAAAGGGAATTAGTGTTGGTTGGGCAATCCCTGCTATAGATACAAAGAGAATTGAAAGAATTGCTTCAAAGCCATGGGCGCCGGATGGATTAAACTTTTCAGACCGTATCTGGAAGAACAAAACTGAATTGGTGAATGTCCTTCACACTGAACTGACACAATCCATCGTTAGAGGAGATGCACCAGACAAGGTAATCAAAACAATTTCTGAGAGATTTGACGTTTCTAGAAAGAAAGCTGGAAGGCTAGTTATGACCGAATCAGCATTCTTTGCTTCTGCATCACAAAAAGAGACTTTCAATGATCTGAACGTTGAAAAGTTTGAGATGGTGGCAACTCTCGATTTAAAGACCAGTAAGGTTTGTCAGGACCTTGATGGGAAAGTATTCGATATGAAAGATTACCAGGTCGGCATAACTGCTCCCCCATTGCACGCTTGGTGCAGATCTGTTACAGTTCCTTATTTCGAGGACAACTTTGGTCAGAGGGCGGCAAGAGGGTCTGACGGTAAAACATATCATGTGCCTGCAAATATGAGTTATAAGGCTTGGAAAGAAAAATACGTTTCGAATTAGTCGCAATTAATGCGGCTTTTTATTTTGCACAAGAACTTTATAAGACATTAGGAGGAATGAAAATGTTCAAAAAGATTGGTGGTAGGTTTGTTGGGGTTCCATTATTAGCACCAGATTCAGGTGGAGGCGCAGGAGTTGGCGCGGCAGGAGGAGGTGGAAATGATCCTGGAGCAGGTCAAGTCGGAGGCCAAGGAGATCCACCAGCAGGAACGGAGCTACCAAAATCGCAAGAGGAACTGCAAACGCTTCTGCAAAGTGAAACAGATAAAAAAATTGCTGAAGCTTTGAAAACAGCTCAAGCACAATGGGAACAAGATTTTAAAACCAAACTTGATGCTGAGAAAGTAGAGGCTGAGAAGCTTGCTAAAATGTCTGCTTCTGAGAAAGAACAGGCTCTTCTAGATAAACAGAAAAAGGATATCGAGGATAGGGAACTATCTATCCAACAAAGAGAGCTCAAAATTGAAACTATTAAAATCTTAAATGAAAAGAAGTTACCTATCGATTTCGCTGAACTTTTACTTGCATCTGATGCAGAGAAAACGAAATTGAATGTGGACACATTTGAAAAAGCTTTTCGTGAATCAGTCCAAACTGCAGTAGAAGAAAGACTTAAAGGTTCAACACCAGGAGGTGGTTCTGCGTCTGGTGCGATTAACTATGGTAAAAAGGCAGCTGAGGCTTTAACGCAAAATTCAGAAGCCCTTGAAAAAGCCCGCGGCCACTATTTTAACTAAGGAGGAATATTGAATGAGTAAATTTGTAGTTGAAAGCCATTCAAATAAAAAAGGGATTTTAAAGTTCCCAGATCATTATGTGAACGTAGCGGTGACGGTAGATGATGCAGGCATTACTGCTGTTAATGGAAAGAAAATTGTTCCTGCTGGTACTATCCTTGGTGGGGGGATTCTTGCCGACCCTTCTAAAAAAGTAAAAGCAGTAAATGGGGTAGGTTCAGAAGGTGTCTTGTTCAATGATACGGATGTTACCTATGGCCCAGCTCCAGCAGCGATGCTTATTCATGGATTCGTGGACTTAAACAAGATTCCTGCCGCACCAGTTGCTGAAGCGGTAACTGCACTAAAGCAAGTCACATTTTTGAAATAAGAGAGGAATGATTATATGCCAACAATCTTTGATTTAGTGAATTCAAATAATATTGCAACCTATTACCAGACTAACCCTTCAAACACCATTCCATATCTAGGTTCCGTTCTTTTCCCTGCCAAGAAGCAGCTTGGTCTGGACTTGAGCTGGATTAAGGGTTCAAAGGGGTTACCAGTCGCCCTTATGCCATCTGAGTTCGATTCTAAGGCAACTCTTAGAGACCGTATTGGATTCGATAAAGTACAAACTGAGATGCCTTTCTTCCGTGAAGCGATGAGGATTGGGGAAAAAGATCGCCAAGAATTGAATCGTCTTGCTACATCTAACCTTGATAGCATGATTATGCCGGTTATCAATAATATTTATGATGACATCACTAATCTTGTAAATGGAGCAATGGTGCAGCCAGAGAGAATGATTATGCAATTGCTCTCTACAGGAAAAATCCGCATTACGGCCAATCGTTTAGATTACGATTATGATTACAAGATGAAAAATGATCACAAGGAAACATTAACTGCAGGTGCACAATGGAGCGATCAAGGTTCAACTCCAATTCAAGATATATTAACCTGGATGGACACAGTGGAAGATAATACGGGTGTTCGTCCGACTAATGCAATCGTGTCTCGAAAAACTTTTACCTCGTTGCTTGAGCATAAGAGTATCCGTCTTGATATGAACCCTCTGGGGGGACAAAACATTATCATGACTGAGTCAATGTTAAAACAATACCTATCTGCTAAGTTAGGACTTTCTGTTGCTGTTTATAACAAGAAATACCGTGCTGAGGACGGATCGCTGCATAATTTCTATCCAGATGATTATTTCACGTTGATTCCTGATGGCAACCTAGGGAGTACGTATTATGGAACAACACCTGAGGAGTCTGACTTGATGGCTGGTAATGCGACTGCAGATGTTTCTATTGTGAATACTGGTGTAGCTGTTACCACTATTAAAGAGCCTCATCCAGTAAACGTTGAAACCATCGTCAGTATGATCATTTTACCAAGCTTTGAAACAATCGATAATATTTTTATTGCGAAAGTTAATTAAGGGGAGGGTAATACCTTTCCTTATTTAATTTAGAAAGGAGATTTTCATATGTCTAAGAATAATGAAAATGCAACTGATCTTGAAGAAAAATTCAATGAGACTTCTGAGGCTGAGCAAAAGCCGGAGACACCTAAAAAGGAAAAAACCGTTAAGGTAATTTTGAAAAGTAATATTAAATATGGGCAAGATCGATATAAAAAAGGTGAGAAAATTGAAATTCTCAAATCAGAACATGCTGCATTTTTAAATGGTGGACTAATCGATGAATGATAAAATTCTTGCTATCGTCAAACGCCGATTGAAACTGACTGATGATTCTCTTGTTGAACTAATCATGGATTATATAGAGCAAATAGAGTGGAAAATCAAGCTATATTGCAATATAGGTGAGATACCAGAGGCCCTTAAATTTGTCTGGGCATCCATGGTCATGGATATTCTTCGTATTGAGCATCCGAACGAGGAAGCGATTATAGATAATGTCAGTGAAGGTGTTTCTTCCGTTAAATTAGGTGATACCAACGTGTCTTATGGCAATAAAGGCAATGACATTACCAGTGCATCAAAGGGCAGTCTTGACACTTTAGTTTTAAATTACACTCATGAACTCAACAAATTTAGGAAGCTTAGAGCAATATGAGCATGACTCGTCATCGAAAATTGATTGAAAAATTGTATATGGGAATATGTACAATTGCTGAATATCAGTCGATAAAGGACCCAGAGACAAAAAGGACGAGGCAAACAGAAGTGACCGTTTTAGAGAATCAACCTTGTCGTTTATCCTTTAAAACAGTGTCCTCTGCAAGCGAATTTGATAATGCACCTACTATATCTCAAGTGACAAAGCTATTTATAGCACCAGAAATTATTATAAAAGCAGGGTCAAAAATTACAGTTACCCAAGATGGGAGGACTACGGATTACTCCCATAGCGGGGTTCCGGCAGTCTACTCTACCCATCAAGAAATCGCCTTAAATCTTTTCGATGGGTGGGCATAATGGCTAGGTGGGGTAGTGTTGATTTCCAGCAGTTGAAAAATCTGCAAAAGAGAATGGAAAAACTGCAGAGCAGAGAGTTCGAAAAGTTTTGTGAGGGTGTTGCTAAGGAGCTTGCTGCTCGGTTGCTTGCGAAAGTAATTAAACGTACTCCTGTTGGTCAATATCCAAATTCTTCAGGTAAAAATGGGGGTACTTTAAGACGTGGGTGGACTGCCAAAACACATGCGGAGGCAGCGGCTTCATCATCTAATAAAAGCGCCAAAGCTTATGCAGAATCATTACCTGTTACTAAAACTGGGCATGTGTTTCAAATCGAGGTCATAAATCCCGTTCATTATGCCCCTTACGTGGAATTTGGACATAGGACTCGATCTCATAAAGGCTGGGTGAAGGGGCAATTTATGCTGACAATCTCAGAGGATGAATTAAGATCACAGTCTCAGAAAATTGTTGATCGGAAAGTAGAAGAATTCCTAAGGAAGTGTTTTAGTGATTAATAGTATCGTTGATGGCATCTCTATTAAGCTGAATCAAGTGTTTGGGGATGAATACGATATATATAGCGAAGAAATCAAGCAGGGTTTTAATGAGCCTTGTTTTTTTATTGCCTTTTTGCGCTTCGGTCAGACTCAAATCATCGGGCCACGATATTTCAGGGAACACTTTTTCGATATCCACTATTTCCCTAAAAGTGAGCATGAAAAAAACATTGAATTAAATGAGATTGCCGAGGAATTAACTGATGCTCTGGAATACATCACTGTTAATGGTGATCTTGTTCGTGGCACAAATTTAAATAGTGAGGCATTCGATGGGGTGCTTCATTTTTTCGTTAATTATAACCTATTTGTCAGAAAAGAAACTGTTCAGGATGATGAAATGGAAGGGTTATCTGTAAAAAGTGGTTTGAGAGAGGGGGTTAATTCGTGACAAAGAAAAAAGATTCTTTAGGTAAAGATGAACCTGTTTTTACAAAAAAACAGATTTTGGCATCAGATCAATATAGAGTACAGCAGGATCTTGTAGAAGCTCTATTAAAAGATAATCAAACGTATACCCTCAAACAAGTAGAAACAGAAATAAAAGGCTTTTTGAAAGGTAAGGTGAACTAAATGGCATTAGGTGGAGGTACATTTACTAGTCAAAACAAAGTATTACCAGGTTCATATATAAACTTTGTTAGTGCAGCTAGAGCAAGCTCATCACTATCTGATCGTGGCGTGGCAGCGTTTGCCCTCGAACTCGATTGGGGAGAAGAGGAAGCCGTTTTTACTGTTCATCACGAGGCTTTCCAACAGGATTCTCAATCTCTTTTTGGATATGATTACACTCATGAAAAATTGATTGGGATTAGGGAGTTGTTCTTGAATGCTAGAACACTACATTTATTCCGCCTTGGTAAGGGCGTGAAAGCTCAAAATACCTTTGCTTCAGCGAGATATAGTGGTACTAGAGGAAATGATTTAAAGATAGTGATCACAAAAAATGCTGATAATCCATCTGATTTCGATGTATCCACTTTGCTTGGTAATAAGAAAGTGGATATTCAGACGGTTTCTTCTGCAACTAAACTGATTAATAATGATTTTGTTCAATTTAAAACAGGTGCAACCTTAGCTGTGTCGGCAGGGGTACCTTTGACAGGGGGAACTAATGCGAGTTCCATTACAGGCGATGATCATCAAACGTTTTTAGATAAAATTGAAGCATTTAGCTTCCATACGCTTGGTTGCTTAACTACAACAGAAGCAGTCAAGGCATTGTATACCGCCTTCACTAAACGTTTAAGAGAAGATATAGGGGCTAAGTTCCAAACAGTGCTTTATAAGGTGAATTCGGCTGATTATGAAGGAATTATCTCTGTTGAAAATAAAGTGACGGATGCAGGTGTGAATGAATCCTCTTTAGTTTATTGGGTAACTGGAGCCGAGGCAGGGTGTCCCGTCAATAAATCGAATACGAATAAAAAGTATGACGGTGAATTTACAGTAGATGTGAACTATAAGCAAATGCAACTACAAGATGCTTTGAAAGCAGGTAAATTTATTTTCCACCGTGTGGGCGATGAAGTGCGAGTGCTAGAAGATATCAATACATTCGTATCGTTTACTCAAGAAAAAAATGATGATTTCAAATATAACCAAACAATTAGGGTGCTAGATCAAATCGCTAATGATATTGCTGTACTGTTTAATACTCGTTATCTCGGTAAGATTCAAAACAATCCATCTGGCCGTATTGGCTTTTGGAATGATATCGTCAAACATCATCAAGAGCTAGAGCAAATTCAAGCAATTGAAGATTTTAATGCAGACCTAGTTACTGTTGAACAAGGTGATTCAAAGAAATCAGTTGTTGTTAGTGATGCTGTGACGGTTACAAACGCGATGGCCCAATTATATATGACAGTATCAGTAAAATAATGAAAGGGGCTGTAAGTATGAATGATAAGAAAATAGATCTTTTACGATTGGATTTACAACATTTTGCTCAATCAATGAACGCCAAAGATGCTGTCAGCGCTTCACTTGCTGAATGTTTTGTCACGCTAAACGGCAATCGTTATAACTTTATGCAAGCTATCAATCTAGAGGCATCAGTCGAAAAACAAAAAAGTGAGGTTCCTATCCTCGGTCGTACAGGGCGAGGTAACAAATCAACTGGGTGGACAGGTAGTGGATCTGCGACATTCCACTATAACACTTCGATTTTTCGTGAATTGTTGTATCGATATAAAAAGACTGGTGAGGATATTTATTTTGATATCCAAATCACTAATGAGGACCCAACGTCTTCCGTTGGTCGTCAAACTGTCATTCTAAAAGATTGTAATATCGATGGCGGCATCCTTGCTAAATTCGATGCTGATGCAGAATACTTGGATGAGGATATGGATTTTACCTTTGATGACTTTGAAATTCCAGAAAAGTTCAAAATGTTAGCAGGTATGCAATAAAACTCTCTTATTAAAAAAAGCTTTATTTTGAATGGGGTGGATATCTTTGAAGGCGAAAATCCGAATAAAGAATATAGAGGAGTTACAGAAATTGTTAGAGAGAGCTGCAACTCTCTCTGAACAACTTCAAGAAATTCTTCAACAAATTGATGGCTTCGAGTTAGATATAGAATCGAAAATAAATTAAAAACCTAGTTTTCTTAAAGCATATTCACTTGCGGCAGTATCGAGCATGGTTTGCCAATCTTTAAAGGTAGTCGTTTTGGCAACATGTTGATCCATGTCCTCATCTGGAATAGCTTCAAAATCTTCTTGAGTTTCAACAATAAAATTACCAGCTGTTAAAAACTCATCAAATGAATTGAACTGGGTGTTTTTTCTCATGAACGATTGAATAAATAATTCATCAAAGGAAGCACTTTTTGTTTTTTGAAGTTCTTTAGCGCCACGTTCCATATTCTTAAGTTGTTTTTGAAGTTCCTTCATTCCTTTAATTTTCATAATTACCACCTCCTTCTATAGTCCTATTTCGACAAGAAGTGAGAAAATACCTATTACAATTTAGGAGGAATTTATTTATGAGTAATTTAAGCGCATTTTTGAGTCAAAACGCATTGAAGGTTGAAAATGAAAAGTACGTTGCATCTAAACGATTTGTAGAGGATGGCAAGCCAATCGAGTGGGAAATCTGTGCTATTACATCGGAAGAAGATGAGGCATTGAGAAAGTCTTGCACTCGACGCGTACCAGTGCCAGGAAAGAAAAATCAGTTTGTTCCGGAAACTGATTATCCGAAATATCTAGGGAAACTGGCAGCCAAGTGTACTGTATTCCCAAATCTAAACGACGCTGAACTCCAAAACAGTTATGGGGTGATGGGTGATGATTCTATGCTAAAGAAAATGCTCAATCCTGGTGAATATGCCGATTATTTAACGAAGGTTCAGGAAGTAAATGGTTTTGAAATCACTATGGAAGATGCGGTAGAAGAAGCAAAAAACTAATCAATGACGGCGATTATGAAGCGAATGTCGCGTATTACTGCCTTCATAAGCTTCATAAATGGCCGTCAGAGTTCTTGAATCTGCCTAAGTTTGAGAAAGCAATGGTTATTGCGTCTGTTCAAATTAAGATTGAAAACGAAAAGGCTGAAGAAAAGAAGAGTAAAGCAAAGCGACGTGGTCGGAAGTGATAGAATGATCCCTCCCTTTTTTGTATACTTATGGAATAGGAGGGGTTAAACATGGCACGAAATAAAGTTATTGCTGGAGAATATGAGGGTAGTATGGTAATGGGATTTGTAACTCCTGGTATTTATGCTACACCGAGCACTCCAATTGAATTGACGAAAGAAAATGTAGCCAATTACGAAGTTATTACAGAGGATCATCGAAAGAGTGCAACTAGTGGAATTGCGAGAGGGTTAGTAGGTGGTGCTTTATTGGGACCTGTTGGATTATTAGCAGGCTTAACAGCTAAAACAAAAGGAACTCATGTCATTGCAATTGAATTTAATGATGGAAACAAAAGTCTTATAGAGATTGATGAGAAATTATACAAAGCTTTAATCCAAAGGCTGTTCTGATTATGTTGTTTAAGTTATTTTCTAAGAAAGCTAAAGTTAAGCATATCGGAGTTAATTTGGACATCTATGATATGGTTACAAGAGAATTAAGGGAAAGTAAATATTGTGAGATCTCTGAAGAAGAAAAGCAATTTATTCATCATTTAATACTAAGGCTTTCTCAAAATGGCGAAACAAAGAATTTGACGTTAAGAAGAATGAGTAATAAAGCAATTGATGTGAATTATATTACTTATCCTATCGGGAAAGTGAAGTTGCAAGGAAGAAAAACATGGATGCAAATATTAATAGATTTATATGAATATGAAACTTTGGAAGGTACACTTCAAGATTATTTAGACGGAATAGACAGATGGGTTTTGTATATTAAAAAACATTTAAACGCGACTTAATGTTGCGTTTTTTTAATTTAAGTAGGTGGTTTAATTGGCTACTATAAGGACTGCAATTCAAATATATGATGGTATGTCCCCGGCTTTTAAGTCTATGAATAATGCGATGAATATAGTATTGAGTTCGTTTGAGAGTCTACAAAGGGCATCAAGTAATGCGATTGATACAGCAAGTATTCAGGCGGCAAGGCAAGAATTACAAAGAGCAGAATCAGCTTTTGATCGAATTGAAAGCGAAATCCGTGAAGCAGATCAACAACAGCAACGCTTCAATAATAATATAAGGGACGGTACATCTGCTGCAAATGGTCTCTTGTCCAAATTAGCAGCAGTTGCTGCGACTTATCTTTCATTTCAGGCTGGTGGTAATGTTATCGCACTATCTGATGAGTTAACTAACACAACTGCCCGTCTAGAAATGGTTAATGATGGATTACAAACTACTGCTGAATTACAAAGAATGATTTTCGACTCTGCTCAACGATCTTATGGAGTGTATTCAGATACTGCTGATTTGGTTGGGAAATTAGCGATGAATGCGGGAGATGCATTTTCATCTAATAGTGAAGTTGTAATGTTTGGTGAGTTACTTAACAAGCAATTTGGTATCGCTGGTACAAGTGCTGATGGTATGAAAAACGCCACAATCCAACTGACTCAGGCCCTTGGTGGTGGAGTTTTAAGAGGTCAGGAACTTAACAGTATTTTTGAGCACGCTCCAAATATCATTCATACCATTGCTGATTACTTAGAAGTTCCGATTGGTAAGATTAGAGAAATGGCTGGAGAAGGACAAATTACTGCTGACATTGTGAAGAAAGCGATGTTTGCTGCCACTGACGAAATAAATGATAAGTTCAACTCAATGCCTCTTACTTTTGAACAAATATGGACTAGTTTTCAGAATAATGCATTATGGGCTTTTCAGTCTGTCTTACAGCAGATCAATGACATAGCAAACAGCGATAAATTCCATGGTTTCATAAATGGTATAACAAACTCCTTATATATGTTTGCGGATGTGGCTACTTTAGTACTTTCTGTAATTATGACAATTGGTGGATTTATGTATGATAATTGGTCGTTAATTGCACCTATTGTATGGGGGCTTATTTCTGTTTTAGGAGTATACACGGGCGTATTAATTGCACATAAGGCTGCGTTAATCGGTGTTGCAGTATGGAATTCTATTTTAGCTATAAGAACTGCTGGTCAAGCAGCAGCGGCAATGATGGCTACTGGAGCAACATTTATGCAAACTGCTGCACAGTATGGGTTGAACGCAGCGTTATATGCTTGTCCTATTACATGGATTATTATTGGGATTATTGCTATTATCGCTGTAATTTACCTTGCAGTAGCAGCTATAAATAAATTTGCAGGAACATCCTACTCGGCAACAGGAATGATAGCAGGGTATTTCACTGCCTTGGGAGCAACAATTTACAATCAAGTAGCATTTTGGTGGAACTTGTTTGCCTCTATTGCTGAATTTTTCGTGAACGTGTGGAATCATCCGATTTATTCTGCAAAAAGATTGTTTGCTAACTTTACAACCAATGTTCTTGATATGGCAATTTCCATGACAAACGGATGGGATACATTTGCAACAAATTTTGTAAATGCGATTATTGCTGCAGTGAATATTGCCATTAAAGCGTGGAACGCTTTTACTAGTATTTTACCAGACTCGATTAAGGATTTTCTAAACATAGGGAAAGGGACCACAATATCATACCAATCATCCATCACTAGTAATCTATCACATTTGAAAAACGGCATTAATAATTGGGTCGGAGATGCTCCATCTGGTTACTGGGAAGCTCCAAAAATGAGTATGAAGAGTATTGGTAATGCCTATAATACTGGTTACAATTGGGGGTCAGGTGTTGCGGATAAATTAAGCGGTGCGCTTGATATTGGCAGTACTTTTGAGGACTTAATGGGTAAGGTTGCAGGAGTGAGTGGAGCAAATTCACCTGTTGCCGACAAGCTGGATAAAGTGGGGAAAGATGGCGCTAAAACAGCGGCTAATACTGCTAAAATGGCAAAATCTATGGAAGCGACAGAAGAGGACCTTAAATACCTACGTGACTTGGCAGAACAAGAAGTTGTAAACCGTTTTACCACAGCTGAGATCAAGGTTGATATGAGTGGTATGCAAAACAATATTAACAGCGAATTAGACCTTGATGGCGTAGTTGCCCATTTAGAACAAACAATTTATGAAAAAATGAGCATCGCTGCGGAAGGAGATCATATTTAATGCCATATGTTGTGTATTTAGATAAGGTCCCGTTGCCTGTTACCCCATCACGAATCACTACTAATATTAATAATCAGAACAAAACGATTAACCTCATCAATCATGGTGAGGTTAATATTTTGAAATCAGCTGGATTAACCGATGTTGAATTCAAAGCAATGATTCCGCAAGTACGTTATCCATTCGCAATCTATAAGGATGGATTCAAAGATGCTGCTTATTATTTAGGGATTATCGAGAAATTAAAACTAAGTCAAAAGCCGTTTCAATTTATAGTTACAAGAACTTCACCTGGTGGCAAGCATTTATTCGATACGAATCTAACTGTATCTCTTGAAGATTACAGCATTGACGAAGATGCAGAAGAAGGTATGGACCTGATCATTTCGTTTAATCTCAAACAATTCAAACCTTATTCCACCAAAAAGTTTGTTATTAAAAAAGCAGCTACAACAACTAGTAAAGCTGTCAGTTCCACCACTACTAACAGGCCTACTACAAATAAGCCTACTGTTAAGACTTATAAAGTCCAAAAAGGCGATTCTTTATTTAATATCTGCAAAAAGTATCTAGGTGATGGCAATAAATATAAAGAGATAGCAAAATTAAATAAAATAAGTGACCCAAGCAAAATATATCCCGGACAGATTATAAAGTTAAGTTAGAAATGAGGTGACGAATTGAGCGCAAGTAATTTTATTAATACAATTGCTCCAATCGTTGTTGCTGATATGGAAAGGACGGGTATATTAGCAAGTCTAACTTTAGCTCAAGCTTGCCTTGAAAGTGGGTTTGGTAGTAGTAATTTAGCTAAAAATGCGAATAATTTATTTGGGATGAAAGGTACTTATAACGGGAAATCTTACAATGGATATAGAAAGTATAATTCATGGTCAGAAAGCATATCTGATCATTCAGGTCTATTTTTAAGGCAAAGTCGGTATAAGAACCTTATAGATTGTACTGATTATAAAATGGCATGTAGATATGTTTATCAGGCCGGATATGCGGAAGATCCTAATTATACATCTAAGTTAATTAGTACCATACAAAAATATAAATTGGATCAGTATGACAATAAAGCATCAACAGCAGCAACGAAAACATCTGTTAAATCGGTAACTATTATAGATCAAGTATTAAAATACATGAACCAGCAATTAGGGAAGGCTTATAGCCAAGCGAATAGGTTTGGGGCAAATAGCTTTGACTGCTCCAGTTTTATTTACCGTGCTTTTCAATCAGCAGGAGTAAATCTTGTGCATAAGGATAACGGTAGAGCTGTAACGACTTCAAGTGAGGAGGTCTATGCTAAAGGTTTTTCTTTGTTATATCCAAGCAGTTATACCAAAGTCGGAAAAAATCTCCCATCCCCATCGAATATTTTAAGTAGTATAGGAGTTAGATCAGGGGATATTATTTTTTATAACACAGATAGTGGTACATCTAGATCGAATAAAATCACTCATGTTGCTGCCGTTAATACTGATGGCGGCATTATTCATGCTGCGAATAAAACTAAAGGTGTTATTAAAGGCAGCATTTCCTACAATACTACAAAAATATGTGCGGTTATTAGGTATATAGAAAGTGGTTCGTCAGCATCAGCGGGTGCAACTGGAGGAACCGCATCAAGTTCATCTAGCACTTCCACAACAGCAAATAAACCTATTACTAGTACAGTAAATTATACGACAGGGCAATCCATGCAAAAACGAGATAATTTATTATTAAATTATTCTGGTTCAGTTACAAAAGATACGGTGGAACTAATCATTCTAAGCAAATCTCAGATTTTTTTGCCTATGCTAAAAGATGAAATTACTTGGGAAACTGAACGGAAGGGTTCCCCAGGTATATTAAAGTTTACCGTCGTTAAAGACAATGGGATATCTGTACAAGAGGGTGACCCTGTCCGTTTGATAATTAATGGCATAAAAATCTTTTATGGCTTTGTCTTCACGAAAAAAAGAGATAAAGATCATCATATTCAAGTGACAGCCTATGACCAGCTAAGATATTTTAAAAACAAAGATACGTATGTGTATGCTAATAAGCGTGCGGATGAAGTGATAAGTATGATTGCAAATGATTTCCGTTTGAATGTTGGTAGCCTTGAAAATACAGCGTATAAGATTGCTTCTAAAATCGAGGACAACAAGACTTTATTTGATATTATTCAAGGTGCTTTGGATGATACGCTTGTTTCCAAGTCGAGAATGTACGTACTTTATGATGATTTTGGAAAACTAACATTAAAAGGTATCAGCAAAATGAAATTGGATCTTCTGATTGATGAAGAAACGGGAGAGAATTTTACTTATTCCACATCAATTGACGAACAAACCTATAATAAAATCAAACTTTCATTTGAAAATAAAGAAAAAGGTGTACGTGAAATTTATATCGCTCAGCATGGAGCTAACATGAATAGCTGGGGTGTCCTGCAACATTATGAAAAGATCGATAACAACATGAATGGGAATGTAAAAGCGAATGCCTTACTAGCATTACTTAATCAAAAAACTCGTAATCTTACAATAAATAATGCTTTGGGAGACTGGCGTGTACGTGGCGGTAGTTTAATAGCTGTCCGTTTAAGTCTAGGGGATTTAGTAACAAATAATTATATGCTTGTTGAAAAGGTCAAGCATCTTTATGAAGATGACGAGCATTACATGAATTTGACATTAAGGGGCGGTGAGTTTATTGCCTAACCTAGTTGATCTAATTAAGAAGATAGCTTTAAATGTGATTGAAGATTCCAAACCGACTGCTGTTGTATTTGGTACTGTTATTAGTGATAATCCTTTACAAATTAATGTTGAGCAAAAATTAAATTTAGAGGCTATCCATTTGATTATACCTAGTCGATTTGAAACGGAACAACCACTTGAAGAAGGTGACAGTGTAATTTTACTGCGGCAACAAAAAGGGCAATTGTTCGTTGTCTTAGATCGGATGTGATTATGATGATTCCTAATAATGACTATGATGATTTACAAGATGATTTTGAAATAGAGGAACAACCTACTAAATCGTATTTTATAGATTTAAATAAAAATATTATTTTAGGTTTTGTAGATGGTTTAGAAGCAGTTAAACAGGCTGTTTATTTAATTCTGAATACAGAGCGATATGAGCATATTATCTATTCGTGGAACTACGGAATAGAACTTCATGATTTATATGGGGAACCTACCTCATATGTAATCCCCGAATTAAAAAGGAGAATATATGAGGCGTTAACACAAGATGACAGAATCTTTGGAGTTGATGCTTTTTCTTTTGATGTGCAAAAGAAATCTATTTTTCTTACATTTACCGTTAACACCATATTTGGTGATTTTGGAGCTGAGAGGACGGTGAATATCTAATGTACGAGCACATAACATTTGATCTGGTTATGCAAAGAATGCTCGATGAGGTCCCGGATGATGTTGATAAGCGAGAAGGTTCGATTATTTGGAATGCACTTTCCCCTGCAGCTATCGAAGTGTGTAATATATATGCTGAAATAGATTACACATATGATCAAACGTTTGCCGATACGGCCGAAGACGAGTATTTAATACGACGATGTGCAGAGCGTGGTATTACTCCTGATCCAGCAACTCACGCAATATTCAAAGGTGTTTTTAATATTGATGTACCTATTGAATCTCGTTTTTCTTTAGAGAATTATAACTATGTGGTTAGAGAAAAAATTAGTGATGGGGTTTTTAAAATGGAATGTGAAACGGAAGGTGCGGAACCGAATTTACTTCTAGGGAACCTGATTCCTATTGAATATATTGATGATTTAACCGATGCCCGATTAACCGAGTTGCTTGTGCCAGGTGAAGATGAAGAAGATAATGCTTCACTAAGAAATAAATATTTTAATAGTTTCGATTCGCAAGCGTTTGGCGGTAATATTGCTGATTATAAAGAAAAAACAAATGAGTTACCCGGTGTCGGTGGTGTCAAAGTCTATCGTGCATGGAATGGCGGCGGAGCTGTTAAGTTAATAATCATTAATTCTGATTTCCAGAAGCCGAGTTCTGTATTGATAGATCAAGTGCAAATGGCAATTGACCCTCTGACAAATCAAGGGGAAGGTGTTGGTATTGCTCCAATCGGGCATATCGTTACTGTAGTTGGAGTTTCAGAAACGATATTAAACATTGCCACTAATGTGACCCTACAAGATGGCTGGATTTGGGACGATGTAGAATCATCATTATGTTCTGTAATAGATGAATATTTTATTGAACTTGCCGAGACTTGGGCGGACTCGGATAACCTCGTAGTCCGCAATAGTCAGATTGAGACTAGATTGTTAAATGTAACAGGAGTCATAGATATCATGAATACGACGATTAATGGAGCTCAGCAAAATATTGTACTGGAACCGGATAATATCCCTATAAGGGGGACTGTGAGTGGATAGAGACATTGATTTATTAAATTACCTGCCCCCCATTTTGCATGAGGTAAAGGAATATCAAGTATTATCGAATGTTGAAAAACGAGAAATTGACGATATTATATCAGCCATAAACCAACTTAAAGATGATCAGTTTATAAGCACATCATCATCGAATGGTGTCCAACGACGTGAAAAAATAATGAATATCACTCCAAAAGGTGCGGATACGTTAGAAGATCGAAAGTTTAGGATTTTAGTTAGGATGAACGAGCAGTTGCCTAATACATTACGAACACTCACAAGGCAACTCGTTAATCTTTGTGGTGAAGATGGTTATTCATTAGTGCTAGATCATAACAACTATAAATTAAAAGTTCGTATAGCTTTAACTGCAAAATCAAACTTTCAGGATGTTGGTAATCTCCTTAATAGGATTGTTCCTGCAAACCTAATTATTGATTTAAGCCTTTTATACAATCAACATATTACATTAGCAAAATATACACATTCTCAACTAGCAGCCTACACACATGAGCAATTAAGAAACGAGGTGCTTACTTAATGGCAACAAACACAACGAATTATAATTTAGTAAAGCAAGACCCATTAGAATTTTATGATGTAGCAGTCGTAAATAAAAATTTAGATAAAGTTGATGCTGCATTAAAAGCAATTGATGAAAAGGCTGAAAATATTGATCTCAGTGAACTTGCTAGGAAAGAAGAGCTTGCTACGCATAAGACGGAAATAACGCAGAAACTGAAAGATAAAATAATAATAACTAGTAACCCTCCGTCAATCCAAAATCGCAAGGAAGGTTCTTTTTACTTCCATATAACTGACGCAAATCCAATTGGAACCAGTGAAAATATTCAAGTAAGCCCAATGATGGGGATAAAATTCAAAGAATAGAGGGAATTTGATGGCAAGAAATATCGTTCAGATCCAATTATTAGACCCGAATACAGGAAGTGTAATAGAAACAGTAATTCCAGAAACAGAAGCAAAAGCTGTTCTTCTTGCCAACGGAACTGATCTTCAATCTTATATTTCAAGTTTAGTATTGCAAAAAGGGGACAAGGGAGATAGAGGAGATACTGGAGCGCAAGGGATAGCAGGTACTCCGGGAACGAAACTTTTTAATGTAACGGCAGCACCTGCTACAGGATTAGGTGTAGTTGGGGATTGGGCTCTCAACACAACAAATGGGGACGTTTATGAAAAAACAGGAGCTGCCGCATGGACTAATCGAGGGAATTTTAAAGGCCCTAAAGGGGACACAGGTGCGCAGGGTATTCCAGGTCTTAAAGGAGATCAAGGTATAAAGGGCGACACGGGTATTCAAGGGCCAAAGGGTGACGCCGGAGCCCAAGGACCGACAGGAGCAACTGGTGCTTCTGGTTCAACTGGCCCTCAAGGACCTAAAGGTGACACGGGAGCAACCGGATCCCAAGGTCCCAAGGGGGAAAAAGGAGATTCTGGGGAAAATCTAAAATATGGTACAACCTATGCCGGTGCAACACAAGTCAGTCTATTCTTCAAAAAGGTTTAGGAGGTATGATTTATGCCAGAACAAAGAAATATTAGAATAGAAGATTCAGAGGGGAATTCCTACTATCCACACGCTAAAGCAAAAACAACATTTTTAGGAAGTGGCGATGATATAGAGAAGGCTTTTACTGAACATCAGGCTGAAAATGCGTCAACAACAAAAAAGGGGCATGTACAGCTATCGAGTAGTACATCAAGCGATAGCGAAACAATGGCAGCCACATCAAAAGCGGTAAAAACCGCCTATGACAAAGCTGATGCTCATGCCAATAAAAAAGACAACCCACACGCCGTTACGAAAGATCAGGTTGGTTTAACGAACGTACAAGACTTCGGAATTGCGACACAAGCTGAAGCTGAAGCGGGTACGGCTACCAATAAATACATGACCCCTCAAAGGGTAAAACAAGCCATTACCAATGTGGGCGGTGTTGCACTTGGCGATGGTGATTACGCAGGAAAAAAATACACATTACACGTTGATAAAAACGGACTATTTTTAAAGGAGGTTTAATCATATGGCTACAGGTGATATCATTAGAATCGGAAACAAAGAATTACCTAGTTTTTTGGTACTGCAAGACGAACAAGGTCGAACGGATTACGGGTTACTCCCAGCCGAGGAAACAAGAAGATTCGGAATCCCTATTTTTTACAAGTCGAACAATGCAAATAAGGGCGCTATGTATAATCCGTTAAGTACGGAACCGAAAATGCCCACTATTCTAAATTTCAATAATGTATATACGACAACTAACAATGAATTTATCGTTATGCTAAGTACCAGTGGATCCACAGCAAGGATAATAGCGTTCAAAATAAACAGCGACAGAACAACAACGATGGTTTTGAATCAAGCTCTCACGCTTGGGAGAGCGTCAAATTACAATGTAGTAACTATGATAGATAAAAGAAATGTTCTTCATGTGTTAGCTCCGGGAAGTATGACAAGTAATAGTGAATATTTCTATGTTCAACTACCGAGCGTTTTAACGACCGTCACATGGACAAAAGTAACAATAACCATGTTGAACGGAGATTCTACAATAAGCGGTGAAGTAACGGCTTTCCGTGATCTGGACTCAGACATATTCAAAATCGGCGCTTACTATAGCTACAGTAGTTCTTATGACGGATATTTATTCGAAATAGATATGGCGCAGAAAACATGTAAAAACTCTAAGAAAACCACTGCGCAAAATTCATCGGATATCATACTCTTTTCAGCCTTTAAAAACCAATATGGTGTGATTGGTATAAAAAATATCAGTGGTAGTTTATGGTTAACGGACAAGAATAACATTGTTGATATAGAAACAATGACTTTGAAATTAAATGTCGATGATTATTTGGGAAGGGGTAGGTGGGTATTCAACACTATCACTTTCAATGGCAATATATATATGATCGCTCAGGCAACTGGCAAAATTTTTATAAACGGATGGAAATATAATAGCGCAAATAACACAATTTCCTTGAAGCCATTAATAGCATTCGATTTTATGAATATAAATAGCGATTACGGCCAATGCTGTATTTTCCAACATAAAGGGGAAATTTTTGTAACGGCATCGCCGGGTTCGTACTCAGGAGGAAACTCATACAACAACAACATAATAACGTGCAACATAACAGAAAAAATCAAAGAAGCGGAGGTGTTGAACGTATGATTGTATATGTGACAAAAACAAATGAATTAGTAACTGTTTCTAGTTCTAAAATCCCATATGACTCATCAAAAATTAACGAAATAGATATCGGAAACGTGGCTTTATTACCAGAAAAAGAAGGGTTTCGGATTTCCGATACATGGGATTCTGCCACAAAGAAGTTAATTCAAGAATACGTCGTGATTGAAGGATACACACCGTCAGAAAAATCCATATCGCAAGAGGAATTTCAAGCGCAAATTCTATTGAACATAGAATATATCGCGGTACTAACTGAAATAAGAAACGGAATTTAAGGGAGGTGCGAAAATGATTTACTCATTATCAAAACAAGTTATTCAAGGTGGAAATTACGAGTATACTAACATGCTTAATAAATTAGACGTTTACCTTTTAGGAAACCGAATTTCACCAGCGCAATACACAGAATTAAAAGGTTTAATGGATAATCAACGAGTAGCTTAATGCGTAACAGGAAAATTATATGCAACAAACCAAACACCCAATGAGGTGTATTTTTTATGCCGAAATTCTCATAAAGTGAATTAAAAGAAGGATGGAGAATAAATTGAATTGGATTACAAACTATTACAATATTTCTCTTTTATTAATGGTTTTGTATATGCTGTTATGTTTAGCTCCAACTTTTTATTTCTTATTCAAAGTGATATACTCACCTTGTAATAGTTTACGGGGTGGAGGAAGTTATGAAAACAGAGGAATTAGCCACAAAAATTAGGGATTTAGAATTAAGATTTGAAGGTTTACAAGACAATGTGTCGCTTTTTCAAGAGAATATCAATAATAATATTTATTGGTTTTATTCTGTATTAGGAATAATAGTTGCCTCAGTTAGTGCTGTTGGGATAGCTCTATATTTTTTAGTGAAAACTTCTATTAGTAAAGGGATAGAACGAGGTATAGATCAGGCAGAGAACTCAATTGATAAAAAGGTTTTGAAATTGATTAAAGAAAATTACCCTTTAAAGTGGGCAAAAGGAACTGTTTCTGGACAATTTTTGGAAGAGGGAAAATTTATAAAAGTAACAGGTTTGAACGGTTCAATAAACTGGGATGATCCGACAACAAAGCTTTCAATATCAGCTACAGATGGGACAGAGCCGTTTTCTTATGTTCTTTTAGAACAAGGTGAACACAGTTTCACAGCAGGATTATTAAACTACAGTTCTACTCTACATGGAAACAATATTGAATGGGTAATTGTCTGGCAAAATAACATAGAGGTTGATTAATTTTATGCACCTACTAAATAGGTGTATTTTTTATACCATTTTTCCAATTAATTAATGAGGTGATCACATGCCCAAGAAAATAAAAGATATACTTTTTACTTATTTATACGGGATAGCTGTCCCCCTGCCGCAACATGAAAAAAAAGACGGATCGATGGTATTAACAGGAGAAAATAATCCAATTCCTAGCTCGTTAAAAGATAGTGCAATCATGCAACCTGTTGACATTCAAGGACACTATCAAAAGACTATTCAAACGCATGCCGCAGTTAGTGTACCTGCTAGTGGACTTAGTCAAAGCGCTTGGTTCGACACAGACGGGTTTGACAAGATAGGAATTACGTTCAAGAACGATGGACCTGCTAACTCTATCGTGTATGTTTATTACTCTCCTGATGGTGTGAACGAAGCCGGATTTGATAATATACCTCAAAGTACTACAACAACTAAGAAAGCTGTTTATGAAATAGGCGCACGATTTGTTAGAGTTGGACTTTCAAATCAAGACACAGTAGCACATACGATGAACGCTTGGATTTACTTAAAAGCATAAGGGGGTAACAGTATGACAATCTATTACGAACCACCACATGTAAATGGAATTATGGAATTGGCACCAGCCAAAGAGGTAACAATTAAAGATAAGCTAATCGCCATTCTAGAAGCGTTTGAACCAACTCATGTACAGCCTGTATGCGATACATTCTATCTAGTTTCTACTTACAACAAAGCGAATCCAAACGAGGTTATTAATGGTGATACGGCTGAATATTTACTTTCGATTGATGGTGAATAAATATGGCTATTAATCTATGGGAAGCTGGTGGACAACCTACCAGCTATAACCCTTTACCTACTGGATGGAATAATAAAATAGCCAACAGCAATAGATTTTCTGATCTCGTAGTGTCATTTAAAGCTAAGTCGCCAAGCAAAGCTGAATTAGAATTGTGGTATTTGGTTGATAATAAACAGTTTCACACTCTCACTTTAACTGAGGAATTCAAAGAATATAGATTTGAGAGAACGATTAAAACGGGTGATTTCGTTTATTTTTACGATCTTAAATCCAAAGGTGATATCGTTATCCAAGACATTCAAATAGTCGAAAAACCTATGATTGTTAAGAAAATGCCGAAAAAGAATCTATGGAATGACTCGTTTTACGATACAACAAAATGGTATTTAGCAGTTGCGTATTATTGGGTGGAAGTAGATGTGGAACCAAATGTAAATTACGTTGTAACTTTTAAACGCTCACCAGGATTTGAAAGCCGCTATCTAATTGTGAACGATAATATATCCACTGGCGCGGGTACTCCTAGATGGATTGCACATGTAAACGCAGGAATTATACAAAACTCTGGATTCACTATTAAACCAAGAGGGAATAAGTTGTACTTCGGACATCATCAGTCAACAGATATATTTAATTTTGTAAAAGATATTCAAATAGAAAAGGGTTCAGTTGCAACCGCCTACGAACCCTACGTGGGCGTAAACAAAAGTGCTGTTAAGGTTCCGAAAAAGAATTTATTCAACGAATCGGAATGGGTGTTAAGAACCACAGAAAGCGGGAAAAATGTCCTGCGCTTCAATGGATATTATGGTATAGGCACAGGCGTATTAACGGGAACGCCTTTAATTTTATCGGATAAGATAAAGCCTAATACAACATACACACTTAGAGGTAGATTCAAAAGAACAACGTATTTTAACAAAGTAACTATTTTCTATGCGGATAATACGTCGACTATTCCGGGTGAATGTTTAAATAACTATAGTGAAACGATCCTCACATTTACAACGGAAAATAAGCCGATCAAGTACATTTATATTGATACAGGTGACAGGAATGCTGATGGGTATGCCGACTTAAATTCCATTCAGCTAGAAGAAGGTTCAGCTGCTTCAGCTTATGAGCCATTTCAACTAGCGAATACACCTAGCAAACAACTTAAACCTAGTAAACAGATTAAATTGGCAAAACGATAGCTGTCCATTCGGATGGCTTTTTTATATGCAAAACAACCTAGACATACACAGATAGAGAGAATTTTATGTTAAAAGGGGGCGAAGGACATTGGAGGGAACTGCAATGAACACGCATGATAAAGAGATAACAGAAGTTAAGAGTGATGTTAAATCACTTGAAAATAGGGTCAATGTTTTAGAAAGAACATCAGATAGGCATGATCAACAGATTATCTCAATGGCTGAAAAACTCAATAAAATTGATGATAACACTACTTGGATAAAAAGGACGATAACTGCAGCTATTGTTACTGCGATCAGCACCGGTATAATCGGCGGGGCTATCGCTATTTTTTATAACGTTTTAAAAGGAGGACATTGAAGTGAAAAAGGATGTATTCACGTTACTAGGAGGGTTCCTTACAGCCCTTCTTTTTTTCTTTGGAACAATTGGGATTAAGTTTGACTGGTTTACTGAGGCGAGTATTAACGCTTTCGTGCTTGTTATTTCTGCATTGGTTGCTCTTGCTATTAACGTGTATGCAGTGTGGAAGAACACTCATACAGGCTGGTTTAAAAAGAAAAAGGGGAAATGAGGTTGTCCACACGGATGGCTTTTTTTGTTCATATAAATAAAACATGAGGTGATTAATATGGTGAAAATTATTATTGACTCAGGACACGGAGGAAAAGATCCCGGGGCAGTTGGAAATGGCTTACAAGAGAAAAATATCACATTGGATATCTCAAAAGAAATGAAAAGATACCTTGATGCAAATTATACAAGGCATGAAACCTCACTTACACGGACCATAGATGTTTTTTTAGAACTATCTGAACGAGCTGATATTGCCAATAGAGCCAATGCGGATGTATTTATCTCTAACCATGTGAACGCTGGAGGAGGGACAGGCTACGAGTCTTATATCTACACGAAACCGAGTGCTGGTTCCGTGAAACTTCAAAGCCTAGTCAACGCGGAGGCTCTTGCTACTGCTAAGAAATACGGTTTAGGCCCCCATGGTGATGATAGTAAACAAGGTAATCTTGCCGTTGTCCGTCAAACTAACATGTCTGCCGTGTTAACTGAAATAGCTTATATTGACTCCAAAGATGCTGAATTGCTAAAGAATAACAATTTCATCAAGGATATGGCTGCTGCCTATGCACGAGGTGTGGCCAAGTTTTTGAATTTAAGCGCAAAGGCAATCGTTAGACCAGCAACAGTTGAAAAGGAGGAAGATGAAATGGGTCAACCATTTAAGCCGAGCACGCAAGAAGCAGCTAACGCAGTATTACGAGTATTATCACGTTTCGAGAATAAAGACCCGGCGCTAGGAAAAGAGTGGCGTGAGAAGCAAGCTAAGGGAGAATTAACTGTCGCTCAAGCTCTAGAGTTGGTATACGTTGCTATTGACCGAGGTTATATCACAGGGAAATAAAATAAAAAATCTTACTCAATTAATGTTTGTTCATATAGTTGAAGGGGAAATATAATAATGTTCCCCTGAGATTTACGTAAAAGCCCTTATTCTATACGAATAGGGGCGCTACTTTTATCACTGTTAGAGTTTCGCAATCTCCACAACGCCATTTTCTTTGCCTCTTCTATTGTACTTCCGTAAGCATTGTAAACAATCAATCTTCCGTTCGAAGCCGACACATTATAATAATCTCCGAAATCATAGACAGTAAATTTTATTTTCCCTCTGCGGTAATACCAAAACCAATCCCAAAAATGAATTACGTACCCATACCAAATCAATTCCCATAAATAATACAAATGTTCTCCAATCTTATCCATTTAATCACTCCTATATAAATAGTTAGAAGCCTACACCATTTATATTTGACGATTAGGATAAAAGTCCTTGTAAAATTTTTGTAAAATAAATAAGCCCTTCTCTTGTTTGAGAGGGGAAACGTAAATCTGTTAATATAAAATAAAGAATTCAGAAAAAGGATAAATGAGTTTGTTGTAGAATAAATTAATTTAGCAAATTAGGTTTAAAATAAACCATTGGGGTAGTATACTTTACAAGTTGGAATAGGAAATTATTTAAAGTAACATACTATAGATTTTTAGAGGAGTTTTTTTATGGATGAATATGGAAAAATATTCCGTAAATATTCTAATGATAAACTGAATATTTGCACGGAATCCTATAATCCAGATGTAGAAAAATATCATGAAGTTATATTAAGAATGAAAGCCAAAGGTTATAAACAAGTAATCATTAATTCAGAATTAATGATAGAAATTTTAAATGCGATTATTATGAACGAAGGATACATATTAGGTATTAACTTCACAGATAATACAGACGAAAATTTAAAAATTGATGTAAAAAATTTAGTGTTAAAAATTAGAAAAGATCGTTTACAATTTATTAATTTAAAGGAACTCTTAAAATGGGCTCTAGATAATAATTCAATAGATATTTTTAACATTGAATTATATTATAACAAAAATCCGTATACTGTTTATTCAAACGGATTGATAATGGGTAATAAATTAAATTTAATTTTTAAAGGAATTCTTGAGAAAGTTTTAGATAATTATTTATCATGACAGAATTAAAAAAAGATATTGAAAAAGAATTTAGAAATTATCTGAAAAATCTAATAGTACTTATATTCACAATAATTCCACTTTATTTTGAAATATCACTTGCAGAAAAGTTCATTAACTCACAAAATGATAAACTTCTATGGTTTATGGATTTGGGTATTTATAATTTTATTTTCTCAATAATTGTATCTACAATCATGTATTTTTATTCTTCTTTAAAAACTACAATTGATATTAAATTATTTTATACAGAAGATAAACTTAAAAATGTAAAGATAAAACATAATGAAAATAAAAAAATAATATTAGAAATAACAGCTAAAGGGAAAAGGGAAAACATTCCTGCTGAAATAGTATTAAATTATCCAGATTGGCTAGATATGCAAATAAAAGGCCGACCTTATTTGACCTCATTAGATGAACACAATCAATATGTTTTTAATTTGAAAAAAATGTTCAATCAGCAAAAAGAAATCAATCAAACCAAGGAAATAGCTATTGATTTAATTGGTAATGGCAACGCTGAAGAAAAAAATAAAATTGAAATTATTCCTGAGCTAATAAAGGGGAACAGAAATCCTTTAAGAAGAATTAAATTTCAAGGTTTGAAAATTGAAATAAAGGGGTAATTAATGTGTCTTTATCTAGGTGGTCAGATAATACAGAGAAAACGATGGAAGAAATAATATCAAATATGTTAAATTACGATGATTGGAACATTTCAGTTACAGATCCATTAACTAATGAAAATTTGCGATACAATATTACAAAGTCATTTGAAAATAATAAAGTGATAGAGTTGAATGGCGCAGAGATTAATTACAATATAATAAAATATGAATATGAAAGAGTTAGAACTGGAGAAGAAACCAATGAAATGCGTTCCTCAAGAATATACTCAATAGTAGGTTACATAATTGTTTATTCTGATAATGTAAGAACACAGTATATTACTAATAAATCTAATAATGATACTACAAAAACTATTTTAAGAAAAATAAATAATTATACTGGTCAAGGAGAAATTAAAAGTAATCCCTTTCAAATTACCGAGGATTTATTTATCTGGATGATTTCTAAAGTGTTAAACTCTACTGATGAGTCTATCGATGAATCTTCACATCTAGTTATAAAGAAAATTGTGGGATTTAAGGGGTCATCACATGATCAATTAGCTGAAGTGATTGGATCCGGAAACCGAATTATGAATGCACTAAGTACCCTTGCGTTTCTTTTTGAAAACGAAGAAGTCACATATGTAAAACCTGTTATAGAGTATAAAAATCATACGATTGAGCTTTTTCTAAAGCTAAGTGGATCTATTGATATAAATTTTGAAAATTACTTAGGGGATTATTTTATGGATCCCACTGAAGAATTAACTGCAAAAGTTGTTTTAATGGTTGCGCTAGAAGCTATTCCGAATATTATAGATAGATATGGTAACGATATCTCTAATGAAAACTGGTCGATTAACCAAAAAATTGAATTAATCAAGGGTATTGGAGAGAGTATTCAGGCTAAAGTTAATGAGAAAGTAAGCCGTCTGTCAAGTACTGGGGATTTTTAAGGGGCTGTGTAATTATAATTTTAATATTCCATTTAAGTAACCACTTTCTTGAAGAAAAGGGGTTACTTAAATTAAGAATATAGGAATACTATCTAAAGTCCACATATTGTAGATCCAAATAATTAAGATTATCGTTACCCCTTATGCCCACCAACTAACTTACTTCGATGCAAAGCAGTTCCAGCTGAGGTATATGATACAACTCTTAAAAGAGCAGCAGGACATTTAGCAACACAGATTTATGAAGTATTTGTAAATAGGGAGGATTATAGAACTAATAAATTGAATCCCTTAAAAAAGAAGTAGGTTTAATGAAACTAAGTTCAAATATATAGTCAGGGAAATGCGAATTTACAACGCTAAGGGAGTCTCAACCCATAAAAAAAGCCGGTTTCCAGTTTGAGGAAATAAACTTTTTTTATTCTTTATTCTTCAACTAACGCATCCATTAGTTTAAGTGAATTTCCTCACATTCTTGCAAAGAATGCTTCCTTCTAAAACTTTTTAGTTTGTTCGTTAATCCTATCAAAGCAGGTAATAAGAGACCGGAAAGAACATCAATTTACCTAACAATATCATAAAAAAAGGATTTAACGTGAGCAATACAAGTTTTTCTGTCATGAAAAAAGTGAAACCATCCGGATATATGCCCAGCTAAGCGGAAGCATCAGGCAGGAATTATATAGAGGGAGTAGCACTGGAAACACTTGCATTTGACCTTAATCAAATCTATTATCAATAGTAAACTATTAACTAGACAAAAACAGTAAAAGGACGGAAATCTATGCATGAAAACGCTTTGTTTTGGGCAGATTCGTTAAAAGTCTTGGAGAGAATGGATGGAAGGGTTGCTTCACTTGTGTTCTTAGATCCACCTGCCTATTTAGGAGATTGGATGAGTAAAACGGATGGATTGCTAGAAGTAATATCAGAATATTATTCCAAAGTCTTTCAGCAAATTAGAAGGGTCTTAAAAGAAGATGGGCTAGTATTCTTTTATCATATTCCAGCCTCCTCTATTAATTTTAGATTTATTTTAGACCAAGTTTTTGAGCAGGAGGAACAGCCGTTAGAAATTAAACTCAAACACGTGTTTTTTGGCAACACCAAATCACTTCGTCCTGACCATCAAACTCTATTAATTTACAGCAACTCCGGGAAGTATAATTTAAACAAAATTACCCGGCCACTTACAACAGAGGAACAAAAACAATACCGTCTAGAAGACAAAGTTGGTCGCTTTACTACCGTTACTTTGTTTACTCCTCTAGAATTAAGTGGCAACCGGAAATTCACCTGGAAAGGCGTAACACCTACGGAGCGACTTTATTGGAAGTACAGCGAAGAAAAGCTAAATCAACTTGATAAAGAAGGACTCATTTACTACCATCCTCGTACAGGAAGCCCATCCTTAAAATATTACGAAAAGGAAAAAGAGGTTGGTTCTGACTGGGGCGATATTTACATGAGAACCCTTCCACATGAAAAAATAACTAATTATGCTGGACAACTACCTTTGGCCCTAATGGAAAGGGTTATCAAAATGGGCTCTCATCCTGATGAGGTCATCTTGGATCCTTTTTCAGGTTCCAGCAGTACTTTAGTGGCTGCAGGAAACATGGGCAGGCGTTGGATTGGAATCGACTCCTCAGAAGAGGCCATTAAAGTATCAAAGGAGAGATTGAACAGTTACAGCTGTCCATTCAGTATAATTACCAATGATGCCTTGGACTCCATGCCGGTAAAGGATTTTTCATACAGAAATATTCTAAAGAGTTATATTCAAATAACTGCCCTTCAAAATGAATATAAACGTTTGTCTAATAATTTAGGAAGACTCCGAGAACTCTTGGAATTAGAGGATTGTTCAACAGAAGAAAGTATACAGCGAATTGAAGATTGGGTGTTAAACATCAACAAGTTCCACACAAAAATACCAAAAGAGCAAATTAAAGAAATTGAGAAGGAACTATTCGATTTCTTTGGGGATTATTGGGTATTTTTAGAACCTGATACAAAACAATTTATCATTACATCAGAATTTATTTATAAAAGTATGGATCATGAAGCATTCAGAGAAACCCTTGATTTTTCACCAGCCGTCATTAATTTAACAAAAGCCCTTGAATTTGAATTCTATTGCAAAATCCATCAACCAATCGAAGAATACTGTAAGATTAATATAGGGAAGTCTAAACTTAATAAATGGCCGAACACTATGGTATTTAAGACCAAAAATTCCTTAAAAATCAGACTCTTTACCTTTGGTTCTATCCTTCATATATTATTTGATGGCTGGGAATGGTTTGGTGATTCCATTACCATAAAAGAAATTGTTGAAGAGATTGGAATTTTAAAAGAGGATGCTGCCATCTTCCAATCTAGGGAAAAAAGAATTTTAAAAGAGCAATTGGAAAAAATAGTTACTTATCGCAATACAATCGCTCATAAGGAGTATATCCCGATTAAAACAGCGGATCAGTGTAGAGCCATCATTATTTTTGAAAAGCGATTACTGTTGAATTTTCTTGAAATGCTTCATCCTGACTTTTTAAAAAGAGGAGAAGAATAAGGTTTTGGAATGAGATGACAGATGCAAACCTAAAAGGTTAAAAAGTAAAGAAGTAGTAAAGCTACGTAAAGAACTCGCCCATTCGGCGAGTTTTATTGTTGCGATATGTATTTCTCGTTCAACTAATCTGCCCTTATCTACAGTATTCAATGTAATAATACAAAAATGACCAGATTTATAAATTTGTGGAAACATTATCTACAGTTATTTTTTATAGTATTCAACGTATTCAAAGGTATGAGTAAATGGACTTGGGTAACAGGAGAAAGAAACAACATTGAAGTTTAGTATGGAAATGTGCTTCTTCCAGACCAAACTTCAAGGACAGTAAGCGAAAGAGTGGTAGATATGCTCGTTGCCTGATGGGAAAACTGCTTCAGGCTTCAGGATAAATTGTACCCACAGAGGGCTCAAGTCAATCAACGTTGTAAATCCGCATTTCCCTGACTCTACCCCATAGTGCAGGGATTGCCGAAAAACATTTAATGAAAATGATTGGGTTACGATTGATATCATAAACGGTCTTACTCATAAGTTCTGTAAAGATTCCGCAAATATGGAGAAAAAGATGTAGGTACATATAAAGTCAGAGAAGTATCCATATTTCTATGATGAGGTAATTCGTTGAACAAGAAAAACTAATGGCAATTGGTTTGTTTAATAATTTCATTTGGCTTCAAACCCCTGAAAGCTTGGTCACCCCATAATTCCTCAACTGATTTTCCAACAACTCTTGATATCCTAATTGCTACAGGTAAAGTAGGAACTGATTTCCCCCTTACAATTAAACTGAAAGTCCCTTGCGAGACACCTGCTTTATCAGCAATAAATCCCTGTTTAATTCCGTTTTCTTTTAAGATTGTTTGCAATCTATGTTATATAGAAGAAACACGCCAAAAAAGAGGGAAGTGAAGTAATCCGAAATTTTGCGAAGCTCTTGTAATAAACGGGCGGTATGATGTATTTATCTAAGTGCCATCAACGTACACGTGACCACTTAATTGACCACATTTCTTCTGTCCGAAAGTGAAAGTTGGTGTCTGTCCATATACAAAAATTTATGTTAGTCTTAATGTATAAACGTAAATCGAAAGACCAAGAAATATTATGAAAGTCGTAAATCAAACGTGTGATGTAGTTTATAAAGGTAAGACTAATTTAGTGTATGCGGTCTGGAGAAAATAACTTTACGTGCGTTTAATAGGTATAAACGATTTATCATTTGTCTATGATGAATGATGTTTGACTGCTTTAAACGTACGAAAAGTAAAACTTAAATAAGGCAGTGAATGTTTTGGAACAAGAGAACAATAAGTTACTTGTCATTATCGGCCCGACAGCAGTTGGGAAAACAAAACTGAGTATAGAAATGGCGAAGCGTTTTAATGGTGAAATTATAAGTGGAGATTCTATGCAAGTTTATAAAGGGATGGATATCGGAACAGCCAAAATAACACCTAAAGAAATGGAGGGCATCCCTCACTTTCTGCTGGATATTAAAGAACCAAATGAATCATTTAGTGCGGCTGATTTTCAAGAACAAGCGAATCAGGCAATTGCAGATATTCAGAAGCGTGGTAAACTGCCGATTATTGTTGGAGGTACAGGTTTGTACATTCAATCTGTAATTTATGACTATCAATTCTCAGAGGCCCCTTCTAATTTAGAATATAGAAAAAGGCTAGAATCTATTGTGGAAACAGATGGAATTGAACCTCTTATTGAGAAGCTTCGGTCAATTGACCCTGAAAGTGCTGAGAGAATTCATCCTAACAATATTAGGCGCATTATTCGAGCGTTGGAAATTTATTATTGCACAGGAATCACGATGTCTAATCAACTCGAAAAGCAAACATCCGAATTAAAGTATGATACAGCTCTTATCGGCTTGACGATGAACCGTGAAGCACTTTATCGGCGGATTAACCACCGCGTTGATGTTATGGTGGAACAGGGATTAATGGAAGAAGTAAAGAGCTTTCATGAACAAGGTTTGAGAGATTGTCAGTCGATACAGGCAATTGGATATAAGGAATTATACGATTACTTCGATGATAGGTTAACGATCGATGAATCAGTTGAAGCATTAAAACAAAATTCACGACGCTACGCTAAGCGTCAACTTACTTGGTTTCGTAATAAAATGGATGTAAAATGGTATGAGGTGCAGGAACAGGGAAATAATTCATTTGTTTCTGAAGAAATATCCACATATATAGCAGGAAAGCTATCACTTAACGCGAATATGTAATACATAGAGAGAATGAGGAGGAATAATGATGAAACAAGTAAATATTCAAGATCAATTTTTAAATCAGTTAAGAAAAGATAGTACATATGTGACTGTTTTTTTATTAAATGGTTTTCAAATTAGAGGACTTGTTAAAGGATTCGATAACTTTACCGTTTTATTTGAATCTGAAGGAAAGCAGCAGTTGGTCTTTAAACATGCGATTTCCACTTTTGCTCCACAAAAAAATGTGCAAATTGATTTTGAAGCAAAAGAATAAATGGAATTATACGTACAACGATCCCTACTTAAAAACAGAACCATTCTTCTGTTTTTAAGTGGGGATTTTTATTTGGTCTAGAAAATATAGTTGTGGTGAAGTTGTAGTTCATTAAAATGGGGTGTTTAATCCAAGTCGCGTGCTTCATTTTTCGTATTGAAGCCCCACGAAGGTCTAGTCTTTCTAGTTCCAGTACCCGATAAAGCTGTAGAAAAGATAATAAGCTTCAAGAAGGAAAAACACACCTTCTTGGCTTTTCTTATGTTTGCTCTTTTGTTGTGCTGTACTATTTTTAACAAATACTACTGATGTAACTCGTTCGTGAATATAAATAAATGAGGGATTATTTCTTGGGAAAGCGCAGGAAATGACATGATTCTCATTTAATTATGGAAAAACAAAATAATTGGCGAACATTAAGAGAGTTTGTCATTTCTAATCGTTCTATGAGAGGTGAATACATTGGAACAACCGATCCGTAAAAAAAATAACGGACAGATTAATATTGTCTTAAATGGACAAAAGCGGAAGCCTATACCGAAAGATCCGCCGATACGTGAAAGGCACGATCAAGATATTCCTCCTCAACATATAGCGCTGAAAGAAATAGAAGAGGAACTGGGAGAATTGGTTGGGATGGATGAAATGAAACGGATGATTAAAGAAATATACGCATGGATTTATGTGAATAAGAAACGAGAAGAGCGAGGGTTGAAGGCCGGACGGCAAGCTCTTCATATGATGTTTAAAGGTAACCCAGGAACAGGGAAAACTTCAGTAGCTAGGTTAATCGGCAGGCTGTTCCATAAGATGAATGTTTTATCTAAAGGTCATTTAATTGAAGTGGAAAGAGCGGATCTTGTAGGTGAGTATATTGGGCATACAGCTCAAAAAACTCGTGATTTAATTAAAAAAGCAATCGGCGGAATCTTGTTTATTGATGAAGCCTATTCTCTTGGTAGAGGAGGAGAAAAGGATTTTGGGAAAGAAGCAATTGATACGCTTGTAAAGCATATGGAAGATCGTCAGCACGAATTCATATTAATCCTGGCCGGTTATTCAAAGGAGATGGATCATTTCCTAACCCTGAATCCTGGTCTTCATTCAAGATTTCCTATTGTGGTAGACTTTCCGGATTATTCGATTGAACAATTGATGGAAATCGGACAAAGAATGATCGATGATCGGGAATATGTACTTAGCAGGGATGCGGAGCGTAAATTGAATGAGCATTTAATCGTAATCAAGGCCGATCCGAGATTGGTGTCTTTTTCAAATGGTCGTTATATTCGAAATATTATTGAAAAATCAATACGGTCACAAGCGATGCGGTTATTGCTTGAAGATTCATATGATCGAGGAGACCTTGTGACCTTAAGGAGTCAGGACCTTGTTTTTGATGAAGATGAAGAATAGATAAAGTGAAACTTTAATCAGTGGGGTTTTTCTTCATCCCTACTGATTGTTAGTCCCGTTCTAGAGTCGCTCATATCTCCGCTACGCTTCGATAAAGCGACTCTACGAACCTGATTCAATGAATCGTAGACTAAGTACGCCGCGTCCTGTGGCAATATCTGTGTGACCACTTTCTGTGGCCTCAACTATACCTATTGAAAACCACAAAGGTAAGTTTCACTGTATCTCACCTATCGAACCTTTACGGGCAGTGTGTCCCTACCTATCTTCTTTGTTCCTCGTAAATTTGAGGGGTATTGTCTGTTAAAGTGAGATAAAAGTAAACCCGATTTACTAAGTAGAAATTGTCTAAAAGAAAACAATATTCTTGATGAATATTAGAAAAGGGCTGCTTTTAGGAGATGAGAAATGCCTAAAGTGCAGCCCTAATTCATTTAAATTCACCTTATATAATATACTAACAATCAGTTGTATTGTTTAATATTCCTTGCCGGAAGTTTCCAGTTGTACGAGTAGGAAAGAACTCTTAATGCTGTAATCGCAAGGAATAAGCTGTATAACTGCCAAGGTTCTATAGAACTGTTGAGACCTATGAAAAGGCCACAAATAATTGCCCATAAAGCGTATATTTCATCCTTCAAAACAAGCGGTTTTCTATGCGCTAATAAATCTCGAATCATTCCGCCGCCACAACCTGTAAGTACGGCAGCTACGAGAACGGCGCTTAAAGGCCGATTTAAGTCAATGGCGTAAAGTGCTCCTTGAATGGCAAAAGCTGAGAGCCCAATTGAATCAGTAAAATTGCCCCATGTTTTCCAATGTTTTAATAAATTTTTGGGGAAGAGAAATACAATTGTTATAGATACTATTGCAATAATAAAGTTTGTACCTTGATCCCATAACGCGGAAACGGGAACACCAATTAATAGATTTCGTAAGGCTCCCCCGCCAAAAGCGGTGACGACTCCCAAAATATAAACGCCTAATATATCATATTCTTCTTCCATCGCAATAATTGCGCCGCTTATAGCAAAAGCAATCGTGCCAATTATTGTTAATATTTCCCATGTCATCGGAATTCCTCGCTGTTCTTTCATTATTCTATTTTATGATAACCTATCTGATTTTAGCAGAAATCACTGGTTTTTCAAGAGTTTTCTACTGCTAACAAGCTTAGAAGGTGTTATGATTATTAACGACTTTTCTGTGGAAAAGGGGCGGGACTTCGCAAAATTAGCTTCGCGCCACCACCTTTATAAGGTGATGCAATTTGAGAACCTGAATCTTTTTTTACGCTTTAGTTGGGTTCAGGATGCTCATGACTGTTTTATTAGGATGAATTGTGAAAGGGTATGTTCATTTGTTATGATTAGGACATTCATCACTACTTTATCTTAAAAATCTGATTTTAATGATTGGAATAAGAAGGAGACTCAACATGTATCAGCATTTAACGAATGGAGATAGACTTAAAAAATTAACAGAACAGGCTGAAGCTCAAATAGCCCCAATACACCAAGATATTCATACAATGATGGAGCTAAACCAGTTTCGTGTTTTACAAAGCTTCCAAAGCAATAGAGTAAGTGATTCGCATTTTATTCCTACTACAGGGTATGGATATGATGATTATGGAAGAGATACATTAGAAAAAATTTATAGTGAGGTATTTGGTGGAGAAGCAGGTCTAGTACGACCGCAAATCATTTCCGGAACTCATGCGATTTCCATTGCATTGTTTGGTATTCTACGGCCGGGAGATGAGCTATTATACATAACAGGCAAGCCTTATGACACATTAGAAGAAATAGTAGGGATTCGTGGTACGGGAATCGGTTCATTAAAAGAATTTAATATTGATTATAATTCTGTTATGTTGACGGATGAAGGGGGAATAGACTTCAATGCTGTGAAAAAAGCAATTACTCCACAAACAAAGATGATTGGTATTCAACGTTCGAAAGGATACGCAACACGGCCATCCTTTATGATATCTGAAATTGAAGAAATGATATCGTTTGTAAAAGATATTAACCCTAACCTAGTTGTTTTTGTTGACAACTGTTATGGAGAGTTTGTTGAGGATAAAGAGCCGTGTCATGTAGGTGCGGATTTAATTGCAGGTTCTTTAATAAAAAACCCAGGTGGTGGCCTTGTAAAAACAGGCGGCTATATCGTCGGAAAAAAAGAATATGTTGAAGCGTGTTCCTACCGTTTAACTTCGCCAGGTATTGGAGCGGAAGCAGGAGCGTCTCTTTACAGCCTTCAAGAAATGTATCAAGGCTTCTTTCTCGCACCTCATGTAGTCGGTCAAGCTTTAAAGGGTGCGGTTTTTACATCAGCATTACTTGAAATGTTGGGTATGAACACCTCACCGAAATGGAATGCAAAGCGAACGGATTTAATTCAATCTGTTCAATTTGATGATAAGGATAAAATGGTGGCGTTTTGTCAAGCGATCCAATATGCCTCACCGATAAATTCTCATGTTACACCTTATCCTAATTATATGCCGGGATATGTTGATGATGTTATTATGGCAGCAGGTACATTTATTCAAGGGGCAAGTATTGAATTGACAGCAGATGGTCCTACTCGCCCACCATATGTAGCATATGTTCAAGGCGGGTTAACGTACGAACATGTAAAAATTGCTGTGTTAACAGCGGTAGACTCCTTGATTGACAAGAAACTTATCTAGGGGAAGGTTATGATGGAAAGTGTGTGAAATTGCGTCTTCATACGAATGGGTTGCAAAACTTTTATGAGCAATTCTGTTTTAAAAAAACTAAAATAAAAACATGTTAGGAAATGTAACATATGATTGACAACAAATCTAACATTTAATATAATATAAATAAGAAAACCAATAAGGAGGATGCTGAAGATGAGTAGTAGCAACATTCGGCGTTCTATGCCTCTTTTCTCAATTGGAATTGTCATGCAGCTTACCGAATTGTCCGCTCGTCAAATTCGTTATTACGAAGAGCATCAATTAATTACTCCTATGAGAACAGATGGAAATAGGCGACTGTTTTCCTTGAATGATATAGATCGTCTCTTAGAGATAAAAGATCTACTAGAACAAGGTGTCAACTTAGCCGGTATTAAGAAACTTATAATTGTAAATGAAACGGAACTTGTTTCGAATAAACCGATTCAGAAGTCAGAAGAAATTAGGAAAGATCTCAGTGACGGAGAATTGCGGAAGCTTTTAAAATCAGAACTTTTGCATGGTGGCAGACATCGCACAACGCTGCGTCAAGGAGATATGTCCAGATTTTTTCATTAAATAAAATCAAAAAACAGAATTAAGAGAGGAAGTTGTTCATGGTAAAGTATACTCGTGAAGATATTATTCGTTTGGCCAAAGAGGAAAATGTGAAATATATTCGACTCCAATTTACGGATATTCTAGGAACAGTTAAAAACGTAGAAATCCCAGTAAGTCAGTTAAATAAAGCACTAGATAATAAAATGATGTTCGATGGTTCTTCAATTGAAGGGTTTGTGCGTATCGAAGAATCTGATATGTTATTACAACCAGACCTTAATACATGGGTGATTTTTCCGTGGACTTCAGAAAAAGGGAAAGTTGCACGTTTAATCTGTGATATATATACGACAGAAGGAACTCCTTTTAGTGGTGATCCACGTACCAATCTGAAACGAGTCCTAGCTGAAGCGAAAGAAATGGGCTTTACAGAGTTTAATCTTGGACCAGAGCCAGAATTCTTCCTATTCAAATTGGATGCTAATGGTGAACCTACACTTGAATTAAATGATAGAGGTGGTTATTTCGACCTTGCACCAACAGATTCAGGTGAAAATTGCCGTCGTGATATCGTACTTGAACTAGAAGAAATGGGCTTTGAAATAGAAGCTTCTCATCATGAAGTAGCACCAGGTCAGCATGAAATCGATTTTAAATATGCAGATGCCGTGAGTGCTTGTGATAATATTCAAACGTTCAAACTTGTAGTAAAAACAATTGCTCGTAAACATGGTTTGCATGCAACATTTATGCCAAAACCACTGTTCGGAGTAAGTGGATCTGGTATGCACTGTAACGTATCTTTATTTAAAGATGGTGAGAATGCATTCTATGACAAATCAGGTAACCTCCAATTAAGTGAAACGGCTGAACAATTCATTGCAGGGATCATTAAGCATGCTCCGAACTTTACTGCTGTAACGAACCCAACCGTTAACTCGTATAAACGTTTAGTACCGGGTTATGAAGCACCTTGCTATGTTGCGTGGTCAGCTCAGAACCGTAGCCCACTTGTACGTATTCCGGCTTCTCGTGGAATAAGCACTCGTGTTGAAGTACGAAGTGTTGACCCAGCAGCTAATCCGTATTTAGCACTTGCTGTCATACTGAAAGCAGGTCTTGATGGGATTAAGAATAAAATGACTCCACCAGCTCCGATTGACCGTAACATTTATGTAATGACTAAAGAAGAACGCGAAGAAAATGGTATCGTAGATCTTCCTGCAACATTATTTGCTGCATTGGAAAAATTAAAAGAAGATGGAGTGATTATGGACGCTCTAGGTGATCACTTATTAGAACATTTCATTGAAGCAAAAGAGATTGAGTGGGATATGTTTAGAACACAAGTTCACCCATGGGAACGCGAGCAATATATGAACATGTACTAATCAAATGAAAGCCTTGGTATTACTGAGTTTATCAGTAACCAAGGCTTTTATATTTATTGTGGAATACTCGGCAAAATTCTAATTGACCACATTTTGACCACATTTCATTTTATTTCATATTTCTTTTGTTCATAATCCATGTATTTTGAATAATTATCAACGCTTCTTACTTCCAAAACTTTAGAGACCTGTACATATACATCCGCAGCAGTCTGAATCGATTTATGACCCAAACGTTCTTGGACTTCTTTTAAGCTAGCCCCGGATTCAAGAAGCAAAACTGCGTGCGTGTGTCGCAATCCGTGAATAGTTATATGTTTTGAAATTCCGGCATTTTTGCATATTCGATTAAATGATCTTTGTAATGTGGATTTAGCAAAGGGAAGACCGTCTCCACGGTCAAACACAAGATTCGTTTCACTATGGTATCTGTCTGCTAATTTCAATTTAATTTCTTTTTGCTTAATAAGATGTTTAGACAACAAAGTTGAAAGATCATTATTTATTAATACTTTCCTGTAGGATGTTTCAGTTTTAGGTGGTCCAAACATTTTTTCTATTTGGTTGACGTCATAATTTAATGTTTTATATATTTTGATTTTACTAGATGAGAAATCTAAGTCTTGGATTTGAAGTGCAAGAGCTTCTCCTTTTCTTAAACCAGTGTCGATTAATGTTTTAAATAAAATATAATACTTCCAGTTATCTTGAATGGCAGCCTCCAAAAATCTAAAAACTTCATCCTTGGTCAGATACACTAGATCATCGTCCTCTTTAATTTTGTTGATAGTTTTATCTGGGATCGTGACGCGGGAACAAGGGTTTTTCATAATTATTTCAAGCGACACTGCTTTATTCATGGCATTTGAAAGCGTTGTGTGAATAATTTCAACGGTCCTTTTACTAATATCTTGCTCAGATAGTGCATTAATAATTTTTTGATAATGAGTAGGGGTTAAGTCTGCTATTTTCATATGTCCGATTAAAGGGATAATTTTTTTTATGAACATTTCGTTCATGAAGTTTATAAGTATTTTCTTTAACAGTATGTTTTTTGTATGTTACTAACCAATCTGATAAATAGTCTTTAAACGATATATTTTTATTGTAAGACTGTCCATTGTTCAATTGGAGTTCTTGTAACGCAAGATCAACCTTAAGTGAAGCTTCTTTCTTTGTATCTGCACGACGAGTAATTTGAGTTCTTTTCCCTGTCGCTGAATTCCTTGGACCTTCTTCAGTACACTTCCATTTGTAACCTTGTTTATTTTTCGCAGGTACCTTTTGAAAATATGACAAAATATTCTACTACCTTTCAATTTTATGATCTATATATACTCTTTGCATACGGTATAAACAGGGTATAGATACCGTATGCATATCCTATATAAACAATATGGATAGGGTATGCATAGACTATCCATAGACTAGGGGGGAAGAAGAAGAACTAAGAACTAAGAACTAAGAATAAGAAAGAGAATAATAATATAGATGATGATACGCGCGTGACAAAATTCACCTTATTAATTAATTTTCTTGAATTCTAAAACGATAAGTGATATTTTGAAACCACTCCATCCTGTTACAAATCCGTTATCTTTGTCTAGTGCTTGAATTCGTTTCTGTCAAAATGAATTTCTACATCTGTTACATCAGAGTACCCGTCTAGTTCACCTATTAGTTCACCATTGATGTACCTGACAGAATTAAAAATTGGTATTTTAATCATTTCTTCATCTTTGTTTTTGCATCTATCAATCTCAGCATTTAAATTAACGTGTTTAATATTTTTTTTTGCATTTTAAAACCCTTTTGGGGAATGTATGTTCTGATTCGGGTTAAAAGAAAAGCCTACAGTGAGGCTATCTTAAAATTGTTATTTTATATTTTTGAGAATCTTGTTCATCTGTTCTTCATTCGATTTTACCGAATCGCAAGTGTGTTTGTATTTGGGAAAAAATCAAAAGCAAATTACTCTATTGTTTCTTGATTATCAATGTCATAATAGCTTGCGATCATCTCTGAAAAAAGATTATTGGATACTATTGAAAAACTTATCAATATCTTCAACTTTTGATACAAGATCTGGAATATCTCTAAATGAAAGATTATTGGATACTATTGAAAAACTTATCAATATCTTCAACTTTTGATACAAGATCTGGAATATCTCTAAATGAAAGATTGGTTAAACAACTTTTCAAATAGTAGGTTTTCTCATTTGTGTTTTTGTTTGTCCGAGATCCAAGTCGTGCATTGATAAAGCCTGTTTCTTCAACTATAGGATTTGCTTTCAAGAAATTAGCAATTCCGTTAGATTTTACTGTGTATAATGTAGTATCTTTTTGTTGATTGGAATATTGTCCAACCAAATACCCAACGATTGCATTGCCTTGTGTAAGAACCGATGAAACAAAAAAGTCGCTTAAAGGATTTCCTTTTTCAACTGAGTATTCTTCCATCTTCATTTTTAATAACTTTTTATAGGATTCAGAATTTGGCAGAACTACATTTACACCTTCAAATTCTTCAAAAGTTCCTAATGATTCGATTTCTTCTGTAGTGTAATAAGTCTTTTTATCTTCATGTTGTATTTCGCTTATATCTGTTGCTCTTTCTTGCGTTGCTTGATTATTCGTTGTAACGTCAAACTTTTCGCTAATAATTTCAGCTAAGGATTCTTGAATACATTTTTGAACTAAAGGTCGAGCGGTATTAATAAACTGTTGAGTTACTTTAAATTTAAATCGTTCTTTTATTACAAATTTAATAAAGTCATCGTTTGGACTTTCAAAAATTTCTTTAATAACTGATTTGAAAGATTGAGTGTACATAAGAGATTCAGCCAGATTTTTTATACTTTCATAATCGTAAAGATTTTTAGAAAACTTAACTAAGTGGTCGAAATCTTCTTCAATATAGTTGGTTAAATTAAAAATAAAAAATGGTTTGGAATCCATGATGTTGGCATTATTTAAATCAGTAAAAAAGTGATACTCTATTCCGTTTGTTAAAATTCCCAATCGCACACTAGGGAACGTACTAAAATATCTACTTAATTGCGGTGCACTTTTATTAATCTTATTGTTCATTGATTTAGCTTCGACAAAAATTTTAGGTTCCCCATTTATAGAGATAGCGTAGTCTACTTTCTCATTCTTTTTATGGAAATCTGCTGTGAATTCTGGTGTAACTTCTTGGGGGCTATAGGTATCGTATCCAAGTCCTCTGAGGAATGGTAAAATCAAAAATTGTTTTGTTGATTCCTCATTATTTATTAGTTCCTTATTGTCATTAACAACTTTGTTTAACATTTCTAACGTTTCTTTAAGATTCATCTTGCGTACTCTCCTTTAGATTTACCATTTTCAGGTGTTAAATAAATTATTTAAGCTTTATATTTTGTTATCAACTATTATGTATTTATATGTTTATCGGGCGAAGCGCCCAGTGATACCGTAAAATAAAAACACAAACGTATTTTTGTGATGAAATCGTAACGTGTGAATATACCTAGTTAAATGTTAAATTTTTTAATGTGAGCTAACTCCTTTGGTACGGAATATTGCGGGCATAAGTCATGTATTGATAGACTGCTATCATTGTAGTCATATATAGCTTTGTCAGGGATAAGTAATTCAACGGCAAATCGATTAGCTTCTTTTTCGATTCTATCAACCGATAGAAGTGTATTGTTCCTCATAAAAGGCGTATTTGCTCTTGGGTGCAGCACAACATGTCCTAACTCATGGGCACAAGTAAACAATTTATTATTTATACTTAAATTAGAATTGATATATATGTACTTGTTTCGTTCGTCATACTTGTATACCCCGTTGATTTCCTCATGAAAGTCCCATTCGAACACAAATACATTTAAACATGAAGCAAGTTCGAATGGATCTCTAGTATCATATTTCTTCGTAAGTTCAATAACCTTTTCTTTAATCCAACCCACTTGATTCGCCTCGTATTCCTATTCGGTTTCTTTATCTCTGTACTTCTTAGGAATGTATTTCTTGTTTATTCTTTGCGTATTGCGAACCATGTGCTCCATAGCTTCCATAAGTGATTCGATTGCTTCATCGCTAAGAGGTTCACCAGAAAACATGAGACCATCTTGATTGGACAGGTCTTTTTTTATTTCTTCCATACGTTTTGCAATGTCTTTTTCGTCTTTTTCTTTCATAGTGGAACCTTCATTATCTGATCGTGTTTTCCCCGTTATCAAGTAATCGGTTGTTACATTATAAAACTTAGCAAGTCTTCCTAGTATTTCAGAATCTGGCTCGCTTCTACCGGTTTCATAATGGGATAATCGCGCTCTAGATATTCCTATTTTGTTTGCAGCTTCTTCTTGGGACATCTTTCCCCTAACCTTTTTTAATCTATCACCTATCATAAGAAATCCCTTTCTTTCACAGTTTATAGATTCATTATAGATACAAAATGTATCGAAATAAACGAATGGTATAAAATGTATCAGAAAAATATTTACAGATACAAAACGTATCAGAAACGAGGTGACCTTCATTGAGACAAAGACTTGTTAACGAAAGAATTAAAAAAAATTTAACACAGAAACAAGTCGATGAATTACTCGGCATTTCAGAAGTATATGTTAGAAAAATTGGAAAAGGTTTGAGAAACCCTGGAAGAGAAACCCTACAAAAGTTTGAACAATTATACGGTATACAGGATAGAAATCTATTTCCGGAACTTTTTCAGATTTCTATCGATATGAAATGTATCAAACAGAATCTTGCCTAAAAGGATTAATCGCATGAACGAAAAACAAAAAGAACAAGTCATAAACGATTTAATCAATGTATTAGCAGCTAACAACATAACCTTCGCAGAGGTTCCAGAGCTTTTAAAAGGCATGTAACTGGAGTTGAGCGATATATGCCAGCAACAAGTAATTCAAATTTCGTAAGGAGGATGATCTTGATGATCCAGGTCAATCTTGATTTCGCCGATACTGAAAAGATATCTTCCTGATGTGCAGACCTTTCGGATGAACTAGTTGTATTGGCCATGAAGCGTTCAACAGAACAGGGTAAAAAGACGTGGAGATATGTTGAAGCCATCTTAACAGATTGGTTTGACAAAGGTTTTAAAAAGACATCAGAAGTCGAAGCCTATCAGCTTGAATTTAAAGAAAAACAGGCTCAGAAACAGAACAAGGTTACTCCATATAGAAGGGGATCAGCGAGGATTGAGGTTGTGCCTGAATGGCTACAAAAAAATCCAGCTGTTGAGTCAAATGAGCCAGTTAACATTAAAGAATTAGAAGATCGTAAACGTAAAATGGACCAGATGTTTCAGAAAATAAATCCATAGTTGGAAAGGAAGGATGCTTGATGGGATTACTTTACCAAGCTGTTCAATCTCAAAATGAAATGAAAAGGAATTTTGTCTTATCTAGGTTAAAAGATATGGGTATCCATCATTCCCATACCGGTTTATCTATTGATTTACTAACTTATGAGGAATTGAAAATTGAACTAGCCAAAGCATCGGCGGTGAGGTCGTGAATTGTCCAGTTTGTAACCGCCCGTTAAAAAGCAAGAAAAGCATTGCTAAGGGCATTGGTCCTGTTTGTGCAACTAAGGTAAAGAAGCTTGAAAATGAACTACCAGAAAGTCAGCTATCTTCAGCAACTTAGGAGTAGAAATTCATTATTTATATTTAGTAAGCCAGTCAATTAATTGGTCATAGTTACTTGAGAACATTGCGTTGTCATTGGTATTAGACTGTTCAAGGTGAATTAGAATGTCCCCTTCTTCTAATAAAAAAGCGACTGCAATGGTGTTCTCTAATATATTATTAGAGAAAAATTTGTCTTTCCACAATTTTTGTACAGAAAAATGTTCTGGAGTATAACCTTTACGATTAACTAGCAACTTATACTTTTTTCCTTGTCTAATAAATGAAAAGCACGTTTTCTCAAATGAATTAAACCAGGTGTTTACATCAGCAAGGGTTATGAAACCTGTCAAATTTGTAATAATAATATCTTCAGAAATGGATGTACTTATATTTTTAACATTCAATTAAACAACAACTCCTTACTATCATTATAACCTAAATAATGGAAGTGAGGGTAGATTTTAATGTTGCACAGTTCGACGATACGGTTGACTCAAACTGTCTAGCATAACAGCTCACTTCTTTGTGATCTGTTTACTTATTTAACGAGCTTATTTTAATTTGTGTTGGACACCATTAAACTTTTCGTATAATTTCATGTGCTTTCTGTAAATAATCAAACTTATTATTAATAAGATAAAGCTGGCTATTAGGAGTATAACATGCTCATAGACTCTTTTATGGATTAAATCATAAATTAGTCTGGATAAAGAAATAAGAAACAAACTAGCATAGGAAAAAACGGCTGTTTTTGTAGGTTCTTTTAGGCATTTGTCTTTTTCATTCATAGATTGTATTCTCCACTCTTGTAATGTAATTAATCTAAGAGTAAACATTATCAATAATTTATTCAATAGGATAATGTCGCAGTGCGACGATACGGTTGACCAAAACTGTTTAATAAATCGCTCTGTTAATAAGTGAACAAAAAAAGAACCTAACTCGGTTCTTCTCATTTTACAACTATAAATGGTGCAGCAAGACTTCCGATGGTAGCACGATATTCACCGGCTGTTATTTTATACTTCAAGTCATCTACATCAAAACCCATAGTTGATAATTCACCTGGAAGGTGAAGCATTCCGGCTTCTGTGAAAGAGTCCTCTTTCATTGGCACCCTATACCAAGTATCTTCTACTTTTTTTTCAAGGAAAACATGGGTACCTGTAGTAAATTCTGTATTGCTGTCATTTTGGATTTCAACAATGATCTCCTTAATTGATGTTGGATATTCAGCCTTCTCAGTTTTGATAGTTACACCATTTTCCGAGTCAGGTTGTCTTTGAGCAGGGGCTTCTTCCTTAAGATATGAATCATCTGCTTGGCATCCAGTAATAAAAAGAAGTAACAACGCGAAACAAAAAGCAACTAATGGATATTTTTTCACCATTAAAACACCTCCAACACTTATTTTAATAGTAATTGGATAGGGGAGCAGTAAAAAGTAGTTAATGAACAGTACGATGATACGGTTGACACAAACTGGGCATTAGCATCCTTTTAATTGTCCTGTTTACTCACTTTGATAATTTTATACAAATTAAACAATATACCAAAAGTGAATATTAGGATTATCGAAAGTCTACTTAGTGTATCAGTTCCAAAAGTATTCAATGACAGGATCATTAATACTAGAATCCAAATTATATTGAGGACTCTGTTGAACACTTCTGATTTAAACATATGGGCGCACCTTCTAACTAAAAGAATGTTATATATAAATACGGTTCTATTCTTAATAAGTTTCAAATTTAATATAGTTCTTAATCACAGTTCGAATAATATACGACACAAATAGCGACACAAAGGAGTTAAAATCATGGAATTTTATTGTGAAGTTTGCGATAGAGAGTTGTTGGAAGACGTGGATTGTTGTGATGATTGCTTGGAGGAATTGGAGAATAATTAATATATTTTCCGATTAAAGAAAGGCGTTTATTATGTCAAAAATGATGGAGATATATGCACAGTATAAAGAAGGGGAAAAGTTTAAAACTGTTTCAGAATTATTGGGGGAATCATTAAACCTTAGATCCGATTTAGCGGGTAGAAATAAAGTGATGCAAGAATTGGCTAAAAAACACTCTAAATATTTTAAACGATTTTAACACGCAGTTCGTTGCTTATATGACACATACTGTGTCACAAAGTATTTATATAAAATCAAAAAATAACTGCTCCTCAAAGAACAGGAGCAGAAAAAAAGATGTTATTTCACAACTTTAAGAGGAACAAGTACTTTATTAAAAAAAGACGTTTCGAGCTTGGCTAACCAACCGTTTCCGTTTTCTCCATTAGCTACTTGAGCAGCGTGTTTTTTGTGAAATTCTGCTACCCGTTTATGATGCTCTTTATGCCATTGGTGCATAGAATTATGTTTCATTCTTATTGCCTCCTTTCCGTTTAATTATATTACTAGAAAAGTTGAATAGAAAATGCTTTTAATTCAACTTTTGAAAGAGAGGAAATCGATAAGTTAATAAATCTAAATATGCACAGTTCGAAAAAACACCGACAGAATAAGCTTCGCAGGGAATTGGGATGAAAAAATGGATGAAGATACTATCTTTCATCCAATGTAAGAACCATTAATCTGTAAATGATGAATACTCCAAGATAAGATCCAGTTATCAAGAAATAAGGATTAAGAAAAATACCATGAATTGTAGTCATAAATACAGCATTGTCAATTAGGATCTGGTAAATAGATGTTGCTGCAATATTTCCAAAAATACTAGCTGATATAACAGCGATAATATTAAAAATTATTCGGAATATCTTTCTGTGATTCTGTAGAAAAACCATAATAATAGGAAAAGCAATGCTAGACACAACTAATAAAATCTTCAAAATGCCACTCCTTTCATAGCATGTAAGACTGTATTTAGCTAATTATTACCTTAAATATAGGTAAATAAACAAAATGAAAATCAAATTTTATTACAAGTAGACACAAACTGTATAGTAAAAAGCCGATTGAAAAATTTCAATCAGCCCCTGTTCTTTAGATTTTTACTAGTTTCAATACCTGCGTTGAAAATAGATCCAACCATGATAAAGAAAAAAAGAATTTGTATTGCTGGGTTAGCTGTCCAATATCCCAAGAAGTTCATGAAAACAAGGATGACAAATAAAAGAGCAGTAACTGTGGTTATAAAAAGGCGCCAGTTTAGAGTCATTTTAATCCCTCCAATATGTAAACTTCCTTTATTAAAAGGTTAACATATATAATTAGGATTTTGAACCATTAAATGATTTTACTAATATGCAGTTTGACTAAGCAGAGAAAAAAGAAGCTAATCAGATCAGCTTCTTCATCCCGCAATTGACGCATTCTCTTAGGAACTCACCATTGCCAACCGTAGACATAAAGTGAGCCTTGCCACAATTGTCACATCTTCCGGACAGTTTATCTGGCATCTCTTTATAAGTGTATGTTTTTGTTAAATCTATCTCAACTGTTTCACTTTCCAAATCTTCACCTCAATCAACCTTTAATTATAAGGCAGAAATAAATATTGTAAACCCAGTGAAAGCAAACGTCATTTACAGTGAAAATGAAACACAAAAAAATCCGGCATTTGCCGGATAAAATAATGGGATATATATGAAAAAGGTTAGGGGTCTCTTCACTTCTTTATCTTAACGAGTAGATGTTACAAAACTATGAATAAATGTTTAATTTTTTATAAAAAGAGCAAGGCTTGCTGGTGTATCTGACTAAACGCCTTGCCCTATAACTAATATATTGCCCTTGACTATTATCTGCTACACATTGATGAAGAGGGTTTTATAATAAAGAATTTATTTTAATGATTACTGACCATTCTAGCAAAAGAATAGTTACTGCAAGTCCAAATTCTGCACCCTTTGCTCTAATCATATAGTACCTCCAAATATGTAATAAAGACTGAGATTTCTCCCAGCCACCCAAATACATTTTACCACGGGAGGAATCTCAATGAAAGAAGCTGCCAGGCTGTATAATGAAAATTCTACTAGACTCCAAAAAGGGGAATGTGGATAATGAAAAAGTTTTTAATAGTTTTATTTTCGTTTTTTCTTATTTTTTTACTAGTTTGGGGAGGAATAAAACTAAACTTCTTCCTTTATGAAAAACGAGCTAATGAAAGAATAGCAAAAGTAATTGAATATCAAGGAGCATCTAAAGAGAATAGTAATATACTTGTTAATGTATATGACTATAAAAGGGAATGTTGGTATCAGGAGATTAAATTTAAAGATGATCCCGAAATCTCATATCAATATGAATATACTAGATCAGAAGATGAAGTAAGAATTTTTGCTATGTATAACAATATGTCTTTAGATTTAGCAAATAAGAAATCGAAATACCCTGTATATGATGTTTACTTTAAAGATGATAAGATAATAGAAGTTAATAAACGTTAAATTAATCAGATTTACCAATTGTTTAGGAAAAAGCATAGTAACAAAATCAAGTCGTCTACATGGGCGGCTTTATTCTTGAGACATACCATACACAAATAAAAATAGAACTAGAAGCACCTGCAGAATAGGTGTATTTTTTATGTTTACATTTCGACAAAAATCAATTAATCTATTTCTCGGGGAAATAAGAAAAAGGTCCTACTGCTGACGGATCGCCGTGTGCGATGAAAGTCGCCTGCACGGTGAAGGCTCGTTATAAAGCCGAGATAGAAGGTATAAGACGAGAATAGTGGATTTACACCTTCCGATGTAACTGGAACAGCAACAAATGATAGAGATATGGAATTTACTTTTGCAATAAATCCAGAGACTGAAGATTGGAGAGCACATATTACTGGAATTTATTTAGATGGCGATAATTACTTATCTGATTTTACAATAAATCAACCAGGGATTATCTCTACAGATGGAATTGGTTGGGCTGCTGGGGCAACAATGACATTTACTATCAAGTCTACAGGTTACGAAGATGTCATTAAAACAGTAACATTCATAAATCCTTATAATTGATTACTTTTCTAGAAAAACCTCACCTTTATTGGCGGGGTTTTTCTGTGCAGCGAGAATAATAGAAAGGAGGCGGTGCTATTGCTTGTAGTTAAAAATCTAGCTGGTGATACGGAATTATACGAACACCCATTGAGGTGTATTTTTTCTGTTTACATTTCGACAAAATTCGATTATTCTATTTTTTGGGGAAATAAGCAAAAAGTACTATTATTGACGGATCGCCGTATGCGATGAAAGTCGCCCGTACGGTGAAGGCTCGTTATAAACCGAGATAGAGAGAAGGATAAGACGAGAATAGCGTACAAGAATTAGCTATAAATAATATTAATAGTGTTGTAAAAGATACAGGTGATACAAGCGGTATTAATGAAACAGTTTTAAATTCAGCAATCAATGGAATAAATGGAGTAACCGCAATTGCGGAAAACTTAGAAATCTATCGCATTGCTATTGTAGAAGCCGAAGATGATGAGTTAGACTCAGCACAAAAAATATCAAATATGGTAAGCGAAATTAATAGGATATTTACTCTTGTGGATGCTGGAGTAACAGGTGGAAAAAATCCTGGAAAAAATAATTTAATAGTTAATATTGATGAGGATCAGATAGCTCCAGAAATTATAAAGAACAACTGGAAATATGCTGTACCTACCGTATATTCAAATGTTATAACAAAGACTGATTTATATCTCGATATGAAAGAAGCTAAAAATTATTCCAAATTGGAAAAGTCAGGGGCAGGTATTACATCTGGAACTTTTGGCTACGGTTCTAATACCTATTGGGCTGTTCTTTTCTTAGATAAAGATCTTAAAGTAATTGGATATGTCCCTATGGGCGCTTTAAATTAGATTGTGTAACTATCCGAAATCTGTCCAAGGTTAGTAGACGAATAGTTTGAATAAAGGCAATGTAGAGATTATACTTCTGCATTGCCTTTACTTTTTAAAAGCATATTCTATGATCTTGAATATGCATTAGCAAGTTTCAATTCCAGTTATGAAGGTGTATTCTCACTTCTTTTATCTGTGCGTATTACGCATCAGGTTCAAACTGTCTATTAGTTCAAATTGAATAATTACATGCCGAGAGTCCAATCACAGGGCTCTTTTTTCATGCCCTAAGGAGGTGGTTTTATTGCTTGTAGTTAAAAATCTAGCAGGAGATACGGAATTATACGAACACCCATTGAGGTGTATTTTTTATGTTTACATTTCGACAAAATTCGATTAATCTATTTTACGGGGAAATAAGCAAAAAGTACTAATATTGACGGATCGCCGTATGCGATGAAAGTCGCCTGTACGGTGAAGGCTCGTTATAAAGCTGAAAAGTATAAGACGAGAATAGCGAACCAACATTGTTGGTGCCACCTACATCAAGTGCGATGACCAATACAGTCGGAAACTCCATTCCACATGTAAGACACGATTTTGATATAGAATATGGATCAGCAGTGACAGAAGTAACCCTTCAAAAAGATGGAGGAAGTCCAGTAAGTTATACAGTAAGCGCAAGCCAAGTACAAAGTACTCCGGCTGATATTGTGCTCTTTGGTCACGGTGTGTACTCTGCAACAGGGACTTATGTATGGACAATTAAAGCTACAGGGTATGAAGATACTACAGTAACTGTAAATGTAGTTAATCCAAGTTAATCCATTAAGCAAATATAGTTTTTGAACCTCACCTTTTGGTGGGGTTTTTCTGTGCGACAGGAATAAAAGAAAGGAGGCGGTGCTATTGCTTGTAGTTAAAAATCTAGCCGGCCAAACTGAATTATTAACTGATATCAAAGGCGCCGAAATAAACGAAGAAGTAAACGGAGATTTTTCAATTACCTTTACTTCTTTTTTTACGGATAAAAATGCTCACTCCTATCCACTTTTAGAAGAAGAAAGCACTGTGGAATTAGATGGCCATGAGTTCCGTGTGAAAAAACTGTCAGAGATCCGTAATCAAAAATCAGTGGCAGCACAACATGTCTTTTTCGATTTAATTGAACATCAAGTTTATGGCCTTATCGGTGGCACAAGACATCCGTATGATATTTTTTCTTTTATATTAACAGGCACAGGATGGACTTTCGAGAATGTGGATGTCGGTAATTTTGAGTTGGTTTCGAACTTTGGTGACAGCAACGTTTTATCTCTTATTTGGGATGCGTGCAAAATTTTTGATTGCGAAATTAAGATTATGCCCAACAAGCACATTAAAATTTATGAGCGCGTTGGAGCAGATACAGACGAACAATTTCGTTACAAACACAATGTTAAAACGCTTAAAAAGTCTGTTGATACTACCAATTTACGTACGGTGATAAAAGGTTTTGGCGGCAATGGACCATTTACGAGCCTATGAACATTGACTTTAAAACACGTATCATTGCTCGAAAGTGGTATCCATTTAGTAAAAAGAGCCCTGTCGTCACGTTAGGAAATAAAAAACAGACTTTCACTGACGTCCTTACCGAAACTCGAATTGAAATTGATGAAAACAAAAAAGAAACACGATCTAAATTTGAGCAGACGAATGAAAAAATCAGCATGGAAGTTCAGCGCATCGATGGTAGCGTTTCGGAAGCAAAAGCATTTTTTGAAATAACTGCAGATAATATCACAGGACAAGTCGAGCGCCTAAATGGAGATATTCAAAGCGCCGTATCTCTTATAGATCTAAAAGCAGATGGTATTTTAATAGAGTCTAAGGCTTACACGGATTCGGAAATAAATCAAACTTATAACTATTTTGACGGTCAGATTGAAGCTGTGGAAGCATCGATAAATGTGGTTGCCGGAACTGTTGCCCTTAAAGCATCGGTTAATTATGTGGATGGGCAGATAGGTGCCGTTAATTCAACTATCGGTGGACTAGATACTCGGATTCGAAGCGCCGAAGGGTCATTAAGTGTTCAAGCAGGGTTGATAGCCTCAAGGGTAAGTCAGAGCGATTTTAACGGCAATACAATAGCATCTTTGATTAATCAATCTGCGACTACAGTTGATATCATAGCAAGCAAGATTAACCTTGTTGGAGCTGTATCAGTCCTGTCTGATATAACTGGCAGTCTTGGCACCATCACAGCAGGAAATATAATCGGAACAACTATTCGTGGTGGGCAATTTGTTTTAGATGGCGGAACTTTAGACCTGCGTTTAGGTAATATCATATGGGGTAATAACGTGCCGGGTAATGTGCTGTATGCTCAAAATGCAGGGAATGCTAATACATTAAATGGTTCTTACACATATCAAAGTTTTAGTTTATCAGGACATGTCCACGCGGATAATCAGTACGTTAAGCCGTACACAGGGCAATCTCTGAAGCTGTGGCGCAGTGGCAATAGAGTGCGGATTTATGACGGCTCATCATATACAGAACTAACAGGAACAGTAGGATAAAAAAGGGAGGAACTAAAATGAATATTACATTTCAATTAGCGAGTGGAGCAACTATTAACGCAACAATACCAAATTACGATGCAAAAGCATTAGCAGAAAGCTTGAACGATCATCGCACACAATTTGTATTATTAGGCACAACAGGTATGCATAAAAATGAGATTCGTCTTTGGTATCCAACGCCGACAACTGAACCGACGGAACCAACGGAATAGTTTATATTTGAGGGCTTTATGAGTCCTCTTTTTATTTTGATAAAAGGGGAGAAATGATGGAGAGATTAGACATATTTTTTAAAGTAGCAGCCACATTAGCAGGAGGCGTTACAGGGTATTTATTTGGGGGGGAAGCGTTGATAAATACCCTATTAGTGTTCGTTGCTATTGACTACTTATCGGGATTAATTGCATCGGCTGTTGAAGGGAAACTAAGTAGTAAAATTGGATTCAGGGGCATTGCGAAAAAGGTAATGATATTTGCTATTGTTGCCGTTGCTCATCTTATCGATAGAGTAATAGGGGGAAATGACCTTGTTAGAGATGCAGCCATTTATTTTTATATGGCGAATGAGCTACTATCAATCATCGAAAATGCAGGGCGTACAGGTCTGGTCGTACCGGAGCAAATAAAAGGAATGGTGCAGGTGTTAAAAGGAAAAGGAAAATAAGCTGTCCACACGGATGGCCTTTTTTGTTCATATAAATAAGAATACGAGGTGATAGAGATGAAGAAAAAAGTCAAAATTGATCCAGGGCATGGTGGAAAAGATCCTGGGGCAGTTGGCAATGAATTGCTCGAAAAAAATCTTACTTTAGAAATCTCAAAAGAAATGAAAAAGTATCTTGATGAAAACTATACAGAACATGAAGCGACTCTTACACGGACTACTGATATCTTTATAGAACTTTCAGAACGAGCTAATATTGCTAATAGAGCTAATGCAGATGTATTTATCTCTAATCACGTAAACGCTGGTGGAGGGACAGGCTATGAGTCTTATATCTATACAAAACCAAGTGCTGGTTCCGTGAAATTACAAAGCATAGTTAATGCTGAGGCTCTTGCTACAGCTAAGAAATACGGTTTGGGTGCCCATGGTGACGATAGTAAACAAGATAATCTTGCTGTTGTCCGTCAAACTAATATGCCTGCATTATTAACAGAAATTGCTTATATAGACTCAAAAGATGCAGATCTGCTAAAAAATAAGAATTTCATCAAGGATATGGCTGCAGCATATGCAAGAGGTGTTGCGGAGTATTTGAATTTACCAGCAAAAATTGCGGCAGCGAAAAAGGAGGAACCTAAAGTGAGTGGAAATAAACCAAATTGGGCTGATTGGCAATGGCAAGAAGCATCAGGTATTTATAAGAAAGCTAGAGGAAAAGGGATTTTAAGTTCTGATCAATGGGAGAAAAAAGCCTTAGCAAAAGATTTAACTTTTGATGAAATTGAATATTTGAACCTTGTGTTAAATGGTCGGAATTTATAAAGAACAAAGAAATTGCTGTTGTAAAAAATCTTACTCGATTAATGTTTGTTTCTTGGTTGATTGGGGGAAATAATAATCAACCCTGTGATTCATATGCTACAAGCCCTTCTCTTGGTTTTGAGAGGGGCTTTATCCCATTGGTATTTTTGTTAAATAAATCCTAATTATTCACTACATACTATGATGAAATAAATGGTAGTTGTTAGGAGGATGTGTAAAAATGAAGAAAATATTACTAATTAGCATAGTATCACTTTCTCTACTGTGTCTTACGGCATGTACTGATAAAATAGAGACTCAACCAAAAGAGGAACAGAAAGAAAATGATGAGAAAGAAGTTACTCAGATTACACCAGAAGGTGGGTTAGGTGACACCTTAAAAGTGTTTGAACAAAATTATGGACCTAATTCAGGAAATAACGACCTGGCAAGTTTTAAAAATGATTACATACAACCGAGTTTTTGGGAGGGTAAAGCCGATAGTTTTTATTTTATGTTAATAAGGACAGACAAAGCCAATTGGACAAAAGAACAAGTATTAAATGAAATGAAAAAGGTGATTCCGAACGATGCTGTAAAGGTTAAGGAATATTTCTATCGGGAAAATCCCCAAATGGAAGTTATTGAATATACGAGTGAATCTCTAAAGAATGTCTTTGATGATTTGTATGAACCAGAAGAGCCAGGAAATTTTAACATCTTATTATATAAAGAAGAAGACATTTTTATTAGTGCTAGTGCACATGTCGGTAAGCCCCCTGAAGAGTAATTTGATATTTTGCATAGAAAAAGGCCCTTCTCTTAATCGAGAGGGGGCTTATCCTATTGAACCTTATGTAAATAAATCCTCAACAATTCCTCGGTTCTATTTCTCAAGCGCGGATTAAAGTAGGTGTGATGTTCTTCGAAGCCTTTGTATATAAATGAGTACATAGTGAAATCAGCATCTCTTTTAATTTCTTCTAGTTTAATTTTTTCCTTACATAAATGGTCCCTGGCAATTTTTAAATCCTTCCGTACAGTCATAATTGCATTCTCAACTATATCCACATAGGGGGATTTTATTTTAAAAGATCCTTGTTCAATCAAAACTTTATCTCGTTCCAGTATTTTAAGCAGCATTGGTAAATACAAAGCTGTTTCTATAAACTCTCTGTCATTCTCAGGAATCCTAGTCATGGTTATACCTTTCTACAGCTACTACACAATCGAGATCAATCCTAATATCCCCACTTAATAAATCCAGTATTAAATATTTCATTTGCTTATCCACATTGGCCACAATACCTATATTATTGACTAGTTTATCTGCCTTCCAGAAGGTGATACGAACTGGCAACGTGTAGTTGAGTGACTCCATCACTGCAATACCAATTTGCTTGAATACTTGCTCGTCTAATACCGTCTTCTTTAAAAGTTCACTTCTTATCAAATAATCATCTCCTTTTTTATTATTATATACAAACAAACGTTCGAAAACAACTTGAAATCAAACGATTGTTCGTATAAGATGATTGTAATAAAGTTGAGAAGAAAGTAGTTTAAAAGATCGAGTGAAACTGGTTTTTCATGCTATCTTTAATTATTTATTTGTAAAAAAAGGTATGAATATTTCGGTACTTGTTAAGTGTAAGAAAAATGATGGATGTATAGGAGAGAGGAGTTAAAATGAAATCTGAAAGTTTGTTCCGAGATATTATGAATGAGGTTGGAAGTATAGAGAACTGTGTTCTAAAAAGAGAAGTCCAAAATAGTGAATATGAGGGATTACTTTTAATAATAAATAAACACGTTTACAGAAGTAGACTTGCTAAATTAACTCCTAAAAAGAAGGGATATTTTGTTGCATTTTGGGAAAAAGATACTATGGGAATCAATCACGCTTATAGCTATGAGAATTCACCAGAGAAATTAATCGTATCCGTCATAGATAACGAGAGGCGGGGGCAATTTATTTTTCCTAAAAAAGTGCTTCTTAAATATGGAATATTGAAAAGTCCCAAGCAGAAAGGGAAAATGGCACTTAGAGTTTATCCAAGTTGGGTAACTGAATTGAATACAAATGCTACCAGGACTCAATCATGGCAAACAGAATATTTTATTGATTTATCAGATGACTTTGAAGTTGAAAAATTAAAGAAATTGTATTTATTATGAAAAACGATATTAAGGAGAGTTACTGTCAAATTCGCAATTGGGGGATTTCTTTAACGATTCGCCTACCGAAATTATCAATCTTTTTTATAAAATGCTCGTGCAGAGAAAAAGACTCTCCTACATTTTGATCAATCTTTGTTCAAAATGTAGGAGAGTCTTTTATTATGAAATCAATGTTTTAAACTAATTTTTAATCGAACTTTATTTCAAACCAACAAAAAGCCAACATTTTATCAGTTGCTAAACCACGGATTCGAAAAGGGGTAATTCATGCGTAATTCTATACCAAGAAAGAGACAGCAAGAGGTTTTAGATGCTGATCATTCGAAGCAGATTTGTTATTTAATAGTTTCATAAAAAAACTCTTTTATGACCTAGAGTTCTATATGGTATCATGCAATCACAGAAAGATGTTCGTGACCAACAAATTATTTTTACCCATAATTGGCTTGAAAGTTGAAATAAGTAACCGATATAAGTTGGGTGGTAAATTTCAAGTATTATAAAAAAAGAATAGTTTCATAAACTACTAAGAAAGGTGTCAACTTAATGAAATTTGAACCACTTAAACTTACTTCAGCCATTCAAGCGAAACTCATTTTCATATAATTCTTTTATTGATTGTACCGATGTTAATTTTGGGAATTTTTAGCTATCATAATAGCGCAACAAGTTTAGATGAAATTGGTAAGTCAATTTAAAAAATAGTGTGGAATTTACCCTTGAGATAATTGAAGCAGGAAATAATAGTAAGCTAGTACATTAGGCAATTTTGAACAACCGTGGAATGTAAACTATAAGAAATTGAGGTACAAGAAGTGAAGAAACGATTTAATTTTAAAAGTATTAAGATGAAAATGTTATTTGGGTTTTCATTAGTTATTTTACTTGTCGTTCTATTTGGAATTTATAATTTTTCGGCAATTAAGAAGAGTAACGAGGAAGCTAAAAATATTGTAGAGAAAGAGGTGCCGCTATTAATTGCTAATGAACAAATGGCTAGAACTATGGCGAATCGAATATCAACAGCCCGTGGTTACGTGTTATATGGTGGTGATTATAAAGATCGATTTAATGAATATACAGAAGAGGGTAAGCGTAATGAAGCAATTGTTAGAGAGATAGGGGCTTCCGAGGAATTTGACCAACTTATCGAAAAGACCGTTGAGTGGCGACAGTTTGTTGCAAAAGAAGTATTCGAAGAGTATGACAAAGGAAATATCGAATTGGCTCGACAAAATCTAGCAGAAAAAAACCAGGTTGTACGTGAAATTATGGTTGGTTATGAAGAGCTGGCAAATAAAAGTCGAGATTCGATTAATAAGACAGAGAGTCAAATTATAGCAAATGGGGGAAAAACACTATTTGTAGCCACGATAGTAACAATTTTGGTTATTTTGGTTAGTTTAGCTGCAGCACTGATTACTTCCAATATTATTGCAAAACCAATCATAAAAGTGATGGAGCGAATGAAGTTAATTTCAAGTGGTGATCTAAGCAATGAACCATTAGAAACAAAGTCACAAGACGAAGTAGGTCAGCTTGTTGTTGCAACAAATGAAATGAGTAATAATATTCGTGAATTACTAAGTGAAATCAATGTAGCCTCTGGATCAATAACAAGTCAAAGTGAAGAGTTAACTCAATCTGCAAATGAAGTGAACGCTGGTTCTCAACAAATTGCCACTACTATGCAAGAATTAGCCGCCGGTACTGAATCAGAAGCCAGAACTGCAAGTGAACTGGCCAACATTATGGGGTTATTTTCAACTTCAGTTCAAGAAGCTAATTCTAATGGAGAGCTAATTCAAAAAGCCTCAAATGAAGTTTTCCAAATGACTAGTGAAGGTAGTCAATTAATGGAATCATCCAACAAGCAAATGGCTAAAATTGATCAAATCGTGCAAGATGCAGTACATAAAGTGCAAGGTTTAGATGTTAAGTCACAAGAAATATCGAATTTGGTTTCGATTATTCAAGAAATTGCTGCCCAGACCAACCTCCTAGCATTAAATGCAGCAATTGAAGCTGCCAGAGCAGGAGAACACGGTAGAGGTTTTGCCGTCGTTGCAGATGAAGTCAGAAAGCTTGCTGAACAAGTCTCTAGTTCTGTAGCAGATATTACTGACATTGTCGCTGGTATACAATATGAATCCAGTTTAGTAACGACATCATTACAAGATGGATATAACGAAGTTAAGCAAGGAACAACCCAAATAAAGACGACTCGAGAAACCTTTGCTTCAATCAGCTCAGCTGTAACAGAAATGGTAAACAGTATTAAAACGGTATCTGAGAACTTATCAAGTATTTCATCAAACAGTGAAATAATGAATGGTTCTATCTCAGAGATTGCAGCTATTTCGGAAGAGACAGCTGCTGGAGTAGAACAAACCTCTGCCTCGTCTCAACAAATAAGCAGCTCGATGGAAGAAGTAACCAACAGTTCTGATGACCTTGCGAAATTAGCTGAAAAACTTAATAGATTAGTTCGTCAATTTAAGCTTTAGTTGCATGATATAAAAATAGAGAGTAGTTCGCCAAAAAGCGAGAATAAAAATCTAAGATATCAAATTCATTGATATATGTAGATTACTCTCAAATTCTAAAATATCATGATTCTATTGAAGAGATTGCAGCTTCCGTTATTCAATTATAGGGCGCGATTGTGGAATATCCAATTGATTACAAGGCCTTTTTACAAATGAACTTTAAAGGAAATCGGGAATGGAGTATAATTGACCACTATCTGACCACCAAATAAAAGTTTATAGTTGAATTAGAATGAATGAAGGATGTAAATAGGTTTTATAAATCACGATAAATAAGTAATTATGTACCATTATGAAATTCTGTGAAAGTCGAAGATATGTTCCGCACGCAAGTTCACCCATGGGAACGCGAACAATACATGAACATGTATTAATAGGTAAAAGTCCTGATACGGCTAGTATCGGGGCTTTTTTTTACATCGGGCAATTAAATAGTTTTCCGCCTATTTTTGTGATTGCCCGATTTTTGCCCGGTTTTGCTTTAAAAAAATTATTCAAGGACATTTTTCAAATGTTCCTCAAATCTATTCATAGTTTCAAAATCGATACTTTTACTAATGTGTGAATAGACATCAGAAGTTATTTGCATACTTCCGTGGCCTAAACGCTCTTGTAACTATTTCGTGCTAGCTCCGGCTTCCAATTGTAATACGGCATGCGTGTGTCTTAATGAATGAATTGGTAAGTTAGGGAGACCAGTCCTTTTTAATATTCGGGCAAAGGAATTAAACAGACTTGATTTTGGCATGTAATCTCCGTCATTCCGACAAAGAAAAAGATTATATTCAAAATGATAGTTATCATTTAGTGCGGTTTTGTTTTGATTCTGATATTTCTTGTGGAAATGCAGATCATTAGCAAGTCCCTGACTAATTGTGATGGTTCGTTTAGAATGGTAAGTTTTAACGTCTCCAAACATTTCGTCAGGGTTTTTAGATGCTACTTGGAAATCAAGTGACTTATTAATATTGATTGTTTTTTCTTTCAAGTCCACATCCTAGCTTACGCTGAACCAACAGGGGAAAGTAGTCCTAGGGTGGTTGTCCCATCTACGATATCAACCGACTATGTTGAGCTCGAAATCGAACTCAAGCCCGAAGTAATCTTACACGATCCACGGCTGCCACTTTTTGAAGTCGGCAAAACCGAATATGACAAAATACTTGTAAATTACGATGAAAATACTGTTTTATCGAGATATCCTCGTGTACAGGGTAAGCAAGATTTACAGGGCGTTTCCGTGATGGCAGAAGGTGTGAATTTGTTTGACCATATAAGTCCTTTAACACCGTTCTCCGCAACAATTGTAGAACAAACACCTACAAAATTGGTCATAGAGGGTAATGGTTTATCAAAATATATAATTTCCGAGCGCTATAAAGTTAAAACAAATACAGACTATACATTAAGTTGGGAAGCAGATAATACTTCTGGTGTAGACGCACTTAGAATTAGCGTTAGAAGAGGAAGTGACAGCAATGGTTTAGCATCTTATGACGGCATAGGGTCACAAACTAAAACATTCAATACAGGTAATGAGAACAAAATTTTATTCTATATCTACGCAATAAACAGTACCGCAACTTTACAAAAGAAAACATACACAAATATTATGTGCTAACACTAGGCGACAAAGCAAAACCATATGTACCAAAAAATCCATCTTACCTATTCGCTAACGTCAAACTAGGATAAATTGGCGATAAAAAAGATAGTTTACTTAAACAGGATGGGAATTGGATTTTGCGGAAAGAGATTGCGGATTTAGTTTTGGATGGGAGTTTGGCGTGGAGATTAACCTCCACAAAAACAGGATATAAAAATCTTCAGTATTTAATTGGATTTAATTCTATTGCTTCTAGATTGATTAAATATAACGGTAGCAAGCTATTGGAAGATAATAATAGAATTCAGCCGGACATGTATGGATTCAGTAACAACTTCATTGTAATATCACTATCCAACACTGACTCAGGATTCGTAGAAGCCTATAATCCAACACCAGACGAAATTAAGAGTTAGTTTAACGGCTGGCAAGTCAAAACGGCAGACGGGGTAAGTAAGCCTACTGCATGGAAATCCATTAGACGGTTCAGATGCTCCAACGCAAACCCTTGCATATACAAAAGCTAATCTAGCACCGAACTACACGTCTTATAAGCTTTCATACGTGATGGCTACTCCTGTTACGGAAGTCATTAACCACTTAGTCGAGGGTGATATTGTGCGGGAGAAGACAAACCCCATTATGTCGGGAGGCTATTATAATATAAATAAGACCACTGTTGATGGCAGCTCTTTACAAAAAAGAGCATTAAAAATTCTATGCTTATATAAAAACGGTAACCCAATTGTTAATTTTACTGCCAGTTCTAATGATGGGTGGGCGAAAGTATCTGATTCTACTGCCTACGGAAATGAAAGATTAGTTGCTGTCAGCAGTTTATTCGACTCAACAGCCGAGTACACCGTAACCTACATCGCCGACAAAGAAAAGTATACGGTGAATCCAGTGAGTGTTCCTGTGAGTTGGGAGGGATCGTTTAAGTCCGCATTTAACGATGTGGTGGCAACAGTAAGTGTCAACGTCAAATCTATCATTGAGTTGTACGTCAAAATAAAAGGATTAGGAGTGTGAAAAAATGTCATTTATTGAACGGGTTATCGAGAAACTAATTGGCGATGGGATAATCACCGAAGAAGAACTTCAAGCCCGAAATGAAGAAGAAAAAGCTAAATCACCTATTCTTCCTTTACTGGATGATAGTGCAGCTATGTTGTTTCAAACGGCAATGCAAGATATGGCGATTATGTCATTGCAAGATGAAAATGCGGAGCTCTTATTTAGACTAGTAATGATGGAGGCGAACGCAAATGTATAACTCAATTAAACGATATTATGATATGGGCAAATATACGGACAATCAGATGAAAGTATTTGTCCAGGCTGGATTGGATTAATGAAGATGAATATGGGGTTATTACAGGCAAAGCGTACACAGTGTAGGCTTTTTAATTTGTTGAAAGTTTCAGAAAATAAAGAGTGACATTTTTTTATTTCTCTTTATAATTAATTTTGGGGAAATAAGCAAAAAGTACTATTATTGACGGATCGCCGTGTGCGATGAAAGTCGCCTGCACGGTGAGGGCTCGTTATAAAGCCTTTGGGTATAAGACGAGAATAGCAATCATGCACCAGCTATTATAAGTCAGTATGAAGGAGCGACCTTGAATGTCGGGGAATTAACATATCCATCACTAGGCAACCGATTCGAGGATGTTGATGGTGACGCATTAACGTACAAGTTTGAATCAAGTGATCCATCAGTTGCAATTGCTTCTTTATCTAGCAATGGTTATGACATGGAAATTAGTGGATTTTCCGCAGGGTCTACAACAATAACTGTCACTGCAAATGATAATCATGGCGGAACTGTGGATATGTTTTTTACTGTCACAGTAACTCTGCCATTAACTAATCCTTCCTCAGGAGATATCTTAGTATTAAATACTGTAGGTACGGATGAGATTTTCGTTTACGCTCCACAGGGGTTCACAGTGAAATTATATGCTATGGAAAACGGTGGTAATATTTTAGGTCAGAAGGTTTCTGAATCATATGATGATGAAAATGGACGTGGTCCGGTATTAAATGAGAACGGCGAGGTAATATACAGAGCTGCTATTTCTCTATCAGATGTATCATCATTATCAAACGTATTTGTGACTTTAACAGAACCCGGAAAGAGGGAAAGTGTACGAGTTCTTGCACCAGTAAATTCTGAAAGTAGAATAATAACTAAAGACAAAAATGTAGTCAGTGTGAACAATTCAATTGGTTTCATTTCAGTCAAATCTACTGCAAAAGTCAGTGATATTAAAGCAGCTATTAATTCTAAAAACGGAACAACCCAAAGTTATGAATTTATGTATAATATAGGCGATGATAATTATGAGTATTCCGATTCAAGTTTAATATCTAATGTCTATGTATCATGGATAGACGTGATCGCCCAAGACGGTTCAAGCAAAGGGCAGTATATTATTGACTTTATCAAATAAGGAAATAAAAAAGTCGTCCAATCGGGCGGCTTTTTATTATATGTAAAGGGGAGAAACGATGGAGAGATTAGACGTATTTTTCAAAGTAGCAGCCACATTAGCAGGAGGCGTTACGGGCTATTTATTCGGGAGGGGGTACTTTGTTTCAAATTCTATTGGTATTTGTGGCAATCGATTATATGACAGGATTGCTTGCATCAGCGTATGAAGGCAAACTTTCAAGCAAGATTGGATTTAGGGGTATTGCAAAGAAAGTGATGATATTCGCAATTGTCGCTGTCGCTCATTTAATTGATACGGCAATTGGTGAGAATCATCTTATTAGAGACGTAGCCATTTACTTTTATTTAGCGAATGAACTTTTATCAATTTTAGAAAATGCAGGTAGAACAGGATTACCGGTTCCATCGCAAATTAAAAATGCAGTTCTTGTTTTAAAAGGAAAAGCAAAATAAGCTGTCCACACGGATGGCTTTTTTTGTTCATATAAATAAGAATATGAGGTGATAACGATGGTAAAAAAAATTTGATCCAGGACATGGCGGGAAAGATTCGGCTGGGGTAGCAAACGGACTGCAAGAAAAAAACATCGTTCTGGACATTTCAAAAGAAATGAAAAAATATCTTGATGAAAACTATACAGGTCATGACAGTCGGTTAAAGTTGTTTAGTATGCAATTCGAAAATTATAAGCAATAAAATAACTACTTTAAAGATAAATTTATTAAAAGAACTATTCAAAAAATAAGTTGTGGTTACATTCAGTATACTTTAATATTACTTTAAATTACTAATTATTATAAATAATCAGATTTAGTACTAGAAAATGCTCATGGTGCTATGGTATTATATTGGTGTCGACATAAATATACAAAATCCAACAATTTGATTAAAGGAGAAATCTAACATGAGGAAATACATAATTAAAGATAATAATTCGAGTCAAATCACAGGGAGGCAAGTATTCCTAAAAGCAGATAAAACACAAACTTTGAACTTTGACTATGCTCACGTATACCCTGAAGTAGAGGCATTCAATATAATAGAACATGATGATAACATGGAATTGATTGAGGTCAATGTAGTAGTTGTTTGAGAAGTTAGATAGATACACAGCTTTTGAATTTATTGAATCGCTAACCCGATTGGTGAGGCATTAGTGAAGATATGAAGATTATTTACGATATAAATTAGATAGCTTTATATCTTCACTCAATGACAATATAAAATCTAATTAATAAAGGGGAGAATTTAATATGAAAAAATACGTAATTTTAGACGCTGTTTCAACTAAGTTAACCGGGTACAAGTGTTTCTGAAAGCAAATAACACTATGATCGTGCTCATGTATTCCCTGAAGATGAAGCAATGGCAATAAAGAGGGAGAATGATAATCTGGAATTGTTTGAGGTAATTGTTTCATTAGTTTAAAGGTAACTTTACATAATTTATAGTGTGAGATCATGTAATGAAAATAAGAAGTAACAACACAATAAGAAGAGTGCATAAAATGACTAAGAACATAAATTTATTAAATGAAGCGTTTAATATACTCGCGAAATACAACTTGGCTAATATGGATATTGAACTACAAATGAGAATTGAAAATCACTACAGAAGTTTGGAGGTTGAAGGGTATGTATCTAATTAAGTGGGTAGAGAACGGGAAGAACAAGAGTATAGTTGAAGCTTCTTGGATTACACGACTAGTATTAGAAGAAGAACTTGTGAATAAACAAATTCGGTTTGAAAGTGAAATTATATAACAGAAAGGATTATTAATCATGATAGTAATGACTGTAGACGAATTAGAGGAGCATTTAGCTCCTCATGTACATACTGGGAAAATAGAGACAAAGACAATCAAAAGGCCTCACGAAATACGAATAGATGTGATTGAACGTGATGATTATGTATACGAAGATGACAAGGGTAAGATGTGCAAAGGTCGAGATATCAATAGACCATATTCAATGTTACTGAGTAGGAAAGGTGTAATTGGATATGTGGAACATCCGTATAAGGAAATAACAGCAGCTAATAAGACTGATTTTGAGAGAATGATAAAACTAATTGGAACAACTGTTAAATTTGACTAACACATATATTGAAATAGATAAAATTACAATTAAATCACGATTTTCATAGAATTTAGAAATAAATTGTACGGTAGAGAAAGGAGATAAATATGGATATAAAAACTTATTATACTGATGAAAATAGTACGAATATTACAGTTTCGAACGGTGAAAAAAGTCTTCTAAATAAAGTGTTTGGATTACTTGAAGAGAGGGGATTCAAAATTCAAACAGACCAACGTATTTTGAGGGAAAGTCCAATTTTAGCGGATACACATTGGGAAGGTATTAAGGGGCAATTACAGTTCAAATCTCATATTTATCCAGCAGGGTTTGATATAGAGTTCTTTCAAGAAGAAGTAATTGAAAATAGAAATGGAGGCCATTACGATTTTGACAAACTTGAAAAGATGCCGTATCTCATCCGGTGTGAATTCTTAATATCACGTAAACATATTTGCGAGTTATTAGAATCAGAGGGATATTCCAATCGAGCTGAGCCGTCATTTAAATATGCATATGACAGAGTAATGTATAAAATTAAAAGCCGATTGAAACAATTAAGACAGAATGTGAAGCTATAGAGTTTATTAATGGTTATTTAGAAGGTGACATCAGAACAGTGACTAAACAAATAGGCGAAATATTCAGTAATTTTGTAGAGATTGATGTGAGAGATGGAGTACAATATAGGAAGGTTAGGAAAGTTAATAGCTTATTAATGTCAGTTTGAATATATTAATCAATTTGACTTAATTGGAAATAAAAGGATACGTGTTGTGCAATATAATCCTGACTTGCTGTTTACTAGAAATAGTTTATCTAGTTATTTAGAAAGTATTAAAAATCTGGTAAGAGATGAAATTAAAAAATTGGAATAAAGTTACATTCTGAACATTGACGAAGAATCATTTATTCAATATCCAAACGGTAAGTATCAGTTAAAGGACGGGTCAATAGTTAATGCTGATAGTTTTAATTATGAAGCAAGTGATGTATTCGATTATGCAACAGTAATTTTTTATGAAGGTAAACGAGCACACTTACAAGTTGATACTGAATTGTCTGTTGATGATATTGAAAAGAGGCTTGGAATTTCTTTTCATAATGCAACTGTTGAGCCATATAAGTTTGGTAGCGGTTATGAATTTCTTTTCAATGAAATTTTTGCAGACGAAAATATTGCAATGTCTCCTAATGAGTGGGATTAAAAAAATGGTTGTTTCGTAAGGAAGGGGTGAATCCGTTGAAAAGATCGAATAAAGTTGTCATTACTCGTGATAGTTTTAACTTAAAAGGGCAGGTTGCTGAAGTGATTGAGGAATATCCAAGAAATGAATACGGCTTTTAACTAATGAAAATACTAAAGTTACGTTATATGAAGGTGATTTCGAACCACTAATGAAGCTTGTGGAATGAAATACTGCTGAATATTCAAAGTGTAGTGGTGATGGTGAAAAGAACTGATATATGAAGATTATATAAAATATTCTAGGGAGAAAAACCTATGAAAGATATTCACCTTATTATTCAAGAAAGAAGAAAACAACTAAATATCACACAAAAGAGTCATTTGAAAAACTTGGTGACACTAATAGTTTTATGTCCAAGATTGAGAGTGGAAAGAAACCGATTAACCTAAAGCGACTTTATCAATTTTGTGACATTATAAACGTTGATATATTTAATTATGGTAATGAGATTTTTGCAAAGTGGCAACCTGAAATTGATATGTTCGAAGACAGTGGAATCTCACCTGAAGAAATTTTACTTCTAAAGGAATTCTTCGAACAGGTTAAGCAAAAAAGTTTAGGATAAGGAGGGGCGTTATGAATAATCTTCTTTTGGATAATATTAATAAAAAACTAACTAATGTAGAGTTTACTTATAACGGTAATGAAATAGAGACTATATATTTAACTTTTGATGAGACTAACAAGGTAGAAATTAGTTGTGAAGCACCTTTTGCTGATTTTGGTGCATGGTTAAATCTGAAAAGCAATCAATAAAATCTTAGATTTACTAGGATATAAAAAGAATAATAGGAGTTGTCTATGAGTTACGGAGGAAGCGCACGGATAAACGGAGTAACATTTCAATCTGATGACGTCGTAGTTACGGCAAGAAGAGTAAAAGGGAAAATTAAAGTGGATGATAGTGGAATTTTCGATGAGTATGAATATGTAGAAAATGAAGGATTCGATATTGATTATACTATTAGTAAAATTCCTTTTTTAAGAGGGCTGTGGGCGCTGTTGAGAACAATATTTAGAACAGTAATACTTTTTATTACTTTAACTGTAGCATACTTATTGATATTCCGGGATGATGTTAATAATGAAGTTATAAACATACCTTACCAACTAATAATATCAATCCTAATTTTCGGTGCTTTATTAATAAGATTCACTCCATTGTCAAAATATCATGCTGCTGAGCACATGGTGGCAAACTGTTATGATAATAATGAAAAATTAAATGTCAAAAATGCTTTGAAACAGTCAAGAGTTCATGAGAACTGTGGTACAAATTTTGTATCTTTTATAGTAATTATTTTTGTATTGTTGATTTTTATTCCCGTCACAAAAGAAATAAACTATTTTATATTATACATTATGTCATGGACAATCGCATATGAGCTAATCCAATTAGAGAATGAGTTATTAAAAAAATTACTAAAACCTGTCTATTTATTTGGGTATTTTCTACAATATACTTTATTTACTTCAAAGCTAGACAAGAAACATATTGAAGTATCTTTAGCTGCATTATAATAGGATGCTTAAAATACAAAAAACAATTGACGATATGTACTCTTAATAAAAGAGGCATTTCATTCGGAGTTATGGTCAGCGCTATTTACAAATGGAGCTAATAAGCTTATTATTTATACTTACTTTAAATTAAAGTAGGGGAGTTCTAATTAGTGAATGCTATAATATTTGATTTAGAGTTAAATAAGACTTTTAGAAAAGGTCAAACTACGAGTATAGTTGAGATAGGCGCAGTTAAAGTATGTTTAGAAGATATGAAAGTGTTGGATACTTTTCAGGTATACATTATGCCTCATATCGGTATAAGAAAAGCAACGATAAAAATGATAAAGATGACTGAATCAGATATAAATACTGCTGTAACACCTAAAAGAGCCTTATATAGATTCATTGACTGGATAGGCGAAGAATATTATCTGTGCTGCTGGGGGAATTCAGATAAGCTATTCTTAATAAATGAGTGCGTAAATGAAGGTATCACCTTAAAATGGTTAAAAAATTATAACGACATTCAACCGAATATATCCAATGTACTTGTTAACCGAGACCAAATGAAACTAAAGGATGCAATAAACCAATCAAATATCGCTGTACAAGGAAATTTCCACAGTGGTTTATATGATGCAATCCACACCGCAATGTTAATGACTAAGCACATTGATAAAATAAGACTTAAACGAAACTCTGCAGAATTTAATTATTCAATTAGGTGCCCGATATATAAACGTTGCAAAATATGTTCAATTGAAAAATTCTATAAGGAATTTCAATTGATTAAGGAAAACAAAAGAGGATTTACTTGTACAGCATGTATAACTAGTATGAAGGTACTTGATAAAACATGAAATTTATAAGGAAGTACGCTGCATATTCTTCTAATGAGTGTGCAGTAAAAATACATATGAAGGTGAATTTATAAAACTAGAAGGATATACCAATGAGGAAGTCGAGATATACATATAGCTTATATGATTTAGAGCCTAAATTAGAGAAACGTGTCACTGTTGGATCATTACCCTTTAGAAACAAAAGAGAGAAACGGAAAATCAAGTATAATCTTATATTGGCATTTAATAATAATGTAAAATTTACTGAGCAAAACGGCTTCATTATGTACGAATATCAGGAGAAAGTACAGGCTATTTAATAAGAAAAATAATTAAAATTATAAAGATGAATTTACATAATAAATGATGGTGAACTTTACGATACATGGTATATTAATTATAGATAAGAAATTCATTCCAGATCTTCCAGTCAAGGACTATCATAGGAAATGAACACGCTTGGTACTAGTAGGGAAAATATACTTGTTGAGGTGATTAGCATTGAAATACTTTGATTTGAAACTCTACATAAGAAATTTACAACCGAATGATGAAACCATTCTATCAAAGCTTGCTAAACTTGCTGGGTATGCATCTACAAGTGGTTTCATCAAATGGTTGGATGATCCTAAGCGTGATATTCAAGATTTTGACGGATTAATTAAAATAGTAAAACATCTTTTCCCTGATCGAGAAACAGAAATTATGGAAAGATACGCTATGACATTAGAGTCAAATAAAAAGACTGCTAGACAAATGTTGGAATACCTATCCTGCAACAGACGAATGGAAGCCTTTAGACAACTATTGGATAGAATGTTGGGAACAACAAATAAAGAAAGTTTAGAATGGGCTAAAGTCTATAATTTACAGCATGAGTGGCTGATTAATTCTTATATTCTAGATAAAAATCAATTCTTAAATGATGTATCTCACTTAAAAGTGAAGGACGAATACTTGAATGTTTTTGTGAAAATAATGAAATGCTACATTTACCATTATAAGAGAATCATAAAATGGCATTTGAGATAACAAAAGAGGTTGCTATTGAAATAGACAATCTAAAAGGAAGTTACCTAAAGAATGTCTACACTGTTAAATTGAACGAAGTTATATCGTACATTAATTTATGGGTATTCGAGAAATACTTTCTTATTGCGGTAGAGATTTGTATGAAAAGATTAAGAATGATGAGTTAGATTGAAATATAAGAATTATTCGAAATGATTAAGTATAAAAAACCTCTCCAAATAGAGAGGTGTCAAAGCGATTTAAACTTGAAAATCTTTTTTTAATAGCACTTTACATAGCGGACAGTCAACTTTATCAAGCTTTTTGAATTTAATCTTTCTTAAGTCAGATCTTGTAAAAGTTATAAAATGGTTATATTTTTCTCCGCAAATACAAGTGTGTTCATCTTTTACAATGTGTATCTCATTGGTATTACTCAATACAACTGTGGGGTAATGCAAGACACGCCCTCTTTTCTCTAATTTTCAGGCAAATTAGAAAGGGGATAAACTTGGCAACCCGGCTGTCATGGTGATTAGATATCACTTTAGACCCGTGGCTTTGCGTCTTTTACTTTCATAAAATTTGCCACATATATTGTATCACAGGTAAATAGTAATAGATAAATTTATGTTACTTCCATTTACTCAGTAGGCGCTAGATTTTCCTGAATAAAACATTTATTTTATGAATAAACGACAGTTGCACGAAGGTTTGCTATATTGCTAGAAAAATTAACGGAATATTATAATAGAATGTGAGGTGATAAAATGAAAATCGACAATCATGTAATGTACAGGTTTGTACAAAGAGTAATAGGAGTTAGCGACGATAGCAAAATACAAAAATATATCAATGATAATTATTATGAAGTTGTCTACAGAATACTGGAATTCATAAATGAATCTATTTTATTAATTGAAAATTATGCTCCAAGTCGCCGTGACACACTCGATTATTATATAAACGGGGAAACTTTGCTTATTATGAAACCAAAGAAGGCCGAATTAGTTACGCTATATGACATTACGCTTGATGCAGAGGATAGAGAGAACAGTCATAAAATTAGACAATACGTCAAAAAAATAAAATTAAATAATGGCAATGTTAAACGAATAAGTAAACGACAAGCTCAACAAGATCAGATTACTAAGCATCTAGAGTATATGCTAGTTTATCTAGAAGGTATTCTAACCGATGATAAGGTTTCCAGCATTGAATGTGAAATAAAAAAGTCAATAGAAATTTGCAAAGATCATGCTTCTGAAGCAAAAAGCTTAAGGATGGAAAATAGAGAAATGATGTCAGAAATGTTCAAAAAACTAGAAAAGGTTAAATTGAAATGATTCATTCATCTTGAAAGTGTTGTGTCAGAATGCTATTTATTGTGGTATGATTATAGATCATACAATTAATTTGATTAATGAAGTATTGATACATTTAGGAGGAAAATATTTTAATGTCAATCGAAATAGGCAGCAAGGTACAGGGTAAAGTAACAGGAATCACTAATTTCGGAGCATTTGTAGAGTTACCAGGAAACATAACCGGACTTGTACACATTAGTGAGGTTGCAGGTAGTTATGTAAAAGATGTTAATGATCATCTTAAAATAGGAGATCAGGTTGAAGTAAAAGTCTTAAGTGAAAAAGAAGGCAAGATTGCTTTATCGATAAAGCAAACCATTGATAGACCTGAAGGACATCGTGAAACTTATACTAAGCGACCATTCCGTAAAACTGATAATCGTCCAAAAAGTAATTTCCAACCAAAAGAAACCTTTGATGATAAAATGTCCAAATTTCTAAAGTCCAGCGAAGAAAACTTATCATCTCTTAAACGTAATACCGAATCAAAACGGGGCGGTAGAGGCGGAAGAAGAGGTTAACATATAATAAAACAGCGATTTTAACTTAAAAAGATTGTGAATTCAGCTAAGGAATCCCTTATTTATCAAGGGTTTTTATATGTGTAAATTCACAATCTTTTTTTGTTTTTATATTTGAATATAATTTTAAAGATAAATTTATGAAATTAAATATAAAGTAGTTGGTTGTTGCATAAATTTACTATATAATGAGTTTATACAAAGAATACTTGGGAGGAAAGATAAATCATGATGTTAAAAGATGGGGAAATATTAAACCATGTGGTTCAGCATTCGCCTAAGTGGAGTACATACAATCAAATTAAATTTAAAAAAGAAATGATCGAAAGCTAATCTAAATGATATTAAAGATAAGATTACAGAAAAAACATTCCGGAGATACATTCATCAGAAGTATATAAGCAAATAATGAGGTTTTTAGATCAAAAGAAAACTAAAAGTAATAAATATGAAAGCAATGAAACGAGTAATGCCTATACCAAAGATGTAACAGATTTCTTTTCAATAATTAGAGACCAAGATATTAAATTTTTAAAGCAAGAAGATATGAATAGTAGACTGGATGACTTTGAATACTTTATAGAGTTTCTAGAATTGTCAGGACTATACGCCAATGCGACCATTAATAGGAAGATGTCTAGTGTGAAGTCGTTACTTGAGTATTTACACTCAAAGAAAATTGTAAATGACATCAGTTACTTGAAACGGATAAAAAGTAAGGCAGATGATTCTGAACGACACGGCATATTGACAGTTAGTGAAGTAAAGCAGATGTCTGATTTAGCTCTTGAGGAAAGAGAGAAGGGCATTATAAAAAAGTATTTCTTTCTACTGGGATTAAATACTGCTTTAAGAAAAGAAGAGCTACTAAATTTAAAGTGGATTGCCTTTCATATGGAAGGTTCAAGTGTTTTTATAAGTGGTATAGGTAAAGGAAACGTTAAATTTAGAAAAGAGATTTCTACAAAGTTTTATGAGGAGTTAATGATTTTAAATAAAGGCCAAGAAAAAGTATTTGATATATCTTCAGATAGTATTGTGAGCGTGTTCAATCGAATTAGGAAGAAAATGAGCTTTCCTAAACAACGTAACATTGTTATTCATAGTATTAGAAAAGCTGCCAGCAGTAATTTTTATAAGTTAACTAAAGATCCTTTTGCAATTATGAGATTTGCAAATCATAAGAATTTTAACACTACAGTTAGATATATTCAGAAGGAAAGTTATGGAGCAATTACATTTACTGAAGATATAGATTTAGATTTGCACAAGAAGATTAGTCATCAGAGTTTATTGGATGCTTTAAGTGAGATGGATGAATCTTTTGTGCTGTTACTTAATAATAAGATTAAAGAAAATCAAAATAGAGAGCTAAGAAATTAAGGGGAAAATATGTAATTATTGTTTACGTTGAATTTTAAAGACTGTATATTATTATCAATAGATATTTATAAGATTACGCTTAAAGGGGTGGCACTATTTAGTGAGAGCAAGTAGAAGTGAATTAGAAAATACATTGCAAGATGTTATATTAGAGATAAAACATGATAAGAAGAAAGTTAAAAATATTAAAACAGGATTGAAGGCGTACAGTATTCCTCCTGGAGCAGTACAGAGATATTTTGCTAATCCTCAAGAAAGTCTTCCGGAATTAGATCTGAGAATTCTTTGTTTATTAACTGAAGAAATCTATTTAGAAACAATGTTAGATGGTTTAAACCCTACAAATATATTTGAAGAACAAGAGTTAAAAGTGGCTAGAACTTTTGATTATTCATTATTAAGTAGCATTAACATGATTGATTTTCCTATATATTTAAATAATGTCATCATGATTGATTCTGAGAATTTTGTTACAGTTTGGAATGGTAAATTTATAAAACAATTAATGGATAATCAGCTGTTAAGGTATAACTTTGATACTCAAAGAGAGCATATTAAAGTAAAAAGAAATAATACAATTCAAAAGGTAATCAACTTAAATAGTAAATCTGTAGATGAAATTGCACAAGCAGCGTTAAAAGGTGAGTTAGAGAAAACGACTATAACTATTAACGCATTAGTTGGTACTGCTGATGACGGAGAAGAGTTAGAGTATGATGCTAAAAAAATGCAATTGATTATTAAAGATGGTACATTCTTGGACATTGTTGATGGGATGCATCGAATCTTTGGGATAATTAATGCATTAGAATCTAATCCTGAGCTAGAACATGAGTTTATTATTTCAATAAAAAACTTTAACACTAAACAAGCTCAACGTCATTTAGCTCAAATAAGTACATTCAATCCAATTTCAAAAACACATATAGAAGCATTAAAGGAATCAAGAAAATCAGATATGGTTGTTAGACATTTAATGAGAGAATCTGATTTAAAAGGAAGAGTATCGCAGACCTCAACTCCAAAGCCGACTTTGGGAGAAGTTGTTTCTTATAATACTTTAGCAGATACAATAGATGAAGAATTTCAAATGAAAACCAAATTAGATGCGGAAGAAGTTGGTGAGTATCTTACTAAATTTTTTGATCATTTAATTGGGACTTATTCGGAGGAATTTGTAGATAACCTAGGAAAAGATAGGAATTTGATTAGTGAAAATATAATGTTCGCAGGTTATATTATATTAGCAAGAAAAATGTTGGATGATAAACTTAAAATTCGAAATCTTAAAGAGATAATAGATGAACTAAATATAACTAGAGATAATGAAGTCTGGGAAAAAGCAGGAGTTCTAGATAAAAATAAAAATTTTGTAAGTACTGCTAAACCAAAGGTGAAAATGTATTTCAGGAATCTTGAGTTGAATAAGTTTAAAGCTGCAGGAGGTATTGAATAATTGTGGCCGAATTATATCAAGAACACATAAAGGAACAATTTTTAAGTCGATATGATAATAAAAGTACAATAGATACAATAAAGCATATTTTTATAAAGAGTGCTGAAACAGAGTTATTAAAAGAAAAAGACTTGTTTGATTTCACTATAGAAGAAATTGAAGATATGATGAGGGAGTTAAATCCGAAAACTACAAACTCAGCAAGAACATACGGGAGATTTATTAGAAAATACATCGAATGGTCAATAGAGCCTAAAGGTTATAGAAGAAGTAATATTAACCTAATATCGTCAAAGCATATGTCTTATTTTGATAATTTTATAGATAGGTCATTGAAACTTTTATATACAGATGAAGAGATAAGTGAAATGTTAGAGAAGCTGGTTAATTATCAAGATAAAGTGATAGTTTGTCTTTTATTTATAGGGGTAGCAGGGGATGGTCTTTCTGAGATATTAAATTTGACAAGTGATGATATAGATTTTGAACATAGAATACTTAATTTGAGAGATGATGATGGAGACGAACGACCATTAGAAGTATCTAAAGAAGTAATAGAAATAATCGAAGGTGCGCTAGATAAAGAAAATATCCATTATTTATTAAAGAACGGACAATCGACTGGTAAGAAACCACATGCCCTTCTGGTGGATAATGATTACGTAATTAAATCAACCTTAACTAATAATCTTGTGAACGCAGAGAAAGCAAGTAAGCATCTAATATTTAGAAGGCTTTCAATGATGTCCGATAAAGATGTTCTTGATTATCCATATTTAACTGCTAGCAACATCGAGAAATCAGGTAAAATAGCTTTAGCAAAAGACTTATATATAGAAAGAAAGACACTTGGTAATGACGAATTAAAAATAATTGGTGATAAATTCGGTATGAAAAAAATTATGAGAAATGGTGAGTTGGGCTATAATCTTCATTCTCTAAGGCAATATATCAACATAGAAAATTTGAAGGACTTGTATCCAGAAATATTTGAATGAAGTAGCAATTTTAAATCCCTTAATAATTAGAGGGATTTAAAAATACATATAATAAAGATAAAATTATCCATTACAATTTTTATAAAAATAAAATTTGGAAGTTTGTGAATTATATACATGAAAAAACTAGTAAGAGGTAAACTTGTAATTGACATAGAAGTGGTCATGGAAGTCGTGAAGGAATCTGAAATACTTAAAACATTTACGAATGATTCACTACAATTTAAGGATCAACTATTAGATACTGGGGAAATTATACATAAAATAAAGGAAACATCTTATGATATGAAATGGGAAACAGTAGAAAATGCCAATGAGGAAGAATTTGAGACAGTGGTAGAGTTTGAAGAAAAAATTTTGAAAGAAGAGGACAAAAAAATACTGAGCGTCAACTCAGCATTAAAGGTTTCCATATCATGACTGTAATCATGATTGGTGAAAAGTAGATACATATTAAAGATATTGAGGACTTTTCTTTTTAACATTAATAAAAGTAAAATTACGTGAAATTGTCAAATTAACAAAACTTGTATTTTAATTAAAAATAAATTTACAATAAAGGGAGTGTCTAGTATGAACATTGAGCTTACACCAAATGAATATTATTAAAGAAGAGCAGAATAAGGTTGATGATCAACCATATACAGTAAAAACTGGTTGCCTCTAAAAACATTAAGAAGTCAACCAGAGTATTTGATTGAATAAATTATTGTGCAGTTAAGCCACCATCAATTACGAATTCAGAACCTGTAGAATAGCTTGATTCTTCGGAAGCTAAGAATAAAACAAGATTTGTTACTTCTTCTGACTTTGCGACACGTTTAAGTGGAATATGTTTCGCAAATTCTTTAATGACTTCAACAGCATCGCCTTCTGTTACCATTGGTGTTTCTATCACACCTGGATGTACTGAGTTTACGCGAATACCGTAGCGCGCAAAATCTATCGCTGCTGCTTTTGTCATTCCGCGAACTGCAAATTTAGTATCGGTATAACCAATTGCTCCAGCTACTAAGCCATTCATTGAAGAAATATTGACGATTGATCCGTTTTCTGTTTTTTTCATAGATGATACAACTGCCTTCATCCCTAAAAATACAGATACTTGATTAATATTTACGATTTTTAAATATTGCTCTAATGCTGTATTTTCAATAGAATTGTTGACACTAATACCAGCGTTATTCACTAAAATATTTACGGGGCCAAAAGCTTTTTCAGTTTCAGCGACGACTGCTTCCCAATCTGCTTCACTGGATACGTCTTGTTTAATGAACATAGCATTTTCGCCAAGCTCCTGAGCAAGTGCTATACCTGCTTCTTCGTTTAGATCTGTTATTACAACTTTTGCGCCTTCTTCAACAAATTTACGTGCATGTGAAGCACCCATACCACGTGCTGCACCTGTAATAATAGCGACTTTATTTAATAATCTTGTCATAATAGCACCTCTTTTGGTTATTTTGATAGTTCAACTATCATTTTCTACAAATTTATTTTATAATAGTTATAAGAATATATCAAGATAATAGAAAGGGTTGTAAAATTTTGGATATTAATACTAGAGAAAAAAATAAAAAGCAACGCACAGAACAAATTATTCTTGCTGCTGAGGAATTATTTTCAGAGAAAGGCTTATATGACGTACAGATGCAGGATATTGCCACAAAGGCTAATGTTGGTATCGCGACATTATTTCGTTATTTTCCAAAAAAAGAAAATATAATTGTGGAAGTAGCAGTCTTTGTTTTAGGCAAGTTTCAAGAAGACTTACAAAAGATTGCTGATTCAGAAAAAAATGCATTTGATAAACTAGAGCAATTATTTGATTACTTTTTAGAGATAGCAAATGGGCCAGCTAGAAAAGTTACGTTATTTCGTGAAGCATTTGAAAGTTACTCTTCATACAGAAATGAGCCTTTAGAAAATATTAATGCTTATATAGAAATACAAGAGGTTTTATCGCATGAGATATTCAAAATCATTAAGCAAGGCGAAGTTGATGGTTCCATTCGTTCAGATATAAAAACGGAATTAGCTCTTGCCACAATAACGAATTGTTTTGGTATGTTTTCAACTAAAATTACGCTGCATGAAAAGGTGGCTAATTTTTCATCAGGAATTACGGCCATGGACCAGCAACAATTTTTAAAAGAGTTGTTTCTTGGTTATATTAGGGCTTAAGAATCGACCATCAAATTTTTCAATAGTAGTCTAACCTAAAGATGAGCAAAAACATAAAATAATTAATTTTAATAAAGCATTAAATGAGCTGCCTGTATTAGAAGCTTTGATTTCTATGGATGGTGGGATATCCTATTCAACTGAAAGTATTAAGTTAGAATTAAGGAAGTTATATGTGAGTGATGTATTTCTATAAGAGTCAATAAAGATAATTTTATACAAAAAACGGGTAATAGCCGACGCTGAGGGAAAATATACATGTCAAACTTATACAATATCGATAACTACAAAGAAAAACTAATTGAGCTAACTGGTCATTCTGAAGCACACGTTGATAAATTCATAGAAACTTTCAAAGCAAGATTAGACAATGTGAGTAGTTCATCGTTTCGTGATGCGTTTATCAGTTATGAAGCTGTTAAACATAATGCAATAGAAGTTAATGACTTCATAACTCGGCTATTTGGTAGATATCACTTGTCGTTAGGAAGAGTGTTAATTCATCAAGTTGAGGAAGAGCTAAACATATAAAAACAGAGTTTCATTGTATACTTAAGAGGAGAGAAAGGTCAGAAGGTAATCTCTCCTCATCTATAACTTTTAATATCAGTTGAAGATTAGCGGTTATATCCACCAAGTTGTTGTTCAGCCATTTGTACTAAACGTTTTGTAATTTCTCCACCTACAGATCCATTGGCGCGTGAGGTTGTTTCAGCTCCTAATGTAACTCCGAACTCTTGCGCAATTTCATATTTCATTTGATCTAATGCTTGTTGTACTCCTGGAACAACTAAATTATTACTGTTGTTACTTGTCATGATGTACATCTCCTTAGAATTTTAGAATATGGTGTTGCAAGAATAGTTTGCGTTAGTAGGAGGGTTTTATACATAGAATTCGAAAAAAATACAAAGATAACATTATATGATTTAGATGATTGGTTGTTTGGCGAATGAAGGCAATATTTTTGAGCAGTCGGTTGAACAAGGTTGCTTCGAACAGGGTACGTTTTCTTTCGTGTACGAGATGTGAATCCTATGGCAATTAAAAAAGGGCAATCTGTTCCAAAAAATAAATATGATGCTCTAATATTTCGTAAAAATCATTTGTTTCCTGTTGAGTTAAAAAGTACGAAAGCAAAAAGCATTTCAATGAAGGAAAGTATGATCAAAGCTCATCAAATTAAAAATCTGAAAGAAGCAGCAAAATTCGATGGCGTAATAGCGGGTTTTTTGTTTAACTTCCGTGAGCCTGACAATAGAACGTTTTTTGTCCATATAAATGACTTTCTGGATTATCAAAACATAGCTGAGAATCAAATAAAGGAACATACATAAGCAAAGTGAATAAGAGTTCTATTCCAATTGCCACCTGTGAGGAAATTGGGACTGAATTAAAGAGTGTGAAGAAAAAGGTTAACTATAGGTATTTTATTAATGGATTGATTGATGAGTTGATTGCGAAATACATAGATTAATTGAGTAATAGGACAAACTTTTACAGGTATAAATAATACAACACAGAAGGGATGGGTTGAGCTTGATTGAAGTTAAACTAGATGAAAGAGAAGTTAGAAAAATATATATACAAAAATTAGAGGAGCACATTGAAAGTTATGATAAAGAGTTATTGTTTTGGGATAGTAAGGATTTAGTTCAGCAGACTAGATTATGTTGGGATACAATACAAAAAGAGTTCTTCCATGATCCAAGATTCCCTAAAAGAAAAGTGGGTAGGAAATGGATATTCCCTGCAAAAAAGACTAAAGAATTTTTGTTAACATGGCTAGATGAACAAGGTTGAATCACATAAATTATTGAAAATCTTCTCTCTTATTTGGAAGAGATTTTTTGTTTATACTCTTACTTTATAACAAGATATATTTGACCACTTTTGCTTCAGAACTAAACATATTAACTAGCTGATTGATTTTGACAATCCCTTTAAATTCAATACTTCTCCTCTTAAATATTGGTAAATATCAGGTTATGATATATTCCGCACGCAAGTTCACCCATGGGAACGTGAGCAATATATGAACATGTATTAAATCGTGGGAAGCCATGACACATCTAGTGTTGGGGCTTTTTTGTTTTGGGCAGATTACGCCTTTTCCATTGACGTTTTAGCAATTGCCCAAGAATTGTCCAAAAAATAAATTATTCAAGGACATTTTTCATATGTTCTTCGAATTTGTTCATTTGGTCTTGATCGATTTTTTTACTGATGTGCGAATAAACATCAGAGGTTATTTGCATACTGCCATGTTCTAAACGTTCTTGTAAATATTTCATACTCACACCGGCTTCCAATTGTAAAACGGCATGTGTGTGTCTTGGAGAGTGAATAGGAAGTTTAGGCAAATTAGCTTTTTTTAAAATTCTAGCGAACGAATTAAAAAGACTTGACTTAGGCATATAGTTTCCAGCGTTTCTGCAAAAAACTAAATGTAATTCAAAGTGATAATTATTATTTAATGCGGTTTTATTTTGATATTGGTATTTTTGATGAAACCTCAGATCATTAGCAAGTCCCTGGCTAATTGTGATGATGCGTCTCGAATTTATATGTTTTTGTATCACCAAACATCGTATCTGGATCACCTTTAGGTGCTTCTTTAAAATCAAGAGACTTATTAGTGTTTATAGCGTTATTTTGGAAATCAACATCTGTCCACTGAAGTGCAGCTGCTTCACCTTTACGCATTCCTGTTTCAATAAGAGTTTTATAAAAAATCCAATAAATATAATCATAATTATAAGCTTCTCTTAGGAAATCTGATATGTGCTCCGATTCAATGAACTTAATTTCTTGGTCTTTCTGCTCGCCCTTAATCGTAACGCTAGCGCAAGGATTCTTTACTACCTTATGTAAGGTAATAGCTTTTTCAAAAGCGTTATACATCGTTTCATGTATTATTTCGACAGTGCGCTTGCTATATCCTTTGGGGTGATCGAATGAATGCTGTTTATCAAGATGAATTGAAACGAAATATTGTCATTGATCGATCGAAATAAATGAACATGACACATTCGTTACAAGAAGATGCTATCGACACCCTAGATGAATTGAAATACGAATTGGTTTTAGCTTCGTTTCGTGAATTGGATATGAAAAGTAATACTAATAAGTGGTTTTATCCAAACGTTGATACTGATAAATCAACTTGTCTAGTTCTTGACTATATTTAATAGTTTCGGGACTAGAGATTCCATTTTCCATACCTGATTTAATCATTTGATTTTTTAACATATTAATATTTTTGTACAATACAGTGCAATTTAAGTGTTTTAGCATAATATTTTAGCTCCTAAATTTTAAATGTATTAGTAAATTATGCAATAAATTGAGTGAAAATGGAACAATTTATTGTTCTGATTTATGAAGAAGTAACAATATGTTTAAAATCGCAACAGTCAACATTTGACACAAACTCAACTTCCGAATGATTCGAAACATCCCTCTGAAACACTCGAAACCATTCGGAACCCATTCGGAAGTTCCGAAAGATCAAAAAAGTACGAAATAGAATTATTTTACAAGATTCGACAAAAATAAGTACCGCATAATAGTGTTAAATTCGCGTTAATTTTTATTTCAAGGGTAAATTTTGGTCTCGCAATCGTTAAAAGGCCGTAAGGAGCTTTTAACTAGCAAATAAACAAAGGTGGTAATTTACGCATGGGATATTCTCGTGAAGAACAAGAAACTTCATTGGTTTTTGAAAACAGTACAGGTGAATGGATGGTTTACTCTACCGTTCCGAAACACATTAGAAAACTTTCAAATTTGTGTGAGTTAATCGTCATAGAATCGGAGGATGATAGACCGATCGCTGTAAAGGGTGTTTTATCGGAAAGCAGGTAAGTATGAGAAATCCCCGTGTGATGTCCGAAGAACAGAAACGAAAAGCATCTGAAAGGCTTTCTAAGGCTAGAAATCATGCAGTTAATCTACTATCTTATGTTTTAGGTGTAATTAGTCTACTTGTTCATTAATCTCTTAAAAACCACTATTAAAGGAGTGCTATTCATGACAACTGTAAAATTGAACGTTTTATTTAAAAAGCTGCAAAAGGATGATAAAAAAAGAGGTCCTGATGTTCCATGTATTAAGCGATGAATTACCACATGCTGATGAACTTTTAAAAATGCCTGTTTAATCACTCTTCTAACTGTGGAAGAAAGCGACACGAAGGCAATTGGTGCTGAATTCGTATCTATCCAACGGGATAATAAGAAAACAGTTCTTAAATTCAATATTAAAGGTGATACTGAAGGTAAGGTAAATAAACTCTATCCTCATGCTGGTGGGAATGTTTCTCTAGTACTTCAACCTTCACAAATGTCTATTGAGGAATTCTATGAAGATCCGTATGCAGGTGTGGAATATTCAATTGATAAAGATGGAACGGCAAGTGTTGTTCCTGGACAACTTGAACTAGAAGAAGCAGCAGTTAAACATTAATCTTTTCGCCCTGGGTTTCGGCTCAGGGTGTTCCTGAGAAATGAGGGATACGATGACCTTTGAATTACCTGAATTAGATAGAAAAGCTACACAATCAGCTGTGGAAGCAGAATTGGAGAAATATCGCTTATATAAATACTTAATCGTTGAAGAACGGGAGCTTCTATAACAGAGAGCTCAAAAGTTCGTTATCATGGTCCTACTAATCAAACAGGCTCAATCGCAATCTATAATGCTGATCAACAAAGATATAGAAAAGAATACTGTGAAAGATTAGAAAGAGCAGTAGCTAGGCTGCCGAAGATGGAAAGGTTTCTTATTCAAGACAGATGCATGTCACAGGATGGGGATTATTTGAACGATAACCAGGTATATTGTTTTAAGTTCCAAAGCTTTAATTTTAATGTAGACATTCAACCAAGTTCTGATGAAATCAGTGTCTCATTTGGTGTTAAAAGAAGTAATGATTCTGTAAGCATGTATAAAGCAACCTATGATGAAGTTTCAGAAACATGGACTTTGGTAGAAGTTACTCAATTTCCATAATTCAGGTAAACAATCTCGCCTTTTGGTGGGGTTTTTTCTTATACATTAGGAAGAAGAAGTGCAGCAAGCACTACTGAAAAGTAGGTGTATTTTTTATGTCTTCTTTTATGTGTGGCTTGTAACAAAACAGGTTTGCCAATATCCATTTTTTACATTAAACTTAAAAGTGTAAAATTACACCAAAAGGATGTTGTAAAGAATGAAAAAGTTTCTAATAGTTTTATTTTCAATGTTTCTAATTTTTTTTCTGGTATGGGGAGGAATAAAACTAAACTTTTTCCTTTATGAAAAACGGGCTAATGAAAGAATAGCAAGAGTAATTGAATATCAAGGAGCATCTAAAGAGAATAGTGATATACTTGTAGATTCATATGACTCTAAAAATGGGTGTTGGTATCAGAAGATTGTATTTAAAGATGATCCGGAAATCGCATACCAATATGAATATACTAGATCAGAAAATCAAGTAAGAATTTTTACTAGGTATAATAATATGTCTTTAGATTTAGCCAATAAGAAAGCGAAATACCCTGTGTATGATATTTACTTTGAAGGCAATAAGATCATAGAAGCAGAAGTTATTGAACGTTAAATTTGTGAATTTAGCAATTGCCCAATAATTTCCAAAAAATAAATTATTCAAGGACATTTTTCATATGTTTTTCGAATTTGTTCATTTGGTCTTGATCGATTTTTTTACTGATGTGCGAATAAACCTCAGAAGTTATTTGCATACTTCCATGGCCTAACCGTTCTTGGATATATTTCATGTCTGCACCGGCTTCTAACTGCAAAACAGCATGTGTATGTCTCAATGAATGGATAGGGAGTGAAGGGAGACCGCACTTTTTTAATATCCTGACAAATGAGTTAAATAAACTCGATTTAGGCATATAATTACCATCATTATTACTACCAAAAGTTACTAATTAAAGAGAGAAGGCTTATGATGGCATATTAGAGAACAGAACAGCTCCATTCTTCTCTTTATTCGAGCGGGAGAAAAATCCTTTACTACACAAGCTTTCTCATTATCCGATATCGCCCATTTCTCATTAGTACTATTTTGATAAATTACCATTTTTTGTTTCTAAATGTCGAGCTGTGTGGTAAAATGACAGTGAAAATAAAAGGAGGAACACACAGTAGGATGAAGAAAACTAAATTGCTTCTCAGTATTGTTTTGTTGATTAGTCTTTGGATACCTCTGGGAGGTTCAAAAGTCCATGCTTCCAATACGTTTACAGATATCTCTCAAAATCATCGAGCTTACAATGAAATTACCTATCTAGCTACTGGTGATATTGTTAGCGGATCACTGAATGGTAGATTCAATCCGAATGATTTAGTTACAAGAGATCAAGCAGCAGCGATGATAGGAAGAGCCCTGGAACTAAATGGACAACAGAGGCCAACAGAGTTCAAAGATGTCGGTTCGGGTAACTTTGCATCAGGATACATACAATCGGCAGTAGATAAGAAGATTTTATCGGGTTATGGCGGTGGCATATTTAGGCCTGCGGCTGTTGTTAGCCGCGGAGAAATGGCTGTCATGATTAGTAAAGCATTTGGCTACGAATTCGGAGGTACGCTATCGGGTGCAGCAAATGCTCTGATGAGCATAGGAATTGCTCAAGGAATGACGAATGGCTCATTTGGAGCGGATCATTCATTAACGCGAATGGATTTTTCTATTTTCTTGGCAAGAGCCATAAATCCCAAACTGCGTGTTAATTCTTCAGTTACCTTTAGCAATGAATTATTCGTAACATCAAATTCATTAAATGTTCGATCAGGCCCAACTACGAAATACCCAGTGGTTGCATCAGTTGCTAATGGAGCAAGTGTGAAATCAGCGCACAAAGTAGGAAACTGGATATACATTCAAACGGGTGCAAAAGAAGGGTTTGTTAGTAGTTCATACGTAAGTTCTTCAGTCGACGCACCACCTGCATCATCACCTTTGGCGGATAAAACGATTGTCATCGATCCAGGTCACGGCGGTACAGACCCGGGAGCAGTTGGTTTTGGTCTCTATGAAAAAACGGTTGTCTTAGATACTGCTCTAAAGGTCAAGCAATTGTTAAAACAAACACCATTTGATGTTCAGCTTACTAGAGAGAAAGATGTTTATATCTCTCCAGATAACCGGTCAGCTTTTGCTAATAATTTAAAAGCGGATATTTTCGTCAGCATTCATGCGAATTCTGTTGACGATAGCAGTGCAAACGGAACTGAGACCTATTATTATAAGTCTGCTGCGACTAATACTAGAATTACTGAAAGTGCAGAACTAGCAAAAGCCATTCAAGCAAGACTAATTGAAGCTTGGAATCTCAGAGATCGTAAAGTGAAAACCAATAAATATTTAGTTCTTAAAAAAACGAACATGCCTGCTGTGCTTGCGGAGTTAGGCTTCATAAGTAATGCCTCTGATAATGAAAAATTAGCATCACCATCTTGGCGTCAAAAAGCAGCGGATGCTATTTTTCTAGGAATATTAGATTACTACAAAGGAAATGGCTATGATGTTAAGAAGTATTATAATCTCGTAGAGTGAACATAGGAGGAGCTTTATAGGCTCCTTTTTCTCTACCCAAAAAGGAGAGTAGATGCGATTTTACCTATCATACACACGAAAATGTTGTTAAATCAATAAAAAACAGAGCGAGTTCATATGCAGATTCGTCTGCTATTATCCATACTTTTATATGTGTTTTTAGACCTGCGGGTACTCCCAAGGAGAACGGCTTAATAAAAATGAAAGGTTTGTTTATGTATTCATACGAAGAGAAAATGCCCGTTGATATTATGTATATGAGCGACAAGGGAGAAATCTCTTATCCATCCATACTTGTTAAAAAGATTGCAGAGGGTCAAATCAATATGAAATAAATAATATATGGCATGATCAATAGAATATGGGTCATCCATCCATTTTACATACGTTTGACCATCAAGGACATAAGTATCCGGCTCTTTGTCATCATTGTTTATTGGCTCTGTCTTATTCTCATCTTTTGTAGTTACTACTTCTTTTATAGCTAGTTCCTGAAAATCCTGAACATCCGGGTTAGGATTGTTTATTTCTTGAGTTTCTTTATTTTCGTCTTCAATAGATACAATATTTTTCTCAATTTCATTTACTTTTTCTGCGCTGTTACTATCCTCTTTACTTTCTGTTGAACTACATGCAAAAAGACAAAGGCTCATAGTTGCTATAACAACAATTCTTTATACATTTATCTCTCTCCTCACTCTATTTTGTATGTATAAATCTACCATATTTATTTTTTGTGTTATAAATCTTACAAATATATTACAAAATGAGTGTGTGTACCTAGAGATAACTCCTTTAGTATTTTCATACATTACCTGCGAACATAAAAAACCATTTGCGAAGTAACAACTTATACTTGATGTCCATGCACTTTTGCAGAGATTAATTAATACCCATAAAATCAACATCAAAGTATAGCTTGTCCATGAGTTTGTTCACAATTCCGTTAAAGTAGCCAAATATGTTATCGATTCGCACACCATTTTTTATTTTCATGACAAATGCCTTAAATGCCTGGATAGCAATACTTAGTTCATGGTGATCATCGAAGCATCTAGCTTGTGTAACGGTATTAACAACTTTATTACACTGTTTAACAATTCTTCAAAACTCTTGAATAGTATTAGCCTCATGATAAAAAAGCTTGCTAGGTTAGAAAATCTTTCTGGAATCCAATGAGCTATAAAATTAGCTTGTTCAAAGGGTTCATCCACAGAATTATCCACATTAGAAAAATGAGGCATATCATTACGTGTATTATGATTTATATTTTGTTTTAAGGGATTAGAAGTTGTTTTAATGGCCGGACACTTATAGGACTTTTCGACAGTAGTTTTTCCACAGGGATGATGATTATCGCATTAGCTGTCTGCAGCATATCTTTTTTACGTTTCATAGCCACTTGTTTAATTATGCCAAGATTTTCGAGTCTCTTCATTTAAAAGAAAATCCTAATATTGGTTCTGGAAGTTACGAAAAGGTGGTCGTTTATAATAAAGAAAGCGGCTTAATTAAATTAACTCCTAATAAATGGATTAGTAAGCCGGATAATTATGCAACAATAAGCCTTACTGGAGGAGTTAATAAAAAATTTATTACCGGCGTAGCGAATAATCTAAATAATACCTTTACTGTAAAAAAAGTCTGTATAAAAGGGGGCGATGGTCATTGGAGGGAACTGCACTGAACACGAATGATAAAGAAATAACAGAAATTAAGAGTGACATTAAATTACTAGAAAATCGGGTCAATGTCTTAGAAAGAACATCAGATCGTCATGATCAGCAGATAATATCGATGAATGAGAAATTGAACAAAATTGACGAGAATACTACATGGATTAAAAGGACCATAGCAGCAACTATTGTCACAGCGATTAGCACCGGTATTATCGGCGGGGCTATCGCTATTTTTTTATAATGTTTTAAAGGGAGGTCATTGAGATGAAAAAAGATATAGCTATGTTACTAGGAGGGTTCCTTACAGCCCTTCTTTTTTTCTTGTCCACTGTTGGAATTGCATTTGAGTGGTTTACGGAACAAAGTATTAATGCTTTTGTGGTTCTTGTTTCTGCATTTGCCGCACTAGTCGTCAATGTGTATGTGATTTGGAAGAACACCCATACAGGCTGGTTTAAGAAGGAAAAATAGGTCGTCCACACGGATGGATTTTTTATTCATATAAATAAAATATGAGGTGATAACGATGGTAAAAATAATCAAAATGGATCCAGGACATGGCGGGAAAGATCCGGGTGGGGTAGCAAACGGACTGCAAGAAAAAAACCTCGTTTTGGATATCTCAAAAGAAATGAAAAAATATCTTGATGAAAACTTTACAGGTCATGACACGACACTTACACGGTCCACAGATGTTTTTTTAGAACTATCTGAACGTGCTGATATAGCTAATAAAGATGGGGCAGATGTATTTATCTCCAATCATGTGAACGCTGGTGGAGGTACAGGCTATGAGTCTTATATTTATACAAAACCAAGTGCTGGTTCTATAAAACTGCAAAGCCTAGTAAATACGGAAGCCCTTGAAACTGCTAAGAAATACGGTTTAGGCCCACATGGTGACGACAAGAAACAAGGTAATCTTGCTGTTGTTCGGCAAACTAATATGCCAGCTGTTTTAACAGAAATTGCTTATATCGACTCCAAAGATGCAGATCTGCTAAAGAATAATAGTTTTATTAAGGACATGGCAGCTGCCTATGCACGAGGTGTCGCTAAGTTTTTAAATTTAAGCGCAAAGAAAATCGTTATACCTGCAGCAATTAATAAGGGGGAAGACGAAATGAGTCAACCATTTAAACCAAGTACTCAAGAAGCTGCTAACGCAGTATTGAGAGTATTATCACGTTTCGAGAACAAAGACCCAGCGCTAGGAAAAGAGTGGCGTGAAAAGCAAGCTAAGGGAGAATTAACTGTCGCTCAAGCTCTAGAGTTGGTATACGTAGCTATTGATCGAGGTTATATCACAGGGAAGTAAACAAAGAGTCCTTATTTTATACGAATAGGGGCTCTGCTTTTATTACTGCTAAAATTTAACAATATCCAAATAGCCATTTCCTTTGCTTGTTCTGGTGCACTTCCGAAACATTGATAAACAGTTAGTTTTCCATTTGAAGCGGACGCATTATAACAATCTCGGAAATCATAGACAGTAAATTTTATTTTTCCTCTGCGGTAATATCAAAACCAATCACAAAATGTAAGTACGTAATTACACCAATTATGTTCCTTTAATTCATACCATCGTTCTCCAATATTCCCCATCTAATCCCTCCTATAGTTAGAAACTCACACCATTTATATTTGACGTACAGGATAAAAGTCCTTGTAAAGGTTTTGTAAAATAAAAGCCCTTCTTTTAATTGAGGGGGGCTTTACCCCATTGATATTTCTGTTAAATAAATCCTAATTCTTCACTACATACTATGATAAAATAAATGGTAGTTGTTAGGAGGGGTGTAAAAATGAAGAAAATATTACTAATTAGTATAGTATCACTTTCTCTACTGTGTCTTACGGCATGTACTGATAAAATAGAGACTCAACCAAAAGAGGAACAGAAAGAAAATGATGAGAAAGAAGTTACTCAGATTACACCAGAAGGTGGGTTAGGTGACACCTTAAAAGTGTTTGAACAAAATTATGGACCTAATTCAGGAAATAACGACCTGGCAAGTTTTAAAAACGATTACATACAACCAGGTTTTTGGGAGGGTAAAGCCAATAGTTTTTATTTTATGTTAATAAGGACAGACAAAGCCAATTGGACGAAAGAACAAGTATTAAATGAAATGAAAAAGGTGATTCCGAACGATGCTGTAAAGGTTAAGGAATATTTCTATCGGGACAATCCCCAAATGGAAGTTATTGAATATACGAGTGAATCTCTAAAGAATGTCTTTGATGATTTGTATGAACCAGAAGAGCCAGGAAATTTTAACGTCTTATTATATAAAGAAGAAGACATTTTTATTAGTGCTAGTGCGCATGTCGGTAAGCCCCCTGAAGAGTAATTTGATATTTTGCATAGAAAAAGTCCCTTCTCTTAATCGAGATGGGCATCTTTTGGATAATCGTTTGTTAAACTAAAGCGCCAGTAAGTTGAATAAAAAAACTTTATTTCGCTAAACACCACAGTTATTAATGGTAATTGACGTAGTTGCATTTGTTCCATAGGAAGGAAGAGTTGCTGTAATGTTCGCTATACCTGTATTGCTATTAGCTATAAATGTTGCGTTAAAATTTCCCGCTGTGTCCGTTGTAACCGAGGATGGATTGACGCTACCAAGATTATTGTCATTTACTTGAAATTGTACAGTTACTCCTCCGGCAGGACTCCCGTTTACGAACACTTGACCCGAAAGATTGGATGTGTTTCCACCTGTTCCGGCTGTACATATGGGATTTTGAGCAGCATTGAAGTTATTAATAGTTGCGGTAGGTTGAGAACAGTCGGTGATGGTAATTGGAATGCTGGCGATTGTTCCGGGACAATCTGGCAGCGTGGCAATAATCGAGACTGTACCCGTACCGTTTGTGGCGATAAATACAGCTGTAAAATGCCCAGTTGCATTGGTAATAGTCGCAGTGGGGATGAGAATACCAAGAGACGGGTTACTTACGGAAAGGCTAACAATCACCCCTGCTTCAGCAGGACTCCCATTTATGAACACTTGGCCAGAAATAAATCCTGTGTTATTTCCTGAATTTGACGAACATAGTGTAGACGGGTTAATACTTAAAAATATCGACGATTTTGGGTTTGTTGTACAACAATCATGCTGGCTTGTTGGACAATATTCATGATTGAGTTGTCTTGGACCTGTTTTTCGAGTGATAAAACAATATCCCATCGAATTAACACCTCACTTATATAGGATTAGTTAAGTTTATTCCAAATGATTAAGTTTGCTTGGACATTTCTCCCTTACTTCACAAGTGATGGTGTCTATATGGTTGTAAAAATGAAACTAATCATTTAATCTCTTACCTTCCCTCAAGCTCAGCCCTATTTTAATAAATCATAAGTTTTCAAGGAAAATTGCTTTGTGCTTTTTTTATGTATACCCTCATCAACTCTTCACACCTATTTCTTAACCGGGGATTGAAATAATTATGGTGTTCGTTACCTCTTATGCCCACCAACCAGTTTGACCCGATGCAAAGCAGTTCCAGCAGAGGTATATGAAACAGCTCTTAACAGGGATGCGGAGCCATATTTATTTCTAATCTTGTCTACCACATAGCCTAGCTCTCATTTTTTTCACCTGTATGGGAGGAAAGAAGAACAGGGACATTGTACACTGTATAGTTGTTTACTTTAACTTGTATAGGTTTTTTGCTTCAATGACACAGAGTATGTTTAGAACGCAAGTCCACCCATGGGAACGCGAGCAATACATGAATATGTACTAAGAGCTAGAACCCTTGATATCGATTGGTATCGAGGGTTTTGTTTTGTGGGCAGTTTGACAAATTAAATAGGTTCAAAAGTAACTGCCCATAAATCACATCGCTCTCTATGAATTTTTGCTGGAAGAAGTTGATCTATATTTCATGATGGATTTCTCTTTAGATACAGAAGATAGGCAGCGGCTTGATGAGTTGCAGGATCGATTGCCGCAGGAACTGCCGTTTTAAAGAGCTGACACTTGAAGATAGTACCCGGAGATATTAGTTGGTAGAGGAAGGATTTTTAGGTTGTATTATCGGTTATATTTATTTCATTTGTTTACTTGGAGCCGAATCCAAAATGTTTTTAAAGAATTGGACCGTACAGTTCATTTAATCTCCAGTTGAGTTAAATGAATGTATTAATAATAATTTCTATGATTATGACAATCGTTTGGACTAAAACATCCAAAGGAATTGTCTAAAGAAATCATTCATTAACAGCACCAACTGGGCAATTATGAAATTGTATTTAAGCAATTGATGTTACGTTCATTTTTGTTCATTAGCCATTTTACACAAAATTTTCGTAATTATAAATAGGTGTTTTAAGGTTATTAGACACATACTGTTAATTAATTCTCTAACAACCATCCTAAATCAAATAGTAGAAATTATTAGCCATTATTTCATAGCTATTATTATTCAATTATTTTCTTACTTGAAAGGAGCTCCATGTTTATTTTTAAAGGCTATAACTGCCGTTTTTAATGAAGCGTAATTGCCAATAGCAGCATATCCATAAAACCAGCCCATAAAAACACCTGCAATTAAGTTGTGTCGATGACTAATGAAAATGGAAATTAATAAACCCAGTATTAGTGCAGTAAGGGGCACAAACTTATCGGGGACTTTAAAAAAAACTTTTATTAGTTGAGTTAGAATCATTACTACCGGTACTGCTATCACAGCATCCCAAAAATTTGTATGGATTATTGGAAAATTCATATTAAGTCACCTCTTAGATAGGGTGCCCCAAAAAAGAAATTTAATCTGCTTTGAATAATAACCAACCAAATGTTGCGGTATAGTCAAATAAGTGCAATGAACAGTTTTGATATCTGACACAAACTATGACAGGTGCGAAACGGTTCCTTATAAGTACATAAGGCACGAAATAGGAGAATTACTAAATAAGCAATTACAACTGATTAACCGAAACTCAGAAGGAAAGCCGTCATGTTGAGTTGAAACGAGTTACCTAATCTTCCTCCATGAATGTAATGGTAGTAGCCTGAATGTGTATGAAGCTAGGTGAAGTTGGCTGAAAGAAACCTAAGTTGCTTATATAGGATATGGCTTATGAAAGGTCGAGATGCTAAAATATTTATGGTGAGAATGTCCAATAGGACTGACGAACTTACGAATGTAAGGGTCTATATAGTTACTATGAGTGAAAAATATAGACTGATACAATCAGGGTCCCCATTGGTATGAAGGATTTTTGTTTTATGGGCAGTTTGACAAATATATTAGGTTCAAAAGTAACTGCCCATAAAATTTTGCAAAAAAATTATCCAAGGACGTTTTTATTTTTCAAATTTGTTCATAATGTCCTATTGGTTTATATCATTTTTAGCAAATACTAGTTATTATTCTTTAAAACTACCTAAACTTGATTTTGAAACTTCTGATGAAAGCAAAATCTATATTCAGTGCCTGGTTTATTATGATAATATGTTTAGGATTATAACTTATTTCATCACCAAACAATTTGTTTTTATCGGGTAGATTAAAAAGTGTTCATTAAGTTTATGAAATATTATTTAAGCTAACTTTGGTTGGCTTATTTCTATTGCAGTGTGAAGATTATGTGCAACAAACCATACATCCATTAAGTTGGTAATGTTGAATTACTTGACATCCTAAAAGTTAATATACTATTGATTAAATAATATTTATCGGGAGGGAACGAATGATGTGCGAAAAAAATCATCATATACTAAGTGTTATTGATTTTATACATACGGATAACAAAATCTTATTTGTGAAAGTTGTAGGGTACGATGCGAATTTCAAAATAGAATTTAATGGGGAAATAAAATTCCTGAATGGAATGCCATTTGGAGATTTGATCCATGGACAAAGGTCAATTTTATCACCTGATTGCAGACAGTACATACGAGAGAATTTGTTAAATAAATATAGCGAGGGGAACTTTGATTAACTGAAGTCCAAATGGCTCCTGAATTTGAATTAAATAATTAGCCTAAAAGACGTCCTGAAGTATATCTTGAATAATGTGCACTTTAAAAAGTCCCTTATTCGGTTTTTTTTATCTTTATCATTGTTGTATTACTTGGACATGTATAGTGTTCGTGGCCAGCCCAAGTGACACCATTATACAGTTTAAATAAGTCTAAGAATAAAAAACATAAAAAGGGGTATTCACCAATACACTAAACTATATGTTTTTTTCAAGAAAATAGATAAGAACGTAAAAAAAGTATTGATGTTTCATTTTTAAGGCAATTATCTTCATACTTACGACTGTTATCAAATACAGGATGTATTACAGATTAACAGGCAGTAAGACTCTTACGAAGAGACTTAGAGGAATCAAGAAACGATAAGAGTGGATGACAAACTGTCCGTAAAGGACCGATTGGTTCATCTAACCATTTTTTTGGGATGCTGGACCCGGAAAATGGAAAACTCACTTTATTAGGTTTATTAAAGTGGAAGAGTAAAGGCTTATTAAAAGTCACTTTTTATGTTCTTTGTGAACCGTCTCCAAGATTTTGTGCAAATACTTTGGAAGTGGGTTTAGAAAGAATATATTCTGAAAAAAGGAGGGGTTAGTATGTTTGAAAGAGACGAAAAGTTGATTTTTGAAAGTATTGAGCGATTAGAAAACAATGAGCTGTTGGTTGAAAGTCAAAAAGAGGAATATTGCAGACTTTTAGAGCTACAAGAAATGAAATTTCTCGAAAGAGCTGAAAAAGTAAAGCCAATCATGTCGTACTTAAAAGAACATCATTATTCTTTCCACAATAAAAAGTTCGATTGTCATTCTTTCAAAGGCCCAGTTATTGGTCGAAATGAAAATATAGTGTACGTTTATGAAGGGGAATGGTCATTGGTTACTTCAATAAACCTTCAAACAGGGAAAAGAGACTCGATTATACTGAAAACTTTTTTAGATGAAAATTCATTTAAGGATGCAATGGATGCGTTATTAGAAACGGCGTTCGTACAAGAGCATGAATTAACAAAAAGTCAAAAGAAAATAGAAAACGCAAACAAAGATCTCAATAGTGTATTTGGATAACTTTGAATGAATAGGATTGTTTTATAAGTAAGCGTCAAAAAGTCCCCATCGGTTACAGGTGGGGATTTTTTGACGCTTACTTTTCAATAACAAAGCAACAACCTAGCAAAAAACGAATTCCGAATTTGCTAAACCCACTGATTTAATAATTGACAAATTATTTGTAATAGTTCCTAGAATCAGTTCATATAGATTACCAAAGAGAGGTTGTCCAAAAATCCGGGAAGAATCACTTTATTTACATGAATTGTATTGAGTAACTAAAGTTAGATTGTTATCGGAAAAATAAACCTCCTGCAATAAACAGGAGGGAAAAAGCACTATTAATGGATTTGGCGATAGAGTCCAATAACTCTTCCGAGAATTGATACATTCCCTAGAATGATTGGTTCCATATCGGAGTTTTCTGGTTGTAATCTGATGAACTCTTTTTCTTTGAAAAAGCGTTTCACTGTTGCTTCATCATCATCAGTCATAGCAACAACAATATCACCATTATTCGCGGTACTTTGTTGTTTTACAATAACATAGTCGCCATCATGGATTCCGGCTTCAATCATACTATCGCCCATAATCTCAAGCATGAAGACTTGTTCGTCATGTGCCGCCATCGATTCTGGAAGTGGGAAGTATTCCTCGATATTTTCAATTGCTGTAATTGGAAGGCCAGCTGTAACTTTTCCTAGTAATGGGACATTGATGACATTATTTTTTGGTATATTATTCGTTTCAGATTGATCTAGTATTTCAATGGCGCGAGGTTTGGTAGGATCTCGACGAATAAGTCCTTTACTTTCTAATCTTGATAAATGACCGTGAACGGTTGAACTTGAAGCTAAGCCAACTGCTTCTCCAATTTCTCTTACTGAAGGTGGATAGCCTTTAGTGCGTACTTCGTCTTTAATAAAATCCAATATATCATTTTGCCTTTTTGAAAGCTTTGACATATATTCACCCCTTCTCTCCTATTCTTATTTTTATTATATCACGCGAGAAATAAAGATACAAACATAAGTTCGAATGTTGTTGACTAAAAACAGGTGTTCGTTTTATACTGGGATTATCAAATGACGAACAAGTATTCGATTTTGGAGGGATAAAAATGAAAAAACTATTAAAAAGTCATACCTATACACTTTTATTAGCAGGAATCGTATTTATTTTTTCTTTATTTTTCTCAATGAATAGAAATTATGATAATCTTGACAATTATATATCCGTTACTGTAGATCACGGAGATACTCTATGGAAAATGGCTGAAATATACAATACAGACGATTTATCGAGAGATGAGTTCATTGAATGGATCATTACACATAATGAAATATATGCTAATTCGCTAGTACCGGGAGAATCTATTATTTTACCAGTAACTAAAACAAATCTAAGTCTAGCAAGTAAGCAATAAGAAAGTTGGAAAGAAAAATGAGAGCGATTATTTACTGCCGAGTAAGCACAGAAAAAGAAGCACAGGAAACATCACTTACGAGGCAGGAAGAAGAGTTAAGAAAACTAGCTAACAAATCAGAATTTGAAATCGTTTCTATAATTAAAGAACAAGCAAGTGGATATGAACTTAACCGTGATGGAATTTTTGAAATGCTGGATATTTTTAAAAAGAAGCAAGCTGATGTTCTTTTAATTCAAGACGAAACGCGACTCGGGCGTGGAAATGCGAAAATTGCGCTTTTTCATGTAATCATAAAAGAAGGTGTAAAAATTTATTCCTTATCACATGATGGGGAAATTGAACTATCTGATTCTGATTCGATGGTCATTAATATTGTTGGAATTGTTGAAGAGTATCAGCGGAAGTTACATAATATTAAGATTAAACGAGGCATGAAACGGGCGGTTGAAAATGGGTTTCGCCCACAAAAAAATCTGAGCAATCAGGGAATGAGTGGTGGAAGAGAACGAAAGGAAGTTCCAATTGAGGAAATAGTAAAACTTCGAAAGAACGGACTAACATTTGCAGAAATTGCAGCTACTTTAAGAGGGTTTGGTTATCCAGTTTCAAAAGCTACTATAAATCGCAGATATTTAGAATATCAAGTCTCAAAAGAAGATTAACAAAAAGCAGAGAACTTGTATTTTTGCTCTTTTTTATATAACATGACACTATTGAAACAGTAAAGGAGCAAAAGTATGTTATCGAAAGAAAAATTAGCTCGGATAAATGAGTTAGCAAAGAAGGCTAAGTCGAGCTCTTTAACAGTGGAAGAAGCGAAAGAACAATCTAAGCTGAGAAGTGAGTACTTAGAAACGTTCCGTAAATCCATGACAGATACAATCGAGCATTTGACAATTGTTGACCCCGAGGGAAATGATGTAACACCTGAAAAGCTTAAAAGTATCAAAGATATAAAGAAGCGTTTGCATTAAGGAATGTAGAGTTAGAGAATATCGAATTCGATATTCTCTTTTGTTTTTTTGTCTTAGAATTCACGGATTTTAGTAGGGAAATAGGGTACTTTAATAAAGTGTCTGAATTATTGTTGTCTTTAATTTACATGACATTATAAAATAGTAAGGGCATACATACATAAAGGAAGGATGGTTTAATGTTAAATAAAACAGATGCACTTTCAATCAATACAATTCGCACTTTGTCAATCGATGCTATCGAAAAAGCAAATTCTGGACATCCAGGAATGCCGATGGGGGCCGCCCCGATGGCGTACACTCTTTGGACCCAGTTTATGAATCACAATCCAAAAAATCCAACTTGGTTTAATAGAGACCGTTTTGTTCTTTCTGCAGGACATGGATCGATGCTTTTATACAGCCTTTTGCATTTATCAGGCTATGATTTGTCATTGGATGACATTAAAAATTTCCGCCAATGGGGTAGTAAAACACCAGGACATCCTGAATATGGCCATACTGCAGGAGTGGATGCAACAACTGGGCCTCTCGGACAAGGGATAGCAATGGCAGTAGGAATGGCTATGGCTGAACGTCATTTAGCAGCAACATACAATCGCGGAACATATAATGTAGTAGATCATTATACATATGGTATTTGCGGAGACGGAGATTTAATGGAAGGTGTTTCATCTGAAGCTGCTTCACTAGCTGCTCATCTTAAGCTTGGAAGAATGATCGTCTTATATGATTCAAATGACATATCACTTGATGGAGATTTGGATAAATCATTTAGTGAAAGTGTTGAAAAGCGTTTCAAGGCATATGGTTGGCAATATATACGCGTAGAAGATGGAAATGATTTGACTGAAATCACTAAAGCTTTGGAATTGGCGAAAACAGATGAAACGCGCCCAACACTTATTGAAGTAAGAACTGTTATTGGTTATGGTTCACCTAACCGTTCTGGAAAATCTTCCGCTCACGGAGCGCCTTTAGGTGCTGATGAATTAAAACTTACAAAAGAATATTATAAATGGACATTTGAAGAAGATTTCCATGTTCCGAATGAAGTTTATGAGCATTTTAATAAAACTGTTGTGGAAGAAGGCGGCAAGAAGGAATCGGCATGGGAAAATCTTTTTAATGATTACAAAAAAGATCATCCTGAATTAGCTTCTCAACTCCAAGTGGCAATCAATGGCGAATTACCTGAAGGGTGGGATCAAGATATCCCGGTATATGAGGAAGGGAAAAGTCTTGCTTCAAGGGCTTCAAGTGGTGAAGTATTGAATGCAATTGCATCTAACCTACCAAGCTTTCTTGGTGGTTCAGCTGATTTGGCTGGTTCCAACAACACGATGATTAAAACGGCATCAGACTTTGTTCCAGGTGAATATGAAGGGCGCAATATTTGGTTTGGTGTTCGTGAATTTGCAATGGGTGCGGCACTAAATGGATTGGCTCTTCATGGTGGAGTAAGCGTATATGGTGGAACTTTCTTTGTATTCTCTGACTACCTACGTCCAGCCATTCGTTTAGCTGCGCTAATGGGTCTTCCAGTAACGTATGTATTCACACATGACAGTATTGCGGTCGGCGAGGATGGGCCAACTCATGAGCCAATCGAACAACTGCCATCATTGCGCGCGATGCCAAATCTTGGTGTTATTCGACCTGCGGATGGAAACGAAACAGCTGCAGCTTGGAGAGAAGCCATTCAATCTAAGAACAAACCAACTGCACTTATATTAACTAGGCAAAATCTACCTACTTTAAAACACACGGCTGAACTTGCAAATGAAGGAGTTAAAAAGGGTGCATACATCGTGTCTCCTGCTAATAAAGTAGAAGCAGATGTTTTACTACTTGCGACAGGTTCAGAAGTTAATTTGGCTGTTTCAGCTCAAGCAGAACTAGCGAAAGTAGGAATTGACGCCGCAGTAATTAGTATGCCATCATGGGATCGTTTTGAAGCTCAATCTAAAGAGTATAAACAAAGTGTTATCAACCCTGCAGTGAAAAAGCGCCTAGCTATCGAAGTTGCGGCTCCATTCGGCTGGGATCGTTATACAGGGGATGAAGGGGAAATTCTTGCAATTAACCATTTTGGAGCGTCAGCCCCGGGAAATAAAATTATGGAAGAATTCGGTTTCACAGTTGAGAATGTTGTAAATCAAGTAAAAGCCCTATTAGAAAATTAATTTAGAAACGAGTTGGCATCTTATAAAGATACCGACTCGTATCTCTGTTTATTGAAGAAAATTAAGTGTAATCACTTTTTCATGGGGAAAAACACTATATTTGTAATGGTACATGGAAAAATAATAATTTCGACAAAAAAACAAGCTTTTTTCTCCATCAAACAACATATCTTTTTCGCTTTCAAGAATATAATACAGAAAAGAATGTTAGGAGGCAGTTAAATGAGAAGTTATCAAATCTATTTAATCGAAGATGAGTTTGCCCGACATTATTTTGGTAGAGAGAAGATTTTTTTCAATTTGTTTTTGGAGTATATTCAATCATCTGACTGGCATAAGGATATTTTGCAAAAACAAATCGAATATATTACAAAAAAAATTCCTGCTAGTAACGTTCATTTTTCATTCGAACAAAGTTTACAACGTAAACAAGGGTATTTAACCCAAAACGGGGTATATTATTTAAAAACAAAGAGTAACAGTAAAGCTACCGTATATATTTACGAACATTCCATTATGTTAAAAGCTGAAGGCGATTTTGATGCGGAAACTACTTTTTTTGAATGCATCCGTAAATGTGAGGCGAGCTTTCTGGCTTTTGATTTTGAGAATAAACGTTACGGCTGGTTAAAACCGATAAAAGAAAGAAAATATGGATAAATAGAGGACATGACGATGTGGAGTATTGTATAATAACGATTGGTCTAGTACACTTATAGTAGACAACATGAAGGAGGAAATAATATGCTTTGGCAAATAATTTTAGCCGCAGTTTTGGCTTTAATCGCCGGTGTAGCACTTGGCTTTTTCATCGCTAGAAAATATATGATGAGCTACCTAAAGAAAAATCCGCCGATTAATGAACAAATGCTTAAAATGATGATGATGCAAATGGGGCAAAAACCATCTCAGAAGAAAATCAATCAAATGATGAGCGCAATGAACAAACAGGTAAAATAAATAATCCCTTGTGGCTCTTACGTTCACAGCTCGTTTGATTACGATTATTATACAAGTTCTTCTCCTAGAAAATGTAGGAGAGTGAATCTTTCATTAGTAATTTGTCTTTTTTCTGATTTATCTTTCATTACTTTAATCAGAAACCACCTTTTCTGTTGAAAAATAAAGCAGATAAAGGTGGTTTTTTTGTTTGTTGTTAGAAGAAATTATTGAGAAATATTTGTATCATTGCCAAGCAAAGGGATTCACATCTAAAACCATGATAAACAAAAGGTAGGGATACAAACAGTTAAAAATTTGTAACTGCTCAGTCTACAGCTTTTATGCAAGACAAATAGAGGTCACTGCTAGTAGACAGTGCCTCTTACTTTAGGAAGAAAAGAGCTCGATTTTCCCCTTCCCGAATGAATGAGCTGCTCGATTGAGTGAAAGACTGGTTTTCTTTGATTCTGATCCTTCGTACATGAAAATTTCCCACTGACTTTATGAACAGCTTTTTTTAGATATTTTAAACCCACCTTGAGAAATCATGCAAGGCGGGTTGTATGGTTTGAATGATTAACTGCTTATGCTAACCAATTTTTTTTAGGAACAATTGGTTATATTGATTTAGCAGTATGTCCAATTCTTGACTGTATACGATCGTTATTTGAGAATTAAGACCGTTTTTAGAAACGATTTTAATGAGCTCATTACGTTTTATTTCGATAAGCTCGAGAAATTCTAATCGGGTCACAACTGCTAGTCCTTTCTAAACATTAATAGAGAGGTGCTTATACCTGATGTAATCTTGTCCCTAAATATGTATGATACTTACAATATTAATTATACAAGCTTGTGGAAATAAATTCAAACACTTATTCATATTTTTATATGTTCACAATTCAGTAAATATCTTTTTCTTAGTGCATTTGGTAGAATGAGGGTAAATTGCTTTTCAGAGGAGTTGACATGCTTGAGTGACGTTAGCATATTATTAGCTTTTGGTGCGGGGTTTCTAAGTTTTATTTCTCCTTGTTGTTTGCCACTTTATCCAGCCTTTTTATCGTATATTACAGGGATGAGTGTCAATGAACTTAAAACAGAGAACGCTATGCTGCAGAAGAGAAGTTTATTTCACACATTATTTTTCTTATTGGGTTTTTCTCTAATATTTATCGCTTTAGGTTTTACTACTTCCTTTCTTGGTGAGTTTTTTGAGAATTATCAAGATTTAATACGTCAAATTGGTGCTATCATTATTATCTTTTTTGGTTTAGTAATTGTCGGGATATTCAATTTTGAATTCCTAATGAAAAATAAACGAATTGAATTCAAAAACCGTCCAAGTGGGTACATAGGTTCCGCATTAATTGGTTTAGCATTTGCTGCAGGATGGACCCCGTGTACAGGTCCTATTTTAACAGCTGTTTTAGCAATGGGCGTCAACAACCCAAATTCTGCGATGCTGTATATGATTGCTTATATTCTAGGTTTTGCGATTCCGTTCTTAATTTTGTCTTTCTTCATCGGTAAAATGAAGTGGATAAAAAAACATAACCACCGTATTGTTAAAGCAGGTGGATACATCATGATTCTTATGGGGATTGTGCTCTTCTTTGATTGGATGACGAAAATTATCATTATTTTCACAAATATTACTGGTGGTTTTCAAGGTTTCTAATATGTATTTTACATAACCATCCATTAATAAATGAAATAGTAAATTCTGGTGAGTGAATTGTTTGAATATCTTATGAGATTACGGTAGCCTATAAGAATACATATTAATTAGTTAGACTAAACATGTTGTTGAATTCTGTTCAGTATTATTTTTACTTGTTGCATGATTTGGGAGGGTTAAAAGGAATGGCTAGAATATTAGTAATTGATGATGCAAAGTTTATGAGAATGACCCTTTTAAATATATTAAATAAAGCAAATCATATAGTGGTCGGCGAAGGTGAAAACGGGGAAGAAGCAATTGAACTATATCGTCAATTACAGCCAGACATCGTTACTATGGATATAACTATGCCAGTAATGAGTGGCATAGATGCAGTGAAGGAAATAAAAAAGGAATTTCCACAGGCAAAAATAATTATGTGCTCAGCCATGGGTCAGCAAAAGATGGTTGTTGAAGCAATTGAAGCCGGTGCGAAGGATTTCATCGTAAAGCCATTTGATGAAGATCGAGTGGTAGAAGCGATTAGTAGGGTGAATAATTAAATGATTTCCTGCGATACCTAATAGAATTAGCCTCTTTGTGAAAGAACTTTTGATAATTTTTTGTAGTAGGATATAATAAGGTCACAAGTAACATACCTTATTAAATAAAAGGAATGAAATGGGTTATGATTTATATATCATCAGCTGTGGCGCTGTTTATGGCCATCACTGTACTTATTGTTCGTTTAAAGGCAGCGAAAAAGCCAGTTAACTTGAAGAAAATTATTTTACCCCCGATTTTTATGAGTACAGGGGCTCTTATGTTTATGTTTCCGATGTTCCGATTAACTGGGGTAGAGGTGCTTGAAGCTGTGTTGGTAGGGATGGTATTTTCTATTTTCCTTATAAAAACCTCAAGTTTTGAAGTTCGGAACAATGAGATTTATATTAAGCGATCAAAGGCGTTTGCTTTTATTCTTATCGGATTGCTTATTGTCCGGTTGGTGGCTAAATGGCTATTAAGTTCCTCAATCGATGTTGGTCAGTTAGGTGGTATGTTCTTTCTTCTGGCATTTGCAATGATTGTACCTTGGCGGATTAGCATGTATCTTCAATATCGTAAAATCCATAATGAACACTTTGGAAGCAGTAAAATCGTAAAAGTATAAAAATAATGAATGTAAAAAGCGGTAGCAACTATTGCTAACCGCTTTTTTAGTGGTTTCATACTTCTCTACAAAGACAAGTCATGCATGGATGAAACTTTAATAAAGTGGCTAAAGCATAGTAGAAATTCATAGAGTTAATTTGTGGTACTGCTTGTCAAGATTTAGCAAAGTGTCTATAATAAATAGTATTAAATATTTGGAAAATTCGAGGTGGATGACGTGCTTGAAGGTTGGTTTTTATGGTTTATCCTTGCATGGACGGTCATTTTGATCACATTAATGGGGATTGGTGGATTCTTCATGTTCCGAAAATTTCTTAAGCGTTTTCCTAAAGAAGATGGAAAATCTGATATGGATTGGGAAGAATATTATGTAAGTCAAACTACTCATTTGTGGACAAGTGAACAGAAAGAATTACTCGAAGATTTAGTAAGTCCGATACCTGAACTGTTTAGAGATGTAGGTAGACAGAAAATTGCTGGTAAAATTGGAGAATTGGCATTAAAAGAAAAGTCGCAAACGATTACTCAGGATCTAGTTGTTCGGGGCTATATTATCGCTACACCTAAACGAGATCATAAATTTTTAAGAAAAAAATTAACAGAACGTCAAATTAACATGAATCCATATGAGCATTTATTTAGCTGAACATAGTGAAGCGGACAGTTTACAGGCTGTCTGCTTTTTTTATTTTCCACACAAAGCTTTAACTTGCTACTTGCCTTTCAGTCGGTTTAGTCCGACTACGAAGAATCTCCATACTTTAGTGTAGAGTCGTTCAGTATATATTGAGTAAATTCTTCGAGTTAACGATATGTAAAATGTGGTGTGACCAACTATTTATGAGTTTTGGTATAATGGAAGTACGATCAGGAACGGAGTGATTTCATGAAATTTATTCATACAGCAGACTGGCACCTAGGTAAAATTGTTCATGGTATACATTTGACAGAAGATCAGGAGCATATGCTTTGGCAGCTAGTAGATGTCATTGAAGAAGAAAATCCAGATGCAATAGTTATTGCAGGTGACTTATACGATCGTTCTGTACCGCCTACTGAAGCAGTAGAATTGCTTGATGAAATTCTTTATACAATTAACGTGAAAATGAAGAAACCAATTATTGCGATTTCGGGTAATCATGACAGTGCAGAACGGTTATCCTTTGGAACGTCTTGGTATCGTCAGAGTAATCTTTTTATCCAAGGAAAATTTAATAAGGATTTAATGCCAGTTCAGGTGAACGGCGTTAATTTTTACTGTGTTCCATATGCGGAGCCAGGTGTTGTACGTCAAGTACTGCAAGATGATCGAATCACATCTCATCAAGATGCAATGGCCACTATTACGTCGAAAATAGAACAAAATATTAATCCAAATGAACCGAATATTTTGGTCGGACATGCCTTTGTCTTAGGCGGAAAAACGACGGATTCCGAGCGAGTTCTGTCCGTTGGAGGATCGGGTTGTGTTTCGGCGGAAGTTTTTAATGCATTCGACTATACGGCACTTGGTCATTTACATAGTCCGGATGCGCTCAATCATCCTAAGGTTCGGTATTCAGGCTCGTTAATGAAATATTCATTTTCAGAAGCAAAGCAAAATAAATCCATTTCCATTGTTGAAATGAACGAGAATGGTAGCTTTGATTTAAGGTATCGCTCACTTTCCCCGAAAAAAGATATGCGAGAGATAGAGGGTTATATGGAGGAGCTGCTTGATTCTACTTTTTATCAATTTCAAAAAACGGAAGATTATTTGAAAATTACACTACTAGATGAAGGCGCAATTATTGATCCGATTAATCGGCTTCGTAAAGTGTATCCAAATGTCCTTCATTTAGAAAGAAAATGGGATTTGCTCGACCTTCGTCGAAAAGAATCGTTCTCATCCATTAAGGATGAAAAAAAATCAGAATTAGATTTATTTGAAACATTTTATGCGGAAATGACAGATCGTCATTTTGATCAAAAAAAGCGAGATATTATGGCTTCCGTTATTGACAACGTGAAAAGAGAAGGTGTATTGAGATGAGACCACTTCGATTAATGATGCAGGCATTTGGACCATATGCAGGGAATGAAATCATCGACTTTTCACAGCTTGGAAATCGCACAATGTTTGTGATTTCCGGAAAAACAGGAGCTGGTAAGACGACCATTTTTGATGGAATTAGCTATGCAATCTATGGAAAGGCAAGTGGCGAAGATCGAAATGGACAGGAGCTAAGGAGTCAATTTGCAGCAGATGATCAATTGACAGAAGTAAGTTTGGAATTTATGCTCCGTGGAAAATTGTATTATATTTGGCGTTCACCACAGCAAGAACGGAAAAAGAAGTCAGGTGAGGGCACGACAACGGTTACGGCGAAAGCAGAGTTATATGAAGTCCAATCCAACGATGAGAAGAAATTGCTTGGTGCGAATGTTCGTGAAGTGGATGAAAAGATCAAGAGCATTATCGGAATTGATGCCAATCAATTCCGTCAAATCCTAATGATACCACAAGGTGAATTCCGAAAGCTGTTAACTTCGGAAAGTAAGGAAAAGGAACAGATTCTTCAAAGACTATTTCATACAGAATTATATAAAACGATTGAAGATAAGCTGAAAGAAGAAGCGTCTGAATTAAAAAAGTTAAGTGAGAAAAGCAGGCTTGACAGAATTCGTTATATGAATGAAATTGCAGCAAGCGATAATGAAGAGCTGATAATAGAACTTAATCAAGATGAACCAATTGAGCAAAAGGTACTACCACTACTAGAACAACAAATTTCACATGACGAATCCCGTTTACTGGAACTGCAAACCGTCATCGATCAGAAACAAAAAGCTCGTGATTCTCTTAAGGAAAGCTTATTTCGTGCAGAAGAACAAATCAAGCAATTTTTAAATTTGGAAAAATTAACGATTGAAAAAGAAAAATTAGAAGCTGTAAAAATTGAAATTGATCAAGTGAAAATTCAAATTTCCAACGCTTACAAAGCAGCTGCGGCAGAGAAACAAGAACAATTTTATTTAAGAATCGGTAATCAAGTGAAAGAATTACAAGCAAATCATCAGCAATTAGAAAAGAAGCTTATGCAAAGTGAAGAAAAGAAAAAGAATTTGCAAATTCAATATGAAGAAGAATTAGCTAAAGCAGGCAAACGTGAGGAAGCAGCAGTAGTTGTTTATAACCTACAGCTGTTGAAGGAGTCAGTTGAAAATCTAGCTAATCAAATTCAAAAGACGACTCATTTGGAAAAGCAATGGCAGCAAATGGCCATCCAAAAGAATACGGCAGAAAATGATCTCATTACGATTGAAAAAGAAGAAGAAGCTACGCACATAATAAAACAAGAATGTGAACAAGCGGCTATACAATTTGCCGAATTGGAGAGGCAATCGGATCTCAACGATCAGATTTTATTTAGAATAACGAAACTTATTGAAGTTACGAAAACAATGAATCAAGTAAAACAAGCAGTAGACCGCAATCAAATTAGTCTGGCTAATTCAAGTAGCAAACTTGAAAACGAAAAGTTGGGACTGGACTTATTAAACAAAAAATGGCGTGAAAGCCAAGCAGGTATATTAGCACAAATGCTCATTTCTGGTGAAGCTTGTCCTGTATGTGGTGGGGCAGAACACCCCAATCCTGCTCACTTTCAAGAAGATATGCCAAATGAAGCCGATATCGACCGACAAACGATTCTTGTACAAGCTGCTGAACAGAAAAAAGTACAATCAGAAACAGAATATTATCAAGTTAAATCACAATATGAATCAATCCAAGACACATACAATGAAAGAGCTGCAGAAGTAAAAGAACGAGCCCCTGAAATTGACTTTAACAACCTAGGCGAATTTGAAAAGGATTGTAAAGCCAATAAAAGAGAATTGGAACGTCGTTTAATGATGCTCGCTGATAAAAAAGCACAACTTGGGCAAATTACAGAAAAACTCTTTACCTTAAAAGAGGGTAAAGCAGAACTGAAACAGCGCTCGGTAGACTTGAAAAAAAGTGAAGATACTTCCCGTATAGCATATTTAGAGGAAAATGCCAAACTTGCTTCCTTAAAAGAAGCAGTACCTGATGCGATTCGAACCCCAAAAGGGTATGAGAATGCATTGAGCAATGCCATAACGCAACAAAAAATACTGCAACAGGCATTTGAAAGCACTCAAACAGCTCTGCAAACAGCGTTAGAGCAAGTGACGATCATACAAACCAATCGAACTTCGATTGGTAAGCAGTTGGAAACAGTAAAGCTTGAGCTTGATAAAGAACGACTTCGATTCAAAGATGATTTGAAAAATCAGGGATTCGAGTCGTACGGACAATATACAGCTTCGAAAAAAACAGAATTGGAATTAAAGGGGTTAGAAAATCAAGTTCAGGAATATGATAAACAATATCATACAGTAACTGGCCTTCATCACGATCTTGAATTGAAGTTAAAAGATATTGCGAAACCCGACTTAGTTAGCTTACAGAAAACTGTGCAAACGATTGATGAAGATTTGGAACAACATCGCAAATTGTATAATTTCATCTTTACATCGAAAGAACAGAATATCGTCATTCAAGAGAAAATTCTTGCGATTATTGAAGAACAAAAAGAATTGGATGAAAAATATGCGGTTATTGGTCACCTCCATGAAATCTCCAAAGGACAAAACCCGTTTCGCATTACATTTGAACGATATGTCCTTGCCGCTTTTTTAGATGATATTTTAAAAGAAGCAAATACAAGATTAGTAAAGATGACAAGTGGACGATATCAATTATTACGGAAAGTTGATCCGACTAGAAGAAATATTCAAAGTGGATTAGAGCTGTCTGTGTATGACCAATATACGGGACAAGAAAGGCATGTAAAGACATTATCGGGGGGGGAAAGCTTCAAAGCAGCATTGGCACTAGCTCTTGGTTTAGCGGATGTTGTGCAACAAAATGCAGGTGGTATTTCATTGGAAACGATGTTTATTGATGAAGGCTTCGGCACACTTGATCCGGAATCTTTAGAACACGCGATTGAAACATTGATGGATATCCAAAGCAGCGGTCGTCTCGTTGGAATCATTTCTCATGTGCCTGAGCTAAAAGAACGAATTGACGCACGTCTCGAAGTCATTGCCACACAGAAAGGAAGCAGAACAGTATTTCAATTTTCAAGCTAGTGTTAGTTGACAAGAAAGAAGGGCTACCAAAACAGGTCAAACTGAATCAAGAAGATATGATTGTTTCAATTATTAAGTTAATTTCAGAAACCAACATGCAATTTGGGACACATTCAGTAGAAAGGCTAAGTCTGCTAAATGTTTGATACTAGGTAGAGCTTTGAACCATTTGCAAAATCAGCTTTTTTTGATAAAAGAGAATATGGCCAAGTAGTCGGGGGGGAGTGAGCGAGCTTATTTCATACAACAAATAGACAAAGAGTCAGACCTCACACGTTCTATATATAGCTCGAATTGTAAATAGATAACTTTATAAACTGCATATAGAGTGTGAGATCAGATACTTTTGGACTAGCTGTTATTTTTGAGCTTACATATCGTGACTAGAGTTGTGTTTTTGGCGACTGTGATTTCTGTTTTTTACTTTATGCGACCCGCTTAAAGGTGCAGGCTGTCCTGGATTCTCGCCTTTGGGAGCATTTTTCCTAATATCTTTTCCATCGTTTTTGTTCATTTTCTATCCCTCCTCTTACCATTTATGATGAGCAGGATTTTTTAGAATATGCACGAAATCACTTTCTATTTATCGTATAAACTTTGTCAATAGGTAAAACCTACTCATACATCGCAATTCGATGTTTTCTAAAAAAGGAGTGGGCAAAATTGCTGGATAAACAAGATAAAAGGCGAGCATTTCAAGAGGCCGACCAAAGCTTTAAGCAAGTGCAGGAAACGATGCATGAAATTGTTAAAGACGGACCTGAGTATGGTAGTCAGCTTAAACATGTGAAGCAAGAAATGGATGAAGCTTATCAACAAATTCAAAGTGCGCTACAGGTTGCCTCAGAGCATCAGAGGGAGCAACTACAGCGGTACCAAGAGGATCTTCAAAGTATGATCGAAGATGTTGAACAATCATAGTACTGAAAGAACCGCCAGCTGAACGTGTCACTGGCGGTTTTACTATTACTGGTTTTTCTTTCGCTTTTTATTATTTTGTTTTTGTTCTTCTGTCAAAGGTTGAGAAAATTCTTCGATATATTCTGCATTATTCCCTTTTGCCCTAGCTGCATTCAACCGAATAATATTGTCCGCTTTACGTTTAGTCATGAAGATCACCTCCACGTATAGCTTTAGTCATAAATGGGGTTTCTATGTAGATATATCGATAAAAGGAAGAACAGTCAGGATGCTTTGGAAAGAAAAATAATAATAACTAGATAATTTTTACTAGACGTTACTAATTCGTTGGTTTAATTATTAGTTTGTAAGAAAAAAATCACAAAAAGGTAAGTTAAACAAGATTGGTTTTAAGTTCTCTGAGAATTAAAAGAACACCTATACCATACACAATAGAAATTACTAAAGGCACAAGAATGAATGCTTGACTAACAAGGAGCCCACCTAAGATTAGAGAGGAAAGACAGGTGCCTAATGTAACAAATAAATAAGCTCTGCTTTTATAAATCCACATGTAAGGTAGAAAATGAGAACCTGCTAGTAATCCGATTGTGAAAGGGAGATATTCAGGTATATGCATATACACCATTATAAATACAGGTATGTAAAAAGCTTGTGGAGCTGCAACTATTCCTGCTAAAGTACCTAAAGGGTTGCCAGTAGCAAATAGATTAACACGAAGAATTTTACTAATTAGGATTCCAAAAGGAAAAATGGCGCCTAAACCAAAAATCCAAATTAAATGTACAATGTCCATTGAAAAAACTAAGGGCATAAAGGTGAAAAGTAAAAAGACAATTGTGCCAGATATCAATAATGGAAACCCTTTTCGTGCTTCAAACGTGATTTCAGTTTGTAATTTTTCAAGTGTTCTACTCATAAATACACCCCCTGTATAAGAATAGTAGTTTGTTTATAAGATAGCAGTGTTTTACTCAATTTACCATACCAGGTTAGAATTAAGGGCCTAATTTTAAGAATAGTCTAAATGTAAGGTGCGAAAAAAAGTCCGTCATTGTCCGGATAAATAAGAGTCCTCTTGCAAAATGGGTTATTATCTTCACGGCGTTATCTTACCGCATGGAGAGACCTAAGTTTTTCACCCGAACCAAATTGACCACCAAAATACAAAATTTGACCACTAACTTTCCGATAAAATATGAAAAGTTATGGTGGAAAACTAATTATACTAGGGCGTACACATGAAAAGTTACGTAATGAATGAAATGAAGTCCGTAAAAGTGACTAATATAAGTAAAACTTATCAAAAACAATAACTTACTTGTTATTTACTTATACTCATTTCTATATTACTATTAGTTTGTAAGAAAAGTTTTGATGGGAGAAGATTCAAACTTTTCGACAAAAAAGGGGTTTTTTTATATAGTATTTATATAGTATAAGAAGAACATGGTGATGTGGAAATTCTTACACACCACGTTTCACTTTTTATGTTCAAATGTTTTTCGTAAAGTCTTTATAGGGGGTAATATTCTGATGACAAAAAATGATGTTTATCAATCACGCTCTTCTTTTGAAATCGATGGAAAGCGCTATAATTATTATAATTTGGAAGCGCTTGAGAAAGCAGGAGTTGGAAACGTTTCTCGTCTTCCGTACTCCATTAAAGTTCTGCTTGAAGCGGTACTGCGCCAAGTAGATGGCAGAGTTATTACAAAAGAACATGTCGATAATTTAGCTAAGTGGGGGACTAGCGAATTAAAAGACATTGATGTACCATTCAAACCTGCACGTGTTATTCTACAGGATTTTACAGGAGTACCGGCTGTGGTTGATCTTGCATCTTTGCGTGGTGCAATGGCTGCTCTTGGAGAAGATCCTGATAAAATCAATCCTGAAATTCCAGTTGATTTAGTTATAGATCACTCTGTACAAGTAGATAAAGCAGGTACTTTAGATTCACTTGCAGTGAATATGGATCTTGAGTTTGAAAGAAATGCTGAGCGCTACCAATTCCTTAGCTGGGCCCAAAAATCATTCAATAACTATCGTGCGGTTCCGCCAGCAACTGGGATTGTTCACCAAGTTAACCTTGAGTACTTAGCTAATGTCGTGCAATCAGTTGACACACCAACTGGTGACTTAGAAGTATATCCAGACTCTGTATTTGGTACAGATTCTCACACAACAATGATTAATGGTATTGGAGTTCTTGGATGGGGTGTAGGTGGGATTGAAGCAGAGGCAGGCATGCTTGGCCAACCTTCATACTTCCCAGTACCTGAGGTTGTTGGAGTGAAGCTTATAGGTGAACTTCCAAACGGAACAACAGCTACTGACCTCGCGTTAAAAGTGACACAAGTGCTTCGTAAACATGGTGTTGTTGGTAAATTTGTTGAATTCTTCGGTCCTGGAGTACCCAACCTTCCATTAGCTGACCGTGCAACAATCGCTAACATGGCTCCAGAATATGGTGCTACTTGTGGTTTCTTCCCAGTTGATGAAGAAGCAATTGACTATCTTCGTTTGACCGGCCGTGACGAAACTCTTATTCAAGTAGTTGAAACATATTCCAAAGCAAATGGAATGTTCTATACACCTGACAAAGAAGATCCAGTTTACACAGATGTGATCGAGCTTAAATTATCTGACATTGAACCGAATCTTTCTGGTCCTAAACGTCCACAAGATTTGATTCCACTTTCACAAATGCAGCAATCATTCAAAGAAGCGCTTAATGCACCTATGGGGAACCAAGGCTTTGGATTGGAATCTTCTGAAATTGACAAAGAAGTAACTGTGAAATTCACAGACGGACATGAGTCAAAAATGAAAACTGGTGCAATTGCAATCGCTGCAATTACAAGCTGTACAAATACGTCTAACCCGTATGTTATGCTTGGCGCTGGTTTAATCGCGAAAAAGGCAGTAGAAAAAGGCTTGACTGTACCTGAATATGTAAAAACATCATTAGCACCAGGGTCTAAAGTTGTTACTGGGTACTTGCGTGATGCAGGTCTTCAGACTTATTTGGATCAATTAGGCTTCAACATAGTTGGTTACGGCTGTACAACATGTATTGGGAACTCAGGCCCACTTGCTGAAGAAATCGAAGCGGCAATTGCTAAAGGCGATCTTCTCGTAACGTCTGTACTTTCCGGTAACCGTAACTTTGAAGGACGTATCCATCCATTGGTGAAAGCGAATTACCTTGCTTCTCCAACACTAGTCGTAGCGTATGCTTTAGCTGGAACAGTGGATTTCGATCTACAAAACGATTCATTAGGTAAAGACCAAGATGGACATGATGTTTACTTAAAAGATATTTGGCCTTCTCAAGATGAAGTAAATGCTGTTGTTAAAGCAACAGTAACACCAGAATTATTCCGTAAAGAATATGAAACAGTATTCAACGACAACGAACGCTGGAATGAAATTCAAACAAGCAATGAAGCGTTGTATACGTTTGATACAACTTCAACATATATTCAAAATCCGCCATTCTTTGAAGGAATGTCACCTGAACCAGGTACTGTTGACGCGCTTTCTAGTTTACGTATTGTAGGTAAATTTGGTGATTCAGTTACAACGGACCATATTTCTCCTGCAGGCGCAATTGGTAAAGATACACCTGCTGGTATTTACTTGCGCGAAAATGGTGTAAAACCACGTGATTTCAACTCATATGGTTCACGTCGTGGTAACCATGAAGTCATGATGCGCGGAACATTCGCAAACATTCGTATCCGTAACCAAGTTGCTCCTGGTACAGAAGGTGGATTCACAACTTACTGGCCAACTGGCGATGTTATGGCAATCTATGATGCTTGTATGAAATATAAAGCAGATGGTACAGGTCTGGCTATCTTAGCAGGTAAAGACTACGGAATGGGAAGCTCACGTGACTGGGCAGCTAAAGGTACAAACCTTCTAGGCATCAAAACAGTTATCGCTGAAAGCTTTGAACGTATTCACCGTTCTAACTTAGTGTTAATGGGTGTTCTACCGCTTCAATTCAAAGCGGGAGAAAATGCTGAAACACTTGGATTAACTGGTAAAGAAGCAATCGATGTACAAATTGATGAATCTGTAAAACCACGTGATATCGTAAAAGTTACAGCTACTGATGAAGCTGGAAACAAAAAAGAATTTGAAGTACTCGTTCGTTTTGACTCTGAAGTTGAAATTGACTATTACCGCCATGGCGGGATCTTACAAATGGTCTTACGTGATAAATTAAAAGGCTAATTTTACTAAAAAAATAAGGATGTCCCAAAAGGGTCTGTCTTCGCTTACAACACAAAGTTTATTGTGTCTTACACTTCATGTAAACTGTATGTTGTAGGCGAGGTTGCCCCTTTAGTTATGGGACATCCTCTTTTTTTGTGAATTGCGTCAAAATTATGAAAAAATCAGTTGGTTTCATTGACTATTCGGTTAAAAATCTTTATAACTTCTATCATTATTGGTAAGATGTAGTTGAGGATCAATACGACATATAAAAATTATCGAATAGAATTAGGTGAATACATATGTATAAAAAAGTAATTGCAGCAGCTGTTCTACTTGCGCTCATTGCTGTTGTTATAGTTCAGGCTATGGAGCCAAAAAGCGGCCTTGATATTGGCCTAAAAGCACCAGACTTTGAATTGGAAACGCTAAGTGGTGAGAAGGTAAAGTTATCAGATTATCAGGGTAAGAAGGTAATGCTTAATTTTTGGGCTACTTGGTGCGGCCCTTGTCGCGAGGAAATGCCTGATATGGAGACGTTTGCAAAAGGATTAGATAAGGATACAGTGATTCTTGCGGTCAATTTGGATCCACAGAACGATGTTCAAACCTTTGTAGATGAAATGGGAGTTACTTTCCCAATCCTTCTAGATTCTCAAAACATAAAAAACGCTGTAAAAAAACGATATAAAGTATCCGCTATGCCGACTACATATTTTATTGACAGTGAAGGGCTTATAGCCGTTAAGCATATTGGCCAAGTGTCCCTGCAATCAATGGAAAAATATATCGCGGATATGAAATGACGAAATCAAATGATTTCGTCATTTTTATGTATTCAGCTAATTGAATTTTTTGAAATTTCACTTATAAATCATTCGTTAATTGGTAATAGTAGTGATAAATACAATTAGTAGGTGGGTGAAAGGTTTGAAACGGAAAAAAAAGACGTTTGAAGAGTTAATTAATGAAAATAAGCAAGAATTGTTGCAAGACGAAGAGCGTTTGGCAAGGATTGAAGATCGTATTGAACGAAGGCATTTACAAAAAGTGGAGTAGCATTTAACAAATAATTCCGGTCATGTTTGCTTATCATTCGGTCATCCTATTCTTGAGGAGGGGAAAATTGATGAGCAATCCTAAAAAAGATTCTAAACATTTTGCGCCGAACCAAACCGGAACGAAATCTCGCGCTGCAGGTGGGAATAAAGGAAAACAAATGCAAGACCAAAGTGGGCAGCACCCTCAAGTTATTCAGACAAAGGGTGAATAACATAAAGAGTTAACATAAGCTTAATTATGTTAACTCTTAGGATTTCATTTTTTTATGGGAGGCATTTCGATGAATCATAAACATAATCCAGATGATCGTAGTGATAATGTCGAAAAACTTGAAGATATGATTCAGAACACGATGGAAAATATCGATGCGGCTGAAGAAACATTGGAGTTCACTTCCGGTGATAATAGAAATGCGATAAAGGAAAAAAATCAACGAAGACAAGAAAGCATTGAATCTTTTAAAAATGAAATTGAAGATGAAAAACAAGCTCGGGAGAATGGTTTTGAATGAATAACATTAAATAGATGGTAAAAAAGAAGGAAGAAGGAATTCTTTCTTCTTTTTTATGGGGGAAAAAGTGAACTATTCTTTCAACGAGAAAAGGGACGGCTTGATATGATAAGATGGAGAGGAATTCGTAACTGGAAGATGGGATAATAATGGATACTAGGAAGATGATTGAACAAAATTATTATGAAGTAAAAATAAAAGAATTAACAGAAGAGATAAATCAAAAAGGGTATATAAGTGATTTACATACGATCTTGAATGTCTTAGCTGAGATTGAAAACGATGATTCACCAGCAGATACGTATTCTTACAAATCAGAGCTATTTAGCATGCTTGCCGAAAGTCAGAAGTTTCTTCATGGAGAGGACTCACTATATGAAACATGGCTCAGAGAAGCAGTCAGCGCTGATGCGAAGAATATGCGGGCAAATGAACTTCTAGTACGCTCTGGCTGGAAGAAATATCGCGAAGTGTTTTCTGCCATCGAATTTCCGTTAATACGTGAAACAGATAATCGTACAGCAAAGAAAAAAATAGCCGAAGAGTATATTTCTTTATGTAAGAAATATATGGGAGCGATGGTAGAACAGCGTAGTAATCTTGAAAAATCACTAGAACAGGCAAAAAATCATGTTGACCTTGATATCATCCAAAACTATGAAGCGGCAATTTCTCTGCTTTTTGAAGTATCTAAAGAGATTACAGAACTTCTTCAGGCAGCAAAGGAATATGAGGAGTCCATTTCAGGTGTATTTCATACAGCGACACATTTCAACGATATGAAAGAACATCTGGATCGTATAACGGCAGTGAAAAAACAGTGGACGGATTTATTTCAAACGAGCAACGATGTCTTACCCCAAACCAAAGATGCACTTGACGAACTGCAATCAATGATTGGGTTAACTGAAGTAAAAAATAGAATGAATGAGTATTATCGATTTCTGCAATACCAAAATAAAAGAAAAGAACTTGGTCTTCAAATTAAAGATGAGCTAAGTCTAAATATGGTTCTAACTGGTAATCCAGGAACAGGTAAAACGACCATTGCTCGACTTCTAGCTAAAATTTATCATGAACTAGGTGTACTTCCCCGTGAAGAGGTAACAGAAGTGGATCGCTCTCAGCTTGTAGGCTCATTCATTGGCCAAACAGAAGAAAGAGTTCAGAATGCTGTGGAAAAATCTCTCGGTGGTGTGTTATTTATAGATGAAGCATACAGTTTAAAACGAGAAGGTCAATCAGGGAATGATTATGGACAAACAGCAATTGACACGCTCGTTTCACTGATGAGTAATCAAAAATACGCAGGTAAATTTGCAGTGATATTAGCCGGTTATCCTGATGAAATGCGTCAATTTTTACAGGCTAATCCAGGCTTAAGAAGCAGATTCCCCCAGTCTAATCATTTCCAGCTCCCGGACTACACAACCCAGGAATTGCTTCAACTTGCAAAAGGGATGGCGCGAGATAATGATTATATGATGACGAAGGATGCAAATATTGAGCTTGCGCTTCGTATTGAGGCGGAAAAAGTAGATGAAACATTTGGAAATGCGAGAACCGTACGATCTATCGTAAGTGAGGCTATTTTTAAAAGAGGAGCTCGTTCAGACTTAAATGAACAACCTATTCTTCATTATACGTCGCTCACTGGGGAAGACTTCCGGCGAAATGAAATAAAGTCTACTATCACTCCTGAAGAAAAGCTAGGTTTATTAATAGGCTTAGAGGAAATCAAAAAAGAAGTACAAGCGATTATTGCATTTGCTGAGATGCAGCAAGTTCGTCGCACTCATGGTCTCAAAGCCGTTCCTATTCAATCACATGCAGTGTTTACCGGGAATCCTGGGACAGGTAAAACGACGGTAGCCAAAATATACTCGGAGTTATTAAAAGAAACAGGGATGCTAAAAAGGGGCCATATGATTGTAGCAGGTCGCGCCGATTTTGTTGGTGAGTATGTTGGGCAAACAGCCATTAAGACGAAGAAAAAAATCCGTGAGGCACTTGGTGGTGTCTTATTTATTGACGAAGCCTATTCCTTATTTAGTAAGTCGGAAAATGATTTTGGAAAAGAAGTCATCGATACACTAGTTGAAGAAATGACAAAGCATAATGAAAATCTAGTTGTCGTTCTTGCTGGATATATCAATGAAATGAACAATCTTCTTGAGAGTAATCCAGGACTTCGTTCTCGTTTTCGTAAATTCATCCATTTTCCTGATTATAAAACTGAAGAGCTTTTACAAATTATTGAAAACTATGCGAATCAATATCAATACAAATTGGAAGACCAAGCCATTAGTTGGTTGAAAGAATATTTAACTGAACATCAGGTTAAAGGGAATGGACGCTTTGCAACGAGTTTAATTGATGAAGCTATACAAGAACAAGCAATGCGGTTAATGAATGAATCGTGCGAAAAAGATTTGCAAAATTTGACCGTCTTAACAACAGATGATTTGAAAAAAGCAGCAAAAAAAATAGGGAAGAGTGAGATGTAATGTTAGTATCTGATAAAGAGATTGAAGTACGATATGCAGAAACGGATCAAATGGGCATTGTTTATCATGCCAATTATGTGATTTGGCTAGAAATTGGGAGAACGCAGCTTATTAAAGATCTGGGTTTTAATTACGCAGAGATGGAAGCAGATGGGATTCTATCTCCAGTCATAGATATTCAGGTATCTTATAAAAAACCGCTGCGTTACGGCGAAACAGCCACTGTTAAAACATGGATCGAGTCATATGATGGATTGCGTGTTGTTTATGGATATGAAATTTTTACCGGAAATGGAGAGTTAGCAGTATCTGCTAAGTCTTCTCATGTTTGTGTGAAAAAAGAAAGCTTCAGACCGATTTCAATTAAACGACTTTTTCCAGAATGGCATGTGGCATATGAAACGAACAAGAAAAAGAATGAATAACAGTCAAAGAGTTCAAAAAGGCGAGTACATTAATTGTAATGACAGCAGCTTTAGAAATGGAGGCGCTTGTCTTGGCATTCGGTATCAAACGTAAGGATATTACTGAGTGGAAACAGAAAATAGATAACGGCCAAATTGCGTTTATTACTCACTACTGGTTGGATGATCGATTTCCAGATTGCAATACTGTTACGAAAGTAGGCTGTAATGATTTGGAGCAGCTAGCAGAGTGGGGAGCGCAGTATGGACTTAAGCGGGAATGGATTCACATCCGAAAGGACGGTTATTCTCATTATGATCTTCTAGGCGAAAAACAATGTGAAATCCTAAAAAAAGAAGGCATAGTGAATAAGCTTGATCGAGTGTAAGTGAAGTGTAAATCGTCTTGAGATAAAAAAGCACCGAGCATCGGTGCTTTTTTATCTCAAGCATTATTTTTCGTAATGGAATTCAGGCTCGTTATATTTTTCATTAAAATTAACTTTCAAGTTATGACCATCAAAATACCATATGTCACTTTCTTCAACGAAAAAAGTAATGTCATCTTTTTGTACAGATGAACCCATATCAATAGGATGATCTTTGTTTACGCCTAATGAAAACCCACTCTGGATCGGGCTATGCCCCCCATATCTTGCAAAAAACCGAACGCTATCGCCATTATTTAAATTCAATTCTTCCTTATACCACGTGATGGCTTTATCAGAGATAATAATATTCATCGTAATCTCCTTCCAATATGCAATAAAGTGAAACTTCAATCAGTGAGGGGCTTCATCCCCACTGAATGTTAGTTGAACCAATCGGGCTTTTACGGGCAGTTATCCACCACCTACGCTTTAAGCCTTGAGGTGGGGGGACTGCCCGTTAAAGCGGGATAATTGTAGTATAAAGCATATTGAAAAAAGATGCGAATGATACGAATGTAGTCGGTTTAACAGGATGTTGGTCTATTTTTGCCACTTTCATGATTGGACAGCCTAATTAGAAAAAAGAAGTATCGTGTAGGTATACTTAAAGCCACTTAATTTTCGGCTCTGTTTTATTCATAATTCGTTTAATATTTGCTCGGTGACGATAGCATATAAAAATGAAAAGTACTGTTACAACAATTAATAAACCCCATTGCTCTATCTGAAAGACTAATACGTAGATAATTGCAAACAATGAAGTGATCATCGATGATAATGATACGTATTTTGTTACGTATAACGATAGAAAGAATACAGCTAGGACGATAGCAAATAATAAAGGGGCAAAGCCAAGCAAAATACCGCCAGAAGTAGCAACTGCTTTTCCACCTTTAAAGCGAGCAAAGATTGGGTACATATGCCCAATGACTGCGATGACACCAGGAATCAAAGGATGAAGATTATCTGCCCCGAATATAACCGGTAGCAGCGTTGCAAGTGTCCCTTTTAAAATATCCATACTCGTTACAATGAGACCGGCTTTGATACCAAGGGTTCGGAATGTATTTGTCCCCCCAAGGTTTTTGCTGCCATGTTCACGAATGTCAGTATTGTAAAATGTTTTGCCGATAATTAACCCAGAAGGAATAGAGCCTATAAGATAGGCGAGAATCAAAATTAGAATAATAGTAAACATATAATAGCCCTTTCTCGTCAAAGTTTAGAAGGTTCCTGTGTATGTATTTTATCATTTCTTCTTAAAAATACCATGGTTGTTAGAAAAAATATTTACTATTTACTATTCATGTTGAATGAAAGATGCTTAGTGTTTATTTTTATTCCAAATCGATCCATTTCGTTTGCCACGTAATCTTCATCCGCGGTATCGAATGCTTTCCTTCATAACTCTGATATTTTATCTATCAATTTTTAATCACAGGCAATAGTCTAAAATCTATCTTGAAAAAAGGGAATTCAAACGTTCAATATAGAACAAGTCTAATCAATCAAATTTTCGTAACAAGTAAACATCCCAAACTAAACTGTTACTTCTGGCAGTTTTAGCGATGGTATGCTAGAGGTTTCTGAGAAAAAGTGTTACTATTTTTTATGGCTCTTAAAACAGTATAGATTTTTTCAGATGATTGAGTGGATTTATTTTTATAAGAATGAAGGGATTGAGGATTCATGAAAACGATTTTTGCAGCCATACAGTGGGTGGCTTTTATGCTTGCGTCATCAATTGTTGCTCCGATAGCTCTGGCTGATTTATTCGGGTTAACAGGAGAGGATGCTGCGAGTTTTGTACAAAGAACTGTATTTATCTTTGCGCTTGCTGGACTTTTGCAAATATTTTTTGGACATAAATTGCCGATTAATGAAGCTCCCGCCGGACTCTGGTGGGGTGTTTTTGCAATTTATGCGGGCTTTAGCACCACGTTGTTTTCGTCAGCAAGTGAAACTTTGCAAGCCCTTCAAGGAGCATTGATTGCGAGCGGGGTTCTATTCATTATATTAAGCATAGCAGGCCTAATTGATAAGATTAGCAAGTTGTTTACGCCAGCTGTAATAGGCATTTATTTATTATTACTCGTCATTCAATTAAGTAAATCATTTTTAAACGGTATGCTTGGTGTCGGATATGTTAGCGAAAGAGTAGATTTGAAAATTGCTGCATTAAGTTTCGTAACGGTTCTTTTGACATTTTATTTTACGAGGCATAAGCTTGACATAGTCCGCCAATATGCAGTGCTTGTTTCGCTTGCAGCAGGTTGGATTTTGTTTGCCGTATTTGGGGCAATTAAACCTAATACATACGCACCTGATCAAATTTTCACTGTGCCGCAAATATTCGTATATGGTAGACCATCATTTGATAGCGGAATGATCATGACATCGGTGTTTGTAACTTTGCTATTACTTACGAATATGATTGCTAGCATTAAAGTCGTTGAAATTGCGGTTCATTCGTTAATTGAAAAAAAAGCAAAAACAAATTTGCGGGCAGCGGGATATATGACTGGTATTAGCCAGATACTTGGAGGGGTATTTAGTGCGGTTGGTCCTGTACCATTATCTGGGGCAGCGGGATTCATAGCTACTTCAAAAATTGCTGCTAAACTGCCATTCATCATTGGGTCCCTCTTGCTAATTGCATCTAGTTTTATTCCAAGTGTCATGAATTTTCTTGCATCCATCCCAGTTCCGGTAGGATATTCTGTCATGTTTGTTGTTTTTACCAGCATGATTGGTATGGCGTTTTTAGAAATAGAAAAAGAAGAAGAAGCTAACCGAGTGAGAACAGTGATTGGAATATCGCTTTTAGGGGGAGTAGGCGTTATGTTTGTTCCAGCTAGCGCATTTACAGGTTTACCTCCAATTGTCGTTTCTTTATTAAACAACGGATTAATTTTTGGATCGGTATTGTCAATTATTACAGACCAATGGACTAAAATTATCTATAAACGAAAACAAAGTTAGGTTTTAAAACAGTTCAATATGGGGAATGGATAGGATACTTCTCTCTTTGTTTAAAAATTTTCTTAGCAACAAGGAATTAGATCAAGGTAAAGCGAAGTTAAAACAAAAGGAGTGATGTACATGGCTATTGAGAATCCTAGTAGAGAAGAAATCGGTATTATATTAAAAAAGGCAAAACGAATCGCAGTAGTTGGTCTATCGGATAATCGAAACCGCACTTCATACATGGTTTCAGAGGCAATGCAGAAAAGTGGGTATGATATTATTCCGGTAAATCCAGCAGTAACAGAAGTTTTAGGCGTTAAAGCTGTTTCATCTTTAAAAGAAATTGAGGGGCATATCGATATTGTCAATGTGTTTAGGAGGTCTGAATTTCTTCCTGAAATTGCAAAGGAATTTGACGAGATTGATTCAGATATTTTCTGGGCTCAGCTTGGAGTCGAAAATCAGGAAGCATATGATTTCTTAAAGGAAAAAGGTTATACTGTTATAATGGATCGGTGTATTAAAGTCGAGCATGCCCTTACAAAGTAAAGGAAAAAGGAGCGGACTAACGCTCCTTTTTTTTGCCCTGTATTTGAATCATTACACACTCGAATTCAGAGTATACGAATTGTAAAATCATCAAGCTAATTTGCTATATTGAAAAATTTCGCTACAATAAACATAGATATGCCTTCGATAGGGCATTATTAATTATTCAGGTTAGAACATTTGTTCTTTTTGCTGAATTCATATATAATTGATTCATAATCATTTTTTATCCTTGCAATTCGTTTTCGCTTTTCCTAAGAGAATGAATAAGTTTTAATGAATTTTAGTGGTTAGCGCAAACTTAAACCTGAGGTGTATCTAGTCAAGGTTTGAACAACAAGCTAGCGCTTTTCTTAATATTTTCAGTCATTTCATCTTTTTGATATGGCCCGGAAATGGTGGTAAAGAAGGAAAGGGGAATTTCTGTGGCAAGAAGTACAAAAAATATAGAATATAATGATGAGGCCATTCAAGTATTAGAAGGACTTGAAGCAGTTCGTAAGCGGCCGGGAATGTACATCGGTAGCACAGATGCGAGAGGATTGCATCATTTGGTATATGAAATTGTCGATAATTCCGTTGACGAAGCATTGGCTGGTCACGGAGATATTATTATCGTTAAAATACATAAAGACAATAGTGTAAGTGTGACGGATAAAGGGCGAGGTATGCCAACTGGAATGCATAAAATGGGCAAGCCGACACCAGAAGTTATCTTGACAATTTTACACGCTGGTGGAAAGTTTGGACAAGGCGGCTATAAGACAAGCGGCGGGTTGCATGGTGTTGGTGCATCTGTTGTTAATGCTCTTTCTGAATGGTTAGTCGTTAGAATAAAACGAGACGGTTTTATTTATGAACAACGGTTTCATAATGGTGGAAAACCTGAAACGACCCTGGAAAAGTTAGGCAAGACAAATCAAACTGGCACAACGATTCATTTCAAACCAGACCCGAGTATCTTCTCAGTGACGACATACAATTATGATATCTTGTCGGAGCGATTACGAGAATCTGCATTTTTATTAAAAGGTATGAAAATAGAGCTGATTGATGAACGTCATGACCAAAAAGATGAGTTTTATTTTGAAAATGGACTTGAAGCTTTCGTTGAATATTTGAACGAGGAAAAAGATACTCTCCATAGTGTTGTAAGCTTTGAAGGCGTTCAGAATGAAATCGAAATGGACTTTGCCTTTCAATTCAATGATGGGTACTCAGAAAATATTTTGAGTTTTGTAAACAATGTTCGTACAAAAGATGGTGGAACGCATGAAGTCGGAGCCAAAGCTGCGATGACACGGGCTTTTAATGATTATGCGAGAAAAACAGGATTATTAAAGGAAAAAGATAAAAACCTTGAGGGGACGGATATTCGCGAAGGTCTTTCAGCGATTATTTCTGTAAGAATTCCAGAGGAGCTTTTACAATTCGAAGGTCAAACAAAGGGGAAACTAGGAACAAGTGAAGCCCGTTCTGCTGTGGATGCCATTGTGTCTGAACATCTTACGTATTTTTTTGAAGAAGATCCTAGTACAAGTACGATGTTAATAAAAAAATCAATAAAAGCATCCCAGGCAAGAGAAGCAGCTCGAAAAGCAAGAGAAGAAGCTAGAAGCGGGAAAAAGCGAAAAAAATCAGATTCGATTCTTTCTGGAAAGCTTACACCTGCACAATCGAGAAACCCAGAGAAGAATGAAATTTATCTCGTAGAGGGTGATTCGGCCGGTGGTTCTGCTAAACAAGGCCGTGATCGCCGTTTTCAGGCCGTGTTACCATTACGTGGTAAAGTCATCAATACTGAAAAAGCAAAGCTTGCAGATATTTTTAAAAACGAAGAAATTAATACAATTATTCATGCGATTGGAGCGGGGGTCGGCCCTGATTTTAATGTAGAAGATACGAATTACAATAAAATTGTTATTATGACCGATGCAGATACAGATGGTGCACATATCCAAGTCTTATTACTTACGTTTTTTTACCGCTATATGAAGCCTCTTTTTGAAGCAGGCAAAGTATATATTGCTCTGCCGCCGTTATATAAGGTGAGTAAAGGGACCGGGAAAAAAGAAGTAATGGAATACGCATGGAGTGATGAAGAGCTTCAAGGAGCCATTAATAAAATTGGCAAAGGCTACATTATTCAACGATACAAAGGACTCGGTGAAATGAATGCCGATCAGCTTTGGGATACGACAATGAATCCAGATACAAGAACATTAATCCGTGTCAAAATTGATGATGGTGCACGTGCAGAACGTCGTGTGACAACGTTAATGGGTGACAAGGTTGAACCGCGTCGAAAGTGGATTGAATCCAATGTTGCATTTGGTCTCGAAGAAGAATCGAACATTTTGGATAACGAAAATATGTCGATTTCAGAGGAGGGCAACTAAGAGATGACTGAGGAAAAAGTACTTGACTTACCTTTAGAAGAAGTAATTGGCGATCGATTCGGTCGTTATAGTAAATATATTATTCAAGATCGTGCTTTACCTGACGCACGTGACGGATTAAAACCTGTTCAACGTCGAATCCTTTATGCTATGCATGTTGAAGGAAACACCCATGAAAAGAATTTCCGTAAATCAGCCAAAACTGTCGGGAATGTCATTGGTAATTATCATCCTCATGGTGATTCTTCGGTCTATGAAGCAATGGTAAGAATGAGTCAGGATTGGAAATTAAGAAATGTCATGATCCAAATGCATGGAAATAACGGTAGCCTTGATGGTGATCCGCCAGCGGCTATGCGTTATACAGAGGCGAGGCTTTCTAAAATTGCTTCGGAATTGCTTCGGGATATTGAGAAACGAACGGTTGATTTTGTGCCAAATTTCGATGATACCGCTGTCGAACCAGTTGTGCTTCCAGCGATGTTTCCGAATCTACTTGTTAATGGCTCGACCGGTATTTCAGCAGGTTATGCAACCGAAATGCCGCCACACCAACTAGGAGAAGTCATTGATGCTGCCATTATGCGTATTGATAACCCTAAGGTGACGGTTGATGAATTGATGACCGTTCTTAAAGGACCAGATTTTCCCACTGGAGGAATTATTCAAGGTGTTGGTGGTATTAAGAAAGCGTATGAGACAGGTAAAGGAAAGATTATCATTCGCGGAAAAGCCGACATTGAAGATCTCCGTGGTGGTAAACAACAAATAGTTGTTACGGAAATACCTTATGAGGTGAATAAGGCAAACCTGGTTAGAAAAATGGATGAATTCCGCCTGGATCGAAAAGTAGAAGGCATTTCCGAAGTTCGTGATGAATCGGACCGAACTGGACTTAGAATTGTAATTGAATTGAAAAAAGAAGCAGATGCCAATGGGGTTTTGTATTATCTATACAAAAATTCGGATTTGCAAGTTGCTTACAATTTTAATATGGTTGCCATTGATAAAAAAAGGCCGACTTTGATGACTTTACCAAAACTTTTGGATGCTTATATCAATCACCGAAGAGAAGTAATTGAAAATCGTTCACGTTATGAACTGCAGAAGGCACATGATCGGGCACATATTGTTCAAGGTTTAATGAAGGCTTTGTCCATTCTCGATGAAGTGATTGCAGCAATCCGTGCTTCGAAAGATAAAAAAGACGCAAAGAATAATTTGATGGCGAAGTTCGGTTTTACAGAGCCTCAGGCTGAAGCGATTGTATCCTTGCAATTATATCGTTTGACGAATACGGATATTACCGCACTACAGGAAGAGGAAAAAGAGCTGAAAAAGAAAATTGAAGAGTTAACGAAGATTTTAGAAAGCGAAAAAGCACTATTTCAGGTCATGAAAAAAGAATTAAAATTTATTAAAAAAGAATTCAATGATCCACGTCGATCAGTTATTGAAGGTGAAATTGAAGAAATTAAGATTAACCTTGAGGTGTTAGTTGCAAGCGAAGATGTGATTGTAACTGTCACGAATGAGGGATATGTTAAACGAACGTCCTTAAGGTCGTACACAGCATCTGGTGGTCAAGATTTTGGAATGAAGGACTCAGATCGGCTATTGCAAAAACTAGAAGTTAATACAACGGACGTGCTTCTGATGTTCACGAATAAAGGAAATTATCTATACTGTCCGGTTCACCAGCTTCCGGATATTCGTTGGAAAGAAACCGGTCAGCATATTGCTAATATTATTCCAATCGACCGCAATGAACAAATTGTAAAGGCAATTCCAGTTAAAAACTTTGAACAATCTCATTATTTGTTATTTGTAACAAGAAACGGTCTTGTAAAGAAAACAGATTTGGGTTCGTATAAAGCACAGCGCTATTCTAAGCCTTTAGTTGCAATCAATGTAAAAGGCGACGATATTTTGGTAGATGTTCATTTAACAGATGGAAGCAGCGATGTTTTCTTAGCAACGAACATGGGCCTTTCGCTTTGGTTCGATGAAGAAGAAATCAGTCCTATTGGTGTCAGGGCAGCTGGAGTTAAAGGCATTAACTTAAAGGATGGAGATTTTGTGACGGGTGGTAAAATTCTTGAAAAAGAAACATCAGAAGCCATCTTAATTGTGACACAGCGCGGAGCCGTGAAGAAAATGAAGCTTGCTGAATTTGAGAAATCAACGCGTGCTAAACGTGGTCTCGTTATGTTAAAAGAACTAAAATCAAATCCTCATCGAGTAATTGGTCTTGAAACAGTCATACCGAGTGATACAATTTTTATTGAAACAGAAAAAGGTATCATTGAATCTATTCATGTTAGCGGATTACGTTATACAGATCGCTATACAAATGGCTCGTTTATTATAGATGAATCGGAGGCAGGAAAAGCGAAAGAGATTTGGAAGAGAAGTGTAGAAGTAGATAAAACAAATCCAGATTCCAGATAACTGGTGTAATCTTAGAATGTTCTACAAGATTGAATGCTTATTAATAATAGTTTTCAAAAGAAGCGTGTACAAGGAAATTTCTTGTACACGTTTTTTTCATATTTTACATTTTGTTGGTAACAATAAGACATGCTTACAAATAGTAGAGGAAGAACGTAGATGAATGTTTTAAATTCTCCACACTTTATATGGAATAAAAATATTTCGAAGTCGAAAATAAGTCAGAATAGAACAAGCGGATAAATAAAGCTTTACCAATAGATTGGAAGGTGCTTACATGAATGTTCAAACTAATATACTGAAATACTTAATTTTCCTACTAGCCGTTTTTTTTACATACCAAGCAGTATCTGCCCAAGACAAGGACATTGCAAACGAGATAATTTTGGTTACAGAAAAGCGAGATGTCACAGGAGATAATATCGCAGATCGATTGGTGATTAAAGGCCTAAAGTACGAGGAAGATACAGAATTTTTAAAGGAAATAACATTGTATGTTGATACGGGAGAAAAAAAGTTTGAACAACCACTCTCAAGCGGTTATAAGCCAACCATTCAATTTGTTGATGTTAATAAAGATGGCACTCTCGATGTGTTTATTACTACAGAAACTGGCGAAAGCGGGGGAATATTGAATTCCTTTTTATTCAGTTTTAAGGATCAAATGATGAAGGATTTAACAGTGCCAAAAACGGTCCCAATCACAGCTCAATTTCTAGATAACTATCAAGCAAAGCTTACTATAAATGGGAAAAAGCCATTGGTCATTGATTTGTCTGACCGTAAAGAAGAGTACGAACAATCAGGAATTTATACAAATGGTATTTTGAATGAAGCGACAGAACTTTTGGTCGATGGTCTTTCTACTTTAAAACCAGCATTTCTTGTAGGGAAATGTAAAGGGTTAGTGGGGATTCAGTTAGTCAGCGGTGTATATCATGCGGATGGAATTGCGCTTGTTGAATCAAAATGGATTTATGAAAAAGGAAAATGGAAGCTCGTAAAAGCAAAAATCAAACCGCTGCAGACTAAATAATCATCAGTGGGATTTATTTAATCCCCACTGATGATTATTTAGCTCGTAGTTGTTTATTTCTACGTATTGTCATTCATGACTATTTTATTTCATATGTATTAATACAAGCAGAAGAAGCAATTGGATTTAGTAAATCACCGACAGACAACTGCAAAAAAAATATCAAATCCTTTGTTACTGTAATGGACGTCTATAAAGCGTATATCTCCGTTTTTTATCAGGAAATTACGTACTTAAAGCCAGACCATAAAAAAAACGGCAATCGTATTTAACCGCCAACTAGTCGGTCTGGGAACTTGATTCTTAGTATCCCAAACAAAAAGGAGGCTTATTATGGATTTTGAATTATCGAAAGAGCAGCAGATGATAAAAAAAATGGTTAAAGAATTTGCAGAAAAAGAAATCAAACCGATCGCCATTGAACTTGATGAGAATGCCCGATTTGCCGAGGAAGTATTTAAAAAAATGGGGGAACTTGGTTTATTAGGTCTGCCATTTCCAGAACAATACGGTGGTTCAGGTGGAGATACGATTTCTTATGCCATCGCTGTTGAAGAAATTGGCAAGGCTTGCGGTGGGACCGGGCTAAGCTATGCTGCAGCTGTATCACTTGGATCAAGTCCAATCTATTACTTTGGCACAGAAGAACAAAAACAAAAATACCTTGTTCCATTGGCTCAAGGGAAAACATTAGCAGCCTTCGGATTAACTGAACCAAATGCTGGTTCCGATGCAGGTGGAACGAAAACGACAGCTGTACTTGAAGGCGAGGAGTATGTGATCAATGGTGAAAAATGCTGGATTACAAACGCTGGCTTTTCGAGAACCGTCACGATTACAGCGGTAACTGGAAAAGATAGTCGAGGAAAGAATATCATCTCAGCTTTTATTGTACCAACAGATGCATTAGGGGTATCGATTACTTGTAATTATGAAAAAATGGGTGTCAGAGCCTCTAACACTTGTGCAATTGTTCTAGACAACGTCCGAGTTCCAAAAGAAAATTTGCTTGGCAATGCAGAAAAGGGATTTAAACAATTTTTGCATACACTAGATGGAGGAAGAATTTCCATTGCGGCTCTTGCAGTCGGTATCGCACAAGCGGCATTTGATCGGGCCCTTGCCTATTCCAAAGAACGTATTCAATTCGGCCAATCGATTTCGAAGTTCCAGGCGATTCAATTTAAATTAGCTGACATGGCCATGGAAATTGAATTAGCACGCAACATGGTATACAAAGCGGCATGGCTAAAAGATAAAATGAAATCGTTTACGAAAGAATCCGCATATGCCAAATTGTTTGCAACAGAAACCGCATTCCGTGTGAGCAATCAAGCAATCCAAATCCATGGTGGATCAGGTTATATGCGTGAATACGAAGTGGAACGATATTTACGTGATGCAAAACTGCTTGAAATTGGCGAAGGAACTTCCGAGATTCAGAGATTAGTGATTGCTAGACAGCTTGGTTGTTGAAGATAAATACGTTTAACAATCCAAACATGTTCATGTGAAGAATAAATAAATTACGCGAAAAATCATTTGAGAATTTGAATGAATCTACTTCATCTGGAGGATTATGATGATAAAAAAAATACTAATCGCAAATCGGGGTGAAATTGCTTCAAGAATCATACGAACTTGCAGGAAAATGGGAATTGCTTCAGTAGCTGTTTATTCGGAGGCAGACAAGGACGCCCCTTATGTGTCAAAAGCGGATGAAGCGTTTTTGCTTGGAGGTCCTCGAGTCAATGAAAGCTACTTAAATGCAACGAAAATCTTCGAGATAGCTAAACTTGCAAACTGTGATGCTGTTCATCCAGGCTATGGTTTTTTAAGTGAAAATGCTAATTTTGCACGAAAATGTGCCAAAGAAGATCTGATTTTCATCGGTCCGCACCCGGATCTAATCGAAAAAATGGGTAATAAAGTCGCAGCGCGCCAATTGATGGAATTAAATGGACTACCAGTAGTTCCTGGTTTGTCGCGACCGCTCGTTGATAGCAAAGAAGCAGTTTGGGAAGCGGAAAAAATCGGCTATCCCGTCATGTTAAAGGCAGCAGCTGGCGGTGGCGGTATAGGCATGCAGGTAGTAAACGATGAAGTGGAATTACTGAAGATATACGAAGGTAACCAAAATCGAGCTCTTATGTTCTTTGGGAATGGTGAGATGTTCATAGAAAAATTGATTGAAAAGCCGAGGCATATCGAAATTCAAGTGCTTGCAGACACATTTGGTCATAGTGTTTATTTATGGGAAAGAGAATGCTCGATCCAAAGACGGCACCAGAAAGTTTTTGAAGAAGCTCCGTCTCCGTTTCTAGATAACGAAACAAGGGAAGCGATGGGAAATGCAGCGGTGAAAGCTATTGAGACGATCGGCTATTATAATGCTGGAACACTTGAGTTCCTCGTTGATGTCGATAAGAACTTTTATTTCTTAGAAATGAATACTCGGCTTCAAGTTGAACACCCGGTTACCGAAGAAATCACGGGTTTGGATCTTGTTGAACAGCAAATTAGGATTGCCCAAGGAGAACCATTGGCTTTTAAACAATCAGAGATTCATAGAGATGGTCATAGTATTGAAGTCCGAATCTATGCTGAGGACCCTGTTACATTTTTTCCTTCACCAGGGAAAATTACCGAGTTGAAAGTGCCGCAGGAAGAATATATTCGCCATGAGTTAGCCGTTCATGATCGCTCTGTCGTATCTCATTTTTATGATCCGATGATTGCGAAATTAATCGTAAAAGGCAGTTCCAGATCACAAGCAATCCAACGCTTAGTTGAAGCCCTTGATTTCTATAAAGTGGAAGGCATTAAGACGAATTTACCATTATTAAGACAAATAGCAGTTCATGAGAAGTACAAACAAGGTGAAACGACTACTGATTTTATCGAAACATATATTAAGAAGAATGGCACAACGATATAGGAGGGGTCTACATGTCAGAAGTAATTGCAAGTATGGCAGGAAGTGTGTGGAAAGTTGTTGTGTCTGAAGGAGAAAATGTAAGCAGCGGACAAGAAGTCATCATTCTTGAATCGATGAAAATGGAAATACCACTTGCAGCAGGAACGTCGGGCAAGATCAAGCAGATTCATATATCGGAAGGTGATTTTGTAAATGAAGGCGATGTCCTGGCGATTATAGAATGAACTGGCCCAAAAACGTAACGATTAAGGAAGTTGGACCACGGGATGGTTTGCAAAATGAAAAATTAATTTTATCGACAAGTGACAAGATTGCATGGATTGATCGATTGTCTTACTCAGGACTTACTTATCTTGAAATAACTTCATTTGTCCATCCAAAATGGATTCCACAGCTTGCAGATGCAGTGGAAGTCGTACGAAATATCAAGAGAAACCCAAATGTCACCTATGCGGCCCTGGTTCCAAACATGAAAGGACTTGAATCGGCAATCGCCTACTCAGTTGATGAAATATCCGTTTTTATGTCAGCGAGTGAAACACATAATAAACAAAACATTAATAAAACCATATCAGAGACGTTTCCTATATTACAGGAGGTAATAGCAGCGGCGATAGATGAGGGGAAAACGGTTCGCGGCTATATTTCAACGGTATTCGGCTGCCCTTATGAGGGGGATGTTGATTACAATCAAGTGCTTAGAATATGTGAAAAACTATTTACATTGGGGATTGGCGAAATATCGTTAGGTGATACAATCGGCGTTGCTTCCCCAAAGCAGGTAGAGGATTTTTTAAATCAAGCGCTTAAACGATATCAACCGCAGAGTTTGGCGATGCATTTTCATGATACGAGAGGAATGGCACTTGCGAATATTGTAAAAGCACTTGATTATGGCATTACAACCTTTGACTCGTCACTTGGAGGACTAGGAGGGTGCCCATATGCGCCGGGTGCAAGTGGAAATGTAGCTACAGATGATTTGGTTCATATGCTTGAAAAAATGAACATCCATACAGGTGTGAATGAAAAAGCCCTAGTAGATTCAGCTTTGTTTGTTCAGAAAAAATTAAATAAACCACTACCAAGTCATAGAATGGCTATGTACTCCTATTCAAAAGGATGAAAAATGATGAGTGGCGGTGTTTGTAAATGCCAAATCTAATTAAAATATCGAAACAGGAAAATTTTGTAAGTGTCGTAACGTTAAATCGACCAGCTCAAGCCAATGCATTATCAGTCAAACTATTGGAAGAGCTTAATCATGCACTAGAGACAGTAACAACGGATCCAACTGTACGTTGTGTCATCATAACCGGTACTGGAGATAAGGTTTTTTGTGCCGGAGCCGACTTAAAAGAAAGATTGGAGATGGATGAAGCTCAGGTGAGACGGACAGTCAAATTAATCTGTAGTACGATGGATGCTGTTCAAAATCTACCGGTTCCAGTTATTGCCGCCATAAACGGTGCTGCTTTTGGCGGCGGATTGGAGCTGGCTTTAGCGTGTGATATCAGGATTGCTTCGACTATAGCGAAAATGGGCTTAACGGAAACATCATTAGGGATTATCCCTGGTGCTGGTGGGACACAGCGTCTACCTCGAATCGTTGGCGTATCTTTCGCAAAAGAACTCATTTTCACCGCCAGAAGAATCGATGCTGAGGAAGCACTTAAATTGGGCTTACTTAACAAAATTGCTGAAGCGGATCAGCTAATGAACAAAGCATTAGAACTCGCTGCCGAAATTTCAAGAAATGCTCCGCTAAGTCTAAGAGCGGCGAAAAAAGCCATAAATGAAGGAATCGATACGGAAATTGTAACTGGTTTGGAAGTTGAAAAAAGATGGTATGACACAATTATTGAATCGAAAGACCGCTTGGAAGGACTTCAAGCATTCATGGAAAAAAGACGGCCCTTGTTTACTGGAAAATGAGAGGAGTTGCACGCATGTCAATTGTAGGAAAGTTACAGCAAGCCACCGAACAAATAAAACGAGGCGGCTTACAAAAATACCATGAGAAAAATATGGAAAAAGGAAAACTATTTGTTCGTGACAGATTACGCTTACTTTTAGATGCCGACATGGAAATCGAAGACGCGTTTTTTGCAAACTGTGAAAGTGACGGCCTGCCTGCTGATGGAGTTGTTACTGGAATAGGGAAAATCGACGGACGAACCGTATGTGTAATGGCCAATGATTCTACAGTCAAAGCTGGCTCATGGGGAGCGCGAACGGTTGAAAAAATAATCCGTATTCAAGAAACAGCTGAGAAATTAAATGTCCCACTCCTATATTTAGTTGACTCAGCGGGAGCACGCATTACGGATCAAGTAGACATGTTTCCTGGAAGAAGGGGAGCAGGTCGAATTTTTTATAATCAAGTAAAACTGTCTGGAAAAGTTCCACAAATCTGCCTACTTTTTGGCCCTTCTGCGGCTGGGGGAGCGTATATTCCCGCCTTTTGTGATATTGTTGTGATGGTAGAAGGTAATGCATCAATGTATCTTGGCTCCCCAAGAATGGCAGAAATGGTCATCGGTGAAAAAGTGAGCGAGGAAGAAATGGGAGGAGCAAGAATGCATTGCAGTGTTTCTGGATGTGGGGACGTTCTTGTAAATACCGAACAAGAATCGCTTGCGTTTGCTCGTCGTTATCTGTCTTATTTTCCTGAAAATTATCAACAAAAGCCACCTGCATCCGAAATTCGTCTTCCTGTAGCGTCGGAAAAGACACTAGAAGAAATAATTCCGGCCAATCAAAATGCCTCATTTAATATGTACGAATTGATTGATCAGCTTATTGATGAGGACTCCTTCTGTGAAATCAAAAAGCTATTTGCTTCTGAACTCATTACAGGTTTGGCAAGAATGAATGGCCAATCAGTGGGCGTTATCGCCAATCAACCGAAAGTAAAGGGCGGAGTGCTGTTCCATGATTCTGCTGATAAAGCAGCCAAATTTATTATCTTATGTGATGCCTTTAACATTCCACTATTATTTTTAGCGGATATTCCTGGGTTCATGATTGGTACTAAGGTGGAAAGAGCGGGTATTATTCGTCATGGAGCGAAGATGATATCGGCTATGAGTGAGGCGACAGTGCCGAAAATTTCCGTTGTAGTGAGAAAGGCGTATGGCGCTGGATTATATGCAATGGCAGGTCCAGCTTTCGAGCCAGATTGTTGTTTGGCATTGCCTAGTGCATCCATTGCCGTCATGGGTCCGGAAGCTGCTGTCAATGCTGTTTATGCAAATAAAATTAACGCATTACCTGAAGAAGAACGAGCGGCATTTATCGAATTGAAGCGTGAAGAATATCGAAAGGATATCGATATATATCGGCTAGCATCAGAAATGATTGTCGATGATATCGTCCAGCCAAATCAACTCCGATCAGAGCTGATTCGCAGGTTTACCGCATATAACAGTAAACAACTTTCATTCACTCAGAGAAAGCATGGGGTGTACCCAGTCTAGATACAAAGCCTTTTCATATTGTGAATCTGTCTGAAAAGAGTATAATTTCGAGCATTACACAGATGTACACTTTTATTATGTTGAATATCGTAATTGTGAGGCCTGACCAAATACGTTTGGGACAGCCTCATTTTTTTGTATATTTCCAAACTACCAATCATCCAATTTTCGATTGCTGACGCCTTATAAAAGGCATGAAAGCAGGTAAAGTTATTGAAAAACAAGTGTAAGGAGTATAGTATAATAATAATTATGTATTTTAGGGAGTGAGGGAATGGGGAAAAAAGCCTTAATTAATATTGATTATACAAATGACTTTGTCGCAGATAACGGTGCTTTAACTTGTGGTAAGCCTGGTCAAGAATTGGAAAGAAGAATTGGAGATATTACGAAAGAGTTTATTAATCAGGGTGATGAGGTCTTTTTTGCCATTGATATCCATGAAAAAGATGACCAATATCATCCAGAAACGAATCTATTTCCACCGCACAATATTAGAGGTACAATGGGAAGGGATTTGTTCGGTTCTTTACAAAATATATATGAAGCGAATAAGAATAAAGCAAATGTTCATTATATGGATAAAACGAGGTATTCGGCATTTTCCGGAACAGACCTCAGTATCAAATTACGAGAACGCGGTATAACCGATGTGTACCTTGTAGGCGTTTGTACAGATATTTGCGTGCTTCATACAGCTGTAGATGCATATAATCAAGGATTTACAATCTCGATCTATCAAGATGCAGTAGCATCATTTGATCAGGCTGGGCACGAATGGGCTTTACGCCACTTTAAAAACTCACTAGGAGCAAATTTGCTCTAAATAAAAATAAATAGGAATAGAAAACCTACCCACATCTTATTTGAGGATAAGCTTGTGGGAATTTTGACGATATGGATGATGATATAATTCGTCAAAGAATGTTGGTTGTTCTTAAAAAAGGGGGATTTTCTCCGTCATTGCAGGGGATAGTACATTTTAATACTGCTGTGCGGGAGGATGTTTTTATGGGGAATACATATATGGATGATAGCTATGCACTTCATACAGATCTATACCAAATCAATATGACACAAACCTATTGGGAAGACAATATTCACAATAAAATGGCCGTGTTTGAAGTTTACTTTCGAAAGCTACCTTTTAACAGTGGCTACGCAATCTTTGCAGGTCTTGAGAAAGTCGTTCATTATATTGAGAATTTTCGTTTCTCCCACTCTGATATAGAGTATTTACGAGAGCAAATTGGATATGCAGAGGACTATCTTGCTTATTTGGAAAGCATGAGGTTTACGGGTCAGATTCGATGTATGAAGGAAGGTGAGCTTGTATTTGCTAATGAGCCGATTTTACGTGTGGAGGCTCCGCTTGGGCAAGCGCAAATCATTGAAACTGCCATTCTTAATATTATAAATTATCAAACGCTTGTTGCTACTAAGGCCTCACGGATTAAGCAAGTGATTGGCGAAGAATCAGCGATGGAATTCGGCACAAGACGGGCTCAAGAAATGGATGCTGCTTTATGGGGAGCAAGAGCTTCTTATTTAGCTGGCTTTGATTCAACAAGCAATGTGCGGGCAGGAAAGGTGTTTGGTATCCCTGTTTCAGGAACACATGCTCATTCCATGATCCAGGCATACAAGGATGAATATACCGCCTTTTATAAATATGCCACATCACATAAAGACTGTGTATTTTTAGTTGATACCTATGATACCCTCCGTTCAGGCATCCCTAATGCAATTAAGGTTGCCGATGAACTTGGTGATCGGATTAACTTTATAGGTATTCGTTTAGACAGCGGGGACTTAGCATATTTATCAAAAGAAGCACGAAAAATGCTCGATGAAGCAGGATATCCTAATGTGAAAATCGTTGCTTCTAATGATTTGGACGAATACACAATTATTAACTTGAAGCAACAAGGAGCAAAAATAGACATCTGGGGTATAGGAACAAAGCTTATTACTGCTTTTGACCAACCAGCTTTAGGAGCCGTATATAAGATGGTTTCGATTGAAGGCGAAAGCGGGAATATGATCGATACGATTAAAATTTCCTCGAATCCAGAAAAAGTTTCAACACCGGGTTTGAAACGTGTCTACCGAATTATCAATTCAATAAACTTACATTCTGAAGGCGATTATATCGCTATGGAAAACGAGAATCCTCAAGCAGAGGAGAAATTAAAGCTGTTTCATCCCGTTCACACATTTTTAAGCAAGTTCGTCACCGATTTCAATGCAGTTGATTTGCATGAAGATATTTTTATCAGTGGTCAGCTTGTCTACGAACTACCTCATATTGAACAAATAAGAGAATTTTCAAAAGCGAATTTATCTGTTCTATGGCCTGAATATTTGCGTGCACTTAATCCTGAGGAATACCCTGTTGATTTAAGTCAAGCCTGCTGGGACAATAAGATGAAGAACATTCAAGAAGCGACAACTAAAGTAAAAGAAATGCTATGGACTAGATGAACTGGGAAGAGGGGTTTAGGAGACTATGCGTCCTTTACAGAAAGAAATTGTAAAAAAATTATTAGTACAGCCTACGATTGACCCGAAAGAAGAATTTAGAAACAGTGTCGATTTGCTCAAAAATTATCTTGAAAAATATTCATTTCTAAAAAGTCTTGTACTAGGCATATCAGGTGGGCAAGACTCCACTTTATGTGGGTATATTGCTCAAACTGCAGTGAATGAATTGAATGACGAATCAGGTAAGGAAGAGTATCAATTTATTGCTGTCAGCCTGCCATATGGCATTCAAGTAGACGAAGATGACCGTCAATTGGCATTGCAATTTATTCAGCCGAGTAAGACGGTAACGGTCAATATTAAAGCTGCCGTTGATGCTTCAGTTAAAGCAGTAGAAGACGGTACAGGCGAGAAGCTGAATAATTTCTTAAAAGGAAATGTTAAAGCACGTGAAAGAATGAAAGTTCAATACGATTTGGCCGGAATTTATAGCGGTGTTGTATTGGGTACTGATCATGCAGCGGAAGCAGTAACAGGATTCTATACAAAGCACGGAGATGGAGCAGCAGACTTAATCCCCCTTTATCGTTTGAATAAGAGACAAGGGAGAGAAATTCTAAAATATCTGAATGCTCCAGAACGTTTATATGTAAAAATCCCAACAGCAGATTTGGAAGATGACAAACCGCAAATTCCTGATGAAGTGGCTTTAGGGGTTACCTATGATGATATTGATGATTACCTTGAAGGCAAGGAAATCAAAGAAGATGCGGCTGAAAAAATCGAAGGCTGGTATAAGAAAACAGAACATAAACGGAACCATGCGATAACGGTTTATGATACGTGGTGGAAATAAGAAACAAGAAAATTTGCTCTTGCAACGGCAAGAGCAAATTTTCTTGTTTTTTTTACATAGTTAATCATATTTGAGTTAGTTATCTATTAAGTGTTTTCTGGATGGTGTCTACCTGGTGAACTTTGGGGATTCTTCTTTACTTGAAAGTAGAGATATTTTTTCTGAATTATTAAAGATCTTATTAATTATCTCAGATCTAGCAGTGTGTCGCCCGTAGTTACACATACAAGTTTATCACAATGATTTCATACAACTTCTGATGTCGCCACTCGAATAACACCATATATGAAATTCAATCAGTATTGTACCTTACCCTCCCACTCTAAATAAATTATGTGAAAAACGCCTTTTTTAGTGGAACATGACAAATGAATGAGCCAAGCTGTCCGAATTAGCATTAACTATATTAATCATTTAGAAAAGAGGTGAATTATATGTCTGCTAGTATTATTAGACGCCCGGATGTAGTAACTATACTTTGGCAAAGAAATCTGTTAACACCTTTCACACCTACAATTGTAGAGGCTACAGTGATTGGAAGCGCGAAGCCCTGCAATTTAAATGCTGGTCAATCTCTCATTACAGCATCAATTTGTTTATTGTCTAATCGATTTGTATTAGTATCGAACATAGACTTAGGTGTATTCGGAATTTCTGAATTTGTCCGTCTATTCTAATATGTAAATAGGGGACAAGTTATTTTAGAGTGTACGAATCTAAAATAACTTGTCTATTTATATAAACAGAAAAACCAATTAAATTATGGCAAATATAACTGAATCTAAAGAAGGAGAGGAGAATTTTATGATTTCAAAAGATGAAGGCAGTATAGCAGAAGATTTTAAAAAGTTTAATTAACTGCCTACAAATCAAGATTCATTTAATTTAAAGCAATAAATTTTTTTCTCAATTCTTCTTCAGAGACTACGATCTTACCACTCATATCTTCAGATTGCAGTACATAGCTTTTCACGCCAATGAATTCCGATTCGGAAATTACAAAGAATTTAGTACCTTTTTTGTACATATTGCGATAATTTTCAATTAATTTAAACAACTTCACATTTATCACCCTAAATTAAGCGAGAACCTGTTCTATTAACTTGCTTGATGTGGTTAATTGTTTTTATGATAACTTAAACATACGTCTTACAGTGTTGTATGCAAGAATATACTTTAATCATTCAAATCGTTTAAATGAAATCATTAATATTCTCATTTACCCAGACATATATAGTATCTCGAACTTCTGCATCATTTTCCCCAAGTTGTTCAGCAAGTAATTTAATTTCAGATGGAAGATTTTTCAACACTTCATCAATTTGTTGTTCTGATGGACCAGTACCCAGTACATCAACAAAACACTCATGGATTATATCTCTCATTTTATTAGTCTCCTTTAATTAATCTTTTTACTAAAAGCCCCATGCCTTTATTTCTAATCGTTTTGTCGGGAGTTTTATTATGATGTATTTCCTATGCTCTTTCTCTTTAAGATATGAAGGTAAATATCTCTCTACATTATGATTGTTGGCATAGCAAACTGTCTCTAATAAACCGTTACCCTTATGTTGCTCACGATCAGTCTTATACTCTTGCTCTGTGGATTCTGTGAAGTCTTGTTCATTTAAATACTCGTGAACTTGTTCATCCGTAAGCGAATAGTACATTTTGTCACCTTCCTTAAATACTATTATAGATCCTCTCATAGTTCAACTTATTCAAGCAATATTTATTGACTACATATACATATGGGTATTCTAATAATTATCAAGTAAGAAGAAGAGCATATGATTACCTAAAAAGGGAAAGAAGTCGCCTATTGAAAAAGTTAGAAAATAAAAGGTAATAATTATCTATTGTCGAAAGTATAGTTGGGGTGTTAAAAAAAGAAAACGTTGAAATATTGTAACGTTTTGTGCAAGGTGTAATTATTACGAAATACTACAAGAAGGAAGACTTTATAAGCACTCTGTAACAAGGGGAATATTGGAATTCAACTTATGCGGTTATCATTTAACTAGAATATGTTTTAGACTCGGAATACATATCTACTTTTTAGGGGTGATACTATGAACGAATATAATGTTACGGTTAAGAATGGTAGTACGATCATTTTATCAGACGTAATTGAAGCTGAGGATGAAAGAGATGTCCTTGGGGCACTATTAATAAACAGCGAATTATTCAAGCAACCATTTACAGATATTAGAATTTTAGAGCGTTAATTTGTTACCGACAAGCTCATCTACTAGAATCAACCTTACTAACCATACAAGTAGGTGGTATTATGTGCGGACGCTTTACTTTGTTCACTGACATAGAAGAAATGATGCTGATGTAAGTAGTGCTAACTTTGAAAACTTAGAGAGATATTTAGCTATGACAAGAGCTGATATTTAAACATCCTTTTTTTTCTAATCCATACAGACTCCTTCGAATAATGTATAATGATGGTATATTTTACATATAGGAGGATGCAATTAATGAATGGTTTCTTTGGCCTTTTTGCAATAATACCTATTTTAATTTATCTAGGTCTTCTTGTTTTAAGTGTTTATTTTATTGTTAAGGTGATAAAGTTTATGAATGCTAAGACTAGATTAGATGAACAGAAAAATGAAAAGCTTGATGAACTGATTAGGGCTATTGAAAAATGTAATAAAAATGATGTTTAGAACTTCATAGATCGAAACAGACAATTTAGTGCCAATCTAACTTAAGGAGCACAACATCATGTCATTTACAGAACTATTCTCATTATCGGACATATGGAATATTGCAGGTCCATTAATCATAACTGCAATATCAATACTTATTACTGGTATAGTCTCAATTATTATACTTAAAAGCATTCCGAAAGGGCTTTTAAAAGAGGTTATACGAATTTTCTTAATGGTTGCTATAGTGGGTATCACGTTAGGTACACTGTACATATCAGCAGAAGTTTGGGGATCATAAAAGTAATAAATTTATATAAGATTAAGAAAGATGACTTACAAATTAAGTGAAAGGGGGCTATGAAACGCTCTTTACATGAAGCTACCGCACGAAAAGGACGTAAGATCAAAAATGTCATCGGTAAGCGAAATGAAAAGAACACCAAACAACTCAAGGGGTTGATGTTGAATGATCAAGTAAGAGTTTTTGGGAAGGTTGTTTCATTACAGGGTTTACAGGGACAAGCGGGGCTTACGTCAAAACGATTGACGGGGAGTACATCACGATGCCGAATAAATCTTATCAACAAGTGAATGTAAGTTTAGTGGAGCGATTATGTCGAAATAATAATTGGTAGTTTGTTCAAAACCTTTAGGCTAAAGCCTACTGAAATTCATCTCCCCCTTATCGTTGGGTTACGTTCTTCACACGATTGAAGAGGGAGACTTTTTCCGAGTACGTTAAAGTGTTATAAAACGCACGGTAGATTAGGAAATAAATTGATCGGAAGCTATTAAGGCAGTTAGTTGAAATAAGCTGAATAGATGGCGGAGAATGGAGAAACAGTGTACAGTAATACACAGAAAAAAATAAACCATAATAAAGATATTACATAGAATAGCTCGTTAGAATACATAAATCACAGCAGCTAGAGGGAAAAGAGGTGAACCAATGTAAAGATGTTCAAGGGATGAATAGCTCTTTACAGGAATTGCATCTCGAGTTCTAAAGTAAGCCATCATTCTTGGGTATATAACTTGCACATCGTTGGGCCATTCATTTTCAATATATAAGTTTTTAGATGAAAAGGTAAGCTGATATTAGCAAGGTGATTGAAGACACACACTCATTAATTAGGGAAGCTTAAAAGAATGTAAGAGAAGTGATTGGGTTGAATGATGAAATGATTAAAATTATAGAGAGAAGTATTCAGGAAGATGATTTCTTTTACTGTTATAATATGAAAGAGTAATCAGTAAAGGAGAGTATAAGAATGAAAGAAACAATTCTCAAGTTGGCAGAATTACTTAATAATATCCATGACTTTATTCAAATCTACGTTAGTAATCAGTTAAATCTAGGTTTAAATGATAAAGACTTACACTTCTGGATTATGGGTATTATTGGAATTTTTGTATTTATTTTTGTGCTAATTGTATCAAAATTTATATCCAAACTGCCTTTTGGGATTACAATACTATCATTTATATATAGTTTCACGTTTATGGTCGTTTTAGTTTTTGCAATTGAAATACAACAAGCACTTACAAAGAGAGGCAATATGGAATTTCAAGATGCTGTTGTGGGACTATGGGGATTCGTTGTATTTTTTATAGGTTTTGTGATAATTTCATCAATCTTCTTACTAATTAAAAGGTTATTAACTAGGTTTACTGATAAAGATTCTAATGGAAAAGTTCATCTTTAATATTTATTATGAAAAATTTAATTTGATTAGCATCCATTTCGGGTGCTTTTTATTTTTGTCTAAATTTGAAGGGAGAATGTTAAATGGTAATAGGTTAAGAAAGTAGACACAATTTTATTTGATTTTATCATCTACCATGCTTTTACTTGGTGGCCTGTTGATTCAGTGCAGAAGGTCTTCTGTACTGAATCAACAGGATACATATTGTGTCACCTTGAGTTAGCTATAACGTCTTTCAAAATCATTAGGTGATAGATCATCATTGGCGGAATGAAGGCGTTTGGCGATATAAAAAATCTCGATTTACTCGTAAAGATCTTTCTTTACTTGTTCATGTGTTTTGTACTTGTATAAATAAATGAGTTCTTCTTTTAGTACACTGTGAAAAGACTCTATACAGGCATTGTCGTAACAGTTCCCATTTAGGCTGCCGGTAATTGTACGCTCGAGTAAGAGCCAATAGAGTCAATTCCTTTGCCATTTGTTTATCAGCTGCCCATCCAATAATTTTACGAGAATATAAATCCATGACACTCGCTAAATACACCCAGCCTTTAGAAGTAGGAATATATGTGATATCTGAAACCAAGACCGATTGCGGTTTATCTGCGTTAAACTGTTGATTTAGAATGTTTTGAGCGACTGGCATAGTATGTTTAGAATTTGTAGTCGCTTTATGCTTCTTACGAGTTTTGGATTGAAGGTTTTCTTTCTTCATAATTCATGCCACCTTTTTTTGGCTAACCTTCACACCTTGGTGTTGAAGATTTTTGGCGTTTTGCACGCAGACTTATGGGACATCAAGCCACTTATAATAGCCGCATCGTGAAACACCCAGCACATTGCCCATCTTCTCCGCATGGTAACGGAAGCGATTCTCATAGATAAAGATGGTCTTTAGCGAAGTAGTGCATCCCCTTTTTTTAGATGACATTTCCTCTTCAAGATCTCTTATTCGTTATTGAAAAGCTCTCATTGGTTGGCTTTCCGGCATGGAAGGTAGGTTTTTACTGATAAAATCTTCTCCATATTTTCTTTTCCAGTTATGAATCGTATTTGCATTAAGATCTAAATCTCTGGCAGTTTGATCCACTGTTTTGTTCCATTATCATCTGAACAATACTTCTTTTAAAATACTTATCAAATGTTTTACTTGTCATTGTAGACACCTCATTATTCGTCATTATTTTTATAATAAACTGTGTCTACTTTTGAGTCTAACATCACTTATCGGTTTTGCTACTAAATTAGAATAGTAACAAAACCAGTGGAAAAAACTCCCAATCAGGAGTATTACAGTGCTTACACTCCCAATCGTTCTTCCAGATATAAAATTCTAAACTTTAATTCATAATTGCTATCTAAGATCCCTATAACAATCTGATTATCTTCAGTTAATGTGACATATCTGAAAATTTCACCACCTTCGATCATTAAGTTTGTATCTGGTGGTGTCTCCATCTTTGCAAAAACAGATTGTGTATATTCAAGTGGAAGAATATCATCAATTCCTTCCACTGGTCTACCAAGCCACTTAAACATTATATCTTTCAGTGACATTTGCTCAATTATCGATAAATTTCCCTTAAATGTTAGTTTATCTACAGTTACTTCTTTCAACTTGATCACTCCTTAATAGTAGATAAAGTTTATACGTAAAGATCCTTAACAACAAGGGTATTCCAATGACAAAGGTTTTACATTTTGATTACTTTAAGGAATAAAGAACTGATTTAGTGTGTTTTTTTAACGGACAGAAGGTAATGAATTAAATCGGAAGCTATTAAGACTAATAGAAGTATTATTCAGAATCAGATGAAAAAGACAGGCTATACAAATGAGGATGTTAAGAAGTTAATGGAAGAATATAAGGCAAGTAAATAATTAAATTTCACAAAAGGTTTGATTATTGTCACTGACAAATTAGCTGAGTTAAAGAAAATACATAAAGACTTAATAGCTGAAATATCGAAAACGCAGGGCGAACAGGTCTTATCGTACCAGAGCAAGTAAAGGAATGGTACAAGTTTTAAAAGGAAAAGGGAAGTGAGCTGTCTACACGGGTGGCTTTTTTTATTCATACAAATAAGAATATGAGGTGATAAAAATAAAATTGATCCAGGGCACGGTGGTAAAGATCCAGGAGGGGGAGCCAATGGTTTGCAAGAAAAAAACATTGTTCTGGATATCTCAAAGGAAATGAAAAAGTATCTTGATGATAACTATACAGATCATAAAACTATTCTCACGCGGGCTACAAATGTATTTATAGAACTATCTGAATGTGCTGCTATCGCCAATAAGGCTAATGCAGATGTTTTTATAAGCAATCATGTAAACGCTGGTGGTGAATATGATAAGTAAAAAAATTGGGAGGGGAATTATGGCGAAAATACAAGCGGAAATTCATGTAACTAAGGATTACATTTACGTTTTTGGAGATTTGACAAAGAAGCCAGTAAAAATTGAAAATCGCATGAATCATGAACATTTTTTAATTGGTGAGGCTTTTAGAAGGTATGACGAAGCGAATCTCATTACTTTGAGAGAGAAAAGGAAGTTGAAATAGGGAGAAATTGGAAAGATGGTATTAACAATAGCTATCTATATGGGGGTGGAGAAATGGAAATTCAATTTCTAAGTTATTAAATTTTATAGGAGTTATTACAATAATTTTAGGAATAGTTATCGGTTTCATTCTAGGTTATGAAGAAGGCTTATATGAACCGACGATGAAATGGTCAACAGTAATAATCTTCTCTATGTCAGGCGCGATATCAGGAATTATGTTTATTAGTTTTGCAGAAGTTATCAACTTGCTTAATAAATATCTATAGGTATTAATGGTTCGGGTATAGAAAGTGTTAAACCAATTCAAATAAATGATTCAGTAACAAAAACTAAATCTGAAAAATATGACAAGATTTTAGGGAATGGAAAATAGGAGTGAACTTATCAATTCGGAGCTGTGGTAATAATATCTTTCTTTTAATTACAAAAATATCTAGGAATATCTCTCCGTTTGCTACATACGTATAGAATGTGTACGGGATACTAAATTAGTTAAGGGGAGTAGCCACATTGAATCAAATCGTAATCAAAGAAAATATTAAATTCGCAAATAACTATTTGTCCAATCTTCATGAAGAAGGAGTTAATGATCCTAATCAATATATAAAATATCAGCAAATAGTGAAGATTAACTATCTCATTCAAAAATACAACTTGCAACCTAATCACAAAATTATCAATGAATACTATAGTGATGAAGGCAATCTAGTTAAGCGTGTAGAACACACAGTAGAAGAATACATTCACATATAAATTGAATAATGGCCAAATAAAATTTATATGTGAATGTATGGATGAAGGAGTAGAGTCTAATGAAATATATTGTTCCGCCATTATTAGCCTACTTACTTGTATGTATTATTGCTGTCTTATCTCCAGCTTCTGAAGGTTATAATGCAGTAAGTTGGAAATTGTTTGTTGGGCAACTTTATGCAATTCCAGTTTTAATCGTTGTTGCATTGATCACATTATACTTGAACAAAAAACGTTTAAAAAAGAAAAATGAATAAATAAGATGTGAATAGCCAATTAATGAGTATTATTGTATATTAACAAAGTTGATATTTCAGCCGTTATCGCTCACTAATCAGTGGGCTTTTTTGTTTAATCTTCCAATCTATACAGCATTATAGAGTGATTCACAGCGGAGATAACCATCCAACTAAATATAAAGGCGATATAAAATAAACATTCAGGATCAGAAAAAAAGAAAGTTCAAATTTTAAGGGTATTAGCGTAAACCTTTAGTTTACGGTTTGTGTTTTTTTCATAAAATCACAATTTTATTGAAATAGGAAAGAGATCAATCTAGAAGAACTTCGTAGGAGACCTGAAATTCAAGTTCAAGAAGATGTAGAAAAAATCATAAAAAGTTCAACATAAAAAGCGCCCCATTAAGAGGCGTTTTTTTGTACACCTTATTTAATTAAAGCTCCCGTTAGTTTAGAAAGATTGATTATTTCTTAATTCATCATAATGTTTTTGGGGATTAAAGATATTGTTATTAATAAAAAACCTTGCCTGTTGTTTGAACTTATCAATGTAAGAGTCTCTATCAATGCTGATCAAAATGATGTACAATTTGCTTCGAGTTTAAGATGGAGAAAGAAAATTACTGAAAATTGTGGTATTGACAATGAAGATATTGATTTTATTATTAAAAGGTTAGAAAGAACAGGTTTTATTAGTAAAATTACAAGAACATATTTTGATTATGCTGGAGGTGAAATTAAGATTACAAAATCATTTTTAAGATTCATGGAGTATATTAAAACAGATTCCTTAGTGAGCGAACTCCAACGTATGGTTATAATAAATAATTATCGAAGCATTCTACTTAGGGTGCTTTTTATTTGCAGGAATTTATCTCCTTTTTGCCGAAATAAGTACAATAGGGAGATGATGCTATGAGTTATAAAGTGAAATATATGTTATTTGACCGTGTTGGTGCTAGGTTAGTACCAAACAAACAGTATAACTATACCATCGTTAGTGTAAAGTATACTGAAGATCAAAACGATATGTATACGAATGTAAAAGACGAATTGTCAAGAGTCATAGGACGCCCATCTACCGAATTTAAAGTACTAAGTTATAGTGAAGTTTAAGAGTATCCTTTCGGGGTACTTTTTTATTTGTATAATACAGAACATTTGTTATTAGAACCAAGAGAATCTATAAAGGCTGTTTAAGGTATGTAAAAAGAGATATAACTAGAGTTCTCTTAATAAATGGGATTCTTTGTTTGATTTGTGTATCAAAAACGGATGATTTTTACATATATTAAGGAGAAGACAAGGAAGAGGATACTCCAGAAAATATTCATCTGAACTCCTTTATGTTTGAATCTATTTTAGATATTTCAAACCATCATTTAAAGCAACTATACAAAGATGTCGTAAGATTACTTGAAGAAGTAGAAGTTACAGAGTCATTAAGGTAGGTCGCATCGATTCTTAGAAGTTATAACCTAAAACAACACAAATTCATTTAAGCATGGATATTTTGAATTAATTCAATTTCAAGAAATGTTTGAGTTATAGCGTAATACTAATTGTACAAGCATTCAGACAATTATTTAATGATCTCATCAAGTTTATCGCTTACTGAACGTTGCATGTCTGGGAGCACATGGCTATATGTGTTAAGAGTCGTTTCGATATCTTTATGGCCGAGCCGCTCTTCACATTTACATTTTGTTGGATCAACAAGCTCGCATGGGTGTGTCGTGTATCACACGCCTTATAAGCTGTCATATGTGCTCGCTAATCTGAGAATCACTTAGTCGAGGGAGATAGCTGATGGATTTAGAACATATTAGAGTCAACATGGAATTCCTGCTGAGGAATTGGATAAAGTGGAAGAGCCAGTGGCATTGTCCGAGTTAGGAGAATCATTAGTCGCCACCTTTCAAAATGACAATCAGCTAGGCGATTTAGTTGCTTTATTGTTCGTGCAAGTGAATGATCTTGCCAACCTAGTTTTACAACAGCAAATGGAATTGGAGGCGCTAAAGAATGCTTAATTTATATCGTTACATGATTGATAATAACATGAAAAAGCTTGAGGAAATTCCTAATCCATATAGACGGATGCTGGAGGAAGAAGGGTATACAGTCAAGGAAGCACCTACAGTAGAGTAAGGTGTATTTTTTATTGAAAGAAGGAGTTCCATGAATATTATAGAACTATAATTGGGGGAATAAGTTTTAGAGATCTATTGCTGACGGATCGCCGTGTGCGATGAAAGTCGCCCCCACGGTGAAGGCCCTATCGAAAGCCGAGAGATAGAGAAGGTATAAGACGGGAATAGTAAACCTGAATTAAATGCCTTCGTTGGTGGTAAGCCTGTTTTCACTTTTACCGACAATCCGGATTGGAGAAACAAACTGTATACAATTAAAGTGGTGGAAAATAGGAATTTTAGTAATATTATCAATTTATTCGAAGTTACATCAGGGAAGTTAACATACACAGGACCAGGTTCATATGGTCCCTATATCTATCAATGGACGTTCTCAGCTACTGGTTATGAAGATGTTTTGTTGTAACTTTAGATTTAAGCGGTTCAATCGAAGCATTAAGTGTGACAAACAGCGATCTTTTGCAAAAAGATTAAATTTCTAAAAAGCATCCCGCACTCGGGGTGCTTTTTTCTTTAACATTAGGTGGAAACTGCGACATAGATTGAATCAGAGATTAGCATTTTGTTAGTCCTTTTTTGGTTGACTCCTCTTCGATATCCGACTGAATGAAATCACAGTTTTATAGAAAACAGACCTAACAATTATTGTTGGGTCTGTTTATGTTTCACTTATAAACGGTATATGGAATATTTACTTTAGGATGCCCATAGGCATATGCAGCTACCTCATACTCTTGGAAAACTAATCGCATTCCACCATCAGCATAGACAAACTGAGTATCTCTAGTAATATCGAAATCATTCAGAGAACCAATAAAAAAGTTTTCGTTACTGACCATTGTATTATAAGCATGTCTTTTAACTTTTAAATAGTTGTTTCTATTTTTTAGTACATCATGGATAACTATACGGTTTCCGGTACTAAGACTGAAGTTATAAGTAGTAGCAACTGTACTTCCGTGAGCACCGCCCATGTATCTGTAATCATACATGATAATGCTTAGAGTGTTGTTTTTATTGTAAGCAATTTCATACGAAGTCAGATACTCCCATTGGAATGCGAAGTCAGGATAAGTCCCATCATCTTCTAACTTCCACTCATCTAAATCTTCTAACATTAATTGTTTGTATTTTATTGAATTTTTAATGTGATTTCGAAGAGTATTATTAATCTTATCTTGAACTGACTTTGTCGATAATCCAGAAATTTGTGGATAAACTAATTCTTTATCTGCTTGAACTGTTGTTTTTCCTACTTTAGCTACAATTGTTTTAGCTGCGTCAAACTTTAGGGATTTAGTAGTAACATAGGCTTTTTTCTTGTTGTATTTAACTTCAGACCAACCTGACTTAGTTTTAGAAAAAATGGTGATATTGTCACCCTTTTTCAAGTACCCAACCACTTTATACTTTGTCCCTGCACCATTTCTAATTTCAAGTTTATTCACAGTAACCGTAGCTTTTGAAGTGGATGCAGCTTCTGAATTAGTAGTAAATGAGATGAGTAAAGTAAATGCAATAACTAAAGCAAATGATATCTTCAATATTTTCTTCATTTTACTTCCTCCTTATTTTGATTTGCCATATCAGTATAAAGGAAAATAAATGAAACTTAAAGGATAATTTTAGGTAATTTTTTATGAGGGGAGTAACAGAATTAATTTATATTGATGAATTATACCAGTCCATTCAGGGCTTATTTTGTGTTTTAAGGAGGTGGGATTTTTGATAACAATAAGAGATGCACAAGGTCATATTGAACCTATAAGTGACTATCAAGATTTAGAAATAATTGAAGAAGTTAACGATGATTTTTCTTTAACTATGGCAGTATTAAACAGTCCTCTGTTTCATTGACGGTTTTAATTTTTAGCAACTCTAAAGTACCGCCTTCTACTATGCCTTTTTGTCCAGCTTCAGTAAAAACAATTTTACCAGTTGCAGTTTTCTCAGGTTTATTACTAACTTCTTTTTGTTCTGCCTGTTTTGGTTCCTCTTGTGGCTCAGCACTTCCTTGCTTTTCAACGGCGCCACACGCAGCTAAAAACAGAGTTGAACCTAGTAATAATGAACTAAAAAATAATTGCTTCAAGATAGTGACCCCCTAATTTTTTTATTAAAGGAAATAATACTATATAAAAGTAAATTTTAACAGACAATTGGTCTGTTTTTGTGAAACAAGCCATGCAGAAGAAGCGTTTGAAGGGATGTTAGGCAAGAGAATAGAACGCCTATAAACGTCTCTAATGGCGTTAAAATGGAATTTAAAAGTAATGGGAATGGAGCGTTGAGTATTAGGATTTGAAAGAGCATTTAGTTTGAAATATTTGTTTTATTTACTATTTATATCCTATGATGGTATAATTTTACTAAAAAGGAGGGGTATTATGTTAAGCAAGTTAAGTAAGTATGTATTGGCAATACTGATAGGCGTATCAGCACTATTATCTTTTAGTTCGTTAAGTGTTAAAGCAGAATCACCGACAAAAACAGCATATGTGAATATTTCCAAAGGAACTCTCGCTGCTAGAAGTGGAGCTGGTGAGAAATTCAAGACCATTGGCTCTTTTAAAAAGGGTGCTAAAATTCAAGTCTATTCTCAAACTAAGAATGGTTGGACTGAAACACGTTATAATCAAAAAAAAGCTTTTGTAGCCACGAAGTATATTAAAGTCAAGAATCCAACAGTGTCATATATGATGGATAAAACAAAAATTTATACTTATAATTCTAAAGGAAAATCATATACGCATGCGTACACAGGTAAATATTCAGGTGACTGGGATGTATGGAAGGTAAATAGAGATAATATCTATTTAGTGTTTGAAAATGACAAAGGATTATATACTGGTTATCCGGAATCAGAGTATTATATTGATTTAACCTACCCTATTAAAATAAGAGGATCATGGTATCAGGGATACGAAGACGAGGGAAAGACTCGCTATACATCTACAAATAAATCAGTATCAACTGCTGCTGGAGTCTTCAAAAATTGCATAGAGATAAAAAGTGACAATGGATATGTTTCTTATTATGCAAAAAACGTTGGGTTAGTAAAAACTAAATTTAACGGAAATACAGTATCAGAACTAACTAGTTTAAAAAAGAAATAACAGTTGGAATTAATGTAAGACTGTGAAGAGCCTTATTTTATGGGCTTTTTTATTTTGTGTAGTGATACAGGCGAGTGGGATGGAAAAGACAATCTGTATACAGAATGATTCAACGTTACGAGAATTTGCTTCTCCCAAATTGGGAAGAGCGGGATTTTATAGAGAGTTTACCCAAGTCTCACCTATGAGATCGCCAAACCATCAGCAAACGAAGAAATAAAAAAATCCCTACTCAGTGATTCAATTCACTCGGTAGGGATTTTTTATTTGTATTAATTCTTTCAATCAAATCCGTAATTTCACAATCTAAGGCTTCACATAACTTGTCAAGTGTATCGAATTTAATACCATCAGTTTCTTCATTCAATTTATTTCAATTACAATCACATTTATTACGCACTGGTTAAACCTACGTTGGTAAAAGATGTTTACTTCACAGTCTCGACTTTTGTTTCACTAGCAGAAGAAGTGGTTATTACAAACAAAAGGCAAATGCTTAATGAGATGGAAAAGGCAATTAATGAAGTTACTGTCAAACAATTAGTTAATCAAATCGCTAAAGAAAGCCTTACAGGAAGAATTGACGATTTTAATTTTGGAATGATCAAAGAAGGAACAAGCGTTATTAAGAAGTTTTAATCGCCACGTTTAAAGTGAGTGGATTCATCGGAAGACATAAGGACCCTCGTTTTTAGTGGGAGTCTGTACATGAAAAATTCGAATTATAAAGGGGATAACTAAAATAAAAAAATCTAATATAAATGTAAATGTTGAGGCTAAAAACACAATGGAAAATTTCTATATTGGCGCTACTTTATCTTTCGATATCTCAATTGATGTGAGCTGCGATAATTATGCTGAAGCTATTCAAGAAGGTTTAAGGAAACTTGGCGAGTATGCGGTAGCTATTCTTGAATTGAAATTGCAACTCCATGACGGTACAGTCATTGCTCCAAAAGTTTATAATTGGTCAAATGGGAATGAAGAAATAGTTGCTATCGAGGATGAGGAAGGTGAAATGACTTGAGAGCATTTTTAGAAAGGGATCAATTTCTGGTCACGCTTTTTGTTCTTGTATTTGTGTATGCGATTTATATCAGTACGGCAATAAAGTGAGAGCCCAAGCACTGCAATGCCTAGATTTTCGTTAAAAACGCAATTTACCATAACTGAATAGGGAATATTCAGCGCCCTGATTATACTATTTTCAAAAAGATACTTCAAGGTGCTTGTTTCCCGATGCATAAATTAGGGAGAGGGAATCATGAAATCAGGTCATATTAACCAGTACTCACACTTATCACAATTCAAAAATACTACTGGTTTTAACAATCATTTCGAACAGCATATGGTAGATCATAAATCTTTTTTTACTAAAGGAGAGCTTATTTCCTTAAGATGACTGGTGCGATTCTCAGCGAAAGTGCCGGGTATTTGTAATGCTAAAATTCAAACTATAGTTGCTGCATGTAATGAAATGGGAGAAATCAGTCGTAGGACGTTTGAAAGGATGTTAAAGAAAGCAAATGAATTAGGGTTGTTACGGGTGTTCCATACAAAGAAATCAAACGGTAAACAAGGACATAACGTGTATATGTTTAACCAGTACGCTAATCAAACTGAGTCTACATTAGGTACTGAAATTTCTTATTCTCCTGTAAATGGCGTACCTAAACAGGCTAAAATTGTCGCACCTAATGAATCTGTTGATCTTCTTAAAACTAACAACATAAAAGACAATAAACGTACTGAAACGCTATCTGCTGAATTCACTAGTGATAATGTTCCACAAGATTTTAAAGAATTAGCATCGATCCATTTTAAAGACGCTGGAACAATTGAAAAGTTATGGTCTAAGGTTAATATGGCAGCCTATCCATTTTGTTTTGAAAATGATAAGGCATTGAAAATTGAGGTTGGATTTGTAAGTCTTAGACAAATGATTAGGTCTATCAATGTTAAAAATGTGAGAGACAAATTTGGATACTACTATGGTGTGTTAGAGAATAAATTCAGGGATAAACACTTTGAGGAGATTACCGAGGATGAATTTAGTTTGGTGGGGGAGGTTTACGTTTTTGAAGGCGAAGAAGGAGTTAGTTGTCTGTGACTGTGACACTTGAGTCACAAATAAAAAAGCAGTCACGAAGACTGCTATAAATCAGGATATACACCGGTATATGTTGTGACTATGGAGTCACAAATCACTATATTTTCGTGTGACTCGTTCAAAAATAAGCTCTATTCCTTCTGCCTAATCCTCTCCAAAATCGCCATCACATCATCAGGCTTATGAAATTCAATCGGTGACACGCCTTTTTCAAATACAATTGATTCCGCATCCAAAAGCAAAACATAACGGCCATTAATTTTCCCTAAATGGACATTCTCGCCGAAATCAGAAAGCAAGCCTTTCACAGAAGTATTGCCAATTGTCATCCGCATTTCTGCATCAGGTGTATGTTCAACGATTTGTGCTGTGGCTTCAATCACTTGATGTGTGTCGAGTCGCTCTTGAATCTCCCGTTTTTCACTCGCTTCCCAAACTTCCATCGCCTGTTCAAATTGTTGCAGTTCTTCGCTGTTATCAGCGAATGTTTCTTGGACATGCTCCTGTACCATATTCATGACTTGTGCTTTCAAAATTTCTGGCATGGATTCACCATAATCAACGAATTTCAAGAAATCTTCGAAATAACGAGCATGTGAAGCTTGATGAATTTTCAGTTCGCCAGGTTCAACCATGCCTTCTTCTGGCATGTAGGGATATTGGATGGATTTCATGTTTTTCGTTGTGATGGCCATTTCTACGTTGCGAATTAAAGTTGCTTCGTCCGAGATAGAAGCGACTTTAGGTTCGAAATCGCATTTAAGCAGGAATACGAATGGTTCATCAAAGTATTTTGTTAATTTTGCACTTGCAATGAGAAAAACCCCACCGCGAACTGCACTTGTGTCTAAATATGCGCTGACAAATTGCTCATTTTCTTCATGAAATTGTTCCTTTGAGTCCGCAAAACGAACACGATTGAATAAATTATAGTTCGGATTAGAGTCTAACTCATGACCTTCCTCGACGATAAAAAAGCCAATTTTAGTTGGAACTTGTTCGGCTTTTGGATGCCGATCTACTTTACGCTTGCTAATCTTCATTAATTCCCCATCAAGGAAATCCTTAAGTGAACTTTCTTCATACTCTTCTTCGTCCAATGTTTGGAAATGCTTATATCGTTTGTCCGCCTGATCACCTTTTCCCTCGACAGATATAACGTAAAAGGATAAATATTGTATTGAAAAATCCATTGCATTCACCTATTTTCTTTATTTCATGCTTATTTAGTATAAGAATGCGTGCTTGTTCCGTCAATGAGCATGTTTTAGTTTTTTGTAGAACAGGGATGTTCAATCATTAAGAAATAGTATTCATTCAATTGGCAGGAAAGCGAGTGTTAAATTTACCATTGTTGTTAAAGTTTTAAAATTTTTACCGATATATAATTAAACGATTTAATACAGTTTTGAGGAGCTAAGATTAATGAATCCATTTATTAAGAGAAACAAAAAAAAACATGAGGGAAACTTGTACGAACAATATGAAGAGATCGTTGAGATTAATGTTGAAAACTATCAGGATGTTTTAACTCAAATGGACATGATTCAACTAACGAAAAAAGATTTATGTATTGCGCGTTCGTTTCAGCCATTGGTTAAAGAAAATTTAGAAGAGATTGTTGGAAATTTTTATCTGAATTTAGAAAAACAGCCGGGGCTGATGAGAATTATTCAAGATAATAGTTCAGTTGAACGATTGAAAAAAACATTGTTTCGACATATCTATGAAATGTTTAGTGGACAAATTAATGATGAATACATAAAGCAGAGAAATATCATTGCACATGTGCATGTTAGAATTGGGTTGCAACCAAAATGGTATATGTGTGCATTTCAAGATTTACAAAAATCATTAATTGATTTGGTTACACCAATGGCAGAAACTATTGAAGAGTACCGTGAAATCGTACTTGTAATCACAAAACTATTAAGCTTAGAACAACAAATCGTTCTGGAAGCTTATGAATTGGAAAGTGAAGAGATCCGTAACCAAATTGAATCGGAAAAACAAGTTATTAAAACGACTATACAAACAAACACTCATGAATTAGCGGCAGTCAGTGAAGAAACGAATGCTGCTACACAAGAAATTCAGAATAAAATCAGTGAAATTCAATCTTTAACAGAGGTAGGCTCCAATATTGCAATTGATACTGTTCAAAAGTCAAAAGAAGGAGTTACTCTTTTGAAAAATGTGGAAACGTTGATGGTCAACTCTCAAGAAGCCATGAATCAATTCTCTAACCAGATGGAGCACTTAACTAATACTTCGCTTAAAATAAATGGAGTGGTTACAATGGTTACACAAATCGCTGACCAAACAAATTTATTGGCGTTGAATGCTGCAATCGAAGCAGCAAGAGCTGGTGAAAATGGCAAAGGGTTTGCTGTCGTAGCGGGAGAAGTAAGGAAGCTTGCTGAAAATACGAAGAAATCAGTATCTGAAGTTTCATTGTTAATTAGTGGAATCCAATCTTATACAGAAGAGATGAGCTCCTTTATAAACTCAGTCAAGGATGATATGAAGAATGCAAAGGAACATTCTGTAGAAACGACGGTGTTTTTTAATCAAATTCTATCTGCGATGGAAAAAGTAATGAAACAAAATGTGAATATAGCTGGTGAAATGACCGATTTTACAGAAATCTTCCAAAGTCTTAGCTCTGGGTTTGATAAAGTAGCCGTTTCTTCAGATGAATTAAGTCGCTTAACGACAAATTTATAAGTTGAAAACTAAGGAATCTGAACCGAAAGATAAATGAGGGTGTCCCATAAAGACCTAGCACTCTAAATCAGTATACAGTGTTCCATACACTAATCTTGTGCTGTATTTAGTTATTGCGAGGTCTGACCTTTGATTTTGAGAATAGGTATTTCAGAAATTTCCTCGTTAGAATATATAAGAATTCTCTAGTCAATTAAAAAATGAAGTAAACAGCCAAATAAATATTTTTGTTATAAAAAAACCGAATTTCCAATGAAATTCAGATCTCATCTGAAAAAATTTGGTGATTGAGTTTACGGTTATTTCAACATTAACCCCGTTAGAATATTTACTTTACTCCTATTCTCAAAAAAGTAAAAGTAAAAAATATTTCTTTAAGGGGGGATTTGAGAAAAATGTATCTGAAGCTAAATTAAAGGAAGCTAGAAAAGAAAAGAGATTTCCTATTATTAGATAGGAATTTTAAATTATGCTAATGTATATTTTTGGTTCAATAGATAGCTGCCAGTGTGCTATTTAAAAGTCTACAAATAAAAACCTTGTCTGCTGATTGAAAAAATGGTATAGTAATAAAGCGATGAGCTAATTTGCATAAGACGAGGAACATGCTTAACGCACGTTAGGGATGTGGCCCAACGGTTTCTCGCCGCAAACGCATCAAAGACGCCTGCTTTGCAGGCGTCTTTTTCAATGTAATAAACGGTAACTAGGTTACCCTAAAAACACGTAATTAGATCTCGCGTTTTAGGTTATAAACACTATTAATTGTGTGTAGTGTGCACAAACTAACCATTATTGGAAATCACGTTTATTTTTTTGAAACTTCTTTTGCAATTTTTATGTCTTCTTTTACATCCTCTTTAATATCATCTGTTAATTCTTTTGTCGCTTTTTTAAATTCCCGTAGTGAATTTCCGACGGCTCGTCCAATTTCAGGAAGCTTACTAGGACCAAAGACGATAAGTGCTAATATAAGGATGAGAATTAAACCTGGCACACCAATATTGGAAAACATATTTTCACTCCTCTTGTGTAGATATCTATTATTATAGACTTTTGTCAAGCGTTTGCAAGATGGATATTTGGCGTAAGACTCCTGATCATACTAAGAATAAGAAAGTAAAATGAATTGTATTTTTCTCAATCATTTAGGCTTGCAATCTTTGTTCATTTCAGATATTATACTAATACAAGCTGCGTTGTACGTATTGATAATTAAGTTTTAACCTTTAAGCTGTAATAGGGAGTTTTATATCAAAACAAGAATGTCAGGCCTTTTTCATTGACTGAGGACATACAGGACTGTTTTTGCAAACACCCACTTTGAGGAGTGGTGGTTTAAAACTTTATTACTGAGCTTACGGCAATGGCGGCTACCTAATTGTTAGGGACAAAACCAGTTCTTTATAGAACTGGTTTTTTTAATATTTCAAAAGAAATCTCTCGTATCCAAGGATCCAATTCTTGGGTATGGGAGTGTTCTACATATATGGCTTAAGATTTTCCACGTCTCAGGAAACAGCTGAAGTACATGAATCTCATCAATTCTAAGAATTCAGTATCTGTTTTTAACTCCGCCAATTCATTAATATATTGTCTTCATTCGTTTAATCTTTCTTACCAACATTTTTATCTTTTTATGAAAGAACAGATGTGTTCCTGCAAAAGGAGCTCATTTAAATGAAAATTATAATAAGACTTTTAGCAGTTCTTGATTAAATTTGTCTTTTTCATCATAAAAAAGACCATGTCCGCTATTTTTAAAAGGAATGAGTTTAGACTGAGGGATATTCTTGTGCATCACCTGAGCTAATTCATACGGACATACTTGATCTTTTTTACCATGCAGAATAGTTGTTGGAATCCTGATTGCAACTAAGTCGTTTCTTAAATCTTCATCACGTAAGGATTCAGCAGCCTTAATTGTCCCTTGATCAGATGCTTCAAAACCAAGTGTCAAAAACCAGTCGTCAAATTCACGACTAATTTTACTTGCAAAAAACATCTTGCCGAATTCAGCAAACATCTTTGGTCGATCCTGATAGGCTTGACTAATAATTGAATTTACTGCCGAAACCGGCATTCCATACGGAAAGTTATTCCTTTGGACAAACGATGGGGCTGCAGCGCCTGCAAGAATTAATTGGCTAATATTGTGCCCGGCGTGTCTGGACATATAACGGGTTGCAATGGCACCACCGATTGAAAAGGCAATTAGTAAGATTAGTTAATTTTAACGTGTCAATAACCCCGCGGATATCATCAGCCATTTCGTTATACGAGTATGAGCTAAAGGGGCGATCTGATTTTCCAAATCCACGTAAGTCAAGTGCAATGCAGCGAATCCCGTATTCAGGCAGAACATCTAACTGATATTCGTACATTATATGATTGACAGGCCAACCATGAATAAATAAGACTGGTTTCCCATTTCCAATATCCTCTACAAAAATATTTACATTGTTATCAATCTGGATATAATAGGCCATTAAATCACCCTCCCAATCACCGGTATATGGATCAAATGATGAAAAAAATGATAAGATATTCGAAACTATTTACAACGTTTATCCCTGAATTATCTGACCAAATAAAAAGATACTTGCGAAATCAGACAAGATGATATAATCTTAATCCCAATAAACTTTTTATTGCAAGAATTCGAAAAATGAATAATATTCAAACTATAGGTGTTAAAAGCAACAAGCAACATGTTTTTAACTTAAAAGGGAAGTTCGGTGTAAATCCGACACGGTCGCGCCACTGTTATGGGGAGTTCTTTATCGTTAACCACTGTTTCATCATGAAATGGGAAGGGATAGAAAACGATGAACCTAAGTCAGGAGACCTGCCTATTGGATGCGCTTATTACCTACGCGAAAATAGGGAGGAGTGATAGCCATATGTTGAAACTGATTGCTAGTCTCAACTCTAGTTAACTATGTCTGTCATTAGTCTCTCTTTATTGCAAAGAGAGACTTTTTTATTGAGGCAATTAAAATTGAAATGGGGGCACAATAATGGGAATTAAAAGTTCAAACGTAGGCTATCCGAGAATTGGTGAAAATCGCGAATGGAAAAAATGTTTAGAATTGTTTTGGGCAGGAGAGCTGACCGAGTCGCAATTTACAAGCAAGATGGAAGAAATTCGCCTATCACATTTACGAAAACAACAGGAAAAAGGCATTGATCTCATTCCTGTCGGTGATTTCAGTTATTATGATCATGTATTAGATACAGCTGTTATGTTTGGGCTCATCCCAACACGATTTAAAACAGAAGGAAAGCAACTTTCACTTCAAACCTATTTTGAAATTGCCAGAGGCAGTAAAGGTAAAGTAGCATCAGAAATGACAAAATGGTTCAATACAAACTATCACTATATCGTGCCCGAGTTAGAAGATGCACAACCGGTTTTAGTAGAAAACTGGCCATTAAAATTATATAAAGAAGCAAAAGAAAAATTAGGGATAAATGGGAAGCCTGTCATCCTCGGGCCGATCACTTTTTTGGCATTGTCAAAAGGATACGATGATCAAAAACGCAAGGAATTGTTACAAGCGCTTATTCCACTTTACGTCGAAGTATTGCAACAATTAGAAGAAGCGGGTGCTGAGTGGATACAAATTGATGAACCACTTTTAGTAAAGCAGATTGATCGTGAAATTTTACGTGATGTTAATGAAGTGTACACAGCTTTTAAAAAGTCCGTCCCAAACGTAAAAATCATTCTACAAACGTATTATGAAAGTATCGAACATTATCAAGCCATCGTTCAATTACCAGTTGCAGGAATTGGACTCGATTTTGTTCACGACGAGAACATGAATATTGCTCAATTACAAGCAATTGGTTTCCCGAAAGATAAGGTTTTGGCAGCAGGAGTCATTGACGGCCGAAATGTCTGGAAAGCCAATTTACAAGAGAAAGCAAAACTCATCGGAACATTAACAAGTATAGTTGACGATAATCGACTCATAATTCAACCATCTTGTAGCTTACTTCATGTTCCTGTGACAGTGAAAAGTGAACAAAGCTTAGAGGCCATTGTTAAAAATGCACTATCTTTTGCAGATGAAAAACTGGATGAAGTGGTCTTGTTAACGAAATTTGCAAAACATGAACTAACTGTTGAAGAGCTTGACAAATGTGACCAAGCAGTTAGATTATTAAATCATTCATCGTTCCGAAACGTGAGAGAAGTGCAAGATACATTAGTAAATTTATCTCATTATTCAATAACTCGCGTAGATGCAAGCGAACGAAAAGCATTGCATGATAAACGATGGGATTTACCATTACTTCCAACGACAACAATCGGTAGTTTCCCGCAAACGAAAGTGGTACGAAAGCAACGTTTGAAATGGCGAAAAGGAGAACTATCAAACGAACAGTATGAGCAATACATTAAAGAAGAAATTAAAAAGTGGATTGATATTCAAGAAGAACTTGGTTTAGATGTACTCGTTCATGGTGAATTTGAACGGACAGACATGGTTGAGTTCTTTGGTGAAAAATTAGCAGGTATTGCGATTACAACGTATGGCTGGGTGCAATCATATGGTTCACGTTGTGTAAGACCACCAGTTATTTTTGGTGATGTCGTCTTAACAAAACCAATGACAGTAAAAGAAACGGTTTATGCGCAAAACTTGACCACAAAACCTGTAAAAGGCATGTTAACAGGCCCTGTGACCATTTTAAATTGGTCATTTGTGCGTGATGACATAAGTCGTAAAGATGTCTTAAGTCAATTGGCATTGGCAATCCGACAGGAAGTCGAAGCTTTAGAAGCAAACGGTATCGGTATGATTCAGGTCGATGAACCAGCCTTAAGAGAAGGATTGCCGTTGAAAACAGAAAAAACTGAAGCCTATTTAAAAGTAGCGGTTGATGCTTTTAAATTATCAACATCGTCTGTGAAGGAAGAAACACAAATTCATACTCATATGTGTTATGCGAACTTTGAAGATATTATTGAAGCCATTGATGCACTTGATGCAGATGTTATCTCGATTGAAACGTCAAGAAGTCATGGTGAATTAATTCGTTCATTTGAAGAACATTTGTATCATAAGGGGATTGGTCTTGGCGTGTATGATATTCATAGCCCGCGTGTACCAACATTGGAAGAGTTATCACAAAATATAGAACGTGCCCTGCAAGTCTTAGATTACCGTTTATTCTGGGTTAACCCTGACTGTGGTTTAAAAACGCGTGGTATTGAAGAAACAGTCGTGGCATTAAAATTAATGGTAGAAGCAACAAAACTTTATCGTGAAAAGCTTGAAGTAAAACAAACACTGAATGTATAAGAAGGATAATAAAAGGTGTAGGAAATACGGTGAATGCTTAAGAGAAAATGCTGAGGCCTTAATAGCGACTTATCAAACAAACGAATAATCGTTTAATTCGGAATTTTCACCAAGTTATTTCTTGACATTTGTTAATCACAGCTATAGAGTAATAGTTAATTAAAACTAAATATGTAACTTTCTTATCCAGAGAGGTGGAGGGACTGGCCCTTTGATACCTCAGCAACAGACTTTTTTGTACTGTGCTAATTCCAGAAGCGAAAAGCTTAAAGATAGGAAGAGTGAATAGCCATGGTGCAAAAACCTCTTCTTATCTTAAGAAGAGGTTTTTTATTTTAACACGCGAAATAGCGGTAAAAACTAAAGAAGGAGGATGATTTTAAAATTAATGGAATATTCGTGATATGACATCAGTATTAAATGAGTAAATTTATAGCTAGATAATTTTGTTTTTTTTAAAATCAATACTTCTCGAGATGTGCGAAGGGATTGTCCTGAAAAAACCTCAGTAACCGGTATATGCTAAAGCGAGTAAGTGAATGTTTGATAGATGGAGAGAATGTTTCGATAATTCCTTCATCAATATGTTGTCTTTTTCTCATATAACAATGAAATTAGCGAGGGTACCCTAAAACGAGAGCGTCACAGCACAGAACTTCAATATATCGTTAAAATTATGTGTATATCACACAATAAACCGTGTATAGGGAGTTAAGGTCAGATCTCTTTAGGACGCCCTCAGAAAGGAGGGATTTATGGATTTTCGTCAAGAATTGAAGAACAGAATATTAGTTGGAGAAGGAGCAATGGGGACATTATTGTATTCCCACGGCATTGATCTTTGTTACGAAGAATTGAATATCACGAATCCCAATCAAATTGAAACAATTCATCAGGCATATTTGAATGCGGGAGCAGATATTATCCAATCGAATACATATGGAGCTAATTTTCATAAATTAAAGAGGTATGGATTGGAAGATCAAGTAAGTCAAATTAATCGTAAAGGCATTGCGATTGCTAAAAAGGTAGCTGTACAAGGGAACGCATTTGTATTCGGTACGATAGGTGCATTAAGGAGTATACGTAAATCAGATTTAAGCTTAGAGGAAATCAAACGTATTTTCCGAGAGCAATTATATAGTCTCCTACTTGAGGCACCAGATGGACTATTGCTTGAGACATTTTACGATTTGGAGGAATTAGAGACCGTTCTTCAGATTGCACGGCAAGAAACGGATTTGCCAATTATCTCAAATGTCTCATTACATGAACTTGGAAATTTACAAAATGGGATGTCGTTAAACGAGGCTTTTCAAAGGTTAGAGCAGTTGGGAACAGATGTAGTCGGCATCAACTGTCGACTTGGTCCACATCATATGATTCGCGCATTGGAATCCGTTTCGTTACCAAAACAAGCGGCACTTGCCGTTTTCCCGAATGCTAGTTTACCAGATTATGTCGATGGAAGACTTGTATATGATGCAGTACCTGAATATTTCGCTTCATCAGCACTAGAGCTCAGAGAGCAGGGGGCATCCATTATCGGTGGCTGTTGTGGCACGATGCCTATCCATATTGAAGCAATAAAAAATGCGGTAAGATTGTTAGCGCCGGTTCTAGAAAAGGAAATTAAAGTAAGGGATATTGAGATTATCGAAGTGGGAAATTCTGATGAAGGGCTAGCATTCCATGAAAAAGCGAAAGTGGAAAGAACGATTTTAGTAGAATTGGATCCGCCGAAAAAATTAGGGATTGAAGCCTTTATGAATGGTGCCGTTGCCTTAAGGAAAGCGGGTGTAGATTCCGTTACAATGGCTGATAATTCGCTCGCCTCACCGCGAATTTCCAATGTGGCATTAGGTACACTTTTGAAAACACAGCATGAAATAAAGCCGCTTCTTCATATAACATGCCGTGACCGTAATTTAATAGGTCTACAATCGCACTTGTTGGGGCTGCAAACGCTTGGTCTAAATGAGATTTTAGTCGTAACAGGTGATCCATCTAAAATTGGTGATTTTCCAGGTGCGACATCTGTATATGATTTATCATCATTAGATTTAATTAGTCTTATCAAACAATTTAATGAAGGACTTTCTTATTCAGGGCAAAGTCTAGGTCAAAAAACGAATTTTAAAGTTGCTGCTGCTTTTAATCCAAATGTCAAATATCTCGATAAAGCAGTTAAGCGGGTTGAAAAGAAGATTGCCTGTGGGGCTGACTCCTTCTTGACGCAACCGATTTATTCCGTCAAACAAATTGAAGATGTATACGAAGCAACGCAACATTTAGATACACCTATCTTTCTTGGTATTATGCCATTAACAAGTTCAAGGAATGCGGAATTTATCCATAACGAAGTGCCTGGTATCATCTTGCCAGAAGAAGTCCGCAGAGCGATGGCATCTGCAGGCAATGATCCAAATAAAGCCAAAAATGAAGGGATAGCCATTGCCAAAGAATTGGTGGATGCTGCAATGGATAAATTTAAGGGCATCTATTTAATTACCCCATTTTTATACTATGAAATGACGGCAGAATTAACGCAACATATCAGAAAAGTAGATAGTAGGCATACTTCGGAGGTGGGAGCATATGAGTAAACGGTTAATTCAGGAACAAATGAAAAGAAAAATTTTATTACTAGATGGCGCGATGGGGACCATGTTACAAGCTGAGGATTTAACCGCTGAGGATTTTGGTGGTGAGCAATATGAAGGTTGTAACGAATATTTAACGATTACCCAACCCGATGTCATTCGTTCCATTCATGAAAAATATTTGGCAGCTGGTGCAGACATCATCGAAACAAATACATTTGGTGCAACAAGTATCGTGCTTGATGAGTATGATATAAGTTATCTGGCATATAAACTAAACAAAGAATCTGCCGAGATTGCTAAGGCGGCCTGTGAAAAATATTCGAGTAAAGAATGGCCTAGATTCGTGGCAGGAGCTATGGGACCAACGACAAAAACTTTGTCTGTAACTGGTGGAACGACATTTGAAGCATTGACTACTTCATATGAAGAACAAGCGTTAGGTCTTCTTGATGGAGGGGTAGATTTACTTTTAGTCGAAACATGTCAGGATATGCTAAATGTAAAGGCAGCCTTTTCTGGAATCAAAGGGGCGTTTGTCAAATACGGACGGGAAATCCCGATCATGATTTCTGGCACAATTGAACCGATGGGAACAACACTTGCCGGTCAGTCGATAGAAGCATTTTATCTTTCATGTGAACATATGAATCCACTTGCAGTCGGATTGAATTGTGCGACTGGACCAGAATTCATGATTGACCATATCAGAACACTGGCGAATTTATCAAATAGAGCAGTTAGTTGTTACCCTAATGCGGGACTCCCAGATGAGGAAGGGCATTATCATGAATCGCCGAATTCTTTAGCAGAAAAAATGAAACAGTTTGCAGAAAAAGGATGGGTTAACATTATTGGTGGCTGCTGCGGTACGACACCTGAGCATATTGTTGAATTGGTAAAAGTACTTGAATTGATTGAGCCACGTACTATTGAAAATAAAACTCATGGTCATGCAGTATCAGGTATCGAACCTCTTATCTATGATGATTCCATGCGTCCATTATTTGTCGGAGAACGAACAAATGTTATCGGATCGCGTAAGTTCAAGGAATTGATTAGGGAAAAGAAATTTGAACAAGCGGCAGAAATTGCTCGAGCTCAAGTGAAAAAAGGAGCTCATGTTATTGATATTTGTCTGGCTGATCCTGATGACGATGAATTAGGGAATATAAAAGAGTTTGTTACTGAAGTGGTAAAGAAAATCAAAGTACCACTTGTGATCGATACGACGGATGAAGCTGTCTTGGAGGAAGCGTTAAAAAGATCGCAAGGGAAGTCCATCATAAACTCCATTAACCTGGAGGATGGAGAAGAACGATTTGAAAAGATTGTGCCACTTATCCATCAATATGGTGCAGCCGTCGTGGTGGGGACAATCGATGAAGAAGGGATGGCGGTTACAGCGGAAAGAAAGCTTGAAATCGCCAAGCGTTCTGTTGATTTACTTGTCAATAAATATGGTTTGTCAGAAAGTGATTTGATTTTCGATCCACTTGTTTTTCCAGTTGGGACAGGCGATGAGCAATATATCGGATCAGCCCTTGAAACGGTGAAAGGAATTCAGGCAATCAAAGAAACTTTTCCAGATTGTTTGCTGATTCTTGGGATATCTAACGTTTCATTCGGTCTCCCGCCAAGGGGAAGAGAAATACTCAATGCCGTTTTCCTTTATCACTGCACGAAGGCGGGGCTGGATTACGCAATTGTCAATACGGAAAAACTAGAACGTTTTGCTTCGATACCGGAAGAAGAGATCAAATTGGCTGAAGCTCTTTTGTTCGATACATCATCAGAATCATTAGCTACTTTCACAGAATTTTATCGTGGTAAAAAGGCGGAGAAAAAAGAAAATACGGCCATCTTACCTCTAGATGAACGATTGGCCAATTATATAATTGAGGGAACGAAAGAAGGTTTAATTACTGATCTCAATAAGGCGCTTGATCGTGGGGATGCACCGCTTGAGATTATCAATGGACCGCTAATGGATGGCATGGGGGAAGTAGGACGTCTATTTAATGACAATCAGCTCATCGTTGCTGAAGTTTTACAAAGCGCAGAAGCTATGAAAGCGGCGGTTACATATCTTGAACCGCTAATGGAAAATGAAGAAGACAGTGCAAAAAAAGGAAAGGTGCTACTAGCGACTGTCAAAGGGGATGTGCATGATATTGGCAAGAACTTAGTGGACATTATTCTTTCCAATAACGGCTATGAAGTGATTGATCTTGGGATAAAGGTATCGTCACAGCAAATTATTGAAGAGGTTCGCAAGCATAACCCGACAGTTATTGGACTTTCTGGCCTGCTTGTCAAATCAGCCCAGCAAATGGTTCTCACGGCGCAGGATTTAAAACAAACAGGCATCGACATTCCCATTCTAGTAGGGGGTGCCGCATTATCACGTAAATTTACAGATTTTAAAATTTCGCCAGAATACGATGGCCCTGTTTTATACTCAAAAGATGCAATGGATGGGCTTGCTGTCGCAAATATTTTACATGACGATCATAAAAAAATAGAGTATCTGAGAGAATTAAGTGAAAAACGGGAGACAGCAAGGGTCAATGCGGCGATCGTGGCTACGATGGAAAAACCGGAACGAAAAAAGGTAGAAGTAAAACCGTTATCTGTTGTTCCTGTCAAGAAGCCACTTGATCAAATACGTCATATACTGAAGGATTATCCGATAGATGTTGTTCAGCCATACATAAATCGGCAAATGTTGATTGGTCACCATCTTGGTTTGAAAGGAAAAGTAGCTGAACTGGTAAGAAAGGGTGATGAGCGGGCGATTGAACTGAATGAACTTGTAGATGAATTAATCACTTTCTTAAAGTCGGACCATGAGTACGGTTTAAATGGAATTTATCAGTTCTTCCCTGCTCAAAGCGAAGGAAATAAGGTCAAAGTATATAATCCTGACAACCACAATGAAATTTTGGAAGAATTCGATTTTCCTCGTCAGGAAAGTAGCCCTTATTTATGTCTTGCCGATTATGTAAAACCTGTTTCGTTAGGTGAAATGGATTATGTCGGCTTCTTTCTTGTTTCGGCAGGCAAGGGAATTAGAAAATGGGCAGAAAAATGGAAGCAAGAGGGTGACTTTTTAAAAAGTCATGCGATACAATCACTTGCCCTTGAAACGGCGGAAGGATTTGCTGAAAGAATGCATCATTTGATGAGAGACGCACAAGGTATTAGTGATCCGATAGATATGACGATGAAAGAACGTTTTGCAGCAAAATATACAGGTCAACGTTTTTCATTCGGTTATCCAGCATGCCCTAATCTCGAAGATCAGGAAAAGATTTTCCGTCTCTTAAAACCACAAGATATTGGGGTAGAATTGACTGAAGGTTTTATGATGGAACCAGAAGCTTCCGTCTCAGCAATCGTTTTTGCGCACCCTGAAGCACGATATTTTAATGTTGAAAGGTAAAATCTTAGTAAACAATAATTCTTTATAAACAATCGATATATTAATAAATAAAAAGGTACTTGTGAATACATAGAGTAGTATTCTAAGTAGATTTTTTTAGGTAGTCTACCATTACCTACAAATGTATTCATATTACCACTACTGGTAGTCTAACTATTTAAGCTGTGGACTCATTAATATTTGTTCACAGCATATTTTATTTGTCATTAATAAATCGAAGGTTAATGAAAAAGTAATGCTAATTCGTAATCTTATTTAAATCGATTTTTGACAAAAAAATAATTTTGCCCAAGCTATCCACAATGGGCAAAATAAGTGTTAGTTATTACAAATACCTGATTTGGTATATATCTACTAGTAGTATATATTTCTTATCTTTCTTAAGCTGGGGAAACTTCATAGCATTCGTTATCTATCTACAAACATCGTTCCTTTTATAATTTTTGTAGACCCTGCTTTGTCCTTTCTCTGGGATATTTGCTTGCTTGGGCATATTATTGATGTTTAGTGGATTGATCTAGACGCTCAAAGCTTTTAAACCTATTGTTCAGCAAACTAAAAAACTAGTGTAGAAAACTGATCAGATAAAGGATAACTTGGTTCGAGAGCAGCTTTAGTTGCAAAAGGACTACACTTAAGCGACGTTGTTGTTACTCATATTCAGAAAATTATTAAAAAACAAGAAAAGTAGATAATTATAAATAGCACCGATCGATTTAAAGGGAGGTGTTTTTTTATAATTATAGAAGTTTGAGTATTTTAGATGAATTAAAATAAAATGGTGGGTAAAAAGTAGTAAAAATTCAGCTGGATAATGATATAATTCAATGGATATTAGTATGTCTTGAGGTATACGATTTAACGGTTTCATATGATAAAAAAAATGCAATCCTTAAGAAAGTATTTACATGCATTAGGAAAAAAACTAATAAATATTCACAAGTTAAAATTTTGAAGGTTAGCCAAAAACTAGAAAACTATTGTTAATGAAACCTATAGAATCAAGTAAAGAACAATATATTGGATAATAATGGTGTGAATATTATCAAAATTCGCAAACTAAAAAGCCCATCTTTTGATTTTAATTACTCCTGTAAAATATCTATCCATAAATCACAATAAAAGTTATACTGTAATAATAATGCTACTTTTATACCACTTAGAATAAATACATCTTGGAAATAGTTTATAAACAAAGGATGGTAAGTTTGAGAGATAAAATAGTCGTAACGGGATATGGGGTAAAAGCGCCGAATACAAATAATATAGGACAATACATATACAATTTAAAAAATGGGGTTTGTTGTTTAGCTACTGTTACAGACCTTTCACCAAATGGAGAGAAAACTATTATTGGACGTATACATAGTGGTTTAGATGAATTTGAGTCTGATAAGAAGTTTAAACGATTACCAAGGGCTACTTTGCTTGGGATGGCATCAGGAAAGGAAGCCTTGAATCAAGCGCGACTCTCGAATTTAGCGGATAAAAAGGTTGGGTTGTTTTTTGGAATCTCAGTGGGAGCAATTGGTGAGAAGCTTTTTCATGATTCGATCATTCATGTAAATGAAAATAATTATAGGAATGTGCCTATAACTTTTTCACATTTTTCGAATTATCACAGCATTACTGCTGAAATTGCCCATTATTTATCAATAAAGGGGATAACAAAAACGATAACGACTGGTTGTACATCTAGTTTAGACGCTATCCAAGACGCAATGGTTTACCTGAAGAGTGGTATTATAGATGTAGCTGTTGTTGGAGGTACAGATAGTTTAGTAAATAAAATGGCTTGTTTTGGTTTTGCCAAAACAAAGTCAATTCCCATAAATCAAACACTAAATGTAGGTGCAGTACCATTCAATCAAAATAGTAAAGGGTTTGCTATTTCTGAAGGTTCTGGCGTAATAATTCTGGAAAGAGAAGAAGATGCACGAAAGAGGAAGATTGAAATCTTAGGTGAGATTGAAAAGATAGTTTCGAACAATGATGGTGTACATATATATTCTGTAGAAGAAACTGGTGAACAAATGATTAGCGCTTTAAAAGAAGTGATAGAAGGGAGAACACCAGATTATATTAATAGTCAGGCATTAGGAATTCAAGTGAATGATAGGATTGAGGAACATTGTTCAAAAAGATTATTTAACCACAAGGTTCCTTATACTTCAATCAAAAGTATGATTGGTAATCCATATGGAGCTATTGGAGTATTGCAGGTTATTTCTTCTTTAATTAGTATTAATCACGGATTTATCCCTCCAACAATTCGAACCAATAAAGAGGGGTATGAAGAAATGAACATTGTAACAGAACCTTGGCATCAAGAGGTAAATGAAGTAGCAATAACGAATCATGGTCATGGGGGTAACAATGCCTGTGCATATATAAAGAGACATAAATAGAGTGGTGAGTTAGAAATGATCATATCGTTTTTGATTATTAGTATAGGTATAATCCCTATAGTATTGGCGATTTCTATATTAAAGATTTATAAAGGTTCGGAATTATCATATGCCTTATTGTTTTATATGCTATCCATTAGTTTTTGGCAAATAGATATTGCAGTATTATATTTGAAAGGGATCCTTTCCGAAGAACTTATTCTCTGGCTATTCAAGTTTTTTAGGGCAGGTCCAACATTCATGATACCCTTAGTGTTTTATTTATCCTATGTAACCGTAAAAAAACATTCGGCATATATTAAAGATAACCAATTTTATCGTCCTTTAGTATCCATTTTTACTCGGAAAGTATTGGTTTTATTAGTGGTTTGGAGTACCTTTGTTTTTATTGTTAATTTAACAGATTATGGGGTAAGTGGATTGAGAGAAGTCCAGATTACCAATACCAACAATACTTTTTATTTTCCAGAGTATGGACCGCTTCATTCTTTATATGTATTTCACACAGCAAGTTTTCTAATTTTTATCGCTTTTTCTTATTTTGTTTCTAAATTTATTCAGAATATTTATTTAAAAGGATTTTTAGGTACATTTTCTTTATGCTCTTTTTTATTGTATCTTTCAGGTTTTTTAAACTTTGTACCTGGAGCAGGAGCACTGTATAGCAGCTTGGGCGTTATTATTTTTTCTGTCATCATAATCTTCTCTTTTGTAAAAATGAATACAATGATGACAATCAATTACAACCGATTATTAGAACGTCAAAAGAAGCTAGATTATACGGGTAATTTAACTGCGAGTTTAGTTCATGAAGTGAAAAATTCACTACAAATTATTAAAGGCTATTCAAAATTAATGAGTGAGCTAACGCCGTTACCAGATCAAGGTAAAAATATGAATGAAATGATTCAAATTGCTGCAGATCAGCTTCATGATTTAACACTAAATTACACTGAATATATAAAATATAAATCAATTGAATTTAAAATGTTCGATTTAAATGAAATAATAGATCAAGCAATTGAACTATCGATAGAATCACTCAAAGAAAACTCTATAGAAATTACCTTTGAGAAAAAATATAAAACTTTAAAAGCTTATGTAAATCATACATATATGAAACAAGTGTTTGTAAATTTAATTAAAAATAGTTTGGAAGCTATTCCGCAGGAGAGAATGATAAGACGAATCGCATTATCTACTCAAGTTGAGGGTGATAAAATCATTATAGATATCGTTGATACTGGAATAGGGGTGCCTTTAGAAAATTGGGATACAATTTTTGATCCGTTTATATCTTTTAAGAAAGAAGGACTAGGTTTAGGGCTACCTTTTATAAAAAAAATCATTTTTGAACATCGTGGAGATATAAAAATTGTCGATAGCAGTTCTCATGGAACACATTTTCAAATAATATTACCCCAATATGTATTCAGTGACTTTTATACTCATTGAGTGATTCGTATAAAATCCTTTCCTGTTGAATAAGTGAAACTTCTATTAGTAGGATGTTCTTTCATCCCCCATCTAACTTCTTTGTTTCTCATAAGCTTGAGGTGGGGGCTTACTGCCCATTCGTTAAGTGTGGGATAAACAAGAAATAATATCTTGGATATAATATAAATTATAGGAAAGCACCTAATTGGGTGCTTTTTATTTTTCCGTAAAGGTATAATCGCAATTAACACAAGTAGCAAACGACAGTATATATATTTACTGCTTAACATGGAATCTTTTTAGTGAATCGTGTCTTAAAAAGAGGTCTGATTATTTTTGTAAGTCGAACAGCCTACCACGCTCGTCTCTCATTTTAACTTTAGGCTATGTTAAAGCTCATTGTTGATTGAAGAGGAAGGCGTGTGAGACTCCTGCGGGGAAAGCGAGTCAAAGGGAAGACCCCACAGGTGCACTGCGCCGAGAAGGCTCCCGGACCGCCCGCACAAAGCGAACGCCTCTCGCTGCAATCAACAGGCAAGTTTAACAGAGCCTAATTTTAAAGAGGTGGATACAAAACGTATACTTTCTCAACGTGAAAGTTAATTGCCAACAACACATAGAGGTATATATATCCAGTAAAATGAATAGTAAAGAGTAAAAGGGGATGGTTACAATAACTATGATTATTTGGATAGTTATATCAAGTTTTCTTTTATTTATTATCCTTGAAACAGGAATATCTCTTTGGTTAAACAATTGGTCATTTGAATTTCGATTATCTAAATTAAAAGGATTCTCTATTAAAAAGTATATAAAGATTAAGCATGGTAAGAAAGAAGGGAAGAGGTACACCGAGTAATACACAATATTTTAGTCAAGATCAACAGTTGCCATTGTGATGGTTTTAAAATCTATCAAACGCTGGTGTTTAGCCTATTAAACTAAAAGTTCAAAATTAGACTAAGGTTTATAGCAAAAGCTCGTCCCTATTCATAGAATAAATAAATGCTGTAATCAATGCTATTGGATTGGAGCTGCCCAAAATGGGTTATAAGTGCGGATTCACTACATTTAGCATTAGTAAAGGTGGTGGCGCTTGCCTGTTTTGGGTTAAATTGAAGGGAGAGGATAGCGTTTGCCTAATGTTCAATTAATACCCTTCCATGTAGAAGGAATTACAGAAAATACTTTTGAAGTCCCACGTGGAGTTAGAAAGATTCGTGCGCGTTCTATTTGGAGAGAAGGATTTAAAGGTGAGAACATAGTCGTAGCCGTAATCGATACAGGCTGCCAGCCGGACCACCCTGATTTAATGGGTCAAATTATTGGAGGCTATAATTTCACGGGCGATTATAATGGTAATCCTGCCAATTTTGCCGATAATAATGGACATGGGACTCATGTTTGCGGTACCATTGCAGCAGCAGAAAATGGTTTTGGAGTTGTTGGTGCAGCGCCTAAAGCGAAGTTGCTAGTACTTAAGGCTTTAACTGGATCAGGAGAAGGAACAGCAGACAACATTACATCAGCTATTCATTACGCTATCAATTGGACTGGCCCTCAAGGTGAAAAAGTGCGGGTTATCTCTATGTCATTAGGGGGGCCGGATGATGATCCAGCCTTACATTCATCAATTAGAAACGCAGTTCAAGCTAACATATCAGTCGTGTGTGCCGCAGGAAATGAAGGGGATGGAATTGCCGATACAATCGAGTACAGTTATCCAGCTGCTTACCCAGAAGTTGTGGCAGTCGGTTCAGTTAACCGGCGTGGACGTATATCCAGATTTAGTAATTCTAATGGTGCAGTAGATTTAGTGGCCCCTGGAGAACAAGTTGTATCAACTTTTCCCGGTAACCAATTTGCCGTCTTATCAGGTACATCGATGGCTGTTCCACATGTGTCAGGAGCTGTTGCACTCTTGATAGATAAATATGAAACAATTCGTGGGCGTAAATTAACAGAGTTAGAAGTATATAATGAACTCTTAAATCATACAGTTTCACTGGGCAATCCAGAGACTCAAGAAGGACATGGATTACTAAAACTAAATCACCAGAAAGTAGAAAAATTAAAAGAACTTTTAACAGGGTTTAGTTTGCACTTAGAAAACAGGTAAGAACGAATTACAAAAAAGGCAAAGGGATTGTTACGTCGAAATTAGAAAGCGACAATATCGCTGACTTGTAGCTTTGATTTTGACAATGAGGTATGTAAATAAAATAACTAAAGATATTTTCCCATAAATAAAAACTGTGGGTTTGGGTGCAATAGAAAACGGCAGCGATACTTTGCTGCCGTTTTCATTTCTAATTATGTTCTTTACTATCTTTTGCTTGTTTCGCCATTTTTTCATGTATTTCTGATTCAATTGCCTGCACATGATCATCTTCAAGTTTTTGCATTGGTTGAGGATGAAACCATTGAATTTCTCCTTCATGAACAAAGCCTTTGTATTCATCTCCTTGTACTTGCAAAGTGAATTGTTGGCGTTCATGTAGCCGGTCTTCAAATGCTGGGATTATTTCAAAATCTTTAATTCCACTAGAAACGCCGTATTGACTCATTAATTCATATATGGTATTTTCAATAATTTCTACTTTACCTTCACCAATCATTTGTTTTGGATGAGGATGAAGCCATTGAATCTCATCCTTATGAAAATGACCTTTAAACACATCTTCCTGAATCTTAAAGGTAAATGCGTGACGCTGATAAACCCGATCCTCAAACACTGTTCCTACTTCAAAATCTTTAATTTCAGACATACTTAGCCTCCTTAAAAAAGTTTCTAAATAAGTATGTTCCCTAGCTTATACTAAATATCCTAGTCTTGCAAGAAAAGGGAGCGCATTACCAAAAAATAGAGTAATATTTCATTAATATGATATATCTGTGATATTTGGTAATGTTACTTCAATTAGGTGGGAATGCTGTGCTAGGATTTTTGAATCAAAGTTTTGTAAAGTAAGCATTTATAGGGTGAATACCATCTGCGTTGTTTCGAAAAGCTCCGGTAGTGAATGTACCCCGATTGTTCGCTTCATATAGAATTCGTATAGTCTTCCATAAATCTCAAGAATGATAAGATTTGTTGTATAAGAGGAACTTATTGAGGTCTTAAAACAAATACAGAAAAAGAAACTTATTAGGAGATAAAAAATCTGAGAATCATTTAGATCCAATCCATAGATTATTAATGGGAAATCGTGTACTCTGTAAAAGTATGTTTTACAGCACTTATTTTTTACATACAGATATAAGACAATGAAGGTTCTTCTAATGAAGATATAACTTTGTAGGGAATCATATTTCAAGACAGAAATTGAACAGGAAAGAGGAAAGGGAAGAATGGAAACACGAAGCTATAAGCAGTCTACGATTGTAGCGCTTCTGCTTGCAGGAGCGTTTATTGCAATATTGAATCAAACACTTATGATTACAGCAATACCGCCGATTATGAAAGAAATGAATGTTACGGCGAATAGCGCTCAGTGGCTAACGACCGTTTTTATGTTAGTGAATGGGATTATGATACCGATCAGTGCCTTTTTATTGGAGCGTTTTTCAACGAGGCAGCTCTTTATATCCGCGATGAGTATTTTCGCTTTCGGAACATTAGTTGCGGGTGTTGCTCCTAACTTTGAAATGCTTTTACTTGGAAGAGTGATTCAATCAAGCGGAGCCGGTGTGATGCTGCCGCTTATGCAAACCGTATTTTTAATGATTTTTCCAGTTAATAAGCGCGGAGCAGCAATGGGTTTAGTTGGACTCGTCATGTCCTTTGCACCGGCGATTGGTCCAGCCTTGTCAGGATGGGTAACCTCTCATTATTCTTGGAGGCTCTTATTTTTCATAATACTACCGATTGCTCTTATTGATATCTTGATTGCATTTTTTGCAATGAAAAATGTGACAGAGGTAACTAAACCAAAAGTAGATATCCTGTCAATTATTTTTTCTTCTTTCGGGTTCGGAGGATTACTTTACGGATTTACGTGCGCTGGAAATAATGGCTGGCTAGCCACAAGTACGCTCGCCACGCTAGGGTTAGGTGCATTTGCACTTGTGCTGTTTATTACAAGGCAATTGCGATTGGAACATCCAATGCTTGAATTCCGGGTGTTTAAGAATTCTATTTTTCCGCTAACGGTGCTCGTTGGAATGATTACCTTTATGGGATTAATCGGGTCAGAGACGATCATCCCACTATTTATGCAAAACATGAGGGATTTTACAGCATTTGAAGCAGGCCTAGCCCTATTACCCGGAGCTCTAATTACCGGTTTGATGTCACCTATTACAGGGAGAATTTTTGATAAAATCGGTGCGAGATGGCTAGCGCTTACGGGCTTAACGATTATTACAGTGTCTTCGTTTGCCTTATCGAATTTAAGTCCCTCCACATCCTTTACGTTCATCACGATTATGTACGGAATTCGAATGTTTGGTTTATCGATGGTAATGATGCCGGTCGCAACGGCAGGATTAAACCAACTGCCGAAACGGTTGATTGCTCATGGAGCAGCCATGGACAATACCATGAAAATGATTGCGGCGTCGGTCGGTACTGCTATTCTTGTCACTGTAATGACTACGACGGCTGAAACAGCCCAACAACGTCCGGAAATCTCTAATCCAGATATGTACGGAGCAAATGTTGCGTTTATCGTCATCTCGATTCTCTCATTAGTAGGCGTAATGATTTCTTTTTTCATAAAAAACAAGAAGTCACCGGAAGAAGTAAAGGAAAAACAATCTGAGGATGGAAGTGCAAATGAGCAGTAACATCACGTATTCTTGCGCTCCATAAACCGAAGATGAAAAGGGTTCTTGATACTCTTTTCATCATTAATTCGAACTTGTGAGAAAAGCCATCTTCCCCTTTATACCTAAATTCCTTATGATGGGTTTAGAGGGGAATTAAGGAGGCTTTAGATGTTATTGTTTTTCAAAATTTTTGTATGGTCGATATTTGCTGCTTTGGTCAGCTATGTCATTTTATCTTGGAAATACCAGGAACAAATTAGGAATAAGATAGAAGTAATCCGGAAAACATGGTATCTTTTATTTGTTTTAGGTGCAATCATTTATTGGAGCATGTACCCTACAAGTATTTTTGTCGATTGGAACTATTATTTGATTATTGCCCTCGTATTTGTGTTGATTGATATGTTTGTTTTTCTTAGTATGTACTTTACAAAAATTGGCGACAACGAATTGTCCTTTGCATCGAAGGCGATTGCTGAAAGTGATCAATTAATTACGGATAATCGGGAAAAACTAAAGAATATGTTTCAACTATTAAAGAAAGAGGGAATACCAGAATATTACCAAACTAATTCGGAATATTTGGCCTATTTGGGGATCCTTCTTCAAGCTTATGTCGAGAAAGACGGAATGAGCGTTCAAATCCATCCTTTTAGGACAGAAGAGGAGAAACAATTGGCGTTAAATGGATATCCTCACTTGAATGAAAGTGCCATCCGTGCTACATTGGAAAGAGAAGATACGTACTATAATGACGATGAAAAGATGGCTCTACATCCTGTAAGTCTTTTAACAGAACCTTTTATAATAAAAATAAAATCTCGCAATTTTGTATCAGAAGTGGATTGTTTACTGATTGCTTTGCTGATTATGATGTTCGATATGGTTATAAAACATAGATAAAGGCGGTGAAGGATCTTGAGTATTTATAACAAAGCCAATGAAAATGACACTGTTGCTGTAAGAAAACCAAAGGTGAAAATCCCAGAGGTCAGTTTAAGTCCACATACAAAAAAGGTCATGGAACAAAATGAACGCATTATCCTAAACCAAAAGACTAAAGCGCCGAGATTAAAACGACTAAGAGAAATATGGTAAAAAAATAGAGGATGCCCCATATGAATGCCCCGCATTTATTACATACAGTTAATGAAGTGAAAGTAACACTAAAAACTGTGTGATGAATACGAGGTCAGACACTTATGGGACATCCTTATTTTTTCATGGTTTTCATAATATTACATATACTATAAAAAACATATATGACGGAGTGGAATCATTTGAACAGAAAACCCGAGAGAGTGAACATACCGGTACCTTCAACATCTCCATCGGAAAGAAAAATTCATGAGCAAAATGAATCTGTAATAAGGCTTCTCAGGAATTTAAAAGAAAAACGCAGGATTTTCGGAAAATGACTTTTTTTAACAGGCTGTAATAACCCCAGAATTACCATCAGTGGGACTAAAAATGCTTCACTGATGGATGATGCTTCGCTTTATTTATAAATAGTGCTAGGAATTATAATTACTGGCTGTCCAGAAGAATAGGGTGCTACTTCATATGATTGAAAAATCAAAGCGATACCATCATCAACAAAATAAAATGCATGATCTTTGGTCACTTTAAAGGCATTTAATGTATCACTGTCAGTAAAAAATACATCTGGATGCTGTTTGATATATTCTGTGGCATAAGTTGTTACCTTAGCAAAATTGGCATCATTTATAATAATATCATCAAGCTTATACCGTTTGCCGTTATCTGTATTGAAATTATAAGTCGTGACTACTGTATTTCCGTGGGCACCACCAGAAAATTGATAATCATATATCAAAATGCTGATTTTATGATCTTTATTAAATAATACTTTATAACTCGAATTATATTCATATTGACACGCAGAGGGCGCTTCTTTACAAAGGGGATCGCCTTGGATTTTTTCCATGGACTTCTTTAATTTCTGATAGTCATTATACGAATTTTGTATATGTTTTTTTAAAATAGCATTGATTTTGTTTTGAGCCGTTTTGTTCTTTAAATCAGATATTTGGGGATAAGTTAAAAAATCTAAATCTTTATATGTGTGTGCCATAACTTTAACTGGAGCACTGGCATAAGATTTTGCTGAAGATAGTGCGAAGAAATTCAATAGGAAAAAAATAATCATCACCAATAAAGCTTTCAATACGAATGGTTTTCTCATAGAATGCCTCCAATAATTTGGTATATGCTGTTAAGCTAAGTATTCTTTAAAAGGGTGTTCTTTATCCAAAGGGAAGTAAGATAAAGATAATTTTTCAAAACAGCATAAAAAAAGAGAGTTATTTATGATCGATAAAAAACTCTCCATTAAATAAATTATAGGATTCATCAATACAAGCATCATCATCATGTATAATCGGTTCCAAACAGTGTCCTTTTCTTCGGCGATTCAGATCTGTAAATTCAGCTTCAAGAAAATCTGCTTGTTGGTGCGAAAGTTTAATTGTGACTTCATTATTGTTTTCATCGGAAGCTTTAAAAAGAACGTAGCTATCGACTGAATTACGCAAAGTCACATTGCTTAGTGTTAGATTCATATTAATAAGTTCATACCTGGCTTTCATAGTTAAAAGAGTTCTCCGAATGCACTTCAATAGTATGTGTCCATTATATTTTACTTGATGATGTATAAATATACAATTGTTCTACTTACGAAATTACTGAAGAAATAGTGAAATATAAGATCTATTTTTGCAAGTGGCTAGTAAAATTATTTGTATAGCTATGATACTAGTAATACGAATCGTTCGTTAAGTAATTTGGAAGGGGAAAGACCATGGGAAACAAAATTGCGATTGTAACGGGTTCATCCAGCGGATTTGGATTATTAACTTCATTAGAATTGGCCAAGCGAGGTTTTCAAGTTATGGCTACGATGAGGAATCTGGAGAAGAAAGCTGAACTAATAGAGAGGGCAGAGTTGGCTGCAATTGCTGATCGGATTGAAATCTATGAGTTGGATGTTACGTCTGAAGCTTCGATACGTCGGTTGAGAGATTGTATTGAAATGAAAGGAAGAGTAGATGTATTAGTGAATAACGCTGGGTATGCGGGTGCTGGATTCGTGGAAGATATTCCGATTGATGAATATAGACAACAATTTGAAACGAATGTCTTGGGTGTAATTGCAGTAACCCAGACTGTACTTCCTTTTATGAGAAAACAAGGCAATGGGAAAATCATTACAATTAGTAGTATTAGTGGTACAATGGGCTTCCCTGGATTATCTCCCTATGTTTCTTCGAAGTTCGCTATTGAAGGATGGAGTGAATGTCTTCGTCTAGAGCTGAATCCGTTTGGAATAGACGTTGCCCTCATTGAACCAGGCTCATATAAAACCAATATTTGGACAAATGGAAAACACATAACAGAAAAATCTCTACATAAAAATTCCCCATATCATGAATATCTCATGAAAATGGAAAACTACCTTAAATCTAGCGAAAGCTCATATGGCAATCCAATAGAAATCGCTGATAAGGTTGCAAAACTATCGACAAGTAAAGAAATGAAGCTCCGTAATAAAATTGGAAGAGGCGTTACATTAAGTATTTTACTAAAAAGCATACTTCCATGGAGAATTTGGGAGAAAATGATCTTAACGCGATTGGATAAGTACTAATAGGATTTATTTTACTTTTCCTAGGTGACAAAAGAAATGACCAAAATAGGGTGGGAACAGATTGGATAATCATAAGCAAATACCAGCTTTTATATACACGTATGCTTGTCGTATGGATGAGCGTGCACTTTGTTACATGGAGATGCGGTCTTTATTTGGGATCGAGACGAAAACAAATATTTTGAAAACAGGTATTAAAGTCGATCCGAGCCGGAGTCCTTTTATAAAAGAAAGAATTGACGTCATATTTGAAGGGGATGACCTATCAGAAATCCTAGAGCAGGTTCAATCTATTGAATTGCATGAATCGACATTCAAAGTGAATTTTGTGAAAATTAATGACCTTGATAAATCGGAGAAAATTGAATATAAGGATCGTCGTAAGATAGAACGAGAATTAGGTTTACGAATCAATGGAGAGTTCGATATCCATCAACCTGATTATGAGTATGGTGTAGTGACCAAGTCTGGGCGTTGGTACTTTGGAAACTATCGAAAAGGTGAGTCCATTTGGCTTCGCCATCAAAAAAAGCCTCATGAATATTCGACTGCGCTCAGTACACGTGTAGCAAGAGCTGTTGCTAACATTGCGGTACCTAATCCTGATGGGGTTCAAGCGATAGATCCATGTTGTGGTATTGGGACTGTCTTGGTTGAGGCACTGTCCATGGGAATTGATATTGTCGGGCGCGATATAAACCCACATATTATAGATGGAATAAATGAAAATATTGCCTATTTCGATCTTGAAGGCGATGTAGCATGTGGTCCAATTTCAGAAGTATCAGAGGATTATGATGTAGCCATTATTGATATGCCATACAATTTGTTTACGCATGCTACACCTGAGGATCAACTATCCATTCTAAAACATGCCCGCCGTATTGCTAGTAAAGTAGTCGTGATATCGATTGAAACAATTGATCAGATGATTAAAGACTCTGGATTTGAGATTACAGATCGATGTATAGCTAGAAAAGGATTATTTTCAAGACAAATCCTTGTTTGTGAATAGTAGAGAAATCCTCATACAGGATGAATAGATGCATAACGCGATTTTGATTGACAGAGCAATAAACATGGGTAATCACTCAATTGAATGTATGAAAATATGATAGAGAAACTCTCAATTGGTGACGTCGAACTTGTAGTTTGACGTCATCAAGTAAAAAAACTGTTATTTTACTTGATAACAGTTTTTTCTTTCTCTCTTCTATACATCCTGAAAATCTTTCTTTGTCCTCATCTGTTATCCTCCTGCATTTTTATGTTAACTGTAATTTTTTGAATATAAACCGTGATTGACTACGCTAAATTTTTAACATGAATTGAGATTGTTTATAAACTTCTTTTATTGCATTAATAATGGGACATTTTCTTGGGGAAGATGGTATTTATTCTGTTAGCTCAAATGCGCGAAACAGTTAATCAATGATACTTAATTTAAAGACAAGTTAAAAAGTGTAAGAATACCTAACGTTTGATATTGAACAAATAGTCTTCGGGAAATATAATGGTAAAAATAGTATATTTTGATTGGTGAAGGAGGCGTTTTATTGATTTTGGGCTATTATTTTCAATTCTATCCAACTTCATACGGGTAAGATACATGAATGAAATAATCATGCACGTGTATTTGTTGGTAAATCAGAAAATTACAAATTTTAATTCTAGAGATTTTCGATTGATTAGACGTAAAGAGACAACTGTTTTGGTGGATAAGGAATCAAACTCATCGGTTCTTGCGTGCATGAATGAATGAATGTATGTTTTTCATTAAAAACTCCTAAAATCACTTCTACATACTATAACACCTCTTTAAAATGATTAAATAAATCATTAGTAATTATCTTCACTTCTTCACATTATTATTGTTCAGTATGAAAAATGTAGACGAGATATCTTGTACCCACCTTATTAATAATAGAAAGGATCGTGGAGCTATGACTGAGTTTATAACCAAATTAAGTGATATTATTTGGGGGCCACCGCTACTAATTTTATTAGTAGGAACTGGAGTTTATTTAACATTTCGTATATCTTTCCTTCAGTTTAGTAAACTACCATATGCTTTAAAACTCGCTTTTTCAAAGAATCAAGATCAATCTTCAGAAGGTGACATCTCTCACTTTCAATCATTAATGACGGCTTTGGCTGGAAATGGCTAGCTGTTCTATTTGCTCTTTTTGGTGCCATTGCTGATGTCTTTAATGGATTAATGGCGATTCCGAACTTGATTGCTCTTGTTGCTCTGGCAGGAGTTGTAGTATCAGAAACAAAAGATTTTAATAAAATATTGGCGCAGGAAAAAAAGAGAGAAAAAGAAAAATGTCGATATCACACATTCCACATAATAAATAGGATAATGAGAAAAGAGGCTAACTAAAAGTTGATACTTTTGGTAACCTCTTTTTTGTTTCCTAATACATATCATTTAGAAAGTATTTCAAGGGAAAATTTAATTGAAGTATAATTAATTATTGAAGAATAGTTCATTGTTAAGCTATTTTAACGAAATAATAATTGTTCCACCATTTGGAATAAACATTAGGTGGGGTGGTCAACAATAATTTATTAAAATAGGAAGTAATGCCCGTTTTCAAGGAGCAGATTTCATTTATTCCTATGCGATCAAACTCCAAGATCTTTTAAAAGCTATGCGCTATTAGTCTTGAACTTTTGTATTCATACTTGAATAGTCAGATGAAAGTATAATCAAGTTTCAAGTTATTGGATGACCTGTATACATTGGGTGATGTCGTACATCAGAGCTAAATAACATTTTGTCTAGGTTTCGTTAACCAAACGTTAATCCCAACCTTTTTACATATCGTTACATAATGCATCATGGTTAGTAAAATAGCTCCTGTGTTCATGCCTAAAATAACACCAGTCATATTCAAAGAGGCTTGAGATCCTAAGAGATACATCAGCATAAATGAAATGATGTGGGACCATACCGTATGGATGAAAGCGTCTTTCACTAATCCTAATCCGATTAAATAAGCCTGCATCGGGATGATGAAGAAGTGGAATAAGAAATAAGGTCCTAAAAGTTTTAAGTAGACCGCTGCTGTAGTCGAAGAAAAAAAGAGTGAAGTTAATGGTTCTGAAAATAGGTACATAATGAAGACAGCAGGTAATCCATAAAGTAGTGTTAAGGACATGGATTTTTGCAATAAATTCCTTAATTTCTGGTAATCTTGCTTGGCATAAGCGTCTGATACATTCGGAATGAGCATAATCATCAATGAATGTGCGATAAAAGCAGGGAAAAAGCCGATTGTCATAGCGACTCCCATCAACATCCCAAAATGTTCAGTCGCCATAACGGCACCAAAACCAGCTGATAGTAGGGCTGAGTGAATTAAAAAAGGCTGGATGGCATTGGTAATGGCGTGAAAAATACGAAGTCCCACGGTGGGAACCGATACAGCAAGCAGCTTATAACGTGCATGTTTACCTGAAATCATGGTATTCGAAACTTTTCTCATCGTTTGCATTTGAATGATAAATAAGCTAATCAAATAGAGAAACACAATGAATTCACTAGCAATTAATATAATCAACGCACTTAGTAGCGATTTTTCTTGGTCAAATTGTAGAAAATGAAAGATAAGTAAGAGCAATAGGAATTGAAAGCCTTTTTTTAGGAAGTTTGAAAAGGCGATTTTCCCCATTTCTTGAACACCCATGAAATACCCTCTTGCGATCGTTGAAAAAGCAGCGATCGGGATTAACCCAATTAGTAGCCATTTTACATATGGATGAAAGTTATTCAAAACATTCGAAAATGATACGACGATTAATATTAAAAGAAACGTAATTAGTATCGCGTATCCAGCTAATTTGAGGGCATGCTGTAGTAAACTATAATGAAGTTTTGGTCTATTTTCAGCGACGAATTTTGAAATGGAAACCTGTAATTCGAAACCAGAAATAATATAAGCCAAGAAAATGATTGGCAGTATAGACATATAAAGTCCCATTCCTTCTTCACGAAGTTCCCTAGCAAGGATCATATTGACAAAAAACTCAACACACTCCCCGAAAAACGCTGCAACAATCAATATAATGGTCCCTTTGTAAAAAGATTTCATGCTGACTCACTCCCAATAGGTCTTTGTATAAAGATATGAGACAGGCTTTGGATTATTCTTATGTCAAAAAGAAGAATGAATGATAAAGTGGAAATTGTGTAAATTATTGCCACGGAAACAGAGGTTATGCCGTACAAAATGTTACGAAGTTCTGTAATCGTAATGATGTGATTAATGCTATACTTGGGATAGATTTGATATCTAAAAGGAGTGGAAATCCCATGAAGTACATGAAATCGCAAATGAAACAGTTGATCAAAGACAATGAAGAATTACAAAAGCGCTTAAAAGAGTTGATGGAAGAACACGAACTTGAGAAAAATTTTGCCCTTAGAGCTTTGTACCATTCAGAAGTTGCTGAAGGAGGAAAGTATCAGTTGGCATACCAAAAACTTGACTTACCCAAGGGGTAGGTCATTTTTAAAAATTCGTACTTAAGACTATTTACGGAAAAATAACAAGCTCATTTATATTCATTACGATGAATAGTGCCATTTGAAATAATTATATGGATTGTGAATAGTTGTACTTAAACTAACGAGCAGTTTAGTTGAACAAGAATGAAGATACATAGGGGGATAAGATATGATTGATGTTGGTTGGCTTAATATTGGCAGTCTCGTGCTTGGAATAATTGCTTGGCTACTTCCTGTTGTTAATCTCATACGAGATAAAAAGCAGGACAATAAGAATTGGGTCGCTCTTTCCATTATGAGTATTAGTGCTTGTGCTATTTCGCTATGTTTCCAAATTTTCTATAACTATCATCTGGTAAAGATTGAGGATTGGGGTGCTCTTATGGACACAATGTATGCTGTGGCGTTTGCCGCAACAGTTCTTCTCATCGTTACCATCATATTAAATGGAATTAATCTGATTGTATATCGTAACAGAACAGCAAAGTAGGATGTAAATTCCAGTCTGTAAGGTTGAAATAATTAATTCATAATGCAAAAAGGATTAATTCACACTTTTCTTAACGAAGATTGTGAAAGGGTGTACTTAAAGTAACAGGGTCTTTGGTTCAATAAGTATAGTAAAATATTACATCAAAAAAACGCTCAGATTTCTGAGCATTTTTATTTTCCATTTATATTTCCAATTTGCTACTGATATATATGCTGATTAGTATGATATTTCCATTGTTATTTGCATTTTCCTCCCCATCAACCGAACTCGTTAGAAGCTATCCCCCTGTGCTTTTTGTCGCTTGAGAGAGTTTGATTTCTCTGATCGAATGCATGTGATTAGATGAATCTTTTGACTACCCTATCGATAATGCTCTAACAAAGAGAAGAACTCCTTAACAAAATGATAAAAGACTTGTTCAGTTGGCGCCAAGCTTCTATTTTTTGAAGTGATAACCCCTACGGTCCTTTGCACTTGTGGTGTATCAATCGGTATTTTTACAGTGAAACGTGGTGTTGTTTCATAAAGTGTCCCATCCGGTAAGATGCTCAGGCCTATCCCTGCTGAAACGAGGCCCTTTATTGCATCCATATCTTCTCCCTCTGCAATGATGTTTGGTGCAAAGCCTGCTTGTAAGCAAGCATCTACTGCTATTTTCTGAAGGACATATCCTTTTGGAAATAATACAAAGTCGTCATTTCGCAATTCGCTAAGGGACAAGCTCTTTTTCTCTGCCAAAGGATGACTAGCAGGGACTAAAGCGGAAAAACTTTCAGAAAATAAAATATCAGCCTTAATATCTGGTTCATTTGTCGGAACAGGACCAAGCAAAGCTAACCCGATATCTCCATTTTTAACAGAATCTATTAAAAATGCATAGGAGCCTTGACGGAGGTGATAGGAAACGTTCTGGTATTTTGCTTTAAAAGCGGAAATGACCGTTGGTAGCGTATGGTTTGCTAAGCTAGTTGGATAGCCGATTTTTATCGTTCCGTTTTCCGGATCTAAGTACTCGTCAACCTTCTCTTTCGCGTAATCAACGGCCTTAATCGCTGCTTTTGCATGAATTAAAAAAATTTTTCCGATTTGCGTGAGTTTAACATTTCTACCGACGCGCTCAAATAAACTCACACCAAGTTCTGCTTCAAGTTTAGAAATTTGTAAACTAATTGCAGATTGCGCTACATGTAGATGATCTGCAGCGGCTGTTACATGCTCCCGTTCAGCGACTTCGATGAAATAGATTAATTGACGCAGTTCCATTACTTCCCCTCCTTTATTCTTTTTCGAGATTGTTTATATCTAAATGATATATTATTTAAATCGATTTGGATACATAGAATATCGCGTGAGTTTAAAATTTCTTACTAATTTAAATGATGCGAAAATAGATGAATGTAGATATTAGGATGCATGGAACACTACATTTTTATTAATCATATAAAATCAATATAATTTATATCTAAATGATATATTGTTTATATTGATTGGGAAAATTACAATAAAAAACAAAGATACTGTGCAAAAAGAAACGGGGGAGAAAATGATGACCTATAATCAATTACCAAAAGCGCAAGGTCTCTACCGTCCTGAATTTGAACATGATGCATGTGGAATTGGCTTATACGCTCATATAAAAGGAAATGCAACACATGATATTGTGAAACAAGGACTTCAAATGCTTTGTCAATTAGATCATCGTGGCGGACAGGGAAGTGATCCGCATACAGGGGATGGCGCAGGATTAATGGTGCAAATTCCAGATGAATTTTTCCGGAAAATTTGCTTAAACTTTCATTTACCTGAAAAAGGACGTTATGGGGTAGGGATGATCTTTTTTTCAAATGATCAGACGGAGCAAATAAAGATTGAGGCGCAAATAAACGAATTAATAGAACGAGAGGGACAAACGGTTCTTGGTTGGAGAACTGTGCCTGTTGATGTCGGAATAATCGGGAAAGTCGGTATGGAGACATGCCCAACGATTCGCCAGGTTTTTATCGGAGCAAATAGAGATATCCAAGATGATTTAGCATTTGAACGTAAATTATTTATAATTAGAAAACAAGCCGAACAATGGGCGAAAGAACGTGAGTATCGTTTTTACTTTGCTAGCCTTTCAAGTAGAACGATTGTTTACAAAGGATTGCTAACACCCAAACAAGTAGATGCTTTTTACCTAGACTTACAGAACGACTCTTTTGTTTCTGCTTTTGCTCTCGTACATTCCCGATTTAGTACGAATACTTTTCCGAGCTGGGAAAGGGCGCATCCGAATAGATACCTTATCCATAATGGAGAAATCAACACGCTACGGGGGAATATTAACTGGATGAAAGCTCGTGAACAAAAGCTTGTTTCTGAAGCATTTGGAGAAGATTTATCAAAAGTGCTACCGATTATTGATACAAATGGTAGTGATTCATCAATATTAGATAATGCTTTGGAATTCTTTGTGCTAGCAGGTAGGAAACCCGCTCATGCAGCGATGATGCTAATTCCCGAACCTTGGGCAAATAACCCGCATTTGTCGAAAGAAAAGAGAGCATTTTATGAATATCATAGCTGTTTGATGGAACCATGGGATGGACCGACAGCCATTTCTTTTACGGATGGGAAACAAATTGGGGCTGTTTTAGATCGAAATGGTTTACGCCCAGCACGTTATTATGTGACAAAAGATGATTATATTATTTTCTCATCGGAAGTTGGTATCATCAACGTTGAACCAGAAAATGTATTGTACAAGGAACGTTTGAGCCCAGGGAAAATGCTTTTACTTGACCTAGAACAAGGACGCATAGTTTCCGATGAGGAAGTAAAATCGGAAATGGCAGGGGCTTATCCGTATCAAGAATGGTTGGATGAACATCTTGTTCAATTAGATAATATGGAAAGAGAAGAAGATGAAGTCGCGGATTTGCTTTCGCGTCAAAAAGCGTTTGGTTACACGTATGAGGAAGTCAAAAAATATTTGCTGCCCATGATCACGGAAGGAAAGGACCCGCTAGGTTCTATGGGGAATGATAGTCCACTGGCTGTATTATCGGATCGTCCACAATCTCTTTTTAACTATTTTAAGCAATCCTTTGCCCAAGTTACCAATCCACCAATTGATTCGATTCGTGAAAAAATTGTTACGTCAACGATGACATACTTGGGGGCAGAAGGGGATTTGCTTCAACCTAATGAAGAAAATTGCTGTAGGATTCAGCTTGAAACGCCTATTATAACGAATAGTCAAATGGAACAATTGAAAGTGATCAAAGGCTTTAGAAGTGCATGTATACACACTGTATTTTCTGAAAATTTAGAAAGTAAACTTGAGTGTATTTTTCGAGAAGCAGATCAAGTAATTGCTGAAGGTGCAACCCTATTAATATTATCAGATCGATATATGAATAAAGATGAAACGGCCATCCCATCTTTATTAGTAGTAAGCGCCTTACATCATCATCTTGTTAAACAAGGAAACCGTACAAATGTAAGCATAATTGTTGAAGCCGGAGATGTAAGAGAAGTTCACCATTTTGCTGCACTTATTGGATATGGTGCGGATGCGATCAACCCATATCTTACTTATGCCACTTATAAAGAAGCAATCTTAGATGGAAGCTTATCTGTCTGCTATCAAGAAGCAGTTAAAAGGTACGGCAAATGTATTACCGATGGTGTCGTTAAAGTTATGTCAAAAATGGGTATTTCGACGGTACAGAGCTATCGTGGTGCACAAATTTTCGAAGCAGTAGGCATTGGTTCAAGCGTTATCGACCGTTACTTTAGTGGAACGGCTTCACAAATTGGCGGGATTGACTTAGCGACTATAGAGGAAGAAGCTAGGATTCGTCACATGAAGGCATTCGTTGATTCGAATGATGATACGTTAGAGTCAGGAAGCGATTTTCAATGGAGAAAAAACGGTGAACATCATGCCTTTAATCCAAAGACAATTCATACCCTGCAATGGGCTACCCGCAAAGGTGATTATGAATTGTATAAACAATATTCATATATGGCAAATGAGGAAAGGATTGGATTCTTACGCAATTTATTTTCATTTGATCCATCTCGCCAAGCCGTAGCAATTGAGGATGTGGAATCTGTTGACTCGATCGTCCGCCGATTTAAAACCGGTGCGATGTCCTTTGGTTCTTTAAGTAAAGAAGCGCACGAAACATTAGCAATTGCGATGAATCGGTTAGGTGGGAAAAGCAACAGTGGTGAAGGCGGGGAACATCCAAATCGTTATATCATAGACGAAAATGGCGACAATCGTCGAAGTGGCATTAAGCAAATTGCCTCAGGTCGCTTTGGTGTGAAAAGTCATTATTTGGTCAATGCAGATGAATTGCAAATTAAAATGGCACAAGGAGCGAAACCAGGTGAAGGAGGGCAGCTTCCTGGTAATAAAGTGTATCCATGGGTTGCAGAAGTCCGGGGTTCTACACCAGGTGTTGGACTCATTTCTCCGCCGCCACATCATGATATTTACTCCATTGAAGATTTAGCACAGTTGATCCACGATTTGAAAAACGCCAATCGTGACGCAAGAATCAGCGTGAAGCTAGTATCAAAAGCAGGCGTTGGGACCATTGCAGCTGGTGTAGCCAAGGGCGCTGCAGATGTTATCGTTATCAGTGGGTACGAGGGCGGAACTGGTGCATCTCCTAAAACTAGCATTAAACATACAGGGTTACCCTGGGAACTTGGACTTGCAGAAACACATCAAACATTAATGCTGAATGGCTTACGCGAGAGAGTCATTTTAGAAACAGACGGAAAGCTCATGACCGGAAAAGATGTCGTCATGGCCGCGATATTAGGGGCAGAAGAATTTGGTTTTGCGACAGCACCACTTGTTGTTCTAGGTTGTGTCATGATGCGTGCTTGTCATTTGGATACTTGTCCTGTCGGGGTCGCGACACAAAACCCGGAGCTTCGTGCAAAATTTACCGGGAATCCAGATCATATTGTAAACTTTATGCGTTTTGTTGCCGAGGAAGTTCGTGAACTTATGGCAGAACTTGGATTTAAAACAGTTGAGGAAATGGTTGGTCGTACAGATGTCTTACAAGTAAGTGAGCGAGCAAAAAATCATTGGAAAGCAAAACATTTGGACTTATCCACGCTGTTATATCAGCCTGAAGGAATTCGTACGTTTCAAACACCCCAAAACCATAAGATTAATGAATCACTAGATATTCAAGTCATTTTGCCAAGGGTTCTCCCAGCTTTAGAAGATCAGATACCGGTGGATATCACGCTTCCGATTACAAATGTCAACCGTGTTGTTGGAACCATCGTTGGTAGTGAAGTTTCAAAACGATATGGAGAAGAAGGATTACATGAAGATACAATCACGCTTCGTTTTACAGGATCAGCCGGGCAAAGTTTCGGTGCCTTTATTCCGAATGGATTGAGTCTTCATTTAACTGGTGATGCGAATGACTATCTCGGAAAAGGACTATCTGGTGGAAAACTGATTGTGAAGGCACCTTATGAAGCTCAGCTTGTAGCGTCAGAGAATGTAATTGCCGGAAATGTTGCCTTAATTGGTGCAACTAGCGGTGAAGCCTATATCAACGGTCGCGTTGGAGAACGTTTTGCGGTTCGTAATAGTGGTGTAAACGTTGTTGTGGAGGGGATTGGCGACCATGGCTGTGAATATATGACTGGTGGATGCGTTGTCATTTTGGGCAACGTTGGAAAAAACTTTGCGGCAGGTATGTCAGGAGGAATCGCTTACGTTCTTGCCGATCATCGTGATGAGTTTATGGCACTGTGCAACCAAGAGATGATCGAACTTTGTGAGATTGATGATCGACGCGATGTCGCGATACTGTGGGAAATGATTCTTAGTCATTATATTTACACAGGTAGTATCAAAGCGTGTAATGTGATTGAGAATTGGGATGAGATCGCTGGAAAATTTGTAAAAGTCATTCCAAAAGACTATAAACGTATGTTGGAAAGTATTCAAGAACAAAAACAAACTGGTTTAACAGACGAACAAGCGACAATGGCTGCATTTCAAGCGAACACCGGACGAGAAAAAAGAAATTCTATTCAAATATTTGAAACAATGATGAAATAAGAAAGGAGAGAGGAATATGGGAAAAGCAACAGGATTTATGGAATTTACTCGTCAAAAACCAAAAGATAGAGATCCACTTGCGCGATTAAGCGACTGGAAAGAGTATTCATCCCCTTTGTCTAATAAGATGTTAAGTCAACAAGGAGCGCGGTGCATGGACTGTGCCACTCCTTTCTGCCATATGGGTTCGGAAATACAAGGGATGACAACCGGGTGTCCAATTCACAATTTAATCCCAGAGTGGAATGATTTAGTTTATCGTGAGCGATGGAAGGAAGCGTTAGATCGGTTGCTTAAAACGAATAATTTCCCAGAATTCACAGGTCGCGTTTGTCCAGCTCCTTGTGAAGGGTCTTGTACAGTAGCCATTTCTGATCCAGCGGTCACAATTAAAAGTATTGAGCGAAGCATCATTGATAAGGGATTTGAAAATGGCTGGATAACACCGCGTATACCAGAAAAACGGACAGGGAAGAAAATCGCTATTATCGGCTCAGGTCCTGCTGGTTTAGCAAGTGCGGATCAACTAAATCAAGCAGGCCACAATGTAACCGTCTATGAACGGTCAGACCGTGCAGGAGGATTATTAATATACGGTATTCCAAACATGAAGCTTGAAAAAGACATTGTCGTGCGCCGCATCCAATTACTAACTAAAGAAGGCATCGACTTTGTCACAAATACGGAAGTTGGCAAAGATATCTCAACCGAAGAACTTCAAAACCAATTTGATGCCGTTATCCTTTGTACAGGGGCTCAAAAACAGCGTGATCTAATGCTTGAGGGCAGGGAAGCGAAAGGAATTCATTTCGCAATGGATTACTTAACAACCACTACGAAAAGTTTACTAGATTCCAATTTTGAGGACGGCCAGTTCATTGATACAAAAGGCAAGGATGTAATCGTAATCGGAGGTGGAGATACAGGAGCTGACTGTGTCGCTACCGCAATCCGCCAAAATTGTCGTAGTGTCGTGCAATTTGGCAAGCACCCAAAATTACCAACATCTCGTACGTCCGAAAATATGTGGCCAGCCTATCCGAACGTCTTTACACTCGAATATGCGTATGAAGAAGCTGAAGCAAAATTTGGTGATGATCCCCGTGAATATTCTATCCAGACGAAGAAAATTGTCGTGGATGAAAAAGGACATGTAAAAGAGCTGCATACCATTCAAATGAAAAAAACAAAGGATGAAGATGGAAAATACTACTATAAAGAAATTCTAGGATCCGAAAAAATCTGGCCCTCACAATTGGTCTTCATCGCAATCGGGTTTGAAGGAACAGAACAGCCGTTATTAACTCAGTTCGGTGTAGCAACAACGAATCAAAAAATCAACGCTGTCTATGGCGATTACAAAACAAATATCGAAGGAATCTTCGCGGCTGGTGATGCAAGAAGGGGTCAAAGCCTCATTGTATGGGCGATTAACGAAGGTCGTGAAGTTGCACGTGAAGTAGACTGTTATTTGATGGGAAGTTCGAAATGACCTTAAGCTCTTTCATAAAAAAACCTGATTCCAAAATTAGTGGAATCGGGTTTTTAAATGCATACGTCATTAAGAATAAGACTACAATCTGTTTTTTTAAGTAAAACAGAATTACATGGAGTCTAAAAAAATATTTTTTCGCTTAATGATTGCTAGTGAATTGGGTAAACCTAAAAGAAAAGCTTGTACACTTTATAATCAAACTTATTTTAAGAAGATAGTGCTTAAGGAGGACCATATGAAAGTAACGGATATACTTGTTCAATGTTTAGAAAGTGAAGGGGTCGAATATGTTTTCGGCATTCCTGGTAAAGAAATTCTTGATCTCGTAGATTCCTTATCCCGATCTAACCAAATTCAGTTTGTGAATGTTCGACATGAACAAGGGGCTGCTTTCATGGCGGATGTATATGGAAGGTTATCGAGTAAGGTGGGGGTATGTTTATCGACGCTTGGACCCGGTGCTACTAATTTGTTGACAGGAATAGCAAGTGCGAAGCTAGATCATTCACCTGTAGTGGTCATCACAGGACAAGCTGCTTTTGAAAGACAACATAAAGAATCCCATCAGTATTTGGATATAGCAAAAGTATTTGAACCTGCAACAAAATGGAGTATTCAAATCAAAGATTCACAAAGAATTTCTGAAATGATCCGAAAAGCCTTTAGAGTCGCAAGGATGGAGAAACCAGGACCAGTAGTATTAGAATTACCGGAGAACTTAGCAGAACAAATGATTTCAAGCAAACCCTTACCGGCTACTTCTGTTCCACAAAGTATTCCTGTAATAGATTCGCTAAAGGCTGCAATATCACTTATTCAACAATATAAGAAACCACTTGTTATTATTGGTAACGGAGTGATTAGACAAGAAGCCGTAGCTGAACTTCATACCTTTATTGAAACTCTTCAAGCACCGGTGATTCATAGCTTTATGGCAAAAGGAGTTTTACCTAAACATCACCCACTTAATTTCTTCACTTTTGGGTTCAATAAAAATGATGAAGTTTTAGCTGCTATCAAGGAAGCAGACTTGCTTATTGTCATTGGAGTTGATTTCGTGGAAAAGTTACCTAAAGAATGGAATGAAAAGAAACTGCCGATTTTACATTTAGATGCAATACCCGCTGAAATAGATGAGTATTATCCCGTACAGGTAGAATTGGTCGGAAATATCAAGCAATCCTTAAGGGAGTTTAATCGACTTACTATTCCAACTAAATCATGGGTACCTTTCGGAGATCTTCAAGAAAAAATCAAGAAATCTTATCAAATTGAAGAAATACCACAAGATTTTAAATCATTACCTTTAACGATAGAGAAAGTCTTACATATTATCGAAAAGCTCTCTTCAAAGAATACTATTGTGATTTCAGATGTCGGTGCCCATAAAGTATCAATTGCTCGTACTTATCAGCCAAAACAGCCGAATAGGCTTATTATATCAAATGGGCTAGCCTCAATGGGAATTGCTATTCCAGGGTCCATAGGTGCTAAGTTAGCTTGCCCCAATGATTCCGTAATTTGTATAACTGGAGATGGCGGGGCTTTAATGAATTTTTCAGAAATAGAGACAGCCAAGCGTTTAGGACTTTCTTTCATTATCATTATTCTAAATGATTCAATATTAAAATTGGAACAGGAGACGATGAATAAAATGTTTGGAAAGAGCTATGGAGTAGCATTTCAAAACCCGGATTTTGTCCAGTTGGCAACTAGCTTTGGAGTCAAAGGGGGACGAGTGTCTCGAGTAGCTGAATTTGAAAATATGCTGAAAGAGGCATTAGAATCTTCAAATGAGCTTGTAATAATTGACGTTTCTTTACAAATCTAATACGTGCTTTCTTTTCAATACGATAGAATAGGGACTACTCTCTTTTGAATATATAAAAATAGAGGCTTTTTAGGGGGATACCGTGGAACGTCCTGATCCAATGGTTCAAATTACAAAACCGGAAGATATCTTGGTTCCATCAAGCTATAAAATTGAAGTATTTGCTGAGAAACTTATGACACCCATTAATTTAACGTTTACAGATCAAGGGGATATGCTCATCGCAGATGCTGGAGTAGGTTCAGGAAATGGTAAAGTGTTAATGCACCCCTCAACCGGAATAAGAGTAATTGCTGAGGGATTTAACCCTCCGCTTACGGGGATTACATTTTATAAGGAAAAACATCTATGTTGCTCATCGAGGGTTTATTACAATAGTAAAACCAGATGGTTCTAAGAAGGATATTATTTCAGGATTACCGAGCCTCGGTGATCATCATAACAATCGTGTGATATTCGGCCCTGAAGGTAAGATGTATTTCGGCCAAGGAACAGCGACTAACTCCGGTGTTATTGGTGAAGATAATAGCAGGTGGGTGAAGCAGTATCCGTACTTTCATGATTATCCAGGATCTTTCATTCCGCTAGTCGGACAAAACTTTGAAACAAGAAATATTTTATCTGATCAATCAGGTGAACGTGTATGGACAGGAGCGTATTCTCCATTTGGTGTCCCTTCCTATCGAGGGGAATATATAAAAGGCATGGTGAAGGCGAGCGGTAGTATATTGAGAGCCAATCCGGACGGAACTCAGCTTGAATTAGTTGCCTGGGACTAAGGAATCCATTTCGTCTAAAGTTCGATCGACAAAATTGCTTATTTTGCGGAAATCATGGAATTGATGTCCGAGGAAGTCGGCCTGTCAATCAATCTCCGGATGAATTTCAATGGATCAGGCAAGGAATGTGGTATGGATGGCCTGATTATACAGGGGGGCAACCTGTGACAAATTCTATGTTCAAACCAGAAGGAAAGCTACAGCCAACCTTTTTGCTCAGACAGCACCCCATGCAGCCACCAAAACCTGTCGCTACATTTGCTCCCCATTCGGCCATAATGGGCTTTGATTTTAACTATGACCCTATAGGATTTATTGCTGAGTTTGGAAGTGAGGCACCAGATACGACTGGTGGAAAAGCCTCTCCGTTAGTTGGTCACCGCGTTTCTAGGGTTCATACTGAAACAGGAAAAATCACGACATTTACTGTCAACAAAACTGGACTTGCAGCAAGTGCAACGGGTGGAGGCGGCTTGGAACGGCCGATTGATGTTACGTTTGGGAAACAAAATGAAATGTTTATTACCGATTTTGGCATCTTTAAACCACCTGGAAGTACTAAACTACTGATTCCAAACACAGGTGTAATTTGGAAAGTTACGAAGATATAATCGCTTTTACTCTTTTAAAAATGGTTATACTAATTTCAACCCAAACCCAGTTATAAAGGATAGCGAATAATAAAATAAGACCTAGTGTGAGGAAAGAAAAAGTCTGAGAAACAGTAGGACCTAGTACTGGGAATTCGAAACCGTACAATAAGATGATAATTCCAATCGTTAATAGTGTAGCACCGCTAACAATAATACTTACTCTCGTTTTGAAAAAGTAAAAAGCAGCTCCAGCACCAATCCCTAATAAACCTGTTGTAAAGGGGAAAATAATGAGTTCGCTTGGCTGAAGAATAAGGAGTAATCCGATTGTTAGCAAATAGGAAATCCAACCAAGAGGAATGGAAAGCATGGAGCAAAAAAGGATAGGAGCAGTAGCTAGTGGGCTAATGAAATAACCGATTCCAGGGAAAAGACCTCCAGCTGATTGAAAGAGTGCGGCTAGACTCGCGAAAAGAGAGCCTAACACAAGCCGTTTGGTTTTAGATAGTCTAAGAAAAGTATGTTGAGTAGATTTGATCTCATCAGAAATGGATTTTAATGAATCCATGGACTTCACCTCATTTAGACTTTTTTACACTATATGTGTCATTTCTAAAATATTTGCTTGAATTGATAAATTACGTGATACTTCTCATACAAAATGGCATCCTTTTATAAGTAAGAAAAGATATACTGTATTAGCTTTCAATTTACTCAATAGGAGATATGATAGTCGATGTGCTCTTAAATAAATGAAGATGTCTCATAAGCTATCTGGACGAAACTACTATCACAAAGTAACTATGGGGACATCCAGTTTACATGTGGGGCATCATCATTTTTTTGTTTTTTATGGTGTCCATTAGACGAGGTAGAAGGACGAAGAAGAAATAAGAATGTGGCGACATTATAAGTTCTAAATTTTTGAAGACGCTTGAGACCTATCACTACTCAAGAAATTTACTTTTCAAGAATGATCTCTTTTTATGATCTATTCCTTTAAAATAACAATCAGCTGCAAAATTTGATCTAAAATTCTAAATATAAACTAAAAAAAGAATATTTTTTTACATTAGCGCTTTCAATTTATTATTGACGGATAATGTCGAAAGTGATATTCTACATGTATAAATAATTAGTTAGTTTAATGAACAAATTAATTAATTGCATTTTAATTCGAAATTGGGTAACACTTTTTATTTAATTCCTTTTGAAAAGGATTACAAACGAGGGTACTTTTAACTGAAAAAGGGGTGGGTTTTATGGGAGCACCAGCATTAGCATCAAAAACAACAGCTACTAGTTCCAAAAAACTGAGTTTAAAAGAGAAAATGTCCTACGGTTTTGGCGATGTTGGAAACGGTCTCATGTTTGATATGGGACAGATTTATCTTTTGAAATTTTATACAGATATATTAGGAATTTCATCGTACTGGGCCGGCTTAGTCTTCTTAATTTCAAAAATTTTCGATGCCTTTGCCGATGCGAGTGTCGGGGCTTTTGTTGATTCTCGAACGAACATCTCAAAACGCGGAAAGTTTCGACCATTTATTCTTTGGGGGTCCATTCCTCTCGCCATCTTAACAGTCGTTTCATTTATAGCACCGGATTTTTCCGATAGTGGAAAAGTTGTCTGGGCATTTGGTACGTATATGGCATTTGGACTTGCGTACTCTATTGTAAACATTCCTTATGGATCTTTATCTGCAGCAATGACTCAAGATCCAATAGATCGCGCGTCACTTGGATCATTTAGAGCGATTGGGAGTCAAATGGCTTTACTGATTGCAGGGGTTTCTGTTATTCCGATTGTACTTCAGTTTTCTGACCATAAGACTGGTTATCTTGTTGCCGTTTCAATCATGGCATTGTTTGGCGTAGTTTTCCACTTTATTTGTTACCGTAACACAAAAGAAAAAATTGTAAGACAGCAGAGAAAAGAAAAAATTCCACTTCCAGTATTGTTTAAATCATTGTTATCTAATAAACCATTAATTGTACTTTGTTTAGTATCATTGTTCATGATTGCAGGTAGCAATCTTCGTACAGCTGTCCAGTTATACTATTTGGAATATAACTTAAACAATCCGAGTTTAATGGCGATTCTGACTTTCCTGAGTATTGGACTTGCGATTGTTGGTTCTATGTTTATACCGGCTCTTGTAAAACGAATTGGTAAAAAGAAAACGTTTGCTCTTGGGCTTGTAATTGGTATCGCAGCTGATATTGTTAACTTTGTGTTGCCAACTGATACGACAACATTCTTGATTGCATTTTCAATCGGGAGCTTTGGACTTGCTTTTGCTATGGGTCTTCCATGGGTGATGGTTGCTGATGCTGTTGATTATCATGAATGGAATTCAGGCGAACGGACAGAAGGTGTGGTCTATTCATCATACAGTTTCTTCCGTAAATTGGCACAAGCACTTGCAGGTTTCATTCCAGGGGTTGCGTTAGGAGTGATTGCTTATGTTCCAAATGTACAGCAAACTTCAGAAACACTGCTTGGTCTTAAAGGACTAATGTTCATGGTACCTGCTAGTCTAAACATTATTGCACTTGTTATTCTGGTGTTATTTTACAAATTAACAGATGCTATGTATAGCAAAATCGTCGAAGAGTTAAAAGAAAGAAATAGCAAAAACAACCCAGATTTAGCTTAAGTTTTATCGCTAAATTAAAGAGTATGATTCGAATTAACAACTAAATACAACAAACTCCCCTTTTAGCAGACTTGCTAGAAGGGGAGTTTGTTGTATTTAGGAAAATAGAATCCATTTTTATCTTGCATTAGCGGAAAGTCAAGACTCCCACCTTAAGGCCTAAAGGAATCGAAGAAGCATAGGTGGGGGATAACTTGCCCGTAAAGGCCCGATTGGTGAGATAAAGTTGTGGTGTTAAAAGGGTAAGTTTGCATCCACAGGATGTAGATCAAATAGACGAAGGACTAAAGGGCGCGGCATACTTAGTCTGTGATTCATTTTGTATTGACAGAATATGTTTACGGATATACCATCCATCCATACTTATTAAACGGGATAGGGTATCTTTTATTAATTGCAAACAAAAAACTCCCCTTGTTAGCAGAATGCTAGAAAGGGGAACCGACTATATAATTACTTTCGATTTTAGCATCGCATCTTCTTCATATGTTAAATTAAGCATTGGAACATCGAGGAAATGTTTGATGGCTAGTGCGCAAGCTCCCATAGCGCAAGCTTTTTTCCCAATTGAGGATATCGACAGTTCACGATAATGACTGATAGAAGACGTAAGATTTTCTTTAATTTTATTGACGGACTCTGGTAACATTCGAAGCAGTTCACTATATAACACTAAGACATCGGGATTATATAAATTAATCATATTGTTTAAACCAATTGATAAATAGTAAATAAATTCTTCGATTCTCTCAAGCACGATCTCATCGCCTTCGTCCATCCATCTTTGAATTTGATCATAACTCAGATTCTTGATTTGCCGTTCTTCAGACAGTTGTTTGAAAAAACTCGTTTCGGATGCGTATTGCTCCCAACAACCCAAATTTCCACATTTACAAGGTTTTCCTCCAGGTACGACAATCATATGGCCGATCTCACCTGCAAATCCATCATGACCACGAAAAAACTCACTGTTCATCATCATGCCAAGACCGATCCCTGAAGAAAGGCTTGCACATAACAAATTGTCAGTTTCATGATGGACAAAGACTCGTTCAGCAAACGAGCATAAGTTTGCATTGTTTTCAAGATAAATATTAATGTCAATTTCTTTCTGTAGGTCCCTTTTTAAAGGGATGTCTCGCCACTGTAAGGATGGAACATATTGAATAACTTCATCTTTCGTAACGAGCCCATGGATACCGATGACAATTCCAATAATTCCATAGAGGCTATCTGAAAAATTTGTAATGAATGATTTGATCTCGTTGATTAATATACGAAAAATCGATGTGTATTCTGTTGTATTTATTTCGATATCTTTTGTAGAAATAGGATGGCCAAGCAAGTTTGATAGAGTAAAAGAAATATGGCCATAGTCAAGGTCAATACCTAACGAGTATCCTGCTTCACCGTTTATAGAAAGCATAATTGGCTTTCTGCCGACTGCATAATGCTCTAGTTGCCTTTCAACAATGAGACCTTCTTCTAATAAAGAAACAGCTTGTGCTGAAATGGTTGCTCTTGTTAAGTCTGTTGCTTTCGAAAGATCTGCTCTGGAAATCATGCCTTCCTCAATGATTTTTTTGATGATTAATGATCGATTGATTTTTTTTATATAAGATGCATCCCCCGTAACCATGCATTTATTCCCCCGTTCGTGAGCTGTTTTTATGTATGCGTTTTCATTATAACAGTTTTCACAACATTATTCCTAACTATTTTAAGAATATCTTCAATAAGGGGAATTGACGAAATAAAAAAAAAGTGATAAATTAGATTTGTAATTAATTTGTTTAACAAACAAATTAATTGAGTGGGAATTTTGAGTAGTATTATTACTGTTTTTGAAAAGGTTTACAGGAAAGTGTAATATAAGTTTTATCACAAAATTTGGAGGAGAAAACTTTGAAGAATTTTTTAGACAAAGACTTTTTACTAGATTCAGCTACTGCAGTAAGTTTATATGAAAATGCAGCCTATCAACTACCGATTTTTGACTTTCACTGCCATTTAAATCCACAAGAAGTGTGGGAAAATAAGCCTTTTGAAAATATTACACAATTATGGCTTGCTGGAGACCATTATAAATGGCGTACCATGCGTATGAACGGGATAGGTGAAAGATTCATTACTGGTGACGCATCGGATTATGAAAAATTTGCAGCATGGGCACAAACCGTACCTCATTTAATTGGCAATCCGCTTTATCATTGGACACATATGGAATTAAAATCATATTTCGGTATTGAAAAAAGCCTTAGTCCAGAAACAGCAAGTGAGATTTGGGAAGAATGTAATGAGAAATTGCAACAGCCAGAATACAGAGCAAGAGGATTTATTGAAAAATCAAATGTTAAATTTATCGGAACTACAGATGATCCAGTGTCAAATCTTGAATATCATCAATTACTAAAAGATGATTCAACATTTACAGCTATCATCGCTCCAACATTCCGTCCAGATGGAGCACTTTTTATAGAACGTCCAACATTTGAAAGTTGGCTTGAAAAATTGGCACAAGTTTCAAGTTTTGAATCTAGTTCTCTGGATGGTTTATTGAATGGACTTAAACAACGAGTTGCATTCTTCCATGAGAACGGTGGCCGCGCATCTGATCATGATATTCCAAAGATGTTTTATAAGGAAACAACGAAATCAGAAGCAGAAATGATTTTCAATAAACGACTTAGTGGCACACAACTTTCAGAGGATGAAATCGTCGCATATCGTTCATTCCTTTTAAAAGAACTTGGAAAAATGTATGCTGAAAAACAATGGGTGATGCAGCTGCACATGGGAGCAATTCGTAATAACAACACAAAAATGAAGGAACTGATTGGCCCAGATACAGGCTTTGACTCAGTAGGTGAGGCAAATGTAGCAGAAGGGTTGTCACATTTCCTTGACGCACTAGAACAGCAAGATGCGTTGCCTAGAACCATTCTTTATAATTTAAATCCAAAAGATAATGCTGTGCTCGCTGGAATGATGGGGAACTTCTACGAAGAAGGTGTTCCAGGGAAAATTCAATTTGGGTCTGGATGGTGGTTTAACGACCACATCGATGGAATGGAAAGACAAATGAAAGATTTAGCTAATGTTGGCGTACTCAGCCATTTTGTCGGCATGCTGACAGACTCACGTAGCTTCCTTTCTTATGAGCGTCATGATTATTTCCGTCGGATTTTATGTAATATCCTAGGAAATTGGGTAGAGGAAGGTAAAGCTCCTAACGACACGGCTTATCTTGAACAAATGGTTAGGAATATTGGATATAACAACGCTGAAAGATATTTTTTGGAGAGATAAGATTAAGTTGAGTAAACTTCTTGAAACCGGGCAAATGCCTGGTTTTTTTCATAGTGCTTTAGGGTTTCGTAGTAAGTAGTCCAAAAAGGCTCTTTACAGTAGTCAATATTCTTATTCGTGCGAGCCAAAATCAACTGAGAATACGTACAATAATAAATAAAACGGTTTTTCCCAAAAATTCTACATGAGTTAATTGACTAACAATAAGAAAAATGTTAAATTATCTATATATTATAGTTAATTTGTTTAATAAACAAATTAATAATGCTTTGTTCAAATTTAAGCTACTAAAACGATTGAAATAGGCAAATTTCAGAAAAAGTTTTCCTATTCACAAGTTGAAAAGAAGATCTTTTTCATTGCCTCTTACATACCCTTAAATATATTGAAAAAGCAATTTTAGTATTTTTTTGGATTTAACCAAATTAATTATAATCAATTGAGTAAACACTAACATCGATGTTATGAATTTAAAGGCGTGATAAAGATGTTATACCCAATTACTACAGAATGATGTAATGAGAGTGTTAAACTTTATCTAAACTTTATATTAGATATTTCTGTCTTATTCGACCAATTTTATGTAAAATGGTATAAGAGAACTCATATCATGCTTTAACAAAAAAACTAATGTGTCAAGAAAGGAATTCGATATGTCAAAACAACAAATTGGAGTTATCGGTTTAGCAGTAATGGGGAAAAACCTTGCATTAAATATTGAAAGTCGTGGATATTCTGTTTCTGTTTTCAATCGTTCATATGATAAAACAGAAGAGTTTTTAAAGAACGAAGCAGAAGGAAAAAATTTCGTTGGTGCAAAAACAGTTGAAGAATTTGTTAACTCATTAGAAAAGCCACGTAAAATTCTTTTAATGGTTAAAGCTGGTGCAGCGACAGACGCAACGATCGATTCATTAAAACCATATCTTGAAAAAGGCGACATCCTTATGGATGGTGGAAATACTTTCTTCCAAGATACAATTAGACGTAATAAAGAACTAGCACCTACAGGTATTCACTTCATCGGTACAGGCGTTTCTGGTGGTGAAGAAGGAGCGTTAAAAGGACCTTCGATTATGCCAGGTGGACAAAAAGAAGCATACGAGCTTGTGGAACCAATCTTAACTGCCATTTCAGCAAAAGTTGAAGGCGATGCTTGTGTTACATATATTGGACCGAACGGTGCTGGCCATTATGTAAAAATGGTTCATAACGGAATTGAATATGGGGATATGCAATTAATTTGTGAAGCATATTTTATTCTTAAAAACGTACTTGGTCTAAGTGCAACAGAACTTCATGATGTGTTTGCAGAGTGGAATAAAGGTGAGTTAGACAGCTATTTAATCGAAATTACTGCTGATATCTTTACAAAAGTGGACGAAGAAACAGGAAAACCACTTGTTGATATGATCCTTGATACGGCTGGACAAAAAGGAACAGGTAAATGGACAAGTCAAAACGCTTTAGATTTAGGTGTTCCACTTCCGATTATTACAGAATCAGTATTTGCTCGCTTTATCTCTGCAATGAAAGATGAGCGTGTCAAAGCAAGTAAATTGTTAACAGGACCTAAAGTTGAAGCATTTAAAGGTAAAAAAGAAGAGTTAATTGAAGCAGTACGTAAAGCACTTTATTTAAGTAAAATTGTTTCATATGCTCAAGGATTTGCACAAATGCGCGCAGCATCAGAAGAATATGATTGGAATCTAAGCTATGGTGATATCGCGATGATTTTCCGCGGTGGTTGTATCATCCGTGCTCAATTCCTACAAAAAATTAAAGATGCATATGACCAAGATCCTAAATTGGCAAACTTGTTATTAGATCCATACTTTAAAGAGATTGCTGAAAGTTACCAATCTGCATTGCGTGAAGTTCTAACATTAGCTATTGAGAGTGGAATCCCAGTACCATCATTCGCGAGCGCAATTGCTTATTATGATAGCTATCGTACAGAAACTTTACCAGCTAATCTTTTACAAGCTCAACGCGATTACTTTGGTGCACACACATACCAACGTGTAGACAAAGAAGGCGTATTCCATACAAACTGGATGGGCGAGTAAGTAAGAACAGAAATGAGAAAAAGGACGAAACCTTATGTATAAAGGTTTCGTCCTTTTTCATATTGTTTGAATCTAACCCATTTGGCTATTTTGTTGACCAATTCCGTCAACAGTTTGTCAACAAATTATGATGGATTACATTTGAATAGACTATCCAATTTCAAGTTGCTTGTTGGTCTACGGATTGCAACGTATGTCTGTAAGTATCCATGGTAATACCAATACTAGAATGACCCAATCTTTCAGATATTAATTTCGCATGAACACTTTGATTGATAAAAGATTAATATATGGTTCATTATAAAAATTAAATGCTTGTTGAGAATTTGTTTTCATATTCCTTATCAAAGACATTCTGAGTCATTTTCTTTTGGTGCAGATTTTAGATTAATACCTTTGAAAATACGTATTATAGGGATCTATCTTGCAGAAAGAATTGTGCTCAAATTGCTTTTAAGGGACATATATATTTAATTAAATAATAAATTTTTTAGAAGTGATTTATAACAATTAAGTGCTGTAGAACCAGCAATTGAGAATGTGTAGAAGCAATAAATATAATAGCGAAACGAAATAAAGACCTACTAACCATCCGTTAGTAAGTCTTGTCTTAACTTTTTGTCTTTAATCTAAATGATACTGTTGTTTAATCACTTCAAAAACATCGTGTAAAACTGGGGTATTTTGTCGGCTTACCAATAGTAAAATTCCGCCTTCAATCATGGCAACAATGGATTCTGCGTTTTTTTTTCAGATTAATTGATTCATCTAACTGATGATTCTCAATCATTTCCGTTAAAATATCAGTGACTGAGTTTACCCAATGATTAAAAAAATTCTTCAATTTTCACTTGAAATTCCTCATCTTGGACACTCATTTCAATTGCCAAATTTCCCATTGCATATCCGTACTTAATTTCCATTTCTGCATGACTTGTCTTGGCCCATTTGAGCATACGATTTAACTTAGTAATAGGGTCATCTGAATTATTCAAAATTCCAATTATTAACTGTCTTTCCCAATCTTTGACTAGATCTTCTACAACAGCTAATCCAAGATCATGTTTTGATTGAAAGTAATGGTAAAATTGTCCTTTTCCTATATTAGTAGCGGCCATAATATCGCTGACTGATGTCGTTTGGTAGACCTTGGAGTGTATAACCTCTCTAGCTATTCGTATAATTTCCTGTATTTTAGAAGACATAATAACACAACCACAATCTTGATAACTTTGAATCATACTAGCCATGTGTGCATAGGAACCACCTGCGCGTAATGCGGAAGTAACGATAATAGCTTCTGCGAGTTCTTCACTTGTTGCACCGAGTTTTTCTGCCTTTTTAGTATGAACGTCGATGCAATATGGACATTGACTGGCTATTCTAGATGCAGTCGCGATAATTTCTTTAAATTTAGCAGTGAGTTTTCCTTCTTTAGTGGAAGCAGCACTAAATACTGAATAGCCTTTGAATCCTTCAGGAGCAAATTCACCTAAATTGCTTAAATATTACAAATTGGAGCAAGCATATCTTCTAATGATGCTCTTGCTCTTTTTGCTAAGATACAAGACTATACCCTTAGACACTAGTAGGTTTCTTCAAGAAAAATGGTTGTTAAGATCAAAGGGTTATATTTCCATGCTAAATATTTTGTTTGCCAATAATAAATAAAGTATGTTTGACTGCGTTTGTACCGAATGATACGTACAAAATATAAAAACATACTTTTTATAAATACAGTAAACTCTATTCATTGATGAAAAGAGTGAAGGGAGCATGCGGTTTGAATATCACCATAACAGACAGTGCGATAGAAGAACTAAACAAAAAAATCGGAGAACAGAAAGGAATATTAAAAATAAAATACGAAATCGACGAACACGAGTTTTTCGGATGTGCTGGCGGAATGCCGACTTTATGGTTTGTCTCTTCTGCGGAAGAAAATGACGATCTTTTATTTGATACAAATAATCGCCCAGTTTTAATGGGAAAGTCAAAACTACTCTTTTTTGAAAAAGAATTAAAAACTGATTTTTCGATTACAGCTAACAGTTTTCAATTAATAAGCCCTCACCGTGAGTGGTCTAAGTGCGGTTTTAAATACTAACTAAATTGCTAATTTGTCCCTCTTTTATTTTTGGAACAAATCAAACAATAATAAATGCCACTACAAACATAAAGAAATAGGACGTATTCGCAGCTGTCGCATAACCTTCACTTGTTTCAATTGAAACTTTTGTTAATTGTATCGAATAAATCGTCACAATGACTGCCGTACCAATTGCTCCTGCTAATTGACGAATCGTATTGTTAATAGCTGAGCCATGTGAAGCCAATTCTTTAGGTAAGGCATTTAAATCGGCTGTATTTAATGGCATTGTGATGAAGGCTAATCCAATGAGTAGAATAATCGTACGAACAAGTAAATAGACATACGAAGTAGAAGATGATAAATCAATCACTGCCCACATCGACAGCGCAATTAAACTCATCCCCACAATAAATAAAGGTTTTGCCCCGTATTTATCAAACAGTTTTCCTGTTACTGGCGATAACATGGCATTAATTATTGCACCCGGTAACAATAAAAGTCCGGCTTCAAATGCCGTAAAACCACGACCATCTTGTAAATAAATAGGTAATAAAATTAAATCGGCATACATTAAAACCGTAATCGCGATATTCACAAACGTCGTCATCGAGAACATTTTATATTGAAATACCGATAAATTTAACAGTGGATCGCTAGATGACAGTTGACGCTGACAAGATAGCACCGTAACCACAAGTCCTAATCCAATTGTTGTTACAACAAGCCAGTCGCGACAACCTTGACTACCTGCACTACTAAAGCCAAATAGTAAAAATCCGAAGCCGATTGTGGAGTAAATGACACTTAATCCATCTAATTTTACCTTTGTCGCCTCTGCTACATTCAATAAATACTTATACGCAATTAAAATAATTAATGCCACAAATGGAATTAAGCCAATAAATAGCCATCTCCACGACATAAATTCAACGATAAACCCCGCAACTGTTGGGGCAATGGCTGGAGCGAAAATAATCGCAAACCCTACTTTCCCCATTACAGAACCGCGCTTTTCCATTGGATATAAGAAAACAATGACTGTCATCATTAACGGAATAATAATACCAGCACCGACAGCTTGAACCATACGCCCTGCTAATAACACACCAAAATTCATGGCACTCGCAGCAATAATAGAACCGACTAATAAAAACAACATCGAGCTAATAAACAATTGACGTGTCGAAAATCGTTTCATTAAAAATGCGGTAATCGGTACTAATACACCATTCACAAGCATAAAACCAGTTGCTAACCACTGAATTGTTGTTGGTGTCACATAAAAAATAACCATTAAATCAAACATTACTCAATGTTACATTGAGTAATGTTTGATTTAATGTAGAAAAAAAGCATCCTGCAATCAGCAATAGCTTCTTCTTTCGATCAGATATTTCGTTTTGCATAATTGAACTCCTAACGCTATGATAGTTTCATCGACACGATGTCTAAAAAGTATCATAACAAGAAATTCACTTAGTTGACCATGAACAATATAAGACTCACTGTCGACTAATCAACAATAAAAAATAAATTGTATATAAAATCAAATATGATAGACAGAAATGTGAAAAATGACTAAAAAAGAAGATCCTCGTGCCATTAGAACACAAGAAATGTTAAAAAACGCTGTATTAACTCTATTAAATGAGGGATTATCCATTAATCAATTATCTGTGCAAAAAGTGACGCAAAAAGCTTTATTAAATCGAACAACATTCTAATTACACTATCAAGATATGGACGATTTGATTGCTCAATTAACAAATGACATTTTACGTGAGCTAACTGATAAAATTGAAGCGCTCATTCAAGTGCAAGACATCAATGAAAAAAAACGATTAATTCAATTACTAGATTATCTTTATACACAAAGACATCATCTACTCGTACTTTTTCAAATTGAACAATTTGAAAAACATCTGTTTAACCTGATGAAAAAATTGATTGAAATACGTAGAATTAACAGTAACAAAACCACTCCGAAAATTTATATCGAATTAGAAATTAAAACAGCTTCTTTAGTCGGTGTCATTATGTGGTGGTTAAAAAATGGCTTACATTTAAGTGCTGATTATATTGCCGATCAAATTTATCTAATGTATAAATCCTAGTTAATATTACTAGACACGATAAGTACAAATTAAATTTCTTGGTAGAAAAACCTCACTTACTTATGATAAGGCTCAGCGAATCATAAACGGAAGAATGTCATTTATTAATAAAGTGTAATCAATGCAGGAATTGTAAACTTTGGATTCGTTTCAAGTGGTGTTTGGACAACTCAAGAAGTTAAACTCTTAATTCGGTTACTGTACATTAACCGAATAGTTGAACGCAAATATCATCCTGAATAAGTTGATATCCTCGTCCTTGCTTTTCGAAGATCTTCATGCTAGAAGGAAAATAAACCTGTTGTCCAATTTGAACTAAACTTCCAAAGTAGGAAGGATTTTGGCGATGTACAAAAGAACAAGAAAAAGGATTTTTATCAAGAACTTCTGGGTCAAGTAAACGGCAGATAAAAAATAACTTTATTGGAAATAGAATATAAAACATGAATGCTCTTTTCATTTTGTTTTACTTCTTTCATGTAGGAACTTTTAATTTATTTCAAATAATTGTACTATAGTATAGTGTGTACATTAGCAAGGAGTGAACATCTTTTGAATACAGAAGGAAATCTAGCTTTGAAGGAGCAGCCAGAAGAAATAACCCAACACAACGTCCCATCTTACCTAATTAAAATGAGGGGAAGAGGAAAGAGTCCTCTGAAAGTAAATGTGAAAGATGTTATAACTGGATTGATAGGTGGATTTATTACGATCTTTATTCTTGGATTATTAACAAGCTTTACATCTACCCCATGGTTAATAGCTTCGTTTGGTGCAAGTTGTGTATTAGCATTTGGGCTTTGGCATTCTCCTTTATCACAACCTAGAAATATCATAGGCGGACACTTCATTTCAACTTTAATAGGATTAGTTGTTTATCATATATTTGGAAATGAACCATGGTCTCTGGCCTTAGGAGTAGGATTAGCTATCGGTTTGATGATGTTAACCAAAACAACCCATCCTCCCGCCGGGGCAGATCCAATCATTGTAATGTTTGGTGCTTACCCATGGGAATCTTTATTTACGCCAGTATTAACAGGATCCATTATTATTGTGTTGATCGCATTATTAATTAATAATTTACGAAGTAATAGAAAATATCCTGTGTTTTGGATATAAAAGTAATGAAAAAAGCCCAATTTCTCAATTTAAAACTGAGAAATTGGGCTTTTTAATATTGGTATTTCCTTCACATTGTAAATTCACGTTTTACTGGTGGTACCCCATGCCCATCAAGCTAATGAAACGAATTTCCCCCAAAATAAAAAAGCGTTATTCTTTCAGTAAACTAATCGAAAAGGATGACGTTTTTTCATGGACCTCTCGCTTTCTGAAGAATTACAATGCTTTCTATTTCCAATAGTCCTACAAGATCTCGCCAAATAAGTTGGTTTTGTGCAGCGATCCAGTAAATATCAAGAAGACGAACTCATCGCCCTTTGCGTTTGGCTCAGCCAAGAAGTCGCTAGTACATCGCTTACACTATATAGTCGATTAAAAGGCTTCGACGGGCGTACTCATGAGCCCAGAAGGACTGAATCAACACTTTAATCCATTACTTCGAGAGGTCTTTACTTTACTCCGTACACAGAAACTCTGTGCGACAAAATCGCGAACTTCACGTATCATTTCTGTTTTCAAACGTATTCGGATTCTAGATGCGACGGTGTTTCAGCTACCTGATTCCTTCGCCACTGTCAAGGCTCTGGAGGGAGTAGTAACAGGGCTGGTGTGAAAATCCAACTTGAATACGATCTGCTTAGTGGCCAATTCTTAAATGTGCAGCTAGGGTCAGGAAAAAATAACGACAAAACATGTGGTACGGATAGCCTTGAAAATGTGAGGCAGGTGATTTATGCCTGCGTAACTTAGGTTATTTTGATTTGCGAGATTTACAAGCGATTCATGAGTTGAGAGCCTATTATATATCTCGATTGAAATTAAATACACGTATTTATGTGAAAAAACCGGAACCAGAGTATTTCAAAAATGGAACGTTGAAAAAGCACACAGAATATACTCAGCTCGATATGGTACAGATCATGAAGGAACTGGAGCCAGGTGAGACCATTGAAATTCCGGAAGCATGATTTCATTCATGATTCTCTTTTTTATGGTCTAGGAGTAAATGGATGGGGAAAAAAGTATTGAAGTGGATGATTAAAAATCATTTAAATTCATTTAAATTCATTAAGATAGAAGAGTAGGTTACCTACAAATCACATTAACCCTAAAAATGGTTGGGTGTGTGAATTGATTCACACTTATTTTGATTAGTTTTTATAGTGTGTTTTAAAGGAATTACTTTATTAATTGGGGATGATGTGTTGGTGTACACCGTCAATCAGATTAAGAAGCGGAAAGCATTGGATAATATCAAACCATATACGCCAGGTAAACCAATATGGGAAGTTCAAAAAGAATTAGGGGTAGAAAAGGTAATTAAGATACAATGTTTTAAAAGGGAATTATATAATAACCATCTTGCTTTATTCTTTTTTAGCTATTGGATTGATATAGATTTTCATCATTCTTCCTTACCCTATATATAAAATTCTTTAATATGTAGTCCCAACACCTCGGAAAAAGGGCTTAAAGCAACGATAAAAAGACACCCTAGTGCATGGTTTTATTGAGAAACGCGCTTACCATACAAAAGAGGTGTCCTACATAACATGTTAATACTAACCAATACACGAAGACCAATAATGATCTGCGAGAGTAAACATACCTAGTACTATCTTAAACTGCGTGAAAGTTCTGTGAAAATAACACCTAGAGCAAAGGCGCCAGCATCAGGATAACCCAGGCTTCTTTCTCCAACCGTACCAGCACGGCCCATTCGAGCTACGATTTCCTTTGTATATTCGGCTCCTTCAACAGCCGCCAATGCCCCTTTTTCAAAAGCGGTCTTAAAGTCCACACCAGCAGCTGCACTTTCTGACCAAGAATTTGCACAAGGCACAAGCGCATCCACAAGGGTTTTATCGCCTACCTCTGCTCCTCTTCCGAAAGATCGCTCGCCAATGAACTGTATTCCCTTGACTGAAGCATGCAACATTTCAGCAAACTCTCTTACTGTTAATTCCATTTTCTCTTCCGTAGCCTTACTAGCAGCTCGGAAAGCTGCACCCCAAATTGGACCAGAAGCACCTCCACAATGTTCCATAATAATCATAGAGCACGCATCGAGAAAGTTCCCTATATGTAAGCGCTCTTGATCCAAAATCATGCTCCATTCTCGTTTTAATTGCTTGAATCCCTTGGAGATGCTCATCCCAAAGTCGCCATCGCCTGCATATGTATCCAATTCGCAGAATGGCACTTTGTTCTTGATAATGACTTCACTCATTTTATCTACAAGATAGATGATATTATCTAATGTGATTACCTTATCCTCGATTATAGCGTGTTCTATTGCTGTTTCTGTCTCGAAAAAAACAGGCTTCTTCTCTACGGGATCCCTAATGTCAACGTATTCCACACTCTCAATTGGTCCATCTACTCTAAAAGCAGGTGTATGACATTCTCTAGATAGCAATGTTTTCAACTCATCATCTAGTTTCATCACTGTCAGGGAAATTCCGGCCATATCAATACTAGTCATGTAATTACCGACAAAGGTTCGATCAATTCGTATATTTCTTTTATTCAACTCGCGAGAAACCGCATTGTTAAAAAGATAAAGCTCTTGCAATGGTGTACCACCAAAGCCGTTTACTAGGATAGCAATTTCTGAAGGAACATCATCATCTAATCCTAAATCCTTCAGAAGGTCAGTTGTCATGCGTAAGGCCAATTCGTCTGCGGTCGAAACTTTTTCCCGTTTTATGCCTGGCTCTCCATGAATGCCTACACCATATTCCATCTCATCCTCATTTAATTTGAAAGTGGGCGATCCATTAGCAGGAACCGTACAGGAGGTTAGTGCTAGACCAATGGTTCGAACATTTGTCGCTGCTTTTTCCGCTACGGTTTTGACCTGCATCAGATCCCTACCTTCTGCTGCTGCTGCTCCGGCTATTTTATGTACCAATACAACGCCTGCAACGCCACGACGTCCTACTGTATAGAGACTGTCTTCTACTGCAATATCATCATCTACTCTGATATATTCTACTTGAATGCCATCCTCGGTAGCTAAGTAGGCTCCATTTTTAAAGTTCATTATATCCCCACTGTAATTCTTAATTATCAGTAGAGTACCTTGTTTGCTGGCGGTTGCTTTAATCGCCTGATATACCTGTATCTGTGAAGGGGAAGCAAACACGTCTCCGCATACTGCAGCATCTAGCATTCCTTTTCCGACAAACCCGGCATGTGCCGGTTCATGGCCACTACCACCACCGCTAATTAGGGTTACCTTATTTTCGTTCAATTCTTTTTTCTTAATTATCTTATACTTTTTTAAGAACTCGAGTTCGGGATGAGCCATGACCATCCCATTGCACATCTCCATGACGAGAGTTTCAGGTTTATTAATAATTTTTTTCACTTGTTATTCCCCCTTTATTTTACAATCTCAGAAACTTATTAGTTTATTGATTTATGGAGTAGTGAGGAGATACCTACTTTTAAAAAAGGTATCACATATTATTTCGCCAATGTTATTGGCATCCCTTCTTCATTTTACTTGTCTCTTTCGTATTATAAGATTACTCAGAAACTTTTTTGGGTTGACATTATAATATGAAAGGGGGGCAATAACATAAAAAAATAAAGAATTATATAGAATGTTAAAGGAAAAATACTTTTAGATGTAAATTATATGCGTCTAATTTTTATTTTCCTTTTATTTCTAACAATTTTTCTATATACCAGTAGATTCTTGAAAACATCAGTACTAATGGTTACGATACTCCTTCTAAAGGTTTGAAATAATATTATCCATCCAAAATAGTTAGAATAAATTATCAATAAAGTGACCAGAATTAAAATTTATTGTAAAATCATAAAAAGGTATTGTGAAATCTTAACAGAGACAAACCTAGCCCAATGTATGCAAGATTTGTCTCTGTTTTTTTTCTAGTATTTTACTGTTGTTTCATTTCAAAAAGCAATATCAGTCAAAAAAAGATAAAATCTAAGCAGTTTTGGAGAATGTTTTTTCTTATTGATTGCATTAAAATAAAAGTAGCTTCAGTTAGACAAACTTAATTGATAGCGTTTTCGTAAAGGTGTGAGAAAGATGGATGAATGGATATACGCTCACTATAGAATGCAAGGAATGCTAACTCCTTCATTTACTTTTCATTCTCACCACGAATATGAAATATATTTTTTTCATGCAGGGGAATGTAAGTATTTAATTAACAATCGGATTTATGAATTGCAGCCGGGTGACATTATTCTCTTGGATGGTTTAACTTTGCATAAACCGAACCCTCGTTTAGTAAGTACGTATACGAGGAGTGTTATTCATTTTTCTCCGACTTGGTTGCAGGAGTTATTATCTGTTCTTGGGCTGCCAAATTTATTGGATCCGTTTCAAAAACTGAACAATTTCTTGCTTCGTACTGGGTATGATGAATCGGGGAAATTTGTTGATGGCAAGATCGAACGGATAGTAAGCTTACTTTCGCACAGTGATAAACTGAGACAACAAACAGGTCAAAAAAGCGAGATAGTTGAAGCGGAAGTCAAGATTGAGTTAGTTCAATTATTGTTAAAAATTTATAAAATGAGCCAAAAAGATTTAGCTCAGGTGACAAGCAAAAAAACGGAAAAGGAACATCATGCCGAGGCCATTGCGTCATGGATTGATGCTCATTATACCGAAAAAATTAGTTTAGATAGAATGGCGTCGGAGTTGAATTTAAGTAAGTATTATGCTTCACATGTTTTTAAGGAAGTCACAGGTTTTACGGTGATGGAATATGTGATGGGATGTCGTCTAAATCAAGTGAAGTATTTGTTGGAAATGGAACCAAACCAAACTCTGACAGAGGTGTCTCGTGCTTCAGGTTTTGAGAGTGTATCACATTTTAGTCGGTTTTTTAAAGATAAAGTGGGCATTACGCCATCACAATATCGTAAAAATAAGCAAATTCAAGCAAACCATTCCCAAAATTAATTTTAAAAAAGAGTGGTAGCATTTCAGCATGAAGGAGGACACGTATAAATGAACATGGTGAAAGACTTAATGATTTCGGGCTTTTCAGATGAAATTTCGTCTGATTTTGATACTCAGCTTGAAGTTGTCGCAAATCTAGGCATGCATTATATATCATTACGTGGGATTGATGGTAAAAATATTGGAGATTTCAAGGTAGAGGAGATAAAAGAAACTGTACTACCACGTCTTCAAAAAGCAGACATCCGTGTTTCTTCAATAGGATCACCCATTGGCAAGGTATTTATCAATGATGAAGATGGTTTTGCTAAACAAAAGGTGATGTTGGACGAGCTTTGCCAAATTAGTAACTTATTAGATTGTAAATATATCCGCATATTCAGCTTTTATATCCCAAAAGGTGAAAATGCCGATCAATATAGTAGTGAAGTAATCGCGAAATTAACAGAGTTTGCTGCTATTGCAGAAAAATATAATGTTATTTTAGTACATGAAAACGAAAAAGATATCTACGGTGACATTGGAAGACGTTGTCACGAGATATTGAAAGCGGTTGATTCTCCATATTTTAAAGGGATTTTCGACTTTGCTAACTTTGTACAATGTGGTGAAGACACGCAGGCTTGCTACGATTTGCTAAAAGATGAGATTGTTTATATTCACATTAAGGATGCTATAACAACAGATAGCGAAAACGTTGTGTGTGGTACTGGCGAAGGGAAAATTCCTGAGCTACTTGCACAGTTTATCCAAAGTGGTTACAAAGGCTTTTTAACACTTGAGCCTCATCTCGTTCTCTTTGATTCATTAAAGGATCTAGAGCTTGAGGAAGCTACAGATGTGATTAAGGATAACAAAGGACTTGATGGTGCAGGTGGCTACAAACTTCAATATGATTCATTACTAGAAATTCTTAAAAATATAAAGAGCGAGGAGAAATCATTATGAAAACGGTTAGATTAGGAATTATCGGAATTGGTGCGCAAGGTGGAACGTATGCTGGATTTATTTCAGAAGGAAAAGTGAAAAACATGGTAATTGGAGCTATTTGTGATATTGACCCAGCTAAAAAGGCAATGTGTGCAGAAAAGTATCCAGACGTACCATTCTATGATAACTATATTGACATGCTTGAGAGCGGTGATGTTGACGCAGTCGTTACAACTGTTCCACATTACTTACACCCAGAAATCGGAATCGCAGCATTACAAAGAGATATCCATGCATTGGTAGAAAAACCAGCAGGTGTTTATACGAAACAAGTAAAAGAATTAAATGAATTTGCAGCATCAAAACCAGAGTTGACTTTCGGTATTTTCTTCAACCAAAGAACAAATCCACTTTATCAGAAAGTAAAAGAGATTATTGATAATGGTGAAATTGGAAAAATCCGTCGTACAAACTGGATGATTACAACATGGTGGAGACCACAGGGTTATTATGACCAAAGTGCCTGGAGAGCAACATGGGAAGGAGAAGGCGGTGGTGTATTAGTAAACCAAGCACCACACCAACTTGACTTGCTTCAATGGATTTGTGGTATGCCTAAAAAAGTTTATTCTAACGTAAAATACGGCTATCAAAGAGATATCGCTGTTGAGGATGAAGTAACAACATTGCTTGACTATGGGAATGGAGCAACCGGAGTATTTATTACGTGCACACATGATATTTTGGGTACTGACCGTTTTGAAATTTTGGGTGATAAAGGAAAAATTGTTGTGGATGATAGTAAGAAAATTACAATTAAAAGACTTAACACACCTGAATCTGAAATGAGTGCTACTATGAGCTGGGCAGATGTAATGTCCATTTTCACTGGTAAAGGTCTATCCGATATTTACACTGAAGAAGTGCTTGAATTTGAAAGTGTATGGGGTGGACAACATATCTCTGTTTTGGAAAACTTCGCTGCAAATATTGTAGAAGGTACACCACTAATTGCACCTGGTAGCGATGGTATACATGGTGTTGCGTTTGCTAATGCGATCCATCTATCAAGCTGGTTAGGTAAAGAAGTTGAGCTTCCAGTTGATGAAGACTTATACTTTGCTGAATTAAACAAAAAGATTGAAGAAGAAAAAAAGAGTCCTGTTAAACAATAAATATAATATTCAATGAACTCATGGCTAGATTGGTCATGAGTTCGTTTAAAAAGGAGTTGGGCGTATGCTTAAAGTAGCAGTTATTGGACTTGGAGATATATCCAAAATCCATATCCCAGCTATTATATCTAATCCAAATGTTGAACTAGTAGCGGTATGTGATACTGATCAAACATTAAATGATACTGTACCTGGTGTGAATTTTTATACAGATTATCACGAATTACTTGATAAAGAATCGCTGGATTGTGTGCATAATTGCTTGCCACATCATCTTCATTTCCCTGTAACAAAAGCATGTGTTGAAAAGGGAGTTCATGTATTTCAAGAAAAACCTTTATCATTGAACACAGAAGAGGGATATGAGCTAGTAAAACTTGAGCAGGACAACAAGGAAGTTAAAATTGGTGTCTGTCTTCAGAATCGATTGAATGAGTCTTTTGAAAAACTTCAAGAACTTGTTATTAGCGGACAATATGGCAAAATAATCGGTATTAAGGGAATAGTTTCCTGGTTTAGACCGAAAGATTATTATGATGCGAAACCGTGGCGGGGCAAAATGGAGTATGCCGGTGGAGGAGTCATGATTAACCAGGCACTTCATACTTTAGATTTAATGCAACTGATCGGCGGTGAAATTGCATCCATCAGGGGATCTATTGACAATTTATTGGATTATGGCATTGAAGTGGAAGACACAGCTACTGCCAACATCAAGTTCAAAAACGGTGCTTCCGGTCTATTTTTTGCAACTGTTGCTAATTCGGGGAATTCCAGTGTTGAACTTCAAGTCGTCTTTGAAAAGGAAAAATTCACAATCAAAGATAGCATTTTAACAAGATTAAATGAAAATGGTAGAAAAGAAGAGATAATAGAGGACGAAAAATTGCCTGGAACAAAATTCTATTACGGCGCAAGCCATACAAAATTAATTCATAAATTCCATTCCTCTATAGAAAACAACATGCAGGATTATGTTCATGCTAAAGATGCACTAACATCCATTCAAATGATTGACGCGATTCGCAAATCATCAGAGTTAAAAAAAGAAATTAAATTGGAGGTTTGACAGAATGACAAAAGGTAAAATTGGCGTTCAAATGATGATGCTTAAAGGCAAAGTCGAAGAACTAGGTGCTTATGAAACAATGAGAAAAATAAATGAACTTGGATATCACGCTGTCGAAGTATCACAAATTCCAATGACTGCAGAAAATGTATCTGAGTTAAAGAGAGCTAGTGCAGACTTTGATATCAAAATCGCTGCGATGTCTGCTGCCTTAGAACCAATGTTACCAGGCGCTCCAGGTGAAACATTGACAGATGATTTCGAAAAAATTGTGAATGATTGCAAAACATTAGATTGTAATTTCTTACGTATCGGTATGTTGCCGTTAACTGTAATGGGCGATAAAGATAAAATCATGGATTTTATTAATAAAGCTGAAATCATGGCAGAGAGATTAGCTGAACATGGTATTGAATTATACTATCATACTCATCATCTCGAATTCCAAAAATACGATGGCGAATATCTATTAGATTTGATAAAAAATAACACGACTAAGCTTGGTTTTGAGTTAGATGTTCACTGGATTCAAAGAGCTGGCGTAAATCCTGTCGAGTTTATTAAACAATACGCAGGTCGTATTTCGCTATTACACTTGAAAGATTATCGAATTGGACAAATGGATTTAAGTGAAGTGGACTTTAATGATATGGCTAAATTCATGAATATCTTCACAAATACGATTGAATTTGCAGAACTTGGTGAGGGTAACCTTGATATGAATGCCATTATTGAAGCTGGACTAGAAAGTGGCGCACAGTATTTCTTAGTAGAACAGGATAATACATATGGCCGTGATCCATTCGATTGCCTGCAAACGTCTGCTGAACACTTGAGAAAAATTGGTTATGCAGATTGGTTTTAATTGAAAGGGAACAAAACAGAAATAAAATAACGGTATAAAATCAAGGAATCAGGAACCGAATTTAGACAAATGTCTTTTTCGGCTTCTGATTCCTTTTTTAGAATTACCTTTACTAACGACTTACTTACAATCCGTCGATATAAAAATTAAGAAATGTCAAAATAATTTCAATTAGGTAAAAAAAATCTATATGATTCTATTAATAATTCTCATACAATAATTAGTGTAGCCAATAAACATAAGGGGGTGTAAATGATAGGATCTTCTAGATTTATGAACAATGTATATGTTGTATGTGATTGGATAATTAGATTACTTTATCTTAATCTACTGTGGATTGTTTTCACGATCGCTGGACTAGTAATCGCTGGTATATTCCCTGCTACAGTTGCTTTGTTTTCAGTACTCAAGGAATGGATTCATGAAGGAAAAAATGTAAGGGTTTTCAATGTTTTTTTGAACATATATAGAAAGGAATTTTTAAAAGCAAATCGATTGGGTATCATATTATTTTTCATTTCTATCGTTTTTTACACGGACTGGCTATTTACAAACCAACTCTCAGGTACCTTGGGGATGATTACAAAAGGAGTTCTGCTAGGAAGTGGTTTCGTATTCGGGATTACATTGTTGTACGTGGTTCCGGTATATCTTCAAGTAGATGGAAAGGTGTTTACTACTATTAAATTAGCTTTTCTAATAGGAATCACCTACCCTCATTATACTTTTATCATGATGTTATCGGTTGCCTCTTTAATGTTGATAAGCTTCTTACTACCAATGGCAGGCTTTCTCTTTTTTGCAAGCGGTTTAGGGTGCGTGCTCATGTTTTTCTCCATGCATCTAATTAGGAAAATAGGAGACCGAACAAAAAAAATACAAAAGCAAGGAAAATCTCAATTGGCCATCCATAACTAAAGTTTTAGCAAATGATACTCTCGGGAGGGAAGGTAATATGAGTGTTGAAGCGAAAAGTGTGATTGGAAATGTTGTAGAAAATGCTAAATCTGTAAAAATCAAAAAGAAAAGTGGAATTGAAAAAAAAGAAAATCTAACAGGTCTATTGTTTGTATCTCCGATGTTAATAGGGGTTGGAATTTTAACGCTTCTGCCAATTATTGCAACTTTTATACTAAGCTTTGCAGATTGGAACTTTATTATGGGGATTGCGCAAATAAAGTGGGTAGGCTTCGATAATTTCAAAGCATTGTTTGAAAATGAAGGGTTTCTTAAATCAGTAGCCAATAATTTACTTTTCTTATTAACGGTTCCTTTAACGATGATTTTCTCTTTGTTTATAGCAATTGTCATTGATAAGCATGTGTATATGAAGAGTTATTTCAAAGTAGCTTTTTTTATGCCGTATATTTCGAGTATTGTTGCCATAGCCGTTGTTTGGCAAGTGTTATTTAATCCAACAGATGGACCGATTAATCAATTTTTATTCTCAATTGGTATCGAAAACCCACCTACATGGATAGCAGATCCCAGTTTCGCACTAATTTCGGTGATGTTGATTCAAATTTGGGCAGCCATTGGGTTTAATATGATCCTCTTTTTAGCTGGTTTACAGTCGATTCCTAAAGAACTTTATGAAGCAGCTGATATGGATGGGGCGACGGCCTGGGATAAATTTAAGAACATCATGCTTCCTGCTTTATCTCCAACAACGTTTTTCCTTTTGATTACAGGAATTATTGGTACATTTAAAGTGTTTGACTTAATTGCTGTATTAACCAAGGGTGGTCCTATTAATTCAACAACCATGCTTGTATGGCATTTGTATGAAAGCGCATTCGTAGATTTGAAAATTGGTTATGCTTCCGCAATTGCTGTTGTCCTATTCGTATTTGTTCTTATCATCACTTTATTGCAGTGGGTAGGGCAGAAAAAATGGGTGAACTACTAATCTACTGAAACGTGTTCTCTTTAAATTAAATAATTGGTTGAAATATCGCTGAGGGAGGAAGACACATGGAGAAAAAATTCACTCTACGAAAGTTAATCATTACTATTATCACCTTTGTAGTCAGTATCGCCTTTTTACTACCTTTCATTTGGATGCTATCCACGTCCTTTAAGATTGAAGCAGATGTTTTTAAATTTCCGGTTGAGTGGATTCCTACTAGATGGAATGGATTAGAAAACTTTAAAGAAGTTTGGTTAGGGCAATATCCTTTTGCACTATATTATTGGAACTCAATAAAAGTTACTGTGATTACAACCGCGATTTCTGTAATCGTGTCTGCTATGGCAGCTTATGGATTTTCAAAAGTGAATTTTCCGGCGGGGAAGTTCCTTTTCTTAATCGTTTTGACCACATTTATGGTACCTCAACAATCAATCTTAGTTCCACAATTTATTCTATATCGTTATTTAGGTTTATTCGATAGTCATTTCGGTTTGATTCTTTTAGGAAGTTTTAGTGTGCTAGGTACATTTATGTTAAGGCAGTTCTTTATGGGGATCCATTCGGACTATATTGACGCAGCGAAAATAGACGGTGCTGGCCACTTTAGAATTTTTTGGTCGATTGCCTTGCCAATTGTAAGGCCAGCTATTGCGACATACGCGATTTTACGTTTTATTTGGACATGGAATGATTATCAAAATCCACTCATTTTCTTACGAACAGATGGATTATATACGATTCAGTTAGCTATGCAGAAATTCACTTCATTAAATGGTGAATTCTATTCCTTGATTATGGCAGCTGCTGTTTCAGCAATACTTCCACTCGTAATTGTCTTTATCATTGGGCAAAAACAAGTTATTGAAGGAATTGCAATGGGTGGAGTAAAAGGATAATTGGTTTCACAGAAAGAAAAAAATAGAAATGAAACGAATTCAGGGGGGAAGGAATAATGAAAAGATTCTTATTACTTTTTTTAAGCTTCACTTTAGTTATTGGGATACTAGCTGCATGTAGCCAAAAAGAATCCACAAGTCCAAGTGGGAAAGAAGGAGAACCTGAAACAATTAAATTTTATACGCATGGAACTGAAGATGGGTACGCATGGAAGAGAACAATCAGTGCTTTCGAAGAAAAATATCCTGATATCAAAGTGGATGTTGTTCAATTAAGTGAAAAACAGGATGGAGCAGAATCACTGAAGAAAATTGATTTAGCTGCCGCTTCTGGAGAAGAGATGGATGTTATAATGTTCACGAATACACCTAACTATGCACAGCGCGTCAATTTAGGCATGCTAGAACCGATTGACAGTTATATTGAACAAGACGGCTATAAAATGGAAGAAGAATATAAAGTTGATACGAGTGTTGGCGGAAAATATTACGGACTTCCTGGGAAATTTGTTGCGTGGTATGTCTTATTAAATAAAGATCGTTTAGCTGCTGCTGGACTTGAAGTGCCGAAGAATTGGACTTGGGACGAGTATATGGAATATGCTAAAAAGTTGTCTTCTAAAGGTCACTATGCTACTTATTTTCATGGTCCATGGGATGGGGCTTGGATAAACTATATGAGCTTAAGACTACAGTCTCAAGAAAAAGATGCTGGTTTCTTGAAAACGGATGGGACTTCAAATATGGACAACCCATTGTATAAAGAATCATTAGCAATGCGCCTAAAAATGGAGAAGGAAGATAAAACGGCTGTGCCTTATTCTTCAATGATTTCTCAAAAAATGAATTATCGTGATCAATTCTTTACACAAGCAGTAGATATGATCATAACGGGTACTTATATGACAGCGGAACTTGGCGGTTCAGAGCGCTTTCCTGCTGAGTTCAATATTGCGGTAGCACCATTTCCACAAAATGAATTAGAGGAAAAAGGTTCTTATTCGGTGGGAGATGGAGACATTCTGGGGATATCCGCTAACTCAAAACATAAAGAAGCTGCATACAAATTTATTAGATGGTATACAACTGAAGGTCAAGTGGCACAAGGTATTAATATCCCATCTTGGACTAAAGTGACAAATGAGCAAATCGTGGATCTAATTACCGATACCCTTGCAGAAGCAAACAATCCAGAAAAAGTAGATAAAGAATCATTAATTCACTCAATTCAAACGGTTATTACGGCTAAAGCAGGAAAGCCAGTACCATATCAAAATGAAATAGATCAAGCACTTTCTTCAGAATTTGAAAAATTAATTCTGGATAAACAAAATCTTGATGAAACAGTGGCGAATTCCAAAAAAATTGTACAAGATATTTTAGACAAAAATAAAAAATAAATACTCAATAATATTGTAACGATAAAGAGCTAATGCGTTAGATTCATTCTGTAATAGTTGAGAAGTCTACCGCCTTAACTACCTATTTTAATAGGCAGTTAAGGCGGTTTTATTTTAGAACGGATTAATGGAAGATGTCCCTGCTTCAACACAAGGATATGAGGGAGATCAACTTCAGTATAACCCCGATAGATTCATCTCACTTTCGGTAGGGGACGCCCCATCATTTCTGTAATATTCGCATTTTCGAAAAGGTGTTTCTTAGAAGAAATAAAAATGATAAAATAGTAATAGGAAAAAATAAACTATGAAATAAAAACGACTAAAATTCGCAATATTCAATTAAAATACAGTCTTTTGATGAGTTTGGTATCTGGCGCCAACGTCTAGCTACCTGTGAAAAAGATGATTTTCTCAAGAATAAGAAAGCGTATTCATAGTTCGCTCCCAATTTTCTTTTACGGCTGATCAAAATGTTTACGTTTTTCCATTTATCTCTTGGACTAATTCGTTTAGGTTAGAACAACTAGCTTTTTGTAACCAAGTACCGGGAACGGTTTTTACTGGAGGTTGGAAATGAAGACGCGAATTCTACAAATTGTATCATTTCTTTCATTTCGTGATAAAGTACTGTTACTATCAATAACTTGCTTAATATTACCTGTAATAGGCACATTTTCTATTTACAATTATTTAACGAAAGATGCGGTGGAAGAACAAGCCATTATTAGCGCTAAAAACGAATTGAAACTAACAGACGAATATTTAAAGAAAATCTTCGAGGATATGTTATACACACTTAACTTTATTCAGCTAGACACAGAACTGAACCACATTTTTAAAAACCCTGTAATGAGTTCGGCGGATCTAGATCATGATAGCCAGTATCTAGTCTTCTTAAATGATAAAAAAGTGAACAAAACATTAGAAACCCTTACATTGAAAAACCAAAGTGTCTATATCACGATCATACTTAATAACGGGAAAATATATACGAATTACTCATCTAATGAATATAACCCGAAAAATGTAAGTGGAGAAACGTGGTTTGAAAATCTACGTACTCTAAAAGGGTATCGCCCTATTTGGATGGCTCCACAGACAACTATGTTTGCATCTGAAAAAATAAAAAGTCCGGACTCATTATCTGTTGCAAGAGTATTGCAAGATAGTATTTCTGGGGTCTATGGATATGCGATCGTTACGACAACTGTAGATAGAATAAGTAATATATTGGAGAGTGAAAACAAGGACAATAGCATCTTACTAATGAATGAAGCCAATCTATTAATTGGGGCGAATAAAGATTTTGATAGAAAGCTTTCGGAACAAGTGAACAAAAAAGAAAACTTCCAAACAGAACATATCATTCGTATCAAAGGTAAAGATTATTTGATAAATACACGTGAACTTTCCATTACTGATTGGAAATTAATATCCCTTATTCCCTATGAAAAAGCCATATTTAGAATTAATTTAATTTTCCGTAAAATATTCATAACTCAAACAATCGCATTCATTTTATTTTTGTTTTTACTTACTCTTATATTAAGCAAGATATTAAATCGGTTAGTCGTATTAAGGAATATCGCTAAAAAGGTACAAAGTGGTGATTTGACTGTACGTTCATCTTTAAAAGGAAATGATGAGATAGCCACTCTTTCAACGTCTTTCAACCTTATGTTAGATAAAGTAAGGGAAATGATAGAAGAAAATACACTTATTCAATCAAGAAAAAGGCAAGCAGAGCTAGAGATGTTACAAGCGCAAATAAATCCTCACTTCTTATTCAATGTCTTAAATTCTATCCGGATGAAAGTAATGATGAAGCGTGACAATGAAAGTGCGGAAATGATCAGTTCTTTGTCAAAGCTATTACGAATAACGATTGATAAACACAAAGGGATGATCACTTTTCTGGAAGAGCTTGAGATTAATCATGATTATGTTCGATTAATGAATATGCGCCAAAGACATGAGGTTGGCTTGAAAATGAATGTTTCAAGTGATACGCATCACATCAAATTACCACGCCTAGTATTACAGCCAATCATTGAAAATGCTATTATTCATGGGTTGAACGAGCAAGTAGGCCTCATTGAGATAAGAGCAAAATATCGCAATCATACATTGATGATTGTAATTGAAGATACCGGATGCGGAATGGAAGATGAACAACTTACGAAGCTTAAAGAAAACCTAAATAAACCAGGTTTAGGTTCGACCCCAAAAAGTGAATCCAATGGTTTTTCAAGTATTGGTTTATCGAATGTTTATGAAAGAATGAAATTAACATTTGGTGAAAACTTTAGCATGCAAGTACAAAGTGAACTGAATAAGGGTACCAAAGTATCTATGGTAATTCCTATTCAGGAGGAGTGAATAGTATGTATAAAGTGATGTTAGTAGATGACGATTATCCAGTTTTAGAGTTTCTTTCAGAAATGATTGATTGGAGGGACCTTGGTTTAGCTTTACAAAGTATTCATGTTAATGGCATGAGTGCGTTAAAGGAAGCTGAGACAAGTATGCCAGATATTCTAATAACAGATATTGGAATGCCTAAATTGGATGGTATTGAACTCACAAAAAGATTAAAGGAAAAAAACTCTTCTTTATTAGTAGCTATTCTTTCATGTCATAATGAATTTGAGTTTGTGCAATCAGCTTTAAAATTAAAGGTTCAGGAATATATTTTAAAGGATAGGTTGGATCTTGATCAAATTATTAAATTATTAAGTCAATTTAAGAATACATTGGATATTGAACTGAATCATCAGAGAAATCAATTACAAATGGCTCATACAATAGAAAGAAATAGAGCTATCATGTTAGAAAAGTTCATGAATAAAACCATCTACCAGCCATTACATTGTGAAAAAGATTGGTCTAATGAAGCTGAATTACTTGGCATTCAAGCAAACCAACAGTACATTATCATATTGTGTGTAGTAGAGGGTTACCAATCATTACTTAATCAGTTTCGTTCAACGGTTTTAGTGAACTTTCTCATTTATAATGTCATAACCGAAATCATGGGAAATGAAGCATTGAAGGGTGTGTACGGTCACTTCGAGCAAGAGGAGTCTTTTTTATTTGTTCCAATTAACCATGTATGTGAAGAAGAGAATCAAAAGATTAAAAAAGTCATTCAAAAAATACAATTCATATTTCAAAAAATGTTTGGCATATCCATATCATTTGTTCTAGGTAAAGCTTCTGCTACTCCTCTAGACATGAAGAAACAGATGATTGAACTAAGTGAGTCAACTGTTCAAAAATTTTATCTGAAACAAAAAAGCATAGAGAATTTTCAAGTATTAACGATTTCAAAAGAAAATATTTTTAGTTGGTATAATGAAGCATCTAGTGAATTTAAAGATCTTATATTACTAAATAGCATGGAAATGGAACAGAAATTGGCAATCATAAAAAAATGGATTCGTTTTATTATAGATCATCAATTTTCTCCAGCTTCCGTTAAAGATTGGATGTTGAAGATATTACTTGATATCAAGGTGAAAATTCAAGCTTTAACAAATTTCAAATTGTATGGATCAAATGAAAATCTTTATGAAACGATTTCGAAAATTAATGGAATTTATGAATTGGAAAATTGGCTAATCGAATATTTTTATAAAACTAATGAAATGGCTAGTTATGAATCAAATTCGAATATAGAAATTGCAAATGCTTGCAGGTATATTTCAGCAAATATTCACCGTAGAATAACGCTAGATGAGGTAGCGAGTTATCTACATCTAAATTCTAGTTACTTCAGCCGTTTGTTTAAAAAAGAAGTAGGGGAAAATTTCGTTAAGTATGTTGTAAATATAAAAATGAAACGTGCAAAAGAATTGTTAGACCAAACAAATTATTCAATAATCGAAATCAGCGAACAGTTAGGTTATGAAAATCAGAGTTATTTTAATAAAACATTTAAAGCATTTACAGGTATTGCCCCTATAGAGTATAGAAAGGGAAATACAAAGTAAGATAAGCGAACAAATGATTACGGCTTGAATCAGAGATATTCTCTATATAATTTTTGTCCTAACAACGATTCAGTTTAATAATGTAATAAAGCGGAAGTCTGATAAGATACTCTCAGCCCCTTACTAGACAACCCTTTTCAATTCAAATTATGTAACTACTGAGATAGTCATTCCAATTAACAAATTCCATTCTTGCTACAGAGTATAATTCATACGCTAAAATCTATGGAAATCGTAAATAATGATAGGAAAATGAAGAAGCAACTATTAACTTTTCTGCCTGAATGTTTGCCTATTTGCCGAGCGACTTTTACATACCTCTTTTTTTCTTAGCGATTGTTTCTTCGCCAGCTTCCAAGCCCTTTTCTGAAGTAGGAAATGCTTGTAAAGTCAGTAAAGAAACATCCGAATATAAGGCTCCAAAAACCCCACATTATTCAGGGAACACTGGATCCAGAACTGTCTGAAATTGCAGTTTAGTTTGTACAAACATGCCTGTAATATTTTCATGTTGTCTTGTAAGGGTTCGTGGGTTTAAGAGTTGTATTCCTCGCTGATTTCAAGGTACTATGTCCTCTTTATAATACAGCTTGCAGAGATGATGAGCGTCAATGACATCTGATTTTACCTTGTGTAAATTAGAACTCTTAGCTCGATACGATATGTGTGGATTCATGATCATCAGTAAGTAGCCACTAGCCTCGAAATACCGTACGATTGGTATATGATATCTAGTAGATTCCAAGACAATGGGAGTCCGTCCCCCTGACACGTCGTCTACTACTCTAATAAATAACGTCATTCTTTTCGGGTCTTTTATTGAAAGAATAACGTTTTTTATTTTTGGGGAAATTCATGTCGTTAGTTTGATGGTGATAAGGACAAGGAATTTTTTCTCATGCAATAATATTCTTTACAAATAAAAGTAATGCGTTCTATAATAATGTTAACTCAAAATGAAAGTAGGTTAACATTGTGAAATTAAAAGATTTAATGTATGTTTCAATGTTTGTAGCAATTATGGGCGTACTTGGAGTTCTTCCTCCAATTTTGTTCGCCTTTACTCCTGTGCCTATTACTTTACAAACATTAGGAATCATGTTATCAGGTAGTGTGCTAGGAGCACGTTTAGGTCCTAAATATGCAGCTCTTAGTCAAATTTTATTTTTATTATTGGTCATGACAGGTTTACCGCTATTATCTGGTGGAAGAGGTGGAATCGGTGTTTTTTTTAGTCCATCAGGAGGCTATCTCATCGGCTGGGTAGCAGGTGCCTATGTCATTGGCCTATTATCTTATCATATGAAAAATGTATCTTTGGTAAAGATTCTTCTTATTAATATTATTGGTGGTATAGGTGTTGTCTATTTATTTGGAATTCCTATTCAAGCTTTGATGATGAATATTGGGATCGATAAAACGATGATCCTTAGCTTAGTGTATCTTCCTGGTGATTCAATAAAAGTGGTCGTTGCATCCCTGATTGCTATTAAGCTACGAAACTATATTCCACTTGCTAAGAGGGTTCAAGTTTAAGTGAAAATTACCAGTACCTATAGTACGTATGCTGAGTTGGATAGCAAGCGACCCGCTATCATAACAGACGAAGAATCCGTTTTATATGGTGAATGGCTTGATTTAGTGAAGCGAACCGCTACCTCTTTTTTTAGGGAAGCGCAAGAAACGAAAAGAGTGGCATTATTCTTACCAAATGGACGCTTGTTTTTACAGCTATTCGCTGGAGCGTGTGAAGCAGGCTGGGCAAGTATAGTTGGAGATATGAGATGGAAGAAGCAAGAGATTGAGGAACGAATTCAACAAACGTCTCCAGATTTGATTATTGCTGATGAAAGGCTAAAAGGTTTTTTTCAAAAGCAACGTACGCCTATCATTTATTCAGATGAGGTAGAGAACTGGATCGGTGCTAGATGCGACAGTCCGCACAGTGACGATAATGTTCCTTTTTATATTGGCTTTACCTCTGGTTCCACAGGAAAACCAAAAGCCTTCGTTCGCTCTCATGCTTCGTGGATAGAAAGCTTTCGGTGTAATCAAGTCGACCTCGGGATGACGGAAAAAGACCATGTCTTAATACCAGGTTCGTTTGTGAATTCCACTTTTTTATACGGTGCCCTGAGTACCTTATTTTTAGGTGGAACGATATATGTGTTGAAAAAATTTTCTCCTGCACGATTGACGAATGTCTTAGAGCATTATCCGATTTCTCATGTGTTTGTGGTACCTACGATGATCAACGCCTTATTAAAGGAAGAATATCAGGAAACCAAAGACATAACTTTTATTTCAACTGGTGCAAAGTGGCTTCCTCGAATGAAGGAGAAGATGCACCTACAGTTTCCAAACGCAGATTTTTATGAATTTTATGGATCATCCGAGCTTAGTTATATTTCGGTTTTAAAAAATAATGAACAGATTGAATATGCGGATTCAGTTGGAAGAGCCTTTCACAATGTTGAAGTGAGCATTCGTGATGAAAAAGGAAAGGAAGTATCAACTGGAGAAGAAGGCGTATTGTTTGTCAAAAGTAACATGCTTTTTGATGGATATATCGATCAAAAGGAGGAAACAAAAAAGGTCTTACAGGGAGATTGGGCGACGGTTTATGATGTCGCCAAAATGAATGAAGAAGGGTATATACATATTCTCGGTCGGAAAAACGATATGATTCTTTACGGTGGAATCAATGTGTACCCCCATGAAATCGAGCAGGCATTAATAAAATGTGACGGTGTAGAAGAAGTAGTGGTTTTAGGAATCAACGATGAATATTGGGGCGAGAAAATAGCTGCTTGCATTAAAGGGAATGTATCTTTAGCCTCTTTGAAAAATTATTGTCTTCATACTCTATCTTCTTATAAAATTCCACGAGTGTGGCGAAAAATCGAACAGTTTCCATACACAACGGGAGGAAAGATTTCACGCCAGGAAGTTAGAAAGTGGTTGGAAAAGGATGCGTTATGATGAAAAGAGCAGTCATTGTTAAAGCAAAGAGAACGGTGATTGGAAAAAAAGGCGGCATTTTAAAAGAATATCGCCCTGAACAATTAGCTGCTGCTGTCATTCGAGACCTTGTTCAAGATTTGCCCGAACAAGTAGATGATATTATTTTAGGAAATGTAGTCGGTCCTGGAGGAAATATGGCGAGGCTGTCAAGCTTAGAGAGCAATCTACCTTTTTCTGTTCCTGGGGTGACAATTGATCGGCAATGTGGATCCGGATTAGAAGCGATCCGCCTTGCTTGCCATCTCATTCAAGGAGGAGCAGGGGATATCTATATTGCTGGTGGTGTCGAAAGTACGAGTCAATCACCCTACGAAAAGAGAGCCCGTTTCACACCTAAGCGATATGGAGATCCTGAAATGGGGATGGCTGCAGAATATGTAGCTGAAAAATATGGAATCACACGACAGATGCAAGATGCATATGCGTTTCTTAGCTATCAACGGGCTATTTATTCCTTACAACACGATTATTTTTCAGAGGAACTTGTCAAGATCGATAATCTTTCCTTACAAGACGAAGGATTAAATGCCGAGCAGAATTATAACAGAATGCTGCGTCGCTTATCTCCTTGTTTTAAGGAAAATGGAACGATAACGCTTGGAAATTGCTGTGGAATTAATGATGGAGCAGCAGCGGTTCTTGTAATGTCAGAGGAAAAAGCAAAGAAATTAGGCTATAAACCGATAATACGCTTTGTCGATAGTGTGGTGACTGGCGTGAATCCAAACTATCCAGGAACAGGCCCTATCCCCGCTGTTTCAGAAATTTTATCTAAACATTCGCTGTCGATTCAAGATATTGATTTGATTGAATTGAATGAAGCATTTGCTTCCAAAGCTGTCGCATGTGCTCAAGAGCTTTCTATTCCTTTTGAAAAATTAAATATAGAAGGTGGCGCAATTGCCTTAGGTCATCCTTATGGGGCATCGGGAGCCATTTTGGTCATCCGATTATTTTATGAAGTACAGCGTAACAAAGCAAACTATATCATTTCGACGATCGGAATCGGTGGCGGAATGGGTATCGCTGTTTTATGGGAGAGTATGGTATGAAAACTGAGATTACTTTAGTTACAATCACAGACGAAATGGTACAAAACTATGAAGCGATTTTTGGAAAACAAACTAGTTTGCCCCCAACCTTTCCCATGATTTTTTATCGTTATATGAAGATGCCAAGGGGCTTTAAGACAGCGCCAATTCATCGGAAACAGACCTGTGTGTGTCACAGGGAACTTTCCATCGGGGAAAGCTACCAGTGTGTGGTTACACTTGATCAAGAAAGTCAAAAAGGAAAATATACGTTTTACACCCAATCTCTCATAGGCTATAACTTGGAAGGAAGCGAGTGTTTTCAATGTGTGTCGGAATTAGTGGTTCGATTACCCTAACGAAAGAAAAAATCAAACAATATGCATTGCTCTCGGGAGATTTCAATCAGATTCATTTGAATCAAGAGGCAGCCGAACGCTTCGGATTTAAAGCACCGATCGCTCACGGAATGTTGACAATGGGGCTCGCATTAGAAATTGTCTCTTCTTTTATTGAGAAAGGGATGAGAATTTCTACATATGAGATGCAATTTCTTAAACCGATATTTCAGAATGACACGATTCATTTAGTTGGAGAGAAAATGCAGCTGGAAAATGACTCTCCTACATTTGTGATCGAAGGTAGAAATGGAAATCAAGTAGTAGTTACAGGAGAATTCGTATTAACAAGAGAGTGATTGTGTCATAGCCCTCAAATGTGAATGACGATCCTTATTCAGATACTTACTGAATAAGGACGTCATTTTTTTGTTTTTCTAAATCATGTACTTAACTTGTTGTCTGTACCCCTTGTTGCACATATTGTTAAAAAAAGAGCGGTTTGAACAAATGGAATATTTAATAATGATGACGATAGTGTATAAATTATTGTGTCATTTTTAAGGAGTATATAAGTTTAAACTGTTATGTCACTTTAGTCTAAAGTTTTGTGTCACTCTTCAAATATGGAATTTAGTTAATTAAGTGCAATGAATAGTATCGGAGAATACAAATGGAAAACTTAATTTACAATTATAGGGTATTTTTTATTTGTGTTATTATAGCCATTTATAGTCGAACTAAGCCTTGTTATCTAAGTTGAGCATAAGAGGGGATTGGTAGCTTTGGTAGTATCTTTTGCAGATATTAAAAATAATAAAACCTATTATTTTTCTCGTTGACAATATACCTATACGGGTATATGATGTGAGTGTCAGCAAGAAAAAAACCAAAGTAAAGGGGGGGGGGGGCACACTTGAATTCATATGATGATAAATTGAAAAATCGTATTAAGCGAATGGAAGGTCAACTTCGCGGAGTATTGAAAATGATGGAAGAAGGAAAAGACTGTAAAGCAGTCATCACTCAACTTTCAGCTGTCCGTTCAGGCGTCGATCGTTCAATCGGTGTGATCGTTAGTCAAAACCTGCTCGAATGTATCAAAAACGCAAATGGCGATGAAGAAACATTAAATGATTCCATTCAAGAAGCAGTGAATTTATTTGTAAAAAGTCGCTAGTAACCGACTTTTTATTTTATATAAAATAATACCCATACAGGTATATTTGGTAGTGGTTGGCACTTAAGCAATTACAAGTTTCAGACTCGTGTAAGTACCAGACACTAGCTTTAAAACGAGAGGAGACTTTCATTGGAAACTTGGATTATTATCGCTAGTGCTATTGTCTTTATCATTTGGCGTATGAAACCAGCAAAAGGCATAAAAGCTATTTCGACAGAACAATTGAAAGGAATACTTAAGGATCATGATAAAGTGTTCGTGGATGTTCGTACACCTAGTGAATATAGAGCACGTAACATTCGCATTTTTAAAAATATTCCTTTAGGATCAGATTTCTCGAAACTGCCAAAAGACAAAGAACTTGTAGTCATTTGTCACAGCGGTATGAGAAGTGCACAAGCTTGCAAGCAATTAAAAAAATTAGGTTATGAAAATGTCACGAATGTTCGTGGTGGAATGAGTGCATGGAGAGGATAAGGTGAATCAAGATGAAAGAAATTAGTGCAAAAGAAGTAGAATCTCGTTTAGATAGTGGAGAACAACTAAACCTGATTGATGTACGCGAAGTAGAAGAAGTACAAGAGGTAAGTATTCCTGGAATCGTTAATATACCGCTAAGATTATTAGAATTCCGAATGCATGAATTGGATAAAAACAAACCATATATAATGGTTTGCCGTTCTAGCGCAAGAAGTAGCCGCGCTACACAATTCTTGGAAGAATATGGATATGATGTAACAAATATGGTTGGCGGCATGCTAGTATGGGAAGGCAAAGTTGATTAACTTTATTTCTATATATTTTTTTGAGAAAAATAATACCCTGTACGGTATATGAAAACTGGCACTCCAACTATTCTGAATCGTACAGTTCCAGGCACCTAATTACCAAATTCGAAAGAGGAGGCTGTGAATTATGGCTATTAAAGCAGATGTACAATTAGACGTTAAAGGGTTAACTTGCCCGATGCCAATTGTTAAAACGAAAAAAGCAATGAATGATTTAACCGATGGTCAGATTTTAGAAGTTCAAGCGACAGACAAAGGTTCAAAAGCAGATTTAGCAGCTTGGGCTGAGAGTATTGGGCATCTATATATTGGCATCATTGAAGAAGACGATGTATTACTACACTACATCCGTAAAAGTGGAGATAGCGAAGTAGTCGAAAAGAAATTTGAACAAACGATTACGAACGAAGAAGTTATTGACCGGGCATCAAACGGTGGCTTTATTCTAGATGTTCGAGAAGAAGCAGAATTTACTTTTGGGCATATTGAAGGTGCGAAATCAATTCCACTGGGCGAATTAGAAGAACGATTGGATGAACTAGATAAAGAACAAGAAATTTATGTGATTTGTCGCACAGGAAAACGCAGTGACTTAGCTGCGCAAAAACTTTCTCAAAAAGGGTTTACAAAAGTGTATAACGTCTTACCAGGTATGGGTTCATGGAATAGCGAATTATCAAAAGAATTATAAATTGGAGGAAATGAATTATGTCTAACAAAGTAGCTATTATCGCAAGTAACGGGGGTCTTTTTGACGCTTATAAAGTATTCAATATTGCAACTGCAGCAGCAGCAACAGAAAAAGAGGTTGCCATCTTCTTCACATTTGAAGGTCTTAATTTAATTCACAAACAAGCAAATCAAGCACTACCAATACCAGAAGGAAAAGAACACTTTACGGAAGGTTTTGCAAAAGCTAACGTTCCAAGCATTCCTCAATTAGTCGAAATGGCGCAAGATCTAGGCGTGAAATTTATCGGTTGCCAAATGACTATGGATGTAATGGGCTTAACAAAAGAAGATTTCATTGATGGAATTGAAGTAGGTGGCGCTGTTACTTTCCTTGAATTTGCAAAAGATGCATCACCAACATTAACATTCTAATTCCAAAGTAGGTATAGTATGAAATTCTAAGTTAATTGTATTAGGCCAACCTAGTGGAAGGAAACAACCCTTCCACTTTAAAATCAAAAGTAATACCTATGGGGGTAGTTGGATATGGCAATATCAAAGATGACAGCAGCACAAGTTGCTCGCAAAGCAATTGAGAATCATGAATTATTTATCCTTGATGTACGTAACAAAGATGCTTTTGAAGATTGGAAAATAGAAGGTCACAAATTTGAGTACTTGAACATTCCCTATTTCGAACTATTAGATGGTGTTGAGGGAATTTTACCGAAACTACCTAAAGATAAAGATGTTTTGGTTGTCTGTGCAAAAGAAGGATCATCAATAATGGTTGCGGAAATGATTTCAGAAGTAGGCCGTAATGTATATTACCTTGAAGGAGGAATGAAATCTTGGAGCATGTACCTAGAACCAATTAAAGTAAGTGACTTAACAGGTGGCGGAGAACTTTATCAATTTGTTCGTCTTGGTAAAGGATGTCTTTCATACATGGTCATTTCAGAAGGTGAAGCAACTATCATTGATGCGGTTCGTTTTACAGAAGTATTTACAAACTTAGCAAAAGAGAAAAATGTACAAATTAAACACGTATTTGATACGCACTTACATGCTGATCACATCTCTGGTGGACGTCATATTGCAGAAGAAACAGGTGCAACCTACTATTTACCACCAGAAGATGCAGAAGAAGTAGTATTTAATTACACACCACTTGAAGATGGTTTAACAGTTTCAAATGGTGCTTCAAAAATTGAAATTGGTGCACTTTACTCACCAGGACACACTATCGGTTCAACATCTTTCATTGTAGATAGGAAGTACTTATTAACTGGTGATATTTTATTCATCGACTCAATTGGTCGTCCTGACTTAGCTGGTCTTGCAGAAGACTGGGTAGGTGATCTTCGTGAAACTTTATATCGACGTTATCGTGAACTAGCTGAGGATTTAATTGTGTTACCGGCTCACTTTATGACTATTGATGAGTTAAATGAAGATGGTACAGTTGCTAAAGGTCTAGGTGATTTATTTGCAGAAAACCATGGCCTCAATATTGAAAGTGAAGAAGAATTCTGTCATACCGTGACAGATAACTTACCACCTCAACCCAATGCATATCAACAAATTCGTCAAGTGAACATGGGTAAAGTTACACCAAACAACGATGAACAAACAGAAATGGAAATCGGTCCAAACCGTTGTGCTGTACGTTAAAAGGAAATGTAATGAATTTGCGAGAAGAAACGACTTTTATCCTTCTTTCGGTAATAAAATGATCAATAAAATTTATTATAAAAGGAGAAATTTAAATTGGATTCAACAAAAGTATTAGATGCAAAAGGTTTATCATGTCCAATGCCAATCGTACGTACGAAAAAAGAAATGGATACATTCGACTCGTGCGATATTTTAGAGGTGCATGTAACAGATAAAGGTGCTTTAGCTGATATACCTGCTTGGGCAAATGCAGCAGGTCATTCAATTGTTGACCAAAAAGAAGATGCTGACGTTTTAACATTCTACATTAAAAAAGCTTAGTAGACAGTGGAAGGTTAGTTGCAAAACGACTCACGTTTCTTTGTTAAAGAGAGGGAAAACCAATGGATATGATATATATATGCACTCTTTTTGTTATCGGATTTATTGGTTCATTTCTATCTGGTATGCTTGGTATTGGTGGAGCTATCATAAAATACCCAATGCTACTCTATATCCCGCCATTATTTGGATTTACAGCTTTTACGGCACATGAGGTTTCAGGAATAAGTGCCCTCGATGTGTTATTTGTATCATTAGCAGGGGTACTAGCTTTTCGGAATGGTGGCTATTTAAATAAATCATTAATTACCGTAATGGGTATATCTGTTTTATTTGGAACGTTGATTGGTAGCTTTGCTTCTCATCAATTATCAGAGGAAACTGTAAATATTGTTTATGGTATTTTAGCTTTATTAGCTGCCATCATGATGTTTATACCTAAGAAACAAATAGATAATTTACCACTTGATCAAGTAACTTTTAATAAACCACTTGCAGTAGTTATAACATTCCTAGTAGGTATTGGATCAGGTGTAGTTGGTGCAGGGGGTGGCTTTTTACTTATTCCAATCATGTTATTAATTTTACGGATACCTACACGTATGACTATAGCTTCAAGTCTTGCGATTACATTTATTTCATCTATTGCTGGTTCATTCGGTAAGATTGCAACAGGGCAAGTCGATTATTATTCAGCTCTCATTGTCATTATTGCCGGTTTAATTGCAGCACCACTTGGAGCAAAAATTAGTAAAACAATGAATACGAAAGCTTTACAAGGTATTTTAGTTGTACTAATCTTTGGAACGGCTATTAAGATTTGGATTGATATCTTATAGAATTACATTTAGTAAATATTGTTACTTTTGAAAAAACAAAATAGGAGGCTCAATCTTTGGATTTCCACTATACAGTCACAACTAGTAAAACTATAGATGAATAAAATCTAAAACTAAAAGAAAATAAAATGGGTGTTCTTTGGGAGCTTAACTTGACTAATAATTTACACAAAAAGGGAATGGAGAGTTTTAATATGCCTTACCAAATTAAGGGGGTGTGTAAACCGGTAGAATCTGCACGTGTAGTTGGTTACTTCCTACCTACCATGTGAAATCACAGTTTACTGGGATAGTTTGTTGAAGAACTCAGCACAATAGAATCAATCTTTTTTTCAAAACATGCTCTTTCTATTTGCTCTTGTATTAAGGTTTTTAGCATTAGCTTTATCAAACCTATTTCAAACCAACAGTTGCGGTTTATTTGTTTGCCTTCCTTTCTAGAGATATGCATTCATAGGTGCAGTGTAAATAAATTAAACTACCGTAAAAATGAAAGAAAAATGGTGAAAACATGTGAAAAAGTGTATTGCTGTAATTTTCATAGGTAATGTTATCGTTTTCTTGATGGTTGTTTCCGTTTTCGCTCAGATTGTGAAAAAAGTATGGTTTCTGATAATAAAGGGAATTAGTGGACAAGGAGGAAGTCTTTTATGAAAAATTTCGGTGAATTACTCATTGTAGCTATTGTAAAATATGGTGTGTATAATGCTCATCATTGAGATCGATTTCTGGCCAAATTCCGTAACTAAAATGGGAATTGTTTTTTGTTCTTTTTTAGTAAAATCTATACGATCCTCACGATTCAAACAACCTCGTGAAACGATCTACTCTAAGTATATATAAGCAATAGAACTAAGATTCTTCTATAAAATAACCGCTATAAAAAACAATTGAATTAACATATCCCAACCAAATAATTCACGTAACGTCCACTACAAAAAAGAGGGTGGTCCAAAACGAAAGGGGAAGATCCCACAACTATTATATATCGTTTATAAGCGCGGAATAACACGATATATAATAGTTGTGAGGTCAGAGTTTTTTGGACACCCTCATTTGTAAGTTCATTTGGTGTTTCATATTCTACGACTTATCAATATAACGCTCTTGTTAAGAATTTTATTCGTCATTCATATTTAAACTTATATCTGAAACGTCAAAAAAGTTCTTAATAACTAAAGCACAGGCACCCATGATGCATGCCTTTTTTCCGAATTCTGATATTAGCAGTTCACGGTAATGTCCAACAGTTGACTTTAGTTGGGACTCAATTTCAGTGATAGCATTTGGATATAAACGCAGTAATTCACAATTAATAACTAATATTTCTGGGTTATACAGATTTATAATATTATTTAGGCCAATTGAGATATACTTGATAAATTGATCCATTTGATGGCAAGTGACTGGTTCATGTTCTGTAAGCCAATTTTGTATATCTTCATATTTAACATTAGTTTTGAGTTGGTTTTCAGATAATTGTTTAAAAAAGCTATATTCTGATGCATATTGTTCCCAGCAACCTGAATTCCCACAACTGCATGGTCTTCCATCAGGCACTACAATCATATGACCAATCTCCCCAGCATAACCATGATACCCTTTGAGAGATTCACCATTGATCATGATTCCAAGGCCGATTCCTGAATACAAACTTACACTTAACAGATTCTCGCTTTGATGATGTTTATACACTCTTTCGGCAAATGAACACAAATTCGCATTATTTTCAATATATACGTCAATTCCTAATTCATTCTTTATGTCGTTTTTTAAATTTTTGTTATGCCATTGATGTTGAGGTACAAAATAAATCATCTCATCTTTATTAACAATCCCGTGAATCCCGATGACTACACCGACAAGTCCGTATTGGGTTTTCGTGCATCGATTTTTGTAATCGTTGATATGCTTTATTAAAAGACTAAGAATTACATCGTAATCAGATGTTTGCAATTCAACTGTATCGGTATGAACTGGAAAACCCAATAAATCTGAAAGGGTAAACGTAATCGTATTTTTATCAAGATCAATACCTAAAGCAAATCCTGCCTGCTGATTAATGGAAAGCATAATCGGCCGTCTACCTAGATTTTTGTGTTCTTGAAGTGTTTCGATAATTAGTCCTTCAGCTAATAAATCAGATACTTGCACTGAAATGGTTGCTTTGTTTAATCCTGTAATCTTGGCTAAGTCAGCCCTAGATATCATTACGTGCTCAATTATTTTGCTAATGATAATACATCTATTTATATTTTTGATATATGCGGCATCTCCAGTAAGCATATATTCCCTCCTCGTTTTTTAAGGATTAATAAGTAACTCTTAAGAGAAAGAGTATTGTTTTTAATTGAATCCCTATTGTTGAAAAAATAATTAATTATTCATAAATCTTTACTCAATAAATATTGACGAAAGAATACCTTAATGATATTATACAGTTAATTAATTTGTTTGGTAAACAAATTAATATAAAATTTTAATTTATTTTAGTTATATAATAGTGATATAATCGATATACTTCTAATTTTGAAAGGGATTACAACTAATCTCAGTCAAGTACCATTTTTATATGATCTATATTCATATTTTATAGAAATTTGAAGGAATATAAAGAAAAAGGAGTGTAGTTAATTATGGGTATTCTACAAGAATTATTAAAAGATATTCCAGTACCAAAAATGGCAAAAGTAAAAGTAAAGTTTGACGACAAGCAGATAGATGATCTTGAACAAGAATTGATGAAAAAATTACAACAAGAATCGATTGAAAAATTGATTCAGCCAGGAATGGAGATTGCGATTGCAGTAGGCAGTAGAGGATTGGATCGCCTCGTGGAAACGACTGCAACAACAGTGAAATTTTTAAAAGAATTAGGAGCGAAACCTTTCATTGTACCAAGCATGGGAAGTCATGGTGGTGCAACTGCAGAAGGGCAACGTGCAGTATTAGAACATCTTGGAGTGACAGAAGAAAGCGCAGGTTGCGAGATTCGATCTACGATGGAAGTAGTGAAACTCGGTGAATTACCAAACGGCTTGCCTGTTTATATCGACAAATATGCTTCACAAGCAGATGGAATTGTCGTCATCAACCGTGTGAAACCACATACTGCATTCCGAGGACCAGTTGAAAGCGGAATTATGAAAATGCTAAGTATTGGCTTAGGTAAGCAAAAAGGAGCCGAAGCGTGCCATCAAATGGGCTTTAAATATATGGCAGAAAATGTACCAGCAATGGCTAAGGTCATCATGGAGAAAAAACCAGTGCTTTTCGGCGTTGCTACAGTTGAAAATGCCTTTGATCGAGTGGCTATAATTGAGGTACATACACCTGAAGAAATTATTGAAAAAGAACCAGCACTTCAAATGAAAGCGAAAGAACTATTGCCGAAGCTTTTCTTTGATCAATTGGAAGTCCTTGTTATAGATGAAATTGGTAAAAACATCAGTGGTGATGGTATGGATCCTAATATTACTGGGCGATACCCAACTCCATATGCATCCGGAGGACCAGAAGTTAACAAAATGGTCGTACTTGATGTTACGCCTCAATCAGAGGGAAATGCCAATGGAGTCGGAACAGCAGATTTTACAACCCAACGCTTAGTAGACAAGATGGATAAAGAAGGAACATATGCGAATGGATTAACTTCAACTGTTGTGTCTCCGACAAAAATAGCAACAACATTACCTAATGATCGAGAAACTATTCAAGCAGCCGTTAAAACAAGTAATGTTTTAGATTTTACAACAGTAAAAATGGTACGCATTAAAAATACATTAAAACTTAGTGAAATTGAAGTATCAGAAACTTTACTAGAGTATATCGCTCAACATCCAAATATGGAGCAAATTTCAGATCTATATGAACTAGGATTTGATGAAAAAGGAAACTTATTTTAAAAATTGGGGGAGTATTAATATGACACAATTATTCGATTTAACAGGAAAAACAGCAGTTGCAATTGGCGGAAATGGTGTATTGGGATCTTCAATGGCAAAGGGATTAGCTGCTCAAGGAGCAAAAGTTGCGATTGTCGGTCGTAATTTGGAAAAAGCAAACGAAGTCGTTCAAGAAATAGAAAACGATGGAGGAACTGCAAAAGCTTTTCAAGCAGATGTAAGTTCACGTGATTCTTTAGTTCAAGTAGCTAATGAAATTGAAAAATGGTCTGGCGGGTGGGACATTCTCCTAAATGCACCTGGTACAAATAGTGCGACACCGTTTTTTGAACTTGGAATGGACGAATGGGATCAAATTATGGACATTAACCTAAAAGGGATTGTACTATCGTGCCAAATTTTTGCGAAGAAAATGATTGAGCAAGAAAGAAAAGGCAGTATCATTAATATTTCATCTGTTTCATCTACTACTCCATTATCAAAAGTATTTACATATTCAGTGTCAAAAGCAGGGATCAATAGTGTAACTCAATATTTAGCACGTGAATTCGCTCCAAATGGCATCCGTGTAAACGCGATTATTCCTGGTTTCTTCCCGGCAGAACAAAACCGGAAAATTTTAAGCCCGGAAAGAGTCGAGTCAATCATGAACCATACACCAATGAACCGTTTTGGTACACCAGAAGAACTACAAGGGGCTACAGTTTGGCTTGCATCTGAAAAGGCTTCAAGCTTTGTTACAGGGACTCTTATTAGAGTTGACGGCGGTTTTGGAAGCATGACCATTTAATTTTGTACTCATAAAGTAATAACTAAATAAATATGGTAAACTATGGTTTGCTCAAATCTAGATAAATAAACTTAATGATGGAGGGAGATGAGACCGTGCTAACAGAGAAATACAATCAATTAACGTCGATTCTCCGAGAAATGGAATCAGTTGTGGTAGCTTTTTCAGGTGGAGTAGATAGTACGTTTTTATTAAAGGCTGCTGTCGATACATTAGGCAAAGATCACGTACTTGCCGTAACTGCTGACTCTGAAACGTATCCATCTAGTGAACTGAAAGAAGCAATCGTTCTGGCTGAAAAAATTGGCGTCAAACATCAAGTGATCGAGACATCAGAATTGGCGATTCCTGGTTATTCAGAGAATAACAAGAATCGATGCTACTTCTGTAAAAGTAGTTTATTTGACCACTTACTTCCTGTGTTAGAAGAAAAGGGTTTTCACAATGTGATTTATGGAGTCATTGCTGATGACATGAATGAACATCGACCTGGTATGCGAGCAGCTAAAGAAAAGGGAATACGTGGTCCATTGCTAGAAGCTAATTTGTTTAAAGAAGAAATTAGGGAACTTTCACGTAAGTATGATTTACCAACATGGGATAAACCTTCTTTTGCATGTCTTTCATCAAGGATCGCCTATGGTGAATATATTACAAAAGAAAAGTTAACAAAGGTTGAAAAGGCAGAAGCATTCTTAAAAAGCCTTCATATACGCCAAGTTCGGGTCCGAACGCACGAAGAAATTGCTAGGATTGAGGTAGAACCTAATGATATGAAGATCGTTTTAGAAAATCATAATGCTATTGTCAAAGAGCTTCAAGATTACGGTTATAAATATATCACGTTAGATTTAATTGGCTATCAGAGTGGTAGTATGAACAAAGTTCTTACAACGTAAATTTATTAATTAGCTTGCTATGATTATGTATCGGATACAAAAGAAAAGGCTTTGGAGGGATCCAAAGCCTTTTCTTTTAAGAGTAAGAACCAATATAGTTTTTTCACTTTGACTAATGTTTATATAAAAGGAAGATGAATCATGTCAAGAGAATTTGTTATTGGCCTTGATATTGGAACTACAAGTGTTAAAGCATGTGTTTTTAACTTAAATGGGCATGTAGTTGCAGAAGCAGAAAAAATGAACACATTTTATTACCCACAACAAGGCTGGGTAGAGCAGGATCCAGTTGAAATAGAACGATCAGCTGTATTTGCTATTAGAGAAGCTATTGAAAAAGCGAATATCAAGAAAAACGAGCTGATTACGCTCGGGTTTTCTGCTGCCATGCATTCACTTATTTGTGCAGATATCAACGGTAAGCCACTTTCACCAGCGCTTATTTGGGCGGACGGAAGAGGTATTGCTCTAAGCGAAAAATTGATGGAAACTCAAGGGAACGAAATTTACAAAAAAACAGGAACGCCGATTCATCCTATGACCCCATTTATAAAATTATTATGGATGAAAGAAACGGAATATAAACCTTATCAAGAGGCAGAATATTTTATGTCGATTAAAGAGTATCTAATTCATAGCTGGTTTAATCAAAAGGTTATTGATTATTCGATGGCATCGGCAACAGGATTATTTAATCCAACTACACGTAAGTGGGATCACGAATTATTGGAGCTAACGGGTATTAATAAAGAGCAACTATCTGAAATTGTCTCCCCAACGGAACGATTAACGGGAATCAAAAGCCATATAGCTGCAGAAATGGGAATAATGCCTGAAATGCCTTTTGTTGTAGGAGCTGCTGACGGCCAACTAGCCAACTTGGGAATTGGAGCAATACTTCCAGGAGAAGTAGCTGTTTCTGTTGGTACAAGTGGAGCAATCAGACAAATAACAAAAGGATTTAAAATTAGTGAAAATCGTGAAACATTTTGTTATTCTTTTACAGAAGACTATTCCATTGTCGGAGGTCCGACGAATAATGGTGGGATCGCTTTACAGTGGTTAAAGGACTTACTAAATTACGAAGGCAGTTTTGAGGAATTTCTTGCTGAAGCAAAACAGGTAGCTCCAGGCGCAGAGGGAATCGTTTTCCTACCTTATATAAATGGGGAAAGAGCGCCATTATGGAATCAGAATGCAAAAGGAAATTTTTATGGAATGACCCTTACGCATAAAAGAGAACATTTTATTCGAGCAGTTCTTGAAGGGATTACTTTAAATCTTTATCAAATTGGGAAAGCTTTAGAGAGAATAGCTGGGGAACCCGAAAAAATTTATGTAAATGGCGGTTTGGCAAGATCTCCTTTATGGCTTCAAATGATGGCTGATGTTTTTGGAAAAGAAGTTTTCGTACCAGAGAGCCATCACAGTGCCGCATGGGGAGCAGCCTGGACAGCATTGGTTGCCATTGAAAAAGTTGATTCTTTTGCAGATATTAAAAAGAATATCCCTATGGGTGAAGTGATTAAACCGAATAAACAAGCGAATGAGTTTTATAAGAGTATGTATGAGAAATATGAAATGATGGCAAAAGACTTGTCGAAGTATTTTTAATTTTTCCTACCACGTCAAGATGAAAGAATAATGGGAGTGAAATCATGCTAGAGAATATTTTGGAACAAGTCCAAAAAGGAACGTTAAGTGTAGAAGAAGCAAAAGAACAATTAGCTACATATGAGAATTTAGGGTTTGCTAAAGTTGATCACCATCGGAAGAAGCGACAAGGTTTCGCAGAAATTATCTACGGAGAAGGCAAAACGGCTGAACAGATTATTTCTATTTCTGAGGCTCTAAGATCTAAAAACAACCAAGTCTTGATTACTCGGATTTCAAAAGAAAAGGCTGAAATTGTGCTAAAAGTATTGCCTGATTTTATTTATAATGAAACGGCCCAAATTCTTTATTGGAAAGATCAAAAAGAGATGGAAAGAAACTCTCAAGGATACATAGCCGTTATTTGCGCAGGAACATCTGACTTACGTGTAGCTGAAGAAGCGGCCGTTACAGCAGAAGTACTAGGAAGCAAGGTACATCGAATTTATGATGTAGGTGTGGCTGGGATTCATCGGTTATTGAATCATTTAGAGGAAATTCAACAGGCTACAGTCTCAGTTGTAGTTGCTGGAATGGAAGGGGCACTCCCTAGTGTAGTAGGTGGACTTGTTTCCCATCCCGTTATTGCTGTCCCAACGAGCGTGGGATATGGTGCGAATTTTAATGGTTTATCAGCCTTACTCACCATGTTAAATTCATGCGCTTCAGGGATAAGTGTTGTCAATATTGATAACGGGTTTGGTGGAGGATACAACGCTGTATTAATACATCAACTTGCACAAAGAGAGGTAGGGAACAATGAAGACACTGTATTTTGATTGTATATCAGGTATTAGTGGAGATATGGTAATCGGAGCTCTTATCGATGCTGGCGCTGATCCTAATATACTGGAAGAAGAATTAAAGAAGCTTCAGATTGAAGAAGAATATCAATTGAAGTGGAAAAAAGTAATAAAAAATGGAATTACTAGTACGAAGTTTGATGTTTTATTAACAGAAACGCATGATTATAACCACCAACACGATCATGAGCATAGCCATGAACATGACCACGATCATGCGCATAGCCATGAACATGACCACAATCATGATCATAGCCATGAACATGACCACAATCATGCGCATAGCCATGAACATGACCACAATCATGATCATAGCCATGAACATGACCACAATCATGCGCATAGCCATGAACATGACCACGATCATGCGCATAGTCATGAACATGACCACAATCATGCACATTCCCATCATGATCATCGTAGTTATCAAGATATTGTGAAGTTAATTGAAGCAGCTGGATTTTCTGACCAAGTAAAAGAAACAGCTTTGAAAATTTTTAAGAAAATTGGCGTGGCAGAAGGTCGGATTCATGGGCTTCCATTAGATCGTGTCCATTTTCATGAAGTTGGGGCCGTTGATTCGATTATTGACATTGTTGGTGCAGCCATTTTACTTCATCAACTAGACATATCCATCATCAAGTCATCGTCCATTCCTGTTGGTACGGGGAGAATTCATATCGATCATGGTATTTATCCAGTTCCGGCACCTGCTACACTCGAAATATTAAGAGAAGCATCTATTGAACAATCGAATATTAGAGCGGAACTTACGACTCCAACAGGAGCAGCTATTGTATCGGTACTTGCAGAGGAGTTTTGTACGATACCGTCTATGAAGGTTAAATCAATAGGGTATGGAGCTGGGACAAAGAGCTTCCCAAATCATCCGAATGTGCTCCGTGTCATTATTGGGGAATAGGCTAAAACCAACATTTAAGCGAGAGGAGTAAGAATGATGGGTGCCAAACATCCTCCAAATCATGAACATCTTGATGATCAAATGATCAAAATGGAAGTGAATCTTGATGATATTCCAGGTGAATGGCTTGGATATGTGATGGATTTACTTTTCGAATCTGGTGCGAATGATGTATTCTATACCCCTATTTATATGAAAAAAAATCGGCCAGGTATATTACTTCAATTGCTCTGTTCAAGTAAAAAAATCAACAAAATGAAAGAAATCCTTTTTAAAGAAACAACAACACTTGGTGTGCGCTATTATCCCTTAACGGTTCATCGGTTGGAAAGAGAGTTTAGAGAAGTAACAACTGAATGGGGAACAGTAACGATTAAAGAGGGAATATATGATGGACAAGTTGTACAAAGTGCACCAGAGTATGATGAATGTAAAAATATTGCCCAACTTCATGATATTCCTTTGAAAAAAGTGTATGAACAAGTATGGAAGTCATTTGAGCGTGAAAAGTAAACCAATCTATATAGTTTCGTCGTTTTAAAAAGGATTTAGCGCATTTGTAACACTTCAGAGATGTATCCGCAATATCAATGAAGTGTAATGCATATGAGCGAATCCCCATACTAAATAATTTACTAGATTAGGAGTGTAATAGATGAAGACATTATTAAACGAAACACAAATTGATCAATTAGCTATTAATACAATTCGAACATTATCCATTGATGGTGTTGAAAAAGCAAACTCTGGTCACCCGGGTATGCCAATGGGGTCAGCTCCAATGGCATATACACTATGGGCAAAAGAGATGAATCATAATCCAGTAAACCCGAAATGGTTTAATAGGGACCGATTTGTATTATCTGCAGGGCATGGTTCTATGCTTTTATATAGCCTTTTACATGTATTTGGTTACGATGTGACAATGGAAGATTTAAAAAGTTTCCGTCAATGGGGAAGTAGAACGCCAGGGCACCCTGAATTTGGTCATACACCTGGAGTTGAAGCAACGACAGGTCCTTTAGGACAGGGGGTTGCAATGGCTGTAGGTATGGCAATGGCAGAAAGACATCTTGCAGAAACATACAATCAAGAGGGGCATAACATCGTTGATCATTATACGTATAGTATTTGTGGTGATGGAGATTTAATGGAAGGTGTTTCAGCTGAAGCTGCATCACTTGCAGGTCATTTAAACCTAGGCCGCCTTATTGTTATGTATGATTCTAATGATATTTCTCTAGATGGCGATTTGAATTTATCATTTTCAGAGAGTGTAGAAGACCGATTTAAAGCCTACGGTTGGCAAGTAATTCGCGTTGAAAATGGCAATGATGTTGATGCCATTCAAACAGCATTACAAGAAGCTAAAGCTGATTTGAATAGACCAACTTTAATAGAAGTTAAAACGGTAATTGGATATGGTTCTCCAAATAAGTCAGGTAAATCTTCTTCTCATGGTTCACCACTTGGTAAGGAAGAAATTAAGTTAACGAAAGCTTCTTATAATTGGAATGTAGAAGAACCATTCTTTATTCCAGAAGAAGCAAAAGAGCATTTTGAGCAATTTACAGCAGTTGGCCAAGAAAAGGAAAATGCTTGGAATGAATTATTTGAAAGTTATAAGAACAACCATCCAGAGTTAGCTAAGCAATTTGAGGCTGCTTTAGCAGGAGAGCTTCCTGGAAATTGGCAAGAAGCATTACCAACCTTCACAGAAGGGGATGTAATCGCGACAAGAGATTCATCAGGGAAAGCACTGAATGCTGCTGCTAATGTGATTCCACAATTACTTGGTGGTTCTGCAGATTTAGCAGGATCCAATAAGACTTTCCTTTCATCTGAAAAAAATTACAAGATAGATGGATATGCAGGTCGCAATATTTGGTTTGGCGTACGGGAATTTGCGATGGGAGCAGCTCTTAATGGGATGACCCTTCACGGCGGCGTTAAAGTATTTGGTTCTACGTTTTTCGTATTCTCAGACTACCTACGCCCAGCTATTCGCTTAGCTGCACTTATGAATCTTCCTGTTACGTATGTGTTTACACATGATAGTATTGCCGTAGGGGAAGATGGACCAACACATGAACCAATCGAACAACTTGCAGCTTTACGTGCAATGCCAGGACTTTCAATTATTCGTCCAGCTGACGCAAAAGAAACAGTTGCGGCTTGGCAATTAGCTCTTGAAAGTACAGATACACCTACAGCACTTGTTTTAACACGTCAAGGCTTACCAACATTAAACGTTGATGAACAAACGGTTTACGAAGGTGTGAAAAGAGGGGCTTATGTAGTTTCAAAGGCAAAAGGCGAAGTCAGCGGTTTATTGCTTGCTACTGGATCAGAAGTTTCCTTGGCAATTGCTGCTCAAAAAGAACTTGAAAGTGAAGGGGTTTTTGTATCGGTTGTCAGCATGCCAAGTTGGGACCGTTTTGAAAAACAGCCGATTGAATATAAAGAAAGTATTCTTCCAAAAAATACAAAAGCTCGTATTGGGATTGAAATGGGTTCATCTATTGGTTGGAGAGAATACGTTGGAGATCATGGAGCAGTAATTGCGATCAATCAATTTGGAGCATCTGCACCAGCAAATAAATTGCTCGAGGAATACGGATTTACCGTTGAAAACGTAGTGAAAAGATTTAAAGAAGTTACCTCTGCAATGAATTGAACATTTATTCATAATGAGCTGATTTTCAGAACTGGATAAGTAAAAAGAAAGAGTTGATGCTTTAATAGAGCATTCAACTCTTTCTTTTTGAAAAAATGATGTAATCAGCTTTGATGTAAGTATTAAGATTTCCGATATTGGCGGTCATAATAGGTATTTGGGACTTCGTTAAATTTGTATTTCAATAGTATCCTCGGTAGAATATTGAAATATTCTAGAAATCTTAGTTTTATGTTCCCACTTAATTATTAACAACTAATAGATTTCAATTCTTTTTACATGACTCCTCCTACAGTATATCTTCTCTTAAGTAAACTCCATTTATCGTTGACAGGTTTCCTCGAGGGAAAGAAGCACCCAATTGCCAAACAAGGAAACAAACAATCATTGTATGTAAAAGTATGCAGAAACGAATGATAGACTTTATTTTAACAATTAATAAAAATTGATCTGACAAAGTGAAATTTCTTTAAAATTCTATTTCATGTAGCTCTTTTACATTGGCAAACCATTGATGAAGGACTTCATTATGGTGATTAATAATTTGGGGTGCCATAAGGATTTCTGAATCGTAAGTAGTGTGTCCATCTTTTACAAGAACTACGTCATAACCAAGGCTGAATGCGCGGCGGCATGTCGCATCCACACACACCTCCGTTTGAATTCCGGTAATGATGATTCGCTTTACTCCCCTAATAGCTAATTCTTGTTGAAGGTTTGTTTCTTGGAATGAATCTGGATGATTCTTTTCAATAATGATATCCTCTTCAGTCGGGGCAATATAAGGATGAATATTCCATCCCAAGGTTCCGCGTTCAAGAGGTTTTCCAGGTTTATCGTTAAATTTCATGTAAACAATGGGAACATATTTTTTACGAGCGTTTGAAATGAGCAAACGAATATTCTTTAATAATTCATTTCCTTTATACAAAGGTTTGATTTCTCTAAATGAGCCGATTTGCACATCAACGATTAACAAAGCCGTTTGATTTTCTTGCATAGTGAATTCCCCCCAATTCGTATATTTCCATTAGATTTTAGTTTGTGTTTTTGATAATGATTTATCCAATGAATAAGGAAAGTGTAAAGCATAATAAATAAAAATTTTCGAATGGTAACCATATAAATTCCTCAATCACAAAACATATTTTATTTTGATAATATTTTTAACAAGGATTTGTATTAAAGATTGAGAATAATCGTATAGATTATAAAAACGATCCTATTTGCTAAGATGAAATAGCTGAAATTTAAAACTGGGCTGGAATGTTCTTATAGTTGAAAAATAGATGTTTATACAGATGAAATAAAAAATATGTCTAATGAACAATTGTTAGAAATGCCAACTGATTTTGGGTAAGCGTTTTAAGTTTCAATTCTTTTCTTTTTCTTAGTACCTAAATATGGTATTCTATAGACACTTATTAAATAAGTTTAATAAGTCCGATTGTATAGGTGCTAGCTTTATGAAAAAACGATTTGTAATTTCTTTTTCAATTTAAAGAAATTTACTAGGAGATGATTATCATGAAAACAGAAAAAGAAAAAATGTTGAACGGTGAATTGTATAATGCTGCAGACACTGAATTACAAAGAGAACGCATAAATGCCAGAAGACTAACCAGATTATACAATCAAACGATAGAAACAGAAGAAAGTAAACGTACTGAACTTTTAAAAGCTCTTCTTGGTTCGACTGGAGATCATGTATACATTGAACCAAGTTTCAAATGTGACTATGGGTACAATATACATGTTGGCGAAAACTTTTACGCAAATTTTGATTGTGTGATTTTAGATGTTTGTGAAGTTCGAATAGGAGATAACTGTTTTATTGCTCCGGGTGTACATATTTATACCGCTGCTCATCCATTAAATCCACATGAACGCATTGCAGGGCCTGAATTCGGCAAAACTGTTACGATCGGGAATAATGTTTGGATTGGTGGTAGAGCCATAATCAATCCAGGTATTCATGTTGGAAATAATGTGGTTATTGCATCAGGTGCAGTTGTTACAAAAGATGTACCTGATAATGTTGTGGTAGGTGGAAATCCTGCAAAAATTATTAAACAAATAGACAATTAATTTGATATAAAGTAACGAATATTTGTAGTATTCTATACAAGCCTTTGAAACTAATTTAATAAGCTGGTGAATATTATGGATGAACGATTTGCTACACCAAAATCAATGAAAAAGGTCATTCTTCGTGTAATACGAACAACACTGTTACAGCTTGGTAGTGCTACAAAAGTTGAACTTAGCAAGCAGTTAGGAATCAGCTTTCCCACTGTCAGCAAGGTAATTGCTCAAATGGAACAGGATGGAGAGGTTTATGAAGTCGGATTGGATGATTCCAGTGGTGGAAGAAGAGCAAAGCGATATGTATTTAATCCGGATCATATGCTAGGTCTAGCTGTCTTTTTGGAGCAAAATGAGACTGTTTATGCCGTTTTTAATTGTGTGGGAGAAATGAAGGAACAGAGAACACGACCAAGTGTATTCCAAGATGACTTACACTCGTTGATAGAGTTAGTACAGGAAATCCTATTAGAATTTCCAAAAATCAGTTCGATGGCGATAGGTGTACCTGGAGCTGTCGATAATGGACGAATATTTCACATCCCTAATTATAAGAGTTTCCATGACTTTGAATTGAAAACATACTTCGAGGATCTGTTTTCCATACCTGTTGTTGTAGAAAATGATATGAATGCTGCAGTTCTAGGGTTTCAAAAAATGAGTGGGAGAGAGGATAAACAATCGCTTGTATATTTGTACTCTGGGAAAAATGGCCCTGGAGCTGGTATTCTAATTAATGGTGACGTTGTACGTGGGAGTACATTCTTTACTGGAGAGGTTTCGTTCTTGCCATTGTATGATAACCAAAACTTCCATCAAGCTATGTACCAGGGGCGCAAGAAGAGTAAGGATACCCCTATTATTGGTGAAGAGCATGAGATTCAGGCTATTAGTCGCTTAATTGCTTCCTTAGTAGCCATTATTAATCCTCATACAGTCATTTTTTCTAAAGAGGAAATGAATCAGATAGCAATAAATCGAATTGCGATAGAAAGTGCTAAGTATGTACCAAAAGAACATCTTCCAGAGCTTATTGTGAGTGACTGGAAACGAGACTATCTTCATGGATTGCAGCGACTTGCGCTTGACCGTATGGTAACTGGTATCCGGTTAGTTAATGTATTAGAGTAAGCAAAAAAACACAAAACCTAAACTATACAATGAATAAATGAAAAATACAGGGGGACTTATAATGGCTACTTTATTTTTAGTCATCATATATATGGCGTTCATTAGCTTAGGTTTGCCTGATTCAATGTTAGGCGTAGCATGGCCTGTGATGCAATCAGATTATGGGCAACCACTTGAAACTGCTGGCTTACTTTTCATGGTAATTGCAGGCGGTACAATCGTTTCAAGTTTAGCTGCCGGATCTGTTATTAAGCGGCTGGGAACTGGAAATGTCACATTAATTAGTGTTTTAATGACAGCCGTTGCACTTTTAGGGTTTTCTTTTTCACCATCGCTCATATGGCTTATTATATGTGCCATACCACTCGGATTAGGGGCAGGAGCAGTCGACGCAGGATTAAACAACTATGTTGCTACACACTATAAAGCACATCATATGAGCTGGTTACATTGTTTCTGGGGAGTTGGTGCTTCTCTTGGTCCTATTATAATGTCCCAGTTTATTACTGGTCAAAATTCTTGGAGACAAGGATATGTTGCCATTGCCATTATTCAGTTTACTTTAGTCCTAGTCCTCTTTTTTACTCTTCCGTTATGGAAACGAGTGGCAATAAACAGTCAGGCGAATTTAAGCGAAGATCCAGATGACAAAGAAATTGTTTTGCCTGATGAAACAGCGTTGAAGCATGTGAAACCATTACATATTAAGGGTGTAAAGCTAGCGCTCGTATCTTTTTTATTTTATTGTGGCGTGGAATCAACGATGGGGTTGTGGGGAAGTAGTTATCTTGTAAATGTTAAGGGACTATCTGTAGTAGTAGCAGCTCAATGGGTTTCCTTATACTACGCAGGGATTACAGTAGGCAGATTGATTACAGGATTTATTACCATGAAGGTGAGTAACCGTATTCTCATTCGTGCAGGACAAATCACAGCATTGATGGGAGCTGCTTTTCTTTTATTGCCCTTGCCCACTTCTTTTTCTCTTGTAGGATTTATTTTGGTTGGCTTAGGATTGGCGCCGATTTTTCCATGTATGTTACATGAAACGCCGGCTCGTTTTGGGAAAGAACATTCTCAGTCCATTATGGGCTATCAAATGGCAGTTGCCTATACTGGGAGTACGTTTTTGCCACCGATTCTAGGGATGGTTGTATCGTATTCTACAATGGAGATTCTTCCTTTTTTCATTGTGGTTTATATAATCACCATGCTTCTTGGTTCGGAAAAAATAAATACTTTAATGAAATCGCGTTCGTTTGAAAGAAACATTAATGCTTAATTTTATGATTCTCAGTCCAATGGAGAGTATAATAAAGGTGATTATGTTGTTTTATTGTATAATTATTATGTAGTTATTCGACTTAGATGCCAAAGTATAATGCAATGCTTAAAAGAAGAATTATCAATATTAACTGAACTAGTAGAAATGGAGAGAAGCAAATGATTAATAAAATTGGTCAAATTATGTTATATGTAAATAACCAAGATGAGGCATTGAAATTTTGGACAGATAAAGTAGGGTTTAGTGTAGTGTCTGAAGAAGATAACGGCCAAGGACTGAGATGGTTTGAAATTGCTCCAACAAAAGAAGCAGAAACGAGTTTCGTTCTCCATAATAAGGAATTAATTGCTAAAATGCAGCCTGAATTAAATCTACATACACCTTCGATAATGTTTTACTCGGAAAATCTTGAAAAATTATATAAAGACTTTTCAGATAAAAATATTAAAGTCGGAGAAATTGTCACTATGCCTTTTGGTAGAGTGTTTAACTTTGCTGATAATGAAGATAATTACTTTGCGATTATGGAAAAAAAGTGAACATAAAAAACTAACATCAATATGACTAGAAAAACTAATTTTAGTCGTGTTAGTGTGTAAAGACAATAGTTTTTTTAATACCGTCCTTAATTGGACGGTTCTTTGTAATTTTACAAAAGCAAAATAACTTTTTTGCTATTTATCATTTGGCGTTTATTTAATAATCCACTTCTACCTGAAGTTAAAGTCCAGTTAAGCGTCTTCAGTACTTATTGAAGGAACTAGTTATATGCTAAACGTCGACTTTTTTATGGAACTAATTAGGATATAATAGTAGAGGAAGACAACGTGATAGGTAAATAAGTTTCTTAAAAGGGTATCTACTATCGCTGAATACTTTAAGTTTAATAATAAATTTGACATTCTGCTTGCAGGAAAATTTAGCAATGCGGCAAAGAGGTATCGAGTCTGGTCGTTGTCGAATAGATACAAAAATCAAGCTTGATCTATTTCTAAGATTTTGTATTTTTGAAAGGAGAAATCATGGAAGGATATAAAATTACATTTAAATCAATTGATGAATACATTGAACAATTTCCTCTTGAGGTCCAGGAAATACTAAATACGTTAAGAAAAGTTATAAAAGAGTCGGCACCAGATGCAGAAGAAAAGATAAGTTATCAAATGCCTACTTTTGTTTTACATAGAAATCTGGTGCATTTCGCTGCCTATAAAAATCATATAGGGTTTTATCCAACTTCTAGCGGGATCGCTGCTTTTAAACATGAACTTTCGGAATATAAAGGAGCAAAAGGGTCCGTGCAGTTTCCGATTGAAAGGCCTCTGCCTTATGAATTAATAAAAGAAATCGTTAAATTTAGAGTTGCTGAGAATATAAAGATAGAAGAAGCTAAATTGAAAAAGAAGAAATGATCTCAAAAATTCCGGAGGGCCTTATATTGTAGTACGTAAAAGTAGAAGCCAATTGAATGAATACTGATCTTAATGGAGAATTACCTATAAAGAAATATAAATATGCATTGAAATACGCTTTTAGACATTGAGTGAGCTTTAGTTAAGCACGCAGGACAGGTCGTAATAAAAGTTGAAGTAGGGATTGGAATAAAGACAGTTTTATCAGTAGTAGCTTCCATGCCGAATATATAACATTGGATATGGAGAATGGTTGGGGTGGGGACAGCATTAAATGAACAATAAAATTGGTATTTACTTATTAGGGCTGTCTTGTGGCAGCTCTTTTAGGCATTAAGTATTATTAAATTTAAAGTAAAGACGAAACAATCATCCGATAGTATATCAATGATTGTGTAATTTTTAAGGTAGAGTAGTTTGAATTTTTATGTAACTTTAGATGTTCTTGTTTTTTTACACAATGCACTTGACACTCTCGAAAAATTACACAGAAGTTTAGACATTTCTGTACTACAACTATGGTTATCAGAGAATGAAAATTTTAAGGACTTTGAATAAAGTTTGATCATAAATCCTGTTGTTACAGGTTTTTTTCTTATTCAACAAAAAGGACATTATGTGGAACAATATCTATTAAGAAAATTGGATATCTATGTTAAAGTTTAGAAGCGATTGTGAAGGCTTGCACTTAAAGTACCGGGCAGGTTTGTGAAAGATGGAATTAGAAAGATTGAATACGAATAAAACATAGTAATTCATTTAACAAGATCGTTTATTCAAGAATCAAATATATGAAACATATCAAATTAAAAATTCGTCTATAAAATAAAAAGAGGGAGTGACTATGAAACTAAAACATTTTCCTATCCTGTTTTTTCTTTGCGTTAATACTTATTGCTTGTAATAATGGTGCTAACTCGAAAGAAGATTAGGAGAAATATATAGTGTTGCATTGAATTCCATAATGGAACGGACGAACAAGCAAAAAAGAAATTTTAAACTTCTTTGAAGAAAAATATAAAGAGGAGACAATAAGAGTAAGAATACTCATAAAAGATTGTTTGTGAAGTGTTAAACTTAAATTAATAGTCAGAATAGTTAAATAATAAGACAAAAGCAATTGCTAATTCTGAATTAATCCATCAAAAGAAAAACTTAATGAAACTTTTACATATAACCACTCAATTATGTAAATAGTTAAATTAATATAAAATCAGGAAATATTCTAACATCCAAACCAAGGAGGAAGATCCTATGCGAGTTCCTAGACAGGTGCTACAAATGCGCCTTAGTGCTACAACTCTTGTGATCTCTGGAATCTTGTTTGTACTTTATCCAACGATACGACCCTTTTCAGATGAAACATCCTTGCAAGGTGCCTCAGCTTTCGCCTCCACCGATTGGCTTTTGGCACATATACTAGCCATTGTCGCTTTTACACTCCTACCATTAGGTTTACTTGGGCTTCACAACTCTTTACAAGGAACAGCCGTAAACTCACTTGCGTTTTGGGCGGTTGTACTGTGTTTGATAGGAATAGGTCTAACATTGCCGTTTTACGGAGGGGAAACATTCGGTCTACACGCTATAGGGAAAGAGGTTATAAGGCAACAGGCAGCCACCCTTGTTAGTTTAGCAACTGTCGTCCGTTCTGGTGCAGGTCTCGCTATGTTCCTTGTAGGACTCCTCCTACTTGCCATTGCAGCGATTATACTTGCTATCGCAATTTGGCGGTCTGGCAGGTACCCGAAATGGAGTGGTATTCCTTTCGCCTTCGGGATGGGATTATATATTCCGCAATTTCTCGGTGGGCAACCGCTACGAATAGCTCATGGAATTCTGGTCGCCATAGGTTGTCTGTGGATAGCGGTAGGCTTGTGGAGGCAAAGTAACGAGAATATTGATCAGAAGATACAGTCTGTAATTTTTGGCTCCGAAAGTCACAAACAGTCGACAAATTCGGACTAGGAAAAGGAAAAGGATAACATACTTTATTACTAAAGATTGTGAAGGAATGTACTTAAACTATAGGGTGTGTTCGTATTATAAGGTTAACCAGTAAAAATTACTGGTTGACCTTTTTTTAATAGAATTTATTATATCAGTAGCCAGGGTAGGACGTAAGGGTGCGTGGGACATGATCCCGTGAGCTAAACTGTCCGCCCCCTACTTGTAGAAACGGTTGGGACGTCGATCTCATATAACAAGCGAAGCTATGACACTACATGGAGGACTAAGGGTACTGGTTAGTACGTAGAGGAGGAAAAAACGATGAATCCAGTAGTTGGTCTGGATGTGGCAAAGGGAGAGAGCCAAGTTCAGGCATTTTTAAATAAATCAAAACCGTATGAACGGAGTGGTTTTTTATGGTAAGGTGAAGCGAAGATAAAAGGAGAGATTATTACTTTGGAGCCGGAGCCTAAAGAAGAATTGAATGTTAAAGATGAAAAAAAGAAATTTTATATAAAATTGTTAAAGGGATTTATAATAAGCGGTTTGTTATTTATTGTATTGGTCGGGTATGGAGTTTATTCGTTGTTCTGTGATATGAATAGATTACCGACAGGAGAATACCTTACAGAAGAGACATCACCTGATGGAAAATACACCATAAAAGCATATGTCAATAACGGAGGTGCTACATCATCATATTCTGTTCGTGGTGAGTTGGTCTTTAATAAAAGAAATAATAAAACCAAAAATATTTATTGGAATTATCGAGAAAATACTGCAACTATTACTTGGACAGACAATGATACAGTAGTCATTAATGGGCATCTATTAGATGTACCAAATGAAAAATTTGATTTTAGAAATCAATAGTTACTTACTCAACTAACGGGTTCTATAGCATGAGAAGGGGTTGCTATGGCAGGTTAGTTCAATAGAGGATGTAATAATAATCTTTATTATTTTACTGTTTTTACGAACGAATGGGAAGAAAGGAATATATTCATAGATCTAGTACGTTTGGAGGAACCAAAGTAGAGGATGTTGCGTATGGCTGGCAAGATATCTCAGTATTATGTGTTGAATATGAGAACACAGATTTAATCGAATGTACCTTGTTGAATTAAAAAATGAATCAATAAATGTAAAATGTTAGGATGAATCATTTGAAAAAAGATTTTAAAAAGTAATTTGCCTGTATCCAGAATATTAAAGGATACAGGCTTTTTTGATGATGCTATGCTCATTTCACTAAAAGTCAGTCTGCATAATCGTATTTTTCAAGTACTCATTAAATTTCGTACATTCAATTTCCGAAATATTCCTTGGATAGCTTAAGATGACAAGTTCATGAGGAGAATTCTGTTTTCGATACGCGGGATGGTTATGTTGGTAATTATTTTCATGAAAGCCAAGTCGTAAATAAAAGTTCTTGCGTCTAATAGAAATAGGATCTACCGGAGGGTCAATTTCTAAAATTACAAGGCTGTGCATATCACAAAACTTTTTTAAACAACGAGAACCTACGCTATTACCTCGCTTATCAGGATCAATTGCAAAATGTTCAATATAAGAATAATATGCGGTTTCCCAATAAAAGATAATGCCAACAAATACGCCTTTTTCTAAGACTACTTCGCAATGATATTCAGGATTATTTAATGCTGCTAATTGATTTTCAAATAATCTTTGTTCGTGTTCTGGAAAGCTGACTTCATATAAATCAAATGCTTTATTAAATAATAAATCATCTGATCCAGTCAATCGGAAAAATTCCATAATTAGTAGCCTCCCTTATTTCTTCAGTATAATGCTCTTTTATTATTGTCCATATATTACTATAATTTTAACTGAGCTTCAAAGTAAAAAGTCCTTATCTATTGAGTTTTTATTAAAAGTCAAGGGATAAAGTAATGCACTTAATATATCAGTATCCTTTATACAATGTGTAACATATTGCAATTTCCTTTAAGTTGTAAATCAGTAATTTACTAACTCTATCCCATAATAATCTGAGTTTGCGAATAAATAAACTCTTCGTATGAAGCTTCTATTTTGAAAGTTATTGTAAAATAAAAGATTGACAAAATTAAAACAGGTCGGTATAGTTTTGGATAATAATTAAAACTTTTTAAATATAATTTTATGAAACGCAAAGATTAGGAGTAGTAAAAGCTCATTATTTGGTGAAGAGAGCTGCGGGTTGGTGCAACGCAGTCCAATAAGACTTTGAACTTGCCTAGGAGTGGTAAGGTAAATAGAATTGACTGACTATTCTATTTGCTAAAACGATTAACCTTCGTTACAAGGTTTTTAAGTAGGGTTCATGAAGAACCAATTAGAGTGGTACCGCGGTTTGCTTAAGGCATATCGTCTCTTATTTCATTTGATGATGAAGGAAGAGACGATATGCCTTTTTTGATTTTAGGAGGTAAAAAATGGGAGACAACAACCAGAAATTACAGAGAACAATGACCTCGCGTCATATTACGATGATGGCATTAGGTGGTGCCATTGGTGCAGGATTATTTAAAGGAAGCAGCGCAGCCATTGACATGGCTGGTCCATCAGTACTTATTGCGTACTTAATCGGAGGTATTATTCTGTTATTTGTTATGCAAGGTCTAGCAGAAATGGCAGTTCGCAATAGCAATGCAAGAACCTTTAGAGATTTAGTGCAATCGATTCTTGGAAAATACCCCGCTTATTTTTTAGATTGGATCTATTGGAAAATGTGGGTTTTAAATATTGCAGCCGAATCGGTGGTTGCGGCTATTTTCATTCAATATTGGTTGCCAGACTATCCGATTTGGATACTTGCCTTATCTGTCTCCTTGTTAGTTACAGCCGTTAACTTGTTATCAGTGAAGGTTTTTGCAGAAACGGAATACTGGCTTGCGTTAATTAAGATTACCGTAATTGTGGTGTTCATCATAGCGGGGTTAGCATTGTTACTTGTAACATTTGGTAATCATACAGCTGTTGGTTTTTCAAACTTAACAGATCACGGTGGCTTCTTTCCAAACGGACCAACAGGCCTAATTGCTGCAATGCTTGTTGTTATCTATTCTTATGGGGGCACTGAAATTATTGGTATTACGTTAGCTGAAACAAAAAATCCTGAAAAAGTGGTACCAAAAGCTGTGCGCAGTACATTAGTACGAATTACTTTCTTTTACTTGCTACCATTCTTTATTATCGTTAGCTTAATTCCTTGGAATGAAGTAAACGGAGTAGCAGAAAGTCCATTTGTGATGGTATTTAATATGATTGGGATCCCTGGTGCAGATCATTTTATGAATGCTGTTGTTTTACTCGCGATTATTTCATCCATGAACTCGGGCTTATATGGCTCATCACGCGTTCTGTATACACAAGCTGTGGACGGGCGTGTTCCTAAAATTTTTGCACATTTATCAAAAAATAAAGTTCCAGTGTATGCTATATTAATGTGCACGTTAGCTTTATATATGGGAGTAATCATTTCTTTATTTGCAGGAGAAAAAACCTTTGAATTCCTAATGGGTTCACTAGGATACACCGTATTATTTATTTGGTTAATCATTGCGGTTGCACATCTGAAATCACGTAAAAAACAGCCAGAAAGAAAAAGTGCCTATATTGTAAAATGGTTCCCCTATACAACTTGGGCAGCTATTATTGCTTTAAGCACGATCCTTATTGGTATTATTTTCACAACATCTATTATCGTAACAGGTATTACGTTAGCCATTTATATTTTTATTACGTTAACTTATATATATAAAGGTCGTTTTCATGAAGATGAAGTTAAATAGAAAATCATCTAAACGCTTTTTTATTCGTGAAAAAAATTGTGAATTTTTGTACTTAAACTATTGGGTGCTTTACTTCAATAAGGAGTAGAGCATTTTTCTTATTGAGTTAACGGGGCAGGTTAATTCAAGATAAAAAATGTTAAAATAGAGTGTTGGAAGGTGATGATTAAGAGTGGATGGATACCCAGAAGAAATCGATTTAATTTCGTTATTTGAGTGTGAACCTACATTGTCCGATACAACTTCGAAAGATTTTTTTATAATGCAGCCACATATCAATTTTCTAATAGATAGGAAGACTTCGTTGTTACACTCTCACCATCTTACTGTGAAGTAAAAAATACAAGTTACCCAATGGACTGCTAATAAATTGATATCACTCCTTGATTTAAAGAGGGTTGATAATTTTGAAATTAAAGCAGATAAAAAAGATTGATCAAGTGTACTTTTAAGGATTTAGAATGATGATTTTACACAAACAAATGAAATTGATTTTAAACCGAAATTTAAACTGATTTTTAAAGAACATTTCACAAGGTACAGCAGAGTCATCTTCAAGTAACGGGTAGCGTTTCTACAATAAGTGGCAACGCTTTTTTACTAACGAGTCAGTTTAGTTAGAGAACACTAAAATGAGGTGTCTCCTAATGAGAAAATACATTATCTTACTGTTAATAATTTTTCTTATTTTTGTTCCTGACAATACAGAAGCTAAAAATGAAGGTTATGAAATCGTTTCAAAGTTAAGCAAAGAAAATATAACCTTGTATGCTAAGAAAATTGGGAGCCTATACCTCTGCTAAATCCACTATAGTGATGTCATTATAATCTTTTTTTACTTCCTCCAAATAATCAATGTACTGCTTTCGGGCATAACAGAATGTTTTTAGTGTATTGCTGCTTTTTCCTGTTACTTCTAAATACTTCATCATAGGCACTACAGACATTCGATCTTTATCAAGAGGCATATATCTTTTCTTATTACCATCTAGTAATACTTCCTGTACTCTCATAATATCCTCCACCTTAAATCATAGGATTATAAAATTAACATATTAAACTAGCATTTTTTAGTATAGTTTATAATTCTAATATGCATTAAAAAGAGGATATTAGCTCATGAATTGAACTAATTATCCTCTAATAATCATAGTACAGTTAATATTAAAAAGATTGATCAAAAGTCCTGTATTGCTTTTTTTGTTTCGCAATTGGACCAGTTTGCTTAAAATCAGAAAGGTCTTATAAATGTTGCATTTTGTTTAATAAGAAAAAGGAGAAAACTCTCAAATGAGGAGACCACTAAAATATATACTAAGCTAAATTCTTCTCTTAGTAACTTCTTGACTTCATTGTTTCCTGTTAGTTCTAATCTTATCGAGTCTGCTTCACCACTTACATTTAGTGAGAATTTTATGAATGGACAACATAGATTTTCGTAAGAAATCCATTCAGCAATTTTTTATAACATCGAGGGGTGATTGGGATAAATAAAAGTATAGAAATTGGTCGACTTTTACACTTTTTTTCTATTTTTTTTGGCGTAATAGCAGATTAGGTACTAATCGAATGTAAATTAGTTCACCTGCAAGTTCAACGATCGTCTGTGTTATGATTACGGCGGCTACCAACGTGCTTAAATCATCGGACAAAGCTAAGGCAAGAGGAAGAACCACAAGCGAATTTCGTGTTGATCCACTGAAGATAAGGGCACGACCTGATCCTGTATCGAGGTTAAACCACTTAGCAATGAATCGAGAAATAATTGGCATGATGATCATAAAAGCAATATATATCGGAATTACTTTGATGATTAGATCATTGTAGGTAGATAATTTGCCAATTTGAGATGCTACGACAACAAAAAGAGTAAGTGCCATGAACGGAACAGGTAGCCATGCTGATAGATCTAATATTTTATTGCCGACAGGTGCTTTTCTTGCAAATAGCTGTATGGCAATAGCGATTCCCAGTGGAATAACGATGAGACCGAAAAATGCTTCCAAGAATGGACCTGGTTCCACTATTCCTTCTGCTTCATCTCCCATAAACAGCCATAAATACAGAGGCAAAAGAAGCATTTGTGTAATGAAAAGAATTGGTGTAGACATAAGGATAACCTTCTCATTTCCACGGCCTAGAGCTGTAAAAACAATGACATAATCAATACAAGGGGTAAGTAAAACTAAATAGACCCCCAGCAATAACGGTGGATATTCGGGTAATAACTTTGATAGAATCCATACTACAATGGGTACTGCTATATAGTTAACTGTTAATAGAGCCAAGATAAAACGTCGATTAGCAAACGACTTTTTTAAAGAGGTAAAAGGAATCTGTGAAAACATACTATACATTAAAATAGCGATGACAGCAGAAATTGTTACATCTAATTGTCCTGCAAAATCTGGAACTATTAATCCAAATCCGGCTGCTATCACTAGTACAATGACATATAGCCAAACTTGATTATTTTCTAATTTTTCTCTAGTAATCATTAGTAGTTCTTCCCCTTTTATTTTATATAACAATTCTTTCTAACTATAAACATTGTAAAATTAGAAATCAACGATTCTAACAAGGACCGGAAAATGTATTATCATGGGTTTTGTGTAAAAATGTTCATGTTCACCCTTTAGGAATGCAGTGGATAAAAATTACAAACTAAATCAACTACAGAATAAATTAAACATAGTTATTCAACTAAAGTGAGCGATTGTTGAACAACATAGGTAGAAAATGAATAAACATTTTTATAAAAACCAAACTAAAATCTAATAAAGAAGAAGCCGTTTTGATCAATCTTAATTCAAAACACGCTCTTTCTTTTTGTTCGTTTATTAAGGTTGATAAAGATAATTTATTCCGGCAAAAAATAAGACCCTTCGATTTAGGAAAATCAAGGGTCTTACCTTATAGATAAAAATAATCTAATTATGAGTCTTTTCAAGAGCTAGTTTTATACCAAAACCTATGAGTATAGTACCTGTGATTCCTTCAATAATATTTTGTGTTTTAGGTTTTTTCATAAAAGTACTAATCTGATTAATTAAATAGACATAAAGTAAAAACCATACGGCAGTCAATACAGTATAAGTGATACCCATTATAAGAAACGGTAAAAAGTTATTGCTTCCAGAATCCACGAATTGAGGCAAAAAGGTTAAGAAAAAGACAGATACTTTGGGATTTAGGATATTTGTAAGGAACCCTTGTTTAAAACAAGATGTGTTTACAAACTGGCTTTTTGTGTTCATCTTAACCCTTGCTGCTTCTTCCTTTTTCTTCATAGACCATAATGTCTTAATACCCAAATAAATTAAGTAAACAGCACCAACGTATTTGAAGACTGAAAATAATAATGCTGATTTCACAATGATGGCTGAAAGTCCTAATACAGCAGCAGAAGTATGGATAAGAAGGGCGCAACAAGTACCTAAAGCTGTTTTAAGACCCCCGATGCTCCCAAAGGTGACAGTATTTTTTGTAGCAATTGCAGTATCGGGACCGGGTAAAATAATTAAAAAAATACACATGAGGACAAACAGATAAAAGTGTTCCATTTTTATATCACCTTTCTAATTATGTAATTCTTACATTGTATTATATAGAAAAGGTGTTATTAATTGAACATAAACATTATTTGTTTGATGTCCTTGTTGAACTAACGGGGCATAATAATTCAAGAAGTTAATTGGATTATTATGGTAAAAATAAAGGTAAGATAATGAAATATGAGTAGTTGTCTGTATGGTTTGTACGCTTTAAATTAGAGGTAGTCTCTTTTTTTACAGGAGAATTAATAACCTTTGTTATACTAGGCTTTATATTGTTAAGCCTTAACAATATAAATTCAACATTAAAGAAAATATAAAAAGCAAACGATGTAAAGGTGATTAATGGGGCGCACTTTACATACAATATTAGGTAATTTGTATTTAATGTAGAGAGCTATTTAAAAGGAGGGTTTTTTTGCGTAAATATTAATTTATATTTTTATTATTACCCTTAACTTTATTTATAGGTTGTAACAATCAAAATGTTGTAAAACATGATTATAACTTTCACGGTGAAAGTGAACATTGGTCTGCTGAATATGTAGTGGATGGCGAAGGAACCTTTTCTGAAAAAGAAAAAAACACATTATGTTAGTGAAGTTTCAACAAATTTTACCCTCACTTTTAATGGTAGTTCAGACGAAATCTCATCAATGAAAAATTTGAAGTATCGTTACGAATTTTCATCTAGTAGTGGTGGGCAAGAACTTAATATTGATAAACCATTAACGGATAATGAAAAAGTCTTTACACATAAAAGTAGTGGTAAAGGTACAGCGATAGAAATTCCAGATGAAGTTATCCAAGTCACTGTTCAATGGGATGGGAATACAGAGAATTTCGAGATGGGAAAAATTGAGAAAAATAAATAACTCATAAAATATGAAGTAAATTAATTGATGCCATTGAAAAAACAATGCTTTATAAAAATTTCGAAGATTTTCATAAAAATACAGATAGTAAAAGGACTTTTTATTAGCCGATGATGATAGAAGAAAATATTGAAATTAATAATATGTGATTAAAAAATCGATTCCTTAATGGAATGGGCTTTTTTTTGTGTCATAACTTAGAAGAATTGGCATCTATTTTAAGATGCACTATTTTCAGTACTTCAACGGGTGTCATAACATAGTGTTGTAAATAAAGGCAGAAAAGAGGTTTTTACATAAAAAAATAGGGACATGCAGGGTAGTCAATCTGAGGATCTTTCAATTGAAGCTTCTTTTTTCATTGTCGTTAGATAAGGTTAACTATGTGAATGGACTTAAGACTAAAATCATACATATAAATTCTCTAATAGGGATAGTTTAAGTTTATTCTGATATCTGGTATTGTTTGAAAAATTTTGAAGTTTATTTACAATAAAGGAATGATTAGTAAGAGAAAAGAAGGAGAGTTTTTATAAAAATCCGTAATCTTATCTTTATTTTTGTATGATTGATTTGCGTAGTCGGTTTATATCTTTTATTAGATTTTGAAAAGGCTTTTAGCAAACTTTCAATCGTAGAGTTACACGAGTTGGCGGAAAAAGAAGATGCCGAAGGACAAGGGATTCATCATAAGAATCCTTTCTTTTGGTATTTGTTTAGTCGCAATAACCTTAGTAGAAATAGATTCTTTTTTCATCTTTTGAGTGAAAAAGAAAATCCCACGAAAAAACTGATAGATCAACCCTTCCGTGGTATTTTTTATATGTTGGTGAATAATCTAGGCTTATTTCTTTTGAATATTTTCGCTCATAAAATTATTTCCTCTTTATTTATCCTTACTTGTTTATCGACTGTTGATAATGCGAGTTGGCATAACTCCAACAACTGTAGTATCATCAAACTAGAAAAACTAAAAAAGTATTTGAAGTTTTCTTTTCTTAAGGGGGAGTATAAGTTGAAGACACGAATCATACAAGCATTCATTGAAGAAACTAGAAATAATGGCATTAAGTTCAGAATGGATGATCTGGCGAAAAGACTTGGGATAAGTAAGCGTACGTTATATGAAATTTTTTCATCAAAGGTAGATATTCTTGATTCCATTATCGATTTGACGCTTAGTGAGTTTGACGAACAGACTCGCCTAATTATCGACAATCCTGAATTCACACTCGCGGAAAAAATAAAAAAAACTATTGTTGTCTTACCTAAATACAATGAGTTTTACGATTTGCGTATTTTGGAGCAATTGAAACGGTTCTACCCTGAACAATGGGAACGCGTAAATCGCGAATTGAATCAGTGGAATGATCTTAAAGCACTTCTTGAAGAAGGAATCCAATCGGGGATCATTAAGGACATGAACATCGACTTATTGATGAAACTAATTATTGGGGCTTCGAATATAACGCTTGATAGACAATTCTTTTTAGGGCATAGTATCTCAGTAACAGAATCATTTGAAACCATTGTGGATGTATTATTGAGTGGAATTCTGACTGAAAAAAATGATGAATATACTGGCACATAATATGCCAGTTTCTTTTCTCTCTAAGAAAACTATAAAAACAAAAATATTTTTTAGGGTTTTTTTAACCAATTAATAGACAAGGATTTGAAATAGCGATGGAAAAAGAACAAATAATAAACCGTTTAGATACAGAATCAGTAGGGAAATCTTTCCTAAGGTATTTAATCCCCTCAATCGTCGGAATGTTGCTGATGGCTGTCAATATCGTTATTGACGGAATTATGGTCGGCAACAAGCTAGGTCCAGTCGCTCTGGCAGGTGTGGGTATTGCTGGACCAGTCTATACCATTTTTGTCGCCATGTCATTGTGGGTTGGTATCGGTGCGGCAACTCGTTATTCCGCTATGATGGGCGCTAAACGACCAGATCAAGCACGTATCATTTTTTCACATGCCATAAGTTCTATATTTATCTTGACGATGATCATCGGGCTTACTGCCTTTGTATTTAGAACAGAACTCGCGTATTTACTTGGCGCGAATGTTGATACGTTTGAATATACATCGGATTATCTGAACGTCATGTTATTGTTTGGGTTTGTCTTCACTGTAGAAAATGCTTTTAGTATTTTAGTGAGAAATGATGGCGGTCCAAATGTAGCAATGATTGCGCTTATTACCACGTCAGTTGTCAATATCATTTTGAACTATGTGTTTTTATTCGTGCTTGATTTTGGCGTGGAAGGTGCAGCTGCTGCAACAGTCTTAGGGGCATTTAGTGGACTTATCATACTTTGTACGCATTTTTTCAGAAAAAAAAGCAACTTACGTTTCGTGCGTTTCAAATTTGATAAGAAGCTTGCTCTGCTTATATTAGTCATTGGTTTCCCAAGTTTTCTTGCAGAAGTCGGGATTTCAGTTTTTACGATTTCGCATAACCTCGCGTTTAAAAATCTCGTCGGAACTGTCGGTGTATCAGCGTTTACCATTTTGAATTATGTTCATAGTGTAATGTTACTATTATTTTTAGGAATGGGATCCGCCATCCAACCACTGATTAGTTATTATAGTGGAGCCAAAGATGAAAAGAAGATGAAACAAACAATAAGGCTTGCGATCGGGACAGCTTTGGTAGCTGGTATCTTATTTGTGTTAATCGGTCAATTTGCAGCAACACAGATTGTCAGTTTGTTCGGTGATTTCTCTGAAGAAGTGGTGACACTGGCTGTATCGGGCATTAAACTATTCTTCATCGCATATCTCTTTATGGGAACAAATTTTGTCATGATGACATATTATCAATCTATTGGACACATCCGAATGGCAACATGGATTACTGCAGCACGTGAAATTATCGTTTTGCTCATCTTGCTTATGATCATGCCTCGACTATTTGGATTAACAGGCGTCTGGCTCGCAATCCCAACATCCGAATTCATCGTACTTCTGACAATTTATTATTATCATAGAAAATGGTATCTCTAAGATATGGATTTGGTGCAGTGTTCCTGTAATAACTATCATCAATTGTTAATGCTCGAAAGGGTGCTTTAGTAAAAAAGACTTATCTATGGAATGAAGAGATAAGTCTAGACTTTTATGTTGAGAAACTTACGCATGTTCCTGACGTTACCCCTTATAAAGAGGAATCCTTTAGTGTTTCGTCGATTTCGTCTTGCGTAATCCCGATATATCGTTTAGTGATCGACGGGGCGGAATGGTTAAAGCTAATTTGCAGGAATGCCAGGTCTTTCGTTCTCCGATAATACGCATATCCGAATGCTATGCGTGCCGAAGTCATCTCTAGCACTTCGCTGGCCTTCACAAGCGCTCTGTAGGCTTGTGTGGGAGAATGGGGAAAAAAATTGCCCTTCCGGTTTAGAAACAGGTACTCTCCATCGCATATATGAGCCGTATAATTCTCGATTTCTTCCCCTAGCTTCACTGGCAACATAAATCGCTTCGTTTTTTTCTCTAGAATCGCCACATGCGTTTTCTCTCGGACATCGCCAACAGTCAACGGTACAATATTACTGACCCTAAGTCCGGTATTGATCCCAAAGACAAATAAAAAATAGTCCTGTTCGGAACCATATCGCCGTAGCGTCCATTTCATAACCTCGATTTCTTTGGACGTTCGTAACGGCTGCACGTTCTTTTCTTTCATAATTATCCTCCGATATCGTACATTCAACGTATGATATGGATAGTTTATCAAGAGGGACCAGTTATATCAACGAAATGAATGTGCGAAAATATCTAAAATCATACATTCGAGAAACTCCTTATTCAACTAACGCAGCAGTTTAGTTTAAGAATATATTTGTTAAACTTAAGGAAAAAGAAGATAAGTTGAGGTAAGAAAAATGTATGAATTTAAACATGAGTCCGAGAGAAAAGAAAAAATTTTCAAGGTATACCTTTTTTTATTTGCCATCACTGTTTTAATATATACATTCATTGATTTTTTCGAATTGGGAATTGAAAAAAAATCTGAATTTCGTGTACTTATTAGCCTCTTAATTTATGGTGTTATCCTTTATTTTGGATTGCGTAGGAAGTTATGGGCTGAGGTTATGATTAAATTTTTCGTCTGGCTAAATATCATTTTACTGTTCATCATTATAACTGTTAAGGTTTTAGGATTATAGTTCAAAATAATCCTTATTGTTCTTCAACTATCGGGTGCTTTAATTCAACAGCGCGACCACAAATTTGGAGGTCTTTTTAATGTACAAAAATATCTAAAATCATACATTCAGAAAAACCCCTTGTTCAACTAAAGGTGCAGGATAGTTGAAAATCAAAAATAAAATTATACTTAAAATGAGTCCTAAACAAAGAGAGGGATAATTATGAACGATAATAAGAAACTGAACCAATTTACGTTAGTAGACGTAATTGAAAGGAAAATACATTTTACAAATACAAATACCATCTTTGATAAAACTGAGTTTCAATATACCAATGAGGGTGAACTGTTAGCTTATAATGAAATGCTGGTGGATGTTAAACATTTGGATGAAAAGGGATTTATAAGTAAGTACCTAAAAATAATAAACCAACTTACAGTGCAGTTCGAAAACGAAGAATTTAAAGATGAAAAAGAAATTGAAAAAATGTCTGGATACAATAACGCAATAGTATCCATTTTGGAGTGTATAAATCCAATTTATTTATATGATTTAAATGATTAAACAACCTTAATTGAATTGAGATTGTGAATAAGTATACTTAAAGTAAAGGGTGCTTTAGTGAAAGAAGAATTTGCATAAAACACTCCTTTTTTATGCAGCTACTAGGCTTCTTCAGAAGCCGAAAATGTTGATTCATCAACGATGTATGAAATCATGTATAACCAATAAAATTGGACCATTCGGAACCCTTTGAGCGCCAAGGGGTTTTATGTTTCGGAACTTCTGAGAGTTGACTTTATGTTAACTAGATTTGTATAGGATATACTATCTTTATAAATGGTTGCGGAGAGTGATAGCTATGAGAGCAAAGGAAATTCTTCAAATATTAGATGTCTGCGCTGAGGATTTCAATTTCCCCGTGCTAGATAATTATAATTTTGATTTAGCACAGTGTAGGCTAACTGTTTTTAGCAATAAAGAACAATGGTTAATTGTATTTGAAGTTGTAGGTGTAGATAAAAAGCAGGATATATCCAATGATATTTATATTTATAGCAATGCCACTAAACAGAGAGGACTCATTATAGGTATAGATGACATTTTATCTCAAGAAAATGCAGAATGGTGGTATGATGACGAAGCAAACTTTATTGTAAATCCTTTTCACTTAGAACTCCTTATCAAAGGAGAAATGGTTACACTAAACCCTCAACCAGAGGAATACATAAAGTTAGGAATTAAAACTGATCCATTTAATCCAACTAAGCTTCTTCGTTATCTAAGCTCTAAATATGGAGAAAAACTATGGATGACGGCTCAATCTTTATTAAATGAGATAGATGAAAATATTGAATTACCACTATTTTATCAAACTAGTGAATGGGAACACCCTGATATTGGCGACGGACAAAAGCCAAGCAAAAGTATATTTTTTCAAAGTCTGGCACAAGCAATTGAGTTGAATAATATAAATCTAATAAAATCAGATAGATTAAATACTCATTGGTCTAATTGGGCATGGAGCGATTTTGAAAACCAAGAAGAAGATTAGGAATAAAAAAGGATCTTCTAACCAGAGAAGATCTTTTTTATTGCCGATAAGGGTGATTATGTAAACTCCTCTTAATAAAATAAGAGGAGTTTTTTTATCTAGTTTATTAAGCTAACGAGGCAGGTTAGTTGAATAAGAATCGACTTTAATAATAAAAAATAAATTATAATAAAGATAACGTTTACTGATTGTAGGTGGTGGTTTCTAATGCTTGTTGGTGTAGGTGGAATGTTATTAGCCTATTCAGACTTGTTTCTTGTTCAGTGTCCTAGGTGTAGCAGTTGTTCCAGAATTTTCACTCCGAATAACGCAAAAGGTAAAGATGAACCTAGATATTTGGGACATGAATCGAAACGGTTGTTATGTGTCAAATGTGGCTACACCAAAGATATTCATCCCAAAAGAAGATGGGATAATCTCTGGGCTTTTAGCCACGAATTATATAATGAGAAACAGGGAGTTGATTGGTACTTTGGTTTGCCCTTGTATCTTCAAACTCAATGTTGTGGGCATAAACTTTGGTTCTTTAATTATGAACATCTTTTCGATATAGAGAATTATATTAAAGAACATGTAAGACCTTCTGGCTTATATTATTTAAGTGCTAAAAGTAGACTACCAAAATGGATGAAACTTTCGAAAAACAGGGATGAAGTCCTTAAAGCAATAACAAAATTAAAATTTCTTTAATGTAGATTTCATCAAATCAGCTTTTTCTTCTTCCACTAACGGACAGGATAGCTGTAGAAAGAAATTAATAAAATAGAAATTAGCAATTAAAATTAAGTAAGGCAGCCATAATCATAACTATTGTGAAAGATGCCAAGAATCAATTGAGAAGAAACAGTAAGTATTGGTTCTTGTTTCACTAATGGAGTGCCATGTTTGAATCAAAAGGCTAATTTAAAATACTAGGTTTATAAGAGGTTGCTATGAATAGAGAAGAAAGAAAAAAAAGATTACAAGATATTATCGAATTAAATAGACAAAATGCCATCAAGCAGGAGTATGAAGAACTTGCTACTGAATTTTGTGATGAACTTTTAGAGAAAGAAAGTATTAATGTGTTAACTGTGGAGCAAAGCGAAGGTACAGTAGATCGGTTTGTGGAAGAATTTCCTTTTGATTCTTCAGGAAGTGTTGCACGAATTGATTGGGAGAAAATGAGTATAAAATTTCAAATAGATGGAGCACATCATCTATCTTCCTTCATCAAACAAGGTGGTTTTGAAAATAGTGTTGTTTATCTTATGAGAAAAACATCGTCATCCCCTAACCAAACCCCAGTTATTTCTACAACAATAGAAAATATAATAATCAGTTTCGACAATATATCGTATGAAGAACAGTTTCTTTATTGTCCAAGAGAAAAATATGTAATAGAGGTTCTATGGAGTGGAGAGATAATTGCTGGGTGGCAAGAATAATAAACGAATAAGTTCATTTACTGCCAGTGAATTAAATTTTCTTATTCAAGTAACGGGCAGGTTACTTGAGGATAGATCCTCTATTAATCCCAAAGGAATGAGATGAATTTATATGAAGCAGTTTGTAATAGATTTTTTTATCCTTTTTATTGGGATAATAGTGATTGGTATAATATTTGAACCTTCGAATTTACCATTTCAAGGAATAGTACGGAAAGAGGCTTTTGATTTAGATTTTAATGGGATTGTAAGAGCAATAGTAATATCTTTGATCTATGCTTTAATAGGGTCTTTTATTCGAAGGATTTTTTCGAAAAAATAGGGATTATCTTATTCAACTAACGGAGTGCTTTAATTCAACAACGTGACCACCAAATTGGTGGTCTTTTGAATGTACGAAAATAACTAAAATCATACATTCGAAAAAACTCCTTACTCAACTAAAGATAATGCAAAACCATCCACTAAAAACGCTTAAAAGGCGATTTATAGCCTTCGTAGTGTTGGTTTGAAATAAAGTTTGATCAAAAATACCTCGTAAACTCTTATTTTACAATAAATAAAAAGAAACCGTTTTGAAAAAAGATTATTCAAAATGGAGTCTTTGCCAGCAGATTTAAGTCTGGTTTTATAAAAAAGATTGAT
>NZ_LMVB01000001.1:1816445-1870185 GCF_001510645.1 Paenibacillus sp. FJAT-29882 | reverse complement strand
GCTGGCTCCAATAATGATTAAGAGGATGAACAATACGATTAATAAGGCAAATCCTCCACCAAATCCGCAGCCGCCATCAACACCACAACCTGACATATACAAACATCTCCTTTTGTTATAAAGGAGGAACTAACTACTTGCGTGGGCTAATTAATAGTATGTTTGAAACTAATAAAGTGACACAAATATGTATGAATCAAAAACCCACAGAGTACTTTGATAAGGATTTTCACTTTTATGTCGAAACTTGCGTTCTATTAATAGTAGTAAATGTAAGCGTTTTCCATTATAATGATAATGGGTTGGATGGCATGTGTGGCCGTCATAGTATCTGGCGTAGGTGGGGCCGATACCAGGGAGAGGGCTTAGATGAAATGTCCTTTTTTATTAGTTTAAAACTAGCATTTTTTATGAAGTTGAGAGGTTTCTTCAGAAGACGAAAATGCTGATGTACCAACGATATATAAAATCATGCATAAATAATAAAAATAAAAGACATTAACCCCCTTGGTACTCGAGGGGTTTTTGGTACGGTTACTTCCTGAAATTGCGATTATGTAAACTCTTCTTGAAATAAAATAAGAGGGTTCTGGTGCAAAAATTTCAGCTAACTTGAAACCAATCTCTAAATCTTGGACAGACTGATACTACTAAACTAAAAAGGACGTGTATCGGTATGAAAAAACCAGTAGAATTCAAATGGAAACATTATCAGCCTGACATTATTTTATTAACGGTTAGATGGTACCTACGGTACAGTCTCAGTTTTCGTGATTTGGTGGAATTGATGGAGGAACGAGGCCTATCCATGGCTCACACAACGATTATGCGTTGGGTACATCAATATGGGCCTGAATTAGATGAAAGAGTACGGCGTCATCTTAAGTCAACCAATGACTCCTGGAGAGTAGATGAAACCTATGTGAAAATCAAAGGTCAATGGATGTATCTGTATCGTGCCGTTGATTCAGAAGGGAATACCATTGATTTTTGTCTAAGCGAATCAAGGGATAAACAAGCTTATACAGATGTCCATGCTCGCGGAGAATACCCTAAGTTTTTAGATCGTTACTTTGCCAAAAATAATATTGAGATTGTGAAAGAATCTGGCGACGATGACATCTTGAAAAAATATCCAGTAGATTATATTTCGATGAGTTATTATGTCTCAATGTTATCTTCTGATTCACCAGAGGGAGAAGTAACAGCAGGAAATCTAATGAACAGTTTGAAAAACCCTTATTTAGAGGCCTTAGACTGGGGATGGAAAATTGACCCAGTTGGTTTACGGATTGCATTAAATGATATGTATGACCGTTATCAACTGCCAATCTTTATCGTGGAAAATGGTTTAGGTGCTTATGATAAAGTGGAAGAAGACGGCTCAATCCATGATGATTACCGAATTGATTATTTAAGAAAGCATATTGAACAGATGAAGGAAGCCGTTGGTGATGGTGTCGACTTAATGGGCTACTTATCTTGGGCACCGATTGACCTCGTCTCAATGTCAACAAGTGAAATGTCGAAACGTTATGGTTTTGTGTATGTAGACAAAGATGATGAAGGTGACGGTACATTAGAGAGAAGTCGTAAAGATTCTTTCTTCTGGTACAAAAAAGTTATTGAAAGTAATAGTGAAAATCTATAAAGCTATGAAGGGGAATACATCGGCCGAATGATCGGTGCATTTTTTTCTTTTGATATATAAGGACTTCAGGAGTTAAAGCACGTATACCACGTAAATAAATCCTTGTGTATGACTATTAGGGCATTAATATTCTTTTCTATAAGTTTATGGTGGTGACAGTTCAAACGATTGCGTTTGTTTGAATTGTCACGAATTTTCATATCATGAAGCATATGAATTTACATATCTAATAAAGTGGATATAATAAGCGTATGGATAAAATATTAATATTTAAAGCTTTGTCGAATGAGACACGGAATCAGATTTTAGAGTGGTTGAAAAATCCGGAGCAACATTTTGGTGTTCAGCACCATCTTCCAACCGACACGGATTTTACTAACAGTATATGTGTAGGAGATATACAAGAAAAAGCTGGGTTAGCACAATCAGTGATTTCCAGTTATCTAAATACGATGAGGAATGCGGGATTGTTAGAGTCAAGACGTATTGGGCAGTGGACTTATTACAGAAGAAATGAAGAAACCATCCGCGAGTTTACGATGTATTTGCAAAATAATTTATAGAGAAAAGGAGGTTCTTCTTTTTTTGTACATATAATCTACTTATATAGATATACGAATATTAGTGTTAGGGGGAGTTTTCTCCTAGTTCCAAAGGAAAGGATGCAAGACAATATGAAAAAACAAACTAAAAGGGCCGCAATAGAAGGTGTTTTCGGGCAGTTTTTATCAGGTATGGAGGCTGGAGATATCTCACCGATAGCGAAATTGCTGTCGGATAATGTGAAAATCAGTTTTAGTAATATTGGCGATTTAGAGGGTAAGCAGGAAGCGATTAAAGGGTTGTCCAACCCAATATTTCCCAAGAGTGTTGTAAAGCATTTCATATCAAACAATTATACTGCCACAGAAGGAAATATAGGGAAACAGTCAGCGTACCTAACTGGCTTTGTTGTAGATACATTAGAAGAGGATAACCAAGAAGCCTGGTTTGGTGGTTATTTTACTAACTCATATGAATTGACAGATGAAGGCTGGGAAATTGTTGATCTACGATTTGAGCTGGACTGGTTGATAGGATCCAACCCAGGTATTCAGCATTGGAAAGAACCACGCAGAACCATCGGATGGTCTCCAAACATGACACTTCCGAAAATAATTAGCGAATTAGATTCACCGTGGCGTGTGTTCCCAAAATCGGATGAGTTTGGTTCTGATGAGGAACAAATATTAGATGCTTATACCCAATATGCTTGGGCTACCGATCATGATATTGGTCTTATGAAAGACCTTTTTACAGAACAATTAGAAGCGAATTTAGTCCCTGTTGGGAGAATAGACAATAAAAGAGAATTAATGACTGTGATTTCGACTTTTAGATCTGGTCGTGTTTCTTCGCATCATGCAATTGGAGACTATGAAATAGAAGTGATTGGGGACGTTGCAAATATGAAAATCTTTAGACGCACTCCAGTTCACGTAACGAAAGATACGATTAACCGGAACTTTTTTAGTGCCACATATGATTGCAGTTTACGTAAGATTGACAGTAAGTGGAAATTTGAGAAGGTCTTTTATACCGAGGGTAACGTATTTGAAAGGGGGAAAGCTTAAAACGACCTGCGTATTTATTTTGACCTAATGGATGTACTGTGTGTGAAAAGGTCCCTATTTACATACTTATAATATTTTTAATCAATTAAGATCTTCAAGACAGAAAGGATGTATATGATGATTGCAAGAATAGATCTATTTAACAAAAAAGACGGGGTTTCCTCAGACAATTTCCGTAAACATTTAGATGAACATGAGGTAAACATGTCCCAGATGGATGGCTTCCAAAAGTACGCACAAAATTATGTAGTTGAATCTACACAACCATCAGGTCTTGGAAACGAAGACTACCCTAGAAGCTCTGAACGGGTGGAAGCCTTTTCTAAAGTATGGTTTGATGACCAGCCATCAGCAGAGAAGGCTTCAAACTCTAATGCAATCGATGCATTGAATAGAAGTGATATGGGTGACTTAAAATCAGTAGTAACAAAGCAGAATATAGTTATACCTACGGCGGAAGACAAAGGTATCTATAAAATGATGCAAGTTCTGAAACGTCCAGCTGATGTTAGTCCGGAAAAATTTGAATATGAATGGTGTAAGGTGCATGCGGAAATGGTTCCACATACATTTCCTGGTGTTTTAGGTTATACGCAAAATTTAGTTCTAAATAGACGTATAGCAGATAAATCTGTACCTTACGAAGAACTTCCAATTGACGGGATTGTAGAGTTTTGGTTCAAGGACAAAGAAAGTATGGATGCTGCGTTTTCTGCTCCAACAGCAATAAAGGCAATAGATCATGCCAGAGTGTTCATTGATGAAATTTCGACTTTTACTATAGAAAGTCATTAAAGCTAATTCTAACTTACTGGAGTCTTGTCTAAGTATGGACGGATAGTAGAGTACCAATTAATTAATAGTAATCAAACAGGGAGTGGAAAATAATGATTTCATTAAATATACTGGATTATTCTCCAATAGATGAAGGTCATAATGCACGCGAAGCGTTACTTCAAACAACTGAATTAGCAAAGACAGCTGACAAACTTGGCTATAGTAGATTTTGGGTATCTGAGCATCACCAAATGTTATCGCTTGCTGGTAGCAATCCTGAAATGTTGATGACGCACCTAGCGGCGTCAACGGAGCGTATTCGAATTGGTTCAGGAGGGGTTATGCTTCCGCACTATAGTTCATATAAAGTAGCTGAAAATTTTCGTATGTTAGAAGCATTGTATCCAAATCGTATTGACTTGGGGATAGGGAGAGCGCCTGGGGCAAACCGTTTAGTAAGCTATGCTTTAAACGAAGAAAAATCAAGACCACTTCAATATGAGCAGCAAGTTGTAGATTTGAAAAGTTTTTTAACAGATGAATTTGCAGAAGGCCATCGTTTTAATGGATTGATTGCTACGCCTGTCATTGATACAAAACCAGAAATGTGGGTTTTAGGAGCTGGCGGGGGGAGTGCAAGTATCGCTGCTGAAAATGGCACTGCATTTACATTTGCCCATTTTATTAATCCATTTGGAGATGGCTTAGCCGCAGTTAAACATTATCGAGAGAACTTTAAACCGTCATCCTTATTTGACAAACCTAAAGTAATCATCGGGGTATTTGCTGTTGTAGCTGAAACAAATGAAGAGGCAGAAGAGATTACCAAGGCTTTTGATTTGTGGCTTCTCAAATCTGAATCATTACAACCACCCATTTCTTATCCATCTATTCAAACAGCAATGGACTATCCGTATAGTCTGCATGAAATGGAACGTATTTCGGGAAATCGAAATCGTGTACTTGTTGGGAATGCTGAAAAAGTGAAAGATCAAATTGAAAAATTAGCTCAGCTTTATGGTACGAATGAAATAACAATCTTACCTAATATTTCTGGAGCCCATAACCGCATGAAGTCAATTCGGTTACTGGCAGAAGCATTTAACTTATCTAATCAATAACATATATCTTCTATCAACCTTAGAGTAAGAAAGGAGTAATTAGATGATATGAATGTTCGAGAAAAAATTAGAGAACATGCTGCACGTGATATTGCACATCGTTGGTTTGCCTATTTTGAAGGGGAAAATAAAGATATAAACAAACAACTAGAAATTTTAAGTGATGATATAAAAATTCTACATGCTTCTTCACACTTGTTGGCTGATGGAAAAGACTCAGCTGCTGAATGGGTGGCAAACATCCCTGAGGAAGTAGATTCTCATTTTATTAAAGAGTTTATCTATAATCCATTAAGTGAAGATTTAGCTGAAGTAAGAATGAAAGTGGCCTATCAAGTCATTCAGGCAGGTAATCAAATAGGTGGAGCAATCATTCATTATCAGACGTTGGTAACATTCACTGAAGATAACTCAGCTCTTTTCACATTTATTAACAAAACACCTGCCGAGCATAACCCTAACAAAGTATTTGCCGATTCATACCAGGAAAATCGTGTTCACTCTTTCGTATATCGATGGGTTTATTTACGTGAAAATTTAAATCTTGAAGAAATTAAAGAATTATTGGTAAAGGATGGACAACCTTTTATTTTCGCTGAAGGAGGGGGTATAAAAAGTTATGAAGGGTGGACTAATTTTAGGAGACAGTTACCAGACCAAATACAACATGGCCACTATGAAATAGAGAGTATTGACACTGAAACACTGAGTGATAATAGAGTGTTAGTTGAAATTAAAGCAATATGGAAAAGGGTTGTAAAAGGAGAGGCTCTAAGTTCTTCTGTACAATACAAATTAAAACTTCAAGATAGTGGAGAGCGCTATCTACAAATAGATGAATTGCTAGAGTAAGAAATAAGCATTAAGAAGAGCTGAGTCAGCAAATTAAGATGAGATTGTGTGCAATTTTATTTTTAGAAAGGGTTGAAGAAAACATGAAAGCACAATATAAACCTCTTTTTGAACCATATGTTTTTCGTAGTGGTGTGAAGATAAAAAACCGTATTTCGATGGCACCAATGACGACTAAATCAGCTTATGATGATGGTAGTGTGTCCGAAGATGAACTTAATTATTATAGTCGTCGCGCAAATAGGGTTGGAATGGTCATTACTGCTTGTGCGCACGTAACATTAGACGGGAAAGCTTGGAATGGTGGATTCGGAGCAGATACAGATGTCACCATACCTAGCTTAACTCGGCTGGCTTCTACATTAAAAAAACAAGGTACCACGGCAGTTTTACAAATTTTCCATGCTGGCTTTCAAAATGTATTTCGTGATCGAACAAGCCCTCAACACGAATATATCAGTGCATTAAATAGTGGGGAAATTGATCAACTTATAACAGATTTCGGCGAAGCAACTCGGCGTGCAATTGCCGCGGGTTTCGATGGTGTTGAAATTCACGGTGCCAACCATTATCTCATCCATCAATTTTTCTCTGCACAGACGAATAGAAGGGACGATCACTGGGGTGGTTCATTTGAAAAACGGATGAAATTTCCATTGGCTGTAGTTGATCAAGTTCTGCAAACTGTCAAACAACATGCAAAAAAGCCTTTTCTTGTAGGCTATCGTATTTCACCTGAAGAAACAGGTCCATTAGGATTTACAATGGCTGATTCGTTAGAATTAATGGATCAATTGTCATATAAAGAATTAGATTATCTCCACATATCAAGCGGTGATTTTTGGTCAGTTCCTAGGAGAGGAGCACCGGCTACAAATAGTCGTCTGCATTGGATTATGCAGAAAGTAGGAGATCGTATACCTGTGATGGGGATAGGTTCCATTCAGACAGCCGATGATGCACTTAAAGCGCTGGAATCTGGAATACCATTAATTGCGTTAGGAAGAGCACTTCTTATGGAGCCGGATTGGATTAAAAAGATTGAATTAGGGAATGAAAGTGAGATTATAACAGAAATGCGCTATAGTGATCAGAATCGATTAGTCATTCCCGCACCCATGTGGAATGTGTTTTAATATGAGTGAAGGGTGCCGGATTTCAAAAGCTCTTTTCGATATTTTGATGTTGTTTGAACGTTCTCATCCACATAAAATTACTATTTTCATCTCTATTAATAGTAATATACTGGCACTATAAGTTATAGATTGGAAAATGCAAGTTTTAAGAGAATATGATTTTAAATGTGCAATTACGGGTAAAGGTGGGACTCTTCAAGTTCATCATGCTTCAAAACCATTTTATCAAATCCGAGATGCGGTATTACAGGACCTGGGAATAAAGAGAAAAAGGAATATACGCAAAGAGTTTTCAGAAGAAGAAGTAATACTAATTACTAAAAAATTTATAGAAAAGCATCATTGTATTATTGGAGTTCCCATGCTTGTCTCTGTGCATAAGTTATTTCACAAAGTTTATGGATATAATACGGAAATTAGTGATGTGTGGGAGTTTAGATTAAGATATCTTGCTGAAGAATTTCATTAAGTCTTAAGGCAAACAAATGTTACCTGTGGTATAAGTTAAGTGATAACTTGAGTTACTCAAACTCTAGGTTTATTAAAGAAAACACCTTACCCCCGCAACGTAATTTTTATCAAACGTAGTCAAAAACGTAGTCAAACAATTTTAATGCTAGCTTCAAATCCTTGTAAACACTGCTATTGTAGTGTTTTGAAAAGAGGGTGGTTCGATTCCCCATCGATTCAAACTCAAATTGCTGCTCAAATAGCTACTGAAGTTAAGACGGAAATTAAGATTTAGTTGTTGGGTAAGGATGCGGGAAAGGCAGTGTAGGTAACGGGTTTTAAAATCAATCTGAATTATTTTGAAATCCGGACCCTGTTTTGATACTTATCTATAAGAAGTAGCCGATTTACTGATTGTTCATGTTAGGCAAAGAGAAGGCGTTTAACTGTCTCATTTATATGTATCGCTATGATAAAACGACGCTTTTCCGTATTCGGACAGACTATTTGTATGAAGTCCAGATTCGTATGGATGGGGGAGCAAAGAAAGTATTGATTCCTGCATCGTCTGTGATGGACTTGTAAACAGTTCCATCTGATTTGTTGGTGAAAGTGCATCCACGTGTTTTACGCCAATCCGATTGATGGGTATTCAAGGCGTTGGGAGTAAGTTAAGTATAACGTTTAGGTGAACCCACTACATCCCTCTTATAATTTTGTATCTACAGTCAGCACACAAGTCATGTTGAGTGTGTATCAAAGCTTGTTCTGAAATAAGAAGAAATAAGTATTCGGCCCAGCTGCAAAACTGGGCTTTTTGTATGCAAACTTTTTTAGGGATTTCTTTGGGAATTGCACGACAAAATTCGTCATACTTCCAAGCATCTAAAAATTGGAACAGCAGAATAATCTTCACAGAATGTGCAAAAAATACACTTAAAACTTACCAAGGAGAACCAATTAATGAAATTTTCGGGGATATGGAAAAAGAAGAAAGATCATTTTCAAAATATACAATTGAATGAATCGTTGGATACATTACCAAAAATCCCTCTACATCCGGAGTTAAATCAAAATATAGAAGTACTAAAATCAGCATATAAAGATTGCTCTGATGTGGTATTTCGTGAATTTAGTATCGGCAGCAGCATTAATGCGGTTCTTCTTTACATAGATGGTCTTTCAAATACTGAAGAAGTCGATCAGCATGTGCTTAAGCCGCTTATTCAGATGAAAAACCATGAACATGGTGCAATATTTGAGAAAACTAAAAAGGAAATATCGGTTTCCGATATTAAGGACATTTACTCGATTAATGATATTTTTAAACAAATTTCAATTGGTAACTCGATTATTTTAATTGAAAAAGAGACAAAAGGAATTTCCATTGGGCTGCCGAAGTGGGAAAAACGCAGCATTATGGAACCAGACGCGGAATCAGTCATACGGGGACCAAGAGAAGGTTTTATTGAAACATTAAGAGTAAACACCTCCCTTTTACGCAGGAAAATTCGTCATCCGTTATTAAGAATGAAACAAATGGATATTGGTCGTTACACAGAAACACAAGTCATCGTTGCTTATATCGAAGGGATTGCCAACAGCACATTAGTTGATGAAGTGACAAGCAGGCTAAAGCGAATTAAGATTGATGGCATTTTAGAAAGCGGATATATTGAGGAAATGATTGTAGATCACCCGTTTTCACCTTTCTCACAAGTTTTAACAACAGAACGGCCGGATGTAGCAAGTGCCTGCCTTTTGGAAGGGCGTGTTGTGATCTTGATTGACGGCACCCCTATTACATTAATTGCTCCTTGTACGTTCGCAAGTCTGATGCAGGCACCTGAAGATTACTATAATCAGTTTTACATCAGTACCTTGATACGTTGGCTGCGATATATATTCTTTTTTATCGCTTTGCTCGCACCATCAGCATATGTGGCAATCTTAACGTTTCATCAAGAAATGCTTCCAACCACACTGCTCTTAACCATTGCTCAAAGCCGCGAACAAATCCCTTTTCCGGCATTGATTGAGGCGTTTATCATGGAAATCACCTTTGAGGCGCTAAGGGAAGCAGGTGTGAGATTACCAAAACAGGTTGGCGCTGCTGTTAGTATTGTCGGAGCCCTGGTCATCGGACAAGCGGCGACTGCGGCAGGACTGGTTTCATCACCGATGGTCATGGTAGTCGCCATTACAGGTGTCGCATCGTTTTTAATGCCAAGATATGCGACCGGCATATCGATTCGAATCCTGCGCTTTCCCATCATGATTTTTTCCGGAATGTTAGGTTTATTAGGTGTCATGATCGGTATTACTGCTATTGTCGCACATATGTGTACCCTAAAATCCTTTGGTGTACCATATTTCAATTCGACAGCGCCTCTTAAGATTCAAAATTTGAAGGATGTCCTGATTCGAGCCCCTTGGTGGGCCATGGATACACGTCCTGAATTTTCTTCAAAGGATACTAGTAACCTAAGGCGTCAGTCCAGTAACCTAAAGCCAGGTCCAAGCAAAGGTGGTGGCGAAAGTTGAGTTGTATGATCAGACCTATTAAGAAGGCTATGACCTTAATGCTTCTGCTTTGCTTGACCTCGATTTTCCTAACAGGATGTTGGGACCGCACTGAGGTGAATGATTTAGCTCTCATTTTGGCAGCAGGTATAGATAAGGGCGAAAACAAAAATATCGAATTATCGGCCCAAATTTATATCCCGGGAGGCTCACAAGGCGGACAACAGTCCGGGATGTCCAACGGTTCCAGCAGTGGTCAGTCATTTGTTAGGTCAGCTGAAGGAGAAACCATTGCGGATGCGATGGCGCGACTCCAGGAAGAACTCACAAGGGAAGTTTTTTGGGGGCAAAATGAGGTGCTCATTATTGGTGAAAAATTAGCAAAAGCAGGAATAAGTGATGAAATTGATTTTTGGATGCGGCATTCGGAACCTCGTATACGTGCCGATGTTTTTGTTTCGAAAGGAAGGTCAAAGACTGTTTTGGGGGCCAAGCCTGAATTGGAAAGAGACGCCGCAAAACAACTACGTAAAATCGTAAAAACACATATAGGTGTAAAAGTGACAGTGAAGGATTTATCCCAGATGCTATCAGGCGAATCTGCTCCAGCCGTACTTCCTTGGGTTGAAAAACTTCCCCCATCCCTAATGGATAAGAAAAAGGAAATTCCAATCATTAATGGGGCAGCCATTTTTAAGGAAGGAAAAATGGTAGGAAGATTAGACGATAAAGAAACAAGGGGTATTCTTTGGCCTAGAAATGAGATTAAATCAGGTATGATTACGATTTCTATTGACGACGAAAATGGCTACATCTCCTTAAATTTATTAAGAAGCCATACTGAGTTGATCCCTTCCATAAAGAATGGTCAATGGAGCATGCACATCAAAACAAACGCAGACCTTGAAGTTGTACAAAATACGACAATATTAAACTTATTCAATCCAAAGGTCATAAAAAAGTCTGAGCAAAAGGTTGCTGATGAAATTGAACAAAGAGAACGGTTAGCTTTCTCGGAAGTACAGGAAAAGTTAAATTCTGATATTTTCGACTTTGCTAATGAATTTCAGAGAAAATATCCACAAATATGGAAACAAAAGAAAGACGAATGGAATGAAATTTTCCCGCAAGTAGCCGTTTCTTTTGAAACGAAGGTAAAGATCAAAAGAAACGGTTTGGCAACTGGAAAACATCAAAGAGGTGTTGAGCAATGAAGGTTGGAGGGATATTAGGGGTAACAGTTATATTGGTGCTTATCTTTTTATACCAATGGCCCAAGTTGAAGAAAAATGGGAGAAAAGTAAAAATGACCTTTTTTTTGTTAATGCTGCTTAACTGGGTGCTTGCTGTTTTGCTCGTTATCTTTCCAGAAATGCCGGGACCTGGACAATTAATTGATTTCATCTATAAATCATTTGAAACGTTTTGGTAAATAGACTCCTTTTAGAAAAGGAATGAACAAATATGATTGAAAAAGGTAGAATTTCTTACTTAGAGCTAGCCCTCATTATGTATGCAACAGTTGTAGCCACGGCCATTCTTTACATCCCATATGTCACATCACAGCATGCAAAGCGTGATTTGTGGTTGTCTCCCATATGGGGTTCTTTGAGCGGCTTTCTCATCGTCATGATTATTGTAAAGCTTTCTAAGCTATATCCAGGGAAAACACTAATCGAATACGGTGAACTTATTCTTGGTCGAACCCTTGGCAAAATTATCTCGTTCATTTACTTGTTTTTTCTATTACACGATACTGCTATCGCATTTAGGGAATATGGTGAGTTCATTGAAAGTGCTTTTTTGCATAAAACGCCAATCATTTTTGTTACTGGTAGTATTGCCCTTTCTTGCGCGATTGCTGTCCACGGGGGCATTGAAACGATTGGAAGATGTGCTACAATCTTTTTGCCGATTGTTTTAGCTCTCTATATCCTGATTTATGTCTTTCTTATTCCTGATTTAAATGTAAAAAATATATTTCCAATCATGCAAGATGGGATAATGCCCTCCATTAAAGGATCCATTGCACCACATGCCTGGTTAAGTCAATTTTCATTGATGTCATTCCTGATTCCACTTTTAACGAATCAACAAAAGGTTATGAAATGGGGAATGTTTTCTGTCATTGCCAGTGTCTTAACCATGGTATTTATTAATCTTGGGAATCTTTTCTTATTTGGAGGAATTATTTCTAACCTATATTTCCCTGTGTTTGAGGCTGCAAGATTTATAAGTGTCGGTTCTTTTTTTGAACATATTGAGTCAATAGTCATCGCCTTTTGGGTTCTTGGTGGTTTCGTACAACTTTCCTCCTTTTTTTATATGCTTATACTTGGCACTTCACAATGGCTAACACTGCCCAGTTATAAACAGTTTGTATTACCAATTGGTTTTTTAATTATTATCTTTTCAGTATGGTCAACCCCCTCGTTTGAGGAAATGATTCGAGGAATGGGTACAACTATGCCCTTTTATTTCTTAACGGTTCAGTTGCTCATTCCTGTTTTACTCCTAGGTGTTGCGGTCATACGTCGGAAGAGATCGAAATCGTTCTTGCCGTAAGTTTTTGGGGTGCCAATATAGCAGTCGGCATTCAATTACAAATGCAAGGTTTGACGGCAAATCAGCTGCGTGAATCCGCAGACCATTTGTTAAATCAGTCATCAATCCATAAAGCTGCGGCAAAAATGAAAGAATCCTTGCAAAAATCGGCGGAGTATCAGCAGGCTGTTGATGAGATTTTTGAATTTAATAGACAATATAACATCTAAATGAACATTGTGGTTAGTCCCCCCTACTTTAACGTAATGGGCGACTGCCCACTTTTTTCAATATATTCTCTTTATGAAAGTTATTTACCGTCGGATGACGTCACAATGGCGTTCATTTTTCCTTATCCATGAGCTAATTTCAATACAATTTTGTTTTTCTGTTTTACACTTTAAGTATAAGGCCACTGGGTATTTTGTATGAAGCCACCTTCGACAACAACTGCGATATCACTTTAGTTATCATTTTTGATTTGACGTTGGATACTGATTACTTCATAAGCGACATGGTCAAAATCACGAAGGGAAAAATAAGAATAATGCTCACCAGCACCCCATGTGTTGCCACATACACTCTGCGCATGTAGAGTACGGGAATATTTGATGGTGAACTGATGGCCATCTGCCGGGAAATCCGACTGCTTCCAACTCCATCTGTTTAAAAATGACCGAATAAAATCTATTGTATCAACCTTATCCAATCTAAATTGTTATAATTTGATTAACATTTCTAACTTTAGAGAAGAATATTTACCCTAGGTGGAAAGTGGGATAAATCTAGTGTAGCCACTTAATTTATTTTAGTAGGTCCTCGTCTGATATGTTGTACCTACTGAAATACCAGTTTACATAATACACCTTATCGGTCTTTCGCAAAGTACTACTCTTAGACAGACATACCGAACATATGTTGTGTTGATGGTGAAACTATTACATACCAATAAGAATAAAAGACGAGGTGTTTGACGATGAACAAAACAGATCTAGTGAATGCTGTGGCAACACAAGCAGAACTAACAAAAGAAGACGCTAAAAAAGCAGTGAATGCATGGAGTGAAACAATCTCTACTACGCTTGCTAAAGAGGAAAAAATCCAATTGGTTGGATTTGGAACGTTTGAAGTACGTGAGCGAGCAGCTCGTACGGGAAGAAATCCACAAACAGGAGCAGAAATACAAATTGCTGCATCTAAAGTTCCTGCTTTTAAACCAGGTAAGGAATTAAAAGAGGCTGTTAAATAAGATTAAAATATATTTATAATAGTGTGAAAATACTCTGGAGATGAGATATTCTTCAGAGTATTTTCTATTTAAACAAGTATCCTTTTCCTTAATGATTGCTCCAAAATGTGTTTTCTTTCTTATTTTTAAATTCCTTTAGAATACAACTATCTTTTAAAAACCGGATACTATCTATTTTCCATGCATCTGCGGGGGAAAAACGGAATAAGTAAATATCCCCTTTGAAGTATTTTATTTCCGAATTATTACTTACCCATTCGATTTCAACTGGCACTTCAAGACTTATTTTATTTACTAGGTCTTCAACAGGAAAAACAGACATACGTTTCAAATTTATATTTTCAACCGATTGAATATGCTCTTTCCAGTCAATTTGCTGAAGGGAAATGGTTGAGATTATCCGGGAATCCTGCTGCTTAAATCCAGCTACATATGCATTAATTAGTTCAAACGGGTCAGCGCTGGTAACATACTCTTGAAGTTTGCCTGCTGCTTTTAAAATCATTAGTTTATGTGATAAATCTATGGAGTTTGTGCGGTGAGTCTTACTTCCATAAAAATGGATGCAAAAATGACCAGGAAAATCATTTCCTAATGCACCAGCACCATGTGGCATCCCATGCATTGAAGCCGCAATCCATTGATCATGTTGAATGACAATAATAGCTCTTCGTTTCCAGCTCCATTTCCCGCCATATATCTCTTTCATTATCTTCGTATCTTTCGAAGTCAAGGGCTGAACGTCCGCATGGCGGTTTCCTGCCCGTCTCTGCACCTTAAACATGTTCCCTGTTTCCACATCCAACACTGTAAACTTGCTGTACTTCGGCAAAACCCCATCCACTTCCCCCCAAGGGAGCATATCAATCCGAATGCCCACACTTTCATCTTTTGCTAAAACATTGGAACAGTTAATGAACAGGGTAATTGATAAAAGAATGACCGTAATAACAGATCGCATTTATTCCACTCAATTTCATTATATTTTGAAAAAGCTTTAGACTACATACAAAAAGTTTTCCTAAAATAGTCTGGATGTATTCACCACTTACTGTAATTTAAAGAACAATGGAAAATGCTAATAAAAAACGAGGAGTGATGAGATGAAACTATGAATTAGCAGTGTCTTTCTTCTTTTTTCTTTGTCTCAGCCAGTGTTAGCTGAATCTCTTTCTTCACCGAAGAGTTATTTAGCCATAGTTATTGATGATTTAGGTAATAATATGAAGGGAACGGAGGAGATGATTAAGCTCCCAGTAAAGCTAACTGTTGCAATCATTCCCTTTATGCCATCAACGAAAGAAGATGCGGAGCTCGCTAGCCAATATGGGCATGAAGTTATTGTTCATTTACCAATGGAGTCGAAAAAAGGGAAGAAAAGCTGGCTTGATCCAGGCGCAATTACTACTGATTTAAGCAATAAGGAAATACATAAGCGTGTAGAAGCTGCAGTTAAAGATGTACCTCACGCTGTCGGAATGATTCATCATATGGGTTCAAAAGTAACACAGGATGAAAGAGTGATGAAAATTGTTCTCGAGGTGTGTAAGGAGAACGGTCTTTTTTATCTCGATAGCAAGACGACGGGAAAAAGTGTCGTCAGTAAGCTGCTAACGAAATGAACGTCCCTTTTTTGGAAAATAATTTCTTTTTTGATAATGTATATACAACCCAACATATTACAAAACAAGGCAAAAAACTGGCGGGGAAATTAACCGAATATGAACAGCTAGTTGCTATTGGTTAAATGTTAATTTGTGGATGAAAATGGTTGGTGTTTTAAAAGAATATATTCCCATATACGAAAAAAGGCGGACGTTGTTTCATTGTCAGAATTAATTTCAGAATATAAATTGATTGAATAAAGGACCGATTAATAAGAGTAGATTTACTGACGCTTAATTCCTTTGAGATCTGTTAATAAGGTACTTTTTCGATCTCTATGGGGTTCTGCTGACAAACCCATATATTATACACTAAGACACTTATTGGAATGTATAGCTGGCTTCCCTACGTTGAGGCTATCTTGATCAAAAATAATAGCAAATAAATAGCTGGTAGTATTCCTACTTATATTTCATAGGAGTGTATTATTCGTGAAAAAAATTTGGATGTTACCCATTCTTTTATTCATTTCTTTTTGTTCCACAAAAACACCCGCATACGCATTCACAGATAGTCGTGAGGCATATGAAAAAACAGGTCACGTAATTTGGGAAGTAAACACTAGGGAAAAAATGGTTGCAATCACATTTGATGATGGACCTCATCCCATTTTCACTCCTCAAATACTTGATATATTAGCTAAATACAATGCAAAAGCAACCTTTTTTGTAGCAGGTAATAAAGTTAAAAGATTTCCTGCTATTTTAAAAAGGCAAGTAAAAGAAGGACACGAAATTGCTAATCACACTTATAATCATATTTATGATAGAAATATTACAGCTGCTAAATTAACAGCAGAATTAGATCAAACAGATAAAATTATAAAGCTGTTCACTGGTTATAAACCAACTCTTTATCGCCCAGTTGGAGGCCTTTACAATGATTTAATTATTAATTCAGCTATAAAAAATGGCAAACTTGTTATTCTGTGGTCATGGCATCAGGATCCACAAGATTGGAAAAGCCCAGTAGCCAGCCAAATTTCTAGACATATAACAAAAGGTGTTAGACCTGGTAATATCATTCTATTCCATGATTGGACTGGTAGCGAATTTTCTCAAACATCTCAGACAGTTAAAGCATTAGAAAACATCATGGAATATTTATACAAAAACGACTATGAATGTGTAACAGTATCTGAAATGCTCTATCGTACAACAACAATCATTCCATACCCCTTTGATTTTTTTCATGTAGGGAACGATTAAGATAAGATATAAGGTTGATTTTATTTTTTATGAGGTTTGCTAAAGCTAATATCTTGGTATAAACGAAAAACATTAAAAAAGTCATAAAATCATTTTTGGTATTTTGTCCGAAAAAGACCTGTTACAAGTTCAGGACTTGAACTGTACTACAAAAATAAACAGCCAAAACCTATATGCAACGTTTTGGCTATTTTTATTAAGCGTCCCAGATAGGAATCGAACCTACGGCCTACAGCATAGGAGAAGTTATGAGATTCATAAGCGGGTACCAGGTTATCTTAAGAGACTTATGGAGATATCGGTGATTGTATCTTAGTAGATTATCAAGATAACGTATACAGATGTGTTAGGACAGTTAGGAGCAGGGACTAAAAGGCTTCTGTTTTTTTTTGTTGAGGAAGACAGGTTGAAACACTTTACTTATTTCCTGGATCTTGCTGTCCAACACGCTGGGAACCATATCGCCGCAACACCCATTTCATAACCTCAATTTCTTTGACCGTTCGCAACGGCTGCACGTTCTTTTCTTTCATGATTATCATCCGTTATCGTACATTCAACATATGATAATGATAGTTTATCGAAAGGGCCCAGTTATATCAAGGATTTTAATGTACGAAAATAGCTAAAATCATACATTCAAAAAAAACCTTGTTCAACTAAAGGGGCAGGATACTTGAATAAGAAAACAAGTTAGGGAACACTAAAATGAGGTGTTCTCTATGAAAGCATACATCCTTTTAATAATAGTAATTATTTTTGTAATTGCCCCTAATAAAGCAGGATCAACAATTCCAGGACATACTGCCATAGCAAAATCTGATAAAGATAATATAACTGTTTATGCAAAAAAGATGGGTAGCCTATATCGCGATTTTAAAATTGATTTTAAAGGGGAGACTTACTTCAGACCTTTTTGGATGAACGATACTAGTCCTACCTATGCCCCCAAAATTTTCTATGAAGATATTAACAAAGACAAGAAGAAAGAACTAATCATAATCTTGACGCAAAGTTATGGTACTGGTGCTTTAGAAGAAGAAGTTTATATTTATAGTTATACTAATGGATTGATTGACGTCCTTGTTGATAATCCTATTGCAATTATATATAAAAACGTAAAAACAAAATTATCGACTGAAAAAGCCGAAATCAGTGTGGGTGACAAGGTATCTATTGTCGATATAACACCGCTAAAAATACGACCTACAAATTTATTTGCGGATATAGGTTTTGGCAGTATTATTGATTATGAAGTAAAAGACAATCAGCTTATTGCTAAAATCCCAGGTCAAATTTCTCCAGCTGGCTTTATTGGTGAAATTGTTATTGTTTATGAATATCGAGATAAAATGTATCAAGCAAAATCAATTGAATTTCAACCAGTAGATTTATGAGTTGTTAAACTAACTGGGCAGATTAGTTTAATAATATATTGTATAATATTGGAATGTGTTTATCGGGTGAAGGAGGAATCTAATGTTAATCAGAGAGATAAAGCCTGAGGATGCTGAAAGTTTTGTAAGTCTAATTCGGCAAGTTGAATCTGAGGCTGATTTTATGCTTATGGAAGCAGGAGAAAGAAAAATTTCTAATGAGCAACAACGTAAACGATTGGAACAAATGGAAGAAGAGGCTAATTCTACGATACTTGTCGCTGAACAAGATGGTGGAAAGTTAGTAGGTTATTTAATAGTCATTGGTGGAAATGCAAGGAGAAATAAACACTCTGTCTATCTTGTTATTGGTATTTTAAAAGAATACAGAGGGCGTGGTATAGGTACAAAACTATTCCAAAAGATAGAAGAGTGGGCAATAACTCATAATATATTACGATTAGAACTTACAGTGGTCACTCAAAATGAAGTAGGAGTATCTTTATATAAGAAAATGGGATTTGAGATAGAAGGAACAAAAAGAAACTCACTTATGATAGAGGACACACTTTTCAACGAGTATTATATGTCTAAATTATTATAGTAAGTTGTTCTTTAACTAACGGGTGCACCCTTTTTTTATGCAGCTACCAGGCTTTTTCAGAAGCCGAAAATGTTGATTCATCAACCATGTATAAAATCATGTATAAACGATAAAAATGGACCATTCGGAGCCCCTTGAACACCAAGGGGGTTTAGGTTTCAGAAATCCCAAAAATTCCCTTTATGTTAACTAGATTTGTATAGAGCATTCATGTGCTCCTTAGAAACCTTATTCAGCAAACGGACCATATTGTTGAGGAAGAGCAGCAATTAACCATATATTTTAGAAGATAAATGAGTTTAGGGTTAAATCGGTCCGAAAAATGCACTTTTTCGGACCGGGTTTTTGAGGCGTTTTATAGATGGCATTCGCCATCATGCTATTTTATGATTATTTCTTGTTATAATTTGTAAGTTATGGTGGCGGTTTTAATTGAGTATTCCTGTACGGGGATTAATTTTACAAGCCCTATTTATCTTGGTTATTTCTATCTTTAACAATATTAGAATTTTTGTAATGGAACATTTCTCTGTATATCCAGTGGCATTTTTTGAGTTATTCCTTGGCTTAGCCACCAGCTTTGTTTGTGGAATATATGGAATTATAAAAAGAGTCAATCCTTTACTTTCTATTTTGGTTTCTCTTTTGGGTGTATTAATTTGTTTGTATTTCGTCATTGTTTATCTTTTACCGGAAGCAGGAATCCCACCAGCTATCCCTTGGTTCTATTCTGAATAAATTATGGTTTCTTTTTTCAACTTAAGGGCACTTTAATCGAAGGTCACTTTTGAATTTTAGATGATCATTAACAAATAACAATCCATGATTTCACCGTAATCGGGCGTACTTTAAAGGAGCCTCTTTTTTGTATGAGGTGATTTTACAGAACAGTGAAGAGTTTGCGGTAACATAAATAGAAAGTATTGGTATCTTCATGAAAGGGGATAAAAGTATGGAACATGAACAATTAAGAATTTTTGACAAAGAAAGAAATCAAATAGGTGTTGCTTCTCGTAAGGATGTACATAGAATTGGATATTGGCATGAAGCGTTTCATTGCTGGTTCGTCAGCAATGAAAAAGGAATAGATTATATCTATCTACAGCTTCGTAGTGATATAAAAAAAGACTATCCAAATCTTTTGGATATTACTGCTGCTGGACATTTATTGGCTGATGAAACAGTTAGGGATGGTGTAAGGGAAATAAAGGAGGAAATAGGAATTGATGTCCCATTTGATGAATTAGTACCGTTAGGAGTATTTGATTATTGTGTAATTAAAGAAAACTTTATTGATAAGGAATTAGCAAACGTTTTTTTATATAAGAGTGCGAATACATTTGATGACTTTACACTTCAAGCAGAAGAAGTTGCAGGTATTGTGAAAGCAGAATTTAACGATTTTACAAAACTTTGGTTAGGTGAAAGAGAAACAATTGAAATAAAGGGATTTGAAATAAATAAAGATGGTAATAAGACTTTGATTGAAGAATATGTGGGAAGGAATAAATTCGTACCACATCAAATTTCATTTTATAAAGCAATTATCCAAAAAATAAAAGAACATATTAAACAGATATAAACCTCTTAAGTAAAGGGGCGTTTCTTTAAGGTGAAATAATATTCAGCAATCGAGTGCTTTAGTCGAACACAGATTTATTTTAGGCACCATAATAATAAAACGTATGATATAGAACTGCAGCGAGAGCTGCGAATTCCTGAGTAGTTGCTTTTATAATAATAGTATCAGATTCCAAAGAAATATCTTTCTTAATGGGCATTGAAACAGTAGCAACCTGTTGATTGTTATATTTTAAGTAACCGGAACTTGTATAGTCCTTTTCAAAATAATATTCGTGGCTATCAAGTCTAAACGAGTACGCCTTTTCAATTAATTGAACTCTATGGGGGACAATTTGCACTATTTGTGAGGATGAATGTTCGGTCAATTTATAGCGAACTCCAGGGAATACACAGTCTATAGTATAAAGAGGTTTTGTATACTCATTTGCAATTTTATAACAATAGGGTATGCCATAGCGTAATAGCCCATTAACGATACGGGCAAGGAATCTATGTTGCTGTTTTCGCATTTCGAAAACAGTTTTACTATGTTCATTTATTATCGGCATTATTGTTGAAATATGTACATTACTAGGTACTTGATAAGTAAAACGTTCCATAGTATGCCTCCAAATCATTCAATTCATCAATTATCATAATATAACAAAGATGTATTATTGAAAGCCATTTGTATTGGTACCTTTTTCTTCCGCAATCGGGCGCTTTAATTGAACAAGCAGCTAAAAAGATCTTCCAACCGAAGATCCTTTTTCAGTATCTATAAGGGTGATTATGTAAACTCTTTTTGAAATAAAATATGAGGAGTTTTTTAAGCTAGCTTATTAAGCTAATGGGGGAAATCAGTTCAAGAAGAAGACCCCATCTTCAACTAACTGGCAGGTTAGTTGAACAGTGTTGTTTAACTTGTGTTCAACAATCGGGCCATTTTACGGTATAACACTTTTAAAGTAGTATGGTTATATATTGTACCTTGCAATATACAGTACCTATCTGTAAAATATAACCATATAATGTATTTTATAGATAGGTACTGTATATTATGTGGTACCTTATATTAAATTGTACATAACAATAAAGAGACGGGGTGAGTATTCCTTGAATGTGCAATTTAAAAAAGGCGTTCTAGAACTATGCGTACTTGTACTGCTTGATAAGAAGGATCGATATGGATATGAACTCGTCCAGAGGATTTCTGAGCAAATTGAAATATCGGAGGGTTCTGTCTATCCTTTATTAAGAAGATTAACAAAGGAAGAGTATTTTACAACATATTTACAAGAATCCAGTGAAGGCCCTTCAAGAAAATATTATAGGCTTACTGATAAAGGTCGTGCATACTTACATCACTTAGTGGACGAGTGGAAGGAGTTCTCTGAGGGAGTAAATCAATTAATTATGGAGGCGGATCTCCCTTGAGTAAAAAACAATTTTTGTTAATTTTAAAAAAGTATTTACGGAAGCTACCCAAAAATGAAAAAGAGGAAATCTTACAAGATTATGAGGAATATTTTATGATTGGTGTAGGAGAAGGAAAAATAGAAAGTCAGATTGTAGAAGCCCTTGGTTCACCTAAACAAATAGCTAAAGAATTAAACGCTGTTTATGCTATTAATAAGGTTGAAGAGAAAAAAAGCATTAGAAATATGTTTACGGCATTGTTTTCAATTATGGGATTAAGTGTAATGAATTGTATTATTATTATAGTGAGTTTATTTATGCTGCTAATACTTACACCATTTATATTAGCTTATATCATTGGGGTTCCTATCATGATTCTATCTCCACTAATTTTAATTGTAATGGGATTTATTAATGGATTTAGTACAATTGGAAGTGGAGAAATCCTCGAGTCCATAAAAGGGCTTATTATAGGTTCTCTTTTAGCATTCCTAGGGTATTATATAGCAAAATTCTCTTTCATACTATTTACAAAATATTTGAGATGGAACATGTCAATTACAAGGGGGAAGAAATCATTATGAGAAAATTGTTTTTTAGTTTTTTAATTCTTTTTATATTAAGCGCATGTTCGCAGGGAGAAAATATTGACGCTACAGAGGATGAAATCCCTTCTACGCAGACCGTAGAGATTCCTGGTAAAATTTTCACCTCTGAAAAACAAAATAGTGTAATTGACGAAGAAGAAATGAAATTAAGCATAAAAACATATCTAGACAGTCATGACGAATTAGATAATGCTAGTTACCCATTTCAAGAGATTATAGATGAAGAAAAGGAATTAAATAAAAATGAATTAGAGAAGTTAGCCAAAATTACCAAGCTTACAAAAGAAAATGATGAGAATTTTTCTAACTATATCTTAAATAATACATTACCTGAAGAATATCAAGAAGAGTCTGAAAGAATTAGCCAGTACATTACAGCTTACAATGAGCTTCTTTCTGAACTAGATGAAATTCTCAGTAATTTTACAGATGACATAAATAAAGAGATCTTTTCGAAAATAAACATTGAATCAATAATGAATAAAAGTGATGTGGTGAATGGAAGAGAACAGAAAAAAATAGAAGAATTTCTTGATAAGAAAAATATTAAGACAAAAGCATTTGGGCGGGACCATTAAAAATAAAGAGAATAATTCATTTGATCTTAAAGTAAAGATGAAACATCGTTAGATTTAAATGTTTAGAAGTTTAACCTAAAAGCCACTATGAGATTTTTGGAATGGAAACCATCAGTAGAAAAATGACAATGCTTTTGAATAATTAGACATAGGTCAATGAGGTATGTAAATACAAGTTATTGTTTTAGTTCCCCTATTTCTTCCATTATCGGACGCGATTGTTGAATTAGCGTCGCTGTTCTTATTAAACTAACGGGTGCTTTAGTCGAACAACAGGGGTTTCTTAGGGAGCTCTTTTTTCTTCTTAAACTAATGGGGCAGGTTTGTTCAATAAAATATTAGTGTCTGAACTTTTAATGTGTTAAATTGTATTCGGCTATGACTATAATTTGGAACGGGTACATTAGTTCCAAAGCGGGTTGCTGCGGCACCACTTTTTCTTATTGAACTGATGAGGCAAGATTATTGAGGATAAAGACGAAGTGTAGGTTAAATTAAGGGAGGTTTTCTAATGCCAAATTGGTTACATAATACGCTACTTGTCCTTTTATTAATAGTAAGTTTTGGATGTGTTTCTAGTGGGATTGAATGGAAATCTAACAAGAAAGCTGTCGAGAACTAATTAGTGTTCTTTTATAAAAAAGTTTGATTAAAATCACCTACCTCTATTGTCTTATTAGGGGCGAGGTGATTTTTTTACGGGAATTTATGTTAATATTTCTTGAAAAATTGTGAATTAATGTACTTAAACTAACGGGTGCTTTAGTGAAAAAAAAGACTGTCTTTTTGACGGTCCTTTTTTGGTGAGATTAACACAAATACATTTTTGTAAAGTGCCTGCTACTTATTTATAGAGTTATTATTGCTCTCATCATGATTTTTGGAAGCTGTTTTGTCATCGACTTCAGCCCCCTCTACAATCTGGTTACCAATAGCACCGCCTGAAACACTGCCTATTACAGTACCAATTAGTCCAAATTGAGCACCTATCATAGCACCCGCAACGGCTCCATTAAGAGTTCCTGCTGCTGCTGCTTCACCAAAGTCACTCGCACCTTGATTAGCATTACTACCAGCTTGATTGCTGCCACTTTCTTCTACATTTCCACCAAAGTTATTGCGTTCGTTACTCTGATTCATCTATTCACTTCCTTGTTTATTAATGGGGAATATGCTAATGATGAAAGCACACCATCCTAAACATATACTACCCAGCTGAAGTAGTTTTACTCACTATATGTTGGTTCAAGATATGGTTGTTTTATCGGCAGCCATTAATTCTTGTTCAACTAACGGGTAGCGTTAGTTGAATAAGAATTAATTAATTTTAAGACTGAGGTCAAATTTAGTTACTCCATTAAAGGGCGCAATTGTGGAATAAGAAAGGATATTACATATTAGACATATAAGATATGTAATATCCTTTTATTTTCTTATCTTTTTTAAATTTAGGTCTTGATAACCGGCATTATCAAGGCTGTTTCAGCGTGGTTTAATTGCCGTTGCGGAGTATATTTCCGGATCTAGTTAAATACCCAAGAATTCACACGAAGTCTTACATATTATTTATTGTGTTTAAAAAATAAAATAGAGGAGGGATTATGTTGAACACAGAATTACAATATTGGACTGACGAAGTTGATCAACGGAATCAACCTCAACAAATAGAAAATGATGAAAGAATTATTAGCCATATGGGATTCGGTAGACCCGGTATGGGATTTGGAGGATTCGGTAGACCCGGTATGGGATTTGGAGGATTCGGTAGACCTGGTATGGGATTTGGAGGATTCGGTAGACCTGGTATGGGATTTGGAGGATTCGGTAGACCTGGTATGGGATTTGGAGGATTCGGTAGACCTGGTATGGGATTTGGAGGGTTCGGTAGACCTGGCTTTGGGTTCGGTAGCCCATTCTTTGGAGGGTTTACAGGAGGCTTATTAGCTGGTTCTTTGCTAAGTCCTGGATATGGGTACGGATATGGTTATCCTCAATATGATCCGTATGGTTATGGATATGAATACCCGTATGGTTATGGATATGAATACCCATATGATTATGGATATCCATATGGGTATGGGTATTGAGGAAGTCAGTTAACATTAAAATTAACGAATTGTAGCTAGATGGTGCTGTCCAAAATAAAAATTTTGGGTAGCGTTTTTGCTTGAGTTTTTTTATCTAGCTTAATAAGTTAACGGGTGGCGTTGGTTCAAGAAGAAAACCCCGTCTTGGAAATCTTTTGAATGTACGAAAACATATAATATCATACATTTGAAAACCCATTCTTCAACTAACAAGGCCAATAGTTGAAGAATGGTGCTATAATATCTTTAATAAAAATGTGAGGAAATTATTAACAATAAAATCAAGTGTATTATTAGGGGAATTCCGGTTAAAGAAAGGGGATTTATGAACGTAATTATTAGAAGATTATATATTGGATTATTGCTCGTAATTTTAGTGTTACCAACTGTTGGATGTGAACTATCTAAGAAAAAAGATGTAGAAGCAAGTAGCAAATCTCAATTTACTTTAGAAGTAAAAGGTTTACAAAGTTTAAGCGATAAAACAATATTCTATACAAAATCAAGTGAGGTTATATCAACCTCAGGAATAAATAATATATTCTACAATATTCAAGAGTATTATAACTCCAATAAAAAGGAATATCATTATGTTTTAACTCTCAAAAAACAATCCCTGTCAGACTATCAAAAAGAAATGGAAATTATTCCATACGATATAATTAAGTTCTCGGTAGGGGCAACACAAAATAAAGATACCAACTCATTTATCCACACTGTATCCTCGCCAGTATTTATTGAATTTGAAAAATCGTATGTAAAGGATGGTTCTTACTATTTGTTTAGTTCAAATAAATCAATAGATACCAAGGATTTTCAACTGGAAGGTATTTTTGTGAACTCTGTACCGATAAAGGATAAAAAGGCGGGGGAAGAAACCTTTCGTTTCATTACAAATGTAAATGAAAGCCTACTTACTAATTAAAATGGAATTTAAAAGACTTTGCTACTTCAACTAATCGGTGCTTTAATTCAACAGCGCGACCACCAAATTGGTGGTCTCTTTAATGTACGAAACTATACAGAATTATACATTCGTATTAGGGGGAATTAGTACTTATTTCACTAATATGGAAGTTTAATTAAAAAAGATACTGTACAATATTGATAGATTTAACAATTCGGGAGGTTTGAAATGATTAACGGTGGAGATGGAGTATTTGCTCTTTTTGCTTTGTTACCTATTATTTTTTATTTAGTTCTTACTGGTTTTTCCATTTATTTTGTAATCAAAGTAATTAAGTTCATGAATGAAAAAACAAAATTAGACCGAGAAAAAAATGAGAAGCTTGATGAATTAATTAAGGCCACTCAAAGTAAAAAGGATTAAATAAATTTATATTTGTATAAAACTAGCTTTTTTTATGCAGTTGAGAGGTTTCTTCAGAAGCTGAAAACACTGATGTACCAATGGTACTCAGGGGGCTTTTAGTATGGTTACTTCCTGGAATTCCCTTTATGTAAACTAGATTTGTATAGAGTATTCATGTAATATTTTAAGGCCTTGTTCAATTAAAGGGCCAGATTGCTCTGCATATTGTAGATAGATTTGGGGTTGTTTCCATGGCTTTTCTATTGTTCTTGGTGGGAATTATTTTTTGTATATGGCAGTTGTCCTTAGCGAGAAAAGGAAAGGTAAAAACATCTTTACTTATCGCGCCCCTTTTTCAGAAACGGGTCAGACTGCGGAATAAGGGGCTAGAATCTACGGTTTATAACGAGAGGAGTAACAGAGGTGAAAGGGATTAAAGCATTTATAGCAGTATTCTTATTGGGTATTTTGTTGGCCGGGCTGTCTGCATGTGGAGGAAATGATAAAGGTAGTTATTTTTCCAATGAAGAAGAGGCTCTTAAACATTTTATTCAGAAAGAAGATGTTAAAGGGAATATTGACTTGGTTACGACAGTCAAAGATGAAAAGTTATTAGTAACACAGACAAGGGAAAAGACATACTTTGTGGGCGAATTGGCGAAGGACAAAAATGGATATTACACCGAGAGAATATCAGACAATGTCGCAATGGAGGATGGTGGTAGCTGGGAACTAAATACTTTGGGTGGCAATGAATACACCATTTATTTCGAAAAGGATAAAGAAGATTTAGGTTATATACAGTTATCCAATGGAGAATATAATACCCTGCTCGTAAAGGGACATATGATAACCAAAAAAGGCTTAACCTTGACAAGTGCAATAAAAAGAGTTGAGGTAGTAAAGGACTAATTCCGTTAAAGGGAGCTTTTCGGTAGAAAGAATTGGGTTCCATCTTTATGTATCGGGCTATAATAAATAAGTTTATATTAAACTACGGTGAACCGTATATAAGTAAATGGAATTTTAAAACAAGCACATTCGCATGAAACGAATGTGCCTATTTGATTTGTATTTCTACTAAAGTATCTGTTGCATCTAAGTAAGTCACTTCACAGGCGACTGTTTCTTCATTTAAGAAAGAAAATTCTTCGCCATCTGCTGAAATATTTAAACCGTCAATGTAAATATTATAGTAGCTCGGATGTGAACCAAAACGACCACTACTTTCTTCAAAAAATGCAATTTCACAAATCCCCTCAGCAGATTGATAAATCCCGAGGTTATTATTAATTATGTCTATTATTCCTGTAACAAACAAGTACAGCGCACATAACATGAAAAAACCACACACGATTATCACAAGATAGAAATCTTTATGAGTTCGTTTTTTCATAAGAAAGTGTGCAAGGATACTGATTAAAACGATTAGACCCAATCCAGCTAAAATCGTTATAGAATAAATTTCACTCATTTATGATTACTCCTATCACTGATTATATTACTATACAATATAAAGTAATAAAAAGGTTTCAATAAGGTTAAAAATTATCACAGGTGATCGCTTTTCGCACAGGAAGGGAGATTATTAGGATTTTACCTGAGTTAGTAGCGAAAGTAGTAGAATCATTATTGGATCTTTATTTATGTATGGTGAACTGTTCGTTAAAAACCGTACTTAGAACAGTAACGGTGAACCGTATCACAAATAATTTGAAGATAGGATTATTGAATAATCGGGCGCTTTAATTGAACAAGCAGCTAAAAGGATCTTCCGATGAAGATCCTTACAAAGCCGGTTCCTGAAGATCAAATAAGACCAGGAGACTTCGTTTTTTTCTCCACATATAAGCCGGGAGCATCCCACGTAGGTATGTATGTGGGGAATGGTTAATTTATCAATGCAAATAGCAGTGGTGGTACTTCTTATTCTTCCGTTGAAGAATGGAGAAACTTATATCCTTTCTTAGGTTTTAGACGGATTTAGAAAATGGAGGTGCAGGGTATGGAGCCAACTCAAAAGAAAAATTTCTTATTTTTAATGATCGTATTTGTCGTTGCTGCTTTGGTCATTATGTACGTTTTCAGCTTGCGATCACAGTTGCAGGAAGTCAGAGCCAACCAAGGCAACTCTGAAGATCAGATTAAATCTCTATCCTCTATCCAGAATACCGATGCATTAAAGATAAATCGTAAGTTTCTTGAAAGCTTTTTCACCTATCAAACCACTGCTGAACGATACAAAAAAATTGAACCGTTCATGACTGTTCAAGGATACAAGGCGACTCATCCTTTAGGGACGGAAATTCCGGATTCGGAGGAATCGGTCAAATCATCATTGGTGGGCCTGAAGCCTTTTAAATATCAGTCCTCGAAGACGGAAGCTGAATTTTTTAATGAATTCAAGCTTACTACGGAATTTAATAATGTTGCTACCACTGAAATGGTTATAGTCAAAACATCGCTAATATATGTGAAAGAGCAAGGTTGGAAGGTTGATGATGTTGAGTTTATTGGTCAAATGACTGGTTGTAAATAAAAAGAAAAGAGTGTTTTAGTGAACTGAACTAGGAGTATAACTACATATAAAACACCCTTTAGGGGCTACCATAACTCCAGTTTCTTTTGGAGCTATGGTAGCCTTTTATCTTCTCCTCGGGGGTACGTGTCAAAAAACGGTAATTATGTAAGCTGAAGTTAATTCAAACGAGAAAAAATGCAGTTAATGCATTTAAGAAAAACGGTATCTACTTGGTTAAATCAACCAGTAGAATTGCCAATTGACCCAAACTTTTATTATGAAAAATTACAAGGAAAAATTAATCATTCAACATTTGAGAAACAGAATGTATCTAATGTTACATATATTAGGAACACATTAAAAAATACAATTGAAACTAGTTAAATAAAGATACCTGACCCCAGAATGTTAAGTCTTCTGGGACGAACTCCTGATAGTAAGAGTCTAAATGTTGAACATATGGAAACTTATGTCCCATCCAATAATGGACTATTATGCACACGGCTCAAGTGTTAAATGAATAAAGTCCAATTTTTCAATTATAATACTAAGAGATTCGGTTTATTGAAATTCTATGTTAAATACCTCTTTTAAAATTTTTTATAAAAATCCTTTATATACCATATGAGGTATGGTGCTGTTATTAAGGAGGTGAGGCAATATCGATTAATTATTACTACTTCGGGTTAACTCTTTTTTGAATTTAATTCATTCTATAAGAATTATTTTTATTTAAATGGTCTGCCTACTGAATAATATTCAATATTATATTCAGAAATCCTATCTAAGGAATAACAATTTCTTCCGTCAAAAATAATCGGCTGATTCATTAGCATTTCATATTTTTCTAGGGGGAAATCTTTGAATTCATCCCAATCAGTAGCTATAAAAACCATGTCGGTATCGGTTATAGCTTCCTCCAATGATGAAGCATAATGAATCTTTTTACCCAAAGTTTGCTTCGCCTCTTCAAGAGCTAGTGGATCATAAGCGATTACCATTGCTCCCTGCATTGTTAGTTCTGAGGCGATTTCAATGGCAATTGATTCACGTACGTCATTTGTATTCGGTTTAAATGCTAAACCTAGTAAAGCAATCTTTTTGTTTTTAAAGTTACCGAGACGTTGCTTTGCTTTGTTCATTAACAAATACTTTTGTTGTTTATTTACCTTGATTACTGCTTCTAAAACTTCAAGTGATTGCCCAACTTCAGTGGCTTTTTGAATTAGACCACGGGTATCTTTAGGGAAGCAAGAGCCCCCGAATCCAATTCCTGCATTTAAGAATTGAGTTCCTATTCTCACATCTAGTCCCATTCCTTGTGCTACTTCTTCTATGTTGGCACCAACCTTTTCACATAGGTTTGCAATTTCATTAATGAAACTAATCTTAGTTGCCAAAAAAGCATTTGAGCTATATTTAATCATTTCAGCACTTAATAGATCAGTAAGATAAATAGTTCTTCCAAAAGGTCTATGTATTTCTTCGATGATAGAAGCTGCTTTTTTACAATCAGATCCGATAACAATCCTATCTGCAGAAAAAGTATCATAGATTGCGGAGCCCTCTCTTAAAAACTCAGGATTAGATACAATATTTACGTTCACTTCATATGTTAAATTCGTTTCAATTAACTGTTTGATTAAATTATTTGTGCCAATGGGGACAGTGCTTTTCGTGACTACTATTATTTCTTGCTTTGTAATGTTTTCAGCAATCGTTTTTGCAGCCGCTTCAATATAGTTAAGATCCACACTGCCGTTTTCGGCGGTTGGTGTTCCTACCGCAATATAAATAATCTCTGCAGCTTCTAATGCTAATTTAGGATCATTTGTAAAGAACAATTGACCTTTAGTAAGGTTTTTTTGCAATAAATCATTTAAATCAGGTTCATAAAAAGGGGATATACCTTGTTTCATTTGTGCAATATACTTTTCATTAATATCATAGCAAACCACTTGATTCCCTATTTCTGCGAGAGTCACCCCAGTCACTAAACCTACATGACCTGTTCCAACGATCGTTATTTTCTTCATATTTATTCCTCTCATTGCTGTATTTCTATCTGTACATAACTGTATTAGTTTATACCAAAACATAATAGGGCAAAAGCGGAATGATAATCAAAGAGTACAGAATTGTAAAAAAATATGTATTGACGGTGATAATCATTCTCGCATATAATCAAAAATGAAAATGAAATTCGTTATCAATTATACATATACCTAAACAGTCGGGGGATATTAATATGAGAAAAAAAGAATTATCAGCTATTTTTGCTAGTTTTTTATTGGCGGGTACGGTTTTGACAGGTTGCAGTACTAGCGAAAAACAGGCAAGTGAAGATGCCGTAGAGAAAGAGCAAGAACAAACGGTTAATAAAGAAGAAACTAAGAATGAAACAGAAGTAAAAGAAGTGAATTACGCACAGGTTTTCCAAGAAGCGATTACAGAGTTGGAAAAGGCTAAAGAAGGAAAAGAAGTAGACTATGTTAAAGTGACGGAACTTTATAAAAACAACTTGCAAAGCTTAGTGCAAGACAGGGATGCAGAATTTGAAGACCAGCTAGATCTGCATATAACAACCGCATTACAAGCTGGAAAAGACGGTACCTTGGACAAGGTCGTTGTTAAGCAATTATTTGATAAACTGATGCAAAAAGTCTTTTATACAACGATTAAGCATGATTTTACTGAAATCAATGAAAAATGGGGAAATAAAGAAGAAGTAACAAAAGAACTTGAAGAAGCAAAGGGATATTATGCAATACTTCAATCTACGGTAGAAAAACGTGATAATGCAAATGGAACAAATCTGGTGGATGCGATTGCCGGTGGATTTGAGGAGATTGAAAAAGCTGTAGAAGCAGAGAATCAATTAGGCTTTTCACTTGGTAAGCAAGTGGTTGATAAATCACTCATGAAAACGTTTTATCTAGCAACTGGTGCCATTCCAAATGGTTATGCAACAAAAGCATCAGAGGCAGCGAAGCAAGATAAGGAATTAGCAAAAGTGGAGCAAGCAGAAGGTTGGGCCTTCTATCAATCTTTATTTAGTTATTTGAATGGACATGCAGCAGAAGAAGCAGCCTTCATTCAACAGCAATTTGATTTGCAAACGGATATTGCGACATTAAATCCTGATGCGGTTAACAAGGCATTCATTCGTGGGTTCTCTAAAATTGCTCTTGATGAATATAAGGAAAGTGAAGAAACTTGGGGAGAAGATAAATCTCCAATTACAGCTTTAGAAGGTGCCTTATTTATAGACATTATTGGAGAAGATATTAAAGGGTTAATTGGAGAAGCAGAATACAGCAAACTTACGGAAAAAGCACAACAATATTTGGAAGCAGCTAAAGCGAAAGATAAAACAGCTGGCGATCCATTGCTGAAAGAACTACAAGACACTTTACAAACTGTCATTGAAAAGGCAGAATAATGATTATTTTGCCTGGGAGGAAACCTTGTGAAAATAACAAGGTTTCTTTCCTTGTTTATAAAGTTATACTAGTTGTGATAATAAATCACAACAATGGAGTGTATATATGAAGATTATTGTAACGGGTGGGGCTGGTTTTATTGGGAGTCACCTGACTAAGAAGCTAATTCAGGAAAATCACGAAGTATACGTAATAGATTGTCTTCATCCCTATTATTCGCCTGAAAGAAAAAAGAAACAATTGGAACATGTAGCGGGTTTTGGATCATTTCATTTTATTCAAAAAGACCTTTTGGATAGAGAAGAAATGGAGGCTGTATTTAAACGGATTTCTCCACATGTAGTTGTTCATTTAGCAGCTTTACCTGGTGTTGCTTATTCAATTGAAGAGCCGCTGAAATATGTCGATTATGATATTAAAGCAACGATTAATGTGCTTGAAGCGTCAGGTAAGGCGGGGGTTTCCAAATTTGTATTTGCTTCTTCATCCTCAGTTTATGGAAATCAATCAGGACCCTTTAAGGAAGAAATGGCAAACGGGAACGTCATCTCGCCCTATGCAGCTTCGAAATTTTCAGCTGAATCTTTTTGTCATGTTTATGAGTCCCTATTTGGTTTTCAGGTAAATATTTTAAGATTTTTTACCGTATATGGTCCGTGGGGTCGTCCCGACATGGCGATCGGCAGCTTTATTAAAAAGTTAATGAACGGGGAGGAAATCACTCTCTTTGGTGAGGGAAGAGCACGTGATTTTACCTACATCGAAGATATCGTGAATGGGATTTATTTAACGATCCATACATTAACGAAAAGTGAGGTCATCAATATTGGGTCAGGAAGACCGATTACGATGGACTACCTACTAGCCCAATTGAGATGGCATTTCCCTAACATGAAAATAAACAAAGAAACTTCACGCGTTGGAGACGTTGTAAATACATGGGCAGATATCGAAAAAGCCGAACGATTATTAGGCTATGAACCAAGAGTAGATTTTAAAAAAGGACTATCAGAAACGGTGAAGTGGGCTAAGGAAAATGAGAAGATTCTTTAAACTTGGTCCTGCTGTTTTAATACTCCTTGTTTTTGTATTCTTAACCTTTCACTATTTTGATGGGAAACAAGTATGGAAAGGTTTAATCGAATTATTTGAGCATCCTTTTTTGCTATGTACAATTTGGATCGTTTATTTCCTTTCTTTTTGTTTAAAAGCATGGGCTTGGCAGCTTTATTTAAATGGAAAGGCCCATTTTTCTACATGTCTTATAGGGATTTTGTATAGCTTATTGGTGAATCACCTTCTTCCTATAAAAGTGGGCGATCTAGTGAGGGCCAAAATTTTAACGAGGGATAATAAGGTAAGTGACGAAGAAGCTTTTCATTCAGTCTTTGTATTAAGGGTTCTGGATATGCTCTGCTTAATAGGGATTACTTTGATCGGATTGTTAAGTTTAAAGGTTAGCTTTAAATTCCCTGTATCGAGCATCGTAGCTGGTGGCATCTTTTGTATGATTACTTTATCCGTTATACATAAATATTTTCCTAGGTTTTTGAAAAGACATTTTTCTTTGTTTAAAAAGGCTTTTTCAGGGAAAAATGGTTTGGCTATTATTGTAATCACCTTTTTGAGTTGGGTTTTAGAAGGCGGAATCCTTTATGGTACCGTCATTGTACTGAATGGAGAACTGTCACCTATGGAAACTGTATTTGCAAATAGCGTCACGATTGCTGGACAAGTTTTCCAGATTACACCTGGTGGTATTGGTAATTACGAAAGTTTTCTTGTTTTTGCTCTTAGTTTATTGGGATTTCCTCTGATAGAAGGGTATACGATTGCTGTCATCACCCATTTTATGAAATTCTTATTTTCTTATCTGGCTGGAGCAGTTGTTATAGTAATTTATCCTATCTCTTTTCAAACAATAAAAGGATGGATTAAGGTAAGAGGAGTGAGGGGAAAGTGAAAAGTGCATCTAAATTTGAAAAAATCGCTGCACGCTGTTGGAATTTATTAAATGAAGGAAAGCCATTTACACCGATTTTTGTCATTGGAACCATGGTTTTATTCCAGGCTGGTATTTGGGATTCGCCACAAGCAGTTCTAGATCTATTGTTAGCGTTTATTTATGTCATCCCTTTATTAATTCTCTATTTTGTATTTGATTTTCCGCTCTTTTTAAGGAATTATTTGTGGATTCCTTTTATGGTTTATTTAATTATATGGAAAGATATTGATATAGGCTTACTTTTATTTTCAATGGCACTATACTTCTTCTTTACGGTATTTTTCTGGGGAACCTTATATTACCACTTAAGAATAGGTACTTCTTGGTTGAATTTTACTCGTTTTTGGAAACTTGTCTTAAAAAATAGTGATTCTACGAGCGGAAACGCTCAGGAGCAACTGCCCAAGTTTTTATTAATCCTGTCAATTTGGGAAATGGTTTTTCAAACAAATCGGGCGGGGGAGTCCATTAGTTTCGTAGCTCTCATTCTCTTTTATGCTTTTATACTCTTGTTTTCTTTCATCCTTCATCGGTATTTATTTGATTGGAAACCAAAAGTATATGAAACATATTCAAAAGATCAGGGGCCACAACCAGGAAAAGCGATTTCTGATAAAGTCATCGTCATTGTAGTAGATGGAATGAGAAAGGAACGCTTTTATGAAGCAAATACGCCCTTTTTAGACTTTTTAAAAGATAACGGTACAGAATATCTGAATATGGAAACCGTCTATCCTGCAAGAACCGTCGTATGCTTTAGCTCGATGTTCACAGGAACTTATCCATTTGAACATGGGATGACTTCCAATATGGTTTGGAAGTTAGGAATTAAAGTCGAAAGTATTTTTGATTCGTTAAGAAAAGTAGGTAAAAAAGGCAGACTCCTTGGAATCGCCCATTTAGTGGATTCAATGGGTGAAGACGTAGAAACTGTAACTGCGGTGATGCATAAAGATAAAGCTGACCCTAACATTATGGAAAGAGCGAAGAAAATCATGAAAGAACAGGATCCTGATTTATTCGTTGTTCAAATGATAGGGACCGATCAAACCGGTCATAGCCAGGGAGTTTTATATGATGAATATTTGCAAAAAATCCATGAAGCCGATGTGTTAATAGAAGATTTTGTTTCTTGGCTGAACAAGGAAGGCAAGATGGACAATACGACTTTATTCATCTGTGCTGATCATGGCCAAGCCGATGGGATTGGAGGGCATGGACATTTAGATGAAGGTGAAAGATATGTGCCATTTATTGTTCACGGTCCGCATATTGAAAAGGGAAAAAAAGTCGAAGAAAAACAAAGCCTTGTTTCCTTGGCACCAACTTTGTCATACTTGTTGGGAGCACCTTTTCCTAGCCACAGCCGGGGAAAAGTATTGTTAGATGCAATTAGTAAGAAGGAAGAGGACTAAACATGAAAAAACAGCAAGTCATTGTATTTCTACCTGCCTATAACGAAGAAGAGTCAATTGGGGATGTTATCGAAAGCATCCCTAGACATTTTCATCATCAGGTCGAGGTAAAAGTGTTAGTTATCGACGATGGGTCAAGAGATCATACAGTCAATGTGGCAAGAAAAGCTGGTGCTGACTATATTGTCAGTTTTGAGAAAAACCGTGGACTAGGAGCGGCGGTTCGAGCAGGGTTAAAGGAAAGTTATGAAAGAGGGGCAGATATCGCGGTAATGATCGATGCCGATGGTGAGTACCCCTCTTACCAAATACCAGATTTGTTGGCACCAATATTTAAGGGAGAAGCTGATTATACAATGGGTTCCCGTTTTTTGGGAACGATAAAAGGGATGAAGCTTCATCGACGTCTAGGTAATTATTGTTTTACTTTTATTCAGAGTTTGTTACTCAGAAGGTGGATTTATGATGGACAGTCAGGGATGAGGGCTTTTACAAGGCAAGCTCTTGAACATGCAGAGATCGTCCATGATTATAATTACGCACAGGTTTTAACTTTAAATCTTGTCAGAAAGGGTTTTCGGGTAAAGGAAGTCCCTATTCAATATCAAGTTCGTTCGACGGGAGAATCGTTCATCACCTTTAAAGGCTATCTATCTTCCGTGATCCCGGCCATTTGGAAAGAAGTAAAAAGACCGGTTCAAAAAATAAACATAGATGGCAATGCTCATCAGTTGAATAATATGGATACGTATAAAATTAAGGGAAATCATGCTGAAATTGTATTCTTTGAAGAGAGAAATTATTAAATCAAATGATCATAACTAATAATTATGTAGGGGGATTATAAATGAAAAAACTACTCATTTATTGTTTTTTGTTACTATTTGTTCTTACTCATTCATTTCCACTGTCTGCAAAAGCATATACATATGGAGACCCGAATGAAGAGGCATTGGCAGAAGCCTATAAAAAAATGCTAATTGAACTAGACAAAAATCCTTCAGACTTTGCCAAAGCGGAAAAGCATTATACTACAGTCAAAGAAGAAATCGACATGCATATGGGGCCTGAGCCGACAAAAGCTATTCTTCAAGACCTGGAAAATAAAGATAAAGAACAAGCGATTAATAATTTGGATCAACTCCTTGTGTTAAATATCGCAAGGCGTATGGAAAATATTGATAAAAACTTCTCGGAGTATGAAACGAGCAAACGTTTATTAGCAAAGGGATTTGCAACATATGAAGCATTATCACCAAAAATTGAAGCAAGAAACCCAGAATTGGATAAAGAAATTAAGTCAGAATTTGATAAAGCTCTAAACTCATTAGGAAATCCAGGACTATTTGGCGTTGGACAAAAAGAGGCTGATAAGAAGGCTTTCGATGCCAGTAAAGATAATATATTTTCTTTCCTACAAAAAGAGTTTAACTTAAAGAGTTTGAAAGTTGGCCATTTTACAGAGGTTGAAAAGAATACTAGTAGCCAAAAGAAGGATTGGACAGATGTCTCCAATTTGCGAAATTGGCTGCCGCTCGTGATAATCGTTGTAATCATTGTTGGTGTTGTAATTTATACGATTCGCAAAAAGAATAAATCATAAGGATTCGTTTTTTCACTATGGGAGAGGAGAATAGTCTGTGGAAATACAAGCTTTACTAATTACCTTCCGTGAAGTCTTAGAGGCATTACTCATTGTTGGAATCATTACAACGTATCTAAAAAGAATGGGCAAAAACTCTTTTACAAAGTATGTATGGATAGGGGCCGGTCTTGCTGTACTAGCTAGTGTTGGTGTAGCCATGCTATTCCAAGTTGTGCTTACAGGCTTTGCTTCGATGGGCAGCGAAATGTATTTGAAGATAGGGATTATGCTAGTTTCTGCCCTGTTGTTAACGCAAATGGTTTTTTGGATGTCAAGTCAAAGTAAAGATTTGAAGGATAATATGGAAGGAAAGTTGGATCGTTTTATTACAACGGGGAATGTAGTTGGAATGGTCATTCACTCATTTCTAGTTGTTCTTCGCGAAGGAGTTGAGACTGTTTTCTTCTTTGCGGCTATTACCGGTGGAAATATTGGTGCTGCAATGGAAGGGTGGGGTGCCATTACTGGCGTCATTATTGCTGCCATTGTTTCTTATATTTTCTTTAAGGGAACTATGAAGGTTTCTCTTAAAACGTTCTTTAAAGTAACAGGTATTTTTATCATACTTATTGCGGCTGGTCTATTAGTTCAAGCGATTTCGATGCTGCAAGATTTAAATATTATAGGAAGTGTTATACCGCATTTATATGATTTGACTTGGTTTCTTCCAGAACATCCAATAGATTATGATCACTATTTGCGTGATCACGGGGTGGCCCCAATACTGTCAGGAGATATTGGCATTTTCCTTAAAGCATTATTCGGATATGCTTCTATGCCATCTATAGAAGAGGTCATTACCTATATCGGATATTTTGTAGGTATATATCTATTAACTTCATTTAAGTCAAGTGGGAACACTGAGAGTACGAACAAGAACGATCAGGAAAAAGACTTGAAAACACAGGCGAAATAAGGAGTATTATCCTCTAAGGAAAAAGTACAAGGTGTTTTACTTGTACTTTTTCCATGTAAATAGTTCATTATTTGGAAAACGGTGAATAGGTATGGATAAGAAAGAACGAATGGTTAAGACCTCTAATATATTTAATATTGTTTTTGCTATTATTAGTATATGTTCGATATCATTTCTACTTTGGACTCAATTAACTCATGTCAATTCCTTTGCTTCTACATGGGATCAGGTGGATTTTGCGCTTGCGTTAGATCGATATGATTTGATGGCTATGCAACCGCATTTCCCAGGGTATCCCTATTTTATTATAGGCGGATATTTTATTCATCAATTTGTCGATAATAAAGTGTCTTCACTGACTATTTTTAATATTTTGATTTATTTTAGTGCTTTGTTTCCGATATATAAACTGGCAAGGAAATATGTTTCAAGGTCGTATAGTTTAGGGATTATTTCAATCGTATACTCTTCGACTTATGTTATGGTGATAGTAAATCAACCAATTTCAGAAGGCGCTGCCCTAGCTGCCTTATGGTGGTATTTTTGGAGTATTCATGCGGCAATGAATGATAAAGGAATAGGTGTAAACAGTTTGCCTCCACTGTTACTTAGTGTATTGTTAGGTATTCGATTATCTTATCTGCCATTCGCAGTCGGTTTGCTTTTCTTGTTTTATTATAAATGGAAGAATAGGTATTACACATTTAAACAAATCGTTTGTTATTCTATATTGGCAATAATGTGTCAATTCATTTGGCTAGCTGCGCTAGTTTTTTCTGAAGGTAGTGTTAAAGGATTTGTAAAACTGTCTCTAGCTTTTACAAGCGGTCATTTTAACGATTGGGGTAATACGGCTGTGTCCAGTGATTTATCCTTTCTAGAAAGGATAAAAACATTAGTACTTCATAATGTATTATGGACGGGGATTTCCTCTCAAACGATTTTATTGGCCGTGTTCTATGGTATATTTGTTAGTTTGTTTATATTTCAATTGAAATGGAGTGATCTAAAAAAAGATTTCACTCAGCACTTAGCGTGTATCATGGGTATTGGTTATTTGATTTGGGCTATTGTTGCGCAAAACATTGATAAACCTAGACATATTCTTCCTTTAGTCATACTTTTTCTTTTCATTGTATTGATTAATGTATTAAGTGAGACTAAAGAGATTAGGAAATTTGTCATATCTATTCTTTGTTGTCTCCTATTAATATCACAAACATACCATTCATCTATATTGATTATAAAACAAGCGAATGAATCCCCAGCCACCTATCAACTATCTAACTATTTACAGTCTCTTGATCAACCAACCATTGTATATGCCTGGGAAGAAACGAGGGTGTTACAGTACATGAATACTACAACTCCCTATAAAAAGGTACAAACTTATCAAGTTTTTCTACATGATAAATCCTATTATCAGAACAGAAAGATTTTAATAACGGATAAGGTAGTAGAAGCGTTTAAATCACAAGGTATAGACCTTACTGGTAGGCTAATAAAAATAAAAGAGTTCCATTCAAATCCTATTTATGATCCGGTATATAACTATATTGTATTGTATGAATGGAGAAATGAATACAATGTGGAATTTGGATTACTAAGCGTTCAAGCAAAATAAAGATTAGTTCTGTTTCAGCTAGAAATTAGAAAAAGTATCTCACCAAACTGGTAAAAGTCTATGAGTTTTGGAAAGCAGGAGAGACAACAGCCGTTAAAGCCATGGCGAAATTGGGGGTTAAAAAGATAACTTTTTATAAGTTGGTAAAGGAATATGAAAAAGACTTTTAAAAGTTCGCTATATAATAGAAGAAACTCGTCAAAGAAGTAGCTTTTTCCACGGGAGAAAGGAAAGGGGGGATTTTAATGAACCAGAAATGGCTCGGCATTATTACCGAGTTGAGGTAAAGGTTTAAGAAGAGCATTTGTATATCTTACTCATTGGTATATCCCTTTTATAGCCATCGCTTCTTCAGTAGTGCCAGGAGATATTACATTTGTTGATAATGAGCACTTGTTTAGTGAATTTAGTCAGCTGTATAGGGTACTATATTTAAGTGAGTTAAATGAACCATTAGTACTGAAAGATACTAATGGAAGAATTTTTGTAGAAAATGAAAATGAATTAAATGATGCAGAACTATATAACCTAAAACATTGGAAAAATGTATATTGAAAACCTATGAGAGTTGGAGATATAGTATTCAACTATTGGGGATAAAACTTATTTACAAACACTTTTCAATTGCTTTTCTCGGTAATTGTTTAGTTTTTGATAAATGACATTTCCAATACACCGTTATAATTCTAATTGTTTTACATGAAAAATTATAGAGATTACTCATTAAGAGCAGTCTCTATGTTAATTGTTGCTTCATTTTTTACCATAAAAGCTCCTATTTATTGATTAATTGAATCAATCTCACACTGAAGAACTTTCAGGGGATTTTTTCAATTGTTTTTTTCGGATGGCATATACGACTACCAGCAAAAGAGGTAAAAACAATCCAATCGAATATGAAAAGAATATACCTGTTGTCGCGTTCCAATTTTGTTGGTAGACGACATTGGGATAGATCACAAGAGAAAGGACTACGACAATCATTCCTAATGGTATTGTTAAAGGGCGGTAATCTTTCAAATTTAAAATTTGTGCAATCCCTAAGACGGAAGCATAAAAATAAAGGGTTGTCTTAAAATAGAGGGCGATAATCCATAGTGCAGCCATTAGTGCCTCAATACGCTGTATAAAATCCCCAAGATTTATTCTTTTGGCCAATTCATAACTCGGATAAAACTCCGCTGCAGTATTATCAGCACCTAACACCGAAACACTCAAAAAGGTAAGGATAATGATGACGATCCCGCCTATTAAGTTTCCAATTAAAAAGGATTTTTTAGCTTGTTTAAATTTGTTAATAAAGGCAGGGAAAATCATTAATAAAACAATAGCATTGACTGAAGTTACTTCGATAAAAGATAAGGATGATTGAACGATCGTTCTTGTCCCTGCCTCATATACAGGCTGTACGTTTTCAAACTTGACTTCAGGTGAAATAAATAGCACTAAAAAGAGAAAAAGAACGAAGAAAAAAAGGATTAATATTTCAGCAGAACGAGCAATTGTCTCTAATCCAAGACGGACTCCCATCACGATAATTATCGCCATAAGGATATTAAGAGCTACCATTGGAGTATTTGGCATCAAATGTGTGTTGAGGAATGTCCCAGAATAAAATAAAAGACTTGAGGCATAGATAAAAGACATGAATACAAATAAAAGAGATACGGCTTTTCCTACCCATTTCCCTAAAATTTTTTCGGTAACTTGGATAAAGGTGAGATGAGGGAACCACTGTGCTAGTGTGCAAAATAGCCAAATAACTAATAATCCGATTCCCGTACCGAATATTGCGACAATCCAAGCGTCTTGTTTCGCTGCTGTAGCTAAAACTGATGGAACAATTAAGATGCTCGTACCAATCGAAAATAACGTGACTAAAATTAGAAATTGGTACGAATTTATTTTAACGTTTTGCATCATTTCATATCATGCCGTCCTCTCCATAAGGTTCTTTTACTTCGACAAATGTGCAATAACATCATTAAGCGGTTTAAACATATAAGTTAGTAAGTCCATTGGATTCGGAATAGTTTTTCCTAATCCTTGTGCAATACTTAACCCTACCCCAATAACAAGAAGAATTGAAAAAACTAACAACTCTTTTTTATACTTTTTTTCCAAGAGAGGTGGAACTTCAATCAACAGAATGGCAGTTGCAATCAAAAGTATTCCCATACTTTTCAGCATGTTTATTTAGTCCTTTATCTTTTCTAACAAAGAATTATTTATCGTACCCGTACGATGAAGTTTCATGTCTACTTTAACATTTACTGTTAAATTAGAAAATTCCTCATCCCAATTTTCTTTCATCTTATTCCACTCTTTCGGATTGGAACGATGGATAGCTTCACCAAATCCAAATATGTCCGTTTTATATTGTTTTTGTAACGTGTCCAAAGTCTCATTAATGATTTCTATCACTTCTTTTTCGTAAATTTTCTCAAGCTCATCAATTGTTCCTAGTTTGGTAAGATTAATTTTACATTCTACCTCTCCTACATTCCCTTCTACTTTAATATTGATATCCACTTCAGGCTTTCCATTGTTTATATTACCTTTAACATCAGAATTGGATTGAATGACCTCTATAGTGGCTTTTCCCTCTTTAGGACAAGATATTGGTGTTACTGTTGTTTTTACTGAGTTGGTGATATCACTATAACCTCTGCTTTCCTTTTCAGTTAACCAGCTCACTAGTTTATCTTCTTTAAACACAGCTAAATTATCGTATTTAATTCGAGCAGCAGGAGAAATCGTTTCCACATTCTGTTTGCTTGATCCTATTTCTTTGTTTCCTATTAATTGAATTCCTGTTAGTACGGCTTCCTTTCCGTCACTTGTAAGATCTGCTATCAACTCATGTAAAGTAATGCTGTGCGTACCAGCCCAAGCTTTTTCTGACATTTTAAGACTGTTAAACATTTTATTGGCTGGTATGCTTTCTATAGCTGTTGTGACATTCAGTATTTCTTTAGCGGGTATATCCTTAGCAACAACAACATAGAAATCCGGTCGAAGTTCCCAATCCCGTGACAGTAACTCCAAGGATTTGCCTATCCCTTCTTGAGCTAATTCCTCACCAATCACAAGCATTCGAAGGTGTCCAGGATATATTTTTCGTGGCGAGTCCTTTGTCATTCTCCGAATGGCTTCATAAACCGTTTCCCCGCTAGCAGTAAAGAGGGCGACCGTTGTACTCCCCGTACTTCCTTTCATGGATACTTCCGAAGGTACAACCACTTGAGTGGTTACTTGGTATTCATCTTCAACTTTATCGATACCTATTGCCAGCGTAATGGCGAGTTCATTTAATTCCCGCCGGTCCCAACACCCCGTAAGAAAGAGGCTGAGAATTAGGAGACCAAACATGCACTGTTTCATCGTTAAACCCCTTCATACTCCTTATTTTTTTGTTGGTGCTGGTTTTGCAGAGGCTGAATCTTGTTGCCTAACCCTATTTTGTTGATTGATTAGGCGAGGTCGAGTAAACATTTTCCATATAGGCAAAACAATAAATGTATCCTTTTGATCGGAAACATTAAATGGAGCTATCGGAGACATATAAGGTACGCCAAAAGAACGCAAACTGCATAAATGCAGAATAAGGGCAATTAAACCAACCGTAATTCCAAATAAACCAAACGAAGCAGCTAACGCCATAAATGCAAAGCGCAGCATCCTTACAGCAATCGCTATGTCGTAAGAGGGAGAAACAAAACTAGATATGGCGGTTATTGAAACGACGATTACCATCATAGCTGAGATTATTCCTGCTTCAACCGCTGCTGTACCAATAACAAATGCACCTACAATAGACATGGCTGAACCGATGGAGCGTGGCATTCTTACGCCTGCTTCCCGCAAAATTTCAAAGGTGACTTCCATTATAACCGCTTCAATAAATGCGGGAAATGGGACACCTTCTCGCTGGGCTGCCAGACTAATGATGAGTGCAGGCGGTAGCATTGATTGATGAAAAGTTGTGATCGCAATAAATAATGCAGGTGCAAGCAAAGAAATCCCGGATGCAAAGAACCGAAGAAGTCGAATAAGACTCCCAATAACCGTACGCACATAGTAATCTTCAGCAGATTGGAAAAACTGAACGAATAATGCTGGAACGAGTAACACAAATGGTGTTCCATCTACCAAAATAGCTATTCGTCCCTCGATTAGTGCTGCAGCTACTACATCCGGACGTTCCGTGTTATAAACGGTGGAAAAAGGTGAATATGGTGAATCCTGAATTAATTCCTCTATATTACCACTTTCGAGAATTCCATCAATGTTTATTCGGTCCAAACGTAAACGGACTTCTTTCACTATTTTGTCATTTGCAATGCCATTGATATAAACTATGGCAATGTTCGTTTTCGTGCGTGTTCCAATAATTTTTGACTCCATCCAAAGGTTCGGATCTTTAAGTTTCCGCCGAATTAAGGCCGTATTTACACGTAAATTTTCGGTGAATCCTTCGCGTGGTCCTCTAACTACCGTCTGAGCCGCTGGTTCAGTTACCCCACGCTCGACCCAGTGCTTATTGGAAATGATTAAGCCTTGGGCATATCCGTCGATTAAAATAATGGTATCCCCTGACAAAAGGCTGGTAAAAAGAACGTCAAGATTAGTTATTTCTTTAATTTCTCCTACTGTCAAGGCAACATCTTTTAATATGCTAATAAGATTTTGCTCAGGAGAAGTTTTTTTCTGTAATTCAATCCCCTTGATATCTAGCATGAGCGTTTCCAAAATAAAATTTTGTAATGAGGGTGTATCGGTTAATCCGTCTGTATATATAATACCGGCTTTAATGGTTCCTTCTTTTCCAATTCGAATTTCACGAATGATAATATCCGAACTTTCCCCAAGGGTATCCTTTAGAGTTTGTATGTTTTGTTGAAGACTAGTTTTTAAGGCATCTTTTTTTTGGGGGGCCACCGCTTGACTAGGTGAAGGGGGAGAGGGGTTTAACTCTTTTATATTTTTTTTCTTTAAAAACCACATAGTCTCCCTCTTTTCCTCTTTTAACTTTTTTATGGTATCAAAAAGTCTTTTCTATTTTCACTATATATTGGATAGGAAGAATCACTGACTATGGCCATCGCTATTGGTTAATCATGGCTATCTATATTATTTAATATGAACTACTTCAATTTTTTTATACGTTCAATATAGATGTAAGCGTCAAATAGATCACCTTGTCGACAATTAAAATCAGAAACTGGTTTATATTAATCAAAGGGAGCAAGGAGTTTATAAGTCGAAGCCAATTATTAGTAAGAAGAAATCGAAAAAACGACATGAACCGAAGTTCTTGCCATCTGTTTTTGGTATTCACATGTATGAGACCTAGGTAGACTAAGAAGCCTCCAAGTAAGAGATACCTTATTCTAAGTTATCCGAATCGGGCGAGCGTTTTGTACTCTTCACTACCGTTGTATAACATACAGTAAAATCATATATGATAAAACTTGGAAATGAATTTATTCGAGTAACGAAGAGGGAGACACAAAATAAAATTACAAAAGTAGAATAAGAAAATTTAAATCGTCTTTAATTAGCAGTTTTTTTCTTCTTGTCTTTATTTCTAATCTATCACGATTTAGTTTAGATAATACACCTTATCGGTCTTTCGCAAAGTACTACTCTTAGACAGACATACCGAACATATGTTATGTTGATGGTGAAACTACTACATACCAATAAGAATAAAAGACGAGGTGTTTGACGATGAACAAAACAGATCTAGTGAATGCTGTGGCAACACAAGCAGAACTAACAAAAGAAGACGCTAAAAAAGCAGTGAATGCATGGATTGAAACAATCTCTACTACGCTTGCTAAAGAAGAAAAAATCCAATTGGTTGGATTTGGCACGTTTGAAGTGCGCGACCGAGCAGCTCGAACGGGTAGAAACCCACAAACAGGAGAAGAAATACAAATTGCTGCTTCTAAAGTTCCTGCTTTTAAACCAGGTAAGGAATTAAAAGAAGCTGTTAAGTAAAATAAATATATTTATAATTGTGTAAAAATGCTCTGGGGATGAGATGCTCTCTAGAGTCTTTTCTATTTAAATAAGTATGTTTTCTATTTTTTTCAATAGATATGAATTTGTAATAACCCTTGCAGGGATACATAATCCAATCATGAACTGTCTCGTGATGAATGGGCAGTCATGGGAGCTACATAAAAAACCTCTTACTTCTTTTTCCACAATAGCGCCCTACAATGGAAGTCCTATATGGATATGTAGGATTTTATCTTGTTCAGCAATCGGGCCAGATTGTGGAGTAACAATAAGCCCATTTCTCATATATAGTTACAAAAATTGACGCTGTTATTGGTCTAGCACATGCTATTTCTTATTCAAGCCATGCAAACGTTAGATGCGCAAAAGGAACAATAGTAAAAATGTGTGTAGATGAGTATTACATGATAAATGCTAATGCCAAAATTATGCAGATAACTTTAGAAATAAAATTATTATGAGATTGTTTATTTTGGAAAAGCCTCATTATTGATTCGATATTCCTTCCTTTTTGAATAACTCAATAAAGTTCTGAGCAGACCTGGATAAGCTATGGTTTTTTAGCCATATCAAACCGATTGGGGTTGAAAACTTGGTATCGGAAATTCTGTAAGCATGTATAGGATATCCTTTATGCTGATTAAGTACCGTTTCCGGAACAATAGATGCGCTAAAGTTGGCCGAAACTAAATCTAATAAAAGCGTAATATCGGAACACTCACCAATGATGTGAGGATGTAATTGAAGCCGGGAAAAAGCTTCTAAAATTAAATAATGGACACCTAATCCCTCTGTACTTGGTAAGAGGAGTGGGCAGTTTAGAATTTCATCAAGCGAAACACCATGGCTGATTGATTTCTGCTTTCTAGATGTAATAAAATAAAACGGTTCTGTATAAAGATGAAGAATTGAAAAATCATCCAATTTAAGTGGCAATCGTATAAATGCCAATTCTAAGGCTCTATCTCTTACGAGTTGGCAGAGAATCGATGATTCATTTTGTTGGATTTTATAGGTAACTTTGGGGTAACTTGTGTGAAATTGTTTGAGAATTTCAGATAAGTTATCCACAGAAAAGGTGTTAACACCGATCATCAGTGTTCCGCTTACCCCAGCCCCTACTTCTTTTACCTCTAATTTGGTTTCTTCCATTAATTGAGTCATTTGTAAGGCATATTTATATAACGTTTTTCCCGTCTCAGTTACTTCAAAGTATTTCCCACCTCTTTCTACTAACTTGGAGCCAAGTTCCTCTTCCATTGATTTCAGCTGTTGACTTAATGGTGGTTGAGAAATGTGAAGCCGTTTAGCAGCGGCAGAGATTTGCCTTTCCTCAACAATTGCTATAAAGTATCGTAGCTGTTTTATATCCATCGTCAAAAACACTCCTTTTTAATATACGAAAAACCTAAGTTAAACTTACTTTTTTAATATTTTACATATACATATCTTCATGATACCATTTTTACAAAGAGGGGAAAAGAAGCTATGAAGGTGAGGCGAATGTTTTTAATTCTGCTGTTCGTTTTTTGCTTACCGCATGTCAATCAACATCTGAATCATTGGAAAGCTTGTAAAAGATTGAATACAACCAATCTGGAAGGTTACGAAATATATGCAAGCACCGGGCCATGCCCGATGGGTATGAGTGCCATTTATTATACCCAAATCAAAAGAGTATATTTTTATACCCCCAGTAATCCAAGCCAAGACCATGTATACAAGCAACTTTCTCTATCAGGTGAAGAAAGAGCCATTTAGAAGGTTCAACTGGAGTTATAACTGACTTAGAAGCTTATTGATAAACCCAAAGCCTAAGGCAATACGTTTAAAGATGAAAATGAGGAGAAATTTAATGGATTTTGTGAAACATACCATCGAATTGGCACGCGAAAATGTAGAAACAGGAGGTCGTCCATTTGCTACCGTGATCGTACAGAATGGAGAAATTATTGCCGAAAGTCCAAACTTGGTAGCTCAAACACACGACCCAACAGCTCACGCTGAAGTGCTTGCCATCAGAAAAGCATGTAAAAAACTGCAAACGGAACATTTAATAGACTGCGAAATTTATATTCTTGCAAGTCCGTGTCCAATGTGTTTAGGGTCTCTTTATTATTGCAGTCCCAAAAAGGTAATTTATATTACTACACGTGAGGATTATGCACCTTATTATCAAGACGATCGCAAATACTTTGAACTGGAAACATTCTATGATGAATACAGTAAACCAATTGAAGACCGCCGATTGCCCATGGTTCAACAACCAGATGAAGAAAGTATTAAGGTATACCAACGCTGGTATGAATTAAACTCTAAATGATTGGATTGACATAATAAAACGTTGGAAAATCATAATTTTAGGAGGCACTGGACATGGCAGGTAAAACTTATTGGTTAACCAATGTTAAATTAGAAACGGGCTACCGATATGAAAACGGTTCAGTAACCGGAACAAAAACAGAGCAATTTCATGTACGGATTGAAGATAGAACGATAAGGGAAATTGTCTCCGCCGATAAACTGTTAATAACGGATTTGCCTATACAGGATGCAAATAATTATTTAATGCTCCCATCATTTAGGGATATGCACATTCATCTTGATAAAACATACTATAGTGGTCCTTGGAAAGCGCCAACGATTCCATCAAAAGGTATTATCACACGGTTGGAAGAAGAGGAAAAATTACTACCACGCCAGCTGCCTGTTGTCGAAGAAAGAGCGAAAAATTTACTGGACTTATTGTTGCGTGCAGGTTCAACGCACATTCGTACACATTGTAATGTTGACCCTGTTATCGGATTAAAAAACTTGGAAGCTACTTTACAAGTGGTGGAAGCATATAAAGGAAAGGCTTCTGTAGAAGTTGTCGCTTTTCCGCAGCATGGATTATTACGAAGTCAGTCTGTTTCACTTATTAGGGAAGCACTGAAAAACGGTGCTTCCCTAGTAGGGGGAGTTGATCCGGCGACCATTGATGGAAATATTGAAAAATCATTACAAACGGTAATGGAGTTAGCTGTAGAGTCTAATGCAAACATTGACCTTCATATACATGATCCGGGGCATCTTGGTATTTTCACGTTTAAGCGATTAGCAGCTCTGACTGAGGAAGCAGGCTGGCAGGGGAGAGTTACCATCAGCCATGCATTAGCGCTCGCTGACATCTCACTTGAGGAAGCAAGTGATGTTGCAGATATGCTTGTTCATCAAGGTATTTCCATTACCTCATCGGTTCCCATTGGAAAGACGATCCCGATTCCTCTTTTACAGAAAAAAGGGGTAGAGGTATCCCTTGGTGATGATAGCATCACGGATCACTGGTCACCATTTGGAAAAGGCGACAGTTTGGAAAAAGCGGGGATATTAGCGGAACGTTTTAGGCTAAGTGATGAATTTTCACTTGGACAAACCTTACGTTATATTACAGGTGGTGTCACAACTTTAAATGCCGATGGTCAACGGATTTGGCCACATGTAGGAGACGATGCAGATTTTGTTTTTGTTGACGCGAGCTGTTCGGCGGAAGCTGTTGCAAGAAGAACTAGTAGAGTGGCTACTTTCTTTAAGGGAAATTTAGTTGTTGGCACATTGTAAATTAAAGATAGAAAGGACTGATCATATGAGTACTGCCTTTTGGTTAACGAATACGACATTAGAAACCGGGTATCAAAATAATAATGGTGTGGTAACAGGTACAAATACGGAACGTTTTCATCTATTAATTGATGGCGGAAAGATTTCAAAAATCATACCTGTCACTGAAGCAATCACAGATGATTTTCCACAAAAAGATGTAAAGGGGTTGCTGATGCTTCCATCCTTCGTTGAAAAACATTGTCATCTGGATAAAACGTTACTTGGTGATCGATGGCGTTCAGTAACACCTGTAAATAGTATTTTCGAACGCCTTGAAATCGAGAAGAAAGTTCTCCCTTCTTTGGAAACAACGACACAGGAACGTGCAGAAAAGTTACTTAATAATTATCTGACATCCGGTGTGACACATGTACGAACTCATGTAGACATTTATCCGGAGGTTGGGCTAAAGAATTTGGAAGAAGTTAAAAAAGCATTGCAAACATTTGAAGGGAAATTATCGTATGAAATTGTTGCATTTCCTCAACACGGTTTATTACGCTCGAATGCCAAGAATTTAATTAGTGAAGCCCTTCATCAAGGGGCAAACTATGTAGGAGGAGTTGATCCGGCTACTGTAGATGGCGACATCGAAGCCTCTTTACAACAGATGGTTGACCTCGCTGTTGAAGGAAATGCGGGAATCGACTTGCATTTACATGATGCAGATCATCTAGGTATTTTCACAATGAAAAGATTGGCTCGGTTAACGAAGGAAGCCGGTCTTCAAGGTAAGGTTGCGATTAGCCATGCATTTGGACTCGGGGATATTCCTTTATCTCAAGCAAAAGGAGTGGCGGAAATACTAGCTGATGCAGGAATCTCCATCATTACGAGTGTGCCGATCGATCGGAAGTTCCCGCCTGTTGGCTTATTGCGCAAAAAAGGTGTACCGGTTGCTGTCGGGTGCGATAATATCTTTGATGTTTGGTCACCCTTTGGAAACGGAAATATTTTAGAACGGGCTGGTCGTTTGGCAGAAATTTCAGGCTGGGTAGATGAACAATCATTAGCCCAAACGCTCTCCTTTATTACAGATGGAAAAACACCTCTTAATCATCAAGGTGAACAAGTGTGGCCAAATGTAGGAGATGATGCAAGTATCGTACTGGTTGATGCATCTTGTTCAGCGGAAGCCATTGCAAGGAGACCTGGACGAGTAATGACGATGCACAAAGGAGAGATCGTTTCAGATTCATTTGGAGAAAGAATTGATGAAAAGTAAAGATTATTTCATTATCCGCATTTTTCAATGGAAGGATCCGGATTTAAGCAGTTAATTATACAGATTTTTGTTTGTATTCAGCAATTATTTTAAATAATTTAACTCTCGCAAAAAACTGTCGTGAAAAATTTAGTCGTTGCATCTCGCTATTCAGCATAAAATATGAAATTTTCCAACTTATATTTAAGTTTGGTAGTTTTGACATTGATGATTTAATTTTAAATACTCTTGGAGGAATTTTAGGATATTTACCAATTAAACTTTGTCAGCTATACATTAATTCTAAAAGGAAACATCTAAAAAATAATGTATTTAGTAGATAGAGTTTGGCTTATGAGCACCTAAAAAAAACAAAGGAAATTTTAATTCAACAAAGCGACCACCAACTTGGTGGTCTTTTCAATGTACGTAAATATCTAATATCATACGTTCACACCTCGGTATTCAACGAACGGGCAGTTTAGTTGAATGAAAAAATTGGAAGTGTATGGTGAAATTAATACGAATGAAAAAGTTGGAGAGTGATACTAATGAAGGTATTATTGGAGTTAGTACGAATTGCTTTTATATTTGTATTTTTTTGTGGGATTTTAAGTGTCTTAATAAATTATGTATACTCAAAATTAGGAACTAACACCGACACATATGGCTGGATAGTATTAATAGCAATTCTTATTTTATTCTTTGTACTATATAGGAATAAATTTCAGTTTAGTGGATGGTACACGGGTAAAGGTCGAGAAAAAATCCCAAAAAAAGTATCAAAAGTGCTTATTACCATTTCAATATTATTATTGTTATTGTGTCCGATTCTAAGTTTCTTCTTAAGCTAAATGGGGGATATAAATGGTTGAAAAAACTCAAACAAATAGTAATTCGATAATTTCTTTAATTAATGGTATTCTATCAATTTTAATTCCATTCCTTGGTTTGATCCTCGGTATTATTGGGATTTTATTTTCAAGAAAAGCCGTAAAACAAATAGAAAAGATAAATGAAGGTGGTAGAGGGTTAGCGATTTCGTGTTTAATTTGTAGTGTTGTTGGAATTATAATTCAATTTTTTTGTGTGTTGGGTATTATTCTTTATAATTTAACTACTACTACGATAGGTTAATATCAATACTTAGAAATTCTTTTCAATGTATGAAAATATACAAAATCATACATTCGGAAAAAAACCTTATTCACCTACCCTGCCTGGTTAGTCGAACAGTAAACTGGATACTAAACCCAATTTAAACAGGAGTAATGATAAGATTGTAGTAAAGATTCTTACTATAGGAGGAATTACAATGGATACAACACAACAAAACAGTATCGCTTGGGATAAGAAGGTTGAAGAGGGTTCTAGATACACCCAATCTGTAAGTAGCGAAATCATTGATAAAAGTAAATCTGGTGACTGGGAAATTACTGTCACTACTGAAAAATCAGTTCCAAGAAATTGGTTTCCTAAATCTTTAGACGGATTAAAAATACTTTGTTTAGCATCTGGTGGGGGGCAACAAGGACCAGTTTTAGCTGCGGCTGGAGCAGATGTAACAGTTACTGATATATCTAAAAAGCAATTGCAACAAGATGAAAAGGTAGCTAAACGTGATGGATTAACTTTAAAAACGATTCAAGGCGATATGTCAGAACTTGGTGACTTTGAAGATGAGTATTTTGATATTATCGTTAATCCTGTTTCTAATTTATTTGTAAAAGATGTTCAACCTGTATGGAATGAAGTTTCAAGAGTCTTAAAAAATAGAGGTATTTTAATTGCTGGATTTACTAATCCTCTATTATGGATTTTTGATGATAATCAAGAAAGAAAAGGTATTCTTGATGTTAAACATTCTATACCTTCATCGACATTGGATTATCTGCCAGAGGATGAAGTTCAAGATTATATCAATTCAAGTCAAACAATAGAATACGCACATACTTTGGAAGATCAAATTCAAGGGCAGATTGATGCAGGGTTTGTGATTTCAGGTTTTTATGAAGATGATTTTGGCGGAACAAGGATTTTAGACAAGCATATTAAAACTTTTATTGCTACAAGAGCGATAAAGCTAAAGGTCGATTAATAATTCTCTTTTTAACTAATTGGTACTTTAGTGAAAGAAGAATTTGCATAAAACACCCCTTTTTTATGCAGTTACCAGGCTTCTTCAGAAGCCGAAAATGTTGATTCATCAACCATGTATAAAATCATATAGAAACGATAAAAATGGATCATTCGGAGCCCCTTGAGCGCCAAGGGGGTTTATAGTTTGGAAGTTTCGGAAAATTGACTTTATGTTAACTAGATTTGTATAGAGCATTCATGTGTTCCTTGGAAACCTTATTCAGCAAACGGGCCATTATCTTCAATAAGCTTTATCATTTTATTGCAGTTCTTAAGGAGGGATTGAATTGGATTGGTTGTGGGCGTGGTTTGCGTTTTCCCTTGCAGCAGGAGCGTTTTATAATTCATACGAAGTAAAAAAGGAAAATAGACAGTTGAAACAGAGAATTGAAGAGTTAGAAGATGAAGTATTTAAATAGTGCCGAAATCGGGCGTTTTAATTGAACTAACAACTAAAAGGATCTTCCAACCGAAGATCCTTTTTCAATACCGATAAAGATGATTATGTAAACTCCTCTTAATAAAATAAGAGGAGTTTTTTAATCTAGCTTATTAAGCTAATGGGTGACATTAGTTCAAGAAGATGACCCTTTTTGGTGTTCTTTTCAATGTACGTAAATATACAAAATCATATATTAGGAAAAAATCTGGATGTTTTGAGGACAAAAAAGGGTGGGCATCATTTAGATACCCACCTCTTATATATTAGTCTATTGATGACATTCATGAACTTGATTTTCGAACAATGATTTTACTTTAAAACCTTGATATACGTGGTTAGCCATCAAGTTATACACTTTAGATTCCAAATCTTGAAGGT
>NZ_LMVB01000001.1:1746572-1815840 GCF_001510645.1 Paenibacillus sp. FJAT-29882 | reverse complement strand
ACTAGATCAAGTTTGCGTTTTTTGATTTTGATCTAGTAGGTGAAACTAATAAAAACCCCCACTCCATTAATGGAGTGGGGGTTTCAGCTTTTCATTCATTATGCAAAGCATATGGGAGTCCATACTGTAATGAATGTACGAAAATAACTAAAATCATACATTCAGCTTGTAGTAAGTACAAGATAGGTAGTCCCATAAAATCATTTCTAATTTCGTTCTAGCTGTGGCTTTGAAATAAAGTTGAACTGTTTATAAAAAAATCGCACCGTTTTGAAAAAAGATGAACCGGAATTTCCTATCTCTATAAAGAAGGGATTTCGGTTTTTCTTGTGGATTAAGAACCTATTAAGTGATAATAAATTTATTCCATTAAAGGGCGCTTTAATTGACGATGGATCACAGAAATGATCAATCTTTTTTATAAAAGAATGATTCACCGGGATCTATTAAGAGCATGTTTTGATTAATCTTTTTTCAAAACACGCTCTTTCCTTTTGTTCATTTATTAAAGTAATTAGTATCAATTTGATCGAACTTTATTCCAAACCTACAGATGTCGCCAATGTTTCCAATCACTCCTACACATTCTGCAGCTACTTGGCTACTTGATGAAAGGGCACCGAAAGTTACACCACCGATTTCGTTAAAAAGGAGTACGAATATATGAACTCAGATAACGTTCTAGATGTACGTCATCTAAATCTAATCATATACCCTCACGTAATAATAAATCGCTGATAATTGAAACGTGATTCATCAATAATGATTCAATATCCAAATTTCTTTGTTTTGCTGTATCTAAATCGTAAAGTAGCTCACTAATAGCTGTAAACAACAGTCCATATGCTAATGTTTTTTTTGAAATTCTTTTTTTAGTTCTCTTTTATAATTTTGAGAGGTCAAAATCCAATTCGCAACCTGTGGAATGGATGCACCAATTAATCCAGCTGCAGCCCCAATTATTGCTGTGCTAACTGCAATGTTCATTAACTTTTATTTCCTTTATTTAATTACCCATATCCTTTTTGTCAATACCTCTAAAAGTTCGGAAACAACCCTGTTACCTATTATTATACAATATTACAACTTCGGAATATCAATAGCTGCTTCAGGTCTTTATAATGGGGCATGAACCTTAAACCATAACCTTACTTAAATTAGGATTATAGGAATGTCATTATCTTTTCTATTGAATTATAGCAGGAAGGGAATAGTACAAATAGTTGAAATAAACCTTTTTATATAACATAATATACATGAGCATATATTCATATATAGGAGGGGTGTTGGCAATGGGTCATAACCACGGACATTCCCATGGTCATAGTCATGGGTCGGGTAATAAAAAAGCATTATTTTTGTCATTTCTTATCATTACTAGTTTTATGGTTGTGGAAGTAATCGGTGGAATAGTCACAAATAGCTTGGCACTACTGTCAGATGCAGGGCATATGTTAAGTGATTCAGCCGCCATGGGGCTTAGCTTGGCTGCCATCAAGTTAGGGGAAAGGAAGGCATCATCCACGCATACATTCGGATATAGACGATTCGAAATCATCGCAGCTTCCATAAATGGTATTACGTTAATAGCCATCTCCCTTTATATCTTCTATGAGGCGTATCAACGATTGATGTATCCCCCAGAAGTTCAAAGCATGGGTATGTTATTGATCTCGGTGCTAGGATTGATTGTGAACATTATTGCAGCGGCCATCTTGATGAGGGCGGATAAAGACACAAATCTGAACGTAAGGAGTGCATTTTTTCATGTATTAGGGGACATGCTTGGTTCAGTGGGGGCCATTGTGGCTGCGCTTCTAATCATGTTCTTTGGATGGGGCATAGCAGACCCCATTGCCAGTATCATTGTGGCCATCCTGATCATCATCAGTGGATGGAGGGTGACGAAGGAATCGTTCCATGTCCTGATGGAGGGGACCCCTTCACAGATAGACATACAAAAAGTGAAGAATACGTTACAGAGCATCCCCAAAGTGGAAAATGTACATGACCTGCATATCTGGTCAATCACCTCAGAGGTGCCAATGTTAAGTTGCCATATCGAGTTCGGAGGGGACGGAAACCATGACGCGATACTCCATCAAGCACAAAAAATCCTTCACGATGAATTTGGGTTCGAACACAGTACGATCCAGGTGGAGAATGCGGATCAGGGATGTGCCAATCCGCATGGTACATGTGATTATTGATGGTTGGCATGTTCGATGGCCTGCTTCAGGAGGTCCATAACGTGTTCATCATCATGCGTGTAGAAAAGGGAGGTTCCTTCCCTTCGGAATTTCACCAAACGCAGGTTCTTAAGAAAACGAAGTTGGTGTGAAACGGTTGATTGTAGCAAAGACAATTTATCGGCAATATCATTTACAGAGTATTCTCCTTGAAACAGTAAATGTAGAATGCGTAATCGAGTTGGATCTGATAAGGATTTAAAAGTTTGCGAGACGATAAATAATGTTTCCTCATCAAGATTTCCAGTCAAGCTCGGATGATTATCATTTTGGTTCTCCATGTGATCAACTCCCTATACTGATTATAACAATTATATCGGACTTTAAGGACTTATAAAATCATGGGTATTATACCCCTGATTTTTTTATTTTTTGCATGACTGCGGCTAAATACTTAGCATCTTCACCGATTCCAGTCAAGAGGGCTGAACCACGGTTCTGCTGCCATGGTCTCCCTAAAAAATACAAACCTTTGACTTTGGATAGGCCTCTATGATGGAAAGGGTTACTCATGTCGTCACATACATTAGGAATCTGAATCCAACTATAAGAAGACTTGAACCCTGTTGCCCAAATAATGTTCTGAACCTCCAGCTTCTCATTGCCCAAAAATCCCAATGAATGTCCTTCACATTTTATGGTCCGAGGTAAAATGGTTATGCTACCATCTCTTGTAAATTTCTTGAGTTCAAAACCGAAAATCGGATCACCTGCGTTCCTGATTGTCTTTCCAATTCTAGAGTCTCTTTTCGCCTTTAGAATCCCAAGTAGGTCGAACCACCAAAATGTGCTTTTCCCCAAAATAGACAACGGGAAGTGTCTCAGTTTTTGGCCTACCGATAGATAAGCCTTCCTCGTTGCAGCAAGTTCGACTGCAATTTGGGCTCCAGAATTACCTCCACCCACGATTACAGTATTCCCTTTTTTTAGTTGGGAAGGTTTACGATACCATGAAGAGTGTATTTGAAATACTTGGGGTGAAAGGTTCCCGGCGATTTCTGGAATGAAAGGTGTTTGAAAAGGACCTGTGGCGATAATGACTTGTCTTGCTCTAAATGTCCCTTTTGTTGTCGTCAAAAAAAAGATATCATTCTTTTTTTCCATAACAATCACTTCAGTTTCCATTTGGGTCGGTAAATCAAAAGCTAGGGCATATTGTTCAAGGTAGTCTGCGACCTCGTCTTTAGTGGGAAATCCCTGAGGATTTCCCTTTAAGGTTAATCCAGGAAGGGAACTGAGGCATCTTGGTGTAAACAGGGTTAGGGAATCATACCTTTTCCTCCAAGTATCCCCTATACGGGTCCCTCCATCAATGATGATAAATCTGTTATCACTCTTTGAGAGCCAATACCCCATGGAGAGACCAGCCTGACCTGCTCCGATCACGATTGCATCTAAAATAATCAGAGTCATCCACCTCCGCAATTTTCATATATGAGCATATAATCATATTTTAGCATAAAGGTGTTGGAGGCAGTAGTAAAATAAATGAGTTTTAACCTTCCAATTTTGAATATAATGTACAAACTTTTATTTTTGGGGGAGTGTATGATAGAGGGTATAAGAATCAGCGTGTTCATAATGACCATGATATTTCTTGGAACATGCATAGGTGGTCTTGCGACAAGGTATGTGGCTGGAGGTTTGAGGAAGAATTATCGGCTATTACATATGTTTTGTGGTGGATTATTGGCCGGATTATTGGGGCTAGAAATCCTTCCGGAAACAATCAGTAATTATGATTCATTTGGAATACTCACTGGCCTGTCATCGGGTATCGTCTTCATGCTACTCATGGATCGCGTTCTGCATAATGTGAAAGATGTCCATTTCGAGAAGCCCGAGATGTACATTTTCTTGTTCCTAGCACTCTTTATTCACAGCATTCCTACGGGATTGGCTTTAGGCATGAGCATTCAGGATCAGAAATTCCAAGATCCATCCCTGTTCTGGGCCATTTTGATTCATCATTTCCCAGAAGGAATGGTCATGATGATTTCTGTTATGGTATCCAATGTCAATCTAAAAATCTTTTGGGTGTTCTGCCTTTTACTCTCTTTTGTAGTGGGGGTCACTACATATTTGGGAATTTTCTTAAATTCAGGTTCTATAAAGATATATACTCTTTTTTTGGGGACGGCAATAGGTACGCTTAGTTATGTAACTCTATATGAAATATTATATAAGGGGATTGTAGACCGATTCACCCCGTTGATTGTCGGAGTTGCACTGGCTGGATTCTTGTCTTTTCTTTTCCTGCAAACGGCTTTATTTAGCCATTGAGTAATACTTCAATGAAAGGGGGGATAAGGTCCCTAGAGCCTCTCCTTATTACAGTTACCTAATGGAAGAACTCTGCAAGTAGGATGATTGAAAATTGGACACATGACTTATCTGCTGCAGTTCAGTGACATCAAACAAAGACATGGCAATAATAATTACGAGGGAGATGGTCCCGATTACCACCTCCCGTATCTCAGTGCGTAATTAATTATTGGGCATGTTTCCATACAGTTGGTTGATTTGTATTGGGGCAATTTGGAAAAGTCTCACCCTGAGTAAGATCTACATGTTCCTTATCTATATCAACATAATGACCCGTTTCCGTTACTACATCCCCGGTGTGATGTTCATGATCTTCATGTCTCCATGCTGTTGGCTGATTTGTCTTGGGGCAATCTGGAAATACATCCCCTTGTTGAAGGACAATATGTTCCCCATCTTTATCAAAGTAATGACCGGATTCTGTTACTTTTTCTCCTGTTTGATGTAGATCTTTCGTAGAGTACAAAATCATTCATCCTTTCTATAGCTTAATGAGTGTTCGTATATATAGTAACCTGTTCAATTATTAATAAACAACTTTCTTTATTGCTACCACATCTGGAAATCTTGATGATGAACCATGCCCTTTGGTTCGTAAAATTTCAAACTCATTTTTCGAGCGTTCATAGAATTATATATACTTTTATGAACGTTTTTTGATAGAATTATAGAAAAGAACCTAAATGAAGGAGATTTAAATGGACGTTCGAAAGTTTGGATACATACGGGTTAGTAGCAAGGATCAAAACGAGGGCCGGCAACTTGAAGCCATGAAAGCAAAGGGAATAGGCGAACGAGATATTTTCATGGACAAACAAAGTGGAAAGGACTTTAATCGAACTCAATATCAGTTGCTTAAACGAATGTTGAGAAAAGGAGATGTGCTATATATCCATTCCTTGGATCGCTTTGGACGGAACAAAGAAGAGATTTTACAGGAGTGGAATGACATCACGAAGAACATACAGGCCGATATCGTGGTGGTAGATATGCCTTTGCTCGACACGACTCAATTTAAGGATAGTTTAGGAACTTTCATTGCGGATCTTGTTTTGCAGATTCTTTCCTGGATGGCGGAAGAAGAAAGGGATCGAATTCGAAAACGGCAGCGTGAGGGCATTGATTTGGCTATGCAAAATGGCACAGTATTTGGTCGACCTAAAGTTGAGGTTACTGAAGAATTCAGAGAAGTCTATGATCGTTGGAAAGCAGGAGAGATGACTGCTGTTAAAGCGATGGAAGAATTAAATGTTAAAAAGACGACTTTTTATAAATTGGTTAAGGAATATGAAAATGACATTAAAGGGGAAGCAATTTGAATAATTTTATTGTTATGCAAGGGCACACTTACCAGGAAGAAAAAGATTTAGGTATTATTTGGTCTCCACAACAAGATAAAGGAGGCAATGTACCACATTCATGGCAACGGATGACGGAAGTAAAGGAAGGAGATCGAGTATTTCACTATGTGAAAGGAAATATCGTTGCTATTAGCATTGCCAGTGAAAGCTGTAAAGTCGGTAACAAACCATTTATTTTGCAAAGTCATAATAGATGGAATAACGATGGTTATTTAGTGAATTTAAAATACCATGAATTAGACAAACGAGTTAATGTGCGAGAGAAGTTTAATGAGATCTTGCCATTATTACCGATTAAATATTCACCATTTCAGCAAGATGCAAATGGGAATCAAGGCTATTTATATCCATGTAACGAAGAACTAGCGATTAAATTACTTGAACTAATTAGTGAATTGAACATTTATCAAGTAAATGAAGAGCAGTTAGAAATATCGATTGATGATGTAAGGATAACTGAACACAATACATTAATTCCAGTGATCGTTGAAACAGAATCTGAAGCGAAAACGAAAATCCGTTTGGGTCAGCAAAAATTCAGGAAAGATTTGTTGCCACTATGGGAAAGTAAGTGTGCATTGTGTGGTATAAATTTACCTGAATTATTAAGAGCGAGCCATTCGAAACCTTGGAAAGATAGTACAAATGTAGAACGTTTAGATCCATACAATGGCGTGCTGCTTTGTTGTAATCACGATGCACTTTATGATAAAGGTTTGATTGCATTTGATGGACAAGGACGTTTGCATATTTCTTCAGTGATCTGTGATGAAGATTATCTGATGTATAGATTAGTACCAAGGGCTAAAATACAGATTCATTCTGAAAATAAAGTGTATTTTAAGTGGCATAAGAAGAATATTTTTAAAATGAATAGTAAATTGGAAATTCGACAAAAGGGAGTCTTAATAGAGGTTTAAAAGGGGGAACAATCAAAATTTGCTACATCAAGACTCAATTTAAGGAGAGTTTAAGAACCTTCATTGTAGATCTCGTTTTGCAGCTTCTTTCTTGGATGGTGGAAGAAGAAAAAGGGAGCGAATTCGAAAACGGCAGCGTGAGGGAATGGGCTTGACATTGAAAAATGGGACAAGCCTTCGGTCGACCGAAAGCCACCATTACGGAAGAATTTGAACAAGTATATAATCAATGAAAATCAGGAGAGATAACAGCTGTAAAGGCCATGCAGGAAATAGGCGTAAAGAAGACGACTTTTGATAAGTTGGTTAGGGCCGTATGAGGGACCTTCGAAATAAATCATATATATAGGAGAAACTCGTAAAAAAAGTGGCCTTTGCTCAAGGAAGCAAAGGCTTTAGGAATAAACCCAACCATATCGTAAGAGAGATAATTTCAAAAAAACGAAATTTATGAGAGATCAAAAGCTAGTTGGTAATAATACAGACTTCCTTAAAGAGGGTGGCTGTATTGGTGTGTACCCTGTATGGGTGTAGTTTATAGGAGAATACCCAGTTTTTATTAGCCTTCATATTCAGAAGACTGAATTGTCTTTTCAACAAAGGTCTTGAACCTCTCTACTGCAGGTGGCATATATCCATTTGTTCTCCAAACCATTTGGATTACCCTTAGACTTTGTGGTTTTCGAATACGAATAAGTGAAATTTTTTTCTTATCAAGACCAGGTATAAAAGGAATGAGGGCAACGCCAAACTTTGCTCCAACAAGTCCTGCGACGATTCTCTCCTCAAAGCCTTCAAAAGCCATTTTTGGATGAAATCCAGCTTCATGGCAAAGCCTCTCAATAACATCATGCATAGCCGTTTCCGGCTTGAAAAGCACAAATGGATCATTGGCTACTTCACATAAATCTATTTCATCTGTACCAGCAAGTCTATGATTAACGGGCACAATTAAAAATAATTCATTCTTCACGATTGGAATAGAGCTAAGATTTTCAAGGGGTTCTTGTGGTGAACAAAAACCAATGTCAATTTCCGTAGATGCTAATTGGCTTAAAATCTTGCTTGTAGCATGCTGATACAATTGAAAGTTTATTCCTGATGCTTCTTTTTGAAAGGCACTAATTAACTCAGGAACAAAACTGGAGCCAAGAGTTTGAATAAATGCTAGTGAAATTGTTCCATGAAGGGGATTTATTAAATCATTAATTTCTTGTTTTGCTGCATCTATTTCTGATAAAGCTCGATTTGCATGCTGTAGAAAAATTTCACCATATTTATTTAATATCACTCCACGACTTTTCCGTTCGAATAAAGGAACACCGATCTCTTCTTCAAGTCGAGAAATTGAACGACTCAATGCTGGCTGAGAAAGGACTAATTCCACGGAAGCCTTCGTAAAGTTCTCAATGTTCGCCAATGTTTGAAAATATTTTAGTTGATGCCAATCCATGAATAATTCCTCCAAAAAAATAGATGATATTACAATAATGCATGGAATTGATAAAAAAGACAATTAGCTATGTATAGCTTTACAGAAGTATAATAGGAGATGCCAGTTTTTTATTAACAGCTCTTCCTTGTATTTGGTAGGTTTATTTCATGCAGGTACTTATAAAGTTGGGACACTATTTTTATTAGCAGCCATTATTATAGAGCCTTTTGCCGGAGAATGGGTATAAATAAAGGTTCTTAAAAAAAGATATTAAGACAGTGTTCTTGTAAGTTTATTAATAAGTAAATGATTTTAGAAAAGGAGCAATCAGTATGAGAGAAACCTCTAAATCTGCCTCTCCTAAATCTCCATCCATCATAAAGCAGGCTTTGACTGTTAATAGAAAGCCATTTCCATGGATAAAGGCATTCTGTGCAGGATTAGCCGCAGCCCTTCCAGTCCTTATTGGATTATTATTAGGGAATCCAGAATATGGGTTGATAGCTGGGATGGGGGGCTTTACCTATCTTTACGTATTTAATATCCCCTATGCTCAAAGAGCTAAAAAGCTATTTTTTGTCGTACTTGGGATGACTTTAATCTCCGCATTGGGGACTCTTGCTGCTCCTTATCCACTTGCAGTAGCCATTTTGATGGGGATTATTGGAGCTACGGTTATTTTTATTTTTGGAGCTTTGAAAATTATTGGACCCTCTGCAATCTTTTTTGTTTTAGTTTTTGCAATGACAACAGGTATGCCAGTTCATCCAGAGCTTGCTCCTTTGCGCGCCGGCCTTGTTTTTCTTGGTGGAGCTCTATCATGGGTGATTGCCATGATAGGTTGGTTTTTTGATCCACATGGTCCGGAAACCAGTGTAGTAAAAAGAGTATATTTAGAACTGGCTGCGTTTCTGGATTCAATTGGTACAGAGAAATTTAATGAGGCAAGACACCGTGTCATGTCAGTCTTGAAAGAAGCAGAAGAAACACTTGCAGCAGGATATATCCCTTGGCGACAAACGGATCTATTTAAGCAATTATATGTAATAAACGGTCATGCAAACATGATCTTTTTGTACATGCTTGAAAATTTTTCAGAAAACAGCTCGAAAATACCATCGGAAGTAGGAGAATCCGTCCGATATCTGGCAAATTCACTGGATCAGAAAAATAAAAGAGAGAGTGTCGTTAAAAAAATTCTTCAGCCTAAAGAAATAAATGAAACAATTGTTCAGTTATTCACAAAAATTTATGATGCAGATGCCATTATGAATGAACCAACATCCAAAATTAATCAAGTGATTCAGATTTCCAAACCATCACTCAAGACTATTCTTTTGGGAGCGTTTGACAAAAATTCTATTATCTTTATTACTTCTGTAAGGTTCGGTGTTGTCACGATTATTGCTGCTATTATCGCCTATCAGTTTGAATTGACACGGTCCTATTGGGTGCCGTTATCCTGTGTAGCAGTTTTGTCAGGCTCGACTATTGTCACTACCTATCATCGTGCCATTCAAAGAGGATTTGGTACAATTCTAGGTATTCTGATTGCTAGCTTGATTCTTGCTACTCACCCATCTGGCTACATTCTCGTTTTCTTGATTTTGCTTTTGACGTTTATTACAGAGCTATTTATTGTAAAAAATTATGGTTTAGCCGCGTTATTCTTTACACCGAATGCATTGCTGATGGCTGAAAGTACGAGTCACGACAGCTTTAGCTTTTCTTATTTTGCCTCAGCTAGATTAATCGATGTTTTGGTTGGAATTGTTATTGGTCTTCTAGGAGTATGGATTGTAGGTAGGTATTCTGCCTCTAGTCGTCTTCCACATTTAATAACCAAAACGATCCGAAGTCAGGCGCAATTTTTATTAGTTCTTTTCTCTGATCAGGGAATCGGTTTTAATGCTACAAAAAGCGAAGAAAGAATGAAAATGCGAACGAATTTAATTAATTTAAAAACATTACATGATACAGCTGCAGGAGAGCTTCCAGTTAATCAACGGGCATTGGAATATTACTGGCCTGTTATATTTTCCATCGAGCAATTAGGGTATTTATTGGAAAATGCTTCAAAAACCACCAGACGTCCTATTCTTTCAAATGATACCCTTGCCCAATTGCTTTATGTTTGTGAAACGATGGCTAATGCCACCAATCGAAAACAGTCACCATCTATAAAAAACGTCCCTGAAATAGAAGAGTTTTCAAGCATACAGAATGAGATTATTACCCTGCAAAAATTTCTTCAAATGGATGAAAGAGTTTCCATATAAGAAGAGGCAGGAACCAAACGTGTAACTTTCTTTTTTATTTGACGTCATTATTTTAGAATTAAATGACGTTTGTCTCTAAAATATGTATTTGACAGTTAATCCACACTATAAATGGCACTATATTTTTTGCATAAATAATAGGGATTTCAACCTTAATTTGATTTATCTCAAAGACCATCAATTATGTGATAAAACATGAATTATATGCGGCTGCTGTTGGTATTTTAATAATTGCAGTTTATTTTTAAATCACTACACTACATTTAACTACATTCTTTCACAATCTTTTTTTGTTTCGGAAATTATTTAATGTAATAAACGTTTTTTTTCCAAAGAAGTGAAATTATTGAGGGTATTCAAATTGCCGAATTCAATTATTTAGCGACGTCAAAATATAAAGAAAACCTTTCCGGCGGTAGTATACTAACAAGGAATGATTTACAGACTATTTCAAGTTGGCTATTTGAAAAATATAAAAATAATGATTTTCAAGTGTATACGGACAAAAATTTCTATAAGGATGTTTATTTGAAACTTAAAAGTAATGTTAAGGGTTATTATTATTTCTAAAGAGGTTTTAAAAACGCAAGGTTGCTTGTATTTAGTATTTAGTATGATTGATGTGTTGGTTATTGTATTATGGATAATAGAACGACTGCCTCAATAGGTATTTGTAATATACAACATAGGAGGATATATGTCCTGGAGTAAATTGAAGCAACAGCTGGAGAGTTTTCTCTGTCCTGCGTTATATGGCAGGGTCGAATACCGTTCAACCAGCTACCGTTATTTACCTGATAAAGCAGGAATTTGTTATATTGCCGTAGATAAAAAGAACGTACTCAATATGAGAGATATAACGACCTTAATCAGATGGTATCAGACGGATCTAGAAATTAAGAATGATCCAGATATCCAAATTCCGATCAACAATGAAGAAATTGAAGCGGTCAGACAAGATACTAAGGGGATCGTTCCAGAGGATCGTCTAATAGTAATTGCTAGAAGTAGAAAAATATCAGAATATGCAAAAGAGCTTTTGTCAGCACAGTCATCATTAAGTAAATCAAACTTTAACGTTGTGGCTACTAAGTATTTATCCACTTCTATAGAGGAAAGCTTAGAGAGCAATGATATCTTATTGAATATTCTAGCTTTGGTTGATCGACGAGTTGGAAAAAAGCGGATTTTAAACTTGACCGAGAAGATGAAGTTAAAGCATCCAATTGTGCAGTATTTTTATGAACTACGGGTTAGTACGTTATGAAAATAAATGACTCTTTCACCCCTGTCGGGAGGTTTTTTCTTGAGACCTTACGCTTACTAACAGCTTTGTGTAGGTTGTGAGAGCAATAACAATTCTGCTGAAAAACAATAATAGGATTGAGGAGCAGCTTATTATGATTTACACAAAAACACGCCATTCATTGGCGTGTTTTTGTGTGTTTCGTGGCTGGACATTATGGATCAACCAGCACCCAAATCTGCAAATTGTATAAGGGATCATGGAAGACTAGTTCATAACCAGCTCTTTGGCATACTGCTTGCCTGCCGAAAGAAGGCTGTTACTAAGTTCAGGCTCATTAACAGACCGTGCAAGCACAAGAGAACCAACCATGGTACTGAGCAGTGCGCTACCTTTGGACGCGTCAATGTCCGCCAGATTGGAGATAAAAGCAATCATTCGCTCTAGTTCATGGGTGAATACCTGCCGAACCTCTTCCGAAGAGCGGGATATTTCGCCAGAAAGGGCAGGAAGAATGCAACCCATCTCCGTTTGGTCGCGGTGATACGGGCTTAAATAATAATCAATGACAGTATTGATTTTGGGGTACTGCTTGTCCTGGTCAGCGGCTTCTTGCAGAAGTGCGATGGTATCGCTGATGGCATACCGGCAGGCTTCGGCGACGAGCTGTTCTTTGTTGTCAAAATGTGAATAAAACCCTCCATGAGTCAACCCGGCCCCCTTCATAATGAAGGGAACACTTACATCGTGGATACCATTGGTGCGAAAAGCCTTGGCAGCACTTTCAACGATTTTATTCCGCACTTTCATCTTATGGCCTTTGGGATACGGCATTGTAATCACTCCACAGCTTCATAATTCTATCTTTAAAATATTATAATCGTCATAATATGAGGTGTCAATTTAGCCATCCGGCAAACGTTAGCTCAAAAAGGCTAAACACGGTTGTTGACGTTTTTAAAATATGATGGTTATAATATATTATGATCATCATATTTTAAAAAATTTCAACAGGAGGTATCAGGATATGAATAAGTTTGAATCCGTAGAAACGTTGGTCATTGGATCAGGGCCGGGAGGGTATGTAGCGGCGCTACGCTCCTCACAACTTGGTATGAAGACGGCGATTGTCGAACGCAGTCAGCTTGGCGGAGTCTGCACGCATGTTGGTTGCATTCCATCCAAAGCATTAATTGCAGAATCGCATCGCTATGATGTGCTCAGACAGTTCAATAATGTAGATGCGGTAGCGTCATTTAAGAATGCTCAGGATTTCAAGCGAGGGATTGTGAATAAGCAGGCAGGTGGAGTGAGTTATTTATTAAAGTCTGCTGGTGTGAGCATTCTGGAAGGAGAGGCTAGTTTGGTTGATGAACATACAGCGATTATCAATCAATCTGGAGCGGAGCAAACCATTTCATTTAAGTACGCGATATTGGCAACGGGATCTCGTCCGATTGAACTGCAAGCATTTCCGGTTGGAGGGCGTATTTTGTCCTCCACAGAAGCGCTGTCGCTCCCCGAGGTTCCGACTAGCCTGGTAGTTATAGGAGGTGGTTACATTGGTGTCGAACTGGGGCAAATGTATGCCAAATTTGGAACAAAGGTAACGATTCTGGAGGGCGGAGAACAAGTGCTACGGGGATTTGAGACAGAGCTTGCGGCCCCTGTTGTCCGGCAGATGCTTGCCGATGGTATTAACATTATAAGCGGGGCGACAGCTGAGAAGGTGATGCAGAATGCGGATTCAATTACACTGCATTATTTAAAAAATCAGGAGCAGCATCATGTTACAGCGGAATATGCGTTAGTGACTATCGGCAGAAAACCAAATACAGACGGCAAGTTAGGGCTTGCGCGCATAGGCTTGCCGGTGACGAGCAGGGGACTGATCGAGACGGACGAACAGTGCAGAACGGCTATCCCGCATATTTTCGCAATTGGAGATATTACAGCTGGTCCGGCACTCGCTCACAAAGCTTCCTATGAAGCCAAGATTGCGGCAGAAGCCATAGCAGGCCATGCCTCCGAGGTTGATTATAAAGCCATTCCGCTCGTCGTCTTTTCTAATCCAGAGTTGGCAAGCGTCGGTTTAAGTGAAACGGAAGCAAAGGCAAAATCCATCCCGATTGTTATGGGCAAATCCACTTTCGCGATCAACGGAAGAGCATTGGCATTGAGGGAAACCGAAGGTTTCGTCAAGATTGTGGCGAACCCGACCTCAGGAATCGTAATTGGTGCACAAATCGTTGGGGTGGAGGCATCAACACTCATATCTGAGCTTGGACTTACTATCGAGATGGGGGCAACGGTAGAGGACTTGGCTATGACGATTCATCCCCATCCCACATTGGGAGAAGTAATTATGGAGGCTGCCGAAAATGCAGTCAGAAAAATGATGATGAAAAGTAAAAAAGAGCAACAGATTTAACAACATATAGAGATTAGGGGATGGGAGAGATAAAAGAATGAAGATAAAAGTAGGCTTTTATATCGGCATGGCGGTTGTGCTGATAGCAGGAGGTTCGCTTCTTGCTGCTAAAGGAAAGGATGCCGTTAGCCAGGCTGAAAGTAGAAAGCAGGGTGTGCTTGAAGCGGAGCAAACGACAATATTGTATCAGGATAGTCCAGGGGCGATTGTAAAGGTCAATGCGGTTGTAGGCGATTCGGTAAAACAGGGAGATGTGCTATTGCAGGTTACATCAGCTGAAGGAGGAGAAGTGGATGTATTCGCGCCTGATGACGGATTGATCAACAGGATTGCTGTAAAGCCGGGGGATCAGCTGCTGCAAGGAATGCCGGTTGTGATTCTGCAGAAGAATATCTATTATACAGACCTCTACATTCAGGAAAGTGAAATCCAAAAGCTTAAGGTTAATCAAAAAAACGTTGCTGTTTATTTTCCATATCTGGAAAACACAACACAGGTGAATGGTGTTATTTCTTCGATCGTCGCCGCCCCTCAATTTGCCAACTTGCGTATGTCACGTGAGAAAGGACAAACGGATTTAAGTATGTTTCTTGTCCGAATATCTATGGATTCGAATGCTGATCTGCTTCCGGGTATGACGGCGGAGGTGAGACTTGATGAACTCACTGATTGACGAGTGGAAGCACGTAGCGGGTAGTAAGTACCTTCGCTTTATCTTTATCGGTCCGCTTGTTGCGGCTATATTTTTTGGTTTGATGTTTTCGCATAATCAAGTTAGCGAATCGCCTGTTGTTGTTATTGATGAGGATCACAGCGCGTATTCGCGGCAGCTGATTTCCACAATCAATGCTTCTCAATATATGAACGTCACGAACGTATACGCAAGCAGGCTTGCTCCTGAAATATTACTGGCAAATGAGAAGGCTGTAGCGGTCATTATGCTTCCTAAACAGTTGGAGCAGCGTAAGCAGCAAGGACTATCTACGAATATCGGTATCTTAATGGATAATACCATTCCCTCAGGGTTAACTGGTATTCGAACCGCCATTCAGGAAATCATCGTAACAGAAAACATGACACTTTCCATGACCCGTCTGATTCAAAAAGGGATGGATACTGAAACATCCAAAGGGCTTGTTTCTCCTTTGTCCCTTCAGCAGCGGATGCTGTTTAATCCGACCACAAGTTATGTCGACTTTATGGTGCTTGGATTTGTGAATATTGTGGTGTTAATGATTACAACAAGTGCAGCGGGTGCGATTGTACCTCGTTTACGTCAGGAAGGGAAGCTCTTTGCCAACGGAAAATCGCCTTTTCAGATTTGGATTCGTAGTGTACCTTATGCTGTCATGAGCTCTATTTCACTGCTCTTATGCTATGGATTGTTGAAGCAGGTGGGGGGGATGCGGTTTGAAGCAGAGCCGTATCTATTTATCATCCCATTGTTAGTTTATGCTTTTGCCTTGGCACTCGTGGGATTGTTGATCGGATATTCTGCCAAAGACCTGTCCAAAGTCAATTCACGGACCAACTTCGTAGTGTATCCGTCGTTTCTTGCTACTGGAATTCAATTGACTCCACTTGTGTTTCCAGAGCCCTTTCAAATTTTCGCATGGGTATTACCTATGAACTGGCTTAACCGTCTCATACGCGGGATGGCTTTTCGGGATGGGGCGTTAACAGCCTATAGTCTAGAGATAGGGGCGCTGCTGATCATTATTGGCGTTGTGTCCTTGTTCATTGGATTGCTGGTATTACGGGAAGCAGGGAAAGCTGGTCCTAGTCGAGAACCGCTTATGAATTCGGAAGTTCTGCCGAGCAGCAGTTAATTAGGGCACCTTGCACAGCCAACGGTTGGGTAATCTAGTCCATACGTCATTCCTTTCCTTTTTATTAATAATGAGCATTCCACACATGTAGAGTGCTGTACCCTACTTGTAAGGAAAGATATATAAAGATGTAGCAGTAAGTAAATAATACAGCCTTTCCATTTAGGAAAGGCTGTATTGTCTGTTAGATTATTTTTTTGGTATTGATTTTAATGGCTTAATTTATCATTATAAACAAGTTTAATTGATATCTTTAAATTCATACATTTTCTTCAATTGAGAAAATGTAATTTCTATTCCTATTTTCTCAAGTCGGTCTCTTCTCTTAACAAAAAGAATTCTTAGAGCTTCTTCTCTCTGTTCATCCGTCCCGTGATGTATTAAACGGTGGCAATTAGGACAAAGAGCAGCAATATTAGTTGATCTAATTCATACTCAAAGTCCTCTTGTCTAGATATAGGGACAATATGGTGAGCCTCGGCATAGGGTTTCTGCGTTGCTTTTGAAATGAAAGAATTATGGAACGAATCTAGAATGAATTGATGCCCTGCTTCGTTTAATGCTGCTAAAGAAACACTTAACCTTCTACCATACACATCTTTTCCTTCTTGATTTTTTATTCGAAGCCTGCTAGGTATCTTTTCATCTTCAATTACAACTGCAGAGGTATATAAAAAGTTTTAGTATCGATTGAAAAAAAACTCTTGTTTGTCTTTTTATTCCATAATTGAGCCGTTTAATGGAATAAAACTTGGATATTTATTTTAATAAATAACATCGTGAAGTGATGCACTTAAAGTACGGTCAGTTTAATTAAATAAGAATCTCAAATTTATATTGCAACAAAGATGTTAGGTAATGTAACATATAATTAGCGATTTAACTAAATTTATTATAAAGGAGTATTTTTATGTTAGAAAACATTACATTTAAAGATGCAAGTATTGAAGATTTACCAATTATAGTGGATATTTATAATTCGACTGTTCCAAGTAGAATGGTAACTGCTGACACTGAACCTGTATCTATAAATGAAAGATTAGATTGGTTTAAAGAACACAACCCTTACAAAAGACCTTTGTGGGTTGTAGAGTATGAAGGTGTAATTTGTGGTTGGGTAAGTTTCCAATCTTTCTACGGAAGACCAGCTTATAATGCAGCTGCCGAAATAAGTATTTATCTTCATGAAGATTTTAGAGGTAAAGGACTTGGGAAAAAGATTTTAAACAAAGTTATAGAGAAATGTCCTAAGTTTGAAATTGATATCTTACTTGGATTCATCTTTGCACATAATGAGCCCAGTATTAGACTATTTTCAAGTTTTGGTTTTGAGAAGTGGGCTCATTTACCAGAAGTCGCTAAATTAGATGGAATTAAGAGAGATTTAGTTATTCTTGGGAAAAAGATTTCTTAACTTTAAGAATTTTAAATCTTCAACTAACGTGGGCGTTAGTTCAACAAGCTAAGAGTAGCAATCATGAACATTATCTTGTTCTTCAGCAATCGGGCGCTTTTATGACTTTTTACGATTTAGGTCTTGATAACGCTAGCCTACATTCCGTAGGTTCCTGTTCCATTTGCGGTTCCCGCCATACCGAACGAGCAGAAGAACTGAAGGTCAAAGAGATAAAGACGAAAGGAATGCAGCCATCCGGCTGCCTTTTATTTTATTTTTCCCTTTTGCCTTCCGAATCGTAAAACAGCGTAAACTTTCAGCCGGTAGGACACCCGAACCTTACCGGCTAAAAGCTAAGAAGCCTAGTCAATCGGTCAAGGGGCACAAAACTTTATTATTAAAAACGCTACGCAGCATAAAAAAATTTTGCGCTCAGACCGCCCTTGACCCATTGCCTATACGTGTTTTTCGTTCTACTTGCAAAAGAGGAAAAAATAATCCCCCTTTGGGGAACAAACTCCGCTTTGAAAGACAAAAGGAAAAAATTAACCCCAAAATCTACGAAAGAAAAAACAATTAGGAGGTGGGACAAGCCCAAACGATCAGCCAGAAAATCATTGGAAAAAGTAACGTACAAAATCATGCGAAAAAGGAGCGTTTTAAATGAAATTAACTCCAATTTTTGAATTGGTACGAATTAAACAGGAAATCAGGGGAACATCAGAGTTTTCATCTTATCGGATTGCATCACCAGGAGATGCGCAAGAATTAGCGGTTTCATTTATTGCAGATGAAGATCGAGAAGTATTTCTTGTGATGATGCTCAACACCAAATATCAGGTTATAGGGCTTCAGAGAGCATCAATGGGAAGTTTGAGTACAAGTATTGTCTATCCAAGGGATGTTATGAACAGCGATATTCTAAATAATGCCGAATCCATCATAGTCAGCCATCAGGCGACCCACACCGAGTCGTGAAGATGTTGAGGTGACAAAGCGATTAGCCGAGGCCGGAAAATAACATTTAACCTAAAAGCAGCGGTATCAAAAACATTAGTTTTTGTTACTCTTTGAAAAAGTTTAATATAGATATTTATGTTGATATGGAGTTGTCAGCTTTATTGTTTATATACCTCGTATCAAAATTAAGTATTTTTTAAATTGTGTATTTTAATATTATTTCGAAGCTGCTCTAAAAATTTATTTGCTGCAATAGAAAATACTTGATGTTTTTTCCAGACAATATTTAAATTAGCTTCTAATTTAGGATTTAATGGTTTAAAGCAAAGTTTGCTATCTCCTGATGTATTAATAAGTTTATCTAAGCATAACGCATATCCAATATTTTCTTCGACCATTCGTGCAGCATTGAAAAGCAAATTATAGGTCGCGACAATATTGAAATCCTCAATATTCTTTCCAAACCATCCTGTGAATTCGTTACTGACAGCAGTTTGACGTGAAATCAGCAGTGGTTTATCCATTAAATCTATTGGTTGAATGAACTGCTTGGACGCTAAAGGACTATCTTTTCGCATTAAAACCCCCCAAACATCAGTAGCCGGTAATTTTATGTAATCGTATTTTTGTTTATCTGTGGGTTCTATGACAACGCCAAAATCCAATAATCCACTATCTAATCTACTTGCAATGTCGTCAGCATTCCCACTGTATAAATGAAATCGAATATTTGGATAATGTTCAAGTAATTCTTTTGATGTTCTGGCAATAAAATGCATCGCTTCTGTTTCACCACCACCAATGTAAATTTCACCGCTAATCATTTCTTTTGATTCTTTAAAATTTGCTTCGGTTTTATCAACTAACTCAACGATTTCTTTCGCTTTTTTTAATAAGAATCTCCCTTTGTCTGTTAAAGTAATTTTTCGATTTCCTCTTTCAAATAAAGCTGTTCCTAATTCCATTTCAAGGTCTTTTAATTGTCTTGATAATGTAGGTTGCGACAAATGTAGCTGTTTTGCGGCAGCCGAAATATTCTCTTCATTTGCTACAGCAATGAAATAGCGTAACACTCGGATTTCCATAACAATCTCCTTATTACACGTATACTCAAAAGGCATACGAGTGTATTTGATATAGGTATTGGATATTCGAATCATATCAATTTATTATGTAATTGCAAAGGTAATACTTTTAAAGGGAGGATTTATAGATGGCTATTAAAGATAAGGTAATTATTATTATGGGGGCATCCAGTGGAATTGGTGAAGCAACTGCAAAGTTACTTGCAAAACGTGATGCAAAGTTGATATTAGCTGCACGCCGATTAGATCGTCTTGAAGCTATCAAGGAAGAGTTTCCTAAAGCAAATATTCTCATTCAACAAGCGGATGTGACAAACCATGAAGATGTTAGTCAGGTTGCAAAGCTTGCATTAGACACATATGGAAAAATTGATGTGCTTTATAACAATGCAGGTATCATGCCAACTGCACCACTTGTAGAGGGGCGCCGTGATGAATGGAAGGAAATGCTCGATATCAACATCATGGGAGTTTTAAATGGAATCGCTGCTGTGCTACCGATCATGGAAAAACAAAAATCAGGACATATTATCTCAACAGATTCCGTTGCGGGACATGTGGTATACCCTGATTCGGCTGTTTACTGTGGAACAAAGTTTGCAGTACGAGCAATTATGGAAGGACTAAGACAAGAACAACGGGAAAATAATATCAAATCGACCATTATATCTCCAGGGGCGGTACAGACTGAGTTATATAAAACGATTAGCAATAAAAAAGTTGCAGATGAACTTCATGAAGCACAAAAAGAGTGGGGACTAACCTCAGAAGATATTGCGACTGCTGTAGTGTTTGCGATTGATACACCTGACCGTATGTCAATTAGCGATATGATCGTTCGTCCAACTGCTCAGGGAATCTGAACATATCGAAGCGAATTAGCGTTTATTCATACTTTTTCCTTTATCCGCCACCCATTGGATGTAGCATAGAGGAAAAAGTAAAGACTGCTTCGGAAAGTGAAATGACTGCATCCATACAATCATCGACGCAACAGTCCACAAAGGAGGTAAATGTGATGGAAGAACAAAAAATGATACTTTCCTTTGGACATGAGGAACTTAAGGCAACCATGGAGATTAACGTCACTGCTATAGATTTTGTAAAACGCCTACCTTTGAAGTTGGATATGCGAGATCTGTATAAACGTGAAAAATTTGCAAAAGTTCATGGATTACATGTAGATCAAACTGTGTCTAACCATGATAAAGGAGATATTTCTTATTGGACACCAGGGCAAGCATTAGTTATCTATTATAAAGATAGTCATGAGTATATCAGTGGTCTTGTAAAAATCGGTGAAATTACAGAGGGCGTCGAATTATTAGAAAACTATCCAGGAAATATCGAAGTAACAATTGGTATTGAAGAGAGGTGATTAATAAAAATGGACATGAAAGATTTTATAGATTTTTGTAAAAGAGGCAACCCCGTTTCGGGTGAAGATAAAGAATTGCATGGACTATTAACTCAATGTAGCTTTGAAGCGCAAAAAATCACAATGGCATTGAATACCTCCTATCATTCAAAAGAAGAAATAGTGGAGATTTTTAGTGAACTAACAGGCAATAAAGTCGATTCATCTTTTATGTGTTTTCCACCGTTTTATACAGACTTTGGTAAAAATATTACGATTGGAAAAAATGTGTTTTTCAACACAGGCTGTTCCTTCCAAGATAGAGGTGGAATTCGTATAGGAGACGGTTCGATGATAGGTATGAATGTCACGATTGCTACACTTAATCATGGTTTATCCGTAGAAACAAGAAACACAACATATCCCTCTCCAGTAGTCATTGGCGAAAATGTTTGGATTGGGTCAAGCGCAACCATATTACCTGGTGTAACAATTGGCGACAAATCTGTTGTTGCAGCAGGAGCAGTTGTCACCAAGGATGTTCCAGAAAATACTATCGTTGCAGGAGTACCAGCAAAAATTATAAAGAAAATTGATAATTATTCAAAGTAATTACTGAATAAATAAAACAATCGTGGAGATGGCACTTTCCAACGAAATAGGCTTGAGACGACTTTTCAATTGACCAAAGTATGGCCATGTTCATTAAAAGTAGTGGCATTTACGCAGATTATATATAAATAAGGAGATAATATTTGATGAAAAAATTATGGGAAGAAATCACAGTTGGAAACATGAAATTACCTCATCGTTTGGCTATGGCACCGATGACCAGAAGCAGAGCATTAGCTGACGGAACACCCTTAGATTTAAGTCCTGAATATTATGGGCAACGTGCTTCGCTAGGTCTACTTATTAGTGAGGGTACGTAACCCTCTGAAGATGGTCAGGGCTACTTAAATACACCAGGAATTTATACCAATTCCCATATTCAAGGATGGAAAAAAGTTTCCGATCGGGTCCATCATGAAGGCGGCCATCTTTTTATACAATTAATGCATGTAGGAAGGATTTCTCATCCAGATAACACGCCACATCATCGTCAAGCAGTAGCACCTTCAGCCGTGGCTCCAGGAGAGCAGATTTTTACGGCCGATGGAATGAAGGATGTTCCAGTACCAAGAGAATTACGTAGAGAAGAAATAAAAGATGTTGTTGACGAATTTAGAAAAGCTGCGGCTGCGGCTATTGAAGCTGGAGCTGATGGCGTTGAAGTTCACGGTGCAAATGGCTATTTAATTCACCAATTTCTTGGAGAAAATTCTAATGTTCGTACAGATGAATATGGCGGATCCGTTGAAAATCGGGCACGTTTTGCGATTGAAGTGACAAAAGCCGTTGTAGATGAAATTGGTGCAGATAAAGTTGGTTTCCGTATATCACCAGGTGCGCCACTTGGCGGAGTTAAAGAAGGGGTTCATATAGATCAAGTCTATGAATACCTTGTTTCCGAGTTAGATAAATTAGGTTTAGCATACCTTCACATCATGCATTTAGGAGATGAGAGTATTTTACGTAAAATTCGTTCTGTTTGGTCAAATCCATTCTTAGTTAATCGTGCAGGACGTCAAATAGAGGATATCAGTAATGATATTGATAACAATATCGCTGACATGGCACCAATCGGAGCATGGGCTCTTGCTAACCCGGATATTGTAGAGTGTTTGAAAAAAGATGCTCCACTTAACGAACCTGACCGTACCACATTTTATGGTGGCGATGAAAAAGGGTATATTGATTATCCTTTTTTAGATAAGTAAGTGATAACAAAAGTGGCCTAATAAAAAAATATGAAACTATTATTTGGAGATAAACTTCCTCCACATCGCCATTTGCATAAACTATCAAATAAATTTGTTGATATTTTCCTTAAAGAACGTGAAAAAGAAACGATTAGAGAATCCGATTATTATGAAATAATTGTTGAAGAACATTACTTGGGAGATGAGCAACGAGAATATATACACGCTCCTATCATTCCTGTACACAAAGATTTTTTACATCAAATTGAAGCCATTTATGCGAATCTAAATGCTGAGATGATTCTTTGCACGATGCAACACGAACATCCTATTGTACATATCAATAATATTGAATACGAAGGATATTGTTATTATGGTAAAAATTCAAATGAAAAGATTCTTTTTTTCGATATTGACATAGAACAATTAAAAAAATCTTTCATAAGGATGCTAAAAGAAGCGAACGTAGAACGAGTTATGAAAAATTGGTTAAATAAAGCCAAAATATAAAAGACTTTGTGAATAAATCTACTTAAATTAACGGGTGCTTTACTTCAATAAGGAGTGAAGCCTTATATCTTAATTTAGCTAATAGTGTTGAATACTTTAATAAAGAATGTGGATGTCTTCAATAATTGGATGCTTTAAATCAATAAGAAACGAGACCTATACGGTCTCGTTTCTTATTTGCTATTTAATTTATCTGTTTATAAATCACATCATTTTTACGTTTTGCTAATACATTTATTAAAAATAAAACATGATAAAATATATTAGAAGCAAGTACACCTATTCCTAAAAAATAGAGAATGTCGAGAATGAGAAATGTCCCTCGAGAAAGTAAGCCAACTCCTGTAATTAAACCAAGAAATGAATACATCAATAGACCAAAGACATATGGTTTTTGTGCTTTCACTTTGTTCGTCATCCACATGTTCAAATAAGAAAACAAGATGCCTACCGTTAGATAGAATGGAAAACTAAAAAGGCTTCCCATAGTAAATCCACCTACAAAATTATCAAAAGCACTAACTTCATAATAATTTTCAATCATGATAAGTATGCCGAAACAGACACTAAACAAAAGAGCGGAGAATTACATAATTTAGCTGTGTACAAATAAATTCAGGTGATGAGTTAATGATAATAAGAGAGATGAGCTTAACAGATGTAGAAAGCGTCAGGGCTATCGCTGATGCTGCATGGAGAGATACATATAGTAGGTTTATCCCAGCGGATATACAAGAAAAAGTTTTAAAGGATGCTTATTCTAATGAAGAGATGAATAATCGGTTTAAATCCTCTTTAAATTTGGTTGCTGAAAATAATGAAGAGATTATGGGATATGCTTTTTTCTCGGGGGATTTATCTGATAAAAACGTATTCTTAGAGTCCTTATATGTTCATCCTAACCACCAAGGAAAAGGGATTGGAAAACAACTATTGCTAATTGGACTTGCAAACTTCAAAGATCCAACTACTTTATCGTTAACGGTGTATAAAGGGAATCCCAATATATCTTATTATGAAAGAGAAGGGTTCGAAGTAGTAAAAGAAAATAAGGGCGAATTTTATGGTCATCCAGTAGTTTTTACAATGATGAAAAAGAATCTTCTCAATTTGGATAGCTAATGATTGTGAAACATTCTACTTCAACTAATGGAGCAGGTTAGTTGAAGAGTGTTTTGTTATTGGTCTCGTTGCTGTTGGTGCAATGGCGGCCGCGTTATCCACATCTGGGGGCTTAATGATTTCTATATCATCTTCGTTCGCACATGATATTTATTACCGCATCATCAATCTACAAGCCTCTGAACGTAAACGTTTATTTGTAGGTCGTATTTCGATTATCGTCGCAACACTACTAGCTGGACTTATTGCACTAAATCCACCTGGTGTTATTACACAAATCGTTACGTAGGCATTTGGTACTATCTTCCCCCCACTCGTACTAGGCGTCTGGTGGAAGCGTGCTAACGCAAAAGAAACAATTGCCGGTATGCTTGTCGGTTTATCTGTGACACTTCTTTATATTTTCAGTGCGAAATATGGTGGCTTTGCGATACTAGGTATTATCCAGACGCTGGTATTTTCGGAGCGATAGCTGCCTTCGCAACCAATATAATTGTGTCACTCTCAACGCGTGCCCCGGCACAAGAATTGCAGGACGCGGTTATTAATCTACGTTATCCAGAACAAATGATTTATAAAGTGACGAGGTTTATTTAAACGACGGCTCATCGAAAGAATAATGAATTAAGAGGGTGTAGTTCAACGCCCAGTATATAACAAAATCACTGGAATTTTTTATTTAACGAATCCTATTACTTACCTCGACATCTTGAACAACCGCATTGGCACGGTCTAAATGATGTGTGGCACGTTGTATTTATTAATAAATTGTATCACTTTTTATTGTAAAGGAGATCCATACATAAGATTGTTTTAATAGTAATTTAATATATATATATGTAGGGGCGATGTTTATGCAAACATCAAAACGAGTAAACATCATATCAGTAAAATTAGTAAAAGAATCAAGCATGTTTTACAAGCAACTCAGAGTATGAAGTCCACATGACAGCTAAGAATTGTTCGAAGTAAAAAGTGGATTGAGATTAACTATAGCAAGTAATAGTTTAATAAAACGGATAAAAAAATCGACCTCATTTAGACATATTGGGGGAGAACCTTATCATAAGTAATGCCCCATCAATTAAAAATGGCTTAGTCATAATTAATCAACACTCAATTGATGGGGCCTTTATTCTGTTCATTATCTGGATTAAAAAAATAGTTTTGTCTGAAGAATATCTAAGGCACGGTCAATTTCCTCTAAATCTTCTTTAGAAGCATTTTGTATTCTAGCTAGGAACTTAGATTCTATAGTTGCAAAGGCCTCTTTCATCAGGTCTTCCCCTTCATCCGAAAGACGTATATATTGCTTACGTCGATCCTCGGTATCACTTATTTTTTCAATTAATCCTTTTTCAATTAACTTTCGGAGTTCACGACTGGTATTAGGCATAGACATATGCTGACAATCACTAATCTCACTTGGTGTCACAGGCTGACTGACGGTGACATATTCAAGAATATTATAATGAACGGGTGTGATTGAATCCGACTTGGCGTTTTGTGTTAATTCCTGTGTCACACGATGAACGGAAGTTGTAAATGACACAAGTTTAGTAAAAAGAGCTTTTTTCTCCATTTCTCTCACCTCTTACAGATAAGATAACAAAATTGTTATCATAATACAATTATCATTTGACAACAAAAAATACAGAGTGTTATGATTTACTTATCAAATGATAAGTAAAAGAGGTGTGTTATGAAAACGCTAGTTATTTACACATATCCTAATCATGAAAGTTTAAATTATGCATTTTTACAACAAGTAATCAAAGGAAGTAATGAAAATCCTAACATAAAGGAGTTACAGGTCTTAGATTTATATGAAGAGGACTTTAACCCACTCCTAATGTTTAATGAACAGAAACGAAGACGTGATATGCATACGGATTCCGAACTTGAAAAATATCGGAATCAAATTATGTGGGCTGACAAGATTGTTTTTGTCTATCCAATTTGGTGGGGAAGACCACCTGCAATGCTTATGGGGTACATAGATCAATTATTTGCATCTAATTTCGCGTATAAGGATAAGAAAGGACTTTTCCCAGAAGGTCTTTTGAAAGGAAAGTCAGTTGTATGTGTATCCACTATGAAGGGACCTACCCATTATCCGTTTTTCTGGTTGAACAATGCTCACAAAACATTGATGAAAAGAGCATTATTTAATTTTGTAGGAATCAAAAAAGTGAAGTTCTTTGAATTTGGTAATATGGAAAGTCCAAAGGGAAATCAAATAAAGAAGTTGGAAAAAATTTATCGCTATTTTAAAATGATAGACGTTTGATAAAAATATAAAGTGATCGGAAAGAAGCATTAATGACTCATTTGAAGTGACATTTGTTAATGATAATTTATCTGAAAATTATTTCAAAAATGTTGTTCAACTAACGGGGGCTTTACTTCAATAAACAGCATAAAAAAATGATCTTCGATTGAAGATCTCAGATTATAGACAAAAGGCATTCTGAATGTCCCTATTCAGGTGCCCTTTTACATTTTAAAGTATTTTAATGTTAAATTTTTCTTGAAGCAGCCCCCTCTGGGGTCAATTTTTATACCATTTTTGAACTGGTCCAAGTCCATGTTGCCAACTTCTTTAAATTCATAGCAGCAAAAGTAAGCATCGCCTGCATGGACAATTTTTTAAGACTTCTTAAGGTAGAGGGACATACCCTCTTTTTCTATAAATTAATTTTTAAAAAGAACGAATTAAAAACGATTATTCATAAACTTGAAAACACCCTCACGAGGTCCTGCATAATGAACACTTCTAGATGCCACCAATGTGGCTTTTTCTAATGCTTCAACAAATGGTTCGTTTTCATGATACCGATAATAACAATAAGCACCGTGTAATATATCCCCTGCTGCTAAAGTGTCTATGGCCTCTACTTTTGGAATGTGAATCCTTCCATGCTTGGAGTTTGAAAACCACAATGTATCGTTTTCTCCATCTGTTAGTGCAATGTTCTGTACACTTGTAGATTTTAAAAAAGTGACTAAATCTCTTTCTGGGGGAGTGCAGTTGATAGAGGCGATTATTTCATCAGCCAACGATAAGCATTCAGGAAAGTGTGATTTCCAAGAACCAGGATCCAAAATGATAGGTTTTTGAGACATTCTCGATTTTTTTAGAAAGTTAATGGATATTTCAGGAATATTGCAATCAGAAAAACAAAATGAACTTTCCATTATTAGATTTTCATAGATAGTTTCATTATTAATGGAAAACTGTTGTTGACCGCTCCAGATTGTTCGAGTGGCTTTTTGCATGTTTACCAATACACTGGATAAACTGGGTAATCGATTCTCATCTTCCGCCAGGTCTATTACCTTTATATGATAATCATCTGTCAACTCGGTTTTGATTGCCTTAGCGATCGTACTGTTTCCCAAACAGGTAATAAGAGTGGCATCCCCTCCTAAAATCGAATAAGTAATGGCTGCGTTGGCAGCAGGACCACCGATAAATGTTTGATAATCGTTCGTTTTACTTTTGAAGTTTTCAGATGGAAATTCGTTTTGGTAATACGTAATGTCTAGACCTGTTAAACCGCAAAATAAACCTTTTATCATCTTCTTTTCACTCCCTTTACAAACAACACGAAACAAAAATTCATAGTCTACATAGATGTTTACACTTTGTTGCATACTAAAAACTTATATTTTTTCTAAAACCTGTAAATCAGTGTTGTAGTCACACTTTTTGTATTCGTCCAAAATTCTCTCTCCAAGTCCCCACACCACTATTTTACCATGGCCGCTATAAGACACTCTCTTTTTCCGCTTATAAAATTTTCTAATGCTAAAAAAGCTTCGTTTATGTTTTTAACAGATACATAGTCTTATGAGGTAATGGGAGTTTCAAAAAAGGTTCTTCCTCAGCTTTTTGGTCCTTTAACTATAAGATTGTGAAGAATTACACATAAAGTAAAGGGTGCGTTAGTTCAAGAAAGAGTATAAAAAAAGCCTGTATCAATGATTACTCGGTAATCTAAGATATAGGCTTTATATAGGTAACTAATTGTTCTTATATTTTACTTATGGTGGTTTTTTAATCCCGAATTGCTCCTGCCTCACGAGAAGTCATTGCACCTTGTCCTTCGCTTACATCTTTTTGAATTTCTTGTTTTACTTTTTGGGCATTAGTTCCGGCACTTCCTGGTTTCATAATAGAACCCAAATTCTCATTAGCTTGTTGATTCGGTTGCATACAAGTCCTCCTTAATTTATTATTTAACAATCTTATTATTTATAAAAAACACCAGGTATATTCCGAGGATTTGAACAAATTTTAATTAAAGCAAAAAGAGCTTTCGTTGAACAATTCATTGCTACGGCAGGTCTTTTTTTCTTATTAAACTAACGGGCAGGTTAATTCAATAGGATATTGGTCTTTTATGATAATATTATAGAATAAGATAAGACAAGATAAGTTATGGGGGAATAAGTTGAAAGTCATCGTTTTTACAATGAACAGTATGAAACTATTATAGGAGAGTCTTAAAATGAAAAAGAAAATGAACTATTTAATCTTACTTTTAACGATCATCTTTATGGTTGGTTGTACCAACGTAGAAGATACATCCAATACAGATGTAGAAACAGATTCACAAGAAGTAACCACAGTTGAAACAAATAAAAATAATAGCGAAAAAGAAGAGACGATCACTACGGTTGTAGATGAACCAGTAGTGGAAGAAACGTCAACCGAACAAAATAATGACCTGTTCTCGGGATACAAACTTATTGAAGTTGATGGTGGTGATTTGTCAGGACATCGCGAACCTAACGTCGTCGTTGACATTGGTTTTGGGGACCGACATTACTATGCATTCACGAATGAGGCAGGGCAATTGGTTCGTGTCATTGCTGACGAAATCGTTCTACAAGATGACCGTACCGAACCTGTAACATCGTCTGGCAGATACTACGCTGATGAAGCAAAAGTTCCTGGTGTAGAAAGAGCAGATTTAGATGAAGGACATATTATTGCAGATTCTCTTGGTGGGGTATCAAATGCTTATAATATTACGCCACAAGATAGTACGCTTAACCGACATGGTGATCAAGCATATTTGGAAGACGCTATTCGTAAAGCTGGTGGAGCTACTAATTTTGAAGCAATTATCACATATCCTAATACAGAAACGCAGATTCCTTCTCATTACAAGTACACTTACACTTTAAAAGGGAATAAAATTGTAGATGAGTTTGATAACGGCAACCCTGATGAAATAAATAAATCTCTAGGATTAACTGAAAGTAAATCAACTAACTCAAATAAGTCAACAAGTTCTAATAAGTCCAATGCTTCGAATGGCACTGAAGATATTTCTAGCGTTGATACAGATGGAAATGGACAAGTGACGATTAAAGAAGCAAAAGCAGCGGGTTATAGCATGCCAATAACGAGTGATCATTGGTTATACCCATATATGGACGATCGTGATAACGACGGTATGGTAGGTGAGTAAGCCCCTAGAACTTTGAGGCAAAATAAATGAACGAAAGAACATTTTCCTCGTTGGACGATTTATTACAATTTGCAAATGGGTGTCTATACAGGAACAACTGAAGTTAATGGTCATATCATCTATAAAATTTGTACGATGAAAATATAATTATTTTTCACTAACGGGGGCTATTCTTCAAGAAGGAGAATAGCTCTTTCTTATTGAAGTAAAGTGCAGTTTAGTTGAAGAATCGTCTTTAGCTCTTATTCAACAATCGGGCCATATTGTTGAATAACATGATAAATTGTATAGTGAAGATATGTACTTAAACTAAAGGGCAGTTTACTTGAAGAAGGTATTAACAAAAGATTGAATGAATATTCCTTAATAACTGTAGAGTATTGGGGAAATAAAATGAAATCGTATCTCGAAGAAATAGCGAAACTTAACGTATTTTATATCTCTCATTAAAGTGAATTTCTTAAAAAATTCTTAACGAATTAACTTCAACGCAATTTTTGTTGATTTGACCAATTCAAGGGGTAAGGCCAAAAGTAGATAAGGAGTTTTCTATGTGAAAAGTAAAAGAAAGTTAACCATTTTTTTCATATCAATAACTCTGTTCATACTTCTAATTCTATTGTTTCCTACTTGGACACCTAATATAAATGGGGAAAACAGCATTGCAATATTAGAGAGCATAGAAATAAACGGAACAGAACTTGAAGTAATGATGAGAGGTGTTGATAGAAACAATTCAATTATCATTTTCGTACATGGTGGACCGGGGTGCTCTGAAATTCCTTATGTTAGAAAGTATCAAGATTTACTTGAAGAGCATTTTACAATTGTTCATTATGACCAGAGAGGAAGCGGGAAGTCGTTTCACTTCTTTGAAGACTACTCAAATATAACCACAGATAAACATGTGGATGATTTATTGGCACTGACTGAATATGTAAAAAAAGAGTTTTCTCAAGAAAAGGTCATATTAATTGGTCATTCTTTTGGAACATACATAGGACTGCAAGCTGCTAGTAAAAATCCTGAAAACTATGCAGCATATATCGGTATTGGTCAAGTTTCAAATAATACAAATAGTGAAATGGATAGCCTAGAATATACAATACGCCAAGCGCAACAGGCTGGAAATCTAAAGGATGTAGATCAATTAGAATTTCTTAGAGATTCTATTAAAAAGGGCGAATCGTTTACTCCCAGAAACATGGTCCGTAAATACGGAGGGGCAGGTAGGTTAATTAATGATAATATGGACTATTTCATTGGGTTTTTAACTAGTCCAGAATATAACTTACTTGATGTTGTTCGTTATTTTAAGGGAATTTCAGCTACACAAGAAATATTACAAGATGAAATGAAAGAGAATGATATTACAAAAATAGTAGATAGTTTAGATATTCCTTTATATTTCGTCATGGGAAAATATGATTATATGACATCTACAAATGCAGCAAAAGCGTATTATGATAACTTGGATGCTCCCAATAAGGATTTTGTTGTCTTTGAATATTCTGCACATTACCCTCAATTCGAAGAAGAAACACTTTTTGCAGATTGGTTGATAAAAACATGGAAAGGTTTGGAGTTGTAGTTCCTTATCTTTCTTTCTAAATATATTGAAAAATAAATTGTGAAATAAATAGTAAGAATGAATTTTTTATTTAACTATAGGGTGCTTTAATTGAATAACGATCTTTCACAATCGGGCGCATTTCTGTAACAAGGAACAACGCTTATTTCCATTAAAGGGCCATTTATTTGAGCAACATCTTTAAAGTAAATTGGATATCTATGTTAAAGTTTAGAAAATCAAGAGGGGAAAATATATTATGATCGTGAAAGTGGAATTTATGTACGAAGAGGATACCGAATATATACGTTGTCCTGCGAAAGTAGGGAGAAACATCCGTCAATTACAAAGAGAGTTTGATAAATGGTATATGACAGAGAAAAAAATCATCCTTATTGGGAAGTAGCCCATGTCGATGAGGAAGGTAATAAATTTTATGGAGTTTGTTTTGATGCAGAGGCATTTGTTTACTGGCTTAATAATATAAGGTTCGGAAAGAGAAAAAAAGTCGCAAGGTTACTTGTAACTCCAAATAAAACACCTAACAAGAAAATAAATTTTTAAGATAAGCAATGTTCATCCGTAATCGGGCGCTTTTCATAACAAGAAATGTGCTCTTCTTAATGAATCGGACCATATTGTGGGATTTTAATGTTTTATATTATGTTAACATTAACTTGAGAATCTTAGGATTTGCAGGAATTTTGGAGGGTTTAAGTCATGAAAATTAAAAAGTTAGCACCAATGCAAAGAGTAGCAATTATAATTTCTACTTTAATGGTTGTAGGAGGTTTTTTAATAATATCTCAAATATATTTTAGTTACAGTGAAGCCAGAGAAATGTCTAATAGTTGTTACGATAAAGGTGGTTTCCCTACGATTGAAAAATCAGGACTAAACATAGATTACTTTAATTGTGATATGAATTAACTATTCAAGAAACGGGCGCTATTCTTGAAAAGGAATTATGCCTTTTTCAGTAATAGGGCCATTTTCTGGTATAACACTGTTACAAATTCTGGCTGCAATGCGGCATCTTAATGGGGGAGATTTGGATTAAAGGAATCCGTTCCCACTTTGCTTAAGAATATAAAAATAAGTTTGGAAAATAGGAAGGTATAATGGAAATGTATAATAAGTTGATAGGGATTAGAGTTGCGAACAAAACAACTACAAAACAAAAAGTCTTTTCAATAGTGAATGCAATTATTATCGGGGTTATTCTGGGTTCATTGGCAAAGATTGTGGATAACCCTTATTATTTCAACCTAATATTCACTGATATAGGTAGTCGTCTTGGTATATGGGTATTTGTTGCAACGATTTTATCGGTTTTCAGCTATTCGCCCAAATTAGCGGCTGTAAAAGTATTCGCCTTTTTTGGATCGATGATGACCGTTTATTATGTGTACACAATCCTTTTTCTAAATTTTTTCCCAGAAAGAGCGATTATTTTTTGGAGTATATGTGCAGTGATTAGTCCTATTTGTGCTTATATTATGTGGTATGCGCGTGGAAGCGGATTGTTTTCTAATATTATTTTGTCCCTTCCAATCACAATATTGCTGTTAGAAGGGTTTGAATACCGTAACGCTTATTTACCCATTCACCATCATTACTATTTAATACCATGGTTTATGGGAATATATCTAATAATGATAGTTGTTTTGTTACTTATCATACCGAAACATAAAATGCAGTTTTTGATTATTTTACCACTTTCCATTATATTATCTTTAATCATGATAAAACTTAATAATTACTATGGCTTATGGGAGTATATCTAATCATTTTAATCAGTAATCGGGCGCGATTCTTCAATAAAGAAGATCGCTTTTTTTATTAAAGGTCCATATTTTGGAATAAAGTGATTGCTCAAATCATGGAATTTTAAAATAATTGGTATTAAATTAAAGGGCCGGAATGTTGAGGAAAGTAATCACCTATACCTATATAATGCAATTGAGATTGTGAACAAATTTACTTACACAACAGGCAGTATCAGTATAGTTGAATTAACATTTTTTTAATAAGTAGTTATAGCAACTTAGTTAAATTTACGAGTGCGAAAAAATTTTTTGTTGGTTCTAGAAAGAAAATTACGATAACATAACACTAGTTCTGTTTGAGATTTATTTACAAACAAAAAGGAAGGTAAGTTTTATGGAGATAAAGACTGAACGATGTACTGTACGTCGATTCGAAGAAAAAGACCTTGACGATTTTATGCAATATAGAAATGATGAAAACTGGATGCGATATCAGGGTTTCAAAGGATTGACAAAGCAAATGTATGCTAAAGAATTACTTAGCGAACTTTCTTTTTTAAAGGGGGGACAGCTTGCCATAATCAACAATACAACTAATCGATTGATTGGTGATGTTTATTTAAAAAGGGAAAATCACACTTTTTGGATTGGATACACTATAAGTCCTATTCACGCCAAGCAAGGCTATGCATATGAAGTACTTGTAATAATTATCGCTTGGCTCAAGCAAAAAGGCTGTATCAGTATAAATGCAGGTGTTTCACCTGGAAATCTTGCTTCAATCAACTTACTTAAAAAGTTTAAATTTACTTATCTTTCCAAAGATGATAACGGTGAACTTATATATACATTGGATCTGCAAAAGATATGAACTTTTTCTCAATGACTAATTCACTTAAAAGAAAATAATAATATGTTTAAAAGGATTAATTTTATGATGTAATTCACTTAAACTATCAGGTGCTTTACTTTAATAAGGTCCTTGAAACGATCTTCCGAAAACGGGCTCTTTTCTGAAACAAGGAACGGTGCTATTCCATAATCGGGCCAGATTATTGAATAACATTCTTTTGTAAAATATCACCAAACGACACTTTGGGTGCATTTTTTCTTCAACGAACGAAGCAGTTTAGTTAGGACTTCTATAGATTGTAGAAGCCCTTCTACCTGGTTATAATACATAGCTTATCAGCCCATCCGATAACAGGATGGGCGTTTTTTTACATTTACTCCACCTGTTCCTTTATCACCTGCTCGATCCCGAGCAAAATTAACTTCAAACCAAATTCAAATGCTCTGTCAGTCCCCATCAGCTCAAATAATCCGTTCTTGAACATCCTCCGGAACAGTCCCGCATCCGTCTCATTCATAGAGTCTAAAAGACGAATCATCTCTTCTCCTGGAAGCATTTCATTGGCCTTAAGGATAGCTGAGACATTACGTTGATGTTGATAATCATCTAGAACAAAGTAATAGACATAGTTAACGAGTGTAGTAACCACTTGCATTTTCTGCTCTTGCTCAAGCGGTGTTGATTCCACGCATAGCAGCATCCGGTTGGTGAACCGGATAATATCTGGTTCGTGGGGCAGTGTCATCATCATAATCTGCGTAGAGCATGGATAGCGGCTGAGTACGCTCCGTACCGTTACCGCAAGCTCAGTCAACTGTTCTTTCCAATCCCCTTCGGAGTGGAATTCCTCCAAAATTATTTTCGATACCTGGTTGGCTAGACGCTGGTATAGATTTTGTTTGCTCTTGAAGTACCAATACAAAGAGGGAGCCTGAATCCCAAGCCTGTCTGCCAATTTTCTCATACTGAGTTTCTCAATACCCTCCTCTCCAAGAAGCTCCCATGAGGCTTCTAAAATCTTATCCTCCGAAATCTGAGGCTGCTGTTTTTTCATCGGTATCCTCCATTTCATCTAACACTGTAAGTTTATGCTTTACAGATTCATAAGTTCATGATAGCATCTAACACTGTAAGATTCAAACTAACACTGTTAGATAATTATTCAAAAGAAAGAAGTGATCCACATGGATGCAGAAAACCTCTATTACTTTGAAAAAGCACCGGTCAGTAAAGCTGTAGCCCATTTCGCTGTACCAATGATGCTAGGCACGTCAATGAGTGTCATATATTCAATATTGAATGCCTATTTCCTTGGTACGCTCCACAGTACTGCCATGTTAACCGCACTCGCATTAACCTTGCCATTATTTGCAATCATTATGGCGCTAGGAAATTTGGTTGGCATGGGGAGTGGTACATTCATCTCACGTTTACTAGGAGAGAAAAAATATGATGATGTAAAGCATGTGTCTTCATTCGCCTTTTACAGCAGCTTAGTTCTCGGTCTTATCGTGATAGCTGTAGGCCTCCCATTGATTAATCAAATCGTTTATGGTCTTGGGGCAACATCTGACTCCTTCGAATTTACAAAGGACTATGTCACAATTATGATTTTAGGCTCACCATTTGTCATATTGTTCTTCACACTGGAGAATATCGTGCGCTCAGAAGGTGCAGCAATCACGTCTATGATTGGTATGATTCTCAGCGTTGTCGTGAATATTATGCTAGATGCACTAGTCATTTTCGTCTTCCATTGGGGCGTAACTGGGGTTGCGTCCGCTACGGTAATTTCTAACGTTGTTGCGAGTGCATTCTACGCCTTTCATATAGGATATAAAAGCCAATTCTTAACCGTTTCAGTAAAATGGTTCAAAGCTTCTAAAGAGATTCTGAGTAATGTATTTAAAATCGGAGTTCCTGTCTTTATTATGAGTATCTTTTTGGGGGCAATGTCTCTCATCTTAAACCACTTTCTTGTAGAGTATGGGGATCAGGCAGTAGCTGCTTACGGAATATCATCACGTTTATTGCAATTTCCTGAGTTTATTCTGATGGGCTTATGCGAGGGAGTAGTACCGCTCATTGCCTTTTCTTTTACAGCGAATAAAATGCGCATGAAGCATACAATCGGATTTACAATTAAAATGATTGTGGCTTTAGCCTTCGTATTCGGCGTTATCGTCTATCTGATATCTGATAACTTAATTGGTTTATTTACGAATGACCCGTACTTAATTGAAATGGGAAGTTACATTCTGCATGTAACGTTCTTATCCTTGTTTATTACTGGAATGACCACGTTGTTTATGGGTATATTTCAAGCAACAGCACAAGGAACTGCAGCGTTTATTATGTCAATTATTCAAGGAATTACACTAATTCCTGTGTTGTTTATCGCCAATCATATATACGGATTCCACGGAGTAATCTGGTCGCTTGTCATTGCAGATGCCGTTTCATTCCTTGTAGGTGCTATCATGCTGTATGTTTTACGGAACAAATTGCAGCCGGATTTGGATAGTTTAGTACATTAGAAAAAATAAAACTTACAAAAATGCGTCGGGAGAAACCCCGACGCTTCTTGCTCTATAAAAAGATGTTTTACGTTCAGGAGCAGCAAACAGTAGGGCATTGATTCTAACTGTTCATCTATTTAGGCTTTTTTATAGTACGAAAAAACTAAATATATCCGTTTTAGTGGGAAATATAGAAATAAATTAATGTTTTATCCAGTATTAGAGTTTTTATAGATTGAAATTTTTGTATGAAAAATTCCTAGTACATAAATACCTTTTAGTCTATTGAAAAAGTACAGGGTTTTGAATGAGAGGTGCAACACTTTTGTTTATTTCAAAATACAGTGATGTATTTTTTTCAAAAATGTACTAATTCTCTAGAAAGTCGAAATTAGAGTTTCACTCCATACGTACTGAAGCAGTCGTGCATGGCATCGAAGCATTCACGGCCTGGGTTCGGGACAATAACAAACATAATTGAACATAAAACCTCTTATAATTTTATTAAACAAACGGGGCAGTTTAGTTGCATAAGAATAGATTCCAGAAGATCGTCATTAGAGTCGATCTTTTTCTTTTCACTGTTTCAGATAAAAAACTTACTATCTGAAAGCACGCAACCAAAGTTATTGTAATAATATTTTATGAATTAGAAAAAAATAGAGGAAAGGAGGGATTGCGAATGTCTGTGAAAAAGTGGGTAACAGGATTGGTCGGTGCGCTTGCAATGGTTGTAGTCGTGGCAACACTAGGTCCACTCGGCGTATTTGCCGAATCCGGTGTTGTAAATCAGCCTATGGAGACGGGGAAATCGATTGAGGTCGAGTTGAACGATAATTTCTTTAATCCGAAAGTCATCACTATTCCGAATGGAACAGCCACAACGTTGATATTGAAAAACAAAGGCAGTAAAGAGCACACCTTCACAGTTGAAAAGCTCGGCATTGACGTCGAGGTCCAGCCGGGTGAAGAAAAAAATATTACCGTGAATCCGAAACAGCCCGGTACATATGAACTGATATGTCGGTACCATTTCCAGGAAGGAATGGTTGGGAAAGTAATAGTCGAATAAAATGCAGGACTAATAAGGCCTTGTTTTTTTATAGGCAAAGGAAATAACTTACTTCCTCCCCGAACGGACTTCTCTACTTTGTATTATCGATTAAGGTTTAGAGAGATTTATTATTAAGCTTATTTTTCATTACAGAGGATATTGATGCTTGGATTATTAGTAATTGTTCCACCTCTAATAAATGGTAAGTATAATGTAAGGTAACGTATAAACCATTTAGAATGAGGTGGAAAGGTGTGTTTTTTAAACCTATTTCTGATGAGGTTCGTTTATCTTAAATAATATTCAATAAACATAAAAAAACGATGAAGCTCATTTTAGTGTCTATTTTAGCCTGTATGGCAACTATTCTGCAGGCTGCTGGATTTTTACCTGGGATAGGATATTTTATAAGTCCTCTGGCCACTGCACCTATTCTGTTATGTTCCATGTTTTCCATTCCATTTGGAGAAATATCCTACTTTCTGACAATTATGCTGTTATTCATCCTACAGCCAACTGAACTAATTGTATTTTCTTTTACAACAGGATTGTTAGGACTTGGAATAGGGGCATCCTTTCACCTTTTCAGGAAGGGGTTAAGTATTATTGCTACTGGTGCCATTCTTTTAATGTTAGGAATTATGAGTCTAATATTTATTTTTCACTTTCCAGTTTTAGGTTCAGCCGTCTCTGTTTCCTTTTCATTTCTTACAATTGGCTTTTTATTTGCGTTCATTTATAGCTGGTTATGGGTTGAAATTGCTTTAATCATTTTTAAATGATTAAAAATGATTATAATTTAGTGATTCTCCATCACTTGGTTTTAATTTCGATTCATTACATCCATGTAAGAGATTTATCAAGATTAAGTGGAAATTTAGTGTTTTGGTTCATGGAACTATTTCAAAAACAGTGCCTTGGTTAAAATCAGTCACTTTCATAGAGCCATAAACTGCTAAATATAAGCTGGTTTGATTCAGATTCGTTCCCAAACTAACATAATAGGCTGATTGAGATCCAAAATCATAATCGGTTTGTATCACACTAAAATCATTTTGTTCACCATTTGGTCTTACGGTGGTATAAGCTAAAGCTCCTCTAACCTGAGGATGAGATTTTTTCCGGGCAAGATCGGTAAACACAACGCTTCCTGTTAAACCAGGGATTGTATTCCCCATATAGACTTGCACTCCTGTAAGTGCAGTTCCTCCAAACTTATCGGGTCTGGTATCTTTGTGGAAATAACTGGTTAAAGACTGAAGACGACTCGCTGAAAGTGTTATTGCTTCATTGTAATAGGCAATTGTTTTCTCATCCAAAGTCTGATTTTCAGTGCAGCCACTTATAATCGAAGTAGGAAAAGCACCTTCCCAACCTCGCCAGCCAAAGTTAATGAATCCTTCTTGGTCAGGTTCAGATTTCATTAAAGAAGCTTGAATAAGCTGAGTAACCGGTATTGGTTTATAATGAACGAATGAAAAAATCGACTCGACCAAATCCTGTCCGACATTACCCACATATTTGATATACTGATTATAAAACCTTTGAAATGAAATGCCTGGTATATTGCGAACCCCTTTGGCAATTACCGTAAGAGTTTCCTGAATAGGTACGGGAAGTTCATTAAACCGTGTGACTACGGGTGGATTCTGGATAAATGTATTCTTAACTACATCAATTTCAATTATTTTACCGGCGATTTCCATATCATTCTGGCTTAAATTGAATGGATCATAGCCTGATCCACCATCCCCGGTTGTTAAAACAAGGTTTCCTGATTCAGGTGAAAATTTTAAGCTATTGACACCATTATGATTAAAAAATGGTCTTCTTAAGTTTAGTAATGTTCGTCGTTTTTGAGGTTGATCATTCGATTGTAAAATCCATTCTTCAACTGTATCAATATGATCATATTGAGTTTCTCTATTTATCCATCTTAGGTTTAAAGTTCTGGGATCACACGGGTTAGGCTTAAAAGGTTCAGAAAGAGCACCTGGACCTTGTGTTCCAGCTACTGAATAATGAAGATAAAACAGACCGTTATAATAAAATTCTGGATGAAACGCTAGCCCTAGCAATCCCCGTTCATCATATCCACCACGAGAAACACCTGGTTCAGAATCACCAAGTTTTATGATTCGCGGGCGAATATCTAAAAAAGTCCTTATAACCCCGTTTCCTATGTAAAAGATCTCTCCTACCTGAGTTGCAATAAATAATCTTTCAATTGAGTCACCCGGAAGTATGGTTGTCTTTAAAACAGTAGGTAAATTTATATTACTTACAATGGGCTGTAAACCAACCTTAACTTTTATCAACTGACTTTGCACTCCTTCTTATTGTTTTCTTATAAGAATATGATTAGAACCGTCTATTAGTACCAAATTAGGCCGGGGAATCCGATAAGGCATTGCACCACTTTCCACACGAGCGTAATTAAACTAAAGGAGTGCTTTAGTATGATAAGCAGGTTGCTTTGGCAACCTTTCTCTTATTCGACTAACGAAGCAGGATAGTTGAATAAAAGAGCGAATTATAAAGTATTATCTTAAGAAAAAATGTGGTGTATATAAAGTGAATACAGAATTAATAGAGAAGGTTGAAAAAATAGTAGGTGAAACAAATAGATTTATCAAAATGGATGAACAGGGTTGTACTTCAGAAGTACATCAGATCATAACAAACAATGGTTCCTATGTACTTAAAAGTTCGTTTAAGGAAAAATATAAGGAATGGTTGAAGACTGAGGCTCTAGTATTAGAAAAGTTAAATAACAATAATCAGATTCCAGTTCCTAAATACTATGGTTTTTTCGAGGAGAAAATTGGAAGCCATTTAATAATGTCATTTGAGGACGGAATAACGTTAACTTCTGCTTTAAACCAAGCGAAAAGTACAACAGAAAAGAAATCATTAATTAGGTGTTTTGGACAATTTCTTCATCATTTTCATAAAAAAAAACAATTGCAATATTTTAGACGAGAGAATAATTGGCTTGAGGAGCGACTTGCCAAGGCACAAAGTTATGTGGAAAACGGACAAACGGAGGGTAACTTAGAGTTGTTAAATCAGTTGAAGTCCGACAAACCTATACCAGTTCAACAGACTATGATACATGGTGATTGCACAACAGATAATGTGCTTGTCATCAACGGGAAGGTAAAACTTTTTATTGATGTATCTGGTATGACAGTCGGAGATCCTCGATATGATGAATCCTTAGCGATTGGGAAATTTATTAATAATCCTGCATACATACATGCCTTTTATGAAGGATATAGACGTTATAAAGTTACAAAGGAAGAACTTCGGTATTTTGAAGGTCTATATGAGTTTTTCTAATTTGATGTTCCACTAACGGGTTCTTTACTTCAATATTAGGAGCTTATCAGCAGCTCTTTTTTCCTTAAGGAACCAAAGGGGCAGGTTAGTTCAATAATTTTTGTTGTGTTTTCTTTTAGATTAGGTTAAAATCCTTATGAGAACATATGTTTCGTTTTGTGTATATGTTAATTGGTTTGAAGGGTTACTTAGTGAATGGTGGAATACTTAAATAGCAGGGTTAATTCTTTAGTTAATCAATACTCATTGATTATAAAAACAATTGTGCATCAATATAAATCTTTAGGGTATGGTGCTACTGAGTCTTATTTAAGGCTACCATATAAATACCGGTCTTCCAGTTAATCATATAGTAAAACAGGGATATGAATTAGATAAAGTGAGGTAGGGATATTAAATGAATACAGATAATAAAGAAACAATAAAGGTAGAGACCACAGTTCATGCGCCAGTTGAAAAAGTGTGGGAATATTGGACAGAACCACAGCATATTACGAAATGGTCTTTTGCTTCAGATGACTGGCATGCACCATTTGCTGAAAATGATCTAAGAGTAGGTGGAACATTTCTTACAAGAATGGAAGCGAAAGATGGAAGTTTTGGTTTTGACTTTGGTGGAGTATATGATGAAATTAAAATAAACGAATTGATTTCTTATACTCTTGGAGATGGAAGAAAAGTTACGATCACTTTTACTAGTCAAGGCAGAGACACGAAGGTAATTGAGGTTTTTGACGCAGAAGTTACCCATCCCACTGAGCAGCAAAAAGAAGGTTGGCAAGCATTTTTAGAAAATTTTAAGAAATATAGCGAACTTTCCAAAGATGAAGATTTTAAAGGAGGATTATAAAAGTGAATCAAGAAGTCTCTTCTTTTATCGAAAATCTCAATCAACAATGGAAGATTGAGATATGCAATCAGCTTCGTGAACTTGTCCATAAATCTATACCTGATGTGGAAGAGCGGATTCAATATAAAAAGCCGCATTTCTTAAAAAATGGGAAATTTGCTGCGGTGATTTCTCCTTCTAAGGATGCTATAGCGTTTATGATTATGAATACTACTAAACTAGAAGTTCCTAAAGATTTTGAAGGTCCTGCTGAACGAAAATGGCTGAAAATTCATGAGGGTGCTTCTCCTGATTATGATTTACTGTCTCGCTTACTTGTTCAAGCATCAAGTACACTTTGACTAGTGGAGTGAATTCTTAGCCGTTTGGTGAATAGATTTATTGGTGGATTTACTTAAAGGTTATTGAACTCCAATGAAAAAACGTAATAATCTTTCATTTTCTGTGGTGTAGTATAGATTTTTCGCTACATGAAGGGCAACCGGGCAGCATTCCTGTGATATCTGAAAAATGCTTCGATCATACATACAATAACTATACCAATTGTTAATGCACTAACAGGTGTGTTACTTCAATATCAGGAGCTCCTTTTCTTATGAACTAATGGGGCAGGCTTCCTTTAATAAATGAAACAATAATTATGGAAAACGAACTAAGTATGTGAATAAATGTACTTAAACTAACGGGTGAAATAGTGAAAAAAGGCAGCGTTAAACCCGTTGCCTTTTTCACTCTAATTCTAAAAGTATTTTCTATAAAATTCTCTTCTAATGCTTCCGCTTAACTGAGCATAAATCCTAGTGGTCTCGCTTTTTTCATGTCCTAGTAAACTTTGAATTACATCGAGAGAAGCTCCGTTGTTCAATAGGTGAGTGGCATAGCTGTGGCGTAGTTGGTGTGGGTGGATTTCTTTATTGATCCCTGCATGACTTGATATACGTTTTATTATGTACCTCATCTGCCCAATACTCATTTTATGCGGGTGCCGTTCAGTTACAAAAATAGCTAGGTCTTTATCCTGACGAAAATCTAAGTATCGTTTCAGCCAAATTTCACAACGTATACTAAAATAGACCTCTCTTTCTTTATCCCCCTTTCCCGGTACAATGGCAGAGCGATTTGACCAATTGATAAAATTCTTTTCGAGAGAAACTATTTCACCAATTCTACAACCTGTGGAAAACATAAATTCAAATAATGCCTTTTCCATTGGAGTAAAGTACGCTTCCCTTAAATGCTCAATTTCCCTCTCTGTTAAGAATTTTGGGATTCGTTTCCCTTGTTTAGGTTCTTTAATTTTAGCAGCTGGATTTTTTGTTATATGCCCTTCTTCGTGTGACCAACGAAATATCGATTTAATGAATCGAATTCGATGAGCTAAACTTGATGGCTTTAAATGTTCACTTGATTTTGCTAGGTATCCTTTCAACTGATCGGTGGTTACTGATTTAATTCTCACATCGTAAAAGTGTTGGATGAGTAGCTTAGATTGGAGCCTATACGCTTTTAATGTCTGTGGAGAGAATCCTTCAATCCTTTTATCCGATTCATAAAGTTCCCAGGCTTTTGTTAATTGCAAAATCAATTCCTCCTTATTGGTTGTATTAGAGGAATTATTGCCTTGAATATAGAAATAAAGACGTTAGATATTGAAGTAACGTGGCAGTTTTGTTGAAGAAGAAGTGCCAAGGGGTGGGGATATGGAACAATGGTTTAATACTCAAACACTTATCTGGTTATTTCCGATTATGTTTGTCCTTCATGATTTTGAAGAAATTATTATGGTTGAAAAGTGGATGAAAAGAAATTCAATTGTCATGTCTGAAAAATTGCCGAAAAGAATTGCGGATAGAGTCATTAAACAATTTTCTATGTCAACAGCACAGTTTGCGGTAGCCGTATTAGTTATATTTTTATTCGTAAGTAGTTCAACCGTTATGGCAAATCAATATGTAATTCAAGGATTACTTGGTAATATTCATATTTTTACAATTATTACAATAACTTTTTTTCTACATGCCTTTACTCATATTGGGCAATCTGTCATTCTTCGTTCCATTACGCCTGGTGTAATCACATCCTTGATTGTCATCATTCCATACAGTTTAGTCTTGTATCGTTCGTTATTAGTGAATGAAGTAATAACAAGGGAAGTTATTTTTGTATGTTTGCCCTTTTGTTTCTTAATATTCCCTGTTGCTTTGCTTGCCCATTGGATTGGAAAAAAAGTAGTATAAAAATTCAATATGCTGATTGTACTAACGTGGCAGCATTCCTGTAATAAAGAGAAAGGAACTTCCGTTTGTGAAGAAATATACTTAAACGAACGGTGGCGTTAATCCAGTAAGGGATTAACGCTCTTTTTAAAGAATTAATTGAACTAACGCAGCAGGTAAGGAAAGTAATTCACAAAAAAGGGGGATAAAAAGTGGATTTATTACTTTGGATAACTGTTGGTTTCATCATAATCGGATTTGTTGTTCTCGCTTCTATGAAAAAAAATATGGAAAGTAAGCTCGCTTTTATAAAAAGAAATATGGAAAGTAAGAAAAGTTCAACTAAATCCATAGTTTGGTGGATAGTGGGAACCGCAGCTTGGGGGATAGTGAGTATGAATCTTATTGTGTTGTGGTTTTCTGCTAAATGAAGTAAATATAATGAGTTTTCGGCAATGGTTTTAGAGAGAAGTAGTTCATTTTTGTGAAGAAATGTACTTAAGCTAACGGGGTGCTTTAATTCAACAACGTGACCACCAAATTGGTGGTCTTTTCAATGTACGAAACTATACAAAATTATACATTTGAAAAGACCCCTTCTTCAACTAAGAAGCAGGTTAGCTGAGGTAGAGGAGTAAATAAAACGGTGTCGAATATATTTATGGTGAAATTTGAGGTATTGGAGGAAATACTTTGGAAAAATATAAGATTGATAATAATATACCAACATTGGAAGAATACAAATATTTGTGTGAGTCTGTGGGATGGACTAATTATATGAATTTTGAAGTGGTGGAAACATCACTAAGTAATTCTATTCACTGCATCACAGTCAAGGATAATGAACAAATTGTTGGTATGGGGAGAATTGTTGGCGATGGGGCTATTTATTTCTATATCCAAGATATAGTGGTTCATCCAGATTATCAGAAAAATGGTATTGGAAAGGAAATAATGAATCTTTTGGTTAAATACTTAAATACGAATGCCCCAGATAAGGCGTTTGTTGGTTTGTTTGCATCACAAGGTAAAGAATCGTTCTATGAAAAATATGATTTTACAGATTTCTCACCCAACATGACAGGGATGTTTACTGTAATTTCTAAAAAATAGACATAATAGATCTAAAATTTTAGGAGAGGTAATCAATAAACATTAAAACAATTATTCTCCAAGTAAACTTTTTCCTTATTAAGCTAACGGGTAGCTTTAGTGAAAGAAGAATTTGCATCCCCCCTTTTTTATGTAGCTACCAGGCTTCTTCAGAAGCCGAAAATGTTGATTCATCAACCATGTATAAACGATAAAAATGAACAATTCGGAACCCCTTGAGCACCAAGGGGGTTTATATTTCGGAAGTTTCGAAAATTGCTATTATGTTAACTAGTTTTGTATACAGTATTCATTCGATTCTTTGAGATCTTATTCAACTAAAGGGCCATATTGTTGATTAAGGCTTATTGAAAAATGGTAGTTTATTTTAAGAAAGTAGATCTTAGTAAATAATACATCTCTTGACCCTGTACTATGGTACAGGGTTTATACTTTATATGAGGTGAGATAGATGCAATATCGTATTGGGGAATTGGCTGAAAGGTGTGGCGTTAACAAGGAGACCATTCGTTATTATGAGCGTTTAGGTTTGATTCAAGAACCTGATCGTAACGAAAAAGGATACCGAATGTATTCTCTACAAACGGTCGATCGATTGAATTTCATAAAACGGATGCAGGAATTGGGATTTACCTTAAATGAAATTGATAAATTACTAGGGGTTGTCGATCGTAACGAAACAAAGTGCTGTGACATATATGATTTCACTGTTCTAAAATTAGAAGACATCCAGCGTAAAATTGAAGATCTTAAAAAAATTGAACAAATGTTGACAGACCTTAAAGAAAGATGTCCTGAAAACAAAAATATTTTCGAATGTCCTATTATCGAAACATTGATGAATTAGAGCAGAAAAAGAATATAAAAATAAGGTGGGAGAATAATGTCAGATTGTTGTAATAACACTAAAGAGATAAATATTGAAAATGTTGTAAATTGTCCATCTTGTAAAAATAAAGTTAAAAATATAAAGTTGATAACATTAAAATCAATGCTTAAACCATCTGCTTTAGAAACATTAAGCGCTAAAGAAAATCACTATTTTTGTCTAACCAAAGATTGTGATGTAGTATATTTTGATACGAATAATAACATGTATCTTTTATCTGATATAAAGGTAGCTGTCTATCAAAAAGATGATTCGCCTCTTACACCGATTTGTTATTGTTTTAACTGGACAAAAGAGAAAATAAAGAAATATGTTGAAAAAGGTATTACTGCTAATCCAGTAGAACATATTCGAGAGAACATAAAGGAAAACCGATGTGGTTGTGAAGTGAATAACCCTCAAGGTAGTTGCTGCCTAGGAAACGTTACAAAGTTTATTAATCAATTAACATAGGTAGGATTTTATGGGTTATTGTGAAGATATAAGAGAAATGCTCGGAAATGCTCCACTGATAATAGTCCGACCAAGCGTAGCTATTATAAATAATAAAGGCGAAATATTATTGTATAGATATTTAGGTGCACCTTGGGGAATTTCAGGTGGAATATTGCAGTTAAATGAGTCAGTTGAGCATTGTATTAAAAGAAATGTAAGAGAAGATTTAGGTTTGATGTTAAATTCTCTAAGATTATTTGGTGTTTACTCTGGTCAGGAATTAAATACAAAACCTAAGAACGGTGAAGATGAATATCATACTGTTGCAATAGGTTATTTATGTACGGACTATGAAGGAGAATTAATATCTGATGAGAATCAAGCAATTGAAGCTGAATTTTTCAAGTTGGATCAATTACCTGAAGATACAGATCCTTTCATTAAGAAAAAGTTGGTTGAATTGAAGGAGAAGCTTGTAAAAAGTTAATGTAAAAGCTATTTCTTTATTGGCTAACGAGTGCTTTAACACATAACTAAGAACAATTTTTAAAGTTCTTTTAAATTTTCGATCTTCAGTAATCGGGCGCTTTAATTGAACTAGCAGCTAAAAGGATCTTCCAACCGAAGATCCTTTTTCAGTACCTATAAGGGTGATTATGTAAACTCCTCTTAATAAAATAAGAGGAGTTTTTTAATTTAGCGTATTAAGCTAACGGGGCAGGTTAGTGAAAGAAGGAATTCGCTTTCAAAACTAGAATTTAAATTAATAACTAATGGGATAGGAAGGAGATTCTTATGATAATAAAGGGTTTTGGAGGAATCTTTTGGAGGACTAAAAATCTAGAGGATATAAAAAAATGGTACAGTAAAGTCCTAAAAATTGAAATTGAAAATTGGAATGGTACCATTATTACACCACAATCAGGCAATGAAACTATCTTTTCCTTCTTTTCTGAAGATGACCGCTATTTTCCAACAGAACAACAAGTGATGTTAAACTTTCAAGTTGAAAATTTGGATGACAGTATCAAACATCTAGAAAAAATGGGTGTTCCCCTTGTTATGGAAAAGACGATTAATGAATTTGGAAAGTTTATTTGGATTGAAGATCCGGAGGGAAGACGTATAGAGCTTTGGGAGAAGTAATAGGATAATAATAAATTTTGTTGTTGAACTAAAGAATGCTTTAGTTCAGTAAAGAAAGTCTGCTACGGCAGCTTTTTTTATTCGACTAACTGGCAGGTTAGTGTAATAAAAGAAGTGTTTTTTAATAACATTTAAAATGTTATTATTACTAAAAGCGTTGGGAGAGTGGCTAAACATGATAAAATATCCAACCTTAGAAAAAGGTGCAACAATAGGAGTAACTGCACCATCATCTGGAGTCCCAAGTGAATTACATCCCTTGTTAAAATCTGCATTCAAAAGTGTGGAAAAGAAAGGTTTTAACTTCATTTGTGGAGAAACTGCATGGACTCAAGATAAGGAAAAGTCTGCATCTGCTAAAAAGCGTGCAGAAGAGTTTAATAAAATGATGCTTAGTGATAATATTCAACTTATTATTCCTCCTTGGGGCGGAGAGCTACTTATTGAGACACTTGAATATATTGACTTTGAAAATATACAAAGTAAGTGGATATTAGGTTATTCTGATATTAGTCTGCTACTGTTAGCAATTACATTGAAAACGGGTACTGCTACAGCCCACGGAACCAACTTAGTGGATTTAAGAGGAGAGTATTCTGATGATACAACAGCAATGTGGCGAACAGTATTGTCTACCAAAATGAATGAATCAATTCTCCAACATTCATCAGAAAAATATCAAAAAGAATGGCAATATGATACCCCTACTCCTTATATTTTCAATCTAACAGAACAAACTTACTGGAAATCAGCTGTAAACGAAAAAGTTAAGATACAGGGGCGATTACTTGGTGGTTGTATTGATACAATTAGACATTTGATTGGTACACCATATGGGAATGTACATAATTTTAAAGAGAATTATATTGAAGGAGATTCTGTCATTTGGTATCTCGAAAATTGTGAGTTATCAACAACTGACTTGCGTAGGTCCCTCGTGCAAATGAAATTAGCTGGTTGGTTTGAGGATTGTAGTGGCATTATGTTTGGGAGAAGTTCAGCTAATACAACTATTACAAATTATACAGTTGAAGATGTTTATAAAGAACTTTCAAAAGAGCTTCAAATTCCTATTTTGTACGATATTGATTGCGGTCATGTTCCACCACAAATGACTTTTATAAATGGAGCATACGCTGAAGTTGAATCAGATAATGGTCAAGGTACTGTGTTACAAACTTTTAAATAAAATTATGGATGTGTTCTTTAATGATTTTTTAAAGATAACAAAGAGTTAAGAGAACCATATAGTGATAAGGAACATTATTGTAATGAATTTAAGGGAGTATACTTAGATAATGTTCAAACAGACCAAGAAGACTATGAAATGTTTCATAATTCGGTTAAGACAATGTTATATCGTACCGAAATAGAACTAAATAAAGTTAAACCTTATTGAACTAACGGGGTGCTTTAATTCAACAACGTGACCACCAAATTGGTGGTCTTTTCAATGTACGTAAATATACAAAATAATAAATTCAGAAAAACTCCTTATTTATCTAAAGGTAGGATTGTTGAACAAGGAAATGATAAAGTGGAATTATATAGAAAAAAAGGGGAGGTGTCCGATAAATGAAAAAAGGCAAAGGTTTTCTTATAGTATCGCTCATAGTGTTATTGTTTTTGATGGGTTGCTCATTAAATGGCCATACAGAAAAGACGGACTCAAATGCGGATACAAGTGATAAAGCTTCCAAGAAAGGGCTTTATGTTCTAAGCATAGAAGAACAAGGAATGATGGTGGTAAACGCTATCCCTAGCGACTTTAGTTCGAATGGTGGAGAAAAAGAATATTTTGATGCAATTAGTTATCATTATCCGAAAGCTTCAGAGGAGCTAGAGGTCGGTCAAAGAGTACTTGTTGAAGCCGATGGCCCAATATTGGAATCCTATCCTGGTCAAGGAAAAGCAAAAAAGGTGACGATTCTCCCAGAATATAAACCGGATAAAGCCGATTTATCAGAATCGCAAGTAGTTCGTAAAGCATTAAAAGAACTTGAGTCAGAATCTACATCAAATTGGATAGCTGCCATTAGAAATATAACTTATGATAAGGAAAAGGATACTTGGAAAGTAGATATTAAACAAGAAGAAAGTATGTATGAATTTGATATAGATGATAAATAATCACGAGGAAAGAATATTGTTCGGAGAGAGAGGGAAAGACCACAATTAGTAGTATTTTGAATGTATGAATATAACTCAAATCATACATTCGAAAAAAACTTATTCAACTAATGGGGCAGGTTAGTAAAACGGAAGGTTTTATTAAATGGTATAGAACATTAATGTAGAAAACAAGTATATTTTTGGAGGTATTAAATGAACGATACACAAATAATAAGTTTAGATAGTGTTTCATTCCAATTAAAAGATAAACATGATTTCGAATGGCTTAGAAGTCTTGGTGAAGTGTTTTGTGTCTTTGATGAACAAGATTCTGGAAATATATGTTTCGGCATCGAAAAAAGTGGTATTAAAAGGTTTGTGAAGTATGCAGGGGCAAAGACTTTAGAATATTCAGGACAACCTGAAGATGCAATAGCAAGATTAAAGCAGTCAATTCCTCTTTATGAAAAGTTGAAACATCCACATTTAATAAAATTAATAAATCATTTTCAAGTTGCTGAGGGATATGCATTAGAATTCGATTGGTTTGATGGGGAATGTCTTCATTCTCATTGGTCGTTTCCTCCGCCACAGAAATATACACATCCTGATTCACCATTTTTTCGATTTAAACAATTACCTATTGAATTTCGTTTAGTATCACTGAAATGTATTTTTGAATTCCATGTATATGTGGAGAAGCAGAACTATGTAGCTATTGATTTTTATGATGGAAGTATTTTATATAATTTCGAGAATAATAGCACAAAGATTTGTGATATTGATTTTTATAAGAAGAAACCATTTATAAATACGATGGGGAGACTATGGGGTTCATCAAGATTTATGTCGCCTGAAGAATTTGAATTGGATGCTGAGATTGATGAAAGAACTAATGTATTTAATATGGGTGCAATCGCATTTGGATTGTTAGGTGGAGAACTTGACCGTTCAATTTTAAAGTGGGGTGCAGGTCAAGAACTTTACGAAGTAGCGATGAAGGCAGTTGAGAAAGATAAAAAAGACAGATATTCAACAGTAGAAGAATTCTACTTAGCGTGGGCATCAGCTTCTAAAAAGTATCTATCTTGAACTAAGATGATTGTGAACAAATGTACTTAAACAAACGGGTGCTTTAGCGAAAGAATAATTTGCATAAAACACCCCTTTTTTATGCAGCTACCAGGCTTTTTCAGAAGCCGAAAATGGTGATTCATTAACAATGTCATGTATAAACGATAGAAATAGACAATTCGGAACCCCTTTGAGCGCCAAAGGGGTTTTATGTTTCCGAAGTTCCGAAAAATTGACTTTATGTTAACTAGATTTGTATAGAGTATTCATCTGATACTTTGGGACCTTGTTCAACTAAAGAGCCAGATTGTGAACAAAACCTTTAAAGAAAATAAGATCCCCTGTTTTTTTATCAATAGGCACAGTAACTATTTTAAGCCCAAGTCATATACTATGAAAAAGAATTTTCCCTTAATAATCCATAAAAGAGGAGCGTAGTGATGGAAAAACGAACCATGAATCAAGTGGGTGGGAATGTGCCTCAACCTATCCGAAGTGATGGAGCTGGAGGGATTGACTCCGGACCACGTAATATTATGCGGGATCTTCAAAATCCAAATATGCTCGTCCCACCTATTACGGATGCAGGCTTGCTCCCTAACTTGAAATTTTCATTCTCAGATACTTCTATGAAATTAGATCATGGTGGATGGTCCCGCGAGATCACGGTGAGGGAACTTCCTATCGCCACCACCCTTGCAGGAGTAAATATGAGTTTAACGGCTGGCGGAATACGTGAACTCCATTGGCATAAACAAGCCGAATGGTCTTATATGCTTTTAGGAAAGGCACGTATAACTTCGGTTGATCAACAAGGACGAAATTTTATTGCCGACATCGGACCGGGAGATATTTGGTACTTCCCCCCTGGTATCCCACATTCGATTCAAGGGTTGGAACATTGTGAATTTCTGCTCGTCTTCGATGACGGAAACTTTTCTGATCTTTCCACCTTATCCATCTCTGATTGGTTTGCACATACCCCAAAAGATGTTTTGTCGGCCAATTTCGGAGTACCAGAGAGTGCTTTTAGCTCCATTCCTTCTGAACAGGTATATATCTATCAAGAGGAGGTACCCGGTTCACTGGAAAGTCAAGAAGTCCAGTCACCTTTTGAAGAAGTTCCTTTAACCTTCAAGCACGAGCTGGTGAAACAAACACCAATTAAAACGCCCGGTGGTAGTGTACGAATTGTGGACGCTTCTAACTTTCCAATTTCAAAAACAATTGCAGCAGCACTCGTTGAGATTGAACCGGGTGCAATGAGAGAACTTCATTGGCATCCCAATAATGACGAGTGGCAGTATTACCTTACCGGACAAGGGCGAATGACTGTATTTACTGGAAACGGTGCAGCTCGTACATTTGATTATAGAGCTGGTGATGTCGGATATGTCCCTTTTGCTACTGGACACTATATTCAAAACACCGGTCCCGAAACGTTATGGTTTTTAGAGATGTTCAAAAGCAACCGCTTTGAAAGCGTGTCGCTGAATCAATGGATGGCATTGACTCCTAAAGAATTAGTTCAAAGCAACCTAAATGTTGGATCAGAATTGCTCGATTCTCTTCGCAAGGAGAAATGGCCTGTTGTGAAATACCCCGGGTCTTCCTACTACCCTAAAAACAAGTAGATAAGAGTTGATTTTATTGACGTATTTTATGATATTCCTTTGGTTTAAACTACGTTTTTTTTATTCTATAAAAAATTTCAGTTAGCTTTTTAATTGAAAGTACCATTCCGCAAGACAACCTATGAATTAGATTGAATGTTGTGTTGAGATTGTCGTGTCCAGTAAACCGACCTCCTCAATCCGACACATTTGAGCATTTTGTCATCCATAGAGTTGTGGAGGTGATTACTATGTACAAGACAATTTACGACCAAGCAGCTGAGATTACACAGAACGTTATAAAAGCAAGAGGGGAAGCTATAAACGGCGAAAAGGAATTATTAGAAACTTACCTAAGTGATGACGCTGTTACTAAGTTATATAAAAAAGTATTAAGAGTTCTATGTGAACCAATTAAATTTTATTGAGGTTGTCGTGGGGAAGAATGATTTTCTTCTGGAATCGAGTTCTTAAGGAGTCCTATGAGATCATTAACTTGAAGGACTTTTATTTATTAAGATATTGTGAAACTATGTTCTTCCACAATTGGGCGCGATTGTTGAGCAACACAGGTAGAATATGACCAAACCTTTTATAAAAATCTTATACTTGGTTAGAGAGATTAACTCCATTTTGATCAATCTTTGTTCAAAATGGAGTTTTTTGTGTTTGTTGATAAATCAGGGTTTGTGATTTTATTTTAATTAAACTTTATTAAAATGCTACATACACCATACTGTTGCTTTGTAATAAAATTTGATAATTTATATTAAAGATTGATAATTTGTAAAAAGGTTTGATTAAAATCACATGACCCTTTAGTTTTTCTTAAAGATTATTTGGATATTTATGTTAAAATAACAATTAAGATTGTGAAAAAATGTACTGAAACTAACGATGCAGGATAGTTCAACAAGCACGTAGTAACTAATGGTAAAATAATGAAGACTTTTTTAAATAGAACTATGGGGGAATGTAATGTGAAAACCATAAAGGTTCATCATTATGATGCGTTTAGTAAAGAACCTAATAAAGGGAATCCAGCTGGAGTAGTTTTAAACGGAGATGAGCTAAGTGATAAAGAAATGCAAGAAATAGCCTTCAAAGTAGGATTTAATGAGACTGCTTTTCCAGTTCAATCAGAAATAGCTGACCTTAGAATACGTTTTTTTACACCGGGGCACGAAATGAACTTATGTGGTCACGCAACAATGGCAACTGTTTATGCGTTAAAGACAAAAGGGTTATTGGGGGATAAAACGGATTTTACAATTGAAACAAGAGCAGGAATTTTGCCGATAAAAATTAAATCAACTATTGAAAGCGAAATATTTATAACAATGAAACAGGCTTCCCCCCAATTCGAAAAATTCAATGGTTCAAAAGAAGATTTAGCTAATTCGATAGGATTAAAAGAATCAGATATTCATGACGACCTACCGATTCTATATGGAAGTACAGGTACTTGGACACTATTAATCCCAGTAAAAGAACTTGATGCTTTTAAAAAAATGAAACCAAATAATAAGGAATTCCCTGCTATTTTGAAGGAAATGCCCAAATCATCTATTCATCCTTTTTGTATGGAAACCTATGATACTAGTGCTGATATGCACGCGAGACACTTTTCTTCACCATCCTCTGGCACAATTGAAGATGCGGTTACGGGAACTGCTTCGGGGGTAATGGGAGCATTTTTTGCAAAATACATAAAAAACAACAATATTGAAGAGTATTTAAATCTTATAGTAGAGCAAGGTCATGAAATTCAAAAAGATGGTCGAGTTATGGTGCAGATTTCGAAAAGCAATGAATCGTATGATGTTGAAATTACTGGTAATGCAGTTCATGTTAAAGATTTTGATGTTTGTTTAGAAGGTGAATAAAATTACTCAACTAACGGGTGCTTAAGTGGAATAAGAAAGTATAAAAGGATCCTTCTATTGAAAGATCTTTTTTTATTGCCTATAAGGTCAATTATCATGGCTAAATCACAGTCAATGTACGAAAATATGCAAAATCATACATTTGTAAAAACACCTTATTCAACTCACTCGGAGTTTAAGATGGATGGCATCGATGGTGTATAATAATTGCGAATAAATGGGATAAAAAGTGGAGGAATCAAATTTGTTTTCATTTCGTAGTATCGACATATCAAAAGACAGTAAAACTATTATTACATTTAGAAGAGATTCTTACATTATTAGTTTTGGTGATATGAGTTTATTTGGGGATAATGACAGTTATTTGAAGAAGATATCGGAAAGGCTTATAAAATATCCAAATGGGCTTGTTTTAGTCGAAATAGACGGGGAACCAGTAGGTCAAATTGAGTTGCAGGTTAAGTCGTTTGAGAATAAAGAAGTTGGATATGTTAATCTATTTTATTTAATCTCAGAATATCGAGGAAAAGGTTACGGTGCTAAACTAATAGAATATGTGGAGAATTTCTTTCGCAAATATAATGTGGATGAATATCAACTAAGAGTATCCAAAACAAACAGCAGGGCAATAAGCTTTTATCAAAAACACGGATTTGAGTTGTTAAGAATAGAAGAGGAGGATACAATTACGAGATTTAGAATGCAAAAATCATTAAACTAACGGGTGTTTAGTGAAAGAAAAATTGTATAAAAACATGCATAAACGAGTAAAATGGACAATTCGGAACCCCTTGAGCACCAAATGAGCACCAAGGGGTTTTATATTTCGGAAGTTCCGAAATATTGATATTATGTTAACTAGATTTGTATATAGTATTCCTTCAGTCCTTTGGGATCATTGATAATAGCCAAATGTGACCGAGCTTCCTTTTGCAAAGACTATGGCCGTATTTATATAAACTAAAAACACCGGTCCTATTATTCGGACGGTGCTAATTCATTTATTTATCCTTAACATCCATAATCAACGTATCAAATAATTTACCATCAATATAAACTAAAAGTGCCCATGTCCCTGCTTCTGGTAAAACAACATTTGATGGCATACTCGCATCTGCTCCTTCAATCTTTCCTCCACCAACACCGTTCCTCGACCAAGCACGATCACTTAAAATCGGGGTTATTTTTGAAGTATTTTGATTATAACCCACGACTGTAAATTTACCTTTATCAATTCCCCAAAAATGCCACAACCACTTTTCTACTTCATTAGGTTTTAATTCCGGTCCTATAATTCCAAGTTTATTTTTATTACCAACCATATCATTTCGTGTCCCTGTGTCAAATTCGGTAACGGTTCTATCCCAATCTACCTTTTCAAAATCACTTATTTGCACAAAATCGGGGATATCTTCAGGCAAAGTCAACTTACTTTCAACTGTTTCATTTGTAGAGCAACCTACAACCCAAAAAAGCACACTTAAGAAAATAAGTACCATAGACTTTATTTTCAAAAAATCATCCCCCTAAAAACAAAGTATAATTTCCTACAATTGCTAATTATACCATATATCAACTGTTTATCTTAAACTGATTTTCAACATTAGTTGAAAATCAAAATAAAAGGCTAAAAAGGATATCCAATTGTGAAGGTCCTTTTTATGCCTATAAGAGACTTTATGTTAACTAATAATGTATAGAGCATTCATATGTTCCTTAGAAGCCTTAACACTAGGAATAGTGTAGGTTTTGATACCCTCCTTTAACAAGTTTTAAGCGCTAATTCAAAAGTATTCAAAAAACTCCCAAGCGTGAACTGTATAGAGAGAAAAACTCTAAAAAGAGATTATCATTCAATATAGTACATTTCATCTTGTTTGAAGAATAACTAAATGATATCATTTAGTTAAATAAATTTTACCGTGTAAATTAATAATACGGAGTTGATTTTATGAAACCAATGTTAACCTTAACAGAGTACAGTCAATTAAAAGCACTTAGTGATCCGTTACGGGCAGAGATGATGATGCGTTTGTTAGAAAAACCATATACAGGTCAACAGTTATCTGAGCACTTTAATTTATCCCGGGCAAAAATTCACTATCATCTTAAAGAACTAGAAAAAAATCAACTCATTTCAATTGTAAAGAAAGAGGAGAAGAACGGTATCATTCAGAAGTTTTATCAATCTGTTGCCAGAGGTTTTACTCCTTCTGCAGAATTACTACCAAACCTTGCAGATATTAGTGAAACTTCCAGGCAAATGCTTCTGCAAATGGCTGAAAGAACCAAAAGTGTTATTCTTTCAGCACCCGAGAACGCTTTTAAATTGAATAAAGCTAGCGAGGACCCTTCTGAATGGGATTATGTAGGATCCATGTGGCAATTTTCCGCAAAAGAAGATCACTTTAAAGATTGGGTAAAAAAGTACTTCGCCTTAATGCAAGAATTTAGCGAGATAACAAAAGAGACCCATACAAGCCACCCTGATAGCAAAATCTATTATATTTCCACAATGGCTTTCCAAATTGATGAGCCAATAATGGATGATATGAAAAGTAATAAAGTAGAGGAGTAACACTACTCCTTTTTCTTTTTATAACTATGTTAAAAAAAATTAACCGTTTCAACTAAATTTAACTAAGGGGGGGTAAATAATGAATTTATTACTACAAAACAAAAACTTTCTTCACTTATTTTTAGGTAGAATAGTTACTAATATGGGGGATAGTCTTTATTATGTTGCATCCATGTGGCTTGTGTATGAACTGGGTAAAAGCTCTTTTTACACGGGTCTGGCGGGCTTCTTAATATTATTGCCCAAAGCAATGCAGTTTCTTTCAGGACCGTTTGTGGATAGGTGGCGTATCAAAAAGACCTTAGTGATTACTCAAATTCTACAATCCGTACTCATTTTAATTATACCAATCTCCTATTTATTTGGATTTCTCTCCATTCAACTCATTTTAACCGTTATGCCTATTATTGCATTTATAGAGGAATTTGCTTATCCAACTCAGACAAAAGCACTTCCTTTAATCCTTAGTAAATCAGATTTAATAAAAGGGAACTCGCTTTTTTCTTTTGCTTATCAAGGGGTGGATCTTGTATTTAATGCCTTAGCCGGAATTTTAGTAGCAGCTGTAGGAGCAATAAGTTTGTACGTCGTTGACTCTATAACTTTTGCTATGGCAGCTATCTTTTTTAGTTTACTAAAAGTTACCCAGGATACAGATAAAAGTTCTAAAGAAGAGAAAAATAGAAATTTATCCATAAAGGCTTATTTTAAAGACTTAACGGAAGGGTTTTCGACCGTTTTTAATTCATTACTGTGGGTATTTTTAGTGGGATCTTCAATTGCTAACTTTGGTATTGGCATGACCATGGCTATACTGCCTTCTTTTTCTGATACATTAGGCGGAGTGGCAATGTATGGCGTATTATTAACGTCGTTATCCGCAGGTTCTTTAATTGGTGCGTTATTGGGTTCCTTACTTGGAAAATATCGTGTCGGTATCTTATCCATTGTTTGCTTTACACTTGGGGCATGCTGCTGGACATCTGCAGCATTAGTTTCATCACCTATACTTACAACCTTGCTTTTTGGTTTAGCATGGATACCGATTGGTGCGGTAAATGTATTATTTGCAGGGGTTTCGCAATCAGTGATTCCTAATAGAGTTTTAGGAAGAGTTAACTCAGTCATGTATAGTTTGAGTGTTATCGTCATGCCTATAGGATCTTTATTAGGTGGTTACTTAGCCACTATAGTTAATAGTAAAATGACTCTCTGTTTTACAGGATTTGGAGTGCTATGTATAGCCATTTTATGGCTTGTTCACCCAGCATTAAGGGCACTACCTAAGGCGGAAGAAATGAGCGCAAAAACATTTAGGCTTAACTTTGAGGAGCAAAATATTTTTGTTCTTGAAAGAGGGACACGTAACTTCTAGAGATTGTTGTTCTCACTTAAGGTGGGGGGCCATTTTTAAATGGTATATAACTCTTAACACTGTAAATCGCATTTTGCTAAATCCTTCGGGCGCTTTAATTAAACAAGCAGCTAAAAGGATCTTCGTTTGGAAGGTCCTTTTCAGTACAGATAACATGTGATTATGTAAACTCCTCTTGAAATAAAATAAGAGGAGTTTTTTAATCTAGCTTATTAAGATAATGGGTGACATCGGTTCAAGAAGAAGACCCTTTAAGGTGGTCTTTTCAATTTTCTATCTTGATAATTCAAAAAAAGATGTGATTTTTCAGGAAGGAAACCCTATACCGTTAGCTGTGGCTATATCTAAAATGATTTTTCAAGATAAAGAAATAACTGAAGTAAAAGGAATAGAGGAAATAGGGGTATTTGCGGATATTTAGTAAAAACGCGGGGAAATGAAGCTTTTCATTAAAACCAATGAAAAGGAAGGCCAGGGTTTCGTAGAAAGAAAAGAAATAACAAATACTTTAGTGTTTGAAAAAGGAGTGTCAAAAATCAAATTATACAACGGTTGAAATGTTATGAACTGCATAATGAAAGAACTCTGTTTTGAGGTCAATAATTTACTTGTCTCTTGAGATATATTCGTCATCTTTAAGTCTCGTAACTTCGCATTTTTCAAGGTTTTCAAATTCTTTTAATCTATCTTCAATTGTCTTGGCTGTATTATCCTTAAACAAATCCTCTCTATCGTAGTGAGGAAAAACAAGTTTGTCCGTTAATTTTAATGCTGAAAAATCTGTTGTATATATTGTATTCATCTGAGGAGTGAAGAAATGAACGACTTTGATGTTTGGACCAAGTAGAACAGCACCAGCGCTAACTCCAACAACAACTACATTTTTTGAATTTAAATTTCTTAGGATTTTATCTGCACCACTCTGCTTAGTGTGGAATAACAAGTTAAACGGATTTCCACCATTGATATATATTACATCTTTCTGTAAAAGACTGTCTGGATTATCGAACTCTAAATCAATGAAATTAATGTTTTTGAACCCCATTGCCCTAAAATCTTCTTTCGCCTTTTGTGCGAACTTATTATTCTCCTTTTGTGGTGAGGCAGTTGTAATTATAGCAATCTTCAATTCGCCAAGTTTACCGTCAATGAGTTTTAAAAATTGGTTTTTAATAGCACCTGTATAAAAACCATTAGAGGTTAGTAAAAATTTCAACATAATCAGCCCCCTTCTCTACTCTATTTCGTTTAAATATATCCTTATTTTAACAGATGATTAAACAAACCAGGAATTTAATTTAAAACAACAATCCTTTAGAAAGCAGCCTTATTAATCTCCTTGAACTAACAGATGCTTTAGTTCAGTTAAGAAAGTCTGCTACGGTAGCTTTTTTCTTATTCGACTAACGGGGCAAGGTTAGCACAATAAGCATTTACAACCATTTGGGGTTTTGTGGTAAAAATAGAAATAAATAATCTTAGGAGGAGAGTTTATGATTTCGAATATCTTGGTTCCGTTATTATTATTAGCTATAACAGTTGGCTTGGGATGCCTATTATTCAAACTTTTTAAGGTGTTGAAGAAATAAATAAATTATTTACAGTCCTTATTGTACTAACGTTGCAGATTAGTTTAATAAGAAGGCATCTAAGTATCTTGTAGAGAATTAATCTAGGAATAAATACATACAAAAAGGAGAAATTTGAATGTTTTCTAGGGCTACCATAACGGATGTTTTTTCTTTATTCAGTAACCAATCTCATGCTGTATTAGATAAATTCTTTTTTAAATATGGCATTGAAGAACATACTGTTTCTGCATCAAATAAGGATAATAAGGGATTAGCAGCAGTAAGATATTTAATTGATAACCCTGATGCAAAAGGCATTTTAGGTGGGAATATGGCTTATGAAATGGTGGAAGAGATTTTAGATATCTATATTAATAATGATTATTATTATGATGATCAATCAGGGGAATTTAACGAATATCCTAAATTAAAAAGATTGCTTCTAAAAGACGGGTTTGAAATTAGGGATAAACGATTAGTTAGAATGGTGGATTCAACAATTGATTATGTTGAAAATGAAGGTCTGTTATTTGAATTACTGAATAAATATAATTTTAGTACTGCTGAAGGGCACTATACTCAAGCAGTAAATGCTTTTACTAGAGGAGATTGGGCTGCTTGTAATAGTCAAATAAGAACTTTTGTGGAAGAATTGTTATGCAAATTAGCCGAAGATATAACTGGAAATACATTCAATAAAAGTCACCATGCTAGAACGGCACTATCACAAAGTACACCTAAATTGTTTTATCCAGAGTTAAATGAATGGTTAAATGACGGTACAGGCTACTTTGAAACGTTTTGGAAGAGGTTACATACTCAAGGGTCCCATCCAGGGTTGTCGGATGAAAATGATAGTATGTTTAGATTAAATATAGTACAAATATCAATTTTAGAAGTATTGAGAAGATATGATGATTATAAAATGGGGAGATAACATATACCAACAACTATCCTCCATATACGTTGTAATTTTAAGCTCGGTCTTATCCAACTATCGCCGCGAAAGTTGGATATTATACAGCAGGCAGGTTTTGTTTAAGATGTAAGTTAAATACCTTGTGTAACTGATTTCATTGGGGGAGAAAAATGACTAATCTATTTTTCATTGGTAATGGTTTTGACTTATCTCATTGTTTAAAAACTTCGTATCAGGACTTTCGGGAGTATTTACTATCAAATCATCCAGACATTAAGATGGATGAATTAATAATACCAGAAGGAAGAATGTTACCAGATGGAGGTATACATTATGATGAAGATAAAGTTTTATCAATGTTATTTTATTTGATCAATCAAGCAGAAAACGATGAAGCTGAGTGGAAGGATATAGAAGCATCATTAGGACGTTTAGACTTCAGTGAAGTTTACGATGGGCTCGATGATATCGTGGATAAAGATGGAGATAGAGATCATTGGAAAATAGCAAGTAGGAATGAAGATATTGCTAATGACCTTATAGTTCCAACAGCAGCAATTCAGCGTTATTTTTCTGAATGGATCGATTCTATTAATATAAGTTCTGCTGAACCCAAAAAAGACTTTCAGTCACTTATAGGGGATGGAGATCAGTTTCTAACGTTCAATTATACTGATACTCTAGAAGAGGTATATGGTATTGATGAGAGTAATATTTGCCATATACATGGTAGACAAGGTGCAGAAATATACTTTGGACATGGTGAAACAGAAGATTATACTGAAATCTATATGCAACAACATATAGGTTCTGAAAACGGGCTAAGCCACATTGACCGACAGTTGAGAAAAGAAACAGAAAAAGCTCTTGAAACAAATTGTGACTTCTTTTATACCCTAGAAGAACTTAACATCAACAAGATTTACTCATATGGTTTTTCATTTAGTATGGTTGATAAAATCTACTTAGAAGAGATTTGTAGTCTAATAAATACCGAAGAAGTTATTTGGTATTTTAATGATTATGATTTATCTTCAGTTGAAAAATATAAAGAATTACTAAATAGCTGTGGCTTTAAGGGGAGTTTTGATACATTCCATATCGGTAAATAATGAGATTCACTTAAACTAAAGTGTACGAGAGTTGAAGATAAGGATCGCTGCGGCGATAATTTTTCTTGTTGTGTTAACGGGCAGCATTCCTGTAATGAATGAAAGTAATGGTTTCTTATTTCATAAGGAATATCATCTTTGTGAAAGAATGTACTTAAACTATCTGGTGCTTTACTTGAAAATGAGTAAAGTCTATTTCTTATTGTAGTAACTGGCAGGATAGTTGAATAAGGATTTTTTTCCAAACAAGATGGAAAAATTATAATAAGCATTGAAATTATATAGGGGTGAGTGATTACTGCATCTCTATATCAGGAGGTTGTTAGGTATGTCGAGAGAATTATGGTTGAACCTGCCAGTGCGAGAACCAGAACGGGCAAAGGCGTTTTATACCCAGCTCGGTTTTCGGTTGAATGAGCAGTATGCGAGTCAGGACGGCTCATTCAGCTTGATCGTCGGCGACAATCAGGTTGTTTTGATGCTCTTCCCGGAATCAGCGTTCCGCGGTTTTGCTGGTAATGCGGTTGCGGATTCGTGGCAGGGCACTGAAGTGTTATTCACTCTGGGGGCGAACTCCAGGGATGAAGTTGATGAGTTCGCCTTGAAAGCCGAACGTGCCGGCGGCACTGTATTCAGCAAGCCGGGCGAAAAAGGTGGCTGGATGTACGGCTGCGGTTTTGCCGATCCGGACGGTCATCGGTGGAACGCGTTGTATATGGATATGAGCAAAATGGCGCAAGGCTGAAAACCCGATTCGCCATTTCGTGACGAGTGTTTAAACAGAAAGTCAAATAAAGTTACTTAACTACCGGGTGCGATTGTTTAATAAGAGCAATCGCACCATATTAAGTTTGTGAAGAAATGTACTTAAAGTAACGGGTAGCAATAGCGCCATAAAAAGGCTGCCAAATGACGGCTTTTTAATGTACGAATTTATCTAAAATCATACATTCATAAAAACACATTATTCAACTACGGGGCAGGTTAGTTCAATAAGACAAGTTGGCTTAAAAGTATATTTATTTTTTCTTTGAGGATTTATACTTTACATAACACTGCATAGAAGGGAACCCATCATTTATGAGCCCTGTAAGATTTTTTATTTATCAATTCATCTTATTTATCGCACTTCTTCTTCTCAATGTCTATTCTGACCCATACATCAGCAAACCATTTTCACTTGTTGATTTAATAGCAATATGTATAACAGCTCCTATCTTTATACTGCTTATCAGCCTGATAGGTAAGTTATACATACGTTTCAATACCAGGTTACGAAACAAGGTCTTACTCTCTATAACAGCTTTTATTTTAGCAATCATATGTTTAGTGATAGTAGAAATTATTTGGTTTGAAATAAAAGGGGAGATGTTAATCAACTAACTTGTGCTTTACCGCAACAAGGGTAGAGCACCTTTTTCTTATTTAAGTAACGTAGCAGTTTAGTTTAAGAATATATTTGTTAAACTTAAGGAAAAAGAAGATAAGTTGAGGTAAGAAAAATGTATGAATTTAAACATGAGTCCGAGAGAAAAGAAAAAATTTTCAAGGCATACCTTTTTTTATTTGTCATCACTATTTTAATATATACATTCATTGATTTTTTCGAATTGGGAATTGAAAAAAAATCTGAAATTCGTGTAGTTATTAGCCTCTTAATTTATGGTGTTATCCTTTATTTTGGATTGCGTAGGAAGTTATGGGCTGAGGTTATGATTAAATTTTTCGTCTGGCTAAATATCATTTTACTGTTCATCATTATAACTGTTAAGGTTTTAGGATTATAGTTCAAAATAATCCTTATTGTTCTTCAACTATCGGGTGCTTTACTTGATTAATGAGTAAAGACTTTTTCTTATTGAAGTAACGGGGCAGGTTAGTTTAAGAAGAAAAAGGAAAAGGATACAACTAAACGTAAAGATATCTTTACATTTAGTTGTATTTTTTTATAATATACGTAAAGATATCTTTACTTTTTGTTTGGAGGGTTGTTAATGAAGGTGATAAATCATATTAAGGAAATTCGACAGAAAAAGGGCATAACACAAGTGAAAATGGCAGAAGACTTACAAATTACACGTCAAACAGTAAATGCAATTGAGAAGAATAAGTATAATCCAAGCTTGGAGTTGGCACTAAAATTAATACAGTATTTTGATGTGCCAATTGAAGAATTATTTTATTTAGAGAAACCAGAGGGGGAATAGCTTTGAACAACCAAAAGTTACAAATCACTATTTGGTCTGTTGTGATTGGATGTATGATTATAGGTGGCTTTTTAGGTGTGTATATCATAGGAAAAGAAGCTGGTGAATACAACTACGAAATTGTTATCGCTATTATAGTGGGGGTAGTCTTAGGATTTATTATCTATCTGCTTTTTTCTAAGTGGAATAAAAAAAGAAATGGAAATGTTCCAGATGTTGATGAACGAAGTGTATTACTTATGAAAAGTTATTTAATGGGTGTACTCTACGTTGTTCTTTTTGGTAGTGGTGCTGTTTTATTAATTCTATATTCAATGGGTGTTCATTTTATTGAAACAGGTTTGTTGATTGTATGTATGATGGGATTATACATGTTAATTGGCTTAGGAGCTATTATTACAAAGCGATTATAAAATATTATTAAGCTAACGGGGTGCTTTAGTTAAACAACGTGACCACCAAATTGGTGGTTTTTTCAATGTACGAAACTATGCAAAATCATACATTCGGAAAGACCCCTGATTCAATTAAAGGAGCAGTTTAGTTCAACAAGAAATAAAACAAAATTTATCTCTATCTAATATAATTAATATTAACAAGCAAAGGGGGTAATCAATTGTCAAATAAACATCTTAAAAGTAAATATAATGAGACATTTGAAGTAGTCCAAAAAATAATTAATGAATGGGACCCACTAGATTTACTTGCTATTGAATGCCCAGAGGATGAATATGAATTTGAAATTCAACGAATTGTATCCGCAACTCTAAATGAAAATACTGCCGACAAATTGGCTGAGAAAATCAACGATATTCTCTATAAAGCTTTCGAGGATGACTTTAAAAAAAGGAATGACTGTTCGATGATTGCTGATAAGATTTTAAAAATGTTATTGAACTAACTGGTGCTTTACTTCAATAAGGGGTTAAGCACCCTTTTCTTATTCAACTAAAGGGGCAGGTTAGTTGAAGAAGGTATTAATGAAAAATAAGGTAAGGTGTCTTCATTAATTTAAGGGGCGGAAGATAAAAATTTGAGAAAAATAGTATTAATTTTATTCACATCAATTATTTTAACAGCTTGTAACTCTAGTAATTCAACATTAAGCATTAGCGAAAGAGAAGTTGTACCAGACGATGTACAAGCTGTAATTTTCTTTCAAAGTTACTTGCATTATAGAGATTTTTGTTGAACTACAGGCGTGTTAGTTCTAATAAGGAGAAAACAACTTTATTATCGCTATACATATAAATCAAAAAATCGGATGTATCACTAGTTGTGATCTTCCGATTTTTTGTATAACTATTAAGATAATTAGCTACACTAAACATCAATAAAAGAATACCTTATGATAATTGTTACATTTACTTATTTTGCACTTTGTGTATGAGTATGCCTCACTGTATGAGCAGTTGTATCTGATAATTCCATTGCAAAACCCCATTTATCACAATGCAGTGAAGAACGACATCTGGACACACACCAAATTCTGTCTTTGCCTTTTGAAGTAATTTCTGCAATACCATATCCTTATTCTCTTCGGTGCAATTGGCACATAAATAATTACCCTCTGGTAGTATTGTTAACCCCTCTATTGAAGGATATTTTAAGCAAATGGCAAACAACCGGGTTTTTTCTGGTGTTGTAAACATTCCTGCCATTTCTTCGAACAAAAATTGTGGTTGCAACGCTTCTTCAATTTGCTTATAAAAATGATTGTGATAATTCCATAAATTTTTTATCGTAGGGTATTCCAATTTATCAGAAAGCATGATTACCCTTTCTGATAGATGTTTGACAAAGAATTCCCCATTTTGGTTATCTACACTGTTTAACTTATTTTCATAATGTGTATAGGCACGTTTAATTCTTGATTTTGCGTATTGCAGGCGAGCGATTTTCTCATCTGCCTTTTTTTCTGCCTGTTTTAAAAGTGCAATAATTCTGGGGAGTTCATTCTGCTGCAAAATGTCTTTTATCTCCATCAAAGTTAAATCCATTGTTTTGAGCAGTTCAATTGTTTGCAGTTGTACGAGCTCCTGCTCAGAATAGTACCGATATCCAGTTTGTTCATCTTTATGACATGGCTTTACTAAACCTATTCGATCATAATGCCTCAAGGTTTCACTAGTCATGCTTACTTTTTCTGCTGCTTGTTTAATTGTGTATAAAATATCCATAAATCCCCCCTTGACCTATTTGTAACACAAAGGTTTATTGTGAAATTATATCATGTACTGAGAAAATCGCAATGGCATGAAAAAGTAAAAGAAGAGAGGTAGCAAGCTATGATTGAATTAAATCAAGTATCAAAACAATATCAAAGTGCAACTGTCCTAAAAAATTTCACATTAACTATAGACAATAATGGTATCTATTGTCTTTTAGGACGAAACGGAGCGGGAAAAACAACGCTTTTAAAATCTATTGCAGGTTATCAGAATATTTCAAGTGGAACCATACGTGTTAACGGGCACTCTATTAGCACTGCAACGATGGATACTGGTGTTAGTCATATTGAAAATTTTGCCAAACAATTTAATCTTCCAGTAACAAAACTAATTAGGGTTGCTGGAGATTTAAATCCACGCTTTGATTATGAATTTGCAATGGAAATGATGGAACGGTTTGAGCTAGATGCCGGTAAAAAATTTAATACGCTTTCATTAGGTATGAAAACAATGGTTTCCACCATCATCTGCCTTGCGAGTAACAAATCAGTTGTTCTTTTAGACGAGCCGGTGCTGGGGTTTGATGCAATTATGCGTACGGAGTTTTACGATTTGCTAGTAGAGAGTTTTTCAAGGAATCCACGTATTATTATTGTTTCCACCCATATCGTTGATGAAATTGCAAAGGTCATGCAAAAGCTGATTATCATTGACAAGGGTACCCTGCGTTTTTATGATACCTTACAGGAAATTGAGACAAAGGCATATAGCGTAAGTGGATTAAAACAGGAAGTAGAGAAAGTCACAAAAGATCTGCATACAATTGGAGAGATACAAGCTGGAGGTTTATTAACACGCTTTATTTTTGATTTACCAATCAGTCAAAGAGATCATCTCGAAATTGAAAAATTGTCCCTTCAAAATTTCTTCATTCGTATGGTTGAGAAGAAGGGCGGGAATTTATCATGAAACCAGTTCTAACTGTTATAAAACGAAACTTTGCAAGTAATTTAATTGCACTTGTTATTACGATTTTAGTCGTTCTTTTGTCTACCACATCTTCGGATGCAAGCATATCCATAAGCCGAGGAAACTACACTTATCTTTATATGCTCATGATTCCATTTTTCATTGTGTATTTTAACTTTAGTAAGCTAATTCATTTAAACGCAACGAAAAAAGATTACTTTTGGGGTAGTATCCTTACCTATATCATCGCCGCAGCGTCAATATCAATGGTTAATACTTTTGTCCATCTAGTAATAGACCCAATGAATCAAACACAAATCGTGATTAATTTGTTGAAGCTATGCGGTTGGTGGGAAAATGGTGTATTCGTTGCATTTTTTCAGCAGTTTGCTTTTTTATTGATGCTGGCGTTGATCTTACATGTGCTGCTTTCTATGCAATCGTATTGGTACGGTTGGCTGACGGACGCTGTTCTAGTGGCGATCATCTGTGTGTTTGTTCCGATCCAGCCTTTGCGACGAATTTTGGTAGGCTTTTTCAAGCTCATTATGTTTAATGGAAACGCTTTGTTGCACATCAGTGTTTGTCTTTCCATCAGTATGGTATTGGCGCTTGTAGGGTTAGCTGTATTAAAAATAAGATCGATTTAAAAAAGGAGAGTTTAAAAATGAGAAATGCTACAAAAAAACTTGCTATGAGTGTACTAATTACATTGTCAGTAATACTAACTGGCTGTTCCTCTGAACCTATAACATATGAGGAAAAAAGTTATGTCACTTCAGCTGCAGAAGTTGATACTATTACAATTGACGTTAAAGATAGAAAAATAGAAATTTTTCAGTCTGAAGATGAAAAAATTCATATTTCTTATAATGAAAGTGAAAAAGAATTTTATAAAATTGATTTATCTGACGGAAAAGAATTATCCATGGTGTATGCAAGTCAAAAAGATTGGGACGATTACATTGGTGGGAAAGCTGCTCAAGAATACAGGACTATTCAGGTATGGATACCTGATGCGTCTATAGAAAATCTGATTTTAAAAACATCAAACGAAAAGATTGAATTGCCCCCACTTTCATTTGCAGGTGCAGTGAATATTAAGATAAACAACGGTAATATCCAACTGGACAAGTTGAACGCAGGTACTACAGTAACTTTAGAAACAAAAAATGGTGATATTAGTGGCTCAATTGTAGGTTCTTATGATGATTTCGCTATATTAAGCGAGGCAAAAAAAGGAGAGAGTAATTTGCCTGCAAATAAAAGTAGAGGTGATAAGACATTAAACGTCAGCACTAATAATGGTGATATAAACCTCGAATTTGTTGATTAATCTTTTTCGCTTGAATGGTTAATCTCTAATATACTTTTAGTTGATGAAATAATGCCAAGGCTTAAGCCAACAAAATGATGGGTCATATCCAAAACATGTACTTGACTTAAAATAACCCCCGCTATATGTACGCGCATGGAACGGAAAGCGTACACCTAAGATTCAAGAAAAATTGATGCTTGTTTTCTTGAACTTTTTGAACTAATGAGGCAGCATTCCTGTAATATCTGAAAGGATATCTAGAGTTTGTGAAATAATGCACTTAAGCTAACGGGTGCTTTAGTAAAAATTCGTTGAGCTGTTCATACAGCTCTTTTTTCTTATTCAATTAAAGGGGCAGAATAGTTCAAGAAAGATAACAAAAAATATTAGTGAATATGTTTGGCGTGAAAGGAAATGTAATGGATAAGGTAAAACTTTATTTAAAATATCGAAAGAAATCATATCTTTTAAATACTGCACTTTATATTGCAGGTTTCATTGTTGTTATCTTTATATTTGGACCTCCGAAGTATTATGTTGTCCCTATTTTATCAATGATAACGGCTTATGGTTTTTTAGAGTTTGTAGAATATAAACGTTGGAAAAAAGAAAATTATTGAGTTTAGCATTCTCAACTAAAGGGTGCTTTACTTCAATAAGAAGTAAAGCTTTTTTCTTATTCAACTAACGGAGCAGGTTAGTTCAATAATGAATGGAGAATATAGGCTATAAAAATACAAAATGAGGGTGGGTTACTTAATGAAGTTTCCTAATGGAGTAACTGGTTTTTATAGTGCAAAACATAATAAACCACCAA
>NZ_LMVB01000001.1:0-1745805 GCF_001510645.1 Paenibacillus sp. FJAT-29882 | reverse complement strand
AGTGATGAATTGGAACAAATAGCTTATTGGAAGCCCGAAAGAATTGGAGAGATAATCTTTAATTATTGGGATTAGAACTACATAAATCGAAATTATCTTCTTCAACTAACGGGTGCGTTAATTTAGCAAGCAGCATAAAAGGATCTTTAATCGAAGATCCTTTTTCAATACCGATAAGGGACTTTATGTTAACTAGATTTGTATAGAGTTAATGGAGGAAGAATCTCAAGAAAATTATGTTTGTGAACAATTGTACTTAAGCTATAGGTGCAGTTTAGCAAAACAAGGAGGATATTATTTAAGTGGAAGACTACAAGATTAAGGTTCAGCAAGTGATAAATGAACGACAGTTAAGTTCCGTAATGAATAATACGAAATGGAGAGGATTACAATCAGCTGTTATTGAGGAATTCCCAATAACCCCTTCTTTCCAGATAAAGTTTTTAGATAATGATTACGCTAATCCTGAAGATTTTGGAGAAGAAAATTGGTATACGGGAGATTGGGAAGAAGGGCTTGAACCTTTTTTTGCCGTAGAATGGATTAGAGTAAATCTGAAATTTACATGGTCTAAGGGACGGCTGTTGGAACCTGAAGTATCAGATTACACAGACGAATTCATTCAATTGCTCAATAAACTTAAAATTCCTTTTGTTAATGAAGACAGTATAATCCGAATATATGGTTACATAAGGAGTACAGATATTTTTAGATAGACAAAATTGTATTTCTTTGTGAAAACATGTATCTAAACAAACGGGTGCTTTAATTTAACAAGCAGTTAAAAGGATCTTCGGTTGAAGATCCTTTTTTAATACCGATAAGGGTGATTATGTAAACTCTTCTTGAAATAAAATAAGAGGAGTTTTTTAATCTAACTTATTAAGCTAACGGGGAAGTTTAGTTCAACAAATGCTAGAGAAAAAAGCTATAATATATCTCATTTAAGGTGGTGTTCCTGTGAAAGAAACAAACAATAGACACATATGGATAGCAGCTGAAGAATGGGCTGAAGGTGAATGGAATGTTGAAGATGACAACCTTGATGTCATCGTAACTTTCTCTGACCGTTCTAAATGGATTGCGAGTTTTTTCACCTACAAAAACATACAGACATTGAGAGAGAAGAATGCAAAGACAGGCGAATGTATGAAAGGTGCATATCTTTGGTCAAGCGATATGGTTCTAATAGATATTGCAAGTCGAGAACGAATTTATGAAGTTATTGACTACCTTATTGAAAATGATGAGTTTGAGTCTGTTTTTACTCGGTACCCAGATGTAGATATTGAAGATGACTATTTGTATCCAGAGGGTTTCTTTAAAATGAGTAATGAATAAACATCTTTATTGAACTAACGGGTGCGATAGCGCCATAAAAAGGCTGCCAAATGACGGCCTTTTTAATGTATGAATTTATCTAATATCATACATTCATAAAAACACCTTATTCAACGAACGGGGCAGTTAGTTGAATAAGGTGATGATAAAATAAAGGCATAAAACAATTAGTAATTTAGGAGAGAATGATGAAAAAGTATACTTGTCCTTGTTGTGGTTTTAAAACATATTCAGAAGAAAATGGTAGTGACGAAATCTGTACGGTGTGTTCTTGGCAAGATGATGGTGTAATGAATGATAACCCAGATTACTGGGGTGGTGCTAATGAGGTATGTTTAAGGCAGGCACAAAGAAACTATATTGAATTTGGGGCTAGTGAAAAAAGATTTATAGGTAAATTAGTTAGGGAATTTTATGAAAAAGATCCATTATGGAAACCAGTTTGGGAAAGGGAAGCAAAACTCAGTGAAACTAAAGTTGTAGAAATACAAATTGAAGGAAATGTTTTGGTAAGTGGGTTCAAAGAATCTATGCAAATTAATGAATTTATAGATGAATTTACTAACTTTCTTGAAAGTAAGGGATGGTCTTTTGGTGGTGAAATTAAACATGTAAGTACACCAATAAATAAAGAGTAAGCATTTTAAGTAAAATGATAAATGTTATTCAACGAACGGGTGTTTAGTGAAAGAAGCCGAAAATGTTGATTCATCAACCATGTATAAAATCATGTATAAACGATAAAAATGGACCATTCGGAACCCCTTGAGTACCAAGGGGTTTTATGTTTCGGAAGTTCCGAAAATTGGCCTTATGTAAACTAGATTTGTATAGAACATTCATGAGATACTTTGGGATCTTGTTCAACTAACGTGGTTAGTATAATAAGCGATTAAAACGATTTTAAAATTTAAGTTAGGTGTGGTTAATGGTGGGTGTTTTATCCCTAGTTGCGGGAGTTATTTGTATAGTTATTTCATTGCTTATTTGCATACCAGCTATAAAGAAAGCCAATTCTATTAAGGACAAGTGGATGGAATTTTTAGATTTTGTTTTAGACCCATTTACAGGATTAACAACTTTGTTTTATTTAGGGCTTCTACTAATGTTATATGGCTTATTAAGGATATTAAATTTACTATGAGTAGTTTACTAACGGGTAGCTTTATTAAACAAGCAGTTAAAAGGATCTTCAATTTAAAGATCCTTTTTTCGAAGCCTATAATTGACTTTATGTAAACTAGATTTGTATAGAGTATGCATATAAATCTCTTCAAGAAGAAGTTGGTGTAATATATGGGGTAGCGTCAGGAAAATGCGGATTTACAACGCTAAGGATTTTGATACAAGTCTTATGAGACGCTTTGAAAGCTATTTTTTGTGGAACGAATCTATATCTCGATAGCCTTTACTCTATTGGGATTGTGAAGTGATACACTTAAACTAACGGGGCAGGTTAATTCAATAAAACAAAGGCAGGAGAAAAAATGAAACGAGGAATCAGTTTTGAAATTCCCAATGATTACGGAAGGTTTCTTTGGGAGGTATTAACACCCTTTGAAATTACTAAATTCATTTGGCTAAGTGGAGGCGAGGAATCATATTTAGTCGAGGATGATGAATTAGGAAAACCACTATTCACAGATGAGGTAAACTGGATAGATGGCTTATCCCTTAAAGAACTTTTAGAAGATAATAGATATTATCTCATTTTTGTGGACTTAAAAGCCTACTCAAAAGAGAAAAATCCATCAGTAATTGAGACGTATAGGGATTTTTTAAATAGTGATTGTGAACTCGTATTATTAGTTGTTGATTCTGCTTATGTCACGATTTATTGTAAGGACAGTGAAAAACTTGAAAGATTATATGATAATGCAAAGATAAAAGGGTTTGAAAATCTCCACTACATTACTGATAAAAATGACACAAGAACAAAACTATCAGTTTGGTAATAGATGATTTATAACTATACCTTCTTATTCCACTAACGGGTGCGTTACTTCTGTAAGGAGTATAAATTCAATAAAATAAAGGAGTAAAATTAATTGAGTGAATATATTTCATCAGGTTCTATTCTTGGAAGTATTATTGGATTATTTTTATTAGTAGTAGGTATATTTCATAACAAAAATCGCCATGAAAAATCGAGAAATGTGGGAGGGCTACCTTTTTTAGCAGATATTATTTTATTGCTTCCGTGGTACATAATAAAAATATTACTCATATTATTGGGAATATCATTAATTATACTTCCAATAATTTCTTTATAGAAATTGAGAATTCCTTATTAAACTAACGGGGTGCTTTACTTCAATAAGGAGTAAAGCATTTTTCATATTCAAGTAACAGGGCAGGATAATACAATGTCACCTTTTAGATATTTAAAACATTCATATAGGAGATATTTGTATTTAGCGTTATTCCTTTATCTTAAGATCAGAAATGTAGTCTGAAAATATTCTCTTTACTCCTTTCGCTTATATGACAAGTTTAATTGGCTGCAATGGATTGTAGATCGGTATATAAATCAGACATTATAGGCTTATTCAAAAGTGGAAGTATTAGGATGCGACCCAAAGCCAAGATGAAAGGGGAGCTCCAGTTACCCAAATTGTATATTGGACGATTGTTGAAGAAAAAGGAGAAAGAATAAGTGTTATCATTTAACATACAAAGGTGATAATTATGACCGATTGATGAAGCTACATCTTAATTAGAAAGAGGTATTTCTAAAATGTTCTAAACAGCTCAATATTGATTCTCTTTATATGTTTCTTTTTCAGCTTATAGCCCTAACAAAGGTACTTGTTGGATTATAATTTTTAAAGAGGGACAAGATGCATTGGTAAAGTAATATTCCACAAAGTAAGAAATTTATATAGTAGTAGATATTAAGATTATTTGAGATTTATATGCTTTAAGAAGTACTCTACAAAATAACAGGGGGATAGCAAGTACATATCTGAGTTAAAAATAACGAATTTTCGATCATTTAAAAAGGAAATAGCCATTCAGTTTCATGAAGGTGCAAATGTTATTATTGGCCATAATAATGCAGGAAAAACAACTCTTATCAAAGCCTTAAAGTTGCTTTTTAACACTGAAAAAAGCAAGCGTCTTTCAGTTGATGGTTTTAATAAAAATACAACTTTTGAAGAATTAAGAAACACACCACCTAAAATCATCATTTCGGCTACATTATGGTTAACAAAAATCGAGGGCCCATCTGAAGCTAAAATAACATTTGAATTTTTTACCTGATAAAGAGTTGGAAGTATGGGAAAGCAAGGAACATATGAAGGTCTTTCGAAATAATGGTAATCATTTAAAAGCAATGAAAATATCACGAAATATTGCAGATAAATTAGAATTAATTAATTGGGAAGCAGAAGCTATTCCTACTTGGAATGAGTGTAAAGACAGATTACAGAAGAAATTTGGCAGAATTGAGTGAGGTTCAATTATCTTAAACGAATGGGTGCCATACTTTAAGATACTATCACCTGTTCCTAATTACGACGAACGAAGCACATTGTGAAAAATTGTACTTAAAGTTAAGAAAAACGACGAAATTACGAGAAAAGGATACATAATGTTCGCTTACATTGTCGTTGTTTTCGTTTTCATCAGTTTTGTAAAAAGGTATCCAATATTGGATAATAAGGACATAACATATTGGAAGGGGATATCTTAAATGAAAAAATTTATAAAGTTAGTAGTTGAAGCAGCAGAATTACACGGGAAATCTCAGCCAGAATACGCTTATTTTATGAAGAATATAAAAGGACAAAATAAGGATGGTTATAATGAATTTATCTTGTCAATTTAATCAAAGTGATCCAGCAACCGATTCTCAAGTGTGAAAAGAGAATCGGTTCTTTTTATTTCTTTTAAAGGCAACAATTAAGATCATTAAAGATTAGGTATTATTACCTTACAAAACAATTTTGGTGATTTTAACCCCTTAATATATAAGGTTTGAACGATATCCCATTAGTCTTTATCAAGCCCTATCAACCTTTATAGGTACCATAATACTTCTAGTTAATACGTTTTCATACTAACCTCTTATAATCATTACTACAATACAAACAAAAATACTTCCTAAAATTCATTATTATGTAAATTCTTCTTGAAATAAAATAAGAGGAGTTTTTTAATCTAGATTATTAAGCTAATGGGTGACATCGGTTCAAGAAGAAGACCCTTTTTGGTGATCTTCTCAATGTATAGAAATAACTAATATTATACAATTGGGGGAATTTCCTATATCCAACTAAAGAAGCAGTTTAGTTAAACATAAAGGATTCTTGAAGCTAAATTTAGAATAGGTAAGATGCTGCTAATTTACATTTTTAATTAGATGAATAGGGGGGAAATAATGAAAGCTATAACTGGACTATACATACTTTTTGTTTTGATACACCTTATCAACCTTGCCAATATCACATTATTTAACAATGAGTGGAATGGGATAACATTGTGGCTTAGTACGGGGGTATTTATAGCTGGTACTTCTTTTTATCTTTTGAATAGAAAAGGAAAGCCAAAAAGTAGTTAGAAAAACATAAAGTAACTGCAAAACGAGCGGGACGCCAATATTAAAAAAGAGGAGTCATTGCGGAATCACATTTGCTTATTAATCTAACGGGTATAAGAGTTAAAGAATGAGGGGTGCTAAGGCAGCTCTTTTCTTGTTCAACTATAGGGGCAGGTTAGTTGAAGGGGAATTTGGTATAATAAGGGACAATAAACTAAGTTGATTAAAGGAGAGACGATATGATTACTGTCCAAAATGCTGAAGGTTTCCTCAAAGAGAAGATTGGTGAACATACAACTAATATAGCAAATGTTTGGAATGAATTTATATCGTTTGGAAGACAACCAGTTGAAGGAGAAGAGGAAATAGCTTTACTCTTCCAATGTGGAGTATACGATTTTACAGGAGAAGAATTATTTTATTTTGATTTCGTTAGACAATTTACTGTCTATGAAGATGACGAATATTCTGGGATGGAACAACTCCATTGTGAATTTGTCTTTACCCCAACTAATGAACTTAGAAGCTTGGAAGCGTCGGAATGGTATTTTGATACTGATGGGGATGTGGATGATTTTTATCATTTGGTCGAAAATCTTGAAGAGTTTAAAATAGCATTAAAATTAGAACCTTTACGATTAAATATTTATCAAGAACAGATATAAGTTATTTAACTACCTGTGTTTTGCTTCAATAAGTGTTGCTTTGGAATAATGTTTGATCAAATTGATACCTAATAACCTTGATAAATGAACAAAAAGAAAAAGCGTGTTTTGAAAAAGATCGATCAAAACACGCTTTTAATATATTCAATTGAATCATTCATTTATAAAAAAGTTTGATCATTTTCTAACTGTGTTGCCCAACAACCTCGCCTATTATTGCAGATCAATATCTGCAACAATAATTTTCTTTCCTTTAAATTAGTATTTTTTCTTTAGCTGCTAATCTTGAAGCAGCTTCTTCAGCTTCTTTATATGCTTTTTCTAATACTTCATTCGGCTCCAGCAAAGCAGTTCCTTGCGCCCGAATGACTTGGTAATCTTCAATACCAATGAAATTGAACATTGACTTCAGATATTTTTGAGAGTAATCAACTTCTGTATACCAGTCATCATGTGTATAGATTGATCCACTTGCTTGTATGATAAGCATTCTTCGTCCGTCTTTAAGCAATCCCACTGAACCATTTTCAGTATATTTAAAAGTTTCACGTGCGATTAAGATATTATCCATATAATCTTTTAATTTTGATGGAATATTAAAATTATGCAAAGGTAAAATGATGACATAGGTATCTGCACTTTTAAATTGATTTAAAATCTTCGACATACGCTCCGTTATTTTTTGTTCTTGGCTAGTTAGTTCTTGCCCTTTTCCTTGTTTTTCCCATGCACTTAAAACCGTTTTATCTATCATAGGTACTGCATCACTGTACAGGTTAATCTGTTCAAATTCTTCGCTATTAGGAATTAATTCTTTATAAGCATTCAAAAAGTGGTTAAAAACTTGCAAGCTAACTGAAGAATTATCATCTATTTTTGGATGTGCGTTAATTATAAGTGTTTTGTTCATTTGTATTTCTCCTTTAAAATGAATTCAAGACAACAATTAAGGACTAACTTAATCGACGATTAACACAATCCATAATATATGTTATAATTATTTTTGTCAAATGAATAAAATTTCCCAAAAGGGATTTCTTTTATTTGACTCGAACCCTAAATATTTTTAAGGTATAATCTTTAAGCAAAAGTAGGTGAGTTTATATGCAATATAGTGTCGGCGTTGAATATGCTTTACATTGTCTGGTTTATTTAATAGATGTTCCTACCAATGAAAGTGTTGGGATAAAGGATTTAGCAGAATTTCAAGGACTTTCTGAAACATTTCTTTCAAAAGTTTTCGGTAAATTATCTAAGGCTGGCATTGTAAGTTCTGTCCCTGGTGTAAAGGGAGGATATAGGTTATCTAAGTCCCCAGAAGATATTTCCTTTTGGGATGTAGTTGAAGCAGTTGAAGGTCCTAAACCTATTTTTCAATGTAAAAATATTAAAGATAATGGTTATTTGTATAGAGAAAACTGCTGTTCAGCTCCCTCCTCTTGTACCATCAATTTAGTTATGCTCTCTGCGGAAGAAAAAATGCGTGATTATTTACGTAGCCAAACACTCTCATGGTTAAATGAAGAGCTTGATCGTGCCTTGCCCAAACAAATACGTGAAGATACTCGAAAATATTTTTCAAAAAGTAGCATATAAAACAAACCTCTCATGAAATTCCTTAATTAAGAGGGATTTAGAGAGGTTTGTTTCTTAGTTCTCAAAAAACGTATATTTCAAATATCTTTTGATGACTATAACCAATCTCAACTAACTTGTCTGTTAACTCAAGTATCATTTCTTACAACCCTTAAAAAATTAGCATAAGAACTAATAAGGTGTTTACTCCACAATAGGACGATTGCTTAATAAGAAAAATCCTATATAAAACGGTTAAACTTTTTTCAAAACGGTCGAACTTTATTTTAAATCCACAATAAGGGAAGCAAGGCATTTTTCTTATTGTGCTAACGGGGCAGTTTAGTGAAAGAAGAAGGTACAGAGTATTCTAATTGCGTTAGGAGGAAGAGAATGGATAAGGAAATTACCATTGAGAATTATAATCCAAATTGGTCCAAAGAATTTGAAGTAGAGAAAGGTAAATTAAAAAAAGTTATGGCTGACAAAGTAATATCAATTGAACATATAGGAAGTACGTCGATTGATGGGTTAGGAGCTAAACCTATTTTAGATATTGCAGTTGGGGTAAATCATTTAGAGATGGTAGACGATTTTATTGAGCCACTAAAACAAATAGGATATGAATTTGTTTATCATAAAGAATTTCTTGAAAGACGGTTCTTTAGAAAAGGAAAATGGAGAGCTGGAACCCATCATTTACATTTTTATACGTTTCAAAGTGAACACTGGAATAATCAAATTTTTTTTAGAAATTTTTTAAGAAGTAACCCAGATACACTAAAAGAATATCACCAATTAAAAGTTGATTTAGCAGAAAAATATCGTTTTGATAGAGTGTCTTACACTGAGGCAAAATCTCGTTTTATCCAGAATGTATTAAAACAAGAAATAGAATAAGCATACATTTTTATTGTACTATTGGGGTGCGTTAGTTCAGTAAAGAAAGTCCGCTACAGCATCTTTTCTCTTATAAACTTAAAGAAGGGAGAAAAGTATGTTGGGAATATTGAGAATTTTCTTATCGGTAATTGTTTTGGCGTTATCTGGTTATCGTCTAATTACTAAAAACCTTGAGTTTATAGCATATATGATGTTGTTCTTAGGTGCTAATGTGTTAGTAACAGGATAAATCGAACTTCAAAAAGACCAAAAAGGAGTTTGGAGTTATATGTACATTATTGCTTCTTTATTTCCTCCGATTGAAGAAGAACCTAGAAAAATTGCTTAAAACTTAACTTTTTAGTGTCCAAAATATTGACGTAGATCCACAATACTACACTTAACAGTTGTATATTTTTTGATATAAACTTTTCACCTTACTAAAAAATATAACCATAATATCGTTTAGATCAAAGTATTAGTCTATAAAGGGGCACTTAGTTATTAAAACAAATCGTTTATTAATAATATCGAAATCGAATTTGCCCCTATTTTCGAATTCTAAAGACTATTACATTACCTTCTTCTTTATTAATTCATCTCCAGAAGAATTTCAGAACTTTATTAACACTTACCATCATAAAAACCAGCCTTTAAGGTCAACAATACCAATTATCTTTAATATCGAGCATTATAGGAAAAATATGATTTATAATAAGATAAAGTTCATTCACTGCTAAATATCCACAATACTTGGATAAAAGGTCTATTGTGGAGATTATTAATATAAAACAATGTAAAATAGAAGACAACAACATACTGTAAACTATAAAAGGGGTTCAACATGGGAAAATTAGAAGAGATATACCCGATTGCAGTCGAGCATACGAAACAAAAAGTTGTTCAAGATATTGAACGCTATTTAGAAGTGCAAGAAATGCTTCCTGCTTATGAGACATACATAACTGACAGACTGAACTATATCGAACAAATCTGGATAAACGTCTGGTTGAATAAAGCTTCAAATGATGTGCCAAGAAAAGAAAAGAAGGCATTTTTGAAAGATAAGGGCTATGAGACCGAAGGAGTAGCCCATAAGTTGATCAACAATATATTTCGTAACGAGTTGCGAAATATTCTACCATTCGATGTAATTCCTTGGATCAAACAAACTTTCTCTCAAAATCAGCAAGACTGGGAGCTAAGATATAGAAAAGCAAGGGAAACCTACTTTAAAAGACAGGAAGAACAAAAACAAGCTGAAGAGCGGTGGAAAGTAAGAGTCGAGCTTCAAGAAACAGTTCGTCAATTTTTTGAAGAGAATACACTGATTTTATATTTGCATGTTCGTCATCATATTGCTGGAGTTTTAGCAGATGATCTTCAAAATAAACCGAAGTACCATTATACCGAGCCTTATCTACTTGAAGAACGATTGGTTGAACATGGATCATTTGACAAAGCAGCGTATGTAATGGCAACCGATTTTTTTGAAGAACTGACAGGTGATATTCATTCCCTATTTATTTGGGGGAGAAGTGAATTTGAATATGAAACGTATTACTATCGCTACGAAAAAGTGGTTTTGGAATTCATTTCAGACATTGCACCTAAACAAGCAATGGAACATTTACCAGACAAGCTAATTAAGGATTTTTCAAAAACTTATGGAGAAAAATTGACCGCTGGAACTCTTAAAGGGTTGCTGCGTGATGAATGGGCTGATTTGTCGGAAGCTTGTTTTGATGAACTTCAAGAAGAATATTTGGCTGATCTGCTAAAACTTGCAGAAATTCCTTTTGACAAAGTATTGCATCAGGAAATTTTTGAAAAGGATGAGACGGCAAGGGAGCGAAAAATAGCCGAAGAAATTGCGGAACAAGCACGAAGAAAAGAAGAAGAGGAACGGATTATTGATGATATTTTTGGTAAAGCTTATACTCCATCCTTAGGTCAAAGTAAAAAATATGTATTACATATTGGTGAGACAAATACAGGAAAGACTCACCAGGCACTGCAAAAAATGAAAAAAGCTAAAAGTGGTCTGTATCTTGCTCCGCTCAGACTTCTTGCACTTGAAGTTTATGAAAAGCTAAATGCAGACGGTGTTCGTTGTTCATTAAAGACTGGTGAGGAAGAAAAGCTTGTGGAAGAAGCAAACCACATTTCCTCAACGGTCGAAATGTTTCATGAGAAGGATTATTATGATGTGGTCGTCATTGATGAAGCGCAAATGATTGCTGATAAAGACCGTGGTTTCTCTTGGTATAGAGCCATCACGAAGGCGAATGCAAAAGAGGTTCACGTTATCGGGAGTCAGAATATCAAAATGATGCTTATCGATCTTCTAGAGGAGGCAGATATTGAATTACACGAATACAGCCGAGAAATCCCTTTGGAAGTAGAAACTAGAGAGTTCAGCCTGAAAAATACGGAAAAAGGGGATGCCCTTGTTTGCTTTTCTAGGAGGCAAGTACTTGAAACAGCGTCCAGGCTGCAACGGAGTGGACATAAAGTCAGTATGATATATGGAAGTATGCCGCCAGAAACTAGGAAAAAACAAATGGATCTGTTTAATCGTGGTGAAACATCCGTTGTTGTTGCAACAGATGCCATTGGTATGGGGCTAAACTTGCCGATCCGCCGCATTGTTTTCCTAGAGACTGAAAAATTTGACGGGACACGCAGAAGAAGGTTGACTTCCCAGGAAGTCAAGCAAATCGCAGGTAGAGCGGGAAGAAAAGGAATTTATAATACAGGAAAAGTGGCATTTACATCTGACATAAAAATAATGAAAAGGCTACTTGAACAAGTAGATGATCCAATTCAGACTTTTGCGATAGCACCTACCACTGCCGTATTTGAACGCTTTTTGAAATATTACCGGCATATGGGAACATTTTTTGAAATGTGGCAGAAGTTTGACCCGCCAAAAGGAACGCAAAAAGCGTCTCTTTCAGAGGAACGAGAGCTTTATGAACTGATTTGCGATACCGAAATCGAAGTACGTTTTTCCTTAATGGATTTATACGGATTTCTCCACCTACCGTTTTCAACAAAAGAATCAGGTCTCGTTCGTCAATGGTTAGACACAGTAAAAGCCATTGCAGAAGAAAGAGAACTTCCTGAACCAATCATTAAAACGAGAAATCTGGAGGAACATGAACTTTCTTATAAAGCCATTGGCCTTCATCTTTTATTTTTGTACCGTTTGGATAGAGGAACTGAAGCCGTTTATTGGGAACGTGTTCGTGAAGAAATCAGCGATGGTGTTCAAGATCACTTAAAAGATGAAGTGATCAATTATCAGAAAAAATGCAAGCGATGCGGGAAAAAGCTGCCGGATGATTCACGCTTTCCTATTTGTGAAGCTTGTTACCGTAGTGGGCATAGAAGAACATTTCGATCCAATAATCGTTGAAATTAAATAAAGAAAATCATAAAAGGGAAACTTTCCAATTATATAGTTGGTGAAAGGAGAGAGTAGGAGGTATCATTCCTGCTCTCTTTTCGAATTGACAATAGCTAAAGAAAGATCTTCGTCTACTAAATATAATCCGAATGTTATGTTTGGTAAGAGAAGAAAAGTAAATTTATTTGAATTGATTTTATTCAGTTGAATAGTCTTGGTAATACTCTCATGTATTTTTGTTCGTCTATTTAAAGAAAAAATGTGTTAGGTCACTTCAGTTGATCCAGAAATAGTTCTATGAGATTTTTCAATTTTGCCATAATTCTATTCTTTTGTTATCCTATATTCATAGGAGATGATTCATTTGAAACTTACATCGTTAAATGCAACGAATATTGATGAGTTATACATCGCATTTGAAGGCTACTTCTTAGATCATGATATTTCATTTACATATACTGAAATGATAGAAGAGAACGGAATTATATCGTTTATTTTTTGTAATGATCTTGAGAAAGCCCGATCTGTAGAATTTGACGGGCAGCATTGCATCGATTTGGATACAGACTATATTGCTAAAGAAGTATTGGATCCTGTGCTGCCAAGGCTAAAAGCTTATGCAAGGTAAGTTGTGTTCTAACTGAGGATGTAAGCTTTAAAAAAGTAGATACAAAATAAAAATGTAAATAAGCAAAATGATGTTGAAAATATTTTGTTTATATAAAGGAATAAGGAAATTCTTCATTGGGAAACGAGGAGAGGTAGTATGAATCAGATAAACGTAAATACAATAAAAACAAAAATTCCCCTTTTTCGAGCAGATCAGGTAGGTAGCTATCTTCGTCCACAAGTTTTAAAGGATGCAAAAGAAAAATATCAGCAAGGTCAAATTTCTAAAACAGATTTGCGCTCAATTGAGGATATCGAAATTGGAAAGCTTGTTGAAAAGCAGAAAGAAGTTGGCCTTACTACTGTGACGGATGGTGAATTTAGACGGAAATGGTGGCACTTGGATTTTATAGAGGCGTTAGAAGGTATTAGAGTTTATGAAATTGAGGCATCTGGGTTATTTCATGGAGCGATGAAGAAAGCGACGTTATATACTGTTGATTCTAAATTAAAATTCCCTAAAAATCATCCGTTTTTGGAGGACTTTAAATTTTTAAAAAATATTGCAGGAGATCATGTTGCCAAATTTACGATACCAGGACCTAATATGATTTTTTACTCAGGTGTGATCAACAGTCAAGTTTATTTAGATAATCCTTCTTATTCATCACTAGATGAGGTTGCCCAAGATATTGTCAAGGTATATAAAGAAGCGATTCAAGCGTTCTATGATGCTGGATGTCGTTATTTACAACTAGATGATACGAGTTGGGGCGCTTTATTCAGTGATGATTTCAGAGAAAAGATTAAAGAAAAGGGTTTTGAACCCGATGAATTGGTGAAAAATTTTGCGGATATTACCATTGAAGCGGTTGCGAATAAACCAGAAGATATGGCCATTACTCTTCATATCTGTCGAGGGAATTTTAAATCATCTTGGTTATATCAAGGTGGATATGAGCCAATTGCAGATGAATTGTTTTCACGTGTAAATGTGGATGCCTTCTTTTTAGAGTTTGATAATGATCGTTCAGGCGATTTTAAGCCATTACGATTTATTAAAGATCAGCATGTAGTTTTGGGGTTAATCACATCAAAAACTGGTGAACTCGAAGATAAAGAGGAGATCAAACAGCGTGTTGCAGAAGCAGCGAAATATGTGAAGATCGATCAACTTTGTTTAAGTCCACAATGCGGATTTTCCTCTACGGAAGAAGGAAATGTAATTACCGAGCAAGATCAATGGAACAAGTTAGGACTAGTTGTCGAAATAGCTAATGAAATTTGGAAATAATATTGATTTCTTATTATGAAAAATCATCTAATCTTCAGGAACACGCTCATAGCTTACTGGAGAGAGGAGAAGGGAAGAAGCAGCCACCTAAGATTTCCCCTCGTAGGAAAGCACCTATATCCGAAATTTCATAAAAAAAGGAAATGGACCTATTCTTTTAGAAGAAGGGCTCCATTTCCTTTTTTTATATCTTAGTTATTTTAATAAAATTACATTTCATTCATACCATTGTTAAATTGCCAACCAATTCCAAATTTATCTGTTAATTGGCCGTAGCATTTGCTCCAGAATGTTTCTTGAAGTTCCATCCCAACAGTGCCGCCTTCTTTTAGTTTATCAAACTGAGATTTAATTTCATCCAAGTTCTCGCTTACAATAGCAAGACTAATGTTGTTACCTTCAATAAAAGGCATACCAGGAAAAACATCAGAAAACATAACATTACTGCCACTAATTTTAAGGCGTGCATGCATGACTAAATTTTTTGCTTCTTCTGGAAGAGGATATTCTGGATTAGGCGGCGCCTCTCCGAAAGTCATAATTTGTGGCTTTTCTGTTTCAAAAACCTGTGCGTAGAATTCTACTGCTTCACGACAGTTTCCATTAAAATTAAAATAAACATCAACAGACATTTGCTTCACTCCTAAGTGTTTACTTGTTAATCATTGATAAAGGATTCCAATTTATCCCGCATTAACGGGCAGTACCCCCACTGATTGAAGTTTCACTTTATATTGTATCATTTACCAGTGCAATCACAAAAATATCCACTCCGAAAAATAGCGGAAACTTTTCATTTAGCAAGCAAGGTCATGCTTTTATACATATTCGCGTTAAAGTGTTAAAAAATCTGTTGATTACTATCAGAAAATTACTTATAATTAACACGATTAATAGATTAGATTGGAGAGTACAACATGAAAGAGTTTTTCAGTAAATTGTTAAATGGTATGAGTATTGGGATTGTGGTTTCATTAATTCCAAATGCTCTGTTGGGGGAAATTCTTAAGTTATTGATTCCTCATTTTCCTGCATTACAGCATCTATTCGATATCACAGTATTTGTGATGAGTTTGTTACCTGTGATGATTGGTGTAATGGTAGGGGTTTCGTTTAAATTAACACCCATTCAAACAGCAAGTGTTGGGATAGCTGCAATGGTTGGAAGTGGTGCCATTCAAAAAACGGCTGACGGGATCTTTGCCCTGAATGGTATAGGAATTGTAATTAACACGGGAATTACTGCTGCATTGACAGTGGTTTTCGTTCAATTTATAGGAGACCGATTAAAAGCTTATTCTATTCTTTTAATGCCAACTCTTGGTATTTTAGTTCCAGGTATGATTGGTTATTTGATTCTACCGTTTGTGAAAAATTCTACAGGTTTACTTGGTGTCGCTGTTTCAAATGTGACGACTTTACAACCCGTTTTAATGGGCGCAATCATTGCTGTTATTTTCTGTCTTATTATTCTGTCACCCATTTCCACGGTTGGGGTCGCAACTGTGATTATGCTTTCAGGTATAGGTTCTGGTGCAGCTAATCTAGGAATTGTTGCAGCAGGTGTCGGTTTTGCCTTTGCAAGCTATAAAGCAAATTCTCTTGGGACGGCACTCGCGCATGTGTTAGGATCGCCAAAAATTCAAATGAGAAACTTTTTTATGAAACCCAAAATCGCGTTTCCAATGTTGATTACAGCAGCGATCCTTGGAGCATTAGCTGGTATGTTAAATATTCAAGGAACACCTTATAGTGCTGGCTTCGGTTTATCTGGTTTAGTTGGACCGTTAAATTATATCAATTTAGCTGAGGGCGGTTGGACATCTAAAAATGTTATGATTATGCTTAGTACATTCTTTATTCTGCCGATTGTGTTGAATCTCAGTCTGATTTATTTATTCGCTAGAAAATTAAAAATGATTAAAGCGGAAGATTATAAACTATATTTTGAGTAATCACTCAAACTACACACCTTGAACAGATATTAGCTGTTCAAGGTGTTTTTTAGTGGGAGAATGTAAAGTGAACGGAATAAATATGAACGAATTATTTTCAACACCTTTCAATCATTCTATTATCCGCTCGATACGATCAGTAAACACCTGTTTTAAAAATAGTAATCATTCTTATAAATCAATATTTTTAAAAAACTACTAGAAGAAATGTGTCGAAATATGTATAATAAAGATTTAATAATGGAATTGTGAAAGTAGATTCAATATAAAGATACGTAGATGATCCAAGTACTAAAATGGAGGATGTAATAAAAGCGTTTGATCCTTTCGTTATGGGAAGGCTGTACATACATTTACACTATTTTGCTATTAATGCTTGATAATTTCAATAAGATATACCGAAAAAGGCGGAATTATAAACATTTTTTAAAATTATTTATGGTAGCGATTACATCGTTTTGGAGGAAATTATGTTTAAATTTAGCAAAAGTAAAGAACTTACTCAGGGGAATTGTTCCGAAAATCAATTGATTGTTGAATTAGAAAGAATTTACGAAATGAATGCAAATTATGAATTATCTGGTGATGCATATTTACAAGGGAATAATGAAGTAGAAATGATGATTAATAAAATACTTGAATTAAAGAATTCTCAAGTTAGAGAACAGTTTTTGCTCAATAGTGAATTGATAGAATTTGTTACTCAAATGGACTATGTGAAAGATATGGTAGACCATATATCTATTCAAAAAGAATCCGTGGAAGAAGTAGCGGCTAGTAGTGAAGAGATGAGCCATGCGATTGAAGAAGTAGCAAACCATGTTCAAACTTCATTAATCACAACTAAAGAAGCGGTTTCAATATCAACAAATTCTCTTGAAACGATTCATGAATCATTTACATATATTAATCAATCATTCGAACAAATTAATGAAGTTCAGGATAAAATGCAACAAGTAGTAGAAGACACAAAAGAGATTGATACAGTAGTTAATATAATTAACGAAGTAGCAGAACGAACGAATCTATTATCTTTAAACGCAAGTATAGAAGCGGCTAGATCAGGAGACGCAGGTAGGGGGTTTGCAGTAGTTGCAAATGAAATCAAAAAATTAGCGGAGAGTACGAAAAGTTCTGCAAACTATATAAAAGATATGGTAAAGAAGTTAAGAACTGAAATTGGTGTTTCAGAACAAGCGATATCAGAAGCCGTAAATGTGTTTTCAAAAGGAAAAGAACATATCAATCAAGCAGTAGAATCAATGGATAAAATGGAAGTGTCTTTAGAGGGAATTAATTCAGTCTTTGAAAATATTACAGCTAATGTAGAAGAACAATCTGCGACTACGCAAGAAGTCACTGCTAGATTAATTGAAATTAATCATCAGACTCAAATGTTAAGTGACATATGTATGAGAACAGGACAGGGTATTTATACGATAAGTACGATGGCAGAAAACCTGAGAAATACCGCACTTCCTTATTTTAAGGATTTTAAAGGAAATCAACGATTAATACCAGTTGCTGCAGAACATCTCTTATGGAAATGGAAAGCTTATAATGCAGTATGTGGTTTTGTAAAACTTGGTGAAAATAGTATAGGGGATCATACTTCGTGTACACTTGGCAAACATTTGGAAAATATGAAACGATCTAATCCAACCGATGATATGGTCGTAAAAATCTATGAACCACATAAAAAAGTACACTCTCTTTCAAAAGAAGTCATTCGTGCAGTAAATAGTGGGAATAGAACTAATATTGCAAGTTATTTAAGAGAGCTAGATGAGGCTACAGTAGAATTAATGAAAGGTCTAAAATAATATAGATTCAAGTGGTATAATATGTACAACAGAAGGAGGACGAATATGCAAAATAATGAAAAAGAATATGAATTATTAGTTGAAAGAGCCATTGAGTTTACCCCAATTTGGTTAAAACAAGATATTGAAAGTATCATGCAAAAGACGGGTGAGACAGATAGAATAAGTTATGTCATTAGCGAGCTTTATAAAAAATATACGTTTAATACTACGCATATTTTAGCGGCTATGGGTCAAAATCCAGAATGGACAATTGTTTCCCGTGAAAGATTGAATTTTATTGATAACAATATAGATTTGATACAGGTAATGTTAAAGAGAAGTTGGTAAATAACGAGTGATGAACTAAAGAGGGTGTCCAAAAAAGGGTACTTCATACTCTATATCTATACATCGTTTATCGTGTCAGATGCACGCCGTATAAACGATAGATAGTAGAGGTGAGGTTTGACTCTTCGTTTTGGGCACCCTGTTTAATTTTATCCCGTTTTAACAGGCTGTAATACCGCCACTGATGGAAGTTTCACTTTATCTTTGTTTCGGAGTTAACCGATTACTTGGGTTTATATTACATTCTGGGAAGTCTTTTTGCATTTTCAATATTATTAAATAGTTCTTCAGCTTTTCCATTGCCGTATACGCTCCAGGATTCTGCACCTTACATCAATGGAGGATAAAAAACTCTTTTTCAAACCTAGGTTTGAATTTTTTGTGATAATCAAAACTGATACAAATAGTAGAATGAATAAAATCTAAGTAAAATTATTATAGAACCAAGTTGTTTTGGAATAATAGTTGAGAAAGGTATAAATTAGGATGCAAAGCGAGGGAGTTTTATGAAAAAAATTACAGTGATTTACTTGTGTCTGCTGATCTTATTTTTTCCATCACAAATATTTGCAGAGCGGAAAGTTCCTATCTTAATTTATCATTCAATTGATGAGTATAAAGGTAACGGTACGAAAGATTTATATGTAACCCCGGAGAATTTCGAAAAACAAATGATGTATTTACGAGATCAAGGCTACACATTATTAACCTTTGATCGGTGGCAAGATATTTCTCAAGTAAATAAACCCATTTTTATTACCTTCGATGACGGATATAAAAATAATCTTAATGCATTTGAAGTATTCCTTAAACTGAAAAACGAAAAATTTAAACCTACTGGCACCATTTTTGTTATTTCCGACTTCATCGGTCGGCCTCATCGATTAACGAAATCGGATTTAAAAATGTTGACTGATTCAGGTATAATCTCAATTCAATCACATACTGCTACTCATCCTGATTTGACGAAAATAAAAAATTATGAATTTGAGCTGAAAGGGTCCAGAGATAAAATTCAACAAATAACAGGAAAGCCAGTTATTGCTCTTGCGTATCCGTATGGAAATTTTAATGATAAGGTCGTATCAGAAACGAAAAAGTACTATTCGTTTGGTCTTACGACAACTCCTACATCATATACTGAGATTGGTTTAAAAGACGAACTTTTTCTTTTACCCCGAATCTATGTGAAGTATTCAACGACTATTAATGAATTTGCCGAGTTAGTTGACGAATAATGAAAGTGGTTGCTGTATTGCTTAATCGCTTTTCTATTGCATTAAGGCCATAAGTGTATAGTGTTGGAAATGTTAAGTGGTAAAAGAAAGAGAAAATTATTAGGTAGATGTTAACAGGAGCACTACAGCAGAACATAGTGGCTAAGTGATAATTGATGGAAGGAATAGATATGGATTTGAGCTAGTAAAGTTGAATTTAGAAGTGATGCGTAACAGCTAAGACAAAACCATTTACTAAAAAAATAACCAACAATATTCGCTTAAAAGCCAAGTAAAAAACAAACAAAATATATCGTGAGTCTAAAAAGGATCTGAGTAGATGAAATGGAAGACAAAAATGGAATCGAATATTTAATTTTAGCACGATGGAGAGGTAAAGGGGCTACTAATATGTTTAGAGAGAAATAAGCAAATAGGGAAGAGGACAGCGACCACCCGATCATTACACTCGGTGGTCGCTTATTTTGTTAAATTGATTCTCTTTCTTAATTTTCACAAGTAATTCTTTGCAACCGTCCATGATGAGGTCATATGTTTCCTGAAAGTCACCTGTATAATATGGGTCTGGGACATCCATTATATGATTTGTTAAGTCGAGAAGACGGATAATCTTCGGATGATTAGGTTGTCCTGTCATTTCATATATGTTTTTTATATTGCTATTATCCATGCCTACAATGTAGTCAAACTTCTCAAAGTCTTCTTTTATCAACTGACGTCCTGCAAGACCTTTTGATGAGATTTTGTATTTTTCTAAAATGGAAAGTGTGCCTTTATGCGGTGGGGCACCAATATGCCATGAACTTGTCGCAGCGGAATCCACAGTAACTTTTTCGAGCAGTTTCTCTTTTTCAAGTAAATCACGGAATAATGCTTCAGCCATCGGTGAACGACAAATGTTTCCTAGACAAACGAATAAGACCTTAATCATATATCTGACTCCTTTTTTAATTTAGTAAAAATGGGAATGGTTTTTAAGAAGAATTTCTCTTATTAAATAATTATTTTGTTCACAATATTATACCACAATTTGAAAAAATAAGAAGTTAAGAGATATCTAACTAAAAAGTATTAATAATGATTATCAATTTCAATATAATGAGTTTTGTATATTAAGTAAAAATTATACAAGAGAGAGAGATTAATGAAAAGGTATTGGGCTTTTGATGCAACTGCCTTACTAGTATTTGCATTAGCTGGTTGTGGAGAAAAAGAAAAGACATCGACGGAAACTAAAGAAAACGTAGTTGAAGAAACAAGCGGAGAAAGCAAAGCAGCTGAGAAAGAAGCGGCTAAAGAACAATCTATTACATATCTAGGTAATGAATATGTCTTACCAGGAAAAGTTGAAAACATTGTAGCTGCAAGTTTAGAGTCGATGGAAGATGCTGCAATTTTAGGAATAAAACCTACGGGCGTGTTATCCATTGCAGGTGATATCCCAACATACTTAAAAACAGAATTAGAAGGTGCTACATTAATCGGAGACAAACGTGAACCAAATAATGAGGCAATATTAGGATTAGATCCTGATGTAATCTTAGGTTCTTCTAAATATACTGAAGAAGTGGCAGCGAAGCTAAATAAAATCCAAACTATGATTCCATATTCTCATATCTTCTACAGCCGGAATAAATGACATTGCTGTACTGAAAGGGATCCCTTTTAAACTAAAAGGTGAGCAAGTACCAAAGTAACTAGCTCACCAATTCGCGGAATAGAATATTCTAAATTCAATTAATTTCAAAATGATTTAGAATGATTAATAGACTTTATCGCCGTTAAATATTGAATTCTTAACTACGACATAATCGACATTGCGAATAGCTTCTAACTTATTTCCACCAGCATAAGAAATAGAGGATTGAAGATCTTGTTCCATTTCGTTTAACGTATCTTCTAAAGCACCTTTATGCTCCATTAACATTTTCTTGCCTTCTACATTTTTCTTTTCACCTTTTTGAAACTCTGAAGCTGAGCCAAAGTATTCTTTATAAAGCTTGCCATCTTTCTCAATTGTTTGTCCTGGTGATTCTTCATGTCCAGCAAATAATGAGCCAATCATGACCATCGATGCACCAAATCTAATTGACTTAGCAATATCACCATGTGTACGAATTCCTCCGTCAGCAATAATCGGCTTGCTTGCTGCCTTTGCACACCAACGTAGTGCAGCTAATTGCCATCCACCAGTTCCAAATCCAGTTTTAATTTTAGTGATACATACTTTACCAGGTCCAATTCCCACTTTTGTCGCATCTGCACCGGCATTTTCTAATTCTCTTACTGCTTCTGGAGTTCCAACATTTCCTGCAATAACAAAACTTTGTGGTAAGTGTTTCTTAATATGTTGAATCATCTCAATCACCGCATTGGAATGACCATGTGCGATATCAATCGTAATATATTCCGGTGAAAGCTGTTCATCGGATAGTTGTTGGATGAAATCGTATTCTTCATCTTTAATACCAACACTTATAGATGCGAATAATCCACGTGATTTCATATCTTTAATAAAAGAGCGTCGTTTTTCTGGTTCAAAACGATGCATAACATAGAAGTAACCATTTTCTGCTAAGTAAAGGGCAATGTTTTCGTCTATAATAGTTTGCATATTTGCAGGTACAACAGGCAACTTAAATGTATGTCCACCTAATGTGACAGTTGTATCACATTCAGATCGGCTATTTACGATACATTTCGCAGGAATTAATTGAATATCTTCATAATCAAACACATTTTCCATGGTTTACACCCCTAAATACGAATATTGAAGTTTATATAAAATAAAATTGTTCGTCCAAATGGTAATTTACCTTATTTTCATCAGTATGTCAAATGTTTTATACCATATTATGTACATGGCAAACGGATTTTAATAAACTTCATGTGAAAGATGATTTCCTATTGAGATCTAGAGTAAAAATCTTAATAATGTATAACTTAACTTGATGGATATTATGAAGAAAAAGGTGATGGCATGGAATTGGCTAACGAAAACCGTACGTATAATGCTGGTGATATTGTATATATTTTTTTATCGGAACCCGCATACGCAGGATGTAACAATTATTCAGGAAACAGCGGTAGTAATGAACCCTGATAATCCACAAGAATTAGCTTTGTTTCTGTATGAAACATACTATCCATTATCAAATGAAATAGCTGTTTATTCTTCAATCTAACAAGCAAAACAAGACTATCAGTATTATTTTGGAGATGTTTCAGAGGGGTTATTGGAATGAAACCATTTACACCCAAGCTCATCTATTTTGAGCCGAAAGCATTGGTGATCAAATACAGAGGATAAGCCTTAATACAGGTGATGCCATGATACATAGATACATAACGAATAATCATTGCGGGAAGGAATAACACACCAGCACCACTTGTGTTGCCACATACACTCGGACACGTTGAGTGCTGTTCACTACTCGTAAGCAAAGATAAATAAGATTTATCAGTGAGTAAGAGCCTTTTTGTTTAGAAAGGCTCTTTTATTTGCAAATTGGATAAAAGACGGATACTTGAAAAAAATTGGTATAAAACTCCCTTTTTAAGTAACCTTGTACGAGAGTATAAATGCTTTTACAATAGTAATTATCGATAATAAAACCGCAGACAATAAATTTAACCCTCTGTATTTATTTCAATATTAATTCAATTGGAAATAATTTTAATTATTCTAATAATATTGTAATATATATATAAAGCAAGTATAATACTTTTTGTAGGAAAAACAAATGTCTTTTTGGAGCGGAAAGATAGAGAGATATCATTAATAAAGAGATGTTTCATTTTAAACCCTATTTAATTTGTAATGTACTCTCTTAGATGACCTAATGTATAGTCGTTAGGATTTAAGCTGGTGCTATCAATTTAAAGTCACCTACCTTTCGATTGAAACTATTTTTTAATAGATACCATAAATCTATTAGGAAAGAACAGTCTGTATTAAGAATTTCGAAATCTAACTAGTGGAGGAATATTATGAAAAGCTTATTTAAAAAGTGGAGCCAATTAAGCCTAGTAAAACAAATCATTGTAGGTTTGATTGTTGGTGTTATTCTAGCTTTAACCATTCCAGAAGCAGCTAAACCGATTGTCATTTTTGGCTCTTTATTTGTAGGTGCTTTGAAAGCTATTGCACCTGTGTTAGTGCTCTTTTTGGGTATATCAGCTATTGCTCAGCTCAAAAGTGGTCAGCAAACGAATATGAAATCCGTAATCATTCTGTATCTTATAGGAACTTTTTTAGCTGGATTAATTGCAGTAATTGTTAGCTTTATTTTCCCTGTAAGCTTAACGCTTGTAAAGGGTGCCGAGGATGTGGCGCCTCCTAGCGGTGTTGTTGAGGTTTTAAATACATTGCTTCTGAACATTGTTGATAACCCAGTGAAGGCGATTTTCAATGCGAACTATATTGGTATTTTAGCTTGGGCAATACTACTTGGTTTGGCATTAAGAAATGCCGCTGATTCGACAAAAACAATGATTTCTAATTTTTCTGATGCTATTACCAAAATGGTTACATGGGTTATTAAGTGTGCGCCATTAGGAATTATGGGGCTAGTATTTGAGTCCATCACGACAAGTGGAATTGGTGCTTTACTAAGCTATGGGAAGTTACTTGCCATCTTAATTGGTTGTATGCTTTTTGTGGCGTTGGTTGTTAATCCAATCATGGTATTTGTGTATATTAAGCAAAACCCATACCCGCTTGTTTTTAAGTGCTTAAAGGAAAGCGGCATTACAGCATTCTTTACACGAAGCTCAGCTTCAAACATTCCTGTGAATTTGAGATTATGTGAAAATCTTGGTTTGAATAAGGATAGTTATTCATTATCCATTCCTTTAGGAGCAAACATTAATATGGGTGGCGCTGCTGTTACGATTTCTGTTTTGACCCTTGCGACGGTTCATACACTTGGGATTCAAGTCGATATTCCTACAGCCATCATCCTAAGCGTAGTGTCAGCTATATGTGCTTGTGGTGCTTCAGGGGTTGCGGGCGGATCCTTATTACTGATTCCCCTAGCGTGCAGCTTATTTGGAATCCCAGCTGATGTGGCTCTGCAAGTAGTTGGAGTAGGCTTTATCATCGGTGTTATACAAGACTCTGTTGAAACAGCTATTAATTCATCTACAGATGCTATTTTCACAGCAGCAGCTGAATATAGAGAGTGGCGTAAAGAAGGAAAAATAATAGAAATCAACAAAGTAGCATAAAGAAGAAATCCTCTTATTAATAATTGAACTGCATCCCGATTGTTAGAGTTAAACATCGGGATGCAGTTTTTTTATGTATAACAGTGCAGATCAACTAGTCTTCCAAATTTCTCATAATCTTCATCTTATAAAATTATCAACGAATTGGGTTATCGGAATATATTGATACTTTGTCCCAGTATTTTCGTTAAGTTTTTAAAGGTGAAAGGAGAGGGGAGGTGGGTGCCTTTTTTAAAATGAAAGTTTGAGAAATATAGAGTATGATGTACACTGTTTAAGCAGGAGTCACTGAAAAGATAATGAGTGTGGAGAAAAATTCGATAAGAATTTCTTATTACAAGGTGATTAAATGATACATACTTACTCAGGTGAGACCATTAGTTTTGATATAAAATATAAAAAGCGGACATCCGTGGGCATTTATAAAGATCACTACGGAAACATTGAAGTTCAGGCTCCGAAAGGGACAACCAGTTAGTCAGTAGAATGATATAAATTAGCTATGAAAGTCAGCAGCTTAAATGAGGAAACAAAAAAAGGTAAAGAGCCGACAAGACAGTTTGGTCCTTATCGGCTCTTCGATGAATTACCAACATTATTGTTATAATTCAAAATGAGAATGTATTAAAATAGTTTCTGTGAATTACTAGTGCCAGAGAAACTTCTCATAACAATATCGAGGGTTTTACCACAAATATCGGCAAAGCCTCAAATAGTATGGAATTAACTCACATACGTGAATGAACTTTTTCGCCTTGTACCCAGACTTCACGAATGTTTTCAGGTCGAACAAGATACATGATCTTCTGGAAGACATCATGTAAATTTTCATTTGTATGAAAAATTGGCAGTTTTGCTGATTCTATTGACGTATCGATGATTTGTACATCCCAAGCATAGTTTTCTGTCAAGCGACCGATGGGCAAGCTTAAACTTTCACCACCACCAGCCGTTGCTAAATAAAACGCTTCATTAATGGTGATCCGTGAATTGGTTACACCGCGTTCTTTGGCAGGAAGAGCCGTATCAACACCATCTTCTAACATTCTTGATGACATTACAGCCTGCCTAGCATTATCGAAAAGACTAGGTGAAAAACCTCCAGAAATATCGGATCCTAAACCAATTTCCACACCTTTTGAATGTAAATGAGCGATTGGAATAACGCTATTAGCAAAGTATGCATTTGAGATTGGACAATGGCAAACAGCAGTGCCTGTTTCAACAAATAAATCTGCATCGTCATCATCTAAGAAATTACAATGTGCCATGACAGACTTATCGCGTAATAGACCGAAATCATGTAGAGCAAATGCATCATTCTTCTTGAAGCGATCTTGTACATAACCATGCTCCCAATCACTTTCACTGCAGTGCGATTGGACGTAAGTGTCATACTTCGCCGCTAATTCCCCTAAACCTTTTAACGCACCGTCAGTACAACTCGGAATAAAGCGTGGCGTAACCACTGGGTAAACACCTTGTTTCGATGATTTCGCTAATTCTTTGACAGCTAAAATAAATTCTTCTGTATCCGCTAATGCCGTTTGCGTATCGATGTCACGATAATATTCCGGGTTTTGTTCAGGATTATCCATAACAACTTTCCCAACTAAACCGCGTTGTCCTTTTTCAGCGCATATTTCGGCAAGTAATAAACTTGCTTCTTTATGAACAGTTGCAAAATAAAGTGCCGTAGTTGTCCCATTTGCTAGTAGGGTGCGAACTACATCTTGGTAGACATCTTTTGCGAAATTTAAATCCGAAAATTTAGACTCGATCGGGAAAGTATAAGTGTTTAACCAATCATAAAGTGGGATATCTAAAGCGGTTCCTGCTTGAGCCCATTGAGGCGCGTGGACATGCAAATCGACAAAACCAGGTAAGAAGTACTGGCCTTCTGCTAAACAATGGAAGTTTTCTTCGCCTTGATAAGCATCTAATAAGATTTGATAGTCGGCATCTTCTGGAGCAACGGCTTTTTCAATCATTCCGTTATCATTAATGCAAAAAAGATATTCTTTTAAAATTTGTACTTCTTTTGGTGACTTGCTGGAAAAAGCAGACCCTTGGAAAATTTTTGTATATTTTTTCATTTTTTACACCTTATTATTCGTATTTTGAAAACATAATTGCTATTATAGGGCATTTAAAATACGAAGTCTATTAAAAAAGAAACAAGAAGACAGGCTAGTTTTCGTATCGATTAGTATGTATCGCAACAATGATATATACAGTAGGGGATAAAGAATATGTATGGAATGAAGAATTTTGGAAGCGATAAAACATTGTATCTATCATCTTAGGGAGTGGATAATGGCGACGGATTACAAACCAATTTATGTTTTTATGATTTTGCTTTCTTAATATAGGCCTGCACCAAATCTATTTCGCTAATAACGATAACAAGAAAGAGGGGAATTGTACCATTTACTTAATATGTCTAGAATTATTATTCATCGACCGATGCAAATTAAACAAATAATATCTCGTTCTTGTCATCATTATTTAACGATTTATCAAGAGATTCATTGTTGTTCTTTCAACGAAATCTTGCTAACTATAGTTCGCTAATTTAGATGCTTATGTTAATTCCTCCGAAACGCTTCATCAATTACGCTTCCCTCGACGAAAGAAGGGGCTTCCAGTTCAAGTAGACGATAAATCGTTGGGGCGATGTCAAGATTGGAGGTTGAGCCGATTTTCTTTCCTTTTTCCAGTTCCGGTCCGGCAGCGATAAAGACAGGTTTCAGCTCACTTCTTTTCGGGTCTCCGCCGTGAGTTCCTAATTCAACTGGTGAATCTGCCTGCTTTGAAGTTCCACTCCCCATGACATAACCGGGAGCACCCATCAATAAGAGGTCACCGGCATTCGCATGTTTGATCCCTACATCTTCTGTGATGTTTATGACTTTTTCATATGGATGGACCTTGACGTTGAAAAGATTTCCTATAATCTTTTTTGCTCGTTTTTTTACTCGGGAGAAAGAGAAATCCTCATTATTTAACTCTTTGGTCATTGTTTTGAAGTTATATATGGTCATTTTCGTTCTGTTCTCATTTTTCAGTTGAATGTTTTCGAAAATCCGAGTAATTTCGTTCGTAATGTCTACATAATTATCCATAGGAACGATTCCACCCTTTTCCCTAGACTTCAAGTTAATGTAAACGTGAGCGATAGATCCGCTAGGCACCGCATAGGCTTTGGTTTTTTTCATATTTATCTCATTATTTTCATCTAATACTAATAGCCCGGCATCCTTCAATTCTTTATTCGGGTTAAGCGTTGTATGAGCTGGTTCCATGCCATGATCAGAGACGATAAATAGATGATCTTTATCGGAAAGTTCTTTCATTGTTCTGCCTACAACCCTATCAGCAAGTTTGTATGACCATTCCACATATTGACCATATTCTTTGGCTTTTTCTTCTGTGTATCCTGGCTGCCGTGGATCAGTCAACAGATATTGATGGCTTTCATGATCAATCTGCGGCCCATAAAACATGAGTGAATCAGGCTGATACTTATGTTTAATATAAAGGGATACATCGGTTACCCACATGACAAATCTCGTACTAATTTCTTCGTATTCAGCTCTGCTGATCCAGCCTTTTTGCAAAGCCTTGTCATCGTCTTGAACAGGAAAAAAGCCGAAATGATTCTTGATATCATCAGAAAATCCTTTAGGACCATTTATTGTACCGGAAGTCACAGCCGTACGATACATGGTGACTCCTTCACTCAAGTCAGTTTGATTGGTTTGAATTTTAAACCAAAACCCCGCTGCGTATGTGTTATCGATATCAAGAGGAAGAGATCCCCATTTACCTTCCTTTATGTATGGATCGTTTTTTCTTATTTTCTTATCTTTGGATACGGTAAAGCTGTCATAATTTTGAGTTCGATCATTTGTAGAATCAACAGCTAAAAGATAAATCTTTTGTTTTTTTCCCTTTTGTAACGCAATGGTTAGCTCAGCCTCCTTAAGTGGACTGAAGCTTTCGGGAGGATTGGTCCATTCAGTTGCTTCTGTAAAGGATAATGAATCCCTACTACTTGGAGCCCATGTTTTCCCATAAAAAATAGAATAATCCGCTTGCTTTCCTACCTTAGGATTGGCTCCTGGAAATGCAACGGTTGCAGTTACTTTGCCTGATTTTCTTGCTTCCACCCATAGCGGAGGCACTTCTATTTTTGTTTGAAAACCATCATCTATATTTTCGATTGGTTTATTTTCTTCATGCCACTGGTTACTGACGATTCCTGTTTGATCGGGTCTCGCTCCCGTAGCAATAGCCGCATGAGAAGGTGCGGTAAGTGAAGGTGTAATTGTCTGTGGATTCTTCGCCCAGACTCCCTGTTTGATTAGTTTTTTTAGATGAGGTAATTTCTCTTCTTTTATATACTTTTTTGTTAAATCATGTCTCATACCATCGAATGAAATGAGAATGACACTTTGCTTGTCACTTTGTCGGATCTCAGCTTGTACTGTACTAGTTAAGTGTAGGAATAAAATAAAAGCTGCAGCGAGAATAAATAATTTCCTAGTCATGGCGATGCCTCCTAAATTACAAATCTTAATAGTAAGATATACCCGTTGTATATCGATAGAAACAGACGAAATATTGGGGTGATTTTGAATACTTTAGTTTTTCATCTAATTAAGCGCAGAATCCTAATACAATGTGAAGCAGGTATTCCCATTAATGATAAGGGTGCTTTAGTTGAGTAAACTAAAAAAATCGATTCCTTTACGTACAAAAGTTTGATTTTTGATATTTATAACAAGAATGATAGTCCGTAATAATTTCTTATCGAAATGGAACTAATTTTGTTATAAACCGGTCTGATTTGGGAGTATTTCCGCATATTTCTTTTAAATATCTAATATCGTTTAATATACTTCTTCGGTTTCAGTTTACGGTCTAATAAGGGCGTTAAACTTGTAATATAAATCCATAAGAAAGCAAGGGGAAATAGTGAACGAAAAAAATAAAGAACATTGGATCCAGGAACTGATCCAGTCAACTATAGAAGTTGTTGGAATAGACATTGAACTAAAGCAAGATCGTACCGGGGTGAATATGAGTTATAACTTTATCGGGGACTATATAGGTTATGACGTTAAACGTGTGCAAGAATCCATACGGGAAATGAAGACGCCCGTTTTATTTGAATCATATATTAAGGCATTAACTTTGCATGAAATGATTCATGCTGTGGACCGGAAATCACTATTGGATTCACTTGAAAGAACGAGCGAGATTTTCAAAATGAAAAGAAGATATTCTCAGTACACACAATACAATGACATCAAACTGCTTGCTATGCTGATTGAAGAGCATGAGATGAATCTTGTTTTCGAAGAGATGACCTGGGGAAATTCAAAAAAAATGAACGAGGACTATTGTGTTGTGGATTGGGTAAGTTTCGAACTAGTAAAATCGCAAGGCTTAGCAACCTATATTCATTTATATCAAGAAGATCTTCATCTCTATAAGAGGCTCGTGGCCGACCAAAGCGATCAAATTGCTTAATGAAAGACGAAGTTAATTAATCATAAAAAAACAGCGTAATGGAATGGGGAATTATAGGAATTAATCTTGTTATCTAAATGGCTGATTCTTTTTTGCTTTCTGTCCATACAATATTGTGAAAAATAAAGAAGTTTTAGAGGAGCTCCGACAGGACGATAATATCGACGTTTTAGAAGTAATTCTTACGGTTAAAAGAAGAAAAGTACCAAAATAAAAAGGATGATCGTTTTGGCTTGGTCCTTTTTCCTTACTATCAATCACATAATATTAAAGGGGGTAAGCTGCGACATTTCTTTTTTTCCAAGCAGCCGCGTTACAATGATAAGACCAAGTAGTCCTACCAAAAGCTTCACTGCTATTTCTACATAAACCAATCCTATCCCTCCATCAATTTTTTCTTATGATCTTCCCTATTAGAGGATCAGTAACCTGAGGCGATAACGAAAAATTGAAGCCTTTCCTTGGAGGAGGAGACTTTCCTAACTGATATTCTTAAAAAGTGGGATTCAAATATCAAAACGTTCATTGTTGGGGGAGCAGTAGAGGGGGATGTTCCCTTATCTAAAAGAATACTTCGATGAAATTTTTTAGAGTTACATATTCATTCACAAAAAATGTGAGAGGAGGAGGTGTAAACCTCCTCCTCTCACATTTTTTAACTATCTATTAGTTTATTTCCGATTAAATTCAGCACCCCTGATATCACCTTGACGTACTGTTCCATGAAATTTAGGCTCTTTTAATTTACTGGACTCATCAATAATTTCACCTGATGGACCATTTTGATGATTGGTTGAATGCGATTGATTTAACCCGATTCCAATGTCATTGTTTTCTTCGATAAGGACCAAGATTTTTCCGGATTTTACATTAATCGAATAATCAGCTGCATCGCGATCAGTTAAACCCAAAGTGACAAGTTGCTCAGTGAGCGAATCATCTTCTCCTATAAAGAAATTCTTTACTTTTGCCATCAATGATTCATCTCGATGCTCGTCCGCCACAACATTCACATCTGTTGTCAGATTGTTGGTGACAAAGTCCAATTGATCTTCCTTATCTGCCACAACCAGAATTTCGTTTCCAGCATACCCTTTTGACTTCAGTTCATTAATTGCCTTTACTACTTCTACATCCGAATTAAAAATCCCATATACTTTTCTTCTCATTTTTATCCTCCTCCAATCATCTGTTTATACTGTTAATACCATTCACTATGCTTTTTAAAACCAGAAAAATCAAAAAAAGTGACATGAAGATGCGTTTTAGTCGAAGAGAAAATGGTAAAAGCACACTGATGGAAGCCGCAATATCAATTTTATAAGGTGAATGGATCAATGTTGATTATGTATAAAATTCTGTTAAACTTTGCTCAACTTATCTAAATATCAGAGCAAGTAATTGAGCAAGGAATGCCGAAAAGACTTTATCTTAAAAGGAATATTTATATATGTCACGAATTAATAAATAAACGTTATAGTGGAGTGAATATATGATGCTTGTTGATGCGGATTTAACTAATATTAAGTTTTCCGATCGCTCATTAAGAATAATTAAATTTGTAGAACTAGAAGCTAAAAAAACAAACAATATTGTCTATCCAATTCATTTGTTAATAGGTACATCACTTGAGAGGACAGGAGCTTGTGCAGAACTATTTATTAATTACCCATATCTTTTTGATATTTTAATTGAACGAGCAAAGAAATGAATTTTGACTTTGATGAACAAGGTATGCGATTTCATCCTTTTAGCATGAATATTTCTCTATCAACTAAATAGGTATTGGGGAATGCATATAAACGGATGAAACGATTCAATTAGGTTTATATAAATGAAGGAATATTAATAAAAGCTCTTTTTGATTTAAAAGACCCTGCGACAAGTTCAGTTATAGAGGGATTGGATGTTTCAAAGATTCTTGACATCATAACTTCCCAGAGGGATATGATTGTTTCATTGAAAAATTATACCTTTCCTGAATTTACTCCCAGTGAAATAATTTTTAGAAAAGCAGAACAAGATGATGCAGCAGCATTAGAACTTTTTGTGAAAAAGGAATTTGGAAATGGATGGTTAGCATCTATTGAAAATGGGTTTTAAGAAGAAAATATTCCAATTTATGTTGCTGCCGTAAATGGAATTATTGTTGGGTTTGCTTGCTTTGATGTTGTCTGAAGAAAAAAAGGATTATTTAGTCCAATGGGTACATCCGTATCAAAGCGTATTCATGGAATAGGTTATACTTTGCTTCACTATTGTTTAAGTGAGATGAAAGAAAAAAGCTATGAGTATTCAGTTATAGGTGAAGCTGGACCTCTTGAATTTTACGAAAAATCCTGTAATGCGATTGTTATTCCTAAATTTTCAGGTAATCTTTAGATGGAATCACTAAAAGCTCGACATTATTTTGTCAACAGTAAAATGGTACCTGCTAATTGAAAAGGGGCCTTTCTTCATTTATTGGATTGGGGAGTGATGGTATAAAATGAGTTATTTAATGGGAATAGATTTGGGGACATCCAGTGTAAAAACGGTCATAATCGATATCGATGGAAATATGAAAAGCTCTGCTCAAGCATACTATGAAATTTCTATACCAAATAAAGGATATGCGGAACAAGATCCAAAAAGATGGTGGAGGTCAACTGTACAGACGATAAAGGAGGCTTTGAACAATGCCCATATTCAATCGCAGGAGTTAAAGGGAATAGGCTTCTCTGGGCAAATGCACGGTATGGTACTTATCGATAAACAGTTACAAGTAATTCGCCCAGCCATTATATGGTCAGATCAAAGAACGCAGCGGGAAGTAGACTCGATTTACGAGTTGTTAGGGAAAAATAATGTAGGGGAAATTACTTTAAATCCACTATCTACTGGATTCCAAACTCCTTCCTTACTATGGATTAAGCAAAACGAACCTGAGACGTATGAAAAAATTTATAAAGTGCTGTTGCCCAAAGACTATATTCGACTAATGATGACTGGAGAAATTGGAACAGATGTGACTGATGCATCTGCAACGCTGGCGTTTAATACAAAGAATTTGATTTGGTCGGACGAACTAATTTCAGCAATAGGATTGAATCGTGATTTCTATCCAAATGTGAACAATCCATTTGATATTGCTGGTGAAGTAACAGAAGAAACCGCGAAAGAAACAGGATTATACAAAGGAACACCAGTCGTTTATGGGGGAGGGGATCAACCGATGCAATCGGTCGGAAACGGCATTGTAGAAGCAGGTCAAGTTTCTTTAACAATTGGTACCGGTGGGCAAGTTTTTTCAGTGATCGCAGAACCTAAATATGATAAACAGATGAGAACCCATACCTTCTGTAATGCCGTCCCTGGGACCTGGAACATTATGGGAGCAAGTTTGGCTGCTGGTTTATCTTTAAGCTGGTTAAATGAAAAAATACTATCGAATATGCCTTATCAGGAAATAAATGAGTTAGCGAAAAGCGTCAATCCGGGAAGTGAAGGGTTGTTATTTTTGCCATATTTGACAGGTGAACGTACTCCACATATGGATTCTTCTGCGCGTGGAACATTTTTAGGGCTAGTACTAAATCATTCTCAAGCACATCTTATCCGTGCAGTGATGGAAGGAGTAGTATTTGCTCTAAGAGATTCAGTTGAAATTATCAAAAGTCTCGATACAAAAATGGATACCTTCATTGCATCTGGTGGTGGGGCACGTAGTGATGTTTGGATGCAAATACAAGCTAATATTTTAAATCAAGAAATTTACAAAGTAAGTCAAGAAGAACAAGCCTGTGTAGGTGCAGCAATCATTGCAGGAGTTGGTGTTCAAGCTTATCCATCTATTCAAGAAGCGTGCCAAGCGATTATCAAATTTAGTGATGAACCAGTTGTCCCACATCCAGAAGATGTTCGTATGTACAACGACATGTATCAATACTACAAATCGGCTTACCAACAGAATAAAGAGCTATTTCATCGCCTTTCGGATTTTTCTTAAACATTTTTTTGGGAATCCGCGACTTGTTTTGTTTCAAATTAGGGAAAGATTAACCAACTTCGAAGCTGGTTAATATGTTCTATAATAGAAATTATCAAAAATAGGGGAGAGCATAATTGAATATCAACAAAAAGGCTCTTGATTTTTTTGAGAAAAATGAATATGAAGAAGCTTTAAGCTTTTTTCAAAAGGCAGTAAAAGAATCGAGAAATATACAATCCCTAAATAATCTTGCCTGGATGTACAGCTATGAAGAAGAGGATGATGAAAAGGCCCTTGAATTAATCAAAGAAGTCATTCATATGAATCCGCTCTCTTATTTTCCTTATAACTTATTAGGGGAGATTTATAGTAAACAAAAAAAGTGGCAACTTGCCTCAGACGCATTCCTGAAGTCCATATGGATTCAGCCATCTAATGAAGCTTATCATAATTTAGCTATAGCAAGATATCGTCTTAAGGACGTGAAGGAAGCTTCAGACTATTTCCTACGAGTTGCTGGTAATTCTGATTCAGCCATGTACAGTCATGTCAAATGTTTAATTGAGCTTGGAAAGAAAACAGAAGCGAGAGAGAAGCTAGATGCGTTCATGGTAGAAGCGGATGAATTTGTAGGAGAAATTGAGATTGCCGACTTGTATGTTGAGTTGGATTGTTTCAATGAAGCGATATATTGGTTTGAAAAAGGGTGGAAAGATTACTGGAAAGACCCTTATTGGATTAGTCGATTTATTTATTCCCTCTTCCACACAAGAAATATCACCCGCATTTATGAAGTCGTAAATGAAGCCATTAAACAAAAAGACGAAGAAATTAAAGATGCTCATGAAGAAGAATGTGAAGAAAATTGGACAAAAAACGATAAAGAAGCACACATTACACAATTACTTGAAGAGAAAAACAAATACGAAAATATGGTTGAACTCATTTCATCTGGACATATCCCTTTGATGGAATTTGAAATTTCAATAACTGGGGCTTGCTATTTGTTTGGATGTAAGCGACATAACCATCCAGAATACCAAGAATAAACAAAAGAGCAAGACAACTATAGTAAGTATGTTAGCACATTCTAAAAATTTGCGACCCTACAATATTACAATGAATCAGGGCCTCTTTTACATAAAGAAAACCTCTTTAGATATGCTAAAAGGCAAGAGGGCTGTTTATGTGTTTAATTTGACAGAAGAGAAAGAAATAACAGAGTATTTTAAGAGAATTGGGTCATTTTTATTAGTAAATTTACTGAATAAGACCAGTGTTTCTATAGGTATATACATAAGAGGAGAGAAGGTCAGAAGCAAGTCTCTCCTCATCAATAACATTTTATATCAGTTAAATATTAGCGGGTATATCCACCAAGTTGTTGTTCAGCCATTTGTACTAAACGTTTTGTAATTTCTCCACCTACAGATCCATTGGCGCGTGAGGTTGTTTCAGCTCCTAATGTAACTCCGAATTCTTGCGCAATTTCATATTTCATTTGATCTAATGCTTGTTGTACTCCTGGAACAACTAAATTATTACTGTTGTTACTTGTCATGATGTACATCTCCTTAGAATTTTAGAATATGGTGTTGCAAAAATAGTTTGTGTTAGTAGGAGAGTTTTATACATAAAAAAAGAATGAAATTAATCATTCTGTTTTGGTCCATTTATATAGATCTTCCATCGTGCAGCCGATTTCTTTTGAGATCGTCATTGCTGTATTAATATTCATCACTGTCTTGTTGTTAAAGTCTGATAACTTCTCAATAGAGATACCTGTATTTTCAGAAAGTGTTTTAAAATCTATATCACTTTTGTTTAAAAGAGCCGTAAGATTGCTTTTTCTTGCTTTATAAATAGCCAATAATAACACCTCGCTTTAATCAAGTTTAACAGAGTGAAGGTAGAAAAGATAGAAAACCAAGTATTTTAGAAGGTATGAAGATGATATTACTTAATAAACAGGAGTGAATGTTTGTTTAATGAATTGTAGTTAACTTTGAACAGATTCATATCAAACAGGAAAAGAAAACTTGCTTGTTTCATTTAACGTATATTCGTAATAAAAATTGAATATCGCTTTTTTAAAAGGAAAGGAGCGGACAAAATTCGTTCTTTTTTTATTTCGTCTTGTCAGCCAGCATCTAAGAATATTCTTTTTGAGCAAGATAATATTACATATTTTACAATTAACCTTGATAGAATAAGTAAATTGCACTTAAGCAACAAATATAATAGAAATCGTAGTATGTATCATTTAAGTATAGTTTGGTGGTTATTCTGGGTACTTGTTATTGGCGTCATGTCATTAAACAAGAAAGTTTTGAAGATCAGGAAGTCTCTGATCTATTAAATGAAAGATTTATTTCAATCAAAGTGGATCGTGAGGAGCGGCCGGATATTGGTGCGGTGCATATGGCTGATTTGTCAGGTGATAGCAGGACATGGTGGTTTGGCCGCTGTATGTATTTTTGACGCTTGTTTGACTTCACAAATGAGTATGAAGGAAGTTGTGATTTTAACAGGAGATAAAGAAGCAGCTTTTCTAAAAAACTACAACAGGACTTTTACCCAGAAGTCATATATTTGGCAGGGGATTCAAGCAATAAATTGAGTGAATTTGCACCTATTGCTGAAGGGTACGAGATAGAAGGTATTTATATTTGTGAGAATTTTAGCTGAGATCAACCTGTCACAGAGTTTGATGAGGCCGTTCAATTATTAACTCTGTGATTTTCACCGGGCTTTTTGTTGCTTTTTATAGAGGAAAAGGCATATGATAAGGAGGGATTGCCTGAGCGGCAACTGAAATAAGATTTTAAATGAAAGAGGATTGTCATGATTACATTAAAAAGTGAACGCGAAATAGAAAAAATGCATGAAGCTGGTAAGTTATTAGCAGCTACTCATAAAGAAATTGCAAAAATGATTAAACCCGGCATTACACCTATGGATATTGAAAAATTTGTTGAAAAATTCCTAACTGATAATGGGGCTACACCTGAACAAAAAGGCTACCAAGGGTACCCGTATGCAACATGTGCTTCCGTAAATGATGAAGTCTGCCACGGTTTCCCTACAGATAAGCCATTAGAGAACGGGGATATCGTTACGATTGATATGGTTGTACGATTGAACGGTGGATTAGCTGACTCTGCTTGGACTTATGCAGTTGGTGAAGTAACTGAAGAAACACAGAAATTATTAGATGTGACAAAAACGGCTTTATATAAGGGTATTGAAGCGGCTGTAGTCGGCAACAGATTAGGGGATATCGGTCACGCTATTCAATCGTATGCTGAAGGTGAAAAGTTCTCTGTCGTACGCGATTTTACCGGTCATGGTATCGGAAAAACAATGCATGAAGAGCCGACTGTACTTCATTACGGGAAATCAGGTAAAGGAACTCGTTTAAAGGAAGGTATGACCATTACGATAGAACCAATGCTGAATGCTGGAACATGGCATTGTAAAATGGATAGCAACGGCTGGACAGCAAGAACAGCTGATGGTAAGCTATCCGCTCAATATGAACACACGATTGTCATTACAAAAGAAGGTCCATTTATTTTTACAAACCAAGATTAATGTGAAAAACGCGAAGGGATTATGACTTCGCGTTTTTATTTTTTTGGTGGATGTGTCCATTAGGTTATTTATGTTAATTAAGTTTAACGAATCCATCTTGTCAGAGCTTAGGTTTCATCTAAGGTTTTTGCTCTAATCAGCTGATTTATGTCCATGCCTGATCGATTTATTTTGAAGATTATGATGATTGTCCAATCCGATATGATAAGGAAACATATTTTAGTAGAGGTGTTATTAGTGCCGAATACTTCAGATTATAGAGTTGGACAAGTTGTCGTGGTGTTTATGCCTCAGTAAGCCTATCTACACGTAGGAATAAAAGAATAATTGGGCTTCTAAAAGTGGCTATACAGCTCTAAGAAACACCTGTGATGTATCTGATCAAATTACTAAATGGCTGCCTGTTATTTATTAACCAATAAGTCTAAGGCATATATGATGAGGTTCTGCCAATTAGCAAAAGGAGGGCTGATCCATGTATATGCTATATACAACGAGTAAGAGTCACGTCGATCCTGTGCTGGAATATTTAGGAATGGGAATACTTGTATATTCCAATTTCTTTGTATATCTAAAGGAACTTGATGATTATTCAGAAAGCGATTTTCCACATGATGGAATAATTAAGAGCTGAATGTAAGCAAAACTTATCGCTAATCCTGCAGTAGAACTAAAGAAAAAGGTTCTGAAGTTAATAATGTAAATAATGTGTATCGAACAATCGCATATAGAAAGAAATGGTTGTCCTAAAATCAATAAGTCAGACTATTAAGCTCTAATAAATAGTTTTCATTCAAGTGTATGTAACACGATTTACTATTTATTAAGAGCAAGGTCAGATTTGTGTTTGGGACAGCCTCTATTCATGTTTATTTTTAAAAGATGATTGATGAATCTCGATGTGAAATGGCACAAAATGAAATGAGTGCATGCTGCAAGTATTGAATATCTGACAGGTAATAAGCAGACTTATCAATTAAACGGCTGTCCATTTATGGCAGCCGTTTAATTGATAAGGGATAAAAAATGTTAGCTGACTGTTACTAAGTACAATTATATTTAAGGGGATAGATGTTTCTACTTTTAAAAATCAATAGAGGAACTTGGAGGCGTTTCAATTTGATTTTCTTTCTTCTACTATCATTCGCAATCCACGCCTTGGCCTGAGTGTAATAGTAGGGAAAGGGATTACTTCATGATGGTCTGGCGCAAGCTTTATTCGGTATCGTTGGGCAATGCATACTAGGACAAGTACCGCTTCCATTAAGGCAAAATGATTCCCAATACAAACTCGCGGACCTCCTCCAAAGGGAAAGTAGGCGTATGACGGGATTGTTTTTAAAAAGTTGTTTTCAAATCGCTCAGGAATAAAAGAATCTGGATTATCAAAATACTCTGGTTTGCGGTGCATCACATACTGACTTACCATAACCATATCACCTTTTTTAAAATGATAACCTCCTATCACTACATCCTCGTCTACTTCTCGTTCGATAATAAAGGAAGGTGGGTAAACACGTAGAGATTCCCAGATAATATTTTGTGCATATGTTAATTTTTTGAAATCGTCAGGTGTTGGGGGGCGGTTGCCGATCACGGTATCTATTTCATCAAAGAGTTTCTTTTCCACTTCAGGATGTTGAGAAAGTAAATATAAGGTCCAGGATAGCGCGTTTGCAGTCGTTTCATGACCAGCAAGGAAGGTGGTCATTAATTCATCACGTACTTGCTTGTTTGTCATACCTAATCTATTTTCATCATCTTTGGCATCTAAAAGAATATTGAGCATATCATCATGGCTCTCGAAATCTTCCCTGCGATTTTCTATCATGTTATAAATTACTTCGTCGAGTTGTTGAATCACTTTTTTATATTGACGGTTATTTTTCGTTGGAAACCATAATGGTAGTTGAAAAATAGGCCTCATCCTTTTGACGGCCATTTTGATTACTGTTTCAACTGATTTACCAAGAAGTTCATATCCTTGTTTAAAATTCATACTGAACATCGTCTTACAAATGATTCCGAGAGTGATGCTCATCATATCCTGCGTAATCATTCGTTCTTCCCCATTTTTCCAAGTTGAAAGATAATCTGTCGTAATATCAATCATATTTTGGCCATAATTAGTAATATGTGACTTTCTAAAAGCGGGTTGAATAAGTTTTCTTTGACTCATATGAAATTCTTTTTCACTCGTGAAAAGGCCCTTGCCCAAAATGTCTTCTAAAGAATGCATGGCCTTTGATTTTATGAAGAATTTTTGTTTTGTTACAAGTGCTTCCTTTATTAAATCCGGATTGGATATCAGATATGCATTCTGAAAAGGTCCGAACCGAAATTTTGCAACGTCTCCATATTCGTTTGCTAAATGAGTAAAATAGGCAAGCGGGTCAGCTTGAAAATCCTTTGTATGACCAGTAAATAGTCTTCCTTTTGGTCCTTGTGGAATATTAGGTGAAACATTTGAATCAGCCAATTGAGTGTTTCCTCCTTTTGTGAAATACTCCTATTATGCTATGACAATTATGTATATAAGCTTGGACTAAGTTTGAAAATAGAGATCAAATTAAATAAAATGGCTATTTCCTCAAGTAAATAATAAAAAGGATGCCTAATAGAGACAAAGTCTGAACAAGGCATCCTTTTTTCATTTTATTTATTCTAAAAAAATGAAGAAGTGTCAAAGGTATTGTAAAGAGTTGAAGGGTAGGAGCAGATGAAACCAAATACCTCATTTTATAGGTTTTGAAAATGCTGTTGAATATAAAAGTTTACTTCATCAGGAACTTCGATTTGGATGAAATGCCCTACATGTTGAATAATATAAACGATTGCATGTGGTAGACCTTCATTCTGAAGTTTGTAGGCAAACTCATTAGGGATATACGGATCATTTTCTCCCCAAATGATGGTGACTGGTATTTTGATATGATTGAGTTTTTCATTGTACGTTTTTACTTTGTCTAAATTTCCCGAACGGTATAAATCTAAGATTACTCTGCTTGATTCAGGTGTTCGAAAGACACGATAGAAGTCTTCCACAGTTTCGTCTGGTATGTTTGGAATGGTCTTTTTCATTTCATTTTGAAAATGTAAACGATTAGCCATCAGTTCCATTACTTTTTCTCCGGTCCTAGGTGTTCGCCAAATCTGTGCAAGCGAGTGCCATTTATACTCCTCTGATAATGTAGTATTGGAAACAAACAGACTTAGAATATTCTCTGGATGATCACATGCCCATTTCAAACCAATTAGACCTCCCCAATCATGTACAATTAAATGGAATTTGTCCAAATTTAATTTAGTTGTGAAATCCGAAACAAACTGCTCAAACCGCTCCCATGTTGAGGGTTCATCAAATGGGTCACTGTCACCGAATCCTGGGAGATCCGGTGCAATGGTTCTATATCCACAAGACACAATACATGGGAACATTTCCCCCCATACTAGGCTTGATTCAGGCACCCCATGCAATAGAAGAACAGGTGGGTCATTAACGTTACCCCTCTCAATATACGATACTTTTTTGCCATGTAAAAATAGACTTTGCTTATCCAACCTTCATCCCCTCCAAAAATACTGTATTGTATTAGTTCTATAGGTGATAAAATAGGTTCACAAACAGTAAATAACTTCAAAATCAACAAATTATAAATCTCCCTGATTGAAAGTGAATACTATCGAGCTCCTACTTTTATTTTTATGTTAAAATGCAATTAACTGCTTGTAGTATTTAATAAATTTTTAATAGGAAAGTATTGAAAAGCACATATCTTGATACATATTGATTTTGAAACGTATTAGGCATATGCGAGGTAAGAAAACCCTATTTACGTGCTATTTACCAGTAAATGTAGGATAATAGATTACAAGAATCGAACGAGTATTCCAATAAATTAAGGGGGCTTTACCATGAAAAAAAGTGATACTACTACTGTAACACTGGAAACAGTTGGTTTAAGTCAACGTGAGTTTTTAACGATGTATTTGCTGCAAACGCTATCCAACCATTCAAATTACCCACGTGCGATTCATCAGGAACTGCAAAAGCTATTTACAGGTAAAATTCATAGCTATGATTATTTATGTAAAACATGCAAACAACTTGTAGGTTCCGGTCATTTAAAGTTTCACACAGTAAAAGGAAGGCATTATTATCAAAATACGGAAAAGGGTAATGAGCTTTATAAATGGTATCAAGATAATTTCTCAGAACGATTTCGTGAAGTGAAGCATGTGATTGATCGTTTCATGTTTGATTTGAAGGGGTCAGGGGAAAACCCACCTGTGATCCATGAACTTCCTGAAGAGTATCGCTCTTATTTTTCAAAAATCATTTCCGTCAAGGATTTGGTTCGCTATGTTACTTTAAAAGCGGCTTTTACAAAAAGACCGATTTATATGGGCGAGATCGGTGATTTATTGAAAATCAAATACGGCTGGATTGCTAGTAACGGCTATTTGTACGATCTTTCTCATGAAATGGAGGAAGGCGGACTCATGGTTGGTCGATGGGAAAGCGAAAAGCGGACAAAGCGTTATTTGAGAATAACAGATGAGGGACAGCATCACTACAAACAAATTGCTGATTCTGCTGCTTATCAAGTTCAAGAAGTTCAGAAATATTTAGGAAGTGTTCTCTCTTTTTTAGAACGAGAAAGTACGAATATGAGAGGCTAATCAAGTGAAAATCAAATATGAAAATTTAGATGGTGTTATGAATACGAAATCTGTTAAAGAATTGCTTCAATGGAGTAAAGAACGACGCGCGAAGAAGAAGGATTTGAACACATTAATACCTCAAGCAAACAACAAACAAGTAACAGAGCTTAAAAGTAATCGAAGCAAACCTAGTATCACTTGGATTGGACATTCAACGTTTCTGCTTCAATTTGGTGGGGTGAATATCTTAACAGATCCTGTTTGGGCAAAATGGCAAGGTACACAGAAGCGAATGACAGAGCCTGGCCTTTCTTTTGACCAGTTACCGGACATTGATATCGTGATTATTTCACATAGTCATTATGATCATCTTGATTTCGGAACAATTCGTCGATTGCCAGGAAATCCGATTTATTACGTTCCTTATGGTCTGAAGCAGCTTTTTTTGAAAAAAGGGTATAAGAATATCATTGAGGCGAATTGGTGGGACTCGTTCCAGTACCAAAATCTGAAACTTAGTTTCGTTCCTGCGCAGCATTGGACACGTCGCAGTCTATTCGATACAAATTCATCACATTGGGGCGGGTGGATTATTGAAGCAATCGAAGCGGATCATTCTATCTATTTTGTAGGAGATACTGGTTATTTTCGTGGATTTAATGAAATCGCTAAACGATTTAATCTCAAGCATATATTAATGCCAATCGGGGCATACGAGCCTGAATGGTTTATGAAAGATTCTCATATTAATCCGGAAGAGGCAGTGAAAGCTTTTCAGGAACTGGGAGGAACTACCTTTATTCCGATGCACTATGGTACTTACCGTCTTGCTGATGATACAGGTCCAGAAGCTTTGGATCGTTTACAGCGGGAATGGAGAAAACAAGAGCTACCGGAAAAACAATTACAAGTATTGGATATTGGTGGAACACTTTGGTTGGAAGATTAATCAAAATGCACGGATTTTACTTAGGTGGATGGAAAAAACATCAATACAATGCAATGCGCTAACGTGAGGCAAAGTATAATAAAGGAGAGGGAATACCGTTGTCATTTTTTCAAACTGAAGAACAAAAAACATATATTGAACAGTTAGGCTCAGCGATTTCGGACTTTGCTTCGCGTGCAGGAACGTTAGATGAAACGAGAGGATTTCCTTTTGAAAATATCCAGAAATTAAAAGATTTTGGTTACACCAAGCTAACATTAGGGAAAGAATATGGAGGTCTTGGAGGATCGCTATACGATTTTATTTTGGCACAGGAGCGGATCGCGACGGAATGTGGACCTACTGCGCTTTCTATTGGCTGGCATGTTGGAACGGTTCTTAGCTTAATGGAAAAAAAGTCTTGGAATGAAGTCGTAATGGATGAATTTTTAAAAGAAATTGGTAATGGAGCATTGGTGAATACCGCAGCAACTGAACCAAAAACGGGAAGCCCAACGCGAGGAGGGAGACCTGAAACAACCGCTGTAAAAGATGGGGATAGCTGGATTATTACGGGGAGAAAAACGTTTACGACATTATCACCTGTACTTGATATTTTTCTCGTTACCGCTTGGGTTCCTTCAGAGGAATGTGTGGGAACGTTTCTCATCCAGCGAAATCTTACAGGTGTTCGAATTGAAGAGACATGGGATATGATTTCCATGCAAGGAACCGGTAGCCATGATTTAATCCTTGAACATGTGAAAATTCCTGACCGTTATTTTGTTGAACATAAGCAAACAGCCAATAAACCTGGAACCGGTTGGATGTTACATATTCCAGCATGTTACATAGGCATTGCAGCTGCAGCAAGAAACTATGCAGTACAATTTGCCAAAACTTATGCTCCTAATAGTATAAGTGGACCAATCAGAGACTTACCCAACGTACAGCGCACGATCGGTGAAATTGAATTGGAATTAACAGAAGCTCGTCATTTTCTTTACTCAGTAACGAATAAATGGCAAACACAACCGGAAAATAGAGAAACGCTAGCAACTGACTTAGCAGCTGTAAAAGTATCTGTAACTAACAAAGCAATTCGAATTGTCGATCTAGCCATGCGGGTTGTAGGAGCACGCAGCTTACAAAGAACGAATCCGCTGCAACGCTATTATCGCGACGTTCGGGCCGGTCTGCATAACCCGCCAATGGAAGATATGGCAATAATCACATTAGCCAAACAGGCATTGTTTGATAAATAAAGTTAAAAAGTCTGTATAAGAGAAATAATTCCTTTATGCAGACTTTTTTTGATAAATGCTTTTTTAGTGGGTTACGGATAATAAATCGTATTAATTACGTTTTACGCAAAAAATACATCTTAAGCAGACTCAAAGATATGTATCATTGAACGAACATGAAATTTCGATAATGTAATTCAAATCCTGATTTAATGATCGGGAATTATGAACAATATATAAATTGATTCAAATTTAATCACAAAGTATTATGATCAATAAGAAAGAATTATATTAAATAAGAGTTCAACTTTTTTTCAATTGTACGGTTAATTTATTTTGCAATTGTATTAAATGACTTCGCTTCATTAGTAATAAGAATGACGCAATACAAAAAAAGTAATTAATAATCTTAATTAGGAATAATTTAAAACAAATTCATTGTAACTTATAGTAAAAATTCTTCTTTTGTCTCATTTCATTAAGTAATCTTAGTATATGAGACGAAATACAAAAAAATAAAATGACTTCCTATAATATATATTATGTAAACTAGAAAAAATAATTAAAGTAAAAGGAAACCCAAACCCAAACCCGTTTTTCTATGTGCCTCCCTTTTTATAGCTAAATGCGCCATTTGGTAAATAAAAAGGAAAAGAATTTATTTACTTATAAATCCTTTTCCCACAACTGCTTCTTTATGCAGATCAATAAAAACCGTAAGTTTTCCTGAAGAATCAGTTTCGGTATTATTAAATGTAACAGAATAAACTTGATCTTTGTCATAGTTCTTATCAATTAAGGATATGTTTTCATTATTAACTGTTATTTTCTCTACGATTGAATCCTTTGGACTTACAGGAATTAAATCTTGTTCTTCATCTGTAAGGTCATTGAATGCTATCATTTTAATCGACAAATTGTTCTTAGATGGAATCAAATTACAACCCATCAAAACAACATATAAAAGAATTAACATTGGAATTAATACTAACTTTTTCAATATTTTCTCCCTCCTTTTCAGAATGGACGGATATACTTGTTGTTTAGTTACTTTATATCTAATAACATTTACAACGTTCGTGTTTTCCCTGAATTATGTTGTGTTCCGCTGGTGGAGGAATCGCATTTTCGATATATAAATACGAACATTATTATTATATATCGAAAATTTAATTCGCCATTTTTCTTTTAGAGCTATGTTAAACAATCAAATAAAATCATTCATTTCAAGCACACTTAACAATATTAATATTAATTAGGGAAACCTGGTTATAATCACACAGTAATTTAACTATATTCTAATTACAATGAACCAATTTTTGTCGTCGCAATTGCACCTACTTTATTGGCAAAATGAACATACTCCTTTAATTGGCTATCGTCCACTGGCACTCCCTCTTTGTGAAAACGAGATAGAATAGCTGCGAAAAAAGCGTCTCCCGCACCAGTTGTATCTACAGCCTTAACTTTGATTCCTGGAACATCCATTATGTTTCCATCATGTAAAACACATGCTCCCGCTTCCCCCATTGTAATGAACAGAAACGGAATGTTCAGGCTAGTCATTTTAACTAGACCTTCCTCCATTGTGCTTGCTTCTGTCAGGAACAGCAATTCATCCTCCGTCACCTTCACAAGGTCAGCTCGTTTCATAAAAGAAGAGACCCGCTCCCTGCATTCTTCTTCACTTTCCCAACGCTTTAAGCGAATGTTCGCATCAAACGCCACCAGCATGTGGTATTCTCCTGCATATGCTAACGCCTGTTCTGTCGTTTTTCGTGCTTTATCATTGAAAAGTGTCCCAGAGCTAAAATAAAAGATTTTCCCAGCATGAAAAAGTTCTTGCTCTAATTCATCAACGGTTAACCATTCATCCGGAGTCTCGTTCACATATTTATGAAAATATCTGTCACCATCCTCATTAAGATGTATGTATACACTACATATCTTTTTCTCAAAGGAAGAAACACAATAGTCAATATTGATGTTTTCCTTTTTCAATGCCTTTGCGACAAACAAGCTGTTGGTATTTGTTCCTAATTTACATAAATAATAAGAAGGAATGCCAAGTCTACTTGCCCTCACTGCAACATTCACTGTTGCCCCTCCTACAAACTGTTGATACCTTGTATTTGTCTGATCAGCGGAAATAAGATCAACAAATGCCTCACCTAAAGAAATGATTCCTTCTTTGCTCAAACTACTAGTCCCACCTTTTAAACATTCTATAAATTCGATGATTATCATTCTACCAGCATTTTTAAAATTATTCATTATAATTCTGTATCAATATCGGCACACCTATTGTAAGCGAATTTTACTGACCTATAAAACGAGTGTCTATGAAAGGGTCATAGGCATTCTTCAGAGTTATAAATGCAACCCCACTATAGGAGCGATCAAGTAGCATAAAATAAAAAAAGCTATTCACACGTATCAGGTGAGTAGCTAAATTCTTTTTCTAAAACATTCATTGATCATAGATGTCTAGATGATTTTTCAATCGCAGGAATATATGCCGGTGCCCAATCCAATGATTTCAACTCATCTGGTGACAACCGTTTAATTGATGTATGTTCAGTTAAGCTTCTTCTATCTTCCCGACTGGAAACGCCCATTTTAGCGGTAATGATTTAGTTAGCTTTTCTTTATTAATTTGGCTCTACATGGACATAAACATCGTATACTCCATAATCTTTTATCATAACTTTTCAACATGGGTAGCTATATCAAGGAAGTTGATCCTTGCTAATACTTCCACTTTCCTTCACTAATATTTCCTCGTTTCGGTTAAAGTAAAACTTTGACGGGGTATATTTATCTTCTAGTTGAATGAAAGAAGAATAATCCTTTATTTGTAATTGCGACATTTTAACGCCCTTAACTACACTTAATGAAGGTATCACCTTCTGCATATCTTCAGTGGATGCTATTGTTTTATCGCGAGGCTCACTAACCCCTTTGAATCATCTTTGTTTAATCGGATTAAGGTCGTCTTCTCATTATTGATAGGTCATTCTTTCAAATGGATATCTAATAATGCCAGGAGTATTAAATCCGACACCTAACTCCATATATACAATCTTCTTTCCCTCTGAATCCTGAAGGGGAATTCAGTATTTTCCATGCTACTAGCTAACTACATGGGTAAAAAGCATTCTCCAGCGGTTCCATTCCGCCAACGTTAAACCAAATAATAAACCCTAATAAAATTGAATGAATCGGTTATAGACAGCTCGCGCTTTTTTTGCTTCATTCGTACTATGAATAATCGCACGGCCATCCTTAAAGAAAACGATTTGATAATCCTCAAATTTACAGGATAGCAAATAACGATTTAATACAGGATTAGTAACATGATTCCCCAATCTCTCTAACAAGTGAGGGAGGGAATAAGTTTTCTGCTTCAGCCCTGGTCGAAGCTGGACGGCATCTCTTCCGCATAATACATCTGTTTTCATTTGGTTTTCAAACAGTAAAAAAGGATAGGATGGATGTTCTCCACATGTTGGACAAAGTTTATTTTTTAACTGAGTCACATTGATCTCCGCTTTTTCATTTTTCCAAATATCCATTGATTGAAGCATCGGAGAAAGTGTTTCACCTGAAAGAATCTGTAAAACTTGTGTAACTTGTAATGCCGCAGTAATTTGAACGATCGGACTTATCACGCCAACGGTATCACATGTCATCCCATCCATTGGCAAATGATTTAATAAACAGTGTAAACAAGGCGTTTCTCCTGGAATAATTGGATATGTAAGTCCATAACTTCCAACACATGCTCCAAATAGAAATGGAATTCCATGTTTCACAGCTGCATCATTCACAATTAAACTAGTTTCAAAATTATCAGTAGCGTCCACAATCACTGAATGATCTTTAATCAATTCTTCAATATTCAGTCCGTTTACATCCTCTATGAAACTATTAATAATATTTTCGCTATTGATTTGTTCAAGTCTTGTTTTGGCAGCAATGGCTTTTGGTAATTGATTTCTTACGTCTTCTTCCGTATATAATTGCTGCCTTTGTAGATTACTCAGCTCGACATAATCTCGATCGACTATCGTCAGACGCCCGATCCCAGCTCTTACTAACATTTCAGCACTTGCAGATCCAAGAGCTCCAGCACCAATGATGATTACACTCGCCTCTGTTATTTTGGCATGTGCCTTACTTCCTAAAAATAACTCCTGTCTTGAATACCGATTCGTCAAGATGTCACCATCCCAGTTGTTGGACTGCTCGCTACCGCATACTCTTTTTCATCTATTCTTCCAGCTTCGAATCCTAATCTTCCAGCTTCTATTGCCAGCTTCATTGCCTGTGCCATTTTAACAGGATCTTTCGCACCTGAAACAGCTGTATTTAGTAACACTCCGTCCGCACCAAGCTCCATCGCAAATGCTACATCTTTAGGAGAACCAATACCCGCATCTATGATCACCGGAACCTGCGACTGTTCAATAATAAACTTTAAGTTAAGTGGGTTGATAATTCCCTTACCAGAACCAATCGGTGATGCACCTGGCATAACAGCGTGTACCCCAAGTTCTTCAAGACGTCTTGCTAACACAACATCATCGGATGTATAAGGCAAAACAATAAATCCTTCTGCCAATAACATTTCAGAGGCTTTTAATGTTTCAACAGGATCTGGTAAAAGTGTTCGATAATCTCCAATTACTTCTACTTTAATCATGTCACATAATCCAGAAGCTTTTGCCAGTTTCGCAATCCGCACCGCCTCTTCAGCTGTTTTCGCACCAGCCGTATTAGGAAGAAGCGTATATTTAGACAAATCTAGTTGTTCAAGAAAATTGGGTTGCTCCTCTGAAAAAATATTCATTCTTCTAACAGCAAAGGTTAAAATTTCTGCTTCCGATACTTCTACCGCCTTTTTTTGCATATCAAATGATGGATATTTACCAGTTCCTAATAAAAGTCTTGATTGAAACGTACGATCGGCAATTTTTAACATGTTTCATCCTCCTCCTACAAAATGAATAATTTCAACGACATTCCCATGTGAGAGACTCATTGTTTTATAGTTTTCTTTCATGACAATTTCCTTGTTGACCTCAACTACGACAATACGGTTTTCTAAATGATAGTGGGAAAGTAATTGTTCAACCGTATTGACTCCCTCTTGAAGATCAATATTTTTTCCATTTAATGTAATGGGCATTTTTTCACCTCCTTAACAGCAATGGCTGGCGGCGGTCGATTTTAAAGGCCTCCACCCATTCGTTTTTTATTTGTCTTTTAAGTATCAAATCACGAATCATTTGCCCCGTTGCAGGAGCAAGTAGGATTCCATTTCGATAATGCCCTGTAGCAAATAAAATCCCTTCTTCTTCAGGATGGTGCCCGATGAATGGTTTTTGATCAAATGTTTGCGGACGTAATCCAGCCCAAAAAGAATCCATTTTCATATCTGCAACAGTCGGAAGCATCGTTTTTGCCTTCGCAATTAAAGTGTCAATCCCACTGAGACTAACTTTTTCATTCCAATCATTTTCAATCATGGTAGCTCCAATTACAAGTCTTCCGTTATTTCTCGGCACAATATAATAGTGATCATGAAAGATTGTATATTTTAAAGTCGCTTTTTCATCTATTACAGAAAGACATTCCCCTTTTACAGGAGTCAATTGATGGTCTAACCCAAGCTGTTTAAAAAATGGTGTACTCCAAACCCCGCTGGCAACCACAACATGCTTAGCTTCCACGTGACTTGTTGCTGTTTGAATCAAGAAGCTATTATCTTTCTTTTGAATATCTAGTACAGGGGAAAATTCGAACAGAGAAGCCCCAAGTATTTGGGCACTTTTGGCAAATGCCTGACAAACAGCGATTGGCATAACATTGACATCGTCTTCAATGTAGGCCGCTCCTAATAGATTGGAAGAAACATCAGGTTCCATCTCCCATACCGCCTCTTTATCGAGCCATTTTACAGTCGGTTGAGATAAGATGGATTGAAGCCCATTTCTATCAGATTCATTGTAAGCAAGCTTTAAAATCCCACCTTTTTTGTACCCTATATCGAAACCGCTCAAATAATTTAATTCTTCTTTAAGTTGGGAATAGGCATGTTGACTGCTTCTTGCAAAAGGGAAAAATACTTCAAAATCTCCGTCACATTCAGAGTGAGCTCCAAGCATACCACCTGCAGCACTTGTCGATTTCGAACCTATTTGATTGCCTTCAAACAATGCCACATTCATCTTTTCCTTTGCTAAATAATAAGCAATTGAGCAACCAATTATTCCGCCGCCAATTATGGCTACTTCAAATTTTTGATTCATGATTTATCGCCTCATAATACTGTTTTGTTGAAGAAAAAGGTTTTTCTGCGGAAAAAATCCCTGACATCACCGCTATGCCATCTACTTTCACTTGTTGCAAAGTATCTATTTTATTCAATGTAATACCACCAATAGCATAAACAGGGATCCTTAGCTCCTTTTTCATTTCGAGAATAGGCTGAATGCCATTTGGAGTCTTTTCTTTTTTACTATTGGTCTCAAAACAATGACCATATAAAACATAGTCCGCGCCATCTCTTTCCGCTTTCTTTGCTCCCTCATAAGAATGAACAGAGCGTCCAACCCTTATATGAGGAAAATTTTGTTTAACCATTTTTACAGGAAGACCTTTTTCTGGTAAATGAACACTTGGGATACCCATTAACAAAGCAATATCCAAACGGTCATTTAGGATGATTTTATCTTTTTCAACACCACCATCCTCCATATACTGGAGCACGGTAATGATTTCTTGAGCTGTTTTTGTTTTTTCCCGTATTTGGACAATATCGATCTTATCCTTTATCCTAATGATCTTAGATGCCAGATCACGAACTGATTGCATATCATCTGTTACAGCCATTAGCTTCACCTTTATCTCTCCTTAAATCCAATTAAAAAGCCGTTAGAACACCTACTTCTAAAATCATATGGTATCAATCCTATTCAGCATTTTTTGTTCATAAAAAAACCACTCTTCTAAATAGAAAAGTGGTTTGGTTTGAAATTTGTTCACATGCAAACAAGTACAAACATTCGCTACTTTCCTACGCAGGTTCTAACCTGTTCAGGTTTTGAGGGTTTAAAAAGTAACTACTTTCTTCTCAGCCCTTATCAAGGGATCCCCTAGCAATTTAATAATTTGATTTATTTGATTATTCTGATTCTAAATGTAATTCTAATACAATAATTAGAATGTTTCAAGTGAATTCCATTCTATTTTAATCCAGTTTTAAATAATAATGAATTTTTTGCATTATTTCCTCCCTCCCGCTTTTCGTTACATCATTTGCGTCATACCTTTGCGACGCTGATGTTGCAAGTTGATTTACAAACGCTTCAAGAGCTACTAGGACATGAAAGGATTACGTCAATGGAATCAATAAAGAAAAGCGAATCAAAGTAACATGCTCTAGTTCTGCCCCATTGTATTTGACTTTGTGCTCTAAATAATAAAAAGACCCCCAACCAAATTGGTTGAGAGCAAAATAGAGCGTACTCTTGTCTCTTCTAGCTAAGCAAAATCCCTTTTAACCAGGTACGGGGACGGTATGGACCTACCGGGATTTGAATCAAGCTGGTTTTTCCTTTCGATTTGATTTCATAAAGTTCATCACATTGGTTCGCATCGAATCCTAGCAGTGGATGGCCCCCCATCCCTAAGGCACACGACACCAAGAGCAGTCGTTGTACGAGAATGCCCGCTTCCATCTGTTGAATGCGATATCCTCTATATCCCAATTTCTCTTTGAGGTGATTCTTGTCTCCAACGACATGCATACAGAGCGGAACTTGATACAGATTCACATTGGGCATTGTTAATCCTAATTGTAAAAACTGCCGGTAATCTCCTTCGGTTATGCCCCGAAGTGCATGAGCGTTATTGTCATAAGAGTAGGCACCACTTGGAACTCCCTCCACATTATATAAACTGCCATACAAAGAAACACGAGCTTCATCATTCCCATGTGTGTCGTCAAGGTCATTCGGATACGTGAAGGAACATGTCTCTTTTAACAAAGTGGCTAGTTGTGTTTGACTCACTTTTCCCATCATAAAATCGCTATCAGGAGAATATCGCTTTCTGCAAACCGTTGCGAGATCGTACGAAAAGTATTCCGTATCTGGAAGCAAAATCGACTCCATACCTAAGGTAGGTTCCACATTATTCTTTTTCTTTATCTTTACAAATGACTGCGTTGTTTCAAACATGGATGCTTCGTTAAGTTTTCTCAAACTAGGATAATCAACAATCCTCTTTGAACGGTTATAAGAAACATGCTTCAACAATGGCACTTCCCGGCACAATTCTGTAGCAGAAACAATTTCTTCTCTATCATGATTGTTGTCAACACCATGGATAGATGGATTAATAGATAATGGGATAACCGCATATACACTTTCATCCTGTTCGGATAGCCCAAGCAAATGATTAATAGATCGATCAAGAAATTGGTAGCAGACCTTTGAAGAGAAACCCATCTGATTGGCTACTTCTAACGATTGCCCAATTAACACACCTGCATCTAACCCTTGCAGCCTGTAGGAAAAATTATTGTATTTATAGAAATTTTTCCAAAAAATTGTCGAGACAAAAACGGTGCAAAAACAGTCAGAAATATGATAGCTATTTCCAAGACTTCTGGATAAGTAGTCATCGTAATTTCCTTCTCGCACCAAAACGAGGCGGTGATGTGCCACATCGTAATGGTAAATTCCTGTTGGAGCGTCCGCAAGCTTTATATACACATATAATTCATTGGGATATAACGCCCCTCCAGAGGGAACAAATCTCCGTACTGACTGGACAAAGCTCACAGCTTTGTCCTTGCTTCCCTCGTTTAAAGCGAGTTGAGAGTATTGAGTAAGACCGTATACATACCATAAGAAATGACCAAGCTCCACCAGGGTGGGTTTTAAATGGGCTTCACTTCTCTTTAGTGCTAACGGTGCATCTGCGGTAAGAGGAATCTCTGGTAAGCCTTGGTACAGTTTATAGGGAAGTGGTGCGTCTTCCCAGTCCACCTGCCAATCGGGTGGAGAGATTTTATCGGTGTCAAAATGTAGATGGTGTAGAAATGTTTCTAGCTCCAAATCTTTTGTCCTCCTACGCTTCAATTATGGGAACGGATGGGGATATGGATTTAACTGCTCAAACGATAACGGCATCTTCCTAAAGCCTAGTTGCATCGGTACCCTGAGGATCCTCTCCAGCCCTTTCACACGGGTAAGGTGATGCCCAAATGTCATCGGTAACATTCCAGGAATCAAGACCTTTACACAGAATAATCCATTTCGTTTGATTATAGGTGTTGTTTGGTCAACCACAATGACTTCGAGGTTTAATCGACGGAATCTATTAAGAATATCCTGAAGATCATCTTTCAAATCAGTATTTGCCGGCGACTGTTTGAATTCTTCAGCAAACGTACGCAAAGGACGATGATCATCCAATAAAAAATTCAGTCTTTCCTCTGCTTCTCGCAATCCGTACAGCATGCCATGGTCCTCCATGGTACGTACTTCGAACGGATTTTGTAGCATTCTTTCATATTTCTTCCGGTTTTCCTCCAATTTTTCATCATCCCTAAACATCATTCCTGCCAGCTCATAAATCGCACTTTTTACAGCCCGCACTGGATCAGGGTTAGCGCCAGCTGCACAAATGAGGTTTACACCCTTGGATTTTTTATTCTTTGCCACTGCCCAAACGCTTGGAATCTCATGTTCCATCGTAGAATTGTAAAAATGAAGGTCATATCCCGCTACCTCACGTATACGGTCGACCATCAGCTGTAATTCTTTATCGTTAGCAGAACTAAGATCAAGACGCGGAAGTGGGAGCCTGGCATACCAGGTTAATAAGAATGAATCTCGCTCGACGACCTCCATAATAGCATGGAAAATGGCTTCCTCTAAACTCCCCCCTAATGCACATCCATTGGAAGTTTCATAAACAAAGCCCTCTCCATAGCCCAAACTATAATAGGCGAGTAACTCTGGAACCAAAATAGGGCGTTCTTGTAAGAACGAATAGCTCCAGACCCAATTCATTGGGTCATCAGGATTAAATGATTTAAACGGAAAATGAGGCTTTTCATATTGATCCTTTTCATGTAAACCTACTGTTGCAGGATTAAGTGCTTGATTTTCTAAATTATGATAACTATCCCGAACTACCTTTCTTTTGCCTCGAGGCTCAATTCCGCAATAACGCTCCAAACCTTCCAAAATAGCAGTTAACTCGCTCATCTCATAAGAATTAGATCTTCCTGCTACTCCCTCATCCGCTCCAAACAGTGGCATGTTCATTAAAACATCAGCAAAAGGCAGCGTGAAATCTTGGATTTTTACATTCATGATCCCAGTACGATAATCAAGATAATCTTTGACAAGCACTGTTTTTAATTCATCCATTGAACGGCAGCGATAACCATCACCATTTAATTTAGGACTAGATTCTAACCTAATTTGAGCTAGTTCCGGTGTGTCATCAGGTATTGAACTGCACAACGGGCACAATGGATCAGGCAAGAAAAGGTGACTTGAGTTCTTTAACGTTCTTAGGTTAGTAATGAACACTCTTTCTTCTAAGGTGTTGGGTTCTCCTTGAAGAAACTGTTGTACTTCTTTACATATCAAAGTTGCCATATGCGATAGTCCCGTTCGTGATGCCCATGCATCTCGCAGTACACCTTCTCCTGATGCCATTCTCATTTGAAACTCCCACATTTCTTGGCGATCAGGCCCAGCTATAAGGCGCCGTATGTCAGCACAGCGAGAACATCCTATCGTATCGGGATGTACTAATGGGCCAATGATTCCTTCGCCAAATGAAACAAAACCTCGGAGCCACGGGATACCGGTTCCCCTTAATCTTTCTTCCGCTTGTTGATGAACCGAAGGATGCCAGGCATCGTGTAGCACCAGAGCTAATTCTGTTTCTTTGGGAACCTCTTCTAAAATGCTTTGACGCGTTATGGGATAGTTGCCGGACAATTGATCATAGACAAAATCGGCCAATAAACCATGTCCGTCAATTAGAATATGGGCAGTCATTAGGATTCCTCCTCTCGTACCTGCACACCAAACACCCCTGCCAGTTCCTTTTTTAAAAAAGGTTCAAATGCAAGATCATAGACAAAGAGCCTTTTGCTGTTTCCGTTCAGGATTTGAACAGAGGATTGTAATAGTTCCAATTGTGTTATTTCTTCACAAGAAGGGATTTCGAGTTTACCTTCCTTTTCTTTCGGAAAAACAGCTGACTCCGCTTCCCTACCTGTTGAATTCACCTCGTTTTGAGTATCCATAAGCGCTTGTTGCAATGCACTCCGTAAGGCCAACGTTGTATTTAAACCAGTGCTAGTGTATCGACGGCTCTTAGACCTTACCCATATCACAGGGAAGCCTAGCATTTCATTTTCCAAACCGATTGTTGGTGCGCCATTTAAGGTAGTCAGGGCATTTAAATAAAATCTGCAGCGAGGATCTTTTATCTTTTCCAGTTGTACATGAAAAATCGTATTCCGCTGATTGATTCTTCTGTTTTTCAATTCCTCCTCTAAATAGGCTTGCAGGCCACGACAAACAGCCTCTTCAATTGTTTCTCCTGCACCAATGCCGATAAATCCTTCTGCTATGTTCACATCATCTTTATCTTTCTGATCGCCCAATCCCTTGATCATTTGTGAAACATACATTTCAATACCAGTCAGTCCGGCTTCCCTTTTTACCTCCTCATGTGTAAAACCCGAACAGACAACCTCTGTCAGAAGGTCTGCCGGTCCCTCCGACACTGGATTTACTGCCTGAACATAGCACTGCGAAAGAGGAAGCTGTTTCAATTTTCGTTCCTCCCAGGTATGGAAAATCCCTGTTTCTTCTGAAGTTAATAGACTGAAGTATTCCAAGAGGTTTCCAGACGTTTCCTTTTTACCCCGTTCTTTCTTAAGCAGTATATCAAGATCTTCAACCAATCTAGGCGAAACACGTTTATTCTTAACCAATGGATGTGTGATGAATGAAATCCAGTTTCCTTTCAGCGTTTCAAGATCAAGCAGGTAAATTTGATTACTCTGCCCTGTAATTCCTGTAGCCTTCTTGAAAAATTCGAATACAATGATATTCGCCAAAATCGCCCCCGCTGTTGAAGAATAGGCTTGATTCTTTCGATCTTCTTGCAATGTAGATTGATGGATGCGGCGCCATGCGGACTCCCAGCATCCATCTGATTCCGGATGCACCAAAGGACCCGCAATCCCTACTTGGTCTAAATAGATAGCGGGTAGAAATACCTTTCTCTGTTCTTTGCAAACTGTGTTTAGATTCCTAAGTTCTTTTACATTTCCATCCTGAGAAACATATAAAATCCAATCATATGGCTGGACAGCTTCTTGCAAAAAGCCTCCGCTCTCCCTTTTTTCAAATGGTACCTGTTCTACCTCCACCTCAGAGTCAGCCTTGTTGGCATTATGTACCAACTCATTAATCCTCAACAAATTCGTTGATACTGAATCCGTCACCATGAAATGGAATTTGGGGAGTCCCGATTCAATTAATGCAGAGACCACTGAAACCATAAAGGGACCAGATCCGACAGCTAGTACTTTAGACTGACGGTATTCTTGAAAACGATATGGACCTGAATCTACAAAATTCTCGATAAATTCAATTTGTGAAGCATACTTTTCGAGAACATTTGCTTTTAATCGATGTGGACTATCTTGACTTGCATCTCGAACAAAGCCGTTCTTGTACAACGTTTCTCCAATTTCATATACCCTGCTCCGGTACGGGCCCGTTAATCCCTCTGTCATATCTCCCAATGTTTGCTCCCCGTTGAACAACGGCATCAGCTTTTCAATCCACTGATAGATTGCACCGCCTTCCATACGGAATGAGCTTACGTTATTTCTAAAATACACACCACCTTCTGGATCAGGTAGATAAAATGTATCGCTTTTTACCTTGAGACGTGAGTATGGGTTCAGTTTTTTCATTCAGCTCCTCCTTAATGCTAATCGCTCCTGATTATGCACTACCATTTTATGCTCTTTTATTTGTCCATTATGATTAACTAAAAAAAGAAGTGCCCTGCGGTATGCAGAGACACTTCCCCTTTCATAAAATAACCCCATTTTTTTTGAAGAACGACTACCAATCTCCCAACAGCTAAATAAAGAAGCCCCCAAAACAGCCAAAACAGCCGAAACCGCCACAACGAAAACCTCCGCAACCGCCACAACGGAAACCTCCGCAACCGCCACAACGAAAACCTCCGCAACCGCCACAACCGCCACAACGACGCATATCGCTAAATTGGAACGGATCTTGGCGATAATCTACGGGCATTAAATCACCAACTTGATAATTACCCATATCCAACATTTGTAATTCATTTTGAAAATTATACATTTTATTCTCTCCTTTATATTTAATAATCAGGTCAAGTACCTGAAATGAAAGCTGAATGAAGATAATTTGTGTTTTTTATATTTGAGACCATCTGATACTAGATGTGCTCTCTTCAACAAATTATGATTTTTTTAGGTGATTGTTCCTGATTTAAGAGCCTATTTTATTTTTACTAAAATCCACAACAACCACAAGCTTACCAGACATACTCTCACTTCTTTTTTGTATACCGTTAGGAGTTTTAATTATCTTTATGCCATTGGGGGATGAACATCTTATTTGTATTTTCATATTTTATAAAAATAAGGATTGAAGAAGGTGATTCTAATTAGTAGGTCGATATATTTAGATTTTTTGTCCAAATTTGGTGTTGGAGGGGCACACCCTGGTGGCATTGCTCTAACCAAGGAAATACTTAAGGTTGAAGAAATTAACGAAACTTCTCGCATTTTAGATGTAGGGTGTGGTACCGGCCAAACAGCTGCCTATCTAGCTGAACAGTACGGAGCAAAAGTAACGGGGATAGATATTAACCCTATAATGGTGGAAAAAGCAAAAAACAGAATGAGGAAATACCAATTACCGGTGGAAATTATTCAAGGCTCAATAGAGAAATTTCCAGTAAAGGATGGGAAGTTTGATTTTATTATTTCCGAATCTGTCCTTTCTTTTGTAAATAAGCCAAAATCTCTTAAAGAAATATTTCGATTATTAAAAAGCGGTGGTCGTTTTATTGCAAATGAACTTACCACTAATAAACGGCTTCCCCCAGCTATAGAGGAAGAAGTTAAACAATTTTATGGATTAGATTCCGTCCTCATGGAAAAGAATTGGATCACTTTATTTGAACAGACTGATTTTAAAAATATAAAAATTCGTATGCAAAATCAATCTATGCTCCAATACAATACAAATCCAGAATTCCAGTACTCAGAGTATATTGAACCTGAACTTTACTCGATAATGTATGAACATTTTAATATAATAGCAAAGTATGAGGGTGTTTTGGGCTATAGAATATTTTCATGTACTAAATAGTTGTTTTTTAGAGCTTTAATATAGACTTATTTAAGCATTTCATCCGTTAGCGCAAATAGGAAGGTATTCAAGAAATCCATGAAGGGAAGGGCTTAAGAGAAGTTAAATAAGCCCTCTTATTTTAAAATATTCAATGAGTTCATCATAGCTATTTAATCATGGGATTGCAAAGGTAATGTGGCACCCTTTTAGGTTCTAAAGGTAATATTAACCTCCTTTTCTTTATCAAACGTTCCCTCCTCCCACCCATCAAACCCGCCAATCTCTTCTAAAACGGAAATCGCGTCAATGGGCTTTTCCTTTTCATCGAGACACTGAATGGCTGCCAAAAGCCACTGTAATTTTTTCAAATAAAACTGATCAGGCCTTTAGTGTATTCCTTATAAACTTAACTCCATAGAAAAAAGGGAATTTAATAATAAAACCTTAAATTTATAACTTCGGTCTAAATTTAAGGTTTACTCAATATTTTATAAAAGGGTGATGAATACTTTTACAAAAAAGTATCTTGGCCTCTCTATTGTGAATAAATTCTAATAATAAGGAGAGTACAAAAGATGGTTACAATTCATTTTTTTGAAAATAAATCTATAGTATTAAGTCAGCTGCTAAAACATATTCCTTCTGTGGATGAGGATATAAAAATTAAAGGTCGCAAAGGAAAAGTTTTAAGTGTTAAGAAAATTGAAGAAAACATAGTTCATGTACATGTAATTTTTGAACAAGTTAATAAAAATCAACCAATATCAAAAGATACTAAAAAGAAAAAACGATAACTTATCAAAATTCCCCTTATTTGTAGAATAACTACACAAAGCCCCACCTTACAGAAATGTAAAGTGGGCACAGCAACGAGAAAGTTGAGATATTTTCACATTGCCGTTTTCATATTCGTTTTGCTTCTGTTTCAAATGTGGTAACATTATTCCGATATTCCCGATCAATGAATTGGAGATCTGAAACTAATGCAAGTCTGCTCTTTAGATAATAACTCCCACTCGTCCTCTTCCGATACATCAAAATAATCACCGTTTTCTCATTCGTGGTAATATTTTACCGATATCCCTTCCAACGCATCATCTAAATTGAATATAAGGTCGTCCGCAACCATAAACGGCACTTTACTCAGTTTATCAGTTGGGTTGCTAATCATTTTGAGCAGTTTAAATAGATAATTAATGAGATACCAAAATAGCCTTGTTAGATTATTTTCAACAAGGCTATTTTGGTATCTTGTTAAACTAAAGCCTCCGTTAGTTGAATAAACAGTAATTAAATAAGCTCCTTACTTATGCAACTTTTTGATTAAGGTTTAACAGATTGTAAGGTATATTCCTTGTGTAGCAATGTGATGCGCTTGATTTGACATTCTTTTTACATCTTCAGATAAATCTGTTGAAAAATAAGATTTCCAATCTCGTAAAATTAAAGGATTGATTAAACGTACTTTATTTTTTTGATAGATATCATAGTCCTTCTGATTAATACGTAAGCGTATATTTGGACGAATCCTTTCTAAAATACTAACAAGCTTAGGGTCTTGTGTTTCATATATTTTTTTAATAACTCATTATCCGTACTTAGAAAATCTGTTGGTGTGAATTCTCCTTTTTTGAGTGCCTCTTTTAAACATTCCGCCAACATATAATTAGCATAAATACACAATGGATTCATAAAGAAGTCGATGACTTCTTTATAGTAAGTTTCAACAAACCACTCAGATATCTTTATATCTTTAAGGTGGATTTTTCCTTTATATACTATCAGATTATCAAGAAATCTTTGAACGTTTTCTAGTGATATATACCATACTCATGCATATCACGAAGTGTGTAGTCTATGCGGTCAGCACATAAGGCTGGGGCAGGCTGTTCTAATATTGACCAGTTAGAATCGTCTATGATTTCCTTGTAATTATAGTTAAAATCAGCAAGAAGATCGGGTATTTTGGAATCATCTACAACATCCTTATATATTTTTTCGTGGTAATCCTCAAGTTCGTTCTCGAAGACATAATCAACTACATGAGAAAAAGCAGTATGAGAAACATCGTGTAGCAACCCTGCAATTTGTTCATCTACAGTCCCACCAAGCTTACGAATTAATAACATTACGCCGATTGAATGTTCATATCGTGTTACATTCCATTTTTTGTTAAATAAATAAATGACTCCACCCTGATGAATCCATTTTAAACGCTGAATTGGTTCACTCATAATTAGCTTTTGTAGAACTTTATCCTTTATATTAAATTGACCATAAATGTTATCTGTAATAAGCATATTCCCTCTCCTTAATCCCTTCGATATTTAAAAGCAATTATTGCAGTCAAGAGAGCTAGAAAAGTAATCATACCTCCCATTAATGCGTGATTCCTCCTATATAAAATAAAAAAAATGCAGAGACCCCTAAGAATTAGGAGGCTCTGTATTAAAACATTTTCTATGTTAATTTGCCAACATGACGCCTATAGCCATGTCGCCATTTTTCAATTTTAAATAACATCAAAAAATAACACGTAACTTTAATATTGTCAACCAAATTTTCTGCTTATTGTTTTCTTAAATGAATAGCATTTTTGTAATTAAACCAAACTGCTTCGTTAGCCATCCATGAAGCGCCAAAATCAACACTTCACCACAGAAAATGAAAGATGATTAAGTTCTTTCATGGGAGTTCAATAAAGAAAAAAGAGCTGCCTATGCAACTCAATGATCTTTAATTAACGCCCCCGTTAGTTAAACAAGAAAAATGAAGCTTATTCCACAATCGCGCCCGATTGTGGAAGCTATGTTGGATCAAAACTTCTATTATTACGGCTATTTTCAATCCTTGTATAACTTTACCACAAAATTATATGACCCCTTATTCAACTAACCTGCCACGTTAGCTCAATAAGAAAAAAGAGCTGTTTAAGCAGCTCAATGATCTTCAAGTAAAGCTCCCCATTACTTCAATAAGGATTTGCTTTAAAAGTAATTGGGGATATCAAGTGATATGGAGTCGATATCATTTTCTTTTGAGTAATACATACAAACACTGTCTTTATATTTTTGACTATCATTAGGCAGTACAATAAAACCTAATCCTTTGTAAAATTCTATCCCAATATCACTATAAAGGAAAAAGTTGTTACAGTTTTCTTCCTGTTCTAATTTATTTATCGTTTCTTTGACCAATAAAGAAGCATATCCTTTTTTTCTTAAATATAAAGGAGTAGCGATTGAACCAATCCCTTTTACAATTTGATCTTCAGAAAGATTTAGTTCATATACGATGAGGGAGCTTAATAGTTGCTTTGTATCTGTTGCTTCAAGAATGTACCACTTTCCCTTTTTATACTTATTGGAATCCTGACACATAGTTATATATTCTTCATATGGCAGATTATCTCCCCAAACATCATAGCCCATCTTATAAATTTCTATCATATCCTCTTTTGTTGCTTCCCTAATTTTTTTCAAAGTACCTCTCCTTGTGTTTTATACGGTTTATACATTCTTTTCGACATTAAGGTTATCAAGACCTCTATTCTTCTTGTGCTAAACTGCTTCGTTAGTTGAAAAATATAATTTAATATCTCACGTATACCACACTTCTGTTTCGTAAATATTACCAATTTTATCTTTAATCACAAATAAAAGCTGAACTAATACAAAAATTAGTTCAGCTTAAAAATAACTTGTTATAATGTTGCACATTGTATAAAGAATACTGATGTATTAAGCGCATTACTTTAACTCTTGACTTTTAATAAAAAAAGATCTCATACCTTTTATTTAAAAGTTACAAGCCAATTGAGTGTTTTGTCACCAAAGTCTGTTAACGTATAAACGAAGTTTTGTTTTTGCCATTTTGCAAAGCTACCTTTATGTTCTGCATCAATATGCAAATGCCCATACTGCTTTGGAATGGGCATCATATGTGTTTCCAAAAATTCTACAGTTTCTTTTGCTGTCGCTAAGCTTGCTTCTGATTTTTCTGTTGTTGAACGTGCGATGATGGCCCAGCGTCCTTCATTCCAACTTGTAAATAATGAGCCCGCTCCTGCATCTTGATACCCAGTTATGCCATGGCCTAAATTAACAGTTTCACCATCAGTGAAAATGCTTTTATCTATTTCTTCACTTGCAGCTGCTGCCGATGCATATTTATTAATTACTAAATGTCCAATTAATTGCCCGGTTTTTTTTATATTCGGATCGTTTAAAGCTAGTTCTTTATCTGTTTCATAAAATTCAAAAGTTACTATATCTTGTTGTAAAGATGCAATAGCAGTTAAATACTTTCCTTGTGTGACAGAAAAATCTGTAGGTAACGTAATGTCCCATTCACTCGGAATAATGCTTTGGAAACTTATTGGTTCTGAATCGCTTTCACTTGCTACATTTTTATTTGTTTCAACGTGTTCTTCATTTTCTGTCCCTTGTTCTTCCGTCTGACCATGATCTGCTTCAACATCGTCTACTATTTGTTCTTGATTTTGCGTTTGCAACTTTGTTTCGTCTTCATTTCCACAAGCAGTCATTACCACAATAATAAAAGTTAGTATTATTAGCTTTTTCATCGCATTTCCTCTTTTCTTTTTTATTCTTCCCTTTCGTTATTTTTAGAAAGCTTATTTTCACTCTTACTACAATCATTTCTTTAACTACTGAGAAGTTCTCCTTAAAATCGATAAAACTTTCTGGATCTACACTTAGGTTAGTGTAATAAGTATTTCTTCACAAGTTTGTATAAAAATTAGCGATTATACAATAACTCACTTTTAAAATATTCATAAAGCATTAGAAACATACTGCCAAAACATAGATCAATTAAATGCTAGTAACAGTAATTGGACAATGAAGTATTGATAAGTATTCCGTTATTATATTAGCCTCAATTGTGTTTAGTAGTACTTGACTAGTAAAAAGATTACAGCAACCTATGGGGCATATACAGTACAAATAAATGGTAGGCATCAGAATATAGAATTGTTTATTTTCAACGGTATACTGGATTTTCAGAAGAATTTTTTCGTAGTAAATTCGCATTGAAACTATTTTCATCTGGTCAAAACAGTTCTAGAAAAGGTTACGGAAAATATATATCTATGATTAAATTATTATATCAATATATTTAAATATAGATAAAATGCCAAAAATTACGGATTATTACTGACAATAGATTATATCAATATACTTTATGGTTGGTTGGATTACATTTTCTGTTGAATCCGTTATGATAACAAATATTGTGCATAAATGACAGTTTTTGTTTTTTTATTTGCCATTTGAAAGTTCTTCAATAGTCCCTGATCATACATCTGTATTTCTTTGTTATTCACTCCTATTTGAAAGCTATCTTCGTATGTCCACATGAATATACTTCATAACCATTAACTATTAATTAATCAAGGCTAACATAAACCTTTCAAAAAAAGAAGTTCATTCACTCTTCCTCGCTATCAAGTGGAAACTTTTTTGGAAGAATTTATAAAAAATACTAAGGGCCGCTGTAATGAAATGAATGGCCAATGGTATTAAAAAATAAAACTAATTTCGTCTGAGAGCGAATCTCAGACATTAGAAAAATAGATATTTTTGTGAAAGAATCCCTATATAGAACGAATATTCTATGTTAAAATAGAAGTAAAGATAATTAGATCTTATCTTTACTATACATAATAAAATTATGATAAATTTAATACATATAGGAGACTAACTAATGAATGATTTAACCCTTCTTGATCATTTGACGAGTGAGCACTATTTAACGCAGTTACAAAATAAATTAGAACATCGACACTTACTCGATGAACATCGAAACCTTTCTCTTTCGGATAGCTCTGAGCAAGATTTTTTGGAATTATTTTTTTCAGAAAAAATATTTACTCCAGATAAGTCGCTGTCCCCCCACACGATAAGAGCTTACCGTTCGGATGCCAAAACGTTACTACAATTTTTAATGGAGCATTCCCTGACTTTTCGAAATATAGGTTTTCCAGAAGTAAAAGCTTACAATAAATATATTAAAGAAAAGTATGCCTCTAAATCTGCTATAAGAAAACTAGAGTTTTTTCGAAGACTATTAGACTTTGGATATGAAACGCAATTTTACAAAGCACTTCTTTCCACTTGGATCTCCAAGCCAACATCTAAAAAAGGACACTATATAATAGAAGAAACTCGTCCAGCAGCGGAGCAAACTCGGGTCCAAGTCAGAGAATTGAATCAGAAAGATGCGGAATATCTGATTTCCTGCTTCCCCAAAATTGTAAAAGCAAATACGAATCGTGAACAGTTGGAAAAACGTAATTTATTGATTGGCTATCTTCTTTATACCACGGGTCTTCGTGCCAGTGAGCTAGTAAGTTTGAATTGGGGCAGTTTTCGTTACAATCGTCAAGGTCATTTATATGCGGATGTGATTGGTAAAGGAAAAAAACCGCGATCCATTCCCGTCAAAGAAGAGACTATAGAGCTGCTATTCGATTATCGCAAAAGTCTTGGAGAATCTGTTGAGATAAATCCAGAGGATGTCAGCCCGCTATTTTTCGCTTTATATAATAAGAAAGAACCATGTAAACATAAAAAACGGTTAACCTATCCAAGCCTTTATAAGATTGTCAAGGAAGCCGTTCATTTGGCAGGAAAAAATTCTAAAGTCTCACCTCACTGGTTTCGACATACTTTTGTCACGATGTTACTTGAAAATGATGTTCCGCTTGCTGTGGTTAAGGATTGGGCCGGTCATTCTGATATTTCTACCACAAATATATACTTGGAACGTGTGAATCAGGATAATACGTATATTCATTTAAATAAAGTGAATGTGTTTAAGTGACTGATTAATAAATTCCCCGCAAACCTTACAATGTGGGGAATTTGCATTGACTTTGAAGTCTATGGATATAAGTCTGGTACATAGGTCATAATGCATGAGATTATACAAAATAGGAAGATACTTTTCACAATATTCACGTCTAGAACAAAATTAATGAAGAGTAGTATGCAAAATTAAATTTAATTTCGTCTGAGAGAGAATCTGAAGCATACTAATTCGCTGTTTTCTTGGTCTACACTAAGTTTTAATAGAATTCCAGCCTATTACTGACCACAATCACTTAATAATTTTAATATGGCTTGATTGTGGAAGATCAAAAGGTGTTGAATCAGTTCTTTAAAGAAAGGGGGATATATGATTATAATTATTTTCGAACATTGGACCACCAATTTGGTGGTCCAATGTTGAATTAAAGTACCTTGTTAGCCATTCATGTGGCCCTTGCTTCACCACAGATTATGTAAGAAAATATCGTTCTTACATGATAGAAGAAAGCATGCAGTTTAAACCCGCTCCTGTGTAATCACTAAATTTTTGAAAGTTTTCATAGTTCTAATGCTTCTTCCGTTACTCTATGAGAATACAATTCCGTTGTTTCATTTTAGGTAATAGTGTTTTTAGCTCAATTAAGTCATCTATTACTAAATCAGCCTGAGCGAGTTCATCTTCCTGTGCAAAATCAAAATTACATCCAATTGCAATTAAACCATTATCTTTGGCCGCATTAATATCAGATAGACGGTCTCCGACTACAGCTGCTTTTTTTATATCATATTTTTTTATAATTGTTTTAACTAAATCTCCTTTATCGAGCGTTTGAATTTGTTGAATACTAAATGTTTCAGTAACCCAATTATCCAAATTATAATAACTTACAATTGCTTTTAAATATTCCGTTAAACCATTACTAGCTATGTAAATGGAACAATTATTCTCTTTTAAATAACTGAAAACTTCCTTTACATGAGGATATAAGGCACCTTTCCCACTGCTTATGTTTTCAACTAATCTTTCCAGAAAATAAGCATCTGTTTGTTCCCTTATTTCATTGGAATGGTTAGGTAACAAAGCTTCCCATACTTGCGGTAAAGGTACACCCATAATTTCACGGTATTTATCAATAGGGGTTACTGTATCCCATATATGTAGTGACCGTAAATGGTTAAAAGTATCATCAAGTGATAATTCTAAAATTTTATCTGTTTGAAATAGAGTGCCATCCATATCAAAAATCAATGATTGTAACATTGCTTTCTCTCCCTTTTTCCCAATGCTAAATAACTTCTAATAAAGTGTAACATATAGGCAGAATAACTTAATCATTTCCTTAGGTTTGTCCCCTCCACTTCCCGTTGCTCTAGCTATCATCAATCCACCTTTCGTTCTTACGCTTAATGATATCGCGTTTTAATTCAGTTATGCTGGCCAGCGAACTGAAGAAGAATTTTCCTTTAGCCATTGATATGCCTGATTGAAGATTTATAAGCATTTACCAATAAAACATCATTTGGTCTTAACCCTAACTCTTCCGTACAAATAACCCAAAATAATAAACTTTTAAAATTGAATAGTTTACAATATTATTAGATAGAAAGCATTTTGATATAATAAAAAATATCCATGAGCGCCTACACGCAACCCAACGTTGAAAAAAGTTTAGGTTCTCCAATTGTATCACCTTATAAAGGTGGCGGTGCGGAGCTGTTTTTGCGAAGCCCCGCCCCTTTCCACAGAAAAGAGGAAAGGAAGAATTGTGCCTTACATGAATAATAAAAATGCGGAAAGAAGATCATTTTTTCAATGGATTCATTTTTTAATCCCTTATTTATACACTACGGGAATTGTTCTGATTTTAATATGGATGACGGTTGCCTCCCTTCTAATTGGCATTAAGACTATCAATGAGAATCCAGAGAAACTCTTTTTACAGTCAGAAAAGAGTGTATCCTCTGTACATACGCCTTCTAACGCACCGTCTTTAAAAAACGATGAAACAAAGTCGGACGTTATAGCAGTTGAAAATTCTTTAAATAGCAATACTCAAGAGAAGGAAACGTGGTTAAATATTTTAGTTAAACCTATTGTAGAATCAAACTTTAATAAAGTTATCTTTCGAGGCCTCTTTTTACTTTTAATTTGGATGCTTTTATTTTTGATCATTCCTGTTGCCTTTAAACGCCTAAAACGATTTAAGTTTTTCAATATGGAATTTGAGGTAGATGATATTGAGCAAGCAGCAATTGAAACGGTTGAAATCAGCGGAACTAAAGCTAAACTAATGGCCTATTTAGCTAGTGATCATGCAGCTGGAAGAACGCTAGACTTTTTAAATGATTCAATGATTGATTTTAAAGAGGTATTAGACTATTTTTTAGCAGAGATTCAAGCGGGGTACAAAAACCACCCACTACATGCTACGTTTTCATATAGTGTATACAATGGATCTGTACCTGAAGAGTTAAATGAATTAGTCGAAGAAACTAAAGAAACAGGAGAATCTGCAATTTTCAATAAAAATAATCAAGATAACTTATTTAAAAAGAATTATCTTGTTTTCTATTTTTGTTACGGCGTAGATGAGTATGTTACTGTTATTAGCAGTTATACGTATCCCTTTGACATTTTAGATAGATACCTTTTCGAACTATTACATAATACGATCAGTAAGAATATTGAAAACATCGAGTATATGGTGGCTTTGACAAGTAATGATGGTAACGTTGGAAACGGAACATGAGTCTAGTCTTGACGAATGAAAGGTTATTCATATATCATTGAATAAAGGAGTGATCTATATGGAAAGCGCTAAAACTCCAATTAGAACACAAGATATTAGAGATCGGGCAAAAAGAAAATTGGGTGAAACAAGTACTAATAGGAATGCTAATCAAGTAAAAATAACTGGTAGTATAGTTAGACCCATTCATGTTAGTAAAACGGATCCATTAGTAATAAGAATGACGCAATACAAAAAAATCAACTAATATTATTATCCCCCGTTTGCACAATTGAGCGGGGGTTTATTTATTATTTAAATGTTTTGAATGTTTCTTGGCAAGTTCTCGCATAATTGGTGAACGCCCCACTAAATCAGCTGGCCGTTTTATAGGTAAATATCCAAGATTAATTTCACGTATACTCTTAAATTTCTCCCCTTTTAAATACCTTTTATATATCTCAGATATCTTCATAATTTTCCACTCCCATTCTTAGTAAGCATGATCAAATTTATTATCTTATTATATTCAACCCACTTCCCTTTCTATTCACATTAACAAAGAAAAAGTGGTCAGTTTCCAATGACATATCTTGAAGCTTCTGAACCTTTTTTTTGGAGGAGAATGAAAATCATCTCCCCCTTCTCTTTTTACCGCCGTACTCTCCGAACTTGAATACTGTAGAGCGTATTTGGGTTAAGGAATATAATAAAAATATATTGAAATATTAAATTTATATGGTTATAATACAATACGGTCTTATATAATTGCTTGTACGTAATTATTAGAAAAATTAATATTTTTTCTAAATAGTAAATTTTAGATATTTCATGGAGGTTTTAATTTGTCTAATAAAGTACCATTTTCATTTATAGTGGTTATTGGTTTAATGTTATTTGCTTTATTCTTTGGGGCAGGAAATTTAATTTTTCCACCAATGCTTGGTCAATCAGCAGGAATAAATATTTGGTCAGCTAATGCAGGATTTTTAGTAACAGGAGTAGGATTACCATTACTTGGTGTATTAGCACTTGGTTTTTCGGGGAAAGATGATTTACAATCGTTAGCAAGTCGTGTACATCCTGTGTTTGGGATAATATTTACAACTATTCTTTATTTAGCAATCGGTCCTTTATTCGCTATACCGAGAACAGGAAACGTTTCTTTTGAGGTAGGTGTCAAACCTTTTTTGTCCGAAAACTCAGGTCCTATACCTTTACTTATTTTTACCATCGTATTTTTTAGCATTACATGTCTTTTTTCGCTTAATCCTGCGAAAATTGTCGAAATTGTTGGGAAGGTATTAACACCAATCAAGTTAATGTTTATTGGAGTCTTAGTAGTAGTTGCTTTAATTCATCCAATCGGTGACTTCCAAGCACCTGTTAAGGATTACTCAGTTCAACCATTTTTTAATGGGTTTAGAGAAGGCTATTTAACAATGGATACTCTTGCATCTTTTGTTTTTGGTATCATGATCATTAATGCTATTAAAGACAAAGGTGCAAAAACAAAAAAACAAATTATGATTGTTTGTGGAAAAGCAACTGGAGTTGCTGCCATTATCCTAGCAACCTTTTATACTTCTCTATCTTATATGGGTGCCTCAAGTGTAGAAAAACTTGGACATTTAGATAATGGAGGTATAATCTTAGCAAAAGTCTCGGAGTACTATTTTGGTTCCTATGGTGGGATATTATTAGGATTAATGATAACAGTAGCTTGTTTAACAACGAGCGTAGGACTAGTTTCATCATGCTCTACATATTTCCATAAGCTATTTCCTAAGATATCTTACAAAACACTCGCTATTAGTTTATCTATTTTTAGTGCAATAGTTGCTAATATTGGGTTAACACAATTAATTGCTATATCTGTACCTGTATTAACAGCTATTTATCCTTTAGCTATAGTATTAATTTTCTTAACCTTTTTTCATTCTTTATTTAAAGGGAAAGCAGAAGTTTATCAAGGAAGCTTACTTTTAACATTTATAATTAGTTTATTTGATGGATTAAATGGAGTTGGCATACACTTTACGTCCATTGATCATTTCTTTAATGCAATTCTTCCTATGTATGACGTAGGACTAGGGTGGATTATTCCTGCAATTGTTGGAGGATTCATTGGTTATGGCAGTAGCATATTACGAGAGAAATTCGGACTTAATCACCAACTAGATTAATTAACTAAATAATCTAGTCTTAAAAGCGGTCTAGTGATTGAACTATAACCTATTTTTTACACAGTTTAAAACATCTTTAAAAGTACCCTATAGATTAGACGCTTAAAAAAGTCTATCTTTAGGGTACTTTTTTGTATTCTTACAAAAAAGATGTGCGTTACAGTAGGCTTTTGTTAAAGGTCAAATCTACTTTTCCCTTATTATTTAACACACACATAACCCTTTATGTTATAAGTAAAAAAACAATATGTGGTTACTTTTACCCATAACCTAACCTATTTTACTTCAAGAAAAGACTAGTTGTTGTAACACTTCCCTACCCGAATGAAATTAAGCAAGATTCATCTAATTGTTGTAGTGGTAATGAACAACTGACAATAGAGACAAGAATCTTCCTTCAGGAAAGAATATGGCATACAGAGTTCACGAGATGAATGGTCAAATTCAAAAAGGAAGAAGACTTTAAGAAGTGCGACCTAAAATGAAAATGAGCGCTAATCTATGTTACAGGAAAATATCATTTTAGTTGAATAACTATGTTCCTATACTGTTGTCAACATCGGTGCTATAATACCCAGTTTCAACTGACTTAACCTTTTTAAAAATCATATTCCGCATCTTTTGCTTGGCGAACGTTCGAGTATGATTGAACAAGTAAAACTGTGTCTTCCACTAAACGCTCCATACGGAAAAGGATATCATCATTGATTATTTCTTTTCGTTGGAAATCCTTTTCTTCGATAAATACGTAGGTTTGGACAATATGTGCCTTCATATAAGCTAAAATTGGTTTTAACTGTTGTTCCACCATTAAATAATGCTTAGCAGTTCCAGCTGTAACAAGCATACTCACTACTTTATCTCGGAAAGCGTTGATTGGTAATAAATCAAAAATATTTTTTAATGTCGCTGGAATAGATGCTTGAAATACGGGTGTACCGATAATAATCGCATCTGCTGCCATTATAGTTTCTGTTACATACTTAGTATCCCCTTCGTACTCCCAATAATTTCGTCCATCACTAAACACCAATTCATATTCTGCAAGGTCTATTAATGTGATTTCTGCATCGGGATATTTCTCATTTGCTAATTTTAACGTATAATCCATTGCTGTTCGTGTCTTGGAGCCTACATTAGAACCTGAGATTCCTACAATTTTCATCCGAATCACTCCTTATTTTTTTGCTGTATGTTTCTTAATCGCTGGCATAATTTCTGTTGCAATCAGTTCAATATTTTTTGCAATCTTATCGAATGGCACTCCACCAAAATCGATCTGTGCCATAAAGCGTTGTTGACCAAATAATTCGTATTGGTAGAGCATTTTCTCGATAATTTGTTGTGGACTACCAATCATTAATGCATCACGATAATCTGTAGATTGCGCAAATTGTTGTTTTGGATAGCCACCCCCACGTAATGCCTGCATACCAGAATTAGCATGTGGATAATACTCACGAAGTGCATCCTGTGAATTTTCTGCTGTATAAAATAAACTCGTTGTTGCGATTGGTAATGTTGCTGGATCAAAACCACTACGCTCCGCTGCTTCACGATACGCCTCAACCGAGACCTTGAAGTTAATAGCAGGACCACCAAGTGTTGTTAGCATCATCGGTACACCTACATATCCAGCCTTGATCGCACTAGCAGGTGGGCCGCCTACTGCACGCCAAATTGGCAGATGACCATTTTGAGGTTGTGGTAAAATGGATGCATTGTTCAACGGTGCGCGGTATTGACCTTTCCATGTTACTTTCTCCTCGTTATTTAACTTCATCAGAAGTTCCATTTTTTCTTCAAATAACTCTTCATAATCACGTACATCAAACCCTAGTAAACTATATGCCCCAACACGTGAACCACGACCTGCAACAATTTCTGCTCGACCTTTTGAGATCAAATCAAGTGTGGCAAAATCTTCATATACTCGTACAGGATCGGATGTACTTAACACCGTTGCTGAGCTGGCAATTTTAATATTTGTTGTAGCTTGAGAGATAGCCCCTAAAATGACCGTATGCGCTTGTGTTGTAAAAAACGTTTGATGGCTTTCACCAACAGCAAATACGTCAAGTCCTGCTTGATCAGCTAGCTTACTTGCCTCAATTAATTCCTGAATCCGCTGTTCAGCACTAATTTTTGAGCCTGTATGTGGGTTAGGTAAATGATCCCCAATTGAATATAAACCGAATTCAAGTCCTTTTTCTGTATCAATACGATATTGCTTCATGTTTGCTCTCTCCTTTTAATCAAGTGGTGTTAATTTTGCTTCAATTTCAGCACGTCGTTCTTCTAAAAATGGTGGTAAATCTAAAGTTTTACCAAGTTCTTCGACCGTCGAATCGGCGGTAAATCCAGGACCATCTGTCGCAATTTCAAATAAAATACCGTTTGCTTCACGGAAATAGAGACTTTGGAAATAGAAACGATCCACAACCCCAGTTGATTGGAAACCACGTTCTTTAACGATCTCATCCCAATAGCGCAACTCTTCTTCATCTTTCACACGAATGGCTAAATGATGAATACTTCCTCTTCCAGGTTTTTCACTTGGCCCAACTTTTTGTTTGACGACAATCTCTCCGAATGACTGTCCAGCAACAGATTGATAAATGGCTTCTGTGTCAGACCGAGTCACTTCTACATAACCAAACATGTCCTTTAATGTTTTCGCTAAACGTTCTAAGTAACGCACTGTGATTTCAATTGTTCCGATTCCTAAAATGCGATTGTTTCGTTTGATGATGGAGCCTTCCCATCCTGACCATTGTTCAGGAACCTTCTCACCGTTATTATTTAACAAAACCATTCGTAAGCCTTCTGAATCTTCAAAATGTAAAGCATCTCGACCGGCATATGTCGTTAATTCACCATGCTGTACATCTAATGACTCGAACCGTTTTTTCCAAAATATAAGACTGTCAAATGACGGAACTAGTAAACCAATTTGTGTAATTGCGTTTGTGCCGCGAACTGTTCTTCCTGCAATCGGCATTTCAAAAAACGACAGCTCTGTTCCCGCACTACCTGTTAAATCTCCATAAAATAAGTGATACATAGTAGGGTTATCTTGGTTCACCGTTTTTTTCACTCGGCGTAGCCCTAATACATTTTGATAAAAATCATGATTCATTTGTGCATTTTTTGTAAGCATTGATACATGATGATGTCCAGAAATTGTATACATGTTTATTCCTCCTTTTTTAACTTGACTAATCAAATGATACTATAAAAAAAATTACTCAGGCGGTAATTCTCTTTTTTGGCTATATTTATGGACACGTGTCATTAAAGTATATAGTGTTTTTTGTTCTTCTTCGTTTAATATATCGTCAAAAAATGATGATTGAAAGGCAAGTTGTTCAGGCATTGCTTGTTCTAAAATAGTTTCCGCTTTATTTGTGAGGCTAATCGTTTTGGTTTTCCAGTCTTGCTTACGTACAATATAACCTTCTTTTTCAAGACGTACGAGCATACGCGAAATACCACCTTGAGTTACTGTCACTTTCTCGGCTAACTCCATTTGCGTGAGTGGCTGATAAATGCGAATTTGCATGAGAACATCAAATTGAGCAGTCGTTAGATCAAATCGTTTTAAGAAGTCATTCGACATTTGGTTACTTTGATTCGTAAACCGCATTAAACGTAACCAAATTAATGAACCTAGCGTATTATTCCGCATTTTATTTCCCTCCTCTTCGTTAATCTTATTATCACTTTACTACTCAAATGATAAGAAAGCAAGCAAATTAATGTAACTTTGAAACAAAGGTTGATTAAAAATATCGTGTGAGCCTGCATTTTATGGTAAATTAAAAGAAGCCATTTTGAAAAGGATTGCTCAAAATGGATGTTCTTCTTGTGATTTAGTATTGTCTCCTTCTTTTAAGTTCGTAAATACTATAGTCAGGGTATTTTAGAAATGAGTTTCATCAATTTCAACCTTAGATAAAGCTTCGTTAAGGCTATCTAACTCATCTTGTGTTAGTTCCACATCCGCACCGCCTAAGTTCTCTTCCAAACGGTGTAATTTCGTTGTACCTGGGATTGGGAGGATAAAAGGCTTTTGCGCCAACTCCCATGCTAGAACCACTTGCGCGGGCGTCGCTTCTTTCTTATCCGCAACTTCAGAGATTAAATCTAACAATTCTTGATTGCGATCAATTACTTCTGGTTTGAATCTTCCCATAAAGTTTCTGAAATCGCCTTCTTCGTAAGTTGTTTCTTTGGTGTATTTACCACTCAAAAATCCATTTCCTAGCGGGCTGTATGCTACGAAAGATATATTTAATTCTTCGCAGACATCAAATAATTCTTTTTCTGGTTCACGCCACATCATAGAATACTGGTTTTCCATTGCAGCAATTGGACACACTGCATGAGCACGTCTAATATATTCTATAGGGGCGTTAGACACTCCCCAAGCGCTAATTTTCCCTTCGGAAATTAGCACTTTCATTGTTTCGCCTACGACTTCAGGCTCTACATTTGGATCAACACGATGTTGATAATAAAGATCAATACAATCAACCTTCAATCGCTTTAATGATCCTTCCAACTGTTCTCTAATAGACCCTGGTGAGCTATTTAAACTGTTTTGTGGTTTTCCATCTACTACTTCTTGTCCAGTAATTCCGAACTTAGTTGCAATCACTACACTATCCCTTACCGGTTCAAGAGCATCACCTAATAAATCTTCATTTGATTCCCCATAGATTACAGCAGTATCAAAAAAATTACAGCCTAACTTAACTGCTTCACGAATTAGTTTTACCATTTCATCACGGTCTGCTGCGCTTCCATATGCATGATCCATCCCCATACAACCTAGGCCTATTGCAGACACTTTTAAACCACTATTCCCCAATTCTCTCATTTTCATTTTATTGTGCCCCTTCCATAAGTTGGTCCTAAAATTTTTTATGCTTGTAACTTTCACATAAATGCTTTCAGTTCTATTATGAGATAAACCATAAGAAGATCGTTATAAAGAATCTATCAAATGCTTGCCTAAAAATATCAATTTTTAATGAGCTGTAACCGTCAAGTAGTTTTGAACACTTTTGGCTAACTGTAGCTTAGAAAGTTTCCGATCGTTAAAATCGTGACTTTGTTTTAAACATCGCATCTTTTGTACAAACGTCGCGACTTTATTTTAAATCCACAAAAAATCTCAAAAAGGGTAGTGTCAGGAACATGAAAAATGTTGGGTGCATCGTTTGATGTATCATTCAAATTGATTGAAATCTTCTCACTAAATAAGAAATAACCGAAAAACATCAGTGGACCAAGAGAAATATAATACTATTACTGTTCATAATATGGACATGGATGTTGAAGTTCTAATAAGGGATAATATATCAGTAGTGACACTTTACTTATGGAGGGTTAATTTTTATTGATCGACCTGCTATACTACTAAATAGTAGTAATACATATTTCTATATAAAGTTTTAATTATTAACATGAGTACTATTTAAAATTTGCTTATGATATGGTTGAAGTACTCGTATATTATTTAAGGATGAGGGAATTTAATGACAACAAAAACAAAAACAAAATCATCGAGAAAAATTGCTAGGTATTCACTAATGATTATGGGGGGAGGATTTATTGCAACTGCCCCATTTCAAGGTTCATTTTGGGTAGAATTATTACATGGAGGGTTTGAAGCGGGGCTTGTTGGTGGATTAGCCGATTGGTTTGCTGTGACTGCACTATTTCGCCATCCGCTTGGAATACCAATCCCTCATACTGCACTGCTACCCAATAATCGAAAAAGAATGACAAATGGGCTTGTTTCGATGTTGAAAAATGACTGGCTTTCGAAGGAAAGTATTCAGGAAAAAATAAAACAAATTCCTTTAACAGAAAAGCTGATCGCCATTTTAGGTAAGCAGATACACACAGATAAGTTTATAGAAGGGATTATTAAGCTGATCACGAAATTGATTGGATATATAGAAATTGAAAAGATTACTCCTTTCGTTAAAAGACAAATCATATCGACTCTTTCTAAGATGGAAATAAGCAAATTACTTCAACTTGTAAGTTCACAACTGCTTAACGAACAGTTTGATAAAAAAGCTTTGGATCATATTTTGAAAAAAGCTGAAACTTGGTTAAGAAAAGAACAAACTAGTCACCGATTAGGAACAGTTTCCATGAATGTACTCAGCAAAATTGAAGCAGATGGTATGCTTCAATTTGCACTTAAATCCATCCAAAGTCTGCTTACCGAGGAAAAACTCGGAAATATCGTGCAAAATCTTTTATTAAGTGTGATAAAGAGTTTGCAAAATGAGAAAGAGCCGAATCGAGAAGCTTTAATCTTATATATTCGAAACGAGATACAAGGTATTAACGATAATAAAGACGTAGTAGTAAGTATTGAAAAATGGAAAGGTCAACTTCTAGATAAATGGGATCCTGATCAAACAATAACCGAGAGTCTTCAACAAATTCAAAAAAATGTAATAGATCTCGTAGAAGATCATGATTTTATTGATATGCATCTTATTCCATTAATGAATCGCATACTAGATAATATGAAAGAAAATAGCGCGGACATTGATAATTGGATACAAAAACAAATAATAGTTCTCGTTGAAAATAATCATGAACAAATTGGCAATCTTGTGCAAGAGAATTTAGATAAGTTAGACAATGATACACTGATTGATATGATGGAAAATAATATTGGAAAAGATTTGCAGTGGATTCGCGTGAACGGAGCAGTTTGTGGTTTTATAATAGGGATTTTACTAACAGGTGTACAAGCTTTGTCTCGGCTAGCATAATTTCCATTAAAACCAAATGAGAGTACTGATTTGTTCCTCTCGCTTTATCAGAGACAACAAAACGGCTGCATCGGAGCAGCCGTTTTGTTGTTGTTGAATTTACATCAATGATAAAAATCGCATTCTTAAAGGGACTATTTTTAAGAACCTAACTCTTCTGTTCGAATAATTCGCAACCTTCCCTTTTCAGATTTATCTTTGAAAAACGATAAATATAGAACCATAAATAATATAAGGCTAGCGCCTAAAAATTGATAAGTTCCGAATGGGATGTGTAGCCATAAAACTGAAGTGATTATGGCTGTTAAAGGTTCTAAACTACCTAATAAAGTCGTTTCTTGCGGTTTTAAGTATTTAAGACTTTCAATGTAAAACCAAAAAGCAATCATCGTTCCAAAGAAAATGACAAACCCTAAATATAAATATGTCTCAAGTGCCCAATTACTAGTGTCAACTGACCAAGGAGGCTGTATGCTACTCATTCCAATTCCACCTATAATCATTGCCCAGCCAATAACGTTCAGTGAACCCCACTTTTTCAATAACACCCCTGCATATAAAGTATAGAAGGCAAGAGCAATACCTGATAGTATTCCCCATATGACAGAAGATACAGGCACTGAAAGACTAGCTAATGATCCATTCGTTAACAATAAAAATGTACCTGATAAAGCTAAAACTACCGCAAATAGATCCCTAGCCGTCAATTTGCTTACTTTAGCCAAAACTAGATAAAGAATAATAAAAACAGGAGCTAAATATTGTAATAATGTTGCGACAGCTGCATTCCCTAACTGAATGGAAGCCATATATGTGTATTGAACGGCAAGCATCCCTAATAAGCCGAATATCACGATCTGTATCCTTGCTGTTTTATCTGACCATATCTTTAAAACTTGCTTTCGATCTCTTATGAATGATAAAAAAAGTAGTAGAATGCCTGCTATTAATAAGCGAATGGATACAAGCCATTCAACTGTTATACTTTCTTGTTGAAATAAGCGCTGTGCTACTGTACCTCCAATTCCCCAAAAACTTGCGCCGAGTATGACGAATATAAACCCGGGCCATCGCAGTTGATTATCCATAAACCATCCTCCTCAATCTGCTTCATACGTTATAAACTGTTCTTCCAGTTATTTTGTATGGATTATTTTGATATACATAGATATCTACTCTTTTTTCTTGTATAGATTTTGATTGTTTTATTCAATAAGTGGTCAATATTCAGAATAACATAATAAGAGTTGGTAGTTACCCAATTTGTACAGATACTTAAAATTCGAACCTTGTCGACTTACTATGCAATTTTGAAGATGAAAAAGTAGTAGAAAAGTTAAAGTTTTCATGATCAATTAGATAGTCGTAGAGATTACCTGACCAGCGATTTGTTAACAATATGTGGAATAGCTTTCTAACTGTCGCTAATATCTCTATTTACACCTCTATTTAATTATATTAATATATTAAAATTTGACTAATGTATTAAAAATCACGGCTTATTACTTAAAATGCATTATATCAAAATAATATAATCACCTTATCTACTGTATAAGAAACCATCATTTCAAATTCTTCAGGACCGCCACAGTTAAGAGAATCAATCATTTAATACATGCCTCCGGCTAGCAAAAACATCACTATTCCTACTGTAAAAATAAACTTTTTCATATTTATCTATCTCCTCCTTCTAACTTGTTAACACTAATCAAGTTGTTCTTGTTTTACGATTTGTTCACACTGTTACATTTCCTTCTCAAATAAAATGGCCTCAATTCCTAAAAGGAATTGAGGCTTCACTAAAATTAATTCAATTGATCAACAAAGAGGTCTTCCATGCTTACTCCCTGTTCAATTAAAGTATGCTTAAATAACACGGATTGTAACGATACCTTCGATTTGCTTGATTTTTTCTTCCAAGTCAGGAATGATATCACCGCTTATTTTATTGTCAATATCAATCATCGTATACGCGTATCCCCCACGGCTTCTGTTTACCATGTCAGCAATGTTTAAATCATGGCTTGATATTGCTTGTGTAATCTGCCCAACCATGTTTGGAACGTTTTGGTGGAAAGCTGCTACACGTTGTTTTCCTGTATAAGGAAGGGTAGTATTTGGAAAATTCACTGAGTTTTTGATATTTCCTGTTTCTAGAAACTCCTTCACTTGGCGAGCGGCCATAATGGCACAGTTTTCTTCTGATTCTTGGGTAGAAGCACCAAGATGTGGGATTGGAATTGTATTTTTCATTTTCAATACATTTTCATTTGGGAAGTCTGTAATATATCTTCCGACTTTCCCGCTTTCAAGTGCAGCTTCCATATCTGTTTCATTCACAAGCTCACCGCGTGAGAAATTCAAAATATGAACTCCTGGCTTCATGATGCTAAATATTTCTTCGTTAAACATTCCTGCAGTGTCATCTGTTAACGGAACGTGTACAGTAATATAATCAGAGTTAGCGAACAATTGTTCAATCGTCATAGCGCGTTGTACATTGCGAGACAAGTTCCAAGCTGTATCGACAGAGATGAATGGATCAAAGCCAATCACATCCATGTCTAAATCAAGCGCATCATTCGCGACAAGTGCACCAATCGCGCCTAAACCAATTACACCTAGAGTTTTCCCTTTAATTTCTTTTCCAACAAATTGTTTCTTTCCTGCTTCTACAAGCTTTGGAACTTTTTCGCCTTCACCTTCTAATGTCTTTGTCCAAGCCACACCGGCAAAAAGGTTACGAGATGAAGCCATTAATGTTGTTAGTACCATTTCTTTTACAGCATTAGCATTAGCACCTGGCGTATTAAAAACAACAATACCTTGCTCTGTACATTTGTCAACCGGAATATTATTAACACCAGCTCCTGCACGTGCGATTGCTTTTAATTGATTGCCGAATTCGATTGCATGCATATTAAAACTACGAACAACAATTGCATCAGGGTTTTCAGTATCATTGTCGATAGTATAGGTATCGTTATTAAATACATTTAGCCCACTTTCTGTAATATTATTTAAAGTTTTGATTGTTTTCACTTTGTCTAAAATTAATGTGCTCATATTATTTACTCCCCTTTTTATGTATGCTAGTTTTCAAATTTCCCATAAAGAAACTTGTCACTATTCAAATTTTATGAAAAGCTGCATTGTCTATAATAATAGCATTTAAAAGAAGTATCTACTTCAATATTTTCTCCTAATATACAGAAAGAGGCAAGGGGAATTCCCCTTACCTCTGCCCAGGCGAACGGCTACGACACTATATGCTCCCTCACGGTTATCCGCGTTTCGCCAGTTACATATAGTCTTTTCATTTATTATATTTTATCAAATTATTCAGCAATCTTCAACTATCATTTTAAGATTAATCCACTTTAGTTCTTTTGAATGAATTGTTTGGTACAATTTTCTCTTACACTTGATATGGTTTAACTCAATTTATGATAAACAACCATGTAACAGAATTCACTTCAATCCAATTCTAATGCCCTTCCAATACAACTTGGTTGTTAGCAACTAAAATATGAATCACACATACTGTAGAAAACTATATCTCTTGATATTAAAGCGTTCTCAGACACTTTAGGTAATGTAACTTTACTCCCGATTCTCTCATGTAAAGATATCTTCATTCGTCAAATCAAAATACACAAGTTTTTAATTATTCTCAAATTAATATGCAGGTATTCATTTTAAACAGTTTGTTTTAAATCAAGTAAAGAAAGGATTTCAGCCTTCCTAGTAGTTAATTTAAAATCGCCGCGATCTCGCGGTTTAGGTTCCGAAATTATTATCGTCTCATACAATTCACCAGGTTGGCCTCTAAGGATGAATATCTTGTCACATAGAAATAATGCTTCATCAATATCATGAGTAACAAGCAACATGGTTGTATTCTGTTGTTTCCAGATGGAAAGCAAAAGCTTCTGTAGCTGCATTTTTGTAAAAGCATCAACAGCACTGAATGGTTCATCGAGTAATATAACCTTGGGCTCAGTTACAAGTGCCCGTGCTAGTGCTGTCCGTTGGGCCATCCCCCCTGAAAGATCCTTAGGATAAAGCTTTTCAAATCCCGCTAATCCTACTAGCTTGAGCAGCTCTTGAATAGTAGAATTGCTATCACCCTTCATTCCAAAACCGACATTTTGTTCCACTGTTAGCCACGGCATTAAACGGGGCTCCTGAAACATCATCCCGACCTGCTCCTTTTCCCATGTGAACTTGCCCGTATAGTCCTTGTCAAGCCCTGCTAGAACTCGAAGCAATGTACTTTTCCCGCAGCCGCTCGTGCCTAGGATACCGATGACTTCCCCTTCCTTGACGGTGAACGAAACATCTGTAAAACCAACCTGTTTATTATTAAATGTTCGCGAAACTTGCTCTACGGACAACATTCTAAGTCCCTCCTAACGTTGATTTGCATAACTATCTTGCCATCTTAGTGAGCGTTCTTCAATAAATTTTAAAAGCCAATCAGTGAATTTCCCAAGAATGGCGAATAAGATAATACTTCCGATAATAACATCAGGAGAATACGTATTCTGTCCCACTATTAGCAAGTATCCGAGTCCTTTTGAGGCTCCCATGATTTCAGCAGCGACAACAAACATCCAACCAAGTCCGAGGCCACTGCGGATTCCAGTTAATAATGAAGGAAGCGATGCGGGAAGAATAATTTTGCTGACAATTTCAAAGGACGTATATCCATAGATTTTACCGACTTCAATCAGTTTTCTGTCTACACCCCGTATCCCAGCAACCATATTCAGATAAACTGGGAAAAACACTCCGACTGCGATCAATATTACCTTAGAGGATTCCCCGATGCCCATCCATAAGATGAATAATGGAACCCAAGCAAGAGATGGGATGGAGCGAAAGGCTTGAATAATTGGATCTATTAATTCTTCGAAAATCTTCATATAACCGACCAGTGATCCGATTATAACTGCTGTGAATGTTCCGATAAGAAAACCGGCAAATACCCTAATTAAAGTTGTTCCAATATGTCCCCAAAGTGTTCCTTCCAATGCCATCTGATACAGCCCTTCTACTATTACTGAAGGTATAGGAAGAAGGTGTGATTCGATTATCCCCATCCTGCCGGAAGCTTCCCAGATAATCAACAGTGTCAACGGCAGGATGCTGCCAAGCAATACTTTACGATTTGTCTTCGGTTTTGTATATCGTGATTGTTTTGTTTTATTCGCCTTAGTTAATACTGCATGCTCACTATGCTCCAACATTCTTTTCTCAATCCCTTCTGATCCATCATTTGAGTACTTTTACGGCAAATTTAGAATTAAGAAGTTTATCAGTCAGCTTCTCAACATCTGTCGAACTTTTTAATAAACCATTTTCTTTTAGAACTTCACCTGACCCTATAATGATAGCCTTTTGTTCATTACTTGGAATCGGTTCTGAAAAGTCATTTCGCTCCAATTCCTTTTTTGCTACTTCTAATGAAATGCTAGCTTCTTTAGCAAGTATTTCTGTCGTTTCATCTGGATGGGCAATTGTCCACTGACGTGCTTCTTCATATGCCTCAAGGACTTTCTCAACATAAACGGGGTATTTCTCAGCGAATTCCTCGCGAACATCAAGTGTGCTAAAGCTATTGAAATCTGGGTTACGATAAAAGATTTGAATGTCTGACTCCAATTCGACCTTTGCCATATGAGGGTCAAGACCAGCCCAGGCATCAACATCACCTGATTGTACGGCTAGGGCACCGTCACTATGCTGTAAGTTGACAATTTCGACATCTTTTGAGGAAAGACCAGCTTCCTTCAGGGCTCTCAACAGAAAAATATAGGGGTCAGTACCAAGTGTAGCTGCAATACGTTTGCCTTTTAAATCAGATACAGAATTGATTGTACCTTTTTTCGCCATAAGTGCTGTCCACTCTGGTTTGGAAGAAATATAAACGGTTTGGATTGGTGTACCTTTTTCTTTGGCTAATAGTGCAGCCGCACCGGCAGCGGAACCGAAATCAACACTCTCTGAGCTAAGGAATTCTAACGCTTTATTTGATCCTTGACTAAGTACAAATTCAACTTCAATGCCTTCATCTTTGAATTTTTTTTCAGCAATGCCCTGATCCTTTAATACCAAACTGACCGGTGAATAATACGCATAATCGAGGATAATTTTCTTTGGTTTAGCATCTGTCCCAGTACCACTTACATCATTCGAGCAACCAGAAAGCAATATTAATCCAATTAGTACCAGTGTACTTCTAAGCCTATTCTTCATTTTAATACCTCCACTTTTCCCTATTTTTTCTTCTACCCATAAATTAAACAGTCCCCATTTGTTTACTTGGTTTAATAATCATTAAAAAACCCTCTTTCTAGTAAGAAGAGGGTTTTAATAAAAAAAACCTCCCTCATCTTTCAGATCACATGATCTGCAGGATTTAGCACCTTTTTAAGCATTCACTTAATGGTTGCCGGGCTTCACAGGGCCTATTCCCTCCGCCGCTCTCGATAAGAGTATATTTATTATTTAATTAGGGTGTTCATCTATTTTGAAGTATAAATCACCTGAAAATGGATGTCAACAATTTTCTGAATTTTCAACTTTCGTTTTGGGTAATTTAAAATCTTAGAGAAAACTTTCATTTTTTTCACCAGAAAGATCTATGTAAATGAATTATCTGTCGAGTGAAAATATACATAAAGTTTAAAAAGTCATTTGTCCTACTGTCACATTAAATTGAGGTTAAAATAAAAGCACATAACTACCATTTATTTTGGTCATTCATTTGGGATTACCGTAGAGAAGAGGAATTAATTCGTTATGATCTATTTACCTTTCGTTTTTAGCAAAACAAATACTTCTAAATTAATAAAGAAAACTGTTTGAAAATATCTATTCAATTTATACTGAATCAAGATAATATAATAGATCTTCTTGTTGGTAAAAGAAAATGGCTACGAGTTTTCGTACTCGAAGCCATCGTACCATCGATCATCATTAATAAAATATTTTAGACCTTAAATTCTGACACAATCAAACCAATTCATAATTTCTTCACATACGTCCTTGCTGTAAATAGACAAAATAGCGCCAAGGCAGTTATTCCAAATATCGAAATATATGGAGCTAATTCAAAGCCCCAAAACTCGCTCATTTCAGGCATATAATCCACTCCTTAGTTAGTTAAATGATTCCTGTATCACGCATCCTGGCTTCACCGAAGCTTGTAAGAGAATATTTAAATAATAACTTACCCTTACTAAAGTGCTCACCCTTGTCTAACTTTTCATCAATGGTTTCTATAAGCGCTCCTGAAAACAAATCAGTTAATGTTACTCGGACGTTCCCTAAGGCATAAGCTCCAGCCAACCCGTATTCTTTCAGAATTTGCTTGGCAATATCATAATCCCATATTCCTTTGTCTGGTCTTTCCATCGTATGCTCACGTATGATTTGTAGAATCCTTCCTTTAATATGAATTTTCGGCATTTATATCGCCTCCTCTTTTTCTTTCTTGTCTGAAGGTACGGTACGGATGACTTCTAGTACATCCCGTTTTTCAGTAAACATGACAAACCCACCTATAATAACAACTAGCGCCCCTAAAACGAAATTCCATTCTGGCGGGGTAAGTGTGAAGATACTGATAAAAATGATGGCAAAGATTCCATATAAGTCTCCGATTGCTTGGCCTCTTCCAACGCCAATTAATGGGAAGGACTTGTACCATGATACGTAGCAAAAACCAAATGTAATGCCGGCTAAAAGCAGCCAAGTTATCGGTAACAATGTCATCGTTTTTGCGATCATTGGCACAATGGGCACATCACCAAATAGGATAAACAGCGGAAAGATTACTGCTACCCACCAGAAAACTTCACCCGTAAATCTAAGTGTTAAGCCAATATCAGGATCTGTAACATCCAGTGCTCGTCCAGCAATGGCGCCTTCAATTCCCCAGCCAACGGCAGCCATTAATCCGCCCAAGTATCCTAACCAAGCGCCTGAGCTATCTTTCAGCTCACCTAAAATACCAGGCGCAAATACGACGATCCCGCCGATAATAATCATGGCGATCCCGATAGCAGCCCTTCGAGTTATTTTTTCCCCGTACCATTTGTACGCTAGTATAGAACCTACAATGGGATACATTAATGCTGCTACTGCCGCAAAAACACCGCCAATAAAGCCGATCGCTAAAAAACTTCCGAAAATAGCCATCGGTCCGCCGAAAATTGCGGCTACAAAATACCATTTCGTCACTTTTTTAAACTGAACAATCGTCCGTCCGTAATCTTTCCATTTACCTAAAACGCCTGTCCACACAAACATAAACAATAAAACAGCGATTGCATTTAAACCGGCTATTACGGCTGCCGCTGTCACATATTCAGAATTTGTTTGAAAAGGCATGGAAACGAAAGGAAACTCATACCAAATCGCTGATCCAGGTACATACCATGCTCCCCACAATATGGCTGCCCATAAAGCCCACATAAAGCCCAAACGTACTGTCTTCTCTTTGTGTTTAGTTCTAGCAATATCCACTAAACTCATAAATGCCCCTCCTAATGAAATGATTCCAGCTTCATTTACATATCCTAATGTTCGCTGAAATTCATTACCGTTATCATCTAAGAAACTATACGTATATTCAACAACTTCCATAGGCTAAGTTCAGTCGAGAAGAATTGCACATTTAACTCTTTAATAATCAAGAAAATCATTGTTTCGGCTAATCCTAATTAGTTAATGTTTCTAAAAAGAAAAACTCTCTTTTCCCTAGTTGAATTCTTAGAAAAAAGAGGTTATTCTACACGTTGTTCATTCTTTTTTTCATTAATGATTCGTTTAATGTTTGATCACCTCAACTTGCCATTCAATTATATTGAATAGCGCTCTTTGAAGCTTTTAGTGCTTTCTGCATAAGGACGACTTCTTCGCTTAAAGCGGTCACACGTTCTAATACTTCTTTATCAACTAGTTCATTTTGAGGACTAAAATGGTCATTATGAGCATAAACAAATCCTGGTGCAACAAATGCACGGAAATATCCGGCAATTGGCTTCAATTGATTTTCAATGACTAAATAATGTTGATATGTTCCCCCTGTAGCAATAAAGCCCATTACTTTATTGCGAAAATCTTTCGGATGGATTAAGTCGAATAAGTTTTTAAGAGCGCCAGTAATAGAACCTTGGAAAATTGGAGTACCAATAATATAAAAATCTGCTGTGGAAACAATATCGATCACTTTCTTCGTATCTCCCGTATACGATGACGGATTACGGCCATCACAGAACTGAATATTATAATCCTTCAAATCAAGCAATTCTACTTCAATTTCCGGGTTGTTTCGCTTTACTTCGTCTAATACTTGTTGAACGACAACTCGTGGTTTCGATCCAGTAATTGTTCCTGATATCCCTAGTAACTTCATGCTAAATATCCTCCTTATACTAATATAATCCTGTTGGCATATGTCGAGTTAGCGGAAACAAGGATTTACTTGTACCATCTTTCGACTTTCATAACTAAATGGTCTTGATATTTTTTGGTTATTCAAAAGCTAAAATTACAAAATATTCAGAAAATTTTTCCGGAAGTATTTGACTCATAATAACATCATACTAATCTTCGATGAAGGGTGGCGTCCTTTCTCCTATTATTGAAGTGAGTCCAAAGAGGATTTATGATGTGTGCCCCTTTAACAAATAAATGAAGTACCACTCCAAAAACGAAAAACCTACGGAATCCCAGTGCCATTTTTACCGAGAAGATGTTAATTGTTTTAGGATGAAATGGGCCATACCCTTTCAAAAGAGATATATACCAGAACCAAACCACTTCGTTTCGGTCCTGGTATATAAATAGAAATTTAATTTCGTCTATAATTTACTCAAACCATGGAACATCGATTAATGTATTGCCAATCCACTCACGTAAAATTTCATTTGTAGGTCCCATTATTGCACCAGCGCGACCATCTCGTAAATATTTCTCTACTTGACCTGTCAAATAGCCTCTTCCTCCTGAAACTTGTAGCGCTTGGTTCGTTACTTGAATAACGATATCAGCTGCATGAGTTTTTAATTGCCAAATTGGGAATAGGCATTCTCCTAGTGGCGTCCCATTTGCAATAGCTTTGTCCAGACCTTCGGCTGTTCGATAAAGCATACTTCTTGCACTGTCCACCATTATTTGAGCTTTCGCCAATTCATGACGGATGACTTGATAACTAGCTACTGATTTTCCGGTATCAGCATGAACCTTTTTCTTCGCACCATTAATCGCTGCATTAAGAGCACCTTGTGCAATACCAGTCCAACAAGCAGCTGTTCCTAATAAAAACAGTGGATCGATTGTATTATCATTGTGATAATTCATCCCGCCTTCACTGCCGAGACGGTTTTCAGCCGGGACATATACATCTCTAAATTTCATTGGTCCACTAGAATTTCCGCGAAGTCCCATTGCAGAGAATGGAAATTGCGTAATTCCCTCTTGCCCATTTTCTACAAGTAAGAACATTAATTTATCAGAATTTGTACTTTCTGGATACGTTGTCGCCACGACATACCAATCAGCTTCTCCAGCACTTGTAACAAATGATTTATCGGCATTCAATGAGTAGCCATTTCCAAGACGCGGGGCTTCACTAACTACATTCCAAAAGTGACTTCCAGTTGCTGGTTCACTAAAAGCTAACCCGCCGATTTTTCCTCGAAGAACATCAGGAATAAAACGCTGACGCTGCTCTTCGTTACCAGCTGAAAATAGTGTTTGAACAGCAGCTGTATGCATAACCCAACACATCGTTGAAGATGCACAATATTGTGCGAAACTTTCAGATAATACGGCAAAACCAGTAAGTCCAGCTCCAAGTCCACCATACTCTTTCGGAAGGGTAACAGCGCCAAATCCTGCTTCAGCAATTTTACTTATACTTTCACGAGGATAGCGGCTTTCCTGATCAGAAATTGCAGCTCTTTCTAGCAATTCACTTTTTCCAAGTGCGTGTGCCTTCGCTTGTAATTCTTCATAACCTGGAGGGCAAGTCCACCAGCTTGGAATTTGCATAATACCTTCATTTAATACTGTGTTAGAAACTGACATGATTCTTCACTCCTCAGCAATTTTTATTTAAATTAATAGGATATCCGTATGATTTAATATTGATGTAGATTAATACAGGTATAGATTCAATTAAATGACTTTGTCTTTCGAAATCTCATCTTCCATTTCAAGCATTTTAAAATAGCTTCGTGTAGTAGGACCCGGTTCAGTATTTTGAGTAAGCATGTTCAAAGCATTGGATACTTCGATGCGGCGATATGTTTCAGTTACACGCCCATTCGTTTTAAGAGAGTTCCGTCGTTCTAGTAATAGAGCCATTTCTTCATTCGAAAGGTCTTCTGAAATTTTGATAGTGTCAAGTACATTTTTTTCTGCAGCTTCACAACTGGTGATCTGGATATCGCTATTTTCAACACGACCTGTCGGAGAATAAGCCAATGCGCTAACAATTCGATGTTTCGCACTATTTAATGTTTCTTTTAAAAAAATAGGTTGGATAGGCGCAATGTCTTCCACGAGCAACCGTGTAATGCCGCGGTCATTAATCGCTTCTAAAATTTGTTCAGGATCATCCTCAACGACAATCTCTTTATGCGGCGGCCAAATATCCATCCAATAATGGGTCATATGTAGCTTCCCTACATGGAAGATAAAAAACTCGGGATAAATAAACTGTTGCCCAGGCTCAACACCAAGATTAGGTCGAAAAAAATCATAAAATCTTGTAAGTGCCGACATTAGTAAACTACTCGCACCAGTTCCGCCACCTGTTTCTCTTACGACCACTCCAACGCGGTCATATTCATTGAAGTTCGGGAAAATATCTTCTAACAGTACTTTCTGACCTTCTAATTCAAAGTCAAAGTCCTGATAGCTCATGGCATTGACTGTATGCATCGCTGGATCCTCCCTTTGTTCATTTAAGGTAAATTAGAATATTTAAACGTTATTCAGTTGGGGTCATACTGTTTTTTGTTTATGTTCCAGCATGTTTTACAAAAATGATGGTTCAGGTATACGATGGGCTGTATAGAAAGCTTCACCATCGCTCTCAGCATCAAAAATCACCGGTACATTAGGCGTGAAGATGACGACATCTCCTGCTTTTGCTACATATTTTTTCCCTTGTTCATCACGTAAGATAAATTGCCCTTTGATGACAAATTTCACCTCTAAAAATTCATATACAAATTCAAATTCTTCACCTGGTTGCATATCGAAGTATCCCATTGTAATGGCATTTTCTTTTGATGTAACTGGAACATCAATAATTTGGCTTTTTAGTGCTGGGATTCCTAGCAGTCCATTTAATTCTTTCTTTTGGTAAGTGCCTGCTTTAATAATTTGGAAACCAGGTGCTTTGCTCAAATAATCATAGTTTTTTGCTTCTGTTGTTTGTTGGGACATATATATCCACTCCTATCAGTTTTTTTATTATCATATATTCAAATTCTATTACTCACTATTTTTATTACTTAGATAAACGAGGGTTCAGGCAGACGATGTGCGGTATAAAAAGCGTCTCCGTCGCTTTCACCGTCAAATATAACGGTTGTAGTTGGGCTGAAAACGAATACATCTCCTTCTTCAGCGATATACTTTTTCCCTTGCTCGTCACGAACAATTATTTTCCCTCTATACACGATTTTTATTTCTAAAAATGTGTACGTGAATTCGAAATCTTCTGAATTTTGCATAGAGAAGTAACCCATTTGTAAACCATGCTTATCTGTGCAAACCGGAACATCAATAATTTGGCTTTCAAGATTTGGAACACCAAGAATTTTATTTAACTCCTTCTTTTTATATGTCCCTGCTTTAATGACCTTCACACCTGGCTTATCGTTTAAATACGTCAATTCATCTAACCATGTAGTTTCTGTGCTCATTTTTGTACCTCCATTATTTTTAATTTTTATTTTATAATAGCCCGGAAGTAATAACCGGTTTATTCATCAAATTATGTTTAGGCTGTTGCTCCAAAAACGTGAACGATCCAGGAGACAAACGTTTTAGCCAGCTTATATGAATTTCTTCCTGGTTCTCTAATATTCGTTTACTATGAGCAGGAGAAATTATTTTAGTAGCATCTTGGGTGACTAAGACGACTTGTTTGTCTGTTTCATCCCCTTTTGAAACAATTACTTCATATACTCCAGGGGGAGGAAGTAGGTAATAAGGACTCGGTACTATTTCAACACTTTTTTTATTTGAAAAAACCTGCCCTTTGATTTGATAATGCTCCCCTAAGTAACGGTGAACGATGTCCATTTTTCCAGTAGAAATTAACTTTCTTATTAAAGTAGAACTTATCTTTTCACCATTAATTTCCACTTTCTTTACTTTTATTCCTTCAATGATGTGGTTAGAGTCCGCTTTTATTCGATCCATATTCCCTTCTCCAAATTGACCATAAGTAAAGTCAAATCCAGCAACTGCATACTTTACTCCAAAGTCAAGGAGATATTTTTGTACAAATTTCTCTGGTGTTAATGAAGCGAAATCTTGATCGAATTCCACGATGTAAAACTTTTGCACACCTAACTTTTTCAAAATCCGTTGTTTGGCAATCATCGGCATTAAATATTGAATTTTTTTCTTATCTCGTTTAAGCACTTCTTTGGGGTGGGGGAAAAAGCTCATACATGCAAGTTGCAGTTGCTTTTCATCAGCGATTTTTATAGCTTCGTTGATAACTTGTTGATGACCTAGATGAACCCCATCAAAAAATCCTAAAGCAATTGCACTTGGTTCAGATTCTGCTAGACACAAATGCCTGTTGCTTTCATTTACATAAATGACTTCCACATATCCGCCTCCTAACAGTTCATTATATAGAATTGAAGGTTTAAGTCAGTCGATTTGCTAACAATAAGCAACTCCAGTGCTTTCACCGTCAAATATAACTTTATAGTTGGTCTTTAACACGAATTGATCAACTGCTCCGGCATTATGTTTATCTCTTGTTTGTTAGCGACAATCATTTCTTCCCTGCATACAAAATATATTTCTAATTGTTCTAGAATGAATGATGATTATACGTGATAGCGTTTACATATCGAACGGTCAAACGATCTGAATTACGATAGTAGCGTTCGTTTCATTCAAACTGTGCATCTCTTCTTGGCTGTAACTTTTTTCTATACATGTATCATAATATTTATTTATAAAGTTATCCTAAAGTCAATCTAAACTAACGATAAATTTTCAATAAATTCCAAAAAATATAAAATTCCTCATGAATTTTCGCTATTTTACAGGCTTCATGTCGACGGATGAAATGATATCGAACACTTAAACAAAAAAATAGGGTGTCCCAAAAAGCCTGTCCTCACACTCTATAACCGTTTAGTATGTTATCACGCGTTAAATAAACGATATATAGGAAATGTGAATCTAACCTTTTTATTTGGGCACCCTTAATTCGTCAATTGTAAACAAGAAATCTAGATTGTTAAATGTTTCAACGTTTGTTGTCGGAATAAAAACTTAATGTTGTTCTAAAGTCACATTTTTTATTAATGTAATGGGCATTTCCCTCCATTTGCTAAATAGTTACTTATATTGCTTAAAAATCTGATAGCTCTACTAATGGCAGCACAATCGTAATCGTCGTTCCTACGCTTACTTTACTTTCTACTAAAATATGTCCATCGTGTAGGGTAATAATTTTTTGAACGATAGGCAAACCTAATCCATTTCCTTGAATTTTTTCGGTACTTGTTCTTTTCTCTCTAAAAAATGGAAGAAATATTTTTTCTTTATTATTTTCCGATATACCAATTCCGTAATCTTTGAACTTAATAATCAAGTTTTCATTTTGTTGGTAGGCAAAAATGTCTATTTTAATTTTCTTACCATTTTTTGATTTTGAATACTTAATGGCATTTTCTAAAATGTTAATAAAGGCGCGATTCATTTTCTTAGGATCAACAAAAATGAACAATGAACCTACTTCATAGTTTTTAGTAATTTCAATATCGGACCCTTCTGATCGGATCGCAATCATGTTTAACGATTGCTCCATCAAGAAATCAAATGGAATGACTTCTTTTACGTAATCTCCATCATCATCCGTGTTCATATCAAATAAGTCATTAATTAATTGGATAATATGATTACTGCGTAGTAGTATGGAATTCATAATTTCTTTTTTCTGGATTTCAGGAAGTAGCTGATGATTAACTAAGATTTCTGTGTATTCTCTTACGGACGTTAATGGCGTTTTTAAATCGTGAGAAATCTGTGACATAAATTCTTTTCGCCGTTTCTCAGATTCTTGAAGTTGTTGGTTTGTGTTAATTAACCGTTCATTAGCATTTTCCAACTCTTTCGTTCGCTCTAACACTTTGTCTTCCAGTTGATGAGCTTTTAAGTTTAATTCCCCAATTAATTCTTGGATTTTTCGGTTCATAAAATTAAACGCTACCGCCAAGTTACCAATTTCATCTTCTTGCTCAATATGAAGTTCTTTCACAAAATTGCCGTCTGCACTTTCTCTTAGCGCAGTAGTTAACTGATCAATTGGTTGGGTGATTGTTCGTGAAAAACGGTAGGTCATATATAACAGAATAATGATTCCGAAAAGTAAAAATACTAAAAGATGAGATAAAAAAAGCAGCATATGCTTATTCGTTTGTGCCTCTGTACTTTTGACAATTGGTTCGACAATATCAGATTCTGAAATGATAAAATTGAGACGCCATCCGTTATTTAATGATGAGGATAAAAGATACGCCTCTGAATTGGAATAGGTTATTGGCAAGATGCCTTCTTTATTTTTTATAGCGCTATTCATAAGGGGTACGTTCTCCTCGATCCCCTCTGCTTTCGTTTGTCCCGAAATAAAATTACCTTTATCATCAATTAAAAAGGCAAAGGCGTTTGGTTCACTGAATTTGACGTCCATTAATTTGTTTGTAATGTTTTCAATGGGTACATCTAGACCTACCATTCCTTTAAATTCGACCGAATTCAAATAAACGGGTGCCCCGACTGATATTAGCCAATCCTCTTTCGTTACATCCCCCATAGGTTTAGCCGACCATATATAAGGTTTCGTCCATTTCACTTTCCGTTGTGGATTTAAAGCAACTGTATAAAATTCATAATCTTGAAAACGCAGATTAGGTGCAAATTTTTTTGAAGAAATGGCAGCCTCAACGTCTAAAAACGGATAATATAGCCAAGAAGAACTAGGTAACGCTAAGTAAACGGCATTGATCATCGTTTCATTTTCCATCGTTTGAACGAACAATGGTTCAAGTTGCTTTGCTATTTTCAGTTCATTTGTTACTGTATCAACCAAATCGCTTGATCTAGAACTAATAAAAACATTTGTTTTTTCATATTTATCGTCAAATGTTTCCCACAAGTAACCTTCTTTTCCCTTTGTTACATGTAATTCATTTGAAAGAGCTAGATTAGGCCGACTATAAATAGTTTCAGCTTGTTTTTGAATTAATCTTAATGTGTTTTCGAGATTGTGCAAATCTGTATTCAAATTTTGAGTTTCTTTTTGTAAATACAAGAGTTTTTGTGATAACACTTCTTTTTTGGTATTGGCTATTTGATCTTTCATAATTTGATTTGATAGATTGCTTCCTTGATACATACTGTATGCAGCGATCATAACAAAGGGAATAAAAGAGATCATTGTTGTAAATGCTAATATTTTAAAATAGTGGGATTTTTTTAACTTAAATGGACGTTTGAACAAACTTGTAGCCGACCCCCCTCATTGTAATAATGTAGGATGGGTTTACTGGATAATCCTCAATCTTTTTCCTCAAGTTTGAAATATGAACGATAATCGTACTTTTCTCACTAAACGAATCATATCCCCAAATTTGATTTAAAAGCTGTTCCGCTGAAAATACTTGATTTGGATGCTGGGCAAAAAAAGTAAGCAATTCAAATTCCTTTGCTGTTAATTCAATCACTTGGCCATTTCGCTTTACTTCCCGAGCTGATAGATCGATGACGATATCATCAAAAGTGATTTGCTTTTTCAACGTATTTTGATTGTGATTAATTGAATTTCGTCTTAAGTGGGCTTTAATGCGGGCGATTAGAACTCTTGAGTTGAAGGGTTTTTCAATATAATCATCGCCCCCCATTGCAAAAGCAAGAATTTTTTCCTTATCTTCATTATTACAGGTTACATACAGGATGGGTACGGCTGTCATTTCTCTCAGTTGCTGACATAAATCAATTCCATTCATATCGGGTAATTGTATATCTAAAAGAATAAGATCTGGTGTTTTTTCCCGAACTTTTTTAATAGCATCCATTCCAGTTGAAGCAATCGTATAGGCAAACCCTTCAAGTGATAAATTCATTGATAAAATCTTCTGAATATCCGCATCGTCTTCAACAATTAAAATTTCATCCAAGTATGATGACCTCCAGCTATTAAATTTTAAATATTATCTGAATTTTCACTCTATGTATGTTTAATAAAGATTATCAAAAAATAAAAGCGCTTTCAATCTTTTTAAAAGAATATCTGACATTTTATATGATTAATCTAAACACCTTTACATGTAGTACACAAATATCAGTTAAAAAATAGGATCTCTACCCTTTTCCTTTATTTATATATTTTAACACAAGACACCAATTATTTTTTACACTAAAAATAATTTTAGAGGCTTTATTAGGTGAAAAACGCAGAATTTCTGTAATAAAGAGATTCTGCTTTTCTAAAGAGTCCATTATTTTTTATTAATCTAATCAAATTGCAAAACAGCTGGATAGTTGGCATAATTAAATCCCCAATACAGCAGCAAAAATTAGTTCAAGATGAGCATTATCTTCTTATTTCAAACTACGGTTTAAGAAAGCTTTTGTTCGGTCAAACTTTGGATTCGTCAACAAATCGGCCGGATGTCCTGATTCGATAATTTCCCTGTTATCTATAAAAATGGTCCGGTTTGCTACTCCCTTAGCGAACTCCATCTCATGGATATCGACAATCATAGTCATGGGTTCTGCAGCCAAGTGCTTCATTACTTGCAGTACTTCTCCGGTAGATTCCGGATCCAGGGCAGAAGTGGCTCAGCAAACAGCAGAATATCGGGGTTCATCATAAGATAAGAGCTTGGACAATGGCTACCCTTTGTTTTTGGCTGCCCGAAAGATTTGCTGGGTAAGCCGTTGCCCGATTAAAGAGCCCAACTTTCTCCAGAAGCTCAGCACTTCGTTGTTAGATTACACTGGATGGCTCTTTTTTCAACACTCTGGGGGCGACCTTCAGATTATCTTTGACTGTCATGTTTGGGGATATCTAATGTATTAGCAAACTATAGTATTTGTTTGTTATTGGATTCTATTAATATTATATGATTTTAACTCCTTCAATGATTGGTTATTCATTGAAGGAGTTGGATCTTGCCACAACCTTGCTTTTTTATTTAGCGCGTTTTTTTGTGTCTTCTCTAATGTCAAACTACTTTAGGACATTCAACTTATCCAATACTTGTTTCGCGTTCTCCCGCGCTTTTTTTGTGCTATCTGCAGTAGCTAGAGCAACTGCAACCCTGCGACCAACCTTTGTTACTGGTTTTCCAAATACTCGAACTTCTGTATTAGGTACAGCTAACGCCTCATCTAACCCACCAATTTTGTAAGTATTTAATTCTTCTGCTGCTTTTAACGGACGGCTGGCACCAGGTGTAACCTGATTAATTGTAGGGATTGGGTATCCTAAAATCGCTCGAACGTGCAGGGAAAATTCCGATAGATTTTGGGTAACAAGAGTGACTAAACCGGTATCATGCGGACGCGGAGATACCTCACTGAAATAAACATGATCCCCCGAAAGGAAAAGTTCTACCCCAAATATTCCATATCCCCCAAGCTCATCCGTAATGGTTTTGGCAATCTTTTTAGCTTCTTGGATTTGTTGTTCCGTCATATCATGTGGCTGCCAGGACTCTATATAGTCACCATCTTTCTGAATATGGCCAATCGGTGCACAAAACATTGTCCCATTTGCAGCACGTATAGTCAGAAGTGTAATCTCCGAATCAAAATGAATGAACTCTTCAATAATCACCCTTCCGTTTTGTACCCTGCCTCCATTCTGCGCGACCTTCCAGCATCCTTCTAATTCTATTTCAGAGCGGCAAACACTTTGCCCTTTACCTGAAGAACTCATAAGAGGCTTTATCACGCAGGGAAAACCGATTTCTTGTGCCCCTTGTACAAATTCTTCATACGTGTCGGCAAATTCATATTTAGCAGTAGGAAGATTAAGAGTTTCAGCAGCTAAGCGACGAATACCTTCGCGATCCATCGTTAGCATGGTCGCTCGTGCTGTAGGAATTACACGAAAGCCTTCATCTTCCAATTTAATAAGTTCGGATGTAGCAATGGCTTCTATTTCCGGTACAATCAAATCTGGTTTTTCAGTTTCGACAATCTTTCGAACTTGCTGTGGGTCTAACATATCAATTACATAACTTCGATCAGCCACTTGCATAGCAGGTGCATGTTCATATCGGTCAACAGCAATCGTCTCAACGCCAAGCCTTTGCGCTTCAATGATGACTTCTTTTCCTAATTCACCTGATCCTAATAAAAGGATTTTTTTTGATTGATACAAATGAATTTCCCCCTCTGTCTAGTTTAAATCATTATAAACGAATTTTTTTATAAAAAAAAGGGACTTCGTTCGGTTTTTATCCTATTATCCAAGAAAATTTATTCATTTACTGTAGATAAATCCGGGATTTCCGTATAATCAGACGGAGCTATTCGTCTGAATCCCTATAACTCAATGATAACCAATAGTTCAACATCACTATATGCTTAGCTATCACTAGCGTAATATATTTCTATAGCTAATGTTAGTTCCCCGCGAGTTCATCATAAAAAAGCATTTGTTCTTGTTTGCTTTAAATCCCGCTCTGTAAGCTATTTCATTAAATTTTCATCATGAATTTCTAATGTCCTTAATAGAATGATCATATAACAATTAGTGGATATTCCGGTTTTCAAGGGCTAATTCCACGATCTAACGGGAGAATGCCAGCCTTCAGGTTACTACTATATCCATTCTTTACCTTTAAACATTCCACATTAGCTATATATTCATAGATGTTCGAGTGAATTTGCCCAAGGAGGTAATGATCATTTGGAATAAGATCATGAATCAGAAAAAAGTAATACTCCCTGAACCTCTTATGGAACTAAAGAAAGAATTGAAGAATAAAAGCAAAAAATCCTTCAAAGATGAAAATCTTTCACCGAAAGAAACAGCTCTTGTCCAGAAAATCAAAGCTCAAACATGTATTCTGAATAAAAATAATGTCACAAGAACGAAAGCCTATCTTGACTTTTATAATGTGCATCCGGAAATCCATTGGGCTTTTTTAGGACATATGGTTTCTCGAAATGGCGGATGGAATATGACGGATTTAAAAGGTGGATTACTACCAAGACTATTGACAAAGAATGAGGCGGATTCATTTTTCACATTTTTAGAACGAGGAAATTGGCTGATTTTTCAGGATGCGTTCCCGCAATTTTTGGTATATGAAGAAAGTAAAAAAAACGGACAGAACTTATTTTATCTGTTAAAGCATTTACACGTGTCAACTTTTATGGAAACGATTTGGCATCATTTTTGGCGTGAACATGATCCATATATATTAACTGTTAGTCTTATCATTAATGAACAAAGCTATCTAGAATCAAGAGTGCTTGAAAATCCTACTTTTAAAAAAGAAGTTTTCAGCAAATTAGAATTTAAATTACAGGATTTCCTTTCCATGAATCATATTCTATTTCCTTATGTAGTGGATGGGACGGTGAAGGTAGCTGGCCAAACGCTACATCATTTTGAGAATTTACATAAGCGGATCATACTAGGGAAACAATTGTATGCCATTTTGTTTAGTGATGACCAGCGCTTAAAAATGACAGAAAAATGGGCGAATTCAACTCCTCATACTGGTTCTAGAATGGATTATTGGCCCCATATATTTAATCACGTAGATGAAGAAACTCCAAGTAGACTATTGAAAACAAGGATAAAATCATGCCAACTGTTACCAGGTTCAACGAGATTCTATAGCCCTAAACTAATATTTGTATGGAAGAATCGAATGCATATACGTGCAGGAATTGCTGACTGGTACAAAGATTGGCGGATAATCTATTACTTAATCAATTCTAAAGAAAATATAGTTGGAGAGATTAAACATGAATATTGTAAAACACTCGAAAGACTTGAGTTCGCGGCAATCACAAAAAAGGCGATTTCCCTTTTGGATTAATAATAGTTCAAATTTCCTACCATCAGTCCTGCTTGGCTCATTATTAGGAACGTACCTCGATCTATATTTTATAGGAAAAGGCTTCTATTCCTTTCCTATTAGGCCCATGTCAACGGTCTTTTCAATCAATATAGTGTTTACTTTGATTGGCCTCCCCTTGTTAATTAGTGTCTTTCTTTATGCCTGTAATAAAGTGAACGCATGGAAAAAAGCAGGGCTCATTATCATTTTTAGTATGTTAATGTCTGTTGGTGAAAAACAAGCGGAAGTCTATGGTCTTTTTGTTCATAGCGTTTCATGGAAGCATATTTATTCATTGATCGGATATACCCTCTATTTAACTCTAATCTATTCTTTTTATAGTTGGTCAAAACGTGGCTGACCCCCATTTGCTAATCGAAAAACAGAGGGCCACTTTTTTATTTTTGGTGTGACGAATGTTTATTCCATTCCTCATTCTCCTGCATTATTATGAAAAATGTTTCTTAATATTCCCCTTCTTAAACGATCATCTGCTTAAATCAGGTGGTCGTTTAAGTGGTGGTCAATTATGTCAAATTTATTATGTCTGATGAATTGATTGGTTATAAATGTTTTCTAATCTGGGCCCTTTTAGTGAAAATTTATGAAAATAAGCGGCGAATTTCGCATTAAATCAACGCTTTTTGTTGAATCTGCCCTTCTTTTGAAAGCTTTTGTCATGTAGCAGGAAAAAGAGAACCACAATAAAGAATATAACTTAAATTAGCCCAAATTAAGTTGCAAAATAGAAAGGAATGGAGATATGAACAATAGTCAGATTTTAAGAGCCTATTCGATTAATGAGGTTTCTAAGCAAATAAATATTCCAACAGGGACAATTAGACAGTGGGAAAGAGATTTACAAGGTCTTCTTATTATTCCTCGTACGAAGCAAGGTGCTAGATATTATACAGAGAAAGAGATCACACTGCTTAATAAAATAAAAGAGATGCGTGAACAAGATGTAAGTAAAGGGATGATTCGTTCATTATTAAAAAAACATATAAAAAACGATTCGGAACCTACTTCCGAATCGTTCGAAATGACGATTCAGCCAGCAGAAGAGACATCCATTCAGACATCACAGAGTCGTCAGACAGACAATATGCTGGAGTTTAATACTGCTTTGGAAACATTTAAGGAGAATCTATTATCAGAAATCAAAAATGAGATGGTGGTAAGCCGTAATGTACTCATTGAAGAGATCAAAAATGAGTTTATAAACGCCTCCTTTCAAACTGTTGAAGATATTTCTAAATCAATTCAGAGATCTGATGATAAGAGAAAAGTGGAAGTTCATGCAATTTCGGAAATGGTTATGAAAGCTTCGGAACGTACTTCTGAAACATTCGCAACCCTTTCTGGTGACATTGTGAAGGATTCGAAAGCTACTTTCGAAAAGCTTTCAAAGCGAATGGATCTGACTGTAAAAGTTGCTGAAATAGAGAATCAGAATGTACTAGAGAAAGTTTCTCAAACAGTTAATGAAGCAAAGGATGATATAAGACATATCACGCAATCATTCGATACTAGACAGGATGATTTAATTGAATCTCTTAACGAACTAAAACAATCGACAGGTGAAATACAAAAAATTGAAGAGGTCTTTAAAGTGATGATATCAACCTATCGTGATGCCGCAGCAACTAAAGAAAAGAAGAAAAAATGGTGGCAGCTAAAATCTTAAGAAAAAGGCTAGGACTCCTGTTTAGTTTGATCGAGCTTATTTATTTTTAGGCTATGTTTATAATGTTTTTGATTTTGGTCTCATTCTTCTGAAACTGCGGTTTCAGAAGAATGAGACCAAAATAGTTTTATCAACAATATTGTTTAACATAGCCTAATTTTAAAATCTAGGCGAAATCCCCTTATTATTAGTACCGTGTTGTTTAGTTATTGGAAACACATAGAGAAATTAAATAAAGTAAACACTCTTTTCTATAGCAGATACACCAAATTGAGCGCAACCCATTAATGAGTTCTAAGAAGGAATAGACAATCGTAGATACAATGTTATTGTCCATTTCTATTTATCATTGTTCAACACTAGAAACACCTAAATATTTAGGATAATGAGTATCTGAATCTGCAGCATATACTCCGTGGGCGGATGCTTTGCTTAAATAACGTGCAAGATTAAAAACGAATTTTATTATATTGTATAATTCATTTCATTTTTTCCTATTCGCTTACACTCCTTCTATTACTCTAAAAATATGTTATGTTTGATTTTACCATCCCCTACTTATCGACTTTCTTGATACAATTCTTATGTTGAATAAGTATGGGGAGGTATACATCTATGAATAATCTTAAATTCCTTCTTGCTCTAGTATTGGTCATAGCCTTCACAGGAGGATTTTTTGCAGGTATATTATTTTCTACTAACAATCAGCAAGAAAACTTGAAAATGAAACAAGCAACCGAATCAGCAAGAAAGCCGGGACCTAAGCAAATGCCCAGGTTAGACATGGAACAAGCAAAAGTGTTAATTGGCTATGTTCAGGATTTTCGAGATCCAAATGCGGTTGATTACGACAATTTGACACATATTATATTCTCCTTCGCCCATCCGACAAAGGACGGTGGTCTTTTGCTTAATGGAGAAGTGGCTTTGAATAACTTACGGATAATGGCGACAAAAGCGCATGAGCATGATACAAAAATTATGCTAGCCGTAGGCGGATGGTTTCACATCCAGGGTGGAGAATCCTATGAGTATTTTAAGACGGCGATTGCTAACCCGACATCGCGATATAAACTTGTCAATGAGCTTGTGAGTATAACGGTCCGGGAAAAGTTAGATGGCATAGATATCGATTTTGAACACCCACGTTCTTTGGAAGATGCTCAACATCTAGCTAGTTTCATCAAAGAACTAAGTGATAAACTTCATCATAAAAATAAAGAACTGTCCACTGCAGTTCAAGCTAAAGTGAACAGTGTTACTGGTGCTGAAATCAATAGTGTCCTGTATGAACCATCAATGTTCGAATATGTCGACCATGTAAATATTATGGCTTATGACGGTCAGTGGGATGGTGGGTATGACGCTGCCAACTTGTCTCCTTACCCGTTTAATGAGAATATCGTAAACTATTGGACTAGCCTGTTCGATACTCATAATCTTTCAAAAGAAAAACTTGTATTGGGCGTTCCCTTTTATGCTCAGCCAGAAGATCCTTCCGTTAAGCAGATCTCCTATGCGGCAATCATCAAAAATAATCCAGATAATGCTGAACACGATACCGTGAATATGAATGGAACGACATACCATTATAATGGTGCCAAGACCGTGCAAAAGAAAATAAAGTTAGCACTTGATCATGGTTTCGGTGGGATGATGCTATGGGAGGCCGGACATGATGCAGAGGGATCACACAGTTTGACGAGTGCTATTTCAAAAGCACTGGGAGCTGAAGATATTTATGTATTTAAACAAAATACAAACTAAGAGGAATAGATTAATCCTTCCCTTTTGTACCGTATCAATGTTCCTCTAAATATTTGAAAAGACCAAGTGAGGATGACCCAAAGAGACTGACCCTTTTGGGACATCCTCACTCAACTAAAAGAACTGTTGAATCAACTGTCTATCACATGTTTTCGCAAATACGAGCAAAAGAAGAATTCGTGTTTTTTAGGAGATAAGATTCAACGATTAGACATCCCATTTAAAAATATTTTTCAGTAATACAAATAATTCCTACTACTTTACTTATATGACTGAAACATAAGACTTTCCTTCTTCTTTTTCACATACCTTTTCAATTTTATCAACAAACATCTGAAATACTTTTTTCTTTTCTTCCAGTTCTTTTATGGATTCTTTCAATTGGCTTACTTTTTGTTCAAAGGGCTTATGATAGAGATCGCGTATGTCTCGAATAATTTCATCATTAATAGTAGATTGTACTACTTGTTTAGTAATATTGAATTTATAAGAATAAACTTGAAGTTCACGTTTAACTTCTTCATATTCTTTTTCAATCACATTTAATAATTCACTAATTTCTTTTTTCCACTCGCTTAAAGCATTTTTTATGTGTGACTCCATCTTTCTCCCCCTCGAATATTCACAATATATCCCATAAAAAAACCACTTCTTAAAATATTACCAATGATTTTTTTCAGTTTTATTTCTAGGAAGTTACATAACAAATAAGTTTTGTTAAAAAGGGATAACAACTTAATTGAAACTTAAAAAGGATAAGGTATTATTGATATAGACCAAAAATATAAAAAAACTGATCCGAAAAAATATTACTTTTCGAAACAGCTACTTTCTTAATTAATATTTACTATTCGATCTTCAAATTATTGTAAATTTTTCACAATTGGTGTTACGCGAGTATTCACTTATCATGATTTAGTTCCAAAGAATGATTTTGCTTTTTGAATATATTCACTTTCTTCTTCAGGTACATCATCTTCATAAAATATAGCCTTTACAGGGCAAACTGATTCACAAGCACCACAATCAATACATATATCTGGATCAATAAAATATTGATTATCACCTTTTGAAATACAATCTACTGGACATACATCTACACATTCCGCTGCAAGCTCTTTTATGCATGGTGAAGTTATTACAAATGTCATTTTACATTACCTCCAAGATTGAGTATTTGGTTCCGTAAATATGTCTTTGTATCGGAAAATATCGCTTGTACATCAATATAATGTGCTAACATAAATAATTCTAAATTTTTTTCACGGTATCGCGCCATTTAATCTTTAGACCCTTCAATATTATTATTATATAAATCTTACATATATACCCAAGACATACTGTACACCTTTTAATATTTTGGAAGTCCATTATTAAAATTCACAAAGATATATCTCATCGTATAATCAAGATTCTTTGATTGTACGACATATAGTTTTTTAAAAAATAAACAGTAAGTGTCATAATGGAATGATGAGGTTATGAAAGGGAATGTATCGTTGAATTAGAGCAGGATCATGGGAGGATTATTTTTGTTCGTTTCACCTCAAAAACGAATTACGTTATAAAGATTTTATAACAGCTTAAATCCTTTGAATTATTAAATTATGAGTGATTTTTATGGGAATTATTATGTAGAAGTGAGTGATATGAACTTGTGGTATTCAAGAGAGAGAAAGCATTTTGAAATCTCCCTGAAGTAACAGTTATGCTTTATTTATGAAATACGACCTTATATTAGTGATAAAGACATAAAAAGAATCTATTGAGTTAATTAAATATGAAATAGATAACGAAATTCTGCCATTTATGCAGAAAACCTTGGTCCGAAGTGCAGGCCAAGGTTTTTAGATAATTATATACCTTTGTGATATGGCTAATCAAAAGCAAATGGGCCAACTCTCACATTGCAATCAAGTATATGAAGGTTGTTTATCAATTCTTAGCTAGATAATTTTGCGAGTGTCCTCTAATCTTATTTCGAGTTCTTTGTATTCACACAAATGGGTTCAGTTACTATCTTCCTTAATTGGTGCCTTAGTTGGTTATTTTAAAGGTGATTGAGTAATCTGAGAAAGCTTGTCATTAATTTCAAAAATTTTCATATTCGCATTTGTGATTCCGAAACCACTCAATCTTTTTGTATGTTTATCTACATATTTTTCAGCATCTTCTTTAGTCTCAAAAATATAAATTCCGCCTGCTTCATTCGAGTGCTGATTCTCTGTCCATATTTTCCAAAGAAAACCTGGTTCTTCATTGATACTTTTAGCTAAATCAGAATAAACATCTGCCATTTCATCCCCATAAGGTCCTTCATGTTTAAAATCAACTTGTAATAAGTATGCCATTTTCCAATCTCCTTTTTATGTGAAAGTCACTAAAAATACTCATTTCCAAAAATGGGCTTTCCAATTTAAGCAAAGGTTAAATGATGTATTATTAAACCATCAAAATTCCCATTAATACTAATTTTTGAAAACACCATGTTTGTATACTTAGTATACTACATATAAAAAATATATCAAATATAATATATTGTTCGAAATTACTTATTTCTCATTCAATTACAAAAGCAAACCTTCTGTTACTAGGAATATTCAAAAGGAGATTTTACTCTTGCACACCAATGCCTATCCTCTCAATGTCATTGATCTTTGTAAATTCTAAAGCATTAATTAATAATGGCTTACTAACTATCTGAAGGAGCAATATAAAGTGAAGCTTCAATCGGTTGGTGTTTTACTACACGTTAATGCAAGATGCACTGCGTGAACGTGCATTCTGGTGCTTTTGTTATTGTAGTTGTTATAATGGTATTATGCAGGAAAAATGTACAGGTGAAGGTGCTATTTTTCCAGTAAGTCTAACTTTGGGAATTAAATTTACTTTCAAAAGCAAAAAGCATTAGTGTTTTTAAGATGACGCTGGTGTAAAAGATTCGTTATTGAACGAATGCGTAAAAATTCAAAAATAAGGAGCGGTCATTATGAAACAGATAACGCCATATCTTAACTTTAGCGGAAATGCTAGAGAAGCATTAGATTATTATAAAGAGATTTTTGAGGGTGAAATCTTAGGTATTCAAACCTATGCTGAAGCAGACTTCCCAACGCCACCAGAAGCTGATGATCGCATTATTCATGCTCAATTTAAAAAAGATGATTTATTTTTCATGGTTTCGGATACATTTCCCGGTAATTCAGTTGAAATCGGAAATCACATTTCATTGACAATTGAGTTAGAGAATGAAGCAGAAATTCAAAAAATTTATGAACGACTAATACAAAAAGGTACTGTCATTATGGAGCTACAAGACACTTTCTGGGGAGCAAAATTTGCAAAAGTAAAAGACTCATTCGGTATGATTTGGGATCTTAATTATACCCAATCTTAAGTAAAGTTTACTTCCACGAAAGTGTTGTCTAGGATAGTCCACTGTTGATTCGAAAGTGGAGTTCACATAAAAAAACATTTAAATATATAGCCCCTATGCAAGAAATACAAACTCATATTTACATGACTCTGTATTTCTTGTTCTACCCATTATGGGACATCCTTTACAATCAAAAATCAATTCGAATGAAGAACTACATCCATATTTTACGGATTTAGCAACAAAGTTCTATTGATCCGTAACTTCCACATTAATCTAATCAAATATTTTCATTTCCTTTACAAAACCTACTTGTCCCTTCATATTTCCTTAAAAAAGCCATGTTATTCTAAAAAAAACAAGAGGGGGTTTTAGTTTTGCGACATCCTTCCGCTTTGATCCTTACAGCCCATTATGGGAATGGCCATCTTCAGGCTGCTAATGTCATTGCAAGAGAGCTTAAACAAAAAGGATTCGATCCTATTGTATCTGATTTATTCGGTGAGTCTTATCCTGCATTCTCTACATTTACTCAATCATTACTTGTCAAAAGTGTTTCTTATAGACCCTCTTTTTACAAATGGTTTTATTATGGGACGAAAAAAGTAAATTCTAAAGGACTCTCTCAATTTTCTCGATATTTAGGTCGAAAAAGGTTGCAAGAACTTATTAACGAACATCGTCCCTATTTTATTATTACTACTTTCCCTCTTCATGCGGCACCTTTTCTTAGCAAAAGAGCTGGATTTCTCATTCCAACTTACACGATCATAACGGACTATTGCATTCATCCTTATTGGATGAATCCATTAATTGATCATTACTTTGTAGCTTCCGAATCGGTTAAAAGCACTTTATTAAATCAAAACATTCAGGAAAAATGTATTACAGTAAGCGGGATACCCATTCGTCCAGAATTTGAAATGTTTTTTGATAAGAGAGTTTTCTACCAAAAATACCATCTCAACCAGAATAAAAAAGTAATTACGGTGCTTGCAGGAGCCCTAGGCGTTTTAAAAAACGTAAAAGAACTTTGCCAGCTGCTAGTGTGTAATCCTTCCTATCATATTGTGGCAATTTGCGGAAAGAACAAGAGTTTGTACGAAAAGCTTTTGCCGCTTGCTCTTCGGTTTCCCGAGTCTTTTCGTTTATTCGGATATGAAGAAAAGGTCCATGAGCTTATGGCAATATCTGATTGCCTTATTACAAAACCAGGAGGTATAACCCTTACTGAAGCCACAGCATTGCAAATTCCTTTAATTCTTTATAATCCTGTGCCCGGACAAGAAGGGGAAAACGCTCGGCATTTTGAGGAAAATGGTGCGGCTCTTGTTTCCCATACTATATTGGAAACGGTTAAGCAAGTACATGAGTTATCAAGTAATGAAGAATTGGCGAGAAGGATGAAAAAGGCACTACATATAATTCATAAGTCACAATCTTCCACACTTATCACCGATTTTGCTATCAATCAGATCGAACAGCAAGATTTAATACTTCGCTGAGGAGGTATGAAAATGGATACAACTTCACATATTATCATTGGCTTAGGTTTAGGAGCTCTCTCACATATTGATCCAATGGTGGCTGACAATCCAACGTTATCATACGCAATTCTTATTGGTACAGTGATCGGTTCAAACGCGCCTGATTTTGATTATGTTTATAAATTAAAAGGAAATAGCAGCTATTATCGCCATCATAGAGGGTGGTCGCATTCACTACTAGCACTACCACTTTGGGGACTCGCCGTTTCTGGATCTATATATTTCTTTTTTTCAGAAGTATCCTTTTCACATTTGTTTTTATGGACGTTTCTCTCTGTGATTTTACATGTCTTTTTAGATTTATTTAATGTGTATGGAACTCAAGTTATCCGTCCATTTTCTATAAAATGGATTTCCTTTGATTCGATACCGTTAGTAGATCCGTATATTTTATACCTTCATATTACTGGATTTTTTCTTCTTCCTTTTTATGAAGCAGGAAGAGTTTTTATCATCATATACATGCTGATGTTTTTATATCTATTTCTTCGCACGGTCTATGCCAGCTGCACCAAAAGATATTTGCAAGACCACTTTCAAAATGCAATTCGCATTAAACTCATGCCAAGAGCAAGGATCCTTTATTGGGACTTGTTAATAGAAACAGAGGATGATTTTTTATTCGGTGAATATTCCAGAAAAAGTCTTGTTATTGAACATACACTACAGAAAAAACAGATAGACTCTGAATTGATTTTGGAAAGCATGAATGACAGTCTCGTATCAGATTTTCTTTCGAGCACGAATTTTGCCTATCCTTTTATCCAGAAAAAGAAAAATGGAACCTTTGTTTATTGGAAAGATCTCCGTTTTCGTAACAATAAATTTTTTCCTTATCTAGCTGTTGTGTTTATTTCCACTGAATTAAAATGTAAGGATTCCTATACGGGGTGGGTTTATTCTTTGAAAAAATATAAAAAGGTTTTGAGGAAATTAGAGAATGCTTCAACTTCTTCTTATGATGGAAAAAAGAAATCCTACTTAGAGGGGTGACTGCTGAATAAGTGACTTTTTAGAAAAACTAAAGATGTGTAGAAGGAAAAATGAACCTTAGAAACGATTCTAAAGGCTCATTTTTTTAGTTTATATGTCATTTTTAGAGATCATTTAGGGTGTTATCTATTGACAGCCCGTCTCTTCAAGTTATGAAAGTTAAGTAAAGCTGCTTGATGCTTCCCTCCTATAAGCGGATATCATGCACTTGCTAAAAAGCAGTACTGTTGAAAAAATTCATTGTTATAATAATAGTTTTTTATAAAGACCAGCAATAGTGTTCAAAATGAATTCTGGGATTTTCTTTGGAAAATAACGTTTTTTGTAAAAGCGGTGGAACGCTCTTTTTAAGTCTCCCCACTGCCTGCATGTTTTATTTTGTCTAAATCGAGCTACGTCGATTATTTTGATTTCTTTATCCGATGTGAGAAAGATGTTTCGCAAATGTATATCAGATGGATTCAACCCTTCTTGTCTAGCTAATCGCAAAGCACGGTCAACTTCTTTTACATGATCTTCGGAAATGGATATACCCTTTGTTAAACATTCAAAAAACGTTTCCCCTTCTATATAATCAATGACTAAGTAATTGGAACCAGCTTCAGTTAAAGATGGAAAGTAAGGAATATGCTGAATTTTTCTGTATATATTGGCCTCTTCCATAGCGATGTGTACGTAATTAGGATAAAATATCTTTATTGCTTTATTTGATTGTTGTATTCTGAATACGTATGCACTTCTCCCCTTTCCAATTAACGTTAATGTTTGATCATAATCGAGGAGTACTTGCATCTTTTTAGCAGATTTTATTTGCACACTGGCGGCAAGTTCATTATATTGAATAAAAGACAGCTCCTTTCCATCGCTAGTTTCTAAGAATATTCAAAAAGACGCTATAACCGATTACCTAGTTACAACGTCCGAAAAATTCGGTAAGGTCTCTCAGCAACTCATGTAAGCTATCAATAAATTCGGGATTAAAATCCTTTATTGCAACCGCTACGCCCCTTATTTATATGGAAGTAAAATAGACTTTGTATTATTTTCTTATCGTAATATCTTCTACTTGCTACGTCAAATAGAACGTTCTTTTTAGCATATCTATTTATTTTTTACAGAGAATAATAAACGAGGCTGCCAAAAATATATTTTGGACAGCCTCGTTTTTCTACTTGTAGATGTTGTTCAAAAGATCCGGAAAACATTCCTCAAAAAGAAGAATTTTTTTATAACAGCCATTATTACCCCAATCGGATTTAGTATGACCATTTAACTAATTGTTTACAAGTCAAAAACGGAATGTAATACTAAAGCAGGACTGTCTATTGTTTGATGATGAAATTTATCATTTTTAGAATGTATTCGATAGCTGATTTGTAACAATTCCTTATTATCAATACTAGGTGGGTGAATCCATGATGCAGCATTTGATGTATCTTCTAGGTCATTTTGGGTACTTTGGTATCATAATAGCTTTAATGGGAGGGATAATAGGACTTCCAATACCAGATGAGGTTCTTTTAACATATATAGGTTATTTAGTTTTTAAAGATCAATTGTCTTACATTGCTACTTTGGTAAGTGCAGTTACAGGTGCAATCGGTGGTATTTCGATTAGTTATCTATTAGGGATTAAATTGGGTTTGCCGTTTTTAAGAAGATACGGACCTAAATTTCATTTTACAGAAAAAAAGATTAATAAAACGAAGTTATTATTTTTGAAATACGGACCTTTTCTCCTATTTATCGGCTATTTTATTCCCGGAGTCCGTCACGTTACCGCTTATCTGGCTGGTATAAACGGTCTTTCCTATAAAAAATTTGCTGTGTATGCCTATACTGGAGCCATTGTATGGTGTTTTACCTTTATTACTTTAGGGACAAAGCTCGGAAAGGAATGGAAAAAGGTTGAATTCTTTCTAGCAAAATATAGCATTTACGTTATTATACTTGTTGTCGTTCTTAGTTTAATTATTACATATGCATATCGGAAGAAGTACAAAAATAATGAAAAAGTTGTATAATCGCAATTAAATTACTTGAAATCTTGTATTTTGCTTGTGCTTTATAAGGGGATACCCAAAAAAGTGTAGTAAAGTAAAGGTTTGATAATTAATTGAGTAAATGAAGCTGTTTGTTACAAACGAAACAAACAGCTTCATTTGAAAGTTGTACTTTATTAACAAGATTTCTTGGAGTTATATCCTCGTTCTCCATACGGTTGAAGATGTTCTAACCATTTATTCTCTAATTCTAACAATGCTTCTTTTTCGTTAAAATATGGGTCGTCTTTCTTTTTGAGTGTTTCTAAGATGTCAATACTGAAAGCGGAGTTTCCAAATTGCGTCCATTCTTCTTGAAGCACTTTGTTATTATGTGTACCTGTTTCCAGAGTGAATTTTACCCCGTTTAACGTTTTAAAATTTCTAGTACTTCCGATAAAAATCTTTTCATTTTTACTATTTTTAATTTGATAAATGCCAGCTTCGATTGGTGTTTCTTTATATAGCTGCTTTAGTTCCTTTTTACGATCCATTTGTATTCACTCGCATTCTTTCGTTATTTTTTTAGCCAATATTGACTTCCATCTGACTTTCGATCTAAAAAGCCGTATTCGATTAAATATCTTCTGATGATGACATAATCATCAGAAATTTCATTTAAAAGCTGATTCATTTCTTTTTCAGTATAGATCACATTACTTTCGAATCGTTTTGTGATTTCCCGAAGAACAATCAGTCGTTGTTTTTCTTTCGGCGGAAATTTCTTTAAACGTCCACTTAACCCTTCAGGTAAAAACTTCTTAATGGTTTCTTGTTGTTCCTTTTCCGTAACAGCGTATCGATCATCGACCATTTTGGCTGTTTTATGTGGTGGGATAAAGGCAGGAGCACATTGATCTTTTTCTTTTAGTAATTCCATGATTGCTAAAAAGGTCTTTGCTTGACGTTCCTTCTCTTTCAACGCAAAACGGTGATGCCTAATCGTAGAGGCACTTCCAATACCCATCTCACCTTGAACCTCTTTATCACTTTTTCCCTGATAAAATAGATGAAGGAGATGATTCTGATGGTCTGTAAGACCTGTCAGCTTCTTATCGAGTCCGATTAAGTATTTAAATACTGATTGGTGGGTACTTTCGATATGAATACGCATATACCTTTTTGCTTCATAAAGAATACCCTCGTGAGGGTAAATAATCCCTTTTTCAATATTCTCACCGCATAACAGGCATATGTAAGAATCAGACTCTTGAATATACCCCCGTTTAAGTTCTTCTAATGACGCGTTCCAAAAATAATCTGAAATATCCATGATTTAAACACACCCAATCGAATTTTGGTTATTTGTAAACATATTTAAAATATGTTTACCTTTCAACAAACATAATAATATAAAGTTTGCATAAAATCAATAAGTTTTGCTCGAATAGGATTATTATCACTCTTTATTGGTAAAAACATATTTTATAGAGAATTAGAAAAAAGGAGGCCCTTTATGAATACTGAATTAATAAATCATATGGATGTAAATGACTTGAGAAGGCCGTTTGGGTTTGGAGGTTTTGGACACGGGTTTGGAGGTTTTGGACATGGATTTGGTGGATTTGGAAGATTTAGAAGGCCGTTTGGGTTTGGATTCGGTAGACCTTTCGGCTTTGGATTCGGAGCTCCTTTTCTCGGAGGATTGGTTGCTGGTTCCTTATTAAGCGGCCCTTATTACGGTGGGTACGGCTATGGTGGGTATGGCTATCCGTATGATGGTGGGTACGGCTATCCGTATGATGGTGGGTATCAATACTATGGCGATCCGAACTACCCATATTATTAATCAAATGAGAGCTGTAAGGTATGTATCCAATGATCATTAGAAAATACTGATTGTTTGACTATATTTAAATAATAAAGAGGCTGACTCACGAATCAGCCTCTTATGCTTGCAATGAAATTAGTAAATGCGCAGATTTGTCAATTGATTAGAACAGTATCTTACATAAGAATAACGATTAAGGAACAGGTCGGTGATTTACTATTAAAAATGTTTGTTATACGATTTTATCATAAGCTCGATATGCGACGATTACCATAATTATAGTACCTATAAGGTATAATACAGTACCTCCCAATGTAAAAAGCCTTCCGATCAATGTTTCTTTTGCTTTTAAAAATTGGCCATCCCTGTTGATGCCTATCTCCAATCTATGCAGCATAGAAAATTAGGTTCTATAATTATTTTTTAAGAATGTATGATGAAAAAACGTCGTTCGCTTATTTTTATTTTATAGAAGCTTCTCACCAAATAACGAACCCATCAATGCTACAGCAGTAACCGCAGTTTTATTCTTCTCATCTAAAATTGGATTGACTTCGACGAATTCTGCTGACGTTATGATGTTTGCTTCCGCCAACATTTCCATAGCTAAATGGCTTTCCCTATAAGAAATGCCTCCCATAACTGGTGTTCCGACTCCAGGGGCATCGGTTGGGTCAAGACCATCTAAATCTAGTGAAAGATGAACATGATTTGTTCGACCTCTAAAGTGTTCAATTGTTTCTTCAATCACTTTTGTCATGCCGATTCGATCTATCTCATGCATCGTATACACCTTGATCCCCTTTTCTGTTATTAACTCTTTTTCCCCTTCATCCAATGCGCGAGCACCGATAATCACAACATTTTCAGGCTTGATTTTAGGCGCGTACCCTCCAAGATGTGTTAGTGCAGGGTGTCCAAATCCTAGACTCGCAGCTAGCGGCATTCCGTGAATATTACCTGAAGGTGATGTTTCGGCCGTATTCAAGTCGCCATGTGCGTCATACCAGATGACCCCAAGATTTTCATAATGTTTAGAGACACCAGCAAGCGTTCCAATTGCAATACTATGATCGCCGCCAAATACTAATGGAAAAGATCCATTTTCAATTGCTTTATGTACCTCTTTGGCTAAAAGTTCATTCTTTTCGGCTATTAATTCTAGGTTTCGTAGCTTTGAATCTTGATCAATGCTCATTTCAGGTCGGCCGATATGAATATCTCCAGTATCATGGACTTCGTAATTCAAACCACTAAGCCTCTCTACCACGCCAGCATAACGAATGGCACTTGGCCCCATATCTACTCCCCGTCTCATTTGTCCCAAATCCATCGGCATCCCAATAATCGTAATTTTTTTATTCATCTTAATTCTCCTTATCAAACAAGCTTAGTCATAAAGACCATCATAATCGTTCGTAATAGAAAGAAATGGGGGGAGAAATTAATATAAGCATTCTCCCCCATTTCTTTAGGGCTATATTGAATGGGAATGGTACTTCATTGATTAGTAAATTATTCGATTTTACTCTAGTTTAATCCTTCTTGAAAACCAATTATTCTGAAAGAACACTTTGGATTTTGGCAATAGCCCAATCAAGCTCTTCTTGTGAAATCACTAAAGGAGGAGCAAAACGTATAACTGTATCATGTGTTTCTTTGCATAATAGTCCCGATTCCATCAACTTTTCACAAAAAGGACGTGCAGATTCCGTTAACTCAAGTCCAATGAATAAACCTTTACCGCGCACTTCGTTAATGATTGGATTTTCAATTTCTTGGAGTTTTTCTTTAAAATATATTCCTAACTCCAATGAACGCTCAGATAGTTTTTCTTCCTCTAAGACTTCAAGTGAAGCTATTGAAACAGCGCATGCAAGTGGATTTCCTCCAAATGTTGAACCGTGTGATCCCGGATTGAATACGCCGAGAATATTTTTATTTGCCGCTACACATGAAATCGGGAATACTCCTCCACCTAGTGCTTTTCCTAAAATATACATATCAGGGGTAACATTTTCCCAATCACACGCAAACATCTTCCCAGTCCGGCCAAGACCAGATTGGATTTCATCTGCGACAAATAATACCTCATTTCTATTACAAACTTTGTCAACTTCCTGTAAATAACCATCTGGTGGGATGATAATACCCGCTTCACCTTGGATTGGTTCAACGATAAAGGCTGCTGTTTGCGGGGTGATTGCTGCCTTTAGTGCCTCGATATCTCCGTATGGAATCAGTTTAATTCCCTGTAGTAAAGGGCCGAATCCTCTTTTGTATTCTGACTCTGAAGAAAGCGAAACAGCTGTGATTGTCCTTCCATGGAAATTTCCGATACAAGCAATAATTTCTGCTTGGTTTTCTGCAACTCCCTTCACATCATAAGCCCAGCGTCTTGCTGCTTTAATTGCTGTTTCCACTGCCTCAGCACCCGTGTTCATTGGTAGAATCATATCTTTTCCAGTTAATTTTGCGACTTTTTCATAAAACGGTGCAAGCTGATCATTATGAAAGGCTCGTGATGTTAAAGTTAATTTATCTGCTTGTTTTTTTAGCGCTTGAATAATCTTAGGATGTCTGTGCCCCTGATTCACCGCCGAATAAGCACTCAACATATCCATGTAACGCTTACCTTCTGGATCATTTACCCATACTCCTTGTGCATATGAAATCACAATTGGCAGCGGATAATAATTATTGGCACCATATTCAGAAGTTTTTTGAATTATTTCTTCTGATTTCGAATTCATTTCTTCATTCCCCCTTATAAAATTGCTTCTAGTTAATGTTTATACAAGATATTGGCTCAACTTTAGCACTTTCTTTATTTTTTATTTGCTGAAAACTGTCAAATGTCATGTCTTATTTATATAGTAATTAACATAGGAAATTTCATTACGAAAAGGTGAAGAAATGAAATTTATATTTATGTACGTAGCGTTAAATATTAGCGAATTGGAATAATGTTCTTAAATATAAAATTATTTATTTTTTTCTATTTAGGGATTAAGGATATATGATATATTCTATCGAGGTGGTTATTGAAATATATAATTTCTTAGAATAAGTTAAAATCCTTATTAATGAAGGGTTTCTCAGCTTTGTTCCTTCTTAATATGATTTACAAAAAAAAGAGTCAGACCACGTTCTCCATACACAGCGCTTGTGGTACTAACTTCCAATTTGAGCTGTATATTTTGATTGCGGGTCTGACTCTTACCTTATTAGATATTTTGATCTTTTTATTTTAATTCTTCTATAGAATTAATATCGACATATTTTGGTACAACTAAGCCCGTCTTCGTTCCTTTAAGGTTGGGTCCTAGGTCGACGAAATTATTTTTATAAGTATTATAATATTCGAGATGGGTACTTGGTAGCCACGCACTAACCGTTGCATCGGCACTGCCATTGGCAATACCAGCAAACATTGGTCCCACTTCAACTTGACTTAGTGTAACCTTGTAGCCATTTTGCTCAAGAACTTTGCCAATCACATTTGTACTGGCTATTTCTGTGTCCCAGGCAACATAGACAAGTTTGATACTTTCACTATTTCCTGTTTGAGCACCTTTTGTCCATTCAGCTACTTTATCTTGATTCGCATTGATCCATTTTTCAGCAGCTTTAGATGGGTCCATACCTCCAGTAACATCAACCATCACCTCTTCCATATCACTTGTTTTCCAAACGAATTGATCGAGAATGGTATAAGCGCCCGGTGCATCTTGTTGGAGTCCTTTTCTAACGATTGTATTAATGTTTTCGGCTCCACCATAAGAATTATTGGGGTCTTCGAGATATTTCAAATCGTATGTTGAGAACATCCAATGTGGTGACCATCCAGTAACAATGATTGGTTCTTTCTTATTATAGGCTTTCTTCAATTCTGCAACCATTGCCGCCGATGACCCTTCAACAAGTTGCCAATCATCCAATCCGTATTTTTCTATTGCATCCCTAGACTGATTCATTATTCCAGCCCCAGGTTCAATACCGATAATTTTATAATTCGTTTGCCCACCAATACTGTTTGGATCTCCTTTCACAGCATTTTCCTTTGTAAAGGTGCCAAATAATGCTGCGATTACCACAAGTACAGCTAAAATTGATATGACAATTTTTCGGCTAATAATATGCTCAAACGCTGGTTTACGCAAGTTCTGCGTAATACGATCGAGAATAATTGCAATGAAGACTATCGATAATCCAGCTTCAAAGCCTTGCCCTACATTTATTTGACTTACAGCTCTGTAAACATCTGCTCCAAGTCCAGGTGCTCCAACTAATGAAGCAGTAACAACCATTGATAGAGCAAGCATGATACTTTGGTTAACTCCTGCTAAAATCGTTGGGGTTGCCAATGGTAATTGGACCTTAAATAATTTTTGACTACTAGTCGAACCAAATGCATCCGATGCTTCGATTAGATCTTTAGGTACTTCTTGAATTCCAAGATTGGTCATGCGGATTGTCGGTGCAATCGCGAAAATGAACGAAGCGATAATCCCGGGCACGACGCCAATTCCAAAAAATAAGATGGATGGAATTAAATAAACAAATGCAGGCATTGTTTGCATAAAATCTAAAATGGGTGTAATAATTTTTCTCACTGTGTTACTTTGCGCACACCATATTCCGATTGGTATCCCAATCAGTATGGTGAGAAATCCTGATAATATTACGATTGCAAGTGTTTGAATACTTGATTCCCAATAACCAAGGTTATCAATCAATAGTAAGCTAATTAACGTAAAGATTCCTAAAGGCCATCTACTTGTATATGCAACCAAAAGGGTAAAGACAATAATTAATACGATAGAAGGTCCTACACTCATTACATCCACTAGGAAATTTAATAGCCCCTCAATCGCACTGGTTATAAGAGAAAATAATCCAGCAAATGCAATCGTTATCCAATCCACTAGAGAATCTACCCAAGCTCCTAGGGGAATTTTCGGCATATTCATTTAATCAATCACTCTCCATCTCGTTCAAAGAATCTTTATTACCCGCTAAAGCACCTATTACAGCTCCACGAATAATAATCCCTTTAATTCTATTCTCTGCATCTATGACCGATATCGGTAGACTTGAGGTTGCCATCACGTCCATAAGATCTACAAGTAATGAATCTTCTGTAACGGTTGGGATATCAGTTGTCATCACTTCAGAAATGGATTGATTCTGATCAATTGCCTGGCGTGCTTCTTCGGCAGTCAACGCCCCTAATAGCTTCTGCTTACGGTCCACAACAAATATGCTGGAATATCCTTGTTTTCGCATAATTTCCAGTGCAACCCTTGGTCCTCGGTCTACACCGATTTTCTCTGGACGTTTCATAACATGTGATGCCGTTAATACTTTGGATAAGTCCACATCTTCAACAAATTTTTCAACAAATTCATTTGCAGGATTCATCATTATTTGTTCAGGTGTACCGAGTTGAATGACACTGCCATCTTTCATCAAGGCAATTCTGTCACCTATTCTTAACGCTTCATCAAGGTCATGAGTAATAAATATAATCGTTTTTTTGTATTGTTCTTGTATTTCGAGTAATTCATCTTGCATGTCTTTACGAATTAATGGATCGAGTGCACTAAAAGCTTCATCCATCAATAAGACATCTGTGTCACTAGCTAGTGCCCGTGCAAGACCTACTCTTTGTTGCATTCCACCACTAAGCTGTGATGGAAGCTGGTTTTCATACCCTTTTAAGCCAACGACTTCAAGCGCATTCATCGCCTTTTCTTTACGAACATTGGGATCTACTTTTTGAATTTCAAGCCCATATTCGGTGTTTTCCAAAATCGTTTTATGAGGAAATAGTGCAAAATTTTGAAAGACCATGCTTATTTTCTTTTGCCTTACTTCTCTTAATCGATTTGCATTCATCTTCACAATATCTTCATTTTCAATCAAGATTTCTCCAATTGTTGGATCAATCAATCGATTAAACATGCGAATTAGAGTGGATTTCCCACTTCCTGATAACCCCATAATAACGAAAATTTCACCGGGGTAAATTTCGAAATTAATATTATTAACCCCGACAGTTTGACCTGTTTCTTTCAAAATTTCCTTTTTTGATTTGCCTTGCTTCAATAAATCAATGGCTGCTTTTGGAGATTTGCCAAATATTTTCGAGACATTCCTGACTTCTACATACGGATTCATCAAGTCACCTCATTCTAATAGTTGCCCATATCGTATTCAGTTTTGCCGAATTTTTCTCGTTTTATGATGATTAATCATAAAACGTGCAAGCGCCTATATGAAACTTCGACTAGGAATTGCTACATCCATTCAGACGTCGAAGTCAGCACACTCGAGATAATAGAAGAAGCGCTAAGTGCCACCTCCTTATGTCTCCTTCGTTCTGACCCACATGCTTCGATTAATATTTCGACTAAGGAATACCGCGTCTTTGAGAATGACGAACTCAGGTGATCCTGTGCTTGCCGTCAAGACTTTGCTTGACGCGACTCGAGAGGTCAGCTGCTTGCGCTAGACACCAAAATTGAAAAAAAAGATTCCCGTAAGCAATTTTTGCTTTAAGTAAGTTTGTGATTAAATGAGCATTTCGAGTAGGGAAAAGAGGTACAATCACAATTGAGGAAACTAGCAGATACAGCATACATCAACTGATATATAATGGTTATTTTTACTCCCTAGGTTTGGCTTAGTCCATAATTTACTAATTGTGTAACCCGGAAGTACTTGTTTACCTTAACAAAAAGTGAATAAAGATTCAAACGAAGAGGGTCGAAAATTAAAAAATACTTATATTTTTGTATAAAACAAGACCTAAAACCAATCAAAAAGACTTCTGCAAAAAAAACAACACTTTAAATGTGCTGTTTCTAAATTTTTCATATTCAATAGATTATATATAGTTATTTATCTCGCATTAACGGGCAGTATTTCCTTAACCTCAAGGCTTAGAGGAATCAAGGAAGCTTAGGTGGGAGATAACTGCCCGTAAAAGCCCGATTGCATTTTCACTTTATATTTTTTTATACACTACATTTATACACTACCTATGTAGTTTTTTATTAAATATCTTTAAAGTGAATCCCAAAGAGCTGCAACTTTTGTTTGTTTTTGTTCTTTTTTCAGCGCTTCAATTGTTTTTATTTTTTCTTGTGCTGACTTTATCAGCGTTTGGTATTCAATAAAAATAGTTTTCATGTCTTGGGGGATAACTATTGCATACGGGAATATCGGTTTCTCATCCAGATATTTATTTCCACTTTCAATCCACGCTTTATATTTATGCTGTCCGATAGCAGATGAAACATTTATAAATCCATCTTTGGAAAGAACAACTCCTAATTGCCCAAATATATATTTAATTGCTTTTTCAATATCATCAGGGATTCTGTTATTTTCATAATATGATCTATCCTGCTGATCATTTAAATGCCACCAAATAGAATTATTGTCAAGATGTACATCAACTATACTAACAGCACTTTCAATTAAAGCGTTAACTTCAGACTTTAATTCTTTTAGTCTTTTTTCTCCAATTTTTTCTGCTAATTCTGCATTTTCTTTAATTTCATTTCTCGCTGTATGTCCCATCCACTCCTTTACGTAAGGAACAGCTGCTCTCTTAAATCTTATTCTAACTTCTTCCATTTTGTTAATGATCTCACTGAGAACGCTTTCATAATTAAGAATTGACGTTTCATAGTTTTCAGTCATTTAAACTTCCTCCTTTATTTATGTTTACCAATATTGTAACATAATTCTGAAAATATAGATAATATTTTTTTCAAATCTTATTGTTAATAATCTAATTCAAATTTAAAAATGGAAGTATATTATTGCTGTTCAGTTTCGTACTATTTTTTCATAAAAAGAGACCTTTCATCATGGTAAAATGAAGGTCCTTTCTGGAAAATTTCACTTAAGCAAACCATGTTTTTTCAAATATTCCTTTGCTATTTGTTGAGGGGTGATGCCATTTACATTTACTTTATAATTCATTTCTCTCATTTCGCCATCCGTGATTTTCCCTGCGAGCTTATTTAACGATTTGACAACTTCTGGATGCTCTTGCATTGTTTCTTTTCTTAATAATGGCGCACCTTGATAAGGTGGAAATAAATGTTGGTCATCCTCTAAAACCATAAGGCTATATTCTTTTAATTCGCTATCTGTTGAATAGGCATCTACAAGGTTAATATTCCCTTTTTTAATCGCGCTGTATCTAAGTTTTGGCTCCATTGTAACTACGTTTTCAAATGTGATGTTATACAATTTTTGGATACCAAGATATCCATCTTCGCGATCTGCAAATTCTAGAGTGAAACCTGCATTGATTTTCTGCTGAACATCTTTCAAGTCAGATATGGTGGCAAGCTTATATGTATCTGCCGTTTTCTTAGGCACAGCCAGAGTATAGGTGTTGTTATAGCTCATCGGTTTTAACAATTCCATATCGAATGATTCACTCATTCCTTTTTTCGCCTGATTGTATACTTCAGTTTTATCCGTACTCACGGTCGTTTCTTTTAAAAACTCAGAAATGGCTGTTCCAGTAAACTCCGGATAAATGTCAATGCTGCCTGATTTTAAGGCATTGAAGACAAAAGTTGTTTTCCCTAGGCCAGGCTGTAGTTCTACATGTAAATCTGTGTCATTTTCGATTAGCAACTTATACATATTAATTAAAATCTCTGGCTCAGCACCTAGTTTCCCGGCAATCACGATTGTTTTCGTATGTTCTTTTTCTTGAAATGCTAAAGGTACAATAGTTAATAAGAAAAACGCAGCCACAATCGCTCCAACTACTGTAACTGTTTTTTTGAAAGTTAGATTTTCAACCTTACGTAGAAGAACATCAAAAAAAATCGCCAGTAGGGCTGCTGGGACAGCGCCCAATATAATGAGAATCATATTATTTCGATCAATCCCAAGCAAGATAATTTCACCAAGACCACCTGCTCCAATGAGTGCTGCAAGTGTAGCTGTCCCAATTATTAATACCATTGCTGTTCGGATTCCTGCCATAATAACAGGCATTGCCAGTGGAAGCTCCACTTTAATTAACCGTTTTCTTCTATTCATTCCCATTCCACTTGCTGCTTCAAGTAATGTTAAGTCAACCTCTTTAATTCCCGTATATGTATTTCTGATAATTGGAAGCAATGCATAAACAACAAGTGCGATAATCGCTGGTACTTTGCCGATTCCGAACAGTGGAATTAACAGGCCAAGTAAAGCAAGTGATGGTATCGTTTGAAGAACGGCTGATATACCTATAATCGCTTCAGCTTGTTTTTGTTTTTTTGTCAAGTAAATTCCAAGAGGTATAGCAATGATGGAGGAGAAAAAGAGTGCAATAAACGAAATTTGCATATGTTCAATCAAAGAGTGTAATAGCTGTCCCTTCCTTTCAATAAAAACATCAATAAATCTATTCATTTCCTTGACCTCTTTCCCCCAATTTATCTGCCAAATATTCAATGATGATTTTCCTGTTTATCATACCAATTATCTCGCCATCCTTCTCTATAGGTAGCTGTTCATTGGCAGTTAAGCGTTCGAGTATATCTTGTAAAGAATGAATTGCGGGTATGGCATCTTCTAAGTTTGTAAAAAAATCATCAAATAGGGGGACCGCGATTTTTTCAAGATTGATACTGTCGTTTTTTTCTTCATTTTTCGTTCCAACGAATTCCCTTACAAAATTATTGATAGGGTTGTTGATAAGTTCTTTTGGTGTTCCAATTTGAATCACTTTCCCTTCTTTCATCACACATATCCGGTCACCGAGCTTAAGTGCTTCATTCATATCATGTGTTACAAAAATGATGGTTTTCTTTATCTTTCTTTGAAGATTTATCATATCATCCTGAAGCTTTTCTCTACTTATCGGATCTAGTGCACTAAATGGCTCATCCATAAGTATGATAGTTGGATCTGCGGCCAATGCCCGGGCCACACCGATCCGCTGCTGTTGCCCGCCTGATAATTCCATAGGTTTACGATCTCGATATACTTTAGGATCTAATCCTACCATGTTTAATAATTCGTTCACACGATTTTGAATTTTTACTTTATTCCACTTTTTTAATTCTGGTACAATGGCAATATTTTCTCCATTAGTCAAATGTGGAAATAGGGCAATCTGTTGTAGAACATATCCAATATTCCAACGAAGTTCATTCACATCATACTTCGTAATGTTCTTGTTTCCAATCGTAATCGTTCCCCTCGTACAATCAATTAGTCGATTCATCATTTTCAATGTCGTAGTTTTACCGCAGCCGCTTGGTCCAATTAATACAAAAAACTCCCCCTTCTTAATGTTAAGATTAAGATTATCGACCGCACATGTTCCGTCTGGAAATTTCTTTGTTACATTTACAAATTGAATCATCATATGGCTCCTTTTTAGGTTGCTTGTCCTGCTTTGTTTAAAATTCAAACTTTCTTATTCTTTTACCCCGCATTAACGGGCAGTAAAATCCCCACTGATTGAAGTTTTACTTTATTACATTCCCTTCAACAGGTATCGGGTGTTCTTTTAGCAGATTAGCAAAATGATAAAGATTATAAGCCATGATTTTCGCATGCTGTTTGGTAAATTCATTTTGATTTCCTTTAGCTTCGATAAATGATGGTCCTGGGCCCGCTTCCCCAACCCAGTAAGTGTCTACATTTGGTGGAATTGTAAAACCTATATGGGAAAGCGCGTAAATAATCGATCTGGAAACTTGCTTAGCACCGTCTTCATTCCCAGTTACAATTACTCCGCCTACTTTATTATAATAAAGATACTGTCCCTTTTCGTTAGTTAAACTGCTTCCCCCATATAATCTTTCAATTGCTACAGTTGCAATACTACTTTGCTCCCCCAGCCATATAGGAGACGCAATAATTAAGATATCCGTTTCCTTCACTTTTTCGAAAATTTCTGGCCATTGGTCATCGGCATCAACCGCTTCATGTGTAATTCCATAGCCGATCTTAAAATCAGCAAGTCTTAAGATCTCCGTTTCAATATCTTTACCATTGAAATAGGTAGTCACTTCTTTAACCAATGCGAGTGTATTTGACTTTTTAGAGCTTTTTTTCAATGTACAATTGAGTATAAGTACTTTAAGTGTCATGAACATTCCAACCCCTTAAGTATGTGTTACTTCCCTATTTCCCCACCGTATTCTAAGGTAAACCTTTAGGTAAGACTTTCGGTAATTCATATTTTATCTAGGTATATAATGCTACAAGATTTCATCTTAAAGAAAGAGTATTAAGCACTAAGTGTGATTTATCAATAGTGGAATTAGCTTGGTTAACTTTTAAATTAATTCAATTATTTATATAATTCAAATATTAGTTTGTAAATCTCTTGTTCTTTTCCTTCTGATGTTTTAAAGTAAATGGATATATATACAAGTTAGAGGTGAGATAATGAGTTTGCGGCTTTTCCGCTATTTTATTTTTTTTCTAGGCTTAACTTTATTTGGATTAGGGAATGCGATTGCAGTCAATGTCAAATTTCTCGGCTTGCACCCGTGGGAAGTACTTAATGTTGCCATGTTTCAACGGTTCGGCTTGACGATTGGAACGTGGAATGTAATTTGTGGTCTTATGCTGGTACTTGTTGTTTTTCTTGTTGATAGAAGATATATTAGTGTCGGTACATTTTTTAATGCATTACTTATTGGGCCAATCATGGATTTCTTCTTATGGCTTGATATACTTCCCCATGCAACTGAGTATTTGTGGTTGAATCTGCTAATTCTAGTGTCTGGTGTTACAATCACCGGAATTGGTGGGGGGATGTATGTAGCTTGCAGGTTTGGAGCAGGTCCGCGGGATGGATTTATGCTTTCGGTGTCTGAGAAAACTGGCTTATCGGTAAGTCGTGCAAGGATTGTTGTAGAAACTTTAGTTTTGATTATTGGGTTTATTCTAGGTGGACCAGTGTTTGTGATGACATTTATTTATACGTTTATTCAAAGCCCTGTATTTCAATATTCAATGAAAACTATCCGCACATTTATTGATTCCTTAGATAGAAAACAGAAAGAACAGGTTGACCTACCTTTTTAAATATGAAAAAAACAGCCTTAAATGAGGCTGTTTTTTTCATATTTAATGGGGATAGAAAACAAAAATTGTATCAACAAATCCCTCTCTTTTCATATAGCCAATTTTTCTTTTACTTTGCCATTTCGACTTCTTCTACTAATGTAAATAAGAAATGGTATATAAGTTGAAGTGCTTTCTCAATAGATAGTGACTCTTTAAAACCAGATAGATGATTTAATGAAAAATTCAGATCCCACATACCTTCACCTTGGTTGAATAGTAAATCAAAAGACGTTGAATCACCAAGATGGTTCCCCAATAAATCTTTAATTACTGGACCCATTTTTTTCTGTTGCTTTAAACCAAGCATCACATCGTATGTACCAAAAACATCATCAAGTTCAAGTGAAACGGATTCAACCCCAATGAAATCGAACGAAGCGGACTCAACATACATAAATTCATTCCGATTTATTTTCAGATAATCAATAGTTTGAGTTAAAAAAGAATGGTTTTCTTCTGCAATGAGATCTTCTGTTTCTTTATCGCTTCTTTCAATATAAACGTCAATAAAACGCAAATCAGCATTCTTCTCTTCTACTTGAATTATATTTGGATCAATTAATTGATGTGTTTTAGCATACTCTTTTTCTTCCTTGTATAATTCAATCTTCTTTGTATCACCCTTGCTTAATTCTGCCGCTATATATTGTTCTAATTTGTTTTTTATCAAAATGGTAATCCTCCTCGTGTCGCTGTAACCTTGCAACTGATTATACAATACTTTACACGAGAAACGGAATGATTTTCGAATCAAACTGTAGGATTCCATCTAATAGGTATATAATAATATTGAATTTGTAAGAAAAGGATGGTTTATATGCAAAGATTTATTATTGTTGGAGCTGGAATTCTAGGTGCATCGACCGCTTATCAACTGGTAAAAATGGGTGCGGAAGTAATCATTGTCGATCGCAAAGATCGTGGTCAAGCAACAGATGCGGCTGCAGGAATTGTTTGTCCTTGGCTATCTCAACGGCGCAATCAAGCATGGTATCAGCTCGCGAAGTCAGGAGCGCGTTTCTATCCTGAATTAATTGACGACCTAACAAAAGACGGTGAAACAGAAACCGGTTATGCACGCGTTGGAGCTATTAGTATACATAAGGATGAAGAAAAAATTAATGCCATGGAAAAACGTGCATTAACAAGAAAAGAGGATGCACCAGAAATCGGCGAAGTCATTAAACTGTCTGAAACTGAAACAAATCATCGTTTTCCTCCGCTATCTGAGGAATATGCTTCTCTACATGTCAGTGGAGCGGCTCGAGTAGATGGACGTTCACTTCGAGATTCATTACTTCGGGCGGCAAAAAAAAATGGAGCGCAACTTATTTCTGGAGATGCTGTTCTTCAATTTGAAGGAAAGCAAGTTATTGGAGTTCAAGTAAATGGTGAGAATATGGTAGCAAATAAAGTGATTGTCTGTGCTGGTGCATGGGCCAATCAATTGTTAGAGCCTCTAGGGATTCACTTTCAAGTAAGCTTCCAAAAAGCTCAAATTGTTCATCTAGAACTGCTAGAAGCAGATACAAGTAGATGGCCAGTCGTTATGCCGCCAAATGACCAATATATGCTTGCTTTTGATCATCACACAATTGTGGTAGGTGCTACACATGAAAACATGGAGATGTATGATTCACGCTTGACAGCAGGAGGGGTGCAGGAAGTTATCGGTAAAGCATTGGATATAGCTCCTGGTTTATCGGATAGTACATTTTTGGAAGCACGGGTTGGTTTCCGTCCGTTTACACCTGGATTCCTTCCAATTATCGGCCCTTTTCCAGGCTGGGATGGTTTGGTCATCGCAAATGGCCTGGGAGCTTCAGGACTGACAATGGGACCTTATATTGGGTATCAATTGGCAAAACTTGCACTCGAGTTGCCATTGGATATTGATTTAGAGCTGTATGATGTTAGAAGTGCGATAAAAGACTAATTTTTTGCATCAAAAAACGAGGATACCGCAAAAGTGGCTTGACCTCACTCTCTATATTCCGCTTATTTTGGCATTTACATGTCTTATAATCGATATATAGGAGGTGTGGGGTCTGCCCTCTCATTATGGGACATCCTCGTTCATTGTTTATTTTTCCACAATTTTCATTTTGTTATTTTCTACAATTGCCTTAAAGCTTTTTACTTCAGGTTGTTCAAATATAAAATCTGCAATGCCATCTTCCAGTTGTTCTTGAATCATTCTGCGAAGAGGGCGTGCTCCATAAGCTGGATGATATCCGAGATCAACAATTTTGTCTTTTGCTTCTTCTGTCACTTCTATTGAAAGACCTTGTGCTTCAATTGTTTCATACAGTTCTTGTAACAATATGTCAACAATTTGCAATAGGTCATCTTTTTTCAGTGCAGCGAATTCAATGATGTTGTCGAAACGGTTTAAGAATTCAGGTTTAAAGAAGCTGCCGAGTGATTGCAGAATACTTGCTTCCTCAAGAGTAGTACCAGTTCCAAAGCCCATGACATTTCGCGTTTCACTAACACCGGCGTTACTTGTCATGATTATGACTGTATCTTTAAAGTTAACGGTTCGCCCTTGACTATCCGTTAGGCGTCCATCTTCTAAGATTTGTAAAAACATATGCATCACATCAGGATGAGCTTTTTCAATTTCATCAAGAAGAATGATGCTATACGGTTTACGACGAACACTCTCGGTCAATTGTCCTGCCTCTTCATGCCCTACATAACCTGGTGGAGAACCAATTAGTTTTGATACACTATGTTTTTCCATGAATTCGCTCATGTCTAGTCGTATCATCGCATCTTTAGAACCGAATAACTCGCTTGCTAGTGATTTTGAAAGTTCGGTTTTCCCAACGCCAGTAGGCCCTACAAAAAGGAAGGAACCAATCGGACGTGTTTTTGATTTCAATCCAGCACGGCTTCTTCGGATTGCTTTGGCTACTTTTTTCACAGCTTCTTCCTGACCAATGACTTTCTTCGCTAGTTCTTCTTGCAAATGTAACATTTTCTGCTGTTCATCTTCCTGTAATTTGCCGACAGGAATGCCGGTTTTTTGCTCAATAATGGCTTGAATGTCCTCTACTGTGACAATTGGTCTTTCCGGATTTTCTTTTTGTAGGAGCTTGCCTAGTTTTTCTTCCTCGTCTCGTAATTTAGCAGCATCTTCATAATTTTCCTCTTTAAGTGCTTGTTCTTTTTCTTGGAAAATTTGCGCCAAACGGGATTGGATATTCTCTTGATCCCTTGCCTCTATCTTTAAGTTCAATTTTGAACCTGCTTCATCCATTAAATCTATCGCCTTATCTGGAAGAAAACGATCTTGAATATAACGATGTGATAGCGTAACCGCTGCTTTAAGCGCTGCCTCACTGTATTCAACCTCATGATAGTTTTCATAGTTTGATTTTAGTCCTTGTAAAATCGTTATCGCATCAGCAATACTTGGTTCGTTAACAGTTATCGGTTGGAAACGACGTTCTAGTGCCCCATCTTTCTCAATTTTTCGATACTCTGATAGAGTTGTCGCACCGACAAGCTGAAGCTCGCCACGTGCTAAAGCAGGTTTTAGTATATTACCAGCATCCATGGAGCCTTCTGCAGAACCCGCACCAACAATTTGATGAATTTCATCAATAAATAAGATGACATTTTTTCTATCCTGCAATTCAGAAATTAGCTGTTTCATGCGTTCTTCGAATTGTCCACGTATTCCGGTGTTGGATACAAGCGAAGCAACATCAAGTGTATACACTTCTTTCGTTCGTAATTTTACCGGAACATCCCCAACTACAATTTTCAAGGCTAATCCTTCAGCAATCGCCGTTTTACCAACACCTGGCTCCCCGATCAATACGGGGTTGTTCTTATTCCGGCGGTTTAATATTTCAATAACGCGTTTCACTTCTTCTTCCCTACCGATGACTGGATCAATAAGACCAACTTTTGCTGCATCCGTTAAGTTTCGGCCATATTCGTCCAGTAATCCTCCGCCCTTATATTCCGTTTGTTTCGTAGCTTGATTATGACTATTTATATGATTTGCGTGTTGATTGAATGCTTTAAAGAAATCTGGATTGAATGGAGGCATTTCCCCATTCATCGCTGATAATTTACTTGATTCTTTTTTATAACAAGTGGAGCACAATTTCACATCATGCTGCTGACCGTTGACAACCATATGAACTTGAATATTAGCTTGTTTATCTTGACAAATTTCACAGTACATTTTGTACTCCTCCTTAGGATATCAATTATTGACTTTGACTATCTTTGACCTTATTATACCTTGACCTTCTTTGACATTCAAGATTTTTGCTTAAATGAAGGGTTGGTGTTTTTTAGAAGAGCTTATTCAAATAGCTTGAGGTACAATTGTTTAGTTTAAAGATGTAAGCGAGAATGGGATTTTGTAAAAAAACTAACGAGGATTTCTATCACACTTTCATTTCCACTTCTAAAGCATACTACAAGCATCCATTTTAGTTCTAACTTAAACTTTGTCATAAAAAAACCGCACCTCCAATTGTTAGATTGTGTCTAACAATTGGAGGTGCGGTTCACGACTAGTCTGCTTTTTCTCATCCCCATTAATCTAAAAATCGATCCCTAATTTCTGGAGAAGGAATTACACATTGATCTTTTTGGCCGAACCATTTATATCTATTTTTCGCGATCATCCCATATAACCAATTTCGAAGTGGTACAGGAACAAGAATTAAAGGGTAAAGAAATTTCCAGCACCAACTTAAATTTTTGGTGATTCTAAGTGCAGCTGTGGACTTTTCATAGGCTTTATTATGTTCTATAAGGACAAAGCTGTCCATATTTGAATCAAGATTGTACTTTTTTAAAAGATCTTGCCCTAATGTACTTTGGAGTGATGCGAAATTATAATACCCTTTTGGATCACGTTTGATGATGAACTGCACACTTTTATCACAAAAATTACATTCCCCATCAAATAAAACGATCCCCTTCATCTTCTCACCTTCAATCGTCGACATGATTTGGTTTTGGATCTAAAAGTTTCTAATATTTTTCATCTGAAATTGTCTGTGCAACACTGATGTATATTTGGCTTCTACGTTCTTTAACATTAGCCTTTCACTACACATATTGCAATAGTTGTGTATCTATCTTTAAGAGCGTAATGTCATCTACTGCCTTTGCATCAAGTTTTTTTCACATATTTCCAGATAAAAAATTGGCGGGGGTTAAATGGTTATTTATACACACACTTAGGGGTGTGCTTGTCTATACTATTAAGAAATGCAAAGGATTGGAGGTTTATAGATGAATCGATTCGATTTAACTGGAAAATCAGCTATTATTACAGGGGGAGGACGCGGTCTTGGGTTACAGATTGCGAGTGCTTTAGCTGAAGCTGGTGCCAATATCGTAATTGCCTCTCGCGACATTACAGCGTGTGAGGAAGCCAAAGAAGAACTTAGTAAAATCGGTGTTAAAGTGCTTGCTTTTCAATGTGATATTACAAAAAAAGCTGATATTGATCATGTAGTAAGTGAAACTGTTGCAGAGTTTGGTTCAATCGATATTTTAGTGAACAATAGCGGTACATCCTGGGTATCTCCTGTGCTTGATCTTAAAGAACATCAATGGAAAAAAGTAATGGACGTTAACGTAACCGGTACTTTCTTATTTTCTCAAGCAGTCGCAGCAGTCATGATCAAACAGCAATCTGGAAAAATTATCAATATAGCCTCTGTGAATGGATTTGGAGGTACTGCCCCTGAATTATTAGACACTATTGCTTATAACACAAGTAAAGGAGCAGTGATTACCTTTACTAAAGACTTAGGCGTCAAACTTGCAAGACATGGGATACAAGTAAATGCGATTGCCCCTGGTTTTTTCCCTACAAAAATCACACAAAAAATTATCCAGCAAACAAATTTTGATATTCTTGGAAATATGCCAGCAGGACGTTTCGGTAATCAAGAGGATCTAAAAGGTGCTGCCATATTCCTTGCATCAAAAGCATCTGATTATATGATTGGACATATATTGGTTGTCGATGGTGGAATTTCAGCACTCGTGTAAACTAAAGGAAAGGAAGATCATAATGGCTAAAAAAAGGGATGCTTATTATGAATTGAAGAAACATGGAACCAATGCAGAACGAAGGATTAATAAGAAAATTCAAGATTCATTGAATAAAAAAGAAATTATTGAACTCGCAAGTTTATACTCTAATCAAATTGCCCCTCAAATTAAAAAAAACCAAGACAATATAGAAATGTTGTCCGTCGCTCTTAATTTCCCAACAAAAAGAGATATTGCCAATATTGCTAAAATGACCGTTCAACTTGAAGAAAAACTCGATAAATTAGATGAAACACTGGCTTCCCTTTTTCAAAATAACCCTCAAATTAACATGGCTAATAACACAACATCTGCAGAGGAAAGAAGAAAACGACTAAAAAAGATTTTACTAACTTCCCTCTTTTCTGGAGATAATGCAAATGAGATGGGGAATTTAATTGGAAAAGCGAAAATCTAATCCGAAAAAAGCATCGAGATTGCAAAGTTTCTTAGACATCAAAAATCAAGAAATGCCACAAATAGGGATGACTCCAAGAGTAGCCGTCTGGAAAAAAAATAAGGCTACATTATGGCATTATCCAGCTAAGAAAAAACGATATAATGTACCAATTCTTATCATTTATTCATTAATAAATCGTCCTTATATCTTTGATTTGGGTCCTGGTAATAGTTTAATAGAAGCTTTTGGTAAAGAAGGATATGACATCTATTTACTAGACTTCGGAATTCCTGGATATGAAGATGGAAATATTTCTTTAGATGAGTATATATTGGATTATATTCAAAAAGGGGTACAGCGAGTTCTTAGACATTCCGGTGCAACAGAAATTACCTTGCTTGGATCTTGTATAGGCGGTACATTAGCTGCCATCTATACTGCAATTGCAGAGGAGCCAATAAAAAATTTAATCTTAACAGTTGCTCCAATCGATTTCGAATCAGTACCCCAGTTTGATCAATGGACTGAAGCACTGCGTGAAGGAAGAGTTTCATTTGATGAAATATTGGATGTACTTCAAATTTTACCAGCTAAAGCTGTTAAGTCCGGTTTGCGACTGATGACTTCCCCCGTTTATGTGTCTCCTTTATTTTCCTTATTATATCGGGCGGATGATCAAGAATATGTGAAAAGATGGCGGCGTTTTAATGCATGGACAAAAGATCATATTCCACTAACGGCAGGAACAGTAAAGCAGATGACGCATGATCTCATAATTGGCAACAAATTAATTAAAGGAACACTTAAAATTCGAGAAAAAAAAGCAAAACTAAATAAAATAAAAGCGAATTTATTAGTCATTGCAAGTCAAAATGACCGCCTTGTGCCTAATACAATGATATCACCGATTATGGGTGCCGTTTCAAGTCATGATAAAACATTACATCTATTAGAAAGTGGCCATGCCCAGATGCATTCCGATGATACACTTCCCACTTATTATAAAGAATGGCTACCGGAGCGATCAGGCCCGATTGGTCAGTAAAAAAAGAGAAGCCAGACTTTTTCTGGCTTCTTTACGCTTTTAGCATCCATTCACACGTCATAAATAATTGATTCCCTTTCAATTCTGCAGAAAGCTTTCCGTTCATATTATTCATAAGGCTTTTAGCGATTGAAAGACCTAAACCGGTCCCATTCCCTGACCGTGGTTGATCTGCTGTATAAAATCTGTTGAATAATAGACCTACATCCTCTTCATCTAAATGATTTGCTTCATTACTGATTGTCAATTATTTTCCTCTCATTTTTATTAGTTCATTTTGCAATTTTATTCATAAAAAATTTAATATCTGCTTCTGCAGCATAGAGTCTATATCCCTCTTTGATCAACAGAGGCCCATTTCCGCTTTCGAAATGAGCCCTTTCTTACTTATCCTACTTCTTTTTCAGAGAACTGACTGTTGTAAAGATCTGCGTAAAAACCATTGCCCTCTAATAGTTCTACATGAGTCCCTTGCTCAATCACTTTCCCTTGATCCATCACTAGAATCAAATTAGCCTCCCTAATTGTTGATAGTCGATGGGCGATAACAAAACTAGTCCGTCCCTCCATCAAATGGTTCATTGCTTGTTGAATAAAGACTTCGGTTCGCGTATCTACGCTCGATGTTGCTTCATCTAGAATCATAATTGGTGGATCTGCAAGGATGGCTCTTGCAATTGTCAAAAGCTGCTTTTGTCCTTGTGAGATGTTCGAAGCTTCTTCATTTAAGATTGTCTCGTATCCATCGGGCAGTGTCCGGATAAAGTGATCCGCATGGGACGAACGAGCGGCTGCGAAAATTTCTTCGTCTGTTGCACCACTTTTTCCGTAAGCAATATTATCTTTAATCGTTCCATTAAAAAGCCAAGTGTCTTGAAGCACCATGCCAAAGGTTTTTCGAAGATCGTTCCGAGACATATTTGTTATATCAAGACCATCAATCGTAATCTTTCCGCCGTTTAGCTCATAAAAGCGCATCAAAAGATTAATCATGGTCGTTTTGCCAGCGCCAGTCGGTCCGACGATCGCGACCGTTTGTCCAGGTAAAACATTAATGTTCATATCTTTAATTAATAGGTCTTCGGCATATCCGAAGTCCACATGTTCAAAAATGACAGCACCTTGCGCTCTCGTTAAATGAGCTGTCGTTCTTTCTTCGATTTCTTCTTTTTCATCGAGTAATTCAAATACTCGTTCAGCAGCTGCGACCGTTGACTGAATAACGTTTGCGATATTAGCTGTTTGTGTGATGGGCTGTGTGAACTGACGAGAATAGGTGATAAATGCTTGAATATCACCTATTGAAATCGCACGTTGCGTCACTAAAATCCCACCGACAACACTAATTAAGACATAACTCAGATTCCCGATGAACATCATCATTGGCATGATAATACCAGATATGAACTGAGCTTTCCGTCCCGCTTCATACAATTCTTCATTAACTGTATTAAATTGGGCACCAGCCTTTTTCTCGTGTCCAAATGCTTTAACGACTTGATGACCAGTATACATTTCTTCAATATGCCCATTTAATTGCCCAAGCGTTCGCTGTTGAGTAGCAAAATATTTTTGAGATCTTTTTAATATAGGTCGAATTGCAAAAATGGAAATCGGTAAACTAACAATCGCTATTAAAGTTAAAACAGGACTAATTGACAGCATCATAATGATAATCCCAATAATCGTAACAATTGATGTGATAAACTGCGTCAAACTTTGTTGAAGCGTGCTTCCGACTGTATCAATGTCATTTGTCACGCGGCTGAGCGTTTCTCCATTCGAACGTCCGTCAAAATATTTGAGCGGAAGTTTCTCAAGCTTTTTATTGACATCTTCTCTGAGATCATACACTGTCTTTTGCGCAACACTAGACATAATGTACTGCTGTATATAGTTGAACAGGCTACTTATGACATACAGCCCCGCCAATAGTAGAAGAATATGACCAATTTTATCAAAGTTAATGGATGCTCCTGGTACTCCTTGAAACTTTCTATATGCCCCTTCAAACAATTCTGTAATTGCTGTCCCCATGATTTTCGGGCCAACGATCATAAAGATTGTACTTAAGATTGCAAAGAAGAATACAGCGATTAATTGATTGCGACGCGGTTTTAAATACATTAAGAGACGTCTGAGCGTTCCTTTAAAATCTTTTGCTTTTTGTCCCATCATCATCATATTGCCGCCGCCTGGACCATGTCCCATCGGTCCGCCACCTTGAGGTTTTTTATGTTTACTCATGCAATCTCCTCCTCTGAAAGCTGTGACTCGACGATTTCACGATATACATCATTTGTTTGAAGCAACTCTTTATGTGTGCCTATACCTGCAATGTGCCCATTATCTAAAACGATAATTTGATCTGCGTCAACGACCGTACTAACACGTTGAGCAACGAGTAACACTGTTGCGTCTTTTGTTTCATCTTTAAGCGCCGCACGAAGATTAGCATCAGTCTTATAATCTAGTGCAGAAAAGCTATCGTCAAAAATATAAAGATCAGGTTTTCTAACAAGGGCTCTCGCAATCGCCAGACGTTGTTTTTGGCCACCTGATACGTTCGATCCGCCTTGCTCGATATTTGATTGATAGCCGTCTTTCATTTGCCCAATAAAATCTGCCGCTTGTGCAACCTGAGCTGCGTGTTCCATTTCATCCTGTCTTGCATTTTCTTTTCCAAAGCGAATATTATCCGCAATCGTACCTGTAAAAAGGACTGCCTTTTGTGGCACGTAACCAATTTTCGAACGAACTTCTTCATGTGATAGCTCGCGTATATCAACACCATTGACACGAATTGTTCCACTCGTTATGTCATAAAAACGCGGAATCAAATTAACGAGCGTTGTTTTTCCTGAACCTGTTCCACCGATAATTGCAGTAATTTCACCAGGGCCTGCGGTAAAGCTGATGTTCGATAACGCAGGTTCTTCTGCTCCTGGGTAACTAAATGTTACTTGATCAAATTCAAGAGTACCTTGTTCAAGATCCGCCCTTTTTGTCCCTTCATCTAAGATGACTGGTTTCATGTTAAGTACTTCGTTAATTCGTTTTGCTGATACTGCAGCACGTGGGACCATAATAAACATCATAGATGCCATAAGTAAAGCGAACATAATTTGCATGATATATTGGATAAATGCCATTAAATCTCCAATCTGCATCCCGCCGTTATCAATGCGAATCCCACCAAACCAAATAACAGCAACAACTGTTATGTTCATGACGAGCATCATCACAGGCATCATAAACGCCATGACTTTATTTACTTTAATCGAGACATCTGTCAGCTCTTTATTTGCAAGATTCAAACGTACTTTCTCTTCAGTTTCACGATTAAACGCACGGATAACACGAATCCCTGTTAAATTTTCTCGGACGACAAGGTTCAATCGATCCAATCGTTTTTGTACTTTTTGAAATAGTGGCATCCCTTTATAAAGAATCAATAATATTGATCCGACTAAAACAGGCATTGTAACGACAATAACAAGTGATAATTTTGCGTCTTTGGACACAGCCATAATGATGCCACCGACTAACATAATCGGTGCACTGATCACCATACGAAGCATCATAATGACCACTTGTTGGACTTGTGTAATGTCATTGGTCGTTCGTGTAATTAGTGACGCTGTACCTACTTCATCAAATTCCTGTAACGAAAATTTTTCAACTTTATTAAAGACTTTCTGACGAAGATCACGTCCAAGTCCCATCGCAGCTTTTGCCGAATAGTAACTTGCAAAAACAGAGGCAATAGCACCTAGTGCTGCTACTAGCATCATTAATCCACCAATTTTCCATATGTATGGCGTCTCTCCTACTACGACCCCTTTGTCAATAATATCAGCCATTAGTGTAGGCAAAAAAAGGTCAGACATGGATTGAACAAAGATTAGACCGATAACCGCTAATACAATCCACTTATAAAAAGCTAGATTTTTCAGGATTTTAATCATTTCGTGCACTCTCCTTGTTCTTTTGCCTGCGCTTCTAAATAAGTTGTAATTTGAAGATGCGTTTTAAGTAATTCTTCAACCTGCTTTTCAGTTAGCGTTTCAGTAGCAGCTTGGAAAACTTGGTGAATACCACCTTCTTGCCGATGGATCGTTTTTAAAAAGGTTTCTCCTTTATCACTAAGCGTTAGTTGCATCTCCCTCCGATTGCCTTCTACTTGCTTTCGACCTAGCCAGCCTGCTTGAACGAGTCCATCAACTGCCTGACTAAGTGTACTTTTTGGTAGAAATGTTTGCTCTCCAAGTTTCTTTTGCGTCATTTCCTTATAAGGTGCAATACACATCAAAACCGCATATTGTGGAACAGATAGCCCATTCTCTACTGCTGTCTTTTGAACAAATCGCATCATGTTTTTCTGCACGTTCCAAAATGAACGCATGAGTAGTACTGAACGCATGTTTTGTTGATTTTCACTTTCCATTTTCACGTCACCAATCTTCTATTTATGAATAGTTCATTTCCGAACTATTAAAACTTACTCCTTTTTTTCTGTTAAGTCAATCAGTTTGTTTAATCTAGAATTGAATAATTAATTCAGTAATATTTATAGCTAAATAATAGGAAAAGAGCTGTCCCTTCAGTCAGTTTATTTCCCAACTACAGGTACAGCCCTTGTTTTTCTATTAATAAGCAGACTAGTCTTGGGAGATTAGTTTCTCCGGTTTTACTTCCGTTTTCTGATTGTATAATGGCAAAATGAAAAACATGCCGATGATAAACAAAACTGCCGCTAGTTCAAAAGCAGCAACCAAGGAAAATTGTTCTTTTACTATACCAGCCATACTCATCGTTAAAACCATCGAACCAGTAAACAGCGGCATTAAGATTCCGTTGACCCTACCAATATAAGCCCCTTCTGTTCTTTTCAAAATCATCGTATTAATACCAATTTGAATACAAGGTAACATTAACCCATTTACAAATTCGGCTGTTAATGTTAGCCATAAATTTGTTGATAATCCCATGACCGCTAGACCAATCGCATTTACAAGCATTCCGAAGGTGATTAGTCTCTGAGGAGCGACTGTTTTGGCAAAAATCATGACAACTGCTCCGCCTAATATCATTCCAATCCCATTGACCATAAACAACCATTGAAGGTTTTCCTTCGGTAAGCCTAATTGTTCAGTTACAAGGAAAATCGAAAGAGGCTGAATAAATCCTAACCCAAGACCTGTAGCTAGAAAACATAATCCTAACAAGCTTAATTCCTTCTTATTCAAAACATATTTAACGCCACTTTTCATTTCTTGCCATAATGTTGATCCTCTTTCTTCCTCTTCCAATTTGTAATCCTTTGGTAGAAATGCGAGTGCACCAGCTGAAAGTAAAAAGGCTATGCCTGTAATCATAATTGATATCTCTATTCCAAAGGATTGAAAGGTAAACGTCCCAATAACAGGGCCTAATACCATAAATACAGCAAAAATCGTTTGATAGACCGACATTCCAGCCTGAACTTGTTCTTCTGGCAAATGCAATTTAAATAATTTCATTCCGGAAGGCTGCGAAAATTGGGATAGAATCGCCGAGATTAACGTTACAAAAAATACCACTTGCCAAGTTCCGAATAAAAGCGTTAAGAGTACGGCAAATATAGAAATAGCACTTAAAATATCACACCAAACCATTGTTTTTTTCGGATTCCAGCGGTCAGCAAACGTCCCGCCAATAAATGAAAAAATAAAAATAGGAGCGAATTCCGCTACAGAAATCATGGATACCGCAAATGGATCACCATTTGTCTGTTCCATGACAAATAACAGTACCGCAAAATTCCTTACCCAAATTCCTATTTGTAAAAACAACCCCGAAACGATAATAGCCTGAAAAACCCGATTACTAAATAATTTAGGTGACGCGCCCGATGAAATGTTATTTTCCAAAATAAAAACCTCCTGTTAAATATCTGGACAGGAGGCAGTACAATACAATGTCAAAATGGCATAATATCCCTAACAGAAGGAACACAATGATCTTATTGGCTTGTATGAAAAATGTACAAACTAATCCTATCCAGAAAAAAAGATCGTATTTCTAACGAATTTTTCTTAAAAATAGGATTAATTGATCATTGTTTCATCGTCACCCTTCCGTTTTTTGTTACTTTTATAGTAATTGCTTCACATCGATAAATCAAGACTTAATCAAAAAAATTTTAGTAAAGAATGTAAATAATGTTACCTTTATCTCCAAATTCTTAAATAGATTTTTTAAAAACATTTTATGGATAAATAATTAACTTTCATAGCTACTTTATGTTCATTCGTTCAAATGAATAATATTATTCTCCAATAGACCCTGGCTCAATCCCATTCATGTCTAAACCATATTATATTAAGAACGAAACCTCACACGATTATCTAGGAGGACATGATGGAACAAATCTCATTAGTTTATAAGTTGGGAACCGCTTTTTTAGGTGGATTGATAAGTTATTTATTCGGCTCGATGACTCCACTTTTGCATATGCTCGTTCTTTTTGTGATTTTAGACTATATATCTGGCGTGCTTGCATCAGCTTATGAAGGGAATCTTTCAAGCTCATTCGGCTTTAAAGGCATACTCAAAAAAATATTCATTTTTCTTATCATTGCAATTGCTCATTCACTTGATAAATTTTTTGGCGGTAATATGATTAGAGATGCTGCTCTTTTCTTTTATTTATCGAATGAATTATTGTCCATTATTGAGAATGCAGGTAGATTAAACTTACCGATACCTGATGTCATTAAAAGTGCCATAAAAATTCTTAAAGGAAAATCAGATAATAAATAGAAAGTGTTCACTTTTTTATGTATCTTTTCAGGTAATATATCTTATTATTTCCCCTTGTTTTAAGAGCTTACACCTTAAAAATAATCATCACTCTTTCATCCGCTAATGCCGAATTTTTGATTATTTTATTATTTCTACTAATCATCCTTATGTCAAATACCTTTACATACTCGTCGATTAAGTTCGTTCTTCTTTTAACAGATTGATAAATCCTTCTAAAGCTTTTGTTTTAAATGATGTTCGTAATACAATTGAGAATTCCCTTTTAAAAGGAGTACCTTTTACTTGAACGATTTTTAATAGGCCCATCGATAATTCTTTTCGAATAGCTAAATGGGACAGGAGGGTAATACCTAGTCCTGATTCAACTGATTCTTTTATCAACTGGGTGCTACCGAATTCCATGATGTCATTTGGGTCAATTGACATGGAGTGAAAGACTTTTTCTGTTGCCTCCCTCGTTCCTGATCCTATTTCGCGGACGATCCACCTTTCTTTTTCTAGTTCAGAAATTTCCGCTTCACTATCTTGTTGAACTAAACGGTGATGAGAAGAAGCAACTACAAACATCCTATCTTCCGTAAATGCATCAATGGTAAGTTGTGTATTCTTAAAATCTCCTTCGATAATTCCAACATCCAGTTGGTTTCTAAGTACCAATTCTGCTATCTCCTTTGTATTTCCAATCGTAATACTAGGCTTTATGAGAGGATATTGATCGTGTAATCTGGCAACAAAATGTGGAAGAACATATTCCCCAAAAGTATAGCTTGCACCAATTGATAGCTGACCGCTTGCTCGATTGGATAAATCATCAATTAAATCTTGCATTTTCGAATATAGTCCTAATATTTCCTTGGCGTGGTAATAAACAATTTCTCCCGCTTTATTTAGCCGAACATATTTATTACTCCGATCGAGTAGCTTTACACCATAAGAACGCTCTAATAATTGGATGTACTGACTTACCGCTGGTTGCGTCATATGTAACTTCTCTGCAGCACGTGAAAAGTTTCCATTTTCCACTACTGTTACAAATACGTGTAAATGTTGATCCATACTCCCCCTCCTTCTATAAGAATTACTTATTATTAATATCATAGATAATTATTTTTCTTATGATCAATTATGATTTATCTTATCAATGAGGTACATTTTTGGGAGGTGATGATTTGGAAACAGAAAGAGTAAAAGCACATGAACCTATGGAACCAACACGGAAATCTACAGCCTTACTCTGGATTGGCGGAATTGCATTCACCTTTTTTATCGCTTTTCTTGGCTTCTTGTTAGCTAAAGTGCCAGGGTTTAATCATGTTGGTCTACTAGCATCTGCGATTGTTATTGCGGTAGTATACCAGCAAGTGTTTAGTTATCCAGAGGTGATCCGACCTGGAATTGCGTTCTCGTCAAAGAGGCTACTACGCTTAGCCATTATTTTGTATGGTTTGAAATTAAATATCAATACGGTTATACAAGACGGGATTGGGCTGCTAATTCGTGACGCTTGTGTCATTATTTTTGCAATTCTCTTAACCATTTGGCTTGCCAAAGTATTTAAGGCCGATAAAAACATTTCTTTGCTTTTAGGAGTTGGGACCGGCGTTTGCGGTGCTGCCGCCATCGCTGCGATTGCTCCGATTGTCAAAACAAAGGATGAAGATACGGCCATTGGAGTAGGAATTATTGCACTAGTTGGGACAATTTTTGCAATTGTTTACACCATTCTCCGTCCTATTTTACCATTATCAGCTATCGATTACGGGATTTGGTCGGGTATTAGCTTACACGAAATCGCCCACGTTGCCTTAGCTACCGCACCTGGTGGAGAAGATGCGCTTGCAATCGGCTTACTAGCAAAATTAGGCCGTGTGTTCCTGCTCGTTCCGCTATGCTTTATTTTCATGTACTTTATGAAGCGGAAAAATCCTGATCAGAATTCACAAGAAGACAGAATTGAATTCCCATGGTTCTTAATCGGATTCATCCTTATGAGTTTTTTCGGGAGCTATGCGCTTGGAAGTTATATCCCAGTTACTGAAGGAGTTCTGAGTGGAATCTCTAATCTAACTACTTGGTGTTTAACCGCGGCCATGGTAGGTCTAGGCCTAAATGTGAGTCTTCGTGATCTTCGCACAAAAGCGTTAAAACCATTGATTGCAATGTTGATAACCTCAATTTGTCTTAGTGTTTTATCATATTTTCTCGTATGACAACGCTTTATTATTAATAATGAACCCTAATTAGTTGCAAAGATTACTAAACTAAAGGCTAGGATCCATTTTGTTTTCCGCAGCATTACATTCATCTAAATAATGATTTCACGGGAATTTTTACACACAATCAAGATGAACTTCTCATTTGAGATGACCTCACACTCTATTCTATTTACATTGTCATGTTTAGAGTGTGAGGGTCACCCTTTCTTTATCAGGCAGCCAACAACTAATTAAACTGGAAGTAAGTTTTCAACAATAATACTGTTTACGACATTAATATAAGCTAAAGCACTTGCTTTGATTACATCTGTATCTGTTGCTTTAGCGATGTATTTTTCTCCTTTATACTCCACTTGTAGCTTAACTTTACCTAACGCCTCTTTCCCTCTTGATACACTGCTAATTTTATATTCTAATAATTTAATATCTAAATCAATGATTTCTTTAATGGACGAATATAGTGCATCAATTGGTCCAGATCCTACAGTACTACTCTTAAATATTTGATTTCCCTTCTTAATTTTCACACTTGCAGAAGGGAAAATGGGATTACTAATTACTTGAAGGTCGATTAGTTCATAGAAATTGTCGCTATAATATTTGATATCCTCATTATTCATATCATGTCTTGAGTAATAGTTTTCGACGATGACATATAAATCATGGTTATATACTTCTTTTTTCACATCTGCTAACTCAAGAAAATGAGCAAATATATCTTCAAATTGTGGATCTGTTAACTGATTAAACCCTAATTTTTCAAGAGCATTTTTCACTGCATGACGACCAGAACGAGCAGTTAAAACGAGTTCCATATCACTTAAACCGACTTCTGTTGGGCTAATAATCTCATAAGCATCTCTTGATTTCAACAACCCATCTTGATGGATACCAGAAGAGTGTGCAAAGGCATTATCCCCTGTAATTGCTTTATTCACTTGTACATCAAGCCCCATTAAACTACTGACAAGTTTTGAGGTATTTATTATTTCTTTTGTATTAATGTTTGTGTGAACATTATAGAATGCTTGACGCGTATTAAGAGCCATGACAACTTCTTCTAGCGCAGCATTACCTGCACGTTCACCAATACCATTGATCGTACATTCGACTTTATCAGCACCATTTTTAATAGCTGCCAACGTGTTTGATGTTGCCATTCCAAGATCATTATGACAATGTACACTTAAAAGTACCTTATCATTTAGATTTTTCAAGCGGTCATTTAATTTGAAAATTAACTCACCAAACTCTTCAGGAACGGCATAACCAACTGTGTCAGGTACATTAATAATCGTAGCTCCCGCTTTCACAACAGCTTCAATTGTTGTCCATAAGTACTCAAAATCTGATCGAGACGCATCTTCTGTTGAATATTGCACATCGGGGAGTAGTGTTTTCGCATATTTCACTGCTTCCACACCAATGTCTAAAATTTGATTTTTGGATTTGCCAAATTTCTTCTCGACATGAATATCTGAAGTTCCAAGAACCATATGAATTAATGGTTTTTCAGCATATTTCACACTGTTATAAACAGAATCAATATCTGCTTTTACTGCCCGTGCTAACGCTGTGATTATGATATCATCTGTATTTCCCACTTTCGTTGCAATTTCTTTAACAGCATTAAAATCGCCAACTGAAGATGCGGGGAAACCAGCCTCAATAATATCAACTTGCAGTTTCTTTAATTGCTGTGCTACTTCGAGTTTTTCATACAGATTAAGTTTAGCACCAGGAACTTGCTCTCCATCCCGTAAAGTTGTATCAAACACCCAAATTTTTCTTGACATTATAAAATCACTCCTTTTCAATAATTGGATATAAAAAAAGCCCCGCCTCTATAGAAACTATAGAGACGAGGCTTTGCTCGCGGTACCACTCTAATTGATTAATTCGCATAATTAATCCACTTAATTCGGTGGCTGTTACCACCTACCCTTATAACGGTCGAAAACCGACATCCCCTACTATTAGTTCACGGAGTAGCTTATGGACGAGTTCAAAGGCAAACAACTACCGATTTTCACCATCCATCGGCTCTCTTTAAGATTATTTAACCTTTTACTATTTCCAATCATCGCTTATCAATTATTAAGTTTAATACAATTCTAACTTGATAAAATTGGGAGGTCAAGTTTATTTTTCTGAATATAAATAGTATTCGTAACTTTAATTAATAAGGATAACATTAATGGTATAAAGACGAATTCGGTATCTTTATAAGATGAGTTGAGAATTCTTGATTTTTCTAACAAAAAATTAAATAGCTCGGAAATTATTTTGAGTGAATTTACTTAATACAGGGTAACGTAAAAATATAAAGAAGGAATGAAAAGAAAAAAATATATGTTTGCATGAATGTCAACCGTTTTATCTATGGGCTTCTTATACGGCTGTAATGGTGTGGACGAAGATGAGCCAGATCCAACAGAGGAACCTTCAGAGCAAAAGGAAGATACTTCTCAATAAAAGTGAAACTCCCATTAGTGGACTTTTCTCATCCTCACTACAAAAGGTAGTCTGTCTCGTTCTAGTGTCGCTAAATCGTAAGCTCACAGTTTTTAGAGCAACAGCCGAGTCGACTGTTAACCAAGATAAATAAGCGGGGGAAAGTCTTTCTGTAGATCTTCCCCCGCTTATTTATCAAAATTATTTAGTTACTATCTACTTAGCTAAAATCAGCTGTATTGCCAATAAAATGGTTTCTAAAACTTAATTCTAAATCGTTTCTCCTCACTATTTCTTTCGTCTGATATGAATATAAATGGAGTTTCCCTTTATAAACTAATTGAAGACTATTTAGAGCCAATAAATTTTGCGGCGTTACCATATTTGGTGATTTATCAATTATATGTTTTTTTTCATTCAAAATCGTTGCCACAAATTGAGAGCAAAAAAAGGCATTTTTTCTCTTTAAATTTATATTTAGTAGAATAGCAAATAGGCCTAGTAAATTATATTTGTAAAGGTCTTTTTCAGCTTCAATTTGTTTCACTTTACATATCATTCGCTCATAATCCAATTCTGAAACTTTAAAACTATATATTTCACATCTAGCTTTTTTAAATAATCCTACTGCTATTTTTTCCCTTACAAAGCCACCGATAAAAGGATTATCAGGTTTTTTACGGCCAAAACTGAAAATTTCTCTTAATTCATTATCAAATGAGATCGAAACATGGTTAAATGGTTGCTTCGTAAATAGTTTTATTAGCTTCGTAAAATACGTTCCTGTATCAGTAAATAGGAGATATACTTTTCTCTCTTTCATTTATAAGTACCACCATCTTCTATAGTTTCGGATTACTCTTCTACTCTCCTATTATACACAAAATAATACATACTTAGCGGCCACCAGAGCACACAAAAAATCGGATAGACCGCCCAAATCGTATGAGGTGAGGAAATAATATTTACACAGATAAAAAATGTAATGAGTAATATACTTGCATGGATTGAGAATTTATAGTATGTCTTTTTCCGTGCATGAAATACAGATAGTGGCCACCACAACACCACGAAAGTCGGATAGATAAACCATAAATATCCAGGAGAAAGGAAGGCGTTTAAGATCGAATAGTATAGGATCATGCTCAAACTTCCAATTAATGCGACTCGTATCGTTTTCGCCTTCTTGCCTAAAAAGACAAGAATCGGCCACCAAAGGATCGGATAAACTGCATATAATGACCATGCATAGTTAGGTGAATAAAATATATTTTCAGCAATAATAAGAACGATAATAAACAGACTATAAATAATAGAAAGTAGTTTGTAATTCCCGTTTTTTCTAGAGTACAAGCCAATAGGCCATAACAGTAATAAGATAGACGGATAAATAAACCAAGGATATTGAGAGCTTGTTAAATAATTGACAAGCATGAAAAAGATCATACTCATTACACTTCCTGCCACAGCAAAGCCAACATCGTATTTCTTCATTTTCTAATCCCCCCTATTTTGAACGTTGCCAATGAAAATACATCGTTAAAGGCCACCATAAAACGGCGAAGGTTGGATAGACGAACCAAATCGTGTCAGGGGAATATGAAACATTGATAAAAATAAAAAGGGCAATGATTAAAAGACTCCCCCATATGGAATATCCTAAATTTAATTTAGTCATGTTTTTCTTTGTTGGTCGCTTTACTCCCAGTTCCTTTTTGATCTCTTCAATATCCCCAAAATCGACAATTGCTTTATTAATGGCATCTTCTTCTTCTTTTCCTTGTTCCATTAAATCCCACACTTTTTCTTCAAGGTTTTCCAACACTTCTTGTTTGATTGCCTTTTTTTGCTCACTTTCTGGAATATCTTTAAATAATTCTTCAACATGATTTTTCAGTTTCTTCATTTTAAGCCCTCCATAAATAAATCAATTATTTCCTTAACCTCGTTCCATTCTTCAACCAATTCTTTTAAGTAGGCTTTTCCAAGTAACGTAATTCTGTAATATTTCCTTTTTCCACCTTGAGAAACACTACCTATATAGGCTTCAATTAATTCCTTTTTTTCTAGCCGTTGAAACACAGCATATAAGGTTGCCTCTTTTATGTGAAATCGATTGTCTGTACGTAGACTAATTTCCTTCGATATTTCATACCCATACCTGTCTTCTTCTAAGATCAAACGTAAGATAATCGAATCCAAATGCCCACGAATAATATCACTTCTAATCATTTTTCCACTTCCTTGTAGCTTCACTATTCTATCTGATAGAGTAATATTACCTTTAATTGCTCTATCTGTCAAAGTAATTTTTTAGTTTTTAAACTATTAAAAAATTTGAGTATGCGGGGTATACAAGGAAAAAAGGTGACAGAACAATAGTTCTAATGCCTATTAATTGCTTCTTCGTGTAATTTCTAGAGGCACTATTTAAAACTTCTTCTTTCTTACTATCAATCATGGACCGTTGTTTTAGGAAAAATATTGTAAAGTGAAGTGGAATTGTTAAAAAAATGCACGGTATTTTTTTCCACCAATAAAACAAGCCAGCAAGGTCAAGCTATATAGGTATTTCAATTTAAAAAGGAGAGGATTAGTATGAGCCCAAATAATCAACCAATTGATGTTAATCAGCTAAACCAAGCTAAAGCAAATGTTACACTGACTCAAACATTATTAAGCCAAGCAATCGAAAAATCTGCTTCAGATCCAACGTTAGCTGAGGAAGCAATCAAACAAGCCGCCAATGAAATTGCACAAGCCCAAACAGCAGTTAGTCAAGTCCAAAGTGCAATAATCGTTCAACAATCTGAATAAAAGAACTTTCGATACTGTCCCAAGAACGTTGGGGTCAGACCTTTTTAGAAAAACCTCATTCCGTTTTTTAAACGAATCAAAAATGGTACTATAATGGAATAATGGGTTCTCATTTATGAGGACCCATTATTTAAAATGATGTTTTATTATTAAAGCGATTTTTATAAAGCTCTTATTCTGGCTGATTCAACGTATCTCGACCAATTGAAAATGGTGAACTAACTCCTTCATAGGATAAATGCATAGTCATTCCTACAGCTGCGTGATCGAGATTGTGACAATGATCCATCCACATGCCTGGATTGTTCGCTAGAAAAGCGACTTCATAGGTTTCCCCAGGTACAACGTTCAGAGTATCTGTCCACCATGGACTACCCGTTACCGGCTTTCCATTCTTACTTAAGACAAGCATATGATGGCCATGTAAATGCATCGGATGATCCATGAAACTCTTATTCACAAATGTTGTTTTTACCAAATCCCCTTCCTTTACCATCATTGTCGGGGTGTTCGGAAATACTTCCCCATTAATTGTCCATAAATAGTTTGGTTTCCCATCGTAAAAACCGAATCGTTGCCCAAGAACCATTGTGAATTCTCGATCATAATCGCTTGAAAGATCAAAAGGTGTTTGTAGACTTTCCCCATATTCTTCAAGTTTAAAGCTTTGCATTTCAGCAGAAATAAGTGGAACGCTACCTTGACCATCTTGACTCAATAAGAGCTGCGCATCTGTTTTTCCTTGTTGTGAGTATCCACTTGTCTTTATTAACACAGGTTTATCTGGCATCGTAAATATAACATCATACCTTCCACCTGCACCAAGTTCTAATTTCGTATTTTTTAGATCCTGTGGTTTATGAATGGATTGCCCATCAATCGCCGCTACTTTAAACTCTGAACCTTCAATAAAATATGTTTTTGTGTGATTCGTCGTATTAATTAAGCGCAAACGGACATCCGAACCTGTTGACATCCTTTTTTTCACAATCCCTTGGTCATGCCCATCAGAAACGATCGCCTCTTTTCCATCGAAAAGCCAATTGTCCCCGATGGAGGTAATTTCATTCGTTTTGCCTTCTTCATCACCTGACAAAACAACAAATGATCCGAATAGTCCTCTCTTCACCTGTTCAGAGGATTGTTGATGTGAGTGATACCAATATGTCCCTTCGTCATTCGCTTTGAAACGATACGTAAATTGCTCTCCCACTTGAACCGCATCCTGGGTCATTCCAGCAACTCCATCCATCGCATTTGGTACGTTATAACCGTGCCAATGAATCGTCACTCCTGCCTCAATGTCTTTATTAATTAAAGTCACTTCCACCAATTCGCCCTTTTGAATTCTTAATTGAGGACCAGGATATTGTCCATTAAATATCCAAGCATCAAATGTCTCCCCATCACTTAATTGGATGGTTTTTTTCTGGGCTACAAGGGTATAGGTCCGGTCTGGTTTGGCTGAACTGCTGTCGACAAGTTCCGTTACACTTACGTCATGTCCCCCGCTATGATGACTATGGTTATGATGAATCATTGAACCACCGCCCAATTCAACGTTGTCATGATTCACCATACTAATTTCGGCTGGCAATGTACTTCTTTCCATTCCCATAGTGATCCAGCTGATGCCGCCGATGATAAAAACAGCGATGATAGCCAATCGTTTAATTAACCGTATCATCCACTTAGGCTTTTGAAAATCTTCTTTTGTAACCTTTTCATGTATTCTTTTTTGAAGAAAAAATAAAAAACATACTAATAATCCAAATACAACAAAAAAGAGGAATAAATCAATTCCCTCTGGTAACACACCTGACCCAAAAATCGATAAACCTAATATCAAGACTGCACCTAGCTGCATGGTCTTAATTGGGAATGAAAAGCGTGGGGAAGCGGCTATTTTCCTAAATAAGGATACAACCTCTTTATCTCCTTCCTTAATCGCTTTTATTTGGCTAAATATCGGCATCGTCCAAACCATCACCATGATTGATGGAAAAAGAATTAATGGAAGAAACACAAATACTTTATCTTCTATAAATAGCCAACCTAACATCACACCCATTGTTATTATTGAACTGATCCAAGCGAAATTGAGCACCAACCCTGAGCGAATACTAAAGAGGATGACTCCTTTCCATATTCTTTGTCCCTTCTTTGTTGAAGCATATATAAGGCCATTCGTTGAATAAATAGCTAGTCCCCATATAACAACAAGTAAGATGGAAATAAACTGGCCTACTGAATAAATAAATTCAAACATAAATACATAGCACTCCCTTTCAGATAACACCATTAACGATACATGAAAGGGGATATTCTAAACATGGACTTAAAAAGTACATTTTAATAGGCCTTGAGTCTTATTTTTCATTGACCTGATAGGTATACATTGATTGTCAAGAAACAAAAAATCAAAAAACATCTCTCGAATTTTCGAGAGATGTTTATTTTTCTTTATTCAAATTGGTATCATAATTAGCTATTAGTGCGTGTTCAAAAAGGATAATTAGAGCCGAGAAGTTCGATAACTACTTTAACGAGCAGTTGGGGATGAAGCCCTCACTGATTGAAGCTTCACTTTATTTCAGTCTTGTTATTACACTTTCAATAACAACTCGCCACATGTCAGGATCTGTTGTAACCTTTTCTTTGAACTGACCAAAAACTTCTTTCTGCTTGTCTTTGAAGTCAGCAGCATCTTTGTCTGGGAGATTAACCAACAATGTTTGTAGAAACTCCTGCACTTTTTCTGCTCGGGGTCCCCATACCCTTTGCTCATTTCCAGCTTCATCAATAAAGATAAAAATTGGAATAGAACGCGCTGTTCCATTCGTTAGATATTGATCCATTAATTCTAAATTTTCATCGCGGATCAAAAACTTCAATTCCATATTACTTTTTTCTGCGATTCGTTGAATAATTGGGACGCAGAATGAAGCATCTCCACACCAATCGGCAGTAAGTACGATACCTCTCCATTTCTTGTTAGCTAAATTGCTGAAGAATTGAAAGTCTTCTTCAGTAAAATCCACTTTTTCGTAAACACGAGAAAGTTCATCACGATTTACTTCCATGCTCTTTCTGTATTCTTCAAACGACATTCCTTTTTCAAACCACGTATTCAATGACAACATCATCACTACTTTCATTTTAGAATGGTACTATTTCCATATTAAAAGATTTGCGATAATTTTGGAAGAAATTGAACTTGCTTTTTAATGGTATGTTGCACTTGTCTCCTTGACTAATAAATTTATCCTATTGGCGTTCTGTATGTAAGGAATTATGAAGGGTATTTCCTATGAAAAAGATAGAATGGAAAACAAGTCCTGTGAACACAATCCGCGAATACGTGGTATGAAACAACCACTTCCCTCTAATGAGAAATGTATAGGACAACACCTTTTTTGAAACCTATTCGAGCTTTTATATTTAGAAAGAATGCAAAATTAATATTAGCAGTTCCATGTTTTCATTTTTCCTTCATATTTCTCCCAAAAAAGATTTCATCCATTTCTCTCTTTAATCTTCTTGTGATTTCTTTCTCTTCATTCTGTGAAATTTTATCTTTTGTATATCCGAATAAGTAATTATTTAAGTCAAATTCTCTTAATTTACATTTTGTGTGGAAGATATTTTCTTGGTACACATTAACATCAATCATGTCATATTGATCTTTTACATTTTCAGGAATATAATTTTGAATCGAATTAATGTCCTGATCTATGAAGAGTTTATGACCATTTTTGTCTCTTGTAAAGCCTCGAACACGAAAATCCATCGTCATGATGTCAGTATCAAACGAATGAATCAAATAATTCAATGCTTTAAGCGGAGAAATCTCTCCACAAGTGGAAACATCAATGTCTGCCCGAAATGTACTAATTCCTTCATCTGGATGATATTCGGGGTATGTATGCACCGTAATATGACTTTTATCAAGATGCACGACTAGTGCTTCTGGCAAGGGACCTGGCGACTTCTCTAACGATTCTGAAGGTGCAATAATTGGACCTTCTGACACCAGCATTGTAACACTTGCCCCTTGTGGATAGTAATCTTGCCTCGCCACATTTAATACATGTGCACCAATCATATCTGACACCGTTTCTAAAATGGCCGTTAATCTTTCAGCATTATATTGCTCATCGATATATTCTAGATACGCTTCACGCTCTTCTTTCGTTTTTGTGTAACAAATATCATACATATTAAAGCTAAGTGATTTCGTTAAATTATTAAACCCATGCAACTCAATACGCTGCTCTGGTGTAAGATTCATGAATAATTCCCCCCATTTTATCCCGCATTAACGGAAAGTCAAGACCCCCACCTTCAAGGCTTAGAGGATACGAAGGAACGTAAAGGTGGAGGTTACCTGCCCAATCTAGTTGCGGCTCCTAGCCCCTCGAGGTCATAAGCTGGAATACTCTGTGGCAAACTACGCCACGCCGTATTCCAGCTTATGCTTGTCGGGGCTGGGCAGTCGCCTCACTTTTTGAAGTAAAAGCCCGATTGGTTCAACTAACAATCCAGTGGGGGATGAAGAAAATACCCACTGATTGAAGTTTTACTTTATTGAAAAGGCCGTTATGTATTATCATTACCCAATCCCATCGATAAAAAACGAGAAGTTAAAGCAGGCTAACAGAGTGAAATAACAGTTCATAAGTGAATTTAATATTTTTAAAATTAAAGGATATAAGAGTAATCGTTTAAAAAAATAAACCAGGATAACCTCTTTATTAAGAAGTTATCCTGGTTTTTACTTAATTAGCTTCCATTGATGCTGTCTTTCTACTGATTTTTCTGTTCCTTTATGCTCTAACTTAATCGTATAGGACTTTAATTCAGGTAACTCAGTTCCTTCCTTTGCTTCAATCGTTTGTGCTCTTTTGATTTTCCCTCCGCCTTGCCCAACTTCTACATAATTCCCCGAAAACGGTGCAGTTTGATTAGATTTTACAAATGTACTCATCATAGACCTCCTTGTATTTGGTAAATATAATTCAATCATACATAATACCTATAGATAAATGCAAGTTCTGGTATATTGAATTTTCTGTTAATATTTAAACACTTATTACTGAACGTAGACAGTGCTTCTATGTATTAAAGCTGACTTTTATTTCATATTTATAGATTCTTTTCTTTTTTATGGCTCATATGATGGGCAAAAGATGCCTTAAGATCACTTTGTCTTCACCATTTTTCTTGGCAACCTGTGGCTATTATTGCAAATTAATCTACCAATCAGGATATGATACCAACATATTATCTCGTTTGATTTTAGTTGCGTATAAACTTTTCTTTTTAGAAAATGTGAGTGACCTACATCAATACATAGCTTTTATACAATAAGATGGTTTATACTAGATGTATACGACATACCTGATCAGGAGGATTTTTTACATGACAGACAATAATCAAGCTACTTCAGAGGATACACCCAAGAAGAAAATAAGCCTTCAAGATGCAATTAAGCAGCAGCTTGAAGCGAAAAAAAATCAAGGCTCTAAAGGAAAAACAAATACGAATGGGCTACAGACAGGTCAAAAGATGAAGAGTCAGCAAACGAAAAAAGTCAGCAATACCCGCAGAAAAATGGGTGTATGATGAACGGGCAAACTAGAAAAGATATCACACCTGGAGCTGCCGTTGAAATCGTTCTTAAAGCAGACCAACGCACAGGAAAATTAACTAGTGGAATTGTGAAGGATATCTTAACAAAATCAAGTTCCCACCCTCATGGCATTAAAGTAAGGCTAACCGACGGACAGGTTGGAAGAGTGAAAAACATCCGTTCAACTTAATATCTAGAAAAAGCATCGAGAAGAATTCTCTGATGCTTTTTTACTTTCTCTCAAACCCTGACAGAAAGATACCCTCTGACACTTCAACGGTTTTTACTTTTATAAAGCCCAATGACAGGTATAGATTTTTTGCTGGGTAGTTTTTCTCGCCAGTCATGACGGTTAGTTTTTTATGACCATTTATTGTATGTAAAATATATTGAACAAGTTTTTTTGCTACTCCTTTCCTGAAAAAATTAGGATGAACAACCATGCGGCAAATATCGATTTCTGCCTCTGTTTCTTCGAAGGATATAAACCCCGTAAGCTGATTTTCTATATAATAGCCGAAGAATTGTTCTCTACTGGCCATAATCGTCTCTACTGTGTCTTTTAAAGGAGGAATTTCATGAAAATTAATTAACTCTGCCTCAATTTGATAGGCTGGAAGTTGGATACCTAAAACTTCACGTGCTGTTTCTTCTTGTTTTATATTCATTGCTTTGATCAATTTTAATCCCCCTATCTTCTTCATTTACTTGTTTAAATAATTTAGAGCGATGCTTCACGTAATTTTGTCATTTAAGAGCATCGATTGCTTGTAACAGGATCCGTAAACACCAAATCTTCCCCCACGTTCCACCCCTTTTTGAACATCCTCATATACAGAACAAAGACCCCCTGTAAAAATAGGAGGTCAACGCCCAAAAGATTATTCTAGGTTAATCGAATTCCCTTCTTCAACCACATGGAATAAGAGATGTGCCAAGTGATGAATCGGACCATACGAATCATCTTCTTCATCATCCTCTGGGAAATCATCGACTCCTTGCAAATAAAGTGTGATGAACTCATAAAAATCTTTCATTTCAAATGAGTAACAAGCTTGTGGATCTTCATTGTCTTCTTCATATTGAAGCATCAAATAAGAAAGATCCCCATCTTTGTCTTGTCCATCAAAAAATACGAATAAACCTACATTCGTATCAAGCTCAAATAATTGACGTGTTCCTCCAACAGTTGCTTGTTCGAACTCCTGCTCCATCAGTTTTTGGACAAGCATTGTATCTACATCGTCTTCTTTATGAAACGTTACATTAAATGATTTCATCCATATCCTCCTTTAATTTGGTGACTGCGTTAGTACTATAACCAATTATTGGCGATTATATGAAATCAACTTCTAGATAAATCGGGCAGTGATCACTTCCAAGAACATGGGGATGAATGCCAGCCTCCAATAAATTGGTATCTAGGCGTTTTGATGCAAGAAAATAGTCAATCCGCCAACCAATGTTCCGCTCCCTGACCTTGCTCATATAGGACCACCATGTGTAAGCCCCTTCTTTTTCAGGGTGTAAATATCGAAACGTATCAACAAATCCAGCTTGAAGCAAATCGGTCATTTTCTCACGCTCTTCAATGGTAAATCCAGAATTACCGAAATTAGATTTTGCATTTCGTAAATCTATTTCCTGATGGGCAACATTTAAATCTCCACAAAATAAAACCGGCTTCTTCTGATCCAGTTCGGTTAAATAAGCGCAAATTTCATCTTCCCATTGAAGTCGATAATCAAGTCTTGTTAAATCCCGTTTAGCGTTTGGCACATACACATTAACCAAATAAAAAGATTCGAACTCTAACGTAATAATGCGTCCTTCTGGTTCTTCATCTTGATCCCCGACACCGTATGAAACAGATAATGGTTTTTGTTTTGTAAAAACAGCTGTTCCGGAGTAGCCTTTTTTCCATGCATAATTCCAGTATTGATAGTAGCCATCAAGCTCCAATTCGATTTGTCCTTCTTGTAGCTTTGTTTCCTGCAAACAAAAGATATCTGCGTCTACTTCGTGAAAATAATCAAGAAAACCTTTCTTAACACAGGCTCGAATTCCATTTACATTCCAAGAAACTAATCTCATTTTTCTACTCTCCCTAATACATTTGCTAATTATCTTTTTTCTACTATACAATGTTCACAATCATATTCCTATTAAAGAACATCTGAAAACAAGCGACTGAATGCTTCCTTCGATTTCACAACAAAGCCTCGCTTACGATAAGAGTCCATCTCTACTTTTTCACTCTCTAGAATGTCTCCTTCATAATTCTCCACAAGTTCATTAATAGATTGTGTTCCAAGTAAAAAAACATTTACTTCGAAATTCAAATGAAAACTGCGTTTGTCCATATTGGCTGTTCCGATTGTCGCCATATCATGATCGACAATAATAACTTTCTGATGTAAAAACCCCCTTTTATACAAATAAATCTCTACATTGCACTCAAGCAGCTCATTGAAATAGGAGCGACTTGCATTTTGAGTCAGAAACCCATCATTTACTTCTGGAATCATTAAACGTACTTGAACGCCTTTTTGAGCAGCGGATTTCATAGCTGCACGGATTGCCTCATCTGGAACAAAATAAGGGGTCGCAATCCAAATCGATTTCGTTGCACATGAAATAAGCGCATAATAAAAATCACTCATAATGCCTTGCTGGGTATCTGGACCGCTTGCTACAATCTGGACAGCACCGTCACCCAGTTTGTCAGTCCGATTCATTTTCGGTCTTTCAGAAAGAACCTGCTCCCCGCTCACATACTCCCAATCCATTAAAAATACCGTATGTAACGTATAGACTGCCTCACCCTCTATTTCCAAATGAGTATCTCTCCAGAACCCAATTTTTTTATTTTTACCTAAGTATTCTTCTCCAACATTCAACCCCCCAACGAAACCTGTTTGTCCATCAATAACAATGATCTTCCTATGATTTCTGAAATTGAATTTTTGATTAAAAAAACCACTTTTCAATGGTGAAAATGGTTGGACCTTCACTCCAGCAGAAATCATATCCTTAATATCAGATTTGGCTAGACTAAAGCTACCTGCCGCATCAAAAATAAATAATACTTCCACCCCTTCTTTGGCCTTCTCCATCAAAATATGTATGATCTCTTTTCCAAGCCGGTCTGACCTAAAAATATAATATTCGATATGAATAAATTGCTTTGCTTCTTTTAGTTTCTTAATAATTTCACTAAATGTTTCTTTTCCGTTTTTTAAAACATACGTATTAGAGTTCGTGCTGAATGTAGTTTGTGAAGCATTACTAGCAAACGTTGAAAAGACTCGTTGATGATCGTTTAGAAAGGATAAATCAGGTGATGTCGCTTGATTTACTAGTTTTCTCCATTCTTCACGGTTACTCTGACGCTTCGTTCTAAATAAATATCCTTTTAAGTAGAGCTGTCCTGAATATAGGTAAAACATATAGCCAAACACAGGGATAAATAACAAAACATACATCCAGAGCAACGTGTGGTGGGAAGATCGGTATTCCAACATCAAGGAATACGTCGTAATGAGGATAATGAGAACGTATAATCCAATCGAAAAAAGCTTCAGGTTTAAGCTAAAACTGCTAAAAAAAACGATATAAACGGATAACATTAAAACAAATAAAAATATAAATTCCATTCTTCGTCTTTTCATAAGGCTCATCCTCATCTAATTAAATTATTCTCTCTCTTCTTTATACCCGATTCTGAGTATAAAGAAAACCTTGCAATAATCATGACTATACATATAATGAAAGAAAGCATGATATCTTTTTTAAAGGGAGTGACAACACTTGGCTAAATCAAGAGCAATGAAGATTAGAGAAAAACATCTAAGGGAAGGTAACAGAGATGTTTCAATAAGCAGAGGAACATGGGGTGACCTGAAGCCAATTAGTCGAATGACAAAAACGAAGCAAGCAACTTTAGCAAAATTTGAAAAGAAGCATAAAAGGAATCAATCTCAGGACAGATATGAGATTGATTCCTTTTTACATTTTACTACCTAACGGATTTGCACTATTTACTATCAGGAGCATATCAAAAGGTAAAAAGCACTCCCAATGTTTCATGGAAGTGCCACTTTTTTTATACTAACATTTCATATAATTCTTTGTATTCCTTAGAAGACTTATCCCAGCTGTAATCAATACTCATCGCTCGTTCAACGAGCTTTTTCCATTTCTTCGGTTGATAGCGATAAAACCAAACCGCCCGTTCAATTGTGTATAACATATCATGAGCATTGTAATTCGAGAAGCTAAATCCATTCCCTTGATCGCTCAGCTCATTATACGGAACGACGGTATCTTTAAGACCTCCAGTTTCTCTTACAAGTGGAAGTGTACCATAGCGCAGTGCAAGCAGCTGCCCGATACCACAAGGTTCAAAATGTGAAGGCATCAAAAATAGGTCAGAACCTGCATAGATTTTCCGAGATAATCCTTCATCAAAATAAATTTGTGCTGAAACTTGTTCAGGGTAGCGATGTGCTAAATCTTTAAATGCCCATTCATAATGTTCTTCGCCTGTTCCAAGTACGATAACCTGAACATTTTGCTTGATAATATCTTCCATTACACGAAGAACTAAATCGATCCCTTTTTGATCAACTAGCCTTGTTACCATCGAAATAACTGGAATTTCTTCATTCACAGGCAGTCCTAATTGTTCCTGGAGCATTCGTTTATTCGCCATTTTGCCTTCATAAGACTTATAGCCTGTAAAAAGAGCTTGGTCTAGTGCTGGATTATATGTGTCAAGATCAATTCCATTGACGATTCCACGAAGATTTCCACTCCGCTTTCGCAAGAATCCATCTAAATTTTCTCCATAATAAGACATTTGAATTTCATTTGCATAGGTCGGACTAACCGTCGTCAAATAATCAGCATATGCCAATCCTGCTTTCATATAACTAACATTTCCGCGAAATTCCAGACCATCCATATGGAAATATAGCTCACTTAAATCAAGGAGCTCTGATAAAACACTCTTAGAAAACACGCCTTGATATCGCAAATTATGGATCGTGAATACAGTTTTTATCCCCTGATAAAATGGATGATTACGATAATGAGCTTTTAATAGAACAGGGATAGGCCCTGTCTGCCAATCATGACAATGGATAATGTCAGGCTTTTTATCAAGATGAGGAATTGCTTCAAGCACTGCCCGCGAAAAGAAGGCGAACCGTTCCCCATCATCATAATATCCATAACTACCATACCGTTTGAAGTAGTACTCGTTATCAAGAAAATAGATAGTTATTCCTTCATGTTCGAGTTTTTCAATTCCACAATATTGTTCTCTCCAGCCGACAGGTACATCAATAATTTTAACGAGTTCTAATTGGTCCTTATATTCTACTGCAAGGTCACTGTATTTAGGTAAAATAACTGTTACCTCGACACCTTGTTGTTGCAGAGCTTTTGGTAATGCACCGATTACATCCCCGAGCCCTCCGGTTTTGATGAACGGGGCACACTCGGATGCAGCATATAAAATATTCATTACAAATCCTCCGTTACACGACATCTGCTTTTTTTACGATCCGCGGGATAGAATCACCTATGACAACTTGTTCTGATGTGATTTTTACTTGTTTATCCGTTATCACATTTTCGATATACGTTCCTTCGTTGATTTCCCCTTTTTGCATGATAATGCTATTTTTTACAACGGCTCCCTTTCGAATTTTCACGCCGCGGAATATAATACTGTTTTCAACCGTTCCTTCAATGTCACAGCCATTCGCAACTAAAGAATTAGATACTTTAGAAGAAATAGAATATTTAACTGGTGCTTCGTGCTTGATCTTTGTATAGATGTCCCAAGTATCATAAAAGAAATCTTGTGCAAGCTCCGGATTTAGGAAATCCATATTGCTTTTATAGAAACTAGATATAGAATGAATGAATGGAAAATACCTTTTATAATGATAGCTATTAACTTTTAGATGATGTAAATTGGCCTTTATGCCATCTTTTAAGAAATCATATTCTCCATTTTCACAACAAGTTTTAATAATTTCAATAAGCAAGTCCTTTTTGATGACAAATGTCTCAAGCCCTACTGATTCACCCTGCTCAGGTGATGTATAGAGTTCAATATTCTTAACTCTTCCATCGTTCCGAATCGCATATTTATGATAAATCGGTTTGTCTACAGGTTCCCCATCAAAGTCTTTATAGACAACGGTTATATCAGCATTGCTGTTTTTGTGATGTTCAACGATTTCTTGAAAATCCATTTTACAAACATGATGCCCTGGTGAGATAACCACCGTATCTTCAGGTGAACGGTGAAAAAACTCGATGTGATCGTGAAATTGCTGTAAATCACCTTTAATAAGTTCATCTGGATGAGTGGGAGGCAGTATGAACAGCCCACCATTGCGTCTATCTAAATCCCATTCCTTCCCTGAGCCAAGATGATCCATGATTGATCGGTATTTTTCTTTCGTAAACACGGCCACTTTCGTAATATCTGCATGAATAAAGTTCGACATGGTGAAATCAATTAGTCGATATCTTCCGCCAAAAGGAACAGCAGAAAGACAGCGATGTGATGTTAATTCTTTTAAATATTGTTTTTCATTCACAAGATTAATAACTCCAATTACGTTCTTCAAGTACACCGGCTCCCCTATATGCATATTCTTATTTAACACTACTTTTCCCGTTTGTTGCAACATATGAAATATTCTGGGCATCCCCTATTAATGTAATTTCTGCAGCCGGTGAAGATGAGCCAATTTCTGCACCATCTTCAACGCAAATGTCGCTCGCAATGATTGCATTATTAATCGTAACATTGTTGCCGATTTTTACATTCGGCATTATAACCGAATCTTTAATGGTCGTGTTTTTTCCTACTTGAACATTAAAGGAAAGGACGGAATGTTCAATATTACCGTGAACAACACAGCCTTCATTGACTAGCGACTGAGAGATATGCGCTTCTTTTGAAATATATTGTGGCGGATGATTTGCATTACCAGCATAAAACTTCCAATGTGGATCATTTAAATCGAATCCAGGAATATCATCCAAAAGATCCATATGAGCTTCCCATAAACTTTCGACTGTTCCTACATCCTTCCAATAGCCTTCAAAGCGATAGGCATACAAACTCTTTCCATCGCTAAGAATTTTCGGGATAATGTCCTTCCCAAAATCTTTCGTGGAAAATGGATCAAGCTCATCTTCGATTAAATACTTTTTCAATAATTTCCAATCAAATAAATAAACACCCATTGATGCTAAGTTGCTTTTCGGTTTTGCTGGTTTTTCTTCAAATTCGGAAATTTTATTTTCTTCGTCTGTATTCATCAGCCCGAATCGACTTGCTTCTGACCAAGGTACTTCAATGACTGCTATAGTCGCTTGTGCACCCTTTTCAACATGATACTGAAGCATCTTGCTATAGTCCATTTTGTAAATATGATCACCTGATAAAACAACTACATATTCTGGGTCGTAATGGTCAATATATTGAATATTTTGATAGACGGCATTTGCTGTACCCGCATACCACTCACCACCATCTTTTCCTTGATAAGGGGGAAGAACGGAAACACCTCCAAAGTTTCTGTCCAAATCCCATGGTCTACCATTTCCAACATAATGATTTAAGACAAGCGGTTGATATTGTGTTAACACTCCAACTGTATCGATTCCAGAATGAGTACAGTTACTTAGGGGGAAATCGATGATACGGTATTTTCCGCCAAACGGAACAGCCGGTTTTGCAAGTCCAGTCGTTAATTCGCCAAGTCTTGATCCTTGCCCTCCTGCTAATAACATTGCGATCCATTTTTTAGATTTCATTATGAATTACTCTCCCCTGCCGCTTTTTTGTTTGTTTCATAAAGATTGTTATGCCAAGTGGCGGAACTTTAATGTTCATGCTGTATGGCTGGTTATGATGAGGCTGTTTGTCTACTGTAATTGCTTTTTCATTAAGTTGCCCTGAACCTCCGAAGGCTTCCTCATCGCTGTTTAATACCTCGATGTATTTTCCAGTAGAAGGCACTCCAATTCGATAATCATGATAAACATCTGTTGAAAAATTACAAACAATAATGCAATAATCTCCTTTCCGTTTTCCATGCCTCATGAAGGTAATGACACTTTGGTCCCGATTATCGGCGTCAATCCATTCAAAACCTTCCTGCTCATGATCTAATCTCCATAAACTGGATGTGTCTTTATAGAAATGCTGAATCGTTGTAATATAGCGATTCAGTTTAGCATGAGACTCATAATCGAGAAGAAGCCAGTCTAGCTCCTCTAATTCTTTCCATTCGGCAAATTGTCCAAATTCTGCTCCCATGAATACGAGCTTTTTACCCGGATGTGTCATGAAGTACCCATAAAGCAATCGATAATTGGCGAATTTTTGCCAATAATCACCTGGCATTTTATTCAATAACGACAGTTTCCCATGAACCACTTCGTCATGTGAAAAAGGAAGAATAAAGTTTTCCGAGAATGCATAGAAAAATGAAAACGTTAAAAGATTATGATGATAGCGTCGTTCAGATGGATCAAGCTTCATATATTTAAGAAGATCATTAGCCCATCCCATATTCCATTTGTAATTAAAGCCTAAACCCCCAATGGAAGTTGGTGCACTTACCAATGGATGATCTGTTGCCTCTTCTGCCATCATCAGAACTCCAGGGTATTTCGCGAATACTGCTTCATTCATTTTTTTCAAGAATGAAATAGCTTCAATATTCTCCTCGCCACCGAATTGATTCGTTAACTTCTCTGATTGAGGATTATCGTGATTCAGATAAATCATTGAGGAGACCGCATCTGCACGGAACCCGTCAATATGGTAGACCTCCATCCAAAACATTATGTTAGAGATTAGAAAACTATGAATCTCGGGTTTGCCAAAATCAAAACTATAGGTACCCCAGAGAGGCCGGTCAGCTTTACGTGCATCATGAGGTTCATAAAGTGGCGTACCATCGAATCTCCCTAAACCATGTTCATCTCTGCAAAAATGGGCTGGTACCCAATCAAGGAGGACCCCTACCCCTTTTTGATGGCACTGATCAACGAAATACATAAAGTCTTCTGGCGTTCCATGTCTACTCGTTACCGAATAGAATCCGGTAAGCTGATAGCCCCAGGACAAATCTAATGGATGTTCCATTACCGGCATTAATTCAATATGTGTAAATCCATGCTCGACCACATAATCGATAAGCTCATCAGCAAGCTCACGATAGGAATACAAATCTCCATTTTCTTTTTTTCTCCAAGATGCCATATGTAATTCATAAACAAGAAGCGGTTTATGATAAGATTCTTCTTTATTCCGCTGTTGTAGCCACTTTTTATCCTTCCATTCATATTGGTCCAAACGCTTCACAACAGAAGCTGTGTTAGGTCGTAATTCCGAGAAAAACGCGTAGGGATCTGCTTTTAATTTTTTCTCTCCATTCGCCGTTTCTATCTCGTACTTATAAATTTCCCCTTCCTCGAGATCTGGGATAAAGGAAACCCAAATTCCAGAATGATTCACTTGTTGCATTGCGTGCTGAGCACCATTCCAGTTATTAAAATTCCCGACGACAGCAACTTGCTTAGCATGCGGAGCCCAAACGGAAAAGCGGACACCATCATTCCCTTTATATGTACTGACATGCGCACCTAACATCTTATAACTTTCAAAGAGTGTTCCTTCATGAAATAAATACATTTCTAATTCACTAGGAAAAATATCTAAATTTTGACTCGCTATGCTGTTCACACGGTACACCTCCAATTTTTAAAAGTAATAGATACTAACATAGTTCTATGATTAATTAGATTCGCTATTAAAAGCATTATTCCTTTAGCGAAAAATGTTTTTTAATGTCGAATTGTAGGAAAATTCAAAAAAAGAATAATATTTTACAAACAAAAGAGATTTTTCCATTAAGGGAAACGCTTTCAATAAAAAGGTGTTCATTTCCTTTTGACTAATGATTTTTTTACATTTAATTGATAATTTTCTCATTTTGATTTTTAACTTATTTTTCATACCAATATATTATTATTGAATAATGGTGTTTCCTTGTATCCAGTTTCTTCAGCATAATCCATACACAAAAAAGAGGCTGTTTGAGCAGCCTCATTTCAATGATCTATGTTGCTTTTTCATCGCTTACTTTTTCGATCCGATTGATAAACAGATAAGATAATGCAACTGACCAGGCAAGCGGCGTATTGCCATTAGGAATGTTTGTGCCACCGATATATAATTCTGGTACTTCCCAATTTTCAGGAATAATCGCTTCTGTTTTTTCTAAATAACCAATCGCCTTATTAAAGAGACCTAATTCTAAATAACAAAGACCAAGCCACGGAAGTCCAAAGCACCATTCAGCCTCACTGCCTTGATTATAATACTGGTCATTTTCGTAACGAATCACACCATATTTACGTTCTAATTTGTTCGATACATTTTCAACAACTTTCAGTGCGGTTTTACGATCCAGTATTCGATATGGATAGACAAGAGAGAGCAATGCTAAATCCGTGTCCTTTGATTCACTTTCTCTAGGAAGAAGAAATCTTAATGTTTCTTCGCCTTTTTTAATGGTTTCTTCTTTCACATTCACGAGCATTTTCACTGCATGCAATCCTGCTATACAGGCCCCAATACTTGAAGTGTGGAGCTCCATATTCTCTTCCCACATTCCATTGTCTTTTGCTTGCCAATATTGTAGACAGTCTAGATAATCAACGAGCTTTTGAACAATTTCTAAATCTTTTTCATCGCGAATTACTTTTTGCCCTAAACGGAAGCCTTCACCTACTCCCCATAAGAATGCACCAATCGCATCATTTTGGGCATGCCCCCATTCGACAGGTATTTCCTTTAGATCTGTTGAATAGCGTGAGTGAATATACTCAAACAAATATACCGGACGCTTTTGTCGATGGATATCAATTTTCCACTCGTATGTTTTAAATAGATCGAATAAGGCATGATATGCTTTTTCATAACGTTCTGATGGTTTTTGCATAAAAGGAAGAACCGTATAAACGATATCGCGAATCCATACAAAACTGTAATCTTGTGACAAACTTGCCGTATAAGCTCCATTCGATAAACGCATCCGATCTAGAACTTTAATGGCTTCATTCGTATTCATTTAATAACACCCCCATAGCTATTTGCTTTCCTCTCCATTGTTGACAGAGTTACAATTTCTAAACATATGAAGGCAAGGATTCTAAGACAAGCCCCCGAAAGATAACGCTTACAATTGTTGTTACTTATACTTTATGTTGAAATATATGATTTGATTATCAACATCTAAAATTCAGCATCTGCCTAAGTAAATAATGTTATATATTGGCTATCCCAGCTCTTATAAAAAAAGAGGATTTATCATTCTTTCTTACTAAATATATTGATTAAAGTATGGAAAATTCAAAAAAACCCAAAATTATTGGGTTTTCATCTAAACGATTATAGTACGTGTTCAAAAGGAGGATAAAAAAAGAGCCGAGAAGTTTTAGGAACCCATACCTCAAATCTTTCGCGTATACAATAGTGAGGTCCGGACTTGGGCAGGATGTGCTGACCTTTGTGTTACGTACAGGACGTGCGCGATCTTAATAGAAGGTCATTAATGAGTGACAATGAAATTCGACAGCACTTTTTATCGGATTTTTTGAACAACCTCTTAAAACGATTAAAGTAAAAATCTTAATATCATAAGCGTCATAACTCCTACAAGGACTGTTCCGAGTAAACTCCTTGTGTAAATAGCTACTAGTAACGTTGGAATTGCAGACAATAGGTTTAAAGTGTTTTCTTGAAAAGAAACTTTATTATCAAGTAAAAGTAATTCGGATGCCAATAAAGCAGCCATTACAGCCACGGGTACATGCTTGAGCCAATTTATTCCCCATTCTGGTATTTCAAGTTTACTTAGGACAATCAGAGGTAATACTCTAGGTATAAATGTAACAATGGCAGATCCAATAATGACGCTCATAATATACCAATTTATCTCCATTTTGAAATCACCAACCCGATTGTAGCTGAAAGTATTGTCGCCAAAATGACTCCAGCACTTCCTGATACGAAAAAACTTGCCGCTACGACAATAATACCTGAGCTTACTGCAACGATGATATCTGTGAAGTACTTTTTCTGGCTAAGAATTTGTAGAACTAGTAGGCCGATAAACATGGCTGGCAAAGCGAAATCTAGTCCAAATCGCTCGGGGTCTGGTATCCATTGACCGAAAATACCTCCAGCAATTGTAGCGAGTACCCAATTTAAATAGGCAGCTATATTTAAACCGAGCATCCATTTATAATCTAATTGTTTTTTTGATTGGGCGTGGGTAATGGCTACTCCAAATGTTTCATCTGTTAGTAATGCACCTGTGATAAGATTTTTTGATGTCGTATTTTTCCTAAAGTATGGAGCAATTGCTGCACTTAATAGTAGATGTCGACTATTGATGAAGAAAATAGTGACGATAATCGCAGATACAGGATGACTTGCTGCAATCATTCCTGCTGCAATAAACTGACCTGAGCCAGCATAAAGAAGCAGGCTCATTAGTGCAATTTCAATCATGCTCAAGCCTGCAGTCTTTTCAACAACTCCTGCTGCGAACCCAATACTGAGATAGCCTAATAATGTAGGGATGCAATCTTTGACTCCTTGCCAAAAGCTATCTCCTTTTTCCATTACGTTTTTGTTCAAATCTGTACTTAGTTCACTCATTTGTTCTGCTCCTGTTCTGCATGGATTTGTTCACTATTCAACGATGATCATTTTTTGTTTCTTCTATAATAGAAGGTAGCTTGCTGTATATTCTTATGACATCGTCTATTTTCATTCTGACCAGTCCACTTGAAGAAGGAGCAACAAATTCAATCGTTTCTGGAATGACTCTTTCGTCTTGTACACCCCAAAGTATATCTCTTTTTTTGCTGTATTGCTGATACACTCCCTTGCCTACAAAGCAAACTACCTTTGGCTTAAAAGTTATAATTTTTTGCTTCAATTCTTGCCTACCTTGTATGTATTCCTCTTTCGTAATTTCATTAGCCGCTTTAGTGGGCCGTGAAACAATGTTCGTAAATCCATAGCCTAATTCTAATAGTGAGCGATCTTCAATCGGCTGATATTTTCTTGATGTTAATCCCGCTTCATGGATAATCCGCCAAAAGCGATTGTTCGGATTTGCATAATGATGACCGGTTTCACCAGAGCGGACGCTAGGGTTAAAGCCGACAAAAAGCAGATCTAAATCTACCTTAAGATGATCTAAGATGCCTTCCATTGTACTCCCTCTTCTCATTTCTTATATATCTATTTTACATTCCCTACCCTTTTCACAGTATTTATCATCCATTGGAGGATAAATACTGTGAAACTTTTACTTCTATAAAATAAAGCCAAAGGTATTATATCCTCTAGCCTTATTTTCTTAATCCATCCATCATAAATCGAATTAAGGTTTCAATTTCTACATCTTCATCTAAATCCAAATTATCTGGTTGTAAGACAAACCGTGATACGAAATAACCGCCAATCATCGTAAAAATCATTCTTTGAATTGTATTGCTTGGGATGTCGATAAGTTCACCACGTTCTTTATACATATTAATCACTTTGATAATTCTGTCTAAGATGTTTTCAGCAAAAAAAGGCAGTAACTCTTTCCTTAATTCATCACTATATAAAAGTTCTTTGACAACAATTTGAAATATTTCTTTATTTTCATTAATAAAGTCGATTCGATTTTTTAGTAAAGCTCTCAAAAAGTCCTCAAAACACCCAATGTTTTTTGACATAATTTCACTAAAAACCTCTTCAGCCATCGTAGGGATGGAATCCTTTATAAAAGGAAGAATAACAGATAGTAATAAATTATCCTTCGTTCCATAATGGCGAAAAATGGTTCCTTCAGCAACCATCGCTGCTTTTGCTATTTCACTTGTTGAAGTGTTTGCATATCCTTTTTCGGCAAACAGCTTTATAGCAGTTTCAACTATTTTTTGTTGTTTATCTGTTTGTTTCTTTGTTAATTTAGTTTGGGCTATGATTGCATCCAATAGATTGTCTTTAGACAATGAAGACCACTTCCTTTAAACTCTGGACTACTTATAACTTACGGTACTTTTTCAATGCCAATATATTCAGTATAATAAAGACTGTCGCAAATACAACCAATGCGAATAGATCCCCACTTATATCCTTCAAACCTAGTCCTTTATACATGACACCTTTCAAAGCGTCAGCTGCATAATAGATTGGCATGATTTTACCAATGGATTGTAACCAACTCGCCAGTCCTTCAAGCGGGAAAATCCCGGCAAAGAATACTTGTGGAATAACAGCGATTGGAATAAATTGTACCATTTGGAATTCTGAAGCGGCAAATGTGGATAGCAGTGTTCCTAATGAAAGAGCGACTAACGCTAGCAGTAAATTAATAAGGATAACATTCCAAACGGAACCTACCATAACCATATCTAATACATTTATTGAATATATTACGATAATAACTGTTTGAATTACAGCAAATATACCAAAACCAACCAAATATGCGGTTACGATTTCTCCTCTGCGAATTGGGGTCGACATTAACCGTTCCAATGTACCAGTCGTTCGCTCCTTTAATAATCCAATTCCTGAGATGAGAAATACAAAAAAGAATACAAAAAAACCAACTAAGACAGGACTTAATACATCAAAAAATGCTGTTTCACTGTTTCCGTATACGTATTGTGTATCTATTTCTTTTTTCTGTATTACCACTGGTGCAGCATTTGGATTTAAAATTTTTGATTGAGCTTGCAAGGATACTGATTGGTTTACTTTCATCTGCAAGACTTTCGCTATTGATGGGTCGCTATTTTCTAATGTTAGTACCAATTTTTCATCCTTTACTTCCAATAAACCATCAAGATCTTTTTCTACGATTGTTTCCTTATCTGCTTGTTCATAATGCTTCAAGTCAATATTTGCTTCGACTAATATTTTTTCAAGGTTATTTTCAACATTCACTACGCCCAATTTAGGGTCAACAGTATTTCCGTTAAATAAGAAATACATTAAGGTTAAAATGATTAATGGTGCAATAAACAGCAATGCTAATGTTCTTTTGTCCCGTAGCATCTCCTGACAAATTCTTTTGATTAATGCCACTGTTCTCATGAATCTTTCCTCCCCGCTTTTAAGAATACCTCCTCTAAATTATCAACCTGGTATTGCGCCTTTAATTCTTTTGGTGTACCTCTAGTTAAGATGACGCCATCTCTTACCATCGCTACAAAATCACATCTTTCCGCTTCATCCATAACATGTGTAGTCACAATGATTGTTTTTCCTTCCTCATTTTTCAAGCGTAACAATTCCTTCCAAATGCTTAATCGCAATTCAGGATCGATTCCTACAGTTGGTTCGTCTAATATTAAGATTTTTGGATTTTGGATTAAAGCGATCGCAAGAGATAATCTCCGTTTCATTCCACCGGAGTATGCCGATACTCTTTTATTTAGCTCGTTTGTTAAATTGACTAAATTTGCTGTATAAGTGATACGTTCCTTCATCTCTGTTTTATTCAATTTGTAAAGTGAAGCAAAGAATTTAAGGTTTTCCTTACCTGTTAACTCGGTATACAGGGCATCAGATTGTGCCATGTAACCAATCTCTTGGAGTAATCCTAAATTGGGCATTTTTTCATTTAATACGTGAATCGTTCCAGTATCTGGAGTATTCATACCAACAATCATTTTTACTAATGTTGTCTTTCCGGCGCCTGAAGGACCAATAAACCCGTAAATTTTACCTTCTTCAATTGTAAAATCAATTTGATTTAAAACTACTTTTTTGCCAAAGCTTTTGCTCACTTGGTTAATAGCAATACTGACATTCATTTATATTACCTCCTCTAAATAATAAGTGAGTAATTACTCACTTATTATTTCTCTTCTTGATTCTTATGTCAATAAAAAGTGAGTGATTACTTATTATTTTTAAGGGGCTGGTCCCAAAAGAAAAAGGTCAGACCCCGCAACAAATAAATACAGTTTAAGATAAGTGTATCTAACACTATCTACTGATTTAGAGTGCAAGGGCTGACCCGAGTTATTCTATTTCATTGAATTAGTTTAGCAATTCTTATGCTGTTCCTAATACTACCCCTAATTTCTTTAAATACTGACGATACGCAATACTTACCCGATCACTCTTAAGCGATAGTTCCACTTGCAAATCCAATGGTAAATCTTCAGGTTTTTGGTTTTCTACGATTGGTTTGTCTTGAGCAAATATCATATCCTGAAACTCAATTATTTCCTGATCTGATTGACCTGAATCATAATTGAATAACATGACACCAAATGCAATGGATTTCTTCTCTTCCACAGGTAAAACTGTTAAAAGAATCACCATCTCTTGCCCTGTTTCATGATCCTTTTTCGTAAAACGGACGGTTAATGGACGTAGAATTTCATACGTATAGTACACATGCTTCGGTTGTCCTGAACCATCTGGATCCGGTTGATAGATCGCAATCTCACCGGAACGAATGCTTTCATCCTCCCAATGAATATCATAGTCACCAATAACCGAATGCTCTGGGACACCAAGAAAGCCTCCATGTAAAATAGATAAATGACCAACGTCAAGGAAATTTTCCACAATTCTAGGCGGATTTGCTAATGCTTCAACAGGTCCCCATATCACGCTACGAAAGTTCTCATCATTATATTCAGGAAGATTAAATAACTCTGTACCAGAGTTTTCAAGATTTACCCAAATTAGTCCATATTTTTCGATACAGCCATATTTAAATGCCTTTGCTTTCTTTGGAATCGCTCGACCTTCAGGAAGTTGAGGGATGTGAGTACATTCCCCATTCGATTCGTATTCCCAGCCGTGATATGGACATACCAACTTTCCATCTTTCACGCATCCTAATGACAAAGCTGCTCCTCGATGTATACATAAATCTTTAAAAGCATGAACACCTTCTTCATTGCGGAAAAGAACCAGACGCTCACCCATTACAATAACTTGAACAGGTTCTTCTTTAATATCTATCGACCTACTAGCAACGATCCAATCATTTCGTAAAACATCATCTTGTATTAACAACATAGTTCCCCCTCTAGCCAGTTCACTTCAGTTATAATTTTAAAAATATATTAAGAAATTGTCAACAGAAACCGAATGTTTTTTTAAATAATTAAAAAAATGTTCGTTTTTTTATTTACGAAACGGATTTTTTCTCCTATAATAACGTTTATAACTTTCACAAACATATTTCCGAGGGGGAAAGTATCAGGTGGAACACCAAAAGAGTAATTCAGAAGTATTAGTAGGAATTGATGAAAAAATCAGTGTTGGGAGATCGATTTTGCTTGGATTGCAACATGTACTGGCTATGGATCTCTATATTGCACCAATCATCATCGCCGGCTTATTGGCGCTTGATACGAGTAATACAACGTTCTTTGTACAAATGTGTTTTTTAACAGCTGGTGTTGCGACAATCATTCAAACCGGATTTGGAATTAAACTCCCAGTCGTACAGGGACCATCCTATGTTCCGATCGGTGCTCTTGCGGCAATTGGGGGGAAGCTAGGACTTGGAGCTATTTACGGAAGCTTGATTCCCGGAGCAATTTTAATCGCGTTGCTTGGATACCCATTGAAAGTTTTTGCGAAAACGGTTGTGAAAATAATCCCACCACTCGTTGGTGGAACTGTAATTGTAATTGTTGGAATTTCTTTAATGCCAAATGCATTTAATAGCATTTACGCAGCACCCGGCAACTTAGGTCACAATGTCGTTGTTGCAGCTGTATCAGCTGGTGTATTAGTTGCCTGTATGATTCTTGGTAAGCAAGCAAAACGCTTTGGGACCTTTTTCAGACTTGTCTCAGTTATTCTTGCAATCATAGCTGGTACAATCACAGCTCGCCTTTTTGGTAAAATTGACTTTTCAGCTGTTTCCGATGCAGCTTGGTTTTCCCTACCTAAGCTATTTCCTTTCGGAGCACCTATATTCGATATGAGTGCTATTTTAACAATCCTCTTTATTTATCTAATTATATTAATTGAAACAACTGGCACATGGTTTGTTGTCTCTAAAGTGACGGATAGTGATTTAACGGAAGAAAGGTTGAATAAAGCTTCATTTGGTGAAGGACTTGGTTGTTTCGTTAGCTCGGTATTCGGCGGAACTCCAATGACAGGATATTCGTCAAATGCCGGAATTATTGCCATCACTGGTGTTGCTAGTCGAATGGCGATTCTCGCAGCTGGTGCGATCTTGATTGCTTTAGGACTTATGCCGAAACTTTCCGCTTTGATTATTTCTATTCCTGAGCCTGTAATCAACGGAATTTTTGGAATCGTCTGTGTAGCTATTGTTATGAATGGATTTAAAGTTATCCAACATGTCGTGGTAGATGATCGTAACATGATGGTGATTGGTATACCTATTCTTTTGGCAATCGGTGTAACCGTACTTCCAAAGGACATTCTCTATTCTTTACCTGACTTTGCAAACTATCTACTTTCTTCTGGAACTGGTATAGGTGCCATTTCTGCTGTTGTTTTGAATTTGATTATTCCTCATGAAAAACCTAAACAGAATTTGCAGAATGCTGGGTAAGACTTAAAAAAATCCTTACGTTATAAACGTAAGGATTTTTTTTAACCGTGAATTATGTGATTAGTGGATGACACCTTGTAAATGACAATAGTTAGATTAGGCTGTTTATCCCTCACCTATTTTTTCTTAATTCTCTAAACAAAAATTGAGATAGGGATATTGTATCCTGTTAAACCGGGATAAACAAGCGGGTTGATTGGTTCGTTTATTTAGGCTTAGTTATTTCAAAAAAGGAACAAGACTTAATTGGTTACTTCTTGTACCTTTACAGGCTTATTTAATGGGTTTATGTTTCCCAGCTCATCAAATCTTTGTACTAAATGGTTTTCTATATCGTTATCTAATGACACTTGTTCAGATGAGAATGGGTTTAGCTGTGCACTTCCACCAATCATAACTGAATACTTTGCATGTTGAAACATTGTAATATCATTTGCATCATTGCCAAATGCAATATACTCCCCTTCTTTCACACCTAATTTCTGTAATCCACTCCATTTATCTACTCCTTTTGGGCTTATATCTAAGATTCCTTCGTTTCCATGAATGTGAACTACTACTTCCATTTTGCTAAGCTGTTCTGATACTCCTCCCATGTTATCTGAAGTAAGTATCAAGATTTTTACAATTGACTGTAATTTATCCAGTTCAACATTTTTAGCACGTTTTTGTGGGTCAAGGTTATTTAAAATGGGATGATTAGCTGGCCCCGTATAAGCGTAATTCCAATCGCTATCTATTAAGTAAGAAACGTTATACGTCTCTAGTAATTGAACAATATCGGTGAGTGTTTCTTCAGCAAAGCCCACTGATAATATAATTTTTCCGTTTATTGCAACCATTGATCCATTTCCACCAATCATTGGGTATTGATGAAAACGTGCATGTAATACGGGGAGTAAATCACGTATTGGCCTAGCTGAAGCAAAAATGATTTCATGCCCCTGTGCTACTAACTTTTCTAACGATACTAGTAGCTTTTCAGAAACAGGCTGACCTTTAAAGCAGATTGTCCCATCTAAATCGAATACAAATTTCATTCTACTCCACTCCTACATTTTTTTATTGTTCTTATCATATCAGTTTATCTTATAATGAAAAGGCCATATGTCCCAAAAAGGAGTTCGATATGAAATATATTCAAGATTCGGAGCTACTTGAAAAAATTTTACAGGAGTATCATGTTGAAGATATGTTTGACCAAACAAAACAACTCCCATTTACACTACAGCAATATACACCAGATGAAATTATTCTACTTGAAGGAATGGAGATGCAATCACTGTTATTCTTGGTAGACGGGAAAGTGAGAATAACATCAAGTATCGAAACCGGGAGATCACTTTTACTACGATTTATTCACCCTTTTTCCATCATTGGAGATATTGAATTAATCCGTAATGTTCCCGTTCAATCACAAGTTCAAGCAGTCAATGAGTGCTTATTAATCGGACTTCCCTTCGATTATATAAAGCAATACGAAATAGACAACCCAAAGTTTTTGCATACACTTTTAGAACATGTATGCTATAAACTTCAAACTTGTACAACAGCTTCTCGTGTAAACTTATTAGCATCTGTTGAAAACAAATTTGCGAGTTACCTTATGTCTACGATATCAGCTGAACCTAATAACAACTTTGGAATAGAGCTAACGACTTCCAACATCAAAGAAATGGCAAATTTACTTGGCACGACATATCGCCATCTAAATCGAGTTATTCATTCTCTTACTCAAAAGAACATTATTGAAAGAGACAAAAATTCTATTCGTATATTAAATTGGGATGATTTAGATAAAGCATCCAATGGAATTCGATATAAGTAAAGATGAATAACACTGATTTCTTCATGGGTTATCCATAATTGTTTACATCCAAATCATCTTTGCATAATGTACTTAACCAGTTTCTTAAGTGTTATTCCACAATCTTTAGTCGAGTAACTTTATTGCCACTAAGCAGTTCCTTAATCTACCTTTCAGTTGAGATTTTCTTTTCTCTTTTCATTACAAAAACACCCCTTTTGATAAACAGATCCAAAGGGGTGAAACATCGCAACTTTATTTCAAACCCGCAACAAAATTTAAACTTTTATAAAATATCAAGAGACAAATATGATTTCGAATACCATAAAAAAACAGTCTCCCCCAATTATTAGATTACATTTTGGGGAGACTGTTTTTCATTAAACACCAGCTTTTAGAGTTTCTTCGACCATGTCAATAAATTGTTCCAATATACGTATATCATTCGTCAACTCTGGATGAAAAGCGCTAACAAGAATATTTTTTTGTCTTGCAGCAACGATTTTCCCTTCATAGTATGCAAGTACTTCAACGTCTTTGCTAGCTCTCTCTCCATATGGTGCACGAATGAAAATCGCTTTAAAAGGCTGAGCTAAATTTTTTATATCTATGTTCACTTCAAAGCTCTCACGCTGACGGCCAAACGCATTCCGCCAAACTTCGATATCAATTAATTGTAAATGAGCGGTGTCAGATCCACTTACTTTTTTCGCGAGTAAAACCATACCAGCACATGTTCCAAAGATTGGCTTGCCTTGCTTTGAAAATTGCAGGATCGGTTCCATAAAGCCATAACGATCCATTAGCTTCCGCATCGTTGTGCTTTCGCCACCAGGAAGAATTAAGCCATCGAGCTCTGCTAATTGGTCAGTTTGCTTTACAATTACGGCTTTTTGTCCAGTTGCTTCTATCTGTTTCACATGTTCACTAATGGCACCTTGTAAGCCTAAAACACCAATCGTTGCCATTACCAGCCACGCTCCTGCATTCTTTCTGCTTGCGGTAATCTCGAAATATCGATGCCTTTCATAGCGGTTCCTAATTCTTTGGATAGCTTCCCAATTAAATCATAATCAGTGAAATAAGTTGTTGCTTGGACGATAGCATTCGCGAATTTCTCTGGATCTTCTGATTTGAATATTCCAGAACCGACAAATACGCCGTCCGCTCCAAGCTCCATCATTAATGCTGCATCAGCAGGTGTTGCCACGCCGCCAGCTGCAAAGTTCACGACCGGTAATTTGCCAGCTTCTTTAATTTGTTTCAAAATCTCATAAGGAGCGCCAAGAATTTTTGCTTCAGTCATGATTTCGTCATCGTTCATTAAAGTAAGTTTACGAACCTGTGCTTGCACTTTTCGCATATGACGAACTGCTTCTACAATATTCCCTGTACCAGGCTCCCCTTTTGTCCGTAACATCGATGCTCCTTCACCAATTCTGCGGGCTGCTTCCCCTAGATCACGACATCCACAAACAAATGGAATTGTAAAGCTGCTTTTTAATAGATGAAACTCTTCATCAGCAGGTGTCAATACTTCACTTTCATCAATATAGTCCACACCCATCGCTTCTAGCACTCTCGCTTCAACGATATGGCCAATTCTAGCTTTCGCCATGACCGGAATCGTTACAGCATTCATAACTTCTTCTACAATTCGCGGATCTGCCATTCTAGCAACTCCACCTGCCGCGCGAATATCAGAAGGTACTCGCTCAAGTGCCATGACCGCAACAGCTCCTGCTGCTTCCGCAATTCTTGCTTGTTCCGCATTGACAACGTCCATGATGACGCCACCCTTTTGCATTTGAGCCATTCCTCTTTTAACTGCATCTGTTGCTACTAATTTCTCCATTATTAATCCCCCTAAAAAAATATTTGCAATTTTCATTTATATTCCTTAGTATAAAAAGAAAGTGGCATCATTAAAAGTGTCAGTTTTCCATTAAACAACGGTGTCAGAGGAGAGGTTATTAATTATGGATATGCTTTCATGTATATTAAATCGGGAAATTACTGTCCCATTATATGAGCAATTATATGAATATATTAAAACAGAAATCATTGAAGGTCGCCTAGAATTCCAGACAAAGCTTCCGTCAAAACGAAAATTGGCGCAGCATTTACATATAAGCGGGAACACAGTAGAGACGGCTTATGAACAGCTAGCGGCTGAAGGGTACTTAGAGGTCAAAGCTAGGAAAGGTTATTATGTCATGGACTTGGAGGATTTAGAATATGCAGGCGCAAAAAGTGATATTTTGCCATTGTATGAATCTAAAAAAACATATGACTATCACTTTCATCCGAGTCAAATTGATACCGAACATTTCCCTTTTGCACAATGGAGAAAGTACGCAAAAAACACGATGGATTTAGCCAATCAAGAGTTGCTATTACTAGGTGATGCCCAGGGAGAATATTCGCTTCGCCGTGAAATTGCTACATATCTATACCATGCACGTGGGGTGATTTGTGAACCAGAACAAATTATCGTTGGTGCAGGCATTGAGATACTACTTCAGCAGCTTGTGTTGTTATTTGAGAGGAATTCAGTTTATGGTGTGGAAGACCCTGGATATCATTTATTTCAAAAAATTATCCAAAGCTATGGTAATCCAACATTCCCACTTGAAGTGGATGAAGATGGCATAAAAGTGGAAAGCATCGAAAAGCACAAGATTAATGTTGTCTATGTGACACCATCGCATCATTTCCCTTACGGCTCTGTACTTTCCATTAATCGAAGAACTAAGTTACTCAACTGGGCATCGAGCTCTGAACATCGGTATATTATTGAAGATGATTATGATAGTGAATTTCGTTATACAGGAAAATCGATTCCTTCTTTGCAAAGTATGGATCAATTTGAAAAAGTGATCTACTTAGGTTCGTTTTCAAAATCACTCATCCCATCGCTTAGAATCAGCTATATGGTGCTTCCTAAACCGCTCATGAATCGGTATACGGAGGAGCTTTCGTTTTATCATTCAACGGTATCTCGAATCGACCAGCAAATTTTGACTAAATTTATAATTCAAGGAGACTTTGAAAAACATTTAAACAAAATGCGGAAGCTATATCGACGCAAATTGGACATTGTTTTGACACTATTTAAGCCCTATCAAAACAAAATCTCAATAATTGGCGAGAGATCCGGCTTACATATTGTGTTAGTCGTCAATAACGGGATGGATGAAACGGCCCTTATCAATCAAGCTGCAAAAGCAAGTATAAAAATCTATCCGATGTCTGCGTATTCAATTGAGAAGAAAATTGATGCACTTCCGGAACTTATTCTTGGTTTTGCTGGTATTCCTGAAGCAAAATTAGATGATGCGATTCAACTATTATTGCATGCCTGGGGATTTTCCAGTTAAATGATTAGGAGGAATGTTTTTCGAGGTGGGATACTTCGTGAAAAAAATCAAAGTGATCCTTACACAACTGGTAAGAACGTTCATAAAATGAATGAACGTTCTTTACTTATTATCAATTCATATAGATAATTGTAGAAATCTTGATATCCTTCTTCTACAGTTGTTTATTCCACCACCATTTGTTATTAAGATACCATTGAATAGTTTGTGTTAATCCTATTTCAAATGAATAGTTCGGTATCCAACCTAATTTCTCTAATTTTGTTGGGTTGATTGCATATCGCTTATCATGTCCTTTTCGATCTTCTACAAACTCTAGCAAGCTTTCTGATTTTCCGAGTTTATGGATAATTGTTTTTACTACCTCTAATGTTGTTCGTTCATTATGCCCGCCAACATTATATATTTCCCCCTTTACACCTTCATGCATCACTAAATCGATGGCTGAACAGTGATCATACACATGTAACCAATCTCGAATATTTTTACCATCTCCATACACAGGAACTTTCTGCTCCTGTACAACGCGAGAAATTGTGAGAGGGATAAGCTTTTCTGGAAACTGGAATGGCCCATAATTATTAGAACATCGTGTAATATTTATGGGTAATCCATAGGTTTCATGGTAGGCACGAACAAGGAGATCAGATGAGGCTTTACTTGCACTATAAGGACTATTTGGTAACAGTTTCGACTCTTCCATAAAAAAGGTGGTAGGATCAAGATCAAGTTCTCCATATACCTCATCTGTGGAAACATGGACAAACTTCGCTACCTTATTTTGATGCGCAGCATGTAATAAGATTTGTGTACCTAAAACATTAGTTCGAACAAAAATTTCAGGATCTGTAATCGATCGATCAACATGACTCTCTGCGGCAAAATGAACGACAAAATCAAACTTCTCTTTCTCAAATAAAGCCATAATTGCCTTACAATCTGTAATATCCATTTTAATAAAGCGGTAATTTTCTTTTTTCTCAATATTCTTGTGTTTCGATAAATCCCCTGCATACGTTAACAAATCTAAATTATAAATATGATACTCTGGATATCTATTCATCATTTGTTGAACAAAATGACCACCAATAAATCCCGCCCCACCTGTCACAAGAACTTTCTTTTTCATTTACTTCTCCTTTTTTACTAACATACTTAAATAACGTTCTAAGGCATCTTGCCAAGCTGGTAATGATTTAAAACCGTTACTTTTAAGCTTTTCCTTTGACAGTCGAGCATTTTTTGGCCTTACAGCATTCACAGGATAATCTTCGGATGAAACTACACGTACTTGTACATTGCAATTTGATTGTTTGAATATTTCCTCAGCAAACTCGGCCCAACTGCAAAAACCTTCATTCGTAGCATGATAGATGCCATATTTATCTGTTTGGACCATACTTATTAACAATTTCGCTAAGTCATGCGTATACGTAGGGGAACCAATTTGATCACCTACTACCTTTACCTCCTCACGGGATTTCGCAAGATGAAGCATTCTTTTTGTAAAATTATTGCCATTTATTCCAAAAACCCATGAAGTACGTACTATAAAATATTCTTGTAACATACTTTGTACCGCTTTTTCACCTTCATATTTTGTTAATCCATAGTAACTCTTAGGACACGGTAGATCTGTTTCCACAAGCGTTTTTTCACCTAGTCCATCAAACACATAATCCGTGCTAACATACATAAATTTTATATTAAGTTCTTTAGCTACATTCACTAAATATTTTGTACCTTCCACATTGACATTCCAGCAAGTTTTTTTGTCACTTTCAGCTAGATCAACCGCTGTGTAGGCAGCACAATGAATAATTACATCTGGTTTCAAATGTCTAATATAATGATACACTTCTTGCTCTTTCGTTATATCTAAATCCCTTCTCCTAGTTCCGTGTACATCTAATCCTTTCTGTACCCCTTGCTTCACAACATCGTAGCCAAGCTGCCCACCGAAACCAGTCACTAATAGTTTCAATACCTCACTTCCCAAATACAAAATTATGATCAGCATCTTTTAAAAGTAGAGCTTTCTGATCTTTATCTGATACTATAGGTGCATAATGAATAGGCCATTTTATATTTATTGCCGGGTCATCCCATCGAATTCCTCGTTCAAAGTCCAATTCATAATGAGTATCAACTTTATATTGGACTTCAACATCATCCGTTAGCGTCAAAAATCCATGTGCAAAGCCTTTGGGAATGAATAATTGTTTTTTATTTTCCGCACTTAATTCGATGCCCACCCAATTCCCGTAACTTGGACTTCCTTTGCGTATATCCACCGCTACATCAAAAATTGCACCAGTTGTACAACGAACGAGCTTGACTTGCGCTTTAGGATGTAATTGATAATGTAAACCTCGTAATGTCCCCTTTTCTTTAGAATATGAGTGATTATCTTGAACAAAATCTACCTCTATTCCTGCAGTTCTAAACGTAACTTGGCTATATGATTCGATAAACCAGCCACGTTGATCACAAAATACAACGGGTTCAAAAATCATAACTCTTTCTAACTTGGTTTTTGTAATCTTCATTACGCCACCATACTTTCATAGAGAAATAATTTTATAGAATTTCAAACTTTATATCGATATTATCTATCCACTATACGAGCAAGATATTTGCCATAATCACTCTTTTCTAGTGATTTAGCTAGCGCGAGTAATTGTTCCCTAGAAATATAGCCTTTTCGAAATGCAATTTCTTCTAAACAAGCAACTCTAAGGCTCTGACGATCTTCAATGGTCTCCACGAATAAAGAGGCATGTAATAATGATTTAGGAGTACCAGTATCTAACCACACAAACCCTCTTCCCAAAAGCTCCACGTTAAGCTCTCCTTTATTTAGATAATATTCATTTATTGTAGTAATTTCAAATTCTCCTCGCGGTGATCGTTCAATACTTTTGGCAATGTTAATTACTTGATTGTCATAAAAATACAAGCCGGTAACAGCATACGTAGACTTAGGTTGAACAGGCTTCTCTTCTAATGATAAGACCTTTCCATTTTGATCAAATTCAATGACTCCAAACCTCTCGGGATCTTTAACAGGATAACCAAATATAGTTGCTCCTGATTTAATAGCTGCCACTCGTTCCAGCATTTTTGTAAAATTATGACCATGGAAAATGTTATCCCCAAGTATAAGCGCTACGGAATCTTCCCCTATAAACGGTTCTCCAATAATAAATGCCTGTGCAATTCCCTCAGGCTTTTCTTGAATCATATAAGTAAGTGTAATTCCTATTTGCGAACCATCGCCAAGTAAGGTTTGATAACGTGGTTGATCATCGGCGGTTGTAATAATTAGAATTTCTTGAATACCTGCAAGCATTAAAACCGATAGAGGATAATAAATCAAGGGTTTATCGTAAACAGGCATTAATTGTTTAGAAACAGCTTTTGTTAAAGGATATAGCCTAGCACCAGTTCCGCCTGCTAGTACGATACCTTTCATATCCATTCACATCCTTCATAAGGATTTTCTCGATTGTTTAGCAAGATCGGAACGTGAAATTACCGATTGATTCATTTAACTTAGTTACTCCTCTCATTTACAATTGGTATGTGCCATTTCATCTACTATGTATGATTTTGACTACGAATGATCATTTTTCAGCTTTACGCACAAACAAAACTTATTGTAAATTATTAGTCGACAAGAACATATATATCCTTTATTGAATAGTAATCTGGAAGGATGGGATTAGATTGAACAAAACAAGCATAATTATCCTTACCTACAATCAGTTACCACTAACCATAAAATGTATAAATAGCATCCAAAAGTACACGGTGATGGCGGAAATTGAAATGATTGTCGTTGATAACGGTTCGACAGATGGTACTGTCGATTATTTAAAAGGGCTTCCATTTATCAAAACTCATTTTAATCCCATTAATTCGGGATTTGCGAAAGGCTGTAATCAAGGATTGAAGCTTGCTACCGGAGAATATATTTTATTCTTGAATAATGATGTCATCGTGACAGAGAATTGGTTAGATCCGATGATTGAACTACTAAACAAGAAGAAAGTGGGGATGGTTGGTCCTGTCAGTAATTATGTCAGCGGGTTACAGCAGATTTCTGTCGATTATCATGATATCGAGCAGATAGACAACTTCGCTTCCAGATACTGTGAACAGCAACGCGGGAAATCAAGACGTGTACTACGTTTAGTAGGATTTTGTTTATTAATAAAACAAGAAGTTCTAGACAAAATTGGCAGTTTCGATGAAAGATTTGTATATGGCTCATTTGAGGATGATGATCTATGTCTTCGTGCCATACAAGAGGGATACCAGCTACATATCGCCTTAGATTCTTTTATCCACCATCATGGTCATGCAACTTTCAGTGGAAATCAAGATATCGACATTCATTACTTATATCATGAAAATCGTCGAAGATTTATAGATAAGTGGCAAATTGATTTAACTTATTTCACTCATCCCCGTCCAGAAATTGTTGATTTAGTTCCTATTGGTTCTAGAAAAATATTAGATGTAGGTTGTGGAGCCGGTGCAACCGGTTTAGAACTACTGAATCGACAGTCTTGTCAATTATATGGGATTGAATTAAACGCATTGGTAAGTTCCATTGCAAAAGAGCATTATGAAACTGTAGATCATACAGATGTTGAAGCACTAGAACCCTCTTATCCTCTCGGTTACTTCGACACAATTATATTTGCTGATGTTCTAGAGCATCTAAAAGATCCTTGGAAAGTTATTCAAAACCTCTCTAAATATCTAACGCCTAATGGCTCCATCATATGTAGTATTCCTAATATTGCTCATGCTGAGGCACTTATCCCTTTATTACAAGGAAATTGGCATTATGCCGACGCCGGAATTTTAGATCGAACCCATTTAAGATTTTTCACTCCCCAAACCATTCACACATTATTCCCATCTCCCCAATTTGAAATCATCGAACAACGGTATCAGCAAATTGCCATAGAAACCAATGTAGAGCTTTTCCTAAATGAAGTCATTCATTTAGCAGAGAATTTCGGGTTTAATATGGATCAATTAGCAAACTACAGTAGGGTTTATCAAATTCTTATCCATGTAACAAAAAGCGGAACGAATGAATAGCAAATCCGATAACGCAGCCACTTTAAACACAGTGAAGAACGGCTAGGTACCTCAGTGCCGTTCCTCTTTATCTAGCTGCATCTCATTTTAAGGCATAAGCGTATTTATTGGATAAGGAAATACTTACAATAATCACCAGATAAAAAGCCGACACAAAAACGGAAATCATATTCCATTTTCAGTCAACCCATCAAAATATTCTTTGTTGGCTAACATTCTCGGATCGTTTGGCCTATATAGTAATGCTGATTCATTATGTTTGGAGGCTAGTTGATACTGTCCTAATCGGTCATAGCACACAGCTAGCTGAAGATGGGGTAGCCATGATGAGCATGTGTTGTTCTGAAAACTTAATTTGTCTGTTTCTTTATTTTCCAGGCTTTTTTCATACCAATAAATAGCTGATTGGATTTCATTCTTTTCTAAAAATAAAAAACCTAATCTACAACATGTTTCCGGCTGAGGGACTCCATAAGAGAGCGCTTTTAATGCCCAATGTGCTTCTTGTTCGTTAAGGTTGAATTGATGGTAACAATCTGCTAATTTGTTACATGCACGAATATTATCCTCCACCCACCCTTTTTGGGTTCTTAGAAAACGAAGATAATATTCAATGGCTTTTTTATATTCGCTATGATCAAGTAATTCATTTGCATAGTAAAATAAATCTCGTGGAGAGAATTCTTTTTCTTCAGATAGCATTTTTTCATATATATCTAAGTTACGATTGGCATCGTGAGTAAGCGGCAAATGTGTCACTGCAATATCACTATCATGTATAATCCCATGAACAGCTAAATATTCATGTACCGAACCAATCCAAAGGAAGTGGTTTTCCCTTTTAACTAAGCGATTTCTTCGTATACTTGTCGTTACATTTTGTTCTTCATCAAAAGCGAGGTGATAGTTCATAGAAACTGAATCTATATTTTGATTCAAAGTTTCTTTAAGGTGAAGAAGTTTCCTTTGATCAGGTTCTTGAATGACATCATCTGCATCCAACCATAATATATAGTCTTTTGTCGCTTGATTAAATGAATAGTTTCGGGCAGCTGCAAAATCATTAACCCAAGAAAAATCAAAAATCCGATTTGTATAAGAGCTCATAATATCTTTTGTGCGATCAGTAGAACCGGTATCAACAATATTTATTTCATCTACGATATCACAGACAGTTTCTAAACAGCGACCAATAACATCTTCTTCATTTTTCACAATCATACATAAACTAATTGTAATCAACAACTACCCCTCCTATCACTTAATAAATGTATGCAAAAGTAACGTTTTTTGCCATGATTATTAATTATTTGGTTAACGTTATGGTACTGAAAAGATGAAGATTGCCAGAAAAAAAGGCTGTCTTATTGAAGGTTTTCACCTCCTTACTTAATTAGTGCCGTTCTACTGTAGCTGATCGAGAACGGTTTTATAAATTCAATTATTTATATGTGACGAATAAATTAAAAAACTGAGTACAGATTGTGAACTGCACTCAGTTTTTTTGTACTCTATAAAATTCAAGAATAACGTTGGATGATTTCAAATAGTTTATTTTTTAAATTAGGAAGATCTTCGGTTGTAACGGTTAAACGAAGGTTTGTTTCATCCATGGACAGTTTCTCTGCTAAAAAACTACCTAATCCTCTCGCTCGTCTGTCGATTTGAATCATGATATCTAGAGTATTTGCCTGCTGTTGCGAAAATACAAGCTCAAGTTCGTCAAGTTTGCCTCGGAATGAGCCACCGCTAGGTACGAATTCAAATTCTTGAACGAATGGCAATCTTCCTCTTAATCTACTCGGAGCAGCTTCACATTCAACTTCACGGAGACGGAAACCGAGATCTTGGACAACATTAAGGACTTCCTGCGTAAGTTTTGAAGGCCGAATATCAATAAAATCCTTATCCGATGGATCGACGGAATTTTTAATATCAAGTCCCGTCTCTATCCATATCTTCGTTTTTCCGCCAGTGATCGGCGTATCAATAGGAACTGTAATAGATAAAGGAAATTCTTTCACTTCATTTGGTGCAATCATAAACTTTTCAGAAATACGATATTTTCCGATTACGCCTTGCTGAGTATGTTTTTTATCATCTGATTCTTTTACATATGTAGTTTTCAGTGATACATAAATATCATCAATTTCCTGCCCTACGTTTCCACCTCTTATTTCAACAATTCCAGTAAGTTGTTCTCCCACCATGACCTGACTATTATATAATTTTGTATCAACTTTAGCCGCTCCAATTCCCACACTCGCTAAAACTTTATTAAACAATGACATAACTATTCCCCCTTTTAATGTATCTTCATATTTATGAAAGACAAACTTTTAGTATGCTATTGAATTGATTTTTTATCCCGCATTAACGGGCAGTCTCCCCACTGATTGAAGTTTCACTTTATAGAAGGTTTACTTTTACCCATCCTCTGACACTATTAATGAACCAAATCTCATTAGCTGACTTAAGTTCTGTAATATGGACAACTCTCTCTTTGACTGTTCCGTTTTGTAATAATTCTTGGCGAAATGTACCAGCGAGAAGTCCAGAATGCAGAGCAGGCGTTACAAGCTCATCGTCGATTTTTACAACAACATTACCGTTTGTAAATTCAGTTATTTCTTCCCTTTCATTCCAAAGTAAAACATCAAAATAAGTAGGACATTGGTCTTTATGTATTTGATAAATTGTACGATTTGTTGTTTTGTGGTATAAAAACAAATCATTGCTTGAAACAGACTTCTTAGCCAATGCAACATTACATATTTTATCTGGATAGGGGAGCAAATCTTCAGCTTCAATTGTAAATTTCCCTGTGTTCGAAACAAGTAAACGTACTTTTTTAGAGCTGGTTTCGTGTCGATTTGCAAATTGTTCAAGAGCAGCCTCAATAGTTGAAATAGAAAGGCTGATACCAAAATATTTTGCAGAATTTGAAAGTCGTTTCAAATGGTTTTCAAGCAAAACATATTGACCATTCTCAAGCTTTAGCGATTCAAGCAATTCAAAGTCAGGTGTTTCAGTCGTAAGCAATGCAGCTTTCAAGAAGGCCTCATCATACTCTTCTGTAAAACTCGAATCCCAGGTTATACCACCGCCAACCCCGTATTGGGCAGTCCCTTCCTGCGAATCAATTACAACTGTTCGAATCGGTACATTAAAAGTTGCTTCATGATTAGGTGAAATATAACCAATGGCTCCACAATATACTTCACGTGGCGTTCCCTCCAACTCTGAAATTATTTTCATCGTACTTATCTTCGGAGCACCTGTAATTGAACCACACGGAAACAATGCTTTGAAAAGATCAATTATTGTAGTTTCCGGTTTTGTTTTTGCCGAAATGGTCGAGGTCATCTGCCATACTGTTGGATATTGTTCGATTTCAAATAAGCGATCAACAAAAACACTTCCTGCTTCTGCAATTTGCCCCAAATCATTTCGCAAAAGATCAACAATCATTAAGTTTTCTGCACGATTTTTCTCAGAATCTTGTAGCCATTGTTGCTGTTCCAAATCCTGTTCAATGGAATTTCCTCTTTTCACTGTTCCTTTCATCGGTCGAGTTGTCAGGGTATCCTTTCTCCAATCAAAAAAAAGTTCAGGTGAAGCAGATAATATTTTATATCTACCAGTATGTAAATAAGCACTATAATTGGAACTTTGCGCTTTAGCTAACTGACGATAAAAGGAAAACTCATCACCGATAAATGAGGAATTCAATCTCAGCGTATAATTGACTTGATATGTATTGCCCTCTTCAATTTGCTGTTTAATCGTTTGAATTGATTCCTTATATGTTTTATAAGTTGTCTTGGATTGCCAATCGGTAAGAGTGAAATCAGTTAGTGTTTCAGTTAAATGCTGATTTTCGAATTTTTCAAAAATCCCAAACCAAAGCAATGGCATTTTATTTCCTTCTGCCACTTGATAGGCAGAGTCAAACGCAGGAGCTGCTTCGTATGACAGATACCCGGCTGCGTAAAAACCTGCATTCACTTCTTTTTGGATATTTTCTAAGGCTGTTAACACTTCTTCTATTGTATGTGCTTCAATAATCTTGATTGGATTTTGAAAGTACATGCTTTCTTTATTGAATTCTAATAGAAGACAGATGTTTTCATCTTTATTATTCATGATATCTACCTCGTTTACATAACGTATTTATCGTCTATTAATAAAGTTACCAATTAAAGTATGACCATGTTCCGTTAATATCGATTCAGGATGGAACTGTAGTCCTTCTACCTGATATTTTATATGTCGAAGTCCCATTACTTCACTGTCTTTCGTTCTTGCACTTACCTCGATACACTTAGGAAGTGATGACTCATTGACAATTAAAGAATGATAGCGGGTAACCAAAAATGAATTAGGTATTCCTTTAAAGACCCCTATTCCATCATGGGTGATCATCGATGTTTTCCCATGCATCGGCTGTTTGGCCTTTTCAACCTGACCTCCAAATGCTTGGGCAATTATTTGATGCCCGAGACAAATCCCCAGAATGGGTATGCTTTGATGAAATTCCCTTACAACCTTTAGACATATTCCAGCTCCATTAGGATTTCCGGGTCCTGGTGAGAGAATGATGAATTCAGGATTCATTTCTCTAATCGCTTCCAACGAAATTTCGTTGTTACGACGGACTGTGACCTCTTTACCTTCTTGGAGGATATATTGATATAAATTGTAAGTAAAAGAATCATAATTATCGATTAGTAAAATCATTGTTGTTCTCCATTTTTTTGATTTAATCATACATTAGTCGGAAATAAAAATAGCAACGGATAGAAGCCATATTCCGAACCTTCCGAACTTCTATATTCCGATGTACTTTATTTTAGCAAAAATAGCTTCAAAATGCTTGTTAGATATTATTTTCAACTATGATAGAGTTCGTCAATTTATAGGTATTCTTGTTGTGAAATGTACTTTATACATATTTGATCAGGTTCTTTTTAATATTTTAAGATTTTAAGATTTTCATAAGTCTTATCTACAAAAAGCCCCTGAAATTTCATTCAGAGGCTGTATGTTATGCTCTTTTCATATGAAGGACATGGAGACGGGGCTTCGCGACTTACTCATATAGCTAATCTACTTAGTGGGTATACTTATATAAACTTAGAAAGCATCCGTAAGTCTAGCTCCGCATCTCCACCATTGTGATTAGGCGAGTATAACGCGCTTAATGATCTATCCTTTATAGTAACTGATGTCGTTTTTACGCCATTCAGGTTTTCTATGGAAAAGGGGCGGGGGCTTCGCACCGCCACTTTCTTCAGGTTATACAATTTGAGAACCTAAAATTTTTTCATCGCTTTAGTTATAGAGCAGACGCTCATGAATGTTTTTTATCAGCAATTTCAGCAATGATTTCATAGGAGCGAAGTCGAGGCTCATGATGAAACATGCCTGAGTTAATAATCATTTCATCGGCTCCTGTTTTATCAAGGAATGCTTGTAGCTTTACTTTAACTTGTTCAGGGTTACCAATTACACTGGCATCCAGCTTACTTTGGATCGATGCTTTTTCATAAGATGTCCAAAGACCATCCATTGAGTCTACTGGAGGCTGGAGCTGATTTGGTGTATTACGAATCAAACTCAAGAATTGCTGTTGATAAGAAGTGGCTAAATAAGCAGCCTCAGCTTCTGTGTCTGCTGCATAGACGTTAATTCCAACCATTGCATACGGTTCAGATAACACATCTGATGGCTGGAAGTTACTGCGATATATCTCTAGAGCTGCCATCGTGTTTTCCGGAGCAAAATGACTCGCGAATGAAAATGGCAAGCCTAGGCTTCCAGCAAGCTTTGCACTGAAACCGCTTGAACCAAGTAACCATATCGGGACGTTTAAGCCTTCACCAGGGATTGCACGAACTCTGTTATGGCGAGATTCAGCGTCAAAATATGTCCGAAGCTGCTCTAGTTGTTCAGGGAAGTCATCGCCGGTATTTCTGATATCACGACGAAGGGCCATAGCTGTAAATTGATCACTACCAGGTGCGCGTCCAAGACCTAAATCAATACGACCTGGGTACATAGATTCAAGTGTACCGAATTGCTCAGCAATTACAAGTGGAGAATGGTTCGGTAACATGATGCCACCAGATCCTACCTTGAGTGTAGACGTTCCAGCTGCAACGTAGCCAATGACAACAGATGTTGCAGAGCTGGCAATACCTGGCATACTATGATGTTCCGCTAACCAAAAACGATTAAAGCCCCATTTTTCTACATGCTGTGCTAGATCTAGTGTATGTTTAAACGATTCAGCCGGTGTACTTCCTTCAGTAATGTTTGCAAGATCAAGCACTGATAGAGGAATTTCACTCAACTGTTTTTTTGATCGTGACATGTATTCAACTTCTTTCTATAATCATTTGTTATCTGGTTACTTACAGCCATCATATAAAAGAATCCATAAAATTGCACATAGTATGCTTAGAGATTTAATCCAAATATTTTAGTATGATTGTGTTCTCCACAAAAATAGACAATCAATAATTTGATTGCCTATCATTCGATCATTATGGAGCTAAAATTAGATTTAGAGACTCGCACGAATCGGCGATAATACCACAACAATATATCTAGTTAACAAGTTACAGACTAGTTGCTGGAAAAAGTCTTTTACGATATTGTCTTCCATGATGGTGATCTGGCAAATAATCACTGCCAAATAGGTTGTTTCGGAAGGTTCCTTCTTCGTATTCTTTTCTGACTAAACCTCGCTCTTGTAAAATTGGAATCACATATTCGACAAATTCTTCAAAAGTACCAGGTGTAACCGCATAAGCAATATTAAAACCATCCACTCCTGTAACATCGATCCATTCCTCTAAAGAATCTGCCACTTGTTCAGGCGAACCAACAACAACAGGTCCCATGCCTCCTACTCCAATAAATTCTGCGACTTCTTCAACAGTAAAATCGGACATCGATTTTAATGTAGATTGGATGGCATCATTCTTTACATATTGAATTTTTTCCTTCGGGTCCACCCCTTCCATATCCACACCAGTCCAGCCACCGAATAATGCAAGTGAGCCCTCATAACTGGCATGCTTTTTATAATCCAAATATTTAGCTTCAGCCTCTTCTTGAGTCGCACCAACAATTGGCGTAATCAATGTAAGAATCTTGATTTCATCTGCTTTCCGACCTGCCTTCACTGCCTCTTCTCTAAAAGAGGTAACAGTGTCTTTTGTACGTTCCATCGATGTTGAACCAATGAAAACAAGTTCTGCATGCTTTGCTGCAAATTTCGTTCCTTTTGGTGATGCCCCAGCTTGGAATATTACAGGAGTACGTTGTGGTGAAGGTTCACATAGGTGAGCTCCTGGAACTTTATAAAATTCACCATCATGATCGATATCATGAACTTTTTCTGGATCTGCATAAATCCCTTTTTCCTTATCCACTACGACTGCATCATCTTCCCAACTAGCTTCCCATAGTTTATAGACAACATCTAAGTATTCATCAGCTATATCGTAACGATTATCATGATTAATTTGTTGATCTAAGCCAAGATTGCGTGCAGCACTATTTAAATAAGATGTTACGATATTCCAACCGATTCTCCCCTTTGTTAAATGATCCAATGTCGAAATCCGTCGAGCGAATAGATAGGGATGTTCATAGCTTGTCGACGCAGTTAAGCCAAATCCTAAGTGCTTTGTAACTTGCGCCATGATCGGAACAACAAATGCGGGATCATTGACTGGAACTTGAGCACCCTGACGAACTGCTGCATCGCGAGAACCTTGATATACATCATATGTTCCAAGGACATCGGCAAGGAATATGGCATCGAATCTCCCTTTTTCCAGTACTTTTGCAAGATGCGTCCAGTATTCTGCATCTTTGTACGTAGACGATTGGTCGTCTGGATGTGTCCATAGCCCAGGGGATTGATGCCCTGCGCAGTTCATATCAAATGCATTTAAATAAATTCTTTTTTTGGTCATAATCATTACCACCCATTCGTTTTTTAATGATGTAAATTGGTGCTAATTGTAGTCTTAAGCGATTATTGGTTTAGTTTGTTTAATGGTTTGGAGAAATTCCTCTAAATCGTTATTAAGTCGAGTTTGAATATCTTGATCAGTGATAGGCTGTAAACTATTTTCTTTATCAATTTGATTATCTATAATATAAGTCCCTTGAGTGGCTCTTCCTTTTAAAGTAGTAATAAGCGGTTTTAAGGCAAAATCGATTGCTAATAAATGCGCTTTACTCCCACCGACCATTAGCGGTAACACTGGAATTCCTTTAAACGCACTTTCTGGTAATAAATCGATTAGAGATTTTAAAATACCTGTATAAGAAGCTTTGTACACAGGTGAACCAATAATCACCCCATCCGCTTCCTCGATTGATTTTGCTATTTGTTTAATTCCAGTGCTATTATAGCGTGCATAAAGCAAATCCTCAGCAGAAATATCTAAAACGGAAATATACTTTACCGTTACATTCTCCTTTTCTAACAACGATTGAACAAATTTTAAAACTACATCAGTCCTAGATGTTGCTGAAGGGCTTCCAGATAAAATCACTACATTGGGCATTTGTTGACCTTCTCTCTTAGTAAATTAGTTATGATCCTTTGTACGGTCTACATTCAAAGGGGTTAATCTATATTAAACGCATAAAGTCCTCTTTCCTGATAGAAAGAGGACTTTATGCGTAGTCACCCTTATCTGACAAGCCAATGCTTGCAGGAATTAGCACCTTTCTACTAGTTGTAGAGGTTGCTGAAGCTTCATCGGGCCATTCCCTCGGCTTCTCTTGATAAGAAGTATTAAGTTAATTTTATCATAATATTCTAATAACTGATTGTCAAGATTAAATCATATATTTTTCATCGGAATTGTTTGAATAATATTTATTCACACATTGTAATACTGGGATAATTAAGAAGGGGGATGTCCCCAAAGAAAGGTCTGACCCCGCAACAACTAAATACAGTATAGGATAAGTGATAGATACACTACATACTGATTTAGAGTGCGAGGTCTGACCTTTTGAGACATGCTCCTTATAGTTTCTTCTATTCTACGCTAGGTAGTTGGGTAAGAAAATGTTCAACAACCGCAACTGAATCAAGTCGTGCAGCCACATAAGGTGGGGAAAGTCTACGTGTTGCTTCAAGCGGCATTCCTAGCCAGAGATATTGCTTATCAATGATGACGAATGGAAAAGTAATATTTGTTTCAATCTGTTCTTGCACGGCCAAATCTGGAAGCGGACGAATGGAAATAAGCGTGATCTTAACATGTTTTTGCTTACAATTCAGCATATTCAACCAATCTTCTGTAACTATTCCTTTATCAGGTATAGACAAGATAATTGAGTGACATGCTTTTTTAATATCCTCACCTAGAACATCCAACTTACGCGCATGCATCCACTGAAGCTTAGGATGATGATTTTGAATCCACTTGCCAATGTCCCTGGTTGCAACTGTATGTCCGAAGGTTGTTTGATGATCCACAAGCTTACGTAATGTTTTGCCTTTATAAACGGTTTTTCGAATATAGTCCGTATCGCTTACTTGGATGAATTTCCCTTTCGTTCTTGTAATTGCGACATTAATGAGTCGCTCACTATTCTTTCCAGTCAAAAGCATACCAGCACGTGTTTCAGGATAACTATCAACTGTGTCAAATATCATTACATCACGTTCACTTCCCTGAAATCGATGAACAGTTGCTGCAATAATATCAGCTTGTTCAAGCTCTTTCGCATATACTTCTTGTAATAATAGATCCATAAGACGGGATTGAGCTCGATACGGTGTTACATAACCGATGGATCGTGCACCGCTTGAATACGCTTCATGAAGTAGTTGGAATGACAAGAACAGCTGCCAAAGATTCATCCTTGATCTCGATGTCCGCTCCGCTATACAATGTTCACCAGTTCCACTCGTTTCTAACAGCATTAAGGCACGATTAGGAAATGGTCTTCTCTTAGCAATTTTTGCACGGCTCGTTTGTACACTTTCATGATCGCAAACTCGGGAATGATAAATATGTTTATTCGTGAAGGCCGAAATATCTGGATGCATTCTGCGTTGTTCTTTTAACAGAAACAAATGTGGATGGAGCTTCCCTTCATTCACTACATTCGCAACTCCTGAACAATGAAAAATATCTTCTTTTAACCATTTATTCACTGATTCATCACGAGCTGAAGCAATTGGCGGCAATTGTTTAAAATCACCACAGACAATGATATTCTTGCCTAACGATGCAGCAAATGCAACTTGTGGGACATAAGCCATACTCGCTTCATCAAGAATGACTAAATCATATTCCTGTTCATAAAGTGTGCTGTCGCTTGCTGTTTTTGCCAGTGTGCTACCAACGATTTTGGCTTCTTTGACAAGCTCCATTTCTTTACGACGAAATTTTTCAATGACTCTGCCAAGTTTTTTTTCCAATTCAATTAATCGATCTGTATCCCGCTTGCTAAATGAACCTGATAAATCTTGTTTTAAGAGCCGCTTCTCTTCAGTTAGGTTTTCCTTGTCTTCAACTAAATCAGGTTCATGCTTTGCTAACAACTGACTTGAGATGATATCAGGATGACTCGCTAAGCTTTCTCCTGTTTGCGAACCGTACCTTAAAATATCGCCTTCTTTAAAGCGGTTTTTCTTTTTTGTAAATGTAGCGATTTCTGCCATTAGTACATCCACGGCTTGGTTGCTGTGAGACAGAACTAAAAGTTTTTTTCCTTTAAAATAATGATTCGCTGCAATCCGTGCCAATGTATATGTTTTTCCAGTTCCCGGGGGTCCCCAAACGTATGTAATTGGATTAAAATTAGAGCGTAAAAAAAGCTCCTTAACATTACTATGATTCTGATCTATCGGATGCCTGCTCTCCATCGAAGGGTCCATCAATCGTTTGACTCGAAGCCGCTTTTTCTTACTTTTTTTCACTTCGTCTAAGCGCTCAATTAATTGTTCCAAAAGCTCCCATGGGTCATGGTAAAGAAAAGCCTCGGAAATCAAATCTCCAAGTGTTTTTTCAAAAGATAATATGATGCTTTTGCCTTCAGACGAGAGCACTAATCCTTCCTGCTTGATTCCTCCCCATTCCAGTCGAACGAATGATCCGACTGGAATCCTCAGCGATCCAATCGTTTCGAAATAATAAGTAAATCCATCCACCTGATCTATCAAATGACCATTCATAACGTGATATTTTGTACTTCCGTATTTTTTTAAATGGCGGATTTCATTTTCTAATGCTACTTGCCATTCTTTTATATAGCTTACCGTTGAGTTCATTTTATCTTCCTTAAATTTTTGAATTAATGTTCTTCTACAATAGTACGCTTTTCATAAAGTTTGTCAAAGTAGCATGATTTATTGATTTAAAAAAAGGCTATCTCAGTAAAGGATTAGACCTTTAGAGATGAGCCTCTTTTAAAATATTACTTTTCCAACAATTCGCCAAATTCCTTCACTAGTCCACTAAATATCTTCAACGCATTTTCAATCGGCTCTGGTTTAGTGAGATCGACTCCAGTTTTCTTTAGCAATTCAAGCGGATATTCCGAGCTGCCACTTTTTAAAAATGTTAAATACTGTTCAAGTGTACCTTCATCACCTGATAAAATTCGGTCGGCGATATCAATAGCTGACGCGTACCCCGTCGCATATTTATACACATAAAACGGTCGATAAAAGTGTGGGATTCTAGACCAGCCGAATTTCACTTCATCGTCAAAAACAATGTCTTCCCCATTATACGCACGGTATATCGTTTCATATACAGTATTAAAGACTTCTGCATTCAAAGGCTCATCATTTTCCGCTTTTTCGTGTGTAATTTTTTCGAATTCCCCAAACATGACTTGCGTAAAGAAAGTTCCTTTAAAGCTGTCAATAAAATGGTTAAGCAGATGCTTCTTTTTATTCAAGTCTATTGTCGTGTTCAATAAGTAACGAATCAATAGGATTTCGTTCACCGTTGATGCGACTTCAGCAACAAAGATCGAATATCCAGCACTGATTTGCGGCTGATATTTGGAGCTGTAATATGAATGCATTGCATGACCAGATTCATGTGCTAACGTAAATAAACTGTCCAAATCATCCTGATGGTTTAATAAAACGAATGGATGAACTCCATATAAACCTAGGTTATAAGCGCCGGATCGTTTTCCTGGCGTTTCCCTTACATCATAATAACGATTTTCTTTGAAGTTCAAAAGAGTCGATACATACTCTTCGCCAAGAGGCTTCAGTGCTTTTATCATAAGGTCAAACGCTTTATCATATGGAATATCTTCCTTTGCCTCTTGTACAAGCGGAACACTTAAATCATACGCACGTAGTTCATCTACACCTAGAAGTTTTTTGCGCAATTTTATATAGTCATACATCGGTTTAATATTCTCTTTCGTCGCCGAAATAAGATTTTCATATACCTCTGGCGGAACCTGATCTGAAAATAACGATTTTTCAAGAGCTGAAGGGTAGTTCCTTGTTTTCGCCATCGTCGTATTGTTTCGAATGGCTGATGAAAGAGTGCTCGCGATAGTATTTTGTAACTGAAGATACGGTTGATAGTAGGCTTTGTATGCCTCCTTCCGTTTTTCTCGATCCTGATTTTCAATCAATTTACTGTACATACCGCGTGTTAAAGTGACTTTTTCGCCGTCGTTTTTTGTCACTTCTCCAAACTTAATATCAGCATTGTTAATCATACCAAACGTTTTTTGCGGAGAAGAAAGGGCATCACCAAGCTGCGAAAGAATTGCTTCTTGATCTTTGTTCAGTACATGCGCTTTAAAACGATAAGAATCAAGCAAATCATCCTCGAAATAACGTAGTCCTTCTACTTCTTTTATGTACGCTTTTAACGTACTTTCTTCAAGGTTTAATAAAAATGGCATAAAAAACGAAGTAGCTGCGCTAATTTTTTGCCCTAATTGACTAGCACGATCAAGTAACCCTTGTGCAGCGGGTACTCTTGTGTCTAAGTCCACCTGAAGCATTGCATATACATATAGCTTTTTATATGTATACCCTAATTCTTCACTAAGTGATAAATAACGAAATAGTGAATCTGCATCCCCAATTTTCCCGTCAAATGCCTTTAACTTCTCCACACTATTCAAGATCGTTTGATAATCCTGTTCCCACTTTTCCTCGTTTTCATAAATATCTTCCAATCTCCACGTTTCTTCTACTTTAACATCAGCTCTAGTCGAATATGCAGTCATAATTGATCCCCCTTTTTATATTATTTTTCCCATTATATCGAAAATGTATGAATCTGTATAACTAGCCGTTTTTTCGAAAATATTAGCATCTTTCATAATATGGTATAATATAGGACAGTATAGCTGAATTTTTCCAGAAGGAGGCGAGACTAATTTTCAAGAATCGATATTTCGCTATCTTAATCTATTCGATAATATTTGTATATTCTTTATCATACTTTCAATCTCAGCTTACAAATCCGATAATAGAAGATAAAGGCCGCCTCTTACCTGTTAAGATGAAAGCGGTAAAATCAGGTGATGATGAAAACAAGCTGAAACAGATCGTATTAGACGCAAACATTGATCATGATCCGATATCCATTGCCGGTATGCAGCACAGTCAAGGAGGCCAGACGCTTTATCCAAATGGAATCCTACTTGATATGAAACAATATAATAAAATTCTAAAATTAGATGAAAATAAAAAACAAATTACCGTTCAAAGTGGTACGACTTGGGCAGATATTCAAAAGTTCATCAATCCTTATGGTCTTGCTTTAAAAGTAAGCCAGTCTCAAAGTATTTTTACAGTAGGCGGTTCATTAAGTGTAAATGTGCATGGTCGTGACATACGCCATCACGCCTTGATTGAAACGGTTGAATCATTTCGTCTATTAAACGCACAGGGTGACATTATGACTGTAAGCCGTGATGCAAATTCAGAGTTATTCTATGCAGTAATTGGTGGATATGGATTATTCGGAGTGATTCTTGATGTTACTTTACATTTGACAGACGATGAACTCTATCAAATTCAAACAAAATCACTAGCTTATGATGATTATAGCTCGTATTTCAACCGTGAAATCCTTCAAAACGACGCCGTTAAAATGCATCTCGCTCGAATCTCGGTTGCACCTGACAGCTACTTGAAAGAAATGTATGTAACCGATTATTACGAAACAGATGACCGATCTCAGTTGGAGAAGTTTAGCTCTTTAAAACGAGAAACAATCATTGCGATACCCAAATTCTTTCTCGGACTTGCTCGCTTGAATAATTGGGGGAAAAATATGTTTTGGACCACTCAAAATGTATACAATGAGAATATTAATGGTTCATATATTTCTAGAAATAATGCCATGCGTTCCGATTCCACATTTATGGAGTATGATAGTTTTAACAAAACAGAAGTATTACAGGAATACTTTGTTCCAGTTGAACAATTCACAGCCTATATTGATGACCTTAGAGAAACGCTTAAAAATGAAAAAGATTTTAACCTATTGAATATCACCGTCCGTTATGTGGAGAAAAATGAAGAGACTGTTATGAGTTATGCAAAAGATGATATGTTTGCCCTCGTTATGCTTATTAACCAAGGGACAAGTAAAGATCGTATTAAAGAAACGGAGCGAGTAATCCGAAACATGATAGATATAACCTTAGATCACGAGGGTAGTTACTATCTTCCATATTATCATTATCCGACAAGAGAGCAGTTAGAAAAAGCGTACCCACGGACAGATAAATTCTTTGCTCTGAAAAAAACCTATGATCCTAAAGGACGATTCTTGAATCTTTTCTATGAGGAGTATCACAAATGAATTATAGACGATTTTTTATTTATCAAGGGACAGTCGGTATGGCAGCTAGCATGATTTTTCCGTTTTATGTTTTGCTTTTGAAAAATGCTGGCAGCAGCTATTCTCAGTTTGGCTGGGCTTATGGTTTATTCGCATTAACAGCAGCACTGAGTTATTCTGTAATTGGAAAATTCGCCGATCGTGTTGGAGATAAGGCATTGTTGATCCTTTATTCTTGGGGTATGGCACTGGTCTTGCTTACTTTTCCGCTCGCTTATGAAATTTGGCAGGTTTATCTATTACAGATTGTGATGGGATTACTAGGTGCCGTACAAAAAAACTCCGAAAAAACAGTTCTCGCTCGTTCAGTAAAAAAAGAAACAGCGGGGAAAGAAATCGGCCGCTATCATATTGGGACATCGATTGGTGCTGCAATTGCTGTTATAGCTACAGGTTATTTAGTTGATTTTCTGACGATTGGCAGTATCTTTTATCTTGCTTCGATTGTATTTGCGTGGAGCGGGTTTTATATTATGAAACGGGAAACGACATGAAGCCTTATAGGGGTACAAATTTACATATAAAACCTTCATGTATTAGTTGAACTTTCGGTTAAGGCTTCCCCTGTATTTTTTGGTATATCTGCTTTGAACACATCAATTGTTTCAATTGATACATCTTTTCCTATTGAGACCATAATGCATTAATCGCATCGGTCTAATGTTTGATATTTACAGTTTAAATGTAAAAAAACATGCTCATTCCGAGATAAGTAAAGTAAGATGGTAAAGAAAACACAGAATATAGTTGTTGTCCTGCATTTTCTTAGTATTCAAGCCTATTTAATTATTAGACAAGCATTAAAACACAAGAGAATTTATTTTTCTTACAATAGATTTTTATGGTGAAATGGGCATTTTCCTAATATAGGTTCAATATCATCACCGATAAAAAATTGCTTCCATTCATTGTGTTCTGGGTCTCCGTAATGGCTAATATCCGGATGTTTAGGTAGGTTATCCCATTTTTCAACACGTTCTCTCACTTTTTCACGCGACATAATCCCGCCTTTTTCTGTTCCTTCAAGTCCTTTGAAAATCATTCTCGGCTGAATGCCAAGAACAAGTCCCCTCCCTAAGTCACGAGTTTTCCGCTGTTTATAGGCAGGTGCGTTACCAAATATGAAAAAAGGTTCACCAGCAAAATGAAAATCCCAAAGATGATGGTCAGGATTCTTCGGTTTCTCTTGGGGCCATTCTTTCGGGTCATGTTCATGCAAATATTGCAAAACATTCCAAAAGTAATTTCGATAATGCGCAATATCACCCTCTTCTTTTTCTGGTTCGACAAAAACAAATAATCCATGTCGTATATATGGTGGCTCTTGAAATAATTCTAGAAATTCTTCAATCGCTTTCGGTAGATTGGACCAATCATCTTGAGAAATGTATGCATAGCGAAGCTCGCCCTTGTTTTCAGCTTTCATTCCAAAATAGCAAGGAAACGTCTTATCAGTAACAAGTTTGTGAAAGGTTTGGTACTCCTGAATTAACCATGGAGGTACTTTATTAGGATTTTGCATATCTTCTTTCGTTAATAAACACGGAGAAGTAGTTTGCATGATTTCAACCCCTTATCATTATTTGTCTTTTACTTCTTAACTTACCCAGCTAAAAAGAAGTAAAACATTTCGATGCTCATATAGTGTGTGTTCAAAAATGAGGATAAAAAGAGCCGAGAAGTTCGATGAGCGCATCTCGAGAACCTTGTGCGTATACAGTAACGTTTGGTACCGAACTTGCACAGGACGTGCGCGGTTTTAACAGAAGATCAAAAATGCGTTTTGATGCAATTCTCAAGCTTTTTTATCGGACTTTTTGAACATCCTCTAATAAGCTAAAAAAAGAGCAAGCTTTTGGATTTTCCATTAGCTTGCTCTTTTTTTATTTTTGTGTGACCTTTTCTTCAACATGCATGATCCACCCTAACTGATCTTCTTCTTTACCAGTTTGGATTCTTGTAATGGTATTGTATAATTTCGTTGATAATTCACCCGTTTTTCCTTCATTGAGGACAAGCTTTTCGTCATTCCAGAAAAACTCACCAATTGGTGAAATAACAGCAGCCGTACCAGTACCAAATGCTTCTTCCAATTTCCCTTCTTGATGAGCTTGATATACCTCATCCATAGAAATCTTCCGTTGTGAAACAGGGATGTTCCAATGTTCAAGCATCTCGATAATCGATGATCTTGTTACACCGTCAAGAATACTTCCATTTAGTGCAGGAGTTACTACTTCTCCATCAATCTTGAAAAACACATTCATACTTCCAACTTCTTCAATATATTTCTTTTCAACTCCATCAAGCCAAAGTACTTGGGAATAGCCATTTTCTTCAGATACTTTTTGCGCTTTTAAACTTGAAGCATAATTGCCACCTGTTTTCGCTGTACCAGTTCCGCCTACAACTGCACGGACAAACTCTTTTTCAACAGCAATCTTTACAGGGTGTATTCCTTCTTTATAATATGAACCTACAGGCGACATTATGATGATAAATTTATATCGCGAGGAAGGTGATACGCCTAGGTAGGGCTCAGTTGAAATAATAAATGGCCGTATATAGAGTGATGTCCCCTCTGCGTCTGGAATCCATTCTTTATCAATAACAATTAATTTTTTCAAAGCTGCCAATGCAAAATCGATATCTACCTCAGGTATGCAAAGACGATCATTCGATTTATTTAACCGTTGGAAGTTCTTCTCCGGGCGAAATAAAACGATATCTTTGTCATCTGTATAGTATGCTTTCATCCCTTCAAATACGGATTGTCCATAATGAAAAATCATTGCAGAGGGTTCGAGTGTAATCGATTGATAAGGAACGATTCGTGGATCATGCCAACCACTTCCTTCAGTATAATCCATAATAAACATATGATCAGTAAACACTTTGCCAAATTCTAGTTGATCAGATTTCGGTTTTTCTTTCTTCGTTGTTGTTAGTGTGATCTCCATGTCATGTTCCTTCATTACCAAGACTCCCTTGTGGATATAATTTATTATAAAAATTCTATATTTCATTGTACTACCTTATACTATCAAAGTTCAAGCTTTAATCACCTAATTTTCCGAATTTTTTAATAAACCTCCGGGATTTTCTGGTATACAAATAAGTGGATGTCCCAAAAGGTTCAGACCTTTTTGGGACATCCGTATTCATATGAATTACTTATTCCCTTTCACCTCTTGGCGTTTTTCTCGTAACCAACTCGTCAATTTAGCTAAAGACCCTTTTTCTTTTACTTTGGTGATTTTTAAATTCGAAGCTTTTTTTTCTAGAAAAATCTCTTCTTTATCAACCGCATACTCAAACGCCAATACAAGTCCAATGTCAGTATTATAATCTTTATTGATCACCATTTTATAAGGTATTTTGTTAACTTGAGCTGCTTCAATATATTTTTTTAGAGAAGAGTATTCCATATTTCCGTTCGCAAATAGCAGTGCCTGCGGATGCTTTTTCATCAAATTCATAAATTCTTGATAAACCTCTTTGTCCCTCACTTGCGGCTGTGTCAATACAGCAATAATTCGTTCTCGAATTGTACCGAGGTACCTTTTTCTTTCTTCGGGTTTTAATTCCTTCTGTCCGTGTATTCCTTGTTGAATGATTTCATCTACGTTTTTTCCAGACAAATAGGCTCCCTCCTTGTTTTGATCATCTTAAATAGTGTATTTAGTAACACTTTATTTGTGCTGAAATTCTGATACAGATTTGATGAATTAAAGAAGTACCAATATTATTTTCAATCTACATTGATAAAAAACTCTGCTTGGCACGAAGGGTGCTCATTGTACCTCATGATTGATTCCAGATCGCAATATTAATCTTCGCAAGCTTCCTCACTTTTAGCAACCAAATAGAATCTGGTTTAGTTGCTCTAATTTAGCTATCTCTGATTTAGCAATTCAGACTTTCGAAAAGATATACTTCATTCAATCATTCATTTTCCATTATCTAATTACTACAAAATAGTCTTCTCACTTCTATCCTTTTTATCATCCAATCACAATCCCAACCATATAATGTTCTGATTGTATTGAAAATAATATGAAAAGGATGGAAAAGAATGAAAAAATGTTTAACCGTATTCATCATAACATGCTGTTTGTTTTTTGGAGTTGAAACTGCATCAGCCGCGAAATCACAACTGATTATTATTAATAAGAACACGAATCAGCTTGCCTATTATGAAAATAGTCAGCTAAAAAAGTCATTTATTGTCGCCACTGGTAGCAGGACATCAGATACACCTGAAGGAACGTTCAAAATTGTAAATAAGATAGTAAATCGTCCCTATTATAAGGGGAATATCCCTGGAGGATCTCCAAAAAATCCTTTAGGTAATCGTTGGCTCGGCTTAAACGCTAGACAAACACAAGGAACGACCTATGCTATTCATGGCAATAATAATCCGGCCTCTATTGGTAATTACGTGAGCGCTGGCTGCATTCGCATGTATAATAATGAAGTAAAGTGGCTGTTTGAAACAGTATCAATAAATACTCCTGTCGTTATAACAAGTTCTTCAAAAAACTTTGAATCCATTGCGGCCAGTAGTGGATTTAAGGTAAAAGGGAATCCAACTGCCACTCCCGTAACAACGGCAATTACTTTAAAACGCGGAAGTAAGGGTGCAGAGGTTTCTACATTACAGAAACAGCTCACATCATTAGGCTTTTCGACAAATGGGAGCGATGGTGTATTTGGTCCAGCGACGGAAAGGGCCGTTAAAGAATTTCAAAAAGCGAGAAAGCTAAAAGCAGATGGAATAGTAGGTGCGATGACGAAAAAAGCGTTAGGTATGATTTAATAAGTAACATGTATGTATTAAAAGGATGACCTCTGACCCCAAATGCTTTAAGTTCGTGTTCAAAAAGGAAGATAAAAAGAGCCGAGAAGTTCGAGGTCCGGAGAGACAGAGCTTTGATGCAATTCGACAGCTACTTTTACCAGACTTTTTGAACAACCTCTTTAATTAGTGTTTAATCACATGCAACTTATAATGGATTAGGGGTTAGATGGTTTGATTTTTTTCTTTTGAGGCAGCCTTGTTTTCAATTCAATCCTAATTGTTCCATTTTTGGTTTTATTTTTGTTGAATGTGGTATAATTCAATCATATGTTTCTTTTAAATAAAGAACAAGGGGGTTAGTGTAATGGATGAACTTTTATTATGGATCATCAAAATTGTATTTATAGTAGGAACGATTGGGATGTTCTTTCTTTTAGGCGTAATTCGTAATGAAGAGTAAGTTTATCTTACATACACACCTCGACTACCAACTACTCTGCTTTTTTTAGTAGCCGGTCGACTTGTAGACGCTTTCACGTATTCCATTACATTAAGGTGCATCTCGTGTTAGCATATGAACGACACGTCCTTATGCCCTTCTTCAATTTATTGAAGAAGGGCATATTGGTGTACGTCATCATATTGCGATGCATTTGATCGTTACTTTTTAAGTATTTTACGCCTTATGTTATCTAGGACACTGGATGTAAAATTGCTTAGTGATTGCAGAACAATATCTATGGTAGTGACGATTTATCCCGCATTAACGGGCAGTCCCCCCCACCCCCAAGGCTTGAGGTATCGAAGAAGCGTAGGAGAAAACCCCCACTGATTGAAGTTTCACTTTATTTGCACTGACTATACAACTATGTATCTAGCTAAAGATGAAACATCTTTTAGCCAAAAACTTCAGCAATTTTTTATAAATAATGCATTAAGATGTCCTTTCCATAATACAGGACAACGAGAGTCAATCCTGTTAATACGATAGATTCTAAGGCCCCTCCCGTTTTCATCGTTAATGGTAATCGGAATGTTATATCCAAAGGATACAATAATTTGATTCCATTTTTTGTTGCTGCATCCAGTAGTAAATGACTTGCCATTCCAATCAAGATACCAATCCGAATTGATTCAAAAGGGATAAATAAAAGGAGTAGGCCATTAACAATGATTAAAAATAATATACTGTGAGTTAGGGTACGATGACCGAATACTCCATTAATGAATTTCGATAGCCACGGTAGTTTTCTGCCAATTTTACTTCCCCCATGACAAATATCTGGAATCATTCCACCAAGTGCTCCGGCTGCAATCATTATTGCAGGATCATAGTTCGATGTTTGGGCAAAAGCAGCAGTAGCCGCAATACCGCCCATAATATGTGTTTTTCCTGTCAAACTCTTTCCACCTTCTCTTTTTCAACATTTGCATAGAACCCCATTATACTCCATTTTTGGATGATGTCATAGAGTACTATTGAAAGAGCATGATTATAGGTTAAACACCAAAAAGACTCAGCTAACAACTAAGCCTTTTATTAAGGAACTATGAGAGATATAGGTTCATTACCAATCTTCTGTAATCTCAAGTAATACATCAATATCAATTTTATTCATAGGGAAAGAAACTACTCCTTCTGCGTACTCTTCGGTTGTTGCTAACAAATAATCAATATCGATCGTAACCACAGTGGATGCCTCCCTTTTTTTCTACATTTACATAAAGATATTAATCTGTACCCTCTATTTTACCAAGTTAAACCTTTTAACTAAATTTTCAAATGAGAAAATAGCCTTAATTGTAAAAAACACGCCGCTGTCATGTATTACTTAAGTCAAACTCTACATATAGTCATCTTAAATCAGGAGCAAATTACCTTATCTACTTTGCTCATGATGATCATAAAAATTCTCGCTACAAGGTACCCACATAATCCGCCCATTGTGTTCAGAATGATATCATCCACATCAAAACTGCCAATCCGAAAACTTAGTTGCAAACTTTCAACGAGTAGTGATGCCATAGATGACGAAATTACTGTTTTCACTATGTAAAAGCGTTTAAATAGTAAAGGAACAAAAAAACCAAAAGGCATAAAAGCTAGAATATTTCCGCAAAAATTTGTGAACCAAGCATGATAATAGCCTGTAGCTAATAAATTAAAATATAAATCAATGGTGTTGAACGGGACAAGGTTATAATCCAAGATGATGACAGATTGTCGATAATATGCAAAGAATAATAGGTAGCTGAGAAATAACAGATATGAGATGAAAATTAGACTCCCTACTACAAAAAGAACTCTTTTTAACAAAAGGTTTTGAAGTTGCACAATCATGTATACCTCCATTGCCAGGTTCCGTATCATTCTGTTCTTTGGATAAACTATAGCATATCAACGATGATGTTGTGGAGAAAATAAAAATGATTCGTGCCAGTCCATGTGAATACGCTCAAGAAAACATAAATCAATGAGTTGGAGGCATTTAGTTCTTAAATGTATGCTAGAAATACAGATTACCGTTTTTGTATCGTTTTTCCTTAAAGGTCTTTTTATTATGGATATATCTATTGTTATCGTGAGTTTGACTTTTTATATTCTGACGAGGTTTTTATTGAAATATACAAATGTCGATTATTTTACAGTAGTAATAAGGTGATCTTACGTTCCTTTCATGACCTTTATTTGTACAAAATGATACTACATCTGATTTCGACTGCTTGATTTATAATTGAAGTAAAAGTTAAAACGTAAGAGTGTGATTGATCGAATCAAGAGTAAGGTACTACCAGAATATCTTTAGTAGTCAGCATCTGTGCATGGCTGACTACAATCTAGATAATACTAGCCGGAATTGAAAAAGGTGCCAAAACGAATTTTTTAATTAAACAAATATCATTTTTGTTTATGAAGCAACAAGTTGTTTCTATTAATATATTCTACCGATATTATTATTGAAATAAATGTAATTAAATATACGATCCGCTATTTTCCACATAAAACAAACCGCCATTATTAAATATGGCGGTTTGTTTTACAAAAATACATAAATAATTGTTCAATATACTCTGAGGAACCATCCCTTACATAATCATTCGTAGAATCCACTGATTTTGGACATTCTGTTTCAAAAAGAACGGTCTCTTCTTTTTGTTTTTCTAATGAATCCATGGTTTTCCACCTCAATCTATCTTATTCAAGATAGAGCTTGGCTTGTGACAATGAATGATTAATAAACTAATTTACTGGAATTTTTGAACAACCTCCTAAACATCTATTTCTTAAAAGTTAACATAATATTATTATGTAATTCGTTACGAACCATTTAATACTTTGGATAAACATTGAAATAGACTGTCCCATAACGTAAGGATCAGAACACCACATCCACTATAATATCGTTTATATTATGTATAAATGTCATAATAAACGATGTATAGAGTGTGTCGTCAGACCCTTTTATTCCGTGCTTTAACGAGCAGTAAAACCCCTACTGATTGAAGTTTCACTTTATGTTCGTTTTACTTCTAATCGGCGTGACAGTATGGATAATGTATAGTTCACGACGAAATACATGAGAACAACTACCAATAAGGTTGGTTCTAGGTATCCGCTTTTTTGTCCGTAGACAATTTGGGCTTGATGTGTCAGTTCCGGAACGGAAATTACGACCGCAAGTGACGTATCTTTTAGTAAGGAAATAAACTGGCTAACTGTCGGCGGTACCATTCTTCGTAAAGCTTGTGGTACTATTATATGCCATAATGCTTGAAAGTAACTTAAGCCTGATGAACGTGCAGCTTCCATTTGACCTTTATCGATTGAATTTAATCCACTTCGAATAATTTCAGATAACATGGCTGCTTCAAAAATAGTTAAGGCAATAATAGCTGCTGGAACTTCCTTGAATTTAATCCCGATTTCTGGTAGCGCAAAGAATGTAAAGAAAATAATTAATAATAAGGGTAAATTTCTAATAACCTCGACAATCACTGCAAGTACTTGTGATAGGACAGGTATTTGGGCAAAACGAAGCGTTCCAACAACTCCACCAAGTATGAAGCTTAAAATAATAGCAATAAAAGCCATTTTAAGCGTCAGCCAAAAACCATTCACTAGAAATGTTAGATTATCAGCTGAATATGCACCAATAAAATCCATCGGTATCCCTCCTTCAATTACTCTTAGCCAGGCGTTTCTCTAAATACCCTACGCCAAGACTTAAAGGAATGGTTAATATTAAATAAAACATAGCAACTAAGATATACGTATCCATTACTTTAAAGGTTCTTGCTGAAATAAGATCAGCTTGATACATCAAATCACCGCCGGCTATGACAGCTACTAAAGAAGAGTTCTTTACCAGATTAATAAATTGATTGCCGAGTGGAGGTATTACCACTTTAATTGCTTGAGGTAAAATAATAATTCTCATTGCCTGACTATATGTAAGACCTGAGGAACGTGCCGCTTCCATTTGACCCTTGGGAATCGAAAGTATACCAGCGCGAATTGCCTCTGCAATGAAAGCTGTTGTATAAATGGTTAAAGCAATTGTTCCAGCCGTAAGCCCTTTGAAATTAAATACTAAATAAACGAATAGCATAATGATTAACAGTGGAATGTTGCGGAAGAATTCAACATATGTAGTGCCAAGCCAATTCAATGGCTTGTATGGAGCAATTCTTAATACAGCAATAAATGCTCCAAGCAATAAACTTGCGATAAGTGCAGTGATACTTGCAATTATAGTAACCTTGAATCCTTCAAGAAACATGTCCATATTATCCGTTAATATCGAGAAATTCACTTTAACAACAACTCCTCTAACTAATCAGGATGAGCAAGTACGCCCATCCCAAAAAAATTATAACCAAAATCCATTAATCTTTCTTTATCCCCCATTAACGGAAAGTCAAGACCCTACTACAAGGCTTAGAGGAATCAAAGAAGCGGTAGGAGGGATAAACTTGCCCGTAAAAGCCCGATTGGTGAGATAATGAAACTTACCTTTGTGGTCTTCAAAGGTATAGTAGAGGCCCACAGGATGTGGGTCACACAGACGAAGACATGAGGACGTGGCGTACTTAGTCTGTGATTCATTAAACCTTAGTTCGTAGTGTCGCTTTACCTATGCTGCGTGAAGGTATTAGCGACACTTGAACGGGACTCAATCAGTGGGGGATGAAGCCCCCCAATTATTGAAGTTTCACTTTATCCATTTATTATGGATTTCATCGTATTTACCGGAATCTTTAAGAGCTTTCAATGCTTCGTTTAATTTCTTAACAAAATCTTCATTACCTTTTTTCACGGCAATACCGTATGGTTCTTCTGTAAATGTTCCTCCGACTAATTCAAAACTCGGATCTTCATCAGCCATGCCATAAAGGATGGAGTCATCCGTAGTTAAGGCATCACCTTTGCCTTGTTTAAGAGCGGCAAATGCTTCTGAGTAATTTTCAAATTCTAACACTTCTGCATCAGGTGCTTTTTCACGTATATTTATTGTAGAGGTCGATCCTTTTACAGCCAGTACTGTTTTGCCAACAAGACTGTCAATACCTGTTACATCACTACCTTTTTTCACTAACAACGATTGCCCTGCATCAAAGTATACATCTGTAAAATCTACTTCTTTTTTACGTTCTTCTGAAATGGTCATCGTTGCGATAATCGCATCGATATCCCCATTTTTCAAAAGTTGAATTCTAGTCTTTGAGGTAACCTCTTTAAACTCCACTTTAGATTCATCGCCAAGGATTTCACCAGAGAGCGCTTTTGCGATATCAATATCAAAGCCTTCCACTTCTCCTGTGCTTGGATTTTTAAGACCGAACAGCCGTGTATCGTTTTTAACGCCGAACACAATTTTGTCGCTTTTTTCAACCTTTGCCAATACTCCAGCTTTCTCACTATTGTCTGATCCTGAGCTTGAATCACTGTTTCCACAACCAGCTAGCATCATCGCTGCCATTAGTGGCAGAGTTGCCATTTTGAAAAACTTCTTTGGATTCACCATTTGTGTTCCCCCTCTTACTTTTTTAATGATTTAGTATACGGCTGAGAAATAGTTGAGCCCTTTCTTCTTTTGGATTCTCGTAAAACTCTGCCGGAGTTGCTTCTTCTAAAATTTGACCTTGGTCCATGAATACGATCCGGTCAGCCACTTCTCGGGCAAACCCCATCTCGTGAGTGACAACGACCATCGTCATTCCCTCATGTGCCAAAGCCTTCATAACATCAAGTACCTCCCCAATCATTTCAGGGTCTAGTGCTGAAGTCGGTTCGTCAAATAACATAATTTCTGGGCTCATCGCAAGTCCTCTTGCTATGGCAACACGTTGCTGCTGTCCACCAGAAAGTTGCGATGGGTATGATTGCGCTTTATCAGCAATTCCTACTTTTTCTAAATATTTAAGAGCGATTTCTTTTGCTTGTGATTTGGTTTGTCCTAATACTTTCATAGGTGCCAGGATAATATTTTGAAGAACGGTTTTATGAGGATATAGGTGAAAATGCTGAAAAACCATGCCAATTTCACGGCGGAGCTTATTAATATTTGTTTTCTTATCACTTACCGAAATCCCATTCACTGTTAACATACCTTCAGTTATCGACTCCAAATGGTTGATACATCGTAGCAATGTACTTTTACCAGAACCAGAAGGCCCTATAACAACGACTACCTCCCCTTTATTGATGGTTAGATTAATAGTCTTCAGTACATGAAAATCCCCATAATACTTATTTACTTTGTCAAAAACAATCATTCTGTCTCCCCCCGTAACTAGTAACTATTATGTAAGATTTAGACAGGTAATGCTAAATTTATTGATTTTTTAAAATATTCAAAAATTTATAACTATACAGAAATTATATTCACAAACTACTAGTTTAGTCAAATCTAATTATAAACTCACCAAAAAATAGTATCCCGGTATAGTTGATCTTCCTTAGAATTTCAGCAATAGTTACATCAGAACACTTTCGTAACCGCATACATCATTCAAGATATTTCTAGTGTATTTTCTGGAATCTTCTTTTAATCAGACCGTTTTATTTGTATATTAGTCATTCTATATATTTTATCCATTTACTTTGATATAATCCTATTCATTTAGTTGGGTTTATAGGAGGAGCGCCGTTTTGAGATTATTTATTGAAAGTTTATTCCTTCATTTTTTTACCATGATGTTTATCCCTTTAATTAACAATATGTTCTTTAGGCAAAAAACTTCATTTAGAGGGCGTAACATCTTGTTTGTAACGATTGTTTTTTCTCTTTTGTTAACCCTTTTATTTCCGATTCAAATAGCGGATGGTTTGGAATTCGATATGAAATTCATTTCCATTTATATCGCTTACTTTTACCTGGGACCCTTATTTGGCATTCTGACAATTGCTACTTTAATTATGGTCAAAGCCATAATGGACCCTGCTCAATTAGGCATGCTAATCATTAATTATTCCCTAATGGCCTTTTTATTTTATTGGAGTGCTAAATTACAAGCTTTTTTCTTACAAACAAAAGCTGTTGCAAGCAATAAGCTTTTATTCCATGATCACAATTACCCGCTTTATCTTTATGACTTACACAAATAACCAAGAATATTATCTCCATTTATTAATTTTCACTGCTGTTTCTTCACTTGCACTCTGCTGCATTATCTATCTATTAGAAACTAGTAGATTACAAGAGTCGATGTTGGATCAATTAAAAAATGCAGAGAAGTTAAATGCAATCAGCCAATTAGCTGCATCAGTAGCCCATGAAATACGGAACCCAATGACAACAATCAACGTTTTTTTGCAGATGTTGAAGGATGAAGAAAACCTGACTAAAGATCAATAAATGTATATTTCTATTTCACTTACCGAGCTCGATAGAACGCACCATATTATCAATGATTTTCTCTCACTTTCCAGACCTGGCAATATACATACCGAAATATTCTCTGTTAGCACTTCTTTAATCGAAATCGCCGATTTTATGAGGCCGTATTCTGCATATTCAAACGTAGAAATTATTGTACATATAGATGAAAATTTAACGATGATTGGAAATCAGAACGAGTTTAAGCAACTGATCTTAAATTTCTTAAAAAATGGAATTGAATCAATGGATCAAAAAGGTGGAAAACTTCATTTGATCTCCTTTTTAAAAGATAATATGATCATAATCAAGATTAAAGATGAGGGGTGTGGATTGACACATGAACAACTGAAACAACTCGGACAGCCATACTATTCAACCAAAACAAAAGGTACGGGACTTGGTCTAATGATTTCCTTTGATATAATCAAAAGAATGCATGGGAAACATGAAGTTTCTAGTAAATCAGATGAAGGTACTTGCTTTATCCTTCAATTTCCCTATGTGATGAAACCCTGAATTTTTCCCCAATAAAAAAACCGACAATTGTCGGTTTTTTTACATCTATTTAATCAGTCCGTGCATCTTCAAACGGGGCATAAAACAATCCCTTAGGAGCCAGCATGTCTGTTTCAGACCCCCGTTTCTCACCATTCACAATATATAATCCAGCTGGGTAGAAATCGAAAAACCCGCTTTCTTGGTGAAGTTCAAGAAAATATTCGAATAAATCATCCATAAGTTGCTGATGCAGCTTACGGTCGATAACATCGCCACACTCATCTGTTTCAAAGTTCTTATTAATGGCCTCTTGAAGACCTTCATGATGTGAAGCTGCAATATATAAATCAACATCACCACATTCCATACACAGCAGCAATCCTTCTTCCCGTACTTCTTCATACTCAGCTTTAACTATTTCTTTTAATATTCCTTCGATTTCTTCACGATTTATAAGTTCTATAGCCGTTTGCAACATATGATTTCCCCCATTATCATCTTTTTTCAGCAGCTAGGATCATATAGTACTTTCTATATTAAGTCGTGGTGTTAAAAAAAGCTTGTCTCACGATTCAATTTGGAGATTTTTCGATATCCTTCGCTATTAATCGGATTATTCCGAGAAAATAATTGCTATTTTCAAAAAAAATGTAAAAACTTGCGCTTTCCCGAGAAATAATTTCATTTCTTAATGATTGGTTGAATGAATTAAGTTTATGCGTTACTTATTTTACTATTCCTCTTTTTTCAATTGATATCTGGGCTAACCCTACTGGATATCAACTAATGAGAAGTTCCATTTTAGGTTAAATCACAATATAGAATACGACTGGCAGCGTTACTAAACTTAACACCGTACTTATAAATGTCGCACTTGATACAAATTCAGGGTCTGTATTATACTGCAATGCGTACATCGTTGTATTCGCCGCAGTCGGCATCGCAGCCATAATAATCATAATTTGTTTAACAAGATCATCTACTGGTAAGAACAACGAGATACAAAACGCGATAATTGGGGATATGGCCAGTTTAAGAATTAGTGATAATGACAATTTATTGATAGCTACATTTTTTATAGAAATATTAGCAAGTTGCATCCCAAGCGTTATCATTATAGTTGGGATCGCTGCATCCGCAACAAGACTGACTGCTGCTAGCATCGGATCAGTTAAAGAGATTCCCATATATTTAAATAAAATGCCGGCGATTGCCCCATAGACGATTGGCATTCTGCTTACGGCACGGAGCGCTGATTTGATCCCATTTCCTTCAGGACTTCCTTTAGCAGCATAATACACTCCCACTGTGCACATAACCATTTGCTGAATCACCATCAGAACAATCGCGTACTTAAGACCCGCTGCGCCAAACAATAGAAAAACAACTGGCGTTCCATAATTCCCATTATTCATGAACGAAGATGCTAAAATCATCGCGCATGTTTCTCTAATATCATATTTTCGAAAGAATGCCACAACGTATACAAGAAGAATTAGAGCTAAGCAAAGGCTAAATGTATAGAGAATCATATATAGATAGTCTTTATCAAATTCTGTTGTATAGAATGTCCGAAAGACTAGAAACGGACTCATTAAATAAAGTGCCATTGTCGAAATGACTTTTGTATCAAAGTGAAACTTCTTTTGACCAATAAACCCTAAAATAAATATCGCAAAAATCGGCAGTAAAACTCCTAAAAACCCCATTTGACTCACCTTCATCAATGTTATGTACTGATAAGAGTACCACTTTTCTAGCAAAATCAAAATACTTATCCTCTTAAAAAACATCCACAAGCATCTGATCTCAACTAAAACGATGAAAAATGTTCAGGTTCGCAAATTGTATCACCTTATGAAAGTGGCTTTGCTGTGCTGATTTTGCGAAGCTCCGCCCCTTTTCCACAGAAATGACATTATACTTTTAAAGATTTATAATTTGGTATAATAAGGATAATTCGCATTGGAGGTGTATGGGATTATATGGATTATTTTTATTTTATTATTCCGCTAATTACTATGGCTGTATTTTTAAATGTAACGACCCTATTAAAAAGACTTGTTAAAAATGAAGACATTCGTAATGAAAGAATTGTTGGATCTATGCTTGTTGTTCTTTTAGTTTTAACCTTGATGATCTGGATCACTTCATTCTCTTAAATGTGATATATCGTTTGATTGAGCATAGAGTTGTCTGAATAAAGAGAGTTTATGGTAAGATGTATTTGAAGAAATAAATGGAGGCTGAAAAAATGACAGTTTTTAGAGGGTATATTGGTACATATACAAAAGGCGACAGTAAAGGAATCTATACATTTACACTTGATACTGAGAACAAAGAATTAAGTACTCCAACTCTAGCTGCAGAGCTGGAAAATCCAACCTATATAACGGTCACAGCAGATAGTCAAACATTGTATGCAGTCGGTAAAGAAGGTGAGTTTGGCGGATTATCTTCTTACAAAATATCAGAAGATAATGGTAAACTTACTCTATTGAATTCTGAAGTTTCTCCTGGTTCATCGCCTTGTCACGTTAGTGTGGACCATACAAATGAAAAGGTCCTAACTGGGTATTATCATCGCGGTACGGCCGAATTATATAATACGGATGGAGGAAAAGTGGCTCCAGTTTCAGCTTTCGTTCAACATACAGGGTCTGGGCCAAATGTAGAGCGTCAAGAGAAGTCACATGTTCATTTTTCAGGTTTTACTCCTGATGAGAAATATGCTGTCGTGGTCGATCTTGGAATTGATAAAATTGTAACGTATAGCATTGAAAATAACTCACTTGAAATCAAAAATAGCTTATCTGTCAAGCCTGGAAGTGGACCAAGACATATTGCCTTTCATCCTAATGGCAAATTTGCTTATGTAATGACAGAGCTCAGCAATGAAGTTATCGTCATGTCCTATAACAGTGAAGATGCGAAGTTTACTGAAGTTCAATATATTTCTGCTATTCCAGCAGACTTCACAGAAAATAGTCAAGGAAGTGCCATTCATTTATCGTCTGATGGTCGTTTTGTATACGTCGGGAATCGTGGACATAACAGCATTGCCCTGTTCAGCGTAAATAACGAAACAGGAGAATTAGCCTTCATTGAGCATACTTTTACTGAGGGCAATTGGCCACGTGATTTCGTATTAGATCCAACTGAAAAATTCTTGGTTGCTTCTAACGAACAGTCAGGCAACCTTGTTCTCTATTCTCGTAATGTAGAAACTGGAAAACTAACATTAGAACAATCCAATGTTGCTGTTCCATATCCAGTATGTGTGAAATTTTTACCAAATTAATCAATTTGGGAGAAGCAGAGATTTTTTTATGATCTCTGCTTTTATTTATCCACAATCGTTTCAAACTCACCTACTTGGATTATTTAGATCCTTGCGTTTGCTATATTAAACGGATCATTTGAATCAAGGTAATTTATCCCATTGTGATTCTCGCTTTTTTGTACTATATTATGGATTGTATTTATCTCGCTTTTACGATGCCTACTACTGAATGCACCTATGAATCTTGAAATTCTAAGAGGCGGCATCTGCCCTTATTAACCTGATTGGTGAGATACAATGAAGCGTACCGATGCGAAAGTAAAAGTATAGTTTAATCCCGCAAGATGTGGGTCACACAGACGAAGAACTGAAGGAAGCTGTGCAACTTAGTCTGTGTTCATTGAGTCGGGCTCTTAGTGTCGATTTAACAAAGCGTGATGATTTAGAGACGAACGGCACTAACCATCAGTGGGGTAAGTAAGTCCCCTTACTAATGGACGTTTCACTTTAACGATACATCCCGAGGTGGTCATGATGAAAGAAATTCTACTCATTATATTATTGCAATTAGCTTATGTTCCGCTGCTTACTCTAAGAACGATCTTCTTAGTCAAAGGTGTCACATCTCTCGCGTCTGCCATTGGGATTTTGGAAATGTTAATTTATGTGTTTGGACTTTCCCTCGTTTTCGGTGGCGATCAAAATTTAATCGCGATGGTTGTTTATGCAGTCGGTTTTGGACTAGGTATTATTTTAGGTACAAAAATCGAACGAAAATTAGCAATCGGGTATATTAATGTTGTCGCAAATACTCAGCAAAAAAACTCGGAACTTATTGAAACACTTCGTACGCTCGGTTTTGGTGTGACTCTTTATACCGGAGAAGGACGCGACGGCAATCGTTATCGCATGGATATTTTAACGAAACGAAATCGAGAAAATGAACTGTATGCGACAATAGAAAAATTCGAACCGAAGGCATTCATAATTTCTTATGAACCTACTAGATTCAAAGGCGGCTTTATGCTGGCTAGAATGAAAATGAATAAGAGATTTTAATCCAAAAGATGTAGAGTAGTAATCAACCCCATTTGATTGCTGCTCTTTTTATTTAGACCGCATTGGCTAGTAGTTAAATCCTCACACGGTATCTAGGGGAGACACGCACCGTAAAGTCAAAAGAGCACAGGCTTGTCTCCCCTAGTCAGTCATTCTTGACACCCCCTCCTACTTTCTATGACTTTTTTATGATTTTGTATAAAAATTCTTGTAAAAGTACGTCTGTATTCAGCTAAATTCAACTATAAAGTGAAACTTCAATCAGTTGGGGGTTTTACTGCCCGTTAAAGTGGGATAAACCAATTGATACTTCTAAACATCTTGTTGGATTTTCGAATATCTCTTATCATAAATGGGGCTATATGAATAACAGGTACTAAATCCATTTTGTATAGAGTAGTAGCGATGGAATTTTTAAAAATACGACTTTAAAATAATATTTTTCCACTCAACTAATGTAAATCATTCCTTTTTGTGATAAATTTAAGAATATTCAGTAAGAAATTAATGTAATTAAGGTAGGGGAAAATGGAATGAATCAGGTACATGTAAGTTTAGATACACCAAAAATCCCAAGTAAATCAAAACGTTTATGGCTTGCTTTAATACTGGGTACATTGTCCGCGTTTGGACCTTTGTCTCTTGATATGTACTTGCCGGCTTTACCAGTACTCGCGGATGATTTGAATACAACCACATCATACGCGCAGCTCAGCTTGACTGCATGTATGGTCGGACTTGCCATTGGGCAAATCTTCGCTGGGCCACTAAGTGATGTTAGGGGGCGCCGAAAACCGTTACTTGCCGGACTATTGCTCTACATTTTATCATCATTGCTATGTATCATCGCCCCCTCTATCGGAATATTTGTTATTTTGCGGTTCATTCAAGGTGTAGCAGGAGCTGTTGGTATAGTCATTTCGAGAGCGATTGTGAGAGATCTATACTCTGGGACTGAGCTCACTAAGTTTTTTGCACTGTTAATGCTCGTGAATGGAGCCGCACCGATTTTAGCTCCGATTGCTGGTGGTCAGTTGCTAGAGTTTACCTCTTGGAGAGGAATATTTTTTGTCCTTAGTTTAATTGGCATGATTACATTGTTTTTTGTTATTTCAGGTTTAGGTGAAACACTCCCTTCAGAACGTCGCTCCAAAGGTGGATTGAAGCAAACATTCCTAACTTTTAGAAAGATTATGGGTGATCGTTTATTTATGGGCTACGCACTTTCCCAAGGATTAATTGGGGCAGGACTGTTCGCATATATCGCTGGTTCCCCATTTGTTCTACAAAATATTTATCAGCTTTCACCGCAAATGTTCAGTTTATGCTTTGCAGTTAATGGGTTCGGAATTATTATCGTTACTCAACTAACCGGAAAATTGGCTACACGCTTTGGTGAAACAAGACTTCTAATTATTGGTCTTGGACTTAGTGCAGGAGCAGGGACCAGCTTGTTTATTATGATTTTATTAAACGCAGGATTATTCGGCATTCTTATACCTTTATTCATTCTGGTATCCTGTGTCGGTATGATCAATACATCTACCTTCTCACTTGCAATGAAAGATCAGGCAAATTCCGCAGGAAGTGCCTCCGCTTTAATTGGACTGATGACGTTTCTATTTGGGGGAATTGTTGCTCCTTTTGTTGGTATAGGTGGAGAAAATACCGCTTTACCTATGGGGATAATCATTGCTATTGCCGACGTGGGAGCGTTAGTGATTTATTTTGTACTGGTAGGGAGATTTAAGCAAACCAAGCAAGGAATTAATTAATATTCCATGTAAAAGCTGATCAACGATTGATCAGCTTTTACATATTGTTATCCGAAATTTGAAAAATTGTGCTTAATGAATACGTTCAAAATGGCACATCGTCAATTACTTTACCAAAATAGATGACACGCTACAAAATGACCCGGTTTTTGTTCCTTCCATTCTGGAACAGCTGACGAACAAATTTCCATCGCATTTGGACAGCGTGTACGGAATACACAGCCACTGGGCGGATTAATTGGACTGGGCACATCCCCACTCAACACGATACGTTCTCTTTTTATTGTGGGATCTGGAATGGGAACAGACGAAAGTAATGCTTTAGTGTACGGGTGAAGAGGTTCATTGCATAGTGTTTCACTGTCTGAAAACTCCATCATTTTACCGAGATACATGACAAGGATCCGATCAGAAATATATTTCACCATCGACAAATCATGTGCGATGAAAAGATACGTTAAACCCATTTCTTTCTGTAACTCTTTTAGCAGATTCACTACTTGAGCCTGAATCGATACATCCAAAGCAGAAATCGGTTCATCACAGACGATAAATTTAGGATGTAAAGCAAGTGCCCGTGCAATGCCAATTCTTTGACGCTGCCCTCCGCTGAATTCATGTGGGTATCGATTAATATGCTCAGGACTAAGCCCAACAAGTTTTAATAATTCTTCAACCCGCTTCTTTTTCTCTTTCCCTTTCACGACACCATGGATGGTTAGTGGCTCGCCGATAATCTCTTCAACTGTCATTCTGGGGTTTAAAGATGCATAAGGATCTTGAAAAATCAGCTGAATATCTCTACGTATTTTTGCCATTTTCTTTTCAGAATGGTCATAAATATTCTTTCCCTGAAACAAAACTTCCCCATCTGTTGGTTCATATAAACGGATCATCGTTCTTCCTGCAGTGGATTTGCCGCAGCCTGATTCCCCTACAAGACCAACTGTTTCCCCTTCATAAATATCAAAATTCAAGCCATCAACCGCTTTTAGCTTCTGTTTCCCTACTGAAAAGTATTTTCTTAAATTTTTCACCTGAACAAGGGGAACTTTCTTCTTTGAATCATCATCTAGTTCTACGTTTTTTACGTCCGTTGTCATCGTTTCGTCCCCCCTCCCACATTTGTTGCTGTATGTGTATTCATTACTTTTGCCATTGAATGTTGTAGCCAACAAGCAGTGATTTGACCATTTCCTACATCTTCAGGCTCCGGGTCATGGTCTTTACATATTTTCATCGCGTAATCACATCTTGGATAGAAGGAGCAACCTTTAGGAGGTGAAAATAAATCTGGTGGCGAACCAATAATAGGCGATAACGGAACAGACTTATCCATATCGAAGCGAGGTACAGATTTCAACAACCCTTTAGTATATGGATGCTCTGGATTTTGAAAAATCTCTAAAACAGTTCCTGATTCGACTACTTTCCCCGCATACATGACAACGACTCGATCACATATTTCCGCAACTACTCCTAAATCATGGGTAATTAAAATGATGGCTGTTTCTGATTGCTTTTGAATGTCTTTCATTAACTCAAGTATTTGGGCTTGAATCGTAACGTCCAATGCTGTTGTAGGTTCATCTGCTATTAATAGTTTAGGCTGACAAACCAATGCCATCGCAATCATCGCTCTTTGTCTCATTCCTCCAGAGAATTCATGTGGGTACTGCTCCATTCGCTTTTCAGGCTGAGGTATGCCAACAAGCTGTAACGTTTCCAACGCATGGTTATACGCTTTCTTCCGAGAAATTTGATTATGCTTTAAAACAGACTCCATGATTTGCACGCCAACTTTGCTCGTTGGATTTAAGGACGTCATTGGATCTTGAAAAATCATACTAATCTCATTGCCTCGAATTCTCTCCATTTCTCGTTCCGATGCTTCAATTAAATTTTTTCCATTAAATGTGATAGACCCTTCTTTATATCGAGCGGGTGGTGAGGCTAAGAGTTTCATAATTGCTTTTGCTGTCACACTTTTACCGCAGCCAGACTCACCCACTATACCGATTGTTTCCCCTTGCTTAACTTCAAAATTGACGCCTCTAACCGCATGAACTTCACCGCCATATGTTTTAAAGTCAATTCGTAAATTCTTCACTTCTAATAACTTCCCCATTCTCGGTCCCCCTTTTCTGTCTTTTTCTTATCTACATAGAACCTCATTCTATCCTTTTCTACTCACGAAGTTTTGGATCCAATGCATCCTGCAGTCCATCCCCCAAAACATTAAACGCAAACATCGTTAATGAAATCAATAATGCAGGAATAGCTAGCTGATAGAAATTGCCGATTAATATACTTCCAAGTGCATCATTTGTTAAGCTTCCCCAACTAGCTTGCGGCGGTTGAATTCCAAGCCCAAGGAAACTCAAGGTTGCTTCAGCAAAAATGGCAGTCGGTATCGTTAAGGTGACGTTTACAAGAATGGGTCCCATTGAATTTGGAATTAAATGTTTCCTTAGTGTCCAGCTTAACTTTGCACCAGCAACTTTAGCCGCCTGAACATATTCATTTTCCTTTAATTGCAGCACTTGCCCACGGACAAGACGTGCCATCGGAATCCACCCGGTAATCGTCATAGCAATAATGATTGGAAAAATACCAGGCTTTAGTACAACCATGATTAGAATCACCATGAGTAAATATGGAATTGAGTAAATTACCTCGGCAATACGCATCATGATATTATCCGTTCTCCCGCCCCTGATTGCCGAAATCCCTCCATAGATAACTCCCAACATGAAGTCTATCAGGGCAGCCATTAAACCAATAAATAATGAAATCCGCGCTCCGTACCAAGCTCTCGTAAACAAATCCCTCCCGGAAGCGTCAGTTCCAAACCAGTGCTCCGCATTTGGGGCCAAGTTCTTTTTCGTAAAATCCTGTTCATAATAGGTAAAGCCGTTCATATATGGACCAAAAATCGCCATCAAGCATAACAGAATAATCAACACCAGTCCTGTCATAGCTAGCTTATTAGCGCGCAGTCGCCGCCATACATCACTCCAATAGGAGATCGTTGGTCTGGATATCCGATCAGCCTCTTGAAAATTATTTTCTGCCGGTATAAACATTTCTTCGGTTACTTCTATTTTCCCTGCCATTATTTGCTCGCCCCCGTCACTTTAATTCTAGGATCAATCCATGTGTAAACCACATCGACGATAAAAATTAAAAAGATGAGAATCGCGCTGTAAAAAACAGTTGATCCAAGAATGACTGGATAATCACGGTTCATAATCCCTTTTACAAACATTTCCCCAATCCCCGGAATTCCAAATATATGTTCAATAACGAAACTTCCCGTTACAACATTCGCCGTTAATATACCTAAAATCGTAACGACTGGCATCAAAGCATTACGAATTGCATGTTTAATGATCACTGCATTCTTTCGTAACCCTTTTGCTTTAGCCGTTAAAATATAATCCTGATTTAAGACTTCAATCATGCTTGTTCTCATCAATCTCGCGATATAAGCAAGCGGCATCATCGCAAGTGCAATGGATGGTAATACTGTATGGCTCCAAGATTTCCATGTCGCTACTGGAAAAAAGGACCATTTAACTGCCAAGAAATTAATGAGTAACGTAGCCAACACAAAACTTGGAACAGATATTCCAATAATTGCAATAATCATCGATGTATAATCTGGCCAACGTTTTCGATACAATGAAGCGATGACTCCTAATATTAGGCCAAAGAAAACAGCAATAATCATAGCTTGAGCACCTAGATGAAAGGAAACCGGGAAACCTTTTTCAATGTAATCATTGACTGTTAATGTCTTAGATTTCAATGATGGACCAAAATCTAATAGAGCCACTTGTTTGAGATAAAAGAAATACTGGACAATTTTTGGTTTGTCCAAATTATAATGACGCTGTAAATTTTCGTATACTGATTCAGGCATTGTACCTTCTTTTGCAAATGGGTCACCTGGAATACTATGCATAATAATAAAGGTAATCGTAATGGTTGCCCATAAAGTAATAATCGCCCACATAAAGCGATGTAAGACATATTTCAACATGATCAGTCACCCCAATCCTCTTTATCCTACGCTTAACGGGCGGTAAGACCCCCACGGATGGAAATTTTCGCTTTATTGAAGACTTTTTTTGATTGTGGATATTGCAATGGAAAAAGGGGGCATGCCCAACAACAGGACACGCCTCCGATTTTCCATAGCAATTATTCTTTAGCATCCATATCAATATCTGCATAAATAAATTGAGGATATCTGTTGATTGGTGTATAAACACCCGTCACATATTCTTTAACCGTATGTGGCTTCGTATAGAAATAGATTGGGATAATCGGCATTTCATCCATTAGCAGTTTTTCAGCTTTATGCATATTATCCATACGAACTTGTTGATCCATTGTCTGTTTTGCTTCAGCTATCCATTTATCGTATTCAGCATTTTTCCAATTCGCATCATTGTAGGCACTTTCAGAAGTCCATAAATCCATAAATGTCATCGGATCTACATAGTCTCCAATCCAGCCAGCACGAGAAACTTGATATTCACCGGCTTTTTCACGGTCAAGTTTCACTTGGAATTCGGTATTTTCAAGCGTTACAGTTACTCCAAGGTTCTTGCGCCACATCTCTTGCACAGCTTCAGCAATTTTTTGGTGACCTTCAGAAGTATTGAATAAAATAGAGAATTCAGGAAGCTTATCCATTCCTTCCTCAGCTAATCCTTCTGCCAGTAATTTCTTTGCTTCTTCAATACCTTCTGAGAAAAGGTCTCCGGTATTTTCTTGGTAGTCACCATTCACATCAGGAATACCTGGAGGTACTACTGAATATGCTGGCTGTTGACCACCTTGGGCGACATTTTCCGTAATCGTTTTTCGGTCAATCGCCATACTTAATGCCCTTCTAACTTTTACGTTATTGAATGGTTTTACATCGTTATTTAAATTGTAATAATAAACAGATAAATCTGGTCCATTATGGAATTCTTTATCATCAGATTGTGCTAGTTGTCCTTGAACATCTTGTGGTAGGGGATACGCTAAATCCAATTCACCGGATTTATACATTTGCCATGCTGTGTTTTCATCTTCAAGAATGATAAAGTTGACAACATCTAAATTAATTTTATCTTTCTCATAATAATTTTCATTTTTCTCTAACTTAACACTTTCTTTATGTTTCCACTCTGTTAACTTAAATGGTCCATTTGAAACATAGCTCGTTGCTTCTGTGAACCATTTCGGATTTTCTTCTTGAATTTTTTTATTAATCGGATAATACGTATAGAAAGAAGTTAAATCAAGGAAGTATGGTGTAGCTTGAGCAAGCTTCACTTCAAGTGTTACATCGTCTTTCGCTTTTACGCCAACTTGATCGGCTGTCCCTTCCCCCCCATTGTAAGCTTCTGCCCCTTCAAGATAAAACAGTTGATAGGCATAGTCAGAAGCTGTTTCAGGAGCAAGTGCATATTTCCAAGCAAATTCAAAATCATGTGCTGTTACGGGGTCTCCATTTGACCATTTCATGTCTTTTTTAATTTTAAAGGTCCAATTGATTCCATCATCGCTTGTCGGAACAGACGCCATTCCATCAATGATTTCACCTTCGGGCGTTTTCTTTGTCAATCCTTCAAAAGCATGTTCCAAAATCCATGAATCATGTGTACCTTGAGCTGTGCCTGGGTGCAACGATCCTGGTTCAGAGCTATTATTTAGATTCAAAACCTTTTCTACTACCTCTTTTTTTCCATCACTTTTCCCCGAGCCTTTAGTCGTTGTTTTTTCCGATGCTCCAAAACTATTACAGCCTGAGATCACTACCATTAATGCCAAAACAAGAGCAAACAATGAATATTTATTTCGTTTCAAACAAATTCCTCCTTTTTTCATCATATTTGAAATAGACGAGTTGCCTTTCAATGCAAACCTATTACGCAAACTACAAATGAATGTCAATTATTTATTTTATTTCCAAGATTGATATGTGAAGCGTGTTCCCCCCATTCTCACAAAAGCCATTGTCAGCCATTTAAAAAGTAGGATCACCCTTTCCGTTTTGTAATTGTCCCAATATTACAAATTCGACAACTATTTTATTTCCCCTTTAATAAATACTAATATTTGACTTATATGTAAATTATCATTTATCCTTCAGGTTTTAAGTCCTGATTTATAATTTTTTTCTCCATAAAAAAGAAAGTCTAACAAAATTCTGTCAGACTTTCTTTTTTTATTACTTTAATACCCATTTTTCAATTGCTTTGGCGACACCATTTTCTTCATTTGTTGCTGTAATCCAGTCCGCTGTCTCCTTCACGATATCCTGTGCATTTCCCATCGCAACGCCAAGACCCGCTTCCTTAATCATCATAATATCATTCAAACTATCGCCAACCGCCATGACTTCGTTCATGCTGATCCCGAGGCGGTTACAGACGACTTCAATCGCTTTAGCTTTATTAATGCCGAGAGCGTTCACTTCAATATTCGTTGGACTAGAATTACTGATTTCAAGCTGACCATTTTCTTTAAGCAGCTGGATAATTTCTTCACGTGCTTTATCATCATGCGTATTAAATCCGAATTTCAACCACTCTGATGCGAAAAGGTCTCCAGGGATATCTTCTCGATACACTCGATCACAGCTGACAGCCCAGAAATCTGTTCCATATTGCTTACTTAAATCAAGCATCCATTTTACAAAATCTGTTTGGACGATATTTCTCTCTACAAGTTTTCCCTGCTCGTTATAAATTTCACTGCCATTCACTGTGACTAGATACGAAGATAGTTCTAATGATTTCGCATAATCACTGCAGGTTGCATAAGTACGACCGGTACTTAGTACAACACGAACTCCTAGTTCCTCAGCCGCTCTAATGGCATGACGATTCTCTTGTGTCACTTTATTGTCTGGATCTAAGAGTGTTCCGTCCATATCCAAAGCAATTAATTTTATTTCATTTTTCAATATGTATTCTGACATTTTGATTTCATCCTTTCGAGCGTATCAGTTGAATTTCATTCGCTTTTTCATTTTTATGCTTAATCTCCAGCTGACGAGGAAATACAGCTTGTTTAACCGGAATAAATTTTTAATTTACCCACACCTCTTGCAGTGTGTTTCTAAATAGCAGATTTAAGTCTGTTGTTGGATCGGTAACTTCCTTATGTAAAGATTTTGCATATTGTTCAAGACGAGGAATTTCACTTTCGATAAATTGATTGATTATCTGTATTCTTGGCTCATAATCTAATTCATCACCTGCTATTTTTCTCTCTAGCAAAGTTGTAATTTCGTCCTTCAATTTTCCTTCAGGAACTAATACTGCTAATAGAGCTTGAAATTCAATTGGCGGGACTTCATTGTATGTTTCAATCCACTTTGCAGCTAGTAACGGACGTAAAACGTAAAAATATTTCTTGATTTTCACAGAATTCTGCTGTAAATAGTCCCTATAATTGCCTTTGGCCATATGTAAATAATGATACATACAAGAGATAGGGGTAAACATACTATTCTCCAAGTTGCGCATTTGCTGGATCGTAGTATAGGCCGTGTAATACTCAATGCTTGAATGCATCCATTCTAATAGAGGTGGATTGGATTTGCGGAACAATCGTAACGCTTTTGTGATTTCCCATCCATTTATGTCAAGTAAATCATTAATTGGAATCTCAATCACGTCTCGCTTATTGTTATCAATTGATAAATACCATTCTGGTTTGTGGACGTAAATAAAACGAACATCATAGTCACTGTCTTTAGAAGGGAAACCCCATGCCCTACTTCCAGATTCACATGCATAAACAATCGTTACATCAAATTCTTGTTCAATTCGCTTCAATTCTTGGCGTATAATTGATTTCATTTTCTCCCTCCTTACACTTGAATTCCCCAGCTACCTTTAAACCATAATAGAAATTGCTAATTTTCACAACAAAAAGACCTGACATAATGAAGATAGGCAGGCTTTTTTTGGTTAGATCCGTTTTCTATTATTTTTCATCAGGGGCATTTAGTTCTGCAGAACTTTCCTTCCATGTCTGAACCCCATCATCTTCATCGAATTCGACCGTGACGTCCGTGACACCTCTTTCCTTGCTGATCGCTTCAACTAACCGATCTTTTATATCATCCGCTTCAGCTATCGTAATCGATGCATCCAGCTCAACTTCTAGTTCGACATGTAGATGCTCCCCTTCTTTTAATACAGTGATTTCTTGAATGTCTTTCACGTCTGGATCCTTAATGACCATATTGCCAATTTTATTTCGGATTTCTATATCAGATTCTCCGAGTACACCTGCTGCATTATCTAAAAAAACTCTACCTACTACAAAGAACATCATCCCCCCAATCATGACAGAAGCAATCCCTTCTGCTTGAGCAAACGCAGTGTAATGTGACAATAAAATAGCCACAATAGCGAGAACTCCTCCAGCTGTAGCAACGAAGTCTTCTAAAAACACCAGTTTTGTTGCTGGTTTCGCTTTTTTATAAGCCCCAAAGCTTTTCGTAACAATCGCAAATCCTTTTGCTTCTATCCCTGTTTCATGAAGTACCTCTTTCATCGCTTTAAATAATACATACGTTTCAAGAATTACTGCTACAATAAGTACAGCAAGATTGATGGCGATCCCAGTAGATTGAGCTGGATGAATGATATGGTGAATCCCTTCTTTAATTGTTTCATACGACATGATTCCTACGATAAGTACAGCTCCCAATAATACGAGGTTAACAAGTCGACCAAAGCCTTCTGGAAAACGGTCTGTAGGTGCTTTTTTACTTAGAGCTGAGCCAACAAATACGAAGAATTGATTGGCCGCATCTCCTATACTATGTAACATTTCGGCAAACATCGCGACATTTCCGGTCATGAAATAAGCGACTGCTTTTAAGATAGCAATAATTGCATTAACACAAGCAGCGATCATCGCTGATTTATTACCTTGCTTCAGTAATTTAAGTAATTCACTCATAGGCAGGTTCCTCTTTCTTATGTAATGGTTAAAGACTGAAATTGGGCGATAGCAGTAGTCTTCCTTCTTTACCTTATAATTAAGAAATGTACCCTTTTCTGCTTCTCCACTAAACATGTCCTTCTGCTCATTTGGATCATTCCACTTTAGTAAATTACCTCTTATGTTTCGAAATTATTCCATCTTATTTATCATAATTCCTATTTCGTTTAAAGATTTAGTACGGATTTTGTTAAAAAAATCAATTTAGTGAATTTACATTGTTAGTTCACTTCTTTTTTTAATTTTGACGGGTTATTTATCTTATACAGGATTTCTTTATTAAATTTTTTATCAACGATTTTACCGTCAAATTCAAGCTGGTCTTGTTCTTCTAACTCAAGTTTTTTTAACGTCTTGCTATAGGCACACCACGCATCGCCAATAAATAACTCTGATTCTCCAGTAATCTGGACATTTTCCAACAGAATCACTTCATCTTCCTCACCAGTGAAATGATTCATTTTTGCGGTAAATTCTTTGATTTTGGCGGTGAAGTGAACTTTATCTTCAGGCAGCGCTAATTTAGGCTTCTTTTCTTTTTTTGGTTTTTTTTCTTTAGGCTTCGATTCTTTTTCAGGTACAATTTCTTCAACTAGCGCTTCAATGGTGTCATTCGTAACCTCAATTGCTGTTTCTTCAGCAGGACCGCTCAATAATTCCTTGCCAAAGCTGTTACTTTGCATTTCCTTCAAATAGGCTGGATGAATACAGCTTAGTGAACCATCTTCAAATTCTACAACAATCGTGTTAAAGCCATTCGAGTAAACCTGGAAACCTGCAAGCTTTACTTTCCCTTGATAATGGGGCGTTTTAAACCATACTTCATCTTTAACCGATCTGGCGGTAAACAAACTCCATTCTAAACCTTTTTCAATGTATTCTTCCCTATTTTCGAAAGTTAAAAACTCGCCTACAGGCGGGATTTTATATACAGCATTCACCAAACAAAACACTCCTCTGAATCTTCTTTTTATCAGTTTATCAAAATCTCAGGATATTTAACAACAGTGAGTAACATGAGATAAGAAAAGGGACTGTGGATTTAAAGTTTCTTATACATAAAAAATAAGGACGGCCCATAAGAAAAGGGTCAGACTCCGCAACTATTACATACAATTCACATGAAATGTACGTAAGTTTAGTACTGAGTCTGAGCCTTTTGGGGCATCCTCACTCTATGTTTTATCTTTGAAACTGTACGCGATGCAAGTTCGCGAATATTCCACCCTGATCAATCAACTCATCATGCTTCCCTTGCTCTGCAATTCCTTCTTCAGTAACAACTACTATCCGGTCAGCGTTACGAATCGTTGCTAGCCTGTGGGCAATAACTAAAGTCGTTCTGTTCACAGCAAGCTCCGATAATGCTTCTTGAATAATCATCTCTGTCTCTGTATCCAATGCCGATGTGGCTTCATCGAGGATTAAGATTGGCGGATTTTTCAAGAACATCCGCGCAATGGCGATCCGCTGTTTCTGTCCGCCAGATAATTTTAGACCACGCTCACCAATTTGAGTTTCGTAACCATCTGGAAGTCCAGCAACAAAGCTTTCAAGATGTGCCTTTTTTGCGGCATCATGAATTTGTTCGTCTGTTGCACATAGCATTCCATAAGCTATGTTTTCTTTCAAAGTTCCAGTAAACAAAAACACATCTTGCTGCACAATACCAATTTTTGATCGTAGTGATTGCTTTGTCATCTCTCGAATATCAATTCCGTCGATTTTAATGCTACCTTTTGTAACATCGTAGAATCTTGGAATCAACGAGCAGATTGTAGTTTTTCCAGCACCAGATGGACCGACAAAGGCAACTGTTTCACCAGCTTGAATGGTCAAATCAATCTCGTTTAATACCGTTCTTTTATCATCATAACCAAAGCTGACATTTGAAAATGAGATGTCACCTTGTAACGACGCAACAACCTCAGCACCCGGCTTATCTTGTACATCTGGATTGACATCAAGAAGTTCGGTAAATCGCTTAAAGCCAGCCATCCCTTTTGGATACAACTCCATCAAGGCGCTGATTTTATCCACAGGTTTAAATAACACATTCACATATAAGACAAACCCTACCATTTGACCGTACGATAGACGGTTTTCGTATACTAACCAAGCACCAACTACCAATACGGCAAGAGTCATGAAGCGAGTCATCATGTATATTCCCGATGAGCTGAAGGACATCACTTTATAGCCGAGTAGCTTTGCTCTTCTGAATTTCTTGTTATTGACAGCGAATCGGTCCATTTCATACTTTTCATTTGTAAAAGATTGGACTACACGTACACCTGATACACTGTCTTCCACACGTGCATTCACATCCGCCACTTCCGTATACATCTGCTTCCAGGCTTTGTTCATTTTCATATTACTGAATACAATAAGCACAACAAGTAACGGTATAATACAAACTGTCACAAGAGCAAGTTGGATATTGATCGTCATCATGATCCAAAAAGCACCGAAGAATGTCATAACGGCAATGAATAAATCCTCTGGTCCGTGATGGGCAAGCTCGCCAATATCAAATAAATCATTGGTAATCCGACTCATAATATGACCTGTTTTCGTATTATCAAAAAATTTAAAAGATTGCTTTTGTACATGTTGAAACAGCTGCTGACGCATGTCTGTTTCTATATTGATTCCGAGCATATGTCCCCAATAGTTCACGATATACTGCAATAACGTACTGATTATGTATAGCACTAACAAACCAACACTTACGGTTACGATTGTTGGCCAATCTTCACCTGGAAGCAAGCTATCAATGAACCATTGCACAGCTAGCGGAAAGGCCAATTCAAGTAAAGCCACGATAACTGCGCAGCTAAAGTCAATCACAAACAAACGTCGGTGTGGCTTATAATAAGAATAAAATCGTCGAATCATTAATCGTATCCCCTTTCCTATAATACTAGAATTATAGGACCAGCAAAGGAAATAAACAAGTGCTCTATAATAAGGAATACCCCCTTACTCCGAATGAAGTCTTGGAGTACTTGAAATTTGAGCATTTTTATTTCTGAATATTCTTTTTACGCACACAATTTCATGTAGAAGGTTTGCTGAAATTGTGGTAAAATGCTCCTATCATTATTCCGGAACATAAACGATATCTCCAAAGGAGCGAAAAACATGTAGGAATCCATTCGTAACCACTAAACAGCTTACCAATATCATCTAAAGGAATGAGACGATGAAAAATAAATCATTTCGATTTCTTTGGGTTGGGCAAGTGTTTGCGAATTTGGGGGATATTTTCTATGTGGTCGGGTTAATTTCTCTTATTTATGCTTTAACCGGGTCTGCTTTTTATATGAGCTTGCTGCCATTTACGACAACGATGTTTCGCTTTATTAGTAACCTTTTTGCCCCCCTGGTTATTGATCGATTTCCGCTTAAACAAATACTTGTACAATCTCAATGGTTAAAAACACTATTGCTTATCTTACTCGTTTGTTATCTATTTATCTTTGAGCAGCCAATGATTCTCTTGATTTCTATATGTATAGCCTTAATCTCACTCTTGGATGGTGTTGCGGCTCCCGTCAGCAGCTCGCTTACTCCGCTTTTAGTACCTAAAGAAGACTGGATTAAGGCCAATGGTTTTCTGAGTGTCTTGACACAGGGGGTATCTTTAACCGGCTGGTCGCTTGGTGCTATTCTGCTAGCAATCACTGATAGCAGCTTTATCATTTTATTAACGGTCATTTTGTACGCTCTTTCTGCTGTATGTATGATGCATATCAATCTAGCTATTGAAAAAGACAGTGAAGAATCTGTTCAATCAACGAGGTGGGATTCGTTTAAATCAGGCTGGGTTGCCATTTACCATGCACCTCCGATTCGCCTCGTTATAGTCTCAGATTTTATAACGAGCATTGCTTCAGGCATTTGGATCGCAGCTGTTTTATATGTGTATGTGGAAGACCAGTTACATCGTGGTGAAGAATGGTGGGGCTATTTAAATACAGGTCATTTTTTAGGAATGATTGTTGGCGGAATTCTTACATTACGTTTCGCCTCTCAAATGGAAAAGCATTCACAGACCTATATCATATTCGGACTTTTCGTAGACGCGCTGCTTACCTTTTTATTTGGAGTAACGAGCCTCCCGCTACTCTCTTTATTGATTACAGTAATACATGGCTTCCCTCAGCAAATCCGGGAAATAGCTTTTACTAAAGTCATTCAGGATCATGCTACTGAAAAAATGTTAGCTAAAGTCTATTCCTCTTGGAATGTTGTAATTAACTTTACATTTGCTCTTTCCGTTTTGCTTTTAGGCTACATTACTGAAGCATATGGCGTGAAAACTACTTTCACCTTTGCTTCCCTGCTTATTTTTATCGCATTTAGTTTGTTCTTGGTCAGAAAAAATGATCTAGTTTCATTACCGTTTGTTAGAAATAATGATGTAGATTAATAAAGTGACTCTTCCATCAGTGGGGGTTTTCTTTGTCCCTCACTTATTCTTTCTCGATTCCTCAAAGTCTTTTTCGTTATGGGTCTTACTGACCGTTAATCTGCGATAAAAATGTCCCTAAGAAGCTTATACCTCTTAGGGATATTTTTTCAGTTTCAGCCTGCTACTATTTAAAAACCGTTCACATAAAATTCTACAGTTTCTAATTCCTCGTCACTCAATGCTCTGGCAAGTACTTGCGAAAGTTCTTGTTCAATGTTTTGTTTATTTCCTTTATGTTTTTTAGTAAGCTGTGCTGAAAGCTTCATGAAGGACAACTGTTTTTGGAATTCTTCCTTTGTTAATGGAGATTGATGATGGGAGAGAAAAATGGTCTCTGCCTCAAAGGTTTCTAATTTCTGCACGAGTTGTAACGATTTTCCCACCGTATAATTCCATTTTTCCGCATATAGATTAGCATATAAACAATCGCCTAGAAATAAAATCTTTTCTTCAGGCAGATAGATAATCGTCGAATCATCAGCATGATCTCCACCGACATGCTCGATCATACATGTAACACCACCAAGATTAATTTGCAACGTTTTGTCAAAAATAAGTTGAGGTATTGGAAGGACGATATCTCGTTCACTGCCTAATTCTAGCTTTATTGCATCTGCACAAAATGGAATTTCAGTTCCAGCTTCAACTCGCTCGTCCAAGAATGAATCTTCCCAAGATAAAGTTTGCATCTGTTTAAGATTTTCTGCTGTTTTTTGTTGCGCGATGACCGGGCTCTTGATTTCATTTAAACCAAAAACATGATCCCAATCTGAATGGGTAAGAACAAGATAATCACCTTTTACGCCGTGGTTTGCTAATTGTTCTTGAAACAATTTTGTATGATTCACGGAATTTCCCGCATCAATCAGCAGCGTTTGATCATCTCCTACAACCGCAGCCAATACCGGGCGGTCTGTTTTTTGAACAGGTGTTAAATAAAGAAATCGTTCCGAAAGTTTAACTAATTTTTGCATGTTGTTCACTCCTTGTTGTAAAAAAGCCATAGTACTTAGTGATATATTGAGAGATATTCAATTTAGCTTAAAAAGAATGGGTTCATTCACACCTATTCTTAATAACACTGCCCCATAACGAAAGGGTCAGATCCCCCAGGTGTATATAGTGTGACGTTATAGCCCCTTTAGGAACTACCTTATTCCTCTCTCACTTATTAAAAATGCCCTATTTATTGTACAACAACTAAAGGCGGGATTAATATGAATTTCAAGAAAAGTGATACATTCTTTTTAGACTTATTAATAAAATTGCTTCTAAATTTTATATTTCCCCACTTTTACCGATAAAAAAAACAGAGATCTTTTAATAAAAAGGTGTTCTTATCGTTTAAATTATCATTTTTACATATTATTGAAATTCATTTAGAATGATTCAAAACCCATATTTGGTATTAAGCAGCCGACAATACTAATAAAAATATGGAAGGACTTAAATTTTTCACAAGTAACGCTGACCCATAACTAAAAATCCAAATCTTTTTGGACTATTTCTATTTCAAAACAAGTATATTATTATTCATGTACACCCAATTCTGCGGAAACGACAATCCGATATGCCAAAAAGTTGTCCCAGCTAAGCGATAGCCATCAATCAACTCATATTTAGCTGTTATACTCCGAATATCTTCAAACCAGACAGTATGCTGATTGCCACCTTCCAAATAAGTGTACCAAGGGGAAGCTGAAGCTTGATTGTACTTAATTTCGCTCCATTTAACAATGGCTTGATTTTGGGCATTTTTTACTGAAGTGGCCGTGGTGACATTACTTGGAACAATCCAGTCATATGCATACAACGGGATGGCAGCTTGGAGCTTCATTGATGGGATATTGGCAAGTCCATACCGCAATACTTGAGCCATCCACCATAGTGGAGAAACGGGGTTCGGCGGACCTGTTGGATAGCCATAATCAATTGTCATAATCGCAACAAGATCGGCCACTTCCCCAATTGCGCGATAATCGTGTCCTCCAACAATTCGATTTGAAAAATTATCTTCCGTTTTTGAATGAACATTAACATGAAGGATGCGTGCACCGAGTGCAGCTTTCAATTCTCTAAGTAATAATACATAATCTTCACGTCTTGCTGGCGGGATAAATTCAAGGTCCATGCTTACACCGCTATACCCCTTTTCCTCTATGAAATTCATCATGCTTCTTACTAAATTGGTACGATAGATTGGATTTGCTAACACAGTCCCAACCAATTCAGCATTAAAATCGCCACCTTGAAAATTCCGGATCATCAAAAGCGGTTTAACTCCGACTTGTTTACATTTCGCAACAAGTGCATGGTCATCTCCATCGACATAGGCATTGCCTTCATTGGTAAAGGAGTATGCAACAATCGCCAAATATGTAAGTTGATAGGCATGCTGTTCAAGATTGGTAAAAACCAATCCTCCGCTAACTGGAAATGAAAAACCAAGTGTAATCAGCCTGTTTTTATAAGGAGAAGGAATTCTAATCCTTCGATTAATTTGAAGGTTAGACGGTTCGATGCCCGGATTTGCTTGCGTGATAGCTTGCACACTCGTTCCGTAAACTTTCGCTATTTCATATAATGTATCTCTCGGTTTAATATAATACAGCCGATTCCTTAATGTAGTTTCTGGGATATAAAGCGCAAGACCAGGTACGATTGCCGCGCTTAATACCAAACCATTTATATTCATAAGACTGGTTATATCAATCTTATACATGAGGGAAATTGACCATAGTGTGTCACCGGTTTTCACCACATGGATTGCCATTACTCCACCTCATTTCTATTTTCCCCCGTTTAATTACTCTAACCATACAGACTAAATTCGTCACATCTTTTGTCCCTTCAATAGCTTGACCACGTTTTGTATAGGTCACGCTTACAGATCATGTGAAACTTCCATTGGTTAGTTAAACTGGGATAAAAATTATACTTAATACTAGTTTATGGGGTTCTTTGGTCTTGTTATGTCTTTTTTTAAAAATTATGTTTTTTTGAAACCTATTTCTGGAATAAAACGTCTATTATAAAGGGAGTAATTTTTTATTAGGAGGATAAGAATGCGTAATTTGAAGATTATAAGCTTAGCTTTTCTGCTTTCGGCTTGCTTTATAGCTTCTTTCCATGCAAAGTCGCAGTTAAACAAAGGAGAATTATATACTAGCAATGAAGCCGTAAAGGCTACACCGTCCATGGAATCTGTCTTGGGTAACAGAGATAGCTATGACAAATGCGTTGTTCCTCATAGCATTTCATGTATAAGTAAAGAGAATACAATCGAGCATTCGATTGATTTGTACGATGTAAATACATACAGAGAAGTCCAAACTCTCCATTCACTCATCATGGAATATGAAAAATGAATGAATGGTTTGGACACTATTTTTGATAGGGATGAATTATCCATATTTCTTGGTAGTTATTTTATTAACTCTTTTATATCGTAAAATTTCCCATTATCCAATTCCTGTTCATCTAGTAACTCAAGTAAGATATTTGCAACAAAATCAGGTGTCCGTAGCATTCCTTTCTCCTTATAATCATGAAATTTCGCAGAATCAGCAAAATCAGTCTCATTTGCAGAACGGATCACTTTTTGCATAGTTGTATCCATCACACCAGGAGAAAATGATATCACGTATGCGGGATTTTCCTCTCTCAATTGTTCAGCTCCAGCAACTCTCGTATACATTTCAAGACCCGCTTTCGAACTGCAATACGCGCCCCAGCCTTCATAAGGATTCTTTGCTGCCCCACTTGAGATATTGACAACCACTTTCTTATTCTTGTACCCTTTTGTTCTTCTTAAAAATGAATCCATTAGAATCGCCGGAGCCAGATAATTCAATTTTGCATGTAAACTAAATGCTTCCGCATCTAGTTCTCCAATCCGTTTTATTGGTTCAACCATACCAGCGTTATTAATGAAATACAACTCATCTTCATCATTGTTAAAATGAGAAATAATTTCACCCATGACCCTTTCTAATTGGTTTGTTTCAGTTAAATCTGCGCTAACAAATGCAAGATTTTCACTCTTTTGCAAGGTTTTATGATTATTTCTTGCGACTAGTATACATCGGAACCCCTGATTAAGACATATTTCTGCCAATGCAGCACCAAGTCCCTTAGAAGCTCCTGTTATAATAAATGTTTTCATATTATCCCGCCTTTTACTTAAATTGTACGAAAATATGGATCATCTCTACATGTTTATGATCTATCTAAAAAAACACCTGGAAATCAGCACGAAAACCAGGCGTTTTAAAAAGTCATTCAATGATAGGCGGTTCTGAGTCTGGATTTTCAATTTCAGAACGTCTTTTTAAGCGAATGAATTTAACAATATTTAGCACAATCGTCTTGATGACAGAATATGTAGGAATAGCAAGAATCATCCCTAAAATTCCAGCCAGATTACCAGCTACGAGCAACACGAAGATAATTGTCAATGGGTGTGTATTTAATTTCTTCCCTATAACAAGTGGAGAAATAAGATTACTATCAAGCTGTTGAACAATAACAACAACTATTATAACAATACCCGCTTGAATGGGTGAATCAATCAATCCAACAATGACGGCCGGTGCTGCTCCCAAAAACGGGCCAACATAGGGAATAATATTAGTAAGTGCCCCGATTAAGGCCAAGACTATGGCATATGGAAGATCAATGATTAAATAGCCGATAAATGTTGCTACCCCGACAAACAGACAAACTAAGAACTGTCCTTGAATATAAGTGGACAATGTTGTTGCTGTTTCTCCTAATAAAGTAATCCCTTCACGTCGATAATGAGCAGGAATGAATTTGGCAATCGCATGGGGGAATTTATGTCCATCCTTCAGCATATAAAATAGAACGAAAGGTACCGTAACGATTGTTAATGTAATGTTCGTTACTACGCTGAATACAGAAGATAAACTAGTGGTTAAGTAACTAGGTAATTCTTTTACAAAATTTATGAGCGATGATTCTATCTTATCCAATGATACATAATTTTGATTCAACAACCATTGATATTGCTTAGAAGCTAGGAAATTATCGAAAAATTCTCGACCTTGAACAATATACTCTGGTAAATTATTCACCAATTCTGTGATTTGTTTAGTTAACGCTGGTCCAATTAAACTGCCGAGGATGGCAATGATCCCCACAAATAAGACAAAAATCAATAGGATTGCTAAGCCTTTGGGAACTCTTTGATTCGTCAAAAAAATGACAACTGGATTGAAAATAAAGTAAAGAAAGCCTGCGATTAATATTGGGAAAAATAATGTAGTCGTAAAGATTACGATCGGCTCAAACAAAAAAGAGATTTTTGTAGAAACGAATATCAAAAGAGCCATTAATAATAACTGTAAAGTCCAAAACTGTAATTTTGACTTCGTTTTAAACAAGTGATTTCCTCCACTCCGAAATGATAGAATTTTTTTAGTTAATCATTTTTTTAAATGAGTTTTTGTTACTAAGTGTACATAAATGCCATACTTAGGGCTACAAAGACGCAACCTAATTCAAGGGGCATGAACGTATTTATGTTGTAATACTCACTCTAATCGAAATTTCATTTTATAATATAGGTGCCAATAACCTTGATATCGATTCTTTAAAACGAAGCCATAATGAGCGCTTATGATAGTCTTCAAGAGTAAGTTGCTTTGAAACTTTGATGTCTTCTTCAAAAGAATTTGTAAGTGCATTGGCGAATTTACCATCGTAAATAAAGGCGTTCACTTCGAAATTTAATTTAAAGCTTCGCATATCAATATTCGACGTTCCTACTGAAGCTGTTTCATTGTCTACGATAATCGTCTTCGCATGTAAAAAGCCATTATCATAAATATAAATCGTTGCCCCTGCCTCAAGCAACTCACCAATATAAGAATAGGTAGCCCAATATACGAACATATGGTCAGGCTTATTGGGTATCATTAGGCTTACTTTAATACCAGATAATGCCGCAATACGGAGGGCATCCAGTAAGCTTGCATCAGGCACAAAATAAGGAGTTTGAATTAAAATGGAGTCTTTAGCCGACATGATTAACTTAATATACCCATTTTTTATTTGCTCCCATTTGGAATCTGGACCACTTGTTACAATCTGCATCCCAATGGAATCACAAGGTGCATGTATTTCAGGAAAATGTTTCGGAACAAAGCCAATATCATGGTGTTTAGACGCCTCATTCCAATCGAGAATAAACACCGTCTGAATCGTGTAAACAGCTGAACCTTGAATCCGCAGATGAGTATCACGCCAATAACCGAATTTTGGATTTAATCCTAAATATTCATCACCAACATTAAAGCCGCCGATATAACCGATCCTCCCATCAATAATGACCAGCTTGCGATGATTACGAAAGTTAAGCCGCAAGTTAATAAAGGGCAATTTGCTCGGGAAAAATACTTCGATTAAACCTCCAGCTTTCCGAAACTCCTTAAAAAAACGCTTCGTTAGTCCACGGGAACCTAGTTCATCATAGAGTACACGTACTGTGACACCTTCTTCTGCTTTCAAGGTCAACAGGTCAATGAATTTTTTGCCTAGCTCGTCTTTTTTAAGAATATAATACTGAATATGTATATGATCTTTCGCCGCTCTAATATCTTCAAACAGCTGTGCAAACTTTTCATTGCCATCTGTGAAGATTTCAACAGAATTGTCTTCTGTTAATACTGCATCATTCGTTCGCAAATGCATATAAATCAAGTCTTTATTCTCTTCGGTTATCTGATTCCTGAAATCAAATTGATTTAAATTCAATTGCTCCTGTTGATTTTTCAGAATAGCATCAATCCCGATTTTCTCGCGACCTTCCCATTCAAAGTGATGAGCACGTCGCAATGTCCGTCCTAAAATTAAATATAAGATAAAACCAGCCACTGGAAAAAAGAATAGCACAAGTAACCAAGCCCAAGAAGCGCCTGCATCCCTTCTTTCCCAAAAAACAACAAATAAAGCAAAAAGAATATTTAGTCCCAGCACAAAATTAAATAATATAGAAGTGATTTGCGCCTCTATCTCAATCAACACCTTCGAATATTTCTTAGTAAGATTAACAATACCACGCAAATACGGATAAGAAAAGTGTATCTGCTCGTACCTTAAATGTAAGGGGATAGTAGTATATACGATGATCATCTATAATAAGTTTCATAATTTTATTCTGTTAAGACTGTTTTCTCATTTAGAAAGTGTTCATCATTATGTAAGAAATAAAAACGGAGCTCTGTACACTTTAACAAGGGTACAGAGCTTCGCCATCAATAAAAATTGGTTTCCCTTTTCTGATCATACATTTTGAACACGTACTACTATTTTAGTATAAGTGAATTGTATCTTATCCTGCTACATGATGAATTTCTAGCAACTTGCCTGCAACCGCATCTGAAAGTGCTTTTGCAGTTTCAGGGACATTTGATTTTAACAGCGAATTAGCCATAGGTGCTTTCATTCCTTTTGCTGTTATATCCAGTTGCCCAGTCATTTTCGTTTGGTTCTTATCAATCATTTCAGCTCTGAAATAACCACTACCTAAGAAATTTTCATTCATTCCTGTTAGGCGAAATGTGACGATCTCTGGTCCCGACCATTCTGTAATATCCACAAGCAGTTTTACCTTTTTCTTAAACAGCCCAAAATCACTTATGAATTCCCATGTTGACTGGTTCTTTGTCATCACCGTATGTGAAATGTATCCTGGTACTAGCGGAGCCCAATTATCAATCACACTAACAAAATCCCATACCTTTTCAATAGATAATGGTATGATTACACTATGTTCACCACTCGCCATTTTGCTCATCTCCTCACAACTCTCTCTCATTACTGTATATACACAGACAGTCAAAATAGAACTAAAACCCTCAAATAGAAGCTATTTCTACTTATCATTTCTAACAAATAAAGTTCCATCAGTGGGGGTCTTACTGCCCGTTAAGAGTTGGATAAAAAAGGTCGTATTTGTTAAGGGTATGATTGATTTGTGAGCAAAATCAATAAAAAACTTGATGGCAACGTTTGATAACATAAAAGAAAGGATGACTTGCATAAAAATCGAATGATATTGCTTAATAACCAGATCCATTTATTGAATCAACTAATATCAATCTTTCATTATAAGAAAAAGAAGATGTTCCGTAATGAAAGGAACACCCAATTTTTCACAACCTATATTTTTATCATGTCATAAAGCAGTGTTTGCTTATCTTATTTCGGACGTTCGATCGAAAATTGTTCACCTAGTTTCGAATAATTAGTACCAGCAAGTCTTGCCACTGGGTTTAATCCCAGTGCATCTATCCGGCCTTCATGATAGAGCGTTTCGTCGATATGATAGCACACCACTCTTCCAATCAATAAGTCGCATCCCAACTCCAAATCATTGCCACCTAATGGAATCGCCTGTTCAAGCCTACATTCAAAACGGATTTTTGCTTCTCTAATTCCAGGGACAGTAATCCGTTCACTTTCAACAAGGGTAAAATTCGTTCTTTCCAATTCACTTTTTTCTGGTGGCAGTTCAGCTGCTGTTTCATTTGCTTCTGCTACAATATTCTCATCGGTAATGTGAATAACAAATTCCCCTTTTTCGATAGCATTCCGTGCCGTATCTTTTTGAATACCAGCTTTACGCTGGATCGACACAGAAAGCAACGGCGGATTTGAACTAACAATATTAAAATAGCTGAATGGGGCTGCATTGATGACACCCTCATTCGAGAGTGTTGTCACCAAGGCAATCGGTCTCGGAATAATACTCCCAACCAAAATTTTATAATTATCCCGTTCCGTTATCGTTTCTGGATTCAAAGAAATCATTTGATCACCCTTTTAGCCAAAATGTTTTTGAAACCAAACTCCTGCCTCTTCTACTTCAGATCGTGTCAACTGGTGACCAAAGTTTTCCCATTTCACTTCAACCGATGCACCAGCCGATTCAAGCAGTTGGCTTAAATCTTCCGTTTCCTTCGCTGGGCATAATGGATCATTCACCCCTGCGCCAATAAAGATGGGGATGCCGCTATTATTCGGTAAATCGATTCCACGTCTTGGCACCATCGGATGATGAAGGATGGCTCCTTTCAACGCTCCCTCATAATGAAACAGCAAACTTGCAGCAATATTGGCACCATTTGAATAGCCAAGTGCTACGATGTTTTTGCGGTCGAACCCGTATTCTTTTGCTGCGTGATCAAGAAATTCATTTAATTCCTGTGTGCGAAACACCAAATCCTCTTCATCAAATACACCTTCTGCAAGTCGGCGAAAAAAACGAGGCATCCCACTCTCTAACACATTTCCTCGAACACTTAAAACAGAGGATTCAGGGGATACCATCTCAGCTATTCCCAGTAAATCGGTTTCCGTCCCTCCTGTACCATGTAAAAGCAATAAAACAGGTGTCTCTAAATTACTTCCCTTTTGAAAAATATGTTTCATCATTACTTATCTTCCTCCAATACTCTTGGGATTGCCGGTAATAAAGTTGTTTCAATAGATTCTCGTTTCTCTTCCAACCATGATGGGAGCATTAACTTACTTCCCATCGTCTCATATGATTCATCATAAGCAAATCCTGGTGGATCTGTGGCAATTTCAAATAATATGCCACCATCTTCCCGAAAGTAAATCGCATCGAAATATTGTCGATCCTTAAACGGAGTTACACCAAAGCCAAAACGACTTACATGCTCACGCCATTCTTTATGGTCATCTGAGTCATTCGCACGCCAAGCAATATGATGAACCGTTCCTACACCCATTTGGCCCCTTGGTAAAGCGATTTTCTTTACATCAATCATATTTCCAATATCTGAAGTTGATTGAAATCGTACAAGATCTCCTTCTTCAGCCATTTTTTTCAAACCCATAACTTCTTCTAACGTTTTCATTGTTTTTTCTGGAGAGGCCGATAGAAGAACAGCGCCGCCAAATCCTTTAATAGCTTTATCAGTAGGTACGCCGCCAAATGACCATCTACTGTTTTTCCCGGCTTTTCGGGCAACAAGTTCCACGTTTAAGCCATGTGGATCATGAAGTTCGAGATATTCCTCTCCAAATCGTGTATGTTTTTCAAAGGTAATCTTGAATTTCGTTAAACGTTCCTCCCAGAATCCCAATGTTTTTTCTGGTACTACATAGGATGTGATTCCAACTTGTCCGGAACCTAAACGACCTTGATAAGCATTTGGCCAAGGGAAAAAAGTAATAATTGACCCTGGCGAACCTGCGTCATCCCCAAAATATAAATGATAGGTGCCTGGATCATCGAAGTTTACAGTTTTCTTGACCATTCTTAAGCCGAGGACACCTGCATAAAAATCGACGTTTTCCTGTGGATTGCCGACAATAGCCGTAATATGGTGAATTCCAGTTGTTTGCTTTTGCATAGTGATTCTACCTTTACTCGTTAATTTATTTTCGTGTTCAATGGTTTTAATTTCGCCTCAATTTGTTCTCGTTTTGATTCCAAGAAGGGCGGTAATGCTAAAGTTTCTCCTAAATGTGCTAGCTCTTCATCTGTTGCAAATCCTGGGCCATCTGTCGCAAGCTCAAATAAAACTCCGTTTGGTTCTCTGAAATATAATGATCTAAAGTAATATCGATCTACAAATCCTGAATTTGGAATTCTATTTTCATTTATTTTTGCAATCCATTGCTTCATTTCTTCTTCATTATCCACGCGGAAAGCAACATGATGGACGCCTCCATGCCCTAGACGTTCACGTGGTAGATCATTACGTGTTACAACATGCACTTCTGCACCTGTTCCACCTTCACCTGTTTCATAGACGATTGTCTCTAATTGTCCTTCAACTTCTGACGGATAGCTTCCTGCCTTCCTAAACCCCATAATTTCAACTAGTACTTTTTCCGTTGGCTCACTATTTGGTACAGTCAATGAGACTGGTCCTAATCCAAGAATCGCGAATTCAGCTGGAATCGGACTTCTTTCCCAAGGGTTTCCACCAGCTATACCTTGATTATACTCATCGGAAACTAACACAAATCTCTGTCCTTCAAAATCTTTGAATGGAAGAACAAGACGTGTGTATCTTTTAGTGATTTCCCCGTGCCAAACGCCCTCTTCTTCAAAACGTTTCTTCCAGAAATTTAACGCATCGTCATTTGCAACACGCAGTGATAACTCAGAAATACTGTTATTACCTTCATGTACTTTTCCTGCGTTCGGAATTTCAAAAAACGTTAATTCCGTTCCAGGATTCCCCACTTCATCACCGTAAAATAAATGATACACACCAATATCATCTTGATTCACTGTTTTCTTGATTAAACGCAGACCTAATGTTTTAGTATAAAAATCAAAATTCTCTCCTGCTCTTGCAGTAATCGCTGATACATGGTGAATTCCTTTAAGTTCCATATTATCCAGCTCCTTTTTAAATATTACTTTAATTAAAATTGGATTTTATATTCTATTTTTATCTTATTTTCGAGATATGTGACGAAATCATTCATAATCACCTTTATTCAGATATCTTGAATTAAAGATAACTTTTTTTTTAGCAATTGTCAATACAACCTCTACTTTTTGCAGATTGCAAGAGATTTCATCCCCTCTGTTCCAAAGCAAAACACAAGGAATTACCTGCAGTTTGCTATACAATAGGAGTACATACTAAACAAGGAGGCTATTGATATGGCAGAACACCAGTTTCATTTACAGGCAATTTGGGAAGGTGGACGAAACGATACTGGGACAATAGAGTCTGGCAATCTGAAAACACAAATAAGCATTCCCCCTGAAATGAATGGACCAGGTATTGGGACAAATCCAGATGAAATGCTACTTGGAGCAGCAGCAACTTGCTATATTATTACGTTAGCGGCGATGATGGAAAGAAGTAAGCTGGAAAAAGAAAGAATTACTCTTCATTCAGAAGGCATTGTAGATGTAACGGATGGGGTATTTACTTATAAGAAAATCATCCATCGGCCTAAAGTCGTTCTCAAACAAGAGGCGAATGAAAGTGATCATCGTTTAGCAAGAAAGCTTGCCGAAAAAGCCGAGACATCGTGTATGATTTCACGAGCCCTAAAAGGGAATGTAGAAATTTCTTTAGAAGTAGAGATCATATCTACACACTAGAGAAAGAAAAGCAAATAGCCATTTTACATTCCTATTTAGAAACTTTGTCTCCACTCTAGAAACCATTTTTCGTCTTGTATAGTTTCTCACCTGTTAGCAAAAAGTAATGTTGGAGGTGAACATAATGAGTAAAATTAAAAAGGATCATTCCAAAGCAAGCCTACGTTCTTCACAAGTAGAAGGTCAAGGAACTACCACTCATGAAACAGGTTCCATTCAAGTACCTTCATCAAACAAGAAACAAAAACGCAGTTAATTTCTCTCATTCTTCTTTAATGTGCCGAAAGAACATATTTGAAAATGGCGGCTGATATATGACTAAAGAAACGAATCCAAAACATCATGCTAGACTTTATGTAGAACCTTCAGACAGTCCTAAACTTGTGAGCTCAACAAATTTGGATCAAAATACCGACGAAGAAAATCCATATCAACAAAAAGTGGGGATTAAAAAGCAAGATTTTTTCGATCAGTAAGGATGTTATATAAGTAAATGGTCAGACCCCGCAACTGCTACATACAGTTTAAATGAAGTGTAAGTAACACTATAAACCGTGTGGTGAGTGCTGGGTCAAGACCCTTTTGGAATATCCTCATTTACAATGCTATTAAACACCGTAACCACAAATTGCCCATTAATTAATTTCTGGTAGAAGTCATTTGAACCCCATCTTAGCTACTAGCATTTCATTTACTGTTTTTTATTGTAATATTGAATACCCGTCATGCTACCTTCGTCAATCATTCGCGAATCTCCGATATCGTATGGATTAGGATGTCCCGCTTTTTCTAATAATTGGTCTACCTCACTTTGTTGTTTTTGCCAAAATTTCAGTGCTTTCGTTTTCATTTTGGAATATGCACTAACAACTTTTTCTCTATTCCTTTTCGTTGATACCATTGAGACACCTGCAATTCCGACCCCAAGTATGACATATGAACCTACGGATTTTACTAATCCCATCCCTACCAACCTCCTTTTTGATTACTTCTATATACCACTTACTGAAAAATTCTAAACAAAGACTCCATATTATTCATACCATCAAGAATCATTTTTTCATGATTACTTTATGACACTATATACTAAACTGTTATGTTGTTACATTATGCGTAAAGAGTTATACTACTATTATGGGGTGATATTAAATGAATAAAACTGAAGATTTGTTATGCCCTCGCTTTGAAAAGGGCACACAGATACTCGGAAAACGCTGGACGGTTCTAATCGTCAATCAATTATTGAATGGACCTCAACGATTTTGTCAAATAGAATCTGCCTTTCCAATTAGCGGTCGTATTTTATCGGAACGGCTTAAGGACCTTGAGCAAATAGGCATCATTAAACGCGAAGTCTTCGCCGAAACACCGGTACGGATTGAATATTCCCTAACTGAAAAAGGAAGTGCACTTGCACCTGCTGTCAGAGAAATCCAGAAATGGTCACAAGAATGGATCGAAAATAGTAGTGAAGAAAAATGAGGATATATGACAATAAAAAGTAATCCAATACATATACGTTGGGTTGCTTTTTTATTTATCCCGGTTTCACAGGCTGTATTTTTGTTTAGAGTATCATGGGAAATTAGTAGAGAATGAAGAAACCCCCACTGATTGAAGTTTCACTTTCTGGGGATAGTTACAGATTAATATGGGTATATTTTTTAAAACTAGGAACTATTATTTGATTTCTTTTTTACGGGTGGTGAAGGATATGGAGACAGTTGACTGCATCATTATTGGGGGTGGAATTGCTGGGTTACAGGCTGCCATTCAACTAGGCCGATATAATCATTCTGTTCTTGTAATCGATTCGAATCAAGGCCGGTCCACAATTACAAGGGGATATCATAATATTCTCGGCTGGCCGGATGGAATTAGCGGACCAGAATTAAGAAACCTCGGCAAGCAACATGCTGAGAAATACGGTGTTTCTTTTATTGATGATAAAGTGACTTCTCTTGAAAAATCTGACAATACATTTACCGTGCGCACCTTACTAAAGCAAATATATTTAACAAATACCGTGTTCTTAGCAACAGGATTAACGGATTATTTACCAGACTTGCCTAATCTTCAACAGTGCCTTGGGACTTCAATCTTTATTTGCCCTGACTGTGATGGCTATGAAATAACTGGTAAAAAGACCATAGTATTTGGGAGTGGAAATACTGTAGCAAATATGGCAATGACTCTTACATATTGGTCAAAAGAACTAACCGTCATCAATCATGATAATAAAGAAATCAGTGAAGAGAACCTCTTGAAATTAAAATCGCTTGGGATTCAGATTATTGAAGAACCCATTAGCGAGATCGTAGTGGATGCAAAAAAACAGCTTATTGGCTTATTGCTTGAAAATGGTGAATTGATTAAAGCCGAGCGCGGATTTACCGGCTTTAGCGGCAATCAATTAAACAATCATTTAGCTAAACAAGTTGGTGTCCAATTAAATGAAAGTAAGCACGTTGTCGTTAATCCGCGCACAAAGGAAACGAATATAATTGGGATTTGGGCAGGCGGCGACCTGATTGCACATTCCGAACAAGTGACCATTTCAATGGGAGACGGCTCCCAAGCAGCTATATGGATGCATAAGCGTTTGCTTGGCGAACCTCGCCCAAAATAACAAAAGAAGCCCTTCTTTTGTTCTAGTTCGAACTAAAGAAAGGTTTTCGAAAAGAGGGATTGTAAGTTTGACACTTTGAGTATTGGATCCTCTCAACAGTTACACATAATATCCATTCATTTTCCTTTATCTCAACAAGAATCTATCTCCCCATTTAATGTGTATATAGAACGGATATACTCTATTTCCTTTGCAATCCCCTCCCTCAAGGAAATTTCAGGATTGTAGTTCAGCAATTTTTTTGCTTTTGAGATATCTGCCCATGTGTGAGTTGGCTCTCCAAGTAGTTTTGGTAAATAATCGATCGTTGCTTTTTTTCCTGTAAGCGCTTCTATAATTGCAAGGATTTCATTAATCGAGGCCCGTTCTTTTCCTCCAATATTGATGGTCTCGCCAATCACATGGTTTTTGTAAATAATCGACGCAATAGCTTCAACACAATCCGTTACATAGGTAAAATCTCTTGTCTGTGTCCCATCACCAAATATGGAAAGCGTTTCTTCTTTCAAAACTTGTGTGATGAAGCGATGAAATGCCATATCCGGTCTCTGTCTTGGCCCATAAACAGTGAAAAACCTTACAGTTACAATCGGGATGTTGAAGCTTTTATGATAAACATTACATAAATGTTCACCTGTTAATTTTGTAATTCCATATGGAGAAAGCGGAGATAGATATGCACCTTCTGTCACTTTCCCATCTACTTCTCCATAAACAGAGGATGTGGAGGCATATATAAACTTAACTATTTTTTTATTCTTAACGGCTTCTAAAAGACGCTGTGTGACAGATATATTGTTACTCACATATGGATCAAAGTCCACCCCCCAGCTCGAACGTACACCAGGTATACCAGCTAAATGATAAATAACATCTATATCCTCTAGTAACTTTTCTAAGTTAGCTGTCAATAAATCCGTTTCAATTAACCTAAATCGCGCGTTTTTGAGCAAATTGCCTAGATTCACACTCTTCAGGTTTTTAGGTGTTGGACCAGTAAATTTGTCAACCCCAACTATTTCGTTGTTCTCGTCTGTTAAAAGCTTCTCACAAAGATGTGAACCAATAAATCCCGCTGCCCCTGTGACCAATATCTTCATGGACGGGCAACTCCGATATACGTTAAGCCAGTATCTCTAACTGCTTGTGGATCAATACAGTTACGTGCGTCCAAAATGTATTCACCTTTCATTAACTCTTTTATTTTCAGCCAATTCAACTGTTTAAATTCTTCCCAATCTGTTGCGATAATCACACAATCAGCATTCATAATTGCCTGTTCTAACTTGGAATGCTGACTGACCGTTTCCATCATTGCGAAAGGTAGTTGAGCTTTCGGATCATACGTTTGTACTAAGCATCCTAGCGAACTTAATTTTTCAATTAATGAAACGGCTGGAGAATACCTTGTATCATCCGTATTTGGCTTAAAGGCAACTCCTAATATTGCAATCGTTTTCTCTGAAAAATCATCTATGAAGGCACTTAGCTTATCAATATACAGATTAACTTGTGAATGATTGACCGCTTGAACAGCTTGTAACAACTGTGGCGTTATATTTTTGTCTAATGCACTGTGTTCTAATGAACGAACATCCTTTGGAAAGCAGGAACCACCATATCCAATACCCGCTGAAAGAAAATGGGGACTGATTCTTGGATCGGTGCCTATTCCCTTTGAAACATCCTCAATATTCACATTATACTTATCACAGATTCTAGCTATTTCATTGATAAACGATATTTTTGTAGCTAAAAAAGCATTAGATGTATATTTAATCATTTCAGCACCGTTGAGACTTGTAATGATGAAGGGTGCTTTAATTTTTACATATATTTCTTTTAAGATGGAAAGGGATTTTTGATCTTCTTGTTGTTTACCCACGACAATTTTGTCTGGTTTTATCATATCTGAGATGGCAGAACCCTCTCTTAGAAATTCAGGATTGGAGACGACATTGAAAAGCTGTGGGTCTACTCCTTTTTCTTTTATCATTCTATATATATTTTCATTAGTTCCCGGCGGTACCGTACTTTTTGTAATAATCGTTTTATAAGACCTTATGGCTTTTGCAATTTCATCTACTACTGATTGAATATAAGTCAAATCCGTTCTTCCATCTGCTAAAGATGGAGTGCCAACAGCGATGAAAATAACCGCTGCTTTTTGAATATTTTCAACAATCATTGAACTAAAGGTTAATTGGTCTTTATTTTTACTTATTAATTCAGTTAAACCTGGTTCATAGATTGGAATTTCCCCGCGTTTTAATTGTTTTATTTTTTCAATATTTGTGTCTACACAGCAAATTGTGTGTCCGAGATCGGCCAGAACCGCCGCAGTCGTTAAGCCAACATATCCCGCACCTATCACACAGATTTCCATACGACATTGTCCCCTCTCTAATAATCTAAAGTCCTATATCATATTAGTGGACAATCTACAATGATTTAACATCTGCCTATATACAATGAAAGTTTCTTTTATTTCGACCTCATCCTCTCTTTAAATAAAGAATAATCACATGTTGTTCTCAGCTTCTTTTAACCGAAACACCATTATTCAATTATTTTAATAAAATACTTAGAAATTAGACTATTGCACTGCCAATAAGGACCACAAAATCATTTAATATTAAAGTTAATAAAAATTTAACATTGTCATAAAACCCCACTTTTTCATAGAATAAGCAATAGCATTCGAGGTGAATTAAGAAATGATCAAAAAGGCTATTATCCCTGCAGCTGGATATGGAACGAGAGGTTTACCGATAACTAAAGTTGTTCCGAAAGAATTATTTCCGATTGGTGTAAAACCTGCTATTCATTATGTCGTAGAAGAAGCCCTGGCCTCAGGGATTGAGGAGATCTTATTTATAGTTTCACAATCAAAAAATCTGATTGCTGACTATTTTGATCGATCACTTGAACTTGAAGCATTTCTTGAAAAAAAACAATCCACTCATTTATTAGAAAAAAACAAAATTCCCGATATTCATATCCAATATATTCGACAACCATATGCTAAAGGGCTTGGTGATGCAATCCTCCTAGGGAAAAATTTTGTTGGTCATGAACCATTTGCTGTTTTGTTACCAGATGAAATTATTTTTGATAAAGAGACAACAGGATTAAATCAATTAATAAAAGTTTATGAAAAGCATAAAAAAAGTGTACTTGGTCTATATGAAGTGGAAAAACACTTATTGTCAAACTATGGCGTAGTTAAAAGTGAGAAAATTAAAAATGAGATAAGTAAAGTTATTAGCATCGTTGAGAAACCTGCAAAAAATCCACCTTCAAATTTAGCCGTCATCGGTAGATATGTCTTTAACCCTGAAATTTTTTCCTATCTAGAAAGAATAACACCTGGAGTAGGATACGAAATTCAATTAACAGATGCCATTAACGAAATGATGAAGACGGAAAATTTCTTTGGTACAACGCTTCTTGGAAAGCGCTTTGATATTAGCAGATTTGAAGAATTTTTAGCTGCCAATCAATACATCCAACCATTTATGGAGTAACCCCCTATAATTGATGGCTGGAGCATTGTATATTCGATTTTAGCATTCTAACAGAAGCACTTAAGTGAGTGAAATTAGTACTATTGGTTTAAAACCAGCAAGACCCAATTTTCAATGAAAGGGCGTGTACCCAATAGAAATCGCATTGATTTGTACAGAAATGCTTACCGTTCCTTCAATTAGAGGAGGTGCTATTCAAGTTTTAATCGACGGAATAACACCTCATCTTAGCAAAAACCATCATTTAACAATCTATTGTATTACAGACCCTGATCTCCCTGACATGGAAGTGGTGAACGAGGTCAAATACATTCGTTTCCCCAGAGAGAATTACGCCTTTCATGTCGGCAAAAAGTTAGCAGAAAAAACGGCAAACGAGGAATATTATGATGTAATTCATGTATTCAACCGTCCTCGTGATCTCCTGATCTATAAAAATGCAATGCCAATGAGTCGTTTTGTGTTGAGTCTCCATAATGAAATGTTTAGGGACGACAAAATCTCTACTGAAATGGGGAATTTGGTCATTAGAGCTGTGGATAAAATCATGACCATCAGCGAATATATCGGACGAACGATCATATCACGATTTCCTTTAGCCGAAAGCAAGGTCAAGGCTATTTATTCAGGAATCGATTTGCAAAGATATAAACCAATTTGGAATCATAATGCAGGATCAATAAGGAATGAACTTCGAAAAAAGTATGGTGTTGAGAATAAAAAAGTCGTCTTATTCGTAGGTCGCTTAAGCGCAGTAAAAGGACCCGATATACTTTTAGCAGCTATGAAGCAAGTCATACAAGAACATCCTGAAGCAGTATTAGTCATTGTGGGAAGTAAATGGTTTAGTGACGATAGAATTGACGAATTTGGATTAAATTTGCGAAAGCTAGCTGAAGTGTTAGGTAAGAACAAAGTTGTATTTACCGGTTTTGTACCACCAAGCGAAATTCCTTCTCATTTCCTTATAGGGGATCTATTCGTATGCAGCTCCCAATGGCAAGAACCTCTTGCTCGAGTACATTATGAAGCGATGGGTGCTGGATTACCGATCATTACTACGAACCGAGGCGGAAATGCGGAAATTATTAAACATCTAGAAAACGGTATCGTCATTGATGATTATACAAATTCAGAAGCTTTTGCAGACGCGATTGCCTTTTTATTATCTAATAAGCAAGTAGCCAACTCGATTGCGAGAACAGGCCGGATTTTCGTTGAATCAAATTTTGGATTTGAGCATGTAACAAAACGGATGGAAGGACTTTATGTAGCTTCCACGCAAAGAAAGAAACCTTAGAGAGGAGTCTGAATGGAAACGGTATTCGTAGTAGATGCAAAAAACAGAATCGCTCACTATCCACTAGCAGTGAAGAAGAATTATTTAATATCGTTTTAAAGTAAAAAAGCAGTATGTCAATTGAAACAGATTTTGGTGGAGTCATGATGAAAAGGATTCATTTAATAAGACCATATTATCTTTATAATTCACACAATACATTATTTGAAAAATATCAAGATTCATACCTCGGTTGTACTCAAAACTGATTTGGGCGAGGTTCTGTAAATGTTGATAGCAAATACTTTTTAGTCTTTAAAGCGATCTATGGAAGATTTTCGGTAAATGAGTATCTAAATGAACTGCTGAAATTCATGAAAGAGTGAGTATCCTTTCATCAAACTTCAAAAGTAATTGGATTCCCAGCAGAAACACTGCCGTCTTTTCAATTAACAGAATGGAAATCAGATTTGAAAAAAGATAGGTGTGGATAGTCAATTTGAAATAACGAAGATCACTAGTAACTGTTCAAAATAAATTTGAACTGCTATTTTTTCACATGTAGATACTTTATTAAAGAGATACCAGACTTCTATCACCATGCCATTAATCTGGTTTTTGATTCATGACCAAAAGAAATAAAGATGAATAAGTCATTATGCCACCAGGATTTTGCCTCAAGTATGATTGTGATTGACAGTGACGGAATTTTTATCTATAAAATGGATTCTCTCACTGTCGATCGCCCAATTTCCGATATGAGTGAAATATTAAACAAAGATGATGAAAACTTATCACGTTGTTCATCTTTGAACGAAGGCTCAATATCTTATTCTTTAGACATGCTATTCCCTCTTTATTTTATGGTCTAATATCCATAAACTACACAAAGCGCGAAGCAAAATGGATACTTCAAAACATATCTCCCGATTCAACATTTGATGACTACGTTTTATTCTCACTTTTAAATGTTTAACATGAAAGTCATGCAAAGAGGAGATTTTAAAACTATTTGGAAAATAGAACCTTCAAAAGGCACGGTTTGTTTAAAACTGATTAGGATATCAATACATATTGCGGAGTTCACAACTGTTACTCTAGACTTTCTTTTTTCAAAAGGATCTCTTATTGCTGGTACTATTCCGACAGAAAGATGAGCTTTTTTTCACGAATATGAATTCGCATTGTACCGTTTGATTGATGGATGTGATCTGGACAAGGATATTTGGGTAGAGGTTGATCAGATGCCTCCCCTAAGGCAAATGCTAAGTATAGACGAATAGTCGAGGTGAAACAATATGCGACTTGAAGAAGAATTTATAGGTAGAAGAATGCAATATACCGAATTGTTAAATAAAGTAGTGGTTCAGGCCGATAATCTGTTAGTTAGAGGTTAAAAAATCGATTTTCCTGACGAGGATATAAAATTAATAATTGGTGCCACAAAAATGATTTCTCTTGAGTATATTGACTTGTACCCTTAATTATAATTAAGGGGATCAAGTTCAATCTATTAAAAGACCATTTTACTCCACTCCCTCTTCTAAGTTCCAAGAGGTTGTCCAATATACAAATGCTCAGATCTATTCCTTAATATATAGCTTGTAGGTGTATTGGGTGTATAGAGTCAAATCTATTTAAGACATCCGAAATAAATTTTTACGATATACTTTTCACAATGATAAGCCCCGTTTCTACTTTGAAACGGGGCTTATCATTATCATGATGCAGCCTTACTCACTTATTCAATGTTTCTTCTTCTTTTCAACTCCCTAATTAAGTTGCTAATCGAATCTTCAGTTGAAACTTCATTCGAATCGATAATCATCTGTTCTATGATCGTCTTTCTAACCGATTCCCTCAGCGACTCCTTAATCATATCTCTAACAGAATGAGTTTTCGATTTATCTTTTATTCCCTGATTTTCAATTTCTTTTTCTGGTTTATTATCTAATTCTATTATAGGTTCTTGTTTAACTTCAGCTTCAACTTTTTTCTCTAATGTAGACTTTTGTTTATAGTTGGATTTAGTATCAGTAGGCTTCGCCTCAACTTTTTTCTCTAATGTAGACTTTTGCTTATTGTTGGATTTAGTATCAGTAGGCTTCGCTTCAACTTTTTTCTCTAATGTAGACTTTTGCTTATTGTTGGATTTAGTATCAGTAGGCTTCGCTTCAACTTTTTTCTCTAATGTAGACTTTTGCTTATTGTTGGATTTAGTATCAGTAGGCTTCGCTTCAATAGAATCTGCGCTTACCAAATCTTTTATGATTTCTTGTTCAACATAAATATCGGTTAAAGTTTCTGGTACTGATGAAGATGACGTATGAATTGCATCGCCCCATACTCCAAGTATTTCGGAAGCAACTCTGTCCCACTTATAAAGAGATACAGCAAGTTCTCTCCCTTTGATCCCCATGTTTTTCATTTTAGATTTGTCTGATAGGATTTCTGTAATTTTTTCTACAAAACCAATCGGATTTTCTGGATTTTCTACAACAAGACCATTTTCATTGAGTTGAATGACTTCTGGATTTCCTCCTCTTGCTGTCGTTAATATAGGTAGTCCCGCTGCCATCGCTTCATAATGTACCCGTGCCAATGGCTCGTTCCATTGAGATGTGCATACAAATAAATCAGCCGCTGCAAACCAGTTTTGTATGACACTTGGTGAAACAAAACCTGTTGTTACTACTGGTATTGTCAATTTCTTTGTCATTGCTCTAACATAGGCAACATAATCAGTTACATTATCTTCGCTAAACCAACTACTTCCAACTACTACTACTGCTAAATCTTTAAATTTTTTTGATAGCTCCGGCAACGCCCTAATTAACCGATCTACTCCTTTATTATGAGAAAGTCTACCTGCAAACATGATAACTGTTTTGTTTTCTAAGCCATGTTCTTGACGAATTTCATTACGTATCTTTTGCATCTTTGGATGGTATCCAGGTAAGAACTGCTCAGTATCTACTCCAGAATAAATCGTAGTTATTTTCGCTGTTGCTTGTGGATAAAGATTTCGTATTACATTACCAACATAATCACTTACCGTTACAATATTAGATACTTCTTCTAATGCAGCAGTTGCTTCTTCTGGACTTATTTTGTCAGGATTGAACATATCATTATGCATGCTTAAAGTAATTTTTGCTTCAGGAGCAACTTTCCGAACTGGAAGGACCAAACGCGGTCGGTTGAAAATATGAATAAGGTCAAAGGAAGTCGATTCTAGATACTTGATGACTCCTTCTCGATAGATCTCTAATATTTGACCAGGTACCCGTACATAATGAACGCCATCTATTGTTTCCTGATTTGGAAGTGATGGTTCACTAATCCCTAAAACCGTGATTTCATGAAATTTGGATAAATAAGGGAGGTTCCCAGAAATATACGTTTGAATCGCTCCACCTAACACAGGAGGCACTGGTAGTTTTTCAGTACAGATCATTAATATTTTCATAGTTATTCCCTCCCCCTCCAATCATCTTCAATTTCTTTAAGAACTGGCCATTTAGTCTGATCTGTATCAACAATCGTTTGAATTAATTGGGTTGTTTGATCATTTAAAAATAATTCAGGTTCATATACAACTTCTTTAATATTTTTATAAAATTCATTTGGGAGTGACAAATCAATCATTAAAATCTCATATAGTTCAGCTGTAAGGGGATTAGATTCATGATAAGACTTAATCATCTCCCGAACCCAATTCACATCCCATCTATACAAATCTGCCATTGTACCACTAATTAGCTTTCTTAAATCACGAAGCGGAAGATCAAAGGCAACCCCATCAAGGTCAATAATCCACATTCCATTACTACCCATTTGACCATTTGACCAGCCATAATCCTGATGAACAAGTCCCCAAAAAGCATTTCCTTTTTTTATCAGTTCGGAATAACTTGATTGATTAAGCCTTGTCAAACTATTTCTAGCTTGCTCTTCAAACCTATCAACTACATTCAATAAATGTGTACTTGCTGGTAATTCGTGATATACGTTAGCAATATTCCGGAACCAATCCATTTTGATGATCATCTTTTCATAACTAGATGGCCATTTATGCAGTCTTGAAGCTACTTCAGATTGTTGCGGTGGCTCATAGCCCTTACTTAAACGATGAAATTCACCGAGCGCATAACATAAATGTTTCGCACCTTCTAAATCTTTTGTAACAGGTTCTAATGGTTCTATCCACTCTGCAACGAACCATAACTTTCCTCCTGCTTCAACATAATCCTTTTCATCCTTTGTTTTTACAATCGCGGGCACTCTTGCATCTTGGACTTTAACTAAATATTCCTGAGCTCCCAAGCTAAACATACTTCTTGTTGGTCTTCTGTGTAACAATTTTAAACTTTTTGGACCAGAAGTTGTTTCAAGTTTCCAAATCGCACCGCCTTTATCTGGCTTAGTTGTTATGACCTGTATGCTATTAACAGAAAGATCGTAACTTTCAAGAACATCCTGTGCTATTCGTTCAATATAGTCAGGTACATAAAATTCATGAGTTAAATCATCGGCTTCCCATGGCTCAATTATTGGGTGATCCATCATATCCCTCCTATGAGTTAAATCGTAATTTCCGCAAGAGTAAAGCGCTGTCAATTTTTACTTTCATTTGAGTTCATCCTTGTTTTTGTCAACGCTTTCCAAAACAGATTTCTTCATTTCCCCCTATAATTTACTCGAAGAATTATCTCCATAGATCCTCAAAGAAACAGGTAATAGATGATGATTTTCCAAGATATTAATTTAAGTAGTCTAAAAGGATGTACCTATTTTTCGGACCAATCTGCAGGATTAAATACTCTTAACCATGTTATGCTCTGATAAAATATTTGTATAGGATAGTTGCTTAGAAACAGAAGGTAATTTTGAATAATTCATCGATCATTGAAACGATTGGCAATTCTTACTTGTTTAACAAGTTATGAAATGACTAACTAACATGAACGCTTGGCCATTTTGAAGCAAAAAAACATTTTTTGTCGAGCAATATACTAAGAACATTAAATATTCATCTTACTTAGGGTATTACAATCTGTTTAACCAGGATAAAAATTAAGTAATGGGATCACCTTAAGATGATCCCACCGAAATTAGAATTATTTTTTCTTCGTCTTAGTCGCCACTCTCGTCTGGACTTTCATCCCCACTCTCGTCTGGACTTTCATCCCCACTCTCGTCTGGGCTTTCATCCCCCGGCTCGTCTGGACTTTCATCCCCACTCTCGTCTGGGCTTTCATCCTCCGGCTCGTCTGGACTTTCATCCCCACTCTCGTCTGGACTTTCATCCCCACTCTCGTCTGGGCTTTCATCCCCACTCTCGTCTGGACTTTCATCCCCCAGCTCGCCTAAATTTTCATCCCCCGGCTCGTCTGGACTTTCATCCCCACTCTCGTCTGGGCTTTCATCCCCACTCTCGTCTGGACTTTCATCCCCACTCTCGTCTGGACTTTCATCCCCACTCTCGTCTGGACTTTCATCCCCCAGCTCGCCTAAATTTTCATCCCCACTCTCGTCTGGACTTTCATCCTCACGCTCGTCTGGACTTTCATCCCCACTCTCGTCTGGACTTTCATCCCCCAGCTCGTCTGGACTTTCATCCCCACGCTCGTCTGGACTTTCATCCCCACTCTCGTCTGGACTTTCATCCCCCAGCTCGTCTGGACTTTCATCCCCCCGCTCGTCTGGACTTTCATCCCCCCGCTCGTCTGGACTTTCATCCCCACTCTCGTCTGGGCTTTCATCCCCACGCTCGTCTGGACTTTCATCCCCACTCTCGTCTGGACTTTCATCCCCACTCTCGTCTGGACTTTCATCCCCCAGCTCGCCTAAATTTTCATCCCCACTCTCGTCTGGACTTTCATCCCCCAGCTCGTCTGGACTTTCATCCCCCAGCTCGTCTGGACTTTCATCCCCCAGCTCGTCTGGACTTTCATCCCCACTCTCGTCCGGACTTTCATCCCCACTCTCGTCCGGACTTTCATCCCCCAGCTCGTCTGGACTTTCATCCCCACTCTCGTCTGGGTTTTCATCCCCACTCTCGTCTGGGTTTTCATCCCCACTCTCGTCTGGGTTTTCATCCCCACTCTCGTCTGGGCCTTCATCCCCACTCTCGTCTGGGCCTTCATCCCCACTCTCGTCTGGACTTTCATCCCCACTCTCGTCTGGGCTTTCATCCCCACTCTCGTCTGGGCTTTCATCCTCACTCTCGTCTGGGCCTTCATCCTCACTCTCGTCTGGGCCTTCATCCCCCAGCTCGCCTAAATTTTCATCCCCACTCTCGTTTGAGCTTAAATCTAGGACTTCGTCTTCACTTTGCTCTAGAGCTACATCTTCAGATTCATAATCTTCTGTTTTATTTTTAAACATATTTATAAGTTGCGAAAGTGCTTCTTCATTAACAAAATTATTATCTAAAGTAAACCTTTGTTCGAGAAATCTTTTTATTACTTCTTTTCGTTCAGCATTCATGCTCATCCCTCCTTCTGTATTACAAGATATTCAAGTTGGGGCTACTTGGCATAATTAATTAGTGGATATTTAAAAAGTTATTAGCTAATTGATCTGTCATACATGTTCTTTTTTTCATAGTTTATTTTTTTATGTATTACCTTGTTACTAACAATTATGATCACTACATTCGTAAATAAGAAATCAAGCAATCTGGTCACTACCTCAATTGCCACTCATACATTTATACCGCAAGTTGCTGATGATTCCTTGTCCACATTAAAGTCTTCCTCGTTAAGATTTACTTTAAGTGCAATCGCCTTTTACTTATCCTTACATCTATTCGGGAGACAAGCATTTTCTATAAATCCTTTAGTTATTTTATATACATGCATAATTTGGTTCCAATATTAAAAAACTAACAGCATCTTAAATTTTTTAGAAAGGGTATTAAAGCATTTTTCACAAAAAGATAATAACAAAAGGAGATCGTATCATGAATAAATTACTTATTGCCTTGCTGACAATTAGTTTCGTAACTAGTAACTTCGAGATCACGGCATTTGCTGAGAAAGATAACCAAGAAAGCGAAGTTAAACAAGAACACCAAATAGAGTTTACCCAAAAACAACAAGACGAACTTGCAGTATTGCATAAGGAAATGCTGGCTAAGAAAATAGAAATTGTGCATAAATATGTAGAATTCGGTGCAATTTCTAAAGAGAAATCTGCAATGATTGTGAAACATATGGAAAAGCATTATCAAAAGTTAGTAGAAAACGGCTTTCAACCACACCACACTCATCACCACAAAAGACCAGCAGAATAATACAATTTCTTCATAAAAAGTCTTGCCCCTTATAGAGTATTATCTCTAATAAATTGGCAAGACTTTTTTCAAACTTTTCTGCTTAACATTTTCCATTGTTGAAGGATTTATATTTCCATTCACTAAATGATTTAGGGGAAGTTTCCATGATATTTGTCGAATCAACAATCACTTGATAGAATTAGTTTCATAGTGCATAAAGAAAGGATGAATATAATGGGTAATAAAGGAATCTTAGCAGAATATTTATTTGACTTAAAATCTGTCACCGATCCACAACTTTCGCCTGATGGCAATATGGTAGCCTATATTGAGACCTCTGTTGCTAAGGATGATGAGAAATATATTTCAAATATATATGTATATAGTTTTTTAACGAAACAAACCGTTCAATGGACATATGGACTTCATCGTCAGTCTTCACCAAGATGGTCTCCTGATGGACTCCACCTTGCTTTTTTATCAAACCGGTCTGGAAAAAATCAAGTATACATAATAAATACAGTTGGTGGAGAAGCTAGTCAGCTGACAGAATTTCACCTGGGAGCTACTACGCCTATATGGTCTCCTGATTCAAGGAAAATCCTTACCTCTACGCGAATAAAAGCTGGATACACTTTACATGAGAAAGAAAAAGAACCAGAAAAGGAACGCAAAGAAGCAATTGTATATGATCGAATTAAATACAAAGCAGATGGGAGCGGCTATTTTGATCGTTCATTTTCTCACCTCATACTAGTTGATGTACCTACAGGTCAAGTAGAGCAATTGACCTCAGGGGAGCAGTCCTTTACTCCCTCCTCATGGGCGCCGAACGGGAAAGAGTTTGCATATGTGAGTAATGACACAGGCGATGCTGATTATAATCTCGCTTCCGATGTGTTTATTTTCCATTTAGATGATCGATCATGGAGAAAAATAACGGCAACCAATGGGCATTTTTATTTTCCTAGATGGTCACCTGATGGCAATTATTTAACATTAATTGGGCATGAACGAGAATATGAAGGAGCAACAGTATCCAAAATTTGGTTATATAGACTAGTTACAGATTCACTCTCATGCATAACTACAGATTGGGATGTTGAAGTCGGTGATTTAACAGCAGGCGATTTTCATATTGAAGCGGTCAATCCGGGACTTCTTTGGACGAATGACAGTCAAGGCTTTTATTTTTTAATTAGTGACCATGGAAACACAGGCGTATATTACGGAACCATTGAAGGTGCAATGTATCCTTCTCTTCTCGAAAATCAGCATGTTTATGGATTAACCATTAATCCCGAAACACATAAAGCTGTTGTAGCAATCAGCACACCCACTCACCCTGGTGACTTATACTCCTTTGATTTAACAAATGGTGAAATTGAGCAAATTACATTTGTTAATGATGAATTTCTAAAAGATAAAAAACTTTCGGAAGCTGAACCCATTACTTTTTCTGCTAAAGACGGTCTCGAATTACACGGGTGGATTATGAAACCGACTAATTTCGAACAAGGAAAAAAATATCCATTGATTCTAGAAATTCATGGCGGACCGCATGTCATGTATGCGAATACATATGTTCATGAGTTTCAAACCCTTGTTGCACAAGGTTATACGGTCCTATTCACAAACCCACGAGGCAGTGCTGGCTACGGTCAAGAATTCGTTAATGCAAACAGAGGCAATTATGGAGGCATGGATTATGAAGATTTAATGGCCGCCGTAGATTACGTACTTGCAGAGTATGATTTCCTTGATGAATGCAAGTTAGGTGTAACAGGTGGAAGCTACGGCGGTTTTATGACAAACTGGATTGTTGGGCATACAGATCGATTTAAAGCAGCCGTTACCCAGCGCTGTATTTCCAATTGGCTCAGCTTCTATGGAGTGAGCGATATTGGCTATTACTTCACTGAATGGGAATTAGGCGGTAATATTATTGAATCTCCTGAACAACTATGGGGACACTCTCCTCTGAAATATGTAGGTAATGTTACAACACCTCTGTTATTATTACATGGCGATAAAGATTATCGCTGTCCAATTGAACAAGCAGAGCAATTCTTCGTTGCGTTAAAACGTCAGAAAAAAGAAGCGGTACTTGTGGTCTTTCCAGAACAGACCCATGAAGTATCAAGAAGCGGAGCTCCACGTTTACGATTGCAGCACACCGAGCATATTCGCGATTGGTTTAATAAACATATTAATTAAGAAAAGCACAAAAAGGGGATGTCCCCAAAAGATTTGACTCCCACTCTATCCACCATTTATTGTGTCATGTAAATGCTATATAAGAGATGTGGCGTCTTACCCTTTGGTTATGGGACAGCCCCTTTTTTCATTAAAAATATTTTTTTAATAAGTTTTGCTTTCTAATCTTACACTCGTATTTATTTCAATGTTGAATATGCTGATTTTCCGAAATCTCTGCGAGTGCGTGTGCTGCTGCCATGTTGGTACCTTTATGAATAGCAAAATCACCTAACGAAACAATACCTATGAGAGATTCCTGTTCGACAATGAATAAACGACGGATTTGTTTCTCTGCCATTAATTCTTCAGCTTCCTTGATTGGAGTTTCTGGTGAAATCGTAATTGGTTCCTTCGTCATGACATCGGTAATTTTCGTCGAACCTGGTTTCTTCCCAGCAATACAACGGATTGCAATATCGCGATCTGTTAAAACACCCACTAATTTCCCATCCTCACAAACCGGGATAGCTCCTACATCCCTTTCGGCCATTTTTACAGCTGCTTCGTACACATTATCAAAGGTTGTGCAGTAATCTACATTAGATGTCATGATTTCTCTAATAGACTTCAAAACAATCCCTCTTATTCCGGTTTATTTTCTTGATTATTTATTAGCTGATCAACCGTGCCTTCAAAGAAGTGGTCACTTACTTGTTCATGAGTTTCAGCAAATCCAGATGAAATTTGGTCTTTCTTCTCAAAATCTTCAGTCTGATAATGTCTACCTGCAATTTCTGCTTGATTTTTATTTTCTTTTGTCATAATGTGTATCCTCCCCATCTACAAATTTTCCAGAATTAAGATTCGTAACCGATTTGAAATATAAGACTTTATACGCTTTTAAAAACACATTTTGAAAAGAACCATCATCCAAGCTAAACACTTCTATTTCCTAGTATTTACATCACACTATGAATTATGCCCACCAAATGTCGATCTTGTTTTTACTCCATTTATACCTCCAGCATCAAAAAAATCCAACAAGCAAGCTCGCTGGAAGTGAATCGAAATTCTATTAATAAACATCCTGTCGTGTAAAGACAAAGAACGATAAGACTAACGCCGCCGCCCACCATACCAGGAGAACCGACATGGAAGAAAACAAAGTCATCCCTGTAATCGGCGGTGCCACCCCATTTAAATAATTAGTCAATTTCAAGTTCACCATAAACAGATATTTGGCCGACTCCCAAGATGACACCATATTATTTAAAATAGCTCCTGATATAAGCGCAGCAAGCATAACACCCATACTTGCCGCCGTACTTCTTATTAAAACAGAGAGCATAAACGCTAATGTTCCAACTACAACAGCCACAAACCAAACAAGTCCAAAATCCATCAACACAAATTTCCATTGACTAATAAGCCTGATACTACTCGTATCTACATCGCCTCCATCTACAAGAAAGCCCGTAATAATCGGTGCATTCCAGCCATGATATCCAAAGACAATCCCTGACAATCCATACGATAGCAGTCCGGTCATCGCAACAATTAACGAAGTTGCCATCAATAACGTTATATATTTGCTTAAAAGAATCCGCCATCGCTTTACAGGCCTTGTTAATAGTAATTTGACAGACCCAAGAGTATGCTCAGAAGAAACAAGGTCGCTCGCAACAATCATGATTAGTAATGGAATAAATAAATCACTAGAGTTTTCAATGAACATTCTAACAAATGTAACGGCCCCTGGTTCGCTTGGGTTAATATCTTGATCTAAATAGAATTGCAATTGCTGAACGCTAACTTGAATCTGCTCACGCCAATCATCTGAGATTCGGCTTGATCCAAGCCTGTTTTGCATATCAATAATTTGCTGTTGAAGAGACGCTCGCCAATCATCTGAACCTAGCTTTTCCCGCTGTGTTTGTACTTCCTTATACTGTGCAAAGGTAAACAGGATCACCAATATTCCCACAATCGCTCCAATCACCAACAAACGCTTCCTTGCCACAAGCTTCATCATTTCGTTCAAGATTAGATTATTCAATATGGGCACCTCCTGTATCCGTCAATTGTAGGAATAGATCCTCCAATACAGGGATCTTTCTATTCAGTTGTAGTACTTGTACTCCTGCATGAACCAAAGCAGCATTCCACTTAGGAATCTGGGTAGAATCATAAGGCGTGACCATATAACCATCATCAAGTGTAGTTACCTCAGTTAGGCTTTCCAATATTTCTCTTCCTTTGACAGATGGATCGAGTTGCCAAATGGCTTGCTCCTGACTCGAGAGCAAAGACTCTACTGTATCAACAGTTATGATGTTTCCTTTTGTAATAATAGCCACTCGATCACATAATAACTGAATTTCACTTAATAAATGACTAGATACAAGCACACTTAAACCTTCCTTTTCAGCAAGTTCACGAATGAAAACCCTCATCTGACGAATTCCCGCAGGATCCAGCCCGTTGGTCGGTTCATCTAAAATAAGTACTTTTGGTCGATTTAGTAAGGCTTGAGCAATACCTAGCCTTTGTCTCATGCCGAGCGAATAGGTCTTCACTTTATCGTCTATTCTTTCTGTTAACTTAACCATATCAACCACTTCCGCAATTCGTTTGGCATCTACTGATGGAAGCATTCTCGCAAAATGAAGTAAATTATCAGTACCACTTAAATAAGGATATAGCTCAGGATTTTCAACAATACAGCCAAGATTCGCCATTGCTTTTGTGAAATTTTTCTTTACATCATAGCCACAGATCTCAATGGTTCCAGAAGTCGGTCTAATTAGGCCAACAAGCATTCGAATCGTTGTAGTTTTACCCGCACCATTTGGACCGAGAAAGCCAAAAACTTCTCCTTCCTTTAACTCAAAGCTGATTCCTTTAATGACTTTGTGCTTTTTTATCGTCTTCGTTAAATTTCTCACAGAAAGAGTCGTCGCGCTCATTTTCTTTCCCCCTCCCATTTAATTAACGGAGCAATTCTGTCTGCTATTAATCGGTATCCCTGTTGATTTGGATGAAATTTATCCGTAAATAAATAATCATTTACAGACAACTGGAATATATCATAGGTAGGAACGAAGACAATCCTTGGGATTGTTGAACTCACTTCCTCAGCTGTACGGTTCCAGTCACGGACGGTTGGACTAGTTACCCCTGTTTCATCAACTTCAATAAAAGGATTATAGAGCCCAACAAAAAAGATAGAAGCATCTGGATTCGCCTTACGAATATCGGTGAAAATCGTAGTTAGATTTTCAACAAAAGCATCTTCAATGGTTTTAATGGTAGCTAAATCAAAATTTTCCAATGTTCTTCCTTGTTGAAATAAATCATTCGCACCAATCGTAAGTAAAATAATATCAGCGTCAGCAAGCTGTCTTTGAATATTCGGTTGCTTCACCTGTTTTTTCAGCTGGCTAGAAATTTGACCATTAATGCCGAGATTTTGAACAACAACGTTTCCATTAAAGCGCTCTTTCAACTCATCCGCCACATAGCCAACATAGCCTTTTCCAGAATCGTCACCCGTCCCTCTTGTCAATGAATCACCTAAGGCAACTACTGTAAACATATGATTTTTTTTCACTGTTTTTTGGGAACTGTCCTGTTTTTTAACCACATCGTCTGTTGCACCTGTAGCATAATAATCCTGAATGGCCCAACCAAAACTTAACAGCCAAAGAATTGATAAAGTCGCAGCAATAATCGTTATGTAACGTACACTTTTCTTCCCCAGCACACTCACCCTCTCCTTTGCTTCTTTCCCTCTATTAAATCACACCGTTTGTGCTTTATAAAATTCGAGGTTCCAATATAAAGCAATAACTTAATTTGCATCAGAATACAAAAAAGCTCAGTTTCTCTAGAAGCGAGAAGCCGAGCATTCATTGTTAATATCTAAGAAGGCGTTATTTCTTCAACGATGAAGAGTTATACTGTCATTAGAACACTGATTAAAGATAAAATACCGAAAGTAAATACACGTTAAAAACCCTTCCTTTATCAACAAGTATCCCCGTACTGAATGTACTTATCATTAATGCTCAATTAAATTTTTTAAACCGTGACAGTGGGTAGCTTAATGATGAAAGTTGAGCCTTCATTCACTTCACTAACCACCTCAATTCTCCCTTTATGACCTTCAATAATTTTATAGCTCACCATCAATCCCAACCCATTTCCCTGTTCTTTCGTAGTGAAAAATGGTTCGCCTAACTTATTCAACTTTTCAGAAGGAATCCCAACTCCCGTATCTCGAATATGGATCATCACTTTCCCTCCTTGCTGCAAAGCATTTACATACAAGTCTCCTCCAGAAGGCATCGCTTCTATTCCGTTTTTCGCGAAGTTTAATAACACTTGCTTCAAACGATTCTCATCACAATTCACAAGGATTTCTTGATTATGACTTTCAAAATGCACATGTACGTTTTTGTTTTTCGCTTCAAATGCAATCAAAGTAAGTACGTCTTGTACGATTAAGACGATGTTTTTCAACTCAAGATGAACGGTCTGCGGTTTTGCTAGTACCATAAACTCTTCGACAATCGTATTCACTCGTTCTATTTCATCCAAAATAATATCGAAGTATTCCAATCTTTCTGGCTTCAACTCATCCATTTGCAGAAATTCAGCATATCCTCTCATGGATGTTAGCGGGTTACGAATTTCATGGGCAACTCCTGCAGCTAATTGACCAACAGCAGCCAGTTTATCCTGTCGATGAAGTAGCTCCTCAGATTGTTTTCGTTCAGTAATATCATTTCGGATCGAGACAAATTGGTACGGTATTCCCTTCTTATTTAGAAATGGGACAATCGTCGTTGAAACCCAATATAGACTACCATCCTTCGCTTGATTGCAAATTTCACCATTCCATGTCTTGCCTTTTAGGATGGTATCCCACAAATCCTGAAAAAACTCCTTAGAATGATAGCCAGAATTGATGATTGAATGAGTCTTCCCAAGTAATTCCTCTTCCCTATATTGCGAGATTTCCGTAAACTTCTCATTCACATAAATGATTTTTCCTTTGGAATCCGTGACTGCCACAATCGAAGCTTGATCAAGCGCATATCGATAGTCTTGCAAATATTTATCACTATTCTGCAGGCGTTTTGTGATGAAAGAGCTTGAAGTAATCAACCCACCAACGATTAATAAAAAAACAAACAACACAAGAAACGGTACAAAAGAAGTATCATGGACAAGTTCATTCACATTATCAACCGATTGTTTAACAGGTAGCGCACGCACTAACATGAAATGGCCTTGGATAATCGCAGCAGAGACGATAAATGTACTCGTCGGCTTCAACCATATTTGGTTTTCTTTTTGCCGATAATTCGAATAAAAAAATAATAAAAATGCGACAACAAAAATAATTAACGTGATCATCACTGTTAGGATTAACAAAACTGTATGGATTTTAATAGAAAGATTCAAGGCATATAAGCCAATAATATAGTTAGATAACAAAGAAACGGTCAATAATGTACCACAATGAACAATGTTTATGAATGAGAGTTTCTTAATGGTTAATGCCAGAAACCCCATTGATGCAAGTGCCACGCCAAGAACGAGTGAAAGCACCATCACTGATAAATTGTAAGTAACTACGCTGTTCTTCTCAAAAGCCAAGATTCCAAAAAAATTAAACGTCCATATCGCAATTCCCATTGAAAAGCTTCCGCCGAATAACAAAAACTTCTTATGGTCAGCAGAGCTTCTCAGTAATGTAAGTAAATCCAAACTCGTATAAGCCGCCATAAATGTCAATATTAATGCGACTAATAAGAGAATCGGATTGGATGATACAAAATATTGCTCCAATTCATGCACTTCCTTATCTAAGAAATAATCGTCTCCATTAGGGATGTTTTTATTATCAGTGTATAGTAATCCGCCCATTCAGAAAAGACAAATCTTAATCTCACATCGTTTTTAGGTACCGAAAAAAAGAATGAGAATCGGAGACAACGGCTAGAATAATTTGATATCACTATCTGCTTTAGCAGAAAACAGCTGGTTAAAATACATAATTTTGAAAGATTGAATGCAAATAAATATTTTTATGAATAGTAAAACTGTATAATAATTTAAGAAGTCTTTATTTTTCAAGTTTCTTTTCCGCGTATAAAGACAGAAAGAGAGGGTATCTATATGTCAAATGCATCAGATTTAACGACAGTAGAAGCAATGATTAAAAAAGCGAAACACAAGAAACTCACCGCAAGGCAAATTCTTCAAAGGGGGATATTAATTACAATCGGAGCGATTTTAATGAGTACCGGTCTTGAAGTATTCCTTGTCCCTAATAATGTCATCGATGGCGGAATAACAGGGATATCAATCATGCTTTCTTACATAACTGACTGGAAATTAGGAGTATTTCTCTTCGTTCTCAATCTTCCGTTTTTCTTCATAGGTTATAAACAGATTGGTAAAACATTTGCATTATCCACCCTTTATGGAATTGTTGTACTTTCCATAACTTCCATTTTCCTTCACCATGTACCAGCATTTACTCAAGATATCTTACTCGCTTCAATCTTTGGCGGAATGATTGTCGGCGTTGGAGTCGGAATCGTTATTCGTTATGGAGGTTCTCTTGATGGGACAGAAATCCTAGCGATACTTGCAAGCAAGAAGCTTCCATTCTCTGTAGGGGAAATTATCATGTTTTTTAACTTATTCATCTTTGCATGTGCCGGATTCGTCTATTCATGGGATCGTGCAATGTACTCCATCCTCGCGTATTATGTGGCATTTAAAACAATGGATATTGTCATCGCAGGATTGGATGAATCGAAATTTGTTTGGATTATCAGTGATGAATTTCGCGAAATTGGCGATGCTATTCTGCATCGATTGGGTCGCGGTGTTACTTACTTAAGTGGAGAAGGAGCTTTTTCCGGAGACGACAAGAAGGTCATTTTCTGTGTAATCAACCGACTTGAAGAAGCAAAGCTTAAGGACATTGTGAAGGACTTTGACTCATCGGCTTTCTTAGCAATCGGAGATATTGCTGAAGTGCGCGGCGGCCAGTTTAAAAAGAGAGACATTCACTAACAAATCGAATATGGCGTTAAAAAGCCATCACTTACCACATGTAGCACGCTCCACTTGCCTAATCACAATGGTGGCGGTAAAGAGTCCGAATTGGGATAACTTTAGTAAACCAGCTAAGTAGAGGGCTTATTAGTAAGTCACGAAGCCCGGTTCCCATGTCCTTCAAACAAAAAAAGAACTAGCCATCAGTGAGGTTATGAGTAACCTTCTAATGGGTAGTTCTTTTTCATAAAGTGAATGATTTTCTTCATCCCCACCTACACCTACGCTTCCTCTAAGCCTTGAGGGGGTACTGCCCGTTAATACGAGATAAAAGGAATGTTAATAATTGCAGTCTTTATATTTATTGCAAAAAATAATACACATTGGCAGTGTGCATTGTTTGTCGTTCTTATTTATGCCTTGGATTATCAATTGCTTGAAGCATTTTTGTCGTAGCAACCATTTCACTACCGCATAAAGGACAGCTAGGCTGTTCACTCATTGTAAAATTCGCTCGAACCCATCCCTTACAAGTCGGAGATGCACAATCCCAAATCTTTGTTTCTTCCGGTTCCACTTCTTCTGTATTATTACGTCTATACAAAATAGCTCACTCCTTTGATTAAAATGGTTCGGTGCGTATTTTTCAAAAAACTTGCCTGTAAATAATCGTTCTCTTTCATTATACCATAAGAACAGCCTAAGCGCTTTGTAAAAGGAAAACTATCGTCGGATCATAGTTAGATCTTTCCCGTTTTGACTCTTATCTTTTGGCTGTTTTCGCATACTTTGTTGCTTTTGAATGATATTTACACGACTATCCTGGGTTGATTTCCGTTGCAGGTACTCGCTTTCCGCAGGCGGTCTCTGGAGCCTCGCACCTTCCACTACAATCAACATCTGCTCGAATTTGTTACTTGCAAAAACAACAATCTTTACGAAAAGAGCCTATCTTTTTAAGGATTTAGAGCTAGTAAGGAAAATAGCCTGTAGATTAAGAAATAATTTCAAAAAATAAAAAGCTGCTCTTTCTCATAAGAGCAGCTTTAGTTAGTTTATCAATGATGACCAGCTTTTCAAATTAACTTCGAAAAGCATGAGAGTAATTTCTGTTCCAAACCTAAAACAATGAAAGCCCTGCCTCTCTCCCATCTCTACGGTTCCTAGACCGCGCCAGTGAGAATCAGATTTGACTGTAAGCACATGTTTATTAAAGGTAACTGTCGGAAATCCCTAGACACAAGGGTTCATAATCCAATGGAAAGAAAGAATAGAAGTGTGTTTACTTGAAGAATAAAAAAACTTGTGAGGAAAAAACAAATGGGTTTCTTTACTTAATAGGCCATAAGGCTTCATAACATACACGTTGTCGTACTTCTATGCTGCTAAAACAAAACTGTTTTACCATGCTTTAATAAAAATGTTCTATATAAAATTACCCTCTGTGTTATTCATAAGAAAAACACTAAGATAACAATCATACCATTATTTAATAAAGAGGTCAAGTTCTCTTTTCATGAACAAAGGGATTACCATTCAGGTAACCCCTTCACTTCTTAACGATAAGCATTATACTCGTTCGAAATTTTCGGTAACTCCCTTACTTCTTCAACTAGATTGCTCCCACACATTGGACAAGTATTTTCTGCACTTGCAAAGTCTTTTCTCATCCAGCCATTACAAGCCTCCGATTCACATGAATAGACGTCTGTATCGACCATTTCAACAACGGGTTCCTCTGCATTCTTTTTACCAAAGTACATAAGAGTAACCTCCTTTATGGATAGTATACTCATAATTACCAGGATTTATTTATCAAAAAAATAGTCGGATTTTATTTATCCCGCATTAACGAGCAGTGAAACCCCCGCTGATTGAAATTTCACTTTATCTAATTAAGCGGACATTCAAAAAATAGTCAACACTCAAGTCTGCTGATACATAAAAAAATCCTCTTCCATCTTCTCTCTAATTCAGTGGCTATGTTAAACAATTTTAGGCTCATTCATGTGAAACCACAGTTACAAATGAATGGTCCAGATAATCAAAACCGTGTCTAGCATAGATTATTCAATAAGTATTCGCTGTAATGCCAACCAATACTAAAAAAAACACGAGAACAATAAGATACAGTCCGATAATAATGGCCATTAGAATCAATTGTGCCTTAGCAAAATTCCGCCTGTTCAAATTGGTGTCACCACCGAATGCCCAAACAAACAATAAGATAATATTAACAACTGGAATGATTAACAATGCTAAAGTACCCAACCAACTTTTGACTGAAACTACATTCGTATTACTTGGGGTATACTCCTGCTCTTGAATTGGTGTATCACGATTCTCTTCCATCTGTCCCCTCCAAAAATCAAATGTAAAACTAATAAAACTACAATCATTCACTTTACTTAGCCACGATAAAAAATAGTCATTTTAGATGTTCAATTCTTTTTTTGATACTCATCTAACATTAACAATGAAACAGGATACTAACCTCTGAAATTAGTATACTCATAAAAATTGAATTTATTTATCCAAATCATCCATTAGTTTGTCCCATTTTCAATAATGCTAATTTTATCATGAAGTAGGAAATATCCTCTGGTACATTTTCCTTAATCGGCTTGAGCTTCTCAGCACCTGTGCTTTCAATAGCTTGATAGATCAACTCCAGTTTCTCCTTCGGTAGAAACGTTTCCCACTCTAAATCAAAACCGCCTTCCGCACATGTTACAAGATGATTTTCAATGGTTATTCTACTTAAACCACGAGTGCTGGCTATTTCACTCATACTATTTCCTTCTTTGTACAAACGATAAGTTTCTAGATGCGTGGCTTCTTTTTTAGTTTGTTTTTTCACTTCAGCATGAGCCACAAGAGATTTCTCCAATTCAGCATCTGGATTGTCAGCTAGATATTCAGCAATTGTTTGAAGAAATTGTTCCCCGTATCGTTCTTGTTTCTGTGCCCCAACACCTTTAACCATAAGCATCTCCGAAACTGTAACCGGCAATTTGACTGCCATGTCTTTTAACGCAGCATCGGAAAAAATAATAAAAGGCGGAACTTTTTCATTCTGAGCAATTTCCTTTCGAGTTTGGCGAAGCATTTCGAACAAGCCGCTGTCGATATTCGTAATAGTCTGTACCTGTTTTAATTCTTTTTGCATTACCTTCCGTTTTCCTAGTAAAACTTCTTTACCCGTATCACTTACCTTTAGCACTGGAAACTGCCCGCCGGTAATTTCTATGAATTGTTGTGCAGTTAAATAGTCGATAAAATCCGCAACATGCTTGGCTGATTTCGCTGAAAGAATGCCATAAGTAGATAACTTTTGGAAGCCAAACTCTTCTATCTTTTTCACCTTTGAACCCGTTAACACCTGACTAATTAATGTTTTCCCAAAACGTTCACCCATTCGGATCATGCAAGACAAAACCATTTGTGATTCTGTCGTTACATCCATTTCAGCACGATTATCTTTACAATTTTCACAGCGCCCGCAATCATCAGGGTTTTCTTCTCCAAAATAGCGAAGGATGAAGGCTTGCAGGCACCCTTCTGTGAAACAATAATCCTTCATTTGATTCAGCTTCTGTAACTCCTGATGCTTCCATTCATCTGTTCCTTGCGATTGATCAATGAAAAACCGTTGAATATGTAAATCCTGTGGCGAATAAAGAAGGGTGCATTCACTTTCAAGTCCATCACGACCAGCACGTCCCGCTTCTTGATAATAACTTTCCATATTTTTCGGTGTTTGATAATGTACAACAAACCGCACATTCGATTTATCAATCCCCATTCCAAAGGCAGAAGTAGCCACCATTACCGTTATATCGTCCTTTAAAAAAGCGTCCTGTTGACGTGTACGCTCCTCCTCATTCATACCAGCATGGTATCTGCCTGCTTTAATCCCAGTATTCGTAAGCTTTTGTGAGATCCGGTCCACATCTTTTCTTGTTGATGCGTAAATAATCCCTGACTCACTATGATTTTTTTCCAAATATCTCATTAAAAACTGCGCTCTATTTTCATCCTTCACAACGGAAAAGGTAAGATTACTTCGTGCAAATCCTGTGGAGAATTGATGGTCTAAATCGATATCTAGAGTCCGACAAATATCTTCCTTGACGATTGGCGTAGCAGTGGCTGTAAGGGCGAGGACAACCGGGTTCTGTGGAATTTCTTGTAGGAGTGTATTGATTTTCAAATAACTCGGACGGAAATCATGCCCCCATTGTGATATACAGTGTGCCTCGTCAATAGCAACAAACGAAATATCCAGTTTACTTAATTGATGCAAAAAATGAGGAAGTTCTAATCTTTCCGGAGCAATGTACACCAGCTTATGCATTCCTGCTTTAATCTCAGCAAGTCGTTCTGCCGCTTCACTAGCACCAAGGGAACTATTTAGAAACGTAGCTGAAATGCCATTTTGGTGTAAAGCGTCCACCTGATCCTTCATTAATGAGATAAGGGGGGAAATGACAAGCGTAATTCCGGGAAAAATAAGTGCGGGGATTTGATAACAAATTGATTTCCCTCCACCAGTCGGCATAATTCCAGCCGTACGGTATCCTGCTAGAACCGATTCGATAATGTCTTCCTGTCCTGATCGAAAGGAATCATATCCGAAATAGGTTTGAAGCAGTTGTTGATGCTCACTTTTCAACACGTTCACCCTTTCCAGCCATTTTCATAGATTGTATAAGCTCTTTCATTATACGAAAAGATAGATATGATGACAAATTGAATGATAAAGTGAAACTTCAATCAATGGAGGTCTTACTGCTCGCTAAGCCTGGGATAAAAAAGAAAAGAGTCTGACCTCACTACACTATATACCGTTTATTGTGTCATTTACACATAATATAAACATTATATAGTAGATGTGGGTTCAGACCCTTTTGTTATGGGATAATCATCTATTTATTATCTGACCTTTAGTTTAAAACTTTAACTTTCACATTTTTTCTTCCCCATTTTTTTGCATCTTGCAAGTTAGGAATAAAGACATCGATTTTATTTCCTTTAATTGCCCCGCCCGTATCTCCCGCTACTGCATTTCCATATCCTTCAACATAGACTTTCGAACCTAACGGAATGACTGACGGATCGACTGATATTACCTTCGTATCAGGGTTGTTTTTTAAATTAATTCCAGTTGCAGTGATTCCGCTGCAGCCATTACAACTTGCCGTATAAGCTGTTGCAGTAACGCTTATTTCCTTTGCGACATTTTCCGTGCTAGTTGCAGTTTTCGCAGTCTGTTTAACGACTGGTTCTGCTGATGCTGTTGATACTGGCTGCTTTGTAGACTCTGTCTGTGGAGCTTCAACAGGTCTTGATTTTTGAACAGACGCAGACTGAACGGGTGCCTGACTTGTACGATCCAAAATAACAATCTGATTGCCAGGGTAGATTAAATCACTTTCGATTCCGTTCCATTCTTTAATTTCATCGACTGTTACGCCATTTTTTTTCGCAATATTCCATAATGTATCGCCAGATTTAATCGTATAATATTCTTCATTTGAAATCTTTAATATATCGTCCGTATGTATTCGAGCCGTTTCTAGCCCGTTCCATGTCATAATGTCTTCTACAGATACTTGATGTGTTTGAGAAAGTCCCCATATTGTATCTCCATCTTTCACTTTCACATCCTGCGCATTTGCTTGTGACCCTAGACTAACGGACAATATCGCAACCGCAGCTAATGATAAGATTGATTTTTTCATATAATAGTTCCCTCCCTGTTATGCTTGTTCAAGCTAACAATATTCATGTTAACACAGAATCTCCCCCTGCAAAGAACAAGCAGATAAAGATCTAGTAACAAACATAACAGAAAGATGACAACGAGATAACAAGGAAACAGAATAGTCAATTTATTATTAGTACAAAAAGGATGATGAACGTATTTCACTAAATTACAGTGAAAAATTTCATCATCCCTAAGCTTTATTTTCGATTTGAAGAATAGGTCCAGCCATCTTCCTGATAGACCTTGTCTTCTTTCATTAGTTTACCTAGTGCACGTTTGAACGCACCTTTGCTTAAGCCAAAATGGAAATTCACATCTTCTGGCAATGTTTTATCGCCATATGGCATTGCACCACCACGATTTAATAAATATTTATAAATAACGGCTGCGTCTTCTTCCATTTTATCTTGTTTGAAAGGTAAAAGGGAAACATTTAACGTACCATCCTCTTTCCGATCAATAACTCGTCCTTCCACAAGCTCACCAAGACGAGGTTCCTCAACCCGTTCCGTTTCATGGATAAAGCAGCGATATCCTTCTTGGGAGATGAAAAAAGAGCCAACCATTAATAAGCGGTAAACGTTTCCTTTAACAGAATCGTTACGAATTCCTTTTAATGGGGCTTCGACTGACATTTCCTGCATTACATCTTCTGACGCAAGTTTTCCTAATAACCTTTCATGACGATCTGATTTTAGTGAAATATATAGAGCATCTCCCACTTTCGGCCATAGATGACGCAGGTTCGGCAAATCATCAACTGAAACTAAGATATCTTTACTTAAGCCAATGTTTACAAATACACCCATTTCCTTTTTCACGCTGACAACCTCTGCCCAGCCATAGCTATCGAAGCGCACTTCAGGAATTTTCGTTGTTGCAGTCAAGCGACCCGTTTTATCTAGATAGACAAAAACCTTCACTTTATCACCAATTGAAATCTGTGAATCAGATTGGATTTCACTGTTCGGTAGAAGGATACTATCCATCCCGTCACCAATAAAATAACCAAACTCAGCTTCTCGTTCCACTTCTAATTTAATGGCCATTCCAGCCTGAATCTTACTCATCTTTATACCTCCTGAAGCATTTCGCTACATCTACTTCTAATATTGTACCCGTTTTTTATCGTTTAGCGTATTAAAAACGGATAATAGTTGTCTTTAACTATGTTCGTCTGTCCGTATCCAGCGCTAGCAGCCACGTTTCTATTCTGATTACCATATTTGAATTTATCATTTTTCGAAAGAGTTGTATATGTTTAATTTAAAAAAGCGCGGAGTTACTGCAAGTAACTCACTGCACCTTTTCCATCAATCTTTACATTATAAGAAAGTTGATTGAGCTTTGATATAATCGCTTGGTTATAGTTTTCGTCCATGAATTGTGGTTGTCCTTTGACAATTTTCGCAGGTTTGAGCGAAGAAGAAATTTCTCCATTATCTAAAGTAACTTGGACAATCATCGTTTCTGAACCTTTTGGTGAAGCCGATTCTGTGAAGATGAAATTACCAAGGCTATAATAAATGGGACAGCCTTTGTACTCCTCGATCCCCATCAATGAGTGACTGTGAGAGCCAATAACGGCTGAAGCACCTGCATCAATGAAAGCTTTCCCCATTTCTCTAGCATAGCTTTCGGGGTAATCTTGTCTTTCCCTATTCCAATGAATCATTATCATTAGATAATCAGACTGGTCAGCTGCTTTCTTTATATAGGTCATCATCGGTTCATTTTGATAGCCACTTGCAATACCAGGTTGATCCTCTTTTGCAACCCAAGATACCTCAGGTAAAACCCTACTTATTCCAATGATTGCAATTTTCTTACCGTTCACTTCCTTATAAAAGGCAGAAAAAGCCTCTTCCTCGTTATTCCCTGCACCTGTATAGGCAATATTATACGATTTCAAATGATCCAATGTATCACGTAGTGCGTCGAGTCCATAATCTAGTGTATGATTATTTGCCAAGGAAACGACATCAACACCTGAGTTGACTAGACCTTGCAATGTCTTTGGTTCCGATCGAAAGGTAAATTGCTTATCAGATGGAATGCCACGTGTTGAGACTGATGTTTCAAGATTAATTGCCGTGATATCAGAGTTCCGGAGCGTATCGCCTACTTGTATAAATGGATAATCTACTCCATATGCTTCTATTAATTGTCCTACACTTCGATCTAATAAAACATCTCCGGTAAACGTTACTGTGATGGGTTTATGCGTTCCCGATTGCTCGTACTTATGTACGTCCGTTTTTTTCTCTAGAAAAGAAGATTCTGGTGCTTTCTTAACAGCCACTTTTGTAACCTGACTTTCTTTTTCAGAAAAAGCCGGTACAGCCTGTCGCTCTATCGATTGCAGTTGAAAAAGATAAAATGCGACACTAATAATCAAACAGACAAATAATAGTAATGTCGTTTGAATAAGTAGTTTCCTTGTTCTTCGCGATTTTCTCCCCATATACCTTCTCCGTTCCTATTTTATAGACTTTATCTGTCTATTATACCAACACTGGTAATTCTGTTAAACACATCCAGCTATTTTTCCTAAAGATTTCAACATCCCTAACACCAATCCCCATAATTGTAAATTATTTATTCAGGCACTAAGATTTGACCTTGTTTCCCATTGCTTAACAGAGTGTGCATAATCACTTTTGAAAGTTGACTTGGCTGATAAGGCTTTACTAGATATTCTTGAGCCCCTAAAGAAAAACCTTGTTCTTTTTCATCTAGAGCTGTTGAAACAAAGATGGGTATATGTTTGAATCGTTCATTTCCCTTTAATTCTTTCATAACACTCCAGCCATCCATTTCATCTTCTTCAAGAAGAATATCTAGAACAATGGCGTCTGGGGCAGCTGTTTTCATTTGTTCCAACGCTTGACTTCCACTGCTAAAGTAACTTACATGGAATCCGCTATCAAGTAATTCAAGTTTTAAAAGTTCAGCTAAACTTAAATCATCTTCAATGACTATGATATTGTAATTCAAATCTGATGAGATTCCTTCCGTTTGTTTCGTTAGCTCCCTTGTTATCACCCTTGGAAATTCAAGCTTGAAGACACTTCCCTTTCCATATTCAGATTCGACGGTTATTTTTCCACCACTAGCTTTAACAATCTCTTCAACAATTGCTAGTCCAAGGCCAGTTCCGCCAATTCTTCTGTGATCCGAATTGTCAACTCGATAAAACTTTTGGAATAAATGTGGAATGGCGTCATTAGGAATACCTAATCCTTCGTCCTCAATTTCGATGAATACAGATTCAGGGTTTTCATTTATCCTAACTGTAACATTTCCTCCATTTGGCGAGTATTTTATTGAATTGCTAAGAAGATTCGTAAACACTTGTTCAAGCTTAGATTTATCTCCAAAAATAATGGACTGATGAACACCCGATTTAAACACAAAATGATGAAGGGTCGTATTCACTTTTTGGTGTTCGATTGTAGTTTCAATAATTGGATATAGATCTACATATTTCTTCTCATACGTTTGCTTACCTGATTCCATTCTTTGAACATCAAGGAAATCATTAATTAATAAAGTTAACCGATTTGCTTCATTATAAATCGTCTGTAAATATTTCATTTTTCTTTCAGGCTTTAATTTTTTATTTAATAGAAGTTCCGTAAAACCAAGGACACTTGCTAGAGGAGTCCGTAATTCATGACTCACTGTGCTTACAAATTCAGATTTCATTTGATCAACTTCGTATTCCTTCGTTATATCACGATGAACAAGGATTGTTCTTAGAGAATCATCCCCATGATAAATCGTTTTCGCATACACCTTCATTATTTGTTTTGTATCCTTTTTACAATAAACAAATGATTGCTCTTCTTCTGCATTTACAGCAGATTCAATAGCTTTTTTCAAATTGACAAGGAATGTATCCCCTTCTATTTGCTCAGCCATAAGCGAGCTCCATTCAGTCCATGACAATCCTATCAATCCATTTATTAATTGTTTTTGATTAAAGATGGAATTTAGACGCTGATTTACTTGAATCATTTTACCATTTTGATCAATCAACTGAATCCCTTCTTGGACTGCATTTAAAATATCTTGATTTAAATTACGATTACTCTCCGTTGCTTCATACATCTTGATTTTTTCAAGAGAAATTGCAATTTGTCTCGCTAATGCTTCATATTCACTCAAATCCTTGTCTGAGAAATTGTTACCATACCGGCTGAACACCATGATAGCTTCAACTTTATGCGAAGATGATAGAACGGGTAAATACAAATCATAACTATAGTTGATATTCTCATGATATCCTTTTTCTTCAATTTCTTGTTCCCGTTTCAAGGTAAATGCTTGCTTTGTCTCAAATAGACGCTGTACCAACCCTATATCCATAAAACGAATAAATCGATCGATACCTATTTGAGTTAGACCAAAAGCCGCATAAGCGTCTTCTTCTACTAGTTTAATGATTCCTCGATCTGCACCAATCAGTTTACACATGTTTTGAACAACACTTTGAAGAACTTCTTTTTTATTTAAGGTATTAGAAATACTATGAATTAATTCATTTCTTCTAGTGAGTTTTTGCTCATGTAATCTGAGATTTTCTAACGTGACTTCAAGTTCATGCTGCTGTGCATGTAATTCATCTTGTTGGGCTATTAACTCTTCATTTTGCGCAACTAATCCCTGTTCTTTTTCCTGAATGCTTTCAACCATCTTCTGGAAAGCAACAGATAGCATACCTAATTCGTCTTTTCTCTTAGGATCTACATGAATAACCGCTTCTCTACCAGCAGCAATTTCATTTGCGGCAAATGAGAAGTCAATCAGTGGTTTGCCAATATTTCTAAAAATCATTCGAATAATATATTGGACGAGCAATAAGAATAGAACAATAAAACCGATAAAGATTAGCTGTAAATTTGATTGATTTTTACTAAGTTCGACTACATTCTTCGCTAACTGATTATCAAGCGCTGAGCTTTTGGCCTTCGTATCTTTTAGAAACCGTTCCACTTTCATGGTAGTCTCTGTATTTGCTAGATCAAGAATTTCGGTATGATTACCATTTTCATAATTAGTGATAATATTTGGCAACACATCACCAAAGTAATAATCAGAAAACTCAACCATTTCTCGATAATCGGATATTTCAGAAATATTCACACTATCTCGTTCTAGTACTGAGATTAACGCTCTTATACCCTTTTCTTTCCCTCTTGCACGCTCCATCATTTGTGGGTTATTCGATGCAACATATCCTCTAATATCTAAAAAAACAGCGTTATATTCATCATAAATCGTATTAATCGTTTTCCGTTTTTCAACGAGCACTTTGCGATTCTCGATATATTGATGATTTAAGTTTTGTTGAAGAAAAAACAAAATGGCAGTGCCAAAAAGACCAAATATTAAACAAGCACTGATGAGTAAAATAACCTGTCTGGACAGGCTGTTCCGAAAATAATTACTAAGCCTCATTTACAATTTCCTCAATTTTTTCTAAAAGTTTAAGAGGACTGAATGGCTTTTCCATAAAGTAGTCAGCACCTGCTAACAGAATTCTTTCTTGTTCATAGGCTTGGCTTTTTGCTGAAAGCATCAAAATTTTCGAATGTCCCAGTGTTTCTCCTGCCTTAATTTTTTCAATAAGCTCAAGACCTGTATATACCGGCATCATATAATCAAGAATTACAAGATCATATTTTTCCAATTTCAAATAATCAAGTGCTTCTTGGCCATCAGCCGCTTCGTCAACGATAAAATCTTCATCCTCAAGCGTGTCAACAATTAACATCCGTAACACTGCTTCATCTTCTGCCAATAAAATCCGTTTCATGTTTTTCCTCCTTGAATAAAATGAGTAGAAATAGAAAATAGCTGAATCACCCACATTATTTTTCTATCATACTCATACTTGTAAGTGATCTTCTAATAACACCCATTCTATATAGATCGGATTTTTTGTCAGTTTTTCTAGCTTATCTGCATTATTTTTCTCGTTTTAGTAAACGTTCAATTCGCGCCTGTAGTTCAGGCATTGAGAATGGCTTTGTAACATAATCATCTGCACCAAGCTTTAATGCTTGAGCAATATTTTCTTTGCTCTTTCGTCCAGTCAGCATTAATACCGAGAATTGGTTTGCATAAGGACCAGTTTTCACCTTTTGTAGGACCTCAAGTCCATCCATGATTGGCATGACCCCATCAACAATTAAAAAATGATCCCGACCGTCATCTGCCCTTCCTGATTCAAAAAATAAAGGCCCGTTTTCAAAGACGGCAATATTTAGTTCTATATGACCCATGTCAATCGATTCGATTATTTTATAAAGCATGGTCCGAATAATGATATCATCGTCAATGACTGACACATTAAGTACATTCTTTTTGTAACAAAGGGATTTTCCAGCAGTTTCAACTCTCGCTCTACCTAATCGCTTTGCCTCATATAAGGCATGATCTGCATACTTAAACGCTTCGTCAGGAGTTACGAATTCATCATCAACCGTAAACAATCCAGCAGAGAATGTGACTGTAAAACTCTTCTCTTTATAAATAAACACTTTTTGGGAAAATGCATGAATAAGTTCCGTCAGCCTTTGTCGAGCATCTGTATCCTTGGTTCCTGGAAATATAATGACAAACTCTTCTCCCCCATACCTGAAAATTAAGTCGGAACTTCTAATGGATCTCTTAATAAATTGGGCAAATTCATTTAACACTATATCCCCATACAAATGTCCATATGTATCATTCACATACTTAAAGTAATCAATATCTACCACGCTGATTGAGAAAGCCTGTTTCGACCGTTTAAATTCTTGAAAATATCGTGGAAGCGTTTCTTCCAAAAATCTTCTATTATAGATTTGAGTTAATTCATCTATTAAGACCGATTGATCAAACATTTTCTTCCTTTGTAAATGTCGTTCTATCTTCACGATGAACTCTTCTATATCAATTGGCTTACCGATAAAATCATCTGCACCAGATTGATAAGCTTTTATTCTTGTTTGCTTGTCATTTTGTATACTTATTATCATCTTGGGAATGAAATACTTTTCATTATGAGTCTGTATATCCTCTAATACGTGAAAGCCGTCTTTCGTCGGTAAATGTATATCTAGAATTAAAAGATCAGGCTGCATTTCGAAATATTGATTAACCGCTTTTTCAGGATCTGTATTCGTTATAACCATCCAACCTTTTTCTTCAAGCACATCTTTAAGTAGGATTAACATGGACACATCATCATCAATGATTTGGATAAGCTGTGCGTTCGATTGTCTGATTGCGCCTGTTTTCATCGTTACATGTTCATAGTTTTCATATTCGTAGGTTAATTCCATCAAATCAAATAGAAAGCTTCTTAGCTCATCAAGCTCCCAAACCTTTTCACTATTCTCATCAAGCACAGAAAGTAGCCGATCAGATACTTGCATCAGGCCCCCAAGCTGAATGGTTCCAGCAGTTCCTTTAATCGAATGAAGAAAACGATAGACTTCTCTTTGAAGAATCCTTTCATTTTCTTTAGATTCAAACCAATCCATTAGAATTTTTTTCGTATTCTGTATTAAATGATTTTTATATTTTTCCAGATTCACAAATATCCCCCTATTACTAACGTACCTTCATCATAATACAATCGACTCGCATTACATAGAAATTTTTCTGTGGTAAAGGCGCGGGGCTTCGCGCGGTCAGCTCCGCACCACAACCTTCATTAGGTTATACAATTCTTAAACTTTAACTTTTTTCATCGTAAGGCTTTGGGTCGGACGCTCATGAAAGTTTTCTATTTCAACTTACATTTTGCTAAGAGGGTTACATATTTAGAAAAGGCTGTTTTCTAAAGGATTGTTGTTTATTAAATGCGAAAATTTATCAATTCTAAAAAGATAAATTTATATAATGTAGATTAAGTAATAGATATTAGATGAATAAAAAGTGGGGGTGGGTAAGGAGTAAAGATTCAGAAACTCCTAAAAAAAGAAGATAGAGGCTAAGACAAGAAGAATAAAAAGGAAATCCAACTGGAAATATGAACAATGCGTTTTACAGGTCTGTTAATGGAAATCTTGCTGATTTAATAGGTAGTTTAGGTTGGAAAGGTACTGGAATATATTCCCTCTTAATCATAATAGGTTTTGTAGTCGCATCAATATTCTTATAATAAAGAGACCTCTTGTTGTGATCTTTTATTATGCGCTTCTTAACATATCAACTGCTTAACAGTCATGTTCAATTAAATCACAATCTATACGAAAACAGCCTTTTCTAAAATATTCTTTCAATATAAATTAGGAATGTGGTATTCATAAACAAAAGGGCACCACTTCTATAGTTTGTGTTCTACGAACTATAGAAGTAGTGCCCCAACATGCATCCCTTTTGGTTTATAATAGTTAATCAACAGTTGTTATATTAATACTATATTCAACCCTATTTAACTCGTTAACTTTATATCGCTTTTTTTTCCATTAGTTCTATCATTTATACTAGTATTTTTTGTAAGTGAACTTATAATAAACATTACCAAAATATTAGCAGCAAGAGCGATTATGCCAATATTCAAATCTTGAATGACACTTGGAAGCGATGGAAATAATATTGCCATTGTTGTTTTCGTAAATGTGACATAGATAACAATCGCTACACCTACCAGCATTCCGATTCCAGCACCATATTTAGTAATTCCATTATTTTTTCTTAAACTTAAATACAACGACGGAGCCATTTGGGTAATTAAACTAAATGATGTCAAATATAAAGTGGCTAATGTGCTACTTTCACTCATGGAGAAAAATGCACATACTATTGATAATAAAACAACAAATCCCTTTGCAAAGAGTGCTTTATTTTTATCAGAAACATTGGGCTTTAATGGTTCTATCACGTTGGTCGTAATCATTGTGGCCGCTGACATTAACATCATCGATCCGGGAACTAGCGTTGCAAGCAATCCTGTTGCACCTATAATACCGACAAACCATGGATCAAACGACTTCATTGAAAGTTCTAACAATGCAAAGTCACCGTTTTTTAAGCCAGGAAGCTCGACAATTGCTGTAAATCCAACAAAGTAAACAAATAGTACCATAATAGCGTATATCGGTAGCAATACTGCATTTAAACGAAATGCTTTTGCATTTTTAGACGCAAATACTGTTGGTGCAACATGAGGCCACATGAAATACGCAAAGGAACTAATTGCTACAGTTGAGATAAACCATGAAACGCTCAAACCTTTCTCAGGAAGGGTTAACGCTTGGGGCTTGACCTCACTAACCGCTTGGAACAGCCCTTCAAAACTTCCGTGATAATGCAGCGGTAAATAAATCCCTAAAAATAAGATAACAAAGAATATTAAAAAATCTTTAATTGTCGAGGTCCATGCCGATCCATGAATTCCTGAGACCATAACATAACCTAATAGTGCAATCATCCCCACCCAAATGGCTACATTTGATGAAATAGCACCGTATGATGTTGCTGCAACTAAAATCCCCATTGATTTAAACAGGATTGTGATATACGGAATCAGTGCAACTACACCTACTATTGCAACGAATACTCCAAGACCTGTACTGTTATATTTCTTGGAGAAGAATTGCGATTGAGATACTACATTGTTTTCTTTCGCATATTTCCAGATGACTGGTAATAGCCAATACGATGTTATTGTTCCTAAAGCAGTGAAAGCTAATAAATAAAAGGCTGCTGCACCGTTATTAAATGCTAAACCACTCGTTCCTAGCAACGTAAAAACGGAATAAGTTTCACCAGCTAACAGGAGGAATACAAATATCCCGCCAAAACCCCGGCCGCCAATTGCCCATTGTTCCATACTCATATTTTTCCCACGTTTGGCTAAAAGCCCCAAAACAATACTGATGATTAAAAATAGGATGATAATTAACAACGCTATATTCATTCTTCATTCTCCTTATTAAGAGGATCCAAACGATAAATAACGAACATAATCACTGAGCATGATATTGCCCAAAATATGAGCCAAAATAAGAAAAACGGTAATCCTAATACATAAGGTTCGACTTTGTTTACAAAAGGAGCCCCACCTAGTATTGCAATAAAGGGTATTAACGCTAGTAAATAGTATAACTTCATATCTTCACCATGCCTTCCAAATGTGATAAAGTAAACTCGTTTTACTTGATTAAACATTTAAGGAAATCAGATGGGGTTCTTCCCCATCTGATTGGAAGCTCCCACCTAAAGAAGTATGGACCTTACCTTAACACTTACATAGATACGGTTGCTTTTGCTGCTGATCCAGCAACAAATTTACCGTATCCAGGATTTTTAGTTACATTTTCACCATCGAAAACTTCTTCCCCACGAACAATGGTAGAAATAACTTTACAATTTAATTCTTGTCCATCAAATGGAGTTAATTTCGAGAAGGATTTAAATGAATTTTGGTCAATAACTGTTTTTTGATTCGGATCAATTACAGTAAAGTCAGCATCAAACCCTACACTGATTTGTCCTTTTCCAGGGATAGCAAATACTTCTGCTGGATGAGTAGACATTAAATTTGCAAAGTCATTTGGTGATAATTTCCCATTTGAAACAGTGCTGTTAAACATTAACGGTGTCATAATTTCAACACCAGGCAGCCCAGATGATGCAAGAAAAATATTATCATTTCCTTTAGCTTTTTGCTCAGCACTCCATGGAGCATGGTCAGAAGAGATTAGATCTATATTGCCTTCTTTAATATGCTCCCACAACCCTTGAACTTCCTCTTTTTCTCTTAATGGTGGGTTGTTTTTCGCAACTGGCCCGTATTTCTCCAGATCATCTACATCCATTAATAAATACGGATAGCATGTTTCACAAGTTACTTTAACTCCTTGAGCTTGGAATAGTTTAATCAAATCTATTGTTCTCGGATGACTAACATGAACAATGTGAAGTTTCACATTCGTCCAATAGGCGAATTCCAATAACTTTAATACAGCACTTGTTTCGGTAACTGGCGGGCGTGTTTCGTTATGCGCTTTAGGATAAACCTTTCCTTCTTTCTGATATTGATCAATCATATCAACTATGATTTCATCGTTTTCTGAATGGAAAGCAGCTCGTAAACCTGTCTCTTCAATCAGTTTCATAGCTTTTAAGATTTCCGGATCTGGAATTCTCGGAAAACGATACTCATCTGTTTCAAAAGTAGACATCTTAAAAGCAATCGCTCCAGCTTCTGCTAAAGGAATAATTTGATCTGTTCCACCCTTTTTCGAAATGGTTCCCCATAAACAAATATCTACAACTGCTTCTTCTTCTAACTGCTTAACTTTCTTATTGAATTGCTCAACATTATTAATTGGGTTTGGCAAATCATAAGGCATATCTAGGAAAGTTGTGATCCCGCCTGCTGCGGCAGAAGAACTAGTTGTAACAAATCCTTCATTTGGATTACTAAAACAGTGCACATGAACATCAATCGTTCCCGGAAAAACATATGCATCACCAAAATCTTTGATATTCTCAGACTCCAAATTTCCTGATCCTTCATGAATACTAACGATTTTCCCTTCCTTAATTCCAACTTCTCCATGGATTACTGTATCTTTAGTAACAATATTCCCTTTAATAATCTGCTCTACTTTGGTCATGACGTAAAAACTCCCTTATAGTTGATTTTCAATTTTTTCTACAGCAGTTTTTATTGCCTGTACAATTTCATTCTTCTCTTTTTTTTCCATTCTTTCTTTTGGGCCAGCAACACTTAAAGATGCAACTAGCTTCTTGTCACTATCAAATATCGGCATACCATAAGAAATCACACCATCATCAATTTCACTTTCCGAATAAGAATACCCTTTTTGGCGAATTTCCTCTAATTGATTTAACATGACATCCAAATCGAGAATCGTTTGATTCGTGTGTTTTTTTACAACTCCACTAAGATAAAGATCCTTAACAATTTGGTCACCCATAAAAGCCAATAAAGCTTTTGAGGAAGCTCCTCCGTAGATAGGGACAATATTTCCTTGTTCAGAAGAAACCTTAATTGGGTGGCCAGAAGGAACTGCTGCTAAACAAACCGCTTGTAAATTCGAGGGCACTAGTAATATGGAGGTTTCTCCTGTTGATCGAGTTAACTCTCTCATTGCTTCTTGCGAAACGACTGGTAGATCAATATCCATTTTTACAATTTTAGCAAGTTTTAAAAATATATATCCCAAGCTATACAATCCAGGTGAATACTCAATAATGTATCCTTTTTCTTTAAGTACCCTCAAATGCCTGTACACTGAGCTTTGTGGTTGTTGTAGCTTCGCTGCTAGTTCAGGGACAGAAAGTGTTCTTGATTCAAAATCAAATTGTTCCAAAATTTCCAAAGTTTTTTCTGCGCTCACTACAATCCTCCGTTCTTTAGATAATGTGAAATCACCAATTATGTTGAAAGTTATCATTTATTGATAATGCATTATCTAATATTGATAATATATACTTTACAACTCTTTTTTGCAAGCGCTTTTATTCAGAAATTTCATTTAATAAAAACCCATTCATCTTTTAAATAAGATGAATGGGTTTTTTTACAGTATTATCTTTGAAAACTATTTTGAAAACTCTAGAACAGCATTTAACATGGCCTTTGCTCCTAAATATAAATCCTCTTTCTCTGCCCATTCTTCTGGACAATGACTTCTACCATCCTTGCATGGTATAAATATCATCCCTACCGGAGCAAGCAATGACATTTGATTTGCATCATGACCAGCACCGCTTGGTAATTCAATGACGCTATCTGTCACTTTTCTACATGAGTTATGTAATAATTGCTTAATTTCATCATTTATTACAATTGAGCTTGATCTTGAGATATTTTCAATTTGTACATTTACATTTCTATCCCTCCCAATCGAATCAACATTTTCTAAAAAGTCATTTGCTACTTTGTCAATCACTTCTTCAGAAATACTACGAATTTCAACAGCGAATTCTACTTTTCCAGGTACCACATTTGATGCATTTGGAAAATTATTAAAAACGCCAACTGTTCCAACAACTGGCTGCTCAAATTCTTCATTTGCTACTTTCTCTAGAGCAAGCGTCATTTCAGCAGCTGCTGTAAGAGCATCATTTCTCATATCCATCGGTGTTGTTCCTGCATGATTTGGTAATCCATCTACTGAAATTTTATAGCGTTGAATTCCTACAATCCCTGTTACAACACCTAAATTCGCATTATTTCTTAATAAAACTGGTCCTTGTTCAATATGCAATTCTAAATATAGAGCAATTGTATCTTTCTCTTTTTTACAATTAAATAGATTATTTGGGTCTCCACCTGCAAATGAAATCGCAGCTGATAACGATTGTCCATCCGAATTCGTGTAAGTCAACATTTCCTCAGTTAAGTTACCAGACCATGCACGGCTCCCAACTGTAGATAAACCGTATTCTGATGGTTCTTCTGCTGTAAAATCTACAATTTCAATTGTATGTTTGATTGCAATGTTGTGTTCAACTAAAGATTTAACAATTTCTAATCCTACAAGTACACCAGCAATTCCATCAAATCTTCCTCCATTTGGAACCGTATCCGTATGAGATCCAATAACAATTGGAGGTAGATTTGGTTCAGTTCCAATCAAACGTCCAATTACATTAGCCCCTTCATCCTTTTTTACTTCTAAACCTATTTCTCTCATTTCATTTATTAACCATTCTCGCCCTTCGTTATATTTGGCGGTAAATGACCGTCTCGTCCATGGTTGATTCTCAATTGTGATAGCAGCTAAATCATTTATTGTTTTCCATAATCGATCTTTATTTATCAATTCCATCTCTACACCCCATCAATAGTTTAATAATGCTGACATTTTATCAGCTGAATTTATCACTGTTTTTGAAAGATTTATGATTGTTTCTTCCGAAAATTTTTGACTTATTCCTAGGATGCTAACTGATCCTACTATTTTTCCAGACTTCGAGAATACGGGGGCAGCTACTGCACTAATTCCTAAATCTAACTCCCCATGACTAACAGCAAATCCATTCTTTTTTATTTGTTTTAATTCCTGTTCAAGTATCACTTTTGAAACAATTGTAGAATCAGTAAATTTCTCCAAAACCTCTTCACTCATAATCCTAGCTATTTTAGCTTGAGGAATAAAAGCCAATACCGCTTTTCCAGAAGCAGCTGCATGTAAAGGTGAATATCTGCCAATAATATGGGTGACATGTACAGATTTGGGACTATCTATTTTATCAATGCACTCCACTTTTTCGTCCACAAGAGCCGAAAGAGTTACCGTCTCTGAACATTGACTCGATAATTTTTCCAATTCCGGTCGTAATGTGCGTTGTAGAGCTTCGTTTTTATCAAATCGATCCACAATAATATTAAATTCCTCAGGACGCAAACCATAATCACCATTATCCTGTTGAAAGACGAATCCTCTTCTTTGTAGTGTTTTTAATATTCTGAATAAAGTTGATTTATTTATCTTCATTATTTTAGATAATTCACCAATTGATATTGGTCTATTAATAATCGATAAATGTGATATCACTTGTAATCCCTTATCTAAGGTTAATAAAATTTCTGAACTATTTTTATTCATTCCTAACCGCCTTCACTTTCTGAACAATTAAATGTTGAGCGTTATAGCAAGTACATGAATATTTACTTTCAATTTGAGCTACTAAATCCGAGTCATACCCATAGCAATCCATGATCACATACTTTGGATGATGTAATTTAATCACTCTAATCATTTCTTCAAGTACTGCTTCAGATTTTGGATGAACAGCTACAATATGTTTATTCCCTTCTACAATTGCCCATTTTATTTTCGCTGTTCCTATCTGTTCTTTGATTGGGACAAATATTATCGTAGTATCACCGTTTTTTATATTTCCTACCTTTTCTTTCAATTCTTTAATCGGATAAATTATTTCTGTTCGATTAGATGTACACGTAAATTCACTCATGCACAACACGGCAATAACTTCAGAACAATCCTCATATTTTTTTATTGTATCTTCTACCTTTTTTTCGATCGTGCCTTGGCTCATATTTGCCATTCCATCTCTCAATACAACGTATAATTTTTCTTCTCCTGGCTGTTTTACTAATACATCTATTTCATTTTGCGAAACATGATCAAGTGCACCAACCAGTTGATAATCACATATACCCTCTTTTTTAAACGCTTTCAACAAGTCATCTCTAGGGGTCTGACCAATTGTTATTAAAGTAACCATCCTATACCTCCAATATTATTTATCGTTTCAATTATAGAAACAACTATTTCTATAATAGGCATATTAGAAATATTACCTAATGGAATTTACATTGTCAATTTACTTTCTGGAAATAAAAAAACTGAAACCCTAATAAATTAAAGGATCTCAGCAATCGGAAAACAAATAATCGAGAAAAAGAAGCTAGATTTTTTAGAGCGCTATAAAATTCTACTATGAAATCAATACTCAGATTATCTATACTATTGGTTCATTCTTACATGATATAATGACGATATTTGGTTCAGGAGGGGAAAGTAATGACAACAAAATTATATTATGAAGATACTTCAATAAAAACATGGGATTCTGAAATCCTGACAGTCGCTGAAAAAGACAGCCATTTCTACGTTACGCTGCAAGAAACGGCTTTTTATCCAGAAGGTGGTGGCCAGCCATCAGACCGCGGAAAGATCGCTGGAATTGATATAGTAGATGTGCAAGTTATTAATGAGGAAATTGTTCATGTTTTAACTAGAAAACCAGAACTAGGTAAGGTTTACTGTGAACTTGACTGGGAGCGTCGTTTTGATCATATGCAACATCACAGTGGTCAGCATCTGTTGTCAGCAGTATGCCGTGAGTTATTTGACGCAAACACATTAAGTTTTCACCTCGGAACAGACTATGTGACGATTGATGTGGACAGAAAAGAATTTTCCAAAGATCAAGTCAACAGTTTAGAACAGCTAGCGAATCAATATATTTTCGAAAATAGAAAGCTGCACACCTATTTCATTACTTCTGAACAACTTAAGGAATTGCCAGTCGTGAAGTTACCTAAAGTTACGGAAAATATTCGTATTGTTGAAATGGAAGGAATCGAATATAACCCATGCGGTGGAACTCATGTCCGGCAAACGGGCGAAATCGGGATGATTAAACTGTTGAAAATGGAAAAACAAAAAAGCTTCACTCGTATTTATTTCAAATGTGGATTTCGGGCGTTACGAGATTTCTCAGAAAGCTTAGCAATAATCACAAGATTATCCAGTAAATACAGCGTGGGACGAGATGACATTCTTGACCGTATAAATAGGTCTGAGCAAAACCAAAAGCATCTACTTGATGAAAACGAAAAATTAAAAGAAGAGATGGCATTATTTGAAATGAAAGAAATCTTGTCTGAGAACAACGGGATACTTATCACTCGTGAATTTTCCAATAAATCATTAAAAGAACTACAGCTGCTTGCCGCGAAGATTACCTCTAAACGAGATGCTGTTGTCCTTTTCGGCTCTGTTCTAGAAAATAAAGCAGTGCTTTATCAAAATGGGGTAATAGAGGTGAATTGCGGACAATTTTTCAAACAGAACTTAGGTGTGTATGGTGGAAAAGGTGGTGGAAATGACAAATCAGCTCAAGCTGGATTTCCCAATTCTGAATCATTAGCCGGTTTTTTAACCTTTGCGGAATTGGAACTAAAGAAATTGACTGTGGACTAACAAAAGATATTTTTTAATGATTAAAATACTGAAATAACAGTCTGAACCCTTCTTCATTAAGAGAGTTGGTTCAGACTTATTATTACATCGACGGTTCACTTTATTAAAAAATCCGCTTCTGAGTTTCCGATAAAATACAAGCGATGTAGCGTTCTTGTCATAACCACATAGAGCAGTTTAATGTCTAGTTCACGTTCTCGCTCATATCGTTCGTTCAAGGAAATCGCAAACACGCAATCAAACTCCAAACCTTTAGCAAGATATGAAGGCAAGATGACCAAACGCTCCTTAGGTATGGAAGCTTGTTCTTCTAGCAAGCAAACGGTTGAATCGATCTTACTCAAAATGTTATAAATTTCACGGCAATCAGCCATTGTTTTTGCAATCACAGCAAATGTCCGTAATCCTTGCTCTTTCATTTTAGTTGCCCGCTCAAGTAGTTCTTTGCCCCATCTATCATCCTCTATTTTTATAAATAACGGTTTCTCACCATGTCGAACAACAGGCTCTACTTGAGGAAAACGATAAGGCAATAGATCCAATAGTTTATTTGCTTCATTCATAATTTCTACTGTTGTTCGATAGCTTTTCTTAAGTTCAGTGTAGGTAGCCCTTGGAAATATGCTCCGATGGACTTCATCCCATTCCTCTAATCCACGATACGAATAAATACCTTGAGCAAGATCTCCAACAAGCGTAAACATGTCAGTGTCCGAAGCCGTTTTTAACGCCTGCAGCTGCATAAAGCTGTAATCTTGAGCTTCATCGATGACAATATTCTTCGCTCGCTTTTCTTTATCTACCCCAAAAAGGTGGGAATAGAGATAAAGAATTGCTCCTAAATCCTCAAGTTCATATTGCTTTCTTTTAAAAAGCTGCGATTGATATACACAAAGACGCTTTGCTTCATGTATGGATAGAGACTCTTTGCTATATGTAACTAGTATTTCTGGATCAGAGAACAACTCCTGATAATACTCAAAAATCATTTTTCGTTCAAATTGTTTAAAATAGTTTTTAACAGAATTGCGCACTTCTTTCTTAATGTCTTCCTGGCGTTCTGCTTTCTTATCAAGACATTTTGTCACATATTCTCGTCGGACAGTAGGGTCAATATTTTTATATAAAGCTTTCTCAATTCGAGCGTCATAGAACTTCTCCACTCGCTCGAGCATCGCTTTTTTCTTAGATTTCACTAGACTTTGCAAAATTTGTTTTAATTTATCAACCCGAGTATATACCGGCATATACCAATATTCTTCCACTAATAGCTTTTTGAATTTTTTAGCAGAATATAAGCGATACTTATCACAATAAAAATCTTCATTTGGAGCAAATCGATTAATAATGTCCATGATAAATTGATCAAGAATTCCTTTAAATTGCGAAGAACCTTTGATACTAGATACCCAGATGGACTCCAATGTCTCCTCATCATTTCTTTCAAGCAAATTGGTTAGTTTCTTATCAGGAACAAGCTTCAATTCGCGTTCAATTGCCACTTGTACATATTCAGAAAAGGTAAATTGCTTCGCTTTCTCGACCCCTAATTCAGGCAGCGCCTCCGAAATATAATCAATAAACAGACGACTAGGAGCAAGAATCATCAGCTGTCTTGGATCAAACAAATCTTTGTAGTGGTAGATGAAGTAAGAAATCCTATGCAGAGCGATCGTCGTCTTTCCGCTTCCCGCAGCCCCTTGAACGATGATCGGTTTATTTAAGTCTGCTCGAATAATCTTGTTCTGCTCTTCCTGTATCGTTGAGACAATTTCTGTCAGACGATTACTCGAACTCTTGGAAAGCGATTCTTGAAGAAGTTCATCGGTTGTCGTTAAATCAATGTCTCGGATCTCTTCTAACTCTCCTCCATCAATCATTAATTGCCGTTTCAACGTAATATCTCCCGAAAAACTCTCCCCTTCTGCTTCATATGTGACCGGTCCGATTCTTCCTTCGTAGTAAAGGTTCGCAATCGGCGAACGCCAATCCACGATAATTTGCTCCTGATTTTCCCGCTGATAAAGGGATGCCTTTCCAAAATAAAGAACTTCCTTTAGATCGTTTTCATCACGTGAAAAATCGACCCGAGCAAAATATGGTTTACTTTTTGCTTTTCTTAAGTTTTCCAATTCAGCTTTCGACATATCAAAAAAATTGGCCGTTGTTAGCAATTCTGAATACCGTCCCGACTCTTGCCAATCTTCATCTCCAAATGTCTCCTGCATAATTTTCTTAAATTGATCTTTACTCGTCGCAGCGGTCTTTACGACTACATCAATATAGCGCTTCGTAAATTCTAATCTTTCTTGTTCATGTTTCAGATCCGGATGCTGCTTCGATGTCATTGTGTTCTCCTTTCATCTCTTGAAATAAGCATCTTGACAATCGTTTGCAACGGTGAAATGGATAATAAATATTATCAGAAAACTCCGCCGAATGCAAGAAGAAAACCTATTTCAAAAGGAAAACGATGCCGTTTATCCCGGCCCGGTGTTTTTGTCGTCCTGACCTACGTCCAGCTAGTTATCGCTAGGAATGAACAAGAAAACCCCACATAGTCAAGTTGTTATGAAGCTAGTACTTACGGAGACTTTTCTTTTCTGTGGAAAAGGGGCGGGGCTTCGCAAGATCAGTTCCGTACCGTCACCTTCAAGGTGTTTCAATTGGAGAACCTGAACCTTTTTCATCGTTGGGTTGCCTGTAGACGCTCATAGATGTATATTATGATAATTTCATCGAGTTACCATTTTCGAAATAGTACATTTGATACATTATGCTTCCAAAGTTCAATCTTTGTTCAATTCTTCTCTAAAACGGATTTAACCGCCTTTTCGATTTCAGTATAGCCTGTGCAGCGGCAAATATTTGATTCTAGCCACTCTTTTATAGTTGCATCATCAGCATCTGGATGCTTTAGGATGAGCGAATGACAGTTCATAATAAAACCAGGCGTACAGTAACCACACTGAAACGCAAAGTTCTCAATAAAAGCCTGCTGAATAGGTGTGTTTTTCAAACCTTCTATGGTCGTTACATTTTTTCCAACAGCCTCGATCGCGAGCATCAAACACGATTTCATTGGCCAACCGTCAACATTCACCGTACATGCGCCACAGTCGCCATTCAAGCATCCCGGTTTTGCTCCAGTCAAACCTAGCTTTCCTCTTATTGCATATAATAACGTATCTGCCGACCTGACTGTCACTGTGCGAAGATTCCCGTTTACATGTAAATCAATGATTTGCGTTTTCATACTTATTGCCCCTCTCCTAAAACGAGTTAGCGATTAGAAACAGGCTAGCGGTGTTCTCCCCAACCAATTGATTACTTGGTCCTAAAGAGAGACCGCTTTTGCTAGACAGTAAACTCATCGACATAACAGATGAGTTTCTGTCAAAATGGGTTGAGGATTCGTAAAAACAGGAAACTCAAAAACTAGCACCCAATCCCTCTAAAACATCATGCAATAAATTCCGCAACACAAAGAGTCTGTAATCTGAAGAGCCTTCAACATCGTTTAAGATCGGTCTTGGTAATTCTGCTAAAGCAGCGTCAACTCGATCATTAATCGGCCATTCCCGGTTATTTAACGAGTCCTCCACCTTTTTGGACCGAAACGGAAATGGACATAGTCCACTCAAGGCAACACGCACTTCTTCCCCCATTTTTAAAGCGGCGACTGTGATCAATGGATAACCAGTATCCCATTGCTGACGCCGTTTTATACTGATATATGGTGCCTCAATAAACCTCTTATCTGTCGCGAGTTGAACAAGGAACTCGCCATTTTTCAATTGAAGTTGTTCTTTGAAAATATCATTGATCGGTGCCACTTTTACCCCATCGGGACCGACAATCATCACTTGGCTGTCTGCTAATAAAAACGGCAATACAGTCTCGCGATAAAAAATTTGCGCACAGATATTGCCACCAAGAGTAATTTTCCCACGGGAAGTATGATCAGCCACTTCACTCGCCGTTTTTGTTAATAGTGGAAAAAGATTGGTTTCTTCAATTTTTGTAAGAGTTAATGTGCTTCCGAAGACAAGATAATCCCCTTCAAACTGCATGACCTTGCATTCGGCAATATCTTTCAAATCAATAACCGCTTCAGTATGAACAAGATTAATTCTTCCTAGAGTGATTAATTCCGTACCACCCGAAATAAACATCGACTTTTCCCTATTTCTTGCTTTAGATTGGTAAAGGTCGATCGCTTCTTTCAATGATGCTGGCTTATAATAATCAAAATCAAACGGTAACATTAGCTTTTCGCCTCCTTTGTTTTCCAGATCAACTCTGGAATTAGAGGTAAATGATGAAGTGAAACACCAGCAGCGACAGACAAGGCATTCCCTAGTGCACCAGGCATTCCAAGAAGTCCATGCTCGCCAACCCCGCGTGCCCCGTATGGTGCTTCAAGGTCAGGAGTATGAACAAAATCAACAAGATATTCAGGGTTTTCTCCATAATGGAGCGGTCGGTAAGTACGTAGTTGCGGATTCAAAACCCGACCGTACTCATCAAAATAAAACGTTTCTCGTCCAGCAAACGCTAAACCCATACTCATTGCCCCCATCACTTGACCTAACGCTGCTTTTTTATTTAATACATTACCTATATCAACAACCGTTGCCGCCTTCACTAATCGATATGTATAATCACGGCGATCAAACTCCACTTCAACCCCATACGCGGCAACTGTCCATTCTGGTCCAGGCTTCCCTGCCCCTGTTTCAGGATCCAAATGGGTAAGATGGCGCATAATAAAATTTCCTTTCCCGATAATTTGGCCACCGATTGAGTTTCCATTCGGATATTGATATCCATAGCAAATATCTTTATAATGGAGCCCCATTAAAGGATTATCGCGTAAAAATACCCGGCTATCGGCCAATTCGAGATCTTCTTTTGGTGCCCTTAGTACAATTGAAGCTATCTCCCTCAACTGATTGATGACATCCTCTGCAGCTTCTAATAAGGCTCTTCCCGCCATGTAGATGCCCCTACTCGCGACAGTTTTCCAATGTTCTGGTGTTGTTTGTGTATCTACTTCCATCCTGACATGAATGTTGTCCACATTCATCTTCAGCCTTTCTGCAAGAATTTGAGCAAGAACGGTTTTTGTCCCCGTACCTATTTCAACGACTCCTGACATTATATTTATACTTCCATCCCGATTAAACGTTAAAATCACACCTGAGGGGGCGTTTGGATCAATTGTTGAAGTTTTCCAGCTACAACTAATTCCTTTCACTCTGACCAAGCGGTTATTAATCTCCTTGATCTGTCCCTCATCCCAACGGATTAATTCTTTCAATCTCACAATACATTTCTGCAAGTTTCCAACATTACTTTGATTCAAAAGCACTCTTGTTGGTGTTGTATGACCTTGCTTAATGGCATTTCTATAACGTAGCTCAAGTGGATCAATTTGGAGCTTTTGCGCTAATAAATCCATCGTTCTTTCAATGGCAAATGAGAGTTCCGAATGACTAAAACCGCGGAATGGTGAAGCATATGGATGATTCGTGTACATACAGTACGAATCACACCATAGGTTTTCAATATTATAGGGACCTGTGCAGTCAACAGCCCCAGCTCTCGTTAAATCAATCGCTTTATCCGAGTAAGCTCCACCATCCCATAAATAACGAATTTCAGCTACTTTGATGATCCCAAGGTGGTCAGCTCCGAATTTTATTTTTGCATCCAGGCCGATATGGCATGGGGACATTAAAATATCTTCTTCTCTAGTATTTAATATTTTCACCGGCAACCCGCCAACTGCTTTCGACCCTAAATAGGCAAGGATTTCAAGCTGCACGGATGCCTTGCCGCCAAATGCACCGCCAACGAGTGGCGTTTCCACAATTATTTTTCCAATATCTTCATTAAAGTATTTCTCGATTAATTGTTTAACCATAAATGGGGCTTGCGATGATGTCATGATTTTGATGGTTCCATCGGGCAATATCTCTGCAATGGAACATCTAGTCTCCATCGCAACATGATCGGATGGTGGAAATGAAAAGTCTGCTTCGACAGTCGTTACACTTTCAGTCCAGCCTTTTTCCATATTGCCTTTTCGGATTTTGATATGTGTTGCTATGTTTGTTCCTGGAACAGGGGAGGTATGTTTTTCTTTTATATATTCTCCTAAGCGCTCATGCACTAATGGGGCGTCCTTTTGAAATGCTTGTATCGGTGAATGCACTACAGGCAGTAATTCATACTGGATCTTAATCCGGTCGGCTGCCTTTTTTGCCTGGCCTGGTGTATCAGCAATAACAAGCGCAATCGCTTCTCCATGGTAGCGCACCTTATCGACAGCGAGCGGCGGTCTATCACGGATATCTTCACCAGTAAGCGGAAAATGTTCGCCAGCGAGTATCGCTCTAACGCCCGGCATTTTCCTCGCCTCTATTGTGTCAATTTTAACAATCTTAGCATGGCCGTACGGACTAATAACGACTTTCCCCGAGAGCATAGTATTTGAATGGTGATCATGTGTGTATCTCGCTCTTCCGGTCACTTTATCCTGAGCCTCTTTACGAATGATACTTTTTCCGATAACATCCAATTTCACCACTCCGATTTCTTCAAAGTTTGTATTTTTCTAAGTTTCGACGTGTAAGTTTTAGCCGTCCGCATTGTCAGAGGTTATCTGCCAATTTTAAAGATTTTTCTATACAGCTACTTATTTTATTTTTTTCGCATCTGTTGCATTAAAAGTTGATATTCCTCCTCTGTATCAATATCAAAAAAATGAAGATCACTATTTATTTCAATTTGTTTTCCTTGTTCTCTCATTTTCTCACGAATAACCGTTCGAGCTCCTTGATCACCTGTTAATTCAAATAACATTGGAAAGAAACTCTTTGCAAAAAGGACTGGTGGCTTTATCATTCCTTCATGTGAAAAAGAAACATAAGAACCCATTTGCGAGATTTTAAATTCATCAACTAAGCGATTTATCATCTCGCTCGTTATAAAGGGCTGATCTGCAAGTAAAACAACCACGCCAGTAGCACCCATATCAGCCGCCATCCTTACACCTGCTTTAAGTGAAGCACTTTGGCCGCGATCAGCTTTTAGGCATTCCAAATAACTCCAACCCTTGTTTTTCGAAAAAGGTGCCAACCACTCAAGAGAATCTCCCTCCCGAGTAACAGCGATAGTGCAATCAAGTTTTGACTCAAGCGCCGCCCTGAAAGCCATGCTTCCTAAGAATTGATTACCAACTGGTAAATTAAGCTTAGCTCTACCCATTCTGCTACTTTTACCTGCTGCTAGATAAATTCCCACTAAACTAGAATGATTCATACAAATCCCACTCTTTTACGAACAGGTTTTCTCCATACTTCAATCATTTCAGCTAAAACACTTACCGCAATTTCAAAAGGGCCTTTAGCCCCAATCGGTAAGCCAATTGGCGAATGAATCCACTCTGGAACGTTTTCACACTTAAGAAGCCGTTTTGTCCTTTCTTTTGGACCTAAAATACCTAAGTACCTTATCTCTTTATCTATTAATGACAAAAGAATTTGTTGGTCCCGTTGAAAATGATGCGACATAATAACAACAAAGGCATCGGAAGAAATCGAGATTTTTTTCATAAGTTCAGTTGGAAAGCCAACAAAAAGTTGATCTGCATCCGGAAAATCCTTCTGCTGACAGAACTCTTCCCGCCAATCACACACAGTTACAGAAAAACCAGTTTCTGCTGCAAGAGAAACGAGTGGTTTAGCATCAGGACCTGCACCGAACACAATTAAATGTGGTTTCGGCTGATAAGTATGTTGAAAAATCGGCTGATTTGTCATTACTCCGCTTTTTACATCAAAATTTATTTCAGGTATTTGACCTGACCACCTTCCAAATGCCTGATCTTCACTTGGGATAAAGATATACTCCCCTGCTTCTGAATACTTTTTCAACCATACTACTTTTTGATTGGAAGTTAGCAATTTCTTTACTAAAATGAAATCCTCCTGAACTTTTCCATTGACTGGCTCAAGCAATATATCAATTATTCCACTACAGCCAGCCCCTTGGCCCCACGCTAAATCAGTTTCTTCGCTCATATCGTACTGAAGCAAAATAGCTATTTGTTTTTTCAACACTTCTTGTGCTTGAATCGCCAAATCCGTTTCTAAACAACCAGCACTTAACATGCCTATTTGCGTTCCGTCCTCAAAGATAAGCATCTGAGAACCTTCTTTTTTATAGGCCGATCCTGCAACCCGAATAACGGTCGCTAATGCTTTTTTCCTTGTATCGTCAATCATTTCCAATATTCGATAAATATCTTCCATGTAATTCCCCCATCTCATTCAAAACTCCTATAGCGCTAAACGTCACCATTTACTTTGAAGGATCCATCCTGCAGCACGTTACACTCGCCTAATCACAATGGTTGCGGTGCGGAGCCGGATTTAGCAGTACTTTCTTAATAATGTACGTATATCTACATAGTAGATTGGCTAGATTAGTAAGTCGCGAAGCCTAAGTCCCTATGTCCTTCATACAAAAACGTTCTATCCTATTTATATTCACGGTCACCCTATTCCTAGAATGGATAGTTTTTTTCTTAACCAAGACATATACATAGTAAAAAGACTTTGTAGGGGGCGGTTAAATCATGAATATGAGAAAATTTATGGATCCTCTGCCTATTCCGCCTGTATTAAAGCCGACTTTTCGCTCAGAGAATTATACGTATTATGAAGTGACCATGAAGGAAACAAAGCAAGCTTTGCATCATGACATGCCGGAAACAACCATTTGGGGCTATGAAGGCATATATCCAGGGCCAACGATTGAAGTCGTACAAGGTGAAAAGGTTTTTGTTAAGTGGATGAATGATTTGCCAGAACACTATTTATTTCCAATTGATCACACCGTACATGGAGCAGAAAAGGAAATACCTGATGTAAGAACAGTTGTCCACCTTCATGGTGGTCAAACAGAGCCAGAAAGTGACGGTTATCCGGATGCATGGTTCTCAAAAGGATTCGACAAATTCGGATCATTTTGAGAAAAAGTGTGTATGAATATGATAATCAGCAAAGTTCCCGTGCACTTTGGTATCATGATCATGCAATCGGGTTAACGCGATTAAATATTTATGCTGGTTTGGCAGGACTTTATCTAATCCACGATTGGCACGAGCAATCGTTAAATCTGCCAAGTGGCAAGTATGAAATTCCTTTATTACTTCAGGATCGTTCATTTAGGGAGGATGGCTCCTCAGCCTATCCAGAGTAGCCTAAGGACAATGTTTCTGGGATAATCCCTTCAATAGTCCCTTCTTTTTTTGGTGATACAATTGTTGTAAATGGGAAGGTTTGGCCATATCTTAATGTTGCGCCGCGTAAGTATCGCTTTCGTTTATTAAATGCAGCGAACGCACGCTTCTTTCGCTTAACATTGGATTCCGATCAGTTATTTTACCAAATCGGCACGGATAGTGGCTTTCTTGAGAAACCGATTGGGATGAAATCGTTGTTGCTCGCACCTGCAGAGCGATTAGATGTGATTATTGATTTTTCAAATCTTGGCGGTAAAATGATTACACTAAAAAATGATGCCCCTACTCATTTTCCTATTGGAGATCCTGTGGATCCAGATTCAACGGGGATTATTATGCAATTTCGAGTTACAAAACCGCTTTCCAATATCGATACAAGCGTTATACCGGCCTTTATGGGTTCTATTGAATGGCCAGCTGAATATACAGCAAGCAATCATAGATATCTACAATTAAGTGAGGAGAAGGATCAGTACGGGAGACCTTTATTTCTTCTTGATCAAAAAAAATGGGATGATCCGATTACTGAACATCCACATGTTGGTTCGACTGAGATTTGGAATTTCATTAATACGGACGGAGATGACCACCCCATCCATATTCATCTTGTTCAATTTCAACTTCTTGACCGATGCTCTTTCGATGTAGATTATTATAAGCAAACAAAGAAAATCAAATACACGAGTCGTCCTATTCCACCGCATTCTGCCACCGAATTAACCTTTGTTGCTAGGCAGCTGACCTAGTTTTTTCAATAAGCTTCGCGTTTCGTAAAATAAAGAAATATGAAATTGCTGTTCTTCAAGATTAGCAGGAATGACAACCTGTAATGCATCACCCGATAGACGAAACACAATCGGGTTTTCTTTTGTCTGGAATAAAGGGATTAATGCTTTGATCTGGTCAGACCATAAAGCTTGTTGGACTGGAGTTATTGTTCCCGCTTCAGACCAAGCGGTTAGTATCCCGACAATATTTGAAAGATAAGAATAACTTTGAGTAAGGTAATGTAGCCTTTGTTGAAAACTTTTCAGATCCTTCTTACTTCTTTTCGCAAATGGATTATATGAAAGGCTATCTGCGGCATCTTTCATAAGATTCTTAGTTTCGTGAAGCTCTTGGAGTACTCGATTTGTCTCTGTTTGTAAGGTGTAGCCGATGTTTTTCTTAAGACCAGACTTGGTCCACTCTGATACTTTACTAAAGATTGTTGTTAATTGATCAGCGAAATGATCGATGCTTTTTGAAACCTGTCCTGTGAAATTCGGTGGGTATATGAGCATATGTAATATAACAGCAACAATCGCACCAATCAACGTATCACGGAAACGATCTATTGGATAATTACCAGATTTATGCCCTAAAACAAAAACGAGAAGTACCGTTAGTGCGACTTGATGGATAGCCGTTTCATCAGTTTTTAACCATTTTGCGACAAAACAAGCGATAAGAATGAGTGCTCCAATTGTCCAGCCATTTACTTTTAAGTGTGGAGCAAAAAGCATGACCATTGAAATACCAATAATCGTCCCGACCATTCGATGATAGGAAAAGCGAATGGACCGTTTAATCGTCGTTTGTAAACATAGAATGACTGAAATCGGCGCCAAATAAGGATGATGTGATCCAGCTAATTTAGCAATCTCCCAAGACAGAGCGGAAGCAAGAGCCATTTTCAAAATAAGAAGTGCCTTATTTTCCATTTGTTTTTTTAATTGTTTGTTATTTTTCATTCGAAATATGACCCCATTTTTCATAAAAGTAGATGATTCGTTATAAAGGATACCCATTCAGCCAGTTCTTATTTTTTTATCTTGGCATATATAAACACTGTAAGAGGATAAGGAGGCTGTCATGTCAAACGAACTTAAACAAGAAGCGCAAGACATTATCAATTGTAAAATTATAACAGTCAGTGATTCCAGAACAATTGATACGGATTACAGCGGCAAGTTAATGAAAGAAATGCTTTTAAAATATGACCATAATGTGACAGCTTATGAACTTGTTGCAGATGAAAAAACAGAAATCGTACAGGCCTTTCATTCCGGATGCATTGATCAAATGGTAGATGTAATTTTACTAAATGGTGGAACGGGACTTGCTAAAAGAGATGTAACGATTGAAAGTATTCAACCTTTATTAGATAAAGAAATGATCGGATTTGGTGAGATTTTCCGTGTTATTAGCTATCTGGAAGATATCGGTTCTGCTGCTATCCTATCTCGAGCAATCGCCGGTGTCTCAAGCAATACAGCGATTTTTTGCACACCTGGATCAGTAGGTGCAGTTAAACTGGCAATGGAAAAGTTAATTCTTCCAGAACTCAGACATGTGGTTCGTGAAATTAGAAAAGATTTATTCACTATCTAAAATGGGGCTGATCTATTGAACATTTATCCAAAATTACGGAGGGATAGTCGAAAACAGTACTAATAAGAAAGAGGCAGAACCATTTATCAAATTTCTGTATAATTCAGATGTACAAAATATTTTTTCACAGAACGGGTTTATGTCGATTACTTCAAAATAAAGTTTAAAAATTGAAGGTGGAAGTTTATGGACCAGCATTACTTTTTTCCCATTCAATTATCGTTAATCGTTTCATTTTCAGCAGCTCTTGCTGTTTTTATCCGTGGAGTATTAGTAGGTAAGTTGTTCACTGTAAAATCATTTAAAGGAAAAATCATACTTGAAACAATACTAATGCCACCACTCGTTTTACCACCTTCTGTAATTGGTTTCTCATTAATTTTAATCTTTGGAGCAAACTTGGACAGGAAGTACCATCCTGTTCACCCCCTTTGCTGCAATAATAGCTGCAAGCGTCGTCGCATTTCCGCTCATGTTTCAATCAGCCAAAGCAGGGTTCACAATAGTTAATAAAGATATCGAAAATGCCGCAAAAGTAGATGGGGCTTCTAATTGGATCGTTTTCACGAAAATTTCAATTCCTTGATCTAGTAATGCTCTTGTTGCTGGCGGCGTTTTGAGCTTTACCCGTGCACTCGGCGAATTTGGAGCAACACTTATGTTCGCCGGCAACCTTCCCGGTAAAACGCAAACAATTCCTACCGCGATTTATATTGCCGTAGAGTCCGGCGACACCAAACTTGCCTCCAGCTACGTTTTAGTTAGCATCACATTAGCTTTTATTTTACTTGGACTACTTCAAATACTTAACAAACGAAATGATTCATACTAGCGCCTATCCAATACAAAACGCTTAGCAATAATTAGCTAAGCGTTTTGTAACTGAAGGGACGGACCTTCACAGGTTATTAATTTTGCCCATCTACTAAGCAGAAAATCTACTTTTATCGAGACAGTATCCAAAATCCAATTTTCGCAAAATTGTTCATTATGAAAAGGCAAATGTAGCGCGCTTCATAGTAAGTAATATTTCCCGTTATACAGACTTTGTATATTCATTTCTACTATAATCACCACTCTCACCGCCTGTCTTACTAACTAAAAATGTCGGTCCGATGATGATTCTTTTGTGAATAGATTTACACATGTCATATACGGTTAAGGCACAAACGGAAGCTGCAGTGAGCGCCTCCATTTCAACACCTGTGTTCCCCTTCGTTTTTGCAGAACATTTAATATTTAATCGGTAAGCATCTTCTGTCCTTTCCCAGTGAAAAACTATATCGATGCTAGTTAAAGCAATCGGGTGGCACATCGGGATAATATGGCTCGTTTGTTTCGCCGCCATAATTCCTGCAACTTGGGCAACAGCAAGAACGTCTCCTTTTTCCATCGAACCATTCGCAATTTTTTTGTATATTTCATCTGTTAATAGAAGACTGGATTGGGCTATGGCTGTTCGACTCGTTTCATGTTTTTTAGTAATATCGACCATTCTAGCACGACCCTGTTCATTGAAATGCGTAAATTCTATCATTTCACACTCCCTTTTTTCAATAAGGTCCAACATCAATGTATTCAGCCACCAATATAAGACATACCGATTTTCTTACGACTTATTGCCTGAAGATCTGTCCGTTCGTCTGAATAGCGATCTGTCCGGTTAGTCCATACTTGCCAAATTGCATTAGACAGTTCGTCACTTGTCGCATTTTCCCGAAGAAGTTCCCGCAAATCATAACCGTTTGACGCAAATAAACACGTATACAATTTTCCGTCCGATGATAAACGTGCCCGTGTACAAGATGAGCAAAAGGATTTAGAGACAGACGGTATAAAGCCGATTTCTACTTCACTATTTTCATAACGATAGCGCTCAGCCACTTCACCGAAATAATCAGCATCCACAGGAATCAATTGATATTGATTGAGCAATTCACTTAAAATGTCTTTTTTCGAAACTACTTTCTGAAAACTCCAGTCGTTATCATTGCCAACATCCATGAATTCAATAAACCGAAGCGTAATATTTTTCTCTTTAAAATAAGCACTCATCGGAATAATTTCTTGTTCATTGACACCTCTTTGGACGACCATATTAACTTTTACTGAAAAACCGAGATTTTTGGCATACTCGATATTCTCAAGGATTAGAGCTGGATTGATACCACGACCGTTCATTTTGCTGAATATTTCTTTGGATAATGCATCAAGGCTAATATTCAAGCGCCGCAGTCCTGCCTCATAAAGAGCTTTTCCGTATTTATTCAAAAGCAATCCATTCGTTGTCAAACCAATGTCCTTTAGCCCTTCTAAATCCTTGAGCATCTTGATGAATTCTGGCAAATCGTTACGTAGCAATGGTTCACCACCAGTCAGCCGAATCTTTTTTACACCCATTTGAACAAAGACCGAAGCAAGTCTTGTCATTTCTTCAAAGGATAATAATTCACTTTTTGGCAAAAACACATACTTATCACCAAACACTTCTTTCGGCATGCAGTACGTGCAGCGAAAATTGCAGCGGTCAGTTACTGAAATGCGTAAATCGTGCAAAGGCCTGTTTAAGGTATCTGTAAGCGGTTGTTTCATCATATCAGTCCTTTACGATTCTGATTCATTTTACCCACCACTTACCGGAGGAATGAAAGCGACAGTATCACCCGGATTTATTTGTTCTGTTTCTAATACATATTCTTCATTTACTGCGACTTGCCATGAATAGTCTGTAAATCCCGGATAAGTCTCATCCGCCCATTTGACAAGCTCTGCGACTGTCCCATCTGCCCATAAAATCGTTTCTTCTTTTTTTTGAGTCAATTCTTTGATTTGTGCAAAATAATAAAGATGAATCATCGTTCCCCACCTCACAACGGTTTATATGTTTGCCCACCCACCCACTTTTCACCATCTTCCCAAATTTCTTTTTTCCAAATTGGGACGAGTTTCTTAATTTGTTCAATTGCAAATTCATTAGCTTCATATGCTATTTGTCGGTGCGGCGAAGATACAGCTATGATTACCGCAGTTTCAGAAATTTGCAATTTTCCGATTCGATGGGCAATTGCGATACGAGTTCCCGGCCACTTCCTTTGAATGTCAGCTCCAATTTCGGTAAGCATTTTCTCAGCCATTGGTACATAAGCTTCATATTCTAAAAACAGCGTTCGTTTTCCATTCGTCCACTCTCTGACAATACCGGAAAACAGCGTCACTGCACCTACTTCTGCATGTGTCACGTATTGTAAATAACGATTAGGACATAACACTTCTGGCGTAACTTCAAATAGGTTCATCTTTTCCTCCGTCTAAAGATTTTTGGGGTGGACCGTCCGGAAATTTAACTGCTTCTTACTCATGTATGACCCAGTTTTCTCCGCCTTCATCCACGCCAAGTAACAAGACGTCTACTATTTCCCCTTTCTTATATCCGTGTGTTCCGCCTGGTAGAACTATGAACGAATTGCCTCGTGCGATCGAAGTAACAGAGTTCGATTTATTAAAACCGGCAGGATTAATGATTGCGCCTGTTGGACTTGATTCGTAGACAGCCCGGATAAATTGCGTAAACGGATTGTCTTGTAAATCTTCCTGTAAAACTGCTTTATTATAAGGTAAATACGGCTTATTTGAACCGCTCATAGCCAAAAGCGCTGGTCTGACAAACAATTCAAATCCGACAAAACTGGAACTAGGATTTCCAGACAAGCCAAATAATAAAACATGATCAGTATGTGCAACAGTTGTCACACTACCTGGACGCATTTTTACTTTATTAAATAGGACTTCCGCCCCCATCCTTTCATAAACAGCTGGTAAGTAATCAAAGTCACCTACCGACACGCCCCCTGTTGTAATTACCGCATCGCAATCTTTTGCCGCTTGCTTAACTGATAAATAACAGGCCTCTACATCATCATTCAATACACCTAGCCATCTGGGCTCCACACCCAGTCTCTTGAGCTGGGCTATTATCATCGGACCGTTAGAATTACGAATTTTCCCTGGTTTAAGCTGAGTTGACACATCCAGTAATTCAGAGCCAGTAACAAGCAAACCAACAACGGGTCGTTTCGCCACTTTCACATGCGTATAGCCAAACGTCGCCAAAACAGCAATCACGCCTGGAGTAACATGGGACCCTTTTTCAATAATGACTTCACCTTTTTTTGCATCTTCTCCTTTTAAGGATACATTTTCAAGTTGAGTAAACGTCTTGCGAATTGTAAATGAATGTTCACCACTAACTGTTTGCTCAAGCATAACCACCGCATCCGATTCTTTCGGTAGTTCAGCACCCGTCATGATACGGGCTGCTTTATTTTTGCCAAGCAGTGCGGTCGACACATCACCTGCAGCAATACGATCAATCACTGTAAAAGCAATTGGTGAATGACTGGATGCTCCTGTTGTATCTACAGAACGAACCGCAAAACCGTCATAAATAGAACGGTTAAATGGCGGGACATCATGGTTCGCCAATACAGGTTCTGCTAAAATACGCCCTGCCGCTTCAGATAGTGGGATCGTTTCACTTTGGATTTTATCTACTTTTTTCATAATTCTTGAGATTGCTTCTTTTACCGTGATCGGATTCCTGTTTTCAAAAATGGCTAATGACCTCCTCTCGAGAGAAAAGTGTGTAAGTTCGGTAAGAAATAACCACTCCCTGTTAGATATTAGATTCGGTGCCAAATAATCATAAAAACTCACCCTTTAGTCAGGTAGGGCATTTTAAATTTTCAACTATTTTACTTATATTCGGACATGTATTACAAAATGCCACCATATTAAACGATGTAGTTTCAACCGAATAATTGATGATACAACGATTTTGCTTCGTTCACATCTTGAATTCCATGTAAGAGTAAACGACCATTGGCAAACATCATTACACGACAACCTTTATATTCTATTTGAACGAAGTAAGGAGTTCGTTTTGACGGGAGTCTTTGTTTTTTTGCTACATTTTCACCATCATCAAGTGTGAGTGTTCGCTCATTAGCAGGAATAATTTGCACTGAATCACGGCCACAAAATGAAGCGAATTTTGTTTGAGTTGATCGTTGAAGCGCAGGGTACGTACGTTCCCTACCACATGAAGGGCAATCAGAACGCTTCATTTTTTCTATTCCAAATTGATGCTGTTGATTAGTCCAGACATCAAGCCATACCAGCTTTTTTTTCATATTATCTTTATCACCGCATAGATATTTGAACACCTCAGCACATTGGAAAGCAGCTGTCATAAAAACCGCTGGAGCAATCACTCCAACCGTAGCACATGTATCGTTAGTAGCTGGTAAAACGGGCAATAAACAGCGAAAACAGGCAGATAAATCTGAATAAAAAGACTTCACAACACTCGTACTTCCCACACACGCACCGTAAATCCACGGTATTTGATGCTTCAGACTGGCGTCATTAACGATCAGCCTTGTTTCAAAATTATCAGTGCCATCGACAATAATATCGCTTCGTTTAGCAAAATGTTCAATCAGTTCAGCACCTGCATGATCAAATACCGTTTTAACTAAAACATGTTGATTTACTTGATTGAGTCGTCTTTTTGCAGCTTCTACTTTGGGAATCATCTCAATAGCATCTTGTTCAGTGTACAGCGTTTGACGGTGTAAATTAGAAATTTCAACATAATCTCGATCTACTAGAATTAATGTTCCAATACCAGCACGGGCGAGAATATCTGCCACCGCACATCCGAGCGCTCCGCAGCCAATAATAGTCACGCAAGCTTCCTGAAGCTTGCGCTGGCCTTCTGTACCAAGCATTTGAAATCGCTTCTGCTGTATAAATCGATCATCCATTTCCCTACACTCCCTACTTTCGATTCCTTTTATCAAAAAAACATGAAGACTCCCAAGGTATGAAATGTCAAGAACCATCCAGATATTATCCTTTCGTCATTATGACCCGATTCCAGTTTTCTCAATTGGAATCGAACCATATTGCACAATTACTATCAACATTTTTACGCTAAAAAAAAGGACTCGTATCATGTTTATGAGTAAGTATTAACGGAAGCAACAAACCGACCACTTTATATTCTTATACTTTTCTAAGGAAATTTTAACCTTCTTTTTTTTTCTATAAATTCCATTGGTTATGATAAAAATAAATATATAAACAATCATGGAGGTTAAAAACCATGCATATCATAACAAAGCTAATAACCGGTGCTATAGTCATAGGTGGGATCGGAGCGAGTGCTTATGCGATGACAAGTAATAAACTTACTACACTACCGACAAATGAAACTTCACCAAAAAGTGTAATATCACAAAAGATTACTGAACAAAAAGCAAATGAACTTGCACTGAATGAAACAAAAGGTGGTATTGTAACGAATACTCATTTAGACGAAGATAGAGAGGTTAAAAAATACGAAGTTATTATCGTAAAACAAGATATAAAATACGAAATAGATATTGATGCCTTAACAGGAAAAGTTTTAGAAGTCGATCAAAACATATTAGGAAAAAACGATCTCAAGATTGAGGTAAATGAACTTCAAAACGTTTCGACAAATATATCTTTAGTAGATGCAAAACAAATAGCTTTAGATAAAGTAAGAGGGACGATAACCGAGGCGGATTTGGATTACTTTAACAATCGTATAGTCTATAATTTCGAAATAAGCACAGCCAACCATCGTGAAGCAGGAGTGATCATTGATGCAAACAATGGACAAGTATTAAAAATTGAAGAATACAAATAAATAGTCTGCCAAGGACGTGAATTCAAATTGATAAGTGAACACAATTGATTATCGTTTTAACTTAGTAAGCTGTAATCTAGCTTTTACTTACCATACTAAAAATGGTCGAACTATTTAGTTCCTTTTGGAGGAATAGTTCGACCTTTTTATTCTTTTTGGTTGTCCTCCAATTCTTTATGCATTCCTGCATTATGCTCTCTATAATTTTTGCAGGCATCCCTGAAACATGTTATTTTTATCCCCTTAGGAAGCTCATCTTTATATTTTTCATAACAATAGCATTTGCCCATGAATAACAACCTTTCTGCAAAGCCTCTAAGTTGCTTACGGAAGGCGAGATCCTCTCCGTAATTAAAACATTAAAAAACGTCTGCTTTTGGGACATTTCTTTTAGTTACAACAGTAATATTTAATGTTAACTGTCTCTACTGTTTTTTAGAAAGGGATGGCCCATCGCCCTCCCTTAATTATAAAGGATATTATAAGATCTCCTCTGTTACATTATTAATTTTCCAGCCATTTTTCTGATGTACAACTTCAACTGATAGGTGCTTTGCTTTCACTTTATTGTCATCGGAAAAAACCTCATATACGAAAATTGCTTTTTCAGAATTAATCTCATGCTCTTTCAACTTCAGATAATCATTAGATTGACTGAAGCTATACCTCAAATATTTTCCATTATCGAATGTAATGCCTGTTGACTCGATACTAACATCTTCTGCTACTCTATTCTTCAACTCAACTAGATCCTTCGTTCCGAGAGCTTCCATAAAACGGAAAATACCTTCGTTAATTCCAAATGCAGTTTGCTGATTCTTTTCAAGCATCGAAATATATTCTTCTAATTCCGCGACTTTATCTTTTAATTGTAAGTTCTCATCGATAATCTTCATTTCCTGAAGTTTTGCATCTTCCGTGCTACTAACAGAAAAATAACTGCAGGAACTTAGTAGAATGATCGTGCTACATATTCCACCCAATATTATACTTCTTACCACGAACACCCACCCCCACAAGAATTTTGCATCTCTCTATTATTAAACGTATTCAATATCAAAAAAGTTTCAAATTTTTAATATTATTTTGACAAATATCAACTTTTTTCCCAAATATCATTCATTTTTATGAATAACCGCTTGAAACGATGATTAATAGCAGTAATTTGTAGATAAATTCACAGTTTAACTGAAAACATTTCTCCACGACGGCAATACATGGTATACTTTTATAGATATTGTCATTGGAGGTATGTAAGTAAATGATTACTGTTAATAATGTCGGCCTGCGCTATGGTGACCGTAAGTTATTTGATGAAGTTAATATAAAATTCAATCCGGGCAACTGTTACGGTTTGATCGGAGCAAATGGAGCTGGAAAATCTACATTTCTAAAAATCCTTTCTGGTGAGATAGAAGCACAAACAGGCGACGTTCACATGGGACCTGGTGAACGCCTTGCTATTTTGAAACAAAACCATTTTGAATTCGAAGAACATGAAGTACTTAAAGTTGTTATTATGGGCCATGAAAAACTGTACCAAGTGATGCAGGAAAAAGATGCCATCTACATGAAAGAAGATTTCACGGACGAAGACGGTATGAAAGCAGCTGAACTTGAAGGTGAATTTGCAGATATGAATGGATGGGAAGCAGAATCTGAAGCGGCTATCCTTCTTAAAGGTCTAGGAATTGGTGAAGATCTTCACACAAAGAAAATGGCTGAATTATCAGGTGGAGAGAAAGTAAAAGTATTACTTGCTCAAGCCCTATTCGGTAAGCCGGACGTTCTTCTTCTAGATGAGCCTACCAACCACCTTGACTTAAAAGCCATTAAATGGTTAGAAGAATTCTTAATCAACTTTGAAAACACGGTCATTGTTGTTTCACATGATCGTTACTTCCTAAATAAAGTTTGTACGCATATTGCTGATCTTGATTTCGGTAAAATCAAAGTATACGTCGGAAACTATGATTTCTGGTATGAATCAAGCCAACTTGCTCTTAAAATGGCTCAAGATGCTAACAAGAAAAAGGAAGAAAAAATTAAAGAATTACAAGCCTTCGTGGCAAGGTTTAGTGCCAACGCTTCTAAATCAAGTCAAGCAACTTCGCGTAAAAAGTCTCTTGAAAAAATCACTTTAGATGATATTCAACCATCATCTCGTCGTTATCCATATGTTGCGTTCACACCGGAACGTGAAATTGGCAATGATTTATTACGTGTTGAAGACATCTCAAAAACAATTGACGGTGTTAAAGTATTAGACAATGTAAGCTTCATTATGAATAAAGACGACAAAATTGCTTTTGTTGGGAAGGACGAAATTGCTAAAACAACATTGTTTAAAATTTTAGCAGGCGAAATGGAACCAGATAGTGGTTCATTCAAATGGGGTATAACAACCACTCAAGCCTATTTCCCGAAAGACAATGCTGAATACTTTGAAGGAATTGACACTACATTAGTCGATTGGTTACGTCAATACTCACCAAACGATCAAACAGAAAACTTCCTGCGTGGTTTCTTAGGAAGAATGCTCTTCTCTGGTGAAGAAGTACTGAAGAAACCTAGTGTTCTATCCGGTGGAGAAAAGGTTCGTTGCATGTTATCAAAAATGATGTTGAGTGGTTCAAATGTTCTAATGCTTGATGAACCAACATCTCACCTTGATTTAGAATCCATCACTGCTTTGAATAACGGCCTTATTAATTTTAAAGGCTCATTGATTTTTGCATCACACGATCATCAGTTTACTCAAACAATTGCTAACCGTATTATTGAAATAACTCCAAGTGGTACGGTAGATAAACAAGTAACATATGATGAATATCTTGAAAATGGCGAACTTCAAAAACAAATTGCTGCGATGTATTAATAGGTTGAATCCATGGGTGACTCAAAATGAGTCGCCTTTTCTTTATATGGTTGAAACTTAGAATCCTGGATACTTTATTTAATTCATTTATGGCATTAGCATATCTTAATATATTCTGACGAGGAAATTGTTGAAATGTATATTTTTCTTAGATCCCCTTCATTTTTAAATTTCTCCAGTTATTTTACCGAGGTTTATGTTGGAGCCATTTTGGCATAATGGAAATAAGGAGTGATGATTCATGAATGAAAGTGAGAGCAAGGAACTTTTTGAAGAAGCAGGCCTTTTGTTTTTGTTTGAAAAATTCCAATATCAGTTTTATGTGACAGACTTACTTGGAAAAATAAAACCAGAAATATTGGAGAGTTTTTTAAATTGCTACGAATTTCAACAAAATGAACCACTTTTTTTTGATGAATTCGCTTTTCATTTTAGAATTTTTCAAAATATCTCCATTAAAAATAATTGGGTCAATTGATAAACGATATACTATTGATTTAAAATCCAGCATACTAGAACCATCGAAATATTACTTTTTGAATGGTGTGTTTAGGTATGACGAAACAGATAAAAAAACAAAAAAAGAATCGATTCGAAAAAATAAAGGAGTTCTTCGGAGAGTTAATTGGAGAAGGTATATTTCATCTAATTTTTCAAGTATTAAGTTTACCTTTCCGCGCTGCCTGGTGGTTAATTACGAAGATATTTGACCGACTTGATTGGAATTGATTCTATGACAAAGTAATGCAGATATCCCAATACATAGTTTTAGACCTCGTAAATACTAAAGCACTAGATACGTGCATAGATAACGAGGTCTAATGGGAATACATTCTTTATTACGTCATCAATATACCGGATAACCACCATAATAAGGATACTGGTAGGGATAAGGGTATGGGCTCGGTCTGACACCATAGCCTCCAAAACTTCCGCCTAATAAAGCGCCTGCAGCAAGCCCACCGAGCAAACCGCCAGCTAATCCGCCTCCAAAGCCTCCAAAGCCAAATCCACCGAATCCACCGAATCCTGGCCGACCACCATATACAGGTCTTCTTAGATTATGACCATGATAAAAATAAGGATATTCTTGGTTCATTATAACCCTCCTCGATGTTTTCTAAATTCCTATTCCTATTAGGTGTATGTTCTATAATCTTATTTGCATAGGCATTCGTCTTAGATTTGTTAAATTAGCTGTACAAATCGATTTATTATGTAAACCCTCAAACAGTAAAAGGCAACTCCATATCACACAGTTTATTAAGAATGGGACAAGTTTAGTCATCCGCATTCTTTTCCTTTACTTCATCAAAAATAAAAGGTCCGACACCGAAACTAGTAAATCCAATATGTAGTGTAATTATACTACATATTGGATTTAGAGTACGTGGTCGAACCCTTTGATATCCTTATTTTTCTTGCGTTTCTTTACTTGCAGCCATTGTTAGGGTCGTTTCAACGAGTTCAGTTTCAGCACGATTTCGATCTAATTGTGGATTTCTTTTTCCTGCGAAACTTTCTAATAAATCCTTTACGTCAATTCCTGAAGAAGCCTTCAATGATTCCTGTAAAGTTGACATGAGATTAGTCGCATAACTGGTTACTTTATTGGCACCGCTGTTTGGGCCATTACTACCAGTATCTACTACTGTAATCTTATCGATATTACCTAATGGAGCTGCCACTTGCTTCGCATATTCAGGAAGCATTTTCAAAATCATGTCCATAACAGCCGCTTGACCGAACTGTTCAAATGCCTCGGCGATTTTTTGCTTCGCTTCTGCTTCGGCAACCCCTTTTAGTCGAATGATTTCAGCTTCTGTTGTTCCTTGAGCTTTCTGAGCCTCTGCTTTTGCCAGGCCATCCACTCTAATTTTTTCTGCCTCTGCTTTCGCCATTGCTTCTACGCGATATTTATTCGCATCTGTCTCAGCAATATCTTTCATTTTATTTGCTGAAGCAGCTTGCTCAACAGCATAGCGATCTGCATCTGCTTTTTTCTTCACTTCAGAATCATATTGTTTCTCACGGCGCAGAATTTCTTTTTCCTCAAGTTCAATTTGCTTTTGCCGTTCAATGATTTTAATTTGCATTTCCTGTTCCGTTACTTCCTGTTTTGAACGAGCAGTCTCTAGGTCGTATGCTTGGTCAGCTCGAGCTTTTGCGATATCTTGTTCTCTGCGGAATTCTGCAATTTTCAGTTTATTAATTTTTTCTGCTTCAGCAATTTCTGTTGCTCGCTCTAGTTCCGCTTGCTGTGCTTCTTTCGATGCTTCAGCACGTTTGATTCTTGTTTCTTTATCAGCTTCAGCTGTAGCAATATCTGCATCCCGCTTCACTTGAGCAATTCGAGGTTTACCAAGTGAATCAAGATAGCCATTCTTATCACGAACATCTTTAATGGTGAATGATACGATCACCAAGCCCATTTTTGCAAGATCCTGAGAAGCCACTCGTTGAACTTCTTGTGAAAATTTCTCACGGTTTTTGTAAATCTCTTCTACTGTCATTGAACCAAGGATGGAACGCAAATGTCCTTCAAGCACTTCACGCGCCTCTTGTTCGCGATCCTCCTTCGCTTTTCCTAAAAATTGTTCGGCAGCAGTCGCAATCTCGCTGATTGTACTCCCAATCTTAATGATGGCAACACCGTCTGCCATTACTGGAACACCTTGCTCTGTATAAACTTCCGGAGTGGAAACTTCCAATTTACTAGATAACAAGCTTAGTGGTTCTGCTTGTTGAAAAACTGGGAGTACGAATGCTCCGCCTCCACGGACGATTTTAATTTTATTTCCCGATTCATCTGTGTGTACATTTTTGTTGCCTAAGTAACTTCCTGTAATAATTAAAGCCTCATCAGGTCCTGCAGTACGATATTTCGTAATAAAAACCCCAACAAGAACTAATAATAAAACAACTACTACTCCAATAATCCATAAATATTCTATCATCTAAAATATCCCCCTATCCAATTTCTATCTGTTGATGTGGTAAAACATGTAATACGCCATTTTTCACTTCAATCACTAATACGATCGATGCCTCTGGTATTGCTTCATTATTAAAGCTTACTGCAGGCTTAGCAATCGAGCCGCTCGCACTTTCAATTAGCACTTCCCCAAAACCATCCACTGGAACGGATGTTAGCACTTTTCCGGTTCTTCCTTTCAAATCCGATTCAGAAATGGATAATGATTCTTCTGCAGTTGATAATGGTATAAGAATGAAAATATTCAACAAGCTGACAATCAGGAGCGCAATGCATCCAGATATGACTGCAGATAAACCACTATGCAAGTTCGTTACCTTTTCAAATAGATAACCTGATGCACCGAAAACGGTGAGAAAAGCGAGGATTAATACCGGATTTAAGTAATCGGGAGCTTCCATTCCGGAAAGGATATCATTGAATAAAATAAAAATAAAAGTCAATGCACCAGAAATAATTAAGGTATATAAGTAAATTGTTTCAAGTGGTAATCCAAACAACTCCATCGTCCTCATCCTTTTATCTCAAATTTTAACTCTGGTCATACATCTCATTTACATGACTGGTAAGCACTCCTCTCTTTCCTTTTTGTTGCTTACCTACTATACGATTTTGTTTTGCTTAGGTTTCGTTTTTTTACAAAAAGTCTTTAGAATTATTCTTGTTTTCACACTATTTCTAAAAAGTTAAAAAATAATAGATTGACAGTCAACATCATCAAGATTAAAATTGAATTGTAAACTAAATTATTTTCACAGTTAACAAAAGGAGTGGAAATCTTGCAAACTAGAAGTCAAACTCGGCTAGTCAATCTTATTATTATTGCTTTATTTGCAGCAATCATTGGAATCCTGTCACAAGTCATGATTCCAATTCCACCTGTTCCATTTACAGGGCAAACATTAGCAGTTGGCTTAGCTGCAACAATATTAGGCGCAAAAAGAGGAACGTATTCTGTACTTCTTTACTTATTAATTGGTGCAGTCGGAATCCCTGTGTTTGCAGAAATGACAAGTGGAATCTCACGAATTGTTGGACCTACTGGTGGTTATTTAATCGGCTTTATTCCAGCTGCTTTTTTCATTGGCTTTTATCTTGAAAAAACGAAGTACACTGTGTTTCATGCAATCATCGCGAACATCATTTCCATGTTCTTTCCATTACTAATCGGTACAGCCTGGCTTAAGATTGCAGCATCAATGTCTTGGACAGCTGCATTTGTTGGGGGTTTTCTCCCTTTCATCCTTGTCGGCATTGCAAAAGCAATCCTTGCTGGCTGGTTAGGCATTCTTCTTCGCTCTAGGTTAGAGACAGCCAAAGTACTTCCTAAGAGCACTGTGGCTTAATCATAAACCAACAACAAAAAGGAACAGCACCGCTGTTCCTTTTTGTTTATTTTTTATTCTTATATTCTTTTTTTGTACCATCATCAAAATGAACATCTAATTCAAATTCCTGATAATTTTCATCAAGGTTAAACACTTGCAGTACTTCTTTAATGACTTCATTATCTGAAGTATCTTTTGTAAAGGTTAGTTGCTCAAATTTAGTGTTTAATTGACTCATCGCATCATCACCATAAATATGCTCGCCATTGATTTCATCTTCAATAGATGCTTCCATATCACCTAATGTATCATAATCAACACTATACTCTTTATCGCCCGCATACTCCACGCCAAGTTCAAATTCCTTAAATTTACCTTTAGAAGCTAATTCTGTGTTCTGAATTTGATCCTGCTCTACATTAGCATTCCCGCTATTTGTTTGTCCGGCCTTTTCTTCCGCTGGCGGATTATCAACCTCGTTTTTGTTTCCACAAGCAGCTAACAAAATTAAGGCTGCAAATGAGACAAATAATACTTGTAATGACTTTTTCACAAAACGATACCTCCTTGTACTTATTAGTTTATCTATTTCCCGAATAAAGAAATTTAAACCTTGCACAAGTAATCTTCAACTAAAACCACCAAATTATTCATATTTGGTGGTTTTTTGTTTTTTAATTCAATATCGCATTAGTTAAAAATCAACAAGAATAGAGCCTTGAATGAACGTTCCTTTTTTAATCAATTTGTCCCGTTATAATAACTGAATCGGGATTATATACAGTAATACAGCAAAAAAGTGTGTAGCAGATCCGCCTAATACAAATAAATGCCATACTGCATGATGAAATGGAAACCCACGCCACACATAGAATATGGCTCCAACTGTGTAAAGTAAGCCACCTATCATTAATAATTGGACACCCGTTGCCGGCAAGTTTGCGGATATTGGTCCCCATGCTATGACAATCATCCACCCCATTGCAATATACAAAAGGGTCGAGAGAAATAGAAACTTTTTCACAAAGAATGCTTTAAAAACAGTCCCTACTATAGCAACTACCCAGACGATACTAAGGAGAGTCCAACCTAGCGTACCATGAACCGCAATAAGCATAATCGGCGTATATGTACCGGCAATGAAAAAATAGATTGCTGAGTGATCAAAAATCTCAAAAACATCTTTCGCTTTTCCTTCTGGAAAGCTATGCACCAAAGTTGATGCTACGAACAAGGTGAGCATCGAAACTCCATAAATTGTAGCAGCTGCCACATGCCAGGCATTTCCTTGCTGCACTGAAAAAATAATTAAAAATACTAAAGCTGCGATACTAAGCACTACACCGATACCGTGCGTGATTGCATTGGCAACTTCTTCTTTCTTAGTATAAACATGAGTATTTGCCATTCACTCAGCTCCAAATTTCCGGCCATTCTTCTTCCTTATTTCAGGAATTTCAGCCTTTTATGATTCATTTCATTTAGTATACTCCACTTCTTTGCTGTATTAAAGAAAAAGGGATGAAGAAGCGTATACCTTCTTCATCCCTTAATATGTTTTAAATGGCAAAATGATGTGCACCGATTATTTTCGTCACGTTTAGCGTTCTCATCCATTTACTGCTTGATATACTCGGATTATAAAAATATAATTGATCAAACGTATAACCTTGAATGGCGAGTGCTTCATTAACAGCTTTTTTCGAATCTTCATCAGCAGGTTCTTTGATACTACCGTCATCTACCGGTGAAAATTGGTTGTCCTGATAAATGACTTCAGAAATTGTATCCGGAAAAGCATGATCATGAACGCGATTCAAAACAACAGCTGCAACTGCAACCTTGCCGTCATATGGTTCACCTTTCGCCTCAGCATGAACCAATCTGCTTAACAGCTCTTTATCACTGTCACTAATACTTGTAGGTATGATAAATGTTTCACCAGGAATCACGACATTATTATCATTATCATTAACTTCCTTTAACTGTTGAATTGGCACACCATATTGCTTTGCGATATCCCAAATCGTTTCCCCTTGTTTTGTAAGATGCTGTTTCTGTGCAGCATATACCTTCGATGTATTTACAGGTAAATTATACCCAATAGAAATTATACAAAAAGTGATGATACATATCACGATACTTAAAAGTTTCATCCTGTAACCTCCTTGTTAAGCACTTCACAAGGATAACAAGCATTCAAGCGTTTTTCAGTGTTCAATTTTTCCCAAGGAAATTGAGGAAAAGAATAGTAATTTTATTGATTGCTTCATAATAATGCGTATACACGCATTGTATCAGTGTTTATACGCAAATTCTTTTTACTTTACATAATTTAGCCATTGAATAACATGGAAGCTATGCATGAACTTACATTAGAATTGATTTCATCTTATGGTATTTATTAGATAAAAAACATTGCATTCATCACTTATAACCTCCTCGTGAAAGAATTATTCAAGCGGCTTTTTGCTCGTTCATTCATTCTTACCATATCACTAATAGTGGCTCATCTCGTTCTTTTAAGAATTTTTTTGATTTCCATACAAAAAGATGACCAATGAAGGGCTTAAATGAGCTCCATTGATCATCTTTTCAAAATTTGTTATACCGCTTTCTTTTTCCAAAGCCCAAGAATAATCCCAGTGATTAATGTACCGATTAAGATCGCTAAAATATAGAGGAATGGGTGATTGACAAGGGGAATAACAAAAATTCCACCATGTGGCGCTGGCAAAGTTACGTTAAATAACATAGATAAACCACCAGCTGTTGCTGCACCTATTACACTACTAATGATCACACGTATTGGATCAGCTGCTGCGAATGGAATGGCACCTTCTGTAATGAAGGATGCTCCCATAAAAATATTCGTAAATCCTGATTTCTTTTCTGTATCGGAGAATTTATGCTTAAACATGATGGTCGCAAGGGCAATTCCGAGTGGCGGAACCATACCGCCCGCCATAACTGCTGCATGCGGTCCAAAGCTTGAAGCTTCGATTGCTGCTATACCAAATGTAAAGGCAGCTTTATTGATAGGGCCGCCCATATCAACAGCCATCATCCCGCCTAGCAATATACCAAGTAAAACTGCATTCGTACCTGACAAGCTTTGTAGCCAATTCGTAAGACCGCTATTAATCGCTGAAACGGGTCCGTTTACAACAAACATCATAATAAGTCCGGTAATTAAAATACCAAATACCGGGTAAAGTAAAACAGGTTTAATCCCTTCCAATGTTGCAGGGAGCTTATTAAATAGTTTTTTCAAGCCTAATACTACATAACCGGCAAGGAATCCGGCAATCAAGCCGCCAAGGAAGCCAGCGTCTGCTTGTGCCGCTAAGTAACCACCTACAATACCAGGGGCAAATCCTGGTCGATCAGCAATACTGCTCGCGATGAACCCTGCAAGGATTGGTACTAGGAAGAAGAAAGCTCCGCCACCACCAATATCATTTAAAGCCTTAGCAATCGGATTATAGCTTGGATCAGCAGGGTCATTTGCATGAATGCCAAACATAAAGGATAGTGCAATCAGAATACCGCCACCAACGACGAATGGAAGCATGTTACTTACACCACTCATTAAATGTTTATAAATACCATTTCCGCCTTTTTCCTTGCTTTCTGCTTTGCTGGCATCACCTTTATAAACAGGGGCATCACCCTTTATTGCTCGCGTAATCAATTCTTCCGGTTTTCGCACCCCTTGTGCAACAGGGACGATCACGACTTTTTTCCCAGCGAATCGATTCATTTCAACTTGTTTATCCGCCGCAACAATAATCCCGTCCGCTTCTTCAATTTCTGTAGCAGTTAAGCCATTTTTAATCCCTGTCGAACCATTCGTTTCAACTTTAATATCAACACCCATTTCTTTCGCTTTTGCTTTAAGCGCATCAGCAGCCATATATGTGTGTGCGATACCTGTTGGACAAGCGGTAACAGCCAAGATTTTTTTATTTCCAGTAGAAGATACAGGTTCATTTTTTTCTGATTCTTCTTCCTCTGCATTTTCTTGTTCTTTTTTGTCGATTAATAAAATGATTTCTGATTCTGATTGCGCAGCTAACAATTGATCCCGGAAGCTAGCATCCATCAATAAAGAAGATAATCTTGATAAAGTTTCTAGATGAGCATTGTTCGCACCTTCACTTGCAGCGATCATAAAGAGCAAATGTGCCGGCTGACCATCAAGAGATTCATAATCTACACCTTGCGTGGATCGTGCAAACGCAATGCTAGGCGTTTTTACTGCAGCTGTTTTTGCATGCGGGATCGCGATTCCTTCGCCTATCCCTGTCGTGCTTTGTGCTTCACGTGCTAAAATGGCTTTTTTATATGCTTCTTTATCATTCAAACGATCTGCACCTGATAATTTCTCAACCAATTCATCAATGGCATCTTGCTTAGTCGTTGCTTTAAAATCTATGATCACTGTTTCTCTCTTTAATAAATCGGTGATTTTCATCCTTTTATCCCCCTGTAATCTCACTAACTTCAATCTGCGATACTAAATTTTCGATATCGACTTTTTGACAAAGGTCGGCTGAAAACGCAGTGGCACTTCCCGAAGCAATACTAAATTTAAATGCTTCAAGTAGATTCTCTGTTTTTTTATACGTCCCGATAAAACCCGCTACTAGTGAATCACCTGCTCCAACCGAATTCACGACGTTTCCTTTAGGTACGTTCGCTGTATATATTCTGTCAGATGTACATAAGACTGCACCATTACCAGCCATGGAAACAATAACATGTTTCGCACCTAAAGCAACAAGTTTCTTCCCGTATGTAGCAGCATCCTCGATCGTATGAATCTCCGTTTCAAATATCTCTCCAAGTTCATGATGGTTCGGTTTAATTAAAAACGGTTTATATTTCAGTACATTCAACAAAGAAGGGCCGCTTGTATCAACAATTACATCAATCCCTTTATGTTCGCATTCCATTGCAACCGTTTCATAAAAGTCTGCAGGCATATTGGGAGCTACATTACCAGCTAATATAATCGTATCCCCATTTTTTAATAGTTTGATTTTCTCCAAAATTTGTTCATATTGAAATCTAGAAATACTCGGCCCCAAGCCATTGATTTCCGTCTCACGATCACTTTTTAATTTAACATTGATCCTCGTATCCTCAGACACCTCAATAAAGTCCGTCTGAATTTGTTCATCCTGTAAAAAATCGCGAATGAATGAACCAGTAAACCCTCCTAAAAACCCAAGAGCAATAGAATCCATATTAATTCTCTTTAGAACACGTGACACGTTTATTCCTTTGCCACCAGGAAATTTCGTATCCCGCTTCGTTCGATTTAATTGATTCACTTTGAACTGATCAACTTCCACTATATAATCGATGGAAGGGTTAAGCGTTACCGTATATATCATGGTGTCACAACCTTTACATTTGAATGTTTTCGTAATGAAAGTACTGCTTCTTCATCATTTGCATCTGTTATTATCGTAACCTCTTCAATTGAGCCAACTCTGGCAAATGTGGTTTCAAATAGTTTCGAACGATCTGCAAGAACATACGATTTATTCGATAATTGAATCGCTCTCATTTTTAACAGTGCTTCGTCGGGATCTGGTGTTGTCAGCCCATAATCCGGATGGATTCCGTTCATACCTAAAAAGCATTTATCAAAACGATAATCGGAAAGGAACTGAACGGCTTGAGTACCTACAATCGCGTTCGTTGCAATTTTCAATTTTCCTCCAACAAGAAATGTTTTTATGTCGGCCTCCATAAGTAATGGAAGATGCATAAGTCCATTTGTGAGCACCGTAACATTCTTTTCCTTCATATAAGGGATCATTTCAAGTATGGTTGTTCCTGCATCAAGATAAACACAATCTCCATTATCGATGTAGGAAGCAGCTAGTTTGCCAATTTGTTGTTTTTCTACATGATTTGCATGCTTTTTTTCATTTATTGAAGGTTCGAGTCCTTTTTGCTTGAATAATGCAGCACCGCCATGCACCCTTTTTAACGCTTTCATTTCTTCTAGTTGAACTAAATCACGTCTAATGGTTGACTCAGAAGCATTCATCTGCTCAACAAGGTCCTGAAGCTTGATTGTTCCTTGCTCTTTCAGCAAAGCTAAAATCAATTGATGCCTCTCAGTTGTTAACAAAACAATTACCTCCCTTGCTATATCTGTATAATAAATGATTATCCGCAAAATTTCAATCAAAATCGTTTGAAATCATCCATTTTCAATCACTTTTATTCAAAATCATTCATTCAAATGAAAACTTAATGTTAAATTCTACAAAAATGAGATAAAAAATCCCCAATCAGATTATCTGATTGGGGATTTTTTATCAACCTTGTAACAATAGTTGTTCTGGGTCTTCCAGTAACGCCTTAACGGTTACAAGGAAGCCAACCGCCTCTTTCCCATCGACGATACGGTGATCATAAGAAAGAGCTAGATACATCATTGGTCTGTTTTCAAAATTATCGTTATCAATGGCTACAGGTCTTACTTGGATTTTGTGCATTCCAAGAATTCCGACTTGTGGTGCATTAAGAATTGGCGTAGATAGCAATGATCCAAATGTTCCACCGTTTGTAATGGTGAACGTTCCACCTGAAAGATCTGCAAGTGCTAATTTATTGTTTCTTGCTTTAACAGCAAGATCGCTAATCGATTGTTCAATTTCAGCAAAGCTTTTACGGTCTGCATCACGAACGACTGGCACAACTAAACCGTCATCTGTCGATACAGCAACACCAATGTCATAGAATTTTTTCTTAAGAATTTCGTTCCCATTAATTTCTGCATTAAGTAATGGATATTTCTTAAGTGCACCAATCACAGCTTTTGTGAAGAATGACATGAAACCAAGCTTCACATCGTTTTGTTTTACAAATGCATCTTTATGACGTTTCCGTAAATCCATAACAGCCGTCATGTCTACTTCGTTAAATGTTGTCAACATTGCTGCTTCGTGTTGAACTTCTACTAAACGTTTCGCTATCGTTTGACGACGACGAGACATTTTCACGACTTCTACTCGATCATCATGTTCTGTTTGCGCTGCAGGTGCGGGTTTAGCTGGTGCCGGTTCTTGTGCACTTGTTTGTACCGGTGCTTTTGCTGCTACTACATCTTGGATTCTTACACGGCCAAGTGGATCTACAGCAGGTACTTGGGATAAATCAATCCCTTTTTCACGTGCAAGTTTACGAGCGGCAGGTGAAGCGATCGTTCTTTGAGCAGTTGGTACAGAATTAACTTCTTCTGCCTTCAATTCCTCTACAACAGGTACTTCTACTTTAGATGAAGTTCCTTCATTTGTTCCGTCTTCACTAACTACAGCTATAGCTTGTCCAACTTGAACGGTATCTCCTTCTGCTGCTAGTAACTCAGATAATGTACCACCATAATCAGAGATAATTTCAACGTTTACTTTATCTGTTTCAAGTTCTAAAAGATATTCTCCCTTTTCAACCGTTTCCCCAGGTTGTTTTAACCATTGTGCAATCGTTCCTTCTGAGATTGATTCTGCTAGTTCAGGCACTTTCACTTCAGCCATTTTACTTCTCCCCCTCTTTAGTACGCGTAATTGATTCAGTCATAATACGGTGCTGTTCCTGCTTGTGAACAAGTGGATCCCCTTCTGATGGACTCGATCTCCGTTTTCTACCAATGTAAGAGACAGAAACTCCATTTGGAACTGTTTCATATAAGCGGGGCTCAACAAATGTCCATGCTCCCATGTTCTTCGGCTCTTCTTGGAGCCATACTATTTCTTTCAAATTTGGATATTTTACGAAAACTTCCTTCACTCCCTTTAGTGGGAATGGATAGATTTCTTCAAGGCTGATGATTTGAAGCCAGTCAGTATCTGTAACACTGGCAATCTTTTCACGTATCTCTACTGCTATTTTACCTGTGCAAAGTACAATCCTTTCAACCGTATTAGGATTTTGACCCAAAGTTTGCGTTTCAATAAATGACTGGAATTCTCCTTCAGTAAATTCAGCAAAGGTAGAGGCCATCACTTGATTACGCAGCATACTCTTCGGTGCCATAATCACTAACGGACGAACTTGTTCCATTTCAAGAATTTTTGCTTGTCTTCTTAACACATGGAAATATTGAGCTGCAGAGCTTAAATTGGCAACTGTCCAGTTGTTTTCCGCTGCAAGGGAAAGGAAACGTTCCAGACGTGCACTAGAATGTTCAGGTCCTTGTCCTTCATATCCATGTGGTAATAGCATAACGAGTCCAGATTTCTGACCCCATTTAGCGCGACCTGCAGAAATAAACTGGTCGAATATTACTTGAGCTGTATTGGCAAAATCACCAAATTGCGCTTCCCAAAGCACAAGTGTTTCAGGTGCAAAAACATTATATCCGTATTCAAATGCAAGAACTGCTGTTTCCGTTAACGGGCTATTGTGCACAGCAAAAGATGCTTTAGCAGTCTTTAATGTATGTAGCGGTGAGTATGTTTTGCCATTTTCACTATCATGTAATACGATATTTCTCTGTGCAAATGTTCCACGTTCAGAGTCCTGTCCAGTTAATCGAATCGGCGTACCATCTGAAAGTATTGAAGCAAATGCTAATGTTTCTGCATGAGCCCAATCAATTTTCCCTTCATTTCCAAATGAATCGAGACGACGGGAAAGAATACGGCCTAACTTCTTATTAATCTGGAATCCTTCTGGCCATTCCACAAGACTTTCATTCATGCGAATTAAATCTTCTGAAGTTACAGTAGTATCAAGTTTTGGAAATCCCTTTTCAACGGTTGGAGGTGGATCTAGTTCACAAACAGTTTCGGGTTTGTTACCAGAAATTCTGTCATAAGCCTCTTTCAATTTCTCCTCGACTTGCTCTGATAGTGCATCCAGTTCTTTATTGCTGATTGAACTCGTCTCAAGCAATTTTTTTCCGTATAAGTCTTTAACGGTTGGATGTTTATGAATCAAGCCATACATTCCTGGTTGGGTAACTAGCGGCTCATCCATTTCGTTATGACCAAACCTTCTATAGCCGATTAAATCTATCAGGAAATCTTTCTTGAATTTTTCACGATATTGAAAAGCAAGTGTAACAGCAGCAAGGCACGCTTCTGGATCATCTGCATTCACGTGTACAATCGGTACTTCAAAGCCTTTTGCAGGATCACTTGCATATTTAGTAGAACGAGAGTCTTCGCTTTCAGTCGTAAATCCAATCATATTGTTCGCGATAATATGAATCGTGCCACCTGTTTGGTACCCTTTTAAACGACTTAAATTAAGCGTTTCGGGAACAATACCTTCCCCTGGAAATGCTGCATCACCATGAATAAGAATCGCCATTGAACGAGAAATATCTTGTATTGGGAAGCCCGCTTCTGTCCGATTTTCTTGTGCAGCACGGGAATATCCTTCAACGACTGGACCAACGACCTCTAAGTGGGATGGATTATTAGCTAGTGTAATTCTTGCTTTTTGTGTATTTCCATTTGTGATAAGTGTATCCAATCCTAAATGATATTTAACGTCACCTGTCCAGCCGTAATTAATCCCTATTGACCCTTCTGATGGGACTAAATCCTTATTAGGACTATGCTGGAATTCAGAGAAAATGATTTCATATGGTTTACCAAGAACGTGTGCTAACACATTCAAACGGCCGCGGTGTGCCATGGCGATATTTACGTTAGATGTGCCATTTTGAACAGTTTGAGAAATTAAATGATCAAGAACCAGAACAAGCATATCAAGGCCTTCAATTGAAAAGCGTTTTTGTCCAACATACGTACGGTGAAGGAATTTCTCAAATCCTTCAACTTCCGCTAATCGTTTATATAAAATGGCTTTTTTCTCATTTGTAACTTCAGGAAAAATACTACCTGATTCAACTGCATCAATTAGCCATTGTCTTTCATCCAAATCATTCACTTGCGAAAATTCAAAAGCAATTGTTTTTGTATAAAGCTCCTTTAAATAACGAAATGCTTCATAGCCATCTTTGACGGTTTCAGGTGATTCTGGGCAAATAAAGTCAGCCGGAATTTTTCGCAAATCGTCAGCTGTTAATTCATATTTCTCCAATTGAAGAAGTTCGTTATCCAACGCCACTTCGTTCAACGGATTAATATTCGCTGCTAAATGACCATATGAACGAATATTTTCTGTAAGTTTAACAGCAGATGTGATTTTTTTCATTGAAAGTACATCACCTGATGAAACCACTGCCGTTTGATTTTCGACGATTGTTTTTTGATTTGGTACAGTGTTTACTGTAGGTGGTCCGAAAATTTTAAAATAGTTTTTTAGCTCTGGATCGACTGAATCCGGATCTTGTTGAAATAGGTCGTATTGCTCCAAGACGTACCCAAGGTTTGGACCAGAAAAAGCTTTCCATGGGTCATATGCCTTAGCTTCCTTGATGGTCATTTTTTAAACCCCCAAATTTAACGAATAATTTTTATTTTGTTTTACCCATCCCCACGATATTAGCTAACTTTTTTATTAAAAAACTCCTAAAAAAGTTATATTTTTATACTATTATCAATATTTAAAGGATAAAACGTTTTCAATAATTATACTACCATGTTTTTAACAAATATCCAAAGGTTAAACCTAGAAAAATAGAGAAAAAAACATAATTATGCTAACGCATTGCAATACTTTATGTTTAAGACCCTCAATTTTCTACATTAGCCAGCTTTTATCTCCCTTTTCCTTTCTATAACTCTAGTATTTGATTAAATAGGATTGTATTTTGTATATTTGAATAAAGGTCATGTTTTGGTAATTTGTTGAATTTCTTCACAATTTCAGTATATTTTGATTTGAATTTTCCGATTGTTCTTTTAAAATAGCCAGATAATGATCCATATTAATCGTGTTATCTTCATAAAGGTCAAAATTTTATAACAATAATATTCTACAACGTAATATGGAATAGCGTACAGGTGTCTCAAAAGGGTTAAATCGCCTTTATACACAGTTTATTATCGTTCATATACATCACATAAACTGCATGTATTTGTAAGTATTAACCCTTTCGTTCTCGGAAACACGCTCGTTTTTTAACACATAAAAAATACACTTATTTACTCCTTTAGTTCATACAATTCAAATTTTCTTTCAGGTGGCAAAACGGTTGTACGTTCATTATTCATGGAAATTGCACTTTTCCATTGTCTTCCGTAATCATTTCAAACTCGAAACCCTGTTTTTTAAGTCCGATAATGATATCAGGTAATGCTCTAACTGTGTTTTTCATATCATCGATGTCATGCAGCAAAATTACTGCTTGCTTATGCTTCTTAGCTCCGGTTAAAACAGATTGCGTAATTGTTTGTTGACTAATCATCGGACTAATGCCGTCCTTTGAATCTACATTCCAGTCGAAATACGTATAGCCTCTTCGTTCAAGTTCTGAAATAATATCTGTACGAATCGATTTCTTTTCACTCCTTTGAATAAGCATATTATTGGAACCACCTGGAAAGCGGATTAACTTTGTATTTATGGCATACTTATGATCCAGCAGCGATTCTAATTTTCCCATATCTTTAAAAAAATCATCTTTCGATCTGTAAATCCTTCGATAATCATGAGTATTCGAATGTAAAGCAATAGTATGGCCACGTCTAACCATTTCTTCATAAGCCTGTTTAGCATAGCTTTGTCGATTTGCCATAACAAAAAAAGTCGCCTTAACTTGGTATTTATCTAATATATCGAGAATTGGAATTGTATTATGAGACGGCCCATCATCAAAGGTTAAATAAGCAACCTTACGTTCTGCGAATTCTGATGTGTTGGTTAATGGGACTAACTCATCAGGAATGGGTATTGCATAAATAGTTAAGCCAATAGTGAATGAATATAGTGTGACGATTAAAAAGCTAAGGAATACTCTCATCATATGTCCAACCTTTCCTTTTTATCCCGGTTTAATTAACCATCCATGTGGGATGAAGAAAACCTCCACTAATAGAAGTTTCACTTTGTTCTTAAGTTGCTCGTCCTAGGTTTTTTTATGTTATGAATTGTCTTAAGTTTGTAAACCTTTTTATAAAAAAGATGGGTTTTTGCTACATAAAAAAGCTGACAAGTAGGAAGTGTTCATCCTGGTTGTCAGCTTTTTTGTTTCCATTACTCTTCGGGATGCTGTGCTGCATATAATTGCTCTTCTAAAGCAATTGTATATTTCTGCTTTTCCATTTCTGTCCATTGGAAGGTATCACTCATATAGTCAATAACTCCATCTTTCCAGGCTTTTGCCCCTTGGATATTAAACAGGATCGCTCCTGTCCGCCTCATAAGGAAGTCAACAGGGGTTACGGTGCTTTCAAATTGAATCGCATATACGAGCATGCCGTAAACATCTAAAGGCAGATTATATTTCACGGCATCACTACGTTTACCTTTAATAAGAGCAAAAACATCAGATGCATTGGAACCATACATTTGAGCAATAGCCAAAGCCTGTTTAGAGTCAAGTCCAATTGCTTCTCCTTTTACTTTTTGAGATTCAACATATGCATGAAAGTTTTTCGATCCGCCTACTTCACCGCCAGAGATGCGAATTTCCTTAGTTTGGCATCTGTCATATTTAATTCCATAATCTGTTTCGAAGCTTATAGCCACTTTATCAAGCACTTGTTGGGACATTTTACGATAACCAGTTAATTTACCTCCTGCGATTGTAACTAATCCAGAATCAGATACCCAAATTTCATCTTTCCGAGAAATTTCTGATGGGTCTTTTCCTTCTTCGTGAATAAGTGGGCGAACACCGGCCCAGCTAGATTCAACGTCATCATTGGTAATGTCCACATCTGGAAACATGAATTTAATCGCTTTGAGAATATAGTCACGGTCAGCTAAAGTCATTTTAGGATTCATTGGATCCTTTTCATAAAATGTATCCGTTGTACCTACATATGCTTTGCCTGCGCGAGGAATCGCGAAAACCATCCGTCCGTCTGGCGTGTCGAAATAAACCGCCTGTTTCAGAGGAAAACAGGATTGGTCGATTACGATATGTACGCCTTTTGTTAAATGCAATGTTTTCCCTTTTTTTGAACCATCTTTTTGTAAAAGGGTTTCCACCCATGGACCTGAAGCATTGATGACTTTTTTCGCTTTAATGGTAAATGACTGTTTTGTCAATATATTTTCTACGACCGCTCCTGTCACTTTTCCATTTTCATAAGTAAAGTCAACTACTTTTGCATAATTTAGTAATTCAGCACCTAGTTCTGATGCCCTCTTTGCCACTTCAATCGTTAATCGAGCATCATCTGTACGGTACTCTACATAATACCCTCCGCCCATTAAGTCTTTTCGTTTTACAAGAGGTTCCTTCTTGATCGTTTCCTCTACTGTTTGCATGGTTCTTCGTTCTTTTCGTTTTACACCAGCTAAGTAGTCATAAACCCGTAAACCGATTGATGTTGTAAATTTACCAAATGTTCCGCCTGAGTAAAATGGAAGTAACATCCATTCTGGTGTTGTTACATGTGGACCATTTTCATAAACAATCGCACGTTCTTTACCAACTTCAGCAACCATCCCAACTTCAAACTGTTTTAAATACCGAAGACCACCATGAACGAGTTTTGTTGAGCGGCTTGAAGTACCTGCTGCAAAATCTTGCATTTCCACTAATGCTGTTTTCATCCCACGGGTTGTCGCATCAAGGGCGATACCTGAACCTGTGATACCACCACCGATTACTAATAAATCAAATGCTTGTTCTTGGACTTTATGTATCCTCTCATTTCTATCTAAGCTTGAAAAACTCATTGCTTTTCTCCTCCTTTATCTGAGTTTATTTGAAACAAAAAGAGACCACAACGTACACAGCAATTGCTATGCATTTGTGATCTCACGAATTTCCTAACTGACTATTAACTTGACTTTATTATACAATATCTTCCTCATTTTAGAAAGGAAAATGCATGAATAGCATAATCCCGTTTCCCTCAAATCAAATACGTCTGATACCCTTCATTTCCCATTGAAAAGAGGAGGGTCTCACTTTTAGTTCATGTTTAAAAAGGAGGATAAAAAGAGCCGAGAAGTTCTGCAAGCGACCATCTGTAGTCTTACACATATACAGTAATACGTGAGAATTGGAGAAACAGAGATTGGGTGCCATTTCACAGCTATTTTTATCGAACTTTTTACAACAACATAAAAAAAGGAGCCCTCATAAGTATAGATGGCAAGACCCCTATACTACCACATACAGTTTAAATATCATGTAAGTAACACTATACGTTGTGTGGTGAGGGTAAGGTCAGACTCTTTTGGGACATCCTCTGCCATTTTTACATGAACTTTTTAAGATATTCCTGAATTTCACTTTGAAAAGCTGTATACAAAGCCGTTTCTTTGTAAAAACGCACTTCATGAAACAGCTTGAAATCTTCGCAATTTTCAAGTTCTAACGCAATGGATGCTTTATATTCATAGGTGCCATTTCCAATCAAGTCAATCCAATTCTTCTCGAAACTTTCATAATAATGAACCACGCATTTTACTTGCCCACCATTATTATAAACGGAAATTTCCCTTTCCGTCTCATTGAATCCATTCAAACAGGTCACTAGGCTTGCGGCTGACATCGCTGTGCCGCAGGCATTCGTAAATCCTACCCCACGTTCATACGTCCGTACAAAGATCGCCCCTGGTTCTAAAAGCTTTACAAAACTGACATTAACTCCATCTGGAAATAATTCATTGGGACTATTCACAGATAGCGATATTTTTTCCTGAACATCGGAATTGAGCTCATCTTGCTCAACAATCGTGACCAAATGAGGATTCGGGACCGCCAATGCTGTGAATTTTAATGAATTGGATAGCTGCACTAGTGGTTCATTGATAAGCGTCTTTTTATTAATGGTAAGCGGCAATGATTCCACATTAAAAAGAACTGGTGAAATCTCAACTTTAAACGTAGGAATTCCCTGATATAAATCGCCTGTTTTTTCAACTGATAAATCAGCTTTCATTGTTTCAATTACAAGTTGTTCCTTACCAAGTGTCTCACAAACAAATCGCGCTACACAACGTAAGCCATTGCCACACATACTTGCTTCCGATCCATCTGCGTTAAATACACGCATTCTTGCGTCTACTTTCTCACTTTTAAGTACAAAAAGAATCCCATCTGCTCCAAGCAAACTCTCTCGCTTGCATAATGCTTGTGCCAGCCTTTTTCTATCATCTTCCGTAAACCGATAATCTTTCGTTAATTCATCAATCAATAAAAAATCATTACCAGAACCATGGCATTTTAAAATATCAATGATCATCGGTACACCCCAATCAAATTCAAATAAATTTCTATGTACGATGCATATTTTATATCTAATTTAAAAATATTCAGTCAATTATCAAAATGGAAGCTGACAAAACAACAAAGGCGGCTAGACTCCACATTATAATATCAACAGATATTTACGTGGAAGTCAGCCTCCTAAAGAGTTGCCTACTTTTTTAACTGATTACCCCAATAACAAAGTAAGTAAGAAATAACAATGCGATGAAATACATTGGCTTTGATACATGATTAGCTTTGCCTGCAGCAATCTTTAGTATCGGATATAAAATAAATCCAGCAGCCATACCATCAGGAATACTAAGTGTGTATGGTATCATGACAATAATCATAATTGCTGGGATACTTTCTGAGAAATCATCGAAATCAAGATACTTAATATTCGAGAGCATTAAAATACCGATGATGATAAGTATCGGAGCGATTGCACTGTTTGGAATCACTTTAATGACAGGAACGAACAAAAACGAGAAAAGGAATAGAATTCCTGTTACCACCGATGTAAATCCAGTACGTCCTCCTGATGCAATGCCCGCAGCCGTTTCTGCAGTCGCAACTGGTGGACTTGACCCTAATATTCCGGATAGGAGCACAGATATTCCGGTTGCTTGAAACGCCTTCTGATAGCGCTCAGGCTTACCAATACTATTCACATATCCATGAACGAGCCCGATATTTTCGAATACAAGCACCATGGTCATTGAAAATACAGCAATCCAAAATTCAAGACGATTAATTTCGACAAAAGTAAGGGCATTGAACACTTCTTTGTACTCACTAACCTCTGGAACTGTTAAAGCAATGTCTGTAAGATTGATTGTCCCACAAATGCATGCAATTACGGTTCCGGCAATGATTGTTAAAAGAAAATTGCCCGGAACATTGCGAATAAAAAGTACAAAAGCAAGAATCATTGTCAAAATCGTCGCAATTACTTCGGCATTGCCAAAGTCGCCCACTTGAAGAAGTGTAGAGGATCCGGCTGTAATAAGCCCTCCTTTTTCCAATCCGAGAAAAAGAAGGAACAACCCAAGTCCAATTGAAATTGCTTCTTTCAAAGAATGTGGGATACTTGCATTGATGACATTTAAATAGCGTGAAAAGGCAATAGCAACAAAAATGAGTCCTGATACAAACACAGCTGCAAGCGCTGATTGCCAAGATAGGCCCATTCCTTGCACCATTGTGTATGCGAACATTGCATTAATTCCCATACCAGGCACAAGGATGATCGGCACATTTGCATACAGGCCCATGAAAATACAACCTACTGCAGAAATCAAGATTGTTGCGAGAATTGCTCCATTGAGAGGAATTCCGGCTTCTGAAAGAATCATCGAATTGACAATGATGATATACACAATGGTGAAATAGCTAACAAAACCTGCTAGTACTTCCCGTTTTCCAGTTGTGCCACTCTCTGCAAACTTGTAGTAAGATTCTAAGTTCGTCTTTTTCATTTTACTTCCCTTTAGTTTTATCCCTCTCCCACCCGTTTGTAGATGTGACAAACCACACACTGTGAGTTTATCAAACATTCACTAAGATGCAAGTCTTCTAATTTAGACTCTAATAATCAGAATCCTTTTCACAATGATCCATGCACTCCCTGTAAGAAAGCTGTTAACAATTTCTTCATTTATGTAAATCTATGTATCCATCCACAACTACATCCAACTTACCCGTATCAGGAGCGATTACAAGACCATGTACCGCAATACCTGTTGGCATTAACGGATGGTTTTTAATAATTTGGACGCTGTTTTTTACACTTTCACTTACATCATTAAATCCGCGTAACCATTTCTTAACATCAATTCCCGAGTTTTCGATTGTGCTAAGTGTTTCAGAAGTAATGTCGCGCTCCTTCATTTCTTCAATCATGACATCTGCATTTATCGCAGCCATGCCGCAATCATGATGTCCAACAACAAAAATTTCATCTGTTTTTAGTTCATAAACAGCAACAAGCATACTACGCATTACACTTCCAAATGGATGAGAAACAGTTGCACCTGCTGTTTTAACGAATTTCACATCGCCATTTTTTAGGTTCATCGATTTTGGCAATAACTCGACAAGTCGAGTGTCCATACAGCTAAGTATTAGCAATTTTTTGTCAGGAAATTTGTCTGTTGCATATTTTACATACTCTTCTTCTTCGACAAATTTTTCATTAAAGGTAATTATTTCTTCTAATAAACTCATCATTTTCACCGCTTTTTCTTTAGAATTCTTAAATTATAACAAAACATTTGATAATTCGCTTAAATAAACGTCTCATTTTTACATTTTTTTTAGTTTTCTCTTCAATTAGAGACATGGTGGAAGATTGCAGATAAGAAACCGAGCGTCACGAGTTTTACTTCTAAATCTGTTTTTTCATGAAAAGTTAGGATAGGCATATTAGGGTTTTTAAACAGTTTCCCCCATTCCCGGGGCATCCATCCTGTTTGAAACGAAGCAAGTTTTTTGCCATTCATTTCATCCAATTGAAATGAGTTTAATCCTCCAATTTTGATAGGTATCCAGTCTGTTCCATCCGATTTTGAAATCATCCCTGTTGTTTTGACAAATGCCTTCTTCCTATTTTCTTTATAACGTCCAACTTCATTTCCTTCATGGTCCTTTACAATCATATTACTCCACAGCCCTACCCCTGACTGAAACTGGGCAAGTCGATTTCCAAAACAATCAAATAATCCGTACCGCTTTGGCATAAGCATAGATACAGCATTTGGCAGCAACCATTTGTACCAAGACATGTCTTGATCCCTAATTTCCCCTACAACAGCTCCATCTTTATTAAAAAACTGCATCCTCAAGCTTGGAGCTGGCAGAAAGGCAATTAACAAATGCTCTGCATCAAGAAGTTGCATGCTTTCGGACTGGACATTTATTGGTGTCTCATTCATACGTTTCTCATACAAACGAAAACGTATATAATAATTCAAACTAAGGATTATAAATGGTAAGGTTAGCCAGAGAATATTCCCAGCCATTCTCCCTGATAAATGTAGCGCAACAAAGAGAATCGCAATGATTAGTGAGATCATGGCTGCATAAAAGGAAATTTTCGCTGTTTTTTCGTAATACTTCTGAATATCCATCTTCTCTCTCCCCCAAGAGCCCAGTTCTTAATTGGAAAACGGCAACTTTTAAAAAAAATAACATTATCTGCTTGTCCAATTAGTTTATTCAAAAAACAGCCTGTTAGAATGAAAACTTTGACTAAAGAAAGAAGTAAAATCATAAAAATTGCCTTAGACTTGATGATCCTAGTCGCTAGCATAAGACGAGCAAGGAATATGGAGAGTGAGTTTGAATCGTCTGTTTGCTATGGGATACGGAAAGGCAAAATAAATGAACTACATAAAAAGTTTGGCATAATCACTAAAATAAGCAATAAAGGGTCAAGCCTTGTAGCTACTAAATACAGGAAAGATAAGTGTATTCAACACTATACTGTAATAGAGTACGAGGTCTGACCCTTAACGACTTGGCTTATAACAAACGAAAAATAAATGGAATCTTATACTCCGTCCCTTCATACGCCTTCACAGCGCCGATAATCGTAAAGATAAATGCCGCAATAGCTACAACCGGTACCAGAACGAAGCCGATTACTATGAGAAATGTGAGCGATGCAACAAATGTATAGATGGTGTAAGAAATAAGGAAATTCAAATATTCCCTTCCATGGTAATCTATAAATTTAGAAGAATCCTTTTTTATTAACCATATGATTAAAGGGCCTAAAAAAACGGTAAAAAAGCTAAGTAAATAAATTAACATTGCTAAAAATTTTTCATCTTGATTCGGCATCAAAATCCCCTCCTCTGTTATTCCTTCTCTATTCTATACGAATTTTTCAGAAAAAGTTTCACTTTTCATAAAAAATTTTATGAACATGTTCAATTTAGACAAGCATACATATGAATGTGATGATTGCCTTAAATGAACAAAACGCCACCATTTACCATGGGGGATTAATCCTGTAGCCCGCTACACTCACCTAATCACAATGGTGGCGATGCGGAGCAGGAATGTTGGATGCTTTTCAGTATACCCTTAATTAGTAAGTCGCAAAGCCCTGTCCCCATATTCTTCATACAAAAAAGAGAGGTGAAGCTCCTTGTTAAACGAACTTCAAGCCTTTATTCTCGGACTTATACAAGGTCTAACAGAATTTCTTCCAATCTCAAGTACTGGTCATTTGTACTTAGGAAGACATTTATTCCATTTAGACGAAGCAGGAATCTACCTTGATACGATGCTGCATATCGGCACTCTTCTAGCTCTCCTCGTTGTCTATAAAGGCGAGATTGGTCACTTAATAAAAAAACCCTTTTCAAAATTAACTGCATTGCTTATCGTCGGTACGATTCCAGCAGTAGCTGCAGGGTTACTTCTTAGTGACTGGTTTGATGAATTGTCAAAAACGGGTGTGACGATCGGGTGGGAATTTCTTGCTACAGGATTCATTTTATGGATCGCTGACAATTCTCGACGGGGCACAAAAACCCTAGACGAAATTTCCCTTCAAGATGCCTTTATTATTGGAAGCTTCCAAGCTTGTGCCATCATGCCCGCCCTCTCTCGTTCCGGCTTAACGATAGCAGCAGGTCTATTATGTAAGCTTGACCGTGCAACAGCAGCTTATTTTTCTTTTTTATTATCAATACCAGCGATTAGCGGCGGAATTATCTTTCAATTAAAACCAGTCATAACAGGAGCGATTGAACCCCTGCCGTTTTCAACACTTTTTATCGGGACACTTTCCTCCGCGCTTTTCGGCTATTTAGCCGTTATGTGGATGATCAATTTTTTAAAGAAAAAATCACTGAAAATCTTTTCCTTTTATGTGTGGGCATTAGGAGGAATCATTTTATTTCTTCAATACACTGGAAAATTTTAATCATTCCCTCAAAACCTTTAATCAGACTGATTTCCCGATGATTCACATCTATATTTTTAAGGAAAGACCATTCTAGAAACAGTAAAATAATAGGTCCATTAAATTGTTGAAATTTGTTGAAAAAAAAACCGCAAATACCTATTTTCTTTTTAAACTTTTTTTAGTATTATCTTTTTAGGATCTTTTGTTTTTTTGATATTGCTGGAAAATAAAAATAGGGAAGGCAAATGGTGCGCCACCGGTTTCCGGTTCTAGTGGGTTCGATTCCCACCCCGAAATTTTTTGATGAATGACTAAAAAATTTCGAGGGTGAGAGCAGGTATACACTAGGACTGCCCTCAAACGGAGGGACGGAAATGTTAAAAAAAAGAGACTTTTCTGATTGCAATACTCTTTATGAAATTATGACGCATCCAGATGTCTTCCCTTTCGTGCGCCATAAAGTAGATTCCTATGAAGAGTATCTATTCGTCACGAAACAAACAATGGAAGCAGAAGAAAAAGGCGAATTGATTTCAAGAACAATTACCGATGAATGGGGTACACCTATTGGTACCATTTCATTATTTGATATTGAAAATCAAGCTGGCTTTCTTGGAACATGGTTAGGGAAACCTTATCACGGTAAAGGCTATAATTCCATGGCAAAAGAAGCTTTCTTTAATGAGGTTTTTTTCGAGCTAGGTATCGAAACGGTTTTCATGAGAATAAGAAAGCAAAATATCCGATCTATTAAAGCTGCAGAAAAACTACCTTATGTCTTGTTAGCCAATGAATCCCGCAAATATTTGTATGAACAATTAAATAAGCACAGCGAAATATATGATCTTTATGAAATACCGAAAGATCTTTATAATCTTCATGTTCTCCGTCAAGACGAAGATGAAACGCAACATTTATTAGAAGCTTAATTGAAAGATAAAAAAAGGCAACGAAATGAATTTATTCAATTAGCGGGTGGGGGTTCTTCAGCCTCCACCTTCGATTCCTCTAAGCCTTTTAGTTTGTGCGGGATAAATTACTGCATAGACCTTTAAAATGGATTACGAAGAACATTCAATTTTTCAGACTATAAAAAAACAAGCATAGAATCAAATCCATGCTTGTTTTTTCTATTTTATTACTTCTTGATAGAGATTTCCAATGGTTTACGTTTTATACGTAGAAAAAGAATTATTTTTGAAGCTGTATAAGCAACTCATACATCTCTGTACCAGTTTTAAACGGACGTTTTTGTTGCATTTTCGCTTTATATTGTGGCGATTCATCCACCAAATGATCAAGCGTATCAGAAAAAGCCTGATATGTTAAATTTTCCTCTTGAATAACCTTGCTAAAACCTTGACTTTCAAAGCTCGCTGCATTTAAGATTTGATCTCCTCTTGAAGCGTTGGCGCTCAGTGGGATAAGTAGCATCGGTATTTCAAGACCAAGAAATTCATAAATAGAATTCGATCCTGCACGAGACACAACCACATCGGCGCAGGCTAACATATCGAATAGTTCCTCATGAACATATTCAAATGGCTGATATCCTTTCCTCCGTAATTTTTCTTGAATATTTCCTTTTCCGCATATGTGAATAATCTGGTAGAAAGCTAATAGATCATCAAGATTTTCCGTTATTAGGTTATTTATTCTGACCGCACCTAGGCTCCCACCCATCACAAGCAAAACAGGTTTACTTTTATCAAAACCATATCTCTCTCTACCTTTGTCAGCATTCCCCTTAAATATTCCGTCTCTGAGAACTGCACCAATATAAATAGATTTTGATTTAGCGACATGTTTTTCCGTTTCTACAAATGTCGTAAATATTTTTGAAGCAAATGGCATTGCAAGTTTATTCGCAAGACCAGGGGTATAATCGGATTCATGAATAAACACAGGAATTCGTAACATTTTTGCTGCCAATACGACAGGTACTGAAACGAAACCACCTTTTGAAAAAACAAATTCAGGCTGGATTTGTTTGAGGATTTTCCGTGCATCGAAAATTCCTTTTATAACACGAAACGGATCTTTTAAATTCTCCAATGACATATATCTTCGCAATTTTCCAACTGAAACCGTTTGATAGCTGACGGTCGGAAATTCTTTTTCAATGATTTCTCTCTCGATTCCTTTTTCAGAGCCTATATATGTAACTTCCCAATTATTTTTCAAAAATTCAGGGATGATTGCTGTATTAACAGAAACATGACCAGCAGATCCTCCACCTGTAAACACAATCTTCTTTTTCAATTGATTCACCTTCCAAAGCCAAAAATTTCTACCCCTCATCATACCACATTTCCAGCTGGTACATAGGGAAAAACTTATCAATCTGCATAAAAACAGGACAACAGACCCAAAATTTAGTGTGTAACATCAACATTTAATCACTTATTAACTGGCTGGCACTGCAACTTATGATATAATTCTACCATTGTGCAAAAATTAATAAATCGAGGTAATATTATGCAAAAGACCTATACAAAACGTGGAAAAATCCGCCAATTATTCACTATTTTATTCCCGCTTCTTATCACTCAGCTTAGTTTATATGCGATGACCTTCTTTGATATTATGATGTCAGGAAGATACAGCACCGCTGATGTTGCAGGGGTTTCAATCGGCAGCTCCTTGTGGATGCCCATTTATTCAGGATTGGGTGGTATACTGCTCGCCATTCCTCCAATTATTTCTCAACTAATCGGAGCAAAAGATACAAAAAAGGTTCCTTTCAATATCATTCAGGCGATATATTTGGCTCTCGCTATGGGAGTTGGTATTACAATAATCGGCGCCATCTTTCTTAACCCTATTTTAAATATGATGAATCTAGAACCAGCTGTGGAACAAATTGCTCATTCCTTTTTAATAGGACTTGGTTTCGGAATTCTGCCGCTTTTTGTATTTAATGTTCTCCGTTCGTTCATGGATGGTCTTGGCCAAACGAGAATTTCAATGCTCATCACACTATCCGCATTACCTATCAATATCATTTTTAATTATTTATTAATTTATGGTAAACTTGGTTTCCCTGAATTAGGAGGAGTTGGTTCTGGTTATGCTACAGCCATCACCTATTGGCTAATTTTTATCATTGCCACATTAGTAGTGATGAAGGCAGAACCTTTTGCCTCCTATCGAATTTTCGAAAGATTTTATCGAGTATCATTAAAAAATTGGAAAACCCTCCTTGTCATCGGACTACCAATTGGTTTTTCAATCTTTTTTGAAACAAGTATTTTTGCAGCTGTCACTTTGTTAATGAGTAGTTATGATACGATCACAATTGCTTCTCACCAAATTGCGATGAACTTTGCTTCATTTCTTTATATGGCACCGTTAAGTATCTCGATGGGATTAACCATTGTTATTGCTTTTGAAGTTGGCGCAAAACGGTACAGTGACGCACTTGAATACAGTAAAATCGGAATATCCATTGCAGTCTTGATGTCTTTAATTTTCTCTCTTGTTATCTTTTTTTTACGGGAGCAAGTTGCTGCAATTTACACAGATGATCAGGTTGTCCTAAAATTGACAACACACTTTTTAATCTATGCAATCTTCTTCCAAATTTCAGATGCTTTCCAAGCCCCGATCCAAGGAATTCTTCGCGGGTATAAAGATGTGAATTTTACGTTCTTCATGTCATTAGTTTCTTACTGGATTATCGGGCTTCCGTTTGGATATATACTTGCAAACTTAACGGATTTAGGTCCGTTCGGATATTGGATTGGTCTTATCTCCGGCCTTGCACTAGGCGCAATTGGCTTATTGACTCGACTGCTATTCTTGCAGCGAGTGAAGTATTCATCGGTGAAAGAAAATTAAACACAATGATGATCTTAAGAGGTCTGTCTTCGTATTCTATATACAGTTTATCGTTATATTTGTATTTAATTTGAACTGTATCAGTAGTTATTCGAGGCGGACTTTTTCGTTGTGCATCCACAAATTTAGGATCTAATCGAGAATTCATCACGATTCCTGATCTATTAACAGGAATGTTTTATTCCTAACTTGGATGACACATCACAGATTTATTTCATGTTCTTTACATACCACGTTGCCTATAATCCCACTGCATAAGAATTGTTTCACTATTTTTGCATATCGGATGCTCTTCCCTATTCGTTACCCTATAGAGACCTTTCGCATATTATATTGTAAATAAATTGATTTAAAGCCTTGTACGGCCCTTAACGGATAAGAAATGAGGTGTACAGAATGTTTCCGTGGAGTTCTCTTTTCTCCTTTCAGAAAAATAGTTCTGATAAAATCAAGCATATGAATCCAAATGATATTCAATCGTTCATGAATCAAATTTTTTCACAAGCGATGCCTGATCAGATGCAACAGTTCATGAATCAACAAAACCCAAACTCAAGTTCACACACACAACAAAACACCTCTTCAGATGGAAAACTACAAGCTGCTGTATTTGAAACGCATTCAGATGTTTATGTTCGCATCCTAATTAAAGATTCAACATGTATTAGACATTTAAAAATCTACCATACTTCCAATCAACTTTTAATAGATGGCATTCCTGGATATGAAGAAAAATTTGTTACTACCCTACCATGCATCGTGAAGAAAAAAGGAACGACGGCGCAATATAAAAATGAAACACTGGAAATTCGTCTTTCAAAGCAGCAAGATATTCAGTTTTCTGAAATAGACGTCTCGGAAATTTAATAAGACGTCTATTTCTGTTTTCAATACAAAAAAAAAGACCTCCACCCCGTTATATGCTGGGTGGAAGCCTATTCTTAGCAAATGAATCTAGATTATTTTCCGATGAACATTTGTGTCCAATAGTTTCCTGATTGTACATAGCCAACTCCGATATGAGTGTAGCTTGCTTTTAAAATGTTAGCGCGGTGTCCTTCACTATTCATCCAAGCTTGTACAACTTGTTGAGGAGTCGTTTGACCTTGTGCAATATTTTCACCCGCAGAAGAATAGTTGATACCAAATTGTTTCATCATATCAAATGGTGAACCATATGTTGGGCTAGTGTGATCAAAGTAGTTACGGTCTTTCATATCTTGAGATTTTGCACGTGCAACTTTGCTTAACTCTGTATCAAGTGTAAGAGCTTTTAAACCGGATTTTGCACGCTCAGCATTTGTCAGCTCAACCACTTCTTTTTCAAATTGACTGACTGAAGAACTTGTTGGAGTTCCAGAATTAGTCGGTTTTGAAGCAGGTGGTGGTGTTTGAGTTTGTGTTGGAGCAGTAGGTGTTTGAACTGGTTGCTTGCTTGGTTCTTTTACTGGTTTTTCAGCTGGCTGTGCAACTGGCGTTTGTACAGGCTGTTTTGCAGGTGCTTGTGTCGGTTGCTGAACTGGAGCGGCTGGTTTTGCCGTATTTTGTTTAGTTATTGCACCATACTGATTTTGAATGCTAACTTTATAGTTTACTGGAATATTATATTTTGCAAGATATTGATCTAGTGCTGTTTGTAAGTCTTCTTGGCTATTAACCTTAAATGCTACTGTTTGAATGTTTACATTTTTTATTGTAGAAGCATCAGCCTCTTTCGCTCCAACTCCTGTGAAAATTAGGGCCGCTGCAGCCGCTGCTGTAAATAGTGATTTCTTGTTCATTATTAATTCCTCCCTGAAATTCAATGGTGTTTTCTTTCTGCCAAAATCATAACACGGCTTTTTTTGTAACATTCGTACCATGAATTACCTTGAGGGGAAATTAAGAAATGAACTGCTATTCAGAGTAGTAATATTCTATCGCTTTTTCAACGAAAACCTATAGATTAATAGTTTTCTAACGTATTTCTAACTAGATTCAATTTCCTTCTATTTGTCGCTGTCAATGGTAGTCACACGCTTAACTACCAAATAAAACTAGTAATTTAGGATTGACAACTTTTTTTATAGTCTTTTCATGTAACATTCTTTACTTTTATATTACAAAAATAATTATTTGTCACATTTAAAAAAACGTAATATTCAGAATTTTAAACGTAATAAAAGAACCAGACCACATCTACTATATATCGTTAAAAAACGTGTATTTGACACGATAAACGATATATAGAGTGGTGAGGTCTGACCCTTTCTAAGACAATATCTGTTTACTATTATTTATCGTGATGGTTATGTTGATTTTCATCATTCATCGATTGACTTGCACTTTTTTCTTCCGTTTCACTAGCAGTCCCAATCACAAATTCCTCCTTGGGCATATTATGTAAGTCTCTTGCTTGTACATGAGCATACACATAATAAGTACCTTCTTCAGAGAATGATTGCTCCAGTTGATATACCCCGTCTTTTGAATGTTTTACTTCAATCGTTTCATGGTTTTCACTTTGTGAACGCCAAATTTCGAACTTCACTTCATCGGCATCTTCTACTGCTTCATCACCATATGTAACTTTAGCTTTAAAAGTAACGACATCATTTACTTGGGCATGCTCAGGATTAATTGTCAGCTCTACGTTTAGCATTTTTGGTTCAGTATCTTGCTCCTGATTGTTAGAACAAGCAGCAAGAACGATCATTGAAATCATTAGTAACATGCTTCCTACTTTTTTTCTCATCATTCTTCCCCTTTAATTACTATATTTATAACAAGATATCATGAATTGAGAGTTAAATCAGTAAACAATGTGACAAATTCCAGATAATCACATCGGTGTCTGTGCTAATTTCTCCATTTCTTCCAGATAAACCGAAATAATCATACTCTTCTCTTCGCGGCTTAATTGGGAATGATGAACTCTTTGAAGACATAAATAAAATTTCTCATACCTATTTTTCCTCGCTCTTGGATGACTGTTTTCATCAAGCAGTTCTCCTTTTACTTTTTCGCGAAGAAATTCGTCGGCTTTATTGCCTCGCTCCTCTACTATTCGATTCTTCCATAATTTCGAATAGATTCGCAATAGATTTTTGGCGTTTTCTTCATTCATTTTACTCCCCCCTTTGATTTACATAATTCCCTTTATAAAGGTAATCCTAATAATAGATCAATCTACTTTCCTATATGACATTTTTGTCAGCTCAAAGCAAAACCAAAATCGTTTTAGCCAACTGTATTTAGCCAACTGTATAAAGGAGTGATTCTATTGGCACAAGTTTACCGCTGCCCAAATTGCCGAACAAATAAATCAAGATTCAATCTTATTCAACAAGTCGCAACTTCTGTAAAAAAAGATCCTCAATCTGGTGAAGTTGTACAAGAATTCTCAAGTGATAATTTAGAGCCATTTCATCTTCCTTACCGTGGACCAGAGGTGAGAGTCCAATGTGCAGCATGCGGTTTAATCGAAGACGAAAAAACCTTTGCAGCATTTGGAGAACGAAGCATGTAGTTTTCGTACAAATTGTACTAATTCAAAACTAATTACAAACAAAGAAGCTGACTTTTTACTCTTCATAGCCAGCTTCTTGCTATGTCTACTCCTTTTTGTCCAAGATGGGTTATACCTTAACTTCTATCTGCCCCAATAGATTTCAAGAAAAACTGATCGAAAACTATTTTTCTTCCAAAGCTATTAGTTGATACCGGATCTCTTCTTCATTAAGTTTTTCACCAATAATAACAAGATTGAGCGGCATTTTAATAAATTCATTCATATAGATTGGCATACCGTAAGAATACTGAAATAAGTATGGCTGCTCAGCGTTTGTAAAGGACAAATAGCCCTTCATTCGATAAACCGTATCCGGGAGACCGCGAAGCCACTCTTCGAAGGAGGTTTGATCTATAGACTTTTTGAAGGAATGGACGATAGCCTGCAAATGTAAATGACTATGGACATCCAATTGACTATGGACATTTTTTTTCTTCATTTTCATTTTTTGTAAAGAAGAAAGGGAGACTTTAGCTTGTGTAGTAAGTAAACTTATTGCCTCAGGATTTATTGCCTGAATCGAGTATACAAGCTGTCCTGCCTCTAACTCACTCACCAAATCCTGTTTGTTTAAGAGGATAAAGTCTGCATGCTGCACCTGTTCAATTAAAAGCTGACGAAGCTGCGGTGACAGCTCGTTCCGATCTCTGAAACGAAGTAAATCCACTACTGTAATAATCCCGCGATATTTTAGCTTTTTAGCAAATAATGGACTCATGATGCTATCCAATACCTCAACCGGATGAGCAGCTCCAGTTGTTTCTATATAAATCGCATCAAGTTCATGCTCAGATAGCAAACTATGTAGCTGCACTTCCACCTTATCTTGAATGGTGCAACAAATACAGCCACCTAGTAGCTCTTTGAAAGGAACCTCATCCCCTAGCCTTGCCGTATCAACGGAAACACTGCCAAGTTCATTCAATAAAATTGCTGCTTTACGCCCTGCTTCATTTTCCTGTTGAATAATTTCCTGCAATAATGTCGTCTTCCCGCTTCCTAGAAAACCACTTAATATGTATACCTCTGTCATTTTTTCCATTCTAAATAAACTCCTGTTTCAAATCAATTTACTTTCACTAGCAGTGTACCATAAGTTAACGTGACTTAACATGTATCTTGCTGCGTTACAACGCTCGTCGCATGAAAATTCAACAAAAAAACCAGCAAAGTGTCCTTTTAGAGAAACTTTGCTGGTTTGATTATTTGCTAGTATTTAACTGAGTTTCAAGTACTTCCGATGCTTTTTTTAACTGTGTATCGTTTGCAAGGATCTTTTCTCGCAGAACTTGCATAAGCTTTGTCGTAGATTCACCAGTAAGAATTCCCGTTACCTTGATACTTTGGTCTTTTTGGAATTGTGATACAGCTTTTTCAGTTTCATTGTCGAAGAAACCATCAATTTTGCCAGGTTTATACCCTGCGACTTCTAACATTTTCTCTGCCGTTTTCACTTCCACACCTGATTCAGATACTTTCAGTGCTTTTTCAGGTGAAATATAAGTAAGACTCGCATAATCTGGAAGTTTAACTAAAACATCTGGTTCGATTCCTTTAGAATGTATCCAGTTTCCATTAGGAGTCAGCCATTTTGCCGCTGTAAATTTAAAGTTAGAGCCATCTTTAAAATCAGTTGCTGTTTGTACGGTTCCTTTACCAAATGATTTTTCTCCGATAAGCTGAATACCAGCTGATTCTTTGACTGCAGCAGCTACGATTTCCGAAGCACTTGCACTACCGCCATCGATCAACACGACTACAGGTTTTTCAAACACACCATTGTTTCTTGCGTTAGCCACCTGTTTCTCGCCTGTCCGATTTTCCACTTGTAAAATAGGTTTGCCATTTGGTACAAAGATGCTAGCAATTTCTTCGGCTTGATCAAGAAGTCCACCTGGATTACCACGCAAATCCAGAATCATACCCTTCATCCCCTGCTTATCCATTTCTGCAATAGCCTGCTTTAATTCATTAGCAGTATCGATTGAAAAGCTAGTTACTTGAATTTTAGCAATATGATTGTCCAGCATTTCGGCATAAACTGTTTCAACTGGAATGGTATCACGTGTAATTGTGATATCAATTGGTTTTTCAGATCCTTCTCGAGAAATTTCTAAGTCAACTTTAGTTCCTTTTTTTCCCCTTATCTTCATGACAGCTTCAGTTGAGTTTACACCCTCCAAACTGTCACCGTTCACGCTTAGAATTAAGTCATTAGGCTTAATTCCAGCTTTCTCTGCTGGAGAACCCTTAATCGGAGAAACGACCTTAATAAATGAATTTTCCTGTTGAATTTCTGCACCGATTCCTTCAAAAGAAGCAGAAATACTTTCTTGAAAGCTCTTTGCTTCTTCTTGATTCATATAGGTAGAATATGGATCATCAAGTGCTTTAATCATACCATCAATGGCACCGTTCACAAGGTCCGTTTCATTTACATCTTGATAAAATTGATTCTTTAATGTGTCATAAGTAGAATAAAGTTTGGCGAATTCAGGATGTTCACCGGAAGACATTTGAGAAGGTAAAGATGATTCGACTTTATCTGTTCCAAAAGTCAGCGCAATCGTAGTAATTCCTGCCGTTAAAAAAACAAGTAAAAATATCCCCATAATAAACGGAAATCTTCTCATTTTAACATATCGGGTCTTTTCTGGAGAATCTGTTTGTTTATTTTCTTCTTCCAATGCGTGTTCACCACTTTCAATTTGTACCTTCAATTTTCACTCATATTCATTTAGGGTAACTACCGGATCTTACAGCCCGTTTATGCAAATAAATGTAACATTAGTTTGTATGTAAAATTATTTTACCAGATTTATGTCTTTACTAAAAATATAAATGTTTAGGTTAAGCAAAAAAAGGATAATGAAAGTGTTATGGGATAGTTAGCCAAATTTCTTCAATCAGCAAACTATCCCATAATTGAACGTTTCATCTTATTCTTGAATCGCTGCCTCTAAAGCAACTTCAACCATGTCATTAAATGTAGTTTGACGTTCTTCTGAAGTTGTTTCTTCCCCTGTAAGAATATGATCGCTAATTGTCAGGATAGACAGAGCTTTCCGACCAAACTTGGCAGCAAGCGTGTAAAGTGCTGCAGACTCCATTTCTATGGCAAGGATTTGGTATCTCGCCAATTTTTCTAAATCACTGTTTTCATTGTAAAAATGATCTGCTGTAAAGACATTACCAGCTTTTAATTGCAAACCTTTTGCAAGACCTGCTTCATATGCTTTTCTTAATAAATCGAAATCTGCTGTTGGTGCGTAGTCAATACCACCGAATGTTAAACGGTTTATTTGTGAGTCTGTTGAAGCACTCATTGCAAGAATAACGTCACGTACCTTTACGTCTTTTTGAATGGCTCCAGCTGTACCAACACGAATGAGGTTTTGAACATTATAGCTATTAATCAATTCATTAACATAAATAGAAATCGAAGGTACACCCATTCCTGTACCCTGAACAGAAATTCTTTTTCCTTTATATGTGCCTGTGTAGCCAAACATGTTTCTAACTTCATTGTAAAGTGTAGCGTTTTCCAAAAATGTTTCTGCTATATATTTTGCCCTAAGTGGATCTCCAGGTAACAAGACCGTTTCAGCAATTTCATTTTCTTTTGCACCAATATGTACACTCACTTTTGTGTCCTCCTCTAAAGCTTAAATAGTAAATACCGCAAATAACTATACCATAGCACCTTCCTAAAATGGAAATGTGCACGGAATCTTCATTATAATTGATTTTTGTTAAAAATGCATGCTATTCAATACCGTTGTTATCTCATCTATATCAGTTCCTTTGGAAGATTTTAAAAACTTCGTGTAAAAACAGGGGTAACTCTATTTTTCAGTTTATACCGTTAGGCTAAGCAAAAAAAAGCATTGCTGAGGAGAAACAATGCTTTGGTGCGCCATGTATGTTTTTTGACATAGTCACTATGTTGATCACACAGTAAGTCTAACCTTTTTAAAGAAGTGAGGGGTTATCCGCTAAAGTGAGTTAAACTGATATGGGAAAGTGTAAATTCCACCCAAGTTAGTCCTCAGTATCTTCATCGATAATACATTTATCAAGCAAATAATCGAATGTGATGTCTGCAAGATCTTCTAACTCCTCTTCAGTCGGTATATAGCCCCGTTTCATTAACTCCTGAAAGAAGAATTCCGCAATTTCTTCTGTATCAATGAATACCTCAATTTCTCGCATGTCATCGCCCCCTTATTAAAGATGTATGAGCCTGCAAGACGAATTATGACTGCTTGATTTTATTCCTTCAATTCTTTAATTTTCCATCACCTGCCGTATCTTCCACTGTCTTTTTTATTTTTAATAGGGCTATTTTCATTACATGAAAATAGTCTTCATCCCCAAACCATTTATAAAGCAATTGATAATCATTATAAAGATCGAGCAAACCATCTATAAACTCCTTTTTATCACCATCTTGAACGTTCGAGATTGGTTCTGTTTTTAGCCCATTTTTTTTCAAGGAGTCAGCAACTTTGGATGTTTTTTGCTGGTCCTCAATAAGACCTAATTTAGACATAATACTTTCAGCTCGTTCTGCATCAGCAATTAACGTAATTTCCTCCTCATGGGCTTCGAGCCATTCTCCGTCGGAAATTCTAGAAAGTTCATAGACAATATCTTCCCAGGCATCTTCTTTATAACGCCATATCTCGGTTCTAAAGCCAAGTATTTTAAAATAATCACGCTCATATCCATCAACTTGAACGAGGTCACCGAAGGTAAATTTATATTCAATATCAATATGCTCTGAATCAGGCACTAACTCGCCTTCATATTCTTCGACACTTTGAAGTGTGTTTTCTAAATAAAGACCTTGACTGTAATTCACTTCGTAAACAAAAGATTCATCCATAAATTTCACATCTGTGATTTTCCCTACTGTCCCATACATCGTAATAACCACTGTATCGCCTTTCTTGAATTTCGGCTGTTTCTTTTTCCCCATAAGAGACATCCCCTTATAAATCGGTCCTATATGTTTAATTAATATAAAGTATATGCAGAATATATTCACTGCGTTAATCTGAATTCTCTGATGCCATTGTATTATTTCCTTTATAACCGCATACAAAAAAGCCAGTCCTTTTTCAGTCGTAAAAAAAGGACTAGCTCTCAATTCTTGTTTACACTATTCAGTAAATCTGGTTACTCATTAGTAGCTGTAATTTCACAATATCCAACCTTTTAGTGTAGCCATTACTAATAAGCCGATAAGCAATTAGCTTTGTATGAACAAACATCCATAGATACCTCATTTGATTTATGAATGTATCATCTCTTCTCGTTCAACATATACACATCCCAAGCTTCATCAAAAATAGACATACTGCGTAGATAATGCCCATTCATTTCTAAATACCGGCTAAGTTCATCATAATTATTAGCTTGCTTCGGAAATGTATGATCATTAAATGCTTCATTCGCAAATTTCGTCATTTCATCCACTTCTTTCGGCTGGCGATATTTCATTAAAAAAGTGTAAAAAGACTTCATGATAACCCTCCAAAATAAATTAAATCTGACATAAATATAATGGAGATTTGTCTTGCCGTCAAAAAAGAACATCCAGATAGAAGTCGGATGTTCTCTATCATTACTACTATTGTTTCAACAGAATGGTTACATTTTCGCTTATTCGCCCTACTGCTACAATTTTATTATCGTAACAAATATAGAGGAGAACAAATTGTATTCACGAAAAGTCAAAATAGTTTCGCTTAAGCAGTCGCTTCATCTTCATCAATTCTTGAAAATCAACCGTTTTATTTAAGTTCTCCGTAGAGATTAAGAATAGTTGGTCTTCAATTTGTTTCACCGTTTCGTCATTTTGATACACAGCCCCACAGCTTTCACAGGAATAGGTGGGAGTATTTAAGATTTCAATGGCTTTTGTACCATCTGGAAGCTCCCAATAGACCGATCCAGCACCAAGTACAATCCCAGCGACTTCACACCAGCTGCATTTATCCATTTTGATCCCCCTTATCTTGATCACTCTTTGCAGATGACATTTTCTTTAGTTGTGCCTGATATTTTTTTTCTTTTAAGATGTCACGCTTTTCACGTTGATCCTTTAATGTACTATGTTCAGGATTATTTTCATATTTTTCACGACGATATAAACGTTCAAGTCCTTCAGGGACCAAATTGAACTTACTTTCATTCAGCAAACCAGCAATGCCAATATCTGAGCGTTTATTTCCAGCGTGCGGGTAAATACTCTCAAAGTAATCATCTGCCCGCCCTGGTGTGTAATTTTCTGGTTCGGGATACGTTGAAATAACACCTTCAAAGTTGCGAAGAACTGTTTTCTCTGGTGATTGCGAAATAATGTAATTAGGCTGAAGAGTAATTTTTCCTCCGCCACCAGGAGCGTCGACGACAAAAGTTGGAATGGCATAACCTGAAGTGTGTCCCCGCAATCCTTCAATGATCTCAATTCCTTTTGAAATCGGTGCCCTAAAATGACCGATTCCTTCAGACAGATCACATTGGTAAATATAATAAGGCCTGACGCGGATTTTCACGAGATCATGCATTAATTTTTTCATAATCGGCACACTGTCATTAATTCCTGCGAGAATAACAGCCTGATTGCCTACAGGAACACCAGCATCAGCAAGCATTTCGCACGCTTTCTTTGCTTCTTCTGTTATTTCAATGGATGTATTGAAATGTGTATTGAGCCATACTGGGTGATATTTTTTTAAAATTGTACATAAATTTTCGGTGATCCGATGCGGAAAAACAACAGGCGCACGTGTCCCGATCCTGATAATTTCCACATGTGGGATGTCACGCAAATTTTTCAATATATATTCCAGAATCGTATCGTTAATCAAAAGTCCGTCGCCACCAGATAAAAGAACATCACGAACAGCTGGCGTTTCCCTAATATATTGAATCGCTGCATCAAGTTGTTTCTTTGGAACCCCCATTCCAATCTGCCCAGAAAATCTTCTTCGTGTACAATACCTGCAATACATAGAGCATTGATTCGTCACTAAAAACAGGACCCGGTCCGGATAACGATGGGTTAACCCTGGCACCGGGGAATCTTCGTCTTCATGAAGCGGATCTTCCATATCATATTTCGTTTTATGCATTTCACTTGAAATCGGGACACTTTGCATTCGTATTGGACATCGTGGGTCATCAGGATTCATTAGTGAGGCATAATAGGGTGTAATATTAAGCGGAATCGTTTTCGTCGATATTCGAACACCTTCTTCTTCATCCGGTGTAAGGTTAATCACTTTTTTTAAATCATCTAATGTTCGAATTGTATTCGTAAGCTGCCAAATCCAATCATTCCACTTCTCATCTGTAACATCTTGCCACAGCTCAATATTTTTCCAGTGTCGATCAGGTTTATATAAATCGAATAACATCATGGTTCCCCCTTGCATCTTGATAGTAATAGTTAATGCAAGAATCATGACAATATAGACAAAAATCATGTATTTTATAAAAAATTTTTTATCATCATATCCGATGATTATATTTTACTAAGCTTATACTGAAGCGTTTGACGGGGTATTTGGAGCAATTTTGCTGCTTGTAAAACATTCCCTTTTGTTTTTGTTAAAGCATTAGATATCAGCTCTTCTTCTGCTTGCTTCAAAGCCTTTCTTAACGGCTGAATGTCTAGTGCATTAGTACCCTTTAATGCTTTCAAGTTGGAGTAATCTTTGGCAATTTCGATGGCTCCAATCAGCTCTCCATTTACATGTAGCGGCAAGGTCGTATTGATGGTTTCAATCATTTTCCCATGAATATTCATATAAGACTGTTGCTTATCTTTAATTGGTACTCCTCGCTCAATAACCTTAAGCAGAGTTGAAGAATGGTGATTGAGAGATGGAAAGGATTGTATGAGTGGCGCCCCTAACACTTCTTCCACCTTCATTCGATCCCTTTCCGCTGCTACTTTATTATAAAAAATTGTATAACCTTTCGTATCGATAACATGAATACCTTCATCAATACTCGTTAAAATCGCTTCTAACACTTCTCTAGTCGTGTAAAATTCCTGATTCACCTTTGTTCACTCCTTTAAGCCTTGTCTATTAAACTATATGAAGGAGTGCCGTAATCTTGTCAGTTTACTGCTGATTTTTCAGCATTTATGAAAAATTTTTCACCCAGATATTCATGTCTTCTAGTTTATCAGAAATAAAACAGTTATTCGCTAATCTTCCACGATACGTGTAATTAAGTGAATGGAAGGCCGCATTCATGCCAAATGACAGAGCTCTTGCAATGGAATACATACAAAAGATTTGCTGTTCGGCTAGGTATTTTTCTAGCTCCTTAATTAGAAGCTTCATTAAACCGAATTGCCGATGCTCCGGCAGTGTCGCACAATCGGTTATTTCAGCATTATGATAATGGCTGTTCATTTCTGCTGACGCGGCGCTTACAATTTTCTCGTTAAAAAGACAAACATAAAACACAGCATCGTTTTCGATACATTTTTTCACATATTCTGGGTCATTCATCGGAACCGGATAAATTTCAAAAACCTGTTTATATAAACGTGCCAATGCTTTTGCATCAGCACTATTCGCTTTTCTTATTGTATAACCTAAAGGAAGCTGTTTTCTTTGTTCAATAGCGCTAAGGGATAATACCCGGGTTAAAATTTCGTCTTCTTCTTGCCAATTTATACTGTTTCGACGCTCATTTTGATAATATTTTGCAAAAAAACAACAATCACTGCCAAAAAAATACTTATCAATACTTGCTTCGAAGACAAAACCTGCTAAGATAAGCTCTTTGAAATTTTCCTCACGCGCTTTCACAATCAGTTTCTCTGCACCGATTTCTAAGACGGCTTCTTCCGCTGTTGTTAAACAATGTGTAATATTCCCTAAATAATCATCCATTCTAACCCGTTTATTAAAAGGATCGATTACAAGTTTCACATAAAAGCTATTTCCATTTATCACTTTTTCCAAAGGTATATGATTCATTAGCCTTCCCCTTTACTTTATTTTGTATTTAGTGTACCCAAAAATATGGGGAGGGTCAGACCTCACACCTTCTCTCTCTTGTATATTTGGTTGAATTTATTTCTTATGCCTGGTCTAACCCCGATGAACTACTCTCACTGTTTTCATTATTCGGTAACTTCACACCAATCAAGAATTGTTAACGCAATAATTTGGGCCACTTCAATCATTTTTTCTATTTCAATATATTCATTAGCATCATGGGCTAATTCCGTTTTGCCTGGTCCAAACACAATGGTCGGGATTCCGCCAACTCCAGATAAATAGCCACCATCCGTTGCCCATGGCGATGCTTCTAACTTTGCTTCTTGGTTCGTTTTTTCTTTATAAGCAGCTTGCACGGTTTGAAGAAATGGATGCTCTAAGTCGATATGACCAGGCAACCAACGTGCACCGAAAAATTCAAGTTCAACCGGTTTGTTCCTAAACCAGTCAGACGAGGAGTTTAGTTCTAAAATACACGCTACTAAGCTGGCTTTGGCTTCATCTACTGTTTCAAAAGGTGCAACTCCAAGACGTCCTTCCAAAACGACTGTATCCGGAACAGAAGATGGCCATTCACCGCCATAGATTTTTCCAAGATTGATCGGAATCGGGATGGGGATATTTTCGTACAGTGGATGAGTGAGTGCTGCGTTTCTTTTATTCTCTAAGCCTCGGATGGCTTCCATCACAATGACGGATTGCTCAATAGCACTCACACCCTCATATCGAGTGCCAGCGTGAGCTGATTTTCCTTTTACAGTAAGTCGAAACCACATCGAACCTTGTTGGAGCGGAAAGATTTTCATATTCGTAGGTTCAGGGATAATCGCCCCATCTGCACGGTATCCTCGTAATACCGCTGCAAGTGTTCCTGCCCCACCGCTTTCCTCTTCAATTACACTTTGAAAAATCATATCTCCTTTTAGCTTGATTCCACTTGCCATAATTGCCTCAATCGCCAACAGCAACGAAACATTGCCACCTTTCATATCAGTAGACCCTCTGCCATACACTTTACCTTTCATACATTTCCCGCTAAATGGATCCATTTCCCAATCATTTTGATTCCCTTCTGGTACAACATCGATATGCCCATTCAAAAGAATAGATTTTCCAAGTCCTTCCCCTCTTTTTATCGCCACAAGGTTTGGATTTCCTGTAAAATCACTACGGTCACAGTGAAATTGTGGGTGATTTTTTAATACATCATCGCCAATCTCCCAAATATCCAATTCTAATCCGAGTTCGCGGCATTTTTCAATGATAATCGCTTGTGCACCACCCTCATTACCCCGCTTACTTGGTTCTTGAATTAGCTTTTGCAATAATTTGACGCCTTTAGTATAGTTCTCATGAATCCAATCTATCACTCTTTGTTTTTTATCCATCACAATCTCTACCTTTCTTTTATGATACGAATATGTTTGGCCTGCTTTACTTCTGCATCTGTTTTCGCTACAACATCGTCAAAAGTATAAGGTTCGAACATGTCCGTTAACACAAGTCCTTCTAACGTAACGGTAAAAACACCAAGCTCTGTAATGATCATATGTACACAGTTAGGGGCCGTTAGGGGCAATGTACATGCTTTGACTAGCTTCGAAGCGCCACTTTTGTCAAAATGATTCATTACAACGATGACCTTCTTTGCTTTGGCTGCTAAATCCATAGCCCCACCCATCCCAGGAATTCGCTTCCCTGGCACTATCCAATTCGCAAGATCACCTTTTCCACTAACTTGTAAAGCTCCTAAAATGGTTAAATCGATACGTTCTGACCGTATGATCCCGAATGCCGTGGCACTATCGCAATACGAACCTCCTGTCTGCAATGTAACAGGATACCCCCCGGCGTTACAAAGATTTTCGTCTTCTTTTCCAGATTTAGGAGAAGGCCCCATTCCAACAATTCCATTTTCAGTATGAAACATGACTGGAAAATTTTCCGGCAAAAAATCAGGTACCAGAGAAGGAATCCCAATACCCAGATTGACTAGCATCCCTTCCTTAATTTCTTGTGCTGCTCGCTTTGCTAGTATCTTTCTTATTTCTGTTCCCATGCCCATTGCCAATTCACTCCTTTCGATTGCACTATATAATCGACAAATACCCCTGGAGTAATAATTTCTTCTGGGTTCAAGGAACCAATGGGGACTATTTCTAATGCTTCTACAATCGTTGTTTTTCCAGCCATAGCCACATAAGGGTTTGAGTTTCTGGCACTTTTATCAAAAACCAAATTTCCATAATAATCAGCTTTTTTTGCATAAACAATGGCAACATCGCTCGTTATAGCTGGTTCAATTAAATATTCTTTTTCTGCAACTTTCACTTTTTCTTTATTTTGGTTTACAATTTCCGCCTCAATACCAATGTCAGATAATATACCACCAAGGCCCATCCCGCCTGCTCGAATTCGTTCAATTAATGTTCCTTGTGGACTAAATTCAATTTCAAGCTCACCAGCGTTCATATAAATCCCTGCATTAGGATTGGATCCAATATGGGAAACAAGTAATCTTTTTGCTCGTTTTTTTGTAATGATTTTCCCGATTCCAATCGTAGGAAATCCAGCGTCTGTGCCGATTAATGTTAGATTCTTAATACCCGTTTCTATAATAAGATCGACCAATCCGGGCGGTGTACCTACTCCTCCAAAACCACCGAATAAGATGCTCATTCCATCTTTAAAAAGTGGGACCAAACTGTCACGGCTCGTTACTTTTTTATACGTATTTTCAGTCATATTCCTCACCTCCTGTTACATTTCTGCATGCACGTTCGATAAATGTTTTTCAGTCCATTCTACAAAAACAGCTTCTAATCGATTCACTAATTCATCCAATTCTTTGTCCGTGATCGTTAGCGGTGGGGCGACAATAATCGCTGCTCCTGTGACTCCTTCTTCTCCTGCTGCTGCAGGATATAAAAGCAAACCATGCTTCATCCCAAGTCTAATAATTGTACTTGTTATAGATGCGGCTAGTGGAAAAGGTTCTTTCGTTTCTTTATTTTGGACAAATTCAATACCAAGAAGAAGACCTTTCCCTCGAATATCACCTATAAAGGAATACTTCTGTGTCAATGAGTTCAACTTGTTTTTCAAATAAACACCGGCAGCGGCGGCATGATTAGCTACATCATGCTTGGTGAGATAATTGAGTACAGCAAGTGAAATAGCGCAAGATAATGGATTTGCGCTAAAGGTATGACCACCCATAATTACTTTTGAACCGTGTAGGATCGGTTGAATGATCGGATCCGAAACAAGCGTCGCTGCGATCGGCGTGTAGCCCCCACTCATTCCTTTACCAAGTGTCACAATATCAGGCTTTACTCCCCAATGTTCCGAAGCAAGTAATTTCCCCGTACGCCCCATTCCTGTCATCACTTCATCGGCAATAAATAAGACATCGTACTTCTCGCAAATTTGCTTCAACCTTTGAAAATAGCCATCAGGTGGTGTTATCGCTGCTCCCGCTGCACCAATGACTGGTTCAGCAATGAAGGCGGCCACATGATCCGCTCCAATTCTTCTAATTGCTGATTCAAGTTCATTCGCACAAGCAAGCCCGCATGATTTGCTTTCCAGATGTAATGGACAACGATAACAATAGGGAGCAGAGATTGCCGGATACGATTCAAGAATTTCCGTAAATCGTTCACGGCGTACTGGATGTCCAGACATAGACAATGCTCCAAGCGTGATCCCGTGATAGCTCATCCACCTTGAGATGATTCGGTTCTTTTGTGGCTTTCCTTTTTCCTGCCAATACTGAATCGCTAGCTTCATGGCTGTCTCCGTTGCTTCAGAGCCACTGTTCACAAAAAAACTCCAAGGATAGTCGCCATTCGTTAAATCTGAAAGTTTTAAAGCTAGCTGTTCTGCCGCTTCACTCGTAAACTGGGAACGATATACAAACGAAACCTTCTCAGCTTGTTCCACCATAGCTTTTGTAACTTCTTCCACACCATGGCCGATATTCGCTGTCACTGCTCCAGAGCATCCGTCAAGATACTCTTTTCCAAAAGCATCGTAAAGAAATACCCCTTTCCCATGACTAATGATCGGGTATTCTACGTCGAGTACTGGTTTAATTAACGACGATTTCCCCATTTTTACAGCACTCCTTTTCGCTTTTCTTACGAACCTTATAATCTAGTGTATGTCTTGAATGTCGCAATCTTTCTTCCCGTAAATAAAATGTTGTTACTAACAGATCTACTCGTTTTTAACACGTTCAGAAGATCACATTAGGAAAAGGTCTGACTTTATACTAATTCTTACGACATGTTCTAAAAGATTGCTACAATCATCAAGAATGTTGAAGATAAATTGTATTTCTATTTTTGGGTTAACAACATAAAAACCGACCTTATTATAAGGTCGGTTACTATTTTTTTCTTCGTTAACAGCAGAAAGATGCACCAATGATGATTAATAGGATAAACAGCACCACAATTAGGGCAAAACCGCCACCGGCGCCACCACATCCGCCACCATATCCGTAGCCACCACATCCGCCACCGTATCCGCCACCGTATCCGCCAAATCCGTACATTACATTCACTCCTTTTTTGATATCTCTTACATTTTTACAATATGCAGATGCGCCCGATTCGGTCTGTGCATTTGCCTATTTTTTTACGACTGCTCCATTTATCTAAGGTCAATACCCTATAGATAAGGTGGTTGTCGACCATTAAATTGAGAGGTTATTTAAAGAATAGGATATAATATAAACGGGTTTAAAAAAGGCAGAGGCGTATTGCAGTAAGCAGCCATTTTCTGCTATAAACCAACTTATGTAAAAAAGAAAAGGTCGGAAAAATATTGAAAAGAAGAATGATCAAGACGTTAATTGCTTTATTCCTATTCATGAGCATACTGTTTGTTTTTTTCCTAAATCAGAAAACCTATGGGAATGATACTCATCTAAATGTTTACGATAAGATAAAAACCAACAAACCCATTCGCTATTTAGTAATCGGTGATAGCATAGGCAGAGGTTCAGGAGCAGAAACGCCGGAAGAACGCTGGTTTGTCCGTTTAGAGAATATGATGAAACAAAAAGAGAATAGTAAGATATCTGGAGATTATATTGTTCAAAGTGGTGCCACAGCCTTTGAAGGGCTCTATAATTTTTCTCAAACTAATTTAAAAGAACCCCCTGATCTTGTCTTTATTGTTTTTGGAGAAAACGACCGAAAATACATGTCGTCAGATGATTTTGGAGAAATTTATGAAGCTCTAGTGAGAAAGGTAAAAATACGTTTTCCGAATGCTGAGATTTTTACCATAACAGAAAGTTCCCTCACTTTTTACGACTTTGCTGACCAAATCAAGAAAATTTCTCGTCACTATGGGACCGCCCACCAAGACATGCGCCCAGTCTTTGCGAAATCTGGCTTAAGCACAGAGCAACTTACAAAAGATTTTATTCACCCGAACGGAACAGGTTATCAGCTTTATGCTAATGAGATATACTCGCAGTTACTTCGTCATACTGTTGAAGATAAAGTCATCGCCTCTTTGTCTACACCTCTATATAGACAAAAGGACTTGAACCTTATTAAAGTAAATCAGCCTAGCCATTTATATGGTTTTAGTCATTCCTCTTTAGGCTTTGTCAGTAAAATAAAAGGCAATTATATCGAATATGATTTTACTGGAACTACTCTAGGGGGGATTTTTTTAAGAACACCTGAAGGCGGGAAACTAGATGTATTTATCGATGGAAAATATACGACTACACTCGACACTTGGTGGCCTTTTTCAAAAGTACGATATCTCTATATCGGAAGTAGTTTAGCTGACGGATTACATAAGGTTCGTTTTGAGACAAGTGGAACAAAATCATTAATGAATCGTTCAGGTAAAACTGATGTTCATATCTTCGGTATTATTACAAATAAATAAAAGGTCAGACCTCACATCCTATATATCGTGTATATGTCGTTTACACGATATAAAGTAGATGCGGGGTCTGACCTTTTTTGATATGGGACAACCTCGTTATTTAACTGTTACTGTTAAAAAGTGAGTTTCTCCTCTAGTTAACGATGTCTCAGTCGTTTTCACAATAGACTCAATTTCATCGCTATTCGTAATAATAATTGGAATAAGTGTACTTTTCGCTTTTTCTTTAATAATCGTTTGATCAAAGGAAATGAGTTTATCCCCCATTTTCACTTCGTCACCAGCACTGACAAAGGCTTCAAAGCCTTCACCATTTAATGCTACTGTTTCGAGGCCAATATGAATCAGAATTTCCGCTCCGTTTGCAGCCTTAATCCCAACCGCATGCTTTGTCGGAAAAACTTGCACGATCTCACCATCTACAGGTGAATACACTGTATTATCTTCTGGTTCGATAGCAAGGCCATCTCCCATCATTTTCTCTGCAAATACCGGATCAGGAACATCCTCCAAAGCTACCACGCTTCCATTCATCGGCGCAAATAATACGATATCTTTTGCTGCGGACTCCTCCGTTTTTTTTCCAAATAATTTCTTAAACATAAAAATCCCCTTCCCTATCTTAGATGATGTAACATTTTTCTATAATAGCACAAAAGCTTTGTACCTTCTAAGTGATTAACGAAATACGTTTCTATATTGTGCATAACCTTCTTTATCAAGGTCAGCAACTGGAATGAATCGAAGAGAAGCAGAATTGATGCAATATCTTAATCCTTCAGGCCCCGGCCCGTCATCAAATACATGACCGAGATGAGAATCTCCAGTTTTACTTCTTACTTCCGTTCGTCGCATTCCATAGCTCGTATCAACCTTCTCAATAATTTCCTGGTCTATAAGCGGCTTTGTAAAGCTTGGCCAGCCACAGCCTGCATCATATTTTTCTTTTGAAGTAAATAAAGGTTTACCAGAGACGATATCTACATATAAACCCTCTTCTTTATTATCCCAATACTCATTTCTAAAAGCTGGCTCTGTTCCATTATTTTGTGTTACTTCATATTGTATAGGTGTTAATTTTTGTTTTAAATCATGATTTTGATTAGTCATTACGACTCCCCCAATTCTGTTCGATAAATGTTTGCCGCCCTGATCCGATTCGGTACCGATTATAATGAGCTGGGTTTTTCTTATAATAATCCTGATGATATTCTTCGGCAAGGTAAAACGGTTTAGCCGGTATAATAGGTGTGACAATTGGATGATTGAATCTTCCGCTGTTTTGTAATGTTTCCTTTGAGGCTTCAGCCATTTGCTTCTGTTCGACTGTATGATAAAAAATTGCGGTTTGGTAGGATCCACCGCGGTCGTAGAATTGTCCACCAGCGTCTGTCGGATCAATTTGCTGCCAAAATAATTCGACTAATCGTTCATATGGAAACACATTGGGATCATATGTAATCTGTACAGCCTCATAATGCCCAGTTGTTTCAGAACAAACTTCTTTATAGGTTGGATTTTCTTTGTTACCGCCCGTGTAACCGGATAGCACAGATTCAATCCCCGGCTGCTCATCAAACGGTTTTACCATGCACCAAAAGCATCCTCCTGCAAATGTTGCTTTTTCTAAATTGCGAGTCACAACTATTCAACCTCCAATTTTCGAATATATGGCTAATAATCGAGTATGATCTGTTCGTTAGCATAAGGCGATCCTTCCATCAGTGGGGGTCTTACTCCCCGTTAATGAGAGATAAAAATCATATTGTATGAATTTTACCGCTTTTTACATGCAGTGTAAAATAATACGCTGTTCTACCTCAATCCATTTCATATTCGTTTCTAACCATTTTTAATGAACAATGAAAAAGGAATCTTTCCTTTACTGTGACACCAGCCTACTTCGGTTTGCATATGCTGTTTACGAAAGCTTTGCAGATAGGAGAGAAACGCATGTCGAATTCTAAGAATAATAGAAAAAATTATTTTAAAAAAGCACAAAAGTATGATCTATTAGCTAGCTATTATAAATACATGGACCCAAACCTGCATGTTCATTATTACCACAAACATTTAACGGCTTTGAATAAAGCTTTTGAAGTGATGCGCTCAGAAGAAGTATTTAGAAAGAGTCCTAGCAGGGTAAGAATCCTCCATGCAGCACCAAAAACAGGAAATGTCGATGTGTATGTGAATGAAACAAGAATTTTGCAGAACAGTCCATATAAAACAATTAGTGACTATTTACCATTAATTGCCGGAAAATATCAAATAGATGTCTATCCAACTGGTCAGCTCTCTTCAACCATTCTCAGTCAGAAGATTCAGGTTGAACCAGGAAAGCTTTATACATTAGCTGTAAGCGGCCTGGATAAACAGATACGACTCGTCGTCCATGAAGACCTACCTGCTGTTCCTAACGGTGAATCCAAAGTTCGGTTGATCCATTTGGCTTCAGATAGCCCAGCGATTGATCTAGCTGTAAAAAATGGCGATGTAGTATTTCGAAATGTACCGTACAGAACAGCAACAAATTATATGGGAATTACGCCAATGAGCATTGACCTTGAAGCAAGAGTTACTAGTACAAAACAAGACGTACTCTCAATTCCACACGCTGAATTCAGAGCAGATATGGCCTATACCATCTATATAATCGGTTTACAGGATGCAGAGCCTGAGTTGGAAGCATTATTCGTTTCTCCTTAACAAAGATATACAAAAATTTCCGTTGCCTGCCCCATAATAAAAGGGTCAGATCCCACATCTACTATATATCGTTAACTAGACCGACAATCGATGTGTAGAATGTGAGATATGACCTTTTTATGGCTGTAAAGAGGGCACTGTTAATACAAATGAAATTTTATCATTTTTTAAATCGAATTCTTTTGCTTTCACATGTACATCACTTTTCAATTCCATATTTTGCAATGATACGTATATTTGCTCTTTATCTGGCTGTATCGTGACCCATTCTGGTGTTTTATATTGACGATTAATGAAATTCAATACATAGGAGACAGGTAAATTGAGTTGGCCAACTGAAATCGACTCTTGTTTTAACACAACATCTCCATTGTTTTGAGCTTCAGGAACAAACGTGAGTTTTAATTCAATATCTCTTCCGAAAAAAGGCATTGTTCCGTAAAGTTCAACGACATCTGATAAATGAACATCATAATGGACAGGTCCAGCTAATCCCTCTTTTTCAATATATTGAGAAATCAACATATTTAAATCATCTCGATTCGTATTTATGACGAATGAAACACCTTGATCTTGACGATCTATTTGTGCAGCTTCCTCATCTTTCGCAGGTAAATTAATCAATATAATAAGTGTAACTAGCACAATAATATTTATTGCCATTAATCCTAGAAATAAGTATTTCCAACTTGCTTTAGACATTAATTATTCTTCATCCCCTTTTGCACTCGCCTCTATTGAACCTCTTCCTATTGTTTCAATATTCATTTCTTGATAGATTCTGTCTGCAATCAACTCATAGCCTCGATTATTTGGATGAAAATGGTCCTCGGTAAATAATAAATTCTCTGCCGTATTTTCAAATAAATCGCCAATTCCAATGAAATACGCATTATCATATCTCTCAACGATTGTTTGGCCGCTGCGATTCCATTGGTCCATAATAATTTCCAATTCTTGAAAGGCACTTAAAACTTTGGTAAATGGATTGTATATGCCAACTAAATAAATTTGTGCATGCTCATTGTTTGAGCGAACCCTATTGAATATTTGTTCCAATCTTTTTTCATACCCTATTCTTGCTTTCTCAAATTGTGCCATTTTCAAATCGACTATATTTTGGCGGAATACCCGCATGACATCATTGCCACCAATCGTAATCACAACCGCATCTGCCTTTTTAATATTAGCAATCACCTTATCTTCTTTCATACGCTTCAATAACTGGTCAGTTCGATTGCCTTTTACGCCATGATTGACAACATTCACAGACGTAATCGTTGGTTCTTTTTCTAGCAGTTGTCGCAAATAGGGTATATAACCACCTTTGTCAGTCGTATCCCCTACGCCTTGTGTCAAAGAATCACCTAACGAAACGATTTCGATCGGATCAGGAAAAAAAGTAGCAGGGATCGCATCCTTTTTTTTTAACTCAAGCTCGTTTTCTTGTTGTAAAGCATAATTTGAAACTGTTCGAATGTTTGAACATGAAGTGAGGATCAACAGTCCAATCAATAGACAGGATATTTTTTTCTTCATAGGTGTCACCGTCCTAAAAAAGGTCTTTCACTATTATATCACGTACGATTAATAAAATCGCAAATCATGAAGTTTGATGACATAATCAGCTTTCAAAACGCAAGGCAATAAAAAAGAATGTCCCATAACAAAAGCCCCAAACCCTTCGACTACTATAAACTATGTATAGCGTTCGTGGTCAGTTCTTTTAGGGACATCCACATCATTTTTGTAAAATTTTAATATCATTCAGCATTTCTTCAAACGGTACATCACTCACGCCTGAATAATCTTTAACAATTTCTCCAGATTTATTAACTAAATAAAACTTAGTACCATGGATAACTTGATCAGTATTGGCTGGTTTTTGAACAATCGTTTTAAAGTTCTTTTTAGCAAACTCTTCAATTTCCTGCTGAGTATAGCCCGTTAGGAAATGCCAAGAGGATAAATCAGCATTGAATCGTTCTGCATACTCCTTCAACGCTGCTGGTGTATCTAATTCAGGGTCTACAGAGAAAGAAACAATTTCTACATTTGAAATGTCATTATCTTTAAGCATCGTTTGAAATTCAGCCAAATTACTCGTCATTGGTAAACAAACCGTTGTGCAGTTTGTAAACACAAAATCAGCAAGCCAAACCTTCCCCTTCAAGTCACTTTTCGAAAATTCTTTGTTGTTATGATCCGTGAAAGTAAACTCTTCAAGATCCGAATTATACCCGTTTTTAATCCCTTGTGAACTGCATGCCGATAATAACAAAACAACCATAATTCCAATGAACAATATTATGCTTTGCCGCCTTCTCATTGTTTTACCGCCTTTATTTGCACATTATGATTATATTATTTTACCAGAGGATGTAAGCTGTTTAAAGAAATTTGCATTCAAGCTAAAAATTTTATGACCTTTTCACAAAATGTGACATCTATTAGTTTTCACAGGTTTTTCATGCTTCTATTCCCAATGATACATAACTCCCATAGCACCTTCGCCCGTGTGAGTGCTTACTACAGGAGACGTACCTTCAATTTTTATATTGGATAAGCCGCTGATTTCAGCTAATGCTGTTCTAATCTTTGAAGCGATTTCATATCCATTCACATGAACAATACCAATTCCTGTGATTTGCTTATCCTTCAAATCTTCTTTATATTTATTCACGACAAATTTAACAATTTGAGATTGACTTCTTGCTTTTGAGACAGGATGAAGTACTCCATCTTCTAAGATCGCAATTGGTTTAATGTTTAGTAACGAACCAATCATGGCAGACACTTTACCAATTCGTCCGCCTTTCACTAAATTCTCTAACGTATCAATGGAAATAATCAATCTTGATTGGGATTGAATATCTTTGATCCTCTCCAGAATTTCAGCAACACTTTTGCCTTCCTTCGCCATTTTGGCAGCTTCAATTACTTGAAATGATAATGCCTTTGAAATGTATTTTGAATCAAACACCGTGACATTGGATTCAGTCATTTTCGCTGCACTCTCTGCAGATTGAACAGTACCACTCATTCCACCAGTCATATGAATAGAAATAATCTCGCTTCCATCTTCTCCAAGTCTGTCAAAAACGTCTAAGAAAGTGCCTGTCGATGGCTGAGAGCTTTTCGGAAGCTCCTTAGCATTCTTCATTTTTATCAAAAATTCTTCTTGTTCTATTTCGATCTTATCTAAATAAATCATGTCGTCTATTGAAATTGATAAGGGTACCATTTCAATACCATATCGCTTGATTTCCTCTTGCGTCATATCAACAGTCGAATCTGTTACAATTTTCACATTTCCCATCATTCCACTTCCCAACCTTAACAATTCCCTTAATTATACCTTGTTAATACGATCATTCAATCTTAATATCCAATATTTCGAGCTATTTTGACAAAGTTTGAAAGTTCGACACATTTCTTCCGTTTTTTATAATCTTTCAAAAAAAAAACGGAATTCCCAAATAAAAAATGCTGTCCTTGATCGAATTGAAGAAGTAGGCAAATTCCTCCTCTACTTCTTCATTCAATACTTCAGACAGCATCGTATAATTTTATGCGTTTCTTTGTGAATGGCTCGCCATATGAAAGCTATTTATTAATCTAGGCCTTCTTCTTGCACCTCTTCTTGAATGTGTGCATCTCGTTTTTGCTTCCGTTTGTACACAAATTTTGACAACGAAATACTGATTTCATATAACAGCAGCAACGGTATAGTTACGAGAAAGTCTGATACAAAATCTGGTGGGGTAATACATATCGCTATGACGACCAAGACAAAGTACGCGTATTTTCTAAGCTTTTGCAACACATATGGATTAACGATCCCAATTGATGTTAAAAACATCGTCACAACAGGAAGCTCGAAAAGAATCCCAAACGGCAATGTCATATTAAGAAGAAACTGGAAATATTTATCTGCTGTAAAATTGGTCACAAACATTCCACTGCTTAATCCAAGTAAGAAATCCAGTACCATTGGGAAAATAATGAAGTATCCAAATGCTAGACCACCAACAAATAAAAGAAAAAGTGCTGGAATATAAGATAGGGTTGTTTTTATCTCCCTCGGCAGCAACGCTGGTTTCACAAATAACCATAATTGAAACGCAAACACCGGAATTGTAGCCGCTACCGAAACAACCGTTGCAAGCATGAAATAAATCCAGAGGATATCACTTGGTCCTAGCACCATTAGTTTTTCATCAAAATCTTTAACAAGCCACTGATATATCTCTTCAACATAGATAAAACCAACAATAAAAAAGAGGATAAATGCAATTACCGTAATAATTAAACGTTTACGCAGCTCCTCTAAATGGGCAATTACGTTTTGTTCTTGATCTGCCAAATCTATCACGCTCTCTATTAAAAATACGAATATTACCGAATTTTCTTCATTATTCCGGCATGTAGCGGGTAACTCACACCAATGGTAATAATGCCCACATATTCATCTTTACTTCCAAAAAACTACAGTCCTTTATGTTTCAATTCATTATAAGGTAAAGTTAAATCTACTTGGATGAAGAAGAACGAATCTCGTATATCCACTCTGTGTAGCGACTCAAAGAAGTTTGGAAATTATTTGACCTTAAGACTGTACTTCATTTGCTTGTCACTAAACATATCGACATAACTAGGGACTCTTATCTTACAAGTTAAAAGGAGGATGTCCCAATAGGGTCTTGACCTCACTTGCGATACACAGTTTATAGTGTTATATACACATTATTTCAACTATATATTGTAATTGTGGGGCCTGACACTTTCGTTATGGGACAACCTCCTCTTAGACACAGTACTTATTTTACTGAATTATTCTTTTTTTCATCTTTTTCTTCAAAGACATCCTGTGTTAACTCACGAGTTGAACTTTTAAATTCACGTAAAGTTTGACCGAATGCCCGTCCAATTTCAGGTAATTTCTTTGGTCCGAAAATGATGAGTGCAAGCACTAAAATCAAAATTAATCCTGGTACCCCTATATTTGAAAACATGGTAACACCCCTCCTGTTGCTTTCTTACATAAAATAATACATTTGCTAAATAATAGCTCACTTTTAAATTGACATAACTTGATTAGAATACTTTTAAAATGTGCAATAAACGACGATTTATACCTTATTATTTTACCCTATACCAGTAATTAATTCCAGTTTTATTAAAAATAGTGGGTATCCCATAAATAAAGGGTCAAACGCAGCAACTACTACATACAGTTTAAATGAAGTGTAAGTAACACGATAAACTGTGTGGCGAGTACTAGGTCAGACCCTTTTGGAATATCCCATTGTTTTAACCTTAAATCAATAAAGAAAATAAATTACTATCTTTATTTACTTCAACATATGGAAACCCTTTTTTGCTCATACGTTCAATCAAAGGTCCATAATCTTGCCTATTTTTCAGCTCAATACCAACTAAAGCAGGTCCCTGTTCTTTGTTATTTTTTTTCGTATATTCAAATCTTGAAATATCATCATTAGGTCCGAGTACTTCATCAAGGAATTCACGTAAAGCTCCTGCCCGCTGAGGAAAATTGACAATGAAGTAATAAAGTAGTCCTTCATATAAAAGTGATTTTTCTTTTATCTCTTGCATACGGCCAATATCATTATTGCCCCCACTAATTACACAAACGACGGTTTTCCCTTTGATTTCATCCCGATAAAAATCAAGTGCCGCAACAGACAACGCTCCTGCAGGCTCTGCTATGATCGCATGTTCATTGTATAAGTCTAGTATGGTTGTGCAGACCTTTCCTTCAGGGACCTTAATGATATCATCCATATATTCCTGACAGAGATCAAACGTTTTTTGTCCTACACATTTAACTGCTGCACCATCTACAAACGTATCAATGTCCTGTAAAGCCTCTACTTCACCTTTCATTAAAGATTGTTTCATTGAAGCGGCGCCTTCTGGTTCGACTCCGATACAAGATGTTTCAGGTGAGACCGATTTAAAATATGTAGAGATACCTGACACTAGGCCCCCTCCGCCAATTCCTGCAAGGACATAATCGATTTTTTCATCACAATCGTTTAATATTTCAATGGCTACTGTTCCTTGACCAGCGATGACAAGTTCGTCATCAAACGGATGAATAAACGTTCTTTTTTCTGTTTCCTGGCATTTCTCTGCTTCAAGAAAGGCATCATCAAACGAATCGCCTACTAAAACAATTTCAATTTTGTCTTTACCAAATAGCTGAACCTGGTCAACTTTTTGCCGAGGTGTTGTCGCAGGCATGTAGATTTTCCCTGAAATCCCCAACTGACTACACGCAAACGCAACCCCTTGCGCATGATTGCCCGCGCTCGCACAGACAACTCCATTTCTTGTTTCATCTACAGTCAGCTTTTTCATTTTATAATAGGCTCCCCTAAGCTTAAAAGAGCGCACATGCTGTAAATCTTCTCGTTTTAAGTAAACATTACACTCGTACTTCTCGGATAATCTTTCGTTTCTTTGCAGTGGCGTGTGCGCAACGATATCTTTAAGCTCCTGATAAGCAACTAAGATATCTTCAACTTGGACCCATTTTCTTGTTGATGTTATTTGGCTCATGTAATACCCTCTTTTCACATCTCTAGATAATTTGTAAATTATATCACAAATCGAAAATTAATCAACAGACTTTTCAGATATTTCACCATATTTGCACCTAATAGAAAACTCTAACAAGTCTAGCTAACGTGTCTCCATACTGAATAAAGCAGCGAGTACTACATTTAATTCCGCAAATGAAGTACTCCCATTCTGCCTAGTTCTCGATTCGTTCTAATACAATAAATTCATGAGGATATTTGTTCTTTTCATCCACGATACCAGTCGTTTTAGAAACTGTCTGCCATTTTGACATATTTAATTCCGGGAAATACGTGTCACCCTCAAATGAATGATGGATTTGCGTTATGTATAGACGCTTGCAATCAGAAATTAATTGCTGAAAGATTTCTGCTCCACCAATAACAAATACCTCTTCATCCAAGGCGTCCGCATATGCCACGGCTTCTTTCATATCTGAGATCACTGTTATGCCCTCTTGTTGATAATCTGCATTTCGAGTCAAGATGATGTTCTCTCTACCTGGTAAAGGCTTTCCAATTGACTCATACGTTTTTCTGCCCATCAGAATAGGGTGACCCATTGTCACTTTTTTAAAATACTGGAGATCCGCTGGTAAATACCAAGGCAAGGTATTATCCTTGCCGATTATTCGATTCTCATCCATTGCGAACATGAAAGAAATCATACACTCACTTCTCCTTTAATATGTGGATGCGATTCATAGTTTTCCAGTACAAAATCTTCATATTTAAAATTGAAAATACTTTTTACATCTGGATTAATTTTCATAACTGGTAATTGATACGGTTCTCGAGTTAACTGGAGATTGATTTGCTCAATGTGATTGTTATAAATATGAACATCCCCAAATGTATGAATAAAGTCTCCATACTCCAAGTCACAGACTTGTGCAATCATCATTGTCAACAAGGCATATGAAGCGATATTAAATGGCACACCTAAAAATACATCAGCGGATCGTTGATAGAGCTGACAAGACAGTTTTCCATCCCGAACATAAAACTGGAACATCGCATGGCAGGGAGGTAAAGCCATTTCTTCTAACTCGCCGACATTCCAAGCATTAATAATCAAACGGCGTGAATCAGGATTAGTTTTAATCTGGTCAATCAATTGTGAAATTTGATCAATTTGTCTGCCATCAGCTGTTCCCCATGAACGCCATTGATGGCCATAAATAGGACCAAGCTCACCATTTTCATTCGCCCATTCATTCCAAATGCGTACTCCATTATTCTGTAGGTACAAAACATTCGTGTCGCCTTGCAGAAACCACAATAATTCATGAATGATTGCCTTTAAGCTTAGTTTTTTTGTCGTAAGAACTGGAAAGCCTTCTTGCAGATTAAATCTCATCTGATAGCCAAAAGTACTGATTGTACCTGTTCCTGTTCTGTCACTTTTTTTTGTACCATTTTCAAGCACATGCTTACATAAATCCAAATATTGCTTCATTAAATAAACCACCTTTTTTTCAAATACACACTATTATTGTAGCCTAGTTCTGGTTTCAACAGCAAAACCTTTTTGAACATTGGATTAAGAGAACCATTTAAAATGCATCGATAATCAAAATATCTGTTCTCTTCGCAAAGTAATATTTCAACGAAGACCCCTACATTAATTTCCATTTTAGTTTAACTGTTTAATATATAAATACGTGTGCGGTGCCTTCTCTTTCAGCACTTTATTAGAAGCTGCATTCGCAAAGAACATCGCATATGTTTCGGCAAAGTATTCTTCTGGATATGTAGAATAATAGGCTTTGCCAGGAAAAAGACGGCTTACTTCTTGTTCCCAAGCCCCCAAAAATACTCCATCATCACGAATTCCGTCATATGCATATGTATCAATCGTATGGGCTAATTCGTGAAGCTCAAGATTAATCGAACTGTGCCCGTTTCCCGGTTCACTTGCACCGATTTTCACAAGGACAATTCGATCCCCTCCCATTCCTGGCACATCATCCCAAGTCGTCTGTTCATTTTTATATCCTCTTGGCTTACTTCCTTTTAAATGCTCAGCAAATGGATCATCAGTTAAACGACCTGTGAATAGTTTAATTTTCACATTTTTATCAACTAACTTCTGAATTGTAGCAGGAGGAAGCACACTAATTTGTTCAACAATCTGAACAGCTTCGTCTACATTAAAGGAATGTTCAGGAAATAAAAAAAGTCTGCCTAGTTTTGTATTTTCCTGCCATACTTTCGTTAATTTTAGACGATGATCTTCTGCAAAAGCACCAACACTTATGCCATCCGTTTCAACAAATGAAAATGAAGACAGAATGAAGAAAAGAAGGAGGCATAAGACTAAAGATAATATTCTTCTCATGTATAGAACCACCAATTCATTAAACTAGCAATATAAAGTGAAACTTGAATCAGTAAGGGGTGCTTCATCCCCCACTAATTGTTAGTCCTGTTCTAGTGTCGCTAAAGCGACACTACAAACCCGAATTCAACGAACTCAGACTAAATACACCGCATCCTGCGGCAACGTCTGAGTGACCCACATCCTGTAGGCCTCAGCTAACCTTCTGCTCACGCATCAGTAAGTTTCACTGTATCCCACTAATCGGGCTTTTACGGGCAGTCCTTCCTTGATTCCTCTAAATCTCGGGGTAGGGGGCTTACTGCCTGTTAATACGGGATAAACTACTACTTTCATATTATTGAAGTATAACATATTATGAAACCATTAAACTTTCGAAAATATTGGGAAAATAAGGTGAGATTACTGATGGCAACAGAAGATTTCCAATGAATTTATCCTGGTTTAACTAACCATCAGTGGGGGATAAAAAACCTCACCGATAGAAGTTTCACTTTATGAGTAACGCTTCGGTAGGTTTAAACATATACAAGAAGTAACTGGATGAATGCTAGGTGATTATATTGAGACGTGTTAATAAACAGGAGCTATTAAGACTTCACCCTGAACTTGCAGATGAAGTGCTTGATGTATTTAATTTAGAGGTTTTCATTTATCTTGACCTTTTCATATTTTCTCTCTTTTTAGGTCTCCTTTTACACCCTTTAATTAGCTCAATTCTATGGTCCATTTTTATTCCATTATGCTTCTTCATCTTCTTTTCCTTAGTGTTTCAGATCATCAAACGGAAATTTCCGGATATTTGAATGTATCCCTACCCTATTTCCATCTGAACGTAGAAAAGAGTCTACCCCATAACGAAAGGGTCAGAGCACACATCTACTATATATCGTTTATGTGACGGATAAATGACACAATAAACGATGTATAGTGTGTGAGGTCTGACCCTTTTGGGAAACACTTTTTTCACTTATTCTTTTAGATGACGTAAGTTACGGAAATGGACAACAAAAGTAATCGCAAACGTGATGACGATCAAAAGGAAAAACATTGCATAAGGAATCTCAATATGAATGACAGCAAGGTACATTTTAACCGAGATAATCGCAATCAATACGTACGCAGCCGTCTCAAGTTCAGGCACTTTGTCGATTAATTTAAGAAAGACACCTGCTATGCCACGCATCATTAGCACACCAAGCATACCACCAATCAACAACACCCATACTTTTTCACTGACACCAAATGCAGCAAGCACACTGTCAACCGAAAACGCAATATCCATTAATTCAACAGCAACTACTGTTCCCCATAGATTACCGAACATTCTAATCAGGAAACTTTCCTTAGACAATCCTTTTGCTTCTTCTTCACTTTCACCTTGTTTCGTTTTATCAATAAAATACTTAATGGCAAGCCACGCAAGATATGTTGCTCCTAATACTTTTACCCACCATAGATTAATTAAATAAACACCAAGTCCAATTGCAATGAATCGGAATGCATAAGCACCAAGTAACCCATAGAAGAGTGCCTTTTTTCGCTGTTTCTTAGGTAAATGACGAACCATGACCGCAAGAACCAGTGCATTATCCGCTGACAGCAAACCTTCAAGTAAAATCAGTGTGCCAATTAACCCCCAACTTACTGGATCTGACAATACTTCAACCCACATCCCCCAATCAAAAAATTGAGCATATGTGTCCATAATGCTTGTTAACATATTATCCCGGCTTTCTTGTAAAATAAAATGATTCTTTTATTAGAAAATCGTAAGTGCCTATACAGGAACTTCGAAACCAAACTGAATACCGTATACATCATTCTTTAAAAAACGAAAAATGCGCTAATAGCAGCGCATTCAGTTTGGCTATATCGTTAGCATACGCCTATTGGATTTATGTTTCAAATGTTAACTTCAATTTCCAGCAAAAATAAAACATTTTCAAGAAAAATAAGTTTGCTCCGACCATTTTGGTGGTGTATTCTTATTCCAATAAATTTTGCCTAAAGCATAATGTGTAGCGAATTCATCATGATACGTATGGTAGTGAAAATTGAACCAATATCCTTCTTGGGGAGGATTCTCTTGTCTAACATGAAAACGAATGATATCTTTTCCGGTATTTTCATTAAAAATATGAAAAATTTTCTCACCGCGCCCTGAAGAAGGACCTTTAGATATGGTTAACTGGACAAGCTCTTCATCAGGAAATTTTACTGCCATTTGAGTAATAGCTTCTTCAATTTTTGGTAAAACAGAAAATTTAAATTCATCCTCAATCTTCGGACCAATCTTTGCACCGAATTTCGTAAAGGCATGGTCCTGGGCCTTTGCCATCATTGATTCAATAAACTCACTTCGGTCAAATATTGTTGTTGAAATCGGATCATCAGCTGATTCCAATAAAGAATAGCCTGTACTTTCTGCTTCTTCAAAGATGTCCTTCTTCGCGTGTTTATCGGAATGTGCTTGTGCACGCCAAGATATATCGGAAGGAGAAACCATACCGAATGTTAAAACAGATACTAATACAACGAGGCTTTTCTTCAACCATCTCGATTTCTGCATGATGTTTTCTCTCCTCCTTAATCATTTTAGTTTCCAAATTTCGGTTCACATATTAATCTTTATTTGGAAAATTTCCGTTCCATTATACATAACTAGTCATTTCTATCTTCTAGTTTCTAGTATACTGAATTTCTTAGGAAATTACGAAAAAAATGTATATACGGTTTCATTATGAGAAAAGGCTTACTTGCATATAATAAAGAAATACCATTTTTCCCTCTCAAGAATTTTTACATATGCAAATAAGAATGAAGGATTATCCTTATCTGATGTAGAATTATTAATAGTAACCCATTGTTTTGTAAAGGAGGAATTCATCTATGGGATCGTCAGCGATTTTGATTCTTGTCGTTATTTCACTTGTTTATTTCATTTATGAAGCGATTGCCGATTAATCACTTGTATTGCCATGAATAGACCTACTTCATTTCTTCGCTTGTTTCTAATCAGAAAAAGAAGTGGCTTTTCATTTTAATAGCCTTAACCAGCCTTGCCATTAACAGATGGCAAGGCTTCTTTTTTCATTATAGATCGATTAAAATTCAAACGCGAAGAAACCCGTCGAAAAAAAGAGACGAGTTTCGTTTATAATTGAATATAGCCATAATGAAATAAAGAAGTTTTCCTTTTGATTGTTGTGAACCCCAATTGCTCGAAACGTTTACTTTGAAAATGATCCTTTAGCACGACTCGGTTTCTAGCAACCCGCTTTGCCTGCACTATCGTTTCTAGTTGTAAATCTTCATGCGATGCAAATTGTGCCAACCCTTTCATACCTTCTGATTCTTCAATACGTTCTTCAAACATCGGATCAAAGTACACCACATCGAAACTATTATCCGTAAGCGTCTTTAACACCTCAAGATGATTGCCTGTTTGAATATGGATTCTTTTCATCGCAGCATCCATAAGTTCGATGCCACTTTCCCACTGCAACAGTCCTTGTTCCACAATAAAAGAGACGATCGGATTTTCTTCAATTGCTCTAATTTCCCCACCAGGACCTGATACATAGCTCGCGATGATAGCATCTGATCCTAGGCCTAGTGTACAGTCAAGTATAGAGGACCCTCTTTCAATTTTAGCAGCCGCTATATACGGATCTTCTTCCCCATTCATCAATCGTTTAGTACGAACCATTGCGAGATTTGGGTGAAAAAAGAAAGGCATACTTCCAGAAATTTTATGAAGTTCCAGTTTGTTTTTTCCTACTACTAGGCAATCCATTCTATAGTCTTGATGCATTCTAGCTATAGAACGTTTATTCCTCTGGTAAAATGGAAGTGAAAATTGAGTGGCAATATTTTTAGCTTGTTCAATATGTAGATCATCGGTGCGACCAGCCGTTGTGACAAACATGATAGCTCTGCTACTAAAAATGTGTATAAATATACGTATCCAGAGTTTTCTTGCTTCAACGAATCCTGTTTCGCTACTTTCTCGCTACCGCAGTGGGTTTGATTCTCCACAAGCGTCAATTCCCGACTAGCCATCGGTACATATATGTTGTTTAGTTAAGTTAAGACAACATATTTGGTTGCTTGTTTTAGATTTAAACTAGCGTTATGATCTCGATTTAATTCAACTTTACAGTTATCACACTTGTAAATTCGATCCGATAAAGAAAGATTAACTTTCTTGTGTCCGCAACATGAACACAATTTAGAAGAAGGATAAAACGTATCGACTTCTCTAAGCTCAATTCCAAACTTTTTGCAAGAATGAAGTAAGCGCTGTTTAAAATCATAAAACCCTTGATTGGCAACACTTTTTGCTAAATGTCGATTCTTCATCATGCCTTTAACGTTAAGCTTTTCGGTCGTAATAAATGATGGTTTGGTTTTCACCATCATAGATACAACATGTTGTCGATACGCTTCACGAATAGTTAAAAGCCGTTGATAAAGTTTCTGAACTCTGAGTATATTTTTATTGAGGTTCCGCCTCTCTTTAGCAGCAGATTTCCCACCTTTCTTTTTGTAAAATTCGTATTTTCGACTAAGTGATCCCTGTTCTCTTTTTAATTTCTTCTCAAACTTTCTTACTCTTGGTGTTTTGTTGATATTTCTAAACGAGTGACCATTGCTTGCAAACGCAAATTCTTTGATGCCTAGATCAATACCTATACCTTCAGATTTCTGTTGATTATTTGAATAAGGAAAATCACAATCAAGGAATGCCGAAATATAGTATCTTCCTGCTTTTTGTGTAATCGTAATATTTTTTGCCTGTTGTTTGACAGGCAGATACCCTTTTTCCTTCAATCGAACCCAACCAAGAAAGGGAACTTTGATTCGATGGCGTTCGATAAGAAGATCGCCTTTGTTGTTTCTCGGTGCATAGAAAGAGACATCTTGATTCCTTTTCTTTTTAAATCTAGGGAATTTAGATAATTCCTTAAAAAACCTCTTAAAGGCGTTTTCCGCATTCATAATGGATTTCTTGCGAGCTTTTCCATAGGCTTTTTTAATCCACTTAAATCCTTCTTGGACAGATAGTTCGTTATTAACATACTTATCAAAGTCCAGGCCACTTACAAATTTCCCTTCTTTCTCATATACTTCCTTATTATAAGAAATAAACTGATTATAAAGGAATCTACAGACATCAATCGTTTGGTTTAATTTAATAATTTGCTCTTGAGTTGGATAAATCTCTGTTTTATAAGTTTTCATCCAACTCACCATCCTTTTTAATTGTATTCTTATATTATCTTAATCCGTAGATTCGATATGAAAAGACATGAATAATAGAAATCAAATCTTGAACCAATTCTTGTTGTGGAGACGATTTTTCGTTATTCACAACAATTAATTTTGTATCGTGACTCAAAAGGAATCGCTCAAACCAGTCATAACCAAAACGAATAAAGCGATCTTTATGTGAATTATAAATCTCTGATACGTTATTTTCTTGCACATCCTTCAAAAGCAAGTTCCATTTTTTTCGATTAAAATTTAATCCACTCCCGATGTCTTTCACCACTTCATCAACATTAATACCTTTTGTATTTACAAATTGTTGAAGAAATTCAATTTGTAAATGCAAATCGTCTCTCTGACCTGAGTTAGATACTCTAGTGTAAATAACTACTTTTCTCTTATTTTCATTTTTCGATGAAGCGCCTATATACTCTAGGTATTGAGTGTGAGTATAAAATCTTCTTCCTGTCGGTGTTCGAAAAGCTGTCAACACACCTTCTCTATCCCATTTTTGAAGTGTTTTGACTGATCGGTTAATAAGTGTTCCAAATTCATTAGGATTGTATTATTTTCCCACAAACATATTGTGTCACATATCTACACATATTTGCATATTTTTAGTAACTGTTTCTGTTCTCCTTTTTATTCAACTAAAAAGCTGTAGAGACTTATCTAAAAGGTCAGGCCCCAAGAGATAAGTCTCTACATACTCCAATACTAAATTATTTCTTTTGTGCAAACGCTGTAAGAAGGTTTTCCATTACCGCTTCCATCGGAAACCCTTCAATATCATGGCGTGGAATGAAGTGGATCACTTCTTTTCCCTTTAATAAAGCCATCGATGGTGAAGATGGTTCATAACCTGTGAAATATTCACGCATTTTTGCCGTAGCATCTTTATCTTGGCCGGCGAACACGGTCACGATATGATCTGGTTTGTTTTCCGAATTTAACACCGCTTGAGTTGCTGCTGGTCGGGCAAGCCCTGCCGCACATCCGCATACTGAATTCACAACAACAAGAGTTGTTTCTTCATTTACTGTATTCATGAAATTTTCTACTTCTTCAGGAGTAGTAAACTCCGTAAAACCCGCTTGAACAAGTTCGGCACGCATTGGTTTTACCACTTGTTTCATATATTCTTCATATGCCATTGACATAAGTAAATGCCTCCTTTAGTTTCCGATATACCATAAGAATACTATACATATTAACTATTATGCAAAAAAGTAAATCGTCTATAATACGTTTAAGTTAGATAATCCGCTCATTTTTTCAAAATAGTTAACCGACTACTCCACTACTTCTTGAATAGGTCTGAAGTTTACAATTCCAAATTAAAAAAGGCCAGGCCCAACACTTATTAGAAAATTCGTGTATAAACACTTTCTTCTAATTTAGAGTGTGAACTCCGACCCTTCTTTAACAAACTTCTGTGTAGATTAACTTCATCTGCTTAGATTTTCATTACTCCACCTGTGTTAGCACTTGTAACGAGCTTAGAGTAGCGTGCTAAATAACCAGTTTTTACTTTCGGTTCAAAGCCTTTCCAATTTGCTTTACGTTTTTCAAATTCTTCGTCAGAAACTTCTAATTGGATCGTACGATTATTCAAGTCAAGTTCGATGATATCACCATTTTCTACAAATGCAATTGGACCACCCTCTGCTGCTTCTGGAGAAATATGTCCAATTGAAATACCTCTCGACGCACCTGAGAAACGTCCATCTGTAATCAAACCAACTTTGGCTCCAAGACCTCTACCAACGATTTGAGAAGTAGGCGCAAGCATTTCTGGCATACCAGGTCCCCCTTTAGGGCCTTCATAGCGGATGACTACAACATCGCCTTCTTTTACTTTCCCAGTTATAATTCCAGAAAGTGCGTCTTCTTGAGAATCGAAGCAGATTGCAGGACCTCTATGGTAGCCGCCAACTGCTGGATCGACAGCTCCAACTTTAATAACTGAACCATTTGGCGCTAGGTTACCGAATAATACAGCAAGGCCGCCTCGCTCAGAATGAGGATTGTCTAATGGACGAATAACATCTTTGTCCAAGATTTCCGCCCCAGCAACATTTTCACGTAATGTTTTACCAGATACAGTTAGGCAATCACCATTGATTGCACCCGGCTTTTTAAGAACCTCATTGATGATGGCACTAACGCCTCCTGCGTTATGAACATCTTCAATGTGATAATCTGATGCCGGAGCGATTTTTGCAAGATGAGGTACACGACTTGCAATATCATTGATACGTTCTAATGAATACTCAATTCCAGCTTCATGTGCTAATGCAAGTGTATGAAGTACTGTGTTTGTTGAACCACCCATCGCCATGTCCAACGCAAACGCATTGTCAATTGCATCGATTGTTACGATATCACGTGGTTTAATATCCTTTTTGATAAGCTCCATTAATTGCGTAGCTGAGCGTTTAACAAACTCTTTACGTTCGGGAGCTACAGCTAAAATTGTACCATTACCAGGTAGGGCAAGACCAAGACCTTCTGCCAAGCAGTTCATTGAGTTTGCAGTAAACATACCAGAACAAGAACCACATGTAGGACAAGCAAATTGCTCAATCTCTTGTAATTTTGCTTCATCAATTTTACCAGCTTGGTAAGCTCCAACCCCTTCAAAAACAGAGTTTAAGTTAAGCGGGTTACCCTCTTTATCCACACCGGCTTTCATTGGTCCACCACTAACGAACATTGTTGGAATATTGACACGAAGAGCCGCCATCATCATCCCTGGCGTAATTTTGTCACAGTTTGGAATACAAACCATTCCATCGAACCAATGCGCTGAAACAACAGTTTCAATTGAATCGGCAATAATCTCACGGCTTGGCAAGGAGTAGCGCATGCCGATGTGACCCATGGCGATTCCATCGTCAACTCCGATTGTATTAAATTCAAAAGGTACACCGCCCGCTTCGCGAATCGCTTCCTTTACAATTTTTCCAAATTCCTGCAAATGTACATGTCCTGGAACGATATCAATATAAGAGTTACAAACTGCGATAAACGGTTTGCCGAAATCTTCTTCTTTAACGCCGGCTGCACGCAACAAACTACGGTGCGGAGCACGGTCGATTCCTTGTGTAATCATGTCACTTCTCATTTTTGGCGTAGACATTTGTTGAAAACCCCCAATATATTAAGTTAAATAATAAATAGCATTATTTTGTATTCTCTAAAAATTCTAACACAATTAAATCTAATTGAACATATGATATGTCAAAATAATAATAAAAGGCTCTCTCTTTTTTATACTAACTTCTAAAAAAGAGAGAGCCTTTTTCTATTTATCTATGCATCATATTATTCTTCTGCCTGTCTCGCTTCTGTCATTTGCTTCCAAACAGATCCTTTTGCTTCTTCCCCATTTTCAATCCGGTCTATTGCCATTTTTATTTGCAAAGCCACTTCGAATTCAGAATCTTTTTCCGCTTCTTTTAAAGCAGATAACACGCTTTTATCGCCAGATTCATAGAGGAACATCGCAGCACGCCATCTAACAATCTTACTTTTATCTTTTAAAGCAGATGCCATTTCCGTCATCGCTTCTGCAAATCCGAGATCAGATAAGCAATCTCCAGCCGTTCTTCTCACTGCTGGATTTTTATCATTTAAGCCAAGATAAAGAGCAGGTAATACTTTTCGATCTTCAATCATTCCTAGTAATACGACTGCTTCTCTACGTACGGATACTTTACTGTCTGACAGAGCTTTTTTTAGCAATGGAATATCATCTATAGTTGGATCCTCCATTTGCTCAAGTGCTTGATAGCGTTTTTCCCAGTTTTCATCCTCAAGCATCTCTGCAGTAAGCTTGATTTTAGTCCGTTTTACTAGTTCTTTTTTGTTGTCGTTCTCTTGCTTCGCTTGAGCTACAAGTTCATTTATCCGCTCTGGTGGATACGCAGCAATAAGCTCTTCAGATACTTCTGCACCAATTACATCCATATCTCCGTATCTGACGCCATAGTCTTTCCATTTTCTTTGCAAAACAACATTATCATCTTGTTTTTGCGCTGCTTGAACAGCCTGAGCAAAGTTTTCCGGAAGGGCATAACGCTTTTCACTATTTCCATCATTAAGCTTAATTTGATATGGCAATCCTTTAAACTGCAAAATCGAAACATTGACTTCTCCATAATGTTCGAGAATAATCTGTCCCGCTTCTTCATCGCTAGTATCTTCACCGAATACTTGGCGAACTTTAATCAAAATTTCTTGCCAATCATATTTACCATTTCGCTCAACGGCTAAGAAATCAGCAACATGATAAACGCCCTTGACACCATCGATATTTAAGATTTCGCGGATCAATTGCGGCGCTTTTTCGGCTTCCTCTTTTTTATAATTATTGCTTCTACCAGTTGGAAGCTCTTCGGTTAAGTTAATTTTCATCGTATTTGGGCTTGGTGTAGGTTCAATCGATATAATATTCATACGTTCGCTCCTTTACACATATTTTTAGAATATGTGACTATAATTTATCATAATCTAGGGTTTAGACGCTTTTAGTGTGAATGATTAGTCATACCTAACCTACTTATTCCTCTAATTTCTCCGCTAAATATTCCCATCGTTCAAGCATATAATCAAGCTCTGCTTTAACTTTCGTCTCCTCTTCCATTAAGAGGCGAAGTTTATCAAAGTCACTGCCTGCTGTTGCCATTTCCGCAGCAATACTTGTTAAACGTTCTTCGGCTTTCTCCATCTTCTCTTCAATTTCTTCCCATTCCTTCGTCTCGGCGTAAGTCAATTTCTTTTTCTTTTTCTCAGAACGCTGTTGCTGTAATTGAACAACAGGCTTCTCAACAGGCTCCACTGCTATTTTTTCTTCTAAAAACTCAGAATAGCTGCCGTAATAATGACTGACAACAGCATTCCCTTTGAAAACAAACAGCTGGGAGCATGCTTTATCAAGAAAATAACGGTCATGTGAAACAGTGACGACTACCCCAGGGAATGTCTCCAAATAATCTTCAAGTACGGTTAATGTCTGAGTATCGAGATCATTGGTCGGCTCATCCAAAAGCAGGACATTCGGTGCAGACATTAGTATCTTCAATAAATAAAGTCTTCGTTTTTCTCCGCCCGAAAGCTTTCGGATTGGTGTACCGTGAGTGTGTAGTGGAAAAAGAAATCGCTCGAGCATTTGAGCAGCAGATATATAGGTTCCATCCTTCAAGGCAATCGATTCGGCTGTCTCGCGAATATATTCAATCATCCGCTTACTATCGTCCATATCTTCACTTTCCTGTGTATAGTAGCCGATTTTCACAGTTTGTCCTGTTTCAATCACACCAGAATCTATGTTTACTCTACCTGCCAAAATATTAAGCAACGTCGACTTTCCTGTTCCATTTTGACCGACGATGCCAATTCTATCTCCTCGTTTAAATAAATAGGAGAAATTATGTAGGATCGTGTGATTGCCGTATGACTTCGAGATGGACTCAAGCTCCAACACTTTTTTCCCTAAGCGTGCCCCGCTTAATTCGATATCAAGAGACCCTTGCTGCGATTTATTTTGTACATCCGTTTCGAGGGTTTCAAAGCGTTGAATTCTTGCTTTTTGCTTCGTTGTTCTCGCTTTTGCGCCTTTTCTTATCCAAGCCAGTTCCTTTTTGAATAAGCTTTCCTTTTTGCTTCGTTCAATGCCTTCATTTTCTTCTCGGATTGCTTTTGCTTCTAGAAAATCGCCATAATTTCCTGTGTATTCAAATAGGCTGCCACCGCTAAGCTCCCAGATTTTATCCGCTACCGTATCAAGGAAATAACGATCATGGGTTACAAAGAGAGCGGCACGCTTCGATTTCATTAAATATTCCTGCAACCATTTAATGCTATCGTAGTCAAGGTGGTTCGTTGGTTCATCAAGAATAAGCAAATCGGTTGTTTCAATTAACGTTTTCGCTAACGCTGCCCGTTTTTTTTGCCCTCCTGACAGCTCATCTAATTTCCTTGAAAAATCAGGGAGTCCGAGCTTTGTTAAAATCGTTCTAGCGTCAGCACTTGTATCCCATGCGTTTAATGCATCCATTTCCTGTTGTTGCTTTAATAACCTGTTCTGTAGCTCGGTATTATCCGAATCATTTTGCAATTTTTGTAGCGTGTTTTCATAGTCTTTAATGACTTTAAAAACAGGGTAGTCACTTTCATAAAGAAAATCCATAATGGTAACACCGCTAGGAAAATCTGGATCCTGAGATAAGTATGAAATGGAGTAGTCGTTAGGGTGATCTTTTTTCCCAGTGTCAGGTTCCTCAATTCCAGCGATGATATTTAAAAGTGTTGATTTTCCTGTTCCATTTACACCGATAATACCAATTTTATTGCCTTCAGAAATTGAAAAAGAAAGGTCTTCAAAGACTAATTTTTCACCTTGCATTTTTGTTACGTTTTCCATTGCAAAAACTTTCATATTTGTACATCCCATTCTATATAAAATTGCTGTAAAAATTCCTGCATATACTGATTTCGCTTTTTTGCCAATTCTTTTGCTGTGTTTGTATGTAATTGATCCGCTATCTTCAATAATTTATCATAAAAATGCTGGATCGTTGATTGCTTTGCCTCAATTGTGTCTAAATCTGGATGATGGATTGGATTGCCTACACTTCCACCATACGCAAATGTTCTTGCTATTCCAATTGCACCAATTGCGTCCAACCGATCCGCATCTTGCACAATTTTTGCTTCAATGGAAGGTAGTCTGGATTGTCCTTTACTATATGAAATAGAATCAATGATGGCTGTTACCTCGTTGATGGTCTGCTTCTCAATTTTGGAATGAAGAAACCAATCATTCAATATGCGCCAGCCATCTCCTTCAGATTCATTTAATTTACGATCAGGTATATCATGTAATAATGCAGCTAATTCAATTGTAGGTACATGACCCCTTTGCTCTTCAAATGCAATATGCAAGGCTATTTTTCGTACCCTGTCTGTATGGAACCAATCATGTCCTGTTGTGTCATTTCCAAACCTATTCTTCACAAAGATTTCAGCCAATTCAATTAGATCTTTATTCATTGTGCACTCCCTGGTCTTTTTCTTTCATATTGTATCATGCTGGAACGCTTTGGTCATTCTTCATTAAACCAAGATAATCCAAGAGTCTTTGGACCTGCATGAACACCAACGGCGCTGCCTATTGGGGAGGCATGGATGATGATGCTTGAATCGATATCATGAATGACGTCACGCCATTTGTCAGTCTGCGAAGGCGATGCACCAAATAATAAACAGCATTCCTTCAGTTTTTTGGAATTATACGCTTTTTTAAATAGATCAAAAATCCGCGCTTCTGCTTTTTTCTCGCTTCTCACTTTTGCTATCGTCGCAAGCATGCCATTTTCAATCGAAATAATTGGTTTGAAGTTCAACATACTGCCGAGCAGATATTGAGTACCAGAAAGCCTACCACTTCTATGAAGCTGGTCAAGTGATCCTATTAATACATACGTCTCATTGCTCTCACTATATTTCTCAGCTTCCCGTAATGCATCACTGACCTCCATTCCGTTTTCGATATTACTCATGATTTTTCTCAACACCATTGTCAATGGATAAGAAATGACAAGTGAATCGAATACATGAACAGGAATCGAAACCATTTCAGCTGCTTGCCTACTTGCCGCAACCGTTCCACTTAAGCTTCCCGATAAATGAACGGAAATGACACAATCATACCTCTCTTCAAGTGACTGATACAATTCCATAAAGGTTCCAATAGAAGGCTGAGACGTTGTCACTACCACTTTTTCTTCTTCCATCACACGATAAAGTTCTTTTGGTACAATATCAATTCCATCTCGATACTCTTTTCCCTTCAGTATGACAACCATCGGGACGATATAGATATCATCATTTTTCTGTAATTCGTCATCCAAGTAACCAGTACTGTCCATCACCCAGGCTATACGTTTAGTCATTCTGAATGCCCTCCACATGTATGTAATCGTTTTCTAATTATATGATGGAACAGGGATGAACATTTGCTTTTATCAAAAATAGGTCATTCCCCTAAAGTGAAACTTCAATCAGTAGGGGATTCTTCCCATCCCCCACTGGTTGTTAGTACCGTTCTAGTATCGCTTTACCTCCGCACAGCGTAGGTAAAGCGACGCTGCGGGATAAAAAGCCTAATTCTCAGAAATCTCAATCAACGTATTGATCAGATGGATTGGGAATCAGGCTATTTTAAATTTCCTATTTACTCGGTTTCAATAGAGAAGTGTCTTTATTTCGTCTTCTAATACCATAGGCTTTGTTTGTGGAGCGTATCTGCTGATAATATTTCCATTACGGTCTAGTAAAAATTTTGTAAAATTCCACTTGATCCCCTTTGAACCGAGCATACCAGGAGCATGTTCGGTTAAATATTGAAACATAGGATGGGCATTTTTACCGTTCACGTCAATTTTAGCAAACATCGGGAATGTGATGCCATGATTTAATTTACAGTACGAATCAATTTGAAGATTATCGCCAGGCTCTTGTGAGAGAAATTGATTACATGGGAAACCGAGTATGACCAAGCCGTCATCCTGATATTGCTCGTATAACGCCTGTAGTTCATCGTATTGCGGCGCAAAACCGCATTTACTTGCCGTATTAACAATGATTACTACTTTCCCTTCGAATTCCCCCATTGATATATATTCACCATTTATTTTTTTTACATCAAATTGATAAATAGACATACAAGGTCACTCCTTTGACTAGTAGATATATTGTATATCATTTCATGCTAACTTTCCCAATTTTACGTTTTACTTGAATATAGGTTCTAATTGCTCCAACGTTTCAATTACATAATCGACAATTTCCACAAGATCATCTATCTGTTCTTCTTTAATTAGCCTTCCAAAAGAAATGGTACATTCCGTTGTATAGAGAATTTGCTTTTCTAGATTATTTTTCGTTTCGGAATCCGTTTTTTCAATGAGACGAGTTTCACCCCAAATATGGGTAAGGACATTCATTAATTGTTGAGTTTGAATTTCATCCAGCTTATCTTGGATTGCGACCATAACTTTTAGAATTGACCCTGAAGCAGATTCATGATCGGATTGGGGCAGCAATTCAGCACTAAGGTTTTCTAATTTCGAAATCAGCGTTATTCCAGCGAGGACTTTTTTTCTTGTATGTACATGTTTTAACTCCATCTCCATACTGAACTCTCGTGACAAATCTGCAAGGTTCACTAAATCTTTTCGATTCGTCACAAGGATATCACCGTCTAAATCTCGGTCATATACCGCTCCTTCAACTATAACTTTCATATTATCAAATGCAGTAGGATCAAATACCATAACACACCTCTTGATTCATTTTTTCTTAGCTTCATATTTTACCATAGGACACGTTTGTCCCAAAAGCGAATGACCTCACACTCTATCCCCCATTTATCGTGTCATATACACGTCTTTAAAGTGAAACATCAATCAGTGAGGGTTTTAAACAATATATAGCATATCCTTTCGTAATCGGTGTCATTTTAACACTTTATACAGGCAATGTTCCCATCATTAGGCAATCATTAGGTTCATTTCAGACAAAAAGTGGTGCCTTATTACTGAAACTTCTATATAATAAGTTTTATTAGAATTTTCTAATTCTAATAAAACCGTGGAGGAGGATATAAATTGCCTATAAAAATTCCGGGTTTATTACCCGCCAAACAAATTCTCGAGCAGGAGAATATTTTTGTAATGGAAGAAGAACTAGCAACTAAGCAGGACATTCGTCCATTAAATATACTTATCTTGAATTTAATGCCGGAGAAAGAAAAAACGGAAGCTCAAATTCTTCGTTTTTTGGGAAACACACCGATTCAAGTGAATGTTTCATTTTTACGATTAATCTCGCATGAAGCAAAAAACACCAGTAAGCTTCATTTAGATCAATTTTATAAGCCTTTTTCGGAGGTGAAAAACAATAAATTTGATGGGATGATTATTACGGGTGCACCCGTTGAAAAGTTGGAATTTGAGGAAGTGGATTATTGGGAAGAACTTCAAGAAATTATGGATTGGACAACCAAACATGTTACGTCAACCTTACATATATGCTGGGGTGCACAATCAGCCCTATATCATCATTATGGAATTAACAAACACGAGTTACCAAAGAAATGTTTTGGTATTTTTCCACATCATGTTCTTCAGCCTAACGAGCGGCTTGTTCGCGGCTTTGATGATCAATTCTTGGCTCCACATTCCAGGTACACGGACATTAACCTTGATCAATTGTTGACTCAAGAAGAGCTGATCGTACTTGCCCAATCGGACCAAGCGGGGATCTTGCTGCTCGCATCAAAAGATGGTAGAAGAATTATGATTACAGGACATCTTGAATATGATGCCGACACATTAGGACAAGAATATACACGTGATCAGGCAAAAGGTCTTCTAACGGATATCCCTGAGAATTATTATCCAGACGACAATCCCGAAAAGACCCCACTTCATCGCTGGAAAAGCCATAGCAGTCTTTTATTTTCAAATTGGCTCAATTATTATGTATACCAAGAAACACCTTATGAATGGGATTAAGGTAATAATACCTCATTAATCTCATGCTAAAAGAGACCAACTCGTTTAAAAGTTGGTCTCCTATCCATTACATCATATTTTTGTAAGTTCTTCCTCAAAGTAAAAAGTTGACGGCTTTTCTTTGATTACATACGTATACTTTTTCATATTTGGAACATATTGCCACTTCATAATTGTTACTTCTTCACCAGTTTCTCCAAGGTTGACAACTTCGCCTGGTTGGAATTTATTCTTATTGGACACCGTCCACACTCCCTCTCTAAACTCATTATACCATAGAAAGAGTAAAAATAGTCCGATACCTTCTATTAGCTTTGCTGCGAAAGATATACTTCCTCAAATGGCTGTACAACAACGAAGCCATTTCCTTGAAATTTCATTTGAATCGATTCACCACTTGCTCGCCCAAAAAATGATTTAAGTGAAACATCTGTGACAAACTCTGGCTCAAGGTGCCCAGACCAAGCAACAGTTGCGTTCGGATCTGTATACACTGGATTTCCTGGTTCAACTAATAGAGTAAGAGGTTCATAATGAGACGTGAAGGCTACCATTCCCGTACCTTTCAACGTAACGTTAAAAAGACCGCCTGCCATCAAACCAGCAACCTTACGCATTAGCTTAATATCCCAGTCAATACTAGGTTCAAATGCAAGTAAGTCATTACCATTCACAGTAACTGATTCATTATATAAATTCAAAATAGAGATTTTCTTGCCTTGATCGGCAACATATAGTTTACCCTGCCCTGTAGCTTTCATAAGCGGAGCACCTTCGCCTGTAAATGCCTTCTTAAAGAGCTTGCCAATCCCATGTTCAAGAATGCCTTCACGTTCAAACTTTATGTTACCACGATAGGAAATCATCGATCCCATCTTTGCCCAAATTTGGCTTTCAAGGTTAATTTCAAGAATTCTTGGTGTTTCCAATTCAAACAAGCCCTGCCCTTTATCTTCTTGTTTCGTTTGATTAATGAATTGATCTATTCTGTATTTTTCCATACTAATCAGCTCCATTATTTTTTTCTAAACATAAATACCCACGTGAATGAAAGCGATTGCTGTGAATCTTTTTCTAAATAATCAAGTTTTGTAAAGTCCACTCCACGCTTCGGAATTCCTTTTTCCGCTATGATTTCCCAGCCATTTTCCGTAGCTAATTTTTCCAGATCCCATGATTGCAAAGTATTCATAATTACGTCTTCCCCAAGGATTTTAGGATAGCTATGCTTCTTTCTTGGCATAGCAGTTGGTCCCAATATACCTATGCAGCCGTAGCCGCCTTGCTTTACAACACGATGCATTTCTTTTAGGGCAAGTACTGGATTTTCGGTCCATTCTAGCGAGTTTATCGCCATAATGGCATCATATTCTTGATTCAAGAATGGAAGCCTTGCTAAGTCACCCTGAACAAATGACATATGTTCAATTCCAAGCGTCTTTGATTGAGCAATTTCAATCATTTCAGAGGATAAATCAAGACCAGTAACATGGTAACCTAGGCTTGCAAGTCTAAGTGATCCATATCCATCGCCACAACCCAAATCAGCTACTTTCGCCCCAATTGGAACATGTTCCTTAAAGAAAGGTATGATCGTCTGTCTACTTCCCGTTTCCCACATCTCTTGTGATTTTTTTGACCAATCAAGTGCAAATTGATTCCATTGTTTCTCGGCATCTAAAAGCCAATTATGTATAGTCATGTTTCACACCTCACCTCTTCAAGTGTATCTATGTATTTTGCTAAAATTATCGCACGCCTGCAAGTGAAATTAGCTATTTATACTTACGATAATAATTGAAAAAGGTTTCAGTATATTCTATTATTTATTTATATAAACATCCATGAGCGTCTGCTCTAAAGCGGTTCAGGTTCTCAAATTGTATCACCTTATGAAGGTGGCGGTGCGCAGCTGATTTTGCGAAGCCCCGCCCCTGTTCCACTGAAAGACGGTTAAACATAAAAAGCCTGACTTCGCAATCACGTTTACAGCATAAGTTTTGTGGTAAACATAAATATACTGTGTGTGTGGTGCGAGGTCAGGCCCCCTCAACCATTCTTATTTTTCTACGTCTTCATTTTTCTTTTGTATGGCTTTTAGTTGCTCCATTCGTTCTGGGGCTTCTTGGAAATACTCAACCAAATCACCAATTCGATCGATGGAATCCCAACTTAAATGATGTTCAATTCCTTCAACATCCTGATAAATATTTTCTTCTTTTACCCCGATAATCTGCAACAACTGCTCTAGCAGGTCATGGCGATATACGAGCCGTTTCCCTACTTTTTTACCATTAGCGGTTAGCACAAGTCCGCGATATTTTTCATAAACTAGATATTTTTCTTGATCAAGTTTTTGTACCATTTTTGTAACTGAGGAAGGATGAACAGACAGGTTTTCCGCAATATCAGAAACCCGAGCATATCCTTTTTCTTCTATTAATAAATAGATTTGCTCGATATAATCCTCCATGCTCGGTGTAGGCATTTATTAATCCTCCCATTCATAAGAAAAGCGAAAAGCGCCAAATAAGGAACTTCGACTAAGTTCCACTTTTTACTGTGGCGATTGCCGAAGTTAGTACGTCCTATGTAACTCTGATCGAGATCGTAGGATGTTCTCGCTAAAACGCCAAAACTCATTGAAAAACCTTATACTTTCTTATCAATCAAGAAAAACTGTCACAGGTTCTCGGCACAAAAAGCTAGTTATTTAGCACAGACTAGTCTATGGCGAGGGTGACATGTATAAAGTTAGACTCTAAAAATGTATGAAATGTTTTATACATATACTAAAAAATTCTACTATATTAAACTTACTTAAACAAGTACAAACCAAAAGACTTTACTCGGATGCATTCGTTTCCTTCGGGAACTTCCAGTTGACTTTCTTTGACTGTTCATCCCAAACCAAGGCTGCATTAAATGTTTTGTCCCCTTTTTCAAATCCTGCAATAACAGCCGTTTCCCCTGATTTTAATAATGTTTTCAAAGTTGCCTGCGTAATGTTTTTATTAAGAATTTTTTTTGAAACGGTAAATGTACACTTTGTTGTCGAATAATTTGTGCAGCCGTAGAAGTTTCCTTTATCGACGATCTTTCCATCACATAATTTACATGTACCAAGTGATGTAGAACCCTTTCGTTTCGAAGATTTCCGTTGAATCGATTCTGTATCAAATTGAGAGAAATCCCATTCATTTGAAGCTGCTATTGCGTCAGTAATGATTTTCGATGATAATTTCTTTACAGCTTCCATAAATGTTCCTGCAGATGCTTTGCCCTCGCCTATTTCTCTGAGACGTTGTTCCCATTTTGCTGTCATTTCTGGTGATGCAAGAATTTTTTCACCGATTGCTTCAATTAACACCTTCCCTTTATCTGTCGCAAAGACTTGGTTTTTTTGCACCGTAATATACTTTCGATCCTTTAGCATCGTAATAATCCCAGCTCTTGTTGCCTCTGTTCCAAGGCCTTCTGTTTTCATTAATACTTTTTCAAGCTGCTCATTGTCAAGATGCTTTCCTGCAGTTTTCATAAGCGTAATCAGCTGACCCTCGGTATAACGCTTAGGTGGCTGTGTTTTTCCTTCTTTCACTTTACACTTCACTACTTTTCCTGTAGCTTCTTTTTCAACATTCGGAAGCAAAATGTCCTCGTCTTCTTTCTCTTTATTAAAAATGACCTTCCGCCAACCTTCTTGAATTTTCTGCTTCCCCTTTGAAACAAATTCAGCCCGTTGATCGACCATTGTTGTTATGGTCGTATAATCAAAAATAGCTTTGTCATAATGAGCAGCAATTAGTCTTTTAACGACTAAATCGTACATTTTTCGTTCGTCATCAGACAAACGTGCTGGATCAGTTACTTGTTCTGTTGGAATGATAGCGTAATGATCGGTCACCTTTTTTTCATTGACAAAGCGTTTGTTATGGAGAATGGATGGCTGTGGCAGTGGAAAGTATGGCGAGTAGTCGGCAAATTTACTCAATTTATCCATGATATCTGGAAAGGTTTCTGCTTCTCCCTTAGTTACATAATTGGAGTCTGATCTGGGATAAGATACAATGCCTTTCTGATAGAGGCTTTGTAGAACATCAAGCGTTTTTTTTGGTGGAAATTTATACATTTTATTTGCGGTTGCCTGTAATGCAGACAAATTGAATAGTAGCGGTGGCAGAAATTCTTTGCGTTCTGTTACCATATCGGTTACTTTTGCATCTTTCCCCTTACAAAATGCTGCGATTTTCTCAGCCATTTCTTGATCGTCAATACGGGTCTCCTGATTCTTCTGCCATTTCCCTTGATATTTTCCACCTTCCATATCAAAGTCAGCTATGACTTCCCAAAAAGGTTTCGATACAAATTGTTCAATTTCCTTTTCCCTTTTCACAATTAATGCAAGCGTTGGCGTTTGCACCCGGCCTGCTGAAAATACATCGCTGATTCCTTTTTTCTTCAGGAGTATACTATAAACTCTTGAAGCATTCATTCCAACAGTCCAATCTGCACATGCTCTTGTATATGCTTCATGGAACAAAGGTCTCGTCTCTTGTTCCGCTAATAAATGCTGGAACCCTTCATAGATAGATTTTGGTGTAAGAGATGAAATCCAAAGCCGCTTCATTGGTTTTTTTGAACCGCTTAGCTGGATGATATTGCGAACGATTAGTTCCCCTTCCCGACCAGCATCTCCTGCATGGATGATTTCCTTCACTTCTGCTTTTCTCAGTAACGATTTGACTACTTGAAATTGCTTATACTTCGAGTTCGTCACTTCATATTGAAACTTTTCAGGTATCATCGGTAACGTATCAAGCGACCATTTTTTCCATTCTGGCTTATATTTCTCTGGTGAAATAAGCTCCGTTAAATGGCCAATTGCCCATGATACATAGGCCCCATCTGGGAAAAGCTCATTTGGGAAAATCTCTATGTACCCTTGATTTTTTTTCGTTTTAAATTGCTTGGCCAATGTTGCCCCTTGATCAGGCTTCTCGGCGATAATTAACACGGATGGCAACGTTAGTGCACCCTCCTTTTTGAACAAGTTCCTTATACTAATAACTTTACAGCAAAATTCGCTTTTCGTATATGGATGAATCGTAGAATTATCCATCTGTTCAATGGAGATCAATCTATATATTATATTTATTTTATTAAAGTAAATCCAATATAAATAGCTGTTCCCCACATGACAATTGCTGAAATTTTATTGAGAATGGCTAAAAAGCGGCCTGACCGATCCATTTTCCCTGTTACTCTGCCGACAATTCCCAATCCTACAAACCATGCCCATGAAACCAGTATGCATACGACAGCGAATGCGATTTTTTCAACTCCAGTATATTTTAATGAACTTGTGCCAATCACACCAATTGTATCCAAAATCGCATGTGGATTTAACAACGATACAGACATAGCGAATGCAATTTGTTTTTTAGGAGTAAACGAAACGCTTTTTCTCTGCTCTTTAACAATCGGTGTACTCCTCCACGTAACAAAACCCATATAAAGTAAAAAACAAATGCCTGCTGTAAGTAGGACTGTTTTTAACCAGTAATATTCAAGAACAACAACAGACACCCCTAAAACGGCTAAAGAAATTAATAGAGTGTCACAAATGGCTGCAGTCATGATAACTGGTAATGCCCTCATAAATTGAGACTGGACTGCACCTTGGTTAAACACAAACACGTTTTGAACCCCTAATGGTAAAATTAATCCGAACGCTAAAATGAAACCATGAATAATTGCTTCTAACATTTTTACTCCTCCTGCTTGATTATTGTATAAGAAAAAGTTCGAAAGGTCTCCAACCAATTGGTTGGAATTTAATCCAACCAATCGGTTATAATGGATAAAAATAGCGAGGAGCGTATTTTTTATGCCAGAAGAATGGACCTTAAACAAATCATCTTCAATTCCGCTACACCAACAAATATACGAATATATTCAAAGTAAAATCATGAACGGTGAGTGGTTAGTTGGGACTAGAGTTCCTACACAAAGGGAGCTAGCAAACAAATTCCAAGTGAATCGCAGTACAATTGTCTATGCGCTAGGAGAGCTAATAGCAGATGGGTTAATCGAATCCAAAGTTGGAAAAGGTACCATCGTTGTAAATAATACATGGAGTATACTCGCTACTACGCCACCACCTGATTGGAATAGTTACGTGAAATCTGGATCTTATCAGCCAAATATCCAAATCATTCAAGAAATCAATAAAGCTGAAATGAACCCGAAAATCATCCGACTCGGCACAGGAGAGCTTTCTCCTGAATTGTTGCCTAATGAAAAAATGCAACAAATGTTCCAAAGTTGTACTTCAAAAATGTTCTCTTTAGGCTATTCGGAACCAAAAGGGAGTATCCATTTAAGAGCAATAATAAGTGAATATTTAAAAGCCAAAGGGATTGAAGCCTCGCCTTCTTCTATTTTGATTGTTTCTGGAGGACTTCAGGCATTGCAATTAATCTCTTTAGGCTTATTACACCGTGGCTCAACCATTTTTCTCGAAACACCTTCCTACCTGAATTCGGTGAATGTCTTTCAATCAGCAGGAATGAATTTATTTGGTATTCCTATGGACCATGAAGGGCTACTAACGGAATCGATACGAAGGTTCAAAAGGCAGCATAACGGAGCTTTACTCTATACCATCCCTTCTTTTCATAACCCAACAGGGGTATTAATGTCTGAAAATAGACGAATAGATTTATTGAATGTTTGTAAGAATGAAAAGTTACCGATTATTGAGGATGATGTTTATGGAGATTTATGGTTTGAACACTCGCCACCTAATCCATTAAAAGCCCGAGATAACCAGGGACTTGTCTTATATATGGGGAGCATGTCTAAAACCGTAGGCCCCGGTTTAAGAATAGGTTGGATTGTAGGACCCGAACCTGTAATCGACCGTTTATCAGATATTAAAATGCAAACCGATTATGGCTCAAGTTCTTTATCTCAATTTGCCGTTGCCGAATGGCTATCAAGTGGTTTATATGATGAACATATCAAGAAGATAAGAGTAGAATTAAAATGCCGTAGAGACTTTACTATTGACATACTAAATACTTATTTTAAAGAATTAGCCTCCTGGAATATACCAGAAGGCGGTTTTTATATTTGGCTTTCTATCCATAAACAAATTTCAATCCGAAAATTATTTGAAAAAGCCCTGAAAGAAGGGATTTTATTAAACCCAGGAAATGTATACGATCGAAACGATCAACAGCATCTTCGGTTGTCTTATTGTTATGCATCGCCCGGCCAACTAAAAAAAGGATTAATAAGACTTTCAGAACTAATTCAGGAGCTTTCTAAATAAGTGTAGTTATTCGATTCTTTCTATGTACTTAACTCAATATAAGTAATGGAAAATGAGGTTTCTAGCTGCCAGAACCCTCATTTACTTGGTTCTGGCAGCTTAATCTTCTCCATTATATATACTTTTTCAGCATTTCCTTTGTCTTTAAATCTGCAAAGCATGCTTCAACACTATTAAAATAAATGTGTTTATAATCTTCAAAACTCATATTAAATTCGTTAAATACTATAGTGCATTCATTCAGCATATTTGTAGCTGATACCGTTCTGTTATCCGTATTAATAGTTACTTTTATTCCATCTTTGTGAAAATTATAGATTGGATGTTCACGAAAATTATTCACTGCTTTTGTTTGGACATTACTTGTCGGACACATTTCCAGCACAACTTGTTGTTCCTTCACTATTCGATATGCTTCATCACAATCTTTAATAAATACTCCATGTCCAATCCTTTCAGCGCCCAAAAGTTTAACTGCCTCTAGTACATTTTTGCCTATACCAGTTTCACCAGCATGAATCGTTACTCGATAGCCATATTCTTTCGCTAATCGTATCGGTGCTTCGAAGATTCTACAAAACCCTTCCTCCTCAGATGCACATAAATCGATAGCAACAACTCCCTTTCCAAGGAAGCTTTTACCCTTTTCTACGACCTCAAAAGCACGATCTACCGACATCGTTCTCATACATGAAAGTATTAAGTTTCCTTTTATATCGTATTGATCTTCAGCGTCCTTCATTCCTTCTAAGACGCTTTGTATGATTTCTTCTACATCTAATCCTTTTTTAGTGTGAAGTAAAGGAGCAAATCGAACCTCCATATATTTTACATTTTCCTGTGCAGCATCTTCCAACAGCTCAAAGGCAATTCTTCTTAGATTTTCTTTTGACTGCATAACTAAATTCGGGATTGCGAATTTTCTCAAATATTCATCAAGAGATTCACATTCTATTGGAGCCGTGAGTTCTATCTGAATTTCTTCAAGATCAAAAGAAGGGATACCGATGTCTTCTCTCTTTGCTATATCAATGATCGTTTCAGGTCTAAGACTACCATCTAAATGGCAATGAAGTTCAATTTTAGGTAACTCTGCGAAATTCATAATAACCTCCTAATTTTATGTTATTTGAAAAGTAAAAAGGTAAAAAAAATTCCTGATTACGAAGAAAATACACTTACATGCACCTTCTTCGTAATCAGGAATTATCGGTTCCTGGTAGAGACCTCCAAACCATATCATTGGAGTTATACGAATTTTTTTCATCACTTTTGTAAAAGAATAATAAAAAAGAATTGGATAAGAAAATATCGTCCATCTAGCATTTCCATCCTTATCATAACAGATAAATTTTAAGGAATACAGGACATGATCTTTCTTGAAAACATGTCCCTTTTCTAGCTATCTGTCAAATCGACGTTGATACTTCCATACTCGCCCTTGCTGAACTTTCTTTCTTACCATGCATGAAATAGTAAAGAACGATAGTTGCCAAGATTACAACACCCATAATGACATACAGAGTACTATAGCCGGTTAATGGAATGATAAATCCAAGTAGATAGGGACCGAAGCCGAGCCCCCCATCAAGAAATATAAAGAAAGTCGACGTTGCTAGACCCATTCGATGTGGAGGAGTCAATTTGACTGCGATTGCCTGGGTGCTTGACTGCATATTACCGAAGCCGAAGCCAATAAGGATTCCTGATAATAATAAAATTATGCTATTGCTCGCTAAACTTAGAAGTAGCATCCCGGCAGCAAAGATAATAAAAGCTGGATACATTATAAAGTTTGCGCCTTTTGTGTCCATTAAGCGACCTGTGAATGGCCGCGATACCAATACTGCTACTGCATACACTATGAAGAAGAAGCTTGCTGTATCAACCAAGTCGATTTCAATTGCATAAAAGTTAATGTAAGAAAGGACACTAGAGTAACAGAAGGCTACGACCAGAGTAATAAATGCAATCGGCAGTGCCTTTGGCTCAACAAATTGGGAAAGCTTGAATCCTTTGATTTCAGGAGTTTTTGTTGATACTGGTAGTGTTGGCACATACACAAAGAATGCAGTTATCAAACCAATTACCCCTAAAGCAAGGCAGACACTAAAAATCATTTGGAAACTTGTATGTTGGCTCATATATAGTCCGATGAATGGCCCGATTGCTGTAGCCAGTGTCGCACTCATACTATAATAGCCGATGCCTTCCCCTTTTCGTGTTGAAGGGATCGTCTGAGCAACGATCGTTCCTGTCGCTGTGCTCGCTATACCAAGTGCAAGACCATGAATAAAGCGGGTAATAAGAAGAAAGGGGATGCCTAAATTCACAAAATATAAAAGTGTCGTCAAAATAAAGAAGATTAAACCAATGAATAACGTTCTCTTACGGCCAATCGAATCAATAAAACGACCGATAAACAGCCGACCAATTAACGTTCCGATAATAAAAATCCCCGTTACAAGTCCAGCCTGACTTGTTGAAGCATCAAACTTTTCCACTGCATAGACAGCGATTGTTACCATTAATAAATAAAAGACTAACGTTAAGAAAAAATTGACGGAGGAAACAATGACAAAATCCTTCGTCCACAATTTAGGTTTATTCATTTTTGTTACTCTCCTTATTTATAATATTATTCTGTATTTTAGGAAGTGTTTGGAACGTAGCGAATCGCTCTTCTTTAGGAATACCTTCCATAACGCTATATTCCAAGTTTGTTATCATTTTACGACATTCTTGGTAAATCTCTTCCCCTGATTCCGTTAACTGAATGATTTTTTCACGCCTATCCTTACCAGGAATTTGCCTGACGATTTGGAGTTCTTCTAAGCGGTGAACCCTCCTCGTAATGGTTGGCTTTTCCACATTATAGTGATTTGAAATATCTACAAGCGTCGAAGGTCCATTGTTTTTCACAAACACAATAACCTGCCATAAAGAGTAAGAAAGGTTATATGCGCTTAAGAGCTCGTTCAATGTAGTGATAAGTGGTCTATATAGACTTAAAAAATGTCTGAAAAAACCTTCCAATTTATTCACCTCTCAAAAGTTACTATGAGTAACTATTACTAAAGGTAACTATACTCTTATTTTTTTAAATGTCAAGGAAAGATCACAAAATAAGAAAAGCGTTAGAGTCCTTAATTATCGCCGAATAGGACGAAACTAAACCGATACGATATACAAAATTCAAAAAAGCAATATATTCTTGACTTAGAACACAGACCTATTTTCTAAAATGAAATGCCGCTTGATCTAACCGTTATCTATCAATCTTGAGGTATTGAAAAATAAAAATAGGCTACCGAGCTGATAGCCCGATAGCCATAATTTTTATTGTAATCCGATTTAATTGCGATTCACATTCTCCATCACTAAAGTTTTCCTTTTTCATATCATATTGATTAGTTACTGTGTAATTTTAATTAGGATCTAATTTGTCCTTGTCCATAAATGAAATACTTCGTGGACGTGAGTGCTGGTAGCCCCATTGGTCCTCTAGCATGAAGCTTTTGGGTGCTAATGCCAATTTCAGCACCATAGCCAAATTCGAATCCATCTGTAAAGCGAGTAGATGCATTATGATAAACAGCCGCCGCATCAACATTTGTTAAAAAGAATTTCGCTGCGACCTTATCATTTGTAAGAATTGCTTCTGAGTGCTTTGTTCCATAAGTATTGATATGATGGACAGCTTCTAATACATTGGCAACTGTTTTAACACTTAGTGATAAGTCTAAATATTCTGTAGACCAATCCTCTTCTGTCGCTTCGTTTACTTCAGGAAATTGTGCTAGAACTTTGTTATCGCCGAATAGATTTATACCCGTTTCATGTAGCAATTTCAACAAATCTTCCCCATGAATCTCTAACCATTTTTCTTGAATAACAAGGCTTTCCACAGCATTACATACCGAAGGACGCTGAGTTTTTGCATTTACAATAATCTCTGTTGCCATTGCAAAATCTGCACTTTCATCAAGATAAATATGACAGTTTCCTGCGCCTGTTTCGAGAACGGGAACCGTAGATTCTCTTACAACTGTGTCTATTAGATTTTTACTCCCCCTCGGTATTAACACATCTAAATATTCACTTGCATGGAAAAGCTCTTTTGCTGTCTCTCTGCTAGTATCTTCAATTAATTGAACAGCATCAACCGGTAGTTTCGTGTTTTTCAATGCCTGATGAATGACCTTTATTATTGCTTGGTTAGAATGCTGTGCTGAAGAACTTCCACGTAAAATGACCGCATTTCCCGTTTTTAAAGAAAGCGTTGCAGCATCAATCGTTACATTCGGTCTAGCTTCATAGATCATCCCGATAACGCCAAGAGGAACTCGTTCTTTTTTTATTAACAGACCATTCTCTTTTTCTATCGTTTCTAATGTTTCGCCAATTGGATCAGGAAGCTCGATCAATAATTGAATCGCCTCTGCCATTGCAGTAATGCGCTTTTCATCTAACATAATTCGGTCAAGCACCGCAGTAGTTAAGCCATTTTCACTGCCTGCTACCAAATCTTTTTTGTTCTCCATCATTAAATAGACTTGTTCAGCGATTAACTGTTCAGCAATCTTTTTTAATGCTTCGTTTTTCTCAATTGTTGAAACATTGACCATTTGATAACTTGCAGCTTTGGCTCGAATTCCTTTTTCAGCTATTTCACTCATTATTTTTCCTCCTTAATTTTTACCCACTTATCTCGATGAATCACTTCGATTGCTGGAAAAACAACCTCATCACTTCTTTTGCCCATGACCGATTTTAGTTCATTTTCCGAATAGAGCACTTCTCCCTTTCCAAGCAGTCCTAATGATCCGTATACCTCAACTACATCTCCTTTATCAAAGCTACCAATCATTTTATAAATGCCAGCTGGAAGCAAACTGCTACCTTTTTTCACTAACGCTTCTTCGGCGCCTTCATCAACAAATAAGGCACCTGACACATGTGAATGAAGCGATATCCACTGTTTGTTTCTGGCTATGGTTGGGAGGGCATCTTTCCCAATATAGGTGCCGTCACCTTTTCCAGACATAATTTCTTTGAGCTTTTTACTTCCATCGCCAGTTCCGATAAAGACCTTTACCCCTAATGATAAAGCAGTTTTAGCAGCATAAAGCTTGGACTTCATTCCACCAGTCCCAACCTTCGAGTCAGAATCTCCTCCAAGCTTCATGAGATCATCGGTCACCATTTCTATATAATCAATTCGTTTCGCATCATGCTGTTTATTCGGATTCGCGTCATATAACCCATTTATATCCGTCAAAATGATAAGCTGATCCGCATGTACAAGTCCGCTTACTAAAGCAGATAGCATATCATTATCTCCAAAGGTTAGTTCTTCGATAGAAACCGTGTCATTTTCATTAATAATTGGCAGGATCCCTCGACTAAGCAATTCCGTCAATGTTTCATGTGCATTTCGATACCTATTTTTATTGGAAAAATCGGTTCTTGTTAATAAAATTTGTGCAGGAATGATTCCATATTCACTAAACTGCTCATTATACGACTGAATAAGTACACTTTGACCGACAGCTGCAGCAGCTTGCTTTCCTTTTAAGGTGACGGGACGTGAAGAATAGCCTAATTTCCGAAAACCAGCCGCAACGGCTCCGGAAGATACTAATAGTACCTCATGCCCAGCATCCTTCAACTTGGCAATGGCTGCTACATGATCCGTTATTTTTTCCTGATCAATTTGCCCCTTACTATTTGTTAAAGAGCTACTTCCTATTTTCACGACGATCCGTTTCTTTTGCATGAATATTTCCTCCATAAATCATCATTTATGTATAAAAAAAACCCTTCTCATCCTCTAAAAAAAGGACGAAAAGGGTAAGTTTCCGTGGTACCACCTTTGTTGAATGCATTATTTTGCATCCCACTTTTCTTGTTAACGCCAAGGATACGCCCGGTTTTCTCCCAGGACTCCAGAAGCAGGTTCAATGGTTCATTGTGACGGGTTCTCAGCAATCCCCCGCTCTCTGACACAATAAATGACATTTACTATTCTTCTATCTTCGTTCAAGTTTTTATTAAGTATGCAAAAAAATTAGAAAATTGTCAATAGGTAATGAGAAAGTAGTATCACAGCTTTTATTTAATAAGCTTATTTCCTACTGTTCGCAGTTGCTCTCCGACAGTGCACTGCGAAATACAAAATTTATGGGCAAACCGTCTGCCTTTTTCTTTTTTAAATTGTTTATGAACAAAGCACCCTTTGCACTGAAGCTCTAAAATTTCTTGTACTTCATTATACCATTCATTCCTGCTCATCTTTTCTACTCCTTCTTTACTTTTTAAAACGATAAATCCTTTCATTTAACCTGAAGTTGACTATAAATTTCTTCTCCTCGGAGAGCTTGTGAAGCAAGTTGATCTGCTTCAGCGTTCTTTTTCCGGGTTATAGGATCGTAAATCGGCGTGATGTCAAGTTTTTTCAGCTTTTCCTCGATTCGATCCCCCCATGCATTCAATACCTTTTCAAAACAAGGCCATTCTCCTGATAATTGGTTTAGGACCACTTGGGAATCTCCATGGAATGTAACGATTTGGTGATGTACACCAAGTATCTCTAGCTGATTCATTGCTTCATAAAAAGCAGCATATTCAGCTTCATTATTCGATTCAAGCTCCTCTAGTAAACCGTTCAGACGAATTCTAAAGCTTTCCCTGCCTTGTTTATAATAAATAACTACACCAATGCCGGTCATATTTGAATCCTTATGATAGCCACCATCAAAGTACACCGTTACATCCTGAGGTTCATGCTCGATTTCAGTTAATAATTTTTTCATTTCCTTCTTTGTCCAAGAGGTTCCTCTTTCATCTTTGAACTCTATGTCCTTCAAACGTCCTGTTTTTTCAAGATCGTCTGCAATAATCAACGCTTCTTTTGCAGAAATCCAATCAGAGGTAAACATGGCAGAGGGTTTCTTAGCCTGATGATACTGCCAAAGCATGGTGACCTTCAATTCATTACCCCCTAATAAACTTTTTCAAATATTTATACAAAATTCATTCATTAAAGACTATAATAACTGTTGTGTCTTCATACTAAACAATATTATTTTCTCATATCTTACGCAGAAATACATGGATTCATGCTTATTATTGAATGAAAGAAATATCAGATATGTTACTTAAGGATTTTACTGAACATTATCAAATTATTCTACATGAAGGACATGGGGACGGGGCTTCGCGACTTACTAATAAGCTCTCTACTTAGCAGGTATCCTTATTTTTATTATAGAGAGTACCTCAAATTCCGACTTCGCACCGCCACCATTGTGATTAGGTGAGTTTAGCGTATTATAGGATTAATCCTTCATGGTAAATGGTGCGTTTTAATGCCATACAAATTTTCTAAGGAAGTGTTTATCATCATGATTGAGGTACATATCGATGGGGCTAGTGCAGGAAATCCTGGACCGAGCGGCGCTGGCATTTTTATAAATAATAATGGAACAGTCGAACGGCATTCCATTCCACTTGGAAATATGGAAAATCACGAAGCGGAGTACTGGGCATTGATTAAGGCTCTGGAAATTTGTCTGAGTCATCAATTTAAGATTGTTTCATTTCGTACAGATTCACAACTTATTAATCAAGCAGTTGAAAAAGGATTTGTGAAAAATAAAAGGTATTCTACATTATTAGATCAGGTCCTCGATTTGTCTAGTAAATTGGACTTGTTTTTTCTAAAGTGGATTCCAAGTAGCGAGAATAAATCCGCTGATGAGCTAGCAAGGAGAGCGGTTCGAATGAATAATAGAGGTACAGAATCATGAAGAAAGCGACAGTAGCTGATTTAACCTTATTATTTGTCGTTTTCATTTGGGGTTCAACATTCGTTATGGTTCAAAATGCAATCGGTTTCTTAGAGCCACATCTATTTAATGCGATCCGTTTTTTTATCGCAGCTGTTTTACTAATTATTGGTTATCGAATTTTTTATTCCAAAAAAATCGATGTGATTTGGACAAGATCTTTACTTTTTTCTGGAATTAAAATCGGCATCTGGCTGTTTTTGGGCTACGCTTTTCAAACAGTTGGTTTATTAACGACAACGCCTGCAAAAGCAGGTTTTATCACCGGCTTAAGTGTAGTACTTGTCCCGCTATTTTCTTTGCTGTTATTGAAGCAAAAATTACGACTGCCAACCATTCTAGGCGTGCTATTTGCGACTTTTGGATTATATTTTTTAACAGCTGCAAAAGGCTCTACGATCGTATTTGGTGATGTGCTCGTGTTTTTCTGTGCCATCAGTTTTGCGATGCAGATCATTATGACCGCAAAATATGCGAAAGCACATCCAACCTTGCCATTAACGATTATCCAAGTCTTGTCGGTTGCCATTCTTTCTTTCGTGTCGGCCCTTTTATTCGAAGATTTCTCTGTGCTAATGAACCCAGACGTTATGCTAAAGCCAGACGTTTGGAGTGCTTTACTTGTTACTGCTTTTTTTGCGACAGCTTTTGCATTCTTTGCCCAAACCTATTTTCAAAGCTATACCTCTCCAACGAGAGTTGCGTTGATTTTTGCAATGGAGCCTGTATTTGCGGCACTAACATCCTTTGTTTTAATCGGCGAAAGTCTTACAACCGTGTCACTTATTGGCTGTTTATTTATTCTTACAGGCATGATTTGTGCCGAGTTACCTTTTCCGAAAAAATTAGCCGCCCAACTTGAATAGGGCGGCTTAGCTAACAATTCAAGTAGCTTTCATTTCACCATTCTATCTAATTTAACAATCCCTGTTCACGGGCAAATCGTTCAGCTTTAGAACGACTGGCTATCTTATTTCTCTTCATGGTTTCCAGTAAAGAAATATAAAAGCTACCATCGAAGTTTTTTTGTGCTTTTAACGTTAATTCTATGGCTATATTAACAAGGAAATCGCTCGCTTTTGTATAACGCTGGCCGAAATAAATAAAGCCAATGGCATCTTCTCCAAAAGTGAAGCCTTTTTCTTCTAGAAAACAAACATATTCCTCCACTGTTTTCTCCACAAACATTCACTCCATCCTTTTCCATTCTACATATTACCTTAAATCACCCTATTTGACTATCCATTTTTCGACAAAAGTTTCCATATTATTTTTGAACTTTAAGGAAATAGTAGAGCTAGGAGGTGTTTTCATTGAGCAAAAATCGCAACCGTGGCAATGATGCATTTAGCGGAGTAAATCCTCAAGGGTATTCAGGTGGAGGCAAAGGCAACACAAGTCCTAAATCGCAATTAGAACAAAAAGCCAAGAAAGAAAATCATAAATAAAGTGAATCTTCCATCAGTGGGGGGTTCCTCATCCCACTGATGGTTAGTTGAACCAATCGGATCTTTATGGGCAGTTTGATCCCCCACATATCTTCATTTTTCATGCTCAAAATCTTGAGGTGGGGGTCTTACTGCCCGTTAAGAGTGGGATAATAGTTAAACGAACAATAACATAAAAGTCTCATGAGCAGTCTCAATCAGCGTGGATTCTCCCCATCAAAATTGGCATATATTAAGAGGGTTTTTGCTAGTAGACCGACTTCCCAAGTGATCCAATTATATCTTTCGTAAAATGTACTGTGGAAAAAACCGCATTCTGGATCATAGGACCCTAGGATGCGGTTTTTTATTAGATGATTCGTTGAATCGTTTTGAATTCATGGTCTTCTGCTAGCTTTCTAACCTTTTCCTGGTCATAACGATAAACGCTCGTTTCAAGTGGACATGAAATAGGAACATCACATTTAATTTCTGCGAGCTGTCTTGATAAATGAAGCATGTCAACGGCATCTTGGATTTTTGTTTGTTGAGTTTTTGTAAGTGATGCAAGATTATTGAGAATACCTTCAATATTTTCATATTGAATGAGCAACTTTAACGCTGTCTTCTCTCCTATCCCTTTTACTCCCGGATAATTATCCGCAGTATCACCCATCAGTGCTTTTAAATCAATCATTTGCTTTGGTGTAATACCCTTCCACTCAAAAAAGCTTTCGCCATTATGGACTTCATAGTTTCCATATCCTTTTTTAAGCAGTACAACAGAAATGCGATCATCAATCAATTGCAGCATGTCCTGATCACCTGTCAATATTGATACATGACTTTCATTCATAGCTGTTTTGGCAATGGTCCCCATGCAATCATCTGCTTCATATCCAATAACACCAATGTTAGGAATGCTAAATGCTTCAACAGCTTCCTTTGCCAACTCAAACTGAGGTCTCATCTCAACCGGTGCTTCCGATCGATTTGCCTTATATTCCGGGAATAAATCGTTACGGAAGGTTTTACTTCCCATATCCCAACAAACGGCAACATGACTTGGTGAAAAATGATCAATAGCCATGAGCATATGTTTAAGAAAACCTTGAACTGCATTCGTTGGAACGCCTTTCGAATTAATCATAAATTGTCCGGTTACTGCTGTTGCATAAAATGCTCTAAATAAAAGCGCCATTCCATCGACAAGCAAAAAGGATGGCAGCTGGTCTTTTTCTTTTACATCCAAAACAATCACCTCATACACTACTCTACTATTATTTCAGGATAATTACTAGTTTCATAAAAATAAAGTGAAACTTTAATCGGCGGGGCTTACTGCCCGTTAATGCGAGATAAAGTCAGCTTTTCTTAGCAACCTCATTCTCCTCATAAGAAATCCAATCACTAAAGCTTCCCACGTATAGCTTAACTTGTTCAAATCCTGCTTCTTTTAGTGCAATATAATTCGGCGCGGCTGTGACACCTGAGCCACAATACACGATCACTGATTGAGTATTGCTTAATTCAGCAAATCTTTCTCGTTGTTTTTCAGCAGATAAAAATGAGCCATCTTTTATTCCATCATTCCACATTTCATTAAGTGCAAATGGGATATGTCCGGCAACTTTATCAATTGGCTCTTCTATTCCCATATAACGTCTTTCTTCCCGAGAATCAAGCAGAGTAACTTCATTCGGCTTGCGATTCACATATTCTTTCACTTCAGCATATGTAGCAAGAATGGTAGAATCAGTCACAACTTCGAAAGTTTGTTTATTGTAATGAGGCAACTCTCCGTCCACTCTTCCCCCTGCTCGTTTCCATGCAGGGTAGCCGCCATTTAGAATTTGCGCATGCTTATGCCCTAGGTAGGATAGCATCCAAACAAATCTTGAGGCAAAGGCTCCTTCTCCACCATCATAAGCGACCACTCTTGTGTTATTCCCAATTCCCGCTTCTTCAAGCTTTTGTTTAAATTCATCAAGATTAGGCAGCGGGTGTCTGCCACCATGGGTACCCACCGATCCTGACATATCTTCTTCAAGATGGAAATACACAGCTCCAGAAATATGTTCTTTGTTATAACGTTCTCTGCCGTATGAAGGTTCACTAAGCTTAAATCGGCAATCGACAATTCTAATTTCTTCAGCTTTCATTGCTTCCAATAATTCATACGTTTCAATCAAATATGACATTTTTTTGTTTGCTCCTTTAATTAGGGTTGTTTCAAGGGTCAGCCCCCGCATTTTTTGCCTTACTTTTGATTTAAACGTTTAACTTCTTCTACAATTTGTTCATAGCGGGGAATATCAATCGTTTCTTCAAGAGCAGCTTGTAGACCTGCAAAAATTTCAGTGAGTTCTGCTTCACTATTTTTTTGCAGCAAAATCAATTGTTGCGCAAGATGCTCTTGATAGCTTTCATTTAACTGCTCCCTTTTTGCATTCACATAATCAAGTGCTGGTTTATCCAACTTTTCTTTTAGCGCATCATTCATTTTGACTTTTTCATTTTTCTCAAAGAATGTTTTTGGGTTCTTAAATAAGGCAAGTTCTTTTTTAAATTCATTCTCTGTTAGCCCAATAAACGCACGCTTGAATTCAATAATTGGACCATTTTGTGATTCATACGGTTTTAGGGCTATGTTCTTCTTTACCTTTTGAATTTGCTCCATCATCGATTTTTGCTTTTCTAAAACGAGCTTATTCACGTATAATTCAGCTCTTAAAGCGGTTGCTCGCATTTCTTGAGCAAAATCAAAACCTAATGCTTCTAATAAACTGATTAACGATTGTTTCAAGACGACTTTCACATCCTGTCCATCATCTTTTAATACAGCTGGATTAAAGGATTCTTTGAAAAAATCAGCAAATCGGAAAAACACTCGCTGTTTGCTATAAAAGATCAGCTCATCGAGTTCTTTTTTCAAACGTTGTTTATCGGTTTCACCGCTCATTCCCTGCACAATTTTTGTCATTTTTTGAAAATCTACCTTTTGCTTGAGCAATGCTTTTCGCTTCGTTTCTTTATCTTGCTTAGATGTGATAATAACATCCATCAATAGCTCCTCAGCCCGAATCATGGCAGCTTTTGCTGATTTTAAAGCAAGATCCATTAGGTCATGTTCGATAAACGCATGAAACTGGGCTTCAAATTTGACAATGCCACTGTCTGGAAGAAAAGGATGGGAAAACGAGCCTTGTTTCTGCTTTTCTCCTAAAGCACCTTTACTGCTTAGCGCAAATAGCTTCGGAAAACGGATACCAAAACCAGACAATTCATCTTCTACATACTCTTTGACCTCAATGATCTCATCTTGTGACTCTGCTAAATCAGCGGCATTGACAATGAAGAACATTTTATCCATCGCAAAGGAGTCCTTCACTCGGCCAAGTTGGATGAGAAATTCACGATCAGCTTTTGAAAATGGATGATTATAGTAGGTTACGAACAGAACTGCATCAGAGTTCTTAATGTATTCAAATGCGGCATCGGTATGTCGGGCATTAATCGAATCTGCCCCAGGTGTATCTACTAATACCATGCCTTGCCTCGTCCATTCACAGTCGTAATATAATTCAATTAAATCAACCAGACAAGACTTCATCTCTTCGGCAGCAAATTGACGAAATCCAGCCAAATCCACAGTCAAAGTCGTACCAAGCTCGCTTTTGTATTGCAGCAATCCTGCGTGAAAAGCACGTAAAAATGACAATTGTGTTTTACCCGTTTCAGTTTTGCTGTTTTTTTCGATAATGACTTTAGAAAGATGATGCGCTTCATCTAGATTTGCTGCTTTTTCTGCAAAAACAGCGAGCGCTACATTCACATCTTCAAGGAGCATGGCTTCCGTTTTAAGCTTGACGGATGCAGTCCCATGCTTATGGGCTTGATCTGCTGCCATAATTTTATTGATTGCCGCTGTTGTCGGGTTTGGTGAAACAGGGAGTACGCTTTCTCCCATCAATGCGTTGGCAAAGGAAGATTTCCCTGCACTGAAAGCACCAAATAAAGCAACAGTAAACGTTTGATTTTCAAGTCGTTTAGATTTTTCCTTTAATTCTTTATATAAAGATTGAAAACCTTTTAAAGGTGAAATCAAATTTGCGACTCCCGACAAACTAACAGCTGTTTGGTGTAGTTTATCTTTCGAACTGATTCGCTTGGTTGCTACTTGCGATTCTACTCGACCTAAAGGAACTTCTTCCTTTTTCTTCTTCTTTTCAACCTTATTCTGCTGTTGAATTTCCTCTTGAACGGTTATTTTTCTTTCTGCTTCATTTTCTTCTTTCAGCCAAGCTGCCAATATTTGTTCTACTTGAGGCTGTCGGTTTCCATTACCTGCAAGTATTTTAGCAAGCTGGTCTTTTTCTTCTTGGAGTTCTTTTTCCATCGCATTGACCAAAATTAACGCATATTGGTACGATGAAAACCGCTTCAATTCAACATCTAATTCCTGAGTGCGCCGCTCGTTCTTTTCCAGCATTTTTTGAGAAAGTTGATCCATGAATTGTTCACACGATTTTCTTGCTTCTCTTTTAATTGCTTCAGAAAGCTCATTTGTATAATTTAATACATATTCTCCCGTAATTTGGACTTGCCCCTTAAGTAAACTAGTTAATAAGGATTCCGTAATCTCTACGTGTAGGCTCTGTGCAGTTTGTTCCATCAGCGCATCATGGACGCCAGACGCAGCCACCGTTTGGACAGCTTGCTCTTTAATATGCCATTCTAACTGTGTTTTGACTTTTTCCTGTATATCTGTTAGAAACACTTGTCTTCGTTCTTGACGTTCTTGTTCTGTTTTTTTCTTTGTGAAAAACAGACCCGTTTTAAAGTCTTTCTGCGTGGAATCTAGGAATTGATTGGCCAATTCGCGGGTTCCTGCAGGCATGAGTATGGCATTTTTTATGATAGATTGTGTCCCTTGAGCAAAGTTTTCTTTCACCAGTTCTATATTACGAACTAATTCATGTTTTTCCTGAAGAAGTAGATTCACATTTTCTGTTATCACGGCTCTTTCAGTATCAGGAAGGCTATATAATGACTCAAGTTCTTCTGAATGCGCCTCCTCATATTTATCCTTTAACCAACTAAGATGCTGATTGATTACTCTTTTCGTAGAAACAATTAGGGTATGCTCACGATTTGTTTCTTTATTTTGAACTAAAGTACCAATAAATTGCCGGACGGCTTCAACATCATTATGAGAATTCGTCAAATCACGAATGGATGTGAAAAACATACCATCGGGAATGACACCCCAAGCCGCGAAAGCATCACGAGCGGATTGTTTAAATGTTTCAAAACTTAGTTCGTTTTCATCGTGTTTATCAATCATATTGACCATTAGATAGAGAGACTTGCCCGCTTCTGTCAGTTCCCTCGTAAAAAGAAAGTTCACTTCTGATTGAACATGATTATAATCCATCACATAAAAAACGACGTCGGCTAAATGAAGGGCGGACTCCGTTGAAATTCGGTGAGCATCATCTGTTGAATCGATACCAGGTGTATCCATAATCACACAAGTATCAGGTAAAGGAAAATCCTTCGAGCTAATTGTAATAGAGGATACGGTATCACCATCTTTTGCAAAATTCTTAACAGCAGCGTAATCATATGGAGCAGGAAATATTACAGGTTTACGGTTACGATAATAGACCTTTGCAAAGCCTTCACCTTTTTGAACTTTCACCGTATTCGCACTTGTCGGGATTGGGCTCGATGGAAGCAATTGTTTATTTAATAAGAAATTAATCATACTTGATTTTCCTGCTGAGAAGTGCCCGCAGAACGCTATCACATATTCTTCTTTCTGAGATTTTAGCAAAAGTTCTTTTATTTTCTCTGCATTCGTTTGATCTCCCTCTGCAGAAAGTTTTTCGTATAAGGACATTAAGTCAGTGAAGTTGTAAGTTAGTGTTGTATCAGTGTAAACCATTCATCTCTTCCCCTTAAATATCGTTGTATAATTACGATTTATCATATGTATTATTAAATGGAAAATTCAATACAAGCTTGTCTTTTAATTGTAAACGATTTCGTTAATTATTCATATGTTTGGAAATGAATTAAAGAAAAGAATAAAAAAACAACCAAGTATATTACCTGGTTGTCGGTGTCGGGATGTATGTTTGGTTATTTTTCGTTATGTTTTGTTTCATTGCCGGACCTTTTTGTGCTTTCTTAGAGCTTGCAACATGACTTAACACATATTTCATCACAAAGCTATATGTAACAACTGTTAGTAAAACAAAAAACCAGACCATTTTATACACCATCCTTATATAAATTAATTTATAGTTGTCTCAATTGATAATCATTTTCATCTTATATAGAGATCTTATCACGAACGATAATCATTTTCAATAAGATTTTTATTATTTTTTATTTTTTTGGAAAACGGTGGAATAGCTTGTTAAATTCTTCAATGCTCTTTCTTCAATTGGAATTCGAACTGACATTGCCCATGCATTTAGACATGTGAACAATGTTGCTGTGACAAAGGCATTATATAGGAATGATATGACTAGGATCTCTGTTGCAACAATGATATAGTTCGGATGTTTTACATATTTATAGGGTCCTTTCGCAATAACCTCTACATCTGGCAGAACGATAATTTTCGTATTCCAATACGGTCCAAGTGATGCAATGACCCAGACTCTTCCAATCTGTACTAGTAAAAATATACTTAGCCAAAAAGGCCATATTGCCGAGACATTTTTATCAAGAAAATTGACCTCTGCAATGAATGACGAAAAGAACCCAAGATGCATAAGGACAATCCATGGATAATGGGAGCTACCGAACTCAAGCCCCCCTTTCGCCTTTAAACGATCTTCGTTATATCTCGCCAATACAAGTTCGCTTAGTCGCTGTACCGCGAGCAGAGTAATAAATAGTAGCAATGTCATTCTTCCCACCTCATTAATAGTAATTCTGAACTAAAGCCAGGCCCAAGCGCAGCCGCAAGACCATATTCTCCTTCGCTTATATCTTGTTCCATAAATTTCTCTAGCACATAAAGAATGGTGGCAGAAGACATATTACCATACTCTCTTAACACTTCCATCGAAATCTTCACCATTTCCTCATGAAATCCTAATGATTCACAATACGCATCAATTACTTTCTTACCGCCTGGGTGGGCAATGAAATGGCGAATATCTTGCTGGTTCATATCGTTTTTCTCGAGAAAAACGTCTACATTCGGACTCAACCAATTGCTAATAATCGTCGGTATATCTTTTGAAAAAATAACATGAAGGCCTTCATTTTTCACGTCCCAGCCCATGACATCTAATGAATCTGGCATTAAAGTGGACTGTGTAGACAGTATTTTAGGGACTCGTTTTACTTGACTTATTTTTTTACGTGCAACATCATCACCGCAAATAAGAGTGCATGCAGCTCCATCTGAAAACAAAGATGAGCCGATTAAGTTACTTTTCGACCGATCATTCCTTTGAAAAGACAGGCTACATAGCTCGACAGATAGAACAAGCACTTTTGCTTCTGGAAATGCCTTGCAATACTCGAAGGCTCGAGACAACCCGGACGCACCTCCTGCACAACCTAACCCCCATAGCGGTATTCTCTTCGTATGAGGGGAGAAAGGAAGAATATTCATAATTCGTGCATCAATGGTTGGCGTCGCTATGCCTGAACTTGTTACGAAAAAAATCGCTTCAATTTCTTGTAATGCTACTTCTTGTTTCAAAAAAGTTGCATTAGATAGACAGCTTTGAATGGCTTTAGTTCCATATGTCACAGCACCCTCAATAAAAGCATTGTTTCGTTCTTCGAATGTATGATCTTGTTTAAACCAATCCAAATCTTTAATAAAATAACGCGTATCCACTTGTCCATTTTTAAATGCCCGCAATAACCGATCAATATCTTTAAAAGTAGAACCAAATATTTCACGTGAAAATTCCATTAATTTTTCTTGAGCAAATAAATAAGGAAGCTGGATATGTGATGTTGATAAAATATATGGCAATATTTCCACCTCCAGTGATAATGATGGTTATCATTCCCAAAATCACTTTCTTTATTCATAGCTTCGATTATCATTGGTTGAGCAAAAAATCAGTCTAAAGTCCTAAAAATCGACATAATTCTTGTTTTTTTAACAAAATTTTCGTTCTTTTCTAAAATCACCAGTCCCAAATACCCAATAAAGTGGTATGATTAATTATATTGTTTTATGGAGGTAATTGAATGAGTGTTACCACACAGATTTCGGGCGTTTTAAATGGGACCATTCAAGCAGTAAAGACGATTATTCCCCTCAATCTCGAAATGAGCAAACCATTATTAATTAATGAACCATTTCTACAAAACGGTATTGGGGTCTTAATAGGTATGACTGGCGATGTCCGTGGAAGGTTACTAATCGAAGGTAATCAAGACGCAATTGGCCGGATTGGTGAAACGATGTTCGGCATGACGTTAGAAGGAGAAATGCTAGAATCCTTTGCCGCAGAGCTTGGGAATATGATTGCTGGAAATTTAGCTACCCAACTTACGGTTGACAATATCGTAATGGATATCTCCCCGCCAACAGTGTTAGTCGGCGAAACTAAACTATATGGATTTGAAAAAGCCATACATTTGTCCATAACGATTGAGGCTGATCAAGAAATCCACATTCTATTAATGATTGAATCATAATGTCATTTCGTAAATAGAATGAATGATTACAGACGATTATTGATTTCGTCTGTATTTTTTTACAAAACAAATATGGCGTTAAAGCGCCGCCATTTACTATGAAGGACGTATCATGAAGCACACTACACTCACCTAATCTCAATGGTGGCGGTGCGAAGCCGGATTTTGGATGTTTTCTCTAAGGTAAAATCAGTAAACCCGATAAATGGGTTGATTATATCAGTAAGTAGCGAAGCCCCGTCCCCATGTCCCTCATACAAAAAAAGCAAGTAACGGTCGAAGTCACTCACTTGTGCAAACTATCATTCATGCATGTCTAAAGCTGATTTTCCGAGTTAAATCTACGAGATTGCTTTTGCACTTCAATAATGATATCTTGAAATTCATTTCTTCCACAATGATCGCAAATTGATTCTACGGTTAACAATGTTCTGCAGTGTTTGCAATATTTCTTTTCCACATACTCCACTCTCTTTCGTATACTTATTCTTATAAGATATGAATGAGGTGGTTAACTGTTTCCATTTCACTTTATTATTGCATATAAAAAGGCTGTTTCAATGAGATTACCATTGAAACAGCCTCTTCTTCATCATTTACCTTGTGGGTTAAGATGCCTTCTGCTCAAGCACCATAGGATTATTAATACTTCGTTTAGAAGGAATCATGTTAAATAAGATATTAAGGAAAATGGCCGATATACTTCCTGCTACAATTCCATTGCTTGTAAGGATCTGCAAGCTTTCCGGTAATTTCAAGAAAACGTCTGGGACGACAGTGACCCCAAGCCCCAAGCCCACGGAGCAAGCAATAACCAATAAATTCTCTTGTCTTGCAAAGTCAACTTGGCTCAGCATTTTTATGCCAGCAGCGATCACCATTCCAAACATGGCAATCATGGCACCGCCAAGTACAGATGTAGGAATTACTGTTGTTAGAGCTCCCATTTTCGGAACTAGCCCGATCACAACTAACATGACCCCTACAGTATAGATTACATTCTTACTTTTCACACCAGATAACTGGACGAGCCCTACATTTTGGGAGAATGCGGTATAAGGAAATGCATTGAATAGGCCACCTAACACAATCGCTAGCCCCTCTGCACGATATCCTTTCGTTAAATCAGCTTGACTGATTTTTCGATTTGTAATATCACCTAATGCATAATAAACGCCAGTTGACTCAACTAAACTGACAATCGCGACTAATACCATTGTTAAAATAGCTGGTATATTAAAAGTTGGCATCCCGAAATAAAACAAATGTGGCATATGTAAGATAGATGCATCAGCTACTGGTGAAAAATCAACTTTTCCGAAAAACGAGGCGGCTACAGTTCCAACCAGCAAACCGATTAATATCGAAATGGATCGTAAAAATCCAGTAAAAAATTTATACATGATAATAATCAATAGAAGTGTACCAAATCCAAGTAGCATATTTTCTAACGATCCAAAATCTTTGGCTCCTTGTCCCCCACCTAGGTTATTCATTGCTACAGGTATAAGTGTGATTCCAATAATCAAAACGACAGAGCCAGTTACAAGCGGCGGAAAGAAACGAGCAAGTTTTCCGAATGATTTCCCTATTAGCATCACGACAAGACCCGAAACAAGAATCGATCCATAGATGGACGTGATACCATATTGTCCACCGATTTCGATCATCGGACCAACTGCGGTAAAGGTACAGCCGAGTACTACAGGCAGACCAATTCCAAAAAAGCGATTTGTCCAAACTTGTAAAATGGTCGCAATTCCACACATGAAGATATCAATCGATACAAGATAGGTTAATTGTTCTACGCTTAATCCTAATGCGCCACCAACGATCAGAGGTACGATAATCGCACCTGCATACATAGCTAAGACATGCTGAATTCCTAGCGACGCCGTTTTAAGCGGATGATTACTCATGGATTGCGCCCTCACGTTCTTCTACAAATGTAATTTCTCCAAGACTAAGTGCTTCGATCTTTGCAAGGGACTCAACACGTACGCCTTGTTCTCGTAATTTTGCACCACCATCTTGAAAGGCTTTTTCAATCACAATTCCGATTCCTACTACGGTGGCATTCACTTTATGACAAATTTCCATTAATCCTAAAGCCGCCTGCCCATTCGCGAGGAAATCGTCAATGATTAACACTCTGTCCCCGCTACCAATAAACTTATTGGATACGGCGATTTCATTTGCTTCTTTTTTGGTAAAAGAATATACATTAGCTGTAATGAGATCATCAGTTAACGTCACCGATTTGCGCTTTCTAGCGAAAATCATTGGAACAGAAAGCTCAAGAGCAGCCATCACACCAGGACCAATCCCGGATGATTCGATGGTAAGGACAACATCTATCTTTTCATCTTGAAATCTACGTTTAAATTCTTTCCCCATTTCGTGCATTAGAACGGGATCCATTCTATGGTTTAAAAAAGAATCGACTTTCAGTATGCTCTCGGATAACGCTTGTCCTTCTTCTAGGATTTTCGTTTTCAGTAGTTGCATGTGTATACTCCCCCAATTCATCATGATCTTTTCACTCATTACCCTTGTTATTTTAGAATATAAAAAACCCAAGGATCATTACCTGACTCCAAATAGTAGAGTGAGACAATCATCCTTGGGCATTACATGGGCAGGTAAACATACAAATAATACCGGCCTTCATGATTAGCATCAAGTATATATGACTCACTCATAGTCAGATCATTTATGGTAATCCGGTAGAAACTTGCAGGCCATATCCCTGCTATTATATGAGTGTAACTGAATATTATTATTGTACTAAAATTATATCAGGTGTAATTCGATTTGAACAGAACTTTTTTTCTTCTTTTTGTTAGTAATTGAATACCGCAAAACCTTCACATTTTATCTATAAAATCTCCGTTTGAACAATCATCTGTTACCATATTCGTTTTGTACGATTATTCACTTTAATGATGTTGGTAAAACAGCGATGACTTTATCAAGAGTTGATCTTGAAAGACTTTTCTCAGTAAGGATATGAACAGTACCTGAATCTTCGCTTGTACGAATTAATCGGCCCATTCCTTGTCTCAAGCGTAAAAGCATATACGGTAAGTCTACTTGTTCAAAAGGATTAGCACAAGCATCACGTTTCGCCTGAAATACAGGATCATGTGGCGGGAACGGTAGCGAAAAGATAATGACATTCTTTAGTGAATCTCCTGGTACATCTAAGCCTTCCCACAAATGGTAAGAGAACAGAACAGAAGTTTCCTCCTCTTGAAATTTCTTTACCAGCTCGCTAATTTCTACATCCCCTTCAAAATAGAAAGAATAAGGAGAGGATACAGCCTGTCTTTTAAACCACTGAAGCTCTTCTTTTGATTGGAAAAGGACTAATGTCCTACCTTCTGTTTCTTCGATACTGTTAAGAGTATAAGTTAGCTTAGCATCAGCGTCATCTGTTGAAAAAACAGGCAACTTAATATCCATCACTTCATCATATTCAAATGGGGAAGAAACTGAAAAATGACTAGAATTTTTAATCCCTAAACTGTCTGCAATATAATCAAATGAACCGTCATTTGATAGAGTTGCTGACGAGAAAATATAAGGAATTTTCTTCGTGAACACTTCTTCAGACAGAATTTCTTGAACAAGCCTTGGCATGATGACCAATGTTTTACTATTTTCAGTTTGCTCAAACCATGTGATCGCTTGTTCATTTTTGACAAATAACGAAAGGGAATAGTTCAATTGCTCTAAATACTCTTCCGTCACCTTCAAATCATATTCATTAATTGTATAAAGCTCTGCTTCAAATACGAGACTTTCTTCAAGTTCTTCTACTTTCTTATGAAGCTTAACGGCTAATGAATGAATTTCGTTCGATGCTGGTATTTCAGAGCGGTTTGAACCGGTAACAGGGACCGATTGTTCATGTAGGACCGCAAAGAAATTTTCACTCATATCGATTAAATCTTCTATCATATAAAGCGTTTCTTCGCGAACTTCATTCGCAACTAGGGACTCTAGAACGGTAGCTAAAGTCGCTTCACCTATTTTATATGTGAGTGCTTTTTGAGCAGAGTACTCCAATAAATGTCCTTCATCAAATACGACACAGCTGTATTCAGGTAATAACGGTAGCTGTCCTTCACGCTTTCGCTTTTCTTTTGTCCAAATATGCTCCATAAAGAAATCATGGGAACAAATGATTAAATCGCTTGATTTACGATAATGGTCACGTGAAAGCGTCTGACCACAGCGATGTCTCACATCACAGGTAAAACAATTTTGCAGTTGATCCCAGCCTACCTGTGACCATTCTTCATCATTTAGGTATGGGTATTGCTTTCGATCGCCATATGCCGTATATGCAGACATTGACTCATTACCATGTACGAATTTAGGCAGGGAGTCATAAACCTGATCAATTCCTTCTGAATCCACTGTATTAACAGCATGTTCCAACTTTTTAAGACATAGGTATTGATCATGATATTTCGCTAAGCGAACATCAACTGTTAATCCAAGGGATTCTTTAATTTTCTGTATATCCCCTTCTTCTTTCACCAATTGCTCGATGAGTGTTTCATCAGCACAAGAAATGATCGCCGGTTTATTCGTATAGCGCGCATAACAGATTGCATAAAGCAAGTAAGCTAGTGTCTTTCCAGTCCCTACTCCTGCTTCAGCGAACATCACTTGTTTTTCTTTAAAAGCTTTTTCTAATTGAAAAGCCATAAAAATTTGTTCATCTCTTAATTCAAAGCCTTTTTCTGGTAAGATGTCATAAAAAACATCCCCTATCCACTCAGAAAGCTTATCGTAAAATGAATCTTCTTTCGTTATCGGAAAAGGCAGCGACTGGATCATCAATTTCCTCCTAATAAGAAAAGCGCAAGCGCCTTGGTTAAGGTGCCATAGCTAGACATTTTATGTTTATATTTAAGAATAATCTTCATCTATTCGTTCTATGTTCATGATGGTTGAAGTTTTCATTTGTGAAATTTCTGTTCATTTATCCCGCTTTAACGGGCAGTAAGGCCCCTACCTCAAGGCTTAGAGGAATCGAAGAAGCGTCGATGGGAGGATGAAGCCCCCCGCCAATTGAAGTTTCACTTTATATGATTCGTAACGAACCAACAGGGGATTCTACGTACATCATGGTGGTTAAAATTTACTTTATCAGCAAAATTACATTATCCTTTATTTCTCGTTGACCGTCAAGATATTACTAAGGCAACATGGTAGCATTTCAGCTAAAAAGATAGTTCATTCCAGATGAAAACAGGCCCCCAAGAAAGGGAGCCTGTTTATATATGATTAATCTTATTATGCTTTGTTTACGTTAGTAGCTTGGGGTCCACGTTGACCTTGTTCTACTTCGAAAGTAACTTCTTGACCTTCATCAAGAGATTTGAAGCCTTCTCCTTGAATAGCTGAGAAATGTACGAATACGTCGTCTCCGCCTTCACGTTCGATAAATCCAAATCCTTTTTCTGCGTTAAACCATTTTACTTTACCTTGTTCCATTGTTGTTGCCTCCTAGTGTGATAGCACACAGTGTATTACTATCCTTGCCCTGATGATAATGAAGATAATGTGTCATACAACAGCTATTTCTTTCATATCGAACAAAAATAATTCTTTATTAGAATAACAGATAGTCCTAATAAAAGCAAGCATAAGCAGAAAATAAGTACTCGTTCACCAGAATCAACTTCCTTTGGATAATCTTAAAAAGCCTTTGTACAATTCTAATCGTTCTTTCATATTCGCAATAGCTTTTGCTTATATGTACAGGAAGATCAATATGGAAGCTATATTTATCACAGTTTAACTAACCATTAGCATTGAATAAAAAAAGCCCACAGGCACTAGCCTGCAGACTATTCATAATAAACCTATGCTACACATCCTCAGACCGAAAATAATGTGGTCAAGACAAATAGTACTCCGTTATTTGCTGTACTGCTTATCTTTATCTGATTAACATCAATCTTTACGAGGTGGGCGTTTCCCCCAGTATTGATAATAATCGGTTCGTATAAAGCCATTAAACAACTTGCGTTTTTTCGTTGCTTGTTTTCCGTAGTACGTTTCGAATTCCGGATGGGAAGTAATCATATAGATGGACCATGTATCAAGCTTTTTAAACGCTTGACCCATTCCTCTATAAATTTCTTCAACCTGTTCTTTTTCACCCAGACGTTCTCCATATGGAGGGTTTCCGACAATCACTCCATATTCCTTGCGCGTTGTTAGATCGCTTACTTGCATTTGCTTAAAAGAAATTATATCACCAAAGCCAGCTTCAAAGCTATTAGCCTGGGCGATTTCAATCATACGGTGATCAATATCATATCCTTCTATATCAAGTGGTTGATCGTATTTCGCAAGATCCTCCGCTTCCACTCTTGCTGCATCCCACACTTTTTGATCAAACCAATTCCAGCTTTCTGAAACAAAGTCCCGATTGAAGCCTGGAGCGATATTTTGACCGATTAAAGCCGCTTCGATCGGAATGGTTCCAGAACCACAAAACGGGTCAATAAACGGCTTGTCAGGATACCAATTAGTCAGCATCACGAGCGCCGCAGCAAGTGTTTCCTTCAATGGCGCTTCACCTTGATCTGTCCGGTATCCTCGTCGATGCAGTCCAGGACCGCTCGTATCCATACTTAGCGTAACGATATCTTTCAGGATCGATACTTCAATTTTAAACAGTGCGCCATTTTCCTCAAACCATGTTGTTTTTTTATAATGCTTTTTCATTCGATCAACAATTGCTTTTTTTACAATTGCTTGACAATCCGACACACTAAACAAAGTGGATTTAACAGATTTTCCGCTTACAGGAAATTCTGCATCTTCGGGGAGATAATCTTCCCAGTTCAACGCTTTTGTTTTTTCAAATAATTGATCAAAAGTGGTCGCCTTAAATTCGCCAATTTTAATTTTGATTCGATCTGCACTTCGGAGCCATAAGTTCGATCTTGCAATCGCAGACGCATCACCTTTGTACATAATTTTTCCATTCTCAACTTCACACTCATAACCGAGGGAGCGGACTTCCTTTGCTACAACAGCCTCAAGCCCCATTGCCGAAGTGGCAATAATATCAAATTGTTTCATCTTTACACCAGCTTTCCTATTAACAACTCAAGATCCAACTTTCTGATGAATCTTTCAATCCACCTAGAAGAATTGACCTTGAGATATAATATCTTTGAATTATCGTACATTTTTCTTATTTTACACATTCATCAATCATATTACATTAAGGCTATGATTATCATAAGAATGTGTTTACAGCAGAGGTATCATCGCGATACATATGTAAATGACAGATGAATCTTTGGTCCCTTCTCAACGTGTCAATCAGAAGCGACTTAAAGAGATTAACGACGAATACCCCTTTTCCAAAGTCATCAATAGTTAGTTTAATGCCTACTTGTTTCAATGTCACTAATTTACGAGTAGTTTCTTTCCATTTTGATACCCTAAGCAGTGCTCCCCTATTAGTTCCACCAAACGGAGATCATCCGATTCCTACACTTGTCGTTGTGAAAATATCTTGATTGTAAAAAAAAGAGCCCCTTACCACTTTTATCAATTCACTAGCAAAGTATACAGTATCTCGTGGATGTTTGATATTAGAACATACAAAAACGAATTTCATTTCCATGAGTTACAAGTCATTCAGTTTAGATTGTAACCATTAAACATGAATTGAATAACTTTCAAAAAAGCGTAGCCTAGACAAAACAAAACTCTCCTCATTAAATAAGGAGAGTTTTGTTTTGTATGATAACGTCCTGTAAGCCATGTTTTGTACCGTAGTACTGCAAGCGATTATTCATCTCGTACTTAGGTGGTAATCATCTATCTACAGAGACAACAGCCTCTGTCCTTCTCCTCGTTCATTTCCAAGGAAGAAAGCGCCCCTACCATTAATTTGGGTTTCTCGCTCGTGGGGTTTACCGCGTTCCACCCTTTTCATTTCTGAAAAGGCTACGTCACTGTGGCACTTTTATAGGTATTCATGCCATATCCTAAAAAGGACTTAGGCATTTTCCCGGCCGTCAGCAGGATACACCTGCTGCCGTGGCTTATTTTTTCGCCAGGCACGAACACTACAAACATCTCAGTCTGTGCGAGCATGGACTTTCCTCTACAGTTTTAAAAACTGCAGCAATTACCCGAACGTCATTACACAAGAATTTATTATACATGAATCTTTTCTAGATAGCAAGTAGAAATATTACTCTTGTTGGGTAATGATACAAAATGGGGATGTTATATTGATTTTCCAACCTTACTCAAGCTCCAAATCTTAAAAAACTGATTTTCACAAAATAGAGTCAACAATCAAAGTTAACAGCATTTTAATCAATCATATAGTTTGCTGCCGAATACATGCTTTTCCAAGTTCGATAATCTTTTAAGAATATCGAAGTTCGTTGTTCCCGGCATAGGCCCAGTGTTTGTTTGACTCTGGCGCTTAACTTGTTCTTCAGATTGTTTTCGCAGTTTTAGATTTTCTTGTTTTAAATCTTCAATTTCCTGATAGAATGCTTCATAATCCTTAATGACAACATCTAAGAACTGATCCACATCTTCAGGTTTATATCCGCGCATTGCCGTTTTGAAATCTTTTTCCAAAATCTCTTTTCCAGTCAATTTTATCTTATCAGATAGCATAAGACTCACCTCTACACTTTCTCCATACATCGACTTTTCATTTATTTTTTCAAAAAAAACTTAATTTGTCAATGAAACTTTAATCAGCGGGGGGCATTGCCCGTTAATGCGGGATAAAAAAGCTACAGGCATTAATCAGACCACTGCTCTTCCGTAGCTGCTTGTTCGAGATCATCAAATGTGATGGGGAAGATCGAATAATCATAGTCTAGCCTATACTTCTTCGCTTCAGCCATTGCAAACTTAGGCGATCCCTCTTTTTCTTCATCATAAATTATCATCATACCATCACTTTTGCGAACCATAAAGACATTTTTCATTTTTAATTGACTTGGACCTTCATATGGACTTTTATAAATGGATTCGACCAGATCAGCTTTCGCTAAAATCGATTGATAAAATTCACGATTTTCTTCGTTCCATGACTCTTCTTGGTTTAAGTATGGCGTAATCACCGCAAGCTTTACAGCATATTCCTGCTGACATTCAAAAACGACCTCTGCTGCCCAAAGCTCTGTTCCAAGCTGTCCAGAAATAATGACCCATTCCAATCCTTCTTCAATGAATGATGTTAATCGCTGCTTTAGTACTTTCTTTATATATTTTATACCTGGATGATCTTTTTTGAAAATACCATATTCATAGGCCTTATAGCCTGTTATGTATAGAACTTTCATTTTATTCTCCCCATTATTGATACTAATTATTTAGTATACCATCTTTCTTGTTCTCAGCACTCATCTTCCTTATTATATTAAAAAGAAACAAGGGCAAGTATAGGCCCTTGTTCTTATTTGTTAAAAACCGAATGGTCTTGGTCTTGGTCCACAACATGGATTACATGGCGGAAATGGTGGCGGTCCACTACAAATTGATTGCTGATTATAGCATTCATTGACTACTGAATTGGTATGAGGAAAATAATGTTGATGCTGAAATACATGTTTGTTAACCGTTGTATTATGAGACGGGTGGATATGAGGTACAATCGTCTTCATTACATTGGTATTGACCGTGTTTGTTGTTGGTGATACTTGAGCTGGCGCAACATTTGTCGGCATTACTGGACCTCCTCCATATCCAGGAGCTGGATAACCCGGTCCCATCTGGGCACCACCAACATAAGGATAAGGTGCTGGTGCCGGGCCAACTCCAGCACCCATAACTGCCGGAGAGTATGCAGGAGAGTATGCAGGACCTGTATGTGCGCCCATTACTTTGTGACCGCAACCGTGTTTTGCACCTACCACTGTTTTATGATAGTCGAATTGCTTATTAGAATATTCCATCATTTTTTTATGTCCCCTTTCATCAAAGTATCGCTTTCAATTACAGACTATGATAAAAAGGGGATTCATGTACTAGTCAAAAACCTAATTTATAATAAAAAGGTATAGAACGTATCTCCAAAAGTAGAAAATAAAAATGCAGTTAAACATAAGACAACGAAAAACAAAAATAAAATTGCTTTGTACATTACCCGTACGACCTCATTTATTATATTTTAGGACTTATCATCCGCATTCAATATTACATGTTTTAACAGGTTGCCACAATTATTTCTTATCATATAAAAACAGGAAATTTTTATCACTTTCCTCTTTAAAGGATATTCGAATCAACCTGTAATTTCCTCTGCAGTCGTAACAGACGCTTCGTCAACTCATTGACGATCAAAGAATCTTTATCTTTAGATAAACCTGTAAGTGTATCCATCGCATCTTCTGTATATTTTTTTGCTTGTTCATAATCCTTAAATTGGTGTTCTAGCAATTTCGCACATTCAATACCGGCTTCCACTTTCAACATGCCATTCCCTTTCTCAAAAACCTCTTTCCATATCAAATACGCTTCATTAAAATTTTTATTTTTCTTTTTTGCAAAGCCGAGTGCCTGTTTGGCAAATAGTATTTCATCCTCAGAACCTCCTTTGACCACAAGTTCAAATGCTGTATTTGCCTCCTCTTTTTCCCCAAGATACTGGAGCCAACGCGCGATCTCGAGTGACTCATCCCCATATCCATCAACTTGGAGAATTTGCCGTGAAAGATGAATATACAAAGTGATTAAAGAAAGGACATCCCATTCATTATGCTTTAGAACACCAAATAATATTTCTGGATCTTGGCGTTCGACATAATCAAAATAAATCATCGGTGCTAAATAGCCTGGGATATCATTTTCTCTCTTAAACTTTAGAATTTCAGTTTCGACAATCGATAGTTTCACTCTTTCTAATTTGCGTTTCCAAAGTCTTCTTGAGGCGTGATATAAGTCAAAATGTCCGAATTCTGGTAAGTTCGGTACATGTTGTTGGATAAGCCTATGTCTTGTTTTCAATTGAGGCCAATCAAATGATTTGCCATTATACGTAACAAGCGTTTCATAATTCACCTTTTCTAAGAAACTCTGGTACAGCGGGATCTCAGCGCCAGGCTGGGGCAAAATATGTTGCCGAACTACAACTTCATCTTTTTCAAAGCTTGCATACCCCAGGATGAAAATGGTATTCCCAACTCCACCACCAAGGCCCGTTGTTTCTGTATCAAAGAAAAACAAATCCTCTATTCCGATTCCTGAAGCAGTTAACGGGTGACTCAATCCACTTTTCTTCCACAGATCCATGACTGTGTGTAAGTCTGCAAACGAATAGTGACCATGTTTCATCTCAATGGGATATCGAACCTCTCTTATCCAACAATAAGAGCCATCAAACTTATATGGTAACGTATCGAATTGCCGCCATTTTTCAGCAAACGGCAGCTCTAGATGACCATTACTTTTTTCATGAAGCTGCTTTTTAGTGACTTCAACTGAACTTGCTTTTTTCTCGGAAACCTGTAAATCCATATGTGTCTTCATGCGATTTAATTTATTTTTTAATGACAATTAAAAGCACCTCTATTTACAACATTTAAATGCGTATTCAAAAATAAGGATAAAAAGAGCCGAGAAGTTCTGCGAGCGCATCTCGAGGACCTTTCGCGTATGCACTAACGTTTGGGACCAGACTTGCACAGGACATGCGCGATCTTAACAGAAGGTCAAAAATACGCGATGACACAATTGGCAAGCTTTTTTATCGGACTTTTTGAACAACCTCTTTAACGGAATATTTTCAACACATTCACAGCATCTCTTTTAGCAGAGGATGATGCCGTGTCTGTTCCGATGCATGATGGGCAGCCATTTTCACAAAGGCAACGTTCAATCATCTCTTGTGTTTCTTTAAGGATCGTCTCGGCATTTTGATAGACCTTGTCACTTAAACCGACACCACCAGGGTATTTATCATAGATAAAAATGGTCGGTTTTTCATTATGGGCTGCTTTTACTTGTGGATATACGTGAATATCATTCGGGTCGCACATGACAAATAGCGGGACCATAAAATTTAATGCGTGTGATGCACCAATCAGGCCTTGTTCCATTCGATTTTCATCCCAGTCAAATGCATCATGATGGATCGATAACATGGCACCATTTGTATGCAGTTCAGATTCTGGTAGCGTAATCGGCCCTGAGCCAATGTTTTCATGCGTTTCAAATTTAATCTTTTTGAAAATGGTTGCCATCGCTCTGACTGATACATCACCATAAGTCGCTTCTGTTTGTGCAAACGACTTTTCCTTATCAATTTCCAATACTGAAAGCTGTACAGCAAGATTGGCATCTGTATAATAATCAACGTTCACTTCACGTACATATGCCTTCTTTTCCTCCCAATCAAGTTTTTCCACCTGATATTGAGTACCCTGGTGTAAATAAATCGCTTCATCATGAAGCAATGTCATAGCACTAAACGTATCCATTTCACCGATGACTTGATGATTAGGAGATTCTGTTTGATCAATGATGACAACATTTTCCTGTGAAGCAGATCGTAGACTAATATTGTGGGCTGGAAAAGCATCATTCATCCAATACCATTTGTCGCCGTTTTGATGAAGCACTCTCTCTTCCGTTAAAAATTCCAACACATCCAAAACGTCATTCTTACCAAATAAGTCTCCTTTTTTAAATGGAAGTTCATACGCGGCACATTTCAAATGATCAACAAGAATGACGAGATTATCAGGATTAATACGTGCCGTTTCGGGGTTTCTCGTGAAAAAGTACTCAGGATGTTGAACGATATACTGATCAAGGGCGTTTGAGCTTGCAACCATGATGATCAGTGCTTCACCGTGTCGTCTTCCTGCCCTCCCCGCTTGTTGCCAGGCACTTGCAATCGAACCAGGATAACCGTTCATAATACACACTTGTAATTGTCCAATATCCACCCCAAGTTCTAATGCATTTGTACTGACAACTCCGTAAATGGATCCGTCTCGCAGTCCTCTTTCTATCTCTCGTCGCTGCTTTGGTAGATAGCCGCCGCGATATCCACGAATCGATTTTGGTCCTAGCTGTTTCGCCACTAGCTCTTGCAAATAGGTTAATAAAATCTCTACTCGGACACGGCTTTTTGCAAACACGATTGTTTGTATTTTATTCGAAAGGAACTCAAGAGCAAGCGTTCTCGCTTCAAGTACCACACTTCTTCTAATATTTAATGGTTTATTGACAACTGGAGGATTATAAAAAACAAAATGTTTTCTTCCGCTCGGAGCCCCATTATTATCGACGAGCTTCATTTCTTTTCCCGTCAATTCCTCGGCAAGTTCAAGTGGGTTGGCAATGGTCGCCGACGTACAAATAAACAAAGGATCACTGCCATAAAATGCACAAATTCGCTTTAGTCTTCGAATCACATTCGCCATATGACTACCAAAAACACCGCGATATATATGCAATTCATCGATGATGACATATTTCAAATTTTCAAACAGAGATACCCACTTTGTATGGTGCGGCAATATCCCAGAATGCAGCATATCAGGATTCGTAATAACAATATGCCCTGCTTGCCGGATTTTTTGACGGATGTTTGAAGGTGTATCCCCATCATACGTATAGCTATTAATTGCTGCATCCATTTCGTTAATCATTTCATGGAGTTCACTCTTTTGATCATAACTAAGTGCCTTCGTTGGAAAAATATAAAGCGCACGCGTTTTTTCATTTTCAAGAATGGATTGCAAAACAGGTAGATTGTAACAAAGTGTTTTACCAGAAGCGGTAGGAGTGATAGCGACTAAGCTTCCCCCTTCAACCGCTACATCAAAAGCTGTTGCTTGGTGTGTATACAGACTTTGAATTCCTCGTTTTACTAATGCAGCTTGCAGCAATTCGTGCATACGAGCTGGAAATGGTGCTGATTTTGCTAATTTCGCCTCAATCGTATGCCAATGGGCAATATTATGCTTATATTCTTCACTGCTTTTTAATTCAGCCATGATTTCTTGTAAATTTTTTCTCAGTTTCATAAAGACCACCCCATCCTTCTATATTACCGAATAAACGTTCTATACAAAAGGAAAATCTCATTCCCTTTAAATGGAATAAGATTTCAAACGGCGACTTAATTAGGTAAAATTGAGAATATTGGAGGATAATGTCACCAGATCTTCAAACATTCCCATATGACCGCTATCCTTAAGTAACACTTCCTTTGTATAGGCAGTTGAAAGCTTGCTTTCTTCATGTTCTTCCCGCATTCCTTCCCTTTTCAGCTTTCACTAAACCATAATATACAAAGTTCTGTCACATAATTAGGCCGAGATACATAGGCTAATACACCACAGATTCTTTGCATAAAAAATAATTATTATGAACCTAATTGACCTTATTTTTTTGCTCAGCAAGTGGACGATAGGCCACGATAATTCACTTTCAATTGTTACTTTTTCACCTTTTCAAGAAAACGATTCCTTATTCCATGAATGAATTTGAAAGGAGTATGAACCATGACTGACTCTGAAAAAAGGAAAAAAACATTTCCTCATGAAGGTGTTCACGATTTCTTCAATAAAATGGATCGACTTTTTGGTGATAAACCAGCAAAGGGAATGCTCCAATCGATGAATGAATTTTTCGGCTCTGTTTCTTCTGGAAGCTTTCCGGTAGATGTGGAAGAAACAGAAAATGATTATTTCGTCAGCGCTTCCTTGCCAGGAATCCGTAGAAACGATATTGATATAGAAATCCTACCTCAGACTATCACGATTCGAATTCTCAAAAACAAACAGCAATCCGTTGAAAAAAAAGATTTTCTTTCAACACGAAACAGACAGTCAACCTCCCTTACAAGGACAATTAGCTTGTCCAAACCTATCGATGAACAAAGAGTGACCGCTCACCATCGAGATGGAATCCTACGTCTGACCATACCGAAAATTAGAGGAAAATCAATTAAAGTCGATGACTAACTTATTTTGTTTTTTTCTGTGGTAAAGGGGCGGGGCTTCGCAAAATCAGCTCCGCACCACCGCCTTCATAGGGTGATACAAAGTGAGAACCTGAACCTTTTTCATTGTTGGTTTTATATCAGACGCTCATGGACGCTTTTTATAACATTAAAAGGGCCGGATTTTACCAGTAAAGTCGATAATCGGTAGAATCTGACCCTTATTAATTATGCTTTGAAAATACCGCCGACCCCTTTAATCATCGACGAAACTTGATTTACCGTATTCATCATCTGTCCTGCTGTATTCACCATTTTATTTAAATCCATTGATCCATCTTGTGTTTTAAATTGGTTGAGCATCGATTGAACGCCTGTCGGTTGCTGCTTTTGCATAAATTGCTGTTTAGGGTAAGGATTGGAACCTGCCTGAGCATTATTCATTTGCCCATTCTTTGTTTTGGTTTTAGATAATGGGTTTTCAAATGGATTAATCCCCTGTACCGGCTGTTGGTAGAACTGCATCGGATGCTGTCCATAAAACCCCGATACCGGCTCGCTTGGCTGGGGATGTTGCATAAAAGGATGATAGGCACCCACTTGATATGGTTGCTGACCATGCTGAGACATATGTCCAGTCGCGTGCTGCCCTGGTACCTGCACGTATTGAGGATGAGGCTGGTAGGAAGGTTGCTGCATATGATACCCATTCACATACCCGCTCATCTCATTATAGTAGGCTCCATTATTTCTGTGATCCCATTCATAGGACCCCCACGTGTTCATGTATACTCCCCCCATTAAGTCATTAGCTGATCTATTATATGTGTCGGAAGTGTTTTTGGTGAGAAGCCAATCAATCCGTTACAATTTATGTTGAATCTCTGTTAAAACATTTTGCAGAATAAAACGTACTGATTGAATATGACTTTTAAATCGTTTATAGCTTGTTTTTGGAAAGAAGGCTTGTACAACTACATCAGCAAGATTGTTTGCTGTTTGCTCAATTTGTTGTGGGAACAAGTGGGTAAAGTCTTCCGCTTTCATCCATTCTCTCATGCCAGGTGTCCATAATTTTAAGACAGCGTCCACTTCATCAACAAATGGTTTCACCTCTTGATAAAAATCCCTTTCCTTTCCTTCTTCCCTAACTGCTTCATATATTTCATCCGATTTTTCAGTGAACTGTAATAATTGAATGGTTAGTTTTTCCACACGTTTTTTATCCAGCATATAATCCCCCATTTTATGTATAAGTGTGTATTCAAAAAGAAACAAGTATTTCGTGGAATAATCGACTCTATGATCTGCACCCGCACAGGTAATCCATAATAAATAAAGAGATAGTTCTTTTTTTTAAAAACCAACCATTATTCCCCTTAATTTTTTGAACATCCTCTATAACCAAATTATAAAACATTTTTGCAAAAAAAGAACCCGTACAGCTTAGCTGCCGGATTTGTTACTTTCATTCGTAATTTAAAACCCTAGCCTCGGATTCATTGAAAGAATCTCCTTCCGATTCTTATCCATATCACGTAGAACTGTATGTTCATTTTGCATCAACAACCATTTAGCTTCTGCTTCGTTTACTTTCATACTTGCGGAATCGATCATGTGATGCTCGTTAGTCCATAACTTGTTGCGTTCCGTGGCAAAGGAAACAGATAACGTTGTTTCTAAAGTTTCTAAATGCTCATTGATTTCTTCCATTAACCCAAGAATTTCTTCTACATCCACATGTTTGATTCCCATTAAAATCCCTCCCTAATCTCTTTATAAAAGTATTCTTTATTTTTATCAAAAGCCCTTCACGTCTGACAAAACTAGAAGTAAATCGTCAAAAAAAGTGAAATAAGGGGGGATTTTTTTAAGCTTTCGACAAATCTTATGAATGAGTGGACAATTTGAGATAAAACTAGTAGTGGGAGGTGTTAAATCATGACGACAAATCAGAGTAAAGAACAACAAAAAAAGAAAAATGAAAAGAACTTGAGCACGAAAGCAGCAATCGGAAACCCGAAATTAACCGGTCCTGATCGTCCCGCTACCTAAGCAAGTCCAATAAGTTTATAAAAGCGGCTGTCCTAAACTGGTCTGCCCTAACACGACTTTCCGGTTTATACTGGTATATACACTCATTTTGAACTGTATATAGCGTTGGTAGGAGCTGACCCTTTAGTTTAGGACACCCGCTCATTTACATACTCGGCCAACATCACCATTTAATCTTTCAACCACTTTTTGATTGCTCCTTGTCTACTCCTAAAAACGACTTCAAATTAATTACATTGATTCCAAATGAGACTTCTTATATCCATTCTTAATTCTATTTTATTGTATATGAAAGCATAAATCAGTGAACCATCCCCTCTTTCATTACCCAATTACACCTAAATGTGATAAAATACATAGTTAGATTGAAAAGAAAAAGATCATTTTATTCACTACTTCACATTTTTTTTTGCTATTATATGATAAGTGAAAAACAAGGGGGAATTCATGTGGCTTTTCATTACCCCAATGGGCGTAAATACGTCTCTAAAAGCTCGGAAGCCGTTCAACGTTCCATCAAAAAAAGCAGCTTTGGCAATCGAGGAAAAACGTTGGAGGATGATTTAAACGATACGAACGAATATTATGTAGCAAATGGGATCGCTGTCGTCCATAAGAAGCCTACCCCTATTCAAATTGTCGATGTTCATTATCCGAAACGGAGTGCAGCCGTAATAAAAGAAGCCTATTTCAAACAAGCATCTACTACGGATTATAATGGAGTGTACAAGGGTAAGCATTTAGATTTTGAAGCAAAGGAAACACAAAATCCAACTTCGTTCCCACTTAAGAATTTTCACGAACACCAAATCCAGCATATGAAAAGCATCGACCAGCAAGGTGGAGTCGCTTTCGTCATTATCCGATTTTCTACAACTGATGAAATTTACTTAATGGAATTAGGGCATTTAACAAAATTCTGGAACCGCATGAATGAAGGCGGAAGAAAATCAATTACAAAAACAGAGGTGGAATCTTGTTCAAAACGAATTCCACTTGGCTTTCATCCAAGGATTGACTATATTAAAGTAGTAGATTCCATCTTGGGGTAATTTCCCGATGATTCATTACGAAAGGCAGGTAAGCTGTAGTGGCTGAAAAATATAATACAAGAGAGGAACGCCGCAAGCAGGCAAACTCTAATAAAACAGGCAAGAGTAAGAAAAAGCCAAAAGGAATATTTAAAAAGATTTTTCTCGTTCTAGTAACGCTCGGGATTATTGGAGTCGTTGCGGGTGGGGCAACATTTGCCTATTTCATTAGCGATGCACCCAAAATCGACGAATCTCTTTTAAAAGACCCCCTTTCCTCAAAGTTTTTTGATAAAGAGGGTAATTTACTTACCGAAGAAGGCGTTGAAAAGCGGGAATATGTAGCTTATGCGGACATTCCTGAAGTTATTAAAAATGCCGTTTTGGCTACGGAAGATGTTCGATTCTTTAAGCATGGTGGAGTCGACATTCTGCGCCTAGGTAGTGCCGTAATCGGCAATGTAACGAATGGCTTTGGTTCACAAGGTGCCAGTACATTAACTCAACAAGTCGTCAAGCGGACATTTTTAACCGACGAAAAGACAATAAAACGAAAAGTTCAAGAAGCATGGCTGGCCATTAAACTTGAACAAAGATACACGAAAGAAGAAATTTTTGAAATGTATGTGAACAAAATTTGGTATGCCAACCATGCATTTGGCATCGCAACTGCTGCAGATACGTATTACGGAAAAGATCTTAAAGACCTTACACTCGAAGAAGTAGCCATGCTTGTCGGGCTACCGCAAAGTCCGAGCAGATATAATCCTTTTAAATATCCTGAACGCGCAGAAGAAAGACGAAATATTGTGCTTCACTTAATGAATCGTCACGGATTTATTACGGAAGCAGAAATGAAAAATGCACAAAGCATACCCGTAACCAAAACGTTACAAGCACAGGATACGAGTAAAGTTGATACAACACCATATGATGCTTTTATTGACCAAGTGATTGAAGAAGTCCAAAGTATGGGAGATTATAATCCATATACAGACGGACTGGAAATTTATACAACCATTGATAAAGATGCACAAAAACATGTTTATGACATGCTAAATACCGAGGATATCATTCAATATCCGAGCAAATCATTGCAAGCCGGAATTTCCTTAATTGATACGAAAACCGGTGAAATAAGGGCGATCGGTGGTGGTAGAAACATTCAAGGTAAACGTGTGTTTAACTACGCTACTGAAGCAAAACGTTCACCAGGATCTACGATTAAGCCGATCATGGATTATGCTCCCGCAATTGACAAGTTAAATTGGTCTACTTATCATCAACTAACCGATGAACCATTTCAATATTCGAATGGCACACCGATTAAAAATGCAGGTGGGCGTTATCGCGGTGATGTGAGTATGCGTGAGGCTCTAGAACGATCCCTTAATATCCCGGCACTTAAGGCTCTTCAAGAGGTTGGCGTTGAAGAAGGATATGCCTTTGCGCAAGAATTAGGTATTCCTATCCCTAAAAATAATTATGAGTCTGGCGCAATCGGAGGCACTCAATCCGTATCGTCCATGCAAATCGCTGGTGCATACAGTGCTTTCGGTAACGGCGGGATCTATAATCAGCCTCATACAGTTACCAAAATAGTTTTACGAGATAAGACAGAAATCGAAAACAAATTCACATCAAAAGCTGTTATGAAAGAATCAACTGCTTTTATGATTTCTGACATGTTAAAAGGAGTCATAGATGAAAGCTACGGAACTGGACAATTAGCGAGAGTCTCTGGTTTGCCAATGGCTGGTAAAACTGGGTCATCCAATTTTGATGCAGCTGACAAAAAGAGATTTAACATTCCATCAGCAGGAGTTCCAGACAGTTGGATGACAGCTTATACGACCAATTATACGGTCGCTGCTTGGATTGGATATGATAAAAAAAGCGAATACCTTGGAAAAGAATCGCAAAGGATTCCAAAAAAGATGGTTAAAGAATTAATGACATATGTTCATAAAGATGATAAACCCGAAGACTTTAAACAGCCGAAAAATGTTGTAAAGCGTGGTATTCTTAAAGGATCGAACCCTGCAGTAAAAGCAAGTGATTATACACCTAAAGATCAAGTTACTTATGAATATTTCATAAGAGGACATGAACCAACAAAAGTAACTAAGCAATATGATAAGACATCTGCTCCTATTGGAGTAAATGCAAGTTATGATGAAGCAAGCAATTCCATTAATCTTCAATGGAACTACCCTCAAACAGATAGCAGTAAAGCACCAGATTTTGAGGTTAAAGTATCGATTGATGGGGGTGCCTCACAAGTACTCGCAAGTTCGAGTGCGATGGGATTAACAATCCAACAACCTAACCCTGGTTCAACTTATACATTCACTGTCACAGCGATCGTTAACGGCCAGAAAAGTGCATCAGCTTCAGCCAGTGTTAAAGTAACTGCAATTCAGGAAGAACCGATCGAGCCTGAACCTGACTTAAATAACCCTGAAGAGACAGATGACACTGGACAGAATGATCAAGGGCAAGATAGTTCGAATGACGACAATAGCAATGACGGTAATAACAACGGAAACACTAATAATCCAAGCAATGGAAACAATAATGGTAATACTACTAATCCAGGCAATGGAAACAATGATGGTAATACTACTAATCCAGGTAATGGAAACAATAATGGTAATGGTAATGGTAATGGCAATAATAATAGCAACGGTAATGGTAATGGTAATGGTAATGGTTCTGAAAATAGCACTGGCGGCGGCACTGGCGGCGGCACTGGCGGCGGCACTGGCGGCGGCACTGGCGGAACTACTGAACCACCACAACCACCTATTGATGCTGAAAACACGGTACCACCTGCCGCAGGAGACACCCCTTAATGTCTCCAATAAAAGAAGAGGATGTCCCTTTGGGACATCCTCTTCTTTATTGCTGATTTCGTTTTTTCATTGCTAAGGTTTTATAAAATTGTTTTTCAGCTTCAAGAAACAATTCTGTTAGCTGGATAAAAGAAGCATAATGGGCGGGAGACGTGTCAACAAATGACAGTCTTTCAGCAACATTTATCGGCTTTACCGAAAGCCTGTTAATTTGCTCATGCCAATTATGCAGGAATACTGGTTGTTCATTCATCCAAAACACCACTTGAAAAAAAAGGGCCATTCCTTTTTTCATGAACATCTCAGCTTCATTCTGCCTTCGTTCAGCAAATATGATTCTGCAAGAGTCAGCTAATTCCTTCCATTTTTCAAAAAGGACAGGTATTGTTATAAAGCCCTGCTGCCATGGTTGAAATCCTTGTCCCCCACTCCAATACAACATGTCATACACAAAAAGTGTTGGATTAAAATCCGGATTCCATTTCTCAGTGATAAAATTTTCAATTTCAATCCTATCACTGAAAAAGAACTTTTCATGTACAAGTTCTTGTGGTAATTGTACAATCATTTCACAGCTTCCTTTTTCATTCGTTTCTTCCCTTCGCGACATACATCAAGTAGAGGACAAACAGGGCATTGTGGATTTTGAGCTTTGCAATGGTATCTACCGAAGAAAATCAAGCGATGATGAGTAACGGACCATTCTTCTTTTGGAATTTTGTTCATTAAAGTTTTTTCCACCTCAAGAACACTGTCTTTATAGCGACATATTCCAAGGCGTTTACTTACTCGCTCAACATGAGTATCAACCGCAATGGCCGGAACACCATATGCAACTGAAACAACAACATTCGCCGTCTTCCTACCAACACCTGGTAAATTGATTAATTCATCCCGGTCTCTAGGAACTTCTCTGCCATATTCTTCAATCAGCATTTTTGAAAGCTTTTGGATGTTCTTCGCTTTATTGCGGTACAATCCAATCGAACGAATATCCTGTTCAAGCTCCTCAATGGGGACATTTAGGTAATCCTCAGGAATTTTGTATTTTTGAAATAACGTTTTCGTAACTTTGTTTACGAGAACATCTGTGCATTGAGCGGAGAGTGCAACCGCAATGACGAGTTCAAACGGATTAGAATGATTCAATTCACAATGTGCATCTGGAAACATCTCACCCATCGTATCCAAACAATAGCGTATCTGGGTTTTATTCAGCATAATTGACTCCTTTTACCTAGAACTATTTAGAACTATTGCTCCAACCAATTATAAAAAGGCACATCTTTAAGTGGAGTTTGTGTTACCTGCTTCTTCTCGTGCTTTTGATGCATTCTGAATTGCTGACCACGATTCTTTGCCTGATCAATCGTCTTAATGCCATTCTTCTTCCATTCAAATAAAATGCGATCAACATAACGAAAATTTAATTTACCGGAAATTACAGCTTCACGCAATGCTGCTTTTATGATTGAAGGTGAATGATCATCATCCATCCATAAGGCAAGCGTTTCACACTCATATGGCGATAGCGGCCGTCCGAATTCCTGTTCAAATATTGTATAGAGGCTTTCCCCTTCATTTAAGGCCTGCTCCGCTTTCTCTTGTTTCTGTGCCTGCAAGAAGCAATCAATCAATCTCTCATATAAAGGATCAAGTGAATACCTTTCATCACCTATTGCTTGCCCTTTATCTTCCTCTAACTTAATATACCCTCGTTGAATTAAACGCTGTATTAAAAACAAACACTCTGTTTCCTGAAGAGTCATTCGTTCTGCTAACTGTGATGGCGCGGGAAAATCATTTCCAGATTCAATAAATTGTTGGAGTTGAAGCAATAGCATAACTTCCTGCTCATTTAAGCCAATCTTTTTATAATGAGTAAATAAAAATGAAGGAATCGTCATCGACCCTTCTTTAAACCATGCATATAAGTTATTTTTCATATCTTTGACACCTCATTATTAGTATAACATGAAACAATGTTCGACAATACCTATAATACATTTTGGAAATTAATCTCCAAAAATAACGTAACATTTTTTAATAATTCTTTTTTACGGCTTATAAAAACATCCATGAGCGTCTGCTCTAAAGCCCAAAGATGAAAAAAGGTCTGTCCCCATAACTACGGATAACAGTATAGCAAAGTGTATACAACACTTTGCTACCGTTGTAGAATACGTGGTCAGACCCTTTTTATGATACTCTCATTTAATTATGGATATAGTCTATTTAATAAACGTGGGAATGGTATCGTCTCACGAACATGCTCGACACCACTGATCCAAGCGACAGTACGCTCAAGCCCAAGTCCGAAACCAGAGTGAGGGACAGAACCATATTTACGTAATTCGAGATACCAGTTATAAGCATCTTTACTTAATTTATGTTCTTCAATTCTTTGTTCAAGCAAATCGTAATCATAGATACGTTCTGATCCACCAATAATTTCGCCATATCCTTCCGGAGCGATTAAATCGGCACATAATACCACTTCTTCTCGTTCTGGATCTGGTTGCATATAAAATGGTTTTAATGACGTTGGGTAATGCGTGATGAAAACAGGCAATGCATAACTTTCGGCAATCGCCGTTTCATGTGGGGCACCAAAATCATCTCCCCACTGAACATCGTCAAATCCCTTTTCATGCAGGAATTCAAGTGCATCATCATAGGTAATTCGTGGGAACGGCGCTTTAATGTTTTCAAGTTTTTCTATATCACGGCCTAGCGTGTTCAATTCTAACTTACAATTTTGCAAAACAGATTGAACGATATAAGACACATAATCTTCTTGTACTTTTAAACTGTCTTCATGTTGGTAAAAGGCCATTTCCGGTTCAATCATCCAGAACTCAATTAGATGGCGACGGGTTTTCGACTTCTCTGCACGGAATGTTGGACCGAAAGAAAATACTTTTCCAAGTGCCATTGCACAAGCTTCCATATACAGCTGTCCGCTTTGTGATAGAAATGCATCTTCATCAAAGTATTTTGTTGCAAATAATTCTGAAGTTCCTTCTGGTGCACTTCCGGTCAAAATCGGTGGATCCACCTTCACAAAGCCTTCATTATTGAAAAATTCATATGTAGCACGAATGATTTCATTACGGATTTTCATAACCGCATGTTGTCGTTTCGAACGTAACCATAAATGGCGGTTATCCATCAAAAATTCTGTTCCGTGTGATTTAGGTGTAATTGGATAGTCTACTGATTCATGGATGACTTCAACATTCTTCACTTGCAGCTCATAGCCAAATGGAGAACGTTCATCAGTTTGCACAATTCCTGTTACATATAGAGATGACTCTTGTGTAATTGATTTCGCACGTGCAAAAATCTCTTCCCCAACTTCTTCCTTGACAACAACACCTTGAATAAACCCTGAACCATCGCGCAATTGTAAAAATGCAATCTTACCGCTTGATCGTTTATTAGCTAACCAACCACCGATTGTCACTTCTTGATCAACATATTTACTTACCTGTGCTATCGTAATTTTCACGATACATTCCCTCCAAATCATAAGAAAAGCGCAAGCACCTTTTAGCAACCTCGTTAAGCATAAGACGAACAAGTTATATCGAAAGTAGTTTTCACTTGATATAACTTGATTGGCTAAACCCTAGAGAGGTTAGGCTGCTTACGCTAGACACTAAAACTCATTAATAAATCTTATACTTATATAACATTTTCATTATACATGTACTTGATTGTAGTGGCAAACCTGATAAAAATTACTCTGTTTTCTACTATAAAGATAGCGATTTAAGCCATCTTTGATTCTACAAATGAGCGAATGCGTTCAACAGCTTTTTCCAGCTGATCTAAGGATGTTGCATAGGATAAACGAATATAATCATCTGCTCCAAATCCAGAACCAGGAATAACAGCTACTAGCGCTTCCTCAAGCAGGGCTCCAGCAAATGCGTCTACATTACCATAGCCTGTAAGTTCAGCAGCTTTCTTTGCGTTCGGGAAAAGGTAGAATGCCCCTTGGGGTTTCAGGCAAGTGATTCCAGGAATAGCAGTCAGTTTATCGTAAATGATATTCAAACGGTCCTCGAATGCAACTCGCATCTCTTCTACTTTATCTTGTGGCCCTGACAGTGCCGCAATCGCTCCGTATTGAGCTGTTGTCGTTGGATTTGATGTGCTATGGCTCGCTAAATTAGTCATAGCTTTAATAATCTGAGTGTTTCCAGCTGCATAGCCAATTCTCCAACCTGTCATGGAATAGGATTTGGACACTCCATTCACGACAATGGTTTGTTCTTTCAATTCTGGAGAAATAGAAGCAATGGAAATGTGCTGTGCACCATCGTAAATAAGTTTTTCATAAATTTCATCAGAAACGATTAATACATCGTGATCCAAACATACTTGCCCAAGTTCGCGTAATTCTTCTTCAGAATATAACATGCCTGTAGGGTTACTAGGTGAATTGATTAGAAATGCTTTTGTTTTATCTGTAATTGCTTCTTTAAGCTGCTCTTTTGTAATTTTGAACGACTGTTCTTCTGTTCCATTCACATATACTGGAGTACCGCCAGCTAATTTAACTTGTTCAGGATAGCTAACCCAATACGGAATAGGGATAATTACTTCATCGCCTTCATCCAGAATCGCTTGAAATAATGTATAAAGCACGTGTTTCGCACCTGAGCCAACGATAATTTCATTTGGTTGGTATAAGAGACCGTTCTCTTTTGAAAGCTTATTGATGATTTCTTCTTTCAACTTTGGCAAGCCGGCTGAAGGGGTATATTTTGTATGACCTTCATTCATTGATTTAAAAGCTGCATCGATAATATGCTGTGGAGTATTAAAGTCTGGTTCGCCTGCTCCAAGTCCAATAACATCTTGTCCTTGAGCCTTAAGCTCTTTAGCCTTAGCTGTAATTGCTAATGTAGAAGATGGTGTTAATGCCTGTACGCGATTTGCTAACTTTTTCATAAAAAACCCTCCATTTTCTGTCTAAATACCTCGATAGTAATCAATCATTTCGCCTGTCTTAAAATCATAATATTCATAATTATAATGTTTTGTAGCGTCCAGAGAAGTTACTTCCCAAAGTGGAACATTGTTTTCCATCCCTAGTTTTACTGAAATAATCTTCTTTGATTTTGATCGTTCCTTGGCAATCTGCGTGATTTCTTTCTTTGTCTTACCATTTTTATATTGAGCTGTTACTATATCTAAATCTTTGTTCTCAGGAATCCAAACAACTAGTTTCTCGCCAGCCGCGGTCTTTCCGATAACAACAGAATAAGATTCGAGTCCATGATAAAGATAAAATTCATCAAGTGTAACTAGGTCACTCTCCTGCCGAGCCTTTGCATAAGCGATGTCAGATGCTTCTTGCCTCGGCCCCATCGCTTTAATGTACGCCCCCGACACAAAGCCGATTAAACAAAGTATAAAAACAGAAGATATAATCAGCCATTTTTTCAAATACAGTCACTCTTTCTATGTACGATAAATCGTGAATATCGCTTTTTCCTGATTCTCTGAATCCAGCGCAAGCCCAAACATTAAATTTCTTTCCTTTAAATTACGGTTTAGAGAATCGACAATTTTATATAAATCTGGGGAATGCTGCAATTTTACGGTTGAAATCACTTCTATTTTGCTTTCCATTTTCAAGCACCCCCTTAATAACAAATTTTCTCATAAATCCTTGGAATAACAAGGCTTTATGTGTATGACTTCTTCTCACATTATACCAGTTTGTTTCGAATTTCCATATCAATTTTTTTGCTATTCTTAGAATTTATTCGTTTGTATGAAACAACAGCGGACTGAGCTTTGTGAACGTAAACAGCATGATCAAATAAATTGAAAGGTAAACTAAAATTCTAATAGTTTTTGGCTACACTCTGCCACCTTAAGTAAGCCGGGTTTCCCCTTTTAAATAAGTCTCCCGACTCGTTAATACATGACGTTTTAGTGCACTGTTGCATCATGAACATTCCATTTATAGCAAGTCGTTTAAATCCATTCCTCAATTGCATTAACTAGTTCATTTTTTGAAACTTGCAACCAATTAACTGAAGGAATGGCTTGTCTAAAGGCCTCTCCGTATACAGTTGTCATGATTCTTCGATCAAGAACGATGAGCACACCTCTATCTGTGCTTGTACGAATTAATCGGCCAAATCCTTGTCGGAATCTCAATATTGCCTCCGGAAGTGAATAGAGTGAGAATGGATTCTTGCCATGATTTCTAATTACGTTGCATCTCGCTTCCGTAATTGGATCATCAGGAGGTGAAAATGGCAACCTAACAATAACCAGACAAGAAAGGTCCTCCCCAGGTACGTCCACCCCTTCCCAGAAACTAGTCGTACCTAACAGGATCGCTTTGTCAAAGCTTTGAAAGTTTTTCAGAAGCCGGGTTTTACTGCCACTCGTTATCCCTTGTCCAAATAGCGTATACTCTTGCAACATTTGAGATTCTTTAAGTAAATAATAGGTAGCTCTTAACATCTCATGAGAGGTAAATAAAATCATCATCCTCCCTTTTGCAGCTTCAGCAGCGAGAATAATATGTTCAGCTGCGTGAAGGACGAATTCTTCTTGTGCGACGCTTTGAATATCTGGAATGTCCTTTGGTACAAGTATTCGAACTTGTTTATGATAGCAAAATGGCGAAGAATAGCTAAATGTTTTTACTGGAACATCCTGCATCCCGAGCTGATTCATAAAGAACTGAAACGAACTTTTAACAGAAAGAGTTGCCGATGTCATAATAATACTTTTTTGTCTCGAAAAAAATGTATTCCATAACAACTTGCTTCCTGTAATCGGCTGTGAAGCTAAAGATATCCCTTGTTGTGGATTGGCTTTTGTATAGTCCATCCAATAGATAAAATCGGTATTTTGTGTGACAAAAAAATCTGCGAGAGTTTTCTTAAGCTCATTGATTTGATAACGCATCAGTTCAAAATCATTCAAATAAAACTGGGCATTTTTACTTAAAGTTTCAACACTACTTAGTAAAGAAATTCTGTCGTCTAATCCAGACAGAATCACCTGGAGCTGATCGACCAATCTTTCGGCAAGCATTGTCGTCATTTTCCATTGTTCATCAATTAAGCGAATGGATATCTGCTTTGGACCACTAGACCTTCCTTGTTTATTCGCAAGTGCCCCTAATTGAAAAAATAATTGGTCAAATTCATAGAAAAAATCAAGTAATGTACGGTCAATATTTGCTGACTTTGTCACAGGAGTAAGCGAATATTGATGCAGTAGTTTCTCCAATCGAAATAACAATTGTTTTTGATCAGAATGGCCTAATCGATTTAAAAGGGTTTTTGCCGAAACATAATCGAGTCTTCGCCCAAGATGCTTGCTTGCAGCACGTTCAAGATGATGTGCTTCATCGAGAATTAAGAAACCGTCTCTCGGAATCAAACGATCAGGTGATACTAAATCAGCCATTAAAAACGCATGGTTTGTAATAATGATATCCGCTTTTAGCGCTACAGCTTTGGCTCTTTCATAAAAATCGACAGCTTGCCAAGGCTTTTGTAATCCCGTTTTAGTAAATGAATTGCTTTGAAGCCTCTCCCAGAATAACTCTCCTCCACTCGTTAAATTTAATTCATCCTTGTCTCCCGTTTCTGTTTCTGTTAACCAAACTAGTATTTGCATTTTCGTAAGTGCGGTTTCATAGTTGTCTTCTTTTTCCCTAATAGCTCTCTCAAACTTTGCAAGACTAAGATAATTACTTCGCCCTTTCAATAGCACGACAGAAAACGGAAAGTGGAGGATCCGCTTTAATTTTGGCACTTCAGACTGAAGCAGCTGTTCTTGAAGCTGAAGCGTATACGTCGAGATAACCACGGGCTTTCCTTGTTGCACGGAAAAATAGGCAGCTGGTAGTAAATAAGCTAAGCTCTTACCAATGCCTGTTCCAGCTTCAATAATCGTATGATGTTCATTTTCAAACGAATCATATACCCGATCCATCATCTCAAGCTGCCCTTCTCTGCTTTCAAATTGGGGTAATGATTCACGAATCAGCTTTAATTTCGCTTGGCTATCACTCGGATACTCCGTTTTCCACGTATTCTGAGCATAATCTCTGCTCATTTTCTTAAAAGCTAAGCCCTGGAACGCTTCAATCGTTGCATCGTAATCACTTGGCTGAGAAAGCTTTTCTGCTATACATTCTTGAATGAGCTCCGAAATTTCACTTTTCAAAGAGTATGAAAGTCGGTATAACTGTTTCATAGTTAGAAGTGGCAGCTGGTAAAGTTTCTTTTTCAGTTCAAGAAAAAGCTGGGCCGTGACATATGCATCACTATCAGCTCGATGTGGCCTAGAGTGATCAAGCTTCTCTTGCTTAGCAAGCTGATTTAATTTATATCCATCAGAAGTTGGTTTCATGATTTTAGCAAGTTCGACAGTATCAATTGTAGAGCCGTAGAAAGCTTCCATTCCACAGCGTTCTAGCTCTTCTTTTAAAAAATTCAAATCAAATAATACATTATGCGCTACAAAGACAGCGTCCTTTAACAAAGCCGAAATACGCTCGGCCACTTCTTCAAAAAGAGGTGCCTCTTTCACCATATCATTGTCAATACCTGTAAGTTCTTCTATAAACATCGAGATATCCTGCTCAGGATGGATAAAGGTAGAATATTCAGCGATGATTTGATCTTCTTCAATCACAACTGCTGCGAATTGAATAATACGCTCCCCTTTTTTCGGAGAATTTCCTGTTGTTTCTAAATCGACTACTACATAGCGTTGCGCCATTAATTAAAACACCTCTAAATCCCATTCACACAAGTATGTTCGTTTGTTGTTCTTCCTTGTTTATACCACATTTAATCCAATAAGGAAAATGAACGTGATTCTAAATTAACTAAAGAAAAAGCCACTCATATAGAGAAATTGTCGTTCCTTATGAGGAATTACCTTTTCAATGATGAGCAGCTTTATAGGATTAAGTGAAACTTTTTAGGTTAGCGAAATTCTGTTCATTTAATAAAGTGAAACTTCAATCAGTGGGGGTTTTCTTCATCCCCACTGATTGTTAGTCCCGTTCTACTGTCGCTAAGATCACAGCAAACGCTTCGATCAATCGACAGTACGAACCCGATTCAATGAATCACAGACTAAGTACGCCGCGTCCTGCGGCAACGTCTGTGTGACCCAACATCCTGTGGGCCTCAACTAAACCGCTGAAGATCACAGCGGTAAGTTTCACTGTATCTCACCAATCGGGCTTTTACTTCAAAAAGTGAGACGACTGCCCAGCCCCGACTAGATTGGGCAGTTATCCCCCACCTACGCTTCTTCGATACCTCTAAGCCTTGAGGTGGGGGTTTTACTGCCCATTAATGTGGGATAAATAGTTGCCTCTGGTTCATAAGAAATCATTTCAATAATTTCATTGTTTTCATTCATAAGTGCCACCTTAGGCTTATGAATGCGAACAGATTCTTCAGCAATCATGACATACGAAATAATAATGACAATATCCCCAGGCTGTACAAGTCTTGCCGCCGCTCCGTTTAAGCAAACAACACCGCTACCTCTTTTACCAGCAATGGTATACGTTTCAAGCCTTGCACCATTATTATTATTAACAATGGCTACTTTCTCATTTGGAAGGATTCCGACTGCATCAAGAATGTCTTCATCTATTGTTATACTACCAACATAGTTTAAATTAGCCTCTGTCACAGTAGCTCTGTGTATCTTCCCATTCATCATTGTGCGAAACATGCAAGCTCCTCCTAGTTAGTTCGTTTCATTAATGAACCAAAAATGTTACATTATCAATTAATCTAGCAGTTGTAAACTGGACAGCCAAAGCAATAATGACGTTCCCTGTCACTTTTTCGATTGGCCTTAGTTCAGGATAGGAATATACTTCAATATAGTCGATGTTTCCATTTGTATAGTTCATAATATGATTTGAAAGGAGTGAAACTAATTTTTCTGGATTGTCTTCACCATGTTGTGCTGCTTCTCGTGCAAGATTCAAACCTTTATACAATTCATGAGCACAGGCACGCTCTTCTTCAAGTAAATAAACATTCCGCGAACTTTTTGCCAACCCGTCTTCTTCACGAATCGTTTCGACCGGAACCATTTCAATATTGAAATTAAAGTCTGTAATTAACCCATCCACAACAGCCACTTGCTGAGCATCTTTCATGCCAAAATATACCTTATCCGGGTTAATCATATTGAAAAACTTCGTTAGAACAGTTGCTACTCCGTCAAAATGACCTGGTCTTTTTCTCCCGCAAAGCACATCCGTTCGACTTTGAACGGTTACTTTTACGGACACTTCATCCGGGTACATTTCTTTAATGGATGGATAAAATAAATAGTCTACTAAAGCCGATTGTGCGACTTTTTCATCATGTTCAATGTCACGAGGATAGCTCTCAAAATCTTCGTTTGGTCCGAATTGAAGCGGGTTTACAAATATTGTTAAAACGACGATATCATTTTCTTGACGTGCTTTTTTCAGTAAACTTACATGACCTTCATGTAAAAACCCCATTGTCGGGACGTACCCTATCGATTTGCCATTCTTTTTTTCTTCAGCTATTTGTTGCTGTATCTCTTTTGCTATTGTAAGGATTTTCATGCTTTACCCCCGTATAACGCAGCTACTTCTTCTTCTTTCATCGTAAAGCTATGCTCTAATGTAGGGAATTGCTGTTCTCTTACTTCACTTACGTATTTTGATAATGCTTCGCTTATTAATTCATTAGCATCCGCATATGTTTTGACAAATTTAGCCACGCGATCGACGCCATAATTCACGACGTCATGATAGACAAGTACTTGACCATCTACATCTTTCCCAGCACCAATACCGATTGTTGGAATGCTAAGGTGTTGGGTAATCACTTCTGCTACTTGATATGGCACACATTCAAGTACAACAGCTATCGCACCACAAGCTTCACATTGCTTTGCTTCATCTAATAGCTGCTCGGCGGCATTTGCACTTTTCCCTTGAACCTTATAGCCTCCAAGTACCCCTACTGACTGTGGTGTTAATCCTAAGTGAGCAATAACTGGAACTCCAGCCTTTGTTAAGGCAGCAATCTTTTCAGTTACTTGGCCTGCTCCTTCAAGTTTTAAAGCATCAGCGCGCCCTTCTTGAATCATGCGTGCAGCGGTTTTAAGTGTTTCGTCCAATGAAAGATGATAGCTCATGAATGGCATGTCGGTAACTACAAACGTATTAGGCGCTCCGCGTTTCACTGCTTTTGTATGATGAATCATATCATCAACTGTTACTCGGAGTGTCGATTCATAACCTAGAACAACCATGCCGAGGGAGTCCCCTACAAGAATCATGTCAACATCAGCAAGTTCTGCAAGCTTTGCGCTTGGATAATCATACGCAGTAAGCATGACAATTTTCTTATCATTTTTTTTCATTTTCAGAAACTGTCCGGAAAGTTTCATTCAAATATCCTCCTTTTATTAGAGGAGATGAATAATCTTTCTTGATAGGCATATAACAAAAAAAGAGACGAGCTTTAAAGGAAATAGGACCCATTGTCCAGCCAACTTTGCATATGGCAGTTTTCCCTATATAAAAGTTCGTCTCTTTAAATTTATCAGAAGATTCATCCCTCCGTCCCCGTCCACTACTGGATCAAGGCAGAAATTTTAGTTTTTTACTTCGGTCGTGCAGGTGCAGTTCGAAAGATACTGCCCAAAAGCATTATATCAACTTTATCAAATATATTCTATAGTAACGTGCGACCACTTATTGATGCGGAATTGTAACATCCGCTGAATAAATATGATGAACCTTCCCGAATTTGTCTTCTAAAAGCAAAACACCACTATCAGTAATACCAAGTGCTTTACCAATAATCGTTTCATTCACAGTTGTCGCTTTTAGTTCTTTCCCAAGTGAAACTGCATAGCTTTCCCATAGAAGTTTCACTGGGTTAAATCCATGTTTCAAATATGTAAAATACAGTTTTTCCATATTACGAAGGATTTGCTGAATTAAAGTTGATCGCGAGATACTTTTTCCTGATTCAATAAACAAAGATGTCGCAGTATTCTGTAGTTCCTCAGGAAAATCACTGAGCTTCTGATTTACATTTACTCCGATGCCAACAATGACAGAATGAATACGATCAGATTCCGCCTGAAGCTCTGTTAATATTCCCGTCACCTTTTTCCCTTTAATCAATAAATCATTCGGCCATTTGATCTCTGGCGAGAGATCGGTGACGTCCTCGATCGCTTGAGCCACTGCAACTGCCGCAAGCAAGGTCAATTGTGGAGCTTCATGAAAAGGGATTTTTGGCCTTAGAATCACGCTCATCCAGATTCCAGTAAATTTTGGCGAATGCCAATTGCGAGATAATCGGCCTTTCCCTAAGGTTTGTTCTTCAGCAATCACGATCGTCCCTTCGGCTGCACCCCCGTTCGCAAGGCGATTAGCGATTTTTTGAGTAGAATCGACGCTCTCTTCATAATGAATGTTTTGGCCAAATGTAGTTGTTTGCAAGCCAATTTGAATTTCGTTGCTCGTTACATTTCCAGGTGCAGAAATGATTCGGTAGCCTTTATTCCGAATTGCTTCAAATACGTAACCTTCATTTCTCAATTCCTCGATATGCTTCCACACAGCTGTCCGAGAACAACCGACATAATCAGCAATTTCTTGGCCAGAAACAAAGCTACCAAATGCATTTGAGAAAGCATCAATTATTTTTTTCCTCACATCAGATTGCACGTGTTAAGCCACTCCTTTATTGCTACTTTGTCGTTAGCCACTTTCCCCGTCAGTACCACTTGCAAAGCACCATCCATAGCTTCCTTCACCCATGGTCCCGGTTTCCGGTCAGATGTCCAAGCGAGTAGATCATGTCCTGTCAAAGCAAGCTCAGACATTGATTTAATTATTAGGTCCTTATACGTTTCTTTCACAGCATTTATCGCATTTTGTACATTTGTATTTTCCAGAACAGCTCTTACTGAAGCTGCCGATACGGCCGCTTTTTCACCCTCTTTAAAAAGAAGGAACTTATCTTGCAGAAAAGAGGGATCTTGTTTTACCAGTCTGACGACAGATTGAATAAAACGAATATTTTTCATTGGCATTTTCCAGTTTCTTAAAAACGACTCTATGTTTTCTATGTCTAATAGAACGAGTAGGAATCCCCATAATTCTTCTATATTTTTAAGCTCCTCGATAGAGTACGTCCCAACTCGCTCTAATTGACTTTTATAAGATTTAAATCCTGGCAGATAGTCATACAAGCAAGAATCTACGACCAACTCCATGCTTTTCTTTCGCTCCACACCTAATAATAGCTTTTCAAATTCAACAAGAATCCGTTCTACTGAAATATGTTCCATTAGATGAACATGTTTCTTTAATGATGCATATGTATCAAGATTTAATTTAAAGCTAAGCTGACTTACAAATCGGATTGCTCTCATCATCCTAAGCCCATCTTCAGTAAACCGTTCATCAGGATTCCCGACCGTTACAATTTCCTTTTTTTGAATCGCTTCTTTACCACCAAAAGGATCGATTAATTTTCCTTTACGGTCCATCGCGATCGCATTCATCGTAAAATCTCGTCGTTGTAAATCCTCTCTTAACGAACGGACAAAGTTCACCTCGTCAGGTCGGCGGAAATCAGAATATCCGCTTTCTGTTCTAAAGGTCGTCACTTCGTAATTTCCTGATTCATGCAAGACAAGAATCGTACCGTGCGCAATTCCTACATCTACTGTTTTTGGGAAAATAGCTTTTACTTCGTCAGGAGTGGCAGAGGTGGCTATATCCACATCATTACTCAATCTTCCTGTTAGCGAATCGCGGACAGATCCTCCAACAAAATAGGCTTCATATCCAGCTTCTTCTATAGCAGCGATAACTGGAATCGCCTCTGTAAATAATTGATCCAAAGTTGATTGTCACCCCTACCGATTTAACAGTTTTCTGTAAATCGCTTCATATTGTTTAGTGATCGTATTGGAATGGAATTTCGTTTCGACTGCCATGATTCCGGCTCTGCTAAATTGATTGTGAAGCTGACCATCTTGTAAAAGTAAAATCGCCTTCTCCGCAATCGCTTCAATATCACCTACATGACATATAAATCCAGTTTCTCCATCAACAATTACTTCAGGAATGCCACCTACATTCGTTCCGATGGCAGGAACACCACAAGCCATACCTTCAAGTAGAACAAGTCCAAAGCTCTCTTTTTCTGAAAGTAAAAGGTTGAGATCGCTGATTGAATACAATTCGTTAAGATTATCTTGCTTCCCAAGCAAGAGAACATCAGCATCTAGTCCCAAACGTTTAATCAATTTGGTGATTTCTGATATTTCAGGACCATCCCCTACAAGCATTAGCTTGGCGGAGATTTGTTTTCTAATTAGAGCAAATGCTTGAACAACATCCTTTACCCGTTTTACTGCCCTGAAATTGGACACATGGATGATTACTTTTTCATAATCTCTTATTTCATATTCATGACGGAGATTAGAAGAATCCGTTTTACGGTACACTCGTTCATCAATAAAATTGTAAACTGTGCTTATTTCTTTATCTGGAGCTAGTAATTCGTTTGTTTGTAACGCTAATGAGTTCGATACAGCCGTTACTACATCCGATTTTTCAATTCCGAATTTAATTAGCTCCGTTAAGGACGGGTCATTCCCTAAAACGGTTATGTCTGTTCCATGCAATGTTGTGACAATCTTCACATCATGACACGCCATTTGTTTGGCAAGTATCGCACATACAGCATGAGGTATCGCATAATGGACGTGTAAAATATCTAATTTTTCTCGCGTAATGACTTCTGCCATCTTGCTTGCCAAAGCTAAATCATAAGGTGGATATTGAAAAACGGAATATGAATTCACTTCAACTTGATGATAATAAATATTGTGATACATTCTATTTAACCGGAAAGGAAGACTCGATGAAATGAAATGAATTTCATGCCCTTTCTCAGCAAGGAGTTTGCCAAGTTCAGTAGCTACGACTCCAGACCCACCGACTGTTGGGTAACATGTAATACCAATTTTCAACTTCATGTTATCCTCCTATTAGGTCTTGTGAAAGTAATAATGGTTTTTTCGAGAGAAATCCTTCCGCATACGTAACGCCTACTTCTTTTCCAAAGAGACGCTCTCTTGCCTCCACCGTTTCGATATACCCATTTACAAGTGGCGTCTCAATAGCGGTATCCGTCTGTTGGAATTGACTTGCATATGTCCGTAAACTCTCAAGCTTTGTATCCATCGTTTCCGTTACATCAACGACAAAATCGGGCTTATGAAAGCCATTAATCATATAAAAATAAAGAGAAGCAATCTTATGGGCAGTCTGACCTGATTCTTCCATATATTTTCTGATACCTGCTGAAAAAACAGCTTCCTCTACTAGTTGTGCACAATTGCCGTGGTCAGGATGACGGTCTTCTCGATAAGGTGCAAATACCAAACTTGGTCGATATTTGCGGATAATACTTGTAATTTCTTGTATGTATTCTTCTTTCAACTGTAAACCTCGATCTGGGAGGTCTAGCGAAATTCGCTTAACACCAAGGATTTTTGCTGCATTTTTCGCTTCTTGTTGACGTAACTCTACTGTCCCATTTGAAGACAATTCCGCTTTTGTTAAGTCGCAAATGACAATCTTTTTCCCTAGCTTTGCGAATTTAGCAAGCGTGGCTCCCATGCCAATTTCAACATCATCTGCATGGGCACCAAAAGCTAATATATCTATTTTCTTTTCCATTTTACTCACCTTTTGTTTTGTCTAGTTTTCTCCAGTCTAAATAGCCATGTTTTAGACCTCTAATAATTATTTCTGCAGTACCCATATTCGTTGCCAGTGGTACCTGATATACATCACAAAGTCTGATTAAGGCATTCACATCAGGTTCGTGTGGCTGAGAAGTTAGTGGATCACGAAAGAATAGAATCATATCCATTTCATTACGTGATACAAGTGCGCCAATTTCTTGATCGCCCCCAAGCGGTCCCGAGTTAAAGCAATGAACCGGAAGAGATACCTCCTGGTTAATTCTTCTACCAGTTGTACCAGTTGCAAACAATTCATGTTGCTCCAAAATGTCTCTATACGCCGTTGCAAATCGAATCATATCTTCTTTCTTATTATCATGGGCAATTAATGCAATTTTCATCGGTATTCTCCCCCTCTTTTATTCAATAATATTCTCTAAGCCATAAACAAGCACATCCAGTTTCATAACAGAATCCACTGCAAGCTTAACACCAGACATGAAGGATACGCGATCGAATGAGTCATGACGAATGGTCAGCATTTGACCTTTTTCGCCGAACATCACTTGTTGATGAGCAATCAACCCGGGTAAGCGTACGCTATGTACACGCATGCCATCTATATTCGCACCACGAGCCCCTTGCATCGTTTCCTTTTCTTCAGGGTGACCTTGTACTTTGGGTTCACGAACTGCTTTGATCATCTCCGCTGTTTTTACGCCTGTACCTGACGGGGCATCAAGCTTTTTGTCATGATGCATTTCAATAATTTCCACGTCTGAGAAATATTTAGCAGCCATTTGGGAAAATTTCATCATCAATACTGCACCTACCGCAAAGTTCGGAGCAATAATACAACCTAAGCCTTTTTCAGTTGTTAGGTCTTCCAATTCAGCTAAATCTTCTGTACTAAAACCAGTCGTCCCAACTACCGGACGAATCCCATGGTTTAAAGCAGCAACCGTATGCAACATCCCAACTTCAGGTGTAGTTAAATCGATTAATACATCCGCTTTGACTGAGGAAAAACATTTCTCAATATCTGAATATATCGGTGCATCGATTCCCTGGAACCCGTCAAGATTTCCTAAATTATCCCCATCATGTTTACGGTCAATGACTGCCACTAATTCAAAGCCCGCCGTTTCTAAAACAAGCTTGACTGCTTCACTTCCCATTCTTCCACGAGGTCCTGCCACAATGATTCGAGTTGTTTCCATAGCCATTATTCTCCTTTTTTCTCTTCATCAATTTTTGTCCATCTGTCTTTGTCACGTGTTTTAAATTTATGCATGACAAGATCATGAGCTTTTGCTAAATCAATATTCAAAGAATTAGCAAAGCAAATGATGACAAATAGGAGATCTCCCAATTCTTCTTCAACTGTATTTTCCTTTTCAGTCGTTTTCTTAGGCTTTTCACCATAATAATGATTGACTTCTCGAGAAAGCTCGCCTAGTTCCTCGGTCATTCTCGCAAGCATGGCTAAAGGACTAAAATAGCCTTCCTTAAATTGACTTATGTATTGATCTACTTCATTTTGAAGATCTTGCATATTTTTTTTCTGTTCCATCCCCTCAACCTTTCTAACTAGTTTAGATTAATCTGTGCTATAAGAGGAGGCTAAAAAAGGACAAGAAACTGTAGTCAAAGAGAACAGTAGTGGAGCATATAACACGTTTTTGTCCTAAACATCAACTTTAGTTATGACCGCACAAGGAAAAAAATTTCTTTCTGCGGTGAATTCCCCTGAACTTTTTGTACAACCTCTATAGTGAATCTCTTCCCCATGTTAGCCAAAAATCACTTATATGACAAGATTTTCGTTTATCCCGCATTAACAGGCAGTAAGCCCCCTACTGGTTGGATTTCCACTTGATTTTCCATTGTTTGTAACTAGTATTAGAATTCGATATAATAAAGAACATTCTCGTTTACCCTGATTTCATAGACTTTAAGATGCCACCTAAGTGGGGTTCACTTTATCCCGGTTTAACAGACTGTATTAATTATCATCAAATATACTCTTGCGAAAGATTAAAATTGCTAGCTTTTGAAAAACAGCCTGTAAACCCCCGATTGGTGAGGTACAGCGAAACTTACCTTTGTGGTTTTCAAAAGGTAAGTTTGCGCCCACAGGAAGTGGGTCACACAGACGTTGCCGCAGGACGCGCTTAGTCTGTTGATTTCATTGAACCTTAGTTCGTAGTGTCGCTTTATCGAAGCGGTAGCTTGCGATTTAGCGACACTAGAATGAGACTAACCATTAGCGAAAGGTCACCGCTAATGGAAGTTTCACTTTATTATAATTGATATTGGAGGTCAAACGCTTGATATACGGTTTGAGATTTAAAAATATTTTGTTCATTTTATTTGGCGCAGCTATTTTTGGTTTTGGTCTTGTACACTTTAATATGCAAAACCACTTAGCAGAAGGCGGTTTCACTGGCCTTACCTTGATTATATATCAATTAGCTGGAATTAACCCAGCTTATACGAACCTTATTCTAAATATTCCTTTATTTTTCATCGGCTGGAAGTTCCTTGGTCGAACCACGTTTCTATATACCATTATCGGGACAGTTGGCGTTTCCTTTTGGCTTTGGATTTTTGAACGAAATGAAATTAAATTAACTCTCGGAAATGACTTAATGCTTGTTGCTTTATTTGCAGGGGTTTTTATCGGTGTAGGACTCGGTATCATCTTTCGTTATGGAGGTACAACTGGAGGCGTTGATATTATCGCAAGGCTTGCCAATCGATATTGGGGGCATAATATGGGTAGAACGATGTTTTTATTTGATGCGGTCGTTATCTTAATTTCCATTATTACCTATCTTGAATATCGTGAAGCAATGTACACGCTCGTTGCAGTCTTTATCGCTGCTCGCGTTATTGACTTCATGCAGGAAGGCGCATATTCTGCGCGTGGCGCGATGATCATTAGTCGCAATAACGAAGCAATTGCAAAAAAAATTATGAAGGAAATGGGACGGGGAATTACCGTTCTAAAGGGGTATGGTTCATTTACAAAGGAAGATCGGGAAGTGCTATACTGTGTCGTTGGAAAAACGGAAATTGTCCGTTTAAAGAACATTATCACTTCTGTAGATCCACATGCTTTCGTATCTGTCAGTGAAGTTCACGATGTACTTGGAGAAGGGTTTACATTAGATGAGAATAAAAATCCAATCGAACGGTAAATATACCCACTGATCCACTCGCCGATATCAAAATTCCCAATCCAAATTTAACAGTAGTCATTCTATGGATGAAGGTGGAGCATCTGTAAAACTCTCTAAAAATATGCCCTCACTTCAAAATCAGTATTTTCATCCAATCATTCATTAACTTAATCATCAAGTGGAACCATACTACAATGGGTAAGAAGCTTTCGGCGGATTCAGACAGACTAATTAAGTGATCCACAAAAATAATTGCGTATAATTACGCTTAACAATGAAAAAAAGCAGGTCCTAAGGAGCTGCTTTTTTTCTAATCGTCACTTCTAGTCATACCCGTGTATATTAAAACTAAACGGAGTAATTCAAGTACAGCTACAAGGGCTGCCGCAACATATGTTAATGCTGCTGCGTTCAATACTTTTTTCGTCTCACGCTCTTCATCGTTACGAATAACGCCTAGAGTAACCACCTGGTTCATTGCACGAGATGAAGCATTAAATTCTACCGGGAGCGTCACAAGTTGGAATACAACAGCTGCCGCCATGAAAATAATGCCAAGTAAGACAAAATTACTCATATGGGCTATCATACCGATAATGATCAAGATCCATGAAAAATTCGAACCAATATTGGCCACTGGTACTAATGTGTGACGTAAACGAAGCGGTGAGTAATTCTGTTGATCCTGAATAGCATGACCTACCTCATGGGCCGCAATGGCAACGCCTGCCACAGAATGACCGTGATAATTATCTGAGGATAAGCGAACTGTTTTAGATCGTGGATCATAGTGATCACTAAGAACCCCTCGAGTTTCTTCTACCGTAACATGATACAAACCATTTGAATCTAGAATTCTTCTTGCCGCCTCTGCACCCGACATTCTTGATGAAGCAGGCACTTTAGAATATTTTTTGTAGGCGCTTTTCACTTTCATTTGAGCGAATAGCGGGACTAAGATGATAATCGCAAAGTAAAGTAAAAACATTGTTTCCTCCTAAAAGAATGATTATTTCAATTGTAAAAGTAGCGATCATCTCTGTCAAACATTGTGATCTTTCCGTGACTTTTCTGCCTTCTCATTGCCTTTGTATTTTCTCCAGCCTACATAAGATAATGTTAGGATAATAATGCTTCCTGTTGAAATAATTACCCACCATAATGATGGATCTGCTTCATCCTCATGGGGCTCATCAAATATAGACTTTAAATCCTGTTCCAATGCATCCCATTCCTGTTCGTTTGACTCCATCATTAACATAACCGGACGATATTGATCCATATAAGTTACACGAGCATCAAGCTGTTGAAGCTTCTCAGATGACACTGAAACTTTTAAACTTGGATATATGAGATTGTACTGTGATAACAAATCATTCAACCCATCATTGAATCCTTCTGAATCCCCTGCTTTAACTGCTTCTTTTGCTTCATTAAAGGCTTCCATGATTGGATCTTCTAAAGCCATCCACAATGGCTGGTTATTCGAATTGACGGCATCCAGTACTAATCGAAACTTCGTCACAGCATTTATTTTTTCAGAATCTGTTTTTTCTAAGGTTTGAACGACTTCCAGTGCATCATCATAAGCAGCAGTAACAACTCTTAATTCAGCCATGCTAAAAAGCTCTTTTTCTTTTGATGAAAGCAGATAACGTGCTGAAAATTTTTGAAGAATCTTCTCTGTTTCTTTATATCGTTTCATTTCTACAAGTCTTAGTGCTTCGTCGGAGATGGAATCCAACTGCCCCATACTTTCAGAAGGCTCAGCACGAACTTGATAAAAAGAAACGGTGATTACTAGCAGCAGTGCAAGCACCAGGATTTTTTTCACCATACTCCTTGTCCCTCCTTATTTCTCTATTAATCAATATGAGAATGGAAGATGGAGTAGACCACCGTTTCACAAAAATTTCAAAGGGATAATGTAAATCTTTTTTCTCTATACCCAAAATAGTAGGCAATAAATATCGAAAGCAAGCTGAGCCAAAATGTAAAATAGCCTATTTCATTCATATGTACAAGTAAATCTCGATAAACCGGCATCATATCAAAAACATAATCAATCACGTCATTATGTAAAGTCCAAATTCCTGCGACAATAAAATGCCATGGCTTAATTCGATAAAATGGTGAATACAAGATTCCTTGAATCGCCATTCCTAAGTGAGAAGCTATCAGCATATATCCTTGCCAAGCAAGTTCTCCTGTCGTATATAATGTCAATACATTCATCACCACTGCCCACATTCCATATTTAAAAAGGGTCATGATCGCAAGTGCTTCCATTAGCCCCCAACTCTTTTTCAATAGAAAGGCAAGTAAAACAAATACAAAAAACAAAGATGCAGTTGGGCTATCCGGAACGAATGGAAGAAAAATGGTAGGAGTAACAGCAAGTTGGCTTCCATACCAAATGTAACCATACAATGTTCCGAATATATTAATCACTAGCAACATCATGATAAACTTCTTATTTGCAAGAATCGGATAGATCAGATTCATATATATACCTCTTTCTTTCAAGTTATTCATGTAAATGAAATGACAAAAAAGAGGATGTCCCAAAGGGTCTGACCCTTACTTATGGGATATCCTCTTTCTTCACACATTATTTAGCTGATAAATTCACAAGAAAATCAGCAAGAGCTTCTAGTTCTTCATCAGAACCTTTAAAAATACCAGCAGGCATTCCACCAGTACCATTTTTGGCAATGTCTTTAATCTCATCAGCAGTATGCCCAGTATCGATAAGAGCTGGACCAGCTCCCCCTGTCAATTCAGCACCATGGCAAGAAAGACAAGTATTTGCTTCAAGGGCTTTGTAGCCATCAGCCTCTTTATCAATCGCTACCCCTTCAACAATCTTCCCTTGTGTAGCTGCTTTATCCCAGTCATGGTAATAAACAGATTGCCAAGTCAAGAACACAACCCCTGCGATGGCTAATAGCATAAAGCCAGTTGCGAATGGACGTTTCGTAGGACGGCGTTCTGGACCACGATCAAGAAACGGCGCAAGTAACAATCCCCCAAATGCAAGTGTAGGAATAATTATTGAACCTACAATATTAAATGGACCTGAAGCATACGTATACTTCAGTAACTGGTAAAGAAATAAGAAATACCAGTCAGGAAGTGGAATATATGCAGTATCTGTCGGGTCGGCAATTCTTTCAAGCGGCGACGGGTGCGCTGCCGTTAAGCAAAGAAAACCAACAAGGAATACGGCTCCAACCAACCATTCTTTCAATAAGAAATTCGGCCAAAATGCTTCAGTTTTACCTGGGTATTCCGAATAGTCTTTCGGAATAAACGGTTTACTATTCGCTGAGATTCGAGAATCACCTACGAATTTCATACCTTTTCCACGATGCATTGAACAATCCCCCTCCTTTATGAAAAGGTTATTATTTAGGTTATTGAATAAAAATATTTCTATGTCCTGTAAATGCAGTCTACGCATTTGAGCCGGAAGCTTGTCCAGTTGTACAAACTAGATTTCTAAAGCGCTTCTGGGTTTCTTACAACGGTCCTGAAATTCCTTGTTTTCTGATCATTATAAAGTGAGCTGCGATTAACCCTAATAGTGCAGCTGGTAAGAAGAAGACATGTATCGCAAAGAAACGAGTTAACGTCTGCGCTCCAACAATCGTCGGATCTCCAGCAATTAATGTTTTAATAGCTGGACCAATCAATGGAACAGAGTCAGCGATTGTTAATGTAACTTTTGTAGCAAAAACCGCTTTCATATCCCATGGTAATAAATAACCTGTCAAACCTAAAGCTAACATGACAAAGAAAATTAGTACTCCAACAACCCAGTTAAGCTCACGCGGTTTTTTATAAGCTCCCTGAAAGAAAACCCGAAGAGTATGTAAGAACATCATCACAATAACTAGACTTGCTCCCCAGTGATGCATACCTCGTACAATTTGCCCAAATGCCACTTCGTTTTGTAAGTAGTAAACAGACTCCCATGCATTCACGATATCAGGTACATAATACATGGTTAAGAACATACCTGAAAGAATTTGGATGACTGTAATGAAGAAGGTTAAGCCCCCAAAACAATAAACAAATGCTGAAAAATGGTGTGCAGGGTTTACGTGTTCAGGAACCTCATGGTCAGCAATATCCCGCCATATGGGCGCAATGTCTAAACGTTCGTCAACCCAATCATAAATCTTGTTTAACAATGATTACGCCCCCTCATGCGGTTTTAGTAACCCTAAATAAAGAATTCCGTCTTTTTCTTGCGTTTCATAAACATCTAGCGGTTTGATCGGTGGAGTTCCTGGTACGTTTACCCCATTTTTTGTGTATCTACCATTGTGGCAAGGGCAGAAAAATTGTTCTGGATGTTCTTTGTCTGTATTCCAAGCAACAGTACATCCTAAGTGCTTACACACAGGTGATAGAGCAACGATTTTACCATCATCTGCTTTATATACCCATGCCGTATTCGTCACTTGGGACTCGTACCAACCATCGATTTGATCAAATGTGTAATCAACTCGGATTGGTTCCGCTGTCAATTCCGAAACTTTCTGACTCGTTGGGATAAATCCTCCTGATGCACTTGCTTTCAACACTGGATCAACCGCGAATCGAACCATTGGCATTAATATTCCTGCAGCCATGAAACCGCCTACACCTGTAAGAGTGTAATTAAGGAACTGACGTCGTGAAACATTACGCTTACTCATGCTTTTCCCCCCCTCTATTACTATTCTGAACCAATTAACCAATAAATAGCAACACTATAAAACTAGGACATTACAATGATATCTCAATATTCCGTCAAGGTCAATATATGTCGGTCCTAAATGATGGCAATATTGTGGTATATTGCCTGTGTATCCAATGCTATTTATTCCAGCTTTGCGTAAGCATATCGAGCATTTGATGCACTTGATCGTTCATCATCTGCCTTGCTTGTCCTTCTTCTAAATGTTCAAGCCTAATAGAAGGAATCCATAGGAGTGAACCTGGAAGCTCATCTTCATATCTTTTCCACTCACTGTCAGATGTAATCCAAAAAACGTGCTTGAAATCAGTTTCCGCCAATTTTATTTTCCATATTTCTATGAGATCTGCTTTGTCCTGACCTTCTGACCAGTACGTTAACTCCGGCATTAACAGGAGTCTTCCTTTTAATTGCTTCTCGACTTCCATCGTTAATATTCCCATAAATTCATGCATGGACGAAAAATGTTTCATCTGTACTCCGAATGAAATCGGATTCATTGGAATGATTAGACTATCCACATATTCCTTCGACTCTTGATACAACCCAACTTCCTTATAATTCCACTTCAATTTACTCACTCCTTGCAGTTATCAATCATCTCCTAACATTTTATCATGATTAAGTCTTGTTTCATATATCATTACCAGTAATCCTTCATTTTAACAAAATATTCATTAATTAGTATCAGATACAAATTTGGCTTAATAACACCTAATTCTATTTTTACAAATTAAACTATTATCATGTTTAGTAGATGGCGCGATCGAAATCTCATTTGAACTAGATTTAAAATCTGTAAAGTTATTTGTAGCGTTTTCGCAGAAATTAAAAAATATGGTTGTCTCATAAAAAAAGGACCAGACGCCACAGCTACTATACCTCGTCTATATGCGTGTATATGACGCAATAAACGGTGTATAGAGTGTGAGGTCTGATCCTTAGACAACCTTTTTCGTTTTAATTGAAGGCTATGTTATCCATAATTGATAATGATTTTAAACTAATTGGTGCAATACCGTGATTTCACACGTCTCCCCGTTAGGTAGCAAATCAACATCACGATAAACATAACTTAATTGAAACATCGCTTTACAGCTTATTCAGTTCTTTTGTTAATGAATAAAAAGTTTCTTTATCATTCAGGTCAAGTGCATTATCGATCGCTTTTAATATCCGCTCTTTCTGGAATGTCGCCAACGAATTTTCTAGAAACTTCTCTGCCATAAGCTTATCTCTCTCATTACTCCCTGTGCTTTTTGGCATAAATGGATTTTCTTCTAAAACCGCGGCATAGTGGTAGGATGAGTAGGCCGATTTAAAATTTAATTGAATATAGATGTCTTCATCCCGATTAAGGCGGATATCATGAAACGACTTCTCTGCGTCAGTTGTCATGATATTGGATTTATAAAACCGGAAAGGTGCCTCTTCCACACAATGCGTTGACATAATCAAGCCTCGTGGGCAGTATTGAGCACTTTCCACAAAATGAACCTTTTTCATTAACTGATCATGGCTCATTAAATAATTCAAAATCCATACACATTCCCTGCGCTTCAACTGATAATGATTTAAAAACCAGCGAATAAAGTCTTTCTTTTCGTTAACAGATACAGGGGCTGCCACCATGAGTTCCCTCCTCTGTACAGATATTGTATCAATCAGCATCCTTTACCCTTTTTTATTCTTCAGCTAATCGATCCAAAATCAGCACATATTCATCATTTGCCGGATCCAGTTCGAGAAGCTTATTAAATATTTCTCTAGAGGTAGCTAGTACTCCTTCTTCAATTAAAAAGAATCCGTAATCTTCTAAAAAATCTTGATTATTCGCAAAAAATGTATAAGCCTTTTGGAAGCTTACTAATGCTTCTTTGTAACGCTCGCTTTTTTGTAGGCTCACAGCAAGCATCCATTCAAATTGCGGATCATCTTCCCCATATTTCCTAACACTTTCAATCGTTTCAATGATCTCCTCATACTTTTCTTCATGCATGAACAGCTTAAGTAATGTCAGCGTAGCCTCCAAATAGCCCGGATCAATGGCAAGAGCTTCTCTGAAAAACAATTCTGCCTCATTAGTCAGACCCTTTTTCAAAGCAATTTTACCCCCAAAAAGATTCAACTCTTTGTTGAATTCATCCTTGTGAATCCCCTCCCTTACCGTTTCTAGAGCTTCATCCAGACGCTCTAGACTTTCATAAGACTTCGCAAGATACAAATAAAGGGAATGATACTCTGGATCTAACTCCTTGAGCTCGGTAAACCTTTGAATCGCCGTTTCAAACATGGCTGCTTGGTATGCCGTTAATGCATATTCAAATAATGTGTTGATTTCGAGTTTGTCTTCCAACGCCTTTTCAAAAAAAGGAATGGCTTCTTCAAACTCACCCAAATTACTTAAGGTCTGCGCTAATCGCTGGTTAATACTTACACCGCCAATTTCTTTTTGCTGCTTAAGTACCTCTTTATAATTCGCAACAGCAGCATGATCCTTCCCTTGCTGGTAATACAGTTCCGCTAACGCAAAGTCAATCAATGGTTCGTTTGGTAGCAATTCCTTTGCTTGTTTAAGCTTTCGCTCACTGACCTCATCCATTCCCTGCATTTGATATAAATCCGCTAAAAGGAGCAGAGCGCTTGGATACATGTCATCCGACATGCTAATCTTTTCAAGCAACAGGAATGCCTCATCTTCTTGGTCCAGATCAACGAGAATTTCAGCAAGTGTGACGATTAGCTCTCCTTCATTAGGGAAGAGCTTAAGTAAATGTTCGTATAAATCCTTTGCTTGCTCCATAAATCCCAGCTGTAATAATTCTTCAGCTAAAAGGAGCATCTCTTCAATTGCTTCAGATGATTTTATTCGATTTATATGTAGAAATGCTTCTTCTAATTCGCCTTTTTTTAGATTGCTGAGCACTTTTTCAATTGTGTTCATTATAAAAACCTTCCCCCTGCATACAATTTCTTCATATTAAAAATCCAGGAATTCTGATTTTTATTTCAGATCCTTTTTTATCGGAAAAGGATAGTGTCGACCCTGCCCTCACAACCTCCCCATTTAACACGGTGACAACCAGTTTATCATATTCCGCTTCTGAAATTCCATTGAAGTCACTTGTATCGTGCGAAGAATAAAATAAGTTATAGCTTAATTCTCCATTATTACGCAAATATCCTTTTATCGGATACAAACCAATTTTTTTTAATGTTGGAACAGAGATAGGAGCACCTTCAATAAGGGACTCTTTACTGTGTGAAAGTTTGGCATCAGTCATAATCTTATTCCAAATTGTCTTCCCTTTGTCATTTGCAGTTTCTTGTCTGAATATAGGGATAAAAATCGGATTATATGGAAAGGAAAATTGGCGAATCCAGCTCCATGGAAGCCGTTTTAATTCATCTAAATCCGTAATTTCCACAAATACAGCGGGGATACGTTCTTTAATACAGCGTTGCATGAGCTTTGGGGAGATCGTATTTTGGGCAACTTTAATCGCAAGTAGATAATCAAGTGGTGATTCTTTCATACGTTTTCGTATTTCTTCTAGACAGGGAGTGAGGAGATATACGTAAGCAACTTTTACAGGAATTAAGATCATCCCAACACCTTTTAACACATGCTGTTCATACAGTGACTGGGAGGCAGGTAGTTTCGATTCATTTAAGACTGTCGTTGTAACAGGACTCATAATAAAGTTTTCCAGATTTTGTTTCATCATTTTCAGTTGATTGACAGGGTTGTGAATAGAATCCACTTGGTCATCTTTCACTACAATGGACTTCTTTGACGTCTTGCCATCTTGCTATACCATTACTTTATCAATGATATAATTCGACATAGAACCTCTCCCTAGCCTTGTCTTATGACCAGCTTATGAAAAGGAACCAAGAGATATGTTCATTTATAAAAAAACATCCTTTGGCATCTAATCCCAAGCCAACGATAAAAAAGGTTCAGGTTCTTAATTTGTATCGCCTTATAACGGTGGCGGTGTCGAGCTGATTTTGCGAAGTCCCGCCCCTTTTCCACAGAAAATGATGATTCAACCTAATTTAAGACCTTCCCCATTCGAAAGGATAATTTGGTTGAATCATCACAATTATCTTATTTTATTAATGTTGTCAAATGGTCAAAAAACTGAGGATATGAAACTTCTATCGCCTTTGAATCAGTGAGGATTATTTCATCACTCGCAACTAATCCTGCAATTGCTAGCATCATACCAATGCGGTGATCTCCATGACTTGAAACTTCACCACCATGTAGTGGCGAACCTCCTGTAATGACTAAGCCGTCTTCAGTTGGCTTGATTTTAGCTCCTAGACGTGTTAGTTCATCTGCAACTGTATCAATCCGGTTTGTTTCTTTCACTTTCAATTCTGCTGCATCCTTAATGACGGTCGTTCCTTCTGCTCTAACAGCTAACAGAGCGATAACAGGAATTTCATCGATTAAACGTGGGATTAAATCTCCTTCAATCGTAATGGCATGAAGTTTGGAGGAACGTACTGTGATATGACCGTACGGCTCGCCTTTTTCATGGACTGGTTCAATCTCGATATCTGCACCCATTCGTTCTAGCACGTCAATAATTCCGGTACGGGTAGGATTTAAGCCTACGTTTAATAGCTTAACTTCACTATTAGGTGTAATCGCAGCGGCCACCATGAAAAAGGCTGCTGAAGATATATCTCCAGGAACATACACGGAAGTGCCTTGAAAACTTTGGCCACCTTCAACACTAATTTCATTTCCCTTTCTTTCCACTTTCCCGCCAAATTGGACAATCATTCGCTCAGTGTGGTCACGTGTTTTTTCAGGTTCAACAATGGTTGTCGTACCTTTAGCTTGAAGACCAGCTAAGATGATCGCAGACTTCACCTGTGCGCTTGCTACGGGAAGCTCATACCGAATTCCTTTAAGTTCAGTTCCATTAACCGAAAGTGGTGTAAATTCACCGTTATTCCTACCGTCAATATCCGCTCCCATTTGCTTCAAAGGATTCACCACTCGTGTCATTGGACGTTTCCCAATTGAATCATCGCCAATCAACTCCGCCTGAAAAGCCTGACCTGCCAAGATTCCGAGCATAAGCCGAATCGTTGTACCAGAATTACCTACATCAAGAACTTCACTTGGTGCTTTTAACCCTGAAAAACCCTTACCGATTACTTCGACACGGTCGCCATTCTGCTGAATGCTGACACCTAATTTAGAAAAGCAATCGATCGTACTTATACAATCCGCTCCTGGAAGAAAGTTTTCAATTTTGGTAACTCCTTCCGCTAAAGCACCAAACATGATCGAACGATGTGAAATGGATTTATCCCCTGGTATAGATAAAGTTCCTTTTAGTGATGCAATGTTTGTTTGTAATGTTTGTGTCGCCATCTACTGATCTCCTTTATAATTATTCCGACATTATACGAGAATGGTATCGAAACTTGTATATTTTTTTATACATGCAGCGGCTTTTGTCCGATCTACATCTGTTTGAAAGCTAACAACTAAGACTCCAAATATATCTTCTCTTGTCTCGACAATTCGAATATTGGTAATGCTTATCTCTTCTTTTGCAAAATATCCCGTAATTTCCGAAATCACACCAGGATAATCCGGAACATCAATATATAAATCGTAATAAGCAGGTATCGCTCCTTTTCCATGGACAGGAAGATCATCACGAAACTCTTTAGCTTCCTGAAAAAAACGATAAATACCGTCACGATCCTCAGACGTGATCAAATCTTTCACCTGAACCATTTCTTCGATCCAGTTATCCATTAATTCAACTAATACTGATTTATTATGAATAAGAATATCCCGCCACATTTCTGGACTGCTTGACGCGATTCTTGTGATATCCCGGAATCCCCCTGCTGCCAAACGCGAGACGAGCGGATTTCTAATACTGTAATGTTCTGCTTGTTTGACGAGCCCTGAAGCAATAATATGTGGAAAATGGCTGATGACACCCGTTAATAAATCATGATTATCCGGTGTTACGAGTAAGAAGTTAGCTTTTGTTCCTTTTAACCATGCTTTAAGTCTATCGATGTCTGAATCAAGAGTTCCCTCTGCTGGGGTTAATAAATAAAAAGCATTCTCGAATAATTGAAGCTTAGCAGCACCAGCACCACTTTTATGGGAGCCTGCCATTGGATGTCCTCCAATGAACGTAATTCCTTTATCTAGTAAGCTTGCTGCCGCTCTTGCAACTGAACCTTTTGTGCTACTGGCATCGGTCACGATGCAGTCCTTTTTTAAGTTCATATTTGCCAACTCATTGATAATTCGCTCTGTTTCATTGACTGGTACGGCTAGAATAATAAGGTCAGCTTCTTGTACACCCCATTCAATTGATGGAGTCATTTCATCAATAATTCCAAGAATTTTTGCCAAATGGGCGTTGTTATCATCCCGGTCAAACCCTACAATGTTTACCTCCGGATGTTCATGTTTAATCGCCATCGAAAGCGATCCACCTATTAAACCAAGACCGATTACACATACATTTCCGTTCATTCATGCCACCTGCTTCATTCTTTAAAATCCTAACGATCCATTCTAAAAGCATTTTTTAAAAAGGGTGAGCCACTTACCATCATTTTCGTTATGGCACAGCGCCCACCTTTATAATCATTCATTTCAATGGTTCTCTTAATTATTCTTGCTGAGAACGGCTGCTTGTTGTGCCGTGAATTCTTTTAGAACAGCAATCATTCCTTCATTCTGTTCCTTAGTGCCGACTGTAATTCTTAGGCTAGTAGGGAAGCCAAGGAATTTACCAGAACGCACAATATAACCACGCTCTAATAAATGTTGAAATAGTTGGTCAGCGTCTACTTTAAAATCAATCAAAATAAAGTTCGTTTGTGACGGGTAATAAAATAAGTTTTCAGATTCACAAAAACTAACATATTGGGCAAGTCCCTGTCGATTTTCAATACTACAATGCGCAATAAAATCTTGATCAGAAATAGCGGCAATAGCAGCTGCTTGACCTAGTGTGTTTGCGTTAAATGGCTGTCTTGCAGGATCCAGCTTTTGAATCACTTCTTCATCCGCTATTCCGTAGCCAATCCTCATACTCGCTAAACCATATGCCTTTGAAAAAGTACGTAAAACGATTAAGTTTTTGTATGTAGTAGGCCATGAATTCGTCTGCGGATAATCTTCTGCCACAACATACTCTGCATATGCTTCATCGAGGACAACGAGAACATCTTCTGGAACTTTCTCAAGAAATTCACGAAGCTGCTTTTCACCGATATATGTACCAGTCGGGTTATTAGGTGTACACACCCATACGACTGCTGTATTTTCGTCAATAGCATTTAGCATTCCTTCTAAATCATGATCCCCATCAATTAATGGAATTTCGCGAATTTCAGCATGTTCCAAAATGGCGTTATGCTTGTATTGGGAAAAAGTAGGTGTCGCCATAACTGTATTCTTTCCTTCACTTAACAAACTCCGAGAAATGATTTGAATATTTTCATCTGAACCATTCCCAAAAATAAGCTGTGTTTCCTTCACACCTGTGTGTTTAGCCACCGCTTCTCGAAGTGTAGTCGCATAACCATCCGGATATATCGCTAATGAAGAAGCGAATTCTGATAGGACTTGTTTTACTTGTTCTGAACAGCCAAATGGATTTTCGTTGGAAGCAAGCTTCACAATTTCATCCAGACCATACTCTCTTCTTACTGCATCCGTTGATTTTCCTGGTTGATACGGTTTTAATGATAATACTGATTGATTCCACTTCATTTTCTTACACCTCATTTTTTTATATAGAAATTCTTAGTCTTCTATTATTTTAATTCTTTAGATCAGGTCGTAATGCAACTGCTTCACCATGGTATACATGTTGAATTTCTTGCTGCGTTTTATCAGTATTAAGATGCAACATGATTCTAATACAGAAAGGAAGCGATCCTTTAACTGGTATTTCCTGCATGCAAACAACTGGAACATATTTCCATCCCTCGATATTTCTAAGTGCTTTTGATGGAAAAATTGATTGCAATTCTTCAGTAACTGAAACGAAAACCGATGCTACCTTTTCAGGATGAATCTCATTTTCCTGAATCATTTCAACTAGAAGTGTTTCTACCGCTTGTATAATTTCTTGTTCTTCATCGTGCAGAACTGTCGTAGCTCCCCTAACTCCTCTTATCATTGTCATTCACTCTCCAGCCTTTTATATTTCTTTTATTAATTTTAGATTATCACTTCTAACTGATTCAGAATGATCTCATCATTGATTTCTGCTAATATTGGAGATCCTATCTCGTTCAGCAAAACAAATGTAATCGTATCGGAAATTGTTTTTTTATCTTTTTTCATTTTCTGGATTAATGATGTGTGATCAAGTTGCTTCGGAATATTGATAGAGTATCCTAATGATTGCACCCACTCCATAAATTCCACTAAATCAAAATTTAACCCTTCTTTGTATTGACTTAGTTTCAATGCGTACACACAGCCAATTAAAACAGCTTCACCATGCGTGAAATTGCCATAGCCCATTAATCCTTCCACAGCATGACCTAATGTATGCCCGAAATTCAAATAAGCACGCACTCCATTTTCCTTCTCATCTTCTTTGACAATCGAAGCTTTAATTTCAATACCTCTTTTGATCATGTAAAGATATTGTTCATCTGTGATGGCTTGTAAATCTTGAATTTCTGTAAGAAGCCATTTATAAAAATCCGGATCTTGAATAAGCGCATGTTTAATGACCTCAGCGAAACCTGATCGTAGTTCTTTTATCGGTAACGTATGTAAAAAAGATAACTCATAGAAAACCGCTTCCGGCTGATGAAAAGCGCCAATCATATTTTTTCCTTCTGGATGATTGATCGCAACTTTCCCACCCACTGCACTATCATGAGCAAGCAATGTCGTAGGCAGCTGAATAAATGGGATCCCTCTCATAAATGTCGCTGCAACGAATCCAGCAACATCGCCGACAGCTCCACCACCCAAAGCCAGAATCATCGATTTTCTGTTTAACCCATTCGCAAGGGCAAAGCTTTGACATTGATAAAACACATCAAATGTCTTTGCATGTTCCCCTTCTGGAACTATATATTCCAATACTTGTTTTCCTGTTTTTTCTGCCAATTCTTTCACTGTACGTAAATGAATGCTCGCTACCTTTTCATCACTAATAATCAATATTTTCGTAATATCCGAATGATTTTTTTCTAAAAATAACGGAAGTTGCTCCATTACATGATTTCCTAAAAAAACAGGGTACTCTTTGGAAGGTGTTTTAATGTCGATTGACTCCATCGCTTAAAACTCCTTTACTTCTTGACGGTATTGCTCGATATATTCGGATAATTGACTATATCGGTCAGATGGGAACTGTTCAACGATTGCACATGCTAATTCCCATGCTATTGCTGCTTCTGCAACTACTGCTGCTGCTGGAACTGCACAGCTGTCAGAACGCTCCACGCTTGCTGCAAACTCTTCCTTCGTATCAATGTCAACACTTTTTAATGGTTTATATAATGTTGGAATTGGTTTCATGACACCACGTACAACAATCGGCATGCCCGTTGTCATTCCACCTTCAAAACCGCCTAAACGATTTGTTTTTCTATAATAACCTTGTTCCGCATCCCATGCGATCTCGTCATGAACCTGACTGCCAAATAAATGAGCTGCTTCAAAGCCAATTCCAATTTCTGCACCTTTAAACGCATTAATACTTACAATTGCTCCAGCTAGTTTAGCATCCAATTTACGATCGTAATGTACGTAGCTGCCAACTCCCACCGGCATTCCTTCGACAATTACTTCGACAACTCCACCGATAGAATCGCCATTTTTCTTCGCTTGATCAATAGCATCCATCATGCTCTGTTCCACTTCTTTATCCAAACAGCGAACAGGGGAATCTTCCGAGATTTGCTGTAATTCTTTAATCGAAGAATACGGAGTCGGATTTGCTTTGATTCCGCCAATTTCAATCACATGTGATGCAATTTCAATCCCGAGCAAAGAAAGGAGTTTTTTGGCAACTGCTCCCGCAGCCACTCTGACTGTCGTTTCCCTTGCTGACGATCGCTCGAGTACATTTCTTAAATCTCTGTGACCATATTTAATCCCACCATTTAAATCTGCATGTCCTGGTCGTGGTCTTGTGATTTTTCGTTTGACCTCTTCTGCTTCTTCAGCAGAGATGGGTTCGCTACCCATAATTTTTGTCCAATGCTTCCAATCATTATTTTCAACAACAAGAGCCACTGGAGAGCCAAGCGTATAGCCATGTCTGATTCCAGATGCGATAAATGCTTCATCTTTCTCAATTTGCATCCTTCTTCCGCGACCATGCCCTTTTTGTCGACGCGCTAGCTCATTATTAATATCTTCGGCTGTAATCGGCATTCCTGCTGGAAGTCCTTCAATAATTGTCGTTAACTGTGGACCATGCGATTCGCCTGCTGTTAAATATCTCATTTTCTCTGCCCCCATTTAAACCGTTAAAGGATTTTGATTTAAGTAACAATATACCACAATTTTATGAAAAATGGGAATTTGAATTCAAGAAAAACACTACTGTTTTATCCAAATTAACGATTCATCCATCTTTTTTCAGGAAAAATCAAATAATTATATGAAATGTATCGTCTAAACAAAAAGAGATTATCTAACAAAACGGAAGATTCCGCTACTGCTAAATAACTCTTTTAGCTGTCACTTTTGTAGACTTAGATTTTTGTGTGAAGGACATGGGGACGGGCTTCGCGACTTACTAATCTACTTAGCCAGTATACTTATGTGACCTTATAAGTATCCGAAAATCTAGCTCCACACCGCCACCATTGTGATTAGGTGCGTGTAACGTGCTTAATGATTGATTCTTCATAGTAACTGGTGGCGTTTTAACGCCATTCAGGTTTTCTGTGGAAAAGGGGCGGGGCTTCGCACCGCCACCTTCATAAAGTGATACTATTTTAGATCCTGAACCTTTTCAATGTTTTAGTTTTAGAGTAGACGCTCATGAAAGTTTTTTATAAAAAAAAGTTTCTTCCGTCTCAAAGCCATATTGGTTGGGGGTGAAAATCTGTTCGGTACTTCCAACGAAAAACACACCGTCGGTTTTTAAAGCTTGACTGAATTTTGTATAGAGGAGGTGCTTAGCCTCTTCAGTAAAATAAATTAACACGTTTCGACAAACAATTAAATCATAGTTTGAGTCAAATTTTTCAGATAATAAATTTTGTTTTTTAAATGTAACAGTTCTCTTAATTTCATCCGCTATATGATAAAAGTTTCCTTCTTTTATGAAAAATTTCTTTTTCACCTCAAGCGGCACTTCATTTAATGACCTTTCCGGGTACACACCAAGCTTTGCTCTTGCAATAACGTTTTCATCAATATCCGTCGCATGTACTTCTATCTGCTGCAACGGAAGAAAGGATGCAAGCACCATAGCAATCGTATACGGTTCTTCCCCAGTCGAACAAGCAGCACTCCAAATTTTCAACTTTCGTTTAGATAAAAGCAGCCGAGGTAAAATTTTCTCTGCTAACACTTCCCAACGCTTTGCATTTCGAAAAAATTCTGACACATTAATCGTCATCCGATCAAGAAATTCTTCTCGTTGCTTTGTGTCTTGTTGTATTGCTTGAAAATAAGCATCGAATGATCGATACCCTTTTTTTTCATAGAGGGAAGTCAAACGCCGTTTCATTTGCGCTTCTTTATATAATGATAAATCTATGCCAGTTAGTTTTTTTATCTTCAAAATAAATTGTTCATACTCTTGTACCATTTTAACGACTCCCCGCACTATTTGCATATTTTATTTATACAATCTATTATTCTTATCGGAAGAGAGTGGTACTTTTCAACCTGATTCCGAAAAATTAAAGCGTTACTTTCATCCTTTTTTCCTTCCCTCCACTTATTTATTCTTAACTTATCACTCTCCGTTCAAGCGGGGTTATATAATTTATTAAATCATTAGCAAAAAGCCTGGATGAAGAGCAAATTCACTCATCATCCAGGCTTTTTGATTCAGTATATTGCAAAGAATTAATAAACCCACTCATTGATTAGTTTTTTGCTAGCAACCAATTCTTCTTCTTTGAAGAAGTATGCCACTTCACGCTCTGCGCTGGCAAGTGAGTCGGAACCATGAATAATGTTCTTTTCGACCGTCATAGCGAAATCGCCGCGAATTGTGGCAACTGCTGCGTCTTTAGGGTTTGTCTTGCCCATCATTTGACGTGCTGCTGCAATTACGTTTTCACCTTCCCAAACCATTGCAAATACAGGACCTGAAGTGATGAAATCTACTAACTCGCCAAAAAAAGGACGTTCTTTATGTTCAGCATAATGCTGTTCGGCAAGTTCTTGTGAGATTACCATTAATTTAGCACCGACAAGTTGAAAACCTTTTCTTTCAAAGCGACCGACAATTTCGCCGATTAAACTACGTTGAACACCATCTGGCTTGACCATTAAAAATGTTTGTTCCATTTCTCCCACTCCCGTAAGTATCATCTGTTTGTCTATTCGACCTATTCACCGAAATATTACCACTTTTCTAAAAATATAGCAATCTTTTTTGCAAGCGCATACATTTTTAAAAATACAGGGAGCATTATAAACAGATGAACGGAGTTTCCCACAACTCACTCTTGTTTAGAGCTGAGTCAAGATCATCCACGATGTGAATCATCTTGACTCAGCTTTATGTAATCATTAGAATTTACGTTTACCGATATTTTTCGCAATTTGAGATAAAGTTTTTCTCGCTTGGTTGGAAGGTAGTCCTTCAAGCTCCGCAAACGCTTTTTTTAGATAAAGATTGCTAATCTCTGCAGCTTTTTCAATCGCCCCTGAAGCTTTTATCGCCTTGATAATGATATCCATTTCTTCATTTGAAATCGTTTCATGGACTGTTTCAATTAATGTTCTAAGTTTTGGATCTTCCCTTGCAATTAGTACAGGTAGAGTAATATTCCCTTGCCGAAGATCTCCACCTGCCGGCTTGCCTAATTCTTCTTCAGAGCTCGTAAAATCTAGAATATCATCCGTGATTTGATAAGACATGCCAACATAATACCCGAACTTATAAAGCTTCTGACACACTTCTTTGTCACTGCCCGAAACAATCGCACCTAATTGACAACTTGAAGCGATTAACAAAGCTGTCTTTCGTTTAATTCGTCTGAAATAAGTCCGCCAATTTTGTTCAAAATTGAACTTATCTTTAATTTGTTCAATTTCCCCTAAACACAATTCAACCATTGTCTTAGCAAGGATTTGATGGGCAGATGGATTGTTTATGTGAGACATGACTTCAAGTGCACGCGCAAAAATGTAGTCGCCTGTATACATGGCGACACGATTATCCCATTTTGATTTTATTGTGGCTGCACCTCTTCGTAGATCAGCATCATCTACCACATCATCATGGACAAGAGATGCTGTATGAATAAGCTCAAGAGCTACGGCTACATGTTTAATAACATGAATATCATAATTGCCAAATTTAGAAGCCAATAATACAAAGACTGGGCGAATGCGTTTCCCTCCGGATTGAAGTAAGTGCAGCGATGCTTGTCTAAGTACAGGAGAATCTGCCTGGATAGCAGCTTCCAATTCTTTCTCAATTAATTGAAGATCCGTATTCAAAAAAGAATACAACATTTTAAATTTCATACATTCCACCCAGTTTTGTAGTCACTAACCCTTTCTATTGTTCAAGCTTGTAGCCGAAATGAGTGGCAGCTACTCCACCAGTATGTGCTTTATAGCTTACATTAGCGAAACCAGCCTGACTAAACATTCTTTCAAGCTCCTTCATTCCTGGAAAATCACGGGCCGAGTCTTGTAGCCAAGAATATTCTTTAAAGCTTTTTGCAAATACTTTTCCAAACATCGGCATAATAAAACGAAAATATAAATTAAAACCTTGTTTGAATCCAAACATTGTCGGATGTGATGTTTCTAGACAAACCGCCATTCCACCTGGTTTCAACACACGATACATTTCTCTAAGTACTTGCATATAGTCAGGAACATTACGAAGGCCAAAGCCGATTGTGACATAGTCAAAGGTATTGTCTTCAAAAGGTAATTCCATGGCATTCCCATGAAGAAGAGTGATTTGTTTTACATTCTTTACTTTTTCTTCACCGATTTTTAACATGTTTTTGCTAAAATCGAGGCCTGTTACTTCCCCTTCGCTACCCGTCTTTTCTGCCAATGCTATGGTCCAGTCTGCGGTGCCGCAACAGACATCCAGTGCCTTAGAGCCTGGTTTTACATTCATATGATCCATCGTCACTTTACGCCATTTAATATGTTGTTTAAAACTAATAACAGAGTTCATCTTGTCATAGTTCCCATAAATTTTTTCAAAAACATGGTGAACTTTTTGTTCTTTAGATTGATCCATGTTCACCCTTCTTCCACAAATGTATTAGTATGGGCAGCTGTTACTTCCAAAATGTGATGAATTCTCTCGTTGACCCATTTATTTCGGGGAGCAAACTTCAGGATTATATGTTCTACAGACCTATGAGCTTGTAAAATATGCTGATCAATGACTACTTGTATCCGATTTGATTCCCCTTCATCAAGGGTATGCCGATCGATGTTTCGAGCGTCTATTGAATCAAAGGCTGCAATTACGATGGATTCGCCATTCTTTAGATAGCTCAACTTTTCTGAATGAAGCCTTTTTAACAAAAGTAACGCACCTGATATTTCTTTCCAAAAGGGCATATTTAAATAATCGGCCACTTTACCAATTAAAGAAGATTCAATTACTTGCGTACTCCTAATTACTTCAACTTCATTGATGATAGTTTTTTGATAAAGCATGATTTTATGTTCATTTATATCTTTAATTGCATTCGATAAAACGCTAATCAATTCGATATTATTTGAATTAGCTAATAACTGGTAATAGAGACCGCTATAATAGTCACCTGCAAGCACAGTTAATTGTCGATCCTTGAGTAAACGGCCACTTTTGCTCTTCTCATTGTCATGGGTATTCGTTACTAATTCATGTGTATCTAAAGCACTCTGAACAAGTAAGGTAGCCAAAATATACGTATTTCGTTCTTGTATTGGGATATCCAGTTCATTAAACATTCCCCAAAGCAAGAGTACTTTATCAAAATCTATATTGGGCTTATCAAGATACTTAAGTAAGTATGGATGATAAGCTTTTGATTCGGTTGATTCTTTCAGTTCAATCAAAAGATCGTCTATGTTTAACAATTGAGATCACCCTTGTATCCCGTAAGATAATATTGACGCTCTATACCTTCTTTAAATCGGTTTAGAAGCACATATTATTATAACATAAAAATAATAGGAAATATCCTTGTATGCTTTATTTTTGTAACAATACTTGTAGAGGTTGTTCATAATATAATAGCAGCATTTGATTTAAAACTTCTTTTCAAATATGTATACAGACTGGTTTCGTTTATCCTTTTTTCGATTCGCTCTCGATTTCGCCGTATGGGGTATAAATCTTAGCATTGCCTCTGATCTTTATCGCAGAAGTATGCTCAGTAAACTGCGCAATCATAACCTCTCCTGCATCGAGCTTTTCAGAATGGTGAAATTTCGTATCTGACCCTCTCGTTAATCCAATGACATTAACGCTATCTTCCATTGCTTTTATCACAAGATAATCTTTAAAAGTTTTCTCATCCATCCCATTCCCTCCCCAATCTTATCAATTTTTAATAAACGATAAAACTTCTGCTCTTGTACTGTGATTTTCAGCAAAAACACCTCTTACTGCAGACGTGACTGTTTTGGCCCCAGGTTTCTTCACACCGCGCATCGTCATACACATATGCTCCGCCTCCAAAATAACCATTACACCGTGAGGGTCCAGTTTCTCCATGATTGATGTCGCAATCGTAGACGTAATTCGTTCTTGAAGCTGAGGACGTTTTGAAATGGCTTCAACCGCTCGAGCTAGTTTACTTAAACCCGTCACCTTTCCGTTCCTCGGAATATATGCAACATGTGCCATACCGTAAAAGGGGACAAGATGATGCTCACATACTGAATAAAATGGGATATCTTTCACTAATACAAGCTCTTCATGATCTTCTCCAAACACTGTTTCGAAATACTCTTTTGGATCCTGATTTAACCCTGAAAATATCTCTTCGTACATTCTTGCCACTCGTTTCGGTGTATCCAACAATCCTTCGCGCTCTGGATCTTCACCAACGGCTTCTAAAATCATCCGTACAGCTTCTTCAATTTTTGCATGGTTCACATTTGTCATTTCTTTACCTCCCCAGATGTAGTAAAAATCAATCTATGTAAGTCATTATTTTTAATTATAACATTTATGAAAAGATTGGCTTAAGACAAGCATAACTTCCTCAATTGTATCATATTCGTAAAAAGATAGGCAAAAGAGGATGTCCCGAAAGGTCCTGATCCAGAACTCACCATACAGTTAATAGTGTTAGTTACACTTCTTTTAAACTGTATAGTAGTTGCAGGGTCTGACCCTTTACTTATGGGACATCCTCTTTTCTTATGCTCAAATACCGTTATGTAATTACTTAACAGCGTCTTTAAGAGCTTTACCAGGTTTGAAAGCTGGTACTTTGCTTGCTGCGATTTCGATTTCTTCGCCGGTTTGCGGGTTGCGCCCTTTACGAGCAGCTCGCTCACGAACTTCAAAATTACCGAATCCGATTAGTTGTACTTTATCTCCACTTTTCAAAGCGTCTAAGATTGTATCAAAAACAGCATCAACAGCTTTCGTAGCGTCTTTCTTAGAAAGCTCACCTGTTTCAGCAACTGCGTTAATTAATTCCGTTTTGTTCATGCCATTCACCTCCTCCCAAAAGGATCTTTATAAAAAATCATTATTACAAACTATAATAGTGATTTGTTACCTAGTTGAAAAATTCACAGCTTCGATCTTCTTCTTAAAGAGGTTGTTCAAAAAGTCCGGTAAAAAAGCTTACGAATTGCTTCAAAGCTCATGAATGACCTTCTGTTAAAATCGCGCACGTCCTGTGCGCAACACAGAAGTCAGCACATCCTGTGCAAGTCCGACCCTCACGTATTACTTTATACGCTCTGGTCCTCTCGAGATGTGCTCCTCGAACTTCTCGGCTCTTTTTATCCTCTTTTTGAACACGCACATAAAAATACCTCAAGGAATTCCGGATGGATTTGCAAGCTCACCGGAACGTTTTAGAAAAGGTCCCTAAACCTGCAAGAATGGCTTTACAATGCGTTTTCTTAATGTAGATTATCACAATTCCTATTCAGATAGCAAGGAATTTCATAAAATAATGGGAATCTTTTCATGAGAAAATGCATATAGTATAAATTTGACCTCATACCATTCATCATTACCCTTATTTACACATTATAAACACTGGATGTGTTGCAAGAGTAAGGCCTGCTTTAGAACTAACTTTTCATACTCTACTCCATCCTCAATAAATATGCAAATATTAGGTATAAAAACGAATATGTCATTTATCAAGGGGTAAAAAGTACAATCTTCCTACATTACTTCATAAGATAATCCAAAACGAGTTAGATGGATGTACAAACTAATGAACAACTTGACTGACTACTCCCACCTCTAAAGAAGTGAGCTTCTTGGAGCCAACTTCTGTGAACGAACGTATTCAGGCGTTTTCAAATTCCAAAAAGGCCATTCTCTAGGAATGACCTTTTCCATTTTATAAAATAATCGCAATGAGACCTCCAGAGCCTTCATTGATGATTCGCTCTAACGTTTCCTTCAGTTTATACCTTGCATTCTCAGGCATTAGCGAGAGTTTAGCTTGTATTCCTTCTCGGACAATTGAACTTAAGTTCCTACCAAATATTTCTGAATTCCAGATTGACATCGGGTTGTCCTCGAAATCCTGCATTAAATAGCGGACCAGTTCTTCACTTTGCTTTTCTGTGCCAATGATTGGCGCAAATTCGGATTCCACATCCACTTTTATCATATGGATTGATGGGGCTACTGCCTTTAGGCGTACGCCGAATCGGGACCCTTGACGGATAATTTCCGGCTCATCTATGCTCATATCGTGTAATGATGGTGCAGCCACCCCGTACCCCGTTTGCTTCACCATTTTTAATGCATCAGACACTTGATCATATTCAGCTTTGGCATGAGCAAAATCTTGCATCAGCGCGAGTAGATGATCTTTCCCGCGGATTTCAACACCTACAATTTCTTTCAGAATATCATCATATAATGCGTCAGGCGCGTATAAATCAATTTCTGCTACACCCTGACCCATTTCGATTCCAGCAAGACTTGCGCGATCAATAAATTCGAAATCATTAAAGTGACCGACGACACGATCCACATCTCTGAGCCTTTTAATATCTTTGACCGTCTCTCTTACGGCATCCTGATAACTTTCTCTTAGCCAATGGTTTTCTTTTAAAACCATTACCCAGCTAGGTAGATTCACATTTACCTCAAGCACCGGAAATTCATATAACGCTTCACGCAGAACGCTTAGTACATCAGATTCTCTCATTCCTTCTACACTCATCGTCAATACAGGAATATCATATTTCTCTTGTAGATTTTCCCTTAAATTCGCAGTATCAGGATGATGTGGCTGTACAGAATTTATGATCATGATAAAAGGTTTGCCTACTTCTTTCAACTCTTCAATCACTCGTTCTTCTGCTTCAACATAATCACTGCGCGGAATTTCTCCAATGGAACCATCGGTTGTAACGACCACACCTAGAGTGGAATGGTCTTGAATGACTTTTCTCGTACCAATTTCAGCCGCTTCATGGAACGGTATCGGTTCTTCGTACCAAGGTGTGTGAATCATTCGGGGACCATTTTCATCTTCATACCCTTTTGCCCCTGGTACGGTATAGCCGACACAATCGACTAGCCGGATATTCACATCAAGACCTTCTGCAACATGAATGGAAGCAGCTTGATTCGGAACAAATTTCGGCTCTGTCGTCATAATCGTTTTTCCCGCTGCGCTTTGAGGAAGTTCATCCTGCGCCCGTGCCCGATCTGATTCAGTTCCGATATTCGGGATAACCACAAGCTCCATGAACTTCTTAATAAATGTAGACTTTCCTGTCCTTACTGCACCGACGACACCTAAATAAATATCTCCGCCAGTACGTTCAGCAATATCTTTAAAAATGTTTACCTTTTCCAAGGTATCCCCTCCTGAATTGAAGTCATTGGGATAAACTTCATCCGTTTTTATTTCTAGGACAATATAAATGTATGATGTTGTCCTAAAAGAATATACCTGTTTTTTTTACTCTATAAGGGCAGGCATTTATGTTTGTGGATAATAGAGGAAAATAAAATAACCCTTCCCCTACAATATATTTTGTAGGGGAAGGGTTATGACTATTTTGTTAAGAAAATTGGAACCTTTGATTTAGCATCATACGTGTATGGTAATGAAAATGCTGGAACAAACTCGCTATTTTTCACTAGGAGATTACGAATATCTTCTCCAGGCTTGTAATTTTCTGCATCAGTTTGTAAGACGTCGTATAAATCAGGCGTATAATCGACAAACAGCTCACCATTTGTATCAATAACAATTTGAAGCGGTTTCTGACTATATGGGCTTGTCACTGTAGGCGCTTCCTTCATGCCTAACTTCTCATAATTCAATGCATACACATAGTCCGAAATCCTCTCTCCGAATGGCGGGTATCCATTACTTTGACGATAAAGGGTTATCCTTAGCATCAAATCTTGAATTTGTTGAGCCATACGAACGTCGATCAATTTCACAGTTGGATCATCTTCAACATCAACTAGTACGTATTGAAACACGCCTCCTGCCTCGTAGGAGTTTCCTGGCGCTCCAGCCATATATCTTGGCGCTATTTTCCTAAAGTCAATCACGTATTTCTGATAAATAGGCGTATCATTCTCTTTCGTTAAAATCGGTAAAACCGCTTGGTCACTTTGAAATTGATCTACTGCGCTTTGCACAGACTGAATTTGCTCTTTATAAGGTGTCTGATTCTCCACTTTTTTTTCAACTGGATATAAACAACCTGATAATAGGAGGGGAATTGTGCAAATACTTAAGAACCTTTTTATCGATTTCATGTCGGTACCCTCTTTAATTCGTCGGCCCGCTGACAACTACTACAAAAATAATCAGACCGGCCAAAATCATTAGTATGTATGCAATTATTGCGGTTAATGTACGCCAAATTCCTTTTAATTTATAACGGCTAAAATAAATCGAAAAAATGGAGATTGCCATAAATCCCATGGCAACAAACGAAATCCACATTTTCTGTAGTGCTGGTGTCATTAAAATCCTCTCCTTTTTCCGAATCATTATATCATATGAATTTCCAGTAATGGGAGGGAATTATCGATTCCTGTAGAAATATTTGAAAAAGGATCAGGTCCTCAGGCAAAGCTTACCTTCAAATTGTTATAAATAATTGATTATGTTATTTAGCGATGGTGACTTTTGACTCATTTTAGCTCTAGGTCTATTTGTTTTATTAACACTATTAGTTAACATCGTCCATTATAAAAAAAAGACAGAAGATAAAGAAGTCCTTTACCTTCTGCCATTTGACTAAATCCACCTAAAACCAAGGCATGTTGCTAGTTTACTGTCGTAGCATTGTATGCAGATGTTCATAGACTCGAACCATCTATCGCCTATTTTAGGATAAATATTTATCCCTCATTAACGAGTAGTAACCTAAAAGGCTTAAAAGAATTAAAAAAGCTCGGGCGGGGGTCCCCACTGATTGAAGTTTCACATTATGTTACAGCTTTTGTTTTTCTCCCCAAGCATTAAACAAATCTTCAATTTCGTTTCTTTTCACTCGCGTCATCAATGAATCGACCGAATCCTTCACGTTCTGTTCATTGAACAAAACACCATATAAAGCATTCGTAATCGGCATATCAACTCCGACCTTTTGAGCAAGTTGATAGGCGGCTTTCGTTGTTCGTACACCCTCTACAACCATGCCCATATTCGCCAGTACTTCTTCAAGGTTATTTCCTTTGCCAAGCATATTACCTGCACGCCAATTTCTGGAATGAATACTAGTACAAGTAACAATTAAATCACCAATTCCAGTGATTCCGGAAAATGTCAATGGATTTGCTCCCATCGCGGTCCCTAATCTAGATATTTCAGCAAGCCCTCGTGTGATTAACGCTGCTTTTGCATTGTCGCCATATCCTAACCCATTCGTGATACCTGCGGCCAAAGCGATGATGTTTTTCAGCGCACCACCAATTTCAACCCCCACGATGTCTGGATTTGTATAGACACGAAAGTTTTGATTCATAAATAAATCCTGGATTTTCTCAGCAGCTTTCATGTTTTTTGATGAAACCGTGACGATCGTCGGCTGACGCAAACTGACTTCCTCAGCATGACTTGGCCCTGATAAAACAACGACTGCTTGAAGCTTCGATGCCGGAACCTCTTCTTCAATCATTTCCGATATGCGCAAAAGTGAATCAGGCTCGATACCCTTGGATACATGAACAATAGTCATAGGTCGGCTTACTAATGGAACAATATCCTTCAGCACGTCTCTGATAGCCTTTGTTGGTATCGCCATGATCAGCGTCTCAATACCTTCCACGGCATGTTCAAGTGAATGGTATCCAACAATATTTGTAGGTAATTCGATATTAGGCAAATACTTTGAGTTTGTGTGATGTGTATTAATTTCCGTGATTTGCGCTTCGTTATGGCCCCATAGACGGACTTGGTGCTGATTGTCGGCTAAAACCATGGCAAGAGCTGTTCCCCAGCTCCCAGCGCCAATCACTGCAATTTTCTGTTTAATTTCTGACATACTTACACCGCCTCCGTTATTTTCTTTGGCGACCGAACATCCTGATCGGACTTCCTTCGAAGCCAAAGGCGTCTCGAATTCGATTTTCTAAAAATCTTTGATATGAAAAATGAAGAAGTTCTGGATCATTCACAAAAACAATGAACGTTGGCGGTTTAACGGCAACTTGAGTTGTATAATACACTTTCAAACGAGCACCATTATGTGTTGGTGTTGGATTCATAGCAATCGCATCCATTAGCACCTCATTCAAGGTATTTGTTTGAACTCTTAATGCGTGACTTTCACTGACTTGATCAATGATTGGCATGACCGTATGAATCCGTTTTTTCGTCAATGCAGATAAATAAACGATTGGTGCATAGTCCATGAATAAAAAGTGTGCCCGGATACTTTCTTCGAATTCCTTCATGGTCTTTTCATTTTTTTCAATCGCATCCCATTTATTGACAACGATGATTATACCACGGCCCGCTTCATGAGCATATCCAGCGATTTTCTTATCCTGCTCACGAATTCCTTCTTCCGCGTTTAAGACTACAAGAACAACATCAGAACGTTCAATCGCTCGTAAAGCTCTTAGTACACTATATTTCTCTGTACTTTCATATACTTTCCCTTTTTTCCGCATACCTGCCGTATCAATGATGACATATTCTTTGCCATCAAATTTATAAGGGGAGTCAATTGCATCTCTTGTTGTTCCTTCAATATCGCTGACAATCACTCGGTCCTCACCTAATAGGGCGTTTACAAGTGATGATTTTCCGACATTTGGACGTCCAATTAAACTGAACTTAATGACACCTTCATCATAATCACTGCCATCGAATTGCGGGAAATGCTTAGCAACTTCATCAAGCAAATCACCAAGCCCTAGACCGTGTGATCCAGAGATCGGATATGGTTCCCCAAAACCAAGTGAGTAAAAATCATAAATTTGACTTCTCATTTCAGGATTGTCCACTTTGTTCACGGCTAAAACGACAGGTTTTTTTGATTTATAAAGGATTTTCGCTACTTCCTCATCTGCAGAAGTAACTCCTTCACGTCCATTTGTCATAAAAATAATGACATCTGCTTCATCAATAGCGATTTCAGCTTGTTGACGGATTTGTTCGAGGAATGGCTCATCTCCGATATCAATTCCACCTGTATCAATAATATTAAAATCATATGTCAGCCATTCTCCTGAACTATATATTCTATCTCTCGTAACACCAGGAACATCTTCTACAATCGAAACTCTCTCTCCGACAATTCGATTGAAGATGGTTGATTTCCCAACGTTCGGGCGGCCAACTATGGCAACTACCGGTTTTGGCATGTTGTTTGTCATCCTCTCTTTTAACATGTATCGCTTCCATCATTACATTCATGAATGCATTCCATTTATCCCGCATTAACGGGCAGTGAGACCCACTGATCGAAGTTTCACTTTACCGTATTAAACCCTGACTTTTTTAGATAATCAAATATATTTTAATGAAAAGAGTCCACAAACTTTCATAAAATATTGACAGGTTCCTTAAAGAAGACAACCTTCTTAGCATACGCTCTAATTGTTCTTCATTCGTTATCTGCAAAGCTTTCAGCAGCCTTCACTAACTATCATATAGTATCAAATTTTTCAACAATCAACAATATAGAAAAACTATAACCATAGCTCAACTACAATAATCTATACAATTGAATCCGTTTTAGCAAGCCAAATAGATGCTCAGAAATGGCCAAGTTTCTTGTTCAGAGGAAACTAAGCACCGGAGCTAATCACTGAAATGTGTAGGACAAACACTAATTGAAATCCTAGTTTTATAAGAAGGCCGACACTTAAGTATGTCAGTTAAATACGCTTTTTTGCAATTTATCCGTCATTTTCCTGAGCATCTTGAGCAATCTCTATAATTGTTTTTGTCCTGTCTGAAATTTACTTTGCATATAGTTCATTGCAAAAACGCTTAACCATTCAAGACCTGACCAAAAAAGACTTGCACTGACTGAAATGGTCATCATATCAAGCAATATGTAAGATACAGCGGTATAAGGAAGTGAATTGTGTACCATCGTAATCATATAAATTCCATCACCTAAAATCATGCCGACAAGAATGCTACTTATTCGCTGTTTCCAGCTTTTATATAAAAATAATGTTAAAAAATGAAGCAAAAGCGCAGCTAACCATGTAGGATTGACAAAGACCCAAAGCGGATCGAGCAGTGCAAATAACTGAAAAGAAGCATAACCTAATGCAATTATCAAACAAGAAAGCATGAAATAGGCAAACTGATACAGTGAAAGTCTACGATGATAGATGAGAACGACAAATAATAAATAAATTCCAGCGAACCCAATTGAGTACCTTCCGATATGAAGAATATATCCGGCAATTCCCATTACGGCTAATAGGTGAACTAATAATGGAAAACGCAAGACCTGTGTCTTTGAAAAAAAGAACATGACAACGACCCACGCAATCCAAGTAATCCAATAAAAAAGTAACCCTTCCATCTTCAACACTCCTCTTAATAGCGCGTGTTCAAAAAGGAGGATAAAAAGAGCCGAGAAGTTCGAGGAGTGCATCTCGAGAGACCGGTACGTATACAGTAATACGTGAGGACCGGACTTGCACAGGATGTGCTGACTTCTGTGTTGCGCACAGGACGTGCGCGGTTTTAACAGAAGGTCAACAATGAGCGATGAAGCAATTCGACAGCTATTTTTACCGGACTTTTTGAACAACCTCTTATAAAACAGTATGCCTGCTTTAATCAGAGGTTAAACCTTGGCATCACTCGTTTTTCATAATTCATACGGATTCTGTGAATAAATAAAGGGACCTTTAGTTAGGTTAAAAGAAGGAGGTGTTAATTATGGGAAAAGATCGACAAGAGAAAAAATTAAAGATGAGCCATAGAGTGGAGTCAGACCGTGATCAGTCTCTTAAATATTCTGGTGCAACGAAGATGGAAGGTCCTGAAGAGGCGAGAAGTAGAAATAAACAGTAGAATATAATTAGAACTTACCTTTTTTTGCAAAAAAATGAGTCCGACCTCACACTCTATACACCGTTTATTATATCGTATAAACGAATATAGTAGGTCTGGGGTCTGACTCATTCATAATATGACAAGCTTATCTTTATTTTAATTTTTTAAATGCATCGCCAAGAATTTCACCTAATTGAAACCCTTTTGACTCTTCAGGCAATTCATATTCTCCATAATGTGAAGAGTCTTGCTCCTGCAAATCTTTAACGCTTAAGGACAAACGTTGATCCTCTTCATTCACCTCAAGCACCTTCACCGTAACAGGTTGACCTTCCTGCAAAACTTCGTGAGGCGTGCCAATGTGCTTATGCGAGATTTGTGAAATATGCACGAGACCCTCTACTCCAGGGAAAATTTCAACAAACGCTCCAAATGAAACGAGACGCTTAACTGTCCCTTCCAGCACCGATCCTTTTGCAGCTTTTTTTGCAATACCTTCCCAAGGTCCAGGTAGTGTTTCTTTAATCGATAAAGAGATTCTTTCATTATCACGATCAATGGAAAGAACTTTCACTTTTACTTGATCACCTTCTGAGACGATATCAGCTGCTTTTTCAACATGATCATGAGACAGCTGCGAGATATGAACAAGACCGTCTACACCGCCGATATCTACGAATGCTCCGAAATCTGTCAGTCTTTGAACGATTCCTTCAATCACTTGTCCGCTTTCAATTTTATCAAGAATATTTGATTTGTGTTTTTTCTTTTCATCTTGAACGACCGCTCGATGTGATAGAATTAAACGATTTTTCTCTTTGTCAAGCTCAACGATTTTAAATGTTAATGATTTGTTTTTATAATCTGAGAAATCTTCTACAAAATAGTCTTCAACTAGAGAGGCAGGAACAAATCCTCTTACTCCCAAATCAACGACAAGACCGCCTTTCACGACATCCCGAACTTCCGCTTCAAATACTTCCTGAGTCTCGAACATCCGTTCAAGTTGATCCCAAGCCTTTAAAGCATCTATTTTTCTTTTTGATAGAATAAGAGCTTCTTCCTCTACCTTGATTACTTCAAGTTCAAGTATATCGCCTTGTGCTACTGCGTCAGACGCTTTTTCAATGTGTAAGCTTGATAATTCACTTATGGGGATAATGCCATCGGCTTTCACGTTTTCCACAGCTACAATGACTTGTTTTTCCTCTACCTTGGAAACCGTTGCCTTCACCTTGTCTCCCACTACATAATTGTTTACTTCAATTTGGTTCATGTCTTCTGTCATTACGAACTCCTCCTTAACCCATGACTGCACTGCAGAATTTCTATTCCAGGCTTTTTCCTGATCTAAGAATATGTTAGCTTGCCTGTCTAAGAGTGAATAAAGATTTTATATTAATTCATAATTCGGAATTAATCCCCTATTTATATAAACTCTAATAAAAACGATAAATTGTCAAGCAAGATGAATTATTTATGCTCATTAATCAAAGTTTGAATTTCATTCATGATAGTCTTCGTTGCGACATCTGCTGAAACCTTCTCTTCGCGCAATTTTTCAAAATCCATCGGTTTTCCAAAGACAACTTTTACAGGTCTAAACATTTTATATGGACCAATAATTGCACATGGAAGAACTGTTGCTTTTGATCGGAGAGCGAAAAATCCTGCTCCCGCTAATCCCTCACCTAATTGACCATCCTTACTTCGTGTTCCTTCTGGGAAAAGCCCTAATACTTGCCCATCTTTAAGTATCGCTAGTCCTTTTCGTAGCGCTTCCCTGTCACTCAATCCGCGTTTTACTGGAAATGCATGAACTTTAGGTAATACGCCCTTCAAAATAGGAATCTGAAACAATTCTTCTTTAGCCATAAAGTGAACGTCTCTTTTCGTTGCAATTCCAACCATTGGTGGATCTAGGTTGTTAATATGGTTGGTACAGATTAGTACGCCACCCCCTCCCGGGATATTTTCCTTTCCTATTGCTTTAGCCCTATAGAATGGCAATAGAACAATTTTTACAACGTTTTTTGCAAATGTGTAAAAATTCAAATTCATCTTATCCTTTCTTCTATGAGCGAAATAATTTTCTTTGCTACCTGTTCGATCGACATGGAGGTAGTATCTAGTTCTAAGGCATCTTTCGCCTTTTTTAATGGTGATACTTCCCGTTCCGAGTCCAGCTTATCACGTAAAGTAATCTCTTCTTTTAATTTCTCTATATCTGCTGAAAATCCTTTTTGTGAATTTTCCTGGTATCTACGGTTTGCACGCTCTTCTACTGAAGCAATTAAGAACACTTTTACTTCCGCATCTGGAAGGACATGTGTGCCGATATCCCGTCCATCCATGACAACACCCCCGCCTTTTGCTAGCTGTTGCTGTCTTGTGACCATTTCTTCTCGAATCGAACGATGCTTAGATACTTCAGATACAGCAGCTGTCACTTCGTTATTCCTTATTTGTGCTGTGACATTTTCACCATCAAGAAACACAAGTTGTCCATGTTCACTTGGCATTAATTCGATTTCCGTTTGTGTCAGCAAAGAAAAAAGTTCTTGTTCTTCTGTCGGATTGATTCGTTCACTAAAAGCTTTATATGTTAATGCACGGTACATTGCACCTGTATCCACATAAATGTACTTAAAATTTTCTGCCACTATTTTTGCCACGGTACTCTTCCCCGCTGCTGCAGGTCCATCGATGGCAACAGATATTTTTTTTATCATAAATCCTCCTAAAATCCTATCTAACGCTATAATATCTTATCCTCTTTATTTTATCACATTCACTTAAGGAAACAGAAATACTTTTGCCTAACAAATAAGAATTCATCTTCTTAGGTAACATACTATTAAGAGGTTGTTCCAACGTTTTTAGCTCATTCATGTATAATAGCGGTGCCATACAAAAAAACTAAATGAGCTTTTTAAACCTCTAAGAGGATGTTCAAAAAGTCCGGTAAAAAAGCTTGCGAATTGCATCAAAGCTCTGTCTCTCTGGTCTCGCGTATTGTTGCATACATGCAGGTCTCTCGAGATGCGCTCCTCGAACTTCTCGGCTCTTTTTAAACACGCACTCTAAGGTTACTTCAACAAAAAAAAAAGCGAAAAAACCCGCTTTCTTTTAGTCTTGCAAATCATCAAACGTTTCAATGACTTTCGTATAATTATTGCTATTGACCCCTTCATACCGAGCAAGTTTTTTAAATTGAACAAAAGTGTCTTCACGATTCAAAAAAAGTTGAAAGGCAAGTAAGAAAATCAATTGAATCCAAATCAATTTAATAATAAATCGTTCTACTGTTTTCAAAATTGTTCAAATCCTCCATCCGCGATCAAGCCTTTCTAACAGTATGGAGTAATGATATGTTATTCATTCAATTTCTTTACGAAATAATGATATATAATACTTGTTAACTAAACCATATGTTTAGCATGAGAAGTCTAACATTTTTAGATAATTCCCCGCTTCTTTAACTCCAGTTGTTTTTCAAAAATAAAACGCATGAATAATTTAGTATCGGTATCCGTTGCATCAATAAATTGAATCGAAAGGATATTTTTTCCTTTCTGTTCATCATTTAAGCGAGTGATTCTTCCCTTCATGCTTAGATAATGAATTTCTCCTGACTTCAAGGGCAATACGAGCCATAATTTTACGTTGGCAGCTTCTTTTATATCTACATTTTTCGGTAGCCTTATCGCTACTCCACCGGCGCTTATATCTTCCGTAATGGTTTTAAAAGGTGAAAATTCATTTTTTTGTGGATGGACAGCTGCATCCACTGAGACCTCCAGTCTTACATATTGTCGTCTCTGAATTCGAATGAAAGTATTCTCCGGAGGTAATAATAATTGAATCATCGGAATTCTTACTCTAATCCTACCTAGCACCTCAGATTCAAAAATATGAACAGCTTGATCTGAATCAGTAATTGTAATCTCCAATTGCATACCATCTGGCAAAAACGCAATCTTCCCGGTCTCAACATTCACCGGATAATCAATAAATAAACCGCCATCCTCTATCTCTACTACCATTGCTTTATACACTTCTTCAGTCATAGAAAACCTTGACTTTATTAATATAGCGTCCCCGATATTAATCATCATTTCACACTTCCCTATAATAACTTGTTCAACATGAGGCTTTCTTTCTCTATTTCCATTATTATTACATGAAAACAAAAAAAGGAAAAGCACATACGTACTCTTCCTTTTTTTATATGAATAATATGCTACAAAAACGATCCATGTGTTTGTATGAACCAAAATGTGAGGGAGACTCCTCTATCGTATACGAGTTATTTAGATCATTCCCCATACAAAATATCACGTCATAATGCTAAATTCGTTTCTTACAATAGATTTTCATACACCGGCTCAGAATTTTTCAATTTTTCCACTTTTTCTTCTCTGCCCGAATTAGCATTGATAAAAATCCGATACGTATCTTGATTAATGGTTCCTAAAAATTCATAACAAAGAACTTCTTGATCAAGATCATTGACTATTAACGCTTTTCTTTCCTCCATAATGGTTACTTTCTGATTAATTTTTGTTTTTGCTTCTTCAACAGATAGTGCGGCTTTGGGAATATCGCGTTTTTTATGTGATTGAAAGAAGTCATCAGCTGAAAAACCAAGCACTGATCCATCATCAAGTGCAATCTTAATTTTCACTGAATCAGGATAGATTCTTATACCATCCTGTAAAGTAACGAAATTAAATAATCCTATATGATCATATTGAGCACTTTCAAACAAATCCAGTGATTCAAAATCATTTTCTTTTAGAAATTGAACCGCTTTTTGACTCGCTTTATTTAAATCCAATTTACTGTTCTGAATATCACGGTTGTTAATATACCAGACTGGATATCCGCCTTTTTTAGTTATATCCATATCTACTTCGGTATTAGTACCTGTTTCAAGGAGACTTATACTATAGAATTCATATTTCGCACCTTTTCCATTTTCTTCAACCCTTACCTCGATCGGCTCTTTCATTTTTGCATATTTTTTCGCCTTTTGAACCGCCTCTTTTTTCGAAATAATCTCACCTTTTAAGTTTTGATAGTTTTTATTTTCTTGCTTACTACTCGTATAAGTGGGATCTCCTGTTTGGGATTCAGAGTAACCCGACACTGTTTTTTCAACCGTTTCGAAACCATCAATAATCGTGTTGTCCGTATTCTCTTTCCCTGACGCTAAAGCCATTTCAACGTCCATCCAACGAAGATTATTCTTAATAACAAGATGTTGAACCTTTCTTAGTTCCTTTTGAATTTCTCCAGCTTGGCCGTAAAGTGTTTCAAGTCTAGTGTATTCCTTATCATTAAGCGGTTCTTTTTCCAAATCTCTAACAGCAGTTCGATAGCTAAAATCACCGATATCTGACAAGAACTCTTCGGTTTTATTAAATGGAAGTAATGTCAATGGAAGTTGACCTACATCATTTTGTGCTTCAGATGTGATTCTCCAAACATCTGTAAGGGCAGGACTAAGAGATGTCCGTGAATTCATTGCTAATGTATTACCAATCTTATCTTGCAAAATATCTACCTGATACGATAAATCATGAAATGCACGTTGATACGTATTTTCAGCATTAATCAAGATTGCATTTTTTTCCTTATGTTCTTGGTAGCCCCAAAATCCAGTACCTGCTACAGCTAATACTAATACACCAATCACTACGTTTCTAATCAATTCGTTTCACCTCTCAATGACAGAAAATATGTTTGCCGATTTGTTTAATTTGGGGTCTTGTCCAAATCCATTTACTTGTTGCTGTTTGTGGGTTAAAGTAATACTCAGCATTTCCACTTGGGTCCCAACCATTGATTGCGTCAATAACTGCTTCTTTTGCTCTTTCATTGGGAGTTAACCAAATTTGGCCATCCGCTACAGCCGTAAACGCTCCAGGTTCAAAAATAACCCCAGATATTGTATTTGGAAACGAAGGACTATCCAGACGATTTAAGATTACAGCAGCAACTGCAACCTGCCCTATATAAGGTTCACCTCTAGATTCACCGTACACTGCATTCGCTATTAATTGGATATCATTCTGTGAATATCCAGCTGGAAGATTCGAAGCAGTATTCGTTTTTTGATTGCTTTTGGTAGCTTGTTTCGTACTAGTATTCGTTTTCCCCGTCGTGTTCGTATTCTTCTTATTTGTATTCGGCTTAATTTGCTTTTCAATATCTACGCCACCATAATACGTAAACTCGTTGCCTTTTTGAATTTGTTCATGGACAAATTTTGCATTAAAATTCGATGCATCTGCAAGCTTTTTTTTCGTTGTAAAACCAGCTAAACCATCAATAGGTAGCCCAAAGCTTTGTTGAAAATTTCGCAAAGCCCAATACGTTCCCCACCCATATACCCCGTCGATTTTCCCATGATAATAGCCGATATTTTGCAATCGAGCTTGAAGCTCAATGACATCGTCTCCGACCGCACCTTTTTGGATAACTTGGCTCGTAAAGGCCGAAGCATCATAGTCAGAAAATGCTAAGCAACAAACAGCTAAAACTGTCGCTATTACACCTTTCCATTTTGACGAAATTCCTTTCATCAACTACACACCCTCTTTTTCTTATGATGTAATGTATACCTATTTTCTTCTTAAGGGCCGTTTTTATTCCAAGATAAGTAGAAAAAACCTTAATAGCAAAAAGAGGAAAACCGAATGGTTTCCCTCTTTACTCTCTTTTAAATGATTTGAGCTGAAAAATCGATATTAGGATTACTTATTAGAGGTTGTTCAAAAAGTCCGGTAAAAATAGCTTTCGAATTTCTCGGCTCTTTTTATCCTCCTTTTGAACACACACTATTATTTAAAAACTTGTTGAATCATGAAATTGAGATAGACGTCGTGCAGTTTTTACTTTTTTCAAAGCTAACCACCAAAGAAAAATCATAAATGGCAAAATCAAATAAACCCAAAACCGATCTATTAAGAGAATGAAGTCATACAATCCATGAAGAAATACCGATATTCCTAGAGATAAGAACAAGAATAGTTTTTTATGTGTGTTGGAGAATTTGGCTTTACCCAAATAGTACCCCATGATTACACCGAATAATGCATGACTAGACACAGGAAGTATCGCTCTTCCTAATGCATGTTCAACTCCATTCGCAATTAAATATAAAATATTCTCCATCGTCGCAAACCCTAGTGAAACAGAAACACCATAAACAATTCCATCGTACGGTTCATCAAATACAGCGAACGGATAAATAATATACAGAAGAAAAAACCACTTCATGAATTCCTCCAGCAGTGCAGCTTTTAGAAATGCTTCGCCAAATTGGGATGTAAAGACATTTTCCGTTTGCATCACGTATTGGAGAAACATAATCGGAAGCACTAGAGAAACGCCATATAAAAACGTCTTAAACACGGCTGAAACCGGTTCAGAGTCATATTGATCTTTCAAATAAAAGTAACTCAGCAATGCTAAACCAGGTGCAATGCCTGCAGTTAAAATGACCAGCATGGCTGACCCCTTTTCTTATCTTTTATTTAATCGTATCATGGAATGAGGAAAAAGAAAATGACAGCTTAATTTCTGTGATTGGCTTTTTTAATGAACCTGGAGGTGACGAATTATGAAAAAAAATGTGTTAATTATTCATACAGGTGGGACGATTTCTATGATGGAGGATTCGGCTGGCGCCGTAAAATTAGCCAATGAAAACCCAATTAAAATAACGTCTGAGACGATTCATGATATGGCGAATTTAATCATCAAAGAGCCTTTTAACTTGCCTTCGCCACATATCACTGCTACCGAAATGCTTTCAATTAAGAAGCTAATAGAGGAATCAATCCAAGATGCGCCAATCGACGGAGTTGTGATCACCCACGGTACAGACACTCTTGAAGAAACAGCCTATTTTCTGGACCTGACGATACAGACGAATATCCCTATCGTTGTCACAGGTGCTATGCGCTCAAGCAATGAAATCGGCTCTGATGGATTATACAATTTCATTTCATCCATTAAGGTTGCAATCTGTGATCAAGCGGTTGGAAAAGGCGTCCTCATCGTCTTAAATGATGAAATTCATACAGCCGCTAACGCTACCAAAACGCATACTAGCAATGTTTCCACTTTTCAAAGTCCACAATACGGTCCAATAGGGATTGTGACCAAGCGTGCTGTTTTTTTCCATCATCATCCTGAGCATCAAGAAAAGTATCCGATGGAAACCGTTTCAAAACGAGTAACCCTGCTTAAAGCACACGCTGGAATGGACTCTACCTTATTTTATGCATTAAAGGAGATGAATATTGATGGTTTAGTCATTGAAGCTCTAGGCCAAGGTAATATGCCTCCCGAAACGATGAAAGGAATCGAGGCCCTATTAGCGGCAAATATTCCTGTTGTGATCGTCTCCCGCTGCTTTAATGGAATCGTACAAGATGTGTATGGATATAACGGAGGTGGGAAGCAGTTGAAGGATATGGGGATCATTTTCTCAAACGGTCTCAACGGTCAGAAAGCACGGATCAAATTATTGATTGCCCTACATAACACGGAATCTCAAATAGAAATCCAGCGAATGTTTTCTCTGTAAATTTAAATGGATGACTCGTTTCAAAGTAAAATAACCATAGATTAAAACAATAATTCGGAAAACCAAAGGGATAAAAGTGCAAAAGGAATTTGTAAAATAAAACCTAAACATAGAAACCACATAAATTTTTTCATCGTTATTAATTTCTCTTTGAACAAGTATGTAAGAGTAAAAAAAGAATATGGATAGATGACAAGTATCGATGTAATGATACCTGGAACATAGTTTTTTATAATAATGAATTGAATGAAGTGACTTACACCGTTGGCTAAAAAGAGACCTGGTACTAAAATTGAAAAGAAAGTAAGAGGCTCCATTCCTAAGAATACTTCTTCTTTAAAACTTGATAGCATCTAATTACTGATATGATCCATAATAGTAAAAAGGCAAATGTAAACTGCCTTGTTGTTAGACGGAAAGAATTCGTATCGGAATGATTAAAAAGGAATGGCTCTACAGTCAAAATTTCTTCCAAATCGTGAATGAAATAAAAGAGCAGAAATAGCAACATTAATCGATTTAATTTCGCAAATTTGCTACTTGAGACTTTATCTAAAATCACCCCAAATGAATCTAGAATATATTTACGTATGTATGGAATATCTAAATAGAGTGCTCAATCGAATTTTGGTTTAGCACTCTATTTAGATTGGCATATGCGAATTAGAGAATTTTAGAAGCAATATGTGTAGCAATCATTCCACCATGGAAACGACCATTTTCAATAAAGATTTCATTCGCATTATTTCCAGCAGCAATAACCCCAGCAATGTATATTCCAGATACATTCGTTTCCATTGTCTCATGGTTAAATATTGGTCTGCCATTCTCTTCTTGAATGTGAATCCCCATTCTTTCTAAAAAGGAATAATCCGGATGATAGCCTGTCATAGCAAACACATAATCACTTTTAACTGCTTCGACACGCTCAGCCGTATGATAGATTACTTGGTTTTCTGTGATTTCATCAATATGGGCCCCAAATTCCATTGTGATTGTCCCATTTCTAACTAGTGATTCGAACTCTGGTAATATCCACGGTTTAATGCTTGGAGAATATTCCATACCTCGATAAAGAACAGTAACCCTTGAACCGGCCTTTACGAGCTCCAACGCAGCATCAATACTTGAATTTTTTCCACCAATCACTGTTACATCTTTATCAAAGAATGGGTGACCTTCCTTAAAATAATGCGATACATGCGGAAGATTTTCACCTGGAATATTTAGATAATTCGGGTGGTCATAATAACCAGTTGCGATAATAATGGCTTTCGCCGAATAGGTTGCTTTAGAAGTAATAACGACAAAGGTACCATTCTCTTCTTTTTCAACATTGGTTACATTTTCAAATGATGATATTCGTAATTGTTTTCTCTTCACTACTTCTCGATAATAGGCTAGCGCCTGATTCCGGACTGGTTTTCTATTTTCTGTAATAAAAGCAACATCGCCAATCTCAAGTTTTTCACTCGTGCTAAAAAACGTCTGATGAGTGGGGTAGTGATAGATAGAATTCACAATATTGCCTTTTTCAATAACAAGTGCCTGAATTCCTTCATTCTCTAAAGCAATGGCTGCAGCGAGGCCACATGGTCCCCCGCCAATAATAATCACTTCTTCTTGAATCATGTTTTACCCTCTTTCTTGTATCAAAGCACAAGTCGTCCTCTTATCGGCTTTTGATCTTGAACCGATGGCGCATTGTGCCTGTTTGCAGATGCGATTCCTTATATTTCAAGAAACTTTTCAAAAAAAAATCTCCTTTTCATTAAGAATAGGAGATTTTGTCACTTTCATCAATTAATTAAGCTTAAGACTTAAATCCAACCGCGGAAACGTGAGGCCTCTGCCATTTTTCTTACCCCTACCATATAGGCAGCCAAGCGCATATCAACACGTCTTGTTTGTGCAGTGTCATAAATATTATTGAACGCTTTAATCAAGATTTTTTCTAGTTTCTCTTCTACTTCTTCTTCACCCCAGTAGTACCCTTGGTTATTCTGAACCCATTCAAAATAAGAAACGGTAACTCCACCGGATGAAGCAAGTACGTCTGGTACAAGTAGGATGCCGCGGTCAGTTAAGATTTGTGTAGCTTCCATCGTTGTTGGACCATTAGCTGCCTCGACAACAATCTTCGCCTGTATATTGTGAGCATTATCTTCTGTTATTTGGTTTTCAATAGCTGCTGGCACAAGAATATCACATTCAAGTTCTAACAACTCTTTATTTGTAATCGTATTCTTAAATAACTTGGTAACCGTTCCAAAACTATCACGGCGATCAAGTAAATAATCAATATCCAGTCCATCCGGCTCATAAAGGGCACCATAAGCATCAGATATCCCTACGACCTTCGCACCTGCATCATGCATAAATTTCGCAAGATAGCTTCCAGCGTTACCGAATCCTTGAACAACGACGCGTGCACCTTTTACATCGATGCCTTTTTTCTTAGCCGCTTCATGAATAACAATTGTAACCCCTTTCGCCGTAGCTGAATCACGACCGTGTGAACCACCTAAAACAAGCGGTTTACCCGTAATGAAACCAGGGGAGTTGAATTCATCCATTCGGCTATATTCATCCATCATCCAAGCCATGATTTGTGAGTTGGTAAATACATCAGGAGCAGGGATATCCTTTGTTGGTCCAACGATTTGACTAATCGCACGCACATAACCGCGACTTAATCTTTCTAGTTCACGAAACGACATATTACGAGGATCACAAACGATTCCGCCTTTTCCTCCTCCATATGGTAAATCAACAATTCCACATTTTAAGCTCATCCAAATAGATAATGCCTTCACTTCTTTTTCAGTCACATCTGGATGAAAACGAATTCCACCCTTAGTAGGACCTACCGCATCATTATGTTGAGCACGATATCCAGTGAATATTTTTACTGAACCATCATCCATTCTTACTGGAATCTTCACTGTTAACAAACGCAATGGTTCTTTAAGCAGCTCATAAACTTCCTCAGGATAACCAAGCTTGTCCAATGCTTTATGTATTACAGTCTGAGTAGACTTCAGCACATCATATTCTTGTTCTTGGTTAGTATGGTCAGTACCTTTCTCGGCTACCATCTGTATACCTCCTAGAATCTTCAGTAATTACTTTGAGTCATCTTTCATACCAAACGTAAAATGGCTTTAAAACGCCACTAGTTACAATGAAGGATAGATCATTAAGCACGCTACACTCGCTAAAATCACAATGGTGGCGGTGCAAAGCCGGAATATCGAATGCTTTCTCGTTAATAAATATAAGTATACCGTTAAATGGATTAGCTATATGAGTAAGTCGCGAAGCCCTGTCCTCATGTCCTTCATTCAAAAGTATACACCTTTGTATCATTTCTGCAAAGCATTAAAATTGGAAAAAGTAGAATAATCACAAACTTCCTGAAAGCGGCATCATTTATCTTACTCTATCCTAAGTAATAAGACAGTTAGACCTTGGATTTACAAAGTAGGAAAGAGCAATTGAACGTTTTTTTTCTTGCCATTGCTCTTTACCTTTCCATAACATAATTATTTGGAAAAATACTTCGTAAGTATTAAATGAGCGTTTTCAGGTATAATACAATTTCCATACTCCTTTAATCTAGATATAGTCAACGTAGACGCATACCCATATTCAGCAGAAAGCGAAATGATCGTATCATACGACTCTTCCGGCACCTTTTCAATCAGAAAATAATATTGACTCTCAAATTCATAAAGGGTTATGCAAACATTCATTTGTTTTACACAATGCGCGAGTTGAATAACTGCTTCAATATCTGCAAACGTATAAAGTATATAAGGATGTTCACCAATCCGAACATCTAAATCCAGGTATTCATCTTCATCAGTCAACATATCTTCCTCGTTCTTAGACACAACAATAATTAACCCTTGTGCCTGTAAGGAAAAAATCTCAACCGCAATTGATCCGCTCATTTTAAAGTTCATTTCCTCACATGCTTCTTCCACCATTTCCTGAAAAAGTTTGTGAATCTTGAGTGAATTAGCCTTAATATCTTCTATGGTTATTCCTCGATCAAACAAGTCATCGAACGTTAAAAATATTTTAATCTTGTTATTCGTCAGTCGCTCAAGCTTCATAAAAGAATGCCCCCTGAATAACCATTTTCATACATCATATGAAAACGATTAATCACGGTGCATATCCATTTTCTCTTCTAATTAATCCTTCATTCTCATCATCGATTCCGACAATTATATCAGGGTTTGTATGTTTCACTTTTTTCACCAACTTAAAAATGTCTGTTAAATGTTCAGACAATACAAAAGATCATTATACTAAATCTGGTTTAACATTTTCTAATAGAGGTTGTTCAAAAAGTCCGTTTAAAAAGCTTACGAATTGCTTCAAAGTTCATTAATGACCTCCTGTTCAAACCGCGCAGTCCTCTCGAGATGAGCTCCTCGAACTTCTCGGCTCTTTCATCCCCCTTTTTGAACACGCACTAATAGAGTGGCATTAAATCCTTTCAATCAACACTTAAAACAAGGTAAATCAAAGAATAAAAACTCGTAAATTGACATTTGTCCAAGCTACAGTTCAATGATTTTTGATTTATATTCCGTATCCTTTCCATTTTGAAGCGTCAGTAAATGGGTCTCTGGCTTTGCCCCCAGCCGTAATGGTATCGTACTTGTTCCATACCCATTACTCGTTAAAAAAAGCGATTTTTCAGTTTTAGTTATTCCTCCATGCTCATATGGTCCGATTCCAAAAATCCTAATTTGTCCGCCATGAGTATGACCAGATAAAACAAGATGAATATTATGGCTTCTTTTCACCTTATTGACAATAAGTGGGTTGTGGCTAATTAAAATTCTAAAATCAGTCGCTACAGCATCTTTACGAGCTAAATCATACCTCGCCTTTTTTTCACTTATATCCTCAATACCAATTAACGTAATCTTTTGATTTTCTGATACTGTAAGCCTCGTCGATTTATTATTAAGGACTGTCACCTTTTGCCTCTCGAGTATATTCAATAATTCTTGCTCATTTTGTTCATAATCATTATTTCCCCATACGAAATAGACGGGGCCTATTTCTTTTAGTTTTTTAATATTCGCAGTCACCCGATTCCACGGAACTCCGCCTTCTCTTAAATCACCACCAATGATGACGATATCCGCTTTATTACGGACATAATCGATTAGCTTAGGTGACACCTTTCGCCTATGTATGTCAGATATAAAAAATAAAGAAATAGGATGTGCTGATTCCGAGAAATCTTCAAAGTTCAAGGATTGTACTAAAATTCTATTTAAAAATGCCATTCGCCACATATACCCGATCAGGACTATAATTATGGCGAGACCTATAATTATTCCGTTTTGAATCATCTATTGACAGCCTTCCTTCTCATCACTTACCATTTGATTTTAAATAAAAATTGTATGGGATAAAACGCCACCATTTTCCATGAAGGGTCAATCATTAAACAGCTACACTCACCTCATCACAATGGCGGCGGTGCGGAGCCGGAATTTAGGACGCTTTCTTGATTACATAAGTATACTTGCTAAGTAGATTGGCTATATGAATAAGTCGCGAAGACTAAGTCCCCATGTCCTTCATACAAAAATAGGCTGACCCAAAGTCAAAGAGTCATGCCCCTGATGAAACAATTTACATGTTATGTTGGAAAGCACGTTTATTATAGCTCTATTTACTTTCATGATACAGATTTATATCATAATTTTTCTTCATCATTTCAAACACCTTGTGCCGATTTTCCCATTTCATCTCAGGTTTCCACAGCTCTTTGCTTTTATGAATGATTTCTTTTCTCATTGTATGGTATTCCAGCTCTGCTTTATCAGCCTTTTTCTTCATGATACCCATGTAACCGTACAAGCCCACTGTCATTAGTAAAAATAGCATATGCGTAAACTGATCAACAAACGCAGAAAACATTGTGAAAAAAGAATAAGAATAGGGAATAATTATAGCAGTGTATAGGTAGGCAAACAATGAGCCTGCGGAAATAATTGTTGCCCACATCGTCATGGTATGCTTTTTTTTCAATGCCTCAAATTTTCTTTTTCGCTCTACTACATGCTGCAACATTTGTTTCGTCGCCTGATCAGTATTATCGTCCAATAATAGGATGGCTGACTCCATTTACTTCCCCTCCAATGCGTCTACACCATCACTATATGTGCATGTCCCAAAACTATGACTGAAAACTCTTATTCATTTTCCTTTAAAGGGATTTTTAAAACTTGACCTACCTGTATTTCATCTCCCTTTAAATGATTCCATTCTTTAATCTGTTCGATACCAGCAGCAGATTTATAATAGTTCGTTGCAATAACAAACAAACTTTCATTTGGCGAAACGGTATGGTAAACAATTTGGTACTCATCTTTTGCGTCCTGTTTTTTGTCTTTCTTCTCTTTCCTTTCTGAAACAGATACCGAAGATTTCTCCACAGGTTGTTCAATTTCTTCAGGTAGGTTAGAAACACCAGGGACTGCTTCCTTATCATTCGTTTTTTCTTGCTCTGAATCTATCGTTTCGTTTGATTCTACATCGTTTATGCGCTTTGTAACTTCTACTGTTTCAAATCCACTTGTTTTCTTTTGTGGAGTTAATGAAATTGGCTTTTCTTTTTCTAAGTATGGTAATAAAAAATATATCGCAATGGGCATAGCAATAAAGAAAGCAGCTAATATCTTAATTAACGGAAACCTATTCTTCCGCTTTTTTTTCTTTTTCGCTCGAAGTTCGCTCCTGGTTGGTAAAGGTTTCGCGTTCTTTCTTACATTATTTTCTTGAAACTCGTTTGGTGTATTATCGGGATGCATCATTCTTCCCTCTTTCTATCAAGGTTCTTTCCTTTTGTCATTTTAATTATTAGCCCTAAAATGAAATCAATCGTGAAATGCATACTAATCGTCACATATAAATTACCTGTCATTTCAAAAATGAAACCAATAAAAAAGCTTAATAAAATAATATTGACGAATAAAAATGGATGAAACAAATAGCGATAATGAACAAGGGCAAAGAGAACACTTGTCCATATTAATCCAATATGGGTTTGTAACACGCCTCTGAACAGAACTTCCTCACTTATTGCAACCGATAATGCGACCACGGCAATCATCGGATAGGACAAACTCGTGAAGATTCTTTCATTGATTCCTCCATCATTGTGATACGCTTCTGGCAAGAGTTTCATCATCACTAAATCTAGCAAAACAACAGTGATTCCTGCACTAACTCCAATATAAATTATTTTCCATTCCATTCGAAAAATTTTCGTGAATGATGAAAAGTAATCAAATAGAATGAACCCAAGTATAGCAGAAATAACCAAAAGCAGAATCTGTGTTAAAAATAATTGCTTATGTAGCTCTTGATTGGAAAGCCGTCCAATGAGCTCAGCTTGTTTGTTCTTCATTGGTTTTTGCTTCCCCTATCAAAATGGCAGCCAATTCCTGCTTCCATGTTTTTTTCAACTCTTTAACTATTAGGTCATCATGTGGTAAGGATGCTAAAAGCTCATCTGTCACCACTTTGCAACGGTCACAGCAAGTTTGATTTTTTTCTGTCATAGCCACATCAAAGTAAGACAGAATATTTACCCGTCTGCAGCCAGAAACGGAAACCCAACGAAAGAAACGCTCAAGTTTGTTTTGATTTTCAAACCTTCTCTCATTAGCAATTTTCTTTAACTTCTTAGTTATCATAAACGGATCTTCACGTTCAAATTCTTTTACAAAATGCGTAATCCATCTCCACTGCACATCTGTCAATGCATGCATTTCTCTTAATTCTATTTCTTGCCTTGGTTCAATATTCCAAATACCTACTTCAAGTTTATGAAGAGATGCACAAGTCTCTTCAATTTGATAAAGTGTAGGCAACTGCTGCTCTGCTAGATGGAGTGGTAAACCTTCATCACCGTCACAATACAATAGAATGGCTGCACTTTGCTTCCCGTCACGGCCTGCTCTGCCTATTTCCTGTAAATAAGCTTCCATCCCTCCTGGCAAATGAAAATGAATAACGACTCTTACATTATTTTTATTCACACCCATACCAAATGCAGAAGTCGCACAAATGATACGTAATTGTCCATGAAGAAACTGCTGTTGAATCAGCATCCTTTGCTCTTGTTCCATCCCTCCGTGGTAATAATCAATATCCTTAACACCATTTTCTTGTAAAAAGTTCGTAACAGATTCTGCCGCTTTCTTACTTGAAAAATAAATAATCCCCGATCCATCAAAGCTGTTTACTAATTCCTTGAGCCTTGCAAGCTTTTCAGTATACGAAGAGAGCTCCTCAACAATATAAGCAATATTACTACGATCCACAGAAGTAATGACTTCCTTTGGTTTTTTGAGTTTCAGCTTCTCTTTAATATCTGCTTGAACCGTTTTTGTAGCAGTTGCCGTCAATGCCAACGTAAGAGGATTGTTCAATTTACTCCTTATATTTCCTAAGTTCAAGTAATCCGTTCTGAAATCATACCCCCATTGTGAAATACAATGCGCTTCATCAATAACGAACAATCCAATTTCAAGTTTCTGCAATCGTTCGATAATACGAGGAATAGCAAGCATTTCTGGCGATAAGTAAATAAAGCGATACGAGTCTAAACGCTCAATCGCTTCCCTTTTTTGAACCGATGTCAAAAATGAATTCAGTGTAATTACACTTTTTTCGCCTCGCATTTTTAGCTGCTCCGCTTGGTCCTGCATAAGAGACAGTAAAGGTGATACAATTATAACTGCTTTATTTAATACATAGGCTGGAAGCTGATAGCATAATGATTTCCCAGAACCAGTCGGTAACATTGCCAAAGTATGATTGCCCTCAAGTAGAGATTCGATGACTTCTTTTTGACCTGGACGAAACATATTATAACCGAATTGTTTGACTAAAATTTCTTCTATATTCATTTATCATCACCTGCTTTTGCCAGGACAAGGCGGATTTGAAAATAGCTGATTTCATCATTGGCCACGATTTCTTTAACAGCACGTAATTGTTTCGTTCGACTCGTTTTAGCAGCTATTCTTATTGCTTCTTCAATTTTTGGAGACATAAAGCGCGAAATATTAAACCGTGGATCAGAGTAGGCGAGCTCCACAATATGATCTTCAATTGTACTTCGCTTTAATCTTCGAATAAAGGCAATCTCCTCTAACGATTTCCCATCATATAAATACTTTAAAGTCCTTTGCGTCGAGTTAGTTAACTGAGTGTGCGAATTGCCTTGAACATCTTTAATAATGCTGTATAAATAAGGATACTGCACTGATGAGTCATCTATTTGCTGTAACATAAAATGAATCGTTCCGAGAAATAAGTACCGCATATACCACTCGTCATCATGTAATTCTTTGGCGATTTGCGAATAAGTTCTTCCTATACGATGAATACCTGTTAATCTTTTTACAAAAACGTCTCGTTCCTTTTCCGGTCTTTTTTCCAGAAGAGTAGATAATTCGTCAAATAAATGACGCCCAATTTCCACTCTACTTTGCCGATTTTGAGCTAAATACCGTTTGACCCATGTTTGTGTTTGGAAATCCCTTTGAATCGGATAGAAACGATTTTGCTTGTGAATAATATGTGATATAGTTTGAATCAAGAGGCTTAATCTGCTCCAATACGATTGGGTACGATTTTGAAATCTGAATCCATTCAACGTTTCTGGGAATGGATACTTTTTCAGATGCTGTTGCAATAGTTCTTGACCGTTCGAGGTTAACAGATAATAGCCATTTTGAGGTAAAGTGATAAGTAGCCCTGATTGAAGCAGATTATCTACAGTTATTTCAAGCTGTCTTCTCGAAATATCAGGTAATGTACCTAACAGATTCGTCAGTCCAAACAGATGAATATCTTGAATCGTTTGAGACGATTTTTTCCCCTTTAGCATATGTAAAATAGCATAAACGGAGCGTTCTCCATTAAATATACGAATACAATATAGGACGATCATTTCAAAGTAATTTTGCATTTTTTACATTCACAACCTTGTTATAATCTCTACCTTTTATCATTGTACCAAAACATTGAAGTCTATTGGTTATGAAACCTGATTGATTTTAAAAAACTGGCCGTTTTTTTAATATCAACATTAAATTTGTCACAAATTCATATCGTTTCGTTTGACAAAACCTGATACAAAAAGTGTTTTCATTACATTTATATTGAAAATTTCTACATTCAGTTTTACAATAAGGAAGTATGCAAGGGCATGAACCAATTTTAAAGCAGAAAAGTGCGGATTTACCGGGAGGAGTTTTGTAATGGCTAAATATACAATCGTTGACAAGGATACATGCATCGCTTGTGGTGCTTGTGGAGCTGCAGCGCCTGACATTTATGATTATGATGATGAAGGCATCGCCTTCGTAATACTAGATGATAATGAAGGAACTGTTGAAGTTCCTGATGTTCTTTTAGATGATATGATGGATGCTTTCGAAGGCTGTCCAACAGATTCCATCAAAATTGCAGATGAATCATTTGATGGAGACGCTACTAAATTTGAGTAAGCACAAATAAAAGCGAACAACTTTGAAAAACTCCACCTTACACATGTAAGGTGGAGTTTTTCAAAGTAAATATTAATCAATATTGTTAATAAAAAAGAGGCTGCCGCAATAGGTCAGACCCTGTTGTGACAGCCTCTTATCATCTATTCGCTTCAAGCATTATGAGATAATGCTTGTTTATCAATCCAAGTTTTCATTCTAATATAAAGCAGTGTAAATACGATTGTAATCAATCCACCCTTCAAAATATTGAATGGAAGGATTGCAGTCGTAACAAATTGTCTTGTTTCCTGAGATGACATGGCATCCCAGTTCATAAATAGCGTATACGCTGGAAGAATCACATAATAATTTAGCACACTCATTAATAAAGACATGATAATCGTACCCGCAACTAAAGCAATTGTCATTCCGTGTTTTGAATTTAATACTTTAAAAATGTAATAGGTTGGCAAAACAAATAGAACTCCAGCTACAAAGTTAGCAATATGCCCTACAGGCACACCCGTCGGACTTCCAATCATGACAAAATCCAATACATTTTTCAGCAATTCAACGATAATCCCTGCAACAGGACCGAAAATCAGCGCAGCTATTATGGCCGGAATATCACTGAAATCAATCTTTAAAAACGGTGGTAAACCAGGGAATGGAAAATTTAATACCATTAACACATAAGAAATACTCCCCAACATTGCCAAAATAACCAGTTTCTTTACATTGTACACCTTCATAGATCTCTCTCCTTCTTTTTTGTGATCTACCCCACGAAAAAGAGGATTGGTTCCATCGAAATTATTTGCGACCATTCAAATACCCTTTAATTCATAGAACTAAAGGGAGCTTTAAAGGTATCGTCAAATAAACGTTCAATTCAAGTAAAATTGAACATTTCGAAAGAAACCTCCATCTTCTCCCATCCAGACTATACTGTCGGCTTTGGATTCTCACCAAATCAACCCGAAGGTTCGCGGGCTTTGAAGGTGTCCCTTCATCACCGCCGGTGGGGAATTACGCCCCGCCCCGAAGATAGACCTATTCGATTTTTTTTCCGTTTCCGAAAACGTGTTCCAAGTAGTAGAATACAAGAAATATTATATGCGACCAGATTAGCCTCTGTTACCTATCTCTTAAGATGGAGAACGAACTGCTACTAATCTATTACACATACATTTTCAAATATCCATACCATCTTGATTGGTTTTAATTTATCATCGAATGAAAAAAAAAGCAAGGATTTAAATTTGCACTATGATCGAATGAGTGCTAAATGATTAAATCTTCCTCGTTTTTAACATGTGAAACTTTCTAAAATTGACACTTGTATATCCATCCTGTAAAATTAACTGAAATTTAAGTGAATTATTTTAGAGGGGGTGTTTTGTTTTGTATCAGATTTTAGTGGCGGACGCAATTAAACCAGAGGGACTAGGGCCATTATTAGTAGCACCTATGGTAAAGCTAATTGAAAAAACAGTAGAAGAAGCAAAAAATGAACTTCATGAAATAGATGCGCTCCTCGTTAGAAGCGCAACGACTGTAACTGAAGAACTAATTTCGTCTATGCCAAATCTTAAAATCATCGCTCGTGCTGGAGTCGGAATCGATAATATCGATGTCCCCGCTGCTACTAAACGCGGAATCGTCGTTGTCAATGCACCAGACGGGAATACAATATCTACAGCTGAGCACACTTTTGCTATGATGGCTTCTCTAATGCGGCATATTCCTCAAGCTCGTGCCTCACTTAAGAATGGGGAATGGAAACGATCTTCTTTTACAGGTACAGAGCTTTATGGGAAAAGTTTAGGGATTGTCGGAATGGGCAGAATCGGCAGTGAAATCGCGAAACGTGCCAAAGTTTTCGGGATGGATGTACTCGTCTATGATCCATTCTTAACGACGGATCGGGCGAAGAAAATGGGGGTTACTCCGCTTGAGCTGGCAAAGCTATTAACCTTGGCTGATATTATCACAGTGCATACCCCTCTTACACCAGAAACAAGAGGCCTAATAAATAAAGAAAATTTATTAACATGCAAAAAAGGTGTTTATCTATTAAATTGTGCTAGAGGCGGCATTATTAATGAAGATGATTTGTACGAATTGATTGTCATGGGGCATATTGCTGGTGCTGCCATTGATGTTTTTGCAGAAGAACCACCATTGGGACATAAGTTACTCGAACTTGATTCAGTTATTGCAACGCCTCATCTTGGGGCTTCGACCAAAGAAGCTCAATTAAATGTAGCGACTCAAGTTGCCCAAGAAGTCCTATCTTTCCTTACTGGCAAACTTGTCACGAATTCGATCAATCTTCCGGCGATATCCAAAGAAGTGTTTGCTAAGGTTCAACCTTTTTATGAACTAGTAAAACAGATGGGATCGATTATTAGTCAAAGTATGCCTGAGGGAATTCATGAAATCTCGGTGAATTATGCAGGTGAAGCTTTGGATTTTGATGCAAGTATTTTAACAAAAAGCTTGCTATCTGGGTTCTTCAAGTCCAGATTAGATGTGCCCGTCAATGAAGTCAATGCTCTTTTGATTGCTAAAGAACGCGGTCTGACAATTGGCGAAAAGACTTCCCATGATACGTTTGGGTATAGTAACTTAATTACCGTTACAGCCAAGGGGGATAACAAACAACTTGGCATTAGTGGAACATATGTGGAAAACTATGGTTCACGCATCGTTCGTTTGAATGATTTCACAATAGATTTCCATCCCGAAGGAAATTTATTGTATGTCCAGCATATGGATCGCCCCGGGGTCATTGGCCGTGTTGGTAAAATAATCGGTGACCACGGTGAGAATATTGCGACCATGCAAGTCGGTCGTAAACAAGCTGGTGGGGAAGCCATCATGATTCTCTCTTTTGATAATCCATTAAGTGATGACATGCAAGAGAAACTAAAACAACTTGAAGATATTACATTCTTATATCGAATCACGTTACAATGAAGTAACTAAATATTGCCTAATGAACAAAGAGGCTGTCCCATAACAAAATGGTCAGAACTCACATTTACTATATATCGTTTATATGACAGGTACATGACAGATTAAACGGTGTATAGAGTATGAGGTCTGACCATTTTTAGATTTCCTCTTTTGCCAATTCATGAATCATATCGTGTAGTTACTCATCGTCAGAAACACAAAGTTCACATGAAGTATCCGTATTTGTCCTTCACATTTTCGTTAAGATTTCTTGTAATGAATCCTTCGTCCACTTCATGCTTACCTTTCCCACCAATAAACATCAAACTGATACAAATTCCAAAAATCAATACAATTAATAAACGTTTTCCATAATCTAGCATATCTATCCCCTCACATAAATTTCGTCAACTCTCTATTTGTATGAGAAATGATTGATATGTAGACCACTTCGTTCATTTTTTATTCCGGATAACAGGCTGTAATCTCCCACCTTCGCTTCTTCAATTCCTCTAAGCCTTAAAGTAAAGGGTTCATGCGGATTAAAATTATGATGAGGATTCATGCTGTTTTCATAGACAAATAGAGGATAGCATGAACCGCCTCCTCTAATGCCTTACTGGTTTGTATAGCGGTAGACGGTATGACTTAAAACTGTTACCCATTACATCGAATAGTAAACTAGCTTTCGTATGGACATCTACTACTATGTTGCTCCGATCCGCCACCTAATTGAAGTCAGTTTCTCTATTTGCAATCAATCTACCTTAATACTAGGCAAAGGTGTTTTAACGCCATGAAAGTTTCTTATGAAACAAGATTTTCCGGCAAGCTTTTCGTGTTTTATTCATTTTCTTTCATTTTTCGAGGCAAACTAAAAGTAAAAGTGGTTCCAACTCCAATCAAGCTGTTCACCGATATTTTCCCATCATGTGCATTGATAATATTTTTAGCGATAGAAAGCCCCAGACCAGTACCTGAACTCCCTCTAGTTCTTGCTTTGTCTGCTTTATAAAAGCGTTCGAACACAAAGGCTAAATCCTCTTTTGGAATTCCAGAACCTGAATCTTTCACTTCTATCATCAACCCATGGCGTTCATCTAGTCGTTGAATGATTTCAACTCTTCCACTAATCGGCGTATGACGAATGGCATTATCAATTAAATTCGTCAATACCTGTTCAATTCGGTCAGGATCGAACGTCCATTCAAGATTTGGATTTCTCAATGAAGTTATCAAAATAATTTCTTTTTCCTTAGCAAGTCCCGAAAATTTATAGACGATTCTTTCTAAGTAATCTTCCATTTGGATCCAATCACAACAAAGTTGCATATTTTCCGATTCTAATCTGGCTAAATCAAGCAAGTCGTTAACGAGTCGTCCCATTCTGAGCGATTCATCATAAATAACCTTTGCCATTTCCTTTTTGTCTTCTTCATTTTCAGCAATATCATCAATGATTGCTTCACTATACCCTTGAAGCATACTAATTGGTGTTCGCAATTCGTGGGAGACATTCGCAATGAAGTCAGTACGGAGTTTATCCATTTTCCTTTCATCCGTCATATCACGGATAATCGCAACTGCACCTCGGATGCTCTCACTTCCATATAACGGACTGACGATTAACACCCAATCATGACCTTGCAAAGAAATTTCACCAACTTGTTCTTTGTCAAGTAGCTCCGAGCGATCAAATAAATTCATGAGTACAGACGGAACCATTCCATTATTCTCAAGTTTCTCGAAAGTCCAACTATGCAAAAAACGCTCTGCAGGCGGGTTTGTTTGCAAAATGGTTCCATCTCTATTAAACGTAATGACTCCATCTGCCATACTTCTTAAAATGCTAGCTAGATGCTCTTTTTCTTGGTTTAAGGCACTCATGTTATTCTTCAACTGTTTGCCCATTTGGTTAAAAGCAATCGCCAATTCACCAATCTCATCATCTGTTACAATCGGTACTTTTGTATCAAACTTCCCCTTAGCCACTTCAAATGCTACTTCCCGCATTTTCGTTAATGGAGCATTGATCCTCGTTGATAAAAAGAACGCAAAGATTGTTGTGAGGATAATTGCGACTCCAGCTGCAAGCAAAATGAACTTTGTAGTAGATGTAATGGCTTCTTCCATTGTTTCTAACGATTGAAAGAGAAAGACTTCATCTTGTTGACCATTTAAATCAAGCGGAACCCCAACAACAATGGCTGAAATCTTTTGATTACCAACTTTCAGTGGAAGCAGCAGTTCTTTCTTCACCATTTCCCTTTTTGTGAAAACCTTGATTAGATTAGGGTCATTTTTTAGAAATTCTGGATTAACACCGTATTTCTCCATTGCTTCTGAGCTGAAAATAATGTTCTCATCATTCAAAACGAGCATTTTGGTTTCTATACCGATCATTTCCGATGCAATCTGTAAAACTTCATCTGTATCAGCATGGGTATTGGTTATCTCGACAATACGTTTTGCGGTCTTCATTAAATTATTTTCAACTTCATCAATTTGAAAATTTCCAAAAAACTCGACGAGTAAAATCGTTAAAATGATTAAAACGAGGGATACCAATAATAAAATGGTCGCCCATAACTTGCCAACTACACTTCTCCATAGCTTCATTCTTGTATAACTTCGAACTTATACCCAACACCCCATACGGTTGTTATCATCTTAGCTGCATTTTCCGATATGCGATTCAACTTTTCACGCAGTCGTTTTACATGGGTATCTACAGTTCGAAGGTCTCCAAAAAATTCATAATGCCACACTTCTTTTAGTAATTGCTCACGATCAAACACTTTGTCGGGAGACTTGGCCAAGAAATATAATAATTCATATTCTTTTGGAGTCAATGATACTTCTACCCCATCAGCAGTTACACGATGTGCATCATGATCAATTGTTAAATGAGGAAACACAATAACATCCTTCGTAGCAGTATCAGGTTGTACATATGTCGTACTTGAAGCGGTACGGCGCAACAATGCCTTTATCCGTAGAACAACTTCTCTAGGGCTAAATGGCTTCACAATATAGTCGTCTGTGCCTACTTCAAAGCCCTGCACTCGATTAACCTCTTCTCCTTTTGCCGTAAGCATGATAATAGGTGTCGCTTTTTTTTCTCTTAATTCTCGACACACTTCGATTCCATCTTTACCAGGCATCATAATATCTAGAAGAATTAAATCATAATCAATTGCGATTGCCTTCGTGAGCGCAATATCCCCATTTTCCGCCTCATCAATTTCATAGTTTTCCCTTTCAAGATACATTCGTAATAAGCGACGAATTCTATCTTCATCATCTACAACTAAAATTTTAATCGGATTTCCCATGTATGTTTGCACCCTTTCTTACCTCTATTCTACAAAATGCAAGCGGGCATTTCTATTCTCTTTCTGCTTTTGTACGAATGAATATTATGTTTGTCACAAATCTTTCACTTATTCAGGCTTTCATGTCCTATTCTACTACGAGTACAACAATCTTTTTTTAATACTATTAAAAAGAGATTATTGGCCTATTTGTGTCAAACCAAAGTTTCGCGGGTCTTTTAGCAAAGCCTATAATAAAGTGAAACTTCAATCAGTGGGGGGTTCTTCATCCCCCACTGATTGTTAGTTGAACCAATCGGGCTTTTACGGGCAGTTGTCCCCCACCTACTCTTCTTCGTTTCCTCTAAGCCTTGAGGTGGGGGTCTTACTGCCCGTTAATGCGGGATAAAGTAAACCTTTCATAGTTAGATTAGGCTGCTTATCTCTTACCTATTTTTTCTTGATTCCCGTAAAAAAATTGAAGTAGGATATTAGCGGGTTAACAAGTTTTTCGCACCAAACCTAGCCTATCATATAAAAAAGAGGCGATCCTTTCTGATGAATGGAAGCGCCTCTTGATTTAGTTATGCATATGAATGAAGTCCAGCTAAAATCAAGTTCACGACGATTAGATTAAACATAATGATGGCAAAACCTACTACCGCAAGCCATGCTGATTTTTCTCCATGCCAGCCCTTTGAAAGGCGTAAGTGAAGAAACGCTGCATAAAACAGCCAGGTAATTAAAGCCCATACTTCTTTAGGATCCCATCCCCAGAAACGTGTCCAGGCAATTTGTGCCCAAATCATCGCAAAAATTAAAGCGCCAAGAGTGAAAATGGGAAAGCCGATTAATATCGATCGATAGCTGATTTCATCGACTAAATCTAAGTTTACGTTCTTAACCAACGGCTTGAAAATGGCCGCCACCCTTTTACGAAAAATCAAGCGAATTAAACCGTATAAAATTATTCCAGAAAAAAGCGACCACACAACAGTATTTGCTTTATTTGCGTCGATAATCGCCGGCATCTTTACGAGTGGTTCCAGTTTCCCTTCTGTCATTAATACCCCTTCATGAGGGCCAATCAACGCAGGCAAATGATATTCAAACACATCTTCTTTATCATATTTATTCATCCATGTGAAGTTTGCTTTATAATCCATTGCAGAAAAAGTCGATGTGATGATGATAAAACCTAGTGTTGCTACCATTGTGAACATGATTACTTCAAGCCAAGCGGTCTTCTTGCTCTTTTGCGTTTGATCAACAGATTTTACAAGATACAATATAGCAGCAACAAAGCTAATAGCCAGTACTGCCTGTCCAGTCGCCGCCGTCGTTACATGAATATGCAACCAATCACTCTGAAGTGCCGGAATGAGTGGTGCTATTTCCCGAGGGAACATACTTGCATAAGCAATGATAAGAAGGGCGATCGGTAAAGCGAATAGTCCTAACGCAGGTGTTTTGTAGATAAAATAAATCAAAATAAATGCAGCAATAAGCATCATGCCAAAAAAGGTTGTAAATTCAAATAAATTACTTACTGGAGCATGTCCACTTGCTATCCATCTTGTAATAAAATAGCCAAGTTGTGACACAAACCCCAATACCGTTAAATAAATGGCAATCATCGCCCATTTATTTTGTTGTTTTTCTGATGCTCCTTTTTTTTCCTTTATAGCGCCACCAAAGAAAAATGTACCGACTAAATAAAGGACAAAAGAAGCATATAACAAGTTAGCGCTTAATTCTGCCACGTATACCCCACCTTATTTCTCTTTTTCTCCAATATGTTTGGCTTCCAACTGATCTTCTGGCTCGTTTAGATTCGTGCCTTCAAGAATCATGGATATATCGCGTTTTAATCCATGCCAGTTTTTGTTTGTATGTCCTGCCAGCCAAATTTCCCCGTCTTTTCTTTGAATCCAAATACGTCGATGATTCCAATAAGCACCTTGAATAACACCGATCATGAATATGCCGCCGCCAACGAAGAAGATCCATAGAGTTAGATCCTTTCTGACAGTAAGCGCTGTAACATTTCGTGTATCAACTCCTGCAAAAGCCATCTTATATGTATTTTCTCCTAGTGGCTCAAGCGTTTGTTGAATAGCAACAAAACTGACTTCACCTTTTGGTTTATCTGGTGTCTTCATGTTAAATATGAAGGCTGGATTGTTTGGAATTCTTGATTTAGTAACAGGTTCCTGATTTTCATCAAATTCAAAATCAGGAAAATAGCTCATTAACTCAACTGAATAGCCATCCTTCAACTCATACATAGTTTTGGGATCGTCCAACGAAATAGTCATCGTTCCAAACGTTTCTTTCGTGCTTTTATTCATTAGATTAAATGACATTTCACTTAATTCATCAAGTTTATAATCGACTTGATAGAGCGCATAATGATCGTGTTTTAATGGAAAATTAACTTTGACCGCATGGTCCTTGATCTTTTTTAATGTTGCATCTTCCCCAGGAAGAGAATTGCCTTCTTTTTCATAAAGTGTTACATCAGCTTGATAATTTTTTACGATTGTTCCCACTTTATCAATGGCAGCATTGAATGTTTGGTCTTCCTCGTTTTCTTTATCGTACACTTCTACTTTGAATTGATTGTTTTTCAGGGCGTATTGCCCCTCCGTTCCGGGGATTTCTTTCGTTTCGCCTTCACGTAGCCAAAGTACCTCATCGACATACATTCCTGGTAAAAATCGAAGCATCCCACCAATCAAAAAGATGATGAGACCAGCATGGTTGACATATGGACCCCATCTAGAGAATCGTCCTTTTTCCGCGAGTAAGTTGCCGTTTTCTTCTTTGACTTTATATCTTCTAGATTCCAAACTTCTCTTGATTTCTTCAAAATCGCTGGCCTGTTTGTCTGTATTCGTTATCCCAAAGATTCGCTGCTTCTTTAAAAAACCTTCATGCCTCGCGATTTTCTGTTTTTTCAGTGATCGATAAAGAGGAACAACGCGGTCAATACTTGCAATCAGAAGAGAAGTCCCAAGCATCGCGATACAAATTAAATACCACCACGAACTGTATAAGTTATGAAATCCTAATAAATAGTACAACTTGCCTAAAAAGCCGTACTCTGCTTCGTAAAAAACTTCAGGTAATTCTGTGGGAGGTATGTATTGTTCTTGAGGAAAAATCGTTCCCACAGATGATGCGATGAGTAAGATCACGATCAAACTGACGCCTACCTTTACAGAAGTAAAGAAATTCCAAATCTTATCAATCATCGATTTATTATAGGTTTGTGATCGACGCGCGCTCCCCTCATAACGCATATCAATCATCTTTGAGTTTTTTTGTGTTTCATCTAGTACCCGACCGCAAGATTCACACAAAATAGTGCCATGCGGATTCACATGGCCACACTCACATTTCACCACTTCTTTCATGTCAAAAACTCCCCAATGTTATGGTTTAATTCTCTCCATATGTTTTTGAATGCTCTCTTCACTTAAACTGCCAGTTAGTGTGTCCACAATTCTTCCATCTTTATCTATTAAAAAGGTAACAGGCAGCGGATCTACTTTATAAGCCGTTTGCACTTGATTATTGTTATCAATCATAATAGGAAATGTTAATTGATGCTTCTCAGCAAATTTTTTGACAGAATAATCGGATTCTCCAACGTTAACTGCAAGAATTTGCACACCTTGATCTTTATATTTCTGATATTGGTTATCCATAAACGGCATTTCATATTCACACGGCTTACACCATGTACCCCAAAAATTCAAGAACACTCCCTGCCCCTTATAATCAGAAAGCTTATGCCGATTCCCATCCATATCGGTTAACACAAAATCCCGAGCCGTGTCACCCTTTTGAACGGCTGCTACTTTGTCTTTTGTAAAATTCGCATACAATGAAAAGACTAAAGCTGCACCTAAAAGAACAAGGATTGATGTTCTCATAATCAGCCGGCGCTGTTTTTTATCCATATCCATCCCCCTACACGCTTCTTACACCATTTCAATATGGTAAGTTAAATCTGTTGAAATTTAGCCAAATTTAAAAGACTGTAATACCCCTATTTTAAGTTTTTCTTTATTTTAGTCTGTTGCTTTTCCCATCAGTGGTTGCTAATGCTCTTAGTTGTTTCACTTCATGAGGCGTCAATTCACGGGCATCCCCTGTAGTAAGGCCCTGTAATGTTAAAAATCCATAACGCTCTCTTTTCAATTTCTGAACCGGATGACCGATTGCATCAAACATCCTTCTTACTTGACGGTTTCTTCCTTCATGAATCGTTATTTCAATGATTGAATTCTGTTTTTTCTTGTCACTGGAGAGAAACTTCACTTTCGCAGGTGCTGTTTTTCCATCTTCTAATACGATGCCTTTTTCGAGCTTCTTCAGACTTTCACGCAGTGGAATTCCTTTTACCTTTGCAACATATACTTTATCTACCTCATGCTTCGGATGCATTAAGACGTTAGCAAAGTCTCCATCATTTGTCATCAACAGCAAGCCGGATGTATCATAATCAAGGCGTCCCACAGGATAAATCCGCTCCTCAATTTCGTAAAAGTAATCTGTTACGACCTTTCTGTTTTTATCATCCGACACAGCAGAGATGACACCACGCGGTTTATAAAACAGGAAATAAACAGGTTTTTCTTTTTCAAGCGGGACACCATTTACCTCTACTTTATCATTCGGTCCTACTTTGATTCCTAATTCTTTCACGACTGTACCGTTTACTTTTACTCTTCCTTCTTGAATCCACTCTTCTGCTTTTCTTCTTGAGCTCATACCAGCATGTGCAATAACTTTTTGTAATCTCTCCATCTATCTTCCACCTCATCAAATGTTGTTTTAACATGTTTGTAGTAGTAACGTAATCATACAATTATTACACATTGTACCGAAAAAAAGAAGGTGAATGAAATTTTTTAAAGAAAAGAGATGATTTATCTTTAAAAATGAGCAGTTACCAACCAGCGTTATGTTTCAAACAAAGACGATCTTTTTGACAGTTTTTTCATTAAAAACATCCATGAACGTCTACTCTAAAGAGAAACGATGAAAAAGGTTCAGGTACTCAAATTGTATCACCTTAAGAAGGTGGCGGTGCTCAGCTGATTTTGCGAAGCGAAGCCCCTTTTCCACAGTAATATGGAGAATTATTCAATATGAGTTTACCACAGACATCTGGTGCTTAGCCAAAAAAAGGTGACGATATTTCGACAAATTGCCAAGATTTCGAAAACACTTTTATTTATTATGGTTTTACTAGTTTTTCAGAAAAAAAAAAGAGACGGAATCATCCATCCCCATCCAATCATTATTTACCTCCAAAAACAAGAGTCACTACTACGATTGCGGCAATAAGGCCGACTAAATCTGCCAGCAATCCAACTTTCAACGCATCACCCATTTTCTTAATCCCAACAGCACCAAAGTAAACCGTTAACACATACAACGTCGTATCCGTACTTCCTTGTATCGTTGCTGCAAGTCTGCCGATAAAAGAATCTGGTCCATAAACAGATATTAAATCGCTTGTCATCCCAAGGGCAGCCGTACCTGAAATTGGGCGGATGATGGCAAGAGGAACGATTTCTGCTGGAACATGGAGAAATTCAAGCAAAGGTCTCAGAAATTGAACAAAAAATTCAAGGGCCCCAGAAGCGCGAAAAACAGAAATAGCAACAAGCATACCAACTAAAAAAGGAATGATTGAAAAGGACATCTGTATTCCTTCTTTTCCTCCTTCTACAAACGTCTCATAGGTGGGAACTTTTTTAAACGTTCCATACAACAAGATCCCGCAAATTAAAAATGGAATCATCCAGATGGATATAACGGTCATCCAATGCATACAAGCTACCTCCTCCCATTCCGGACTCGTTTTCTATGAAAATAACGATCAATAAGGATTGCCCCGACAGCAGAAATCGCCGTTGCAATGATGGTAGGAAATACAATATCAGTTGGTGAGGCTGATTCATACGTCATACGAATCGCGATGACTGTTGTCGGAACGAGGGTAATGCTTGACGTATTAATAGCCAAAAAGGTAATCATGGATCTACTCGCTGAGTCCTTGCCGCCGTTTAATATTTTCAATTGCTCCATCGCTTTTATTCCGAGCGGAGTCGCGGCATTGCCCAACCCGAAGAAATTAGCCATCATATTAGATAAGATATAGCCCAATGCAGGATGATTTGCTGGTATTTCCGGAAATAACAATCTAATAAAAGGACGGAATAATGCAGATAACTTGTCCAGCAAGCCTGAATCCTGTGCAATCTTCATCAAGCCAAGCCAAAACACGAGAATACTCATCAACCCTAAACAAAGGGTAACAGCTTCCTTCGCCCCTTTAAACAATGCTTCATTAACAGCATCCATTGTCCCATTTACCATAGCAAATATGACACCAATCAAAGTCATGCCTACCCATATATAATTAATCATGGTGACCAATCCCTACAAATAATTGTATGAAATCCGTCCAAATCTTGCTCAAGTTTTGTTCACTAAACGTTTCTTGAGGTTCCCCATAAAAGATTGACCGAGATCCAACCCGCTCATTGTCATAAAATATTTCTGCTTTTCCGACAATCTCTGGTGTATTCCGTTCGTCTTTCCATTCTTTCTTTGGCTTAATTAGTTTGAATTTTACTTCCACATTTTTTTCTTCTTCATCCAAAAGCGGATAGGTAAAGGCGTGCTTCACATAGATTTTCCCTTTATATTGCTTAATCCCTACATCCTTAACAGGTCCTGCTTGTAACAATTCAATTGGTTTAAAATCTGAAAAGGCATGTTCATACATGTAAATATGATCGTTCCAGTCATCTGGACCATTTAATGTGACAGCGATCAAGTTTAGACCATCTTTAGTAGCTGTTGAAACTAAGGTCCGCTTTGCAAGCTTTGTAAAGCCTGTCTTGCCTCCTGTTGTGTACTCATACAGCCCAGTAAGCAAACGATTTTTATTTTTCCAAACATAGTCCCAGTCTTCTTCGGAATTTGAAGCTCGATGCTTTTTCGTGCCTGAAATCACCCTGTATGTCTCATTTTTCATGGCATAACGTGTTAATAGTGCCATATCATAAGCAGTCGAGTAATGGTTCTCCGTGCTATCGAGTCCATGCGGGTTTGAAAATTGACTATCCGTCATGCCGATTTCCTCTGCCTTTTGGTTCATCATCCAGACAAACCCGTCCAAACTGCCGCCTACCTCTTCTGCGATAGCTACAGCTGCATCATTTCCGGAACGTAGCATTAACCCATAGACTAAGTTTTCCAGCGTGATTTTTTCGCCTTTTTTCAAATAAAGAGAAGATCCTTCCGTCCCAACAGCATTCGAGCTTATTGTTACCGTACTTTCTAATTTACCAGATTCTATTGCTAAGATTGCTGTCATGATTTTTGTTATGCTAGCAATGCGGCTTTTTTCATGGGCATTCTCCTCATACATAACTCGTCCGCTGTCCTGATCCATTAGAATTGCACTATGGGCACTTACAGGAAGGCTGGCTTTGGCTTTGGCTGGAAAGAATGTAAAAACGATCATCACCATGCATATGCATGGCAAAACTCGATATCGAAAACGCATGCAGTCCCCTCGTCCCTTTATGGTTTTGTACAAGTTTATGCACAAAGTCAAAGGATATGATAAGAAAAGCACAAGGTGCTCGTCTTATGTTCTCTCGGGTCTGAACTCACCAAGATTCATTAAAATCGCAAAAAACCAAGCATAGTATGAATCAACTTGGTTTTTACAATTGTTCTTTTCAATGTTTTATTATTGAGTTTTCCATGTAAGTTGACTTGCTTTGTCAAATCTATATTGCACCTCAGGCCAGTTCACGATTCTCCACCAGTTATCCACATAGCCTGCTCGATTTGTTTTATATTGTAAATAGTAGGCATGTTCCCAAACATCCAAAACAAGTAAGGGAATCGTATCCCATTGTGTCAAATTCATATGTCGTTCCGACTGAAGAATTTCTAACTTCTTCGCCCTAGGTGCCCATACTAATAGCGCCCACCCAACCCCTTCAACTGCTTTTGCCGCTTCACTAAAATGTTTTTTTAAGGCTTCAAAGCTGCCAAAGTCATGCTCGATTTGCTTTAGCAAACTCCCATTGGGGTTCCCGCCGCCTTTCGGACTCATAATTTCCCAAAACAAGGTGTGTAAGTAATGTCCTGATCCATGAAAAGCAGCTTCTCTTTCCCAGTGTTTAATTAAGGAAAAATCATTGGTTTCACGTGCTTTTTGCATCATAAGTTCGGCTTTGTTAAGTCCATCTACATAGGCTTGATGGTGCTTATCATGATGAAGTTTCATAATTTCTGCTGATATGACCGGTTCTAATGCATTGTAGGCGTATGGGAGAGGTGGAAGTGTGTGTTTTCCTATTGGCACTGATTTATTTAAATTTGACTCCTGATCCTTTTGTGAAAGTTTGGTTACGTTATGATGGAGAATATGGATACGTTGCTGAAGCTGCTCGATATCAGTTGCAGACAGTTCCTCTTCGTTTATTCCAGATTTCCATTCTAAAAGTTGATCCAGTTCATCACGTAAATCGCCAGTACCATCCTGTCTTTTGTCAAGATAGTTCGCAACACCCCGAAGCCATTCTTCAACATCTTCCAAATACTGTTTATTCATCGTTTGAGTTCTCCTCCAATATCACGGGAATCTTCCTTTTTTGACGGATTGGAATTTGGGTCAACCATGATCAACATCGCCCATTCTGAACTATCCTATGAAACGATTACAGTTGTGTGAAGAATATTCCGAGTAAACAAAAAGCCGATTTGCGAGTGGATCCTACGCAAATCGGCTTTTCTTTTATAATCAATTCGACTTCATCATTTTAGTTCGATAATCGCTTTCGTAAAATTCCAGCTCTTCACGTATTCTTTGAAAGCTGCCTTCAAGATTTTTTAACAACTTGTCTACACTGTCAGGGGCTTCCTTTTGGAATCTAATTGCATGTGCACCTGTATAGGCAGAACGACTGTCTTCATACCAAACATCTGATCTAGGGGTAAAGAATTCTTCCACACACCCATGAAAAATTTGATATAACGTTTTCTCAGCTGCCGCTTTATGAAAAGTGGTGTTCTTTAGGATAATCTGACATTCCTCCAAGCAATATTCACTGTTCACCAACAAGCGGCGAATGGTCGATAAAATCCCTTTGTAATACGTTTCATCCCCTGGTTTTTCTTGCTTCAGCTCATGCATGGTCGTTTCATTAAGATATGTCTCAAGCTCACTTATCGTTATCTCTAAAAAGTTTCGTACATTTATTAGCTGAGACTGAATCATTGTATTATCCAACAGCGAAACCTCCTTAAAGAAATTTCATCCGCCAATCCATTTTAGTCTTCAACGATCTATTATGGTCTGGCTAAGATGATATTGTTAGTATATTACCACAATTATGATAATAATGTCATTCAAGTGTTTCTTGGAATTTTTCAAAAAATAAATCAGCTTCACCTTGTTCAAAGTTTTCCTCGGTAGAGGCGCCAAGCGCGGGTAATTCCTCAAGTGTTTTCAGTCCAAAATAATCGAGAAACTCTTTCGTTGTGCCGTATAAATAGGCCCTACCAGCTCCCTCGGCTCTACCTACTTCTTTGACTAACACTTTAGACATAAGCGTCTGCAAAGGCCGCTCAGTTTTCACACCACGAACTTCCTCAATCTCAGCCCTCGTTATTGGCTGTTTGTATGCAATGATGGCCAGTGTTTCTAGAGAAGCTTGAGACAATCCGCCTGAACCGGACGATTCTACAAGCTTCTTAATATAATCTGAATGTTCCTTTTTAGTAGCCAATTGATAAACGCCTGCTATTTCAACTAGCTGAAGGCCTCGATTGGAATCTTCATAGTATTCCTTAAGATCTTTTAGAACTTCTTTTGTCTGAAGTTCAGCCATTTCAAGCACTGAAGTTAATTGCTTCAGAGATAATCCTTCATCCCCAGCCGCAAACAACAGAGCTTCAACGATACCTTTCCAATTAATCACTTCCAATTGTTCTTACACCATCCTTAGTTGCAACGAATATTTCTGCAAAGTTATGCTCTTGTTCGAGAAAGATTTCATTTCGTTTCACTAACTCTAATATTGCTAAAAAAGTAATCACAATCTGCTCTTTTTCTGGCTCTGGGAATAATTCAAAAAAGCTTGTTCTACCTTGAATAGCTTGTAGATCCGTCATGATTTGATTCATCCGTTTTTCTATCGATACTTCCTGTCTCGTCACTTTTGTATACATCGGTTTCTGAAGCTTTTTCCTGCGAAGCAATTTTTGCAAAGCGCCAAGCATATCGTACAAGCTTATATTCAAATTTGGATGATTCATTTCGGCTTCTTTTGCAAACTCTCCTAAATCACTTGGAGGCTTCATGAACATTAAACTTCTGTCCTCTTCAAGCATTTTTAATTCATTCGCTGCAAGTTTATATTTCTTGTATTCAATCAATTTCTCTACAAGCTCATCACGAGGATCTTCTTCATATTCTATGCCTTCTTCATCGTATATGCGTTCCTCTTCATGTTTTGGTACTAGCATTTTGCTTTTGATGGCAAGCAGCGAGGCAGCCATTACTAAATATTCACTCGCCACATCCAATTCTAGATGTTTCATTGTATGAATATAACTAAGATACTGTTCTGTTATGTCAGCCATTGGAATATCATAAATATCTATTTCGAGCCGATTGATTAAATGAAGCAGTAAATCCATCGGCCCTTCAAAAGCGTCAATTTTAATATTATAAGCCATTTCAAAACCCCATTACATCATTTTCGGTAGCAAATCCTAAGGCAAACCGAATTAAGATTCGTTCTTTTTCTACCTTGTTCACAAGATGCCACACTATAGTATAGTGGATTATCGGCCGTTATCCAACCGTGTATCAAACAAATATGGCGTTAAAACGTCACCATTTACCATAAATAAAGGATAAATCATTTAGTACAGTACACTTGGTAGCGGTGCAAAGCCGCCTTTCGAGGTACTTTCTTAATAAAATAAGGACATCTGCAAAGTAGATTGGCTGGTAGTAAGTCGCGAAGCCCCATGCCCTTAAACAAAGAGGACATCTTTTTCTAGGAACATTTTTCTAAATTGGGTTTCTGCCCAAACACTTTTCTTAAAAAGTGCATACTCTGACACTGTAAAGAAATTAGAATTAAAGGAGGTACTAACATGGGCGATGGAGGATTTGGTCACGGCGGAGGATTCGCTTTGATTGTCGTATTATTCATTTTGTTAATTATCGTAGGTGCATCTTGGTTTTAATTTCTAGTTCATAAGCCTTGTTAAAAAGGCGACTAGGAGCTCCAAAATAACGGTACTAAACACTAATTAATAAAACAAAGTGAAATGCTTGGCCTAGATAACAGGACTCAGAACATTTTACAAAAGGGATTTGACGAAAAGTCAAATCCTCTTTTTCATTGCTTGGCGTACTCTACGAAATGATTTATCCTGGTTTAACAGGCTGTAATCCCCAAGACTCTCCACATTGCTTGCCCGCCTCATTCAAGCCTTTAGGTTGAACAAGGCTCTTTGCTTTTCTTATTTCTTGACGACTGTCCGATTCACTTCTAAACAGAGCTTATGCTACAATCATAGTAACGATTGAACAAAGGAGTGAACAAAATGGGCTACCCCAAAGAGTATGTGTCTTATTTAGTTCATTTCCATGCTAGCAGGGATTACTTCGAATGCCACGAAATTCTAGAAGAATATTGGAAAGAGGTATCACCTCGGGAAAGAGACTCCTATTGGGTAGGATTCATCCAAATAGCTGTAGCACTCTATCATTACCGTAGGGGAAATCTTATTGGCGCAAGAAAGACCATTCGAAAAGCAGGTAATATTCTTCAAATGAAACCTGCACAAATCAGCAAGCTTGGTATAGATTACGATGAATTAATGAAAGTCATCCATGAGCTAACTGAAAGAATTACCTTAGAAAAGGCTTATCAAAGTGTAAATTTGCCAATTTCTGACGAAAGATTAATCGAAGCCTGTCTTACTGATTGCCGTGAAGCTGGCTATCACTGGATGAAAGATAGCGACATGAATGATTCTCTACTTATTAACAGACATGTATTACGCGATCGTTCAGAGGTCATTCTGGAACGTAACAAACAGCTGCAAATTCGAAAAACGAAAAGTGACTGATTCTTCCAAGGAAAAGAAATAGTCTATTATAATAGTGATTCAAGCTTTTTGTCCAAAAGAAAAAGACTGATTTCTCGTCAGCCTTTACTCATAGATTTTTGATTACCCCAATAAGGTATAAAAACGAGGGTGACCCATAACAAAGTCAGACCCTGCAACCACAATATACAATACCACTATGAATTGTGTATAGCGTGCTTGGTCAGACCCTTTTTGGGATATCCTCGTTTTTAACCATTATTTATTTACATGAGTACTGATCTCTTGCATTTTTCTTATTATTCAACTTCTTTGATCATATCGCACTTTTCAAAGAAGGATACGGTATTTTCGTTCGGCTTAGTTTCTTTATTAGGAAAAAGCTCTTGAATTTCTTTTATCATGGTCTTTCCAATCCCTTGTTGGCGAAAAGAAGGGTTAACAGAAATATGCTTAATGATAATCACGTCAGAAAGTGAAAGGTCGATTCCAATCGCACCGACAATCTCCTCATTCTTCCAAAGATACAATTGCAGATTATCATTGATTTCGTATTCTTTAATCGTGTTTTGTAATTTTTTAATATCCTTTTCCTCAGGCATAAACGACAATAGACCCATAGCAAATTTTTCGTATGCTTTTTTATATTTGATTAACATAATATCCCTCGTTACTAAAAGAACGTTGTATTTTAATAATTGAACTGATATTCATCATACATAAAAACTTCTTTTGTTTCAACATTCGCTAAAATTCCTTTTTACCCTAGTTTAACAAAAAATTTGACCCAAACTGATGAAAGTTTCACTTTATACAATCCATATCCAATATACGATTCCCCAAGTAAGCCCAAGTGCAATCAATATGAAGATTAGAGCTAGATTAGTTTTTCTCATTCATGAACTCCCTTATCAACCATCAATCGTTTGTACAGAAATATAATTAAATTTTCGGCATAGGTAGCCGCTCTCTATTTGTCTATGCCCTCATTTTACTACAACCTTTACTTTCTGACAACATTCTTTCAATTTTTTACCATAAAAGCAGATACTTTACCACTTTTTTTTTGAAACTTCACTACAATCTGCTTATACTATAAAAGTGAAACTTCTATCGGTGGGGTCCCGCTCCCACCACTGATGGTAAGTCCCGTTCTACTGTTGCCTAGATCTTCGCTTTCGCTTCGATCAAACGACAGTATGAACCCGCTTCAATGAATCACAGACTAAGTACGCCGCATCTTTTAGTCTTTCGTCTGTGTGACCCACAGGGCGCAAACTTTACCGCTGAAGAGCACAGCGGTAAGTTTCACTATATCTCACCTATCGGATGCAGTTCTCTGTAGCCAATGACGGGTAATGGGTTCTCTCATACTATGAAACTTTTTCTAAAAACGTTCGTCTACTAATTGAAGGGGGAAATACAATGAAAAGAATGATGAAATGGGGATTATTTGCCCTGATACTCTGTATGTTCGTACCAATTCGCGCATTTGCCGATGCCGTGGTAGGAGACATGATTATTACACTTGGTGAAAATCTCACAGCAGAACAAAAACAGATGCTACTTGCAGAAATGGGTGCACCTGCTGACGCCGAGATTCTAACAGTTACCAATAAAGAAGAACACGATTATTTAGGAAATTATATTGCAAGCCGATTAATCGGAACGAGAGCAATCTCTTCTTCTTCCATCACATTGGAAAAAGCGGGTACAGGATTGAAAGTAGAATCAAAGAATATTAACTGGGTTACAGAAGAGATGTATGTCAATGCACTTGCTACTGCTGGTGTCAAAGATGCCACCATTCATGTAACGGCCCCAATTCCTGTTTCAGGGACGGCAGCTTTAACTGGTGTGATTAAAGCCTATGAACTTTCATCAGATAAAGCAATACCTGAAGAAGTAAAACAAGCGGCAAATGAAGAGATGGTGAAAACAGCTCAACTCGGTGATCAGGTTGGCACAGACGAAGCCGCCGCACTTATGACAAAGATAAAAGAAAAAATGGCAATAGATCCTCCGAAAACGGAAGCGGACGTTCGAATTATCATTGAGTCTGCTGCAAAAGAACTAGGAATTACCTTAAACGAGCAACAAATCCAAAGCCTTATTGACTTGTTTAATAAGTTGAAGGAGTTAAATATTGACTGGAATGCTGTCGGCAATCAATTGACAGAAGCTAAAGAAAAATTATCTACCTACCTCCAATCAGAAGAAGGCCAATCTTTCCTCGATAAGCTTAAAGGCTTTTTTGCTAGCCTGATTGATGCGATAAAATCCTTCTTCTCTTAAGCTTTCATAAAATTGCTTGTCTAATAGAGGATGTTCAAAAAGTCCGGTAAAAATAGCTGTCGAATTTCTTCGTCGCTTTGCCTCTCCGGTCCTCGAACTTCTCGGTTCTTTTTATCCTCCTTTTTGAACACACACTAATAGTAAAGGGTCAGACCACACTCTTGAGTGCAAGGTCTGACCCTTTACTTTTTTTATTTCGTTTTTACAATTTCCTTTAATTCTAAATCCAAACGGACTAAATCTTCATACGTTTCTCGTTTAATCACTTGCTTTGCCTCTCCATTTTCCACAAAGACTACTGCTGGACGTGGAATCCGATTATAATTATTCGCCATCGAATATCCGTATGCTCCTGTACAAAATACCGCTAGAAGATCCCCGCGGCCAGACTTTGGCAAAGGTAAATCCCAAATAAGCATATCGCCGCTTTCACAGCACTTGCCAGCAATAGAAACTGTCTCTTCTACTTCATCCAATGGTCGATTCGCAAGGACGGCCTCATATTTTGCTTCGTACAGTGCAGGACGAATATTGTCACTCATTCCTCCGTCAACCGCTACGTATTTACGAACTTGTGGCACTTCTTTTTCAGAACCAACTTTATATAAAGTAATCCCTGCATCCCCTACAAGGGAACGCCCTGGTTCAATCCAAATTTCAGGCATTGGAATGTCCGTTCCTTGAAGCTCATTTTGAACTTCACGAACAATTTCCTCTACATATTGAGAAGCAGGAATAGGTGTATCTTCTTTTGTATACCGAATCCCAAAGCCACCGCCTAAATTTAGCACAGGTGGTTGATACCCGAATTCTTCATTCCATTTCTTTAATTGTCCAATTATCTTTTTTGCCGCTAGTACAAAACCGGTCGTTTGAAAAATCTGTGAACCGATATGGCAATGAAGTCCTTGTACGTTCATCCACTTACTTTTTAAAGCTTGCTTTAACGCTTGCTCTGCTTGGCCATTTAGCAAATCGAAGCCAAATTTCGAATCTTCTTGCCCCGTCAGAATATAGTCATGTGTATGGGCTTCAATCCCAGGTGTTACCCTAAGTAAAATATTTACCTTCTGCTCTTTAAACACACACAGCTCTTCTAATAATTCCAATTCGGAAAAGTTATCTACGACAATACAGCCGATATGATGCTCTAATGCCATCATTAGTTCTTCTTCGCTCTTGTTATTGCCATGGAAATGAATTCGTTCTACTGGAAATTCAGCCTTTAATGCTGTATAAAGCTCTCCTCCAGAAACAACATCAAGTGAAAGTCCTTCTTCTTTCACTAGTTGAATCATGGCGATTGATGAAAATGCTTTGCTTGCATATGCGACTTGAGCAGAGATTCCCAGATTTTCAAATGTTTGCTTGAATCCTCTCGCTCTTTCTCTAATTAATTCGATATCATACACGTATAGAGGTGTTCCGTATTCAGCAGCAAGCTGTACAGTATCTACTCCGCCTATTTCAAGATGTCTTGCATCATTTACTTTTCCTGTTCCATAAAAGTGCATATATGTCTCTCCCTTTCCCGTCTTTGGAGCTAATTCCCGGAGTTCTTTTGAGGGATGTCCCCAAAAGGGTCTGACCATACACACTATCACCGTTTATTGTGTCATGTCTATGTCATATAAACAATATATAGGAGATTGAGATCTGAACCCTTTCATTACGAGACAGCCTCTTCCATGTGGAATTTTTTTCTTTCCACTAGCTATTCAAAGATTTACTATTGATTTTAGAATAAAGTTAAATTACCACAACTTTTCGACAACAGCAATACTTATGTGAAACTTCTTTTTATAAGGCTACATATACAACGCTGTTGATTTTTGGATCATTTTAGCTATTGCCGCCCTTTTAGCATAGCTAAAAGTATGTGAAACCGCAGTTTCACATGAATGAACTAACAATTTGGTTTAACTTTCTCCATTTATTAAAGGTATCTTCGTTTTTTTCACTTATCTCACATTAACGGGTAGTAAAACCCGACTGATTGAATTTTCACTTTATTTCGGTTGTCGATATCGATCCTGTGGATGTACAATACTTGGTCGGATTGTCGAACCTGGATAAGGTCTTCTTAACAAAATATGCGACAGTGCTTTTGGACGAAACGGGATAAGAGGCCATAAGTATGGCGTATTCAATGTTTTTACACTAGCTAGCAAAATGATGTACAACGTTATGCCAATGATTAAGCCAGGCAACTTAAATACCGCAACGCCTATTAAAAGAATTAACCGTGAGACTTTATTCGCCACTCCGAGTTCCAAACTTGGTGTAACGAATGTTCCAACTGTAGCAACAGAAGCGTAGAGTATGACTTCTGGTACGAAAAATCCAACATCGATAGCAATCTGACCAATTAAGACGGCAGCAATTAGTCCCATTGCTGTTGAAAGTGGGGTTGGCGTATGGATGGCTGCCATCCTCAAAAATTCAATTCCAATGTCCGCTATAATGATTTGCAAAATGATCGGAATATTCGTTGATTCATTTGGTCCTACGAATGCTAGTCTTTCCGGCAATAAGGATGGATCCAAACAAAATAAGAACCAAACTGGCAATAGTAAAACAGAAGCAAAAATTCCTAAAAATCGAACCCATCTTTCAAGTGTACCAATGGCTGGGGCCTGACGATATTCCTCTGCATGTTGCATATGATGAAAAATCGTTGCAGGAGTAATGATGACACTTGGAGAAGTATCCACGAAAATGATGACATGCCCTTCCATTAAATGGGTCGACGCGACATCCGCCCGTTCCGTATATCGAATCAGTGGATATGGATTGTACCCTTGTTTTACGAGAAATTCTTCTATTGTTTTATCAGCCATCGTCAATCCGTCCACTTTAATATTGCTTAATTCTTTCCGTACAATATCTATCAAGTCTGGATCAGCCAACCCTTTTATGTAGCCGATAGCAATATCCGTTTTTGACCGTTCTCCAACCTGCATGATTTCAAATCTAAGCCGTTCATCTCGGATTCTCCTACGAGTCAGTGCTGTATTGATGATAATATTTTCTACATAGCCATCTCTCGAACCGCGTACCACCTTTTCTGTATCTGGTTCCACTGGTGTTCTTCCTGGATAGCTTCTTACATCGACAACGAGTCCGATTGGCGTCCCATCTACAAGTACTACAATTAAACCAGAGAGTACTTGATCGACTAATTCATCAAGTGTCTTAATTTCGTCGACTGATTGATGTATTAAATTATTATGGACTTTTTCAAACACCTTTTGAGTATGTCTCTCTGTATCATTCTGGTCTACGAGCTGCTCCAAGATATCGATAATAAATGCTGTATCTGTCAGACCGTTGACATAATACACATGAACCTGTTTTTTAAGAATAATTAGCTTTCTAACACCCAAATCAAAACTTTCTCCCAGGCCGACCTTCTCTTTCATAAATGCTTCTGTTTCTTCTACGCTTTCAGGAATCGGTCGCATTTTGTGCTCTTTTTTGTTCGTCACTATACCCGCTCCTTTCTAAAATAAGTTCGACTGCAAGCTTGGTGATGGGAGCACCTTTTTCATAATCATCTTTTTTTGACATCTTGCCGATATCACCAATTCCTACGACAATCGGTGCATGTAACTGATCGATACAGTAAACGGTATCTCCGGTAATCTTTCCTGGTTCAAATTCTTCTGCCCCAAACTTATCTACGCCATTTCCTGTTAAATTACCATCTCGATCAATACTAACATCTACTGTCGTCCATTCTTCATGCCGCGTTCTTGAAGCAACAGCAATGATGCCGAGTACTTCAATGTCCTCATGATTAGCCACATAGCGCATAGCAGTCTCTCCTGCACCTTCTCCTACAATCCCGCTATCGTCAAACATCACTAATACAGGGTCTTTGGGTGTTTTTTTAATTAATTCAACAATGACCTTGCCTGAAAGAGTGGTAGGGTTCCCCCAAGACATGGAGATGCAGCGACCGTCAATTTCCTTGGCTACAATCTCAACAACCCTTCTTGCATATTCGTCACCATCGGTTATGAGGATTACTTTTCGTTTGTTAACCATTAAAAGTATCCTTTCTATATTAAAGTGAAATTTCCATCAGTGGTTTTTTCCCCCACCTATTTTTTCTTGATTCTCTCACCAAAATTGAATCGGGGTATTACGCCTATTAAACCGAGATGAACAGAATAAAGGTTTAGGGTTAAATTCTTGCATAAACCATTTTCCACATGTTCATCTCCCTTCACAAATTTACGAAATAAATCCATTGAAACAATGATCCAATCACCTTTCCAAATACTACGGCCATGATTAGATAAACCATTTTATCTTGTATTCCAATCCGTTTGGATAAAATGGGAAACACATTTAGCACTTCCGTTAATGCAGCTGCTAGCATTCCATTGAATACGCCGTTTGCCACACCAATGATCGGCAATACGTATTGATTCCAATGCAAGATATTTCCTTGCAGGCTAAGCCATCCTCCAGCAAGCACGCCAAATACTACGGCCCATTCATAATAATGAATCATTTTCATCGTTTTTGTCAGTTGAGTTAGCCTTGGTAGTAGTCCGAGAACAGTTAAGAAAGCGACAAATCCAGCGCCAACAGAAAGTCCGCCTGCAAAACCGATAACGGCAACTAAAATCAAATTACCTGTCATCAATTTGACGGATACTTTCCTTATTTTCATTCATAATCACATATTGGTCTAAATCTTGTTGGTAATTGAACATCTCTACTTCAAGCGGACTTGGCTCTTCATTAAATCGTTTTTTAAAAAAGTGATTAAAAAACAGGACCATCCCTAGTCCCAAGCCAAAACTATAAGGAATTTGAATCAATAACGGGCTCTTGTCTTCCCTACCTGTAATAAGCTTAAATAATTTTTGATGGACTTCTTGCATACTCACATCGACATGATAGTTCATAATCGTGATTCCTGTACCAATAAACAAAAGCATCCACACTCCGATGAAAAATAAAAATGAGAATTTTCTTTTTTCATAGACTACTTCTACGATGGTTTGAGCAGGACCAAACGTTTGTACTTCAAGTTCACCGTCCATTCTTCCTATTTCTTGGATAACTTGAACTAAATCAATAATGATGATATTTTTGTCCTCTTTTTTTACTTCCAACAAGGTAATGTCCTCGAGCTTTCTCACTATATCCTCAGGACCAATTACTTTTACTACATCTTTAACCTTCACTTCCTGATTTAATTTGACGTATACGCGGTTTCGCATTCGTACATATATTAGTTCCATATCACTCACCCCGCACTGTTTTTCCCTTATATTTGTAGTATGGATTGGAAATCAAAGGAACATACGGGAGAATCACAATGACTAAAAATTACCATTCGACTCAACTGTTATCTTTTCTTTCTACGGATAAGGTGCGGAGCTTCTAAAAAATCAGCGCAGCAAAGCCACCCTCATAAGGTGGTACAGTTTTTAGAACCTGAACCTTTTTCATCGCCTAAGTTGGGAGTAGACTCTCATAGATGTTTTTTTACACGCAAAAAGACCATATGAATCACTGATTCATATGGTCTTTCATTTGTTGAAGGATTTTCTTTTCCAAACGGGATACTTGCACTTGCGATATGCCTAAACGCACGGCCACCTCTGATTGAGTTTGATCTTTATAATAACGCAAATAGACAATTAATCGCTCTCGTTCGTCCAATCCATGAATCGCTTCTTTTAAGGCAATCTTATCAAACCATTTTGTTTCATTCGTATCTGCAATTTGGTCAAGCAGGGTGATAGGGTCCCCATCATTTTCATATACGGTTTCATGAATGGATGATGGACTGCGACTTGCTTCCTGTGCAAGGACAATTTCTTCTGGAGTCAGCTCCAAGTGCTCGGCAAGTTCCGTCAATGTTGGGACTCGCCCATATGTCTTCGAAAGTTCTTCCTTAGCACGCCGGACCTTATGAGCCATTTCCTTTAACGATCGACTTACTTTTACGGTCCCATCATCACGTATGAAACGTTGAATTTCACCGATAATCATCGGAACCGCGTACGTGGAAAATTTCACTTCAAACGATAGATCAAACTTGTCAACAGATTTCAGAAGACCGATACAGCCAATTTGATATAAATCATCAGGCTCATAGCCTCGATTCAAAAATCGCTGCACGACCGACCAGACTAATCTTAGATTACTATTTACAATCTTGTCCCTAGCTTCTTGGTCCCCACTCTGGCTGCGTCGGATTAGCATCCGTAATTCGTCATCTTTTAAATGGACCTGGTTCTTCTTGTTTTTAACCTCCACATCCATAGGCGTGTCTCCCTTAATTGCACAAAGCTTTGGTTTTAGTTAAGTGCTTTTTTAGTCGAATGATGGTTCCTTCGCCTTTATGGGAAATGACATGCATTTCGTCCATGAAATTTTCCATAATCGTAAAGCCCATTCCCGATCTTTCGAGTTCTGGCTTTGTCGTATAAAGCGGTTGAAGTGCTTCGTCTAAGTCTTCGATTCCAAGGCCCTCATCACGAATTTCCAATTCAACCATATCTTCTTCAAGGACAACAGAAATATAAACAACACCAGTTGGGTCATTTTCATAGCCATGAATGATGGAGTTCGTCACCCCTTCAGATACGACAGTCTTAATCTCTGTTAATTCATCCAGTGTCGGATCTAATTGTGCGATAAATGATGCGACAGACACCCTCGCAAACGATTCGTTTTGGCTGAGTGCCGAGAATGTCAATTCCATTTTATTTTTCATATTAGGCAACCCCCAATCTTTGTAAAGCATTTTCTTCAGAAATATCAAGCTTGATAATTTTAAACAATCCTGACATATCAAACAAGCGCTTTACAGATGGCGAGATTGCACAGACAACCATTTCACCTTTGTTTTTCTTAATTTGGTTATAGCGTCCAAGAATGACGCCCAGCCCTGAGCTATCCATAAATGTTAACTCTTCAAGGTTAAGCACGATATGTTTAATCTCCTGTTTCTCCAGCACGGATTCAGCCTGTTGTTTTAGCTTTGCAGCTGTATGGTGATCCAATTCTCCTTTTAGACGGATACATAAGACTCGATTTTTAGTTTCCATTTCAATTATCAGACTCAAACTTCATGCCTCCTTATCTGTCGTATAAGGAGTGAATTTCTACTTTTAGAGAGTCAATTCCTTCTTATTGGCAAAACTAGTGGGTTTTCGGCTAAAAAAGTAGGATTTGGCTTGATTTTGACACAAAACGCTACTCTATTTTTGTAAACATGCCGAAAGATCGTTTATATAGATCCCACCAGCTTGCTTTCTTCACTGCATTTTTCGCTACGACGGGTGAGCTCGTCACTTTTTTTCCATCTTTTAAGATTTCAATTGTTCCAATTTTTTCACCCTTCTTGATCGGTGCTTTTATATGTTTGTCGAGTTTGATATTTTTTGTAAAATCTTTCGCTGAACCGCCTTTTGCGGTTAATACAGAAATCGGCTCACTCGTTACACCCGTAACAGTTTTCTTATTCCCTTTACTTACAGAAACCGTATCAAGATCGACACCTCGCTTATATAGCGGGTGGGTCATAAATTGTGAAAATGCATAATCCAGCATTTTCGTCACCTGTGCATTCCGTTCTTTCGGTGTCGGGGCCCCCATTACGACCGCAATGACCCGCATATCGCCTTTTTTCGCAGTCGCTGTTAAGCAATATTTCGCTTCATTTGTAAATCCAGTTTTCAATCCATCAACACCTGGATAAAATCTAACAAGTTTATTTGTATTGACAAGCCAGAATTTCTTGTCGGTATTTTCACGAAGGTATGCTTCGTATGTCCCTGTAAATTCGGTAATTAAGTCATATTTCAATAATTCCTTGGCCATAATCGCCATATCATGCGCTGTACTGTAATGATCAGACTCTGGGAGTCCTGTGGCATTTTGGAACTTCGTTTGATTTGCACCTAGTTCCTTCGCTCTCTTATTCATTTTGGTGACAAATGCTTCTTCAGAACCTTCCAATCTTTCAGCCATTGCAACCGATGCATCGTTTCCTGAACCAATCGCAATTCCTTTCAACATTTGTTCAACCGTCATAACTTCTCCAGGTTCTAGAAAGATTTGCGATCCTCCCATTGAGGCGGCATATTCGCTTGTGCTAATCTTTTCATTTAACTTTAATTCACCTTTATCAAGCGCCTCCATGATGAGTAGCATAGTCATAATTTTTGTCATACTAGCAGGCGGTAGCTGCTCTTCTGCGTTTTTGTCATATAAAACTGTTCCGGTATCTCTTTCAATTAAAATGGCCGATTTCGCCTGTTCTGCCAATTCAATGCCATTTTTCTCAGCAGCAAAACTATGTGGAATGCTCATGCTTGTTAGTAGTAGAATGGCTGCGCATATACTTACTATCCGCTTCATCTGCAAACCCCTCCTATTCTTGATAGCTTTATTTTTTCCAAAATAATCATTAATATACAGACCTTGTAAATTAAAAAGGAAAATGAAGGAAGGTATCTATCGGTATCTGCTTTTATTTCGACTCGACTCATGTTTCTTGATTTCGACGCATTAATAAATTATTTCATCCAATTTCTACTAAATTAAGCGGTCTTCGTTGCAAATGGAGTGGTTTCATTCAAATATTGGCCTAATTTACAGATATCAGCCATTCCCCACAATATATCGGCCAATTTGCAACTTATATCAGCGGATTTTCTCATATATCAGCCGTGAGCTAAACTCCTATTCCTTAAATACAAAAAAAGCCGTCCCATGAGAAAGAGGCCGCTGAAAAAGTAATTCTTTATAAAAGTTTTGAAGATTTTCATCAATATACAGATAATAAAATAGACTTTTTCAGTGCCCACCATGAAAAAGGATCAGAACCCACATCTACTATATATCGTTTAAGGCGTGAACAGAACACAATAAACGGTGTATAGAGTGTGAGGCCTGACCCTTTAGGACAACCTTATTTTCATCAAAATTATTCCGTAATTTGTTTGTATATAAGCGTTGGTTTTTCGACTTTTTCAGAAGAAATTGTAATATTAGCATACAGTTTTTCTTCGACGGCAGAAACGTCTTCAAAGTTACTGTAAATTGTCACAAGGGACTCCCCTTTGGCGACGCGATCGCCAATCTTCTTATTTAGCATAAGGCCCACAGCTAAATCAATCTCAGATTCTTTTGTAGCCCGTCCTGCTCCTAGAAGCATTGCGGCTGTTCCTATTTCGTCTGCTACGATTGTAGAAACATATCCATCTTCTTTCGCCTCAAGCTCAAATATGTATTGGGCTTGTGGAAGCTTCTCCGGATGATCAACAATCGTCCCGTCTCCTCCTTGTGCTTCAAGGAAATTTTTGAAAGAAGCAAGTGCTGAGCCGTCCTTGATTGCTTGTGTAAGCATCGTTCTTGCATTTTCAATAGATTCCGCCTTCTTCGCTAAATACACCATATAACTACCAAGCGTTAAGGAAAGTTCCGTTAAATCTTCCGGTCCCTCCCCTTTTAATGTATCAATCGCTTCTTTTACTTCTAATGCATTTCCGATGGCAAAGCCAAGTGGTTGGCTCATGTCTGAAATTATCGCCATTGTATTACGGCCTACGTTATTCCCGATGCTTACCATTGCCTTAGCCAACTGTTCAGAATCTTCAACCGTTTTCATAAATGCCCCCGCTCCTGTCTTTACATCCAAGACGATAGCGTCCGCACCAGCGGCAATTTTTTTACTCATAATCGAGCTTGCAATCAACGCGATATTGTCAACTGTTGCTGTTACATCACGAAGGGCATAGAGTTTTTTATCAGCTGGAGTCAGATTTCCACTTTGACCAATTACAGCGAGTTTGTTTTTGTTGACAAGATGGATAAATTCTTCATTTTCAATTTCAACATGGAAGCCTTCTACCGCTTCCAATTTGTCAATGGTACCGCCAGTGTGCCCAAGACCTCGGCCTGACATTTTCGCAACAGGTACACCGACTGCAGCAACAAGCGGGCCTAGCACAAGCGTTGTGGTATCACCTACACCACCGGTGCTATGCTTATCCACTTTAATTCCTTCTATCGCTGATAGATCAATCGTATCTCCCGAGTTGACCATCGCCATCGTTAAGTCAGCACGTTCTTTTTCAGCCATGCCTTTAAAGTAAATAGCCATGGCGAATGCACTCATCTGGTAATCAGGAATCGATCCCTTTGTGTAACCGTCAATAATAAAGTTAATTTCCTCTGTTGATAGTTCAAAGCCATCCCGTTTTTTTGCAATTAAATCAACCATTCTCATCTGAAATCACCACTTCTTAAAAAATTTTTAATTTACATTTGATTAACAATTTCTTTTACAAAGCTTAAGAAGCTGCTTTTTACTTTCTCCGTCGTTTCAATCACTTCTTCATGCGATAGTGGCTGATCCAAGATACCAGCTGCCATATTCGTGATACAAGAGATACCTAGCACTTCAATCCCTGAATGACGAGCTATGATAACCTCTGGCACAGTTGACATCCCTACTGCGTCTCCACCCATAACCCTTGCAAGACGGATTTCTGCTGGTGTTTCATAAGTTGGACCGCTAAATCCTAAGTAGACTCCCTCTTTTGTATCAAGTTGAAGTGAAGTAGCAATCTCCTTCGCTTTTGCACGAAGCTGCTTACTGTATGCTTCAGACATATCTGGGAAGCGTGGACCAAAGCGCTCATCGTTCGGTCCGATCAAAGGATTTGTCCCTGTGTAATTTATATGATCTGTAATGAGCATTAAATCACCTGGAACAAAACTTTCATTCACACTACCGGCAGCATTCGTCACAATCATTTTCTCCACACCAAGAAGCTTCATAACACGAACTGGGAACGTGACCAATTCCATAGGATAGCCCTCATAATAATGGAAACGGCCTTGCATAGCGACAACCTTTTTCCCGCTTAGTTCGCCAAGTACTAGCTGCCCTGCATGCCCTTCAACGGTTGACACTGGGAACTCTGGAATCTCACTGTACGGAATTTTCACTGCATTTTCAATTTCGTCCGCTAATACACCTAGACCTGATCCTAAAATTAAGCCGATTTCTGGTGTTGCATTAAACTTTTCTTTAATAAACGATGCTGCTTTTTCAATTTTTTCGTACATTCCGCAATTCTCCCTTTATTCTTTTTATTGTTCGTGAGCAATACCAACATCAGCAATCTTTTAATGAAGATATCCTAACAAACTTTTTCCAAACTCCGGCATTTTCACCTTAAAATTATCTGCTACTGTTGCGCCGAGATCAGCAAATGTTTGACTAATTGGCAATTCTTTCCCGTCTGTAAAGCGTTTTGAGTAGATAAGTAATGGTACGTATTCACGTGTATGGTCTGTTCCTGCGTGAACGGGATCATTCCCATGGTCTGCAGTAATGATTAATAAATCATCTTCTCTCAATTTACTAAACACTTCTGGCATACGTGCGTCGAATTCCTCTAACGCTTTTCCGTATCCGATTGGATCGCGGCGATGTCCGAATAATGCATCAAAGTCAACTAAATTTAAGAAACTTAAGCCTGTAAAGTCCATATCTAGCGTCTGCAATAATTTATCCATTCCATCCATATTGGAAACCGTTCGCAATGACTTAGTTACACCTTCCCCATCAAAAATATCAGAAATTTTCCCGATGGCCAGAACGTCCAAACCTTCATCTTTTAATTCATTCATAACCGTTCGATCGAACGGTTTTAATGCATAGTCATGGCGATTCGACGTTCTTTGGAAATGGCCTGATTCCCCGATAAACGGTCTAGCAATGACACGGCCGATTTTATATTCATCAGCCAATGTCAATTCACGAGCAATTTCACAAATTTTATATAATTCATCTAGCGGAACCACTTCTTCATGCGCGGCAATCTGAAGAACAGAATCAGCGGACGTATAAACAATCAGCGCCCCTGTTTTCATATGCTCTTCACCAAGTTGGTCGAGAATTTCTGTTCCACTTGCTGGAATATTTCCGATGATTGAGCGACCTGTTCTTGCTTCTAATTCGTGAATGAGCAACTCTGGGAACCCGTCAGGAAAGACGCGGAAAGGCTTCGTGATATTGAGACCCATAATTTCCCAATGACCAGTCATTGTATCTTTTCCCGTTGATGCTTCTTGCATTTTAGAGAAAAATCCTAGTGGTTGTTCCGCTTTATCTACACCTTGAATTTCTCGAATATTACTTAGCCCCAATTTCCCTAAATTCGGCATTTTTAATCCGTTCATCTTCTCTGCGATATGACCAAGTGTATCCGCACCCTTATCTCCAAATAATTCAGCATCCGGCGCCTCGCCGATCCCGACTGAATCCATCACAACTAAGAAAATCCGTTTATATTTAGATGCTTCTTTCATGTTCATTCCTCCTTGCTTTTTACCTCTATCTTTTATACTACCCGTAATAATATTGATTAAATCTCGTTTTAAAATGTAAGCGTTCTTCGAGGTCAGAAGTCTGACAACCTTATTGTAAACGAATGACTATCCTTTTTTCAATGATTATATATTTTAAAAACCTCGCAACCACTACTGACAGTCTAATTAAAGTCCTTTAAATCGATAAACAATGTGTAGTGTGCGAGGTCTAAACCTTTTGGTACATTCCTCTATCCATCTATTAAGCTCTTGGATGGAACTTCGAATACACATCTTTCAAACGAACGTTTGTCACATGTGTGTATATTTGCGTGGTTGAAATATCGGCGTGCCCGAGCATTTCCTGCACCGCTCTTAAATCGGCTCCATTCATTAATAAGTGCGTGGCGAACGAATGGCGTAATGTATGTGGCGTTAGGTCTTTTTCAATGTTTACTTCTTTCGCAAGCTTCTTTAAAATTTTCCAAAAGCCTTGCCGAGTCAGGCGATTCCCATGATGATTCAGAAATAGTGAATCGGTTTTATAATTTTTACTAACAAATTTGCCGCGAGCTTGAACTAGATACTGGTCAATGGCGAAAAGTGCTGTTTTTCCAATCGGAATAATTCTTTCTTTATTCCCTTTACCGACACAACGTACAAAGCCCATTGTCGAGTGAACATCAGATACATTGAGATTAATCAATTCACTCACCCGCATACCTGTTGCATATAAGAGCTCAAGCATCGCCTTATCCCTAAATCCATATGGCTCGATAAGCTTTGGTGATTCAAGTAATGATTCAACTTCTTCCATACTTAGCACTTTCGGAAGACTTCTTTCTGGCTGTGGTGATTCAATATGTACAGATGGATCTTGGTCTGTCACTTTTTCACGGATGAGAAATTGGTGAAAGGACCGGATCGAAGCAATATGTCTAGCAATTGTTTTCGAGGATTTCCCTTGGTCTTTCAAGTGTGCAAGAAAATGGATAATGTTCGTCCTGCGGGAATCGTTCCAACTAGCCAGTTGACTGACATTTTTCAAGTAGGTCTGATACGATTTCAAGTCTCGCTCATAAGAAACAAGAGTGTTCTTAGCAAGCCCCTTCTCCACGGTCAAAAAGTGAATATAATCTCTTATTTGATCTTCCATGTGCATTACTCCCCATTTAAATAAAACAGCATAAGCCTGCTAAACCAAGTCTCTTCTTCTGGATGTTCCGCTGTTGTTACTTTAATTGCAGTTCCTTTCGGTTCATCATAGCGATGATACCCTTCAAACTCCTGATTTAACCATACCATGCCGCTATAAAAAAGAACAGTAAAGCTCACGAAGAGCAGCAATACCTTTGCAGTATGAAGTAACATGGATAATGATGTCTTCATTTCTTCCCTCCGTCCCCTAACTAACCATCTGTGGGGATGAAAAACCCTCACTTATGGAAGTTTCACTTTATTCGAGTCTGCACTCTTTGGTTCACAGTTCGAATAACTTGTCTTACTTCAATCTATGCCAAGTCAGACAGGTTTTATACGGGTTTTTGCTTTAAATAAGGGAAATATGCAAAAAACCTTCTCCTTGTGTAGGAAAAGGCTGCGTAACTCATTCAGTTGCTTCATCATCTTCTGTTTTATCATGGCATCTGTGGCAAATTCCGTGGAAGGTCAATCTATGATCTTTTATTTTAAAATTCCAATCACGTTCAACGATTACTTCTACATCTTCAAGCAAATCTTCCTGAATTTCGTCCACTGCACCACATTCCACACATACAAGATGATGATGAAAATGCGCTGCGCCTTCCTGTCTTAAATCGTATCGGGACACTCCGTCACCAAAGTTAATCTTATCAACTATTTTTAATTCAGTAAGCAATTCAAGCGTACGATATACTGTTGCCAAACCTATCTCCGGCGCCTTCTCTTTGACAAGGAGGTAAACGTCTTCAGCGCTTAAATGATCCTCTTCATGTTCAAGTAAAACGCGGACGGTCGCTTCTCGTTGAGGCGTCAATTTATAGCTGGACGAGTGCAACTGCTTTTTTATTCGATCGATTCTAGTCTCCATACCTTTTCCCTCCCGCGCCGTATCGTTTCTATTATATCAAAAGAGGGAAAACTGTCAAAAAAGAAAATCTTCATCTGCTTATTTTTCTGCGAAAAAGGTGCGGAGCTTCATATAGGTGATACAATTTATCCCGCATTAACGTGCAGTAGTCCCACCTCAAAGCTTAGAAGAATCGAGGAAGCATAGATGATAACTACCCGTAAAAGCCCGATTGGTGAGATACAGTGAAACTTACCGCTGTGCTCTTCAGTGGTAATATTTGTGCCCTCAGGATGTGGGTCACACAGACGAAAGACTAAAGGACGCGGCGTACTTAGTCTGTAATTCATTGAAGTGGGTTCGCACTATCGATTGATCGAAGCGAAAGCGAAGAACTTAGCGACAGGAGAACGGGGCTAAAAAATCAGTGGGGGATGAAGCCCCCCACTGATTGAAATTTCACTTTATAGAACCTGGACCTTTTTCATCGCTTTAGTTTTAGAGCAGGCGCTCATGGATGTTTTATCTATTTAATAAACTAACGACATTTTTCATTAGAGAAGGAGATACATAGGCTTCAATTGCACCAGCGCAGGCTAAAAATACGACCGATACGGTCAATGCAAATATATAACGCATGATAATCGGCTTTAACGGCTCGCGAATCTGTTTCATGAGAATTCTTTGTATCATTTTCGTCGATAACGAAACGGATATGACGGCGATGATGATAAATACAGGAACGATAATAATATTTTGCGGTAGAATCGAAACAAAAGAAAGCAAGAAGCCCCCCCACCCCATTTGGCTAACCAAGAAACCAACTGTAAATCCAACTACTATTCCTTTTAAAAACAGTAAAACCAAAATTACAGGCAGACCGATTACTGACACTCCTAATATCCACATAACCGCTATATATTTTACATTATGAGAAACGCTTTGGGTAAACATGTCCCAATCAGCCGTAACTTTCGCCTCGGATACTTGTCCAAAAAATTGCGATAGATAATAAAATAAGTCATCACTCTGAGTAAAGCTCAAACTATTGACAAGAATGGCCCCAAAGATGACCCCCATTAAAAATAGTACGGTAATAAACACATACAATGAGGAATGTTCGTTGATATGATTAATTGCTGCGTTTGGTACGACGGATTTTTTCTTCATCTTTTTTCCTCCCGACTATTACTTACTAAATTGTATGATGAATCGTGTCCATTATGACTCAGAATTTTTTTCAACATAAGAAGTTGTTTGTTTTTTTCAGACAACGGATATGTATGGAGCAAAGCGAGTAGAGATTCGCTGCGATCCGAACAATGTTAGCAGTAGACGGGTTCCCGAGTAATTGGGCTTTGTTCTTGAGACAATTCTTCGAAATGATAGTGTGAGTGTGGATGGCAAATCGGTGCGGGATACTTGCGTGTTTTCGAAAATTATAAAATAAGAAAAGCCTGCTGTGATTTCGAGGCTACTGAAAAAGTCCTTTTAAAGAGAAAAAGAAGCTAACGACCCACTATATATAGGTTGTTAGCTTCTTCTATTGTCTGTATATCGATAAAAACCTTTGCTACTTTCAAAATGAGTTACTTTTTCAGTGCCCACGTGACTTCAGCGAGCTTTTCTTTGCAGCTATATCGCCTGATTCTCTGTTCACTGTTTTAACATTTCGACTCTTTTAACACTCATTGTGGCGAGTGAGTAAATTCTTTAATGGGATTCCTTTTCATTTGCCTTCACCTTGCCATACCTTCCGCCGCCACCTGTCTCAATCACCAATTGCCCTTTACGTGCCAAATCAATATAGTGTGCGATTTTTTCAGGTACGACCTGATGTAATTGTTCAAAGGTGGCTTCATGTAAAATATTCATTTCCGAACCGAAATAGTCTAGAAGTTTGTCCATTGTTTTCGGTCCAAGTCCTGGAATGAAATCGAGTGGAATTTGGTGAATATATGGTGGCCGGTCACGATAAATATGGGTATGATTTATTCTAGCAAGCTCTGCAATCCGTAATGCAACACCTTTGACGATTGCTTTCGCTCCGCAATTCAAGCACACTTTCGTATTCGGTTCAGCCGGTGCAAAGCATTTTGCACAGACGGTATTATGATATTTGCCTAGCTTCGGATTCAGTCCATAATTCGTAGCAACCCTTCTGCCACCAGTTTCTTGAAATGCCATGTTAAGCTCTGAAAAGCTCGGTTCTTTGAGCTCCAGTTTTTGATATTCCCTAGCAATTTTTCCGAGTGAATGGGCATCAGAGTTCGTAATAAATACATAATCGTTCAGCTCATTCATCTCTTTGGCCATACTTGTGTCTGAGCTTAATCCAAGTTCTATCGCATCAATTAGTTTCGGGTCAAATACTTCCGTTAAACTTTTACTGACCCCTTTTCCGTACAAGCTTTTGAAAGGAGTAAATACATGGGCTGGAATAAACAGCCCTCCTAACTCCTTCACTTTTAGTTGTAGCATTTTTCCTTCGCAATAAATCCGTTGCGAGCTTAGTTGAATATTTGTCACATGCTGCGCCATCCAGTTTGAGAAAATCCTCATCTTATCTAATGTAGGAAAATAAGCTAGTACATGAACTGGGCCTTTACACTGGCTATCATAGACTTCGATTTCTGAACCAGGAATAAGGGTCGTTTTGCCAAATCGTAAACCGCCTCCCTCTATTTCAGTTACGCTCCCCTGCTTCAGCAACTCGTCTATTTCTTCGATGACCTCTGGTGAATGGCAATCAATGACACCAATCATATCCAGCCCTTTACGTTCACTTGATACCTTTAACACTTCAGATAACGTTAAGGATTTGGCACCAGTGATTTTAACTGCTTTACCCGTCCATGTCCGTCCGATGTGAATGTGCAGATCTGCATAATATTCATTCATTTATTTACCAATCGCCTGTTGTAATTGTAAATACTGAACCGCATACGCCGTTTTCGCATCCTTGATCTTTCCTTCTAATTCATACTGGACAGCTTCTTCTAAGGTTAATTCCATCAGTTCCACAAATTCATCATCATCTGTCCCGGCTGGCTGCTCTATCTTGCGCAAACCATGAGCCACATACATATGCACTATTTCATCAGCGAACCCAGGTGATGTGTAGAAAGACGTAAGATGCTCCATTTCCGCACATCCATACCCTGTTTCTTCTTCTAATTCACGTGCAGCCGAATGAGCAGGATCTTCCCCTGGTTCAAGCTTACCAGCAGGAATTTCAACGAGACTTCTTTCCATAGCTTTCCGATACTGTTCGACCATAATGATCTTTCCTTCATCGGTTACCGCAATGACAGCCACTGCCCCTGGATGTTTAATAATTTCTCTTTTGCTCGTATTTCCGTCTGGCAATTCGACCTCATCCACCTGTAGGCTAATGATTTTTCCTTTAAATATAGATTGAGACGTAATCGTTTTTTCTTCAAACTTTTTCATTTTATCCACTCCTTGTTCTACTTCTCGCATGATCGTTCATATATTTTACCATAATAATGCTGGAGAGTGATTTTTATGAAACTATATGTATTGGAAAAAGGGATTGTTCTTACGGGAAAGAGCTGGGAAATTCAACAAAAGCTTAAAGAATTCCAAAAAAAATATGAATTTGTTAACGATTGGATTAACGACATTCACTCATCGAAAAAAGAACGATTTTTAACACGTATCAAGTGAAAGACAGACTGCTTCTTGAGTATTTTAAAGAGAACCACCACTTTCTATTCAGATAATGTTAATTCTTTGAGTAAGTCGCCTTCCTCCTTTACAATTGATTTATATTACATTTTATAATGAAACAGTCATGATGAGGAGTGAAAGCGTTGGAAAAGCGAAAGTTAGGGAATTCTGATTTACAAATTTCTAAGATTGGTCTCGGCTGTATGTCGCTTGGAACGGATGAAAACCAAGCAAAGGAAATCATTAAAGCTGCACTTGACGAAGGTATCAATTACTTTGATACAGCAGATTTATATCATTTTGGTCAAAATGAAAAGATTGTTGGGGAATCGCTTCAATCGGTCCGCGGTGATGTAGTGATTGCCACAAAGGTTGGAAATCGCTGGAATGAGAGTCTCGACAGCTGGAGCTGGGATCCTTCCGCAGACTATATAAAAAAAGCGGTAAAAGATAGCCTGCACCGTCTTGGGACGGACTATATCGATCTCTACCAGCTCCACGGAGGCACGATTGCAGATCATATTGAGGAAACAATTGATGCTTTCGAGGAATTAAAAAAAGAAGGATACATCCGCTATTATGGTATTTCCTCGATTCGCCCAAATGTCATTAAAGAATTTGCTGCAAAATCCAACATCGAATCCGTGATGATGCAATATAGCCTGCTTGATCGTCGACCTGAAGAATGGCTACCGCTGCTTTCCGAAAATAAAATCAGCGTAATTGCCCGCGGACCTGTGGCGAAAGGGCTTCTAAGCGAAAAAACACTTGAGAAAGCTTCTGAAAAGATAAAGCAGAATGGATACTTAGATTATAGCTTTACAGAATTAGAAGCCATTCTGCCACAGATAAAAGAAAAACTAACTCCACGTAAGCTGAACGAAACGGCACTACAATATGTTCTGTCACATCCAGAGGTTGGTGCAGTTATTCCAGGAGCAAGCTCCGTTCAGCAGCTTCGTGAAAACTGCCGTGCTGCTTTGTGCACTCCACTTTCCGAAGAAGAAATTCTTTTCCTAAAACAACTGACGAAAGCAGGAATTTACGACAGCCATCGAGATTAACGAAGCAAAGGGTCAGACCTCGCAAGCTTTATATACAGCTCAAATTAAGCGTAAGTAACGCTTTAAACTGTTGTTCATAAAGTGTGAGTCAGACCCTTTTCGTGTTTATTTATAATTTTTCCAATTTAGATCGCTTTCACCAAGCAGCTCTTCAAACGACTTGTTTTTCTCGCGTAATCTTCGTTCTTCTTTCTTTTTCGCTTCTTCCGCTGCTTTTTCCGCCGCTTGGGCTTCATTCAGCTCTTTTTGTTTGCTTTTAAGCTGCGCCATAATATCCCCGCTGATTAAATCGCCAAGCTTTAACGAATCGTCTTTCTCTCTTTTCGGATGTTGTTGCTTCGTTTGCTTTTTCTTCATAGTAAAAAAACCTCCACTAAATTCGTACCTATTAGTATATCACGATTGCTTCATGATTTGGATTCATTTGTCATCTGATTCTGCCAGCTATATAATGATAGTATTTCATGGAAATCGAGGGATGTAAAATGAAAAAGTGGTTTTTGGCGTTAGCCGGGGTGCTGATTTACATAATCGGAATCGGCATCTATTTTTCCAATCGAGTAATGTTTATGAAGAAAAAAGAAGATGAATTTATTAAAAAACGTGAAATTACAGCAAAGCGATTGAATCCACAGGATTTTGCGGCGCTGCCGAAAACGGAAAGCTGGGTTGTTTCGCCTTCAGGCTATCAATTGAAATGTTTATTTATTGAACCGCATGATACGAATAAATGGGTAATTATTTGTCATGGAGTGACGGAAAATAAGGTAAATTCGATTAAATATAGTTCGATTTTTCTTGAACGTGGCTTCAATACTGTGATTTATGACCACCGCCGCCACGGGGAATCTGGCGGTAAGACGAGCAGTTATGGTCATTATGAGAAATTCGATTTACAGGCGGTAATCTCTGAGTTAAAGAAACAAAGAGGAGATGACCTTCTGATTGGCATTCATGGTGAATCCATGGGTGCGGCAACTTTACTTTTATATGCTGGTATGATTGAAGATGGAGCTGATTTTTATATCGCCGATTGCCCGTTTTCTAATTTTGAAGAGCAATTACAGCATCAGATTACGAAGGAGATTCCTTTACCTACCTGGACTATCCTTCCAATTGGACGCGCCTTCATCAGGCTTCGCGACCATTATTGGACGAGTGCAATCTCCCCGATTGACTTTGTGCAAAATATTAAGAAACCGGTTCTGTTCATTCATAGTCAAAATGACTCGTTCATTCCAGCTTCGATGACCGTTGATTTATTCGAAAAGAAACAAGGGCCCAAGCAGCTATATTTAGCGGTTAATGGCGCACATGCTCAAAGCTACAATGAAAATCGCGAAGAGTATGAGCAGGCAATTGATGAATTTCTTCATAAATATGTATTAGCCAATAACGCAAAAGCCGCTTTGTAGGAATTCTCCTGCAAAACGGCTTTTTTTCATACTACTTTATTATGATAGCTTAATCGTGGATTCAGCATGCCATTTGGGCTTTTTAGCTGAAAACTGTTCACTTCCGGTACAAAATCAATTTTCATTACTTCGTCGAGAAAAATGGCCTTTGTACGCTCTATATATACAGGCATATGATTCGTGTCAACCAGCTTGTCGTCTGCTTCGGTTTCACGCACCAGCCATAATGCCGTTACACCGCTCATCACACAGCCGCAGCCTTCTGTATCATACTTTAATTTCATATAGCCATCCTGTCCATTAAGTATTTCAGTCATTTTCTGTTTGGCCGTCTCTGTCCATTCAATTTTCATACTTTCCACTCCTTATCGAGACCTATTATACCGAATCTCTCCTATTGCGTTAATTATTTTGCTTATAAGCCGATCTACAAGCAAATTGACCTGTAATGGATCGAAAGCACATATTTACTTATAGCTCGGTAGGGTTCTTTCCCTTTACAATTAAAAATACTACAATAGCTGGAAGGAATAACTGGGGATTTTTGCTCTGAAATCGATAATTCCCCTATTTATTTCAAGTTACTAAGCCCTAAGGTAAAAGAGAAAGGTGATTAAGTTGAATGTATTAGCAGTTATGATTGGTGGCTTTTTCGGTGCTGTATGTAGGTATGCTTTGGGAGTATGGATACCTACAAATCATGGATTTCCTTTGGGTACCTTACTAATAAATCTGTTTGGCTGCCTCTTCCTCGGTTGGTTTCTAACATTTATGGACCAAAAGAAAAGAATAAGACCCGAATTTACGTTAATTATTGGAACAGGTTTTATCGGTTCGTTTACAACCTTTTCAACCTTTTCAGTGGAGACTATTCATTTATTCCAAGAAGGTCTTATTTTTCTAGCACTACTCTATGTTTTAACAACCACAATACTAGGCTTACTATTAGCTTATTTAGGTCGTAAATTGGCATTAACATATAAAGAAAAAGGAGATGTAGTATGATTTGGTTAATAGGACTAGGAGGTTCATTAGGTGCTACTGCTAGATTTTTATTAGGCAGTTTTATTACGAACAAAGCTCAAAGAGTGCATCCATTCCCAATCGGTACTTGGATTATTAATATTACAGGCTCATTTTTTCTTGGAGTTATTGCCGGTCTTCATCAGACAAATCAAATCAGTGATTGGGTATGGGCTTTTTTGGGGGTTGGTTTCTGTGGTGCATATACAACCTTTTCTACCTTTGGACATGAAACCATAACTTTAATACAATCTAATAAAATAAAATTAGCAATTCTTTATGTAATAACTTCAGTCATAATAGGTGGTATTTCAGCATTGGCTGGTCTAGTTATTTAAAGAAATGTATCTATTAGGATTCACTAAACCAGCTGTATAGTGACAATAAAGTTATTTAATTTTAAAACCCCAAACACGAATAACTCCGTTCTGATTTTAGGACGGGGTTAAAATAAAGTTGGTTAATTTTTAAATGTAAAATCTTCACTGCGCTTAATCATATAACAATAAAATCATATAAATCTAAGTGTTCTTTAAACTTATTCAAGAAAAGCACCATGTTCGCTCAACAAGTAGTCTCCGCACATGACCAGTCTCTTGCATGTTTCAAAGTAATGTCGATAAACATTGATAAAGCTGGGGAAATCCACTTGTTTTTGTGATAAGCGACTTGGGAGAAAATCTGTTTAAAGCCACCAACGCAGGGAATTACTTTTAACCTTCCTTCCTTGATTTCATCATTTACTGTCATTAAAGGTAAATAAGCAATACCAAGCCCACTCATTACACAACGTTTCATCGCTTCTATACTCCAAAGCTCCATCGTGTGGGAAGGTACAATCCCCCGTTCTCCAAGGTATTCTTCAAACATCGTTCGATAACTGCATTCTTTCTCATTCGCAATCAAACACTCGCTTATCCTTTGATTTTCGTAGCTTTTATCTAAATTATTCAGTGAACAGTCAGGACTTCCAACAAGGACAATCGGTTCGTCTAATAACGAATGGACGATTAAATCTGAATCCTGCAACTGTGGCAACATGACAAATGCAATATCTGCACTACCATTAAGTATTGCTCTCTTGTTATCTCCACAGGTGGCGTTACTTAAACTGATGCTTACATGAGGAAACTTCTTTCTATATTCTCTTAATATTGGTTCTAGGCGATATACCGTTAGTGATTCCGGAGCCGCAATCTTTAACTCCCCTCTCATATCCTCTCCATCACTGGTAATGCTTTCGATCTTTCCATAGGTATCTAAAATCTCTTGAGTATAGGGCAACAACTTCTTGCCAATATCAGTCAATCTTATCTTTCGGCCCATCCGATCAAACAGAGGTGCGCCTAAATGTTCTTCAAGCGCCTGAATATGAGAAGTCACCGTGGATTGAGTGTAACCTAAATGTTCTGCTGCTTGTGTGAAGCTACCCGTTTCAATGACCTTGTTAAACGTAATAAAATGGCGTATTTCCATCATTTCACCAACCTTTATTTTACTCTTACTTCTATAGTATCAAAAAAATCAATGGATAACTTCATAAACTTCAATTTTACTAATAATCAGTTACAAGTTAATGTTAAGAAAAATAGAAATCAGGAGGATAAATATTGGATACCCTTAGAATCGAAATTGTTGAAGTGTCAAATGAGAAGGTAGTCGCCCCATGCCCGTTCATGATGCAACCAGACAACACTTTGGACAGCTTCATGGAGGAGCTTCAGTAGTGAAACTGTCCAAAGTGTAGGAAGTTGGAATCTCTTGGATATGGAGAATGAATATGCAATTGGATTGGAGATTAGCGCCAATCACATTCGTGGAGAGAGTGAAGGAACTGTAAAAGCTACTGGTTTTCCCATCCACAAAACAACCATGGTTTGGGAAATTCAAATTACAGATGAGAAGAATAAGCCTATCTGTTTTTCTAGATGTACAACGGCTGTCAAAAAAAGATAGAGAAAAATAATTCATAAATAGTTCAACTAGTAATACAGCAGCTTTAAACCAATATTTTAAGTTGACCCGTACTCTGTTAAACATTGTTGTCGATTTCAGTAGGTAAAGTAGATAAATTCAATATTTCCATTACAAAAATATAAATAGTATATCTTTTTATAAACACAATTGGGGGAGTTAATAAATGATTACGGTTTACGATGATAAGTATAAAGAAGATGTCATTAAATTAATATTGCATGTACAGAATGTGGAGTATGAATTGGGTATTCGTGTCGAAGAACAACCAGATATTCTAGACATTCAATCGAATTATATAAATGACGGTGGTAATTTTTGGATATAGTTAAATAATAACGAAAAGGTTGTAGGTTCTATTGGCTTGCAGAAGAAAACCAATGAGGTTGCAGTATTAAAGAAATTTTTCGTTTATAAAGATTATCGTGGTAAAGAGGTTGGGATAGGAACAGGTCTTTACGAAACATTACTTGTTTTTGCGAAGAAACAAGGGTTTACTAAGGTGATTTTGGATACTCCATCTAAAGCTACTAGGTCACATGGTTTCTATAAAAAAGTTGGATTTAAGGAGATTGTCAAAGAGGATTTGCCGATTAAATATGACTACCCTGATAGAGATTCACTTATTTTTAAATTAGACCTATCTAAGAAAAAATATTGAACTTTTGAGAATATGTAGTTAGAAACGATTAAACAGCCACCGTGCATCTAAAAAGTCAGGAAAATATTTTAAGTAACTCCATGGAAATTAGAATGCATCTTACACCAAGAATGTAGAACATGATGAAAAATATCCATAGAATGAGGGTGGAGTTTTGAAACGTATACACTATAGCTGGTTTATTCTTACCGTAACATTTTTCTCCATTATTGTAGCCGGAATTGTCATGTCATCATCAGGGATTTTCATAAATCCTTTCGAAAATGAATTTGGCTGGGATCGATCTGTTATTGCACTAGCTTTTGCCATTAGTATGTTTTTATATGGTATATCAGGTCCGTTTATGGCAGCATTACTTGATGTGATTGGCTTAAAGAAAATGATGATAGTTTCTATGGCAACTTTGCTGACGGGTATCATATTAACCGTCATAATGAATCAATCATGGCAGCTGATCATCATTTGGGGCTTTATTATTGGGCTAGGATCAAGTCTTTTTTTAACGGTATTAAGTCCATATGTAGCGAATCATTGGTTTGAGAAACGAAGAGGTCTTGCAGTAGGAATATTAACGGCAAGTACAGCGACAGGCCAGTTAATTCTACTTCCTGTCTTAGCGACTATTATAGAGAATTATTCGTGGCGCCCAGCGATCGGTTTAATGATGATCCTTAGTTTCATTATGCTTATCATAATCTTTTTATTTATGAAAAACACACCAAAGGATGTTGGTATTCTTCCATATGGACTTGAAGAGGAAATACAAGAGAACAATGAAGGACAAAAGGAAAATCCTATTGTTATCGCCTTCAATGGTTTATTCGAAGCTGTGAAAGTGAAGGAATTTTGGTTATTAGCTGGTAGTTTCTTTATTTGTGGGCTTTCAACGAGTGGTTTAATTGGTACACATTTTGTTTCTTACTGTATTAGTTTTGGAGTACCTTTAGTTACAGCAGCTTCGATTCTTTCGTTTATGGGAATCTTTAATCTAGTAGGAACAACTCTATCCGGTTGGCTGTCGGATCGATTCGATAATCGATGGCTATTATTTTGGTACTACGGTTTAAGAGGGGTTTCTCTTGTATTCCTTCCCTATGCATTAAATGAAGGTTCCATTACTATGCTAGTTATCTTTACTGTGTTTTATGGATTAGATTGGATTGCAACTGTTCCACCAACGATTAGTATCTCAAGACAAATCTTCGGCATCAATAAAAGTGGAATAGTTTATGGTTGGATTTATGCATTCCATCAGGCAGGTGCAGCTGCTGCTGCTTATGGAGGGGGGCTGATCTATAAATTTTTCAACACTTACACTTGGGCATTCTTCTTGGCAGGAGTTTTCTGTTTATTAGCAAGCTTATTTGTCATTATTATTAAAAAACAACATTCAAGTCAATTAACAAAAGAAGGATTAATGAATATATAGCAATGCATAGAAAGCTAAAACTGATGTATTTACTTTACTCTCACCGCACAGGATTGACAAAGTTTTTATAGATTCTGGCAAGCAGCCTGTATTCAAGAGAATCTATATTTTAATTACTAAAAGGTGCTGTTCTGGAGTAACTAAAGCCTAATTCCCAGATGCTAGAAGCCAGAAATCAGGCATTTATATTTGGATTTCCTTAATGTTGTATATCTGCATTTTCCTAACGCTATCTTAATTATCCTTTTCCTTCTTTCACCAACCCGCGTCATTAATTTAAGTTCATTTCTTCACATTCTATTATAATTGACTTGGAAAGAGTATTTATTATATATACAAATGCTTCCATATTGTAAATATAACGATAAAGTTATTTGTAATTAAATAACTTTATCGTCGCCTAACATTTCTGTTATAAATCATTTTTCATATTTGACAGTGTTCAGGGGAAATTAAGTAAAGATGGTGTTAGCAAGGAGGGAAAGGTTAGTGAAAAAACTATGTTATACAATCCTATCTGTATGGATTGGACTAATAGCCGCAAACTCATACGTCAGTGCTGAGGAGCTAACGGGATCCAGACAGACTCAGCCTGTTGTAAAAATAGGGAAACCTGCACCGAATTTTGAATTAACGACGTTATCAGGAGAGCAAATAAAGCTTTCGGATTATCGAGGCAAAGTCGTAATTCTAAACTTGTGGGCGACATGGTGTCCGCCTTGCAAAGCAGAGATGCCGGAAATGCAAAGTTTTTATGAAAAAAGTCGTAATTCCGATATTACTCTGTTGTCAGTAAATTTAACAGCTCAAGAAAAAAATGAAAAAGCGGTCGCTGATTTCGTTGCAAACTATCAATTAACATTCCCGATTTTGTTAGACAAAACAGACACTGTTGGAAAGCTGTACAAAACCATTTCCATCCCAACAAGCTACATTATCGATCGCGAGGGCATCATTAGAGAAAAAGTCATTGGGCCGATGGATGAAGAGAAAATGGCTATTTTGGCACACGGGGCAAGCTGAAAAATCTGAAAGCAGTACAAAGAATTTTTTCCATTGTTTCGCTGTGGATAAAGACTACTCGCTGATTTTGCCATATCTTTTGTTCCGACTTCGAAGCAGAATGCCTTCTGTATCCTATGTGGAAGAAAAAAACACCTACCTTCACAGGTCATTCATTAGACCACTGAAGGCGGGTGTTGCACACGAACGTTAAAACGATTTTGCCATGTAATTTTCGATTCTGGATCGAAAATTGCTCATTCCCGCGCACAAATCTTGATTCCAACTCGTAATCTTAATCAACTGTACTGGGCTTCCCTACTTTTCCTGATGAGAAGGTCGGATTTGAATGCGTTTTTTCCTCTTACCCTGATTTTTACTTTGACTTTACATAGCTTTCGAAATAAAAGAGGGAATTCAATCGTTCAATTTATAGATAACAGTTATTCACTCGCCATCTTAATAGTCGTCCGGTACAACAGTTCCGTTCCTAACGATATGTCCTCTATGGTGGAAAACTCTTTCGGATTATGGCTAATACCATCCTTGCAGCGCACGAAGATCATTCCATATTCACAAACGTATGACATCGCGAGAGAATCATGAAATGGTCCGCTCATTAAATCAATTGGATTTAAACCGATTTGCTCACTTTCTTCTCTCATGACATTCATAATTCTTTCGGAACAATAGCGTGGCTCACTATTGGTATCTTCTGTGATTTTACAAATTAATTGATGCTCCTCTGTGATTTCCGTAATTCTTGTTCTTAATTGCTTTTCAATTCTATGTCGTCGGTCGATATCAATATCTCTTAAATCGACTGTAAAACTCACCTTCTCTGGGATGATGTTCCGTGAGTCTGGAAAAATATTCATACTTCCTACAGTACCAACTGTAGGAGCCGAACAATCTGCGCTAGTTAGTTCATTTAGCGCTACAATGATCTTCGCTGCTCCAACAAGGGCATCCTTTCGCATTGGCATTGGCACTGAGCCGGCATGACCAGCAAAGCCCTCTAATTCTACCGTTAACCATAATGGTCCCGAAATACCCGTAACAATTCCAACAGGTGTATCCTTTGCTTCCAGAACAGGTCCTTGTTCAATATGCATCTCAAGAAACGCTGCAATCTTTCCTTCTGGATATTCCGACTCCTTTAATTTAGTAGGGTCACATCCGAAATGAATTAATGCCTCTTTTCTTGTGATTCCATTTTTGTCAGTCCGTTCTAATTCACCGTCTTCTAGTTTCCCGAGTATCCCTCTGACCCCAAATAACCCCTTATTAAAACGACAACCTTCTTCATCCGAAAACGCTACGACTTCAATGGGCATACTTGGTACGATGTTTTGCTCTTGCATCGTTTGAACGACTTCAAGTGCACCGAGTACCCCGATGACACCATCAAATCTTCCGCCATATGGCTGTGAATCGATATGTGAACCTATCATCAGAATCGGGGCTTCCGGACTTTCTCCTTCTAGTCGGGCAATTAGATTTCCGAAATGATCGATTTTTGTCGTTAGTCCAGCCTCTTCCATCCATTGTCTCACTGTCCAAACGGCCCGTCTATCCTCGTCTGACAGTGTCAGCCGACAAACCCCTGTCTCGGCAATTTTCCCAATTTGCGAGAGGTCATTTATTTTTTGCTCTAATCGTTTTTTGTTTATCTTTAAAGTTTGCATAACGTTATACATCCCACCCCTATCACACATTAACATTCTAAATCGCTTGCAACTCTTCTATTAGCGTTTTAATCATAAATTCTAAATCTTCTTCTGCAATATTTAATGGTGGAGCTAGAGTTATCACATTGTTATATCCTGCAACCGTGGCTCCATTTTTTCCGATAATCAGACCTTTTTGTTTACAGCCTGCAATGACTTTATTGACTAACCCGGCTTCCAACGGTTCTTTCGTTGCCTTATCTTTGACAAGTTCAATCCCCACTAACAAACCTTTGCCTCTTACATCACCGACAAATGGATGCTCTTCTGTAAGAGTCGATAAGCAATGTAGTAAATATTCTCCTAATTTTTTGGATCGATCAAATAATTTTTCATCATCCATAATTTCAAGGTTCTTTATAGCAAGAGCACATGCAGCCGGATTCCCACCAAATGTATTAATATGGCGGAAATAATCATATTCTTCTGAGCCTTTAAATGCCTCATAGATTTCTTTTTTCACGGCAGTTACCGATAAAGGGAGGTAGGCACTTGTAATCCCTTTGGCCATTGTAATAATATCCGGTTTAACTCCGTAATTCATGAAGCCAAAAGGTTTTCCTGTACGGCCAAAGCCGCAGATTACTTCATCTACAATGAGTAGAGCTCCGTGCTTTTCACAGACTTCTTTGACTCCTGCCATATAGCCGTCAGGTGGAACTAAAATGCCACCTCCTGTAATAATCGGTTCCATGATGACACCAGCGATCGTTTCGCTTAACTCCCATGTCATCACTCGATCAATATCTTTCACGGACTCCAATTCTGTAGGGGGACAGTCAGTATGATCATTAGAGCGATATAAATCTGGTGGTGCCACATGGATGAAACCAGGGGCCAATGGTTCATATTTATATTTCCGCTGTGCTTGACCCGTTGCCGCTAAAGAGCCCATTGAATTCCCATGATAGGCTCGATACCTGGAAATAAATTTGTAACGGGCATGATCGCTTTTTTGTTGATGGTACTGTCTCGCTAGCTTAAATGCCGTTTCATTTGCTTCTGAGCCGCTATTGGAAAAGAATATGACATATTCGCCGCCTAGCATTTCGTTTAACTTTTCTGCTAGTTTAATAGCGGGAGTATGACTTTGTGTAAGTGGAAAATAAGCCATTTCTTTTAACTGTTCATAAGCGGCGTCAGCCAATTCTGTTCTTCCGTAACCAACATTTACACACCATAAACCAGACATGGCATCTAAATAGCGCTTGCCCGCATGATCGGTTACCCAAGATCCTTCCGCCTTTTCAATAACCATTGTAGAGCCAGGGCTATATGGCTTCATCGAATGCCAAACATACTCTTGATCTAACGCATGGATATCGCCGCTTTGCTTAATTTTCGCCATTTCATTCCACCTCTCACATTTAATCGTCATATCTCGACGTAATCATCTTTTTATGAGCATAAAAATTCACACATCTTTTTCATTCATATCCAGGTGTCCATAAAAGAAATCCTTTCACCCAGATAATGAGGAATGATCCTATTGGTCTATAAATGTTGACTATATGTTTTCTGTTTGTTGTTTGATCAAAATAACGGAAAAATACTTACGTGCTTCAGGTGTTATAATGTGTAACGTTTCATTATTACTTTCGCCGTCATGATTTTTCCTTTTTTCAAATTCTACAAAAGCACCACTCAAGTTTTCCGTAATATGTTTGATTTTAAACCCCTTTTGTAGGAGGTTATCGATTCGATCTCGCTCTTGTAGGAACTGTTGGTATTCGGACATTTTCTTTCTCTCCTTTTTCCCGGTTTAACAGGCTGTAATACCCCTACCTCAATTTTTGTGAGAGAATCAAAAAATAAATAGGTAGGGATAAACAGCCTGTAAATCCCCGATTGGCTCAACTAACCATCAGAGGGGGAAAAATCCCCTCTGATGGAAGTTTCACTTTATCAAAAATATATTCAAAAAAAGGCGGGCAAAGACCAAAAATGATTATAATTGTGAATCAACACTTTCAGGAACAACGGCCGTTTCTTCCCCTATATCAATGACCCAATCACGGCCAACTGTAATACCCAAATACTTTTCATCACTTGGATCCGTAATTTCTGCTTGTCGATATTTCTTAAACCACCAATATTTTGCTAAAAAGTAATAAATCACTGCACCAACCACAAAACCGACTAGAAAGGAATAAGCAGGTAGCCAATAGGCAGCAACACCACCAATAACCCAAGCAATCATTCCCGCCATATTAAATCCATTCATATATTTAAATTGGCCATGATCTTCATAGAGTTCATGCACATTCACTCGTCTCTTACGAAGTGCATAATAGTCCGTAAATAAAATTCCTACAATCGCAGACAAGATTCCCCCAATAATAAGGAGAGCTGGGATGATAACATCAAATAAATTCCATGGTTGTACGATGATCCCAATGATACCCGCTATAATAACTCCTGCCCAAAATGGTACTTTTGGTCCTCCTACATTGGAGAAAATCGTAGCGGCTGGGACTACATTGGCAGACGTATTTGTAGACCATTGCGCAAACACAATCATCAATAAAAGAATTCCTAACACAAAGCCACTTGCAGCTTCTTGAAGTGCAGCAACAGGATCAAAATTAGATACTGCGATATATGAAACGGCACCGATAATGATCATAAATGTGTTGACAATCGGCATAACAATAATACTTCCCACAATTTGCGATTTATTTCGTTTAAACCAATTCCGTTCGTTTTTTGGAGCTTTAAAAAATCTGGATAAAGAAGGCATATCAGCTGCCAACGTTGCCCAAAAGCCCATATTACTCATAACAACAACCATAAAAGCTGTTAGAGCAGCTCCCCCTGTAACAGGACTTTCAACCCATGACCAAATACCTCTTCCTTGTTCCATTGCTTGGTCAGTAAGGGATGTGTACATCCATGCGGAAATAAGAATAATGATTGGTGCCGCTAAATCGGCAAAGCGCTCAATTGCCTTAATACCCAGTGCGGTATTGACTAATTGAACAGCTGCAAACAATAAGAAGCACACAAACCAATTATCAAATTTAAAGAGAATGTTTAAGATTCCATTCATGGCCGTTGCTCCGAAAAACGTATTGAGGCCGAACCAACAAGCAGCCGTTACGCCACGTACTAAAGAAGGGATATGCGTACCGATAGTTCCAAATGGCGCCCTCATATAAACAGGAAAGGAAAGGCCATGTTCAATGCCGATATCACCAATAATGGTCATGAACATCCCTATTGCAACAGACCCAATAAGCGTTGCAACAATCACCCATCCTAGCGGTAAACTTTGAACGCCTGCACCACCTATTGCAAATGCGGCTAAGACCACCGCCATCCCTACCCAAATCACCGCAAAACCTTTCGTTCCTATCTTTCTATCATCATGTGAAATCGGCAGTAAATCTGGAGACTTGAGATAATTCCCACTCTTTTTCATTGAGGCACCACTTCTCTCTGTTGTTTTTTGTAATATTCCAGCAATTATCACATAAGACACGTTAGCCATGCTGTGAGAAAAGAAAGGAGAGGCTGCTAAACATTTGCTCCTCCAACTATAAAAATTGATCTTTATATAATGGAAATGGGAACGGACCTTCACTAATATAAACATTATTACCGATGGAAAGTTAAACTAGATTTGTTGTTTCTGATTGATCGTTTGTACCATATTTCTTTCGTTTCAAATACTGGCCAGCTCCTAATTGTCCGACAAATTTCTTATCTCGGATGACAAATTCTCCTCGAGATAATACGGAAATAGGCTCTCCTGTCACTTTCATTCCTTCAAACGCATTATAATCAACGGCCATATGGTGCGTTTCTTGAGAAATGGTTCTCTCTACTGTTGGATCAAAGATGACAATGTCCGCATCCACCCCAACAGCAATCGTGCCTTTTCTTGGATATAGGCCGAACAATTTAGCCGATCTTGTTGATACAAGGTCAACGAATTGATTGAGTGATATTCTGCCTTTTTTTACCCCTTCTGAGAAAAGGATGCTCACCCGATCCTCAATAATTGGCCCCCCGTTCGGGATTTTTGAAAAATCACCTTTGCCAAGATCTTTTTGTCCATTGAAGTCAAATGAACATTGATCCGATCCTACTGTTTGCAGTTGCCCCGTTTTTAAAGCATTCCACAACACGTCTTGATTCCATTTTTCGCGTAAAGGCGGGGACCAGACGAATTTTGCCCCTTCGAAATTCGGTTTTTCTAAGTAGGACTGATCCAACACTAAATACTGCGGACAAGTTTCACCCCAAATATCAATTCCATTATTTCTTGCTTCGGCAATTTTTCTAGCTGCATCCGCACAAGACACGTGGACAACATAAAGTTGCGAGCTGGCTAACCCGGTTAAGATTGCTGCTCTTCCGGTCGCTTCCCCCTCCACTTCAGTAGGTCTTGTTAAAGCATGATAGATCGGATCGGTATGGCCTTGTTCCAATGCTTTTTTCACTAAATAATCAATGACATCGCCATTTTCTGCATGTACCATGACGAGCGCTCCAAGTTCTTTTGCCGAAATAAGTGTACGGAAGAGTGTTTCATCATCGGCTTGCAGCACATTTTTATAAGCCATAAATACTTTAAATGATGTAATCCCCTCCTGTTCGATCACTTTAGGGAGTTCATGTAACACATCTTCATTCATTTCGACAATCTGCAGGTGAAAACCGTAATCAATCACCGCTTTATGATTTGATTTTGCATGCCAATTTTCGATTGCACTTTGTAATGTTTCACCTTTATTCGTTAAGCAGAAGTCAATGACCGTTGTCGTACCACCAAAGGCTGCAGCAATTGTACCGGTTTCAAAATCATCTTTTGTTACCGTCCCGCCAAACGGCATTTCTAAGTGAGTATGTGGATCAATGCCACCTGGGAACACATAACACCCTTTTGCATCAATGATCTCTGCATCATCAGATGAAAAATGCTTGCCAATTTGACTGATTACCCCATTCTCAATGAATAAATCTGCATGATACGTATCCGTCGCCGTGACAATCGTACCGTTTTTTATTACTTTTTTCATAAGTATCCTCCAATTTATAATAATTTGAATATCCAGTTTTATTTATTCGATTCACATGAAACTACACCCAGTGCTGCTTGGCGTTCATTCCAGGTCATTGGTGGCAGTCCACTTGGTATTTCAATCATGTCAATTGCACCATCCACTGGACATACGATTGCACATAAATTACAGCCAACACAGTCCTCTTCTCTAACTTTTAATAAGCTGTTTCCCGAGGGATCTTTCAACATGTCGATACATTGGTGTGACGTATCTTCACAAGCAATATGGCATTTATTACAATTAATACATATATCATTGTTAATTTGTGCAACGACTTTATAGTTCAGATCGAGATCGCCCCAATTTGAATATTTCTCTACAGACTTTCCTACCAAGTCCATTACTGAGGCAATTCCTCTTTCATCTAAGTAGTGATCCAATCCTTCAATCATATCTTCTACGATTCTAAAACCATGGTGCATAGCCGCTGTACAAACTTGTACACTAGTTGCACCCATTAACAGAAATTCAACAGCATTTTTCCAGTTAGAGATTCCTCCTATTCCAGATATCGGGATATTAATTCGAGGATTTCTCGCACACTCGCCAACCATATGAAGGGCAATCGGTTTGACAGCAGGTCCACAATAACCACCATGTGCTCCTATTCCGCCAACATGTGGGATGGTATTCCAAGAATCAATATCAACCCCTGCTAAACTGTTAATCGTATTGATCATGCTAATCGCATCAGCGCCACCTTTTACGGCGGCTTCGGCCGTAACCGTAATATCTGTTATATTCGGTGTCAGCTTAACGATTACAGGGGTTTTTGCGGCTTCCTTCGCCCAATACGTTTGTTTTTCCACTAATTCTGGTACCTGACCTGAAGCAGAGCCCATCCCTCTTTCAGCCATGCCATGAGGACAGCCAAAGTTCAGCTCTAACCCGTCTACTCCCACGTCTTCTACCTTTTTGACAATTTCATGCCATTTTTCTTGGCTAGGTTCAACCATCAGTGATGCGATGATGGTGTGATTGGGAAACCGCTTTTTTGTTTCATATATTTCCTTTAGGTTTACTTCCAGCGGTCGATCGGTGATTAATTCGATATTGTTAAAACCTGCTACTCTTTGGCCATTGAAGCTAACCGCTGCAAAACGCGATGTAACATTTAATATCGGATCACCCAATGTCTTCCATACGGCTCCTCCCCAACCAGCTTCAAATGCACGTTGGACTTGATACCCTGAATTGGTTGGAGGAGCAGAGGCTAACCAAAATGGATTGGGGGATTCAATACCTGCTAGATTAATACGTAAATCAGCCATGATTTTAGCTCCTTATTAGTAAGATGTGTTTTGGATTATGATGTTTCTGTAACAGAATGAAACAATGATTTATGAATGGCATGGGCTGTTTCTTTTCCTTGCTGCGCAGCTGATACAACCATTGCTTCGCCCTGCCCTTTTCCAAAAATCACATCGCCACATGCAAACACCTTCTCATTAGATGTCTGAAAGGTGTTGTGATCAATTTTGATAACTCCACCATTATGCTCTAACGCAAATTCCTCAATTAGGTCTACATATCTTGATTGTCCAATTGCTTTGATAACCGCATCGACTTCAAGTGTGAATTCAGAACCTTCAATTGGAACTGGACGGCGGCGACCATCTTCTCCAGGCTCACCTAATTCCATCTTGATACATTCGATTTCCTTTACATGCCCCTGCCCGTCGCCAATGATTCGTTTTGGAGCAGTAAGCCATCTAAATTCAACACCATCTTGTTTCGCAAATTCATATTCAAACTCGTAAGCTGTCATTTCTTCGATTGTCCGTCTGTATAAAACTTTTACATTTGCAGCACCAAGACGAACGGAACAAGTAGCTCCATCAATCGCTGTATTGCCTGCTCCGATCACAGCGACTCGTTTTTTGAGAAACTGGTTGGAAATAGGTTTTGTTTTCGTTTCTTTTACAAATTCAATCGCATCATACACACCAGCTAAATCTTCCCCGCTAACCCCTATATCTGGAACACTAGACATGCCAATTGCTAGAACAACAATGTCATAGTTTTCAAGGATTGCTTCTACTGATATATCTTTACCTACTCGCGTATTTGTACGAATTCTCACATGTAAGCTTTCTACTTGCTTTACTTCCCAATAAGAGATTTCTTTAGGGAGCCTGAATGAAACAATGCCATACGTGTTTAATCCACCCGCTTTTTCTTCTGCTTCAAAAATAGTAACGTCATAGCCTAATCGTCCAAGTTCCCGGGCACTAGCCAAGCCAGCTGGACCTCCACCAATAATGGCGACTGTTTTACCGTTCTTCTTACCTGGTTGGAACAAAATCTGCTCATTTTGTATCGCCCAGTCTGTTGCATAGCGCTGTAAGTTGCCAATCATGATTGGTTTTGTGGAATGGTTTAGTACACAAGCACCTTCACATAATTCTTCAGTCGGACATACACGAGCACAGCTTGCCCCAATCGGGTTCGCCGTCATAATCGTTTTGGCCGACCCTAACACATTCCCTGATGCAATTTTTTTAATGAATGTCGGAATATCAATTCCTGTTGGGCAAGCAGTAATACACGGAGCATCGTAACAATAGAGACAACGATTCGATTCTTCCATTGCTTCCTGTTTCGTTAACCCAGGATGAACTTCTTGAAAATTCCTACTTAAATTTTCAACTGAAATTCTTACTTGATTTACGTTACTCACAATAACAACCTCCCTTTAGAGAAGATCCTTACTACCTACTTTTTCACCCTTATAATAGAAAGGGTTTTACTACCCATATGATGTAAAGCTCCCATTTGAAAATTCATTTATTATGGTAATAACTCGGACATTTCTTGATACGTTTCCGGTCTTCGATCTCGGTAAAATTGCCATGTATCACGAACTTCTCGTATCATTTTTTTATTCATTTCGCCAATGATTACTTCATCACAGTCGCGACTTCCCATTGCGACAAAGTTCCCTCTTGGATCAACAAGATAAGATTGTCCGTAAAATTCCCCCATATTCCATGGCCCTTCTGTTCCTACTCTATTAATGGCACCAAGATAATAGCCATTCGCTACAGCATGTGCAGGTTGTTCAAGCTTCCATAAATATTCGGAAAGTCCAGCTACTGTCGCAGATGGATTTAACACAACTTCAGCTCCTTTTAATCCTAGTATTCTCGCACCTTCTGGAAAATGACGGTCATAGCAAATATAAACTCCTACTTTTGCATACGCAGTGTCAAACACCGGATAGCCCAAGTTTCCTGGTTTAAAATAGAACTTTTCCCAGAACCCATAGCCTTCGTTTCCAACTCCTACATGCGGGATATGTTGTTTTCGATATTTCCCTAAATAAGCTCCATCTGCATCTATGACGGCTGCGGTATTATAGTATGTTGCAATCCCTTCTCTCTCATAGATTGGTAAAACAATAACTACATGTAATTCTTCTGCTAAATCCTGAAAAAGTTTTGTCGTTGGGCCGTTCGGAATTTCTTCCGCTGCATCATACCATTTCGTATTTTGCTCCGAACAAAAATAGGGACCATAAAAAATCTCTTGTAAACAGATGATTTGTGCACCCTTTTCTTTTGCTTCCCTGACAAGCTTTATATGCTTTTCAATTGCTTGCTGCTTGTGAACCTCCACAGGTTGGTTTCCATCCATATCATTCGAAGCTTGAATAAGACCAATTTTCACGTTATCTGCCATAAGTAACCCCTCCTCAAATATGTTATGCATGTACACTATGAATATATGAATGATTTTTCCACACCTACAGAAAACGCTTTCAAAAAAAGATAGCTAAATTAGCAGATCACAATCTATCTAAATGTGTCGGCATTATGCATTTTGTTAAATCAGGTAATCTGTTAGTCATTCATTATGTAACATACAAAAGCATGGAAAGAAATATCCCCATATATACCACTGAAAGAAACTTTACCCCGGTTTAACAGGCTGTAATACCCCACTGATGGAAGTATGACTTTTTTCATAAAATACTTAATCATACATCTCAATTCCTGCATGAGCGATATTAGGATACTAGTTGCGATCTTTTGTCATATGTCCCAAGCTACATTCACTTAACACGCCTTGATTTCATCGACATTTTTAAAGGTCTGACCCTGTGGGGGGAATTTTCTTTCGTTTTATACATATAAGACTAGATCATAGTTGTACAGAAATACATAAATTGTAATAAATTGAAACTTCAATCAGTGCTTGAAGGGGAGATCTAACGCACGAAGAAAATGAAAAGAAGAAGCATACGAAAGGGAAGAGTGCTAGATGGATTTTTTAACGATCTATATTCGGAATGACGCATTGATTTTGATTCCCGTCTTGTATTTTATTGGACTATTTTTGCGTCAAACACCATTTATTCCAGCATGGAGCTATGCTTGGATTCAGGTTAGTTTTGCCATAATATCTTGTCTGCTTTATTATGGATTTGCGATCACGTCTGTTGTACAAGGAATCCTTGTAACAGGTGCAGCGGTGGTATTTCGGGATTTAATCCATAATACACTCTACGGAATTAATGAAAAGAAATCCGGGAAACAATGGGACCCATATAAAGGAAGTTTTGTACCTAAAAATGAAGTGAATAAAGAAGATAAGACCAGTGAATAGTCAAACTGGTCTTATCTTCTTTCAACCATTACTTTTTAAAAAACGCATTTTTCCCAAGCGTTTCTACCGTATTAGGAAAAAGTGTATGAATCTTACTAATCGCATTCATGAAGCGCGGTAAATTGATCTCGCGTTTTTTCGTAAGCATCGCTGACACGATTTTATTAGCCACATATTCTGGCTGTAGGATGAACTTTTCGATATTTTTCACATATGTTCCTCCTTCATCGGCAATGTCGAAGAAGTTTGTTGCAATCGGCCCTGGATTAACAGTTGTCACATGAATTCCATCGCGCAATAATTCCAGTCGCAACGCATTAGAATAGCCAATCACTGCAAATTTAGTTGAAGAATATAGGGTAGACTTTGGCGTTGCAATCTTCCCTGCCATGGAAGCAACATTGATGATATGACCGGATTTCCGCCTTTTCATCGCAGGAACGACCATTTTCGTACAAGCCATCAAGCCGATTACATTTACTCGGAACATGGCTTGAATTTCGTCAGTATCTGTTTCGTCGACTTCTTTAAAAGTACCATACCCAGCATTATTCACGAGAACATCGATTTCTCCAACGTTTGCATAAATCTCTGTAAACACTTCAACAATCTTTTTCATATCTGAAACGTCTAAGGTATACGAATATGCCACATCTCCATACTGGCTGTTTAGCTCATTCCTTAGCTCCTCTAATTTATCCGTATTCCGTGCAAGCAGAACGACACGTGCTCCCTGCTCTGCTGCCTGCTTCGCAATTTCTTTACCAATTCCACCAGAAGCACCTGTAACGACGACGCATTTATTATGTAATCTACTCATTGTCCACCACTCTTTTCAACTATTTACTGAATACATATAGATCCCGTTTTGATCTTCTTTTTTAATTTCACCTAAAAACTCTAAATAGTCAAGCTGACCGACTGTTTCAGAAATCGTTAAGCCAACCTCCCTCTGATATACTCTCGGAAAAAGCTGTTTACAGATCTCAAACCCAGTTTGAGGCCTAGCTTCGAGCATTCGTTTGACTTGCATAGCACGCCCATGCTGTCGAGCTAAATTATGGTTGATCAATGCATGCGTATCGGAAATATCCCTACCATGTCCTGAATGGGTGAGTGAAATGGGAAGCTCGAGCCACTTCCTAAGAGAATTATTGTATTGATTTAACGGCTCCGGACGACTTTCATTAGGTGAAATCGGTGGTTCCAAGATAGGATTTGGTGAGATTTTGTCCAGCAGATGATCCCCGCCAATCATAACCCCATCACTTTCCCGGTAAAGCGAAATGTGACTTTGGGCATGCCCAGGCGTTTCAATAACGCGAAAGCCAGAGAGACCAGGGATTTCATCTCCTTCTTGCAAAAATGATTGCACCGTACGCTTACTAATATACCTTCCCGAACCGCGATAATTATTCATCGAAGCGATCATCTCTTCGGATACATCTAGTTCCTTTCCAATATTCAAGTAAAACAAGTCAAGTGTCTCTTTGAATTCTTCTGTCAATTCAAGCCATCTTTGATTGTAAGCATGTCCAAACACTGTTGCCTGTTCAGGAAAAAAATCAATGCCACCAGCATGATCAGGGTGATGATGAGTGAGCACGATTTGATCAAAATCACTTATTAAGAGACCTAATTCACGAAGACTTTTCACTAACACTTCTTTTCCTTCAGGAGTTCTTGATCCAGCATCTACAAGTGTAAGTGCTTCCCCTTTTATCACATAAACATTTACATCACCAACAGCATAAGGAGTCGGGATTGATAGTTTTTCAATTTCCGCGTCAAGTCTTGTCATGTGAATTCCACCTTTAATAAAAAGATATGTAAAATTTCCATTCGAATCGTAATATAATGATATAGTCTATATTTTACATTTCCGCTCTATCATTGTCATTATTTTCGCATAACAATCAGAAAATTATAGATATGGCTATTGACAACAAGTTGAAACTTCCATCATAATTTATTCATAGTGCTTTGACTGTAACAATGTAAATAGTAGGCGATGAATAAGACCAGTACATAAAATATGGTGCAAGAGAGTGAGGCTCATCAGGCTGCAAGGCTTCACCACCCGCTGTTTATCGAACCTCCCTTATGAGCCATCAGGTAAACCTGACGTCCGTCCGGCGATAACGGACTGTGAGCTGCATCTTTCAAAAAGAAAGATGAACGAAGGTGGTACCACGGAAGTTATGTCTTTCGTCCTTTATTGGATGAAAGGCTTTTTTATTTATTCAAAAAAAGGAGCGAATGAAATGAACAAAATCACATGTATCGGCATCGGTTCAATGGCAGAAGCGATTATATCAGGCATGATTGCAAGAGGCGGAGTCAATCCTACACAAATTAAAGTAGCAAATAAATCAAATCAAGAACGGTTAGCTTATGTAAAACAACAATATGGGGTGCATGGTCACACATCTCTTGAAGCTGCTCTAACTGATGCAGATGTAGTACTTCTTGCAGTGAAGCCTAAAGACGTACTTGCTGCGTTAACAGCCGCCCGCCCCTATTTAACTGAAAATATGCTGCTCATTTCCGTAGCCGCAGGTGTTAATCTAGCAAGCCTTGAAGAAATTATTGAAACGAAAATGGCGATTGTCCGGGCCATGCCAAACACCTCGGCTGCTGTCGGCTTATCGGCTACTGCTCTTTCCGCTAATTCACTAGCAGGAAACGCACAGCTTCAAATAGCCATTGAACTATTCAAATCCATTGGCACTGTGTCCGTTGTCGAGGAAAACAAATTAGACGCGGTAACTGGTCTTTCAGGCAGTGGCCCTGCCTATATTTACTACGTAGTGGAAGCAATGGAGAAATCTGCCCAAGAAATCGGCCTTGATCCTGTCACAGCCAAACAGTTGATTATCCAAACCATTCAAGGAGCAGCAGAAATGCTGAATCAATCACCAAAAACACCAGCAACGCTCCGTAAAGAAGTAACCTCACCTGGAGGTACGACAGAAGCCGGACTTAAAGTATTAGAAAACTTTCATGTCCAGAATGCTTTTATCGCTTGTATTGAAGAAGCAACCGAACAAGCAAAACGGATGGGTGATGAAATCTCTAAAGAAATAAAAAAGGAGATTTCTAGTTTTAATTTCTAACGGATAATCAAATTTTTGGCAGAATCAAAATGAAGTTGATATACTAGCGATAACTTAATCCAAGGAGTTGAACAAAATGAGTGCTAAACTATTTTCACCTTATACAATTAAGAATATTACCTTAAAAAACAGAATTGTGATGTCGCCAATGTGCATGTATTCCTGTCCTGATGAAGATGGAATTGTGCAAAACTGGCATAAGACCCACTATACAAGCCGTGCAGTCGGAGGTGTAGGCTTAATTATCGTTGAAGCTACAGCCGTGACAGAACAAGGAAGAATCTCTCCGAATGATCTTGGTATTTGGAGTGATGAGCATGTATCAGGACTATCGGAACTTGTTTCACTCATAAAAGAACAAGGAGCGAAAACCGGGATACAAATCGCTCATGCCGGTCGTAAAGCTGAACTTAAAGAAGAAATTATCGCGCCTTCAGCCATTGCGTTTAATGATCGTTATCAAACTCCAAAAGAAATGACCAAAGAAAATATTCAAGAAACGGTTGTCGCTTTTCAAAAAGGAGCAGAACGCGCCAAGAAAGCAGGCTTTGAAGTGATTGAGCTTCACGGCGCCCACGGCTATTTGCTCAATCAATTTCTATCACCGATCAGTAACAAACGAACGGACGAATACGGCGGCTCTGCCGAAAATCGTTATCGGATTGTAAAAGAAACAATTACTGCTGTAAAAGAAGTTTGGGATGGACCATTATTCATCCGAATCTCAGCCAATGACTATTTAGAAGGCGGCATGACTCCCGAGCAGTATATCGAAATTGTAAAATGGATGAAGGAAGATGGCGTCGATTTAATCGACGTAAGCTCTGGCGCAGTAGCACCTGCCCGCATTCATATATTTCCAGGCTACCAGGTTTCTTTCAGTGAAACCATTAAACATGGTGCAGAGATTGCGACAGGCGCAGTCGGCTTAATCACTTCTAGCATTCATGCAGAGGAAATCCTGCAAAATGACCGCGCAGACTTAATTTTTCTTGCACGTGAGCTGCTCAGAAACCCATACTGGCCACGAACAGCCGCACAAGAATTGAACGCTGAAATCACACCACCCGCACAGTATGAGAGAGGCTGGTAAAACAGCAACACAAGCGTCTTGTTCTTAACAACAGGCTAGAATAAGCCAAGCAAGAAATATGAGAGGTCGTTTCCTTTACATATTTCTTGCTTGTTTATGATTTCCTAGATTTAATCTACTTTATCTAAAAACAAGAATTCATTGTTAGGGGATGCTCCCTGGTTCTTGCCATCAAGTAAATTTTACAACCATTGCAAAAATAAGAGCCTAAAAAAACTTGGTTACTCTGTAAAATTAAAGATATATAATTCCATACATCTTTAGTTATAGAGTGGTTTTGAATTAAATGTTTAACATTTTATTATTTGAAGGTATATCACAACTTACGTGATATGCGCTCTTTTCTTCTTCAAGTAACGAAGCAGTTTAGTTAAAGAAAAATATGAAACTTTCTCTATGTTATAACGTATATAAGGTGAGATACATTGGAGAATATTGAACTTAATGGAATAAGCAGGTAAACACACCTTTCCAATGTATTAACCCACAAAAGAATTGAGGGGAAAGTATGTTGGAAATTTCAATATTTTTATCTATAATTTTTATTCTTTCGTTTCTCTTATTATTTTGGTTCATTCATCATGAAAACAAAAAAAGGGAGAAACAAGACCATTTACTAACCTTAGTAGTTATTGCAATTTTATTTTCAGTGATTATCACATTCGTCTTTGCATTTGTTCTATTTCTTATAATTGGTTCTACAAATGTTATTGATAAAATATTTTCATTAAATATAAATACCAATCAACTCTTTATTATTGGCATTTCTTTTCTTATTTATTGGCTTACAATTGATAATATTTTCGAAAAGTTATTCGAGTATATGTTGGGTGAAAATATCTATGCCATTCTATTTTTAGCTTTGTCAAGGGTAGTATCGTGCTACATAATTGGAATAATAATTAAATTAAATGAAGTCATAAACATGACCGTTTCAATAGGCGTGCCTCTCATCATATTAGCGATTGAGACGCTGTATTACTTCAAAAATAATAAGTCATACATAAATAGCTAATACATTTTATAAATGGGTGACTAAGAGTTGCAAGTAATTTATATATTTAATCTTAGAGTTTGTGAATAAATGTACTTAAAGTAACGGGTGCTTTAGTGCAACAATACGATAATTTTGTGGTAGTTGTAGATGAGGTCATATGTAGTACGAAAAAGGATAGATAACGCAGATTATAGACTGCTAATATCTATCCTTATTTTTTGTATTAAAATGTTCAACATTATATAGTGTTATTTGATTTATATGCGTGTACAGCTAATACCTTATATTTTAATAAAAATGATCAACCAAGTTTTTATCGGTATTTATAAACATAAATCTTTTCTGCAAAAAAACTTACAACCAAACCTATTATTAAAGGAACGAATGAGCCAGTTGAGATGATGAAGCCATTTGCGTTATCTATATACTCGTGATGAAACATTAACCAAGGGATGGAAAACAAATGACCAATTAAGAAAAGTACAACTGTCGTTAATACAAGCGATAAGAAGGTAACAATAAAACTCTTTAATTTCATCTATGCACCTCCTAAAACTATTTAAACAGCATTCTGTTTTGTTGTTAATATTATACATTCAATTATTTGTTTAGCCACAATCTTTTAGAAAAAAAGCCTTTAAAATAGACTTACTCTTAAAGGCGGCCCCGTTTCCAACCTCACTTTCGTTTCTTTCAAATAGGGAAAATTCCCTTTTTAGTTTCTAGATACTTGAGCTTTCATGATACAACCTTTAGACGTTTTCTAAAACAACAGCGATTCCTTGTCCACCACCAATACAAAGGCTTGCGATTCCAAAACGTCCACCCCGCCGTTTGAGCTCGTACGCTAGTGATAATAGGATTCGCGTTCCACTCGCACCGACTGGATGACCTAGTGCAATCGCACCACCATGGACATTCGTTTTATCACGGTCAAGCCCTAGCTCCTTCTCAACTGATAAATATTGCGCAGCAAATGCTTCATTTATTTCGACTACATCCATGTCAGCAATCGTCAATCCAACCTTATCCAATGCTTGACGGATTGCTGGAGCGGGGCCAATTCCCATAATTGAAGGGTCTACACCAGCCACTCCCCATGACACAATTCGTGCGAGTGGTTGTACACCTCTTTCGTCCACAGCTCTTTTACTTGCAACAATAACAGAAGCTGCACCGTCATTAATCCCACTCGCATTTCCTGGTGTCACGGTTCCATCTGTTTTAAATGAAGGTTTTAATGACGCCAATTTCTCTGCTGTTACATCCCCTTTTATATGTTCATCCACGGAAATAGACTTGGTGCCTTTCCGGTGTGGAACTTCAACAGAAACAATTTCTTTCGCAAAAACACCAGTGTCTCTCGCTTTGGCTGCACGTTGTTGACTTAACAAAGCGAACGAATCTTGTTCTTCTCGGGAAATCGAGTAGATGGATGCCAATTTTTCCGCTGTCATGCCCATTCCACTGCCTGCATACTCATCCGTTAATGTACTTTGCAACATATCGTCAAAAACAAGCGTCCCATATTTCGAGCCACCAAAACGCGCGTTGAAATTCGCAAAAGGTGACATTGACATATTCTCCGCACCACCAGCAAGCACGATTTGAGCCTCACCTAATAAAATATGCTGTGCAGCAGATACAATCGCCTGTGCACCTGAACCACATAAACGATTCACAGCGTATGCGGGAACCTCAAAAGGCACATCCGCCTTTAAGCCGATATGTCTCGCCAAATAGGATGCATTCGTATAGGAATGAATAACATTCCCATAAATAACATGATCTACATCTGTTGGCGGTATGTTTGCTCTTCTTAAAGCTTCCCGTGCTGTCGCTGCCCCTAAATCAGCTGCCGAAACTTGAGCAAAGGATCCTCCAAAACTCGTAAATGCCGTTCGAACCCCTTCTATTACATACACATCACTCATGCCTCTACCTCCTCCTTAACCAGGTATCAGAATATTCAATATATAGTAGAATTATAACCGTTTAGTTTTTTAAGTCTAGATTTTTCTGAACAACCTCTATAATTCAAAGTGTTTTTATTTCTCAAAATTTCCTCTTCTCACACTTTATATAGATTTCCTCATTCATAGGAGAGTTGAATTCTTCAAAGTAAAATCGACATCTGCAAAAAAATAAGGGGCAAATCCACTTTCTTTGCCGAATCTAAACTTGTTTTGTCAGAGGGAAAGGAAATCAAGGAAAGAGGAAGAATTGTATAGTCATTAGGAGGGATTTTTAATGAAAAATTCAGGGTCAGTAGCTAATGAATTAGGAATTTCTCAAAGTACGGTACAGCGTTGGGTCACAGCATGCAATATGGAGATTGAGCGTAATTCACATGGTCACTACTTATTTACGGACGAAAACATACAGCAATTGAAACAAATCCAGCAGCAATTAAACGCTGGATTTGTTCTCCAGCAAGTTGAACTAGGGGAGAAAAAGAGTAGAAAAGGAGCAGTCAAGCCAACTGTTCAATCTCCTGAAAATCAGATTGTCATAGAAAAACTTCTGACAACCGTTCAGGAGTTAGAAAGACGACTCGATGATAAAGCCGATAGCGTAGCATCTTACCAACTCCTTCAACATCGTAGAGAAATTGAAGATCTAAACAAACAGATTGAAAGCATGGCTAAACGGATTGAAGTGCTTGAGACTGGAAAAAACAATGAAAAAGGGATGTCTTTATCTAGTAATCCACTTGTCTTTGACGGAAAAAAAGCACCCAAAAAGCAAAAACGGCGGCATATTTTCCAACTTTTATTTGGCTAATCAAGCTCCGAGCAGAATCTCGTGCTCTCGAGACAAAGGCATAAAAACAAAAAATACAGTGCAATTCGTGAAATTGCACTGTTTATTTATGGATCGCATCATAGACCACGACTAAATTATTTTTAATCCACTACAAATGAGAAACTAGTAAATGTGGTATTTTTTACTTTAGATTCGTTGGAAGCCAAGTGGGGTTGGGTTCTACTGCTTCTGAAATATCAACTTCATTTGGGAATAATCCGATAGAAAAGAACGAATTCGCCAAATCTTGCTGAACCTTCACCGCTTCATCATCCACTTGTAATACCCCAAAATCCCTTCTTTCGTTCGCAACAATTAAGGGCTCAACATCTAAATTTAGTTCTTTTGCCAAAATTTCAGCTACTTCTTCTTTATTTTCATTCGCCCATTGGTCCGAATTCTCAAGTTCTTCTAAAACGATTTTGACGACCTCTGGATTGTTTTTCAATATTTCATTCGACCCGAAATAAAAAGTGCGATTTTCCGTCAACCCTTCACCGTTCACAATGGTCCTAGTTTCAAAGATATCTTCAACAATCGAAAGATAAGGATCCCATGTTCCCAGAACATCAATTTTATCTGAGCTGAATGCTGCTGAACCTTCAGCTGCATCCGCATAGAAAACAACTTCCACGTCACTTTCTTTCATTCCTTCTTTTTCAAGGGCTTTTAATAATAAATAGTGCATGTTTCCGCCCTTAGTAACTGCTACTTTCTTTCCTTTTAAGTCACTTACTGTTTCTATGCCGGAATCTGTTTTCGTTACTAATGCAACTCCCTTTGGGTAAGGGGTTTCTGATGCAGCGTATTCAATTGGCTTGCCTCCTGCTTGAGAGAAAACACTATTCGCGTCAGATGCATGACCAAAGTCTATATGCCCTGCATTTAAAGCCTCCAGTAAAGCTGTTCCTATAGCGAAAACTTTCCATTCAACCTTATAGCCTTCCTCTTTCAAGCGCTCGTCAAGGTTTCCTCTAGCCTTTAAAATATTTAGGGTATTTCCTTTTTGATAACCGATTGTTACGGTTTTATTTCCGTTTTCTTTTTCCAAATCTCCATTAGCCTTATCTGTATTGCTAGTTGAACTACAAGCAGCTAAAAACACGATACTTACTAGTGTTATAAGTGAATATATTACCTTTTTCAACTCTCAACGCCCCCGTATTCCCTTTTATTTGTGCATAATTTTTTCTAGAATCATATTTTCATATTCAGTAAACTTCATGTCCTTTTTCCTAGGTCTTGGTAAATCAATTTTCACATCAAGCGCGATTCCGCCATCCTCTATCAAGACAACCCTGTCTGCAAGAATGACAGCCTCACTTACATCATGAGTGACTAAGATTGAAGTGAAACGTTGATTCGTCCATAGTTTTTCAATTAATTCCTGCATCTCAATACGTGTTAATGCATCTAATGCTCCTAGTGGTTCATCAAATAAAATGAGTTCAGGATCGCCTGCTAACGCTCTTGCAAGTGATACCCGCTGCTTTTGTCCACCCGATAAAACAGCTGGCCAATCATTTCTTTTGTCAGATAACCCTACGTTATTCAACGCTTCCTCCGCTTTATCACGATTCGGAGTCCCCACCTTGACATTGGTTATCACATCTTTCCAAGGTAAAAGTCTCGCATCCTGAAACATCATTCTTGTTGTTTCCTGAACACCTTTTACGACCCTATCATTAAAAGTAATTTCTCCAGCAGTAATATTTTCAAGACCAGCTAACGTTCTAAGCAACGTACTTTTACCACAGCCACTTTTCCCAACAATCGCTACGAATTCACCTGATTTGACATGGAAGTCAATATTGTGCAGGACTTGTAAAGTTCCAAAACTCTTATCCAGTTGTTTGATGTTAATTTCTACTCCCGACACTTCTATGCTCTCCTTTAAGTTTCTGTTTTGATTGTTTCTTATTCTTAAAAAAATTGGGATGCCATTGCAACCATCGACGTTCCAGAAGCGTTGCCAGGAAATCAGATAATTTACCTAAAAGTGCATATAAAACGATACTTAAAATAACAATATCCATTTGAACAAATTCTCTGGCTGATGTAGCCATATAACCAATCCCCGAGTCTGAACCGATTGTCTCTGCAACAATTAAGGACATCCACATGATTCCCAGGGCGTATCTTACTCCCACTAAAATTGAAGGTAGTGCTCCCGGTAACATTATGTTTGTAAAAAGTTGGAATGGTTTCAAACGGTACACCTTTCCCATTTCGAGTAAGCCTTTATCTACATTTTTAATTCCGTGGAACGTATTTAGATAGATTGGAAAGGCAACACCAAGTGCAACCAAGAATATTTTTGCCTCCTCGCCAATCCCATACCAAATAATTACTAGTGGAATAAGTGCCAAATGAGGGATCGTGCGTATCATCTGAATGGACGTATCAAATAATTTTTCAAAGATAAAAAAGGTTCCATTGATTAATCCAAATACAAAACCAATAATGCCTCCGATCAAGAAGCCTAATAATGCTCGTCCTGTACTTACAAATATGTAATCAAATAACTCTCCAGATTCACCAAGCCGAATCGCCCCTTCCACTACACTCAAAGGGGTAGGTAAGAAATTTTGAGAAATGAACCCTACTTGCCCCAGCACTTGCCATATCCCAATAAAGATAGCGGGGACTAACCATGGAAGAATGTGGTTAACGAATGTATTATTCGTTCCTTTCAACATATAAATGCCTCCAATCAATTTTCAAAGGCATTTATGATATCATCAATATGCCTGATGGTTGCTCCCGCTAGCAGAGCTGACGCAACCATACTGGTTTCTTTTATTTCATCTTCGGAAATTGAAAGATCTGGTACTAGCTGTAAAAATGTTGATATCCATTCATTATTTTTTAAAGCATAACTAACAGCTAACCCTATCAAAACCTTTGTTTTCTGAGTCAAATAGAAGCCTTCTTCGCTAGTTGGGTAGATGAAGAACGAGCGAGCAGATAAAGGGAAATCTTCGAGATTCGAGACACGTAATGTTTCATCCTTCATTAGTGCGGGATTCGATTGAATCGAAGCAGAAAGTACCGCAGCTTCAATGAGCTCTTCTACCTTTGCACCGGCCTTCTTTGCTCGCTTTGTGTGAAAGTCAACACAGTAGCTACACTTTGTAACATGAGTAACCGCTACTGCTAAAATCTCTTTTGTTTTAGTATCAATGGCTCCTTCAGACCAAACTTCATCTGCAAAATTTCGATACTTTCTAAATGGCTGCGTAGCTTTCTTAAGAGCTTCTCCTAAATTTTTACTTACTTGCTGATACTCTGACATGATAGCCTCCCAAATTCCTAATTGAATATTTATTATTCTCATCATTTTACTTGGCTATGATAATAACTTTTCCGAGTTATCCAGGTATTTTACTTTTTTAATAATATATCAGTTATTTTTTGAATATTCAATACTTTTCTTGATTTCAGGCTTTCCTTAATAAGTAAGCGAATACTTGATCCTGCCGGTTAATTCAATTATTCATTAATTTTGTTCCTTAACAAAATGCTCAAAGTATGCAAAAAAGACTTCATTTATTGGTATCGTAAACTGGACTAGAATACATGACCAAAAGGATCGCATAAGCCAAACAAGCTGTATGGAGAGCTGTTATCTCTGGTCATAGAGGGGGTAGACTACTTACACTAAACATCAAAACCTATTGAAGAAATTTGTCTCATTTTTCATCATAAAAACTAGTCCCTCCCAAAATGGTTATCGTCTCCAGAATTATTCGAGGTTTCCATAGCAGCGATTTTCCCCAAATAAAAAAAGCCAAAAATGCATCAAATGTGAACTTTCAGCATGGATCGCCTACCATCTCCATTCAGTCAAAGCTTATTTGCATATCAATCTGCAACGTTTGGGTAATCATCAAACATTCCTATTTTTCATAAAAGATTGACAATCAAAAATTTCATGATACTATTTAGACAAATGACAATTAAATAAACAATTTTTACCACTAGGGGTGCCTCTTGAATCGGTAATGAAGCTTAAAAAGATATTTGAAGCTTCTTATGACCAAAAAGGCTGAGATTAAAGTGAGACTTTAAGACCCTTAGAACCTGATCTGGATTATACCAGCGTAGGGAAGTGGGGGCGTCTATACTGAGGACACCTATTTTGTAACCAATCAAAACCACTTTCTTATGCTAAAAAGGAAGTGGTTTTTTATTTTTTAAAAGAAGATACTGGGCAATTTCATATATCTATCTGTGTTTCACTTACTACTAATAGAAATAATGGAGGGCAAATCACATGACATTTTCAAAGGAAATTCGTAAAGAGGTTGATCACATCTGGGAAGCAAGCTTTCACCACCCGTTTGTTACAGGTATTGGAGATGGGACACTCCCACTCGCCTGTTTTCGCTACTATGTGATGCAAGATGCTTATTATTTATCTCACTTTGCTAGAGTACAAGCTTTAGGGGCAGTAAAAGCAACAGATTTATACACAACGAGTCGACTTGCCAGCCATGCACAAGGAACGTATGAAGCTGAGCTATCGCTCCATGACAATTTCTCTAAACGATTAGGCATTACTGAAGAGGAAAAGGAGAATTTTAAACCTGCACCTACTGCTTATGCATATACGTCACATATGTATCGTGCTGCCTATTCAGGACATTTAGGTGACGTAATTGCGGCAATCCTGCCATGTTACTGGTTATATTATGAAATCGGTGAAAGACTAAAAGGTTGTACACCAGAAGAACCGATTTATCAAGAATGGATTGCTGCATATGGCGGCGATTGGTTCCGGACATTGGTAGACGAACAGATTAAGAGAATCGATGAGATTGCTAACAAAGTGACTGAGGAAGATAAACTACGAATGAAAGAGCATTTCATCCTTAGTAGTCAATATGAATACTCTTTTTGGGAAATGGCGTATCAGTTAGAAACGTGGCCGGTTCAAAAAGAAGTACTAGAAGTATAATAATTAGCCCATTCTAAAAAAGGAGATTCATAACATGACAAAAGGATTAAAATTGACAGACATATTAGTGACGATTGTAATTGCCATTGCATTTGGCATTGTCTATATTCTTTGGGGTTCCGTATATTATGCTCTAAAACCAATCGGCTTACATGCCGACCAATTTATGTATGGCATGTGGTTTATTGCGGCTAATGTTGCCTTTTTTATCATCCGTAAACCAGGTGTTGCATTGCTTGCCGAAATTGCAGCGGCGTCCGGTGAATTTCTTTTAGGTTCCCCATGGGGGCTAACCGTGCTTCTGTATGGCGTTGTCCAAGGTTTGTTTGCAGAGCTTGTCTTTATGGCTTTCAAATATAAACGATTTCATATTTCCGTAGCGATATTGTCGGCTATCGCTGCATGCTTAGGATCGGTCCTAATGGATTTCGCCTATGGAGAAATCGGTGATCTTGCTGCTTGGAATTTAACATTATTTATGTTTGCTAGATTTCTCGGGTCTATTCTCTTTGCAGGTGTGTTTGCTTACTATTTAGTGAGAGTTTTAGAAGCGACAGGCGTAACAAATCTTGTTCGTCCAGCATCAAGTAAAGATTATGCTGAACTGGATCAAAAGTAAGGGTGGATAACTATGGAACGAATTGCACATGTTGAAAAGTTACGATTGAAATTCCCTGGAGATGCGTCCTTATTATTTAAGGACTTATCTTCTACCTTTTACAAAGGGGAAAAAGTTCTCCTTCTCGGGCCATCAGGTTGTGGAAAATCGACGCTTTTACAAGTTTTAAGCGGCTTAATTCCTCATTCGATTGACGTTCCCATGAAAGCTGAGGCACTTTTATGTCCCTCTTCATGGGGGTATGTTTTTCAAGATCCTGATAGTCAGTTTTGCATGCCTTTTGTTGATGAAGAAATTGCATTCGTTCTTGAAAATATGAACGTTCCAAAACAACAAATGATTGAGCGAATCCATCATCACTTACAGCAGGTCGGCTTATCTCTACCAGATATCCATACTAACATTCAAACACTATCTGGAGGTATGAAACAACGCTTAGCGATAGCATCGATCTTGGCCCTAAAACCAGACGTATTATTTTTAGATGAACCAACAGCGATGCTTGACCCTAAAGGAACGAAAGAGATTTGGAATGTATTAAAAGAAGTCGGCCAAGAAAAAACATTGATTATTGTAGAACATAAAATTGATCATGTCCTAGAATTCATTGAACGAATCATTCTTTTTAATGAAGAAGGACAGATTATAGCCGATGGACCAAAAGAAGAAATCTTATCAACGTATCAAAATGAAATGAGGGAACAAGGAATCTGGTTTCCAGGTATTTGGGAAGAGTATCTAGAAACTACCTCCCTCTTACGTTCGAGGACGCCCTTTGAAAAAAAGGAGAAAGTATTAGATGTGCAAAGCTTTAAAGGATTTAGGCAAAAGGAAGAAAAAATCCGGGTAGATCATTTGCAAGCTTATTCAGGTGAATGGATTGTTATAAAAGGCGAAAATGGAGCCGGCAAGAGCACTCTTTTACATGCTTTCATGCAATTTATCAAAACAACAGGACATTGTGAATTAGTAGGAAGCCCGATAAAAAAAGGAAAAAAACATGCGGATCTCGTGACATTTGTGTTTCAAAATCCCGAATTTCAATTTGTCGCAAATTCAGTCTATGAAGATATCGCCTACTCATTAAAGATAGACAAAAAGGATACCCGAGAAATAGAAGGTAAAGTCGAAGAACTTCTAGAACGGTTCTGGCTAGTAGACCATCGTAATAAACACCCATATCAATTATCGATGGGGCAAAAACGTCGTTTAAGTGTAGCTGCATCGATTGTAAAGGAACAAAAGCTAATTCTTTTAGACGAACCTACTTTTGGCCAAGATTCCAAAAACACCTTTGCATTATTGGAATGGATGGAAGAACTCAGACAAAAAGGTACGACGATTATCATGATTACCCATGATGAACAGATTACAAACAACTTTGCAACAAGAATTTGGACAATCGATGCTGGGAAAGTGATCAGCGATGAAATACAAAGTATGAATATGAAGACTGAATTAGTATCCGTGTAATGGAGGAACATCATGCAATTAGATTTTTCAAGTAAAGAAACATGGCTACATCGGATTAATCCTAGCCTTAAGTTATTCGTATTAATGATGTTGTGTATCGTTGTGTTATCCGTTCATGATTTACTATTTATGATGAACTTTACGGTTATCGTCTTGATTTTATTCTTGTGTTTTACAGGACAGCCGCTCAAACGAATTTTATTACTTTTCATTCCTTTTTTTGTTGTATTTTTATCGACTTCTTCTTCGATGATTTTATTTGGACAAGGAAACACCACTTGGTTTAAGTGGGGGCTTATTCATATTACCGAAGAAAGCTTTTTTAGAGGACTTCTTGTTGGTTTTCGTGCATTACTATTTGCAGTACTAGGACTAACCTTTGCCTTAACTACGAGACCCGTCTATCTGTTCTATTCTTTAATGCAACAAGTCAAACTCAACCCTAAATATGCTTATAGCTTTATGGCCGCCTTGAGATTAGTTCCGATCATGCTGGAAGAATTTCAAACGATCCAAAATGCTATGAGAGTGCGAGGAGTGGTCAGACAAACAGGGATACAATCCGTTTTTTTTAAAATGAAAGCTTATGCCATCCCGATGTTATCAGGGAGTATCCGACGTGCACACCGGATCGCTGTGGCCATGGAAGCAAAGCGTTTTTCCGATACGAAGAACCGAACGTATTATTACGAAATCGGTTTTTCTAAGCATGATCTTGTATTCATTTTATATTTTGTCATCTTACTTTTGGCAGGGTATTATGGAGCGGTTAAGGGGATTTGATGTTTTTGATATACCAACGATCTTTTTTAAAGGATGTTGAATGGTTGACCTTATAGATCGCATACATACATCGACTTAAGATATTCGACCCACATCTCCATAAAAAAAGCAGTGAGATTTCAAAAATATCTCACTGCTTCTATATTCATCATAATAACATTTTCCTTTTTTAAATCAATACCGCTCGATCATTCAGCATTTTTTCACCTTTGATTCGTTGGAATTCATGAAGAAGCTTCTCTACGGTTAACTTTTGCTTTTCTTCGCCTCTTGCTTCAAAGATAATTTGACCTTTATCCATCATAATTAAGGTAGTACCAAGATCAAGGGCTTGTTGCATATTATGCGTAACCATTAATGTCGTTAGATTGTTTTGACTAACAATCTCCTTTGTTAGGTTAGTAACAAGGTCGGCACGTGATGGATCGAGTGCTGCTGTATGTTCATCAAGAAGCAATATTTTCGGATTCGTGAAGGTCGCCATCAATAGTGACAATGCCTGCCGTTCACCGCCTGAAAGCATACCCACTTTCGCATTCATTCGGTTTTCCAATCCGAGGTGTAGCGTCTCGAGCTTTTCTTTATAAAAGCTGCGACGACTTTTCGTGACGCCAAATCGCAAGCCTCTTTTATTCGTTCTGCCATAAGCGATTGCCAAGTTTTCTTCAATCGTCATATGTGGCGCAGTTCCAGCCATCGGGTCTTGGAAAACACGACCAATCATTTTGCTTCGCACATACTCATCAACCGGCGAAACATCTTTACCATCTATGATCACTGAACCTGCATCAGGGATCAGCTTTCCGGAAATCATATTCATTAGTGTCGACTTACCGGCACCATTGCTACCGATGACGGTCACAAATTCACCTTTTGCAAGGGTAAGCTCGAGAGATTTTAGCGCTAGCTTTTCATCTGGAGTTCCTTGGTTAAACACTTTATATATCTGATTTAGCTGTAGCAACCTCTTTTGCCCCCTTCACCAATGTTTGCTGCAATTGCAGTTCTTTCAAGCGTTTCTTCTTCATGCTTTTTTCTTTCTGCTTATCCTTTAACTGCGGAATGATTAGGGCGCCGATGACAATCGCTGCGGTGATTAATTTTACATCCCCTGTTTGTAAGAATTGAACTTGAAGCGCGAGTGCAACGACAAGTCGGTATACAATCGCACCGCCAATCACAGCAAGCGTAGCTCGTGCAATCGTTTTTGCTCCAAAGATCGCTTCACCGATAATAACAGAAGCAAGGCCAATAACAATCATGCCTATCCCCATGCCAATATCGCTAAAGCCGTTGTATTGGGCGATGAGAGAACCAGAGAAAGCGACTAGTGCATTACTAATTGCAAGTCCAAGCACTTTCATGTTATCAGTATTGGTGGAAAAGCTTTTCACCATCGATTGGTTATCACCAGTAGCGCGGATAGCAAGCCCAATTTCTGTTTTTAAGAATAGCGATAAGGCAAATTTTATGACTAGTGAAATGACGAGCATAATAAATATAATCGCCCATGTGCTTGGAACAGAATTTCCAAGTCCTAGCAGTTCCATTCCTTTATTAAAGAAGGCATCCAATCCTGTTTTTGCCCAAATTTCCTTAACACTCGTAATGATCGTTGATTCCGAAAATAACGGAATATTAGATTTGCCCATAATTCGTAAATTAATCGAGTATAAGGCAATCATCATCAAGATCCCAGAAAGTAGCGGATTGATTTTCCCCTTTGTATGCAAGAGACCTGTAATCGAACCAGCTGCAAAACCCGCTAGTATGGCTGCTACCGTTGAGATAATTGGTGAGTAGCCATTTACAAGCATAATTGCCGTGACAGCTGCTCCCGTTACAAAGCTACCATCAACTGTTAAATCTGGAAAATCAAGAATCCGAAATGTCAAATATACGCCGAGAGCCATGATTGCATAAATCAGTCCCGATTCAAATGAACTAAAGATTGCTGTAGGCATCCTTTCATCCCTTTCTTAGAAGCTTATACTTAGATGTTTTTAATTTTTATTTAATAAATTCAGCTTCTGATTTCCATTCTTCCTTCAATTCGACTCCCATTTCCTTCGCTGCCTTTTCATTTATGACAAGTTTAAGATTTTGCGGATATTGAACCGGAAGCTCGGAAGGTTTTTTTCCGTTTAATAGAATGTCTGCAGCCATTTCCCCTGCTTCATACCCGATATCGTGGTAACTGAAACCATATGCCGCAAATCCACCGCGTCCAACAGAATCCAATTCTCCAACAAACAGCGGAATATCTTTTTCATTAGCAACCATAATAACCGATTCAAGCGCTGCTACAACCGTGTTATCTGTTATGATAAAGAAGGCATCTGCTTTGCCAACGAGTGATTCAGTGGCTTGCTTCACATCAGCAGACGTCGCAGCTGATGCTTCAACTACTTTAACTCCATGTTTGTCTGCTTCCGCCTTTAACATATTAATCTGAACGATTGAATTTTGTTCTCCGGAATTATAGACTGTTCCAATCGTTTTCGCACCAAGCTCTTCTGCCATAAACTTCACAGAATTAGCAATCGCATCAGGATGCGCATCTGTTGTTCCAGTAATGTTTCCTCCAGGTGCTTCAAGAGATTCAACTAGTTCAGCTGCTACTGGGTCAGTTACAGAAGTAAAGACAATTGGGATGTCCTTGTTACTGTCCTTTGTTGCAGTTAATGCTCCCATAGCACTTGGCGTAGAATTAGCAAATATCAAATCTACATTTTTGCCTACGAAATTTTGCGAAATCGTTAATGTGTTATTTTGATCTCCCTGCGCATTTTGTGGGTCATATTTTGCATTGATTCCTTTATCTTTCAATGCTTCCTGAAACCCTTTATAAGCTTCATCAAGTGAAGCATGCTGCACAAATTGAGACACACCAATTTGATAGGTTTTTTCCTTAGACGTTTCTCCAGAATCGCCAGAACTGCTAGTATCACTTCCACACCCTACTAACAATACACTTGCCGCTAAACCGGCCGCTGCTGTTTTAAACCATGTGTTTCTCATAAATATATCCCCCTATTTCCTTTATTGCTTTTATGCTTTGTTGAAATAAATTATACCCAAATACCTAGACTAATTACAATACAATTCTAATTTTTCCGATAATATTTTAAAATAACAAATAAAAAAACCGTTCAAGATAGTGAACTTGAACGGTTCGATAATCATTAGCTACCAACAATTTTCGTTACAATGTCGGTAACAGTTTCGCGATTGATTTTTTCTTTGCCATCCTTTAACGCTGTGACAGTAGCGTGGGCAAATGCTAATGGGATTTCACAAAAATGGCGGATGGATGTTGTTTGAATATCTGCCAAATATAAATTAGCGCGCTTTAAATTCTGTTCAGTGAACTGAAGCATATCTTCGAACTCCCAACCATCTGGGAAAAAGTTCACGCCTCTTTCTGCGTCTTCAGCTTTATTTCTAAGAATATTCACGGTTTGAAGTCCACGACCAAAGGCTATGGCAAGTTCTTTGTCTGTTTCTGTACCATCATGCCATTTCCAAAGATCCGATAACATCGTTCCAACAAGACCAGCCACATAATAGGTATATTCATTCAAATCCGCTTCATTTTGAATCTGCCAGTCCAACTCGACCCATTTAGCCATTCCTTCTGCCATTTCTGCCGTCGCATCAAGTACTTTGTCTACGACCGTTTCAGGACAAAGCGTGATCCAATCATTTAGAAATAACGTAACGTCCGGTAGGGAAGCTTCATAAGGAAGGAGAATTTTCAGCAGGTTCTCACGATTGTATCCATTTCTCAACAACTTGCTGATTTCTATTAATAATTTACTTTTTATCTCAGCAGGGAGCTGAGGGTGGTCCTCAATTTCATCGATTGCACGCATGCATAAATACGCTGCGCCCACCGTTTCCTGTAGTCCAGAAGGAAGCTGGCTAATTGGAATGACAAAGGTTCGGCTCGTTTGCACTAAAAAATCATGGGCCTTCTTTTGTAAATCTTTTTCTTCGCTCATATTAAAGCTCCTTTTTTATGTACAACTTTCGTTTTCTAAATCTTTTATCCCAGTTTACCAGGCTGTATTACTCTCTTTATATGGAATCAAGTGGGTGTTAAACAGCCTGTATATCCTCGATTGGTGAGATACAGTGAAACTTACCTAGAGTTGCGCAGAGGTTTAGTTGAACCAATCGGGTTCGTAGTGTCGCTTTATCGAAGATTTAGCGACACTAGAACGGGACTAACCATCGGTGGTGAAAAAAAGACCCTACTGATGGAAGTTTCACTTTATCATACCACACAAAGAGGGCTATTCAAGAATAGACTCCCCTTGTTTTTCTACATACAAAGGTATCTTTATCTGGAGTAAATCTTCTGCAATTACCGTGTTTTGAAAAATTTCACACGCTTCGTTTTGCAGTACTGCGATGTCTTCCCCCATATATCTGGCACTAATATGTGTCAAAATTAAATGACGGGCACCCGCTAGTTTTGCTGTTTTTGCAGCTTGGGCAGTCGTGCTGTGAAAATAATCAAATGCCATCTCCCCTTCATCCGCCGAAAAAGTTGCTTCATGAACAAGATAGTCCGCATTTTCCGCAAGCTGTATAGACTGTTCACACGTCCTCGTATCGCCAAGTATCGTAAGGATTCTTCCTTTATTCGGTTCACTAAGATAATCAGTTCCATATAAAACGCGTCCATCTTCCAGTGTAACATTTTCCCCGTTTTTAATAGCTTTAAAAATGGGGCCAGGTGCTACACCTTCATCTCTCAGCTTATCGGCAAGCAAGGTCCCGGGTCTGTCCTTTTCTACAATCCGATACCCGTAAGAAAGAATTCCATGATCAAGCGCTAAGGCCGAAACCGTAAATTGATCATCCTCAAAGACGATGCCTTCTTCTATCTCTACAACGGAAAGAACATATTTAAGATGGGTGCCACTTATGGAAAGACTTGTTTGAATATAATCTGCAATCCCTTTCGGACCATATACAGTTAAGTCATCAGTCCCTCCTTGAAAAGAACGGCTGCTAAGCAGTCCAGGCAAACCGAATATGTGGTCACCATGTAAATGCGTAATAAAAATTTTCTCAATTCGGCGTGGTTTAACAGATGTCTTTAATATTTGATGTTGAGTAGCTTCCCCACAATCGAACAACCAGACCACTCCTCGCTCTTCCAGCAATTCAAGCGCGATAGCCGACACATTTCTAGCTTTGGCAGGTACACCTGCACCTGTCCCTAAAAAAACAAAATCCAAAATATTACCTCCGATGCATCTTTTTCCTTCATATATTATAACATAAAGTGAAACTTCTATCAGTGAGGTTTTTCACTGATGGTTAGTCCCGTTCTAGTGTCGCTAAATCGCAAGCTATCGCTTCGATAAAGCGACACTACGAACCCGATTGGTTCAACTAAACCTTCGCTCACGCATTGGTAAGTTTCACTGTATCTCACCAATCGGGGTTTTACAGGCTGTTTAACATTCACTACTGGATTTCTTTCAATAAAATAAATACCTACAGCCTGTTTAACCGGGATAAATACTACAGTTAAGTTATGGGTATCCTTTAGGAGAAAGAAGAAATTCAGTTGATGCAATTCTGAATTCCCCCTATTAAAAATTGAATATTCGTGCAATTAAATTGCGTTCACTTACATGTATCTTTATAGTTGAATATATGAATTATCAAAACAACATTTTTACTGTTGTTACTAGAAAAGTGAGGTTATGCAAGTGATTCCAACTAATAAACCGACCGCATTAATCATCCTTTTTGGAGCCACCGGAGATTTGGCCAAACGAAAACTATTTCCATCTATTTATCGATTGTTTCAAAAAGAAAATATGGAGAAATTTGCTGTTGTTGGTGTAGCTAGAAGACCATTAACAAATGCTCAATTTCAAGAAAATGTTAAAGATTCTGTTATGACCTTTGCTGACAGCCATGAAAACGTCGATGAATTTGCCTCACATTTTTATTATCATTCCCATGATGTGAGTAGGTCAGAATCCTACATCGAATTAAAAGAAATTGCCGATAAGCTAGATGAACAATATGATTTGAAAGGAAATCGAATTTTCTATTTAGCAATGGCTCCAGAATTCTTTGGTACAATTGCTGAGCAAGTGAAAGGGCAGGGCTTGACAGATACGCCGGGCTACAAACGACTCGTGATTGAAAAACCATTCGGGACTAGCTTTGAATCAGCTCAAGCACTTAATGAACAAATTCGCACAGCCTTCTCTGAAGATGAGATATACCGAATTGATCATTATCTCGGAAAAGAAATGGTCCAAAATATTGAAGTAATTCGCTTTGCGAACGCAATGTTTGAACCGCTTTGGAACAACCGGTACATATCCAATATCCAAGTGACTTCTAGCGAGACGCTTGGGGTTGAGGAACGAGGTCGTTACTATGAAACCAGTGGAGCGCTTCGTGATATGGTCCAAAATCATCTTATGCAGATGGTTGCCCTACTTGCTATGGAACCGCCAATCAAATTGACGGACGAAGAAATTCGTAGCGAGAAAGCACGTGCATTGCGTTCACTACGTCCAATGAAGAAAGAAGAAGTTGAAACTTTCTTTGTCCGTGGTCAATATGGTGAAGGTGCTGTTTTAGATTCCTTACTTCCTGGCTACCGAAATGAGTCGTCGGTCGACTCTGAATCCAATACCGAAACATATGTGGCGGGTAAATTACTCATTGATAATTTCCGATGGGCAGGAGTACCATTCTATATTCGAACTGGAAAACGCATGGATGTGAAATCAACGAAAATTGTTGTCCAATTCAAAGATATTCCAATGAATTTATACTATAGCAAGGAACCAGAAGAAAATGTCCATCCTAACTTACTTGTCATCCATATCCAGCCAGAGGAAGGAATTACATTACTCTTAAACGCTAAGAAAAACGGTAACCAAATGAAAACGAAACCTGTAAGACTATCCTTCTCCAATACGAGCATTGACCGAATGAATACCCCTGAAGCCTATGAGAAGTTATTATTCGACAGTATGCGTGGTGATGCCACCAATTTCACCCACTGGGATGAAGTGGCTCTATCTTGGAAATTCGTTGACATCATTTCGGAAGTATGGGAAAACACGAAAGATGAAACCTTCCCGAATTATGTTGCTGGAAGCGTAGGACCCAAATGTGCCGATGAACTGCTGGAAAAAGACGGGCATTTCTGGTGGCCGGTTGAAAATCTAGAAATCGATAATTAAAATGAAGAAAAAACAAGAGCCTGTCCCATAACGAAAAGGTCAGACCCATAATCTTTGCACATGCAGGGGTAGACCTTTTGGGGACACCCTCTTGTTATTCATGTTGTTCCCGATCTACATACCTAGCTTTTTCTAAATTAATCCAATAAGATATTCCTGATTCCAAGGCAATAAAAAATAAAAACACCGCTCCAGTAATCCAGATAGCGTTCATCCTATTAGGCTCCCTCCTTGTTGTGTCTATATTGCACCTTCTGCTTCGCTACTAAATTCCCTATATTGATTACATTATCTGATATACACCAAAATTTTCAAATCCCAAAATCCCTATTTCACACTAGGTACTTAATCCTGGTTCACCTGATTAGTGACTATCAAAAAGGTAACGCTATTGATGATAGAAGTAATATGAAATTTTTCTTGTGATCTATATAATTGTGAGGCCTGACCCTTTCTCTCTGGGTCAGCCTCTTTTACCGTTGACACGAAACCAATAGGTGTTATATAATTCGAAAAACAAAACCATTTGGTTTCATATCGATACAAAAAGGAGAATTATATTGATAGAAAATAATCAGGTTACACTTCAAGATATTAAGCAAACAGTCGTTTTTGATGCGCCTATTCAAAAAGTATGGGATACGATTTCAACTTCAGAAGGGATTGCCTCATGGTTCATGCCCAATGATTTTCAGCCGATCATCGGACATGAATTCCATTTACAATCGCCATTCGGCCCATCGCCCTGCAAAGTCATTGAATTAGATTCGCCAAATCGACTTTCTTTTACATGGGATGAAGATGGATGGGTCGTTTCATTTATTTTAAAAGAAGTCGAAGATAAGACAGAGTTTACACTTATTCACGGGGGATGGAAAAACCCTGATTATATCCTTCCGAAAGCGAATGCGAAAAGTTCCATTATTCGTGACACAATGGATCAAGGTTGGACAGGTATTCTTGATAAGTTAAGAAAGATTGTTCAGAACTAGTGTCTGCATCCGTACAAAAGCATGATGTATTTCAAGCGATTGCTGACCCTACACGGCGAGATATTCTTAGATTACTCGCAGAAAAAGAATTATCTATTTTAGAAATCACCGGGCATTTTCCTATGAGTCGGACAGCTATCGCTAAACATCTTCATATTCTTTCAGAAGCAGAACTAGTCAGTGGACGAAAAATAGGTAGAGAAAAACGTTTTCGCTTACAACCAGAATCATTGGATGAATTGAAACAATGGCTTTCATATTTTGAACAATTTTGGAATAATAAATTATCCATGCTTAAACATATTGTTGAAAATCAGAATGAGACGGATTTAAAAGTCATTAAAACAGATCCAGATAAACTGTAGGAAAGCTAGTTAATATCTGTTTCACAATAGAGTTAACGGGGTGTCAAAAGCAAAGGTCAGACCCGCAACAACTAAATACAGGATAAGATAAGTGTATGAAACACTACTTACTGATTTAGTGTGCGAGGTCAGACCCTTATGACTTCCTCGTAGTGATCGTTAGGCATCCTTTATCCGTTCTTTTATTCCTTTAAGCGCAAGTTATCGAGAAAATCCTTACTAAAACTTGTCTCAGCTTGGCCTTTCTTTTCAGCTGCTTCGACCCCTTTTTTTATGATTTCCTTGCCGTATTTACTTTTCAGCTTTTCGATAGCTTGGAAAAGTGGCTCTTCTTCTGCATCTTTTTCATAGGAAAATAAATCTAGTTGTTTATAGGCATCTTCTTTATCCATTACATCGAAAGCCGTCACCCCAAGCAGACGAACTTTCTCTCCATTCCAATGCTTTTTAAACAGCTCGACTGCAAGCCGATGGATATCAGCTTTCTCGAAAAAAGGGTTCTCGACAATCCTGCTTCTCGTTATCGTCCGGCGATCTTTATAGCGAATGGTCACGCCAATCTTTTGCCCAACTAATTTTTTATTTTTCAACCGAAGTGCTACCTTTGTTGAAAGTTGCTCTAATATATCGATTAATTCTTTCTGATTCGTTAAATCCTTTGGTAAAGTCATCGAGTTGCCAATGCTTTTATTGTCAAATATGGATTCAGGGTCAACTGCACGCCCGTCTATTCCAGTAGCCCGTTCCTTTAATTTTAGTCCATTAATACCGAGAGCATGCCTGAGTGTTACATCATGCGCTTTAGCAAGATCACCGATTGTTTTGATCCCGACACCATTAAGCTTCTCTGCCGTTTTCTTGCCGATTCCGTGCATTTCACCAACATTGAGAGGCCAAAGTTTCAACGGAACATCTCGTTTTCTCAGAATTGTGATGCCCATCGGTTTCTTCATATCTGAAGCCGTTTTAGCTAGAAATTTATTCGGAGCGATACCGATACTACAAGGCAAATCCATCGTCTCAAAAATCCGCTTTTGAATACTTTCAGCGATTTCAACAGGCGAGCCAAGTTCCGAGCAACCTGTGATATCCAGATACCCTTCATCGATTGAAACCGGTTCTACCAGTTCTGTATATTGTCTCATCAGTTCAAAGATTGCGATGGAAGTTTTCCGATATCGATCAAAGTTTGGCTCCAATACAAGAAGCTCAGGGCACAGCTTTTTCCCTTGCCAAATCGGCATCGTCGTTTTCACACCAAATTTCCTTGCTTCATAGCTACACGTGATTATAATCCCACGGCGCTCCTCAACATTCCCAGCGATTGCAAGTGGCTTACCCTTAAGCCCTGCATCATACGCCATCTCTACTGATGCAAAAAAACTATTCATATCCACATGAAGGATTACTTTTCCCTTTTTCGGATACATCCCTTCCATTCAACTGTCACTTCCTTACAAACAACAGATATACTAGGGGTCAGACCCCATTTCCCAGATTATTTCCCATAAAAAACGGAATCCAAGATGCCTCAGATTCCAGTCATGTTTTCGTTCGATTATTCTCCTGCTACTTCTTCGATAATAGCTAGGACCATTTCCGTTAATTTTGTTAATTCTTCAACCGGAATTCTTTCATTGGTTGTATGGATATCTTCATAGCCGACAGCAAGGTTTACTGTTGGAATGCCGAAGCCAGCAATGACGTTTGCATCACTGCCACCACCGCTTTGAAGAAGCTTTGATGGGCGGTTGATTTTAGCTGCTGCTTTCTTGGCTACTTCAACAACATGATCGCCATCGCCATATTTAAAGCCAGGGTACATAACCGTTACTTCAACTTCAGCTTTTCCACCCATTTCAGATGCAATAGATTCAAACGCTTGTTTCATTTTCTCAACCTGGGCTTCCATTTTTTCTGGGATTAAAGAGCGAGCCTCGGCCAAAATTTCCACAAAGTCACACACGATATTTGTTTGCTGTCCACCTCTGAAATAGCCGATATTCGCAGTTGTTTCTTCATCGATTCTTCCAAGCGGCATTTTCGCAATCGCTTTTGCTGCCATCGTAATGGCGGAAATTCCTTTTTCAGGGGCAACGCCAGCGTGAGCTGTTTTCCCGTACATTTTGGCAAAGATCTTTGCTTGAGTTGGAGCAGCTACAATAATATTCCCAACTTTTTCATCGCTATCTAGTGCATACCCGTATTTAGCTGTAACAAGTGAACGGTCTAAAGCTTTCGCACCGACTAGTCCAGATTCCTCGCCTACCGTGATGATAAATTCGATCGTACCATGCGGAATGTTTTCCTCTTTTAATACACGAAGAGTTTCAAGCATCGCCGCAAGACCTGCTTTATCATCTGCTCCAAGAATCGTTGTACCATCAGAGACGATATAGCCATCTTTAATGGACGGTTTAATTCCATTCCCAGGAACGACCGTATCCATATGTGAAGTGAAATAAATTGTATCCACTCCTTCTTTCGTTCCTTTCAACGTGCATATCAAGTTGCCAGCTCCATGACCGGTAACAGCGGTAGTATCATCCTCAAAAACATCCACACCTAGAGCCATGAATTTTTCTTTTAAAACTTTGGCAATTTCCGTTTCAAACTTCGTTTCTGAATCGATTTGGACCAATTCAAGAAATTCCTTTACAATGCGTTCTTCATTCACCATTTCAACAAAACCTCCTATATGTATATACCTGATCAAATTCATTTCTCAATCGGAAAAATTCCAATGAGGGGCCTTCACTTTATTACAGGTAACGGCAAAGTCCCCATTGATGAAGTGTAACTACTTCAACATTCCTAGTATATCGCTAATGGTTCGGTACCCGCAAGATATCGTGTTTCATTTAGCGATATTCACCTTTATAAAGGGATATTCCCATGTTTTTTAAAGGGTCTAGATTCTTTTTTGTTACGCAGCATTTCTAGGGATTGAAGTAACTTAATCCGTGTTTCTCGCGGATCAATGACATCATCGACCATCCCTTGACTCGCTGCCACATATGGATTCGCGAATTTCTCGCGATATTCTGCAATTTTCTGTGCGCGTATCTGCTCTGGGGTATCACTGTTTTGAATTTCTTTTGCAAAAATAATATTCGCGGCTCCTTGAGGTCCCATGACAGCGATTTCAGCATTTGGCCAAGCAAATACAAGATCTGCACCAATTGATTTACTATTTAACGCTACATACGCCCCACCATATGCTTTACGAAGAATAACCGTCAGCTTTGGAACAGTCGCTTCTGAATAGGCATAAAGGATTTTTGCACCATGGCGAATGATTCCTCCGTGTTCCTGCTTAACTCCTGGAAAAAATCCAGACACATCTTCAAAGGTAATCAGTGGAATATTGAACGAATCGCAAAAACGAATAAACCGGGCTGCTTTGTCTGAAGAATCTATATCAAGTCCGCCGGCCAAAACTTTAGGCTGATTGCAGACAAGTCCGACGACTTCGCCCTTCATTCTCGCTAATCCGATGACAATATTTTTCGCAAAATCTTTTTGAACTTCCATGAACGAATCTGTATCAACGATTTCTTCAATTACTTTACGGACATCATAGGGACGTAAACCATTAAATGGAATAATATCCGTAAGCTTTTCCCGGTAATCCTCTTTGTTGCAGACTTCCATGCTTGGTGGTTTTTCTTCATTATTTTGCGGCAAATACAACAGTAACTGACGCACCATTTCCAGCACTTCTTTTTCTGTTTTTCCTTGAAAATGGGCATTCCCGCTAATGCTGTTATGTACAGTTGCACCGCCAAGATCTTCAGAACTAATCTTTTCTCCAGTCACAGTTTCAATCACTTTCGGTCCGGTGATGAACATTTGGCTTGTTTCCTCTACCATAAAAACAAAATCGGTAATAGCTGGTGAATAAACCGCTCCCCCGGCACACGGTCCCATCATAACCGAGATTTGCGGGATAACCCCCGAATAAATCGCATTTCGGTAAAAGATCTGTCCGTAGCCATCTAGTGAGACAACTCCTTCTTGAATTCGAGCTCCGCCAGAGTCATTCAGTCCGACAAACGGTGCGCCATTTTTCGCAGCTAGATCCATTACATTCGCTATTTTTTTTGCATGCATTTCACCGAGTGCACCGCCGAACACTGTGAAATCTTGAGAAAATAAATATATCGGACGTCCATTCACTCTCCCATAACCCGTTACAACGCCATCTCCAGGTCCTTTGATTTTATCTAGGCCAAAATCGACACTGCGGTGCTCGATAAATGGATTAAGTTCAACGAAACTCCCTTTGTCGACCAGAAGATGAATTCGTTCTCTTGCGGTTAACTTGCCTTTTTCATGCTGTTTGATAATGCGCTCATCTCCACCACCAAGCTCTACTTCCCGCCGCCGGTCATACAATTCATTGATCTTTTCATAGATGTCTGTCATTTTTTCTCCCCCTCGTAATTCTCACACAACTCGTAAAGAACCCCGCCGCCTGATTTTGGGTGAAGGAAAGCAACCTGAGCATTATGAGCACCAATCCTTGCCGTTTCATCAATCATGCGCAAACCGCCATTTTTGATCTCCTCAATTCGTGTTGCAATATTTTCCACACCAAAAGCTATATGATGAATGCCTTCGCCTCGCTTTTCAATAAATCGGGCTATAGGACTATCTTTAGATAACGCTTCCAATAATTCCAACTTTGTATTGCCTGCGTTTACAAATGCTACTTTGACTCCTTGATTCTCTATGATTTCAATCCCTTCTAGCTTCAAGTTAAATACCTCTGTATAAAGCGGTAATGCCTCAGCTAATGATGTTACAGCTATACCTATATGGTCAATCTTATTGATCATAAGCAGCCCCCTGTTTACTATTATTGAATAATGATACTATTCAACAAATTCCTGCAAATCCCTGCTTATATTTGTTAAGTTGGTTACCAACCAAATATCCTTGAGATTCTACTATGGACAAGGTAAACTATACATATATACGGATGCTGTAAAGAATTCTATGCTCTTTACAATGAGGAGAGATTAATATGAAAAACAAGAAAACGAGAAAAATTGTTGTTTATTTAATGATTATTTCCATGTTATTGACAAGTCTACTTTCTGGCGTTGCATTCTTCCTACAATAAAAAAGAGATCGTCCAAAAAGGGTCAGCCCCCACACTCTATATTCCGTTTATTAGTCGTTACACGTCTATAAACGGAATATAGTTGATGTGGGGTTGACCCTTTAGTTAAAAGACAGCCTCTTTATTGACGGATCTTTACGCTTTTCTTATTTAATGGCTCCTTGCTCTTTAGCCAATGTTGTAAAGTCTTTTGGTGAATGGGTGACTAAAACTTTTGTACCGATTGGCACACGCTCATATAAATGTTCGATATCAGCTTTTCTCAAACGGACACATCCATTTGAAATATATTTCCCAACAGAAGCTTGATTGTTCGTACCATGAAGTCCATAAATTCTCCCATCTGTTCCCAATGCATCAAAGCCAATCCACCTCGTTCCTAGTGGATTTCTAGGATCACCGCCAGGAATATTCTTTTTTCGAAAATACGGATTAACAGCCTTCACTTTAACGGTAAATAATCCTTCTGGTGTAAGCTCCTTGCTTCTCCCTGTACCAGCTGGGTAAACATTCTGAACTTTATTATCATCAATAAATGCCACCTTGTTGGTTGCTTTATTCACGATGACAAAGGGTTCTCCAACAACAGCTGAAGCGGGCATTGGCACACATGACAACAAGATGCTTATAAAGATTAAGGAAAGTAACATCTTCATTTGATCAAACCTTCCATTCATTTTCCGTTAGTTTTCACCCCTCTTCAGCTTTTCATGCTGTTTTTTTGGTTCTGGTAGCCCTTTAAATGAATGCTTAAGCTGCAAATACTGCTCGATTTCCTTCATTAACTGTAATAACGCTGCTCTCGATTCAAACTCTTCTCGGGTCACAGGAAGCTCCATTTTTTTAAAAACCTGTTCCATCTCATCAAGCTTTTGTAAATAAATAATTGCGGTATTTTGCGGATGAACGTTGTTGCTTAGTTCAATGAGAAATTCCCCCAACATCTTGCTTTGCTTAACTTTTGACGGAATATTCGTAGCTAGTGGCAAGATGCGCTCTATAATTTCAAATTGCTTTTCCCTCATTTTAAAATAATGATAATAAACGTCATCTTCACGCAAAAAATGATTCTCTACATCGCGAAATGCCAATGTCTTTGCTTCAGCTAATAATTTTGTTGTCTCAGTAATTTCTTTCCCATCCCAGTCACTTTTGTTGGTATGCAAATAATTTACTAGCTCCATAAGAATTTTGCTGAAATTCTCCTCAACTTTTTGCTGGTAATCGATTAATTTATTTTCAAGACTTGGCATATACCAGTTCATTAATAAAGCTGAACCAATTCCAATTATAATGAGTCCTAATTCATTCAGCCAGAGATCAAGCGTAATATGTTCAGCCGTATATAGATGTAGGATAATAACACCGCTTGTTACGATGCCTTCATTTACTTTCAAAGCAACCGTTGTCGGTATTAAAAGTAATAAAATAATGCCAATGATAACTGGATTATAGCCAAATAGTTCAAACAGGATGGTGGAATAGACCATCGCAATTAAACAAGCTATAAATCGCGAATAAGCGGCCCCAAGAGATTTCTTTTTCGTTACTTTCGTACAAAGAATCGTGATAATTCCTGCAGATGGAAAACTATCCAACCCCGCTAATTGTGCTAGAAAAATAGCAAGCGTCGTGCCAGCTGCCGTTTTCAATGTCCGGTATCCAATTTTAAACATAACGATATCACCTAGTTTTCTTATGATAGTACCCATCTTACCAACAAATGCAGCCAATTTATAGTGAAAGTGCTGTTGACTACCATAATTCTAGTATTCACATTTTTCCGCAAAAAAAAAGACAACTATTCGTTGTCTTTTTTAGTCTTATAAAACCTTTTCCAAAAATTCTTGCGCACGCTGACTTTTCGGGCTCGAGAAGAACTCACTTGGCGGTGCATCTTCAACAAGGTTCCCACCATCAAGGAAAAGAATTCGATCAGCTACTTCACGTGCAAAGCCCATTTCATGTGTGACAATGACCATTGTCATTCCTGTATGAACGAGATCTTTCATAACAGCTAACACTTCTTTAACCATTTCTGGATCGAGTGCTGAAGTAGGCTCATCAAACAGCATAACATCAGGGTTCATTGCAAGTGCTCTAGCGATGGCAACACGCTGTTTTTGCCCCCCGGATAATTTATTCGGATACTGCTTTTCTTTATCTGCTAGACCCACTTTTTTTAGTAGTTCCCGTCCTTGTTTTTGTGCCTCTTGTTTGGAAAGACCTTTCACCTTCATCGGTGCATAGGTTAAATTATCCAGAACTGTTTTATGTGGGAACAAATGAAAATGTTGAAACACCATTCCAACATTTTCTCGGACTTTCATGATGTTTGCTTTTTTATCGGTAATATCCGTTTCTTTTATCCAAATTTGCCCAGAAGTTGGCTGTTCGAGTAAATTCAAACAGCGAAGAAATGTCGATTTCCCTGACCCTGAAGGACCAATAACTGCAACTACTTCGCCTTCTTTAATACTTGTGTTGATTCCTTTAAGGACGTCCAGTTTTCCATAACTTTTGTGGAGGTTGTCTACTTTAATCACTGCGTTTCATTCTCCCTTCAACCAATTTACCAATCACAGTTAAAATCATGACCATCACATAATATATCAACCCAGCAAATAAAATCGGTTCGAAGAATTTATATGTTTCGCCACCAACAATATAAGAACGGCGCATGATATCTGCTAGTCCAATAGTTGTGACAATTGCCGATTCTTTTGTTAACGTAATAAATTCATTCATTAAAGCTGGTAAAATATTTTTGAACGCCTGAGGCAGGATTATACTTAACATCATACTCGAATAGGGAACTCCTAGGGCAAGTGCCGCTTCTCTTTGTCCCTTATCGACAGCATTAATTCCGCCACGAATTACTTCTGAAATATAAGCAGCAGAATTTAAACCAAATGACAAGAAAGCCGCTTCAAAAGCATCAATTTGCACGCCGAACAATTGTGGTGATCCAAAATAAATTAACATAAGCTGGAGCACAAGCGGTGTGCCGCGGAAAATAGAAGTATAAAAGTCCGCAATCCATTTCAATGGCTTCATGCGGCTGATTTTCATTAACGACAACACGATTCCTAACACAATCCCGATTACCGCTGCTACAGCAACGACTTTTAACGTCATTGGAATCCCCTCTAAAATATAAGGAAGGGAGGGCATAATTCTTTCAAAATCCAAGTTCAAACCATTCATCCTCTCATTGGTCAGTAAACAGGAAAGCGCGGAAAAACGTTCAAAAGAGAACACGCACCCTTTTGAACGTTTTCTTCACTTATTTAGCTGTTTCGCCACCAAACCATTTTAAAATAAGTTCTTCCATTTCACCGTTTTCCATCATTTTTTTCAATTCATTATTAAATTTTTCAGTTAGTTCACTATCTTTTTGGAATGCAATCGCTGAACCTGCTTCTTCTGTTTTTGTTTTTCCGTCAATCACATACCCCGCAAGATCTGAATTGTCAGCTAAATAGCCTTTTGCGACTGTATCTTCAATAATAGCTGCATCAAAACGGCCAGCTTTGATTTCTTGCACGATATCTGGAATTCGATTACGGTTTTCAACCGTAAGATCTATGCCGTCTTTTTTAAGATCCTTGGCAATTCCTTCTTGGATGGACGCTAATTGAACACCTACTGTAGCACCATTAAGATCTTCAACACTTTTGATTTTCCCGTCTGCTTTCGTTACAATCATATGGTTCGATTTGTAATAAATATCACTGAAATCCACCGTTTTTTTACGATCTGCAGTAGGTGACATCCCCGAAAGAACAAAATCAATTGTCCCGTTTTCTAAAGAAGGCACGAGTCCATTAAAGTCGATATCCTTTACTTTAAATTCATAGCCAAGTTTTTCAGTAATTGCTCTAGCCACATCTATGTCAAAGCCGATGATATCATCACTCTTTGCCGTCTCAACATATTCAAATGGCGGATAATCCGCAGAAGTTCCCATCATTAATACTTTTTTTCCATCACCATTTGCTGATTCTTTATTGTTTGCTGAATCATCATTATTGGATGTCCCACATGCAGCTAAAATACCGATCATCATAATCATGGCAAACATAAGCATAAGTTGTTTACTACTCTTCATTCTATACTCCTCCATACCTAATGAATTAATTTTTCCCTATCAACATTTGATACATTCATTATAGGAAAATATAATTATAGCTTTTAATATTCATGCACTTTAATGTATTTTAACACATCTTTATAATTATGCAATAATATTTATAATAATAAATCCATGTTTACATTCTGATAAATGATTTTACCATTCTCCCCTTCATCATGGAAAAGAGTCGGGGCTTCGCAAAATCAGCTCCGCACCACCACCTTCATAAGCTGAAACAATTTGAGAACCTGAACCTTATTCATTGTTTTAGTCGAGATCAGATGCTTATGGATGTTTTTATTATTTCAATATATATTATCTCTCCTCCATTCATATTCAATACAAAAAACTGAACAAATATCGCCCTGTACACTGAAATACTATTGCATGATTGGATGCTTTGTATTGCGAAAATTTTTGAATGTAAAAAACTTCGCTATACGAAAATTTTTACGTGAAAGTGTTCGAGACCTGTGGTAGAATTTATAAAGAGATGACCAGTTGGTCAATTCAAAAACCAGTTGGTTAATGGAGGTGCGGAATGAACGAAAAGAAACGAAAAATATTAATCGCTGCTATGAAACTTTTTTCGAAAACAAGCTTCCATCAAACGTCCATGCAGCAAATTGCTGATGTATGTGGAGTCTCCAAAGGAAGCTTATATACCCATTTCAAATCGAAAGAAGAACTCTTATCCGATATTTTTTCGTATTATTATCAAATGCTGAACCAACAAATGGCTGCAGCAGAAACGAACGATGATTCAGTCGAGGAGGCCTTTATCCGTGGAATTGCTATTCGCCTCCGTCATTATTGTGAATTTCACGAGTTTTTTCAAATGCAAATGAATGAGGTCAGAGGACTTGAGGACCCATCTCTCAATCAATTCGTGCATCAACAACATACCAAACTGCTTCAGAAAACAGAAAAAGGAATCGTGTCGGTTTTTGGGCAAGAAGCAGCAACATATGCGACAGATTTAACGGCTACGCTAAAAGGCATGTTAATTACCTACGTGCGCGGCATTATTGAAGAGGGAAAAGCGTGTGACCCTAATGAACTTGCTCGTTTTCTATTTCTACAGCTTAAAACAATCGCACACACATTCATTGAGGAAAAACCTAATCCGTTTTTTATGACTTCTCCTTTGCAAGCACACCCACATGAAACCACTCATCCTCTTTACATCGTGCGGAAAATGAAAGAAACGCTTGTCTCATTAAGTATGCATGCAGAAGATATTATGATCGAATCTGTGGAAATTCTGGAAAAGGAACTATTAGAAATAAAACCTCGTGTAGCCGTTTTATCAGGCATGATCCACAATTTAAAAGAAAGCAACGTTTTTGTGGAACTAGCGTCGGAATTGGAAGAAACGATGAAACAAATGCCTGTCACCCCACTTATTAAATAAAGTGAAACTTTCATCAGTGGGGGTATTACTGCCCATTAAGAGTGGGATAAAATTAGAGAGTATAAAGAAAGCAGGTTAATAAATGTCAAGAAAAAATATTCAACAGTTTCCCCTTCTCATATTAATGGCCAATATGTTTATCGTCATGACCGGGATTGGACTCGTTATTCCGATCATGCCGACGATTATTCATGATTTTGGAGCTGGAGGGAAAACCTTTGGCTTACTCATTGCTACATTCGCTTTGGCACAATTTATCTTTTCACCGATTGCCGGGGATTTGTCTGACCGGTTTGGTCGAAAGAAAATCATTGTGTTCGGTTTAATTCTTTTTTCATTATCACAGTTTATCTTTGCTTTTTCTCAACAACTCGTACTGCTCTTTATTTCACGAGCGATTGGCGGGATGGGTGCGGCCTTTTTAATTCCATCCATGATGGCCTTCGTAGCAGATATTACAACGGTAGAGAACCGAGCGAAAGGAATGGGGCGTCTCGGAGCTTCAATGTCATTAGGGTTTGTGGTCGGACCTGGTATCGGCGGCTTTTTAGCGGCTTTTGGCGTGAAAGCACCATTTTATATAGCAGGGTCTGTTGCTGCTATAGCCGTTATTTTATCGATCTTTTTCTTGAAAGAGCCCGCCCGTTCTGCCGTATCCGTAGAACCAACAAAACGATCTTCTCTAATCAACCAATTGGCCGTTTCTGTAAAAAAACCATATTTCATCCTTCTACTCATGATGTTTACTCTTTCATTCGGTTTGTCGAATTATCAGTCAACCATCAGCTTATTTACAGATGTGAAGTTTGGGTTCAGTCCATTTGATATCTCCATGTTAATGGTCGTTGGCGGCTTAATCGGGGTCATCGTACAGGCGTTTGTACTCGATCGTGTGCTTAATCGATTTGGTGAAGTGCGCGTTATGAATTCGATGCTTGTCGTGACGGCGATTTCCTTAATCAGTCTTTTGTTTGCAACTGGCTTTGTCTCTGTATTGATTGTATCCACCTTTTTCTTTATCGCGACTTCCTTGGTTCGGCCTGCCATCAATACGACCATATCAAAAATGGCTGGAAGCGAACAGGGTTTTGCGGCTGGCATGAACAATGCATATATGAGTATCGGCAACATGGTCGGCCCTGCACTTGCTGGTGCATTGTTTGATGTAAACATGGGACTACCGTATATATTTGGCGCAGCCATCATCTTCGTAACCTTGCTTATTTGCATCAAATGGGCAAAAGGTGAAAAAGCGAAACACCGGCTAAGAACAGTCGAAAATGCTAGCTCAACTAGATAAGAGTATCTCTTCATAAAAAAATCACCGAAGTCACTGCCAATGGCTAGAGATTTGGGTGGTTTTTTTATAGCTAAAAAGATTTTGCTCAATAATTTACAGATCGACCTTTATTTTATAAAAATGAAATTCTGTCAATATCTGTAGGTAGATGAACACAAAGATATGATAGTATGATATATTTTTCTTAACAACATTCAGAGGAGATCATACGGTATGAATCAACAATTTCTGTATATAATAGCCATCATATGTATTGGATATCTATTAAAACGTATTAATCTATTAAAAGAACAAGATGGAGAAACTATTTCTAGAATTATTTTTAATATTACCCTACCAGCTCTAGTTATCGTTTCTCTTGATTCTGTTAAAATTGAGCCTTCATTAATCATGTTACCTGTACTAGCCTTTATGATTGGGTTTATTTCTATTTTTATCGCTTTTTTTGTATTTAAAAATGAAGAGAGGGTGCTGAAAGGGACCCTTATGATGATGGCTACTGGATATAATGTAGGGTTATTTGCCTTTCCACTCGTTGAAGCGATTTGGGGTCCGATCGGTCTAATTTATTTCGGAATGTTTGATATAGGAAATTCCTTAATTGTCTTTGGGCTTTCTTATATAGCGGGAAGCTATTATTCAGAGAAGGGACTAGTCCTTAAACCGCTTGGAATAGTAAAAAAGCTCAGCAAATCGGTTCCTTTAATGACGTACATCATTGCGGGCATTTTAAGTTTCAGCAATATCCATTTACCGGGTGGATTCATTGATATAGCCACGATTATATCTAAAGCTAACTTACCCTTATCTTTACTATTATTGGGGTTATATTTAAACTTTAATTTTGAAAAACAATATTTGAGACCGACCATTAAGTACGTCCTTTTCCGGTATGGTTTCGGGCTTATATTTGGCTTAGCTTTTTACTTTTTACTTCCTTTCGATCAAATGTTTAGATATACCATCCTAATTGGATTATTACTACCGGTTGGTCTCTCTGTTTTGCCATTTGCTCATGAATTTAAATATCCTACTTATCGCTTAATTGGCACATTATCAAATATTTGTATTGTAATTAGTATTATCATATTATATGTCTTCGCTAACTTTATTCTTTAAGTTGAAAACGATGAGAATATTTTTATCATTCTAATATTATTCGGGGTTAACAAGCTAGAATCCCAATAAAAGTTAATAGATACAGTCTAAATTTAAGGCGACAAATCTTAAAAAGCATTCCAAGATTTGTCGCCTTACTATTCGAAATAAATCCGTTACTGTGATCTACTATCAAATCATAGACTACATCTTAATTTAATAACTAATCCCTTTAAATAATAAGTTCACGTTTGATTTTTTATCGATTTTCTTCTTTCTTTGCAACTCCTTGGCCTTCATAAATGCATCCATCATTCCACTAGCTTCTATAATTATTTCTTCTGCTTCTATTTGATTATCCAAGATAAAAATATAATCTTTCATGATATAGCCTCCTTAGATGTCTAGTTTATTAATAAAGTTTTAATTACGCTCTAAAAGTTTATGTTATTTTCATAAAGAAAATGTATGCGTTTTCAACAATTAACAAAGATACTTTGTCTCTCCTTCTAAAAGGGGAACTTTTTCTTTTTTCTAATAGATTAAAGTAAAAAGTTATATCGATATCTTAATTATAATTATAATATAAGCGCTTACAAAAAGCTATGAACAATTTGTGAACTTTATTGCCAAATAGATTGCTCTCAACTAAAAAAGCTGTTGATGTATAGATCAACAGCTTTTCAAATGACTAATTAGTTTTATTCAAATGCAGGTAAAGCCGTTTCTGCGTAATCTTCCTCTAAAAATTTCTTAATTTCAGGTCCAGTCAATTTTTCAGCTAATGTCTGGATGGCTTCTGATTCCGCATTGTCAGAACGGGCGATTAATGAGATCGCAAACTCTGAGTCCACAGTTTCTGTCAATAACGCATCTTTACTTGGCGTTAAGCCAAGCGGAGCGGCATAGGACGGGTATAAGGTAACGAGATCAGCATCATCCATCATCCTAGCAAGCATGAGCAAGTCCACTTCTTCAAATTTGTAGTTTTTCTCATTTTCCACTATATCGGCTTGGGTCGCTTTAAGTCCTACGCCTTCTTTCAACTTAATAATTCCTTGATCGGCAAACATGATGAGTGAACGAGCAGTATTTATCGGATCATTCGGAATAGCGATTGTTGCACCTTCTGGCAGCTCTTCCATGCTTTTATAACGTTTTGAATAAGCCCCAAAAATGGCATGATAAATAGGCTTTACAAGAACTAAATCTGTGTCATTGCTTTCATTGTACTGTTCCATAAAGGGAACATGCTGGAAAAAGTTTACGTCGACTTCCTTGTTAGCAAGGGCATTATTCGGTTGCACATTATCACCAAGAACCACGATGTCTAGATTAATTCCTTCTTCTTTCATCAAAGGTTTTACAATTTCCAACATATCCGTCATAGGCGGAATCAATGTAGCTACTTTTAAATTCACTACTTTCTTTTCTCCTGGAGCAGGTTCAGCCTTGTCGCTACAGCCGGCCAATACAAACATGGTTAGTACTAAAAGCGTGATGATTTTTTTCATAATTGATTACCTCTCAATCTGTTATTTTATCCCGGTTTAACTAACCATCAGTCGGGATGAAAAAACTCCCCACTGATGGTTAGTTTCACTTATCGTTTGTCCAATTTTTTGGCGATGGTCGTTCCTGTAAACTGAATCGTTTGTACTAAAAAAATCATAATGATAATCATATAAATCATTAACTCGGTCTCAAAGCGCTGATAGCCATATCGAATCGCAAAATCACCAACTCCGCCTCCGCCGACAATGCCCATTACGGTTGAATAGGATATAAAACTAATCGTTGACGTTGTTAATCCGAGTATAAGACCTGAACGTGCTTCCAAGAACAAAAACTTAAAGATAATTTCTGGGACTGAAGCTCCCATTGAAACAGCTGATTCAATGATACCGCGCGGAACTTCAAGAAGGGCCTGTTCCACTAATCTTGAGTAATAGGCGATAGCCATTATAGAGAGTGGGATGGTCGCGGCCATTGTACCGATTGCTGTTCCAACAATAAACCTTGTAAAAGGAATTAAAAAGACGACGAGCAATAAAAACGGGAACGAACGAACAATATTAACAAATACGTTCAAACTGGAATATAAGGCTCGATTTTCAAGCAATTGTCCTTTTCGACAAAGATAGAGCAATGTTCCAATCGGTAATCCGATCAAGAGAGCAGCAATGATAGATATCCCAACCATGACAAATGTTTCTCCAATCGACTGCCAGATTTCAGCTTGATACTTTAAAATAATTTCAGGCATTCGAATTCCTCTCTTTTTCTGTTAGTTGCTGCAGAAACCATTTTGGATCATTTTTAGGAATGACGTACGCTTGGGGTTCAATTGAAACTGTTTTCAGTATTTCTCCACTTTCCATAACCGTGACTTTATCGCAAATACTTTTCACGACATCCATTTCATGGCTGACGATGACAATCGTTACACCCAATTCTTTGTTCACTGTTTGCAATACGTCCAGAATCCCTGCTGTTGTCTGTGGATCCAAGGCAGAAGTAGGTTCATCGCATAACAAAACAGCTGGTCGGTTCGCAAGAGCTCTTGCGATCGCCACCCGCTGCTTTTGTCCACCGCTTAACTGTGCTGGATATTGATGGGCTTTATCCCGAAGCCCGACAAATTCCAAACATTCTTTTACTCGTTCTACCTTGGCCTTTTTTGAATAGCTAGCTAATTCAAGTGGGACTGCAACATTATCGAATACTGTCTTGTTTGCAACAAGATTAAAATGCTGAAAAATCATGCCAATCGATCGCCTTGCTTCACGAAGTTTACGGTTTGATAATGTCGTTAACGTTTGATTATTGACCATAACCGTTCCTTCGTCAGGTGTTTCCAGGACATTCATTAAACGAAGCAATGTTGATTTACCCGCACCACTCGCACCAATCACACCATGAATTTCACCTTTATCAATGTTTAGCGAAACCAAGTGCACTGCTTGCAAAATTGATTGGTGCTGCTGATAGCTTTTACTTACATTATGTAAAGAAATCACCGTGCACGTTCCTTTCTATCCATCTATCTTGTTTTCTCTATGTATGGCTTCTATCCAAATTATTATTATAGCCTTTGTTAGGTAAGTTGTCACTCCCCTCATATCTCCTCTGGCCTCCCTCTACAATACGGAAATTTTATGAAAAGATCATTGACTACACTCTTTGCATACGTTTCTTTCCTATGATGAATAGTGCAACCGCCCTATAAACTCTTCTGTTTTCTATTCAGCATTTTCTTTAAGAGGAACGAAAAGAGGAACGTATAAGCAACTCCCTTAATAATCGAATGATAACCATAAACGAACAGACCAAATAATAGGACAATAAGGTTAATAATTCTTATTGTCACTGCTATATCTACTTTTTTATTTTTATGATTTAAAATGAGAGCGATAACATCAAACCCAACAGTGGATGCATTTGCTGTTATACATAAATAGTATCCAAATGCGATCAAAATCGAAGAAATGATAATTACTATAACTATGTTTACATCTAAGCTTATATTCAGTGAATAAAAAAGGTTAAAAAACAACATATAACAAAGGCTACTTACTATCGATTTAAAAAAGTATTCTTTTCCTAGAAAAATTAAACATATAATTAATAAAAGTCCTGTTACGAAATTAGCAAGCATGGCAATGTTATAGCCAGATAAAGCATTTAATAGTAACGCGGAACTTGTCACACCACCATTAATAATTTCATTTGGCACAATTAAGTAGGCATAAGCGAAAGTCATCAAAATATTTCCTACAATTATTTTTATTATATCCCTCATAACAACTGCCACCTTCTGATTTAAATTAAAAGTAAAAGCATTACCATGAGTATTAATTCTAGCTTTAAACAGGTTTCTATTTTTCGATCCAAAAAGTCTTATCCCATATTGGACTCTTTGAACAGTATAAAGCACATATTTTAGGAAACAAATAATCCAAGCCTCTCTACGAACATAGAAGACTTGGATTATTTAATGTGGCCGATAATACGTTTACTTGTTTTGATTTGATAAGATCGTTAGTTGTTCTTGCGAGACATTTTCATAGCAAATGAATACATATCTGATCGAAATAACCCTTTATAATATTCCACCATGTTTCCATCAGAGTCATAAATCATACGTTCTGTAATTAACAAGCACATTGTATCGGGTATTGCTAAATGTTCAGCATCTTCCTTTGTTGGATAACCGCACGTTATTATTTGTTCTGCTTCATAAAAGTCAATGTTAAGTTCACCTTCGAGAGCATCGTATAAAACAGTCGTACTTAAATCAAATTCTGCTATTTTTTGTCCAAGTTCTTTAGGATAATAATGTAATTCGATCGCGATTGGTATATCATCCTGTAAGCGTAGCCTCTTAATAGAGTAAGACTCATCCTCAAACCCATTTGCATCGGCGATATTTTCAGGAGTTACTACACGACCATGGTTTAGTAATTTTATCCCCATATTTTTAGTAGTCTCAGTAAAACTAATCATTTTAAGCCATTCTTGTACTGGTTTAAGAGATATGAATGTTCCCTTACCATGCCTTTTTTCTAATCTTCCCTCGCGAACTAAAATAGAAACCGCTTCTCTTACAGTGCTCCTGCTAACAGAATACATATCCATAAGTTCTCTTTCACTTGGGATTTTGTCCTTATAATACCCTTGTAAAATTTGATCTTCTAATATATTTTTTAATTGAGCATGTAATGGAATTGGATTGTTAAAGTCTAACTCCATAAAAATTCCTCCAAGTCTAAAAAGACATTGTGATGTTCGTATCAGTCACCATATTATAAACTAAATTTTAATAATATTCAAATAGATCACTTTTTTTCAAATAATCAAACATTTATTAACTGATCGGTGTTCGCCTTATCTTTAGTTTATTACTCACCTTTTCTACTATTAAGTAAAGCATTATGCCATACAATGCTAAAACATGAGAAAAAATACGTATGATCTTGACAAGGATCAGACAATCGCCACGAATAGTAATTTATTTTATAGGTAACAAAGAAGGAGCCCTTTCTCAACTTTAAAAGGCCTCCCATTTTCTCTCCTTTAGATGATAAAGTACGTGATTACAGAAAGTAGCAAAGAGGTAATGGTCATTGCCAAAAGAGGACGCATGGCTTTTGTACGAAGAGCCTGAAAACTGACATTAAGACCGAGACCAATCATGGCCATTGTCAAAATAAATGTAGTCGTAGTAGAGACACCCTCCATCACCATTTGAGAAACTGGGATATACTTGCCTAGCACATAGCTTCCAATTAAGCTCATGATAATAAATCCAATGAGGAACCATGGAAAAGCAATTTTTGCATCTAGACCTGTATTTTCCGACGAGCGTCTTTTCATCCAATACATAAATAGGAAGCACAATGGGATTAGTAAGAAGACGCGTCCAAGTTTAGCCAGTAACGCAATAGCAAGCGCATCCTCTCCCGCAGGAGCACCCGCCAAAGCGACATGAGCAATTTCATGGAGACTTATTCCCGACCAAACTCCGTAATCTATAGCGGATATTGGAAGGATTGGACGTATCAGAGTATAAATAATGGAAAAGAGTGTCCCCATTAATGCGATGATTCCCACTCCTATGGCGGTATCTTCTTCTTTCGCTTTCACAATAGGAGATATCGCCGCGATAGCAGCTGCACCACACACCCCGGTTCCTACCGCGAGAAGAAGGGAAATTGAAGCATCAGCTTTTAACCATTTTGCAATCAAAACCATGACAATAATAGCAAAAGCCACCGTTCCTATGTCACGAACCAACAGAGGTAGGCCTTGATTAAAAATGATGTCAATGTTTAATTTCAGTCCATATAAAATGATGGCAAAACGAAGAAGCTTTTTAGCTGAAAATTCAATACCCGGACGAAATTTCTCCGGATACCCTGCGATTTGTCGATACACCACCGCAATAATAATGGAGCATGCAAGCGGCCCTATCCGATTAAATCCGGTAATTTTAGACAACCCGAAACCTAAGAGCGCGATAAAAAATGTAAAAGCAATACCACTAACCCACATAAGCAAACTTGATTTCTTTTCTTGAACAGGTAATTTTGAATTTTCGACTTTGGAAACCTCACTCGTTTCCTCAAGAGGCTTATATTTTTCTAATTCCATTTACAATTCCCTCCTTGCTACATCCTAGTATTAACACTAGCTTGATCAGCTTTGAAATAAAAAACGGGCATGGTTGTCAAATTATCCAGACTACTCATGCCCATCCTATTTTAATCGTGAACAATTGGGATATTTAATCGATTCAACCTGATTAACAATAATCTCTTTCTCTTATTTGTTAGCACAATTCATGCAACACAGCCTTAACAGTTTCTATAACAAAGCGCAAATCTTCAACTGTGGAAGAGAGTGGAGGAGCAATGATTAATACATTCCCATATCCAGGAACTGTGTCACCGTTTCGGCCAATAATAAGGCCTTTTTCTTTACAAGCCCCGATAACTCTTCCCATAAACTCGTCTGAGACAGGTGCTTTTGATTTTTTATCCTCTACTAATTCAATTCCATACAGAAACCCAATTCCACGAACTTCTCCTACTTTGTTAAGAGCTGTTAACTCATAGAGTTCACTTAATGTGGATTCACTAAGTTCAGATACCCGCTGAACAATCTTTTCATTTTCGATTATTTCAATATTCTTGAGGGCAACAGCACACGATGCAGGATGACCTCCGTAAGTAGAAACATGTCTAAAATGATTTAATTTTCCGTTCTCCTTAAATTTCTCATAAATCTGAGCGTTTACAGCTGTTGCCCCCAGTGGAAGATAACCGCTTGTTAATCCCTTCGCCATTGTTACGATATCAGGTTGAACCTCTTGGGAATGCATAAATCCAAACATTTTCCCTGTTCTGCCAAAACCTGAAACCACTTCATCTACAATTAAAAGAACATCGTGCTTTTTACAAATTTCCGCTACCCTTGTCAAGTATTCCTTAGATGGAATCAGTACTCCCCCTCCAGAAATGAATGGTTCAAGAATAACGCCTGCTACCGTTTCTGAGCCTTCAAAATTAATAACCTGGTCTATATATTCTGCTGCTAACAAGTCAGAATTCTCAACATTTTCTCCAAATGGGCTTCGATAACTATAAGGTGGTGGCACATGGAGAAAGCCCGGAACGGCTGGATCATACTTTACTCTTCGATTCGCCTGAGCAGTTGCACTTAATGCAGCAAAGGTATTGCCATGATAAGCACGATATCTAGAGATAAATTTGTATTTCCCCGGATTCCCATTTTGTGAATGGTATTGCCGAGCAATTTTAAAAGCCGTTTCATTAGCTTCAGATCCACTGTTAGCGAAAAAAGTCGTGTATGAACCTTTTAGAAGTTCACTTATTTTAGAAGACAGTTCAATAGCAGGTTTATGGCTTAAGGTAAGTGGGAAATATGATAAATTCATCATTTGTTCATAAGCTGCTTGAGCGATTTCTTGTCTGCCATGCCCTAAATTCAAGCACCATAATCCAGATACTCCATCCAAATATTTATCGCCTTTTGTATCGGTAAACCAAGAGCCTTTGCCTTCTGCTGCAATCATAGGACTTGCCTTTTCGTTATATCGATGCATCGCATGCCATAAATGATCTTTATCCATTTGGACGAGGTCTTTCATTTCAGTTTCTATCTTCAATATAGAACCCTCCTCATATTTAGTAAGATACACTTAGCAGAAATCATGTAGTTTCCTAGGTCGTAACAGGGTCCTTGGAAAAAACAGAATCGAGAGAATGGTAATCGTGACCATGAGCAATGGCCACCGCTTCATACGTTACCTTACCATTGACAACATTAATCCCTTTAGCTAAAGGCTTATTATTAAGAGCAGCCTGCCTGTAACCTTTCGTTGCAATTTCTACTCCATAAGGTACGGTTGCATTCGTTAAGGCAATCGTAGAAGTACGAGAAACAGCTCCCGGCATATTAGCAACCGCATAATGGACAACACCATGCTTTACATAAGTTGGGTTATTATGTGTCGTAATTCGATCAATCGTTTCGATCGAACCACCTTGGTCAACAGCTACGTCAACAATAACAGAGCCCTTTTGCATGTCTTTGACCATTTCTTCCGTTACTAGACGAGGAGCACGTGCACCAGGTATAAGTACAGCTCCTACAAGCAAATCTGCCTTTTTCACCGCCTGGGCTATGCTAAAGCTGTTGGACACTAATGTTTTTAATCGCCCTTGAAATTGGTCATCCAATTGACGGAGACGATTCGCATTAATATCAATCAAGGTGACACTTGCACCTAATCCGAGTGCCATTTTAGCTGCATTCGTACCGACAATCCCACCGCCAATAATCACAACTTCAGCTGGAGCTACACCCGGCACACCACCAATTAAGACCCCTTTACCACCTTTTGGTTTTTCTAAAAATTGTGCACCAATCTGAATGGACATACGTCCCGCTACTTCACTCATCGGCGTCAACAACGGAAGGGATCCATTTTCTAATTGAATGGTTTCGTAAGCAATAGCTACTACATTATGATCTATTAGGGCTTGAGTTAATTCTGGCTCAGCCGCTAAATGGAGATACGTATAGAGAATTAATCCATCACGAAAAAATTGATATTCAGCTGGAAGTGGTTCTTTTACCTTAATAACCATATCAGCTAACCAAGTTTGTTTTGCTGATTCTACAATTTTAGCTCCTGATTGAATATACTCTTGATCTGTAAATCCACTATTTAATCCGGCACCCTTTTCAATCAAAATCTCATGCCCACTATTTTTGAATGTGGTTACACCTGCTGGAGTCATGCCTACTCGATTCTCACTATCTTTCATTTCTTTTGGAACGCCTATAATCATCTCGATCACTCATTTCTATATAATTATAGATAATAAATTTACAATTAGGCATCTACTCGCTCAACTATTACAAGGCGAATCCAACTATTTTCTTCAAGAGATTTCCGATGACATGATTATTTCAATTGATCATGTCATCGGAAAATTTTATTCTTCTGTCCTCAATTCTTTATTGTCGAGAATAAACTCAACTCTATCTATTAAGTTATCGAGCCTACACTTATCGTTAGCACTTTCAATTTCCAGAAATTATTAATTCCAATTTTTATGATCTAAATGCGCGTATTTATCTAATAATCGAGTAGGCATTTTTAACGCATCTTTCCTAAACGGAGGCGCTAATTGTGTTCCATCAACCTGAATATCAATGACGGTAGGTTTGTTTGTTTTTATAGCTGCCTCTATGACAGGACCTAATTCTTCGGCTGTTTCCACTCTAATTCCAACCGCACCCATAGAACGGGCAACTTCAGCAAAATCAGGATTTTGGATATCCGCCCCGACAAAACGATTATTATAAAAATCGACTTGATTCTTCTTCTCCGCGCACCATGCATTATTATTAAAGACGCAAGCAATGACTGGAATATTTTCTTCAACTGCTGTACTTACTTCATGTAAGCTCATTCCCCATGCTCCATCTCCTACGATTGCTATAACAGGTGCATTCGGCTCAGCTAATTTGGCACCAAGAGCAGATGGATAGGCAAAGCCAGTGTTCCCAAAAGTAAGGGCAGCGATGTGTCTACGGCTTCGGTTGAACTTCAAGTAAGCGTTTGCAGTAGAAGATACATTACCTATGTCAGTTGTAACGATTGCGTTCTCAGGTAATACTTTTGTTAATTCTAACAGTGCACGACGGGGATTAATTGGGGTCCCATCGATCATTGCTAGATCTACTAGTTCTTTTTCCCATTTTTGTTTTTCATTTGTAATTTCTCTCAAGCGCTGTCTTTCTTGTTTTGGGTTAGGTTTAACTTCTTTTAACCGCTTCATAATTTCTCGACTAGCTTCGCGGGCATCACCGATAATACCAACTTCCACTGGATGAGTTCTGGCAATTTGTCTTGGATTGATATCAATTTGAATAATTTGTGCATCTTTAGGGAAATAATCAATGTCATAGCACGGTAATGTGCCAAATACGGATAATCTTGTACCAACCGCTAATATAACATCCGCTTGTTTTAGTGTATTCATAGCAGCTTTTGATCCCATATATCCGATTGGCCCGACCGCTAACGGATGATCAGCTGGGAATGCATCATTATGCATATAGGATACAGCCACAGGAGCTGTTAGATGTTCTGCGATATTCCTTATTTCTTCAATTCCATCAGAATCAACTGTGCCCCTACCAGAAATAATGACAGGATACTCAGCATTAGCTAAGATTTCCGCTGCTCGATCTAAGGATTCAGATGAACCACATCCTCGTGAATCGACTCGATATTGATGAGGCTTAAGAATCTGATCCTCCACTTCACCATAGAAATAATCACGCGGAATATCAAATAAAACAGGACCTCTTTCAGCATAAGCAATTCGAAAAGCGGTTCGTAGACAATCGGCTACCCGGCCTGGATGAGTCACTCTCACTGTTTCTTTAGTGATTGCTTTGAAAACGGAAACCTGATCACATTCTTGAAATCCATCCCACCCGACAGTAGGTGTTCCTGCAGAAGGAGATATTACAATCATAGGAGTATGAGCTTGATTGGCCGCTGCTACCGATGTCACCATATTGGTCATTCCAGGCCCATTTTGTCCGATCACAACTCCGGCAACGCCCGAAACCCGGCAATAGGCATCTTCCATATGCGCGGCACTTTGTTCATGACGAACTCCAATAAAACGAATACCAGCTGTTGGCAATAAATCAAGCATATCCATAAAAGCGGAACCTAAAATTCCAGATATATGTTTGACCCCTTCTGCGACTAATGTCTCAACAATTGCTTCACTTGGTGTCATTTTTACTTTCGTTCCTCTTAACGTTTTTGTTTCGGCCATTGTACATTCTCCTCAATTGATTTATTTCTGATAGTGACGTCGCAACGTCCGTACCAGTTATGTTTTTTATAATACTACCCCTTTCTAAGATAGTCAACGAATAATTTGAATATTCTAAAAACAATTTACGACAATTATTGCCATTTAAAAAAATTGGAAAATTTAAAGACTGTCACCTCTATCCATACCAATTTTTCTTTTGTTAACAAACCTCTATATTATTGATTTTTTTAATTCTCCTGCTAAGTCTTAATTGTGATGAAGGTAGAGTTCCTGAAGAATTAGTTCAATGAAGTAGTGAGAATGGCGAACGTGAAGATTCTTTTTTTCCTAATTTTACATTTCGAACAGTGTAACACTCTAATGAAATTAGAATTTCTCAGAATTTGGAGGACTGGTTACAATTTTTATTTCTGTCTCTATATACTTTTCTTTTTTTCGTCGAATGACAAAGTATGAACAAATAACGATAAAACTAAATAGCATTGTGAAAATAAACTGCGGACGTTGTGAATCAATAAAAGCCATTAATGTTAATACCGAAACCATAGCGATGATGGTCGCATACGTTAAATACGGAAATAACCACATTTTAATTTTGAAAATTCCAGGATTGTCTTTTTCCATTTTTCTTCTTAAGCGCAGATGAGAAATCGCAATGGCTAAATAGACAAGAATTCCAACTCCACCAGAAGAATTTACTAAAAAGAAAAATATTTTGTCAGGAGAGATATAACTAAAAATTGTGCTGATAAAGGCAAATAATGTACTCGCTATTACAGCAAAAATAGGGACTCCTTTTTTGCTCACCTTTGAAATTAGCTTTGGCGCATCACCCTTTTGCGCAAGAGAAAATAACATACGAGAGCTCGTGTAAAGTCCTGAATTCAAGCAAGAAAGCAATGCTGTCAGTACCACAATATTCATGATAAGAGCAGCGAAAGGGATTCCTAGTATTTCAAGAACAGCAACAAATGGGCTTTTTAGTAAGGATGCTGAATTCCAAGGCAAAATAGTCACGACTATAGCGATCGAACCGATATAAAAAATGAGAATTCGCCACACCACACTATTTAATGCACTTCTTACAGACTTCACTGGATCACTGGTCTCTCCAGCCGCAATGGCAGGAATCTCAACTCCTACGAATGCATGAAAAACAATTGCTATACCGACAAGTACTGCTCCTATCCCGTTAGGAATAAAACCACCGATGTTCATAAGATTAGTAGCACCAGGAGACTCTATAGTTGGTACGATCCCTAGAATCACTGCTACTCCTAGGCATAAGAATACAATAATACTTCCTATTTTTATAATAGAAAACCAATACTCAAATTCACCAAATGATTTAACGGAAAAGATATTTGTAAGTGTTAATAGAATAATTAATGTGAGGCTTATTAACCAGACTGGAACTGAAGGAAGCCACTCGTGTATGATTGCTGCTCCTGCTGTAGCTTCAAGTGCAATTACAATCACCCAAAAAAACCAATATAACCAACCTGTAGCAAATCCTGCCCACTCACCAATCCCTTCCCTGGCATATACAGCAAAGGATCCCGTATTGGGGTTTACTGTAGCCATTTCCCCAAGCATCCTCATGACTAAAACAACTATTATGCCTGCAAACACATACGACAAAATAGCTCCAGGACCAGTTTGGCTAATGATAATACCACTTCCTACGAATAAACCAGCACCAATGACTCCACTCAAAGATATCATAGTTAAATGTCTTTGTTTAAGACCAGGTTTTAATTCTTCCTGTTGATGTTCCAAACCTCCACCAACTTTCAGTATTTTTTGGAATTACCATTAGGTAAGCGTTTACATACAGTGGGTACTAAAGCTAGGATCACTTAACAAAACTAATTAAACTACCTTCTATTTACACAACTTTAGAACCATAAATACTTCTACCAACCATTAAATTTTTCTTTTTGGCATTAATGCTAAGTACTCAATCAATATTTTTCGGGTACTCAATGATAGATCGTATCCATTTTATTGCTTTGAATGAATCGCATCGATTATCTAGCAAAATAGATTGACGTATATAGCTCTCTATACCTTATGTTGTCCTATTTCCTCCTCCATTGAGTTTATTTTGAACATCTGAGTAACACTAACATCGTTACGTCACGATGTTAGTACCACTTTCTAAGTATAATACACTCTGTTTTTTTCAATGTCAATAACATTATCAGAAAATTTTGTTAATTAATCAATTTTAGCGCGACACAACTTTAAGCCATTTTCATCTTAGGTTTAATGGTTGAAATTTTGTAGTGTAGCGTTAAATATAAAGACAGCAGTTCTCAATTATTCCTGACAAAAAAAGACCCGATAAACGAGTCTTTTTTTGAATGAAATTATACTTCTTCACAATATTGATCAAAGTAGCTTTGCAGCTTATTCACGACTGACATTGGATCATGTCCTTCAATTTCATGACGTTCTACCATTGTAAGGAGTTCGCCGTCTTTCAAAATTGCAAAAGAAGGAGATGATGGTGGATAGCCTTCAAAATAATCACGTGCTTTTTCCGTTGCATCTTTATCTTGTCCGGCAAAAACGGTAACAAGATGGTCTGGGCGTTTGTCATAGTGAACCGAATGAGCAGCTGCCGGTCTTGCAATTCCTCCTGCACATCCGCAAACTGAGTTAATCATGACTAACGTCGTCCCCTTTTTAGCAAACGCATCTTCTACCTCTTCAGGTGATTTTAGTTCTGTATATCCAGCAGCCTTGATTTCAGTACGCGCCTGGCTGACAACATCATTCATAAAAAAGTTAAAATCCATGCTCATGTTTCATTCCCCTTCCATTATTCATCTTCTCTTCCATCATAACAAGTGCAAGGTAGTGTTTCAATCTTTTTACCTAGCGCAAATGAAAAGCGCAAGCGCCTCGGATCAACCCTAAAGGCTAGCAAAAGACAAGCAAAACTGTATGGGGTGTGCCCTTTCTCCCTTGTCATGGGGGTAAACTGCATACCCTAGACATCTAAACTCGTAGATACATCATAAACTTTCTTTATAATAAAAAAATAGTTTCAAACTCTTGCAGACCGGGAATATTAAAAGTGATCTAGATTCATCACCCAACTCCCGGTTTGGATAGCAGTCCTCCTGCTATCCATTTTTTATTGTGGAGAAGACCTACTACCTTCCATAAAAGCATAAAACGCTTCTTGAACCGCTTTTGTTACCGTTTTGTCTCCAGCGATTACTTGATTTTCTAACATTGGCAATAGGCTTTTTATTTTAGGATTCCCATAAAATAGCAGTCGAAGCTGATCATTCATTAACGAATGTAGCCATTCCCTCGCTTGGAGCCTCCGCCTTTCCTGAAATACGCCTGATTTTTTCGTGAGTTCTTCAAATTGTTGCATCACGTTCCACAATTCTTGAATCCCTTCTCCAGTTATTGACGAACAGGTATAGGCCTTTGCTTCCCAGCCCTTTGTGGCTGGTAGCATAAAGTGAAGAATTCTGCCGTATTCCAATTTGGTCTTTTGTGCAAGAGATTTATTAGATCCATCCGCTTTATTAACTATAATCCCATCAACAAGCTCTAAGATTCCTTTCTTCATTCCCTGCAATTCATCGCCAGCTCCCGTTAAAACAAGGAGCATGAAATAATCGACCATTCCTCGAACTATTGCTTCACTTTGGCCAACACCTACTGTCTCGATAAGAATGATGTCAAAACCAGCAGCCTCACAGAGCAACATTGTCTCACGTGTTTTACGATGGACACCTCCAAGCGTCCCTTGAGACGGAGAGGGACGGATGAATGCTCGTGGATTCCTGGATAACTCTTCCATCCTTGTCTTATCGCCAAGAATGCTGCCACCATTGACCGAAGAACTCGGATCAACTGCAAGTACAGCAATTTTATATCCAAGATTACAAAGATACGTTCCAAAAGCTTCGATAAACGTGCTCTTCCCTGCACCAGGAACTCCCGAGATTCCCAGACGGATAGCATTTCCGGTATGGGGTAAAACATTCTTTAGCAGCTCCTGTGCAGGCTCGAAATGCTTAGATGCATTGCTCTCAACTAGTGTGATTGCTTTGGCAAGATTTGCTCTGTCACCTTGCACTAACAAATTTTGAATCTTTGTAATGTCTATCGTCCCAGCTGCTTTTTTGATGAATTTATTTTTTCGTGCTATTTGATGATGAGCAATCATTTCAATGCCTTCTTTTAATGATGTAGCAAAATTGTCGCTTGTATTTTCGTCAAACCATTCAGGTTTTTTTTCTTCAGCCATTATTCAGCCACTTCCTCATAACCAAGGCGACGGTAAATTTCTTGAAGCACGATTTTTGCTGACTGAGGAATGACTGTACCCGGTCCGAAAATAGCAGAAGCGCCATTAGTAAGCAAAAATTCATAATCCTGCGCTGGGATGACTCCGCCAACAATGATAACTATATCATCTCTGCCAAGCTTCTTTAATTCCGCCACAAGCTGAGGAAGTAGTGTTTTATGTCCCGCTGCAAGGGAACTCATCCCGATTGCATGCACATCATTCTCGACTGCCTGTAAGGCCGTTTCTTCAGGTGTTTGAAATAACGGACCAATATCGACATCATAGCCTAAATCGGCAAATGCGGTAGAAACCACTTTAGCGCCGCGGTCATGACCGTCCTGACCCATTTTCGCCATAAGTAAGCGTGGTCTTCTTCCTTCATTTTCAAGAAATTCGTCCGTCATAGCCTTTACCTCGATAATTTCAGCTGCTTCAGAATAAAAAGAACTGTACACACCGCTTATCGAACGTATCATCGCTTTATGGCGACCACTCGCTTCTTCGATTGCATCCGAGATCTCACCAAGTGTTGCTCTGACTCTCGCCGCACAAACCGCAAGCTCGAGTAAATTTCCCTCGCCGTCTTTAGCCGCTTCCGTAAGAGTACGAAGCGCTTCCTCAACTTTTACTTGGTCACGTGCTTCTCTTACGTCTTTTAACTTTCTTAACTGGCTTTCTCTTACCAGAGTATTATCAATCTCAAGAATTTCAATCGGATCTTCTTTTTCTAGCCTGTATTTATTCACACCGACAATTGTCTCTGCCTTAGAATCGATTTTAGCTTGGCGTTTTGCAGCCGCTTCTTCAATTCTCATTTTAGGAAGTCCTGTTTCAATTGCTTTTGCCATCCCACCGAGATTTTCAATCTCATCAATATGCTCCCAGGCGCGGTTAATTAATTCATTTGTCAGTGCTTCCACATAAAAAGAACCTGCCCACGGATCAATTACATTAGTTATGCCAGTCTCTTCTTGCAAATATAATTGTGTATTTCTAGCAATTCTTGCGGAAAAGTCGGTAGGTAGTGCAATCGCTTCATCCAATGCGTTTGTATGCAAGGATTGAGTGTGTCCCAGTGCAGCTGCATGTGCTTCGAGCAATGTACGAACAACATTATTAAAGGGGTCTTGTTCAGATAAACTCCAGCCTGAAGTTTGGGAATGTGTTCGTAGAGCCATTGCTTTAGCATTCTTCGGTTCAAACTGCTTCATTAATTTTGCCCATATAAAACGCGCCGCTCTCATTTTGGCAATTTCCATAAAATAATTCATACCAATTGCCCAGAAAAAGGACAATCTTGGCGCAAACTTATCAACATCAATGCCCGCTTCTAACCCTGTACGAACATATTCAAGACCATCAGCAAGCGTATAGGCAAGCTCAATATCAGCTGGTGCACCTGCCTCTTGCATATGATAGCCTGAGATACTAATACTGTTGAACTTTGGCATATATTTGGACGTGTACTCAAAGATGTCTGCGATAATTTTCATCGACATGTCAGGCGGATAAATATATGTGTTTCGGACCATGTATTCTTTTAAAATATCATTTTGGATCGTGCCAGAAAGTTTATCCTGTGTTACACCTTGTTCTTCTGCGGTGACAATATAAAACGCCATAATTGGTAAGACCGCACCATTCATCGTCATTGATACCGACATTTGATCAAGGGGGATTCCTTCGAAGAGTTGTTTCATATCAAGAATAGAGTCAATGGCAACGCCAGCTTTCCCTACATCACCGACAACCCTAGGATGGTCAGAGTCGTAGCCTCGATGGGTCGCCAGATCAAATGCTACCGACAGCCCTTTTTGTCCCATTGCCAAGTTGCGCCGATAGAAGGCATTAGATTCCTCAGCTGTTGAAAACCCTGCATATTGCCGTACTGTCCAAGGACGATTCACATACATTGATGGATAAGGTCCTCTCGTGTATGGAGCCAACCCAGGTAGACTTTTCATATGTTCAAGATTTTCGCAATCATTTTGTGTATAAAGCAGGCGAGTCATAATCCCTTCATTTGTTTCAAAAAGCAAATCATCGATGGATTGCTGAACAACAGCAGATGCTTTTACTTTCCAGGCGTCTTCCGTTCCTACCTTTTTAGCTTTTGCAGGATTGATTTGATGAAAGTTAGGCTTAATCATGTTTTATTACCCCCAACTCCAATTGAAGCTGCGCTAATATTTCCAGAACATTCGTTTCCACTGTAATAAAATCCTTCACACCTTCACTTTTTAATCGTTCGCTTATTTCAGAAGGTTGCTGGCCAGCTATGTAAAGAATCGTGTCAGGATGTTTTCGTTTGATTTCTGTAACTATTTTTCCAGCATACAGCTCATAATCATCATTGCTACCACACAAACAAAATACACGGATCCCACTTTGTTCAACAAATTGAATCGCATCTTGTTCTACTACGAGTCCTTGACTATCCCGTGTTTCTATCCCACCTGTTGCGAGCATGCCTTTGATGAAATCAGCCCGCAATTTATAAGATTTCATTTCACTAAGATTAAGTAAGCCAATTTTTAGACTAGTACCTATATTATTTTTATAAGCTTCACTGCGGGTTCTTATCCGTTCAAATGGCTCTGCCAGACGACACAATGATACGGGAGGAATCGGAATCGGATCACGTATTGTTAGATATGAATTCATTACCGTACTTTCTGATTGCTTCAACATATCCGCTGGATTGGGATAAACATTGGTACCGATCATGCTATCTTTTCTTAGGGCTACATTTCGCTCTTTTTCTTTATAAACGGCTTCGATTTGTTCTTGAATCCTTCCTGCTTTCAATGAAGCAAGAATCCCCCCCGCTTCATCCAGTTCCAGAAAAGCAGTCCATGCCTTTTTAGCTAATTCATTCGTCAGCTGCTCGACATAAAACGATCCGCCTGCTGGATCTACCACACTCGCTAATTGAGATTCTTCACTTAAAATGACATGCATATTACGAGCTATTCGATCCGCCAATGGATCTTCTCTTCCTGATGCGTGTGAAAACGGGTGTATCTCTAAATATTGAATGCCTCCAATCGTGGCAGCAAAAGCTTGATTAGCTGTGCGTAACAAATTCACATGCTCGTCATACTTCGTTTCTGTAACTCGTGAAGTAACAGCATGGATGTTCATCTTAAAACTTTTACAATTGGCCCCATATGCCTCTGCCATCCCAGCCCAAAGTCTACGAGCAGCCCGAAGCTTGGCAATCCCCATAAAATAGGTTGAGTCCAACGCAAAAGAAAAGACAATTTTTTCCACAAAATCTTGAACTGCCAATCCCTGCTTTTGGGCTTCTTCAATATAATAAGCTGCAATCGATAAGCCAATCGCAATCTCTTGAACCGCATTAGCGCCAGCGTTATGAAAAACAGGGGTCTTAATCAAAACTGTTTTCATTTGAGCGGACTTTTCTTGATATTGTTTGATTTCTTTAAACCATTGAGAAAAAAAAGCATTTGTTTGGGAAGGAATCTTCCCTGCTTGTGCCCATTCTGAAATTGGGTCTTCTGCACAAACTCCCCTCGAGGTCACGCCTTGTTTTTTACAGGCATTGATTAATCCTTTAAGAACTTTACTTTGCAAACCTTTCGTATCGATAAACAATGGTAACGCATCCAGGGCCAGCCCTTCAAACAAAGAACCGATATTACTTTCTTCATTAAATAAATCTGGTGTATACGTTAAAACATTTTGGCCACGTTTTAATGCAGCCTTCATTTTTTTATTCGCATCAACGGCATTCTTGCCTGTGATTGGTTGTACAATAAGCCATGGCTGCTCTAAATAACCTGCTGGGTAGATCCCCCGAGTATATGGAAATAAACCAGGATACTCACTTGACAGCATATCATCTGTATAAAGTGGGTTTAATTGGATTCCTTCATATGTATTCGTTTTTAGACTTTCGACACTTTTCCCTTTTAAACTGGATTCAACGACTGCCTTCCACTCCTCATACAAAGGCCGAGGGAAGGTTAACTCTTTTACGTCCAGTAATTTCATGTAATCGCTTTCTTAACGATCCCAAGTGTCACTATTTCCCCTGTATACGATTAAGAAAGCTACCTCCCTTCAAAGATAACTGAATAATAATAACATTCTAACATATCTATCTTAGGAAAAGAATACGTTGATTAAGAATCATAACTGAATTACACAGTTCTAAACTTTTACACAAAAAGCCCTATATTTATTCAAAATTGATCTATTTCAATTAATTTAGTCTTCACTCTTTTCATATTATATTGAGCTTTTGAGTGTTATCTCTATTCTCTAAATAAAAACCGATTTATTCTAAAACTCCAGCCACGCTATAATAAATAAGACCTTGAAAGGCGTTATACCAATCAAGGTCTTAAAATATGTTTATAACTGAACAATATCACTCGGTAGTTTTGCTCCATTATGTAAGTAGAAATATCCAAAGTCATCTCTAGCATTAACATTAGCTCCGTTGTCTAATAAAATCAATATGATTTCGTACAATCCGGAAAGCCGAGTGAGTTAATGGTGTTCTTCTACCTTCATCAACGGAGTCAATGTTTTCCCTAAAGAAATTACCTCTCGGAACTAGCATTGAAGATATTAGTCAATATTTAAATTGCCTACTTTTTGATTTAGATAGTTCATGCTCGCAAAGAAATCGAAAAAGGGATATAAGCACTTTACGGATGAGAAATAATCATTTCCGCTGATCCTTTTATGTGGAATTTCCCTAAGCCATTTGGTAAGATAAAATGACTACCCTTTTCGAATGAATAGCTACCGTCTTCTGTCATGATTGCACCCGATCCACTTATAACGCTGCCTATTAAAAAGGGTTTATCTTGTGTAAAACTAGCTGCACTCTCAATCTCCCATTTGTAGACAGAGAAATACTCACTCTGAACGAATGTTGTAATTGAACCGCCAGCGATTTCTTCTGTAGTAGGTTTGACAGATATATCACGATGTGGGATAGTTGTGACATCAATTGACTTATTAATATGTAAGTCTCTCTTGTTACCTTGTTTGTCAACACGCTCATAGTCATATACACGGTATGTTGTGTCTGAGCTCTGCTGCGTCTCTAAAATAAGAACGCCTGAGCATAATGCATGGATTGTGCCACTTGGTACATAGAAGAAATCACCTGGTTTTACTTTCACACGACGCAGTAGGCTATCCCATTCTCCGTTATTAATCAATTCAACAAACTGCTCTGTTGAATTCGCTCTATGCCCAAAGATTATTTCAGCATTTTCTTCACAGTTAATTACATACCAACATTCCGTTTTACCTAGTTCTCCACTTTCATTTTTATTGGCATATTCATCATTAGGATGCACTTGAATAGAAAGGTCATTATTTGCATCTAAAATCTTGGTTAGTAACGGAAATACTTCACCCTTAAGACTCCCGAATAATTCTCGATTTTCCGACCAAAGTTTACTAAGTGACTTCCCTTTATAAGATCCATCACTTACTGTGCTTTGACCATTAGGATGTGCGGAGACTGCCCAGCACTCTCCAGTCAATTCAGATTCGATATCATATTGAAATTCTGTTTTAAGCTTTTTTCCACCCCAAATTCTTTCTTGAAATACTGGAATTAAAAAAATAGGTTGCTTCAATTAAGCCACTTCCTTCATTATCTAATTGTTTTTAAATACAATTCCATGCATTTTTGGTAAAAAATGGAAGTGTATGTGTGCACGAATGATCTTTCTTATATAAAATTCTACCGATCTATAAACCTATCACTATATAAAGTAATAGATGATTCCTATAGAAACTTTCATTGCTTCACATCATATTTCTGAATATTCAGAAAATTATACAAGGCACCAACTTGCCCTGCAAGATTTCTAAATTTACATACATCAATCTCAGTAATTTCAACGATTTCCGGACGAATTTTCTTTAGACGTTTGTTGATATGATTTGTGAATCCTGATTGTTCACTGATTCCGCCCCCATACAAAACCTTTTCAGGTGCCAATGTATGGATTAAATTAGCAGTTCCTATTGCTATTGCATCAAAAAATGCTTCTACTTCTTCTTGTACACTATGGTCTTTTTTATTATAGCGATCGATTAATTCTTCACCAGTCAGCTTTTCACCTGTTTTAAGACATACTCGATTTAGTAAATTCCAAGTGGATCCTAATCTACTAAACGTACTCGTTTCAACAAGAGTATCTAATGATTGGGTTGGACTCATGATCATGAGTCCAACTTCTCCAGCCATCCCCATTCTTCCACGTCTCAATTTTCCGTCTAGGAATATTCCTCCACCTATGCCAGTTCCTATTGTCATACATATGAAACTATTACATTCTTGCGCATTTCCTTTCCACTTTTCGGCTAAAGTTGCACAATTTGCATCATTTTCTAACTCAATGGGTAAGCCTATATCAACTAGTTCTTCCTTAAGACTTCTTCCGATAAAATCAGTTACTTGACCAGCATAATGAACATAACCGGTCTTTACATCAACTGCAGCTGGTACACTTAACGCAACTCCGCTAAGATCCCATTTATTTTTATACTTTTTCGTCGTATCAATGATAAATTTATATATTTGTCCGTCTCCTTGGGGAGGCGTGGGGCTTGAAGAGCTCTCTAAAACATTAGCATGTTCATCCATAACTGAATATTTTACTGATGTTCCACCAACGTCATAGACTAGATACTTTTTCATAACATACTCCTCATTTCAAAACCCATTGTTATCCACTAACTTCTTGAACCATTTACCACTTTTCTTAATTGTTCGCTTATAGTCATTCTGTAAGTCGACTGATATTAAACCATACCGATTTTTATAACTGTTTAGCCATGACCAATTATCCGTAAAGGTCCATACATGAAATCCTTTTACATTTGCACCTTCGTTTAATGCTTTATGTACCCACTTTAAATGATCCTCGTAAAAGGTAATTCGGTAATCATCCTGAATCATTCCATTCGCATCCTTAAAGCGTTCTTCTGATTCTACTCCCATACCGTTTTCCGAAATGAAGCATTCAATATTTCCATAGTTTTCTTGAATATTTTTTAGAATATCGTAAATACCCTTTTCATAAATCTCCCAGCCTCTGTATGGGTTCAACTTTTTCCCCGGCATATCATAATTATCAAAGTACCGCTCGGGCATAAATGGAGCACTTGGATTTGGCATATTTTCCTTCGCCTTAACTCTTCGCGGTTGATAGTAATTAATCCCTAATAGGTCAACGGTATTTTCACGGATTATGTCCAAATCTTCTGCTTCATACTTAGGTAAAAAGTTTTCTACCCGTAACATGTCAATTAACTTTTCCGGAAACGTGCCTTTGACTGATGGATCTAGAAAAGAACGGTTAAATAGCAAATCAGCTTTTTCTGCAGCATCTAAGTCAGCAGGGTGATTGCTCCTTGGATAGGAGGGAGTAACATTCAATATAATTCCTATTTTTCCTCCAAGCTCTTTATCATGGTATACCTTAATTGCTTTTGCTGAGGCTAATACAGAATGGAATCCAACTTGAACAGCCTTTTCAAAATCACAAAGTGCTGGATAATGATGTCCATATAAATAGCCGCATTCTACAGGTACGATTGGCTCATTATGTGTGAACCACTTCATTACACGATCTCCAAAATGCTCAAAACAAGTAGATGCATATTCCACATACGCCTCAACTACAGAGCGACTTTCCCAACCACCCTCATCTTGCATAGCCATTGGCATATCAAAATGATAGAGATTCACAAAAGGCTCAATCTCATTTTCTAGTAAAGTGTCAATAACAGTGTTATAAAAATTAATCGCCTTCTGATTTATGTCTCCACGACCCATTGGAAACATGCGGGACCATGAAATAGAAAAGCGAAAGCTTTTATGTCCCGTTTCTTTCAGGAGCTGAATATCGTCAATAAATTTCGTATAAAATAGTGAAGTGTTATTAGGTCCGATTCCCTGATAAAAACGATTTGGCTCTGTTTCATACCAGTAATCCCATATATTCTTTCCTTTTCCCTCGGCTCCTGAAAAACCTTCCATCTGTGTTGCAGATGATGCAGATCCCCACCAAAAGTCTTTCGGAAACATGTATTTATTCTTTTCTACATCTATACTCATTTTAATAACCTGCCTTCCATTAAAAGAAAGCAAGTCGGAAAATAAAGCTTCCGACTTTGTCCCCTTTGTTATTTGTACGGAATCTTTTAGTTATTTTTCTTCCACTCATCATATTGTTTTTGAATTTCTTTAAGTACTTTATCTAATCCTGCATCTTTAAACTTCTTATTAGCTTTTGGTAGATATACCTCAGGATCAACACTACCAGTTAATAGAGCAGGTGCAAATTCACTTGCAACGTTTGAAATTGCAGCGATTTCTGTACGAACAGGATTCGTATCAAAATAGAAACCTAAGGTTGGTGCTTCTACAGAAGCATCATTGAATTTTTTGAACGCTTCCCATTTATCTTCAGGATCATTTTCATATAACTTAAGAATGAAATGGTTTCCTAGAGAGTACGTTGGCATGTTATAGCTTTCAACACGAGCTGGAAGATCATTAATTTTACCATTAGCATCCTCTTCGTAATGCACACCTTCAATACCACGATCAATTAAGTTACGAAGATATGGATCTGTATTTAATAGATTTAAGAACTCCATAGCTTTCTCTGGATTTTTTGAAGTTGCTGAGATAGCTTGGATAGCTCCTGTTACAGAGTTGTTAAATGTAATCGGATCATGCATTGGTTGAACTGCTACATCATAACCTGCTGAACGAGACCAGATTAGTTCCGCATATGGCTGGTACATTTCTTTACGTAAGAACCAGTTTTGTACTTCTAACGGCCATGGATCTGTACTTGTTGCAGCATCGGCTTTTATATAACCAGCTTTATAGAATTTGTGCATTGTTTTTAACGTTTCCATCATAATATCTGATTCAAAGATATTAACTACCTTATTTTTATTTCCTTCTAAAGGAATCGCAAACGGCAGTTCATCTTCTAATATATAATCAAATGGTAAATACGGTTTAAAAGTGGCAAGCGGTGTAAAATCTGGCTCATTCTCTTTAACCGTTTTTAATAACGGTTCTAAATCTTCTAACGAGCTAATGCTTGAAATATCCATTTTGTATTTATCGACTAAATTCTTATTAAAAACGTACACACTTTGCTGTCCAACTTCTTTGTTAGAAGGAATACCATAAAGCTTTCCATCAATTTTAGCTCCTTCTATGAACGCTGGATCAAGTGTTGCTTTTAATTCTTTTCCATGTGTATCAAGAAGTTCATTTAGGTCTTTAAATGCTCCTTTTTGTGCATTTAACACATAGTTTCCACCACCGGTATAGGCAATATCAAATGATTCACCTGAAGAAATCATCAATTGCATTTTTTGATCATAATCACCCCAGTCGATTTGTTTCAATTTAACGGTTGCGTTAATTTTCTCTTTTGTGTATTTATTTACTTCTTCCATTACTTTATCAACATCTTTTTGGGGTGTACCAATCGTGTACCACATAATTTCATACGGTTTATTTTTATCGGCTTTACCGCTTCCACTCGTATTAGCTGATTTACCTCCACCACATGCAGCTAACAAGGTTGTTAAACTGAATAATAGTACGATCATAAAAGCAAATTTCTTATTAATGGTAATTCCTCCCTTTTAATTATCTATTTCAAAAAGTATTTATTCCTTAACGCCACCGATTGTCAATCCACTAACAAAATATTTTTGGAAAAATGGATAGGCAATCGCTATTGGCAAAGTGGAAATAACAACCATTGCCATTTTTGCAGCATCTTGAGGGATTGCGCTTAATAAATCATTTTGCGCTCCACCTGCTAATGAATTTTGTCTTAAAAATTCTATGTTGTTTTCAATTTTCATCAGCATAGACTGCAGTGGAACCAAGTTCGGTTCATCAATAAACAACAGGGCATTAAACCAATCATTCCAGTAACCCAATGTACTAAAAAGGGCAATGGTTGCAAGACCTGGTAACGAAAGTGGAACAACAATTTTGGCAAAAATTCGTAATTCACTTGCTCCATCAATCCGAGCAGATTCCAAAATGGATTCAGGTACAGACCTTTGGAAAAAGGTTCTCATGATTAAAATGTAGAATGCGTTCATTGCAAGTGGTAAGATCAAAGCCCAAATAGAGTTTCGTAAATGTAAAAACTGTGTTGCTACGATATAGAAAGGAATTAGTCCTCCACTAAAGAGCATTGTAAAGAATGCAATAAAAGTGAAGAAACCGCGGTATTTGAATTGCTTTCTAGAAATAGCATAGGCAAATAATGCAATCATAGCTACACTGAAGACCGTTCCAAGCACTGTTACGACTATCGTAATCGTGTAAGATTGAAGCAATTGATCCTTCATTTGCCACAAGTATCGGTATGCTTCAAAACTCCAAATTTCAGGTAAAATCTGATAACCATTTCGCGCTAAGGTTTTCTCATCCGTTAAAGAGATGATGATTACATATAGAAATGGAAAGATGCACATTAAAGCAAATGATCCTAACAATATATTCATCAAAAGATTAGGAAACCCACTTAGTCCATGTACTGTGTACTTTTTCTTACGCTTACTTTTTTTGTTCGGTTGATTCAGTTGATTTTGCACATTCCCTTTATGTAACGGAGTAGGCGGGGAGCTATTTTGATTGATTTTCATTGTATTTTGCCACAAAATTGCGGCCACCCTCCTTTCTCTCTCGATTTTTTAAAATAGAGCATATTCTTTATCAACCTTCTGAGCTAGATAATTTGTCAGCATGACTAATGCAAAACCTACAAGTGATTGGTAAAGACCAGCAGCAGTACTCATACTAATGTCACCCATTGTCGTTAACCCTCGGTATACATACGTATCAATTACATTCGTTACTGAATATAACGTACCGGAATCACGAGGAACCTGGTAAAACAGACCAAAGTCTGCGCTGAAAATTCTACCAACGTTTAAAATGGTTAAAATAACAATAAGCGGTGTTATCATCGGGATTGTAATATTACGGATTTGCTGCCACTTATTTGCACCATCAATCATAGCAGCTTCATAATAGTTTTTATCAATCCCAACTATGGCAGCTAGATAAACAATGCTGCCGTATCCAATACCCTTCCACATGCTTGTTAGAACGATAATGAATGGCCAATATTTTGCTTCGTTATACCACGAAATAGGGTCGTCTACTCCGAACCAACCGAGTATATTATTAAGAAGACCTCTATCCACGCTTAGAAACGTGAATACGAAATAACTAACAACAATCCATGATAAAAAGTGTGGAAACAGCATTCCTGTTTGGTATATTTTAGACAGCTTCTTATTTGCTAGTTCACTTAAAACAATTGCTACAAACACTGCTAAGATAAGCCCTAATACGATAAATACTAAATTGTATAGTATCGTATTTCTTGTAATGATCCAGGCGTCATTTGTATTAAATAAAAACGCGAAGTTTTCAAAACCAACCCACTCACTATTTTGGATACTTGCAAAAAAACCATTCGGATCATAATGAAAGTTTTTAAAAGCAATGACCGTTCCAAACATCGGAAGATATGCAAATAACAATAGCCAAATCGTTCCTGGTAATACCATGAGAAGCCACACACGATTTTTATAAACATCTTGAAAAAAACTCTTGATACGATTCACGAAGCCCCTCCTCTCTTGTAATGAAAACCTTTACATCTTTATAATAAAGAAAAGTCAAAAATGTATATAGTTAACAATATTAAGATTTACTGTACTTATTAAACATTCAGTAGTTCATCCACAACTTTTAATATTTGTTGATTCTTTTGGGCCGAGATATGGCCCTCTACAACAGAAAAAATCCCGAATAACGGGATATCATGACTGGATATTCATCGTTCTCCAAGCTGACGGAGTAATCCCCACCACCTTCTTAAACTGTTTATAAAAATAAGCAGAATCTGAATAACCCACTTGTTTTCCAATTATTCCAGCTTTTAAATGTGTGCCTCTTAACAATTGCTTAGCTTTTTCCAGTCTTAAATGGTTCATATACTCAGAAAATACTAAGCCAGTTTCTTTCTGGAAAAGTTGACCTAAATAAATGGAGTTTATATGGAATTTATAGCTTAAAGTTTTCAAAGAAAGTTCTTCATGAAAATGTTCTTGAATATATTGCACTACGCTTTGAATAATAGGACTTCCATGCTGTGTTTTTTGCTCTAATGTTCTAAAAATCCCTTCAATAAAATCAATAAGAATGTCAACTAAAAGTTCCATTGAATAGGCCTCTAAGATACGCTTTACAATACCTACTGTTTGATCATTTGCATGTGACGATACATCTTTTTGGATGGACGTAACTATATCGATAGCGAATCCTCTAATAATAGTAGGAGCAACCTTTTTAGTAGATTTATTAATTACAGCAAAGGCACCTTTGATCCACAAAAACGCTTTTTCTTGTTCTAATCCGACAATAGATCTCTTTAGATCATCCAGTTCATACGAAGTAGAAAAGCTTGCTTGGGTATACTGCATGATTGATTCATCTGTTATCAGTCCACTTTCTTTGAGTACTAATCGAAAGCTAGATAACTCTTTTGCACGTTGATAGCTCTTATACAATTCACTTGTGGAGCAAACAAATGATCCAACACTAATATGATACTTACAAGCAACATATCCAGCAAATAGCTCGTTCAATTCATCTAGTTTTTTCTTAAGTTCCTTTTCACATGTAGACGAAACTAAAAGGATAAGTTCGCCATCTGGATTAATAATACAGACAGACTGAAATAATTCCTCTACCCTTTTTCTAAAAAAGGATATGTTATCATGCTCAATCTCATCTGATACTTGCATTAAAACAATAGCTAGCTTATGACCACCAAACTTCAAATTATATAAGTCTACTCTTTCCCGCCATTCTTTAGCATCGATGTCTTGATTAAGACATCGCCAAATCGTATTATCTCTTAAAATCGTGTATGCCTCTTCATTATTTGTAGACTTTTCAAGTTTCTCTACACTATTTTCCAATGTTGAAATGAGTTCTTGCTCATTGACTGGCTTCAAAAGGTAATTTTCGATTCCTAGCTTCATTCCCTTTTTCACATATTCAAATTCTTCGTATCCAGATAAAACGATAAATTTGGTATGAGGTTGACGTTCTTTCAATATACTAATTAATTCTAATCCGTCCATTAAGGGCATCATGATATCAGTTAATAATAGATCAACATGACATGTTTCTAACTTTTTTAGAGCTTCACTTCCGTTAGAAGCATCACCAACGACTTTAAGTCCATAATCTTCCCAAGGTACCAAGGCTTTCATACCTTCAATAATAAATGGTTCATCATCTACTAAAAAGACATTATACATGTTGCAATTATTCACTCCTAGCTGCTGGAATTCTAACTTCTACAATCGTTCCTTCTCCTTCAATACTACTAATTTGAATGCCATAGTCTTGTCCATATTTTAATCGTATTCTTTGATGAACATTACTTAACCCTATTGAACCCTCAGAAGTGGTAGTTCCTGCTAATAATTTTGTATGTATGGCCAATAATTTATCTTGAGAAATACCTTTCCCATTGTCTTCTATTATAATTTCAATATCCCAATGAATTCTTTGAACTTTTATTCGTAATTCATTATGTATTGTTTCTTTTCGAAAGCCATGAATCAAATAATTTTCAATAAGTGGCTGAAGGGTAAATTTGAGCATTTTTTCGTCTAAACAAGTTTCTGGAATCTCGTAGGTTACGTTTATACGATTAGGATATCTAATCTGATTTAGACCTATATACTCCTTAACATGTTGGATTTCATCAGAAATTTGAACGATTTCCCTACTACTTAAAGAATAACGAAATAATTGCCCTAAGCTATAAATCATATTACTAGCTGGTTTAGATCCGTCAGCTATAGCTTTCATGCGAATAGCTTCTAATGTATTATATAAAAAATGTGGTTGTATCTTTGACTGAAGCGCTTCCATTTCAGCCTCTCTTTGGCGAATATTTAAAACATATACGTCCTTAATATACATGTTTAAATCATCTAACATATCATTGAAACTTTCTGATATGGTTGTTAACTCGTCTTTTTCTCTACTATCTGGGATTCTAATTTGTAAGTTTCCATTTCGAACTTCGTGAATGGCCTTTTCTATTTTATGAATTCTTCTAGAATAAGATCTCATGGCAAAATAGGTTACAGCAATTGCGATACCGGAGAGTATAAATGTAGCTAATAACATATACCTATGTACAATTGTTACTTTCTTAATATCATTCTCAGGGATGAACCCTACATACAAGTAACCCATCTGTTCATCAGCTAAAGTATTAATATAATAATTTTTTCCATCCCACTTTATTTTCTTAAAGCTCGTTCTAAATGATAGATCTTTCAATGGTTCTGGAATATTACTATTGTCTGACGAGTATAGATAATCCCCATCACGTTGAAATATATAGACTTTTCCTTTAAATTGGGATTTCCGTAATCGAATCAAATCTTGAATTCCTGATGTATCATAAAAAACTGTAAGATCTCCTAATTTCTTAAGGGTCGCGGGATCATTAATAGAACGAGATATTTGAATATTGTTGAAGATACTTCGTTCTTGCTCCCACTCAACATTCTGTAGTTGTAAGTCTTCAGGATGAAGACTTTTGCCTTCCAAATTTTCTTTCTTAGTCATATATTTACTCCACCTATAGTGGTTATAAATATATACATACTCTGTACCAGGGCTTGCACTTTTTAAACTCACTGCATTGATATCAGGATCTTGGCTAAAATATGCTTGGAAAAATGTATTAAGATTATTCGGAACAAATGAAGAGTTCTCACTGTACTTATCTAGTCGATACGATAGATATGTATCATAATCATGTTGCAACGCAAAGGCAATATCATTAAAAATCAGATCTGTTTTTAAATATAAGTCTTGCATAACATTTTGTGTATACTCATTTTTTCGTTGGAGATACGATTCCACCCGTTCTAGTGTTCGTGTACTTGCGTCCATTTCTTTCTGAATAATAACTTCTGTATAATAGCGTGATAATACAAGTAGTAATAGAAACATCGTAAGAAGGATTGTTGCGGAATAAGTGATTAATATCTTGCTAAACACCTTATTCGTTAGCCGCTTCTTCATTTTACTCAAGAACATTCCTTAGATCCTCCCATGCAAACTTACTTACCCGACTACTATTCTACTATATTTTCTGTTGGAAAAGTGAATTAATTCCACTTTTCCAACAGCTGGATAAATTATTTATCATGTATGATCTTATTTCATCAAGAAAAATAGACTAGTATAGTTTTAATTTCATATGGTTTTATTTCAAAATCAATACTTTGAGTTTGTTCCTTGCTATCAGCCTGTTCCATCAAATTTGTTTCATACCATTTTTTAACGTTTCTCGGGAATTCAATCAAGACATTTCCCCGTTGCCCTTCATACTCATGTAAGCGAATAATGACTGCGTCCTCATCTTCTTTTTTCTTAATCGCATCGACCTTAACATGATCGTTAGTTAGATTCATAAATGAGCTTTCTTCTGGTAAAAATCCACCCTTTACTACTTTCAATGGATTATTTAAAAACCAAGCTTGCTTGACTGTTTGCCCAACTCGCCAATCTCCCTGATGAGGTAGCAATGAATACGTAAACTCGTGTTCTCCTTGATCTGCAGTTGGATCAGGGTAAATTGCAGCTTTTAACAAGGATAAGCGAATCGTTTGGTCTTTAATGTCATACCCATATTTGCAATCATTTAACAAACTCACTCCGTATCCAGTTTCAGACAGGTCTGCCCATTGGTGTCCAACTGTTTCGAAGCGCGCCATATCCCAGCTCGTATTCCAATGTGTCGGTCTCTTCACATTACCAAATTGTATATCATACGTTGCTTCGATTGAACGAATATCAACTGGGAATGCTACTTTCATTAACTTACGTTGCTCATGCCAATCCACTTTTGTTTTATAATCAATACGTCTATTTTGAGCATAGAAAATCATATCTTGTTCAACCAAAGAACTTTGATACTTCCATTTCGTCCGAATGACTATACGAAGCGGACCGTTTTCAACAACTTCACTAGACACTACTTCACGGATTTCTTCCATTTTTTCTTGGTAATACAAATCAATATCCCAGGCATCGTGTGCCAAAGGTTTATCTTCAAAAATCTGAAGAATATTCCCCTTTTCCTGTTGTGCTAGTACTTCACGATTAGCTTCCTTATCAAATAGACGCGTCAATTGAAGGGAGTCATTCCATTCAACTAGATAAAAAGGTGTTTCTAGCGACTTTTCATTACTAACAAATGGTGTATTATTTTCTAGCATAGGATCTTGTTTGAATTGGATCTCTACTGCACCAAATTGTTTAGTCTTATCTAATTCTACTAACCAACCATTTTCGGTTCGTTGACAATTTAGATGTTCACCTGAACCTGAAATCCATCCTCCAGCTACATCATTCGTTTGATCGTATGGGATGAATACATTTTGTGCATCTTGCCAATTAGTTGCATTAAAGACTGTATACGTTCCATACTTAGGTTCAATAAACTCATTGAAATTATTTTGATCAATTTCAAGTTGGATATCTTCTGCTTGTTTATACTCCACTGCTGCATCTTCATATACTTCCTTAATGGATGAACCAGGAATAATATCATGGAATTGATTTCGTAAAATAATCTTCCATCCTTCATCAAGCTGTTGCTTCGGATATTTCACCCATGAAGATAATAGAGAGTTCCATACAGACAACCATTCTGATTCTCTATAACTCAACTCGAGTTTTCGATTCATTCGTTTTGTATATGCTTGACTTGTATAGGTTCCTCTGTGATATTCAAGGTACAATTCTCCATCCCAAGTGTGAACATATTCATTTGTATTTTCAATATTTTCGTGTAATTTCCGGAAGAAATCTCCAGCTTTTGTCGTTTGTACCTTTGGTAATCCTGGCATATTTTCAAACCTGCGACGAAGCTCAATCATCTCTCGATTGACTCCTCCACCACCATCACCATAGCCATAAGAAAGCAGTAAATCTTGGTTAACATCTTTATTTCGGTATGAATTCCATGCACCGTTTACAGTCTTTGCTGTAATCAGCCCATTGTATGTATAAAACCATGAATCATCCGAATTCCAAGGTTCTGGAGTGGTTACAAAATGAGTGAGGATTTCAGTCCCATCAATTCCACGCCATTGGAACGTATCATTTGGCATACGATTGTACTGATTCCAGCTAATTTTTGTAGTCATAAATGTATCGATTCCTGACTTTTTCAAGATTTGTGGAAGTGCCCAGCTATAGCCAAATACATCTGGTAGCCATAAATATTGGCAATCTACATCAAATTCCCTCTTGAAAAATTCTTTTCCGTACAAAATTTGCCTTACTAGTGATTCCCCACTAGGAATATTACAATCTGCTTCTAACCACATTCCGCCTTCAGTTTCCCAACGGCCTTCCTTTACACGTTTCTTAATCGATTCATAGATTTCTGGATAGTCTTCTTTAATATATTCATATAACTGTGGCTGTGTTTGTAGGAATAAATATTCAGGATATTGTTCCATTAATCTTAAAACAGTAGAAAAAGATCGAGCAGCCTTTTCACGTGTATGTTTTAAGCGCCATAGCCAAGCAACATCAATATGTGTATGTCCAACACAATGAATGGTTACAGGATGATGTTTTTCGATTTCGTTAAGACTTTTATTCAATTCCTCACTAGCAATCTCACAACTACTATAAAATACGTCATCACCCGGTTTACTCCAATTGATTTGCCTAAAAGCTTGATTTAATGCTGTTACAATTGCATGCTTTTCTGGTCGGTCATCACTAAGTTCTTTAATTGTTTGCCACGCTGCTAAAGATGTATAATATAAATCATCGCAAGCCTCGTCTAACCAAGCCACTTTGGCCACCTCAAGTGTATAAGTTTGCTCCTTTGGCTCTCCACCGCCTTCAAGCCCAGACCAAAGTCTGAAATCTAATTGAACAGTGCTTCCTATTTCGGTTGGTGGGAAAAATACTTCCTGATGGTTAGAATCAACACCTTGGTATGGATTTCCATTTAAGAATAATAATGATTCGAATCCAGAATTGTTTCCTCCACCAGTACGTCCAAAGTCAAATAAACCAACTACTTTTCGACCCGTCCATTCTGCCGGAAGTTGAACATCTGCACTTAGCCAAAGATACCGGTCTCGACCCGTCCATTGGTCTCTTAGTTGTAAAGTTGATTCCCCCTTTTCAATAGGTGGATATGTACCTACTTTACCTTCATCCTCAATTGTACGAAACTGACCAATCTCCATGCCATCTCGATAACGGAACTGCGCCAATTCTTGTATTCTTGCTTCTAGCTTTCTTTCTACTAAAAACATATAAATCCCCCATTCGTATATTAATTTACGCTTTCCTTGAACTTCATTTGTTTATTTACTTGTGATTGCTGCCGTTCTAGAGTATTAAATCTATTTATACAAACATTCATAATCCAATAGGCAGGCAGTACACCTGAAATAAATGGTAGAAGTCCCAGCATATTCGTGATTAAATAGCCAATAAAAAACAAACCAATACCAATCAATAATGTGGAAAAAGGACTAATAAGTGAAATAATAAAGGATTGTTTGATGTACTCCTTTATTGAGTATTGATAATGTACATAGACAGGGAAAAAGTGAATAATAGTATTCAGATATAAAAGAATGATAAAACTAATAAAAACATAAAGAATAACGGAAAACGTTCCTTCCATGTTTTCAGCAATTCTTAAATCGACATATAAAAAAAAGCCAATCGCCGCATAAATTAGCCCAATACAATTTGAACGGACAAACTCTTTTTTAAAGGTTTCTTTATATATCTTCAATATGGAAACGTCTAGCTCTTTCATCTTCCACTTTCGTGTCACAGCAAATAAAGCAACAGTAGCTGGCATAATACCAAAAACACCTAGTCCAGCCACGATAAATACAAACCAAAGAATATTCGTCCAAACTAACCTAACAATCCATTCACTTACTTCTTGTAACATTCTCCCCATGTTTTTCATCCCCTACTATTATGGTAAGAAACATCCTTGAGCGTCTGATCCCAACCCAACGATGAAAAAGGTTCTCAGGTTCTAAAAACTGTATTACCTAATGAAAGTGGCGGTGCGGAGCTGATTTTGCGAAGCCCCGCCACTTTTCCACAAAAAGGGGAAATAATCCCCTTTCCGATTATCATACTTAATATCCATATGCCTCGACTTCAAATATTCTTGTCGCTTGGTCCCCACCTTGTGTTGGTTGTTGGACAGATAAGCGAATATATTGAGCTTTTGTCGTTGTAATGGGATGTTCTGAAATAGCAGCTGTATTATTTGTGATATTTACGGCTTTCGTCCAATTTTCCCCATCAAGACTTATCTCAACTGTGAATGCCCTTGTATTAAAGGCTGCTGGCTCTCCGCCTGCTTCGGCATGTTTGACAACAAATTTTGATAAATTAATCGCCTCACCGAAATCAACTTTTAACCAATGATTTGTACCAATGGCACACCATTTACTATTATTCGTTACATTCCCATCAATCGCGTACTTTGGTCCTTCAGAAGGAGAGCATTGTCCACTAGCAGTTGCAGTTTTATTCAGTGCAACGTTCGTAATGTTTTTTGCATCTTTTGAAACTGTAATAAAGCCTTCTTTTGTAAGAACGTCCTCTCCCTCGCTATTTTTAGCGATCAGGGTAACGGAGTACACTCCTTCTTCTTCATACGTTACAACTGGATTATGCTCAGTACTTACTGTAGGTGTGCCACCTTCAATCTGCCATTGAACTTCCTCTGTCGCTTCCGATGAATTGTTAAAGAATTGGATTTTTTCACCTGGTGCTACAACTGTTTGATTTACGTTAAAGTCTGCCTTTGGTTGTGGGTATGCAGGCCATTTAAACTTGACCTTCGCAGCTTCACCCCGAACAAAATCAGTCGTTACAGCTACAATTTCTAGGGAAGTCGCTGTTTCCTTACCACTTCTTCGTAAGTTCGAAATATAGTAAGCATTATTTGGAACTGCCCCGATAAATTCCTTTTCTTTATTAGGAAGAGTGCGATAAATTTCATAATGCTGAATATCACCTTCCACTGACTCCCATGATAATTCTAAATCCGTATATAGTCCTTCATTGAAAGTTGGATTTTTCACCTGAGCTTTCTTTGGTACATCTGGGATTTCTTTATCGCTATGTTTATTTGTAACTTTAATTTCTCCGATGTTCATTTGATAATCTTCAATTGCTTTATCACTCTCGAAGAATAGAGAAATCGTCGCAATTCGTTTTCCCTTATACTTGTTTAATTTAACTGTTTCTTTCATCCATTGATTTCGGCTCTTTTTCTTAACATCAAAAAACACAAAATCATCAGGCTGATTTACAAAGCTTACACCAAGTTTCATGTTAGGCTTTTTCATATCAGTTTTGTAAGTTACCGAGACCTCAGTATCTTTTTCAACTAGGAGATTCGTTTTATAAAGCTTCACATGTGTGGCATTTTCTTTCGTTAAGTTTCCAGAAACATTCAAAGAACTTCCACCGTAAAATGCTGTATCCCAATCGAAGTCAACATCTAGAGGTTCTCCTTCGCTATCCTTTAACCAGCGCCATGTAGGTAAAATATCTTGTAAACTACGATTATTCCATTCTTCTTTACTTTGTATAGCACCATCTACTGCAAAGAATTTCCCACTACCTGTATTAAAATGGGTCACAAACGGAAGCTCTTGAATGGCCGTTTTTGCATCAAAATAGTGAGCCATCCCTTTCCAGTCTCCATTTTCACCAGTCTTGCGAGGATCCCCAGCTTTTCCAGTCCAAAATTCCTGTTCTTTTTGATAGAACGCTTCCATTGTTTCAGTTGTTTTAAAAGCCCAGTCTGGACGGTAAATCCCTAATGAAGTCAATGGTTTTTGTCCTTCTGGGAAAATGCCTTTCCATGGAATGTTTGTGTTCGTTCCATTTGCCTCGACATCAATGCCAGTATATAGTTCATATGGACTTCTACCAATTTCTAGTGCCTTATCATGAGATGATTGTTGATTTGTCCACCAGAAATTTAAAAACATACTGTCGGAAATTTTGTCATTACCATCTTGTAAAAACATTTTATTACGATCTGTTAAGTGATTTTGCCAACTAATTGCTCCGCTTTCAACCATTGAGTCATACCACATAATTTGCATATTTTTTGGCTTATTATCTTGAAGATATTTTAAAAACTGTTTTGTTTTTTGAGCAGTTTCTCTATTTCCACCTGCTGTTTCTTGGTTGATAAACCAGCCATCAAATCCGTAATATTCAGCAACCTCTAACAGTTTGTCAGCAGCAGGAAATGATCCATCCTCACGCTGTACAAGCATTTGGTCTACCCATTGTGCTTGTCCCCCGTAAGCCGTTGGGGGAAAGAAAACATTTCCTAAGATTGGAACGCCATTTTTATGAGAAGCATCAATTACATCAGCACTTGGAGGAGTAATAATTCCTTCTCCAGCAGAACCCGCCCAATACACCATTAAATCAACATACTGCCAGTAGCTAAAAGTATTGGCAAAAAATTCATTTCCACCTTGAGATGGGACCCCACTCGTGTTGGGATTTAATGCCGATAATGCAACCAATTTTGCTTCTGACTGTGACGTTTCATTTACACTGAAAACAACTTCTCTATCAGCTAATGGAATAGTACTTTTGTTATATACAGCGTCAGGATCACTTTTTGGACTCCATTTTAATAATGTTCCAGGATACCAATAAGATGATTCCGGCTGTTTTGCAAAACCTGTAATCGGAAGTACACAAACTATAAGCAAACTTAAGAACGCAGTGATAAGACCATATCTAATTTTCAACAAATTCCCACTCCTGTTATTAAGATTATTTTTTTCCAACCTCTGTAACAACCAAGATGCGGTAATGTTTCTTAACTTATATGCTGTTTTCTTGTAGCTTTTTATAAAGCGGACTTCCTTTAACTGCAAAACCACATAAACTTAATACAAATTCACTAAACATCGAATTTGCCCATGAGAACCACTCTCTCGTAAATTCTTCTGGTTGATCTGCATTAAAGCCCTCATGCATAAATCCAGTTCCTCCATCTGACTGCTTCATCATCTCCAAAATTCTCTTTTTATCAGAAACATCTGTAGATGTCATCCCCTCAATTGCTAATGCAATATGCCAAATATAATGATCCGGTGTATGGGGACTTCCAATTCCATTGGCCACTTTTCCTTCATAAAAGTATGGATTATCCCTACTTAATAAAAAGTTACGAGTATTCTGATAGGTTTTATCATCAAATTGGCACCAGCCAAGATATGGAGCCGCTAGTAAACTAGGAACGTTCGCATCATCCATAAGATGATACCTACCCATTCCATCTGTTTCATAGACATATAGATCTCCATAAATCGGATGTTCTAACACGGCAAATTTTTCTATTCCTTCTTTTATCTCAGTAGCTAGTTGCTCACATTGCGTTGCAAGACTTTCATCTTTTAAAACTTCTTTACAAATCTCTGACGCATAACCTAGTACTACGACCGCAAACATATTTGCAGGTACTAAATAACCATATAAACAAGCATCATCACTTGGTCTAAATCCACTCCAAGTCATTCCTGTTCTCACAGTTTTAGATCCTTTTCCATCTCTGTTCAGAGTATCTGATTGTCTTACATCCATTCTTTCAAAGCTATATGTTGATTCATCCTCATGATTTTGTTCAACTTTCCAAACATGCAAGATCTGGTTTAACGCTTTTATAAATGTGCCATCAAAGTAGGACGTTCTTCCAGTTGACTTCCATAAAAGATAAGCAAGTTGAATCGGATAGCAAAGTGAGTCAATTTCATATTTACGTTCCCATGTCATTGGGGACATATCCGTTTTATCCTCTTGATGGCCTTTTCCATTAGCAATTACATTGAATGCATTTGCATATGGGTCATGAACCATATAGTTCATTTGACGGCGGACAACACCTTCAATTAGTTTCGCCATTTCTTCGTCCTCTTCAGCAGCAAGTAGATATGGGCGTACTTGGGCAGCTGAATCTCTTAACCACATTGCTGGTATATCACCTGTAATAACAAATGTTGTTCCATCTTCTTGTGGCTTTAATGTTGTTTCATACGTATTCACAAAGCATTGTTCAAACATTTCCTGAAGCTTTTTATCTTCAGGAAAATGTTCCTTCACCTTATCAATTAATTGTGTTAGTGATTGTGGGATTGTAGTCTCAGTAATCATTTCCTTCACTCCTTCACTTGCCAACCAAGGCTAATAATTTCAAACGGTTTTACTTTTTCTTGAATTTGCGTATTTTCATACTGCTCTTTCACACTTTCAATGATCGTACTCTTATAACTAGTTGTACCTTGCATTGGTTGAGCACTGACCATTGTTTCTTTTTCAGATGTGTTAAACCATCGAGCAATTACGTCATCTCTTTCCTCCGCTAACTTGATAGATGAGATTGCTAACGATTTACCTTCCCAAGTGAAAAATGTCTTTTCGGTTGGAAGTATCCCCTCATGCACATCTGTTTGCACAACAATCACAGGCACTTGGAAGTCATAGGCCTCTTTGAATGCCTCTGATTCAACTACTGTCCCTTTATGAGGGATAACCATCCACTCCGCTTGGTACGTTCCGATACATTGAGCCTCTGGTGTCGGAAATAGACCCCAATCGCCTAATTCAGAAGTTGAACGCAGAATCGTAACGGCTATAGTTTGTTGTTCCTCAAGGATTTCATACTCATGTAATCCTTTGTTCGCAATTGTCATCCCATACTCTCCGTCTGTTACACTTACAAAAGCCTGTTGATGATGATCAAAGCTAGGGTTCTCCCACTCTCTTTCAGGTGTATTAGGACGTTTTACTACTTCAAAAATACTATCTGCATAATGTTCATTCGTAGCTAGATCAGTAGGGAAAAGCACACGTAAACGATGATCCGTTGCTTGGTTTTCAATTGTAACCTTAACAGACGGTCCCTTTGCTTTTTGATCTAACTGAATATGTGTAGTTAAACGAATGGTTACATTTTCAGAAGATCGACCTGATTGTCTGTCCTTATGCCAAACTAATCGTTCTTTTTCTTGTTGAAATTGTTCATCGGCTTCTTTTGGAATCTCCCACTCATGAACAAGTTCTATAACGGAGCGTAATGAATGGTCTTCAACTACTCTTATCTGTGCTTTCAAATCTTTCGTAGTAAGAGGAACTTCACTATTTGGTTTCCTAAACATATATTCGTTACCGATGTCCCCGCTATTTTCATAGATTCCTAGATTTTCGAATACTTTCCTAGTCTCTTTGTCAGTCAATGTATACGAACCATTTTCATGAATCAATAAATGGACATATTCATTCTCCATTTCATGAGCACTTCGATTAATCGATGGCTGTTCATTCAAGTTCGTTTCCGTGGCAAGTTTAATATAATATGTTTTATACCCATAGCCCGGAAGAGATTCAGCTAGGAATGTTAATTTGATCGTTCTTGCATAATATGGACGTCGGAAACCATTCTCAGGTAGGTCATATCCAAACCGAATACCAAGATCCTCTGTTTTACAGAGATGTTCCGTGCCATTCTTATCAACCAAATGAATACTAGGTAAATCCTTCGAACGAAGAAAATCTGGAATCTCTGAAAAAGGCATCTCTGAAAAATAGACTTTTTCTAGTTCAACTTCCTTTTCGATAACCACATCTCGTGTATTTCCTGATGTGTTAAAAACGACAACTGGAATCATATCCTCATCAACACCACTTTGTTTCGTTGAAATATGAGATACAACTTCATTGGCTTTTTCCTCGATAATAGTTTCTGCAGTCTGCTGAACCTTCTCAAAACGAGTTACCATTTCTCGATGTACTTCATCTACACTACAACCGCAAATACTGTCATGTGGATGATTTTCCATCAAAGTTTTCCATGCATAACGCAAATAATCACGTGGATATTCATGACCAAGTAAATATGAAAACACAGATAGTGGCTCAGCCACTTTTTCTAATAGTGTTTGACTCTCTTGATTCATCTGCTTTAAATAAATTCGAGCAGAGGCTGTATTTACAAGCGTTGACCACCCATCTGTCAGTTGATTTCGCAATTCACCTGAAATCGTCTGGAGTTGTTCTGGTAATGAGCGCTGAAGTGCTTCTAAATATTCATCAAAACTAGAATGTATAAACGTAGTATCAGGGAAAAGTTCTTCAGCCACTTTGATTGCTTCACCTATATCCACTTGAACTGGTTGATGATCACACCCATTCATGAAAAGAAGATGTGGCGTTGAAGAATATTTCTTAGCATCAGCTAGCTTTGTTTCCCAATACGTTTTAGCACTCTCTTTATCTACAGGTACTTCATTGCCGTTTGAATACCAATTCGCAAACAATACTCCAAGCACAGCCGAACCATCTGGCGACTCCCACTTAAGTTCTGAATATGGCGATTCAAATGTTTTCGTATCGCTCACCATATTATTAAAGCCTGTTGGTTTTACACCTCTCCCAAACGCAGCCGTTTTAATATCAGCTTGCAGAAGCAATTGAGGTGCTTGTCCGTAAATACCAAATGTATCCGGGAAGTATCCTAACTTTGACACAGCACCGTATTCCTTCGCATCTTGTAAACCGTACAACATATTTCTGACATTCGCTTCTGAGCTTGTTAAGAATGCGTCTTGTAACACATACCAAGGACCAATATGAAGCTTTTTTTCTTGTATTAACTTCTTAACTATTTCTTTTTTATCAGGACGAATTTGGAAATAATCTTCTAAAATAATCGTTTGTCCATCCAAGTGAAAACTCTGAAAATCTTCTCCTTTTTCAAACAAATCGATTAGTGTATCCATTAACTTCACTAAGTAGTAACGATGCTTTTCAAAAGACATATACCATTCCCGATCCCAGTGGGAGTGAGAAATAATATGCGCAGTAGTCTTAGATTCCATTTTGTTTCCCTCCTATATCTCAATCCTTCGACAAGATCGTAGCCGCAGCTCCTTTTACTCCTGCTAATGCACCATGACTGGCTTTTTCTATCTTTAGTAATTGACTATGTTGGTCTAAAAGGTAATTTGGTAGTTTTTCACTAACCATTTTATAAAATACTGGCTGTCCGATGATAACTCCACCACCTAATATGAGTAGCTCAGGATTCAGCGCTTGTATTGCTTGGCTGAGCCCCAATGCTAAATGAGTGGAAGCTTCCTCAATAACCAATCGGGCAATATGGTCATTTTCATGGAATTGAGCAAAAAGATCTTTGCTGTTCCAATTAGGATCTACTGGCTTTCCTTCTGCTGCCATTCTATCTTTCCAAATACGGTTCAGAGCAGTCCCAGATGCAAGTGTCTCCAAACATCCTTGTTTGCCGCAGCCACAAACGAGACCTTCAGGCTGGATTACGCTATGCCCAATTTCACCGGCACCAGATAGGGCACCTTCATATAACGACTCATTTATTATGATTCCTCCACCAATTCCAGTGCTAACTGTTACATAGAGGACATGTTTATATGTATCTCTATAAGTAAAAAAGTACTCTCCAAACGCGGCTGCATCGGCATCATTCAAAATTCTTACCGGCAATCCGAAAACGCTATCAATTTTATGTACTATTGGATAACCATGCCACGATTTTAGATTGGGTGGATTTAGTACGATTCCTTGTTTCGAGTCTAGCGGACCCGGAGCACCTATACCTATTCCTCTAATGGCTGGGAATTGTTGCATGAATTCTTTCACACACGAAATAATCAAGTCGGTAGCGTAATCTGGCCCATATTCAACCTTGGTCGGAAATTCATGTGTTGTTAGGACGTTTCCATCCTCTTGTACAACGCCAATCGCTATTTTCGTTCCTCCAATATCAATGCCAATAGCAGTTTTCATGTACAATCTCCTTCTTCTAATTTTTCTTCCCATTAACGATATGTTTCAGCAAGTTAATAGTCAACAATCCTGGAGATAGTGATAAGCTTTTTCCATATAATCTAAAATTTATCCATAATTTCTAGGTTGGTGGATTTTTTAGATTATGACTTGTTCAATGTGGAAAGTAAAAATGAGCCGAGCAGATCCATGCAATGAAATTTCTAATAATCGAACGTATGCTATAAATACGGTGAGTAACGGAGAATCGAGTCAACTTAGTGATGTGAAAGACATCTTCACTGGCTTTTTTGACACTTATTATAGAATTAATTTCTAACTTTTGTGAGAGGTATAATGCTCGCTAATGTTGATGAGCATAGGTTATGCATGTGGGGAATTTCGGAAACAATAGCCTTTTCCAGGAAAATCGTTAACCTAGTTGTAAAATAGAAAAGATATGTTACTGATAGAGGAACTATTCTACATGTTTCTGTAGATAGCTAAAGTTACTGCCTTTTGGACGTAATTTTATAAGTATTTTCTAATAAAGATCGTTAAAACCAAGAAACGATTCATGGAATTACCCTTGCTTTTTGGCTAATGGTTCGTATATCCCACAGCTTATAGCCAACACTCACATCGAGTTGATAACTATATCCTGCGCACAAAAAAGTCGGTTCAAGTATTTCTTGAACCGACTTTAATCATTAATAAATAGTTGTATTTTCCGGAGTCGTTGTTTCGATAATTTCCTTCACCCGTGCAAGGAACCTTCCGCTAACGAGGCCATCGAGAATGCGATGATCTAATGATAAACAAAGGTTAACCATATCGCGAACGGCAATCATTCCATCAATAATAACAGGTCGTTTTACGATTGATTCGACTTGAAGGATGGCTGCTTGTGGATGGTTGATAATCCCCATTGACTGTATTGAGCCGAATGAACCAGTATTATTGACCGTGAACGTACCACCTTGCATCTCATCAGATGTAATCTTGCCAGATCTAACTTTTTGAGCAAGCTCTGTGATTTCCCGGGCAATCCCTTTGATTGTTTTTTCATCAGCATGTTTAATAACGGGTACGAATAAAGCCGTATCTGTCGCAACAGCTATGGAGATATTAATATCTTTTTTCTGGACAATCTTATCTCCTGCCCACATCGAGTTGATTTCAGGGAATTCCTTCAAGCTTTGCGCTACCGCTTTTACGAAGAATGCGAAATAGGTTAAATTATAGCCTTCTTTTTGCTTAAACTCCTGCTTTATTGATTCACGATAGCGAACTAGATTTGTTGCATCCACTTCTACCATCATCCAGGCATGTGGTATCTCGTGTTTACTTTTTTGCATATTTGCTGCAATTGCTTTACGAACACCATTGACAGGAATTTCAATGTCTCCCACTGCAGTATGAATAGCAGGAACTTGTGTAGTTTGAAGCGAATCTTGCTTTAGTTCAGATACAGAGACTGATGGTTGATTTGAAGCCGGTTTTCTTTCAGCTACTTGAGGTATATTGCCTGATTCAATCAGCTTTAACAGGTCCTTCCTCGTAATCCGACCTTCTTTTCCAGTTCCTTTGACCTGATGCAAATCAATGCCATTTTCCTGTGATATTTTTAATACTGCTGGAGAATATCGGGCTTTTGAAATACTTACATCACCAGCTACTACTTGTGTTGTGTCCTCATTTTTATCTTCACTATGGATGGTTTCGTTTGCTTGTGTTTCGCTACCTTCAACTTCAATTGAACAAATCACTTCGCCAACCGCTAATGTTTCATCTTCTGCAGCCTTTAATTCTTTGATCACACCTGTAAAAGAAGATGGGATTTCCGCGTTCACTTTATCAGTCATCACTTCGGCAATTGCCTCATATTTGTTTACGGAATCACCCGGTTTAACTAGCCATTTACTGATTGTGCCTTCTGTCACACTTTCACCAAGCTGAGGCATTTTCATTTGTTCGATTGTCATAATCCTTACCCTCCTTACTGATGTCCCTTAATATTCAGCAAGCTCTCTCATCGCTTTTTCTACTTTATCCGGATTGACCATAAAATATTTTTCCATCGTTGGAGCATATGGCATTGCTGGAACATCTGGACCTGCGAGTCGCATAATTGGTGCATCAAGGTCAAATAAACAGTTTTCTGCAATAATCGCACTCACTTCACTCATGATGCTTCCTTCTTTCGTGTCCTCTGTAATCAGCAATACCTTCCCTGTTTTCGCTGCTGCTTCTATAATTGCTTCTTGATCTAATGGATAAACCGTTCGTAAGTCTAGTACATGTACAGAGATTCCATCACTTGCTAATTTTTCAGCAGCTTGAAGGGCAAAATGAACGCAAAGTCCGTATGTAATCACTGTAATATCTTCACCTTGCCGTTTCACATCTGCTTTTCCAATTGGCAATACATAATCATCATCAGGGACTTCACCTTTGATCAGACGGTACGCACGTTTATGTTCAAAGAAAAGCACTGGGTCATTATCCCTGATTGCTGCTTTTAATAATCCTTTTACATCATAAGGCGTTGATGGCATAACAATTTTCAATCCAGGCTGATTGGCAAAAATGGCCTCAACCGATTGCGAATGATAAAGTGCCCCGTGAACACCACCGCCATAAGGGGCACGGATTACGATTGGACAGTCCCAATCATTATTAGAACGATAGCGAATTTTTGCCGCCTCGGAAATGATTTGATTGACTGCAGGCAAAATGAAATCAGCAAACTGCATTTCGGCAATCGGTCGCATTCCGTACATAGCCGCACCAATTCCGACACCTGCTATAGCCGATTCAGCAAGTGGAGTATCAATCACTCGTTCTTCACCAAATTGATCATATAAACCATGTGTTGCTTTAAACACGCCGCCTTTTTTCCCAACATCTTCTCCCAAGACGAATACGCGTGAATCACGCTCCATCTCTTCACGTATTGCTGTTGTAACAGCATCAATATATGAAATTACCGGCATTCCATTTCCCCCTTACTTTTCGTATACGTAGTCTAGTGTACTTTCTGCTTTTGCATATGGTGCATTTTCGGCATAATCCGTTGCTTCGTTGATCGTTTTCATAATGTCATCATCCATTTGCTTTTCAAGTTCGTCATTTAATAGGCCGATTTCCTTTAAATAAGCACCAAATGTGATGATTGCATCTTTCGTTTTTGCTTGGGCCACTTCATCTGAAGTACGGTAACTGCTATCATCATCGTCACTTGAATGCGGAGTTAACCGATACGAAACCGTTTCAACAAGGGTCGGCCCTTCCCCTCTATGGCAGCGGTCTGCTGCTTCTTTAACAGCACGATATACCGCTAATGGGTCATTTCCGTCGACGGTAACCCCTGGCATCCCATAGCCAATCGCACGGTCTGAGATATTTTCGCATGCGAACTGCTTTTCAATCGGCACGGAAATGGCATACTTATTGTTTTCACACATGAAAATAACTGGAAGTTTATGCACACCTGCAAAGTTCGCTCCTTCATGGAAATCACCTTGATTGGAAGAGCCTTCGCCAAAAGTTGTAAACGTAACGAAATCTTTACCTTCCATCTTGCTAGCTAAAGCAATTCCAACGGCATGTGGAACCTGGGTTGTAACAGGTGATGAACCCGTTACAATTCGATTTTTCTTCTGTCCAAAATGCCCTGGCATTTGTCGTCCGGCCGAGTTTGGATCTTCTGCCTTAGCAAAGGCTGATAACATCAACTCTCTTGCTGTCATTCCGAATGTTAAGACCACACCTACATCTCGATAATAGGGTAAGATATAGTCTTTTTCACGATCGAGAGCAAAGGCTGCACCCACTTGGGCCGCTTCTTGTCCTTGACATGACACAACAAATGGAATTTTACCAGAACGATTTAAAAGCCACATCCGCTCATCAATACGCCGTGATAACAACATTACCTTATACATTTCAAGTACCTTCTCATCACTAATCCCTAACTCTTTATGACGATTTTTAACCATTTTTTTACCTCCTCTTTAGAAAAGCTAAAAGCGCCGTGAATAACCTAAATATTAGCATATGACAAACAGGCCGAATGGGTGGTGGTCACCCTTCTCATCCAATTGTTTGGCTTGTAACCTCGTAGGTTTTGGCTACTATAGCTAGACATTAAAACTCATATTTAAAAATTTATTTTATTTCACCAAACTACTTATAAGTGAAGTGCTAAGCCATCTACTGCTAACGCTGCTTCGCCAATTGCCTCTGACAGCGTCGGATGTGGATGAATCGTTTTCGCGACTTCCCAAGGTGTCGCATCAAGTACTCGGGCTAATCCAGCTTCAGTGATCATATCTGTTACATGTGGCCCAATCATATGCACACCAAGAATATCATTCGTTGCTTTGTCTGCAATGATTTTGACAAATCCATCCGATTGTCCGTATACAAGCGCCTTGCCAATTGCTTTAAAAGGAAATTTACCAACTTTTACTTCGTATCCGTTTTCCTTTGCAAAAGCTTCCGTATAGCCGACACTAGCAGCCTCTGGACTTGAATAGATACACTTGGATACAAGGGAATAGTCAATCGGCGCTGGATGATCTCCCTTGATATGTTCTACCGCTGTTATTCCCTCATGACTAGCTACATGGGCAAGTTGTAAGCCGCCGATACAATCACCAATCGCATAAATATGTGATTCCTTTGTTTGATAATATGAGTTCGTTTTAATGAAGCCTTTTTCCACGATAATTTCTGTATTCTCTATTCCAATCCCGGAAACATTTGCTGTTCTACCTACGGACACTAGGATTTTTTCAGCTGAAAATTCCTTCGTTTCACCATTGATTTCTGCAGAAATGGATGCTGTCTCTGATTTATTTAACGTTTCTGGTAACACTTTTGCTCCTGTAATGATCTTTACACCTTTCTTCTTTAACAGGCGCTGCATTTCTTTAGAAACATCATCATCTTCAGTTGGGATAATTCGATTAGCATATTCAATCACTGTAACATCAGCACCGAAATCGCAAAGCATTGAAGCCCATTCGATTCCAATCACTCCACCGCCTACAATAATAATAGATTGAGGGATTTGTTCGAGTTGAAGTGCTTCATCAGAAGTAAGGACAAATTGCCCGTCGATTTCAAGACTTGGGAGTGTTCTAGGTCTTGAACCGGTCGCGATTATCACATTTTTGGGAAGTAGCATCTCGTTCTCCGAGCCATCATTCATTTCTACAGAAATCGTTCCTGGTATCGGCGAAAAAATAGAGGGACCTAGAATACGGCCGATTCCTTCATATATATCAATTTTCCCTTGTTTCATTAAATGTTGCACGCCACTGTATAACTGATCGACAATTTTTGTTTTTCGTTCTTGAACTTTCAAGAAATCTAGTTTCACTTCACCAGTCATTATTCCGTATTCTTCACTCTTTTTCGCGACTGTAAATACTTCAGCACTTCGTAATAATGCCTTAGAAGGTATACATCCCTTGTGAAGGCAGGTACCGCCAAGCTTGCCTTTTTCAACAACAGCTGTTTTTAAGCCTAGCTGTGTTGCACGAATTGCTGCGACGTAACCTCCTGTACCGCCTCCTAGGATGACGAGATCATACTCTTTGGCCATAATAGCCCTCCTTCATTTCATCTGTGCACATTAACAGCGTTTAGCTGTTTTCCTAAATACTCCTTCGCTGTCTCTCTGCCATCAAGTACTCTTAATGCACCTTCTGCTAACGCTTGTAATTCATTTTCTCCCGGATGAACAGTCACATCTGCAATCCAGCTGATTTTTTTGGAAATGCCGTTAACAAAACGTCTACTATAGGCAAGACCCCCAGTTAAAACAATACAATCCACTTTTCCGGAAAGCACGGTCGCAGCTGAACCAATTTCCTTTGCTATCTGATAAGCCATGGCTTCATAGACTAGCTCTGCATGCTTATCGCCTTGTTCTATCTTTTTTTCTACGATCATGGCATTATTGGTGCCAAGATACCCGACAAGTCCGCTTTGTCCTACTAATTTCCCCATTACTTCTTCACGGAAATAATCGCCTGAGAAACAAAGTCGCACAAGATCGCCCATTGGTACGGTCCCAGCACGCGCTGGGCTAAAAGGGCCATCACCATCAAGCCCGTTGTTAACATCTATCACTTTGCCATCTTTATGAACACCTATTGTGATTCCACCGCCCATATGGACAACAATGGCATTTAGTTCTTCATAGCTTTTTCCTAATTCAGTAGCAGCTTTTCTTGCTGCCGCTTTCTGATTTAGTGCGTGGAATATACTTTTACGTTCAATCAAAGGTGATCCTGATATTCTCGCAATCGGTTCGAGCTCATCCACTACGACCGGATCGACAATATAAGCAGGGATATTCAAACCACTGGCTATTGCATAGGCAAGGATACCACCTAAATTAGAGACGTGCTGACCATTATAGCCGTTTCTTAAATCTTCAAGCATCTCTTTATTAACCGTATAGGTGCCACCTTCGATTGGCCGTAATAATCCACCTCTTCCACACACTGCATCTATTTTTGAAAGATTAATTTCTTCTTTGTCTAAGGCAGCAAGTATCATCTGTTTTCTAAAATGATCTTGCTCATTAATTGATTGAAATTCAGCGATTATTTCTTTATCATGCGCAATCGTTCGTTCCATTACAGGCAGATTATTTTCATATACGCCAAATTTCGTCGATGTAACAGCAGGATTAATAACAAGAATTCGATATCTAGATACTTGCAAAATCATGAACCTCCTAAGAAAAGCGCAAATACCTTATTAACCTAAAGGCTAGCATGCGGCAAACAAACTGTATGGAGAGTGCTTTTTTTCTCCCCATCAGATTGCTTAGCTCATGGATAGAGTGGTAGGCTGCTTTCACTAGTCACAAAAACTGATTGAAAAAAGTTGTACGTTCTTACATGTTAAAAAAATCATCTCCGGTCTTTGGTTACAAGCAAACACAGTATATTAATTTAAGAGCTGTGGAGAGATGAAGTAGTCATACATCACCTATTTTTTCTTGATCCAAATTGAGATGTATGAACTTCAAGAAACATATCGCAGTTTATTTTCTACGATTTAATATATGCTTCTCATTTTGAAGAAATTGACTTCTAGAATTACTCATTCTCTTAATTCGTTCTTCAGCCATGCGGTCTGCAGCAAGGTAAGTCGGAATATTATCACGTTTTGCGATTTCAATGACCTTCTCGATGGTGTTATAGACGCCTTCTACCTTTTTCATGGCACGCTCGCGATTGTAGCCGTATAATTCGTCAGCAACGTTAATGACTCCACCTGCATTGATCACGTAATCTGGTGCATAAACGATTCCCATTTCATGAATTTGATCACCATGACGTGGATCTTTCAATTGGTTATTTGCAGATCCAGCAATTACTTTTGCTTTCATTTGTGAAATCGTTTGATCATTGATAACAGCACCAAGCGCACATGGTGCATAAATATCACATTCTACCCCATAAATCTCATCCGGATTGACAGCACGAGCACCAAATTTCTCAACTGCACGCTGTACTGCATCTTTATTAATATCCGTTACGATCAGTTTCGCGCCTTCTTCATGTAAATATTGCAGTAAAGTATAGGCTACATTTCCAACACCCTGTACAGCAACTGTTTTTCCTTCCAATGAATCTGTGCCAAAGGCTTCTTTCGCCGCTGCTTTCATTCCTTGATAAACACCGAAAGCTGTTACTGGCGAAGGATTTCCTGAGGATCCGAACGCTGGTGAAATACCCGTTACAAAATCGGTTTCTTCATGAATCAAGTCCATGTCAGCCACTGTCGTTCCTACATCTTCAGCTGTAATGTAACGACCATTTAATCCTTGAATATAACGACCAAACGCTCTGAACATTTCATCGTTTTTATCTTTCTTTGGATCGCCGATAATAACGGTCTTACCACCGCCGAGGTTTAATCCTGCCGCAGCATTTTTGTAAGTCATTCCTTTAGCAAGTCTCAGTGCATCCTCAATGGCCGCTTCCTCTGACTCATACGTCCACATTCTTGTACCGCCAAGAGCAGGTCCAAGCGTTGTATCGTGAATCGCAATGATTGCTTTCAACCCCGATTGTTTATCCTGACAAAATAAAAGTTGTTCGTAGTCATATTTCTCTAGGTAAGTAAAAATCTCCATGAATATTCCTCCTAAATAAAGTGAAACTTCAATCAATGGGTGTATTACAGCCTGTTAAACCGGGATAACGGAAGCAAGTTTAACATTTCCCACTTCACCGAATCCCGGCCCCAACCACCTTCTTGATTTTCAACACATTAAGTAGATATGCAAGATGCATGCCAATTTTATATGGCCGCTACAATCTGATTTGGATAACGATCTTTTAAAAATAATATGCAAATATTTGCACATCATGAAATTTATTGCGTGTCAACATTTTCAAGTCCATGCTTTTCCATTTTATAATAGAGGTTACGAACCGAAACGCCTAACATTTTTGCCGTATTTGTTTTATTTCCTGAGTTTTTCATTAGAGCTTGTTTAATGATCTGATATTCATAACGATCCATCTGTTCACTAAGGGGCTCATTCTCTGACTGTAAGTGATTTTTTTTAAATGGTGAGTCTTTACAGCCTTGATTATAGGATTCGATAAAATCAGGAATATGATGCTCTTCGATAATTGTTTCATTTAATTTCATAAAGATAATCGTCCGTCCAAGAATGTTTTCTAGCTCTCTTACATTCCCAGGCCAATCGTATTGTTTTAATCGTTCAATCGCGAGATCACTAATCCCTTCAATCATTCGACCATACTCTTGATTGATTTTTTGAATTAAATGGAGAGCTAGCTCTTTCATATCTTCCTTCCGGTTCCTTAAAGGCGAAATACGAATCGGCATCTGGTTCATTCTAAAGTACAAATCCTCGCGAAAGCTACCATCAGAAATTGCTTTTTCCAAATTAATATTTGTCGCTGCAATCACACGGATATTTATTGGGATCGGAGTTGTTCCTCCCACCCTAACAATTTCATTCTCCTGCAGCACTCGTAATAATTTTGCTTGCATATTTCCTTTCAATTCACCAATTTCATCGAGAAAAATACTGCCATTATTCGCTTCTTCAAAATAGCCTTTTTTCCCACCGCGTTTAGCTCCAGTAAACGCCCCTTCATCATAGCCAAATAACTCACTTTCAAGAAGCGTTTCTGAAATCGTTGCACAGTTTACTCGAACGAATTTGTTATACTTTCTGTCGCTTGCATTATGTATCGCATGCGCAAACAATTCTTTTCCTGTTCCGGATTCACCACGAAGGAGTACTGTCGCCGGCGTTTTCGCACAAAGCTTTGCCTGTTCAATTGGCAAACTCATTCCCTCTGATTTTCCAATAATATCAGCAAAGGTATATTTTGCTTCCAAGGTTCTGATTATTTGCCTAGCTCGAGTTAATTCAGCCGTTAACTGCTGAATTTCTGTGACATCATGAACGACGCCGACACTTCCTTTCAGACGTCCATCGACAATCACTGGCGCAACATTGACAATCACATCTTTCCGATTAGGGCCCAATCTCATATTAATGCCTCTGACAGGTCTTCTCGTTTGTAAGACTCGCATATGCATGCTGTCTCCTTCATAAATATCCGCAGTTGCAGGTTTACCAATAATTTCTTTTCGGCTTAAGCCAGTAATTCTCGTATATGCGGGATTGATGATCAGCCCCCGCCCTTCCTCATCCACGACGGATATGGCATCATTACTTGACTGGATAATCGCCTCAAGCAATGTCTGCACTTCCTTAAGGTCCGTTATTTGCTCCGCTAAATCAACAGCTTCGGTAATATCCTTGAAAACTGCAAACGCCCCGATTATTTCATTTTGTTCATCAAGCAACGGCATTCGTGTCGTAATGATTTTCAGGCCATTTTCAAGCACTTGTTCTTTATTTACTTCGGTTCGATTCGTCTGAAGAATTTTTGGGAGCCTGCTATTATGGATTACCTCATGGATATGCATACCCATTACGTCTTCCCGTACCTTTTCTGTCATTCGTTCTGCACTACGGTTAAACAACATGATATAACCACGCTTATCAATAACGATCATCCCATCATTTGTCGTATTGAAAATGAGGTCATGCTTATACAATTGTTTTTCAAGCGTTTCGATTAGTAATTTTTTTTCTTGAAAAAGCTCAGATATGAGATATGCGACATTACCAGGAATCAACAAAAAGTTCCCCTGCCCTGCTTTCCTGATCTCTTGAAATACCTGTTCATATCCTGTTGCTTCGATAATCACATCAATCGATTCCATATTTACAGATGCCCAATCAGTAGCGGTTGGAATAGACAGTTTTTTTGCATACACCATCCCTTCTGCATTTTCATTGATATCAACAACAAAAGATACTAAAAACAGCGGACTTTCATGTAGCATTCGCAAAATTGCTGTTCCACACGGTCCTGCCCCAACGATCATTACTTGTTGCATGAATACCACCTCGGCTATATCTGCAATTTTCTTCACAATACACCCATTAATAAACGCAAGTTTTTTCAACAATACCCTTATTTTAATGAATTAGTTGTCACTTGACAAATCTAATGCTTCCCTTATCATATAAAATAAGACATCCTATCATAATAAGGCACAATACTTAGTTCCAAATTTCTCAATTTGAGGGGTTTTTATTTATGAAACGAGCTATCGCTTTTCTTATCCTTTTCATACCCGGTGCACTTGCCGCCTACGGAATTAAAATAATGCGAGACATGGTGTTTGGGATCTCTCAATTTCCCTTCTCAGCCCTTTGGGTTCAATTTTTAGTTGGTTTGCTTCTAACCATTGGTGGGATTGGGTTTATCGCAGGATTTGTGCTTCATCGCGACCGAAAGAAAGAAAAGGTACAAACAAGATTTAAAGTATAAAAAAGAGGCTGTCCTAAAAAAAGGGGCTGATCCAACTATAAGCTTACAGTTTATCGTGATATTCACACTTCATTTAAACTGTATACACTAGTTGCTGGTCTGATCCTTTACTTTTTAAGACATCCTCTTTTTTTGTATGAAGGACATGGGGGCGAGGCTTCGCGATTTATTAATCTAGCCAATCTACCTAGCAGGTATACTTATTTTATCGAGAAAGCATCCAAAATCCAGCTTCACACCGCCACCGTTGTGATTAGGCGAGCGCATCATGTTACAGGGTGAGTTCTTCAGAGTAAATGGTCGCATTTTAACGCCATATTTGTTTTGTTCTTTTTCAATTATTGTGCTTCTATCGTATTTCGTAATTTTACTGCTCGCTCTGGAAAATCAGTTATAAATGCGCTGATGCCCATTTCGAAAAGATGTCTCATTTTATCTTCTTTATTAATCGTATAAGGACGGACTGCTACACCTTCTTTCATTGACGCTGCAATGATTGCATCAGGTGCCGTGTGAATAGAAGGGTGAATCGCTTTCGCCCCAATTGATGTAGCATATATCCATGGCATATATAAGCCATCCCGATAAAGTGGCGCTGTTTCAATCTCTGGGGCAAGTCGGTATGCGTGCACAAGACTATAATGATTAAAAGAAGACAAAATGACCCGCTTTTCCATGGAGTACGTCCGCACTAAAGCGATAACTTTCTCTTCAAGACCTAAGTATGGATAAACGCCATTTTTCAATTCAATATTTAAAATCATATTCGTCCCTTGAATCCAAGCAAGCACTTCCTCTAGGTTAGGGATCGTAGCGTCCGCGAACTGCTTCCGAAACTTATATCCCGCCCCTAATAATTGCAGATCTTTCCACAGATAATCTTTCACATTTCCTTTACCTGTCGTTGTGCGGTCCAATAATTCATCGTGAATCACAACCACTTCACCATCTTTGGAAAGTTGTACATCTAACTCAATTCCATCAGCTCCTACTCTGTAAGCCTCGTAAAAGGAAACCATTGTATTCTCTGGGTGCGTTCCGGCGGCTCCCCTATGAGCAATTATTTGAGTCATGCCTAATTCCTCCCAAGTTAAATTCATTTAAAATGCAAGTATTTGTTCCACTTAAGCAGGCCTCTTTTACCATCTTGTTCAACTGGTTTTATATGTTTCTAACCATATTTTCTCAACCAGCCAAATTTTCACATTACAGAATATCTATAGTAAAAAACATCATTTACATTGTAAAGGCGACAAGCACATCTTTGCCGTTCACAGTTTTTATTCCCTTAATTAATTCAGACTACATACCTGTTACCACTACAGCTTCATAAAGTGAAACTTCAATCAGTGAGGCTTTTCTTCATTCCCCACCTTAAGCTTCTTTGCTTCCTTTAAGCCTTGAGGTGGGGTCCTACTGCCCGTTAAAGCGGGATAGAAATATTGATATGCGCTTTTAGCCAGAATCTCGGTGACAAAACGGGGATATTCACAAAAGGAGACAATCTTCCGTATATCAGCTACGGATGAGGCAAATATGTTATCAGAGACCATTCTTTAATTATTTCCAACCCATTCCGCAATCGCTTTCTTTTATAAAAGTCATTTTTCGTTGCTTAATCCTTTCACAACCACTTGAATACATGATCTATTCGATTGTATGAAGTTTTTAGAACGAATCGTAACGATTTACCTAGTACCCATAAAAAAAAGCAGCTTCGCCCATATCGGATAAACCCGATAACTCGAAAGTGCCTATAATTATCAGGATTACTTCTTAAGGGCAAGAATATTTAAATTCTAACCCTCTCAAGAAGCCTTATGTTCTAACCGCAATTTATCCGCTACCATGGCGATGAATTCCGAATTTGTTGGTTTTGCTTTGGACATGGAAACTGTATAGCCAAATAAGGAAGAAATGGATTCAATATTGCCCCGACTCCAAGCAACTTCAATGGCGTGACGAATTGCGCGTTCCACCCTACTTGCCGTTGTATTATATTTCTTAGCAATATCGGGATATAGAACTTTTGTGATAGACCCTAGTAACTCAATATCATTATAGACCATTGAAATCGCTTCCCTTAAATACATATAACCTTTAATATGAGCAGGAACACCAATTTCGTGGATAATACTGGTGATGTTAGCATCAAGATTTCTTGGTTTGGATTCAACTGGGCGATATCCTAGTTGTGAAGATTTATTCGTCATTTGATTACTTTTTCCACTTACCTGGCGAATATGCCCTCCTAAGTTTTCCATATCAAATGGTTTGAGGATGAAATAGGCAGCTCCAAGATCAACCGCTTTCTTTGTTACGTCTTCTTGACCAAAAGCAGTTAACATAATGACATTCGGCATAGAACCACGTTTCATTTCCCTTAATTTTTCCAAAACCGCAAGGCCATCTAAATGCGGCATGATAATATCTAATATAAGTATATCAGGTTCGATATTTTCTAGAAGATTTAAACAGTCCTGTCCGTTATAAGATATACCGATTACTTCCATATCCTCCTGAGATGAAATATATTCATCCAATAAGGACACCAGTTCTTTATTATCATCCACAATACATACCTTAATTTTCTTCACTATTGAATTCCTCCTCAACTACAATTGGTCATTTTTTCTATTATTTCTAAAAACATTGTAATTGAAATTTTCGACATAGGAAACTAAATTCCTTTTAATTTTATAAAATTTATAAAAAATCAATATTTTTCTCATAAATTCGCTTGTTTTCGACCGTGTTCGCTAAACAATATAGGCTTTGTCGAATATTCTTTATTTCTTATTTTATTCTACCATAATAAAGGAATAAAACGGATTGATATGCACAAAATATTTGACAATCCTTTTTGTGAACAGGAAAAGGAGCCCAGACTGGAGGCTCCTTTGTTCAACTTGCTTTCTCTTTGGGACCAGATTTTTCATATATATCAATGCCGGCCTCGTTTAGCATCCATTCAATATGGACACCATACCCACTCGTTGGATCATTGACGAAAACATGGGTCACAGCACCAACTAATTTTCCATTTTGAATAATAGGGCTACCACTCATTCCTTGAACAATCCCGCCAGTTTTCTCTAGTAACTTTTTATCAGTTACCTTTAAAACAATCCCTTTAATAGCTGGGAATTTTTGTGGTATCGTACTAACAATTTCAACATCAAATTCCTCTACTGTTGAACCTTCTAATACGGTTAATATCTTTGCTGGCCCTTCTTTTACTTCATGGGATAAAGTAATTGGCAGAGGTTGATCTGCAATCCCATTTCCGACTTCTTTTTTCATTTGTCCAAAAATTCCAAATGGACTATTTCTGTTAATATTACCGATTACTTCTTTATTTGACGAGAATCGAGCTAATTTTTCACCCGGATCTCCGTTGCTTCCTTTTTCAATGGATGTTACAGTTGATTGAACTATTTGTCCGTCTTTTACAACAATTGGTTTTTTCGTATCCATATCTGAAATTACATGGCCGAGTGCCCCATATTTCTTTGTTTCAGGATGATAAAATGTCATCGTGCCAATTCCAGCGGCTGAGTCGCGAATATAAAGTCCAAGCTTGTACGTACCTTCATTTTCATCTTTTAATGGTAAAAGGGTTGTCTTAAAGCTTTCTTTCTCACGTGATATCACAAGTTGAAGGGGTTCACCTTTTTCACCTGCTTGTTGTACATAAGGGGTTACATCAGACATTTTTTTGATTGTCTGGCCATTTATTTGGGTAATAATATCACCTATCATGACATGTGCTGCTTCACCAGGTGATTTCTTGCCTTCACCTGTTTCCACTAGATGGTGTCCAACTACTAATACTCCGAGCGTATTTAATTTCACACCAATTGACTGTCCTCCAGGAATCACCTTGAAATCCTTTAATACATGAACATCCACTTTCTTGACTGGGAATCCAGCAACATTCAGAAGCAGTTCGCTCGTTCCAGGTTTATCTGCGTCAAGTGTCAGCAAACCCGATTCATCTTGAACAGTTACCCCTTTTTCATTTGAATGAGTTGTCGCATGAACAGCCAAATTATTACGGATGCTATATTGTTCACCTTCGAAAAGGACAATTTTTTTAGGAATTGAAAAATACTCGCGAAATGGTTGATACAATCCTAATGTCAATAGCGAAACAAGGAGAATTCCACCGATAATTCTTTTGATCCATTGTTTGTACAATCTTTTTCACTCCCCTCGCTTTTGCTTCAAGTCCTAAATGGCTACACCTTTAATGTAGCCCTCACAGCAAGCATTTATAACTCTGGGCAAAAATAAAAGCTATCCGTTTTTGGATAGCTTTTCAATGAAAAATATTGTGAAATTACGAATAAAGTGAAACTTCCATTATCGGTGACTTTCCGCTAATGGTTAGTTGAACCAATCGGGGCTTTACAGGCTGTTTATCACCACCTATTTCACACAAAAATTGAGGTGGGGATATTACGGCCTGTTACACCGGGATAAGACTATACCCCAGCAGTCTGTTTAATTTTTTCCGTCTGTTGTAAAAGTTCTTCAGCATGTTGTTTGGTTAAATCGGTAATCTCAACACCAGAAATCATTCGACCAATTTCCTTTACCTTGTCGGGATACTTTAATGGATGAACAGATGTATTCGTTCTGCCTGCCTTAATATTTTTTGCTATATAAAGGTGCGTATCTGCCATTGCAGCGACTTGTGGTAAGTGAGAAATACAAAGTACTTGTGAATCAATGGCCACTTTATAGATTTTTTCAGCAATGGATTGGGCTACTCTACCACTGACCCCTGTGTCCACTTCATCAAAAATAATCGATGTAATCCCTTGATGTTTGGAAAAAATACTTTTTAATGCAAGCATAATACGCGATAATTCTCCGCCTGAAGCAATTTTAGACAATGGCTTTAGTGGTTCTCCAGGATTCGTGCTAATATAAAACTCCATCTCATCCAATCCGTTACGTCCAATTGTAGAGGAGTCCCCTTCACTAAACGAAAAAGCTGTGTGATGGAAATGAGCTTCAAATACCGTTTTTTGCATATGAAGTTCTTTTAATTCCTGTTGTATTTTCTTTGTCAGTTGTCTGGCATATTTTTCACGTAGTTCACTTACATTTTTGGCTTCTAATAACAAATCAGCCTTTACTGATTTTATTTGTGACTCAAGCTTAGTGATATGGGTTTCACGATTCAAAAGTGTTTCAATTTCTTCTTCAATTGCGGCACCGTATACAACAATCTCTTCAATCGTGCCCCCATATTTCCGTTTCAGCTGATTAATTTCATTCAAGCGACTTTCAATAAAATCTAGACGTTCTGAGTCATATTCAAGAGCATCAAGCTGTTCACGAATAGAAGAGATTGCGTCTTCAAGAACGTAATAACTATTCGAGACTGGCTCTGTAATGGTTTTAACCGTCTCATCAAGATCTGCAGCCTCTTCAAGGTTATTCATCGCAACAGATAGCCAATCAAGCCCTCTTTGCTCCCCCGATAATGCTAAATAGCTTGTTTGCAGGGCCTCATGAATTTTTTCAAAGTTATTGATTTTCTTTCTTTCTTCAGACAGCTCTTCATCCTCATTTAACTTTAAATTCGCTCGCTGAATTTCATCAAATTGAAATTGAATTAAATCCAAACGATGAACCATTTGTTGTTCGTTTTGGCTTAATTTCTGTAGTTGTTTCATCGCATGATCATATTCTTTATAGAGCTTTTGGTATTCCCCTAGTGCCTTGGCAATTCTTTCTCCACCAAATTGATCGAGCAGTTGCAGATGAAGACGTTCATCCATCAGTTCTTGATGTTCATGCTGGCCATGAATATCGATCAGCGTTCTACCAATTTCACGTAGCAGTGCTATCGTCACAAGCTTGCCATTTACCCTGCAGACACTTTTACCATTTGTCGACATATCTCGGCGCAGCACGATCATTCCATCGCTAATCTCGATCCCTAATTCCGAAGCTTTTTGATAAACCGGATGGAGTTCGTCGTCAATTTGAAATAGCCCTTCAATTTCCGCTTTTTTTTCCCCATGTCTAATAAACTCTGCAGATCCTCTACCGCCAACTAACAGGTGAATCGCATCGATAATGATCGATTTACCAGCACCCGTTTCTCCTGTTAAAACAGTCAAGCCCTTCTCTAACGAAACTGAAAGGGCTTCAATAATTGCAAAGTTTCTTATTGAAAGTTCTGTTAACAAACTCTCATCACCTCTTTTGTCTTCATTAGAGCATGTCTAAAAATCGATTAGAAATTTCCTCAGTATCTTCTGGAGTACGGCAAATGATTAAGCATGTATCATCGCCACAAATCGTCCCTAATATTTCTTCCCAATCTAAATGATCAATTAAGGCACCTATTGCCTGAGCATTACCTGGCAAGGTTTTTAATACGAGAAAATGGCTCGCCGAATCAATCTTGACAAATGCATCTATCAGCATTCGTTTTAATTTCTGAAGCGGATTAAAGCGCTGGTCTGCAGGTAGACTGTATTTGTATCTACCATCCATTAGCGGTACTTTCACGAGATGCAGTTCCTTAATATCTCTTGAAATCGTCGCTTGCGTGATAGAAAAGCCAGCATTTTTCAACGCATCCACTAAATCATCTTGCGTTTCTATATCATTATTCGTGATGATATCTCGAATCCTTATATGTCGTTGACCTTTGTTCATCTATTTAAAGCACCTCTAAGTTAGCAGTCCAATTCACTTGGACGGCGAATATTTATTATATAAATAATGTTAGCGGATTTAGTTGAATTTGTACAATTTTTTCTTGTATTCGAAAGCATTTATTTGAATAAGTATCTGTAAAAAAAGCTCCGTCAACAGTTTTACTGCATCAGGAGCTCTCCTACTCATTCATCAGTTTTCGTTTGTTTTAATTCTTGATGAGCATTTTGAACAATTTCTTCAACCGACTGCTTCAAGAAATTCTCACCTTGATCTTTTTCACCTTGCCACTTAAGATGCAAAAGGAATTCGATATTCCCTTCGCCACCTTTAATCGGAGAAAAAGAAGCGTCATTAATATCATATCCCTCACCTTGAGCGAAATGAATAATTTTATCCATAACCTCACGATGAATTTTTACATCACGAACAATTCCTTTTTTACCTACTTGATCCTTGCCTGCCTCAAATTGAGGCTTAACAAGGGCGACAACATCACTATTAGCCACCAATAATGTTTTCAAGACAGGTAAGATCAATGTAAGCGAGATAAATGAAACATCAATGCTCGCAAAATTAGGCATTTCCCCATCAAGGTCAGTAGGTGTGACGTAGCGGAAATTTGTTCTTTCCATTACCTTCACTCTCTCATCTTGCCTTAGCTTCCAGGCGAGCTGATTGTAACCCACATCAAGCGCGTAAGACATTTGCGCTCCATTTTGTAGGGCACAGTCAGTGAATCCTCCTGTTGAAGCTCCAATATCAAGCAGTACTTTTCCTTCAACAGATAAATCAAACTGTTTCAACGCTTTCTCTAGCTTTAGCCCACCTCTGGATACATAAGGCATGACCTTCCCTTTGATAGTAAGTACTAAATCAGTTGAAACCTTTTCACCCGGTTTCTCTAATCTTTCCTCATTTCCATAAACAAGGCCCGCCATAATCATTCGTTTTGCTTTTTCCCGAGTCTCTGCCAGCCCAGATTCAACAAGTAAAATATCAAGTCTTTCTTTTTTCAGTTTCATTCATTCAAGCCCTTTTTTGCTTTTTCGGTGTAATTCGTTTGATGTTCCGCACCGTTTCTTCTACTGTCATGCCGATTTCTGCAAGTAATTGATCCACACTGCCATGTTCAATGAAACGGTCAGGAATGCCCATTCGGTCAATAATTGCTCCATGATATCCATGCTCATGAGCAAATTCAATCACCGCACTACCAAAGCCGCCTTGAAGAACAGCTTCTTCAATCGTTAAAATCGGCATCTTCTGCTCAAGTAATTGATGCATCATGTCATTGTCCAGTGGTTTAATAAATCGTGCGTTCACGACCTTAACGGAATACCCTTGTTTCTCTAACAACTCTGCAGCTTCCATTGCCATTGGAATCGTTGTACCAAATGTTAACACGCAAGCATCTCTACCCTCTTTTAACACATCCCAAGTTCCAATCGGGATTTCTTGTAAAGAATCGTCCATCGGAATACCATACCCATTTCCGCGTGGAAATCTCATTGCAATCGGACCATCATCATATTTCATTGCTGTATTAACCATATGCTGGCCTTCATTTTCATCCTTCGGCATCATCAAGACCATATTCGGAATATGACGCATAAAGGCGATATCAAACACACCTTGATGTGTTTCCCCGTCTGCTCCGACTAAACCTGCTCGATCGATTCCAAAAAAGACGTTCAGGTTTTGCCGGCAAATATCGTGAACCACTTGATCGTAGGCACGCTGTAGGAAAGTAGAATAAATCGCAAGAAACGGTTTCATTTTTTGCGTTGCAAGTCCTGCTGCAAAGGTTGCTGCATGTTGTTCAGCAATGCCTACATCATACATTCGTTCTGGAAATTCACTTGCAAAGCCTTCTAATTTAGAACCGACCGGCATAGCCGGTGTAATCGCAACAATTCGTTCGTCTGTACGAGCGAGTTTCCTTACCGTTTCACTAACAAGTGAACTCCATGCAGGGGCTGTTGTCGCTGTTTTAACAAAATCGCCCGTTTCAATTTTATAAGGTCCTGTTCCATGCCAGTTTCCGATTGTATCAGATTCAGCAGGAGAATATCCTTTCCCTTTTTTCGTAATTACGTGTAAAAGGACAGGGCCTTTTGTTTTTTTAGCATAACGAAAATTCTCGAATAATTCATCAAAGTTATGACCATCCACAGGTCCCAAGTAAGTAAATCCTAACTCTTCAAAAAATACCCCTGAAACTAACAGATACTTTAGGCTATCTTTAATACGCTCAGCTGTAGCAGCGACTTTCCCACCGACTGCTGGTATTTTCTTAAGTAATAATTCCAGCTCATCCTTCGCCCAATTATATTTTCCAGCCGTACGCAGCCTTCCGAGTACGGAATGCAAGGCGCCAACGTTTGGGGCAATCGACATTTCATTATCGTTTAAGATGACAATCATATCTTTCTTTTCATGACCGATATGGTTAAGTGCTTCAAGTGCCATCCCACCTGTTAAAGCACCGTCACCGATAATAGGCAACACAAAGTTTTTTTCTTTTTTTAAATCGCGCGCTGCAGCCATTCCCATTGCTCCAGAAAGAGATGTCGAGCTATGACCTGTTTCCCAAACATCATGCTCACTTTCGTTCATTTTCGGGAAGCCGCAAAGTCCTTTATATTTTTTTAATGTATCAAACTGACAAGCGCGTCCTGTTAGGATTTTATGAACATAAGACTGGTGGCCAACATCAAACAAAAATTTATCTTGTGGACTGTTGAACTCCTTATGTAACGCAATGGTCAGTTCAACCACTCCAAGATTCGGACCTAGGTGTCCACCGGTAATCGATAATTTCTCTATTAAAAACTTTCTAATATCGGCACTTAATTCTTTTAATTCTTCATTATTCATCGCTTTTAAAAAAGATGGGTCTTTTATAGATAGAAGATCCAAATTGGATCACTCACTTTCTGTTATTTCCAGGTCTTATCAGAGACCTATCGCTGGAAAATTCTAATTTAATTACTAAAGGAGGATGTTCAAAAAGTCCGGTAAAAAAGCTTGCAAATTGCTTCAAAGCTCATGAATGACCTTCTGTTAAAACCGCGCACGTCATGACGAGCAACACAGAAGTCCGCACATCCTGTGCAAGTCCGGTCCTCACGTATTACTCCATACGCGAAAGGTTTGAGACGGTCGCTTTTCGAACTTCTCGGCTCTTTTTATCCTCCTTTTTAAACACGCACTATAACAGCTGTCATTATTCAGCAAATTTCCGCAAATTTCTTCAAAAATAGCCGCCGATACCTTCTGATTTCGGCGGCTGTTAATTCCATCATATTATACCGATTTTCAATAAGATACGCCAGTTAAACAACAAAAGTATAACACAAATAGAATATCCTAACAATTGTTGTCGTCTTAGGATTTACGCTTTGCAATCATATCCGTTATTTCATTAAGAAGAGATGTATCCAATTGCGTTTTTTCCAACTCTTCATGCGCCATTTTGATATGTTCTGCGAGCCTTACCTTTGCTCCTTCTAAAGTAAGCAATGAAGGGTACGTGCTTTTGTTGTTCGCTGAATCACTGCCAACAGGTTTACCAATTTCTCCTTCAGAGCCTTCAATATCTAAAATATCATCTCGGATTTGAAAAGCCAGCCCTAGATGATAGGAAAACCGTTTAAGTGCAAGAAGCTGTTCGGTACTTGCACTAGATAAAATCGCTCCTGAAAGGACAGATGCCATTAACAACTTGCCTGTTTTATGTTCATGAATATATTGGAGTTCTTCTAGTGATAGCTGTTTGTTCTCGCCTTCCATATCAGCTACTTGACCGCCAACCATCCCCTCAGCTCCCGCCGCTTTAGCGATTTCAAGGATTAAATTGAGCTTCATGTCTGATGTCACGCAAGGATGCTCTGTGTTGGCAATAAGTTGAAAGCTATATGTAAGTAATGCATCACCTGCGAGAATCGCCGTCGCTTCACCAAAAACTTTATGATTGGTTGGTTTACCGCGACGTAAATCATCATCGTCCATCGCTGGCAGATCATCATGGATTAAAGAATAGGTATGAATCATTTCAATCGCAGCTGCAGCCGGGACTCCAGCGTTCACATCCTTCGCAAATGCATCTAATACGGCCAAAACAAGTAAAGGACGTATTCTTTTCCCGCCTGCTTTCAAAGAATAAGCCATTGCTGCTTTTAAGTTATCAGGCGCTTTTAACTCTTCAACATATTCAATCACCTTTGTTTCAATGAGTTGTTTGTATGTTTCTGAAAACGTATGAAATGACGTTGCATTCATGTCTATTCCTCCTCTACTGCGAATTCTTCAAGTTCGCCATCTTCCCTAAGTATTTGCGTCAATTGTTCTTCAACAGATTTCAATTTTGTATGACAAAGTCTAGATAGGTCCATTCCTTTTTTATAGATGGAGATTGCTTCTTCAAGAGGTACGTCCCCTTCTTCTAATTTCTCAACAACTTGTTCAAGTTCTTCCATTGCCTGCTCAAAAGTCAACTCTTTTTCTTTACTCATTATCTTTTCGCTCCTCTATTTTTTCTACTTTACAATGCAAGGTTCCGTCGGTTATCTTCACATCGATATGATCTCCGACCACTACTTGTGATCTGCTTTTAACAAGTGTTTCTTCTTCTGTAAAAATCAGACCATAGCCCCGTTCCATAATTTTAAGCGGACTTAAGGCAGATAACGTTGCAGTAACTGAGACAAATCTTTGGGTGTGCCCTTTTAAAACTGTTTGCATAAGCCGATTCAACATTTTTTCGCTATTGGTTAACCGATCCGCTCCAATCGCTAACTGTTGGTTTGGATGCTGTTTTATTAATTGGGCTAATGTATTTTCGAGCATCTCGTTTTTCTTTTGAAAATATTTGGTGCTCTCGCGTTTTAATCGTTCCGACGCCCGGTCCAATTGTTCGACTTTTTGCTCGTACATTTTTTTAGGATAACGAAAAGCATAAGATTTTGCCAGTCGCGACAGCTTTGTTTGTTCAACATTCACTTGTTCATGAATCGTCCTTGTCAGCCTATTCTTTTGGTTCCAGAGCCGTTCGTAAATTTCTTGAAGATGTGGAACGGCCATTTCAGCAGCTCCAGTTGGTGTTGGTGCACGCAAGTCTGCTACAAAATCCGCAATCGTAAAATCCGTTTCGTGTCCAACAGCCGAAATAATCGGAATATCAGAGTCATAAATCGATTCTGCGACAATTTCTTCATTAAACGCCCAGAGCTCTTCAATGGAGCCTCCTCCCCTTCCGACAATAAGAACTTCAACCTCTTTACGTGAATTCGCTTCGGAAATCGCTTTAGCGACTGATTTAGGTGCATTCGTTCCTTGAACAAGCGCCGGGTATATGATGATTTTAGCAATTGGATATCTTCTTTTAATCGTAGTCAAAATATCCCGCAAAGCAGCCCCAGTTGGTGAAGTAATAACACCGACTGCATGAGGGTATTTCGGAAGTGGTTGCTTATGTTGAGAAGAAAATAATCCTGCCGTTTCGAGTTTCTTCTTCAGCTGCTCATAAGCTAAATATAAATCACCTACTCCATCAGGTGACATGCTCTTGACATACAACTGGTATTGCCCGCTTTGTTCGAATACAGAAATATCGCCTCTCACCAAGATTTTCATCCCATTTTCCGGAATAAACTTCATATTCTTATTATGGGCAGAAAACATCACTGCAAGTATTCTTGCTTTCTCATCCTTAATCGTAAAATACATATGTCCGCTTGAATGCTGCTTAAAATTCGATATTTCTCCTTTTATGTATACATTTTGTAAATGAGGATCCGCATCAAATTTACGCTTAATATATTTCGTCACAGCCGAAACACTTAAATATCTTTGCTCTTCCATCATTTTCTCCTTATCTAAAAAAGTGCACGCGCTCTGTTATGTTTTTTTGTCGTTCATGCCCTCTACTTACTACTTTTAGCGCTTACCCTCGGAATTAATTATCCTATACTTTTATTATAAAACAAAAAAGCTATCATTTGCCATTATAGAACAAGTGACAGCTTCTTCATAAAGTGAAACTTCCATTAGCCAAAGTTTTACGCTAATGGTTAGTCCCGTTCTACTGTCGCTAATATCTCCGCTAACGCTTCGATAAAAGCGACACTACGAACCCGATTAGTTCAACTAAACCTCCGCTTACGCATCGGTAAGTTTCACTATATCTCACCAATCGGGGTTTTACAGGCTGTTTATCACTAGCTAGCTATTTTACTCTCGTGTAAGAATTAGTGTAGGGATATTACAGCCTGTTAAACCGGGATATTAGTGAAATTTCCATCAGTGGGATGGTTTTCACCACTGATGGAAATTGCTATTTATGCATCTTGTAGGGTAATCGATTTCTTAGCTGATTTAACAGTATTTTCCAAAAGCATAGCAATCGTCATTGGACCAACGCCTTTTGGAACCGGGGTAATATATGAGGCAACTTCTCTTACTTCGTTAAAAGAAACGTCGCCACATAGCTTGCCTTCTTCATTCCGATTCATACCAACATCAATAACAACTGCACCCTCCTTAACATGAGCAGCCGTGATGGTATCTCTCTTACCGACAGCAACGACCAGTATATCAGCTTGCTTTGTATGATAGGCAAGATCTTTCGTTTTTGAATGGCAATACGTAACCGTCGCACTTTTATTCAGAAACAATTGACCTGCCGGCTTTCCGACGATATTGCTTCTTCCTACAACAACGACATGCTTACCTGCAATTTCACAGCCGATATGCTCAAGCATCACCATAACTCCATATGGTGTGCAAGGCAAAAACGCATCCTGACCAGTCATCATTCGTCCGATGTTAATAGGATGGAACCCATCGACATCCTTTTCAGGTGAAATGGCTTCAATGATATCTTTTTCTTGGATATGAGCTGGAAGAGGTAGTTGTACTAAAATTCCATGAACGGTATCATCATGATTCAACTCATCAATTTTAGTAAGTAATTCTTGTTGAGACAATGTCGCTGGACATTCAACTAAAACAGAATGTATGCCAATTTCGGCACAAGCTTTTTGCTTATTCGCTACATACGTTTTCGAAGCTTGATTATCACCAACAAGTATAACTGCAAGACCTGGAATTGTTCCTTTACTACGAAGCTGGTCCACTTCCTCACGAAGCGTATTTCTTACAGATTGAGCAATTTCTTTTCCATCAATAATTTTCCCTGACACATTCATCACCCTCCAAAGTTAGCTTAAGAAATCGACTGTCTTAAGGTGAGAATGATTTTAGCCGCTTGACCCGAAAATAAATAGTCTTCCCTAGCATGTATGCGATGCACTGGTTATTTATTAAGCTGAGTTTTAACTTTTGACAGAACTGCATTTACAAAGCGGCTTGATTGATCATCACCGAAGACTTTTGCGATTTCAATTGCTTCATCCATAGCAACATTGACTGGAACCTGATCACTGTAAATCATTTCGTACACAGCGATGCGAAGCAAGTTCCGATCAATATTTGCCAATCGTTCAATCTTCCAATTGTCGAGATTAGCACAAATTGTTTCATCAATCTCTTCTTTGTTTTCTTGTGTTCCTTTTACTAACATTTCAAGATATTCATCACTCGGACGTCCGTCCAAAACACTATTTAGAGCATCTTGAATTTCTCCCTTACCAATCTCAAGTTGGTATATGGCCTGTAAGGCTTTTTCACGGGCAGTTCTTCTTTTCATAAAATTGACTCCTTTTATATCGACTATTATATATGAAAATTGCAGCACATACGAACATTAATTAACTAAATCACCATAAATATTAAGTTTTATCTTCAAAAAGAAATGAATCTAACCTTTATGGTGGAACTTGTGCTAATTTTTATCATAAAAAATCACATATGTAACACTCTAACAGAAAATAAGATTGAGTTAAAGTGAAACTTCCCTCAGTGGTGGGTTTCCACTGAGGGTTAGTTGAACCAATAGGGCATTTACGGACAGTTTACTCACTTCAAGTTCTTCTCATTTCTTTACACTAAAACTAGTTTGCAGACGCTACTGTCCGTTAATGCGGGGTAAAGTGAAACTTCTATTCTTTGTATGTCTCAACTTTTAAAGATTTAAACTCATTCGTGTAAAAAGAGTTTTTTTCACGCAAAAACCCGGCTAAATGCCGGGCTCTCTTTATCCTTACATTTCTTGCTCAATTTCACTTTCTTGTTTTGATGCAGTTTCAAATTGAATACCGACAACATGAATATTCACTTCGGAAGTTTCGAGGGCTGTCATGTTCAGTAGAGCTTGACGAATATTATCTTGAACTTCCTGTGCGATCTTTGGAATGGATACGCCAAACTTCATGACACAATATAAGTCTACCTTAATGCCATCGTCTGCAAGATCTACCTTGACACCTTTTCCGTGGCTTTTCTTCCCAAGCATTTCGACAACACCCGTGGTGAAGTTCCCGCGCATATGCGCAACACCTTCAACCTCACTAGCAGCAATACCGGCAATGACTTCAATAACATCAGGAGAAATTTCCACTTTACCTAATCCATTGTAGGTATCGTTCACTTCAAGCATTTGTTCCATTTCACTCATTTTTAAAGCACCTCCTGTATTTTTCCATTATGAATCCATTACCTCATATAATTCAAGGAATTTTGTGTTAAACTCTCCAGAAACAAATTGTTCATGTTGCATAAGCTTGCTGTGGAAAGGAATGGTTGTGTGGATTCCTTCTATCACAAATTCCTCTAACGCACGTCTCATCTTGTCAACGGCCTCAGCGCGTGTAGGAGCATGAACAATTAACTTCGCGATCATTGAATCATAATACGGTGGAATTACATATCCTGGGTACGCAGCAGAATCAATTCGTACGCCATTTCCGCCTGGCGGAAGATACATTTGAATTTTCCCAGCAGAAGGCATAAAATTCTTTTCAGGATTTTCAGCATTAATCCGGCATTCGATTGCCCAGCCGTTAAATTGCACATCTTCTTGAGATAATGACAATTTCTCCCCTGATGCTACTAGAATTTGTTCTTTGATTAAATCAACACCAGTTACCATTTCTGTCACCGGATGTTCCACCTGAATTCTAGTATTCATTTCCATAAAGTAGAAGTTACGGTTTTTGTAATCATAAATGAACTCAACCGTACCTGCTCCGGAGTAATTGACGGCAAGAGCCGCTTTTACTGCCGCTGTTCCCATTTCCTCGCGCATCTCTGAGTCAACCGCAGGAGATGGAGTTTCTTCTACTAGCTTTTGGAGACGTCTTTGGATCGAACAGTCTCGTTCACCAAAGTGAATGGCATTGCCATGTGTATCTCCCATCACCTGGATTTCAACATGTCGGAAATCTTCAATAAATTTTTCAATATATACGCCAGAATTTCCGAATGCTGTTAACGCTTCTTGCTGGGTGATTCTGATCCCATTCAATAAATCTTCTTCTGTTCTAGCGACCCGAATCCCTTTTCCGCCACCACCTGCTGTCGCTTTAATGATGACTGGATACCCAATTTTTTCAGCAAGGGCAATCGCTTCATCCGAGTCTTTAATAATTCCTGTAGATCCCGGCACGATTGGTACGCCCGCTATTCGCATCGTTTCCCTCGCTACATCCTTCGTCCCCATTTTCGAAATAGCTTCAGGGGATGGTCCGATGAAGATGACATTACACTCTCGGCAAAGCTCTGCAAAATTAGCATTTTCCGCTAAGAATCCATAACCAGGGTGAATAGCGTCACAGCCCGTTTTCTTTGCAATGCTAATAATATTCGTAACGTTTAAATAGCTATCCTTTGAAGCTGTCGGGCCAATGCAGTATGATTCGTCTGCAAGCTGGACATGAAGAGCTTCACGGTCTGCTTCTGAGAAAACTGAAACGGTTTCGATTCCCATTTCCTTGCATGCCCGAATAATCCGAACAGCAATTTCTCCTCGATTTGCAATTAATACTTTTTCAATCATTGAAAACAGCTCCTTATTCCGGCTTTACTAAAAATAACGGTTGACCGTATTCCACTAATTGGCCGTCTTGGACAAGAATTTCGACGATCTCACCGCTCACTTCCGCTTCGATTTCATTAAAGAGCTTCATTGCTTCAACGATACATACAATTGAGTCATTTCCTACCTTTGATCCAATTTTCACATATGGCCCTTCTTCTGGTGATGGCGAAGCATAAAATGATCCAACCATCGGTGATGTAATTTTATGTAAATTTTCTTGATTACTTGCTTGTGTGTCAGTGACACGTTCAGCTTGTTTTGGTGCTTCTTGTGCAACCTCTGCCGCTTGCATAGCTGCAACAGGCTGGACAGCAGGTGCAGCTTGATAAACAACTGGTGTAGCTTGTTCCTGTGTAGTCTTTTTCAATTTAATTTTCGTTCCTTCTTGTTCAAAAACAAATTCATTAATGCTAGATTGATCGACCAATTTAATAATCTCTCGAATTTCTTGTACCTTCAACATCTTGGCACCCCTTGTCTTATTTTATTGTAATAGTTAAGTTTTTTGAATGATTATAAAGTGAAACTTCAATCAGTGGGGGCTTACTGCCCGGTAATGCGGGATAAAAAGCAAAGACTTCTGAAATAAATATCCAAATACCTACCGGATTAGCCCACGCTTTCCATTGCTGTACCAAAAAAATCATTATGACCAACTACTAATATCATACGATAATTCGTAGTGTGAATTCAATAAATGTTTTAGTGATGCTTACGACTTTTCTTTTAGCGTTCTTCTATCTTACATCTTATCACAATAAATGTGAAATTTTTTTCATTCTAAAGAAAGCGTTTTATCATTGATTACCCTTGATTTTATTGGTTAACATATAAGAAAAAGAGGGGGTCCGATTAAAGACTCCCTCTTTCCACTATTTCCCTTCATTTAATTTAAATTCAACCGCCACATCTTCTACATCATCGATTTCTGTGTTTACGATATCCATGATGTCTGCCACTTCTAACGCTGTCAATTTTTCGTCTGTTTTAACTGTGACGTCCACTTTGCTTCCATCAATGCGTACTAAAGCTGCCGGGTAATTCAGCTGCATAATTTCATATTCTAACACTTGTTCTGTCGTTGCTGTTTCACTAATTTTATTATTAGCTTCGACAGCCTGATTTTTTTCTTCCGCTGAAAGACTTGTGTCACCCATTTTATTTGTGAGATCTTCTCTTATTTTACTTCGCTCATCTTGAATATTAAGACGTAATGCCTCGAACTCATCATCTGATGAAGAGATGGCGACCTTTGGCACTTCCTTGTCAGAAACCTTAGCCGTTTCCGCTTTTGGTTTTGTTGTTTCAGTACTCTGTTTGTCCTTTTCTTCCTGTGAAATTGCTACATTAGAGCCATTCTGATCTGGACCAGTCAAATAATACACCGAAAGTACAACGACCAAACTTAACATAGTTAACAGCCAAACAGTTTGTTTTTTTAATAACATGGTAAGAATCCCCCTTATTTTTTAGGCATAACCGAAACTCGGTGGCTCGGTACATCCAATGCTCTTGTAACAGCTTCAATGATCCATTTCTTAATTTGGATATTTTCAGCACCTTTGGCAACGACGAGCACTCCGCTTACGTTCGGTTTCTTCGTCTCGACAACGATTGGCCCCTCTTTATCGCCGCTTTTGAGAATAACAAGCTGTTCGTCAATGGATGTGTCATCAACCTCTCGCTTACCACCTTCCTGGTCCGTCTCCACAGTCTCTTGTTTTTGCGTTACTTTATTTTTTTCAAACACTTTTTTCTCAGAAGCATCGACATAGATCACAACTTTAACATCTGAAACACCCGCTATTGATTCAAGTGCTCCTTTCATTTCATTCTGCAAGTATTTTTCGTAGTCGTTTACAGAAGTAAACTGATTTTCAGCCTTTCCAAACGTCTCTACCTCTTTACTTTGGGAGTTTGTTTGATTAAATGTTGTAACAGCATCATTTTTCGACTCTTTATTTGTAAGCAAGCTACTCACCATCATGATGCCGACTCCTAATAAAAGAACAGTCAATACATAGGCATACTTAGAAGGTTTCTTCTCTTTATTTTCCTCTTCACCATTCGTTTGCTTAAAAAGGTTTTTCAGCCATGATAACGGGCCTTTATCATTTTTCAATTTGTTAGCCACCCCTTTCTCCGGAAAATTCGATGATTTCTTCGTCTACCGCCCACTTTGCAGCAAGGAACCCTCTAATATGATCCAAGTCACTGGACGATTTCTGCGATGATTGTTTCGTGTCTATGTCTACTTTAGCAACCACTTCAACCGATGCTGTCTGATCTTTTGTCTGCTGCAAGACGATTGAAATTTTTTGTAAATCATCCGGAAGGCTAGGCTGATCTTTGTTTTTTACTTCGAGATTCAATGACTGAATTTCCATTTTATATTGATTCATCAACTCCTCTTCCACCCCTGTCCTCATATCGACAGCCATTTGTTTTAAAATATATGCATCCTGTACGGCTTGTATTTCTTTTTTCTTCAATTCTGTTAAATTTTCTACCTGATAATTTGTTTTTTCATCAATTGAACTCGTCGCAATCTTCAATAGATCATCAAAGTCTGATTGAAATAGCTTTAGAATCGGCGAGATAATCACAGCAATCAGCAGTAAACCGATAACCATCTTTGCATACTTTTGCATGGCCGAATTCGGAAGTAGCATATCAATGACAGTCGCAAGGAGGACAAACACGATAATATTTGTAACCCAGCTCGTAATAAATTCCATAGATTCCCCTCCCTACCGAACCATCAAAGTAATATTACCAGCAGCAATGATAACGGTAACGCTGAGGAAAAACATCATCGATACAATCGCAAGTGCTGCAAAAATATAAATCATGCTTTTACTAATAATATCCAAACATTTAATAACAGGACCTCCGCCAAGCGGTTGTAATAATGCTGCTGCTAATTTATAAATAAAAGAAAGCATTAATATCTTTAATGCTGGAAATGTGATGATGAAGAGCAATATAATAACGCCTGCCATGCCAACTGTATTTTTCAAGAGCACTGACGCATTAATAACCGTGTCAGCCGCATCTGTGAACATCCTACCGATAACCGGAATAAAGTTGCCTGTCACGAATTTCGCTGTCCGAATGCTCACGCCATCTGCAACGGCCGTCGTAACGCCTTGTACGGAAATAACGCCAAGAAAGATAGTCATAAAAGCGCCTAGTAGACCAATTGCCCAATTTCGCAATAACTGTGCAAGTTGTGTTACTTTGTATTGTTCGGTCATCGTACTGACTACACTTAAAACAGCAGATAGGTAAAGCAGCGGTAATACAACATATTGAATTAATACACCGCTTGAATTCATTAAAAATAGAAGAATGGGATGGAAAAATCCTGCTGATAGTACCCCGCCAGAACTAGCAATCAAAGCAAGGAGTAACGGCAGCAGTGCCATTAGAAAGGCAATCATCGTATCAATCGTTTCTTGGGTATATTGAATGGCTACATGAAAGCTATTCAGCGCAAGGATAATTAACACTAAATAGACAATCGAATAGGCTACCTTGCTAATCGTGCTTTGTTCAAACGCATTTTGGAGTGTTTGTAAAAACATGCTGAATACGGTTAACAAGATGAGCGATCCGAGCAGCTTACCATTCACTAGAAGCTCATGAAAAACAAATTTTCCAATCCCTTTCATCCATTCTGCAAAGGAAAATTTCTTCTCACCGCTGACAAAATCCATAAAACTCCCTTTTTGACTTTCCGGCAAAAAACCACCATATTCCGTGACAATACTATCCCAAAATCCCTGCAGCTCTTCGACACCGAGCCGATCCATCTGAGCTTGTACCAAATCGGATTGAAGAACATCCATTTCCTGACTAGTTTCTGAGGCAAGTACCGCATCACTATGCATAAAAAAGAGAGCGATTAACAAGAAGGAAAAGTAGAACGTTCGCTGCTTCATAGATTCACCTCATAATTGCCGCAGGTGTCTACCTGTCAGCTCGGTATCAATTGAATGATTGTTTCGATGATGACTGTCAAAATCGGGATAGCCATGGCTAGAATTAGAATTTTTCCGCTTAGCTCAATCTTTGAAGCGATTGAACCAAGGCCGGCATCTTTTGTAATCTGGGCAGCAAATTCAGCGATATAGGCGATCCCGATAATTTTTAAAATAGTTTCTAAATACACCATATTGACATTTGCATTTACGGCGAGCTTCTCGAGCATTGTAATTATTTCGTATATTTTGTCAACGAGAACGAGAAAAATGGCACAGCCAGTAAAAACAACTAGTAAAAAGGCAAAATTCGGTTTTTGTTCTTTTACAATAAGTGCTAAAAAAGTGGCGATAAGTGAGATCCCGACAATTTTTAAGATTTCAATGGCCGATCCCTCCTACTGGAAAAGAAACACAGATTTAATTTTTTGAAATAAATTTTCAACGATGCTGGCCACCATAAACAAAATATAGATAAAACCAAAAAGAGTAACCCACTGCGCATATTCCTTTTTTCCGACTTGATCCAAAATGGTATGGAGAAATGCAACGACTATGCCAACACCTGCAATTTTAAATATGATATCTACATCTAAGCCCATTTAAGGCCCTCCATTCCTGCTACAACAGCAAAATGATTATCAACACACCCGATAAAAAGCCGAAGCTCTTCATCATCTTTTCATACTTATTTTGACGGTCTGTGGCATCACTTTCTTCTCTTTCCAAATGAATCATGGCCAATTGAATCTGTTTCTGCTGAGAAAGACGATCATGCTGACCAAGCGTCTCACCGAATTGGACAAGTATTTCGTATTCACCTTGCTTAAGGGCAAGTTGTTTCCATACTCGTTTTAAACTCGTTTCCCAAGCAATCTTTACTGTCGTTTCACCACCTGACAGCTTGTCAGCGAAGCTTTCAAAAAAATGGGATAGAGGCTTTGGCAATTGCTTAGAAAGTTTAAAAGCAGCTTCCGTTAACGGTGTTTGTCCATACATGATTTCCGCTTCCAGCGACTGAAGCGCTGACTTAAGCTGTCGTAATTCTCTTGGTCTTTGTCTTAACACACGGGCTAATTCAAACCCGACCCAGGTTGTAGCAAATACGATGAGCGCTGCACCAATGAACTTAATCATTCTTTGACACTTCCAATGTCGGGACAGCATTTCCTGTCTCATCAAGGACCTTACAACCCCAGCCAGATTTATCTCTTCTATTTAATTCGATATAGCGTTCAAATATGTGTTGATTAAGGATTTGTGCCATATACGGACGTTTTTTTAAATCAGCCAATGTTCGTCCATGTGCAGTGATCACGAGCTTAATTCCTGCATTAACCGCCTCCAACACCGCAGCCGTGTCCTCAGGGCGACCGATTTCGTCAACGATTAACACATCTGGCGACATGGAACGAATGAGCATCATCATTCCTTCAACCTTTGGACATCCGTCAAGCACGTCCACCCGCGGCCCAAAATCAAGCTGGGGCACCCCCCGAACTGACCCGGCGATTTCAGAACGCTCGTCAACGATACCGACTTTCTTAGGTGGGATATTTCTGCTTTCACATCCAGTTGAAATAATTCTTGCTATATCACGTAAAAGCGTCGTCTTTCCTGTTTGAGGAGCACCGATGATGATCGTATGATGCCATTCGTCAGTGTATAGACTTGGAATCAATTTCTCTGCCGTCCCAATTTTCTGTCTCGCAATTCGAATATTAAAGGACGACACATCTCTGATCGCTTTTACCGCTCCATTTTCAAGAATAACCTTACCTGCAAGTCCAATTCGATGACCACCACTTACTGTGATATACCCTCGTTTTAATTCCTCTTCTAAAGCATATAAAGAAAATTTGCTAATATGATGAAGCAGCTGCTTAGCGTCTTCATCATGAACCAAATATGGTAAAAAGGTTGGTCTACCTTCGATAATCACTTCAAGAGGTCGTCCAATTCGAATCCGTAGTTCTTCAACTTTATTTGCCATTGACAGTGGAATTTTCCTAAATTGCTCCTCCAATTTCTTCGGCAATAGAGTATACACCGTATCCATGCCCGAAACCTCCTATTTACAGCTAATCATTTGTTAAAATGTATGTTTGATTCATGAATTTATGACAAGAATAGGAGATAACTCTTATTAACTTACGCCACACTTTTAAAAAAATTAATAAAGATATTCCATGAAGTGAAACTTCAATCAGTGGGGGTTTTACTGCCCCGTTAATGCGGGATAACAAAAAGGGTCAGACCCCGCGACACAATCTACAGTTCAATGAACTGTGTATTGTGTGCGTGGTCTGACCCTTTTAAGACACCCATATTAAGCCTTATGCACGAGATACATAAGATCCTTCAGTTGTATTAATAATTAACTTGTCGCCTTGGTTAATGAAAAATGGCACTTGTACAGTTAGACCCGTTTCAAGTGTAGCTGATTTCGTTCCACCAGAAGATGTATCACCTTTAATTCCTGGTTCTGTTTCCGCTACTTCAAGCGTTACGTTTTTTGGAAGTTCAACACCAAGCGTTTCTGTTCCAAAAGTCATAACATGTACTTCCATGTTTTCTGTTAAGTATTTAAGCTCATATTCGATATTTGTTTCTGGAAGCTCAATTTGTTCATACGATTCGTTGTCCATGAAAACATGAACATCTCCACTTGCATAAAGATATTGCATTTTACGGTTTTCAATATGTGCTTTTGCTACTTTTTCACCAGCACGGAATGTTTTTTCTTGAACAGCTCCAGAACGAAGATTACGAAGCTTAGAGCGAACAAATGCAGCGCCCTTACCTGGTTTAACGTGTTGGAATTCCATAACTTGCCAAATACCATTATCTACTTCAATGGTTAAACCTGTTTTAAAATCATTAACTGAGATCATTTTTTTCCTCCTGCTTGCTTATAAAATAATTAATTCTTTTGTTGAATGTGTTAATGCTTCATTACCTTCCACTGTAATGATCGTATCATCTTCAATACGAACACCGCCTAAACCAGGCACATATATTCCCGGCTCACAAGTTACAACCATTCCTGGTTCAAGAATTGTTTCGGATTTGAGAGAAAGCGCAGGACCTTCATGCACTTCAAGCCCAATGCCGTGTCCCGTTGAATGGCCAAAATACTCACCAAAGCCTTTCTCAGCTATGAGGTTTCGAGTAAGGGCATCCGCTTCTTTTCCAGACATGCCTGGTTTAATTCCAGCCATACCCCGTAACTGTGCTTCTAAAACAATATCATAGATTTTTTTTAGCTCTGCAGCTGGTTCTCCAACTGCAAGTGTGCGCGTAATATCTGATACATACCCGTTATAATAAGCACCGTAATCAAGCGTGACAAAATCACCGTTTTCAATGATTTTATCTGTTGCAACACCATGTGGCAGAGCCGATCTTTTCCCAGAAGCCACGATGATATCAAAGGATGAAGAAGTGGCACCTTGTTTTCTCATAAAGAATTCAAGTTCATTTGAAACGTCCAGCTCGGAAATCCCAGGACGAATAAATTCAACAATATGTGTAAATGCAGCATCTGCAATCGCAGCAGCATCCTTTAATATATTAATCTCTGAAGAAGTCTTTATCAAGCGTAAATTCTCGATCATCCCTGATACAGGTACAAGTTGGGCATTTACTAAAGCTTCATATGCTTTAAATGTCGCAAATGTCATATGGTCTTGCTCGAAACCAAGTTGTTTAATCCCCATCTTCTTCGCTTGATTAGCCACTTCCTCGATGATCGTCCCTTTGTGCTGAACAACCTCGTACCCAGTCGCTTGATTACCTGCTTGCTCCACATAGCGGAAGTCTGTAATAAATTTCGCTTCATTTGCTGATATCAAAGCAAGACCTGCGGTTCCGGTAAAATTCGTCATATGGCGCAGATTGTATGTACTCGTAATTAAAAAGCCGTCCACGCCTTTTTTAGCCAATTGTGAGCGGAATCTCTCTAGTTTCTCCATAACTATCTCTCCTTTATCCTGCTTTAATGGACAGTAAGCCCCCCACTGAGGGAAAGTTTCACTTTATTATCGTTTCGATGGCTCTTAAGGCAAGTAGATAGCCTTTGACACCTAAACCGACAATTTGTCCAGCTGTGACTGGGGCTGTTACAGAAACATGACGGAAACTTTCCCGTGCATGGATATTAGATATATGTACTTCGATAACTGGAACATCAATTCCTGCTATTGCATCACGAATTGCATAGCTATAATGTGTAAATGCTCCAGGATTGATAATAATCCCTGCAAAATCGGCATCCTCTGCCCAGTGTAGTTTATCGATAATATCCCCTTCATGATTAGACTGATAACAGCTTAGTTCAAGATTTAACTCATCAGCCAAGTCCGCAACACTCTTCTCCACATCACGTAATGTCACTTTTCCATAATGCTTAGGTTCCCGTTTCCCCAGCCTATTTAGATTAGGCCCATTTATTAACAAAATTTTTTCCATGTCCCACTCCCCCCTTAACTCCAACTACCTTTTAGTGCTCCCCGAAAGAATGCTCACCATCAATATTCTATCATAATTGCGAATTATCTTACTACCTTTTACAAATTTCAGCTCGTCTCCTCCTCAGATTTATCCCTATTTAACGCCCTTTGTAGTTCCCCATATTCATAAGAAATTGAATACCCTACAAATACCCCATATAAGATAAATAAACATATACTTGTAATCCCTGTATCTGCTGTCATTTTTGAAAAAGAAGGCAGATCAGGAAAGATCGGTTGAAGGATCAGGATAAAAATAAGCCATAAAAGAGCTCCGTACACAATCCCAGCAGAAATATGATTCACTTTACGAAAAAGGGCATAGTACAGGTACGCAAAAACAATGGATACAATACTATAAATAATGAGAGTCACCACTGCCCCAAGCCAAGTATGAATCCAAGCAGCATTTGACCAAGATGTAAAAATAAACTTTGGACTAACATCCATAAAATGAAAAAAAGCAGCAACAAGTCCTACCGCACACCAAAGGAAACCTCCATATACGCCAATAACAAAAACATCCCTTAAGATTGATTCATGGTATACGACGCCGTTCACTTGTTTCGGTCTATTCGACATACACATAACACCTCCGTTACTAGTATGTCCCATAAGCGATGGAATCATTTCCGCATTTTTAATTCGCAGGCTCAAAATGGATTTTTTCCATCTGGAGTATATCAGCCTATGTGCGAAGATCTCATAATTGGACTTGGATTGGAAATGACCGATTTTAGCAGAGATTTGTTGTTAAGCGCCCATTCAATGCCACCGTTATTTTTGAGGGTATTGACCAAGCATTTTTTTCTTTCATTATAAGCACGTCGTTATTGCAAAAAACTGGTTAGTTTTGTATGATTAAGAGAACATCAAAATGCGTGGAGTTTCTTCTTAGAAGGATGTTTGATCTTATCAATCAATAACAGGTTTATTTACCATATTACTTCATAAATAGAGCGACCTGTTCATACATGAATAAGAGAGTAACACTAGATGAAAAACCAGTAAATATAAGGATAAGTTGGTGTCTACAATGTCTGATACAAAAAAACCTGCATATGGCGGGCAGGCCGTTGTTGAAGGGGTTATGTTTGGCGGCAAACATCATACCGTAACAGCCGTACGCCGAAAAGATTCAACCATTGACTACTATCACCTGCCGCGACAAAGCAAGCCCCTCCTGCAACGTTTTAAAAAAATTCCGTTTCTGCGCGGTATTGTGGCGATTATTGACTCGAGCGCTACCGGATCTAAACACTTAAATTTTTCAACCGAGCAATTTGAAGAAGATGCACCAGAAGAACCCGGAAAAGTAAATGAGTCAAAAAAAGAATCTAAGCTTACAATGTGGCTAGGTGTCGCTGCCATCGGAATCATCTCCTTTCTGTTTGGTAAGTTTATTTTCACGCTAGTTCCCATGTTTTTAGCTGAGCTAACTCGACCGATTTTCCAAAGTCATACTTCCCAAATTTTAGTGGAAGGAGCTTTCAAACTACTTCTATTACTTGTCTATATTTATTTTGTATCCTTAACGCCGCTGATCAAGAGAGTATTTCAGTATCACGGTGCAGAGCACAAAGTGATCAACTGCTTCGAAAGTGGTAAGTCTCTAAGTGTTGAAAACGTTCAAGCTTCTTCTCGGCTTCATTACCGTTGTGGCAGTAGCTTCATTCTTTTCACAGTCGTTGTTGGCATCTTTGTTTATATGTTTGTACCAACTGAACCGCTTTGGTCAAGAGTCGTCAGTCGAATTGCCTTAATTCCAGTCGTCCTCGGAATATCTTTCGAAGTTCTTCAGCTTACGAATAAATTAAGAGATGTACCTGTGCTTCGTTATTTAGGGTACCCTGGATTATGGTTGCAATTGCTGACAACGAAAGAGCCTGATGACACACAAGTTGAAGTGGCACTTGCTTCCTTTAACGAGTTGATGAAATTGGAAAGTCGTACTGAACAAGATTTAAAAAACGAAGATATCGTGTAAAGTTTAAGAGAATATCCCATGTCAGGAAAATTAATTTTCCTTCGGGCGTTTAAAATGACTTAGATTTGCTCATGATGCTCTTAAGGAGGTGTCTTTGTTGAATCGTTCATTGTCTTATATAATTTACGGAATCATCGCCTTGGGAATTTTCGGGTTATTTGCCAAAGTCGTAAATGATCCAGTTGGTTTTTTGCGAAATATCATCGTCATAATCGTTATTGCTTGCGCTATCTTTTTCATATATCGCATGATTACACAAGACAAACATGGGAATGCCGGGCAAAGAGCTTTTAAGAAAGCTGCCAGAAAGACAAAGAAAAGAACAAAGAGTAAAAGCAATATCACTAGTTTTTCAAAAGCTGCAAACTCAACAAAGAAAAATCGAATCAGAAAGAAATCTGATATCCATTTGACCGTGATTGAAGGTAAAAAAAATAAAAAGAAAAATCGGGCGCATTTTTAAGCAGTCCGATTTTTCTTTTTCTATGAATAAGGTGCGGGGCTTCGCAAAATCAGCTCCGCACCGCCCTTCATAGTGATTCAATTTGAAAATCTAAACCTTTTTTATCGTTTTAGTTGGGAAAGATGCTCTTTGAGTTTTATAGAGGATGTTCAAATAGTCCGGTAAAAAAGCTTGCGCATTGCTTCAAAGCTCATGAATGACCTTTCTGTTAAACCGCGCACGTCCTGTGCGCAACACAGAAGTCAGCACATCCTATGCAAGTCCGACCCTCTCGAGATACGCTCCTCGAACTTCTCGGCTCTTTTTATCCTCCTTTTTGAACACACATTATAGAGAATTAATACGTCCAGTTTTTTAAAAAAGTCTCTGCACACTTTCTCCCTCGCTCAACTAACATCTCTTTATTGTCTTCCGTTAAATGAAAATCAGTAGCCGATATCCCCGTCATCGGAATAAACAAGATATTTTGGGCTACTTTTTTCGATATATATCGAGAATCGTGTGCATCTCTCATTGTTTTAAAAAGTGCTGCAAACATTTCCACAGCGTTATTGATTTCATCTACTTTTTTGCCAAGCCCATCCCCTCTTAGATTCATTCCGATAACTGGACGCGTTTTCTTACCTTCTTCAGTTTCAAATAGCCACATCGGAAAATTACTTAAAATCCCGCCATCTACAAATAAACTGCTCGACTGACGCCATTTTAATTTAACTGGCTCAAAAAAATAAGGAATGCTACAACTCATCCTCACAGCTTTTGCAACTGGAAATTCAAGTGGATTTACGCCATACTTATCAAGATCATCTGGCAATACCGCTAACTGTCCATTCGTAATATCACTTACAATAATCCGTAATGATTGATATGGAATATCGCCAAACGTAACAATGCCGCGCTTAGCAAGCTTAGCTGCAATCCATTTTTCAAGTGCATCCCCTTTAAATAATCCCATTTTCCGATACAGCATCAGCCATTTCACAAATGGAATAGGTAAGATTCTCCGTGGATCCAATAGCTCTTCAATATTCGTTTCATTCAAAATTTCTTTCATTTCCTCACCCGTATACCCAGCTATCAGTAAAGCCGCAATGATTGACCCTGCACTCGTTCCTGCAGATTGTTTAAAGACAAAGCCTTGTTCTTCCATCACCTGAACGGCTCCAACTAAAGCAAACCCCTTAATTCCACCACCGGAAAATACCCCATCAATAATCATTGAAGTCCTCCCCCATCATCCGGTCTTGTTACATTTTTAATCCGGAGCTGAGGATTTTATTACTGTTTCTTTTGATTAAATGATGGATTTGTACATCCGACTTACAATAAAACGAACATACATTCCGATAATTGAAAAATAAAGGCTGTCCCACAACGAAAGGATTAGATTCTTTTTCAGGAAACCTCGCTTTTATACTGGCGAAGGTCCTATTTCTTTCTCTGGTTTACTCTTGATAAACTTAAATACTAAAAAAAGAATGCAAATACTTAAGACCCCTGTAACAATATACGTAATGTTCAAATAATCCTTCATAAGCAATGACATCACCGGAGGGCCAGCCGCAACTCCGATAAAGCGAGCGGAGCTATAGAACGACGAGATCGTTCCTCGCTCATCTTTCGCAATATTTTCGGTAATCATCGCATCCAGTGCTGGAAGAATCGCTCCGATTGCTCCCCCTAAGACACTTGTGATAACGAGAAGCAAGAATAGTTTTTCATGTGTATAGCCTACAAAAACGACGCTAATAGCTAAGAGAAATAGACTAACCATTACGATTTTCCGCATCATAGCAATATTCCCTTTGATTGCTCTTCCTGTCACAAATGAGGATATGCAAAGTAGAGAAAGTGGAATCGCTAACACGAAGCCTTTTCGCACACCTTTTATGTGATGAATTTTTTCTAGATTTTCTGAAAGAAAGAATAAGACACCGAATAAAACGAGCATAACAAACGCACCAATGATAAAAATGGTACATAGCCATTTCCCTTCAATTTTAAAGGTTTGCTTTGTCTTTCGCATAAACTCTTTAAATTTTCTTGGCTCTTTTTTCTCCTTTGGACTCTTAATAAAGAAAAAAACGAGCACAATCGAAATGAAGCTAAAAAAGGAAATAGAGAAAAAAGGCAGAAACCACAGAAAAACTGCAAATAGTGAGCCTAATATCGGACTTAGTACTTTTCCGAATGTGTTTGAGGTTTCAATGATTCCTAAACAAGAGCTAGTCTTTTCATCATCTGCTTGATATAAATCCCCTACTAAAGGCAGCACAATCGGCATGGCGCCTGATGCACCGATTCCTTGAAGGATCCGGCCGATAATGATCACCATATATGGATTCTCCAATTTCCATGAAGCAAAACCAGCAATCAGCCCGCCAATCAACGCTAAAATCAAACTTGGCACTATCACTTTTTTTCGGCCGATTTTATCAGACAAATAACCGGCAACTGGAATAAGAAAAATCGACGCAACTGAATAACTTGTAATAATCATGCTCGATTGAAACGAAGTAATTCCTACCTTTTCCTCAAAAACGGGCAGCACCGGAATGAGCATTGAGTTTCCTAATGTCATCACAAGCGGAATCGATGCCATACTAACAATACACCAAGTGCTAACTTTATGATCACTGAACTCCTGGTTTTCCATCAATTAAAGACACCTCTTCTAAGCAAACAATACTTCTATTCTGTCCGAAATCTCAGAAGAGTCTCATGGGAAAAAGAAACAAAATAAAAACCTGCTTAAGAAGTTCCATTGTTAGATCATAAAAAGACAAATTATCTGACAGATTATATCGAAAACTGATTCCTGAATGAATTCACAGTGAACCTTATTTAAACTAGTAACATGCCGCCTAGCTATGCACAGCTGGTTCTCCTTTAGTAAATCGTCTAACATAATTAAAATATTTTTGTACAAAGACTTGATTACTTTTGTCAAAGTTTGTAAAACTGATGAATTAGTCCAATATCAAAATAAGAAATGATTCATACTCTATATTATTATTCAGTTGATGTGGAGGAAAAAGTAAAAATGGGGAATGCTAATAAAAAAACAAATAAGAATATATTCATACACAATGAGGTAGTAAAAAAGCAAACGCTTGGAAACACAAGGCTAATAAAAGAACAACAGGTTGCATATAAGCCGTTAGGAAATAGACAAATAGTTGATAACAAGCAGTTAGTAAAAAGACAACAAGTTGAAATCGAGACGCTAGAAAATAATCAGCAGATTGAGATCGAGCCACTAGATAATAGCCAGCAGATTGAGATCAAGCCACTAGATAATAGCCAGCAGATTGAGATCAAGCCACTAGATAATAGCCAGCAAGCTGAGATCAAGCCACTAGATAATAGCCAGCAAGCTGAGATCGAGCCACTAGATAATAGCCAGCAAGCTGAGATCGAGCCACTAGATAATAGCCAGCAAGCTGAGATCGAGCCACTAGATAATAGCCAGCAAGCTGAGATCAAGCCACTAGATAATAGCCAGCAGATTGAGAACTACGAATTAATTGTCAAAAACAAAGAACTGAATAACATAAAAGTAAGTATTATTATGCCTTCATTTAATAAATATGAATATGTTTCATTGTCGCTTTATTGCTTGTTAAAACAAACCTTTGATTTCTCTGAATTCGAGGTAATCTTAATAGACGATTGTTCCAATGACCAAACGGCTAGAATTCCTAAAGAATTCGATCCTCCCTTTAAATTTAAATATGTCCGACCTTTCATAAATCAAGGTAGATCGCGTGCCCGTAACTTAGGGATCAAACTTTCAGAGGGGGAAGTCATTATCTTCCTCGACGGAGAAATGCTAACAGAACCTGATTTCGTTGAAAATCATTATAAACACCACGTACATGATAAAAATGTAGTAGTAACTGGTGCCATGCACTATCGGGGGATCTATACTTTTTTAACTTCTAACTTCAATAGGCAGCAATGGGAACATATTGATGACTTTGTTCCACGCGATCCTTATTTTATTTTTCCCTATAAGGAATATAAAAAAAATCATCACACTTCCAACATGTCATTCCCTCTTATCACAAAAAAAGACATTGATGAAAATCGCTTTAAAAATTTATCCTTTCCAAACTGGTATTTTACTCAGGTGCTAACGAATGGATTAAATCAATTTGGGATGGATTTAAGTGATTATACACTACCTTATATTGCCTTTCTAACAGGAGATGTATCAGTCAGCAAAGAACAGCTTGATAAAGTTGGGTATTTTGATGAATCATTTCTTGGTTATGGGGCAGAGGATTGGGAACTTGGCTATCGTTTTTATAAAGATGGTGCTCGCTTCATAATTGATCCTTCAACATTTTGCTATCATCAGGAGCACCCGACATCTTCAAATAATTTTCCTGAGGCAATGGGTAATTTATATAAATTCATGGAAAAATTCCCTAACTTTGATGTGCTAGCATTAGCATTAGAACATAAGCCCCTTAATTTCGTCCAAATTCATTATGTGGTCTCACAATATAATGAATTATGTGAAAAACACCCGCAAAAATATAGAGAATTTAAAGAAACCTACCAGAAGATGCTATTTAAGATAGTCGAAAACTTGAAAAATAGTAAACCACTAACAAAATTCCATGTGAGCGACAGTATGTTGTCAATAAGACTTACGGAACAATTAAATGAAATAAAAGCACAGCATTGGTACGCTCTTGCCGATTCTTTCGAAGAACTTTATAGTCAATAATGAGAATCTAAAAAAGCTCAAAACCTGAGAGTTAGAACAGATTTGGATCAAATAAGTAAGCCCTTGTTCACGTACAACTGGTAATAAATAATGAGAGACCAAAAGGGTCAGACTACGCACTCTATACACAGTTCATAGTGGTACTTACGTTTAATGTGAACTGTATATTGTGGTTGCGGGAGCTGACCTTTCGTTATAGGAAACCCACATTATCAATGTGAATCCTATGGAGAAGTCATTGATTGAAAATATTGCAAGTGAACCGATGAAAAACCATAGGCCATTTTTTAATCCGATGTTTCGTCTTATCTCATAAAGTTCCATTCATCTGCTTCATATTTATCTTGCGCTAAGTTAGTTACTTCTTTTTCTTGGTCTTTTGTCAGGATGAGAGGCTCAAGATTAATATTCAAACCAGTAGCAAACCCTTGGTGAAAAGCATCCTTTGCCTCATCTAAGCTTATTTTTCTTGTGTGTAAGTCATTGATAGCAACAGCTTTATTTTTAAAGCTTTTCATCATCCGTTCCTTCACTCGTTCATTCGTAAAATTAAAAAGACTAAACAGTTTCTCATCATCTATATCGAGCAAGATCGATCCGTGCTGCAAGATGACTCCCTTTTGTCTCGTCTGGGCACTTCCCGCTACTTTCCTACCTTCAACGACAAGCTCATACCAGCTTGGCGCATCAAAGCAAACCGAAGTTCTAGGTTCCTTCAATGCTGCTTTTTCCTTTTCAGTAGACGGTACAGCAAAATAGGCATCTAGCCCAAGATTTCTGAAACCCATTAGAATCCCTTCTGAGATTACTCGATATGCTTCTGTCACATTTTTGGGCATGTCTGGATATTCTTCGTTCACAATTACACTATATGTAAGTTCATGTTCGTGTAAAACAGCCCTGCCCCCTGTAGGTCTGCGTATAAAGCCTAATCCTTGTCTCTTTACCTCTGCTATGTTTATTTCTTTTTCCGCTCTTTGGAAATAGCCGATCGATAAAGTTGCCGGATTCCAACCGTAAAACCTTACGACTGGTGGAATCTCCCCATTACTATGCCAATTCAACAACGCTTCATCCAATGCCATATTAAACGCTGGTGTGCTGTTTCCTGAATCAATAAATGCCCACGTTTGCTTTCCCATAAAATCCTCCCATAGTACATCTGTCATTCTCTATTAAATAATAGGAAAGACGTAAAATAGAATACTCATCCATACCGTATAATTGTATCAACATTTACCAAATATCAAAAGAAATTCAACTTTAACAAACATTCCTGCCATTTCAGGAAAAATCTTTTGATTAAGTCTCGTTTCAATTATATAATAAGTAATGTCTATATGTGCGTGTTCAAAAAGGAGAATAAAAAGAGCCGAGAAGTTCGAGGAGCGCATTTCGAGAGGACCTGCGCGTATACAGTACTACGTAAGGACTGGAGAGACAGAGCTTTGAAGCAATTCGCAAGCTTTTTTACCGGACTTTTTGAATAACCTCTATATGTTGCTTAGTCTAGAAAGGAGTTTTACCGTGAGTTGGATTATATCACTCGTTATACTTATTGCACTTCTTGCTTACGCACTTTTCAATTTTTTCAGTCAGCGTCGTGCGGTTAAACCGCTTAGCCAGGAAGAATTTATTGAAGGTTATCGTAAAGCACAACTTTTTGACGTTCGCGAACCAAATGAATACGAGGGCGGTCATATACTAGGTGCAAGAAACATCCCTTTAACACAAGTTAAGACGCGCCTTACAGAATTACGTAAAGACAAGCCTATTTATTTATACTGCCAAAACAGTATGCGTAGCGGAAAAGCTGCTCAAATATTACGCAAAAAAGGGTACACGGACATCTACCAATTAAAAGGCGGATTTAAACAGTGGACTGGAAAAATTAGAACAGGCAAATAAGAATCCATCTTGTATGGGTTCTTTTTTTTATTAGGAAAAACTGATGTATTCCTGATGATATGACATTTCGAGTAGATATGAGGGGGATTTAACAAATAACTATCAGCAATTTACCTTTCAATTTGAACTTTAGCTGGTTTATTAAAGTGGTTTTGTAAAGAGCGAGGCAAGAAAAAAAGGAGGTTGATTTTTATTAAATCCTCCCCCTTTTTCCTAATGGTAGTTCAGTTTTCACTTGTGGTTTCGTTAAGACATCCCTTTCAATCCAGCCTTATATTATGCTTTATTGAGGTAAAGCCAATAGGATAGATTAGACAACGAAAGTAAAGATAAATATCGAAACAACATCACAACCACTTTTCACTTTACGTAACTCAACTTACCCCGTATTAACGGACAGTAAAACCTTCATTTTAAGATTTTATATAGAAAAAATTGAAGAATTTGAATAATAACACTGTCCGTAAATGCCCGATTGGTTCAACTAACCGTTAGCGAAAGCCCATCGCTAACGGAAGTTTCACTTTATCTTCCCATCCAACCGCCATCAACTACTAATAAATGACCGTGAATGTAATTCGATGCATCAGATGCCAAGAAGACCACAGATCCCATAAAATCCTCTGCCTGTCCCCATCGACCTGCTGGAATTCGCTCTAGAATTTGGCGATTTCTTGCTTCATCTTGTAATAATGCTTCATTCATATCTGTCGCAATATAGCCAGGAACAATGGCATTGACATTTACATTTTCTTTCGCCCATTCATTGGCTAATGCTTTCGTTAATTGTGCTACTCCGCCTTTCGCTGCGGCATAGGCAGGTACGGTTAAACCTCCTTGAAAGGATAATAAAGAAGCCATATTAATAATCTTCCCTTTACCTTGAGGTACCATGAATTTACCGGCTTCCTGACATAACAGCCAGACACATTTTAAATTCACATTGATTACGTCATCCCAATCCGTTTCAGAGAATGAAACAGAAGGAGATCTTCGTTGAATACCTGCATTATTGACTAGAATATCAATTTGACCAAGTTCCTTGACAACAGTCGGAATCGCCGCTTTCACTTGTGCCTGATTTCCCAAATCACACGGGATGATGACACTTTTTTGTCCCAATGCTTCAATCTCTTTTTGTACAGTATCATCACTCGTATTCCTTTGAAGTAAGGCTACTGTAGCTCCTGCTTCTGCTAAAGCTAATGCCATTTTTCTACCTATCCCTCTTGTGGCACCTGTAATCGCGGCAACTTTACCATCTAATCGAAACATGTTCTTTTCCCTCCATTATTATGCATGTGGTCGAAATAATACTTTTAATGAATCTTCTGGGTCAGTCATTAATTCAAACCCTTTTTCAATTTCCTCTAATGGCAGTTCGTGTGAAATCAGCGGCGTTACATCAATTTGGCCACTTGCCATCATACTGACCGCCATGGCAAAATCTGCTGAACTGTAACATCTAGTCGTTGTCAAAGATAATTCGCGGAAATGCATCGCTGCTAGATCAACTGTTGGTGGTTGCTTAAAGACACTTACGACGACAATTTGTCCTTGTGTACGACAAACATGAAGCATTTGTTCAACCGTTACTCTTGTGCCGGCTACTTCAAAAACAACATCTGCACCTACACCATTCGTAGCCTCTTTCACGTGCTCGACTATATCTACCTTTTTACCGTCAAGAGCGATAAATCCCATTTCTTCGGCCTTACCTAATCGGTATGGACTAATATCGGAAATAAATATTTTACCCGCTCCAGCCAATTTTGCCGTTAAGGCAATTAATAAGCCAATCGGACCTGCTCCTAATACAACAACAGTATCCCCCACTTTAACGTTAGAACGTCGGACAGTATGGATGCCTACTGCAACTGGTTCTGCTAATGCCGCATGTATGTCGGATAACGAATTCGGTACTTTATGTAAACGGTGTAGCGGTACAGCCACGTATTCGGCAAACCCTCCATGTGAATCAATCCCGATTAATTGTAGCGTTCTACAAACATGTGAATTCCCTGATAAACAAGCGTCACATTTCCCACAGCTGATCGTCGGTTCGATAACAACGCGATCACCGATATTAAACGGAGTTTCGCCCTTGATCTCTTCGATCATTCCACTAAATTCATGCCCCATTGCGAGTGGCGCTTTTGCCCGTGGGTGTTTACCTGAATAAATCATCATATCTGTTCCACAAATACCAGCATAAGCTACTTTAATAAGAGCTTCATTTTCCTTAATAACAGGTTTCGCTAATTCTCCAATGCTTACTTTTTTTTCAGATAGATACAAACCAGCTTTCATACTAATCGACTCTCCCTATTAAGCGTTTTTATTTTCTGTGGAAAGGGGCGGGGCTTCGCAAAATCAGCTCCGCACCACCACCTTCACAAGGTGATGCAATTTTTAGAACCTGTACTTTTTTCACCGTTGGGCTTTAGATCAGATGCTCAAGGAGTTTTTTTATTATTGTAAATCATCTTTTATTAAAGAATCATAGACCGTTGTTCTCGTATCCTGGAAATGTTCGAGTAATGTCTGTTCGATTAAATGGTCATCCTGTGAAAGGAGCGCATCAATCATTAATCTATGTTTGTCTATTAATAGTTGGATCTCATCAAAATCCTTTTCAAATCGCTTTGTTGTCGCAACGAGTAGCGCTGTCAAAACTACCGGCTTTAAACTATACCAGACTCTCAATAATCGTTTATGCTTCGATTCAATGACGATTAATTCATGAAAAAATAAGTCCTGATAAGAAAAATCAATCGAATTTCGATGTTCCATCGCCAAAGTCATCTTGTCTATCACTTTTGTTAGTTCCAGACTTAAATTCGTTGGATCTGTTTTACTTACAGCTTTAAGTAAATATGTCTCAATTAAAATCCGAACATCATACAACTCTTCCATATCCTTTTTACTTAAGCCTAATACAACTGCCCCCATTCTTTCCAAGCGGATCAGACCTTCATTCGCAAGTACGCGTAATGCGTCTCTCACTGGTGAGCGACTAGCACTAAATTCTTGTGCCAAGTGATTTTCAGATAAAACTGATCCTACAGCAATATCACCCCTAATAATTTTTAGTCGTACTTCACAGGCTATCTTCTCGCCAATCGACACGCCCGTTAACCAAGATGTAGGATAATTCATTATATATAGATCACTCTCCTACGATAATAAGTTGTGTACTTGTATACAAGTACATTTTATTATAAATATTGCCAATTGTAAACAGTTTCATTTTGATATTTAACTATTTTCTGAATTATATAATCGATTCACAAAAACGATTTGGCACTAGATGTCAGCCAAACTTGTCCAATTCTATCAAGAGAATGAAATATTTTACAGAAAACAACCATGAGCTGCTCCAAACCCTACAATGAAAAAGGTTCAGGATCTCAAACTGTATCACCTGATGAAGGTGGGTAGCTGCGCTGATTTTACGAGGCCCCGCCCCTTTTCCACAGAAAAAAGGTCAGACCTCACACTCTATATACCGTTTATCGTGTTAACGACACTTCATTAAACGATAGTATAGTAGATATGTGGTCTGACCCTAAAACCCTTTTTCAACTGATGAAGTTTATGAAAGGATTAGATTCTCACTTTTAAACAACTAGTACTACATATTTAATTCCTTTATTCATCATCGAACAAAATCCCCATCCACTTTTGTTTCCGCTGTTTGAAACGACCTTCTCCGTTTACTTGTTCATATGTAGGTACTCCCCACTCTACCTTCATGAAGCTGTGCGTAAACAGTCATCCATAATACTATTTTACATACCATTTATGATTACATGATAAGAGTCGTCACTATTCCTACTATTCGCTAATCTAAGCGCTATCCTTTTTGCTCAATAAACCGATTACACTTTGTAAAAAAGGACGTCTTACCTTAAACAAATAAACTAAGAAGTAAAACAAATACAAGACCACATACAGAAATTAGTGTTTCAAGTACTGTCCAAGTAGCGAATGTCTCTTTCATTGTTAAGCCAAAGGACTCCTTAACAATCCAGAAACCAGTATCATTTACGTGTGATGCAATGATACTACCTGCACCTGTTGCTAATACCATTAATTCCATATTGACATCTGTTCCTGTCATCATTGGAATAACTAAACCAACTGTTGTTAACGCAGCCACTGTTGCAGAACCTTGAGCAAGTCTGATTACAGCAGCGATCAGCCAAGTTAAAATGAGTGGTGATATTGTACTACCTTCAAAAAGAACTGCTACATAATCACCAACACCGCCATCGATTAATACTTGCTTAAGGGAACCACCGGCACCTAGAATAAGTAACATCATACCGATGGATGCAATCGAAGCTTCTGCAGATTGCATCAGTTGTTTCATTGAAATTTTTCGTGCTACACCCATCGTATACATTGCAAGTAATACAGAAAGCAACATAACTGTAGTTGGTGCACCAATCATTTTTACGATATCAATAAATAATGTTGGTAAATTCAACGCATCTTGAAATAAAGTAACGATTGTTGAAAATGCCATCAAAATAACTGGGAATAACGCTGTGAAAGCACTGATACCAAACCCTGGTGTATCTTCTATTTTAAATTGCTTTGCGTTACCAATGGAAGCCATACTTCCTGTAGGTTCTTTTTCAAAAGCTGATGGTGCAAATTTTCTTGCAAATTTTGTAAACAAAGGACCAGCAATAATCACTGTTGGAATCGCAATAATGAAACCGTAAACTAATACTAGACCTACGTTTGCTCCAAATTCTTGAGCAATAACAGTCGGACCTGGGTGTGGTGGTAAGAATGCATGGGTAACTGATAATGCAGTCGCCATTGGCATACCTAACCATAAAAACGATATTTTTAAATGTTTCGAAATTTGATAAACAATTGGAATTAATAAGACGAGACCTACTTCAAAGAACAGTGCAATACCTAGAATGAATCCAGCTGCTACAACAGCCCATTGAATTCTCTTCTCACCAAACTTATCAATTAATGTCATTGCAATACGTTGGGCTCCCCCAGCATCAGCAATGAATTTACCAAGGATCGCTCCTAGTCCAAAGACTAAGGCGATACCACCTAAAGTGTTCCCCATTCCATGTTGAACGGATGCAACAATCTCACTGATTGGCATACCTAGAGCTAAAGCAATTAAGAATGAAACAACAACTAATGAAATAAAAGTATTCATATTGAATTTCATAATTAATACTAGTAAAACAATAATCCCCAATGCGACAATGACTAATGGCATAACTCTTTCTCCCTACTAACTATGTTATTTTTACTAATACAAGACTTATTAAAACTCTCCATCTATGCTTCTTTGATACATTGCGATTTGCTCATATTCTTTTTCTAATGTACGAGCAACATTAATAAAAATAGGCATTAATTTACGGTATTCCTTCACATGATCAGGATTAGGTTTATGTTCATGTGTTTGTCCAATTAATTGTTCGACCACATCAAAATCTTCAATTTTACCAAGTCCATATAAACCTAAGATACAAGCACCTAAACAAGAAGACTCATAACTTTCTGGTATGATAACTTTTTGATCAAAAATATCAGCCATCATTTGACGCCAAACATCTGATCTGGCAAATCCACCTGTTGCTTTAATACTTGTAACAGGCTCATCCATTGCCTCTACTAAAGCTAAATATACAGAATAGAGATTAAAAATAACGCCTTCTAGAGCTGCTCTAACCATATGTTCTTTTTTATGACTCAAAGTTAATCCGAAGAATGAACCACGAACATCTGAGTTCCATAATGGTGCGCGCTCACCTGATAAAAACGGATGAAATAAAAGACCATTGGCTCCAGGTCTAACTCGACTTGCAATACGTGTAAGTACTTCATATGGGTCAATCCCTAATCGTTTCGCCGTTTCAACTTCACTTGCAGCAAATTCATCTCTTATCCAACGTAAGATCATCCCGCCGTTATTGACTGGACCACCAATTACCCAGTGGTTTTCAGTTAAAGCATAGCAAAAAATTCGGCCTTTTGGATCGGTCTGTGGTTTCGGAATCACCGTACGAATTGCCCCACTCGTTCCAATAGTTATTGCTACTTCACCCCCTTTTATTGCATTGACGCCAATATTAGATAAAACACCATCACTTGCTCCGAGAACAAAAGGTGTCGTTTCTAAAATGCCCAGCTCTTGAGCTAGATTTTGATGACAACCAGTCATAACTTTAGTAGTGGAAACGAGAGTTGATAATTTATCGGCTGTAATCCCCGCTACTTCTAACGCTTCTTCATCCCAGTCTAGTTTTTTAAGATTTAATAATCCCATTGATGAAGCAAGCGAATGATCGACTACATATTCGCCGAAAAACTTGTGAAATAAGTATTCTTTAATCCCTATGTATTTTTTTGTTTTGCTTGCAATTTCCGGACGATCATGTGTTAACCAGGCAATTTTACTCAAAGGAGACATTGGATGAATCGGTGTCCCAGTTCGTAAATAAATTTCATGACCGTTAAGTTCACGTTTTATTTTCTTTGCCCACTCTTCACTTTGATTATCTGCCCATGTTATGCAACGTGTTAAAGGTTTATCAAATTCGTCCATCGCGATAACCCCATGCATAGCAGTACTAAAAGAAAGAAATGATAAATCTTTAGGATCAATTTTTGATTTCTGCATGACATTCCGAATAGACCGTACGACCGCATCAAAAATCTCTTCTGGATCTTGCTCTGCTGTTGAAACATTTGGTGTGTATAATTGATAGCCATTGTTTTCTTGAGCGATAATTTCACCTGTTTCACGAAACAAAACTGCTTTCGTACTCGTTGTGCCTACATCTACACCAAGCATATACTTGTTATTGTCCATTTTTATTCTCGCCTTTCCTAACATCCTTGTGATTTATTATTTTTAATATAGTGAATATTTTCGAATAACTAATTCACTATTTTTTTGATAATTGCTTCCTGATAAAAGTCTTCTTAGTTCATCAATAAACCGTCGTCTCATTAATAGATTTATGCATGCCAGTACCAGCTGGCATTTTGACCGCATGTTTAGTAATCTATTATGTTTGATTACATAAACGATTAATACTTGATCTGTAATCCTTGCTCTACATCATTTTCATTATTCTAAAATATGGTGACGCTACCAAAGTAACCAGAAATAATATTCAGCTTTACCACTTTTGGCAGTTAACTCTTTTAAAACGATTTCATTTTCAAACTAACTTGTATACAAGTATACTATAATACATTTTTGTTAATGTAAACCCTTTATTTCATAATTTTTTTACAATTGATCAGCTGTAAAAATCAGCCAATATTTTAAAAGACCTTGAACGAAGTATGGATCGATCTTTGATAAACTACTTCCACTTGTGCATATTTTCACATGTATACAGTGATAAACGATAGGTAAAAAAATAGAAGCTGCCGAGGGGTTCTCGACAGCTAGAGAAGGTTACCCTTCCTCATTTCTTAGTCAAAAATAATGACAGCTTTTCTAACTTTCTCAGGGTTTTTTTCTACAAATTCAAATGCTTCTTTTGCTTCACTGATATGAAATTTATGCGTGATTAAACCATCATGCGTTAATTTCTTTTCATTGATCAATTGTACAACTTTGCCAAATTGATTGGTTTGAAGTCTAGAACCCGTAATCGTTAATTCTTTTTTCGTAATCGGCAATAGAGCGATAGAAGACGGTTTCTCATTGAAACCTAATGTAACCACATTACCAGCAGCAGAAGCTACATTAACACTTAATTCAAATGTTTGTGGTGTACCCACTGCATCAATAACAATATTTGCCCCTTCGTTGTTGGTAATTTCATAGATTTTACTTTCTAAGTCAACTTCAGTAGGATTGATCGTGTAGTCTGCACCATTTTCTTTAGCAAATTCCAATCTATTATTCGTAATATCTGAAATAATAACGGTTGCTCCATTTAGCTTAGCCATTTTTAAAACACAAATACCGATTGGCCCTGCACCTTGAATAAATACAGTATTTCCTTCTTTCACATTCCCTCTCCATGTAGCTTGGGCGCCAATTGTATATGGTTCAGCCATTACTGCTTCATCCCAGCTAATTTCTGGATCAACTTTGTGTAATTGTTTTTCTGGCAGGACTACAATTTCTCTCATACCACCATCTTCATGAACACCGAAAACCGATACCTCTTTACATACATTCGGTCTTCCACTTCTACATGCATAACATGTACCACAATAGCTAATTGGTTCAATGACAACATGGTCACCGACTGCTAATCCATTAACAGTAGAACCAATTTCGATAACTTCACCAGTCACTTCATGCCCGACAATCCGTGGGTATGTAGCGAGAGGATTCGTGCCGTGGTAAATATGCATATCTGAACCACAGATACCTACTCTTTTAATTTTCACTAGGACCTCATTGCCTTGTTTAATTTCTGGTTGAGGTACATCCAATACTTCAATTTTATGTGCTTCAGGAATCATAACAGCTTTCATTATCTTCTCTCCTACTAAAAAATTTTTTATAATTGCTAGAAACATTTATCGTGTATGAACAAAAATATGAAATGATCTCTTAAAATTCCCTTCTCAAGTTGATAGCCCTTTCAAAAGTCATTTCACTTAATTTGTTTAATAAACAAATTATTCTTTTACACAATATCATACACAATATCATTTAAGCTTTTCCTCGTCAATTGATAATTATTACTTCGTGGAAACCTTATTTAATAAAAGAATGTTGGAGAAATTATGAAGAAGAACTATACGGTGAAGTTTTTATTCCTAATAGTGCGTGTTCAAAAAAGAGGATCAAAAGAGCCGAGAAGTTCGAGGAGCGCATCTCGAGAGACCTTTCGCGGATGGAGTAATACGTGAGGACCAGACTTGCACAGGTTGTGCTGACTTCTGTGTTGCGCACAGGACGTGCGCGGTTTTAACAGAAGGTCATTCATGAGCTTTGATGTTTTTTATCGGATTTTTTAAATAACCTCTAAGAGACTATTCAATGATTATTTGAATTAGGGTAAGAACCATCTTTTCTATTCTGCTCGCTATTTACCGTATTGTCTATTTTTATTTCCTTCCATTTTCCTGTTTCAAGTAAAGTAATGAGTAGAGGTACCTATACCTCTAGAAAACAGAAAAAGATGGTATCCAAAACGGAAAGGGTCAGACCCCACATCTACTATATATCGTTTAAACCGTGAACATGACACGATAAACGGTGTATAGAGTGTGAGGTCAGACCCTCCTAATTACCGCTACGATTGATAACGCAATATTGGTTTGCGGGCTGCTAGTGTTTCATCCAGACGTTTGATTACTGTCGTATGTGGTGCTTCTTGAACGATTTCTGGATTTTCTTCTGTTTCCTTGGCAATTTGGATCATCGCCTCAATGAATGAATCTAAGGTTTCTTTTGATTCTGTTTCAGTTGGTTCGATCATCATACATTCCTCAACATTCAATGGGAAATAGATGGTCGGCGGATGATAGCCGAAATCCAGCAATCTTTTGGCAATATCGAGCGTACGCACGCCTAGTTTCTTTTGGCGTCTGCCGCTTAATACGAATTCATGTTTGCAATGCTTATCGTATGGCAGGTCATAGTATTCAGCGAGCCTTCTCATCATATAGTTTGCATTTAGAACCGCATTCTCTGTCACGGCCTTCAAGCCATCCGGCCCCATTGAGCGGATATATGTGTACGCTCTAACATTAATGCCGAAGTTACCGTAAAATGGCTTAACACGGCCGATCGATTGAGGTACGTCATATTCAAACGTATATTGACCATCTTTTTTAATAAGCACAGGTTTAGGCAAATACGGGATTAAGTCTTGCTTGACGCCAACTGGTCCAGAACCTGGGCCGCCGCCGCCATGTGGACCGGTAAACGTTTTGTGCAGATTTAAATGCACAACATCGAAGCCCATATCACCAGGACGCGCTTTGGAAAGTACAGCATTTAAGTTCGCACCATCATAATACAGTTTTCCACCTGCTTCATGGACAACTTTAGCCATTTCTAAAATATTCTCTTCAAACAATCCTAATGTATTTGGATTCGTTAGCATAAGTGCTGCTGTATCATCACCTACTACGCGTTTTAAATCCTCAAGATCAACCAAACCGAACTCATCCGATTTGACTGTGATCGTTTCAAACCCAGCAACAGTTGCAGAAGCTGGATTTGTTCCATGGGCAGAATCCGGGACAATGACTTTCGTACGTTTCGTATCTCCGTTTGCTTCATGGTACGCGCGAATCATCATTAATCCAGTCCACTCACCATGTGCCCCTGCAGCTGGTTGTAGTGTGACTTGATCCATCCCCGTAATTTCCACAAGATGTTCTTGAAGATCATACATGAGCTCAAGTGCACCTTGCACAGTGCTGGCATCTTGAAGTGGGTGAATATGGGCGAAACCGGCAATTCGAGCTACATTTTCGTTAATTTTAGGATTATATTTCATCGTACAAGAACCGAGTGGATAAAAACCTGAATCCACACCGTGATTACGATGCGAAAGTGCTGTGTAATGACGCATAATATCAAGCTCAGATACTTCTGGCAATTCCGCTTCCTCAACGCGAATATAGTCAGTTGGAAGCAGTTCTTCAAGTGAGATAGCTTCTACGTCCATTTCTGGTAGACTATAACCGATGCGTCCTTCGGTACTCATTTCAAAAACTAATGGTTGATCCTGATTATTCATGGCTATCCCCCAATTCTTGTACAAATGCATCAATTTCTTCTTTTGTTCTCAACTCTGTCACGGCTACAAGCATGTGATCTTGAAGTTCTGGGTACGTTAAACCTAGATGATAGCCGCCAATTATGTCTTTCGCAAACAATTGATCATTGATTTCACGATACGATGCTGGAAGCTTAATCACGAATTCGTTAAACGAAGGACCTTCGAACACGACTTCGATTCCTTTAGCTTGCAAAGCTTTTTTCGCATAATGAGCTTTTTGGATGTTTTGTACAGCCATTTCCTTTACACCCTTTTTCCCGAGTGCTGTCATAGCTACGGAAGCAGCGAGAGCATTTAGTGCCTGGTTCGAACAAATATTAGAAGTTGCTTTATCACGACGAATATGCTGTTCTCGAGCTTGAAGCGTTAATACAAAGCCACGTTTGCCATCTTCATCAACGGTCTGCCCGACAAGTCTACCTGGTACTTTACGCAATAATTTATTCGTTACTGCAAAATAGCCGCAATGTGGTCCACCAAATGCTGCAGGAATTCCAAATGGTTGAGCATCTCCAGCAACAATATCTGCGCCTAGTTTTCCAGGTGGGGTTAAGGCGCCTAACGCTAAGGGATTACTTGAGACAATAAACATCGCTTTTTGTTCATGAACGATTTTTTCAATCTCCTTTAAAGGTTCAATACGCCCAAAGAAATTTGGATATTGAACGATGACTCCTGCAATATCGCCGCTGATTAATTCTTGCAGTGCATCCAAATCGGTTACACCATCAAGATGTGGAATTTCCACTACTTCAACACGCTGTCCCAACGCATACGACTTTACAACATCACGGGACTCAGGATGAACCGTACTAGAAATCAAGATTTTCTTACGTTTTGTATGCCCGCTACTTAGCATCGCTGCCTCAGCAAGAGCAGTTCCACCATCATACATAGAAGAATTAGCAACATCCATGCCAGTCAATTCACAAATCATCGTTTGAAATTCAAAGATTGCTTGGAGCTCTCCTTGAGAAATTTCCGGCTGATAAGGGGTATACGCTGTATAAAACTCAGAACGAGAAATCACATGGTCAACGATAATTGGTTGGTAATGATCGTATACACCAGCACCTAGAAAAGAAGCATAGCGCTTTGCATCGGCGTTTTTCCCAGCCAATTTAGTAAGCTCTTTTAAAAGAGCTGGTTCTGATTTAGCAGGTTTAATCTTGTATTCACCTTGGAAACGTACGCTCTGTGGAATATCACTGAATAGCTCATCTATAGTAGGAACTCCAATTGCGGCTAACATTTCCTTTTGATCTTGGTCAGTCATCGGTAAATAGCGATGTTTAGTCATGATTTTCTCCCCCTCATCCTCTTGGTCGTTTATAAAATGGTGTCTTAGCCACTATGGCTTTCACGCGTTTGGAACGGATTTCAACTTCAACTTCTGTTCCAATTCCCGTATACTCTTTTTTCAATAAGGCAAGACCTACGTTTTTCTTCAATGTCGGCGATTGTGTCCCAGTTGTCACTTCGCCAATCAATTCAGAACCATAGTAAACAGAATAACCATGACGTGGTATGCCGCGTTCCATCATTTCGATGCCGACAAGCTTGCGCGGTGCACCATGTTCTTTTTGCTCGGCAAGAACAGACTTGCCGATGAAATCAGCCTCTTTGTCAACTTTAACCGCAAAACCAATTCCCGCTTCAATTGGCGAAATATTAGGTGTTAACTCTTGACCGTATAACGGGAGCTTCGCCTCGAACCGGAGCGTATCACGAGCACCTAGACCGATTGGTTGAACGCCTTCATCCTTACCTGCTTTGAGAATCGCTTTCCAGAGTATTTTTGCGTCTTCGTTATTACAATACACTTCAAAGCCATCTTCCCCTGTATACCCTGTGCGTGATACGACGAGAGCCGTGACTCCATTAAGTTCCATATTTTCTTTGAAAGTAAAAAAGTCAATCTCACTCAAATTTGTGTTTACAGCTAATTTCTGAAGGACTTTTTCAGCAGCTGGACCTTGAAGAGCAAGCAAAGCAACTTCATTTGAGATATTTGTCAGTTCAACATCTTTAATCAAGTGATCATGTAGCCAATTGAAATCCTTCTCAATATTGCCAGCATTCACGACTAATAAATAGTCATTTTTCGCTTTCTTGTAAATAATTAAATCATCGACAACTCCACCATTTTCATAGCACAATGCGGCATATTGCGCATGCCCTACTTCAAGCTTGAGAATATCGTTCGTAATCATTCTTTGTAAAAAGTCCGTGCTTCCTTCACCTTTTACAACAAACTCCCCCATATGAGAGACATCGAACAAGCCTGCTTTTGTACGTACTGCTTCATGTTCTTCTTTAATGCTAGAAAACTGGACTGGTAGCTCCCAGCCACCAAAGTCAATCGTTTTACCACCATAATCGGCGTAAATCGTAAATAATGGTGTTCTTTTTAATTCAGTCATACTACGCCTCCTCGTATTTTTAGGGCATAAAAACATCCATGAGCGCCTGCTCTAAAACTAAAACGATGAAAAAGGTTCAGATTCTCAAATTGTATCACCTTATGAAGGTGACGGTGCGCAGCTATTTTTTTAGAAGCTCCGCCCCTTTTCCATAGAAAAAAGACAGAGAAGCTCCTCCTGAGCTATTTCTCTGTCCTGAAACCTGAAAGTTTACCTTTAAAAGGCTTTCCCCTTTGGTGGTCTTAAAAGCTTACGCCTTTAGACACTCTCCAGAGTTGCGTCCAACAAGGGTTCTTTTGCCTGAGAGATTCGCTGCTAAGCTTGCTCCTTCGGCGCTACAAAAGTAGTCTCTCCCCCAGCCTTCATCCGCATATAATATTGTCTTTTTTGAACATACTATGTAAATAAGGGTTGAACAACTAAGACGGACTTTGCCGACTTTACACAATCTTTATTTCACAGAAAAAGAGGCTACTTTCACCAAACACCTAGAATTCTGTTACTACTATAGTAAATCAAACAGTGGAAGTCTTTCAAATAAAAATCATGTTTATTAATAGAAAATTTCAAAATTTATTCGTTACGTTCATACTACCATTAATAATGCTTGAATCGCAATCATCTTTTCACAAAAAACCAAACTTTTTTTATATTTATCACCTTAATGTTCGTGTATTAGGTTTTTATATTTAGAAAGGAGCAATATTTATGCAAATTCGAATCAAATTTGACGATGAATGGTCAGAAGAATTTTTAGATAAAGTGGAGAATGATGGTCCTTGGGCGAATTGGGAGCTGTATAAACTTGCAGTTCAAGCGGAAAAGCATCTGGCCATTCCAGAATTTGAAGGACTGCAAGCACCTCATCATCTTAATCAGCTAACACCACTTCCTCATCAACTCGAAGCTGCCCGACAAGTCGTCGAGACTATGAATGGCAAAGCAATTTTGGCTGATGAAGTAGGTCTTGGAAAAACAATCGAAGCCGGCTTAATCATTAAAGAATATATGATTCGCGGTCTCGTGAAAAAAGTACTGATTCTCGTTCCTGCTTCACTCGTTTCCCAATGGGCGTTTGAGCTAAATACAAAGTTTCATATCCCCGCTGTTGTTCAGAGAAAAAGCTATGTATGGGATTCATGCGATTGTATCGTATCATCCATAGATACAGCGAAGCGTAATCCACATAGAGACATCATTTTTAAGCAAGAATACGATTTAATCATTATTGATGAAGCTCATAAATTAAAAAATAATAAAACGAAAAACTATGAATTTGTTCAAAGTTTGAAAAAGAAATTCTGCCTTCTGTTAACTGCTACACCTATTCAAAATAAGGTAGAAGAAATCTTTCATCTTGTTTCCCTTCTTAAACCTGGACATTTAGGAAATGCAGCTCTTTTTTCTGAAAAGTATAAAGGAAAAGGCCGTACCATCTATGAAGATGAACATCTTAAGAAGCTTGTTAATACGGTTATGATTCGAAACCGCCGTGCCGATACTGGAATCGAGTGGACGAAACGTCATGTTGAAACAATTATAATTAAATTCTCACCTACTGAGCAGGCATTATATGACGCGGTAGCTGCGTTCCGATCGCAATCTGAAGGAGCGGGAAGTGCATTTTCAAGCCTAACCCTCCAAAGAGAAGCATGCAGCAGCAAAGAAGCAGTCTTTACCACTTTAAAAAACATGTCTCAAAAACATGAAAATCCTGCACCTGAATTCATAGAAAAGTTGAATAATCTCTTTGAGACAGCAAAGCAAGTTGAGCGCAATTCAAAGGCAGAGAAGGCGTTGGAATTAATCCAGAAAATCAACGATAAAGTCATTATTTTCACGGAGTACCGAGCTACACAACTTTATTTACAATGGTTTTTACAGCAAAACGGCATAAGCTCAGTACCTTTTCGTGGCGGGTTTAAGCGCGGTAAAAAAGATTGGATGAAAGAGCTTTTTCAAAATAAGATTCAAGTGCTAATTGCTACAGAAGCTGGCGGTGAAGGTATCAACTTACAATTTTGTCATCATTTAATCAACTTTGATTTGCCATGGAATCCGATGCGGCTGGAGCAGCGAATTGGCAGGGTTCATCGGCTCGGTCAAACCCAAGATGTCATGATTTATAATTTCGCGACGGAAAATACAGTAGAAGAACATATCTTGAAACTTCTCTATGAAAAGATTCAGTTATTTGAAAAAGTGATTGGCGAATTAGATGATATTTTAACAAAATTAGATATCGGCAATATCGAAGATTATTTAGTGGATGTAGTAGAAGGATCAAAATCAGAAGGTGAAATGAAAATTAAAATGGATAATCTTTCTTCCATGATTCAATTCGCCCAAGAAATGAAGGAGGGAAATCTTCATGCAGCAACAGGAAATTCATGATTTCTTGCTCACCTATTTCAAAGCGAATCATTGTGAAATCATAGAAAATCACCCTGCTTATTTAACGATTCAGTTAACGATTGAACTCGATAAGGAATTGATGAACCGTCCCTTTTACTGGCACTATCTTGAAAAAACCGGTGGCATTCCCAACCCATCTCAGCTTACCCTTATAACAGATCCACAACAGGCACCAGATGACGTCAAAGGGGAACTGATCCATTTCGGATCACAACGACTACATCAGATTTTTGCATCTACGAAAAAGCTTGCCGGATTTATCCGCTTATACGAGGAGATTATCCAGCAGGACCATACGCAGAATCCTTTATATCCATGGCTTTCTATCAATGCAAAAGTTTCCTATCAAAGTGATCGCAAGAAAGATATTCTGTTGTCTGCAGGCTTAAATTTAATAACAGGAGAAATCGTCGAACAGTTTCATGAAAGGCTTTTACAAATACAAGTAACTCCAAAAATTCCAGACTACTCATTTACCTTATCGCCGCTCATCAAACCAAAAAGCGGTCTGCTCAGGCTTGACTCATATATTAGGCGAACTTTCGAAGGAGACGATCATACTTGGGCTGAAAGAGCGATCGAGCGATGGGAAGATGATTTACGGTTACTTGAAAACTTTTATCAAGACATGGAAGACAAAGCTGAGAGCTACTATACCGAAAAAGAAGCATTACAAAATCGCTATGAACCGAATATTACTATTTCTATTGTTAATGGCGGATTATTTTATTTATCCAATCAAGCGATTTAGTCTTCTAGTGCGTGTTCAAAAAAGAGGATAAAAAGAGCCGAGAAGTTCGAGGAGCGCATCTCGAGAGGACCGGAACGTATATAGTAATACGTGAGGCCCGGACTTGCACAGGATGTGCTGACTTCTGTGTTGCGCACAGGACGTGCGCGGTTTTAACAGAAGGTCATTCATGAGCTTTGATGCAATTCGCAAGCTTTTTTACCGGACTTTGTGAACATCCTCTTCTAGAAACAAAAAGGGTCAAGACCCCAACACTCTCTAAACACTATTTATATGATGTGTACATGACACAATAAACAGTGTAAAGAGTGTGAAGTCTGACCCTATTTGGACAATCTCTCTCGTTTATCCCGGTTTAACTAACCATCAGTGGGGAAAAACACTGATGGAAGTTTCATTTTATTTTCTTTTTAAAAGCATGCTAATTGCGAAAGGTACAATTCCAAACCATTGACTTAGAAATGTTGGTCTATTTTCTTTTTTATGTTTGCGTTGTTCCTTTCGAACGGTTTTTGGAACTTCAAAGTATTTTACTAGTTGCTGCGTTAAATATTTAATATAATCATTCGTAGACATAGCCATCACCTACTATTCAGTATGGACAAAATCAGCTTATTTATTCATATGATCGTTTAGAGTAAATACTTTTCCCCACTTTACCAACTCTCCCTCCTCTATGTCATAAAGGACATTCACTTTCCTACTCAGCCCTTGCGTGGTTAATGCAAATAATTCCATCGAAAAATAGCGCTCTTCGCTGCTTATCATTGCATACTCAACGGTCCCATTTGGAAAATGAAGAACACCTCCATCAACATACGCATCATGAGCGACCATATTCTGTACTTCATGAGAGGCCAACAACAGAAGATGATCAAGTACTAAAACATTTTCAACATTTTTGTAAAACATTTTTTCAAGGTTGAATTTCTCTATGCTGTAAAAAGTGAACACAATCAAAACCGAGGCTACAACCATTGTGACAGGCAATACTACAGCACCTTTTTCATTCTTGCACATTTTCAAATCCACTTGTCACGAAGGGTCTCAGCACCCTTGTAAACGTATTTCCTGCCAAATCTTTTACGGATATAACAATCTTATTTCCTTCCATCCTACAATGAAAGCTAGAAACGTTTTGAAGCATAATTTGATGTCCCGTACGATTCACCCGCCTTCGTAAAATATGATCATATTTTTCAATGCTTATAATATTTTCCCCTACAACCATATATATGCTGTCATTTAATATAGTCTGGCTGCTAGATTGCCAAAGTTCTCCCTTGATTTGTTGCAGAAAAATTTCCCATTCCATTTGATTGAGCCGTTTATCCTGATAAAGTTCTTTCCCTACTACTACATAAAGCTGAACAATCATTCCAGCAATCAAAATAAAGATCGACAAGGACAGCAACATCTCAATGAGTGTGAACCCTCGATTATTCAACTGCGTCACAAATCGTTTCATATGAACCTTCTGCATTTTCATATTCAATACATCCCATTACCTTTGCCGATTCGTCTTCAATCGTCCAAGTGAAACGGTACTCGTCCGATAATTCCGTTGACAATCTTCCATCACCGTCAAGATAAGCGGCCAATGTTTCATAAAGCAGGTGCAGGGCAACGGATCTAATTTTTATATTTGCACGATCAATTTTGACTTCATGGACGATAGGCAAAATCGTACTCACGATAAATAAGCAGATAACAAAAGCAATCATAGTCTCTAGAAATATATATCCGTTAGAGTTTCTCAATTTTCATCCTTCCTGCCCCTAAATAAATGGTGAGTTTATTTACTGAATTTTCCGCCCGAATCAACCAAGTGCCTGACATTTTAGGTACTCCTTCTTGGTAAAAGGTAATTTCCAAATTCAAACTCCCTTTTTCAATTTTTATGTCATTTGGAATCGATCGTTGAACAAGTATTTTCTCTTTAAAATCGGTGAATCCATAGTATTTTTTGTTTTTCGTATCAATCGAAAAAATCGTCTTCATATTATGAGTCATTGCATAATGCTGTATATAATGCAAATCATCAATCATTTGATCCATGAAGAGCTGTTTCTCCATGCTTTTTGAAAAGCCTGGTAGAAAGCCGACACTTAGAGAAACAATTAACATAAAAATAGACAGAACAAGCAACATCTCAGAAAGTGTATAGCCTTGTTCGTTACTAGTAATTGTCATCTCATTATTCATCCTTACTCCCCTTCACTAAGCTGACTTCTCCATCTGCGCTCAGAATAATATCTCCGTCCTTCTGGCAGTAGGTTTCTTTAAGATATTCCTTATCTTTCAATTCAGCTAGGCTCTCTGGTAATGCATGATGATCGATTTGATAAGCCTGTACTTGACTTTGAGCCATTTTCACATAGGCATCACAGCCCTTTGACTGAATTGAATTTTGGTTTTTCAAAATGTTAGGGATCGTAATAATTAACAGGATAGAAATGACAAACAAAACAATGAGCATTTCAATGAGTGTAAACCCTTTTTCATTCATTTTTTTCCTCCTTAAAGTCCTTTCATAAGCGAAAACATTGGTAACAGAACAGCCAAATAAATGGAAACAATCACAAGACCAATTAGCGAAAATAAGGCTGGCTGAATAATCTGCATCATAAATTTCATCTTCTCCTCGGCTTGATCCAAAATAAAACGGCTATACATATATAATTCTTGCTCAAGCCTTCCCGATTTCTGACCGTTTGCGGTAATGACACTTAACCTTTTCTCGAAATAGGGCAGATCTCGAAATATGGCGTCAAGCGGCTTCCCTTCCGTTAATTCATTTCTTATTAATTGACAAACATCATGATAAAACGGCTGAACTCCACTCTTTTCAAATAGGGTAATACTTTCGTTAATAGATAATCCTCCTACTAAAAGGCCGCTTAATTGGCTTGCAAAAAAATGGGTTTCGTACAATTTTATAAAGGTGCCAAGGAGGGGGATTCTTAAAAGCAAGCTTTGGCGTTTAAAAGACGAGAGTTTTTTCAAATAAAATGAGTGGAGTAGCAGATATACGATAATCGCAAAAACGAGGAGGTAAGGAAGCAAATCCAATAAAGTTACGAATGAAACAATGATTTGTAATAACAACGTTTCTTCAGCATTCATCGTTTGAAAGAGAGATTGAATTTTAGGTAGAAGCACGGTTTTCATCATATAAAATACAATTGTTACAAAGAAAATGAGGAAAAGAGGGTACAGAAAGATCTTTTTTAATTTCTCGATATCATCATTTCTTTGCCCCCAATACAGTCCTGCTTCCTGAAGTGCTTTAGGTAGGTTGCCGTATGCTTCTGAAAAGTAAATAAAGTGGACCAATTGAGGATGAAAATTCAGCATAGTTAAGACGCTATGAAAGGAATTTCCGCTTCGCAGCTCTGAAATCGAACGTTGTAAATCCGCTTCTTTCTTTTTAGTATGCTGAAGCATAAGAAATCGGATGGCCTCGGCAAGCGGGTAGCCAAATTCTAAAAGCTCTCCTAATTTGAGAAGAAATTGTGATTGCTCCTTCATATTCCAATTACTTCGTTTCATGTTCATACACCAATCTTGTAAATTCCTCTTGATTTACATACCCAAATGCAACTGCTTTGCCAATTTCATTCCTTAATTTTCGATAAGATACGTCATTCCCTTCACCTTTAGCCGATTGCAATACTGCTGACAACTCTTTACCTGTAATAAGTTCGTATGCACTTGCTCGTTTTCTTCTCTTTTTAATACCACACTCGCCATCACATTCATTTCTCTTGCAGATTGGACACTGAAGTTCTAGCAATCTTTGAGCCGTCACAGCTAGTAAGGTTTGTTGAATTTCAATCCAACTGATTCCAAATTCAAGCAACCGGTATACGGCACCTTGGGCATCCCTTGTATGCATCGTTGTGAGTATGAGATGCCCCGTCATGGCCGCTCTCACAGCGATTTCCGCCGTTTCTGCATCACGAATTTCTCCTACCATAATCACATCGGGATCGTGTCGCAAAATGGCTTTTAAGCCTACTGAATACGTAATACCTGCTTTTTCATTAATTTGGACTTGAAGAACTTGTTCTGATTTGTTTTCAATGGGGTCTTCTAAGGTGATAACATTGCGGTTAATCATGTCTTTTGCGTGGTGAAGCAACGAGTATAAGGTAGTGGTTTTTCCGCTTCCGGTCGGTCCGGTTAGGATCAATAATCCGTGAGAGTGTTTTAACAGAGCTGATAGTTTATCGGCTGTATTCTTAAAAATGGAAAGCTGTTCGACGGGAAGAATATTTTGTTTAGGAATGAGACGAATCACAAGGCTTTCGGAAAAAGCGGTGGGTAGCGTAGATAATCTTAGACCAATAATTTTGTTGTCCAACTCAAGGGTAATGGCTCCGCTTTGCGGCCGTCTTTTTTCACCAATGTCCATCGAAGCAAGAAATTTCAAATGAGAAATGAGGCGATCACTTTCGTCTTTCGTTAACACTTCCTGAGGATGTAGCTTACTTTCAATGCGGAACTGGATGAGAGGACCATCTTTTCTAGGAACGATATGAATATCAGATGCTCCTAGACGGACAGCGCGCGAAAGGATATCGTCAGCTGTCTTTTCAATCGATTTCACTTACAATTCACCTCCTATTTTGGTTAATTATACATTTCGACGCCTTTTGGCAAAATCCTTCAAAAAAAATAAAATTATTTAAAATATTTTTTTGAAGGAAAAATAGGATGACCGTCCATAATAATGCTACGAATATTTTTCTAACTGGCTTTAGATTATTGGGCTTGTTTAGATTACATGACTTGCTGATTCTTTCACCACCATAAGAATTTCCATATATAATAATGGGCATAGTAAATAAGACTTAAAGTGCGTGTTCAAAAAGGATAAAAAGAGCCAAGATGTTCTGCGAGCGCATATCGGGAACCTTTCGCGTATGCAGTAACGTTGAGTACCGGACTTGCACAGGACGTGCGCGATTTTAACAGACGGTCAAAATTGCGCTTTGATGCAATTCGCAAGCTTTTTTACCGGACTTTTTGAACAACCTCTATCTGTTTTAAAACTTGTCACCCTGTACATATTTGGTATTGCTTACAAACTAGACTTTACAGTTCGTGAGCAACTATTCTATAATTACGTTAGATGTAACCATCAATGGGAATTAAAGGGGGTATTAGAGTGGATCGTATGTATCGCGTTCTAGGTTTTTGGACAGCCATTATGGCAATCTTTTTCTACCTTGGAGACATGTATGCATTATCTTTACTTTTCTTCGGGCAAACTGGTTTTTTTGTACTTTTAAGTTATCTTCGTCTTTCAGAGCGTATGTATATCTATGTGTTTGGCGCTTATTTAACCGTTTTCTTTGTCGGATACAGCTACTACACAGTATTTTTACTGCCTGCGGGCGGGGCAGCGCATTAATTGCTACATACTAAAAGGGGCTAAAGGAGGGGCTGACCTCACACTCTATACACCGTTTATAATGTCATTCACACGACAAATAAACGATCTATAGTAGATGTGGGGTCTGACCCTTTCTTTTTTTTGGAAACCCTTTTTTTATATTTTTTATCTTAAAATCCATTCAGAAACGGGTTTTGATCCATTTCATCGGCAATGTTCGTAATCGGACCATGTCCAGGTAAGACAATCGTATCTTCTGGCAAGGTTAATAGCTTATCGTGAATGCTTTTCAGCAATTGCTGTTCATTGCCACCTCTTAAATCTGTGCGGCCTACACTTTGTTGGAAAAGTACATCACCTGCGAAAATCATACCTTCATCTCGTAAATAATAGGAAACACTTCCTGGTGAATGTCCTGGAGTTTCCAATACAATAAAATGGAATTCGCCAAGCACCAAGTCAAATTCTGTTGTAATCATTTGATCTGCAGGCTTTATTTCGATTGGGTTCCCTGGAGTAAATGATTTTGAGCCATTTAGATCTGCATCTGCAAGCCACTTTGCTTCCTTTTCATGTAAATATACGGGAATCTGGTAATAATCTCGAATAACATCCACGGCTCCGATATGGTCAAAATGAGCGTGTGTTAATAAAATCGCTATGGGCTGCCACCTTTTAGTCTGAATATACTGAATTAATTTATTACCTTCTCCGCCTGGATCGACAATTACACACTTTTCTGCTTTCTCCATGACGTAGCAATTTGTTTGTAACGGTCCTAAAGGAATCTGGTTCCACTTCAACATCTTCCACTCCTATTCTAATTGCAAAACGTTTTATGATCATTTTACACAACTTATAAGACATGATGTTTCATATTAGATTCGCAAGAAACATATGACGGTTTAAACCTATCATTTTTGAAAAAATAAAACCATTCATTTAACTTACAAAAAGAATGTGGCGTAATAACGCCATCATTTACCATGAAGCATCAATCTAATTACAAAACCTGAATGGTGTTAAGACGCCACCAGTTATTATGAAGGATAGTTCATTAAACACGCTACACTCACCTAATCACAATGGTGGCGGTGCGGAGCCGGAATTTCGGACGCTTTCTTGATTATATAAGTATACTTGCTAAGTAAATTGGTTATAATAGTAAGTCGCGTAGACCCGTCCCCATGTCCTTCATACAAAAAGGTTCATTTTTAAACCTCGACAAACATCCAAAAAAACATTAAAATGTTAATATATGCAATCAAAATTACATATTCTAAAGTTCGTTATCAAATCTTTGGGTACAGTATAAGTAAGCAAAGATTGAGAACAAAGGGGGCAAAAACATGGGATTAGTAATTATTTTCGCTCTAGTCGCAATATTAGGACTAGCTGCTACACTACGTGCATTTAAAGATAAAAACATTCTAGCGATTTTGTTTGCTGGAGGAAGTACAGTTGTATTTGGCTGGTTTGCCATTATGACTGTCATTAACAACGGCTTTCCAACACTAGTACACTGATTACTTAAAGCGGTAAAAATAAAGAGGCTGCCAATCGGCGGCCTCTTTATTTTTAGCTAATTTCAAATAAATTTTTCACTGTTTTATTTTTCAAGTTAATAATTTTTTCAAATTGATTCCCATAAAGGCACCAAATACCATTCGGCGAACAGCTTAATGGTTCGTTTTCCGCTTTGGTAAGAATCACTTCTTCTTTTCCAGTCTTCCAGTTGAATACGTGTAAGGAAAATCCCCCAGCATATTGACCAACATTCGCCGCTTTTTCTGGTATGAAAGAGATAAATTGAGAAGTTTCTTCTCTCATGTCGAAGTAAGGGATCAGCCAACTTGAATAGTTTTTTAAATGTAGTGCTGAAAAACTTGTAATAAGCTTGTTTTTATCAGTAAAAAAGCTATAAGTAGCTTTATCATAGTTCTCGCTTTGATCTTGAATCGTCATTAATGTATGCTCTGTTCGAGTAAAGTAAATAACGTCAAGCATCATACTTTCCCGCTGATTTGAACGAAGATTCTTCTTCATAAGTGGGGCTTTTAAATTAGGCTCATCTTCATCCCAGTCTAGATACAGCAGGTCTTCCTTACTTCCCCACTTCACAAAGGGCTGTGGAAATTCTATCGTTTCAATCTTTTGTTCTTTCGTATTTACGATGTATGTTCGATATGACCAATCTTCAAAAAAACTAGAAAGAAACAACACACCTTGGTCATGTATATTCCATTCATAAGCTAACTCAATTGATGGAACAGAAGCAGAAAAAGCCATCGTGCCATCATGGTTTAAAACTTCAATCACTGCTTCATTAGCCAATGGAGCTAAATGAACGAGCACGTACGATCGATCTGGACTAATACTGACATCCACAATATCTTCGGTTGGTTGATAAAAAACGCTTTTTTTCTGCGTCTGAAAATTCCAGCTCATCACCTGTAATTGGTTATTTTCACCGAGTTTTTCCGAATAAATAATGGTGGAGGAATCCAACCAGCCATACACTTGTACAATCTGTTCGTGTTTGTCGATTAGAAATTCAGGTAGCTCATACTTGTCTTCAACGACAACGGGGTTTTCTAATTCTTTTTCTGGTTTCAGTGTTTCTTCATTCTTCGTGGCCTCACAAGCCGTTAGGAGAAGGAATATGGAGATGGTACATAATACAAAACAATTGTTTAACCGAATTGCCGGTAGTCCCGGTCGCAGTAATAGATGAACTACTACCCTAAAAAATTTTTCAACCCCCACACCTCCTTTTTTACTAATGCTTTAGATATTCATTATAAAACAAAAAATCAACGAAAGCCCCCAAAAACTGTCACAAAATATTTTTTATTATCATACATGACAAAAAAGAATGCCCCATAACGAAAAGGTCAAACCCTTTCTTGGAACATCCTCTCATTGTGATGATTTATCAAGATCCATTAATTAGCGAAATGTTTTTTCACAAGCCATGCAGCTCCAATGACTCCTGCATCATTTCCGAGTGTAGCCATGCTAATTGTTGTTGATTTGCGAACCCGCTTAAATGCGTAGAGTTCAAAATAATCCCGAACTGGTTTAAGCAGTAAATCACCCGCTTTAGAGACCCCTCCGCCAATTACGATTTTTTCCGGATTCAAGATATTACCTGCCTGTGCTAAAGCAAGGCCTAAGTACTTGCTAACTTGTTGAATAACCTTTAGAGATATAGCATCTCCTTCTTCTGCACATGCGAATAGTAGTTTCGATGATAAGCTTTCCCCACCATCTATTTTTTCTTGGAGCAAGGAAGGTTCGTTTGTTTTTTCCAAAGCTTCTTTTGCCAAACGAACGATTCCTGTCGCGGAAGCTACCGTTTCAAGACAGCCGGTTTTGCCGCAGTTACAAGGAGCACCTGCGTCTGTTACGACTGTGATGTGACCTAATTCTCCACCCGCACCGCTTACCCCATGAACCATTAATCCGTTAGCAATGACCCCGCCACCGACTCCAGTTCCAAGCGTCACGCAAACGATATCCTTTGCCCCATTTCCTGCACCCTTCCACATTTCTCCAAGTGCCGCTATATTCGCATCATTATCAATGACAGCTGGTAGTAAAGTTTCCGTTTCCAGTAAATCCTTTAACGGGTAGTTGTTCCAGCCAAGATTAATAGCTTCATAGATTGAACCATTTACAGCATTTACAGGGCCTGGTGCCCCCATTCCGACCCCAAGTAACTTACTTTTAAACTCTCCTAATTCCGCCAATTTATCATCAATCGCTTTGGCAATATTGGTGGTGATGCGCTGACCATTATCTGAAATATCAGTGGCAATTTCCCATTTATGAAGAATTTCACCGTACATATTAATAATTGCGAGCTTCGTTGTGGTTCCACCCAAATCTACGCCCATTAGCCATTTATCCATTTATGTCACCTTCTACTTTTTTATTGAATGTTTATATACATCAACCCGATTACTTCTCATTCCGAAGCCTGAATCTCTTGTCTTAACAACAAAATAGCCATCTGGAATTCTTTAGTGTCCATTATACCTAACTTGTAAATTTCTCGAATCTCTACTTCCATCAGTTCAAGATCTGCGATTCTATCACCTGTATAGATGAACGTTCCAAATCTTCTTAAGTATGTTTTAATATCATAAATTGTTTTCATGAATGTCCCTTTCCTAAAGTTGCTTTACTTAATTTATATTCTAGTAAAAGTATAGCGAATACATGATTAACCGACAAGTGAAAGCGTTTTTTTTGCAAAAAAAGGGCGGGGCTTCGCGAAATCGGCTCCGCACCGCCACCTTCATAAGGTGATACAGTTTATAAAACCTGTGAACCTTTTTATCCCGGTTTAACAGGCTGTCCCCCCCCCCCACTAATGGCAGTTTCACTTTATCGATGGGCTTTAGAGCAGGCGCTCATGAATGTTTTATCTATTTGCAAAACAAAATATATTTTCATAGTTGTCCATCTTCATTCATAAGATAGAGTACCGTGATTTTTTTGGAGGTGCATGATGAAAATCGAATGGAAGCATACAGCCATTATATTAGTAACTGCTCTATTAGCTGCATTTTTTACCTTCGGATCAAAATCTGTCGAAGATACCATTATTTTTTTCCCGATAGACCCTGACCTCCGCTTTACTACAGCTGATACGAATTTACGTGCAAAGCAAAAAGGTACGTCACACTATCAAGTAAACTGGAAAGTCGAATCCACCTTAGCTCAGCCGGTTTATTTACGCCAAGATATTTCTTTATTATTTAGAAACGGCCGATTACTAGGACTTATAAAGGATTGGAAACAAGATCAAGCAAATTTATTACAAACAAAATCTTTTTCTGAAAAAGAAAGTGGTCTCTTCGAAAGCGTCAGCTTCCATTATGGAGAAGTGCATCCGAAAGAAAACACCTATACAAGTGTGCAAAAAATGAGTAAAGATCATCTTTATGCAATCCTCTCTCTCCAAAAGGACTTTCAAACATTTCACGATCCGATCAATAATGAGCAAAAAAAATGGCAGCATACACTTGACAAGTACACAAGGTCTATTGTAGATACAGCTTATACAGACGCCCTGAAGCAATTCGGCATCCTAGAAAATCATTACACCGCATTACCGTTAACGGATTTGCCAAACAGGACCGATGAACTACTTAAAAGTTTTCCATCGGCACAGAGAGAAGAAATAATTGGAAAACTTTGGGAAGGGTTATATAAAAATTATCTTTTGGGAATACAAAAAGAAGACGGAAGCATCCTAAATCCAATTGGCAGTACTATCCCAATTCTACTTGTTGCAAAAAATCACACAGAGCTTCTCATTCTATTGCAAACTAGCGACGGAACACCTATAGTGCTTCGGCAAAGTATATAAAAGTTAGTTCTAAAGCACTCGCACGAAGAAAAATATTTATTCTTCATGCGAGGCTTTTTTCAAAGGTTAGCTTTAGTCAACTGTCTAGATCATTTATATACCCCACGTATTAATTGGTACGCAAAGGCTATAGAGCATTTATTCCTAAACCCCTTATTGTTTGCAAGTTAGTGATACTTTATGGTGTTTCATTCAACTGATTCAATATTTTTTGATATTCTTCTTGATCTGGAGAAAGATCAACCGCTTTTTGAAACTGGCTCTTCGCTTCTTCCACCCGATGCAGCTTATAATAGCATAAGCCTAAATTGTAATGAGCTTCATGAAATTCCGGATTTTGCATTACGGACTCTTCGTAATTCATTGAGGCATCTTGATAATTACCACGCTCAAATTCAATATTTCCTAATACAAATGAAGAAAACGGATGAGTTTCCATTTTATCAATACTAGTCGTTAACAGTTCGTATGCTTTATCACTATCTCCAGCAGTCATATATTCTTGGGCCAAACTCCCTGTCGTTTCATCAAAGTATACAGATTGATTCCTATCACTATAGGCGTATTGAAGCAATCCAAAGGTAAGGATAATCGTAGCACCCGCAAATAATAGTTGTTTAATGTTTGGTTTATGTTTAGGGAGATGGACGATACCAGCAGCCAAGAAGCCGCCGACCAACCCACCAATATGCCCGGCATTATCAATTCCTGATACTGAAAAGCCATAGCCTAAATTGATTGCAATCAAAATAATAATATTCATGCCCATCGTTCTAAAAAATAATTTCGGGTATATGATGCCAAAATAGAGTAAAGCACCAAAACAGCCAAAAATAGCGCCACTCGCTCCCGCAGAAACGGACGGCGTAATAATCAAACTGGCTAATGATCCACCAAAGCCTGCTACCAGATAAATGATTAAAAATCGGATATTTCCATAAAGCCGTTCAACTTCCGTTCCAATAAAATAGAGAGATAGGGAATTCATCAATAAATGCATAAAGCCAATATGTACAACAATTGGTGTAAAAAAGCGCCACCATTCTCCGGACAGAATATAAGGCGAATATTTAGCTCCGTAATCCACTAGTGTTTTTGTATTCGTACTTCCACCATTCATTTCCATTAATAAAAAGATGATAATCTGCATCGCCATAAAAATATATGTAAATAGAGGTTTCCCTCTTTGGAATAGCTGTTGTTCTTCCTTTGCTTGTTGAACAGAACCCGCTAGAGCAACTTGTTTGACCTTGCTAATCTTTTGTTCGTCGATTTCCTCATCAGGTGGAAATTCAATGGAAAGAGACTTAGTAAACATCGTTTCAAGCTCATTTATTCTGTCAGTATAGGCAGCTGTACTTACGATTTGTGAAGTGACTGTCGTTTTGTTTGCCATCCTTTTCTTGTCAATAAATTCATATTCATCTACAGGTTCAAACTCTGTAATATACACATTCAAAACATCCAAAGGCTTTTTAATAAGTTTTCTCCTTATTTGTTCGCCAATTAGAGTGGCTCTGTCAATATCACGCTTTAACCAATTCGCCCAATCAAGATCATGACGAATGATTCTAACAACAGGAAACGCCTTGTCTCTCTCTGTTTCAAGCCATATTTCTTGATGATCGTCAGATATCGTAACCATTCGATAATGATATTGAACTGTAAGCTGTTTAATAATCGACCAATATAGATAATCCTCCTTAAATGCCAATACTTTCCCCACTTTCTTATTGCTAATTTATGTATTCTTGCTTACCCTTTCTCTTCACTATAGTAGATTTAATTGTAATTGTACAAACAAACGTACATGAATTGTTTCGTTTTTTTGTTATTCAAAAACAAGAGCCTTGCTCAATCTATAGGCATTGAAAAATATAGATTCGCATTAAATTGATTGGCTCTACTCTCGAAAAAAATTGCTGTTCATAACGTTCTTCTTAGCTCCTAAAAAAGGGCCGATCCCCACTCCTATAAGCTTAGGAGATACAGAATCAGACCCAAAACCTGCCTTACGAATAATTAGTACCATTTCCCCCACTAAAGAGGCCTTGTAACATCTTCTCACGTACAGCACGTGATCCAAATGTTCCCGAAACTAGCAATTTACGCAAAAATGAATTGGCTAAGATCAGATTCATCAAGCGATAACGACAATGATATCCAAAATACACTACCATGCCAATCATCATTATTTTCATTATTGTTCGAAGCATATCCATCCCTCCTACCTCTAGTGTGGCGAAATCAAGAATTTTTATCCCGGTTTAACAAGCTGTAATACCCCCACCTCAATTTTCCCGAGAAAAACAAACAATAAATAGGTGGGGATAAACAGCCTGTAAATCCCCAATTGACGAGATACAGTGGAACTACCGCTGTGCTCTTCGGCGGTTTAGTTGAACCAATCGGGTTCGTACTGTCGATTAATCTAGGTTTCATTTTATGTGCGCGTTCAAAAAGGAGGATAAAAAGAGCCGAGAAGTTCTGCGAGCGCGTCTCGAGAACCTTGCATTTATGTAGGAATACGCGAGAACCAGACTTTCACAGGATGTGCTGACTTCTGTGTGGCTCGTCATGTCGTGCTCGACTTTAACAGAAGGTCAAAAATGCGCTTTGATGCAATTCACAAGCTTTTTTACCGGATTTTTGAACATCCTCTTTATATGCATAAGAAAAAGTATTAATTCTCGGCGCTATATACATGAATTGGTGTAATAATTTTTGAAACGGGGATATCATGACATTCGATAGGCAAGTATTCCATTAACTGAAGTTCGAATGCAAGTGACAGTAGCTTGCCTTTATAATCGGAAAGAAAACGGTCATAGTATCCGCCACCAAAGCCCAATCGGTACCCTTTTCTTGTAAACGCTAAACCCGGTACGATCAGTAAAGAGAGGTCTTCCTTAGTTGCCTGCTCCGTCGCCAATACGGGCTCCTGTAAGCCAAAATAAACCGTCTCTAATTCCGAGAAGCTGGTTATGTACCTGAAATCCAATTCTTTACTACTTGGCTTACATTTCGGAACCGCTACGCGTTTTCCTTCGAGCCAAGCTTGTTCGATAATAAATTTTGTTTCAGGCTCCGGATGAACCGCTACAGTAATACCTATCGTTTCTGCCTGCTTCCATTCTTTTAGCGCGAATACTTTCTGTGCAATTTCACGCGAAAGCTGGGTATGCTCAATCGTAGACAAACTTGATAATCTTCGTTTCATTTCTTCACGAATTTTCCGCTTATTATCTGTCATGTAGAATACCGCCTTTCTTATGTTTTAACATGTAATCACTTAACTTAAATGAAAAGATCGTTAGTTGAATTCCGATTTTTCAGTTAATTAAATTCTTATTGTACTACGTTTTGTATAGCTCCAACCATTTTTCTACAAAAAAAACAACAGGAGAAAACCCTGTTGCTTACTTTGTTTCACGGTGTGTAGTTGAACGTTTTTCTCTTGAGCAGTATTTTTTAAGCTCAAGACGATCTGGATTATTACGTTTATTTTTTTTAGAAATATAGTTACGATCTCCACATTCAGTGCAAGCTAATGTAATATTCACGCGCATGTGTATTTCCCTCCAAACATATTGATGTTTTCACATAGGACTTTTCTATAATAGCATTTTTTCTATACAAATGCTAGTCTGTTTTTCGAGAAATATTATCATAAAATACTTCTATTAATGGGGCAGAGCAGAAAGTAATTGATCATGCATAAACAAGGCTTCCTCTTTGGTGTTTGTGTGGATGACCCAAGCGACTGCTTCAATACACTCATCAGGTTGAATTTCTGGTTCCAAGGAAAAAATGCTGCTCACTTCTCCTTTTGCGAGCGGTGAATAGGAAAGTATTCCTTCTTTAAGCGATTTAAAGCAGCCATACTGATACAAGCTCCCTTTTCCTTGAATACAATATTGCGAGATTCCCTTTCCTTTTACTACCCCACCAAGCAAGGAGATTGATTTTTTGCCAATGTGTAAAATTGCCTTCTCTCCTGGGCAATAAAAGGCAACATTTTGAGGATCACGCATGTTTTCATAATGAAAGACCATTTTAGGTGATTTTAAAAAAGCAGATGTATTTTTAATCGTGCATCTCACAAATGATATATGTTGTTTTGAAAAAGATTGAATGAGGGAACGCATTTGTCCCCCTGTATTAACAGCCATTTCTTCTTCAGAATACCAGTCAAATTCTCCATCAATCCATATTCCAGCCTTTAATTGTTTCCGGAAGCCATGTGACTCAGATCCCTTGGGTAATGTTTCGTAAGCTGATAAAGTGTTCATCATGATTCTCCCCTTTTCATTTAATGTAAGCGCTTCAATATATTAATACTTAAGTAAGACCTACAACCTTCGAGCTGTGTGTCTGTTCAATAGTTAGAATAGTCAGTTTTTTATTACTCTAATCGTAGCACTGAATAGCATTCCATACAATAAACGCATTTTGTCGAATTTCATAACTCCTTTTCCTTCTAGGTAAATTAGTCAAAAAATATTTTCTAAAACGTATTTATTAGGTTTTTCCATTTAAATTCGACAACGTTTCAGTAACTGATTAGACAAATACTGGTTTATTTTTTATAATTATGCTCATTGTTCCAGAAACTTGCCCAATTTCGCAAAAAAGTGTGGTAAATTAAGAATTGTGACCGAACGACTAAATAGCTAAATGCCTTTATCTTAGCCGTCTTTGATTCGCATCCTTAGTTCAAACGTACTTGTCTACTTTCACTCGAAGCGACGGTATCGAGGGGTTTAAATGATCAGAAAGACCCAATTAAAAAAATGCAGAGGTGAACGTATGGAATATCTACTAATTGGTCTTTTGGTATTTTCCAGTATTCTTTTACTAATTTCCTTCTTCACAAAAGATCATGTAAAACTTGAAGAAGAAATAGAGCAAATGACCATTACGCATATGCAAGAAATGTATCAAATTAAAAAGAAAATCAAAATATTAGAAGAAGAACTACTTATTCAAGAAAACCCTCCATCGTATACAGTACATAAACCAAACAACACTGCTTCACAGATCAATGAAATTCTTAAAAGCCAAGTGCTCTCACTGTATCAACAAGGGATATCACTTGAGCAAATTGCCAAACAATCTACCTTATCGATGGATACGGTCATCACAGTTATTGAAGATGCAACAAAAGCGAGGATCAAAACATGAATAAATCGACAATTCGAGCATTTGCAGCAGGAATCATATTCACGTCTGCTCTTGTTGGTGGCTATTCATATGTATTTCCTATTGAAAAGAAAGCCTCTTTAACCCTTGAAGAAGCGAAAGTGATGCTGGAACATAACGGATACAAAATCGAATCTGCTGAAACTAGCAAAAAAGAGTCTACAAGCAAGCAGCAGGTCAGTGAAACCATTTCTGATGCTAAGAAACAAGCGGTACCTATACAAGCTGAGAAGCCATCTGCTGTTTCTTATACGTTAACTGTGGAATCTGGGATGACACCTGAGAAAATAGCAGAGATTCTTGAAAACGAGGGCATTTTCGAAAATGGTGTAGTGTTTCTCCAATACTTGAAAGAAAATCAATTAATCAAGCGCATTCAGATTGGACAATATACATTTACACCTAATATGGAACTTACCGAAATTGTTAAAATGCTGACTGAATAGTGAAAAGAATATCTCAAAAAAAGGGTCAGACCCCGCAACAACTCAATACAGAGTGCGAGGTCAGACCCTTTTCATTAACCAAATCTTCCACTAATATAATCTTCTGTCCGTTTATCAGTTGGGTTTGAAAAAATTGTTGTTGTATCACGATATTCGACAACCTCACCGCTCAAGAAAAATGCCGTACGGTCAGAAATACGTGCAGCTTGCTGCATGTTATGCGTAACGATGATAATACTAAAGTCATTTTTTAGTTCCTGAATTAATTCTTCCACTTTTAAAGTCGAAATAGGATCCAGCGCAGAAGTTGGTTCATCCATCAAGATGACATCCGGTTCAATGGCAAGGCAACGAGCGATACAAAGACGTTGTTGCTGTCCACCTGAAAGGCCATACGCATTTTCTTTTAGACGGTCTTTCACCTCATTCCAAATCGCTGCACCACGTAAACTTTTCTCAACAATTTCATCAAGAACCTTCTTATTTTTGATTCCATGGATTTTGGGACCGTACGCTATATTTTCATAAATAGACTTTGGAAATGGATTTGGCTTTTGAAACACCATTCCTACTTGAGTACGTAAATCTTCCACGCCGTATGATTTATCTAGAATATTACGACCTCTGTATTGGATTTCACCAGATGTTTTTACACCAGGAACCATTTCAATCATGCGGTTTAGCGTTTTAATATACGTCGACTTTCCACACCCTGATGGTCCAATGATAGCGGTAACCTCATTTTCATACAAATCCAAGTTGACGTTTTTTAATGCATGTGTACTTCCATACCATAGGTTCAAATCTGTTGTTTTATAAACAAATTCTTTTTCCTCATGGGTCTTTGCAGTTATTCCGTCTTGTTCATTTTGGGATCTTAATACTGTTACATTCATTTGCTGTTTCCTCCCTTAATATCTTTTCTGGAAATGATTTCGAATGAATACCGCAATCGAATTCATTAGGATTAATAAAACAAGCATAACTAGAATACCAGCCGCTGCTACATCTTGAAATTCTGCTTGAGGACGGGATGTCCAGTTGTAGATCTGCATAGGCAATACAGTAAATGTGTCCATGATTGTTTTAGGCAAAAAGGCGACGAACATCGGGATTCCAATGACGATAAGCGGTGCTGTTTCACCGATCGCTCTTGATAATGCCAAAATCCCACCGGTTAAGATGCCAGGAATCGAAGCAGGTAATACAACTTTTAAAACAGTTTGCCATTTCGTTGCTCCCATTGCGAAAGATGCTTCACGGAGTTCTTTCGAAACAGAACGGATTGCTTCCTGTGAGGCTACAATAATGACAGGTAAAACAAGGAGACTCATCGTTAATCCTGCAGCTAGTACAGAACGTTCTAATGCCAATGCTCTGACGAAAATAGTAAGCCCCAGTAGTCCAAATACAATCGAAGGGACGCCGGCAAGATTGGAGATATTAAGTTTAATGAACGATGTGAATTTATTTTTTTTCGCATATTCTTCTAAATAAATCGCAGTGCCGACACCTAGAATTAACGAAACGGGAGCCACGACCACCATAAGCCAGATTGTACCGATGATGGCAGCCTTAATTCCAGCATTTTCCGGTCTTCTTGATGCAAAGTTCTGGAAGAAATCCAAATCTAAATAACCAATCCCTTGAGTAATTATTCTATAAAACAATACCCCGAGTACTAATAAACCAAACAACGTGGAAAGGAAAAACAATCCTTTAAACACTTGGTTTCTAATAATCCTACTCGGCATTTTTTTCGCAACTATTTCTTTATCCACTAACTTATTCATCAATATTCCTCCTTAAACTTTCGTGTGATGAACTGTGCAAACAAGTTCATAAACAGTGTAAAGAGGAACAATGTCATTCCTACTGCATATATACTATAATAAATGGTCGTTTGATACCCAGCATCACCTGTGCTCACTTGAACAATATATGCCGTCATCGTTTGAATAGAGGATGTGACATCAAAACTTGCATTCGGTGTTGACCCACCTGCCACTGAAACGATCATCGTTTCACCAATCGCTCGGGATAAAGCAAGAACAACCGATGCGGTAATTCCAGATACTGCTGCAGGTAAAATGACCTTAATTGTCGTTTCTAATTTAGTGGCTCCAAGTGCGAAGGCTCCTTCGCGAATTGAACGTGGTACAGACGACATGGCATCCTCTGATAAAGAAGCAACCATTGGCGTAATCATAATTCCCACGACAATCCCCGGGCTTAACGCATTAAATGTTTCAAGACTCGGAATCAACTGTTTCAATATTGGCGTAACAAATGTCAGTGCAAAAAATCCATACACGATGGTAGGGATACCAGCCAATACTTCTAAAATTGGTTTAATGATTCTACGTGCTTTTTCAGAAGCATACTCACTCAAATAAATGGCAGTTGCCAAACCAATAGGGACTGCAACGATTGCTGCAATTCCTGTTACTTTTAAAGTACCCACAACGAGCGGCATAATTCCAAATGATGCATCTGTCGCAGAAAATGGATACCATTTTTTATTTGTGAAAAATTCAATGATTGATATTCTGTCAAAAAATATAAATGTTTCAAATATTAATGTGAATACAATTCCTATCGTTGTCAAAACAGATAGAACCGCTGTCAGTAAAAGTAGTCCGGGAATTATCTTTTCAAAGTTAAAGTGATTCTTTTTCTTTAATCTTTTCTCTGTAATCATTTGCTGCACTGAGTACTCTTTATCGTTACCGCGTGGCAATCTGAAAACCCCTTTCATCATAGCCAAAAGGATGGCAGGTTCATCCAGGTTGTACCCGCCATCTTTTCATTTTTTGTTATTCATTTATATCTGGAACTTATTTTGTAAGTTCAGCTAGTTTTTCTAAATCTTTTTTATAATCTTCTTCAGGTAAGCTAATATAACCAACTTCTTCTGCCATTTTACCTGCATTTTCAATTGTGAATTTTGTGTAGTCTGCAACTTGTTCTTTATCAGCTACAGCTTTATTCGATACATATGTGAAAACTGTTCTTGAAAGTGGAGCGTAGTCTCCGTTTCCAATTGTTTCATGGGTCGGTTCAACTGGACCATTTCCATTATCAATGCTTACATCTTTAAGCTTGTCTTGGTTTTCAGCGTAATAAGCATAACCGAAGAAACCAATTGCGTTTTTATCACCTGATACACCTTGAACAAGGATATTGTCATCTTCTGAAAGTGTTGCGTTTGAAACAATCGGTGCATCCTCTAAAATAACTTCGTTAAAATAGTCATATGTTCCTGAATCTGTACCTGGAGAATAGAATTTAATTTCTTCTTTCGGCCACTCCGGACGGATATCAGACCACATTTTTGCTTTTCCGCTATCTACCCATAGTGCTTTTAATTCTTCAACTGTCAAATGGTCTACAAAATCATTATCCGGGTTAACCACGACTGTTATACCGTCAAATGCTAATGGTAATTCAGTAAATTCGATTCCATTTTTATCAAGTTCTGCTTTTTCTTCATCTTTCACTGGGCGTGAAGCATTGCTTAAGTCTGTTTCCCCTGCAATGAACTTCTTAAATCCGCCACCAGTACCAGAAAAACCAACAGATACTCTTACATCTGGCTGAACTGCTCCGTATTCTTCAGAAACAGCTTCCATGATTGGGTATACAGTAGATGAACCATCAATAATAACTTCTCCAGAAAGTTTTGCAGCTGTGTCCCCAGTAGTACCAGAAGTGCTTTCATCTTTAGAAGTGTCTGAGCCGCATGCTGTTGCTACAGCTAAAACTCCCGTTAACATTGCAGTCAAAGCGAAACCTTTAAATTTCTTCATTTACTTATTCCCCCTGAAATATTCATTGTTTGTTTCTACAAATTAAGATTACTATCCTACTGTTAAAGAACATTAAACCATTTGTAAATTTTGCGTAAACTTCTGTGCGAATTTTGTAAACAACAAACGGGAATTGCGTCGAATAATCGAGAAAAAACAATTCCTTTCTTTAGAAATTCCCCCATCTTCACCTTCTATACATGTAGACAAAAGTAAACATTAGAATTGAAATGCAAAAAAAGGCTCTCCTAAAACAAAAGGGCCTGACCCACAGACCCTATCAACAGCACAAATTGAGTGTATGTACTATTTATTGATAGAGTGTGAGACCAGACCCTTTTTGGGACATCCTCGTTTAAAAGCGTTTATTCATTATTCTGCCTGTTCTTGTTCGATTTCCTTGCTATTAACAACCTTATTCTCTACAGTTGCTTCCGTTTGGCCTGCCTGTTGACGAGTCTTTTTCAAGTCGAAATAAGTATCCAGAGCGAATTCAGCCAGTTTTCCATTCAACCCATTGCTTGAATGGCCTTGATAAGCCCAAGGAACGACAACGGCAAAAGCAACTTCAGGATTCTCTGCCGGAGCATATCCAACCATACTCAGGCTCATGGTTGCTTGGAGACCTTTATATTTATCTTTGTTTGGTCCATCATAGAAGGCTTGTGCTGTACCTGTTTTTGCAGCGACTGTATAGGCTTTGTTCTTTCCGCCGAAGTATTTATAAGCCGTTCCCCCTTTTTCCATGGCAACCATTTTAAAGCCAGTCTGAACACGATCAATCCAGCTATCTTTCATATCCAGTTTATTCAGGACTTTTGGGGTTATTTCATTAAAGACAGCACCAAGTTGTGTATTATCATCAACAGGATCATGAATTTCTTTGACAATATGAGGCTCCATTCGATAGCCACCATTCGCGATTGTTGAAACATATTGTGCCAGTTGCATCGGTGTATAGGTATCATACTGTCCAATAGCAAAATCGAGTAATTTACCAGGATTATTCGTATCTTGCCCTACGAAACCAGCCATTTCATTCGGCAGATCAATCCCTGTCCTTGCCCCTAAACCAAATTGGACAAAAGAATGGCGCATCGTATCAAAGTCCTTAGGTCCAATATTCAGCCCCCTATTTGGTGAATATTCTGCACCAGCTATCGCAATTGCTGTTAAAAACATGTATACGTTGGAGGATCTTTTTAACGCTGTTAAATCATTAATATTCCCCATATTTGAATACGACTTCTTTGGTGGCGTATTTTTAATAAGTAAGGGTCTATCGTAGAAATACCGATTAGGCTGAATAGCGCCTGTTTGATATCCAGTTAAGATCGTTGCACCTTTTACACTGGACCCTACTGTATAGGAAGACGAAATATTACCTAGGGCATAATCATTGATCGTTGGTTTGCCTGTTTCCTTATCAATGACATATTGCTTTCCGGCCATCGTCAGAACTTCCCCTGTTTTTGGATCCATTAATACAACAAAAGCCCGATCAAGGAATTTTGTATTGCCTGCTTTTTTTGCCTGTAGTAATTGCTTCTCAATTTCATTTTCGATTGCTTGCTGAAGATCCATATCAACGGTTAAGACTAAATCCTTCCCACGCTGTCCCTCAGAAATGATTTGGGATTCAACAATATTTCCGCCCTTATCTGTTATATTCTTCACTTTCGCTTTATTTCCTTGAAGCACATCTTCATACTGCAATTCGATATAACTTTTCCCTACCCGATCATTCCGGCTGTACCCGCGTGAAAGGTAATAATCAAGTTTTTCACTCGGTAAACCTTCGTCTGATGATGATACCTTACCGAGGACGGATTTCAACGTTTGACCAAAAGTATATGTTCGATCCCAGTCAGTAGTGATATTTACACCTGGCAAAGAATCAAGGTTTTCACTTACCCTCGCGAACTCTACTTCAGTTACGTCTTTGTTTTTAACAATTTGTGGTGTTAGCGCATAGCCACTCGAAAATTCACGATAAATAGCGAGCACTTCAAGTTCAGCATCTGTGAAGGAATCGATTTCCTTCTCAGTAATTCTTTCAATTTGAAGCTTATATAAATCTTTTTGTTCAAGTTCGCCCTCTGTGACCTTTTTTCGGTCAGCATCGGTGATTTTGGCTTCAGCCTCATCCGGATGTTTAAGAATCCAGAAATCTTTTCTATCTCGTACCGTTATTTTATCCGTTTCTTTATCAATTAATTTGGCTAGTTTTTCTGCAGTATCCAGCATTTCCGTTGCCTTTGTTCCCTGGCTTCTAGTATAAGTAATAGCATTCAACGGCTCATTGTCGACCATCACCTTTAAATTTCGATCATACATTTTCCCACGAGGAACAGGATTATTCACAGTCACTTCTTCCGTTCTTTCAATTTCTCTTTTATAATCATCTCCATAGACGATTTGAACAAGTCCAAGACGGAGAATTAGTACTGAAAATAATAGAAAAACTGCAAAGAAAAGTAAATTTAATCGCAAAGGAACATGAGTCTTTTTCTTTTTTTCTTTCGTCACGCTAAGCCACACATCCTCTTATAAAAATAGTAATCTATCTTATTCTATATAACTTGAAAGAGAATATCTAGTTTTGTTAATGCAAAATTACTTATTTATTTTGCCTATGTAGCAGGTGCTTTTAATCCTCTCTCCGATTCTGAGCTTTTCTCTGCAAAAAACATTTTTTTGGTGCTGAAATTATGATTTACACGCAGGATTCATCTTTTTTAAGCCAGATTTGAAATTTACGCGACGGATTGTCCTCTTTTGGGTCGGAACGAAAGAGGTAGGCGCCTATAGGGTTTCTTTCATTTTAGAATAAAAAGATGTAGACCTCGCCTTTTTTATTTTCACACTTTATTCAGTCGCGAGGCCTAACCCTTTCTAGATATCCATATATCATGCGGGGTGGTCCATATTAATTTTTCTAACAAATAAATAAATAATTGTATGTCCTGATCCAACGATTAATAAAAAGATAGGTAAACTTTTTACCGGGTCAAAAAACATGACAGTAAGAATAAAGCCCGCAATTGAAACAATCCGACCGAGCAGAATGTAGAGTTCTCTAACTACAATATATTCAATTCTTAACTCTGCAGCCTGCCACGCACGGCCAATAATATCGTAAGTCAAAGACATATACGGTACAAGTAAGATTGGATAAGCAATTGCGATCGTCGCTGCGTAAAAAAGGAGCTTGGCATAGGTGACATTGAAAGCAAGTAAGAATACACCTGCATATAAGAGTATTCCGCCAAGCAGGATTGATTTCTTCCTCATTTTTTGCTTAATATATCTTGCTGCGAAATAATAAGCGATAAACGAAAGGATTGAATTCACCATACTGAAATTTCCTAGCGCAAGTTCACTTCCCGTTTGAATGAAAACCAAAATCGAAACGACAAACATAAATGTTCCTTCGCGTAAACCTTGGAAAAAATGTGCATACGTAATTTGACGCCAATTATCATTATTTTTCCTTTCTTTAAGTGTACGGAAAAATAAATATTTACCATGAGCTGGCCGTCTTTCTAAAGAAAAACTAAAATATACCGCTATCGCAAATAATAACAACGATACCCCAAATATGATCGAGTACCCTGTAAATTTCTCCATTCTGGATATAATGAAGCCCGCGAAAATAGGTCCGATTATCCCTCCTGCAGAAGTAAGCAACCCTAAAAAGCCATTGAAAAAATCACGTGTTTCTGGTTCTGTAATTTCAAAAGTCAACACGTTAAAGGCAAGCCAGTAAAACCCATACCCTATCCCAAGTAATCCACCTAGTAAGATAAGAAAATGTGTGGCCTGTGTGCCAATTAAGAGAACAGCTAAATAAAAAGCAGCTAAAAATATGACACCGAGCCTCAAAACAATAATCCGATCCACCTTTTTGGCAATTCTACCTGCAAACACAAATGTAAACGGCTGAAAAATTGCCACGGCCAAATTATAAATTCCGATATCTACGTAATCTCCAGACTGCTTCCACAGAAATACATTTACAAACGTATTTGAGAGCGCAATACTCATGCTGTACAGTCCGCCGATAATTAGCAGAATCCGTAAATCCCGATTAATCTCCATGTCTCCAGTCCATTTTTTTATAATGCCCATATTTTAACTCTCCTTTAATTACTTTTATAGTGTTTGAAGAACAATGGACATTTATTTAAAGGAGTGGGTATTTCAAAATTTTTCCTCTAGCAACTAAAAAAACAGGGATTCCTTTGTGGAATCCCTGTTTTTTTAGTTGCTATCTTATTTTGCTGCGCCGAAACGGCTAGCTACTTCATCCCAGTTTACAACGTTCCAGAATGCGTTGATGTATTCTGGACGACGGTTTTGGTAGTTCAAGTAGTATGCATGTTCCCAAACGTCTAAACCAAGTAAAGGTGTTTTGCCTTCCATGATTGGAGAGTCTTGGTTAGGTGTGCTTGAAACCTCAAGCTCACCATTGTTTACTGAAAGCCAAGCCCAGCCAGATCCGAAACGAGTTGTAGCTGCTTTAGCGAATTCTTCTTTGAAGCTGTCAAAGCTGCCGAATTTAGAAGTGATTGCATCCGCTAATTCACCAGTCGGCTGTCCGCCACCGTTTGGTGAGATGATTTGCCAGAATAATGAGTGGTTCGCGTGTCCGCCACCATTGTTGCGTACAGCAGTGCGTTTCGCTTCAGGAACTGCATCAAGGTTTGCAATTACTTCTTCAACGCTTTTGCTCAAAAGTTCTTCATTGCCTTCAAGAGCAGCGTTTAAGTTTGTTACATACGTGTTATGGTGTTTCGTGTGGTGAATGTTCATTGTTTCTTTGTCGATGTTTGGTTCTAACGCATCATATGCGTACGGTAATTGTGGAAGTTCGAATGCCATAATAAAATTCCTCCCTATGTAACTAAAGTTTTTTTGACGAAGTAGCATTGCACATGCAAACACTATGCTCGTTTCAATTAGAATATCAAAGTTTTGGTAACGTTTCAAACGTTATGCCTCATCATTTTCAAATTCTTCATCCACCTAAAAACGAAAAGGCGCCCATTTATCGGCGACAAGCACGAGACAAGACGGCATGGAGGTTGTTTCTTTGGCCTTTTTGTTGACTTGTAGCCTCGAGCCGATGACGTCTATAGCTCACCAAACTAATCCTCATTATTACAAAACGACGAACAAGAAGTAAATAACCATAAACAGCTGGATGATGCTTTTGGTTACAACACTCCCAACAAAGCCCATCACTGAACCGAAGCCAATTTTTGCAGCTACGACCGGACTTTTCTTGTGAATAACCATCTCCGCTATGATGGCCCCTAAGAATGGTCCGATGATAATCCCTAAGAACGGAATGACAAACGGACCGACTAAGATACCAATCGTACTTCCCCATACGCCCGCCCTAGACCCCCCGAACTTTTTCACACCTGCTAAATTAGCTACATAATCTGCACAAAATAATAAAAGGACTAATAAAATTTGGATGGTCCAGAATATCCAATTAAAAGACTCAAAGGAGTAAAATACTCCATATAACAAAATACCACCCAAAACAAACAACACACTTGGGATAATGGGATAAACGAGACCAATAAACCCAATAATAAACATGACAACAATTACGAGCCAATACATTACATCCATTTTCATCCTACTTTCTAAGAAAAGCCACCACAGCGCCTTGGCTATATTCTACTATAAAGTGAAACTTCAATCAGTGGGGGTTTTCTTCATCCCCCACTGATTGTTAGTTGAACCAATCGGGCTTTAACGTATTGGCCTAGGTAGCACTCTAATACCCATTGTAATAAACTTATACGCTTATCATTGAAAGAAAAATTCTTTCAAATACATTCTAACGAATCTTCAATGACTTTCTGTTGTGTTCTTCTGGACACCTAGCTAAAATGAAAAAGACATATAGAAACCATTTCATAAAAAGGGCTGTGAAGAATGAATATTTTCAAACAATTTATTTTAAGTTTGTACTCACCGAAAGACATCGCAAGTTTTCGAAACCAAGGAATCGGAAAAACGATCTTGTTCGTCTTCTTCCTTTCTCTCGTTTCCATTATTCCCTCTGCCTATTATTTCAGTACGGCAATCCAAGCAAGCATTCCTGCAATTAAGACAACATTTACGGAAGATTTGCCTGATTTCACAATAAAGAATGGAACACTAACGGATACTAGTGAAGAACCTGTTATTATCGAGAAGAATAATATGACAATTTATATGGATGACAGCGGTGAAATAACTGCCCAGCAAATTGCTCGAGAATCTATCACTGCTATCGGATTATTACAAAATGAACTTGTCTTCACGACAGGCGGAGAAATTCAAACAGGTCCCTACTCCTTACTTGAAGGGCAATCGATCTCAAACAAAGATATTGAAAAGATGCTAGACACTGCTACATCCCTTTTGCCTGTAGCGATTGTTGTGTTAGTTCTAGCAATGTTCCTGTTTACGTCAGCGTTATTATTTATTAAAGTGTCTATTTTTGCTATGTTTGGTTTACTTTTTAATAATTTGCTTGGCCGTGGTCTTTCCTATCGTCACCTTTGGAGAATTACAGCTTACAGCATCACATTGCCGACGATCTTTTTCACGATTATGGCGGCTTTTCAAACGATTGTCCCATACGGTTCAACCATAAACTGGTTCGTTACCATTTTCATGTTGTATTTATCTCTAAAAGAGGTACCGAATAACAAAGATAGAATCGAGCGGATTAACTCTAAATAATTTCTTAAGGGACATCGATATATTGGTGTCCCTTTTTAATTGCTTCATCCTACATACTCTATAACCAGCAATCATTAAATTCTCCTTCATGATATTCCCTTAATAGGGGTAACTTTCTCTTCTTTAGCTCTCATTTTCTAACGTAGCGGATTGCCTGTACATTTGAAACATAGAAATCACAGGTAAAAAAACTGCCCAATTTTAGGCATAGTCAGAATGGTTTCACATATACATGAAATAAAGACGAGACGAGCTGGGGGATGTTCATGAAAAAAATGCTACTTTTCTTATCGATTTGTTTTACCGTTTTTATCATTTATTACGATATAACAAAAGGAACGCTCCCTGCTAAATCAACTGTGAAAACCATTGAAGCTAGTTCGACTCCTGTTTCAGAAATTATCCCAATTCCATATAAAGAAATCAAGATACGTGCAGGGGATTCGTTATTATCCATCATTAAAAAGCAGGAAGGTACACTTCCTCTTTCCATCGAAACCATCATTTCGGATTTTGAGAACTTAAATGGAATTAAACCTGAAGCCATGCAAATAGGCAATACGTATAAAATCCCCTTCTATAATGAATAAAAGATTCAATCCTTGTCAACATACTCATAAGATTGTTACAATGGGTAAAGCGGTCATTAAGACGTACCGAAATATGATTTTTTCCTAAAGGAGAGAATTCCACGTGAGTGAAATAATACATCGAACGAAAACTCGTCCAATTAAAGTTGGAAACTTAACAATTGGCGGAAATAATGAAGTAATTGTACAAAGTATGACAACAACGAAAACGCATGATGTTGAAGCTACGGTTGCGGAAATCCTGCGTCTCGAGGAAGCTGGATGCCAAGTTGTACGTGTAGCCTGCCCTGATGAACGTGCAGCGAAAGCTATACCAGAAATTAAGAAAAAAATTAACATTCCACTTGTCGTCGACATTCATTTTGATTATAAGCTTGCTTTATTAGCTATAGAAGGTGGCGCAGATAAAATCCGCATCAATCCGGGGAATATCGGTCGTCGTGAAAAAGTAGAAGCTGTTGTAAAAGCGGCAAAAGCAAAAGGGATTCCCATTCGAATTGGCGTAAACGCCGGATCGCTTGAAAGACGGATTATTGAGAAGTACGGCTACCCTACAGCTGATGGAATGGTAGAAAGTGCTCTTCATCATATTAAAATTCTTGAAGACCTTGATTTCCATGATATCATCGTTTCTATGAAAGCATCTGATGTAAACTTAGCCATTGAAGCATATGACAAAGCTTCTCAAGCTTTTGATTATCCACTTCACCTTGGAATCACGGAGTCAGGGACATTATTCTCTGGAACTGTGAAAAGTTCAGCAGGACTTGGTGCCATTTTAAGCAAAGGCATCGGCAATACGATGCGTGTGTCTTTAAGTGCTGACCCTGTCGAAGAAGTAAAGGTTGCTCGTGAGCTATTGAAGGTATTTGGTCTTGCTTCGAACATGGCCACACTTATTTCCTGCCCAACATGTGGCCGAATTGAAATTGATCTCATCAGTATTGCTAACGAGGTTGAAGAATACATTCAAACCATTAAAGCACCGATTAAGGTTTCTGTTCTTGGTTGTGCGGTAAATGGTCCTGGGGAAGCGAAAGAAGCAGATATCGGGATTGCTGGAGCACGCGGTGAAGGACTACTATTCCGTCACGGAAAAACCGTCCGTAAAGTTCCTGAAGAAACAATGGTAGAAGAATTGAAGAAAGAAATCGATCTAATTGCTGAAGAATATTATGCGAAACAACGCGCTGAAGCAGAAGCTGCGAAATGATCAAGATAAGGCCTGGAATGATCCAGGCCTCTTTTTTTTCCCCTAAATACCGTCTTTTTAAAAAAACGGCATGATAAAGATTCCTACGATAATGGAAACCACCCCAACACCTATTGCCCATGCACCAAGAGTTGATGCCCCTCTTCTGCGAGCAATGAATCCAAGAATAATCCCGGCAATTCCTAAGAATACTGGCATGAAGAACAGGGAAAGAATAGACACAATCAAAGCAAATGCGCCAAATCCTGTACCTGTTTTTCCATTAACATCATCACGGTCTCTTACTGAGTAAGCACGGTTACCCATTGGCTCAGCAAATTCTGCAGATGTTTCCTCATCATACCGGTGGGAAGAAATGTCTTTCTTCTCAGTTACTACAGGCACCGCCTCAGTAGCTACTGGTACAGTCTCATAACTGCGATTTATATCTGATATGACTACCTGATCTTCCTCGCCCAGTGCCGTTGTATCTAAGTGATTCTCCACTGTCTCAAGCTTCTTGGATTTTCTCTTTTCATCATCCATGCTGGAATAACGATCTTCTTCCATACGTGCATCCCTCACTTTCGTTTTTAGGAGCATTTATAGTGTATGTGATTTCCGTCAAAAACCTCATGAAAATTATTTCTTTGCATGGTTACATTTACTAGTGTTACACTTGAATTTAGACTTAATAAGGGGGATAAATAGCTTGCGTAAACGACTTGGTATTGATATTGATGGAACGATTACTAGACCTGATACATTTGTTCCATATTTAAATAAAGCTTTTCAATTATCACTTACATATGAAGAAATGAATCAATATGACTTCAATCCTTTTGTAAACGTTCCCGAAGAAGAATTCTCTAAATGGTTTATCGAGAATGAACCCATTATTTATGCTGACTCCATTCTTGTAGACGGTGCAAAAGAAGTTTTGCGTAAATGGGCTAGTACGCATGATCTTTACTTTATTAGTGCTAGAAATAATGCGATGTTGGATGTAACAGAAACTTGGTTTTCAAAGCAAGAATTACAATACAAGCATATTGAATTGATTGGATCACACGATAAAGTAGCCACAGCGAAGAAATTCGAGGTCGATCTTTTTATCGAAGACAAGCACGACAATGCTGTAGCTATTGCAAAAGAATGCAATATTCCCGTATTATTGTTCGATACACCTTACAATCAAGATCCCATTCCTGACGGCGTTATTCGAGTTTATCATTGGCATGAAGTGAAAAAATGGGTGGAGAATTGGTTGAAATAAGAAAAGACCAAATACCTAAAAACAGCTTCTGAAATACGTAGGGATTGAACCAAGAAGATATTCTTTACCTTCTTGATTCAATCCTCTTTTTTATAACAAAGAGCTAGACGGTTGTGTTAGACACAAAAACGTATTAATGCCTTTCTTTTGAAAAAAACCATCACTAGATGGTTTTTTAAAGATTAACACAGCTCGGGCATTTTCCATAAATTTCAAATTTGTGACCAGAGATATCATAATCATGCAGACTTTCATTTAAGCCATTCATGGGACAAGTTTCGATCTCCTTCGTTTTACCACACTCTAAACAAATAAAATGGTGATGGTGGGAATGATGGCCACAAGTGAAACGGAAATGCTTCTCACCTGCTAATTCTGTTGTTTCAAATACCCCTAAATCCACAAAGAGAGAAAGATTACGGTAAATGGTATCAAAGCTAAGTCCTGGGTAATCCGATTTCATATTCTCAAGGACATCCTTCGCAGTTAAATATTTATCACTTGAAGAAAATAATTGAAGCATTTCTTCTCGTTTCCCAGTATGCTTATAGCCTTTATCTTTTAATAATTGCATCGCTGTTGTTACGTTCATAATAATCACCCTACCTTATGCAAAACGTGTTTTGATTTTTCCAATAAGAATCGAGAGAACTAATATTAATACAGTAAGCATGACAATAGTACCACCAGGTGCAAGGTCGAGATAATACGATAAAAACAGACCAGAAATGACTGAAATCTCCCCAAATATCACAGAATAAAATATCATCTGTTTAAAGCCTTTAGCAAAGCGAAGACTAGCCGCAACCGGTATCGTCATTAGTGATGACACAAGCAAAATACCAACAATCCGCATCGACGCAGCAATGACAAGCGCAACCATAACAATGAAGATAAAATGAATGACTTTTGAAGGAATTCCTGATGCCTTTGCATGCTCTTCGTCAAAAGACAATAAGAATAGTTCTTTATATAATAAGACTAAAGTTATGATCACAAAGATAGATACAACAATAATAAGTTGCAAGTCTGTTCGGCTGACGGCACTAACACTGCCAAATAAATACCCATACAAATCTGTATTAAAGCCGTTTGCAAGTGAAATGAAAATTGCACTTAAACCGATTCCACTCGATAAAATAATCGGAATCGCAAGTTCTTTAAAGTGTTTGTAGACATTTCTCAGCTTTTCAATAAACAAAGAACCTACAACCGAAAACGTCATTCCCATATACAATGGATTCAGACCTGCCATTGCAATAAAGTTCTTTTCTAATAATAAGCTAAATGCAATTCCTGCTAGGGCGACATGGCTGAGAGCGTCCGCGATCATCGACATTCTTCGTACCACTACGAATACCCCGATTAGTGGGGCCAACGCACCAATAATCAAGCCTGTTAGAAATGCATTTTGTAAAAATTCATACTGCAAAATACCCGAAATCATGGGTGACCTCCAACCTCTTAATGATTATGACTGAGTAGCTGAACCCCATGACCGTATATAGAGGACAGTTCTTCTTCATTTAATTCGTTATATTCACATGCATCTCCATGGAAGTGCAGCGTTTTATTGATACACGCGACATGCGTCACCTTATCCGTTACAGTCGCAACATCATGAGTAACTAAAATAAGGGTAATCCCTAATTGTTTATTCATCATTTCAAGAATTTCATAAAATTGTTGGACATTATTTTGATCAACACCTACTGTTGGTTCATCCAAAATCATCAATTCGGGTTCACTGACAAGAGACCGAGCAATGAAGACTCTTTGCTGCTGCCCACCGGATAGCTCGCCAATATTCCGATCCTTAAAGCTTAGCATACCGACAGATTCTAGCGCTTTAACAACCTTTTTTTTATGTTCTTTGCGTGGGATTTTAAATAAGCCTATTTTTTTGGTTAAGCCGCTTTGTACTACTTCAAAAACGGTTGCCGGAAAACCAGAATTAAAAGAATTAGCTTTCTGTGAAACAAAGCCAATCTTCTGCCAATCTTTAAATTGACGAATGGGCTTGCCAAATAATTCAACATTCCCTTTTTGTAGCTTCAATACGCCGAGAACTAATTTCAGCAATGTCGACTTTCCCGAACCATTCGGACCAACAATCGCTAAAAAGGCCCCCTGTGGTACATGAAGTGAGACATCTTCTAAAACCAGATCTTTTGAATATTTGTAGGAAACATCCTCAATCTTAATAATCGGCATCACTTTCTCATTATTCAATTCGATCACCTATTTTATTTTTATAAGAATCGTTACGATTTACTTAAAGTAGTATATAAGAAATACGGCAAATTGTAAAGAAACTAAGCCTACACGCTTAGAAATAGCCTGTATTACTTATAAAGTATGGTTCACTTAAGCCCACTTCCATCATATGTTATCCATATGGTAGCAAAAAGGAGGTTCAATAGATGAAATTATTTGAAACGATGATCAATCACAAAATTAATAAAATTAAGGATTATGAATTACAATCCATCGCAAGTCAGCATGGAGTTAGCCTAACCCAAAATGAAGCGTACAATATAAGCCGCATACTAGCAGGAAGAAATATTAATGTTTTTGATACAGTCCAGCGGCAAAATGTACTTAGCGAAATTGCAGAAGTAGCAGGTTCCAAAACAGCGAATCAAATTGGGAAGCTATTCACCCAACTCACAGCGAATTTCTAAAAATATAATTGGGTCTAGAAGTTAAGTTCCAACAGATGAACCCACACTCTACCCATCGTTCATTATGTCTATTCCATCATATAATGTGAAACTTCCATCAGTGCGGGTTTTTCTCCCTCCCCCATTGATGGTTAGTCCCGATCTACTGTCGCTCTGATCTTCGCTTTCGCCTCGATCAATCGATAGTACGAACCCGATTGGTTCACCTATACCTTTGGAAACCACAAAGCTAAGTTTCCCTATAGCTCAACAATCGGGCTGTTACGGGCATTTGTCCCCTACCTCATAAGCTTTTAGGTGGGGGTCTTACTGCCCGTTAATGCGGAAAAAACAATAGATAGTAGATGTAGAGTCACCCTTTTCAGACAGTCTCTTAATCCTCCATTCAAGATAGGACTGTATCGCTTATAGGTACTTCACAAATTCAGCTACTGGTTTACGGTACCCTCGTGGCTTTCTACTCTGGATTTTTTCTTTGCCAATCGCAATCATTAGAACTGGTTCGTATTGATCTGATATAGATAATAATTGCTTTAACTGATCTGGATCAAATCCGATCATTGGGCAAGTATCCCATCCCTTACTTTTGGCTGCCAACATAAACAACATCGCTGATAAAGAAGCATTTCGAATCGCTTCCTCTCGTTGAAATACTTCTCCTCTGCTTTCATAGAGAGACATGACATCTTGAACTTCATGATCATATTCTTGTTTACTCAACATACCTAACATAAGAAGGCCTTCATAAATACGTGCAGCATCTTTAAATGCTTCTTTATCGCCTAATACGATAATAACAGCTGAAGCTGTCCCTACTTTGTATTGGCCATTGGCTGCCTTTTTGACACCTTCCTTCACTTCTGGATCCATCACGACTAGATAATCCGTATGTTGCAAATTGAATGCAGATGGTCCCATTTTTACTAGTTCGAAAATTTCGTTGAGTTCTTTTGCCGTAATCGGACAATTGTCTAAAAAATTATGTACCGAACGTCTCTCTCTTACTAACTGATCAAATGCTTCCATATAAATCCCTCCGATTTTCACAATACTCCCTATGGCTTACTATATTAGATCGTACATTTTTAATCATTTGAATTCATTTATCTTTAATTAATTCATTATTAATTAAAGATAATAATATCGTGTCTTTTACTACCTGTCAACAAACACAGATTAAAAAGGAAATGAAGATTTGTCAGCAAAACAGTTTTCATTGAGAAGGCTTTCAAAATTGTAATCGGCATCTACATAATAGTAAAAGGGTCAGTATCCACATTAATATACAGTTTATCGTGTTATAAACACTAATTAATACTGTATATAATGGTAGATTCTGACCCTTTTTTTAATGACTTATCGATTAATAGTCTTTTTAGGTATTTTCAAAAGATGCCTAATACTGCATCTCTTTTAATTCTTCGCTAATTTCGTTGTTACCTTTTTATCGGACGGTTTTCTTGCTATTGTATCTTCCGCTTGTTTGGCCCTTTTTATAAAGAAAGCCAGAATTAGAGCAACACCAGCAATACCAACAGTCACTAAGAAAGCATCATTAATTCCTTCTAACATTGCTTGCATCATAATTTGTTGTTTCATCTCTGCAGCTTGTGCAACGGATGGTTGCCCAACCACATTTTTCATTGCATTTGCAGCTAACTCAGTCGCATGCGTTTGGGTACGATTCGACATAATCGTTACCAATAATGCCGTACCTATAGCACCAGATACTTGTTGCATTGTATTGTTCATTGCTGTCCCGTGTGGGTAATAGCGCGCTGGTAATTGATTTAAACCATTCGTCGAAACTGGCATCATCACCATAGACATCCCAAACATCCGGGCTGAGTATAAAACCATTAAGTACGTATAAGACGTATCAAGAGTTAACTTACTGAGATAATAACTCGTGATTGTAGTAATCGCTAAACCAATGACGGCTAATATACGTCCACCGAACTTGTCAAATAACTTCCCATTAATTGGTGACATGACGGCCATCAAGATCGCCCCTGGCAACAACATTAACCCTGCATCCATAGGAGATATTCCACGAATCGTTTGGACATAAATAGGGAGTAATATCATAGCCGAAAACATAGCCATCGTAATCGTCATGGAAATGGCCGATGATAAAGCAAACATTGGATATTTATAGATTCTAAATTCAAGCATAGGTCTTTCTAATTTAAACTGACGTAAAATAAACGAAACCAATGCAACGACTCCAATGATTAGTGTTCCGTATACGTACGGACTATCCCAGCCTTTCGAACCAGCAGAACTAAAGCCATATAGTAACCCGCCAAATCCTAGACTGGATAGAAGAACCGAAAATAGATCTAGACGGATATCCACTTTTTCCTTTTTATCTTTAAGCAAGAAAACGCCAATCAAAAGAACAATAACAGCAATCGGTGTCACAAAATGAAATAGCATTCTCCAGTCATAGTGTTCAATGATCCAACCTGATAAAGTCGGACCAATGGCTGGAGCCCCCATTAAAACTAATCCGAATACTCCCATTGCAGCTCCCCTTTTTTCCACAGGAAAGCTCGTTAACATGACATTCATTAACAACGGCATCATGATTGCAGAACCAGAAGCTTGAACCATTCTACCGATTAATAAAAGTGGAAACGCATGGGCAAATCCAGCGAGAATCGTACCGAGCGTGAATAAAGCCATCGCTATTAAGAAAAGACGGCGTACAGAATATTTTTGAATTAAAAAAGCCGTAGTTGGAATCAAAATCCCGTTTACTAACATAAAACCGGTACTCAACCACTGCACAGTCGATGTGTCCACATTTAAGTCTTTCATAATTGAAGGCAATGCGATATTTAGTAAAGTATTATTTAAAAAAGCTATAAAAGCACCAATCATCAGTACGGCAAGCATTCCGTACGGTGGACGATCAGTCCTTTTCATTGTATGATCCATTCTTTTTCCCCCTGTGAACTAGCTGTTCATTTTTTTGTACTTATGTTCCGATTACACATTATATAACAACCGTTCAAATTTTGCAATTCTAAAATAACCTAGTCATTACTAGATTAAACTGTAGAAGTGGTTTTTATACAGTTCGTTCATATGTACAAACTGGTGATATCTTATGAAGTATGTAGCTAAGGATCGTAAAGGTTTTGTAGTAAATGCTGGAGATCATTTCTTGAATAAATGATACGTCCATCAGTGAGGGGTTACTGCCCGTTAATGCGGAATAAATATCAAAGTAGAATTTTTTTAAGAACTCTTTAAAACATTGGTTTCCGTTGGTGTCATTCTGATACATTGCACTAAGATGCTCCTATTATGGCATCCATTTTATCAACATAAAAGGCGCTAGATTCTTTACATTTACCTGGAATAATTTATTCCAGGTAAATCGATAAGAAACTAACACCTTATAGAAAACCATACAAATGGTCTTTATTTACAATTAGTTTTTAGGAGCTTTTTCCCAATCAGCAGCAAATTTCTCAATGCCTTGATCTGTAAGTGGGTGTTTAGTAAGTTGCTCAATAACACTGTATGGAATTGTCGCGATATGAGCACCAGCCATTGCTACACGAGTTACGTGATCTGGATGACGAACAGAAGCAGCAATGATTTGTGAATCTAATTGATGAACGCGGAATAGTTCAGCGATTTTCGCTACCAATTGAACACCATCTTCAGAAATATCATCTAAACGTCCTAAGAATGGTGATACATAAGCAGCACCAGCACGAGCTGCTAAAAGTGCTTGGTTTACAGTGAAAATAAGAGTTACGTTAACTTTAACACCTTTTTCTGCAAGATAACGAGTCGTTTCTAGGCCAGCTAAAGTCATCGGAACTTTGATTGTTACCTTCTTATCCCCACCATTGATTTTGATCAATTCCTCTGCTTCTGCGATCATTTCTTCAGCTGAAACGGCAGCAGGAGTTACTTCTGCAGATACAGATTCAACAACTGGTACAGCTTTTAGGATTTCTTCAATACGATCTTCGAATTTAACGCCTTCTTTAGCAACTAAAGATGGATTTGTTGTTACGCCAGAAAGAACGCCAACTTTATACGCTTTTTTAATATCCTCAAGATTCGCAGTATCGATAAAAAATTTCATTATAAATTACCCCCATATTTTCATATAAATTATTTTCTGTGGAAAAGAGGCGGGGTTTCTAAAAAACCAGCTCCACACCGCCACTTTCATAAGGTGATACAGTTTTTAGAACCTAACCTCGTTTACCGTTAGACTTTAAGGCAGACCCTCATGGATGTTTTGTTGTTGCTTTCTTACTTCTTCTCTACAGCATGTCCACCAAACTCATTGCGGAGTGCTGAGACAACTTTCCCTGTAAACGTATCCTCATCTAATGAGCGATAACGCATTAACAAGGACATCGCAATGACTGGTGTCGCCATTTGAAGGTCTAAAGCTGTTTCGAGCGTCCATTTACCTTCACCTGAAGAATGCATGACCCCTTTGATATCATCAAGTTTTGCATCTTTAGAGAAAGCATTTTCTGTCAATTCCATTAACCATGATCGAATAACAGATCCGTTGTTCCAAACCCTTGCAACTTTTTCATAATCATAGTCAAATTCACTTTTTTCTAGAATCTCAAATCCTTCACCAATGGCAGCCATCATTCCGTATTCAATCCCGTTATGAACCATTTTCAGGAAATGCCCTCCGCCTGCTTTACCTGTGAAAATATAGCCATTTTCTACAGAGGTATCACGGAAAATTGGTTCAACGATCGACCATGCTTCCGCATCGCCACCTACCATATAATTGGCACCATTACGCGCACCCTCCATACCGCCAGAAGTACCTGCGTCTAAGAAGTTTACCCCAATTTCTTTAAAGTAATTATAGCGGCGAATAGATTCCTTATAATGAGAGTTACCAGCTTCAATCACAATATCTCCAGGTTCAAGGAAAGGTTTCACTTCATCGATTACTGAATCAACAACAGAATGAGGGACCATAATCCAAAGAACCCTAGGTTTGTCTAAATTTTCAACAAGTTCTTGATAGCTAGATGTTCCCGTTGCACCAAAGTTTTTCATTTCTTGGACTGCTGTGGGATTTACATCAAATGCTACTACTTCATGGTTGTGATCCAATAAATTTTGACCGATATTTAACCCCATTTTCCCTAAACCGATTAATCCGACTTTCATGATGACGCCTCCTAAGATAGTACAAGCATATATATATATAAATCCCACGCTTTCTAATTTCCTTCTTTGACCATTTAATCAATTCGGTCAATTAGAAAACGCAGATTTATTATCATTCATGTGCAAATTCTTGATTAAGAATTTAGCAATTCTTTTGAGATCTTCACAACGTTCTCAGTAGTAAAGCCGAAGTATTCCAATACAGATGCTCCGCTACCAGATGCTCCGAATGTGTCAATCGATAAGATTCTTCCTTCATGGCCTACAAAACGTTCCCAGCCAAGAGAAATACCCATTTCTAATGCAACACGTTTCGTAACGGAAGCCGGTAATACTTGTTGTTGGTATTCTTTTGATTGGCTATTGAAAAGCTCCCAACTTGGGATTGCCACAACACGAACCGATACATTTTCTTTTTCAAGTTCTTGCTTAGCACTAGCAGCAAGCGATACTTCAGATCCTGTAGCCAGTAAAATAAGATCTGGATTTTCATTTGTTTCCGTTAGTACGTATGCACCTTTAGACAGATTCTCAATATTGCCTTTTGTTTCTTCAAACACAGGCAAGTTTTGTCGGCTTAGAACTAACGCAACTGGACCATCCACGTTTTGTAATGCATATGCCCATGCACTTGCTGTTTCATTTGCGTCACTTGGACGGATCACTGTAAGGCCAGGGATCGCACGAAGAGCCGTCAATTGTTCGATTGGTTCATGTGTTGGACCATCTTCTCCTACCGCAACGGAATCATGTGTAAACACATATGTTACTGGAAGTTTTGATATTGCCGCTAAACGGATAGATGGACGTAAATAATCATTGAAGACAAAGAATGTACTAACAAATGGTTTTACGCCTCCGTGAAGAGCCATCCCATTGCCCGCTGCGCCCATTGCGTGTTCACGAACACCGAAGTACACATTTCGGCCAGCAAATGATTCAACAGCAAATTTCGCTTCGCCTTTAATATCTGTCATCGTAGAGCCTGACAGATCAGCACTACCGCCAAAGATTGAAGGAACAGTCTTAACAAAGTGGTTAATGGCTTGTCCGCTTGCCACTCGAGTTGAAACTTCTTTATCCGTGTCAAAAGTTAAAATGTCTTGTGCTTCAATTAGCACTTTTCCATCAATCGCATCGGAAAGTTCACTTGCCAATGCTGGACAAGCTTCTTTGTAAGCTGCAAATAATGTATTCCATTGTGCTTCTTTTTCGCCACCAGCTTGTTTTAACTCTGCAAAATGAGCTTTTACTTCTTCTGGTACATAGAAATCTTCTTCATAATTCCAGTCATACGCTAATTTTGTTGCTTTCGCTTCTTCTGCACCAAGTGGGTTACCATGTGCTTTATTCGTTCCAGCAACTTTCGGGCTACCGAAGCCAATAATTGTTCTAATTTCGATTAAAGTTGGTTGATCTGGGTTTTGTTTTGCTTCTTCAATCGCCTTTGTGATTGCTTCAACATCGTTTCCATCTTCTACTCGCAAATACTGCCAATTAACAGATTCCGCACGTTTTTTTGTATCTTCACTATATGAAAGGTTTAATTCTCCATCTAGAGAAATTTCGTTTGAATCATATAATGCGATCAATTTTCCTAGTTTCATATGACCTGCCATAGACATCGCTTCATATGCTACACCTTCCATTAAGTCACCATCACCTACTAATGCATACGTAAAGTGATCCACTACTGGGAAGTCTTTTTGATTAAATTTTGCTGCTAAATGTGCTTCTGCCATCGCCATCCCAACTGAAGTCGCAATTCCTTGACCTAATGGACCTGTTGTTGCTTCAACACCGTCTGTATGGCCCACTTCTGGGTGACCTGGTGTTTTACTGTTAAGCTTACGGAAGTTTTTTAAATCCTCGATAGAAACGTCATAGCCTGTTAAATGAAGTAAGCTATATAATAAACTTGAACCATGTCCTGCTGATAGGACGAAACGATCACGATTAAACCATTTTGAATGTGCAGGATTATGAGCTAAATGATTGGCCCATAAAGCATACGCCATTGGCGCTGCACCCATAGGTAGTCCAGGATGTCCTGAATTTGCACTGTTTATTGCATCGATTGATAGAGTACGAATCGTATTAACGGCTAAAGTTTCAATATTATGTGTCATTTTATTATCCCCCTGAATGATCTTTTATTTGTTAAACAAGTACAGCTTCCTTTTTCGAGTCAACAGTTTCTTCATCTAACCACCATTTAAAACCGGTGTTTTGTAATAATTGATCTGCTTCTTTTGGCCCGTAAGATCCGGACTCATAATGTGTGAGTGGCACAGAGCCTTCAGAAAAGGCGTCGATAATAGGTTGTACCCATTCCCAAGCCAATTCTACTTCATTCCAATGGGCAAAGAAGGTGGAATCACCACGAAAAGCATCATAGATGAGTCTTTCATAGGCTTCAGGTACATCTTTTTGGTCGGAAGTAAAATTCACTTTTATAGGTTCGATTTCCCCATTTAATGGGTTCTTGCTATTTAATTGTAAGGTTACATTTTCATTTGGATTGACTTCAATGATTAAGAGGTTCGGAGCCACTTTATCATTTTGATCCTTATAAAGTTCTTTTGAAGAGTCTTTAAATTCAATGACAATCCGGGTAGACTTTTCTTTCATTCGTTTGCCTGTTCTAATATAGAACGGCACGCCACTCCAAAATGAACTATCAATCCAAAGCTCAGCAGCGATGAAGGTGTCATTCATAGAAGTAGAATAAATTCCTGGCTCCTCTAAATAACTTTTCACCGGTTTCCCGCCAATTTCCCCTGACGTATATTGACCACGTATGACGTGTAATCCGACCTCTTCTTTTTTTAATGGGCGAAGAGATTCCATTACTTTTCTTTTTTCATTACGTATGTCACTTGCACTAATTCGGTTTGGTTGGTGCATCGCTGTCATCATTAACATTTGTAACATATGATTTTGAAACATATCTCTAAGTGCACCTGATTTATCATAATAGCCTGCTCGTTCCTCAACCCCAACCGTTTCACTCGCTGTTATTTGTACATTTGCGATGTGTTGATTGTTCCAAAGCGTTTGCAGAACTGGGTTTGCAAATTCTAAGGCCTCTAGGTTTTGAACCATTGGCTTACCAAGATAATGGTCAATTCGATATATTTCTTCTTCCTCAAACGCTTTCGTTAAGTTTGCATTTAAGAGGCGCGCCGATTCTAAATCATGACCAAAAGGTTTTTCAATAATCAAACGTTTCCAACCCTTTGTAGAACCTAATCCGCTTTCTTTTATATTCAAAGCAATAAGATCGAAAAACTCTGGACCAACAGAAAGATAAAACATTCTATTTTCAGGAATATGTAATTCCTTTTCTCTCTGTTCAACTAGGTCACGTAATGATTGATAGTCTTCAATCTTTGTTGCATCAAATTGGCTATAGCGAAAAGCACTAAGAAAATCTGCTAAACTAGTTTCATCATCTATTATACTTCTAGAAAAGGTTTGCAAAGATTGTTTCACATAGGTTTGTAAATCACTATCTGACATCTCTTTCCTTCCTACAGCGATGATGGAGATTTTTTGAGGCATTTTTTGATTTGCATATAAATTATACAAAGCAGGGAAAATTTTCCTCTTTGCCAAATCCCCCGTTGATCCGAATAAAACAAAGGTCATGGACTCCATCCCTTTATTCCCCCTTAATTAACAAAAACATGATTGATATCTTTGTACCAGGTTATAGTTCATCAAGAATAATTTACCAGGTACTCTTTATTATGTGAGTTACTTTATATAACCATGTTATACCTTGGATCATTTATAGTCAAGTAATTTGTGTCTACTTTGTGAACTTAGTTCAAGCAGTTCCATGATGTATTTTTCAAAACAACACCTAAAATAATACACAAAAGACATCACATAATCAATTTGTTATTTTTTGTAAACTATTAACAATAAATTTCGTTTTAGTAACTAATGAGAAACTTCGACTTCCTATTTCTCATGAGCATTTTTTATCACGATACTTTTTTCAGCATTTAAAGTAATCACAACATCTGCCATCTGATTAAACAAGCCATTTTCAACAACACCTGGAATCAAATTAAGTTTGTGTTCTAATGAGATGGGATCAAGTATATTGGGAAACTTTGCGTCAATGACATAATTCCCATTATCAGACCTGTAGGGAGTTCCATCGCTATAGCGGATCGTCGTTTCCGCTCCTAATAAACGAATCTGTTTATTTGTCATTTCCACTCCAAACGGGACTACTTCAATCGGGAGAGGAAACGCTCCTAAATGGTTTACAATTTTAGCTGGATCAGCAACGACAATAAATTTCTTTGCAGCTCTAGCGATAATCTTCTCTCTCAAGAGCGCTCCGCCGCCTCCTTTTATAAGATTTAATTGCGGATCCACTTCATCTGCCCCATCAATCGCTACATCAATATAATCAATCTCGTTTATGTTAGCGAGAGGAATTCCACATTCGTTTGCTAGTTTTTCCGTTTGAATCGAGGTTGGGACTCCTTTTATCGAAAGACCTTCTTTCATTAATTGCCCAAGTTTAATAATCGTATAATAAACGGTCGAACCAGTGCCCAGCCCCACAGTCATGCCATCTTTTACAAATTCAACTGCTTTTTCACCAACGATTTTTTTTTCAATCACCGTTCTCGCTCCTTACATCATGTTTTCAGCAATGCCTTGTACCACTTTAAGAAATCAACTTTCGCTGGATAATTCCTTTGACCACTGTCGTATCGTTTTTTTTAAGTACATTCTCCACTATACATTTTTCAAATATATTTTCCAGTATAATTCTGTGTTTGAAACGATAAAAAAGAGATCAGCACCTTTTAGTTGTCATATTAATTAGAATATATGAATTACATTAATAATAACATAGTAATTTTATATAACCTATTTTTTTGTTACACTTGTTTACTAAAATCGATAATAATGGCATTAAACATACATTTAAAAAGTATTATGTGTTATCATATGATTACATAGAATATAATTTATTATTGTTCAAAAATATTATTAGTTACTATTTGTTCCCTTTGTGATTTAGAATACACTAAAGATATGAGGTGAGAAAATATGATTGAGGCAAAACAAGAAGAGAAGCTATGTGAAAAAGTAGAACAGTCCTATCATTTATTAGGGAAAAAATGGATAGGTTTAATTCTCTATACTTTGAAGGATGAGCCAAAAAGATTTAGTGAAATTGCTACTTATATTCCTAACTTGAGTAAACGAGTCCTAAATGAACGAATTAAAGAGCTTGAGGATAGTGGCATTGTTATTCGTAATGTGATTGCAGATCGCCCGATTCGGACTGAATACTCTTTAACTAAAAAAGGGACCGAATTATCGAAAGCGCTTACTTCATTTGAAAATTGGGCCGAAAAATGGCTATAACGAACGGGTAGCATCTTCTTATTGGATAAGGAGATGTTTTTTCAGCTGTAAAAATCCACTCATACTTATTCCTTGATTCCACTCACACCTTTTTCGTTTAATCCACTTTTGCCTTTTATCTCATCCTCATGCTGCTTTCACGATAAAAACAGCGAACGGCTAACATCTACCATTCGCTGTTTTTTACTTAACTTAATACAACTTTTTCAAGAAGACTGCTATCAAAGGAATCTCCCTTTAACATGTCAATTTCGAATTTGTATGGAGCTTTCTTATTTTTCTTATCTTCACCAACGAATGGTGTTTCAAGAATCTTTGGAATCTCTGTTAACTGTGGGTGATGAACTATATAGCGCAACGCTTCAAAACCGATATGGCCAAAGCCAATGTTTTCATGGCGGTCTTTGCGCGCGCCGCGTTCGTTTTTACTGTCATTAATGTGTAACACCTTTAAGCGATCAAGGCCAACGATTTTATCGAATTCATTTAAAACGCCGTCAAAATCTTCGATAATATTATACCCAGCATCGTGGATATGACATGTATCAAGGGTAACAGATAATTTATCATGAAGGGCAACACCGTCGAATATCATCGCTAGCTCTTCAAAGCTTCTACCACATTCAGTACCTTTTCCTGCCATTGTTTCTAGTGCAACTTGCACCTCTTGATCGGAAATGAGCACTTCATTTAAGCCTTCAATAATTTTCTTGATCCCCACTTCCGGTCCAGCGCCAACATGCGCACCAGGGTGAAGCACAATTTGTTTCGCTCCAAGTGCTGCCGTTCGTTCAATTTCACTTCGTAAGAAATTCACACCTAGCTCAAAGGTTGCCGGATTTTGCGAGTTTCCGATGTTAATGATATATGGGGCATGAACGACAATATCTGTAATCCCATGCTCGGCCATATGCTGCTTGCCTGCTTCAATATTCAACTCTTCAATCTTCTTACGCCTCGTATTTTGCGGGGCGCCCGTATAGATCATAAACGTATTCGAACCATATGAAACGGCTTCCTCGCTCGCTCCAAGCAACATGCTTTTCCCGCTCATCGAGACATGTGATCCTATTTTCATCATCGTATCCTCCTAACCTTTATTCCGGTTTAACAGGCTATAATACCCCACTGAAGGAAGTTTCACTTTATTTTATTTCTTTCTTTGTAAGCGACGCTCACGTTTTTTGAAATTTTCAACTTCGCGTTGAACTTTCTTTTTATAGCCCGGCTTGACTTTATTCGGTTTTTTTACCATCGTTTTCGCTTTTTCGTCGATTTCGTTTCCTTGTTTTTTCCGTTGTTTTCGTTTATTACGAGCATCGATTTCCACCCAATCACCATTTACGATATCCGTATCATGGAAAGTGATTCCTAATTTCTCCAATCGGTTTAATGCATCCTCGTCAGAAACATCATAGATCGTAGCAGCGATTCCGGAATAGCCAGCACGTGCCGTTCTCCCTGTTCGATGAATATAGAAGTCAAGATCTGATGGTAGTTCAAAGTTAATAATGTGAGAAACACCTTCAATATCAATCCCACGAGCCGCTAAATCAGTCGCAACAATGTATTGGTAGTCCAAGTCATTAATTTGCTTCATCATTTTCTTACGATCACGCGGTGAAAGATCACCGTGAATTCTGCCGACTTTTAATCCCTTTTCAATAAGAGCATCCGCAACGGTGTCTGCCATTTTTTTCGTGTTGGTAAATATAATCGCTAAGTACGGATTATATTTCACAACTAAGTCGTGTAACAACTGTGTTTTATTACGATGACGCAATGGCACGAGGACATGTTCAATCTTCACTGCAGCTGCCTGCTTTGGATCAACTTGGACATGCTTCGGATTATTCATATATTTTTTCATAAATGGCTTTAATTTCTCAGGAATGGTTGCTGAAAAGAGCAGCATTTGAATATGCTGTGCCATTTTCGATGCAAATTTGTCAACATCTTCTATAAAGCCCATATCGAGCATTAGGTCTGCTTCATCGACAACAAGCGTATCAGCAGTGAAAACGCGGAGTGCTTGGTCCGCTACTAAATCCTTAATTCTTCCTGGTGTACCAATCACGAGCTGCGGTTGCGTTTTTAGCTTGTCAATTGTACGTTGCTTATCCGTCCCGCCAATAAAACAGCGAACCACAAGAGGTGATTCCTCTGGAAAATGCTCAGCAATCTTAAGAGCTTCTTTATAAATTTGGTTGGCAAGCTCACGTGTTGGTGCTGCAATAATCGCTTGCACTTCTTCTTTTGTGCTATCAAGTTTGTTCATAATTGGTAGTAAATACGCATGAGTTTTCCCCGTACCTGTTTGCGATTGACCAATTAGACTTGTCCCTTTTAGAACAGCCGGAATTACACGCTCTTGTATTTCCGTCGGTTTATCAAAACCTAATGCCTCCACGGCCTCTATCATATAGCTTTGCAACTTAAATCGTTCAAAATTGTTTTGCTTCATCTAAAAACTCCTTTAAATCGTCAGGCTTTCTAATCTTCATCAGAACCTTGACATATCTACTTATTATAGTTTAAGAGTGGTGTAATACGCAAGTATGCGTATATTATTTCATAATAATGATGAATCGAATGGAACGAACTATTCAGTTTATACATACACTTTTCATATACAATCCAAAACAGATAACCTTTTTCCTTCTTATGCATAATTTATATGGAACACACATCGGGGGAAGTTTTTAGAAAGGAGTGACAATATGCCTCCAAATAGAATGTTCGGGCAAGGCCCAGGATTCGGGCATGGGCATGGGAACGGTAATCCGCAATCCTTCAGAGGCCAGAATGGATTTTCTGGGCCAGCTAGATTTGCCCCTCCACAGGCTAGAAATGGTATGAATCCCGGATTCGGATTTGGGCAAGGTCAGAGAAATCAGCAGCAACAGCCGACTTCATCGGGCGGACTATTATCCAAGTTATTAGGTAAAAATAAAAATAAATCTCCTAGTAACCCATTCGCCCCTCCATCTGCTGCCGGTCAAGCAACAAGAGGAGGGGCAGCAACGACTGGCGCAGGTGCCGGCGGAATTCTGGAAACGTTAAAAAACCCAGGTGCCCTTTCAGGCATGTTAGCAAACACACAAAAAGTCTTACAAGCAGCCGAACAAGTGACACCGATGATTCAACAATATGGTCCAATCGTTAAGAATATCCCGTCCATGTGGAAGATTTATCAAGGTTTGAAAAGCTCAGGATCGACTGATTCAACTGAAGAAACACCAAAGGAAACAGTGGAAAATACAACACCCATAGAAGAGAGCAGAGCTATCATAGAGGAAACAGTTCCCGAAAAGAAACCGCGGAAAAAAAGAACAACACAAGGTGATTCGAGTCCTAAATTATATATCTAATCTGAATGCAGACCCTCTCTGCATTCTTTTTCATTACTTGAGCTTTTAATGCATTTCAAAAAGCAGGATAAAGTGAAACTTCTATCAGTGGGGGTTTTCTTTATCCCCCACTGATTGTTAGTCTCGTTCTACTGTTGCTAAGATCTTCGCTTTCGCATCGGCAAGTTTCACTGTATCTCACCAATCGGGCTTTTACTTCAAAAAGTGAGGCGACTGCCCAGCCCCGACAAGCATAAGGTGGAATACGGCGTGGCGTAGTTTGCCACAGAGTATTACAGCTTATGACCTCAGACGGGCTAGGAGCCGCAACTAGATTGGGCAGTTCTTCCTCGGTTCCTCTAAAGCCTTGAGATGGGGGGTCTTGACTTTCCGTTAATGCAGGATAAATAAAACCGAGAAGTTGGATGAGCAATCTCTCCCCTTCCCTTATGCTATTAATATGAGAGGCCTAAGCTTGCACAAATCATTCATGATTTTGGAGGCCATCCATAAGCTTTTTACCACTTTTTTTGATCACTCTCTTGTCATATACCAACATTCTTTGTAATATCTCGTAACCTCTTATATAATATATAGTGTATCCATGGATTTCTTTTTCCATATAAGGAGGAACCACATTGAAAGTAATTAAAATATCACCGCGCGGCTATTGCTATGGCGTTGTCGATGCTATGGTTATCGCTCGGAATGCGGCTTTAGATAAAACATTACCACGTCCAATTTATATACTAGGCATGATTGTTCATAATAAACATGTGACAGATGCTTTTGAAGCAGATGGAATCATTACGCTTGACGGAAATAATCGGAAGGAAATTCTTGAAAAAGTGGATGGCGGTACTGTTATTTTCACTGCCCATGGCGTCTCACCTGAAATTAGAAAATTAGCTTCAGAAAAAGGACTTGTAAGCATTGATGCAACTTGTCCAGATGTTACTGTTACTCACGATTTAATCCGGGAGAAAACGTCTGTTGGCTATCAAATTATTTATATCGGGAAAAAGAATCATCCAGAACCCGAGGGAGCTCTTGGCGTTGCACCAGATATGGTTCATTTGGTTGAATCGGTTGCAGATGTAGAGAAATTAATACTAAAAGACGATAAAATCATTGTTACGAACCAAACAACAATGAGCCAATGGGATGTTGTAGAAATTATGGAAAAAGTGAAAGAGAAATATCCACATTGCGAAGTACACAAAGAAATCTGCATGGCGACCCAAGTGCGTCAAGAAGCCGTTGCTAAGCAAGCTGGTGAAGCCGACGTGCTGATTGTTGTCGGAGACCCTAAAAGTAATAACTCCAATCGCCTTGCACAAGTATCCATTGAGATTGCTGACACACAAGCGTATCGAATCGCTGATCTGTCTGAGCTTCAGTTAGACTGGCTAAAGGATGCCAATACAGTTGGAGTAACTTCAGGTGCATCCACTCCAACACCGATTACGAAAGAAGTCATTACATTTTTAGAGAATTACGATCCAGAAGATAAGTCCACTTGGGATACGACAAAGAAAGTACCATTAACGAAAATCTTGCCGAAAATCAAGCAAAAGTCTTAAGGTAATCGTCAAAGTAAAAGGGTCAGACCCCACATCTACTAATATCGTTTATTTGAAGAATAAGTGAGTCAATAAACGGTGTATAGTTTGTGAGGTCAGACCCTTTTTTTAGATAAATGTAAATGGATCCGTATGAATGGCAGAGGCGATGAATTCAACAGCAAGTCCTTTTGCATCACAGCGAGCAGCCATGACGTTCGCTACTCCCTTTTTCATGACCTTTTCCACGTTATGTCCTGGATCAATAATGTTCAATCCCATCGCTTTTGCATCGTGCGCGATATGATAATACATATCACCCGTTACATATACATCGGCACCTTTGAATAACGCTTGGGTGAAATACTTATTTCCATCTCCACCTAGAACTGCGACTTTTTTTACCAATGCCTGACGGTCTCCTACCATGCGGACCGTATCAACTTCGAGTGTTTTCTTCACATGACCCGCGAATTGCTCGAGTGTCATTTCTTCCTTTAATGTACCAACCCTACCGAGACCCAATACTTCCCCAATGTTTTCTAACTCATATAGATCATAAGCAGGCTCTTCATAAGGATGAGCTTTAAACAAAGCCGAGAGAAGTTTTCGCTCAACGGTTTCAGGATAAATCGTTTCAATACGCACTTCAGCAACACTTTCGATGATTCCTTTTGAACCGATCGTCGGATTACTCCCCTCTTGCGGTAAAAATCTTCCTGTTCCTTCCATCGAAAACGAACAAGCACTATAGTTGCCAATCGCACCTGCTCCAGCTTTTCCGATTGCTTCTCTCACTATATCCGCAGCATCAACTGGAACATACACAGCAAGTTTCTTCAACTTCACTTCATGTGTAGGAACAAGCACTTCAGTCTGTTGCAACTCTAATGCGTCGGCCAATAAATCATTCACGCCGCCTTTTGCGACATCCAAATTGGTATGTGCAGCATAGACTGCGATGTCATGCTTAATTAATTTTTCAATCACTTGACCACTTGTTTCCGTCAGATCAATTTTTTTCAATGGACGGAAAATGAATGGATGATGCGCAATGATAAGCTCAGCCCCAGCCTCGATTGCTTCATCAACCACTTCCGGTACTACATCAAGTGCCACCAATACTTTTGTTACAGGTCTTTTCAAACTGCCGATTTGGAGGCCAATCGGATCGTTTTCCATAGCTGCGTATCGCTTTGGTGAAAACTGTTCAAATAATTCAATGATTTGGTGACCATTTGCCGTTTTCATATCCCTAATTCCTCCTCCACCTTTTGAATTTGATCCATCAATTCCTGACGCTTACTACTTGTTGCAGCATGCTGACTTTTTTCATCCATCTCTCTGATAATTCTTTGCCAATGTTCCTTTTCTAGCTGCCATTTTTTCAAAAATACTTCATGACGCTGTGCCATTAAAAATGGTCCAAAAAGCAGAGCGGATTCAGCATGATTTGCATAAGGCTTGGCAGGTATTCCTCGCTCGGCAATTAATATTTCATAAATTTTTCCATCTTCTTCGAGAATTTCTTCATTCACCAATTCCCAATCATTTTCAAGCAGCCAGTTACGGACAACATTTGAACCGACATTAGGCTGAAGAACAAGCCTTTTTACAGCACCAAGCTTATCTTTCCCATTTTCAAGAATAGACGAAATTAATATTCCACCCATCCCGGCAATCGTGATGCATGTCGCCTCATTAGGGACCAACACATCAAGGCCATTTCCTAATCGTACATCTATTTGATCTTCTAATTCCGTCTGTTCCACTTGTTTTTTTGCCGATTGAAAGGGTCCTTCGACAACTTCTCCCGCAATTGCTTTTACGGTGATCCCTTTCTGCACTGCATAACAAGGCAAATACGCATGATCTGATCCAATATCAGCCAACACGCTTCCTTTTGGTATATATGTAGCAACTCGCTCTAATCTCATCGATAGTTTTTCATGATTCATGTTATCATCTCTCTTTTCAATTTACGTCCAAGCTAGATTGGCATCGTACATAAATTATAACAAAAATTGATAAGAACTGCGATTATAAGAAAAGCTATCATCGATCCTTAATTACTTAAAATACGGATATCTGACGAGATAATCATTCTTTTAATATTGATGAAGAACGTTGTATTTTAAAAGGCTGTTCAAAAAGTCCGGTATAAATAGCTTCCGAATTTCTTCGTCGCGCATTTTTGGTCTTCTGTTAAAATCGTGCACATCCAGTGCAAGTCCGGTCCTCACTGCATACGTGCAAGGTTTGAGACGATCGCAGAACTTCTCGGCTCTTTTATCCCCCTTTTTGAACACGTACTTTAAGCATTAGGATTTTACTTTGTTTATCATGTAAGTATACCAATAAATTGAAACTTCCATTAGTGAGTTTTTATCCCCTACCTATCTTTTCTCGGTTCTCTAAACAAAAATTGAGGTGGGATATTACAGTCGGTTAAACCGGTATAAATGCTTCATTCATTTCTCTTTGACATTTTTAATAATCAGCGAATATAATTGTTACCATCAAATAAAGTTTCCTTAACGAAACTTTATCAGTTAGACGAAAAAGGAGGTTGCAAACATCATGGCTAATTCGAAGGGACTGTCAAAATCCGCTTCTCATTCATTACGAGGAGATGCTAAAGGAATGAAACGATTGTTGCCTTTTTTAGGCCCTGCTTTCATTGCAGCTGTCGCATATATTGATCCTGGAAATTATGCTACAAATATAGCAGCCGGTTCGAAATATGGATACACCTTACTATGGGTCATTTTCGCTTCTAATTTAATGGCTGCATTAATTCAAACGATGTCAGCTAAATTAGGAATCGCCACTGGGAAAAATCTCGCGGAGGTATCCCGGGAGCGATTTTCAAAAAAAACTTCCATCTTGTTATGGATACAAGCCGAAATTGTTATTATGGCTACTGACTTAGCTGAATTTATCGGTGCCGCTCTTGGCCTTTATTTACTCTTCGACCTTCCACTTATAACGTCTGCGATCATTGCCGCTGTAGGATCATTTGCTATTTTAGAAATTCAAAGAAGAGGTGTCCGTACATTAGAAGCAGTTATTACAGGAATGATTTTTGTGGTTGTGATTGCATTTGGTATTCAAGTCTTTTTTGCACAACCTGATTCTTCCGCTGTTCTTTCAGGACTCTTTACACCTAAATTTGAAAATGTAGATAGCATTTTATTATCTGCTGGAATGCTTGGAGCTACTGTCATGCCACATGCCATTTATTTACATTCCGCTTTAACACAAAATAGAATTGTCGGCAAAAATGATATTGAGCGGAAAAAGATCTTTCGTTTCGAGTTTGTTGATGTCATGATTGCCATGCTTATTGCTGGCGCAATCAATGCTAGTATGTTAATTGTATCGGCGGCTCTTTTTCATAAAAATGGTTTATTCGTCGAGGATTTAGATGTGGCGTTTAATCAATTTAGCCTATTACTAGGTCCTTCTGTAGCGATATTTTTTGGAATTGGATTATTATCGGCAGGACTTTCAAGTTCTTCTATTGGTACAATGACGGGCGATGTCGTCATGCAGGGTTTTATCAAAAAGAGAATACCGATCTATTTAAGACGTATTATTACGATGATTCCGCCGTTAGCGATCATTATGATGGGGGTTAACCCGTCTAAAGCTCTTGTTATGAGCCAAGTGGTCCTTTCCTTTGGAATTGCGTTTGCTTTAGTGCCATTAATTATGTTTACGAGTAACCAAAAAATTATGGGTAATCTTACAAACCACCGAATAACGACGATTAGTGCTTGGTTTGTCGCTGTATTAATTATTTGTCTTAATTTATTCTTGTTGTATTCTACCTTATTTGGCTAATTTTAATTGTTACATGATTACACGAAACCATCAATGCCCAAAACTACTCCTAGTCAAAAGAGCAGATCCCAAAAGTTTTATTGGGATCTGCTCTTTTTCAATTTGGCGCATCATTAATTTTTTTCGTCTATGTTCTATTTACACGGAATTCGCTGTATGTGAGTTGGTTCATCCAAGTGAGTTCGTCAAAATTCTTGTCTTATGAGCAAATTCCTAAAAAAACAGCAGCATTCCTAATAGAAATGCTGCTACTCGCTTACATTATTTCAAACCGTGAATAAATTCTGCCATCGCATCTATATTGTCTGCTGGAATCAATCCGCCCGGCATTGCGCCTTTACCGTTCGTGATGATGTCTTTGACTTCATCCACTGATAAATGATCGGCTACGCCAGCTAATTTAGGACCCATTCCACCTTCATAGTTTCCTCCATGACAACCGATACAACTATTGGTTTTATACAGTTCCTCTGGTGAAGCAGCAACTTGCTCCCCTGCTTTTTCGCTACCGCCTTCTTTTTCCTCAGCGATGTTTTTCGCATCACCAAGCCCCTTGAAAGAAAGCATGAACATCAAGCCAATTCCAAATACCATAATAAGAATAAACGGAATAACTGGATTGCGTTTCATAGAATTACCTCCCTATGTATTACTATTCTGTTCATAATAAATAAATATACAAGCATCTTTAGTTTACTAGAAAAAAGAAATAAGGAAAAGACCTAAACACGAATAACTTATATAATTTCTTATTTAAGGCAAATTTATCCTGATTCTAATTAAAATACTTGTAAACTTTTAGAAAAATCCGATAGAATATTTTCTATTTTCAAAAAATACTGTATAATCTAGCTATGAAGTAAAGAATTACTGTTAATCCCAAAATTCCCGAAACTAGGAAATGAGGGAATTTCATCTTTTTACCTAACACAAACCAAATCGCACAATTGACGAGTAAAAGTATATATAGGACGATTTCTTGCTCAGAAGCCATGTACTTAGCTGTTTGGATCGTCGCTAACAGTAAAACAACCATAGAACCAATGAGTGGAAACTGATAGTGGATATTTTTCTTATAAAATAATATGGTGCAGCTAATTAGGGATAAAAGTAAAAAATAGGTCAGACCCATTTGCAAACCAACAGCAAATTGAGTAAAATAATTCAAAAATAGAGTAAAAAATAAAAGGAGTACTACGATGCCATACAGATAATTTGCTGTTTTTCTTGAAGGTGTCCTGGTTGAGTTGGTAAACTTCACTTCTTCACCGCCGCTGTAAAGCACGAGTAAATAATCACAATAGTGTTCTGGCAGTAATCTGTTCCTTTTCCAGTAAATAATTTCTTGGATAATAATTTTCTTTCGCGTTTCGTTCATATACGCACATCCTAAGGCAATCGTTTATTAACTATATCGGCAGATTAAATACACATATTAGCCCGAGCGCCAATACGTGTAAAAAACAAAATAAAGGCCAGACCTTCCATCTACTGTATATCGTTTAGATGACACAATAAACGGTATAAATAGTGTTAGGTCAGACCCTAGGTTTTAAAAAGTTTACTTGATGGGATATCTTATTCTAAGAAGTCTTTCAAACGTTTGCTTCGGCTTGGGTGTCTTAGTTTTCGCAGTGCCTTAGCTTCGATTTGGCGAATACGTTCTCTCGTAACACCAAATACTTTGCCGACTTCTTCAAGTGTGCGTGTACGACCATCATCAAGACCAAAACGAAGGCGAAGTACGTTTTCTTCGCGGTCCGTGAGTGTATCAAGAACATCCTCAAGCTGTTCTTTCAATAACTCGTAGGCCGCATGCTCAGAAGGTGACGTCGCATCTTGATCTTCAATGAAGTCGCCTAAGTGAGAATCATCTTCTTCGCCGATTGGCGTTTCTAGTGATACTGGCTCTTGTGCAATTTTCAAGATTTCACGAACTTTTTCAGGAGTCAGATCCATGTCTTCAGCAATTTCTTCAGGAGAAGGTTCGCGGCCAAGATCCTGAAGCAATTGTCTTTGAACACGAATTAACTTATTGATCGTCTCAACCATATGCACAGGAATTCGAATTGTACGTGCTTGGTCTGCAATCGCACGAGTAATGGCTTGGCGGATCCACCATGTGGCATACGTACTGAATTTGAATCCTTTACGATAATCAAACTTTTCAACGGCTTTAATTAGACCCATGTTTCCTTCTTGAATAAGATCTAAGAAGAGCATTCCTCGGCCTACATAACGTTTAGCAATACTTACTACTAGTCGAAGGTTCGCTTCAGCTAAACGGCGTTTTGCTTCTTCATCGCCTTCTTCGATACGTTCTGCAAGGGCAACTTCTTCTACGGCAGATAATAAATCCACTCGGCCGATTTCTTTCAAATACATGCGGACAGGGTCGTTAATTTTCACCCCAGGTGGTACACTTAAATCATTTAAATCAAATTCTTCTTCTTTTTGTAGTTCTTTTTCATTTGGGTCATCGTCATCTTCTTCCTCACCATCAGTAAGAATTTCGACACCATGCTCACCTAAAAATTCGTAGAACTCATCCATATGATCTGAATCCAGTTCAAAGCTTCCGAGTCGCGCTGCAATCTTCTCAAGGGACAATGACCCTTTCTTCTTCCCTAACTCAAGCAGTTGTTCTTTCACCTGATCTAAATTCAAATCATTATTGTCAACCTCTTTGGAACGTGCTGATTTTTCAGCCATCTGTTCCCCTCCTTCCAAGACTTACACAAGTCAACCAACTATAATAATTTTCGTAATTGAATAATTTCCATACCAATCTGTGCCGCTTTAAGATGGTCACTGCGGCGTTCTGCTTCTTTTCGTTCTGCTTCTTTTTCTTTTATCATTAACATCTTTTCATATTTCAACACTTGATTTAGATAATCTGTCAGTTCTTTGTCGGTAACTTCCTCATTCACTGACATCATTTCTATTTCAGAAACAATTCTTCTCAAGTTTTGATCAGGCAGGTATGTTAAGAAAAAACTCGCATCTGGCTCGTGCCCGTCTTCATAAAATGCATATAAATACGTAATGATCGCTTGATGTTCATCCACATGAAAAACGGTTGTTCCGAGCAGTGCTTGAATTTTTGCGGTCATTTCCCTACTTTTTAACATATGAGCAATCATCATTCGTTCAGCGTTATAATGAGCAGGCCTAAGCTTTCGCTCATATTGTAAAGAATTCATTTTGACAGGAGCAGGAGAGGCGACATTCCCTTTCTTTTTTTCAGAGAAAAAAACTTGCCTTTGCTGCTGCTCTAATGCATCCAATGATAGGGAGAATTCAGAAGAGAGTTGACGCAAATAATGATCTCTTTCAACCGGATTTGCAAGCTTGGAAATCTCCTGTAATATATCTTCAATATATTGAATGCGATCTCCTTCATTATTTAAGTTTTTTCCTTTGCGAAGGAAAAGCATTTTAAAAGCCATATGTGTTAAACTGGCCCCTATTACTTCAGAATTAAAGCTTTTTTCGCCATATTTCTTTATGTAGTCATCGGGGTCAAGTTGATCAGGCATGACGGCTACCTTAACTTGAAATCCGCTTTGAAGAAGCATATTTAGTGACCTATTTGCTGCATTCATGCCAGCAGAGTCTGAATCATAACAAATCAAAACTTGGTCGGTATTCCGCTTTAGCATTTGAATATGCTGTTCAGTCAAAGAAGTACCCATTGTTGCGACCGATTGTTCAACGCCTGCACGGACAGCAGAAATGCAATCCGCAAAGCCTTCAAATATGACAACTTGGTCTTTCTTCCGAATATGTGGCCTTGCAGCATGAAAATTATACAAAATCTGACTTTTATTAAATACCGGTGTTTCGGGACTATTTAAATATTTCGGCTCATCCTGACCTAGAGCCCTCCCCGAAAACGCAACCGTATTGCTTTGATGATCCGTGATAGGAAACATGATTCGATTCCTAAAACGATCAAAGTAGGTGCCATCTCTTTCTCGCAAAATGGTTAAACCTGCTTTTTCTAAAAGCTCCGGCTCATATCCCCTTTTCGTGAGAAATTTATAAACAAAGTCCCATGAATCCAAAGAATAACCTATTTGGAATTTTTCAATAGCTTCTTCCGTAAATCCCCGTTGAAGTAAATATTCTAATGCGTCTTGTCCTTCTTTTGTATTAACAAGGAGATGATGATAGAATTTTTTCAAAAGATCATGTGCTTCAATAATCTGTTTAGATTCAACAGGCATTTGAGGACGGGATGATTCTTGGTTTATTTCGACATCTAATGGGATATTTCCTTTTTCGGCAATCTTTTTGGCGGCTTCGATAAAGCTATAGCCTTCGATATCCATTAAAAAGGTAAACACATTGCCGCCTGCCCCACAGCCAAAGCAATGAAAGATTTGCTTGTCTTGTGATACTGAAAAGGAAGGGGTGCTTTCACCATGAAACGGACAAAGGCCGAAATAATTTCGCCCTTGTTTTTTTAGCTGGACGTATTCGCCAATTAAATCGACGATATCCACAGCTTCTCGGATTTGATTTAATTTTTCATCTTCTATTCGGGCATTCGCCATATTTTCACCTTACATTTCGGTGATTGTTTTTAATTCGACATGGATTCGTTATTCCCTGCAAGTTTCGACAAAATTCCCATAAGTTTTTCAACATAGGCTTTTCTGTCTTCCTTCGTAAACGATTTAGGTCCTTTTGTATGCTTACCTTGCCTGCGAAGTTTTGCAGATTGATAACGCATATCAAGAAGAGACATAATTTTATCTTCTGTATATTCCTTTCCACGAGGAGAAAGTACATAAACTCGTTTAGCGAGCAGGGTTCCGGCTAATCCAATATCAGCAGTAATCACGATATCACCTTTTTTTACGGAATTTGCAATTTGAAGATCAGCTGCTTCTTTGTCTGCATCCACATAGATCCATTCACCTTCTGGATCGTTCATCATATTTTTATATGAAGCGACAAAAACAACCGAAACATCGAACATTTTTGCACAATGCAATGTTTCACTTTTTACAGGACACGCATCAGCATCTACATAAATCATTGGTTTTTCATTCACCATAAGTATTAATTCTACATCTTTCTGCATAATCCTTTTTTTCTCCTTCGATTCTTTGCCGAAAAGCATATCTGTCGAATTTTATCATGATGAAGTCCTTGACATTCTAATATTTATAGTCTATTCCGTATTAATTAATACTAAACCTAAAATTTTGTTTTTCTCACAACTTTTTATTATAGTACAATTGTTTAAAAGTTGCTACCATTTCAACTTAATTAGCTCGGAATCGCATGATTGAATTTTTTTCGAATGGTTAAAATCTGATGTAGGGATAGTCTGTGCAAAATCTACTATGTATTTATTACTTTTTTTTCAAAAAAAATTCTCAAACCATAAAAAGGAGCCGCCATTTGATATAGCGGCAAATGTTTATTTGCGATTATTTATTATATTAATAATGGTGTTAGCTGTCTCTTCCACCGCTTTATTCGTCACATCAATGATTGGGCAATTCAATTTTGCAACGATGCTGTCAAAATTCTTAAGCTCTTCTTTAATCCGTTCTACATTGGCATAAATCGCGTGATCACCTAATCCAAGCGATTTTAAGCGTTCTTTACGAATCGTGTTCAGCTTTTCAGGACTGATTTTCAAACCAAAACATCGCTCTGGAGGAACGAGATACAACTCTTCCGGTGGATCAACTTCAGGAACAAGTGGCACATTCGCAACTTTAAACCGCTTAAGTGCTAGATATTGTGATAATGGTGTTTTGGATGTTCTTGAGACACCGACAAGGACAATATCTGCACGAAGAATACCACGCGGATCACGTCCATCATCATACTTTACCGCAAATTCAATCGCTTCAACTCGTTTAAAGTAGTTATCATCAAGTTTGCGAACCAGCCCTGGTTCATTCTTAGGCGATGTTTCTGCTCTCTGCTGAAGCATGTCCATAAGCGGCCCAATGATATCATATGCTAATATGTTTTCCATTTCAGCCTGTTCTTTCATATATGCTCGAATTTCCGGTTTAATGAGTGTATACGCAATGATTGCCTGATTTAATTTTGCAAGGGCAATGACTTCATCCACACCTTGTTCATCTTCAATATATGGAATTCGTTTTATTGAAAAATGATTAGCTGGAAACTGGCTGGCAGCTGCCTTTGTGACAAGTTCTGCTGTTTCACCGATTGAATCAGAAACTACAAAAATAATCGAACCTTTCATTTCAATCCATCCCCTCAGAAAGTCTCTAATAGCTTTCATCAGCTAAAGCAACAAATGCTTTGGCTATATTCGTTTTAGTGATTCGGCCTACCACTTCAAAACCACTTTCAACTTCTTTCACGATTGGTAAAGCATCAATCTGCTTGTCAATCAATTTCTTAGCGACGTCGATCATTAAATCTTCCTTTGTACACATCGTAATGTTGGGCATTCTTGTCATAATAATATTGACAGGGATCGTAGCCAATTCTTGTTTACCGATGCTCGCCCTTAACAAGTCTTTACGCGAAAGAACGCCAACAAGCAACGCGTGCTTATCGACAACAAACATCGTTCCCACATCCTCAAGGAACATCGTTACAATGGCATCATATACCGAAATACTTTCATTTATAACGACTGGAATCGATTGATAATCTCTCACATAAATATTATTCAAACTATCGGTTAGGAGTTGTGTGCTCGATTTACCTGTATAAAAATAACCGACTCTTGGCCTTGCATCGAGAAATCCAGCCATTGTTAAAATGGCTAAATCTGGCCTTAGTGTAGCTCGAGTCAAATTGAGCCTATCCGCTATATGTTCCCCGGTAATCGGCCCATTTTCTTTTACAATTTCTACAATCAATTCTTGGCGTTTATTTAATTCGATTTTACTCACCACCCAACTGCTTAAGCAGAGAAACTTATTAGGCTATACTATTTATCATTATTATAACCTATTTAAATGAAAAGAGCACTGAAATCACTATGTAATAAGGTTTACACACCACAAGCTAGATTACTTTACCAGATCGGTTCCGTTCCCTTTTCCTTCATACAAAACTCCTATAGCTTTAAAACGCCACCATTTTCCATGAAGGATTAATCAAGTATCACGCTGCACTCACCGCATACAATGGTGGCGGTGCGGAGCCGAAATTTTGAAGTGTTTTCTATAATAAAAGAAGTATACCAGCTAAGAAGATTGGCTAGATTAGTAAGTCGGAAAGACCCGTCCCCATGCCCTTCATACAAAGAGCCAAAATGTCCTAATACCATAAAGTGAAAATTCAATCAGTGGGGGGTTTCTTCATCCCCCACTGATTGTTAGTCCCTTTCTACTGTCGCTAAGATCTTCGCTACCGCTTCGATCAATCGACAGTACGAACCCGATTGGTTCAACTAAACCGCTGAAGATCACATCGGTAAGTTTCACTGTATCTCACCAATCGGGCTTTTACGGGCAGTTATCCCCCACCTACGCTTCCTCGGTTCCTCTAAAGCCCTGAGGTGGTGGTTTACTGCCCGTTAAAGCGGGATAAACAAAGCAAAAGGGGTCAAACCCCGCAACAACTGCATACAGTATAAGATAAGTGTGCAAGACACTACATACTGATTTAGAGTGCAAGGTCAGACCCTTATAAGACATCCCCATCTTTTCGTTTTTATAAGGATAAAATTTTATTCACGCTGGCAAAGCTTTCTGCTAGTTCACTAATTTCTTTCATGAGTGACAAGCGATTTTCACGAATAGAGTCTTGCTCTGCCATGACCATTGTATGTTCAAAGTATTGCTCAATTTCCGGCTGAAGAGACACGAGTAAGTAGAAGCGAGTTTCCTCATCATCTGTTTCACTGTATTTCGTAGCAACTGTTTGATATTTTTCAAATAATGCTGCCTCTTCTTTGTTTTCAAATAACGTTGGATCGATCGTTTGTTTCTGCTCACATTTACTTGCAATATTCATTACCCGGCTTAACGCTTCGATATTCTTTTTAAATTCCGAGCTGTCTTTTTCTTTTTCAAGCACTAATGCCCGTTCTACTAGGGCTGATACGTTGCCAATTTCGTTGATTAGCAGTGCATCAATCAAGTCATAGCGAATGCCTTTTTCGGTTAATAAATGCTTCACACGTGCTTTAAAGAATTGTAACAGGTCCGCTGAAATTTCAGCGCTATCTCGTTTAGCAATTCCACGCGCTTCCATTTCATCTAGAGCGTATGTGAGTAATTTCTCTAGAGATATCGACCACTTTTTCTCTAATAAGATTTGAACAACGCCGCTAGCCTGCCTGCGTAATGCATATGGATCTTGGGAGCCTGTTGGAATGACGCCAATCGCAAAGAACGAAACGATTGTATCCATTTTTTCAGCGACACTTAAAACGGCTCCGATTGACGATGGCGGAACACTATCTTCTGCATGTCTAGGCATATAATGTTCATTAATTGCAGCTGCTACTTCTTTTGGCTCGCCTTTTAATAACGCATATTTCTCACCCATATAGCCTTGCAATTCGGGGAATTCGTAAACCATGTGACTCACTAGATCAAATTTGGCAATTTCCGCTGCACGTAAGGCAAGTTCTTTCTGATCGGAAAGTTCTACCTGATCGGCAAGTATGCCTGTGAGCTTCTGAACACGGGCCGTTTTTTCGGCCAATGTACCAATTTCTTCATGGTACACAATGGATTTTAACTTTTCTAACGCACTTGCAATCTCTTTTTTCTTATCTTCGCGATAGAAGAAATCCGCATCTGATAAACGAGCTCGCAAGACTTTTTCATTCCCTTTTGCCACATTGTCAAGATAGTCTGCATTTCCGTTACGTACGGTCACGAAATGGGGCAGCAACTTGCCGTCTTTACTTTTAACAGGGAAATAGCGTTGATGTTCTTTCATCGAAGTAATCAACACTTCTTGTGGAAGTTCCAAAAATTCTTCTTCAAAATTCCCGAATAAAGCAGTTGGATATTCCACTAAATTATTAACCTCTTCAAGTAAGTCTTGGTCAACAGGAATTTGCCAGCCATTCTCAACTTCAAGCTTATGAATTTGATCGAGAATCAACTGCTTCCGTTTTTTCGGATCAGCCATGACAAATTGTTGTTCAAGCGCTTTTTCATATTGATCAGGGGTGATGACTTCTACTGCTTCTCCTAGAAAACGATGCCCTTTTGTCATGCGACCTGTTTCTACTCCCGCAATCTCAAATGGGATTACTTCGCTACCGAACAAAGCAACCATCCATTTAATCGGACGGACAAAGCGAAGATCCTGATCAGCCCAGCGCATATTTTTAGGAAATGAAAGGCTAGTGATGATCTCTTTCAATTCTGTTAATAATTGGAGAGTTGGCTGTCCTTTAATAAACTTATTTACATGAACATACTCCACGCCATTCATTTCTTTAAAATAAATGTCATCGACCGTCATTCCTTGACCTTTTGTAAAGCCAATCGCTGCCTTAGACCAGTTCCCTTCTGCATCTTGGGCAATTTTCTTGGCAGGGCCTTTTGCTTCTTCCTCAATATCGGCTTGAGCCGTTGCCACGTCTTGAATGTAAAACGCTAAACGACGGGGTGTTGAGAACACAGAGACCTCCCCAAAAGGAATTGCTTTTTTCGTTAACCATTTTTGCACTTTATCGGACAATTGTTCCATTGCCGCTGTGACAAATCGTGCTGGCACTTCTTCTAATCCAATTTCCACTAACAAATCTTGCTTATTCATGTTTTAGTTCTCTCCTTTCTGTTTTAAAATAGGGAAGCCTAATTTTTCACGCTCATCATAGAAAGTTTTTGCGATTTTACGAGCTAAATTTCGGCAGCGTGCAATATAACCTGTTCTTTCCGTTACAGAAATAGCCCCTTTTGCATCCAGCAAGTTAAACACATGCGAACATTTCAACACATAATCATAAGCTGGGTGTACAAGTCCTGCTTCCATTTGGGCGTGCGCTTCTTTTTCATACATCGTAAATAATTGGAAAAGCATTTCTAAGTTTGATGTTTCAAATGTATATTTGGAATGCTCATATTCTGGTTGACCATATATATCACGAACCGTAAAGCCATTTGTCCATTCAAGATCAAAGACATTTTCTTTTTCTTGAATATACGACGCCAACCGTTCAATTCCGTATGTGATTTCGACAGAAACCGGTTTACATTCTAATCCACCAACTTGTTGGAAGTAGGTAAATTGAGTAATTTCCATCCCGTTTAACCAAACTTCCCAGCCCAATCCGGCACAGCCCAGTGATGGATTTTCCCAGTTATCTTCTACAAATCGAATATCATGCTGAAGTGGATCAATTCCGAGTGCTTTTAAGGAATCTAAATACAACTCCTGAATATTATCTGGTGATGGTTTCATGATCACTTGAAATTGGTGATGCTGATAAAGACGGTTTGGATTCTCACCATAACGTCCATCTGCTGGGCGTCTTGATGGCTCAACATAAGCAACATTCCATGGCTCAGGTCCGATTGCCCGCAGGAATGTGTATGGACTCATCGTTCCAGCACCCTTCTCGACATCATATGCCTGCATTAAAATACATCCTTGCTCTGACCAATGCTTTTGCAGCGTTAAAATCATATTTTGGATATTCATACTGCGCCTCCATTACATATTATTTTTTCTAACAAAACTCCTATAGCGTTAAAACTAAAAACCATTTCCTTTTGAGGGATCCACCCTGTAGCACGCCACACTCACCTAATCACAATGGTGTCGGTGTTTCTTAGTAAAGAAAGTATATCTACATAGTGCGGGCTTATTAGTAAGTCGCAAAGCCTAAGTCCCCATGTCCTTCATTCAGAAACACAAAAAACTCCCGTCTCTATGCCAGTAGCATAGGGACGAGAGTATACCCGCGGTTCCACCCTAATTGCCGCGTATATACACGGCCTCTTTTATCTGCAAATGCAGCTGATATGCTCCGAAACGCCTTCCTTGAAAGTCCATAGCCCGGCTCACACTATCCCAGGTTCGCTTATATGGAGAAAATCAAGTACTCTTTTTCTTCAACGCATTAAATTTGATTATGTTTTGAATTTTAACGAAGTGTTGCTCGGTTGTCAATCTTTCTAAAATAGATCTTTCATCGAATCCATCTGTTTTAAAAATTTCTTGGACTTTAAATGCAATCCAGAATATTCATCATAATAGGCGTCTATGATCGTCTGCAATTCTTTCTTCGTCTCTTGCTTAACAGAAATATTACCGAGACGAGATAAATCAAAATAATAAAATAAGCGCAACAATTTAACGGTCACAGGCGAAATTTTCATATGGTACTGATCTTTTCCGACACAGCGATGACAAAGAAATCCTCCTTCACGAATTGAAAAAGAGAATTCGCCTTCACTGTTGCCGCAACTGGCACATTGACTAAGTGTAGGACTTAGCCCATTCACCTGTAACATCTTCATTTCGAAGATGAACTTGAGAATTTCAGCATCATAGCCTTCATTTATGTAATGGAGCGATTGATAAAGCAACTCAAACAGAAATGGATTTGCCTTCCGATCATCAACGCTCTTATCTAACAATTCCACCATATAAGATGCATACGCTGTTGCGAAAATATCTTCCCTTATCGAGCGCATCGAATCAATTGTTTCACCTTGCTGAAGGCTCCCGAGACCGCTCGAAGGAGTGAAGACAAAATACCCGTAATAAAAAAGCTGTGTGACGGCAGCAAGTCTGTTATTAGGCTTTTTGGCGCCTCTTGCCATCACGCCTATCTTACCGAATTCCCGCGTGTATAGGGTAATAATTTTATTATTCTCGCCATAATCTGTCCGCCGTATAACAATACCTTCACATTTTTGTATCAAGCAAAGATCCACCACCTTTCATCCCAAAGCTGTATGTCGTTAAACGCCACCATTTACCACATATAGCACGCTACACCCACCTAATCACAATGATGGCGGTTCGGAGCCTGAATTTTGGATGTTTTCTTGATAAAATAAGTATACCTGTTAGGCCGATTGGCTATATGAATAAGTCGCGAAGCCCCGCCCTATGCCCTATATATAAAAACGCCACGAGCTACTTTAAAGGAAAGCTTTATCATACAAAGATACTAATACAAATAAGGTAACGGAGCATAGTCAGAATTTATCGATTCCCACTCAATATCTAGTTTACCTTGCAATTTGCTTGGTCACAATCTTTAAGTTAACGAATCTCCGGCACCTTCCAAAAAAGCACAAAGAACGCCTGACTCGCTCGAGCCACGGCGCCTTTAACTATTAGTCATGCGTATTTAGAAATCAAGACAAGCGTCAGGTAACAGGAAAATCAATTTCAGCTATCTCTTCGTCATTCTCGGCTCGACCGCGTTTTTCCACCTCTAATTCTTTAAAAAGAAGATAGGTATCAATATTACCGGTTTGACTAAACATTCCCCAGGTAAATTCTAACATCGTAAAGCCCACCTTTCGTGAGTAGCATGATACTTTTTTCTGACCTATTCATATCTTGACCCTTCAATCCATTTTCATAAGACGTAAATTTTGTTAATTAATATTCATCCTCGTTAAATCCATAATCACGCAGTTGGGACATTTTATTGCGCCAGTCTTTTTGAACTTTCACCCATAATTCTAGGAACACTTTGGAACCTAATAGGTTTTCAATGTCGACGCGCGCACGACTGCCGACTTCTTTCAGCATTTTCCCTTGCTTGCCAATGACGATCCCTTTTTGTGAGTCTCGTTCAACTACAATCGTCGCCATAACATTAATCGTTTCACTATTATCCATTTTCTTGATTGAATCAATGACAACGGCAACTGAATGCGGGATTTCCTCGCGTGTTAAGTGAAGAACTTTTTCTCGAATTAATTCAGAAATGATGAAACGCTCAGGATGATCCGTCACTTGATCTGCTGGATAAAATTGCGGACCTTCTGGCAGATGTTTCTTAATCTGTCCGAGTAATGTTTCGATATTATTTCCTTCAAGTGCAGAAATTGGTACAACGGCTGTGAATGGGTATAGCGCTTGATATTTTTCAATCAGCGGGAACAGCTCATCCGGATGCAATTGATCGATTTTGTTTACAACTAGGAAAACCGGCGTTTTAACATTTTGCAATTTCTCAATAATAAATTCATCGCCGCGTCCGTATCCTTCAACAGCATTAATCATGAAGAGAATTAAGTCAACTTCCTTCAGCGTATTCGTTGCAACTTTCATCATAAAATCGCCTAACTTATGCTTCGGCTTATGAATGCCAGGTGTATCGATAAAAATCATTTGTGAATCATTTTGCGTCAGGACGCCTTGAACTTTGTTTCTTGTTGTTTGCGGTTTATCACTCATAATAGCAATCTTTTGCCCGATGACTCGATTCAAGAAGGTGCTTTTCCCGACATTTGGTCGACCAATAATCGAAATAAATCCTGACTTGTATCCTTTTTCTTGTGTATCTTCAAATAATTTATCCATTCAAATCCTCCGGTAAAAATGCTCCTGGCAGCAATTCTTCTACTGTTAATTCTTGTATATCCCCATTTAGATTTGTTAAAACCACTTTCATATCTCTCGGACATAATTCAGCAATTACTTGTCTGCATGCCCCGCATGGTGGTACAGGTCTTTTCGTATCAGCCACAACAGCAATCGCAGCAAATTTCGTATCGCCTTCAGAAACTGCTTTAAAAATAGCTGTACGTTCGGCGCAGTTAGTCATGGAGTAAGCAGCATTTTCAATATTACAACCATGGTACACTTTGCCATCCGCTGTCAGCAATGCCGCACCCACATTAAATTTGGAATACGGTGTATACGCTTTGTCTCTCGCAATTTTTGCTTCAGAGATCAGTTGAGATGTTTTCATTTATTGTCTTCCTTTCAAAATTAAGGTCATTTAGTTCGTTAACAGCTACATAAAGTGAAACTACGAACCCGATTAGTTCACCAATCGGGCTTTTACGGGCAAGTTACCCCACCTATGCTTCGATCCCTCTAAGCCTTGTGGTAGGGTTCTTACTGCCCTAAATCAGCTCGGTTTTCAAGCTACTATTTTCGGCAAAAAAATGATGATTCCTATAATGACAGAGAATATAGCATATATCAAAACGGCGCCTGCTGCAAAATCTTTTGCTTCTTTTGCCAAGGGATGGATTTGATCTGTAGCCAAATCCACGGCCCTTTCAATGCTTGAGTTCACCATTTCTAGCGTAATCGTACCAGAGATCGCAAGCATAATGAAGAGCCATTCGATTCCTGACAGAGAAAAGTAAATACCAAAGCCTATCACAAGTAGTGCAATTACCACATGAATCTTCATATTACGTTCTGATTTAACTGCTGAAATGATGCCGCTAAAGGCGTAACCAAAGCTCTTAACTAATGACGACTTTGGCTTAGTCTCTTTTAAGCCCATATGCTTCTAGAATGTCCGTTTGACGCGAGAACATTTCCTTTTCATCGGCTTCGTTCATATGATCATAGCCTAACAAATGCAAAAAGCCATGCAACGCAAGAAATCCAAGCTCCCTGTCGAAAGAATGACCATACTCCAAAGCTTGCTCTTTTGTTTTTTCAATCGAGATGATAATATCCCCTAGCACTCTCGGTAGATGATCACCGACGATTGCCACTTCATCTTCACCCATTTCTTCAAGTGCAAAGGAAATCACGTCTGTAGCGTAATCTTTATTGCGATATTCTAAGTTGATTTCACGAATCCGTTCATTACTTACAAATGTAACAGATAATTCGCTGCCTACTTCAATTCCTTCTTTACTTGCAGCAAATTGAATCACTTTCCCAACAAGTTCAACGGCCGCTTCGCTCACTTCATTTGTCTCATCCAAAAAATCGATGTCTATCGTCATATATTCACCTTCTGTTCCGTTTTATTCATTTCGGGATATTCTATTCTTGAGTGAAAGATGCCGTGTAAGGACTCACAAAGCGCCTCTCTTACTACATGCAATTCACGCATCGTTATATCGCATTCATCAAATTGATTGTCATTCAAACGATCGGAAATGATCGCACGAACGAGCGCTTCTATTTTCTCTTGTGTTGGATGATTCATCGATCTAACTGCAGCTTCGACACTATCCGCAATGCCGATGATGGCAACCTCTTTAGTTTGCGGCTTTGGCCCTGGATAACGATAGCTTTCCTCAAGTGTTGTTTCATCTTCCTTCAAAACCTTATGGTAAAAAAATTTCAGTAGTGTCGTCCCATGATGCTGTTCGGCGATATCAACAATTCCCTGTGGAAACTTATGCTTCCTAAGCATGGCTGCTCCATCTACAGCATGGGCAATAATGATATCCTTACTCGTTTCAGGTGGTAGTCTGTCATGTGGGTTCTCACTATTCATTTGATTTTCTATGAAAAAATGTGGCCGTTTCGTTTTCCCAATATCATGATAATAACAGCCTACTCTCGCAAGCAACCCATTCGCCCCAATCGCTTCACAAGCCGACTCTGCCAGATTTGCAACCATCACACTATGATGATAGGTACCTGGTGCTTCCGTCAATATTTTCCGGATCAGAGGATGATTTGGATTAGCAAGTTCAAGTAATTTAATGGACGATAAAATGCCAAATCCTGCTTCAAAGAATGGTAGTAAACCCATTGTTAACACAGCTGATCCTAACGCAGATACGATGGCCGCAAACGAATAAACCATTAACTCCATCTTCGCATAGTTTCCATTCGTAATAGACGTAATAGCAAACACGAGCAAAATATTAATCACTGACGATACAAGCCCTGCCTGTAAAATTTTCATTTGAAAGTTTTTTCGAGACATGATTATGATTGCGGCAATGCCACTAAATAATATGTATAACCCAATTGTATAGTTAAGATTACCAGGTGTCTCCGCATTAAAAATAATCGAGCCAAATGCACCTAGAATAATCATAATCGCCGCAGCAAATCGCTCATTCAGCAAGATTTTTAATAACATGGCCGCTAGTGCAGCCGGAAAAAAATACCCAATTTCTCCGTATTTAAGATCGCCCAGCAAACTGAATATTTTCATCATCCCGATACTTAAAATAAACACGAGGGCAAAAATCAACATTTGATTGGTTTTGCTTATCTCAAGATCATTAGAATGATAAAAGTAATAATAAAATCCTGCTAAAGAAATGAACACAAAGAGAACCAATCCAGCAAACGGGTAAATCGTATTTTCATTATTAAGAAAACCAGCTAGTTCAAGTTGTCGATATACTTCACGATCTACAAGTTGTCCTTCTTCAACAATGATTTGTCCTTGCAGAATTTTTACAGGTTCAACCGTTTCTACTGCTTTTCTCCTTTGATCATCAGTCTTCTCTCGATCAAAGAAATAATTCTGGATGATTGCATTTCGTGCCAAAGAAACGGAAGCAGACTTTAACTCTGAACTAATACTAGCATACCTCAGCTCTTCTTCTGCCCTTTTCTTCGCGTTTTCAACATCATTAGCGGCAATTTTTGCGCTCATGACATTATTAACAGCAGTGATTGTCAAGTCCTTCGTAATGTTCAGTTCATCTTCGTCAGCATTGACAAGAGATGTCAGCACAGTATCACCAATTTCTCGACTTACATCTTCTGTCAATTTTTCCTTAAGTAAGGATAGTTGATCTTCTGCTGAAACGGGAATAATTTTTCCATTTTCATCTTTTCTGATTGTTTCTTCTGCTTCTTTCTTCACTTCCAAAGCAGAATCGAAAATCGATGAAATTAAATCTACTTTATTTTGGGCATATTCTTTTTTTAGCGTGTACACATCTGATACTTGCTTTGTTGCTTCTTCTTTATCCTGTTCGGTTTTATACGTATCCTCAACGGTTTTCGTGGCTCGGATCGTTTGCTCAGAAGGCTGAAACAATTGGATATTAATTTTCTCTGGTTTTACATTTGAAAACATAATAAAGCAGCTATACACACCTAGTAGCACAAACAGTATAACCCGGATAAATCTATTTCCCAATAGTTCTCTTAATTTACGCACATATTCTTGAACTAGTCTCAAAAATCGCCCCTCCTATTTTGTTTCACATCATATTATGTATACATAAGAATTGGCATTCGTCTATTATGTAAAATCATAACAGTTTTCAATCAGCATTTCACCCTCTTCTCATAGTTTACAGAAGAAAATTCATCTTTTTTCCTTTTTACCAGTATCGGTTATTGAACAAGCCTTAAACTCCTTTTTATAAAACTTATCACGAAAAAGGGGCAGACCTCATATCTCCTATACACTGTAAATCGTGTATAAAGTACGAGTTCTAACCCCTTATGTAACATCTTTATTTATCTTCTACCGTATCATAGGCGGAGATAATTTTCGCAACTAGCGGATGACGGACTACGTCACTCTGCTCAAGATATATGAAGGAAAGACCTTTCACTTCCTTTAATATCCCTTCTACTGCAATTAAACCGGACTTCATTCCTTTTGGAAGATCAATCTGTGTTCTGTCCCCCGTTATGACCATTTTCGACCCAAAGCCAAGTCTGGTTAAGAACATTTTCATTTGTGCTTGAGTCGTGTTTTGGGCTTCATCAAGGATGACAAATGCATCATCTAAGGTTCTACCCCTCATATAGGCAAGCGGGGCAATCTCGATCGTACCACGTTCCATCATTCTTTGCGTCTGTTCCATGCCAAGCATATCGTGGAGAGCATCATACAACGGTCTTAAGTAAGGGTCGACCTTTTCCTTCAAGTCACCAGGAAGAAAACCTAAGCTTTCCCCAGCTTCAACAGCAGGACGAGTTAAAACAATTCGCTTGACCTGACCGTTTTTCAATGCATTGATGGCCATCACAACCGCTAAGTATGTTTTACCAGTACCTGCTGGACCAATACCAAATACAAGATCATGCTTCTTAATTGAATGGATGTAATGGCGCTGTCCAAGCGTTTTGACACGGATCGATTTACCTTTCGCATTTTTGCCAATTTCTTCTTCGTATAAATCGGCAAAGTACTCCAGTGTTCCTTTTTTTGCAAGCTCAAGGGCATAAATCACATCTCGTCCACTTATATTGATGCCTTTACGAATTATGGTAAGAAGAGATCGTAGAATGTCCTCACAAAGAGCTGCACGATCTAGTTCGCCTGCAATCGTAATGCCTTCTCCACGTGTAATTACAGAAACCTGCAATTCTTCTTCAAGCATCTTAATATGTACATCCCCATTACCAAGCAGCGCTTGCGCTTCATGGGGAGATTCAAGCCTTACGTTAATTGCTTTGATATCTTCTGACATTCGCTAGTCTCCTTGAATAATTGGTTGCCCAATCGCAATGTTTTCGATAACCTGATAATGTATTGATAGTATAACTTTACCATTTTCGATGCTTTCGCGCAAAATTTTTTCACCTATAATCTCCGCATCCTCTGGAAGTTCTTTTTCTAAGCTCACCTTTGCCATTTTTTTCGCTTCTTTCACCGCTTCATTCTTTGTATATTCCCGAACTAAATCTTCTTTGCTTCTTAATGTTTGCGTTTTATAGGAAATCGGCAATTTCCATTGTAAAAAAAAGAAAGGCTTGGACGATGTTTCTGTTACGTATTCTGGATAATCCGGATTCTTAAATCCCCAAAATGGAATAGACAGACTACCGACGGCTATAGAGTGTTTAGTTGATTCATCACCATTAAAAACGGAAAAATTCGTTTTGAGAGGTACTTCAACCGTTGCCTTATACCATGTTTCGCCCATGACCTTGCCAATCGCCGGTACTATTTGCTGCTTATCCTCTTTACCAATTAAACCTGATACAAGCAGCTGCCCTTTTGTAACATAATCATTGATATTAACGATGGGCTTGCCTTTTTCAACGAGCATTTTCTTGATAACGGCTTTTTTCTTAGCGACAAGATGTTGTGGAGAATATGTTTTCACTTCTTCAGGTGTCTCTTTTTCAACAACTTGGAAGTGATAGGTTGTACCTTTTAAATCTACACCTACCCACGTTAATACGTCAATTTTATCTCCTAACTGCTTTTGGATCTCATCCACATCAAGCAACAAGAATTGAAGCTTGCCTTTTTTTATCCCCATCTTATCTAATTCTTTTCGAATCGCATGCTCGGTATCTGGGCTTGCTTCGTGGACTTCGATTCCCCAGACCATATTAGACAGTACGAAAATCGTAATCAGAAAAGCCAAAAAGCCGATGACGAAGCCGCTATTTTTGATTAGCCTTTTAATTAAGAACGGACCACCACTTCCTTTTACAAAGGTAACTTTACACTCATTTTTTCGAACGGCTTTCCGCAGATTCGAAATTTCCTGCACATCCATACAAAAGACAAGAATACCAGGAGCCGTTCTCCTGATATCCCATACGGAAACCCCTTGTCTAATCAGTTCATTTATTAACCGCTCCGTTCCTTTCCCACTCGCCTTGACCTCTACAAACCCTGTGTACAAGTTTGTCCATTGATTCTTCATGGTTCTCCTCCCAAGCTTACTCGTTTATATAAGAAACCTGATCGATTTTACCTTCTAGCATGATTTCTTCGGGCAAAATCGTTTTGATTACAAATGAACGTCCTTTAACGAGTAGCTGCCCATTTTTTAAAAGAAGCCGGACTTCTGTATCTGTAAAGTTCAGTAAGCCTCTATGATTTTCAATATAAATATGTAATTGACCAATCATTGTGATTCTTGGCAGGTCCATCATGACATCTTGCGGCAGATCCATAGTTTTAACAAGAAGTCTTCTAAATCGCTGCCCCCATTTTTGTGCCATAAAAAAGAACCCCCTTTCATCTCAATGTATGAAATGAATGGGGGTTCTAGCACCATTATTTTACGCTCATGTATTCTTACATTTGACGACCCGAACGTCGTCTATTCTTGGCTCTTGGAAGGCCAAGAACTTCAGCCATAATAATGCCATCTAGTACTTTTTGCTGATTGATTTCAAAGGTGGTTTGATAAACTGGACTGTTATGATCAGAAATCTCGTTCCCCACAGCTGAAATGCTTTTAGGTTGCATTTTACGCGTACGTTCAGCTGCCTGCTGTTGCAGTTCTTGCTCCTTCGCCCATACTTCTGCTGCTGGTTTTGCTTCGGGTTCGATTTCAAGAGCAGCAGGAACCGGGGGCTCCATCGCCTTCTTTGCTTCCTCATAAAATTGGCGAATCGTTTTCGTAGGCTCATGCCTAGGTCGACTTTGTTCACGCACCGGTTTCTGGTTAATAGGCGTAGTAGGTGTCCCGGTACGCTTGGGTTCACTCTGCTGTTCCTTCTTCTTTTTAAACATACTGGACACAATCCCAATAATAATGGCGATGACCCAGATGTTGCCGAAGATTAAATCAAAGAGGGATTCCATATTAATCCTCCCTTCCTAATGTCTTACTTGTCATGATCCTTTGGGGCTTTAGACATTTTTCCAATGGAGCCACGCATGCCTGTGTCCGCTTCAATGTTTCGGATGTTCATATAATCCATGACACCAAGATTGCCTGATTTCAAGGCGTCAGCCATTGCCAATGGAACCTCAGCTTCTGCTTCCACAACCTTCGCTCTCATTTCCTGTACGCGAGCGACCATTTCTTGCTCTTCAGCGACAGCCATCGCACGGCGTTCTTCCGCTTTTGCTTGCGCGATTTTCTTATCTGCTTCCGCTTGATCCGTTTGCAAAATCGCACCAATGTTTTTCCCGATATCCACATCCATAATATCAATCGAGAGGATTTCAAACGCGGTACCTGCATCCAAGCCTTTTGATAAAACGGTACGAGAAATCAAATCAGGATTTTCAAGTACATCTGTATGGCTTTTGGAACTACCAATTGTTGCGACAATCCCTTCACCAACACGGGCGATGATCGTTTCTTCACCAGCACCCCCGACAAGGCGTTCAATATTAGCACGCACGGTAATTCTTGCTTTTGCTTTTACCTCAATCCCATTGATTGCCACACCTGCAATATAAGGCGTTTCAATAACCTTTGGGTTAACGCTCATTTGAACCGCTTCTAATACATCACGGCCGGCCAGGTCAATCGCCGCTCCTCTTTCAAAAGGAAGAGTGATGTTCGCTCGTTCAGCAGCGATTAACGCATTCACGACACGATCCACATTCCCTCCAGCTAAGTAATGACTTTCCAATTGGTTAGTTCCTACACCTATTCCAGCTTTATGTGCTTTAATAAGCGGGTTTACAACTCGGCTTGGAATCACTCGACGTAATCTCATTCCAATCAATGTAAATATGCTGACCCTTACCCCTGCAGCTAACGCTGAAATCCAAAGTGTAACAGGTACAAATGTAAAAAATACCGACAGTACGATAATAATCGCTATCGCAGCCAAAATAATAAAGATAATATTTGCGTCCAAATCATTCATCCTTTCAAAATTAAAATAAGCTCATCTAGATTTCACGAACGACAATTCGCGAGCCTTCTGCCTTTACAACTTTAACCTTAGCGTTTTTCGAAATAAAGCTTCCTTCAGATACAACGTCCAAACGTTCCCCGTTAATCTCAGCCGTCCCTGAAGGTCTCAAATCAACTAGCGTGATCCCTTCCATACCAACCAATTCAAGCCTGCTCACATTTGATACATATCCTTGCTCCGTGCTCGTTGAATCTTTCAATACAATTTTTCTAAAAAATTTCATCTCTTTTCCAAACACCTTTACAAGTAGGATAAACACAAGTACAGATACTACTATTGCAGCCAATAGCGAAATTCCTAATTGGACCGGATTGTTAGAAGCCACGAACAAGCTAACGATAATCGCTGCCATACCAAGAGCACCGACAATCCCACCCGGTATAAACAATTCGAGGATACATAACAAGACACCCAATATAAATAAGACTAAAACTTCATAACCCGCCAAACCTGCTACGAAATGGCCGTAAAAGTAGAGCAATAAGGCAATGAGTCCAGCAGTACCCGGGAATCCGAAGCCTGGGGTAAATAACTCCATCACAATCCCAACTCCAGCGATGATTAACAGCACCGGAATAACAAATGGATTTGTCAGAAAGCGAGCGATTTTTTCGGCGATGCTTTCATCAATCGACCGTATGTCAGCATCTTCTACACCAAGTATGCTGTATAATTCACTTTGTGTACGCACAGTTCCTTCACTATAGCCTGCTTTCCTTGCTTGCTCAGCTGTGAACGTTAATAATTTACCTTTTCCCGCATCATATTCAGGCAGATTAATATCCGCATCAGCCATTGCTTGTGCATAGATAGGATCTCGACCATTTTGCTCAGCCGCTGTTTTCATTGCGGCACTCCAAGCTGATTGAGCCTTAAGCCCCGCTGCATTCCCTGCTGTATCGATAACAGCCGCTGATCCCATCGTTGCATTAGGAGCCATATAGATTTTATCTGTATTGAGCGATATATAAGCGCCTGCTGATAGTGCTCGGTTATTCACATAGGCCACTGTCGCAACGGACGTATTTTGCATACGTTTCGCAATCTTTGTCGCTGAATTAACTGCTCCCCCAGGTGTATCCACTTCGAAAATGACGACTTCTGCCCCATTCTCCTCGGCCGTTGTCAATGCACGGTCAATAAAAGCATACAATCCATCTTCCACCGTATTTTCAATCGGTACGAGATAAACAATTCCACCTTCAGCTTTTGCTTGATTAGGCTGAATGATCAACAAACTTGTCACCAATAAGAATAAGAAACCAATGATCACGGAACGCCAAATTCTCAAAGGAGGTTCCTCCTTTCCCTATTTTTTGCTTCCCCTCTTTATTACGTATGTATTGCCTAAAGGTTTCAGAATCTTTACAGCTATTTTGAGTATCGCCTATGAGGCTACAATCAGCAAGGAAAATCCCTTACAAACTGATGTGAATGTCCATAAACATAAAGTGAAACTTCAAACAGCGGGGGTTTTACTGCCCGTTAATGCGGGCTAATGAATGTGTGAGAGTTTTACAATAGGTTATTAGGAAGCAGAAAGCCTTCTATATCTATACACAAACAAAAAGCCATAGACATAATGCCTATGGCTTTGGGTGTTTGAGTTTAAGATAGATGTTGTTGCACTAACTTATTTACAAGAGAACCATCTGCTTTGCCTTTTACTTTAGGCATTAGCGCTCCCATTACTCGGCCCATATCTGTTTTAGATGATGCTTTGACTTCTTCGATTGTATTTTTTACAATTTCGGAAATCTCTTCTTCTGAAAGTTGCTCCGGCATATATGCCTCAACGTAATCTATTTCGGTACGGACTTTATCCACGAGATCGATACGACCTGCATTTTCAAACTCTTGGAGGGAGTCTTTGCGTTGTTTTAATTCGCGAGAGAGCACTGTCAATTCTTCATCATCTGTTAATTCTTCACGCTTTTTCAATTCTTCGTTTTGAAGAGAAGATTTAAGCATACGAATAACAGATAGTTTGTCCTTTTCTTTGTTCTTCATCGCTTGTTTCATATCATTATTTAAACGCTCGAGAAGACTCATCTTTCCACCCTCTCTTAGAATTTACGTTTTCTTGCAGCTTCAGACTTTTTCTTACGTTTTACACTTGGCTTTTCATAAAATTCACGCTTCCTAGCTTCCTGAAGCGATCCTGCTTTAGATACAGTACGTTTGAAACGACGAAGAGCATCTTCAAGCGATTCGTTTTTACGAACGACGGTTTTAGACATCTCTTTCCCTCCCTCCGAAAACAACACACAAACTCAAGTTGTCAACATGTTATACATGTACTAAACCATTATAATATATGCATCTAATCAGGTCAACTGGTTAATTAAAACTATTTGTCGTTTACTGCGATATATCTAAACTTTTTTTGTGAAAAATTATTTTTTATTCATATCGTTCTAAATAAGCATGTCCCATGCAACTAGTCCATACACTTTAGCAGAGGTGAGTTACTTGAGGGATTTGGCCTTGTTCGTATTGTTTATTGTCATTTTTCTTACTGGAATGTTTGTATTACGGGTCGGCTTATTTAATTTGTCTGGGATAAAATTAAAATCGATACTTGAAAAAATAACAAATCGTTCATGGAAGGGATTTTTAGCGGGTGTGCTCTTTACAGGAGTCCTCCAGAGTAGTTCAGCCGTCATGGTCATGACGGTCGGACTCGTTTCGTCAGGAAGCATTGCCTTCCCTCAAACTATTGGCATTATTCTTGGCACAAATATTGGATCCACCTTCACCGCAGAGTTCATGACCTTTTCACTTAACTCATACATTATTCCCGGCGTTATCAGTGGTGCGGTATTGTGGCTGCTTCCATCAACGCTCGCGAGGAGCCTTGGGACTGCTTTGATTGGAATTAGCTCCATTTTTGCAGCGATGAGCGGATTTAAATTTCTATCCTCCTCATTAGCCAACTATCCATTTACGAAGCATTTGCTTGCAGAAATGGACAGTCACCTATTCATTGCAATCTTAACAGGCGTGATCATTACAGCTATCATTCACTCAAGCTCAGCGACCATTGGGATTACGATGAGTTTTTTGGCAGGGGGAGATATGGCTTTAGCAACCGCGATCGCGATTATGCTCGGTTCAAATGTTGGGACATGCATTACCGGTTGGATGGCAAGTATCGGATCTGGAAAGGAGGCATCACTTACTGCGTACGCGCATATTTGGTTGAATTTGCTAGGGGTACTGATATTTATTCCATTGATTCATTATTTAGAAACATTTGCACAAGCATTAACTTCTTCAAAGGATATGCAACTTGCCCATGCGAGCGTTTTATTTAATGTCATCACATCACTTGCTGTATTGCCTTTCTCTAAGCAATTTGCAAACATTGTTTTAAGAATTCATACTAGAAAAAAAACATAAGGCCTTGCTTCAAAAACCGAGGGGGGGTTTTTGAAACAAAGCCTTTTTTTAAAATTAATAATCAGAATCAGCCGTTAAACCATTCACAATCGCAATTCCTGCACTTGCACCAATTCTAGTTGCTCCGGCTTCGATTACTTTCGTTGCATCTTCTGTATTACGGACACCACCTGAAGCTTTAACACCGATAGAAGGACCTACTGTTTTTCTCATAAGGGCGATGTCTTCAGGAGTTGCCCCACCTGTTGAGAAGCCCGTTGACGTTTTCACGTAATCAGCACCTGCTTTTACAGCAAGCTCACATGCACGGATTTTTTCTTCCTCTGTTAGTAAAGACGTTTCGATAATGACTTTGGATAATGCTTTCCCTTTTGAACTTTCGATAACCGCACGGATATCTCGTTCTACTAATTCATCATCTTGATCTTTTAAGGCGCCGATATTGATCACCATATCGACTTCGTTTGCACCATTTTCAATGGCATTCTTCGTTTCAAACGCTTTCGTTTCAGGAGTGTTTGCTCCTAACGGGAAGCCAATCACTGTACAAACGACTGCATCAGATCCTGCAAGCAATTCACTCGCATAAGTAACCCAAGTAGGGTTTACGCAAACGGATGCGAAGTGGTGCTCTCTTGCTTCCTCACATAATTGTTTAATTTGTGCCTTTGTTGCATCTGCTTTTAATAACGTATGATCAATAAGGTTAGCTACATTTTTTGACATAATGATATCTCCTTCTAAACTAAGTATATTAGTTGTACGTACCTCTTCATCATATCATGTTTAGTCGAATATGACGAATATTAAATTTACATGTTTGGACTCTTAGTTATTATTGTGTGCAAGAACCTGGGAATTTATAAAAAACAAAGAAGGGTCAGACCCCGCAACAACTAAATTCAGTATATGATAAGTGTACGAAACACTAGATACTGATTTAGAGTGCGAGGTCAGACCCTTATAGACGCCCTCTGCCTATTGGTTAACCTACAATTCCGGCTGTTACTTCAGAATCTTTCAAAACTGTCACAAACTGCCCTTCATTATAAGGGTAACCCGATTTTGTAATTTTCACTTTCACAATTTCGCCAACCATTTCTTCGGTAGCTTGGAAGACGACTTTTAAATAGTTATCTGTATAGCCTACATATAAGCCGCTTTTGGGATTCTCTTTGTAAAGCTCTTCTGGAATAACTTCTAGCACTTCCCCTTCAAAAAGAGAGGCATATTCTTTTGAAAGTTGCTCAGAAAGCGAGATTAAGCGATGTACACGTTCATTCTTTACTTCTTCATCCACTTGATCTGTCATTCTCGCAGCCGGAGTACCTGTACGTTTAGAGTAGGGGAAAACGTGCAATTCAGAGAATTTATGGTCTTTAATAAAATTATATGTTTCCATGAACTCTTCTTCCGTTTCACCAGGGAAGCCAACAATTACATCGGAAGTAACGGCAAGACCTGGTAAAGCTTGACGAAGTTTCACTAAACGGTCTGCATAAAATTCCATCGAATATTTTCTTCTCATTCGCTTAAGAACTGTATCAGATCCAGACTGAATCGGGATGTGTAAGTGACGTACGACTTTATCGGAATTCGCCAACACTTCAATCACTTCATCTGTAATTTGACTTGCCTCAATCGAAGATATTCTAATTCGTTTTAATCCAACGATTTGCGTTTCTAAATCTCTGAGCAATCTCGCTAAATTATAATCTTTCATATCTTCCCCATAGCCACCTGTATGAATACCAGTCAAAACGATCTCTTTGTAACCAGCGTCAACAAGTTGCTGTGCTTGATTGAGCACTTCTTTCGGGTCACGGGAACGCATTAAGCCACGAGCCCAAGGAATAATACAGAAAGTGCAGAAGTTATTACAACCTTCTTGAATCTTCAAGGAAGCTCGCGTGCGATCGGTAAATGCAGGCACATCCAATTCTTCGTACACGCGTGATTTCATAATGTTTCCAACGCCATTAATCGGTTGACGTTCTTGCTTATATTGCTCGATATACCCAAGCATCTTCGTCCGATCTTGAGTACCTACTACAATATCAACACCAGGAATGGCCATAATTTCAGCTGGCGACGTTTGTGCATAACAGCCTGTTACTGCTATAACAGCATCCGGGTTTTTACGAATCGCCCGACGAATAACTTGGCGACTTTTTTTATCTCCCGTATTTGTCACTGTACATGTATTGATCACATATACATCCGCATTTGTTTCATATTCAACACGTTCATAGCCATCGTTTTTAAATAATTGCCAAATGGCTTCCGTTTCATAATGGTTTACTTTACATCCTAATGTATGAAAAGCGACAGTTGCCATCTTCTTCACCTCAATAATTCTAATTGATAAGAAACAGCGGCCAATGTATAGAGTGGTGCTGTTTCAGTTCGTAATATTCTTGGCCCAAGTCCACATAGGGTAAATCCCGCTTCGGTCAGTTTTGCGATTTCTCCCTCTGATAAACCACCTTCTGGACCAAATACAAAAAGTAGGGATTGACCAGGTTTCATTTCTTGTAAAGCAGAAACAAGAGCACCCTTCTCTCCTTGTTTTGCCGATTCTTCAAATGCGACCATTTTTACATCATACTCACTAGCATGATTGATAAGCCCCGCTAAATTCAGTGGTTCTGTCACATGAGGAAGTACGGTGCGATGTGACTGTTCAGCCGCTTCTTTGGCTATTTTCTGCAGGCGTTCGATCTTTTTCCCCGCCTTTTTTTCGTCCCATTTTACCACCGAACGAGCCGCAATGAAAGGGATAAACTCATGCGCTCCCATTTCCGTTCCTTTTTGCACGATTACTTCCAATTTATCCCCTTTAGGCAGACCGCTCGCAATTGCAAGTTTAATCGGTAGTTCTTTATCTTCCTTCAACCATTCAATAACAGTAGCTTGTACAGCTTCACTCGTCACATCTGCGATCTCAGCCAATGCCGCTTGTCCATCCGGTTTAACAGCAATCAACTGGTCTGTAGTCCCCATCCTCATTACCCTTGTAATATGATGAAAATCCGCTCCAGTGATTTGAATCTTTTCATCTACAAACGCATCTAATTCTAAGAAATATCGTTGCAAACAAACACCTACTTTCATACAAAACAAATATGGCATTAATACGCCACCATTTACCATAAGGATAAATCATGTAGCACGCTATACTCGCCTAATCACAATGGTGGCAGTGCAGTGCCGGATTTTGAAGTACTTTCTTATTAATGGAAGGATATCTGTAAGTAGATTGTCTAAATTAATAAGTCCGGATCTCCATGTCCTTCATACAAAACAGGTGGCAACTGCTTTGCCACCTTAATGATTTCTTTAGTATGCAACACTTTATTGGTTTCTTTTGGCGATAAACGCAACCCAATCTTCCATTAAAAGCGTCTCTTCAATTGTGAATCCAGCCGCAATTATCGCATCTTTTACTTCTTGTTTTTTCGGTTGAATAATTCCTGATGAAATAAAATAGCCACCTGGTTTCACCACTTTTGCCACATCATCGGTAAAGCGAAGAATCACTTCAGCTAAAATATTCGCCACGACCACATCCGTTTGTTCTTTGATACCATCCAGTAAATTCCCTTGCGAAACATTGACTCGTTCTTGAACTTTATTAAGTTTCACATTGATAATCGCTGAACGGACTGCGACCTCATCTAAATCAAGACCATGAACGTTTTTCGCGTCAAGTAAAGCTGCAGCAATACTTAGAACGCCTGAACCCGTACCAACATCCACCACGACATCGCCAGGCTTTACTGTACGCTCTAATGCTTGAATACACATAACTGTCGTTGGATGGGTTCCCGTTCCAAAGGCCATTCCTGGATCTAATTCAATAATCAGCTCATCACTGTTCACTGGTGTATAGTCTTCCCAAGTTGGTACAATGGTAAAACGTTCAGAAATTTTAACAGGATGATAATATTTCTTCCAAGCTGTCGCCCATTCTTCTTCATTCACTTCACTAATCGATATCGCATTTAAGCCTAGATCAATATCAAACACTAACAGATTATTAATGGATTCCTTAATCGCGTCTACTGTCTCACCTAAGAAACTATTCACAGGTATATATGCTTTAACGATAACGCCTTCTTCGGGATAATCGGCTGGGTTAAGCTGGTAGATTTCTCCAAAGACATTTTCTCGTTCTTTTAACAGTTCCAAAGGATCTTCAATAACAACTCCACTCGCACCCGCCTCATGCAGAATATTGGAAACAGGTTCGACCGCTTCATTCGTTGTATGGATTGCAATTTCAGACCATTTCATTTCTACCAACTCCCCTAATCAATTAGTCACCTTTAAATGCGCGTTTTACTTTAGCAAAAAAACCATCTTCCTGTTCATCCGGGGCATTCTGTCCACTAATATCAGAGAATTCACGAAGTAATTGCTTTTGTTTTTCAGTAAGCTTTCTTGGTGTAATGAGTAAAATGACAACATGCTGATCACCTTGACCATAGCCACGGACATTTTGAACACCTTTTCCTTTTAGACGGAAACGGGTACCTGTTTGTGTGCCTGCAGGAACTTTCAGCTTCACTTTTCCATGAACAGTAGGTACTTCGATTTCATCTCCTAGTGCTGCTTGAGCAAATGTAATCGGCATTTCACAATAAATATCATCGCCTTCACGCTCAAAAAATTCATGTTCACGTACTCGGAACACTACATACAAGTCCCCAGCAGGACCGCCATTGAATCCTGGTTCACCTTGCCCTGTAACACGTAGCTGCTGACCATCATCAATTCCAGCTGGAACCTTGACTTCAATCTTTTTACGTTTTTGAACCTTTCCAGCACCACTACATGTTGAACATTTTTCAGGAATAATTTTCCCTGTTCCTTGACAATGATGACAAGTACGACGATTGACCATACGACCAAATGCTGTATTCTGCTCGACATTTAATTGACCTGTACCATGACAATGTGAACATGTATTTACCTTTGTTCCTGGTTTAGCGCCTGAACCAGAACATGTATCACAAGTTTCTTCGCGAGGAATTTCGATTATCGTCTCTTTACCAAATACCGCTTCTTCAAAAGAGAGTGTCATCGTATATTGTAAATCAGATCCCTGTCTTGGTGCGTTCGGATCTCTTCTTCTTCCGCCGCCTCCACCAAAGAATGTACTGAAGATGTCTTCAAAACCACCAAAGCCGCCAAAGTCCTGGCCACCAAACCCTTGATTCGGATCCGTATGCCCAAATTGGTCATAATGTGCTTTCTTCTGTTCATCACTTAACACTTCATACGCTTCTGTAATCTCTTTAAATTTATCATTTGCATCTTCCGCTTTATTAATATCTGGATGATATTGTTTAGAAAGCTTACGATACGCCTTTTTCACTTCATCTTTAGATGCTCCTTTGGAAACCCCAAGCACCTCATAATAATCTCTTTTACTCATACTCTTTCTCACTCCCGATCCTTTTCACATAAAGATTATTCTAACATCCATCGAAGATATAGTGCAATAAGAAAAACGCAAGCGCCTTGGGCAGCTCGCGAAGAAAATGAGGATTGACGCATGATGGCATGCTCTTCGCCATCTTGTGGCAATCAACTTTTTCTAAAACGAGCTAGGCGCTGTAGTTAGACAATAAGAAAAACATAAGCGCCTATTTATGGAACTTTGACTAAAGTCCACCAACCATTTCTTATCTCAAAAAAGCCAAAGCCAAGATAACCTGACTTTGACTTTTTTTCAGAGAATTGGCTCTTCGCTAATCAATTGCCATATCTCATTGTATTATTTTTTATCGTCGTCTACTTCTGTGAATTCAGCGTCTACTACATCATCATTTGATGGTTGTGCTTCGCCTTCTGCACCTTGAGCAGCTTGTTGTGCTTTTGCTGCCTCTTCGTAAAGCTTCATTGATAAAGCTTGAACGATTTCATTAAGCGCGTCTTTTTTCGTACGAATTTCTTCTAATTCGTTTTTCTCAATCGCAGCTTTAAGTTCGTCTTTCGCTTCGTTTGCTTTCGCAACTTCCGCTTCATCGACTTTACCTTCAAGGTCTTTCAACGTTTTTTCCGTTTGGAAAACAAGTTGATCGGCTTCGTTGCGAAGTTCAACTTCTTCTTTACGTTGTTTATCAGCATCAGCGTTTTCTTCCGCTTCACGTACCATGCGGTCGATTTCTTCATCAGATAGACCTGAAGATGATTTGATTGTGATTGCTTGTTCTTTGTTTGTGCCAAGGTCTTTCGCACGTACGTTTACAATCCCGTTTTTGTCGATATCGAATGTTACTTCAACTTGTGGAATTCCACGTGGTGCTGGTGGGATATCGCTTAATTGGAAACGACCAAGCGTTTTATTATCAGCAGACATCGGACGTTCACCTTGAAGAACATGGATATCTACAGCTGTTTGATTATCAGCAGCCGTTGAGAATACTTGAGATTTACTTGTAGGAATCGTTGTATTACGATCAATCAATTTCGTAAATACTCCGCCCATTGTTTCGATACCAAGAGAAAGTGGAGTTACGTCAAGTAGAACAACGTCTTTCACATCTCCAGTCAGAACGCCACCTTGAATCGCTGCACCCATTGCTACTACTTCATCAGGGTTTACGCCTTTTGAAGGTTCTTGACCTAATTCTTTTTTGATCGCTTCAACAACAGCAGGAATACGTGTTGAACCACCAACAAGAATCACTTTATCGATTTCAGATGCAGAAAGTCCTGAATCTTTCAACGCTTGACGAGTTGGTCCCATTGTACGTTCTACAAGTCCAGCTGTGATTTCATCAAATTTCGCTCTTGTTAATGTAACATCTAAATGAAGTGGACCTGCTTCTCCAGCCGTAATAAATGGTAATGATACTTGAGTAGATGTAACACCAGAAAGATCTTTTTTCGCTTTTTCAGCAGCATCTTTCAAGCGTTGTACCGCCATTTTATCTTTAGCTAGGTCAATGCCGTTTTCTTTTTTAAATTCAGCTACTAAATAGTCAATAACCATTTGGTCGAAATCATCTCCACCAAGTTTGTTATCTCCAGCTGTTGATTTCACTTCAAAAACGCCGTCTCCCAATTCCATAACAGATACGTCAAATGTACCGCCGCCAAGGTCAAAAACGAGAATGGTTTGATCTTGATCTGTTTTATCCAAACCATAAGCTAATGCTGCAGCAGTTGGTTCGTTGATAATACGCTCTACTTCAAGACCAGCGATTTGACCAGCGTCTTTTGTCGCTTGACGCTCTGCATCATTAAAGTATGCTGGAACTGTGATAACTGCTTTCGTTACTTCTTCGCCAAGATATTCTTCCGCATACGATTTCAAGTATTGAAGAATAATCGCTGAAACTTCTTGAGGTGAGTAATCTTTCCCTTCAATCGTTTCTTTATGATTTGTTCCCATATGACGTTTAACAGAGATAATTGTGTTAGGGTTTGTGATTGCTTGACGTTTTGCTACTTCCCCTACTTGTCTTTCACCATTTTTGAAAGCAACAACGGATGGTGTTGTACGATTGCCTTCTGGGTTCGGAATTACCTTTGGTTCCCCACCTTCAAGTACAGATACACATGAGTTCGTTGTACCTAAGTCAATACCAATAATCTTGCTCATAGTCACTTACCTCCTGCTATTTATTATGTAGTTTATTCACTTACTTTGACCATCGACGGACGAATCACTCTGTCCTTCAATTTATAACCTTTTTGGAATTCCTCCACAATGATATTAGAATCAACGTTATCGTCTTGTACTTGCATAACAGCTTGATGCATATGTGGATCAAATTCGTTTCCTACAGATTCAATCGCTTCGATGCCTTCTTTTTTCAACGCTTCTACAATTCCTTTGTAGATCATATCCATTCCGGCAAGCATCGATTTCGTTTCTTCATGATCGCTTTCGATTTTCATCGCTCTTTCAAAATTATCTAAAGACTGAATTAAATCGCCAGCAAGGCTTTGCGCTCTATATTTCAATGCCGCTTCCATATCAAGCTTGGCACGTCGTCTCGAGTTATCAAAATCAGCTTGTAAACGTAAATATTTATTATCCATTTCTTCTATCTTTGCTTCTAATTCGTCAATCTTGGCAGTAGCCGTTTGAAGTTCATCCATAGGAGCAACAGCTTCTTCTTCATTTGCCTGCTCAACTTGAACATCTTCCTCAGCAAAAATAGCTTCAACAGTTTCTTCGTTTACTGGTTGTTCATTCTTTCTCTCTTCTGTCACAATCTCACCTCCTAAAAATGGGTGCTTTATATATGTAAGACATACTAGAGAACGGCAGAACAGCATATCCTGCACATCCCCCAATATTGCCTTTACTAATAATTTTGATACAGCTTTGTTAAAAGGGCTGTCATATCTTTTGAGAAGAATTCCAACAAACTAATAACACGGGAGTATTCCATTCTTGTCGGTCCAAGAATCGCAATCGTTCCTACTTGTTGTTGCCCGACCGAATATGTAGCGGTAATCAAACTGCAATCTTCAAGCAAAACATTGTTATTTTCTCTACCGATTTTCACGTGAATACCAGCTGGATTTTGTTTCATTATCTCATAAAGGCCTTGTTCCTGTTCAATCAATGAAAGCAGTGAAGATACTTTATCAATATCATGAAACTCAGGCTGTTTCAACATATTCGTTTTGCCACCAAAAAATAATTTTGGAGGCTTCGCGATATCCAGTGTTTCTGCAAGAGAAGTCACTAACGTACCATAATTATGGATATGCTGACTAAGCAATACAGCTACTTCTTTATAAATCTTATCACGCAGCTCAGCAAGAGGGACCCCGACCAGACGATCATTTAAAATATTTGCCATCTTCTCAATTTCATTCATATCAAAAGATGGCGGAAGTGAAATGACCTTATTCTCAACATGTCCAGTGTCGGTAATAATAATTGCAATCGCCGTTTCCTTACTTAAAGAGATAATTTGAATCTTCTTCAGCTTGTTATCTTTGACTTTTGGACCTAAAACGATCGATGTGTAGTTCGTTAGCTCTGAGAGTATTTTGGCGGATTTTTGAACGATTTTCTCAAGTTCATAAATCCGATCTGCAAAAATCGAGCGAATAATACGGCGATCATCTGTTTTTAAGCTTTGCGGCGCCAACAAATGGTCGACATAATATCTATACCCTTTTTCAGAAGGAATTCTCCCTGATGAGGTATGTGTCTTTTCCAAAAAACCAAATTCTTCTAAATCCGACATCTCATTCCGGATTGTCGCAGAACTAAAAGCGATTCCTTCTTTTTTCGACAAACTCCGCGATCCAATTGGTTGGGCATTTCGAATAAAATCATCAATAAGGGCTTGAAGGATTAATAATTGACGATCCGTTATCATCTATGATCCCCCCTGTTAGCACTCTGTCCTCGTGAGTGCTAATATACTAATAAATTATCAAATGCCGGTAGTGATGTCAACGGTTTAGACCTAGAACTTTCTTCATTTTTTTTAGAGATTGCCCATCTTTATTCTAAACCAAGGAATTCCTGGAATACTTCATTGCCTAGCAGTTTGCCTTGTTTAGTTAATCGCACAAACCCATCCTTCTCTTCTAGCAAGCCTTTTCCAACATGTTTTTCGAGTGGTTTCGCAAAAACATCTGTCATTTCCACCCGAAATTTATCGGTAAATTTCGCGTAAGAAACACCTGCTGTTTTTCTTAACCCCAAAAACATTTCCTCTTCCATTTGTTCATGAATGGGGACAAGATGATTTTCTAGGACAGGGAGCTCGTTATCTACAAGTGGTGTCATATATTTCTTCACTGGCCCATGATTAGCGATTCGTCTACCCGCCGTATAGCCATGAGCCCCAGCGCCGATGCCATAATACTCATCATTATTCCAATAGGTTAGGTTATGACGACTTTCATAGCCTGGTTTTGCAAAATTGCTGATTTCATATTGATTGAGACCATGCTTATCCATCGTTTCCATGAGCTGCTCATACATGCGCGCTTCTAGATCCTGAGGTGGCAAGTTTAGTTTTCCCTTTTGCATTAAATTATAAAAAACTGTTTTTGGCTCGACAATCAGCGAATAACTAGAGTAATGCGGCAAATCAAGTGCAAGCGCTGCATCAAGCGTTTCTAGAAAATCTTCCATCGTCTGACCAGGAAGTCCATAAATCAAGTCAATACTTATATTCGTAAAGCCGACCGACTGCGCTTTTTCAATCGTTTCATACACTTCTTTTGCTCGGTGTGTTCGACCAATTCTTTTTAATAAATCATCATTAAAGCTTTGTACCCCAAAACTAAGCCGATTTACCCCGGATTGAAACATGATGGCCAATTTTTCATGGGAAAGATCACCAGGGTTTGCTTCAAAGGAATATTCTGCCCCTTCATTCATCGGCATCCACTCAGAAATTGAATCACAAAGGAACGCGAGCTGTTTTTCGTCTAATGATGTCGGGGTTCCACCACCAACAAAAACCGTATCAAGCCCAGCAGTTGGATATTTATTCACCTGTAATTGCATTTCTTTTTTCATCATGACTAAATATTCATCGACCGGCTGTCCTTTTAAAAATACTTTATTGAAATCACAATAGTGGCAAATATGCTCACAAAACGGGATATGGATATAAGCGCTTTTTATCATATAGTTCACAACCTTTTGTTAGTAATCCTTGTTTGCGTAAAAAATCAAAAAGAGGCTAGACACCGAAATTACCATGGCCTACCCTCTTTTTGAAACTCACTTTATTTTTTTGGCGTTGTGTCATCCATTTTTAGTACAGCCATAAATGCTTCTTGAGGTACTTCAACAGATCCGACTTGCTTCATCCGTTTTTTACCTTCTTTTTGCTTATCAAGAAGTTTACGTTTACGGGAAATGTCACCGCCATAACATTTTGCCAGAACGTTTTTCCGCATCGCACTAATCGTAGAACGAGCGACAATTTTCTGACCGATCGCCGCTTGTATCGGCACTTCAAATTGCTGTCTAGGGATTAGCTTCTTTAATTTTTCAACAATGACTTTCCCACGTTCATAAGCAAAATCATTGTGAACGATGAAGCTTAATGCATCCACTGTCTCTGCATTTAGTAGAATATCCATCTTCACTAGCTTAGATGGCTTATATCCGATTAATTCATAATCAAATGAAGCATAGCCTCTTGTATTTGATTTCAATTGATCAAAGAAATCATAAACAATTTCAGAAAGTGGAATCTCATAATTGATGCTGACGCGTGTTTCGTCTAAATACTGCATGTCGATGAAATTCCCGCGTTTGTTTTGACAAAGCTCCATAATGGCGCCGACAAATTCAGTTGGTGCCATCATTGTCGCTTTTACATAAGGCTCTTCAACATGTTCGATTTTTTGTCCCTCCGGCATATTAGCAGGGTTATCGATTTTCAGTTGCGTACCGTCTGTCATAACGACATCGTAGATAACACTTGGCGCAGTCGTAATTAAATCGATTTTAAATTCACGTTCAATACGCTCTTGAATAATTTCCATGTGAAGCAATCCTAAAAATCCACAACGGAAACCAAATCCGAGGGCTTGAGACGACTCAGGTTCGAATTGCAAAGCTGAGTCATTCAATTCAAGCTTTTCGAGAGCATCACGCAAGTCGTTAAATTTCGCTGAATCAATTGGATACAGACCACAATACACCATTGGATTCAGTTTACGGTAACCAGCAAGCGCTTCAGTTGCCCCATTCTTAGCATTCGTAATCGTATCCCCAACACGTGTATCTCCTACATGTTTAATGGCAGCTGATAAAAAGCCTACATCTCCAATATTAAGTTCATCAACAAGTTGAGATTTCGGTGAAAAGACGCCAACTTCTGTTACATCAAATTCCTTGCCCGTCGCCATCATTTTTACTCGATCGCCGACTTTTACTGAACCGTCAATCACACGGATATAAGCAACAACGCCGCGGTAGGCATCATAGATGGAGTCAAAGATCAGCGCTTTAAGCGGTGCATCTGGATCTCCTTGTGGTGCTGGAACTAGTTCAACAACCTGCTCTAAAATATCCTCAATCCCAATACCAGCTTTTGCAGAAGCAAGAACCGCATCTGATGCATCCAGGCCAATGACTTCTTCAATTTCATTTCTAACCCGTTCAGGATCAGCACTTGGTAGGTCAATTTTATTAATAACAGGAATAATTTCGAGATTATTGTCTAATGCCAAATACACGTTAGCAAGGGTCTGTGCTTCTATTCCTTGCGCGGCATCGACTACAAGCACAGCACCTTCACAGGCTGCTAAGCTTCGGGAAACTTCGTATGTAAAATCGACGTGCCCCGGTGTATCAATTAAATGGAAAATATACTCTTCTCCATCCTTCGCATTATACTTTAATTGTACGGCGTTCAATTTAATCGTAATTCCACGCTCACGCTCTAAATCCATCGAATCGAGCAGCTGACTCTTCATTTCACGTTGCTGCAAGGCATTCGTCTTTTCCAAAATACGATCTGCCAACGTCGATTTCCCATGGTCTATATGAGCAATGATGGAAAAATTTCTAATTTTGGATTGTCTTTTTAATTTTTCTTCTCTATTCATCACGTTCACTCCTACTTCTCGACACAAATACACTGTTTTACATTATAACAAGAGAAAAAGCAATGTTCAAGGAAAAGCGGAAGCACCTTGGTCAGCCCCGACAAGCATAAGACGAGTAAGTGAGATGGAGAGCGGGTTTCTCTCCATCTCACTTACTTGGCTTATGACCTCGAGGGGCTAGGCGCTGGAGCTGGACTGTTGGAAAAGCGGAAGGCACGGATTTGGGATCTTGTTACACTATATTCCACTCTGGGTTGATTACACAGGATTTTGGCGGGATTGCTCTTCATTCTGGAGTGATTCAATGTAGTTCTGGCGCGATTGCTAGGTTTTGTACGACACAAAGAGACCTCGCACTTTAAAGCATACTGAATTTAAAGTGCGAGGCCCTATACAATTTATCTAGAGATCCGAGATGAATTGAAACGCTTTTTTAAAAACACTAGAAACAGCCTCACTCATCCCCTTCCCTACTGATGAGAAAAAATTATAGGCTTTCATTTCTTCAAGCTTTTCTTTTTTCTTAGCTAAATCATGACTTGTAACTGTTTCTCCAAGAATGGACGCATGAATGTCTCCTTCATCTGACTCTGTAACCGTGAAAGCATTATAGAAAGAAGGGTCATTATAGCCTTTCATTTTTTTCATTCCCGTATTCGCTTGTTGCATCCCGAGCAACACTCCGAAGAACAAAACTAGGACAATTAAGAAACATTTAAAAGAAAATCGAAGCACAAATGGCACTCCTTCCTATTACTTTTTCTCCGTAACCGGTACATTAACTTCCTTCGCATCCCAGTAAAATTCACTAAAAACATTGGCAAATGCATCAATGGTTAAATACATTTCTTCAAATGTATTGTCAACACCACCCACTTCAAGTAACATCGCATTCCCAGAGAGATCTTGATTGTAGACACCATTGTTCCCTTTGCCACCTTGTTTCAAAACTCCCCTTGATAATCCAGGATACTTTTTCTCAATGGCATGATGAAGCTTTGTAGCTAACGCAATATTTTTCTCAGGATTCGGATTATTCGAACCGATGACAAAGGCAATTTTGGCATATTGTTTCCCATTAATCGTAATAGTTGTATTCTTTTTTCTTTTAGAATCACGATGAATATCAATTAAATAATCTAAATCACGATTATTATCCATCGCACTTACAGCAATCGAGCGTGATTCCTGGTAGGACTTTGTATATTTTAGCCCTTTTTTATTAAGGTTAGCCTGTACATCTGTTTTTTCAAGAGAAGAACCGATTCCTTTACTTTCTAAATCCTGAAGCAGTTTCAAACCAAGCTTCGTTATGTTGATTTGTGAATGATAGGCTAAATTCGGAGCAGTAACATCTTTTAAGTATGGTAAAAACGATTCTCGATTATGAGAATGGTAAATATAGACGACCTTTTTTCCATCTGTCGTCATTGCAGGTGTTTTTACAGGCTCTTTTGCCGGTTCAACGATTCCATCTAAATTCTGTATCGATGCTTCTCGTTCATCATTTAGAACGTCATTCGGTGGCGAGGATTCATACGGCATATTCGTATAATTTGTCCCTTCACCTGCTACCAAAATCTCGCTATCAAAAATCGAAAACCCTGGAAGCTCTCGACCTAGAAGGCTACGCGGATCATCTAAAGATATATTCGCTGATAGTTTTAATATTTGCTGCGTGATATTCGAACTTGACTTCCCTTCAGGTAATGCTGAAAAAAAATAATGATTTTCATTTGCTAGTAATGAATACAACATTTTCCCTGAAATTTGATCGGTCATTGCATTCACAGACTCCGAGGATAGCCGATATTCAGGACGTAAAGAAGTCATGACTCCAATTATTGAAAATAGCAAAACCATCATGACGAGAACGGACAAAAACCCTTTTATAATGGTAGCTCCGTGGACAACTGTGATTATTCCGCCTGATCGGTTTCTTTTCATTTTTTCACCCTCTCTATTGCTTGTCTCCTATAAATATGACTTTAATAGAGAGAGTAGAACTATCAGTTTAAAAGCATGCTTTTACCTAGTATAGTACCCTGTGTTGTCTTGATTAATTGATCCATGCAACGCTGCATTCAAGCCATTTGCAATCAAGTTCGCCATATCTTCTATAAACACATCTACTTCTTTTGGCGTCACCATAAGATTATGACCAATTGGCGACAATACCTCATAAATTAGCTTGCGCTTTTCGTCATCTGGCAGTGTCCCGACGATGCCGAGAAAAGTTTGACGGTGCGATTCGTCAGGCAAATCCGCTTCTGTCAGCTTCTTCTTTTTTCCAAAACTGAAGCCTGCTGGTGCCAGAGCCCTTGATGGTTGATCTCCCTCTCTCAACTCTTTCCCAAAATGCTTTAAAATATAATCAATCGTGTCACTTGTAATCGATACCGCATCCACAACAGTCGGAACGCCAATCGCAATAACGGGAATGCCAAGTGTATCCTCACTCAATTCCTTTCGCTTGTTTCCCACACCAGAACCTGGATGGATGCCTGTATCGGTAATTTGAATAGTAGAGTTCACTCTCTCAATTGAACTCGCGGCCAGAGCATCTATGACAATTAGAAAGTCTGGCTTACTTTTATCAATCACTCCTTGAATAATATCGCTTGTTTCAATCCCAGTAATCCCCATAACACCAGGAGAAACTCCGCTCACTGGACGAAATCCTTCCTCAACAGATTCTGGCTGCAATTCGAATAAATGCCTTGTAATAACTAGATTCTCAACCACTGCAGGTCCTAATGCATCAGGCGTTACATTCCAATTTCCCAGTCCGACAACAAGACAACTGCTTTCTTTAGAAATATTTCTTGCTTGTAAAAATTGAGCCAGTTCTTTTGCAAACACTTTTTCTACCATTTGTTGAGTCTCTGTATCTTGCTGGCGAATTCCTTGCACTTCAATCGTTAAATAACTTCCCTTTTTCTTACCGATTTGCTCGGCACCTTTCTCTGTCACCTCGACAAGGGAAATTTTTAAATCATTCTTATTTTTTTCTTTAATGATCACTCCTTCAATTTTTGAAATATCCTTCTCACCTGAAACCCCTTTGTGAGCTGCGGCTAATGCGGTAGCTTCCACTGCAAGATCCGTTCTTATCGAATACTGGCTTAAATCCAAATTCTTTTCCATTTTGACCTCCGTTATTTGTAATGGTAGTTGTCTTAAGAAAAATTGTATTAGTTTTAAAGAGGTGGTTCCGCTTTTCTTACTGTCTAGCTCCACCACCTAGCTTCCTCCGAAATAGGGGATTTCGCTTTTCTTATTACCATTCTGCTAATATTTCTTTTTTCTTATTCATTTTTTTGGTACAATACTCTATAACGAGATAAAGTTTGCTTTTAGCGTCAATTATTCCTTTTGAAGGGTATTGCATTATAGAATGCATTCTGATAAAATATCACTTGTGCTATTTAAGTATAGAACTGATAAGTCGAGTTCATATAATCTCGATTTCTTAATGTAGGAGGTGAACGGAATGCCAAATATTAAATCTGCTATTAAACGCGTGAAAACAAACGATTCTAAACGCGTTCAAAACGCTACTGTAAAATCTACAATGCGTACAACTATTAAAAACGCTGAAGCTGCTCTAGCAGGCGACAACGCTACAACTGCAAAAGAAGCTCTTTTAATAGCTGCTAAAAAATTAGACAAAGCTGCATCTAAAGGATTAATCCATAAAAATGCGGCAGCCCGTAAAAAATCTCGTTTAACGAAAAGGCTTAATGCTTTAAACGCTTAATCAACAAACGAATGAACGATCCCCTGGATCGTTTTTTTACAGGCAAAAAAGGTGTCCGTTCATTCGGACACCTTTTTTCAATTTTTCAGCAAAACCCAAGTCAACGCTTCGTATCTTTAAGAGTCAGCCCATTTTCAGCATTAACAGTTCAAGCGTAATGGCTTTATCGCTTTGTCCTGTCTTCATTTTATAATCCGCTTCAGCTAGTTCATGCATAATTGTCATCAATTCACTTTCACCGAATTTCCCGGTTTTTTCAAGAGCGAGCTTCACTCGATACGGGTGAATTTTCATGGAACCTGCGATTTTTTGCTGGCTGTAGCCTTGTCTTGCCAGTTCCTTAACTTGATAAAGAAGGCGTACTTGCCCAGCCATCACGCTCAATATTTTAATCGGTTCTTCATTTTGGCGCAGCAAGTCATGAAAAATAGTAATGGCACTTTCAATTTTCCGCTGTAGTAAATGATCGACTAGTGTGAAAATGTTTTGTTCCAATGATTTCGCCACTAATTTTTCTACAATCACAGCATCAATTCTTTTTTCTTCCCCTACATACATGGCCATTTTATCTAGTTCATTCGTTAACATCATTAAATTTGTCCCAGCCAATTCAAGCAATAAATCGATTGCTTGCTCGTCTATTTGAATCTGTGACATCGCTGCTCTATCCCTGATCCACACTTTTAGCTCATGTTCGTTCAACTTCTTCGCTTCAACAACAACAGCCTTGCGCTTCAGTTCTTTTGTAATTTTCTTCCGTTCATCCAATTTTTCATACGGTGCCGCAATGACTAAAATGGAATAAGGAACAGGATCAGCTAAGTAGGCTTCCAATCGTTTCACATCATGCTCAACCTTTTGTTTTTTATCACCTGCTGTCAAAAAGAAAGGATTTTGAACAAATACAAGACGACGCTCACCGATAAACGGCAGCGTTTCTGCATCCTCTAACGCTGTTTCTATCGGTGTTTCTTCAAGATCATATTGCGAGAAATTGAAATCAATTTCATCTCCAAGGAGAGCATGCTGCATCAAAAGCTGCTTCGTTTCGTTAATCAAATAGGATTCTGTTCCAACCAATAAGTAAATTGGCGCAAATTGCTTCTTTTTAATATTTTTCCAAACGTCTACTACCAAGAAATACCGCCTCTTTTTATGTAATCTCCCTCTTATCGTATAGATAACAAGAGACTTTGACAAGCTATTTAAAGGTAAACATTGATGCGACTAGGATAGGACAAGAGGCCGCTTCCGAGAATTAGCCCCACAAAAGAATGCGTATGTTTCTTTTTAGAAAATTTCCCCCCGAACTTTAGGGAATTGGCCTCGTGTTGACCAATTCCCCACTTTATATAAACGCTGTCAAGTAAGTTCCCGGGTTTAACTTTCTCTCAAGCGGTATTTGATACATGATAATAAGTCATGCGTCTTTCTTTGCTTTGTACATTTATTTTAGCCTCTTAAGCCAAAACTATTTGTGACAACTCTTGTCAGTATAGGAAGTTGATTTTCTACAAAAAAGACGTATTACTTCTTACGAGCTGCTAATCCCGAATTACTACTGAAAGACATCAGAAACCATTTCATTAAATACCATATTTTGAAAATGGTGTCCTAGATTTTTTCTTTGTAATCGCTTATACTATTAAAGAAATAGGAGGGGTATAAATGAACGAATTTGAAAAAAATTTGCAACCGAGATCAAACGATGTAAATGACTCTGCAATAGGTTTCATCGTTTCATTTGTGTTTTTTGCCGTTATTTTCGGAATTGCTGTAACCGTTCAGGTTATTGGTTCTTAATCTGGTCTACATAACAGCTCTCCAAACAGGCACAAAGACTGGGACTGCGTTTAGCAGTTCCTTTTTTTGTAAAACAGACTTGTTTTTCTTATATACTCCATCCTATGGCAACGCTGTGGAAAAGGTTCCATTTCGTTTCTGATAATACTGATAAGAAATGGCTCCATGTAGGTCCGTTCTGTAGACAGATATTCCTGCAGTGCTTAATATATCTAACACTTGTTGATGCGGATGACCGTAACGATTATTCACACCAGCTGATATGACAGCTATTTTCGGCTTCAGACTCTCGATGAATGTGACAGACGAAGATGTTTTACTTCCATGATGACCAGCTTTTAATATGTCAACGGCTAACCCGGGATATTCCTGAATTAACACTTGTTCCCCTTGCTCACCAAAGTCACCAGTAAACAACCAGCTTAACCCGCCCATTTCCGCATACAATACAATCGATGATTCATTCACGTCCTCCTCATCCCTGTATGGATTCAAAACGTAAAATGCAGCTTCACCCACTGACCAATGATCCCCGCGTTTTACAGACGTAACCTCACTCCCTGACATGAGGGCTGTTTGTATGAACTTCTTATTTTTATAAATTTCTTCACTTCCACCGCCGATGACAATTTTCTTCACGTGAATATTCTCAACAACATCATCCGCACTACCGATATGATCTGCATCTGGATGGGTCAAAATAAGCAAATCGAGTGTATGGATTCCTTTGCTTTTAAAAAAAGGGATTACGGTATCCTCACCAGTTGAATAGGTTTTCCGCCTATCTTTCCATGCCTCCTGTTCAAAACTAATACTACCGCCCGTGTCAATTAAATAATTTCCCTTATTGAAAGGAAGCTTAATGAAAATCGAATCGCCCTGACCAATATCAATGAAGGTCACTTCCCCATATGGAGACAACTTCTGGATATTATATTGCAATAAAAGCAAGAGAGTCAGGACAAGAAATAAAATCTTTGTTTTTCGGTGATTATCCAAATCCCACACGGCAAACAAGGCAAGTATCAAGATAATTATCAACAAAAGAATGGGGAATGCAGGCTTGCCAAAGCTAATATAAGCAAATGGCAGGTCCGCTGTAAACCCCGCTATCGCATTACATAACACAAAGCTTTCATTTAGAAAAAACAGCAGAAATTCACCGAACGGATTCGTAAGAAGATGTATAAGTAGAACAAGGATCGAAAACGGCAAGAGAACGACAGAATAGATCGGAATAAACATCACATTCAAAAGCACACCGATTAATGAAAACTCAAAAAAGTGAAACAGTAAAATCGGAATGGCCGCAAGCTGACATAGAAGACTGGTAACAAGGAGTAAAACAAGTTGATTTTGAATTCGTCCAAAGATTCTAAGCGACATGATGATGGAAAAAGCAACAGAAAAGGAAAGCTGAAAACCAATATTGTAGAGATGGTTCGGGTCGTATAAAAGAAGGAGCAAATAAATACTGGAAATCGTTTCAGAGGCAGAAATATGCTTTTTGATAAAAGAAAGTAGAAAGAATAACATCGCCATGAAGCATGCACGAAGAACGGAAGGACTTGCACCAGAGAGGATGATATATATCGGCAAAAACAGGAGCATGACGAGAGACATCTTTTCTCGTGTTATACCGACCCGGATACCAAGATAAAAAATCATACCTGTTAAAAAACTAACATGCAATCCTGAAATCGCTAACAAATGAACAATGCCCAAACGCTGATAGTCTTTTAGCTCTTCTTCATCAATCAACTTCTGCTCTCCAAATAGGAGGGCATTCACATACCCACTTGACTCTTTGGGAAAATGCTCATTTACATAGGATATCCCCTTATTCCTAAAATCCTGAATGGCTTGCTTGGCGGTGTGTTTTTTTAATATGCATTTCGCAAATTCAATCGAATCCGCTTTAAGAACCCAATGAATGCCTTGTCTTTTTAAATACAGCTGATAATCAAAGCTATTAAAATTGCGCATCCCACTCGGTACTTCCAGAACGCCCGCGACAGGACAAGACAAAGCAATTTTCATATGTTTTTGCAAGTCTATTTTTTCAGACTCAGAAGAAATCTTATACCGTAACTGGAGCTTTTCGTTATGCTCAGCTGTCACAAAGCCTTTCATCATATCTCCGTCAATGTCGATTGAATCCGTAAAAGTAATCGTGAAGTTTGTTTCCATACCTGAAAGTTCCGTACGGTTGTTTTTTTCAGAAATAGTCGCACTGAGGAAAAATAGCAGAAGGACAAAGAGGTGAAGAGCTAAGATTTTGTTAGGAATTCGAAAATAAAGGAAGCCGTAATAAAGGAACGCACAAACAAGCCATTCCCACCCGAAATAAGTGAAAGCTGTTACGCCAAATGTGGCAGATACGGCAGCGAATATGAGTTGTTTCGTCATAAGGCCTCCTTCAACTTAAAAGAAGAAGACTAAAAAGGGGTATCTCGTCCAAAGTGATCCGAATCATGTAATCAAAGTTGTCGTTTTCCCCTTTTTAATTTTTAGTCACTCTCCATCTTTTTTTAATAAAGTGAAACTTCAATCAGTGGGGGGGTTCTTCATCCCCTGCTGATTGTTAGTCCCGTTCTAGAGTCGCTACTATCTCCGCTCCGCTTCGATAAATCGACTCTACGAACCCGATTGGTTCAACTAAACCTCTGCTCACGCATCGGTAAGTTTCACTGTATCTCACCAATCGGGCTTTTATTCTCCACCTACGCTTCTTCGATTCCTCGAAGCCTTGAGATGGGGGTATTACTGCCCGTTGATGCGGGATAAAAATAGTCGTTCTGCCTGTTTCTGAAGTTCATTCACTCGTTCAATCGAACCGCCAGCTTCTGACAGTGCGGTTAATAAATCAGCAACAAGATTTTGTTTTTCCTTACCTTTTAGGTCAATGATTTCCTCTGTTAAAACCTGTTCAACTGTAACACCCGCTTGCTCGAAAAGCTCTATAGCGTAAGGATGGTTTTTATAATTTTTTGCATAATAAACCGCCTTGATTCCCGCTTGTATTAATGATTTACAGCATTGCAAGCAAGGAAAGTGTGTGACATAAATTTCAGAGCCTTCAGTCGGTACACCGAACTTGGCACATTGTAAAACCGCATTCATCTCCGCATGAATCGTCCTGACACAATGATTATCAATCACATAGCAGCCATCATCGATGCAATGCGTGCCACCAGCGATTGAACCATTATATCCACCGGCAATGATTCGTTTATCACGGACAATCGTTGCGCCAACCGCTAATCTTGTACATGTACTTCTTAATGCTAATAAATGACTTTGCGCCATAAAATATTGATTCCAACTAATTCGATTCAACATACATTCCCCTTTTTCACTTTTAGTAGCCGAGAAGAAGATATCCCCAAAGGGTCTGACCTCGTACTCTATACACAGTATAGAGTCGTTGCGGGGTCTGACCGGACAGACCCCTTTCCGTAACCAGCAACACGTGTAGATCAGAAAACCAGAACTTTTTTTGAACAACCTATTCCGACATTGTCTACATTTTACCTTCTCTTCCCCCATTTGAATAGCTGATTATTTTACCTTTATCGAATCCTTTAATTTTTCAAACGTTTTATCGCCGATTCCCGATATCTTTTTCAAATCTTCCACACTTTGAAACTTCCCGGTTTTTTCCCGATAGTCGATGATGCTCAGTGCCTTTGATGGGCCAACGCCCGTTAATGTTTCCAACTCTGCTTGTGTCGCCGTATTCAAATTTATTTTTCCGTCAGACGAACCTCCCAAGGATGTCTCCGGACCTGTTGTTACCCCACCTACACCCTCATCACCAATCTCCGGTACAAGGATGACCATTTGATCTTCTACAACTTGCGCTAAATTCACTTGATCTTTATTCGCTTCACTTGTGAAGTCTCCAGCATCTGCAATAAGGTCAATCACTCGATCACCGCTATCTGCGATATAGACGCCAGGACGGTTAACCGCTCCTTTCACATCTACTTTAATGATAACCTCTTCCTCCTGCTCTAACGGTTCATCAAACATACCGCCCCCATCAGGAAAAATAGCTGCCGTTTCCTTAGGTTCCGGCTTTGAAGTTTGAAAATAAGCAAAACCGAGTAATAAAGCAATTCCTGCTACTATACCGATGATTATTTTCTTTTTTCCTTGAACGTCCATTGAAATCACCCTTCATTTTAATTTTCGTCATAACCAAGCAATTGGCATCATAGAGTTTAGGAGTAGTTCCGTTTAGTAGGAGGTGGCAAATTTTGAAAATTGGTGTAATCGGAACAGGAAATATGGGGACTGTTTTACTTGAATCATGGCTGGAAGCAAAAGCAATCACAGAAGAAGATCTCATCATCACGAACCGCACTCTAAAAAAAGCACTCGCTATCCAGTATCAATATAAAGGCGTAACCGTGGTAAATACCGCGGCTGATGTTGCAAAGCATGCTGATGCCCTCTTTGTCTGTGTGAAGCCTTTGGAGGTTTTGCCGGTACTTCAAACCATCAAACCTTATATAAATCAAGACAAATGTGTGATCTCGATTACAAGTCCAATCTCAGTCGACCAACTTGAATCTCAATTGGATTGTTCTTGCGCCCGCTTCATCCCAAGCATTACCAATCGCGCTCTTTCTGGTGTATCTTTACTCAGCTTTGGAAGCCAATGTCAAAGCGTTTGGAAAGAAACGATTACCGCATTAGCAAATAGTATGTCCGAGGCGGTGATCATTGAAAATGAAATAACACGGGCTGCTTCTGATATTGTGAGCTGTGGACCGGCATTTTTCACGTATTTAGCAAGAAAATTTATCGACGGGGCTGTTCAAACAACAAAAATAGACGAAGAAACGGCAAGGATCTTAACAGAAAATATGGTAATCGGCTTAGGGGACTTACTTAAGAAAGGCATCTACACTTTACCAACACTACAAGAGAAAGTAATGGTAAAAGGCGGAATTACTGGTGAAGGAATGAAAATCCTTGAAGCAGAAACAGGGGAAATGTTCGAGCATCTTTTTATAGCGACAAACGAGAAGTTTACAGAAGATATCGAAGACGTGGAAAAACAATTTAGGACTCGTTATTAATATTCGTCATTGAATGCAGAAGCCCTTTTCTTTTTTTAATTTTTTTATAAAAAACATCCATGAGCGTCTACACGCAACCCAACGATGAAAAAGGTTCAGGTTCTCCAATTGCATCAACTTATGATGGTGGCGGTGCGGAGCTGATTTTGCGAAGCCCCACCCCTTTGCCACAGAAAAGAAAGGTCTGTCCCCACATCTACTATAATCGTTTATACGACGGAAACGATTATTGAGTGTGAGGTCAGACCCTTTTCATTACTTATTTCTTCTTTGCTACAAATAAAATCCGCTCGGTTTGATCGTGAATCGGTTCATCCTCTAAGTCTGATAACAACTCAAGCACTTCAAAACCGCACTCTACAAGCTTTTCCTGATAAAAAGAAATAGGGTATGTGCGTTGATAATGGTATTCATCAAAGCGATCATACAAGCCATTTTCGGGATCACGGACAAAGAAACTTAAATCGTGTTCCACACTATAGGGCTCTTCTCCTGCATAACATTCCCAAATATATGAAACCTCTTCATCACTTATCGCAAACGTTTGGTTTTGAAACACATGCTCCATTTTATAGATGGAATGGATATCAAATAAAAACAAGCCATCCTGTTTCAGATGAGCATGAACAGAGCGAAATGTTTCCGCAACATCTGCTTCCTCGCGAAGATAATTTAAAGAGTCGCAAAAAAGGGTTACACAATCATAAACGCCAAGCCCGAAAAGCTGTGCCATATTTTGTTGATAAAACGGAATGGAGAGTCCTAATAAAGTTGCTTTCTCATTTGCAATTGCCAGCATTTCCTCTGATAAATCCACGCCGGAAACATGAAAGCCTAGCTTTGCCAGTTCTACTGTAAACTCACCCGTACCACATGCAAGATCAAGCACGTTTTGGCCACTTGCCTCGTACTGGGTCATTTTTGATAGAAGGAGCTCAAGCCATTTCTCATAAGGAGCATCCTTCATCAGTTCATCATACACATAGGCGAAGCGTTCATAACTCATTGGCTTAATTCGCTTTGCAAGTTCTCGATTGGAGCATCTCCCCATAGACGTTCAAGATTGTAGTACCCTCTTTCATCACGATGGAATACATGAGCAACCACATCCCCCAAATCAACAAGGATCCATTTTGCCTCATCAAAGCCTTCCATGCGTCTTACTTCAACGCCATTTTCTTCTGCTTTTTGTTTCATTTCACGAGCAATCGCTTGGACCTGCTTATCAGAATTACCATGGCAAATTAGAAAATAATCTGCAATCAAAGAAATTCCTTTCATATTTAATGCAAGAATGTCTTCTGCACGTTTATCATCAGCAGCCGTTGCTGCCGTTATTAATAGCTCTCTTTCAGTCATCAAATCTTCTCCTTATTGAGTTGTTCAAAGGTCCGAAAAAGCTTGCGAATTGCGGCATTGCTCCTCAATGTCCTTTTGAACCCTCACTTATGTTGTAAAATTAAAGCATTATAAAAATGAAACGTATCCGGGTACACCGCTTGGTTATTTTTCACCAAAAATGCAAGCGTATTGGAAACAGATTGTAATAACGCCGTATCCAAACTTTCTTTCGCCAACTGCCGTACTTCTGCTACACCAGGAAAAGAACGTCCCGGTTCAATATAATCCGCTAAATAGACAATCTTGTCAAGTAGCGTCATGTTCACTCTACCAGATGTATGGTGGGAAATAGCAGCTAACACTTCCCGATCGGTAATGCCCACTTCTTTTTGCACTAGGTACGCACCAACTGGGGCATGAAGCAGCTCGTCGCCATATTCAAGTAACTCAGAAGCCATATTCTCAGAGATTACAATCTCCTTCATTTCTTCAATCGGACGGAATTTCGCATAATCATGGAAGATCGCAGCAAGCTCCGCTTTTTCCTCATCTGCTCCATACTGTCTAGCAAGTTTAATCGCCGTTTCCATCACACCAATTGTATGCACGTATCTTCGTTCTGTCAGCTGTTTTTTTACGATTTCCAGCGCTTCCTCACGTTTCATACGATCCATTTCCTTTCATATATTCCCAAACTTGATCAGGAACTAAATAACGAATGGTTTTCCTTTGCTTGACCCGTTCCCTGATTAAAGAGGATGAAATCAGCATTTCAGGAATATCTACCATCTCCACAGGATAATTTGTAGAAACCTCATACCCCGGCCGCTTGACGCCAACAAAGGTAACAAGCTCAACCAACTCATCAATTCGATGCCAGTTTGGTAAATATTCAATCATATCTGCACCAATGATAAAGTAAAATTCTGTATTCGGCTCACGGTCAAGGAGGACTTGTATCGTATCAAACGTATAAGACGTACCTTTTCGTTCTAACTCGATCGTTTCTAGTAAAAATGACGAGTGAGAGTCGATCGCAAGCTTAAGCATCGCAACACGATCATCATCTGAGACATCGTCTGTTTTTATTTTATGCGGCGGCGTGTAATTGGGCATAAATCTGATTTCATCCAGTTTTAATGCATCCAGCACTTCATTCGCAATAATCAGGTGGGCAATATGTGGCGGGTTAAATGTACCACCAAGGATTCCGACCTTTTTCATACTCAAGGCAGCTTGATTTGTTTATTTTCTCTAGATTCTTTATACAACACAATCGTATTGCCAATGATTTGTACAAGCTCAGCACGTGCTCCCTTTGATAGCGCCATACCTACGTCATCTCGGTCTTCATCACAGTTTTGCAGCACACTCACTTTGATTAATTCCCGTACTTCTAATGCTTCACCGATCTGTTTAATCAGATTGTCATTGACGCCACCTTTCCCAACTTGAAAAATTGGATTAAGATGATGTGCCTTTGCACGTAAAAATCGTTTTTGTTTACCTGTAAGCATTTATTTTCCTCCTAATGTCGTTCGCATGATGTTTTTCATTCTAGTTGTATCCGGAGTAATCCCTGTCCAGATTTGGAAAGCTAAGGCAGCCTGGTAGACCAACATGTCCAATCCGTTTTGAACGTCGGCACCTTTTTGCTTTGCTTCTTTTAATAGCTTTGTTTCCAGTGGGTTATAGATAATATCACTCACAAATGAACCCTCTGATAAATTTCGAATGCTAAATGGCATTTCATCCAGATGGGGACTCATTCCAGCAGAGGTCGTTTGAATAATCACATCATACTCTGCTAACTGCTCTTCTGCCTGTAAGAGCGTTAGAGCAGTTGATTGTTTTTCAAATGGACAATCCGCTATTAGCGCTTCCGCCTTTTCTAACGTCCGATTCGTTATATCAACGGAGATAGCACCGTGCGAAAGCAGCGTAAAATAGATGGCTCGCGCTGCGCCACCAGCTCCAATTACTAAGATTTTCTTCTCTGTTAGATTTGAGATTTGATCAGATAGCGCCTTATAAAAACCCATTGCATCTGTATTATACCCGATATACTTGCCATCCTGATAAGAAACAGTGTTAACTGCACCAATTGTAGCAGCAAGCTCATCTATCTCGTCAAGATAGGGAATGATGGTCGTTTTATGTGGAATGGTGATATTAAAGCCGGCAATACCAATCGCTTTCATTCCTTTTACCGCATCACTCAAATTTTCTGGCGTTATATGGAATGGATGATAGATACAATCTAGCTCTTGATGAGTAAAAGCATCGTTTTGAATCGCTGGTGATATCGAATGCGCAATCGGGTCCCCTATAACTCCGTAGATTTTTTTCATCCTTTTCCCCCTAAAACCTCTCTAGTCTATCTAACTAAAATGATTCTTTGCTTCGTTCTTGTTAAATTAAAGATTTTCGTAAAATCACATTAACACCCTTTGGAACATGAGCAACAACTCTTGCACCTGGCTCATTCACCGTTACCCAGCCAAGACCTGAGAAGACAATGTCCATTTTCCCATCTTTAATCGAAAATTCATGAGCAACCAGTTCAGGAATTTCAGCCATACCTTCTCTGCGTGGAGGAGTTAAAAGCTCGCCTGCATGATTTTTATATAATTCATCCGCTTTTTCAAGCTTTGTACGGTGAATATTCAATTCATTGGACAAATAGCATGTGAAAGAACGGCGACCGCCTGACACATAATCCAATCGAGCCAAACCGCCAAAGAATAATGTTTGTTCTTCATTAAGCTGATAAATCTTCGGCTTAATTTCTTTTTTCGGTGTGATGAATTTTAAATCACGTTTATCGACATAATGAGCCATTTGATGATGGTTAATGATGCCTGGTGTATCAATCAATGCTTTTTCATCATCCAGCGGAATTTCAATAATATCAAGCGTCGTTCCTGGGAAATGAGATGTTGTAATCACATCTTCCTCTCCGCTCACTTGTTTGATCAGCCGATTGATGAATGTTGATTTACCAACGTTTGTACACCCAACAACATAGACATCTTTTCCGTTCCGATACTGTTCGATCGCGGATGCTGCTTCTTGAATTTGATTACCTTTCTCAGCACTCACCAATAACACATCAACTGGATTTAAGCCAAGCTCTCTAGCAGACTCCTTCATCCAGTGAATCAATCGATTATGCTTTACCGATTTCGGTAACAAGTCTACTTTATTGCCAATCAATAGGACATCATTAGAGCCAACAAAACGATGTAACCCAGGCAACCAACTGCCATTAAAATCAAATATATCCACGATCTTCACAATTAATGAATCAGTTTGACCTACTTGATTCAAGATCTTTAAGAAGTCATCATCTGTCAGAGAAACATCTTGTACTTCATTATAATGTTTCAATTTAAAGCAGCGTTGGCAAATGATCATTTCTTTTTCCAACGCTGACTTAGGCGTGTACCCCAAAGCTTTCGGGTCTTCGGTTTGGACTTTCACTCCACAACCGATGCAAGCTAGTTCTTCCTCGTGCATTACTTCTGATTGTCCCATTCTATCATTCCTTTTCTTCTGAAAAATGCCAAAATCCGTCTTTCTATTTTCCGATTAAACTTCGTCCAGAATCCATCTGTCTGTACAACCGGCACGACAAGGATCGTATGAAAGCCGCCTCGATTTCCACCCAACACATCTGTCATCAACTGATCGCCAATCACCACGGCCTCTTCTCGCTTAATGCCCATTTGTTCAGCCGCTCTGCGAAAAGATCTGCTCATCGGCTTACGTGCAAGTGAAATAAACGGGATCTGAAGCGGATCAGAAAAGGACTTTACTCTCGTTTCATTATTATTCGAAACAATAGTGATTAAAATCCCGTGATTGCGCATGGATTCGAACCACTCCATTAATTTAGGCGTTGCTAAAGGCCTGTCCCATTCTACAAGGGTATTATCTAAATCTGTAATAATTCCCTTTACGCCTTTTTTTTTCAAGTCTTCAGGCTTTATCTCAAAAATGCTTTTCACATGTTCATTTGGTAAAAATAATTTAAGCATGATTCACCTCAATAACCTCTCTTGAATTACTGTTCAACCCTTTTCTTGTTTGTTACAACAAATTTCTAAAAGAAAACACGCTCTCTTCTTTAGTCTTGCCGTAAAGTTCCATCATAATATAAAAAAGCAGCGCTGGAAAGCAGCAAACCTAATGAATTTCGCTATTGCATGACCATTTACGATCCATCCATCCTATTCATAAATTACGTATATTCCCAAAAACATTTCGACAAATTCTTTAATTATTTTCATTGTGGATAAAGTTATACACATTATCCCCTTAGATTAGCAGACCAAACAATCATTTATAAACAAAATACCCACAACTTATCCACGTCCATTGTGGATAACTAGAACGATTGTTCTCGATTACTTTTTCTGGTAAGGTATGACTATACCATAGATCACTTACCACTATATGCATGTGAAATAATTTTTATTCCTAGGAAAAAAATTGGAGGTGACCTGCCTTAGGGCATGCCAATGAATAAACTATCAGATGATTTATTAATCGAAGCTTATTTCAAAGCCATAAAACTGAAGTTAAGTTCAGACTTCATCATTTTAATCGAAACAGAAATTCAACGAAGATCTTTAACTCATAAAATTAGAGGTTCTTTAGCATAATGGATTTTAGAGGATGTCTCAAAAAAGGAGCCGACCTCACACTTTATACACCGTTACTTGTATGATTTACACTTCATATGAACGAGATATATTAGTTGTGGGGGTCTTGCCTTTTCGATATAGACTCCCTCTGCTCACCCCTTTACCTTCCCAATTCGTTCTCCTACTTTCACTTCTTTTGGAACAATCAAATCTTCTCGTTTCTCAAAACTGCCTTTTTCAAAAAGCAACACAACCGTTGAACCAAAGCTGAAATAAGCAAACTCCTGACCTTTTTTTAATTGATTAGCTTCATCTGATATAACGATGGAGTTCACAAACATCGCACCAACCTTTACAATAGCAACATGTGCCAAATGATGCTGAACCTCCGTGATATTTCGATAATTCTTAGATAAAGGAGAACGACCATATTTCATGCCCAGTCGATTCACTGGATAGGATTTCTCCCCTTTTATCCACCGTTTCGTAACGTTCCCTGAAATTGGTGCATGAATCCGATGATAATGGCTCGGACTTAAATAGAGCACCGCAAAGCTACCACCAACATACTTCTCGAAAACAGCTGTATCATCCAGCATTTCCTCGATTGAATACGTTTTTCCTTTGACCACAATCTCTTTATTCATAGTAATTAAACCATAATCCTCAAAAACACCATCTACAGGACTAACGACAGAATTAGGCTCTGAATCAATCACTCTTACGCCTTCTTTCAGCCTGCGCGTAAATAAATCATGTAGAGTAGAATAAGTTGTAACGTTCTGCTCGCTTTCCTCGTGATTAATTTGAAAGATTTTCACAAAGGAAGGGATCACTGCGCGGCTCTTTGTAGACTGACTAAACTTCCGCAAAGTGCCTGAAGTAACTCTTCCATTTGTTAACTCAATAAATAGACGATATAAAGATTGGTACAAACACCACACACCACCATTTGTTAAATAATAGAAATGATTCTTGCATAAATTGTATCAGAAATAATATGATTATATAATCAATACTTTTAACAATACAGGAAGGGAGTGGATGATTTGTTTTTCCTGCATGCTTTGGATCTTACGTTAAAAAAATTGAAAGCACAAACGGCAAATATTATTACCCTTCTAAATTTATCACTTGGCGGATTTGCAATTATAGCTGTTTTAACGAATCAATTGAATCTTAGTCTTCTATTAATCTTTCTAGCCGCACTTTGCGACCGCTTCGATGGAATGATTGCACGAAAATTTAATATTGAATCTGCGTTAGGTAAGCAACTCGACTCTATGTGTGATATTATCTCATTTGGAGTCGCTCCAGCCTTACTTCTCTATCAAGGAATCATCTTTGATTTTGGAGCACCAGGCAGTTTCTTCACTGTTTTTTATATTGGCTGTGGAGCTTTTAGGCTTGCCCGTTTTAACATCAGTGAAAACAATGGCTATTTTACCGGATTGCCCATTACGGTAGCTGGCTGCCTATTGACATTAAGCTTCCTTGTAATTCAGTACGCTCCGCCCGTATTTTTCTTATTCTTCATGATTATATTATCTTTACTCATGATCAGTCCATTTAAACTTAAAAAAGTCTAGAATAATATCAGAGGTAGTTCAAAAAGTCCGGTAAAAAAGCTTGCGAATTGTGTCATCGCGCATTTTTGACGTTCTGTTAAAATCGCGTACGTCATGACCAGAAGTCAGCGCATTGTGATCGTCCGAACGTGGCAAGTGTGAGGTTACACACTAACCCCCATAAAAATATTCTTCTTTGAATAAAAGGGCCTGCTCCCGAATTTCGATATACCGTTTAGCGATGTATCACTAAATAGTATATAAAGTGCGAAGTCAGACCCTTTTTGCTTAAAATTCTTTGATTATGCTTGCTTCACCAGTGGATCCGTCAACTCAAAAAATTCCTCAATATCTTTAAGACAAGTGCCAACCGCTTCTTCCCAGAATTCACGTCCTAACAAGTTTACCCCTAAATGTTTGCTTGCCAAATCTTCAACCCGCATTGAACCCGTATCTTTTAGAAGGGCGATATACTTCTCTTCAAATTCTTTACCTTCTTTTTGCGCTTTCGCATATATACCGAGCGAGAATAAATATCCGAATGTATAGGGGAAATTATAAAACGGTACACCAGTAATATAGAAATGAAGCTTGGATGCCCAGAATGTAGGGTGATATTCATCTAATGCCTCTCCATACGCTTCTTTTTGGGCATCAATCATCAATTCATTCAATTTAGCACTACTTACTATTCCTTGTTTTCGTTCCTCGTAAAAACGTGTTTCAAATAGAAAACGCGCATGAATATTCATTAATAAAGCAACAGTACGTTGAATTTTGTCTTCCAAAAGCGAAATACGATCGCTCTCTGACTTCGCTTCTTTTACAGAGGCATCTGCGACAATCAGTTCAGCAAACGTAGAAGCCGTTTCCGCAACATTCATCGCATACGCACGGTTTAATGTATGTGTATCTTTAAGCGCATATGAATGAAAGGCATGTCCCAATTCATGCGCTAAAGTTGATACATTAGACGGCGTTCCGGAATACGTCATGAAAATCCGGGATTGACCAGACACAGGAAACCCTGTACAAAATCCACCTGGGCGTTTATTCGGACGATCTTGTGCTTCGATCCACCCTTCTTCAAACGCTTTTTTCGTAAAGCTCTCTAACTCACTGCCAAACTTTCCAAAATGCTTTAGGATAAATTCAGCACCTTCCTGATAACTCATGACACTCGTTTTTGCAGACGTTGTAATCGGTGCATCCAAGTCAGCCCAGCTTAATTTTTCTAATCCAAGCAGTTCCGCTTTTCGTTTCAGAAATCGGACAAGTGGCTCTTTATGTTCTGCTATCACAGACCACATGCTGTCCAATGTTTGTTTGGACATCCGATTGATTTCAAGTGGTTCTTTATGTACGTCCTTCCAGCCGCGTTTTTCATACACACTTAAGCGAAACCCAGCTAGATGATTTAACGCTTTAGCCAATACATCGCTATGCTCTTTCCAAGCATGTTCCCAAGCAGTAAAAATCCGCTTGCGTACATCTTGATCAGGATCTGAAAATTTATTAGCCGCTTGCCCTACAGATAATTGTTTCACTTCCCCATTTTCCTCAAATGGGATGTGAATCGTACTGACAACCGTATCATACAGTTGGCTCCAGCCATGATATCCATCCACTGCCAATGCATGAATTAATGATTCCTCTTCTACAGAAAGCTTCTCCATCGCACGCTCACGACGTTCATTCAATATGTATTTTAATTCTTTTAACGGTTCTTTTTTTAGTAGGTTTTGGAAAAACTCCTCATCCAGAGTGACAAGTTTCTGATCAAACTTCGTTAATGCATTTTGGAAGATGGCGCTTTGCTTCGTTATTTGACCGCGTAATTCATTCGCTCTCTGATCCTTAACATCTTGTGCCTCTAGGCAGCTTACAAACGCTCCTGCTTGGCGCATTTTTTTACCCGATTGTCCAAATAACTCCATAGCACTTTCAAGCAAATGCTGATCCTGCTCTACAGATTTCACCTTCCAGCCACTTACTAACCTATCAAATTCGCCTACATCCACTCGTAATTGATCTAAAAAAGCGGTGAATTCCTGTGAAGCGCTTCCACCTTTAAAAAACACATCTAAATCCCAAGTTAACGGATATGCCATAGATCCTGCCTCCTTCTTTTTGATACTTCTATTATAAAGAACTTTTCAGAATTATTCTAACTTAAAGGTGGTATTCCGCTACTACATGACATACTTTAGTAAAAAACGCCAATATTCACTTGAACCTGCTTAAGGAAAATGTCTATTTTTCTTTCTGACATTCATGAAAAATCATGGTAAGATAGAAATAATTCAAAAGAAAAGGGGGCGAGTTACAGTGAAAAGATTATCCGTTCTCATACTCGCCTTATTTTTACTCGGAAGCATTCAACATTCTGCGGTTAGCAAAATCCATGGTGGACTCACAGGACCGAGCCTACATAAGCATTTCAAAATGGTTGAAGAAGATCCCACAGTAGCTGTTGAACTTCAGATTGAAGCCATGCAGGTTATACCTGATTTCAGCTTAATCGGTTTTGCTGTAGTTGTTCTAGTCGTACTCACGCTATTTCTCTATAGCTTATCCTTTATTAAGCTCATCAGACGTTATGTCCTACAAGGTCCCGTCTTTTACAGATCGAATTACCTTATCTTAACTCCTATATTTTTTATTAGATAAAATAAAAAATAGGGGAGTGGACGAAATGGTATTTCGTTTCATTATGATCGCTTTATTTTCATTGACAGCATCTAGATTATTCCTTTATCAAGGTACTGAAATCTACCATGCCATCGTTGAAATGTTTAAAACAAAATGAACGAGCTACAGAGCGTGAAGCATTTGCTTTACGCTCTGTTTATTTTTTATGCAATCCATCAAATGTTCTAAATACCAACAAGGATCTGATTAGGTAGCTACAGCTTATTTTCACTTATCCACCGCGTCGTTTCTCTTTTTCAGCTCGGTAAAACTCATGAAACATTTTCATTAATGCACGCTTTTCGATTCGTGACACATAGCTTCTTGAAATATTCAGTTCTTTGGCAATTTCCCGCTGTGTTTTTTCCTTTTTTAAGTCCAACCCAAATCGACCGACAATCACTTCTTTTTCACGTTCATCTAAAATATCAATATATTTTTTTACCTTTTCAATTTCCATATTCAACTGAATCGTGTCAATGACATCTTCAGACTCAGATTTCAGTACATCAATTAAACTAATTTCATTTCCTTCTTTATCTTGGCCGATTGGATCATGAAGCGATACATCTTTTTTTGTTTTCTTAGTAGCTCGTAAATGCATGAGTATTTCATTCTCAATACAACGTGCCGCATAGGTCGCAAGCTTCGTTCCTTTTCCATCCGAATAACTCTCGATTGCTTTGATTAATCCAATCGTGCCGATGGAAATAAGATCTTCCGTATCTTCGCCCGTATTTTCAAATTTCTTGACAATATGGGCGACGAGCCGTAAGTTATGCTCAATCAACATATTGCGTGCCTCAGCATCTCCCTCGGCCATTAGCTGTAAGTATTTGCGCTCATCCCCCGCTGATAACGGCTGAGGAAAAGCATTGTTCTTTACGTATGATACGAGCAAATAAAACTCTTTAACCATATAACCTAATGCAGTTAAAATATCCGGCATTCTCACACCCCCAGAGTTTCTCGTCATTCGCCTATATCTAATGCTTATGCTAGAAGGGACGTCTTTGTGTCTGTACAACTTAATTTCACTTTCATTACGCATTTTGTGATGCGTCTCACAGATTTCTAAATTCAGTGATAATGGGCAATATCCCATACACCTCGTCTTCACGAAGCATACAGTATAGGGGGAATTTCTATCCTAATTGGAGGTGATTTCATGGGTTATGGATATCCAGGTGGCGGTTATGGACCATACCAATCTTATCCAGCATTTGGACCTGGTATGGTGCGCGGAAGTTATGGCCCAGCGTATGCGTTTTTCATCGTACTTTTGATTCTTCTCTTAATCTTTGGATTCTGGTGGTTTGTTAGTTGTGGTCCTCTTGTCTGTTAATGAAAAAGGAGCAAATGCATTTGCTCCTTTTCTTTAACGAAAGGGTTAGACCTTACTCTACTATCTATCGTTTGTGTGATATGTAAGTAACACAATAAAAGGGGATTAGTGTGAGGCCCAGACCCTGCAAGAATTTTAATCTGAGTCCACTGTTACTTCTGTTGCAATCACAATGCCAATAACAGTGATGACAACGAGCACCATTACAATCGAAAACATGGCATACACTCCTTTTACTTGCCTACTTTAAAAGGTACCACGTTTTCCTTGACCAGAACGGTGTATATTATGAACAAATTTCATCTAAATGGTGGCAAAATTGTGAATGAATTTTACAATCATTTAAATCTTTGCTTGCCCGAGATCTTTCTTGCCCTGATTTGGGTCCCAAAGATACAGGTAAATCCTGATTTTACATAGTAGCATGCTCCTAGCAATACGTACTAGGTTCTGTTTAGTTTTGCAAGGCTTGTTTTAAATCATCAATTAAATCGCAAGCATCTTCAATTCCGACAGAGATGCGAATCAGTCCATCTGTAATCCTTAATTCAGCACGTCGATCAGCAGGGATGGAGGCATGTGTCATAAGGGCAGGGATGGAAATCAAGCTTTCCACAGCACCAAGACTTTCAGCAAGGGTAAAATATTTCACTTTACTTAGTACATCTGCCGCTTTTTCGGCACTGCCGACATCAAAGGACACCATACCGCCAAAGCCGCGTGCTTGTTTCTTGGCAATTTCATGATTTGGATGGCTTTCAATACCTGGGTAATACACTTTCGATACCGCTTCATGTTCAAGCAAGAAGTTTGTGATTTGTTTCGTGTTCCTTTCCGTTTCTTCCATGCGAAGTCCAAGTGTTTTGATGCCGCGAATTAATAACCATGAATCCTGTGGCCCTAAGACGCCTCCTGTTGAGTTTTGAACAAAGTGAAGTTCCTCTCCAAGTTTCTCATCATTCACAACGGCAAGACCGGCTACAACGTCACTATGACCACCAATATACTTCGTCGCGCTATGAAGCACAATATCTGCCCCAAGTGTAATCGGATTTTGCCAATACGGCGTGCTAAAGGTATTGTCTACAATCGTAAGCAAGCCATGTTTCTTCGCGATGTTTGCTGCCCCTGCAATATCGGTAATTTTCAAAGTAGGGTTTGTTGGCGTTTCTATGAATAAAGCTTTTGTGTTCTCTTTGATATTTTCTTCAATGGAATCTAGATCACTTGTATTGATGAAAGTTGCCTCTAAACCAAAACGATTTAATACCTTCGTGATGACACGGTAGCTGCCACCATACACGTCATCCGTGATTAACACGTGATCACCTTGCTTAAACAACATCATAACCGCGGTCATTGCCGCCATCCCTGAACCGAATGCAAATCCTCGTTTTCCTTCCTCTAGGTCACTAATTAATTCTTCTAGGGCATGACGCGTCGGATTCCCTGTGCGTGAGTATTCATACCCGCGATGATTTCCCGGACCATCTTGTTTATATGTGCTCACTTGATAGATGGGAACAGAAACAGCACCTGTCTGTTCATCTCCAAAAATGCCGCCGTGAATTAACTGTGTCTTTTTTTTCATCTTACTCTCCCCCTTGGTAAATGTGTTTACTTAAGTACCGCTCACTTGAATCTGGAAAAACAACGACAATATTTGTTCCTGGGACTGCCTTTTTCGCTTCCTGCAATGCCGCAAAAAAAGCGGAGCCAGATGAACTTCCGACAAGCAGACCTTCTTTATAGGCTAGTTCTTTCACCAAACCGAAAGCGTCTTCATCGCGCACTGTGTAAATTTCATGAAAATAGCTTTCATCCATATAAGGCGGCAAAAACTCCATGCCAATTCCTTCCGTTTTATGCGGACCAGATTCACCGCCATTCAAGATCGAGCCTTCCGGTTCAACAATTACTGTCTTAACATGCGGATTTTGTTCCTTTAAATAAAGAGCCGTTCCCATGAATGTTCCACCTGTTCCTGCTCCTGCAACGAAGATGTCCGCATGTCCATCAAGCTGTTCCCATATTTCTGGGCCTAGTGTTTTATAGTAAGCAGCTGGATTGGACGGATTGGCAAATTGCTGTGGACAATAGGAATTCGGGATCTCTTTTAGCAGTTCTTGCGCTTTCTTGATCGCTCCAAGCATCCCTTCTTCAGTAGGCGTATTCACAACCTTAGCTCCTAGGGCACGCATCAATTCCTGTTTCTCTGCACTGAACTTTTTCGGCACACAAAAGATGACGTCAATGCCTTTGTTAATTGCGGCTAATGCCAGTCCAATCCCCGTGTTTCCCGCCGTTGGTTCAATCAATGTACCACCTGCAACTAATTCGCCGCTCTTTGTGGCGGCATCAAGTAATTCGAGACCAAGACGATCCTTTACACTTCCACCTGGATTAAAAAACTCAAGCTTTGCAAAAATTCGGACACCTTCTGGTAAAGAAAATTGGGTAATTTCCATCATCGGTGTCTGACCGATTAATTCATGAATCCCATGGTAGACATTCATTATTTTCTCCCCCTCCTATTTTTTCTTATGTTTTTAGGAGTATTTCAGAATGTGAAGAGTGCGTTGAACGAAAGAGTTGTTCATGACCATTCTTTCGTCCAACGAATCTCCACGAATCTAACTTAGTTTTTTTTACTTAACTCACTTTCAAACGATCAATCATTTTCATAATCAACTGGCTTGAGTTTAATGCTGCCGTTTCTAGGAATTGATCGAATGAAAGGTTCGATTCTTTTCCAGCAATATCAGAAAGGGAACGGATGATTACAAATGGAGTACCAAATTGGTGAGCGACCTGAGCGATTGCTGCTGCTTCCATTTCTACTGCATAGAGGTCCGTGAACTTTGTGCGAACAAAGTCAACACGAACTGGATCGTTCATGAATGAGTCACCCGTTACGATTAATCCGCTTTTGACTTGGATATCGGTGATTTCTTTGGCAGCAATCTCGGCAATCGCAAACAGCTTTTCATTAGGGATGAACGCTGCTGGCAATTGCGGAACCTGACCGTATTCATAGCCAAAAATCGTTACATCCACGTCATGATGGCGTACTTCAGTTGAAATCACAACGTCCCCGACATTTAATGATGGTTCATATCCGCCTGCAGAACCTGTATTAATAACCGCATCCGGCTTGAATTTTTCTAATAATATAGTTGTTGACATGGCTGCATTTACTTTGCCAATTCCTGATTTTAGTAAAATGACTTCAATGCCGTTTAATGTGCCCGTATTAAATTCACAACCGGCAATCGTCATTTGTTCAAGGTTCTCTATTTTATCTCTTAGAATCGTTACTTCTTCTTCCATTGCTCCGATAATTGCTACTTTCATTCCTGTACCTCTTTCTATAATTTTTCAGCCTCCATAATCCAGACAAACGAGTTGCACTTATCGAATGATACAGTAAAGCCATTTTCTTTTAATATCTCTTCTAAAAACGGGATCGTTGTATAGTATTCAGTGGATAGATCGTTTGCTAAATTATGATACCCAGACGATTTTGCATCAAGTATGGCCTGTTTGTGATGAATATTTGTCAGATACATCGTATCCGCAAACACTATTTTACCACCAGTTTTTAATAATTGGCTATAGATTGCAATAGCTTTCGCCTTCTCGTCATCATTTAAATGGTGGAACGCATAGGTACTAACGATTGAATCCACTTGTTCGGGCTTAGGAAATTCAAAAAAATCACCATCTACTATTTCCGTGCGAGCTTGTAATTTTCCCATAGCCTTCTCTCTCATCGCAGGTGAGGGCTCCACAGCTGTCACTGTTAAGCCTGCATTCAACAATCTTTCTGTCAAATTACCCGTTCCGATCCCGAATTCGATCGTGTGACCATGGGCTCTGCTTACTACACTATCTAAAATCCGCTCATAGTTCAGAAACACTTCGCGGTATTCTACATCATGACCATCTACAGTATCATCATAGGATTTCGACCATTCTTCAAAAAGCTCGATAAATTCTCTTCCCATTTTTATCACCTTTTTATATTTAATTATTCCTATGAATATACTATGTTTTTGTTTTAAAACTGTTCTTAATCTACCACATCTTCTCCTTTCCTTCAAGTATTAGATTTCCCTGCGAATTAGTCTTTAAACGTGATAAAATAGCCCTATACCCTAAGCAAATGGAGGCATGACCATGAATTTTCAGCTAGATTTAATCCAAGACAAAGTGGAGTTCTTTGAAGCGGACACCATTAGAAACCTCGAAAAGCAAATCCAAACACAAATCGAGATAAACAAAGCCATTCTCCTTGAAGTACAGTCCGTTTCTCACCAAATGCATGTGGAAGAAGGACATCGATTTTACAGTGCTGTCGTGCATTTTAAGATGAAAAAATAATAAACTTTAATAAGTTCTATTTTAAAAAAGGGTCTGCCCTCGCAACTACAAGTAAAATAAGTGTTTATAACACATTACTACTGTAGTGTACGAGGTCAGACCCACTTTTAGGCATCCTCTTTGCTTTTTGTTAAATCACTTTTTTTCCACTTTCACTGGTTTCCAGCCCGAGCCTTCCACCCACTCGATGTTGACGCTGTAAACTTGCTTTGTATCCTTCGCCGAAACGGTTCCAACGGCTTTACCAGGCGCTCCGCCATTTCCCAGCCACAAGACTGTCATATTATCTGTAGAGATACCAGCTCCTTGTGCAACGGCACTTTCCATTTCTGCCCAGTTAGTAGATCCTTTATCGAAATTTGTTACTTCGGCATTGGAAGGTTGCGTAGTTTCCACTGAATCCGGTGAGTCACTCGTTTCGGCATTCTCGTCATTTTCATCTTCAGATTCCAAAATGACTGTTGAATCATCTTGACCATTCTCATCAATTCCCTGCTCTTCATCTGTCTCGTCTTGATTTTCGGCATTCGAATCATCAGTTTCAGACGTAATATCCTGATCCTCATCCTCCGCTTTGCTAGTCTTAGCATCACTTTTCTCCGTTTGCTTCGGTGTATCTTCTTTAACCGTCGTTGATGCTTGTTTCGTTTCGTCTTTACTAAATAGTATCGATGCTCCGACAATTAGAATTAACACGATTACAACAGTTATGGAAATATTATATATACGATTTGTTTTTCTCTGTTTGTCTTTGGTTGATGAACGTGCACCCGTATGAAAAGGTCCAGAATTTTTTTTCAATGTACTTCCTCCTCATTATTCAATACAAGGTCTATTTTAACACGTTCCCGTATCAGTTTGAAGGGAATACTTTCCCAATCCTTAATTTAGCGGTTACCCTTCTTTCGAACGATCTTCATGATTGACCACATAGATCTCTTTTACCATTTCCGCAAAAACAGCTGCCATTCCACTCGTATTTTCCGTTGTATCCAAATTAACCGCTACTAACGCATATTTCGGATTTTCATAGGGAAAGTAGCCTGCAAACCATTTATTCAACTTGCCTTCCTTTATTTTTGTCTGCGCTGTTCCTGATTTTCCAGCAACGGCATAAGGCAAATCTTTCAATAAAGTACCGGTGCCCTTTGGCTCATTCACGACGCCTCTTAATAATTCTTGAAGCTTCATTGCTGTATATGGAGAGATTTTATTTTGATCCATTTCTTTTTCGGGGAAATCAATCGCAGATGTCCCGTTATTGAATTCGACCTTTTGTACCGCCTTCACCATTTGCTTTTCGCCGCCACGGGCAATCGTCGCCATCATGTTGGCGACAGCAAGTGGAGTCACTTGAACATTTAATTGGCCGATCGCTGTTTTGGCGACCATCTTCGGATCGTTCTTCAGTTCATTCTGATCCTTCCAGATGGTTCCTGCTTGCTCGCCATACAGTTGTTTAAAAGCTGAATGATATAAATCACCTTGCCAGCCCGAATACTTTGTGATCGCAAGTTTGTCGGCATATGTTTCAAAGAAGTTCGCATCTTTTTGGGCTATTTCTTGAGACACTTGTGCAAATGCCCGGTTACAGCTCTGCGCAAAGCTGTTCTGAAAGTTCAACATTCCGAGCGGTCTTTGTTTTTCTTCCTTGCCATCAATCGTTTGATTACAGTCAAACATTCGAGTTGGTGGTGCTGTTTCATAATCAATCGCCGCTGCAGCTACAACCGTCTTAAAGACAGAACCAGGTACATGTTGGGTGAACATATTGTTGATAGCTCCTTCTCCATTGGGTTGTTGCATATCTAAAACAGGACGAGAAACACTTGCTAAAATTTCACTTTTCTCAATATCGAGTAAAATAAGCCCGCCTTTTTTAATTTGAAATTCATCCACGATTTTCTCTGCGGTTGCTTGAATTTCTTTATCTAGTGTTGTGATGACTTTTACAGGGTAAAGCGGATTGGCAGGTTCCACATATTTCACGTCAACTCCAAACATTGGCCCTCCATTCGCATCTACATGAAACACAAGCTTTGACTCGCCGCTTGATAAGAGAAACTCATCAAACGTTCGCTGTAATCCTTTGTCGCCCACTCTTGTGTCAGGCAAAAGCTCAAGGTCCGGGTATCTTTCTTTTGGCAATGAAGAGTACACCACCGTCGAACCAAGCAACTGGCTAGCTTGCATGCTTGCAGAATTGAATTTCTGTTTCACAGCGAATACACCTGGTATTTTTAAGTTATTAATCGCTTTCGACTGATACTCGCTTAATTCAAGTGGCTGCTTACCGCCAAAAGCAAATGGTTTCTTTCCGTTCATAATTTCCGCTCGTAACTGATCTTCTCGAATCCCGAGAATGGATGCAATTTGATCTGCAGGCCACTCCATTTTTTTTAAAAATGGAAATAAGACAAGCACTTGTTTCTCTTCATGGGTTAAAGGCTCTCCATCACGGTCATAAAACTTGCCACGCCCATCGTCAACGGTTAATACTTGTGATCTCTGCTTCACACTTGCTTCGATTAAGTTCACCTGATGTTTCGAAAACGACTCAGTGTTCCACAACTGAATGTCGACTAATCTCCCTATCAAAACGAGTAACAACACGATAATGAATGCGCCAAGCCATTTTATTCGTCGTATTTTCATCATCTAACACCTCATCCCTATTTTGGACGAGGTCTCCATTTTTCAAACAATTATACATGCATTTATTCACGAATTCATGATACAGTAGTCATAGAAGATTTCACAGGAGGCACATGAATGAGAAAATTGATATTGGCCGATGCGGTTAAGCTGAAAAGTGTCCTATCAAAGCGCATTCAAGAATTAGAAACAGAAATGGACCTACTTGCATTTGTCGAAATTGAAAAAGGATCAGAGATACCAAGTCAGGTACGTAATCTCGTAGTAGTGGAACAAGAGCTCAAAGAGGTTCGCAGTGATTTTCGCTTACTTGATAAGCTCATGTACAAAGCGAACTATGAAAATGAAGTTTCCTTCGGAGAACAATCTTTAACGATTGTAGAAGCGATAGAGCTCGCCACCCAGCTACGGGCACAGGCACGTAAATACAAACAATACGGCACCTCTGTTAAAGAAGAGATGATTCATTCCTATAGTGAAGCCATCACTTTAGTCAGGGTTGCAACATTCGATCCGGAAGTTTACCGGGTAAAGGGTATTGAAACAGAAAGACAAGCAAACCGACTTTCGAATCTAATTAACGCGAAGAACTATCAAGTAGAACTTGATTTTGATAGCGATAAATATTTTTAAGCCTTGAATTGAGTGTTCAAAAAGGAGGATAAAAAGAGCCGGGAAGTTCGAGGAGCGCATCTCGTGAGGACCGGACTTGCACAGGATGTGCTGACTTCTGTGTTGCGCACAGGACGTGCGCGGTTTTAACAGAAGTTCATTAATGAGCTTTGATGCAATTCGACAGCTATTTTTACCGGACTTTTTGAACATCCCCTTGAAGTGGTGAGACTCCGCTTCAAGGTGCAGAAGGAACCTCTTAATTTGTGGTGGCATATGTCACGTGGAAAATGGCTAAACCAATGACCTATTCCCCGTTCCATCTTTACCGTTAACCAATCACCACCTATTGCAATGGATCTTAGAATCTTAGTTTTATATCCTTCTCCTTCTGTATTCCCCCAGGCCATATATTGGACTGGGGGATTTTAAATTGGCGGATATATCCAGGGAGTGACGCATATATTCACCCGTAGTTAACGGATCCGATTCCCAAATTCCAAGCAAAAAGGGGCAAACCCCGCTACTGAATAGTATACGAGGTCTGACCCTTTTTAAAGCGGTTATGCAATTATTTAACGCTAATGATTTTCACAGATATGTCGCCGCCTGGTGTGTTAACGGTTACGGTTTCACCAAATTTTTTACCAATTAAGCTTTTGGCGATCGGCGAATCATTTGAGATTTTACCTTCAAACGGATCTGCTTCGGCACTTCCTACGATCGAATACGTTTCTTCATCACCATCTGGAAGTTCAACAAATGTTACCGTTTTACCTAAACCAACAGTATCTGAATTTGTACTATCCTCAACGATGATTTTCGCATTGCGAATCATATTTTCAAGCGTGGTAATTTTCCCTTCAACAAATGCTTGTTCTTCTTTCGCAGAATCGTACTCAGAGTTCTCAGAAAGGTCACCGAAGCTACGGGCGATTTTAATTCTTTCGACCACTTCTTTACGCTTTACCGCTTTTAAATATTCAAGTTCTTGCTCTAATTTCTCTTTACCTTCTTTTGTCATTGGAAATACTTTTTCAACTGCCAAAACCTTCACTCCTTCAAAATTCTTCACGATGCTAAAAGCATGGTGACCGTTTATGTAGTATCTAGTGATCTACACTTTTCTAGCTGTAATGCTCGGCTGGCGAAAATAAAATAGAAAAACAAGCAACAAATACATAAGCGCGCGTCCTTTTATAAAAAGGGCGCGCTTTGTACGTATTTTATTTTCCATCTAATTTTGCCAGTGTATAAATGTTTAGACTTTGTTTCGTATCTAATTTAGAGAAAGTCTAAACCGTGTAAGAAATAATTGCTTCTTATCTTTATCTATGTCATGTTATTACAAAAATGACTTTTGTTCAAGGATTGTTTGTATTTTTGTTACCATTAAATCGATTGCGACATAATTATGGCCACCTTCTGGAATGATAATATCCGCATATCGCTTTGTTGGCTCAATGAATTGATTGTGCATCGGACGGACCACATTAATATATTGATCCATCACTGAATCCAATGAACGGCCTCGCTCTTTGATGTCGCGGGACATTCTGCGAAGAATTCGTAAATCAGCATCCGTATCCACAAATAGCTTCATATCCATTAAATTTCGTAAGCGCTCATCTTCAAGAATCAGAATGCCCTCCAAAATAATCACATCTTTTGGCTCAACATGGATGATTTCTTCAGAGCGAGTATGAATATTGTAATCATATACTGGTTTCTCGATCGATTCATACCCCAAAAGCTTGTGTATATGCTCAATTAGCAAATCATTATCAAATGCAAGCGGATGGTCATAATTCGTTTTTAGCCGTTCTTCAAGAGGGAGATTCGTTTGATCCTTATAATAATAATCTTGTTCTAGCATTAAGATGGAATGTCCTTTGAAACTTTCATAAATCGCGCGTGTTACGCTCGTTTTTCCTGATCCTGAGCCGCCGGCTACTCCGATTACAACTGGTTTCTTTTCCATGTCCGTTAGTTCCCCTCTCGCATCATGTTGTTGGCAAATCAGGTTCATCCTCATTTCTTCGGATAATTTTTTAGAAGATGATTGCTAGCACCTACGTTCATTTCTTTACCGCCTCACACGGTTGTGGGAAATTCTAAGGTGCGCCCCCTTAGCCCTCCTGTTCAAAAGAATAAGGCTACTCATCATTTCCATTCCTGTATATGCTTTATCATCTGAGAACTAACCCGGCGAACTAAAGAAAGCTCGTCTTTTCGCTATGTTTCCCGAACAATCGCTGCTTATACGTTTTGAATACTTCCTATTTTCGTATTAAGGTCCGTATATTATCCCGAGTTCACCGAGCCATTCTTATTTATTGTCAAAGAGTCATTTATCCAAACTAAACTTGAATATGTCGTCTTATACTTGTCGGTATGACAAGAAGTTCTGATTTCTTTATTTTCGTTGACCCCTATGCTTACTAATGGCGACACCATCACCAATTGGCAAAATGACTGTATCGTAATCAGGGTGATTGTGGAGCCAAACGTTATACTCTTTGATTTTCCGTACTAGACTGCGAATTCGCCTTGGCTCAATTTCTTCTTCCGGCACTGCCACTAAACCTTTAAACAACACATTGTCTGTCACAATAATGCCTGAATCATTCAAGAAAGGCTCATATAGCTCGAAGAATTTTCTGTACTGCCCTTTTGCCGCATCAATAAAAATCGCATCGAAAGTACCATAGTCTTTAATCGATTCTGTCACTTCAAGTGCATCGCCTTCGATTAGAATCACCCGATCTTGTGCGCAAGCTTTACTAATGTTTTCTTTAGCCACACCAATTCGTTCTTCATCACGTTCAATTGTGACAATTTTCACATTTGGGAATGCTTCAGCCATTCGCAGCGCCGAATATCCAATTGCTGCACCCACTTCCAAAATGGCTTGCGGGTTTTTTAGCCTTAAGATTTGTAGCAATGTTTCCATACCTTCCGGCTCCATAATCGGCACATTATGTAACCTTGCATACTCTTCCATCTCCGCTATCAAACCATTACGCTCTGGGATTAGCGATTGAAGATATTCATCTATGCTCATGTTTTTTCCTCCTACGAAAAGCGCAAACACCTTGTTACGAAAGAAGGTGTCATGCGCTACCACTTACATTCATTAAAGAGTTTAGCACTATAGAAAAGCACAAGCACCATGCTCAATTAGCTAAAATAGAGGGCGTTGACTATTTGCACGAAACAGCAAAACACCTCTAGAAACTTATACTTCTTATTTCTCAAGAAAAACCCGGCACTTAGCCGAGTCCATACGTTTATGAACAAAATTTCTCTTGCCTAAAATTGCACTTTGACTATTTTACCACAAAAAGAGGGAGAATGTGAATATATCTCTCCCAATTGATGTGACATTATTTTTTATTTGTAATATACTTGGCTTTATTTTGATTATGTTGATCCAAAGTTTTTGCAAAAACTACTTCTCCTGTGCTCGTTGCCAAGAAATACAAATAATCGGATGTTGCCGGATTTAAAGCAGCTTCAATCGACACTGTCCCCGCATTGGCGATTGGTCCAGGTGTTAAGCCCTTATTTTTATACGTATTATAAGGGGAGTTTACTTCTAAATCTTTGTAAAGGACCTTGTCTTGATGCTGACCTTTTGCATATAAGACAGTTGGGTCTGTCTGCAGCGGCATATCAATTTTCATTCTGTTAAAGAAAACAGAAGAAATCATATCACGATCAACCTTTGCTGTCGCTTCTTCCTCGATTAAGGACGCAAGAGTTAACATCGTATGATTTGTAAAATGCTGCTCATCCAACTCATCTTTGTATTGAGCAAGAACTTCTTCCGTCTTTTTCAACATTTCTGTGACAATACTCTCAAGACTCGGCTTTTCTTCATAAAAATCGTAAGTAGCTGGGAATAAGTACCCTTCGAGCGGGTATCGTACATTTTTGCCGTAAATTTCATCCGTTAGCAAGTCTGGATACTTTGCTCGCATTTTATTAATAAAAGCTTTATTATTCATCTGTTTGAATACATCGTCAGGATTCTCGTCGATTTTTTCAGCAATGATATTGGCAATTTGTACAAGCTGCTTGCCTTCTGGAATCGTTATTTTCAATTGCGCATCCATCACCACTTTACCCGTTTTCAAACTTTTTATGATTTCCGGTAAAGACATGGAAGGAGCGAGCTTATAGTTTCCAGCTTGAAAACCAGATTCGTTTTTAAATTTAATATAATATTTAAATATTTTTGCGTTCTTGATAATTCCTTGTTCTGCAAGAATTGTCGATATGTTACCAACAGAAGAACCAATCGGAACTTCTACCTCTTGTATCTTTTGATTATCTGGGTCAGCAGGTTTTAGGGCAGATTGCACATACAAATAGCCACCGATGCCAACACAAGCTGCTACTACCACAATAACCAACATAACAATCATAATAATTTTTCTCACGATTCTCGCCTCACCTTGCTGCTCGAGCATTCTCTCTCGAATATACTGTATCTTTGTTTTATTCTTCTGATCCACTTATGTTCCCCCTTAAAGAAAAGCGAAAGCGCCTTTTTAGGAACTTCAACTAAAATCCGCCACGTCCTGTGGCGAACGTTGAAGTCAGCACATCCTGTGCAAGCCCGACAAGCAAATGCTCTCCAACAAAGGAAGTTCGCACTTTAACTTCCTTTGTTGAAGACATTTGACCTCGAGGGGCTAGGCGCTGTAGTAGCTAGACACCAAAATTTATTAAAAAAACGGATATTTTTTTAAAGGTAAACACTACACTCCGACTTATTATACTAAAATTCGCTAATAAATACAGAATTATATTGTAAAATATTATATAAAACAAATACGACGTTAAAACGTCACCATTTACCATGAAGGATTCAGCACCGCTATACTCGCCTAATCACAATGGTGGCGATGCGGAGCTGAATTTTGGAGTGTTTTCTTCATAAAGGAAGTAAATCGACATGGTAGATTGCCTATATTAGTGAATCGCGAAGCCCCGCCCCATGTCCATAAAAAAAGAGGCTATCCCATAATAACGGGACAACCTCTTTTAGATAGATAAGCGATCAATTAGATCAGTCTTCGTCGCCTTCTTCATCAAGGAATGCAGAAAGCATTTCTTCGATTACATCCCACTCTTCTTCTGTTTCAACTGGGGATAGTTCACCGTCTTTATTGTCTTCACTTGGTACGAAAGAAGACGCATGAATTTCTATTTCTTCATCTTCGTCGTCTTCAGCTGAGATTGGGTAGTAAAGGACATATGATTTGTTAAATTGCTCAGAATCAAATGTGAATAATACCTCGCAAAGCTGTTCGTTTCCGTTTTCATCTACAATTGTAATGTTATTTTCACCATGTTCCATTTGTATGCACCTCTTTATAAATTTGTTTGTCTGTCTAAAAAGCCTTGAAGAATCATGACGGCAGCCATTTTGTCAATGACCTGCTTCCGTTTACTTCGGCTCACATCTGCTTCAAGTAAAACGCGTTCTGCAGCCATTGTGGATAGCCGTTCATCCCAAAGGTGAGTTGGCAGCTTGAACTTATCTTCGAGGCGCTTTTCGAATGCTTGACTCGCTTCGCCTCTCGGTCCGATCGTTCCGTTCATGTTTTTTGGAAATCCAATAACAATTGCAGAAACCTCGTACTCTTCAATAAGTTGTCCAAGTCGTTTTAAGCCAAAGTCCTTTTGGGCCTCATTAATCTTAATCGTTTCTATTCCTTGTGCGGTCCAACCCATTGCGTCGCTGATCGCAACACCAAGGGTTTTCGAACCTAAATCAAGCCCCATTGTACGCATTAACGACCCTCACGATGTTGTTTTAAGTATGATTTTACCAATTCCTCAATAATCTCGTCACGCTCAAGCTTCCGAATGATATTCCTCGCATCCTGATGGCGCGGGATATAGGCTGGGTCACCGGAAAGCAGGTAACCGACGATTTGGTTAATTGGATTATAGCCTTTTTCCTGAAGTGCACCGTAGACTTGGAATAATACCTCTTGCACATCTCTCTCAAAGGGCTCTTCCGGAAAGTTGAATTTCATGGTTTTATCAAACGAACTCATGTCCTGCACCTCTTTTCAACATTCCATATTTCCGAACGGGTTTCCATGGATACATACATTGTACACTAGTCAGATTTATAATGAAACGGATTTTACCCATTCTTCCACAAAACTTAGCGCTTCATTCAATTTTGCCGGATTTTTTCCACCAGCTTGTGCCATATCTGGACGACCGCCGCCGCCACCGCCGCAAATGCCCGCTACTTCTTTCAGCAATTTACCAGCATGATAGCCTTGATCAATATAGTCCTTCGTGACCGCAGCAATCAAGTTGACCTTATCTCCTTGTGCTGAACCTAACACGATAATAACGGATTCTAGCTTCTGTTTCAATTCATCTGCCATTGTCCGAAGATTATTCATATCTGTCGCTTGCACATTTGCCGTAAGAATTTTAACGCCATTTACTTCTTTCACTTGTGAAACAAGATTTCCTGCTTCAATATTGCCAAGTTTAGTCGCTAAGCTCTCGTTTTCACGTTGTAGCTCTTTCACTTCAGTTAAAACCGATTCGATTCGAGCTGGAACTTCTTTTAGATTCGTTTTTAATTTGGCAGCCGCTTCTTTTAAGACACCAATTTGATCAGCCATTAGTTTATAGGCACCCGCTCCAGTGACTGCTTCGATACGACGAGTTCCTGCACCAATTCCACTTTCAGAGACAATTTTGAACAAGCCGATAACAGCCGTGTTCGGAACATGGCACCCGCCGCAAAGCTCTAGGCTATAATCGCCAACTTGAACGACACGAACGATTTTACCGTATTTCTCGCCGAACAATGCCATTGCGCCCATCTCTTTTGCTTCTTCAATGTTTTTGTAGTCAATATTTACAGCGATACTTTTCCAAATCTTCTCATTTACGATTGCCTCAATTTGCTCAAGCTCTTCTGCTGTGATTTGCCCAAAATGAGAGAAGTCAAAACGCAGACGGTCTGGTTCCACAAGGGACCCCGCTTGGTTTACATGAGTTCCTAACACATCTTTTAACGCTTGATGCAATAGGTGGGTCGCTGTATGATTTTTAATAATTTGGCTACGATTATCAGCATCCACAACTGTAATCACATTTGCATCTTGTGTTAATGTTCCAGCTTCAACCGTCACTCTGTGCAGATTTTGACCATTTGGTGCTTTTTGAACGTCTAACACATTCAATTTTACGTCTTCGTTAACGATAATCCCTTTATCTGCAATTTGTCCGCCGCTTTCAGCATAGAAGCTCGTTTGGCTCAAAATGACTTGAACTTCTTCCCCTTCATGCGCTTCGGTTATAAGGTCGCCATCTTTAACGATTGCAAGCACTTGTCCTTCTGTTTCTTGCTCATCATAGCCGACAAATTTACTCTCTACTTTAATGTCGCCAAGCGCTCCACCTTGGATCTGCATCGAATCGACATCTTGACGTGCAGAGCGTGCACGTTTTCGCTGAGCTTCCATTTCTGTATCAAAGCCAGCTTGGTCAACCGTCATCCCCTGTTCTTCCGCATATTCTTCCGTTAATTCAACCGGGAAGCCATATGTATCATAAAGACGGAATACGTCAGCCCCTGGGATGATTGTGCTGCCAGAATTCTTCGCTTTTTCAATCACATCAGCAAGAATTGATAAGCCATCATGCAATGTCTCATGGAAACGTTCTTCTTCGTTTTTCACAACTTTCGCAATGAATTCCGCTTTATCTGTCACTTCCGGGTAAAAATCATACATAACCTCACCGACAACAGGAACAAGCTCGAACATAAATGGTCGATTAATATTAATTTGTTTCGCATAACGTACAGCACGGCGTAGCAAGCGACGCAATACATATCCACGTCCCTCATTTGAAGGAAGTGCTCCGTCACCGACAGCAAATGCTACAGTACGAATATGGTCGGCAATGACTTTAAATGCAACATCTTTTTCTACATCAGTACGATATTTCACGTCAGAAATTTCTTCAACCGCACGGATAATTGGCATGAACAAATCTGTATCATAGTTCGTTGGCACGTCTTGGACAACGGAAGCCATCCGTTCAAGGCCCATTCCGGTATCAATATTTTTCTTTGGTAGTGGTGTGTAGCTACCATCAGGATTGTGGTTGAATTGGGAGAACACTAAGTTCCACACCTCAAGATGGCGTTCGTTTTCGCCGCCTGGATAAAGTTCAGGATCATTCGGGTCATCACCATATTCAGGTCCGCGATCATAGAAAATCTCTGTATTCGGGCCACTTGGACCTTCGCCGATATCCCAGAAATTTTCTTTAAGACGGATAATGCGCTCAGCTGGAATACCAATTTTTTTATTCCAAAGCTCAAACGCCTCTTCATCTTCAGGATGGATCGTCACAGCTAATTTTTCCGGATCAAAACCAATCCATTTCTCATCCGTCAAAAATTCCCATGCCCATGTGATCGCTTCTTCCTTGAAATATTCGCCAATTGAGAAGTTCCCAAGCATTTCAAAAAACGTATGGTGACGTGCCGTTTTTCCGACGTTTTCAATATCATTCGTCCGAATCGCTTTTTGTGCATTCGTAATCCGTGGATTTTCTGGAATCACACGACCATCAAAATATTTTTTCAACGTAGCTACACCTGAATTAATCCAAAGCAATGTTGGATCTTCATGTGGCACAAGTGATGCACTAGGTTCAACGGAATGACCTTTTTCTTTAAAGAAATCTAAATACAATTGACGGATTTGCGCGCCTGTTAAGTTCTTCATGCTATTTCCTCCTTATTTTTAAAAAGCGTCTTATCAGGTCTGACCTAAGCACTCTAAATCAGTATTTCGTGTATACGTATTTAATTGTTGCGAGATCTGCCCCTTAGCTTAGACACCCTAAATATTAGTTATTTCGTACTACGTAAACACCTTGTTTTACCCTTTTTTGGACACAAAAAAAACCCTAATCCCTGACAGGGACGAGAGTTTGCTCGCGGTACCACCCTGATTATGAGTGCAAATACGCCACTCATCACCTCAATCAACGCCTTAACGCGGCATACGGCAGGAATTAACTGCACTCCGGACTAGCTTTCCACTGTTCTTCATTCTGGCGTCCCTTTCAGCCATGGGGACTGCCTCTCTTTAAGAAGGGCTACAGCGTACTTGTTCCTTCAACGAGTTCTCGTGTAAAAATAAAGCATATGTATTGGATTATATTCACAAGATTTTCATTTGTCAATGGATACCTGCCGATACCACCATTTTTAATCGGTGGATGGGTTATTTTTAAAATGTATCCGTGCATGAATGACAGATACTTTTACGACAGCAAGAATAGGAACCGCAATGATTAACCCGATCACACCTCCTACTTCACCACCAACCAATAGCGCAAACATAATAAAGATCGGGTGCATATGCAAGCTTTTTCCAATAATAAGCGGTGAAAGGATATTTCCTTCTAAAAATTGTAGCACCAAGACAATGACAACGACGATCATAATCATTTTTACAGAAATAGAAGCCGCAATCAACGCCGCCGGAATCGCACCGAAAATCGGACCGAAATACGGAATAATATTCGTAATCCCAATAAGCGCACCTAGAAGCAATGGGTATTTCATCCCAACAATCCAAAACAGCAGTGAAGAAATACCACCGATTGCCGCACACACGATGATTTGTCCGCGAATATAGCCACCTAGCGAAACGTCGATATCTTTTAAAAAAGCAATCCCTTGGTTGCGCCATTTTCGCGGTGTTAAATATCGTGTCATTTTTTTCAATGCATCATAATCTTTCACAATATAAAAAGCAATAAATGGGATTAGAGCAATTAATAACACAAAATCAAATAGCTTCATCGAATAGCTCATGATTGTATCCATCAACGATTCCAATTTACCTTCAATCTTGAGGATAGTAGCATCTAATCGCTCATGAATGCCAAAGGGCCAATCCTCCGTCTTACGACCAATCCAGTCTGTCCAATCCCGATATTGCTCCGCTGCTTGTGGCGCATTCTCAGATAACTCTCTGATTTGTTCGGTCATGATCGGAATTCCTTTGTACACAGCAAAACCAAACCCGCCAAAGAACAATAAATAGATAATGACAATGGAAAGCCCTCGCTTCATCCCCTTTTTATGCAAAAGCTCCACTACTGGGTGCAAGAGATAACTAATAAACGCCGCAATTAAAAAGGGAATAAGCACCTTCATCCCAACGCCTACAATCGGTGCCCACATCGGCTTGAGCTTCATAAAAATATATAAAACAATAAATAATAGCAACAGAAATCCCAGTCGATAAAACCACTTCATTCGAATGTTCATACACCTCACCTCACGACTAGTAGTGTTCGTGTTTGAGGAGTAAAATATGTATATTTGATTTTGGGTTTACCACATAACCTGTTTATTTAAAACAGGTTAGCCAAAAAATAAAATTCACCAGATGTACTTTATATATATTCCCTTTATTTTGTTGCTTCATATAGTTCTATACCGCTTAATGGCACGCTACCATTTTCAACGAATACTGCCTTCGCTCCAGATCCTTTTGCGAAAATCCCACCATTAACAGTAAGGTGATTTATTTCGCCTTGTACGTGAAGACTTCGAACGTTAGACCCATTTGTAACAATTCTTCCACCAATTTCAACTTTATCGATTTTTCCGCCTTCTTTGACACTTAACCCATCGGCAGATAGTTGCGTGATGACTCCCTTTACTAAGGATTCTCCTTCCCTTCCAAACGTTTCAATATCTTCATGGACGATTAACGATCCTAAAGGTCGACTGACTTGAATCCCTACTGAAGCATTTGCATGTGTAATAATCCGTTTAAATTCTGCATGCTTTAGACTACCATCATATAAATTAAATCCCCGAGCACCAACCCCACGAGTCTCAATATCACTAAGAACACGAAGCGTCCCGATTTCGTTAAAGTTGACAAAACCAATCCCACTTGGTCCATGAGACGTTATTCGGTCTTCTGCCACCCATTCTTTCACGATTCCCCAGTTATCTAACACCATATCATTGACACCATATGTCGTCACTGGACCGCGATTTACAACCTTTTTCACATGAGCACTGTATACGACAAAAACACCACCTGTAATAAGATCGGGCGTACCTTGTTTAATTCCACCATTTGAGTGTATCTCACCCGTTTCCAGTATATCCACTTCGAGCCTTCCGCCTACATCACCAGCCCCACTAATAAATATGCCACTTCCTTGTACCGGTTTTTTGTCACTACCAGCTTTCAGACCTAAAAGATGAGCGGAGATGGTCACGTTTGAGTCAGTTTGTTGATTCCATAATGTGAAGGCTCCCTGCAAGACATACACACCAAACCCATTGGGTCGCTCCTGCCGATCTCTCGTATCTGCTTCGATTACTTCCACATTCTGAGCAACGACATGCCCGGATCGTACAGATCCAGTAGCAATAAGTTGAATTTGCCCAATTGTTTTTACATTCCTTAGTTCCAAAGTTCCGAGTGATTCTACATCCGAACGGTTTAGTATTGCCCGACGGCTAGGTTCAACAATACAAGTTATTCCATCAATACTATTATCCCGACTTACCTCAATACCGTCTACGCCTCTTTTAAATTCAATAAGCGAATCGGCTTCACCAACTAATTGTTGTCCTGGTGACAAATGTATGGAAGGGCTCTCCTTTATCCTTCCTTTTACTCGAATCACTTCAATCGCTTGATTGTCCACTGCATTTACAAGTTCCCCTACTGTTGAAACTGTAAGTTCTTTCATTCTTTTCACCCTTTTTTATGTTTTTCTATACAAATTTTTAGCTAAATGCTCTTTACATTATCCCCAATATCCGCCCATTTACTTCTAAATCAAAAAAACACACAGTTAAAAAACTGTGTGTTTGATCCAACGGGGCTTTCCTATTAAAGCATCGATTTTAATTTTTTTCGCATCTTTTTCGTGTATTTTTTCATCATACCGGTACTGTTACCAAGGAAGCTTTTTGAACGTCTCCTCATTGCTGCACCTCTTTTCTCGCGTTTACATACTCAAACGGCGATCATCTTCTTCAAACAAGTCGTCCAACGAGCTTAAACTTCCGTCCTCCTCGACTTGATGGGTATTAATGATCCCTTTCATTACACTCATTTCAATGAAACAATTCCAACAATAGAACTGATTGACACCGATTTTACCTACATCTTTACTGTTACAATTCGGGCATTTAATTTCCAAAATGGACACCTACCTCTTCATAGACCGAAATGATCTTTCAACATTTCATTCGCTACGATTATGCCCATTTTTTCCATGATACATACCCTTATGCAAAGAAAACCTTTCCGAACATCTTTAGTATTTGTCTTTAGACAAACAAAGATGAACTGAAAGGTTTTCCATGTTTGGTTACATAAAATCATATGGTGTAACGTGTTCCATGCCAATCATTGGGTCAACCTTCATGAGCATTTCGAAAGGATCGACTGCTGCTTCAGTCTCTATAATCTCTGTAGTATCAGTTTCCTCCATGTCAGTTGCTTGTAGTTTTTGCATCAATGTCGTTTTGCGCTTCATTTCATTATTGCGTTCAATTCCTTGACGGAAGGCATCTTCTTCCCCGCATAAAATCAAGAAATTTTTACTTCTTGTAATCGCCGTGTACAATAGATTTCGCCGCAACATTCGATAATAGCTTTTGACGACAGGTAAAATCACAATCGGAAATTCACTTCCTTGTGATTTATGGATCGAGCAGCAATAAGCATGGGTAATTTGATTTAAATCTTGCCGCGTATAGACTACTTCGATTCCCTCAAACGAAATGACTAACTTATCGACGTTATCCGTATTTTCCTTGGCAAAAAGGACGGAGACTATTTCGCCCATATCGCCGTTATAGACGCCTTCTTCAGGTTGATTGACGAGTTGTAATACTTTGTCGCCACTCCGGTAAGCGACATCGCCAAATTTCAGCTCCCGTTTTTTCGCATCAGCATTGCCGTTGAACACTTCTTGAAGCATTTTGTTTAGATTATCAATCCCCGCCGGCCCCCGGTACATCGGGGCAAGCACTTGAATATCTCTTGATGTAAAGCCTTTATTACGGGCATTCGCGACGACTTTTTCAACAACTTGGGCGATTTGTCCTGTGCCACAGCGGATGAAGGAACGGTCGCTTTGCTGCTGACTGAAACTCGCAGGCAATCTTCCTCGCTTAATTTCATGGGCAAGTTCAATAATCGAAGAACCATCTGCCTGGCGGTAAATTTGCTCAAGGCCAACCATCGGAACCGATTGTGATGCCAGTAAATCCTTTAACACCTGACCGGGACCAACCGATGGGAGCTGGTCTTCATCTCCAACCATAATAAGCTGTACATGTTCAGGTAAAGCTTTTAACAGCTGATGAGCAAGCCATGTGTCAACCATCGACATTTCATCAATAATCACAATTCGCCCTTCAATCGGGTTCTCTTCATCATGGGAAAATCCTTCACTCCCATTCCAACCGAGAAGCCGATGAATAGTTACAGCCGGCAAACCTGTGGATTCTGCCATTCTCTTTGCCGCACGTCCAGTCGGTGCTGCCAAGACAAACGGAAATGGTTCAGTCTCTTTTTTATAGTCGTGAATGTCCATCGACACACCATGGAGCTCTGCATACAGCTCAACGATTCCTTTAATAACTGTCGTTTTCCCCGTTCCCGGTCCTCCTGTCAAAATCAACATCGGCGACTGAAGCGCCGTCTGAATCGCTTCTTTCTGAGCCGGGGCATAATCGACGCCAAGCCGCTCCTCTAATTCACCAAGCGCCAGCAAAAATTCAGATTCAGGAAATTGATCTTCATACTCGGTTTGCGCTAAAATTCTCTTTATATTCGTGACAATACCTTTTTCTGAGAAATATAAAGAGGGCGGATAAATCCGACGCTCCTCGACTTTGATTTTCCCTTCATCTTCAAGCTTCACAATTTCCGAAGAAATCGCTGTAAACTCAATTTCATCTCGTTTATTTTCTTCAAGCATGCTCTTAACTGCTTCTAGTAAATCCTCAGCCTCCATATACACATGGCCGTCTTGAAGACATTGGGCATCAAGCGTATACAAACAGGCTGCTTTAATTCGATCAGGATGCCCCCCTGAAATACCAAGCTGAAACCCAAGTTCATCCGCTCGGCCAAAGCCGATTCCTTCAATATCCTCGACAAGCTGATAAGGATTCTTTTGTAAAATCGACAACGTATCATGTTGGTACATTTGATAAATTTTCATCGAAAGCTGTGGTCCAAATCCATATTGATTCAACCCAATCATGACTTGTTCCAACCCTTGATGTTCAATCAATGTATCGTAGAAGCTTTTCGCTTTTTCAGATGATAATTTCGGAACCGTATCCAAGAGTGACGGATTGGCAAGTATTTTCGAAATGGCATTCTCGCCAAGTGTATCGACAATGCTTTCCGCCGTTCTTTTCCCAATCCCTTTAAACAAATCACTCGATAAATAAGCGACGATTCCTTCTTTCGACTGCGGCATATCTTTCCTGAAATGTTCGACATGAAACTGCATGCCAAACCGTGGATGATCCTTCATCGTGCCATAAAAAATATACGTTTCCTGCTCATGAATCTTTGGAAAATACCCTGTTACAACAGCTTCTTGCTCGTCGTATTCCAAATTCGTTTCATCGAGGCGAATCCGCACGACAGAATACAAATTTGACTCATTATGAAAAATTGTCACTAAGTGCCGACCTTTCATAAATTTCTTCTCTTCTGAAAAAAGATCCAACGCATCCTGCTGGCTCATACGGTTCCCCCTTTCCAAAACTATTTTATTCTTCGTTCAGCGTTTCCATCAATTTTTTTCCATGAGCTGCTAGCATATGATCAGGCTGCACTTCCAAAGCTTTCTCGAAATATTCAATAGCCTTCACAGCATTTTCTTTATAGCCACCAAATGCCACGCCAAGATTGTAGTAAGCGTCTGCATGCTCTGGATTCTGTTCAATCACGATTTCCAATTCTTTAATTAGCTCATCGTACAACTCCGCATTAGCTAAGCAAAGCGCATATTGAAAACGAGCATCGACATCATCCGGATTCAATTCAACCGCACGTTGCAAGTACGGCATTGCGAGTTTCCCTTGATCAAGCTGCATCAAAGTTATGCCAAGCATAAAATACGCATCACTCGTATCTAGCCCGGTACGAAGCGACTTTTCAAACATATCCTTCGCTTCGATTAGCTTGTCCATTTCAAAATACAGATTTCCTAGCGCGTAATAAGCGGCCCCAGCTTCTTTATCGAGTTCAAGTGCTTTTTTATAGAAACTCTCTGCCTTCGCTGTTTCGCCAACCGCAGTTAAAACATTGCCAAAATTTATGTATGCTACAGGCTCTTTCGGGCTTTCCTCAATCGCCTCGGAAAAAATCTTCACCGCTTCTTCATACTTACCTTCTTGCATATATTGAATTCCTTGTTGGTTTTTATCCATCATATTCACTCTCCATTTAATCTATAAAAAAGGGTCTGGCCCTTTATTTATGGGACATCCCCATTAGATTTCATTCTTTAGCAGTATACCATAAAGAAGTCGGCTCATCATTAATCGTACGGTAGGAATGCGCGGTAAATGAATGGATGATCTATGATTCGTGAGTTCTGTACGATTCGTTTCATCCTACTTCGTGCGTAAACCTTCCTTTACAAAATTTGTGCGCCGAAAATCAATTTTGCGAGCGGGAATTGCCTATTTGCGTGCCAGGTTGGGGTGTTTGCACGTCGGAATCTGTACGTTTCAAGCGGAATTTAAGATTTACGCGCTAGATCTCCATTTGATCCACTCACCTAAACAGTAAAATCACAAAAACCCCAGCCAAACCACGGCTGGGGATGTTCATTATCCGACATATGTCAGTTTTTCATTATTTTTAAACACTTCATCAATCGTACCGCCGCCAAGACACACATCGCCATCATAGAAAACAACGGCTTGTCCAGGCGTGATCGCGCGAACTGGCTCAGCAAAGATGACTTCAACATCGCCATTTTCAAGCACTTTCACATCCACTTTACTGTCCGTTTGACGGTAACGGAATTTGGCTGTACAGCTAAATTCCGCGGCAGGTGCATGCTCTGCAACCCAGCTCATATTGACCGCTTTAAGTGAGTCAGAGTATAGCACATCATTTTCGAAACCTTGTCCGACATACAATATATTCCGTTTCAAGTCTTTGCCGACCGCAAACCAAGGCTCTCCACTGCCACCAATACCAAGTCCGTGTCGTTGACCGATTGTATGATACATGAGACCTTCATGCTTGCCCATCACTTTTCCATCCAACGTTTCCATATTACCGGGCTGTGCGGGTAAATAGTTGCTTAAGAAATCTTTGAAATTGCGTTCACCGATAAAACAAATGCCAGTTGAATCCTTCTTCGTTGCTGTTGCAAGTCCAGCTTCTTTGGCAATTTCTCGCACTTCTTTTTTATCAATGTGACCGAGTGGGAACATGACCTTTTCCAACTGGCTTTGCGTCAACTGATTCAAGAAATACGTTTGATCTTTATTCTCATCAATACCGCGAAGCATTTTATATTCTCCGTCACGGTAAGCAACCTGTGCATAGTGACCCGTTGCTAAATAATCGGCACCAAGGCTGACTGCATGTTCAAGAAATGCTTTGAACTTAATTTCCTTGTTACACATAACGTCCGGATTCGGTGTCCGACCTGCTTTATATTCCTCTAAAAAGTACGTAAACACTTTGTCCCAATATTGCTTCTCAAAGTTTACAGCATAATATGGAATACCAATTTGATTACATACGGCAATTACATCATTATAATCATCTGTTGCGGTACAAACGCCGTTTTCGTCTGTATCATCCCAATTCTTCATGAAAATCCCGACTACATCATAGCCTTGTTTTTTCAAAAGCAGAGCAGCAACAGATGAATCAACGCCACCTGACATACCGACTACGACACGCGTGTCTTTAGGTGCTTTATTCATTATGTTTCACCTCTTACCTAATTCTTTATTTCAACAATCTGTTGATTATCTTAACCGTTTCATGTGCCGCTTGTCTCACATCTTGCTCAGAGTTGTTTAAGCCAAAACTAAAGCGAATCGAGTTTTTCGTCCGTTCAGAATCTTTGTCAAACATCGAAACAAGGACATGAGAAGGATCGATGGACCCCGCTGTACAGGCAGATCCACTTGAAACAGCAATGCCTGCCAAATCCAAATTCACAAGCATCGATTCCACATTTGTTCCAGGAAAACTAATATTTAACACATGCGGCAATGATGATTCGCTAGACCCATTCACGATATAGTCCACACCAGCATCGTTAAAAATATCTAAAATAACTTTTTTATAGCTTACATACAGCTCATTTTTCTCCACAATTGTGCTTTGTGCAATGGTAACGGCCTCTGCAAAGCCAGCAATCGCTGGGACACTTTCCGTTCCAGCACGACGCTTTCGTTCCTGCTCGCCACCGTACAAATGCGGCTGATGTTTAATGCCGTCTCGGATGTAGAGAAATCCGATACCTTTAGGTCCGTTAATTTTATGAGCACTAACCGAAAGTAAATCAACATGAAGTTCATTCACATCGATTTTCACCAAACCGTACGCTTGTACCGCATCCGTATGGAAAAATGCTGGATGATTCTGTAATAGCTCACCGATTTGCTGAATCGGTTGTATCGTTCCGACCTCATTATTACCAAACATGATGGAAACGAGGATGGTATCATCCCGAAGTGCCAATCGCAACTCTTCAACCGAAACAAGCCCTTCTTCATTAACAGGTAAATAGGTTACTTCAAAACCAGATTTCTCCAAAAACTGGCATGTATGAAGGACGGCATGATGTTCTATTTCTGTCGTAATAATATGCTTGCCCTGATGCTGATAAGCACGCGCAATACCAATTAACGCCGTGTTATCACTTTCCGTACCACCACTTGTAAAAATGATTTCATTCGATAACGCACCAATGCTCCGAGCCATCATCGCACGGGACTCATCCAGCACATGACGCGACGCGCGGCCGTACGAGTGAATACTAGACGGATTGCCATACTCATCCTTCATGACAGCCATCATCCGATCAATCACACGCGGATGCATCGGTGATGTCGCCGCATGATCTAAATACACATTCTTCACGTTTCTTCCTCCGATATATAAAAGAAAATAAATTTTCCATGTCAATTTATCCTGAAATTTTCATGATGGTCATATTCTATAATTTTATTTGACATGATGCAAAACAATGATTTCACTAAACGACTTATTTTAAGGCTATGTTAAACAATATTGTTGTTAAAAAGATTTTTGGCTCATTCGTGTGAAACCCTAGTTTCACACGTCTTTCAGCTATGCTGAAAGGTAGAGCTAAAATGGGCCAAAAGTCAACAATGTTATATAATACAGCGTATTTTAAAAAGAAAAAAGGAGCTTAACTCCACAACTACCATTTCAGAAGATTGCGTATAAACAGCTTCTACATGGTGTAGTCTTGGAGTTAAACCCTTTTTATTCCTTCACCGTTTTAAAGGTATTAAATATAAAACATATACGAATCATGTTCGCTATCATCTTTATAATTCGCTAGATCCTCAAGTGTCGTACTGTCTAGGACATCCTTTACTGCATCTCGAATCCGGACCCATAGTTGGCGTTTAATTGGTTCTTCATCCTCAATTCCTTCAACCGGAGTAATCGGGCCTTCCAGTACGCGGATGATGTCACCAGACGTAATTTCTTTCGGTTCTTTCGTTAGGATATAGCCGCCATACGCTCCACGAATACTGCGAACTAAGCCAGCATTTCGAAGCGGTGCGATCAGCTGTTCTAAATAATGTTCTGATAAATTATGTGTCTGTGCAATCGACTTAAGCGATGTTGGACTCTTCCCCTCACCATACTGCTTTGCCAATTCAATCATAATGGTTAAGCCATAGCGGCCTTTTGTCGAGATTCTCATCGTTTACCCACCTTTATGTTTTCCTTCAATTTATAACCTATATCATCATTTCATGATCGGATTAATATGCTTTAAAAATTATAGCATAATCCTAGGTAAAATGCATATTAGTGCATGTTCAAAAAGGAGGATAAAAAGAGCCGAGAAATTCTGCGAGCGCGTCTCGAGAACCTTTCGCGTATGCAGGAATACGTAAGGAACGGATCTTTGCACAGAACGTACGCGATTTTAACAGAAGATCGAAAATGCACGACAAAGAAATTCGCAAGCTTTTCTTTACCAGACTTTTTGAACACGCTCCGTTAGCCTATTTACGTTCTTTTTCATGAAAAATATGATACCTTTATCTTACACAAAAGCTATAGGAGCGATGACAATGTCCATAAAACCACTTGCATTTAGGATGCGCCCCCGTTCTATCGAGGAAGTGATGGGGCAAGAGCATCTCGTTGATGAGGGAAAAATTATCTATCGAATGGTCAAAGCAAAACAGCTTTCTTCAATGATCTTATACGGCCCACCCGGGGTTGGCAAAACGTCAATTGCTAGCGCCATTGCTGGCAGTACCCAATTTGCCTTCCGTACTTTGAACGCGGTGACTAATAATAAAAAAGATATGGAAATTGTCGCTGCCGAAGCAAAAATGTCAGGGAAAGTCATTCTGTTATTAGACGAAGTTCATCGACTCGACAAAGCGAAACAAGATTTCCTGTTACCATATCTTGAAAATGGCATGATTACATTAATAGGAGCGACAACAAGTAATCCTTATCATGCAATCAACCCAGCTATTCGGAGTCGTTGTCAAATTTTCGAATTAAAAGCACTTGAACCCGATGACATTGTTACGGCTTTGAAACGTGCGATCGATGATGATGACCGAGGACTTGGGAAATATTCTACAAATGTAAGTGAGGAAGCACTCCTTCATTTGGCAACCGCCTCCAATGGTGACGTTAGAAGCGCTTTGAACGCCCTAGAGCTCGCAGTCATCTCAACAGAGCCTGACGACGATGAGACGATTACGATTACAGTGGAAATTGCAGAGGAATGCATTCAGAAAAAAAGCTTTTCTCACGACAAAGACGGCGATGCCCATTATGACGTGATTTCTGCCTTTCAAAAATCCATTCGTGGCAGTGATGTGAATGCCGCCCTTCATTATTTAGGTCGTTTAATTGAAGCAGGCGATTTAGTCAGCATCGCCCGTAGACTCGTTGTCATTGCCTACGAAGATGTCGGTCTCGCTAATCCACAGGCTGGACCTCGTGCATTAGCAGCAGTCGAAGCAGCTGAACGCCTCGGCTTTCCGGAAGCACGTATCCCACTCACTAATTCAGTCATCGAGCTGTGCTTATCCCCTAAATCAAACACAGCAATTATGGCGATTGACGCAGCACTTGCTGATATTCGGGCCGGAAACACTGGTGACATACCTGACCATCTGAAGGATGCCCACTACAAGGGGGCCAAAGAACTCGGACGCGGCGTTGAATATTTGTACCCGCATAACTATGAAAGTGGCTGGGTTAAACAGCAATATTTGCCAAATAAACTGGTTACTAAAAAATATTACCAGCCTAAAACGAGCGGAAAATTTGAACAAGCCCTTGCAGCTGTTTATGATAAAATTGAAAAAAACGCCAAGCCTAATCCTACACGGAAATAAAGGCTTGGCGTTTTTTATAACCTATATCAAACTACCAATTTCGGATTTGCGTGACTGAATACACTCCGTTTGCAATGGAAACGACCTGAATTAAGCTGGAATGCACTTCATTCACGCCAGTTTCCGATTTTGAACGATATTAAGCTGCTACATCTCGTTTTACAAAAGCCCAGAATGCTACGACAAGGAAGATGATGAAATACACAAGTAGCACAATGAGCGAGAACGCTAAGGTCATACCTTCAACCATCGGTGTACCTGTTCCAAAGTACGGAAGCAAATTCGTATTTGCGAATAGTAAATATTTTGCCCAATCAAAGAATCCCGCAATGATAGATGTTACAATACTACCGACTAATAGTAGGAAGATGGATAGTCCGATAGCAAGGGAACTGTTCCGGAAAGCAGCCGAAATCATGAACGCCATCGTGGTAAAAATCAGCAAGCCAACCGAACTCAATGCGTATTGGGAAAGTAAAAATGGAATTTGTGCACGTTCAACAATCTGACCATCTAAATAGGCCAAATGTGGCTGGTTCTGCTCAAACCCAAAGAAAGCAGCTCCTAAAATAAAGCTTAAAACAAATAAAATAGCTAGCATAAATAGAGCATATAATAGGACCGTTATGTATTTACTCAACAAAATTTTCGCTCTATTAATCGGGCGAATCAGCAACAGTTTAATCGTACCCCAGCTGAATTCACTTGCCACGATTCCCGCCGCGATAATGATCGTAAACAATGCTACGATATCGACTAACCCCATCATTCCATTCATAAACGTCCATACGTTATAAGACGTCACTCTTGGCATTTCATGTGTGATGCGGTACTCATTCTCAGCAATGACTCTTTCAACCTCTTTTTTATAAGGACCTGGAGTTGACTTGAGCTCTTCCTTTAAGTCTTTATTTTCTGCCTCCAGTGCCGTCTTCCAGTTTCCATTATCGCCAGTTTCAGTGCCCTGGTTATTTATAAACGTCATCCCAATCGCCGCAACCAACACAATGATCGCAAGGATCCCAATCATAATATAACTTGATTTCCGCTTAAAAATCTTGATCCATTCATTTGCGAGTAATCCCATTAAGCGATCCCTCCTTTTTCACTTGTAATTTCAAGGAATTTCTCTTCAAGAGATTGATTGACTTGTTTCACTTCATAAATATCACATTGGTTTTCAACGAGTCGTTTTACTAGTTTCGGAACATCAACAGATTCACCTTCCACATGAAGGTGTTGCTTCGTCATTTTCACATTTATACCTTCAAATGCATGTTGCAACACATTGAAAGCTTGATCAATCGGTTTTGCTGAAATCACATAGGAAACATTGCCGCCATTCACCATGTCATTCACAAGTTGCACATCAATCATACGCCCATTTTGAATGATGCCAATCCGATCACACATCATTTCCATTTCAGACAATAAGTGACTCGATACGATCACGGCCATGTCTTCCTCGCGAGCTAGTCGTTTCAAGTAATCACGGATTTCCCGGATACCGGCTGGATCAAGTCCATTCGTCGGTTCATCCAAAATCAATACTTTGGGACGGTGAAGCAAAGCCTGTGCAATACCAAGTCGCTGACGCATCCCTAATGAATAGGTCTTCACTTTCTCTTTCATTCGATTCTGCAACCCAACAAGCTCTGCAACTTCATCAATCCGCTCTAGCGTTACGCCTTTTACCATCCTTGCATAATGCTTCAAATTATCATAACCAGACATAAATTTATACATTTCAGGATTCTCAACAATGGCGCCCACTTTACTGATCGCTTCTTCAAAATTAGCTTTCACACTATGTCCATCTATGAAAATATCTCCTGACGTTATCTTCATCAACCCAACAAGCATCCGAATCGTCGTTGTTTTTCCAGCCCCATTCGGCCCAAGAAAACCAAACACCTCCCCCGCGTGCACATCAAAACTAAGATTATCAATAATCGTCTTACTACCAATTTTCTTCGTGACGTTATTTAACGAGACAACTACCAAATCAAATTCACTCCTTTTCAGCAAACATCGTATAACCACTCATCATAAAAGGAAATACCTATAAATTTTAACATTATCTGTCTAATATGTCACATTAAGATTCGCTAAATTTTCGTTAAGATTCGCCAATCTAAGTCATTATTCCACCATAAAACACTATCCAATTCTAGTAAATTTCTATATAATGAATTTTAAGTCCCATTTCTGTAAATAGGAAGGAAGTACTAGATGAAACGTTCAAATAAAACAAAGAAGAAAAAGAGATGGCTGAAGATTATCAGCATTACCCTTCTCATTTTGGTAGTAGCAGGTGGCGCTTATGCATACTCCGTCTATCATTCTCTTACAAAAGCGGTTAATACGATGCATACACCGATTGAAGATCGTCCCATTTCTGATAAACGACAAAGCGAAATCGCCTATACAAACCAGGAACCATTTTCCGTCCTCTTGCTAGGGGTTGATGAGCGTAAAGGAGACAGTGGACGCTCTGATACGGTGATCGTTTTAACCGTTAACCCAGAAACAAATTCCGTGAAAATGTTAAGTATCCCACGCGATACTCGAACCGATATTATCGGCAAAAATAAAGTGGACAAGATTAACCATGCCTATGCATTTGGTGGTGTGAAAATGTCGATGGATACAGTCGAGAACTTCCTTGATATTCCATTAGATTATTACGTAAAAATCAACATGGAAGGGTTTAAAGATATTGTAGATTCAGTTGGCGGTGTTGAAGTAAACAATGATTTAGACTTTAGCTATGAGGGAGATCACTTCCCAATTGGAAAAATCAAATTAGATGGAGCAAAAGCTTTAAGCTTCTCTCGAATGAGATATGAAGATCCACGCGGTGACTTCGGACGTCAATACAGACAGCGTGAGATCATTCAAGGAGTCATTAATAAAGGGGCAAGCTTTGCTACATTAACAAACTACTCGACTATTTTTGAAGCATTAAGCAAAAATATTGAAACAAATCTTACATTCTCGCAAATGAACGACATCCAAAAACACTATCGCGCTGCAGCGAAAAGTGTTGAACAAATGGAGATTAAGAGTGAAGGTAAGAAAATCGATGGAATCTACTACGGAATTGTAAGTAACGAAGAAAAACAAAGAATTCATAACGAGCTAAAAGTACATTTAGAATTAAAATAATGAAGAATGTCAAAAGGGTCTGACCTTGCACTCACCACACAGTTTATCGTGTTATTTACACTCCATTTAAACTGTATGAAGTAGTTGCTGGGTCTGACCCTTTGCTTTTGGTCCTCCCTCTTCATTTTTAGTTTATGAAAATAATGATTGAGCAAAAACAGACGATTGTTTGACAAAATACGAGTCTATGCAAAAAATTTGTAGGAATTTATCTTGTTTATATTAGCGTAATTCGCGGTATACTTTTGATAAGGAGAAAGTACTTTTTCTCTATAATTTGAAAAATAGGAGTCGATCGTCATGAAAATTAAAGCTGGCAGTTGGACAATGCTTACCTCACAAGAGAAAATGTTCATCCTAAAGGCAATTAGTAATCGTGCAAAGAGATCTATGTAAAACCTATTATCGTATTTTGAATGAAAAAGGAGAAGAACAATATTTCAGCTTTATTCTACATCTAAAATCGATAATCCCATAGGATGAGCCACTCTCCTTTTTCCTTCACAACATAACAGTTTTGTTGCATCGTAAAAATACCAAATTGAGAATGAAAAGTAACGTCAACCGGTACTTCATAGACCTCAGCAAACACTTCACCTGCTTTATTCATTCTCCATCCTTTCTTTTTCTTCGCCTTACCAATTTCATAGAAAAATGTATCAACGTCCATATGCTGCATAAAAACATGTGAACGAGTTTGAATATAATTTGCTTTTGGAAACCGAATCTTCATATCAGGGTGAAACAATGACCATGATTGATCAAAACTCCCCTCAGCTTCATACATATAAAAATCATGAACCACTTTTTCAGGGCTGCTTGGGAGCCTAAGCATAACAAAAAGGATCATTCCGATTATGATGGCCGAGATAACCAACAATACAATCCGCCTTTTATATCTTCTTTTCCTCACAACCTCCACCTGCCATTTCCTAAAACAAGCTCTTCTTCATATGTATGTCCGATCATGAAACAGATATGTCATAATTTGTGGCGATAAAAATATATTTAGTAACACGAAAAACCCCCTATCCTAAACAATAGCTTTATCATCCAAATTCTAGTAAAATATATACATATAAAGGGAATGAAGGAGGGCTTATAGATGGACAAAGCTTTAGTAACACAACGTCCTCAAGGTAAGGATAGAATATGGACCCGTGATTTTGTGATGATTTGTATCGCTAACTTCTTTATTTTTCTCGGCTTTCAAATGACATTACCGACCATTCCGCTCTTTGTTGAATACTTAGGGGGAAATGATCAATTAATTGGCATGGTCGTTGGGATTTTCACATTTTCCGCCTTGATTGTACGCCCATTTGCAGGACAAATTCTTGAAACAAGAGGAAGAAAGTTTGTATTTTTATTTGGCCTTTCTATATTTGTTCTTACAGTTGGAGTATTTGGTTTCATGGCCAGTATGTTTATGCTATTCGCTCTAAGGGTGGCCCAGGGCATCGGTTGGGGCTTTTCTTCCACTGCTTCCGGTACAATTGCAAGCGATATCATTCCTGCGAGCAGACGTGGTGAAGGGATGGGTTTTTACGGCCTGTCTGGAAATCTAGCACTGGCAATCGGTCCTTCACTCGGTCTAGCACTGGCTGGAAAACTATCATTTCAAACACTATTTCTCCTATGTGGAGCATTAGGACTAGGAGCCGTTGCACTCGCTTCAACCATTCACTACAAAAAAGGCGAAAAAGCCGCTGTAAAAACGACAACCCGTAAATTGGATCTTTATGAAAAAACGGCTTTGCAACCATCGATTTTATTATTTTTCATTACCGTAACATTCGGCGGGATTGCCACGTTTCTCCCACTCTATTCAATGAAACAAGGAGTCACAGGCATTCAATGGTATTTCCTCATCTATGCGATCGCTCTTTTATTTACACGTCTTTATGCAGGAAAACTATATGATACAAAAGGTCACAAATTCATTTACATTCCATCGGCTATCTGTATTCTCATCGCTATGCTGCTCCTCGCATGGCTTCCAAATAACATCGTGCTCTACACAGCCGCTATATTCTACGGGCTCGGCTTCGGAACGGTCCAGCCAGCACTCCAAGCATGGTCCATTGAAAAGGCGGAACGAAATCGAAAAGGAATGGCCAACGCGACCTTCTTCTCCTTCTTCGATCTTGGCGTAGGGATTGGTGCCATCACTTTCGGACAAATCGGCTACCTATTCGGCTATCGAAGCATTTATTTAGCATCAGCTCTTTCAATTTTTATTTCGATGATTATTTATTTATACTTTTTAAAGAAAAATGAACGATCGCTCGTGTAAAGCAGATTCTTGGAGTCTATGAAATGGTATTGCTAGAATATCAAGATCGTTTTAAAACGATCATATCTTAATGGAGATCGAGACAGTACGATCAAAAGGCAACGCTTTCAACCAATAGTCTGTTACATAACAAATATAAAGAGCCTGTTATGAAAAAATTGCGATCATAACAGGCTCAAATTTCATGAATCAATGTATTAAATGCCTCGGCATCGCCTTGTTTAGGGCGCTTTACCACCTTCAATTTTGCAACCTTCTTTTCCCTTCACCCTATTAAAGATAATGGTACAACAAAACGATTAAAACTTGATCCTCGGTCGCTACCGTTACGGAGTGAATTTCACCTAAATCTCCACCTGCCGCTTTAAAAGCATATGATGACGTGTCTTTTTCTGGTACAGATACAGAATAACAAAACCAATACGCTCCGTTTCTCCACACTACTTCAGCATAGTTGCACGTTTCTAAGATTTCTTCTGACCGATTGGGAATGACAATCGTTACATTTCTCTTCGGCACCTTTTCATTCCAATTTTTATTTTTCTTTTTGGTTAATAGATCAGAAAGTTGGAATCCATATTCCACTTTTTTAATCGTAATCGTTTCTTTAGAGACATCCATTGACGCTTTTTTTAATGGAATACAATAATAGTACTTTCTTCGCCACGGATACCTTGCTTTTTTATCTGTTTTTCGCAGTTGTCGAATGGTTTCACGATTCGTCACATATTTATCCGCAATGGCCTGAACAGTTTGAGAATGAAGATGATACGTTTGTTTTCGGATTGCTTGGATTTCCGTTTTACTTAACCACTTTTTAAAGCAAAAATAATAAGATGTTGCTTCTCTGACTATATCGTTCCAAACGGAAGCTGCTTCTCGCTGCATCAACCTTAACTCCGAATACAATTTTTTATCATAAGGTATTTTAAATGAATGAGTCACAAACACGGTGTTTTCCCCCTTCCCTATTATTTAAATAATTCCACAATTCAACCATACGGAACATACGTTCCGTTTGCAAATAATACGTTCACTTAACGCAAAAAAAAAATCGAAACATGAACATGCCTAAAGACATGCCTGTTTCGACCTCACTACCAGCCCACCTCTGAAGAAGTGGACTTTCTCGTTCGGAAAAGTCTGTAAGATTCCTGAAAAATAATATTTTCTTTATCAGCTGAATAAGAAACCGTTATAAACGTGCGGTTCATGATATAATGATCATAGATCATAACTTACAAAAAAAGTTAAAATTAATAATTCCGAAAATTAAATCTCCTGAGGAGTCGATGAAAGTTGACAGTGGATAGTAAAGAACAAACGATTTTTAATCATATTGGCAATACAATCAAAACAGAAGATAGAGAAATTAATATCATTGCTAGATTAGAAGAACCACTAGTCGTAATTTTAGGAAATGTGTTGAGTGACGAAGAATGTGACGAGCTAATTAGATTATCAACTGACAAAATGCATCGTTCTAAAATTGGAGTGACACACGATGTTAATGAGATAAGAACAAGTAGTAGTATGTTTTTTCAAGAAAATGAAAATGACATCATTACCAATATTGAAAAAAGAATAGCATCTATTATGAATATCCCCATTGAACATGGCGAAGGGATTCAAATTCTTAAATATACTCCTGGTCAAGAATATAAAGCTCATTTTGATTTTTTTACATCTACAAGTAAAGCAACAAATAATAATAGAATTAGCACAATGGTCATGTACTTAAACGACGTGGAGCATGGCGGAGAAACTTTTTTTCCGAAACTAAATTTTTCAGTCTCCCCACAAAAAGGAATGGCGGTGTATTTCGAATACTTCTATAATGACAAAAGCATAAACGAACTAACTTTACATGGTGGAGCGCCCGTTATTACTGGCGAAAAATGGGTTGCAACACAATGGATGAGAAGACAAAAATAGGATATTTTTTACCTGTATTCTTACGTTCCGAGACGGACAGATCCGCTCAAAAATCATGATAGGGCTTTAACTTAGTCGTTTCCTAAAAGACTATACTAGCCCACGTAACCCTACCAAATCGTTGGTCTATACCTTTTCTCATTCTATCTGTGCAATCCATTCATTTCATTCGATTGCACCTACCATTTCATATTGTGGCAGAAATTCAAGGAAAATTGAATTCATCATACCACCGCAAAAATTTCCCACAGCTTACATTCGGAGCTGTCCTATAACGAAAGGGTCAGCCCCTGTTTCATTACCAACTTGCTTTCTTCACGCCAGGAATTTGTCCTTTATGTGCATAGTCCCTAAAGGCAATCCTGGACATTTTGAACTTTCTTAAGAATCCTCTTGGTCTTCCTGTCACTTCACATCTATTTTTCAAACGTGTCGGTGATGAATCTCGCGGCAGTTTACTTAGAGCCACATAATCTCCTTTTTCTTTTAGCTCCTGACGGATAGCTGCATATTTCATCACCATTTCTTGCCTTTTTTTCTCTTTTACAACTTTAGACTTTTTCGCCATTTTCCGATTCTCCTTTACTTACTTTTATTAAAACAAAATCATTACGTTTTATAAATTAAAACCTATTCACTCAATAATCAGCGTTATTCTTATTTTGTTTCTCTGTGCAAAGTACGTTTTTTCAATCTCGGACAATATTTCATAAGCTCAATACGGTCGGGATTATTCCGTTTATTCTTCGTTGTCACATAATTCCGATCTCCTGTTTTTGTACATGCCAATATAATATTTACTCTCATCATGTTTCCTCCTCATGGATTTATCTAGATTTTATATATGAAACAAATATGGCGTTAAAACGCCACCATTTACTATGAAGGATCCATCCTGTATCACGCTACACTCACCTAATCACAATGGTGGCGGCGCGAAGCCGGACTTTGGATGCTTTCTCGATAAAATCAATATACCTGATAAATAGATTGGCTATATTAGGAAGCCGCGAAGACCCGCCCCCATGTCCTTCATACAAATGAAGGCAGAGGATCGATAAATTTCGTCCAATCCTGGACCATCTCTTCTTCTGTAAGCAAGCATACATCCAATGTCTGCTCGACTTGCTTTTGATCCATACTGATGCCGATCATGACTAATTCTGTTATACGGTCCCCATATGTATCGTCCCAGCGATTGAGAAGCTCGGGTTCTTCTGCCAATAGTTGTTTTCGTTCCGCTTCCGGATAAGCTGCGATCCAATTTCCTGCTCCTTGAATCGTCAAAGATGGTCCTGCTTGCGATATTAGTCCAGAAATATTATTCCTAGTAGCTAGCCAAATAAATCCCTTCGCTCGAACGATCTCAACTGGCCAATCTTTTAGCCAAGTCATCAGCCTCTCAGGATGGAACGGCTTATGACGACGATACACGAACGAAGATATGCCATACTCCTCTGTTTCCGGAATATGCTCTTCGTTTAATTCTTTTAGCCAACCTGCTCCTTGACTCGACGTCTCAAAATCAAACAGACCTGTGTTTAATACTCGATCAAGTGGGACCTTAGAATACTCACCCTCGATAATTTGCGCTTGCGGATTAAATTTTTGCAAAACGGCTTTTAATTCCTGAATATTGGAATGGGCTACTAAATCTACTTTATTCAGCACAATCACGTTTGCAAATTCAATTTGATCCATTAATAAATCAGCTACCTCCCTTGCATCCGTTTCATCAACGGCCTGTTTACGATCAAGTAGACTTTCTCCAGAAGCATAATCGTGCCAAAAGCGGTTCGCATCGAGAACCGTCACCATCGTATCCAGCTTGCAGTATTTAGACAAGTCGATTCCTAAACTTTCATCCACATATGTAAAGGTTTGAGCTACTGGAATAGGTTCACTAATCCCGCTTGATTCGATGACGATATAATCGATGTCACCTAGCTTGGCCAACTTCTCTACTTCAATTAGTAGATCTTCTCTGAGCGTGCAGCAAATACAACCATTTTGCATTTCCACCAATTTCTCGTCCGTTTTCTGGAAGCCACCTTGTTTAACTAATGCAGCATCTATGTTCACTTCACTCATATCATTGACGATAACAGCTACTTTCAATTGCTCACGGTTTGCTAAAATATGATTGAGCAAAGTCGTTTTTCCTGAACCAAGATACCCGCTCAGTACGGTAACTGGAATCTTTTGATTACTCAACATGTTCACTCCCTCACGCGAAATCCCCTCTGGATATTCCAATTAACAAATCAAAATCATTACGTTTTAAAGTCTAAAAAAATGAGTAACGTTTCGATAGACCTAAAGAAAACCTCATTTGCGTTACATTTGCTTAATCATTATAAAACGTAATAGTTCCTATTTGCAAGCAATTTTTAAAAATAACGGCGTTAAACAATCTTGTTGTAAAAGAATATTTGGGCTCATTCGTGTGAATCCGTGGGCTCACACGCCTTTTTAGAAGCATGGTAACTAAAAAACAAAAAGAAGTTGGATATCTAAAAAAACGTCCACCTCCCTTTATTACTCAAAGTTATGATTATGTTTACTTCACATGAAAATGGTATTAAAAAAATGAATTATAACGTGATAGAATGATATTTAATTTAATCTAAATAACCTAAATTTGATAGTGCTGATAAATAATGTTCAAACATAATATTTCCTAACTGACAATCTTCTTTTTCAATTCCTGCTAGAATAAGTAATCGATCAAATAATCTTGAACTACTTCCTACAAGCTTGAGATCTTCAATATATTTTCCATCCATTGAACCAATAAATACTACCAAATATTCTCCATTTTGAATACAAGTATCCTCCATTTCCTTTAGATTATTAGGTTCTGGAGGATATTGTTCATTCATAATCTTCATGTGTATCAAACTTTGTTTTTCTTCTTCTGAAAATAATTTATCTAATATTTCCTTATTATCTAACTTGTAACATTTGATGAACTTATCTATATTTTCTGGTTCTAACAAAAAGTCCATATCTTTTACATGGATTTCTTTTGATAAATATTCCTCTTTCATAACAACATCAACATCTGATAATTGGTATTTATTCGGTATATTCAAAAGTTGATATTTTTCATAAAGTTCTTTCATATTTTATCAAATCCTTTTATTAAACATAGAATGAGTGTCCAACTGTTTAATTGGATTTACTTTCTAATGTTGTTCTTAAATTTTGCCTTGCAAGAAAAGGAACTACCGTTATAGTTCCCTTGGACTAATATGATATCTGTTCACTTTCCTTGAATTTCTTAGATAGATAATATTCGACAAATGTAAGCCCTGCTGAGGTCCCCAAGGCAATAGAAAATGCTGTTAAAACATTCAAATTAGGTTTGGAAATTGCGTTAACAATTAAACTACCATTAAAAAAACCGAAAAATACATTAAAAACCTAAACATAGTGCGCTTCAATTGCTTTCCCCCAAGACATTATCAGTCTGATACAACTATCCAATTATTAAATAAATCTTGCCCTTTAATAGAATTAGAAAAAGGTTGCCGCAAACAATCCCTTTACTGCTAGGTAAGGGGTTGTTTGCAGCAACCTTTCCCATTGCTCACACCGAACAACATGTTACTTTCACCACATATCAGTGTTCCACCTAGTCCAATTCGTACAATTCTATGTATTCTGTGAAGCGAGTAACGCACAAGAAATGAAATGAACGGCTATTGGGATTCACGCAAGTTTTTACTAAACCATTTGGTAAAACCGCAGTCAGCCTATATGTTTACTATCATAATTTTCAAACCATTTCTCAGCAAAATCAACTGCTTCTTTAAGTGAAAAAAGGCGACTTTTAGCAGAACCGACTAAACCAGATGTAAGATCATATTCTGCCTCAAATGCTTTACCGACTTCTTCAAAAAGTTCCTCTCTATATTCGAGGTCTTTATATTCTTTCCATAGCCTTTTGTCTTCTACTATCATAGGAGCACCTTTACTAATAACTTTCTGATTAGGAATCCTGTATTCAGCAAGATGAAAACAAGTATTACTATCAAAACCAGCACCTAATAATAAGACAAATGACTGACGCATATACAGTTTTCCTAAAGGAGATTGTTCACCAAGTCCAAAATTAAGAGATTGTTGATGAAGAATTTCATGTTTATCCTTTCCCCAAGCTATAAAGGAGTAATTTGGATGAGAACTTCTTAAAACTTCTGGATAAGACCTGAATACCTCAACTATTTTTCCCATCCCAGCAGTAGGGGTATAATCAGCATTGTAGGCCGGCATGCTTTCTTTAATTCCATGCCACCACTCCTCTGGTACGGGAGGGTATTGCCATTCTGAAGGATCGGATAATTCCACAGATTGAGAAGGCATCACGATGGTACCTTGTTCCGTAACCACATCCATTAATGCTTGAATAACAGCAACAGCTCCACCGTTTACCCATCCTAGAGACGATAAAGATGAATGTACGAGTACGGTCATTCCTTTATTTAATCCTAAAGCTCTCAAATCTTCGGCAATTGATTGTCTAGTTCTTGGAAAAGTTGTAGCTTCAATAATTGATTTCATTTCATTCGCATCTCCAATTCATAACCTGATGTTATACTTCATTTTCAACTGTCCTTCCCTCGTCAGTAAAAGAAAATCCACAGCAACAGCCTTCCATTATTGGACTCTTGCACCGTTTACTAGAATGACAGTGATCATTTATTTTTAATTTCTTCTAATAGAGAAATAACCTTTTCATTCTGTTCAATTATCGTTTGATTTTGCTGCCTAAATTTTGCAAAATCAAACAAAAATATAATTAAAATCGCTGGAACAAAGAGAACTAAAATAAGTTCAAGCATATCCCCACCTCCGAATCTCCCATTCATTCTAAATTATACCATTTTCGATTTCAATTAAACCGCTTACGTTAGTCGAAATAGCAACATTCACAATCTATCAACTTATTACACTCAAAAAGCTTCTCGACTTTGAAAGTTCCTTTTGTTCCTTCAACAAATACTTACTTCTAAATAATTCTAAAAGTGCAGCTCATGTGCATATCTCAACAATTGCACTAGTACGATAAAAATTATTCGGAACATAAACAAAATGCAACAAACCGGCCTGAATAGACCGGTTTGTTGCATTTAACTTTCACCATCTGTTTTATCGTTCTGATCTTTATTTCTTTTATTTCCTTTACTGTTGTCCCCACTAACCGGAACTTGTCCGTGTAATTGTGGTGCATTTTGATTACGGCTACCTTTATTGAACTTTTTTGTCACGACTTGCATCTCCTTTCTTTTCAAATACAGTTTGTCCCTTTTTGGTGATCCTATGATTTTTACTTGAAAAGAAGCGCCATAATAGGTGATCGTTTATCGCTTCAAGATACACACATTACCCTGTTCAGGTACCCGTTAGCAAAAATATAAAGAATCTGTTCAATTTCATATTTCGGTTAATGGGCTACTTTCCTTTTGGATAATCCTGTAATAACCAAACACGTAATAAACGCAACTGTCGTAACGATTATAGCGAAAAATAATCCAATAGCCCTCATGAAAGTATCCTCACCTGGATAAGACGGTTTTAGTGTCACGAACCAATAAACAAAAATAATGGTCAAGAACATATAAAAACTGCTCCCGATCGTCCCCATCTTCCAACGGTTTCTTTTCGTACCTTGCCAAGCCTTATTTATTACGATCCATAAAATAATACTTCCGATTACAGCAAAAAACATCACAAGTATATGAACAATTGGAATAATGAAATACACCAACACATAAAGCACAAGACAAGTTGAAAAAAATAGAACGGCATTCATGACGAATAAGAATATTCCAGCTAACCAATGACTTTGAAACCACATAGTATTTTTTAGCATATTTACCTTTTTGTTTTTTTCAAATTTGTCTATTATTGGATTTTTAAACAATATAACGAGTCCCACTCCAAAAAGACCGATTAATAATATCAATGTCATACTATCCCACCTAGAAGTTCTTGTTTTTCGGATAAAGCAGAAGTCCCTTATGCTTGTGTGTCTATGTACTTCTGTATTCTAAAACATCACCAGATTGACAGTCCAAAACCTTACATATTGCCTCTAAAGTTGAAAATCTAACGGCTTTTTCCTTGCCATTTTTCAATATAGAAAGATTAGCCATCGTGATACCAACTCTCTTTGAAAGTTCTGTTACGTTCATTTTTCTTTTCGCTAACATCACATCATTATGAATAATAATTGCCATTTGGTCACGTCAGACTGTCAAATCGTTCTCTGATTTTAATTCCAGTGCACTTCTTAACAATTCCTGGAGCACCGCAGTAAATAATGAAATAACCAGTGTTGTAAATATGATACCAGCGCCAATCATTGCTATTCCAGGATGCAAAGCGTTTTGAAAGGCAAGCAAAAAGATCCCTGCTACATAGAAGATAATGATTGTAATGGCACAGTTCTTTATATGTCCTAACGACATAACAGCTAATTTTGAAAAAGCATTTTTACTTTCAATATACTTTAAAAGCTTTAATGATTGATACAAAGCAAGAAAAAGTGGTAGCGCAGTCATATACAAACCAAAAAGAACAGGAAATCTCAAATAAGCATACTCGGGATTCATCTCCGCTGCATCTCTTGCTAACCCCGGTAACACAAAGATACATAATCCAAGAAGTGTAAACCCAATAATAAAAGTAGTTACCTTTAAAAAAAGTATTGTTCCCCGTTTCATAAAGCACCCCACTTTATAAGTATTATCTAAATAATAATGCAATTATTATCGTTTTACAATAAACTTTTATTAAATTTAATTATATTTTTATTGTTAAAGTTATCTTATGAAAAGGAATAGAACACAAAAAGAGCTACCTATAAAGGGTAGCTAAGATTGGTGAACGGCAAACCGGGCAACAGCTAAATACAGTAAAGGATTATTTCATTAAACACTACATACTGATTCAGAGTGAGAGTTCAATCTATAAGAGAAAATTGACGTTACCCTTCTTGACTGATTTGAGTATGAAATGAATAGTATTGTTTAAAGAAAGTAATTGCTTCCTGGGCATCTTGTATGTTCAATTTTCTGCATAGATTAGCTAACGCTAGTAGTGTATCAGTCACGAATTTTTGTTTGTTCGTAGCTAGTACGTAGTAAATGAGAGTTTTTATGACAGAGGGTGGTAGCTTCATTTCGTTCAGTTTACGGAGAATATCTGATCGAGAACGAAGGGATGGCATGTATTCCTGGACTTCATTAAACACTTCCTCTGTTGAATGTGCTTCCAAAAATCGGGCTAGTTTTCTTTCCTTTGCTTCTAAAAGCTTACTATCATCACGCATTTCCTGTTCTCCTTCCAATCAACCGTTTCGAACTAATCTAGTTGGTCCTTAATAAAGAATACAAAAATAGATGTCCCTCTTATTCTTAGCCTATTATTTCAGAAACAAGTCAAATGCGATGGTGATTAGCCATAGAACAGAAAGAGCACCCGATATATATATGCTTAAACTGAGTAAAATTTCCATCATAGCTCCTTATCCGAAGTTATCATCACAATTATTTAATTACGGTCGATTTTCAACTCCCTTCTTTATAAAGCTAAAGCCAGTATAAACAAGCTATTTTTAAAATTTTGTCGATTCATCCAACATTTCCTATTTGTAATCGAACTGTTATCTTCTCTTAATAAAAGAAATCAATTTGTAATTTCCGTTACTGCTTTATGTCTAAGAAAACGTTCCCCTTAAAGTAGTACTACACATAGAACCGTTGATTACTATAAAATTTAAAAGACTTTGTGAAAAAGTGGTTTACCTAGAGAACTTCTATTTAAGATATTATTATTGGGAGGGCATTTGGGGAAAAATTCGATAACCGAATAAACACGCTCAAATGATCAAACTTATTATAATAAAATCGAGCAAAAGGGTCAGACTCCGCAACTAGTATATATAGTGCGTGGTCTGACCCTTTTTAAGACAACCTCTAAATTACTCGCAAATTCTTATTTCACATAAACCTTAGATTCGTTTTTCGTAAATTGCGGCAACCAATCTCCATGTGCTTCAATTAACTCATCACACATTGAGATAATGTCATCCATGGATAGTTCCGCGCTTGTGTGTGGATCAAGCATAGCCGCTTGGTACACATGCTCACGTTTTCCAGTGACCGCGGCTTCGATTGTGAGGAGTTGTGTATTAATATTTGTCCTGTTCAGTGCAGCTAGTTGCTCGGGTAAATCACCGATGTAGGTCGGCATAATACCATTGCGATCGACAACACAAGGTACCTCAACAACTGCATTTTCTGGAAGATTACTGATCAAGCGACCGGTATTTAACACATTTCCACCAAATTTGAACGGCACATTTGTTTCCATCGCTTCAATAATTCTTGAACCATACTCATGTGTTCGGCTATGTGTAAGCTGACTGTTGTTCACCATTTCTTCGCGCATCGATTCCCATCCCTCAAGTTGAGAAACACAACGACGCGGATATTCATCAAGCGGAATATTGAATCGTTCAATCAGCTCAGGATATTTGCTCTTGATAAAATATGGATGGTACTCGGCATTATGCTCGGAAGACTCGGTAATATAGTAACCGAACTTATCCATTAATTCGTAACGAACCATATCATCATGTTTTGTTTTTTGTTTTTCCTTTGCCCGACGTTTGATTTCTGGATATAAATCCTTGCCATCGCGTTTGACCTCTAATAGCCACGCCATATGGTTAATGCCAGCAATCCGTTCTTCAATTCCTTCATGGTCCATTTCTAAGTCTCTAAACAAATGCTCGGTACAAACTTGAACACTATGACATAGTCCAATCGTTTTCACGTTTGTGTAGCGCAGCATCGCACCGGTTAAACTAGCCATCGGATTTGTGTAATTTAAGAAAAGGGCATCTGGACAAACCTCTTCAATATCCTTTGCAAAATCCAACATCACCGGAATCGTACGAAGGGCTCGGAAAATCCCACCAATACCTGTCGTATCGGCAATCGTTTGCTGTAAACCGTATTTTTTAGGAATCTCAAAATCGATTACAGTACTAGGTCTGTAGCCACCAACTTGGATCGCGTTGATCACATATTTTGCTCCACGGAGCGCTTCTTTTCGATCAGAATATGATTGAATCTTCACATTACTATTATAGTTTTTCTTTAAGTTATTCAACATATTTTCAGAGTCTTGTAGACGTTGCTCATCAATATCGAAAAGGGCAAATTCAAATCCTGCTAATGCTGGTACAAACAAACAATCTCCTAGGACGTTTTTAGCAAAAATCGTACTTCCTGCTCCAATAAATGTGATTTTAGACATTTTTCATCTTCCTTCCTTATTCCTGTTTTTTATAATTAACCTTTGACTGAACCTGCAGATAACCCTTTAATGAAGTATTTTTGTAAGAATAAAAATAAAATGGTCATTGGTAACATCGACATTAAGGCTGCCGCTGCTACTAAGTTCAGTTTATTTTGATTGGCCCCAAAGAAATTGGCTAATGAAACGGTTAATGTATGCATCGCACTATCTTGCAAGAAGAAGATCGCAAACTGGTAATCATTCCAAATGTATACACAAGAGATAATTAGAATCGATGCAGTTATTGGTTTTAACAATGGAAACACGATTCTAAAGAAAATCCCGAGCGTACTAGCCCCATCAATCTTGGCGGCTTCTTCCAACTCCTTTGGTATCGTCGACCGGATAAAGCCTGCATATAAAAAGATCGTTAATGGCATAAACGCGGCAACATTATTGAAAATTGCCACCTCATACGTATTCATCATGCCAAAATCGACAACCAAATTGTACAATGGCACAAGTGCCGTCAACGGTGGAATAATCATAATGGCAATAAATAAGAAGTAAAAAAACTTATTTAACTTTGTTTGCCGACGTGCCAATGGATAGGCGGCCATTGATCCTAACACAATCAATAATACGGCTGAAAACAGTGTGATAATTGCCGAATTGATAAACGAATTCCCTAAATTGGTAAGTTTCCACGCTTCGGAAAAGTTTTCAAAACTTATTTGCTTGGGGAAAACCCATTTTGAACTAAAATCACCTTTCGCTTTTAAAGCAGTCGTAATTAAAATATAGAAAGGTATGATATGAACAAGCGTAATGAAAATGGCTAACCCGGCAAACAATCGTTTCTTTTTCTTGTCTGTGTATGTCATTATGCTTCGACCTCTTTCCGTCTAAAATAAACGAGAGCAGCTAAGCTTAAAATAAGAATGATCACAGCCATGAAAACACCTTGCGTTGCTGCGTAACCAGCATCCTGTCTTTTAAAATAAAGATCATACATAAACGTTGACATCGATTGTGAGGCATTTCCAGGTCCTCCACCCGTTAAGGCAATAATCACATCAAATAATTTCAAACCGCCGATAATATTGAGCACCATATTAATCGTGATCGATGGCATTAACAAAGGGAGTGTAATATTTTTAAATTGTTGCAAGGAAGAGGCACCATCAATTTGCGCTGCTTCATAATAATCTTTTGAAATACTTTGTAATCCTGCTAAATAAATGATCATGGCAACGCCCACATATTGATATGTATTGACAAATACGATGATCCACGTATTCCATTCAGGATTTGCTAATGCATTGATTTTATCTAAGCCTAAGAAAAGCAAGACGTCATTCAGTGCTCCACCTTGATAGGCAAAGAAAAAGTACCAAATATACCCCATGATTAATGGACTAATAATAACCGGAAGATAAATTACCGTTCGGGTAATGGCTTTCATTCGAATGCTTTGATTTAGCAATAACGCATATAATAAGCCAATAATATTTTGCAAAATGGTACTACCCATTCCGTACAATAAGGTATTTTTGACAACGAGCCATGTTGTAGGATCTGTAAACATTCGTTTGTATTGGTCTATGCCTACCCAATCATAACTTTGCGAAAAACCGTTCCAATTCGTAAACGATAACTGAATCCCATTTAAGAAGGGATATAAAATAAACAGAAAAACGATGACCAAGCTTGGCGTATACATCCACCAAAGAGAAGATGGCTTTTTCTCTTTTCGCTTCGGTGCTTTCTTGGCAACGGCTACCTTTCTTCTCGCTACTAGTTCGCTCATCATATCAACTCCTTATTTAGACGTGCTAAAGCGTTTTGTGGATAAGGGAGTCGCCATCCTTCAATAACTCCCTTATTCGTACACGTAGCTACTGTTTTCTTAAACGATTATATTCTTCGCCCATTTTTTTCGATAACTTTTCAGGTGTTAAGCTACCTGAAAGCAATTCTTGACCAGTCGTCCCCATAACATCCCACATGCCACTTGGTAAATACACACGATCAAAGTAAGGTTGTACATCAATATCCTCGAATTCTTTATAGTACGCGGAGAAATAGTTTTCCGCATCAACATTCGTAAAAGCATCCGGCGCTGATGTTCCTTTAGCAATCGTTATAATATTTTCTGGTTGAGCGATAAAGTCAAGAAAACGTCTTGCCTCATCAGCGTGCTTTGTATCTTTTGATATCGCTAGTGTATGACGCTCGCCGCCAATCCAACTCGGTTGATCTCCTGCATGAATCGCCGGGATTGGCATGGTCCCTATTTTTACATCTGGGTTTAATTCTGTTGCATCAGGGCCAAGTGAGCCTGCAACAAACGTGAAAGCAATCTTATTTTGAGCAATTAACTCTGTTGCTTGTTGTAATTGTGCGGTTAGAACATCTTCATTTAACAACCCTTTGTCTTGCATTTCCTTCATTTTTTCAGCAAGCAGCGTGTAATTGTTCCAGTCAAATGTTCCATCTACTAATTGATCGCCATAGCTATTCTTCTGATCGGTAATCAGTAACGGTGTCGCAAACTCGTCAAAAATTTGAGCAATACCATCTTTATCACTACCAGGAATCCATAATGGTGTAACTTCTCCCTTGCTTTTTTCCTTAACTGTTTCTAAAGCTTTCATAAACTCATCTAATGTTGCCGGTTGTTCAATGCCATACTCTTTTAACACAGCAACATTATAGCTAATCCCATCTTTCGCTTGATTCAGTGGAAGCGCATACACTTTTCCGTCTTTATCTTTAAGTATTTGGTTTAACGCTGGATCAAGATTTTTAACCCAATCCATGTCCTTTAAATCCATGACATATTCACCATATCGAAGCTGTGACCAGCCATGTGTATCAAATAAATCTGGCATATCGTTCGCAGCCATCTTGACACGAAGCATATCTTCATAGTCTCCAGGCGAATTCACTTCAATCTTTATTTTAGGATTTGCCTCTTCGAACTTGGCGACAACACTTGCGAATGCCTTCTTTTCCCCTTCATTACTCATCGATGAGAAAAGGGATAATGTGATAGTACCGTCCTCTCCCCCAGTCTTATTGGATGCACTTCTTGAGCATCCCGAAACAATTAAACTGAAAGCTACTATAAGCAAGAACATATTCAGATACTTTTTCATCGTTTTTCTCCCCTATTTTCTTAGTAAAATAAATGGTTTTTTCTTTGACTAGTAACACATTATTTTTTGCTAGAACGGATGAAGTTAACATACAATAGAGATCTAGTTCTTTTCTCTTATAGAGAATAGTAGAGATGGAAGAGTCGTTGATAAACATCTATTCTGCCAAATGGATCTTTATCTACTTATATGACTTTTCATCTCTTTCTTTATGCGTACAATATGACCCCTTAATGACTCTAGACAAACGAATTTATTTCTCCAGTTCCTCACCTCCTTAAAAGTTAAACATTTGCCCCAATCATGATCGATATAATGTAACCTTAAGAATCTAGTTTATTTTTAGCCCCGCAGCTATCGCGAATAACTAACTTAGTAGGGACAGTTACTTTCAGAGGTATTTCCCTCCCATTAATTCTGTCTAATAATAATTTCACTCCAACTCTTCCCAATTGCTCTGTATAAACCTTAACTGACGTTAATGGTACACTTGCAAATTTCGCCATTAGGATATCATTAAAGCTAACAATGGCAATATCTTCAGGCACTTTTAAATGTGCCTCTTGAATTGCGCGCAGTGCCCCAATCGCCATCGAATCACTTGCAATAAAAAAAGCTTCAGGTAGATTCCCCTTATGAATTGCTTCTTTCATCAACATGTATCCTTGCGTCATTGTATATTCGCCAATAAATACTTGATCTCTCCGAAAGATACCTTTCGATTTCATTATTTCTTCATATATCGTTAGACGCGTATCCCTAACCACTAAATTGTTATCTGAATAATCATCGTTCTCACTTCCACCGATATAACCAATTTCCTTAAATCCTTGATTCAATAAGTGTTCCATAGCACTAGTGGTTGCTTTTCTAAAATCAATCATGACTGAATCGTAACTATCCTCATCTGGTGAGTAATTGATAAACACAATATTATTCAAAGTATCTTTTAGTCTATTTAAAAGACTCAGGTTCATACCACCAATCACAATCAAGCCATCTATATCTTCTATGATTTGCTCTTGACTTGAATCAGAAGACCGAATAATCTTGTTCGTATAAATTCCCTGATTTAAACACTCACTCTCTACACCTTGTCTAATAATAGAAAAGTATGGGTCGTCATCAACACCATCTTCTTCTTCTTCTAATGAACACGTTAAAATAATACCAATTCTAGGACTCCTTACACTCTCAAGCCTTTTTACATTTCTCCGCTTTCTCACAGTCGTATAGTCCAGTTCCTTTGAAACTTCTACGATCCGATTTCTCGTTTCATCAGTGACTAAAAGTGTAGGGTCATTATTTAAAACTCTAGATACAGTTGCACTTGACACATTTGCACGAACTGCAATATCTTTGATTGTTGCCATCTCAGACTCCTTCACTACATTCAGTAAACATCAAACTAGTATTTTCGCCAATTTTTACTGAATATTTACTTGTTACGTAAATAATACCAATATTTTTAAGCGCTTTCAATACTTTTTTTCAAAAAATTCACTCTATTCATTTCTACAAAATACACATTTTTCTACATTTATCAAAATTTTAATTGAAAAACTCTCGTTTAACCTTAGTAAATTTCACTAAAATACTCTTCTATTATATGAATGATTAGTAAAACTTTTGCTAAAGTTTTACTAATCATCTCCCTTCTACCAACTAAACAATTTCTCTGATATATTTTGGTCATTTTCAGATAATTAGGTCTGTCCCAGATTGCGTTTGAAAACGACTCTTAAACCGTTCATGTTTGACGTTACCGCAATAAATAAAAAGCGACCTTCAATAGTGAAGATCGCCCCGATTTAACCTCAATATATTCAACATACTCGCTTAAGAACTATTTGGGGATACCTATTTCTTTTAATGGATAAAATTGAAATTGTACTTCTCCAATAATTGAGTCCTCAGAAATAAAACCAAAGATTCGACTATCATTACTATTTGAACGATTATCGCCTAACACAAAGAGATACCCTTCAGGAACGATCTTTTTTCCTGTCAGTTCTTGCAGTGTGAAGTCGCCAGTTACTTTATTTATATGAGAATGATTATTACTTTTTACATATGGTTCCTCATGCACTTTACCGTTAATATATAACACGTCATCAATCATTTCTAGCTGATCCCCTGGAACACCGATTACCCTTTTTATATAGTTTAATTCAGCATCTGGTGCTCGAAAGACAATAATATCAAATCTATCTATAGGGCTTGTTTTGCTTACTACAACCCTATTATTATCATCATATGTAGGTAACATAGATTCACCTTGAACAGTTATGGGTGTAAATATAAACTGACGGCATATAAATACAATGCATAAAGCAAACAATATCGATTTAGTCCAAGCGTATAATTCTCTTTTTACATGTTGATTCATTCGTACGTCCCCCTCCCTACTTTTAGTAAATATTCCCTGTAGACCATTATGATGGAATCCAATTTATTTTTCAAACCTTTTATATTACTTTGAAAATGCCGATGACAAAGATTTTCTCGCCCGCTAGATTATATTAAGAAAACGACGAAATGCTTGCTGGCCTTGTTCATCTCGTTTAAAAACGCCAGCATCTTCTAAACACTTCAGAAATTTATTCCCTACTTCAGTAAATAGGATCGTCCGTACGGTTGTTGGAGTGATTTGATTAGGAAAGCTTGCTTTTATTTCATTCGCCCACGGCAGATGATACTCTTGAATTTTATTTTGTTCGTGTTGTAAATATTTTTCTACTTCTATGAGCTCTTGTTTCAAACGTGGCGGGAGTATGGCTAGACCTGATGTTTCGATTAAGCCGATATTTTCTTTTTTTATGTGATGAAGCTCTTCGTGAGGGTGAAAAATCCCAAATGGAAAGTCTGCTGTCGTTCGATTATTACGAAGAACGAGGTCAATCTCGTAAACATCGTTTCGTTTTCTAGCAATCGGCGTGATACTATTATGGCTGATTTGTCTTGAATAAGCCTCGATGTGAACTGTAGGATCACTATAGCCTTGCCAGATTTCGAAAATATGACTACTAGCGTCCACAAGATCCACCACATTCCTGCTACTCAATCTGATGACAGACATCGGCCATTTAACCGTTCTTGCTTTTACAGAGGCAAGACTAGCAATCTCAAAAGCTAACTCATCCTCTGCTGTCTCCAACGCAAATTTAAATTGTCCACCTTGATAATGGTCATGACTAAAAATAGAACCACCGACGATTGGAAGATCAGCATTCGAACCGATAAAATAATGGGGGAATTGATCGACAAACTCCAATAAACGCTGAAATGTTTCACGTCCCATTCTCATTTCACGATGTTCACCAGAATAGACAATGCAATGTTCCTGATAATAAAGATATGGCGAATAGTGTAGATACCATGGCTCATCTGTCAATTCGAGCCGAATTAATCTATGATTAGCGCGAGCAGGATGCCCCACTTTGCCAGTGTAGCCTTCGTTTTCAATACAAAGCAGACATTTTGGGTAAGTAGAAGGAAGGGATTTTTGTTCTCTTTCCCTAGCGATCTCCATCGGGTCTAGCTCAGGCTTGGACAGATTAATCGTAAGAGCTAGCTTGCCATATGCTGTTTCCACTGAAAAATTAATATTTTTTTCAATCCGCTTTGATTGAATATAATGGCTATTCTTACTTAGCTGATAGAAATAATCCGTTGCTCGTTTCGGATTTTGCTCATGTTTTTCAAAAAAAAGGCGATTTATCTCAGATGGTTTGGGTAGAAAAGTATCCATAATCTTCGCCGAGAGTCTGTCTCTTTCCTCAATAAAATCACCAATGACATTCGCCTCTGCTGCATATTCGGTTAATTCATCAAGGAGATCAGACATGTCTTTTTCAGTTGGCTCCGCCTCGGTTTCAGAAAAATCCTGTAACGCCAATAAATCTAGAATTTTATTACGCGCATAAAGTTCATCCACTTTGCAAAGCATTCCCGAAAATATTGCTTTATGTAATAGTTGCTGTACATTTGCATACACATCCATGTTCCCATCCTCCAGCATGTCATCTTCATAGTTCAAAGCAGGAAAAAGGGGGCCCTCACATAAGTGTCTGACCTCGCACCCTAAATCAAGTATGTAGGTTTCTTACACGTATCTTATACTTGTATTTAGTTGTTGCGAGGTCTGACACACTGCTTTCAAACTCAGGCAAATTTTTGTTGCTTCGGTTCTTCGATTACATGCGCATAGTGCCAAAGTAATTGATCAAAGATCGCATCCCACTTTTGTGTAACTGCATAATTTCTGCCTTCGATCCCCATTCGATCCCGTACTTGATCATGATGGATCAAGTGCAATAGCGAATCAGTAAATTGCTGCACATTCCCAGGTTGACATAAATGACCGGTTACGCCTTCTTGAATAATCGTTTTTACTCCACCTGCATTCGCGGCAATGACCGGTGTACCGCTTGCAAGAGCTTCGAGAACCACATTGCCAAATGTTTCAGTTGGTGAAGGGAAAACAAATACATCTGATGCAGAATACGCTTCCGCTAATTTTTCACCTTTTAAATAGCCAGTAAACATCATGTTTTCAGGAGCTTCAGTTTCAAGTTCTTCACGCATTGGACCGTCTCCTATGATTAACCACTGAATTTGCTCGTTTATGTAAGCTGGAATTGATTTTGCGATGGCTAGGAGCGTCTTTACATCTTTCTCTGGAGCTAATCTGCCTACATACGTAAGCAAGTATTTTTTTTGAATGCCATATTGCTTGCGTACCGCTTTTTTATCATAATGAGGGTGATAAAGATTGCAATCGACCCCTCTCCCCCAAAGCTCTAAATTCGTAAACTGATGACGTTTTAACCGTTCTAACGTATCCATTGATGGCACAAAGATTTTTTTAAAAGGGCGATGAAACCAATTCATATATCGCCAAAGCAGTTTAGAGAGAAATTCCATGTTATAAAATTGTAAGTAATGATCAAAATCAGTATGATACGAGCCAACTAATGGAATGTTTAATTTTTTTGCATAATAAGCGCCGCAAAACCCAATGTTAAATGGCGTAGCGACATGGATCAAATCTGGAGCGAAATCCTGTAATTCTGATTTGACTTGAATGAGATTAGGGAAAGCTAAACGACACTCAGGATATAAGAAAAAAGACAGACTTTTAAAACGATGAATATGACTAGAAACATAGTCATTAGTTTGTGACTTTGGTGCAAAGATTTTAAAAGAAATATTCTGTTCTCCTAAATAATCGGTAAATCGTTTCAATGTTCGTGCAACACCGTTTATATCTGGATCAAAGGTATCTGTGAAAATGGCAATCTTCATGAGAATCCTCCTCATTAAAAAGCGTAAGAACCGATTCAAGGCAAAGGTAATTACATATGCTTCTTCCCTCTCGGCACCGCATTACACACTTAGCAAGTAATAGCAAAGACTCCCGACAAATGACCCAAGTATAGCCCCTGCCAAAACATCTGAAGGATAATGAAGGCCTAAATAGATTCGCGATAAGCCTACAAGAATGCCTAAAGGAAGTAAAATTAGTGCAATAACCGGGATAAACAGGATATTCGGTATGATAACTGAGAAAATCGACGTTGTATGACCAGATGGAAAAGAGTGATCTTGTAACGGATTCGTATGAAAATTTGTTTTTTCTACGATTAAATACGGTCTTTTTCTCGGGAAAAGCTTCTTAACAATATGAACCGGTATATGACTTACAGCTAAAGCAAGTGCGCTCGAAATGGCCGTCATTCTTGTTGAACCTGACGAAAAGATGATCAACATCAAAACGGTCGCGATGGTACATGTAGCCCCACCAATATGGGTAATATGGCTGAAAAAGAAATTTAAATGTTTGTTTGCAAAATGGCGATTAATTTTCTGAAACAATCGACATTCGAAGTTATAAAAGGTAAGTAATAATCTCGCCATCGTCTGCCCCCATTAATAGGTCCCACTTTTCTTATATTCATGTATAACAGTCGGTCTTCCAATCGAAATATACGTCATCGGATGTTTTCGAATCTCTTGAAGGGAATAACAATTTCGCCCATCTATGACGATTGGTTTTTTCATATATAATTCATAAGAATCTAATGAAAGTTGCTTAATTTCTTCCCACTCTGTTGCAATGATCGCTACGTCCGCATGTAAGAGGGCAAGCCGAATATCCTGTGTATATTCAATGGTGTTGCCTAAAACATGTTGGGCATTTGGAATCGCAATTGGATCAAAGGCCGTTATAATTGCCCCTTCTTTCAGTAATTCTTTGACAATAACTAAAGAGGCCGCTTCTCTGACATCATCCGTATTCGGTTTAAACGACAGACCGAGTAGTGCCACTTTCTTGCCTTTTAATGAACCGATTACTTCCTTTGCCTTTACAACTGGGAGTGATGCTTGATGAGTATTCACTTCAATAACAGCCTGTAAAAGATCAAAGGAGTGTTGCATATTGCCAGCGAGCTGAACAAGTGCTTTCGTATCTTTTGGAAAACAAGACCCGCCATAGCCAATACCCGCTTTAAGAAAATAAGGACCAATCCGCTCGTCTTTTCCAATCCCCTTTGCTACTTCATCTATATTTGCACCAACCTTCTCACAAATCGTGGCAATTTCATTGATAAAACTAATTTTTGTTGCCAGAAAGGCGTTAGCTGCGTATTTAATCATTTCTGCACTTTTGATATCTGTTTTTATAATCGGAATGTCTAGTGGAAGATAAATTTGTTCCATTAAGGCTTGTGCCCTTGGACAATCCGTACCAATCACGATGCGATCCCCGTAAAAGAAATCGACAATCGCAGATCCTTCTCTGAGGAATTCAGGATTGGCAACCACTTCCGCATAGAGGTTTGCTGGTTTATTGCGATGGATTATCTCGCTTATTTGATTATTTGTTCCCACAGGTACAGTGCTCTTTGTACAAACAATGACATCATTCTTCATGAACTGGGCGATCGAATGGGCGACCTCTCTTACGTATTCTAAATTCGCCGTACCATCTTGTTGCTCTGGTGTACCTACCGCAATAAAAATAATTTCAGCATTTCCGTAGGCATATTGTGGGTTGGTTGTGAAATGTAATCGGCCACACTGTAAGTTTTTTCTAAGAAGATCTTCTAAACCAGGTTCATAAATCGGCGAACGGCCAGCTTGCAACATGGCCATTTTCTCTTCTTGAATGTCTAAGCATATTACCTGATGACCCAATTCAGCTAAACAAACCCCTGTAACCAACCCAACATACCCCGTTCCAGCAACAGTAATATTCATCCAATCCCCCCTTGAAACTTCAATCAATCGGGGCTTTGTTAGTCCCGTTCTAGTGTCACTAATACCTTCATGCAGCAAAGATAAAGCGTCACTACAAACTAAGATTCAATGAATCATAGACTAAGTACGCCGCGTCCTTTAGTTTGCGTGACCCACATCCTGTGATAGTCAGACAAGCATGAGATGGAATACGGCATGGCGTAGTTTGCCACAGAGTATTACAGCTTATGACCCTTAAGTAGGGGCTAGGAGCCGCAACTAGATTAGGCCGTTTATCCCTCACCTACGCTTCTTCGATTCCTCTACACATTGCAGTTGGTTACTGCCCGTTAATGCGGAATAAAGTTTGCTCTTCTTTATTTTATTAAAGAAAGACCAATCTTTTCTTATTCTAGCGTTAAGATATTGTAAATATTTTGTAATTCTCTGAAAAATATACCTGTTATTCTGTTTTTAAACTAAAAAAACAGAAAGACCATTAAATAGCTTTCTGTTTCTGAACCATTCCCTTATTTCTAGATGTTGCTTGACACCAAGTATCTTTAGGTATGTGATTTTCAATTTCGGATTATAATCTTGATTTGAAGCTCAGACTCTCCCACTTGCAAATAGATAAGCAAAAAAGGATTGAATGCTCTCTTTCATAAAGTGGATACCTGTCTTAGAAAGTAAATATCCTTATTAATTAAAGAAAATGACCCCGGATTCAATATCCGAAGTCATTTATTACTAACACTTTCTTAATTAATTTGAGGGAGCAGCTTTTATAATTGCAAGTAGCAATTACATGAAAACCCCAGTTCTTCTATTGAGCATTATACTGTAGAGCTCGATTTAATAGGGCCGAAAACTCGCCTCTAGTAATACCATTATTAGGTTTGAACGTATTATCATCATAACCGAATGTAATTTTGGCTGCTATAATTCGTTGAATGGAGTCGTATGATTTCATGCTTTTCGTGACATCCGAGAAAGTCTTGTCAGTCGTACCTTGCAGTTTAAAAGCTTTCGATAAGATAATGGCCATGTCACCTCGATTAACTGGTAGTTTCGGGCGGAACTCACCACCTGGAAAACCGGTAATAATACCTTGCTTATATGCAGCAGCAATATGTTCAGCTCCACTTACAGAAGGTGTAACATCTTTGAACGGTGTCACAGTAGAGTCAAGTGATAATTTCAAAGCACGACTAATCATTATGGCCGCCTGCGCTCTAGTGACTTTTTCCTCCGGACGGAATGTGCCATCCGGGAATCCGGAAATAATACCTTTTTCACTGATCGAGTAAATGTCATCGTAGAATCTATCAGTTTTATCTACGTCAGTGAAAGAAATGTCAGTTGTTGTAGTTTCACTTGCTTTTATCAAATAAGCAGAGGAAATATATCCTGTATTTTTTTGATCAGCTGTTTTAACCGGATACCATACAAATTGGTTTTGGCTGTTCGCGTTTTGATCAAACACAAATTGTCCAGTAACAATCAATGTCGTATTTTTAGATAGCGTAATGCCTTTTTGAGCAGTACCAGGTTGTGGTCGTAAATTCACATTTTCGGTTGTTACAGCTACTTTATCCCCCGCTTTAAAAAGATAGGCGGACTCATGCGTTTGACCCGTTAATGTGTACTCCTTCTTTAAAAACTCAATATTTTTGTTATCGCTAGGATTATATTGAAAATCCGTTGAACTAAATGGGAACTTAGTTAACTTCGTACCATTTAAGAAGCTATGTTTTTCGATATGAGCAAAGACTTTTTCTTGGTAAGCGTTTTTATTTTCCAATCCCGTAAGTTTGGAAATTGGACTATTAACGGGCTTTATACCGTTGTAAGCCATCACAGGGAAGTACCAATTTTCAATGACCTGCCTCCCAGCATCCTTTATTTTTGGAAGGTCTGTCGATGTGCGAGCGTACATACTATTAAGCGTTTTGATACCTGCATCAATATTGTAGTAAATATCATTCTTAAGTTGCTCTTGATCATATCCCGGTTGATTGGTAATCTGCATGAGCCCAATACCACCATCACTAGAGATAACAGCTTCTCCATTATTAGTAAATTGCCTCCACCCACCATTTTCTTGTGTGGCCACAGCTTTTACAACTTCAGGAGGAATTTCAGCAGCTACTGCCGCGTTCGTCAGCAAGCAGTTCACTTGTTGAACAGATGGATTCTCATTGGGCTTTACTTCCCCATAAGCTTCGCATTTCGAGGTCCATTCTGACTCCGCAAAAGCTTCTTCATAAAATAAACCTGTTGCTAAACAAGTAAGCAACCCTACTTTTAGTAAAGGTAATTTCATTATCATCCAATTCTCCAATCCACTTTATTCTACTAAATTAATAAACTGTATATATTTTACCATATTAAGTTATCTTTTTATAACATACAGTCTTTAAAATAATAGACTGGAAAAATTGAAACTGAAGTTCTTCTTTAAAGAACTTTATATTATGGTAATATTTATCTTCAGATTCACTCATCACTTCCCCGCTTTTATTAACCGACTTAAGCAAGTACACACCAAGTAGCCCGGAATCTGGATGATGAAGTGAATGAATCAGATAAGGCCGAGGCTGTCCCGTAATTAGGACTACCTCGGCCTCTTTAGACGCTCTTACATATTATTTATTGATTGACCGCTTTCATTTTTCGAATACCAACAAGGTAGATGATCAAAATGAGAACCATGAAAACAGCAGAGTAACTGAAGGTCATGCCATAACCGATATAGCCAACGACACTACCAAGTCCAATGGATCCAACCGCCATTCCAAGATCCATAAAAATTAACAACATGGAATTAGCTGTCGCATTTTTTTCCTGTGGGACGAGGCTTAACGCCCAAGCTTGTATGGTTGGCTGAATCACTGCATAAGCAACTCCAAAAAAGAAACCAGCGAACAACACCAAACCAATATGATGTGATGTCCCCAATAAAATTAAGCCAAACGCACCAGATATAGTAGCTGGTATCATTAATATTTTATGACCAAATCGATCAAAGATTTTCCCTGAAAAGATTCTGACGATAATCATCGTAATCGCCTGAATCGTAAAAAACTGCGAAATACTTCCGCCAATATTTGTCTCTTTCCCTAGAGCCCCCATAAAATTAACGGTTCCTGCGATCGCCATATAGTCTAATGCGACGATGATACTTGGAAGAAGTACGCGACGATCAAACATATACTTGTAGAACGGCTCACTGGACGTTTTCTTTTTGGCCGGCTTCTCTTTTTTGATATTTTTGATAAATAAGCTGCCAATAAATGAGAGGAGCACAAGTGAAAGGATAACAATCAGCAACGATTGAAAGGAAAAACGTCCGAGATAAGAGATTGCAATCATATTCCCTACTGTCAAGCCAATGCTTGTTGCCATTGCAAAAAACACGAGACCTTCCCCTAAACGCGAACTCGGTACGAGACTGCTCGATATAGTAAAAAGTAAAACCGTGATAATCGAAAAGCCGATTCCTTGCAAGACACGAATGAAAAGCAAATAACCAATCGAGTCATTGAGCAAACTTAAACCAATCGTCCCCATAAAATACACGAGCGAAATCAACAACAGAACTTTCATATTCAGTTTCTGAATAAGAATTCCTGAAACAAATCGGGTACCAAGTGATGCGATCATAAAAGCAGTCGTCATTGAACCAGCTAAGGTCGGTTGATGACTAATTTCAGTAATATGCATCGAAAAGCCGGCTGTAAGCATATAAATGCCAATAAATAAAATCAGTGTCGATAATACAACAGTTGTATATTGCCTCGTCCATAATTTTTCTTTTACATCATTCATTAAACACCTTTTCCCTTATTTAACCAGTTATTTTGTTTTTTTGTTATCACTCCGTTCTTTTATTCTTTCTAAAACATCTTTCTCTATTCCAGTTATGGGGATATAATTCATAAGAGTGGCTCTTCATGAAGACACCTCACAAAACTAGATATACTAACCAACTTGAACGATTTACTCACCATGTACCGCATTTCTTTCCAAATTCATTGACTTACCCTTCAACTTTGTACATGCACTAACCACTTTCACACTTTTGCTCACCAATTTCTGTGATTTACTCACCACATCCCTTTTTTTAACGCAAAAAAAGAAAGCCAATTAAATTAGCTTTCTCCCTTGATATCCCTTAATACGCCAATAAAGCTTTTCTCTTTTCATCCAACTCGTTTACGATTTCCTCATATTCCACCACTTGTTGCTTCAGTTTCTGTTTTCTAATTTCAATCATCCTCGTCACTTCTTTCGGACTTGGTCCACCTTGAATCTTTCTAATTGCCACAAAATATTCAGGCGAGATGATTTTTTGCCATTCCTCTTCGGTGATATGTACAGCAACAAATTCAGCTATCATCTCGTTGATGTCTTGTGTGTCCCAGTCATATAACTCCTTCCCTTCACGTATCGATTGTTTGGCGATATGGCTCGCAACAGAATGGGCTTTTCGAAACGAGATTCCATAATCACGGGAAAGCGTATCGGCTAATTCGGTAACGGTAATACTAGATTTTGCGGCCATTTTCTTTGCATGCTCTTCATTTACTTTTAACGTAGAAATGACCGCATACATCAGTTTCATCACACGACTGGCATTGGTAAAGGCACGATATAAATGCGGCTGTAGATCATCTTCCGTATCCACGATGTCGCCAAATGGGGTATTATGAATCATCTGAATCGCACTAAGCGCGTCCCCATAGCTACTACTCGCAATTGAGCGGGAATGTTCAATTGAAACAGGGTTTCTTTTTTGTGGCATAATGCTACTCACTTGCACGTACGGATCGGCCACATAAAAAGTACCAAACTCTCTTGTCACATGTTGCAGGAAATCTTGTATCCATCTGCCGGTATTCACCATGCACGTCATAATCGCTGTCGCGGTTTCTAATAAATAATCGGCCCCCGCTATCGAGTCATATGAGTTTTCAACGATCTCATCAAAACCGAGCAATTCTGCAGTGCGATTCCGGCTAATTGGAAAACCAGTTGTCGTTAAAGCAGCCGCGCCTAGTGGAGAGTGGTTCACTGTTTTATAGGCCGACCACAACCTGCTAATATCTCTTTGTAGCACATCGTAAATCGCCAGAAAATAATGGCCCAATGTCGTCGGCTGAGCTGGCTGTGTATGCGTATACCCAGTGATATATGTTTCTGTATGCTTTTCTGCTTGCTCTAATAATGATTCACTCAACTGATTGGCATCACCGAGTAACCGCAAAAGATGCCCTCGTAAAACGAGCCGGTACATCGCAACACCCATATCATTCCGGCTACGGCCAATATGAATCTTTCCTGCCAGCTCATGACCGATTTCCTCACCAATTTTTGCTTCCATCATGAAAAATAAATCTTCAAATTGTGGCTCGTAGGATACTAAGGTCAGATCGATCTCTGACACCTTCCGAATGCCAGCCAACATACGATTTGCTTCCTCTTCTTTGATAATCTTCTGTTCGGATAACATAATCACATGGGCCCGATGAATATCGAACATAACATGAAATAAGTAATCTCGTTGATCATTAAAAACCGGCTTTAACAACTCTTCGACGTAGGTTTTCCCCGGAAATACTCGACCTTCATTTTTGATAAATTCATCCAACTTACTCATCTTTGCACCACCATTTATAAGGCTTTTTCGGCTTTAATTCCAAAAAATTTGTTCGAAATAAAGAGGACAATCACAATCAGCGTAATCTGAATCATCCCGTAAGCAGCGGCCTGCCCCATATTGAACATACGAAGCTGATTCATAATTTCAATCGATATCGGTCTGTTTGAAATCGTATACAAAAGGACCGACGTTGGAAATTCGCCAACAGACTCAATAAACGCTAATAATGTCCCTGATAATACACCAGGCATAATAATCGGCAAAATTACCTTTCTAAACGTATAAAACCACTTAGCTCCTAAATTTCTCGCGGCCTCCTCAATGGAATCATCCAATTGTTCTAACACCGCGTTCGTCGAGCGGACAACGAGTGGAATATGTCGGATGAAATAGGCGAGCGGTAAAATCCAAAATGTGCCGACTAAAATTTGCCCGAATGAAAAAACGCTCGGCTCATTAAATGCGAAAACTAAATTCATCCCAATAACGGTCGCCGGCAATGCCCACGGAATCATGACAAGAATATCAATGAAGCTTTTGCCCACGAATTTTCTTTTTACCAACACATAGGAAGCGATTACCCCAAAGACCAAGTTTCCAACCGTCGCAATCACAGCCATGATTAAACTGTTTTGTAATGGTTTGAATATATTTGGATCTGCAAACAAAAGCCGATAATTTTCAATATTAAAGACCGACGGATACGTTTGCCATGTCCATGTCCCATCCGGTACAAGTGAAAGCAACAGAATCGTAAAGTGCGGCAAAAGCAGAACCAATACGCCGATGATGCCAAAGCCAACCATCACCCACTTCATCAGCGGATTTTTCACTTCACTCCTGTGCGCGCCAATTCCTTTTGTCGCCATCCGGTAATCTTTGCGGTTTTGATACCAACGCATGAATAATAAAAACGCTATTGAAACAATCGATAAAATAACCGATTGTGTTGCGGCAATTTCCATGTCGCCATTAATTTTCGAAAAATAAATTTGTAAGCTCAATACCCGATATCCGCCCGCTAATAAGAACGGGGCACTGAATGAAGCCATCGAGATCATAAATACAAGCAATGACGCGGCAACGATCGCCGGTGTTAATAATGGAAATGTCACCTTCCAAAACACTTTGAACCGATTGGCTCCTAAGTTATACGCTGCCTCTTCTAAGGAAGGGTCGATTTTATTAATCGCCGCTGAAACCGTCATATAAAAATACACATACATCGTATACGCATGCACAATCAAAATTCCGGAAACGCCGCCAATTTTAAACGGGACTTTTTCCAGACCAAACAAATCTTTAATCGCGTTCGGGATCAATCCAGATTCACCATACAAAAACATAAACGCCATAACACCTACTAGAGATGGCAGAACGATTGGCAAAATCGCGGCAGTTGAAAAGAAACTTCTCCCTGGAAAATCATAGCGGTTAAAAATAATCGCCAGTGGAATCCCAATTAAGGCACTAACTACTACACTCAAAATGGAAATATACACCGAGTTCCACAGAGCTTCCAAGTTTGTTTTTGATTCCTGCACGAAGAAATCCTGATAATTTCCGAATGAAATCGATCCGTCTTTTTGTAAACTTTCGAAAAAAGTTCGCAAAGAAGGATAAAGAACATATGCCACGAGCACTAATACGACTGGAATCAGAAGCCAAATCGTTAATCTCGTATCACGGTTTTTAATCATTGGCATCACCACTTATGACAGGGATCAGACGAAGTTGTTTTTTAGGAAGTTCTACATACACGTCCTTCCCTTGATAAAAATGGCCGAATTCATGCGTATTTAACACATCTACCCTTAAGGATACATGTTGAATCTGTACCATCACATTGACAATCGATCCAAAAAATTGGACAGATTCAATTTTCCCCTTTAGAACATTCGTTCCATCTTCAATGGCATCGAGAATCCGGATGGCTTCAGGGCGAATCGAAACAGCCAAATCCCCTTTATTTAACTCCCCTTCATTCGCGTGATTATGGACAACAAGCTTTACTGGTTCGCCATCATTTTTTAACGTAACCGCTATATTCTCTTGTTCGACATAATCAACTTGAACAGGCAATAGATTAATTTCGCCGATAAAACTTGCCACGAAATCATTAGCAGGCTGATTATAAATTTCAGCAGGAGTCCCAACCTGATGACAGACCCCATAATTGAAAACAGCTATTCGATCACTCATCGATAATGCCTCTGCCTGATCATGCGTGACATAAATGGTGGTAATCTTATAATCTCGTTGCAACCGTAAAATCTCTGCTCTCATTTCATCGCGAAGCTTGGCATCTAAATTACTTAACGGCTCATCCAATAAGAGGATTTCCGGTTCGATCACGAGTGCTCTGGCCAAAGCTACCCGTTGCTGCTGCCCGCCACTCAACTGGCTCACTTGACGATCCGAATAACTCTCAAGTCTGACTTTACGAAGCACATCTTGTACCTTCGCCTGTACGTCAGCAGAAGATACCTTTCTTACTCGCAAGCCAAATGCGACATTCTCAAATACCGTCATGTGAGGAAAAAGAGCATAGTTTTGAAAAACCATGCCCGTATTTCTTTTCTCCGGAGGTACACGCGTCATATCTTTTTCGCCAAATCGGACGACACCTTTTGTTGGATAATAAAACCCAGCAATCATCCTTAGTGTTGTCGTTTTCCCACAACCACTTGGACCTAGAAAGGTAAAGAACTCACCGTCTTTAATTTCTAGATTTAAATGATCAACAGCTATCGTTTTTCCGAAGGCTTTTTGGACATTCTCTATTTGTATCGACGCCATCCAAACGACACTTCCTTATTCTTTAATTTCTTTGTCTCCACTCTTGATATTTTCATCCCAATACTTCATCCATTCGTCGCCTTTTTCTTGGAAAACGTTCCAGTCAATATCCATCGCTTTAATTTCTGTATTCGTGATCCAGTCAGGTAAGTCCGTCACATCACTTCTTGTCGGAATTCGGTAAAATTCCTCTGCTAAGATTTTCGCAGCTTCTGGTGTATTGACAAACTCATAGAAAGCTTGTGCCGCTTTTGGATGCTTAGCCCCTTCAACAATGGCTATTCCTTCTGTCAATACTGGTGTCCCACTTTCAGGAATGACGAACTCAAACGGATAGTTTTTATTTTCCTTCAACATGACAACATCCGGCATCGCCCAAACAGACAGTGAACCTTCTCCTTTGGCAACCTTGTTATACATCATTTCCGGGTTAGCTGAATACTCTTTCGTGTTTTGATCAAGCTTCGTCAACCATTCATAGCCCGCTTTTGGATCATTCGTATCTTTGTACGTACGATAAATCATCGCAGAAAAAATCGTCCTCATCGTTCCAGATGCGAGCGGATAGCGGATGATAATTTCATCTTTCCACTTCGGATCAAGCAACTCATCCCAATCTTTCGGAACTTCGTCTTTGGATAGTTCTTTGCTGTTGTACATAATAACTTCAGGTGTCTGGCTCGTACCTGTCCAATACCAATCTGGATCACGGAATCCCGCGTCAAGACTAGCGGAATAAGTAGGTTGATAAGCAGCTAGTAAGCCATCATCCTTTGCTTGATTGAAGTTCGTGGAAGGTGCTCCCCACCAAACATCGGCCTGCGGATTATTCTTCTCTGATCGCACACGGTCGAGAATTTCCTGTGACCCCATATCCAGCCACTCTACATCGACCTCATATTTTTCTTCAAATTGCTTTTCAAACTTGGATAAGATATCTTTTCCATGTGGTGAATACACGACAATTTTATCTTCTAATGCATTTTTTTCTTCCTTTGCACCATCTGTATTCGAGTTTGTCTTCGTATTTGTCTCTGTACTACTACACCCAGAAATCAATAGCGCTGCAGATAATGTCAACACGGAAACAATCGACTTTTTCTTATTTTTCATAAAAAATCCCCCTCATCATGAACATTCAAAATGCTCTCATGTTCTCTCAAAAATAGTGATACTGCTCCTAAGACGCCGGCGTTTTCTCCAAGCCTTGAAGTTGTTATTTCTACTAAACTGGGCAGATAAGGATCTACTATCTCTTGAATTCTAGGTAAAATGTATGCAGCTGAATGTAGTACACCACCTCCTAAAATAACAATCTCTGGATTTAGTAAACTCGCAGCATTGACAATCGCGTACGCCAAATGTTCGATCGCCTCGTTAATAACCGCAATTGCTACATGGTCTCCATTTTTGGCAGATAAAAAAGCTTCTTCTCCTACTAATTCAGAGGTCCTCGCCTGTTCATATAAAGCATGTCCTGGGTCTTTTTGGACAGCTTTGGTAAAATCGGCGCCAATCGATTTCCCTCCTGCAACACTTTCCAAATAGCCATATCTGTGAAAAATCGGCTTGAATTCACGTTTCATATCATCTTTATTTGTCACCATATAACCCATTTCTCCAGCTGCACTTGATGCCCCTCTATATAATTGGTTATTCAGGATGATACCGCTACCAATTCCTGTACCAACCGCAATAAACAGCACATTTCGTTTATTCTTTGCGTTCCCCAACCACTGTTCACCTATCGCCGCCACATTCACATCATTGTCGACATAAATCGGAAAATCAAAGTAGCGTTTCGCTTCTGCAATAAACGGGTATTGGATCCACCCTAAGCTCGGAGCCTCAATCACCAAGCCGCTTTTCGTTTGCGTGATCCCAGGAATACCTACGCCCATTCCTAAAATTTGCTCTTTAGAAATCTGTTTCTTGTTAATCAATCGATCCGTTTCAAGCGCCATTTGCTTAAGAAGGCCTGATTGCAAATACGTAGTTGTTGAAAAACTCGTTTCACAAAGAATGTTGCCAATTAGGTCACATACCACGATTTTCACATTCGTCCCGCCAATATCTGCCCCGATGATAAACGCTTTTCGTTCATTAAAAAAGAGCTGAATCGGTCGCCTCCCACCTTGTGCAGAAGATTCACCAATTCCTTTCTCAACGACCCATTTTTCATTGATGAGTTCGTCTATAAGTTGAGAAACAGTCGGTTTACTTAGACCAAGCATACTCGCAATCTCAGCCCTTGAAATCGGTGAACATTCTTTTATACATTGAATAGTTCTTTTTTTATTAACGAATTTTAGATGACTGGGTGTTCGTTTAAAACTCATCACATCACGGCCTTACCTGTTTAGTTAGTCAATCTGCCTAATTAACTAAAATATACCTTATTAGGATAATATGAACAAGTTATTTTTTAATTATTTTAAATATTCGGTTTTTAATAGTTATTAAGTATCATTTACAATTATAACCAAGCGTGCTATTTATTTAGATAAGCTTTTTTTATCCAGTTCGTTAGGTAATATTACTAACCTACTAGGCATAGTCTTCAAAGAAGCTTAACTAAAATCGAAAGGGGTTACAAGTATGAAAAAGATTTTAATCACTTTGCTTTCTCTCGCGATCGTATTTTCACTCGTACCGATCACAGGTAGTGCAAACGAACCGAAAAAACCAGATGTGGCGTTGTGGAATGCAGTCAAACCGCTTGAAACGACCGTTACATTCTTAAACAGTGGCGCTCATCCTGATGATGAACGCAGCGATTTTCTTGCCTATTTATCAAGGGGATTAGGTGTAAAAACATCAAGCCTGATCGCAAACCGCGGGGAAGGCGGACAAAATGAAATCGGCGCTGAACTAGACAATGCCCTTGGAATTATCCGCTCCAGAGAAATGATTGAAGCAGCGAAAATTACTGGTGTAAAAGCCTACCATCTCAGTGAAACAACCTCTGATCCGATTTATGATTTCGGCTTTTCGAAAACACCTGCAGAAACATTAGCAAAATGGGGCGAAGATGTAACATATGAACGGCTGATCCGCTTTATCCGTACATATCAGCCTGATATTCTCATGCCTTCCTTCCAAGATGATGATACTCAGCATGGCCATCATCGCACCATGACGATTTTAAGTGAACGTGCTTTTAAAGATGCAGCTGATCCAACTGTATACCCGCAACATTTGAAACAAGGTCTATCGGTATGGCAAGTGAAAAAGTTGTATTTACCTGTTTCCACTAAAGAGAAAGCGACTACATCTATCGAAATCGGCACCTATGATCCCATATATGGCATGACCTACCCACAACTTGGCGAACAATCACGTTATCTGCACAAAAGCCAAGGTATGGGATCTGATATCCCAGCAGCACCCCGCCAAATCCATCTAGAATTAAAACAAACTGCTGTTGATCTGAATGACAAGTCAGATCTATTTGCCGGAGTCCCTTATAATTTTACCGAGTGGTCGGCCAAACTCCCAAGCTCTGCTTCAAAATTAAAGACTGAATTCATCAATGTGCAACGAAATTTGAACGCGGTTGTTGCCGCCTATCCAAATGAACAACATGTTTTCACAACATCACAAACTGCACTGTCTAATGTACGCTCACTTTCATCCCAAATTAAAAAAGCTAAGTTAAACCCGGAATTGAAAAATGATTTGCTTCACAAACTTTCCTTAAAAGAAGAGCAATTACAAACTGCAAGCTATGTCTCTTCAGGCCTAGATGTAAAGGCAAAAGCAGCCTCTACCATCCTGACAAAAGGTCAAGAAACAAACGTAACCGTAACCGTAAAGAATACAGGAAAACAAACGCTGAAAAAAGTCTCAACTTTATTGGATGTGCCAAAAGGGTGGAAAGCTAAAACAAAGGCGAAAGCAATCAATCTAGCACCAAATCAATCAACGACGATTACTTATGAGATTGATGTGCCAAAAGATGCAGACTATTATCACGCCTATCATGAACCAGCGCTTACAACAAACATTTCATATGAATTTGGGAACACCAAAACGACTGTAACAGAGGATTTGGAAGGTACCGTGGCTGTTCTTCCAGATGTCAGTTTAACCCTTTCTCCTGAAGACATCGTTGTCAACACCGCAGACGTGCAAAAAGAAATACCCGTAACCGTAACCGTGAAAAATTATCGTAATGGAAAAGCATCAGCCAACATCGGTTTAAACATTCCTAAAGATTGGAGAGTTTCTCCTACAAAAACAACCGTTTCATTTACGAAAATGTCAGAAGAGAAACAAGCGAAATTTACCCTTACACCACCGAAAACGATTCAAAATGGTGAGTATAAACTAACGGCACAAGCTATGGTCAATGGAAAAACATTTAATTCTACCATTCAAGAAATTTCCTATGACCATATCGGCACCTTCTATTATCAATATCCAGCAGCAATCAACACCGTTGCTTTCGAGCTATTAAAACCAGCTTCATTAAAAGTCGGCTATATCGAGAGTGGATTTGATAAAGTAGCTGACTACTTAAGCAACGCAGGTCTCAATATTACCAAGCTAACAGAAGCAGATTTAACATCCGGCGATTTGAGTCAATACGATACGATTGTGACAGGCATTCGCGCTTACTTGTCTCGAGAAGATTTAAAAGCAAATAATGCTCGCTTACTGCAATATGTAGAAAATGGTGGCCATCTTGTCGTTCAATATCACAAACCTGGTGATGGATGGGATGCACAGACAACTGCACCTTATCCACTTACAATTGGTAATCCCTCCATTCGCTGGAGAGTAACCGATGAAAAAGCTGTAGTCAACGTCTTGAAACCAGACTCAGCGCTTTTCAACTATCCGAACAAAATAACAACGAGCGATTGGGACAATTGGGTTCAAGAAAGAGGATTATACTTCCCTATGAAGTGGGATCCACGCTTTGAAACATTCATTTCTATGGCTGATCCAAATGAAGAACCATTTGATGGTGGTATTTTAATGGCTAATTACGGAAAAGGCACCTATCTCTACACGAACCTTGTCCTCTACCGCCAAATCCAAAGCCAAGTTCCAGGCGGTTATCGAATTTTGACAAACATGATTAGTTACGGAGCGGAATAAATACATGAATAAGCCTATGCATGCGTGATGTGTGCATAGGCTTTTTGTTAGGTCGGGACTGACATGAAGCTGAGGCTATGTTTTCATGACTGGCGTTTAATATTGACTTAAGGCGTGGTAATTCATTAAACCATTCATTTAAATTTAGGAAGTCAAGACTAATAATGACACTAGTTAGTTATGAAGTGATTTCAAAAACCGATAGATAAGGTGAGCGTATCAATAACTTTTCAATATTAATCATTTTCCCAGTATTCTAATCGCTTTTTAACTTCATGTAAAGGTGGCATTCCTTGCTGGTCCCCTAGTCTCTCCACAGAAAGTGATGCTGAAGCATTTGCAAATTGGATGGCCTCTTTAAATGTAAATCCCTTACTTATTGCAAAGCCAAATGAGCCATTAAAAGTATCACCAGCACCCGTTGTATCAGTAACTGTTGTCTTATATCCATGAACTTGAACAATCTCTGAACCATTGTAGTAGGTTCTCCCGCTTCCCCTTGCGTAACGATTAATATATTTGTAAATTTCTTTAAAAGGTCATCCGAATATTCTCCAAATAATTCAACACATTCCGTCTCATTAGGTGTTATATAGGTTGCCATATCAATCATTTCCTTTGTGCATGAAGACGCTGGCGCTGGATTTAATTGAACTGGAACATTTTGTTCATGACAAATGTTAAGTACTTCTTCTACCGTCTCTGATAAAATTTCCAATTGAACAATGACAATATCACCGCTTGCTAAAAGTGCTTTGACATGTTGGTCATCTGAAGGAGTTAAATTGTAATTGGCACCTGGGACGACAATAATACTATTATCCCCTTCAGATACAATGAAAGTAGCTACACCCGTTCGTTTATTTTTGTCTATACTGATAAAATCAATGTTAATTCCTTCATTCGATAGATTCTCTTGAAGTTCTTTCCCTAAGATATCTCTACCCACATTTCCTACAAAATTCACTTTACCACCTAATCTTGCAGCAGCAACGGCTTGATTATTTTAAAACAGCATCCATTACAATTCCCAAGAATTTCTCATAATTAGCTTCATATGCGATATCAACTTCGGGTAGATCGTTCCATGTATGGTGATGTCTCGTGTCTAAAACTGTCATCCCCAGTGTAATTTCACCTTTAGTCTCAATGCCTACCTTCCCTTTCAATGTTTTAATAATAGATTCATCGATAATTGCTCCGATTGCCATAGAATCAATGAGCACACAATACGATTCAAACCCTCTATTGTTAACAAAATTAATCATGTTTAATAAGAAATCTGCCTCTTTTGTTTTTGCTGACTCTAATGTAAGTAGATGCTGCTCTGAAAAATTAACATCAAAATGTGTTGCTACATCTAATCCAATCGCAGTCAAAGGAACCCCTGATTTAAATACGATGTCAGCCGCTTCCGGGTCAACATACACATTCCATTCACTTTGAGGATTGTCACCAGTTGCATTTGCTGAAGAATATTTATTCAATCCAAATGCTCCTGCAATAGCATATATACCTTTAATCATTGGAATGATTTCCGGACTCTTTAAGAAGGCCATCGCTATATTTGTTAATGGCGCTAGTGCTGCTATATATAACTCATTTGGATATTTTTTTACTGTATCTATAATTAAGTCTACAGCATGTTGATCCGCAAGTTCCATTGTAGGATCTGGAAGGTTTGCATCGGCTTGACCGTCTTCACCATGTGTAAAAGGATCACTTGCTAAATCTCGTACAATTGGTTTAGCCATCCCTCTAGCTACTGGTATGTCTGTCCTATTCAATAATTCAAGTGTTTTTCTCGCATTTACCTGTGTTACATCAACATGATAATTTCCTGAAACAGTCGTAATGGCTTTTACATCAAGAGCCCCAGATTTACATGCTACGATTATGGCTAAAGAATCATCCATTCCTGGATCACAATCAATTAATACTTTCTTCAATTCTGTCATGTTCATTCACCTTTCTTGGCCATCATTTTTTGTAAGATTTCTTTTGCTGTTTCTTTTGTTTTCTCATCAATCTTGCTCGGCACACCTTCTTGTGCAATGCAGATAGCTGCACTTATACTCCCCATTAATCCCATCTCTTCTAAAGAACGATTTTCGCAAAATCCAATTAATACCCCTGCAGACGAACTATTTCCACCACCAGTTACATCAACAACATGTATGTTCTTCACGCTGTGTATTTTGACCAAATCATTCTTCGTTAGCATATAAGCTCCCTTTGATCCGACTCTTAAAAATATGGTGTTAATGTTCCATTCTCTCAATCTTTCAATAACAACATCTAAATCACTTTCAGCAAATAAGGATTTTGCTTCCTTTTCATTTAACGAAAATACATCAATTTTCTCAACAATCCTTTTAACTTGTTCATTAAAATCAAAGTGTGCAGAATCTGCATTAAGCTCCCACAAAATTTTGAATTTTTTTTGCTCATTTAGGATGAAAAATTCTTTCCAAAATTGTTCATCGTGACCTTTAAATATATAAATACCTTCCGTATCACATGAAACAGCTTCCTCAATTTCTCTCACTGAAGCATTCATTTTTTGATAATGCTTGGCTCCGTAAAAAGGTGTTTCTGTTCGATTCTCTTCATCTTCATATTGAATGATGGTTCTTGGTGTATTCGCATCCTTAATTATCAAATTCTGTGTAGGTAGTTCGTTATTTTGGAACCACTCAAAATGAAGATTTGGAAAGTCTTCTCCTACACCTGTCAGAATCGATATGTCGTCAGACCAAATTTTCGCACCAGCCAACGCATAAATGCCTGCTCCACCGAGAGCATATTTAACCTCTGAACTATTTTTTTTATGAGTTTCATCTGTCACAGCCGTGGATACGATTAAATATTTAGACACCCATCATCACCTCATATACTTACACTACATTATATTTTTAACAGAGAATCCATCTGCAACCATCGATCCATTATCGATGATAAAGCCGGCTGCACCACGATCATACGTATTGATTCTATCAATTAATTCGATTAACTTTTGGCCATTAACTGATACAGATAACATGTTCTCATTTGCTGAAAATTCCAGCTTGTACAATTTGTCATGTTCATATTCAAAATCTACTGAACCAAGGATCCGTTCTTCATTATCTTTCCTACAAACAATAACGATTTGTTTGCCATTTACAAACTTAGCTGCATAATATCTACGATGACCATTACTTCTTACTATTAATCCAGCTGACTCATGTAAACTGAATTCTAGTGCAGACTCTACTGAATAGTTTTTCCAGTCCTGTGTCCCTATCGTTACGACGCCATTCTTCTCATGATGTGAAATACAATATGTGTATTTAAAATCAGCAGCAAAATGTTTGGCTGAACTTGACCAAGAATACAACCAAAATGGAGTAGTACTCCAAATGGATGTCATCATCATCCCTTTTTGATAAAAGTGACTTGGTGCTTCATTCCAATCGATGTCCTTTATTACTAAACTACCGTCAAATCTGTCTTCGGAAAGAATTTCATATCCCATTCTAAAAATAGCCATACCTTCTGTATCAGGGACAACCCATTCAACTTTATTTTCACCTTGTTGTAATGAAGTAGGCTCACTTTCAAACCGCCGAACTTCATTATTGATGTCATAATATAGTACATAATGCTTAATCTGCACTTCTTTAGAATCATGATAATGAATGGTTGACGTTACTTTTTGAGACGCGTATAACGTCGGGGACGCTGTAGTCGAAAAGTTTACTGCTAATTTATCAAAATCAATAAATACTGGTGTTGATACATGAACACTCAGTCCTTTTGCGACCCCACTACACTCAATAAGCAAACCATTTTCATCTGATACCTCATTGGAATTGTAGATTTTTGAATAGTTTGTGTGATTTGTTGAATATGGACACAAATCAAATCCTTGTGTAGACCCTCTAAAATCAAATGTATATGCTTTTTCTTCTCGCTCATAATTTCCGCCAATTAATCTCTTACTTGCTGCGACAATTTTATGTGTTTCTTTTACAGCGTCCGTGACCACTGATCCACCATCGGCAGAGACGACAAACATCATATCTCTCACTGGATTTCTATAATCGGGTCCTTTACCTATTCCGTCTAACCCTAAACGTATACCATTTAAACAACCTACATTCCCTGCATTACAATCAGTATCCCATCCTGCAGATGCTGCGATCATGATTGATTTTTGGAAATCGTCTTCTCCTAAAATAAATGATACTAATACCATTAAATGATTAGGTATAATATGACAACATCCCGGGAACTGTTTATAGCCATATTTACTGTCTAAAAACTCACGTACTTTTCTCCAGTCCTTTTCTTTATTACAGACTTCTCTCGTTTCTTGAATGGCATGTTTTAAGAATGGATTTCTTATATACTCAAGACCCCTATCTAAAAGGGTGCTTATCTCTTTTTCTTCAAATGCCATCGCTTGCATGGCACCTAGAAAACATGCTGCCTCAACAGCCATACCATCATGACTCACACTTGCTGAAGACTTTATCAACTCAACTGCTCGATCAGGATCGTTCGGACAGCTCATAGCAATAGCATCAATAAATATTTGTGCGCCAATTTGTTCGGCTAGTGTTTGACCGTTCATTTCAATAGATCCACTCATTGGGGCTTTTACTCCATTTTTTAATCGTAAAAATGCCGTATGCTCGGTTGAACGTCCCAAGCCCCCCCACCAAAGTACGGTTTTATCTTCAATAATGTAATTTAACCAAGTATCTCCGAATTTTTCGGCCGTTAAATCTTTATAATTATAATCTTTTAGTGCTTTAAAAAATCCAAATGTTCCTGATATATCATCGTCGGCAACAATTAATGGGACTTTACACTCTTCATGAACATAGTAATTTATTTCATTAAATTCGCTTTGGATTTTTTCATATGCCCACCCTTCTACTGGCCTTCCAAGATAGACACCGATTAGCTTCCCTAATACTCCTGCGTATGTTAATTCAGCATAATTATGATTTGCCATAAAGAACACCTCCAAATTTAGCTAGACACCACTTTAAATCCATTAGCTAAGATTGCACCTGAGTTCACTACGAAACCTGCGCTACCGTTACAGTACTCATCATCTATTGCATGAAGTTTTTTTTCACCGTCTACCATTACTTCTAACACATTGCCTCTTACAGAAAACGATACCTTGTAACGCGCATCCAGCTTCATATCGAATTCTTTTTGAGCTAAATTTACATACTCGTGATCCTTTTGTTTTCCGATCATCATTTTATCTTTGTAAAAAAGCACAGAATAGTACCTTCTATGACCGCTCGATCTTGCTACAAGTCCAGCTGATTCTTGATTTGTAAAAATAATTTCTGATGACACGCAATAATCTTTCCATTCCTTTGACCCTATTGTTACAACTCCGTTATTAGTTGAATGAGAAATAGAAAAAGTTTCAGCATAATCAGGATTAAAATGATCCGCAGAGCTCATAAATGATTTAATCCATGTTGTATTTGTCGTCCAAGGTGTTAAACTTGGCGTTAACTCTATCGCTTTTTTTAATTCAAAAGACTTGGGTGCCTCGTTCCAATCTATCGATTTTATGACTACACGGCCATCGATTCTTTCATTACTTGTTAATCGGATGCCTAATCTATAAATAGCATGTCCTTGTGTATGGGGAAGAGACCATTGCAATCGATTGTTTCCCTTCTCCAGAATATAGGAATCACTGTATAAAGTTTGAATTTCATCTTCTTGATCATATATATCAATAAAAAATGTTAAAATTGGTTGTAGTTCATTCATTGATAGAACTTCCACTTCTATTTCCTGTGTAGAATATAAGCTAGGGGAAGCTAAAACTTCAAAGTAGCTAGTTCCTTCTTTTCCTCTTGATTCCAATTCAACAAAAGTATCCAATGAAACAGTAGAATGGTTTCCTTTTGCTAAATGATCGTACTCAATAACCAATCCATTTTCTTTTGAGATTGTATTGTAATTATATATTTTCGTAGTTGCCAATTCTTCAAGGAAGTCTTCATATTGTGTAAATCCTTGTGTTGAACCAGGGTATTCAAAAGAGTAACGTTTCATTTTGGGAGGTATCTCTTCCCCATTAAGTGCATAAGCTGCTTTCACTATTTTTCTTGTTTCAATGACAGCATCCGTCACACAGCTACCACCATCTGCTGAGACAACATACATTCGATCAGAAACAGATTTTCGATAGTCTGGTCCTTTACTTAGTCCCTCAAGCCCTAAACGTATGCCATTAAGACACCCTACATTACCTGCATTACAATCAGTATCCCATCCTGCTGATGCTGCAATCATAATTGATTTTTGAAAGTCGTCTCCAGCCATGAATAAAGCCATAATAACCACCAAATGATTGGTCACCATCGGACAACTTCCAGGATATTTATCATAGCCATGGTTCATTGAAATCCATTCCCTAACTCCTCGCCAATCCGTAGCATTTCGACATTCTTGAACTAAATCTGTAACGACTGTAGTAAGTTCAACATTATTCACAACAGACAGGGCATTCGTTAGTAATCTATCAACATTTTTTTCTTCAAACGCACTAGCTTCCATATGCGCCAATAGACACGCTGCATCAACAGCTATCCCATCATGACTCACACTTGCAGCTTTTCTAGCAAAATCGACTGCTAATTCAGGGTTATTCGGACATGCCATTGCCCAACTATCGATAAATATTTGAGCACCAATTTGTTCCGACATACTTTTTCCATTCAACTCACTTGAACCACTTATGGGGGCGTTTATTCCATTTTTTAGTCTTAAAAAAGCCGTATGTTCTGTTGATCTAGATAATCCACCCCACCACAATACCGTTTGATTTTCAATTATATAATTGAGCCATGTATCACCGATTTGTGCAGCAGACAAATTTTTATTAAATTGATAATCTTCCAATGCTCTAAAGAAAACGAATGTTCCTGAGATATCATCATCTGGTACAATCAATGGGACTCCTACTTGTCGATGCACGAAATGATTAACGTCTTTAAACGATTCATAGATAGAATCATATGTCCAGCCTTCAATAGGTCGTCCTAAATATACGCCTATGATTTTCCCTAAAACTCCCGAATAAATCTGAGATTCATATTTGGAGATACTCATTTTCATTAACACCCTTTTCTTTTTTATCCTTTAACGGACCCACTTACTAATCCTTCAATAAAGTACTTTTGAACGACTAAGAAGAAAACAATTAAGGGGGCAATCATTAAGACAGAAGCAGCCATCATTAATCCTTGATTTGTATTGTACGTATTATTCAATGATAAAAATCCTAAAGTTGCTGTGAAGTTTTCTTGCCCCTGTAGAAATGTAGATGTAATCAAAAATTCATTCCATACAGAAATTCCAACAATAATACTAACTGTAATCAATCCTGGCCTCACCAAAGGAAACATTATTTTTGTAATCAAATTAAATGTTGAAGCGCCATCTATTCTTGCTGATTCCTCTAATTCTGTTGGTATATTCATAAAAAATGTCCGCATTAAGAAAGTGGCAAGGGGCATATTTACAGCAGCTAAAATAAAACTAACAGCATAGATATTCCCTATTAAATTAAATTTTGCTAACACAAAATATAAAGGAAAGAGAAATAACTGAATCGGAATCGTCATTGCGACCATGAAATAGATCGTGACTGCTTGAGTTGCTTTTATCTTTTTTCCTGCTAATACATACCCAGCAAGACCTGACGCAATTAATACAATCACGATTGTCGTTCCAGTAAGTAAAATACTGTTGATAAATCCTGTACTAAAATTCGCTGCATGCCAAGCATCAACATAATTTGAAATATTTAATGCTTTTGGCCAAGACAGAGGATTTCTGATAATTTCAGTTTGGTTTTTAAAACTATTTAATAACACAAGTGACAATGGAGCTAAAGCAGAAATGGAAAATAACAGTAAAATCACATGTGATAAGACAGACGTCTGTTTCTTCTTCGCCAACGAACTACTTTTCATGATATTTCCTCCATCTCTTAATTTTTCAAATCATTTCTACTCATCCAAATATATAGACATGAAGCTAACAATCCGAAGAAACTCATAAATAAAGCAATGGCAGCCGCTTTTCCTACTTGAAATGCCGAAAAAGCAAATGTATAGGCATAGGTACTTAACATTTCAGTAGAATGTGATGGACCTCCACCAGTTAATAAGTAAACATAATCAAAGGTGAGGAAAGAGAAGATAATAATCATCACAAACATTATATTGAACGTAGGCCTAATACTAGGAAAATACACATATCTAAAGATTTGCCAACCATTGCAACCTTCTAAGTAAGCGGCTTCAATTTGTTCAGCAGGAGTTTGCCGAAGTGCAGCTAAATAAACGACCGTTAGGAAACCCCAATAATGCCAAATATCTACAGATGCTACTGCATATAACGCTGTATCGACCGATGATAATGGAGAATCAATTGGAATTCCAATCTCTTGTAAGTAACCAATCACTCCTGAAACTGGATTGAAGATAATATTCAACCATAAAATTGCATTTGTGGTTGGTGCTAAAATATAAGGAAAGAGGAAGATTAATTGATAGGCACTCTTACTTTTTTTTCTTTTTAGTAACATCATAGCCGTAAGTAGTCCTATTACAATCGGAACTGTTACGAACATTAATGTCCACTTTGCATTATTTAACAACGCCTTCCAAAATATGCTATCTACAAATAATTCATTAAAATTTTGAACACCGACAAAATTTGGTGTTGTTGAAACTCCATTCCAGTCGGTAAAGGCAACGATTACTGTTAATAATCCAGGGATAAATACTATTAATATACTAATTAGTAATGCTGGGGATATTAGAAAATAATTGACTGTATTTCTCATCAGCAATGACCCCTCTCTACTTCCGTTAGGATAAAAATGGGACGATTTCAAATAAATTTGAGTGTCCCATTTTCTATTGTTACTCAGAAGGTTTTGGTATCGGTGGTACTAAGCCTTTTTCTTTTTCTTTATCAAACTCTACTTGCACTTTCTTCATTAACTCTGTACTAGTCATTTGTTCATTCCAAATCGATTCAATATCTAGGAAAATTTGTTGTGTTGCTGGTGGTAAGAATACACCTGAATAATAACCAAAGTGACCTTTATTTACACCATCCACCATATTTTTTATTGTTTCAGCGTATGCTTTTGACAATTCTGGCATGTCGCTAGTATCAATTTGTAGGCCTTTTAAAGGGACCCCCCAATAACCAGGCCATGTTTTCGTCATTTCATTCATAAACTCATTAGTCATCATAGTATCTAGAATTTTTGCAGCTTCATCCTTGTGTTTTGATTGAGCGTTAATGGACAACGTTGCTGTGACACCTAAAGTATAATAAGGTTCATTTGTTTCATGATCTTTAGTTGGAAAAGCCATAAATCCTAAATCTTTCGCCTTGTCTCCTGAAAAGGATTGAGCTGCAAATTGGTATACTAAAGAAGGACCAAAGAAAAACGGAGCCTTTTCATCAGCTAATAACTGTGTTGCTTCATTAAACGTAAGGTTTGTATAATCTTTTCCTGCTAAATAGCCTTTTTTATACCAATCAGCAGAAGTATCTAACGCGTCAATAATTGTAGGATCCGTCCATTTAGTCGTTCCAGTCAAGGCTTCGTAAACTTTTTCACCACCAGCAAAATGGGTTAAAAACAGTGATGAATAATTTTCGTTAACTGGTTTCCATCCCTTATTTCCTGTTACCGAAGCATACATTCCTTTTTCAATTGCCTCATCCATAATTTTCTCTAATTCTTCGATAGTTTTTGGTTCCGGCCAATTATTATCTTTTAAAACCTTTTTATTATAAAAAATACCAACTGTGTTCAATGAATTACCTAAGCTATAAAGACTTCCATTCACAGTACCAGATTCATAGATAGGATCTAAGATTCTATCTTTCCAACCATATTTTTCAGCATACTTGTCTAAATTTTCAATTCTCCCAGCCTCTGCTAGCGGAATGACAAATGATGGACCTGAACCGTATACAATATCTGGACCCTTACCTGAAGAAAGGGCTACTGAAATATCTTTATCAACTGAATTTCTATATTCAATCTTTAATTCATATTCATTTTGCGATTTATTGTATTTATCAATTAATACTTTCTTTAGGGTTTCTTGATGTTCAGGAGGCGCTCCCCAGAACCACATAGTTATGATTTCTTTTCCATCTGCTGTTGTTTTACTATCGTTTGAACACCCAGCGAATATTACCATCACCAAGAATATTGTAACTAAGCCAACTAATTTCTTTTTCATTGGTCTACCTCCATTTTATCTGTCTGATTGAACCTTCACGAAATATTCTCTATTTCTAGGTCCATCGAATTCTAGAAAATAGATTCCTTGAGAATGTCCAAGTAATAAGTCACTATTCTCTATGATTAAGCTCATTGAAACACCTATTAATGAAGATTTAACATGACCCGCTGCATCTTGTGGAGTATCATGTTGATGCTTAAAGTCAATTCTCGTTGGAACGATTCTTCGTATTTCATCTTGTAAATCTTCTAATCCCCTTGGGTCCCAATATGAAGTAATGGTTAATCCCGCCGTTGTATGTGGCGTATAAATGACGCATGTCCCACTTTCTACACCACTATTTTTAACAAATTCAACAATATCATCGTTTAGTTTGATTACATCATGTTCTTTAGTTCGCAACGTGAAATTTTTCAGCATTAGTAAATCCTCTTTTCATTTCTTATTTTACAATGATTTCACTATTTTTAACGGCATTTCCATGTTGAGCAAATGACCAATTATCTTTACATCCCCTACCATCTTCTTCACCGATCATGTTCGCAATATAGCCACTCAGCAAGGCTAATGGAACAAATTGTGTTAAAGGAATCGAAATAGGGTATTTTGATATCGGTGTTCCTATTACCGTGCAACCTTCTGCAAATGCTTTTTCCTTTAGATCTGAAATAACTAATGTTGGACGGCCGAGTTCAAGCGAATAGTTGATAGTTTCTATTGCTCGAGACAAACTGGGATTCGTAGAATTGGCTATCATTACTGTTCCAATTTTCGAAAAATTTCTCATAAAGAAATTCAGATGTAACCACTCTTCCGTGTTAATGTGCATCGCATACTTCCCAACAGCTTCAAATATCTTTGCGTGCCCATACCATGCTGTGGCATAATCAAAACCTGAACCTATAAAATCAAACGCTTCCATTTCGGACCATTCCAAAGCGAGTGCTAATGTTTTACTATCCATGGAAGTAAGTGATTCTTCTAGTAGATCCGCTTGTGTTAAAATGTCTTTTCTATAATCCATAGCAACATCCATCGTGTATTTCCCTCTAACCTCACCAATTCTAATGGCTATTAAAAGCAGTGATAGGACTGACACTAAATAACTGCGGACCCCCGGGCTTGGCTCGAATTTTGGAATATCTAAATCTAATGTCTTTTTCGCAGTTTTTCCAAGATAAGAGTCTTTATTAGATGTTATTCCAATTGTATAAGCACCATATTTATTCGCACGTTCTACTGATTCACCTACTCTTGCTACTGTACCAGAGTGGCTGACTGCAAAAATAAATGGGTTATTTGGGGAATTTCCTAATTGATTTTCCGCATACAATCTACTTAAATCAATGGATGTTACGACTTCAGTTGGGATACCCGTTAATAGTTCAAAGATGTGTTTTGTCGCTAATCCTGCCGCGAAAGAATCTCCACATCCTGTAATCACAATCTTTTGAATGGAAAAGATTTCAGGAGTGGTTAATAGCTTTCTTGTTTTAGGCTCTAAATCCTCATACTGTTCTTTTAATAATTTAGGTAAACTAAACACTTGGTTTCTCATTGCATTATCATAATCTCGCATAAGTTACCCTCCATTCACATATTTTTAACTTGTATTAACATTAACACAACCATACAATAATTATCAATCCAAATATTTTATTTTTTCAAATTGATCAGTAAACTTTGAATTTATTTCATAATCATTTACAATCAATTGTATATATAACCATACAACTATATGAAAAAGGGGATTATGTGGTGTACACTAATCGAATATCTATCGACAAAGATTCGCCTGTACCAATTTATCATCAGGTTGCAACTAATATAAGAGAACGTATTATGAAGAATGAGTGGAAAGAAAATGAAAAGATACCTTCAGAAGCAAAACTAACAGAGGAATATGACATTAGTCGTGTCACATTAAGACAGGCTTTAGATGAATTGAAAAGAGAAGGAATTATTAATAAAATTCAAGGTAAAGGCGTTTTTGTTAAATATAACCCGAAACCTTTCGTTCATGATTTCAGTTTACCAACTGCATTAAATGCTAAGCTAGAACAGAGTGGGAATAATATTATTCCAGTACTATTAACATCTTCTATGTGTGGACCTATTTCTCATGTGAATGAATGTTTAAAAATATCTGAAGAGGAAAATTTAGTTTATATTAAACGCCTATTTGTATTCAATAACAAACCTATTGGACTTAATAGATCGTGGTTAGCTGACTCAATGGTTCCTAAAATACTAGATAAACCGTTAATAGGTAACCACCTAAGTACAACTCTTTCAAAAAACTATAATCTAACACCTGTAAATATTGAAAATTCTATACAATCCATCATTCCAAATGCAGCAGACATGAAGCTATTAAATGTTCAATACACTGTCCCAGCAACTTTTCTAAAGAGTATTTCCTACTTAATTGATCAAAACCCATTAGAATATTCAGAAACAATATGGTTAGGTGATAGTGTAAAATTCACTTTTAATACAAATACAATGCAATGATGCAATTTGGAAACTCCTATAGTCTAATAAATTTGGAATATACTTCGCTTCATCAGGACCATCGGATCACAAGTAATAGGACGGTGTTAAGTGAATATCTAAGGAATGAAAGGTATTTCATCTTCCCAGAAAATTTTCAATTTATGATTTAATAAAGATAGAATGCAAAGGACTTGGCTTATACCGTATGGCTGCTATTCATCAAAGAATAACCATCCTTCCTAAGGCCATCTGAAAGAATTTGACGAATGTGAAAATGGAATTTATTCTAACTCTCTCGTTCACCCACAAATAAATTTGAGCATCTTTCTATATCACGTTCGCCAAATAGCACCTTGTTTTGTGAAGAGCAAGCTTTGGGTAGTGGATTAACGTTCTGAGCGGATATCGAGGACATACAAGAAAAAACCTATGCAGCTGTGTGCATAGGTTCTTTTGAATAAACAGCATATAAAAGCAATGATCAGATTTTACTTTGCTTCCAATACGTTAATAAACTCTCGTAAATAATCCGGCAGATCTGGTGGACGGCGACTTGAGATAAGATGTCCGTCTGTAATAACCGGCTCGTCATACCAATTGGCACCGGCATTTTCCATATCATCTTTAATGCCAGGTGTACTGGTTACGTTTTTCCCTTGCAAAATTTTAGCAGAAATTAATACCCAGCCTGCATGACAGATTTGGCCAATCGGTTTTTCATTGGCATCCATTTCTTGGATTAATGAAATCACTTCAGGGAACCTTCTGATTTTATCAGGCGCCCAACCTCCGGGTACTAGAATGGCATCATAATCTTCTGGATTGACGTCACCATATGCCAAATCAGATTCTGCTGGCACACCGTATTTGCCGATATATGTCTCATTTGCCACTTCACCAGCAAGATGGACAATCGCTCCCTCTTCTCGAAGTCTGAGAATCGGATACCAAAGCTCTAAATCTTCACATTCATGATGAACCAAACTAATAACTTTCTTTCCTTCTAATCGCATATGACAACCTCCCTTTCTAGTTCTTATTACTATTTTACACCATTTTGAACTTTTTTGCTTCTACAAGTTAACTTTCCAGGTTAATTTGAGAAACACAGGCTACAACGGAAAATATATACCATGAATAGTGGTATTTTGTGGATTTAATGGATGAGTAAGATATGACAACAGTCAGCTTACTCGACCGTTTATCTAAAAAGGAAGCGGAACAACTAGCATGGATTGTTGATTCCACGCTTCCCTGATAGCAGTCCTCATTCCGTTTTATCGACTATAGTGGGGGCTCTTCATCCCCCACCTACGTTTCTTCTAAGCCTTGAGATGGGGTCTTGACTTTCCGTTAATGCAGGATGATATTTTAAAATTCAGATAAATAATGATACAAATTCACTATATCTTCCTTATGCCTCTAGTAATATTGCCTGGAGTTTTAAAGTCAATTCTTCTACTAACTCATTGACTGTTACATCCCCCTCCGATTCTCCTTTGTCAAAAGCTTCTTTGAGAATGTGATAAAAATCTTCCTTTGTTATACTTGCATCCATGATAAATTCTCCCTCGTATATGTACGAAAAAGTTGTCCCAGAAGGATCTGACTCTCTATACACCATTTACTTTCACGTAATATAAACAGGTATATAGTCGTTTGGGACGACCTCTTCTCATTTCATAAGAAACTAGAAAATGGTCTTTCACGTTCGCATCATAACGCGAGCTTCCCCCATTCCCTACATATTCTTATTCCCTCCATAAAACTAGCAACAAACAATTAACCTTCAAATCCTATTAATCAATTATTTTACCATTTTATCATATTAACCTAAGCACTCCTTTAAAACTTTTCGACAAAATTCTGATACTAGGACAAATAACGGAACCTTTAACAATCATGTACCCTTATAGTATCAATCATAACCATGAATAATATGGAAAAAATGCAAGGAAGAATTACATGATATTCAAGCCATCGATACCGCTGAACAAGATTACGAGCCAGAATCTAGGTATACGAGCGACAACTAGAACATTATGATCAAAACAATTTTTATCATTTCCCGAAAGAAGACTCCTTCCTCAACGAATGTGAAGGGCATTCCCCAATGAGTAGGTGGGAGATGAATTTCGGTCGGCGTTAGCCTAAACCGTTGAACAACACGAGTGTTTGTTCTGTTCTATATTTGTACAAATGCTCTTTGAAAACTGAAGATAGGAGGTTGCAACAGGAAAATCGTCTGTTGCGTAAAATCTTCAACGTTCTAATCGCTCCGCACGTATCGAAGTAGTGAAAACCAAGCAGAGCATAGCGTGCCGTGAGTCCAACGTACAAGATTCTAAAAGTTTTCACCGTAGGGACTACGAGTAGAGCCTGCTCAATAACTGGTGGATACACGGGTGTTCACAGGAATCCCCCACTTCAAATTTCGTTGGAAATTAAGTGGTGGGGAGTTCAACAATCCGAATATTACGTATGTAAAAGAGCCTTATGATTTCTTCCATACAACTCAACCCGTTATTACAATTCCATATTTGAAAAAAAGAACTGACCAGTAATTACACATCTGGCCAGTCCTTTTATTTTTATTCCTTATTCGTTACCACATCCTCAGAAATATAAGCCGGTTCACCTTCTATCTGTTCTTCTGCCAATAAGTCCTCAGACGCCGGCATCGTTGTTCCATCTGTATGAACTTTTTCCAGTACTTCAACTTGAGTAACAGGCTTTTCTTCCACTTTTTCTTTTGGCGAAGTTAGGTAAACACAAAGAATAGCTATTGTTAAGATAATGCCAAATAAACCTGCAATAACAATCGCCTTTTTTTGTCTACTATCCAACAACTACACCTACTTTCTTAAATATTCCCTTCCTTTAATTAAGTATATTGTGATTATTTAGCTAAATGCCTTTTAAACTTTCCTATCTAAATAATATTTTAGGTAATAGAAGTTAAGAACAAAGTAATAACGCTCTTTTCTGTGGCAAAGGGCGAGACTTTGCAAAATCAGCTCCGCACCGCCGCCTTCATAAAGTGATACAAATTGAGAACCTGAACCTTTTTCATCATTGGGTTGGGATCAGACGCTCATGGACCTTTTTATTCCATTTCATCGGCAAAAACAAATGCTCGAAACACCCAAAACCTGGCACTCCGAGCATTTGTTACGATACCATTTTATTGTTGATTCCAAGGGCTTGTATTCTCAGCAATGACTTTCTTATACGAGGCGGCAACTGTTTGTGGGATTAAATCCTCTGCAAGTAATTGATCGACAGAAGCGTTCATCTTAGCTACCCAGTTTTCTCTTGTGCCATATAGATTCTTTAACTTTTCGTTAGTAAACATTGTCATAAAATCACTTTCTACCATATAAATAGCCAGTGGGTGATCAGCGAGAGGATGACGAATTCCACCTACTACATTGCCATGCACATCTCTTGTGAATTTTCCTGTTGCAGGATCTATATTTACCCATCGATCGTCGGCAGACGGGAAGTACTTCTTAGGATCTGCATGTAGATTAGCCTTTTTAGCAATAGCATAATCATACAAGTTTTGCAATGCCCCACTTACAAACATATCAATGTGCAAATCACTCTTAATCGTATTAGGTAATGGACTAGTTGGGTATAGTCTAGCTTTTGCCCCAGCCTTAACAATCGCATCATTATTTGGAATAATCGGCGATATCGCATCTGAGTGAGGCGTCGACGCTACTTCATATAGTCTAAAAATATCATACTCACTGTTTTGATCCTTTTTTGACTTATAAGTAGAAGGATTCGCTTCTTTAGCCTTAAATTCCGCTTGAGACATAATAGCAATGTTTGGAACACCCATTGCCTTAAAGATGGTTTGTGGACTGTTTTCATTTGTACTTGGCACTGGTTGTAAAGGTGGTGTCAAAGAAGTCGGTCTCGGACCTACCCAGTTATAGTATCCATCAAACAAGTATTCTTTCTTTTTTGCATCATATAAGTATGGCTGGAAGGTATTTGTATAAGTATTCAGATACATTCCAGATTGGCTTTGCCCGCCAAGGAAAACAAAGTCTGGTTTTTTTCCAAGGATTTGTGCGCTTTGTTCGTCATCATGTAAAGCGACGCCAAGCTGCGATAACATATCCCAGAATAATCCGTTTTCATATTCACCAGCCTGATCAGCACCCCAATCAATGTCTGCATATCTTACAGGATCAAATTTTTTCAGCGCTGAAACATTGACATTTTTAGATGTAATGCCTATATAACCATGGCCATTTTGCATGTAATATTCCCAGCTTCTTCTCCATGTATCTTCCATATCCGAATTATTGGATGCATTTAGAATATCGATATAAACAGCACCCGAAAAATTCTTCATATTCTTAGGCATACGAACGATGATCCGATTTGTATAATCATGAGGTCCACTCTTAATCGTCGGAACATCATTGCCTTCAATTTTGCCAACCTCATACACATTGGCATTACCAGAAAGAAAAAATTCCTTTTCTGTATAATCATAATCTCCCCATATATCTACAGAACCGACAGATGACAGCATCGAATTATATGGATGACTTAGATTTGGATTCGCCTCTACATCGGGTTGTTTTTCTGGATGAAAACCAATCGCTTCATGATCAAACGTTTTTTCTACAATCTTTGTTGGCTTAGCATTCGCTATAGCGGAAATTTTCTCAGCATCTGGTCCGCCGAAGCCTTTCTTTTCATTCACATAATTTACTAGTTTGTCATAGCCTTCTTGTAAAATATAACCTGTATCCAATAGTTTTTTTGCTTGTTTTATGAATGGCTTTTTATAATCTTTTTCAAAATCAGGATATAATTTTGCTATTTTATCTGCTGTAAAAAATACCATGCTTCCATTTGTCTCAAAAGGCAATCCATTTCTGCTCGCATAATACGTTGCAATTGGATACTCCATCATCGGTGCACGGATTCCACCTAATGCATTTCCGTGTTCATCCGTTTTAGGAGTATATAATGTTTTCCCTTTCGTTTTAGTCTTTTTGTAATCGATCCATTTGCCTTGAGCAGATGGAGCAGGTATCCCTTTCGTTACCCATTTATGCATGTTTTCTTGGGCAGCATTCACAAATATCTGAAGATTTAAATCGCTTTCATAATGTCCCGCATCATACTCCTTGGGTGGTCTGCCCTTCCCGTTACCAAGAGCAATTTCAGCGCTATTGGGAATAACTGCGAGTGTAGGATCAGTATGAGGAGTACCTGCAACCTCATAGAATCTAAACTTATTTTTCTTAGAATTTGAGTCTTTTTTTCTTTCATACTCAGGATATTCTGTTAAGCTTCCAAACCGGTGTTCAAATTCAGACATAATCACGATATATGGAACACTCGTTTCTGAATATGTAACAGATGGCTTCGGTCCATTCGAACGTACATTGGTTGTTCCAGGTCCTACTAAATTCAAATAGCCGTCAAACAATGGCTTTCTTTTATTGGATTTTTTCAGGAAATCATCAAATAATGTGATGTACGTATTCAAATAAAAACCTGATTGACTTTGACCGGATAAATACACATATTTCGGGTCTAGGCCACCCAATATATCACCTGCACTTTTGTCTCGAAGCTTAGTACCTAGTTGAGAAATCATATCCCAAACCAGCCCGTTTTCATCTACTCCATTTACTTTCCAGTTTAAATCTGCATATCTGTTACTATCGAATTTCTTTAGTGCATTAATCGTATCAGTTTTCGAAGTAATCCCAATATAGGCATGCCCCTCGTTCATGTACCAATCATAGCTTCTGCCAAAAGTATCTTCCAAATCTACACCGCTAGAAGCATTTAAAATATCTACATAAACTCGACCAGAGAATTTAGATGCATCCTTGGGGAATCTTACTAGTAGCCTTGTTGTATAATCATTGCCTAATGATTTTATGGATGGGTCATCTTTTTTATTAATGTCATATACATTTGCTTTACCTGACATGAAAAACTCTTTTTCCTCATAGCCATAGTCATTCCAAATGTCTACACGACCGCTAGAACTATACATCGAGCTAAATGGATGACTAATAGAAGTCGGTTCGCTATGGAAAGTCATTCCCTCTCCATACGGAATCTCTTTCACCTTAGGAAGCGCTTTCATATTTTTCGTTATTTTTGCAGTATCATTATGCCTATTTGCTTGTGCAGAATATACTAGATCATCATCACTATTACTAGAGGCCGAGACAAAAGAGCTACCACAAAGAAGTCCTAGTAACAAAATTATTGAAAGAACAGTATTGGTATTCCTTTTACCAATTTTCATAGAATCCCTCCATTTTCTTATTTTTACAACCGTTTTGTTGTGTGTTGCTGTCCTTAAACTCGGAATTTCCCCCTAATTTCTAATCCCCCTTCTGCAAAGCTACTTTTTTGTTGTTGAAAACATACTTCCTCCTATTCTGCTAATAATAGCGACTCCAAGAATCCGATAAATATAGTATATAACTCTCTCGTTGTATTGCAAATATTTTGATTTTTCATAATTTTCTATTATATAGAGATTTCACATGAGCTAGTTGGAATACAAGCTTGAACTATATCATAGCAAAGGAAACTCGCGTTCTCTTCATCCAGCGGTTCATTAATGCTCATGAAAACTTAGAGACTATAGTGTTTATCAGATTCACCGTAGTATAAGCTTGTCTTAAGACAAGCTTCACCAAAGTAATATGTTTAATCACAGTTTTATACACTACCTCATAATTTCCCCTGCTAGATAATAGGTTAAATAAAAAAGCCCTTTTTTATAAGGACTTTTCATTAAATCGGACCCGTTTCAATTTCTTTTCAAGAACATGTAAACTTTTTATTTAGATTCTTGTAAATCTGATTTCAAGAAAAATTCGGTTGTATAGGCCGAAACACCTAGTGCCGATGAATAGTTGGTTAATTCTGCAAAGCTTATTTTTAAGTTGGTTTGATTATGTCTTAATGAATGACGTTCGACAACATCGGCGATTGGTTGCACGATTAAGTCTTTTGCCAGTGCTAATCGATTTCCAATAATGATTTGTTGTGGATTAAACGTATTAATAATATTCGTCAGTCCAAAGCCTAAGTATCTACCAATTTGAGCAAATAAAGAGTTTATTTCCTCATTTTCTGTTGCTAGTTGAACTAATGATTCCAAGTTTAACTCTGCTTGATTGATTGATTTTACGTCCTTGGCTTGGTTTAATAATGCTTGTTCGGATGCATACAACTCCCAGCATCCTGCACTTCCACAGCTGCATTCTTTACCATGTATATCAATAATCATATGGCCCATTTCTCCCGAAAACCCTTCCGCTCCTCGATACAATTCATTATTCAAAATAAACCCTACACCAAGACCGATTCCAGCACTTAAATAGATAAGATTTTCAAATTCTTTTCCTGCTCCAAAACGCTTTTCTCCATATGCACCAGCGTTTGCTTCATTCTCGATTACAACAGGTAGGTTATATTCCTTTTCAATCTCTTGTTTTAAATGGATATTTTTCCAACCTAAATTAGGTGCGAGCAATATATGGTCTCCCCCATTATTGACAATCCCAGGTACAGCAATACCAATCCCTACAACACCATAATGGCTCGTTGGTGCAGAATCTAGTAAGAATTGAATCATCTTTTTTATCGCCATCATGGCCATATCATAGTCCATATTATTGATCGTCTTCATCTTCTCACTGACTATATTTCCTGAAAGATCAGTTAGCACCCCTAATATATAATTCACACCTAAATCGATTCCGATCGCGTATCCGGCACGTTCATTAAAGAGCAGCATAACTGGACGTCTGCCACCGCTAGATACACCAGGCCCAGTCTCATAACAAATGTTTTCAGCTAATAACTCATTAACTAATGAGGAAATCGTGCCTTTCGTTAATCCTAGTTGTTGTGAGATATCCGCACGGGATAATGGAGCTTGTTCCTTAATCGTTTCTAATACTTTTGATTTATTATTTACTTTTACTAATTGTTGATTCCAAGTCATATCATTTCTCCTCAAATTAACGATCTAAAACGGTTTCTTTACTCTATTTATACCATATTAAAAAGAAAAAGAAAAACTTAGTTCATTCGATAGACAAACTAAGTTATTGCTGATACAATGCAAATATAAAGTTGAAAACGATACCATTAACCGTTTTCAATGATACTAATAAATATATGAAAACTATTTTGGAGGAATGAAAATGAGCTATTTTAATACGGTTAATCATGTAAAATATGAAGGTCCAGACTCTACGAATTCTTTTGCGTATAAATATTACAACCCGGAAGAAACAATCAATGGTAAGAAAATGGAAGATGTTCTTCGCTTTGCTGTATCCTATTGGCATACGTTTACAGGAGAAGGAACGGATCCATTTGGACAAAGTACAATGGTACGTCCATATAATCAATTTTCCGGAATGGACTTAGCAAAAGCACGTGTGGAAGCTTCGTTTGAATTTTATGAAAAACTAGACGTTCCCTACTTCTGTTTCCATGATTTTGACGTGGCACCTGAATCAGATTCACTAAGTGAAACATTTAAGAATCTAGATGAAATTGTGGCAATGGTTAAAGAATATATGAAAACTAGTAAAACAAAGTTATTATGGAATACAGCGAATATGTTCTCCCACCCACGTTGGTTACATGGCGCAGCAACATCGCCAAATGCTGATGTATTTGCTTATGCAGCTGCTAAAGTGAAGAAAGGTTTAGAAGTTGGTAAAGAACTAGGTTCAGAGAACTACGTGTTTTGGGGTGGGCGTGAAGGATACGATACATTGCTAAACACAAACATGAAGCTTGAGCTTGATAACCTTGCTCGTTTCTTCCATATGGCTTTAGATTATTCGAAAGAAATTGGGTTTAACGCGCAATTTTTAATTGAACCAAAGCCGAAGGAACCAACAAAACATCAATATGATTTTGATGTGGCAACGAGCCTCTCGTTTTTACAATCATATGGCTTACAAGACCATTTCAAATTTAATATTGAAGCGAACCATGCCACACTTGCCGGTCATACATTTGAGCATGAATTACATGTAGCACGTATTAATGGGATGTTAGGTTCAGTCGATGCAAACCAAGGTGATACATTACTTGGTTGGGATACGGACGAATTTCCAACAGATTTATACTCTACAACACTAGCCATGTACGAGATTCTCAAAAACGGCGGTCTTGGATCAGGTGGGTTAAACTTTGACGCGAAAGTAAGAAGAGGTTCATTTGACCCTGAAGACTTGTTCTATTCTCATATTGCTGGCATGGACAGCTTTGCTATCGGGGCAAAAGTCGCTCAGCGTTTAATTGAAGATAAAGTACTAGACAATTTTATTGCAGATCGTTACAGCAGTTATACAGAAGGCATTGGACTTGATATTGTTGAAGGAAAAACAAACTTCCATACACTCGAGCAATATGCCCTGCAACTTGACACGATTGAAAATAAATCAGGTAGACAAGAATACTTAAAAGCCATTTTAAATAAGTACATTTTAGATGCAATAGCAACTGTAAGTGTGAAATAACTAAACTAGATTAGGAGGGTGACTCGTAACGAATGGGTCAGACCCTCCCTCTATCTTAAAAAAAGGGTGATTTTTCATGAACTATGTAATTGGGATTGATTTAGGTACGAGTGCTGTCAAAGTTTTATTAATGAATGAAAACGGTGAAGTTTGTCATGAAACAACAAGGTCTTATCCTTTAATCCAAGAGCAGTCTGGGTATAGTGAACAAGACCCGAATGAATGGGTAGAAAAAACAATTGCCGCATTACAGGAACTTGTCGAGCAATTTGATGGCGACATCGAACAAATTCAAGGGATTAGTTATTCCGGACAAATGCACGGACTTGTATTACTAGATGAAGAGTATAACGTTTTACGCCATGCCATTCTTTGGAATGATACGAGAACAACGGAGCAATGTAAGGAAATCTACAATATGATTGGCGAAAAACGTCTGTTAGACATCACGAAAAACCAAGCATTAGAAGGCTTTACATTACCAAAATTACTTTGGGTTAAACAATATGAACCAGAAAGATTCGAAAAAACAGCTGTTTTTATGTTACCAAAAGATTATTTGCGTTATAAAATGACCGGTCTCATACATAGTGAATATTCAGATGCGGCTGGCACTCTTTTATTGAACGTTGGGGAGAAAAAGTGGAGTGAAGAACTATGTCAGTTAGTCGGGATTGATCGTACTATCTGCCCACCATTAGTAGAATCACACGAGTGTGTTGGTACTATTACTGAAGACATTGCGGTACAAACCGGTTTAGCTCGGTCTACGAAAGTATTTGCGGGTGGGGCAGACAATGCCTGTGGTGCAATTGGTTCAGGCATCCTTTCAGAAGGAAAAACATTATGCAGTATTGGCACATCAGGTGTTGTCCTTTCTTATGAGGAACGAAATGATCGTGACTTTCAAGGGAAAGTCCATTATTTCAATCACGGCAAAGAAAATACTTTTTACACAATGGGCGTAACATTAGCAGCTGGACATAGTTTAAGTTGGTTTAAAGATACGTTTGCCAAAGATGAATCGTTTGAATCACTACTAGCCTGTTTACACGAAGTTCCGATTGGAGCAAACGGCCTGTTATTTACCCCATATCTCGTCGGAGAACGAACACCGCACGCAGATGCCAACATACGTGGCAGTTTTATCGGGATTGATTCTTCCCATAAACAAAGGGATTTCGCACGATCGGTCATTGAAGGCATTACCTTTTCTTTGCATGAATCGATCGAAATATTCCGCGAAAATGGCAAGACGATTGATACGATCATCTCCATCGGTGGAGGGGCAAAAAATGACACATGGCTGCAAATTCAAGCTGACATCTTCAACGCAAAAATAATCAAACTATCCAGTGAACAAGGGCCAGCTGTCGGAGCAGCAATACTAGCCGCATACGGGTGTAATTGGTTCGAATCATTAGAAGCATGTGCCGATGTATTCATCTCCTCTGCTAAAACATACACACCTGTACCGGAAAATGTTGAAGTCTATCAACAACTTTACCATTTATACAAAAATGTGTATGAACAAACTAAACAATTAAATGAAGGATTAAAGAAGTTCCGGTAAATGGAATAATTCTAGTAAAGTCGCCCTCCTACGCTTTTTATATAGAAGGAATTGTTTCAATCCGTTTTCCTTGCAAACTTGTAGAATGAATCGAACGCTAAAAAGGGAGAGTAAAATGAACGTAACAAAGGCGATATTTGGTGAATTACACGGACAAAATGTGCATTCATTTACATTAAGAAATGATCACGGCATGGAAGTTACTTGTATCGATTTCGGCTGTATGATTACGAAGATTCTTGTACCTGATAATGTTGGTATGTTCGAAAATGTTGTCTTAGGTTTTGATACGTTAGACGAGTATGTAAACGATTCAGCTTTCTTTGGTTCAATGATTGGTCGAGTAGCAGGAAGAATACATCCGCCAACATTTAATCTAGACGGTGTCACTTACAATTTACCTACTAACGAAGGGGAAAATCATTTACATGGTGGGCCTACTGGTTTTCATCATGTGATCTGGGATTCTGCCATTGAAGAGAATTCGGATGAGATTAACATAAAATTTTCCCATCTAAGTCCTGATGGCGATGAAGGGTATCCTGGTAAGCTTGAAGTAATAGTCATCTACTGTCTGAATAACAAGAATGAACTCGTTATTACATATCAAGGTCTATCAGATAAAAAAACACTACTGAACGTAACGAACCATTCTTATTTTAATTTAAGTGGTGATGTAAAGAGGAATATACTCGATCATGAACTAACGATGAAAAGTGATCGTTTTTTAGAGATCGATACATCATTACTTCCAACAGGTGATTTCATCGATGTTGAGAACACCGCTTTTGATTTTAGAGAAGGAAAAAAAGTACGCGAAGGTGCACAATCGAAGCATATTCAGAACCAGCTCGTTGGTGGTGGATATGATCATCCATTTCTATTAAACGTGAATAATCAAGAAGAAATTAGTTTAATAGATCCGATCAGTGGCCGTAAGCTTATCGTTGAAACAGATCAACCAAGTGTTGTTCTATATACCGCCAATATGTTAGAAAGTAATTTCGAAATTAGAGGGGTTCTTTCGCAAAAGTACTTAGGGGTATGCCTTGAAACACAATGTCCACCAAATGCCATTCATCATCAAGACTTCCCTTCTATCGTGTTAAATACGAATGAAAGATATCAATCGAGAACTAGTTTCAAATTTACATTAGTTTAACCGAAACGATTTGAATGGCTGAGTACACATCTCAAACAAAGGGGGAATAAGCCAGGTTTTATTAGATTAAACCAATAGAGCACATGAGTTGACAGCATCTGTTTCAAAAATCTATTTACCTATAATTGAAAGCGCTGTTAATCTGAATTAAAACGAGGCTACTTAGTTAGTAAATGGGCGATCTTGCAGATTATTGATTCACTCACTTTCCTATTTGGTTTTTAAAATCTGTCTTTCATACATTATGAAACAAAAACGAAACGTACTATATCTTTTTTCAATTACGCTAGTAGCTGCGATTGGCGGTTTACTATTTGGATATGACACGGCTGTTATATCTGGGGCTGAAAAGTCAATCGAAGCCTATTATATTAAGCCTTTAGGCTTAGGTTCGTTTGCGCATGGGGCAACCATTTCGAGCGCATTAATCGGTTGTATTATTGGCGGCTTAATTTCTGGTTATTTCGCGTCAAAATTCGGCCGTAAACATTCATTGATCGCAGCTGCTGTCCTTTTCTTCCTAACAGCTTTAGGCTCTGCTTATCCCGAGTTTTTATTTTTCACAAAAGGTGAGCCATCCATCGCTTTACTACTTACTTTTAACTTGTATCGAATCATGGGGGGAATTGGTGTCGGCTTAGCTTCAGCGATTGTTCCGATGTATATCGGAGAAATTGCACCTGCAAATGTTCGAGGTCGATTAGTATCGTTCAATCAATTTATGATCATTTTTGGGATGTTGGTCGTTTATTTTGTTAACTGGGGCATCGCTAATGGACAAACAGTAGAATGGATAAACGACATCGGCTGGAGATATATGTTAGCTTCGGGAGCGATTCCAGCGCTATTGTTTGGTATTCTTTTACTTTTCGTACCAGAAACACCTCGATATTTAGCATTGAAAAATCAAGATGATAAAGCTCTAGCTATCCTTACTAAAATTAATGGCTCGAAAGAAGCGAAATCCATTTTGAGTGAAATTAAACAAACAGTAACTATAAAAATTTCATCCGAAACATTATTTGCTTACGGGAAATTAGTGATTGTTGTTGGAATCCTTCTCTCTGTCTTCCAACAGTTTGTCGGGATCAACGTCGCTTTATATTATGCCCCTCGTATTTTTGAAAGCATGGGAGCTGCCAAAGATGCTTCGATGTTACAGACCATTGTTATGGGCCTGATCAATGTGGTCTTTACGGTTATCGCCATTTTGACAGTGGACAAATGGGGGCGTAAACCTTTATTAATCATTGGTTCCATCGGTATGGCGATTGGCATGTTTGGTGTAGCAGGATTGGCCTTTTCAAATATTATCGGGATGAGTACTTTACTATTTATTATTGTCTACACCGCTTCATTCATGATGTCGTGGGGTCCAATCTGTTGGGTACTGATTTCGGAAATCTTTCCTAACAAAATTCGTGGACAAGCCGTGGCTATTGCTGTAGCTGCACAATGGGCTGCTAACTATCTGATTTCATCTACTTATCCAATGATGATGGAATTTAGTGGTGGGTTAACGTACGGTTTCTACGGGCTAATGAGTGTACTTTCAGCAATCTTCGTTTGGAAGTTCGTGCCTGAAACGAAAGGAAAAACACTTGAACAAATGGAAACTATTTGGCAAAAATCGAACAAAAGTTCGCGTAAAGTGGTTTGAACATATTTTGAATCGTATATTGAGAATGGGGCTGTCTATTTAGGCAGCCCTTCTTTTTACATGAAAGATGGTTATTCATCTATATCAGTTTATTTAACATGAATACAGACTTATAATACTTCAATTATACCTCTGGTCACTCCTCTTATTCTTATTCTTATTCCTTTTTCGTTGTCACAAATTCAGAAATATATGCCTCGACATTTTCCAGCTGTCCCTCTGTCGATAAATCCCCAGACGTCGGCATCGTTGTTCCACCTATATTTACTTTTTCAAGTACATCAACATATGCAACTGGCTTTTCTTCCACTTTTTCTTTTGGTGAAGACAGATAAACACAAAGAATCGCTATTATCAAGAAAATACCAAATAAACCTGCGATAATAATCCCCTTTATTTGTCTAATATCCAACACGACACCCACTTTCTTAGATATTAGGTTCCTTGGATTTAGTATATTTGGATTTTTCCAGCAAATTCCATTTACTTACAATTTTCGCTATATAGAATTTTATTTAACTGCCTTTAGAAAACATTCGATATGAGATGTTTTTAACTATATTATTATAGTTAAAATCAAAAAATGGATAACATTTTTGATAAAAGAGGTATGAGTAAAGGACTTGGTGAATGGCTTTGTCAGACAATCGTTCAATCTGTTCGTCCGTTATATCACTTGCTTTAAACATTCAAACATAGTAACTATAGGCAAACTAAGGTGTAACTACTAAGTTTGCGTGTGCATAAATACCTATAGGCATATAAATTTTTAAAAATCATAAAACGTAATAAATGAATAATAAAAACTGGAGGTTTGTCATGACAAAAAAATATCATCTAGACTCAGGTTATGAAACAGTACCTGATGCCAATAAAATTGTTTTACGTATGTTAGGAATCGTAAACCAAAATGATAAATCCCATTATTATAAATTACTAAATGGAGCAAAAGAAGGATTATTTGGCGGCAAAAAATACGGAAAACGAATGTATCAAGTTCGAAGGATAGATATCATTCAATATGCAGAAAAATACTTACAAAATGAAAAATTAAAGTTATATGACATTGACTTAATAACAAGTTTAAACCAAATTGAAGAAAGCAACAGACTTCCAATGATTGATAATAGTACTGCAAAAAAGGATTCAATACTCTTTAAAATATCTAAAGTTCCATGAAATCATTTCGGATGCCACTTTTAAAAAGGGAGAAAAGAATTTAATTATGCGTATAAACTTGAAAGACATCTGAATAAAAATAGCTTTCTAGCAAAAAATGCAGCGATTTGTCAAAATCACTGCATTTTTATCGTTTCCTTATCAATCTCACGTATCCAAAAACGTCTTCCCTTTTAATTCATTCAATGTGACTACAAATTCATAGAGAAGTTTATAGGAGTTTTCCATATCTTCTAAGTCTACTACTTCAATAGGTGTGTGTGTATAGCGTGATGGGATGGAAATAACACCTGTTGATACACCTTTATGTGTCATATGGATCGCTCCTGCGTCTGTACCAATGCCCATGAATACTTCAAGCTGATGAGGGATATGGCCATCTTCTGCCACCTTCTTCAAATGTTGCGTGACAAGTGGATGAGCGATGAACGATTTATCGACTATTTTAATACACGGACCAGCACCTAATACGCGTGTACCTGTCATCAACGCGTCATTTGTATCACTCGTCGGTGTGGTATCTAGTACTAAAGCGAAGTCAGGCTCGACAGCCGCTGATACGACGGATGCCCCTCTTAATCCTACTTCCTCTTGAACGGTAAATGCTCCGTAAATATCGCCATGTTTGGCACCTGTTTCACGTAAATTTTGCAGCAAGCGAATCAGTAGAGCACAGCCTGCTCGGTCGTCCAATGCTTTTCCGACAACACGATGGTTGCCAATTTTCTTAAATTCTGTCCCATAAGACATAGGTTGACCTACGTGAATTCCCATTTCTGAGACCTCTTCTTTTGAACGAGCACCAACATCTATGTAAAGTTCGCGATGATTAGCCACTCGGTTTGGATCATCCCATTTCACATAATGAACAGATAAAGTCCCAATGACACCATGTACAATGCCACGATCTGCTTTTATGAGTACAGGTAAGGAAAGTAAGATTCGATCATCAAAGCCACCTAATTTTTCAAAGCGAATCAAGCCGTTTTCTTCAATTTTTTTGACAATAAAGCCAATTTCATCTGTGTGTGCCGCAATGACTAAAGATGGGAAACTTGCATCATTCCCCTTTATTTTCACTAGTAAATTACCAACTGCGTCAACATGATATTCATCTACATAGTCTTTCACTTCACGTAAAATAAACCGTTGAACATCTTGTTCGAAACCGCTTGGCCCGACGAGATTACTTAGATTTTTTAAAAGTTCGTACATGGTTGTTCCTCCTTGTATACAAGAAGGGTCAGACCCCACATCTACTATATTTCGTCTATAGAGGTCGTAAATGACTTATTAAACGGGATATGGTGTGTGGGGTCAAGACCCTTTTTGTCTTTACATGACGCAAAGATCATGTATAAAAATTGTAATGTTCCTTAATTCGTCAAGTACACTTCAGCAAAATTATCATTTTCCATTGGGTGGGCGTTAAATCCTTGGACATAGCCCCCAAGACCCATAGGTGGTGTTGTGTGACCAATTGTTACCCATGGTGCATCTTGATGGAAAATTTCCTGTGCTTGTTTGTACAACTTGATGCGTTCGTCTTGATCAAAGGTTACGCGTGCTTGTTGTAATAAATTTGTAAACTCTTCATTATCATAGAATGCACGATTGCTGGCTGGTTTTTCGATATTCGTATTACTTAAGTTCGGGAATAAGAAATTATCTGGATCAGCCATAACGCCCGTCCAACCGTATAAGGCCATTGGGTGCTCACCTTCACCCGTCTTTTGTAAATACGTTGCCCACTCATACGTTTTGATTTCTGCGTCAATTCCGATCGCTTTTAAGTTTGCTTGCATCGCTTCTGCAATTTTTAATGGTTGTGGTAAATACGGTCTTGGATTGCTCATCGTCCATAATTCTGTTTTGAAGCCGTCAGGGAAGCCTGCTTCTGCAAGTAGCTTTTTCGCTGCTTCTACATCGTATTTGTAATCTTCAATCGCATCATTATAGCCCCAAAGTGAAGATGGGAATGGGTTTTTCGCTACTTCTGCATAGCCATTATAGAATGCATCAATTAGCTCTTTTTTGTTAATCGCCATATTAATCGCTTGGCGCACTTTTACATTATCAAATGGTGCCATTTGTGTATTGAACACCATGAATCCTGTGTTAAAACTTGGACGCTTAATCAGACTTAATTGTGAATTTGCTTTAATTGTATCGGCATCATCTGGATTTAGGCCATCAATGATATCAACTTCGCCACTTTGAAGAGCGGTTAAACGGGATGAATTATCCGGAATCACACGGAAAATCATTTCATCCAAATACGGTTGTCCATCGACATAATAATTTTCATTTTTCTTTAAGACAACTTTATCATTACGACTCCAGCTATCAAACTTGAATGGTCCCGTGCCAACTGGGTTTTCATAAAACTTGTCGCCATACTTTTTAATCGCATCAGGACTGGCAATCCCGAACATTGGTATCGCTAGATAGCTAAGAAATGGCGCCGTTTTTTCAGTTAGTGTAAATTCAACTGTTGATTCATCTACTGCTTTTACAGAGGCAATTTTGTGATTTGGATCACCTTTAAATCCACCATATAGGAATGGATAGTATGGGAAATCTCCTTTATGGTATGGGTTTGCTGGATCCATCCAACGCTCAAAGTTGAATACGACAGCATCTGCGTTAAAATCGGTACCATCTTGGAACTTTACACCTTTTTTAAGCGTCAGTGTCCATGTTAAGCCATCCTCAGAAACTTTATGAGATTCCGCTAGTTTTGGTTGCAATTCAAGCTTATCATCATAAACAAACAATGTTTCAAAAATATTATGCGTCACACGAATCGACTCACCATCGGTTATATTGATTGGATCTAAGCCAATTGAATCTGCGCCACGGCCATAAATTAATGTACCGCCAGCTTTTGGTTCTGTTGTTTCGCTCTTGTCTCCGGCTTTTTCTTTGTTCCCACCAGAACAAGCAGTAAGTAATAATGTAAGTACGACTAAAATACTTACAAATAATGAAGAATTTCTTTTCATCATCGTTCCCCCTATTTTCTATATGGAAAGCGGTACGACGAATCGTCCCGCTAACTACCTACTTTTAGTTTTTCATTTTTGGATCTAAGGCATCTCTGAGTCCATCCCCCATTAAGTTAAACCCAAGCACGGTCAGCATAATCGCGATCCCTGGGAATAAAACGGTCCATGGTGCCTGAATAATGTATTGCCTTGAATCGGCAAGCATTTTCCCCCATTCCGCTTGCGGTGGTTGAGCACCCATCCCTAAGAATCCGAGTGCTGCTGCCTCAATAATGGCTGTGGCGATGGCTAATGTTGCTTGAACAATAATCGGCGCCAAACTATTCGGCAGCACATGATGGAACAAAATACGACCATCACTCATCCCTACTGCTCGAGCCGCCATAATATATTCTTCCTGTTTCACACTAAGTACTTTCGAACGAATGAGTCTGCCGAAATTCGGAATATTAATAATTGCAATCGCAATTAAGGCATTTTGTAACGATGGCCCTAACACGGCTACGACCGCAATCGCTAATAGAATACTAGGAAATGCGAGCATTATATCAAAAATCCTCGAAATCACCGTATCAATCCATCGTCCGTAATATCCGGCGATAATGCCAAGGAAGCACCCGACGATAACAGATCCCGATACAGAGACAAGGCCGACCCATAATGAGATTCGAGCCCCATATAATACACGGGAAAAAATATCCCTGCCAAAGTCATCTGTTCCAAACCAATGCTCAGGCGAAGGTGGGTTATTTCGGATGGATAGTTCTTGTTCATTGATTCCGTATGGGGCTAATAGCGGTGCAAAGACCGCAATGATCATAAAAAATAGCACAATCCCTAAGCCAACCAATGCTACTTTATTTTTCTTAAAGCTTTTCCATCCTTCCCGCCATGGGGAAACCGCTTCTTCCTGTTGAAGCTGGTTTGTCTCATTTTCACGTTTTGCTAAAACCGGCACAAAAATCCCCCTTCTCTTTAGTTGTATTTAATACGTGGATCGATAGCAACATACAGAAGGTCCACAACTAGATTAATCAGTATGAAGATGGTAGCAATGATTAATATGCCAGACTGAATCACTGGATAATCACGAAACCCAATCGCTTCATAAATATAACGGCCAATTCCAGGCCAGCCGAAAATCGTTTCCGTTAAGATTGCTCCACCAAGTAATAGTCCTACTTGCAAGCCGATTACAGTTAACACTGGGATGACCGCATTTTTCAACGAATGCTTGTACACAACAAAAAACATCCTCATCCCTTTTGCACGTGCCGTTCTAATATAATCGGAACGCATCACCTCTAACATACTAGAACGAGTAATACGGGCAATAATCGCCATTGGAATCGTTGCAAGAGCTAAACTTGGCAAGATTAGATGTCGGATGACTTCACCGAATTGGTCAAATCTACCAGCGATCAATGTATCGATTAAATAGAGATTCGTCACCACTTCAACTGGATCACGAACATTCTCACGTCCTGTTGAAGGAAGCCAACCTAATTCTAAAGAAAAAGCCCATTGCTCCATTAAACCGAGCCAGAAAACCGGAATCGAAATCCCAATTAACGCCAGGATCATCGCGGTATAATCAAACCATGAATTTTGAAACCAGGCACTAATAATCCCTGCATTGACGCCAATAAAAATAGCAATAAACATTGCAACCAATGATAATTCCAATGTCGCTGCAAGGTATGGCCAAATTTCATCCTTAATTGGCGCTGAGCTTCGTAATGATTCCCCTAAATCTCCTGACAGGAGCCCTTTTACATAGTGAAAAAATTGCACATACCATGGATCGTTTAAGCCTAGCTTTTCTGTTAATTGCGCCATCGCTTCTTTTGTTGCTTGCTGTCCTAAGATCACTTGGGCTGGATCACCTGGGATTGCTCGAATGATGAAAAACACAACAAATGTCATACCAAATAGGACGGGTATAAGCATCAATAGACGGCGAATTGTGTACGTTAACACAAGAACCCCTCCCCTTTCATTTCTACATATCAATGTTTAGTCAAAAATCACTTCAAACGACAAGCCACAAAATGACCTGGTTCCACTTCCACTAAATCATCACGTTCTGATTCAATATTCATCCAAGAATCATCGATGACATACGGACTTGGCAATGTGCCAAATTGGATCGCAGCTTGTGCATCCGCTTGATAATACTCCGGATCCGGAATCGGAACTGCCGCTAACAATTGTTGGGTATATGGATGAAGCGGATTTTGATAAATTTTCTCAGCGTCAGCTAACTCCACCATCCGTCCTTTATACATGACCCCGACTCGATCACTAATATGGCGGACAACGCCAAGATCGTGAGCGATAAAGATATACGTTAATTGAAATTCCTTTTGCAAGTCTTTCAATAGATTGAGTACTTGAGATTGGATCGATACATCCAGTGCTGAGACCGGTTCATCTGCAATGATCAATTTCGGATTGGTCATTAACGCCCGGGCAATGCCAATACGTTGACGCTGACCACCACTAAATTGATGGGGATAACGTCTCGCGTGATAACTAGTTAGCCCTACTACTTCTAACATTTCACTAACCTTTTTCTTTCGTTCCGTCGCATCCCCAATTCCGTGGACGAGTAGCGGTTCCTCTAATATCTTTTCCACTGTATGTCTCGGATTAAGAGATGCATAAGGGTCTTGAAAGATCATCTGAATATTACGCCTTACTTTTCTCATCTCTTTTTTGGGTAGCGCCCGAAGATCTTGATTATCAAAGAGGATCGACCCGTCTGTCGGTTCAATTAACCGAAGCAGCATTCTGCCTGTTGTCGATTTTCCACAGCCACTTTCTCCAACAATCCCTAATGTCTCGCCTTCATTGACATGGAAAGAAACACCATCAACAGCCTTCATATCGCCGATTTTCTTCCCTAAAATCCCGCCCGTAATCGGGAAATATTTTTTTACATTTTTCACCTGTAATATCGGTTTGGTCATCCGGAAACACCTCCTTGATGTTCATGAAGGAAGCACCTTACTTTTTGTCCCTCTCCTGTTTGATACAGTTCAGGGGTTTCCGTAAAACATCGATCAAAGGCATGCTCACAGCGCGCAGCAAAACGGCAGCCTTCTTTAATACTTCCTGGTTTCGGAACATTGCCTGGAATCGAATAAAGCCGATCGACTTTTTTTCGCATATCAGGGACAGATTTAATTAACCCAACAGTATAAGGATGCTTTGGATTTTTGTAAATCGTCGCAATATCCCCTTCTTCGACGACCTTTCCGGCATACATAACAACAATTCGCTGACAAACTTCAGCTACAACGCCAAGGTCATGGGTAATCATCATAATCGCCGTTTGATAGTCTTGATTTAACTTTTTCATGAGCTTGAGAATCTGTGCTTGAATGGTGACATCTAGAGCAGTTGTCGGCTCATCAGCGATTAACAATTGCGGATTACAAACCATAGCCATCGCAATCATGACTCGTTGACGCATGCCGCCAGATAACTGGTGAGGGTATTCATTTAGCAACTCTTCCGCGCGAGGTAATCCAACCATTTGCAAAATTTCAATCGCTCGTTCCTTCACTTGCTGCTTATTCCATTTGTTGTGTAAGCGAATCGTTTCCATAATCTGATTCCCAATCGTAAACAGGGGGTTTAAAGACGTCATCGGTTCCTGGAAGATCATCGTAATATCATTGCCTCGAATTTGCCGCATCCGTTTTTCCGATGCCTTCGTCAAATCTTCGCCTTTATACAAAATTTCTCCGCCGACAATCTTTCCAGGAGGACTCGGGACTAAGCCCATAATCGATAACGAAGTCACCGATTTCCCGCAGCCCGATTCCCCCACAACCCCAAGGATTTCTCCTTTATTAATATAAAAGTCGATATCATCTACCGCTGCTACTTCTCCACCATCTGTAAAAAAAGAAGTACGCAGATTTTTCACTTCTAAAACAGATTCACCGCTCATATGAAAGCTCCTTCCAATAACATCTCCCGACATTCCATTCGAATTTTAATGCCATATTGTGCATTTAAATACATTCAATTCTTATAATTGTATACATAAAAAAATTCCCAATTTGGCCAAAAGTCAATAAACTAAAACGAGAAGAACTTCTAACTACTATTTTTACACTTTACTGATATAATAATATTTTTAGAATCTTTGTTGTTTTCATGTAGTATACCGCAAAACTCTACATTATTCTACAGTATTTTCACACACATTAAGAGGCGATTAGGCATCTGAAACCTTTTGGAGAAATGGTTTTAGTGACTGAAAACGCTATGATTTCAGGCATAAAAGACAGAGAGCCCCATTGAATGGACTCTCTGTCTTTGCTTATTTCTTCTGTAAAACTGGAGAAGAAATTTTATAAGAATTCAACTATAAGATAACAAGTCTGATTTTCTCTCGTTACATGCTGTGTGTGAAGCTTGATTTCAGCCAAAACATACTAGCATACATAGTAGGGCTACTATTCGAAAAAAGTTTTGACAAATATCGAGTGATGACAAGCCAGAAAACTAGTAGATCGGTAGCTTTATTTCGTGCATCCTCCTAGTTTTTCTAACATTCTGAGCCGGAAATCAGATTTGCGCGTCAGAGCCAATCCTTACCAGTAAGTTGCCAAAGTTTAATCGGTAGTATACCTTGGCTAAATTTAAGGAATTTAACAAAATATTAGAGATTATAAGGATATCAAACTACTTTACTTGTATGATCCTCTCCCCACCCAAACATTGAGTAGGGGTTTTTATCAAAAATTTAATGATTTAGACAAATAAAAAACCAGACTCTCATAAAAGAGCCTGGTTTGTATATGATGTCAATATTATGCTTTTTGAACATTTGTAGCTTGAGGTCCACGTTGACCTGCTTCTACATCAAAAGTAACTTTTTGACCTTCATCTAATGATTTGAATCCTTCACTTTGGATAGCAGAGAAGTGTACGAATACGTCGTCTCCATTTTCACGCTCGATAAATCCAAAACCTTTGTCTGCATTAAACCATTTAACTGTACCTTGTTCCATTTTTGTTGCCTCCTAGTGTGAAAAACACACAATGTGTTACTATCCCTGCCAAAGTGATCATTAAGACGTAAAGTTGAAACTTCTACAATCCCTTACACCGAACAAAAATAATTCTTCTTTATCTTATCAGGAATTGAAGAGAATAGCAAGCTACTTTAAAACTATACTTTTAATTGATTAATTCGTGCAATAGATTCCAGTAACTGCGAAGGAAGAATTATTAACAAAATCATAATGTCGGACAGACCCAGTTATGGAAAAAACATCGATCGTCCATGAGAAACCTTGCTGAATTAATTGGGAGAATGTCCCTTCCAGGTGATTAAACACCCGCGCACTTACACCACTCTATCGTCTGGTTAGTAAATAAGGAATTTTTTGCATCTCTTTTCATCTTACATCTATGTCACCCATTCATACTTTATCGCGATATTTGACACACCATACAATAAGGTACGGAATGGAGTACGCATATCCCCTACCATGCTTAACGTCTAGCAAATCTTCCATTTCATTTTAATGGTAACATATGTTAAAAGATTTAAGGGAAATAAGAGCACTATATTAGTACTTTTTTGTATATGTTTGTCTGAACATATGTCGGATCGTTAACGTGGCATAAGCCACGCCCCATCCGAAGTCGATTCATTTCATGGCTAAAGTCACGAGTATTCTCGGCTATTTCATAAAGTGTGAACACAACAGGCCTTTCATTTACATTTGTATTTCTAGTTTCCTGTCATTCTCATGTTTTTTAAGCCGTGCATGATTTCATACTTCTCCCGACCAAAATAATCATGTAGATCCAGATAATATTTATAAAGCTCATCATACATTTTCACATTTTCTGCGATTGGAACGAAGGCTTCGTCTTTAACTTTGGCCATCTTCTCAGCTGCTTCAAAAATCGTGTCGTAGCCACCATGATTTCCCCCTGCAGCAACAGAAGCATACATGGCAGCACCTAAAGCCGTTGTTTGATTGGAAGCAGGTATCTTTATTTCACGATTGGTTATATCAGCATATATTTGCATAAGCAAATGATTTCGCTGTGGCAGACCACCACATGCGAAAAGTTCCTTAACCTCTACCCCTGCATCGGTGAAATTTTCAATAATTTTTCTAGTCCCAAATGCTGTCGATTCTAATAAAGAGCGATAAATTTCTTCCGGCTTCGTAGCTAATGTCAATCCGATAATCGTCCCAGATAAATTGGCATCGACTAAAACAGAACGATTGCCATTCCACCAATCTAAGGCGATAAGACCAGATTGTCCAGGTTTATACGCTGATGCTTTTTCCTCTAATACTTGATGCACACTCTTTCCCGCTTCAATTGCCTGTTTTTCGACATAACCCGGTACGGCTTGGTCAACATACCAAGCAAAGGAATCGCCGACAGCAACTTGACCAGTCTCATAACTGTAATATCCAGGAATAATCCCATCTTCGACAATCCCACAAACCCCTTCAATTGCTTTTTCTTTATCAGAAATAAGCATATGGCAAGTAGAAGTCCCCATCGCTAATACAAACTGGCCAGGGTGTACGGCTCCAACAGCTGGTACTCCAGCATGAGCATCAATAATTCCAACAGCAACAGCAATCCCTGGTAAAAGCCCTAACTTATGGGCCATCTCTTCTGTTAGTTCTCCTGCCTTCTCACCAATCGACCGAACCTCGCCACGCATTTTTGTTTCTAAAATATGTTCAAAACGTGGATGTAATGCTTTAAAAAATGAAGCTTCTGGATACCCAGCTTCTTTATTCCAAAATGCTTTGTAACCACATGTATTACTACTTCGAATCAGATTGTTGGTTAATCGATACGTGACCCAGTCACAAGCTTCGATAAATAAGTCTGCTGCGTAAAAAACCTCAGGTGCCTCTTTGATAATTTGTAGGATCTTCGGGAACATCCATTCCGATGAAATTTTGCCACCATAACGATGTAAAAATTCTTCTTTTCTTTCTTTGGCTAATCTTGTTATTTCATCTGCTTCCCTATGTGCCGCATGATGTTTCCATAACTTCACCCAACTATGTGGATGGCTTTCCCAGTTTGGATCGAAGCATAATGGATGTCCATTTCGATCTAAAGGTAAAATAGTGGAGGATGTAAAGTCAATCCCTATTCCGATGACATCTTGTCTATCAATTTGAGCCAAACGGATCACTGCAGGAACGGATTGAAAAAGGACATCTAAATAATCTCTAGGATGTTGTAGGGCCCAATCTGGTTGAAGTGGCTTTCCATTCGGCAGCGCCTCATCTAAAACGCCATTTTTATATGGAGTTACATGAGTAGCGATCTCCTCACCAGTGGAAACATCTACCAACAGAACTCTCCCTGATTCCGTTCCGAAATCTATTCCGATCGTATATTTTCTAGTCAAATCGTTTTCTCCTTTCTTAGTTGCAAGCATAGTAGACAAATAATTTAGAAGAAACCTTTATTTGGTAAAAAGGCTATCTAAAAGGGTCCGACCCTTTTAGAACAGCCCTGTTTCGTATTCGTTATTTATATAAAGGACCGTACGCTTCAGAATCCTCCTTTCATTACTAAACCATTTACAGGTTGAAAATGTAGACACTCCTGCTTATTCTGTTTATTGCTGGCGAGGAAGAATACTTAAAAGAAGCCAAACAGTTGAATCTGGTTTCATCGCTCATTGGTTAGATTCAAACTACTTGAAAATTTAAGTCATTCGCTATCTTTAAACACTTACTCATTTGGATAGGTTTCTTTCAAAAACTTTACTGATTGATGAATTTACGCTTGTAAAACATCAACATCAATATCCGCTATTTTATTTATGTACACACACGCTTTTCCTGTAGTATGTTTGCCAAACTCCTTTAACAATTCCTCTCGTTCCGTGTCACCTGGTGCAAAATACAAACTAATTTTAGCTTTTCTGGGTGAAAAGCCAACTAGTGGTGCATCGCCTTCGTGACCCGTTGCATATTTATAATGATAGGAACCAAATCCAATTATACTCGGTCCCCACATCTTCGCTTGATAACCTATCGTTTCTGTAAAAATATCTAATAATTTAAATGCGTCTTCACGTTTTTTAGGGTTTTCAACATTTTCAATAAACTCAATGACACTACTGTCGGTTTCTTTTGTTTTTAGTTCGTACATCGTTAGATTCTCTCCTTTTCTTTCGTAGACGTTTAAATATGGTTAGTGAGCTACACTAAAGCTTCTATATTAATAGCTTTTTTCCTTCCATTCTACCTACCCTTTTGTTGAAGAAAGATCTTGTTATTGTACCTCTACGACAAAAGTATAGGATGAGTCTCCATTTGTCCATTCACCATGAATTTCAATTACATACTTTCCTTTTTCCAATGGTAAGGTGATTTTGTGTTGATTCAAAGGTAATTCTTCACCACGTTTTTCTTCTTCCCACAAATAAGCGTGTAATTGTGGTTGAGAGCCATTATTAAACTCTATATCTGCTACTGAACTTTGTTCAATTATTTCCGCTTTCATATTTTCAGCTATTTGAAATGGTGCAGCAGCATCAGCAATCACCGTCTGATTTGAGAATAAACCCTTTGATTCCCATTGATAAGTGCCTCTAGCTGTTTCAATATTTTCACCATTTATTTTTACGATCGCTTCTGGCGGCTCTTCTGCAGTTTTACTTGAACAACCTCCTACTATGATTAAGAACAACATGATTATAGCAAATAAATACTTCTTATTTTTCACGTTAATCCCTCCTTTTTTCTGTTAGACGTTGCTGAATTATAAAGGTTACAAATCTTATTACATGATCTAGCCTTAAAGGCCAACATCATATTATAAAAAAATATCAAATCGGGGGGCAAGAAATTGGAGGAACTAGAATTCCCTTAAAAAATCTTACCAAATTAAAGAACGAAGTATTCGTAAAATTCCAAATAAAGACCTTTATAAGGGGCTAATCATGATAATTTATGATTCATTGATAATTATCGTATTAGACAACCGATCCCATCTCGCACTAACCGTTTCTAATATTTTGGCTCTGTAAAATCTTAATGTTGATTTAGATTTTCACTTATTAATCGTTAAAAGTGACAGGAATTTTAACCAAGACATAATCACCAGTCCACATCTGCGTCGTGGCAATCAAATGTTCTCCTTGTTTTTCAAAGAAAAGTCCGCTACCGTCCTTTTGCTTGAACATCCAGCTATTTTGACTTAGCATTTCCTTGATATTTTCGTCAGTTATGCTTTGATCACTATATGTGATATACCACTCATATCCATTTTCTCTTGATAATTTAACGATTGCTTTATTTGAATCATTTAGCTTTTCAATCGCTTCTTTTTTGCTAACATTTTCAATTGGAAGTGGAGGTAAGAAAAATTTGTTGTTAAATACGAAAACGACAATAAATAGAACTGATACAACTAACACGATCATTTTCTTCATTCAATCACCCCTTATGATTCTCCTTTCAATTCTATATTAAATATTCCAGTTGTATTCTAAAATACCTTTCTATTCGGTAAATCTCATCTATTGATGAAGTGAGCTGTTTGTTACTATGGATAGGCGCTGTTAAATCTTAATGTTGATTTTTTGATAAAGTTTTAGGGAAACCCAATCTTTCTGGGTTTCCCTATTCTTGTTAAACAAAAGCCTGTTAGTTCAATAAGTCCTACAATTACTTTTTAAATAAGTCAGGATATAGCTCATTATTATTTCTAATAACATTTCGAAATCCACTTCTTATTTCAGGAGTATAACCCCTAAAAGGCAATCAAGGGCTCTATTGTTAGCTATATATAGTAATTCATTACAAATATTATCTTAAAACCCATGAGCTTGTTTAATTTCCTTAGTAGAACATAGTTATATAACACCATGATACTACAACCTTCATGAGTTATGAATTTCACACAATCATTTTTTATGTTGTTCAAAGTATAAATTTCTCACAAAAAAGCACTTGTTGCCTACAATGCAATCAAGTGCTTACAGTTAACAATATCAATTTCTTAGTTTGTCTTGTTATAGCTAATATCCTGGATATGTTAAAAATGTATATTTAATTCTTCACGAATTGCTTTTTCTAAGTAGTCCTCAAAACTCTCTGCTATAATTTCTTTCCCACCGAAATCAAAGTCAAATGTAATAATTTCTGTATTCTGAGAATTAAAACCCACCGGATTTCCTGCACCGTCTATACCAATGGCAATAAAATTCTCATACCCTTTAGGGAGTGCTTTTCTAAAATGTAGAGATTTCTCTACAAATGATGGTGTCGCAACAAACTCCGCCTCTCTCAATCCCAAGACAATAGCTTCACCAACTGCTCCAGAACCATACCTCAAAAGAAATTCTTTAAAATCCTCTGGCAATTTTACTTTTAGTTCATCTTCTGCTTGGTTTACTTCCTCAATATTAAGAGGCCCTCCAAAGGCTTCAGGGCACATTTCGAACTCTTCATCAATGGCATTTAATATTTCTATCTTCATTCAATAATCTCCCTTTTAATCATTTCATTGGCATATCTTGCCTTCCAATATTCTTTACGCCACTTATTAAATTCTAGCCTAGCTTCTCCACTGCCAACTCCACCCGAATTCCCAAATGGATGTTGCCTTTTATTACCTAAATCATGGTATCTACTAGGCATCTCAATTATTGGTCCCTCAACTTTTTGTTTATGGTGATGGAGTACAATTGTATCATTTGCCCCATCCTTTGGTGAGTACCCTTTTTTAAATGAATATAACAATTGTTTATCGGACATATGCGATAATGAACGCTGTGCTTTTACTTCAAATCCTCTAAAATGTGCTGTGAATTTATGAGTTTGCTCATAGCCTTGGAGCGCTTGTTGAACGTCTTTAGGTGATACTTTATAAATATCTTTTGTTGAATTTAATTTATCCGTACCCTTACCACCAACACCCTTCTTCCCATCCACTTTCCCGACTACAGCACTCTCTACCTTTTTCGCAAATCGTAAAATGTTTTCCTTCGTGCGATCCACCACTTCGCCCACCGTTTTGTTATCCGAGAGCTTAACGCCGTTGTTCGTGACTAATTCAAAACCAGGTAGTTCATAATCTCGAATTTTCTTGCCGATTCCTTTTGTGAAATCTTTGACCTGTGAAATGGTATGGCCGATCGAATCAGTAGCGTTTTTGGCAACGGCTTTTACACGATCAGGATGAAGGGCGTTTTTAACTTTCATCAAGCCTTTCACGACATCATCACCATAGTTGGGCATTAATCCACTTTATTCCTTTCATGCCCCATTTCCCAGCTTTCACACCGGCTTTTACGAGCGGACCTCCCACGATAGCGGCTACAAGAATCCCTCTTTCAACGTCGCCAATTTCTCGGCCGGTGATAAAGTCTTTGCCAAAGAGAGCTTCCACCCCGCCCTTGATGTTCGAAGCAATTGGCACAAAATCAAGTACATTCGATAGTCCTTCTTGCCACCCTCCTGGGCCTTCCACTTCTTTCCCGTATTCCTGCTGTTCCAGTTGAGGCAGTTCCATTTCTTCCCCATTGGTCATCATTTTATCTGAAGAGATTTGCACCGGTTGTCCATAGGATAGAAGCTTATTTAGGCCAGTTGTGTTAAAACAGCTTAAGTTTTCTAAGAGCTGCCCGGTTTTGTACTCTCCTACTTGCAAGTCTCCGCTTTTGAATAGACTTGCGATATGCGTGATATACTGGTTCATCGGTCAGTTCCATAGTGATAGTTGAGTAAAAGCAAATCGAGTAAGTATGGTCATCTTAATACCAAGTCACTACAACTAATCTCGTATGACTACGTACCTTCATGAGCTTTTGATACAAATTTGACATTTTTTATTACGCAAATCAATAAAAAACCTTGAAAGGGGTTATGCCAATCAAGGTTCTATTAACTATCTCATATGTTCTAAATACACTTGCTTATGGTTTATATAATTGAAGGCATTCTCTACTTCTTCCTCTGAAGTGATAACCCCTTTATTCCAAAAAATTAAATCACTAGCGCTTTACGATCAGTGTTTTATCAGCACCAGCCATCAAACCGAAGATGCTCTTCTAACATTAAAGGTTTAAATCATACTTAAAGAATAGAATTTCTTCTTAAATCAAATATATCTATTTCCTTTTTCTCGAACAAATCTTCAAGGGCTTCTGGTCCTTCTTTTTCAGCATACAAGAACTCTTTTGTTGATATTGGTACTGCAAGTAACCATGTAACTTTTTTATCTGGGAAATCTATAGTCTCAAGTTTGTCCCATAAAAATGGGGACGTAAATAGAACATGTTCCATCTCACTATCTGGATAGTACATTTTTATTACCCCTTTAAATATTTCACCATGAGAAATAGGTAACGTTGTATTTATTATATTGAAGGCACATGTAGATAATATATTAGGAAAAAATTCAAATATTTTAGCAGCAGCCCCAACAATTTCTATTCTTAAAGGCTTTTCATCGACTGAGTATCCAATTGAATAATCAGATAAACCAATAGTAGAGTATGATGTAACACCATCATAAGGTCTATCTATAGTCGCTAATATGTCAACATTACTAACATTATTATCATCCCAATACTTTGATACACTAGGCTTTCCTCCGAATTCTTCTAAAGCAGTTCTTGCTATAATTTTATTCTCATTCGTAATTGTCATAGTAAACCTCCCTAAATGATAACCGATTATTAATCTCCAAAATAATCATCTGTTAAATCTTCCCCCTTATGACCCCTATTTGATGATGGTAATTCTGGACGATAATGGTCTGGATTATTATGTTCATTCAAAAACTCTTTCCTCGTGATACCTCTTTCCATTGCACTTTGTTGGTGCTTTCTAAATTCAAAACCTGGTTTGTGTCCCATATCCCAAGACTTACCTTTATTCATAATTGTATCTGTAAGTGGGTCTCTAACATTACCAACTGTATCTGTAGCCTTTTCCCAGACTTCATCTCTAACACCTTTTCTAAATCCAGAAGGTCTACTATATGTCTTATCAACTTCCCCCTTACCACCAACACCCTTCTTCCCATCCACTTTCCCGACTACAGCACTCTCTACCTTTTTCGCAAATCGCAAAATGTTTTCCTTCGTGCGATCCACCACTTCGCCCACCGTTTTGTTATCCGAGAGCTTAACGCCGTTGTTCGTGACGAATTCCAAACCAGGCAATTCGTAATCTCGAATTTTCTTGCCGATTCCTTTTGTGAAATCTTTGACCTGTGAAATGGTATGGCCGATCGAATCAGTAGCGTTTTTGGCAACGGCTTTTACACGATCAGGATGAAGGGCGTTTTTAACTTTCATCAAGCCTTTCACGACATCATCACCATAGTGGGCATTAATCCACTTTATTCCTTTCATTCCCCATTTCCCAGCTTTCACACCGGCTTTTACGAGCGGACCTCCCACGATAGCGGCTACAAGAATCCCTCTTTCAACGTCGCCAATTTCTCGGCCGGTGATAAAGTCTTCGCCAAAGAGAGCTTCCACCCCGCCCTTGATGTTTGAAGCAATTGGCACAAAATCAAGTACATTCGATAGTCCTTCTTGCCACCCTCCTGGGCCTTCCACTTCTTTCCCATATTCCTGCTGTTCCAGTTGAGGTAGTTCCATTTCTTCCCCATTGATCATCATTTTATCTGAAGAGATTTGCACCGGTTGTCCGTAGGAAAGAAGCTTGTTTAGGCCAGTTGTGTTAAAACAGCTCAAGTTTTCTGCAAGCTGTCCAGTCTTGTAATCTCCTACTTGCAAGTCTCCGCTTTTGAATAGACTTGCGATATGCGTGATATACTGGTTCATCGATTCGATGTCCTGCTCTACTGTATCGAGACTTTTCGTTTGCTGAAGATCGAATTCGAGGAGCCGTTCGATCGTCCGGTCTTTTTCCTTTTTGGCCTCTTCTGCTGATTCCAGAAATGATTGGTCTTGTAGATGCGGAAGAGCGACGATATCAGATACACTGTCCATCACGCGATTTGCTTCATCGGTCAGTTCCATCGTAACGCTTTTCGTATGATTCAAACCATTGTTAAGCTCTTGTTCCAAAAAGCTCTGGCGAATGAATCCATTGTTCGATGGTTCGAGTCCCGTTAATGAACTTTTGATTGTATTCAAGGTTTGTTCGTACTCGACAAGAAAGTTTTCATAAAACAATAAAAACGGCTTATGACATTCCTCATAAAATCCACGGATGGCATTCCCACCTGCTCCTTTAAGCGAATCCTCAAGTGCAATGAGATTTGTAACGGCCTCCTTGATTTGATTCATCTGCTCTTTTTGGGTACCTATTTTATCAAGGAACTCATCAATTCCAGAATGCAGCGAACCTACTTCTAATACTTTCATTATAAAGGACATCCTCCACCTGTCGTATATTTATTACTTTTATTATATCGATAGGTAAAATTTGGACATATATGACATAAGTAGGAATTACTTATATGCATTTAGGCTATTCGTTGGATTTTTTATTTATTTTGAATGGCGGCTCCCATGTAAAAATAAAATTCGTTTTATGTAAGAACATAGGTAAACAACCGCTCATTCCCCCAAAATACACATATATTATATAAAAAAAGGGGGGGAAAATAATGGATAGAATGATCCTAGTGTTTTTAGCAAGTCTTTTAGCTGGATTCTCTTTGATAAAAGTGTCCTTAGCCGGAACATTTTTATCAAGTTTGGAACCATTCACTACAATCATCGGCGTTTTAACAGTTATCGTCTTTTCATTGGCCTTAATCTATCAAGGAGTAAAGACTTTATTTAACAAATAGTTATGTAAGCGTATTCATTACAAATAACTCATATAGATCAGACCTCGCACTCTAAATCAGTATGTTATCTCATTCTGTATTTAGTTTTGCGGGGTCTGATTCTTTGAGTGGTGACATTTCACGCCAAATCTATGTGGCAACTCATCTCGGTTGCTCTAAAATACACGATAAAGTGAAACTTCAATCAGTGGGAATTTTACTGCCGGTTAATGCGGGATAAACGATTCGAGGTACATCTTTCCCATGATCAATGACGTCTCTAACTGCTCGTTTAATCCATTGTTTAGCCAGATCATCAGTACCTCTTGCTTTATCATGAAAATCTCTAATAAGACCTTTCGAGAACACACAAAGAACTTTTGTTTCACTATTAATTTGAAGTCCAACCCTTGGTTTTCTAGAGGAGACGATATATGTAAGAACTCCAGCATCATTCAAAAGGTAATGATTATTAGACACATCACACTCCATTACAACCCTAGTTACCCCATTAACAAACTCTTTTTCTCCCTCTTGGATATACCTTTGACTTCCCATAGTAAACAAACCACCTTAGTGAAATATTCATACTATATATATTTCGTAAAGGAGTCTTAACTTCCTCTATTTCCACAGAAAAATCACACAAATTTTACAAGTCACATAAAACCTTTACAACAAAATCCGAGTGGTGAATGGTACGTAAAATAAATGCGACGGTCTCTCATCACGTTAAAGCAATGAGTAACTGGCAGTATCGTGTCTGATATTTCACAAAAAAAAGAAGCCTCCCTAAAATTTAATACCGTGAGACTACCGTATTGATACGGTATCCATAGACTAGGGGAAGAAGAAGAACAATAAGAAGAAAGAGAAAGAGAAGAGAATGCTAGCTAGCTTATACTGCTTGGAATTCTGTACAAAAATAAGAGGTGTCCCATAACGAGAAAGGGTCAGACTCGTCGTGCACTTACATACACGCAGCAACAAAAAGGTACCTGAAAATTTTTTTATTGGCATGCTACTTTTTCTATGAAACGGCTTATAAAAGAGTTGAAGAGCTTTTTTCTGCAGAAAAGGGGCGGGGCTTCGCAAGATCAGCTCCGCACCACCACCTTCATAAGATCCTATCATGTTTGAACCTGAATCTTTTTCATCGTTTTAGCTATTGAGCAGACACTCATGGATGATCGCGTGATGCCATCTATGAACAAAAATTGCGCAAAGGAGAGAGTACGCATGGCGAAATATAGACAAGTACATATTGCATTTTGGCAAGACGGGTTTGTGCTGGATCTCACTCCAGAGGAAAAGTATTTCTATCTGTATCTCATGACCAACAGTAAAACCTCACAATGCGGAATCTATGAACTCCCAAAACGCATCATCGAAACAGAAACGGGTTATAACCGCGAGACCGTTGACAAACTGCTGCAACGCTTCGTAGATTACGGAAAAATCTTATATGACGATGGCACGAAGGAAATTATCATTTTGAACTGGGCGAAATACAATTTGATTAGAAGTCCAAAAGTGATTGCTTGTATTAAAAGAGAACTAGCAAGTATTAAGAATAAAGGCTTTGTTCATGAATTTGTCAACCAATGTAAACAGCTCGGAAATGACCTTGGATTTCTGCCATCAGATGCTGTAACAGAACAAAAAAAGCCAGCGGCAGCTGGAAAAACTAGCCCTACAGATGCCGTCCGATTTTATCAGGAGAATTTCGGATCACTCAACCCTTTTATGGCAGAACGTATCATGATGTGGGAAAACGATCTTGGACCAGAATTAGTGATCGAAGCGATGAAACGGGCGCTAAAAAAACAAAAGATGTGGGGATATGCTGAGGGCATCTTGAAAGATTGGGCGAATCAGAATGTACGCTCCTTGATCGATGTAACAGGGCTGGATCAAGAATTTGCCTCAAGGGGGGAGAAAAATGGCAACAAGATCGGTAGAAGATGTTCTAACCAAGCTGCTACAAAGAACGAAAAATCCATCACCGGCAACCAAGTTGGTTGGCTCAGAAGAAGCCCAACCTAATTGCCCAATGTGTCAGGACCACGGGATTATCATTTATCGCGTCCATGAGGAAACGAAATGGGTGACAAATCACCAAATCATGAACGGAGTGGAAGTCACGACCCTAACCCCAGAAACTATGGTCTTAGAAGAAGATTTTCTTTCTGGACAAGTATGTAGCCCAGACCAAGCGTGGGCGTGGCGTACGACTTTTTCGAAACGCTGTACATGTATAAAACAGAAAAAAATGGAGCGGTTGTTAAAGGCAAGCGACATTACTGATGAATTTAAGAAGTTGGGTTTTAAGAACTTCAGCCTGGAAGGAAAGCCGCAAATCATTGTCGATATGTACGACTGTTCAAGTTCCTATTTGAAGCGTTTTCTAGCGATACGAACGAACAGAGCCAATAGCATTGCCTTACTCGGACAACCCGGCTCAGGAAAAACTCATTTACTAACAGCGATTGCCAATAACTTGATGCAACGAAAAAACATATCGGTCCTCTATTTTCCATATGTAGAAGGATTTAATGACTTGAAAGATGATTTCGAAAAACTAGCAGCGAAATTAGCACGCATGCGGCAAGTAGACGTTCTTTTCATCGACGATTTGTTCAAACCGATGAAAGGAGAACCGAGAGCGACGATCTGGCAGATTGAACAAATGTACGCAGTCATCAACTATCGCTACCTGAACCATAAGCCCATCCTCGTTTCATCCGAGTTAACCGTAGATGAAATCGTGAACGTGGACGAGGCCCTTGGTACACGAATCTATCAAATGTGTCAAAACTATACGGTAGTCATTAAAGGCGATCGTAATATATTAAATTATAGATTGGCGGGTGCAAAATATGTGTCAAATTTGTAACGGTACACACGTTGTCAGTGCGATAAGCGTTTCATCGATCATCATTTCCTGTTGCCCAATCTGCGGGCCGGAATCGGAAGAAGTACAAAATGCTCGGTTTGCAGATATGTTATCTGAGATTGCTCAGATTAAACGGTTGAGGTAGAAGGATGCTTGATGAGTGGGAGGATGATGACAGGAAAAACGATCGCAGCATTGGATCTTCCCTGCTTTCATGAATAAGTAAGTCCGTAATCGATTTGAAAACTAAAGCTGCCAGTTTCGCGCTCCATGAAAGCGGCGGGAGATTGGTAGCTTTAGTTAGTAATTGATAGTAATCTTCTAATTTTGAAGGTTAATTTGTCCAAAACATCTAATATTCTGTCTGAATTTCAAATAATCTATCTAAAATTCAAATAATCTGTCCGAAATCTAAATAATTAATCCGAACTGAATAATATATGATTGGGAATGTAGCACAGTTAACTATTTATTAATCCACGAAAGCACGATTGACTCCAGCATTCATATTCAATCAAAAAACTACTTCCCCTCCTGTGGATTGGAAATCGAGCCCATGAATAAGATTGTCCCCGTTTCATCGTCTGTTATCACAATAAAAAATGGCCGGTTAACCTCCATATGAAATGGTTTATCTACGGGTGCAGACACAGCAACCACTTCTACTGAGGTTACAGCAGCCGCTTCTGTTCCTTCTTCATTCACATCCAAATATGTTTTTTGTTTTACTTCACTAATCCATAACGGCTCTTCCTCTGTAATCATTTTCGTGAAATTGGCATCTCTTTCAAATGCAGAATTCATACCAAGCTTTTTTAACGTTTCATTTAATTTCACTTCGTATTCCATTTGAAAGGTTGGAAGCATGATCGTTCCTTTTCTCTCATGGAACTCGGACATCCAATTCTTCCAGTTTTCATTTGTGAGTAACTTTTCAAATTCTTCTAAACTGGTATTTTCTTTCGGGAGAAATACGTTCATGCTCATTTCACCATCGCCATAAGGGAGAGAGACCGCCTGAAAGCTTTTGTTTTCCGTATACGCCAATTCTTTATTAAGCGTCATTAGTGGAAGATTCTTTGTAGTCCCGTCTTTTAAATGAAAGGCTCGCTGCTCTGTGTGTTTTTTATCAAATCCATAGGTCCACCCCCCTTTAAAATAAATCGCGTTAAGGAGAATGGCCACTAAATTCGAATCTAAAGGAGCCTCTACCATTTCTTCTATTTTTCCATTCGTGGCCTGTTTCACCCAGTCATTGATCATTTCAGGAGACTGGTGATCCAATATATCCATTTCCTGAATCTTCGCATTAAAATAATCTCTTGTTTTCTTGGCAAAGTCAGTCTGAAAATGAAACTGATTATTTAACCAAATCGAGTTCGCGACATTCAGCTGAATTTTCTTAGAGTCACTATGAAGCAAGGACATCAAAGAAGCGTTCGCTTGATTCAGCTCAGCTCCATCGATCCCTTCAACCTGAAGAACCTTGGCTATTTCATCTTTTGTTTTCCCATCCGCTCCGTTATATACCATCGACAATGCCATGAATAAACTTGTCGGTGAAATGAACGTGTTGCCATCTTTATTCGCCTCGACCACTGACAGCAGATCCATTCCCAGTTGATTATTGGCGGACACAATTTTTTGATAGTCCTCTTCACCAAAATCCACATGGCTTGAGATTTCCAAACTTCCTTGCTTATCCGTTCCACAGCCTGTTACAAAAAAACTCACTAGTAAAAGAGGAACAATTAACTTCTTCACACCCATCACCATCCTTCATTACATTAGACTGCATAAACATGGAAAAGTTCCAGCCATCACCTTAGCTTACTAGCAAAGTATCAAAATCTTTGTATCCCCAATTATTCAATCCCCAAATCCACTAAATACGCAGTCGGTTTCTGCTTATTGATCGCAGTGTATTGATATTGAGATTTGTTGACAAGTGGTTTTTAATTTTCCACTCCGTTGCTTTGTAACCTACCAATAACCATAGACAAACAAATATCGGATTGTGATTCTTGATAAGTTTCTTTATAAAGCGCTAAATAGGAAAGAGTCTTACGAAGTGATAAATGAGGATTTCGGTATGTGGGGGTATCTGTCCAATGATAGCTAGACAACTCCTTCCCCATTTTCGTTTCTAATGGATCTCGGTGCCTCTGTTCCTTCCTTCTTTTTTTTATTAGCAAAAATAGCATGACGGCAATTGCTATGACACCTAATAAAATTAGATTGGAATAAAGTCCCTAGCAATTGCCTCGAATGTCGCCAGATTTCTACTTCCCTCTTATCGAGAAATGGCTCACCGCCCACCTGCTTTATTGTTAAGTTTATTAGCATTTAGTTTGATAGATTATCAGAAAATCGCCTAAATGTAGGGATTTTCACACAAAGCTACTTTTACTATTCACTTCCTCCCTCCTCTATTTCGCCGTTCAAACTATTTCCATCAATATTTTCATCATTTGGGTATGGGGCTTCAAGCGCTGGATCCTCATTTTCTATAGGTTCTTCATATATCAAAGGATCTTCCGTGTCGACGGGCTCATCGTATTCTTCATAAATTGGATACTCCTCTAGTTCTTCATACTCTACAGAATCATCATATCCTTGGTAATAGGAATCCTCTTCATAAGAATCTTGGTAATAGGATGAGTCCGTTTCTTCTTCGCCTGGATTTTCAATAAATGTATCTGGTTCTTCTTCAACGTATTCTCCACCGTCAAAATACCAATCCTCTTCATTTTCCCAAAGATCTTGGTAATAATAATCACCATATTCATTATAAAACAAATCGAAAATCTCTTGTTCAGTGAGCGGCTGTTCAACCCAGTCTTGTAGAATACTATAAACATCCTTGACCGGAATACTGAAGCCAATTGCTTCTTCTCCAATCATTTTTGCTGAATTAATTGCGATTGCTTTTCCGGTTTTTTTAGATAAAAGTGGTCCCCCACTGCTGCCAGGGGAAATGGCTGCGGACATCTGATAGATGTTTTCATAAGAGCGGTTTCCGATGAAAAAGTTACGACCTACTCCGGTTATGTATCCTAATGTTGCCGTATTTTCAAGACCATGCGGACTCCCAAGAGCGATTACTTCTTCACCTATTAATGTCTGGTTTGAAGTTTCAAGCGCCATCGGCTCCTCTCCTGCCAACTCTGGCACACGAATAATAGCGATATCGGTATCGTTGGAATAGCCAATTACCTGACCGCCGTATTCACTTCCATCTGAATTCTTAACGACTGCCTGGACAGATCCTTCAACCACGTGCGCATTGGTTACAATATCGCCATTTTGATTCATCAAAAAGCCAGAACCTTGAGAGGTTTCTGTAAAAATCGTATACACTTTAGTTTGCTGTTCTGCAATAACATCCGTAATGTCTTTTTTAACCTCTACCTGTACCTCAGTCTTTTTAGCTGGTAAGGCAATCGTTTCAGCTTTTTCTTCCACTACTTGTTTCACAGGCTCAGTCACTATTTTCTTTGACGCTATTTCTGGCGGTACATCATACTGAAAGTAATAATAGAGTGACAAACCAACTGCTAAGATGCAAAAAATACTTAACGTAAGTAAAAAAGGAACGACTTTAGATTTTTTTTGCTTTTTCCCACATGTTGAACAGTAATTTGAGGAGTTTGCAAGCCTTTCTTCACATGATGAACAATGCATATCTTCACTCTTTCCATATAAGTCTTTTAGACTAACTATATAGAAAATTATGGTTTTTGTCTAGGTTCATTAGGATGATCTAGTATTCATCCGTTCATTGGCTTCGTAAGCTAGGGGAGGTATTTATAGTAGAAAGAGAGAGAAAAAAGAACATTTCAATTAATAGTAAAACAGGTCTACTATAACCGATCATTCTTATGAGATAAATCCTGGTTAAGGGGAGAAATAGATAAGATTTTGTTACTGTATTTTCAAAGCATTTTCTCGAGACGTAGAGGATGTATGGTTTTCGATTAAAAATTGCTCGTGCAGCCGTCATCTAGCATGAAAAATGCAAGAGCCGTATAATCGCGTTTAAGAATTTACGATTATTTTTCAACAACAAGAGATGCTACCATTTGGTGCACCTCTGGTTGTACAAACTATTTTAAAACGTTAGTTGTTAGAGATATTTTTTAATGCTTGCGATCATTTCCTGATATTCTTCTTCTTTTAAGTATGTTTTACCTGGGTTCATTTCAAAGGTAGAACCCCATTCTTCTTTATCTTCATACTTAGGGACGATATGCATATGTAGATGATGCATTTTATCACCATATGCCCCATAGTTAAGCTTGTTTGGTTGGAAAGCCTTGTCTAAAGCCTCTCCTACTTTTTTTACATCATTCATATATGCCGCCAATTCATCTTGATCAAGCTGAAAAAGTTCTTTTACATGATCCTTATACACGACATTACATCTGCCCGTATACGTCTGCTCTTTAAAAAGAAAAACAGTAGAAACATCCAACTGACAAATTTCAATCATTAAGTTGTCGCGACCTTCATCCTCCATGCAATACATACATTCTTTATTACGTTCCATACCCCTCAAGTCCTCTCTTGTTAGAAAATTCTAGACTATTTGATTGTAACACTATTATTTTCCTTTTGCGTGTTTTTATTAGGAAGGTTTTACTCCTATTTAAAGGATCGAATTTCTTTTCACATCGAATATATCTATATCTTTTTGCCCTAACAAGCCTTCAAGTTCCTCTGTTCCTTTTCTCAGCAAATACAAACTCTTCCTCTGATATTGGTATTGCAAGTAACCATGCAACTTTTTTAGCTGGAAAATCTAGATTCTTTAGATCTTCCCATAAAAAGGGGCTGTAAATAGTACGTGCTCCATCTCGCTATCTTGGTAATACATTCTTATTATATCCCGAAATATTTTACCATGATAAATAGAGAACTTTGTGTTAATAACATAAAAGGCACATGTCGATAGTATATTGAGGAAAAGTTCAAACTTTGATGCACTCGCCCCTACGATTTCAGTTCTTAAAGGTTTTGCATCTACTGCGTATCCAATTGAATAGTCTGATAATCCAATAGTTGAGTAGGATGTAATACCCTCGTATGGTTTATTTATAGTTGATAATAAATCAATATGACTATCATTTTTATCGTCCCAGTATTTCGATACATTTGGCTTGCCTCCAAATGTTTGTAAAGCTGTTTTTGCTATCATTTTATTATCATTTGAAATCGTCATAGTAATCCTCCAGAAGTGCAAAAGAGAACAAAGGGACAGTTCTTGCTTACCCCAGTAATCTCTCAAAATCCTCCACACATACAGGACGGCTGAACAAGTATCCTTGAATTTCATCGCATTGTATGTCTTCTAGAAATGATTTTTGTGTGTTATTCTCTACACCTTCAGCAATCACTTGGAAGTTCAAACTTTTCGCCATCAGGACAATCAATTTCACAATGGCTGCATCTTTTTCGCTATTCTCTAAAGCAGAAATGAAGGAACGGTCTATTTTTAGGCGGTCAATTTGAAATTGGCTTAAATAATGGAGCGATGAATAGCCTGTTCCGAAATCATCTATGGCTATTTTAAAGCCCATTTGTTTTAACAAATTTAATTTAGCTATTGTTTGCTCAATTGGACCCATCGCGATACTTTCGGTAATTTCCAACTCGATTTGATTTGGATTGGCTCCGGTTTCTTTGATAATTTTTGATACCATTTCAATAAAATTATTTTGCTGAAATTGTAAGGAAGAGATATTCACGGCAATTCTTAATTGAGTAAAGCCTTTTTTACTCCAATAAGCGGACTGCTCACAAGCCTTCCATAAAACTCTTTCTCCGATTGGCAAGATTAGCCCCATTTCTTCGGCAATTGGAATAAAATCTGATGGAGGTACCAGTCCATAGCCAGGTCTTTCCCAACGTATCAAAGCTTCTGCACCAACAATTTCTTGATTGATCAGGGAGATTTGCGGCTGGTAGTATAAGATAAATTCATCCCGCTCTAGACCCTTTCTTAACGAAGTTTCTAACTTTACTGTTGGTTCCATACTCATTGAACCATTGTAAATTTGACAATCATTTTTTCCTTTTCCCTTTACTTTGTACATGGCCGTATCTGCTGCCATCATGAGAGCATCTAAGTTATTCCCATGATCAGGAAAAACAGACACCCCAATACTTGGGGTAATATTAAGTTCAACATCCTTAATATAATAGGTTTCTCTTAAGGTAGTTAATAGAGATTCTGTGATGGCTTCTATCTCATCCATATTTGTATTTTCGATTAATAATGCAAATTCATCCCCGCCTAGTCGACAAACAAATTGATCTTGATTTAGACAATTGATTAATCTACTCCCTACTTCTTTTAATAAAAGATCACCATAGGAATGGCCAAGACTGTCATTAATTTGTTTAAAGCGGTCCAAGTCAAGCATCATAAATGCCATTCGCTGTCGCAACACATCCGAATTGCTGATCGCTTGTGAAAGTCTTTTCTCCATAAATCTACGATTGGGTAACCCAGTAACGACGTCATGTAAAGCGATATATTCCATTGAATTTAGCGTTTCTACTAGTTTATCCGTTCTTTCCTTTACCTTTTCTTCAAGATCTTCATTTAATTGATTTAAATCGTTCACTAATTTATCATTTTCTAATAAAGTTAGGATTTGTCTCAAAATAGCTAATAATATCGTTAAAAACAGACCCAGTACAACAGGATGCGTTTTGTACAATAAGGAAATAAAATAAACAGAAAGTATAAGAACACCCAAGTAAGGAGTAATAATTTTCAAAAAATGACTTTTATTTTTTCTTTTTTGATTGATTATCGTCTCTTTCTTTTGAAAGGGCACATAATAGATTCCAGCTAAGCCTATTAAGAGGATGGATAGAATCCATAATGGTTCATTGATACTTCCTACAGAGTATGGATTCATCACTTTTAAAGAGATAAAAATACTATCGGCAATAATCTGAGTTAAAAAACCAGAAACGAGAAGGAATCTTGTCATTTTTGAGAAAATGCTACCTGATGCGAAAAAAACGCTTAAAACCCCTACGAATACACCTAAATCTAAAATGGGATAAAGTAACTCTGGGATATTTAACATCATATTGGTATGTTGATGGATCAATGGATTAATTAAAAAAATCCAACTAAATGTAGTGGCTGCCGTCATAACGATTAACAGATCGAGAAAGAACCGAATGGTTAGCAAATGGCTTTTTATTTTATTCAGGATAATCAGAAGTGCGATAAAATAGAAGCCATTTTGCAAGATCCAAAATTTCTCAGAGATCGTATTGGACGCTCCATCAAGGTTCAGAATAAATGCATTATAACTCCAAATCAACGTTCCAATTAGATAACTCAGAATTCCCAATCCAAGAAATAACCAAAAACTTTTTGAAGTCTTAAAAAAAGTATAAATAAGCCATCCAATGGATGTAAGACAAGCAATGATTTGAAACGTCACTGCACCCCAATCTAATACGGGCGGATTGTTTTGAAACATGATATTCCAAAGAAAGTTAGAAAGAATAAAAAGCGCGATGAAAGTATAAGCCAATTTCCGGGTTTTAAGACTGTCCATTTGTTTCTCCATTCTGGATTTGCATTACCTTAATATATAATTCTTTTTATGATCATCTTGATTACTAGTTCGTAACCAAGGATACTTTTCCTTATGTTGATACAGTTCTTCTGGGTAAATAACAGCAGGGATCACGTAATCCCCTTTATAATAAATTTGTTCACCAACAGACTCCACTGGAAACTTATAGATCGTTCTTAGTGCCTTATAGAAAACCCTCTCAAGTAAAGCAACACAATAACTAATTTCATGTTGTTCCGAGTAGTGAACAAACACCGATAATAGTCTTTCTAGGTTCCTTCCTCTAAATTGTTTTAAGATGGCAACCTTATCAATTTCGATCACCGATTCTGGATTATTTTTAATCGATTCAATCAGATGAAAAGGATAAACTGTGTTAATATTATGATTCGGCTCTAATAGATATGGCTTAAATTCTATCGTTCCTACTTTTTGATCTTTTGAATCTGTGATTAAGTATCGATCGGCTGGGCCATCTTCCATTTCCAATCCATATCCTTTTTCAAGCCAACATTCTATCCAAATGTTATTAAATTGATTATACAAGGCTAATGAATCTACTTTTATATACACGTTATTTTCCTCCAATTGACTAATGTAGTAAATTATATGTCAAAAATAATTATACATATAATCAGAAACTTATTCTCATATTAATCAGTCAGAAAAATAAAAATAATATAATAATAGTAGTATTTAAGAGTTATAAGGAACATACTGATGAATATCTATATCCGCCATATCGGACAAACCAAAAAGACAGAAAGCATCGATCGGGCATCTGTCTACTCTAAGCTATTCTAAATTTTAGATGATGGATTGCAACTTGTATAGGAAAACCCTCGAAATGTGGTACTAGTTCTTCACAGATCTATTATACCAAAATTCGAGGGTTATTCTTTTATTTTTTCATAGTTTGTCTTTTCACTATTGTTTGTGGCCTTGAAAAAATCCTGGAAAAGCAGGTCTTAATATCACAAAACTGACAGCATAGACTTAGCATCCAGTGACAATGTGACAGGAGAGAAAATCACGGTATTAATATTTGTGGCTACTCTTCCCTGTAGCCAGTATACCTATGTAGGAACTTTCCTATCACAAAACTTAAGAAGCAGGAGAACGGTCCCCCTGCTTCTCCTATCTATTTTCTCTCAATCACTCTCTCAACTTCCCTTACAATCGTTTGTGCATCCAATCCATACACCGTTTTCAAATATTCCGTTTTTCCTACTTGGCCAAAGCGTTCACGAACACCAACACGGTAAAGAGGAACTGGGTAATGTTCAGAGAGGACCTCAGCCACAGCGCTGCCGAGTCCTCCGTTTACATTGTGATTCTCTGCAGTGACGACAGCCCCTGTTTTTTTAGCAGCTTCGATGAGTGTCTCGATGTCTAAAGGTTTTATGGAAAACATGTCAATCACCGTTGCATCAATACCGATTTGAGCAAGCTTGGCAGCTGCTTTTAAACTCTCACCTACCATAATTCCCGAAGCAACAATGGTTACGTCTTTACCGGTACGCAACACTTTGGCTTTTTCAAAGGATTCGTTTTCATCGTATAGGTTGATCGATTGCTTCCGAATCGTGCGGATGTAATGAAGACCGCCTTCTTTATAAGCCTTTTTCAGTAAATACTTGAGTTGATTTGAATCGCTAGCTTCATAGACTTGAGCGTTTGGAATTTCTCGAACTAGGCCGATATCTTCAAACGTCATATGTGTGCCTCCATTATGTTCTGCAGTCACACCTGCATCAGATCCAACGATCACGGCGTTAAGCTTGGCATATCCAAGGGAAACGAAAAGTTGGTCAAAAGCACGTCTTGTAACAAACTGGCCAAAAGAGTGAATAAAAGGTTTGCGACCTACAACAGAAAGTCCAGCAGCTAATCCCATCATGTTGGCTTCCATAATGCCAACATTCACGTATTGACCTGGAAGTTCAGACTCTAGTCTGCTTGTAGACATGGCTGAGCTTAAGTCCGCTTCAAGCGCAATCACACGATCATCTTCCTTGGCTAATTCACGAATCGTATCAGCATATGTTTGACGCATTTCTTTTTGGTCGAGGACAGATGAAAATGTCATTGGTTTTGACCTCCTTGAAGTGCTTTTTCTAATTCTTCTAGAGCCTTATTTATAGCATTATTATCTTCTGCACTAGGTCGGATATGGTGATTGTCCGCTTTTTGCTCTAAGTACGGGACACCTTGTCCTTTCGTCGTATCTAGAATAATAGCAGTTGGTTTGCCTGTACGTTGCTTCGCTCTCTCAACCGCAGCATCGATTTCTTCTACATTCGATCCGTCCACTCGCTCTGCAGCAAATCCAAAAGCTTTCATTTTCTCAACAAAATCAAATGGATTCATAATATCAATCGTTAGACCATCAAGCTGTTTTTTATTGTCATCAATAAAGACGACAAGATTTTCAAGCTGATGGTGAGCAGCAAATTGGAACGCTTCCCAACATTGACCTTCATTCAATTCTCCGTCCCCTACAATGGCATAAGTGTAATTCGCGCGGCCATCAAGCTTGTTGCCAAAAGCGATACCGGTTGCTGCTGAAATCCCTTGACCAAGTGAACCCGTCGTCATTTCAACACCAGGAGTTAAGTTACGATCTGGATGAGAAGGTAAAGTCGTACCGTTTTGATTAAGCGAATAAAGCGTTTCTTCTGAGATGAATTTTTTCAGAAACAGAGTCGCATAGAGTGCCGGGCCCCCGTGCCCTTTTGAAAGCACGAAGTAATCACGATCTGGATTTTCGGCATCATTTGGCTCAATATTTATATGTTTACCGTATAGAACAGCAAGTACTTCCACAATGGAAAGGCTGCCTCCATAATGACCGAAGCCCAATTCCTGTAGTTCCTTCAGCGTATAATAACGGATTTGATTGGCGTAAACTTGTAAATCAGTTTGTGTTGCTTGCATATTATTTCGCCTCCTGTATAGATTCCTGATTAGCTGCATCTGTTTTTGTACGTTTAAAGTTGAAAGCAAACATAATAGCTAGGATCGCAAGTAGACCGACAACAATGCCAGTTTTGCCAACATAATTAGCAAGGGTACCAAAGAAAATTCCTGAGACTGCGAAATCCGCATCAGAGAAGGTTGAGTTGGCAAATCCAAGATCCCCTAATACTGGCAATAGGAAAAGTGGCAGGAAACTGATGATCAGTCCATTAACGAAAGAGCCGACGATTGATCCACGCAAGCCTCCAGTAGCATTTCCAATAACGCCTGCCGCTGCCCCCGTAAAGAAATGTGGTACAACACCTGGAAGAATCATAACGGTTCCGGAAAGTGACATAATGAGCAAACTAACAATTCCACCAAAGAAGCTTGAGAAAAATCCGATCAGTACAGCATTCGGTGCGTACGTGTAAATGATTGGAACATCAAGGGCTGGTTTGGCATTCGGAACAAGTTTCTGTGAGATTCCTTTAAATGCAGGGACAATTTCTGCTAAGACAAGACGTACACCAGCTAAGATGACGAATACACCAGCTGCGAATGTACCAGCTTGAATCAAGGAAAAAACAAGGTAATTCGTTCCATTACTCAAATTTGCTTCGATATAAGTAGGTCCTGCAACAAGGGCGACAATTAAATAAATCACCGTCATGGTAAGTGCAATACTTACTGTTGAATCACGCAGAAAGCCAAGCCCTTTTGGAAAATTAATGTTCTCAGTAGAACGAGAGTTTTTTCCTTTTACAAGCTTGCCAACAATCCCACTAGCTGCATAGCCAACCGCACTGAAATGGCCAAGCGCCACATTGTTATTCCCCGTTACTTTACGGATAAACGGTTGAACGATAGCTGGAGAAAGGGTCATGATAATGCCAAGAGCGAGACCAGCAGTTAAAATGAGCCCAAATGAGGTGAAGCCAGCTACTGAGAAAATAACCGCAAGCATACAAGCAAAATAAAGTGTATGATGACCCGTTAAAAAGATATATTTAAAAGGCGTAATACGAGCGATTACCACATTAAACACCATTCCGAAGAACATGATGAGAGCTGTACTGGAGCCATATTCATTCAGTGCTAACGCAACAATGGCCTCGTTATTCGGTACGACACCGCTTACATGAAAGGCTTGTTGAAACATTTCGCCAAAGGGAGCAAGAGATCCTGACAAGATCCCCGCTCCGGCGGAAATGACGAGAAAGCCGACAAATGTTTTCGTTGTTCCTTTCAATGTATCTGGAATGTTTTTACGTTGTGCGAGTAATCCAATAAGTGCGATCAGCGCGACTAAAATAGCCGGCTGACTTAAAATATCAACGATTACGTTAAGGAACCCATTCATGAAACTTCCTCCTCATATCTACTTAAATTTTTTGACTTTCTTTCATGACAGCCGTCACTTTTTCTCTTAGTTCATCCATATCAATAATGCTTTCTAAGACAATCACATTACCAAGGTGACTACCACCTTCTGCGATATCTTTAGCCAAGAAAAACACGTCTGCATCGCCTGGTGTTGCTGAGCTTAAATCAGAGTGACTCACTTCAACATCCTTCACACCCAGTTCCCCTAGAATTTGCTGAATATTCATTTCCACCATAAAACTTGTCCCTAAACCTGATCCACAAACCGCTAAAATTTTCATATTGCTACCTCCTCATTTTTTATAAATGCATATAATTCTTCCCGATTCTGCATCGCTTTTAACTTTTCAATCGCTTCATTATTCGAAAGCAAGGTCGTCAGCTGCGATAGTGCCTTTAAATGAGTTTGACTGTCAATCGCAGCTAAACAGATAAAGAGTTCCACAGGGTAATTCTCATTATCTAGTAAATAGACTGGATGATTGACTCTTAAAAGAGACATGCCTACTTGATTCACACCATCTTCAGGTCTGGCATGTGGAATCGCAATCCCCTTTCCAATATAAATATATGTCCCATTTTCTTTTACTTTTTGAACCATCGCTTCTACATAGCTATCTTCTATGTGCCCTTTGTTTGCAAGTGGGCTTGCGCTGAGCCTAATCGCTTCTTCCCAGTTTAGGGAATCATTCGTAAATTGCATCATGTTTTCTGTTAATAATTCCGAGAGCATTGGCTGGTAGCTCCTTTCAGATGATGTATTGGACCATAATTTTGAAAAAAGTACTTCGTATAGAGCCTTTTCATCTTTTACATCGGCATAACGATGGATCGTTGTCATAATGTCTTCCATTGAAACATTCCATACAACAAGATCCGGTATGTGACGACCCACCGCTTGAATGAGTTGATTTTTCTCCACGGCTGTAAGCAAAGGTGGAATAACGTGTACAGGCTTTGAACAAGCAAGCGGAACCGTCGAGAAAACGACATCGTAGCTTGCCGGATCCACACGCATGAATTCATCAATCGAATAGTTCTGCGTGAAGCTCAATTTCGGAAAAAGCTGAGACAGCTGTGTTCGCATCATGAGCGATGAACTGACCCCATTCAAGCACACAAGAATCGCTTTATATTCTTTTGGTTTTGCGAGCTTGACCTGGCTACCAAAATGGATGGTGAAAAAGCCGACCTCTTCCGCAGAAATTGGTTGTTTGGTTCTTGCTGCCAATGGCTGTAGAGCTTCTTTTACAATGGCATATAACTCAGCATGCTGTGATTGGATTTTCTCAATCAAAGGGTTTGAAATCGGTACACGAAACTGAATCCGAAAGTAGGCTGGAACAAGATGCTGATAGAGCGTACGTTGTAATTCCACTTTATTTGGAATTTCAACAAAGGTTTGTCTCTCTACGTTTTCGATTAATTCAAACGCCATTTTTTCAAGAAAAGGATTAAACATCCCCTTCATCGAACCTTGAAAAGCAGCAAGAAGCTGAATCGTGACAAACGTAGCCTCCTCTTGAATCGGCTGATGAAACAGTTCACTTGCTAGTGACTCTCCCAACCTATAAAATGGATGTGCGACAATGATTGCTGACTGCTCCTCTGTATAGAGGATGGTTTGCCGTCGCTGCCTCACTTGAATAAAAGCTAGAAAATAAGCGAGTTCGTCTAACCGATCGGTGACGTAATGAACTTGATTTTCCTCCGCTGTTTGTTCCAACAACTCGCGAATAGTTTCATAGTTGAAGCTCACCTTCCATTCAGCAAATAAGTTTTGTAAGGCTTTCTCAGCAAAAGGAAAGGGTAATATTCGATTAATGGCAATCGCTGCGAGTCTTCGCTTGTTTTCTTCTAATCCCCATAAATGATACCCATCTGCTCTCGAGTAAAGCAGATCAATTTCTTCCTCTTCACAAAGCTTACGTACCTTCTTAATATCACTTAATGCTGTATTACGGCTTACATTAAGAACTAGCTGATAATGTAAATTAGACACAGGCTCTTGCCGAATAAACGTATAAAGATAGATAAGATACATCCGCTGTTCTTCTGAATAAACAACCTGCTTATCAGAAATAACATCGAACGGGATCGCCTTAAGCAATGTATCTGGTACGTTAAGATTCATTCCATCCAGCTCAATAATAGGCAACGCTAATTCTCTTAAACCATCATTCATTTTCTTTAAATCATAATGAAACTGTCTGTTTGATAATTGCAGTTTACGTCTTAGCTCTGGCACATTTTTCTCTGGATAAGAGAGGAGCTCCTCAAGAAGCTGTGTAGATCGATAGTCAAACATTGTTGATTGCCTCCTCCTTGTCTTTTATTATAAAACGCTTTCATTTCAGATGAAAGCGTTGTTGAGTCCAATTGATGTTCGTTCTTTAGAGATCATATTGGATTCAATGTCTGATTTTTATAAATTCTCATACATCATTCATTATACAAAATTTCTCCTCTTTTACTTTCAACCATCCTTTAAAGTACTCTAAAATCATTTCCTTCTTTACTTAATCATTAGGACGCATTTGGTTTCTGTTGTAATAAAAGCCGTTGCTTTAACAAGTAGTCAAGATGAATTGTAAATCGCTCTCTCTTTAGGAATGGGCCCTCCAACGCAAAAAGACAGAGAGCCAATCGGATCGGACTCTTTGTCTCTTTTAATCTCTCGACAAAGTTCAGGTGATGACAGAAACGTAAAACGAATACAATTCTATGCATTTATGGTAATAGATCCACAAATAAGAATAGTCAGTACAGAAGACTGCCCTATTCTTATTTCTAAGGATTTTAAATTTGTATTCTTCCTTCGTAAAAACAAATGCGGCATGATTCCTTTGAGCTAAACGCATGGCATCTCTAACTTTCTTTTTCCTCTTAAATGACTCACTCGGTCCTAAAGCCCAATTATGACATTTTTTCTTTTCTTCTTGACTGTATATACTTACAGTTGGTTTTCTTTTAAGGCTCAGCCTACATCTCCAAACTTATGCTTATATTAAAATCCATTTTACCATTTTATTTCTTTTTATTCCAAAGTACACGTACAAAAAAGAGCAATCCCAAGACCACAACACTACAGGCTCAGCCCAAATATATTTACGTGGACAAAATAATGAAGGATAAATCAAACAAAATTTACAATTATTGCACACAACATGATAATAGTACCAGGAGGTGATTACATGGGAATGGATAATGATAAGTGAGTATAGAATAATCGAAGAAATGGTTTGTTTAATGAGTGAATTTGATACATATGGAAATGAAAATACGAGAGTAATAGAGGGTGTTAAAACATTTCTAGTTCGTCAGCGGCCGACGGAAATTATCGATGAAACGCTCAAGTATTTTGGTTCAAGTCTTGACGGGGCTATCGAAGAAGCTAAATCGATTATTGGTGACAAATATCGAATCCCTATTGCCATAGTAGCAAAAACTAAGATGATCTGGTTTCCTTGTAAAACTCATCGAAAAAAAAAGTATATGTGGCTGGCTCACTCCCATATTCATCACATGGAAAAAAACGCCCCTGCAGAAACCTTGATCTATATCCTGTCCTTTCAATGAATGATTTTTCGCTTGACCATTTTAGTTTATGAACGATCCGAAAATGATGAATGCGCGACAGTTGTAAAATCAAGATCATTCGAGCGGGGACTGGCACGCAAAACCTAGTCCCCGACTTTATAAAATTTTAACTATGCTTACAAGTCCACGTCACATAAAATAATAGATAGAACAACTCGGACAAAGGAGGACAAAAAAAACGAATGGAAAACTACATTTCTCGTGAAGTTAAACAGTTGGTAAATAGATATGGGGACGAAATAGAACTTGAAATTTTCGAATACTCACTTACTATTCACGCTAGACAACGTATTTTCCCGATAAGCGATCGTTACTTTAAAGTAGCAGCAACCATATGCCAAGATGAACCACCTTTTAAAGACTTTTTCGCAACAGGTATGGCCTCCCAAAAAAGGCTCGCCATAATAAAAGCGATTCAAAATGTGCACAAAGAAGCGTCATACTAAAATTCACGTAATCGCTTTATATTTTAATTACTTGTGAACGGTGGTCAGGCGTTTACCTTGAAAACCAAGAAAAACCATTCGCCATTTTGTGGCATGATATGAAAAAATCGTCGCGTTAGGAGGAATGTAAGCGATCAACAGAAGAAGCGCTGATTTTCGTTTGAGTAAGCTCATTCAAACGAAAACCAACGTTTAATCGTCCCATTCGTTTGAATGCGTATCAGCAAGTGGAAAAATAGGATGCCGAATAAACCGCCAATTGTATCGATGGCAACATCTTGCCATAAAGGCGTTCGGCCGCCGGTAAAGTGTTGATGGATTTCGTCAAAACATGCATAGATCAACACACACAACAACGGTACACCAAAAGAAAAACCACGGCGCTTAGAAACATACCGTAATGCAGCTACAGCCAGAAATCCAAATACGAAAAAAATAGTTAAATGAGCCGCTTTCCGAATAAAGAATTCAAGAAAACCAGTAAGCCCCTGACTTTGGACACTTACTTCATTCCCAGCGTAACTAATTACAATCCAAGATAACATATTCTCCAAATTCGAATGGCCTTCTAAATACTTCCCTAAAAATGGTTGGAGACTTTGCTCTTCATATGGTTGGGAGGAGAAATAAAAAATGCATGATGCCCACAGGAGAAGAACGACTAATATGATACGCTTTTTGTTCATTGGAATGATTCCTTCCTAAAGAGATGTTGGACAACCTTTTGAAACAGATGTCCAAAGCTATAATGATCGTCATGAACGATAAAGATGCATCACCTTACGATTCACACAATTCAATTGGTAATCCATTTCGCTCTGCAAAGATCGTGAACCTTCCTCTGACAATGGATCCATCCGAATCGGCTCCACTTCGGCCCCAGTGTTCTCTATATGAATTGTACTATTTTCCAAATCCGCCACTTCAAAGCAAGTTGGCGAAGACCCGTTGCCTCTAGATACTTAGGGGGAAGTAGGGAAGGAAAATAGCTCAATCTAATACCGACCATTAACAGCTAAATCGAGTTTATAGGTCTCTCTCTCTTTTCGACGCACCTCTTGAATCGATGATAATAACACATAAAGATGCTTGGATTACTGGTAATCTGAAGATGATAGCATTATGATGTGTGCTTTTAGATTCATGATTGCCCTCCAGTGTGGATCTTAAGGTCCATGTGGAATACGTTCGATTACGACTAGATTGAAGCTCGTTTCAAACACTGACCCTTATATGACTTACAGTAAAAAAGGAAGGCTGATTGTCAACCTTCCAATAATCGTAACCTATCCTCATCTGATTTAAATCGTTGTTCTCAGCTATTCATTCTAATTTTGGTCTTGCTGAATATAATTTCGAACCTCCTCAATGGACAACCCTAAATTTTTCGCTTCTAGAATTAAATCCGCCCACTCCGCGTCAATTTCTACTTGTTTACTCATATATTATTCACCCGATTTGTGGTAACACAGCCGTCTTAGCATAGCCTTAGACCTGTAATTTTGCGTCCCTATTTTTCAATAGGTTTGCGTTTCTCAAAAGTAGTGTGACACTCTATTAGTCGCTTACAATATTTAGTTAAATACTTTAATAAATCATTACCAATATGTAGTTTGAAAAATTTAAACCCAATTATTTGTAAGGGTGATCCTATTTCCTTCCTAGTAATCTTAACAATGACTTTACATAATATTAACTATATATTAATAAATATACCAATATATTCTATTATTTGTAATCATTGTTTTTCTGAAAATTTCTACATTTTTCGACATTACTTCATTAAACGCCATGGACCAGGTAATAGAATCTCTATTGGTTACAATACTTCTTTTTGTCTTTTATGGTATATATATTAAATACTACAAACCCCTGAATCAAACTACCCACTTACTTCCATTTGGTTACCTAATAGATGGCTAAACATCCCTCTTTTTTCTTTCACTAATTGGTTATATGCCCCTACTTGGATAATTTCTCCTTGGTCCATAACTACCACTTGATCCGCATTACGAATGGTAGATAAGCGATGAGCAATGACGATGATGGTCATCGTTCCTTTTAGTCTTTCTATTGCAGCTTGAATCTTCGCTTCATTTTCTGTGTCTAATGCACTTGTTGCTTCATCGAGAACAAGGATCGAAGGTTTACGTAAAATAGCTCGAGCTAGCACAAGTCGCTGCCTTTCCCCCCCTGATAACCTAATTCCGCGATCTCCAATAAGCGTATCCAAACCTTGAGGCAGCTTCTTTACAAAATCAGCTGCTGCTGCAAATTCCAGTGCCTCCCAAAGATACTCTTCGCTCGCATTCGGTTCAATGATCATTAAATTGTCTCGAATGGTTGCATTAAAAAGAAATGGATCCTGAGGAATATAACTAATCGATTTCCTCAAGGACAGTAAATGATCCGTAGTAAGAGGGACATCATCGATGGTCACTTCTCCCTGTTCCGGTTGATTTAAGCCCATCAAAAGATCAATTAACGTACTTTTCCCAGCACCTGACCGCCCTACGATTGCTGTCATCTTATTAGATGGGATGTCTATATTAATATTTTGTAGCGCATATGTATTTTCATTTGAATGATACCTAAAAGAGACATTTCGACAAGATAACCCATGTTTAATCTCGATTGGCTTTATATCTTGATAATCACGGTTAAATAACTCTCTTGCTTCTAAACTTTCATTTTGTAAATCCAATAACGCTTTAAAGGAGGGGACAATGGCTCCTAGTTGCTCCAAATTAGTCTGGATCCCCGTAATCATTGGCCATAGTCTTGAAAAGATAACGAGAATTAGCATTAATTGAGCTCCCTCAGCCTTAAACATTTGGATGGAAAGAAACACAAAAAAAGCAATTAAAAAAGAAGAGGCTACTTTGAAGACCATTTGTGAGGTTGAATTTAATGTAGTCATTTTAACTCGATTATGTTCCATTTCTTTAATTAAAGGAAGAAACCAATTCAGGTGAGATTCCTCTAAAGAATTACTTTTAATATCTTTGATCCCGTTAAAATGATCCGTAATTCCGCCAAGATACTTCTGAGTTAATAAAAAGGATTGCTTCCCTAAAGTCTTCGACCTTTTGACGAACTTTCTAGAAAAAAGAAGAAGAATCACGCCAAAAAATAAGATTAAACTAGTCATACTTACAGATAAATAAAAGGCCACACCAATCTGAATCAAAATAAAAATGAAGGAAGATAAAAACTTTAAAAACAAATTCACACCGGCACTTACATTAAATACTTCGTTTGTCATTAAGTTTATGATATCCGATTTTCTCTTCTTCAAATAAAATCCCCAGTTTGATTGAAGTAACCCTCTATAGGTCTCTTCTCTTAAATGCCTAATAAAACCTTGTTGAATTTTTGCTCCTAAGACCGATTGATTTCTCTTAAAAATACTTTGTCCCATCATTAGAAGGACATAAATCCCTAATATGATGATGAGACTGAGTGTTTCAGGAATACCTTGAAATAATTCGTTTATCCAGCTTAAAAATGGAATTTCCTTTGTTGTAACATCCAAGAGTCCAGTTAACCCAACCAGAGGGATTAACAAGAAAATTCCGACACTTTCTAATAAACTAATGAAAATCATGCAAATCAGGTTGATATAAAGTATTTTTCCTGAATAATGATGAATTCGTTTTGTAAAGTACAAAAGATGTTTCAAATCCATATCCTCCTTTTGCATGACCTGTTCTTGATTATCATGATCCACGTACATATGTAAATCAGGTTTCTTATGAAAGAGTAAACTATTAATCTAATTAACCAGCCTTATTAGCGCTTATTTCTTTAGCAAATTTAGCAACAACGGTAAACCTATCCATCACTTCGGAACCTGATATATAAAAGGGACCACTACGTAACCAGGCATGGGCAATAAGTTCCCCTTTTTCATCTTTAGCTGTGCCTAAATAAAGTGTGCTTTCAATGTTTCTTTTCTCAAGCATTCTCATTCCAGCAATGGCCTTTACAAGACATTCACTTTCCCAAAACGTATAGCGACTCATCAAATGAATAGCATGAGAAACACTAGCCAACACTTTTTTATTCGATAGATCAGCTGAATTAGATGTCTCTTGCATTTGCTTTCCTAAAGAAGGAACCACTTTTGAAAAAGGGATGCTTTTCAAATAGCGAGCCCAAGCTAAATAAAGATAGGCTTCAATCAACAACTTCTTTGTTTTCTTATCTAGTCTTACAAATGATCGCGCTTTCTTCAAAATGTTCATCTTGTCCTCCTAGAGCTTGAAAATCATGAAAACTAGGAATCTGCTTATTCTTCTATCTTAATTAAACCTTCTTTTAGAAGCTGATTCAGAAAGGCATGGACTTGTTCCTCACACTCTGTTTGATCTACTTCATATTGAGACTGTAATGTTGTAATCAACTCTTGGATAGACAACGGATTCTTAATTAGCCCCCATATTTCCCCACCTAATTCACCTAGATTATAATACTTCCCATTGTGAATACTTAACATCACTGTTTCTCCATCCATATCACTTACGATATTTCCTTCCATTTGGCTAATCAGATGGTTTTGAGTTAATTCTTTAGTTTTTAACATATACATTCTCCTTTTTTAATGTAGTTAAAATCAATTCCGTTAAATCATAAGCAGTAAAACGCGTGCTCGGTCGACGTAATTGATAAAAATCAATTTTATTGATCATTTTAGCGGTAGTCTTAAAATGCCAATCCATTAAACCAGAACCTTGAATAAAAAAATTACGATAGGTATGGTAGTATAACTTATAAAACCGTTGTAGGTTTTGAATAGGTTGAATTTCAATCTTATCATTGTCTTCTCTGACCAATTCAAATATGCCCGCCAGTGGTAGTGGTTCGGTAGCAAACTGAGATGGAACTGGAACAGCGAATTTAGTTTCCCTAACAAAGAGCGGTTGATAATTATTTGATTCCATTCCAAAATAATTTAAGCTTTCCAACCATAATTTCTGTTGAGGATATGAAGGTGTTACAATAGGAATGTTCTCATTATTAAGTGTTACTGATATGACATCATCACTCAAAAGTTGATAGCCTCTTTTTAAGAATGCAGAAGCAAGAGTAGACTTCCCTGCACCAGAATCACCAACAATTGCATATGCCTTTCCTTCTACGGCTACTGCACTACCATGGATAGGTAGAACTTTCCTTTGCAATAATATTGCCCCCATACAGGTCCCAAGAATATATAGTCGAACTTCATCTTCATCGGAGCCATCAAATGGTGAAACTATTATCTTTTTTCCACCTTTGATCAAAAAAATGCCTGTTTCAGGCATATGAAACATGATCAAATCTTTTTTAATGATAAAAAAATTATCATCGGACTCCGATTCTAACCATAACGATAAGAGTTCATCTTTTTCAATAATAATATCTGTTTCACTGTCATCGATATGTATGTGCGGGAGTTCTGGTAGAGGGATTTCACTTGAAATAGTTAAACCGAAAGCTTTGTAAACGGTCTTTTTTATAGTATCTATCATCTAAATCTTCCCCCACTACTAGTTTCTTCATAAAAGCTTAAAAACTGCTCAGTTTTAATTAAATTACCCTTACCATAAAAGCCCCAATACGTTTTTATGTACAGGGGCTTCTATGTATAAGCCCTGAATATCTACAAGGTTCCCTATGTACGAAATCCAAGCAGATTCTAAAGAAAAGCCAACATCTTTTTAATAGATTTGTTCTAATTCTTTTCTTATTCCTTAACTACTGGTTATATCTTTTAGAGGGAAGTTATCAGGAAAAGCAGCATCGGTATATTCTCCATTCTTTCCAAGCATTGTCATATTCACATCAAGAACTTCCAGTACAGGTTTCTGCCATACTTTTTTCATATTATCACCTCCTTTCATGAAAACTTTTTAATGAATCGATACACAATTAAACTACGCATTAAAACCTTGTAATCAGGATCAGAAAAGTTTTCTGGCTTAACTCCTTTTTCTACCTTTATTAGGGCCGTTTCTAATACTTGATTATCTATATATTCTAAAACTCTTTTATCAGTTCTAAGCTGTTGTAACTCATTTTTAAATCTATCCCAATATGGAATCATCCGATGAAGCCAATCAGCACCTTGAACCCCCCGTATACGTTGATTTAACCTTATATTATCAGGAATAAAGTTTTCTGTGGACCTTCGAATAAGAGCCCGATCCATCCCATTTTGAACATATTGATCTTCTGGTACTGATAAGCAAAAACGAATTACACGTAAATCATTTGTAGGGTCTCTCTTCCACAATGAGTATCGTAAAGATAGTTTTGCAGCAAGTGTGTTACTTGCATTCCATTGAAAAACATCACTAAAATGTTTCTTCCTTGTTTCATAAATATTGGAATATGAATACCATCCATTTTGACCAATATCGTATTCATCAAACTTTTTATAAACACCAGTCTTTTTTGCAAATTCTGGGCTAATTAATATAGGAATTTTGTAAGGTGTTCCAAGTGGAAAATATCGATCAATAATTGGAAATGCTTCTCTTGCTATAATTGGTATCCTACGTAATCTAGATCCTCCAACATTTTGACTATACTGAGATAATTCTTTAAAAAGGCTGACCCATTTTAGCCTTTTTAAAAGAATAGCGTAATGCTCTAAGGCGGAGCCCCAAGAAATAGTAAAATTACCTCTATCACCGTTAAGCAATACTCCTATGCCTTCATCATGAGCTTTTTCAAACATTCCCTTTAACCAAAACGAGTTCTCAAAAAATTTATAGGGCATTTCCAATACTTCAAGAAAATCATCCATTTCAGAATAGGAGTTTTTCCCCTTAAAGTCACAGTAATAATCAGTAATACCCCCAACATAGTCAACGGTATTTTTAATGAAAGGTCTCTCATCCGGCATAATATGTTTAGGTGTAAAATCTTTAAAATCATCAGGAGGAATATAACTAAATGTATGAAGCCTCTTATTCTCCATATGTAATGGCTTAGCAGCAAAGCCAACAACAGCTCCTGAATCTAAGCCACCACTCAACTGTGCTCCTACTTTTCGATGTGTTCTTAACCGTGAAGTTACTGCTTCCTGAAAAACACTTTGAAAAGCCTCGACATATTCATCATTGGACTTTAGTTTTAGTCTCCTGCCTTGAGTTAAATATGAATATCTTTTAAGGGTAACTTTATTTTCTGCTACCGATATACTATGGGATGGTGGGATTTGTTCTATATTTTTATATGGTGTAATAGATGAATCTACCGCATCAATCATGCCGGATATCGCCAAATATTCTGCCAACCACTGTTCATTTAATTTTTTCTCTATATATGGTAATGTTAGAAGCGGTTCAATCGTTGTACAAAAGGCAAAGTTCTCTTGGTTTTTATGAAAATATAACGTTCGACTCCCCGAGAAATCCCTTGCCCCAAACAGTTTTTGTTGTTTTTGATCCCAAATCATAAAGGCAAAATCACCAATTAAGTGTTTAGGAGCTTCTTCTTCCCATTTATAGTAAGCTAGTAGAATAAGTTCACTATCAGTGATGTGTTTTTGTAGTGATGGCTCAACTTGTAATTTCTCAAATAATTCTTTTCTATTATCGATAATGGCATCAGCGGTAATTGTACACTGCCTTTCATAATCGTAAAATGGCAGCTGTTCACTAACAGATTCAGGGGTAATCCATTGAGCATGACAGCCAAGAAACACCTTTTCTGAGTGCCATATTTGGATATCATCAGCAGGGTATTTTTGTAAAGCTGTCATTAGAGCTTGGCCATGCTGTAGATTTATTGGTTCTTTATTTAAATTAAAAATTCCAGCTATAGCACTCATGTTTTCCCCCCTGATTATTTTGGTATGTATATACATTTCATAGAATACTTTTATTTAATTCTTCTCTTTCTAGATTTCAATAATTAAAATAAATATTGGTATTTTCATAATCACCATATATTAACTAATTCAATCTAACTATTAAGCATAATCTAGTTGCTACTAGTAATAGAATAAACTATTTACTCCCGTTTATTTTTACAGATGCTGCATCCTTTTATTTCATGTATTACATAGTTTATAGTATCATTCAATGATCGTTCATCTAGTTTTCTACTCGCTTGCACACTTTCCTATTTATTGTAAAATCAACAACACAGCTATAGACATATATTTTATACGTCCTTATTTTTTAATAGGATTCCATATCTTAAAAGTATTGACACATATTGCATGATCTTTCTGCGTCAAAACTTAAAAACCTTGAAGTAAATACTTCCATTATCTGATTTAAAAATCTTAATCCCGACTAATTTTAAGGGTGTTCATACCTCTCCCATTTGAATTAATGGCACTAAATCCATTTCTTCCTTTCTTAAACAACCTAGCCATCAAAGTAACCACTTTAGACCCAAGTCTTTATACCTGCATTTTTTATTTTATTAACACGTTTTAGACAATTTCTCTTTTTAAATTTATTCATTGTTTTGTATTCATGCTTCCTTTAAACTTCCACACACCACTTTAGCTATAATTCGTTTCATTGGTCCCTCAATTAAAATGAATATTCAAAGTATTACGCCCATAATTTACGTTAATCCTTAATTTTTAAAGACCATATTGCTTAATTATAGTAATTACTATTGTTCTTATTTATGTAGGTAATTTTTCAAAAAGAGAAATATGTTAATAAAAGTTATTTAAACTTATTTTAAGAACATTAAGTTCGTTATAACGAACTATATAAATTGAATTTACCACCTATTTATACCTATGTCAATAAATTGAATTACATTTATTTATCAAATTTAATCTACGCAAGCAATATATATAAATATCTTCTATTTATGATTAGTTTTTTTATAAAGAATAAAAAATGATATATCAAATATCTAATTATTCTAATTTCACTCAATTTAATATTCTGATTATTGCAGAGATATTTATTGAACGATGTGCTGATTTGAATGTGCATACAGAAACGATTGTGGCTTATGTTCTAATCGGGAATCAAAATGAAGAACTCATGAAGGAAACAGAGACCATCAGTACTCTTACCAAGGATTTATTGAAGTGGCTTGAAGACCATCAGTTGACACTATCCCCAGTGATGGCAAGAGAAAATTGTTCTTCTCACAACAAAAAACAAAAGCCTTGCAGAAAAAATTCTCCACACGGCCATTTGATTATTTAGCACTTTAAAAGGGGAGGTTCAGGCCCCAAGATTACTACGCTATTTTTTCTAATTAATATCCCCATAATGTTCGATCATAATATTAACCTTCTTGCTATTTGTAATTATGGGGCACATGTCTTTATACAGAGTTCCTTGTTTTTCTCCAAGTCCATAAAAAAGGACGTAAAGGAAAATATAAAAAATGAAGGGGCTTAGGCAAGCTTAATGTCTTTGCATCCGAAGAAGAGGGATAAAATAAAGTCAAAATAAAATAGAGTTTCTGTGAACTTGATTTTAAAGAAAATAGATATTTTTTATAGTATTTAGTAGACATAAGATTTGCTAATTGATCTGTTCCATTGATAGATTCTATAGCATTTTGTGCCAACTTTTCTGAAAGTTTTCCTTTTGTCAGCTCTTTCAACTCTTCTTCAATGGGAGTATTTAATAGCTGTGAAGCTAAAATAAGTGCTTGGCCTCCTAAATGATGATATTGAGATCTATTATAAATTAAGTCAATTTTCTTTATAAAAATCCCTTTTTTTACCATGTAATCAATATCTATCAACCAACGAAGACGAAACCAACCATGACGGGCACCATGGGAAATAAGATAAAAAAATAAATCCTCTTCCCCTAAAAAATAAACAGGGTAACTTGCGATACTACTCTCCCTTCTCCTCTCCCATAGTTTGTTAAATTTCGGCTCCGATGGACCTGGTTGTAACTTCCAATGAATTTCAAGTTGGATTTGTTTTTTAGGATGGTAGTATGTTACATGGTGATTTTTCCATTTCCACTCGTTTAATATAGGTTCTGAGTTTCCCTCCTTATAATAGCCAAAACTTAGAAGAAGGGTCTCTGCTTTTTTTAGATCCCCTATTGGAATTAAAATATCTAAATCTTTAGATGTACGGAGAGAAATGTCCCCATAGAGCTCATGAGCAATAACTGGGCCCTTTAAAAAAAGGAGACGAATATTATGTTCAGTAAACAGTTTACTTACGTGTTCCATTTCACCACTTAATTGAAGCATTTGAAACGTGTTTGTTTTGAATTCCTGATACAAGGCTTGCATAACATGTTGGGGAATAGATGGTTCTTTTAGCTTACTTAACTTTGAATAAATTAAAGGATAGATACGATGATGTCTCACCAATTTGAGGAATAGATTCCAATTAATATCTGTAAACTTATCATTTTCTAATAATTCTTTATCGTCAATTTCAGTCTTGATAATTTCTAGTAAAAATCTTAATTCATATGACATGTTAGATAAATCAATACTGTTATTATTATCCATAATATTCTCCTTCAATTTTCCGATACATGACTTTCCAAATTCATAAAAACCACAAAGCTCTAAGCCATGGGCCTTTATCAAGACTCGCCGTTTTTCTATTAACTGTTTATATTGCCCGTATTCAAGCCAATATTGCCCTTCATTAATGGTTTGAATACCTCTAATTCAATATAGAGTCTAGACCTTATAGAACTTTTATCAATTAATGAATCCATTTCACAAAAGTAGATAAGTCGTTATACTGAACTTTGTCTGGTACAATCAACTGGTTTACGAAAACCCATATAATCGACACCTTCTCTGACTATTGGATTATACGACTAAATTGCCCCCTTTCCCAAAAAACGGTGCTTTTTTTATCAATGCATACAAATATATGAATGTAACCCTACAATATTTTCAGATATCCCCTATAGATAAAAAAATTATATATACCTGCCTACAATGATACTAATCATAGCACGAGTCTATAAATGGTATCAATTAGATGCCGCCTAATGTTCGTTAATCTGTATTACAGCGATTCTGCCACGACAAGACGATATATCTGGAAAACACAATGGTTGTGTGACTAACGAGTAAATCATATGACATGCCCTGAAAATTTTTTTGTAAGAGTAAGTAGTAGAAAATTATACCATTTGCCATCTTTGTATAGATAGATCGCAAAATTCCTTTCTTGTCTGAAACAGGCATGGCTACCTTATATAGTACTTTCAAAGACAACCGTTGTTTTTTCACTAAATAGCGTTGATTGGTTGCCTTGACCATGCCAATCACGTCAAGACCTTTTTCAACGTTGGATTGTATAAGAGGTTGTTGTGTAAACCAAGTATCATGTAACACATAATCAGCTGATACACCTGCTTGTAATGATCTCTCAATCATACTTGGAATGATGACAGGAGCTGATTCTATCGCTTCTACACGACGTTATAGCCTGATGTAGTTTGTCAATATTCTCGGAAATTCCATTGATTTGTGCTTTCTTTGAACTTAGTAAAGCCAAATCGAGTGGCATAAAAGTAAAACCATTCGACCAACCAAGAGTAATCATACGAAACCCTTTATAGAAACGCTTCTTCAAAAGGAATGATCCATACAACCGTAGTTTCTCATTGGCTATGGAATCATAAATTTAAAGTTTTAGCCCGTTTTACCACAAGAATTAATAGTTCGTTAACAGGGATTGAAATCGAGCCGGGCGCAACTCTATCAAACAGTGTAATAATCAGTCACGGGATGGGGACTGTTATTGGCTATGATTCAGTGATAGCTAATAAAGTAGTGATTAGGCAAAACGTTACTTTAGGTAGGGGTGGTAAAAATCACCTTAATTCTACAGGTAGGATACACCCCATTATTCAGGATAATGTAAGCATCGGCGCAGGAGCTGCAATACTAGGCTCTATAACAATCGGTCATAACGCCATCATAGGTGCCAATGCTGTTATAACAAAAGATGTACCGCCCAATGCGGGAGTAGCTGGCACACTTGGAAAATATCAGAATTTAATAGCCCTGATTAATAAATCGGGGTTATTTATTACTACAAATCACTTTAAACTGTATAATTCCCCTCAACAATACAATTAGTATCTGCAACTATTACAAATGTTGAATATCTCGCAACATTCCCACTAATAATATTCGGAGTTCCTGCTGGTGTACCTGTTATATCAATCGCTTTTATTGCACCTGTGGTTTTAAATAAATTGTTTCGAATATAGTTGTTGAAATTGGAAGCTGTATAACTGATCACCCCTCTATTTGTGTAGTTATATAAACTATTCCCAATGATATTACAATCCTCAGTGTTAGCGTCCAAAAAAATACCTGTGACAGCAGTATCAATTAAATTCCCACTAATTGTACTCTTCTTTGTTCTTAATGACATTCCCGTATTTACACAGTTGTAAAGTTTATTATTATTAATAATATCACCTTGACTTAAGGCGGTTGCGGCGTACCTTATACCTTTATCAAGTATATTTGATAAAACATTTCCGATTATGTTCCACGCTAAATTTGATGTAGTATCCCTGTTAATTCCTAATTTACAATTGTTTATCGTGTTATTTAGTATTGATACATTTGAGGCTACACCACTGAAAGCAACAGCACTAGCGAAAGCATCAATAGTAAAATCTCGGATGACATTATCTTTAACCAAAATGGAATCACCATTTTTTGGTCCTATCACTACTCCCCATTTTGCTGAAGGCATTCCAAATATTGAATTACCAATTATTTGAACATCTTTTATAATCGTTATCATAGAGGAAATATTAACAGCCAACCAATAAGTTTTAAAAAAGTTATTGGTTATTTTTACACTCGTTATATTCTCTGAAAGAATAATATCAGCACCAATATTATTTTCGAAATAATTATCTTTAATAATAATGTTTGAAGAAGATGTTAAATTACCCGGGTAAGTCTCTATATCTATCCCACTCATTGGTGCAGTGCCACTAACCGTACCAATGTTTTTAATATGATTATTATAAACATAAAGTCCGTTTACATTTGCAACTGACATACCTTGCCTTCTATTTGTGTCAAATGTGCAGTTTTTTATTGTGATATTTGTGCAAGATGTAAAGGTGGTATCATTGATTTTAATGGTATCAATGATGATGCTATCTCCCCACATTTTTGATATATTTAAACCATCAATTGTAATATTAGTAGAGTCAGCTATAAAAATTCCAAAGCCAAATGCGCCAGCTACTCCAGTATGTGTGTCTAGATCGCCTACAATGTTTCCACCTTTGATTGTTACGTTATCAGTGTTCTTTATTGTAAAAATATTATAACCAGCTAAATTATTTTGTTTAATTTTCAAAGTTGCTTGATCATTCAATTCCACAAAAATAGGGAAATCAATATATATCCCTCCATCATGGTTTTGGTAACGAGCCTCCGAAGCTTCTCCGTCTATTAAATATGTTCCTTTGGGAATATATATATGTTTTATATTGTTTGTTTTAACGTAAGCAAAGGCATCTTTAATCGCTTGAGTATCATCTGCAATCCCATCACCTTTTGCACCGAACGATTTTACGTTGATCGTAATTTCGGCCAACTGTCCTGTTAGAGTCTTAATTTCATCGGCAATCGACTTCCCATCCTTTCCTTTAACCATGGTAGAATCAACTCGTTGTAACATCCTATTATTATCCTCTTTTTTTACTGTATAACCAAAAATGAAAGCAAAAAGAAAAAGTATAATATTTCTTAAAAACTTTCTTCGTTGCATTTAATATTCCCCCACTATAAATTAATGCATTCTTTTACACTTTTTTCGTTACCAAGAATCAGGAATTATATTATAGCCTATACATAAATCACAAGAAAGCGTCGTTTTCCATTATTCCCAAAATACGACTGCGTATGGATTTATATATTACCCTGGTATTTTAATTGTGTCTTTGATTTATAGTATTCAAAAAGAACTCTCGAGGTATGAGTGAAATGTTTATATGAGTGAATAATGTTCTTGATTTTTTACAGAAGGATAAAAATTAAGAATGTCTAACAATCCGTTTACTACTAATAAAGTAATAATAAGTATGGATTGCTGTCTGAATCATACCCTTTTGGAATGATAGCGGGATATTTACTGAATAGAAGCACTAACCATTGCTTCTGAACATGGTCACCCTTCAGTTGAGTCTATTCAACAGGTATTCTACCAGCTCATAAACGGCAGGGGAATTCGAGCAAACATACAGCCAAAGATCCCATTACCAACTATGCCGAAGGCTGAAAGAGGTCTTCAGCATTATGTTCAGATTTTAAAAGGATCTGATTTGAATTGAGTGAACATTTCAGGAATTTGACAAGCGCTTGAAATTAAGCTGGATAAGGGAGCATTACCATGAAATAGAAGCAACAATGAATGAAGCTTACCTACTAAAGCTCTTTGAAAAGTAAATGGAGCAATGGGAAGAACGTAAAATCAATCTTCTTACACAAGCAACGTTTCCTAAAGTAAAAAGAAACCCTTTTGACTGGAAAAATATAGTCCTTACTCAAGAGCTTAACAAAGAGGACCTAATGAACAAAGTTTAACACTGGCGGAATGGAAGGGTTACTTCACTGCGAATATGCACCAGGCAGGCGTGCCTATTTGTCACTATGACCAGAGGGAGGTGGAATTGGTCTCATGCCGGAACGTTGGGGACTGAGTTATACACGACCTACGTATACGTTGAAACGTGCAGATAAGAATAAGCAAGAAACCTTTAAACGGTAACTGGCAATGATAAAAAAACGCTATAGACTAGTTCGTCTTTTTATACGAAGATGTAAGCCATATCCGTGACTACCAAACACTTCGGGTGACATGGAGTATAAAAGGAAAACAAAAACAAATCCCTACCTATGGTCATCATGCGACCGTGAATTTATTTGGCTGTGTCCATATTCAGAACGGCGAATTTTTATGTATGGAAACGAATCGTTATGATGCCCAGGCATTTCTTGAATTTCTTCGCTATATTCTTTCTCAATACGAAAACCAGCATATTTTGATGATTCTCGATAATGCCCGTATTCGTCATACCAAACGGCTTCATCCATTTTTGAAAGAAAACGAAGATGGCCTGACCTTGTTGTTCTTACCGCCCTATTCCCCAAATTCAAATTCGGTTGAACGGGTTTGGGGCTGGCTGAAAAAAATGTGATTGCATTTCATGCGACCCGCGAAGATATACGGAAATCGGTACTATCATTATTGGAGTATCTCCATGAGTTTCCAGAAAACGTACTCCGTCTTATTAGATGGATGGCTATACCGGAAAATTAAAATGGAATTATATAGGTTCATATACTCTATGATTCTTGCCTGATGTGCATTAATTTAGCAGACAGTTCTTCAACTAGTTCGTTTGCTGTTATATTTGATTCTTTCTCTCCTTTTTCAAACGCATCTGTTTAGTAGTTGAAAAAAGTCGTCATTCATTAGATTCGTTGATTTCATCAGTATAAACTCCTCTATTGCTAATGTTATATTATCATCTTATAATCTATTAATTCATTCAATCCATACTAAAGTAATATAAATTAACATATCGCAAATGGCTTGTTTGTTCTTTTATTAAATTCCTGACACTCCCCTTACCATTTCACCATATTATGTATTATGCCGCTTTGTTGTTTAATTTACAAAGAAAGTAAAGAGGTTCATGATGGATGTCTATTATACAAGAAATAAGGAAATAATTTCCCAGTAGATCCTAAATAAAAGTGGAGGTGTTATGATTAAAATATGATGAAACGGGAATTTCCTTAAAAGCGTAATGTGGGCTCTGGCATTCTGCATTCCATTATGGTGATCATTCTTAGGATGGATGAAAATCCTTATACAATTATTATTCTAAGATCTGTTTTGACCTATAAAAAACGATCTAGGACCATAATCACAACCAGAATTTTCATCAATGTTACATTTCCCCCTAAATTTATTATTAATTTAATTGATATAAGTATTTAGATCCTTAATCAATTCTCTCATTTTCGATATCTTAGGTAATATACAGCATAAATCGTATAAAACGGCAAAATCTTTTAAAAATGATGACACAAAGCTTTAGGGACTATAGTTATAGTTGGTAACTATGTCAGCCATCTTCCGAATACGGACCTCCTACAGTTTATGAAGAAAAGAGGAGGAAATACTATATTCATGTATTCTTACAATAGTATAATGATGCTCTTGTGGATGATGCACTTTGTAGCAGCCTGAAATCAAAGTTAAGATCCATAGCATGCCATCATAAGCAAAATGCAATGATTCTAAGATCAAAACTACATAATACATAAAGAGCTATTCGGGAAACCAGACAACTTTTTCTATGTACTTTCGAAATATCGATACAAGTAGTACGTTTACTTAACCTTGTAGATTATGAAAAAAGCTCTATTTACTTTATACCTTGTTCTGTTCTTGTAATAATTGTTTGCGCTTATTTATATGAGCATTAAGAACTTTCTGTATTTCCTCTAGTTTATCAATAGAATGCATATCTTGCTTAATATATCTCAGCGTTTTCTTTATAGACTTAGGTAATTTATCAAAAATGTTCAAATAATAATCTCCTCCTACAGATGGAACTGCCTCTTTATGTAGATTTCGAAATATCCCTATTTGAGTAACTAAACTGTGCCCTATAAAATATGATAAAAATTGGTCTTAGGCCCTTCAAAAAGCATTCATAGCTTTTAAAAAAGGAAGCAATCCTCTTGATAGCACGAAAAATATGTTCTTCTCACAACAAATACCTTGCAGCAAAAATTCTAAGCAAGGCTATTTCACCATTAATTTAATCACTTTCTCTCTTTAAAGGGGAATGGTCCAGGCACCATAATTACACGGGAAGTGACTGTGCAAGAGAACTAATTAATTTATCATTAACTCTTTAAGTATATAATTTGTTCCGCTTCCTCATACCCATTCGGATTCTTCTCCTGCCATCTCCATGAATCTGCACACATTTCTTCAATTCCCTTTTCAGCAACCCACCCTAATTCTTCTTTTGCTTTTGTAGGATCTGAATAACAGCTTGCTACGTCTCCAGGTCTACGATCTACAAGTTTATAAGGAACATATTTACGAGATGCCTTTTCGAATGCAGCTACCATTTCTAGAACGCTGTAACCTCTACGTGTACCAAGATTATAAGCGTTTACTCCATTAGTAGACATAATCTTTTCTAGTGCCTTTAAATGACCTTTCGCTAAGTCTACTACATGAATGTAGTCCCTTACTCCTGTACCGTCTACGGTTGGATAATCATTCCCAAACACACATAGTTCCTTCAGTTTTCCAACTGCTACTTGTGTGATATATGGCATTAAATTATTTGGGATACCATTTGGATCTTCACCGATTCTTCCACTTTGATGAGCACCAATTGGGTTAAAGTAACGTAACAAAGAAATACTCCAATTATGATCTGAATGATAGATATCTCGAAGAATTTCTTCAATCATTAGTTTGGTTCGACCGTATGGATTAGTAGCTGCAAGAGGAAAGTCCTCTGAAATAGGAACACTTTCTGGCATTCCATAGACAGTAGCTGATGAACTGAAGAGAATGTTTTTTACATTATATTTGTTCATAACTTCACATAGTATAAGCGTACCCGTAATATTATTATGATAATAATGGAGCGGAATTTGAACGGATTCCCCTACTGCCTTAAGTCCAGCAAAATGGATCACAGCGTCAATAGAATTCTCAGCAAATACAGTTTCCAAACCATTCCTGTCGAGTATATCTACTTGATAAAAAGTGATATCCTTCCCTGTTATTTCTTTTACCCTAGATAAAGACTCCAGCTTGCTATTGGAAAAGTTATCTACTACCACTACTTCATATCCCGCGGTTAATAATTCAACACAAGTATGACTACCAATATAGCCAGCTCCTCCTGTTACTAATATTGCCATTTTAATACCTCCATTTTCATATCAAAATGAATCTAATAACATGTTAATATTGAATAATTGAATAAGCGTAAATTAGACTTGCAGAAAAAATATTTTGTAAGACTATTTATTTTACTTAAAATTACTTTCGATAAAAAGAAACAGCCGGCAACCTTGAGGGAAGGACGCTGGCTGTAATAGGTTAATAAAAATTCTACTTTTCATCTTATGAGGAGTGACTAATTTTTTAGTTCTCTCTTTACTTTTAAAACATCGAGGAAAATCATTGAAATATTCTATTAATCCCTACTAAACAAATCTCTCGTGTATACCTTGTCTGCTACTTCCCGTAAATCATCCGATAATCGATTTGCTACAATCACATCTGTAACTCTCTTAAACTCTTCAAAGTCATTAATTACTCTAGAATTGTAGAATCTCTCCCCATGAAGGGCTGGCTCGTATACAACAACTTCAATACCCTTTGCTTTAATACGCTTCATAACTCCTTGAATGGCTGATTGCCTAAAGTTATCTGAGTTCATTTTCATGGTAAGTCTATAGATACCTACAATCTTAGGATTCCTTTTTATAATCATTTCCGCAGTATGATCTTTTCTCGTTCTATTTGAATCAACAATTGCTGTCATAATATTATTAGGAACATCAGCATAATTAGCTAATAATTGCTTCGTATCTTTAGGCAGGCAATAGCCACCATAACCAAAGGAAGGATTATTATAATGATTCCCTATTCGTGGATCTAACCCAACACCATCGATAATTTGTTTAGTATCTAATCCCCTTACCTCTGCATATGAATCCAGCTCATTGAAAAAAGCCACTCTCATTGCTAAATAAGTATTAGCAAATAGTTTAATAGCTTCCGCTTCTGTTGAATTTGTAAATAAAACATCTATATTTTCTTTTAGAGCACCTTCTACTAATAATTCAGCAAATACTCTAGCTCTATCTGATTGCTCCCCGACAATAATTCTGGAAGGATACAAGTTATCATAAAGTGCTTTTCCTTCTCTTAAAAACTCTGGTGAAAAAATAATATTATTTGTTTCAAACTTCTCAATTACTTTCTCTGTATAACCTACCGGTACTGTAGATTTAATAATCATTACAGCATTTGGGTTGATCGATATCACATTGGCAATAACAGTTTCAACCGTTCTGGTATTAAAATAGTTTTTTTCTGGATCATAATTTGTTGGTGTTGATATAATGACATAATTTGCATCCTTGAATGCTTTATAATTATCCGTAGTTGCGGTTAAATTTAATTCTTTAGTTGCCAAATATTCCTCAATTTCATTATCTATTATCGGAGACCTTTTATTATTAATCATATTTACTTTCTCTTGAATAATATCAAGTGCTATTACCTCATTATTTTGGGCTAGTAAGATTGCATTGGATAAGCCAACATATCCTATTCCTGCAATTGTAATTTTCATACGATAAAACCACCTCTTTCATCTCAAAAGTCAAGCTTTAGTATTTCATAATTTTCCCCAGACAGTCCTATTTACATAGTCCGTATATGACAATATAATCCTAAGCACTTTATCAGACACATTAGGCATACTATAATCCTCAACCAGTCTTAGTGTATTTTTCTCTTGTGTTTCTAAAACTTCTAATCCTTGTAATACTCTCTCTGTCTTAAGACCTACCATCATCACCGAGGCTTCTTCAATCGATTCTGGTCTTTCATGTGCTTGTCTAATGTTAAGTGCCCTGAACCCAAGAATAGAAGATTCTTCGCTAATTGTCCCACTATCACTAAGAACTGCTTTTGCCTTGCTTTGAAGCTTCACATAATCATTAAACCCTAAAGGTTTCAAAGTTTTCACCAGAAGATTAAACTCTATACCTTTAGTATCAATCATTTTTCTAGTTCTAGGATGAGTACTCACAATTACGGGCATATTATATTTTTCAGCAATCGCATTTAAACTATCAACCAAATCTAAGAAATTAACTTCTGAATTAATATTTTCTTCTCTATGAGCTGATACTACAAAATAGTTTCCTTCTTCTAAGTTCAATCTTTCCAATACATCTGAACTCTCGATGTCATCTTTTCTAGAGTTAAGAACTTCGAACATAGGGCTACCTGTTTTAATAATTCTATCTGAAGGGAATCCTTCTCTAAGAAGATATTCTCTAGCAATATCACTATAGGTCAAATTAATATCTGCAGTATGATCTACAATCTTTCTATTGGTTTCTTCTGGTACTCTTTGGTCAAAGCATCTATTTCCTGCTTCCATATGAAATATAGGAACATGACGTCTTTTTGCTGCAATAGCACATAAACAGCTATTCGTATCTCCTAACACTAAAAATGCGTCTGGTTTTACTTCCTCCATAATAGGATCTATTTTAACCAAGATATTACCAATAGTTTCAACCGCTGTTCCAGTAGCCGCATTGAGAAAATAGTCTGGTTTTTTTAATTTAAAATCTTTAAAGAACACTTCATTTAATTCATAATCATAATTTTGTCCCGTATGGATAAGTGTATGTTCAATCGCATTTGATTCTTCTAATTTGCTTATTACAGCTGACAATCTGATAATTTCTGGCCTAGTACCAACAACTGTCATGACTTTTAACTTCTTCATTAATTATACCTCCAAGAAATAAGTGTCCGGTTTTTCTGGATCAAAGCATTCATTTGCCCACATTACTGTAACAAGATCACTTTCTCCCACATTTACAATTGAATGTGTATATCCAGTAGGAATATCAGCAACCTGTAATTTTTCTCCACTTACTCTATACTCAATAATTTCTTCAGAATCTATCTTTCTAAATCGAATTAAACCTTCTCCACTTACAACTAAAAATTTCTCATTTTTAGTGTGATGCCAATGATTCCCTTTTGTAATCCCAGGTTTTGATACATTTACAGAAACTTGTCCTCTTTCAGGTGTCCTCATAAATTCTGTAAAAGAACCTCTATGATCACAATTCATTTTAAGATCATAAGAAAACTGATCTTCTGGTAAAAAGCTTAGGTAAGTGCTATAAAGCTTCTTAGTTAGAGAATCTTCCATATTAGGAATACTTAAATCGGTTCTACTTTCTTTGAAGCTCTTAATAAGGTTCGCCAATTCTCCAAGTTTAATATTATGTGTTACAGGTACAACACATAAATCATCCTGCGTAGTTGGATTACCCTCTAAAGCTCTTATAAACTCCTCTAATACATCATCTATATAACAAAGATTAAGGTCTGAATCTGGATTGTTTATTTGAATGTCTAAGCCTCTAGCTATATTATGACAAAATGTAGCTACCACGGTATTATAGTTAGGTTTGCTCCACTTACCAAATAAGTTTGGTAGTTGATAGACATAAACTTTCGCATCAGTTTCATAATAATAATAATATAATAATTTCTCTCCTGCCTTCTTACTTCTTCCATATGGGTTATCCTTTTCTGCTTGAATAGATGAAGTAATTAGAACGGGAGCTTTATTGTTATTTTTTTTTAATAGTTCTAGTAATTTAGAAGTTAAGCCAAAGTTGCCTTCCATAAATTCACTTTCATCTTTTGGTCGGTTCACCCCAGCCAAATGAAAGACAAAATCACATTTTTTTGTATATGTTTCAAGTAGAGAAGGGTCACTTTCCCTAGTAAACTCAAAAATTTCGTTATACCCTTTATTTCTAAGCTCAGCTGTCAGGTTTTTCCCAACAAAACCTTTTGCACCAGTAACAAGAATTTTCATCAGTAAACACCACCTTTAGTTCATTGCATAAACCTTTTTATTCCATTCCTTAAGTTCATTTTGCACATAGTCTAATTCAAGTAATTTTTCTTTAATTTGTTCAATGCTAAGAATTTGTGTGTTATCCGAATTATATTCTTCTACAGTAGTAAGCTTTTGATCTCCCTCTGCAAAATACTTATCATAATTAAGATCTCTTTGATCAGCAGGAACTTTATAGAAACCAGGTAAATCTTCTGCCTTTATATATTCCTCTTTCGTAAGAAGTGTTTCATAACGTTTTTCTCCATGGCGGGTTCCAATAATTTTTATTTCATTATCCGCATTAAATAATTCTTTTACAGCTTGAGCAAGGTCTCCAATAGTGCTAGCAGGAGATTTTTGAACCATGATATCTCCTGCCTCAGCATTTTGAAATGCAAATACCACTAACTCTACTGCTTCTTCTAAGCTCATAAGAAATCTTGTCATATTAGGATCCGTTACTGTTAATGGTTGCCCACTTTTAATCTGTTCAATAAATAAAGGAATAACCGACCCACGAGAGGCCATCACATTACCATATCTCGTACCACAAATAAGGGTTCTATCAGGAGTTACTGTTTTAGATTTTGCAACAAATACTTTTTCCATCATTGCTTTCGAAATCCCCATTGCATTAATTGGGTAAGCTGCTTTATCTGTTGAAAGACAAATTACTTTTTTTACACCATACTCAATAGCAGCTGTTAGTACATTATCCGTACCTAACACATTAGTTTTTACGGCCTCAAGAGGGAAAAATTCACATGATGGAACCTGCTTTAATGCTGCTGCATGAAAAATATAATCAACACCATGCATAGCATTTTTAACACTTGCTAAATCTCTTACATCCCCAAGATAAAACTTCAGTTTATCATTTTTATAATGTATTCTCATGTCATCCTGCTTTTTCTCATCACGCGAAAAGATACGAACTTCCTTTATATCAGTATCCAAGAATCTTTCCATTACAGCATTACCAAAAGAACCAGTACCACCTGTGATTAATAACGTTTTATTTTTAAACATAGTATCATTTCCTCTCTAAAATCTTCTTAAATACTCCCGAAAATAGGTTCTTTTCATATTCATTTAATGAAATAAACCACATTAGTATAAAGTATATTAATACGAACACCGAGGCTTTTAACATAAATATCACCAATGAACTTACAGGGAAAATATACTGTATAATTAAACCTATAAAAATTGTCAGTATTAATGGAATAATTATTTTATAATGACACTCTTTAAAGAATCTAAAAATATTTATTTTTAGTACTTTATAATAGACTATATTCATAAATATCACTAAACCTAAAATATTACCGATAAATATAGCTGATGCTGAACCAATTGCTCCATAGTGTTGAGAAAGTATTATTGATATTACAGTACTAATCACAGCAGTGATCAAAGACGCTATTGCTCTGTATCTGATTTCATTGAGTGCAATTAGCGTTGTATAAGCTATTTCCTGTGTTAAAGTAATTAGACCAGGTGCAATTAATAATAAAGCAATATAATAAGAATCACTGAAACTTTCGCCCATCCATAAACGGATAAATTCTTGACCCATTGATGCAAATCCAGCAATGATCAAACCTATAATTAATAATTGAATTCTTCCAACCTTAATAAGTAAGTTTTCAACTTCCCTCATATCATTATTATTTGTTGTCATTCTAGTTACCTTTGGAAGAAATAACCCTCCCAATGCATTTGAAATAGACCACGTATAACCTTCTATGACCATACCTAATGAAAATAAGGCTATTTGAACACTACCAGCAAAAGCACCTAAAATTGAAGGTGTAATGTTCAAAATAAAACGTTGACCCACTGCTATAATTGTTGTCCACACGGAATATCCAAAGATTTGTTTATATAGTTTTCTATCGCTATAATAGATATCTACTTCTGTATCAGTTGTATTTTTTATATAGAAATACTTAATTAATACAATAAGAAGCCCTACTAAGGCATTTACAATAACTATTGCATATAACCCATAACCCATTAAAAGAGCCAAAACCATTAGAAAAACGATTAATATTTTATGAACAAGATCAGCTAATTTAATAAAAATAAATCGTTCATTAGCAATTAAAATGCCATCAAATGGCTTAAATGGAAATGATGAAATCGTAAAGATTCCAGAAATCAAAAAAATTATTTCTAGTTTTTCGATCTCTTTAGCGGTTAATTCTACAAATATGTTTTCCATTAAAAAATAAACTATTACTAAAACTATAAAAACAAGAGCAGTTATAATGATAAAAAGCTTATATGTTATACCAAGAAACCTTTTTTGACCTTCTAAATCTCCCATTGCTTTGTATTTTGATAAAAATCTAGATATTGCCGACCCTAATCCGAAATCCATAGCAAAAAAACCTATTAAGGAGGTTGCAAGGATATATAGACCATAGTCTTCTTTTCCTATTATATCCACCATCCAAGGTGTATATAAAAGCCCTGAAATTATATTGAATGCAATAGCCAAATATGACATTATAGCACCGAGCTTCAATTGTTTACTGCTATCAATATTAGAAATCATAAATTAACCTACTTTTAATTTTACTGTCGATTTTTCAACCCTTTACCATTTACCGGAAATTAGCTGTTGTCAATTTATTTAACATGATAAGTTGATAAAAAGTAATTGCTATCATATAATATTAATTAGAGAAATAATTTGTATATAAATTTCTATTTTTTGTTAGTACATGCTAATACTTTTTAATAGATTAATGTACTTAGTGTTAGATTATTATAATATTCCCATTGGTAATCAATGTAACTTCACAAATAAGACGTAAAAACATAAATAGAAATAAATATATGTTTTTGTTTACATTATTTTTTACTTTACAATGTAACTTAGATACATAAATCAAGCCTCTGAATAATGTAATATCTATTTTTAAAAATAATTCATAATGATTCAGTATAAATAAAGATTATTTCTTTATTTTTTGCACAATAATAAAGCAAATAAGGAACATCTATTCTAGAAAAAGGACATACAACAAACAATTGGCACACTCACTATATGATTTAATACATTGGGTAAAAAATCACAATTATTATTGAAAATACAAGGTCAAAAAGATAATAGATTGCATAATTTTTATTAATTTTTACAAATATCCCCTTAATATAATTCAATAATTATAAGATTCTTTCTAAACTATCTTGCGCAATTTGCTTATAAGAAAAGATTTTCATACCTTTAGTTTTTGCAACTTGTTCCATTTTTTTATATCCTTCTTCATCTGAAATTATCGTTTGGATCATATCTAATATTTCATCTTCTGAATCTTTGTATAAAAATTTGCAGTTGCCTCCAACATCAACGTGAGTAGTACCTTCCCAAAATCTAAAAACACAAGGTTTTCCAGCTCCAACAGCTTGTTCCCATAAAACAGAATGCCTTCCAGGAAACACAATCAGATTTGCTATTGCAAAATAATTGTAAGATTCCTGTGAATTTAACCAACCACAATATTGTACCTTAACACCATCACACAATCCTTCAAATTCATTTTTAAGTTCATCAGATATAGAACCAAAAACCAATAATATAACGTTATACTCACTACGTTGTACTGCTTTCATTAATAAGATAGTTTGCCTTTTAGCCATATCAATCTTTCCGCCAGTAACTATCACAAAATCATTTTCTTTAATTCCATGTTTTAATCTCATAAATTCTGTATTTTCTTTTTTTTCTGCAATTTCTACTTTTCCATCTTCTGCGCCCATAACTAGTAAATTAATTTTCCTTTTAGGGACACCATACATTTCATGAATAAATTCAACCCTAGATGGCATGACACCAAAAAAAATGGAAACATAAGGCTCTATTTTTTTTACGAAATAACGATTAATCAGTTTATGTGCAACGTATTTTGAGAGAAATCCACTAACACTATTAGAATAATCAGCATGATTATCGACAATTGTTTTAACATTTTTTTTGTTTTTCAAATAATTACTAATCGTAATCAAATCCGCAAATTGACACCCATGTATAAACAAAATATCTGGATTCTCTCTTTCCAATTGTTTATTCAAGTCTGGATACTTTTTAAAAGAAGCAGCAAGCTTAGATCCACCTTTTTGATATGGTTCTATTCGGATTATCTTAATCCCATTTTCATCAGTGAAATCTTTTTCACTACAATACTCATATCCAAAACCTGATTTTTTATTGATATATGGAGAGGCAATGATAGTTACCTCAAGTCCCATTTTTCGATGATAATAGGACAAACAATTTTCCTGATAGCTCCAGCCGTGATTATAAGGACCATTCAGGCAAACATGTACAACTTTCATATTTTTCCTTTCACCCTTTCTTATTGCCAAAAAAACTCATAATTAGGTATTGATCTTAAATATAGACCAAGCAAAACTAAGATGGCTGTGTAGTAAATAATTATTTTTTCTTTCCCTTTAAACGATTCAATGATTTCAGGTATGATCAAAATGATATAAATGTTAAAGTACATAACTAACCTAAGTAAAGATGGATTTATATATGTCAAAGGTATTAATAAAAAGGCTAAATAGAAAGCATGTAAATAATAAGATGTCACTGGTTTTCTCAACAATATATCCTTTTTTTTAATAATCACAACAATAAAAATTAGGATCATCATAAAAGTGAATGTATGTGTACCAGCTCCTTCATAATTTACATATTGTTCATAGCCACCTATCGTTTGCAAAAAACTTAAAATGTTATTTTTAAATATAAATGCTATTGGTAATAACATTGCGACTATACCAGTGTATAAAGATGTAATTCTTTTGAGTGTTATAAAATAGAAGGGTAGAAACAGTAATGCAGATTGATGAAAGGTCGTTGCCAACAGTACAATCACTACAAATAGGAAAATTTTTCTTTTTTTGCAAAACTCAAATCCAACCAATAACAAACTAATAGCTAATGTTTGTCTCGTTCCTGTCATAAAAAAGTTAAAAAACAAACTTACAAATATCAAAAAGCTCATAAAAGGTTGCGCCGAGTTTTTATAAATAAAATATCCAACACTTGATATGGAAAGTATAGCTACTAATATCAAAAATAATTGAAAGTTAGGTAATACTTGCGCCATCAGCCAATTAAATAAATAATAACCATAATCTTTATCATAAAAATTAATTATTTGTGAAAAGTTCATATTCTTAGCTGTTTCAAATGTATAATTATAATTTATGGTATCATTGCCTACATCTACACTTCTTAATCCAGCAATCAATATTAACTGTAAACAAACGAAAATAGTATATAATCTTCTTGGATTTTTAATATTAATACTGAAAAAAAGTGCAGCCCAAAAAACGATTAAACCTATATTTATTATATAAATCAATTCTTTTCCCTCATTCGATCTCTATTACATATCTCTTCATATAGTAATATATAATCAGTATATCTATCGTTCTTATTATATTTTTCTCTACCATATTCTACACATCTCTGTTGATAATAATGCTTTCCTTTTTGTTTTATTTCCATAATCGCTTTCCAAAGTTGCTTATAATTACCTTGCGGTACAATTAGACCTGTATCTTTATCTATTGCTTCTGGACTCCCACAAGAATCAAATGTAATAACAGGCGTACCACAGGAAATAGATTCTATATTCACAGTTGGAAAGGAATCCTCCCAAGTAGTATTAACAAAAACATCAGCCATAGAATATATTCTCGCTAGTTCCTCTTTGTTATTGACATAACCTAAGCCAATAACATTAGCTGGCAAATTATGTTTTTCGGCCTCGCTACATCCAACTAAAACAAGAACATAATTTTCCCCTAAATTGTTTGATATATATTTGAGAGATGGATTATTATTAGGAAGCAGCCATTTATTTGCCATACCTAGAATTACGAATTTATCTTCAATATTATTTTTTTTTCTAAAATTTGATTCCATTGGTTTAAATATAACTGTATCGACACCATTATGAATTGTAGCAATTTCCTTATCCTTAAAAAATGATTTCTTAGCTTCATTACTAATCCAGTTTGATACCCCAACAACAACTAAATCGGAAATTAATTCAAAGTATCTCTTTTTATCGTTAAATACTTTTGAGGTTTGGTCAAAAAACCAACTAGGTACATCTTTTTTTAATCTTGGACACGTATTACATTCTGTTTGCCATTTTGTACATTGATCAGCAATATAATGAAAACATTTACCTGTAAAAAACCAACAATCATGTAAGGTTATAACTGTTTTGATATCGTTCTTTATTATATATTTTAAAAGCATGTTTAAATTAATGTAATTGCTGTGAAGATTATGCAAATGAATAACATCAGGATTAATTATATCGATATATCTTAAAAGTTTATTTGTGCTAAGCACCGAAGAATACGCCTGCTTCCCTAAGGTTCGCGTTAACATACCATGTACTTTATGATCTATTTTATTTCCAATTTTAAAGCCATTATTAGGAATAGTATTGCAATTGGCATATGCTACAAATGATTTGTATCCATTTTCTTGCAATGCTTCATCTATATCTTTAACTATTACTCCAGTACTTCCCTGACCATAAACCGCGTTAATCTGTAATACTTTCATTGTTCTATCCTATTAAATCTTTTAATAATATAATTAAAGTCATCGTATAACATTTTCTGTACAACCTCTTTCTGATGATGAAGTTGACCACACTTCATCGCTTTTTGAGCATATTCAATAACTGTTTCTGGATTATCGGCAATTACTTTTAATTCTGCCATAATTTCACTTTCCTTACCAATTGTAAAAGCAGCATCTTTCTTTTTTAGATACGTATAACCCGAATGCTTATCCCAACTTATTACCATAACAGCACAACCTGATTCAAGACAATCAATAATTTTAGTAGAAAATGAAACTTTTGTTAATAATCTATTTTTTAGATCAAATGATTCAACATGTAAAGCAATATCAGCTTTGTTATATACAACTTTTAAATTCTCTACGGATACAGGACCTTTCACAAATATGTTATTACCATCATCTAGTAATTTTATCTGTCGTTTTGTCATTTTATCTTTCGTGTATATTTCCAATATCATTTTTTTTTCATTTTCATTTATTACTTTTAATACTTTTCCAATTTTAGCAAGGGTTTTCCATCTATTACTATATAGTTTTCCTGCATAGACAATTTTAATCGGCTTATTAACTTCTTTATTTTGGAATGTATCTTTAAAATCCCCACATTTTCTGAGAATTTTAATATTATTTCCAAATTCATTTTCATATTCTTTTCTCTGCTCATCTGATAATGTATAGTAAAGAGAATAATTTGGCATCATTTGTCTAAACTTACTTCGTATTATTAGTTTCTTTATCCAGAAAACCGGAGAAAGTCTAAATAACTTCATGGAATACTCAGCATCACCTGTAAATGCCACTATAGGAACCTGGGCGATATCGTAGACTATTTTCTCTAGTCTAAGTATTTTTATGGTAGCCAATCGCGGACTAAAAATAATATCTGGTTTAAACTCATAAATGAATTTCTGTAATGCCTCAATATCATATTTTCCATAATTCCAGATTAACTCTCTTATCGCTCTTAAAGATTCAGTTGTTATAGATTTAAGTTTTGAATATAATTTTTTGTTTTCATTTTCACCTTTTAACATGGTTTTATTTATTGAATTACTATCTAGTTTAAAAGCTTCTCCTGCCTTTTTTCCACCTAAAATACTCTTGAACATCATACTATCGGTTATTTGAAAGTATTGCATACAACAATTATTCAAAGGCTTTCCAGGGCTACAATAAATATTAGCAAATTCCGCCTCAAATTCACTGAACCAATTTGTTAAGACATTATTACCATGTATATTATCATTCCATACTTCATCCGAAATTATCAAAATTCTCATATTTTATCACTAGCCTTTAAGTTATAATTAATCTATCAGTTTTTAAATCAAACCCTTTGCAGTCTACACGTATGACTTTTATGTCAATATCTAAAGCCAAATGAGTACTTCATTACTCCAAATAATTTACTTGAGTAATAAATCAACGTCTTATTTTTTACTCTTAAAATAAGAATTAATAATTGGAATTTTACACCAATTTTATTAGCCCCTGAAACCATATCGGTGTACTTTTCAGAACTAATAACTTTTTTAATATATTTCTTTTTCTCTTTAATTGATAGCATACAATCATTATGAAATAAATTAATAAAAGCTGCATAAGTATTTTTAATATAAATAAACTTTATTTTCTTTAAAATGGAAACATCTTTACATCTAGAAATATAAAACTCAATTAATAAATCATGAACTTCATTGGTCATTTCGTATTTATTATGATAATACCGAGTTGTTACACTTTCTCCTAAACCTTTATTATAATGATAATAGGTTCCACCTATCACAGACATTATATTTACATGTTCAAGCACTTTCAAATTAAAATATAAATCTTCCTGTAAACTTATGTGATGTGGCATTAATATCCCATTTTTTTTAATGATATCGGTTTTAATTAGTTTACAACAAGGTCCACTTATTTTTTCATTTTCTACTAAATCGAGAATATTAGAGGGGATATTAATGTTTCCTAAAATAGTTCTTGGATTTAGGTTACTCTCTACCGAGGATATAATACTACCTTTCGAGTTATAAACATCAACTGTCAATCCACACATTACATAGTCTGCATTTTCACTAATTGCTTTATTAATGAGTGCTTCTAACATTCTGTTTTCGATATAATCATCTGCATCTACAAACATTAAATATTCACCTGATGAGTTTGCGATACCTACATTCCTTGCCGCAGATGCTCCTGAATTGACTTGATTAAACACTTTTACACGGTTATCAAATTTCTCAAACCTTTTACAAATTGAATAGCTATTATCATTTGAGCCATCATCAACTAATAATAATTCTATATTTGTATATGTTTGATCTAAAATACTTTTAATACACCTATCTAAATATCTTTCACAGTTATAAATCGGTACTATAATACTTACTTTTGCATCGGACATTAAACATCCACTCCATATATTTCCATCATTTTATCTATTGAATTTTTTATATCAAAATTCTTCACACTATCTATATTGCGCTCACCCATATTTATTCTTAATTCATCATTGTTAACTAATCTTTCTATCGCTTTTGCAAATCCAATTTCATCTGTTGGACTAAATAAATAACCTGTTTCTCCGTCAACAGAATAGTCAACAATCCCATGAACATTTGAAGTAATAATAGGTAAACCAGAGGCCATAGCCTCTAATGCAGCCAAACCAAGACCTTCACGTTTCGACGGAAACACAAAAACATCTGATGCTTTACATATCTTATCTATATCTTTACGAAACCCTAATAACTTAACCTGTCTTTCTAGTCCTAATTCACTTACAATATCTCTTAGATAATTCTCCAACGGACCTTGTCCACATATAATATAATAAACATTTCGATTATTTACCTTTGATAAAGCCCTAATAACTGTCTCATGATTTTTATTTTTATTAAGCTCACCAACTGAAAGTACAACAAAGGCATCCTCTGGTATACCAATTTCCCTACGCTTAGCTAAATTGTCAACAAATACCGCACCAAATTTTTGAGTATCAAGTCCAACTCCAGGGGTGTACCCAACTTTCTTCGCTTTAAAGGACTTCTTTGCTCTTGCATAATCCTCTTTATTAATAGTAATAAGTACATCTGTATATTTAGCCAACCAACGTTCTACTGGATAATATATCAACCAATTCTTAAGAGGCGCTCCATTGAAAAAATGAAAACCATGAGCCGTATATATAACTTTAACATTCTTGAATTCTTTACAAGCAAGCCTAACACAAGCAGAGGCAACCGGTGTATGAGTATGAACTAAATCATACTTTTCATCTCGAATAAGTTTTTTTAGTTTCTTATAAGCTAAATAATTTCGTTTATTTAATGGTGATCGGTCAAATTCTAAATTATGAAATGCACACCCCATTTCAATTATTTCTGAGTCAACTTCCTGCACAATATTAAAAGCTACATCGACTTGATGTCCTTGTTCAATTAACATCCTGATATGAGGAATTAAAAACGCATTAACTGTATTTGAAATAGTCGTCACATATAATATTTTCATCCTTAATTCTCCAACTCTTTATACTTTTTTAAAATATACTAGAATTATCAGTTAATTAGTACCTTTAATTCTCTTAAGTCAAAAATTGCATTAGTTTCCTTAATATTTTCCAAATAGACCTTATCCCTATAAAAACCATCTCGATAAATCCGTGTTGTACTTATAGGATAAATGTTGGCAATGAAAAAATCTTTTTCTGGATTATCACCAACATATATCATTTCATTAAATTCAACATTAAGTTTTTCTTTCATCATTTCAAACGCTTTAGGATGTGGCTTCCAATACTTTCTCCCTATCTCATCAGTAACAACGATTTCATCAAAATAATTAATTGCTTTTACAGCTTTTAATTTTTGACGTTGTGCATTAGCATAACCATCTGTAATTATTCCGACTTTTATTCCCTTTTTCTTCAAATCTTTTAAACATGGTAATACATCTTCAAAAAAATTAATTCTTGGCAAATGATTTCGATACTCCTCTACAAGTTCAATTATATTTTTTTTTGTGTAGATAACCCCTAATCTATCAAGAACCCTATTAAACACATTCTTTGGACTTTTTTTAAACAATTCTATTAGTAGTCCGTATATTTCTTGATCATCTTTATTAACTCTTAAACTTAATAATTCCGAAATATGCCTATAACCACTTTCAATATACAGCTTCTCCGAAATCAAAGTATCATCTAAATCAAATATAACTACTTTTATCACTTCATTAACTCCATATTCTCATCTATGCAAATGCTATTATCGAATCTTAAAAACACAAGATTATCTCTATAATTCTCGTTATATTCTAATGTTTGACCCATTAGTAACCGAAAAAGGTTCTCACATGAGTCAGCACCACTTTGAATACTCATCGGTGCTCCCCCACCAAATCTTGGATTGATTTCAATATACTCGATTCCCTTTTGTGTCTTCATAAGCTGAACAGTAATATGTCCAATTGGTTTAAGTACGCTCATTAATCTAGAAACATCGTCGATTATTTCCCGATCTTTAATTATCTTACCCTTAGAAATCTCACCACTGCGAGTAGCCATCCTTAATCGTGGAACAATTGTGATAATAGTACTCTCAAAATCTAGAAATACATCAACGGTAAACTCTTCACCCTCCATAAAATCTTGAATTATTGGGTCATGAATAATACTCCTATAGATTTCTAATTCGGATAAATTATTCACTTTAAATGTATTAATACTTGAACTCCCAGATTTAGGTTTTATAAATAGTGGAAACTTTATATCTCGATACTCAATTTCTCCATCTGTATACATTTTAGGTATCCCAAAATTACTCTCTTCCAAGAATATCTGAGTATTAATTTTATCTCTACATACTTCAACAACTTTAGTATCGGATATTAATACTTTTGCTTTTGTTTTTTCTTCTATGAATTTCTTATTTTCTGCAAGTAATAATAGATCAGTATCGATAGTAGGCACTATTAAAACAATGTTTTCCTGAATGCATGCATCTATGATAGTTTGAATATAATTAAGTTCACTAATTCGCGGTAATTTATAAACCCTATCTGCAAAGTATAAAGCAGGAGCTGTATCAGAACAGTCACCTGCTACAATATTACTATTAACCTTCAGTTTTTTTGCCGCCTTTTGAAAACTCTGGACCAGTTCTACACGTCTACCAGCACTTAAAATTAGAATATTAATTTCTTTCATTTTGTCCCCCTACTTTACTGCCTTCAAAATACTCCATCGTATCTGCAGTTTCCGAATTAATACCTTCTCTAACAAATACCTTTTTAAGAGTCATAATAATAATCTTCCAATCCCCAATAAAACTTACATTGTCCACATACTCAACATCAAGATTAAATTTCTCTTCCCAACTAATTGCATTTCTGCCGCTAACCTGTGCCAAACCAGACAATCCAGGTCTAACCTCATGACGACGTTTTTGATATACATCGTAGAGAGGAAGATACTGTACTAATAATGGTCTAGGTCCAATGATTGACATATCTCCCCTTAAAATATTAAGCAGCTCAGGGAGTTCATCTAAAGATGTTGAACGTAGAAACTTCCCAAACTTCGACAGCCTAACACTATCAGGGAGTAGGTCGCCATTTCCATCTCTTTCATCGGTCATCGTCCTAAACTTATACATCATAAATATATCTTCATTTAACCCCGGCCTTTTCTGCTTAAAAAGCACAGGACTACCTAGCATCGTCCTAACAAGCATGGCTACGACTAAAAAAACAGGACTAAGAACAATAATAGCGAGTAAAGATAGGATAAAATCCATCGGCCTTTTTATAAATTTTCTATAAATTCCACCTTTGGAATTATTCATTACTTCAACCACAATCCTTTAACAATCATTACTACTCTTTCTAAATCAGCATCCGTCATCTTCGTATCAGACGGCAAACAAACACCATTCTCAAACAACTTTGCTGATACATCAGTCCCGATAAAATCATATTTTTCAAAGTATGGCTGCATATGCATCGGTTTCCAAATCGGTCTCGACTCAATATTTTCTTTTTCCAAAGCATCCATGACATCAATCGGTCTAACTTCACCCGTTAATGTCATACTGCTTAACCAATAATTTGGCTCATTCCATTCATTACTTGGCATAAACTGAACACCGGCAAGATCACTTAGTTCTCGTTTATAAAATTCAAAGATTTGCTTTTTCTTTTTAACTCTCTGATCTAGCACTTTAAGCTGTCCTCTCCCAATGCCAGCAACAACATTACTCATACGGTAGTTAAATCCTAGTTCACTATGCTGATAGTGTCTCGCTTGATCCCTAGATTGGGTCGCCCAAAATCTCGTCTTCGTAATTCTCTCTTCATTATTAGAGACGAGCATGCCACCACCGGAAGTAGTAATCATCTTGTTTCCATTAAAAGAAAAAATGCCATAATCGCCAAATGTTCCAGTGTGCTGTCCTTTATAGTAAGAACCCAAACTCTCAGCAGCATCTTCAATAACTACTACATTATGCTTCTTACAAATTTCCATAATTTTATCAAAATCGGCAGATAAACCATATAGATGAACAACGATAACTGCTTTAACTTGCGGATATTTCTTAAATGCTTTTTCTAATGCTTTCGGACACATATTCCAAGTTTCATTATCACTGTCAATAAATACAGGATTTGCGTTTTGATATATGATAGGATTTGCAGTAGCTGAGAACGTTAATGTAGAACAGAATACAATATCACCCTCACCAACTCCCGCTGCTTTAAGCGCTAAATGAATTGCAGCTGTGCCAGAAGATAATGCCGCAGCTGCTTTTGAACCAACCTTTGCAGCTAACTCATTTTCAAATTCATTTACATTATTACCCAAAGGAGCAATCCAGTTTGTATCAAAAGCTTCCTTTATATACTGCATTTCATATCCTTCATCACTCATATGTGGCGATGAGAGAAATATTCTTTCTTTCACTTTTATAGGCTCCATCTTCTTTACTTCCTTCCCATTCCAAAGCACTAGTTAAAATTATTATTCAATAAATCAGCTACCTTATGACTTTTTTACTGCACACTAAAAAAGGATGGAATTCAAACCCCTACCTAATTAAGGCTCGATTAACATCCTCACAGTCACACACTTCCCACTAATAAAGTCTTTTCACCAAACTTCGTATTAGCTACTCCGACTAATGTCTCTTTCATATACACTTCATCCATTTTAAGCAACATATCGATGATCGAATATAATTCTTCCTTTGCCATTGGCTCAGCTTTACCAATATGAATCTTAGGAAACACTTGCTTCGCTTGAACTTCATTCTCATTCAACAACTCTTCAAATAACTTCTCACCAGGTCGAATGCCAGAGAATTCAATTCCAATCTCTTCTATTGTATAGCCTGAAAGAGCAATGAGGTTTTTTGCAAGATCAACAATTTTAACTGGCTCACCCATATCAAGAACAAATACTTCACCGCCTCGAGCCAAGGCACCTGCTTGAATTACAAGTCGTGAAGCTTCAGGGATTGTCATAAAGTAACGTGTCATTTCAGGATCTGTTACTGTAACTGGGCCGCCTGCTTCAATTTGCTTTTTAAATAATGGAATAACACTCCCACGACTGCCAAGTACATTTCCGAAACGAACAGCCACAAAGTTTGTAGTGCTATTTTTCGCAAGGTTCTGAATAACCATCTCTGCAATTCGCTTCGTTGCTCCCATCACATTTGGCGGATTGACAGCTTTGTCAGTTGATACTAGAACCAAGTTTTTCACTCCGAATGTGTCTGCAGCTTCTGCTACATTTCGAGTTCCAAATATGTTATTTTTCACTGCTTCCATTGGATTATATTCCATTAATGGCACATGCTTATGAGCCGCAGCATGATACACAACGTCAGGCCTGTATTTAGACATAACATCAAAGATCCGTACACGATCTTGAACATCTGCAATTATAGGAATAATTTCTAAATCTCCTGAATAATTTCTTTTTAATTCCATATCGATTAAATAAATACTATTTTCGCCGTGACCGAGAAGAAGCATTCTTTGCGGCTGGAACTTGGCTATTTGCCGACATATTTCCGAACCAATCGAGCCACCAGCTCCTGTAACGAGCACGGTTTTTCCCGTTAGTTTTTCAGAAATAGCACTCATGTCTAATTCAACCGGTTCACGACCAAGTAAGTCTTCTACTTGCACATCGCGAATTTGATTCACTGAAACTCTACCTGAAACAAGGTCTTCGATTAATGGCATGATCTTTGTCTTCGCTTTCGTTTTTGCACATTCTTCATAGATTCTTTTAATTTCATGTTTTTCTAATGAAGGAATCGCAATGACAATGTTTTCAACGCTTAATTCTTCTACTAATTTTGGAATGTCGTTACTATTCCCTTGCACTTCAATACCATAGATTTGTAATTTATACTTGTTAGGATCATCATCCACAAAAGCAATCGGATAGAGATCGGTATCTGTATTTTTCAAAAGTTGCCTGGCAACCATCGTTCCAGCTGAACCAGCTCCAACAATTAACGTACGTTTCTTATTAGGATTTGGTGATATATATCGATCTCGTAGAATCCGCCATGAAAATCGGGAACCACCGATTAAAATCATATGTATCATCCACGTGATGCCTAAAACTCGAAAATATACATCCTGAGTCAAGATATATTGGATCATTGCCGTCACTGCAATAGAAAAAGTAACGGCCTTCACAATCGCTAATAACTCGCCAACACTTGCATACTCCCATGCTTTTTGATAGAGGTGATAGATAGAAGCAAATAAATGATGGCTAACTAATATTGAAACCGCACAAATCCAAAGCAATGGTATGGTGTAGACATGCAAAGAGGGATGCAAAATAAAATACCCAAGGAATATCGCCGTTATTACGATACATGAATCTAATAGAACTAATAACGGAACCCGTTTTTTATAACTCACTAGTAATCCCCCCTTTTATTAAACATTTTTGTTTCACTGTTGATCATTGATCTTCGTTGTTACGCTTTAATTTTTTTTGAAGTTGCATCTTGAATGATTTGCTCTAAGAACACTAATAATTCATCTTTGATTTCTTTATTTTGCAAGGCGAACTCCACTGTTGTCTTGACAAACCCAAACTTCTCTCCAACATCATACCGTTTCCCTTCGAAATCATACGCAAAGACTCTTTGAATCTCATTCAACTTTTGGATCGCATCCGTCAACTGGATTTCCCCACCAGCCCCTTTTTCCTGTTGTTCTAAGAACATGAAGATTTCCGGCGTTAGGATATAACGGCCCATAATTGCTAGGTTTGATGGTGCCGTTCCGAGTGCTGGTTTTTCTACGAATTGACTAACTTGATAACGTCTGCCGTTTTGTTCCGTTGGGTCAATGATCCCATAGCGATTGGTTTCATTCTCAGGCACAGTTTGCACACCGATGACAGACGATAGTGTTTGGTCATATTCATTGATTAATTGTTTTAAGCAAGGCGTTTCCGCTTGGACAATATCATCACCGAGTAAAACAGCAAATGGTTCATTGCCAATAAATTTACGTGCACACCAGACAGCATGGCCCAATCCTTTCGGTTCTTTTTGGCGAATATAATGAATATCCACCTTCGAAGGAGCTTGCACCTTTTCAAGTAATTCAAATTTTTGTTTTTCTATTAAATTCGTTTCTAATTCAAAGGCATTATCAAAATGATCTTCAATCGCTCGCTTTCCTTTCCCAGTAACGATGATGATATCTTCAATGCCTGATTCAATCGCTTCTTCAACGATATATTGGATTGTTGGTTTATCAACAATTGGCAACATCTCTTTTGGCATCGCTTTTGTAGCTGGTAGAAAGCGCGTACCCAGTCCCGCTGCCGGGATAATTGCTTTGCGAACTTTTTCCACAATGAATCTCTCCTATAATTTTTATTAGATTTCTATTTAATATGGCTATGTAACTTTAAATGTAAATAACTAATGATAGGTCACGTTAGTAACATGTTCTATCATTAATTATTTAGAAACTGCGTTAACATTCTTCAGCCGATGCATATAAATGAATATATGGGTTTGGAGCTAGTTTAAATATACTTGCACATAATAGGGACGTTTTATGGTTTTTCAGCACTTACGGGGTTCCATTTTTTAATAGAAACCTTTAGTTCAGCCCATACGACTTACTTCTTTATCCACCACGACCGTATCTTGCTTCTCAGTATGATACGGTCGATTACGTGGTAATCTCGATTGAGAGTATGCGTAACCTTAAGCAAGGTGAAAAGTTGTAACTAGATGCTGCACATTATTAAAATAAATGAACATTTCTATTTTTAGCTCATCCATGAAACAACATTCCAAAATTAGCATTTCGTTTTTGAATAATCATCTAACCTTCTTATATTTATATCTCCCACCTTTAAAAAATACCCAAAAGCTTTTTCCTAATTGGTATTGGTTGTTTAATGGATATTCTTTGACCATGCAGCACTATTTGGGCATTTTCTTTAAAATATAAGGTACGATCTACACCATATGTTTTGGTAATTGTTTCATAAGCCTCTTGAAGCGTGAAGCCTCTTGAAGCAACATTATGTGCATCCGTTGCAATAAAATGGGCCTGGTGATGTTCAATGATCTTTTCCGAAAAGGATTTAATCTTTTTGCCAAACAGACCAATTACACTTCCAGAAGTGAGTTGGGTTAATGCACCCTGCTGAACCAATTGAAAAAGGAGATGAGGATCTTCTATTAATTCTCGATTTCTTTCAGGATGAACAATAATCGGTGTTATTCCCTTCATTAATAGTTGGTAGATTACTTCTTGTGTATAGTTAGGTACATAGCCAGAAGGAAGTTCTAGCAATAAATACTTCCCTCTATTATCCAAAGTTAAGACTTCATCCATTTCCAATGAGATTATTAAATGTTGATGAATTCTTACTTCTTGTCCCGGATGAACGGTAAGCGGAATCGTCTCATGTTGTAAATGCTTATTAACCTCAGTTACTCGAGCAAGGATCTCATTCTTCTTATTTAAATATTGCCCATTCATGTGATGCGGTGTTGCAAATAGATGGTTAATTCCAGCTCCTACTGCCGTATTCCCCATATCCATACACTCCAGCAAGTCAAGGGCTCCGTCATCAACCCCAGGTAGAATATGGCAATGTAAATCGATTAACACTCACAAGACCCCTTTTCAAATCTAAGATGAAAGAATGGAATTCCCATTAAAAAAACCGCAAACTTTTTCATAACCAGTAATAGTGGTATTGGTATGAGTTTCATTTGTCAGATTCCCTTTTATCCATATTGGTAATAGTCAGCTTTAGATTTCACTTCATTCACAACTACACCAAGTAATTGTGCCTTCGCTTTTTCGAGCAATTCTTTCGCTTTCACAGCTCCTTCGCGAGAAGTCTTTCCACTGGATACAACCATGACGACACCGTCAGATTTATTTGCCATAATTTGTGGGTCTGTGACAGCAAGTACAGGCGGTGTATCAAATACTACATATTCGAACATCCCTTTCAGCTCTTCCATTAATAGTTCCATAGATTTAGAATCTAATAGCTCCGAAGGATTATGCGGAATAGGGCCACTAGTCAAAATATCCAGATTGGGTACGTGTGTATTGGAAATGGCCTTATCTAGACTAATCCTCTTAGTCAACACGCTAGTCAGTCCATGAATATTATTGACGTTAAATGCATAATGAACAGAAGGTTTCCTTAAATCGGCATCTACAAGTAGAACTTGTTCCCCTTGCTGTGCCAAGACAATGGCTAAATTGGCTGCTGTTGTAGTTTTCCCATCTGAAGGTTCAGCTGATGTTACGACGATTGATCTGATTTCTTTATCTCCAGAGGATAAATGAATATTCGTTCTGATTAGTCGATATCTTTCAGTAATAGGTGATTTAGGGCTACTATGCGCAATTAAGTTGACTTGCTTTACCTGCTTATTTTTCCATTTAAGACGCAACATGTTCACTTCCTACTTTTTGTATTTTAGATCTTTGCTTTCCTAGTGAAAATTTGTGAATCGATCCTAGTACCGGAAGTCCGAGGTATAGTTCAACATCGCGCTCATCTTTTAACGTGTTATCCAAGTACTCTAATAAGAAAGCCAATCCTATACCAAGCATCAAGCCAACTACAACCGCTATACTAATATTCAATAATGGATTAGGACCGACAGGAATGGGATTCTCAGCCTTTGCCAGAATGGTTACATTGTCGACGTTCATAATTGCTGGGATTTCCCTTTGAAATGTTTCAGCTACTTCATTTGCAATTTCTACTGACATTGCTGGATTACTATGTTGAACAGCCAAAGAAAAGACCTGGGAGTTATCTTGACTATTTACGGTAATTTTTTGATTAAGTTGCGCTACGCTTTCTGAAAGGTTAAGATTTGCTTTGACTTTATCCAGTATGGCGGGACTTTTTATGATTACACTATACGTATTAATCACATCTATATTCACTTTTAATTGCGTAGCGTCTATTTGTTTGTTTTCGTTTTTCTGATTCACCAAGATTTGTGTAGATGCTTGGTATACAGGTGTTATTAAAAAATAAGAAATGCTACCACTACTCAACGCTGCAACCACTGTCAGGAACACGATTAACTTCCAACGTTTCTTAAGCGTATTAAAAATATCGCTAATGCTAATTGTTTCCTCCATATAGTCCTCCAGAAAATATCATAATAATGAATTTTATTTATTATTCGAATGTTGATTTTGCCATTTAATAAATTCAATCAAGGTTCTGTATTGTTTAATCTCATTTTTCCCCAACCCTAATTCTTTTAATTCATTGACAAAGTCGACCCATTCCTTCTCGATATATGTATCCTCGTCCTTGTCGGTCTTTAATAAAGTTTCGAGATCTACGTTTAAAACGTCTGCAATCTTTAACATAATCTGGAGCGATGGATTCTTGTTCAGATTGCGCTCGATATTGCTCAAGTAAGACTTCGATATATTTGTTAGTTCGGCAAGCTTTGAGAGGGTGTATCCTCTCCTTTTTCGTATTTTTACTATATTTTTCCCAATCATCCATTTACCTCTTTATTCCTTTTTTAACGTATACCTGATGAACACTGATCTTCCTCTTACTTCTCTACCATATGAATTAGTTTCACGATTTAAGCGCATCCGCCATTCCCTTCATATTTTCACTTCTAATTCTTCGATATAAGAAGGAGTATGAGTTATTCCTCCCTCTTGTTCTGAGATCGTAGCTATAAATTGTTGCTTAATTTCTTCAACTAAAATCGTTACCGTCATATCTTTTACTTCATTTCCTCGTTGATAGGCATATGTTAAAATGTTTTTAAATTTTTCTTGATTTAAAAAATCTGCATTCAATATTCTTCACCATTCCCTACTTTTATTTCTGCATAGAAATCCCCGTTATTTTCATAGGTGGATTTTCTACCCGATTCATACTTTTTCAAATACATTTCATCAGGAAGAAATAATTTCAGGAAAACGTGTAGAACTTAATGCTCAGCATGATTAAAACTACATTTCTGTTATTTACTAGATGCCTCTGAATATAGAATAAACTACTGCATTTCCAACAAATTTTTCTATACCTGACAACCCCTTTACTAAACCAACTATTAAAGTACTAAATTACGAATTCCCTTTAGAGATTTCATAATTTAATACTTTAATAATAAAATGGGGCATTTAACCCCTCCTCTCATCACACTCTTGACGACTTGCGTCTAAGGTTTATTTCAACCCACAGCGTAATCGAGTGCCTCCATTTATAATGGTAAGGAGACATCACCAAATCTTACATACTTTATTAAGATTACTTTTGTTCTTAATAAAGAACAAAAAATGTAAAAAAATCTACATTTAAATGATTAATATTCAGTAAATTCCTTGATTTATTATTTTCCTACACCACTTACTCTTACTATGAACATTAGAACATTTATTTCGTCTTCGATTATTCCAACTCACAAATTTCATTATAAAGAACAAAATGACTGATAAATAAGAAAATATTACTAAACAAAACCATTTTCGTTCATTATAAAGAACTATCACATTTTTAAAATTACCATCTTCTATAAAATCTGTCAACTCTTACTCACCATTTAGCAATAATTTTTTTTCACAATTTCTCCTTCAATAAAACACCATAAAAGGACTACATTAAGTATATCTTTTCTACGACTACTTATGACGGTTCATAAGTAATATATCAAGCTTTGTTTCAATTCGATTTAAAGTTTGCAAAAGAGTTTCTTGAAATTCAGACTCCTTATTACTGTTATTTCGAGCTGTTTCGAACATCCATTGTTGCTGGTATCTCGATGCCTGGATAGATTGGCTGTTATTTTTTTTATTCATTTCTTCCAATTTACTCACTTCCCCCTATGTCATAAAAAGTTATTTTTTAGGTTTGAGTTGTTCTTCGCTTTCAATATTAATGGAGTTATTTGTAAGGAACTTACGGACTTCTTGAATAGATATCCCTATTTTTTTTGCTTCTTCGATTAAAACGAGCCATTCTTGATCTATATCCTTGTCCAATGTATGCAATCGTCCCGTCCCCCAATATAGAAAATCTAACATTCTTTTTCCCGATACAGTCAGTTCATTGTTCTTTTTCAAGAAAATTCGTTCTCTATTAAGAATATCATAAGCCAAATATCCTATATTTTCAATCTATTAAAAATAATTCCACCAAAAAAGGCGAAATTTTATTAGCAATAAAACACTCACTAATGATTTTTTACGTCCATACATCAGGGTAAAGTCGATCAAGTTGATACATTTGATTGAGGATGCATTTATAATGGGCTCAGTAACGGCTGTGAAGACAGGGGAGTTGAACAATGTACATTTCTCATATAGAGAATTGAATAATAAAGATTGGTTCTACGTCAAATGTTGGGGTGATAACCTCCTGCTCGGCATATTTCTTTACTGTTCTAGAATCTCTTCTTATAATCTTTGTGCGATCTCTGAATAGTTGCTATCTTTTTTATTTATTTCATGTCTGATATAATTAATTTCGGCCACTGCCAACATCTCCTTTAATACCTCCTGCGCTCTTTGTCCCAACAGGAAGTGTATGTGTATGCTGGAATGTTGACAAGTGGTTTTTTTTATTTGTGCAGCGCCTACGGCACTGCACAAATAGAATGCCATAACCTAGATTTTTATGATGCCATAAACATAAAGGGATCCGAAGCAACTGACCTTGGTCGGTTGCTTTTCTTTTAATAAGATTGATTACATGAAGATCGTGACGGTTACTAAGAGCATTTTAGAAAAACGGATACTCTTTATTCGCTACATTCAGGAGGTGAAAAGATGAACTACATTTTAGATATCCTCTCTTTTACTGAGCTTGTATTTCTCTCACTCACATAATCTTAGTGCTCAATAAACTCTCTCTGCAAGGCCCTCTTATGATTTAGTACCTTCGCGATTTAAATGAAATTAATGATTTTTCGCTAGACCATTTTCGTTTATAAACGATCCGAAAATGATGAATGTGTGAAAGTTGTAAAATCAAGATCATTCGGACTGGGACTGGCACGTAAAACACAGTCCCCGACTTTATAAAACTTTAACTATGCTTACAAGACCACGTCACATAAAATAATAGATAGAACAACTCGGACAAAGGAGGACAAAAAACGAATGGAAAACTACATCTCCTGCAAAGTTAAACGGTTGATAAATAGATATGGTGACGAAATAGAACTTGAAATTTTCGAATACTCACTTACTATTCACACCAGACAACGTATTTTCCCAATAAGCGATCGTTACTTTAAAGTGGTAGCAACCATATGTCCAGATGAACCACCTTTTAAAGACTTTTTCGCAATAGGTATGGCTTCCCAAAAAAGGATCGCCATAAAAAAAGCGATTCAAAATTTATACAAAGAAGCGTCATATTAACATTCACGTAATCACGCTTTACATTTTAATTACTTATGGACGGTGGTCAGGCCCATAGCCTCAAAGCATATTGCTAATGATTTATTCCAAAGTCATTTAAAATTAAGGTAGTAATTGTTGGTGAAATAAGTGTTACAGGATTTTGATGAATATTAAGGGGACTTGCTCTACATGTATTCTTGTCTTTCACAAGATCTAGATAGCTTTCAGAGTTCTTCATATTGTGGACAATACCATGATGATTTCTATGCTTTTACGAAATGATGCTTCACTTCCCCTATTTCAAAAGAAAGTTCACACAAGTTTTACAGGGAAATAAAAACAATACCAACTTTACAACAAAGAAACTCCCCTCAAATTTCAATCTAATTAAAAGCAGATTCGTTTTATCCAATGCAGCTGCTTAAGACCTATCAATATTTCAATTCAGATGTTCGTCACCACGTTTGGCCGCGAACATCAAACTCACAATTACTATTGTAATAAATGAACCTACGAATAACCCAGCTACGAAAGTAAGCATATACTCCCTCCTACTCCAGATTAGTAGCTCTTAGCTATGCCAAAATTGGTTAAAAAGGCTTAACAGAGTGTTAGAGTTAAATTCTGCTTGTTCATAGTATAAGGATTAGCTTCTTGAAAACCAAGAAAAACCATTCGCCATTTTGTGGCAGGTTATGAAAGATTCATCGCGTTAGGGGGAATGTAGGCGATCAACAGAAGAAACGCTGGTTTTCGTTTTAATGCGTAACAGCCAGTGGAAAAATAGGATGCCGAGTAAACCGCCAATTGTATCGATGACAACATCTTGCCATAGAGGTGTTCGACCGCCGGTAAAATGTTGATGGATCTCATCAAAGCATGCATAGATCAACACACACAACAGAGGTACACCAAAAGAAAAAATACGGCGCTTAGTAAAATACCGTAATGCAGCTACAGCCAAAAATCCAAATACGAAAAAAATCGATAAATGTGCAGCTTTCCGAATGAAAAATTCAAGAAAACCTGCAAGACCTTGACTTTGGACACTTACTTCATGCCCAGCATAACTAAATACAATCCAAGATAACATATTCTCCAAACTAGTATTGTCTTCGAGATACTTCCCTAAAAACGGTTGGAGATTCTGTTCTTCATATGGTTGGGATGAGAAGTAAAATATACTAGAAGCCCAAAGTAGAAGAATGACAAATAAGATGCGCTTTTTGCTCATTGAAATGAATCCTCCAAAAAGAGGTATTAGGCCACCATATATAATAGGTACCCGTGGCTTTAATGATAGTCTCGAACTAAACAACTTTCAAATATATATCCTTACGCTTCATACAATTCGATTGGTAAACCGTCTGGCCCCCTGCTTCTATCGCACTTAAATACATTGTCTTTCATCCTATCCTTCTAATAAAACAGCCTGAACCCTATTTTAAAAAGGCTCAGGCTGTTTCTTTTCTCTATACAAGGTTCATATACGCAAAAGTGTGGATTGAAAATATTTAAAGAAAACCGAAAAAGTTCTAAACTCTGGATGCTCATTAACAAGAATTTTGATTTTACAACAGTGTGGGTCGAGTAGGCGGGAACCTCTCTACCATACGGAAAATTGTGTTCCGGCGCCCCTCTCAGAACCGTGCGGGCGCAATTAACGCACACGGCTCCTCCCTATCACCTTTTACAGTATATAGTTAATCTCACTTTTAAGTTCGAATAAGTTGACTTTTGTTCGTGCTACCGGGAAGGGGAACCTCTTCAGGAATAGAGCGAACTTTTCCCAGTTAAACGACTTCTTTTGACTTCGTCTGTTCATCCATTTGAAGAATAGTCTTCTCACCTTATTCTTGAAGTTACTCACATGTTTTATATTGTCCGTTACACAATAGTATTTGTAATATCCTACCAATGAGCGGTCTAACCTTCTCTTTACCTCATGAATATCAGTTGTTCGATTAGCTTTCAGCCATTCTTTACACTCTTTGAGCTTCGCTCGCATTTTCTTACCGCTTGATTTGAGTTTCACTCGAAATTTTCCAGTTTGGCTTTTACTACAATAATGAGTAAAACCTAGAAAATCAAATGTTTGAAGATTGCCTTCCCCATTTCTTTTGCAGTTTGTCTCCGCAAATCGACCAAATGGTATAATTTTCGTTTTATCTTCTGCTATCTCGAGATTGAACTTCTTCAAGCGTTGAGTAAGTGCTCGGTAAAATGCTTCGGCATCATCTTTATATTGAAAACAACATACGAAGTCATCAGCGTATCTGACAATGTACGCTTGCCCCTTACATTGTTTCCTTACAACCTTCTCAAACCACAGGTCAAGTACATAATGAAGATAGATATTTGCTAAAATCGGGGAAATGATTCCTCCCTGAGGAGTTCCTGTCTCCGTTTTAAATAACATTCCTTCTTCCATATACCCACCTTTTAAGAATCTAGCTATCAATCTTAAAAGATTTGGGTCATCGATACGATGTTGTAAGAATTCCATCATCCGATTATGGTCCACATGATCAAAGAATCCTTTAATATCAGCGTCTACAATATAATTGGTGTATCTTTTATCAATATAGACATTCAATATTTTCAGCGCATCATGACAGCTACGTTTCGGTCTAAAACCAAAGGAGTTATCTAAGAAATCCTGTTCATAGATGGAGTTTAAGATTTTCGCTATTCCACGTTGAACTATTTTATCTTCATGTTCTGGAATACCTAATGGTCTTTTCTTGTTTGTCCCTGGTTTACTTATATAGGTTCTTCGAACTGGAGTAGGTCGGTAACTTTTCTGCTTCATGCGTTTTACTAAATCAGAAATATTACTTTCTAAATCTAGCTCATATTCTTCTTTTGTGATCTGATGTATACCGGGTGCTTTTCTACTCGGTAATTCATAATGACACTGTTTGAGTGATGATTCATTAAGAAGGTCTACTAGTGAAGTAAACTTCATTTCCGGTTGAGATTTTGCTAATTCTGCTATCCTTAGTAGTTTTGTTTCCATTTATTATACCTACCTCTGTGTGTAGTAAATGTTTCCCTATAAGGACAATGATAGGGTAACTGCCTTTCCTCCATCAGAGTTATCCGACTTCATAGGTACTACGCAGCTATCCGACTTCCTGTGCGGCGTTTGGCTTACTCACTTGTTATCGCTTGTTTTGCCATACTCTCTATTATTATTCTTGAAAGACCGACAGGATCTCCCGAGTTGCTACAACATATCAATGTGTAACGTGCCGAGGTCTTCGACTCCGAAGAGGTTCCTACTTTCTCGCCCTTACGAAATTAGGAATGTTGCTTTCTGTACTGTCAAATACATTAGCCCTCTTAACTGGGTATTTCGGAGCTCAATCCCTTCAACCAATTGGCTTTCGGCCCATTACCTAACTGTCTACACTTAAAGACAAGAGTTACCCCTTGCCCTCCAAGACTCGCTACGAGTGAATGGCTAGTTCCTTCTCGGTGGGAATCCCACCCACTATATGTTGCAACCTAGGCTCGGTCGCTCTGACAGGCACGTAAAACTAATCATTCCTCTGTTTCAAAAGAAAGTTCACACAGGATTCACAAGGAAAAATAAAATTAAAATCTTTGCAGAATCATTTCAATATGAAGGAAGTGTTAGTCAAGGTATACTACTTTTCTATGGCGATGGGGGTATTTATTCATCATAAGTCACAAAAGAAACTTCCCAACAATTGATTGAGCAGATGGGTGTTAGTTGGTTTTGTTGTCGATAAATATTATCGTAACTAGCAATAAAATCGGACTGCCATAGGCTATAAAGCAAAATGATATACCGAACAGTTTCGACCAAAAGAGCATGTAACTAATATTATTCTTATTGATGATAATTTTCAGTTTCTTTTATTTTAATCCCACTAAATTTCGAGAAATTTACTTTTCTTCCCCAAGTAATACTCGGTAGTTCAGTATATTTCCATGATAAATAAGCAACTATATACATGAACAATAGTGAAAGTAGTAGCATTATACCAAACGGTAACGTCCTTTCAAAAATATGAAACACTACAGCTAATACCACGAAATGATATAAATATAAGCTGAATGATATTTTACCATTAAAAATTAAAAATTTATTTTTCAATATTTTAGAAATATTTTTAGATGAAAGTGCTACAACTACAAAGATACTTACACCTAATGCAACTCCCCAATCCATAACCACTATCGCAAATTTGACTGGAATTATTTGCACCGACTTACTGTAGGTATAACTAAGAAATCCTATAACAAATAAAATCACTTTATATTTTAAATTTAATCTTTGGAATGAGGAAATTAGTAATTCTCTATTTTTTGCAAGCAAAGCTCCAATAATAAACATAGAAGTGAAATTTAAAGTATCAAAGAATGAATTTCTCCAACCTAAAGTTTCTTCAAAACCAAATACGTAATTGATTCCTGTCAAAGAACTCAACACAACTCCGATTCCCAACATAATAGGCGAGTTGAAGCGATAAATCAAAACAATAATAATTGGAAAAATCAAAGAAATTCTCATTTCCTGAGAGAGTGACCAAACTACTGGATTAATTTCGCCAGTATTGAAGTTTCCTATAAGTAATAAATGATCCATAACAATGTCAACCGACAAGGGATCGTTCCATTTCTGACTTAACCACTCTGTATACTCGAAAACTCCGCCATTGTAAATAATAGCGTATGAGATAAAAGAAACTATCAGTGATACAACATAAGGAAAGTATATTCTGATAATTCTTTTCGTTATATATTCAGGGTAAGTTCTTCCTTTACCATTAAAAAAAGGCAAGGCTAAAACAAACCCACTTAGGATGAAAAAGAAAATAACAGCTTCAGAACCAGCCCATAAAAAATGTAAAGGAGTATAGCCTAATACCCAAGGGAAATTTGGGGTCAACAAAGCCAAATGTGAAAATATAACCATTAATGCAGCTATGCCACGCATGGAATCTAATTCTTCATAACGTTTCAAAATAATATCCCCCTAATTAATTTTTATATCCTATTTATTCATTAATTCTTATATAAGCATTTTCGACAAATAACTCTGTATTTACATTTATTTTGTAAAGCCACTTAAAAACACCTTTTCCTTTTAATTTATTCATAAATTTTTTGTTACCGAAATCAATAAATCAACAGTAGTAGCATTTGCTGTCCGATTATGTAGTTATATAACGTCCCTGTTTCTGATTGCCAAAGAGGTGCAACGCCTAAGACGCTAACACTTGAAACTTGATTAATATATACATTGATTTCATCTTTATGTACTTATTTTAACAGGTGTATCTTTACAATTTACCACCTTCAATAATATATAAATTTCTCGCTCTTACTTTTCAATTGTCCTGTTGGATTCAAAGAAAAATAGATTAATTTTTGCTCACAGTAAGCCTAAAACACACCATAAACTTTGCTAGATACTTTTTTACCATGTGCAATTACATCTTTAACCGCTCGTTTAACCCATTGTTGGCCAGATCACCTGTACACCAGCTTTATTATGAAAATCTCTATTAAGGACTTTTGAAAATATACAAAGAACTATTGAGTCCCTATTGATCTCATTTTCAAAGCTGGGGATTACTTGATGAAGCTATATATTTTACAACCCCACAACAATTCAATAAGTAATGATTCTTAGAGACATCACATTTAAGTACAGATCTACTTACTCCTTATAAACTTAACTCTACTCATTTAAAAACATAACCACTTTATTAAAATATTTAACACTAATAAATTTCGTAAAGGAGGCTAATCATTCCTCTATTTCAAAATAGAAAGTTCACACAAGCTTCACAAGGAAAAATAAAATTAAACTCTTTGCAGATTTTCAACACAGTTAAAAGCAGCTTATTTATAGTTAAGAAAAAAGACAGAAAGGCAAACCAATGACTCTCTACCTCTATTAGCCTTTCGACATATTTCGAGTGGTGACAGACACGGGAATTTCGAGGGACAAGTAAACAACACAAATAAGCCCGCTAAGCCAATCTGGCTCAGCGGATTATCTATTAATCTCTACTAAACAAATCTCTTGTATATACCTTGTCCTCTACATCACGTATATCATCAGACAATCTATTTGCAACAACTACATCCGACACTCTCTTAAACTCTTCAAAATCATTTATTACTCTTGAATTATAAAATGTCTCTTCATGAAGTGCTGGTTCATATACAACAACTTCAATACCCTTAGCTTTAATTCGTTTCATTACACCTTGGATAGCTGATTGTCTAAAATTATCTGAGTCCATTTTCATGGTAAGTCTATAGATACCAACGATCTGTGGACTTTTCTTAATAATCATTTCAGCAATGTGATCTTTTCTTGTTCTATTTGCATCAACAATTGCTGTCATTATATTATTTGGAACATCTTCATAATTAGCTAATAACTGTTTTGTATCTTTAGGTAGACAGTAACCACCATAGCCGAAAGAAGGATTATTATAGTGATTACCAATTCGTGTATCTAGGCCCACTCCATCAATAATTTGCTTACTGTCTAACCCTCTTACCTCTGCATAAGAATCGAGTTCATTAAAAAATGCGACTCTCATCGCAAGGTAAGTGTTGGCAAATAATTTAATAGCTTCCGCTTCTGTTGAATTTGTAAATAACAAAGGAATATCTTCCTTAATCGCTCCTTGAACTAACAAGTCAGCGAATACTTGCGCTCTTTCAGATTGTTCACCAACTATTATACGTGAAGGAAATAAGTTATCATATAAGGCCTTTCCTTCACGTAAGAATTCAGGTGAGAAAATAATATTACCTGTTTCAAATTTTTCTTTTATTTTTTCTGTATAACCAACTGGGACGGTAGATTTGATTACCATTACCGCTTCTGGATTAATAGATAGTACATTAGCGATAACCGCTTCAACAGTTCTAGTATTAAAATAGTTTTTCTCCGGATCATAATTTGTTGGTGTTGAAATAATTACGTAATCTGCATCCTTATAAGCCTTATAAATGTCCGTTGTTGCAGTTAGATTTAGTTCTTTCGTTGCTAAATATTCTTCAATTTCATTATCAATGATAGGAGATCTTTTATTATTAATCATATCTACTTTTTCTTGAATTATATCAAGAGCTATTACCTCATTTTGTTGGGCTAGTAAAATTGCATTCGACAAGCCAACATAACCTGTTCCAGCAATTGTAATATTCATTTTAAACGTGCCTCTTTCCTATATAAGACTATTTTCATTAAACCATTTTAAAAATCAGCTATTAATATTCTAAATAATTATTTTGACTGAAGTTAAGTAATTTAAGTTCGTTTTACTAATAGTATTAACATTTTTGATCCAATCAATTAAAAATCTAGGTTCTTTTTCTGAAATTAAGATACTTAATGAAATAAATGGGTATAAATGACTTCAAAATCATAATAGTTGATACTTTAGTCTTCTTAAACAAGAACAAAACTAAGATATTTGTTACTTGAGCCACTAATGTACCAATGGCTGCACCGTATGCTCCCATTTTAGGGATAAGAATAACGTTTAAAGTCACATTGATTAAAAGTCCGACCACTGTATAAACTAATGTATATTTTTGTAATCCCTCATTAAGTAACCAAATACTTCTTGCCGACCCTAACATAGCAAATGTCCCAGCCCAAACACTTAATGTTAAAATACTAGCTGCTTCTTTAAATTCCGAGCCATAAAGTATGGATACAATCGTGTTCGAAAACATTACAGTTAGCAAACCAAATAGGATTCCTAGATACGCTACTATGGAGTAAAGTAATTGTATTGAAATAAGGTATTTTTCTTTGCCCATATTTTTATTGCTCATTATTACTGGCTTAAAAGAAGTTATTATTGCCATAGGAACAAAATACCACATTTCTGCGATACGCACAGCCGCAGAGTAGATACCGACTTCTTTTGAGGTTGATATGGAACCTAACATAACTTGATCTATTCTCATATATAAAGTTATCATAAGTCCCGATAATATTAAGTACCAACTCTGTGATAGTATATTGATTGTATATTGGAAATTAAATTTCCAAGTAAAATTAACTTCCCTAAATTTAATATATGAAATAATTAGAGCAAATCCAATAATTGCAGCATCAATAGAGTAAATAATAGCATATTGAATTATTGTACCTTCTCTAATTACCAGGATTATCTTAAAAGTTGAAATTAAGACATATGTGCACATTCGAATAATAGAGGATATTTTTGCCTTTTGATGTGCTTGAATCCAGTATTCGATAACATCAAATGCTTTTAGAACCATCGTCATAGACATTATAAGGACAAGAAAATGAATAGTTTCATTATGGGGTTCTATTACTCTTATTATTATTGAAGCTAGTAAAGTTAATATACCGCCTCCAATTAATCTTAAAATCAAACTTGTACAGAGAATAGTTCCTTCCTCATATTTTTTATCAATCAATGACTTAACTGTTAATGTTTCTAAACCAAGGGTAGATATTGCTGTAAAAAGAGAAACAAAAGCCAATGCATAATTGAACTGGCCGAATTTTTCTGGACCAAAATAACGTGCTACAATTGCAATAATTAGAACTCCAAAAATCATCGTGAATATTTTCTCACTAACTAACCAGCTTGAGTTTTTTATTATTTTTACAGCCATTTCATTATTAAAAGTATTTTTTATTATTTTTTTAGTTTTTGTTAAAATATTCAATTAAGTAACCTCTTACTATTAGTTTCTAAAAATAGTAATTTAACAATTATTTTTTACACCTTTTTAAATCTTGATATAATTCTTCGAAGCAAAACTTTTGCCATTAATCTATAATTATTATTTTTCTCATCATAGAACCACTTTTTTATATCAGTATCTTTAATATCTTTATTATTATCACTAATTGAAGTATCATATAAAAAAATATCATCCCCTTGAATATCCAAAATAATGTTCGTTTCATGCGGTTTTAATTCTAAAGCATAAGATTTTATTATCTTAAAGTTCTTTTTTTCGGAAGATAGGAGATATTTTTTATATAGCTTTTTACTTTTTCCACCATACAAATCTACACAGAGTTCGTTATCATCTACTCCAACAATTTTACCAAGGCCCTTCCGTTCAAAGAAGGCATCATAAATTATTGAATTATTCGCATCTATAAAGCTAATGAATTTATAATCATTGCTTATATCATTCATCAGTGGAACTTGATATGTTGTGCTCTTAAACATATTATGCTGACCAATTTCTGTAAAATTTGTTGATAATGAGACATATGGGTAAACAAAATATTTATTGTTATCAACACAATACTTGATATGATATTTTAGCCAAGAGGTCTCTGGCCAGTTAGTAACATTACTTGGAATATCTGATTGTTCTTTAATTTGACTATTATTTTTTTCATACCAATTCTTAAATGAAAACCATTGACGTTTCATCCATATCTGGCCCCAAGATTGTGCATATTGCATAAAAAACACATCATATTTACTCTTGTCTGGAATAAATGGCCGATTTATATATTCACTCCATAAATGACTATATAAGGAAATCCCAGCAATGTTATCATCATCCTTATAAAAATCAACTGCTTGAACCATATAATTATAAAAGTTGGGTGATACAAATATATCATCCTCTAGAACAGCAATAGCATCATAATCTTCTAAATAATCTCCACACTTTAAAATATGATTTCTTAAACCTAATTGTTTTGAATGTGCTACAACTATTTTTTTTCCAAATTCCCATTTAAAGTCATTTGCCACATTTTCCACATTATTATTGCCGCTATAATCTATACTTATAATTAAATCTACATTATCATTTTTATAATCAGCATTTCCTAAGGATTTTAGTAGTCGAGTTATACTTTCAGTTCTTTTATACCCAACCACTACAATTGCATATTTACTCATATAATTCCACCTATATTAATTATCAAATTTTAGTCATTCATAATTTATCTTTACGTTTGCAATAGCAAATAACATCAAAAAAATATATAGTAATCTAGTTTCATCCATTAAAGAATTTATTGAAAAAGCAATGATAGCAGGTATTAAAAAGAGAAACTTATTGCTGAGATATTTTCTTTTTAATAGTAACTTTATAAGGGCTAAGTATGGTAGAATCCCATATGAATATAAAAGTCTTAGGTGATCGGAATGAGGTGAAATATATAATCCATCTCTTATTATTATATAACCAGATCCGATCAATGGTGGAAGTTCTTCGAATAGGCTTGAATACCTCTGTAATCTTGCATCCATACTTCCATCACTATTGCCCCATCTTTGAACAGTATCTGTCTCAACAAACTTATTGGTTAACTGATTATTAGATATTTGGTCAAATAATAATACCAAACCTATACATAAAATAAATGATGTTGCTAAAAGTACATATTTCTTTTTAATTCTTCCACTAAATATATATATATATTTTAAGAAAAAATATAATACTATACATACTAATCCCCCTGTACTTTTTGTTAAAAACAGAGAGGCGAACGCTATCATCCAAATACTAATTCTAATCCAAGATTTCAACCTAAAGTTTTCATTTAAAAAAAATATTACTATCAAAATGAAATAAGTAGCATTATTGGGATCTAATAACAAGAAATTATATCTATCAAAATAGCCTGCATTGATTAGGACTTCATTGGAAGTTAGATTTACATCACTATTAAAAAAGAAATTTTTCAACTGATAAAATAATCTAAAATTAACTGTAAATAAAAATCCCATTCCTATAAAAACAAAACATACGATTACCAGAATTGTCTTTATATATTTATCAAGTTGAGCTTGGTTATTTTTATAAAGTATTGATGTCACTATGAAAATAGATAAACCAAAAAAAATATAAATAAGTCTCTTAAGATCTTCTTTTTGTACATTGATTTGGGAAAAAGTCACACCGTTATTTAATATAGCTGTATTATCTTTAATTAGAAAAGATAGTAAAATTGAGACTATAAGACAACTAATTAAGAAAAAGAAAGTTATAGAAACCTTTTTCTCAAAAATATCTTTATATCTTTTTGCTAGCAGAAAGCCAATAATAAAAGTAGAACAAGGCATAGCGAAAAAAGGACTAACAGGTAACAAAGCAATATCTAATAGTATTAAAGGTAATAAAAGTAATCTTATATCCCCTTTTTCTTTTTTATACATCTTAAATCCCTTCTCTACATGCACTTTCAATTATCTCACCTATACGTTCTTTTGATATCTTTGGATGATGTTTTAGTTTATAAGCATCATATGCTTTCTCAATATATTTTTTTCTTAAACCGGGTATATTTATTAAATCTATCAATCCTTTCTTAATCATTTCAATATCCTCTGAGTCGACAACTTTTGCATATTTATTATCACTTAGATATCTTATAGAGGCAACATCTTTGGGGCCAACTGCAAGTATACTTCGTTTGGACGCCATATACTCAGGAATCTTTGTTGAAATGGATAGCCTAGTTATTTTTTTATTCTTTTTATTAAATGCTTCAACATGAACAAGTATATTAGATTTTGTTACTTCTTCAATTAATTGCTGTTGATTTAGGGACCCACCATACTCAATAGAATCTATTGAGGTTAAAGCCCTTCTTATATCCTCTGTTAAATGATTGGGTGTGTACACACTTAATTTACAATTCAAATGAAAAGATTTATTAATCTCATCTAGTGCTTTTCCAATTTTTATTAGAACTGTCCATCTATTTAATGAAACATTTCCTGTATATAATAATCTTACTCCCTCCGGTTCATTACTTTCAATATTTCTATTCACGGAATTCATAAGAACTGTATAATTCCCACCAAACTTTTCACTGTATTCTGAAGACATATAATCACTAATAGTGATGACCTTATTAGAAGACAGAATAGCTTTTTTAAATATATTAATATATTTTCGCTTATTAATTTTTTCAATAAGTGACCATGGATAAAGCCCCTCGGTATAATCATCTGTTAGTTCAAGTACTAATGGTATTTTAAACTCATTAGATATCCATAAGGCAATTTCATATCCAAATACACAACTACTTCCTTGAAAAAATAGAACGTCAGGTGAAAATTCTTTTATCCATTCCACTAGAAAGTCGCTTTTCCAATCACTAAATTGCCAAAATTTCTCTCTTGCATATATAAACAAAGGAAATCTAGCTACAAAAGCATTATGAATGTACTTGTTTAATCCTTTTCGTTCTCCCCCTTCTCTTCTACTAGTATATAAATTTTTTACTACTGGATTCATTTTCTCTTGAAAAGTCTTTTCATTTACTTCATCTACTATTTTTTCCCCTATTTTCCCCTTAAATAATGCATTATTTAAGACTTCGTAGTCTGTCATTCGATAGTATCTATTACAAAATTCAAAATCTGGTTTTTCAGGTTGTAAATATATTTGTGCTATAGAATCTTTGTCCCAGTCTTGAAAAAATGATTCTAAAGTTTTCCCATTATTTTGTGTCTTACTAAAAGCATTATGACTTAAAACTAAAACTTTTTTATGTTTTGGCATTTTTAACTCCTATTTTAAAAGTTATTTAACTTTATGTTCTTTTCAAACTTCGGAATAATCCATTTTTATTGTCACGTTTATCACAAATAGTGTAAAGATGCACATTATTCAGTCATAAAACACCTATTTTTCATCAAATTAGAACCGGTATTTTTACAAACTTTTTTGAATATTCTCTGTCTTTTGTGAATATTTATACCGAAAATGTCTTGTCATAGATCCTCTGTGGGCATGCATTCCAGCGAATGACGAAACGACAATCCAAGTTTCGCTAGGCAAACAGCCTACCATGCCCACCACTCCATTTAAAGCCGTGTTTCTTAGTTTATGAGATATTAGGTCCTGAAATAATTTGAAATTCACAATCTGATATAATATGGAAATTTAAACAAATAGGTAATAAAAAAAAGTATAAGTTTAAACAATTATAGGCATACGATAACAAGCTAGTTTTACACTTTTAACTTTCTAAGATTTTCCATAATTTATATTCTTTAAATAGAAAATTAGTAAACAACTATATTAGCGGCTCCAAACAACTCTATTCACATAGTCCGTATAAGATAATATAATTCTTAGTACTTTGTCAGAAACATTAGGCATACTATAATCGCCAACAAGCCTTAAACTACCTTTTTCTTGTGACTCTAATACCGCAAGCCCTTGTAGTATTCTTTCTTTCCTTAGACCCACCATCATAACTGAAGCTTCTTCCATCGCCTCTGGTCTTTCGTGGGCTTGTCTTATATTAAGCGCTCTAAATTCAAGAATAGAAGATTCTTCACTAATCGTTCCACTATCACTTAGCACAGCCTTAGCCTTAATTTGTAGCTTCACATAATCATTAAACCCTAAAGGTTTCATAGTTTTCACTAAAGGATTGAATTCTATCCCTTTAGCCTCAATCATATTTCTAGTTCTTGGATGTGTACTCACAATTACGGGCTTATTGTATTTTTCTGCAATCGCATTTAAACTTTCAACTAAATCTAAGAAATTAGTTTCGGAATTAATATTTTCTTCCCTATGAGCTGATATTACAAAGTAGTTTTCTTCTACTAAATCCAATCTTTCTAATACATCTGAACTTTCTATATCGTTTTTTCTGGAGTTAAGAACTTCGAACATAGGACTACCTGTTTTAATAATCCTATCTGAAGGGAATCCTTCCCTAAGCAGGTACTCTCTTGCAATATCACTATATGTTAAATTAATATCAGCTGTATGATCAACTATTTTTCTATTGGTTTCTTCAGGTACTCTTTGATCAAAGCACCTGTTTCCTGCTTCCATATGAAAAATTGGAATATGTCTTCTTTTTGCTGCGATAGCACATAAACAGCTATTAGTATCCCCAAGCACCAAAAATGCATCTGGTTTTACATCTTCCATAATAGGATCTATTTTGACTAAGATATTACCTATAGTTTCAACTGCAGTTCCGGTAGCTGCATTAAGGAAATAGTCTGGTTTTTTCAAATTAAAATCTCTAAAGAATACTTCGTTCAATTCATAATCATAATTTTGTCCCGTATGGACAAGTGTGTGTTCAATTGCATTTGATTCTTCTAATTTATTTATAACAGCTGACAATCTTATAATTTCCGGTCGAGTTCCTACAACTGTCATAACTTTTAATTTTTTCATTAACTATACCTCCAAGAAATAAGTATCCGGCTTTTCTGGATCAAAACATTCATTTGCCCACATTACTGTTATAAGGTCACTTTCTCCTATATTCTCAATCGAGTGTGTGTATCCAGTAGGAATATCCACAACCTGTAACTTTTCTCCACTTACTCTATATTCAATAATTACGTCAGAATCTATCTTTCTAAAGCGAATTAAACCTTCTCCACTAACAACTAAAAATTTCTCGTTTTTAGTATGATGCCAATGATTTCCTTTTGTAATCCCAGGTTTTGATACATTTACAGAAACCTGTCCCCTTTCAGGTGTTCTCATAAATTCTGTAAAAGAACCTCTATAATCACAATTCATTTTAAGATCATAAGAAAACTGATCTTCTGGTAAAAAGCTTAAATAAGTACTATAAAGCTTCTTAGTTAGAACATCTTCCATATTTGGAATACTTAAGTCTTTTCTACTTTCTTTAAAGTTTTTTATAAGGCCAGCTAACTCTCCAAGCATAATATTATGCGTTACAGGTACAACACAGAAATTATCTTCTATAGTTGGCATTCCCTCTAAAGCTCTCAAGAACTCTTCTAAAACATCATCTATATAACAAAGATTAAGATCTGCTTCTGGATTGGTTATTTGAATATCTAAGCCTCTGGCTATATTATGGCAAAATGTAGCTACCACGGTGTTATAATTAGGTTTACTCCACTTACCAAATAGGTTTGGTAGTCTATATACATAGACTTTTACATCGGTTTCTCGGTAATAATTAAATAGTAAATCCTCTCCAGCCTTCTTACTTTTTCCATAAGAATTATCCTTTTCTGCTTGAATAGAAGAAGTAAGAAGAACAGGAGCTTTATTTTCATGTTTCTTTAGTAGTTCTAGTAATTGAGAAGTTAAACCAAAGTTGCCTTCCATAAATTCATCTTCATCTTTGGGTCTGTTTACTCCAGCTAAATGAAAGACAAAATCACATTCTTTTGTATATTTTTCAAGAAGTGAAGGATCACTTTCTCTAGTAAACTCAAATATCTCATTGTATCCCTTATTTTTAAGCTCCGCGATAAGATTTTTTCCTACAAAACCTTTTGCACCTGTTACAAGAATTTTCATAAGTCAATACCACCTTTAGTTCATTACAAGAACCTTTTTATTCCATTCCTTAAGCTCATTTTGCACATAGTCTAATTCAAGTAATTTTTCTTTAATTTGTTCAATGCTAAGAATTTGTGTGTTATCCGAATTATATTCTTCTACAGTAGTAAGCTTTTGATCTCCCTCTGCAAAATACTTATCATAGTTAAGTTCTCTTCGGTCGGCAGGAACTTTATAGAAACCAGGTAAATCTTCTGCCTTCACATATTCCTCTTTAGTAAGAAGTGTTTCATAACGCTTTTCTCCATGGCGGGTTCCAATAATTTTTATTTCATTATCTGCATTAAATAACTCTTTTACAGCTTGAGCAAGGTCTCCAATAGTGCTAGCTGGAGATTTTTGAACCATGATATCTCCTGCCTCAGCATTTTGAAATGCAAATACTACTAACTCTACTGCTTCTTCTAAACTCATAAGAAATCTTGTCATATTAGGATCCGTTACTGTTAAAGGCTGACCACTTTTAATTTGTTCAATAAATAATGGTATAACTGAGCCACGTGAGGCCATCACATTACCATATCTAGTTCCACAAATTAGTGTCCTGTCTGGATCAACAGTTTTCGATTTAGCAACAAATACTTTTTCCATCATTGCTTTTGAAATACCCATTGCATTAATTGGATATGCTGCTTTATCTGTTGAAAGGCAAATCGCCTTTTTTACCCCATATTCAATAGCTGCTGTTAGTACATTATCTGTACCCAGTATATTTGTTTTTACTGCTTCTAAAGGAAAAAATTCACATGATGGCACTTGTTTTAATGCAGCTGCATGGAAAATATAATCCACTCCATGCATAGCATTCTTAACACTTGCTAAATCTCTTACATCCCCAAGATAAAACTTGAGTTTATCATTTTTGTAGAGTTTCCGCATATCATCTTGTTTCTTTTCATCCCGAGAAAAAATCCTTACTTCCTTAATTTCTGTATTTAAGAACCTCTTCATAACAGCATTTCCAAAAGATCCTGTACCACCTGTAATTAATAATGTTTTATCTTTAAACATTTTTATCCCTCCAAATTAGTTAGGGTGTCTTCTAACACCGACATAAATCTTTCTTTGCTATAGTTTTTAATGTAGTAATCATATGAGTTTTTAGCCATTGTTTCTTTCTCATTACTATTACAAAACTGTATTATTAAATTTGCTAATTCACTATAATCTTCAGCCGCACAACATAATCCACAACCAGCATCTTTAATCACTCGACTTGTCTCACCATTGATTGCTCCAATTATAGGTTTACCAGCAGCCATATAGGATTGCACTTTACCTGGTAGTGTGTATGAAATATTTTTATTATTCTTTAAGGTAATTAACATTGCATCAGCTAACCCATAATAATACGGCATTTCACTTACAGGCTTTCTTCCATAATATATGATGTTGTTTAATTGCATTTTTTTGCCAAGTGACTTACATTCTTCTAATTTAGATCCATCTCCGACTATATGAAAAATAATATCAGAATGCTCACGCAATATTTTTGCTGCTTTAACTATCGTTTCCACGCTCTGCATATCACCAATATTACCTGCAAAAACAAAATTATATTTATCATCTTTAGCTGCTTCAATGCTTTTCGTAAATAAATCTTCGGAATATTGCGGTAAATATTGTATTTTTTTATTGTAAACTCCAAGAGTACTTCTGAAATATTCTTCAAACATACTAGAAGTAACTGCTATGGAATCTGCAGAGTTATATATCCATTGGGATACCTTCATAAAAAGCTTATAAATTATTGAACTTTCTTTAATTCCACCAGCAGCTAAACTATCAGGCCATAGGTCGAGGCAATAAAGTAAAATCTTTTTCTTATGCTTTCTCTTATAAACAATAGCTGGGATCCCCATCATTACGGGGGAAAGTTGATTGACTAATACTACATCAAACTTTTCATTCATAAAAAATGCCTTTAACGAACCTGATACAGCAAAGCTAAGATAGTTCAAGAAAAGTGTTAATTTATTATTTCCACGACCTATTTCAAAACTCCGTATTACTTTTACACCATTTAACACTTCATTCCTTTTTTTACCATACCGGTAACCATCCAGTACTTGCCCCTCCGGATAATTCGGAAGTCCTGTAAGTACTGTTACATCGTGTCCTTTTTCCACTAATGTTTCACATATATCTGAAATGCGAAAAGGTTCCGGATAGTAATATTGGCAGACAACTAAGATCTTCATTTAACCATAAGCCTCCAATTTCTATCGAACCTTTTTTAAATACTCTTCAATTTCAATTTTTAATCCCTTAGATAGCGACATAGGTTGGTAACCAAAATCTTCTATAGCATTTTTGTGTAAAAAGCTTCTATCTTCTCCCATTCTCTGAACTCTCTCAATATAGTCAACTTTTCCAAGCGAGCAAACTTTGAGGAAATTAGCCATAAAAACACCTAACGCTAAAGGGACGCTAATAAAGGTAGTCTTCTTATCTAGAATTTGACTAATCAACCTAAACAAATCTTTCATTGAAATAGGACTTTCACCGGATAAAATATAATCGCCGCTCATTATATTAGATTTCCTTAATACTTGATAATATGCTTTTCCTAAATCTTTTCCATTAACAGGCTGCAGCATATTCCTTCCTTGGTCAATGATTGGAAATAACCTTAATCTATCTACCATTTTTATAAAAACAATCATATTACTGTCATTGATGTATCCATAAATCATAGTAGGTCTTAAATATATAAGACCTATCGTTGAACTGCTTTCCTTAATTATCTTGTCGATGCTTTTTTCAATATCCTTATATTCTTCTGATGCACTCTTATACTTTGAATAAATGCCAGTTGTATGAACAAATATAGCTCTCTTAACATCGTTCTTAACAGCCGCTCTCATTAAAGTAACAGAATAAAAGATAGACGCTATATGCACAACTGTATTAACACCGCTCATAACTTCATTCATAAACTCTTGATTTTCTAAATCTCCAACTATCTTTTCTATTTTTAATCCCGAATTATCTATCAACGTTGTATCATAATTTGCTCTGACAATACAACGAATTGGACCATCGTATTTATTTCTAATAAGCTCTTGCAAGAAATACTTGCCACTATGACCTGTAATCCCTGTAACTAATAACATTTATTTTTCACCTCTACTTGTTTACTTTCCTGAAGAGCCTCTCATCTTAGTACTTGCAACTTCCTTCTTAACTCCAGTCCCACCTTCAACAACCCCATCACTTTTCAAAACACTTACGATAGTCCCAAAGAAACATTTAACATCCATTAAAAGACTGATTTTCTCAACATACTCCCCATCCAGCTTTGCTTTAACCTCAATAGGAAGCTCATCCCTACCATTTACCTGAGCCCAGCCAGTTAAGCCTGGTGGCACATCATTAGCACCATATTTATCTCTCACTGCTATCAAATCATACTGATTCCAGAGTGCTGGCCTCGGACCAATAATACTCATCTGTCCAACAAAGATATTCCAAATCTGCGGGAGCTCATCAAGTGAAGTTTTTCTAAGGAACTTACCCATTTTGGTAATGTATTGCTCTGGGTTCTCTAATAAATGAGTTGGAGTGTCCTTCGGCGTATCTATTCTCATCGTTCTGAATTTCAAAATATTGAAATGAGCTTTATGAATTCCGATACGTTTTTGCTTGAAAAACACTGAACCTCTTGAATCCAGTTTAATAACAATAATAAGAATAAAAAAAATAGGTGATAATACAATAAGTCCTATTAAAGAAAGAATGATATCTATCAATCTTTTAATTTTCATATACATTTCATACACTCCTTGCATTCTTTAGTAGTTTAGTACTTAATTGGATTCAATTTTTTCCGCTATCCAACAAACTACTAACCAACTAAACACTAATTACATCTAATTTACATACTCATGACCGAAGACTTATGTCTATTTACACACTAAACATACAAAACAACATCCCTTGTCCATATAACCAAATCAATCATATGAACAGGGACCCTAGCTCTTATTAACTCACAACCAATACTGTTTGTTTCTCCTCATCAAATTTAGTATTAGCAATACTTACTAATGTTTCTTTCAACTCTACTGAATCCTTATGAGGCAAAGTCTCGATCATAGAATATAACTCTTCCTTCCCCATCGGCTCCGCCTTCCCAATATGAATCTTAGGAAACACCTGCTCCACCTGAACCTCATTCTCATTCAACAACTCTTCAAACAACTTCTCCCCAGGCCTAATCCCAGAGAATTTTATCCCGATTTCTTCTATTGTATAGCCTGATAGAGTGATAAGGTTTTTCGCAAGATCAACAATCTTAACAGGTTCGCCCATATCCAACACAAAAACCTCACCACCTCGAGCCAGCGCACCAGCTTGTATAACAAGTCGTGAAGCTTCAGGTATTGTCATAAAGTAACGCGTCATTTCTGGATCCGTTACTGTAACCGGTCCCCCAGCCTGAATCTGCTTTTTAAATAATGGAATAACACTTCCACGACTTCCCAGCACATTCCCAAACCGAACAGCAACAAACTTCGTTTTACTCTCTTTTGCTAAGTTTTGAATAACCATCTCCGCAAAGCGTTTTGTTGCCCCCATCACGTTTGGTGGATTAACTGCTTTATCTGTTGATACGAGGACAAAGTTTTTTACCCCAAATGTACCTGCAGCCTCAGCTACATTTCTCGTGCCAAATATATTGTTTTTTACAGCTTCCATTGGGTTATATTCCATTAAAGGAACATGCTTATGAGCTGCGGCATGATAAACAACATCCGGTTTGTATTCAGACATAATATCAAAGATTCGAACACGATCTTGAACATCCGCAATAATAGGGATAATTTCAAAATCTCCCGTATACTTTCTTTTTAATTCCATATCGATCAAATAAATACTATTTTCACCGTGACCTAAAAGAAGCAATGTTTGTGGCTGGAATTGGGCTATTTGCCTACAAATTTCCGAACCAATCGATCCACCAGCACCTGTGACAAGTACGGTTTTTCCTGTTAGTTTTTCCGAAATTGCACTCATATCTAGTTCAACAGGCTCACGACCGAGTAAGTCTTCTACTTGCACATCACGAATTTGGTTCACTGAAACTCTACCGGTAACAAGGTCTTCGATCAATGGCATGATCTTTGTCTTCGCTTTTGTTTTTGCACATTCTTCATAGATTCTTTTAATCTCTTGTTTTTGTAAGGACGGAATCGCAATGACAATGTTCTCGATGTTAAGTTCTTCTACTAATCGGGGAATATCTTGAATATTCCCTTGTACTTCAATTCCATAGATTTGTAGTTTATACTTTTTAGGATCGTCATCGACAAAAGCAATCGGATATAGATCGGTATCTGTATTTTTCAAAAGTTGTCTGGCCACCATTGTGCCTGCTGAACCAGCTCCAACAATTAACGTCCGTTTCTTATTAGGAGTGGGTACAATAAATCGGTCTCGTACAACCCGCCATGAAAATCGGGAACCGCCGATAAATATCACATGTAACATCCATGTGATGCCTAAAACTCTAAAATAGACATCATGAGTCAAGATAAACTGAAAAACTGCCGTCACTGCGATGGAAAAAGTAACGGCCTTGACAATCGCGATTAACTCGCCAACACTTGCATACGCCCATGCTTTTTGGTAGAGGTGATAAATAGAAGCAAATAAATGATGACTACATAATAGGGAAATTGCGCAAATCCACAGCAAAGGTATTGTGTAGACATGCAAAGAGGGATGCAAAATAAAATACCCAAGGAATATCGCAGATAAAACGATACATGAATCCAATAGAACTAATAACGGAACTCGTTTTTTATAACTCACTAGCAATCCCCCCTTTTATTAAAAATTTATGTTTCGCGGTTTATGAATGATACTCGTTGTTACGCTTTGATGTTTTTGGAAGAAATATCTTTAATAGTTTGCTCTAAGAACGCCAATAACTCAGCTTTAATTTCTTCATTTTGCAACGCAAACTCTACCGTTGTCTTCACAAACCCCAACTTCTCCCCAACATCATACCGTTTCCCTTCAAAATCATAAGCAAATACTCGTTGAATTTCATTTAGCTTTTGTATAGCATCCGTTAACTGAATTTCTCCACCAGCACCTTTTTCCTGTTGCTCCAAGAACATAAAAATTTCAGGCGTTAAGATATACCGGCCCATAATCGCTAAATTAGATGGTGCGGTTCCGATCGCTGGCTTCTCTACAAAATTACTCACTTGATATCGTCTGCCATTTTGTTCAGTGGGATCAATGATTCCATAGCGATTTGTTTCATTCTCAGGCACAGTTTGCACGCCAATGACAGAAGATAATGTTTGGTCATATTCATTCATTAATTGCTTTAAGCAAGGGGTTTCTGCTTGGACAATATCGTCACCTAGAAGAACGGCAAATGGCTCGTTGCCAATAAATTTACGGGCACACCATACCGCATGGCCTAATCCTTTAGGTTCTTTTTGGCGGATATAATGAATATCTACCTTTGAAGGAGCTTGGACTTTTTCGAGTAATGCATATTTTTGTTTCTCCATTAGGTTTGTTTCTAGTTCAAAGGCATTATCAAAATGATCTTCGATGGCCCGCTTGCCTTTACCAGTGACAATGATGATATCTTCAATGCCCGATGCAACTGCTTCTTCTACTATGTACTGTATCGTTGGTTTATCAACGATTGGCAGCATTTCTTTCGGCATTGCTTTTGTAGCTGGTAGAAAGCGGGTACCTAGTCCAGCAGCTGGGATAATCGCTTTACGAACTTTTTTCACAATGAAATCCTCCTCTTGTTTTTTTAGGTTATGATTTTATATGGGTATGTGCCTTAAAAGTAAATAGCTAATGATAAGTCACGTTCGTAACATGTCCTTTCATTAACTATTTAAAGAAGGTATTAAACCTTCTTCCTACCCAGCCGATACATATAGACAGAAGGTTCATCTGGTATTTTTACAAAAAATAGAAATATAGTCAAAAAAATAAACGGGCATTTAACCCACCCTCACACCACACTATTGACGACGTAATGCGTCTAAGGACTCTTAAAAGAAAAAAGGGTCCCACAGCATGACCGAGTACCCCCATCGATAACGGATAGGAGGTATTACCGTTGATTATAGTAAAGTTGTCGTTTTACATTAAAAAATCCCCAAGAATTTCTTCTGAGTAATTTGCTGTGGCACTTCTTTGAATGCCGTTTTTCCTTGTAATAATAGTTCAGCATTATCCATAAACAAATGCACCATATCGACCCCATATTTCCCTTCAATCAAATCATAGGCTTCGTTCAGCTTGAAGCTTCTTGTTGTTACGTTATGAGCATCAGAGGCAATAAAATGAGTTAGGTTGGCTTCTATTAGTTGTAGGGAGAATTTCTTGATTTTCTTGCCGAATCCTCCTGCAACGCTTGCGGCTGTCGTTTGCGTCAAGGTGCCTTTTTTGACGAATTGATAGAGCATGTTTGGATTGGTGATTAGTTCTTGATTTCGTTCTGGATGGACAATGATCGGTGTTAGGCCTTGCATTTGTATATCATATAGTAGCTGTTCCGTGTATCGTGGAACATGTCCAGATGGAAGTTCGATGAAGATATATGTACCCGTATTATTTACGGTTAAGATTTCTCCTGATTGATAATCCTCTACTAGCTCCCCATAGATTCGGTTTTCCTGTCCTGGGAAAATCTTAAGCGGGATTTGTTCCTCTACTAATCTTTTATTTAACTCTGCTACTCTATTTAAAATGTCTTGTTTCGTATTTTCATATTTTCCATTTTTGTGATGTGGTGTGGCGATGATCGAGTGGATCCCTTGTGACACGGCAAGTTTTGCCATAGCAAGGCTATCCGGGACATGCTGGGCTCCATCATCGATTCCAGGTAATATGTGACAATGAATATCTATCATAAAAAAACATCTCCTCGGATAGGCTTTGATTATCTCTTACCATTTTAGACAATTTTCTGTAATTTTTTTGGCATTATATTACTCTATACTAGTTCTAAAGACTTGTCAAAACGTCAATCTTTAGTCCCGTAATAATAGTAGTAATCACCCGAATTGCTCTTCTTATTGTTTAAGACGGCTCCTAGTAGATTCGCATTAGCTGCGAGCAATAGTTCCTTCGATTTCAGAGCTGCTTCTGATTCTGTCTTCCCACTTGAAACAACTAAAATCGTGCCATCACAGAAATTAGCGAGAATTTGCGCATCTGTTACAGCTAGAACCGGTGGGCTATCGAATAACACAAGATCAAATTGCTCTTTAGCATTCGCCATTAGTTCCTTCATCGCTTTAGAGGCGAGAAGTTCTGCTGGATTCGGTGGAATCGGTCCACTTGGAAGTACAAACAGGTTCTTTTCATCCGTTGAAATCACGGTGTCCATCAATTCCTTTTGCCTTGTGAGCACATTCGTTAAGCCAGATGTATTGGAATTATTAAAAGTATAATGAACGGTTGGTTTTCTCATATCTCCGTCAATTAGTAAAACCGTTTTTCCTTGCTGAGCAAAGACGACCGCTAAGTTGGCTACCGTTGTTGATTTTCCTTCACTAGGTGATGAAGAAGTGACAATGATTGAACGGATTTCTTTATCGACTGAGGAAAATTGGATATTCGTTCGGATTGTTCGGTATTGTTCAGAAATGGCAGATTTCGGATTAAATTTCGCTATGAGTTTTCTCTTGTTATCACTTAGTAGTGTTTTCTTTTTACTTTTCAAGGCCATTTACTCTCACTCCTGCTCTGCTAGTACGGTTATTTCTTCTATCACTAATCACTTGATCGTCCATATTTAAAATCGTCCCTAGAAGGGTCAGTCCTAATTGCTTTTCAATATCTTGTTCTGTCTTGATTGTGTTATCTAAGTATTCTAGTAGAAAGGCAAGACCGACACCTACCATAAGGCCAACAACCATCGCAATCGCAATGTTTAAAAGTGGCTGTGGTTTAATCGGAGCTGGGTTTTCCGCTACAGTTGCTTTAGCTAAGATTTTTACATTGTCCACGCTCATAATATCGACAATTTCTTTTTGAAAGACGGCGGCGATTTTATTGGCAATCAATACGGATTGTGCCGGATCCTCATCTTGTACAAAGATGTTGACAACTTGTGAGTTTTGTTCGCTTTGAACGGTAATTTTCTCGTTCAATTCAGACGCACTCATCCCTAGCTTCAATTCATCGTTGACAAGATCAAGGATTGCTGGGCTCTTGATAATGACATTGTATGTATTAATCAACTGTAGATTGGTTTGTACTTCACCAACGTTATAGGTGGATTGATCATTTTTCGCTTGATTGACGAGTATTTGGGTTGAAGCTTGATAAATAGGGGTTAAGAAAAAATAACTGATGATTCCGCTCACTAAGACAGCCAATGCTGTAATCGAGATGATTAATCCCAGTCTTTTTTTCAATGTTAAAAATAGTTCTTTTAAACTAATAGTCTCTTCCATTTTTTCCTCCTAGATGGTTGCACAAAATTAGTAAGTATTATAGCATACATTATGTTGTAAAAAAGGATTTATTGTCATAACATAAGAGAAAATGTCATTTTTAGTAGATGCAAGCCCTTTTGTAATACTATACCTTTTGTTATGAAATTGGTAGAGTAATTTCAATTTTGGTAGAACTTACTTGTATCTTATATTTGAATTATGAAAAATCATCATTGGGGGTTCACATGAAAGTTTTTTTGACTGTATTATTACTCGTTTGTGTGGCAGCTGTGCTGATCTTTGGAAACAGGCATTGGAACGAGCAAATTTCCAAGCATCATCATCCAGCTGACGTAAACACCGTTAAAGTGGAGGACCATAATAAGGCGTCCACGACAGCCTCGCTTCTCTTTACAAAAAATTGGCCGAAGGAAAGTGTTGCAGAGTTTGAAAAGAAACTAAAAGCTGATGAGCCTTATCAGATTCTTCTCGTCGGAGCCAAAAGCAAAACGGAGAAGGATTGGACAGAGGCGGTCATCTCAGCGATGAAAGAAACGTATGGTGAGACGATTCGTATTGATGTTCTTGATTACGATCTCACGTCAACGGCCTTTGTTCAACAAGAGAAACAAAAAGATCTCATTGAAGCGAAAGCTGACATGATCCTGCTTGAACCATTTACACTAAATGATAACGGTGAAGTGATTACAGAGAATTCATTAGCGAACATTACAACGATTCTCACAGAAGTTCGCGCAAGTAAACCGACAACAACTGTTATCTTGCAGCCGCCCTACCCATTGTTTAACGCGAAGTTCTATCCTCGCCAAGTGGAAGCACTCCAGAAATACGCCGAGGAAGAGAAGCTCCCTTATTTGAATCATTGGCAAGCTTGGCCAGATGATCAATCTGAAGACTTGAAACAGTATTTAATCGAGGATTTGAGTGCACCGAACGAAGCAGGATATGATCTGTGGAGTAGCTATTTAGTCGACTATTTCATTGCTAAGCCATAAGGAACACAAAAAGTATCTGATCTCACACTTTATCTATTGTTTATTGCGTCATGTACACGCCCCGATAAACAATAGATATGTGGTTCTGACCCTTTCGTTATGGCACAGCCTCGGTTTTACGATTCGGAATAACGGACGCTTTTTCCTACATCTATATTAATGAAGGAAAAAGTAAAGCGTTTGCATTTTAAGATATCAGATCAGTGAAAGAGTCGTCTCATCATGGCAACCTTTTAACCGAATGGTGAGTACGACATGTTTCCATCGTTTCCAGCTTCTTAATAGTCGATTTATGTCACATTTTCCCGATAAGAATTATTAACCTTTTAGCCTTTTTATTGGTATACTTTTCTAAGAAGTTGAATAATTTTGTGAAAGGCAAACTTATTGAAAAATAAGGACGCAAAGTTACAGGTCTAAAGCAAAGATGCTAAGATGGCTGTGCTACCGCTAAAAGGATGAGGATAGATGGCCTTACATAAAATGAGAGAAGTCTGGACACCTTTGAAGCTCTTTCGAATCAAATTTTTCAAATCTGAAGACGGTCATACATACGTGAAATTCGGAAATAAAAGCCGAAAAAAAATCTCATAGCTGAACGAATAACGAAGGCATTTGGCCTTCTTTTTTTTGTTGGTAGGTGCATCGAGCTACTTGTGGCACGTAATGACATCAATCCCACTCGCTAATGTAATTTCTGGCTTGTAATCATTGAAACGGTAAGGGAATTTCACGCCCCAAAGTCTATGTTCCCCCTCTATACTCCGCCCACCGCATCATTCAGCCACGGCGAGAAAATTTGTAATAATCGTCACCACTTTTTTACACTTCTTTATACAAGCATTATATCAAATTAACAATATATCCCTATACTAAAACTCAGGTGGATAGCATGCGTGGCTATCGTGGTATTGGCGTAGGTGGAGCCAATACTGATTTTTTCTACATAGTGAAGTACGCAAAAACCGCCTCATGTCTAAGGCGGTTTCCTATTAGTTCCCTCCAAGATAGGCCATTTTTACTTTCTCGCTTGAGGTAAGTTCTTCGGCATTGCCTGAGAGAACGATACGGCCGGTTTCCATGACATAGGCACGGTCGGCGATGGATAGGGCTAGATTCGCATTTTGTTCGACTAACAGAACTGTTGTACCAGATACGTTAATTTCTTCAATGATGCGAAAGATCGTTTTCACGAGCAATGGTGCTAAGCCCATCGATGGTTCGTCAAGCAAGAGCAAGCGCGGCTTCGCCATTAAGGCCCTGCCCATGGCAAGCATTTGTTGTTCACCACCCGATAAAGTACCCGCTTGTTGTTTCAATCGTTCTAATAGCCTCGGAAATAAATCGTACACCATTTCCAGATCTTGTTTGATTCCTTTTTTGTCTTTTCGTAAAAAGGCCCCTAGTTCTAGGTTTTCGCCTACCGTCATATTAGCAAAAACACGGCGTCCTTCCGGAACATGAGAGATTCCACGCTTCACGATTGTTTGGGCTGCTTTAGCTGCGATTGGTTTCCCTTCAAAGACGATTTTTCCTTGCTTCGGTTTCAATAAGCCAGAAATCGTTTTAAGCAAAGTGCTCTTTCCAGCTCCATTCGCTCCAATCAGCGTAACGATTTCTCCTTCGTTGATCTCAAGCGAAACACCCTTCAAAGCATGGATATTGCCATAATACACGTTGAGATCCTCAATCGTAAGCATTAGGACACCTCCTCGCCGAGATATGCCTCGATGACTTTCGGATGATTGCGGATTTCTTCAGGCGTTCCATGGGCAATAAGCTGTCCGTGATCAAGCACATAGATTCGTTCACACACACCCATGACGAGCGACATATCATGCTCAATCAACAAGACCGTTAAATTGAATTTTTCTCGAATGAAGGCAATCAACTCCATCAGCTGTGCCGTTTCCTTTGGGTTCATTCCAGCAGCCGGTTCATCGAGCAACAACAATTCTGGGTTAGCTGCAAGCGCCCGGGCAATTTCAAGTCGGCGCTGTTGTCCGTATGGCAGGTTTTTCGCTTTATCGTCCCGATATTGATCTAAGTTAAATAATTTTAGAAATTCCAACGCCTTTTCTTCCATTTCCTTTTCACCAGAAAAATGATTTGGCAACCGTAAAATACTACTTAGAATTGAATGCTTGGCAAGCGAATGATAGGCAACTTTTACATTATCAATCACAGATAGTTCTTCGAATAAACGGATATTTTGAAACGTACGGCTGATGCCTTTTTTCGTGATTTTATATGGAGGTTGTTTTCGTAAGTTTTCCCCTTTAAAAAAGATGCGCCCATCGGTTGGCACGTATACACCTGTTAGCAAGTTGAATAACGTCGTCTTGCCGGCCCCATTTGGACCAATTAAGCCGACGAGTTCCCCCGAATATAATTTCATATTCACATCTGCCACCGCCTTTAAGCCCCCAAAGCGGATTCCTACTTGTTCGACTTTAAGCAACGGTGTGTCTGTTTCCATCTTTAGGTCCCCCTTTTTTATTTCTTCGGTTCGTAAATAAGGATGTGACTTCTTTCGTGCCAAGCAATCCCCGCGGGCGATACAGCATTGTGAAAATCAAGATCAAGCTATAGATGATCATTCTTGTTTCTGGGTATTCCGTTAACAACATGGAAACGAGTGTGAGTAAAATGGCGGCAATCACGGCACCACTCATACTCCCTAACCCGCCAAGAACGACGAATATTAAAATATCAAATGACTTTAAAAATCCAAATTGGCTCGGTTGAATAATGTAAAAATTATGGGCCCAAAGTGCGCCACCCACTCCAGCAAAGAAAGAACCGATTAAAAAAGCGACGACTTTATAATAGGTCGTGTTAATGCCCATGGCGTCTGCGGCGATTTCATCTTCCCGAACTGAGATACAAGCCCGACCGTGCGTGGAATTCGTGAAGTTTCGAATGACTAAAATAGTGAGTAACATACAGCCAAATACCCATGGCCATGTGGTTAATTGTGACACCATCATGCCGCTTGGTCCGCCGATATAATCGATATTGAAAAAGGTAATCCGAACGATTTCACCAAAACCAAGTGTGGCAATCGCCAAATAGTCTCCTTTTAACCGAAGGCTCGGAATGCCGATCAGCATCCCAGCCATTGCCGCAGCAAGTCCACCAGCTATCAGACCGATCAATAGCGGCTGACCGAGTTTCATCGTAAAAACCGCGGACGTGTAAGCACCGACCGCAAGAAAGCCTGCATGCCCAATGGAAAATTGACCGGTAATGCCAATGATCAAATGCAGACTTACTGCAAGAATAATATAGATGCCCATCGTTAAGATCATGTTGACGAAATAAAAATTAATCATCGCACTTGAGATGACGACTTGGACGATGGTAAACAAGACGAACGCGAATAGAATGGAGAGCCAAAAACCTTTTGTCTGTTTCAGTTTGATCATCGCTTTGTCTCCCTTACACTTTTTCTCGTTTGTTTTTTCCAAAAATTCCTTGCGGCATGAAAATGAGGATAAGAATTAAGACAATGAAGGCGACGCCATCCCGCCAAAGCGATCCTCCGGCTGCACTCACTAATGATTCGATCACACCTAATAGCAAGCCGCCGACCATCGCTCCTGGAATAATGCCGATTCCGCCAAGCACAGCCGCAACGAATGCCTTCAAGCCAGGGATCACGCCCATCAGGGGTTCGATTTTATAATAATACGTTCCAAAAATAACACCCGCCGCTCCAGCTAGCGAAGAGCCGATGGCAAATGTGGCTGAGATCGTGTTATCGACGTTAATGCCCATTAATTTTGCGGCTTCTGCATCATGGGAAACAGCCCGCATCGCTTTGCCGATTTTAGTTTTATGAACAACAAATTGTAAAATAATCATGAGGGCAACAGAAACACCGAGGATGAGTAGTGATTTACTTTCAACCGTAACACCAAGTATATCGATTTTATTCGTAGGTAAAATATCGTTGGGATATGCTTCAAGTTGGGCGCCTCTAAAAAAGATCATGCCATTTTCTATGAGCAAGGACACACCAATCGCGGTAATGAGCGCAGCAATTCTCGTCGCATTGCGCAATGGCTTGTAGGCAATCCGTTCAATGAGAACACCGAACACTGCACAGGCAACCATCGACAAGATTAAAGCAGGAAAGAAAGATAAGTGTAAGAAGGTGATCGAATAAAAGCCAACAAACGAACCGACCATGAATACATCACCATGAGCGAAGTTGATCAGTTTGACAATGCCATAAACCATCGTATAGCCGAGAGCAATCAGTGCATAAATACTGCCAAGAGAAATTCCATTTACTAGTTGCTGGATAATTTCCATCGTTTACTCCCCTTTTAAGAAAGCGTACAAACCTTTCAATACTGGAAGAAAATAAGGGTCTGACCTCACACTCTAGACACCGTTTATTGTGTGATTTACACGTCTACAAACAATAGATAGAAGATGTAGGGTCTGACCCTTTCATGATCGGACAGCCTCATGTTTTTTAAGGATTCACTTTTGTTTCGAAAACTTGCTCACCTTTTTCGTATCGTAAAATGGTCGCTGATTTGATCGGGTTATGGTTTTCATCGATTGTAAATGAGCCTGATACTAATTGCAGATTTTTCGTTTCAGCAAGAGCTTTTTGAATGTTCTCGCTCGTTACTTCTTCTCCAGCGTTTTTAATCGCTTCTGCCAGGAAGTAGGCCGTATCATATCCTAATGCAGCGAAAGCATCCGGCTTTTTGCCTTTGTATTCCTTTTGGAAGGCTTCGACAAAGCTTTGGATTTTCACGTCAGGATCGCCAGATGAATAATGGTTGGTGATGAAGGTGTTTGCTAGAGCATCCTTCCCTGCGATTTCTAATAGTTTCGGAGAATCCCAGCCATCAGCGCCCATAATTGGCACGTCAATTCCTGATTCACGTGCTTGTTTCACAATCAAGCCTACCTCTTCGTAATAGCCAGGAATATAAATGAAATCAGGCTTTTTCGATTTAATCCTTGTTAAAGTGGCACGGAAATCGGTATCTTTTTGTAAATAGGCTTCTTCGGTTACAACGGATCCGCCATTTGCTTCGAATGATTCTTTAAAAGAAGCCGCAAGCCCTTTTGAATAATCACTTGAGTTGTCAATATAAATCGCTGCCGTTTTGGCACCCAGGTTTTTCGTCGAAAAGTTTGCAGCAACGGTTCCTTGGAATGGGTCGATAAAGCATGTTCTAAATACATATTCATTCAATTTCCCATTCGTCACCGTCACTTCTGGACTTGTTCCGGTTGCTGTTATAATTGGAACTTGGTTTTTATTCGCCAGCGCTACTTGAGCAAGTGTGTTCGTGCTTGTAGCTGAGCCAATGATGGCAAGTACCTTATCTTGGTTGATTAGTTTCAATGCCCCATTCATTGCTTCCTGTGCTTCCGATTTGTTATCATATTTGACTAGCTTCAGTTGTTTCCCGTTAATTCCTTTTTTATTGATTTCTTTAAGCGCCAGATTTGCCCCTTCATAAATTGATTGGCCATACGAAGCAACACCGCCGGTCAATTCTAAGTTCGCTCCAATCAATAATTCCTCGCTTGCATTGCTCCCGGCACTGTCTGAATTACAGCCGGCTAATACACCCGCTACTAGTGACAGTGACAGGAAAATTCCCGCTAGCTTTTTCGTTTTCATGCGTGTACCCCCTGATTTTCATAATGTTAAAACATTTGGAAATCATACCTTTACACGAAAATCAAATATTTTAAATTAAATAAATATTTTGACAACAGTGTAACTGATTCTGATTCGTTCGTCTAGATGGTTTTATACGGAAGAGTGATTTGTATGTAGGTCTATATATGGCGAGCACTTGCAGAATTTTATTGTAATATAGGTGTTTTTTTATAAAAATAGCTTGTTCTAGGGCAAGGCTTTTATATCACAATATTTTTGTTTGCAAAAAAATTAGCGAAAAATATTTTGGTGGGCATAGAAAAATGCCGATCGAAATCAGCATTTCCCCCCGAAATTATTCAATTACATCACCCACACGATATACTTTCACGTCTTTCGTAATTTCACCTACAACCCAACTTGCACTAATCAATCCTGCAACAGATGGGCAGAACGCATTGGAAGATGGCGGCATTTTCGCTTTGCGAATTTTCGCATCTGGTTTACCGACCACTTTATTGACTTCTTCTCTTGTGACAATCGGCGTTTCATCAGAAAATACAACCGGAATTCCTTTATATATGCCTTCTTTACGTAAACGCGTACGTACCACTTTGGCAAGTGGATCTGTGTGTGTTTTGGATATATCGACAATTTTGAATCTCGTTGGATCCATTTTATTGGCTGCGCCCATGCACGAAATGATCTTAATATCTCGTTTCAGACACTCTTTCATAAGATGGATTTTATAGATGATTGTATCAGAAGCATCAATGACATAATCAATGCCGTGATTGAAAAAATCTTCGTACGTTTCTTCGGTATAGAACATTTTCATCGCGATCACTTCGCAATCCGGATTAATATCTTGAATCCGGTCACGCATTAGCTCGACTTTCTGCTGACCAACCGTTGAAAGAAGTGCATGTAACTGTCTATTCACATTCGTAATATCGACATCGTCCTTATCTACAAGAATCAAACGGCCTACACCTGAACGTGCCAATGCTTCAGACGCGAAAGAACCCACTCCGCCAATCCCAAGCACGGCAACCGTTGAATTTTTCAACAGGTCTAAACCCTCTTGGCCAAACGCCAACTCATTACGTGAAAACTGATGTAACATATGTTTCAACTCCATCTTTACAATCTTAATAAATACAATTCCCAAAAAAGACTATACCATAAACTTTAATAAAAGATAAGTAGGCTGGTCGGGATAATTATCGGTGTGGAGTTGGTTAGTGTAATGGGACATATAGGAATATTTGAGGTTTTAGCGCATGCATGAATCCCACTTTTCTAATTTTGCGCGCCAGATTTCGAATTTGCGTGCCGGAATCCATACTTTGCACGCCAAAGCCTCTTTTTTCGACTAGAGAAAAAACATAACCCATTCAAAAAAATGAAAACCCCCGAACATCTCGGAGGTCTTACATTTATTCAGATAGTTTTTGAATGGTTTTTGCCAATAATAAAGTCCGTTCAGTTAAGGTTGGGATTTCGAGATATTCTTCATCACTATGTGCATTGCCGCCGACAGGACCGAGTCCATCTACGGTTGCAACACCGGTTGCTGCTGTGAATGATGCGTCTGATCCTCCGCCCGTTGATGTGTCAGACACCTTAATGCCGATTTCTTCTCCCACTTTACGGATGATTTTCAGAAGGCTTTTCGTCTGTTCCGTTTTTTCCATCGGCGGCCGGCCAATTTCACCGGTCAACTTGATTTTTGTGCCTGGAACAGATGTGAATGAACAAATTTCTTTCATTTTCTCAAGCAATGTTTGAGCTTGGTCCATCTGCGCAATCCGAATATCAATATGAGCAACAGCTTTTGAAGAAACGGTGTTATAGGCAGATCCGCCTTCAATCATGCCAACGTTGACGCTAATGCCTTTTTGGTGATCGGTTAAGTGATGGAGCTGAATGACCTTATGAGCGAGTTCCTCAATCGCACTTCTCCCTTTTTCTGGCTCGATGCCTGCATGTGCCGCTTTTCCTTTTACAATCAAAGTGTAGTGGCCACCGCCTCTTCTTGCCGAAACGAGAGATCCGTCCTTCCTTGCCGGCTCCATAATCAACGCGAATTCTTTCCCTTGTGCTTTTTCCATGATGAGCGAGCGAGACGTCGGTGAGCCGATTTCTTCATCACTATTTAAGATGATTTGCACATTTTTGTAACCTTCATACCCGACTTCTTTCATATACTTAATCGCATACAATAGTTCGACTAAGCTTGATTTCATATCTACGACGCCCGGTCCATAGGCACGATCCCCTTCAATTCGAAACGGACGTTTTGCCACTGTGCCTTTCGGAAAAACGGTATCCATATGAGCAACGATAATAATTTTCGGATCAACCGCTTCTCGATGCTGCATGACCATATGATTTCCGTGAACTTCCTGCAAAATCGTGTCCACCGCAAATCCGACGTCCTCAAAATGGCCTTTCATAATTAAACCGATTGTATCGATTCCAGCCTTTACATGTGAACCACTATCTATATTCACCAATTGTTCAATAAAATGAAGCATTTCCTCTTGTTTGTCAGCTAATACGCAATCTATCAATTTCATCTCAAAGTCATCCCTTTGTTTATACCTCTTGTCCTGCTTTACTACTTCGCAAGAAAAAAGTTTATACTTAAATTGGAACATCCGCGTAATAAAGTTCTGCCTTCATACCCGACAGAATACCTTGCGCAAATCCCTATCCATTACCTGGCACGCTTTGTTTACCAAATTGACATAATTTTAATCGACTATTTACACTTCGTCAATCTAATATTTCATATTTCATTCAATATTCGGAATGTTCCTTTCTATATATATATGAATGTGCAAAGAAAATGTCTAGATATGTCGTCCTATTTTTCGCGGATTTGTTTGTTATTTATCTGAAATCCACTCAAAAGGGATTTATTCTTTTGGTATAAGTTTGAACTCTTTTAACATGTTATCAAATCGAACAGCGTGTCCTTCTGACGCCTCTAAAAAGTAGGTTTGTTTAATAACGAAGCTTCCCGCTTGACCGTTGCTGACGATAAATGTTTTCGTTACAGGTGAATTCCATTCAACGCCGGCAATTCCTTTCAACATCCACCCTTGAATTGGCGTCGTTACTTTTTCTGGATTCTTTAATTCTGGGAAAGATTTTTTTAATTCGGCTTGCACGTCTTTTAGCACTTCATCTGGTTTTTTATCTGTAATTTGTCTGATTTCCATTGAAACTTCAGGATATCGCTCCGGTAAGTCCACTTTTGGTACGATGAGATCGTAGCCTGCTTTTTCTTCATAGCGATAATGTTCTTCATCCACATAAATAACATAGTCAGCAGATTCCTTCAGTGTCACATCTGTTTCCTCCTCCGTTCCTTCGATGGGAAGCGGCACTTTCTTTTCTGGCACAAATAGCTGCTTCACCTTATCAATTAGGGCATAACCGGTCCCTGCTTCCGTTCCAAATAATAAAAATACGGCAGCAGCAACGGTAATAAGAACGGCGTACCGTTTTTTCAAAGTTTGCTTTTTGTTTTTCCGATCCGATTGCTTAATTTCAAATTCGATTTTATTCCATATTTCCTCTTTGTCCTGACTATCATATTCGGTATTTTCCAGCATTGTTTGTTTCATTTGATCTTCGTTCAATTTCTTAGACATCTTGACCGCCTCTTTTCTCGCTTAACAGCTTTCTTAATTTTTCTCTTCCTTTTAATAAACGGGTTTTAATGGTATTCATATTGATTTCTAGACAGATGGCAATATCACGTTCTGTAAACCCTTTGAGATATTTTAAAATTAACGGATGGCGGTACATATCTTTTAACGATTGAATCGCCTCATATAAATCATCATATTCCTCTTTTTTCCCATAGTCGGAATGAATCACTTCTGTCTTTTGCACTTGCACCAACTGTTTCATTTTCGCTTCCTTCTTTAATAATCGGTTGCATTCATTGATTAAAATTCGATAAAACCAAGGCTCAAATGGTTGATTTTCATCATAGGAAGATAGATTGCGATACACACGAATGAATGTTTCTTGCAAGGCGTCTTTCGCCACTTCACGATCCCTCGTAATTGCAATCGCCGTACGCATACCTTGGTTGAAATGGATGTCATACAGTTTCTTGAAGGCAGCCTTGTCACCTCCCACTATATCTTGAATCAGCTTTTTTTCAGTAAGTTCCATAGATCGGATTGCTCCCCTTCTGTTAATTCCTTCAAACTACATACCTTAGTTCGTCACGAAAAGTTTGCTTTTTTGAAAAAAAAATTAAATTTTTTCGTTGAATCGAAGTGGATGTTTTCTAAATAGGTGAGGTCCCCTAGAAAAGTCTCAACTCTATTCTATAAACCTACCCATAATCAGTCATTTTATCTAACCCCGGTGAAGCTCGAGCACTCGATTTGCCATTTACGTGCTGGTTTCCAAATTTGCGTGCCGAGTTGGCTTCTTTTCGTGCCGGAACGGAGTACTTTCGTGCCGAAATCATCACTTTGCGAGCGCGATTCGCAATTTGCGCGCCAAAGCTAATTTCCCTACATTTAAAAAATCCATACAAAAAACCCTACTCATAAGAGCAGGGTTAATCATTAAATATGAAGTAAGAGACCCGATTGTGTCGTTTATGCCTTTGTTTTGAACCCGCTCGCAGCAGGTGGGTGCGCTGTTCTGACGTTTACAAGTCCTCATCCATGGAGGCATTTGCGTAGGGCAGAAACCTGTGCTCCCGAAACTATAAGTGTTCGGTCAAAACTTATAGGTTAAAGAACGTACACTTCAGGACTCTTACTTATTGGAATTATCATAACATACTGAATATTCGCTTACAAGATTTTTTTTATAGGAAATTATTCTTGTTTTTTCCCTACAATTGACAGATGCAATTCATCAAGTTGCGCCTTGCTTACTACGCCTGGAGCTTGTGTAAGCATGTCTGATGCGCTTGCTGTTTTCGGGAAGGCAATCGTGTCACGTAAGTTTGTACGGCCTGCAAGCAGCATCACAAGACGGTCTAGTCCTAGCGCGATTCCGCCATGTGGAGGTGTACCGTATTCGAATGCTTCCATTAAGAAGCCGAATTGTTCATTTGCTTCCTCTTCACTGAAGCCGAGAACTTTGAACATTTTTTCTTGGACATTGCGTTCGAATATACGTAATGAACCACCACCTAGTTCATAGCCGTTTAACACAAGGTCATAGGCTTGAGCACGTACATTTGCTGGATCTGTTTCAAGCAATTCTAGGTCTTCACGGAAAGGCATTGTGAATGGATGGTGCGCTGCGAAATAGCGGCCCGCTTCTTCATCATACTCAAGTAATGGCCAGTCTGTCACCCAAAGGAAATTGAATTGGCTATTGTCGATTAAGCCTCTTTCTTTTCCAAGCTTCATTCGCAGTGCTCCAAGTGCATCCGCGACAACGCTTTTCTTATCGGCAACGAAAAGAAGAAGATCGCCTGTTTCTGCTTCAACAAGTGAACATAATTGCTTCTGGTCTTCTTCTGTGAAGAATTTAGCGATTGGTCCTTTTAAACCGTCCGCTTCCACTTTCAGCCAAGCCAATCCTTTTGCTCCGTATACAGCAGCAAACTCGCCAAGCGCATCAATGTCTTTACGTGAATAATCAGCCGCTCCAGCTTTCACATTCAAAGCCTTTACTTGTCCACCATTTGCAATTGCTCCGGCGAATACTTTAAATCCGCTCTCTTTCACAAGCTCAGACACATCAAGTAATTCCATGGCAAAACGAGTATCTGGTTTGTCTGATCCGTAACGGCTCATCGCTTCGTCATATTTCATACGTGGCAGTGGTAATGTGATGTCGATTCCTTTTACATCTTTCATGACTTTCAACATCATTGCTTCTGCCATGTTCATGATGTCTTCTTGGCTCATAAAGCTTGTTTCAATATCAATTTGCGTAAATTCAGGCTGTCTGTCGGCACGAAGGTCTTCATCACGGAAGCAGCGAGCGATTTGATAATAACGCTCAACGCCTGATACCATCAACATTTGTTTGAAAAGCTGAGGAGATTGTGGCAATGCATAGAATTCCCCATCATGGACACGGCTAGGAACTAAATAGTCACGAGCTCCTTCTGGCGTACTTTTTGTTAAAATCGGTGTTTCAATATCAAGGAAACCTTCGCCATCTAAATATTCACGAACGGCTTTTGTCGTTTGGTGACGCATTTTCAATGTTTCAAACATAACCGGACGACGTAGATCCAAGTAACGGTACTTTAAACGAAGGTCTTCAGACACTTCCGTTTTATCAGCAATCGCAAAAGGTGTTGTTTTTGCTTCATTAATGATTGTGATCGCTTCTGCCAAAATTTCAATCTTACCTGTTGCGATATTATTGTTGACGTTGCTTTCGTCGCGACTCACGACTTTCCCTTGAATATCGACCACATATTCGGTACGAATTTTATCAGCAATCGCTAATGCTTCTTTTGATACATCAGGATTAAAGACAACTTGGACAACCCCAGAGCGATCTCTAAGGTCAATAAAAATCAACCCACCTAGGTCACGTCGTTTTTGGACCCATCCTTTTAATGTAACTTGTTCGCCAACGGCTGTTTCTGTTACTTCACCGCAAAAATAACTTCTCCCAAACATTCTATTTCCTCCTTAAGCGTAAAGCTTCTTAAATTCAGCAACAAATGAAGTTAGTTCATATTCAACCTGTTCACCAGTCGCCATATTTTTCACATTAATTTTTCCTTTTTCAAGCTCATCGTCACCAAGTACAGCCACGAATTTCGCTTCTAGTCGATCAGCTGATTTAAATTGCGCCTTCACTTTCCGATCGTTGTAATCTTTTTCCACTGTAAAACCGGCATTGCGTAATTGATAGGCGAGTTTTACCGTGTAATCTTTCGCCGCATCGCCCATGGAAACGAGGTAGCAATCGATTCCTTGCTCAATCGGCAGTTCAACGTTTTCCGCTTGAAGTGCCGCGATTAATCGCTCAATGCTTAGTGCAAAGCCGATTCCAGGCGTTTCAGGACCACCAATTTCTTCCGCTAAGCCATTGTAACGACCACCGCCGCAAAGCGTTGTAATCGCACCGAATCCTTCTGCTTCACTCATAATTTCAAACGCCGTATGATTGTAATAATCCAAACCACGTACGAGTGTCGGATCAACGACAAATTCAATCTCAAGATCCGTTAAATGCTTTTGTACTTTTTCAAAATACGAGCGTGATTCTTCATTTAAATATTCGAGAATCGACGGTGCTGTTTTCATCAATTCATGATCACGGTCTTTTTTACAATCCAAAATACGCAATGGATTTTTCTCTAAACGACTTTGGCAATCACTACAAAACTCGCCAATCCGCGGTTTAAAGTGGTCGACCAACGCATTTCGGTGAGCTGTACGACTTTCTTTGTCACCTAGACTATTAATCACAAGCTTCAATTTTTTCAAACCAAGCTCTTGATAAAGCCCCATGGAAAGAGCCAATACTTCAGCATCAATCGCCGGATCCTTACTCCCTAACGCTTCAATGCCAAATTGCACGAATTGACGGAAACGCCCTGCCTGTGGACGCTCATAACGGAACATCGGTCCGATATAATACAATTTCACCGGCTGATTCGGTAATCCGAACATTTTATTTTCGATATACGAACGAACAACAGCAGCCGTTCCTTCTGGTCGTAACGTCAAGTCCCGCTCACCGCGGTCTTTGAATGTATACATTTCCTTCTGAACGATATCTGTCGTATCACCGACACCACGTAAAAACAATTCCGTGTGCTCAAAAATCGGTGTTCTGATTTCCTTATATTGATAACGACTGCATAAATCACGCGCCGTCTTCTCGATATATTGCCAAATCTCCGTTGTACCCGGAAGCAAATCTTGCGTACCTCTTGGAATTTGAATGCTCATATGAGATCCTCCTTTATTGAAAAAAACATTTATTTTGTATTCACTATTCTATAATTTTACTTGTTTAACACTGTTACTTAAAATCTGTAACTTTATTTGTCACACTACAATTGCTTACATCCGTTAAACTTTTTCGTACATTTTGGCACAACACCAGTTCTTTTTAACATAAATACGACTTTTCATGCAATTCAACTGTAAACAATGGAATCAATTAAGGGATTACACGGACCAAAATTGGTTTCGTCACGTGCATGTTTTAATCAAATCTATAATTTTACTTATTTAATCATTGATTAAAACAACAAAAAACTCCCATCCCTTGTAACATTACTGCTACAAGGGACGAGAGTTGTAATTCCCGTGGTGCCACCCTTATTGAAACATATCATTATGCTTCCACTTCATGCAGTTAACGCCTGCCTACGTTCATCTCTTACTAAAAAAATTTTTCAGAGTGAAGCCTCAGAAGTGTTCTTTCATTAAGTCATCATGTAGAAATGCTTTCAGCCTAAGGCATTTCTTCTCTTTACATGTGGTTCTTAATTACTTTTCTTCATCATTGGTTGTTCTTATGTAGAAACTATTAATTTTACTTATATAACTATTCATTAATAATAAGGACTCCAACTAGTCTTGTCAATACCGCATGTCAGTTTCTAGCGGAAAAGCGCGAAAGATCAGCGCCCGCCCAGCTTTTTTTTCAATTTTTGCACATCGCGCTCGTTTAGGCCAAATTCTGATGCAAGTTCAAACATTGTTGAGCTTTGTTCTTTTTGTAAATGATCTCGGAAATCGACTCCGGAAAGTTGATTGGTTGGGTCTAGGCTTAATTGCCCTTTTTCACTGAATTTCATCATTCATCCCTCCTGCTTTTTTCTTAGTTTTGCCCAAAACCCAAAGTTTTCTTCATAAATAAACAGGAAATTTTATGATAAGATAGAATAAATTGTTGTTAGACTATTTTCAATAAGAACGAGGAGGAAGACATGAGAACTAAAACATATATCGCCGGGATTCTGACAGCAGCTCTTCTCACATCAACAGGATTTTCAGTACAAGATGTATACGGTCAAACGAAATCAGACATCACTGTCAATACAGAAATGATCAATGTTCGGGAAGGTCCAGCTTTAAGTTTCCCGATCGTAGAAAAAGTATACCGAGGAAATACCTATCAGGTCGTTTCCGAGGAAAATGATTGGCTAGAAATTAAACTGGCTGAAAACAAATCAGGATGGATCGCGGGCTATCTTGTAGCTGACGATACAAAGCGTGCAAAAAGTGCTGAAAAAGCTACCGTAACGTCCGATCATGTACGGATTCGCAAAGGTCCTGGCACGTCTTTTGAAGAAACAGGTTATATAAATAACGGCACTGAAATCAACATACTAGATCGAGAAAATAATTGGATCCAGTTCCAAAACGATACGATTTCCGGATGGATATCCGCCGATTTTATCCAAACTGGCATAGCCGAAAATAAAGAAACCAACGTACAAACCGTCAAGGCGACGGGAATTGCCTTAACGAACAATCTCAATGTTCGCGCATCTGCTTCTAAAGATGGAAGAGTAATTGGCAAGCTAAAAAAGGATGCGACTCTTTCATTCGAAGACATTCAAGGGGAGTGGGGGAAAATTACCTTTCATGGTGAAAGTGGCTGGGTTAACACATCATTCATCGCGATCGACGGTGAAGAAAAAGCTACTGTCACAGCGTCTGAACTAGTCGTCCGCAAATCAGCTACAACCGATGGAGAGATTCTTGCGACTGTTCATAATGGGGATTCCTTCACTATTTTGCAAGAGCGAAACGACATGGCAAAAATCCAATATGAAACTGGAAAAACGGGCTGGGTTGCGACTCGGTATTTGCAACAGCCGTCCAAATCGATTCAAACTAAGCCCACAGTAGCAGAAAAGTCTACTAGTTCCACGATCGTCATCCTTCGTGATGGGACTAGTTTACGAAGTGGTCCAGATACAAATACGACCTTACTTGCTCGTGCAAATAAGGGTGAAACGTTCGCAGTTCTCGGCATGGAAAATGACTGGTACAAAATCCAGCTCGAAAAAAAGACAGCTTATGTGGCAGGGTGGCTCGTTTCAACAGATGGACAAGCCCAGCCAAGTAAACGATCTGGCATTGAAAATAATCTCAACGGTAAAGTAATCGTCCTTGACCCAGGTCATGGCGGCCGCGATCCAGGAACACTTGGCGTAGGCGGTACGATGGAAAAAGATGTAACGTTACGTACAGCTCGTATGCTTCAGGCTAAGCTCGAACGAGCAGGAGCAAACGTCCTATTAACACGCAGTCTTGACGCATACATCACTCTGCCAGCTCGGGTCGGGATTTCACAACTGAACGCTGCAGATGCTTACATCAGCATCCATTACGATGCGACCAAAGATACAAGAATCAATGGCATTACGACGTATTACTACCATACATATCAACAACAGCTTGCCATAGTTCTTGACGATGCCCTAAGCTCAGCACTAAAAATTAATAACCGCGGCTATCGGTTCGGTGACTATCACGTTTTACGAGAAAATCACCAAAACGCAGCCCTGCTCGAACTTGGCTATTTAAGCAATCCAGCTGAAGAACTGAAAATCACCTCAAATGAGTATCAAGAAATGGTTACAACCGCCATCTATAATGGGTTGATGACGTTTTTTAAATAAAAGAAACTAAACGTGCCTATTTTCTGGTACGTTTTTTTGGGTGTACTGGAGCGATATTGAACTCCGGCTCGTAAATCCCAATTCTCGCGCGAAAAGGATCAGTTCTGGCGCGATCCCCCTCCTTTTTGGCGCGATTAGTAGTCAAACTGGCGCGATTGTTCCTCATTCCGGCGTGCAATACTTGAATCGGATGAGTTTGCAAGGGTGGTTCATGAATATTAACGTAATTTCTCATCGGATCACTAAATTAGGCCCTGACTCGTTATTTCGATTTCCAGATCAACATAAAGGAGGGCTTGTCCGCGCTTTTTGGACGAAGTTCCCGATAATAATTCGTCCATCTTCCCACAAAAAAAAGAAAGCAAACCAGCTAGCTGTGGTCTACTTTCCTATTTACTCTCAACAATAAGCGTGACAGGGCCATCATTGGTGAGTTCAACTTGCATATTGGCTCCGAACTGGCCTGTTTCGAGATGGATGTCTTTTTTGCGGAATTCTTCGTTGAAAAGTTCGTAAATGGCGTTCGCTTCTTCTGGACGAGCGGCGTCCATGAAGTTTGGGCGGCGGCCTTTCTTGCAATCGCCGTACAGGGTGAATTGTGAAATCGAGAGAACTGAACCGCCTACGTCGAGTAGGGAATGATTCATTTTCTCGTTTTCATCTTCAAAAATACGCAAGTTGGCAATTTTTTCAGCGAGGTAAGCGGCGTCTTCCGCTGTGTCGCCATGTGTAACACCGACCAATAAAACGAGACCGTGGTCGATTGAGCCAATTGTTTCGTTATTCACAAGTACTCTTGCTGCTTTAGAACGCTGCACAACAACACGCATGGTGATAACTCCTTAGTTCATGATTCTTCTGACTGAATAAATATCCGGAATTTGTTTAACTCGATCGACTACCTTTTGCAGATGACTAATATTTTGAATAGCAATGGACATGTTAATCGTCGCTACTTTGTTGCGGTCTGATTTGCCGGATACAGACGTAAAGTCCGTTTTTGTTTCATTGACCACTTGTAGCACCTCGTTCAATAAACCACGACGGTCAAAGCCGCTGATTTCAATATCAACATTGTATCCTTTGTGATCGTTCAGATTCCCTTCCCATTCGACCGGGATTAAACGGTCTTCTACTTCGCACGTATTTAGATTTGAACAGTCGGTTCTATGAACAGAAACACCGCGGCCTTTCGTAATGAAACCGACAATTTCATCTCCCGGAACCGGATTACAGCATTTTGATAAACGTATTAATAGATTATCAATGCCAGTAACGCGGACACCAGATTCCCGCTTTTTCGATTTATGAAGCGATTTAAGCTCTGTAACCGCTTCTGTAAGTGTCGGTCCTTGTTCCAATTCTTTCTGTTTCCGTAATTTCTCGGTAAGACGAGTGGTAATCTGCGCGGCTGTAATCCCGTTATAGCCAACAGCTGCATACATATCTTCTTCATTTGAGAAATTAAATTTTCCAGCAACGCGTTTGATGTTTTCTTGAGTTAGGATTTCTTTTAACTCAAAATCAAGTGCTTTAATTTCTTTCTCTACCATCTCGCGGCCCTTTTCGATATTTTCCTCACGACGTTGCTTTTTGAAAAATTGTCGAATTTTATTTTTTGCCTGAGATGTTTGCGTGAGTTTCAGCCAATCCGGGCTAGGTCCATAGGAATGCTTAGATGTTAGGATTTCAATAATGTCGCCTGTTTTTAGCTTGTAATCAAGCGGCACCATCTTGCCGTTCACCTTAGACCCAATCGTCTTGTTGCCGATTTCGGAGTGAATGCGATAAGCAAAATCAATTGGATTCGATCCAGACGGCAACTCAATTACATCGCCTTTTGGTGTAAAAATAAACACCATATCTGAGAACAAATCAATCTTCAGTGACTCGATAAACTCTTCAGCATTCGTTGCATCATCCTGGAATTCAAGAATTTCTCTAAAAAAGGTGAGTTTCTCTTCTAATGAAGATTGCTCATCAATTTCTTTGCCTTCTTTATAAGCCCAGTGTGCGGCAATTCCGTATTCTGCAATTCGATGCATTTCAGTCGTACGAATTTGTACTTCAAGCGGGTCACCTTTTGGACCGATCACCGTCGTATGCAACGATTGATACATATTCTGCTTCGGCATCGCAATATAATCCTTGAAACGGCCTGGCATCGGTTTCCAGCATGTATGGATAATACCAAGGACGGCATAACAATCCTTAATGCTATTCACGACAATTCGTACCGCAAGCAAATCATAGATTTCGCTGAATTGCTTGTTTTGCATGGCCATCTTCCGGTAAATGCTGTAAATATGTTTTGGTCGTCCAGAAATATCTGCCTTGATGTTCACATCATCTACTTCTTTGCGTACTTCCATGATAACTTCGTCCAAATACTCTTCACGCTCGGCACGCTTTTTCTTCATTAAATTCACGATTCGGTAATATTGCTGAGGATTCAGATAACGAAGAGCGGTATCCTCAAGTTCCCATTTAATCGTACTGATGCCAAGACGATGCGCAAGTGGTGCAAAAATTTCCAATGTTTCATTAGAAATCCGACGTTGTTTTTCTTGTGGAAGATGCTTTAACGTTCTCATGTTATGAAGACGGTCGGCCAATTTAATTAGGATTACACGAATATCCTGGGCCATTGCCACAAACATCTTTCTGTGATTCTCGGCTTGCTGCTCTTCTTGTGATTTATATTTAATTTTACCGAGCTTGGTTACACCGTCAACAAGCATCGCCACTTCTTCACCAAATTGCTTTTCGATATCTTGTAACGTCACTTCGGTATCCTCAACGACATCGTGCAAAAATCCGCCTGCAATTGTCGATGGATCCATCTCAAGGTCCGTTAAAATGCCTGCAACTTGAATGGGATGAATAATATACGGCTCGCCCGATTTACGAAACTGCTCTCTGTGAGCGTGCTCCGCAAATTTATAGGCACGATAAATAAAGTCTGTCTCATCCTGTTGAAGATAGTTCTTTGTCCGTTCAACAACCTGCTCAGCTGTTAAAATTTGATCATTTGCCATCGTATCACCTTTACCCCACTTTACCCAGCAGATTCGCCTATCAAAAGGTTTTCCGAATAAGGTTAATAAAAAATAGCCACATTTAGTGCTGACGCTGATGCTTCATCTTGCTACAAGACAAAATGGATATACAGGTATTCAGCAAAAAGTGACAATTATTACAGTTGAAAGAATCATTGTTCCGCTATTCGAGGATGTCCAAAGGTCTGACCCTTTGCCTCTTGTCCAAAAACCAGAAAAATAGTATTGTATCTATTATCAAGAAAAAGAAGCCATATGTAAAGAGCTAAGACCGCATTTTCTGCATAATTCGAGTTATTTTTAATCAATAACGACAAAATTCACCGTTTCTTTACCAATAATTAATAATAAAAAGGGCCTACCTTCACATCTACACAATAAACAATGTATAGACAGTGAGGTATGACCCTGTGGAATATTCTCAAATTTTTAGTAGGTCATTAAAGTTAGAACGTCGTAACCTTCTAATTTACTTCTACCTTCTAAGTATGTTAAATCAATTAAGAACGCAATCCCTGCAACAATACCACCAAGCTCTTCAACAAGCTTGATCGTTGCTTCAATGGTTCCACCCGTTGCAAGCAGATCGTCTGTAATCAGTACACGTTGCCCTGGTTTGATGACATCTTTATGCATCGTTAATACGTCTTTGCCATACTCTAAGCCGTATTCGACTTTAATTGTTTCGCGCGGAAGTTTCCCTTCTTTACGAACAGGTGCAAAACCGACGCCAAGTGAGTAGGCAACCGGGCAACCAATAATGAAACCTCTTGCTTCCGGTCCTACAACGATGTCGATTTGTTTATCTTGTGCATATTCAACGATTTGATCTGTTGCGTATCGATACGCTTCGCCGTTTTCCATCAGACTTGAGATATCTTTAAATGAGATCCCCGGTTTCGGCCAGTCAGGTACAATCGTGATAAACTGCTTTAAATCCATTGCTTTGTTTCCTCCTCAAGGCCTGTCGCCTTATGAACTACATGATTGAACCAATCGAATAACTGCTGATAGGAAGAATAAACAAGCTCTCGTTCAAGCTCAAATTGCTCTTTCTTACGTGCATATGATTCTGATTCGCTCAAGTCGCGTTTATTCGCATTGTTAGTGAGCATAATTAACCCGTTCTCTATTGTAACAAAATCTAATTCAAAAAACACCTGTGAGATAAAATCAATCGTATCTCGCGACCAGCCACGATGTTTCGCTAAATCATCGCCATAACGTTTCAAATCCAGCGGACCTTTTTTTGCTAAAAAGCCGTAAAACCATTTAAAATGATCGCGCGTCGGCATTGTGCTGAGAAAATTCTCTTGCTGATGATACAGATGAACATAAATACGGGCTGGTTCTTGGTTTGCTAGTAATTTTTCCAAAATGCCCTTAGATGGCGGCATATCCATTAAAATTAATGAACAATCGTTTACATCAACTTGTGCTGCCTCTTCTTCATTATGAATATGCAAAAAACCTTGTTCCTGTCGTAAAGATGGGTAACGACTAAGCGTCGTTTCTGAGAAAATAATGACTTTACGATTTTGCTTCGGCACATCTTCGAACCATTTTTCCACCTGATTCAGTCCGCGATAATCGAAAAGCTGCCAATTTGCAACGGAAATATCTTGAAGAAAGATTTGCGGTTTCTTCATATTATTCCATTCATTAATCCCTAGTTCCCCAATTACCGAAACTTCCGCATTTGGTGAAATATGATCAGCATAATCGCCAATTCCAAACCCGATCCCATCTAGTTTGACCGTTCCATTATCAAGTTGCAGTTTAAGGTGATTTTGGTTTGATCCTATTTTGCGAATGCCCGTCACACCGACGCCTTCTATTAAAACACGAGGTTTCGGATTGCTCATCCCGAACGGAGCAAGCAAACTCATTTCTTCAATCGTTTGAATACTAACCTCAGTAAGATCTGTTTTAGCATCAAGCTTGGTGATCGGTGTGAAATCTGCTTCTGTCAGTTGTTCAGTCGCAAGTTTGTTCAACCTGCTTCTTAAATCGGGTACATCATCGAGCTTCAACGTCATCCCTGCAGCCATTGGATGGCCACCAAAATGAGGCAGAATATCACTGCATTGTGTTAGATTTTTAAACAAATCAAAACCTTCAATACTTCTGGCCGAACCTTTCGCAAGTCCTGTTTCACTGTCATAGCTTAATACGATAGTCGGCCGGTAAAATTTCTCCACAAGTTTAGAAGCAACAATGCCGACAATCCCTGAATTCCAGCCTTCTTTGCCAATAATCAGGACACTGTTATCAGCTGGTGGATAGTTTTCCTCCACCTCACGAATCGCTTCTTCGGCGATTTCAGCAACAATTGCCTGACGTTCTTTATTCATCGCATCAATTTCTGAAGCAAGGTCAGCTGCTGTTTCCATATCTTCAGCCATGAGTAAATCCACGGCAGGATCAGCGGCTCCAAGTCGACCAGCAGCATTAATCCGTGGTGCCATGCCAAACCCAATCGATTCTTCATTCAATGCGTCCTGCTGAATGCCTGCTTTTTTCATAAGTGCAAGGAGGCCTGGTCGTCTTGTCTGGCGAAGCTGTTCAATTCCCTTCGCTGCAAGCAAGCGATTTTCCCCATAAAGTGGGACAAGATCAGCAATCGTTCCAATCGCTGCAATTTCAAGCAAGTCCTCTGGCAATTCTCCTAGTAGCGCATGCGCAAGCTTGAACGCAACGCCAACACCAGCCAAATCTTTAAATGGATATGGGTTCCCGGCAATTTTAGGATGGAGAATTGCTAGCGCTTCCGGCAATTCCACCCCTGGTTCATGGTGATCAGTGACAATATAATCGATGCCTAGTTCTTTCGCAATCTTCGCTTCGTTAATCGCTGAAATCCCCGTATCTACGGTAATCAATAGCTTTACGCCTTCTTGTGCCGCTAATCGGAAGGCCATTTCATTCGGGCCATATCCTTCAGTGAAACGATTCGGAATGTAAAAATCAGCATTCGCACCAAGCTTATTCAACGTATCCATCATCACGGTCGTTGAACTAACGCCATCCGCATCGTAATCTCCAAAGATGCGAATTTTTTCACCATTATTTATAGCGGCTTTTATTCGTTCAACGGCAAGATCCATATCTTTTAGTAAAAACGGATCGTGGAAGGCTTGTTTTTTTATAAAAAGAAAAGACCGGGCTTCTTCAACTGTTTGGAAGCCTCGATTAACCAATAGCGATGCAACTAGAGGTGTTATATGAAGTTCCTTTGCTAGCACATCCGTAATCTGCTCATCGGCAGATTGTAAGTTCCAACGAGTTCTTGGCTTTAACAATACATTCACCCCTCAATCTTATAAGTATACAAAAGAGGACTGTGGGTTTCAAACTTATTTCGTTTTCACCCGGTCACACCATAATAGAAAACAAACATCCAATTTACGCGCTGGAACCAAATTTAATGCACATTCACGATAAATTACACTTTTTATAAAAATCCTGTCGCTTAATGAGCCGGGACCACCATTGACTAGCGGAAGCACCGGAATCAGGGCGGGCACCTTCCAGTGATTTCATGTCTTTCGAGCCAAATTTTAAATTTACGTGCCTGTTTTGCCTCTTTCCGCGCCAAAAGGAGAGATAATCGCGCCAGTTTCGCCACTTTTCGAGCGAGATTTCCGATTTAGGCGCCGGAATATTTGGGACCGAGAGCCCCCTCTAGATCAGATTGTATATTCCTGCACCTGCAGAAACATTTTATTCATCAATTTTAAGTTGATATGTGACAGCTTTTGTTCTACCTTCTTTAGGTAAGTTCAGGGATTTGAGTAGTTTTGTAGAAATCGATGCTGACTGTATTTCGAGAAAATTGCGAAATTCTTTATTGGTAATTTTAACACCAACAAGCAGAGCATAATCTTGGATTGATTGAATATAAGCATCCTTTGATTGATGAGAGCAAGTATTACATTGCCACTTCCCCATTAATTTTTCCATCGGCAGCGTAAAACATAATGGACAATGAACACCACTCATAAGTGTTTCTTTTTGAACTTGATATTTCATTAATAGGTCTTGGTCAAGTGGTGTATGTGATTTCATCAAAGTTTTCGACGCTTTTTTCATAGATTTTTGTGTGAGCAATTCTTTAGAATATTTTTTCTCAAATACTTGAAAACTTTGCAGAAATTTTTCTTTATGGATCACCTTTTTTGTGATTTTGTGATTGCCCTGGGTAGTTTTGAGTTGAGTATAAGGATTGGAAAAAATAACGAGTGTTTCAATTGGAATTGGACCAAGTTTTTGGTCATGAAGATATTTCAGAAGATTGGCGCGGTGTTGTTCTACCTGTGAAACAGGATCCGGGAAAGTTTCCTCAACGTCCTGTTGGGTCGTTCGGATTAATTGGTCAAACTGGGGATCAAAATAAACGGTGCCTGAATAGTTCTTCACTTCAAGAATTAAAGCAAAATTGGCGGAAAGAATTAAATAATCGAGCTGAAAAAAATGATGATGTATCGGCAGTCTTAAATCGTGAAAAATTAGATACGGTTTGTCATCCAAAAAACTCAAATAATAAACGAGAGACGCTTCTCCTCGAAACCCTGCGTAAAACTTTCCATAGTCATTCTCGAGTAATGGCCGATTCGGATCATCAAATGGCAATCTTCGCAATAAAGCTTGCATTTTTCTAATGGTAAGCGAAGGCCCGCATGCTTTGATAAACAAATAATCACTCCTTATACGTTTTATCTAGTTATTCGACAAAAGAGTTTAAATTCCTACTTTTAAAAGACACTTTTTATATAAACCCCACCGCTTAATAAGCCGGACCAGCATTAACTAGCGGAAACACCGATATTCGGGCGGGCATCTTCCATCGATTTCATGTCTTACAAGCCAGATTTATCTCTTTTCGCGCCAAAAAGAGAGACAATCGCGCCAGTTCCTCCACTTTACGGGCGAGATTTCCGATTTACGCTCCGGAACCGTCTTCACGGGTGAAAATACTGCACTTAGTGCGTGCACGGGCCGCCATATTGGGAATACACAAAAAACAGGACCAGCAAGATTCATGTGCTGGTCCCTGTTTTTTATACTTGTCCTTCTAAATTTTCTTTTTTTTCTTTTTCTGTGTTGAGTGTTCCTTTTTTCTTCAATTCTTTTGCTTTCAGGTCAAGCCAGAACTGAGAAGCGATGAAAAGTGAAGAATAGACGCCGCAAAGCATTCCGATAAGGAGTGCAAGTGCGAAGTTTTGGATAGCATCGCTGCCGAAGATTAACAATGCGACAACAGCAACAAGTACGGTTAATACGGTGTTGATGGAGCGTGTTAATGTTTGGCGGATACTGATGTTCGTAATTTCTTCAAGTTCTTCCACTGTCTTAATTTTCTTCTTATGACGCAGATTTTCCCGGATCCGGTCAAAGGTCACGATCGTATCATTGATCGAGTAGCCGATGATCGTCAGTACGGCTGCGATAAAGGTTAGATCGACTTCTATTTGCAATAAGCTGAATATGGTTATGATGAAAAAGGCATCATGCAGGAGCGCGATGACCGTTGGTACACCCATTCTCCATTCAAACCGAACAGAAACATACAGAATGATACCAAGCGATGCAATCAGAACCGCATACATGGCGTTTTTCGCAAGTTCTTTACCGACTGTCGGGGAAACAGTGCTAACATTCGGCTCAGCTTTATATTTCTTTACGAAATGGCTCTTTAAGTCAGCAATTTCTTGTTTATCGAGAACCCCTTTTAGTCGGACAACACCTGTTTGATTATTTGCACCAGCAAGGACAATGTCTTCTGTCTTCAGTTTGAGAGAATCAAATTCGCCTTTGATTTCTTCTTTTGTTAACGATTGAGGTGAAGTCACTTCAATACGCGTACCACTGCTGAAATCAATGCCAAGATTCAAGCCGAAAACAAACAGGAAGATGATACCGATGATGGTCACACCAATTGAAAGCCCGTAAAATATTTTTCTTGTTTTAACAAAATCGAGTTTATCAAAGCGAGTTGGCAAGTGATACAGATCTATTTTTTCAGCAAGATCATGAATATGTTTCTTGTTCACACCAAACCAGCCTGGGCGCTTGTTAAAGATATTGCTGTTCACCCACATGTTCATGAAGAAACGTGTTCCATAAACCGCTGTGATAAAGCTCATTAATATACTGATGATCAGCGTTGTTGCGAATCCTTTAACTGAGCTTGTCCCATAAAAGAACAATACGCCTGCAGCAATTAGCGTCGTTAAGTTTGCATCGAAAATCGTACTAAGTGAGTTTTTCGTCCCTTCAGCCACTGCTGCTTTCACCGAGCGGCCAAGTTTGATTTCATCCTTAATTCGTTCATATGTGATAATATTCGCATCCACTGCCATTCCGACCCCGAGAATCAAGGCAGCAATACCTGGCAATGTCAATACCGCGTTCATCCAATCGAACACTAGTAATGTTAAGAAAATATAAACAGCTAAGGTCACAACCGCAATGAAACCCGGGAAGCGGTAGTAGCCTAACATGAATACGAAAATAAGCAGAATGCCAATGATTCCAGCAAAAATGGTTTCAGTTAATGCCTGCTCACCGAACTGTGCGCCAACTGAAGTTGAATACACTTCTTTCAATTCAACTGGCAGGGAACCTGCATTTAATAGATCAGCTAGTTCTTTTGATTCTTTCACTGTGAAGTTCCCGGTAATCTGAACAGTATCTGTACTAAATACTTGGGAAACAGCAGGTGCGGAAATCATATTCTCCTGATTTCCTTTGATGGAATCTTTTCCTTCTTCAAAATCAAGCCAGATTGCTAAAAGATTCGTACCTTGAGGCATGGCTGAAATTTTTTGCGTCACTTCTTTGAATTTATTTTTATCTTTTAACGTGACAGATACAGCTGGTGTATTATTTTCATCAAAAGTTGGCTTTGCACCGCCTTCTTTTAAATCGGAACCAGTTAGCATCAATGTATCATTGTAATCGCGGAAAGAGAGCTTCGCTTGAGTCGATAGAATTTCTCGAGCTTTACTCTGGTCTTCAACACCAGGTATTTGCACGCGAATCCTATTATTCCCTTCAATCGTAATAACTGGCTCACTAACACCGAGGACGTTCACTCGTCGGTTTAAAGACTCTACGGTACTACTTAGTACATCTGGAGTAACTTTTTGATTTTCACCTGGTATTACTTCATACAGAACCTCGAAACCGCCTTGCAGGTCAAGACCGAGCTTAATATTACTTAAGATTCCTTTTGAAGTTGTGCCCATCGTCGCGATAATGAATAGTAAGATGAGAAAAAACGCAACGATTCTACTTCTTTTTACCATTGATTTGTGGACCCCTTTCTTTTACACGCCTTACCCAAAAGTTTCAGTGTTCGGTATGATCGGCATCCTTACAAAAGAAACGGGTTCTATCGAACAAGTTTCATCCTGTTCTGAGTTTGATGAAAAGCGTATAACATACCTAATCAGAAAATAGGCTTATATCCATATTTCCCCATTAAAATTTCTAAATAATTGCAACACCATTATTATGAGACAATTACAAACTACTGTCAATTTAAGTTTATCCCTTTTACAAAACATTAATCTTTGAGCAATTCTTTCAACTCTTCACTTGATAAATCCTCAAACAAATTGGGCGCTGTATAAGCTTCTATCGTTTTATACGTCATGAATTGACTATTGGAGAGAGTCAAAATGTCTTGGACGATTTCATAAATACGTATGTCCGCATCCGGTTTCTTCCACTTTTTCAATACAAGACATTCCCATACTTCATCTTCGTTCACGTCATCTAAACCGAGCAGCCGTAATTCTTCCACTTTGTTACGTAAAACAGGCTTCACTTTTATAAAATAGCGCTGATAAGGATGTTGTTTTTCCATTAAAGACACCTCCACTGGGTTCATTTTTCCTTCGCCTTTTCTAATTTCCTAGGCTTTTTTTAGAAGACTAAGTCATGCTTTGTCCACATTTTCATATAGATAATTGTATATGATATTAGCTTTTTTGAGAAGGCAGGGATGAATCGCATGTCGAAATTTTTAAAAGGAACCCTCATTTTGCTTGGTGCCAGCTTGATTACGAGGATTCTTGGATTTATTAATCGAATCGTCATTGCCCGTTTCATCGGTGAAGAGGGCGTTGGTCTATATATGATGGCACTTCCGACCCTGTTCCTTGTCGTCAATATTACGCAACTTGGTTTACCTGTTGCGATTTCGAAGTATGTGGCAGAAGCGAATGCTAAGGGTGATGAACGAAAAGTAAAGAAAATCCTTGTTGTTTCAATTGCTTGCACGCTCACTTTGTCGCTGATTTTTACACCAGCTATGATTTTGCTTGCTCCTTGGCTAAGTCAGCAGCTTTTCACAGATGAGCGCACTGTATGGCCGCTAATGGCGATTGCACCCATTGTGCCGATTATCGCCATTTCATCGGTGATTCGCGGCTATTTCCAAGGCAAGCAAAATATGAAGCCGTTCGCATTTTCGCAAGTGATTGAACAAATTGCCCGAATTACCTTCATTGCTGTTTTGACGAAAGCGTTTCTGCCATATGGGATTGAATACGCAGCAGCTGGCGCGATGTTTGCTTCGATTATCGGTGAACTCGTTTCGCTCGTTTATTTACTTACGATGTTTAAAATAAAGAAACATTTTAAAATGCGCAAAAATTTCTTTTCCGTTTTTTCATCTGGAAAAAGCACGTTTAAAGAATTAATGGGCATTGCCCTACCGAATACTGGAGGTCGCTTCATCGGCAATGTTGCTTGGTTTCTTGAGCCAATTGTCGTCGCTCAAAGCCTAGCCATTGCCGGATTAACCGCATCAGTGGCTACAAAGCAATATGGGGAACTAACAGGATATGCCCTGCCTTTATTAATGCTGCCATCTTTTGTGACCGCGTCTTTAGCAACATCACTCATTCCATCGATTAGCGAAGCCCAATCGGTTGGTGATACCAAATTAATTGAGCGAAGACTTCAACAATCGATCCGAATTACTTTGATAACAGGTGCCCTAGCTGTAGTCGTTTTATTTGTCCTCGCAGAACCAATTTTACAAATTATGTACGGATCTGATAATGCGGCTGTTTTCATTAAATTTTTAGCGCCGTTTTTCATTTTATTTTATTTTCAAACGCCACTGCAGTCGATGCTTCAGGCACTGAATTTGGCAAAAGCTGCGATGGTAAACAGCTTAATTGGTTCAATTATCAAAATTGCAGCCATTTGGTTTCTCGCTTCTAAAGAGAGCTTCGGCATCATGGGTGCCGCAATTGGAATTGCTGTGGGCACTGTATTAGTCACGTTCCTACATTTCACGACTCTTTTAAAAATTATTCCGGTTACGATTCATCTTCGTTTATATGCATCTACCGTATTGATTACACTGCTCTCAGGATTCTGTGGACATTATTCTTATTTTACCTTGTTCGCTTCTCAACCTTTGTTACCACGACTATTGATTTCATGCATTAATATGGGAATCACGTTCGGCATTCTTCTCCTGCTCCTTGGAGAAATAAAGAAAGCCGAACTCCAGCGGATTCCAGTTATTGGCCAAATGCTTGCAAAATTTGCCTGGCGCTGAAAAAAATGCGCGAGGCTTTATTTTTCATCAATAAACAATTGACCGTCAACATAGCTACAAAACGAGATAAGATTGATATCCGTATAGCCCTTTTGCTCAATCTGCTTCATCAACCATTCGGGAGATTTGTTAATGTATTTTAAATTAGATGTTAGTAATTCACCATCAAGTATGAGCGGAAAAGGACCTGTTTTATCCGACTTTTTCACTTGTTTTTTTTCGATCACAGATAGCTCACCTGACGTTTCTAATATTGCATATTCAACATCACTAACACTTAGAATATTTTGAGCTCTCAGCTGCATAAGCAAATCATCGAAATTATAGCGTTGACTTTTCATGGCTGCTTCATCTATTTTCCCTTTATTCACAATGACTGTCGGTGAGCCGTCGATGATTTTTCTTGCCTTTGGACTTTTTAATGATACAATGGCTAAAATAATTTGGATAACCAATAGGATCAACATGGGCAAAACGGTATACATAATCGGTTTATCAAAATTCTCAATTGCCAAAACCGCCATTTCACCAATCATAATAAAAATAACTAAATCCAACACACTCAATTCCCCTACTTCTCGCTTCCCCATTAATCTGAAAATCAAAAGAATGAGCAAATAAATGATAATTGTGCGTAAACTTACCGTTAAATAAACGTTCATGAACTAGACCCCCAATCATTACAATCTCTTTTAGGATAGCCCTAAGGTCTTAAAATTATTTATGACCATTGAGTATAATAGTGCGTGTTTAAAAAGATGAATAAAAAGAGCCGAGCAGTTCTGCGAGCGATCGTCTTAAGGATCGGAGAGACAGACCGACGAAGAAATTCGATAGCTATTTTTACCGGACTTTTTGAACAGCCTCTCTCTAATGGTTGTTACAATTTTCATTTCCTTCTTCTGGTCTAAAACTAAGGTCTATCGAATATGCTTGTACAAAGACATCCAGGCCTATTTAAGACTTGAGTCATTTTGAAGGGGGAGGAGTACAATCGAAACAAGAAAAATGGGGACTGCAATTTTGCATGGAGTGGGCGTCATTTTTATATTAGTCATTCTTTTCAGCTTCATTTTTGCAATGATTCTGCGGTTTACGAGTGTTACGGAAAGTTCACTCACTTATATTATTATGGCACTTTCTTTTATCACATTGTTTATTGGTGGCTTTGTTTCAGGTGGCAAAGGGAAAAAACAAGGGTTGCTGTTAGGTAGTGGAACAGGGATGCTTTATGTATTGATTATTCTAATGTTCCAATATCTTGGTCATGACTCACTATTCTCCCTGAAGCAATGGATTCATCAAGGCTGCTTCGTTGTGACCGCGATGATGGGCGGCGTTCTTGGGGTGAACATGAGCTCATCACAAACGTAAAACATAATAACCAAAAGAAAAACGGTTCCACATTGGAAACCGTTTTTTCATTCTGATTATACGAGTTCTTTTTCCGGAGCGCTTTCCTTTACTTCACGGATTGCAGAACGTTCGAATTTCAGTTTACTTCCATCTGTCGCTTTAATGACAGCTGTTGCATCTTCAATACTATCAATTGTCCCGTGGAGGCCGCCGATTGTTACGACTTTGTCCCCTCTTTTTAAGCTTGATTGCATCACATTAACCGCTTTTTGTCGCTTTTGGTTTGGACGAATCAATAAGAAGTAAAACAGAACAAACATTAATACTAATGGTAATATTCCACCTAGACCTTGCATACTATCTCTCCTTTCTGAATAATATCTATTTTGTTGAGTTAGAAATTCCTAGCATTTGGCTTATTAAAACCGTATTGCTCAAAAAATTCTTCTCTAAAGTCTAACAATCGATCTTCGCGGATCGCTTGTCTGACTTGCTCCATTAAGTTTAACAGAAAATGAAGGTTATGGTAAGTAGTTAATCGAATTCCGAACGTTTCTTCACATTTAATTAAATGACGAATATAGGCACGGCTGTAATTTTTACAAACATGGCAATCACAGTTTTCATCGATTGGTCCGAAATCACGCGCATACTTCGCATTTTTCACAACTAACCGACCATTACTTGTCATTAAAGTTCCATTACGAGCAATCCTCGTTGGCAGGACACAGTCAAACATATCAACCCCGCGAATCGCACCGTCAATTAATGAATCCGGTGAACCAACACCCATTAAGTAACGAGGCTTGTCACTCGGCAATAGCGGTGTCGTAAATTCGAGCACACGGTTCATAATATCTTTCGGTTCACCAACAGATAAACCGCCGATTGCATAGCCAGGGAAGTCTAGTGAAACAAGATCCTTTGCACTTTGTTTACGCAAGTGTTCGTATTCGCCACCTTGGACGATTCCGAATAACCCTTGATCTTGTGGACGCTCGTGAGCGTTTAAGCAACGTTCAGCCCAACGCGACGTACGTTCAACCGATTTTCTCATATACTCTTCAGTTGCCGGGAATGGTGGGCATTCATCAAACGCCATCATAATATCAGAGCCGAGCGCATTTTGAATTTCCATCGCTTTTTCTGGACTTAAGAAAAGCTTGTCCCCATTCAAATGATTTCGGAAATGAACGCCTTCTTCTTCAATTTTTCGGAAGTCGCTTAAACTGAATACTTGGAATCCGCCAGAGTCGGTTAAAATAGCACGGTCCCAGTTCATGAATTTATGCAGGCCGCCCGCTTCCTTAATAATTTCATGACCCGGACGTAGCCATAGATGGTACGTATTACTTAAAATAATATTGGCACCCATTTGTTTTAAATCTTCTGGTGACATCGTTTTTACAGTTGCCATCGTTCCTACTGGCATAAATGCTGGCGTTTCATAAGAACCGTGTGGTGTATGAACAATTCCTAATCTCGCACCACTTTGTTTACAAGTTTTAATATGTTCGTAACGTATTGCAGTCAAAAGCAAGAACTCCTTTATTTTTAAAAATTTTTATCCCGGTTTAACAGTCTGTAATCCCTCGACTGATGGTCGTTTCACTTTAGATAATCAACATCGCATCGCCGAAACTGAAAAAACGGTATTTTTCTAAAACGGCTGTTTCGTAGGCGTGTAACACATGTTCTCTACTAGACAGCGCACTGACTAACATGATCAGTGTTGATTTTGGCAAATGGAAATTGGTAATCATGCCATCAATCCCCTTAAACTCATAACCCGGGTGAATGAAGATACTCGTCCAACCACTTTCTTCTTGAAAAACACCATCATGACGCGATGCGATCGTTTCCAGTGTTCTGGTTGACGTAGTGCCGACTGTAATAATCCTTCCACCATCTGAACGAACTTGATTCAAAATCTGTGCTGTATCAGCCGTCATTTGATAAAATTCCGAATGCATATCATGGTTGTCGATATCGTCGACACTCACCGGACGGAATGTACCTAACCCGACATGCAATGTGATAAACGCAACATGAACGCCCATCTCTTTGATTTTTTCCAAAAGCTGCTCGGTAAAATGCAGGCCAGCTGTAGGAGCTGCTGCTGATCCCCGCTCCCTGGCAAAGACGGTTTGATAGCGGTCCTGATCATCCAGTTGTTCTTTAATATAAGGCGGCAATGGCATCGTACCAAGCTCATCCAACACTTCGTAAAAAATCCCTTCATAGCTAAAATCAAGGATTCTTCCGCCATGCTCAAGCACACCTGTGCAAACGGCTTTAAGCTTGCCATCTCCGAATACAATGACAGACCCTTCTTTAATCCGTTTTGCTGGCTTAACAAGCGTTTCCCATGAATCATTATCTTGCTGTTTTAACAGAAGTACTTCTATCTTCGCACCTGTACCATCTTTACTACCAAATAATCTTGCTGGAAGAACTTTCGTATCGTTCAATACGAGGCAGTCTCCTGGGTTCAGATAGTTCGTGATTTGCTTAAATGTTTCATGCTCGATCTCACCAGTCTCTTTATTCAGCACCATTAATCGGCTTGATTCACGGTCTAAAAGCGGAACTTGTGCAATCAATTCTTCTGGTAAATGAAAATCAAATAAATCTACTTTCAACTTTTTCACTTCCTAAATCATTAAATCATTCTCTAGATGCCTAAATATAAATCGGCTGGATCTACTCAACTAATGGCTCAATCTGAAAATGCCTGTAGACAAGCTCTGTCACAATCCGACCTCTTGGCGTTCGTTGGATAAACCCGATTTGCAGGAGATACGGCTCGTAAACATCCTCAATCGTATGGGATTCTTCGCCGATTGTCGCTGCAATCGTTTCTAAACCAACGGGGCCACCGCGAAATTTTTCAATAATGGCTTTAAGTAATTTATGGTCAATATGATCCAAGCCTAAACGGTCAACTTGCATTAATTCAAGTGCATAATCGGCCATTTCACGTGTAATTGTACCATCTCCACGAACCTGGGCAAAATCCCGGACTCGTCTAAGCAATCGGTTGGCAATCCGCGGTGTACCACGAGAGCGTCGTGCTAACTCCCCTGCCGCTTGTTGATCCATTTCTGTTTCCATAATCACAGCAGTCCGCACGATAATATCCGCAAGCTGTGGTTCCGTGTAATATTCAAGCCTACTTAATACACCAAAACGATCTCGCAATGGTGCAGACAAGGAGCCTGCCCGAGTCGTTGCTCCGACAAGCGTAAAGGGCGGCAAGTCAATTCTTACAGAACGAGCAGTCGGCCCTTTTCCAATGACGATATCTAAACAGAAATCTTCCATTGCTGGATACAACACTTCTTCAACAGTACGAGGCAAACGGTGGATTTCATCGATAAACAAGACATCACCTGGCTCAAGCGCACTCAGAATCGCCGCCAAATCACCAGGCCTTTCAATCGCCGGACCTGATGTTGTCCGGACATTCACACCCATTTCATTGGCAATGATCACAGCAAGGGTTGTTTTCCCAAGTCCAGGTGGTCCATATAAAAGAACATGATCCAAAGTTTCTTCACGCATTTTCGCCGCTTCTATATAAACACTTAAATTCGCCTTTACTTTTTCTTGGCCAATATATTGTTTTAAATATTGAGGTCTGAGGCTTTGTTCAAAGGATTGTTCGTTCAATTCAGCTTCCTGGTTGAGCAGTCTCTCCTCCATGTTCGCCCCCCCTTATCTTAACATCATTTGCAATGCTTTTTTAATATATTGTTCTGTCGTCATTTCCTCATCCAGAAGCTTCTTCGCTACCCGCTGCACTTCTTTCTCGGAATACCCGAGTGCTTTCAATGCAAGTGTCGCCTCTTCTAACGCTTCACTGAAACCAGCTGCTCTTACAGCTTTAGCATGGCCATCATTGAAAAGATTCGGAAAAGCATCAGGAATAATGTTTTCAAGCTTCCCTTTCAAATCAAGAACGATCTGGCGTGCTGTTTTCTTGCCGACACCCGGAAATTTCACAAGGAAGGCTTCATCTTCATTCTCGATTGCCTGTACCACTTGTTCGACTTGGCCAGAAGCCAAAATCGCAAGCGCCCCCTTTGGTCCAATTCCCGTTACATTCAACAATTTTGTGAACAATGCTTTTTGCTCACGCGTTTCAAAACCGTAAAACGCGGCGATATCTTCACGGACGTGGTGGTAGAGGAAAATCTGCACCTTTTCTTTTTCCCTTGATGAAAAGACAAAAGGATTGGGCGTCATAATTTGATAGCCAATCTCTCCATTTTCCACTACTATGTATTCCGGTCCAATATAATCAATCGTACCTTTTATATAATCATACAAATCTCTTCGCTCCCTGAATTTGCTTTATCTCCTATTTTACCATAAAAACACGGACAAGACAGAGAAATGATCGCTATCAAGATCGCAATATGTATTTTTTAAAAAAACAACACAAACAGACATGTTTGTTCCCTTTCCTTAAACGAAACATGCCTACTTTATTGAATAAATAGAAACTTTCACTCACTTGGAAGAGAATATGACTTGTACACTTCAAGCACCTTTTCGTACTGATTCTTATTCAAAATGGGAATGCCTTGGACGAGCTCTTCTTGTATTTTCACTTCTAACCGCTCTATATCAATATGAAAAAAGGATTGAATGATTTTTTGTTCCTCAGGCTTGCCGTTGAAAATAGAAAATGTTCCATCTTCACTTATTCCAAAAAAACCATTTGACTTTAGTAACGGCGATATATCAGACTCGTTTTTCTTCAAGATGATTTCTTCATTATTTTGGTCAACGAGCTGCCAGCCTGCATATTCCGCCCAGAAATCCTCCATTGCTAAAATAGACTCTGTACGCGTCTCTTCACTCATCTCACCGTCCAAATACACCCGCTGCAATACGACCTTTCTTTCCAAGGCTTGCGTAATCACGGATGTTTGCTCAGTTGCCGATGAAACAGATCCGATCCAAGCGATTCCTGTTAAAAGAATAGAAAGAAAGACAAATTTCAATTTCACTACTATCACCTCTTTTAGCCAAACTATGGAATCTTTTAGTCCATAGTTTGGCCAGTAAAAGGGATTTTACTCATAAAAAAAACGGTTCCATAAAAAAAGGTTAGGCCCCACAGCTACTATATATCGTTTATATGACGTGTATAAGACATAATAAACGGTATATAGAGTGTGAGATCAGACCCTTCTGAAATTATTTCAAATGGTTCTCATGTACCCCTAAAGTTTCCATCATATTTTCCACATTCAAGATGACCTGTTCTTTTGGTCCACCACCACGAAGTTTATTATCAAGCACTGTTGTGCGATAATAAACTCCTTGATCAGTTAGGACGTACAAGGTACGATTGCCAGCCATCGGTTGGACCCTACTTTCTACTTCTTCTTTAGCAGCAATTGCCGCATCCCTCGAATAATCGTCAAGCAATAATGTAACAATAAGCTCTTGATCTCTGACAATCGCGCATGATTCTTTCACATGATCGACTTTGTTTGCTTTTTTCATGATGGCGTCGACAAGCCTTCCTTCATACGCATTGTAATACGACGATTTCGTCCTTAGTGGGGTGATGTGACCGTGGTAATTACGATCTTTCTGGCTGAAATTGCGCTCTTGAAATAAGAGCCCATTGCCATAATCCGATCTCGGTATGGTGGGATTTTCGCCATTTCTCGTTAGGTTTTCTTGAATTTGATTGGCTTCGTTATAATCGTGTACCACCTGTCCAATTGGTGCTTGATACGTGATTTGCCGGACTAAATTATCCTTTTCATTCGAATCATAGCCGCCCGTATTTAGAACATCCTCTTGATTCTGATCCCCAGCCTGATTATTAGCCGTGCAACCAATGAGTCCGGCAAGCAAAACGACACATGGGAGAACGAGTATTTTTTTCTGCACCAACTTGTTAACCTCCTAATAATGCGTGTTCAAAAAGGGAGGATAAAAAGAGCCGAGAAGTTCGAGGAGCGATTGTCTCTTGACCTGCACGTATACAGTAATACGTGAGGACCGGAGAGACAGAGCGACAAAGAAATTCGACAGCTATTTTTACCGGACTTTTTGAACATCCTCTAAAATGGAATGAGCGTATGCTCTACATTAGTTTCCATTTCAGTTGAGGTTTTTACACTGTCAGTTGCGCCCAGACGAGAGGAAACTTGTCAAAGCGATTCGATTAGACTGGCAATCTCTTCATTGAATTTCATCCGTTTCGCAAATTGTTCGATCGTCATCTTCCATATTCTATGCAGCTGTGCTGAATGATGGGAAACATGATTTTTGCACAGACGATTCCATTCACGAAATATATCAGTTGGATACGTAAGTGCATATAAAAACGCTTTATTCTCTTTGTATGTTTCTATTTCTGGATAGGACCATAGCTCTTTTGCCGGGTCCACTAAAAAAGGTAAGATTCGACTGCAATACTGCAAATAATCGATTGACGGCGGCGCGTAAGCAATTAGGTCAAAATCAAGAAGGGCAAGTTCTCCGTCCTGCTTTCTTAAAAAATTATGATGGGCACAATCGCCATGAATGATGACTGCCTTCTCAGCCATCAGCTCTATTTCATGCTGTTTCATGCCTGTCAATGCCCACTTGGCCCAATTTATCCAACTAGATAATATTGGTTCAGCAACAAACTCACGGATAATCGGCTGATAGTTACAAAATATCCCCAATCGTTCTTCCCATTTAGCAATTTGATTAAAAGAACTGAGTTTATTCGTTAAGTTTGAGCCGGTACTAGTATGAAATGTATGAAGTACACTTAATCCTTCAAGGCGATTTTTTTCACTACCAAAATGAAAACGGTCCGATGATGGCTGAATATACTCGATTGCTCCGAATACTTGACCGTCATATTCCAATACGGCTAGATCTTCCAAAAATGAATACGTATGGATAAACCCATTCTTTTTTAATTGTTGAGTCAATTCTTTTTGATTGTTCAATGTTTGAATCGAATCAAACCCTTTTATGATAAATAATCGGTTGTTACAATGAATGAGGTAAACAGAGCTTCGCAAATGTTCAATTTTCAATGGATGAATCATATGGTTCTGCAAATGAGAGAGGAGACAAGTGTAAAATACACTGTCTCCCTTTGCTTTAATATCCATCACTTTCGTCAGCGAATGTCGGTCGTCCAAATGTTTGTGGTGCATTTACACGTCCTGGCATAATATCTGGTTGACCTCCATATCCCGGATAACCACCAAATCCTAATTGGCCACTTGGTCCGGGTTGGCCACTTGGTCCGGGTTGGCCACTGAAACTTGGTTGACCTCCGTACCCTGGCATACCTCCAACTGGTTGACCTCCATATCCTGGCATGCCGCCAACTGGTTGACCTCCGTACCCTGGCATGCCGCCAACTGGTTGGCCTCCGTACCCTGGCATACCTCCAACTGGTTGACCTCCATATCCTGGCATGCCGCCAACTGGTTGACCTCCGTACCCTGGCATACCTCCAACTGGTTGGCCTCCATATCCTGGCATACCTCCAACTGGTTGGCCTCCGTATCCTGGATTGCCTCCAACTGGTTGACCTCCATATCCTGGCATACCTCCAACTGGTTGGCCTCCGTATCCTGGATTGCCTCCAACTGGTTGGCCTCCGTATCCTGGCATACCTCCAACTGGTTGGCCTCCGTATCCTGGATTGCCTCCAACTGGTTGACCTCCATACCCTGGCATACCTCCAACTGGTTGGCCTCCATATCCTGGTTGTGCTACCGGAATGTGGCTATCTTGATAATCGGATTCTACACCCGATTCTATATGGTGGTAGCCGGACATATTAGGGTTTACTTGTGGATATGTGGCGTGTTGTTGATGTCCAGGGCTCATTGCATAGCCTGGTGTTCCGCTATGTCCCCCTTGACCACCGTATCCTGGTTGTGCTACCGGAATATGGGGACCTTGAGAATCGGATTCCACATCCGATTCTATATGGTCGTAGCCTCCCATATTGGGATGTACTTGTGGATTCATAGCTTGATGATGCCCAGAGTCCATTGCATAGCCCGGCTGATTCGGATTATATGGTTGCGCCACAAGCTTCGGACCACACCCACAATCTGATTCTTTATTTGCTAACGGTTGACTAGCTGGTGCGTATTGTGACTGTGTATATGGATTGTATGAAGATCCCATCACTCCACCATGTGACTCATCAGGGGAATCATGTTTTGCATACGGAACCTGATAGCCACCCTGATTTTGCTGATAAGGCTGTTGGTGCATGACTCCATGTATATTCTCGTTTCCATAGTAATGATGGTGATGATACACGTCATCAGATGATGATTCGTCCATATGGTGATGATGATGAGATCCAACCTGTGGCATTTGATGGCCCATACCGTAAACCGGCTGCTGTGGATAGCCATACCCGTTTGGACTCGGCATGCTATGCGCGCCTGCTACCATACCAGGCATTTGTGCATAGACCCAAGGATTAGGTGGTGGTGGATAACAAAAACCAGTACCTGGCATTATAGGTGTAATAGGCTTACACTCCTCTTCGGGAATTTCCTCCTGCACACACTCAACTTCCATGGATTCAACAATTTCTTCTACTTCATAACTAGGAAGCACCTGTTTTGGCTGTTTAGGTATTACCGGCATTTGTGGCTGAACAACAGGCTTTTGCACATTCATATTCGCCATATTCACCATATAATAGTTATTAATATCAATTTCTGGAATAACCGGTTGAGGAATTGGCACTTCTTTGACAATCGGTTTTTCCTTCACGATTACTTTCTCTTTCACAATCGGCTTCTCTTTCACGATTGGCTTTTCTTTTACAATTGGTTTTTCTTTCACGATTGGTTGTTGCATGATCGGTTGTTCTTTCATGATTGGTTGTTGCATGATCGGTTGTTCTTTCATGATTGGTTGTTGCATGATCGGTTGTTCTTTCATGATTGGTTGTTGCACGATTGGTTGTTCTTTCATAATTGGTTGTTGCATGATTGGTTGCTCTTTCACGATCGGGTATTCCTTCACAACATGTTGTTCTTTCATGATAGGATGTTGCTCCACAGCCCCGGCCTTTGTACCGTAATTGATTTTCGCATGATGGTGCCCATCTTTCGCGGCATGCCCACTTGCTCCGGGGATTTTTATTTTCATACCAGGCATCATCATATCCGGATTGCTCAGCTGTGTATTGACCTTTTTAAGCTCTTCAAAACTTACCCCATATTTCTTTGATAGTTTCCAAAGGGTATCACCTTTTTGGACTATATGAATTTTCACGCTGCAAACCCCTCCTATGCATAAGTCCATATATACTATGACGCATTAGGCAAATTGCTATCATTATCATCAAAACTTATGCAGGAGGTGACGTTTTTATGAGCGTAACCCCGTTCACCGCTTAAGAAAAAGCACTTGATTAAAAACATCCATGGGCTTCTGCTCTAAAGCCCAACGATGAATAAGGTTCAAGTTCTCAAATTGTATCACCTTATGGAGGTGGCGGTGCGGAGCTGATTTTGCGAAGCCCCGCACCTTTTCCACAAAAAAAAGAATGCCATGTAGACATTCTTTCGAAAAGGGACAGAGCTACGCTAATTTACGAAGCAGTACAAGTTATTTGTCAAAGCTTACGCACGTTCAAGCATGCGATTTAAGGCAAGAATGGCATCCTTGGCGATTTTTTGTGGCACTTCAATTGGATTAAACCGAACGCCATTTACAATCGATTCCAAAGACCATAGTAAATGAGGTAAATCAATACGGTTCATCGTCAAACAGGGACACATATTGGGATTTAAAGAAATGATTTTTTTATCTGGATACTTGCTGATTAACCGTTTGACAAGATTCATTTCTGTGCCAATCGCCCACTCACTACCGGGACTTGCTTTTTCAATTTTATCGATAATATAAGATGTCGAACCGGCATAGTCGGACTTCTCGACAACTTCTCTGCGACATTCTGGGTGAACAATGATATTCATCCCAGGACGCTCTTTTCGTAATGCTTCAATATTCTTTGTTGTGAAATTTTCATGAACGGAACAATGTCCCTTCCACAATAGCACGAGTACATCCTCAACGTTTCCATCATAAATCAGTTCATCCTTATATGGATCCCAGACTGCCATTTTATCGAGAGGGATGCCAAGATCATAAGCGGTATTTCTCCCTAAATGCTGATCAGGTAAAAATAAAATTCGTTGCTTTTCGGAAAACGCCCACGACACCATTTCTTTGGCGTTTGATGAGGTGACGGTCGCTCCGCCATTTTTGCCGACAAAAGCTTTAATGGCTGCTGTTGAATTCACATAGGTAAGTGGCAAAATCGTGTCACCGTACATCGCCGAAAGTTTTGACCAGGCTCGTTCCGTTTGCTCAATATCGGCCATATCCGCCATCGAACACCCTGCTCGCATATCTGGTAAAATGACTGTTTGTTCAGGAGAAGTCAATATATCAGCCGTTTCCGCCATAAAGTGAACACCGCAAAACACGATCGATTCCGCCTCACGATTTTGGGCAGCAAGCTGTGCCAATTGCAGGGAATCCCCTGTTACATCAGCGAACTGAATGACTTCCTCACGTTGATAATGATGACCTGGAATAAACAATCGTCCACCAAGTTCTTTCTTAATTTCCCAAACACGGGCTTCCATTTGTTCGTTTGACATCGTTTTATACGTTTCAGGTAAAACATTGGTTGACGCTTGTACCATATCCAAAATACTCATTACAGAACCTCCTCGCATTCCATTACTTTTGCGCTAATATCCAATGCCCGAACACTATGTGTCAGACAGCCCAGCGAAATAAAATCAACATTTGTCTCGCGGTACAAGGCTAAAGTGTGCAATGTGATGCCCCCAGATGCTTCCGTTATAATATGGGGTGGCACGAGTTTGACAAGGTCTGCAATTTCTTCTGGCGTTCTATTATCAAACATAATAATATCAGCACCCGCTGCCACTGCTTCTCTTACTTGTTCTGCTGATTCTGTTTCTACTTCAATTTTCACGGTATGACCAAGCTTCGATTTCGCGATTTCAACTGCTTTTGTGATTGATCCGGCGAAAGAAATATGGTTATCCTTAATCATGACAGCATCATATAATCCGTAGCGATGATTATAAGCCCCACCAGAACGGACCGCATATTTTTCAAGCATCCGCAGGCCTGGCGTTGTTTTTCGTGTATCACAAGCTTTCGTCTTCGTTCCTTCTAATAAGGTACAAGCTTGCCTAGAAGCCGTAGCAATACTAGACATTCTTTGCACTAAATTAAGAACGACCCGCTCTCCCTTCAGCAGTGCTGCCATGTTGCCCGTGATGGAAACGAGTGTACAGCCTGCTTCAAATGCTTCGCCATCTTGTACGAAAAGCTCGATCAACACATCCTCATCCAGTAAGGAAAAGCCGGTCTTAATCACATCACTTCCTGAAAAAAAACCTTTTTCCTTCGCTAAAAACGTTAATGTGCCACGCTCATCTTTAGCAAACAATGTATCACTCGTTACATCACGTTCACCGATGTCTTCTATGAAAAATGCTTCCAATACTTGCTTAAGCTTTAATTTGTTCATAAAGTTCCCGACCTTTCAATGGATGGATGGCTCGATTTCGGTCAAGTACAACAGATTCCTCACGCCACTCCTCATTATTTTCAAGCGGATAGTCTGTTCGAAAATGACCACCTCTACTTTCGGTTCTCTCTAATGCAGAATAGGCAATCAACCACGACACGATTATCGCGTTGATTTTATCTAGTTCACCTAAAGAAAGCCTTGTCACATCAACATGCAATAATGCTTTCAGATCAAATGATTCCAGCCACAATAGTAGCCTGGAAAGATTCGCTTGATTACGAACGATTCCTGCATCATTCATTATATTTGCTTGTATCTCTGTTAGATTAGGTAAAACGAGTTGCGATTCCGCTCGTTTTGTTTCCTTTTTTTCAACAGGCCAAACTCGTTCAGGTGCTTCTGCAAGATACTTGCCTAACAACTTGCCATAAACGAGTCCTTCAAGCAGAGAATTGCTCGCAAGGCGGTTCGCACCATGAACACCCGTACAAGCCACTTCTCCTACTGCATATAGCCCTTGAACAGACGTTTTTCCCCATTCATCTACTTCAATGCCACCCATTAAAAAATGATTTCCTGGAGCAACCGGAATTCTCAGCCTTCCTAGATCCAGCCCATTATTTTCACAAAGCGCAGCAATGGTCGGAAACCGTTTGTTGAAATCAGCAATCATCGAAATATCTAGATATACTTGTTCGCCATTTTTCAAATAAGCATAAATCGTTTGCGCGACAATATGACGGGGAGCAAGCTCTTTTTGCGGATGCACATCGCTCATAATTCGCTGCCCTCTTTCTGTAATCAGCGCTGCCCCTTCTCCCCGAACAGCTTCGGACACTAACCCTACGGTTTTGCCATTTATGTAAAGCAAGGTCGGATGAAATTGAATAAATTCCATATCTCGAATTCTCGCTCCTGCTTTAAAAGCTAACGCAATGCCATCACCGCTCACAGTAGGTGAATTGGAAGTGAAACGAAACAGTGATCCACAGCCCCCGGTTGCCAACACCACTGCTTTCGCATAAAGGGATTCAACTTTCCCCTCTTTGCTCATCGTTTTGACGCCGATACATGAGTCGTCTTGTCCGAGAATTAATTCAATCGCCGCTGTATACTCCATCACTTGTATGGAAGATTTGGCTAATTGCTGCAAAAAATGTTCCATCAGATGCTGGCCTGTTGCATCACCATGACGATGGAGAATCCTTCTTTGACTATGCGCTCCTTCCAATCCAAGCAATGGCACGCCCTGTTTGTTACAATCAAACTCCATCCCTGAATGCATAAGTTCTTGAATCACGCCAGGACCTTCTGTCACAAGCTTTTCAACAGCAAGCCGATTATTGTAATGGCGACCAGCACAAACTGTATCTATTTTATGTAGCTCAGGTTTATCCTCATTTGCGATCGCACAAGCAATGCCACCTTGAGCTAAATAGGAATTACTTTGTCTAAGCTCTGATTTTGTGATGAGTATCACATGTTTAGTCTTGCTAGCTCTAAGCGCCGTCTGCATAGCCGCAACACCACTACCGACTATCAGTACATCCACCGGGTCCATATTTCCGCCTCCTGTACAAACAGATGTCTTGACACATATCTTTACATACTATTAAATGATTTACAAGAGTTTTTTTCTAGCAGTCTATTTAACTAAGAATGTGGATGTGGACATATTGAAATATTTTGACTATGCAGCAACAACACCCATGGATCCTGATGCAATGAAGATCTGGATCGAAGCTTCACAACGTTACTTCGGCAATAGCGCAAGCCTTCATGATATCGGGACTGATGCTTCTGGACTGCTTGATGTATCACGGCAACAACTTGCCCAAATTCTCGGGGTAAAAAAAGAGAGTGTTGTCTTTACAAGTGGTGGGACTGAAAGTAACATCCTTGCCTTAGAGACTTTTTTAGCTTCACAAAACCGAACGCAAAACCATATCATAATCAGTCAAACGGAACACGCTTCTTTAGCAAATCACGTGAAAAAACTTGCAGAAACCGGCTATGAAGTCACGTATTTACGGCATTTGGAAGATGGAAGAGTTGATGTAGATCACCTATGTGAATGTATGAATGAACGGACATGCATGGTCATTGTTCAGCATATCAACTCTGAAACTGGCGTCATTCAACCGATTATAGAAATTGGTCAGATCACACAAGAACGAGGAATTTTCCTACATGTCGATTGTGTACAATCGTTTGGGAAGTTTCCGCTTCAATCCATATGTGCACTTTGCGATAGCCTTAGTATATCTAGTCATAAAGTGTATGGACCAAAGGGCGTTGGTGCCGTAATTTTCCCAAAAATTAGCGAGCTTACCCCACCGATTCCCAATATGACACATGAAGCGGGCTTTCGTGCTGGGACAGTCAATGTTCCTGGCATTGCCGCCTTTATTACGGCAGCGAACGCTCTTGTAGACCAGCAAAATCAAGAGTTCATTCGAATTCAAGCATTACGCGATCTTTGCTTGAATCAGCTTTCCGACCATACTATGGATGTTCAAGTTATTGAATCTTCCTCCCAATCGCCATACATTCTTGCGCTTACGTGTAGAGGTTTACAAGGCCAATATATGTTGCTGGAATTAAATCGAATGGGGTTTAGTGTATCAACAGGAAGTGCTTGTCAAATCGGAAAACAAGATCCTTCAAGAACGATGATGGCACTCGGAAAATCAGAAGAAGACGCACATCAGCTCATTCGGATTTCATTTGGCAAAAGTACAACGGAAGATGATGTTCAAAATCTAAGTCAAGGTATCATTGACATTATCACGGTTTCATAACAAGATTACGGTTTAGGAGTCTCTTATGGTAAACTGGGGATATCGATAATTACGTTAAGGAGCGGTACAATGACAGAAAGAAAGAAATTGTTAGGGGAAGAAAGACGGGGAAAACTACTAAGTTTACTACAAACATCCGAGCAGCCGATTACAGGAAGCACACTCTCGAAAATGACCAATGTAAGCCGGCAAGTGATTGTGAGCGATATTACCTTGCTCAAAGCTAGAAATGAGCCAATCGTCGCCACAAGTCAAGGCTATATATATTTGCAATCAAAAAAGCCAACCATGCATGAACGCACTGTCGCATGCAATCATGATCCGTCACTCACTGAAATCGAATTAAATCTACTTGTTGACCTCGGTATTATGGTAAAGGATGTAAAAGTTGAACATCCTGTGTACGGCGATTTAACAGCTTCGATTATGGTGGCCAATCGCAAGGAAGTTCAGCAATTCTTGGAGAAAGTTTCGCAAACGAAAGCCGCCTATTTGTCTGAATTGACGAACGGTATTCATTTACATACGATTGCCGCATCGTCTGAGGAACTCCTCAATGAAGCAGAGGCAGCACTCAAGAAAGTAGACATCCTTATTGATTAGAGATGTCTCTTAGATAGCAAAGGGTCAGACCCCGCAACAATTAAATACAGTATAAGATACGTTCATGAGACACTACATACTGATATAAAGTGCGAGGTCAGACCCTTTTAGTTTTCTCGTTCATTTTTCTTTCTTTTAACATTCACTTCTGCATGACGCCACTTTTAACGGAGAAGCTAGGATAGGAACCAAGAATTGAAACTTTGCATCCCAAAGCCTCTAGCTCAGCAATCGTTCCTGGAATCAACACTTCGTCCATCGCCATTTCCACGTCAATAATAAAGAGGTAATCACCAAGACCCGTTTTCATTGGCCGAGACTCGATTTTAGAAAGATTCAGCTTCCTCCAAGCAAATGCAGATAACACTTGATGCAGCGCTCCGGTATAATCCGCTGGCAGCATAACCATAAGCGTCGTTTTCCTTCCACCTTCCGCCGCCAAATGACCATGATATGCTACCTCTTCACGAGAAACGACAACGAACTTCGTGTGATTATGGGAATAATCATGAACATTACGATTCGTGATGACTAGTCCATATTCCTCCGCTGCCATCTCATTGGCAATCGCCGCAATTTTCCGCTCTGGATTCTCTTTGACCATTTTTGCCGCTGCTGCCGTTGACGTTGTATATTCATAAGGAATCCCTTTCAACTCGCGATGCAAAAATTTATGGCATTGCGCGATCGCATGGGAATGGGAATAGACGATATCCGGTTTAAATGCCAGATCATTATGAGTAGGATGAACCATATAATGTTGCTGAATCGGGATAATAATTTCTCCCCGTATCGGCAACTGTGCTTCATGGGTTAAATAATCAATCGTGATGTTGACCGAACCTTCCAACGCATTCTCAATCGGAACGAGAGCAAGTTTCACCTCTCCTTTTTCCACTGCATCTAGACAGTCAAGAATCGTCGGCATCGGGATCTTCTTTGCATCAGGAAAAAGCTGAGAAACCGCTAAATCCGTGAATGTTGCCTTTGGGCCCAAGAAAGCAATTTCATATGTCATGTAAACAAACTCCTTTTTCACGAAAATAATGTCTATATTATGCTATATTCTGATATTTTACAATAGTTTTGCAACAAAAGGTGAAAAAACGCAAGAATGATTGCATGAAAATGAAAATATGCGTCGGATTTGGGAGTTATGCGTCAACTATGGGTTTTTCTATAGAAAAGCCCCCACGCACACAAAATGCATGGGGGCTACCAATCACGTACCAGACCCTAGTACTTCTACCTTTTCGACAAACTCCATTTTCCTGAAATTCGTCATCATTTCATCCACTCCAACCTTCATCGCGCTTGCGTCGAGTGATAACGTCACATTGGCTCGACCTTGAAGCGGGATTGTTTGGTGAATGGTTAACACATTACAGCCGGATGATGCGACGACACGCAGCAACTCTGATAAAGTTCCGGAGCGATCTTCCAAATAAAAGAATAACGTAATCAACTTTTCCTTGACAATCGTATGAAACGGAAAAACGGTATCGCGGTATTTATAATAAGCACTTCTACTCAAATCTACCCGTTGGACGGCTTCCCAGACTGATTCAGCTTTGCCTCTTTCAATCATTTCCTTTGCATCCAGCGTTTTCTTCATCGCTTCCGGCAGCACATCTTCTCTGACCAAGAAGAATCGTTTATCAATTTTATTCGCCATGCTCGCACCCCCAACTCTATGACTCCGAATTTTATAAAAGTCATTTTCTTATAGCTTTCTGTTATCACAAACTGTCTAAACTATTTCTTATTCCACAAACTCAAATTCATATTCCAGAATTCGTACGGTCACACCATTTGTCGCTCCACGCTTACGTAATGCTTCATCTACACCGAAAGTACGTAGCTGTCTTGCAAAACGACGAATCGATTCATCGCGAGTGAAATCAGTCATTTTGAATAAGCGTTCAATTTTGAATCCAGAAACATTGAAGCTTCCATCTGAATCACGTGTAATTTCAAATTCATCTTGCGCTGATTCATGCTTGTACATGACACGGTGAACGCCTGTCTCTTCTTCTTCATGCTCAAGCAGGAACTCTGGTGTTTCTTCGATTTTATCTACAACAGCATATAAAAGTTCACGAATTCCTTCACGTGTAACAGCTGAAATTGGGAATATTGGATAGTCATCTGTCAATTGTTCTTTGAAATTCTGCAGATTTTCTTCTGAATCAGGCATATCCATCTTGCTTGCCACAATGACTTGTGGACGCTCAGTAAGTCTGAGATTGTATTCCTGAAGTTCTTTATTGATTGTCAGATAATCTTCGTATGGATCTCTTCCTTCAAGTCCTGACATATCAATAACATGAACGATTACGCGCGTTCTTTCGATATGACGTAAAAATTGATGTCCGAGTCCAACACCCTCTGAAGCTCCTTCAATCAAACCAGGCAAGTCAGCCATAACAAAGCTACGGCCATCTTCCGTTTCAACCATGCCAAGATTCGGAACAATCGTAGTAAAATGATATTCAGCAATCTTCGGACGTGCAGCAGAAACAACCGAAAGCAAGGTTGATTTACCAACACTTGGGAATCCAACTAACCCTGCATCAGCAAGTAATTTAAGCTCAAGTACAATATTCCGTTCTTGCCCTGGCTCACCGTTTTCAGCAATTTCCGGAGCTGGATTCGCTGAAGTTGCAAAGCGAGAGTTACCACGCCCGCCACGTCCGCCTTTTGCGATGATCGCACGCTGACCATGTTCGACTAAATCGGCAATGACCTCTTTCGTATCTTCGTCCATAACAACTGTACCAGGTGGAACTTTAACAATCATGTCGCTAGCGTTTTTGCCGTGCATATTTTTTGACATGCCGTGCTCGCCGCGTGGTGCTTTGAAATGGCGCTGATAACGGAAATCCATCAGTGTCCGTAATCCTTCTTCTACCTCAAATACAACATTCGCGCCGTGCCCGCCATCTCCTCCAGCTGGTCCGCCCATTGGTACATATTTTTCTCTTCGGTAAGCAACGATTCCGTTCCCACCGTCGCCACCTTTTACAAATACTTTGGTTTGATCGATAAACATGCTATCACTTCCTTATCTCTGTATGTAATCCTAAGATGTCTTCTGTTTCATTTTAATATCCATCGTAAAATAGACAAGTTGCTCTGTCGCTTCCTCGAGATCTATCTTCTGATTATCCACTAATGAATTCTGCAAAAACTCAACAATTGATGATACATCTTTTATCTTTCCCTGTACATCAAAGGAAAATCGGATTAAATCGGTACTTACATTTTTATCAATATTGATTGATAATCTATTTTCACAATAAGTATCCAGCTGTTCTTCAAGAATCTGAAAAAAATTCTTTGTCCAATCGTACATCATTTGATCCAACACGCTCGTACCTTGCACTAGATCAATCACTTCGAATTCACTTTGAAACACACTATATGTCCAATTAGCTGTCAGCAAAAGTTCGCTAAATTTAGGCATATCTATACTGGATATCTTTGCCTCATGCTGAGCCACTATAATGATATCATCAATAATTGCCTTCACACGGTCGGGTTTGCTTAGTTCCAAGTTGCCCTTTATTAATTGAATTTTATTCAGCCAGTCATGTCGTGAATGGCGTAGAATTTCAACGGTTGTCCATTCTTTTTCCATAAATGATTTACTCCTACTATTTCGTATTAGGCTCTGTCATGTATTTCTAAATGGATAATAACTTCACTTCTTACGTATTTTGATAAGTAGCCAGCGTAAAGCATTTCACCTGATTTATGTGCTTCCGCTTGTCGCCAATAAACGGCGCCTTCCACTTTTCTTATGATTATATCAAATATTCGTGAAGTGCGGATAGTAGGAGATTAATTATTATCCTTACATGAACCAGCTTCCAAAAAACTCTTTTTGTATGAAGGACATAGGACGGGGCTTCGCTACTTACTAATATAGCTCATCTACTTAGCAGGTATACTATTTTTATTAAAGGAAGTATCCCAAATTCCGGCACCGCACCGCCACCATTATAATATGGTGAGTGTAGCGTGCTACATGATTGATCCTTCATGGAAAGTCTCGGTTCTTATTGAACACATACATATAAGTTCTTTGGACGATGGCAGAGCATGTTCAACCATTTTTCAATCATAAAAAAGGGTCAGACCCCTTCTTCACGATATACAGCAAACCATTCATGCAAATGTCGCGATATATTGTGTTTATAGAAGGAATCAGACCCTTTAAAGCAAAGCCTTCTTATTCAAGATGTAAGGATTATGCTTCTTGTGCTGCTGGATACACGCTTACTTTTTTACGGTCACGTCCGAAACGTTCGAATTTAACAACTCCGTCCACTTTCGCGAATAGAGTATCATCTCCGCCACGTCCAACGTTTTCACCCGGGTAGATTTTCGTTCCGCGTTGACGGTATAAAATAGAACCACCAGATACGAATTGACCATCTGCACGTTTAGCGCCTAAACGCTTTGATTGTGAGTCACGACCGTTTCTTGTAGAACCTACTCCCTTTTTGGAAGCAAAGAACTGTAAGTCTAATCTTAACATATGTTCCACCTCCTAATGTTTTAGGATAATTTTCATGTATTTTCCGTAATCACGTTCGATCGTCTGAAGTGATATAAGCATACTGTTCAAGAGTAGCTGTACCTTCTCCTGTGCATCATCCGAAATCGAATCCGGAATGACACAGCGAAGATATCCGCCGTCTTGCCCTTGCTCAATCTCAGGCTTTATATCCGTTAAAGACATAATCGCATTGACAGCTCCAAAGGAAACCGCTGATGCACCTGCACAAACAAGATCTGAACCTTTTTTAGCGAAATTAGCATGTCCACTCATCGTAAACGATTTGATTACATTTTGTGGAGCATTAAATGTTACTGTGATCATAATAATCAGCCTTACGCGTTGATCGCTTCGATAACAACTTTAGTGTATGGTTGACGATGACCTTGTTTTTTGTGGTAGTTCTTCTTCGATTTGTATTTGAAAACCGTGATTTTCTTTTGTTTCCCTTGTTTTTCGACTTTACCTGTTACAGTAGCGCCGTCAACTAGTGGAGCACCAACTTTCACGTTTTCGCCACCTACGAATAAAACTTTGTCAAATGTAACAGTGTCGCCTGCTTCTACATTTAATTTTTCAATGTAAACTGCTTCGCCTGCTGCTACTTTAATTTGTTTACCGCCAGTTTCAATAATTGCGTACATACCTGCACCTCCTTGAATGTCTCAGACTCGCCAATCATAGGCGTTTTGCAAAAAGCAAAAGCTTGTGAACCTACTATGAGCGGTTGTAGCACGGGTGCTACAAACATAACAGTACGATATTATCATATATTCATGAATTATGTCAATAGATTTTCCCGTACTTTCATCAGTTCGTTCTTTGTTCCAAATCGTTTAATTTCATATCGATGATCATTCCCTTGCAGAATCGTGACAAGAATTTCTTTGCGAAGCATCTCTTCAAGAACCGGCTTGTAAGAGTCATTTTCGCCAAACAAGATGGCTATTACAGCATCGTTCGCTTCAATCAAAACGGCTTCCTCTTCAAGCTTGCGATGTTCCATCAGTTCACGCTCGAGTCTGAAGGCAACCGTTTCTGCGCTATCCACCTTGCCAGTACCGAGACATGTAGGGCAAGCTATCATTAATTTTTCGCTTAGTGAAGTGGATGTCCGTTTTCTCGTCAATTGAAAAATCCCAAGCTCTGTAAAACCAATCAATTGAACACGCATTTCATCCTGTTTCGTTATTGTTTTCAGCATATCGAAAATCGCGCGGCGGTGCTCGGCTTGTTCCATATTGATGAAATCAATCAAGATAATCCCACTAATATTCCGAAGTCGTAGTTGATAAGCAATCTCTTTTGCCGCTTGCATATTCGTTTCAAATAGCGTCTGTTCCTTCTGGGCTTTTCCGGTAAATTTCCCCGTATTCACATCAACAACTGTGAAGGCTTCCGTTTCTTCAAAAATAAGATAGCTGCCATTATTTAACCGAACAACCTGCTTCAACGCTTGCTCTGCATCACTTTCAATGCCTGCTTGAGAAAAAATATTTACCGGTCCTGTTTCATAAAAAATCGCCCAGTCACTTTCATGATCTTCCTGCCACTTTTTCAATTCCTGAAAACAAGTGAAATCATCAACATGAAGCTCCCCACCTGGAACGTCGGTCATTTCTGTCAAAATACTTTCAAGAAATGAATCTCTGCGCCACACAAGAGTAGGCTTTTTTAACGAGGTAGCTTTTTTGAGCAATTGGGCATATTTCTCTCGCTGTGTATGTAGCTGCTTTAGAAATACAGCCTCGCTTTTGCCTTCCATCGCTGTTCGAATAATGAGCCCTTCATCTGCTTTCTTATGTGTAAAGGCCATACTTCGCCATTGATTTTGACTTTCCAGGCTTTTGAATTTCTTCGACACGCCGACATAATCAATTCCGTGAATATAAACAACATGATTGCTGGAAAATTCAATCAATCCTGTCAACTTGGCTCCTTTTGTCCCCGTTTCATCACGGGTCACCTGAACAAGCAGTTTTTCCCCTTCACGTATGTACTGGTTGACCGAGCTTTTCTGTGTGCCGTTTCGTTTCGCTTCTTGATAAGATGGAAGCTCATCACGATACAAAAATCCACTCTTTTTTTCTCCATAATCAATAAACGCCGCCTCCATGCCTGGCAGAACTTTCGTCACTTTACCAAGGTAAACGTTACCGACGCTACTAGCATGATCGGGCGGCACAACTTCTAATTTAGTGATACGTCCATTTTCTATACAGGCGTATCTTTTTTCTCGTGTAGATAAATTGGCAATTAGCTTTTTCATGATAAAATCCCTTCAAACAATGTGTGTTGCAAGAATATCACATTTAATACGCATATAACAATTCACCGATTTTCCCGTTGGTCATTTTATTGGTAAAATAGGCGTGAAGAAGCTCATTTTCATCTAACGAACCGCTTTCCTGACCATTTTTCATCACAATGACTGGGTGTTTACATCCGCGCTGAAATTTTTCCAGTACTTTGTAAATCATCTCATTCTCATCGACTTGAATCGGTTCAAGCCTTGTTAAATCCACACTTCTGCCGTAATGGCGATCAAGTAGAAAACGAATGAACGCATAATAACGCTGACGCCATTCCATCGCAAGCGTGATTCCGATAAAGCAGGCAATAATCCATACGTTCAAATTGAAAGAAATCAATAGAACCGATAGAATCAGACCGGCGGTTGCCAAAATGGCTGAGAAAAGAAGAGTAAACGAATGTGCATCAAGAAAGGATTTTCGCTTTGATAAACCTAGAAACAATAATTTGCCACCATCCAAAGGCCAAACAGGAAGCAAGTTGAATATCATCACGGCTGCATTGCTGTAAAAGAATTGCTGATACATCTCATACGGTATAATGGAAAACGAGTAGAACAAATAGGCAAGTCCGACAAGCCATACATGCTGTACAGGTCCTGCCAAAATGACAATCAAATCTTCCTTTAGTGATTTGTTTCCATACTCATCCGTTTCCAGTGCGCCGCCAAATGGAAGCAACTGAATCGATTTAATCCGCCATTTAAAGAAGTGGGCAGCGGCAGCATGGCCCATTTCATGAACGAAAATAACGACAAAAAACATGAGCATTTGCGTGAAATGTGAAGTCAGTACGGAAATCGCAATCACGAGCCATAATGTAGGATGAATTTTGACTTTCCATAACAGATTTACTAATTCATTCAAAGGAAATCACCTGTTTAGGATCAATAAATTGATCATTTTTTTTAATTGCCAAATAGAATGTCCCTTTTGAACCGTCTTCACTTGCTGTCACCTTCCCGATTTCAGTGCCTTTTACAACAGGGTCATAGAGCTTTACTTCCACTGACTCGAGTTGACCGTACCATGATTCACTTTTATCGGCATGCTTAACCATCACTGTTTTCCCTAAACCTTCCTTCACACCAGCAAACATGACAATCCCTTCATTCAATGCTTCTACGTTTTTAATTTGGGATGTCTCGACCAACACACCTTCCCCGTTCACCTCAAAGCTTTCCGTGATTTTACCAATAACCGGAAGATCGGATTGCTGATTTGAATTGTCTGCAACGGTCCCCGTTTCGGTTTTCTTTTTATCAGGATAAAAAGCAATTGGCTTCCCGAATGTATCTTCATACCATGATGCTACTGTCGCAAACTGGAATTCTTGATTCATCGTGTCTTTCACAACAACTCGCACTTTATCAAGCTGTGTGGACGGATGTTTATAGGCAATGGCCACTAGTAAAAACAAACAAGCCGCTGCAAGAATTTTAAATAAAAACCATTCTTTTTTAAAAAGAGGATAATCATTTCCAGGCGATGGGCTTTCATACGACAAATTGGGACGATATCCATCCGATTCGTCTTGAATCAAATTCGCCCATGCTCCTTGCTGGTTTTGTTCAGCCTGCTTTCTCCGCTTCGCAATCCGATCCTGAATTCTCTTTCTTCGATCATCCATACTTTGGTCCTCCCCCGTCTAATTACTTTGTACAAGTGTATGATTTACTTGTCCGAACTATGACAGATACAAGGAGGGGTCGAAGGTAAAATCAGGCTTGACACGAGCAGCAACTTTCCTTTTCAAGCATTACGAGCTAGAAACCAAATTTGCGCGCCAGATTGGAAGGTTTGCGTGCCGGAATTTGTACTTTGCGAGCGAAATTCGAGATTCGCTAGCCGAAGCCCAATTTTACGCATACTTCCTGATTTCGACGTATAAGTTCTCTTGCTTCAAAACAAAAACTCCAGCATATGCTGGAGCTTTCGTTTAAGAACCTGCGAATATTTTTTTTATTTTTGCCATTAAGCCTTTTGGTTCATCTTCTATGGATGAAAGCGGAACCGATTCACCTAGAATTCTTCTCGCAATATTGCGGTAAGCAATGGATGCACGGTTATGAGGATCCATGGCAATTGGTTCACCTAGGTTGGATGCTTTAATCACTTGTTCATCATCAAGAACAATACCAATCAAATCAATGGAGAGATGAGTCGTGACTTCATCAATATCCATCATTTCCCCATTCTTCAGCATATGACTGCGAATTCGATTAATGATGAGTTTTGGCGATTCAATATTTTCTTCTTTTTCAAGCAACCCAATGATCCGATCCGCATCACGGACAGCTGATTTTTCTGGAGTGGTTACGACAATCGCTTTATCTGCACCAGCTATCGCATTTTTAAATCCTTGCTCAATTCCAGCCGGACAGTCAATAATGATATAATCATACTCTTGTTTTAATTCGTGAACAAGTTTATGCATTTGTTCAGGAACAATGGATGTTTTGTCCGTCGTTTGAGCAGCTGGAAGAAGATAAAGTCTGTCTTCAAAGCGCTTATCTTTCACTAACGCTTGGTGTATCTTACAGCGTCCTTCTACAACATCAACTAAATCATAAATAATCCGATTTTCTAGTCCCATGACTACATCTAAATTTCTAAGACCAATGTCTGTATCAATCAAACATACTTTTTTGCCAAGAAGAGCTAACGATGTACCTAAATTTGCGGATGTTGTGGTCTTTCCCACCCCACCCTTTCCAGATGTAATAACTATTGCCTCTCCCACGATTAGAGTCCCCCTTCTAATCTAATAAAATTCGGTCTATGGTTCTTAATAGCTTGAATTTTTTCCACAATAATATGGCCCGTTTCATCGACGAAAGCACACTCCATCACATGGCCATCTGCTATATATTTGTCAGGTGCTTTCATGATCTTATCCGCGATTCTTATATGTGATGGTTTCATGACGGAAGCACTAATAAAGCTTTGGCGGTTGCCGTTATGCCCTGCTTGCGCTATCCCTCTAAGAGCACCCATCACGAAAATATTTCCACCGGCTATAATTGTCCCGCCAGGATTCACATCTCCAATCAACAGTAAATCTCCAACAACTTCTAAAATTTGACCCGATCTAACGACTTTAGCAATGGTCGTCATTTGATGTTCATCCTTCCATCGCTTTGCTTCTTCCTTCGTCATCACATTGGAGATGATTTCATCAACAACCAGTTTTTTTTTCTGGCTGATCAATTCTCGGATACTGTTTTTCTGATCTTCAAGCAGATAACGATTTCCTGTATGTACCTTAACGGCAATGCCCGAATCATTTTCTTGAAATTGATAATTCGCAGAAAGCTTTGATTCTAATTCTTTCAATAGCTCAGAAAAAGCACATGAATCATCCAGATGAAGAGTAAGTCCATCTTTCGTGCCTTTTATCATAACATTTTGCTGAATTCTTTTATTCATGACGCATGTTTCACCTCAATGAAAGTATAATTCGACATGACTAGAGATATTTCCTTTTTCTACGCGCATGAAAGTAGAAAAACCGTCACCACTCCTTGGCTTTTCACTTAAAGCCAAGGTAAGTCACCGCATGGCTAGTGTAAGGTTAGACAAAGTCAAGCCTAAATTGAAGCCGAACAAGCTCTATGAAGAGTGGATAGCCTTACCTATCTTCTATAGGAAGAGACTATGTACTTTAGGAATGAGTAAGCCAACTTTTACTCGCCAGCTGATTCAAGTTCCTGTTTCTCAATCATACGCTTTAACGGATAAGAAAAAACAATGAGAAAAGCAAGATTTAACAGGAGAGTTGGCACAAGCCTAATTTCCAGAAAAGTATTAAACTCCATATGCGCAAACCCAATCAGAAGATTAATTTGATAGACAATCACTTCTAAAAGCGTAATAAATACGAGCGAAGTAAGAATGGTCACTAGCAGATTGGACTGAAAAATCCTCATGATTTTCGCAATAAGGTAAGCAAAAAATGGAAGCATGAACATGTAAATGCCCAATATTTCTGTATATACGACATCATACATTATACCTAGTATGAAGCCGTATACCATACCCGTTCTTCGCGAACCATAAATGGTAATGAATGCGACAAGAATCATAATGAACCTCGGCACAATAATTTTGTCACCGCCGAATATATCGCCAGCAAGTAGGTTTGCGAATGAACCTTCCATGATAAAGAAAAGAAAGGCAGTGAGAGGAAGGATTAGTCTCTTCATTCTTTACCCTCACCCTTCGCTTCTTCGTCACCTACAACTTCACGTTTGACGACTATGACATTTTTTATATCATAAAAATCTGTGGCAGGTTCGAGATATGCCGTCTGATTCAAGCCGTTTTGATCCACTTTCACTTCGACAACTTTCCCCACAATTAATCGTGATGGAAAAACGCCGCCAAGTCCTGATGTCTCTACAATCGAGCCAATCTTTATTTCTTTATCAAATGGAATCCGCTTCATTAACAAATAGCCTTGCTTGTCATCATACCCTTCGATGATTCCGTTCGCTGCATCTTGTTGTACAATAGAGGCTGAAATTTTATTATTCGGATCTCCGGAACTAACCAGCTGTACAGTTGCGGTAGTAGGAGTCGTACTCTTTATCTTACCGATTAATCCATCCGCTGTAATGACTGCCATATTCGTTTCTATCCCATTCATCTCGCCTTTATTAATCGTAATTAACTCATTCCAACGATCTGGATTTCGGCCAATGACTGTCGCTTGAATGGGCGAATACTTACTCAAATCATCTTCCTTATCAAGAATTTTCCGTAAATCTGCATTTTCCTTTTTCAATGCTTGGACTTCTGTTTTTATCTGCACATATTCACCTAAACGGGCTTTAAGCTTTGCATTTTCATCATATGTATTTTGCAGATCGCTCAGATTTTCAAAAAGTCCGGTAACAGCTGAAACTGGTTTATCAAAAGCATTTGCAAACCATCCTGTTGTATCTTTAAAAAATTGTTCCGGCCATGACAATGTTTCGCGTTCTCTCATTGAAAACCCGATTAATGCCACAAGAACAATAATTCCTGCTAATAACAAGATTAATTTTTTGTTAAAAAACTGTGGCATGACAATCTACACCTCTGTCTGGAAAAGCGCCAGGCACCCGCTTATCAACTACAAGCATAAGTGGCGCGGCCTAGGAAACACTACTTTCGCTTATCATTCCAATGGCACCTGGCGCTGAACACTAAAATTCATTAAAAATGTACGACTACATAAAGTGAAACTTCCATCTGTGGGAGTTTTTCACCCCTTCTTCGATTCCTCTAAGCCTTTATACGGGGTCTTGACTTTCCGTTATGCGGGAGAAAACTACAATTTAGATATTTTTCAAACAAACAGGGATTGTCCACTTGGGCTGAATTTCGCACGTGGCCCAATGTGTTCAATCCCCATTATAGGCAGTTTTTAACCGAGATGAAAGAAGTTTATCCCGGAAATTGAATGCACTCCAAATTTATTTCATCCGATGTGGGTCAAGGAGCTTTTGAATATGCTCACTTCAAGCTTTTATCGTAAATCTTTTGTTTTATTTTTAAAATTATCGATATGATCCAACGCTTTACCTGTTCCGATTGCTACACAATCAAGCGGATTTTCGGCAATAAGAACGGGCATTTTCGTTTCTTCACTAATTACTTTGTCAAGATTACGCAGTAAAGCTCCGCCTCCTGTTAGAACAATTCCGCGATCCATAATATCAGCAGCAAGCTCTGGAGGAGTTTTCTCTAGCGTATTTTTCACAGAATCGACAATTGCGTCAACTGTATCTTTAAGTGCAACTGAAATTTCCTTAGCAGAGATTTCAATCGTTTTCGGCAAGCCTGTCAATAGATCACGACCACGAATATCCATATTTTCAATGCCTTCTGTATCCCCCGCTGAACCGATTTCCATCTTAATGCTCTCAGAAGTACGTTCCCCAATCATTAAGTTGTAATTTTTACGGATATAACTAACAATTGCATCGTCCATTTCGTCGCCAGCAATTCGAATCGACTTACTTGTTACAATTCCGCCAAGTGAAATGATGGCAACTTCTGTCGTACCACCACCGATATCCACAATCATGCTTCCTGTTGGTTCCCAAACTGGAAGATTCGCACCGATTGCCGCCGCAAAAGGTTCTTCAATTGGATACGCATCGCGAGCACCTGCTTGTCTAGTCGCGTCAATAACTGCACGTTGCTCAACCGCTGTAATTCCAGATGGTACGCAAATCATTACATATGGTTTGCTTCCGAAAACACCTTTTTTCTGTGCTTCCTTCATGTAATATTTCATCATCGTTGCTGTCGTTTCATAATCAGCAATTACGCCATCTTTCATAGGTCTTAATGCCACTACATTACCTGGCGTACGCCCAATCATATTCTTCGCATCATTTCCGACTGCGACAATTTGCTTCGTATCTGTTTGCAATGCAACGACAGACGGCTCTCGGACGACAATACCTTTCCCTTTAACATAAACAAGCGTGTTCGCCGTTCCTAAATCGATTCCCAAATCTTTTGTGCCTATTCCAAACATACTAGTTTCTCCCTTTCATACACAAAATACTTTTTATAGTAAGATTTTAAATGGTCAATATTCAAAAATGCAAAAATTTATAATGTTCCCCTTAAAAAATCATAAACATTATTATACCGCATCATCAGGAATTTTGATAGTGTTACAAATAGCCTTTTTCCTTCAAACTCACAAATTTATGTTCGCCAATAATAATATGATCCAAAAGTTCTATTCCTATTATTTTACCACATTCGACTAATCTCTTGGTAACTTCTATATCTTCTCTACTTGGCGAGGGGTCACCTGAGGGATGATTATGTAGACAAATAATAGAGGCTGCAGATCTTCTAAACGCTTCCTTAAAGACCTCGCGCGGATGCACGATCGAGGCATTTAAACTGCCAATAAAAATCGTTTGTTTGTGGAGCACTTGATTTTTCGTATTGAGGTAAAGGGTGATGAAATGTTCTTGTGAGAGAAAGCGCATTTCTTCCATGCAGTAGTTCGCGCCATCTTCAGGGGAACGGATTACGTAGCGATCTTGATAGTTCAATTGAGTAATTCTTTTGCCGAGTTCAACTGCAGTTAGAATTTGAATGGCCTTTGCTTCACCAATTCCTTTAATGGCCGTGATTTCATCGATGGACGCATCTTTTAACATACGCAGGCCTTCAAACGTATTGATTAAACGATTGGCCAGCTGAAGAACGGATTCGTCTTTCGTTCCTGTTCTGAGTAAGATTGCGAGCAATTCCTGATTGGAGAGACTTTGAGGGCCGTTTTGGATAAATCGTTCGCGCGGCCTCTCATCTTTCGGAACATCTCGAATTAACATTTTTTCTGACAAAATAACCATCCTTTCATTATTACATTTAGATGGATTCCTGTCAGAGAGCTTGAACGGATTACTCGTTTTCCGCTTGAAACGCCAGAAGTTCACGAGACAATCTTGAAACGGGAAGTCCCACAACAGAAAAATAATCGCCATGAATTTTTTTGACAAATAGTGAACCATAACCTTGGATTCCATAGCTTCCTGCTTTGTCAAACGGTTCTCCACTATCAAGATACCCTTCAATCTCTGCATCTGACAGATCCCAAAACGTCACTTCTGTTTCTTCAAAAAATACTTGGCTCTTCTTTCCTTGAACGAGCGCAACACCTGTATAAACGAAGTGCGTGTTTCCAGCTAGCAGTTGTAGCATTCTTCTAGCGTCTGCACGGTCAGTCGGTTTGCCTAATATCAAGCCGTCTAAAGCTACAACCGTATCAGAGCCAATCACACAAGAGTCGGGATGATTCGCAGCAACTGCTTTTGCTTTTCTGTGAGCCAGCTCTTTTACGGCATCAGATGGCGCCGTATTCGGTTCGATGCTTTCGTCAACATTCGCGTCTACAGATTGAAAAGGGATTTGAAGTACTTGCAGCAATTCCTTACGACGAGGTGAAGATGAGGCTAAAATCAATGGGTGCATACTACATCACATTCCTTACTATAAAAAATATCATTGCAGGCCGGGAGTCCATTCTAATCGTACCAAATAATCACTCAACTAACAATCCACTTTCATGGAAAAGTCTACACTTTATTATGGAGACCAGACCCCATTTCATGCAGTAAAGCGCGAAAGTAGGTCTGGTTCTTCATTATTTCCCGAGAAATAGTCGTTTTATGTCAGATTTGATAGGAATTCAAGAACTGCAGCAGTTTTTGTTGGGCTTTTAGTAACTGAGAGGGTTCTTTAGTACTTTGGTATTGCTTGATTAAATCGGTGGCAGAGCTCAAGTCAGAATAGGCGGCTTTTAGACCTGCTGGTGCATCGTCTTTCACCTTGGTTTTAAGTTCTTCAAGTTCTGTTTGTAAAGATTTCATATCGGTGGTTGCTGTCGGATTTAATAGTTGTGCACTAGATGCCTTTGTTAAGTTCTGATAGACTGTAATCATTTTATTCATAATGGCTGCGTTACTGCTTGCCGCACTTCCAGGCTTAAGGGTAAGCTCTTTCCAAAACACCTCCACATCATAGCTTTTAAAGAAAACAGCAAGTTGCTTACTCTCATCAAGATTTGTAGCTGAACCTAAAAACAAATAATACTTCTCATCTTGTTTCAATATCTCGGCAGGTACACCTTTAGCCATAACTCGTTCCTGAATTTGCTTGGCTGCCTCTTCATTACTGAACAAACCACCTTGAACAAGGAAAGCCGTGAGCGGTTGGATGGTGGGTACAGCCGCTCCTTTCTTTTCAGCTTTCACAGGCTCATTAGGGATCTTAGATTCAACAGGGACAGCTGCTACCTCTTTATCAGCCGTAATTGCTTTCAACACGATTAAACCTAGACTTGAACCTATAATCACCGCAAATAAAATAGCTAAAAATGGAAGTTTAAGAGAGTATCCCGATTTATTACCTGGGTTTTTCCGTTTACCGCCAAATGCAAGGATCGTTGGATTTTTCTTTTTCGTAGAAGTGGCGGGTTGATAGAATATACCCTCGTCCTTAGGAAATACCCAATCAAAGCTTTCATCCTCTGGCTCGATTGCTGCAGAAGTTTGATTTTCAGCTACTTTAACGCTATCGCTACGATCATCTTCAACCAAGGGCTTTTCCTCGCCATTAATTTTTATGGTGATTCCTTTTTTATTTTCTGGGTTGTCCATTTTTTTCGCCCCCTACGCACATTTTTTTCCATCCTATCATAGGAATAAAAAAAAATAACAAGACTTTTGTCGTCTCGTTATCAATAGCTTTCGTCAATTTTTGCCATCAGTAGGAACAGGAATTTCAATTGTCGTGTTCGCTTCAAGTTGTTTCAGATGATTCCAATCTTTAATCATCTTTTCACCGTTTCGGCTATTATAATATAAAATGGCAAGTTGAAAAAGGGTATCCCCTGGTTGCACTTTATGGGTGTACACTTTGTATGTTATTTGATTCCGTTTAACAATTTCCCCGTCAGTATCCTTATCTTGCTCAGCTGGTTTGTTCGATTTTTCCTCTGCTTTTTTCTCCGATAGCTGAGGAAGATTCGCTTCAAATAATGGGTTTATCTTATTGGCTGGTTTCGGTTCCTGATATTTTGGAAGCTGATTTTTAAGTTCTTCTAATTTAGGATAATAATAAGTAGCTACTGTTAAACTAAATGTAAGTCTATCTTCTGCGTTCATTAAACGACTACTTTCTTTGAGTCCGGTGTATTGAAGGCTTTCTACTTTTGTAAGGCGCTCCAATTTCTCGAGTCCATTCACAAATGATTCCAGTTCAAGATATGTTGGTGATTCAACCGTAATGACCGCTGTTAATTTCTTTACTCCTTCAGGTAGTGGATTTGTATTTGATGTTTCTACTGCTGTCTCAAGTTTTCCAGCTTCTAATTCATCTACCGAATCACCTGCTTGTTCGGCATCTGTAAATGCTAGATTCGTAATAAGACTACCAGATGCTACTTCCACTTCTTCAAGCAATAATACAAATTGATCAACAAGTTCACTCACTGGAAGCTTCCGTTGTAGAGCCATCGTATTAATGGCAGCACTTTTCTGCTCTTTTTGATCTAACTTTTCTAGCTCATCTTGTTCCTTCGTAATCGAACGGTTAAGACTAGCCATTTTGTCCTGTAATGGTTTATATTCAAAATAATACACGCCACTCACACCTATGATAAAAAAAAGCAACAAAAGTGTGAGAATCAACGACACTACTTTTCGGGAAAGCATTATGACCCTACCTCCCCATGTATTGATGCTTGAATGGCTGCCTTGTCCACCGTTAATTCATATTGTGCATTGTAACGTGGAAGGATAGGCTCCGCTGTCACACCATCCCCAAGCTTCTCCGTTGAAAGGGTTTGTAACTTAGCTCCTGAAATAATGGCTGAATTTGAAATACTTTTCAAGTAATAAGCTGCCTCCCGGGAAGAATCGAACTGAACAGTAAGCTGCACAGTCCCATCTTCTTGATAGGAAAAATCTACGATAAACCCTCGTTCAGGTAATAATGAAGATACAGTTCTCATGATGAAAAAGGTTGAACTTTGATGTTCTTCAACCCATTGAATCGCCGTTGTCAATTCACGCACAGATTTGGACTCAACACTCTGAGTTCGCTCTTTTTCCTTCGCGACTTTTAATTCTTTAGTCAACGTTAACTCTTGCTCCAGTTCTACCAATCGGGCCTTCTGTGCTTGATAGGTAGTCATGAAGAAGAATCCACTGACCAATAGCACAATCCCCGTCAACAAAATCAAGAGGACAACGGTACGTCGTTTTTTTTCTTTTTTAGGTAATAAGTTAATATCTACAAGCATGTTGACACCTACTTTAACGCTAGTCCAATACATTCAGCATATACAGGAGGGATGTTCCTTCCTTTTTTCGTTTGAAATAGTGGTTCAAGTAATGGCTGAACGGCTACTTCAATCGCAGTATGTATATCCGAATAAAAAGTTTCCATACAAGGATGGTCTCCTGACAAAACGAGCTTTGAGATACGATGATTTCCTTTTGTAAGATTGAAATGGTAATAGGATAGGAAACGTTCGATTTCCATGGTAATATCTTGAGATTGACTGTTTAATTCGTTCGGTGCACCCACCCAAGAATAAAATTCCGATCCACTGCGGCTTCTAGAAAGTTCAAAGTGCTCATCATGAAATTTCAAAGGATAATGACGCGAAAAAACGGGTTTATGTTCGTTAAAAACAGATAAAACAAATGCATCTAACCCAATTTGCACCATTAATACATGCTCATCCTGCTTAGCAAGACCTAGATGATAATACATTCTATATAGCGATAGCACTGATAGATCTGCTATATCAGGTTTAAGAGATGTCCCCTTTAATAATGCTGTAAATTCATGTAACACGGTTTCTCTTGAAGCAAATAACAACACGTCTCGGTTTTCAGCCGTTTTTTCTAAAGGCACAGCTTCGATTAAAGGGTCTGCAAAAGGCAGATGGATGCTCTGGCCCAATTCCATATATAAATAGCCATTCAGTTCATGATCTGGAATCTCATTCGAAACATGAATTTTCCTAACGATTACCGTTGAATCAGGTACACAGAATGAAACTTTTTTCCCTTTAAGCTTCCATTGATCGATCATTTCATCGACAATCAGTTCGAGCGTTTCACGATCTTTGATTTGCCCCTCAACGATCACACCATCTGGAAGGCTCTTTTGCCCATAGGCTAGCAGTTTTCGCTTTTTTCCAGATTCCACAAACCGAATATACCGATCTTTAATGGCTAGATGAACTCGATGTTGTCTATTAAATGCACTCACTCTCTTCATCACCCGCTTCAATAAAACATAGTAAAGTAATAGTTTAAGATTTCATTTCCATAAAAATAGGAAAGCAACGCACCCATTGCAATAAATGGGCCAAATGGAATCGGCTGCCGTTTCTTATAATTCCCCCGTATCATGCCAGCCACTCCATACAATGCTCCAAAGAAGCTTGCCAAGGCAAACGTAAGGAGAGTCAGCTTGAGACCGAGAACCAAGCCCAACACGAAAAACAGTTTAATGTCTCCCCCACCCATGCCGCCTTTACTAATGACAGCAATGAGAAAAAGCAGACCAAAGCCAACGACCGCGCCGACAAACATATCCCACCATGGATCTAATGGCACGACTAAACGGCCAACTAAAACAAGAGGAACAAAAAACAACAGCACTTTATTAGGAATAATCATATAGACAATATCAGATACAAAAATAATGACTAACAACGAGATGAAGGTAAGTGCGATTACTAGTTCACCTGTCCATCCAAATTCATAGAATGCAAGCATAAACAATAAACCCGTTAAAAGCTCAACAAGTGGATAGAGCAGCGATATTTTCGAATGACAGTTCCGGCATTTTCCTCTTAAAAAGACATATGACAACACAGGTACCAAATCCGTAGCTGTCAACGTTCTTTTGCAAGTTGGACACTGTGACCGCGGCCGTACGATTGACTGTTTCTCCGGTACCCGCAAGCCAACGACATTGTAAAATGATCCGAGAACTAAGCCTAAAATACCTATGTAGCTGTAAATAAATAGTGTCATGGATTTCTCCCTTTTTATTGGAGTTTTGGTCTCCCCGTTTTCAATAAGCCTTCCTTCATACTGGTTGTGGAGTTTTGACGTCATGTTGTTCCTTTTATTATACAGGAAGTTATATAGATTTAAATAAGATAATGCCGTGAAGGTTCAATTGATTGATAAAGCAGATTGATTATTATTAGATAAAAAAAATCACTCCTTGCGGGAAGGAGTGGGAGTATCATAATACATGTATCAATTCACATTAGGTATAACTTTCGTTCGATCATCTAAAGCCGAAGATGGAACAGGAGACTCTTTAGCTCCAACAGACCGCTTACTTCCTACTAAATATACTTTATATGATTTTTTACCGGCTGTTTCCTCGACTATAACACCGCCAACGGAGTATACTCCTCCATCTGGATCTTTAAGACCAGACACATCAGAGGCACTAGCACTAGGCTTAATGTCCGCGTCAATATACCCACCATTAATAAGTTCCGCTAAAGTAATTTCCCCGTCTGCTCCAAATTTCTCATTGGCTGCATCGGACAATTTAGCTGCTGCAATCACTTGCTGTGCATTCGCAAGATGAGCATCCTTCTTACTATTATCAATAATCTTTCCAATACTCGGCACAGCAATCGCTGCGATGATTCCTAAAATCACAATGACAGCCAAAAGTTCAACTAGGGTTAACCCTTTTTGATCATGAATCAATGCTTTTACTCGTTTAATCATGTACGTTCACTCCTCAGTTCATTTTTTTATGTAGTATGACACGGTGTAATAAAACAGCTTGTAACTTCATACAAAACCTAAAAGGGCGTTAAAACGCCACCAGTTACTATGAAGGATCGGTCATGAAGCACGCTACACTCGCCTAATCACAATGGTGGCAGTGCGGAGCCGGATTTTCGGAAGCCTTCTCGAACAGATAAGTAAACCCGCTAAATAGATTAGCTAGATGAATAAGTCGCGAAGCCCCGTCCCCATGTCCTTCATACAAAAAAACCGCCACGTTTATATTTAAATTCCAAAAATTTGGATTTAAACATAAATTGGCGGGTTGCACTACTCACTCCTGATCATTTAAGTGCCCAAATAAAAATGATCAATCACAGTTTCCAATCTATTTATATATTGCTAGTATATAAGACTCATTCACTAGTTGACAACTACTTTTTCTACTATATTGAACATTTTTATTGGATTTTGTTAAATATAGTGAACATCGGAACGGCAATAGCTGCCACAATGCCTCCAACAACTACAGCTAGAAAGATAATGAGAAAGGGTTCAATAAGAGATTTCATTTGATTTGTTGCATTGTCTACTTCCATTTCGTAAAAATCAGCGACGCGATCTAGCATGACATCCAAAGTACCAGATTTTTCACCGACGATGATCATTTGCGTGACCATCGGTGGAAATGCCCAGTGTCTTTCCATCGGAATGGCCATGGACTCGCCTTTTTCAATCGAAAGTCGCGATTGTTTCATCACCTTGGTTAACACTTCATTTCCTAAAATCTTTTCCACCATTGTTAAAGATTGCAAAATTGGCACAGAACTCTTGAAAAGCGAGCTTAATGTTCTCGTCATTCTTGCAATCTCCGCCTTTTGAATCAGTTGCCCGAAGATAGGCATTCTTAAAAGCCAATAATCAAGATAGTATTTCATCTCGCTATTGGATCGTATATAGCGAATGAAGATATATAATCCAACCGCTAATAAGAGAAATACCCACCAAAACCTTTCAAAAAATCCACCAAGATTGAGAATCAACTTCGTAAAGAAAGGAAGCTCACTACCAAATGAAGTAAACATATTGGCGAAAGTTGGTACGACTTTAGCTAACATAAAAATGATAATAATAATACTCAAGCAACCAACCGTTGCTGGGTACATCAACGCCGATTGTACTTTTTGCCTTGTCTGATACTGTTTCTCAAAATAAACTGCCATTCGTTCCAGAACCTCTTCTAGATTCCCGCCAGCTTCACCCGCTCGCATCATATTTATGAAGAGAGGTGGGAACACATTTCGTTGCTTTTCTGCTCCTTCAGAATAAGGGTTTCCATCTTCTAAACTTTGAACAATATGTTCTAATGTTTTTCGCAGCAGTTTACTTGATGTTTGTTCCGCCAAAATCTTTGTCGCTTCTACAACACTGATCCCTGCTTGAATTAATGTTGAAAACTGGCGCAGATATATAATAAAATCACGATTTTTTATGCTTTTTCTACCCAAGGAGATTTCTTTATATAAAATGCCCTTTAGTTCATCAATACTCGTCACAGCTATCCCTGTTTCTCTTAGCCTTGTGACCGCCTCTTTTCGTGTGTCCGCCGTCATCTTCCCTTGTTTTTTTCTTCCCATCCGATCTCTACCCTGATAGTGAAAAACTGGCATTAGATGATTCCTTCTTCTAAATAAGGGAGGGCAGAATAAGAATCAATCTTCCCTTCTTCCACTAATTGTTTAATCGACATTTCCATCGTTTGCATGCCAGCCGATTTACTCGTCTGCATCACACTTGCAATTTGATGGATTTTTTCATTACGAATTAAATTTTTGACAGCAGCATTATTCACCAGAATCTCGATCGCTGCCACCCTTCCTGCCCGGTCTTTTGACGGCAATAAACGCTGTGAGATAATCGCAGATAAGACGGAGGCAAGCTGAACACGGACTTGCGGTTGCTGATTGGGCGGGAACACATCAATGATCCGGTCAATTGTTGCCGGTGCATCTGTTGTATGCAAGGTGCCAAGTACTAAGTGACCCGTTTCCGCTGCGGTAATCGCTGTGGAAATCGTTTCTAAATCGCGCATTTCCCCGACTAAAATAATATCAGGATCTTGTCGCAAACAAGCGCGCAGGCCATTTGAGAAATTTTGTGTATCAAAACCAACTTCCCGTTGATCAATAATACTCAATTGATGTTTATGTAAATACTCGATTGGATCTTCAAGCGTAATAATATGTTTCTTCATATTTTTATTAATATAATCAATCATCGCTGCAAGCGTCGTTGATTTCCCGCTTCCAGTCGGTCCTGTCACTAAAACGAGCCCTTGCCTTTTTTCAGATATCGCTTGTAAAACAGATGGTAGCTTCAATTGTTCTAAAGTCGGAACTTCGGTTGGTACGACTCGAATCGCAAGGCTGATACAAGAACGCTGATGATAAGCATTGACCCGGAAGCGCGAAACGCCAGGGATTCCATATGACAGATCCAACTCTCCTTTGTCCTTAAACGCCTGCCACATCGATTCAGGAATCATTACTTTCGCCATTAATTCTGTGTCTGCTGGCGTAAGGTTGTCTTTTCCATACTGTTTCAAGTCACCGTGAAGTCTCATAATCGGCGGTACACCTACCGTTAAATGAATATCAGACGTCCCTAAATCAAAAGCAGCTTTTAAAATATAATCCAATTTCTCCTTCACACATCTAGCCCCCTAATCATGTCCCCGCTACCCGCAGTACTTCCTCTACCGTTGTCAATCCTTGTTTGGCTTTAAGCAAGCCATCGTCAATGAGGAAAATCATCCCATTGCGAACCGTATATTGCTGGATTTCACTAAGTGGCTTATTATTCATCATCATCGTTTGAATTGTATCATCGATATTCAATACTTCATGAATCGCAATCCTGCCATGATAGCCACTGTTTTGACAGCTTGGACATCCTTTGCCACGATATAAGAATTGCACAGGGATGCCACGTTTTTGAAACAAATTTCTTTCCATGGCAGATGGTGTGTATGCTAGTTTACAATCCGGACAGACTTTGCGAATCAGTCTCTGAGCGATGACGCCAGTTAAGGAGGAAACAACCAAATACGGTTCAACATCCATATCTAATAGTCTCGGAATCGTCGAAAGCGCACTATTGGTATGCAAAGTACTTAATACAAGATGCCCTGTCAAAGATGCCCGAACAGCTATTTCCGCTGTCTCGCGATCACGAATTTCACCAATCATGACAATGTTTGGATCTTGTCGTAAAATCGAGCGCAAGCCACTAGCAAACGTTAGACCTACGCTTGGATTGACCTGCACTTGATTGATGCCCTTCATTTGATATTCCACAGGATCTTCCACAGTAATAATATTAACCTGTTCAGTATTCAAATGATTCAATGCCGCATATAGAGTCGATGTTTTTCCAGAACCGGTTGGCCCCGTAATCAGAATCATCCCAGACGGCCGTTCAATCATCGCAACAAAGGCTTTGACATTCACTTGATTAAAACCAAGCTGTGAAAGATGAATCATCACATTGGATAAATCTAAAATACGAATGACGATTTTTTCACCAAATACGGTTGGCAATAATGAAATTCGTAAATCAATAGGCGTAGCATTCACATCCAATTTAATTCTGCCATCCTGTGGCAGTCTCGTTTCGGTAATGTTCAAATTAGCCAAAATTTTAATTCTAGCAATTAACAAACTATAAATATTCTTCGAAAGGACACGTTCTGTACGTAAAATCCCATCGACCCGATAGCGAATAAGGATGTTTGATTCCTGTGGATCGATATGAATATCGCTCGCTTTCATCTGTACGCCCGCTTCAAGAAGTTGATTGACAAGCTTAACAGCTGGTGCATCTTCACCATCTAGATTCTCAGTCGCGATCCTGTTCATATCTAATTCTTCAAATGTCTCTGTCTTGCTATAATATTTATAGAGTGACGCAATGATTTCTTCCTTTTTCGCTATGACAGGTGAGATCACCAAACCAGTCGATAGTCCCATATCATCTAATGCGATATAATCCATCGGATCATGCATCGCTACAATGAGTTGATTCCCTTCTTTTTTTATGGGCATGACTAAGTTTCTGAAGGCAAACTCTTTTGCAATCAAGCTTAAGACGGCTGTATCTACGGGATAACGAAATAAGCTGATCTGAGGTACACCTAGTTGGAACTCAAGCACCTCAATGAGTTGCTGCTCATTGATTAATCCGCGTTCCAATAAGGCATCACCCATTTTTTGCCCTTCTTTTTTGTATGTTAATGTATCCTGCAATTTTTCTTCCGTAATGATCCCTGCTTCAACAAGTAAATCGCCTAAACGTTTTCTTTCACTTTTCATTCTATCACCCCTATCTGGAATCCTTTGATCATTGTCTGCTATCATTCAAAATAACATGAAATCTACTTAAATTATAGAGCGAATTACCCAATCTTTGTAGTACTATACGAATAATGATATTGGGATGTTTTTCCATTCAATTTAGATAAAAAGAAGAACTCGTCCCTTTTGTTTGCATGGATTGTAGGAAATTAGACGAGGTACCTAACTTTGTTGTATAAGAATTTAGTTATAATTTGAAAAAGGGAGATGAAGTTGAAGCAGTCTGCCCTTTTTGCCATGGAACGATGCGGCAAGCGTGAAAGGATCCCAAGTGAGTACATCTACACTTGAGATGGGAGAGAGGTTGCTTAGCGATTTTGTTCTTGGATCTTTATATTAATGGTTTTTTCTCGTTCCGAATCTGCTTGAGCATACACATTATTCAATGAGGGAGTAATAGTATATGTGACCGTAAGAGTGTTATCTACTCTTGTTATACTAATATAATCTATTTTAAATTGATACATTTTATCAGATGATATGATTTCTTTATCTACTAATTTAGTTCTAAATTCTTTTTCGTATTTAACAGCAATTTCAGCGTCTGTAGGAATAGCGTTAGTGGTAGGGAACTCATTTAGCCATTTTATGACCGCTTTTTTTGCTTCGTTATTTGCTGTGTTTATCTCCTTCTCAACATACTTTAAGCCCATTCGTGATGATTGATGTAACTGTATATTTCCCTCTGATTTTTGATTCTGCAAAGAACTGTTTAAAACATTGCTAATTAAAGTTACTGAAAAAATAAGGATTAATGTAATCGTTAATAATACAAGCACTAATGTATAACCTGCTTCATTTTTTTGTTTCATCAATTATTCTCCTAATTGTTGAGGCTTACATCTACATATCCATATGCAATCGTTAGTTCTTTATGGTCTTCTGATTCTATTCTTATAGAGATAGGAAGTAAGCCTAGTGAGCTTTCTTGTCTACTTTGTGTTAAAGGTGTCACGGTTGAAAGATAGTTTTTTTGATTTAATGGAATAGATGGACGAATATACTTATCTACTGGGATAGTTTGGCAATCGTTTGTTTTACAATATGTTTCCAAGCTATTTGTTACCTCATAAAGTTCTTGTTCAGCTAGATTAATTGCTGTTAATTTATCTTCTGTTTTTGTAGAAAATGTCATTGCATTTGAGAAGAAGGATAAAAATATCGTTAACACAATACCAAGGATTGTGATGGAAGCTAGAACTTCAATAAGAGTGAAGGCTTGATTATTTTTTAGATTATTCACGAATTGCTACCACCTAATGTCTTTTTATTCATTATATAACAAACTATAATAGGGAATGGATCAATTTTATCAAAAAGTGGGGAATTTCATGAAACAGGTAAACAAGGAATCTGGCATTACTTTAATAGAAGTGCTAGCCGCTTTAGCCATTACAGGATTTATTGGGAGTGTTGTGTATGGTGTGTTTTTTCAAACGCTGCACGTTAAGGAGAAGACACAATCGCATAACGAATTGAGACAAGAAGCAAATATTGTCATGACCCAGTTGCGATCGATGCATGAGAATGGAGATAGTATTTGGTATAGTTCTGGCATGTTATACACAGAGAAAGAAAAGAAAAATCCATTAGCAACAGAAACAAATTATCTTTTTACAGAAGTACTAATCAATGGGACTAAAGTCGTTTCAGAGCAAAGTATACAGCTGTTGTCTACATCAACTTTCAAAGTAGCTTTTACTATAAAAGATCACTATCAAAACGAATACAACTTGGAAACGGTGTTACTAGGGACAACGAATCAGCCTATTGCGGGTGAGATTGTAAAGCCTCCTAGCCCTAGTACAGTGGAAGATTTTTACACTTTTCTAGTGAAGAATGATATTTTTGTGTATGGTTCACAGTTTGAATTTCAAGGTAATCAAGTGAACGGACCTAATGCCACGATTATTGTTGGAGGAAATTTGCTTAGCAGTCAATTAAACGGTGGTTCATTTAGTAATGTTTCTAATATTAATATAAATGGGTCCGTAAATATAGATGGAGGTAGTGCAGGTTTGGGTTCACCTACATCTCCAGGAACGATATATGTGAATGGTGATGTAACCTTGTGGGGTGGAACACGTCATATATATGGAGATGTATATGTTAATGGAAATCTTAAGCTCAAAGATGCTATCATTCATGGAAATGTTTACGTTCAAGGGAATGTTGAATTGGATTGGACACCTACGATAGAAGGAAATGCAAGTATTTATTATAAAGGGACTTTAAAATATCCTAATAATTATCATCAATCTATTCTGGACAAAGTGATTCTTAAAGCTGATGTTCCAAAGTTAACTAAGAGTTATACGGATATTCCACCATTAAAAGATTCTCAGTGGTATAAGGATCACGGATATACCCAAACGATAAAACCTGATAATATGAGATTATATGGGAATAGCATAAATGTTCAAAGCTATTATGATAGTGGTTTAGGAAAATATGTAAATACTTTTACTAACGCAATCATTGTTAGTCAGAGAGATATTAATATAAATAGCGGGGGCTTAAAAATGACAGGGATCTTATTTGCCCCAAATGGCAAGGTAACTTTTAGTGGTGAATCATTTGAAGGTGTAGTAATTGCTAGAAATGGTTTTAATGTGACAAGTGGGGGAACTACTATTACATTCAAGGGTATAGAACAGTATATAAGGGATCCTAAAGATTTTCCACTTCAGACACTAAGTAAGATTGATTAACAAATACAAATGATTTTACAAAAAAGGTCGGGTTTATAACTCACTAAAAATGAAGTAACAGATGATTAGAAAAATAACCAGAATGGCTGCCAAAAATATTTGGCAGCCATTTCTCAAGTCTAGTCTATAGATTTATCTTTTTCCTTTGTATCCAATGGTAGTTTCTCTTCTATTGAGTCTTCACCAAGTTCTTCATCAACTCTCAGTTGCGCATCTAGTTCTTCGTCCGAATGATCATCTTCACCTTCTTCAATCAGTTCTAATTCCATATCATCTCTCCCTATTACCTCAGACTCCACAGGTATTTCCTTCAAAACAACCTCATTCACAGGTAAATAAAAGTCATTCGAAATTTGCACGGAATCCAGTTTTTCATTCAATGAATTATACGTTTCCCGATAAACGGATACTGAATATCCCAGTTTACCTGACTTCTTAATCGTTTCTGAACCGCTTGGCAATAATGCTGTGTATTGAATGATCTTCCGGTAAGGGATGGTCTTCGAATCTTTTAATACGACTTTATATTGTTGTTCTGTCTCGTATCCACTAATTTCAACGATGAGCACACCTGGTTGAGTAGCTTTGATTGTAACTGTCATTTCGAAGTCATTAGGATTGGCTAATTTCAAGTCCATTCCGTTTCGATTGACTTTGGCTTCATAGCCTGCTGTAACCCCAACAGGCACTTCCTGACTTGTATTTCTTTCAAGAATTTGTAGATTAGTTGATAAGCTTGCTTCATATACTAGAGAGGCTACTTGTGTTAAAAATTCATCCGTCCAATTACCGGCATTCACACTCAAATCGTTGATGAAAGAAAACTCGCCGAAAGCTGGAATCGTTATTGGATGCGTGCTCTCAACCCATGATGATAATGATTTGACGTCGATATGTTGCTTTTTTGCATGAGAAATCACACTTACAGACACCGATTCCTCAAAGAATTTTGTCAAACTTATCACTCGCTCATTCGCATCAAGCAAACCAGCTTGTCTCTGAATTTCCGCTTGTAATTGATCTACTTTTACCCTTTCAATTACCTGTTCATCCACAATTTCTTTTAACAACTGTCTGATATTTGTTTCCGTTATAGTAGCGAATAATGGATTGTCCATACCGTTTTCTGCGTCTTGAACAGATTCTTCTAGCGAAAAATGAATGAAATCCATAGGAATCGTCATTTTACGATCTGCAAAGGTTAATGAAAGGCGACTTTTGCTTTGCCATTCAGCAATCGTGTGGATGAGATTTTCATTTGCTTGTTTAGTAGACTCGCCACTAACCTGAACAGTTCCAATGAATGTATTTGCGGCAAACTTTTGATCTTGTTGCAGGAATTTCTCGTAGGCTTTGACTCCTAATTGTGAAAACGACATGATAAAAATCGTTGAAAGGACTACAATTGCTAAAACCCGTAAGTAGGTAGGGAAGCGTTTCTCCATTTACTGTCCCCCCGCTTGCTTTTTTTTCAAATACATTTCTTCCAAATCATCAAACTCCAGACTGAGACGTTCAGCCGGTGCAAGGTTTACTTCTTTCTTGCTCAGCTGCTCGTCCTCTATAGAAGTTGCTACCTGCGCTTCAAGATTTTCAAAGATTTTCTTTCTTGCTGCAAAAACCTGTTCTTCCTCACTTGAACTGAAAGGTTCTAGGTCATCTGTATCCTCAGTCGCCAAAATTTCTCGATTCGTAAAATCAATAAATTCAGAAGCATCCTCTTTCAATTCCAGCGGCTTATTCATGATCGTTTCAATTTTAACAAATGATGTGTCTGATTCCCCTTCAACTTCTTGAATCATAAATGGTTCTGGCTGCTCTTTTGAAGAAGCATAGTATTCATCTACCGTTTCACTCATTTTTGCTCGTTCTTGTAACTCAGCAAAAGAAAACAACGGATCCATTTCCGATAAATTGGCTTCTTCTGTTTCCTTTCCATGAGAAAACTCGAGTCTATTCACCATGATATAAGTCATAAGAATAGCCAATAGAAACTGCGCGATATACAGAAACCAACGCGGAAAAAAATCATTCGCAACAAGCGGAATTGCTGCGAGACAAACACTACATATCAAAATAGCTATTCTCCCAGACCGCGATATTCGCAAAGGAAGTGTATACAGGAGGATAGCTAGCAGAACGACAGCAATCATTGTTGTATATATAATCATCAAAGTGCTTCACCCCGCATTTAACTTATCATCCCTATCATAAACCAATGAATTAGAAAAAGTAATCCAAAACTAAAAAAAGATCCGACCTAATGCCTACTGTACACAGTTCAAATGAAGTGTCTATAGTTTGCGAAAGGTCCGATCTTTAAATATGTGTTTCACCCGTCATATTGAGATACCCGGTTTCTCCCTCCTCGCTTAGCACCACTATCGATTCCTATTAATAATTCTGGCTCGTAATGCTTGAAACAGGAAGTTAATATCCGTGCTAAGTCTGGTGTTTCCACTGAACATTGCCCCATCGCATCATTAAGCTACAGGTTTTTTATAAAAACTGTCATAAAGGGTTGATCTCGTATGAATATGGCAGTTGGCTTCATAAATTTTTGCGTCAAATTGGGCTCCGGCGCGCAAAATTCATTTCTCAATCGAATACGGTCGTCTGTTCAACTATTTTTCATGATATACGGTCGGGCAAGTGCGAGAAAATAGAGGGAACCTGTGACGATGACTAAATCATTGATGGTTCGATGATTCAGTGCATAATCGATCGCTTCCTGCCAGTTTATGATGGCCTTTTTCTTATCCATCTTACTTTTTTCAAAAAGTTCCTGTGCGGATGCTGCTCGCTTAAAATCAATTTCGGTAAAGATAATCGATGCTGCTTGTTCATCTACCATGCTTAACACTTGATTGTAGTCTTTATCTTGTAAAGCAGTAAAAACAAAATGATAATTCAAATCAGGATATCTAGTTTGTAATGTTTCCAACAAAACTTTCATTCCAGCAGGGTTATGAGCACCATCTAAAATGATATGACCTGGTAACACTTCAAATCGCCCAGCCCAATGTGCTTTTGCCAACCCTTGCCGAATGCTATTTTCAGAGATTTCTAGATGGTATTTTTCAATTAATAGCCTTACTGCTGCAATAGCTAGCGCCGCATTATTCACCTGATGACGTCCGAGCATTTTAAGGTCGATTTGTTCAAGCGTTGTATGCCCCATTTTAAACGAAAAATATTGGCCATCCTGAACTTGGCTAGGCTCATTCACGAAGATTTCTTTATTTATACAATAAAGGTTTGCATCCTGTACTGTGGCATACTCCATTATAGCCGTAGCTGGTTCCTCTTCCGTTACACCACTAATAACCGGAACACCATGTTTAATAATGCCCGCCTTTTCAGATGCGATTTCAGCCAAAGTATTTCCAAGAATATTCGTATGCTCTAAAGAAATCGACGTGATAATAGATAGTAAAGGAGTGATGACATTCGTACAATCAAGCCTACCACCTAATCCAGTTTCAATGAGCGCAATGTCCATCTCTTTTTTTTGAAAATAAAGAAAGGATAGGATCGTAATAATCTCAAAAAAAGTAGCTCGATATCCTACTTGTCCTTCTTCCAATAAAGGATAAAGGGTATTCATATGTTCAATGATTTCTTCATCTGAGATCATCGTTTCATTTATCATCATTCTTTCGTTCACTTTTTCTAGATGTGGTGAAGTAAAACTGCCAACTTTAAGACCTTGAGCCATTAAGATTTCTTTTAAGGCATTCAATGTCGAGCCTTTGCCATTTGATCCAGCAATATGTATGGATTGAAAGCTCTTTTCTGGATTCCTGAGCTCTTTTAAAAGATTCTCCATCCGTGCAAGCCCGAAGTCCATCCCAAGCTTCGATTCTCTACTATATAAATAGTCCATTACCTCTTCCATTGATTGAAACAAACATACCACTCCCTAAAAATCGATCTTTTTCTCAAACTTTTAATAAAGGATCACATTTAAACATAACAAACTCCTAAAAAATAGGCAAAATGATTTTTTTATGGACGGCTGGAATTTTCTTGATCTTCAAAGTGGCTTTTTTCAATTCAATTATCCATCTGTATGCAACTAATAAAAAAGGATGACCCATAGAGTCATCTGTTACCTTTTTGAGTCATCCTTTTTTCATGGAAAAGGGGCGGGGCTTCGCAAAATCAGCTCCGCACCACACCTTCATTAGGTGATACAGTTTAAGATCCTGAACCTTTTTCCTCGTAGGGTTAAGAGTAACGCTCAAGATTATTTTTTTGCTTACAGCTGTTTCAATTCATTCATACGATGAATAACAGCGTCACGTTTTTCAACATAGTCTTTTTCTTTTGCTTTTTCTTCTTCAATTACTTGTGCAGGGGCCTTTTTCACGAAGCCTTCATTGCCTAGTTTCTTTTGCACACGTTCTACTTCTTTATTCAGTTTCTCCAGCTCTTTATCCAAACGTTTAATTTCGTCTTCGATATTGATTAAGCCTTGAAGCGGTAGAATAAGTTCCACACCTGTAACGACAGCTGTCATTGCTTGGCCTGGCTCATCTACTACTGTACCGATTGTCAATTCCTCTGGATTACAGAATCGTTCAATGTAGGCACGGTTATTTTGAAGTGTTGTTACAATGCTTTCGTCTTTCGCTTTCAGAATGAGCTTGATTTTCTTGCTAAGTGGTGTATTTACTTCACTGCGAATATTACGTACAGAACGAATGATTTCAACAAGCAACTTCATTTCCTCAGCTGCTGCACTGTCCGTAAGTTCAGAACGCACCTCCGGCCATGCTGCAACGGTGATGGATTCGCCATTATGCGGCAAGTTTTGCCATATTTCCTCGGTGATAAACGGCATGAATGGATGCAATAAACGCATTGTGTTATCAAGTACATAAGCTAGAATTGAACGAGTCGTTTTCTTCGCTGCTTCATTTTCACCGTATAATGGTAGCTTCGCCATTTCAATATACCAGTCACAGAAGTCATCCCAGATAAAGTTATAAAGAGCGCGGCCTACTTCACCGAATTCATATTTATCAGCTAGACGAGTAACGGTTTCAATCGTTTCGTTCAGACGAGTTAAGATCCATTTGTCCGCAACGGATTTTTCACCAGTTAAGTCAATTTCTTCATATTTCATTCCATCCATATTCATCAATGCGAAACGGGATGCATTCCAAATTTTATTAGCAAAATTCCATACCGCTTCCACTTTTTCTGTGCTGTAGCGAAGATCTTGGCCTGGTGAGCTTCCTGTTGATAAGAAGTAACGTAATGAATCGGCACCATATTGATCGATGACGTCCATTGGATCAACTCCATTACCAAGGGATTTGCTCATTTTGCGACCTTGTTCATCACGTACGAGCCCATGAATGAGTACATCTTTAAATGGACGCTCGCCAGTGAATTCAATTGCTTGGAAAATCATTCGAGACACCCAGAAGAAGATAATGTCATAGCCTGTAACAAGTGAACCAGTTGGGTAGTAGCGTTTGAAATCGGCGCTTTCACGATCCGGCCAGCCCATTGTTGAAAACGGCCATAGTGCTGAACTGAACCATGTGTCAAGAACATCCGTATCCTGTTCCCAATTTTCACTGTCAGCAGGTGCTTCTTGACCGACATATACTTCGCCTGTTTCTTTATGATACCAAGCCGGAATACGGTGGCCCCACCAAAGCTGACGAGAAATACACCAATCACGGATATTCTCCATCCAGCGTAAATAGGTTTTCTCAAAACGATCCGGTACGAAGTGAACTTTTTCTTCGTCTGATCCTTGTTGAAGTTTAATCGCTTCATCTGCTAATGGCTGCATTTTGACGAACCATTGCGTAGACAAATACGGTTCAACGACAGCGCCACTTCGCTCAGAGTGACCGACAGAATGCATATGTTCTTCAATTTTAAACAGAACGCCTTGTTCTTGTAAGTCTTTGACAATTTGTTTACGGCATTCGAAACGGTCCATTCCTTTGTAAATACCGGCCTTGTCATTCATTGAGCCATCTTCGTTCATGACAAGAATGCGCTCAAGATTGTGGCGGTTGCCAAGTTCAAAATCGTTTGGATCATGAGCTGGCGTAATCTTCACTGCACCTGAACCGAAATCCTTATCGACATAATCATCCGCAACAATTGGAATTTCTCGGCCGACAATTGGCAAAATAACATGCTTACCAATTAGGTGCTTGTAACGGTCATCTTCTGGATGGACAGCAACTGCTGTATCCCCTAGCATCGTTTCAGGACGAGTTGTCGCCACTTCAATGGAACCCGATCCATCAGATAACGGATAGTTCATATGATAAAACGCACCTTGAACATCCTGATGAATGACTTCAATATCAGATAACGCCGTTTTTGTTGAAGGGTCCCAGTTAATAATATATTCGCCGCGATAAATCAACCCTTTATTATATAGCTTTACGAATACTTCTCGCACTGCTTTAGAAAGTCCTTCGTCTAATGTAAATCGTTCTCGGCTATAATCAAGACCTAAGCCAAGCTTTGCCCATTGATCACGGATATGGCCTGCATACTCTTCTTTCCAGCTCCATGTCTCTGCGACAAACTTCTCACGACCAAGGTCATAACGGCTAATTCCGTCAGCACGAAGCTTTTGCTCAACCTTTGCCTGTGTTGCAATTCCAGCGTGGTCCATTCCTGGAAGCCATAACACATCATAGCCCTGCATCCGTTTCATTCGCGTAATAATATCTTGAAGCGTCGTATCCCATGCATGACCTAAATGCAATTTACCCGTAACATTCGGTGGTGGAATCACAATCGTGTATGGCTCTTTCTTTTCATCGCTTTCCGCTTTGAAATACTGCCCATCTAACCACCATTTATAGCGGCCCTTTTCAATGGACTGCGGATCATACTTTGTCGGCATCGTTAATTCTTCCATCTGAATTTCCTCCTTAAAAATGTGTTAAAGACACAAAAAAACTTCCTTCATCACAAAAGGACGAAGAAAGTTGTTCGCGGTGCCACCTTTTTTCCGAAAAAAGAGTTCAATCCTTTTCTCGGCTCTTAAAGATTAGATAACGGCTTTTCGCCGGCTTCCGCTACTACTTTTGTTCACGGAAACTGCTCATGGACGACTTCTGATGGGACACACTTAGAAACCTTTCAGCAAATGGCTTCCTCTCTTTTAGCAGTCTTTCATCATACTACTTCCAATCATAGCGGTTGATATGTAATTATTCATTAAGATTCATTTTACAAAAGAAATACACCTAACGTCAATCATCTTCTTTAGTTTTTTAATTAAATATGAATTTATAAGTTTTTAAATGAGTTTTGGTGTCTACCCTTACATCTGTGACGGTTTTTCTTATAATATTCAGTATTTCCGGAAATGTGATCATCTATTCCGGTTTAACTAACCATCAGCGGGGATAGAAAACCCACTGATGGAAGTTTCACTTTATTCACGCAACTCCACTTTTAACCATATGATATCGTACCACTTAAAAGTGAGGAGTTGGGCAATTTTGAGACAACGTTATACTCCCTATACGCTGCCGCCCTGGCTGAAAGGTATCCGTAATGTTTGTAGTCAGTTTATGTTACCGATCTGTATTTTTCAGGGATTTCGCACTCTTTTGTTTCCGACATTTTTAGATATTTTGCTGCTTTCGATCGTTGTCGTACTGTTGATTTCTTTTCGGCAAAATTGGATATGAGGAATCAAAAAATAATCCGAAGCGATATGCTACCGTTCCTTTTAGCATACGCATCGGATTATTCTGCATTCTGTTCTTGTTCTTGCTGTTCTTGTTCTTGCTGTTGTTGTGCCTCTGCAGCTGCTTTCTTTGCCCTTTCGTTTTCCTCGATTTTCATCACCATATATTCAATATTTTTCAATAACCAATATTGCCGTTGAAAATGACTGACATATTGTAACTCACTTCGATGTCCCTTTTTTTCAAAATAACCTTTAACCACCGAAATGGATGAGCCTGGATAAGCGAGATAGCTTTGAAATAACAATACTTCCTCTGACTTCAGGGGGAAATAGCGCATATAGTTGTAGAGAAGATCGACACAGTCATCACACGGAAATGGATAGGTTCTCGCAGCCTCCACTAGGTATGGAAGCAAATCAAAATGTGGTGGTGCTGTTTTTGAATTTTCGAAGTTAATAAAGTAGCCGTAGCCGCGATCATCGTATACATAGTGTTTCAATGAAACCTTTCCATGTGTCACAACCGTCCGGATCTTTTCATGATCCTTTGTTTTCTCGTACCATTCTTCTAGTTTTTTCGTTGAATATTCTAGCGCCTGTGAAAGGTCAGTATAGTACGTACAATACATCAGCTCGAATGGCGACATATACCATTTCTTTTCACAGCTTTCAACAAACTCACGGAGAAATTCCAACTGTTTTTTCCATTCTTCAAGGGTCGTTTGATAATGTTCTTCACGCTCTTCCTGATCAACGGAAATCTCTCTTACTGACAATGCGTGCATCCGGGCAAGCTCGCGAAACATTTGCTTATTCCGTTCGGAGCGCTCTCCATCTTCCTGATCAGAAAGCCAAGGCATCAAATAATACAATCGACTGTTGTGAAGCACCGCATAACGGCCGTCCATCGTTTGATAGATGGGGACAATTCGATTATATCCACGCTGATATAAGCGTTGAATATTTCGGATAAAATCAATCCCAATATGAGGATCAATCGATTTAAGAGCAAAGACTCCTTTATCACTGTATAGCTTTGTAATATTGCCCATATATTCAATATGGTACGTTTTTACCGCATAGTTACGGAGAACCGCTTCAGCATCCTTGTTTCTTGTTTCATGATCCGCCATGGAATTCACTTCCATCAATTAATTTCTTGATAAGGAGGCAGAGCGAGGGGATGACCCGCTCTGCCCTTGATTAATTTTTAGTAACTCTCACCTTAGGAACGTATAATACTTGACCTTCATAGATATCTTGGCTTGGTTCTAGTTCATTGCTATTTAGGAGTGACTGTACACTGACTTCATAGCGTTCAGCCAAGCTATCTAGGGTTTCTCCTTGCTGAACAATACATACTTTGATGCCAATTAACTCTTCCTCTTGCTTTCGACCTAAAAAGGAGGTTAACGAGAGATGATCGTCGCTAGTTGCCTCTTTTTGTGCCGAATCAACACTTGCGGCTTTTTCACGTTCAGATGGTTCTTCCTTCATTGTTTTTTCTTCTTTTCGACGGACAAAATCAAGTAATGGAGCATATTCCTTTTCCAACAGAGAATTCTCAGAAACATTCTCTGTGACGATTTCTGAATTAGGTACACGATTCTCAACTTTGCGGTTCAGTGGCACTTCTGATTTCTGCTCCAATATAGGAAGGTCAACAGCTTGTATCTCTTCTGTTTTATTTGCATAAATCGGCCGTGATGCTTCAGCTTCTTCAATGTCTGGTAATTTTCTAGCCTCTACAACAAACGGAGTAAATAACTCGTCCTCATCTTCTTTTTCCACTTTTATTTCTCGAGATAAAGGGACTAACTCTGTTTCGATTCCCTCTACTGAAGACTCCATTTCTGCCGCCGTATTTGCCTCCTCTTCTAATTCCCGGTAAAATGAGACTGGCTCTGGTTCGTTTTCCTCTAACGAATCATCGATTGCTTCTGCCTCATTTGCCGCTTCTTCTAGTTCCCGGTAAAAAAAGGCTGGCTTTGGTTCATTTTCCTCTGACGAATATTCGATTTCTTCTGGCTTATTTGCCATTTCTTCTGGTTCCCGGTAAAATGAGACTGGCTCGGGTGGGATCTCCACATTCCCAGAAGAAGAATAACTCTCATCCTCAAATTCCACTTCAACCGTTTCTTCCCATGTTGAATTTGATTCATCTCGCTCATTTTCTTCCTCTTCATATTCATCTGAATGTAAATAATCTCTTGGTTCTTCAGATTTACTTTCCGGTCGTGACTCTTCAATCCCACTAATTAAAAGCTCCGCCTCAAGCTTCAAGCAATTTTTTTCAGGCATAAAATAATCAAAAGCATGGATATTTACATCAATATGATCTAGGGACTGTATGCGATTGTTTGGAATCGTAATATCAACAGGGATACGATGAATAAATTCACTCAATCCGTCTTCTCTTTGATCCACACTATGAATCGTCTTCGGATAATAGGGCTGTGAATATCCAAGATCTGACGCCCCAGCTTCTTCTTCAGTTTCCTTATACTCCCCAATCAAATCCAACGAACCCCTAATGACCACATACTGGTCACTCTCTTGAATGGTCACATTCGGTTCAAGCGATAGTGAATAAAGCTCTTCTATCTCCTGCCCTTTCTGAAACCAGACTGATTCCTCTAAGGAAAATCGTAAAAACGATTGATTTTCGGTTGACAAACAAACTCCTCCTTCCAAACTAAGAAAACAAATAACGATGCCATTAACAATCTATGAAAATTCCTACGATAATATGACGCGAAAAATGACTGGGAAGAATTGAAGTGTGCAGTTTTTCATGTTGACGCATATCTTCATTACGTAAAAAAAGCAGATTCACCTCAAAAGGTAAATCTGCTTTTTACTTTTATTTTCTCAATTTAGCAAATGCTTGTTCAGCAGCTGCGATTGTTTTTTCAATGTCTTCGTCACTATGGGCGGTTGACAGGAATAGCCCTTCGAATTGAGATGGTGGCAAGTATACGCCTTGTTCGGCCATTTCACGGTAATAGGTGCCGAAGAAATTCAAGTCGGATTGTTTCGCTGTTTCGTAATTGATGACATCTTCGTTTGTAAAGAATAAGCCAATCATAGAACCGGCACGATTGAACGTATGTGGGATGTCATATTTCTTGGCAACTTGACCGATGCCTGCTTCCAACATGTCCCCAATACGTATAAATTCTTGATACACTTCAGGCGTTAATTGACTCAGTGTTTCAAGTCCAGCTGTCATTGCAAGCGGATTACCTGAGAGCGTACCTGCTTGATAAATCGTTCCGCTTGGTGCAACGCGTTCTAGAATCTCCCGTTTCCCACCGAATGCACCGACTGGCAAACCGCCGCCGATTACTTTTCCGAGACAAGTAATATCAGGTGTTACGCCATAATATCCTTGGGCACAATTATAACCGACACGGAATCCTGTCATCACTTCATCAAAAATTAATAGAGAACCATATTCTTCTGTTACAGCTCGTAAGCCTTCTAGGAATCCTGGCTCGGGTGGGACAACTCCCATATTGCCGGCAACTGGTTCAACGATGATGGCCGCAATGTCTTCACCAAATTGTTCAAATGCGTATTTAACACTTGCTAAATCATTGTATGGAACTGTAATCGTATTTCTCGCGATGCCTTCTGGAACACCTGGGCTGTCTGGCAAACCAAGGGTTGCGACACCGGATCCTGCCTTAATTAATAATGAATCGCTATGGCCGTGGTAGCATCCTTCAAATTTCAAAATTTTATCGCGACTTGTATATCCGCGCGCAAGTCTCAAAGCACTCAATGTCGCTTCTGTACCAGATGAAACCATACGGACCATTTCAATCGAAGGAACTCTTTCAATGACCAACTTCGCTAATTCATTTTCAATGAGAGTAGATGCTCCAAAGCTTGTGCCAGTTTCTGCGACTTTTTTTATAGCCTCCACGACACGGTCATTCGAATGGCCTAAAATAAGCGGCCCCCATGACAATACATAATCGATGTATTCATTGCCATCAATATCATAAATCTTTGAGCCTTTTCCCCGTTCCATAAAAATCGGATCCATGTCAACTGACTTGAATGCACGAACCGGGCTATTTACACCGCCTGGCATTAGGTTCTGTGCCTGTGCAAAGGCTTGTTTTGACTTTTCATATGAACGCATGGTATTCCCCATTTCATCGTTTATTTTAAAAGTTGTTCAAAAAGTCCAGTCTTCACGTATTTGTGCATACGTACTTCACTGGCCTTTTTGGACACACCCTTTTTTAGAAAAAGGTTCTCACTTCATTTCATCTAGATAGCGTGCAGCGTCTTTCGCAAAGTATGTAATGATTAAATCCGCTCCTGCACGTTTCATGCCTGTTAACATTTCTAAGACAATCGACTTTTCATCTACCCAGCCGTTTATTGCAGCTGCTTTGACCATCGAATATTCTCCACTCACATTATAAGCAACAACTGGCAGAGTTGTATAATTTTTCACATCACGGATAATATCTTGATAAGAAAGCGCCGGCTTGACGATGAGGAAATCTGCTCCTTCATCTATATCCGATTCCGCTTCACGGAACGCTTCCATCCGGTTAGCTGGGTCCATTTGATACGTTTTTCTGTCGCCAAACTGTGGTGCGCCATTGGCTGCTTCGCGGAAAGGACCATAATAAGCTGATGCATATTTAACCGCATATGACATGATTGGCACATCTAAAAAGCCTGCTTCATCAAGTCCGGCACGGATCGCTGTAACGAAACCGTCCATCATATTGGAAGGGGCAATGATATCCGCTCCTGCTTCTGCTTGACTAATTGCGGTTTTGGCAAGTAAGTCCAGGGACGCGTCATTTAAGATTTTGTCGCCTTCTACAACGCCACAATGACCATGGCTTGTATACTCACAAAGACAAGTATCAGCGACAACAATCAGTTCTGGATATGATTCCTTAATCAAACGTGTAGCGACTTGTACAAGCCCATTATGGCTAAATGCGCCTGTACCTACTTCATCTTTATCATGTTCATATGGTACACCGAATAAGATGACTGATTTAATTCCTAGGCTTACGACTTCCTCCACTTCAGCCAATAAACGATCCATAGAAAGCTGATAAATTCCTGGCATAGAAGTGATTTCACTTTTGATATTCTCACCATCAATGACGAAAATTGGGTAAATAAAGTCCTCTTTATGTAAATGCGTTTCGCGAACGAGGGAACGAATGCCAGCACTTGAACGCAGACGACGGTGTCTCGTAAATTGAATGTCTTTCATATGAATTCCTCCCTAAAAATGATTTACACGAAGGCCAAAGGGATTCAGTCTCCGCGTTTTAAAAATATAGCCCATACTAAACTTACGTACACTAGGTAGGTCCTTTATCGTAAATCGTGGCATTAGAAACGTCAGTCTCATTTTGATGAAGGGCATGGGGACGGGGCTTCAGTACTTACTATATAGCCTATCTACTTAGCAAGTACACTTATTTTATTGAAAAAAGCACCCCGAATTCCGGCTCCGCACCGCCACCATTGCGATTAGGTGAGTGTAGCGTACTACCTGATTTATCCTTCATCGTAAGTGGTGGTGTTTTAACGCCATATTCATTTTGTATATTGTCTTGACATATATTCCGCCAAACAATCAATCATAGCTTCTGCTGTGTATACTTTTGGACAAACAGCTACAGACAAACCATATGATTCGGCTGTCTCAAAAGCGATTGGACCGATACAGGCAAAAACAAGTTGATCTAAACTCGCTTGCAAATCTTGCTTGTTTACGATTTTCATAAAGTGATGGACCGTTGACGAACTCGTGAACGTAACAATATTCAATCGCCCTTTAGTAAGCAAGTCTGAAAGCTTCGGCTCACTTTCTTTAGGCAATACCGTTTGATACGTAATCATTTCCTGGCATTGTGCCCCTGCTTCACGAATTTTTTTGGCAATAACCGTACGAGCCAAATTTCCTTTCGCAATAAGGACACGCGAGCCCCGCTTTATCATTGGAATAAATTCCTCTGCAAAAGATTCGGCGACAAAATTTGAGGGCACGAAATCCGACTTAAATCCGTGACTCTTAAGGATTTCCTCAGTTTTACTACCGATTACTGCAATCCGCGGCAATTTTACCGGTGCCTGCTCTTCTAGAAGACGGAAAAAGTAGTCAACTCCGTTTTGGCTCGTAAGAATTAACCAGTCATACTCATGAATATGACGAACGTAATTTTTAAGCTGATTGACGTTTTCAGGCAGGACAAAATCAAGGAGTGGAACGACCACAGCGTTGCCGCCATAGCTCTCCACTTTTTCTACTAAGCCTGTTGCCTGACTTTTCCCTCTAGTAATGAGAACATGATAACCTTTTAGAGGGCCAGACTCATTCATTACTGACTGAGCTCCTCTTTCACAGAATCAATTAATGTTTTCGCACCTTTTTCCGTTAAGATCCGAGCTGCTTCAATGCCGATTTCTTTGGGATTTTCTCCTGCAACGACTTCTTTGAAAATTGTTTTTCCATCAGGTGATGCCACGAGCGCTGTTAATTCAATACTCCCCGCATCATTTGCAGTAGCGAATCCCGCAATTGGAACTTGGCAACCACCCTCCATTTTATCAAGGAAAGCCCGCTCTGCTTCTACTGTTACCTTCGCTTCGTTACACGTCAGTTTTTCCAATTGTTCTAACAGGTCAGCATCTGATTCCCTGCATTCGATAGCAAGTGCACCTTGTCCAACTGCAGGTAGGCAAAGCTCTGGTTCCAGGAATTCTGTTACAACATCTGATTTCCAACCCATTCTCGCAAGGCCTGCTGCTGCAAGGATGATGGCATCATAATCTTCGTTTTTTAGTTTTTCAAGACGAGTATCGATATTGCCTCGAATCCATTTAATTTCAAGGTCAGGACGTTCCGCCAGCAATTGTGCACTGCGACGCAAACTGCTTGTTCCAACGATTGCACCAGGCTTTAAATCAGCAAGTTTTACATGGTCTTTAGAAATCAAGGCATCGCGGTGATCTTCTCTCGGCGGAATGCAGCCAATCGTCAAACCGTCCGGCAACACAGCAGGCATATCTTTCATACTATGAACAGCCATATCAATGTCCTTATTTAAAAGCGCTTGCTCAATTTCTTTCACAAACAAGCCTTTACCGCCCACTTTAGATAACGTTACATCAAGGATTTGATCTCCTTTTGTCACAATCTCTTTTACTTCAAACTCATAAGGTGCACCAAGCTCCTTTAATTGATTAATTACCCAGTTAGTCTGCGTAATAGCAAGCCTACTTCGTCTTGAACCGACAATTATTTTTCTCATGATATCCTCCTATGTAGTCCATAAATGAAATGTGGAAAGACTTCCGAAAAAGAAAAAGTTAATAAGAACGATTAAAAATGAAATAAGGTTCAGATAGGCTAACGTTTTTCCATACATTTGCTTTCGGACTTTAAAATATAAATAGATACTGTACACAATGAGCACTAAAAATGAACCAAGAATTTTTGGATCAAACCAAATGACATTTGGCACTTTGATATAGGCCCACTGCAACCCTAGAATAAGCGATAGAATCAACATCGGCACACCAATGACCGCGAGCACATAAGACATATGCTCAAGCTTAGCTAAATCACCAAGCCGTAATAGACGCTTACCCCATTTCTTTCTTTTTAATAAATCGTATTGAATTAAATACAATAACGAGAATACAAAGGAAAGTGAAAACGCCCCATAGGATAGGATTGCAAGGGTGATATGTATCAGCAAAAGTTCTGAAACGAGCTGCTCTGCCAGTACCTTCGACTGAATTTGAACCGGTGCAAATGTATGAATCGCCATCACGATGAACCCTAATACATTTGTAAAAAATACAGTAAAATCAACAGGTAGAAATTTATTGATCAACAACGATAACGTAATAAGCACCCATGCATAAAAATAAAGGCCTTCAAAAATCGTCAGCACGGGGATTCGGCCCGTTTGTAGCATGTATAAAAATAAAAATACGGTTTGTAAGACCCAAACAATAGCAAGTAACCAGAAAGCTCCTTTGTTTGCCTTCTGGTTATTATGAAGAAAATCAATAAAATATAAGAGCACACTTGCTGCATAAATTAGTACAGTCACTTCATGTAATCTTGTCATAATTAATTCCATATTATACTCCAACTACACTTGAACAGGGACTGGTTTGACCTGCGCCACTTTTCTTTTTTCCTGTTGTACGGGCATGGTAGATTCTTCAACTAAATCGGCCAAGTGAAAAATCTTCACAAAACGATCCAAAGCTTCTTTCGCATTTGGCTCGACCGCTATTTCTTTTGCATATAGAATCGGATCTTTCAGCATTTGGTTAATGATGCTCTTCGTATGCTTACTGATTAGCTTCTGATCGCGTTCACTTAAGTGAGGAAGCTTCCGTTCAAGACTTACCATTGTCTCAGATTGAATCGATAGCGCCTTCTCCCTAAGTGCTGAAATAACCGGCACAACACCTAAGACATTTACCCATTGATTAAACTCAACAATCTCGGATTCAATCATCATGTAAATACTTTCAGCTGCTTTTTTACGTTCCTGCATATTCGCTTCTACAATTCCTTCAAGATCATCAATATCATATAAGAAAACATTATCATGTTCAGCGATTGCAGGATCTAGGTCACGCGGAACAGCAATATCAACCATCAGGATGGGGCGGCCTTTACGCATCTTATTCACAAAGGTCATCATTTCTTTATTAATAACGAAATCCTTTGCACCAGTTGAACTAATAAGAATATCTGCTTCCACTAGCGCGCATTGCAATTCTTGTAATTGCTTTGCTTTCCCAGAAAAACGCTCAGCTAAAGTAACGGCTTTCTCATGCGTGCGGTTGATAACCGTGATATCGTCAGCTCCATTACCGTGGAGATTTTGAATGGCGAGTTCACCCATTTTACCTGCACCTAGAATCAATGTATTCTTTCCCGTTAATTCGCCAAATATTTTCTTCGCTAATTCAACGGCTGCATAGCTAACAGATACTGCATTTGTATTAATTTCTGTTTCGGATTGAGCCCTTTTTGCTAACGTTAATGATTGCTTAAAAAGATGATTGAAAACGGTTCCGATTGTTGATTCTTTTTGAGCCTCCATATAGCTTGACCGTACTTGTCCAAGTATTTGGGTTTCACCAAGAACCATCGAATCTAAACCACATGCTACTTTAAATAAATGCTCAATCGCTCCCTCGCCTTCATAGATTGTAAGATACGAAGAAAACTCTTCTCTCTCGATATTGAACCACTCGGAAAGAAATTCTTTTATATAATATCTGCTTGTGTGCAATTGATCTGCCACCGCATAGATTTCGGTACGGTTACATGTCGAAATAATGACGTTTTCGAGAATACTTTTTTTGTTTTTTAATGCTTTCATTGCTAAAGCAAGTTCAGCTTCATTGAATGATAATTTCTCTCGGATTTCGACAGGGGCAGATTTATAATTCAAGCCTACCGCTACTATATGCATCTTTCGTTTGCACCCCCAGTAAATTCAATACTCAACAACCTACATTATATCATTTATATTTTACTTAAAACGGCAAAATTATGAACAGTTCATGAAAACGATATGCTAACATGGAATTGTTACCTAATCTTCATTTTACATAAGTGGATTCGACAATTACTCTATATGAAAGTACCATAACAAAAATTGAAACGAACTTCAAGTAATCAAACTAGGAGGTCATGATGAAAACTCAGAGAATCTTTCCCGGAATTATCTTACTCGGCTTCGGCCTCTATTTCTTGCTTCAACAGTATAATCTCGTCTTATTTGAAGGCTTTTTCAATTGGCCAACCGTTCTTTGTATTATCGGAGCCGCTTTTTTAGGAGAAGCATATGGTGGGAAACAGTTTCAAGCCATCCTTCCAGGTGTGATCCTTTTTGGAACCGGGCTGCACTATCATCTAGTTGATCATCTTGCTTTTTGGCCTAATCACATCGGTGTTCTTCAACTCATTGTTGCCATCGGCTTTCTGATGCAGGCAAGTAAGACGAAATCAAGCTTAACCAAAGGAATCTTGTTACTTATTATTGCTATTATAACGGTCTATTATGACCAGCTCATCAGCAAATTCGGACTGAGCGAAACTGCACTCGCAAACTCAGCGTCTTATTGGCCATTTCTTGTAATGGGTATTGGCATCTATATTCTTTTCATTAAAAAGAAATAAAAAAAGGGTCTGACCCCACATCTTTTATATCGTTTATATGACGTGTACATGTCAGTAAACAATGTGTAGAGTGTGAGGTCTGACCCTGTTTTTACATAAACTTCTTCAACAATCCCCATGCTTCGTCTTTCCCTTGGCCCGTTTCACCAGAGAAAACGATGGTTTCGTCTTCTTTTTCCATATCTAATGTCTCACGTGTCACTTTCAAATGCTTTTGCCATTTCCCTTTTGGGATTTTGTCAGCTTTCGTTGCAACGACAATGACGGGCAAATCATAATGCTTAAAGAAGCCATACATCATGATATCATCTTTCGTCGGTGGATGGCGCAGGTCAACGATTAATAAAGCTGCCTTAAGCTGGTCGCGATTTGTAAAATACGTTTCAATCATTTTCCCCCACGCTGCCCGCTCCGTTTTAGATACTTTTGCGTAGCCGTATCCAGGTACGTCAACGAAGTGCAGCATGTCGTTTATGATATAAAAATTTAACGTTTGCGTCTTTCCTGGCTTTGAAGATGTCCGTGCAAGATTCTTACGATTGATCATCTTATTAATAAAGCTGGACTTGCCGACGTTTGATCTACCTGCAAGGGCGAATTCCGGAATCGATTCATTTGGGTACTGTTCCGGTTTCACCGCACTAATGACGATATCGGCACTTGTTACTTTCATTCTGTTTCACCTACCAATGCATGTTCCAACACTTCATCAACATGAGAAACGAGAACAAATTCTAATTCTTTTCGGACACTTTCCGGTATATCGTCAATGTCTTTTTCATTATTTTTCGGGATAATAATTTTCGTCAATCCTGCCCGGTGTGCGGCTAGTGATTTTTCTTTTAAACCGCCTATCGGAAGCACCCGTCCACGCAAAGTAATTTCGCCTGTCATCCCTACTTCTCGATGAATCGGTCGACCTGTTAAAGCAGATATTAACGCTGTTGCAAGAGTAATCCCTGCTGAAGGTCCATCTTTTGGAACGGCTCCTTCTGGTACATGGATATGAATATCTTGCTTTTCATGGAAATTCGCATCAATTCCGAGTTGTTCCGTTTTCGTACGAACAAAACTAAATGCTGCTTGGGCAGATTCCTTCATGACATCGCCTAGTTGCCCTGTCAGAATGAGTTTCCCTTTTCCTGGTGAAAGAGACACTTCGATTTGGAGCGTATCTCCGCCTACTGTTGTATAAGCAAGACCGGTTGCAACACCGACTTGATCCACAGTTTCTGCTTGACCGTAATGGAACATCGTTTTTCCTAGGAAATCTTCTACGTTTTTCTCACTAATCACCACGCGCTTTTTCTCACCAGATACGATGATTTTCGCGGTTTTACGGCAAATGCTAGCTAATTGACGTTCCAGACTTCTGACACCCGCTTCTCTCGTGTAATAGCGGATGATATTGATTAGTGCGTCTTCACGAACTTGAAGCTGTGTCTTTTGCAAACCATGATTCTTCATTTGCCGAAGTAGCAAATGATCTTTTGCGATATGAAGTTTCTCGATCTCCGTATAACCGGCAATAGAGATGATCTCCATCCGATCCCGTAACGGTCCTGGTATCGTCGCCAAGTTATTAGCTGTAGCAATGAACATCACTTTTGAGAGATCATAGGTTTCTTCAATATAATGATCACTGAAATGATTATTTTGTTCCGGGTCCAACACTTCAAGCATCGCAGCTGAAGGATCGCCTCTAAAATCATTGGACATTTTATCGATTTCATCTAGTAAAAACACTGGATTAATCGTTCCTGCTTTTTTCATGCCTTGAATGATGCGTCCTGGCATCGCACCAACATACGTTCTTCTGTGTCCGCGTATTTCTGATTCGTCACGCACTCCGCCAAGCGAAATCCGAACGAAATTGCGATTCATCGACGTTGCAATCGAACGTGCAAGAGAAGTTTTCCCTACTCCAGGCGGCCCGACAAGACAAAGAATTGGTCCTTTAAGCGACTGTGTTAATTGTTGGACAGCCAAATACTCAAGTACACGTTCTTTCACTTTTTCAAGTCCATGATGATCACGATTCAGCACTTTTTCAGCCTTTTGAATATTGAGATCATCCTTTGTTGCCTTAGACCACGGAAGTGTGATGAGCCATTCGATATAATTACGGATGACAGAGCTTTCCGCAGAGGAAGAAGGGACTTTCTCATATCGATCCAATTCTTTCATGGCCGTTTCCTTGATGTGCTCTGGCATGCCAACTTCATTTATTTTCTCAGTTAGGGCAGCTATTTCCCCAGTTTTCCCCTCTTTGTCGCCAAGTTCTTTTTGGATCGCCTTCATTTGTTCGCGTAAATAATACTCTTTTTGTGTTCTTTCCATTGAACGTTTCACACGCTGGCCAATTTTCTTCTCGAGGTTTAATACTTCTTTTTCATTATTGATGATTTCGATTATTTTGCTTAATCGTTCTTTCACATCAATGGTTTCTAAAATTTCCTGTTTTTCTTTCGGCTTTAATGGCAAATGGGATGCTATCACATCCGCAAGCCTGCCGGGTTCCTCAATATCTGCCGTTGCGGCAAATGTTTCAGGAGTAATTTTCTTCGACATTTTTATGTACTGTTCAAAGTATTCCAACAGCGTACGCATCAATGCCTGATGCTCAATTCCTTTTTCATCACTGTCTTCATACACTTCGACTTTGGCAGAGAATTGTGTCTCATCATCATAGAACTCAATAATCTGAGCCCTGTTCAGTCCCTCTACCAATACGCGGATTGTACCGTTCGGGAGTTTAAGCATTTGCTTCACCTTTGTTAAAGTTCCCATCTGGTAAATATCTTCTTCACCTGGTTCTTCTAAGGAAACATCCTTTTGTGTCGTTAAAAAGATAAGATGATCTTCCACCATTGCTTTTTCCAAAGCTTGTACCGATTTGTCTCGTCCAACATCTAAATGTAGCACCATTGTAGGATATACAAGTAAGCCTCTTAGCGGCAGGAGGGGGACGATGATTTCTCTATCAGCCATGCCTGACACCTCCAATAATTTATCGTATCGTCTAGTTTTTTAGATTGACCAGTGTAACAATTCTAACGTATTTACAAGAACGTGTCTATCTGACAAGCTTATTCCTCTTTTATTATCTCCAAAAACAAAACAATACGCACGAAAAACCAAAAATTTGACGTATAGTAGACGAAATATCGTTCCCGATCACCATCGGCAAAAATTAGTTATTTTCACACCCTTACAATGGCCTAATAAGCAGGAGGAAACTCGCCCTCAGATTGATAGGCTTACCTGAAAAAACAAAGAGTCAGATCTCGTAATTCCTTTATTCAGTAAGAATCAAGTGCATTTAACACCGGATCCTCCTGAGTAAAGTACGAGAACTGACCCTATTAATACGTTTATCTCGGTTTAACCAACCACCAGTGGGGAATGGCACCCACAGATGGAAGTTTCACTTATACACTTTCCCGCTTCGTTAAATCAAGCTGAGGCAAGATTTGTTCAGGAATAATATCTTTTCTTAACGCAATTTCAAAGACTTCTTTCACGGTTTTCACCGGGATGATTTCAATTCCGTCTATTTCATTCAGCAATGGCTGCATGTTTTCATACGGTATAATCACTTTTTTTGCCCCTGCAAGCTTGGCTGCTTTAATCTTCGGAATGACCCCGCCAATCGGTTTAACATGGCCATGAATACTGATTTCTCCTGTCATCGCCACTGTATTTTCAGCAGGAATTTTGTAAATAGCTGAATAGATTCCGCTTGCCATCGCAATTCCGGCAGATGGTCCATCCACAGGGCTGCCTCCCGGGAAGTTGACATGAATATCAAATTGATCAGCAGGAACCCCCATCGAACGAAGAACGGTAATCACATTTTCGATTGAACCTTTTGCCATACTTTTTCTACGGACGGATTTCCCGTTTCCACCAATGCTCTCTTCTTCTACAATCCCAGTAATATTAATACTTCCCTTGTCAAGCGCAGGCATGACGGTTACTTCAATTTCAAGTAGTGCCCCGCTATTTGGACCGTAAACAGCAAGTCCATTAATCCGACCTATTTTTGGCTTGTCATCTATTTTCCTGTCCATTCTTGGCGTTAGTTGGCTTGTGTGAGCCATCCAAGCTATGTCTTCATCTTTAATGTAATCACGATCTTCTGTAATAGAAATACCAGCTAGCGTTTGAACCATATTTACAGCTTCCCTGCCATTTCGGGCATATTCAGCGATCGTTTCTAGACCTTTATCACTGATTGTCATCTTCACCTTTTCAGATGCTTTTTTAGCAATCGAAATAATCTCGCAAGGATCGAGCTCTCTAAAAAAAACTTCAATACAGCGCGAACGGATGGCAGGAGGAATTTCATTCGGGGTTCTCGTTGTTGCACCAATCAAGCGAAAATCTGCAGGCAATCCGTTTTTAAAAATATCATGGATATGAGTTGGAATATTCGTATTTTCTTCTGAATAATACGCACTTTCTAAGAATACTTTACGATCTTCTAGCACTTTAAGTAGTTTATTCATTTGAATTGGATGAAGCTCACCAATTTCATCTATGAACAAGACACCACCATGTGCGTTACTTACTGCCCCCTGTTTTGGCTGCGGGATTCCTGCTTGTCCCATAGCACCGGCTCCTTGATAGATTGGATCATGAACAGAGCCAATCAGTGGATCTGCAATACCTCGTTCATCAAACCGGGCCGTTGTTGCATCCAATTCTACAAATACGGCTGCTTTTTGAAATGGCGATTTCTTATTGCGCTTCGCTTCTTCTAAAACAAGCCTTGCAGCTGCTGTTTTGCCGACACCCGGTGGGCCATATACAATAACATGCTGTGGATTGGGACCGCAAAGTGCAGCCTTTAACGTCTTAATTCCATCTTCCTGGCCAACAATATCAGCAAATGTGATCGGCCGTACACGTTCTGATAATGGTTCCGTTAAAGAAATAGAACGCATTTTCCGCAAGTGATCCATTTCTTTTCTAGAGTCACGATCAATCGATACCTTTTGTGTCCTTTGTCCCTTAAGTAAATTAAAAAAATACATACCAATCACAATACCAAAAAACAGCTGAATTAATAGCGCGATTCCTGTCCAATTCATTGCCTTTCCCTCCTGCATTCACCAAGTATGTAAATGATAGTATCTCCTTTGCCTAAATGAATCATCCATCTTTTTTTACGTATCAGAGGATGCTCAAAAAGTCCGGTAAAAATAGCTGTCGAATTTCTTCGTCCCTCTGTCTCTCTAGTCCTCACGTATTACTGCATACGTTCCGGTCCTCTCAAGATGCGCTCCTCGAACTTCTCGGCTCTTTTTATCCTTCTTTTTGAACACGCACTATAAGGAGAACATTGAGCCATTTTCATTCTCTGTGGAAAATGAGGAGTGGCTGCTGGTACGCGTATGAAAAGAAAACGCCACACTAGCAGGCTCGGCATTTAAAATACTGAAACACCCCCTCATGGCTTATTGTTCAGCCTCCCTTTCCAGACATGACGCGCCGAATCGGAAGGTTTTCAAGCTGGAATCAGTACTTTGCGAGCGGGATTTGCGCGTCGGAGCCAAAATTTAACGATTCAAGACAAAAAAAAGGGCTGACCTCGCCGCTACAACATCCAGTAATACGTGATGATAACACGCAATACTTGTGTGTAGAGTACGAAATCAGACCCTGTTTAGGATTATGCAGATGTTCTGTCAGCCGCGTTAATCGTTGTTCCATCTTTAAGAACGAGTTTAGGTGACTCATTTTCTGTTATGGCTGCACCTGTAATAATACATTTATCAATGTCATCACGTGAAGGCAGTTCAAACATTACTTCAAGCATAATGCCCTCAATAATAGAACGCAGTCCACGAGCTCCGGTTTTTCTTTCAATTGCTTTCTTCGCAATTTCAAGTAGAGCATCTTCCTCGAATTCAAGAATGACATTGTCAAGCTCCAGCATTTTTTCAAATTGCTTCACTAGAGCGTTTTTCGGTTTAGTTAGAATATCAATCAATGCCGCTTCATCTAATTGCTCCAATGTAGCAATTACTGGAATACGACCAATGAATTCTGGAATTAAACCAAAGCGCAATAAATCTTCTGGAAGCACTTTAGAAAGTAATTCTTTTTCTGCAACATCATCTTTCTTCACATCTGATCCAAAACCAATTACTTTTTGGCCTAGACGGCGTTTAATAATCGGTTCGATTCCATCAAATGCACCACCACAAATAAAGAGAATATTTGTTGTATCAATTTGAATAAACTCTTGGTGTGGATGCTTACGACCACCTTGTGGCGGAACGCTTGCAACGGTACCTTCAAGAATTTTTAATAAGGCTTGCTGAACACCTTCACCAGACACATCACGCGTAATGGAAGGATTTTCAGATTTACGTGCTACTTTATCGATTTCATCAATATAGATGATTCCTTTTTCTGCCTTTTCAACATCATAATCTGCAGCTTGGATTAATTTAAGCAAAATGTTTTCAACATCTTCCCCAACATACCCTGCTTCTGTTAATGAAGTAGCATCTGCAATGGCAAACGGAACATTCAATAATCGTGCCAATGTCTGTGCAAGTAACGTTTTCCCACTACCAGTAGGTCCGATTAGAGCAATATTACTCTTTGCAAGTTCTACATCATCCACTTTACTGTTTGAATTAATTCGCTTGTAATGATTGTATACCGCAACAGCAAGTGATTTCTTAGCCTGCTCTTGTCCAATCACATATTCATCAAGAATCTCACGAATTTCCATCGGTTTTGGAACATCTTTAAATTCGATTTCTTCTTCCGTGCCTAGTTCTTCTTCTACGATTTCTGTACAAAGTTCAATACATTCATCACAAATATATACACCTGGCCCTGCTACCAGTTTACGAACTTGCTCTTGAGTTTTTCCGCAAAAAGAACATTTTAATTGCCCTTTTTCATCATTAAATTTAAACATGGACTCACTCCTTTATAGAATTTTCCTATATACATAGCCAATCGTCTTATTTTTGGACTGAAATAGACGCATAAGCTCGGTAATAAAATTTTGATGTAGACCGCATTGTACCATGTTCCAAGTATTTTTGTAATAAAAATGCTTAGGACATGATAGTTGTCCAATAAGTACTAACTATTCTTAACAATAATATGTATGTTGCCCGTAACAGGCTTTCCCAAACCCGAAAAACGTTAAGTGCCAATGGAGTCACATTGCCAAAGAACACGCCCACCGAATCAGTCAACAACAAAGTTAGTATATCACGCAATTCACTTTTTGAAAACGCTTACTAACCATTTGATTGAAACATTTCATACCTCCATGGGCTAGCAAGTTTAAATCATTCGCCCAAAGCTATTTCATGGAACTAGTGCAATAATAATTACCGGGTATGTTTAGATAGGAGCTTTTCTTCCTCCTGTTTGACACTTACTAATAAGGCAGGGATATTGTGTATGTATAACTATGTATATGCGGTATTAAAATTAATCTACACTGAATTTATAAAAAAATCAATGCTGAAATTCCCATCAAAATAATTTTTTTAAAAAATGGCGATTTGAGGCTTCTATATTCATAGTGGCTAATGCATGCATGTTGTCGTAAAAACAAGCGTTTTTCACTATACTAACCTTTACTCACAAGATTAAACACAAATGTAAAAATTTCGATTTTTATGTATGACTATGTGATACCGATATCGATTTTTGGCTCATTGCCTATGTATAGAACAAGGCACGAATGCTCGTGCCTTGCATGTTTCTAATTATAATACAAAATAGGTTGTTTGGCTAAATTTAAATACTTAGCCTAAGAAACACTGGCCTTTATTATTCAGCAGCAGCGACTGTTTTGCTGTTTGCAACAAGGAAGTCGATTGCTTTGTTGATTTTAAGATCGCCTTTAAGTCCTTCTAGGCTACCAAGTGCTTTTTTGATATTTTCTACATCCATTTTGTACATTTCAGCCATTTTTTCAAGCTCAGCATTCACATCTTCTTCTGTTACTTCGATGTTTTCAGCTTTAACGATTGCATCAAGAGTTAGGCTTACGCGAACTTGGTTTTTCGCTTCTTCTAACATTTGTCCTTTAAGAGCTTCTTCATCTTGTCCTGAGAACTGGAAGTATAACTCCATATTCAAGCCTTGAGATTGAAGACGTTGTTCGAAGTCTTTCATCATGCGATCTACTTCGTTATTTACCATAACTTCTGGAATGTCAACTTCCACGTTTGCAGACGCTTTTTCGATCACTGCGTCACGAATTGCGTTTTCTGCTTGGTGTTTTTTGTCATGCTCAAGGTTTTTCTTTGTTTTTTCTTTCAATTCAGCAAGTGTTTCAACTTCATCATCAACATCTTTAGCGAACTCGTCATCTAATTGAGGAAGTTCTTTTGTTTTAATTTCGTGTAATTTCACTTTGAATACAGCAGGTTTACCTGCAAGCTCAGCAGCATGGTATTCTTCTGGGAAAGATACTTCGATATCTTTTTCAGCTCCTGTTTCAAGACCAACTACTTGCTCTTCGAAACCAGGAATGAAACTATTAGATCCAAGCTCTAATGTATAGTTTTCAGATGTTCCGCCCTCAAATAATTCACCATCAACGGATCCTTCGAAGTCGATCACAACTGTGTCACCATCAGCTGCTTGTCCTTCTTCTTTTACTACTAGCTCAGCTTGACGTTCTTGAAGAGCTTTGATTTCGTTATCAACATCTTCGTCTGTTACTTCAGCGTTGAATGCTTCTACTTCAAGACCTTTGTATTCACCTAATTTAACCTCAGGTGCAACTGTTACACTCGCTTTGAAAATAAGGTTTTGGCCTTTTTCCATTTGTTCAATGTCAATTTCAGGACGATCAACAGGGTTGATTCCTGCTTCTTCAACTGCATTTGCATATGCATCTGGAAGAATGATATCAAGTGCATCTTGGTAAAGAGATTCTACACCGAATCTTTTTTCGAACATTTGACGAGGCATTTTTCCTTTACGGAAGCCTGGTACGTTTACTTGTTTTACAACTTTTTTGAACGCAGCGTCTAAACCTTCATTAACAGTAGCAACTTCTACTTCAACAGTTAGTACGCCTTGATTACCTTCTTGTTTTTCCCATTTTACAGACATGTGTTTCCCTCCAAAAATCTATATACTAAAATGAATAAGCACTGGATGAATCTGCTATGCTATTCCTAACAAGCATCACCATACCCTAATTAAGCTAGGGCTCTGTTCGTTTCATAACAAAACGAGACATTACAACCCCTACATTATAACACAGGTTCCCTTCGTTTCAACAGCAATACATTAAATATTCCCATAAGAAAATTCTTCAATTGTATTAATTTGTAGGATTATTTCGTGCACGGAATCCGGACTTACTCCATATTGAGCGGCTCTTTGATTGACGGTATTATCACCAGTTTGATACATCTCTGCCATAGTATGATAGGCGCAAGCCCAAATTGGAAAGGTGCTCGCATCAGGTGCAATTGGATACATGATAAATTGCTGCCTTTCTATGAGAGATGTAGCCATAGCCAATAATGATGGATTCTCTTGTTCTAATTGTCTTTCTACAAGGGATGTAACCGTTTTGAAAAAATCCGTATCTTTCATAGGTCGTATTTCTGTTGGAATGATGTTAATCTCTTTTTTGAGCTTTGTTACCCGTATATTTTTATCATATTCCTGTTCTTGTAGAATGTGGAGTAATAGCGTCTTCAAAAAAGGATGTGCCGCAACGTCTAGCAGAAATTTCTGAACAGATGGCATAAAAACACGAATATTCGCTTCTGATAATCGACTTATATTCCTAAAAATTTCTTCGTCGGATTTTCCAGCAAACCATTCGTCATCATAAAACTCTGCTTCCGTTCGTTTCTCTTCTTCGATTTCAGCAGACATATCTTCATTCTCTTCTAAAACTCTAGTACTAAACGCAAGCATATTTTTAAAGTGGTCGATTTTATCATGGGGTACTTGATTATCATCCAACAAAGCCTCGATTGTTATCACCATTTCTTCATGCTCGTTAAGTTGGAGTAAAACCATTAAATAGATACTGACGATCTGAAAATAGTCGCCAATTCCTTTATGTAGCACTTCTTTACACAAATCCCGTGCTTCTAGATAGCGTCCCATTTCGACAAAAGAAACGATTAAACCGACATTAACATCGGGATTCTCAGGATCTAGCTCTCTTGCTTGGCTGTACAACTCCGCAGCACGTTTGAACTCTCTTTTTTCGATATGTTCTATGCCCTTTTCCACAAGCCGACTGCCCAATTTAGGAAACGGAATAACATTTCCTTCTTGCTTTTGTTTCTTTTTTCCGCCCATTGTATAACTCCGCCTGTCAATATATTTTCTAGCAAATAGTTTAGCATTGTTTTTATCACAATACAAAAATTAACTAAAAATTCATTAGCAAAAGAGGATGACTCATAAGAAACATCCATGAGCGTCTGCTCTAAAACTAAAACGATGAAAAAGGATCAGACTTCACTACAACTATACCGTTCAAAATAAGTGTTTGTAACACTCCATTGTAGGTATTTGTGCGAGTCTGATCCAATCGGCCATGCTAGGCAATTATTTCGTAGACATAACGTCTATTGTTTGTTCATATTTAGAAATTTGATCGTCATATTGCAGGGTGATTGAGATCTCATCCCACCCATTCACTAGCATCTCTTTCCAATATGGGTGAATGTCAAAATCTGCAGCAAAATCAGCTGGTCCGTAAACCTTTTGATTAGGTAAATCGATTGTGAATTCAACATCGGTATTTTTGGCTTCCTTCATTAAATAGGAAACTTCATCTGCAGAAAGAGCAATTGGTAGAATCCCATTTTTCAAGCAGTTATTTTTAAAAATATCAGCAAATGAAGGCGCAATGACGATTTGAAAACCGAAATCTTGCAACGACCACGGTGCATGTTCCCTTGAAGATCCGCAGCCGAAGTTCTCACCTGCCACTAGAATGGAAGCACCCGCGGCTTCAGGCTGGTTTAACTCAAAGTCTTTGCGAAGCTCACCATTTTCATTATATCGCCAGTTGTAAAATAAAAATTCTCCAAAACCTGTCCGTTCAATTCGTTTTAAAAATTGCTTCGGAATAATCTGATCTGTGTCCACATTGTTCCGGTCTAAAACTGCCGGTTTTCCTCGGTATACCGTAATTGGTTCCATATTGCACCTCCTAAATTAATGTAATTGATGCATTGATGAGTTTTCTAAATTTCTGATATCAACAAACTTTCCATAAAGCGCCGCCGCCGCCGCCATTTCCGGGCTGACTAAATGCGTTCGTGCGCCAGCACCTTGACGACCTTCGAAGTTCCGATTGGACGTTGAGGCACAATGCTCTCCTGCTGGAACTGCATCTGGATTCATTCCTAAACACATGCTACAGCCCGAGTCCCTCCAATCAAAACCGGCTGACTTAAATACTTCATCAAGCCCTTCTTCCTCGGCTTGTTTCTTTACTTTTTGCGAACCAGGGACAACCATTGCCCGGACTCCTTTATGCACTTGTTTCCCCGAGATAACGTCTGCTGCTTTTCGCAAATCTTCAATACGTGAATTCGTACAAGATCCAATGAATACATGTTGGACCGGAATATCGGTAATCTGCATTCCTTCCGTTAACCCCATATATTCGAGAGCAAGTTGCAATTCTTTTTCCCCAACCGTATCACTAGACCCAACAGGGATATTCTCATCCACAGCACTTGCCATGCCAGGATTTGTTCCCCAGCTAACCATTGGCGAGATTTGCTCTGCAGCAATGGTGATTTCCCTGTCATAGACTGCATCTTCATCACTAGCTAAGAGTTTCCACTTTTCAACACTCTCTTCAAACTCTTCGCCTGTTGGAACAAACTTTCTGCCTTGTAAGTAGGAGAATGTTGTTTCATCTGGGCTGACTAATCCAGCACGTGCGCCGCCTTCAATCGACATATTGCAAACAGTCATTCGTTCTTCCATCGACATATTCCGGAATACCTCTCCGCAATATTCAACAATATATCCATTCCCAAAATTCACGCCATACTTAGCAATTATGTATAAAATCACATCTTTTGCCGTTACGCCAAATTTTAGTTTTCCGTTTACTTCAAGTTTTAACGTCTTCGGTTTTGTTTGCCATAATGTCTGAGTTGCAAAAACATGCTCCACTTCACTTGTTCCAATCCCAAAGGCAATCGATCCGAATGCGCCATGAGTTGACGTGTGGCTATCTCCACAAACAATGGTCATTCCTGGCTGTGTCAATCCCATTTCAGGACCGATAACATGAACAATCCCTTGATCCGGACTGTTCAAATCTGCAAGCTCAATTCCAAAATCGCGGCAGTTCGTTTCAAGCGCCGTCAACTGTTTCAGAGCAACTTCATCTTCAATAAAATAACGATTGATTGTTGGAACGTTATGATCCATCGTCGCAAACGTCCGGTCAGGTCGTCTTACTTTCCTACCTTTCAACCTTAAACCCTCAAATGCTTGCGGTGAAGTGACTTCATGAATATAATGCAGATCAATATATAATAAGTCCGGTTTATTTTCCTCTTGATGAACGATATGTTGCTCCCAAATTTTTTCAATAATTGATTTCCCCACGCTTGCTCACCTCACAAAATTTTTAATGTTTAGCTGTTATAATTTATGAAGAATAAGGATGGACCAGCGCTTAACTTAAACAGCTAACTAACATGATCTTTTAAAGTTAAGCTAGACAATGTGTAAAAACCTAAAAATGTGACAATCACTCCATCACTTAATTGGAGCTGGTTTTATGACTTTTATACATTCTTCCTTCATAAAATGATGCCGTTATTGCACCATTTATGTGACTTTTTTAAAATAGCTCAAAAAAGACTCTTCCTTCACCAAAAACGGCTGAAAGAAGGCTTATTTGAGCCGTCTTCTTTGTGAATCACATTTACTCATTAACACCCATCTTGCTTTAGATTGCTACTTCATTTAAAAGAGCAGCTTTGACTTCAGCAATCATTTCTTCAGTTGACAAGCTCTCTGTATTATTCCCAGCGATATCAATTGTTCTGAATCCTGAATCGAGTACAGAGTGAACTGCCTTTTCAACCGCTTCTGCTTCTTTCTCCATTCCAAACGACAACCTAAGCATATATGCTGCTGAAAGAATCGTTGCAAGCGGATTCGCTACGTTTTTGCCAGCAATATCTGGCGCTGAACCATGGATTGGTTCGAATAAACTAGGTCCGTCTACTGAAATTGATGCAGAGGAAAGCATTCCAAGTGATCCTGTTAGAACCGATGCTTCATCACTTAAAATATCCCCAAACATATTTTCTGTGACCACAACATCGAATTGTCTAGGATTGCGAATCAATTGCATCGCGGCATTATCCACAAGCATATGCTCTAATGTTACATCAGGATAATTCCTTGCCACTTCCTCTGCCGTTTCACGCCATAGTCTACTTGATTCAAGCACATTCGCTTTATCGACAGACGTTACTTTTTTCTGTCTTTGGCTTGCGATTTCAAAAGAAAGTTCAATGATTCGTCTCATTTCTTCTTTTTGGTAAAATAACGTATCAACGACAGCTTCCTTACCTTCAAAAATCGTACGTTCACTTGGTTTCCCGAAATAAAGGCCACCAGTTAATTCTCGTACAATGATAAAATCCACGTCTTCAATAATTTCTTGTTTCAGCGGAGAGGCTTCCGACAAACTAGAAAAATAGCTGATTGGCCGCAGATTGGCATAAAGATTTAAATCTTTCCGGATTTTCAGTAACCCACGTTCCGGGCGTAAATGAGTGGGCTGACTATCCCACTTTGGCCCACCAACTGCACCAAGAAGAATTGCATCACTTGATTTACACAATTCAATGGTTTCATCAGGAAGTGGTTGTCCTGTTGCATCAATGGCTGTCCCACCGATTTGGCCATATTCAAAGGTGAATTCATGCTCGAATCGTTCTGCGACGGCTTCGAGTATTTCAACTGCACCTCCCGTCACTTCTTTTCCGATACCATCTCCAGGCAACACTGCAATTTTCCTTTTCATCTTTCTCTCTCCTTTCTAGAGGATGTTCAAAAAATTAGATAAAGTGTGTTTTTATCCTCTTTTTTGAACATAACTTCTCGCTGTTATTGTAGAACGGTATCTTTTTCACTCAAATAGATGATGCGATTTACTGCATTTAGATACGCTCTTGCAGATGCTTCTAACACATCCTGATGTAGGCCTCGCCCACTTGTTTCCATCCCACGATAACGGATTTTCACATACACCTGAGCCAAGGCGTCACGGCCGGCTCCAACGGATTGGATGCGGTAATCAAGCAGATTCACTTTATTGTCCAGACATCGTTCTAGCGTATTGTAAAGGGCTTCGATGCTACCAGCACCTGTAGCTGCTTCTTGTATCAGGTCTGTATTTCCATTTTTCAATGTAACAGTCGCCGTTGGAATTTGGTTCGTTCCATACGTAATCTGAAGGGAATCTAATTCAAAGAAGCGATCATCCTTCGAAATTTTCTCTTCAAGAACAAGTGCTGCAAGATCTTCGTCTGTCATTTCTTTTTTCTTATCCGCTAATGCTTTGAATTGAACAAACAGACGGTTCATTTCTTCATCCGTTACGTACAATTTCAATTCATCCAGCCTGTTTTTGAAAGCATGTCGTCCGGAATGCTTGCCAAGTACCAAAACATCTGTGGTCACACCAACAAGATCAGGAGAGATAATTTCATAGGTTGTTTTTTCTTTCAAAAAGCCATCCTGATGAATGCCAGATTCATGTGCATATGCGTTTCTTCCGATGATTGCTTTGTTCGGAGGAATGATCATACCTGTCAATTTACTGATCATATCGCTTGTACGTTTAATTTCATTAAGAGTCAGCCTTGTATTTGCTTGATAATGGTCACTGCGGATATGTAGCGCTACTGCGACTTCTTCCAGTGCAGCATTCCCAGCTCGTTCACCGATCCCATTAATGGTACCTTCCACCTGAGTGGCGCCTGCTTCGATAGCAGCCAGTGAGTTTGCTGTAGCCATTCCAATATCGTCATGACAATGTGTTGATAATTGCACCTTATCAATAGAAGGAACATGATTGCGCAGATACGTAAAGATCTCAGCATATTCCTTTGGCGTTGTATAGCCAACCGTATCTGGAATATTAATAATCCTTGCTCCCGCACCAATTACTGCTTCGACGATTTCAGCTAAATAATCAAGCTCTGTTCGACTCGCGTCCTCTGCCGACCATTGAACAAGCGGAAAGCGGCTAGCAGCATAAGCTACCGTTTGTACCGCACGTTCCACGACTTGTTCTTTTGAAAGCTTTAATTTATATTCACGGTGGATCGGAGAAGTGGCAATAAACGTATGCAATCTAGGCTCTGCACCATCTTTTAATGCTTCCCATGCTGCATCAATATCACTTTGCACCGCTCGCGCAAGCCCGGTAACCGAGCTTGTGCGAATTTTTTTGGCAATTTCTTGAACAGATGCGAAATCGCCTTTTGATGCCGCAGGGAATCCTGCTTCGATAATATCTACGCCTAATCGTTCTAATTGCAAAGCAATTTCTATTTTTTCAGAAAAGTTCAAGTTTACACCTGCTGATTGCTCGCCATCTCTAAGCGTTGTATCGAAAATATTAATTTTTCGCAACAGTCACCACCTCTTTCTTAGCTTTTTGTTGCTGTTGTACAAAAGGCATCATTGCGCGAAGCTTACGGCCAACTACTTCAATTTGGTGTTCGTTTTCACGGTTATTGATTGCTGTGAATACTGGACGATTTGCTTGGTTTTCTAGAATCCAACCTTTAGCAAATTCGCCATCTTGAATATCTTTCAACACTTTTTTCATTTCCGCTTTTACACTTTCAGTCACAACGCGTGGTCCTGAAACGAAATCTCCCCACTGAGCTGTATCCGAAATGCTATAACGCATGTTTTCTAGTCCGCCTTCGTACATTAAGTCGATGATCAGTTTCAATTCATGTAAACACTCAAAGTATGCAACTTCTGGTTGATAGCCTGCTTCTGTTAATGTTTCGAATCCAGCTTTTACTAATGACGTTAATCCGCCGCAAAGTACAGCTTGTTCTCCAAATAAATCTGTTTCTGTTTCTTCTTTAAATGTTGTTTCCAAACCACCAGCACGTAATGAACCGATTCCTTGAGCGTAAGCAAGAGCTAATTCTTGTGCTTCGCCAGTCACGTTTTGATAGATGGCAAATAATGCTGGTACACCTGCGCCTTGTTCGTACGTACGTCTTACAAGATGTCCAGGACCTTTTGGAGCAACTAATAGAACATCTACATCTGCCGGAGGAACGATTTGATTAAAATGAATGTTGAATCCGTGTGCGAAAAGCAATGCTTGACCAGCTCTTAATACGGGTTGGATTTCTTCTTGGTATACTTTTGTTTGCATTTCATCTGGAAGAAGGATCATGATTACGTCAGCTTGATCTGCTGCTTCTTTTACAGAATAAACTTGGAAACCATCTTCTTCTGCTTTGTCCCATGACTTTCCTTTTCTAAGACCAATTACTACTTCAACACCGCTATCGCGAAGGTTTTGTGAATGAGCGTGTCCTTGAGAACCGTACCCAATTACTGCTACTTTTTTATTTGCTAAATACGTTTCGTTTGCGTCACCGTTATAATATACTTTTGTCATTTCAATGCATCTCCCTTTTTTCTCATTAGTTGTTTTTTTCTGATTATTCAAGCTGTAATGTCCCTTTAATATGTAGGGAAAGTAGCCTGTATATCCTTGCTTAGTTCTATTTACTATTAGTTAGATAATCCACCACTGATGGAAATTTCACTTTTATTAGACAATCGTGAAGCTTTTTACAACCGATTGTTTTTGTGTACCGCGCGGAAAGGCTGCTGTGCCGGTTCGCGCAAGTTCTTTTATTCCATAAGGCTTGAGCAATTCAATGAATGCTTCGACCTTATCGGATTCACCTGTAATTTGTATCGTGAGGCTATCTTTGCTAACATCAATGACCGACCCGCGAAATGGTTCAATTAAAGAATAGATCTCCGTACGGGTTTGGCTTGAAGAAAGTACTTTTACAAGAGCTAGCTCTCTCGCTACTATGGATTGATTGCTAATATCTGTTACTTTTAAGACATCAATCTGCTTATTTAGTTGTTTGGTCATCTGTTCAATGACGTTCTCATCTTCAACATGAACAACTACGGTTATTCTTGAGACGTTCTCTTGTTCAGACTGACCAACAGCAATGCTTTCAATATTATAGTTTCGTTTCGTAAACAAATTCGTAATTCGATTTAACACGCCAGGGCGATTGTTTACAGTTAGGGTTAGAATGCCTTTCTTCATAGCTTCACACCTACCATTTCGTGCAGCCCTTTACCCGGCGCCACCATCGGATAGACGTTTTCTTCAGGTTCTACGTCAAAGTCAATGAGTACAGGTCCTTTGATCGCAAGTGCTTCTTCAATTTTGGCACTAGCATCTGCTTCATTATCGACTTTGAAAGCCGGAATTCCATAGGCATCTGCTAATTTAATAAAGTCTGGCTGATAATCGAATTTACTGTGAGAAAAGCGTCCTTCATAAAACTCTGACTGCCATTGTCTAACCATTCCTAGAGCATGATTGTTCACGATGATGATTTTGACTGGAAGGTTTAATTCAGCCATTACGGCTAATTCCTGACTCGTCATCTGGAATCCACCATCACCAACTACGGCAAAAACAGTTGCCTCAGGTTCTGCAATTTGAGCACCGACTGCTGCTGGTATACAAAATCCCATCGTTCCGAGTCCACCTGAAGTTACCCAAGCATGCGGTTTATTAAAAGGAAAATATTGAGCTGCCCACATTTGATGTTGACCAACATCTGTTACGACAATCGCATCACCATCTGTTTTTTCATGTAAAAGTTCAATGACTCTTTGCGGTTTCAATATATCCGACTCTCTGTTGTATACAAATGGGAATTCTTGCTTCCAACCTTGCAACGTTTCAATCCACTCAGTAAGCTCAGGTTTCTTTCCGTCTTGGGCGACCAATTGTTCGAGCGCTTCTTTGGCACTTCCAACAACAGGGATCTTCGTCGGTACGTTTTTGCCAATTTCTGCAGGATCAATATCAATATGTGCAACCTTGGCGTTTGGCGCAAAAGTTGCCAAATTTCCAGTTAAGCGGTCATCAAAACGGGCACCGATATTAATGAGCAAATCACATGTTGAGATTGCCATATTTGCGGCATAAATACCGTGCATGCCACCCATTCCGATGAATAATGGATGGTCAGCTGGGAATCCACCAAGTCCTAAAAGTGTATGCACAACTGGAATTCCTTGTTGCTCCGCATATTGCAATAGTTGTTCAGAGGCTTTTGCATGCAGAATCCCTGCTCCAGCTAAAATCACTGGCTTTTTCGAACTGCTCACAGCTTCTACTAGTTTCCTAATTTGCAAATAATTTGGTTGTGTAGTTGGTTGATAGCCTGGTAAATCCATTTCTGGTTCTTCACCAACTTTACCATCAATCGTTGCTACATCTTTTGGAATATCGATGAGTACAGGACCCGGCCGGCCGCTTGAAGCAATATAGAACGCTTCTTTGATAATCCGCGGGAGGTCTTCCGGTTTCCTTACTTGGTAATTATGCTTTGTGATTGGCGTTGTAATTCCAATCACATCCGCTTCCTGAAATGCATCTGTGCCGATAATGGATGTAGCAACCTGGCCAGTGAAAACGACTAAAGGAATGGAATCAATCATGGCATCTGCTAGACCAGTCACAATATTGGTTGCCCCTGGGCCAGAAGTAGCAATAACTACCCCAGGTTTTCCAGTAATTCGGGCGTACCCTTCCGCCGCATGAATGGAACCTTGTTCATGACGCGGTAGGATGTGTACCATGCCTGATCGATAAATTTCATCGTAAATCGGAAGAACAGCTCCACCCGGATATCCAAAAATGACTTCAACTTGTTCCTTTTTCAGGGCATCAATCAGAAATGCGGCCCCGCTCTTTACTTGTTGCTCCGCTTTACTGGCTGCTACCACTGCTTTTTCTGTCATTTGAAAAGACCTCCTTTACTTCTTTAGTGTTTGATCGTGGTCATGCTTTTACTCCCAAAAGGCTGAAGAACATATAAAAAGCCTCTCACCTCATTAAGCATGCCATTGCATTACTTAAAGGGGTGAAAAGGCTATATATCCTATCCACGGTACCACCCTAATTCGCACAAAATACGTGCGCACTCTAAACAGATTTCACTCTGTACTGTATTTTGATAACGGGTGCTGGTTGGCACCCGTTCAGCCTTACTCGTACACTTTCGGGCTGAAACTCAGAGGTGAGTTCACCTTTTGGACATTACCGGCTTCCAGCTACCCGGCTCTCTGTAAATGTCTGCTCAAAAGACTACTTATCCTCATCAATGCTTTAACATGTTGAATTTTATTTGTATATTACTCGCTAAAATTTGAGTAGTGACCAGCTGTTTAAATTCTTATAATTTTTAGAAGAATGTAAAAGCTGTTGTATTTGAAACTAATATTACGCTGATATTTAAGGCACGTCAATACCTTTTTCCTAATTATTTGACTATTCCATTTTATCTACATTTTTGAATCCGCTTTCACCATTGCTGTGACTTATTTTCTATATTAATAGAACTTTTGACCTTTTAAAAAAATTCAAGAAACATAAAAAACGAGACTTTCTTTTTTAAAGAAAATTCTCGTTTTCACTTATAGAGTCTTAGATCGAATCAAATCTTTTTTTCGATACACACTTAATACAAGACCGATGAGCCCCGCATTCAACAGAACCTGCATATTTCCGTAACTTATAAATGGAAGTGATACACTCATGATCGGAAATAGCCCAAATGACATCCCAAGATTAAACACCACCTGAAAAGCGAAAAGACTTAAGGCGCCGATTACAAGTAACTTTCCGTATCCATCACGGACCGTTTTAACAACGATAAGCATGCGACAGATTAGCAACAACAATGTGCCTCCCAACACAACCGCAAATGTCCAACCTAGAGTATAAGATAAAGAAATGAAAACAAAATCCGTTGTACTCTCTGGTAACATCAATCCTGATTCGGGTAACGACTGCCAAAACCATCCGGTTCCATCTCGGAGTTCTTTGATTTTTATATAGTGATATCCAGATGAATCTGCATATTTTCCAGGATGTAGATACGCCAATAAACGTGTTAGTTGATATTCCTTAATTCCAGAGGTAAACCAAGCATATAGCGGTATCGATGCACCAATCACCAATGAAATTATATAAGACCAAATAACTTTCCTTTTCTCAAAATGACTTCCCCACAACATTACACCTGTGATAATCGTGAACATGCCAAAAACGAAAAGGTTTGGGGTTAATATAATTAAATAACTTGTAACTAGATATAAAATCACGACCATATACATTTTCATTTTTTCATTTCGAAAAATCCTTGCCCATCCTAATAAAAAGAGTGGCAGTGTGATCGATATATCCGTTGAAAATGGTCCTAACACGAGAGTAACACTTCCGTGTACCATATTTCCTGAAATGAGTGCAAAAGAAATGATTCCCCAACCAATTATGAACCAGCCAATACCTAGTTTTTGCAATTTTTGATAATCAAAAAACATGAGAACTGCGGCGAAAGCAATTCCAATAAACGTTACAATGAACTTCTGAAGAAAGGCCATCGCCGTATGTTCAGATTCGAACACAAATATTGGCACCATTCCAAGAACAACGATAAACAAAAACAAGCCAATCATTTTCCAATCCACTTTCGGGCGGTGCAAACGATCCATTTTTTGCCCAAGGAGGATTGGACTCCCCATTCTTAAAACGGCCTTTTGTTCAGCTTCTTCATCATTTAATCCTTGTTTCTTTAGCGCTTCTATTGATTGTTTCAAATGATTATTCAGTTCTACTTCAACGAGTTTCCTAGCTTCCGTGGAACGAATACTACGCGATACTTCTGACAAAAACTTTTCTTTATTCATAGAATTATCCACCCATTACGGTTTGAAGAACAAATGAGGCCGATTCTTTTTTTGTCTCCGCTTTGCTCAACAGCTTCCGCCCTTTATCATTCAATTTGTATAATTTTTGCTCGGAAGTTCCCCAATATGCTTGTATATACTCTTTTTGTTCTAAATCATGTAGTAATGCATACAACAAACCTTCATGATCAGCGAACTTTATATTCCCTTTACTCGTCAGAACGTCCATAATTTCAAAGCCGCTTTTTTCACTTTTCAACATTCTAAAAATCGCAAGAATGACTTCCTCTTCACCAGCTCCTTCATTTACAACGGCCTGACGAATGTTTTTCTGATGTTTTTCTGAAAAATTCACGCCTGAAAAAACAGTAGTCTTCATCGCTTTTTTCAACTGTTTTAATCGATTTTCCATCCTGTTCCCTCCAAACTGTTCTTTAATATTTGTTTCGCCCTGCGCATCCTTGTTTTAATCGTGCTCTGACTGTTCCCTGTCATTTCTGCCAATTCTTTAATCGTAAGCTCTTGAAAATAATACAAATAAATCACTTCTCTGTATTTCACCGGGAGGTTCATGACAGCATCTGCTAATACCTGATCCTCATCCTTTTGAATGATATCTTGTTCAACATGATCTGCTGCTTGAAAAGCAGCATGATTTCCAGCGTCTAATTCGACTTGGCGATAATACCAGCTCTTCAAGTAATCCTTACAATGATTGATCGCAATCCGCCAAAGCCAAGTACGTATTTTCGCCTGTCCCCTGTACCTAGGCAGTGCTTGATAGCATTTCACGAAGATTTCCTGGGTTAAATCTTCTGCCAATGGAAGGTTCTTCACATACGAATAAACAAGCTGCAAGATATCTTGTCCATACACCGTCATGATTTCATCAAGCAGCGCGTCCTCCTCGCCATTTTGGAGAGCTTCTGCAACTAACTCCTTCACGTATCTCACCCTTTCTTTCTATACCTTAGACGACTTCATGTAAAAATTAGTTTTATTTTGCGTGAATTTTCATATGATTTTTTTGCAAAAACATCTACTTTTAATCTTAAAGGTCAAATGAAAATTACGAAACGGGAAACCTTAAATGTTTAAAGTTTCCCGTTTCTATTTCCCGCTAAATATTTTCTTTTTTAATAATCTTGTCCGATTTTGAACCCCTGCTGATTGATTACGTTACGACAAATTCAACGACAATTGGAGTTGCTGGATCTAATACATCTCCATCAGGAATCGTGAGCGCTGCAGTAGTAACAGATGAAGTATCTGCAGTCTGAACCATCGCGTTCATATAAAGGGTGTAATACGCAAATGAAGCTGGAAATGCTGTAGCAGGCATCCCATCATCGTTTGTAAATTGATTCGCAGGAATCGTTTCAGGGGTCTCAATATCTGAGGTTACAATATAAAAATATCTTTCAACACTCGGAATGACGCTTCCTGTACCTGGAGGACCGGGGATTCCTTGTGGTCCATCACACCCACAACAATCCCGACACCGATTACTACGTTCACATGTACAATTCGATCGATTCCACTTATGTCTGCTATAACTTTTATGAATAAACGTATATCCCATCTTTTCACCCCTTTTATTTCAATTTATTCAGATAACCTTTGGGACGATTGGACAAATGGGCATTCTTTCTTATTCAATTGCCCTAATGCCATCAAATATCAGAACAGTAAAATCCCAACAAGAGAAGACGCTTCTAGCCACCCCTTACTATTCTGATTTGTTTAAAGATTACGCCCTTTTATCAAGACCACTGAAACACTTAGGCCTTTTGATGAATTATTAAAGTTTTTTATGAAAAAGACGAATCTACTTTCGGTTTTTGAAGGTAGACTCGTCTTGTTTTGCTATATTTATTCGTTTTATCTTTCTTTTTAAATTCTTCATACAAGACTTGTTCTAGTATGCAGACTCTTGAACTAGCGAATTGCATCAAAACTTCTACTCTCCACATATTCACTACATGCGCTCTTTTCCTTCAACATACCGCTTTCGGCGGGCACTAGAAATATACAGATTAGAGGAACAATAGCGGAGAAACAGCATACATAAATAACAGGGGAAAAAATTTCATTTAGGAGTTGAGTATAGTGAAGACTCCATGGGTGAATTCGACAAAGATGCAGGAAATTATATCCAGACAAATAAACATTGTTAATTCTTCTAGAGTTCAAATAGAACCTCCTTCCACCTCCTGCGGTAAAAGCAAAGATTTTACAGACATCAAAATTGATTGTCGACTATCAAATCATATTCCTAGCCTTTGTGTCTCAGATGAAGACGACGAATTTAATGGAAATTCTCTTCCAGAAACAATTAAGAATTCATTTGACTCACCTGCGTGTATAAGTATTGAGCAACCTTCTGAAATCGAACCGGAAGCTAAAGATAATTCTGTTATGAACATAACCGAACCCACTAATGATCAGCAGAATTTTCAAGCCGACGTTAGCAATTATTCTCCAACAGAGGTTGCATTTGATTCAAACGATCCTTCTGGTTCCAGCTTAGCTGATGAAAAACACAAGATTTTTAACAGGGAAATTGATTGTCGACTATCAAATCATATTCCTAGCCTTTGTGTCTCAGATGAAGGCGACGAGTTTAATGGAAATTCTCTTCCAGAAACAATTAAGAATTCATTTGACTCACCTGCGTGTATAAGTATTGAGCAACCTTCTGAAATCGAACCGGAAGCTAAAGATAATTCTGTTATGAACATAACCGAACCCACTAATGATCAGCAGAATTTTCAAGCCGACGTTAGCAATTATTCTCCAACGGAGGTTGCATTTGATTCAAACGATCCTTCTGGTTCCAACTTAGCTGATGAAAAACACAAGATTTTTAACAGGAAAATTGATTGTCGACTATCAAATCATATTCCTAGCCTTTGTGTCTCAGATGAAGGCGACGAGTTTAATGGAAATTCTCCTCCAGAAACAATTAAGAATTCATTTGACTCACCTGCGTGTATAAGTATTGAGCAACCTTCTGAAATCGAACCGGAAGCTAAAGATAATTCTGTTATGAACATAACCGAACCCACTAATGATCAGCAGAATTTTCAAGCCGACGTTAGCAATTATTCTCCAACGGAGGTTGCATTTGATTCAAACGATCCTTCTGGTTCCAACTTAGCTGATGAAAAACACAAGATTTTTAACAGGGACGACATCGATGAGGACCTGTATGAGGATGATTCGCTTGTCGTTCCCGTACATGATTCACCCGTTGATAAATCGGAGGAAAAAAATAATCAATCTAGCACTTCTTTTGATTTTGTAAATATTAGAGTTCCGGTTGTAGTTGGGGAATACAAAATAGATATTTGTTTAGAAGAAGCCGTATTGTTTGAGGAAAATATTATGTGGATTAACGTAATTTCCAATAAAGTTGTCCTATCAAATAGTAAGTTTATACCAACCCAATTTTCTGAACCATTAAAGAACGGGATGTCTAAAGCATTAAAAGGAAACTTATTTATAGAAGGATATATCATCCAAAACATTGAATATACAGCCGCTAACCAGGATCTTGAAACAGATCCACTTTACAAAGACGGAAAAATTTATTTAATGACAAAAAAAAGACCATTCTCCACTATTGTCGAAATTGATAATTTTCTCCATCCACCGGTATTTGGAGCGATTACTCAAAAAACATTTGACTTTTTTGACCCAAATAATAAAGAGGTCCCTCAAACTAACACTAAACTATTCAACAATGTAACGTATTATCCGGAGCAGCCATATTGTCGTTTAATTTTTTCGGAAATTCATGAACATACAAGTTTATCAGACACGGTTCATGAAAACTACAGCCATACTCCTATTGAGTCCGTTCAAGTAAATCCCATACACAAAAAAAAGGAAGCAAATGAAAAGCAATTAACCCAGAAAACAGTGTTAGTTACATTCGTGCATTTACTACAAGAACAAAGTGTTCGAGTTAGATACGATAACGCTTAAAGGAAAATGTTACTATAAGAACTCGCAAGTCCCATGGTTAGCTCCCGAAATAGAGATATTAATCCAATCCCAACGGCATTTAAAGCCCGAAAACCTTAATCCATTGGAAAAATTAAGGCTATCAAATAAAAGAGGCCAAGCTCCTACTTCAATGACCCATGCTAAAAATAAAATGTTGAATATAGTAATTTCGTATGGTAATAAAAATTAGAAAATATTAGGGAGAGATTACTTTATGAGCGATAACCTCAATAATCAACCTTTACAACAAGTTAACCCACCTTGTCCAGTAACTTCGACAGAACAAATTCCATTAAGCGATCAAGCAACACCACTCGTTAGTGTAGCAAGTACTCCAACGATTAAAATCCCGGTTGTAGTAGCAGAAAGAACATTACAAATTGTTGTAGAGGCGGATATTCCACTTTCGCCAGCAGCAACGGAAATTAAAAGAGTTCTTAAGAATGCATTTCTAAATCAAGTCAAGCTTGTGCCTGTTGAATTTGCTCCAATTGCTGGCACTAATTTCTTCAACGTAACAAGAGCTAAATTATTTGTTTCTGGATTCATTCGCAAAAATATTGAATATGCTTCAACCGAATGTAATGGAACTTTGTTTGATCGAATTGCAGATGTTCCGTTTTCTGGATTCGCAGATCTTACAGCAGCGGACTTTATCTTATTCCCAATTCTAGCTGGTTCTTCAGCTAACTCAGCTATGTTTCTTAATGAAGCAAATCAAGTAGCTCCACGTTTGGATAAATATTTCTTCCAGAACCTTGTGAACTATAATGAACAACCTTATGGTGAGTTAGTACGTGCCAACTTCTTTGAACTTGATTTTTCACCAACTATGGTCGAACCTGAACAAGCGTTTAGCACTTTGCGTGAAAAGATTGTCATGGACCTTACGTTAAAAGTATTACAAGTTCAACAAATTCAAGTTACTGGAAACCAAATAATTCCTGGCTCTACAACTGGAACTACTCTTGGTTAATATCTCTTGAACGATAAGTAAGCTTAGCTCTATTTCGATCATACTAATGATGAGTTTGCTGCTGCATCTTTGAAATGACAAGATATCAGAAGTGGGCCCTATAGCCTTTTAGGCTATAGGGTTTTCAGAGTCTATCCAATGAAGCAAGTATATGAAACTCCTTCTAATTGGTCGTGTCGATTTCTTCAACACCACTCATACATCCACAAGTAACAAGCTAACATCATTATAGGGAAGCTATTGAATGGTTTTGTAGTTATGTTGGTTTTCTATATAAAAAAAAGGTTGATAATTTCAAATTGAATTCTCTAGTTTTATCTAATTTACTTCGTATTATGAATCTTTAGTTATTATTAATACAATGTTTTAATATTATTGATTTACTCTCTTATCTCCTCGCCATCTTAGTAACGCAATAAATAGGACCATACAAAGAATAATCATTAATACAAATACTTGTTTTTCATATGCGATATAATCTCTTGTTAATCCTGCGATAAAGGGGATGACTCCACCAAGCATATAACCAAACCCTTGCATCATTGAAGTCCAAGAGCTTGCTTCGCTTGACGAAGAAACTGCGTTTAACGGAAGTGCCAGTGCCAGAGGGAATAATCCACCAAGTCCAATCCCAATCAGAATTGTTGCAAGCCAAGGATTCACTATATGAAAGACGATGCATAACAAACCAATTAAAACAAATAATGTACTTCCCATTAACCAAGCCTTTTCGTTTTTATATACATCTGCTAATGATGGAATTAAAAAGCTAAAGATCATTTGAATAATCGTAAATAAAGTAATGAGTGTTCCTGATTGCTCCCCACTAAATCCCATTGATTGTGCAATCGGTGCTAACCATGTACTTATACAATAAAACATACCAGCTTGTAGACCGAATATGAGCGTAAACGACCATACGTTTTTATTTTTAAATGGCAATTGAATCATTGCCTTCGTTGAATTCTTAACAAACTCACTTTTTTTCACCATCGGATACCAAAATAATAATCCAATGACTGCAAAAATGCTCCAACTTGCTAAAGCAAGCTGCCATGAATCATTTAGTTGCTTTTGCAAGGGAATCATTAATCCAGCACTTAATGAAGCACCAATACCCATTCCTACAGAGTAAACACCGATCATCATCCCAATTCTATTCGGAAACTTTTGCTTAATATATCCCGAAACTAGAGGTCCAGAAATGGCTATACCTATTCCAATTAAAAAGGCTGTAATAAGCAGGGTTATTGCTGAATTCGTAAAAGCTCGAAATGCTGTGGCTATACCAATTAAGAGCAAACAGGTCGCAATCGTTTTTTCTAATCCAAATCGAGCACTTACCCTTGTTGCGAAAAATGCAAAAAAGCCCATACAAATGACTGGAATGGACGTAAGCAAACTGACCATACCATTACTTAATTCTAAATCATTTCTAATGTTCTCCAATACAGGGGATATCGAAGCAATGCTCATTCGTAAATTTAAGGAAACGAGAAATAGAGCTACAATTATAAATAGTATTTGTTTCTTCATCTTCAAACTCCCTTACATAGATTCCCAAACATCATATCATCAGACGTTTAGTTTTGTAAAGGAGCTGTTAATGCTCCAAATTTTGTTTTACAGAACGAATGGCTTCTTCTTCATCTTGCGCTAAGATGGCTTGAAATAAATCCTCATGTATCTCTGAGTTATCGTTATAATTCGTTACATGTACAATAAGGCTGCTCAAGATCTTCCGTAAAACAGGAATGAAGGATTGATATAAATTATATAGGACCTGATTCCCACTTGCCTTGGCAATAGCTAAATGGAAATCAATATCTGCATCTACATATGTCGCATAATTTCCTTGCTGCAATGCTTTATAACGTTGATCCAAACAGGTTTTTATATGCAATAAATCTTCATCTGTTCTTCGCCTTGCAGCTAATTTTGCGACTTCTTGATCTAACATCGCACGTGCTTCATATACATCGTTCCTATCAGCTTGTTGCAACAGTTGATTAAAAGAAGTTTCATTCGTCCATTCCAAAGACAAAATGCGTGTGCCTTTTCCTTGTTTCACTTCGAGAATTCCTGCGTGAACAAGCACTTTTATAGATTCGCGAAGGGTGGAACGACCTACCGCGAACTCTTCCATAAGCTGAGGTTCGGGAGGAAGACGATCCCCCACTTTATACGCACCTGAGAAAATTTTATTCTTTAATTGCTCAATGATTTCATCTGTTAATTTTCTTCCCGTTACTTTTGAAAATGAAGATGAATGATTTGTCATACCCTTTCACTCCTACAACTTAGCATTAATACTATTATAACGTGAAAGTTGATATAGATATAATTTTCATCTACTGTATGTTTCAATAATTATGTCGACTTCTTAAACAATCCATTTCGGTGTAGTGCCAAATAAACCATGAACATATTTATCTAACTTTCCAGAAATCGTTACTATATCACTTATTTTCAAATTATCCTTTTCTTTTTATCATACGAAAAAACCTCCTATATCGAAAGTATACAAGCCAATATACGGTGTAATTTCTTACATGACCGTCATACTGACTGTTTAACTAAACGATATAAGAGGTTGATGCAGCGGTGTTTACCGCTCATTTTCTAACGTCCCAGGAGAGATTCGAACTCCCGACCGACGCCTTAGAAGGGCGTTGCTCTATCCAGCTGAGCTACTGGGACAAGGTATGAAATGTCTAATGACAAGATTTATTATAATATGTGGGAGTTGGATAGTCAACTCTTTTTCGTGATTTTTTATTTTGCTGAGTATGAATAGACAGAAGTGGACTTCTTCTGTCTATTATACATGATCTCATTCAAATGTGTACGTATCGCTTAAGTCTTTTACCAAATTCCCCTCGACATCGTAGTAATGGATGGTAGCTTTTTTTTGATTGAGTTCGAGGATGGCATACGTTTTTTCTTTACGGTTTCTTGGAAGGCGTATGCTCCCTGGGTTAATGTATAGTCTCCCGTCAATCATTTCAGAACCGGGGATGTGTGAATGACCGAAGCAAATGATGTCCGCTTGCTCTTCCTCCGCTTTATAGGAAAGATTCATAACGGTCATTTTCACATTATACAAATGACCATGGGTGACCAAAAAGCGCGAGTCACCGATTGTTTCGACTGTATAATCTGGATAAGCAGGGTCATGATCGCAGTTGCCTCTAACAGCTAACAACCCTTCCATAATCGCATCTGCTTTCTCTAACTCAGAATCACCACAATGGATGAATACATCGACTTCAGCTTGGTGACGGGCTTTTATTTTTTCAACTTCTGACGTTAGACCATGGCTATCGCTCATAATCCCTACTTTCATAATTGAGTCGCTTCCTTTTCAAGAAAAGCATCTAATTTTCCTTCGAGTACATGTAGGGCATTAGCGCGGTGACTGATTTCATTTTTCTCATTGCTTTTGAGCTCAGCCATCGTTTTTCCTTTTTCTTTCACATAAAAAACAGGATCATAGCCAAAACCATTCGTACCCTTTGGTTCGTTTGTGATTCGTCCTTCCACAGAACCAGACACTGTAATTGTTTCTTGATTTGGAGATGCAAGTGCTAGTGCGCAATAAAATCTTGCCGTTCTTTTGTCTTCTGGCATATCCTTTAATTCTTTGAGAACCTTCTCTGTATTGGCCGCATCGCTCTTTGCCTCACCAGCGTAGCGTGCTGAATACACGCCAGGTCTGCCATCAAGCGCATCTACAATCAAGCCCGAATCATCAGCTATCACAAACTGCCCGAGCATTTTACTAATTGCTTCTGCTTTTAAAATTGCGTTTTCTTCAAAGGTAGTCCCTGTTTCCTCGACATCTGGGGCGTCTTCGATATCAAGGAGCGTCTGAACCTGAAACCCTCTTGAATGAAACAAGCTTTCGAATTCTTTTGCTTTTCCTTTATTTTTCGTTGCAATAATGACCGTTTTCATCCTATATCACTCCTGAATCACTGTAAGATTTTTTTACAACGCGGTTGATTTTTATGCCTAACTTGTTAATTAGTACTCCAATTTTAACGATAATTAAAGTCTAACACAATTTCCTCTATCATAATAATTCTACCACTTAATGAAATCCCTTATCATCACAAACAAAAAAAAGGTCTGCCAAAAGCAGCCCTCACACATTTATATCCTTCTATTAAAAACTGCCCGTATTCACTTTTGCAGGACGGCTTACGGGTTCAGTTAATGCTTTACCAGCTTCATCCACCAAACCGCCCTTTCCTTGTACAAGCACTTCCACGCTTTCAATGTCTTTTTGTTCTGTTAATGAAAGAACCAGTGCATCAAGAGCCTCTTTCGAAATCTTTCTTTCTTTGAAACTGCCTAGAATATTCTCATTGAAATCCAAGGTAACTTTTCCATCTTCAGTTTTCGGTTCGGCAATTAACGCAACATCATCCGTAAAACCTGAAAGCAGACTTGAGGCAAGTCCTGGTCCTTTTACCAGTTCATTGACAGCTGCCGTAATCGTGTCAGTATTCGATTCTTTGACCCTTTTTGTTACAGGAACATAATAGTAGCTACCATCTTCACCGCCAATATAATACACAGTAAGCGGCATCGTATTAGAAACATCCGTAACATTAGATAAATCGAAGTTAATACCTACTGAACGATTCAATCCGTCTGAAATCGGTGTTTTGTTAACCGGCATTTCTTTCATTTCCGTGCCATTCAATTTTAATACCACTTTATCAACCGTATCGAATTGAGTTAATGTATAAGTGATGGCTTGGAGAATTTTTAATTCATCTTCTTTTTGATAGGTAGCAAATTCCTTGGAAAAATCAGCGGTTGCTACACCTTCTTTAATATCAACACTTACATGTGTATCCGCAGGTATTACCGCTCTAAAGCCATTCGGAAGCACCTCAGACACAGGTCCGTTGGCGACTAAATATTCAAGCGCTTGCTGGGCAACTGCTGTATTAGAAGGAAGTTCTAGCGTTTGTGGTACGACAAACCCGCTTTTATCAATCAAATACAATTCGGTTTTGATGGTTTTGGTTGCTTCTTCTTTACTATCAGTTTTAGTTGCTTCCTTACCATCCACTTCTTTTAATCCTGCTTCATCATCTACTAGTGTCACTCCTTCTGGTGGGTCAATATTTGCTTTTTCTTTTTCACCGAACAGGCCGCAACCACCTAAAAAGAGCGAAGAAGCCAGAACAGTTGTGATAACTGATATTTTTGTTACGTGAGACATGAACATCCCTCCCAGGACAGTTTGTACTACTATTTATACGAGCCATGGGAATTTATAGACCTATTTTTTCAAAAAAAATAGGAGGCGACTCATATGGGTCTGCCTCCTACAATATCAATCGTATTTAAACTGTTACCAATGTGTCATGTCCAAATAGTTAGTCTGATCAATCAATTTTCACCGTTTGGACAACCCCTATCTTTTCACCGATCCAACTATAGGCAATACTTTGGAATATTTCCTTAGATCCAGTCGCGAAAAATTGGTGTTTTGGTGTTTCTTTGCTTACATTCAACAGATTATCATGTTGTAGGATGACGCTCGCTTCACGTGCAGTCTCTTCACCAGATGAAATGACTTTCACATTCCTTCCCATGAACCGGCTAATTTCCGGCCCCAGTAATGGATAATGCGTACAGCCAAGAACGAGCGTATCAATGTTCGTTTTCTTTAAGGGCCGTAGCGTTTCAGCTATCACTTTTCTAACGATCGGACCATGAAACTCGCCGCTTTCCACGATTGGAACAAACTTCGGACAAGCAAGGCTATCCACCTTCACTCGATTATTAATCATTGCAAGCGCGTGATCATACGCCTTACTCGTAACGGTACCATCAGTCCCAATAATACCGATATGTAAATTTAAGGATACCTTTAATGCTGCACGGGCACCCGGGTAGATCACACCGAGTACCGGAATCGGTAGTTCTGAACTAATTTCTTCGAGAGCTGCGGCTGTAGCTGTGTTGCATGCAATAATCAGCATTTTCATATCGTATTTCAAAAGATAACGCGTCATCTGCCAAGTGAAGGTCTTCACATCTTCCATTGGCCGTGGACCATACGGGCATCTCGCCGTATCCCCTATATATACAATATTCTCATTGGGTAGCTGACGCATAACCTCTTTCGCTACCGTTAAGCCACCGACTCCCGAATCCATTATGCCTATTGGTCGTTTCAAACATCTCGCCTCATTCTTATCGCATTTCTTGATGTAATTTAATTAAATTTTCTTTAAGTGTTACGATTTCTTTACTTGAAAAATTCACTAAAACGTCTTGAAGATACACTTGACGCTTTTTAATAACCTCATCTATTATCCGTTTTCCTTCTTCTAAAAGGTGAATTCTTACCACTCGACGATCTTTCTCATCCTTCACACGTTGGACAAGCTCACTTTTTTCCATGCGGTCAATCAAATCCGTCGTTGTGCTGAAAGCCAAATACATCTTAGAGGAAAGCTCCCCTATTGTCATATCGCCTTCTTCTGACAACCACTGAAGAGCAATAAATTGTGGAGGCGTAATTTTATAATTATTTAACATTTCCCGGCCCTTTTGCTTAACCAAACCCGAAACATAACGCAGCTCTTTTTCAATTCTCGCCACATGCGCAACATGTGTTACTTCATCCATTTCTCACAGCTCCCAACCACTTATACAAAACTTTATTGTCTTTATTGTCTATGAAAAATAGGGAAATTTCAAGAACCATTCTTCGCATACAAAACAAATATGGCATTAAAACGCCACCATTTACCATTAGGCATCCATTATTAAGCACGCTACACTCGCCTAATCACAATGGTGGCGGTGCGGAGCTGGTTTTTGAAATACTTTTTTTATAAAGTGAAACTTCAATCAGTGGGGGTTTTCTCCATCCCTCACTGATTGTTAGTTGAACCAATCGGGCTTTTACGGGCAAGTTATCCCCACCTACGCTTCTTCGATTCCTCTAAGCCTTGAGGTGGGGGTTTTACTGCCCGTTAATGCGGGATAAAGTAAGTATTTTTGTAAAGTAGATTGGCTATTTTAGTAAATGGCGAAGCCCCGTCCCCATGTCCTTCATACAAAACTCCTATGACGTTAAAACACCACCATTTACCATGAAGGACTAATCAAGTATCACGCTACACTCACCCTATCACAATGGCGGCGGTGCGGAGCCGAAATTTTGAGGTGTTTTCTATAATAAAAAAAGGATACAAGCTAAGAAGATTGGCTAGATTAGTAAGTCGCGGAGACCCGTCCCCATGTCCTTCATATAAAACTCCTATGACGTTAAAACACCACCATTTACCATGAAGGACTAATCAAGTATCACGCTACACTCACCCTATCACAATGGCGGCGGTGCGGAGCCGAAATTTTGAGGTGTTTTCTATAATAAAAAAAGGATACAAGCTAAGAAGATTGGCTAGATTAGTAAGTCGCGGAGACCCGTCCCCATGTCCTTCATACAAAAAAATTAACAGCAATAACGAGCACCTTCTTGAATGTATTCATTCATTATTGTGCTAGAAATATCGCTGCTAACAGTTTGACAAAATGGTGCTCTTTAAGCTTCTATCAATCAACTTCGTATGAAATCGAGAATGTGTTAGAGCTTCAACTCTCCCATACGAAGGAGTTCAATGACTGCTTGGGAACGCCCTTTGACTCCAAGCTTTTGCATCGCATTTGAAATGTGGTTTCGAACTGTTTTTTCGCTGATAAACAATTCACCTGCGATTTCTTTCGTTGTCTTATCTTGAACTAATAGTTCGAATACTTCTTTTTCTCTTTTGGTGAGTAATGGCTTATGAGTGAATTCGTTCTCCTTCAAGTGTTGTAACCCTCCTTGCCTTCACCAGCATAAAAACCCGGAGTGGGTGTCTATTTAGTCTTGTTATAGTATGACAAGAGAGGGGGGAGAGTGACTGTTTCAAGGCTCGAATAGTGAATTTCTTTTAGATTTTTTATTTGACCTAATTTTTGATTTTTAATCTGTATTAATCGGACTTGGCCTTGGGTGTTTTATCGATCCAAATATGTACTTTAGAATCCACAATACCCTTTTAAATCAGTTGGCACCACAACTTCACTCTTCACAGTTGTTTCAAGAAATCAAAGTATTTTATTCTTTGTGAAGTGAATCAGTGACTGCAAATGATGAGTAATGATACTAGACTTTATTTGGATATTTTTACCTATATAAGCAAAAATTGAAGGTTGCTTTAAAGTTTTTAATTTCACGAACACATTTTCTCAAATTAGTTAATCTAGGAAGCGTAGTGTAGCTAAATGAAGAAAATCTAGATACCTAAGACATATTGTTTATTTTGAAATGGAAATTAGAACAGGAGAGAAAATCATGAATAAGAAGCAGAGAAACAGCATCCTTCAACTCGTTAGATTAATAGTTGGATTTATTACTTTAACTATTCTTTTATTGAATAGAACAGATATTTATTATTACATACTTATTTTCGTTCTCCCTATGATTTCGTCTATCATTATGGATCAGTTATTACCAGTATCAATAAAAAAAGAATAACCATAAACAACCAATAAAAAAACAAAAACCAGTCAACAAAACAGCTCACAACCGATTAAGAACTGATCATGAAATACTAAAAATGAGCCTTGGCGAAATGTCATGGCGTGAAGTTGAAAGGTTATGTTTTCTTTACTATAAAAGTAAAGGGTATAAGCCTGAATTAACAAAACAGGGAGCAGACGGAGGAATTGATTTGATCTACTATCATCCTCATGATGGAAAGACAGCCGTACAGATTAAACATTATATACGTTTACAAAAGGAAATCATCGTTAGTTTAATTAGAGAATTAGATGGTTCAAAACGGAATTATGGTTGCGTATTCAGTGAATTTATCACCACTTCTACCTTTACTAATCCAGCATCTGCCCAAGCACCAAGAGGAATGAACCTTAGAGGCATTTACTGGTTCAATCGTGAAGTAATTCCATGGATGAAAAAAGAAACCGCGAAAAGAAAGTTAGCTTAATAAGACTTTTATCGATAAATTAACGAGATACTCAAAGCAAGATATCGCTCCCTAAAACGGAGCTCTTAAGTCTTTCCAAATTACTTTATGGACAAATCTATCGTGCTTTCTTCAATTAATGAAACTGTATAGAAAAAGTTTCTTAAGTCCCATAAGTTTCTTACGCCCATAACAAAGAAGGTCAGCAAAACAATTCATAATTTAGATGTCTCTAGATAATATTAGGATTGATGTAAAAAGAATAAGGGTCTTCCCCAGCACTCTATACATCGTATGTAGAAGTACTTACGTTTAATTTGAACTGTAAATTGTGAATGCTGGGTCTGACCCTTTCGTTAGAAATGATGTAGACTTGAAACCCTTGCTAAAACGCGCCCATCTTCTGTTTCATTTCCTCCGTCCATACCACTGACTTACCTGTCTTCTTTGAAATTTGAACGATCGTGCCACGACCTGTAAAGTACACTTTTCCTTCCTTCGTCCCCATGTAATGAAGATCTACGGATGAATTTCCGATTCGAGCTACCTTGACGTGAACATCGATTTCATCATCAAAAAACAATTGCTCGAGAAAATCACATTGTAGATCTGCGACAACAGGGATTTCTTCTCTCGCATTGTGTACCCAATTTTGCATAAAGCCAATGCTCTTAAAATATTCAATCCTTGCTTCTTCAAAATACATAAACGGAACGGTATTGTTTACATGTCCAAACATATCCGTTTCTGAAAAACGTACTTTAACCGGGTGTTTAAATTGAAAGGATGACGCCCATTCTTCCATATTATCGATATATGATATTCTGCTCATTCTATTCGCTCCTTTCTGTGGAAAAGGGACGGAGCTTCGCAAAATCAGCTTCGTACCGCCACCTTCATAATATGATAGAAATTAAGATCCCAAACCTTTTTCATCGTTAGGTTGGGAGGAGACGCACATGAATGTTATTTATGAATAGTTATTCATTTATTCTATTGATAAATCATCTATTTAAAAAGCCTATTACTTTAATAATCAAAAAAGCTAGATTACATCATCATCTTCTTCTAAAGGTTTTGCGTTTTTAGAACCAGCCTTCTTTTTCTTTATTATAACGTCATCTGTAACAATATCCTTCTCTTGTTTTTTAAAAGAAAGTAAAGCTGCCTGTCCATCACTAGGTGATCCATCGGAAAAATACATCGGAAAAAGTGAAAAAAACATGATATAGAAAGAGAAATAAATGAATTGGTAACAAAAAATAGAATTATTTAATACGTCCAAAAATATGAGTCCATTAATAATAAATATGCTGAATAGATTGAACAGCGCTCCTCCTAAATAAATCATCACACTTTTAAATGGATGATCGACTTGTAATTTATCGAACTCGCAGTGTCCATTCCAAAAGTAGTATTTTTTTATATCCATTTTCAAAATTGAAAATAATTTATTCCCGCAGCCGAGTGTAAGCTTTTTCCCTGTACCTCCAAATATCGCAGCACAAAATAGGTGACCGCTTAAGTGAATAAACGTGACGATCGGCATGATGAGAAAAAAAGAAAAAATGAATTTGGTAACATCTGCTAAATCAAACAAACAATTACCTCCTACAACGCAAATCTTTCTTTTTTGTTATACTACTCTCTACCCAGTGCCAATCGTAAATAACTGGAAAAATTTTTACGCTTATTTTCTAAGTTTTACGCATAAATGAGGGTTCACCATTTTCCATAATGAAAAAAGAACCCAATTCCGGGTTCTTTTTTCATTATTTTTATTAAACTTGATCGCTTCCGAAGAAGTTACGGAACGATTGTAGGGTTGTGTCACGGTTCAAGGAAGCGATTGAAGTCGTCAGCGGGATGCCTTTCGGGCATGATTGTACACAGTTTTGTGAATTCCCGCAGTTGGCTAAGCCTCCGTCTCCCATAATCGCATTAAGGCGATCTGAACGATTCATTTCGCCAGTTGGGTGCGCATTGAATAGACGTACTTGTGAAAGTGCTGATGGTCCAATGAAGTCTGAAGAGCTGTTTACGTTCGGGCAAGCTTCAAGGCACACACCACAAGTCATACATTTAGAAAGTTCGTACGCCCATTGACGTTTCTTTTCTGGCATACGAGGACCTGGTCCAAGATTATACGTTCCATCAATTGGGATCCATGCTTTTACTTTTTTCAATGAATCAAACATACGGCTGCGATCCACTTGTAGGTCGCGAACAACAGGGAATGTGCGCATAGGACTTAAGCGAATCGGTTGTTCTAATTGGTCGATAAGTGCTGTACAAGACTGTCTTGGCTTGCCATTGATCACCATTGAACAAGCGCCACAAACTTCTTCCAAACAGTTCATATCCCAAGAAATCGGTGTTGTTGTTTTTCCGTCAACCGTTACCGGGTTACGACGGATTTCCATTAGGGCAGAAATGACGTTCATATTTGGACGATAGTCTAATTCAAAAACCTCTATATATGGATCTGAATCTGGAGTATCTTGTCTTGATATTTCAAACCGTACTGTTTTTGTCTTTGTCTCAGCCATGCTTTTCTCCCCCTCTTTTTAGTGAGTTGTCGTATAGTCGCGTTTCCGTGGTGCAATTAACGAAACATCAATATCTTCGTAATAGAACTCAGGAGCTGAATTCGGGCCAGTAAACTTAGCCATTGTCGTTTTCATAAATTCATCGTCATTACGTTCCGGGAAGTCCGGTTTGTAATGGGCACCACGGCTTTCATTACGATTAAGAGCACCTATTGTAATAACCCGAGCTAATTGGAGCATGTTTTGTAATTGTCTTGTGAAAGAAGCTCCTTGGTTGCTCCATTTTGATGTATCTAAAATATTGATATTTTTATACCGTTCCATTAATTCGACAATTTTATCGTCTGTTGCTTGTAATCGATCGTTATGACGTACAACCGTTACGTTGTTTGTCATCCATTCGCCAAGTTCTTTGTGAAGAACGTAGGCATTTTCTGTTCCATCAAGTGACATAACGTTATCCCATTTTTCTTGTTCTTGCTTCACATAGCCATCAAACAAGGAAGATGGTAGTGATTCACTTGTTTTCTCAAGACCAGAAATATATTTAACAGCATTTGGTCCAGCTACCATTCCACCGTAAATCGCGGAAAGAAGGGAGTTGGCGCCTAGACGGTTTCCACCATGCTGTGAATAATCACACTCACCTGCTGCAAACAAGCCTTTAATATTCGTCATTTGATCATAATCCACCCATAATCCACCCATTGAATAGTGAACAGCAGGGAAGATTTTCATTGGAACTTTACGTGGATCTTCACCCATGAATTTTTCATAGATCTCAATGATGCCGCCAAGTTTAATATCCAATTCTTTCGGATCTTTATGAGAGAGATCAAGATAAACCATGTTTTCGCCATTAATACCAAGCTTCATATTTACGCACACATCGAAAATCTCCCGCGTGGCAATATCACGCGGCACAAGGTTTCCGTATGCCGGATATTTCTCTTCTAAGAAATACCAAGGTTTCCCGTCTTTATACGTCCAAACACGTCCGCCTTCGCCACGAGCTGATTCTGACATTAATCGAAGTTTATCATCGCCAGGAAGTGCGGTCGGATGGATTTGAATAAATTCACCATTTGAATAAATCGCGCCTTGTTGGTAAACAATAGAAGCGGCTGAACCCGTATTGATCATGGAGTTCGTTGATTTACCAAAGATGATACCTGGTCCACCGCTTGCCATGATGACCGCATCGCCTGGGAATGCTTTGATTTCCATTGTTTTCAAGTCTTGTCCCACAATCCCGCGGGCCACTTGTTCGTCGTCAATGACGGCCCCAAGGAATTCCCAGCCTTCATATTTCGTAACAAGTCCTTCTACCTCATAGCGGCGAACTTGTTCGTCCAATGCATAAAGCAATTGTTGGCCAGTTGTCGCCCCAGCAAATGCTGTACGGTGATGCTGTGTACCGCCGAAACGACGAAAATCTAGCAAACCTTCAGCCGTGCGGTTGAACATAACACCCATCCGGTCGAACATGTGAATAATCGATGGTGCTGCTTCACACATTGCTTTAACAGGCGGCTGGTTCGCTAAAAAATCGCCACCGTAAACTGTATCATCAAAGTGAATCAACGGGGAGTCCCCTTCACCTTTTGTATTTACTGCTCCATTTATGCCACCTTGTGCACAAACAGAGTGAGAACGTTTAACAGGAACTAACGAGAATAGATCTACCTGTTGTCCATGCTCAGCCGCTTTAATCGTAGCCATTAGCCCTGCTAGACCTCCACCGACGACAATAATTTTACCTTTACCCATTATTGCTCACTCCCTCATATCCGTTCAAAGCTTGTTAGCTTGCTCTGATTTATTCGAACCTTTTATACGAAAGCAAAAATTGCACGTAGCCCAATATAGCTAAGGACTAGGAATACAACTAATGTTATGTAAGTCATGATCTTTTGCGATTTAGGTGAAACAGTTAACCCCCAGCTTACCGAGAATGACCAAAGTCCATTAGCGAAATGGAAAACGGTTGAAAGAAGCCCTACAATGTAAAAAACAATCATGAATGGGCTTGAAAAAATCGTTGCCATCATGTCAAAGTTCACTTCAGCACCAAGTGCAGCTTGAATTCTTGTCGTATACACATGCCAAATAAGGAAGATTAACGTTATAATTCCTGATACCCTTTGTAAAAAGAACATCCAGTTACGGAAAAAGTTAAATCTTCCTAAGTTGTTTTTAGCTGTAAAAGCGATGTAAATCCCATAAACAGCATGGAAAATCAACGGTAAATAAATGACAACAAACTCAACGACAATCTTGATTGGCGTGAATTCAATTAAATGCACCGCTGCATTAAAGGTATCCGCTCCTTTAGTTGCCATATAGTTGACTGTTAAATGGAAGATTAAAAACAGTCCAATTGGAACTACCCCAAGAAGTGAATGAAGCTTACGGTTCCCAAACTCTCGATTTTGCGCCACAAAGTGCCCCCCCTTAATTTGTGAAAACTCTCGCAAAGATAAAATCAATTCTCCCTTACCCCTGCATTTTCTAAATGTATGAAACTATTTAACAATCTTCTGACATGTCCATTTTACCCCTGTCTGATAATTGCGTCAAGAAAACGGATACAAGATTTCTTTTTTCAAAATAGAAATATTTTACTAGTTTTTTTCCCTATTCACCTAAGGAAAATCCCATAAGTCACCATTTATCCAACAATTTAATTTTAGATTTTCCTATAAAAATTAATGCTTCAACTCACAAAACGTATATAATAGTTGTATAGAAAGTGGGGAATACAATGGAAAAAGAAGCTCAGGCTCTGCAAGAATTATCTGACAACACTGAAATGCATATCCCGATTTTTGGCTACGAGTTAATTAGAGAAATACTATTAAATGATATTTTAGGCAAAGATTCTCCCCATGTTCTATACTGGGCTGGAAAACAGTTGGCAAGGAAATTCCCGCTTCACAACATAGATGAAATCATTAACTTTTTCTCTATTGCCTGCTGGGGGGACTTAACATTGGTCAAGCAATCCAAAGACGAAATCGAAATGACATTAACTGGGATAATGGTTGAAAGACGGTTTGACTTGAACACCGCATGTCACTTTCAACTTGAGACTGGATTTCTTGCTGAACAAATCAGCTTGCAAAGAAAATTCACAGCAGAAGGCGCCGAAGAAACGAAACGTCGCGCCCGCAGAGCTACGATATTCGTAAAATTAGATTTAAAAGACCCGATTGAGTAGATAAAGTGAAACTTCCATCAGTGGGGGGCTTGACTTTCCGTTAATGTGGGATAAGTAGATAAAGAGGATCGTTTAGCTATGCTTTGCATAGGTTTAACGATCCTCTACTCATTTTTTACGCTTTGACTACCGTTCTTTCATCAAGTTGAAATTCCACATGCAATGTTTCAACAGCCTGAACCATATCTTTGTCTGGGATAACCGTAGAAACTTTGATTTCAGATGTGCTGACCATTTTCACTTGGATGCCTGCATCTGCAAGAATCGCAAACATTTTCGCTGCAACACCCGGATTAGAAACCATTCCCGAACCAACGATGCTCACTTTCGCTAAATTACTTTCCGTTTCAATTCTTTCAAACTGTAATTCTTTTTTATTACTTTCTAAAACCGTTAACACGTCACTTACGTCATCCTCTTTAATCGAGAATGTTAGATTCGTCGTACCAGTATCCGTAATGCTTTGGATAATAATGTCTACATTTAAGTGCTGCTCGGCAAGGGTTGTGAAAATGGTAGATAAAGAAGTTAATCTTCCAGTCAGTCCAAAAATGGTTACCCGTGTAATACTGTCTTCAAATGCAATCCCTCTAACAATTAAATTCTCTTCCATCGTTACTTCCTCCTCAATGATTGTTCCTTGTTCCCGTTCTATACTTGAGCGAACGACTAGCGGTATTCCATAATTCTTCGCAAATTCTACTGCACGTGGGTGAAGGACGCCTGCTCCAAGATTCGCCAATTCAAGCATTTCATCATAAGAAATCGATTGTAATTTCCTTGCTGATTTTACAAAACGAGGATCTGTTGTGAACACACCTGTAACATCTGTATAAATGTCACAGCGTTCTGCTTTTAAAGCTGCCGCTAATGCAACAGCAGTCGTATCGGATCCACCTCGGCCCAATGTCATGATTTCACCGCTCGCATCCACTCCTTGGAAGCCCGCTATAACAACGATTTTTCCTGCCAAAAGCTGTTCTTTGACCCGAGTCGTCTCAATATCCAAAATTCTTGCATTCCCATGAATCGATTCAGCTTTAATCCCAGCTTGCCAACCGGTAAAAGAAACCGCGTCATACCCAAGTTCTTGTAAAGCCATCGTAAGAAATGAAATCGTGACCTGTTCTCCAGTTGATAACAGCATATCCATTTCCCGTTTGCTCGGAGTATTACTGATTTCATTCGCCATCCTAACGAGCTCGTCGGTCGTTTTGCCCATTGCCGACACAACGACAACAACCTCATTCCCAAGAGCCGCTTCTTCTATTACCCGAGTTGCTACATGCTTTATTTTTTCAATATTTCCTACTGATGTACCGCCAAATTTCTGCACGATTAATCCCACTTTGTGACACCCTTTCCAGCTGTTTTTTTGCATACAAAAAAAAGCAATGAGAATTATCTCATTGCTGTGGTAACGTAAATACATACGAATATCACAGTGAGATAGCCCTCCAGAACAAAATTGTTCTGACAATCTGCCATTTATTCAATGTCAGACCAGCAAAATCAAGCTATGAGACTTGATCGCTTCGGCGACTTCCCCTTTCAAGACTTTTCACAGAAGCTCATCCTTCTCCAAGTCTTTACTAATGAAACCCGCACCTCTATCAACACATGAAAAGCGTAAGCGCCTTGTTCAGCCTCAGACAGAGCATAAGGCAAACATCTGTATGGAGAGTGATTTTCTCTCCATCAGATGTTTGACTTATGACCTCAGACGGGCTAGGCGCTGTAGCTAGACAATCAAATTTATTAAAAACGTATATTACTTTTAAAAATTAACTGTAGTATAGCATACCCAATTTTGAACAGCAAGATTATTCTTGCAATTTCTTTACAAGCTCTTGGGCGACAGATCGCGGAATGCCTGCCGCTTGAACTTCTTCTACCGTTGCTTCACGCATTTTCTTTACTGAGCCAAAATGCTTTAGAAGTTGTTTTTTTCGTTTCTCGCCGATGCCTTCAATTTCATCAAGCAAAGATTGAAAAGCATTTTTACCTCGCAGCTGACGGTGAAAAGTGATGGCAAAACGATGCACCTCATCTTGAATCCGTTGTAGCAGATAAAATTCCTGGCTCCTATGGTTAAGCGGGATAATCTCAAGTGGATTGCCAATCATCAGCTCAGATGTACGATGCTTTTCATCTTTTACAAGGCCTGAGAGTGGGACTTCTAGACCGAGTTCATTTTCTAAAATATCGCGAACTGCTTCAACATGCCCTTTACCGCCATCAATAATGATTAAATCTGGAAGCGGAAGTCCTTCTTTCAACACTCTCGAGTAGCGGCGACGGACTACCTCACGCATTGATTCGTAATCGTCTGGTCCTTTAACCGTTTTAATCTTGTATTTACGATATTCCCGTTTTTCAGGTTTTCCGTCGATAAAGACAACGAGCGCAGAAACAGGATTCGTTCCTTGAATATTTGAATTATCGAAAGCTTCAATTCTGTGCGGTGTATAAATGCCGAGCTGTTCTCCAAGCCTCTCCACTGCTTTAATCGTGCGATCCTCATCCCGGTCAATTAAAGCAAATTTTTCTCCCAGCGCAATGCTAGCATTTTTACTAGCAAGATTGAGTAATTCTTTCTTTTGTCCAATTTTCGGGGTAAGAATTTTAACCTGTAATAATTGCTCCGCTAATTGTGTATCTACTGATTCAGGTAGAAAAATTTCTTTTGGCTTGAAATGATTTGCCTTTGAATAAAATTGCCCCAGATATGTTAGCAATTCTTGATCAGGTTCATCGTATATCGGAAACAACGAGACGTCACGTTCAATCAATTTACCTTGACGAACAAAAAATACTTGTACACACATCCAGCCTTTATCATACGCAAAACCAAAAACGTCACGATCTGTATAATCATTGGACATCATTTTTTGCTTTTCCATCGTAACGACAATATGGGCGATTTGATCTCGATATTCCTTAGCCCGTTCAAAATCAAGTTCTTCAGCTGCTTCATGCATTTTATCAGACAACTCATTTTTAATTTCTTGATAGCCACCATTTAAAAATCGCGTAATTTCACCCATCATCGTTTTGTATTTTTCCTGTGGCACTTCTTTCACACATGGTGCGAGACATTGACCAAGATGATAGTATAAGCACACGCGATCAGGCAATGTATTACACTTTCTAAGCGGATAAATGCGGTCAAGGAGCTTTTTCGTTTCATTAGCCGCGATGACATTCGGATAGGGACCAAAATATTTACCATTATCTTTTTTCACTTTTCTGGTGATGATTAAGCGCGGATGACGCTCATTCGTCAGCTTGATGAACGGATACGTTTTATCGTCCTTCAGCATAATATTATATTTCGGATCATGTTTCTTGATTAAGTTTAATTCTAAAATGAGTGCTTCAATATTTGATGATGTAACGATATATTCAAAGTCTTCAATTTCATTGACGAGTCTAAGCGTTTTTCCGTCATGCGAGCCAGTAAAATACGAGCGAACTCGGTTTTTCAGTACCTTGGCTTTACCGACATAAATAATCGTTCCCTGGCGATCTTTCATCAAGTAACAGCCGGGATGATCAGGAAGCAGGGCAAGCTTGTCCTTAATTCTCTGATTCATGTTCAACCTCCCAACCAATCAATCTACATAAAGTGTATAAAAGAAAAAACTCCAAGCCATAGACTTGAAGTTTCTTAAATATAAAAGAATTAAGCGTGTTTTGCAAGAAGTTCTGATAATGCTTCTTTCGGTTGGAAGCCAACCACTTTGTCAACAACTTCTCCATCTTTTAACACGATTAAAGTTGGGATGCTCATTACGCCGAATTTACCAGCAGTTTCTTGGTTTTCGTCTACATCCACTTTAACGATTTTCACTTTGTCACCAATTTCGCCATCAAGTTCTTCAAGAACTGGAGCGATCATTTTACAAGGTCCGCACCACGGTGCCCAGAAATCAGCAAGAACTAAACCTTCGTTTGTATCTGTTGTAAATGTTTGGTCAGTCGAGTGTACAATTGCCATAATATATGCCTCCTAATAAACTATATTTCTAAAACCAGTATACCATTGATAATGAGATGCTTACTATTATTTTGCTTCATTGCTAAGATACCCTTAACTTACGTATCTATTCGCAATATGATTCGTATAAAGTGAAACTTCAATCAGTGGGGAGTGTTCTTCATCCCCACTGATTGTTAGTTGAACCAATCGGGCATTTACGGGCAGTTATCCCCCACGTATACTTCTTCGATTCATCTAAGCCTTGAGGTGGGGGGTTACTGCCCGTTAATGCGGGATTAATTCTTAAAATAGCATCATCTGATTGCAAAAATCAAGACATCTGCTTGATGAGCAAATGTCTTTCAACGGAAGGATCAGACCCTTTAGACGTTTAATTTAAGTTTCTTACATTCTTCAATAAGTAATGGAACGACTTCAAATAAATCGCCGACAATGCCATAATCAGCAATCTTGAAGATGTTTGCTTCAGGGTCTTTGTTGATCGCGACGATCACTTTAGAGTTGGACATGCCCGCTAAATGTTGGATCGCCCCAGAGATACCGCATGCGATATAAAGATCAGGTGTGACCACTTTCCCTGTTTGCCCAATTTGAAGGGAATAATCACAATAGTCTGCATCACATGCACCTCGGGAAGCACCGACAGCTCCGCCAAGAACTTGAGCAAGTTCCTTCAATGGCTTGAAGCCTTCTTCACTTTTTACGCCACGTCCACCGGCAATGACTACTTTCGCTTCTGAAAGATCCACTCCTTCTGTTGCTTTTCTTACTACATCTTTGATAATAGCACGAAGGTCTTTAATCTCCACACGAAGAGAAGAAACATCACCGGTTCGACTTTCATCCTTCGCTAATGGCTCAATGTTATTCGGACGAATCGTTGCAAAGATGACTCCATCTGTTACAATTTTCTTCTCGAACGCTTTGCCTGAATAGATCGGGCGAGTGAAGACTAGATTTCCGCCTGCTTCTTCAATGGATGTGACATCAGAAATAAGCCCTGAATTCAGTTTCCCGGCAATTCTGGGCGCAAGGTCTTTGCCAAGAGCTGTATGACCGAAAATAATGCCTTCTGGATTTTCCGCAGCAATAACTGCAAGAACTGCTTGTGCATACCCATCAGACGTATATTGAGCAAGTTTTTCATCTTCTACTGTAATGACGCGGTCCGCACCATATTGAATGAATTCATTGCCTAACGTTTGTATGTTTTCTCCTACTAAAACGCCGACTACCTCACCGCCATCTGCTGCCAAATTAGCTGCGCCGATTGCTTCAAATGATACATTTCTCAGAGATCCGTCACGTACTTCACCTAATACAAGGACTTTTCTAGCCATAAAAAAACCTCCTGTAAGTCATTTATCCTGGTTTAACTATCCGGCAGCGGAAAACAAACCCCACTGATGGAAGTTTCACTTTATTGTTTGAATCGGGATCGTCGTTTGGATTTGCTGTTAAAACTAAATCACTTTCGCTTCTGAGCGCAGTAGTTGTACGAGTTCTTTTACTTGCTCGCTCATATCACCGCTCAGTACTTTTCCTGCTTCTTTTTTAGGCGGAAGGTAGATTTCAATCGTTTTTGTTTTTGCTGCTACATCGTCTTCTTCAAGTTCTAAATCATCCAATTCTAATTCTTCAAACGGTTTCTTCCTTGCTTTCATAATGCCAGGAAGAGATGGATAACGCGGCTCATTCAAGCCTTGCTGAGCCGTAACTAATAACGGCAAGGACGTTTCGATGATTTCAGCGTCGCCTTCAACATCACGGGTAACGCTTACATTTGTACCAGCAATTTTAAGCTGAGTAATGGTTGTAATATAAGGAATGCCAAGAAGTTCAGCTACTCGTGGTCCAACTTGGCCTGAACCGCCGTCAATCGCTACATTACCAGCAATAATTAAATCAGGATCTTTATCTTTTAAATATTTACTAATAATTTTCGCTGTCGTGAATTGATCGCCATATGCTACATCTTCTTCAATATTGATTAAAACCGCTTTATCAGCGCCCATGGCAAGTGCTGTACGCAACTGCTTTTCAGCGAATTCGTTTCCAACAGTAACAACTGTTACTTCTCCACCTTGTGCATCGCGCACTTGGATCGCTTCTTCTACCGCATACTCATCATACGGGTTAATAATGAATTCAGCGCCGTCTTCATTGATTTTGCCGTTTGCTAAAGTAATTTTTTCTTCTGTATCAAACGTTCTTTTCAGTAATACGTAAATATTCAAAGGAATCCCTCCTGTTTTTTTTAAAAATTAAGACTATTTTAGACATTGTTCAAAAAGATCGGCCCGTTTTTTATCCTCCTTTTTGAACAAGTCCGATTAGAAAAGTTTCATTACTTACCTTTAAAAACAGCCTCTCTTTTTTCAATAAAAGCACTGATTCCTTCTTTGGCATCTTCAGAAACAAATATCGTACCAAAGCTTTTCGCTTCGTTTTCAATGCCTTTATAAAAACTCTCTGGCTTGGCATCGTTTAAAAGGTCAATCACCGCTTTCAATGCGAGTGGGCTTTTCTGTGCAACTTTCTCTGCCAACTCCTTTGCTTTTGGCAAAAGCTCTTCATCTGAATAAGCATGGTTTGCCAACCCGCATTGAACAGCCTCTGTACCCGTAATCGGTTCACTCGTAAACAGCATTTCAGCAGCCTTTGCAACTCCCACATAACGGGTTAGACGCTGGGTGCCACCAAAGCCAGGTACAAGTCCAAGCTGTAGCTCTGGCAAACCAATTTTGGAATTTTCTGTAACTAAACGGATATGACAAGCCATCGCTAGCTCCAAACCTCCCCCAAGAGCTGCACCATGAATGGCAGCAATAACCGGTTTTGGATATCGTTCAATTTTCTCAAATACTTCTTGGCCATTTCTGGAAAGTTTCGTGAAGGCTTCACCACTACTTACACTTGTAAACTCTTTTATATCAGCACCCGCAGAGAAAAACCTTCCTTCTCCGTGGATCAGCACGCAACGAACTGCTTGATTCGTTACCAGCTCATCAAACAGCTGTGAAATTTCCTGGATGAGACTTGAAGAAAGTGCGTTCGCAGGAGCCCTTTGAATCGTAACGAGAGCAACGTGATTTTCGATAGAATGGTTTAAAAACGCCATGATCATCCCCTCCTTAAATGTATAAATAATTATGTAAAAAACTTATAGAAATGTATGGTGCCAAGCTTCTTATTTAAACGAAATAATTTTACTTTTTAGAGCCACAACCGCCAAGTAATAGTTGATGGACCGATTCTGCAAGATCTGGCAAGGAATACTTTTGATCGTTCATTACCCAAGTTGTTGCCGTTTCATCAATCGTTCCAAAAATCATCTGCCTTGTTAGTCTGACATCCAAATTTGAAAGAAACTCACCGTTCTCTTTTCCTTCAATGATGATCGTGTCTACGATCTTTAAATAGTCTCGTAGCACATCATTGATCCTCTCTCGGAGTTCAAGATTGGACTGCCGTAATTCAAGCTGGGTGACAATGGCCAAGTTCGCATCACTTGCAAGAATTTGAAAATGTTTTCTGATCATTACAAGTAATTTCTCCGCCGCACTCATCGTTTCCTTTATTTCCTCTTCAATTTGTTCTACAAAATAACCCATTTTTTCATAGAATAATGAAATTAAAATGTCTTCTTTGTTTTTAAAATACAGGTAGATTGTACCGTCAGCGACACCTGCTTGTTTGGCAATTTTTGAAACTTGTGCTTGATGATAGCCATTCTGTGCAATTACAACAACAGCAGCATCTATGATTTGTTTATACTTTGGTTTATTTCGGTTCACTGAACTTCTCCTTATCACTTTAGATATGAATGAATAGTCATTCATATTTTCATAGTAGAGTGAATGACCCTACCTGTCAAGGAGAAATGTTCATTCAAACGCCGATTCATGCTGTTACTTTTGTCACTGAAAAAGGACAGACCCCGCACCAACTAAATACAGTATAAGATAAGTGTATGAAACACTACACACTGATTATTGAGTACGAGGTCAGACCGTTCGATTTTTCATTCATATTTGCACTTGGGTCATGGGCCAAACCGAAGCCAATCATTAGGCTTTCTTATGTTCATCTTCACTCCATTTCTTCTTTTCTTCTTCAATAAGGGCCCGACGCAAAATTTTTCCTACTGCTGTTTTTGGTAGTTCTTTACGGATTTCATATACGCGTGGTACTTTGTATGCCGCGAGATATTTTCTTGCGAATTCATCTAACTCCTCATCCGTAACCGAAGCTCCTTCTTTCAAGACGATATAAGCCTTCACGGTTTCACCACGATATGGATCAGGGATACCTGCGACAACAAGTTCTTGAATATCTTCATGCTCATATAACACTTCTTCAATTTCACGCGGATAAATATTAAAGCCGCCAGCAATAATGACATCTTTTTTCCGGTCAACTACATAAAAATAACCCTTTTCATCCATATATCCAAGGTCGCCTGTAAGAAGCCAACCATTTCTGAATGCTGCTTCTGTTTCTTCTGGTCGGTTCCAATAGCCTTTCATCACTTGAGGACCTTTAATGGAAATTTCACCGATTTCTCCTACTGGCACAGGCTCTCCTGTTTCCAAAGAAAGAATCGCAGCATCTGTATCCGGCCATGGCAATCCAATGCTCCCTTTAACACGGGGTTCATCCCAGATTAGATTGGCATGTGTAACAGGTGAAGCTTCTGATAAGCCATAGCCTTCTACTAATTTTCCACCTGTGACCCGTTCGAACTGCTCTTGGATTTCTACGGGCAAAGCAGCCGATCCACTAATACATGCATCAATCGAAGATAAATCATACTTTCCGATATCAGGATGGTTCAACAAGCCAATATAAATGGTGGGTGCTCCCGGAAACGTGGTCGGCTTTTCTTTGTGAATCGTTTTTAGCGTTTTTTCAGCATTAAAATTGGGCATTAAAATCATTTGATAGCCTTGTACAACGGACAAAAGCATGACTGTGGTCATCCCATACACATGGAAAAATGGGATAATGCCGAGAACCTTTTCTTTCCCTCGCCCCCCTTTGTACAACCATGCTTTACACATCTCCGTGTTCGCTAGTAAGTTTTTATGCGTCAACATGACTCCCTTCGGAAAGCCAGTTGTGCCACCTGTATATTGCAATAATGCGATGTCATTTTCGAAATCCGTTTCTACGGTTGATTCTTGAGGTACGCTTGTTTTCATAATTTCTTTTAATAAATGATGGTTGCCGCTATGCTCGACTTTAACAACGAGTCCGTATTGTTTTTTCTGAATAAATGGATAGATAAGATTTTTCGGGAAGGGCAAATAATCTTTGATGGTGGTTATAACGATGTGTTTAAGATCCGTTCTTTTAGCAATGGTCGAAACTCGCGGGAAGAGAATGTCTAGTGTTAAAATAAATGTCGCTCCAGAATCGTTTAGATGATACTCAAGCTCTCGTTCCGTATAAAGCGGGTTCGTTTGAACAACGACTCCACCAGCCATAAGCGTTCCAAAGAAACCAATAACAACTTGCGGACTATTTGGTAGCATAATGGCCACCCGGTCCCCCTTTTCGAGCCCAATATCTTGTAGGTATGCGGAAAATTTAAGAGCCGATTCATAAAGTTCCTTATACGTCATCTCTTTTCCTTCAAAGTGAATGGCTATCGTATCGGAGAATTCTTCTGCGGATTGCTTTAAAAATGAGTGCAGTGGTTTTTCTGTGTATTCAAGTGACGTAGGAATAGTAGCTGGATACATATCTTGCCATGGCTTATCGTTCATCCAATTCCTCCTTTTAAAAAAACAGAAAATTTAAAATATTATCCTTTATTATAATATACCTGACAATGAGTCACAATTCCTTCTAATATAAAATAATGATACGAATGAAGGTGGACATGCTATTGTTCCACTAATGAACATAGTATGAGGTTGAATAGATTTTTGCGTGGATGTTTACTCACATATTAAGAAAAAAGCAAACGAAGGAGGAACATTCCATTCACAAAGACTAAAAAAAAGCAGACTTTATGAATAGATAAACATTGACTTCTAAAAAATATTCCTTTAGAGTGGATTTGCAAACTAAATATCCTCGTTAGGTGAGGCTCCTGTGTTGGAGATATGCTACTGCCCAAAAATGTCGAAAGACGCCAATGGGTCAACAGAAACCATCGACATAAGGTGGTTTTTAATGTAGCTGGCGATTGTCCTATGCCACACAGTGCTAAAGCTCTACGAATGGAGGAACAGATTGACTGCCATGTATTTGTCATGCAGACAATGTACATATAGTACCGTGTGTTACACCTTCATTTGTAATGGAGGTGTTTTTCATTTTGGAAAACTTCTGGTACGAGGATTTCATGAGCTTGCACTTTTCTATTTGGGAGGTGAGGAGTAATGGACCCAGATTCGGACCCCTACTTAAAGCATAAAAATCAAATAAATACAAAGGTTATGAAAGACGAATTTCACATCATTTTTCTTACTTTTGTTAGATCACTGAGGGGAATTATTTCTTACTCCTCAAAAAGGAGTGGCGAAGATGATAAAAGACATGACAGAAGACCAACTAGCGCTTCAAATCATAAAAGTATTAAAAGAAGGCAAAAGAAATGAATTTCAAGCAATAATAGAAGAACTTCAACCTTATGATATTGCACGAATTTTTGAGGGGCTTCCAGAAAAACATCATACTCGGTTCTTATTGTTTCTTACATCGGAACAAATCGCTGAACTTATTCAGGAAGTTGAAAAAGTACATCAATTAAAAATCCTTACTAAATTAGGAATTGAAAAATCCGGTCAAGTAATGGATCTAATGGAAAATGATGATTTAGCTTCATTGTTAGAGGACCTATCTCCTGATAAAATTGAAGAACTTCTTTCAGGTATGAAACAAGAAGAATCGAAAATCGTTCAACATATCATGAACTATCCTCCTGAAACGGCAGGTCGAATCATGACAAACCGGTTCGTGTGGATTCCTCAACACTATACGGTTCGTGAATCCGTTGATAAACTTAAAATATTTGCAGAGTTCTCGGGAACGATTAACTATCTGTATGTCATTGATCATGATAAAAAATTAGTAGGTGTTGTCTCCTATCGAGATTTAATCATAAGTGATGAGTATGAAAAGATTCAAGATATTATGTATAGCCGTGTGATCTCCGTTCCGGCTTCCGCTGACCAAGAAGAAGTCGCTCGTATTATTGAGCGTTATGACTTTGTATCCGTTCCTGTAGTCGAAAAAAATCATGAATTAGTAGGAATTGTAACTGTTGATGATATTATTGATGTTGTTATTAAAGAAGCAAATGAAGACATTGAAAAACTGTCAGCATCGGGTAAAGCGATCGATTTTGATACGAAGGCACATGTGGCCGCGTACCGCCGACTCCCATGGCTTATTTTACTTTTATTTATCGGTTTAGTGTCTGGAACGATTATTAGTAGTTTTGAAGAAACATTATCCAAAGTAGTTGCACTGGCCTACTTTATGCCCATGATTGCTGGGATGACAGGTAATACAGGTACACAATCTTTAGCTGTTGTTGTAAGAGGTCTAGCTACTAATGATACGGATCGAGGAGTTGTTTTCAAACTTATTTTGCGAGAATTGAACGTTGGATTAATCATCGGCATTACTTGCGGCATCTTAATTTCGATTATCGCTTTAATTTGGCAAGGAAATCCAGTTCTAGGGTTAGTAGTTGGAAGTTCATTATTTATGACTCTCATTATTGGAACTTTAGCTGGGACGATTATTCCGCTAATATTATATAAATTTAACATCGACCCTGCTATCGCTTCTGGTCCATTAATTACAACACTAAACGATATCCTATCACTACTGATTTACTTTGGTATTGCCACCATGTTTATTTCGAAATTGATGTAGAATGAAATCTTAACTAAGCTCATTTATCAAAACAAGGGTCTGACCCCATACTCTACACACTGTTTATTAAGGCATTTACGCTTCTCTAAACAGTAAAAAGTGGATGTGGGGTCTGACCCTTTTTCGGTAAACTGTTTTTTTGTGATTTAACCACTGACTACCATATAAATAACTCCAATGACAAGAAAGGTTCCGCAGCAAATAAATAAGATCTTCGCAAGTCTTTCCAACATTTCAACTTCTTCCCTTCTCTAAGACTTATGAAATCCCTGCTCCAATGACAAAGGACAAGCCGATGGAAATAATCATCGCCAATAGTCCGACTGCGCGATTGTCATTTTCAATTTCTTCATCGACCTTAAAGCCTGGGGTTAAAAACTCGAATATGAAATAGCCGAGTAATAGCAGAACAAATCCGTAAACACCCCAGCCAATCATCGTCAATAAAGAATCGTTGTGAATAATGGAGTGGCGAAAAACGTTGGATATTCCAAATATTTTTCCGCCTGTGGCCATCGCGACAGATACGTTGCCATTTTTAATTTCTTCCCAATTTTTATACTTGGTTACCAGCTCAAATACAGCTAAAAACAAGACAATACATAAAATGACAACACTATAATAAGCAGTCGTATACACATATTCATTTCCCCAGATTTTTTCCATTCAACTTCTCCTGATTCGCCCTTATTTAAATTCGACGACTGTAACTCCTGTTCCACCTTCACCCGCTTCACCAAAGCGACTGCGTTTAACCGAGCGATGGTTTTTCAAATATTCCTGAACCCCTTGTCTTAGCGCACCTGTTCCTTTGCCATGAATGATGGATACACGAGGATAGCCTGCAAGCAGGGCATCATCAATATACTTCTCAACTCTTGATAAGGCATTTTCATAGCGTTCACCGCGAAGATCAAGTTCTAAGCTTACATGATAGTCCTTGCCTCTTACCGTTGATAGTGGCTTTGCCATTTTTTCCGGCTTTGGCGCACCAATCAGCTGAATATCTGCTTCGTCTACTTTCATTTTCATGATCCCAATTTGTACTTGCCATTCTGTATTGGAAACTTTCTCAATTGCGTGCCCTTTTTGCCCAAAAGAGATCACTTTTACTTCATCACCTGGTTGAATCGTTCTAGGCGCTTTTTTCACGAGTGGTTTAGACGTTTTCTTGATAACTGGTGTTGCTTCCTCCAAACGTTTTCGCGCTTCAATCAATTCGTGTTCCTTAATGTCGGCACTTTTCTCAAGTCGCATCTTTCGTAAATCGGCAATAATGGCTTCCGCTTCTTTTTTCGCTTGTTCAATTAAATCGGCTGCTTTTTCTGCCGCTTTCTCCATCAGCGAATCTTTTTCTTGATGATACTCCAGCGTTTCTTTTTGCAGCTCATTATGCAGTTTTTCGGTTTGCTTTAGATAATCTGCTGCTTCCCTTGCATCCTCTTCAGCTTGTCTTCTGCTTTCTTCTAGTGAGGCAATCATACTCTCCACTTTATTCGTATCAGCGCCAATATGACTGCGCGCATGATTAATCACTGCATCATTCAATCCGAGCCGCTTTGAAATTTCGAATGCATTACTGCGTCCGGGTACGCCGATCAATAACTTATAGGTCGGTCTTAGTGATTCCACATCAAATTCGACACTGGCATTGATGACCCCTTCATGGTCATAGCCATATGCTTTTAATTCCGGATAATGGGAAGTCGCGATGACTCTTGCCCCGCGCTTGTAGACTTCATCAAGGATGGAGATGGCAAGTGCCGCACCTTCCTGTGGATCTGTTCCAGAACCAAGCTCATCAAATAAGACAAGACTTTCATAATCCACATACTTTAAAATATCGACAATATTGACCATGTGAGAAGAAAACGTACTTAAGCTTTGCTCAATGGACTGTTCATCACCAATATCCGCAAACACATGCTTGAATACAGCGACTTCCGATCCATCCAAAGCAGGAATTTGCAAGCCTGATTGAGCCATTAATGTTAAAAGCCCAATTGTTTTAATCGTTACGGTTTTCCCCCCGGTATTCGGCCCGGTAATCACAATCGTTGTAAATTCATCACCTAAGTAAATATCGTTTGCTACTACTTCATCAGCAGGAATGAGAGGATGTTTTGCTTTTAATAGTTTAACTCTGCCCTCATCATTTAAAGCAGGTTTCGAACCTTTGATTGCCTTCGCATAACGGGCTTTTGCAAAAATGAAATCGATTTGCGCGAGTACCTTTACATTGACGAGTAAGTCATGCGTATGCTCGCCAACCGCTTGTGATAATTCCACAAGAATGCGCTCAATTTCCAACTGTTCTTTCAATCTTGCTTCTTGAAGTACATTATTGAGCTCAACAACCACTTGCGGTTCTATGAATAAAGTCTGCCCTGAAGAGGACTGGTCATGGATGATTCCGCCGTAATTACTGCGATATTCTTGTTTAACTGGAATAACAAATCGATCATTTCGAATCGTAATAATCGCATCGGAAAGCATTTTCTGAGCATTAGAAGAACGAATCATGCTTTCTAATTTTTCACGTATTCTGCTTTCGTTTGTGCGCAGTTGATTTCGTATCGTTCTTAATTTATCACTAGCTGAATCTAGGACTTCGCCATTCTCCCCGATGCAATAGGAAATTTGCTGTTGTAATTCAGGCAGAGGAAGCAATGTTTCCATATAGCCATTTAGGTTTGGCACACTAAATTCATTTTCAAGTAATTCTTCAAAAAAGCGACCAAGAATTCGGCCTGCACGAATGGTGCTGGCGATTTCCATTAATTCATGAGGGCTGAGCATCCCACCAATTTGGGCCCGTTTGGCATGTGGACGAATATCAAATATTCCACCAAGTGGGACATTGCCCTTCCTACGGAGTACATTTGCTGCTTCATCTGTTTCTTCCTGCCAGTTTGTCACCTCGGTAAGGTCTGTAGAAGGGGCGAGCTCAGCCGCCTTTTCCTTGCCGATTGCAGAAGATGCATATTTCAATAGCTGTTCTTTTATTTTATCAAATTCCAATGTTTTCAAAACTTTCGAATGCATGGAGTTATAGTCCTCCCTTTTCATGTGCGTCAATTAATCATTTCTGTTTAAAAAGGCAAGTAGTTCGTCTGGTTCTTTTACGTTTAAGACGGAAGAAAGTTTCACCCAGCCCTTTTTCGCTGAAGAGACGCCTACTGTCATATGTTCAAGCATATCAAAATTATGTGCGTCCGTATTAATCACGATCGTTACGCCCGCCTCTTGTGCTTTTCTTAAATAAGGAGGAGCAAGATCTAATCGATTCGGATTGGCATTCAGTTCTAGTGCGGTGTTTGTTTTTGCCGCGAGTTCGATTAATTGGTCCATATCGACTTCATATCCAGAACGTTTCCCAATCAAACGGCCTGTTGGATGGGCAATGATATCCACATGGGGATTTTCCATCGCGGTTCTTAGTCGTTCCATGATCTTCTCTTTGGATTGTGAAAAACTCGAATGAATCGAAGCAATGACAAGATCCATTTCGGCAAGCAATTCATCCTCATAATCGAGAGATCCATCAGGCAAAATATCCATTTCGATTCCTGATAGGATAGTAATATCATCATATTTATCGTTTAAAGCGTGAATGATCTCTTTTTGTTCCCGTAATCGTTCAGCTGTTAATCCGTTGGCAACTTTTAAATATTGGGAATGATCGGTGATCGCCATATATGTATAGCCTTTAGCACGGCACGCTTCAACCATCTCTTCAATGGAATAAGCTCCATCACTCCAGGTTGTATGCATATGGAGATCCCCTTTAATATCTCCAAGGGAAACAAGTGGTTCTTTATCCGTGTACCCTTCCACTTCTGTTCCATCTTCACGAATTTCAGGTGGTATGAACGGCAGATCGAAATGGGCATAGAAGGCTTCTTCTGAATCAAAGGTAAGAATCTCACCTGTCTCCACATTTTCAACGCCATATTCACTAATTTTCTCGCCACGGTCTTTCGCTAACTGACGCATTCGCACATTATGGTCTTTCGATCCGGTAAAATGGTGCAGCGTGGTAATAAATTCAGCATCTGTTACAATCCGAAAATCCACCGACACATCATATTGGTAATCAAGTGTTACGGACACTTTCGTATCACCTGCTGCAATGACATGTTTAATGGCAGGCAAGGAAAGTAGTTGTTCCTTCACCTTCTCAGGGTTGTTCGATGAAATAATGAAATCAATGTCTTTAATCGTCTCTCTCATGCGACGGATGCTGCCAGCTCTCGAGAAACGGATGATATCTGTCATATTTTCAAGCGATGTCTCAATATCCATTGCTATTGGCATCATGAAAGCAAGTGGGAGACGATCAGGTCTGGAACCTACTTCAGCAATCGAGGTAAGAATCTTTTCTTCTGTCTTCGCGCCAAACCCAGTAAGTCCGCGGACTTTCCCCTCTTCACACGCTGCCTTCAGCTCTTGTATATCCCGAATTTGCAGTTCTTTGTGTAGCTTGGCAATTTTCTTGCCACCAAGTCCTGGAAGTTGCAACAATGGCACCAATCCTTTTGGCACCTGTTCCTGCAGTTCTTCTAATACGGTGGATTTCCCTTCATTGATATATTCCTCAATAACAGCAGCGGTTCCTTTGCCAATTCCACTCAATTCTGTGAAATTATCTATGGATGATAAACTTCGATCGTCTGTTTCAAGTGCAGCTGCCGCTTTTCTAAACGCTGAAACCTTAAATGGGTTTTCACCCTTTAGCTCCATATAGATCGCTATTTTTTCTAATAGTTTAATGATGTCTTTTTTATTGATTGACATGGTTCCTCACCTTCCAATGCGAATTCTTAAAAAAAGATGACACAAGGCCATCTAAAGAACTTGCAGCCTTTATTCCGGTTCAACTAACCATCAGTGGGGAACTACACCTCACTGATAGAAGTTTCACTTTATGCAGCTACATATTGAAACCACAACTCTGTTACTTTCCCCGAAAGATAGGGGGTATTTTTTACGATGAGATCCGCCATGAACGAGCCATTCAGCGCGTCCTGAACGTTGGCCATTGGCAGTAATGCAGCTATGTATAATAGAATAAACATGATAAGATATACTTCAGCGAAACCTAAAATCGCACCAGCCCATCGATTCAACTGCTTCAAGATTGGTAGGTTCGATATGAAGTCCAACATTGAGCCAAATAGCTGCCAAACTAACTTCGTAGCGAAGAAGATGATCGCAAATGCAATTGCACGGTAATAAGCTTCTTCAAGGTTTGCTTGACCGATAAACATATTCATTGTTTCTGAATCACCGCTCATAGATGGGAACGGAATCCATAAGGTTAGTTTCGGGGCGAGTTCATCATAGTACGTATAAGCCGCGACAAAAGCGACAAAAAAGCCCGTCAAATGAATGAGCTGCAAAATGAACCCCCGTCTCAAACCAACTAAAAATCCAATTAAGAGAATGGCCAAAATCGCCAAGTCTAACATGTACTCAGTCCTTTACTTTCTTTAATTCCAGTTCTAGCTGGTATATTTCGTCTTTTATTTTTATATAATCATTCATAGCATTCACAGCTGTCAATACAGCAAGCTTACTTGTATCTAAATAAGGATTCTTGGAGTTGATCTCACGCATCTTATCATCCACCATCGAAGCAACTAATCGAATATGGCCTGAACTCTCCTCACCCACGATTGTATATTGCTGTCCATATATATCAACTGTTATCCTATTTTTATTTTCACTCGACAAGCTGATGCCTCCAATCTGAAAAATCCTAATTTCTATCATATCATGAAGTTTTCTGTCATGAAAGCAAGAAAGGCGGAAGGTGCCCGATTATCGGTGACAAGCAAATGGCGAGCAGATAGTGCCTAGAGCTGGAAATAGTAAAAGCGGAGGCACGCGAAAGAGCTCGTAGGTCTTAACAAACAAAATAAACAATGATCTTACATATATAAAACTATAAAGAATTGGAGTCTTTACTTATGTCGAATGTTGTATTAACGCTTTCCACCGCTCAAATGAACAAAATGAAGGGACATTACCAAACTTCCCTATCTGATAAAACACCGCCGGGAAGTATTTTTATGGCTAAACCGGCGCAATGTACCGTGACTGCCTATAAGTCGGGGAAGGTCCTATTCCAAGGTGCATCCGCAGAAGTTGAAGCAAAGAAATGGTCTAGCGACGCAAAAGCTGCGATTCCTGCTGCTAAAAAAAAGACTTCTGTCACCCAACATCGTTATTCACCACCTGCCCATATCAGTACCATGTCTATAATCGGCTCTGATGAAGTTGGCACTGGCGACTACTTCGGGCCAATGACGGTCGTCGCTGTTTATGCAAAAAAAGAGCAGCTAGCCCTATTAAAAGAATTAGGCGTTCAAGATTCGAAAAATCTAAAAGATCCACAAATCATTGACATTGCCAAGCAGATTAAAGATGTTGTGCCATTTTCCCTGCTCACATGTGACAATCCGAAGTACAATGCCTTGCAAGCTAGCGGCATGTCACAAGGAAAAATGAAAGCTTTACTGCACAACCAAGCGATTAAACATGTCATTAATAAGATTTCACCCGAACAGGCAGAAGCTGTTTTCATTGACCAATTTGCCCAACCCGATGTGTTTTTTAACTATTTAAAGGGACAAGAACTGTTTCAAGCGGAAAATACTTATTTGAGCACGAAAGCAGAAGGCATTCACCTTAGTGTTGCAGCGGCTTCCATTTTAGCACGCTATGCATTTGTGAAGCATTTTGACAAATTGAGTGAAAAAGCTGGATTCAAAATTCCCAAAGGCGCAGGCCACGCAGTAGATGAAGCAGCAGCACGGCTTATTCATGAAAAAGGGATTGATGCGTTGAATGAATTTACGAAGGTTCATTTTGCTAATACGGAAAAAGCAAAGACATTGTATCGGAAGAAATATTAATAGAGGGTAGTCCCCAGCTTTTAGGATTGGGCCTTTTATTTTTGAGATTTTACTCATTCACACTGGAGATATGAACCAATTCATACTGTTTTTTATTCAGCCTTTACTGTAACCTTGAAATAAAAAAGCAAATAGAAAAAGCTTGTTTTGAAAAAAGATGGATCAAAACAAGCTTTTAATTATATTCAAGTGGGTCATTCTCTACCTGTGTTGCTGAACAATTGCACCCTTTTCTGGAATAATTATTAAATATAACCTCTGTTTTAAAATCAATTAATTCTTTTCAACTAACAGCCCGTTAACATAATAAAGTGAAACTTCAATCAGTGGGGGCTTTCTTCAACCCCCACTGATTGTTAGTCCCGTTCTAGTGTCGCTAATACCTCCACTCCGTTTCGGTAAAGCGACACTACGAACCCGATTGGTTCAACTAAACCTTTGAAGACCACAAAGGTAAGTTTCACTGTATCTCACCAATCGGGCTTTTACGGGCAGTTGTCCCCCACCTACGCTTCTTCGATTCCTCTAAGCCTTGAGGTGGGGATCTTACTGCCCGTTAATGCGGGATAAAGGTTTATCTATTTTTTAATCCATTCTTCTGCCAAAACCCCATAAACAGCGTGGTCAACATAATGGTCATATAACCATTCTGCTTGTCTAATAGATCCTTCATTTACAAAGTTTAATCTTTCAGGAATACTTCTACTTTTCTTATTACCAACCGCAGCCCTAATCTCAACTTTATTAAGGTTTAACTCAGTAAAAGCATAGTCAGTCAAGGCCTTCGCCACCTTGGTCATAATTCCATTTCCTTGGTATTCTTCGCCAAGCCAATAACCGATATATGCTGTTTTGTTTGACCAATTTATGCTATTGTAACCTGCAACTCCAACAATTGTCCCTTTAAATAAAATAACTGTATTCAAGCTCTTATTTTCAGCGAAACCCTTTAAAGTTATTTTGATAAACTCTATTGTTTCTTCAAGTTTTGTTGTAGTATTTAGCCAAGGAAGCCATTCTCTAAGATATTCTCTTGAATTATTTGTTAATTCAAAGACCTTTTCCCCATCTCTTATATCCATTAGTTTTAAAGATAAGTCCTCATCAATTTTATGTACAAACATAATATACCTCCAATTGGTTTATTATGAATTTTAACATACTTCTCCCAAAGGAGATTATGTTATTTAGTTCCGTAGCGTTACTCAATTAAATGCCCTTTTGTAGAGTAACATCCTTGAGTTTTACAACATCGACCAGAACAAAAAAAGTGGAAATTAATACAGGATTTTAATCAAAATTTATTATACATCATCGAACTATATTCATAATCCACCTTTACTTTTACTAATCAATTTTGGGTAATTAGTTACGCACAACTCCTTCCTTAAAACAACAAAGCAGCCTTCATTCGGAAGGCTGCTTTGTTTACAATTATCCTCTTAATTCAGCGCCAGCTTTTTCTTTCACCGCTGCTAATACTTTTTCATGTGCTTTCGTCACATCTTCGTCAGTTAGCGTGCGCTCTGGGTCGAAATATTTCAACGAATACGCAAGAGATTTCTTACCTGGTTCCATGCGTTCGCCTTCATATAAATCAAAGATACTTACTTCTTTAAGAAGTTTCCCTCCTGCTTCTGCGATGATTTTTTGGATATCACCCGCAACGGTTGTTGCATCTACAACAAGGGCAATATCACGTGTAATCGATGGGAAACGTGGGATTGCGCTGTATTGGATCGGTGCAACAGCCGCTTCTGCCATCGCTTTGAAAGATAGCTCGAAAACATACGTTTCTTTCAAGTCAAGTTCTTTTTGGACTGTTGGATGAACTTGACCGACAAAGCCAATTACATCGCCATTCAGTAAGACTTCTGCCGTGCGTCCTGGGTGCATGCCTTCTTTTTCAGATTGACGGTAATCGATTTGCTCTGTCAATCCTAGTGTATCGAATAATGCTTCAAGCACGCCTTTTGCTACGTAAAAATCAACTGATTTTTTCTCGCCTTGCCATGGGTTTGATTCCCATAGACCTGTTATCGCGCCAGCTACATGTTCGCGTTCTTCAGGAAGTTGTTCTCCATCTTGTTTCAAGAAGACAGAACCGATTTCATAAAGAGCTAGTGAATCAAGCTGACGGGCATTATTGTATTTCACGACTTCCAATAGTTGAGGAACAATGCTTAGGCGAAGCTGGCTACGTTCCTCACTCATCGGCATCGCCAATGCAACAGACTCACGAACGTCCAATGCATATTGAGTCGCTTTATTCTTGCTTGTTAATGAGTAGGTGATCGCTTGATAAAGTCCAGCACCTTCAAGCGTACGGCGTGCTTTGCGGCGTTTTTGCTGATAATCAGTCAAATGGCCTGGTGTAACCGTTCCAGTTGGCAGTGTTGTTGGGATATTATCATAGCCATACATACGAGCTGCTTCCTCAACTAAATCGGCTTCGATCGTAATATCACCGCGACGAGTCGGTACAGTTACGGTAAATGTCTCATTATCTACTGAAACTCCGAATTGCAAACGAGTGAAGATCGACTCGACTTCAGAAACCGTCATGCTTGTTCCGAGCAATTTATTAATTTTTTCAAGAGTAATTGAAATGACAGCTGGTTCGATTGTCAGTGTATCGACTTCAACAGACCCTTCTAACACAGTGCCACCAGCATATTGGCTGATCAACTGTGCAGCACGTTCTCCCGCTTCGCGAACGCGATTCGGGTCGACGCCTTTTTCGAAACGAGCACTTGATTCACTGCGTAACGCATGGTCTTTTGATGCTTTACGGACAACGGTTCCAGCAAAATAAGCCGCTTCAATGATGACGGTTGTTGTATCGTCCTGCACCTCAGAATTCGCTCCACCCATTACACCAGCAATCGCAACTGGCTCTGTTCCGTTTGTAATGACAAGATGATCGCTTGCAAGTTCACGTTCTACATCATCTAATGTCGTAATTTTTTCAGCAGCATGCGCTTTACGAATGACTAATTCTTTTGAACCTAGACGATCATAATCAAATGCATGGAGTGGTTGTCCGTATTCAAGTAGAATATAATTCGTGATATCGACGACATTGTTATGTGGACGAATGCCCGCTGCCATCAAGCGTGTTTGCATCCAAAGTGGTGATGGTGCAATTTTCACATCCTTAATGACTTTCGCAACGTATAATGGATTATCTTCAGATGCTTCCACTTTTACTTGAATGAAATCTGTTGCTTTTTCAGCGCTTGCTTCTTTGGTGATTTCCGGCCATTTTACTTCACGACCTAAGATGGCACCTACTTCATAAGCAACACCAAGCATGCTCAAACAGTCCGAACGATTCGGTGTCAAGCCTAATTCCAGTACTTCATCGTCAAGTCCTAAAACACTAAGCGCATCTTGGCCGACTTCTACATCATTCGGGAAGACGAAAATTCCTGTGGCATAATCTTTTGCAATCAATCTTGATTCAATGCCAAGCTCTTGAAGTGAACAAATCATGCCGTTCGATTCTTCACCGCGTAATTTCGCTTTCTTAATTTTGAAATTGCCTGGAAGCACAGCCCCAACCGTTGCGACTGCCACTTTTTGTCCTTTATCAACATTCGGCGCACCGCAGATGATTTGAACTGGGCTTTCACCACCAACATCGACTAAACATTTATTTAGTTTATCGGCATTTGGGTGCTGTTCACGTTCTAGTACGTGGCCAATGACTACCCCTTTAAGACCTTCACTTTTCTTTTCTACTCCTTCAACCTCGATGCCGCTTTTGGTAATCTTATCTGAAAGCGTTGTTGCTGTCATGCCAGAAAGATCGACATAATCTTGCAGCCATTTATATGAAACAAACATGGATTGCTCCTCCTTTAAATAAATTATTAAGATTCGTGGCGATTAAATTGAGTTAGGAAACGGACATCATTTGTGTAGAAATGACGAATATCGTCTACGCCGTATTTCAACATGGCAATACGCTCTACACCAATACCGAACGCAAACCCAGAATATTTCTTCGAGTCAAATCCTGCCATTTCCAAAACATTCGGATGAACGATTCCACCACCGAGTACTTCGATCCAGCCGGTTCCTTTACAAACGCTGCAACCTTTGCCGCCGCAAATTTTACAAGAAATATCGATTTCAACCGATGGCTCTGTAAATGGGAAGAAGCTTGGACGCAGACGAATTTCCCGTTCTTTGCCGAATACTTGCTTGGCAAACACTTCAAGCGTTCCTTTTAAATCACTCATTGAGATGTTTTCGTCAATCACTAGTCCTTCAATTTGCATGAATTGATGCGAGTGAGTCGCATCATCATTATCACGACGATATACTTTACCCGGACAGATAATTTTAACCGGCCCTTGCCCTTTATGCTTCTCCATCGTTCTTGCTTGCACTGGAGACGTATGAGTTCGCATCAATGTTTCTTCTGTAATATAGAAGGAATCTTGCATATCACGTGCTGGATGGCTCTTTGGTAAATTCAACGCTTCAAAGTTGTAGAAGTCTGTTTCAACTTCCGGACCTTCCGCAACCGTGTAGCCCATTCCGATAAATAAGTCTTCCACTTCTTCAATGACACGCGTCAACGGATGATGATTTCCTTTATTAACCGGACGTCCCGGTAATGTCACATCAATTTTTTCAACAGCTAGTTTGGCATGGACAGCTGCCTCTTCAAGCACCTGCTGTTTTTCTTCGATTTTTGAGGCAATCTCTTCACGGACAACATTCACCAACGCTCCCATTTTTGGGCGTTCCTCAGCTGAAAGCTTGCCCATTCCGCGTAACACTTCCGTGATTGGTCCTTTTTTCCCTAAATATGCGACACGAATGTCATTCAATTCCTTTAATTCAGAAGCTTCAGCAACCTTCTGCAACGCTTCAGCTTGCAGTTCTTGTAAACGTTCCTGCATCATATATCCTCCTTTATTGTTTAAAAATAAACACAAAAAAACCCCATCCCTAGAAAGGGACGAGGTTTATGTATCGCGGTACCACCCTTATTAGCGCCAATAAAAATAAGCACTCACTTCATTGCAGATAACGGCTTTTTGCCGATGCAGCTTTCAACAGGTTTATCTGTATCCCGATGCCGACTCAAGAGGTGAATTCACATCAACATAATCATAAAAATGCTTGCAGTCTAAGGCATTTTCTTCCTGAATGAATGATACGATGCTACTCTTCTCTGTCATAGTCTTTTTCATTATGAAATTTAGCTTTAATTATAATATAAAACAACCCGAGATTCAAATTCAAATTTATTCTACAACTTTTCGATCCGGAATCCGAGTTTGCGCTCCGGACTTGCCTCTGATCGCGACTGGTTCCGCCTTGATTCGCGCCGGTTTCGTCTCGAATCACGCTAGTTTCGTCTCGAATCACGCTAGTTTCGTCTCGAATCGCGCCAGTTTCACCTCGGGTCGCGCCAGAACCCTATTTCCGTAAGTGATACATCAAGATCCCCGCTGCGATCCCCACGTTCAACGATTCGCTTTTCCCGAAAATCGGAATGTAGAGATTTTGCGTCGTTTGTGCTAGCAATTTTTTGTCAACACCTTGTCCTTCATTGCCTACAAGCAGAGCAAATGTTTCCGACTTTTCTACTTGATCATAGGAAACTGCTTTTTCTAAGGCAGTGCCATAGACCGGAATATTCTGTTCCTTCAATGTACCGATGATTTCTGTTAGGTTTCCTTTCAGGACAGGCATATGAAAAATACTTCCTTGAGTCGAGCGAATCACTTTAGGATTATAAGCGTCCGCACAGCCTTCCCCAAGAATAACCGCATCAATCCCTGCTGCGTCAGCTGTTCGAATCATCGTCCCAATATTACCTGGATCTTGCACAGCATCGATTAACAGCACTTTTTTCGGTGAAAGGTCTTCGAAACGGATCTTTTTTTGATCACAGATTGCGGCAATTCCTTGTGGTGTTTCTGTATCAGAAATCGCATGCAACACTTCACTTGTCACATACGTAACTTCTGTTCCTTCTAATTTAAATTTCCCAGGAATGACAGCTTCAATGCTGACAATCACTTCACGAACAATATCGCCTTCTTTTAGTGCTTCTTCAACAAGATGAAACCCTTCGATCAGGTATGTACCTGTTTGTTCACGCTCTTTTTTCGTTAATAATTTCTTCCATTGCTTTACTTTTTGATTTTTGACGGACTCAATATATTTCAAGGTAAACGCTCCTTCATTTTTTCACTAGATCTTATTATAACGCATTTCGCCCTTTGCTACATATTTTCATTCGATTTGTTCCATACTAAAGAAGTGGACAATTATGGTGATGGGAGGGTTGAATATGAACTTGAATTTAAGAAATGCAATTATTCACAACGTAGCAGGGAATACACAGGATCAGTTAGAAGATACGATCGTCGAAGCCATTCAAAAAGGCGAAGAAAAAATGCTACCTGGACTTGGTGTGTTGTTTGAAATCATTTGGCAACATGCATCAGAGGAAGAAAAAACCGAAATGCTGCAATCTTTAGAAACTGGTTTAAAAAAGCAATAGCCGTTACTTGGCTATTGCTTTTCTTTCGCTTATAAATGATCGGTATTAATCCGATTCTGAAAATATTCATCTTTCATGATTGGGTTATCATCCTCATCCAATTGCACATTTCCGGCTTCTTCTATCTCCGTTTCGAGGGTTTTTTGAACCGTTGACGCTGTTCTTTTCTTCTTGACCATTATTCTTCCTCCTTCAAATAGATGAAATTTGAAAGTATCTTATAATTATCTATTCCCGAAACATCATTCTTTAAACATATCAGCCGTTTTCAAATTGTGGACAGACAAATTATTAATCAATTTCAGATCGTACGCTAAACAACAAAAAAACAGGAAACCCGAAGGTACCTGCTTTGTTCAGCAACAAATCTTAGCCATAGGTAATCGCATCAACCGTTTTGCGATCCAGCTTTTTAATGACTTCTACAATTAGTTTAACCGCGTTTTCATAATCATCACGGTGAAGCATGGCCGCATGTGAATGGATGTAGCGAGTCGCAATCGTAATTGCAAGCGCTGGAACACCGTTTGCCGTCACATGAATCGATCCCGCATCTGTTCCGCCTCCAGGCATTGATTCATATTGATATGGAATCTTCATTTCATCAGCCGTATCTGTTACAAGATCACGAAGTCCTTTATGAGAAACCATACTTGCATCATAAAGGACGATTTGCGGTCCTTCCCCCATTTTACTTAGCGCTTCTTTATCCGTAACTCCAGGCGTGTCCCCAGCAATCCCGACATCAACCGCAAAGCCGATGTCTGGCTGAATTTTAAACGTGGATGTTTTGGCACCGCGTAATCCGACTTCTTCTTGAACCGCTCCAATCCCGTAAACAATATTTGGGTGTTCGATTTCTTTTAATTGCTTTAAGACATCAATGGCAATCGCACAGCCAATTCGGTTATCCCAAGCTTTGGCAAGGAGCATCTTCTCATTATTCATCACAGTAAATTCGAAATACGGCACGACCATATCTCCGGGTCTTACTCCCCATTCCTCTGCTTCTTCCTTACTTGATGCGCCGATATCAATGAACATATCTTTAATATCTACAGGTTTTTTTCTTGCTTCAGGACTTAAAATATGTGGTGGTTTTGAACCTATTACCCCTGTAACATCGCCTTTTCTTGTCACGATTGTTACACGCTGGGCGAGCATGACCTGTGACCACCAGCCACCAACTGTTTGGAAGCGCAGAAAGCCTTTTGAATCGATTTGGGTGATCATGAAGCCCACTTCATCTAAGTGGCCAGTTACAATGATTTCTGGCCCGCCCTCTTGTCCTGTTTTCTTCGCAATCAAGCTACCTAGATGATCTGTCGTCACTTCATCAGCAAAAGGGGCGATATATTCTTTCATGATTTGACGGACTTCTCCTTCATTGCCAGCAATTCCTCTTGCATCCGTTAAACTTTTTAGCATCGTTAACGTTTCATCTAAATGAGTCATTGTTATTCCTCCTTATGTATGGACACTATTCTTTATTATAGTACATCACCATTCATTTCACGCATTAATACCCTTGTTTCTGCCGATCATAATTGATTTGATTTTTCTCGACATACGCCCGTTCCACGTCTTCTCCAGAAAAACCAAGCATATTCCCGAGAACGAGATACTCTGCAAACATGGTCTCATAGTTTTCCTGAGATTGTTCCATGCTAAATGATTGAATAGAAGCATATATGTTCAAAAATTGAGCCGTTACATCATTCTCTTTACTAGATTGCCCTACTTTCACGTCAACGCTCGTTATCTGCAAATTACAACCAATGCCGAGCGAAAGGATAAAGTGAACGCCATCTACATATTCAGCTAAAATGAGTTTTCTTTCCGATGGACCCTTTAGGCTCCAAAATTTGAAGCAACGTGTTTCGTTTGCTAATTCACCCAACTCAACGAATAAAGCGAGGATTTTTTTATCAATTAGGTCTTCTGCATGGAGATTGTGCTTTTCTTGTATATGCCGATCAAGTGATTTTTGCATCTCAAATAGTTTTGTGATATTCATGATTCGTTCCAACTTTCATAAGTGGTTTGATTGAAGGACATGGGGCGGGGCTTCGCGACTTATTAATATAGCCAATTTTTTTATAGGTTAACTTATAATATTTAGTAAGTACACCAAAATCCAACTCCGCACCGCCACCATTGTAATTAGGTGAGTTTCGCGTGCTACATGATGATCCTTCAAGGGCAAATATGGCGTTGTAACGCCATACAGGTTTTGTATGGTTTTACTATAGCATATTCCCTGAAGGAGATACCTTTTTATTATGAAACAAAACGAAAGATATGCGAAGCGTTACGAACTACGGAGGGTTCTGCCGCCATTATACAACTTCAAGGACTTTCAAAGCTTGTGTAAAAAAGTGTATAACTATCTGTCATTATATTGTATAGTTAATGCTTGATTACTAACAAAAGTGGGCAAAACTAGCCAATGACTTTAAACTAAAGGCTACAACAATATGGAGTGATTATATGAGTAAAGCTAAAGGTGGAACAGGAAGAGGTACTGACAAGAAGGGCTGGAATCGTTGGAAAGCTGGTGCCAACAAAGCCAAGAGTGCCAAACCTTATAGTAGTAAAGGTGTTAAAAAAACGGGTTCTGACCACAAGCAATAATACTAGTGAATAGCTACTGATCTGACAGGTAGCGTTCTATACGATTACAAAAAAAAGACCGAGTAGGGTCTTTTTTTGTTTAAATAAGATGATACTGTTTGCGAATCATTTCCATCACATGGGTCAAAATCTCAAGATCTTGCTGATTCTTCATTAAGAGTATCCCGCCTTCAATCATGGCAACGATGGCTTGGGCACCTTTTTTACAATCTGTTGTTGGAGCTAATTGATTTTCTTTGACCATTTCTGTTAATGCAGTTTCTACCTCAGAAATCCACTTGTCAAAAAACTCTTTAATTTTCACTCGAAATGTTTCATCGTGTTCGCTCATCTCAATCGCTAAATTACCAACAGCACAGCCAAGCTTACTTTTCGATTCAGTATGAGAGGCAAGATTCCAATCAAGCATTTTATTTAATCTTGCCTTCGCTTTTTCCTTTGAATGAAAGATTTCATTTATCAACTGTTGATCTAGATCTTGAATTACGTCTTCTACAACAGCTAGTCCAAGATCATATTTCGATGAAAAATAATGATAAAATTGCCCTTTGCCAATCGAAGCTGCTTTGAGAATATCAGAAATTGAAGTGGCTTGGTATCCTTTAGAATGAATAATCCCTCTTGAGATTGTAATAATTTCTTGCTTTTTAGACATATATTCACACCTTTTTCGCTGTTTAATCTTAGATGATGTGCTTCACTATTTAATTCAATAATTATTCCCCATAGCTTTGAATTAAATTGGCGATATGGGCATACGCTCCGCCTGCAAGTAAAGCTGAAGTAACGAGTACTGCTTCTGATAATTCTTCTTTAGTGGCGCCAAGTTTTTCTGCATTTTTAGCATGAACATCAATACAATATGGACATTGTGTCGCATGTGCAACAGCTACAGCAATGATCTCTTTGAATTTGGCACTTAACTTGCCTTCTTTCATTGCTGTTGCACTAAATTTAGAGTACGCTTTAAAACCTTCAGGAGCCCCTTTTTGCAATTGTCCAAGCTTTTTAAGGTTAGACCGATTATATAATGAATCGCTGGCTTCTTGACTTAAAGCATTATCGATATGTGTGCTATGCGTTACTGCTCCTCCAGCCTCAATACCAGATACGACAAATACAGCTTCAACTAGTTCTTCAAGTGTCACACCTACAGCTTTGGCTTTTTTGGTATGGCTATCGATACAATATGGGCATTCTGTGACATGTGCAATCGCCACTGCGATGATTTCCTTTTCCTTAATTGACAGCGCCCCTTCTTGAAAGACCGTACTGTTAAATTCAGAAAAGGCCTGTAATTGTTCAGGAGCTAAATCTTTTACTTGATTTAAGTTTCTTAAATTTTCTTTTTGATAAAAATTCATGTTCAACATCCTCCCTATTTGTGTACAGTGATTTATACCTACCATTTGGTACAATTTTAGTGTAACATGGTTAGCGATCTATCACAAACAATTTTATCCATTTTTATAAGAATAAACTTTTATCGAAATTAGTGAAACTTTTTTCTTGTCCATGCGTAAATAAGGGAAAATGTATGAGGAGGAATCTCCATGGTATTGTTCATTCGCCTGCTTTTGTTCGCTTTGATTATTTTTCTCATCTATACTGTGATTAAATATATCGTCAGTCCAAAGCGGAAATTGGAGCTCGCACAGGAACATAGTAAGTTTTTCTTTCTCGATGATCCGAACAACATCCAAAAAAACTTTGTTGTGACGTATAAAGGAGTTCTATTTGAAGGTGAAAAATATCTTGGGACAACTGTACAAGCTTTTGAAGTCATTTCAATTTTCATCTGGCCAAGAAATACGAGCTCGTTAAAAGGAATGGAACGCAAGGATTTTCAATTTATTGAATCAGAGGTAAAAAAAAGGTACCCACAGGCCATTATTGACTGGAAAAGTCCGATTAAGGAATTTTTGGAATAGAAGAGATATTAACTATATTTAAGAAGAAATTAGCATCCAAAACACATGGCACTCACAAAAAGTCGCTATGTGTTTTTCTGTAGAAAAGGGGCGGGGCTTCGCAAAATCAGCTGAGCACCGCCACCTTCTTAAGGTGATACAATTTGAGTACCTGAACCTTTTTCATCGTTTCCCTTTAGAGCAGACGCTCATGAATGTTTTTATTGATCAACGTTTAAATCGCTATATCTCTATTATTATCCTAAAAAGGTGATTTGACATAATAAGTGAAAGCTGCTTATTTTAAACTCATTTAAGCTATGATAGGCTAAGGTTAGCGGTTTTAATGTCCATAATTTGAATAGAAAATATAAGGTGAATACATATGCCATTAACTTTTGCTCATCCAGCAGCTGTACTGCCTTTCTCAAGAAAAAGCAATTATATTAATTTTTCAGCTATGGTTTTAGGTAGTATGACTCCTGATTTTGAATACTTCTTAAGTGGGCAACCTTCTGGGGAGATTGGCCATACCTGTTTTGGCTTTCTTTACTTTAACCTCCCGTTGGTTACAATCATTTACTTATTCTATCATTTCTTTATCCACCAAACTTTAGTTAATCATTTGCCCAGTTTTCTACAAGATTCATATACGAAAAAATCTGATGCTAGTCAACTATTGAAAATAATCGTTTTTTGTTATTCGGCGTTGTTCGGCATGCTCACTCACGTCATATGGGATTCATTCACTCATATGAATGGAGTTATGGTGATGAAATTCCCGATATTTAATTACACGTTTAGTGTCTATGGATTAAACATACCTTTATATAAATTTTTACAACATGGCAGTACATTATTTGGAATTATGATGATCATAGGTTATCTATATTTCAGAGCCTATTCGCAAAATAAGCAGAAAAATCTTGAAGTGTATCCAAAACAAAAATTCATTTTTTGGTCGTCTATCTTCCTTCTCACAATATTATCTGTGATCGTATGGTTTCTCATCGACTATGTTTCGATTAGGAGTTACGGCATAGTCGTTGTTAGAATAATCGATTCAACCTTGGTGAGTTTATTCCTTGTTTCTTTGTTTTATAAATATCGACAACTTAAAAGCTAATCAAGTCTAAAAAGGGGCAGATCCAGTTTGTGTGAGGTTCTGACCCTTTCGTTATGAGAACAACCTTTGAGAAATCGTCAAAGTATGTCCCCTATTTCAGCTTGGCAAATTAAGTTGCCATGAAACACCGAACTCATCGACAATCCAACCAAACTTTTTACTAAAAGAATAATCATCTAATGGCATTAGAACGCCACCGCCTTGAGTTAAATTCTCATAAAGTCGGTCGATTTCTTCTTCTGTATCACATGGAAGGAGTAAACGTAAATTCATGTGAAATAACGCTATCAATACACATGAATTCTTGTCCCTTTATCGTAAATATAGCTTGCATGACACTGCCTTCTTTACCCGCTTCGTTTGCACCATATCGTGAAACACTTGTTATTTCAGACTGTTCAAACAAAGAATAATAATTCATAGCTTCTTCCGCGTTTCCTTCGAACATTAAAAACGGCGTAACCTTTTCCATAATGAACGACTCCTTATTTTTAGATATTTTAAGATCAGGTTTACTTTACTACAGAACGCAAAAAAATAAGCGTTGGGAGTCCCAAAGCTCATTTTCCGAAGTATTATTGTACATTCAAGAAAGACATCTAATCGAATCCGTCATTTCATTTTTAGTTTCCTACTTGAAAAAATTCCTGCCACTTAATCACTGTTTGTTTTTCTCTCATTAAATAGACTAATAACGTGAATGAACATAGGATAAGGACAATGAGTGTCGGACTAAATGCACGGATATAATGACCGAACACTGTATAGAAGAAGGCGAGTGGGATATTGGTTGCAAAGGAGGCGGAAGCATATGCTCTCCATCCTTTTTTCAATTCCATTAAGCAAAGAGACAGCATATGATAATGGACAAAAGGGATCAGACGAAGCACAGTGATTTGTTTAACATTGAGTTTTCGATGCCCAAACAGTTTATTTTTCATTTTAAACAAGCGCGCCGTCAATTTCGGAACTTTGCGGCTTACTCCGTAAAAGACAAGACTAGATAACGTGAGACCAATGATCGAATAAATCGTCCCAGCAAGTGGACCGAATAATAACCCGCCCGTCATACAAACGACTGCAACGGGAATAAATAATACCTGCCTTGCCACATGAAATAGAATAAAGAGCACTGGCGCAAATATCGTCCCTGACTGAATAATACTCACGAGCATAACGAGTTCTTGATTCATAATGAGAATCCCCTCTCTGCTGCTTCGTCCTGCTCTTACAAGCATATACGTTTCCCCTGCCACATATGACAATTTATGTATTCCAATATGTTTGGTGTAAACTCCTCAGTTTCACATACCTTTAGACAGCAGCAAAAATCAATGGCTTTATTTTAAGAACCAGTAAGCTACCATCGCCACTTGAACAATCATTAAAATCGGAAATCCCCGTTTAAAAGAAACATGCTTCGTTTTATGGCGGTAATGTTTCATCCCTACATAACCGCCTGTTGCGCCTCCAAAGAAAGCTAACAGCCACAATGTTTGTTCACTGATACGATACTCACGGTTTCGAGCTTTTTTCTTGTCATGTCCCATTGTAATATATGTTGCCACATTGATTGCCAATAAATAAATGATAAGTGCAGTTTCCATTTCTTGCTCCTCTCCCCTAAAACAAAAGCCACTCTCGAAGTCCGAGAATGGCCGTTTTAGATCAATTTGATCTTATTTGTTTAAATGTTGTTTTGCAGCGTCTGCAAATTGAGCAAATGCTTTATCGTCAGCAACTGCTAAGTCAGCAAGCATTTTGCGGTTTACTTCGATACCAGCAAGCTTTAGACCGTGCATTAAACGGCTATAAGAAAGACCGTTGATGCGTGCAGCAGCGTTGATACGTGTAATCCATAATCTACGGAAATCACGTTTTTTGTTACGACGGTCACGGAAAGCATAGTTTCCTGACTTCATAACTTGTTGGTTAGCTACTTTATATAAAGTATGTTTAGAACCATAGTAACCTTTAGCTAATTTTAATACCTTTTTACGACGCTTGCGAGTAACAGTACCGCCTTTTACACGTGGCATGTTATTTCCCTCCTATTTAACTCGATAAATCGAACTTATTTAATATTGTCTAGCATATGACGAATACGTTTGAAGTCACCTTTGCTTACAAGACCAGCTTTACGTAGTTTACGTTTAGCTTTAGTGGATTTGTTAGCAAATAAATGGCTTGTGTAAGCGTGTGAACGCTTAAGTTTACCGGATCCAGTTTTCTTGAAACGCTTTGCAGATCCGCGGTGAGTTTTCATTTTAGGCATAAGGTATTCCTCCTCATTACAGTTACTTTTCGATTTTTGGTGCTAAAACTAAGAACATGCTTCGTCCGTCCATTTTTGGATGTGATTCAACTGTTGCAACTTCTTTGCAAGCTGCAGAGAAACGATCCAATACACGTTGTCCAATTTCCTTATGGGTAATTGCGCGTCCTTTAAAACGGATAGAGGCTTTTACTTTATCGCCTTTTTCAAGGAATTTAATTGCATTGCGAAGCTTTGTGTTAAAATCATGTTCATCAATTGTTGGGCTCAGACGAACCTCTTTCAAGCTGATGACTTTTTGATTTTTACGAGCTTCCTTTTCTTTCTTTTGTTGCTCGAAGCGGTGTTTTCCGTAGTCCATAATCCGGGCTACCGGAGGCTTTGCATTCGCAGCAACTATAACTAAATCAAGATTTACACGAGCGGCAATTTCCATCGCTTCGAATTTTGTTTTAATTCCAAGTTGCTCTCCGTTTTGGTCGATAAGTCGAACTTCACGGGCGCGGATGCCCTCATTTACCATCGCGTCTTTACTAATAGTTAGCCACCTCCAAGGATATTTAGCGAATACAATCGTTTGGGCTAAAAGAAAGAATACACACGTTTTAGGCTATCCTTTCGCCTCATGATTTGTACTTGCATTATTAAACAAACGAAAAAGTGCGGATGCAATAACACCCACACTGATAGACTAAGTAGAATAAATCCAAATAATCAAATCATGACCTACCGACAACATATTGCGTCAATCAGGTGAGAAGCGGGTGCTTCTTCTTTTACTCAAAACAAGTATTCAATTTACCTTAGAAAATATAACATAAACACTGATGATTTGTCAAATGCTTAAATTGCTTTTCAACAACAAAAATTATCTTATCAAATTCCCAATAATTTTGCAATACATTTCTTTGAAATATTTTAAACAAAGGGTCAGACCCACTAGTGGACCTATCCCATGGACTCCCCGCTAATTTTGTTAATTTGTGTTCTTGGCTTTTTTCTTATCGTTCGATTCCCAGACAAAAAAGACAAGCCAAAACAGCATGACTGGAATAATCGCCCACTGCCGATAATCCGGAAGCACTAACAAAATAAGCGTTGCAAAGAATGTAGGAACAAAAAGGGTGGTGAATTTCTTCTTTTGATTCACACGAACAACTCCTAGTATACCATATTATAACCTACATAGTAGTCCATAAATGGCGGCTACACAAATAATCAGCATCAAAAAATAAGCAGGTCAGAGCGTTCCGCATACAAAATAAGATAAGAAGGGTCAGACCCCGCATTTTTGCTCCAGCTTAAGAAAAGCTGCATAGCGTACGAGATCAGACCCTTCTATTTAGCGATTTACTTCGGCTTTAATAGCGTTCACGAAGTCTTCGAATGAAACTGTTTCGGATTTTTGTTCGCCGTATTTACGAACGTTTACGCTGCCTTCTTTTACTTCGTTATCACCGACAACGAGCATATACGGAATTTTTTGCATTTGTGCTTCACGAATTTTGTAGCCAATTTTCTCGTCTCGTGTGTCAAGGTTGACACGGATCCCTGCGGCTTTTAGCTTATCCTGAACCTCTTTTGCATAATCAAGATGTGCGTCAGGAGAAACTGGGATCACCTGCGCTTGAACCGGTGATAGCCATGTTGGGAAAGCCCCTTTATATTCTTCGATTAAGAATGCAACAAAACGTTCCATTGTAGATACAACACCACGGTGAATAACAACAGGACGATGTTGTTTACCATCTTCACCCACATAGTTTAAATCAAAACGTTCCGGTAGTAAGAAGTCTAATTGAACAGTTGACAATGTTTCATCTTTACCTAAAGCAGTACGAACTTGAACATCAAGCTTAGGACCGTAGAATGCTGCTTCGCCTTCTGCTTCGTAATAATCCAGACCAAGATCATCCATCGCTTCCTTCAGCATACCTTGTGCTTTTTCCCACATTGCATCGTCATCGAAATACTTCTCTGTATCTTGTGGATCACGATAGGAAAGACGGAAAGAATAATCGTTTAGATCAAAATCTTTGTACACTTCAAGAATTAAGTTGACTACACGTTTAAATTCTTCTTTAATTTGATCAGGACGAACGAAAATATGTGCATCATTTAAAGTCATCCCGCGAACACGCTGCAACCCTGATAGAGCCCCAGACATTTCATAACGGTGCTGTGTACCGAGTTCCGCAATTCGGATTGGCAGTTCACGATAGCTATGAATGCTATTTTTATAAATCATCATATGATGCGGACAGTTCATCGGACGCAAGACGAGCTGTTCATTATCCATATCCATAACAGGGAACATATCTTCTTGGTAGTGTTCCCAGTGTCCGGAAGTTTTGTAAAGATCGACACTTCCCATAACGGGAGTATACACATGATCATAGCCAAGACTCGCTTCTTTATCGACAATATATCGTTCGATCACTCGACGGATTGTAGCACCTTTTGGAAGCCATAACGGCAGTCCCTGGCCGACCAATTGGTTACTTGTAAATAGGCTCAATTCTTTTCCTATTTTACGGTGGTCACGCTCTTTCGCTTCTTCAAGCAAACGCAGGTGCTCAGCCAAGTCTTCTTTTTTGAAGAAAGCTGTTCCGTAAATACGTTGGAGCATCTTGTTGTCGCTGTTTCCTCGCCAATAAGCGCCAGCAATACTTAGCAATTTGAATTCTTTAATCTTCCCTGTTGACGGTACATGAATACCACGGCATAGATCGAAGAAATCACCTTGTTCATAAATGGTTACTTGTTGATCAGCTGGAATCGCATCAATCAACTCCAATTTATACTCGTCACCAATTTCCTTAAAACGTGAAATAGCTTCATCACGACTCACTTCAACACGAGTGACTTCAAGATTTTCATTGACGATTTTCTTCATTTCTTTTTCTATTAGCGGCAAGTCTTCTGGTGTTAGTGATTCTTCAAGATCAACATCATAGTAGAATCCACCTTCAATAACCGGACCAACACCGAATTTAGCGTTTTTGAATAGACGTTTAATCGCCTGTGCCATTAAGTGAGCTGTACTATGACGAAGAACCTCTAGTGCTTCTTCACTGTCTTGGGTAATAATCGCAATCGAACCATCTGCTTCAATTGGACGTTTTAAGTCATACATTTCACCATTATATTTACCTGCGATTGCCTTTTTTCTTAACCCTGGACTGATAGATGCTGCGATATCTTCTGTTGTTGTGCCTTTGGCAAACTCCTTCACTGCTCCGTCCGGGAAAGTTATTTTCACTACTTCTGACATACTCGTTCACTCCTTAAATTTGTCGTATTCTTGCGGAAAACACAAAAAAGCCCGCCCCTGTATAAAAACAGGGACGAGCTTAATAATCATTATTTAACCCGCGGTTCCACCCTCGTTTCACTCAGCTTTTCATAGCCAAATGACACTCGTAGCTTGGTAACGGCAGCTTCCCGTCAGCTAATAGTTGCGTTTACACGCGTTCCTAACTGAAGTTTAGAGGTGGTAAGTGTTCTGTTCGTGTTAGGAAGCTCTCAGCTTTGCATTCCCTCTCTTTAAAACCGAAATGTAAGAATACCCATGTCCTCATCATTACTTTTCATTATAATAAATGTTAGTATGTAGGAAATTATATCGGGTTATTCAAAGAAAATCAAGGATTGCTAAAAATAAGTTCATGAAGTTTCTTAAAATTAGCTATGAGTACCTCTGAAAGATTGAACTGGCCGAATAACGGTTCGTTCTTCAAACACACGTCGAATCGTTTGAATAAGCCCATCTTCCGCCTCATCGGTATAGACGTATAATCGCTCTGGTGCAATCGAAATAAGCGGTGCGAGTGCAGTTGAATCGATATAAATCGGATATCCTCCCAATAATCTTCGATCCATCATTCTCTGGAAGTCTTCTTTTTCCAGCTTGCGAAAAGATTCATCAAAAAAAGCAAAGCTTTCTTGATGTACTAGATGAATGATTGGTAATTGAGACTGCCGCTTATTAAGAAAGTCACGTAAAGTGGCAATAAAGCTTTGATAGTCTTGCTCAAGTTTATACTCATCAATCGCTAGCCCTGCATAATGCTCCAAATATTCAAAGAACTCCTTCAATCGAAACATGGCAATGGATTCAAACGAAAAGGACTTCTCTTCAATTAGCACGACTTGAATAGCTTCAGCAATCGCGGCTTTTGCCTCCTTAAACTCTTTACTTGAATCCGCCTTCATCTCTCCTTCAACGATGGAAGAGGCAATGTCAAGAATCGCATCCACTTCTTCCTGTTCTTCAAATAAAAATTTTTCGCGAATCGTTTGCTCAAGGCCATCTCTCAGCTTTTCTTCTATTAAAAACGTATAAAACACATCACTTAATAACCGATGAATGTCGACCAAATGCCGCTCTTCTAACGTAACAACGATCCCTTTTTCCGAAATAAATTGTATATATGAATGCAGTTCTGCCCCTAAAGGGTGGACAGATACGAATTGGAGCCATTTATGTGCTTCTGTATCATCTTGAAAATAGATATGTACCAACGATACCCCCCCTATACGAAACGCTTTGTTTCTATGTATATGGGATAAGCCTATTTTTTAGAAGTAAACCTTAAAGGAAAATCAAGTGATTTTCCATTCAAAACCCAATCGGCGTTAAAACGCCACCATTTACCATAAAGTGAACCTTCAATCAGTGGGGGTTTTCTTCATCCCCCACTGATTGTTAGTCCCGTTCTACTGTCGCTAAGAGCACAGCGGTAAGTTTCACTGCATCTCACCAATCGGGCTTTTACGGGCAGTTCCCCCCACCTATACTTCTTCGATTCCTCAAGCCTTGAGGTGAGGGTTTTACTGCCCGTTAATGCGTGCTACTAAAAAAGGGTCTGACCTCACACTCTATATACCGTTTATCGGATCATTGGCTTGTCTCCAAACGATATATAGTAGATGTGGGGGCTGACCCTTTTGTTTTCATACAAAACCGATATGGCGTTAATGCGCCACCATTTACTATGAAGGACCAATCATTGTAACACGCTACACTCGCCTAATCACAATGATGACGGTGCGGAGCCAACATTTTGGTTCCTTTCTAAATAAAATCAGTATCCCTGATAAATGGTTTGGCTATATTAGTAAGTTGCGCAGACCCGCCCTATGTCCTTCATACGAAATCAATGTCTTCTGTTTTTTCCTTTTAATAAAAATGGTTCTGCTAAATATTTAATTCGCTCCATGACTCTAGCCGCTTTGACTTCTTCCTTCTCGCCGCGCTGTGAGAACGTTAAATGTGTCTGCATTTCGGTAAAGTTAAAATTAGACGTAAAAAAAGTCGGCAAGTTCTCAAGCATTCTGAATTGCAAAATAGGGCCGATTACCTCATCCCTACCCCAGCTTGTCATGGACTCTGAGCCAATATCATCAAACATAAGGACAGGCGCTTTTTTAGCCATGTCGATCTTGTCATTAAACGTATTGTCCGTGAATGATCCTTTCAATTCCCTTAGAAAATCTGGAACATACACAAGTAATGAAGAAATCTCCTTCTTAGCAAGTTCATTGGCAATCGCGCCAAGCAGATACGTTTTCCCAACGCCAAATTCCCCATACAAATATAAGCTTTTCTGCTTTTCTCCTGGCTTATAATCCATAATAAAAGCCATCGCTTTCTCCACCGCATCAATTCTGTTCTCAGATGCATCACTACGGTAAAAATCTTCCATTGTTGCCGTAAGAATGTCTTTGGGAACATAGAGACTTTGAATCAACTTCTCTAATTTCCGCTTTTTATCATCCATGACCTTACGCGGACAATCCTCATAATTTAGATCAATCATATTGCGCCGAATAACAAGCTTCGGATGGAAGCCTGGTAATAAATTTACACACTCACCTAGGCTCGGGCACTTTTGGCACTGCTTACTTTGAGTGGTAAATTCATACAACTTCATTACGCTCTTATCTAGCATTTCTTCTGAAATCTGCGAGCTGTTTTCATTCAAAAACAGACGAATCTGCTCATCACTCAGCACTTCTTTTTTCAACTCTTCATATTGCTTTCTGAACTTACTTGTATTAGTCGTCTTGCTAAAGGCATTGTTGATTCGTTCCATGTATGCCTCACCCCCTGTCTTTCAAAATTCCTAATGATTCTTCAATCTTGCGTAGCCGTTCCGCTGATTGATCATTCAGTTTCGTTTCTGTTTCTGTTTCTGTTTCCTTTTCTTTTTCACTGTTTTTCTCTTTATTCAGCCACTCAGGAACAACTTCCGTTCGAGTCGCTTTTCTCGTTGCCGTTTTGCCTTCTTTTTTCGTTTTGGCCCATTCTTGATATTGACGATGTTCATTTTTGGCGAGTTCCATTGCAGCCTTAACAGTTATTACTTTTTTCCTTGTCCAATGGGAGGCAATTTTCTCCATATAGGCTTTCGTTAGCTTCATATCGGTTTTCAACATCACATATTCAATTAACACATTTACAACACCAGGGTTTAATTTTTGATTAAAAAGAATTCCCTCAATAATTTGCAAATCAGCCTTTGTCGGTTCAGCTCCACCAGAAAGCTGTTTGAGTCGCTCTCTTGGTGAAGTCGTTTCAAGATGTCTTATATATTCTTCTTCCTTTGTTTTTGGCTCACTCTTTTGTGTTCGATTTCGCTCTGGCTGCACGCGATCCATTAAAGTTGGCAATTGATTTTGCGATTCAATTTGGTACCAATCCCGCGCAGCTTTCCGTAATGTTTCGATATCAATTTCATTGTTGATATCAGCAGCACTAATGACGAGCTTTTGCATATCTAGTACATCAATCCCATACAAAAACGAAAGCTTGGCAATCGTCTCTTGAACATTCGGCGTGAAAGCTTTACGAGTGATTTGAGATGGTTTTACCCCAGAATACAATAAATCGAAATTAAAGTCTTCCTTAAACCCTTCAAGTTCTTTGCCCTCCTGTCGACCGATAAAACGTTTTTCTGGTTCAAGATTTAATTCTTCTTCGCCTTCATCTGACACATACAAAGATGTCTGTTGATCCGATACAAAAATATCAGTAAAACTCTTCGTGACTTGTTCATATTCATTGGTTGGCATCTCTTCATCACTAAAAAAATTCTTCAAACGATTGAAATGGACCTTACCTATTTTTTTAAACAAATAGATATTCAACATTCCATCATTGAAAAATTGCTTTGGTGTTGATGGTGGATTCAGTTCATAGATGAATTGTTTTCCTTCTTCTGTTTTTTTTCGGTACACATTCAACAGACCGATTCCTTCTAATTTATTCCTTGCATGATAGATTTCATTTAAGTTCAAGTCCATGGTGTTCATTAAGTTGTAATGCAAAGAAGATTGGGACCAAAGTCGATTCTCTTCCAACTCACTCCATAATGTCATGTATAAACTAGTGCAAATCGGACCAATAAGTGGTTGATACAGCAACGTCATTACTTTACGATCATAATCGTTGAGCAAACCTGTCGATGAAACGGTATATCGATCAACAGGAAGCAATTCCTGCCAAGTGTTAGACATCTTCCTTCAGACCCTTTCTAAGAAAACCTGCATACGTTAAAAGCCCACCATTTACCACGAAAGATAAATCATGTAGCGCGACTCGCCTCATCACAATGGTGGCGGTGCGGTGCCGGATTTTGGGGTACTTTCTATAATAAAATAAGTCTACCTACGTAGAGGGCTTATTTGTAAGTCGCGAAGCTCGGTGCCCATGTCCTAAAAGCTAATATACTCGGCCTATAACTAGAGAATATAAGCCGTTTACGCTAGACATGAAAACTCATAAAAAAACGGATATATATTGAATGTAAGTGCTAAGGTTTCATTGGATACAGAATAGTAATGTACCATTCTGTCGCGTAAATCTCAATACTAGCGTGGTAATTATAGACCTTTCTAAACATTCAATATATCGGTAGTGAAAAAAGAGCCAAAGTAAATTTCCCCTTAGCTCTGATTTCGCTCTTTATCTATTAAGTCCTTTAACTCGTCAATAAATACATTAATATCCTTGAATTGGCGATACACAGAAGCAAAGCGGACATATGCGACTTCATCAACTGTTGCAAGCTTATTCATGACCATTTCACCGACTAAATCACTTTTCACTTCAGAAGCGGCTTCGCTTCTTAGTTCCTTTTCAATAGAGCTCGTAATATCTTCTAATTCTTTGAGAGGAACAGGGCGTTTCTCACAAGCCCTAATTAAGCCTCGAAGAATTTTGTCAGAACTGAATTCTTCACGTGTACCATCTTTTTTTACAACGATGAGCGGCGTTTCTTCCACTTTTTCAAATGTTGTAAAACGGTAGCTACATTTCTCACATTCTCGCCTACGACGAATTGAACGACTTTCATCGACTGGTCGCGAGTCAAGAACTCTCGTTCCATTATATTGACATGACGGACATTTCATCGTTAATCAGCTCCGTATTATGTAGTATACTCGATAAAGTGAAACTTCCATCAGTGGGGGTTTTTCACTGATGGTTAGTTGAACCAATCAGGGTTTTACTTCAAAAAGCGAGGCGACCGCCCAGCCTCGACAAGCATTACAGCTGGTGACCTCGAGAGGCTAGGAGCCGCAGCTAGATTAGGCTACTTCCCCCCTACTCAACTTTTTTCGATGCTCGCACAAAAGTTGAGTAGGGGGGGAGTACAGCCTGTTAAACCGGGATAAAGCTGCCGTTTTGGAAAATTACTTTTTATCCAATATTAACGGGCAGCAAGACACCCACTAATAGATGTTTCTCACTTTAGATATAACCATCTTATATAAAACTTCCTACCAGCACAAGGGCATTCGTTCAAACTCTTGCCCCACTATTTGGTACGAATGGATGATAGCTTTTGGTCGAGAGCATCATACGCCGCAAGGATCTGTTTTTTAAGTGCCTTATTAATTCCCATCGGTGACCATTTTTCCGTTGATACGGTAAAGTCAACGGCCGTTTCTAGTGGTCTGACCGTGATAATTGTAATAATGATGTCTAGACGCGGTGACTGTTTGGAATGGATAAGAATCTCCCCGTGCTCTTTAGAAACTGATTTAATCTCATAATGTTGTTTATTGCTGAATACTTCTTCAACACCACGTAGCGTTTGTTCAAAATTACTTTTATAATAGCGTGTTTGCAGTTCTGTATCATGATGATGTTCACTTGATTCACATTGCTGACTATATCGATTCGTAAACGTTTTCAACCAACCCATACTTAAATCATCCTCTTATCCCTTTTTACCTTTTATTATACACGAGATCAAAGTAAAACTCATTGAAAACTAATACCTTATCCGAACAAAAGCACAAGCGCCTTAGAATGAAACAAATTGTCATGTATAAAATCAAAAAAGAGATGCATCATTTGCACCTCTTGTACTCTCGGTATTATATAGCACTGACTTCGCTTTTTTTCACTGAAACAGGACCCATTCCTCGTGGAAGTTCCATGTTTTCGCGAGTTTCTGCATTCAATGCGTCTGCAATATAATTCGCAGCAACATTCGGATTTAAATCGCCGCATGTATACACATCAATGCTAGCATAACCGTGTTCCGGAAAACTATGAATAGTTAAGTGTGACTCAGAAATAATGACGACTCCGCTAACTCCCTGCGGTGCGAATTTATGAAAAGCTACTTCACGTACCTCAGCACCTGATTTCAACGCAGCATCCACAAATACTCTTTCAATATAATCCATATCATTTAGTTTTTCAAAGTCACAGCCCCAAAGCTCTGAAATTACATGTCTACCCATTGTTTCCATCTACTATTCCCCCTTTTACATGATTAAGAATTCTGTAGAATATGATTCTACAAACAACTACCACGGGGGAAAGTTAGTCCAAAGAGGTCCTAACCCTTTAAGTAGCCACTATGGACTCTTATTCAAGAAGTTCACGATTTTTAGTATACTTCGTTTCAAAAAAATTTGCAACAGCGTTTTTTTATTTTATTCAAAAATTTAAATTCCGTGTGAACTTGAGTGCAGTTCTTTCTAACAACCTTTCATTTCAAATCTTATAAAGGTTGTTCAAAAAGTCCGGTTAAAGAGGAAAATAAGTTAACGACCTACTACATATTGGTCGTTAACTTATTCTATTATCTGTATGTTGATGAAGATCTTCAAAACTTTTAAAAAGAATTAATTTTTCAGTGTCCTCTCAATAACTCGGTACTTTTTTTAGCTATGTATAAAACAAACTAACCTACATACCGACCATCACTTTTGAAAGGCTTTTCATTTCTGAACCTACAAATTTCACAAGGTCCACAACGCGAGTCGAATAACCCCACTCATTGTCATACCAGGCTAATACTTTAATTTTTCTATGATCCATGACCATCGTCGATAAGCCGTCAATCGTTGCCGACTGTGGACTTGTATTAAAATCTATAGACACGAGCGGTTCCATCGAAATTTCAAGAATTCCTTTAAGTGTACCTTCTGAAGCTTTACGGAAGGCTTCGTTTACTTCTTCCACAGTCACATCACACTGAACGTCTACAACAAGGTCCACGAGCGACACGTTTGGCGTTGGTACCCGGAGCGCCATTCCATGTATTTTCCCTGTTAATTGCGGCAACACAAGTGACAGTGCCTTTGCAGCACCTGTGCTTGTCGGGATAATACTTTGTCCGCAAGCGCGAGCACGTCTTAAATCCTTATGTGGATTATCGAGATTTTTTTGATCATTTGTGTAAGCGTGTACAGTTGTCATTAACCCATTTTCAATTCCAAACTGTTCATCTAAGATTTTTGCGACAGGTGCAAGACAATTAGTTGTACATGAAGCATTAGAGATAACAAAGTGACGATCAATATCAAGGGCTTCTTCATTAACACCCATGACAATCGTGGCATCTTCATTTTTCCCCGGAGCTGTTAAGACCACTTTTTTCGCACCTGCTTCTAAATGCAGAGCTGCTTTCTCACGGTCATTAAATTTCCCAGTTGCTTCAATGACGATATCTATATTTAACTTCCCCCACGGAAGCTGCTTTGGATCACGGCTATTAAGCAATTGAACACGGCGACCATTTACGATAATGGCATCCTGTTCCACCGTTACATCCCCTTCGAATTTCCCATGAATTGTATCATACTTAATTAAATGTGCTAACGTTTCAGCTGGATAGCTTGCATTAATTGCCGTTACAACGAGATCATTATCTAAAATAGCCTGACGAAAAACCATTCTCCCAATTCTTCCAAAACCATTAATCGCGATTCTTGTACTCATAGCTCTGCCCCCCGAATTAACGTTATACTTTTTATCATAATATTAAAATTAGTATAACACATTCAGAGCGATATTGTTAATAAAATTCTGATTTCTCTAATATTCACTTTCCCTTATCATCATAAATCAGATTTCACCCACAAAAAGCTATACTATATAAGCAATCTTGATTTCATCACTTATCCGAAATGTAGATAAAGGCAGAGATCATTTATTCAACATATATAATCAAAAAAAGAAGCTTTTTTAAGCCTCTTTTTCCATTACTTATATAACTTCCCACTGTGCCAAAACCTGCTTTACTTGTTTCTTTGATTCTAGCAGCGATCCATTATTATTTATGACGACATCGGCCAGTTTTTTCTTTTCTACTAGCGGCATTTGCGAATCGACTCTAGCTTTAGCGTCTACCTCACTTAAACCATTACGTTTTATTAAACGTTCAAGTTGGATCAGCTCATCCACATAAATCAGAATCGTTTTATCTACCATATGCGTTAAATTACTTTCAAACAAAAGAGGTATATCCATGAATAGGACATTTTCCCCCAACGCGAAGGCCGTTTCTTTTTGCTCAAGCATTCTTTTTCTTACAGCTGGATGAACAATTCCATTAAGCATTTGCCTTTTCTTTTCGTCATGAAAAATAATACTGCCAAGTTTAGCGCGATCTATCGAATCATCCGGTAGAAGAAGTTCTGAGCCAAATACCTTGATGATTGCGCGATAAGCTTCTTGCCCAGGTTCGACCACTTCTCTTGCGGCAATGTCCGCATCAATGATTGTAAAACCTAACTCTTCTCGAATAAATTGACTAATACTGCTTTTACCACTTGCAATACCGCCTGTAATTCCGATTACCTGTCCCATACCCAACCCCTATTTCAATAATTATAATTTACAAAGACCAATAATGATTAATAAAACACCTGGTAAGTAGGACAAATGCTGGACAACTTTATTTGAAGAAAGTAATTTACCACTTTGCAAGCCGCTCCATAAGAACAATGAGCTCATCAAAGCAATGCTAATCGAGAGAATAAATGGAGAAACACCAAGCATCGCGGCTCCAATACCTGCCCCAAATGCATCAAGAGATAATGCAAAACCTAAGACTATTGCTTCTACTCCAGTAATCGTACCTGATTTATCAAAATCTGCATTCATCGGCTTTTGTAAAATATTAATCGCTACTCCTAATGATTTGATTTCAAAATTAAAGAGTATTTTCTCGGTATCATGCGTTTGCTCTTCCTCAACACGTTTTTTCGAACGAAAATACTGAAATAAAATCCAGCTCCCGAGTAAAATTAAGATCAAGCCACCTGTTTTTCCTGCTGCTTCTACAGAGACAAACCTCGTGATAAAATCACCAATTATCATTGCCATGCCTACGCTTAATGCCGAACAACACGCAATGACTGCAATTGATTTAAATGGAAGCCTCATTTTCCTCATGCCAAAAGTCATTCCAACACCAAAACCATCCATGCTAACCGCAAATGCAAGAATTATTAATTGTAGCCACATCGAAACGTATGCCCCTTCCATTCAAGCTAAAATAGTATATGGATGGGGCATATCCAATGTGTATTTACCTAGATAAATTTACTTTGAATGAAACGGCTGACATGTAGGACAAATATGGGTACCTCTGCCACCTACTTTAAGTTTTTCAAGGGTTGTATTGCATCGTTTGCACGCTTCTCCTTTTCGATCATACACGAATAAGTCAAGCTGGAACATGCCCATTTGGCCTTGTGAATTGATGTACGAACGAATCGTACTACCACCTTTATTAACAGCTTCTGATAAAGTAGCAATGATTTCACGATGCAGGCGAGCTATTTCTTCTTCTGACAAGGATGAAGCAATTCGCTCCGGATGAATACCTGCTCGGAATAAAGACTCGTCCACGTATATATTCCCGATTCCAACTACAACTGTTTGATCCAGTAAAACCATTTTAATTTTACGATTTGTTTTCCTTAGCTTTGCAGTGAGATCGTCAATTGTAAATTCACGAGACAACGGTTCTGGACCTAAATGCGCAAGTGGAAGTTGATTCATTTCTTCGCCTTTTGCAAACAAATGCATCGTGCCGAATTTCCGAACATCCCGATATCGTAGTTCCGTGCCATCCGTGAAGGAAAAAATAACATGGGTATGTTTATCATACGGTTCCGCTGAAGCATAGACACCATATTTCCCTTCCATTCTTAAATGTGAAACCATCGCATAATCGTCAAGCTGAAAAATAAGAAATTTCCCACGGCGATGGATTTCATGAATCGTTTGTCCTTGTAAGGCATCTTGAAATTGCTCGACTTGTTCGGGAGCTTTAATGATTTTCGGCCAAAATACCGACACATCACGAATCTCCTTACCAATCACAAGTTCCTCTAATGTGCGCCTAACCGTTTCAACCTCAGGAAGTTCCGGCATTACTTCTCCCCCTTTTTAATTCGGTATTTGGTTAATACTAATAAATACAATGAAATACGGCAAACCTAGTTGATCCACCTTAACCAAGTCGCTCCCGCCTTTCTTATTGTCTAGCTGCAGCTCCTAGCGACTCGAGTCATCTGCCAACCCCTTACTGAAGGTATAGTACACCTTCTGTAAGGGATCGGCAGATGCTTGTCGTCCCTGGTCAGTCGCTTCCGCTTTTCTTATTACTTTGCATCAAACCATGTCGGACCATACGAGTAGTCTACTTTTAACGGAACGTTTAGCTCAATTGCGCGTTCCATTTCTTCTGGTACGATCTTCATTAGGATTTCAATTTCTTCCGGCGGCGCTTCGAAGATTAGTTCATCATGTACTTGAAGAAGCATTTTTGTTTTTAAATTTTCCTGTTCAATTCGTTCCGCCATATTAATCATCGCAAGTTTAATAATATCAGCGGCGCTCCCTTGAATCGGTGTATTCATTGCAGTCCGTTCGGCAAAGCTTCTTATATTAAAGTTTTTGCTCGTGATTTCCGGAATATAGCGACGGCGGTTTAAAAGCGTATTAACATATCCTTTTTGATTCGCTTCAAATATACTTTCATGCATATATTCCTGTACCCCTGGAAAGCTCTTTAAATATTTCTCAATAAATTCTCCTGCTTCTTTCCGAGTAATACCAAGACTTTGAGATAAGCCATAGTCGCTAATTCCATAGACGATTCCAAAATTAACAGCTTTCGCTTGACGCCGCATATTTGAAGTCACTTCGTCTTTTCCAACATGAAACACATCCATCGCTGTTTTCGTGTGAATATCCATATCAGAGCGGAACGCTTCAATCATCGCTTGATCATTGGCGATATGCGCAAGTACCCGCAATTCGATTTGCGAATAATCAGCCGCAAAAATAAGCCAGTCTTTTTCTGATGGAATGAATGCTTGTCTTATTTTTCTTCCTTCTTCTAAACGAATCGGGATATTTTGCAAATTGGGATCTGTTGAGCTTAATCTCCCTGTTTGGGTTAATGCTTGATTGAACCTTGTATGAACCTTATCTATCTCTGAAAAACTAACCACCTTCAACAAACCTTCAACATAAGTAGATTGTAGCTTAGCAAGCTGACGGTAATGTAAAATTTCACGAACGATTTCATGCTTACTTTCCAGTTTTTCCAAAACATCTGCTGAAGTTGAATAGCCCATTTTCGTTTTCTTCATTACCGGTAGCTGAAGCTTTTCAAACAAGATCACACCTAGCTGTTTAGGCGAATTAATATTGAATGCCTCACCAGCCAAACTGAAGATTTTTCCTTCAATAGCTTGCAAGCGTTGTGACAACTCTTGTCCCATATCCATCAGACGCGAGACATCGACCTTTATGCCTTGTAATTCCATATTGGCAAGAATGATCGACAGTGGTAATTCTAAATCAGTCAATAATGCATACTGCTCGTTTTCCTCAAGGCCTGTAATCATTTCATCTTTTAATGCTAAAATTGCCCTCGCTTTTCGCCCTAAGAAATCACATAAGGCATCTTGGTTAGGAATCTGACGTTTCGCCCCTTTTCCATAAAAAGTTTCATCAGGTTGAAGCATTGGTCGCTTTTGAGCTTTGGCAATGGCTGCAACATCCACAACCGATTCTGCTGGATTGAGTAAGTAGGCTGCTAGATATAAATCGAATTCAATTCCTTTTAAATTAATCCCTCTTCTACTCAGCGAAACAATCGAGCGTTTTGCATCATAGACGAATTTCTTATACGACTCATTTTCTGCCCAGCTTTTAAAGATCTCTGAGTGGATGATCGCATCACCATGGATATAAAAATTTCCCTTTTCATTCGCAAGACTAACGCCAACGATATCTCCACGATGATAATTATCATCTAGAATTTCGATATAAAGGGCCGTTTTCTCTGTCAACATTTCTTCGGTAATCTCTGTGACCAACTCAATATCCATCGCTTCTTGAACAATATCTTCAGCAGGATCTACAACATCTAATTTCTCAAGCAATGTGTTAAATCCGAGCTCTTTATATAAAGGAGCGATTTTTTCCTGGTCCACTCCATTGTATACCGTATCATTTAGTTGGATTTCAATCGGTGCTTCGCGCGTAATAGTAGCTAGCTCTTTACTTAGTACGGCAAGCTCTTTATGTTCTTCAATTTTTTCTTTCAGTTTGTTTCCGCTAACTTGATCAATGGATTGTAGCAGGTTTTCCACTGTTTGAAACTGATGGAGCAATTTAAGCGCCGTTTTTTCTCCTACGCCAGGAATTCCAGGAATATTATCAGAAGCGTCTCCCATTAGACCCTTCATATCAATAATTTGAATGGGTGTGATGCCGTATTTTTCTTGAATATGTAAAGGGGTGTATTCTTCAATGTCGGTAATGCCTTTTTTCGTAATGCCGACCGTTGTGGCTGACGAAGATAATTGTGTTAAATCTTTGTCCCCAGAGATAATCTTAATTTCAAAGTCCTCTTTTTCAGCATGAAGCGATAAAGTACCGATAATATCATCCGCTTCGTAGTTCGCAAGCTCATAACGAGAAATTCCGTAAGCATCAAGAAGCTCCCGGATAAACGGAAATTGCTCAGACAGTTCTGGCGGTGTTTTCTGGCGGCCACCTTTATATTCTTTATACGACTCGTGGCGGAAAGTCGTTTTCCCGGCATCAAACGCTACAAGTACATGTGTTGGCTTTTCTTCCTCCAAAATCTTATTTAACATCATCGTGAATCCATAGATTGCATTCGTATGGACTCCTTTATCATTATTCAACAATGGCAAGGCAAAAAAAGCTCGATACGCAATACTGTTTCCATCAATAAGTACTAATTTATTACTCAAACTGAGAATCCTCCTTTTACAAAAACACTGGATTTCAAAAACCAATTCTATAGTCAATTATCTTGTTTTTTATTTTAAAAAACCGTTCTTCCCATCTCTATATTCTACCACGAGTAGATATGAATACTCCCACCTAAACGCTAACGCATTTTTGAGGAAGGGGTTTCTGCCGTGTCGATGTATTCTCATAAGATTTCTAAGTGAACCCAAACGATTAACGAGCAGTGGGGCTGTCACATTGGCAGTCTACATACGCCCAGACCCTCTATCCCATTGGTCTTGCCGTTGGGACTTCTTTTAAATAATAATTGATTTTGGATTCCAAACATTCACCGTTTCAATATTGAATTCATTTTCTTTTGTGAACCTCAACAATGCTTTTTTCAAAATATTCGCTGCACCATTTATATCTGCATTGATTAACCAATCACGACCTGTACGATACAATCCTCTTTTAATTCGCTTACTTGAGAAGTGTTTTTTACCAACACCTTTCCCATAAGTCGGAATATCGTCACCATCAAGAAAACTAGCTTTGGATGTATAGGATTCCTCAGTAACCATCACCTTAATCCCGTGTTGAGCAGCTCCGTATTCAATCATGCTGATAAATAAACTGCGCGGGATACTAACGAAAGATTGGTTGTTGCGTTTACTGATGTTAATGTTTTGTTTCCATTCTTTGTTTTGCCCAATAATGATCGTGTTGGTGTTTTCTTCTAACGCAATTTTTATAACTTCTGAACTTGCCTTATGAAAAATATCTTTAATTTTTAAGTGTCTGATTTGATGTAACTTTTCTAATCGTTCAGAAGTGAAAGGACCTTCATTTGTTTGTTTTCCTTGCCTTAAAACTCCAAGAAGGTGTGCTTTCTTTTTGTTGTAATACTGATTAACGGATTTGACGTTTTTGCCCTTTACTAATATCGATTCACGACCTGTATTGGTAACAATGGTTGCAAGATTATCAATTCCTAAATCGACACTCATGTATCTATTATTATCATCTAATTCAATCTTTTTAGCAGCAACATCCATCACTAACTCTACAACACACTGGTTGTATTTCGGAATAACCCTTACTTGTTTTAGCTTTCCTTCTGAGAAACCTAGTTTCCCTATGTTTAGTCGTTCTTTTGTTTTAGGAAACTTCAAGAACTTTTTGTCTTTAATCACACAATCTTGGTTCGTGAAAATAACTTCTTTTTTGGTTGTGCGACTATATTTAGGAATTCTTGGTCTCGCTTTGTATTTGGTTGGATTTTGCTTATAATCTGTTAAACTAGAAAAAAACGATTTCCAGTTTTGAAACACAACTTTCATTACTGATTGACTTGATTGCGCCGGTAGGGAACGATAATCTTTTTTGCGAAATCAACTTAAACAAAGCGTCCAAAAAGTTATAATCTACGTAAGGTTCTTCTTAGATGGCTTTACGAAAAGATTACATTATTTGGTGAGTTTTATAATTCTTTTCTTCATTTTCCGTTGTCATCTTGTCTCACCTCCTTAATAATAGTATACCAAACGTACGTTTGCAAAAACCAATAATACAATTTATTTTTTAAAACAACCTAAAAAGCACCAAGAGTGCCCCCTCCTTAATTTTTTTCAAAAATTTGAGGAAGGGGTACTCTTGGTGAAAATGATAGAAAGAGAAATGAACGGTTACTTCTGAAATTTATTATTTAGTGTTTCCCATTAACAGACCTGCATATGGAGAATTGGCTGGCAGAATAATAACCGTATCATCGCCAATTGTTTTTTTATACGATTCAAGCGTTCGATATAAGCTGTAAAATTCAGCATCTTTGGAAAAGGAAGCATTGTATACTTTCGCTGCTTCCGCTTCCCCTTGGGCGCGAATGATTTCAGCTTCTGCCTTTGCAGTCGCTAAGAGCTCAGTAACCTTTCTGTCTGTATCGGCCATGATACGGTTCTTATCTGCGTCACCTTTTGAAAGATATTGCTGTGCGGTTGATTCACGTTCTGAAATCATCCGTTTGAACACAGATGCTTCGTTCTCCGCTGGCAAATCGGTTCGTTTAATTCGAACGTCTGTCACTACAATTCCGTAATTCGAGTCTTTAAGAAGCTCGTTTACTTTGTCCGTCATTCGATCATTCAGGCTTCCTCTTGAAGACTTTTCATCATTGATGATTTCATCGTAATTCAATTGACCAAGTTCGGTGCGGACAACGGAATAAATGAATTCTTCCATTCTTGCTTCAGCACTTTCAATTGTTCTTGCATTGGTAATCATTTTCTTCGGATCTTCAATTCTCCAAACCGCATAATTATCGATCATGATTCGCTTTTTATCTCTTGTATTAATCTCCGCTTCTGAAACATCGTATCCCATTTGATACTTCGGCAACGTTGTCACACTTTGGATAAAAGGGATCTTCACTTTTAAACCAGGCGTCTTATCAATGCGAACAACCTCGCCGAATTGACGGACGACTCGATATTCCCCTTCCTTCACAACAAACACATTACTAATAAAGATAAGAAATAATAGAAGTAATATCACGAAGAAAATACCGACTCTTACATATCCTCTCCACGGTCCAAAGCCTTTGCGACTATTTAATTCGACTACTTTTTCACTCATTCCGTTCCCTCACTTTCAGCTGGTGCTTTTGGCTGTTCTTTTTCAAGCGCACGGATCGGGAAGTATTTCATCGTATTCCCGTCATCATTCATAATATAGATCTCTGCATTTGGAAGGACTTGCTCAAGCGTTTCAATCACTAAACGTTCTCTTGTAATATCTGGGTTATTTTTATATTCTGCATAGAGCTTATCAAAAACAGCTACGTCCCCGCGAGCACGCTCGGTTCTGGCAGCTTTTTCTCCTTCTGCAGCAGAATTAATCGCTGCAATTTCCCCTTTTGCTTCATTCATTCTCTGATTTTCATATTTTTGCGCTTCATTATTCTTCGTGTTCATCGTTTCACGAGCGTCCGTAACATTTGTAAAAGCTTTTCGAACTTCTTTATTCGGAAGCTCAACATCCTGAAGCTTAACAGCAAGGACCGAAATCCCGATATCGTATTTTTCAATCAGGTGGGAAAGCAGTTCTCTGACGTTTGCTTCAATTTCAGCTTTTCCAGACGTTAGTGCATCATCAATCTTCGAGTTGCCGATAATGCTACGAAGTGCCGCAGATGTTGAATCATATAAAAGTTCGTTCGGGTCATCAACGTTATATAAATATTTCTCGGGATCAGTTATTTTCCATTGAACGACTAAATCCGCGAGCACAATGTTTTCATCACCGGTAATCATTTTCGTTTCTTTCGGAAAATCTTCCACTACACCATCTTTATCGGTATAGCCAAATTGTAGGCTAAATGTTTCCTTTGATACTTTCTCAACGGATTGAATCGGCCAAGGCATTTTCACATGTAATCCAGGTTCAGTAATCGTTTCATCCACTTTTCCGAATGTTAAGATCACCGCTTGGTCTGATTCATCAACGGTATACCAGGTTGTAATCGCCACAATTCCTAATATGATAATCAATAGAGTCAATCCAGTTGTTATGTAAATCTTTTTTAAACTTACCATCGAAACCCCTCCTTTATTCTCTCTCTTCTTATGTACGATAAATATTGGAAAAGGATTCATTATTTTCATAATTTTATATTTTGTGGGCGTAAAACCACGATACCTTTAGGCTCGTGGTAGTTCACTATCTCTTACTATTTCGTATGAAGGACACGGGGCCTCTCCATTGTGATTAGGTGGGTGTAGCGTGTTAATCCCTCATAGTAAGTAGTGGCGTCTTAACGCCTACAGATTTTGTATAAAAGCCAAAAAAGACGAGGACATGGGGTTGTCCTCGTCTCATCTGCTCCCTGGATGATGGGGTTTTCTAGTTCATTGTAACCCCCATTTATAAACGGCATGTATTAGAATTGTTAAAATCATGTAAATTCTAATTTCCCCCTCAACGAATATGTTTCTTTAAAAGAACTGTAAACGACGTTCCTTTCCCAGGACAGCTTTCAACCGTTATTTTCCCTTTATGAACTTCCAAAATATGCTTCACAATCGCTAAACCTAGTCCTGTTCCCCCAGAGTCCCTACTTCTTGCCTTATCCACTCTGTAAAAACGCTCAAATATCCGCGGCAGTTCTTTGCTTTCGATTCCAATGCCATTATCATGAACAACTACCCGAACATTGTCCGCGTCTTCTGATGCTTCAATCTTTACTTCGCCTTCACTTGTTGTATAATTTAGTGCATTCGTAATAAGATTGATAAAAATTTGTTTAATTCGATTCGCTTCTCCCTCAACCCATAAAGAAGGACTCTTACTTTCAAGGACCAACCTAATATTCTTTTCTTCTGCTTTACCACAAAGCATCGCGATGGATTCTTCAAGAATGGTACTAACATTCACAGACTCAATTTGTAAAACAAAATCTTGCTGCTCAATTTTAGATAGATCCAACAATTCTTGAATAAGCTCTTGAAGGCGATCGCTTTCACTTAAAATGATCTTTAGAAAATCATATAAGGCTTGTTCGTCCTTTAAAGCGCCGTCCAGCAGGGTCTCCGAAAACCCTTTGATAGAAGTGATTGGCGTTTTCAACTCATGCGACACATTCGCCACAAAGTCTTTCCGCATTTGTTCTAACTTTTTTAATTCAGTAATGTCATGGAAAACAATAATAATTCCCTTCCACTCATCATTTTTTACAATGATCGGCGCTCCGTATACTTCAAAATGTTTTCTTTCAATAGTAAGTGGAATTAACACTTGACGTTTGATGCTTTTTTCCGTCATGAAAATTTCTTCAATAATCGCAATAATCTCTGCAGATGGAATCACTTCATAATAAACTTTGTACAATAAATCAGTATCTTCCATATTAAACTGTTGTTTATACGCAAGATTCGTCATCGTAATATGCCCTTTATGATCGATTTGCAACACGCCACTACCAATATTTTCAATCAGAGTTTCCAGACGATCCTCATGCAAATCTCTGGAAATTTGCAATTCTTGAAGATTTCTCGCCAAAATATTTAACGATTTACTAAGCACGCCTATTTCATCCGAACTCCGCTCATAGGTTCTTGCCCGATAATTTCCTTCTGCAAGCTCAATCGCGGTTGTCGCCGCCGCCTCAATAGGACGAGAGTATCTAGAAGCGATTTTGCTCGCAAACATGGTAATAATACATAGCGACGCGATAAGGCTTATCGTCAAAATCCACCATATTTGACTGTTCACTTGATCGATTGCTTCTATTTCATTACTTAATACAGCTGCACCCTCAATCGCGCCGTCTTTTTGTATCGTTTTATAAAAATATTGCAGACTCTTAGGCCCCTCTACAAATCCACTCTGCTTATCTCTATCTAATTGATTAGTGATGCTTTTCAGCATATGTTCGTGACGTTCGGGATGATTATTTCGGTTTACATTATCATCATAAAGGATCGTTCCATCATTCCTGATAATTGTGAAATTGGCATCATGTAGATTGACCAAGTCTTCTGTTTTTCCTTGTTGAATAAATTCAGAAATTCCCCCGTTTTCCTGAATATACTTGGCGATAAAAATGGTTTCTCTTTCCATTCTTTCATTAAATGTATTGACATAGTAATTTTTGAAAACTTGTCCGAGCAGTAACCCCTCTGCCAGAAGAACAATAATGATCAAGCTGATAATCGCCACTAACAGCTTTGTCTTGAATTTGGTCATTCCGGTTTCGGCTCCTCAAGCTTATACCCTAAACCACGTATTGTTTTAATATAAATTGGCTTTCTTGTATCTTCTTCTATTTTTTCTCGAAGATGGCTAATATGTACATCGACAATCCTCGTATCTCCCGCAAAATCGTAATTCCAGACTGCACTTAGTAGCTGGTCTCTTGTTAAAACTCTTCCTTTATGCTGTGCAAGATACAGTAATAATTCAAATTCCTTTGGAGTCAGCTCAAGTAATCTCCCCTTAAAAAAAGCTTCATAACGATCATGGTAAATTTCTAATTCATTAAGTTTCAGAACACCTTCTCGTTCGTCATTCGATTCTCCAGCTTCCTGACTGATTTGTGATCTTCTAAGAATCGCTTTAATTCTTGCGACCACTTCTCTTGGACTAAACGGCTTTGTCATATAATCATCTGCACCAAGTTCCAATCCTAATACTTTGTCAAACTCATCATCTTTCGCTGTCAACATTAAGATTGGCACCATTATTTTTTGCTGGCGCAGTTGCTTACAAACTTCAATCCCATCTAGTTTTGGAAGCATTAAATCCAGGATAATTAACTGTGGTTTTTCGGCAATTGCCCGATTTAACCCTTCTTCACCATCTAAAGCGGTAATCACGGAATAACCTGATTGCTCTAAATTATATTGTAGTAACGTAACAATGGATTTTTCATCATCCACTACGAGAATTTTATTAGACATAGCTTCCTCCCGAAAATATATTACCCCGCGACTCACAATGAGCCGACTCATCCATCTTCATTATAATTTAAAATAAGGAAAAGAGTAAGAGTAATATTAAGTGAATCTTCAATCAGCGGGGTTTTCTTCATCCCTCACTGATTGTTATGGTTTTACGAGCGATTTATCTCCTACCTATGTTTCTTCGATCCCTCTAAGCCTTAAGGTGGGAGGTTACTGCCCATTAATACAGGATAAAAAGATGCCCATAAGCAAGGTTCTGACCAGACCACTAACGAAACAATATAGTAGTAGTTTAAGGTTGATCTTCCTGAGACATCCTGCTCATCATCTTTTTAGAAACTTTCCAAAACACTGCCGTCTATTCCTTTAATTTGGCTAGGGGGACAAACCTTTATTCTACCTTCTAATATACAAATTCCTTCATCGTTTTCTCCTACAACTTCTATTACCATTTCATTTTCATTAACATTCACTTCTTTTACTTCAAATCGAAACTTGATCGTTTCATAGTGATAGACCGGATTTGGCAATTCAATATGATGGGACAAAATATGGCTCCCTGGACCCGGAAGATATTTGGAGACAGCTGAAGTGACGATACCGATTAGCATAATGTGAGGCACAAGTGGTTTTTTGAAAGTAGTCTGCGCGGCATAATCATGTTGAATATATAAGGGGTTTGCATCATTCGTTAATCCTAAATATAACAATAAATCTTTGTCTTCCATTTTCTCAGTGAGCGTTAGCTTTTCGCCTTCTTTGATTTCTTCAATTGTTCTACCAAGCTTTCGTTTCTTAAGCAACATAATGTTGACCTCCGTCAGATTTGAAAAAAACTGTCCAAGAAGAGAGAGGTGAACGAATGGCACTCATATTCTCTCGCTTAGACAGCTTTTTATAATATATACTTTAGAAATTATTTAAGAATCGCCATCACATTGCGAACAGAATCAACAGATTTAGAAAGTGCTGCTTTTTCATCTTCTGTTAATTCAAGTTCAATGATTTGTTCAATTCCGCCTGCGCCAAGAACCGTAGGCACACCAAGATAAATTCCATCAAATCCATATTCTCCTTCAAGATATGCAATCGTCGGAAGAACACGGCGTTGATCTTTCAAAATAGCCTCTGCCATTTCTACAAGAGCTGCCGCAGGTGCATAATAAGCACTACCGTTTCCAAGAAGATTTACGATTTCTCCGCCGCCTGTACGTGTACGAGCAACGATTGCGTCTAAACGTTCTTGTGGAATGAGCGTTTCTAACGGAATTCCGCCTGCATATGAGTAGCGAACAAGAGGAACCATATCGTCACCATGACCACCTAGAACGAAGCCAGTCACGTCTTTCACAGACAAGTTCAACTCTTGGGCAACGAATGTACGGAAACGTGCCGTATCAAGAACGCCTGATTGACCGATAACGCGATTCTTAGGGAAGCCTGATTCTTTGTATACCGTATATGTCATAGCATCAACTGGGTTTGTTAAAACAATTAACGTTGAATTTGGAGAGTATTTTACAATTTCTTTCGTAACAGCTGTCATTACTTTTTGGTTAGTCTGTACTAAATCATCGCGACTCATACCTGGTTTACGAGCAATCCCAGCAGTAATGATGACAATATCAGAATGAGCAGTGTCTGCATAATCAGAAGTACCTGTAATTTTTGCATCAAATCCAAACACAGGGCTTGCTTCTAGCATATCTAACGCTTTCCCTTTAGTCGGATTTTCCATTTGCGGAATATCTACTAATACAACATCACCTAATTCTTTTTGTGCAGCAAAAAACGCCGTTGTCGCTCCTGTAAAACCGCCACCGATGACAGAGATTTTTTTACGTTTTGACATGGAGATCTCCCCTTCCCTATGTAAAAATTATCATTTACTTCCCTTATCCCTGTTGCACGAATAAACTTCTTGGAAAAGAAGCCGGTATACCCCGGCCTCTTCTCTAAAGAAGCGTTCTATCGAAAATTATAGGTTTTTAATTAGTTCATCAGCGAACTCCGAACATTTCACTTCAGTAGCACCGTCCATTAGGCGGGCAAAGTCATAAGTTACAACTTTTGAAGCAATTGTTTTTTCTACTGAAGCTGTAATGCTCGCAGCAGCTTCCGTCCATCCAAGATGTTCAAGTAATAGCACACCTGAAAGAAGAACAGAAGAAGGGTTCACTTTATCAAGTCCTGCATATTTCGGAGCAGTACCGTGAGTTGCTTCAAAAATAGCATGTCCAGTTTCGTAGTTGATGTTCGCTCCAGGAGCAATCCCAATTCCACCAACTTGAGCAGCTAGCGCATCAGAAATGTAGTCTCCGTTTAGATTCATTGTAGCAACTACATCAAATTCTTTCGGACGAGTTAGAATTTGTTGTAAGAAAATATCAGCGATCGAATCTTTTACGATGATCTTACCTTCTGCTTCAGCAGCAGCTTGCGCTTTATTTGCCGCATCTGTTCCTTCAGCTTCTTTAATGCGATCATATTGATTCCAAGTGAATACTTTATCACCGAATTCTTGTTCAGCTATTTCATAACCCCAGTTTTTAAATGCACCTTCTGTGAACTTCATGATATTCCCTTTATGTACTAAAGTTAATGAAGAACGGCCTTCTTTAATTGCGTAGTTAAGAGCCGCACGTACAAGACGTTTTGTTCCTTCTTCAGAAACTGGTTTAATTCCAATACCTGACGTTTCAGGAAAACGGATTTTGTTTACGCCCATTTCATTTCGAAGGAAGTCAATTAGTTTTTTAACTTCATCAGATCCTTTTGCATATTCAATCCCCGCATAGATGTCTTCTGTGTTCTCACGGAAAATGACCATGTCCGTATCTTCTGGACGTTTAACAGGTGAAGGAACACCATCGAAATAACGGACTGGACGAAGGCATACGAAAAGATCAAGCTCTTGACGCAAAGCAACGTTCAATGAACGAATTCCACCACCGATTGGCGTAGTAAGCGGTCCTTTAATCGCAATCATATACTCGCGAATTACATTCAGTGTTTCTTCTGGAAGCCATTCTCCTGTTTGATCAAATGCTTTTTGTCCAGCCAATACTTCTTGCCAAACAATTTTTTTCTCGCCGTTGTAAGCTTTTTCAACAGCCGCGTCTAATACACGAGATGCTGCTGCCCAGATATCTGGACCGATTCCGTCCCCTTCAATAAAAGGTACAATTGGGTTGTTTGGTACGTTTAGTACACCATTTGTTACTGCGATTTTTTCACCTTGTGTCATGTCTAATTACCTCCGATTCAATATCAAAGATTAGCAGGTCCATGTTGATTGCCTCTAACCTTTATTCCTACCATCTATTAATTTACTACAAATTCACATAATAATAAAAAAATACTTCCTTATCTTTTTTCAATTGGCACATATTTTTGCATACCAGGTCCCGTATAGTCTGCACGAGGGCGGATTAGACGGTTGTTAGAGTATTGCTCGAGAATATGAGCGATCCAGCCAGAAGTACGGCTGACTGCAAATATTGGTGTAAATAAATCATGATCAATGCCAAGACTATGATATACAGAAGCTGAGTAGAAATCTACGTTTGGCGGCAGTTTTTTTTGAGTTGTGACCAGTTCTTCAATCTTAATGGACATCTCATAATACTCAGGCTGTCCGGTAATCTCCGTTAATTTCTTAGACATCTCGCGCAAATGCTTAGCACGCGGATCACCTTTACGGTATACGCGGTGACCAAAGCCCATGATTTTCTCTTTATTATCTAATTTAGCTGTGATATATGACACTGCATGATCAACAGAGCCAATTTCAGTCAGCATTTTCATAACTTGCTCGTTTGCTCCGCCATGAAGCGGTCCTTTAAGCGCACCGATTGCAGCAGTTACGCCAGAATAGATGTCAGATAAAGTAGCTACGCATACACGGGCAGTGAATGTAGATGCGTTTAATTCATGATCTGCATGAAGTACAAGTGCTTTATTGAATGCTTCCACTTCAATTGCGGAAGGTTCTTTTCCACTTAGCATGTATAAGAAGTTGGCTGCAAAGCTTAAATCTGTGCGCGGTGCAACTGGTTCTAGTCCTTTACGTACACGTGCGAATGCTGTTACAACTGTTGGAATTTGTGCTTGAATACGGATGGCCTTACGGTAGTTCGCTTCATCACTCATTACGTCTGATTCATCATCATATAAACCTAATAATGATATGGCCGTACGAAGCGCTCCCATTGGATGAACTTTATCGATTGGATATGATTTAAAATGATTGAGAACTTCAGCTGGGATAGCCGCGTTATCTGCCAACTGTTTTGTAAGTTCTGCTAATTGGTTTGTTGTGGGGAGACTTCCGTGCCAAAGTAAGTAAATAACTTCCTCAAATGTCGCATTCTTAGCTAGATCATCGATGTCGTATCCTGCATACGTTAACGTATCATCTATAATCGAGCTGATCTTTGAAGTCGTTGCTACGATGCCCTCTAGACCTTTTGTTGCTGTCATACAAAACCTCTCCTTTTCTTAAATATCCCCTTTGACTGCATGAAATATAGCGCTTCCAATAAAAAATGAGCTTAACCTAGACAATATGTATTTTAGAGAGTAAGAGCCGTTAAATGATAGGTACCATCATAAACTATCATTAATAAACACTGAAATGAATACTTTCAAAAACCCCCTAAAATAATACAATAAAGCTCTCAATTAAGCGATCGCCCAGTTAATTGCAAACTAAAAATTGATAGAGTAGATAGAATACATGATAACATTTCATCTATTCTTGAAACTCTATCAGAGAGCAATTATAGTACTATTATAAACAATTTTCAGATTTTTGGGAATGGAAAGTAGTTAAATTGTGAAAAAAATATTATTTTATTAGAAAAATACAAGATTTGCAGAAATTATTTCACCCATATAAAAGACACCCCTAAGGAAAGGTGAGACGCAAGCAATGACTTAATACAGAATAAGGATCGATTTAGCGAGTCAACCCAATTGCTGCGTCTCTTCTGAGCTTATTTAATAAATTGGACGAGCTGCATGCACAAATAGGCAATCCCCGCTCCAATCAGCGGTCCTACCGCGACACCTTTGAATAAAGCAACTGCTAGTATTGTTCCGAAAACAAGCGCAACGGTAATATGTGGATCATTGGCCAATAGAACGACACCGTTCTTTGCAATGAGAGCGACCGCTATTCCTGACGCAAGGGCAATCCAAGCATAAGGAGATTTCAAAGCATCCAGTAGTTCCTTAAACCCGATTGATCCATTTGCAATCGGAACTAAAACGGCAATCGTGATCACCGTGACACCAAGATTTATTCCTTTTGCAGAAAGATAGGGAAATATCTTCGTATCCAATCCCGTCACTTTCAGAACTAGTAAAAATCCTGCCGCGACCATCAGTGATGAGTTTTTAGCAAGCAGGCCAATTCCTAATAAAAATAGTAAAAATATGATTGCTCCATTCATGGTTGTCCTCCTAATATGCACTTTATTTAATATCTCAGCATAACAAAATACTAAGGAATATTCCTACAAATCTGCGCCTTTCTCATTTTTCTGAATTATTCACAACTTTAACTTTCTTTTCCATCTTTCAAAATGTACAATCATAGTATATGGAACTTTTAGCAACGAGAACGCACTTCCCATTTACCCGAAATAATCATGTTTTGACGGAAGGTGAGGCTTTTGAATCCGGTTTACCTACAGCGGTTTATCCGCTTCTGCGTTGTAATAGGAGCAACAATGCTTGGCGGTTTCGTTCTGTTCTATTTATCAAAATATACATACCCTTTTATTATCGCAATGATTTTTGCCTTTTTTATGAATCCCCTTGTAAGCTTCTTTGAACAAAAGGCGAAAATACCAAGAGGTATCGCTGTTTTTCTCTCTCTGCTGCTCATTCTTTCCGTCTTCGCAGGTTTCATTACATTATTAATTGCTGAAATCGCTTCAGGTGCAAATTATCTAGCTAAAGTCGTTCCAGGCCATTTAGAAACGGTCATCCAATTTATCGAGGAATTTATCGCCGGTCAGCTTCTTCCCTTATACAATCAAAGCGCCACGTTATTTAATAATCTCGATGGACAACAACAAGATACGATTCTTTCCAACATTCGCAACCTTGGTGATAATCTCGCTACATCGGTAGGTAGTTTCATTCAAAAATCCCTCTTAAACATCCCAGCATTCATTGCCTGGTTTCCCAACGCAGCCACTGTCTTAGTTTTTTCTTTGTTGGCAACCTTTTTCATCAGTAAAGATTGGAAAAAGCTTGCTCATTTTAGTAGCAAAGTACTTCCACCTAGAATTTTGCTCGGAACAGGCAAAGTAATCAATGATTTGAAAGGGGCATTATTTGGTTTTATGAAAGCACAGTTCACTCTTATTTCATTAACGACTGTCACGATATTGATTGGCTTGCTTATTTTGAAAGTCGAATATAGCATCACGATTGCCTTAGTTTCCGGTTTAATTGATATCATTCCCTACTTAGGGACAGGGACCGTCTTTATTCCATGGATTGCGTACGAAGTGATTATCGGAAATTATCACCTCGCAATTGGACTTATCGTCGTGTATGTCATCGTAGTTGTCCAACGTCAATTAGTTGAACCGAAAGTTCTGTCATCTAGTATCGGCATTGATCCACTTGCCACACTCGTCGCTTTATTCGTGGGATATAAATTAATTGGCTTTCTCGGACTGATTGCAGGTCCCGTTGTTCTTGTGATTATCAACACTCTCCATCGTGCCAATGTATTTAAAGAAATTTGGCGTTTCGTTGTTGGGAATGATCGACCAAGAATTCGATGAAAATAGACATGAAAAGAGGCTGATCAATTCAGCCTCTTTTTTCTCTATTGCTTTTCGTTCTTATGACTGCCGTTTGGCATATTCAATTTCATGTATCGAAGATTTTATTCCAGCTTAACTAATCCCCACTGATGGAAGTTTCACTTTATCCCGGTTTAACAGGCTGTACTATCACTCCTTAAATCATTCGTGAATATTAAAAATGAGATTCAGAGTAATAAACAGCCTGTAAAACCCCGATTGGTTCAACTAACCATCAGTGAAAAAAAACCACTGATGGAAGTTTCACTTTATCTAATAATCGTCACTTTTCCTCGGTTCATACGGTGCATGCGGTTTCTAATATATCTAAAAATACCAGGTTTAATAAGTGAACGTGTGAATGGTAGCACTAACAATAGACCGATCAAGTCAGATACAAAGCCTGGTAGCAGTAAAAAGAGACCGCCTAGTAAAATACAGATTCCATCTACAATTTCAAATCCGGGAACTTCACCATATTTCATTTGTTCCTGAGCTTTTTTCAATGTTTCGATCCCCTGTTTTTTTGCCAATAAAACACCGATAATTCCAGTGCCTATCACCAAAACAAGCGTTCCGCCAACACCTATTATTTTCCCAGCCATTAAAAGGACGACAATTTCAACAACGGTAAGTGCAAGTAAACTAGATATTATATACTTCAAATAACATTCCTCCAGCACAGTCCATTTTTGGTGTCTGTAGGTTTATTATACTGTAAATGAGATGAAATATTAACTATAACTACTCACAGATGTCTCAAGTAAAGGATCAGACCCCGCAACAACTAAATACAGTATGGGACAAGTGTAAGAAACACTACATTCTGATTTAGAGTGCGAGGTCAGCCCCTTTGGAGATCTCATTCATCAACTAGAAATCGTTGTAGAAACAGGCTCACCGTCTTCTCGTACACGAATCAACAAGATACCCCCTATGACGAATAAGATAATCAGACTGAAGACGCCACTATTTGTATTGCCAGTAATTTGAGCGGTCGCCCCAACTAACACTGGGCCTATTATGGCTGCGAATTTACCGAAGATATTATAAAAACCAAAGAATTCATTGGAAGATTCTTTTGGAATTAGCTTGGCAAAATAAGAGCGGCTCAAGGCTTGCACGCCACCTTGTGATGTCCCGACAAGCATCGCAAGAATCCAAAAATCGAGTGCGGTCTCTAAGAAATAGGCGTAAATACAGATGAAGATATAAACTAGAATTCCGACTACAATCATTCTTTTTTCATTAAATCGATCAGACAGCTTTCCAAACAGCATCGAAAAAGGAGCGGCAATGATTTGAGTAACAAATAAGACAATTAAAAGCGTCGTAGCATCGAGTCCTAAATCAGACCCATATGCTGTAGACATCGTAATAATCGTATGCACGCCATCAATGTAAAAGAAATAAGCCAAAAGGAAGATAAATAATGCACGATACGCTTGGATATTTTTCAAAGTGAGGAACAGTTTTTTAAAGCTCGTTGCGACAGGATGTCGTACACGGTCCACATAATATTTCTGTTCCACGTTTTTCAGCATTGGAATAGTGAATAGACCCCACCATAAAGCTGTAATAACAAAGGCAATCTGGCTAGCTACCGTCACAGAAATCGGCATGATTTCTTGTTGGGCTAAAATAATGAAAGCAATGCTGATAACGAATGGAATTGTACTGCCAATATACCCTAATGCATATCCATTCGCAGAAACTCGATGCATTCTTTCTTTGTCTGTAACATCGACAAGAAAAGCATCATAAAAGATATTCGCTCCCGCAAAGCCGATGGACGTCAATATAAAGCATCCCAATAAAATAAGCCATTGATTGTTTGGGACAACGGATAACATCAGCGTAAAAATTACACCTAATGATGCAAAAAAAGTAAAGAAACGTTTTTTAAAGCCTTTAAAGTCGGCGATCGTTCCGAGTAACGGTGCCAAAATCGAGACTAGAAGTGTAGCAATTGAATTAGCATATCCCCAATAAGCAGTCGATGAAGATGCCGCAATACCAGCTTCACTTGCAGATGCTTTAAAATATAAGGGAAAGATGGCTGTGACGACAACAATCGAATACGCCGAATTTGCCCAATCATACAAGGCCCAACTTCTTTCAGGTGTGGACATTTTCCCCATTCAAATATACCTCCTATTTATTTATTGACTACACTATAGCAATTGTTAGGACTTGCTGATCATCTAAAGCGGATAAGCAATCCAATGAAGAACAATCACACTCTTAGTCACAGCCACGATAAAATGGATTCCTCCAACGTAAATCTTCTTTCTTTTATTATAATTGTACTATTCAGAAAAGTGATTATCAGACTTTTAATCATTAATTTACAATTAATTATGATTCATTTACAAACCTAAGTTTTTTTGTAAATCACCTAATAAAAATTCCCATTTTTCCCTAAATTACCTTTAAATTATGATAAGCTACAATGAGAGGTGAGATCAATGAACGCTAAGCCAATCTATGTTGAAATTGATATCGATTCAGAGATGGACAAGCTATGGGAGGTAACACAAACACCAAGCCTTCACGAGCAATGGGATCTTCGATTTTCTTCCATTACCTATTTACCAAGTGAAGAAAACGAGCCACAAAAGTTTTCCTATCAAACAAAGATCGTGCCTGGATGGAGTATCGAAGGCTGGGGCGAAACTGCAGGATCACATTCTGGGAAAGATGGGGCAAGAACATCATCGTTACATTTTGGAACAGATGATTCAATTTCCATCATTAAAGAAGGCAAAGGCTATTGGCAGTATAAGCCAAAAAAAGATTCCATTACTTTCTTAACTCAGTATACATATAATGTAAATTTCGGTCGTATTGGTCATGTCTTCGATCGTTTTCTATTTCGGCCACTGATTGGCTGGGCGACTGCACTTAGCTTTGACGTGCTGAAAAGATGGCTTGAAAAAGGGGAAACACCAGCGACGCAATATATTCGTTTTTTTAGCAGTTGGTTGATTTGCTTTCTTTTCTTTATCGTCTGGACGTATCATGGACTGATTCCGAAATTGCTCTACAAACATCCAGAGGAATTATCGATGATTCAAAAAGGACTGCCATTCATTACAAATCAAGCAGAGTGGACAGTCAGCTTCATTGGAATTTTTGAAGTACTCTTTGGTTTCATTTGGCTGTTTTATCAAAACAAACGAAAGCTTTTTGGTCTACAAATCATCATTTTTCCATTGCTTACTTTCGGAGCAATATTGGCTGAGCGCGATTATTTAATTCACCCTTTTAATCCACTCACCTTCAATTTGAGTTTACTCACGCTTTCCATTATTGGATTTCTACTAAGCAAAGATATCCCTTCTGCTACAAGTTGTAAGCGACAAAGAGAAAGAGATTAGGAGATTAGCATGTCTATATATAAAAAAGTACTCAGAAATGAATTTGATGCACTCCATCCTATGCTGCAAAAGAGGTATGATATTTCTGCAAAAAAATCGTTTCAAGCATACGGTGTAATGAAAACGATAAAAGGTGGACCAAAATGGCTTTACCCTTTTTTCTTGTTGGGGATAAAATGGAAGCTATTATTCCCAGAGCACGGTCAATGTATTCCTTTTTCAATTGTGAACACGGCTAAAATTGGCAAAAATGGTGAAGAACAAATTCATTGGGAACGTATTTTTTATTTTGAAGGGAAGAAACGATTTTTCAATGCACTCATGAGTTTGGATCATGAACGACTTGTTATTAAGGATTATTTAGGGGAGCCTAGCCGTGTTTACTCGGATCTTTCGTTTCATGTTTCACAAAATGGAGAAGTACGAATTGAATCACAAGATCAACGTCTTGTTTTGGGATCGCTAGAAATCCCTGTACCAAAGTTTTTACAAGGGCTAGCAACCGTAATGGAGGCATATATAGAAGAACGGAAAGTCTTTTCGATAAAAGTTACGGTGCGTAATCCGCTAATCGGCCTGCTTTTCGCGTATGAAGGAGAATTTACACCAAATGAACATTCTTAAAACCTTACTGCCGATTACTCTATTCTTGCTTGTCCTTATTTTCAGTAAAGGTCCATGGCATGTATTATTGTTAACAGTAGCACAAATTGTCTATGTGCCCCTTACTTTAAAGCTAGTCATGATTAAAGGAGATTGGTTTTCGAAATTTTATCCCTATATTTCAATCCCTGCTTATCTGTCCATCGCCCTCATCCAACTCATAACAAATACCGAATGGGACGTTTTGTTTGCAGCGATTTACTTATTGTTTACCTTTGTTATTGCTTTATATGGTTTAAGTCGTTTCTTAATGAGTGGCTTTACGCATATAGAGGAATTTTCGATTAATCTGGCGATGATTTATTTAGTAATGGGCGGCTTTTGGTTTTTTGCTTCTACAGCCAACATCGACACTGGATTTACGCCCATGCTGACATGGCTAACGGCGATTCACTTTCATTATTCCGCCTTTTTACTGCCGGTTTTTGTCGGTTTTCTAGGGAGAGTCTATAAACCGCGTTCATATAGTCTGATTGCAAGCATCATCCTTCTTGCTCCTATGATTGTGGCTCTTGGTATTACTTTCTCAACAGTGATTGAACTTCTATCGGTTATCGCCTATATGATCGGAATTTATGGGCTGATTCACATATCCTGCCGAGCACCATTTTCAAGATCATTACAGAAGGGGCTCGTCTGCTTATCTTTTGCGGCTTTAGGCATAACGATATTATTTTCCTTATTGTATGCTTCAGGAAATCTATTTGGCTCTCATTCTATCAGCATCGACTTCATGCTCCGTTTTCACGGTATTGTTAATGCTATTGTATTTGCTTTAACAGGCATTATCGGCTGGTCACTTTCCATTCCTTCAGCAAAGATAATAAAATGGACATTTCCAATCAGTAAGATCAGGGGAAAGCGTGTAATTGGCGAAAACATCCTTGCTGAAATCGTGAAAAACAACCAATATCAGGGGTTAGTTAATGATATGAGTTTGTACGAACCAGACATCAACCGTCAAACATTAGCACCTAGAATCGTTGATTTTTATGAAAACACGAATGATTACAGGTTATTTGCTAAAGTTAAATGGCAAGCATGGTTTAAGCCGTTTGCCATTATCTATCGATTAATAAGTAGATCTGTTAAACAAATCGATCTGCCTCTTTCAAGTCAGCAAATAGAAATGACAGGTGAAATCCAAGCGATTAGCGACGACAAGGATGGACGCATTAATACGAGAGCCTGGGTTCGGAAAATCAATGGAGAGGTCGTCTTTGTTGCTCTTTATTCATCCCATGAAAAGGACGCTAGAACCTACATGAATATTTCCCTGCCACTACCATGGTCGGCAATGATCGGCATTCTTGAGCTGAACCAAATTGGCAACGAATTGCAGCTATCAAGTAAAAAAGTTCAGACACCGAATGCTGATTCTGGCATCTATGTAGCCATCAAACATTGGCTAGTAAAACTGCCAATTGAAGAACAATTTCATGTTAAAGAAACTATAGACGGCATCCTTGTCGCCAATCATATCATGTGGATTTTTTCCATCCCTTTTTTAAAAATTGAGTACCACATTTATCATAGGTAAACGTTTATAAGTAGTGGTAGCATTCAGTGAAAAAACAAACTAAAGGGCCAGCTCTCACAGAATGTGAGGGCTGACCCTTTTAATGTTTTCTTTTTAGTACGAATTAAAGTACGCTTGCTTGACCTTCATAAACAACGCCGCGGCTAGCATCAACTGTTACGTGTTGACCATCCTTAAAGATCGATGTTGCGTTATCCGCTCCTACAATCACAGGAATTCCTAAATTCACACCTACAACTGCTGCGTGGCTAGTTAATCCGCCTTCTTCTGTAATAAGAGCTGAACATTTTTCAATAGCAGGCATCATATCTCGATCAGATCCAATTGTTACGAGAACAGATCCTTCTGTTACTTTTTCAAGTGCTTCTGCTGCCGTTTTTGCAACGACTACGTTCCCATTTGAAGTTTTGCGGCCAATCCCTTGAGCTTTAAGAAGAACTTCGCCCAAAACATGAACCTTCATCAAATTCGTAGTCCCTGCTTCACCAACTGCACCTGCAGTAATTACAACAAGATCGCCATGTTGAACTAGTCCAGAATTTAAGCTTACTTCAACAGCATTTTCAAGCATATCATCCGTTGTTTCACATTGTTTTCCGACTTGTGGGTAAACACCCCAAACAAGTGCTAATTTACGTGATACATGCTCATCGAATGTAACAGCAATAATTGGTGCTTTTGGACGATATTTAGAAATCATACGTGCTGTATGACCGCTTTCTGTTGGTGCAATGATTGCGCCAGCATCCATATTCAGTGCTGTATGAGCTACTGATCGGCCAATAGCATCTGTAACTGTGCGTTTACTGTCTTTACTTCTTTGCGATAAAATATCTTGGTAGTTAAGAGCAGTTTCAGCACGTGAAGCAATATTATGCATCGTTTGAACAGCTTCAACTGGATAAGTTCCTGCTGCCGTTTCACCAGAAAGCATGATAGCATCTGTACCATCGAAAATCGCATTGGCCACGTCACTTGCTTCTGCACGTGTCGGACGTGGATTACGTTGCATAGAATCAAGCATTTGCGTTGCCGTAATAACCGGTTTTCCAACTATATTGCATTTTTTAATTAATTGCTTTTGAACGAGTGGCACTTCTTCCGCAGGGATTTCAACACCTAAATCTCCCCTTGCAACCATTAAACCATCAGAAACTTCTAAGATTTCATCGATATTATCGACGCCTTCTTGGTTTTCAATTTTAGGAATGATTTGAATCGAACAATCTTTATTTTTTTGTAGCAATTCGCGAATTCCCAGTACATCAGATGCTCGGCGAACAAATGAAGCCGCAATGAAATCAACATCTTGTTCAATTCCGAAAAGAATGTCACTTTCATCTTTCTCAGTCATTCCTGGAAGATTTACGGATACGCCTGGTACGTTTACGCCTTTTTTATTTTTCAGCGTTCCTGTGTTCAAAATTTTTGTATGTAGTTCCTTATTCGTATGATCAATTTCCGTTACTTCAAGACCAATTAAACCATCATCCAATAGAATTTTTGAACCAACTTCAACATCGTTAATTAAGCCTTCATATGAAATGGAGAACTTTTCTTCCGTACCTAAAACTTCTGTCATAGATACGATAATGTTTGAACCAGCTTTTAATTCAAGTGCGCCGTTTTCCATACTATGCGTACGGATTTCAGGACCTTTTGTATCTAATAAAATCGCTACAGGTTTTCCTGTTGTTTTAACCGCTTCACGAATGTTTTTAATTCGAGCTCCGTGTTCCTCGTGATCTCCATGGGAAAAATTCAGACGAGCCACGTTCATACCAGCTTCAATCAACTGGGTTAATTTTTCTACACTTTCACTTGCTGGACCGATCGTACATACTATTTTTGTTTTACGCATGTTGATTCTACCCCTCCTGTTATTAACTAAAAATTAAATCGATAATTCTTCTGAAAGTTTATACATTTTTTGATCAATTGTATGATTTTTAACTAACGTTTCATTGATATCATAATTGACCAATTGATTCGCAACGATTCCTACCGCTCGACCGCCTTGACCATCCATCAAAAGTTCCACAGCAAGCGCTCCTAATCTACTTGCTAACACACGATCATTCGCTGTTGGTGAACCTCCACGTTGAACATGGCCTAACACGGTTAGCCGAGTATCAAAACCCGTGGTCTGTTCAATTTCTCTGGCAATATCTACAGCACTTCCTACACCTTCAGCAACAATGATAATACTATGCTTTTTACCACGTTCTTGTCCACGCTTTAATTTTGCGGTTAATTCATCTATGTCATGCTGGTGCTCTGGACATAGAATGGTTTCTGCACCACCGGCAAGACCTGCCCATAAGGCAATATCTCCAGCGTTTCTACCCATTACTTCGACTACATATGTTCTTTCATGGGAAGTTGCCGTATCACGAATTTTATCAATCGCATCAATGACTGTATTCAGCGCGGTATCAAAACCAATTGTGAAATCTGTACCAGGAATATCATTATCAATTGTGCCCGGTACACCTACACAAGGATAGCCTCGTTTTGTCAAAGCCTGTGCACCTTGATACGAACCATCACCACCAATGACAACAAGACCCTCGATGCCATGCTTCTTCAATTGTTCAATCCCTTTTAACTGGCCTTCTTCTGTTTTAAATTCCAGACAGCGAGCTGAACGTAGCATTGTTCCGCCACGATGGATGATATCGCCAACAGAGCCAATTTCCATCTTGCGAATATCTCCTTCAATTAACCCTTGATAGCCTCGAGAAATCCCATACACTTCAATATTATGATATATCGCTTTCCGAACAACCGCACGAATTGCTGCATTCATTCCTGGAGCGTCTCCACCACTTGTAAGTACACCAATTTTCTTCAAATTCTATCACCTCTTTGACATGTCTCATTTACTAATTTGAATAGAATTTGTTACCTATTCATTATTAGTAGCTCAATAATTCAAGACTACATGATTTCGCTTATGAATTGAAGTAAAAGATACCCCAACAATCCATTTTAGAATAGTTATCTTCGTTCGTAAACTATTTTTGTGCCATTCTTCATTATTTCCTAATTAATTAAAAATAATAAGCATTTTCATCATATACCATATTTAAAAGAACAAAATTTTCATAATATTCTATGTTAACCCAAAGAATTACTACAGAAACTTTCTATGAAATCAGCAAAATAAAACTCGCCTGTTTTATTCGGCGAGTTTTCAATCGATCCATCATCAATCGAAAAAGGAATACAAGAAGATTATGAACTTCTCCAGGTTTAACAGGCTGTAATATCTCCAACTCAATTTTTGTAAGAGAATCATAAAATTATATAGGGATAAACAGCCTAATCTAGCTGTGGCTCCTAGCCTCTCGAGGTCATAAACTGTAATGCTCTGTGGCAAACTGCGCCACGCCACACTCCATCTTATGCTTGTCGAGGCTGGGCAGTCGCCTCGCTTTTTGAAGTAAATCTCCGATTGGTTTAACTAAACATCAGTGAAAAACCCACTGACGGAAGTTTCACTTTATCTAGACTTAATCTGATCAAGATTTCGTTCTTCTTCTATTTCGTATTGCCCAATTTTTTTATATTTCATGTATCTTTGGTCAACGATTTCAACTGTTGAAAGCGGCAATAATTCATTTAATGAACGTTTCAAGCTATCTTTAATGGCTGTTGCTTGATCTTTTAAATCATTTTTATGAGCGCCCCCCTTAGCTTCCGGGATAATCTCATCAACAATGCCAAGACCGAATAAGTCTGGTGCAGTAATTTTCATCGTTTCAGCCGCTCGCTTTGCTTGTGAGGCGTCTTTCCAGAGCAATGCTGCTGCCCCTTCAGGTGAGATAACGGAATACGTTGAATTCTCAAGCATAAGAATTCGATCGCCTACACCAAGTGCAAGTGCGCCGCCGCTTCCACCTTCTCCTATAACAATACAAATAATTGGCACTTTCAAGCCAGCCATTTCGAAAATATTTTTCGCAATCGCTTCGCTCTGCCCACGTTCTTCCGCAGCTTTTCCGGGAAAGGCACCTTTTGTATCAATAAAACAAATGACAGGACGGTGAAACTTCTCAGCCTGTTTCATTAGTCTCAATGCCTTACGATAGCCTTCAGGATGAGGCATACCAAAATTCCTTCTGATATTTTCTTTCGTATCCTTACCACGTTGATGACCAATAACTGTTACAGGAATTCCTTCGAATGTGGCAATCCCAGCAACGATTGCTTCATCATCACCATAATAACGATCTCCGTGCAACTCTAGAAAGTCACTGAATATTTGTGGAATATAATCCAATGTCGTTGGTCGGCCAGGATGTCTTGCTACTTGAACCCGGTCCCAAGGCTTCATATTTTTATAAATATCGTCTTGTAGGCTTTCCAAACGTTTCTCGAGTTTTTGAATTTCAGCTGTTAAATCAACATCTGCCGTTTCTGTTAGCTCTTTAAGCTCATCAATTTTTTTTCGAAGATCCGTAACTGGGCGCTCAAATTCTAAATCACCTATCATACCCATTCACCACCTGGAACATGGATTTTCAATATATTCACTAGTTTTTCTTTTAATTCAGTCCGAGAAATAACGGCATCTAATTGACCATGCTTCATCAAAAATTCTGATGTTTGAAAATCCTCAGGTAGCTCTTCATGGATCGTTTGTTCAATAATTCGACGACCAGCAAAGCCAATCAATGCTCCAGGTTCTGCCAGATTTATGTCTCCTAACGAGGCAAAACTCGCAGAAACACCACCGGTTGTCGGATGCGTCATAATTGATACGATTAGTCCGCCATCCTCACTGAACATTTTTAAAGCAGCACTCGTTTTCGCCATTTGCATAAGACTTAAGATGCCTTCTTGCATACGTGCGCCTCCTGATGCCGTGAAAATAATGAAGGGAATGTGTAATTCGCCTGCTTTTTCAATCGCTCTTGTTATTTTCTCGCCAACAACTGAACCCATGCTGCCCATACGGAAATGTGAATCCATGATGGCAACCGCCACTTCGTAGCCTTCAATTTTCCCAGTACCTGTGACGACTGCTTCATTCATATTCGCTTTTCGTTTATCTTTCTCTATTTTCTCCAGATAATCTGGAAATCCGAGCGGATTAACTGACAGCATATTTCGGTCTAATTCAGTAAAGCTGCCAGCTTCAAATAAACTCTCGATTCGTTCGTATGCGGTCATTTGGTGATGATACCCGCAATGAATACAGACTTTATTATTTTTTTGAAGCTCTTTTGTGTACATAATTTTTTTACATCCGGAACATTTGGTCATTAACCCTTCCGGTACATCTTGTTGATCACGATCAGACGGTATCGTGGCATATTTCTTCTTTTTAGTTTTCGTAAAAAGATCTTTAAGCAAGATGAATCCTCCCTTACCGGCAATTCTCTGCCCCTTATGCATGTCCTCTACTTTAAGAGGATGTTCAAAAAGTCCGGTAAAAAAGCTTGCGAATTTCTTCGTCGCTTTGCCTCTCCGGTCCTCACGTATTACTTCATACGCGAAAGGTTGAGACGATCGCTCCTCGAACTTCTCGGCTCTTTTTATCTTCCTTTTTAAACACTCACTTTAGCAGAGGCTGAATGAAAATCTTGTCATTTATTATTTGATATTTTTCTGATATTCTTCAAATAATGAGAAATCGCTTGATTTGTATTCCGTTCTATCATCAAATGGACAAATCGAATGTATGAATCATATTCAATTGCTTCGATTACTTGATTAGCAGCTTTTGCATAGCTATTCACGATCGTCCATATTCTTTCCATTAAAAAGTTGCTATTTAAAGCAACCAACTTAGTGAAAAATTCATCGTCACTAAATTCTTGTTCAGTTGCCCAGATTAGAAAATGCTGCAATTCTTGTTCAGATGTAGACGAAATCACATTTCGGAGACAACTGATCTCTAAATACTCCTTCGTTTCAGCCAAATCCTGCTTCACCTTTGGATCTTGCAAAAAAAAGGTACCTAATAGCTTAATGAGATTGTGATCCTGGTAATCTCTAATGAATGTGCCTTCTCCCCTGCGAGTTTCAATTAACCCGAGAAGTTCCAGTGCCCTTAAAGCCTCACGAATGGAAGATCGACCCGCATTAAGGCGATCTGATAATTCACGTTCAGAAGGAATCTTATCTCCAGAAACTAGACCATCTGATTCTATCATTTGTCTAAGCTTCTCGACAATCTCTAGATAAAGCTTTGTTGAAGGTGTTGATTTGTTCAACTCATTCATTCTTCACTCTTTCCAATAATGGCAAGCCTTCTCGTTTTTTTCTTCACGTCTTCTGGATCTACTGTTCTTCTCGCTACACCTGTTTCCATCGCGGCTTTCGCAACAGCAGCTGCCACTTCTGGCGCTACCCTTTCATCAAAAGCTGCAGGAATCACATAATCGGGTTGAAGCTCCTCTTCCTTAATTAAACCAGCGATCGCTTCAACGGCTGCCTCTTTCATTTTTTCATTGATATGCGTCGCACGGACATCTAATGCTCCGCGGAATATTCCAGGAAATGCAAGGACATTATTGACTTGGTTCGGAAAATCAGAGCGGCCTGTTCCGACGACTTTTGCTCCAGCTGCTTTAGCAAGTGCCGGCATGATTTCTGGATCCGGGTTTGCCATCGCAAAAATGATCGGATCCGTATTCATTGAAGCGACCATGTCTGAGTTAAGTGCACCTGCAACCGACACACCAATAAATACATCGGCACCCTTGATTACCTCTTCAAGTGGTCCTTCGACTTTAAAACGGTTTGTCACTTGTGCAACTTGATCTTTCACGTCATTCATGCCATATTTGCGTCCTTGAAAAATAGCGCCTTTGGAATCACACATAATAATGTCACGAACTCCATAATTATATAAAAGTTTAATAATAGCAATTCCAGCAGCTCCAGCACCACTTGCCACTACTTTAATTTCTGTCATGGACTTACCTACGATTTTTAGAGCATTAACAAGACCTGCCACTGTTACGATTGCTGTTCCATGTTGATCATCATGAAAAACTGGAATATTCGTTTCTTTCTTCAGTCTTTCTTCAATAACGAAACAATTGGGAGCTGCAATATCCTCTAGATTCACTCCGCCAAACGTAGGTTCAAGAAGTTTTACTGTTTCTATGATTTTTTCAACATCCGTAGTTTTTAAACAAATAGGGAATGCATCGACACCGGCGAAACTCTTGAAAAGGAGTGCTTTACCTTCCATAACCGGCAAAGCTGCTTCAGGTCCAATATTCCCCAAACCAAGCACAGCTGTCCCATCCGAAACGACAGCTACCATGTTTCCCTTCATTGTATAATCATATACAGTTTCTGGTTTGTCATAGATTTCTTTGCATGGCTCAGCAACACCTGGCGAATAAGCTAAACTTAAATCTTCCGCATTTCGGACCGGGACTTTTGAAACCGTTTCAAGCTTTCCCTTATGGACACTATGCATATGCAGCGCTTCTTCTCTTAATGTCAATGTATTCACTCCTTGAACTAGTTCGGATAGAATTAGGCAATTTTTCCATACATTTTAAGTGGTCTGACCACATTAGGCTTCTTACAATATAACATATCTAGTACTGATGTAAACATTTATTCTTGTTTTAGAATGACGTTTTCTTTTCCGATAATTCCCTCTAATTGCTGCATTAATGCCTCGTTTGGCGTGACCCAATCCCATAAAGAAAGTTGAACATAACGGTTTTCGCTTTCATAATACAGCATGACTTTTGTCATTCCTTTGTGCTTGACCAATGTCTGTTTAACTTTCCTAAGTGTATCATTTGTTTGTTTTTCTTTCGGGATCTTAATAAATAAACGCGAAGTCGATTCTGCTTTCATTTCTTTCAAGACATCTAATGGGTACACTTCATCAATAATCATTTGCGTTTTCCCATTACGTTCCTCAATGCGGCCTTGAACCATGACGATGCCCTCATTTATTAAGTTCTCTGAACATGTTTTATACACATTTGGAAACACAACCGCTTCTAACTCACCAGCCTCATCATTTAGCCCTAGAAACGCCATCACTTCACCTTTCTTCGTACGAATGGCCTTCACAGAAGAGATATAAACCCCAATTAGCACTTTATTCTCTTTTTTAACAACGGCTTCGTCAATGGATACAGCCCCAAAGTATCGAAAGAGAACTTTATATCCTATGACTGGATGATCAGACAAGTACAAGCCAAGAGCCTTTTTCTCAAAAATAAGCTTATCTTCTAATCGAATGGGATCAACTTGAACATATTTCGGTTTGAGTGAGAACTCGCTGTTAAAGAATAAGTCAAAATCGCCATCGTTTGGATTGACTAACTCAGAATGATCAATGGCTACATCAAGGCTTGCAAGTAATGTTGCCCGGTCCACCTCAAATTCGTCAAATGCCCCAGCAAGTATAAGCATTTCAATGACTTTACGGTTCACAACGCTCATGGAAACACGCAAGCAAAAATCAAAGATATCCTGAAAGGTTTTTTCTTTCCTAGCTGCAAAAATTTCCTTCAGTATCGCTCCGCCGACGCTTTTGATTGCAGCAAGACTATAGCGGATCCCATCCTTCTCCGATGTAAATGCGTAAAAACTTTTATTAATAGAAGGAGGAAGGATGACCATTTCTTTCTTCTTTGCTTCCCTAATATATTGGGCGATTTTATCATCATTGCCAATGGCAGATGTCAACAGTGCTGCCATAAAGTATGTCGGGTAATGGGCTTTCAAATAAGCGAGCTGGTAGGCAATGAAACTATAGGCAACCGCATGGCTTCTTGGAAATCCATAGTTTGCAAAGCGGACGATCATATCGTAAATGTCTTGTGCAATCTCTGCCCGATATCCCTGCTTTACAGATCCACTTACAAAATGATTTCGCTCTTGATCAAGAATTTCCTTTTTCTTTTTTGAAACAGCTCTACGTAAAAGATCTGCCTCGCCCAATGAAAACCCGGCAAGTTTAGATGCAATTTGCATAATTTGCTCTTGGTAGACGATAACACCGTATGTATCTTGCAAAATGTCTTGTAAATCATTGTGCGCATAGTCAATAGATGCCAAACCGTGCTTCCGTTCAATGAAAAGCGGAATATTATCCATAGGACCAGGGCGATACAAAGCATTTACGGCGACAATATCTTCAAATCGAGACGGCTGTAAACGTACGAGTACTTTCGTAATACCTTCTGATTCAAATTGGAAAATTCCGGTTGTCTCACCTTTACTTAAAAGGGCAAACGTCTTCTCATCCTGAAGAGGAATGGTAGCCATATCGATTTTGCGCCCTGTCCCTTTCTTGATTGATTTGATGATATTGTCAATAAGCGTTAAATTGCGCAGACCGAGAAAATCCATTTTCAACAGACCAATTTCCTCGAGCACATCCATCGGAAACTGAGTCAGATGGATGCCATCATGGCCTGCTTGGATCGCGATGTTTTCTGTTAGTGCCTGATCACTTATCACAACACCGGCCGCATGAGTGGATGTATGTCGCGGTAGTCCTTCGAGCTTTATCGCCGTATCATACAAACTTCGGTTAAGCTCACTCGAATCGACAAATTCGCGTAACCCTTTTGACTCCGCATACGCTTGCTTTAACGTAATCCCAAGTTTCGCAGGTATTGTTTTCGAAAGTGCTTCCTGCTCTTTCGAATTCAACCCGAATACCCTTCCCGTATCGCGGAGAGCGGCTTTTGCAGCAAGCGTCCCAAAGGTAATAATTTGAGCAACATGAAGTTCTCCATATTTCCGAGCCACATAGGCAATCACTTCATCACGACGATTATCTGGAAAGTCAATATCAATATCCGGCATCGTTACTCGCTCTGGATTTAAAAAACGTTCGAATAAAAGACGATGCTCAATCGGATCGACAGTGGTTATCGATAAAACATACGCAACCATTGACCCTGCCGAAGATCCCCTTCCAGGCCCTGTCAGAATTCCTTGTTTTTTGGCAAATCCCATAAAATCCCACACAATGAGAAAGTAATCACTAAACTTCATCGTTTTAATAACCTGAAGCTCATAGTGAAGACGTTCAATATATTCGCTAGGCATATCTGGTCTTTTCTGTTTCAGCCCTTCTAAGCAAATCTGTTCCAGCATGTCATCAGCCGTTAGATCATTCGGAACAGGGAATTTGGGCAATAACGAACGATTGAACGGGATTTCTACATGACAGCTCTCTGCAATTTTTATTGTGTTTTCTAGGATGTCTGGTACATCACGAAAAAGCTCGGTCATTTGCTCGGCATTTTTTAAGTAGTATTCCTGTGAAGGCAATGTCATTCTGTCTTCATCAGAAAGCTTGGTGCCATTTTTTATGGCAAGCAACACTTCTTGGGCTAACGCATCGTTTTTTTCTAAATAAAAAACAGGATTCGTTGCAACAACAGCGATATTGATTTCTTTAGCAAACGTGACGATCCGACTATTCTCTTCGTCTTGTCCCGTTGTCAAAAGGCGTTGTAAAGACAGATAAAAAGAGTTCATCCCAAATATCCGTTGATACATAGCAACTGATTCTTTCGCTTCCTCTATTTTCCCTTCTGCGAGCATAGATTCAATCTTGCCTTCATTACCAGGGGAAATGGCAAGTAAGCCAGCTGAATACGCCTTGAGCCATTTTATCGGCAATCCTGTCTGTGACTTGGTTTGAATCGCGGAGCTTATTTTGAGCAGATTGGAATAGCCTTGGTTATCTTTGGCAAGTAACAGGAGCGGAAAGGAAGCTTCATGTTCATCTAATATATCTGCAATTAAGCCTATGATCGGTTTGATTCCTTGTTTCAGACATTCTTTATAAAAATAAGGTGCCCCGTACATGACATTTCTATCAGTCAACGCTAAGCTCGTAAATCCATTCGCCTTTGCTTTTGATACGAGCTCGTTTAATTTAATCGTGCTTGTTAGCAAGCTGTAAGCACTCTGTATATGAAGGTGAATACACACGTTTCTCTCCCACCTTTATCAAGCATCTTTTCTTTATAGTATAGTGCTAAACTGACAAAAAGAAAATTCGTTCCCATTCCGTACGCAGAAATCCTAAGTTGACACATATTAGCTGTCTGAACAATGCTCTTAAAAGATTTTTCTTTATCATATCAAGTTTACTTTGTCCATATAAATAAATATGAAGAATTAAACGTATAAGGGTGATGGAAATGAAAGAAGCTTTTTTTCCTGCATTTATTAACAGTTATTTTATTTCTCTCGGCGTATTACTTGGAGGAGCATTAATTGGCGGACTGGCAGCATTTTTCACCGGACAAGCACCTTTGACGATCATTAGAAATCTTGCGGGTTCATTACGGATTTGGGCAATTATCGCGGCCATTGGCGGAACTTTTGATACAGTTTATTCATTTGAACGCGGCATGTTTGAGGGAGCAACCAAGGATATTTTCAAGCAATTTCTCCTGATTCTTTCGGCAATGGGTGGTGCCAAGACTGGATCATTACTAATTATGTGGTTTACACAAGGTGAGATTTCATCATGAGGATTCCCCCACTTTATCGAAAATCCACTTGGCAGCGCTTCTTTGTCGGTGTAGTCATTGGAGCGCTGATCAGCTGGTTTGTTTTTCTATATATGCATGGCGTACTTCAAGAAAAACAAATCAATAAAATTCATAAGCAAAGTCAGACCATTCATGATATGTCGGCTAAAATTGAAATATGGGAAAAAGATTATAATCGATTGAATAAAGAAGCTGAGAAAAAGCTTCTGATTGAAGATGTGAAGGTAGTTGTTTTAAACGGCAAGCAATATCGTCTTGATTTACTAAGTGTGGCTGAGGCGGAAGAAGTCATTGAAGACGATTTAACCTCTTTGATCGCAAAAGAAGTTGAAACCGTTTATAAAAGCAAAAACCTTTTGAAAAAGTCGGTCGAAAACAAAGTCATTGAAATAAACAAGAAAAGCTACCGGCTTGAAGTCGTTGAAATTTTCTTCTACACAACGATGAATATTGAAGTAAAGCTACACCGACAATAAAGGGAAACTTCAATCAGTGGGGGGTTTTTCATCCCCCACTGATTGTTAGTCCCGTTCTACTGTCGCTAATACCTCCACTTCGCTTCGGTAAAGCGACACTACGAACCTGATTCAATGAACTCAGACTAAGTACGCCGCATCCTGCGGCAACGTCTGAGTGACCCACATCCTTTGGGCCTCAACTAAACCTTTGAAGACCACAAAGGTAAGTTTCACTGTATCTCACCAATCAGGCTTTTACATAAAAAAGTGAGGCGACTGCCCAGCCCCAACAAGCATAAGATGGAATACGGCGTGGCGTAGTTTGCCACAGAGTATTACAGCTTATGACCTCAGACGGGGTAGGAGCCGCAACTAGATTGGGCAGTTGCTTCTTCGATTCCTCTAAGCCTTGAGGCGGGGGTCTTACTGCCCGTTAATGCGGGATAGGTGGAAAGGGTTAGCCCCTTTTCAAATCATGCACCATCTTAGTGACTATTAAGGACAACCGCTTCTAAGTCGCGAATAACATCCTCTGCTTCATTCCAACTATAAATCGAAGCTCCAGCCGCCATTGGATGTCCGCCACCATTGTAACGCTTCGCAACTCCGTTTATAACGGGACCTTTAGAACGCAGTCGAACCCGGATTTCTTTTTCTTCCTCAATGAAAAACACCCATGCCTTAAGCCCTTTAACCGAGCCTAGCGCGCTAACAAGCAATGAGGCATCAGCCGGCGTTGCATCAAATTGATGTAGAATTTCCTTCGTCAGCACCATTTTCCCAACACCGCTTGTGAGAATTTCAAAATGCTGCAGTACATAGCCGTTCAGGCGAACAATCTTTTCTTCTACATCGTACATTGCTGTAAACAGCTCAGGTCTGCTGAATGCATAATGAATCAGCTCACCTGCGTAGAGGAACGTTTTTTCAGACGTGCTTGGATATAAAAAGCGCCCTGTATCTCCTACCATTCCTGCAAACAGTAATCGGGCAGCTTCATCATTCATTTTCAACCCTTTGTCTTTTCCAAACAAATAAAACTCATAAATCATTTCACTTGTCGAACTTGCACGCGTATCCACCCAACGCAAATCTCCATACTTGTCATCATTCGGATGATGATCGATTTTGATCAATTTGTCGCCTAGACGATAGCGTTTATCACAAATTCGTTCCACATTGGCCGTATCGCATACAATCACAAGCGCACCCTTATAAATATCATCAGATATCGTATCTAATCTTCTTAAATAATTCAGCGATTCTTCTTCCTCACCAACCGTGTAAATATTTTTCTCTGGAAAAGAAGTTTTTAGAATTTCTGCTAGCCCTCCCTGTGATCCGTATGCGTCTGGATCAGGCCGAACGTGGCGATGGATAATAATCGTTTGATATGCTTTTATTGTTTCTAAAATTCCTGCAGTCATTAGATTCTCCTTTATTACCTGTCATGTATGATTTTATCTGTCTTATCCTACTACATAATTTATTCTCTCCATCTAGTCAAAATCCCTTCATTCAGTATGTAGTATAGGGGATGATGGTGGAAATCTAGCCTTGAAACCGTTACAATAAAAGAAACTTTCTTTCTCGGAATAACATTTTAATGAAAAAGCAGAAAATTGGAGGATTAAGACGTATGATAGCACTTGTAGCGATTATTTTGGTTTCTCTTGCTTTTTATGTGTTTTATAAAATAAAAGCATTTCGAACTCGTTTGCCAATGGAAAAGAAATGGCTGAAAGGCAAATCATCCATAGCATTGGGAACATTCGTTGCCACTTATGGAATCAATCAGCTCATTTTGTTTCACACGACTACGACATTTATTATTGGCGCAATTTTTATCGTCATTGGCGGAATAAGCATTTGGGGCGGATTTAAAGTATACAAGCATTTTTTGCCGCTAGCGATTGAAGAAGCAGAGCAAAAGATTAGTACCAGCAATTGAAGGTAGAAAAGGATGTCCCATAACGAAAAGGTCAGACCACGAATCATCATATACAGGTCAAATGAAGCGTAATGTCATTATGAACTGTGTATAGATTGTGTAGTCAAACCCTTTTTTAGGACATCCTTTTTTTCTGTGGACTCTGATAGCCTACGCTTTTCTTATAAGTTATGACCTATCAAGTAATTGGCATGTCATTATCGCTTTACCGACCAATTTCCCTTCATTGAATACTTCTACATCCACTTTACCGAATTTGCGGCCTACTTCAAGCACACGCGGATGAATCGCTAGCACGCTATCCATTTGAACTGGTTTGATGAAGTAGATCGTCATATTCTCTACGACCAAATCGCCCCGTTTATAGCTTCTGAGTGCTCGGTTCGCGGAATCTGTTACGAGTGTTGTAAAAACGCCTGTTGAAATCGTTCCTAAATAATTGGTCATTTGCGGCGTCACTTCATACTGATAGATTTCTTCACCTTTGCCCCCGCTACCATTCATGACAAGCTGACTAGTAATCGTATCATCAATCGTTTCGCCGACTTGTGGCTGCCTTTGACTCATTTGCAATGCTTTTAGAACGTCTTGACGAGTGACTATTCCTTGAAGCACATGATGATCATTAACGACAGGTAGTTGTTCGATGCCTTCCCAAACCATCATGTGCGCAGATGAAGCAACACTTGTTTTCATACCGACCGTCATTGGATTCTTCGTCATGACTTTATCAATAGCCACTTCTTCTTCTTGTGCCAAAACGTCCTTTGAAGTAATCATGCCTTGCACTTTCATATTGGAGTCCACAACAGGAAATCTACTATGCTTTGTATCTCGATTAAGCTTGAGCCAATCGCTAATTTTATCGCCCATTTTTAAGAAAGTCGTTTCATGAACAGGCATTAAGATATCTTCAACAAGCAGGATTTCTTTTTTTATTAATTGGTCATAAATGGCCCGGTTAATCATCGTGGCCACAGTAAACGTGTCATAGCTTGTGGAGATAATTGGCAGCTGTAGCTTGTCGGCGATCTTCTTCGTATCATCTTCCGCATCAAATCCACCAGTAATTAATACAGCAGCTCCTGCCGTCAATGCTTGATCATGTGCCTGAGACCGATTCCCAACTATTAATAAGTCGCCAGGTCCTGTATATCGCATCATCGCCTCAAGCTTCATCGCACCAATCACGAATTTGTTCAATGTTTTATGAAGACCTTCGCGTCCGCCCAATACTTGCCCGTCCACTATATTGACAACTTCAGCAAAGGTCAGTTTTTCAATATTCTCTTTCTTTTTTCGTTCAATCCGAATCGTGCCAACTCGTTCGATTGAGCTGACATATCCTTGGTTCTCCGCTTCCTTAATAGCTCGGTATGCTGTCCCTTCACTCACGCTTAAAGCCTTCGCAATTTGACGTACCGATATCTTTTTACCGACTGGAAGTCCATCTATATGTTTTAAAATTTGCTCATGCTTCGTTGCCACGCTCTTCACCCTTTTCCAAATCTTCCTACTTTCATTATAAGGTGAATGTACGAGCTATTCAAACGCAACTATTGATAATAATGAATTCTTTTTGTTGTTTTCATAGATTGCTTGTGCTTTTTTCCTTTTTTCGGGGAATATAAGATGCCTGTTAAATTCCCGGCAATCGCAAACAAAGCAAACAGCAACCAAGCACCAGCAAACAGTGACTCCAATCCGCCAGCTTGTAGCGAGAGTCTTGGTACCGCATAGTACAGCATAACACCACATAAAAGCAAACAAAGCAATAATCTTTGTTTCATGAAAATTCCTCCCCCCTGTTCCTTACCTACATTGTATGCAAGGCAAGCTCGAAAAAGAAGGAAGGGAAGTTCTAAAACCAAATGTCTCATCCCAAAAATTATAAAGTGAAACTTTGTTTGAAGGAATTAAAGCTCGATATAATCTCCCGGTTCAAGCACTTTTCCATTGCCTGCATTTAGTAAATCGAGAAACTTCTGCGGATCCTGCTTGATGGGCGGAAACGTATTATAGTGAATCGGCACAACTTGTTTCGCCTGTAAGTATTCGGCCGCCAGTGCTGCATCTTCAGGCCCCATTGTAAAATTATCACCAATGGGCAAAAGGGCAAGATCAATTGGATGACGTTCACCAATCAACTTCATGTCGGAAAACAACGCAGTGTCTCCAGCGTGATAAACCGTTTTTCCTTCTGCTGTAAACAAGACGCCACTAGGCATACCAAGATATATAATCTGTCCGTCATTCGTGATAAAGCTATTGCTATGAAAGGCAGTTGTCAACTTTACTTGACCAAATTCAAACTCATAAGCCCCGCCAATATTCATGCCATGTGTCCGTTCGACACCTTGTGTGCCGAGGTAATAGGCCATCTCAGCTGAGCCAATCACAAGTGCATCGTGTTTTTTGGCTAGCTCCACTGTATCACCAAGATGATCCCCATGCCCATGTGTCAAAATGATGACATCCGGATGGACATCCTCTACTTTTAAATCGGTCTGTCCGTTTCCATTAATAAAAGGGTCAAACAAAATCGTCGTCCCGTTCGTTTCGATCTTCACTACTGAATGTCCGTGAAAAGATACTTTCAAAATAAAAACTCCCTTCATACCTATTTTATCGACTATTCTAATTTCGCTCCCAAGTCCCTTTCACCTTTTTAAAAATGACTATTCTTTAATAGATGCCCTTCTTTCAAGATCGTAAACCTCATTTTCCAAACGACTTTTCCTATTCCAAAATAGTTTACTTTGCTTTTTTTTATTGATAAGGTTTATGAATAGGATTTAATATGATCTTACTACTGGAGGCAATAAAAAGATGAATACAAAATTAACTGAATTAACACAATGGTTACAAACAAGTGGACTGGATGCTGCTTTGATTACGGCACCAGATAATGTGTTTTATTTGAGCGGCTTCTTGAGCGACCCTCACGAAAGACTGCTTGCATTAGCTGTTTTCCAAGAGGCTGAACCAATCCTTGTTTGCCCTAAGATGGAAACTGAAGATGCGAAGCGTTCAGGTTGGGCAGGGGAAATTATTGGCTACACGGATATTGAAGATCCTTGGGAAGAAATCAAACTTGCGGTAGGCCGTCGTTCTGTGAATGTAAAAAGACTGGCCATTGAAAAAGAACATTTAAATGTGGAACGACTAGAAAAAGTCCAAATGATCTTCTCTGTTCCTGAACTAGTAGCCGCTGAAGAGAAATTGCGTGAGCTTCGAATGGTTAAAACAGAAGATGAAATGAAAAAAATACGAGAAGCATGCCGTCTTGCTGATTACGCGATCGAAATTGGGGTATCAGAGATTAAAGAAGGCAAAACAGAAATGGAAATCTTAGCTGCGATTGAATATGAAATGAAAAAAGCAGGCGTACAAAATATGTCATTTTCAACCATGGTACTAACAGGTGCCAATGCAGCGTCTCCACATGGAACACCTGGAGCTACGAAAGTTAAGCGCGGTGATTTTGTCCTATTTGACTTAGGTGTTGTCTACGAAGGCTATTGCTCCGATATTACCCGAACTGTTGCATATGGAGACATTTCAGACAAGCAACGGGAAATTTATGAAACAGTTCTAAAAGCAGAGGAAGCAGCGATTGCAGCAAGTAAGCCTGGTGTTTCTTGTGCCGAAATCGATTTAACGGCTCGTAACATCATTCGTGACAAAGGATATGGAGATTATTTCCCGCATCGTCTTGGTCATGGCTTAGGAATCAGTGTACACGAATTTCCTTCCTTGACTGAAACAAACCCGCTTCTTTTGAAATCAGGCATGGTCTATACAATCGAACCTGGTATTTACGTACCAAATGTTGCCGGTGTTCGAATTGAAGACGATATTTATGTAACTGAAAATGGCGCAGAAGTGTTAACCAAATATCCGAAAACGCTGCAAATCATTAAGTAAAGTGAAACTTCCATCAGAGGGGGGCATCCCCCTCTGATGGTTAGTCCCGTTCTACTGTCGCTAAATCTTCGATAAAGCGACACTACGAACCCGATTGGTTCAACTAAACCTTTGAAAACCACAAAGGTAAGTTTCACTGTATCTCACCAATCGGGGATTTACAGGCTGTTTATCCCCACCTATTTATTTCTTGATTCTTTCACAAAAATTTGAGGTGGGGGTATTACAGCCTGTTAAACCGGGATAAAGTTTCTTATTCATTCGATTTTGATCGTAAAGTTCGTCAGGCAATTTGATGAAGGGGGAGATTAATATGACAATGACGTATAAAAAAATTCTAGTTGCGGTAGATGGTTCTAAAGAAGCAGAATGGGCTTTGCAAAAAGGTAGTGAAATCGCTCTTCGTAACGATGCAGCACTCGTGCTAACCCATATCGTGGATGCTCGGAATTTCCCGTCAACTGAAGCCTTTAATAGCCCGATCGGAGACAGCGTTGAAGACTACGCATCTGAACTTTTGAGTGGCTATAAAGAAATGGCGGAAAAAGCCGGTGTCAAAGAAGTGGCAACAATCATTGAATACGGCTCACCGAAAACGATCATCCCTAAAGATATCGCTATAAAACATCATATCGACCTCATCGTCTGCGGAGCCACTGGACTGAATGCAGTAGAACGCTTCCTAATAGGTAGCGTTTCTGAAAACATCGTCCGCAATGCGAATTGTGATGTTCTTATCGTTCGTACCGATTAAGTAGAATGATGAAAGAGGCTGTCCCATAACAAAAGGGTCAGACCCCACATCAACTATATATCGTTTATACGACTCGTAAATGAGTCAATAAACGGTATATAGAGTGTGAGGTCTGACCCGTTTTTTTTACTTCACTAGCTCTTTCCCTTTTTGAATCGCTAGTTTAACTTGCTCAAATCCTGTTCCGCCGGCGCTGTTACGGCGCTTTACTGCTTCATACGGGTTAAGAGCTTGATAGATATCTTCATTGAACAAATCTGACGCTTCTTTGAACTGTTCCAAAGTTAAATCCGCAAGATAGCAACCTTGGTTCACACATGATAGCACTAGTTTACCGACCACTTCATGCGCTTCTCTGAAAGGCATCCCTTTCGCTGCTAAATAATCCGCTAATTCCGTTGCATTAGAGAAGTCGTTTTTCGTTGCCTTCTCCATGACATGGGCATTTACTTTCATCGTGGAAATCATGCCTTCGAAAATTTTCAAAGAGCCGATGACCGTTTTCACCGTATCAAAAATGCCTTCTTTATCTTCTTGCATATCTTTGTTATAAGCAAGCGGCAGTCCTTTCAAAACGGTTAAAAGACCTGTAAGATTGCCATACACACGCCCTGTTTTCCCACGAATCAGCTCAGCCATATCGGGATTTTTTTTCTGAGGCATAATGCTGCTTCCCGTTGAAAAGGCATCATCTAACTCAATAAATTGAAACTCTTGACTAGACCAAAGAATGATTTCTTCGCTAAAACGGGAAAGATGCATCATTAATGTGCTACTGTTACTAAGAAATTCAAGCACAAAATCCCGGTCACTCACGGCGTCCAAGCTATTTTCATAGATTGCGTCAAATCCAAGTAACTCAGCACTATACGCTCGATCGATTGGAAAGGTTGTCCCAGCTAACGCTCCTGCTCCAAGCGGAGAAACATTAATTCGTTTCAAACTTTCCGTAAATCGCTCTTTGTCACGCTGCAACATCCAGAAATAAGCCATAACATGATGGGCAAATGAAATCGGCTGTGCACGTTGTAAATGGGTATATCCAGGAATTAATGTTTCAACATGGCTCTCAGCCTGCTCAAGTAGAGCTGTTTGCAAGGCCGCAATTAAGCCCAAAACATCATCTGTTTGGTTGCGCAGATACAAATGCATATCTGTCGCCACTTGGTCATTCCGACTTCGACCTGTATGCAGCTTCCCACCTACTGGACCAATTTCAGAAATGAGCATGCTTTCTAGGTTAAGATGAATATCCTCCATCTCTACCTTAAAAGTTAGCTCGCCTTTTTTTGCTTTTTCTTGAAGAGTAAGCAGCCCTGACGTAATCAGGTCTGCATCTTCTCCAGGTAAAATACTGCTTTTCTTCAACATCGCCACATGAGCAAGGCTGCCTTGAATATCTTCAAGTACGAGTTCTTGGTCAAACGAGATCGATGCGCCAAACTCATCTACCCATTCTTCAGCAGACTTCGTAAATCTGCCTCCCCATAACTTACTCACACAGTCACCTTCTTGTTTTGGTTGGTTACGATACTGCTAACTTTTGTTGGTAGACCCCAAAGCTTAATGAAGCCGACAGCTGCATCATGGTCAAATTCATCGTCCTTCGTATAAGTTGCCAATTTTTCATCATAAAGAGAGTACTCGGATTTTCTACCTTCTACAATCGCATGGCCTTTGAATAGTTTCACACGCACTGTACCTGTTACCGTTTTTTGTGTGTCTTTTAAAAATGCTGATAGTGCGCTTTGAAGAGGTGAGAACCATAGTCCTTCATAAATAAGCTCAGTCAACTTTTTCTCAATCACTGGTTTGAAATGAGCAACTTCTTTAACTAAAGTAATGTCTTCAAGTTCTTTATGTGCGGTAATTAATGTCATCGCAGCAGGTGCTTCATACACTTCACGTGATTTAATTCCTACTAATCTATTTTCAACATGGTCGATTCGGCCAACACCATGTTTACCAGCTAATGTATTCAATTCAACAATTAAGTCTGCTAGTTTATACTGTTTATCATTCAGTGTAACGGGAACACCTTGTTCAAAACCAATTTCAATTACTTCAGGTGTATCTGGAGTATCTTCAAGTCTTGCCGTTAGATCATATGCACCTTCTGGTGGAGCGGCCCATGGATCTTCTAGTATGCCACATTCATTGCTTCTTCCCCATAGGTTTTGGTCGATGGAGTATGGGCTGTCTAAGTTGATTGGAATTGGAATATCATTTTCAATCGCATATTGGATTTCTTCTTCACGAGACCATTTCCATTCACGCACTGGAGCAAGAACCGTAAGATTTGGATTCAATGCTTGGATCGATACTTCAAAGCGGACTTGGTCATTTCCTTTTCCCGTACAACCATGTGCCACTGCAACAGCGTTTTCCATCTCTGCCACTTCTACAAGCTTTTTCGAAATCAACGGACGAGAAAGTGCAGAAACAAGTGGATATTTCCCTTCGTATAACGTGTGTGCTTGAAGTGCTGCAAGTGCGTAATCATCCGCAAACTCGTCTTTCGCATCGATTACATAGGATTTAATAGCGCCTACTTGAAGTGCTTTTTCTTTAATAAAATCCAAGTCTTTTCCTTCTCCAACATCTAAACAACATGCTACAACATCGTATCCTTGACCTTGCAACCATTTTATCGCTACAGAAGTATCTAGACCTCCGGAATATGCTAACACTACTTTTTGATTTGACATGATTGTATCGTCCCCTTTTTATGTGAATAAAAATTCATAATTTATTATTTTTATACATCTCTTAATTAGTACTTTACCAGTTTTAAAAAAAGATTGCAAGCACAATTTAGAGATTAAACACCGATTCTTCTGAAGATTTCTTTCCTTTCAAATTAGCTTGCTACATAAGCAAAAAAAGACACAAAGCTCAAATAAGCAACGTGTCCTTGTTAAGTAAGTTTTAAGTTACGGTCTCCAGTAGCTTTTATTCATTGACTACTCTCTTTTTCTGCAAATAACGATATTGATAATATTTTTGCGCGAATTCACTCACTTGCCGTGTCATTCGGTAATTAGAGCCCGCCCCAATTAGCATGCTAAGCAGTGGAACACCTTGGATCTGTTTTTTTCGAAACATGGTAATCGCTCCGGCCTTCAGCAATTGCTTTAAAGGTTGCTCCATCCAAGTAATGTTTGTTAAATCCTCGCTTCCTTCGTAAAAATATTCTTCACCATCTTGATGTGTTTCATTAATTAATTCCTGCCATGCAGCCCCTTGAAGGCGTCTCGGCATATTGCCAATATGAAAAACCTTGAGGGCCATCATCATTTCAAACGGAGTATTCACTTCAAAGCCGTACGTTATGGCTGTCAACTGAACAACACGAACATTAATGAACGTCATCGCTGGAATATCGCTTCCTAACAGAATAAGACCGCCTGACCCACTTGCTCCGCCTTGGGCAAATGAATACAGTCTATGTCTCGCGATTTGCTGTGTCGCTATGTAATTCAATTGATCAATGGGTAAAAGGTTCATATCAGCAATCTTTTCGACTTCAGGATTATAAACCCGCGCTGCTTCTAAAATTCTGTCTCTAGCATCCATCTGAATCTGCGAACTTTGCACCAATGCATGTAAATGAAAGAGCATTGTATCCATTTTCGCAAAAAAACGTGTCCGAACATCTTCAGGAAGCAAGGAAAAGCTTTGTTCAAGCCATTTATCATACATCACTGTTAAATCTGTCGGCTCGTATTGATAAAGCTTTTGCTCCCATTCGCCTATTTCATTCCAGACTTGAATTTCCCGATTTGTCATGCCCATTTCCTAACCCTCCTAAAAAGCCTTTTATCCCGCATTAACGGGCAGTAACCACCCACCTCATATCTTAGAGGAATCGAAGTAGCGCGTAGTTGGGCGATAACTGCCCAATCTAGTTGCGGCTCCTAACCCATCTGAGGTCATAAGCTGTAATACTCTGTGGCAAACTACGCCACGCCGTATTCCAGCTTATGCTTGTCGGGGCTGGGCAGTCGCCTCACTTTTTATGTAAAAGCCCGATTGGTGAGATACAGTGAAACTTACCTTTGTGGTCTTCAAAGGTTTAGTTGAGGCCCACAGGATGTGGGTCACTCAGACGTTGCCGCAGGATGCGGCGTACTTAGTCTGAGTTCATTGAACAGGTTCGTAGTGTCGCTTTACCGAAGCGAAGTGGAGGTATTAGCGACACTAGAACGGGACTAACAATCAGTGGGATAAAGCCCCCCACTGATTAAAGTTTCACTTTATATTGGCTGATTCTTCCTATTAGTATAACACAGAGGATTACATGACTAGAATGCAAACAGAGGATATCTAATCAAAGTTCAGGTCGCATAATGCCTATTACGACCTTCAATGTTCTGGGATTTGTACCGGAGAGCCAACCATGACGAGCACACGATTAGAGGCATTGATATGAGTACCAATGCCTCTTTAAAGTGAATCAAATGAACATTTTTTAAAGTTTTACTCTTTGTAGACGGAGTGCATTTAAGACGACCGACACAGAGCTGAATGCCATAGCGGCACCTGCTAACCAAGGGGCCAATAGTCCGATTGCTGCAATCGGGATGCCGAGAGTGTTGTAAGCAAAAGCCCAGAACAGATTTTGTTTAATATTCCTCATCGTTTTCCGGCTCATAAGAATGGCGTCTGCGATGCTATTCAAATCTCCGCGAATCAAGGTAATATCTGCTGCTTCCATGGCTACGTCTGTTCCTGTTCCAATCGCCATACCAATATCCGCAAGTGCAAGAGCAGGAGCATCATTAATTCCATCTCCAACCATGGCCACCTTATTGCCTGCAGCCTGCAGTTTTTTCACTTCTTCCGCTTTCCCTTCTGGAAGTACTTCGGCAATAACCTGGTCGATCCCCACTTGTTTACCAATCGCCGCTGCTGTACGTTGATTATCACCTGTTATCATAATGACTGCAATATCCATCTCTTTGAGCCGTTTGATGGCTTTTTTAGAAGTATCTTTAATCGTGTCAGCGACCGCAATCATGCCTGCATATTGGCCATCAATGCTAGCAAGCATGGCCGTTTTCCCTGTTCCTTCTAATTCTTCCATCATCGATAGCGCTTGTTGAACATCCACTTGATGTTGATTCATAAGCTTCCGGGTCCCTACTAGGATTTCTTTTTGATCAACGATCGCTTTTACTCCATAACCTGGGACTGCTTCGAATTGCTGAACGATGCCAAGTGCTATCTCTCTTGTTTGAATTCCTTGAACAATTGCTTCGGCCAGTGGATGTTCCGATTGTTTTTCAGCTGCGCCAATTAAAGATAGAAATTGCTGTTCAGCTACTCCATTTTCGACGATAATATCGGTCAATTCTGGTTTACCATTTGTAACGGTCCCTGTTTTATCTAAAATAACCGTATCAATATGATGAGTCGTTTCAAGATGTTCCCCGCCTTTGAATAGAATACCGAACTCTGCAGCACGACCAGACCCAGCCATAATCGAAGTAGGGGTCGCAAGTCCAAGTGCACACGGACAAGCGATAACAAGAACGGCAATTAACGCTTCAAGGGCTGGTGTAACCTCTCCTGGATTGACCCAGATTATCCAAACGAGAAAGGTTAAAACGGCGATGCCAACAACAATTGGCACAAAAATACCTGAAATTTGGTCGGCAAGTCTTTGAATTGGCGCTTTCGATCCTTGTGCATCTTCTACGACTTTAATGATTTGTGAAAGTGCTGTATCCCTTCCAATCTTTGTGGCTTTCATTTTTAGAAAGCCATTCTTATTCAATGTTGAACCAATCACAGGATCTCCCAGGCTTTTATCTACGGGAATACTTTCCCCGGTTAACATCGATTCATCGACAGCCGAGTTTCCCTCGATTACTTCTCCATCTACTGGGATCTTTTCACCAGGTTTCACCAAAAGCGTATCTCCTACAATCACTTCTTCAAGTGGTATCTCAAGTTCTTCTCCATTTCTTAACACTAAAGCTGTTTTCGCTTGCAGTCCCATTAGTTTTTTAATCGCTTCAGAAGAACGTCCTTTTGCTTTTGCCTCGAAAAGCTTCCCTAAAAGGATTAGCGTGATGAGTATGGAACTGGTTTCAAAGTATAGTTGTGCTGTATGGGGGTTCCCAATCGAGATGATTGCCTGATAGACACTGTAAAAATAAGCGGCTGATGTACCCATTGCGACTAATACATCCATATTGGCACTTTTATTGCGCAAGGCCTTATAAGCACCTATATAGAACTGCTTACCAATAATAAATTGGACGGGTGTTGCGAGCGCCATTTGTACCCAAGGATTCATGAGAAAATCCGGCAGGTAAATGAACGATGTAAAACTGAAGTGGCTGACCATCGCCCATAACAACGGGATTGACAAAATAACGGAGACGATAAATTTTCTCTGTTGTTTTTGGATTTCTTTCTGGCGATAGTCTACAGCATCCTTGTTGTTGTCCTTGATCATCGCCCCGTATCCTAGCTTTTCCACACGCTGAATAATATCACCTTGGGAAGCCTGGGAGGGATCGTATTCAACGGTCGCATTTTCAAGTGCCAGGTTAACATTCGCCATGGATACGCCATCCATTTTATTTAATCCTTTTTCGATTCTAGTTGCACAAGCAGCACAGGTCATTCCAGTGATAGCAAACTCTTTTTTCTCTTTTACTACATCATAACCGAGATCTTGTATTTTCTTTTCAAAATCTTGTGCACTCACCTTTTCTGCATCATACCTTATGACTGATTTTTCAAGAGCCAAATTAACATTGGCCTCTTTTACACCGTCTATTTTCTTTAACCCTTTTTCAATTCTTATTGCACAAGCAGCACAGGTCATCCCGGTAATCTGCATACTGGTTTCTTTTAATTGTAATGGGTTTTTCATTTGATTCTCACCTCTTTATACCACCTAGGGGTATAATATATTGTAAAAAAGAAGTGCTATAAAAGCACTTTGATAATTTATTCAACATCATATCCTTGATCATCGATTGTTTCTTTGATTTTTTCAAGCGTTACTTTTTCATGATCAAATGCAACATCTACTTTTCCTGTTTCTAACTGGACTTTTACTTCAGCAACACCATCAAGCTTTCCTACATTTCCCTCAACAGCATTCACACAGTGACCACATGACATTCCACTTACATTCAATGTTACGTTTTCCATCTTTATTCACTTCTCCTTTACTTTTTCATTAATTTTTGTATAGTTACTAAGACCTCATCGATCACTTCCGCATCACCCTCATTAAGCCGGTCGATTACACAAGTTTTTAGATGGCCTTCTAATAAAATTTTCGCCACACTATTAAGGGCACTTTGAGTGGCGGCGATCTGGGTAATGACGTCATCACAATACGTATCCTTCTCAATTAGCCCTTTAATCCCGCGAACTTGACCTTCTATGCGATTTAACCGGGTGGTTAAATTCTTTTTTACTGTATCAGAATGATGACTTTTTCTAGCATGAGTTGGGGTCACGCAACATTCATCTTCAATTAGATGACCATTTTCTTGCATTTCATTTTCCATCTCTTCCCCTCCTTAAACACATAATACCATACCCCCCTACCCTATGTAAAGAGAGATGATTTTGTTACTAAAAATAGCATCACTCTCCCATTTTATTCCCGCTTATTAGATAAAAGAAGGGGTAAGTTAAAACGTAGCGACTCCTTTTTTATGGTTTTCTTTTTCATTCTTTCCGATTATAAATCTAAAAATACCCTAAGGAAACAAACACAAAAAGACCTCCTTTCATACTTAATTAAATAAGCATAAAAGAAGGTTTGGGTAGAAAAATGGTCGTGGTTATTCTGACCACTCAATTTTCAGTATTCAATTGTAAATATCACTTATTTTTTCGCGATGCGTTGCACATCACGGGCGATCATGACTTCTTCATTGGTAGGGATAACCATTACCTTAACAGGAGAGTGCGGGTAGTTAAGGAATGCTTCTTCTCCGTGTGTTTGGTTTAAAGCAGGATCCCAATATATCCCCATAAATTCAAGACCATGTAGGACTCTTTCACGCATCATTGAACTGTTCTCACCAATACCTGCCGTAAAGATGATTGCATCCACACCACTCATTCTTGCTGCATATGAACCGATATATTTATGGATTCTGCCAGCAAAGACTTCAAGTGCCAATTCTGCACGTTCATTGCCTTTTTCAGCTTCAATTTGGATATCACGTAAATCACTTGAAAAACCTGAAATAGCAAGCATTCCACTTTCCTTATTCAGAACATCAAGAACTTCATCCGCTGTTTTCCCTGTTTTCTCCATGATATAAGGAATGAGAGCAGGGTCAATATTTCCAGAACGCGTCCCCATCGTTACTCCTGCAAGCGGTGTGAATCCCATTGAGGTATCAATCGATTTTCCACCTTTAATAGCAGCAATACTTGCACCATTTCCTAAATGGCAAGAGATTAAGCGCAGTTGTTCAACTGGACGCCCAAGCATTTCTGCTGCACGTTCTGTCACATATTTATGCGAAGTCCCGTGGAATCCATATTTTCGAATGCCGTATTCTTTATAATATTCATTTGGCAAACTGTATAAATAAGAGCTTGCAGGCATTGTTTGATGAAATGCCGTATCGAAAACGGCAACAGCCGGCACATTTGGAAGCGTTTGTCGGAATGCACGAATTCCAGTAATGTTAGCTGGATTATGAAGCGGCGCTAAATCAGAAAGTGCTTCAATTTGAGCTAATACTTCATCTGTAATTAATACAGAATCTGTAAAAATTTCTCCACCATGGACAACTCGGTGTCCGACACCATCAATTTCATCATAAGAAGAGATGATTTTATAATTAATTAGTTTTTCTAATAATAATTTTACAGCCACTTCATGGTTCGGGATATCCAATGTTTCAGTGATTTTCTCATCATTCACTGAAATAACAAAGACTGAATCCTTTAATCCGATTCTTTCCACAAGACCTTTCGTGATAACTTCCTCACTTGGCATGTCAAATAATTGAAATTTCAATGAAGAACTGCCTGCATTTATCGCAATAACTTTAGACATTATAAAGCCTCTTTTCTACACGTATTTACAATGATCACTTAAGAACAAATGCTTCTTTTCTCATTTAAGCATTGAATCAAGGAGCTTTCAAGAGCGAGCCATCCATAGAGCGCTTACAATAAAGAAGAAAATGTATTCAGATTTTTCTATAAAAACAGCTATGAGCAGCTGATCCCTACTAAAACGATGAAAAAGGTTCAGGTTCTAAAAATTACCTCACCTTATGAAGGTGGCTTTGCTGTGCTGATTATGTGAAGTCCCGTCCCATATCCTTTATACAAAACAAACGAGGAAATATACGTATTTCCTCGCCAGTAATTAGAAAAGCGCAAGCACCTTTTTTGGAACTTAGACTAAGGTCGTACGTTCTGTAGCGAGTGCGGGAGTCCTACAAGCAAATGCTCCCCACCCAAAAAGTCATGTATGGACTGTTTGGGTGAAGAACATTTGACCTAAACCAGCTACTTGCTTGACATCAAAACTCGTTTTAAACATACTCGCTTATTCTTTTATTTTGCCGTTTGTTTTTCTTGACGAAACCACGTATCAATTTGGTCCATGATGGATTTTGTCGCAACAGCGTCGGATAATTTTGGCAGTTGGACTAGCAAGGCTTCTTTTGGTGCATGTAGTCCTTCTTTATGCTTCTGTAAAATCAAAATACTTTTCGCTGATTGCTCGTTTTTAAACATGGAAAGAGGCAATTGTACAAGCCCTTGAATATGCGTGTGTTTTTTTAAAAACTCATTTAATTTAGGGGCTTCTTCCGATAAAAAGAGATTATTCGGAACGATAAAGAATGTGTATCCCCCATCCTTCAAATGCATAATACTTTGCTCAATAAAGAGATGATGCGCATATGAATGCCCTTTGTCAGCAGCAAGCATATACTCACTAGCTCGCACATCATTTGGATAATAGCCTATTGGCAAATCACTCACCACTACATCCGCTGGGTCAATAAATAGCGGCTCTAGGCTATCTTGGTTAAAGAACTGAACTTCATGTTCTTGTAGATTCGCTCCTGCATATGCAAGTCTGATCAGCGTTTCATCCACATCAACTCCATAGGAAGCGATGTTTTTGTCTGTAAGATAATTGAGGATGGTGTATAGTAAATTCCCCGTGCCAACAGCTGGGTCTAACATCGACAATGTAGCTTGTTCATTCGTGAACTTCCCGATTAAATAACTGACAAATATCCCCACAGCATCAGGCGTCATTTGATGGTTCGGCTGGATATTTTCTTTCATGCCCTTTAGAATGGCTAATTGATAGGCTTTCCGAATTTCTTCTTTCTGATTCTTATCGAGCGTAAATTCTTGATAGTGTTTCATTAATCTTTTTTGTGATAACTCACTAATTTCTTCCTGTAATACTTTGCCGTGAAATAAATTTTCGCCGGTTTCACCAAGGGCATCTAAATACGTACATGATAGCTCTTCTTGTAATATTTGAGCTGTTTCATCAAAAATATGGAATAATTCTTCTATCGGGGCAAATTTCAAAGTATACTTCCTCCTGTTTCATTCTCGTGTATTATTCTAAAACTCTTGAACTAGAGACACAAGCGCCATGGCTTTTTTACATAGCTTTTCAACAATATTATTTTAGAATTCGATTCTTGGCTCATTTGCATGAGAACGCATTTTAAAAAAAGAGACAAAAATCAATATTATCATATAACTAGCCGTTTAATATAGAAATGGGGTTCATCAATGGGGAATGTCAAAACAAGAGGCTGAATTATAATGAAAGGGTCAGACCCCACATCTACTATCTATCGTTTAAAATGCGAGCATGACGCAATAAACGGTGTATAGAGTGTAAGGTCAGACCCTTTCTGAGACATTATTTTGCTGCTTTAGCTGCTTCAATTGCGGCAAGGTAGTCGGGATGTGAAGTACCTTCACTCACATATTCAACATATGTTACTTGATTATTGCTATCAATAACGAATACAGCACGAGCAAGCAAACGAAGTTCTTTCATAACAACACCAAATGCAGTACCAAATGAAAGGTCTCTGTGATCGGAGTATGTATGAACATTCTCAAGACCATTTGATGCACACCAGCGACCTTGTGCAAACGGAAGATCTACACTGATTGTTAACACTTTTACTCCAGCCACTTTCGAAGCTTCTTCGTTAAAGCGTCTTGTTTGTGCATCACAAACACCAGTATCGATGGAAGGAATTACACTAATAATACGGACAGAACCATTAAGATCACTAGCTTTTACTTCTGAAAGATCATTTGCTAATACGGTAAAGTTAGGTGCTTGATCGCCTACCTTCACTTCTTCACCTACAAGTGTGATCGGGTTGTTCTTAAATGTAACAGTTGCCATTAATAATTCCTCCCTTTAAGCTTTATGTACTACTGTTTAATGATAGATTGTTCCACCTTATTTTGCAATTGTTTAACATTACGATCACATATAGGGATGTCCAAAATGCAAAGGGCCAGACCCCGCAACAACTAAATACAGTGTGAGATACGTGTATGAAGCACGACATACTGATTTAGAGCACGAGGTCAGACCCTTATGAGACACGCCTACAATCCAAATATTCTTTTACTCTTGTTTAATGGCAACTAGCCATTCGTTAAATACCTAAATCATCTAATTTTTGCGGGGGGCTTTTTGGGTTGCTCTGTTCATTTTTGGACAGCATCGATTGAATTTTTTCGCAAACAGCTGGAGCTAAATCGAGAACCTTTTCAAGTAAATGTGTACCTTGATCAAGGTGTAGCATTTTCACTCCATGTGAACCAACGATGAGAAAAGCAATAGGTGTAATGGAAACACCGCCGCCACTTCCACCGCCAAACGGTTGACTACCTCCAGAATCGCCTTTCTGGCCACCATCCATCATAAACTCACTTCCGCCTGTTGCAAAGCCGAAGCCAACCTTTGACACTGTTAGAATAACACTGCCATCCGGCGTCTCAACTGGATCACCGATAATTGTATTTACGTCTACCATTGCTTTAAGATTTTCCATTGCGGCTGTCATCAAGCCTTGAATCGGATGATCTGACATCTTATTTCCTCCACTCTACATCAATTTCTAGTTTGAATCTTTTGCTACTTGTTCGGAAGAAAATTTTACCTTTCCACCTTTCCAGTAGCGGAATATTTTGATTCCTGCCACAATAGCATGTCCGATTCGAAACTCAACTATGCAAAAAAACGAGGTACTCGCTGCTGGTTTCGCATAATCAGGAGTGATCGTGTAATTCGGCATTTTTTTAAATCTCATGTAGTTGCTTAACAGCCCGATAATCGATCCTTTCATAGCATATGATCCACCAACGCAGATGCCGGTTAATACGGCATCTCCTGTGCCGATTAGACTATGCCATTGAAATGTTTTAACCTTCACTTTACGTAGAAATTTACGGACTAGTATATGGAAGCCAAATACATGTTTAATTAACTTCTTCATATTTTCAAGACTATTAAGCATTTCTTCAGCTGTGAAATCTTTTACAGCCTCTTGTCCAGCGTTATTTGCATCGATGCCTTTTTCTTCTTTATAAACAATGGCTGCGGAATCTTCAGCTACTTTAATAACTGGAATCTTTATCGTATAACGGATAATCCCGCCCCAGGCACGTAACTTCAGGCGAAAGTGGTCATCTTTCTGTATATGGGAGTATGTAATGTGGATTTTTATTTTTGTCATAAAAATAAGAATGAATATAAATAGCAAGATTGCGATTACTAAGATAAACCACTTCATAGGTTCACACCCTTTCAACTTCTCATTGTGGTCGTATATGCAAAAAAATAAACCTGCAGGATAAAATCCCACAGGTTTATTTTTATTTATCGCCGATTAACGGGCACCCTCCGCGTTTCTTATTGTCTAGCTACAGGCGCCTTCCGCTTTTCTCGTTACTTTCGATCTAATATAACTGTTGTGTCGGCAAAAATGTCATGAAGTCCTTGCTTTTTCGGGAGGAATCCGACAATGATATAGCCTGCAAAAAGAAACTTGGCAATAAATCGGCCAATGAATTCTCTAAAAAACAATGTCCCCCAAGAGATCCTTTCTTCTTTTAGACTAACAACTCTCAAGCCGAATATCATTTTCCCTAATGTTTTTCCAAAGAATCGAGTCATCAGCACGAAATACAAATAGAAAACGATTGTTGTGCCAATTGCTTGAATAGAAAAGAAGGAGCTGTCAAAAACATTCCCGGTAATGGCCATGGAAAGAGGGCTAATCAGAATTCGATTTAAACTACCAATGACTAATAAATCGGCTAAATAGGCCCAAAACCTCATCCAAAATCCAGCATAGGCCACTAAAGAGCGGCCTTCCTGATCGAAACCTGCTACTTGATTTGTCAAAATCAACTCTTTCTCCCGTAACGTTTCATCTAAATCAAGTTGGCGAGAATTTGATTCGTACTCTTTATCAAGATTTACATCATTATTTGTCTGTTTATCCTCATTCATTCTTCTCGCCTCCTCATTGTGAATATAGGTACATCAATCGCGGAGAATTCGTTCTCGAAAGCAATTCAACCAGACCCTCTTTCTCAAGGTCATTCCCCATTAGCTTTCTTGCGCCCATATTGAAAAGAGTTCCAAAGCCTGCTTGATCTGTGTACCTAATCACCGAGGCATTTTTCAATTTCAAATCTTTTTGCATCGCTGAAATTGTATCATCTAATGTGCCGAGACCATCAATTAACTTTGCATCCAGTGCCTGGCGACCATCATAGATTCGGCCGTCCGCTAATTTTCGGACTTGGGCATCTGACATACCCCGGCCTTCAGAAATAATTTTCACAAATTGATTATATGAATTATCAATTAATGATTGTAGGATATTTCTTTCCTCATTTGTCATCTCTCGTGTTGGGCTCATAATATCTTTGTATGGTCCACTTTTAATCGTTACGAAATCAACGCCATATTTCTCTGCCAATTTTCCGTAGTTCACACTTTGCATAATAACGCCTAATGAACCCGTTAATGTTTCAGGACTTGCAAAAATCTTATCCGCTGGCGCTGACACATAATATCCGCCAGATGCGGCCATAGATCCCATTGAAACGTAAACTTTCACTCCACTTTTTTGGATCTCTAAAATTTTGTCACGGATCTCGGCACTTTCAACAACACCGCCGCCTGGTGAATTGACACGCAAAATCATTCCTTTTATTGCTGGGGTTTCATTCACCATATCCAATTTGTCCATAAAGGCTCTGTGATTGTAACCGGTTGTACCTAACAATGAGCCGGAATTTCCTGTATCTTGAATAACTCCTTCGATATCAAGTACAGCAATTTCGTCAAAGCCTGTACCTTGTTCAATCACTTCTGTCATAAATTCACCATCTGATCCAAGAAAATCATTAAACAGCTTATCAACATCAACGAACATGGCTGTGGTCAAGAAATTGAAACCGATTGAGAAACCAAATAACACTACCGCAATCCCCAAAGCAGCCCAACGCTTTCCATTCATTATCTTCATCCTCTCTCTACTCTGTACTTAATAGAGGTTGTTCAAAAAGTCCGGTTCTCTCGAGATGCGCTCGCAGAACTTCTCGGATCTTTTATCCTCCTTTTTGAACACGCACTACTAGTTTATGCGTTTGAATTTTCAAAATGTTTCATCTCATGATAAACTAAGGAAACACCCTAATATTGTAACAAACAATCTACTTTTTTGGAAAATAATTTCAATACTGTTGGAGGTTTTTACTATGGATAATCGTCGTAATTTGTATTTCTTTCATGCACAATCTGAAGATACTCTTGCTAAAGTACAGCCATTACGGGATTTAGCACAACGCAATGGGTATAATATCGTACCTGATTTTAAACACGCGAACATTATCGTTAGTATTGGGGATGATGGGACATTTCTTCAAGCAGTCAGAAAAACGGGTTTCCGAGAGGATTGCTTATATGCGGGGATTTCTACAACCGGGAACTTAAATATGTATTGTGATTTTCATTTAGAAGATACCAACAAAATGATTGAATCAACAGAAACAGATCAAATTGAAGTACGGCGCTATCCAACGATTGAAATTAAATTGGATAATCAGCCCTCTTTCTTTGCGCTCAATGAACTAAGCATTCGTTCTGCGATTATAAAAACATTCGTGCTGGATCTCTTTATTGATTCAATCCATTTTGAAACGTTCCGAGGCGATGGAATCGTGATTGCTACGCCAACTGGAAGTACTGCCTACAACAAATCAGTGAAAGGCGCGGTTGTGGACCCAACTTTACCATGCTTTCAAGTGAGCGAGCTTGCTTCGATCAACAACAATACTTATCGAACGCTCGGATCCTCTTTTATTCTTGGACCTGAACGAACATTATCCGTCAGAATGCCACAGAATGAAAACGATTACCCAACGATTGGTCTCGACAATGAAGCACTAAGCATCCGCGATATTGAGAAAATTCAAGTAAATCTAAGCGGAAAATCGATTAAAACGATCAAACTAAAAGACAACTCATTTTGGGAAAAAGTAAAAAGAACATTTTTATAAAGTGAAACTTCAATCAGTAGGGGTTTTCTTCATCCCCTACTGATTGTTAGTCCCGTTTTACTGCCCGTTAATGCGGGATAACTAAATAAAGAGGATGTCCTAAAAGGGTCTGACCTCGCACTCTAAATCAGTATGTAGTGGTTCATTCACTTATCCTATACTGTATTTAGTTGTTGCGGGGTCTGACCCTTTGCTTTTGGGACATCCTCTGGTTTTAATAAAGATTAAGCACCACGTCTTACTTGTTTTTTCACGTTATTGCTACCTATGACTCTATTTTTTGTAATCGAGAGAGTATAGATGACTAGTGCGCTCCAGATAAAGATGAATGCAAGTAAGTGGACTTTCGTAAATGACTCATGGTAGACAAATACGCTAAGTATCAATGATAAGGTTGGACCAATGTATTGCAAAATCCCGAGCATAGATAGCGGAACTTTTTGTGCTCCTTTTGCAAAAAACAATAGTGGTAGCGCTGTGACAACGCCCCCTCCCATTAATAGTAAAGCTGTATGAGATGTTGTAAAGAACGCTGAACCTGATGTAGACAGAATATAAATGATATATCCTAACGCAAATGGAGTAACCATTAAGGTTTCTAATGTGAGCCCCATAGCTGAGTCGGCCTTTATCATTTTTTTTGCTAGACCATACAGTCCAAATGTTACAGCCAAAATGAGTGAAATCCATGGGATTGAGCCAAAGTAAATACCGAGAATAAGTACACCTGCACCTGCAAGCGAAAAGGCAAAGACCTGTTGCTTACTTAGTTTTTCTTTTAAGACAATGACCCCAAGCAGCACACTAACTAGTGGATTGATATAATAACCAAGGCTAGTTTCCATAATCCTCCCTGCATTCACAGCCCAGATGAACGTTCCCCAGTTAATGCTGACCAAAATCGAAGCAAGAAAAAGCGAGAACAGGATTTTTCGATTCTGAACAATCTCTTTTAGAAAACTGACAAAGTTCTTCCATTTTCTCGAAACCAATAAAAGAACGACCATAAAAGCAAACGACCAAATAATCCGATGAGCAAGGATTTCTCCAGCAGACACATCTTGTATCATCTTCCAATACATCGGAATGATGCCCCATATTAAATAAGATAATGCCGCAAAAAAGGCACCTTCTCTTTGACTTTCCAATTTCATGACCTGCATGCCTTCTTTCTATTATACTATTTCAGATTACGAAATATATTTATTATACATGCAAGTTTCTACTTCTTCTATGATTATTTTTTCGCATAGACAATCTGTTCGTTGACAACTGTCATGCCTGCTTGTATTTCAAGCCATTCATCAGGATGGACGGCGTACAAATCTTTTTCAAAAACTGTGAAATCAGCCACATATCCCGGAGCAATCTTGCCACGCGATCCTTCTTGCCCAATCGCATAAGCACTCCCAGTCGTATATAAGGAGAGCGCCTCAAATAGCGATAGACATTCCTTTTCATTGTAAATCGTTTGGTCTGGACCAAACGGCTTTCTTCTTGTCACAGCAGCATGAATACCTAGCAACGGATTGACCGGTTCAATCGGCGCATCTGAACCGCCTGCACAATGAATGCCTTCTTCAATGAATGTTTTCCATGCATAGTTATATTCCATATGCTCTTTTCCTATTTTATCAATAACCCATGGAAAATCAGAAGGGACAAAGCCAGGTTGAATATCGAAAATCACCGGTAAATCTTTGGCACGATCTAATAAATCTTTTCTCATAATTTGTGCATGAATAAGCCGATCTCTCCAGCCAGGCTTCGGTGGGTAAGCGCAAATGGCATCCAGTACCATTTCGAATGCAAGATCACCAATTGCATGTACAGCGATTGGCATCTCATAATTCCTTGCTTTTTGAACAAGATCATGCAGTTCCTTTTCTGTATAAATCGCCACACCTTGCGTATCCGGACGGTCACGATACGGATGGCTTAATAATGCCGTATTGCCGCCAAGTGATCCGTCTGCAAATAGTTTCATCGCATCTAATTCAATCAACCCTTGTTTACTCCGGTATCCATACCCAGCCTCTTTCATGTCATCAACCACTTCATTATGAACGAGCAGGTTGACACGGAATGGCAATTTCGCTTCCTCAATAACTGAAACAAATGCTTGATAAGTTGGCAAAAATCCATTGTAATAATGTAAATCTTCCGAATGCCCCCCAGTTAAGCCAAGTCTATGGCAATCACGAATCGAAGCAGACAACGCACGCCTCACATATTCCTCCGTAATTCCTGGTACATGATTCATGATCAGTTTCAATGCAGGGGCTTCTTTAAACATACCGCTTAAGCGGGCATCCTTATACCGCCCGATCACTCCGCCAAACGGCTGCTCGATATTTTCCTTGATGCCACTACCTGTCAAAGCCGAGGAATTCACAACGACAGCATGACGGCAAGCCCTTTTTAAAACGATTGGATGTTCATTGGATAGTTGATCCAACTCATCTCGCAATATAAGTGTAGAATCTGGCCATTCATTTTCATTCCAACCTTCTGCAATAATCCATTCTCCAGCAGGTGTTTGTGCACATTTTTTAAGTAAGGCCTGTAGGATTTCATCTCTGCTCTTCATCATCGAAAGATCCAGCCTCATTAGCTTTTCACCATGTCCAATCAAGTGCAGATGGCTATCCACAAGTCCTGGAATAAGCATTTGACCTTGCAAATCGACTTCATTCGTAATGGTGTATCGATATGTGTCTCGAAGTGCTGAAGCCTCGCCAACCTCAATGATTGAGCCATTTTCAGTAAAAATCGCCTCTACTTGATCATATTCTGTTTGCATCGTATAAATGCTTCCGTTATACCAAAGCGTCCCCATTGTTTGCCCCCCACACACTTGCTCTATTTAACCACATTGCTTTCTTCCTAAAGTGTATCACCAAACCCAGAGTATTCCACAAGAAAACGTATTAGGGGCATAGAGTAGGCCTCTAAAGGTCTGACGCTTCTTTTTGAGGCACCCCCACGAGACTTTATCAAAATAGCATATTCTAATAATCCAAGTCTGGTCAGTCTTGTGCATCCGCTTAGAAGTAGCTGTTGTTCATAGTCGCATTTTAGCTACAATGATGATTCTATATTTGAAAATTTAGCTAAGTCCTCTCTGTTCCCAATTACCACTAATAAATCTCCTGTATGAATAATCTGATCTGAGGGTGGAGATACGATTATTTCTCCTTCTCTAACAATGGCAATGACACTTACATTGTATTTGGCACGAATATCAAGATCTCGTAAACTTTTTTCCGCCATTCTAAGTGGAATGATGATTTCCTCGATATTGAATTCTTTTGACAGTTCAATGTAGTTCAACATATTCGGTGATAGGAGCTGATTGGCAACTCGTTCCCCCATGTCTCTTTCAGGATAAATGATCCAATCAGCCCCTATTTTCTCTAAAACCCGGCCATGGTGCTTGCCTAGAGCTTTCGCTATGACTTTTTTCACTCCAAATTCTTTTAAAAGCATAACGGTTAAAATACTCGACTGCATGTCATTCCCAATTGCGACAATTACACAATCAAAATTACGAATCCCTATTGAAATAAGCGCCTTTTCCTCTGTAGTATCTGCCACGACTGCATGAGTAACGGCTAATTCAGCATCTTCGACTCGTTCCTCATTACAATCAATTCCCAAGACATCCTGCCCAGCCTCATGTAATTTTCGAGCTACACTCATGCCAAATCTCCCCAAACCAATAACCGCATATTGTCGTTTGACCATATCTTATTTACACTCCCTATTTTTCATTAACCGATCATTATTTTCCCCTTTGGATGACGAAATGCATCCGGTTTACGCCTCATAGCAATGGCAAAAGCAATCGTTAAAGGACCTAATCTTCCTGCGAACATCGTCAATATAATGAGTACACGACCAATAGGTGATAGTTCTGGGGTTAATCCCATCGATAGACCTACTGTGCCGAACGCTGAAGTCGCTTCAAATAGATACATCATAAAATCATGGCCTTTTTCCGTGATACTCAGTAGCATGGTCATGGTAATAACAAGGAATAATCCACTTACCGTTACAGTAAGCGCTTTAAATATCGTGTCAAAAACAATGCGTTTATGAAAGAAGACGACATCTTCTTTTCCTTTAATTTGTGAAAAGACGGTTCCAAGTAAAGTAGCAAAGGTAGTCGTTTTAATTCCGCCACCTGTTGAACCCGGAGAAGCGCCAATAAACATCAGGATAATCGTCAGAAATAATGTTGGTTGTGTTAAGTCTGAAATATTCAATGTATTAGCTCCATCTGTTCTCGCTGTCACCGATTGAAACAAGGCTGCTAATCCTTTTCCAAGATAGGATAAAGGCTCTAATGTTTTATCATTGCCATATTCAAAAATGAAGATTATGATGGCCCCACCTACAGTTAAAATTAGACTAGTCAGTAATACCAATTTCGTATGCACAGATAAGCGTTTTGTATCATGATATTCATAAAGTTCATTCATTACGATAAAACCAATTCCCCCTAATGTGATAAGCGCACAAACGGTTAGCACGACCGTTGGATCTTCTGCGTACGGGGTCAAACTCCGAAATCCTCCCAGTAAATCAAAACCTGCATTATTAAAATTGGAGATTGAATGAAAAATGCCAAAGTAAATCGCTCGACCAATCGGCATATCAAAAGAAAAACGGATCGATAAAATAATAGCACCGACAAGCTCGATCGCTCCTGTAAAAATCAACACTCTTTTTACTAACCTGACAATGCCCTCCATCGATAATTGGTTTAACGCTTCTCGAAGTAATAATCTTTCTTTCAGTGATATTCTTTTGCCTAAAAGAAAAAAGAAAAAAGTTGCAACTATCATAAACCCTAATCCGCCGATTTGAATGAGCAGTAATATGACAATCTCGCCAAAACTGCTAAATGTGCTTCCTGTATCTACAACGACAAGCCCTGTCACACATGTAGCAGATGTTGCGGTAAATAAAACATTCAAGAACGAGAGACCGACTCCATCTTCTGTTGAGAAGGGAAGTGTGAGTAAGAATGCACCTATTAAAATTACGGCCGCAAAGCCCAATACAAGAATTTTTGGCGGGGTTAGAAAATCTGTTATTTTTGTCATAATGATCTCCCACTTATTAAAATATTGAATAGAGCATCATTCCATTCTGCAGCGTCATAAAATTATTTATCCCGCATTAACGGAGAGTCAAGTCCCCCACTGAACGAAGTTTCAATTTATCAAAAAGGGAAAAGCAGATTAAACACCAAAAAGACCAATGGTACTTTTCTCCATAATGCAGTCATGCACTATCATTCAAGATTCCAGCGGTAAACCAAACGATTCACACAATGGTATTGAATGCTTGCCAAAACAACATGTTGATTGGAGAAAAAGTACTCATTGGTCTACTTAACGCCCAGCAAGTTATCCACTCTCTTTGCGTTCTATCATCCAAGAAACTTTTTCATATTTACATATATTAAAAAGACCTACAGATTGTTCATTAGGCTGCTTTCTTGCTTCACTCACAACAAAAAAGCCCCCTTAAATTAGGTAGTCTTATGAACTCCTTCGCTAAGCCTGCGAAGAAAGCTTTCGGGTAGGATGGCGAAAGAGTATCTCATCCTTTCTGCAAAAGCAGAATTAATCCCAAATTAGTGGGTCCTCCGTTCTCAATTAATTAAGATTGGGCCGATATCAAATTTGTTATTTATGAGAATTATTGTACGCCCGCTGTGTAATCATTGTAAACTCATCAAAAGTACTAGATATGTTCAAATTCATCCAAATACAGGATGATTAATCGAATATTCACACAATAACTCTATTTCACGTAGTAATTCTACGTATTTCACCTGATTTTAAAGTTTTATAAAGATTTTATTTTTGCATTGACAAGACCTTACTTTGGACATTATGATAACCCAATAAATCTCAGAAAGGTAATTGGAGGCATTATGTCAAATTCCAAAAAGAAACTAGAGGCTGAAATTAGTGCTGCATTTATCAAGTTCCAGCGTGAGTTGATCGGCAGAGGTCCACAGGAAGCCAAAACATATATCATTAATGACATGTTGATTACCCGATTCAAAGGTGTTCTAACGGTAGAAGAAAAGCATCTTGTCAATCGAAATTCTGGGAAAAAACTTGTCAAACAAATGCGGGAGCTGCTTCGTGAAATGTACAGCGAAGATTATGAAAAAATTGTCGAACATTATACTGGTTGTAAAGTTCTTTCCTCTCATAGTGATATTAGTACAAAAACTGGGGAGAGAATCGAGGTTTTTATTATGGATAAAGACTTAGAGAAGAGCCTTTAAGATGGGGTAATTCAGACTACAATGCTAGTAATCTTTACATTGTCGAAATTTGTAATTAATTAACTAAAAGAAATGCATTTATTTAGATTAATAGATTGTATACTATATATGATCACAAGACCTTGTTGTGAGTTGGAATTTCATTATGAATATGTAGGAGAGTAAATATGGGGAATATTTCCAACAGATATGTAATTAACGCCGTTGGTAAAGGCGGTCAGACATACTTAACCCATTGTCAGGATAAAGAAGCGCTTAAGAAATGGATAGCCGAACACGAAGATCATCTTGTCATGAATGAGTTAAAGATTGTGGATAAGAAAAAGCATCCATTGTTAAAGTTATTTTCTTTAAAAAGATAATCAGCAAACATTTAATAAAAGAGGTTGTCTAAACAAAAGAACTGGTCCTCACACCCTATACACCGTTTATCCGATATGTCCTGTACACGTATAAACGATGATAGTAGATGTAGGGGCTAATTCGTTTGTGAAACAGCCTCTCTTTATTTAACCCGTATGATTCTCATCCAAATTGCGCAAATCTACTCGGCGGATTTTCCCCGAAGTCGTTTTTGGCAGTTCTTTAATAAATTCAATTTTCCGCGGATATTTATAAGGTGCTGTCACTTTTTTCACATGCTCTTGAAGTGTTTTCACCAACTGTGGTTCATTTTCATCGACATGTTCCTGAAGCACGATATATGCCTTGACGACATGTCCTCTTACTTCATCCGGACTTGCTACTACAGCACATTCTTTCACATAAGCATGCTTAATGAGTGCATCTTCAACTTCAAATGGTCCAATCGTATAGCCAGAGCTGATAATCATATCATCCCCGCGCCCCTCAAACCAAAAATAGCCGTCTTCATCTTTTCTTGCTTTATCCCCCGTTACATAATACTCGCCACGAAATTGCATAGCGGTACGTTCAGGGTCGCGATAATAACTTTTGAACAAAGCTGGGGTTTCGATATGTACAGCAATATCTCCGACTTGACCGACTTGACAAGGTACTCCATCTTCATCAATGATTTCAACTCGATTACCAGGTGTCGGTTTCCCCATTGAGCCAGGTTTCAGTTCCATTCCTATGGAAATCCCGACTAACAGCGTATTTTCTGTCTGGCCGTATCCATCTCGTACTTGAATATTGAAGTACTTTTCGAATATATCAATTACTTCCCGATTCAATGGCTCGCCTGCCGATACCGCGCTGTGTAGTTCGGTAAGACTATAGTCTGCCAAATTATCCACTTTTGCCATTAATCGATATTCCGTTGGCGTACAACATAGAGCATTCACTTTGTAATCCTCAAGTAGTTGCAAGTATTTCTTTGCTTCAAATTTGCCATGATACACAAGGCCAGTAGCACCAGATCCTAGTACAGCAAGAAAAGGACTCCAAATCCACTTTTGCCAACCAGGGGCCGCAGTCGCCCACACTGTATCACCTTCACGAACACCTAGCCAGTTTGCGGCTGCTGTTTTTAAATGTGCATATGCCCAGCCATGAGTATGTACTACACCTTTAGGATTGCTGGTCGTACCAGATGTATAGGAAAGAAAAGCCATGTCTGAACTTTTCGTATCAGCAAGTGCAAGCACATCACTGGATGATTGTATTTTCTCCTCCAAATAGAGCCATCCTGGGACTTCCTGACCAACCGATAATTTCACAAGCTGCTCTGTGTCTTTAACTGCATTTACCTGATCGCAAAATTGATGATAGCAAATGACTCCCTTCACCTCAGCATGCCTTACTCGGTATTCAATATCCTTTGGCCTTAACATTTCTGAACATGGGATAACCACGATCCCAATCTTAAGTGCTGCTAGATATACTTCATATGCCTCAATTAGCCTTGGAATGATGATGAGGGCAATATCTCCTTTTTCCAACCCTGCATCTTTTAAAACATGACCGATTTTGTTAACTCGTTTCATTAAAGCATCGTATGTAACTTCTTTCTTTACTCCATCCTCAGATTCCCATTTTAAGGCTAAACGGTTCTTGTCTTTTGCGAATCTTTCCATTTCACTAACAAGATTATACTTCTCTGGAGCAATCAAATCTTCTCTTCTCATTGTATTTCTCCTTCCTTTTTACAAGAAACAACATTAACTATTTAAAACATGGAAACCAACTTTCTTATGTTGCGGCACAATTTTATAGATTTTCACACAAAATTTAGTTTAATTCTCATTATCATTGGTAATCCTGTTCAAGTTAACAAAGTTTTGTCCCTTTTATCTTTATACAAAACCTCAAGATACATTATACAGTTTTATAAGTATGTAAAATAATAAATATTTTTCTTATCTTATCAGAAAATAAGATGGAATGAAAACAAATGAAAGAAAGCGGGCGAAATCGCCCGCTTCCTGCAGCCATTTTTATGAAATTATTTTTGGTACCCGCCTAATTGTTGTTCAGCCATTTGAACTAGACGTTTTGTGATTTCACCGCCAACTGAACCGTTAGCACGTGAAGTTGTTTCACCGCCAAGCTGCACACCGAATTCAGATGCGATTTCAAATTTCATTTGATCTAGAGCTTGTTGTACACCAGGTACGACAAGTTGATTTGAGTTGTTGTTTGCCATGTGTTTTTCACCTCCTTGTAAGTATAGAATGTGTAAAAACACATGGCTTCATTCGTTGATTTCTTGGTAATTATAGTCAGAGTTTCCAGTCTAGAACAAGTCTTCTAATTGCCCTTCTCCAGTAGCTTTTTCACCAAAGCGAATTTTTTGGATTTCAGTCTGTTCCACAGCATCTGCAATCAGCTTATCAAAGTCAACAAAGCTTTCATAATACTGAACCTTTTCGAGCTTTGGCTTTGTCTTAGGACTTGCCGGTGTAAATACCGTACAGCAATCTTCGTATGGTTGATTCGATATTTCAAATGTATCATATTGCTTCGCAAGCTCAATAATTTCTAATTTGTCCATGGCGATAAGTGGACGCAATACAGGCGTTGAGATTACTTCATTGATCGCAAACATGCTATTCATCGTCTGACTTGCTACCTGTCCAAGACTTTCCCCGGTTATAATTGCCAGTGCTTCTTCTTTTTCTCTGATCGCATCAGCTATGCGCAGCATTAAACGACGTGTGCTCGTCATTGTATAGTTCTCTGGTATTTGTTTTTGGATCAGCATTTGAATTTCTGTAAACGGAACAATATGAACTTTCATGCTTCCGTTTACTAATGCGAGTTTTTCAGCTAAGTCCATGACCTTCTGTTTGGAACGTTCACTCGTGAATGGCGGGCTATAGAAATGAATACATTCAATTTCAAGACCACGCTTCATGGAAAGGAAGCCTGCAACCGGGCTATCTATTCCGCCTGAAAGCATGAGCATCGCCTTTCCGCTTGAGCCAAATGGAAGACCACCTGCACCATGAATATTCTCGCCTGATAAATAGACTGCTTCCTTGCGTACTTCTACACGTAAATCTAAATCTGGATTTTTCACATCCACCTTTAAAATTCCATCTTTATTCCGTAACAAATGTCCACCAAGAAGATGGTTCATTTCATTCGTATCATATGGAAAATCTTTATCCGAACGCTTTGTCGAAACTTTAAACGTTTCAATTTCTCCCGATAACTGGTCGATATAATATAAAGCAGCCGTTTTAATTTCTTCGATATCACGGCCTATTTTTAAAGCTGGGCTTAATGACTGAATGCCATATACCCCTTTTATTTGTTCAATGATCTTCTGATGATCTTCGCCATTTAATATAATGTACATCCGTTCCCGACTTGCGGTCAGTTTGGCCGCTTTAAAATCTCTTAATGCCCAACGAATATGATTTTTGAGTTTATCAACAAAGCTTTTTCGATTACGTTTCTTTGTTGAAATCTCACCATAACGAATGATAATATGATCAAATTTCATTTATTTTACCTCATTACCTTTTGTAGTTTTAAAAGTGTGTTCTTAATTTCCTGAAGTACGAACTCCACTTCATAAAGTTCGTTTTCATATGAAGTGCTAATTCTAATAACACTATCCGCCCTTTTCTGATCATGAAACATGGCCAATACCGTATCACTGATTGACTTTTTCTTAGACGAACAGGCACTTGTCGTTGAAACATATATTTCTTTCTCTTCAAGCGCATGGATAAATACTTCCGATTTAATGCCTGGAATGGAAAAATTGATGATATGGGGTGCACCATGTAATGGACTGTTTATTTTCACACCCGTTATTTCGTTCAATCCATTCAATAACATATCTCTAATTTCTATTAGCTTCCCATAATCCTGCGCGCTTTTTTGTAAAGTGAGTCGTAATGCTCTAGCTAAGGCTACGAACCCAGCAACGTTTTCAGTGCCACTCCTTAGCTTCGCCTCCTGATTGCCTCCAGTGAAGAGCGGTGAAACCCTAATGCCATCTCTAACGTATAATACACCTGTACCTTTTAAGCCATGAAATTTATGACCAGAAATTGTACATAAATCAATCCCAGCAGTAGCTATATCTAATGGAACCTTCCCAATACCTTGCACATGATCGACATGAAAGAGCACTTGTGGATATTCTTTTAATAAGTGACCGATTTCTACGATCGGCTGGATTGAACCGACCTCATTGTTAACGGACATGACGGACACTAAAATCGTATCCGTTCGTAAAGCATTTTTCAAGTCTTCCACAGAAACAAACCCATTTGAATCGACTTGTAAATAGGTGATATCAAACCCTTCTTCTTCAAGTAATTGACACGTTTCTTTAATAGAAGCATGCTCCATAACAGTGGTGATAATATGCTTACCTCTTTTAGAATAAGCATGGGCTATCCCTTTAACTGCTAAGTTATTTCCTTCCGTTCCCCCAGAGGTAAAATAAATCTCCGCGCTTTTCACGTGAAGAAGGTCAGCTACCTGCCTCCTTGCTTGAGTTAACAGGCTTTCAGCTTTAGCACCTAGACCATGTAAGGAAGATGGGTTGCCGAAGTATTCTGTAGACACCTTTATAAAGGAATCGAGGACTTCCGGATATGGCTTTGTCGTAGCACTATTATCAAAATAAATCATATGTTTCCCTCCTAAGAACAAAAGCGCAAGCGCCTTGATCAACCCCGAAAAGCAAAAGACGAACAAGATAGATGGAGGGTGATTTTCTCTCCATCTAACTTGTTTGGCTTTTGACCTCGAGGGGTTAGGCGCTGGAGCTGGATGCGGACAAACAAATTAAGTTATCCACATAAATAATTTCGTATAGTTGCCTAAGACAAGAACAAAAGCGCGAGCACCTTGAAAGAGGAGAGAGCCACATCATGTGGGAACACCATCCTGACCTATCGTAAGACTCAGAGGGGCTATAGACTACTTTCTTTTGGCACTAAATTTTGTTCAAGATTTCATTTATATAAAAGCATCGTGTAGCTTCTTGTTCTTTCATTTGATTATTAACAACACATCATTTTACCATAAATCACGATTATTGAAAAAGATTCATTTTGCCAAAATCAGTCTTTTAGTACGAGTTCAAAAAGGAGGATAAAAAGAGCCGAGAAGTTCGAGGTGCGATCGTCTCAACCTTTCGCGTATACAGTAACCGGACTTGCACAGGATGTGCTGACTTCTGTGTTGCTCGTCATGACGTGCGCGATTTTAACAGAAGGTCTTTCATGAGCTTTGGTGCAATTCGCAAGCTTTTTCACCGGACTTTTTGAACATCCTCTTTTACTTTTGGATTACGCAAAAAGAGGCTGTCCCATAAGTGAAGGGTCAGACTGTAGCTACTACATACAGTTTAAATGAAGTGTCAGTAACACGATCAACTGTATGGTGAGTGCTGAGTCAGACCCCTTTAGGACATCCTCTTAATTCATTTTTTCGTATTATGAAAGTACTTCTTCCATATCCGCCTCGATTTTATCTAAGTATCCTGGTTCGACTTTTTCAATGGCTGATGCTGCAACTTCTAATGCCCGCTCATATTCATATTCCATAAAGTACTGTTCAGCAGTTCTTAAAGCCTCAGCAACAGCAGGGTATCTACTGCGATATCGGTTTCCGTATTGGATCACTTTCTCTGCAAAAAGCATTTCCTCTATCAGCACTTCTGTGTTTTCGTATAAACTTGTGACAGAAGCAATCGCTTTTTCAAGAAAAATGTGTACAGAGCCCATATCTAGAGGCTTTTCCTCTAGTTTACTCTGAACATCTTCAATGCTTTCTTTTGCTTCCGCTAACAAATTCCGATACTTTTCAGGCAGACCTGGAATATTACTTTGCGAGATCGTCCTGCTAGTATCTCCCATTTTCTTTCTCAGGTCTTGTAATACCCCACGTGCTTGCAATTCATCTTTTCTCAATGCATGAAGTTTCTCAGCAAAGGCTTCATGCTCCACCTTCAGCTCGTTTAGAATCGCTTCAATTCCCTGCATTTCTTCACTTAAAACAGAACTGATCATCGTATTATCTGCAATTTCCAAGGAAAGTAATTGGAACCTTTTTACCAATTTATCAATTTGCTTTTCTAATTTCTTCTGAGCACTTAGTTCACTTTCCGTTACATGATAGCTATGTCGTACAACGACTGTCTCAGCTTTTAATTTATCATTCTCATATGCAAATGCTTCAAGGCTATCCTTCAAAAGATCCTCATTTTTTATTAGATACTGTTTGGAAAGCACTTCTTTTTCAAGTAAATCATACAGAAGGTTCACACTATCATAAATTTCATTTATTCCTTTTTCAGCAGTCTCAGTTTCCGCAAGATCAAGTTGATTATTATAATGTTCAAGCTCGGTTTCAAGCCTCAAAATCTCTGTCTCAAATTCAATATGCTCTAAAGAATATCCCTGTTCCCTCATCTCCGTGAAGCCATCTTTCAACTCCAAAAGGGATGTTGGAAGTGAAGAATGACCATCTAGTAGCAATTGAGGAATGATTTCCATTTTTGTTTGAATTGTAACAAGTTGATTTTTTATCGATAAAACAAGTTCTCGCGCATTTAAATAATTTCCATTTTCTGTCGCTTCTTCATATTGCTTAAGAACCACCACTATTTCATCGAGCGTGTTCTCAAGTGGATCTGCCGCTTTGGCAAATGTATGGCGATGAACCAGCAAGTTTTTCTTAATAGTACGGTAGCCTTCTTTAATCTCTTCGATCTCAATCCTGTTTTTCTCTTCACTACCGACCAATTCATTTAGCTCACGAAGAATCTTTTCGATCGCCGTTTCAATGTTCGTAAGCTTAGTCGAGATCATTTGCTGAACTTCTTTGGATTTACCGAGACGATATTTGTCGACATAATCATCTGCATCGAACAATAATTCTTCAACATCCGGCATGTAGACTGTGATAATGGCGTCCCATTCATTACGCCATCGTTCAAACATTTCTTCTGTTTCACCAGTCATATTTAATTGCTTTACTTTAGAAAGCTCATCCAATATTGGGCGGTTCATAATTTCCATTTTCCAAGCCTCAAGCTGGTCAATTTCTTTAAAATGCTTCTTTTTCAAAAAATATCCCCATATTATTAACGTAATAACTAGTATAATTATACCTAGTATGTACTCCATCATATGCCCCCCAATTCTAAACCTCACAAGTCAGCAACAATCTATATAAATGTTTACATGTTCAATTCAATGCTTTTATGATACCATGTTAGCAATAATTTTTGACTAATAAATATATTTTTTTTACAGAATTGTGCTTGAAATTGAATTTATGGGGGGATTTTGATGAAAATTGACAGTCATGTTCACAGTCCGTACTGTCCTCACGGTTCAAGCGACTCATTTGAAGATTATATCGAACGAGCCATAACGCTAGGAATCGAGGATTTGACATTCACAGAGCATGCTCCTTTGCCAGAAGGGTTCATTGATCCTACACCAGACCGTGATAGTGGGATGGAACGTGGTCATTTACTAGACTATTTTCGAGAACTCGCTTTATTAAAAGAGAGATACAAGGAAAAAATCAGGATTAAGACAGGGCTAGAAGTAGATTATATCGAAGGATTTGAGGCAGAAACTAAGAAATTCCTTAATAAAGTTGGTAAATATTTAGATGATAGTATCCTATCGGTTCATTTTATTCGTGATGAAAATGAGTGGCATTGCATCGACTTTAGTGACGAAATGTTTAATAGTATCGCCAAAAGAGTAGGGTCTGTAGATGCCGTTTATTCATCTTATTACGATACATTAGAGAAAAGTATTGCTGCTGATTTAGGGAACTTCAAGCCCAAGCGTATTGGACATATTACACTTGTTCATAAGTTTCAGCAGCGTTTTTCACCGAAAGAAAATTATGATCAGAAGTTATATTCCATTCTAGACAAAATAAGTAGGCAAGGGTATGAACTGGATTATAACGGTGCTGGTGCTATTAAACCGCTTTGTCTAGAGCCTTATCCGCCAGAGCGATTTGTAAAATATGCCCTGCAGCTCGGCATTCCTTTACGTTTCGGGTCTGATGCCCATCAAGCCAAAGATCTAGGTCAAGGGTTCAACTCTTGCTTGGCAGAAGCTTTTTCTAAATAGAAACGTTAAACTAGTAATTCTACTGGCATTTCGCGTTTGACAAACAGGCTTTGTACTAAAAACAAGCAGACTTCATCACGATATTTATCGGTATAATATTTTTCCTGCGTATATACATGCAGGACCTCTCTTGCATAGTGGGCATGTATAATTGGGGCTGAAAGGAGTCCTTTTATTTGCAACGTAAAAATAGCTGGCGGAATTTTACGGAACACGCCTTCTTGTACGCCTTTTTCTAAAACGAATTGAAAATAAGAGTTTTCTTTCATGTAATAAGTTGATAAAACTTCTCGATTAAGATTAGAGTCTAGTGCTGATTCTCCATAAATAAAGCTCGCAGCTAAGAAGTTTTTACGTTGAAATTCAAAGACATCTGTAAGAAGGGCCAGTAAGCCGTTTTGGGTGCCAATCCGGTCAAGCTGGACAAGTTTTTTCTCTAACAGCTGAATATAGTCTTCTAAATATGTAGTAAAACAATATTCTAGCAATCCTTGTTTGTTTTTGAAATAATAAGCAATATTAGCGGAATTAACCTTGGCTTTATGTGCAATGTCCCGTATGGAGGTCGCATGATAGCCTTTCAAGTGAAATAAATATAGAGCGGATTCAAGAATTGCTTCCTTCGTTTGAGTTTGGCGGTTCATTTTGAAGTCCTCCTCTAATTTCAAGTCTTAAAATAAGTTATTCTCGAAATACTTGCAATATCCTGTTAGAACTTCTCGACAACTTCCACAGGGTATCTTGCAATAATGTTGAAGGTTGTATTTTTATCATGAAGCAGGGGGAATGTTTATGTTTAATGTCGAACAATATACAGGGAGTAAGCAAGAGAATTACTTGCTTGCTGAGAAACAACTAATCGCACTTGTTGAAGGGGAGCCCAATCGAATCGCGAACCTTAGTAACGCTTGCGCTCTTCTTAACCAGCTTTTAGATGAAGTAAACTGGGTCGGTTTCTATTTAGCGGAAAATGATGGATTAGTACTCGGACCTTTCCAAGGTTTACCAGCCTGTATTCGCATACCATTTGGTAGAGGTGTTTGTGGGTCTGCTGCTGCTGAACGTAAAACGTATCGTGTAGAAGATGTTCATCAATTCCCAGGGCATATTGCATGTGATGCCGCTTCCCGTTCAGAAATTGTCATCCCACTCATAAAAGGCGACGAATTAATCGGCGTCCTTGATATAGATAGTCCGATTACGAATCGCTTCGATGCTATAGACGAAGAATTGCTAGAGAAATTCACGCATACATTAGTGAAGTATTTGTAATTTAAAAATTGCAAGACTATTGAAAAATATCTGAGATTATCTCAAAACAAAAGGGTCTGGCCTCACACTGTAAAAAGTGTGAGGCCAGACCCTTTTGGACATCCAAAAGCGGGTACTATTATAAGGACTAGTCTTGAACGAGCACTTTATTTTTCCCTGTATTCTTAGCAACATACAAAGCATCATCCGCACGCTTAAACAGGGCTTTGACGTGATCGTTGTGTCCATTCGTCCAATAGGAGACCCCACATGATATGGTCACTTTCGGGTCCGTTTGTTCGCTTACCTTCTCCTGAATTCGCTGTGCAATCCCTTGTCCAATGTGTATGGAAACATTCGGCAGATAGATTGCCAACTCCTCGCCACCCCATCTTGCCCCAATATCCGTTTCTCGCATGCTCGATTGGATGATTACGGAAACCTGAATGAGAATATCATCACCTATTTGGTGACCGTGGGTATCATTCACTTTTTTAAAATCATCGATATCCACCAAAATAAATGTTCCTCTTTGATCTTTTTCCATCGACTCCAACATTTTCTCATCTAAATAACTCCGTGAATACAAACCTGTTAAATGATCGGTAATGACCATTTTCTCCAGTTCTTCGCGCAGCATCGAATTCGCCAAGGCAAGGCTCGTATGGTGAATCAATGATTGCAGCAGTTTGAATGTTTCAAAAGAAAAATAATAGGGATCTTTATGTAAAACAAGTGCGAATCCGTGTACTTGATCACTTTCCATCATCGGAACAGCCATCATCGAATGATACTTCACATCTTTGTTAGGGATTTTCAGCTGTAAATCGCTAATGAACAGGGATTCCGTAGTGGAACAAATCTTTTCCTTCAAGAAATCGACGTATAATCCCATTTGATCAGAATGAAAAAATTCTGTGCTGCCCGTCAAGAAATTAGCCGTTCCATCGGGTAGAATATACACAAACCCCACTTCATCCGCATGGAAGGAATCGGTAATTTGATTTTTCATGAACTCCATCGTTTCACTTAGACGCAGATTTAAATTCAATCTATGGGATGTTTCATTAATAAGCTGCAAATCAGATATTAAACGGCGAGATTGCTGGTACAGCTGTGCATTCTCAAGAGCGCCACCAGCGGTATTGGCTAATAAAGAAATAAATTCGACTTCCTCCTCTGGAAACATACGAGCATTTGGAGCAATGACTTGAAGAATTCCATACACGCCTTGTTTTCCTTTCAGCGGTGCATATAGATTTGTTTTTCGTGCAGCCAGCTCGTCTTCGATTTGAACAGTTCCTGTAACATACGCTTGCATAACTGCCACATTCTCACCATCATAGCCGAGATCCTTTATCGGAAGGTTTTCGTGGTTTGCATTATCATGGGAAAGCAGAAGAAAATAGGTGAAAGACGGATACATTTCTTGTAGTGTTGAGATAATTTCGCCGAGTACCGCATCCATACTCATGGATGAATGAAATTTTTCAGTCACGCGAAACAGCTGTTTATAACGCCTTCTTTCACTCGTAATCTCTGAAATATGTATCGCCGTATTTAAGATTTTCATCACTTCTCTTAAAAACGCCTCGCCTTCTTCGGAAGTGATCTTTTCAAAAGAACCAGGAACCCTTTCTTTTAATGCAAGCAGTCCCACTAATCCATTTTCGCGTTTTAGTGGCAAATACAGATGGAAACCCTTTAATGCTTCTATTTGAAAATCTTTATAAGAATACGGTTCACAGTTATTAAATACTTCAATGCTTCCTATCGGGATATACTTTCGCTCCTGATCACGCTCGGTAGAAGCCTCAATATGTAAATACTTGAGACTATAGTCTAGCTTAAAGTAGGTAACTTCTTCAGCGTAAAAAGCGTCGCATATCTCAAGCACAAATTTTTCAAGAAAAGAAGTGTCTTCCATTCTTCCCTTTGAATCATCCATTTGATTAATTAATAACGATTTTAATTCATATAGTAACTGAGTCATACTTCTCATCTTTATCTCATCCCTATACAAGTAATGCTGAAGCTTTAAAAACTCATTAACACACAGTAAAATAGAACTATTAGTTTTCCGTTTTTTTCTATATTATTCATTATATACTTGTATGTATAAAATATCTTTATAATTTTTTAGAAATTTCTATTAACTAAACGTAAAGCGCATGTTTTTAGACCTGATTCATTATGCCTATAAAGTGAAACTTCAATCAGTGGGGGGTTTACTACCCATTAATGCGGGGTAAATTGTTCAAGCTAAAACATTCTTATTTTAAAGTAATTTTACCATGATGATTTATTTTGTACATCACTAACTACACGTAAATACACTTGACTATATTTCTTTTAAATTATATACTATTACTTGTGTAAAATAGTGCAGCCTATGTGAGTGCTTTTACGGTCTCATTTTGTTCCTCTTTATAGAGGTGTACCCCGTAACCCTCAGCTGCTAGGGCGAAGATACATGAAAACAAAATGACCATAATCGTGAATCGCAACGGTTTTTATTTTACCCAAATAAAAACATTTGAAGGAGGAGTCATACTATGGCTCGTTATACTGGCCCAAGCTGGAAATTATCCCGTCGTCTTGGAATTTCCCTTACAGGTACTGGTAAAGAATTAGAGAAGCGTCCTTACGCTCCTGGACAACATGGTCCAAACCAACGCAAAAAACTTTCCGAATACGGATTGCAATTACAAGAAAAACAAAAACTTCGCCACATGTACGGAGTTACTGAGCGTCAATTCCGCTCATTATTCGACCGTGCAGGTAAACTACAAGGTGTACACGGTGAAAACTTCATGATTCTTCTTGAATCTCGCCTTGATAACGTTGTTTATCGTCTTGGTTTAGCTCGTACTCGTCGTGGATCACGCCAACTTGTAAACCATGGTCACATCCTTGTTGATGGAAAACGCGTTGATATTCCATCATTCAAAGTGTTACCTGGACAAACAATCTCTGTTCGTGAAAAATCACGTAACCTAAGCACAATCAAAGAATCAATCGAAGTAAATAACTTCGTTCCTGATTTCTTGACTTTTGATGCTGACAAATTAGAAGGTACTTTCACTCGTTTACCAGAACGTTCTGAAGTTCCTGCTGAAATTAACGAAGCACTTATCGTTGAGTTCTACTCTCGTTAATCGATTTTGTTTTCGGCCCTCATCCTTGGATGGGGGTTTTTTTATACATCATTCCTGTTTTAGTAGAAACGTCATTAGTCAAATCTGACATATCATGGAGGAGCTTATGGATTTTTATATTCAAAAATTAGAAAAATTATATTCTGAACACGCCGAGACAGAATATGCAATGTGGTCTAAAAAATATATGAGAAATCAATTTGATTTTTTAGGGATTCGAACGCCCATTCGAAGAAAATTGACTAAGCAATTTTTGCAAGAATACGGATTACCGTCGAAAGAGAACCTTGAAACGGTTATTCTTACGTTATGGGAAAAACCAGAACGAGAATACCAAAAAGCAGCCCTTGATATCTTGGAAAAAACTAAAAAAGACCTTACTCCCGCTGACATGCCGTGGCTAGTCAGTTTACTCAAAAGTAAATCTTGGTGGGATACGATCGATGTCCTATCCCCTCATATCTTTGGCTATATGTTTTTACAATACCCCGAACTTGTTTCCTCATACCCTGATCAATGGATTGACGATGATTATATTTGGTTACAAAGATCTGCGATTCTTTATCAACTCTACTATAAAGAGAATATGAATGAAAAACGGCTGCATAACTACATTCTACGCCAAGCACACAGCAATGAATTTTTTGTACAAAAAGCGATCGGCTGGGTATTACGGGAATACGCCAAAACGAACGCTTCTAGTGTTCAATTATTTGTCGCTCAAAACCAATTAAAACCGCTGAGCAAGCGTGAGGCATTGAAACATCTGTCTTAGAAAGTTTTATTCCGAGCTGGAACCTGAAATTGGCGGACTAAAATGTGGACTTTACGAGACGCTTTTCTGATTTTTAATCCAACATGTGCACTTTTCAAGCCAATTTTCTAATTTTTAAGCCAAACCTGAATCCTACTCGATCGATCTAATATGACTGTGCCTCCTAACAAAAAGGTCAGAACCCTACATCTACTATTAAACCGGAATAACGGTGTATAGAGTGTGGGGCCTGACCCTTTAGCTATTATTTAATTAGCGTATATTTCTTTTTACCGCGACGAACAAGCATGAATTGCCCTTCAATCTTATCCGCTTCTGTTACGATATATGCTAAGTCTGTCACTTTTTCGCCATTAATAGAGATCGCACCATTTTGGATGTCTTCTCTTGCTTGACGTTTAGATGGTGAAATATTTGCTTCAACAATTAGTTCAACTACGTTAATGTCATCCGTATTGTTTCGGCTGAAACTTGGCACGTCTTTGAATCCAACTTTAATCTCTGAAGCACTTAAGTTTTTCACGTCTCCACTGAATAAAGCTGCGGAAATCTTTATCGCTTGGTCCAAAGCATCTTGGCCGTGGATCAGACGTGTCATTTCCTCTGCCAGCGTTTTTTGTGCTTTACGCAAATGTGGTTCGCTTTCTACGGATTGAGCTAACGCTTCAATCTCTCCATGTGATAAGAATGTGAAGAATTTCATGTATTTCACTACATCCGCATCTGCCGCATTAATCCAGAACTGGTAAAACTCATAAGGCGTCGTTTTCTCCGGGTCAAGCCAGATTGCTCCACCTTCTGTTTTCCCGAACTTTGTGCCATCCGCTTTTGTCACAAGTGGAATGGTCATTCCGAATGCTTTAACAGCTTCGTCGTGAGATTTACGAATCATTTCCAGACCCGTTGTAATATTGCCCCACTGATCACTTCCACCAATTTGCAGTTTACAATTATGATTGTCGTATAAATGATTGAAATCGATTCCCTGTAAAATCGTGTAGGTGAATTCTGTAAATGAAATTCCCGTTTCCAATCGTGAAGCAATCGTATCCTTCGCTAGCATGTAATTAATGCCAATATACTTCCCGTAATCACGCAGGAAAGTAACCATATCAATCTTGCCAATCCAATCATAATTATTTAACATGATTGCGCCATTATCACCATCAAAATCGAAAATCTTCGTTAATTGACCCTTTAGGCAATCGGCATTATGCAGAACCGTCTCCAATGTTTGCAGGGAACGCTCTTCTTTTTTTCCACTCGGATCACCAATTAACCCTGTTGCTCCACCCACTAAAACAAGCGGACGATGACCATGCTGTTGAAAACGTCGTAATGTTAAGAATGGCAATAAATGACCAATATGCATACTATCTGCTGTCGGATCCACGCCACAATATAACGCAATTTTTTCTTTTTCTAAAAGTTCTTTCATTCCCACTTCATCTGTTTGCTGATAAATAATCCCTCGCCATTCTAAATCTTTAAGCAATTCCATCTGAGTTCCTCCTATTTTTCAAAAAATGACAAATAAAAACGCCCCTTCATAAATGAAGGGACGAATATATTCGCGGTACCACCCAACTTGAGGACATACTTCATCCTCCGTCTTAAAACCGTTAACGGCGGTCTACCGTTTACTGCTACTTAACGTTCACAGCAAATGCTCAAGGAAGTAATTCATCTAAACTATGTGTACCGATTCACACCTTCCACCGGCTCTCTAAAACAGGGATAGTTTGACTACTTTAGTCCTCTCATTGCTTTCCTAATAAAATTCTAGTTAATGATTTTTTATCATATATTAAATGCTATGTCAAGTTCAACAACCTATAGAAATACTTGAAAATCCCCCTTCTAAATACGGATATATGCTATAATGTATCTGATTTCAGGGGGTATGATAGATGAAAAATAATGAAAATGAGCCTATATCATTTTGGTTGAAATTCACCAATTTCTTCCGTAGTAAAACAACGCAAAAATACTCCAGAGTTACATATCATGTAGTTTGGAATATCCTGCTTTTGTTTATTATAGTCCTTGTTTTAGGATTTTCCTTTGCTGGCGGTGTAGGTGCAGGTTATTTTGCCGCTTTAGTCAAAGATGAGCCGATTCGCACAAAAGATGAACTCAAAAAAGATATTTATAATTATGAAGAAGCATCAGACTTATATTTTGCTGATAACATTTTTCTCGGGAAGTTAAAGTCCGATCTTGAGCGCGAAGAAATAACCATTGATGAAATGTCACCACACTTGCTAAACGCCATCATTGCAACAGAGGATGAATACTTTAATGAGCATGAAGGTGTCGTACCTAAAGCCGTTATGCGCGCCATTTTTCAAGAAATGACAAATGCACCCGTTCAATCCGGTGGAAGTACATTAACACAGCAATTGATCAAAAACCAAATATTAACGAATGAAGTATCCTTTGATAGAAAAGCGAAAGAAATCTTACTCGCACTTCGAGTGGAAAATTTCTTAGATAAAGATGAAATTCTGCAAACATACCTAAACGTATCAACCTTTGGCAGGAATTCCTCCGGCCAGAATATCGCGGGTGTCCAATCGGCAGCTAAAGGTATATTTGGAATCGACGCAAAAGACCTTTCCATTCCACAGGCAGCATTTATCGCCGGTCTAGCTCAAAGTCCTTTTCGTTATACGCCTTATACGCAAAAAGCTGAGTTGAAAAGTCCAGAAGGTATTGAGCCAGGATTAGTTAGAATGAAAACTGTACTTAAAAGAATGCGTGATGGAAATTATCTTACTGAACAAGAATACAAAGATGCTCTGAATTATGATATTACGAAAGACTTTATCGGACCGAAAACAGCACCTTCCAAAGTATATCCTTGGCTGGTCGTAGAACTTGAAGAACGAGCAATCGAGGTTCTGTCGAAAATTCTTGCAGAGCAATCCGGATATGAAAAAGCGGATTTAGAAAAAGATAATGATTTAAAAGAACAATATACAACACTAGCAAGAAGAGAACTGAAACAGAATAATTACAAAGTCCATTCAACCATCAACAAAGATATGTATGATAAGATGCAAAAAGTCGTTAAAAACTATGAATATTATGGCAGAGATAAGCCCCAAGAAGTGACCGACCCTGAATCGGGTGAAAAAGTTACTGTTCAGGAACCAGTCGAAACAGGAGCCATTCTCATTGAAAACAAAACAGGAAAGATTCTTTCTTTCGTCGGCGGTCGCAATTTTGATCGAGAGCAGACCAACCATGCAACATCAGCCAAAAGACCAAATGGATCGACGATGAAGCCGCTTCTAGTATATGCACCTGCATTTGAACTAGGATATATCTCACCTGGATCTGTCGGAATTAATGTACCTATTTCAATTGGTGGCTGGCAACCGAAAAATGCCGGAGAAGGGTATACTGGATTAACAAACGCCCGGCAGGCACTCGTTAACTCCTACAATATTCCTGCAGTAAGCTATTATATGGGCATCTTAAATCAACGCCCTGCAACCTATCTTGATAAAATGGGCTTTACCTCGTTAATTGATATCGACTATTCAATCCCTTCCTTAGCGTTAGGAACACCTACAAATGGGGTAACGGTTGAAGAAAATGTGAATGCATTTACAACATTTGCTAATGACGGACAATTCATCGACGCCTACATGATCGACAAAATCGAAGCGAAAGATGGCACAGTCATTTATCAACACGAAGCGGCTCCGGTAGAAGTCTTTTCACCGCAAACCGCTTATCTTACACTAGATATTATGCGAGATGTCATATCAAATGGAACAGCACGGTACTTAAATGGAAGGTTATCTTTCTCATCTGACTGGGCTGGAAAAACAGGAACGACGAACAATACAGAAGATGCTTGGTTCGTTGCTACAAACCCGAACGTAACATTTGGAACATGGATTGGTTATGATACACCAAAGAGAATTGATAATAGATATAAAGGACTTACGTATAGCCAACGAAATATTAAGCTATGGGCAAGTTTAGTCAACTCAGCTTACAGTGTAAATCCTGATCTCATTGGACCTAAAGGCAAATTTGAAAAACCAGCAGGTGTTGTGACTCGTTCCTTCTGTTCAATATCAGGTTTACTTCCATCTGATGCTTGTTCAAATGCCGGATTGGTCGAAACGGATCTATTCAATGTAAAATATGTCCCAACAAAAGTAGATCATAGCTTTATTAATGGGCAATATGTCTATGCTGGTGGTGGTCGCTACTTGGCACATTCTCAGACACCAAGCGAATTTACAAGTGGCGGCTACATGCTGAATCCTGAGTATCTCGATAAAATCGGTGGAAAGTACATTAAAAATATAAACGATTTACTATCTAAATATAATACTACCGGGAATATGATTGTCACCGGTTCAACACTTTCTGATAACGGTAAGGCGCCTGCTGCACCAACACTTGCATTAAATGGAAGCAGTATTAATTGGAATTCTCATCCTGAAAGAGATGTTGTCGGATACAGAATCTATAGTAATGGTCAAAGAGTGGCCAGTATTCGTTCCAACGAAAGCCTAGCATTCAGCATTCAAAACGGAACGTATTATGTGACAGCAGTTGATATCGTTGGTAAAGAATCACCTCCTTCTAACGCAGTTACTAAACAAGAAGTGAAAAAGCAGGAGATTCCAAGTGAAACAGTAGACACTAGCAAAGAGCAAACAAATCAAGAAGCGAAGCCAGAAGAAAAACCGGTTGAAAAACCAGTAGAAACAATCCCTGAGGGTACTACCCCAGAGACACCTACAGAGCAACCAGCCAATCCTGAAAATCAGGGAGTATAAACAAAAAACGAGGCTGTCCCGTAAAAAGGGGCAACCTCGTTTTTTTCAGGTTTGTTGTAAATTCACGCTTCAAGAGATTGTTCAAAAAGAAAAAAGAATGCCGACAACACTGTCGACATTCTTCTACCTTTCTTACGCCTCTACTTCAATCGATGTAGACTCATTAAAGTAAACATCTTTATCCAAATCACCAGTTACTTTACTAGTAAGCACACCAGCGGTCATACTTCCACTTACATTCAGTGCTGTACGTCCCATATCAATTAACGGTTCAACTGAAATAAGCACACCAGCAAGTGCAACTGGAAGATCCATCGCCGATAAGACAATCAATGCGGCAAAAGTTGCTCCGCCACCAACCCCAGCGACGCCAAACGAACTGATGGCAACAACTAGTATCAGTGTCACAATAAACGAAGGTGATAATGGATTAATCCCAACAGTAGGTGCGACCATTACAGCTAGCATCGCCGGATAAACGCCGGCACAACCGTTTTGACCAATCGATAGTCCGAACGAACCAGCAAAGTTTGCGATCCCATCAGAAACCCCTAATTGTTTCTGCGTTTTAATATTTAACGGCAATGCGCCTGCACTTGATCTAGATGTGAAGGCAAACGTTAGTACCGGAAATGCCTTTTTCAAGTATTTTACTGGACTTAATCCACTTAAAGATAGCATCAACAAGTGAATCAAGAACATAATGATTAACGCAACATAAGAGGCAATGACGAATTTACCAAGCTTGTAAATAGCATCAAGATCACTTGTAGCAACCGTGTTTGTCATAATCGCCAAGATGCCGTATGGTGTTAATCGTAGGATTAAAGTAACGACACGCATAATTAATGAATAAAAGACATCCACGATTTTCGCAAACATTTCTGCATGCTCTGGTTGCTTCCTTTTCACTCCCAGAAAAGCAAAACCTAGAAATGCGGCGAAGATAACAACCGCGATCGTTGAAGTCGAGCGAGCACCCGTTAAATCAAGGAACGGATTAGCAGGGAAAAATTCAAGAATTTGCTGTGGCATTGTTTTCCCTTCGAGTGAAGCCCCAAATTTCTCTTCCAGTTGAAGACCACGATCCATCTCTGCTTGACCTTGCTCAATTTGTACAGCTTCTAAATTGAATACTGTAGCAGATCCAATTCCGATTGCCGCCGCAATAGCCGTTGTACCGATTAGAATGCCTAAAATTAATGTGCTGACTTTCCCAATATTATTAGTAAGCTTTAACTTTGTAAACGCTGAAATAATCGAAATGAAGACAAGTGGCATCACAATCATTTGCAGGAATTTCACATACCCGCTACCGATAATGCTGAACCAGCCAACCGAAGAAGCAATGACTTCAGAATCTGGGCTTGAGAAAAGTTGTAGAACGAATCCAAATACAACCCCCAAACCTAATCCGGTAAACACTCTTACCGTAAATGACATATGCTTCTTTTGCATATAAAATAAAACAGCTACTAATACTAGCATAATAGCAATATTCAATAGTACATATCCTAACATGTATACTCCTCCTGAACCATTATAGTTTCTTATTCGTATAAGATAAGTTGGTTTTGATCTTTCATTACTATAATACGATTTACATTAGATTACTAGTACTTTGCTTAAATAATTTTTTTGAAATAATGTGAACCTTCCATCAGTCGTTTTCCCCCACTGTTCACTAGTCCCGCTCTACCGCCACTAATACCTTGTTAAGCGAGGATACACTTCAAAATGATGGCGATTGCAAAAGTGCGACAATATAGCGTGGTGTAGATTTCTTTAGTGTATTACAGTCAGTTAAACCAGATAAAGTGAAACTTCCATCAGTGGGTTTTTTTTCATCCCCCACCTATTTATTTCTTGATTCTCTCACAAAAATTGAGGTGGGGGTTTTACAGCCTGTTAAACCGGGATAAAAAAATCCTCTTAAGCACTCACAAAATGCCTTAGAGGATCTTTTTATTTTACATATTGTTAATCTTCCATTGAAGACAAATCTCCTGTTGGTAAATCAAGCTCCCATGCTTTAAGCACACGGCGCATAATTTTTCCGCTTCGTGTTTTTGGTAATTTTTCACGGAATTCAATTTCCCTTGGAGCCGCATGAGCTGCTAGTCCTTGCTTGACAAATGTTCGAATTTCTTCGATTAACTCTTGTGTAGGCTCATATCCATCTCGAAGCGCGATGAACGCTTTAATAATTTCCCCGCGTACTGGATCTGGCTTACCGATGACACCTGCTTCTGCAATGGCTGGATGCTCCACAAGCTTGCTCTCTACTTCAAATGGTCCTACACGTTCGCCTGACGTCATGATCACATCATCGACACGCCCTTGGAACCAGAAATATCCTTCTTCATCCATATACGCAGAATCTCCTGACACATACCAGTCTCCCGGCATAAAGTAAGATTCATATTTTTGCTCATTATTCCAAATCGTCTGCATCATAGACGGCCAGCCCTTCTTAATCGCTAGATTCCCCATTCGATGCGGGGGTAGCACATTTCCCTGATCATCGACAATCGCAGCCTGAACCCCAGGAATCGGTTTACCCATGGAACCTGGTTTAATGAGCATGCTCGGATAATTACAAATTAATTGTGCGCCTGTTTCTGTCATCCACCAGGTATCATGAATTCGCTTATTAAAGACCTTCATCCCCCACCGGACAACCTCAGGATTCAACGGCTCACCCACACTTAGAACATGGCGCAATGAACGTAAATCGTATTGCTTCACAGCTTCATCTCCCGCACCCATCAGCATGCGGAATGCAGTTGGAGCACTATACCAAACCGTTACCCCATAATCTTCAATCGTTTTATACCAGGCTTCTGGCTTAAAACGACCGCCTACTACCACATTCGACGTTCCCGTTAGCCACGGCCCAAATATGCCATAAGAAGTCCCTGTTATCCAGCCAGGATCTGCGGTGCACCAATATACATCCTCTTCTTGCAAATCCAGTACCCATTTAGCAGTTTGATAGTGCTGTATCATGGCATTATGTACGTGCAGGACACCTTTTGGGTTCCCCGTCGAACCAGATGTATAATGAAGAATCACTCCATCCGTCCGGTCCACCCATTCAATCGCGAAGTTCTTATCTGCTTCTGCTACTTTTTTCATAAAATCATACTGCGTTTCGGTTTCTTCAATATTTTCTCCAACAATAAAAATATGTTTTAAATCGGGAAGCTCATCTACAGGAACGCGCGATAGTAAAGCCTGCGTTGTAATTAACACTTTAGCTCCACTATCAGTCAAACGATCCCGAACAGCGCCCTCCATAAAAGCTTCAAAGAGCGGACCGACAATTGCACCTGTTTTGATCGCGCCGAGCACCGCAAAATAAAGCTCTGGTGAACGTGGCATAAAAATAAACACACGATCGCCTTTACTGATATTCCCATACTCCTTAATTACGTTCGCTGCTTTATTTGACCATTCTTTCATTTCCTTAAATGTATACTTTTCGGCACGTTGATCATCTTTGTAATAGAGGGCCACTTTATTTTTCCGGAATGACTCAGCGTGGCGATCGATTGCTTCATATGCAAGATTTACCTTTCCTGTTTTAGACCAAGTAAATTCCTTCTCGACTTCAGACCAGTCGAAATGCTTGTAAGTATTCTCATAATCTTCTAGATTATAATCCCCTTTTACTGATGGTAACGCTTCCAATTTCATAAATATTCATCCCCCTTTGCATACTTTCTAGACTGATTATAATATAATTAACCTTTTTTCACAATTTTTTTAATATTCTATTGTTTTATGTATAATGAAAGTAACAGTTTTTTAGGTGGTGAAAATGTGGAACACAACAAGACGTATAACAGGATAGAAGTTACAACGATGCAACAGACATTAATTATCGAAGGGCCGATAACAGCAACTGAACTACAATCTTATGAATTCCACAAGGACTTAGTTGCATTTCGTCCCGCAATACAGCAACATCAAGCTTTAATTGAAATTGCGGATCTTCCTGAAGGCCGGATTATCATTGCCCGAAGTGAGAACATAGTCGTCGGCTATGTGACCTACTTATATCCAGACCCGCTGGAGCGATGGTCTGAGATTGAAATGCCGGATTTGCTTGAACTTGGAGCCATTGAAGTCATCCCCGATTTCCGTGGAGCTTCTGTCGGAAAAAATTTAATACGAGCATCCATGATGGATGAAAGCATGGAAAATTATATCATTATAACGACGGAATATTATTGGCATTGGGATTTAAAAGGAACAGGCTTGAATGTGTGGGAGTACCGAAAAGTGATGGAAAAAATGATGAACGCTGGTGGGCTTGTTTATTATGCAACAGATGATCCTGAAATAAGCTCACATCCAGCTAATTGCTTAATGGCGCGAATTGGCAAACACATTCCCCTTGAGTCCGTTCAGAAATTTGATCGGCTGAGATTTATGAATCGTTTCATGTATTAATGTTTATGTACATTTAGGAGGAATTGAAAGGATGATTGCACAAATCAAGAAACAGGATATCATCAATCTTACTAAGATCCTCATCATACTATGGCCTGACTTGTTGCTATCACACATACGCCTACCTCGTTCTCGATTTGAAGGAAAAGATCTGAACAATGTTGGCGTACTGTATGAAGTATTAGCCATTTTCGGGAAAGTAATCAGGTTTTACGGCCCACTGCAAAAAGGAGCTAATCATGAAAAAAGATGCCATATTCATTTATTCAGATGAGCTATTAACATACAAATTCCATGATCATCACCCTTTCAACCAAAAGCGGCTAGAGCTCACCCTTGATTTATTACGAGCGCATGAAGCAATAGCTGAGGAAGATATCATTAAACCAAGAATAGCGACAGACGAAGAGCTTCAATTGATTCACGACCCCAAATATGTAAACGCAGTCAAACTTGCCGGCCTTGGAAAGCTCTCTTTGGAAAAAGCGGAGAATTTTGGCCTCGGCACCGAGGACACGCCTATTTTCAAACATATGCATGAAGCAAGCGCGTTATTGGTCGGCGGCACCCTGCAAGCTTGTGATTATGTCATGACAGGACAAGCCAAGCACGCTTTAAATCTAAGTGGTGGTCTACATCACGGTTTTCGGGGAAAAGCTGCTGGGTTTTGCATCTATAATGACAGCTCTGTAGCCATTAAATATTTGCAGCAAAAATATCATGCGCGCGTTTTATACATTGATACTGACGCCCATCATGGTGATGGCGTGCAATGGGCCTTCTATGATGATCCAGATGTCTGTACGCTATCGATTCATGAAACAGGGCGTTATTTATTTCCCGGTACTGGAAATATTCATGAACGCGGACAAGGGAATGGCTATTGTTTCACGTTCAATATTCCTGTTGATGCGTTTACAGAAGATGATTCTTGGCTTGATGCCTACCGAACTTCTTTTAAAGAAATTATTGAGTATTTCAGGCCTGATGTAATCCTTACTCAAAATGGTGCAGATTCACATTATTACGATCCTTTAACACATTTATCAGCCACCATGCGGATTTTCAAAGAAATTCCTAAGCTTGCCCATGAACTCGCCCATCAATATTGCGGGGGGCGCTGGATTGCTGTGGGGGGTGGCGGCTATGATATTTGGCGGGTCGTACCGAGAGCTTGGTCATTTATTTGGTTGGAGATGACCGATAATAATAAAAATTCAGGACCATTGCCACAAAATTGGATTAAACGTTGGCAAACAGAGACATCTGTCACACTCCCAGCTACTTGGGAGGATCCAGAAGGTATCTATAAACCGATACCTAGACGAGAGGAAATAACAGAGACAAATGCACAAACCGTTTCAAAAGCATTATATCCCATTCGGGCAAACAAATCGGCTTCACCATAGGAATTCATACGCCTAAACAGCACAAAATACCTATGAGCGTCTTCTCTAAAGTCCAACAAAAAGGTTCAGGTTCTAAAAACAGTATCGCCTTATGAAGGTGGCAGTGCGGAACTGATTTTGCGAAGCCCCGCCCCTTTTCCACAGAAAAAAGAGGCTGTCTCATTAAAGCCCTAACCTCGTAATCCACACAGCATATTTACCAGTATGCTATGTGGATTACGAGGTCTAACAATAGCTTTTGAGACAGCCCCAAATCTTCTTATTTTGTTGATTGTCTTTCTTCAATTCGATGAGGAAGAATAACAGCCTCTTGTCCTTCGACTGTTTCTTTGTTCATCAATTTCGTCAGCAATCTCATTGAAACAGCCCCGATATCATAAAGTGGCTGGACAACAGTTGTGACATGCGGACGCACCATTAAAGTCAGACGTGTATTATCAAAACTGATAACTTGGAAATCTTCCGGGACATTGTAGCCTTTATCTTGCGCGCCATGAACAATTCCAAGTGCCATCTCATCTGTACCAGCAATAATCGCAGTCGGTTTAGATTGAGATTCAAGTAGCTTGTCTAATGATTCAATTCCTGAATCATAGGTATAATCCCCTTCGACAATCCATTCTTCGTTATACGAAATATTAGCAGCTTCTAATCCACGCTTATAGCCATCTAACTTCTTTTTGGTAATTGGATCTTCAAGGTTACCGCCAACAAAAGCAATTTGAGTATGCCCTTTCCCTGTAAATGTCGATACTGCATCAAATGCTGCAGCTTCATAGTCGATATTAACAGATGGAATTTGCTTCGTATCCTCAACCGTTCCCGCAAGCACGATCGGAACAGGTGACTTTTGGAACTCTGAAATATGAGTCTCCGTAATGTTAGATCCCATGAATACAATTCCATCCACTTGTTTCCCAAGCATCGTATTCAATAAACGTAACTCTTTATCTTGATTTTCATCAGAGTTACTCAAGATGATATTATACTTGTACATCGTGGCAATATCCTCAATCCCACGTGCCAATTCCGCATAGAAAATGCTTGAAATATCGGGTATAATCACACCAACCGTTGTTGTTTTTTTACTTGCTAGTCCTCTAGCAACAGCGTTTGGACGATACCCCAATCGATCAATGACTTCCGATACTTTCTTCCTTGTTGCTGGTTTAACATTTGGGTTGCCGTTGACAACACGAGATACGGTAGCCATAGAAACACTTGCTTCACGCGCAACATCATAAATTGTAATATTATTCACCAAACCACTCCTTCACTACTATCATTTTGCATTTACTTATTCTAGATACCTAAATTCATTGAAATAATTATAATTTCTTACTTTATCCTGTTCAACTAACAACCAGTGTGGAACTACACCCCACTAGTGGTAGTTTCACTTTATTAAAAGTATACATGCCAAGTCAAAAAGGCACTGTCCCTATCTTTTAAACATTATGAGATTTCATGCCGTACACTATAAACGTCTTATTAGAAAAACATACAAATTATAACATACTTTTCGACAAAACTCTCTATTCATTCCTAGAAAATAGTTAATAACTAGATGTGTTTAGTAAAGATTCCTTTAATCATACGATAAGTAGCGCATTACTGCAACGTATCTATCTATTATTTGCATACAAACCTTATGAATTGATTTTTTTTATAAAAATATAACAATAAAGTCGTTTAAATCTTAAGTTCTGCATTAAATAATTTTTGTAAACTCTTGTGCCTGTACATCCAACGCTTCGGCTGATGATGAAATTTGTGTGAAATCCTTCATTGCTACTTGAATTTTCATTTGGCTTTTTTCAACATTTTTATCTACACGATATATACCATTAGTGATATTTTCGATTTCTTTGATGATAGCCTCAATACTGTCTCGCACTTCTATTATAGAATGTTCTACTTTTGAGGAAAGCTTACGTACTTCTTTAGCGACTACATCAAACCCGCGACCATACTCACCAGCATGCGCTGCCTCAATTGCTGCATTGAGCGCTAATAAATTAGTCTGCGCCGCAACATCACGAATCGTTTTTACGATGCCTCTGATTGAATCCGCCTTCTTTTGTAGGCCATTTAAAGTATTCGTGTTCTCTACAGACACTTCAGCAATTTTGTTGATGCCGATAAGAAGTTCTTTGCTACGTTGAATACCCATTTCAGCACTATCACTCAATTCTTCCGCCATTTTCTGTAAACTATCCGCCAATTGCGAAATCATATTTTGCCTTTCTGTTATATTCGTTGCCACTTTCAAAATACCTATAACAGTTCGGTCATCTTCACCTAATATAGGCATATATGTTGCTTCCAGCCACACTCGGTTTCCTTCTGCGTCCATTCGCTCAATTTTATCTTGAAACTTTTTACCAGATAATAATTCTCGCCAAAACGATTCATATTGTGGACTATTCACAAAGTCCCGAAAACAAAAGTTCCTGTGATGCAAACCATACATTTCCTCTTTTTTGTAGCCCATAGTTCGAGCAAAAATGTCGTTGACATAAACAACATGGCGATTAAAATCAAAACGAATAATTGCTAAATTAGAATCTATTGCCTTAAATACCAATCCGTCATTTACTTCTTCATGTTGTACAATCATTCAAATCCCCCTGTTTTTCTAAGAAAATTGGACACTCTATTTTTCCTAATCCCTTTTCAATAGATTAGATCATGTCCGAAACATTATAATAAATATAATGATCTTGCCATTAACAATGATTACGCCAGAATACTGATGTTCGAAATTCTATCAAAACCCTAAACAGGACAATGGAATGGGTTCAGTCGCTCGCTATGCAATCTCCTACTGTTCCAGGCAATGATCACTTTCTTCCATATCACGCTATCCATCCATTCTGCTAGGATTGATTCTGTTATAAATATTAGAAGATCCGTTCAAACAGCGTAGAAGCAAATATACTCTATTACTGATGTCGTTCTTAAACAACTTTATTATGATGAAACATTAACTGCTATTCCTGAAAAACAAAATTATTCGCTTATTGAATTAAAGAATCCAACAGTTATAGAAGTAAACATGGGCTAGATCTTTCAGATTTTTAATACATCATTGAATCTTAGATAAGAATTGTTCTTTAAATACAGTTGACATTTCTTCAGCAGAAATAGGTCGGCTAAAAAAGTATCCTTGGGCTTCGTTACATTGTCTTTGTTGAAGGAAATGAAGTTGTTCTAACGTCTCAACACCTTCGGCAATCACTTTTAGATCTAGGTTATGAGCCATATTAATAATAGTATCAACAAGGGAAGCATCCTTAAGATCAGTAAAAATATTCGAGGTGAAAGTCTGATCAATCTTTAAAGTATCGATGGGGAAAGTTTTTAAATAGCTTAGAGAAGAGTAACCCGTTCCAAAATCATCTATTGATAAATGAATCCCCATTTCTTTTAATTGATGCATTGTGGAAATCGCATGCTTTGAATCTTGGATAATACTTTCCGTAAGCTCAAGCTCAAGATACTTGGAATCAAGTCCCGTTTCCTTTAGCGTTTTGCTGACCATTCCAACTAAATTACTTTGTTGGAATTGACGGGAAGAAATATTAACAGCTATTCTCACAGGTGGAAACCCCTTATTCTGCCAAGATTTATTTTGAAGGCACGCCTCATAAAGTACCCACTCGCCTATTGGTATGATTAATCCAGTTTCCTCCGCTAAAGGGATAAAATCAGCAGGAGAGATCGTTCCCCACTCAGGATGCTGCCAGCGGATAAGAGCTTCCAGACCAATCAATTCCCCGGAATTTACATCAACTTGAGGTTGGTAATGAATCATAAATTCATCACGTTTCAACGCTTTCCGTAATCCAATCTCTAACTGCATTTTTTTTGAAACCATTTCGTTCATATCAGGTGTGTAAAACTGAAAGCTATTTTTCCCTTGCTCCTTTACACGGTACATGGCCGTATCAGCATTTTTAATCAAAGTCTCTATATCCCTACCATCGGACGGATATAGAGCAATCCCAATTGATGGTGTCACAAACATCTCATCTTCATTTAGCACAATTGTGTGACTGAATAAATCTACTATTTTCTGAGCACTTTTAGTAACGTCTTCAGATGTAGTATTAGGAAGGAGAACAATAAACTCATCTCCACCTTGACGGCAAACTGTATCCATTTTACCCACGCAGGCTTGAATACGCTTGGCAACCTCAATCAATAAGTGATCACCTACAGCATGTCCTAATGTGTCATTAACGAACTTAAAACGATCCAAATCGATAAACATAATACCAATAATATGCTTATTTTCATTTGCCTGATCAAGCGCTTGAGTGAGGCGATCATTTAACAAATGACGATTGGGCAGTCCTGTCAAATGGTCACGATAAACCATTTGGTTGATTTTTTCTTCAGCCTGTTTTCGTTCGGTGATATCTCGAATAATGCTGCTGAAGTAGAAATTTCCTTCCTCTTGCCAAGTGGCAAGGGAGAGCTCTATCGGAAATTCATCTCCATCTTTCCTGAGTCCTTGTAATTCGACCGTTTTTCCAATGACACGGGGTTCACCTGTAGAAAGGTAACGTTTCATCCCCTTTTGATGAGCTTCTCTGAATCGTTCGGGTATAATGATCTGTAGTTTTTTACCCAAGACTTCTTTATCCTGATATCCAAAAATGAATTGGGCTCCCTTGTTCCATGAAATAATAGCACCCTTGCTATCGGCTAAAATAATGGCATCGTTAGCAGACTCTATTACTGAGCGAAACTTTCTTTCTGACTCTATGGATTGAGACTCAAATCGTTTTTCAATAAAAGTACTAATGAACACCATTCCTAATATGATTAGCATGCCAATTCCAATAGAATAGGCTAAAAGGGTACTATCGAATGTTGGTCCTGACAAGCTAAGTTGATGATGATGAGGTTTGAACTTTGCAGCTGCCATTCCGGTATAGTGCATACTCGAAATAGCGATCCCCATTATTAGGGCACTGCCAGCTTTTCTCCACCATATTCTTGGTGTTTTGGGGTTCTGACTTACATCAAACAATAGATATAGAGCTATTAATGAAGCAAAAAAAGCGATGATGACGGAAAGTACCCATAAAAAGGGATTATATTCAATAGACGCCCCCATCTCCATTGCTTCCATTCCTATGTAATGCATTGAAACAATTCCTGTCGCTATAAAAAGGGACCCAAGGATCACTGATGCTGTACCTAGAGAAGGTCTACTAACAATATGTAAAGCTAACCCAGATGAAATAATGGCAGGGATAATCGAAACAATGACCCAGGTTAAATTGTACGTGACTGGGATCGACAAATGGAATGCAAGCATGGCAATAAAATGCATGGACCATATGCCCATCCCCATCGCAAACGCTCCGCCAAATAACCATATGAATCGTGCAAAACCTTTTGCCTTATTTATTCGAATTCCTAGATCTAGTGCAGCAAATGAATCAATAATAGCGATAATAATGGAAAGAAGAACAAGGGGTAGATGATAGGTGCTTGAGATTATTTCCATATAATATATTTTATTCCTCCCTTTAGGCAGCAAAATAAAACCAACCACGAACCAAAACTCACTCCAGAATCAAAGTTCCATTAAAACGACCAAAAACCATTTTTCAGAAGGATTTAGTTACGTAAAACAGTCCATTTGCTTAGCGTACAAAAATGCGCAATGTTTGCGAGACCCGATTCATTAATAACATACCTATCTCTATCATTTTTCAGAAAATTTATACTACCAAATTATATTAAAAACTAAGTCTTTTGTCACATTTATCATAGAGCACAAACCAATCAAATGTAAAAATCAAGGTATTTTCTGGTGTTCAGTGAAAATAAAGTTGTTTTCTCAAACGAAGTAAAGCCGCATTCTTCCATTGAAAAGTAAGCGTAAAATAATCCCTAACTGTCAAAAAAACAGATGAGGATTTATTTTACGCTTACGTCCTTTACACCTTGGCCCGATTGTGGAAGAACCTAATGGGCATTTTTAAATAACTTTATTGTAAATGTAACAACTTTATTATGTTTTAAACGACTTTATTGTCAATCAACAAAAAAGCGACAATACGTTCGAATGTCCTCGCCTTTTTTTCAAGACACGAGAAAAAAGAGAGGTTGTCCCAAAAGCGTCTGACCTCCCACTCTATACACCGTTTATTGTATCTTTTAAACAATGTATAGGAGATGTGGTGTCTAACTCTTTTATTATGGGACAGCCTCTCTTTAGTAAATCAATTTATACAGTTACTCTAGTCAACATTTTTTGAATTTCTTTATAAAACTCATCAAACTGTTTGAAGTCCATTTGCTGCGCAGAGTCAGATAGTGCGACTGCTGGATCAGGGTGAACTTCTGCCATTACCCCATCTGCACCAATTGCTATAGCTGCTTTTGCAGTTGGAAGCAATAGATCACGGCGACCAGTTGAATGTGTAACATCAACCATGACAGGTAAATGCGTTTCTTGTTTTAAAATTGGAACAGCTGAAATATCTAATGTATTTCTCGTTGCTCTTTCATACGTACGAATTCCACGCTCACAAAGAATGATGTTGCCATTCCCTTGTGCCATGATATATTCAGCTGCATGGATGAACTCATCAATCGTAGCAGCAAGTCCGCGTTTTAAAAGAACCGGTTTATTCACCTTTCCAGCAGCTTTTAATAGGTCAAAGTTTTGCATATTTCGTGCACCGATTTGAATCACATCAACATAATCAAGCGCTGTTTCAATATCATTCGCGCTGACAATTTCACTGATAACAGCTAAGTCGTACTTGTCACCAACTTGCTTCAAGATTTTTAATCCTTCAAGGCCAAGACCTTGGAAATCATATGGAGAAGTACGAGGTTTATAAGCACCACCGCGAAGTAGTTTAAGCCCTTTTGCTTTGACTACTTCAGCAACCTGAGCAACTTGTTCGTACGATTCAACGGCACAAGGACCAAACACAAAGCTTGGAATACCATTTCCAACTAGCTCGCCCTTCAAGTCAACCACTGTATTTTCCGCTTTTTTCTGGCGAGATACAAGCAATGCTTTCTTCTGATTCTCTTCTTGTAAACCTAGACCCATTTTAAAGATTTCTTTGAAAATATGTTTAAGTGATGCAAGATCTAGTGGTCCTTGGTTATGATCCTCAATTGAATCCAACATTTTTCGTTCACGAACCGGATCATATCGGTTAATCCCTTGTTTTTCTTTCACTTGGCCAATTTCTTGTACAAGTTCAGCACGTTTGTTAATAAGATGTAATAACTCCAAATTCACATCATCTAATTTCTCACGCAAAAGTTCCAAATCATTATTACTCAAAATAATCCACCCTTTCCTTTCCGGTTAACCAATTAAAAAAACAGAGCTGCTTCATGATTTATGAGAGGCTGGCAAGTTTTTATCATTCACGTCCGGAATCTGTTATGAATTGAAAAAATATGTTACTGTTTTTATATAATTTCATTTATTATAAATGAAAATTTTTGAATTGTCACTATTTTTTTCTTTATTAATTAAACGCTTTTAAGCATTAAAGTATATTTTAGTCTAAAGAAGGTGTTTTTTGTGCACGAAAAACTATTCGCGCTTGATATTGGTACTCGTTCCGTTGTAGGAATTATTTTAGAAAAAACGGCTGATTCATTTGAAGTAACAGATATTGTTTCAATGGAACATCGTGAACGAGCTATGCTCGACGGACAAATCCACGATGTGATCGCTGTCTCAAAGGTCATTCAAACCATTAAAGACACATTGGAAAAGAAACACGGCAAACTTACCAGTGTATCGGTGGCTGCAGCCGGACGTGCACTTAAAACAGAGCGTGCCGCAATCAGCATTGATATTAAAGGAAAACCGATGCTCCAGCACGATGATATTCTTCATCTTGAATTAAGTGCCGTTCAAATAGCGCAAGCCGTTGTGGCTGAAAAAAATAACTCCAATTCAAGCCATCATTATTATTGTGTCGGATACTCTGTTTTATATTATCGACTTGATGGTCAAGAAATCACAAGCTTAATCGATCAAAGTGGCGAACAAGCCTCTGTGGAAATTATTGCAACCTTCCTTCCAAAAGTGGTCGTTGAAAGTTTACTTGCCGCTTTGAAACGAGCAGATTTACATATGCAAGCATTGACGCTTGAGCCAATTGCTGCCATCAATGTACTGATCCCACAGTCGATGAGACGACTAAATGTCGCGCTCGTGGATATCGGAGCCGGGACTTCTGACATCGCCTTAACAGACTCAGGAACCGTAATTGCCTATGGTATGGTACCGATTGCTGGCGATGAAATTACTGAAGCCATCAGTGACTCATTTCTACTCGATTTTCCGTTAGCAGAAACCGCTAAGAGGCAGTTGATTGATCAGGATATGATAACTGTAACCGATATTCTAGGGTTTGAGACGGAAATACCAAGGACTGAAGTAATCGAAAGTATCATGCCTTCCATTGAAAAATTGGCAGACACTATTTGTGAGGAAATTTTTTCTTTAAATAACAATAAGTCACCAAAGGCTGTGATGCTAGTTGGCGGTGGCAGTCTAACCCCAAAGCTTCCTGAAATTCTGGCTGACAAATTAAATCTTCCGAAAAATCGTGTCGCGATCCGAGGGATTGAAGCCATTGGACAGCTCACAATTGCCGATCATGTACACCGTGGTCCTGAGCTCGTTACACCAATCGGCATTGCTATAGCCGCTCATAAAAGTCCGATTCAATATATGGGCGTGAACGTGAACGGTCAAACGATCCGTCTCTTTGATATGAAAGAAATGACAGTAGGGGATTGTCTGCTAACTGCGGGGATAAAATTGAATAAATTGTATGGAAGACCTGGCATGGCCATGATGGTTGAGTTCAACGGCCAATTAATTACGATCCCAGGCGAGCATGGGACAAAACCGATCCTAACAATAAACCACAAGGACGTTTCATTAGATTACATCGTTCAAGATGGCGATAAAATCACAGTCCAGCAAGGGGAAGATGGTCGGTCACCTAGATTGGCGATTATTGACCTTTCAGATGGATTGCCAAGTAAACAGGTCACGATTCATGGCGTTTCATACATCATTCATGCCGAACTACGCCGTAATGATCAGATTGTTACAGGAGAGGAATCCCTTCATGACAATGATAAAATAACATGTACGATGCCAGGAACACTAGTAGAACTTTTTACTAAGACCAATCAAGAACATCTGTTGAGAAGTTTACAGCCATTTACGGTTAATGTGAATGAAAAGGAAGTTCCCCTCCCTTTATTCGGTGGCAAAATTGTCAAAAATGGTATTCTAACAAATCCTGCAAGTTCATACGAAGATGGTGATGTGATTGAAATGATCCAGTCGTCCCGGCCACTTACTACTGACTTGGCATATGCGATGAAAGTTCAGCTCACATGTTCGATCCCAGTTGCATTCAACGGAAAAAAACTACAGCTCACTAAGAAGCTCGCTCAGTTTTATCGTAATGGACAGCCCCTAACGAATGAAGATGTCATCAACCAGGGGGATATGATTACCCTCGTTCGACATAAAATGGAGCCGTTTATTTTTCAGGATGTATTCATGCATATTGACATTGACATGCCAGAACACACAAATGGAGGATTTCTGTTACAAAAAAACAATCAAGAAACAACCTTCAACGAAACGCTTGCTCCTGGAGATGAACTAAACATCCTTTGGCCGACATCATCACTGAAATAAAGAAAAAAGGTCAGACCTTACACTCTATATACCGTTTATTAAGTCATCTAAACGATCTATAAGAGATGTGGGTCTGGCCATTCATTACAAAATATCTTCTGGTTAACTTTAATCCCTTGCTGCCTCTGTCAGCGAATCCACAGTGATTCTCCAATGTGACTCATTCCAAGCAGGCTTGCCAGCTTTAAAATAAATCGCTTGTGGTGATTGGTGTTTCACATCGAAGGTTTCCGCAATATAAGCAGAAAGCGGACGTGCTTCCTGAACAGCTAAATAAGCTGTCTTAACATCATTGTGCTCATCAATATACCTTTGATACTCTGTAAAGGCCTCCGCGCTAACAGGGCACGTTAAACTATGCTTAAAGAGAAGGAATGAATCCTCTTTAACTAATTCATTAAACTGTTCTTCTGTTTCAATTTTCACTAATGTCATCTCAGCAACTCCTTTTTAGGTATGATCACAAAAAAACTGGCGCTGAAATTAGCCTATCATTTCAGCGCCAGTTTTGACAAATTTACTGTTTATACTTCGTTTCTGTTTCTTCAAATGCCTTTTCAGTCTCATCAAGCAGTTGAGCCGCACTTTTGTTACCCTTTTTAGGATCCTTAGCTGTTGACTTTTCTGCATCTGGTACATGTTTCACTTCAACACTTTTGATTTTTGAACGATGACCGAAACTTCCTTTATCATCTGCTAAACTTTCGATACCTTCTTTTTTACTTAATTCTTCTCCTATTTTAACGCCAGGCTTTAAGCTTGATACTTTATCCAATAAGTCAGAACCTTTATCACTAACAAGCTGTGTTACAGAACTGCTTTTTTCTTTAGCCGTTTCGGCAATTCCGTTGCCTTTTTCAATCGCAACACGACGAAGTTTTTCTGTTTTCTGACTTATTGATTTCGCTTGTTCAGTGACGTCGCTCCTCAATTCTTTCCCCGTTTTAGGAGCCATGAATAAGGCACAGCAAGCACCAATAACGCCTCCAACCACAGCCCCAACAATAAATCCTGAAGAGTTACCAGAATTACGCTCTTCATTTGCCCTTTCGTAATCCTTCGTATAATCCTTAACCGGGAATTCTTTTTGTGCCATGTTCATTCTCCTCTCAACTTTGTATTTAATTGTTTTCTTTTTCTTACGTATTATCTAGAACGTAAGAAACGTCTTTTGACTATTTTGTCTGATTCTAGATCCTCTTCTTGCCTGTAAGATGGCTCCTCAGCTGTCACAGTCTGCTTTTTCTTAGATTTCCACTTATCGCGGATTTCCATCGCAACATTTGTCCACTGAACAATCTGGGAAATCTTATCTTGATTATTCTCGATTTCATGCTGTACCTTATGTGAAACTTTTTGAACAGATGTATTAAAGCTTTGGATGGAACTTCCTACATCCTTCACTGCATCTACCACGGTATTTAAGTTTTCTGATTTCTTTTGTAAATCTTCTGCGAGTGCGTTTGTTTTATGCAATAATTGCGTCGTCTCAAGTGACACACCTTGCATTTGGCTTTCTAGCCCCGTTAGTGTTTTCGACACACTATCAAGTGTAAATTGCAGCGATTTTAACGTTTTGGCTAAAAAAATAACTAAAATGAAAAAAGCAATTGCGAAAACGGCAGCACTCAAGTATAAAATGATCTCCATATCAATACCTCCGAAAAATGTCTCACTTATGTTTACACCATATTTTGTCTGTTCTTATCAATACCCTTTCCGTTCTGAGATAAACATCATCCCTAAACATTTTCCACAATTATGATACATATTCCTTCCTCATCGTAGTCTTAGAATAACAAATTTTTTCACGAGTGAAAATTATTTCTCCTCTCAAACCATTACATGCAACAGAATACAGAAAATCGGTTACAATAATAATGTTATGGAGGTACGCAACAAATCTACGTTTCCCTAACAATTTGAGTGAATTCCTATCTCTTTATCCCGCATTAACGGACAGGCTCCCACCTCAAGGCTTAGAGGAATCAAAGAAGCGTAGGTGGAGGATAACTGCCCGTAAAAGCCCGATTGGTGAGATAAAGTGAAACTTACCTTTGTGGTTTTCAAAGGTTTAGTTGAACCAATCGGGCTTTATCAAAGCGTAGCGGAGATATTAGCGACTCTAAAACGGGACTAACAACCGGCGGGGGATAAAGCCCCCCACTGATTGAAGTTTCACTTTATCTTATTTTTATGGAGGCCATACAATGAAAGATCCTAGAATTGAACAACTAGCAAAAAATTTAATCAATTACTCTGTTAAGCTACAAAAAGGGGAAAAAGTCCTGATCGAAAACTTCGGTTTACAACGTGAACTCGTCAATGCTCTGGTTAATGAAGCATATGCAGCAGGCGGATACCCATTTGTTTCTTTAAAAGACCATCAAGTAGATCGCGCCTTACTGATGGGCGCAACAGAAGAACAATTTGATATGATCGCTGAATTTGAAGCGAATGTTATGAAAAATATGGATGCCTATATCGGCCTGCGCGCAGGTGACAATATCAATGAGCAATCAGATGTACCTGCAGAAAAAATGGCGATTCATGGTAATACAGTTGGTAAAAAAGTACATAGAGAAATCCGCGTTCCGAAAACAAAATGGGTTGTGCTTCGTTACCCGACAAACTCAATGGCTCAATTGGCGAAAATGAGTACGGAGGCATTTGAGGACTTTTACTTTAATGTGTGTAACCTAGACTACGGAAAAATGAGCGAGGCCATGGATAGTCTTGTTGAGCTCATGGATCGTACGGACAAGGTCCGCTTAACTGGACCTGGTACAGACTTAACGTTTTCTATCAAAGACATCAAAGCGATTAAATGCGCTGGAGAATTAAATATTCCTGACGGTGAAGTGTATTCGGCTCCTGTCCGTGATTCAGTAAATGGAACGATTACCTACAATACACCATCACCTTATCAAGGATTTACGTTCGAAAATGTGAAATTGACGTTCAAAGATGGCAAAATTGTTGAAGCAACAGCGAATGATACAGAGCGCATCAACAAAATCTTCGATACAGATGAAGGGGCTCGGTTCGTTGGAGAATTCGCGATTGGTGTGAATCCATTCATCCTTCATCCGATGCAGGACATCCTATTTGATGAAAAGATTGACGGCAGCTTCCATTTCACACCAGGACAATGCTATGATGATGCTTATAATGGCAATCATTCCAACATTCACTGGGATTTAGTGAACATTCAACGCCCTGATTATGGCGGCGGAAGCATCTACTTTGATGACGTATTAATCCGTCAAGATGGTCGCTTTGTCATTCCAGAGCTTGAGAAGTTAAATCCGGAAAACTTGAAGTAATAAGTAAACTCGCTATAACGGTTTGTTATAGCGAGTTTTACTCATTTCATTTTAAAAACTTATTGGTTTCTCTCCTGTTGAAGCATAGGACTCGATTGCATTTCCCGAAAAGTCATTCTTCTCGGTTGAACCTGCTGCTGAACATTATTTGGCTGAGTACTTTTCTGCTGAGACGTCCTCATTAAATTCAATGGCGTTCTCATTGTTGTATGAACTGGATTTTCTGTAGTATCACAATGTATCATTTTCTCTGTTTCGATTTTATTTGCCTCGATTAATGCCTCATTTTTTTGCTTCAGTTCTCCATAAGATTGAAGTAATTCTGTAATTCTTTGTTTTTGATTGGCTTCAGTCAACTGGAATGTTGCTAGCTCCCGGTTCTGTATGTCAAAAGATTGTCTTATTCCTTCCAATTCTTGATTTTTCCTTTGAGAAGATTGTTTTAGCTCTTCTATTTCTTGGTTCTGCCTTTTGGAAGATTGTCTTAACCCTTCTAGCTCTTGGTGCTGATCCTGTTTCGTCAACTTAGTTTCTTCGAGTTCTTTCTTTAAATTTTGATAAGATTGTTTTACTTCTTCAAGTTCTTGTTGCTCTACACGTTTAGCCAATTTGAAGTCTGCAAGCTCTTGGTTTTTCGCTTCATAAGATTGTCTAAATAGATCGAGCACTTCTTTCTGGATCTGTACAGCCATTTTTGTTGTTTCTAGCTCATTTTTCTGTATTTCACAGGAATATCTTACTTCTTCAAACTTTTGGATCTGATTCTGTTCCACTAATCTGGATTCGACTAACTCTTGGTTCATTTCTCGATAGGATTGTTTTAGTTCGCCTAGCTCTTGGTCCTGATTTTGATAAGACTGCTTTAATTCTTCGAGTTCTTGGCGTTGGCTTTGTTCCTTCATTGTTGCATCTGCTAGCTGGTGATTGAGTGCTTCATATGATTGCTGTAATTCTTCTAGCTCTTGGATCTGGTTCTGTTCCGCCATTCTGGATTCTCCTAACTCTTGGTTCAGTTCCTGATAGGTTTGTTTTAGTTCTCCTAGCTCTTGATCCTGATTTTGATAAGACTGCTGTAATTCTTCGAGTTCTTGGCGTTGGCTTTGTTCCTTCATTGTTGCATCCGCTAGCTGATGATTGAGTGCTTCATATGATCGCCTTACGTCTTCAAGCTCTTGTAGCTGCTCTTGTTCCACCATTCTGGATTCTGTTAATTCTCGGTTCAATTCTTTAAAGAATTGTTTTAGTTCGTCTAGCTCTTGGTCCAATTGTTGATTAGATTGGAGTAATTCTTCCAGCCCTTGTCGTTGGCCTTGTTCCTTCAAAATTACAACTGCCAGCTGGTGATTGAGTGCTTCATATGATTGCTGTAATTCTTCCAGCTCTTGGCTCTGGTTCTGTTCCGCCATTCTGGATTCGGCTAACTCTTGGTCCAGTTCCTGATAAGTTTGTTTTAGTTCGCCTAGCTCTTGGTCCTGATTTTGATAAGACTGGAGTAATTCTTCGAGTTCTTGTCGTTGGCTTTGTTCCTTCATTGTTACATCCGCCAACTGGTGATTGAGTGCCTCATAAGATTGCTTTAGGTCTCCAAGCTCTTGGCTCTGGTTCTGTTCCGCCATTCTGGATTCTGCTAANTGATATATCCGCCAACTGGTGATTGAGTGCCTCATAAGATTGCTTTAGGTCTCCAAGCTCTTGGCTCTGGTTCTGTTCCGCCATTCTGGATTCTGCTAATTCTTGGTTCAATTCCTGATTGGATTGATTTAAATCTCTAATCTTTTGGTCCTGTTGTTGATGAGATTGGAATAGTTCTTCAAGTTCTTGGTGTTGGCCTTGTTCCTTCAAAATTACAACTGCTAGCTGATGATTCACTTCTTCATACGATTGCTTTAATTCTTCAAGCTCTTGAATCTGGTTCTGTTCCACCATTCTAGATTCGGTTAATTCTTGGTTCAGTTCCTGATAGGATTGTTTTAGTTCGCCTAGCTCTTGATCCTGATTTTGATAAGATTGGAGTAATTCTTCGAGTTCTTGTCGTTGGCTTTGTTCCTTCATTGTTACATCCGCCAACTGGTGATTGAGTGCCTCATAAGATTGCTTTAGGTCTCCANTGGAGTAATTCTTCGAGTTCTTGTCGTTGGCTTTGTTCCTTCATTGTTACATCCGCCAACTGGTGATTGAGTGCCTCATAAGATTGCTTTAGGTCTCCAAGCTCTCGGCTCTGGTTCTGTTCCACCATTCTAGATTCTGTTAATTCTTGGTTCAGTTCCTGATAGGATTGTTTTAGTTCGCCTAGCTCTTGATCCTGATTTTGATAAGATTGGAGTAATTCCTCGAGCTCTTGTCGATGGTCTTGTTCCTTCAAAGTTAAATCTGCTAGCTGATGATTCACTTCTTCATACGATTGCTTTAATTCTTCAAGCTCTTGAATCTGGTTCTGTTCTACCATTCTAGATTTTGCTAACTCTTGGTTCAATTCCTGATTCGATTGTTTTAGTTCACCTAGCTCTTGGTCCTGATTTTGATAAGACCGGAGTAATTCTTCGAGTTCTTGTCGATAGTCTTGTTCCTTCATTGTTGCATCTGCTAGCTGGTGATTGAGTGCTTCATTTGATTGCTTTAGGTTTTCAAGCTCTTGAATCTGATTCTGTTCCACCATTCTAGATTCGGCTAATTCTTGGTTCAATTCCTGATTCGATTGTTTTAGTTCGCCTAGCTCTTGGTCCTGATTTTGATAAGACTGGAGTAATTCTTCGAGCTCTTGTCGTTGACTTTGTTCCTTCATTGTTACATCCGCCAACTGGTGATTGAGTGCTTCATAAGATTGCTTTAGGTCTCCAAGCTCTTGGTTCTGGTTCTGTTCCACCATTCTGGATTCTGTTAATTCTTGGTTCAATTCCTGATTCGATTGTTTTAGTTCACCTAGTTCTTGGTCCTGTTGTTGATAAGATTGGAGTAATTCTTCAAGTTCTTGGCGTTGGTCTTGTTCCTTCATTGTTGCATCCGCCAACTGGTGATTGAGTGCTTCATAAGATTGCTTTAGGTCTCCAAGCTCTTGGCTCTGGTTCTGTTCCACCATTCTGGATTCTGTTAATTCTTGGTTCAATTCCTGATTCGATTGTTTTAGTTCACCTAGTTCTTGGTCCTGTTGTTGATAAGATTGGAGTAATTCTTCAAGTTCTTGGCGTTGGTCTTGTTCCTTCATTGTTGCATCTGCTAGCTGGTGATTGAGTTCTTCATTTGATTGCTTTAGGTTTTCAAGCTCTTGGCTCTGATCCTGTTCCACTAATCTGGATTCGGCTAACTCTTGATTCACTTCCTGATTGGATTGATTTAAATCTCTAATCTTTTGGTCCTGTTGTTGATGAGATTGGAATAGTTCTTCAAGCTCTTGTTGTTGGCCTTGTTCCTTCAGGATAGAATCTGCTAGCCGGTGATTCACTTCTTCATACGATTGCTTTAGATTTTCAAGCTCTTGGCTCTGGTTCTGTTCCGCCATTCTGGATTCTGCTAATTCTTGGTTCACTTCCTGATTGGATTGATTTAAATCTCTAATCTTTTGGTCCTGTTGTTGATGAGATTGGAATAGTTCTTCAAACTCTTGTTGTTGGCCTTGTTCCTTCAGGATAGAATCTGCTAGCCGGTGATTCACTTCTTCATACGATTGCTTTAGATTTTCAAGCTCTTGGCTCTGGTTCTGTTCCGCCATTCTGGATTCTGCTAATTCTTGGTTCAATTCCTGATTGGATTGATTTAAATCTCTAATCTTTTGGTCCTGTTGTTGATGAGATTGGAATAGTTCTTCAAGCTCTTGTTGTTGGCCTTGTTCCTTCAGGATAGAATCTGCTAACTGGTGATTGAGTTCTTCATTTGATTGCTTTAGGTTTTCAAGCTCTTGGCTCTTCTCTTGTTCCACCATTCTAGATTCTGTTAATTCTTGGTTTAATTCTACAAGCTCTTGGCGTTGGTCTCGTTCCTTCAAAGTTACATCTGCCAGCTGATGATTGAGTGCTTCATAAGTTTGTTGTAATTCTTCAAGCTCTTGAAGCTTCTCTTGTTCTACCACTCTAGATTCTGTTAATTCTTGGTTTAGTTCACATAGCTCTTGATCCTGATTTTGATAAGACTGAAGTAATTCTTCGAGCTCTTGTCGTTGGCTTTGTTCCTTCATTGTTACATCCGCCAACTGGTGATTGAGTGCTTCATAAGATTGCTTTAGGTCTCCAAGCTCTTGGCTCTGGTTCTGTTCCGCCATTCTGGATTCTGCTAACTCTTGGTTCAGTTCCTGGTTGGATTGTTTTAGTTCGCCTAGCTCTTGGCCCTGGTTTTGATAAGACTGCCTTAGGTCTTCAAGCTCTTGAAGCTTCTCTTGTTCTACCATTCTAGATTCTGTTAATTCTTGTTTTAGTTCACATAGCTCTTGATCCTGATTTTGATGAGAATGGAGTAATTCTTCGAGTTCCTGTTTTTGGTTCTGTTCCACTATTCTGGATTTTGTTAATTCTTGGTTCATTTCTTGATAGGTTTGTTTTAGTTCGCCTAGCTCTTGGCCCTGTTGTTGATGAGATTGGAGTAATTCTTCAAACTCTTGGTTTTGACTTTGTTCCTTCAAAGTTGCATCTGCTAACTGGTGATTAAGTTCTTCATTTGATTGCTTTAGGTTTTCAAGCTCTTGGCTCTTCTCTTGTTCCACCATTCTAGATTCTGTTAATTCTTGGTTTAATTCTACAAGCTCTTGATCCTGATTTTGATAAGATTGGAGTAATTCCTCGAGCTCTTGGCGTTGGTCTTGTTCCTTCATTGTTACATCTGTTAGCTGGTGATTAATTGCTTCGTATGATTGCTTTAAGTTTTCAAGCTCTTGGCTCTTCTCTTGTTCCACCATTCTAGATTCTGTTAATTCTTGGTTTAATTCTACAAGCTCTTGATCCTGATTTTGATAAGATTGGAGTAATTCCTCGAGCTCTTGGCGTTGGTCTTGTTCCTTCATTGTTACATCTGTTAGCTGGTGATTAATTGCTTCGTATGATTGCTTTAAGTTTTCAAGCTCTTGGCTCTTCTCTTGTTCCACCATTCTAGATTCTGTTAATTCTTGGTTTAATTCTACAAGCTCTTGATCCTGATTTTGATAAGATTGAAGTAATTCCTCGAGCTCTTGGCTTTGGTCTCGTTCCTTCATTGTTACATCTGCCAGCTGATGATTGATTGCTTCATACGATTGTTTTAGTTCACCTAGCGCCTGATCCTGTTGTTGATGAGATCGGAGTAATTCTTCGAGCTCTTGGCTACGGTTCTGTTCCACCATTCTGGATTCTGTTAATTCTTGGTTCAATTCTTGATAGGTTTGTTTTAGTTCACCTAGCTCTTGGTCCTGTTGTTGATGAGATTGGAGTAATTCTTCAAGCTCTCGGCTACGGTTCTGTTCCACCATTCTGGATTCTGTTAACTCTTGTTTCATTTCTTGATTAAATTGCTTTAGTTCGCCTAGCTCTTGGTCCTGATTTTGATAAGACTGCTTTAATTCTTCGAGTTCTTGTCGTTGGCTTTGTTCCTTCATTATAGAGTCCGCAAGCTGATGATTCACTTCTTCATAGGATTGCTTTAGGTCCTCAAACTCTTGACTCTGGTCCTGTTCCACCATTCTGGATTCTGTTAATTCTTGGTTCAATTCTTGATAGGATTGTTTTAGTTCGCCTAGCTCTTGGTCCTGTTGTTGATGAGATTGGAGTAATTCTTCAAGCTCTTGGCTACGGTTCTGTTCTACCATTTTGGATTCTGTTAACTCTTGCTTCATTTCTTGATTAAATTGTTTTAGTTCGCCTAGCTCTTGGTCCTGATTTTGATAAGAATAAAGTAATTCTCCGAGTTCTTGTTTTTGGCTTTGTTCCTTCAATATAGTTTCTTCTAGCTGCTGATTCACTTCTTCATAGGATTGCTTTATCTGTTCAAGCTTTTGGCTCTGGTCCTGTTGAACCATTCTGGATTCTACAAGCACATGTTTTAATTCTTCAAGTTCCTTTTCTTGACTCTGTTGTTCCAAACCAGAATTTGTTAGCTCCTGATTCAGTTCTTGATGAGTTTGCTTTAACACATCAAGGACTCGTTTCTGGTCTTGTTCTGACAACCTCGTTTCTGCTAGCTCTTGTTTCATTTCTTCATAAGATCGTTTTAATTCTGCTAACTCTTGGTTTAGAGCTTCATATGATTGCATTAATCCCTCTAGTTCTTGCGTCTTTTCTTCCAAGTCGATACTTTTTCGCTTTACAGCATCAGCGTCTCTTTCCTTATCCAGATCTTGCCTTTTTAATTCTTCGTTTTCTTTTTCTAAAATGGTATATTGTTTTTTCATTTCCTCTACCTGGTCGGTCATGGTTTGGATCTGTTCGACCAATTCTGATTGGACGCCCTTTTCAGCCTCCCTTTCAGCTGTAATTAGTTCATGCTGATGCCTTAAGGTCAAATATTCCTCGGTAATATCATTCTCCCGATAGCTTTTCAACACTTTTTTGTACTTTTTAATTTGGCGAATCAGCGTACTCAACTGATTCTCATCCGTGAAATTGGACACATTTACCCCCCCATTAAAAATGATATAACGTATTGTATGTTCTTCCATCTAGGCTGTGCAGATAGAATCATTTCAAAGTTCTGATGATTCCCTTTCAGAAAATGGGCGTTCATACCGTAACTAGGACTAGGGGGTCTACATACTTTGTACTGTACAATAAAAATTTTATTAGGGAGTCGATCATATGAGTCATTCACCACGGCCCACTCAAGAGCTTTTATGTATCAATGCTGAAAAAGTATATGATTGGGTTATATTACAGAATACGATTAGACAATTTGTTTCAGCCGAAGAGCTCGGATTAGACCATGAACTTCACGATGTAAAGCATGTATCTACGCGCTTTATTTTAACTGATGAGCATGGAAAACCGCTTGGACCAAATGCAGAAGTTAAAGTAAAAGAAATAGATAGACGCGAGGAAAAGACGTTTGTAATTGATGGTGCTTTGGTAACTCTCGAAAAGGTATCTTTCGTAAAAGTCTTCTACGTTGTTATTGAATTTAGAGGTACGAGAGAGCATTGTCCATTTGTCTTTACATCACACCCAATCCAAGTTGAAGTACACGAAAGTTTATTCTTATGCGCGCCAGAAGGTACAAGATTAGTCGTTAGAATTACGGACCTAGATGGCAATGCAAAGGTGAATTTCCACGACGACTGTTTAAAAAGCGTCGATCTTTCATTAACAACATGCCAAAGTATTCAAGCAGTTGCTGACGTTACGATCGAAGTGAAAGCAGACTTCTGCCAACCACGTGATATCTTAACAGAACAATGCTCAGCACCTATTATTCCGCAACAATGTCCAGTCCTTTTCCCTGGTCATGATCATTAATAAGTCCGCATAAGGTTTAAGAGAGGAAATTTCCTCTCTTTATTCTTTTTAGGGCGGGTGAAAAGCATGATTGAAAAATTAATTGGGGAATTAGAGTATAAACTTATGGAATTGGAACGTGAAGGCCTCGAATTCCAGGAAAAAATAAGCTCCTTACTCCTAAAAAAGCAATCGCAAGAATCAAATCCAATTTCCTATTTCAATTATTCGACAATCATTGATAAAGAAAAAACAAGTGAACATACCGTTATCGGCAACTTCCATTTCCATAATCAAACAGATCTTCCCCTTCATAGTCCAGTCATTTTACTCAAGATTAATTCGGACAAACCCTATGATTTTTCCGGAAAATATGTACTTCCCAATAAGCCACTTCAAAACGAAGCTTTTTTTTGGGAACGTATTGAAGATAAACAAAACGCTGCTACGAATGAATATTCATTTCGACCTGTAGCTAATCAAATCATCCCAGCCAATGATACATTCTCCTTTGCAAATTTTCAGATCCGTTTCTCAAATGAAGAATCAGGCTACATACACATTGAAGGGTTTATTTATTGCCAAGAAAGAATGGAAGGAATTGCATCGTTGAATTCCATTAGCATCAATTATTAGAAAAGAGGTGGGGAATTTGTATTCTTCGGAGAATAAGGAAATTAAAGAAATGTTGGAAACTCTGCTAAGAAAAGAAATTGAAAAAAAAATTAATAAAGAGGAAAACGATACAACAATGCTGCACAACGGGCAAACCATCATCAATATTGATCACGGGATAAGCACATATGCTTTGTTATATTTATTGATAGGACAAAATTCTAACTCTATTTCTCAAAGTGACAGGTCAATGGATGTCGATGATAAACGTAGTCTAACTGCTGAAAAAAGTATAAAAAGATTGACGGAAAATGTTGCACGGATCCAGAGGAAGAACAGGGAGTTTTATTTGGAAGTTTTAGAGCGTTTAGAAAAAAAGTAAGATTTCAAAGGAATATTTTCACGATGATTTCCTTTCTCTTTTTATGAAAGTAGTATTTCTACGAATTATTGCACCTGTAAAATACATCTATTATTCCTGAAAATCTTTGCTTGATCTGAAATAAGGAATGATAAATCATTTAATTTATTTCAAATAGAATTCTATAGAAAAGAGAGATCTGGAATAGCGATTCAGATCTCTCAAAGTGATTATTTTATTGGCTATATTGAGTACCTGTGAACGTAGTATTGGATATTGTAGCTGATAAAGCTACGGCTAATACTGCTGTTCCACCAACAGTCAGTACATAGCTTACACCATCTTCCCTGCTACTTAATACATCCACAAAGTCAATTGGTACAATAATCGATTGACCAGCCAAAAGTACCGGAAGTGGCTGAGTAACTGTATGAATTACTGTTCCAAGCAATGGATCATTTTGAAACTTTCTAACTTTATGAATTCTATATACGATTGTAGTCCCCACAGCAATGGCCACTGGAGCCGTAATTGTACTTGAACCACTTAACCAAACAAGATCTCCATTACACGCTTTGTCAAAATCTACATCTCCAATCACTTGTTCAGGTGCAATTGCACCAAGAATAGCAGCTGTTGCAAGTGTGACAGCTCCTGATTGGTTAGAAAAGTCAAAATCGACTACTGTTCTGCCTTCTTTATCATGGCAACGGTCTTTTTTGTCGTGGTCTTTTTTGCATCCTCCGTTTTTATGATAATATTCGCCATGATCTTCACTATATGATCTTGAAATATAACCCATTTTCTCATCTCCCTATAATATTTGAGACTTTAAGATGTCTTCCCTCCTATATAATGCAAGTGGGCTTTCTTTCGTACAGGACAAGAGCATATTTTTCAAAAAGATTTTCCCTTTTCGAATTGAAATTCACACCCATTTTTGTGAATCTGGGTGCTTTTGTACGGATAGAAGAATACTCTATTCTGAGAAGGAGGTACGGATCGTCATGTCAGAATGGAAAAAACGTCCAAAGGTGCTTGAATCTCATCCTTTCAGAGAAATATACAATGACTTTCTTGATTCCAGCCGTGAGGAATTATTGGAGTGGATTGATGAGCTCAAGAAGGATCGAAATGCAGCATTAGAGGAAAAAAAGAAAGGGAAAAGGACATATGATCATTTTATTAAACAGCGTATGATCGATACGGCGATTGAAGCGTATTATTGGAAGTTTTTAAATAAAGAGACAAGAATTCCAGAAGAAGATGATGAAGAAAAAAATGAAGATCCGTGTTAAAAGAGCCTATAACAAGAGGACTTATTTTTCAACGATTCAAGGTCTCTTTGTTTGAACCATACATTGTGAATGGGTGCATGCATTCACCGTTATGATAATATGTGCCCATCCTGTTTTATCTTTATTAAAAAATTCCTCATTGGTACAAGCATGCTTTCTTTCATTGAATATAACATTTAGACAATAAAAAAGGGTGATAGTAATATGGAGCTCTATAATAAAAAGAAAGATCAGCATTATGTGGGTTCTCAAACTGGTTCAGCTAATTGCAGCCGACATCATAAGAGGAAGAAGAATGATAAGTTAGTTGAATTTGCAGGCCAGACTACATTTCCAATTACCTCAAACCCGACTCAAAATCAAATGCCGCTTAGCGTAACTCCTTTTACAGTTGCATCCGTAACTTTAGAAGACGTAAGAGCAGGTAATATTGTATGGCTGAACGGACTCTTCCATGTAAATAATAATGGTGGTGTACCTCGTGTGATCCTAACAAGGATTTATAAAAATACCGTAGTGCCTGGTAATCTCATTTATCAGTCTGTCATTTAGGTGAATTCTGAAGATCGGGATGATCAAACACCAGTTGTCGTGCAATTCGTTGATCCGATTGAAGATCGTGACCAAGATGTAACCTATATTCTAACTACACAAGAAACGGTTGAAGGTGCATCCCTCTTTGTTTATGGACTGATTACCTTTACTGCAGCTGAAATCAAACAGTAACCTCAATATAGGAACAAAAATAGCTTAGATTTCTTTTTTAGAATCTGAGTATTTTCAGATAAAGCAGAGAAACCCCTCGGGCCTAAAAGGCCCGAGGGGTTTCGTTCTATCTATTATTTCACTTCTAATAACTTCTCGTATGCAGTCTGGAATTTCTGAATATCTCCAGCCCCCATGAATAGAATGACGCTGTTGTCATGTTTACGAAGGATTTCTGTTGTTTCCTCTGAAATCAGCTCAGCTCCAGGGATTTTCTCTTGAAGATCTAGAATGGAAAGCTTCCCTTGATGTTCCCGTGCCGAACCAAAGATTTCGCACAGATATACTTGATCCGCTAAGTTTAAGCTATCGGCAAATTCATTCAGAAATGCCTGAGTTCTTGAATACGTATGTGGCTGGAATACGGCCACTACTTCACGATTCGGATATTTTTGGCGCGCTGAATCGACCGTTGCTGTGATTTCAGTTGGATGATGGGCATAATCGTCAATAATAATTTGATTGCCGATTTCTTTCTCAGAAAAACGACGCTTCACTCCAGTAAATGTCATCAATTGTGCCTTCACCGTTTCAGTATCCAAATCTTCATATTGACATAGTGCAATAACAGCTACAGCGTTTAACACATTATGCTTGCCGAAGGTCGGAATCGTAAACGTCTCATAGTAATTATTCCGCACATGTACATCAAATGTTGTGCCTTGCTCGGAAACTTGAATATTCCGTGCTTGAAAATCATTTTCTTCCGCAAATCCGTATAAAATCACTGGAACTTTTGCTTGAATTCCTTGAAGTTGCTCATCATCGCCACAAGCAATAATTCCTTTATTCACTTGCAGAGCCATCTTCTGAAACGCCTCGAATACGTCCTCAATGTTGGCGAAATAGTCTGGATGGTCGTAATCAATATTCGTCATGATTGCATAATCAGGATAATAAGAAAGGAAATGGCGGCGATATTCACACGCCTCGAATACAAAATAATCCGATTTAGCAATCCCTTTCCCTGTACCATCCCCGATTAAATACGAAGTTGGCTTTGCTCCACCCATTACATGAGCAAGTAATCCTGTCGTCGATGTTTTCCCATGTGCGCCTGTTACTGCCACACTGATGAACCCCTTCGTTAGGTCTCCAAGGAAGTTGTGATAGCGAAGGATTGGCAATCCCAGCTTCATCGCTGCAACAATTTCCGGATGAGTGTCTGGGAATGCATTTCCTGCAATAATTGTCATTCCAGGCTGAATATTTTCTTCAGCAAAAGGAAGAATTGTAATGCCTGCATTTTCTAATGCAATTTGTGTAAAAAATTTCTTTTCGTAGTCAGAACCTTGAACAACATACCCCATATCATGAAGTACTTGAGCAAGCGCGCTCATCCCAGAGCCCTTAATTCCTACAAAATGGTAAACAGTCATAAATAGATCCTCCACCAATCGTCTATCTGTATCACGGTATATAATGTCATCTTTTTTGTTTTTCTTGTTTTCTAATTTGGAAGTTGTAAGGGAACTTAATAGCTTCCCTTTCAGTATCTCCCAGAGAATTGAAATCTTAACTTCACATTATTCATACATGAGTATACATTATATCACTCTTTAAAAAAATCAACCATAACACGATATTACCATTTTAACATAGTTGATTTTACCGATCCTTCATTTGCCAATAATACATTACAATTCTTAGTATATACATTTTCGTCTAGGATGTTCACCTATAAAAGACACGAACACAGTGATTAAACACTCACATCTAGTAGTAAAGGCCTCTTCGTAAGACAAACTAGCGCCATAATACATCTTCTTAGATTTTTCATATTATTTGTTTCTACTTTTTTAAGTAAACCTAGCACTTCCCATTTCCTTAACACAAAGAAGAGAAGCACCTTCGAAAGAGAAATTAGCTCATCCTACTAATAGCCGCCACACGCATCCTGTACAGTCGAAGAATGACCGCCTGATTCTTACATCACCGCGTTTTCCTCTAAAAAGGATTCCAATTCTTCTGCCGTGATGAGCACATCCCTCGGTTTACTCCCTCTCGATTCAGAAATAATCCCCTTGTCATGCATCATTTCCATTAATCTTGCTGCACGATTGTAGCCAATCTTGAACCTTCTTTGTAAGCTTGAGGTTGAAGCAGCATTTTGCGAGACGACAAATTCACATGACTCAAAAAATAATTCATCGATTTCTTCGGTGAATTGTGCTTTATTCAATAATTCTTCTTGCTCAAATAAGTATTGCGGTTGCTGCTCGTTCTTCACATGATGGACGACTTCATCAATTTCATGGTCTGTGACGAACGTACCTTGGAGACGAACTGATTTGGAAGATCCATTTTCAGCAAACAACATATCGCCTCTACCTAACAGCTTTTCCGCACCACCGCTGTCCAGAATTGTACGTGAATCCACTTGAGATGAGACCGAAAACGCAATTCTTGTCGGGATATTTGCCTTGATCAAGCCAGTTATGACATCAACTGAAGGACGTTGAGTTGCAACAATCAAATGAATCCCGCAAGCACGTGCTTTCTGTGCAATCCGACTAATAGCCTCCTCCACATCTGCAGGCGACATCATCATTAAATCGGCAAGCTCATCAATAATGATCACGATAAAAGGCAATTTGTTCGCATGCTGACCCGCTGCCTCTGCGTTTTCATTGAAACGTCCAATATCACGGACTCCTGCGTGAACAAACAATTCGTAACGCCTTTCCATTTCTTCAACAGCCCATTTCAATGCTGCGGTGGCTGCCTTTACATCTGTTATAACCGGACTAACGAGATGAGGGAGACGGTTATATGGAGCAAGCTCAACCATTTTAGGATCAATGAGCAGTAATTTCACCTCTTGTGGTGTAGCTTTATACAGTAAACTAATTAACATTGAATTAATACAAACACTTTTCCCTGAGCCGGTTGCCCCAGCAATGAGTCCGTGTGGCATTTTTTTCAAATCCGTCACAATCGGTTCACCGGAAATATCAAGTCCAAGTGCGACTGTCAACGGGGATGGATCTTGTTTGAATGAATCACTTTCGAGAATTTCCCGCAGAAACACAGGCATGCTTTTTCGATTCGGGATTTCAATGCCTATGGTATGCTTGCCAGGAATCGGTGCTTCCATCCGAATATCCTGTGCAGCAAGACTTAGTTTAATATCATCCATTAAATTCGTGACCTTATTCACCTTCACACCTGGCTCTGGCTGCACCTCAAATCTTGTCACAGCAGGACCTTGCGTGACATTAACCACTTTTGCACGAACATTAAAGTTCTTCAATGTATCATCCAATAATGCCGTCTGCCCTTCAAGCCATTCATTGTCACTTTCTGCGGATGCTGCTGGTGTTAGTAAGTCGATGGACGGAAATGCGTAATATGGATTTTCTTCCTCACTTATTGTCTGATTCGATACAATTGGATCTTGTAGATTCATTTCTAACGATACTGTAGGAAGATTTTCAGGAATGACCTCTTTTACCGGTTCTTCGGTATGTACAAGACTTTGAACCGTTGAAAGATGGACGTCGGATTTCGATTCAACTAAGTCTTTGGTTATTACACGAGCTGCTTGCCTATGTATTTCATTCACATCTTGTTCAAACTTAACTTCAGACACTGGCTCGACATTTTCCCGGGAAATGTTCTGATCATCGACAATCGTTTTCCTCATCGATTCGAAAGTCTTTAGCCGATCGACCTTTTCTTTATCCTGCTTCAACATAATCACATTAAATGGAATATGTTTTTTTGTAGGTTTTGGTTGAACGAAATGTTCCTGTTCAAGAGAAGGTTCTACTACTGTCATTGTATCACTTGATTCTCGTTCATATACAGCAGTTGCAGCAGTCATCCGTTCGGTTTTTTCTGCCTTTGGTACTAGCGATTCAATTGTAGCAGCTGTAGTATCAAAGCTTATTTCCTCAAGCACCGTTTTTTCTTCTTCTTTGATTAGATCCGTCGAACGTTCATTTTTTTCTTTTTCATCATTAGCATTGATTAATTCTGATACATCTTCTGCGATCTCTTGTTCCTTAAACTCTGAGTCAGCTATCGTTCCATGCTCTTCCTCTCGTTCTTCCCTATCATTTTTTCGAAGGATCGCTTTAGTCTCGATTGGATCTGGAACAGGTAATTCGATGGTATTTTCTAATTCATACTCCACAATGTCATCCCGGGTTTTATTAAAGGGTTCTGGCCGTTTATAACCGTAAATAGGAGATGGAATTTCAGTTGGTCGAAACGGTGTTTTAGACGGGACAATCTTCGTTATTTTTGGTGCTGCTTCTTGTTTCTGCTTTTCTGGCTGTTCCGGTTGCTTGTAAACTATTTCCGAACTATTCTCCCTGCGTTTCGTGTTTCTTTCTTTGTTTATTGGTCGGTCAGGCTTTTTGGGACGCCTTTGTCTTATTTTATTATCTGGAATAATGGGAAATTTAAATTCACCTTTTGGATATTGAAATAATATCCGAGTATCCGGGTCTAAACGGGTTGATGTGAGCTCTTCATGCGAGACTGATTGTTCTTTCAACTTTTGCAATTGAGTCAAGTCCATCTTTTTTAATGTTTCTTTATCTATCTCTTCATCGATCATAATTTCTTCTATTTCAATAATTTCTTCATCTTGGAACCATTTCTTTATTTTTTTGAGCCATTTCAATACAATCACTCTTTCTACCAACTTATAGTCAACGATCTTTTTTTATTAAATTTTGGTAAACCAACTTGTATGCGTACCTTTTACCTGCATCATAAACCAGTTGGAATATACCCAGTATACACCAATTAATCAATGATTTTCACAAAATTATGAGAGGAAACCATTTTATTTTCGATATTTTCATATCCTCTAGGTGACCTAGTATACGTCGATTCTATTGCAGTAGCAATACAGTCATATTATATTTTCATGATAAAGTGAAACTTCTAATAGTGGGGTGTAGTTCCCCACTGTTAGTTAGTTGAACCAATCGGGGTTTTATAGGCTGTTTTTCTCAATACTCCTGTTTTTTTATTCTCAGGAATTACTTTATGAGATATTACAGCCTGTTAAACCGGGATAAAAGTAAAATGGGGATATTACAGCCTGCTAAACCAAGGTAAAACATCCATGAGCATCTAATCCCAACTAAAACGATGAAAAAGGTTCAGGTTCTAAAAGTAGCTGCGCTGACTTTGCGAAGCCCCGCCCCTTTTCCACATAAAAGAAGCACATCCCACTCAGTGATGGTTCACTGTCAGAATGTGCATTCTATTACGCTGTGCTTAATTATTCGCTTCTCTTTTTATTTTTCCCCAGGATAAAGACTGGCTCTAATTCGTCATTTTCGTATAAGAAGGAAAGAGCAGTGATCGGGACATGGCCACTTGCAAAAAAACTCATCGCCATTTGTGCAAGCACATCATAGCCCGTATCATTTTCGATATCTGCGATAATAATGACATCCTGATGCGGGATGCTGATCGCCATCTCCCCTTTCATGGTATTCTTCATTTCTTTTAACCAAGTTTCGTTAACGATACGGCTTGCATCGTAGCCATCATTCGTATTCAAGAAATAAAATGTATTACCCGCAACCGTATCAGATTTCAAAGGCGTTTTAAGCGATCGGACGTTAAACTTTGCAATTTGTCGTATCCGTTCAGGTTCCCATCCCTCTTTCTCTAGCATCTGACGGTCGATTAGCCGGTATGTATTTCCTAAGTCAAGCGCATACAGAATCCGTGTTTCAGCTGTATGTTCATCAAATAAAAACGGATTCCCAGATGTCGCTTCTGTAGGAAAAGAGGTGGACCGAATGACTGGAAAAATGTTTTTTTCTTTACCAGTCAACGTGTGCTCTTCACCCATCACCTGCAATGCTTCCTCTACATAATAAACGACTTCATCGATCGCTTTTTCCTTTGAATTTTCCCAATTTGCCACGATTTTCGGCAACTCGACCGAAATGCCTTTTCCAGTTACCGTGTTTTCAATACGAAGAACATCTGTCTTACTATCAAAGGCATAGCTGCGGTATTCCGAACCTAACCGCTCTTTCATAAGTTTCATGATCTTCTTACTATCCATTTTCATTCAGAATTCCTCACTTCTTTAAGGACATGGGGCGGAGCTTCGCAACTTATCAATATAGCTGATCTGCTTAACAGGTATACATATTAATTATAGGAAGTACCCCAAAATCTAGCTCCGCACCGCCACCATTGCAATTAAGCGCATATAGCGTGTTTATTTGTATGAAAAGAGCCGATTTGGTCATAAACAAACTATTTAGTCTATTTAATTATTATTAGAACTATACAAAATTTGAATCCTTATAAGGATTCGATAAACTCTTTAATTTCTTGCTCTGTTTTACGGTCTTTACTAACAAAACGTCCTAACTCTTTTCCGTTGTCATATGCAATAAAACTTGGAATGCCAAAAACATCATTTTCTACACATACATCAATAAATTTATCACGGTCAATATGAACGAAAGTATAGTCAGGATACGCCGCTTCAATGCCTGGTAAAACAGGTTCAATCACTCGGCAATCTCCACACCAATCTGCTGAAAACAAGAAAATATGTTTCCCTTCATTTTTTAAGGTTGTAAATTGCTCGATAGATTCTAAATTTTTCATTCTAATTCCCTCCAATAAATAGATTTTATCTCTCAACACTTATGTTGATGATACCAAACTACTTCACGATAAACCAACAATACGCAAACTTATTTCTTAAAAAAACAAGAGCCTTACACCCTACCATAGATTCGAGTTTTTAGCCCTATATTCAGTCTTTCCCTAACGATCGTCGTCCTTATTAAATAAATTCCTATTGTTATCAACAGCTAAAAATTCTATAATATAGGAAATATTTCTTATATTACAATAGTATACTAGTTACAACTACCTAATTCGTTTCAGAAAGAGAGGCAGTTTATGCAAACAATCAAGGCCAAAATTGGACTTATTATTTTCATATCATTAGTTAGCGTTCTTTTGTTAATCGTTTTTAACATGATCGCAATGGGAAAACAAAATAATGTTCGAGAAGAGCAATCACTTCTCAATCAAGCCATTAAGGATAGTAAAGATCTTAAATATCAAATGGCTGATACGAGAAAATTTGAGCGACAATATTTGAAAAATCCGAAAGCTTCCAATGCAAGATTTGTATTCGAACGTGTTGATAAGATTATCAAAACAACTGCATCATTAAAAGCAGAATACAGCCCATATCCTGACATCGTTCAGCAATTCGAACGGATTGAGGATCATGTTACCGATTACGAAAACAGCTTTAAGCAAATCGTCCAGCTATATGAAAAAATAGGCTACTTCAACACGGAAGGCCTTCGGGCAGACCTTGAAAGCGGTGGGATAAAAGTGGCGGATTTGCTTTTGCAATCGAATCACCAGGAGCTTTTCAACCAATTTTCCATCATCCGTCTATTGGAACAGCATTATTTGGCCACAAAAGAAACCAGTCCATATACAGAATATTCGTCTCAGATGAATGACTTGGAAAATACAATAGCAAGATCATCCATTTCTCCCGTGCAAAAAGAGGCTCTTATTGTTCAATTAAACAATTATAGAAAGACAATGAGATCGATTGTGCTAACATATCTTGATACAACAACGATATCGATGGCATTTGATACTACAGCTAGCACGGTTGAAAACTCTGCTTCTGATCTAGAAGTCATTTCGCATGATCAAGAAACTAAATTGAACCGAGCAAATGAAGAAAAGATTAAGTGGATTACTATTTCTCTTGTAATAATCAGTGTTATAATCGTATTCATTCTTTCGACCATGGGCTATTTATTAATGATGTCAATACGCACTTCTATATTTGCTTTAAAAGATGGGGCAGATAAAATCGGCAACGGGAATCTGGCTTATCAAGTATCCATTAAACGAAAAGACGAAATGATGAGTTTAGCAGAAACTTTTAATAAAATGGCGGAAAAAGTTAAACACACACTACTTGAAGTTAGGAATTCAGCTGATCAGTTGAACTCTTCTTCACAAAACTTAGCCGCTATTTCTGAAGAAACGTCTGCTCAATCCAATCAAGTAAATGCAGCCATTAAACAAGTTGCAGCTGGAGCGACACTGCAATCTTTAGAGCTTGAGGAAAGCAATGTTATTTTACAAAAGGTAACGGATTCCATCTCAGAAACAGAAATTATAAGTGAAGAAATTGTTATCGAGGCAACACAAACGGAGAATGAAGGGCACCTTGGACTGAAAACAGTCGTCAGTCTCCAGGAGACATCTGAACAATTCCTACAATTAGCTACACATTTGACGATGCAAATTCAAAGTGCATCTGAAAAATCACTTGCGATATCAGGTATTGTTGGGACGATCCAAGACATTGCTGAGAATACAAATCTTCTTGCCTTAAACGCTGCGATTGAAGCCGCACGAGCTGGGGATGCAGGAAGAGGATTTAGTGTAGTGGCAAACGAAGTACGAAAGCTTGCGGAACGTTCCAAGCATGAAGCCGAAAGCATCCAACGAGTCATTCATACAATGAATGAACAAATGAATGCATTAATGATTGAATCGCAGAAATTTAATGAATATAAAACGATTCAAAGTCATTCGGTTGACTATACAAAGAGCGCGTTTGAAAATATCGTTCAACATGTGGAACGAATCAGCTTGAAAATTGGCACAATCCAACATTCCATTAAAGATGTCCAAAGCGCAAACACGATTCTCGTTAAAAAAATGGGGGATGTGTATCAAGTATCAGAGCAATCAACCGGCGCTTCACAAGAAGTAAGTGCCTCAAGTGAAAGCCAATTAATAGCGATTACTCATGTAAGTGAAGCCGCAACAGAACTAAGCCATATCGCCGCCGATTTACAAACGGTCGTTTCCCAATTTAACCTTGAAGAAGAAGTCAACGACATACCTTCTGACAAGAAAAAGAAAACAAGACGAACTAAACAATTTAAGAAGATCCTTCACTGGAAAAAACCTAAGTTGTCAAAGAAAAAGAATAGGACATAAAAGAAAGCAGCTGAACCATAGCAAGTCTGACCTCACACTATTTATCGCGAATAGAGTGTGAGGTCAGACTTTTTTTGACGATCTCTATAGCACATCAAAATATTACTTTGATGCATATTTTGAGATTTTGACGTAAAAAAAAGTTCTTCCTCCATTCCGAAGAAAGAACTTTACTAAATTTATCCCGCATTAACGGGCAGTAAGACCCCCACCTCAAGCTTATGAGGTGGGGGTCTTACTGCCCGTAAAAGTCCGATTGGTTCAACTAACCATCAGTGGGAGATGAGGCCCCCACTGATGGAAGTTTCACTTTATCGCTGTTGTCCAATTTTATATTCATACTGCCCAACTAACATGCTCATAATATGGCTGAACATGTCTGCTCGGGTAATTCGTTCATTTGTGAATACACCAATCGCGCCTTCCTTTTTACGAATTCCGGCACGATTTGTGAACTCATCCATAACCGTTCCGAGCTCTTCTCCTGCGAGCAGTCTTTTGGCAACTGCATCTGGTAGCAATATTCTCGCACCGCCCGCAATGAATACGTCTGATGATTCCCGGACCGCAAGCGCCCCCCAATTACAGAGGAACAATCCATACTTTGTTTCAACTACTCCGCCTTCAAGACCTATTCCAATTTGTGCATCACTTTCACTTAAACCATTTTTAGCCCGATTCATCGCACCTTCAATCGTTTCTTCATCAGAAAAAGGCTGTTCTTGTACACCAGAAGCAACGTTCAAGGTTAAGATTTCAACAAGTTCTTCACTAAATGCATTCTTCACAGCTTGCACCTTTGCTGGGTTATGACTCCCGACTACAATTCGTAACATCATACCTCACCCGTTATTCAGAATACTTTCAAGCGTGGTCTTATCACAAGCACGTACTAATTTCCCAATCAGCTCACGAGCAGCTGCATAATCGTCGATGTGAATCATAGAAGCGGCTGTGTGGATGTATCTTGAGCAAATGCCAATTACTCCACTTGGTATTCCTTCATTCGCTTGATGCACACGCCCAGCGTCTGTACCACCTTGTGATACGAAATATTGATAAGGAATCGAATGGGTTTCTGCTGTATCTAAAATAAATTCACGCATCCCCTTATGTGTCACCATCGTACGGTCAAGGATTCTCAGGAGGGCTCCTTTACCTAACTGTCCAAATTCAGATTTATTCCCGGACATATCATTTGCTGGACTCGCATCCAAGGCGAAGAAAATATCAGGTTTAATCATGAATGCAGATGTCTGTGCACCGCGAAGGCCTACTTCTTCTTGAACTGTTGCGCCTGAATACAAATTATTTGGCAATGTCTCCCCTTGTACGTCTTTCAGAAGTTCGATGGCAAGACCACAACCGTAGCGGTTATCCCATGATTTTGCAAGGATTTTCTTTTCATTTGCCATCGGTGTAAATGGACAGATTGGGACAATTTGTTGACCAGGGATGATCCCGATTTTCATCGCATCTTCTTTATCGTCAGCACCGATATCAATCAACATATTTTTAATATCCATTGGCTTTGCGCGTTGCGATTCTTCGAGTAAATGCGGCGGAATCGAGCCGATCACTCCTATAACCGGACCATTATCGGTAATGATTTGCACACGTTGTGCAAGTAAAACTTGGCTCCACCAACCGCCAAGCGTTTGAAAGCGAATCATTCCATTATCCGTAATCGACGTTACCATGAAACCTACTTCATCCATATGACCAGCAACAAGTACAGTCGGTCCATCTACTGGTCCTTTTTTCAAACCAAAAATACTACCAAGGCGATCCTGAACAATTTCATCTGAATATTTCTCAAGCTCAGATTTCATAAACTTTCTTACAGCATGTTCATTTCCCGATGTGCCTGGCAATTCAGTCAACGTTTTAAATAAGGCTAAAGTTTCTTGATTCATTTTTTCTACCTCGAATCTAACTATTTTATGTACTCCTCTATTTTACAGAAAATTGATGTTGGTTGCCACTTACAGATTATTTTACCCAGGGAATGAAATAGATTGCATAGTTTGAAGGCATTAATCATAGAACATTATATCGCTGACTAATTATTGGGAAGTGATGACAATCTTTTGTATACTAAGAGATAGATGTACACGTGAGAAAACGGAGGGATCAGAGAATGAACTGGAAAACATTCATACTAGGGGTTACTGCAGGTTTTGCTGCAGGCTATGTAACGAAACAAGTATTGGAGCAATCAGGACCTCCTTCTCCTGAAAAAATATTAGATGTTGTGAAAGCATCTGTTAAGAAGGATGGAAAAATTTACGGTTCATGGATTTTAATGAAGCCTGAAACGTATCAAAAGTACGACCTCGATTATGAAGTGTATAAAGGTGGCATTACGAGGAGTATCAACAATACGCAAGAACAATTCGAATTTGTTGCCGATGCAACAACTGGTATCATCATTGATTTAATTCCGCAAAAATAACGAAAGTGTCTGACCACGCATTCATCACACAGTTTATAGTATATTTCACTTTATTTAAACTGAATATAATCATTGCGGGGTCATACCCCGCAATCACTTTTTATCGTCTACACGAAGCGTAAATAGCACTAAAACGGTGGATAGGGTACTAGGTCAGACCCTTCGTTCGCGTTTTACTTCGGCTAGAATTTCTTTTCCCGTTTCATCCCACTTTACTGCTCGGTAATAGGCATCATGATAAAAGCTGTACCAAGCTCCTTTTTCTAGCCCCTCTTTCATCCATTTCTGTTTTTGATACACAGAGTCCATCGGGTAATCATCGTAGGCAAGCACCCATAATACGTTATTATGCGCGTGCGTTGGCATAATATCAGCCATGTGAATGAGCATTTCTTCACCACTTTCAATGATGATAATTGAGTGACCATCACTGTGCCCGCCTGTATGAATCATTTTAATCCCTTTTGTTATTTGCATAGCTGTACTAAAAGGCTGAATTAAATGGGCAATAGCTTCCCAGTTTTTCCGCCAATATGTATTTCTTGAACGAATGTTTGGATTTTGCATTTCTTCCCATTCTATATCAGATGTTATAATGGAGGCATTTTCAAAAACCGGTGCCCATTCTTCTCCAGTATGCTTAGTAAGCCCGCATACATGATCAAAATGTAAATGTGTCATTAACACATAATCAATATCGTTTGAACTTAGCCCAAGCTTTGCTAAATCTTCAACCACTCTTGATTCTTCTTTTACGCCATAGTTTCGGATTTGTTTTTCGGAAAATCTGCTATTGCCCACACCTGAATCAATAAGCAGCTTCAATCCATTCGCCTCAATGAGAATGGGATCCGTCCGCAATTCAATTTGATTCATGTCATTCACTGGGTATTTTTTCGACCAGAGCGGTTTAGGAACAACACCAAACATTGCTCCCCCATCCATATAAGTAACCCCACCATTCAACCAAGTCAGCTTAATTTCTCCGATTTGTAAAGTCTCCATAGTTTTCCCCCATTTTAAAACCGTCACCAGTCTGTTTTTATATAAGACAAGTGTATCACCATTTTCTAAGTATTGAAAATTTTTAACAAAAACAATCACAAATCTTGAAATTGATGGGCATTTTTGGTCTCGACGTATAGGCTCAAATTTATATACAATGAAATAGAGACTGTTCCATAAGCAAAAGAGTCAAACCCCGCAACAACTAAATTCAGTATAAGATACGTGTATGAAACACTACATACTGATATAGAGTGCGAGGTCTGACCCTTAGGACAACCTCTTTTTATTGAAACTGAGCTTCCATTCGGTAAATTCTACTACCTCGTTTTGAGAATTTCTCCTCATATTCCGTCATGATATTGCCTTCAAAATCACTGTTATGAAGATCAAGACTCACATAGGACAGCAACATTCCATATTCGGAAATACTCTTTAACGATGATTCAAATAATCCTTGATTATCGGTTTTAAAATGAATCTCTCCATTTTGTGGTAAAACATCTTCGTAAATGCTTAGGAACGTTTTGTAGGTCAAGCGACGTTTTGCATGACGTGTCTTTGGCCATGGATCGGAGAAGTTCAAGTACAGCCTGTCTACTTCACCTTTTGCAAAATAATTACATAAGTCGGCTGCATCGACATTGAGCAGCTTTAGATTGGGAATATCTGCTTCGATGACACGGTCAAGCGCAGCAACGATGACGCTTTTATATACTTCAATTCCAATAAAATTCACGTTTGGATGAGCTTTGGCCATTTCCGTAATAAAACGACCTTTCCCCGATCCAACTTCAATATAGAGCGGATTATCATTCCCAAAAATATCTCGCCATTTTCCTTTTTGTTCTTCCGGATTTGCAATAACAAAGTGGGAGAACTCACTTAATTTTTCATCAGCCCAGGGCTTATTTCTTAAACGCATGATGACACCCCTAATATAAAGATTCGTTCAAACCATAACACGGAATTGCACACCTCTGCAAGATGAATTTAATCTACTATGGTACGCAATCGATAACTTATCAAATGAATAAAGAAAAGCAGCAGAGCATACCCTAAAAGAAACTTCAGAAAGGGTGACGCTATGCCGCTTTCACACGAGCACCAAATGACGTTATTAAAAGATATATTAAGCAACCATCAAACAGACTGTTGTGGCTCCATTTCAGAATACGAGCAGGTAGAACGACTTGTGAAGTCATTATTGGTCAACAATGGCGTTAATCAAAATGTAAAATCGATTTTACAGGACGTGTACCAATATAGTCAGAGTGGCATTTCCACTTCGGATTTAGACGAACACATCCAAACTCACCAAGACCAACTAACACAGTGGGTGGATGGTATGAATCAATATTCATAATTATTCTAAAATGGATTCAAGGTTTTTAAGAAGAATATTCATTTCCTTTAACCGACTTTGACGTTTATGCCATTGAATCGAAATCAATAACTGTGCTAACACATGCCATTGCATCCGCAATTGAAGACCCGGCTCCAGGTTTACTCCGTATCGCTTTAACCAAGGTCCCCACTGCTCTCTTGGTATATATGAGTTAAGGAGGATGCCTAAATCAATAGCCGGGTCTGCAATCATAGCGCCATCCCAATCAATTAAATATAGCTTATTCTCCTTTGTTATCATCCAGTTGTTATGATTGACATCACAATGACAGACAACCTTATCATCACATTCAATCAAAGATAAATTTTCCTGTAAAAAATACAACGTTCGTTGTATCAACGAAATGTTCTGTATTTCCAAGTCGAGATTGCTTGTAATATTCTCTAACATGATATCGGGCAGCAATGGCGATTTTCCCAACCTTTTCAGCATGCTTAATAACGGTTTAGACTGATGAATTTTCCGCAGAAGATGAGCCACTTTCTCTTCGTTCATTTCTTCGTGTGTTAACTCCTTGCCGTCTATAAAACGCTGTGCTGTAATGGTATCTCCATTTTCAAGCCTTCTAGTCCAAATAAGCTTAGGCACGATGCCCTCTGCAGATAGGACCGCAAGAAATGGCGATGAATTTCGTTTTAGAAAAAGTTTTTCATCCTTGTTGACGGCAATGAAGGCTTCTCCTGTTGCTCCTCCAGCAGGAAATATCTCCCACTCCTGCCCTAATAAATGTTCCAATTGGTTCACCTTCAATTTCCTCACTTAATTGCCTCGTGGTGTTTTCTTTATATAATAGTTGTTTAAACAATTTCACTTTCAGATTGGTTCTATGGTTTTAGTATGTCCGAAAAACATATCGCTTCGCATGCAATACAATACGAGAATAAGTCGTGGTATCATTCATGATCATCTATCTTTAGAATAAAAAGGATAGCTATTGAACATTTTAGCAATAGCTATCCTTTTTAAATTTTAGTTAAAAGCTAGTTTTTCGTCAAGTAGTATCATCGAAACACATGAAAATATGTCTATATTTCCATGTGTTTGATTGATCTTTACGTGCGAAAACCCTATATAGTGAAACTTCAAGCAGCGGGGACTTACTGCCCGTTCATGCAGGAAAAAGTGAAACTCCCTTCCATATTCTATACTTCAGGTTCAATACCTTTGGTCAGCTTTTTTAGGATTCATCTTCGATTCCAAATTGATCATGTTGATCCGCATCCCATTCCACTCTTCTGCTCGATGTTGTTTGACAATATTCAAGCAATCCTTGTGCCGCTTTTAACTGTTGGTGCTTCAAAGGCGTTTGCACGCTTCTCATTTTCTCAAACCATTCTGGAAAAACACGCTTATCGAGAAATGTCGTATCGTAAGGGGCTTGTGGATAATCAATATATCCATTGCGCGATAAAACAACCTTATGAATCGGTAGGCTACTCTCATACAACTCAAATAACTGGGAAACAATTTTTCCTGTCCGATTTAAGGCAATGAGTGGATTTAATAATTTTTTATCTGGATATTGGTGGTGCCGACGTAGCCAGAATCGTTCATTCGACCCAATGAAGGCTGCATCCTCTTCTGCCTCCAAAAAGGTTATGCACCACACATCGGTAGGTCCTACTAAAATGACCTCTAATTCAATCGGAGCGTTTTTCAAAACAAAAATTGGTTTGTAGAGGACTAGATATGTATCGGGAAAACGTTGTAAAAAGAAACGCAACTTTTCATCTAAAATATAAGAATTATTCATCCATGATTTTTCATGAATCGTTGAGCTTCCCCATTTTAATTGAAACTTCAAAAGCTGATTCAAGTAGTTTTGCTTTAAATCATCTAAACTCTTTGGCTCTGTAGGAAAATTCAACGAGAAAATATTCGTTTCACCAACTGGCTTTTCCTTGTAATCAGGTAAATCTTTAGTACCTCGTCCTATGAGTCCTCTTACTTTGTTCATTAAGCTTTTTTTTCCATCATGCTCTACTTCCATTTGTCTGGCATCTTCATGTTCCTCATAAAGCGTCGTGAGCTCACCTGCTGCGTAAGCCGCTTTTAGCTTCTCCCACTGCTGCTGCTTAAGCCGAACAAATTGGCTAGGATATCGATATATATCCTGCTCATATCTTGATATATAATCTTGAAGCTTTATCAGCTGTCCCATATTTATCACCGTCCTAAGATGTTTAATCGAGGGGGCTCCCATAACGAAAGGGTCAGGGGGCCCACAACTACAATCGTATATAACAGTATAAACTGTGTATAGAGTGTGAGGTCAGGCCCTTTCTGAGACATCCTCTGAATTATGTTAGTGAACATGTTGCGATTGATTGATAGGAAGGTGCTTGACCAAGATGCGTTTGGTATAACGTAACGGTAGCACCTTGAAATCGATGGGTTCTATTGGATATATCGGCAAGTTCTTGCATTCGATTAAGTTGAAAAGCATTTCCGCTAAACTTTCTTGCCAGTGTAATATGTGGTTTAAATGGTTTTTTATCCAAAGTAAAACCAACTTCCTCACACATTGTATATACTTTTTTTTGCAGATTGAAAAGCTGCTCTGACGGATTCACTCCCGCAAAAAGAATCCGAGGAGTTTCTACATTTCCAAAAGTACCTATTCCATTCAATTGGAGATCAAACCTAGATACATCCTCAAGAGCAATATTCACGAATTCTAAACTCTTCTGCCTCATTTCTTCTGTTGCATCTCCAAGAAACGCAAGAGTGATATGATAGTCTTCATGATGCAGCCATTTTTTAAAAGGAAATTCGGTCTCGATCCGTTCACTCGTCTGCTTCAAAAATTCTTTCGTTTCATCTGGCAAAGTTAACGCGTAAAAGAAATGTGTTTTCGTCATCAGCCAACTCTTCCTTTTATTTTTTATTTTATCCCGCTTTAACGGGCAGTAACCCTCCCAGCTTAAAGCTTAAAGAAATCGAAGAAGCGTAGGTGGAGGATAACTGCCCGGCTTAAAGCTTAGAGAAATCGAAGAAGCGTAGGTGGAGGATAACTGCCCACCACCTTAAGGCTTAGAGGTGAGAGGATAAAATAGAAATTAGTTTCACTTGATATAAGATGTTTAGTTACAATCATTCCAAAAAGAGGACAGACTGCTCTGTCCCCTCGATTACGGAAAGCGTACTTCATTTTGCAAACGATCAAGTTTTTGTTAGTTCCATTTTGTTTCGTTTCGTATTTTCAACTAAGAATGTTTTTGATTATTTCACAATAGATTCAATAACGTGACCGCACTGACGCTCAATTTCTGCATGAAAAGCTTGTTGTATTTGACGTGTCACAGTACCTGGTTCACCGCTGCCAATGGATTGACCATCTATTGCAGTAATTGGCATGATTTCTGCCGTTGTACTAGTCATGATGACCTCATCCGCTGCCATCAGGTCTTCTAATGTAAAGACTTCCTCTTGATAAGAAACACCCAAATCCTTACATATTTTAAGCATCACTTGGCGAGTAATTCCATTTAAGATCAAGTTAGTAGCTGGATGTGTTTTCAGTTCACCATTTACTATGATAGAAATATTCGATGAGCTTCCTTCAGTTACCATATTGTCACGATGCTGAATCGCTTCAAAACAGCCCGCTTCTGCCGCTTTTTGTTTAGCAAGGATATTTCCAAGCAAGTTTAAACTTTTAATATCGCAGCGAAGCCAACGGATATCCTCGATTGTGATCGCCTTTGCTCCCGGCTTTAGTGCCCCATTATATGGTACTTCTTTTGTGTAAGCAACATAAACCGGGGTAACATCAGTACTTGGAAAGGCATGATTTCTAGGTGAGACCCCTCTTGTAAATTGCATATAGACTGTTCCGAATGTAATCTCGTTTTCGGCTACAAGGTCCTTTAGCTGAGCCTCGATTTCTCCTACCGTATAAGGAATGTTGATACTGATTTTGCTCGCACTTTCAATCAGCCTCGTAAGATGCATTTCACTCGTAAACAGCTTGCCGTTATAAATTCGGATGACCTCGTATACACCATCGCCGAATTGGTAGCCTCTGTCTTCTAATTCCATCTTTATCTCGCTACGATTACGTATTTCACCATTAAGTATCATTTTTTCCATGCCGATTCCCCCCTTGTTATCACTTAGCCAATTCATAAATGGCTGCTACGTAAATAGCTGCCGCTTTTAACAGATCTTCAATCACAATATACTCATCTTTTTGATGGGCAAGGTCCTCACTGCCTGGGAACAGTGGACCGAATGCGACTCCTTCTGTCAATGAACGGGCATAAGTACCTCCACCGATTGAAAGCAAATCGGCTCTTTCACCTGTTTCTTCTTCATATACTTTTTGTAATGTTTTAATTAAGAAGCTTTCACTGTCCACATGATGTGGAGTGGAGTGAGAATTCGTTACAAGGCTCCAATTCAAGGATTTCAGATGAGTTTTTAGCTTCGTTGAATTTTCTTCCCATTTATACGTAACCGGATAACGCATGCTAAAGCCAATGCTGCTTTCATTATCTTTCGAATAATTGAATTTGCCCGCATTCAACGTCAACTCACCCGTCATTTCATCACTATAGGCAATTCCAAGTTTGCTCGCACGTGTATCGTCAATTAAATACTTTTGAATAAAACGGAAATACGTATTAGCGTGCTCATCTAGTTCTAGACTTGATAGGAAATCTGCCAGGTGTAGCCCTGCGTTCACACCATTATTTGGTTCCATTGCATGGGCAGATACACCATTAACCTCAAATAATAGTTCATTCCCCATAGGAGTAGCAATACCCGTTAAAGAATGTCTATTTACATATGAATTGAAAAGGCTCGTTACTTCTTCACTATTCGTCGATTCCACAATAGCAGTTGCAAAATCAGGCACCATATTCGTTCTGCGGCCAGACGTAAAGCTCTTCACATTCACTGTCGATGTCTTCTGATTTATTTTCGCTGGCCCTTGAATCATCGCAAAATCCCAAATTCCTTTTTCCGCATTAATGATTGGGAAATCAGCATCTGGTGCGAAGCCTATTGTTGGCATTTCTTCCACTTCAAAATATCGGTCCACACAACGCCAATTGGATTCTTCATCTGTACCGATGATCATCCGCACACGCTTACTTAAAGGTAGACCAAGCTCCTTCACTGTTTTCATCGCATAGAAAGCCGCCATTGTCGGCCCTTTATCATCAAGGGCGCCGCGGGCAAAGATTTTTCCATCACGAATTTCAGCTCCAAACGGGTCTGAGCCCCAGCCGTCTCCTTCTGGCACCACGTCTACATGGCAAAGAATTCCGACGACCTCTTCCCCTTCTCCCATTTCAATATGACCAGCGATATTGTCTACGTTTTTAATCGTGAAATCAGCTTTCTCTCCCAGCCCTAGCATGTAGTCGAGCGCTTCTTTTACACCTGCGCCAAATGGAGCTTCTTTTGTTCCATTTTCTTCGTCTAAAACACTTTTAATCTTCAAGAGATTTTGTGTATCCTGCAATAAGTCCAACTTCCGGCTCTCTATTTCATTCCGCCAATTTATTTTATTCACAGTACATTCACTCCTATTCACATCATCGTTCTATTTTACCATCGCTTCCAAATTTTCTACCATTTTAAGGAGATCTAAAATGAATGACCAGAGACTGCCCGATACCAAAAGGATCAAACCTTTTTTTAGGCAACCTCCATTTTCATTCTGATTCTTTCCTGCTTTTCACAAATCGATACCCTAAATACGTGATATAAAGCGGGGTGGCGATATAGATGAGATAAGGAAAATTTTGTTGGGTGCCTTTATAAATTGCAAATAAAGAACAGCCTAGAAATACGGTTACAATGGTCCCGTATTTTGGAAGTGGTATTTCTTTTAGGCTCGGTATTCGGATCTTACTCACCATTAAAAAGCAAAGCGCTGTAAAGACAACTGTCGTGATGATATTGGGTAGTTTACCTCCAAATAAGGTAAGTAACGCCAGAATTCCACCGGCCGCTGTAATCGGAACTCCGATAAAATAATTCATAGATGATTTGGATGAGCTAATATTAAATCTTGCTAAGCGGAATGCACCGAACAGTGGGAACAGTCCAGCTACAATCAATCCTAACAAGCCAAAGTGGAAGAAATATGTATAATACACAAGAAACGAGGGGGCAACACCAAATGTAACAATATCGGCCAATGAATCCAGTTCTCTTCCTAATATACTGTCTGCTTGTAACATTCGTGCCAACCGGCCATCCATACTGTCTAGCATCATGCCAATCAAGATTAAGATAGCTGCATTACTATATTGACCATTTGCCGCAAAGCCTATCGATAAAAACCCACAATACAAATTTCCTAACGTCACAAAATTCGGTATCATCTTTTTAAATCTCACTATCTTTCATCACACTCCTTCCACATCATTTTTTATCCTGATTTAACTACCCATCAGTGAGGGATGAATAAAATCAGACCGATGGATGTTTCACTTTATGTACGTCACATAAAAAAGACAAAACCTAAACAAAGAATTTTGTCTAGGCCAGGCTCTACCTATAGTATATCATTGATTTTAAATTTTGATGTTACCCGATTTCATCCCTACAATTTACATATTGGAGGATGTTTAAAAAAGACACTCTCACAAAGTTCTTAGCCTTTTTTTGCAACAGATTGATCGGCTGCTCGTACTTGGACTTCAAGCGTTCCATTTTTTGTATCCACTATAGTCTTAATCATAATAGGAAAATCTTTATTGTTTTGAAACTTAAAGTCCTTTACTCCATACGCTACAGTAGCATCACGATCTTTCGGAACATAGGAAACCCCCAACGAATGGTGGTGCAGTTCTAAAATTTCTAGGCCTACCTTGTCTATAGCATTATAGAGTGTACTAGATGTCTGGCAAATTCCACCGCCAATTCCTTCTACCATTTCCTTGTTCACAATTTCCATGGCCTTTTGATAGCCTCTTTCAGCATTAGCTTCACCCGCAATTAAATTATAATAAAACCTATCTCCAGGACCTAATACGACCCCGTCAATCTCCTTAGCGGAAAGAACAATATTAGTCGTTCTTCCTTTAACTGAAGCATTGAAGTGGGTTTTGTAAGAGGCTAGCACATCTTGATCCACATTTGCAGCCGCTTCAGCCGTTATATTAGGTGCACTTTCCGTGATCGGTACTTCAATTTCTCTTTGAAAAAACGTTATATTCTGTAATGCCGTAACAAAGGCTGCTTTATCAAACACGACTCTGTTACTGCCGGCTTTCAATGTCCCATCACTATTTAGTTGGGCTGGGACCATAGGCTGATCATATTTTTTCTCTAGTTCGCTTGCAATCAGCGCTGCGTTTTCTTCATTACTAAATGAAGAAGGTTTAAGTTTTTGTATTTCGCTTCCATTTCTTGGATCAAGCAATGTTATTTCCTGTTCGACCCATTCTTTCTTAGAAAGCAGAAGCTCATGCTTCGTATGCTGACCGATGCCTTGGACTTCATTAGACTTTACATGAGTAGCTGCTTCTCCGTGTTTTCCGTACAGAACCAATCCCCCGACCATCGTAATTGCCGCAACCAACACAAGATATTTTTTCAAATTGCCTCCCACCTATTTCCCCAAATTTTCTCTTCTATTTATTACTAGACTATTACTTTTCTAACATCTTTATTAAAAAACGCTTGGTTTATTTCCAATTATAACCTGTCCTTTCCTGTTCGACAATGAAATGTTATCCGCTTTCACCAAGTAAATTTTCAGGACTTTTCTATCCCACTAGCAAACACAACCATAGAGTATATTCCCTATCGGAGCAGGATATGATCGATATATTCTGATTATGTGAAAACCTCGTATATAGATTTGACTAACACTATAGCACCACATCTTTTAGAGACTGACTTAAGAACATTCAACAAAATAAAGAAGGGTCAGACCCCCACTACCTATAGTTTAAATTTAAGTGTGTAACACTATAAACTATGTATAGAGTATGAGGTCAGACCCTTTTCAGTCATCCTTATTCGTCTCACTTGATTAATTTAATTTCTTTTACCGGCCAATAGACGAAGCTTGCTTTACCAACGACTTGATCAATGGAAATAGTTCCAATTTCTCTGCTATCGAGGCTATTTTGACGGTTATCCCCCATGACGAATAATTGACCTTCAGGAACCGTTTCGTCCAGAGTGAAATCCCATGTTAACAAACCGTCCGTCATTTTTTTATATTCAGCTAAATAGGGTTCATCTACTGGTTTGTCATTCACATACAGAACATCATCTTCATATTTAATTCGATCACCAGGAAGCCCAATAACACGTTTAATATAATCTTTTTTTTCTGTCGCATGAAAAACAACAACATCAAATCGGTTTATGTCTTCAATATCGGTACCCATTTTATTCAGTACAACACGCTCATGATTGTGCAAGGTGGGCATCATTGACTCACCGTCTACGATAATTGGAGCAAATATAAAGGTACGAATAGCAAAAGCAAGTAAAACGGCGACTAATATGGCCTTTACCCATGAAAATATCTCTTTGCGCTCTTCCAAACTCTTTTCCCCTCTTTCTTAAAAACCCTGCCTTATTTATACCCCAAAACATCTACTGAAATCCAATATTTATTATTCCTAATACACATATTGCACGTTTATGTTTTCAATTTCCTGGTTGCTCTACTTTACTTGACTGGCCATTTGTTTTGTTTGTTACCTTGAAGAAGATGTTCAAAAATTCCGGTAAAAATAGCTGTCGCATTGCTTCAAAGCTCTGTCTCTCCGGTCCTCACGTATTACTGCATACGTTCCGGTCCTCTCGAGATGCGCTCCTCGAACTTCTCGGCGCTTTTTATCCTCCTTTTTGAACACGCACTTGAAGAATTATAACACTACTAGAGTCTATATTTGATAAGACCTGGTTGCATCGGCTTTATTATTTCTTCTTTGCTTCATTTACCTTTAGTAGTTTTCCTTTAATTGTCGTATCCTTCATCACCCGCAATACTTGTGGACCTTTGCCATTTAATATTTCAACATAAGATACATGGTCCTCAATGGTGATAATCCCAATATCATCAGCAGATACGCCGCTAATTTTGGCAATGGTTCCAACGAAGTCGACTGCCCGTAATTTCTTTTTCTTGCCGCCATTAAAATAGAGTTTCATAATTCCTTTATTTAATGCGTCTGCTTTATCTTTTTTCAACACTGGTTGGGCATTCATTTTCGTTTCGAATGCCGCCTGCTTACTTGTTACTTCTTCTTCGGTTGGAGCACTTCTTTTTTCAATTTCAAAGCCGATATATGCCTCAATATCTGCTAAAAATCGATCTTCAAAAGGGGTGACAAATGTAATCGCATGTCCTGTTTTCCCAGCACGCCCTGTTCTACCAGTACGGTGGACATATCCTTCTTTTTCCAATGGTAGATCATAGTTGATTACATGTGTAATGCTATCAATATCAATTCCTCTTGCTGCCACATCTGTTGCAATTAAATAACGGAATTCTCCTCTTCGATAATCATTCATGACAGCCAAACGATCTTCCTGCACCATCCCTCCATGAATTTTATCACAGTCGTAATCCAAATCCGTTAACTCATCAACTAACTGATCGACGCGGTCTTTTGTTCGGCAGAAAATAATACAGCTATCTGGGTTTTCTACAACCGTCATATCTTGAAGAAGCCTAAATTTCTCCTGTTCTTCGACTTCGATCACAGTATGATGGATTGTATTCGTCGTGAGGCCTGATGCCTTAATTTCAACATCACCTGGTTTATTCATATATTTATGCGTCATATTCTTAATACTTTCCGGCAGTGTTGCTGAGAAAAGAAGGGTTACGCGATTTCTTGGCAGCGTCTGGATAATCGCCTCTACTTGGTCAATGAAGCCCATATTCAACATCTCATCTGCTTCATCAATCACAAGGTAAGTTAGTTTATCTAAAGCAATGGTCCCACGCTCAATATGATCAAGCACCCTACCTGGTGTACCTACAACAATATGACTCTTTTGCTTTAATTCTGCTTGTTGCTTTGCAAATGGTTGCTTGCCATAAACTGCGGTCGCTTTAATTCGTTTGAAGCGGCCAATGTTTATAATATCTTCTTTCACTTGAACCGCTAACTCTCTCGTCGGAGTCAAGACAAGTGCTTGTGGCTTGTTTTCATTCCAATCCACTTTCTCACAAATCGGAATTCCGTATGAAGCCGTCTTCCCACTCCCTGTCTGTGATTTCACAACAAGGTCCCGATTTTCAAGCACTAGCGGAATCACCTTGCTTTGAACTTCTGTGGGAGTCGTGAAATTCATACTCGTTAACGCTTTTACAATTTCATCACTTAATCTATATTCTTTAAAACTTTTCATCATTTTGCCTCTTTTATTATGAATTTTTATTATCTTTCCCATTTGTACAAGGTTTCATTATACGCGAAACTTCGATATTAATGGGTGTTTGGGATAAATAATTGTTTTCACGCTCATGTTTGAAAGTGAACGTATTGCTTGAACTAAATTGAATGTCAGAATCAAATAAAAAGGGGATGTCTCAAAAGCAAGGGTCAGACCCTTATGAGACATCCTCCTATGAATTCTTTCACACCGTTACATATGGATCTTTTTCTATATTCTTCGGCTTACGAACAAGACACATGATTCCAGCAATCAGGAATAAAACTGCCTGAAGCAATCCTAAGCCGACCGATAGCAAGCCAACAAGAACAGCCGTTATGATAAAGAAAACTCCTGCCATCTTCTGGCGTTTGCTTTTTAAAATGAAGATGGAAACAAGACCAAGTATAATACCAATTGCCGATGCAACTACAATCATCAAGCCAAATCCTCCAACAGCGTCCAGTATTAGAGAAAATTCTTCCATCGTTATCGTTGGATCATTTGATATTTCCCCTTCTATTGCTTGTCTGATTCCATCATTTTGCTTCATGGCCATAAAAAAGATCCCAATAAGAGTCAATAACACCGATAATAACATCCCAATAATTGCCAGAATATACTCACCTGTACGTTTCAACACCATACCCCCTAAATAATTATTCAGCTCATTCTTAAATGCCAGTATTGAAAAAAGGCTTATATAAATACGATATTTATCCCGCATTAACGAGCAGAAGCCCCCACTGATTGAAGTTTCACTTTATCTAAAAAATTGCATCATACATTTCATTTAACATGAATTTCCACCGTTTCACGCAAGCTATGATAGAATTCACCCCAAATGAATGGACTCTTTTCTCCCTTTATCGTACTAAATGTAGTGTGATTCACGCAAGCAAAATTTTTACAAATGTTAATAGACTACTCATTAATCATTTTAAAACAGGAAACGTCATGATTCATCGTTTATTGATGGCATGTGCTACTATACTATAGGAATAGATGTAAACTTGGAGGATTATATGGATAAAATAATTGATCACATAGGCATAGCTGTACGTGATTTAGAAAGTAGTATTAATTTTTATCAGAAGATATTAGGCGGGCAATTAATAGATCGTTACAGTAGTGAAGCAATAGGGGTAGAAAGTGAAATTGCCATAATCGAAATAAACGGGGAAAGAATCGAACTGCTTGCACCAACAAACAACACGACTTCACCGATTGCTCGATTCATTAAGCAGAAAGGCAAAGGTGTTCATCATATTGCCTATCGAGTTGAAGATTTGGATGAAGCTTTACTCGAACTGAAGCAACAGGGCATTCGGATTTTGGAAAATTCCTTACGTATCAACAAACATGGCAGAAGACTTATCTATTTAAATCCTGCCGATACTGAAGGAACCATTATTGAATATTGTGATTATCCGAATCAAACGGATTAATTATACTTTTTTTATTATAAAACAAACATACAAAAAGGTCTGTTCTCACAAGCTATAAACAATGGATAGTGTGTGAGTTCAGACCTTTATGATATCTATTCATTTCTATTTAAATGCTATCACTTTTCAGGAACAGCACAAGATCCATCTGTACAACTATTATCTGTTGAGGCTTCATTTAAGATTTGCAGTGGATTTTCTTCAGTCCAAACCTTATTCAATGTTTCTAAAAACAGTTCCGTCGGCTGGGCACCGGAAACGCCGTATTTTCGATTAATAACGAAAAATGGTACTCCGGTAATTCCTAACTGACTTCCTTCACTTTCATCTGCCCTTACTTCTTCAGTGAATTGATCACTAGCAAGCATGCCAGTTACTTCTGTTTTATCCAGTCCGACTTGTTCAGCAAGTGAAGCAAGTGTTTCTTGATCGCCGATATGCTGGGATTCTGTAAAGTACGCATGAAATAACGTCTCGTTCATTTCATTTTCTTTTCCCTTTGCAGCAGCGAATTGCATCAATCGATGTGCATCAAATGTATTGGTAGGAATCATCGTATCAAAGTGATAGTCTAATCCTTCTCCTTTTGCTTGGCTTATTACATTGGCACTCATTTCTTTCGCTTGTTCAACTGATGTGCCATATTTTTTTGCCAGCATTTCGTGAATATTCATCCCCATATCTCTTTTTGCATCTGGATCTAATTCAAAGCTTTTGAATTCAACCTCAACTTCTGATTGATGAGCGAATTGAGACAATGCTTTTTCAAAACGGCGTTTGCCAATATAGCAAAACGGACATTGATAATCAGACCATACTTCAACTCTCATGGCTGTACCTCCTGTATGTTATTTTTCAAAACGATTAATTGCAACTTAAGTAAGCACATTATAAATTGCACAAGATGATTCAGCAAATAATCAGCCTGTACAGCTTTTTTCGAAATCGGTAAAATCAATGGTATCCATAACTTGTTCCAAAGTAATTGCCTTTAAATATTTTATAGTCTCGTGTTCGGCTTTGTTTAGAATTTCTTCAAGCAACTGGTCCAATTGTTTCCCCGCTTTACCACACTCTACTTCTTCTTCCCCATAACGTATGCATTCAGGTTTAACAGTGATGTATATATCAGCAAGCGTCAATTTCTGTGCCGGAATTTTCAAGCTGTACCCGCCATCACGCCCTTCCTTTGTTTCCACAATCCCTGAATCTGCAAGCTGGGCAAGCACTCTGCGTAAGAAGGTAGCATGAGAATTCACCTGCTCAGCAAGTATTGAGCTCGTTTGCAATTTACTACTTTTGGCAAGCCAGATGAGAGCATGAACGGCGATCGCAAAACGCGGCGGTCCAATTTGACTTAATTTGTTATCAGTCATCTATGCGTTTCCTTTCTTCTCTGTTATAAAAAGTCAGCTTAAATCTTCCTCAACTTAATGGAATGAATATCATGAGTGGCAGCCTTTGTTAAAATTAAATCAGCTCGTGTCTTTGTCGGCTCAATATTATGAAGCAAATTGACTTTATTAATTCGATTCCAAATATCCGCAGCAACAACGCAAGCTTCACCATCGGAAAGAGACGCATAACGATGGAAGTAAGACTTCGGATTGTGAAAAGCTGTTTCCTTTAGTTTCATGAACCTGTCTATATACCATTCCTTCAAATCACTCTCTACTGCATCCACATAAATAGATAAATCAAAGAAGTCTGAGACAAATACACTTGGTAATGACTGATCCTGAAGTATAGGTGTTTGCAACACATTTATTCCTTCTACAATCACGATATCTGGCTGATCGATGATCTCATTTTCCCCTGGCAAGACATCATAATACAAATGTGAATAAACGGGGGATGAAATGGTTGGAGTGCCTGATTTTAATTGTGCCAGAAATTTTATGAGTTCGCGAATATCATAGCTTTCTGGAAATCCCTTTCTTTGCATTAACCCTTTTTGCTCCAATACAGAGTTCGGAAAAAGGAAGCCATCTGTTGTTACAATTTCAACTTTTGGGTGATTATTCCATTTCGAGAGCAAAGCCTTAATTATTCTCGAGGTTGTACTTTTCCCAACCGCGACACTACCCGCAATCCCTATAATATAAGGTATTTTACGGGTGCTTTTCCCAAAAAAAGTATCAGTGACAGAATGAAGTTGTTGAGAAGCCGTCGCATATAAATTAATAAGCCTAGCCAACGGAACGTAAATATTTGTAACTTCATCCATTGATATATTCTCATTGATTCCTTGTAATTCTTCTAACTCATTTTCTGTCAATGTCATCGGTGTGTTAAAACGTAATTTTGCCCATTCCTCTTTGGTAAATGTCATATAAGGCGAATAACTATTCATGGTTGTAATCATCACAGGCCCCTTTTTTTGAAAACGTCTACATTTTCTTTTTTTGATCATCCCTATTTTAGATAATTTCAGCTAAGAATGAAAGGGAAAAGATAAATATCTTTAAAAACCAACGTAAAATCCCACCTTAAAACCATTAGGATGAATTACAGTGGAATTTGCAATGTTATAGATTCATGAAAAGATGATAACTTAATATTTTTTGAAATAGGTATTTATAAAATAGACTTGCCACTTATTGAACAAGTCTGTCTTAGTTTTAGATTCTATATATAATGAACGATCGATTCTCCTCTTTTTTGGAAGTCTCCAGACTATTACCTGTGATTACGACTGAAAAATACAAAGTCAGAGCAAAATCAAGGGACATGTAAAGAGAGCATTTCGAGCTGGACTCAAGATTGCGCGCCGGATTTGAGATTTACGCGCCACATTAAGCACTTTTCGCGCTGGTTGAAAATTACATGCAAAAACAACGGTAACTCAGCTCTTGATTTTCACCTCCGTTATATTCCATATACATTATGATTCATAATTATTACGATTTAATTTCAATAACAAATTAGTACGTATTTTTTATATTCGCAAGACTTTTTCAGAAAAAAAGACTTCTCTCCAATTTAGGAAAAAAGTCTTTTCAATTTATTGGTTAAATAGTTCGATCAATTCTTTGTTATTCAAATCCTTCGCGTAATCGATCGCCGATAGACCATCCAAATCTTTTTTAGTTGGATCTGCACCATATTCAAGAAATAAGGTAACCAGTTTAACATTTTCCATATAAGCAGCAAGATTCAGTGGGGTTGTGTCATACGAATCTACTAAATCAACGGTTGCGCCTTTTTCTAGCAGTAATTTAGCTATTTCGTAATTTTCATAGGACACTGCTTGATGAAGTGCACTTTGGCCGTAATCGTCGGTTTCATTAATATCGGCACCATCGGAAAGGAGCGAAAGCATGGTCTCCGTGTCATTTTCGGAGGCTGCAATCATAAGCGGTGTATAGCCTTCTTCCATTTCATAGTCATCTGAGAACATAGCAGCGAAATCACTAGTGGCTAGAGTCGATACCGCTTTGGCAATACTTACACCTGCTGCAATAGACAGAGCCGCAAATAGCAGGATACTGAGGCTAATCCCTAATATGACCGTTGCTTTTTTCTCTTTAATTAATTCTTTTTCTTCCGGAAATGACCAATTATCCAAAGCATTTAAACGCTTTGGAAGGTGGGGATGTGTGGAGAGCTTTTCGCTTAACCAAGCAAAAAATCCCGACTCTTCGCGAATTTGGTTCACAAATGCATCCTGATTCACTTTCGGAGCAAGTTTCTTTCCTATCGCAAGCATAGTAAGAGCCTGTTTCGATGCTTCCGTATTTTTCACATAAAAGTGCGCATAGCGGTCACATGTATATTCACAAGCGCGCATATACGCCTCACCAAGTAATGGCATAAACATTGCAGGAAGCACAAGCATATGTACCAACACATGTCTTCGTTTAATATGGGCGAATTCATGAGCAAGTACGAACATCAGCTCATCTTCCTTCCCCTCTTCTGATAAGTCAAATAATTCCGAATAAATGACAACCATATTTTTTCCGAAAAAACGAGTGGCGAACGCATTCAACATCCCAGAAGACTCCAACACATACATATTGGGAACCTTCATATCCATCTCTTTTGCAAGTAACTCTGCCTTTTCATAAACTCCTGAAAACTGTCTTTCACTGATTCGAACGCCATTACGGCGAATATGCGCCATCGATAAACCATGGACAAATAATGACAATAAAATGAGCATTCCAATAATCACAATTCCAATAATGCTAAAGGCTAAATAAATATACATCATAATACTAAAAATCATTGTGAAAATAAAGTACACGTTCTCTTTTCGATAAACAAGATCATTTCTAAATTTTTCTTCTAGCAACCCTTTTCCTCCTGTTAACTATTAATGAATACATTGGAATTATACCTAACACTTTACATAAAACCAATCAGAATTTTTTCCCATAAGTCGATTGAAAATGAATAAAATGAGAATACACGCATAAATTAACGGTGAAAAGTAAATATTTTGTAAATTCCATGGTTTTTTTCTAGAATTTCTTCCAATAAAGAGGTAGAATAAAGGCAAATGACAGCTTGAAATTTTGCGCAATGTTTTAGGGGAGTTTCAGGATGGGTAAAGCAAGTACATAGTGGCAGCTGGAATGTTGTCCATCTTATCGGTTGTTTTCATTTGTTTTAGTGCCAATGAAAAATAATAAGGAGTGATTTTTTGAAACCTTCAACAAATCGCATGTTAACCCGTATTAAATCCGTTTATATGTTTATTAGTAATAACGGTACGGTTTCTACTCAGGACCTTGTAGAAGAATTTGGCATCACTCCTCGAACAATACAGCGCGATTTAAATGTGTTAGCTTATAACGACTTAGTCAAAAGCCCAAGCCGCGGACTATGGACCACAACAAGCAAAAAAGTAAAGATGTCATCTTAAAGCTAAAGACGCAGTTTTTTAAAAAGATTTTCAACCATGCATTTACAAACTAAAGACATAGAAGAATAGTACCCATCTACTAGAAATGAGGCAGACTCATACAGTCCGCCTCATTTTTTTGCTTATGATTATTGTCCGTTCCGTAAAGCCTCAAGTTCCTCATCGGTTAATTCACGGTACTCACCAAGTTCGAGCGCTTCATCAAGCCCAAGGCTGCCCATTGAAATACGCTTCAGATAAACGACTCGTTTGCCTACCGCTTCAAACATCCTTTTTACTTGATGAAATTTCCCTTCCATAATCGTTAATTCAATATCAGATGTTAGTCCTGATTTTAAAATTTTCAACTCCCCAGGCTTAGTATGATAGCCATCATCCAGTGTTACCCCTTTACTGAATTCTTCGATATCGCTTTGTGTCACTTCACTGGCAATCACTGCGAAATACGTTTTCGAGACATGTTTTTTTGGGGAAAGTAGCTGGTGAGCAAGTTGGCCATCATTTGTAATCAACAGCAACCCTTCTGTATCCTTGTCCAAGCGTCCTACTGGAAAAGGCTCCATTGCTGCATCTTCTGGTTCTAGTATATCAATCACTGTTTCCTGAAAATTATCTTCCGTGGCAGAAATAAGGCCTTGAGGCTTATTCATCATCAAATAGATGAACTCTCTATATACCACTGGCTCGTTATGTACCGTCACATGATCCACTTCTGGGTCAACATGCGCCTTCGCGTCCTTCACAACTTGTTCATTCACGACGACAGCGCCTGATTTAAGTAAACTTTTCACTTCTTTTCGGCTACCGTAGCCCACATTTGCTAATAATTTATCAATTCTCATAAGTTCCTCCGGTACGATTGATCTGGCATCTCTTTAACATGTATTGTTTATATGCATTCATTCTATTATAACAAGAAAAGGGTCAGACCCCACAACTACTACAGACAGTTTAAACAAAGTGTAAGAAACACTATAAACTGTGTGATGAGTGCTGGGTCAGACCCTTTTGGGACATCCTCTATCTATTATGGGAAATGATAACTCTCCCCCAGTTTTTTCTTACTTATCCCTTCGCCTTTACACCCAATTTCTGTGCTAAACGATCGATTCGACTGCCAAATAAGCGGTGTGCTAATTTACTTTTTAGAGAGATAGCTGCGTAGACGAGACCACCGAATCCTACACAAATTATTGTCATGATAATCGCTTGCCAACGCGTTTCGGTTTGGAGGCCTAATGAAACTAATAAACTTTCGATTCCCCACACAACAAGTGCCATAATCGCTGAAAAGATGCAAATGAGTATGCTTCTTTTCAGAACAAGTCGATAACTAAACTGGGTAAAGTAACGAATCACAAACAAATTTAGAATACAGGCGGCTAAAAAACCTAATGTTGTCGCATAAACCGCTCCTTTTGTTTGGAACATTTGAATGAACGGGATATTTAGACTCATTTTTATAAGTAATCCCACTAACAAGCTTAGTACCGTATATTTCTGCTGATTAATTCCTTGAAGTACGGCAGCTGAGACAGAGAACAAGGCAAACAGAATGGCTGTTGGCGCATAGGCTTGTAAAATACCCGCTCCAAGAGAATCATGGACATAAAATGATGAATAAATTGGATCAGCGAGAACGGACATGCCCACAACTGCTGGAATAGTCACAAATAAAAGAATTTGAAAAGCTTGATTGAGCTGTCTTGTAAACCCACCCATATTCTGATTCACAAACGCCTTTGTTACTGCAGGCACTAATGCCATGGAAAATGCAGTAGCTAACGTCATCGGAATGACCACAAGTTTTTGAACATAGATATTGAGAATCCCCAATGCTCCTTCTGCTTGCCCGGCAAGACCTGCTGAAACCATTGCCTTCGTAAAAGTGAGCGAGTCTACCTGCTGGAAAAGCGGCATCGCTATTCCAACAAAGATAAATGGAATCGAAGAAACAATGACTTCCTTATAAATATCAGACAATGAAACGTCCATTTGCCCTCGATCTGCAAGGAGCTGTTCCTTTAATACCAGCCTGTTTTTCTTCCAGTACCAGAGTAGAACAAACATACCTCCTACTGCACCGGCAGTAGCTGCAAAGGTCGCAAAGCTGATAGCTGTCACCAGATCTCCATTCATTACTTTCAACACAATAAACACACCTGATAATAGAAATGCAATTCGTACAATTTGTTCGACTACTTGCGAGATTGCAGTCGGTTCCATAATTTGCTGGCCTTGAAAATAACCACGAACCAAACTCATAACTGGAATGAGAAGTAGTGCGAATGAAACTGCCCGAATGACAGTTGTTACATCATTTGCATCTAACTCTACGCCGCGTGTCACATACTCCCCGTAAAACGGGGCAATCATATACATCATAAGAAAAGCAAGAAAACCAGTAACAAGCATAATTTTCAAACTTGATTTAAACAGCTTTTGACTGATTGCATATTCCTCTAAAGCATTGTATTTTGATATAAATTTAGATACTGCGAGCGGTAACCCGGCAGTAGCCAAGCTGATAAAAATTGTATACGGAACATACGAATATTGATATAAGTCCGCTCCTTCATTACCAACCATTTTATTAAACGGTATTACATAAAATAACCCTAACACTTTCGATAAAACCGAACCGAGCGTTAATATGAACGCTCCTTTTAAAAGCTTTGAAGACATCTAATCCCTTCCTGCCTATGTCAGTTACGTTTTCACGCTCTCTATCTTACCATATTCCCTTCCTATTAAAAAATCTATATTGACCTTTAAAATAAGCATTTTTTCATTATCATCTCAAAAATTTTAGCAAAATCTCACACGGGGCACAAGCAAATGTTTTCACATGTCGTTTTTACTTCCTAGCTAGTTATGCTATATAATGAAGAAATGAAAATAGTAAAGCTGGTGATCACATGAAATATGATGTAATAATAATTGGCGGCGGTCCTTCTGGATTAATGGCTTCAATTGCCGCTGGAGAAAAAGGAGCGAATGTGCTTCTTGTTGATAAAGGAGAAAAACTTGGGCGAAAGCTTGCCATATCAGGTGGCGGCCGTTGTAATGTTACCAATCGCCTTTCGATAGATGAAATTATTAAACATATCCCGGGAAATGGACGCTTTTTATATAGTGCCTTTTCCGAATTTAATAATGAAGATATTATCGCATTTTTTGAGAAGCTTGGTGTTGAGTTAAAAGAAGAAGACCACGGGCGGATGTTTCCTGTTAATAACAGTGCCCAAAGCGTTGTCGATGCTTTGCTTGAGCGTATGAACAGCTTGAAAGTAACAGTTTATAAAAATTCCCCTGTTGCTGAAGTTCTCTATGAGAATGGAAAAACTGCAGGTGTACGTTTAAAAGATGGCCAAACCTTCACGGCAGGTAGCATTGTTGTAGCAGTCGGCGGTAAATCTGTACCTCAGACGGGTTCGACTGGGGATGGCTATGCATGGGCAAAGAAAGCCGGTCACACGATTACCGAGCTTTTCCCAACTGAAGTACCTGTAACAAGCAATGAGCCATTCATTAAGGACAAATCTCTGCAAGGTCTCGCACTTCGCGACGTCTCCTTGAGTGTATTGAACGCAAAGGGTAAACCGCTGATCACGCACAGGATGGATATGCTCTTCACCCACTTTGGCATCTCTGGCCCCGCCGTTCTTCGCTGTAGTCAGTTCGTTGTCAAAGAATTAAAAAAAGCAAAATCGCAAGCTGTAATGATGAACATTGACGCTTTGCCGGATGCAAACAAAGAAGAAGTTTTTCAAGAAGTGATTAGACTAATGAAAGATGACCCGAAAAAAGCGATTAAGAATACGTTAAAAGGCTTACTTCCTGAGCGCTATTTGCATTTTCTGCTTGAAAAAAGTGGCATCGATTTGCAAGAACAAGGTGGCAATTTAGCACATGAAAAAGTCCGACGATTTGTGGAACTATGCAAAGACTTCCAATTCACTGTCAATGGTACTCATTCGATCGAAAAAGCCTTCGTTACCGGTGGTGGGGTATCTGTGAAAGAAATCCACCCAAAAGAAATGGGCTCGAAAATTATGCCAGGTCTTTATTTTTGCGGTGAAATCTTAGACATTCACGGCTACACCGGAGGCTACAATATTACCTCGGCGCTTGTAACAGGGCGGCTTGCGGGAATGAACGCAGCGCTCTATGCTAAAGGTCACACATAATATTAAGAGCAGATACCAAAATCATAATTGGTATCTGCTCTTTTTCAATTTGACGCATAAATAAATGTTCCCCGGGAATATTCTATTAAATGAAGCAGTTCTGCCACGTAAGTCTGTCAAAATACTTGCCTATATCAGCCATTTCTCACAATATATCAGCCAATTTTCAATTATATCAGCCGTGAGCTGAATTCCTTTTTTCTATATACTGCTGTCACTTCTTATAGATAATCATCGCACTAAAACAATAGATTTGATCATCTTCCTCTTCCCCGGTCGTCGCAATATTGTATTTGATGTCAACAATTTTATTTTCACGGATATCCTCAAGGAATACATTCATTTCATCTTCCAAGTCCTTTTCATGTTCATAATCAAACAACTTTACTTGAATCATCGGCCATCCCCTGCCTTTTTAGAAACAGGGTACCCCAAAATTAATGATACTATTCATTTTTTTGAAAAAAAACGGGTCTGACCTCACACTCTACATATGGTTTATTGTGTCATACATTAATAAACCATATATAATAGATGGGGGGTCTGACCCAACTCAGATGAAAAGGGGCGGGGCCTCGCCAAATCAGCTCCGCACCGCCACCTTCATAAAGTATTACAATTTGAGTATCTGAACCTTTTTCATCGTCGAATTTTAAAGTAGACGCTCATGGATGTTTTTTATAGAAAACGCCCGTCAAAGTCTTCCTTATTTCACAATGACTTCACCATTCCACTCAAGCATTCCGCCTACCATATTCACGACCTTGTAGCCTTGCTCTTGTAGATAATACGCTACGTTTGCGCTGCGGCCTCCTGAACGGCAAATGAAAATATATTCTTTCTCTTTATCAAAATAGTCAAGTGTGGCAGGAATATCGTTCATCCGAATATGTTTAGCCCCTTCAATGATTCCTTCTGCTACTTCATCATCTTCACGAACGTCAACAAGTTCCAAGTTTTCTCCTGCTTCAAGTTTAGCTTCTACCTCTTCTGGGGTAATCGTTTTAATTTCTTCCATTATAAGCACCTCAATCTCAATTAATCTTTCCCATCTATTATAGCAAGGATATTGGTTGATTGAAATTTTGGCCGATTGGGCGTTAAGAAAAGAATATCCCTTATAAATCGGTTCAAGCGTTTCACTTTTGCTTATAGACGAACTTAGATGAGGTTGGCTTCAACCAATTCTTCAATAAAGTTCAGGAAGAAGACTATTTTCACCATAAAACTCCAGTTATCAAAGTATGCATGCTTTTTTCTAAACTGGTACAATAAAACAACTAGAATAGTCATAGATACCGACATGGAGGAAGGAGTGGAACAATTTTTGAAAAAGGTACGCTTTCTTTTTACTATATTGATTATTGTCGGTGTATTTTGGTTTTTTTATGGAGAGAAGCTTAGGGAATCGGGTTTTCAAGCTGCATTCTCGGAGCTGAAATCAGACGTAACTTCTCTAAAAAATTCACCGGAAGTTTCATCTGGCATGGAAAAGCTGAAAGATGGTGCCAGGAATCTGTTTGGCATGGTGAATGAAAAATTAGATTCTTCATTAGACAAAGAACAGCCTGATGTTAATCCAGTTAAGAAGCCTTCGTTAGCTACACCGAAACAAGCCTTCTCCATCCATAACATAGAGCTCGGTGATTCGAAAGCAGATGTGGAAAGTCAGGTTGGCACACCAAAACGTTCTTCTCTAAATGAATACGGGGTGGAATGGCATGCCTATCATGAGAATTACCAGAACTTTTTCATGGTCGCTTATGATGAACAAGAGAAAGTGGCTGGATTTTATACGAATCAGGATCTTATTTCATCGAAACAAGGCTTGAAACTTGGCACAACTAAAGAAACAGTCCTTTCACAATTAGGAAACCCGTTAACGAAGATTCAAAAAGGGTTAACTTTTTATCAATTGGACAATGAAGAGTACAATACGTTTCATATCGATCATAGCTATATAACGGTTTTTTACGACAAGCATGAAGATAATACGGTCACCGCACTGCAAATTATAAGTGATAATCTTGAAGCAAAAAAGAGAGATTTCTTCGGTAAGCCTAGTCCTTATTTAAAGGAAGGGTTCGAGTACCAATTGTTCGATCTTACGAATGCAGCGAGGGTCAATCATAACCTTGGCGTACTTTCCTGGAATAACACAGTTCGAAAAACAGCTCGCGATCATAGTACCGATATGGCTGTTCACAACTACTTCAACCACACCAACCTCGAGGGTGAATCTCCTTTCGACAGAATGGAAGCGGATGCTATCACATTCCGCATGGCAGGAGAAAATCTTGCGGCAGGCCAGCAAAGCAGCATCTTTGCCCACGAAGGATTAATGAATTCACTTGGACACCGGGAAAATAAGCTCCGCCCTGAATATCAAGAACTAGGAGTCGGCGTCGATTTCAACTCCGAATCGAGACCTTATTTCACAGAGAATTATATGAAGAAATAGAGGATGTCCCAAAGGGTCTGACCTCGCACTCACCATACAGTTTAAATGAAGGGTTACTAACACTTCATTTAAACTGTATATAGTAGTGGCGGGTCTGACCCTTTCTTATGATTTCCCTCTTCATTATGAGGAAAAAAGCCACTTCTTTATCAAAAGAATTAGTAGCTCATCCATTACAGAGATTTTTCAATCGAAGAGTATAGAAGTGTCCTTCTTATAAGTGCTTGCCATAATAAAAGCAGAATTAAAAACTAGCTTGTTTTGAACCGTATTTTTGGCCAACTTTAACTATCATTGGAGTTCCTATTATTGTAGGTAAGAACCAAATCACTAATGTAGGAAATTCATTTAATAAAGGTATTCTATGCACATTTACTACTAAAGTGGCTGTTACAATACCTATATATGAACCTAACATCCCTCCTAGGTGGAAATCCAACCAATTTTTCCACTTCTTTTTAACAGCCAAATAGCCAAGTAAAGCAAGTCCATACGAAAATAAAGCGATATAAAAGAGATACTGACTTTTTTCCCAATGTAAAATAGACATAATAATGGCTGTTACAAACACAAATACGTAAGAACAATGATACATTTCACCCGCTATTGTATGCTTGCCTTTTTTCTTCTTTGAAGACATAGCGAATAGACCGATTATTAAACAAATAATACCTGTAAGAATATGGGCAATTAAAAATAGTTTAAACAAGTCGTATCCCCTCCATGGTAATAAAAATTTACTACTTAATTTCAATTTTATCTATAATTTCCAATAAAGCGATGATATTTACAATAACAACATAAAAAAGAGTGCCCAAATCGGACACCCTTTTGTTAATAATTTAATCCATCTATTAAAGTTGTAGGTTATCTTTTTCTGTGGAAAAAGTGTGGGGCTTCTAAAAAATCAGCTCCGCACCGCCACCTTCATAAAATGATACAGTTTTTAGAACCTGAACCTCTTTTATCGTTGAGTTGGGACCAAACGTTCATGAATGTTTTTAAGACTAAGCATCACGACAAATGAGATGATATATAAGACTGCTAAATAGGTCATCACTACTGTCATATCATAACTTTGCAGAATATAACCAACGAGGATTGGTGACAGTCCACCTATCGCTCGACCAAAGTTGAATATTGTGTTGGTCGCTGTACTTCTAATTTGAACAGGATAATAACTGCTGATTAACGCTCCATATCCGGCAAACATCCCATTCGAAAAGAAACCAACAATGGCACCACCGATTAATACACCTGCACTGCCTTCTGCATACGAGTAAAGAAATACAGCACATGCGGAGGCAAGTAGGAAAATACCAAAAGCACGTTTCGCGCCAAATCGATCCATGAATTGTCCAAAGGTTAACATCCCAATGATCATTCCAACTGCTGTACTAATTGTCCAAAGAGCTGAACTTGAAACAGACAAACCTTGAGATTGTTGCAACATGGATGGTAGCCAAATCATTAAACCATTGTAACCTGCAATCTGCACCGTTGCCATAATCGCTAGGGAAATCGTCGTCATCGCTGTTCTTTTAGTTTCAAACAATTGAAGCAGTTTGCCTTTCTCTTGTTTGTTGACGACCTTTTTCTGTTTTTGAGCTTCCATCCATTCTGGAGATTCATCTAAGTTTTTCCTCACAATAAAAGCAAATATTACCGGAAGGACACCAACGAAGAACAATGCTCTCCAGCCCAAGTTAGGTAGGATGATGGCGCTAAGCAACGCTGCGAGAATGACACCATATTGGGCTCCAATACTGACATAAGAAGAAGCCCGTCCTTGTTTATTTTTTGGCCATGCCTCTGCAACAAGAGCCATTCCAATCCCATACTCTCCTCCAGCGCCAAGTCCAGCGATAAATCTGAACACATAAACTTGCTCTATATTTGTAGCGAGTCCTGTTAGAGCTGTACCTATAGCGAACAGTATAATCGTATAGGTAAAAATTCGCACCCGGCCAAACTTATCTGCCAAGATCCCAAAGATCATCCCACCTGCAAGCATGCCGATATTCGTTATGGAAGAAATAAGTCCTCCCGTTGCTAAATCAATGTGAAACTCCGCAATAATCATCGACATGGCAAAAGAGATAAACATAATGTCCATGCCTTCTAACGTTAAACCTGCTACTGATGCTACAACTGTTTTATTACGATAATTCATATTGTTCCACCCTCCAGTATTATTCTTGCCATAAAAAAACTCTTGATGTTTTGAGGGAATGGATATGCAATTCATCAATTACAAGAAAATCTTCCATTCTCTTTTCAAGTCTCACAGGACTTTATTTAAAAGAGGTGCTATTCAAACAAAAATAAATGCCCTTCCGTCACAGAGGACAAAAGGGCATGAATACACGAAGTTAGACTTAAAAATATAAGACTATCAAGCCACCCTTTTCGGCCTCTCTGGACCGTATTAAAAGGAAATATTATATTGATATTTATATTATCAGGTTAGAAAGACGGTTGCAATACTAATTGAAATATGAGACAAAATATTTTTCGTTGTAAATATGACCAATTCATTCTCCCGACTATTTGCAGCTTAGTTAGTAATCTTTCAATCTTTTATCAGTAAGCCTTTAGATTGTAAACCATGTAATAACAATTCTTTAATGTATGTTTCATCTTTGTTGTCAAAAATATCATCGAGCTCTTCTTCTGAAACGATATGATATGACTCAAGATAACACCAAGCAGCAAATTTACTAATAGCTCTGACGCTACTAGCTTTCAACATTTTTGGCTTAACTACAATTGTCATTTTGATTTACCTCCAAACAAATAGATTGAACTCATTACGACTATTTTAACATTATTTTACACAAACTAACATAAAATTTCAGAAAATTCAAAACAAAAAAAGACTAAACCAAAGTCTAGCCTTTCTTTAACGAGATTTGCCTATTCTAGGATGACTAATTTAGCTAATACGCATAATAATTTCCACTTTGCTTAAAATAGATGTCAAACGAAGAATTATGAGGTGACGAAAAGTGAAAAAGTTCCCCTTTCAAAAAAGCAATCAATCGCAAACACCTCAATTCAATGAAGCCATACAGCAGCTAAAGGAGTCAAAAGATTTTACAAGCTTTATGTTTGGCTTAGAGCGTGATACTCTCTGTATTTCTTATTTTACTACTTTAATCGACACTGATATTTTACATAGAGACCTACTTCCTTATTTAAATAAATCTTCGTCCACTCTTGAAAATGCTGTTCAAGCCTTGCCAATTGAAAATTTACTTTTCACTCAGAAACCAGACGATATGCAAAATCATTTATTAATCGGCTATATTTCAATAACGATGGAAGGGAAAGATGATCAGGCCGTTTTAATAAAAGCTGATTCACAAAAGTCCAGAACTGTTTCATTGCCTGAGGTAGAGTTTAGCGTGATTGGACCAAAAGAATCTCTTGTAGAATCGCTCGATACGAATTTGAATCTCATTAGAAAGAGATTGCCGATCCAAGAGTTAAAGGTGGAGGAGTTAATTGTAGGAAAATTATCAAAATCAAGAGTGGCAGTCCTTCATATTGACGGAATTTGTGACAAAAAGAATGTTTCCACCGTTATTCAACGAATCACGAATTTAGATGTGAATCAGATTATTGATAGTTCTTATATATCTCAAATGATTACGGATAAAAAAAATTCGCCGTTTCCACAGTTTATTGATACGGAAAGGCCAGACCGTTTAGCTGCCGTGCTAGGTGAAGGGAAGCTTGTCATATTAGTAGATGGTGCACCACATGGACTCATAGGTCCTGCTACATTGGTAGAATTTTTTACTGCCTCCGAGGATTATTTTCTTAATTGGACAATGGCTTCATTTTTTCGTCTCGTCCGATTTTTTGCTGTATTATTCTCAATCTTAATTACACCGATATATGTAGCAATTCTAACTTATCACTACGAATTATTGCCGAAAAATCTGATTAATACGCTTGTTATTTCAAGAAGCGGGATTCCTTTTCCTCCTATTCTAGAGGCACTTGTGTTGGAATTGGTGATTGAGTTACTCCGTGAGGCAGGGGCGAGGCTACCTACCAAAGTAGGACAAACCATTGGTATCGTTGGTGGTATCGTCATAGGAACAGCTTCGGTCGAAGCGGGCTTAACGAGTAATGTACTATTAATTATTGTAGCATTATCAGCTCTTGCTTCCTTTACAACACCTGTTTATCAAATGGGGAATACGATTCGGCTCATCCGATTCCCATTTCTGTTAATGGCTTATTATATTGGGATCTTAGGTGTTGCGATAAGCTTTTGTTTTATGCTTATACATTTGTTAAGAATCACGACACTAGGAAGACCTTATCTTGAGCCACTATACCCGCCAAAGCTTCATAGCTTAAAGGATTCTCTTATCCGTCTGCCATTTTCATTTCTATCTAAACGCCCTGCCCCAAAACATAAAGACTAAGTAAAAGGAGACTCTATTCACATATGATTAATAAAAATGAACAAATTTCTCCATTCTTAGTCTTCTTTCTCGTTTTAAAAGTACAAATTGGGGTAGGAGTTCTGGGCTTTCAAAGACTCATCATAAAATCAGCCGGAAACGATGCCTGGATTGCAGTCATTGCTGCTGGACTCCTGTTCTCAATCATCATTTGGTGTATGTTTACTCTTCTAAATTCGCAGAAGCAGGACTTGATGGGCATCCATACTCAGCTTTTCGGAAAAGTCCTAGGTGGCTTTTTGAATATGATCTGGATCACGTATTGGCTGCTCATGGGGATTGCTGTTTATCGAGCCTATGTTGAAGTTGTTCAGGCATGGATGTTTCCACAAATTAATGTAATGACTTTTAGTATCGTTTTTGCACTCTTAATTTATTATACAGTTTCTGGAGGTTTTCAAGTTTTAACTGGAATATGCTTTTTGGGCGTCATCATTCCTTCTTATTTGATATTAACAATCTTTTTCCCATTGGAATATACAGACTTTCGCAACTTATTACCAGTATGGAATCACTCATATAAAGAAATAGCTTTGGCAACGAGAGATATGTCACTTAGCTATATGGGCTTTTCGACTTTACTCATGTTCTACCCATTAATCAAGCATCAAAAAAAAGCAAATAAATGGGCGCAACTGGCAAATATTTTATCACTCCTATCGTATTTATTACTGACGATTGTTTCAATCGGATTTTACTCCGAAAATCAAATCAGCAGGTATGTATGGGCTACACTGTCTTTTTGGAGTATCGTCGAAGTTCCTTTTATAGAACGGTTTGAATATATCGGCATCGCAACATGGGTGATCTTTATCCTTCCTAATATTTGCCTATTTATTTGGGCAGCTACGAAAGGAACGTCTATCCTATTTAAAGTAGAACCTAACAGGATATCCATTCTTTTTCTAGTGATATTAATTGTTATGTCAATCGCTTTGAAAGATCGTGAAACTATCAATACCTTTCAAGATTATATGTCCTATGTTGGCTTTATTCTTTATACAGTTTATATCCCTATCCTGCTTTGTCTATCATACATTATGTCAAAAATAAGGAAAAAAACGCATGAGAATTAAAACCATAGTACTACCTTCGATTATAAGCTTATTTCTTTCAGGTTGTATGGATATCGAACCTACAGTATTAAATGAAATTAACATAGCAACAGCCGTCAGTTATGATTACATCGATAAAGACCATTTTACATCTACCGCTGTCATTCCTTACTATATGCCGGATAAGAAAGTAAATAATGTTACCTTTACGGCGACTTCTTCTTTGAGCAAAGACGTCAGACAGAAAATGAATCAACAAACGGATAAACCCATTTACAGTGGAAAAATAGAAGTCATCTTATATAGTACGGAGCTTGCTAAACATGATTTAACGCGAATGACAGATACATTAATTCGCGATCCTTCTATCGGGAATACCGTGTATTTAGCCATTGTAGATGGCAAGGCTGAGGAGGTCTTAACCAAACAGTTCGGTAACGTGGATAAAGGCACATACTTATCAAATGCGATTGAGCATAATATCCAAAGCGGAATTCTCCCAAAAACTAATCTGCATTTATTTTCATATGCGCAGAATGCAGAAGGTATGGACCCTTTTCTCCCAATAATCAAGCCTAAAAATGGGAATCCAATCATTACTGGTGTCGCCCTATTTAATCAGGGGGAATTCGTGTATCAAACAAAAGAGCATGAAAATGTCATTTTTAAAATGTTAGTAGAACAATCTTCTAACAAAGAAGGCTTTTCAACGAAATTAGGGGAAAAGTTATTTGCGTCCGTCTACAATATTTCCTCAAAAGTTTCATACAACATCCCTGAACCGATGACCAATTCGCCTATCATAATTAATTTAAACATAGAAGCGGTTTTACGAGAGTTCACTGGTGAGAAGGTTGATAAAAAAGAGATCAGAAAAATTGAAAAGAAGATGGAAAATGTATTAAAAAAACGAGCTGAAAAACTAATTGTAAAACTTCAGAAACTTGATGTCGACCCGCTTGGAGTTGGTGAACAAGTACGAACAAGAACGAGAAGCTGGGATAAGAAGGAATGGGAGAAATTATATCCAAATATCCCCTTTCAAGTGAATGTCAAATTGAATATTCTCGAAAGTGGAGCGGTGGAATAAGTGTCGATTCATCAAAAATTGCAAAACAGCAGTGAGAATGGACAACTCTCACTGCTTTTAACGTACTATCTATAACGAAAATCGTAATTATGATGTGGTACACCCACTTCTCTGAACCGACATCTGATTTACGAACCGGATTTAACGCTTTGCGAGCTACATATCATATTAACGGTTTCCAATTCCAAATTCTTAAACGACCGTTACATTACTAAGGTCCGCTTTTCCTGCCTTCAAAAAATTATACGTCAATTTATCCATCGTAGCGCCGCTGAAATCAGCTTTCTTTATATCGGATAAGCGGAACTGTACGTTTTTTAACGTACTATGTTTAAACGATGCCTTTTTTAAGTTACACCCTTCAAATACCGTACCCTCAAACGTCTCACCTTCAAAATTCAGACCCGCCAAATTGCTTGTTTTGAAAAAGGTTTTTTCATAGACGCAATTTTTGAACGTCGCTCCCTTTAAATTAGCTGCTTTAAAAAGCGTCTCTGTTAGATTCACATTCACAAAAATGGTATCTGCCAAATTACTGGATTTAAACGTACTATTCGTTAAATCGGAATCGGAAAAATCGGACCCTTTTAAATCACTGCTGTTAAACTTACCGTCGTGAACGGAAACTGAACGAAAATCGGAATCCACTAAACTTGATCGTGAGAAGTCCATTTGTATCGCTTTTTGAAGTTCAGTTTGCTGGAGGTTGATGGATTCGATTAATTCCGACACTTCACCAATCGAGTTAATCGTCATTTGATAAGCCTCCTCATCACTGTATCCACTCTTTTTATAATCATTAAATTTCTCATTTAAATTATTCAAAAGCTCTTCTTCCAACTCTTTCGCCGTTTTCACTTCTTGATAAGGGGCAAAGATATTATGGACGTACTTGTTTAGTTGTTCTTGCATCCTCTAAATCATCCTTTCAAAGCAGACCATCTAGAATCTGTTTAGCCTGCTCCCAATTTTTTATATTTTGTTCATATGTGTTTTCACCAATTGCCGTGATTTTGTAATATTTCCTTCGTCCACCTTGATTTTCATTGCCCCAGTAGGACGTTATACTTCCCTCTTTTTCCATTCTCTTTAAACTTGAATACATGGTGGCTTCCTTTAATTCATACTGTTCACCTGAATTCGCATAGATCATTTTACTAATCTGATAGCCATATTTATCACCACTTAAAAGCAGCTTTAAAATCATCGTATCTGAATGACCACGAAGCAAATCAGAAGATAGTTTAATATCTCCCAAAGGCTCACCCCCTTGAGTATAATATATACCGAGTTACCATGACAGTCAAGGTAATATATTTAGTTAGGGTAATACATCAATTGATTAACCACTAATCCTGATTATTTCCTCTCTTTTGCAAGCACAATAAAAAGCTGCGACAAGTTCAATGTTTACTGTCACAGCTTTCTTTTCACATTCCTTAAATTTTTCTTAAGATACTTAACAAATATGCATCCAACCTTTCTTTCATCATTTCATCCGTCAATCCAGTTACGCCAAAAGCTGCCCAACCAGGATAAACTGTTGGCGGTCCAAAAAGAATATCAATCAAGGAAACTAGATCCCAATATGAATCATAGCGAAAAGCTGAACCCGCATAATGCTGATAAGCAGTTAGAAATTGATCGGCCGTGGCAACGTTAAACAGTTGTGCAAGGTTAAGGCGACAATGTCCCACATCAACCCCAGCTGGTCCCAAGCACGCGTTCACCCAGTCAACAACTCCACCGACTTTGTTTTGACTCCAAAGAACGTTTGCTGGATGATAATCTCGGTGAATGAAGCATAACTTTTCCTCTGGCCGAAATCCTCGCACAATTCTAATTACTTCGCCCCATGCATCAGGATAGTCTGACCATGCCGGAATATCTAATGTTGATATGTCATTATATGTATAATAATCCCAAGGGAAATCAACGCCTTCTAACATGTGAATCGTTGATAGTGTCTCTGCCAAGCCATTCAACCAGTTGTCCATACATTTCGGGGTTAACTCCACATCCCCATCTAGCTTTGTCATCAACACTGAAGGTACTCCGCAAGAATTGCCTGTTTCATCCCATGCAATTATTTCTGGTGTTTTAATATCCAAATGTAAGGCAAGACGCAGACTTTCTGCTTCATGATAGGCAAGGTCAGGTTCTTCATGAAGCCATTCGCGATCATCAATCTGGCGTAAAACATATTTCTCTATATTCCTTTCATTACAGAGAGAAATACAGTAAATTCTTGATGAAGTACTCCCAGGAAGTCGTTGAACGGATACAACGCTAGCCTGAGGATTTACAGACTTCAACACCCAATCCAATACAAATTTCGGTAAATGATCTTCCAATCCTATCCACCCTTTATTCAAAATATTCGTCTTCTAATTCAATCAGAAAGCTGTAATTTTGTTACTTCACGATAAATTCATATGGATGTTTAATCATCCTAAAGCCTCAGTTATCTCTATACTCCATTATAATAAATGAAAAAAGCCTATGTCTAATGGGATATAAGACCGAAAATACCCACAATCTATAAAGATTGCGGGCTATTTTCATATCAAATATTCAATTACATCAACAAACTGAACACCGGTGTTAAAACAATTAACAAAATTGCTGTAGCAAGCATTAGCTGAGAAATGTGAATCGGTAGTTTTTCTCTCGCCTTCCCTTTGTACCAACCAGAAAATTGTAGCTTATCTCGGTATAACACAAATAGAGACATGTAGATGGCTATCACGCAAAGCCAATCATATTGATCCGTATGTAAACCAATGGATACGAAAACAAACTTGATTATTTGGCCAAGTATGGTTCCTAGAATAAGAAATATCGCCATAATTCGGATAAGCTCTAATACGATTCGCATCATGATCCTCCTGTACGAGCTTACTCTAAAAAATATTACTAAATATTTATAAAATTAGCAATACTACTTCTGTCTTTCATTCTATTCACCTATATGACCGTATCCATTTACACCTAGACCTTGTGATGCTTTATTGTAAAGGTTTTTCAAAAATGACCTTCTGTTAAAATCGCGTACGCCTTGTGCGCAAAACGGAAATCAGCACATCCTATGCAGGCCCGGTTCCAAACGTTACTGCATTCGCGAAAGATTTTAGATGTCTGCTCGCAAAACTTCTCGGCTCTTTTTTGAATACGCACTTGTATTAACCATATACTGATCATCCATCCCTAACATAATAGTCATTTTTATGCTCAACCTAAAAAAATCTGCCTAATCGACAGATTTTTCTTTAAGAAATAAGCTTCAAACCAACGGCCGAGCTGAGAATCAATGCGATACATGCTAGTCGCTTCCATTCTCTTGCTTCACCGTATAAGAACATCCCAACTAAAGCCGCTCCGACTGTACCTATTCCCGTCCAAACTGCATAGGCTGTCCCCATAGGAAGCTCAGTCATTGCATAAGATAACAGCATAAAACTGACACCAAACGATAGAATTAGATAAAGCGCCGCATCCCATTTCTTCATTGCCAAGCGCTTCATATTGATCACACCAAAAATTTCTAGACTGCCTGCCAAAATCACTGCTGCCCAATGCATTAGGCTTTCCCTCCTTCTACCTTCGTATCTTCTTCCTCACTCGTTAACACCTTTAATCCGATTACCCCACAAAGAAGGGTTCCGATGAGTACGATTTTTACTAATTTAAAGGGTTCACCGAAAACGGCCATTTCTACAATCACGGTTCCGGCTGTGCCAATTCCGGTGAAAACAGCATACACCGTTCCAACCGGCAGCTGTTTGGTTGCTATTACTAGTACAACGAAACTAATAACAATGGCTACTCCTGTTAGAACCCACTCCAATGTATTATTGGAATATTTCAACCCTGAAACCCAAACAATTTCAAGGATTCCTGCTAGTAGTACATAGATCCAATTCCGATTCATGTTTCATCCACTCCTTCCTCTTTTGTAAATAACCCACGCCAAAAAATCGGCCATGCAGCACGAACACGTTTTTTGTAGGGCACAGACCCACTGTAAATCAGTTCGAGAACCGTTCCATCAACCAGTGTAAGATAAGCAAGCGCATAGTCCATCGCGTTTGAAATGTAGAGACTTCTACTTCTGTTTCGGAGCCATCTTGCCAATATTCGCTGCATTTGTTCAAGGAATGGATTCACGAGATCACAAACATCCTGGTGCAGCTTTGAAGGAGGAAAAAAGGAAATTCGTAACAGAAATCTCGCATGATCATTTTCCATGTTTTCTTTTTCAATCCAATCAAAAAAACCTCGTAACACATCCTCAATCGGTTTATTTTCTTGCGATTGAAAGTATTCGATGATTCTTCTTTTTTCCGTATCTATCGCATAGTTCACGACAGCAAAAAACAACTCATCCTTGCCTTTATAATGAGCATAAATGCTTGGTTTTTTTATGCCGACTTCTTCCGCTATTTTACTAAGTGACGCCCCTTCATATCCATCTCTTGCAAATTGAATAAGAGCGACGTTACGAATTAACTCAGCACTCATAATCGAACCTCCCTAACGGTCGTTAGGGGTATAATCTCACAAATCTGTGTGTGTGTCAAACTCTTTTGTTTTTGACTACTTAGTTTAACTTGCAAAAAACAATGATTGACTCAATCAATGTACTACGTGTATAGTACACATATACAAAGTGTATGTATCGCATAATACACACATTTATTATTAATACAAAGGAGGACATATAAATGAAATCACCAGTAGTAGAAGTATGTAACGTTCAAAAGGTTTATGGGAAAAAAGGTGGCAACCAGTTTAAGGCGCTAAACGATGTCTCTTTTTCGATGCAAGAAGGAGAGTTTGTTGGAATCATGGGGCCTTCCGGATCGGGGAAAACGACGTTATTGAATGTGATTTCAACACTTGATCAAGTCACGTCTGGCGAAATTAAAATTGACAATGTCGATATTACCGATATGGGGCAAGATGAACTTTCTGATTTTCGCTCACAAAAATTAGGCTTCATTTTTCAGGACTTCAACTTGCTCGAGAATATGACAATTGCCGAAAACATTGCCCTCCCCCTGTATTTACAAGGAACGCCCGCTAAAAATGTGGATGCAAAAGTCATGACCGTCGCGAAACGTTTAGGAATTGAAGAATTGCTGCAAAAATATCCTGCTGAAATCTCAGGTGGTCAAAAGCAGCGCTCTGCCGCTGCCCGAGCTCTCGTTCACGAACCAACTGTCATTCTAGGAGACGAACCGACAGGAGCACTTGATTCCAAAAATGCAACAAGCTTGCTTGAAACCATGAAAGACTTAAATGACAGGCAAAATGTGTCCATCATGATGGTGACCCATGATGCATATAGCGCAAGTTACTGCCAACGAATTATTTTTATCCAAGATGGCAAGCTTCATAAGGAAATTCACCGTTCGTCCACTCGTGAATTATTTTACAAAGAAATTCTAGACGTGCTTGCGCAGCTTGGAACAAAGAACGCATAAGAAAGGAGAATTATCGATGTTACTAAAATTATCACTCGCTGGCATGAAGGGTAAACTGAAAGATTATTTTGTCTTATTATCCGGGCTCGTCATGACAATTTCCGTTTTCTATATGTTCCAAACACTTTCTTGGAATACAGAGTTTATTAAGTCCAATGCAATGATCAGAAACATTCAACTCGTCTTTATTGTTGGTTCTGTACTGCTTTCAGTCGTAACCATTATGTATATGCTCTACACTAACACCTTTCTACTCTCTTTACGACAAAAGGAATTTGGAATGTATATGATGCTTGGGGCTAAGAAAAAGAGCATCAAGAAAATTATGTTTGTTGAAACAATGGTGATTGGTGCAGCATCTTTAGTCATTGGAATTACCGTTGGAATCGGACTAGCTTTCATCGTTGGCTATCTACTTGCCGGACAGCTCAACATCACATTAGAGGGCTATCAATCATTCTATCTACCAGCTGTATTGGCAACCTTTGTCTTTTTTATCGTCGTATTTTTATTTACCGCTTTAATCAATCATATCAAGTTATCGAGAGTTCAAGTGTTACAGCTGATCTATTCCGACGTTCATCCTGATGAGATGCCGATTCAGAAAAAGAAAAACAGTTGGTTGATCTTACTTGGTCTAATAACCTTATGCCTAGGCTATGTTTCTTTAATTTTCATGGAACAGTTGCGGGAGATTGGCTTGTTCGCAGCACCAACATTCACGACACTCGGAACCTACTTATTGTTCATAGGCTACCTTCCTGTCATAGTCCGACGAATACAAGCCAACAAACGCTGGACGACAAAAGGTGTCACATCTTTCACATTCGCCCAATTGAATTTTAGAATTCAAGGTTTGACGAAGATATTAGCAACTGTAGCCATGCTTATTGCTCTTGGGGCCGGTGCAATATCTGCTGGTCTTGCTTTTAAAAATAGTGCCTCACAAATGGCAGAAATGATGAATGTATACGATGTTGTCATAAAAAATCCGAACGCAGAAGAAAAAGCGATCTTAAAAAGCGTTCATTTTACCGAAGAGAATCAATACCGATTCAAAGAAGATGCTGACTATACGTATTATTTACGTGATGACTTAGATAATCAACGTCCGCTCCTATTACTTTCAGATGGAAAAAAGCCCAAATTCAAACGGGTCACGGAAGCCCTTCCCAAAGGCAAGATTTCATTACGTGAAGTGAAGAACCCAGAAGTGGGCCAACAGCTCTCAGATGAATGGGCTAGAGCCTTATGGAATCTACAAACCAATTACCGGGAAATTAAGCAAACGATCGTCCTAGATGCAGAAACGTATCATAAAATACAGGGACAAGAGATGCTTATGTATATTGGAAAAAGCGACAAGTTCATGGACTATTTACATGAATGGCAAGAAATTGACATGCTTGTGTTAGAGAAAGAACCAAACCTAACAGCAGATGACTTAACAAGCAAATATTCCTTTTATAATATGTATAGTAGCTTTACAAGCGGGACGATGTTCATGGGCCTCTTTTTAGGCATTGCCTTTCTCGCGATGATGGCAAGCTGCCTCATGTTCAAAATAGTATCAGGTGCTTCTAAAGATACATCACGCTACCAAATGCTAAGGAAAATCGGCGTCAGACGCTCTCAGCTTTCAACATCTGTTTATAAAGAATTATTTATTATCTTCCTATTTCCTGCAATCATTGGCCTTACTCATGTGTTGATTGGTATGAATATGTTCTCTTTCATTATTTTAAATCCGTACTACCGAATTTGGGTTCCAATTATCATATTCTTGATCATTTACAGCCTGTATTATGTAATTACTGTAAAATTGTACAAACAAATCGTGTTGCCAAAAGAATAAGATAAGACTGCAAGTGAGTGTCTTAAAAAGGGGCTTTGCCACAACTCCGAATCTGTATTTTCATGATATAGAAGTTGTGACATCCAGCCCTTGGCTTTTTAGACCGACTAGTATTTGGTTTTATCCCGCATTAACGGAAAGTCAAGACCCCCACCTCAAGGCTTAGAGGAATCGAAGAAGCTTAGGTGAGGGACAACTGCCCAATCTAGTTGCGGCTCCTAGCCCCTCAGCTGTAATACTCTGTGGCAAACTACGTCACGCCGTATTCCATCTTATGCTTGTCGGACTATCACAGGATGTGATGGCGTCTCTGTTGCTCACAGGACGTGAGCGATCTTAGGAGACGTTCCCTTGTACCAGTCGCCTCACTTTTTGAAGTAAAAGCCCGATTGGTGAGATACAGTGAAACTTACCTTTGTGGTCTTCAAAGGTTTAGTTGAACGAATCGGGTTCGTAGTGTCGCTTTACCGAAGCGAAGTGGAGGTATTAGCGACAGTAGAACGGGACTAACAATCAGTGGGGGATGAAGCCCCCCCACTGATTGAAGGTTCACTTTATTCCTTCTCTTCCTTTTTGTCAGGAATAACCATTGGATTTACGTCGCTCTGTTTGCCACCGCCATTATAGTACGTCGGAACTTTTCCTGGTAAAATTAAATCACCAATTTTAACATGATTTTCTACAGTAATCTCTTTTTCAACCGAAGGAATAATCACATGCATATTCACTTTAATATTCACAAATATTTCAAGTATCGTATTATTAATTCCCGTTTCCTTCGTAGTTGTTTCCACCTCTGATGTAACATCCCCAATAATTTCAAAGCGAACAGGCACCTTAGGCCCTAGATTTGCGAGCAAAACGGCATCGGTAGACATACCTAAAGGAATTTTATAGATGACACCTTTTTCTTTCACCGAACTTTCATAGTCGATAAACTCATCATTTTTAAATGTTTGTAAAGTTTCAAGCTCTCCTTCTTTTATCGCTTCTAAATATTCTTGAACTCGTAATGTTGTTTCGGAAGCAACATGATTATAAATATTAGGGTCAAAGCTATACCCTATTTGATCTCCTGCTTGATGAGTGACGATTAGCTTTCTAATATCAACATTTTGACTGATCTTTTTCTCTATTGCATCATTTATTGCTTCAACCGCAAATTCCCTGGTTTTCGCTTCTGCTATTTCTATTAAATGAGGTTCAATTTTTTTATTAATCACCCAACCACTAAAAACCGTAGAAATAATGAAAAAAAGAAACGTAATCAAGATTACATACCTTGTAGGCAGAGGTCCACGTGCGAACTTGAATCTTCTGTACTTAGCCATAAAAACCCCCCTACTTAGTTATATGATTGTTCAATTTATTTCCAGAACAAAAATAACAAAAAGGAAGGTTATCTGCATTGAATCTTCTTATTTATCCTTTCACAGACCCGGCCAAAAGACCTTTTACAAAATATTTTCCAAGCAGAATATAAACAATCAATGTTGGCAGTGCCGCAAGTAAAGCACCTGCCATTTGGACATTCCACTGAACAATTTGGCTTCCTGAAAGATTTTGCAAAGCAACCATAACGGGTTGTTGATCAGATGTCGTAATGGTTACTGCAAATAGAAATTCATTCCAGATATTTGTAAATTGCCATATGGCTACGACTACAAAACCAGAAATGGATAAGGGAATCATGATATGGCGGAAGACTCCTAGGAAATTAGCGCCATCGATTTGGGCTGATTCAATCATTTCATCGGGAATGTTCACATAAAAATTACGGAACATCAGTGTTGCAATAGGAATGCCATAAACCACATGGACTAAAATTAAACCAAGTATCGTATTATACAATCCCACCTCACGTAAAAATTGAATAAGGGGAATTAGAATACTTTGATAAGGAATAAACATGCCGAACAACATCAGCGTAAATAAAATCTCTGACCCTTTGAATTTCCATTTCGATAGCACATAACCGCTCATCGCCCCAAGCATGGCTGATAGAATTGTTGCCGGAATGACTAGGTAAAAGGAATTCATTAAATTGGGAGCAAGTTTCGAGAAGGCTTCCGAATAGCTGCTCATATCTAGAACAGACGGTAATTTCCACATATTCGATAAAGTAATTTCTTCTAATGGTTTTAAGCTTGTAATAATCAACACGTAAATGGGCATGAGGAAAAAGATGCTTACTGCAATTAATAGGACGTAGATCAATGGTTTAGATATGCTGCGTAATACCATCCTAAGCCTCCCCCTTTCGACTACGAATTAAATAAGGCACCATGAAAATTGCCACACTCAACAGCATGATGATCGCAATCGCAGCACCATTCGCATAATAATTTCCCCGGAATGTTGTTTCGAACATGTAAACACCAGGAACATCTGTTACAAAATTCGCTCCAGGTCCTGTCATCGAATAAATCAAGTCAAATATTTTCAAGGATATATGTGCCATAATAATAATCACACTGACTGTAATGGGCCGTAATTGAGGAAGAATTACTTTCCAATAAATTTGTAATTCTGTTGCCCCGTCCATCCTAGCTGCTTCACGCGTTTCGTCAGGAATACCACGAAGCCCTGCAATATACATCGCAAGTGAAAAGCCGGTCATTTGCCAAACAGCAGCAATTCCAACTGCAATCATCGCAACTGGCAGACCAAATTCGATTTGCCCCCATTTGAAACCAGCTAGAATCGTTGTATCTGTATACCATTTTGGTTGAATTCCAAATGTTTTTAAAAATAAGTTAACACCTGTAGAGGGGTTCAACAACCATTGCCAAACAACTCCTGTTACAACAAAGGATAAGGCCATTGGGAAAAAGAAAAGATTTCGAAAAACGGACTCACCCTTGATTTTTTGATCAAGTAAAATGGCTAAGGTTAAGCCAAATATTATGACTAAGCCGATAAATAAAATCGTAAAGAATAAGGTATTTCTTAAATCAGCTTGAAATCGAAAATCGCCAAACAGATATAGATAGTTTTTCAACCCTACAAAAGAGAAGTCCGGAACGAGAGAATTCCAATTACTTAATGAAACATAACCTGTCCAACCGATAAATCCATAAACAAAAATAACAATAAGGATAAAAGAAGGCAGTAAAAAGGCTAATGCCATCATATGATCTGTCGATAATTTTTTCTTCCTTTTCGTAGCCCGCACCACTTTTTGAGGATTGTTTTGTTTGACTAGTTCCACTGAATTAACCTCCCTTTTAAGAAAAAGAGGCGGTATCCCAGAGCAAAGGGTCAGACCCCGCAACAACTAAATACAGTATAAGACACTTTATACTGATTTAGTGTACGAGGTCAGACCCTTATAAGACACCCCCACCTTAGTAACAACTATTTAAGTTCAGATCCTGCTGATTTCAAGGAACCAATAAATTGATCGACATCTCCTTGTGTGACAAAGATGTTAACAGCCTGGTTCACTTTCGTAACAAAACCTTCTGGAGCAGCCGACCCATGCGCTAAGCTAGGAGCAAGGTTAGCCGTTTTAAACTCTTCAATTGTGTCTTTTCCATATTGATCATATTTAGATAGATCTGAATCGATCCGTGCAGGAATCGAACCTTTCAATGGGTTAAAAACATCTTGCCCTTCAACAGAGCCTAATACGCCCAAAAACTTTTTCACATCATCCGCATTCTTCAACCCTTTTGGAAGACCAAAAGTATCGGTAATAACAATGAAGTCTCCGTCTGTCTCTGGTGTAGCGATATAGCCAAAATCTTCATTTACAGCAAGTTTTAAATCATTAACAAAATATCCTTTTGCCCAATCTCCCATTACGTTCATCGCAGCTTCTCCATTGCCAACGAGCTGAGAAGCATCCTGCCAATTGCGAGAGCTGTGGTCTTCATTCACATAGGTGAGCATCTTTTTGAACGTTTCCGCTGCTTCCACCACTTTTGCGTCATCTAAAGCAATGTCACCTGTCCAAACCTTCCCGTAATCAACAGGACCAAGTACCCCAAGTAAAATTGTTTCAAATAAATGAGTAGCTGTCCAAGGTTCTTTATCTCCTAATGCAAGTGGGGTAATTCCTTTGGCTTTCAATGCATCTGCCACCTCAAAAAACTCTGAAAAAGTAGTCGGAGCTTTTAATCCATTCTCATCAAACACTTTTTTGTTATACCAAAGAACATTACTGCGATGAATATTTACCGGTACGGAGTAAATCTTTCCATCCTTGCTAACGAGATCAATCAACTCTTTCGGGAACTTATCATTCCAGTCTTCTTCTTTATAAAGATCATTTAAATTCTCCATTTTGTCCGCTGCCACCCAGCTATCATTCAACTCTGAACCACCATGAACTTGGAATGTTGCTGGCGGATCATTCCCTTGCATCCTGCTCGTCAGTACGGCCTTCGCATTTGTCCCTGCGCCACCCGCAACGGCTGCATTTTCAATGGGGATATCAGGATATTTTTCTTCAAATAGCGCAATAAGCGCTTTTAACCCGTCTTCCTCCCCAGCGCCCGTCCACCAGCTAAAGATATCAAGCTTTTCTTTACCATCGCCTTTCTCTCCAGTAGAGCTTGTATCTGAACTACATGCAGAAAGAATAAGTGAAAACACGACCAAGAACGTCAATATCAATTTCTTCTTCATTGTTCATCCTCCTCCTCATCATCACCATCTATGAAAGCGCTATCTATTTTTAATTATAAGGAAGAGGAGGAGAGGGAATGGTCCCATTTTTCTAAACTATTTTACGATTATCTTCACATTTTTATGATTTGTTTTCGATACTCTTTTGGCGATTTATTGGTGATTTTCTTAAAAACACGGCTAAAATAGTTGGGATTCTTATAGCCGACAGCATAAGAAATCTCTTTTAAGCTTTGGGATGTTCGTTGTAACAAATGAATGGCCTGTTCAATTCTGTAGATAGTCAAATAATCAATAAAGGTTTGCCCAGTCTGATCTTTGAAAAGCTTCGTAAAATAAGTAGGGCTTAGCTGAATATACTCAGCAATCGTCTCTAAACTAAGTGATGTTTGAAAATGTTCGTGAATATACGCCTTCGCCTTGGAAACCATTTTTTGTCCTTCATGATGCAGCAATATCCGCTCACAAAGATCAGCGATTAATTCCAAATAGCCTTGCTTTGATTGAATGGAGATTACATCTAAATCGGTTACAAATACACCTTGGTTTTCTAGTTGTCGTTTCGCACTGATCAAATCTTCCCTAATTCGCTCCATACCTAAGATTTCTCTATTATTTACCATGAATTGTTCGTAGTACTGCTCAAAATGTGCGATGGTTGTTATGTAATCCCCCGACAATAAATGCTGTAAAACCACTTCGCCTATTTCGTTGGACTCCTCCTCTTTTTCTTGACGTGGAAAGCCATAATAACTTCCATCCCTTATTCGCAATTGATTTAAGGAAAGTGCCGATTCTTGATAAGATTTAGCAAGCTTCTTGATGGTTGCTGGATATCCAATTCCGCACCGCATTTGTACCTGCTCCCTTTTATTTACGAATACCGTTACATCCCGCGCCACTGTTAATGCATGAACTTTTCCTTGTGAAGAAAGATTTTCATTTAAGAAAAAAAGGACAGCTACTCGCTCACTTGTTAACTCGCCGATAATACATGGATGCGGTGAAAGTTGTGATAGACCATGACTTAGTAGTTGATATTGATGCTGATTCGAACAAGAATACACGTGAAAAAAGCCCACTTTCATCTCAGGAAACAAATCTCGAACCATTTTCTCTGTTTCTTCTGTACGATCCTGTTGCATAATCTTCATTAGCACATGTTGCTCTGCTACTTTTCTTGCCTCTAAAAAGGTTTGTTGTAACAACGCTTCTGATTCCTTCTCTATTTGGAATTCCTTATAGACACGGTGAATCGTCTCAATGGTTTCATTTTTTTTGCCTGGCTTTAATAGATATTCTTTAACACCTTCCTGCATCGCTTCCTTTGCATATTGAAAGGTGGCGTAAGCTGATACTACAATAAACTTGATCTGCGGTTGACTTTTACGAATGAGCCCAATGGCTTCTAATCCATTCAGTCCGGGCATCTTAATATCGATGAACATAACATCCGGCTGTAATTCATCTGCGAGTTCAATCGCTATTCTGCCGTTCTTTGCTTCACCGATCACTTTAATATCGGAAAAATTTTCTTCAATAAGCTTTTTCATTGCTTTTCGCTCCACCAATTCATCATCTACAATGACAACTTTCATCCACAATCACACCCTTTTTCAGGAATAAGAATTCTGACCGTCGTACCGATTTCTGAACTTGAATCAATTTCCATTAAATCAGCCTGTTGATAAAATAATTGCAGTCGTTTATGTACATTCTTGAAACCAATTCCCGTAGAATGTCCCATACGCTTTTCGTGGTGACCTTCAACAGAAGATTTTTCATTCATCAAAGCAGACACCATTTCTTGATCCATGCCTTTTCCATTATCCTTCACTTCCACGACGACATAATCCGGTTGGCGATAAATATGTAAAGAAATTTCTCCATTATCCTCGAGGTCCTCAACACCATGAATAAAAGCATTTTCAATGATTGGCTGCAAAATAAGGCTCGGTATTCCCAAATCGAGACATGTTTCATCAATCGTTGTGGAAAACATAATCCGATCGATAAATCTATTTTTTTGAATATAGAAGTACTCTTGGACAACCTTCACCTCATCACGTAGAGTCACCGGTTTATCCAAGTCTTCTAAGCTATAGCGCAATATAGTAGAAACAGATTCTATCAGTCTTGAAGTGAGATGGGCGTCTTCTAGATAGGCCGTTCTTGAAATCGTATTTAACGTATTAAACAAAAAATGGGGATTGATTTGATTTTGTAAATGCTTAAGCTCTAATTCCTTTAACAGCCGATCGAGTTCGGATTTTTGCCTGATTTCAACGATAAGCTGGCGGATATTCGTTCTCATCTGATTAAAAGATTCACTCAGAATTTTCATCTCATCATTCGACTGAATCAAAACCTGCTCACCGTCCAGTTTTCCAGCAGACACTTCTTTAGCAGCTTTTGTTAGGCTATAAATGGGTCTAGTAAGACCTCTTGAAAAAAATACTGCGATTAATAATGCAAGGAGAATGGTAGAGGTGAATAAGCTAATCGTAAACCATTGATATGACGTATTCCGCTTCTCCATATTGTCGTAGAAATCTTGATACTCAGTAAGCTCTACGTTTAATAGGCTTAATGTTTTTTCCTGAATATAATTGGAGATATTTTGAATCTCTTTTAAATGAAACGAATATACATCTACATCCTCTAATTGAACAGAAGCAATGGTTGCTTCGCTTTCATCAAGCAAGCTGTTCATCATCGCTCGATACGTTTCAAGCGATTGATGGTTTACTCCGCTTATCGCTGCATTTTTTAGACGTTTTTCATTTCCGATAAACTTCCCTCGTATTTCCCGATATTCTACAATATATGTATCATTTCGTTCCACTACATACGCATTAATTGTTTCATAAATCCTACTGGACTGCTGTGAAATTTCATTTAAGAGCAGAAATCCCCGAAAGCTTTCATGATATTCTGAAACCATTTGCTTGCTGCTAAAAAAAATAGCAAAAGATACGAAATTAAATAGAACAACAAACACTAAAAAATAGATGACAAGTTTCGAACGGATCGAGTTCATGGACGTCTTCCCCCAATGAACGTGGCTTGAGTAAAAGGTAAGTCTTGTTTATGAATAACCGTCGTATCCGTATGTTTAATTTCTTCCCTTTCTTTTCCTTGCTTTAATTCAAATAGTGCTTCAACGGCTTTGTATCCCATCTGCTTCGGATATTGAACAACTGTTGCATCTATTATTCCTTTTTCCATTAATTTAAGCGTTTCAGGAAGTGTGTCAAACGCAAGAATATAAAGATTATTTATGTTCTTCGACTCCACTACTTGAGCAATACCGATACCATCCAGTGCGCTCGTTCCGTAAAACGCCGTCACCTCAGGATGTTTCATAAGTAGCTGATGTGTCGTTTTCACTGCACCAATTTTCGTGATATTCGATTCCTGAACATCAACAATTTCAATCCGTTTTTCTCGTTCCACTGCATCCATAAAGCCCTGTACTCGAAGTTTCTGATTAGCAGCCGCGAAGCGACCGGTGATAATGGCTACCTTTTGTTCACCTGTCGTATCAGCTATCAATGCCTTTCCCGCTAAAAAACCTGCATAATAGTTATCAGTTCCTATATAGCTCGTCCGCTCACTATTTGGGGTATCCGTATCAACCGTCACAACAGGGATTCCTTTTCCGACCGCTTTATTAAGTAGACTAATAAACTCCTGGTCTTTCATTCCTTGCGTTAAAATCCCATCAATTTTCCCAGCAATCGCCACATCGATCGTTTTTAAAAGCTCGTCACTATCGGCTTGCTTTGGGCCTAGATACTCTAAATTTACATTGTATATAGTAGCAGCTTCACGAGCGCCTTCTTCAATAAGCCGCCAATATTCGTTATCCACTTCTTCGGGTATTAGCACAAAGTGATAACTAAACTGATGATTTGTTTGAGCTAAACTCTCATGGGTATGAAAGGTTTCCTTGCCAAAATAAATGGTGCATCCAGATGCCAATAAAAAAGCAAGGAAAACAACCAAATAAAGTAAGCGCTTTATTAACATCGTAATCTATCTCCTTCTCCGTCGTTTGAGTACAAAAGTACTCTAGAAGAGTCAATCAAAGCGATCTACTATGAATAAATAACAGCTTTGGATAAAGAATTACTCCAAATTCTTTAGAACTCCTCTATTTTTATGGCGAAATCAATGAAGATTTTTTCGAATCAAAGCAAAACTTCCATAATCGGTAAAATAATCCAAGCATTGTTATAAAAAAACCCATTGCTACTTATTTCAATAAGCAACAACGGGTATTTTTACCGTTCAATTAGTAAGCTAAGCTATACAAAGCTTTAATATGTGCAAGGTAACGGATATTACTTGCTTCTTTCATTAGTGTAGCTGGAAGACCTTTAAGTGGAATATCGTTGCCACCGACTGTTGCAACACCATCTTTGCGGCCAAGGCTTGCAAGTGTACCAGAATTAATTGGTGCAAATTTTTCAAACGTTGCATCTTGTAAATATGCGAATAAGTTATATCCTACTAATTCACCCATTTGCCAAGCATTTTGTGCAGTTGGTGCGTATGGACGACCACCTTCTTCAGGGAAGGCAACAGCACTGTCACCGACAACAAATACATCTGCGTGAGAAGAAGATTGTAGATATTCATTAACTGTCGCACGGCCACGATCGACTGCAAGTCCAGACTGACCAACTAGTGGATTCCCTTGTACGCCGCCTGTCCAAACGAATGTATTCGAAATGATTTTTTGACCATCTTTCAAATCAATCTCATTACCAGCAACATTTGTTACAGGAAGACCTGTTAAGAATGTAACGCCACGCGCTTCTAAGCTTGCAGTTGCACGTTCAATTAAATTTTCTGGTAGTACAGGCAAGATTTTTGGACCTGCTTCTACAAGCTTTAATTTAATTTCTTTCGGATCTACACCATGGCTTTTCGCAAGCTCAGGCATGATATCAGCAAGTTCGCCAACTAATTCAACACCAGTTAGCCCACCGCCACCAATTACAATGGTTGCATCTGCTTCATTTTTAGATTTTGCATACTCACGAATGCGGTCTTCAACATGTGCGTAAATTTTGTTCGCATCATTGGCTGATTTTAATACCATGCTGTTTTCTTCTAGTCCTGGGATACCGAAGTATGCCGTTACACTTCCTAAAGCGACAACTAGAGCATCATATGATAAAGTAGCACCATTTGATAATTTCACTTCTTTATTGTCTGCAGAAAATGATTCAACTTTTGCAATTTTAAGGTCGATATCTTTGCCTTTTAGAAGTTTGTCCAATGGCATTGCAACCGCTTCTTCAGCAACATTATGTGCTGCTAGACGGTGTAATTCAGTGATAATTTGGTGTGTTGGGAACTGGTTTACAACAGTTACCTCTGCTTGTGCTTTACTTAGATATTTACGAACAGTTAAAGCAGTAAGTAGTCCGCCGTAACCTGCACCTAAGATAACAATATGTTTTGAAATTGACATCGTGTATCCTCCGCCCTTACGATTTATATGGATAATGAATTATTTTTTATTACGTTCTGCATTAATTTCAAGGAATGCATTTGCGAAACGTAAAAGATTCTGTGCTTGTGGATCTTTTAGCATTTTCAACATTCCAAAGAGACCAACTACATCTTTGCTTTGGTCTGCACGGTCTTTTGCTTCAATGGCAGTTTGTGCAAGTGATTTCACTGAACCAGCTACAGGTCCTGCAATTTCTTTGATCGCTCCAACCGTATCATTTTTTAATATTTCGTCAGTAGCTACTAATTGAGCATAGTCATAAGACTTCGTCATAATATTGACAATTTCTGTTAATTTAGGAAGTTGATCTACTAAGGCAGTCAAGGATTCTTGAACCTCTGGTTTTAAAAGCTGATCAAGGATATCAAGTTGTTCTTGGCTAGCAGACAATTTTTGTGTTTCTTGTTCTGGCTTTGTTTTAGCGATTGTTTCTGACATATCCAATTCTCCTTTACGATAAGCAATTATGCTTTTAATTTTGGGGGCAAAAGGGACCCCATTTCCTGTGTTGACTCTCAAATCTAGATGGACCTGAGAAGTTCGTGAAACATAACACAAATACTAATATGGTTTAAGAATAGCATAACGCACCCGTAGTCGTCGATACGTTTAAGACGACTAAATTACATCAGATTACTTGGCGAGCCTTACTATGGTCACCAAAAAATGGATGACGAATAGATAAATTCGGGTAATAAATAATACTTCTAAGCTTACCATTTCCAGTAAACTTTAAAAAATACCTTTAATAAAACCATTAAAATGTTAAAGGTTTTAATTTTAAAATCACCTAATTAAAACAATAAACTTTGGCTAAAAAATTTTGTTTTTAGCTTACCTTCCCATTTGAGGGATGCACTTATATTATAATCTATTTGTTGAAATGTTTCATTAAAAATAAAATGAAACTTATTTCAGTGAAAGTTTTTTTTCATTACATACGGTTAATTAGGTCCATTTAACTGTCGCTAAACCTTAAAGTTTTTTAGTTTTTTTATAAAGCAATGCGACTCGTGTAGTTTGCCACTGAGTAGTAAAACTTATGAATTTGAAAAATTAAAGCTGTAGGAAGTGAAGATATTACAGCCTGTTAAACCGTGGTACAGTTATTTATCTAAAAACAAAGGGCAGCCCCCACAACTATTCAATTAATCTGTGTAGCACGATTAATTGAATAGTTGTGGGAGTTCTGCCCCTAAGATATCCAAATTCTACATTAAATAGCTGCTTTCGTTTGTTTCATTTTCCCAGTTTTTTTCGGACTGAATTTGTCAACAATCATCGTAATAGCACCATCACCTGTCACATTTGTAGCAGTTCCTAAACTGTCTTGTGCCAAGTATAAAGCAATCATTAACGTGATCATCGTTTGATCGAACCCAAGCATCGTTTCCAACACTCCCAACGCTGCTATCACAGCACCACTCGGTACACCTGGAGCTGCAACCATTGTTACACCCAGCATGAGAATAAAGGGAATATACATGGCAATGGTAGGCGTTGTACCATTCAGAAGCATAACACCTACGGAACAGCTGACAAGTGTAATCATGCTTCCTGACAAATGAACCGTTGCTAATAATGGCACAGTAAAATCAGCAATTCTGCCTTGAACACCTGTTTTCTTTACTTGTCCAAGCGTAACTGGAATAGTTGCCGCAGAAGATTGCGTTCCAACAGCTGTAAAATAAGCAGGTGCCATGATTTTCAACAATGTAAACGGATTTTTCTTATGAAGCAAACCGCCGACCGTATATTGAAGAATAAGCATGACGATATGAAGTACAATAATCATTACAAATACTTTTGCAAACACGGAAAGAATCGATTGAACTTGTCCGCCATATGTCATGTTCGCAAAGATTCCGAAAATGTGAAAAGGTAAGATTGGAATAATCGCTGTTTTAATTAACTTTTCAACGATTTGTTGAAAATCGTCAAATGCAAGCTGCAGTGTATTACCTTTAATGTAAGCTGTGATTTTTTGTAGAAGAGTTCATAATTTTTAAATTTGCATTTCGGATCGTAAATCTCGATTCTGGGTCGTAAAGGATCGAATGGATTAATACCCATACAAAAATAAACCACCTAATGAAATTAGATGATCTCTTTTTCAGCAAATTAATATTTAAATAACATAGCAACTAATTGATAGCCTGAACCAATTGTCCAGAACACTACATAGTCGCCTCGTTTAATCCGTCCAGTTTCAATCCCTTCATGCAAAGCGATAAAAGGGCTGCTTGTGCCGGTATATCCAAATCGATCGCCTATATAGGTAACTTGGCTGTCAGCAATCTGTAACCGCTTCTTGATTTTCAAAATATTCACCAAGGCAAATTGTGAGAAGCAATAGGCGGTAATGTCACGGGTGGTAAGCTGATTTCTCTCTAACAGGATATGCAACATTTCATACGTTGGAGGCATGGCCATACTTCCATCAAACGGGAGCCATTGAATGTATTTATCATCACCAGTTCCACGCAAGGTATGCGATAATCCTTTAGCTGGATACATAATTTTTTCCCGGTTTACTGAATCAGTAAAGTAAATCGCATCTTGGAATCCACAATCTTCATCTGTTTTTTCCAAAATTACGCAAGCGGCAGCATCTCCATAATTAGCATATGTAATTTCATCTTCTGGATTACTTATCAATGTATTATAATCAGATCCGACAATTAAAGCTGTTTTTACATGAGGATTAGCCTGCATATATCGACTTGCTTGTTCCACCGCTACTGTCATGCCCGCACAATTCGCATTCGAGTCCAAAACGATCGTATTCTTACCAGCTTGAATCGCATCATGCAGTAAAAGGGCATTTGTTGGGAAAGTCGTTTCCGGAACCTGTGTACTAAATACAATAAGATCGATATCCTCACCAGAAAAGTTAGCTTTTTGTAGAGCTCTTTTTGCTGCTTCCACTCCCATTGTAAAGCCATTTTCCTTCTCATCAGTAATCACATAGCGAGATTCTCTCCCCATAACTTCTAAAAATCGTTCAATATTTTTTCCTTTTTCCTTGAAATGCTTAATATACACATCATTGCTAATCGAATTCTCAGGATGATAAATAGCTACTTGTTTAATCGCAATGTTCATCATATTACTATAGTCCCCTCATAAGCCGAATTGAAATTCTTAGAAAAGGAGGTTGTCCCAAACAAGGATCAGGCCCTTGTTAAGACAACCTCCACATTTTTTATTATACGTTAACAACTTCCGCGTTGGTAAGCCCTGTCTTTCGAGCTAATCGAGATAATTGCATTTTCAGAATCGTATTCTCTTTAATAGCGAAAGTGACTTTTTCAAATCCCGACTCTTTGTACATTCTATAGGAGTTTTCCAAACTAGGAACCATCTCCTGCGTCAACAAATCCATTGTTGTGCAATCAATGATTAATTGGTATGACGACACGTCAATCGATGCAACTATGTTTTGATAGTCTTTGACAAAATTTTGGACATCTATAGGGGTAAACGAACCTCCCACAAACATATCGACAACCTTTTTACCCGCATTCACTTTAATACTGTATTTCTCAGCCATATGATGTTTAACTCCTTTAATATATAGTATCCTCAATTTATCGGCTGAAGGTTGGATTTGTTAATATCCATTTTTTCAAAATAGTTCCTTATACAATTGTGAAAATAAAAAAAGATCACCTTAAAGGCAACCCAGAGATTGACAATCTTACGATAATTATTCGTCTAACATAGCGATTGGACTAAATACCTCGAAATGAATCTGTTCTTTTGGTATTTCCAATTGGTTTAGCGCTTGATTTATGACTTGCATAAAAGGAATCGGCCCGCAAAAGTAAAAATCCGCTTTTTTTGATGGAAGGTTTGCTTGCAATACGTTCATATCTACAAAGCCTTCTTTATCGAAATGACCCGACGTTCGATCATCTTCAGTTGGTGAAGAATAACATATCACTGATTTAAGATTCGAATGCTCTTCCACTAATTGAGAGACATGATCTTTAAAGGCATGTGTTTGACTGTTGACAGTTGCGTGAATAAACGTCACTTCACGTTGCGGCTGTTTTTCCATGATCGTATTTAACATACAAAGCATGGGTGTAATACCGATTCCACCACTGATTAGGACAACTGGTCGCTCGTTGTTCTGTAGGACGAAATCACCTGCAGGCGCTGATGCGAGTAAAGTGTCTCCTACTTTCACTTTCTCATGTAAATAAGTAGAGACAATTCCAGCTGGAGCGTCGGTATGAGCATCTTCGCGTTTCACACTAATGCGGTAATACTCCTTTCCAGGTGCCAAAGAAAGGCTGTAATGGCGAATATGGCTATATTTCTCCCCCGGTATTTCCGCTTTAATTGTTAGATATTGCCCTGCAGAGTATGAAGCAATCTTTTCTCCATCTTTCGGTTTTAAATAAAAAGAAGTAACTGTTTCACTTTCTTCTGCTTTTTTATCGACATAAAAGGTTCGGTATCCTTCCCAGCCGCCAGCTTGTTTTTCAGTTTCTTCATAAAGATTTTTTTCAATTTCAATAAAGGCATCGGCAATATATCCATATGCCTTTCCCCATGCCTCAATGATCTCATCTGTAGCAACATCACCCAGAACATCTTTGACTGCTTGAAGCAATGTTTCACCGACAATCGGATATTGTTCAGCCTTAACTCCAATCGCTCGATGCTTCTGTGTAATCCTTTCGATAACCGGTTTTAGCGCATCAAGATTCGTAATATGCTCACCAGCAGCATACACTGCATATCCTAAAGCTTCCTGTTGGATACCTCTTTTTTGATTCGTTTGATTAAAGATGTTATATAAATCGGGAGCTTTTGAAAATAGGAGTTCGTAAAATTTCTTCCCAATTTGTTGACTATGTTCTTTCAAAACAGGTGCAGTAGATTGAACAATTTGTATCGATTTTTCATCTAGCATGTTTCATCAGCCTTTCATGGTTAAATTTATAAATTAGTATAAAATTTAACATATCCAACTGAATTCATTATTAACCATAAATGCTGCACTAATATTTATATTGTTCCAAATTAACCGATATACGTTTTATAGGAGGTGTATCATAAATGGATATCGCTGCTTTATCAATCGGGATGAGCCAAGCTTCTCTCAGTCAAAATGTCGGCATTGCTTTAACTAAGAAAGTGATGGACTCTTCTCAACAAAATGCTGTTCAAATGATTGAAATGCTTCAAGTTCCCCACCCAAATCTAGGTCATTCTATTGATCTAAAAGGCTGAAGGGCAAAAAAATGCATCCAAGTCTGGATGCATTTTTCATATAGGTTAGGTCCGTCCCAATTATTCGATCTCTTTAATTACCTGATTTACACACATGAGGGCATGTCTGACAACGCTGTTTGTTTGTCGTTAAATAGGACAGGCAACAAGTCTTCCTTGGCCGAACCTCTTTCCCAAATTCTTCAATATATATGCGTTCATTATAATATCTTGTTAACGGATTTTTGAGATCTTCCCCGAATAAATCGCCCGAAGCCTGAAAAACAAGGAATTGGAAGTCTTCCTTTGCACGATTTTTGATCGCTTCCTCCGTACTTTCTTCCACTAATACGGTTTCATAAAGCCAGTAAATATACACGGCTATATTCTCCCATAGTATAAGCTTGGACACTTTTGTAGTCCGTGCAAGGCAATCGATTAAAGGAAGTAAATGTTCTTTAAATAAAGATTCAAGACAATTCTTTCTCCAGTTGTCTCTGTCTTCTTTAAAGGTTTCTGTCTTCAAATTTGCCAAGCGAAAACTCGGGAGCCACAATGTTGCGTTATCATCTGTTTCCATCGATACATTTTCGTATGAGATTGACAACTTTACATTCCACTCTAACATGGCATAAAGATAAATAACCGGCAAAAATGCATATCTTTTTACGAAAAGAGAAGCCGTCACTTTATCATTTGGAGCCTGTATGCGGCTGCCAACAATTTTCAAATATTTCTGTAGAGACGACTCATGGAACAGGTCTTTTATTTGAACAGAGAGTGGTGAATCAGTTTTACTCGTCGTCAGGCGCAGCTTACTTAGCTTATTAATCTGTAAATCCGAGAGTTCACGAGCCAACCATCGTTCCTGCCTTTTTTAAAATACAACGGCCTTTTCCATACGGGATACATAATGGCGTTCCCAAAAGCGGATCCGTAATAATCTCACAGTCCATACCGAACACATTCTTTACTAAGCTGCAATTAATGACAATCTCCGGTTTACCTTGCGCATATATTTTCTGATCCTTTATCGCGACAATATTATCCGCATACCGACAAGCTAAATTTAGATCATGTAGTACCATGACAATCGTTCGCTGTTCTGTTTCATTTAACTCAAAAAGCAAATCGAGAATCTCAATTTGATGGGTCATATCAAGATATGTAGTTGGTTCATCAAGAAGCACAATATCAGTATCTTGGGCTAAAGTCATCGCGATCCATGCTCGTTGACGTTGCCCTCCTGAAAGAGAATCAACAGGCCGGTCTTTTAACTCTTCTATCCCAGTTGCTTTTAAAGCATTGGTTACTTGTTTTTCGTCTTCTTCTGTCCATTGCTTTAACCATGTTTGATAAGGATACCTACCTTGCTTAACTAATTGAAGAACGGTAAGACCTTCTGGTGCAACAGGTGTCTGAGGAAGAATAGCCATTTGTTTGGCCACGTCCTTCGTAGACATTCTGGAAATTGCTTTTCCTTCCAACAAAACGGCTCCAGATTTTGGTTTTAACAATCGGGCAATTGATCGAAGAAGCGTTGACTTTCCACAGCCGTTTCCACCGATAAAAACCGTAATTTCACCTTTTGGGATTTCCAGATCCAATTCATCGATGATAATGCTATCCCCATATGAAAGGGTTAAATTTTGAGTTTCAATCGTTTGCACCATTTAAGTCCGCTCCTTTTTTTTAAAATGAGTACCGTGTATTAAGTATTACGCGTTTTAAACAATAAATAGATAAAGTAAGGTGCCCCGATTCCAGCTGTGAAAACACCTGCTGGAATTTCAAGAGGAGAAAATAATGTTCTGCCAATTAGATCAGCTAGCATGACTAATATCCCGCCGATAAATGCCGAAACAGGTAATAGTGCTCCAAAAGCAGAACCTACTAGCCTTCTTGCCATATGCGGAGCCATTAATCCTACAAAGCCAATGCCCCCAGCAAAGGCTACAGAACTTCCGATTAGCGCCGTACTAATCAATAACAACAAGAAACGGTGTCTTTGCACACGGCCTCCAACACCTGTTGCCGTTTCATCGCCAAGTTCTAGAACATTTATATTCCTTGCCATGACAAAGGCAATAAGCAGAAAAATAACGGTCCATGGAACTAATGTCGCTACGTTCGCCCAATTTGAGCCATACACGGTCCCTGTAATCCAAATGTTCGCTTGACTAGCTCGATAAATAGGTCCTAATATCATCATTAATGTTGTTAACGCCTGCATAAGAGCTGAAAGTCCAATACCAATTAATACGAGCCTGATCGGTGATACACCATTTTTCCAGGCGAGAAAATAAACGAGTAGCGCAATAATTCCAGCACCAGCAAACGCAGCTAAAGGCATCCATTTTATACTTACTGTTAATGCATTATTTTGATCGCTAAAAAAGGCTAAAAAACCTACTACTGCAACTGCTGCTCCCCCAGTAATCCCAAGAACATCTGGGGATGCTAGAGGATTTCGAATCATTCCCTGAAGAATTCCCCCAGCAACTGCTAATGACATTCCTACCATCAGTGCCACAATAATTCTTGGTAGACGAAAGTCCTGTACAACAAGCTTCTCCATATCTGTGCCACCGCCAAAAAGCACCTGCAAAACAGTCAGTGGGCTTATTTTCATTTCACCTAGCCCTGTGCTCCATAAGAAAATGACAGCAGATAATAACAGCAATATTGTTAAAACAACGGTTGCCCTTTTATCTAGTAGAAAAGAAACTTTACCTTTCAATATCCGAAAACTTCTATATTCACTCATCGGGCATTAAACCCCTTTCTTACAATGTAGATAAAGAATGGAGTTCCAATAATGGCGGTCATCACTCCAACGGGAACCTCTTGTGGCATGATGATATACCTTGCCAATATATCCGCTGTAAGTAAAAGGATTCCACCTAGAATTCCAGAGAAAGGGATCACCCACCGATGATCAATACCGATAATCGATCTAGCTACATGTGGAATAACAATACCAATAAACCCAACTGGTCCGGCAATGGCTACTGAACCACCTGCTAAAAAAATGATTATAATAGCAGCACATATCTTTAAGAAGCCAGTGTTTAAACCTAGTCCTTTTGCTACATCTTCTCCCATCGACAAGACATTCAACTTTGATGCAATGATGATCGACCCTAGCCAACCAATCACTAAATATGGAAGTACAGTAGTTAGAACCGTCATTTTTCTTCCTTCAACAGATCCTGCTAACCAAAATAAAACTTGTTCAAAGGCAGCCTCATTGATGACAAGAAATCCTTGAGTAAACGAAGCAAACATGGCAGTCATAGCAGCCCCTGCTAAGGTTAGCTTCATTGGTGTAAGCCCTTCTCTACCAACGGAACCAATGGCATATACACCAACGGCGGCTATAGCAGCCCCTAAAAAGGAAATCCAGGTGAATGCTTGAAGATTTCCGACTGAGAAAAAAGTTACGGCAAGCACAACAGCAAATCCTGCTCCTGCATTCACGCCGAAAGTACCGGGTGAAGCGAGAGGGTTTTTCGTAAGAGTTTGCATAAGTGCACCAGCGATTGCTAAACTGCTGCCAACTGCTGCCGCGATTAAAGATCGAGGCAATCTCACCGTTTCGATTACAATGTGTTCGTTTGAGCCATTATTATTTCGGAAGGCATCCAATACCATTTTCCAAGTTGTATCCGTGTATCCGTAGACAATGCTTGCACACATTAAAAAAATTAATAAAACAATAGCAATTAACAAGCCAAATAATCTTTGGCTATTATCCTTTAGTAACATAATAAATAACCTTCCAAACACATAATTTTAAATAAGTAATTTCAAGTCTATTGTATAATATTTTCATTGTCAACGATTTTGAAAATCATTATCAATTAGTTATTGACATGTCCTCAAAAACGTTTTAGTATAACGTTATAAATGAAAATGATTATCATTATGGAGGCGTCACAAATTGAAATCTGTTAAATTCTTATTTACCATCATTTCTATCATGACCATTTTCTTATTGGCTGCATGTGGAAATAATACGGATGAACAAGCTGAAAAACCAAAAGATGAAGGCACTAAAACGGAAGACACTAGCTATACAATTGAACATGCAATGGGATCAACTACTTTAGATCAAACACCTAAAAAAGTAGTCGTTCTTTCAAATGAAGGGACTGAAGCTCTTCTTGCATTAGGAGTAACACCTGTGGGTGCTGTTCAATCTTGGACAGGAGATCCATGGTATGACCATATTACAGATGATATGCAAGGTGTTGAAGTAGTAGGTACTGAAAGTGAAGTAAATTTAGAGAAGATTGCATCGTTAAAACCTGATTTAATTATCGGAACCAAAATACGTCAAGAAGCTATATACGATCAATTAAGCGCAATCGCTCCGACGGTATTTTCCGAGACATTAAGAGGCGATTGGAAAGAAAACTTCTCATTATATGCAAAAGCTTTGAACCTTGAAGAAAAAGGGAACGAAGTATTAAGCCAATTTGATGCACACGTAGACGATGTAAAACAAAAACTTGGTGATCAAGTCAATCAAGAAGTATCCGTTGTTCGTTTTATGGCCGGAAAATCTCGTATTTATTATACGGATTCATTTTCTGGTGTGATTTTCAATCAATTAGGATTTAAACGAACTCAACCTCAAGCAGAGCTGTTCGCTGCTGATAACAAGCTTGGTAATCTTGCCATAGAGGTAGGAAAAGAAGTCATTCCTAAAATGGATGGAGATGTTCTCTTCTACTTCACTTATGCGCCAAACGGTGATCAAGCAGCACTCGATACAGCAAAAGAATGGACCAATGATCCACTTTGGAAAAACTTAAATGCTGTAAAAACTGGAAATGTTCACGAAGTCAGTGACGCTGTTTGGAATACAGCAGGTGGTGTTCTAGCTGCTAACTTAATGCTAGATGATATCGCGGATATTTTCCTAAAAGAGACAAAATAAGAGCTGCGAACACCCTCGTAAAATAGAAGTTCCAAAAAGAACCGGGCAAAAATTGTCCGGTTCTTTTTGATCTATATGGTTATGCCTAAAAAAGCGGTTTTACAAGAGTAGGGTCGATAGGCGAATCATATAATGGTCTAGTTAAAATCCATTGAGCATTTTACTACTATGTACGTTGTATAGAGTGCCAGAGGTCACACCCTTTTGGACACCCACCATTGAACATGTAGAACTGTCTAGATTCAGGCCTCCCTGACTCTTTTTTCTAAATATAGCTCGCCTGCACAATAGTACGAGGAGGTAAATCTCATTCATTCCCTAAACCATTCCAATAAAAATCAACAATCTGTTTTGTCATTTCATCTATTGATGGAAAAATAGGCTGTTGATCAGCGTCTTTATAATTTCCCACTGTTAGCAAAGCTACAAAAGAATGGGCGCCTAATTGTGGATGACTCTTTGGAATTTCTCCATTTTCCATCGCATTTATTAATGCTTGCTCAAGCGCTTCATACATTTTATCTTCTGCTCCCTTCATTTGTTGTAATTGTTCACTTGAAAGGGAAGTTGTTGCTTCTTTCATAAATCCATTTAGATCAATATCTACTGTTGCTTGCAAATGTGCCTTGGCAAATTCAAATAATCGCTCTTTTAGTGGTTTGTCCGCAGAAAGTATATCAAAAATGCGTCTCCTAATTCGAATCATCATTTGGACCATCGCATCTGTAAAGAGGTCAGCTTTCGTTTTATAATAGTAATACACGGTTGCTTTGGTAACTCCACATTTTTTTGCAACATCATCCATAGTAATTACCTGATAGCCTTGTTCAAGAAACAATCGAGTAGCTACGTCTAATATGACGTTTTTTGTAGGCTTCTCTTTAAGATCTTGACGTGGTCTTCCAAGTGGTCGATGTTCCCGTTGCATATCATTCTCCCCTAACTTATCAATATAAAAAATAGTATAGCACATTCTTCAATTTGTTCTTGATTAATTAACTGACCAGTATATATAATTAATAATAATCATTCAATTGAAAAGGTGGTTTTTTTATGAAGAATCCATGGTATTTATATGGAACATTCGTTGGAGGTTTAAAGACTCGCTGGATTACGCTGGTAATATGGGTGCTTCTAACCATCGTTTTATCTTTTACTTGGCCAGCGATCAATTCAGTCGAAGATGATACGGCAGCAGACCTTCCTGATTCATCCATGTCACAACAAGCGGACAGACTCATCAAAAAGGAATTTCCAAACGATGCTGGGATCCCCGTTCTGATCGTATGGCACAAAGATAACAAGCTAAATAATCAGGACTATCAAGTGATTCAAACTGTTTATAAGCAGCTAAAAGATAAACCATTAACAAAACAATCGACTTTACCACCATTTGATACGATTCCCGAACAGGCACTTTCGCAAAGTGCTTCAAAGAATGGTACAACTCTAGTCACTCCGATATTTTTTGACAAAAATGCTGGAACGGAAACTCTTCAAGGTAATATGGATGAACTAAAGAAAATAGTAAAGAGTACATTGAACGAAGATCCATTTAAACGAAAGCTATCTGATTCTGGTTTACATGTTCGGTTATCCGGGCCTGTTGGTATTCAAACGGATGCTGTTAGTTTATTCAGCCAAGCAGATGTCAAATTATTAATTGCGACTGTACTTCTCGTTTTAGTCCTATTAATTCTTCTCTATCGCTCACCTGTTCTGGCAGTTTTACCGTTAATTGTGGTTGGCTTTGCTTATGGTATCATCAGTCCAACTCTTGGTTTTTTAGCGGATAAAGGCTGGATTACAGCTGATGCCCAAGGTGTTTCCATTATGACAGTGCTATTGTTCGGAGCTGGAACGGATTATTGTTTATTCCTCATTTCCAGATATCGAGAATTTTTGCTTCACGAGAAAAATACATTTAAAGCCTTACAACTTGCCATGAAAGAATCCGGCGGGGCTATTTCGATGAGTGCTCTAACTGTCGTGATAGGATTAGGTACATTATTGCTTGCTCATTTCGGTTCCTTCCATCGGTTTGCCGTTCCATTTAGTCTCGCCGTTCTATTGATGGGGATTGCAGCATTAACACTTCTTCCAGCTTTGCTTGCCATTTTTGGAAGGGCAGCATTTTACCCGTTTATTCCAAGAACGAACGAAATGACAGACGAATGGGCTAAAAAGAAAGGGAAAACAATTAAACTTAGAAAATCACAAGGGGTCTTTAGTAAGGCGCTTGGCCGACTCGTGACCCGACGTCCATGGACAGTGATCATTACAACGCTCATTCTACTTGGAGGATTGGCTGCCGTTGTTCCACGTATTCAATATACGTATGATTTATTGGAGTCTTTTCCTAAAGACATGCCCTCAAGGGAAGGGTTTGATTTAATCTCTGATCATTTTTCTCCGGGTGGATTGGCACCTATCCAAATTGTTGTTGATACAAACGGAAAAGACATCTCTTTAAAAAAAGAATTGGAACAACTTTCTTTCGTAGCGGAAGTGACTGAGCCGGTGCAAGGAAAATATAATCATCAATTGCAAATGTACGAAGTGTCCTTGGCTGAGAATCCCTATTCCATTAAAGCGTTAAGTCGGATTCCGGAGTTAAGAAGTCATTTGAAAAAAACGTTAACAAACGCTAGTGTCCAAGATACCGAGAACCATGTTTGGATTGGTGGTGAAACTGCCTCATTATATGATACAAAAGTAATAACAGAACGGGATGAATCTGTTATTATCCCTGTTATGATTTGTATTATTTCATTATTGTTGCTGGTATACTTACGCTCTATCATTGCCATGATTTATTTGATTTTAACTGTAGTTTTATCATACTTCTCTGCACTAGGTGCGGGCTGGCTTATTCTTCACTTCGGGCTTGGAGCCCCTGCCATTCAAGGGGCAATTCCTTTATATGCCTTCGTCTTCCTTGTTGCATTAGGTGAGGATTATAATATTTTTATGGTTTCGGAAATATGGAAGAAAAAACAGACTCAAACTCATCTTGATGCTGTTGCGGGCGGAGTGGTTCAAACCGGAAGTGTGATCACTTCGGCCGGTTTAATCTTAGCTGGAACATTTGCTGTTTTGGCTACTTTACCTATTCAAGTGCTTGTTCAATTTGGCATTGTTACAGCAATTGGTGTGCTATTAGATACATTTATCGTTCGTCCACTTCTCGTGCCTGCGATTACCGCTGTTCTGGGTCGATTCGCTTTCTGGCCAGGTAAGCTTTGGAAGAAGGATGACTTATCGCAAAAGTATAGGACAGATAATAATATGGAGTAAATCCGTTGCATCTAAAATCCCGAGGATAGTTATATTTCCTCGGGTTTTATTATGCAAAGGGTTGAAATGATCACAATAAAGGCTTATCAACTATTTTTGTAAGCCTCTTTAGCGTTTGGATCAGGTTGGCCGTAACCGGTAATCTTTCCTGCATGTTCTTCATGATACTTCGATCCTGAACCCGGTTGATTGCCGGATTGCCCTCTTTGTTTCTCGCCATTAGTACGTTGCTGGTTTGACAATATAAGCACCTCCTTTGTTCATTAGGATTTGTTACCCCCTTGAAATTATTCGAAGCATGCTGAAAGAGAGATAATAACATTTTCGGAAATCCTCACTGAAGGTCGGGTATTTTATTCACTTTTAAGTTAAGACTAGTAACTGACATTTAATATGGGAGTGAAGGAAAATTGTTTCAATTACATACAGAAATTGAAGGTAAAAGGGCGTATTTTGGTGCAGTTCGTGATATCTTCCATTCTTACGGATGTAGTTTTTGCAGTAATTTTGATTATGAACAAGGGAAATTCGACGCATTGTTATGGCGTGATAGAGGGGAGTCTATTTATCTAAGAGTCCCCATTCATGTTTTGGATGGGGCTTTAGATCATCCCAGTGCATTGATTGAGTTTGGAAAACCTTTTGTTATCAAGCATGTTGTCAATTTTGGGCTTGATCATGATGAAAATTCATTTCTAACTGCTACTACCGGGCTTGATCAATTTCAAACACCATTGGATAATGACGACTATATCCATGATAAAAGCAGATGGGCTAAAGCCGGAGAAGAAACAATTCAACAAGTCTATCGTTCGATCAATGGATTATTAGTTTCCTAATGACACACCATGAAAACAACAACGAAAAGGGCTGTCCCATACCGAAAGGATCAGACCCTTTTCAATTCATCTCGTGAAGTAGCGTTGTAAATAATAAACATGCTCTCGATCTTCAGCTAATATTTCTTCGATTAATTGCTGGCTTTCATGATCGAAATCCCCTCTCACGATTTCTGCCGACAACATCCCATAATACCCCTTCCCCTTTATTACACTCTCCATAATTCTAACCGGGGTTTTAGGAATCATAAATTGACTAAAAAACCTTGCACTGATCCAATCAAGCCTTCATCACCAACCAGCATTCCAAGATTTTGAATCCTTTCCTCAACTTTTAAGGCGTCGTTTTTATGTTCTTCAAGAGGAGCCCGTAGAAAACGAACGCCTGTAGCAGAAAGCAACAGCCATGATTAACAGAGCCTTTTGTAAAAAAACGATTTGTAAATCATTTACTGCATTGGCTCATCATTCATTTTAAATGAAAAGAAGAGCCATCAATTATTTCCACATCATCCCTCGTTTTAATCTCTTCCATTAAACTAAAAAGTGCTTCGTCTTTCTTTTTCGCTTCAATCATACAGTCAATTTGCTTAATGCTGCCTTTAATTTCTTTTAGAAACTGAAAGAACATGTTCACATCAATAAAATCAGCATGGTGGCGAAATGCCTGTTCGCTTCTTGGACTAGAAATATGCATTTTCACAGGGAGAGAAGAATGCTTCCACGTCTGGATGACTCGGTTCCAATGAATTTCCCAATCAGCATTCCGATGGTGAGCAAGATGATGGTGATAATCGAAGACAAGAGGAATATCCAGTTTTTCACATAAGTAAAGAGTATCCTCTAGCGTAAATGAAGTATCGTCATTTTCAAGCATAATCATTTTTTGAATCGATCTTGGGACGACCATCCAATTATCTATAAATCGTTCAAGCGATACATCTGTCTCCTTATAATTACCGCCCACATGCATAACACAGCGATGAGTCGGTTCAATTCCCATCCTTTTTAATAATAAATAATGCATTTTCAACGTTTGAATGGAGCTTATTAAAACCTCTTTCTTCATGGAATTAATGAGAACAAAGTGATCCGCATGAAAATCAATTCTTATTTCGTGTTCTTTTGCAAAATCACCAATCTCATGTAGCAGTTGATGCAGGGGCTTCAGATAATTCCAATTAAGAAGTTCTTCATGATTAGCCAGAGGGATTAGACGAGAAGATAAACGATAAAAATGGATATCAGATTCTGCATTATGCCTGAGAATTCTAAGTGTATTTTGTAAATTCGATAATGAAATACGTTCCAATTTGCGAACAGCAGCTTCCCTGTCAGCAATTTTCTGGAATTGCTTAAATGTCATGGTTTGCGAGGGAGATGCGTTCTTTAATTCCATGCTCATTGCTACATAACCGAGCCGTACAATCGTCATTTTTCGCACCTCATTCAAAAAGTAATTAATCTTCCCATTCACCAGTCCATCCCTACACTGGATATACGTGAAGCGACACCCCAAAACGGATCTATGTTTCTCCTTCATTACAGTAAAAACTCCAAGGATGCATTTACCAGTTTAACGCATCTTTTAGAACCAATTATTTTTTTAAACATATGATTCCATATCATTATCTTCTTAATGAAAGAAGTGGTCATCATGAGTACATTTAATACCTCAAAGTTAAGTACTACGTTTTTGCCATCTACCACTGAATGTCTGCCTGTTGATGGTCGAAAATATACGCTGACGCATTCTGATACTACTGGGAAATTATTTTTAAGTATTGGCAATCACTATAACCTTCCTGCCATAAATGCAAAAATCGGAGATGAGGTTTTAGCAGAATGGATCTCGCAATATGAGCAGTTTATATGTAAAGGCAAAGTGTATGTAAGTGGAGGAGAATTCGATGAACATTCCTCTAAACAACGCTTTATAATTTTTCAAAGAGAAATCAAACTTGCCTTAACTGCCATCTTTTACGGTGATCGTAGATTGTTCAGCTATTATCCACAACTGCTGGATTCCGCCATCTTGATTCATTTTGAATCCATTTTCCCTCAATATAATCAAGTTCTTTACTATGGTACCCCACGTCAATATTTAAATCCCATCTTTTTTCCAGATGTTACTTAGTGATTCGTTGCCCTTGACGCTTTGCAAAACCCCATCATGAAAATATAGAAACACAGTTCATGTTAAATCGCATTTTCTATTTATCCAGTTTTTACAGTTTTAATAATAGCAACAAGATGACAGTTTAGTGCCGCCGTTAGACTGTTTACTGGATTTAATATAAAAGGATATTCCTCCATCTAAATAATATTTAAATAAAGTTTACGAACACAGCATTGTTGTACAGAAGCACACTATTGTTTTACAAACAGGCGAGCCCTTCATTTTCATTAGAAAGAAGCACTAGTTTATATAACATTTGGCCAATCTCCTTTAACTCCATGCTCATATATTGAAAAAGACAAGGAGATGAGAGAATGACTCACGATAAACATCTAAAAAATAACCATATACTTCCTCCTATGGAATCAACGGATGAACACATTGAAGAAAGAGCACAACCTTCAGCATCATTACAAGAATGCGTCGATCGTGCCTTCCGAATCCCGATTTTTTTAAGTACGACTAATACCCTTAATACCAAACAAGGGCGATTTCTAGATCGACTTATCTCAGAGATTGAGCAAGCCTTACTTTTTCCACGGACATTGCCTAGTAGTGAACAGTATCCCGAAACAATTTTGACAAGCATTCGTCGATTGGTTTTATCGAGTTATGGATTGTTAGCAATAAACTTTCGACGATTTCTCGTTGAATTCATTGACACCAATGTAGGACCATTACCATCAACTACTCCATTTTGGGAGGGGTCCGTGTTTTTGCAAATTGAACCATCGATGGATTTTCAACATGGTCTACCCATATTATTAGTAAGAGAAAAAGGTACGGACGTAAATAATGGTATTTGGGCAGGTGGAATCGCTCCACTCAATACATTTATAGAGTGGGATTCTGAAAATCAAACCGTTGATCAATTCTTTAATAGTATTCAATGGCGGGAGGCCTTTGCCAACTGGAGTGCAGAGGTTAGGAATGGTTATTTCATACAGACAGAACCAAAATTCAAGTATGGCTGCAACAATATGTAGGGCCTTATTTACCTGAACATGAATATCCTCCATACCGAACCGACTAAATGATATATTTCAACCTCTTTCCATATTCCGTATTTTTTACTTCGAAATAAAAAGAACCTTGCACACATACAGCAAGGTTCTTCGTATTATGATATTTGGCACCCAAATTACTTGTGTAATGTAACGTTTTTTGCCTAGTAGAATCATGAAACTGATTTTACGATGCTATATTCTTTAAGCGGAGCTTTTTCATAAGTATACAAATTCACTCATTCGCCGAGAAATATTGCCCTTCACTTTTCTCAGATTGCATCATTAAATTGGCTGCCGGCATCTGTACCTCATTGTCATAAAAAACAGACATCAGTTCGAATCTTACATCTCGTGAAGTTTGAAAATAGTCCTCAGGGTTCACCAAGCCTACGATACAAAGTTCATAGCCGAGATACTTTTGATTTGGATTTAAATTAGTAACGCCAATATACCGAAAATCCTGTTCAGGCTCTCCATCCTCTAATGGTAATAAACTTTGATGATACTTTTCATTACAAATTTTACACACTTCCTCTAACAAGAGCTCCATTCGCCTTGGGTCCTCCTGATAACTTACAGTAACCCTTTCGATTATACGCATTCTTCCTTTATTATAATTCTGAATCGTCCTAATTTCTCCGTGAGGAATCGTAAGAAGCTTACCCGACCACTCGCGAATCTGCATAAAACGGATCCCAATTTCCTCAACCGTACCTGAACTTGTTCCGTTAAACGTGACAAAGTTGCCAACGCGAAATTCATTATCAGATAATCGAGTGACTCCAAGTAAAATGTCCTTCAACATTTGCTGTGCAGCAAAACCAATAATTACCCCAATAATCCCCGCTCCAGCAAGTAATCCTTTTAGATCGATGAATTGTCCAATCAAGTAGATAATAAAGACTGTCACGAATCCGTATCTTAACGTTGAACGAATGACACTTTGTATCGTCTTTTCAATTTCTTCTTCAAAAAATGTAGATTTTCCGAAGAACCATGCCACCGTTCGGTTTATGATATAGGAAAGGATTATTAACACTAATCCCAATAATATTAATTTTAAAATTAAAAAATCATCTATATAGTCTGATATTTTTTTTGTAAAAGTTAAAATACTCACATTTTCACCTCAGTAGCATGAAATCCATTATCAGCGACTATCTTTTTAATGTTAGGCTAAGCCGATGAATTTATCCTTGTTTTAACCGGCTGAAGTACTCTTATTAATGATCATTCACTTAATTACGTTGACTAACAATTCAACTATATAGGTTGAAGACATGTTCTCAGTTTTATTTTCATTCTGGATCGATACAACTCGTTGGCATCTAATTTGCAATTTCCGATCGTAATGTTGATCTTCGGTATCAAAGAGATGGTATCGAGATGGGATGCTTCCTTCTACATCCCACTACTTTTAAATAATCTGAATAAGATCCGAATCTTTGCTGGCCATCCCTTTATCAAAAGTTAGCCTTGTTTTAAATTGATAATCCATTCCTTTAGGTGAAGGAAAAGTTGGCAGCTGAAAGAAAAACGGGATTTCGTTTACTTCTTCTGCGGCAATATCTCTTGAAGACAAGATCATCGTTGTATCGATTATCGTCTCTGTACCCTTGACATAATCAAACATGATCAAATCACACTCAATTCGTTTCATTTGTTGTTTTATCGTACCACCTTTTATCAAAAAATACCCTTGAATAGATTCTCCAGGATGATATATTTCTTTAGGTAAGATAAGATCAATTTGCGCTGAACCGATCCCTAATAGTGACATCGATTTTCTTAGTATCAAAGAATGCACTCCTTCATTTTTTATATCGATTTATTTAGAATTAGAATATTTTTCATCCATTTGCTTTTCAATTTTTTCAAGTTTTGCTACATCTTTAAGAATGGCTTCTCTATTTTTTCTAATTAACTCAGTTAATGATTGGACTCTTTTTTTCACTAGATTCTCACCTCTATTCATTTTTTTCATCACTAGATGAATCGCTTAGTTGAATTGAAAACAAAAAACCTTTACCCGAAAGGTAAAGGTTTTTGAATACGTATAAAGACCTTTACCAATAGGTAAGGTCTGGCTAACAACGTTATGTTGCCAACAAAGCCGAGAGTGTAACACTCCGTAATGACGACCTTGCTGTAAAAGCTACTCCCCTTAGGAGAAACTATTCAACTGTATATAGCTATCTTAAAATAAAGTCATAGAGTTTGTCAATTTTTTATATTCGCGAAAGAACAAAGGATCAGACCCTTATGAGACATCCTCTTTTAAAATCATTACTTAGACTTCGTTTTCCTTTACTAAAGCAACCGGTCTAACCCATTTATAGAAAAATAGACTGCTCAGTAGCAGAACAATTCCCATTGAGAAGGTTTTCAGGTCGGCTGTTCCTGCGTAGATCACCCAGATAGAGTAAAGTAATGCAAAAGCAGCAATGATACCATCTGCGATTCTTCCTTTCCCATCTGCATATGTGTCACCTGTTATTACCAATTTCAACTGAAAAAGCGATGAGATCAGATAAGGGACTAAATAAGAAAGGGTCGCAACAACGATCATAAACTGAAAGGCCGCTGAAATCGAACTCGAAATGGTTGAGAAGATGAACAGTTGCCCAACTGCATTCGTGACAATCATCGAGAAAACAGGCATACCGTTTTTATTCGTTTTCAAGAATTGAGGCATAAACATGCCTTGCTTTGCAGCTTGATAAGGTACTTCTGCACTGAGCATAATCCAACCAATCGTCGAACCGAAAAAGCTGACCAATCCGATAGCAGCGAGAATTTTCCCACCAACCGGTCCCGTTACGGTTGAGAAAGCATCTATCAATGGCTTTTCGGATGTGACTAATTGATCATGTGGTAATAAGCCCATAACAAGCGTACTGATGCCAATATAGATGGCAAGCGCAATGAATAATCCCAATACAGTGGCACGCTTCACATCAACTTGTCGTTTCGCACGTGATCCGAAGACAACCGCTGATTCAACTCCAATAAACGCCCAAAGTGTTATCACAGCTGCACTATTCACTTGTCCAAGCAAGCTAACTGACTGGCCGAGCTCATTAACAGTTGGTGCGACAAATGGCATAATATTGGCTTTTTCGAAGGCAAATAAACCAATCACAATAAATAAGAAGAAACTTACTACCTTTGCTGCCGTTGCAATAAAGTTTATTTTACCAGCTCGATTAGCTCCTTGTAGTACGATGAAATGAACACCCCATAACAGAACCGTACATACGATAAAGGTTAACGCATTTCCAACCTTTAACGTAAAATCACCAAAAGTGAATAATTCCGCCTGGCTTACTAAAATCGGGAAGAAAGTCGATAAATAGCCGGCAAACGATGTAATGACCGCAATATTTCCGATTAGGCTCCCAATCCAATATCCCCAAGTTGACATAAATCCTGATAAAGTTGACATCTTGCTACCAGACTTAAATAATTCCTTCGCATAAAGCTGCGGTCCGCCTGTTAAATGCGGTTTTCTAAGCGAAAGATTTCCAAATACTAATGCAAGGATCAGTACACCAAATCCGGTTACAAGCCAAGCCGATACAACTCCGAGGGGACTTGCCACTGAGCGTAAGGATCCAGGCAACATAAAGATCCCCGTACCAACCATATTTCCAACGACAAGAGCCGTTAATATCCAAAACCCAAGTTTTTTCGTACTCATGTAAAATCTCCTTTTCTAAGTTGTTTGATTGTTTTGCAAGGAGACGATTTTTTGTCAATTATATACAAAACGAATGAGATATTTATTCAATAACTCGTATTAATATAAAAGTAGCCACAACAAAAGTCAATGGAATAACCGACCTTCAGAATTGGGTGAAAAATGAGTTAAGTATCGTTTATCTGCCAAAGAAGCAACTTAGTGTTAAAACGCTACGATTTAATTTGAAGGAAGGCTTAATAAAATAGGAAAACTAACTAAAATAAAGAGGCAAAGTGTAACAGCAATTTTATAGATTTCTACTCAAACTCCAGTTGAGCTTGTTATTCAATTGGTAACGCTGTTTTAAGTTAACAATGCATCGTCCCTGTGTCCTTCCTAGGAAAAAGAGTCTCAGATAAAAGCGGCTTTCTCCAATTAAACAAGGGCTCAATATTGTTGCCCTTTGAATTAGAAACAATTTTAACATCATATAATGTAATTTCTAGACACAAAAAAAAACAGAATTCCCGCTTTGAGAACCCTGCCTAGTCATTTTCTATCTTATTCTGAAGTGCTTCACGCAATCCAATCCAGTCTCTTACCGCAATAATGACTTCCTGTAAAGCTAGACCGCTCGGCGTTAGTTCATATTCCACCTTCTTTACGGACGATTCTAGGAAGTTTTTCGTGACGAGCCCCTCTTTGACCAATTCATTCAGTCGTTCTGTTAAGAGTCTATCGGAAATTCCAGGAATACTGGCGACAATTTCATAATAACGCTTCGGTCCAGACATTAATGTATAAATGATTACGCCCATCCATCTTCTACCAATAAATTCAATCGTATCGTGAAAATTACTGCAGACATGTGATGAATTCTTGCAATTGTATGGCTGATTCAATAAAATAAGCCCCCATTCGAATTTTCTATCTTTAATCATAGCACGAAACTTTATGGTTGACGCACCAAACTTACTAATGGTAAGTTATATTCAACAACTTATTATTAGTAAGTTTATATACCTAGGAGGCAACGACAATGACTACATCAACAAACTCAAAATTATATGATCTAATGACTGCAAGGAAATCTGTAAGAGTCTACGATCCTAATTTTCAAATAACTAAAGAAGAAATTGAGGACATGTTGAAGCAAGCAACAACAGCTCCTTCATCAAGTAACTTGCAACCTTGGAGCTTTCTTGTCATTCAAGATCAAGACGTAAAGAAAGAACTAAGAGCAATCGCATTTAACCAAGCACAAGTCGAATCTTCATCTGCAGTTATTGCCATTTTGGGTAATAGTGACATGTATAAAAAAGTAGATCAAATATATACACAAAATGTAGCAGAAGGCCATATGGATGAGTCAACCAAAGAGCTAATGATTGCAAATACGAATGCTACTTATCCGAAAGCTTCAAAAGATACAAGAATGAATATCGCGGCTTTCGACGCTGGACTTGTTTCCATGCAATTGATGCTGATCGCTAAGGAAAAAGGCTATGATACGGTAACAATGGGCGGCTTCGATAAAGAGAAATTCGCTGACAGATTCGAGCTTCCAGAAAACATCTTCCCAATTGTTCTAATCGCATTAGGCAAAGCAGCTGCGCCAGCGCACGGATCTTCCCGCCTGCCGTTGGAAGAAGTTGCACGCTTTATTTAATTCTAATCGCTCCATTCATAACGAAACTGCTATGCACATCAGCGGTTTCGTTTTTTTAGGTTAGGAGATGTCGAATCGCAAATTTTAGATTTATTACAACCTTATAAAAATAAAACCATATGCTCTTCAGCTAAATATACATTACCTACTTTCAGTGCTCTTTCCTCGTGTCCAAACACCTTGAAACCAAGTTTGCTATATAACTTCTTCGCCCCTTCATTGCTTGAAACGACCGCTAAATTCACTTTTTCAATTCCCTCAAGATTTCTCGCATAGTTTATGATCTCACTCATCAAAGCTTTTCCCACTCCAGAACCTTGATGATTCGATTTTACGAACATGCCATAAATGTCTGCCCGGTGCCGCTGCTTTTCTCGCATTTCTTGAACAAGTGTCACGATACCGATCAGCTCACCATCAAAAAACGCACCGAGCGTATAGCTCCCTACTGCTTCGAGTCTATTTGCCGCCTGCTGAATCGGATTTTCTCTTGCAATTGCCTCGTCATAACTTGTAGCAAATGCTTCGGAGAATGTCTTAAATCCTTCTAAACGCAACGACCAATATTTCTCTGCATCTACCGCTCTCAATATACGAATATTCAAAATCCTCCCCCCTTTTTACCCCCAGTTATTCTAATGAAACTTCATCTTCTTTTCCTCGATTCCGTCTCGTACTTGCTAACTATCATTTGTATACCTACATAGATACTAATCTTATCTTCGTATCTCAGCTTTGTCTAATGATTTATCACGAATACTACTACCCTCTTTAATAAAGTGAAACTTCAATCAGTGGGGGTTTTTCTTCATCCCCCACTGATTGTGAGTCCCGTTCTAGAGTCGCTAATATCTTCGCTCCGCTTCGATAAAGCGGCTCTCCGAACTTGATTCAATGATTCACAGACTAAGTACGCCGCGTCCTGCGGCAACGTCTGTGTGACCCACATCCTGTGGGCCTCAACTAAACCTCTGCTCACGCATTGGTAAGTTCCACTGTATCTCACCAATTGGGATTTTACGGGCAGTTGTCCCCCACCTACGCTTCTTCAATTCCCCTAAACCTTGAGGTGGAGGTCTTACTGCCCATTAATGCGGGATAAATATTCTACTCCTTATTCCATCAATTAAAGTATATTTAGAAATTAATGTAGAAAACTAAAGGCATATTCCATCAATATCTTTTCAAAACTATAAAAGTCAGTTCCTCAAGAATTCTTGAATAACTGACTTGATCATGCTTAATTATTTTACTTTTAATGTTTCCACATTCTAAAATCACGAATTAAGATTGGCAGTCTTATGATCATATTAATAAGCAGGATGCATAGAATCATGACGGCTGCAGAGCGGTCGGCAATTTGTTTAGCATCTTCAACAAGGGCTTCTGATTGGACATACCATAAATGAACTGGCAATGTACCTCCTTGAGACATTGGATTGAAATCCCACATAATGCCTGAGGTACCTGTTCCACCAGCTAACAGAATGACAGCTGATTCACCAAAAGCCCTACAAGCGGCTAGAGCGCTTCCCGTAATAATACCTGATAATGCTGCCGGAATAATCACTTTCCAAATGGTTTGTGATTTTGTGGCTCCTAACGCATAAGATGCTTCCCTTAACTCAGTCGGAACTGCTTGAATCGCCTCTTCAGTAACTCTAGTAATTACTGGTAGATTCAGTAACGAAAGAGCAATCCCAGCTCCCAATATCGTTAAACCGATTTGAAAAATATCGACAAACAGTACATAGCCAAATAGACCAAAGATAATTGAAGGTACAGAGGCAAGGCTTTCTACACTTGTTCGGATGAATCCTGTTAAGTGATTTTTTGGTGCATATTCTGCTAAGTAAATGCCTGAGCCAATCCCTATTGGAAGAGAAAGTATCATTGAGATTAGAAGAATGTAAATGGAGTTGAATAGAAAAGGGCCTACTCCACCTCCAGCCTCGATTTCATCAGGTAATCCAGTGAGGAAATGTAACGATATTCCTGGAAGGCCATTCCATAGTATCCGAATCAAAAGAAAAGTAACTAATAATAGAATCATACTAGCAACTAACCAAAGGCTGTATGTAAAGATTTTATCGATGGCAATGGGACTCTTTCGCCTCACCACATATTTTCTAAAAATCTGTTCATTCATGAAGTTACTCTCCTTTTCCCCTAATTCTTCTTATCATAAGAATCATGAGGGAAGAAATGATTAACAATAAAAAAGCCATCATATATAAGGCATAATTCCAAGTTGAATCAAATTGTACATCGATAATTTGCATGACGATATTACTTGTTAAGACTGCTGTAGGCGTTAATAAATCGCCAGGAATTTGCGCCGTATTTCCGATTACCATTACAACAGCCATTGTCTCACCAATCGCCCTTGCCATCCCAAGTACCGTTGCTGTTAAGATTCCTGGTTTCGCAGCTGGTAGAATAACCCGAAAAATAGACTGAAAGCGCGTGCTCCCTAGTGCATAAGCAGCTTCACGCAAATCTTTAGGCACAGCTGTGATTGCATCATCACTAATTCTTGTGATCGTCGGCAACACCATAACCGTCAGGACGAGTGAAGCAGCAAGCAGCCCGTCTCCCATAATGGAACCCGTTATATTTCGTAAAAGTGGAATGAGCAATGTTAGTCCTAAATAACCGTAAATAATAGAAGGAATTCCAACTAATAAATCTAGCATTGGACGAAGGATCTTCTTTACCCAATCTGGTGCTACCTCAACAATAAAGACCGCTAAAGCTAAAGAAAGCGGAACAGCAAAACACATCGTTAAGGCCGTTAATGACAACGTTCCTAAGATAAAAATCGCTGCGCCATATTTTCCATCATACGGTTCCCAAGTTGTTGAAAAAAAGAATTCCATCACGGATACATCCTTAAATACAAGCAAACCTGTCTTCCCAATAAATAGAACGATACAGAAGAGAACGACTCCTAGCATTAAAGCACTAAGTAAGCAAAATAAAAAAAACAAATAATTTCTCACGTTTTTTGTTCGGGCTTTTATTTTGAATCCTTGAGCAGGTAAGTAGGATGATGATTTGATATTGCCTTCTAATTTCACCTTAAATCCTCCTGGAATAAAGTAAAAAAGATGACATAAAAGGGGGGTGATTCCCTCATATGAAGATGATTAAAATGAGCATCTTCATATGAGGGGTCTGCCCCCATACTAGGTCATCCTTCACTAATCTATTATTTATCAATATAACGATTATTTCATTTGGCTAAGTGGAATAAATTTCAATGTTTTCAATGAACCGTTTTGAAATTTACTTGATTGGATGTATTTAATGAATGCATCGTCTGCACCTTTTGGTTGGCCTTTAGTTAACAAATAGCCGTAAGACCAAACAGGATATTTACCATTCACAACGTTTTGAGTAGTAGCAGCCACACCGTTATAACTTACAGCTTTAACATTTCCTTTAACATAAGCTAAATCTGTATAGCCAATTGCATTTGGGTTAGATTCTACTGCTGCTAACATTTCACCACTTTTTCCAACTTCTTTATAATTATCGCCTTTTGACATAAAGCTAGCATTTTTCAAAGCTTTCGCTTGGAAGTTGACGCGAGTTCCTGAACCGTGCTTTCTATTTACAACAACAATCTGTGCATCTTTACCACCAACTTGTTTCCAGTTCGTAACTTTCCCAGCATAAATATCTTGTAATTGCTTTGTTGTTAAGTTTTTTACAGGATTAGACTTGTGAACGATTGTTGCAAATGGAATAGCTGCAATCTTATGAGCAACTAGTCCTTTAAATGCTGAAAACCCTTGTACAGGTTTGGTCGCATCCCAATCACTTGCTCCAATTGTCGCTGCACCTTTCAAAACAGACTGTGGCCCAGCAATTGAAGAAGAACCTGAAACTGAAACCGTTACTTTCGGATTTGCTTTCTTAAATTCCTTTGCAGCTTGTTGAGTCAGTGGTAGTAAAGCAGTCGAACCTGCAATTGTGATTTTCCCTGATACTGTAGATGCTGCACTTGCTTTTGTTATAAACCCTCCAAATGAAAAACCAATGAACATGATAATTGCCATTATTGCTACAGTAAAGCGTTTTACATTTTTCATCATTTTATTTCGCCCCTTTATTATTTAGTTACCGCTTCAAAGAATCCGTTCTTCACAACCATTAACACATCGCCATTTTTCCCTGGTGATGTAACAGCCATTCTTTTTCCATCTATCGAAACAGAGAAGGAAGTAAGCTCTAATTTTGTTTGTGCGACTTTCGTTAATGCTTTCGTGGATGCATTCACTTCATAAATCACTTGATATCCATTTTTTTCAGCTACTAAAATGAATAGCTTACCTTGTGCAGTCACAACGGTTTGGATGATGTCCTTATTCGTGACTAACGGTAAAACTTTGTTACTTTGATCAATCATGTATAAAACGGGCATTACATTACTGTCAGTCGAGTAACTAGTATACACAACATTTCCATTATTCAGTAAATTAACAAAAACTTTATTGTCTTTTGTAACTGTTAATTGTAAAGGCTTAAGTTCAGCCGCATTTAAATCCAGTGAAAACAACTGTGGTTCCGTATCCGTTAAGTCGATATCCGATACGTCCGTATTATCTGAGTCTGTATAATTGGTTTTAGCTTCATTTGACACAGAATAAATCAGCTTTTGCCCGTCATTGGAAAGGTGCAGGTCGGATTTATATTTGAAAGCATCCGCGTAAACTTTTGTTAATGCACCGTCTTTCACATTCACGTTATAGATTTTATCTGTATCTTTTCCATTAAAGAAATACACTTTATCTTCATTTTTAGACCAGACAAATTCGAATTTTTCGTTATCGTCCTGATCATTCAAAATAACCGTTTTATTCGTGGTCAAATTGGTTAGATAGATGATTCCCTTTTCGTCCGTATAAATGGCACTTTTCCCGCTTGGTGAAACAGAAACTTCTGTGCCACTGATTTCAAGTGATGACTTCTTACTATCAACATTAATTAAGTAATTTTTCGCACCTGATGTCGTTTCGTTACCAGCTAGGACTGTTGTATTGTTAACCCACTGTGGATTGAAAGTATCACCGCTAATTAATCCCGAAACTGAAATGAATGGTCCGTTTTGAGTAGTGACCAATTCCCCTCCAATGATTGTAGTTAAATCTTTTAAATCCGCATATACAATACCTTTTACTTTGATTGGGTAATTCCCAATTTTTATTTTCTTGCCATTTTGTGTGACCGTATTTTCTAAAATTTTAAAGCTGCTTGTCTTTCCTTTTTGTTTGATTGTGACTAGATTGTTTTTATCCGTATTTACAGTAGCCGCATACCAATTTGCAAGATCTGAAACGGAGTATAACGACTTACCACCAATCGTTACGGTACGGATTTTTTTAGGCTGCCCATCCACTTGCAAGGTTGATGTTTGCCATTTAATTGAACTAGCTGTTGATACTAACAATCCATTGTCCAGTAATAGATCTCCTCCAAATGCCTGTATGAAAGATTTCGCTTCAACGAACAAAGAATTCCCTACAATTTTCGGTGCAGCATTTAGCTTTACTTCTTTTCCATTTATTTTTGTAGACCCTTTACTGGCCACTACCACGATGCTTACCTTTTTAGTACCAGTTTTTTTTGAAAAAGTGAATGCTTTTGATTTTTTTTCATAGCTGACTGTTGCAGACATTAATTTTGCTAGATCACTAGCAGAGTAGAGTTTTTGCTTATTCGATACTGTGTATTGAATATCTCTCAATTGTCCATTTACCAATACTTTTTCTTTACTGAACTCCCCTTTTTGTTGAACCGATGCAGCACTCACCTCATGTGGCAAAATTGGCGTGACTACACTTCCAGCTAACACAGATGTTGCAATAATAAGCGTTGATAATTGTTTTTTCATCCCTTCTCCTCCATCTTTGTTCTAGGACTATTGATTCAAACCTAACAAATCCTCCTTTTAAGAATTAGGAAATCTAGTACATTAGTAATTATAATTAGCAATTATTAATTGATTATTAAGAATTGCTCGAATCTAAAGGTTTATTGCTGTTTTTTGTTAACAAGAAGTAAATTTTTCCACTCTTATACTCACGCAATTAATAAAAGGCAACAAATAATCACTACATTAGCTTTAAATAAGTCAGTTCTTTTCCGCATGTACAATAGTATTATTTTCTTGTTCATCACATGGATTCTCTTATATAATTCTTTTTATATGGTGTTATTTGGAAATAATAACTTGAAACATCTCTATTTTCTTCGGTGAAAATAACTTGCACTGTTTACCACGGAGTATTACTTAAACGAACTAGATTCCATGAGCATTTTGGGATGGTATCTAGTTCGTTCGAAGGTGCTTTTTACTCATTAATAAAGAAGCATTTTTTTGCTCCCGTACATTTTTCTTATTTGTGTATACGACATCGACATTCCATCTATTCTCACTTGTTCCATCGCGTACATATACTGTTTTTTATGTTGAGCTGAGTTTGATATTTCTACATTTCTTATAGCATCTCTAAATTCACCATTCCGAGTTAAAATTTTGTAATTTTTTCCTATGCCCTTTACACCAGCACTTTTCCTACTATAAATTGTAGGACTATTAAAACGATTAAATATTATAGGGGATTACATTGATAAAGTATTATCTTTGTAATCAAAATCCTTTTATTTAGCAATCCACTTAAAAATCTTGAAAGGCAGAAAGCCAATCAAAGGTTTAAAAAAATTATTATGATTTAAAACTTCATCTATAGAATTACCAAACATATCAAGGTTTCAACAAAAAGTTCACCATCCATGTAAGTGATGCCATTAATCACCAAAAAAAGGTAAGCAAACATATTAACATACCTAATATGTGCCTACCTTTATTGATCTATAAATTTCGAGTATAAAATGGACCTATTTCACTCAGAACTCTCATTTATTACCGTTCATTTTCCGTAAACTTCTTAAACACTAGCACGGCATTATGTCCACCAAATCCAAAGCCGTTAGAAAGAGCATAATTTACTGTTTCTTCTACAGCTTGATTCGGAATGTAATTTAGGTCGCACTCTTCGTCCGGCTCTTCATAGTTAATTGTTGGAGGTAAAATCCCTTCCTGGATACTTTTCACTGTGATGACACCTTCTACACCACCAGCAGCACCGAATAGGTGACCCGTCATAGATTTAGTAGAGCTGACTTTTAGCTTATAGGCATGTTCACCAAATACATGCTTAATCGCATTCGTTTCAGACTTGTCCCCTTCTGGTGTGCTCGTTCCGTGTGCGTTGATGTAATCAATTTGTTCCGGATCAATTTGTGCCATTTGTATCGCTTTTTCCATCGCTTTAGCCGCACCTAAATATTCAGGAGAGGTAATGTGATGCGCATCTGTCGAGGATCCGTACCCAACAATTTCTCCTAAAATCACAGCGCCTCTCTTTTTGGCATGCTCATATTCTTCAAGCATTAACACGCCTGCACCTTCAGACATAACGAAACCGTCGCGTCCTTTATCAAACGGTCTGCTTGCTTTTTGGGGCTCTTCGTTTCGGGTAGACATCGCACGCATGCGCGAAAAGCCTGCAAATGACAGTGGATTAATCGTCGCTTCAGCGCCACCAGCAAGTATCGCATCTGAATAGCCATGATGGATATTCAAAAACGCCTCGCCAATCGCCTGATTACCTGTCGCACAAGCAGATACCGGTGAGAAACTCGGACCAGCAAACCCAGTTTTGATGGCAATGATTCCTGATGCCATATTACTAATCATCATCGGTACCATAAATGGTGACACTCTTCTCGGCCCTTTTTCTAGCAACGCCTTATGATTCTCAAGCGTCGTATCAATCCCGCCAATACCTGAACCGACGTAAACACCGTACCGGTCATTCGTCTCGGTCTCCAAAACCAATCCTGACTGATCAAGCGCTTGCTTTGCTGCAGCATATCCATATTGAATAAACCTATCATATCTGCCGATTTCCTTATTATCTAAGTACGACTCTGGCGTAAAATCTTCAATATATCCGCCAATTTGTGTGTTAATCCCATCAAATTCGTCTGATGTAATTTTCTTTATCCCTGATTTACCTTCTTTAATATGATTCCAAAATGTATCTACATCATTTCCTAAAGGGGATACGACCCCATACCCTGTTACAACAACTCTTCGACTCATTGTAATATCTCCTCCAATTGATAACTTATTGTCTCCATTATTTCCCCACCAACTGCTCGTCTATACTGCAACGCGCCTTTCATAGCGGATAATAATAGGATTGCCTTGGCTTCACTTTTATTTATATCTTTATGTACGTCTTGAAGTAATTCAGCTACACAGCCTAATTCTTTTTTCGTTACATCTTGAACAGATTGCTTGAGGATTTCAGGTAAGTACGGAAAATCCGCTTGAAACGCTGAAATCGGACAAATCTCATCTACATCAATGTGAGAAATCCTCATTCTAAAAAACTCCATCGGCTTTTCTTTCGGATCAATATGCATACCATTAATGGCCAATATCATTTGATCCAACCCAGTTTCCAGCCTGTCACAAACAGCAAGCCCTAAACTCTCTTTTTTTTCAAAGTGGTAATGAATACTTGCTTTCGTCAAACCAAGCTCTTTTGATAGATGATCATAACTGAAAGATAGATAGCCTCTTTTTTTTATGTGCACTAATGCCCTTTCAATGATTTGTTCTTTTCTATTTTCCATATCTACACACTAACTTACTACTAAGTAAGTGTCAACGTTAGAGAACATTATTTGACCTTCAATATTCATTGAATACATCTGAATAATATTCTATTTGTTTAAGACAGAAAAAGTGAGTTTCCCTTAGTTTGATCGTTATTACAATCTGCACGAAAACACCGACCTGTTATTTGGACGGTGTTTTCGTGTTTTGTTTATCGAAGCTAAAATGAAGCTCGTTTATATTTTCACGTAAAAAGGAGCTATTCTTTTACAGGGCGTTCCTGCTTTTCGCCATTTAAGACAAGATGGAAGATAATATCTGCTTTCAATGAATTCGATACCGAACAGTATTTCTCTTTACCTAGGTCGATTGCTCGCCACACTCGTTTGCTGTCGACAGTTCCATTAATGGTAAATGTAACGTTAATCGTTGTAAATGCTTTTGGCATGTCTTCTTCTCTTGTGCCATCTGTTTCGATTTCCAGTGTATCTACTTCAGACAAGTATGGTCTTAGGATCATCGTAACATCAATCCCAATACAACCAGCAAGAGACGCAAGCAACATTTCGGTTGGTGTAACTCCCTTGCCTTCCCCGAAGTATTTTTCTGTTGCATCCATTTTCACTTCATATCCTGAATCGCCGACTGCTGTGAAGGCGCGTTGTCCTGTCCATTTCGTTAGTACTTTCATGCTGATCCCTCTTTCAATTAGTGACTTCTTCCATTTTCAAAAATTTTCGTGCTCGTTCTGTTTTTGGCCGGTTAAAGAATTCTTCTGATGTTCCTTCTTCCACAATCACGCCATCAGCCATAAACACAATTCGGTCGGCAACTTCACGCGCAAACTCCATTTCGTGCGTCACAATAACCATTGTCATACCTGTATGAGCGAGCTCTTTAATAACAGCTAGAACCTCATCCACTAATTCTGGGTCAAGAGCAGAAGTTGGCTCATCAAAAAGCATAAGATCCGGTTCCATCGCCAGTGCTCTTGCAATGGCTACCCTTTGCTGTTGGCCGCCAGAGAGTCTTTGCGGATATTGATCTTTCTTTTCAAATAATCCAACTCGCTTAAGCAGGTTTTCCCCTAAAATAATTGCTTTCTCTTTCGGGCTTTTTTTGACAATAAGCAATGCTTCTACGACGTTTTGCAACACGGTTTTATGTGGGTATAGATTAAATTGTTGAAAGACCATTCCAGTATTAAGTCGAATTTTACGAATTTGTTTGTTTCGTTCTCTTGGCGATTGGTTCGCATCCACTTCAATTTCGCCTACTTGGATCCTGCCGCCTGACAATTCCTCTAACCCATTAAAACAACGCAACAAAGTACTTTTCCCTGAACCACTTGGACCAAGAATAGCGACTACTTCACCTGTCTCTACAGACAAATTGATTTCTTTTAATACTTCAAGTCCTGAAAAACTCTTTGATAGATCGTTTGTTTTTATCATAGGGATCACCATACTTATTCATAAATTGATAGCCGTTTCTCGATTCGCTCTAAAATGAAGGAAAATCCCGTACTAAGGATCCAATACATCACCGCAATGGCTAGATAAAACGGCATGTACACATAATACTGCGCAATTAAAAGCTGCGCCGAGCGAAGCAATTCGGTGACAGTAATAACGGATACGAGCGATGTTTCCTTCAGCATCCCGATGAAGGTATTTCCTGCTGGCGGTATCGCAATCCGAATCGCTTGTGGTAGAATGATTCTCTTCATGGTTTGGATCGGTGTCATTCCCGATGCATATGCGGCTTCATATTGTCCCTTTGGAATCGCTTGTATCGCACCACGCAATGTTTCTGATAAATAAGCACCGATGCTAATACTTAACGCAATATATGCGGCAGTCAACGGTTTAAGGTTTAAGCCATAATCCGCTAATCCATAATAAATAATGATAATCTGCACAAGTGTTGGCGTTCCTCGAATAATGGATACATAAGCACGCGCCAACCATCTAATTGGCCGGTTTCCTTTTAGTCTTGCGATTGCAACAATAATCGCAAGAATCGATCCGAAAAACATCGATACAATGGTGATAAGGAGCGTATAATAGGCTCCTTGTAATAAAAATGGCAAATTAGACCATATGATATCCATTTACTTATCCAGCCCTTCCTCTTTACTCAGCTGGTTCTTCATTAAACCACTTCATATAAATATTTTTATACGTTCCGTCTGCTTTCATTTCTGCTAAAATTCGGTCCAGCTCTTTTAGAAATGGTTCATTTCCTTTGCGAACAGCGATACCTGCTTGGTCAGACTTCACCGGTTCGCCCACCGTTTTAATTTTAAAACCATTCTTCTCAACGATCGGTTTAATGGCATACATGTTATTAATCGTTGCATCAATTCTGCCTGTATCCAAATCCTTCAGCGATGTAATCACATCATCATACGTTTTGATTGTAAAATCGCCTACTTTTGGCATTAACTCTGTACGAAGATAGGTCTCGTCATTTGTTCCTAACCCGACGCCAATATTCTTCCCTTTAAAATCATCAACAGACTTGATCGTATTATTCGCTTCTTGAACAATGACCTTTACGTGATTTGTAATATACGGCTTTGTAAAATCCATTTGTTTCTTCCGCTCATCCGTAATCGTCATTTGGCTGATTACAACATCAAACTTATTCGTTTTCAGTCCCGCAATCATTCCTGAGAATTCTTGAGCGACAAACTCAGTCTTTACCCCTAAACGTTTCGCAACTTCCTTGGCAATGTCTACATCGAAACCGTCCATTTCTTTGTTTTCATTTAAGAAATTATAGGGCTGATACGTTCCCATGACACCGACCCGTAATGTGCCTCGATCCTTCACCTCTTGAAGTAATTCTTTTTTCGCATTGTTGGCGTTATCCTTTGTACCGCATGCACTTACTATCATCATGATAGCTACTAGAAAAATCAGTAGGGACCCTGAGCGCTTTTTCATTTTCGATTCACTCCTTCTCTTATATTCCTAACAGTCCATAGAACTCGAACTTCACCAATTCCTTTGCAAGGTCATTTGCTGATTGTTCCTTTACTACTGATTCGTATGTAACAGGGCCGAATAGCCATCTCGCGAGCATCCCTTCCATTAAGCTCATTAATAATGCCGCTTGAATCGTCGGATCTTTTTCTGGCAAAATCCCAAGATCCATTGCCCGCTTTACGTTATTCTTGAATGCTTCCTCCATTTTTATACGAGTTTCGAAAATTAAATGCTTGATGGACTCTTCACTATCGATTCCTTTAATAATTAATTCCATCAAATATCGATTATCCTTTGAAAAGGTAAATAAATCCTCAAATAATTTTTCAGAAGAGGCCACTGCATCGGCTACAGTACCTGGAGTTGTCCGATATCCTTTGGAAACAACGTTAAGAATCTGTGCTTGTCCAGCTTGAATGATCTCAAGTGCTATACTTTCCTTGCTTTTGAAATACCAATAAAAGGTCCCTTGAGCAATTCCCGCTTCGCGCACAATATCTGCTATCTTTGTCTTATGATAACCATTCGTAGCGAATAGCTGAATGGCAATCGCAATTATTTGCTCTCTTCGATCAATAGACCTCTCATTTTCTGTAATCACAATTCCTCCTCTCGATTGATCAGTCAGTCGATACACCTTATCGTATAAAATCTCTCATAATTCGTCAATTAATTGAACCTGTTTGGTAGGAATTAAACATTTTAACAATGCGAGATAAAGTGAATGAATGAACCGGCTCTTTCACCAAGGTCACAGACTATTTCTGTGACTACGAATAAAGCATACAAATCATCTAATTCTTGCCCCTATTCTCCGCAAAAAATTCGAGTGCCCTGTACGGAAAAGTAAGAATACGAGCCCTATTGAGTTTTCTCAATTCTGGATATTGAAAAGCTGGAACGGTGAAAGATAGATAATAGATCCGAGTGATTCATCCTAATCATGGGAGAATACATCCAGAGCATACTACACGTCTGGGTTTACCGGTCAACTAACGAATTTCTCCCTGATTTATGGCTTAACATAAAAAAACACCTCAGACAGCTTGCACTGTCATAAAGTGTCATTTTACATTGTCGTATACGAGTTCTTCTTTCATTTTTTTCTTTACAATTGTCGCGGCTTGAATTCTTGTGTGCAGAACAGGCGAAATCTCGCTCGTAAAGCTGCGTGTTCGGATTGCTTGCTTTATATCTTCCACTGTTTCACATTCTGGCAGTTTGTTTTTCACAACGCCTATATGAATGGGATGGTGGGAGTCACTACCACAAACAACAGGGACATCACACATATCGGCAAATTCATGAACCGCGAACTTCATTGCCTCCACTCCATGCACATGCATGTCTTTTCCGTTTAAGTCAAACGCATCGAAGCGCCTTAACACTTCCTCTGGATGCTGGTGTAAAGGTGTGGATTCTCTTAGCGGGTGAGCCCCAATCTTCAAAACACCATATTTATCAGCCAAGTTCAAAAGCTCGGTGATGGGTAAAAACGTCTCTTCTGTCGTATGGTCACTAAGTTGATTACGGATTTCAAGGATTGATTCCTTATTTGCCAAGAACAACAAATGCCCAATCTCCTTTGCATCGACCTCCATTCCTGTGAATACTTTGAAACCATTTACATCATAATAATCATGCTTATACTCGAAATGTTCATCAAGCGTTTCATAGATTTCATAGAAATTCTTCGTATTAAAGTGCTCTGTCAAAGCAAGCGCCGTCAATCCGCTTTCTTTTGCATTTGCAATTACTTCTTTAAAAAATTCAAGATCAAAATCCACTCGTTTTGCTAATTTCCCATGTGTATGGAAGTCAATAATCATACTAACATCCCCCTTCTTATAATGGGTAAAACATTCCTATATTAATGATACAAATCGTAATGACTGATGTGATTGCGACAAACTGATAATCGTATTTGTTCATTTTTAACGCTTTAAGCTTTAATTTCTTTGCTAAATCATTTTCCTCTGAATAACTAAACCCTCTAATTTCTAAAGCCTCAACAGTGGTCCGAGTTCGTTTAGCTGTATTGAGCATCATTGGGTAAAAGGCAAGAACACTTATTTTCAGAAAATAGACGATGTAGCGCCAATACAGAATTCCTTTCTTAGCAGGCATCTTTCCACGTAAACGAAATGACTGGATAATACTTTGATATTCTTCGATTAGGATAGGAAGCATACGGTATCCATAGGAAACACCGAAGCTGAATTTACCCGGCACACCAAAGCTTAAGAGTGCATCACTGAATTTTTCAGGATCCATGCTTGTAAAAACCGCCATACTGGATAGCGAGATAATCATGATTTTGATAGTAAGCGGAATGACGGCAAGGAGCGCCGTAAATGTTCCTCCAAGAAAAAGCGCCACAAAAATCAAGTACGTAAACTGTGATATCACGCCAATAATCAACAACACGATCAATAGTGGGCTAACTCTAGCCATATAAGCAAGCACCCCCATCAACACTGCCAGCCCTATCAGAATGGTCATATTATGAATAAACCAAGGAACTGTTGTAAAGAACAGGGACCAAACGATTAACATTCTCGGGTCAAGCCTTGAAAGAACCGTTTCCTCTGTCCCATAAGCTGTTCTCATTAACTCAATCTTGATGTTCTCCACCGAAAGCTTACTAAAGAGCTTTTGAAACACATTCAACACTTCCACCTCCAACACCCACTTGTTTTACACGAGACAGAAACTCTTCAGTCGTAATCGCTGCCGGGTACATGTTCACCTCTTTGGACAAGGTTACAATCTGCGGAGCAACAAGAGATGCCTCTCGCAGCAGGGCTGGATTTGAAAACAATGTATGCGGTGTTGTATCATCGAGAATTATCCCACCCTTTAGTACAATCACTCGGCTTGCCCATTCTGCCACCAACTCCATATCATGTGTGGCAACAATTGCTGTTTTCACAAACCCATTCAAATTATTCAACATCTTCATCATATCCTTACGCGTTGCAATATCTAGGCTTGCTGTTGGCTCATCTAGAAGTACAATCGACGGTTTCATCGCAATGCCAATCGCGAGACTCGCTCTCCGCTGTTGCCCGCCGCTCAATAACCGACCGTCCCTCTCCCTCAGCTCCTCTAAGTGGAAACGTTGAATAATTTCTTCAATAAACTCCCTGCGATCTGCAATCTTTCTCGCTTTCAAAAAATAATCAATATCTTTATAAATTGAATCCTCGATAAACATTTCTTCCGGGTTTTGATAAATATAAGCGACCTTTTCAGCAAGTTGTTCCATGCTAAGCTTCGATGTGGATTGTCCATTCACTAACATTGACCCACCTTGTGGTTTCACAAGACCGGAAATCATCTTTAATAGAGTTGACTTCCCAGCGCCATTGCTACCAACTAGTGCAATCTTCTCTCCTTCATAACAAGTCAGCGAAAGCTCATTTATAATCGGTTTTCGCTTTCGGGTAATTGTTTTGTAGCCATAATCAACCCCGTCCATTGAGATGGTCTCTACGCCTTTGACTTGTGATACTTGTGAAGAAAATAAATGAGGCCCAGGTAAGATTTCATACTTCCCTTGAATTTCTGCTTTCGCTTCCTGAACCGTTATCGGAAATAGCTTAGGTTTTTGCTCTCGTTTCAGTTGGAACATCGCTTGTGTGACCTGAGGAGGATGAATATTCTTATCCATCAATTCCTCCACTAAAGATAAGCCATACTTAACGGGTTTCTTCCATAAAACAGAACCCTGCTCCATCATGATGACACTTGAACAATAATTCGCTATGAACTCTGTATGATGTTCAATAACAATAATCGTTTTGTTATACTCTTCATTCAACATCTTAAGCTTGTCATATAATTCAGTAGCATGTGCCGGATCTAGCTGTGCTACTGGCTCATCAATAATCAAGATCTCCGGCTGTAGTGATAATGCTCCAGCTAACGCAACTAAATGTTTCTGCCCACCGCTCAACTGCCATATATGTTCCTTCTCCAAATGGCTCAATCCAAGAATCCGTAACGCTTCTCTCCCGCGTTCCATATAATCAGGGTATCCGAAATTTAGGGGTGAAAAGATGGCTTCATCCAAAACCGTCGGACGCACAAGCTGATTTTCGAAATCCTGATACACATACGCCACCTTCTCAGACAAGACTGCCACACTTGTAGTAGCTGCATTCAAGCCATCTACCATAACCGTTCCTTCGAAATCACCTACATAATAAGATGGTATTAACCCATTTAATGTTTTACAAAGTGTCGACTTACCAGCTCCATTTCCACCAATGATTGCTGTAAATTCACCCTGTTCAATGTCTACACTTGCTTCTTTTAAAACCCAATTTTCAGAACCAGGGTAACGAAACGAAACAGAGTTAATCGAAATCATTTACAACACCCTTTTATTTGATTCTATTGTCTCTTCTACTTGCTGCTTGTTTGAAAAAATCTTCTTAACTATATACAGCACAAGACCGAGAACAATCAGACCTGCTGAAATGCCGATCCATTCATAGCCATTTTCAAACTGTAATAGAAAATCTGACGTCCAGAATGCAAAGTTCAAGTCCAGTTCTGCCATAAATTCAGCAATCATTGAAACAAATCCTAATACAATCACAATGGTGATTAAACCAGGTTTGACGAACTCCGCCATCGATGCATTTACTCGTTTTTCTCGTGGTTTCATTCCAAGCAGAGGTTCAATCTTTCCATACAATCGCGGAACAAGAATTAGCGTTGGAATAACGCCGAATAGTACACCTGTAATGACCATTTCGTTCACAAAGCTAACGGCTTCTAGCAAGACAATACTTTCAGGAAGTCCCGGGACTGCATCAAACCCTTCAATTCCAATCCAGACCTTTGTAATATCAACAACCGAACTTAAAATCTGATCCATTCCGACACCTACTAGAGCTGCGATTGTAAGTTGTACCTTATTTAATGGATTTTTCACAATCAGCCCCGCCACATACATACCCACCGTCAATTGAATAAATCCTTCTAACTCACCAATACCGCTAAAATCTCCCATCAGCAAATCAGCGAAAATAATCTTCCCCACCGAAGCACCGAGCGCTGCGTACAGCGGATGAAACAATACACAAAGAATAAGCGGAATAAAAGCGAAATACGAAACAGAAAACTCAATCGGCCCAATTTCATTTGAAGGTAAAATTTCTGTGATCATCTTAGATAAACCGAATAAAGCCATTGATAAAACAAACACCATCATTTTCTGAGACTGTGTTAACTTTCTCTCTACGTTTAGTTTCATTTTCCCTTCCTCCTCCACAACTTACTTTCAAACTTAATAGTAAGAAAATTTTGTTAAGTACATATTAATTGAATGTAAAAATTACATTTTTGTTGAAATGTAATTTTTTTTTCATTTTTGATGATAAAATAGACTTATGGAACCGTAAGTCTTTCTTTCAAACTAGGAGGAATGTACACAATGAATATAGAGATTACGAAGAATTTAACGAAGAAACAGCAGATTATTGCAGATTATATAACGAAGCAAGCGGACTCTATTCCCTTTATGACGGAAAAAGACATCTCCACAGCAATAGGAGTCAGCATTGCTACTGTTTCACGCTTTTGGGAAGCGATCGGCTATGAAAGTTTCAAAGCATATAAGATGCAATTAAAAAAAGATTCCATCATCACACCAGCTAGTAAAATGAAAACAGCTCTAGAGAAATATGAACAGACAAGGGTCGGGCATATGCTGAAGGCAGGTGTCTATTACTTAGAAGAAACAAGCAAACATATGGATAATCACAGCTTTTACGAAGCAATTGAGAGAATAGTTGCAAGTGACACCATTCATTTATATGGCTCAGGATCTGCAGAATGCTTGACAACTTTGCTTCAATTTCGACTAAAACGCTTTGGCATGAGTGTTCAAACCATGGCAAAAAGCGGGCATGAATTATTTGAAGATCTTGTACACTGCCAAGAAACAGACATTATCATCATCTTCGGTTTTGTACAGTCTTCACCAGAAATTCGAACACTTTTTGACTATGCTAGAAAAAAAGGCTGTCAAACTGTACTAATCACAGACTTGCTTGTCTCGCCTATGATTGAGGAGGCGACATACACCTTTTTCACCGAAAGAGGCGACATGCGGGAATTTCACTCGATGGTCGCTGCTATTGCATTTGTCGAAAGCATGATCATCGCAATAGGAAAACAAATGGGAGAAGTAGCGTTAACTAAATTACACGAGTTACAGACATTGAGGAAAGTTTATGCGGGAGAATTACCGAAAAATTAAGTCACATCAAAACTATTTTAAAAAAATCTATTTTCCAAAGTTGAAAGCTGCGTGAATGGTTATTGAAAATAGGGGAATACTGCAATTTTAGATCTATCAATAGATTCGCATACTACTATTTTCAGATAGTCACCCTTTCATTTATTTGATAAACTGAAAGTACATAGATGAAATGATGAGGAGAAGAAATGAAACGAAAACGGAAAATATCTAAAGCCCTTTTCGTCATGTTTGCGCTACTTTTTGCGATCCTACTGATTAAGCAGGTCATCCAGGTTCCGCATCCGGAAAAGGCATCGACATCCATGATTCAACCGGACCCCTTTGCATCTGTAAAGAAATACAGTACAATCCTTCACGATGAACTGGTCCAATATAACTTGCAAGACTATACAGTCGTACTTATTGCAGTTATGCAACAAGAAAGCCGCGGTAAGGGTGGAGATCCGATGCAATCTTCAGAATCTGCTGGACTTGCCCCTAATACAATCACTGATCCTAAGGAAAGCATTCAATATGGCGTTAAGCATTTTCAGCGCGTTGTTACTTATGGTAAAGAAAAGAATGTAGATTTCCAGACCATCATTCAGTCCTATAATATGGGCATGGGCTATATCAATTACATCGCGGAAAATGGCGGAAAGCATAGTGAGGAACTAGCGAAGAAATTCTCAAAGATCCAAGTAGATAAAAATCCTGTCCTGTACAATTGCGGCGGAAATAAAGACAATTTCCGCTACCCATATTGCTACGGTGATTTCTCCTATAGCGCGAAAGTAACAAAAAATATTGAAGCGTTAGCAGATAGTATCCCTGCACTTGTTAGCGAAAAACACCCAGATGCTTTTTAAATCTGGGTGTTTTTTCAATTATCACACGAACAATACTTCATCTTGTGAATTGATTACTTAATGCTAAATATTTCCCCCGCTTTTTTTCATTTGTATTGATCATAAATCAACCACCACATGTATTTTTTTAACATTTACATTTCCCATCTATTCCAATTTTAGTTGGATATTTAAATTATATTTTCCTCTTATTTCATAACGTTTATGTACAATATTACAATGGAAACTAACGAAAAGTTTTTTAGGCATATTTAGTCATTAGCTATTATGTAAAAACCTTACTGAAGGGTTATTGAAATTTAAGTCCATAAACATTACCAGCATTATCAAACACCTACAAGCAAATATTAGATGATGAAAGGCACGTGCTTTTCAAATAGCTAATGAGGAGTGTTTAAACTGAATAACCGGATACCTACTCTTTTTAATAGTAGAAAAAGAAGAAGGAACAATAGAGGAATGATGTGGGCATCTATGCTAGGTCTGGGTATTAGTGCCGCCGCTTATGGATTAAGAAGAAATCGAAACAAAAATATGCTGATTCCGATTCAAAACTTAATGAATAATTTTCGGGCGCGAAATGATGGGCAAATGCCAAAAATGGCGAATGTAACAGAGTTTTCAAAGGAATTAGTACCTTACAAAGATCCATTTGCAAACAAATAGATTTTCTTTTTGCTTTAGAATGAGGATGTCGTGGCAAAGGATCTGATCACGCACTCTATAGTTCATTGTGGTACTTACGCTGAATTTGAACTGTATAGGGTTGTTGTGGGATCTGATCCTTTTCATCCTCTTATGTAAATAAAGAAATTTGTTAAGCTTTATCCATAGTCATTTCTCCTAATCCGGTAAACCTATACACGACTTCCTAATTGCGATGAATTACTATTCCCCCCGAGTTTTCTTTTTTATTGCTTTACTTTTTAATCTCTGGAATATCCATATGGCAATGGCCAGCCAACAGCTGCTGGCGAAATAGCCACCGATAATATCGCTTGGATAATGTACCCCTAGATAAACCCTACTTACACCAATCATGAGAATGAATAGACTGCTGAACATAATTAGAGTAACGCGCCCCAAACGGGTAGGGATATGACGCCATAATAGAAACGAAAGAATCCCGTAAACAGCAAATGCACTCATCGCATGACCACTTGGAAAACTAAAGCCCTCAACCTCAATCAAGCGATGAAAATCTGGACGGGCACGTTGGAAAACGAATTTCAGGACCTGATTTAAAAGCGGCGTTCCAATCATGACCACAATAAATAACAATAATTCGATTCGATGTTTTAATACTTTATCAAGAAGAATTAATGCAATGAGAGATATCACCAACACGACTGGTAACGAACCAACAAATGTAAAAATTTTCATAATCGAAGTTACCACCGATGACTCAAATCCTTGAATAAAGGAAATAACGTTTTGATCAAATTGAACGATTTTTTCTCCACTGATTAGGATTGCCATAACACAGAAGCCGATAAGCGAGAACAAACTTATTAGAAAAGCAATCAAAAACTGTCCTTTTTGTTTCATGTTGAAAACACCCCAAATTCATGATAGTTCTTAGCTGTGCGAACTTTCTATTTAGAAGAATTATACGATAAGAGTAGACAATTAACAGTACCTTTCGGAAAAACACGGTCTGCCTTACTATCCCCTTATATTCTTCAATCATGTTTGCACAGACTTGTGTTTTCAATAGCTTGGGCAATATAATTATAACTCTCCCACTGATTGTTAATCCCTTTCTAGCATTCACTCACTATTTTGTGATAGTAGATCAATTCATTGCTCCCATTAAACGGCTGTTTCTTCAACCAGAATCAATAGGCTTATCGATAAAAAAACAAAATTATTTTTTTAAAAAAAACATCTTGCTATTTAAAGCGCTTACATTTATTATTTAGTTAATAAATAGTTAGTTTATCAAACGAATAAATTAATTTGCATACATATCAACTGAACATGAGAAATAATTATTTCGTTAGATAATTTTTTTGATTAAAATTTTCTAAAAATTCTGTAAACAGAAGATTCTACATCAAAATCAAAGGGGGTAATTTTAATGTCAAGTACTACAATGCAAGGTGGTCCCAAATACAACTCGTCAAAGTTATGGCAAATTGGTTTTTTTACATTAAATAACACATCAACAAATCTCCAAATGTTCTTGTTAGGGTTTGTCACGTATTATGCAACCGGAATTGCTGGACTCGCTGTTATGGTAATAAGTACGGTTTTAATGGCTACGCGCCTATTTGATGGTCTTATTGATCCTACTATTGGCTATATTATCGATAAAACAGAATCCAAGTTCGGAAAATTTAGACCATTAATTATTATAGGATATCTCATTTCAGTAGCTACCATATTAATTGTATACAATGTAACTCATTTATTACCGGAATCTCTTCAGTTAATTTTCTTTGTTGCAATGTTAGTAGTCAATAAAATTGGTTATTCACTTCAATGTAGTGTGACGAAAGCTGCGCAAACTGTTTTGACAAATAATCCAAAGCAACGACCACTTTATGCTATATTTGACGGAATTTTTAATGTAGGGGTGTTTACTGGTGGTCAAATTTTCGTTTCCTCTTATCTGATTGCAAAACATGGTGGATTTAATATGCCATTGTTTACTGAATTAAATTCTTATGGACTTATTCTATCAGGAATATTTGCTATTCTAGCAATGGTGGGCATTTGGGAGAAAGATCGTAAAGAATTTTATGGATTGGCTGAGGATACGACAAAAACAAGCCTTCGTGATTATTGGCCAATTATTAAAGGAAACAGACCATTGCAAATGCTCTCTCTTTCCGCTTCTTTTGACAAACTTGCAACTAGTTTGCTCAGACATTCAGTCGTAGTCGTCATGTTGTTTGGTATTTTACTAGGAGATTATGCACTAAGTGGCACAATCGGATTAATTACAATAATACCGCAACTTTTAATAACATTCCTAGTTGTTTCCGTTGCAAGAAAATCAGGATTAAAAAATTCATATGTTAAATCGGCTTGGATCGGTATGCTGTCATTTATTGGTCTGATTGCGCTATTCTTGATCATTGACGATCCGACATCGGTATCCCTTAGTAATATCGGGATAACCACTATATTGTTTTTAGTTTTATATTCATTAGGTCTTGGCTTTGGTAACATTCCAACTACTCTTGTCGTTCCGATGATTGCCGATGTTTCTGACTATGAAACGGCTAAATCAGGGCGTTATGTCCCTGGCATGATGGGTACGATCTTCTCATTTATTGATCAATTAGTTTCATCTTTAGCTCCGGTGATCGTTGGTGCTGTAGTGGGCATGATCGGATATAGTTCAGAATTCCCACAAGTTGGCGAAGCATTAACTACCCCTTTATTTGCAGTCACATTACTATTAGCATTCGGTTTACCAGCACTTTGCTTAGTCGTGTCAATCATTGCAATGAAATTCTATAAATTAGATAGTAAGAGAATGGAAGAAATTCAAAAAGAGATTGCAGAAATTAAAGAAAAAGCTACTAAGAAAGAGTCTATTGTCTCTTGAAGTAAGGAATCTACACAACTTGGAGTTAAAAAATATAAGTACAATAAATCACGTTCAGTAATAAGGTTGTCTCGTAGAAATACGAGACAACTTTTATTTTTGTAGAAAAATTTTTCAATTGATAAAAACCTCGTTCACCCTGACTATTCGAACCTCAAACATGCCACATTTATCTTCTGAGCCATTAAACTATACATTGACACATATAATTATAGTTGTATCATAGTATGGTAAGTTTATAAGTTTTTATTCAAAGAGAGGTGGAAAGCTGTTCAAAACTGCAGCTAGATACATGAAAATCATAAAAATCATCATCCAGATTGCGATTCTTTATGCCTTTTCCTTTATCGGAAATATTTTGCATGACTTTTTCAATCTGCCAATTCCAGGAAGTATCATTGGTATGCTTTTGTTATTGATTGGTTTGTCTTTAAAAATTATCCCGCTACAATTTATTGAAGCTGGAGTTGGGTTTTTATTAAAATTTTTATCCTTGTTATTTATTCCAGCCATGTTGGGGATCATGAATTATCCTTCTTTGGTTTCGTTTAAAGGCGTACTATTAATTGTCATTACTGTCATAAGTACGTTGATAACGATGGGGGCAGCTGGAATGATGAGTCAGTATCTTGAAAAGCGGGCACAAATAAGAAAGGAGAAAGAGAAATGCAGCAAACACTATTCGCAATCATTGTAATCGTATTAACAATTACCGCATATGTTCTCATGAATCGGTTATATATACGCTTTTCTTACCCACTTCTCCTGCCTGTTTTGACAACAACAATCATCCTAATCATTCTACTTACCCTCTTTCATATTCCCTATTCGAGCTATATGATTGGCGGACAGTGGATTCAATCCCTTCTAGGACCTGCTGTAGTAGCACTTGCCTATCCTTTATACAAACAGCGCCATATCGTCGTGAGCTATTGGTTCCCCATTATAAGTGGCGTATTCGTCGGCTTAATTACTGGTATGATCAGTGTTCTCCTATTCGCACGTGTTTTAGGAATCGACCAAACACTTATATTATCCATGTTACCTAAATCTCTTACTACCCCAGTAGCTCTCCAAGTTTCAGAAGTACTTGGCGGCATCCCCCCCATGACGACTGTCTTCGTCATGATTGCAGGATTCACTGGCGTCATCTTAGGTCCGACCTTCATGAAACGACTGCGAATTAACAGTTCATTAGGAAAAGGTATTGCCTTTGGTAGTGCCTCCCATGCTTTAGGCACAGCAAAATCCGCTGAATATGGTGAATTTACTTTGTCCATGAGTTCCGTTTCCATGACATTGAGTGCCATACTAGGATCGATTATCGGACCAATCGTCGCGTGGCTCATCACAATTTAAATGATCTACGTGAAGTCACAATAATATAGGAAGAATCAAGATTTATTGTATAAGGCCGAACGTTTGGAAAATATGGTTTTACAACGTTTCAGGAAGTTCCAATGTAAAAAGCCCAGATTCTCAATTTTAATACTGAGAAATTGGGCTTTTTTCGTTACTTCATTAAAGCGGCCTATTGCTGAATATTCCAGTTTGGGGATTACTTTTACAAGTGTTATTTATATGATCTATTACTGTTTTTAACTTTATTAGAATTTGTGTAATGGAACAGTTTAATGTATATCCAGTAGCATTTTTCGAGTTATTCCTTGGATTAGCCAGTTTTGTTTGTGGGATATATGGTATTTTGAAAAGAGTTAATCCTTTAATTTCTGTATTCGTTTCTCTTTTTGGGGTACTAATTTTTGTGTTTTTTGTCTTTGTTTATCTCTTGCCTGAAGCAGGAATACCACCAGCTATTCCTTGGTTGTATTCTGAATAAATTTAGGTCCTTCATGAACTAAAAGGTGCGATTGTTCAATAAGAACAGTCGCTTCTTGTGCTAACTGATCAGTTTAGTGCAAGAATGCAGTTACGCAACCAGGGCGCGGTATTTGCTTGAACCAGTTGTATAAATGTAAGCAAATGCCCCATTATGAAAGAATCTCCAACAGAATGTTGGAGATTCTTAAGATTATTTTTTAAACGTATCCGGAAACTGCTTCACAACTCCCGTAGAGATAGTGTCTGCCATTAGGATTATATGTGTGACTCCTTCGTCAATTGAAACGATTCTTGCGTTCCAATCTTTTGCTAAACTTGCAGATAAATCATTTGTCACTAATTTCAGATGCATATACAGCAAATTTTTTAGATCTTCATTTTTCAAATAGGGGTTGGCACCGCTAAGGAAAGCTGCTATTTCATCAGCATTTCTATACCATTCTTTGTTTAGCTGATTCACCAAGGCTTCATTTCCGCTTTTAGCCGCATCTACAATCTTTCCCGCAATAACAATATGCTCCTTAAGCAAATCCGTAAGTTTGTTCCCAGCTTTCTCTCCGTATACTGGCTTTACAGCATTACCAATCTCCTCCTGATTTTTCAGAAGCCTAGTCAGTACCTGTTGTTGATCTTCCGCTCCTGCTGTTGTTGCACTTGTAATATAATTACTTGTCCACAATACATGATCAATCCAAAGTTTCCTGAATTTATTTTTGAACTTTACTTCAGATTGGCTAATGCATTGTACCTGCGGTTTAGCGTAGGTACTGATTGTTCCAGCCACCATGTTTAGAGGAAATAACAAAATAAACCCCACCAACAATACTTTTTTCATAAACCTTCTCCTTCCAAAGTTAAAAAGTATCCCTCTTTATTATTGATATATGGGATCTTTTTATTCCTAAAAATGGTTCTGCTTCCCCTGTTTGACAAGAAGAGATGAAACCTGAATAAATAGCAAAGTGTACTAGTGGTTTCTGGTAGAATACTAAATTTTTAGTAGGAAGTAAGAAATTAAAAAGTATTACTTTTTAATTCTTCATCCATGTATGTGAAGGGCTTCACTTAAGCTAACGGGTGTATTACTTGAACAAGACATCAAAAAATGAGCATACCTTTGTAAACCAAAATTTACATTGAATACATGTAAGTGATGTGAGAGCCATTGATATCCCAATAGTTCTAACATCGAAGTTAAGATAAAGTGAAACTTCAATCAGTGGGGTCTTACTGCCCGTTAATGCGGGATAAATGCGGATTTACAACGTTAAGGAAATCTAAAAAAAAAGCCAAATTTCTTGGTTTTGTAAGTGAGAAATTCGGCTTAGTTACTTCATAAAAGCGACCTTTAGCTGAATAGACTACTTACAGGATTTAATATTTTTTGTTAAAATCCTTGGTCCTAACTTCTTAGTTTTTGAATTAGAAGGACGAACTTGAACTTCAACATTTTCCATTTTTGCTGTAATTAAATCAAATCTTCCAGCCCACGTTGGACTTCCCTCTTCTGCGGTGGGGTAAAGCCTAAATCGCCAACTTATTTCATCTGGTATAAACGCAAAACCTTCATAGCTATTATATTTTCCATAAGCTGATGGTTCAGGAAGGTGAACAGCAAGAATACTTATATTGGTTCGTGCGAAACTCGGTGGGTGTAGTTGCACTTCATAAATTAGCGCTACACCCTTAGCATTTTTTAAATTTTTATCAACTGGTTCTAATAGTAAACTACAAGGCATTGAAATCGCATTTGTTTGAGATGGATACATAGCTAAAGTAGCGAAAAGAAAGAAAACCAAAACAAATTGTTTCATAGTACACCCCTTACAATTTCTTTTGGTTAATTTACCCGATTTCTTACCTAATATTAAATAATATCTCTTCTATATAATGGCCCAATACAAAAAGACGCCTTCTTACTGCAGAATTGCGCCCCTATTACGGAAAGTCAAAAATATTTTTAAGGCTTAAGAGCCAGTTTACGCTTAGTTGACCAAGCAGAAAATTGTTCGGGTTTTGTATATTTGGCGCTTACCTTGAAAATGAAGGGGTATCTACATCCTCATACAAAAAAAGGATCAGACCCCGCAACAACTAAAATACAGTATAAGATAAGTGTGTGAAACACTACATACTGATTGAGTGTGCGAGGTCTAATCCTTATGGGACACCCCCGATCCTTTTTCCAAACATATTTCTTTCTTTAATCTTCCCAAACGCTTTCCATAAGTGATTTGATCTTTTTCCTACGCTTTTCGGTTTCTTCTTCATGAACTACCCATTTTTCATTGACGAATTCCACGACATCATTGACTTTCACCTTAGATTCAACTAACTCTTTCGGAACATTTTGTGTGTTTCCATCGACTTCAATCACAACAAAATCCCCTTCAAATCGATCAATGATTCCTTTCATGCTTACACTTCCTTTATCTTGGAGTAAAAGCTGTTTTCGTGGTTGTAGTAATGCCATTCGCTGAAACTGTAATGTCTCCATCTACCGTGAACCCAGCCGCCGCTCGACCTACTCTAAAGGCAAGAGAGGCAACACCATTTGCATTTGTCACCCCTTCATACACCGTATCTTTCGACTTAAATTGAAGGTTCAAATGAACATTCGCTCCATTTACAGGCTTACCATTTTGATCTTTTACCGTAACGGTCACTGTAACTTCTTCGTTTTGATTTGGAGTCGCTTCATCTATCACAGCAGTAGCCTGTAAGCTACTTGTCACATCCGGTATACTTGCTGGTGGAGTTACAATTGGATCGGTTGTCGTTTGGTTATTCGCTTGTGTCTGTTCCTGTGATTTAGGTACAGGTGTATACACCCATGCTTGTTTGTTGACATTGATTCCTTTGCCATCCGTTTTAAACACAATCGTTCTATCGGTATCATTACGATATATCTTTATGTTCTCATTGTGAAGTCGTTCTAATACTTCGCTAGTCGGATGACCGTAGCTGTTTTTTCCTACTTGAATCACTGCGTATTTCGGCTGAACCGCTTGTAAGAATGCTTCACTAGTAGAGTGACTGCTACCATGGTGACCGGTTAAAAGGACCGTAGATTTTATCATTTCACCTGACTGAAGCCATTTTTCCTCTGTTGTTATTCCCGCATCCCCTGTTAAAAGGAATGATTGTTCACCATATTGAAGTCTGACGACTGCACTCATTTCATTCGCATCACTTGCTGTATCGTCCAGCGGAGCAATCATTTTCGCTTGTACCGTAGGGTCTAAATTAAGTTCGATGCCCGCTTTCGCTGTTGTTACTGTTAATCCTTTATTTTGAATCGATTGTAAAACCGATTCAAATGTTTGTGTATCTCGTTGTACTTTCGGCATATATACTTTTCCAATATCAAAAGAATCAATGACCGCATCCATTCCGCCAATATGATCGGCGTCAGGATGTGTGCCAATTAGCACATCAACCTTAGATACTCCTAACTCTTTCAAGTAAGCGACCATTTTGTCTTCATCATCGTTATTACCAGCATCAATGACCATCACTTTTTTATTTGGTGCAATAATCACTTGTGCGGCTCCTTGACCAACATCGACAAAATGTACGGCCAATTCTTCTGTTAATGGCTCGGAGACAGCTACGTCATTTGCTTTCTTAGTCTCTTCCGTTTTCGTTTCTTTTTGTTCCTTTATAGGCGTTGCTTCTTGTTGATCTTCTGTTGGAGCATTTGTGGTAGGGTCCGTTGGTATCATGGTTCCCCCGATCATAAACACTACGAATGCAGCCACAACAAACAAGGAGCTTGCCTTCCTAGAGCGTAATCTTATCAATTTCACGCTTCCTTTTATCACACCAAGAAGACCGATAAAAAAGCTAAAAAAAGCGACTAACATTAATATTGTTGCTAAAAATTCCATTTTCTCTCCCCTGTCCACGTTTTCTATCATATTTGATTGTAGCAAACAAATTCATCCCCTGCTGAACCAAGTTTATCCTACTTCCAATTGGCGATGTTATAGACAAAATGAACAAGCGCTCCCTTTTCGTGCCAGATTTAAGATTTTCGAGCCAGAATCAACTCTTTTCGCGCCGGATTCGGGATTTGCGAGCGAGAATTCATACTTTTCATGCCGGATTCGGGATTTGCGAGCCGCCATAATCTGAAGGAGCAAAATGTAGAATATAAAGTGAAACTTCCATCAGCGGGGGTTTTTTTCATCCCCCACTGATGGTTAGTTGAACCAATCGGGGATTTACAGGCTGTTTATCCCCCACCTATTTATTTCTTGATTCTCTCATAAAAATTAAGGTGGGGATTTTACAGCCTGTTAAACCGGGATAAAACCAGACCAATATTTCATCTTCTTAACTGGATGCTGTATATTTAAGGTGAACTTCCGCTATCATTCTAGTTTAGGAGCTGTATATCCAAATGATCCGTATTTTAATTGCTGATGATGATCAACACATTCGTGAATTATTAAAACATTTTCTACAAAAAGAAGGCTTTTCCGTCTACGAGGCAGCTGATGGTATAGAAGCTTCAACGATTCTATTGGAACAGCAAATTCATTTAGCCATTGTAGACGTGATGATGCCGAATAAGGATGGCTATCAGCTGTGTGAGGAAATAAGGAGCGATTATGATTTCCCGATTATTTTATTAACTGCAAAAGATCAGTTGATCGATAAAGAAAAAGGCTTTGCTGTTGGAACGGATGATTATGTCACAAAACCGTTCGAACCGAAAGAATTATTGTTCCGAATTAAAGCCCTGCTTCGTCGTTTTCAAATGGTCAATGCTGAGAAAATCGTGCTCAATCAAACCATAATTGACCGTAAAAGTTATGAAGTACATGCTAATGGGAAGCTACTAATGCTGCCCATGAAGGAATTTGAACTATTAGCACAGCTAGCCAGCTTCCCTGATCGAATTTTCACGCGAGATGAATTGATCCAGCTAATCTGGGGGACAGATTTTTCTGGGGATGACCGCACAGTCGATGTACATATTAAACGGCTACGTGAGCGTTTCTCGAACCAAGATGGCGATTTCATGATTAAAACGGTACGAGGGGTTGGCTATAAATTGGAGGTTACCAAACAGTGAAAACTCTCTATTTACGTATCGTCTTTACCACCATTTTTGTGATGATTTTAAGCGGAATAATAGCCTTTATCCTTGCCAATTTCTATTACCAAAATAAACTTAAGCCTTTTAACGACAGTAAAGTGACTCGACTTTCGAAAGACATCGTTAATTTTTATGAAAAGAATCAAGAAATTCTGCTTAACGATTATTTAGAAAATACCGCCGATCTTGGCTATCAATTGTACATAGTGGATCCAAATGGACAAGGTTTTTTTTATGGTGGAGAATTTAGAAATAAAGAGATGGATTCAGAAATCATTCAAAATGTGCTCAATGGACATGTGTATCACGGCATTTTGGACTTCCCCTCAAGTGCGTTTATAACAGGGTTTTTCGATAATGTATTAACAAACACAATCGGGGTACGAATGACTGTAGATGGCAAGAACTATGCACTTTTCATTCGTCCGAATCTCGATATGCAGTTTGGTGAAATGCGGATTTTCTTTTCCGTTCTTCTCATTCTTTCGCTCATAGTAAGCATTCTCTTCGTCATTATTAGTACGCGATATATTGTAAAACCGATTATCAAACTAACCGATGCAACGAAAAGGATATCCACCGGAAAATATGATATTCATCTTGATATGAAACGACGAGATGAAATTGGCAAATTAGCTGAACATTTTAAAGAGATGGCAAAGAATTTAGAACAACTTGAGAGTATGCGACAAGAATTCGTTTCAAACGTTTCCCATGAAATTCAAGCCCCACTCGCATCCATCCAAGGATTTTCAAATACATTGCAATCCGATACTTTACCTGAAGAACAAAGGAAGCATTATTTAGCCATTATTGAAGCAGAAACGAAGCGAATGTCCCAATTAAGTAAACAATTATTGATGCTTGCTTCATTAGATAAAGAAGAACATCTAATAAAAAAGAGCACCTTTAATGTTGCCGAGCAAATTAAACAGGTCATATTTATGTCTGAATGGAGCTGGCAAGAAAAAGAGATAGCGATTGACTTAAGTTTACCCACAACCTTCATCTATGCCGATCAGCATCTCCTCCACCAAGTATGGACGAATCTTTTAACGAACAGCATTAAATTCACCCCTATTGGTGGAACGATATCCATTCGGCTCACTGAACAAGAAAATGATTGTATCGTTGAAGTACAAGATACAGGCATTGGGATTGCCCAATGCGAGTTAGCCAATATTTTTAACCGTTTTTATAAAGTAGATCAAGCTAGAACTCCAAGCGAAATCGGAAGCAGTGGTTTAGGACTTGCGATTACGAAGAAAATTGTCGAACTTCACTCTGGACAAATCTCCGTTACAAGTCAAATTGGAAACGGAACGACTTTCCACATCCAGCTTCCGAGAATGTAAAGAACTGTTCATACTCCGTTCATATTGCTGTATTATCCTATATTTAAGTTATTAATGAATGGAGATGAACAAATCATGTTTCTCGCATTAAGGGAAATGAAGCACGCTAAATTACGGTACGTATTGATTGGATTCATCATGATCTTACTTATATGGTTGGTCCTGTTTGTTTCCGGATTAGCCAAAGGGCTGTCTTCGGATAACGCATCGTCGATTCAAAATATGAATGCGGATTACTTAGTCCTCCAACAAGATTCAGACCATCGCTTAACCCGTTCAACCTTATCTGATAAAAATCTGCAGGATGTACGCGAATACACCGAAGAGGGGAAAGCCACACCACTTGGCGTGCAAATGACAACCATTACGAAAAATGGCGATTCAAAAAAAAGCGATATTACGTTTTTCGCAATTGACATAAACAGCATGCTTGCTCCTACGATAACCGAAGGAAAAATGCTCAATCATAGAGCAGCCCATGAAGTAGTAGCCGATCGTTCATTACAACATGAAGGATTAAAGCTCGGTGATGAAATAGAAGACTTGGCATCAGGAGAAATTTTCACAATCGTCGGGTTCACAGAAGGTCAATCTTTCAGTCATACACCAGTTGTTTATCTGAATTTCAACGGTTGGTCTACGATTTCTCATAATCGGACTCCGAATCAAGACGTATTTAATACGATTGCTTTAAACATCTCGGCAAATAAGGCGAAACAAATTGAGAAAAATCTTCCAAACATTAACGTGATTAGTAAAGATCAAGCCCTGCAAGGCATCCCAGGTTATAAAGAAGAACAAGGATCACTGATGATGATGATTGCATTTCTATTCGTCATTGCTGCATTTGTTTTAGCCGCATTCTTCTATGTGATGACGATTCAAAAAATGAATCAATTCGGTGTCTTAAAAGCAATTGGCGCCAAATCAACATACTTGGCACGGACGATTATTTTCCAAGTTGTATTCATTACGATTATAAGTTTACTAATCAGCATCTCACTCACCTTTGGTGTATCGTTCATTTTACCTGATAGTATGCCTTTTGACCTTAGTGCTCAATTAGTAATAGGCTGCTCGTTTCTTTTCTTAGCGGTATCGATGATTGGTGCCTTACTATCGCTATACCGAGTATCGAAAATTGATGCAATTGAAGCAATCGGGAGGGCTGCATAATGGAAAATCAACTACTTCTTGAAAATATCAGCAAAATTTATGGTGACGGCGATACGTCTGTGAAAGTTCTAGATGATGTATCATTACAAGTAAAAGCCGGTGAATTCGTCGCCGTCGTCGGCCCATCTGGATCAGGTAAAAGTACCTTCCTTTCTATTACAGGTGCATTATTATCACCAACAAGCGGGCGTATCATGATTGGTGGTAAGGAGATCCACAAGCTTTCTCCGAAAAAAATGAATCAACTTCGATTAGAAAAAATCGGCTTTGTCTTTCAATCGGCAAATTTAATTCCTTATTTAACCGTTCAAGATCAATTGTTGCTCATTTCCGAATTAAGTGGAATGCATAATAAAAATGCAAAAAAAAGAGCTGATAATCTGCTTGATCGACTTGGCTTAAATCATAGAAAGAACCATTACCCAGAAAGCTTATCCGGCGGTGAGCGTCAACGCGTTGCCATTGCGCGCGCCTGGATGAATAATCCTGATATTATTTTAGCAGATGAACCAACCGCAAGCCTTGATTCCGAACGAGGTCGAGCTGTCGTTCAAATGCTCGCAGATGAAGTGAAATTGCATAAAAAAGCCGCCATCATGGTTACTCATGACAAGCGGATGCTTGATTTATGTGATCGCGTTGTGTATATCGAGGATGGACGACTGTCAGAAAAGCAATAAAAATAGAAGTCTAGTAGCACAGCGGGTGTCCCAAAACTAAAAAATGAGTTGAATCCCCATGGGAAACTATAGAAAGGTAAATTTTTCGTTTTGGGGATCCTTCAAAATACTAGTTTGATGGGCATGCGACGGTACGATTCATAATCGGGTGGCAGGTTATCTTAATGAGATGTATGAAGATATTGGTGATTGTGCCTTAGCAGATCACCAATATCACGTATACTGCCAGATTTGTTAAAGTAGGTAGGAACAGGGGCTAAAAGGCTTCTGTTTTTTTGTTGAAGAAAATTACGAAAGTTTGTTACAAGGTCAAGTACGCTCAATAGTGATCTCGGGCGGCAGCACTACAACAATGTAATCCAAATGTCGAAAAATTTCAATCGGGATTCTCCCCCCTTACTCAAGAAGATGTAAGAAATGCAGAGGAAAGGTTGAAACGTTTTGCTCCATATATCGCCAAGGTTTCCCCTGAAACAAAAGGAACGAATGGTATCATAGAATCTCCTTTAGTGAGAGTTCCTGCCTCGAAACAATCCTTAGAACAGAATTAGCAACAACCTATATTAGGGGAATTATTACTAAAATGTGATAGTGACCTTCCTATATCAGGATCTATTAAAGAAATAGGCGGGATTTATGAAATTCTCAAACATGCAGAAGAATTAGCTTTTCAACATCAATCGTTAACGATTCAAGATGATTATTCGATTTTAGATAGTGATAGGTCTCGAACCTTCTTCTCGCAATATTCAATCGCAGTAGGCTCCATTAATTCACAGATAACTTATTGTTACGTTTCTATAGCAACAAAGTTTATGAAAAAAGATTTAATTAATTAAAACTTTTTGCAGAAGAACGACGTTTTAGTATTGTATTCAAAATTGATACACAGCAAGGGAGTAAAATAATGTTCAAAAAAAGGAAAATAGAAAAAGCATTTATTCAATTCGTGACTGAAAATGAAGCGAACTTATACCGTTTTGCCTATAATTATGTGAAAAATCAACAAGATGCTTTAGATGTGGTTCAGGAGTCTATTCGAAAAGGGCTATGTTCGATTCACAAGATTGAAGATGTGTCAGTAATTAAAAGTTGGATGTATAGAATTGTAATAAATACTTCGATTGATAGCATCAGAAAGCATAAAAAAGTACATCCAATGGAAAGTGAAGCCATTGAACATTTACTAGGTGGTACAGATAAATATGAGAATATAGATTTGAAAAATGCGATCGAGTCGCTACCGCATAATTATCATGCCATTATTTTTCTTCGCTTTTTTGAAGATCTGAAGATCGAAGAAATAGCCAAGGTATTAGAGGAAAATGCTAACACCATTAAAACGAGATTATATAGAGCGCTAAAGCTATTAAGAATAGAATTAGAAGATGGAATTCAGGAGGATCAAAGGTATGAATAGAATGAAACAACTGATAAAAGAATATCAAAATATTGAAATCCCAGAAGAATTACACACAGTGGTTGAGCAGGCACTGCGTCAAAAAAAGAAAAGAAAACCTAAAAAAATGTATATAGGATTTGCAGTTGCAGCTATTTTATTTATTTCGAGTGTGAACACAAGTTCAACTATTGCACATGCTTTTTCCGATATTCCAGTTTTAGGTAAAATGGTAAACTTAATTACGTTTAGAGAGTATAGAGTTAATGAGGATACTTATAATGCAAATATTAAAGTACCTGCAGTTACCAACTTAGACAATAAAGAATTAGAAAAAAGTTTAAACGAAAAATATTTACAAGAAAATGAAAAATTATATCAAGAATTTTTAAAAGACATGGAAGAGGTAAAGAAAAGTGGAGGTGGCCATTTAGGTATAGATAGTGGTTATGAAATTAAAACAGACAACGAACAACTTCTTTCAATCGCTAGGTATAATGTGAATACGGTAGGCTCTTCATCAACGACAATGAAATTTGATACGATTGATAAAAAAAACCAAATTCTAATAAATCTACCAAGTCTATTTGAAGATGAGGATTATGTGGATGTAATTAGTGAAAATATAAAAGAACAAATGAGAGCACAAATGAAAGCGAACCCTGAAGTGTCATATTGGGTAAGTGGGATCGGTGAAGAAGTATTCGATTCATTTGAAAAAATAGGTAAAGAGCAAAACTTTTATATAAATAATCAAGGGAAGTTAGTTATTTCATTTGATAAATATGAGGTTTCTCCTGGTTTTATGGGTGTGGTGGAATTCATTATTCCAACTGATGTCATCCAAGATCAATTAGTGAGTAATGAATATATAAAATAGGATTTGTTTATCATTTTATTGATTTTCACAGTAATTTGGAATAACAATTCTGCTACATTTATGGTTTTAAATAGTATACGTCCATTGAGGTGTTATAAATGACCAAAAACGGACTGAATATCATAGATTGTTGTGTTTGTATCATCGTACCCCCCCATATAAAATTGATACTCTAATTATACAGAAAAAAGGTATAATCTCTTCGCAAAATGAAGGATTACACCTTTTTCTATTCGGAGGGGACTTTTACAGTGCCCTCTGTTTTTGCTTGGTCCTTTGCTCTTTCAATCAAACTCGCGACAATACACTGATTTTGTCTTGCGTTTAAACCGATTAACCGTAAACATTGTCTTCGTGATCTGCGATAATAAGAAGTTCGTTCATTTTAATGAGCCGAACTTTTCCTAAAGTTACTACCTGAAACATCAGCAACATTCTCTATGGCGATTAAAGCTTTCGGGTCTATTTCTTGAGCAATGGTACGTAAACTAGATAATTCGATCCGAGATACGATCGTATATATGATCTTTTTGGGCTCGTTACTATAAACACCCTCACCATGAATATACGTAATGCCGCGACCTAATTCCTGTATTAAGGAATTTGCAATTTCTTCTGGTTTATCAGAAATAATCGTTACTGATTTTAATTCTTCCATACCTTCAACGACAATATCAATCATTTTATAAGCAATAAAATAAGTAATAATAGAGTACATAGCTGTTTCCCAACTAAATACTAATAAGGCAGCAAGGACAAAAATAAATACATTGACAATCATGACAAATTGTCCGACTGAAACAGGTCGTTTTTTGCTTACAAGAATGGCAATAATTTCTGTACCGTCTAAAGCACCACCCGTTCTAATAACTAAACCAACACCCGCTCCTAGTATGACTGCACCTACTACCGTTGCTAAAAATAAATCATCTGTAAAAGGCTCAAAATGATGCAAATAAGAAGTAAATATAGATAAAACAATAACGCCATATAAAGTATGAAGGGTAAATTTCGTACCTATTCTCTTATAACCGATATAAAGAAATGGTATATTGAAAATAATGAGAAATAAACTCATGTTTAAACCAGTTAATTCCGCTGTAATGATCGAAAGACCAATAATCCCACCGTCTAAAATATCATTCGGAACTAAAAATAATTCAAGCCCAACAGCAGCAATAATCGCACCAATTGTAATCATAATTAATTGTTGAACTTCTTTTACTACCCGTTTTTTCTTTGTCAATCCCATCTAAATCAAGCCTTTCCTATTTGAAATACATGATTAATCATACATTAAATACAGCCTGGAAGAAAAAAGAAAGAACTATTGATTACAAAAAAGAATTCTATCGTTGGTAATAATCGTACGTAGTTCGGGGAAACAAACATTCTAGGACTCATAATTAACTTTTTCCTATAAAAAAGGAATGTCCCATTACAAAAGACCAGATCCACATCTACTTTATACCGTTTATCTCTATATGCATAATAAACGATGGATAGACTGTGAGGTCAGATCTTTTGGGACATCCTCTTGATTACTGCTTTATTACCATACAAATAAGCCGACAATCATCGCACTTAATAAGGAAACCGCAATGCCGCTGACGAGAAGCTTCCAGACGTTTTTACCGATAATCGCTGATTTTCCTTCTGATAATACCGAATTATACGTTCCATAAATCATACCGACTGTACTAAAATTCGCAAATGATGTTAAGAACGTTGTTGCAACCGCAATCGTATGTGGTGGCAGTGTATCTAAGTTGTTCTTTAGATCCATCATGGCCACAAATTCATTCGTCGCCAATTTAATTCCCATTAACTGTGCGACATACATAGCATCATGCCCTGTCAAACCAAGTAAAAAGGCAAATGGACTAAAAATGACTGAAAAGATTTTCTGAATCGTCAGACCATCTACAATAACACCCAAAATTCCATTTAGGCCAGCTGTAAGAGCGACATAGCCAATCACCATCGCTAATATAACGATGACCATATTCATACCGACTAACATACTATTCGAAATCGTCGAGAAGAAATCCTTTTTCTCCGATTTTGGCGGTACATAAATAATATCTTCCTCTTTTGGTACATGGATTGGGTTTAAAATACTAACTAAAATAAGTGCATTTAAACAGTTTACGGGTATCGCAGTAAAGACATACTCTGCCGGGACCATTGATAAATAGGCACCAATAATCGATCCGCTAATACTACTCATACTCATAATTCCAAAGGTAAGCAAACGATTGTCCTTTAAAACAGATAGCTGATCACGAATGACAGCTAACGCTTCCGTATTTCCTAAAAACATCATTTGAATCGAGAAAAAGCTTTCTAGTTTGGGCAAGCGCGACACTTTAGAAATCACCCAGCCCACTTTATCAATAATCCACGTTAAAATGCCAAAATAAGATAAAATGTCAAAGAAAGTAACAACGAAAATAATAGGCAGCAATGCACTAAAGAAAAAGTCTACTGTTTCATTTGCCATAACCGACGGAAAGACAAAGGCTATTCCTTCACTTGCACAGGCAATTAACCACGTAAAGAATGAGGCAATTTTAGTAATGACCCAGCTCCCTATTGTTGTTCCTAACATAAACCATGTAATAAGCAATTCGACTACAATGAGTGAAATAACCGGTCTCCATTTCACTTCTTTCTTATTTGGAGAACACAAGAACACGACGCCTAATACAACAAAAACGCCTAAAATATTTAACAAAAAATACATAAAAGCAGCTCCTAGATGTGGATTTGAACAAGATTAACAGCGTATTCGTCTTGACGATTGCAACTATATCATTTTTACGAAGTCATTCATTCATTGACCTCGTTAATGGCTAGGATGCTGAATTTGAGTGTAGAAACACTACTATAATTATCTACAACTACAAACCCTTTATACGCCATACAACAAAAAAGCTCTTACTTTTCATATATTCTGATCAACAGAAAGAATGAAAAATAGGAGCTTTAAAGGAAGAGAACTAGATATTATACAAAACATATCCACTACATATTTCTTCCAATCTACATTAATTCAAACTTTCTTGTAGTCTAGTATTTTACGGCTACTAGGTAGAGACGATCAGACCATATTACTGATAATATACAAGAAGTACTTTTGAAACGTTATTCAATTGTTATGAACAAATAGTACGCGCTCGCTTATGAATAATCAATACTTTGATCGTTATTCGGAATAGCAAAATTTCCGAGAAAATTCATAATCATTTTAATAGAGTCTATTACAAAGCACATTCTTCGATTTCAAAACCTAATTCCGCAATCATTCTCCAATCATCTAATGGTTGTTGACCTTCTGTCGTTAAGTAATCCCCAACGAAAATCGAATTAGCTGCAAACAAGCCTAGCGGCTGAAGAAAACCAAGATTCACTTCCCGTCCACCAGAAATTCGAATTTCTTTCGTTGGATTTACAAATCGCATCATCGCAATGATCTTTAAACAGTTTATCGGTGTTAACTCTTTCATTTCACTTAATGGTGTTCCTTCAATTGCCACGAGAAAGTTACAAGGTATCGAATCAGCATCTAAATCACGTAATTCAAAGGCGATATCTACTCGCTGCTCTTCATTTTCCCCCATTCCAAAAATAGCACCAGAACAAGGGGATATTCCCGCTTCTTTCGCTTGCTGTACAGTATCTATTCTTTGGTCATACGTATGTGTTGTACAAATCTCCTCATACTGATCACGATGTGTATTGACATTGTGATTGTAACGATGAACCCCCGCATCTGCTAAAGCTTGGGCATGATCTGGATTCAGGAACCCTAAACAGCAACAAATCTTTAAATTTGTCGTTTCTCGAATCTCTTTTACAGCGTCAACAACATGGGAAATTTCTTTATTAGTAGGACGTCTTCCAGAAGCAACAATACAATATGTACCCGCTTTACGATAAATAGCCTCTTTTGCACCTTGAATAATTTTCTCTTTCGTTAGCCAGGCATATTTGTCAATCGGTGTTTCTGCAACGATTGACTGTGAACAGTATCCACAATTTTCAGGACAAAGGCCTGACTTTGCATTAATAATCATATTCAATTTAACTTTATTTCCATAGTGATGATACCGAATCTTATAAGCAGCATTCATTAATTCTAAAATCTTGGTATCTTCTATTTGCAAAAGAGACAGGGCTTCTTCTTTACTCACTGCTTCCCCACTTATTACTCGCTCCGCTAATTGTTGTAGCTCCATTTCTTTTATCATATCCATTTCTCCTCTTTTCTGTAGAATCTTTTTAATGTTAACCTAAAAATGAAATAGGTTGACAATTGAATTATAAATCATGCAGAATAATATTCAAGTAAAAAAATAAACGAGGTGAAATAGTGAAAAATACAACCATAGCGTTCGCAGCATTATTCGCTGCCTTAACCGCAATAGGGGCATTCATTAAAATTCCTATTCCCTTTATTCCTTTTACACTACAAATTTTATCTGTCTATCTTGCTGGTGCCCTATTAGGGCCTAAGCTTGGCAGTTTAAGTCAACTTTGCTATGTGTTAATCGGATTAGTCGGATTACCAATCTTTACAGAAGGAGGCGGACCCAGCTATCTTCTCAAACCGACATTTGGCTATTTAATTGGTTTTATATTGGGGGCCTATGCAAATGGCTGGTTTATTCAAAGGTTTAACTTAAAAAGAATCTATTCTATTTTCTTCGCCAACTTAAGTACCCTCCTCATTGTGTACTTCTTTGGATGCATTTGGCTTTATGGAGCAATGAAATGGGTGATTGAAAAACCTCTTTCTCTTCATGAAACATTGTTATTTGGTTTCTATTTACCTGCTCCCGGTGATCTATTATTAGCTGCGATGAGTGCTGCCATCATTGCTAAAGTGCGTCCAAGATTAAAAAATACAATTATTAAGCAAGGAGCTGCATGAAAGATGGGTCAATCATTCTTTATTACAGGAACAGGCACAGATATTGGCAAAACGATCACTACCGGTTTCTTATATTACTCATTAAACAAGCTTGGATTGAAAACAACCGTATTTAAACCGTTTCAAACAGGGTTAATTGAAGAAACACAAACTTATCCTGATTTAGATTGGTTCCAGTCGGTCATTGGTGTTAGCAATGCGGGGTTTTATGCCTTGGAACCTGAAACTTCTCCTCATCTAGCGATTAAGCTACAAAGTGCCAAAGTGAACATCGAAGCTGTTTTACAAAGACTGAAAGAATTAGAACAAGCGAATGATATCGTCTTAGTCGAAGGAGCTGGAGGATTAGCCGTTCCTTTAATAGAACGAGAAGATGACTTTTACATGACAAAAGATTTTATTAAAGACGCGAATATGCCTACTATTCTTGTTAGTCCAAGCGGTCTTGGTTCGATTCATGATGTCTTAACAACTAACCAATATGCTAACCATTATGAAATCCCTATTCAATTATTACTTTTCAATAGATTTGAAGAAACGAACATCATTCATCTGGACAATGTCGAGACCTTAAAGCGAATCGTTCAGTTGCCTGCTTTAGCTATTCCTTTTTTTGAAGATGTCAAAAATGAATTAGAGCGCTATTGTGAAAGCTGTATACAATCCGAATCATTCAAGAAGCAAATCAAGGAGGTTTTCCGTTATGAAACACGATGAAGTACAAAATTTAGAAAACTGGGATAAAGAATATGTCTGGCATCCATTTACTCAAATGAAAATGTATCAACAAAATAAACCGCTGATTATTGAAAGAGGACAAGGTAGCTATTTGTATGATATTGAAGGCAAGAAATATTTAGATGGCTATGCTTCTCTATGGGTAAATGTCCATGGACATAATGTTCCTGCGTTAAATGAAGCACTGATCCATCAAGTACATCAAATCGCTCATTCTACTTTATTAGGTTCTGCCAATGTTCCATCTATTCTACTAGCAAAGAAATTAGCAGAAATCACACCAGGCAACTTATGTAAAGTCTTCTATTCTGATACAGGTTCTGCTTCCGTTGAAATCGCCTTAAAAATCGCTTATCAATATTGGCAAAATACCAATCTTGAAAAATATAAAAATAAACATACATTTATCTCCTTAGACGATGCGTATCATGGTGACACAATCGGTTCCGTCAGCGTAGGTGGTATGGATTTATATCATCGCATCTTTGAGCCATTGCTTTTCAAACGTGTCTCATTACCAACACCTCACACGTATCGAATGACAGAATTTGATCATGCCGAAGATGTTAAGAATTTCTGCTTACAGCGGTTAGAAAGCTTACTTCAAGAAAAAGCCGATGAAATAGCTGGGATAATCATTGAGCCTTTAGTACAGGGAGCAGCGGGAATCATTACTCATCCATCTGGCTTCTTAAAAGGTGTAGAAAACCTTTGTAGAAAACATAATGTTCTCCTCATTTGTGATGAAGTGGCTGTTGGCTTTGGACGCACCGGAACAATGTTTGCCTGTGAACAAGAAGAGGTTGTACCCGACATATTGTGTGTAGGAAAAGGAATAACTGGCGGCTACATGCCTCTCGCAGCAACGATTACAAGTCAAAAGATTTTTGATGCTTTTTTAGGAGAAAAAGAGGAGCATAAAACGTTTTACCATGGTCATACATACACCGGTAACCAACTAAGCTGTTCCGTTGCACTAAAAAATATTCAATTAATGGAAGAAACAGCATTAATCGAAAAAGTTCAAGTGAATGCTTCATTCGTAAAAGAACAATTACAAGAATTATATAAGCTAGACATTGTAGGGGACATTCGACAACGAGGATTAATGGTTGGGATAGAGATTGTACAAAACAAAGAAACGAAAACTATTTTCCCAATTCAAGAAAATAAACTTGATAACATTGTCTTAGCTGCACGTCAAAAAGGACTGATCATCCGCCAACTAGATCAAGTATTAACATTTATGCCTGTTTTAGCAATGAGTCAAAATGAGCTAGAAGAAGCCATTAGAATCATCTATCAATCTATTTTAGAAAATATGTAACTTGCGGTTTAATAGAAAATTCAGAGTTTAAAAGCTACTGATAAGAATAACTACTCTACAATTTCTTAAAAAGAAGATAGTACATTTCCCAACAATTCCATTGGGTTAAACTTAGGTTGCAATTCTAAGGCTAAGACACAAAAGGGGTTCGCTCTAATTGCCGTCACCAAAAAACCGGTTAAGAATTTATTCTTAACCGGTTAAATCATTATAATGAAGCTTCGATCAAACGCTTCATTGTTTGAACTTGTCCTAAGTGAAGCGATTCATGAAACGCTACAAAGTTGGCTATTTCACCAACAGAAGACATTCCTAAAAATGGTTCTGGCAGCGTTTCTTCAAAATGAGCATCCGGGATCGCCGTAAGACGAGTAAGTTGTTCTTTCAACTGTTCAATTAACGTTTCAACAGTCGGGACCTCTCCTTGCCAATCACTTGGCTTAGTACGGGTTCCAAACAACTCCCCATAATTAGCTGGTAGACTTCCGCTTTGCGGGAAGCCTAATAAAAGCGACTCTGCAGAAACCAGAACATGGCCAATCTGCCAATGAATCGTATTATTAAAGCCTTCTGGTTGCACGTCCATTACCTGATTAGATAGGGTCTCCGCATTTTTAATGAAATATCCTCTTGTCAGTTCAAATTGCTTCTTGATTAAGTTGCTCATGGAATCTCTCCTTCAACGATATATATGTAGAAGTATACCGACTATGATTTCCCAAGGCAAATATTGTGTTTGGGAACAAACATTGCGAGACACGTGTAGGTACAAAATTTTATATCAGTTTGTTCAACGAAAGCTCCTTTAGTTGTGAAGATCTTGATAAGCCTTGGACCAATGAAATGGCTGTACTTCTTCTAATGATTTATATAGCAGTTGATTATCAGAAGTAGTCACTGCTACTTTTACATCATTTCTCCAATAAATTTGATGAACGACCGCTTCTTTCCACCAAGTTTTATGCATAATTTTACTCCTAAGATCCTTTGTACACTCTTGTTTCATATGGTCTTAATGTAAACGATGTTCGTTTCGCTTCTGTTTCTTCTAAAATATAATTGCTAATGAGCAGCTCATTCGGTGTAAACGTATAATCCTTTGGCATAACAAATTCCACTTGCTCTTCACTAAAGTTCGTCACAATAAGAAGTTTCTCTTCTTGATATGATCTCGTGTAAGCAAAGATCTGTTCATGTTCAGCCAAGATTAGCTCATATTCTCCATACACAATGATTTCATTTTCTTTGCGCAATCTAATTAGCTTACGATAATAGTGGTAAATAGAATTTGGATCCTGTATAGCCTGCTTGGCATTAATTTGCTTATAGTTAGGATTTACTTTGATCCATGGCTGACTGCTAGTGAATCCTCCATGATCTGTATCATCCCACTGGATAGGGGTTCTTGCATTATCCCTTCCTTTTACGTAAATCGATTCCAATACCTTGTTTTGATCCATATTGCCATCTATCACTTTTTCTTTGTACATATTCAAAATTTCGATATCCCTGTACTCATCTATTGTTTCAAAACGAACATTCGTCATGCCGATTTCTTCCCCTTGATAAATATAAGGAGTTCCTTGAAGCATATGAAGGAAGGTTGCCAGCATTTTAGCCGATTCAATCCTGTATTCCTGGTCATTTCCGAATCGAGAAACCATCCGGGGCTGATCATGATTATTTAAATATAAGCTATTCCATCCGACACCCTGAAGACCAGTTTGCCATTTCGTGATGTTTTCTTTTAAATCAAGAAGGTTGAGCGGCTTTAGATCCCATTTTCCATTAGGGCCTGAATCGAGATCCATATGCTCAAACGTGAATACCATGTTCAATTCCCCACGGTTTTGTTCTGTATAAAGCTTTGCCTCTTCAGCATCAACACCTGGCATTTCACCGACCGTCATAATGTCATATTTAGATAGCACTTCCTTATTCATTTCCTGTAAAAACTCATGAATGCGAGGGCCATTCATATAATACTGTCCGCCACCCACATAGGCTTTTCCCTCTGGATTCGCCGCATCGGGAAAGCCAGGCACCTTAGAAATAAAGTTAATCACGTCCATGCGAAATCCGTCGATTCCTTTATCTAACCACCAAGCCATCATTTTATATACTTCATTCCGTAGAGTAGGATTTTCCCAGTTTAAATCGGGCTGTTTCTTACTAAATAAGTGTAAATAATACTCATCAGTATCTTCATCATATTGCCATGCAGAACCACTAAATGCAGATTCCCAATTGTTAGGCTCTTTGCCATCTTTACCAGGATGCCAAATATAATAGTCACGATATGGGTTATCTTTTGATTTTCTAGATTCTGTAAACCAAGCATGTTCATCTGAAGAATGGTTTACCACTAAGTCCATAATCAACTTCATGCTCCGTGAATGAATTTCATGTAATAATTGATCCCAATCTTCTAAAGTTCCAAATTCATCCATAACATCTTGATAATTACTAATATCGTATCCATTGTCATCATTAGGTGATTTATACACCGGTGATAACCAAATCACATCCACCCCTAGTTTTTTTAAATAATCGAGTTTTTCAATTATTCCTTTAATATCGCCGATTCCATCTCCATTACTATCCTTAAAACTTCGAGGATAGATTTGATAAATAACACTTTCTTTCCACCATGACTTTTCCAAGTTTTTCACTCCAATATGCTAGAATGCACTCTATTTAATTGAGCCTCTCATAACTCCACTAATAATCCATTTTTGAGCAAAGACATACACTAAAATCATCGGAGCAAGAGCCATTAAATAGGATGCGAATGCTAAATTATAATCCGTACTAAATTGTGATTGGAAAATGTACTGTACAAGTGGCAATGTTGCCATGCTTTGGTCACTTAAAAGCACGAGCGGGAGCATAAAGTCATTCCACGCACCAAGACAAGTAATAATAGCTACTGTTGCATTCATCGGAGCCAATAACGGGAAGATGACCTTCCAGAATACACCCCATGTACTTGCACCATCTATAATCGCTGCTTCTTCTAATTCAACCGGTATGGACCTTATATACCCGATATAAATAAATACATTGAATGATAAATTAAATACAACATATAAAACAATTAAACCAACTAAATTATCCATTCCCCAGGCACTTGTTTGTTTAACTAACGGGAGCATAATAATAGGAAACGGGATGAACATGGCACTAAGAAAATAGAAGTACAATGTTTTATAAAACTTCTTATGCAAATTTCTTGCAATGGCGTAAGCTACTAAGGAATTGGTTAAAACCGTAAAAATCACCACAAAGAATGTAATAAAAAAACTATTCTTAAAGGCATTGAAAAAATTCGTCATTTCAATGGCTTGTTTAAAGTTATCAAATGACCAAGACTTCGGAAGTACAAGTAAATTCCCTGCCATTTCTGGAGGTGTTTTAAAAGCAATCGTAATCGCTAAATATATTGGGAAAAGAATAAAAAGTGAACCTAAAATTAAGAGAACGGTAATTATCCAGTTTGTTTTCTTGCGAGTCATTAGTTAGCCGCCTCTCTTCTATTTAAAATTTTGAGTTGAATAATAGAAATGATGACAATGACGACAAAGTACACGACAGCATTGGCAGATTGATAAGCGAATTGGCCACCTTCAAATCCTCCGCGGTAAATGAGCAAAGATATCGATTCTGTTGATTTACCAGGTCCTCCGCCTGTCATAGCGACAATCTGGTCAAATACCATTAAATAGTTTTTCATCGATAACACCATATTGATCGTAAAGAAAGGAGCAATCATTGGAAATGTAATCTTCCAAAACTTCGTCCAGATACCAGCTCCATCAATACTCGCTGCTTCATATAAGTCTTCTGAAATCGTGACCAGCCCAGCTAAGTAAATAAGGGTATTAAAGGCAACACCCTGCCAAACGGCAACAATGACGATACCAATCCAGGCTAAATTCGGATCACCAAGAATATTTTTAGAAAGTAATTCTGAACCCAGTACTGTTCCGATTTGTGGTAGGAAATGAGCAAAAATGAAGTTGAAAATGAAACCAATGATCAGAATACTTAAGATATAGGGTAAGAAATAGATGGCCCTAAGCGTCTTTCGAAATTTAATCTTAGAATTAAGTCCAATAGCAATAAGCAAACTAATAATATTTACAACAATCGTAGTAACAATGGCAAATTGAAAGGTAAAAATATAGGCTGCTCCTGCACGGTTGTCCTTAAAGACATTCAGGTAGTTCTTTACCCCAACAAAATTCCAACTTCCATACCCTTTCCAATCTGTAAAGCTATAAAAAATTCCTTGCAAAGCAGGATACGTATGGAAAATAAAGAAAAGAGCAAGAGCAGGCAATGCAATAGCCATGAATACATGGTTTTTCTTCATATGATGACATCTCCTTTTTTAGAAGATGAGAATGACTCAAAAAGGGTTTGCTCCTTTTTTATGGGCCATCCTCATAATCTAGAAATCAACGATTCTCCACTTTTTCCCATTCTTTATCCATTTTCTTCAGGAAGACAGCTTTATCTTGTTTAATTAAGAATTCCTGAACGAGGTTTTCCGCACCCATTCCCGCTGGATAGTAATGATCAGGGAAACTCGTAATTGTACCTGATTCAAAGTTTCCTTTTATTCCTTCAAAAACAGAATCTTCTTGGTAAACGTTTGCAATAGCTGAGAAAGCCTTCTGCTCATTAATGTATTTTTGAGAGATTTCTTCTTTCATCATGAATTCAATAAATTTCATTGCTTCGTCCTTATGTTTCGTTTCCTTATTCATCGTCAGTAAGACATCAACACCAGAAACCAATTTATTCTGTGCTGGATCATTATTGACAGGCATTGGGAAAACACCAAGTTCGATATTCGGATTTGCTTTTAAGATTTCAGGGATCGCCCAGTTACCCTGGATATACAAGACTGCCTCCCCTTTTGAAAATGCATTATTTCCGTCGCCGTAAGCAACGCCCATATTATCTTTGTGACCATATGAGATAAGCTTCAACATTTTATCAGCAACCTCATCATAGCTTTTGACAAATGAAGTTGCGCCTGCATTTTTCTTTTCAGCAAAGTCTTCACCAGCAATGTTAGCACCTAGCGAGTTCCAACTAATCATTCCAGTCCATGCATCTTTTAATGTGAAATAAATAGGTGTCTCTCCGGTTGCTTTTACCTTTTCAAGTAATGCGATAAATTCATCCCAAGTAGTTGGAACTTCAAGCCCAAGTTCAGCAAATTTTTGTTTATTATAAATAACAGAATTTGCATTCGTTGCATACGGAAGACCATATACTCCTTCTACTTCTGAACCAACCAAACGGTTTATCATATCAATATATGAAGGTTGTACAGTTTTAACTAAATCTGAGTCAGTGAAATCATTTAAAACTTCAGCACGCGCCAATTCACCATATGTGGCATTACCAGCAATAGACATCAAATCTGGTAAATCATTTTTAGTTAGACGTGTTTTTAACACCGTTTCAGCTTCTGGCGGTGAATTAAATTCTATTTTAATATCAGGATTTTCTGCCTCGAATTCTTTTATAAGTTCTTTATATGTATCAATACTCTCTGATTTATTCGAAAAAAGCTCTAGCTTAACACCATCACTTGAATCAGAGGATGAACAGCCAGTTAGAATGATAGTTCCTAAAGCGATTGTAGCGATACCTGTAGTTATTTTTTTAAACATAATATTCCCTCCAAATGTGAGATTGATAATTTCCACCCAACGTAAACGTTTACGTAAAAGAGTAAAAAGAAAAGTTTAACGCTTTTCTCTTACCGTTTCCCTTTCCAAAATTTCATGTGGTAAAATCCGATTCTCAACAAAAACATTTCCAGATTCAAGCATTTCAAAAAGCATGCTTGCTGCTGTCTTCCCCATTTTAATTAAAGGTTGTCCAACAGTGGTTAGCGGTGGAATAGCCATTTCTGCAATGCTCAAATTATCATACCCAATTATCGATACATCGTCAGGAATCTTTATTCCATGTTGATATGCAAAAGACAATGCTCCAAAGGCTATTTCATCACTAGCCGCAAAGATAGCGGATATTTCAGGTGATTGCTTCATAAGCTTCTCCATGCCATCTAATCCATCTTGAAAACCGAATCCCTTACTATAGATAATATTATTCTCTGTAAAAGCGATACCCTGATCTTTAAGAGCCATTTCAAATCCCATAATTCGTGGCTTACCAGCAATTAGGTCATCTTTGTTACCGCTAATCATCCCTATCTTTTTATGCCCTTTATTAAGTAGGTATTTGGTTGCTGAATAAGCAGCATGCTGATCATTCACTTTTACATAAGGTACTGGGTAAGAATAAGATTCTGTAGATAAGAGAACCATCGGAATGCCCATTTTTCTTATATAATTGTAATACTCCTCTTTTAAGATCGCGCTTACAAAAATTATGCCATCAATTCTTTTTTCATTTAATAACTGAAGGTACTTCATTGTTTTCTCACCATCAGCCTCGGTATGACAGACAATTACACTTGAGCCCAGTTCATGGGCCATCGTTTCAATACCGTTTAAGAAATCTGTTACCAGCATACTTGATAATTCAGGAAAGAGCACCCCTATTGTATGTGTCTTATTATTGATTAAACCCCTTGCTACAGCATTTGGTTCGTACCCCAGTTCTTCAATAACATGTTGAACCTTCTTTTTTGTTTTTTCCGAAAAACCAGGTTGATTATTAAGAACTCTAGAAACAGTTGCTATAGACACACCTGCTTTTTTCGCTACATCTTTGATGGTATACGCCATACTCCCACCTACTTCGTAAAATAAAATAACGAAAACGTTTACGTGATTATAATATCACCTTTTGAAAGCCTTTTCAATATTATCATAAAATTATATTATCCATCACCCGCTTGCAAGTTTATCATTACAAGGTGGCTATCAAAATATTTCAAATTTGATCATCCTTCATGCACTCTACCAACTCCTCAAAAGGTTTCCTCTCACGTTTCTCAATGTATTTTCTTCATTTAGTGCTCTTCTTCTATCCCATTCTTTCTATCACTTCTAGGACACTTCACCGAACAAGTAGTTTAACAAAAAAAACTATAACATTATTCTCTTTTCTACCACAATCAAAGAAAGAAGCGTAAATTCATTGCTACTTCTATGTATGCAACTAGTATCCAAACTATTTGGGATCATCCGATTAAACATGATATGATAACAAAATAACACTTAGTGGAGGTTTCTATGAAAAAAGTAGTTAAGGTAGTTGCAGCAATCATCGAAAACGATCAAAATGAAATTCTTTGTGCTTTAAGATCTCCCGAAATGTCTCTTCCAAATATGTGGGAATTTCCAGGTGGCAAAGTAGATAAGGATGAGGATATTTATTCTGCATTAGTACGTGAGATTGATGAAGAATTATCATGCAAAATCGAAATAACAGAACTCTTTAATGATCATACTCATGAATATGAAACCTTTATTATTCATTTACTCTCCATAAAATGCAAAATTATTGATGGAAGACCCCTTCCAAACGAACACTCTACATTCATCTGGCTAAAAAGAGATAATTTAGCTTCATTAAAATGGGCACCAGCAGATATACCTTCCGTTGAAAAATTACTTACTGAAAAAATTAGTCTTCTCAACTGAGAAGACTATATTTTTATCGTGAATTCCTTATACAAGTTTTCAGGGATTTCATGCTCTAATTTAATTTTCACCGTTATTGGCTTCTCTCCCTCATATTCAACTGCATTTCCTTTGCCAATATAAATAAAAGGTTCTCTTTTCTTATCAATCATTTTGTATTTCCTTACAAATAAATGAAGATTGATTCCTCTTGCTTCATTGAAGATAATGTCTTTTCCTCGTTCCGTGTTTGGAGACGTATTGTTTGGTTTGCCATACAATTCATGGGATAAAGTGAAGGCTACACCAGCTCAAAGATTGGGAATTGCCGATAAACAATTTACGATGAAGGATATTATTTATTTTAAGTAGGTTCTGTTATCTTTCGTTGTTGATTTACTTTATTAAACTATTGGGAAGTTTTGTTGAACAAGTTGTAAATTTAACATTTTAAAATAAGAGCATTTCTTTGTAATGAGAAATGCTTTTTATTTTTGTCAAAATTAAAAGGATATAATAATAACAATAATAATATAATTAAAAACGATATGAGTTTATTGTAAAACAATAAATTATATGTTAAAGTCATTTTATTATTAAATCAGTGAGGTGCTTTAAATGAATGTTAAACAAGGTTCAACCACTTTCTTAAAGGTAATTATTTTTCTGATTGGAATTGCGATGCTTGCTTTATGTATCTATTGGTTGCCTGAGATAGCCATTAAAGATGCAAAGGTACATCCAGATACAGCTTATTTCCTAATCCCCTTTTTAGTATGTGCATATGGATTCTGTATTACGTTTTCTGTTGCGTTGTATCAAGCATTTAAACTACTAACCTATATCGAAAAAAACAATGCTTTCTCTGAATTATCCCTTAAATCTTTGAAGGTTATAAAAAAATGTGCTTTTACAGTTATTTTCCTCATTCTGTTAGGAATAGTAAGCTTAAAGGTGCTTGCTAAAATCACAGGAGACGACCCAGCAGGTCCTATATCACTAAGTCTAATGGGTATTTTAGCAACAAGTATCATCGCAGCCATTGTGGATGCCCTTCAAAAGCCATTAAAAAATGTCCCAGATATTAAGTCAAAAAATGATTAACGGTTTGAAAAAAAATTTAATTAACGAGGTATTTATTATGAAACAAGTTACGACACTCTTTTTAAAGCTAGCTGTTATTTTTATGGGAATCTCAGTTCTTGCATTGTGCATATTTTTAGTGCCTCATATGGCGATTTTCGCAGCAAAATTGTATCCAAATATTGCCTCAATGAAATATCTCGTTTTCATCGTGATGTACGGAGCGGCTGTACCTTTTTACTTTGCTCTCTATCAGGCTTTCAATCTATTACGGTACATTGACGAGAGCACAGCGTTCTCGGAATTATCTGTAAAGGCGTTAAAGAACATAAAGTGCTGTGCGATTACAATCAGTGGTTTGTATGTATTAGGTATGCCACTCTTTCATTTTATAGCGAAGAAAATGGACCCTCCTATTGGATTAATGGGACTCATCATCATTTTTGCTTCGTTGGTTATCGCCGTTTTTGCTGCTATCCTCCAACGGCTTCTACAAGAAGCGATTAACATAAAATCAGAAAATGATTTGACGGTCTGAGGTGGATGATATGGCAATTATTATTAATATTGATGTGATGTTAGCAAAACGAAAAATGAGCGTAACGGAGCTTTCGGAGAGGGTTGGAATTACCATGGCGAATATTTCCATTCTGAAAAATGGGAAAGCAAAAGCGATTCGTTTTTCAACATTAGAAGCGATATGTAAGACTTTGGATTGTCAGCCCGGTGATATTTTGGAGTACAAAAGCGACGAAGACACTTAATAAAAACAGACAACAACTTTCTTCAACCAATGGGATTAGATAGTGAAATTAAGATGAAGGGATACCGATTAAGCTATCCCTTCTCTGCGTTTATTATTGTTATTTAATTACAGAATTCCATTGAGAATTGCATTGATATTAGTGACAAAAAATGTGATGTGATTTGCAATGTTTGCACCCCAAAAGAGAACCCGTTACCCTTTTGGGGTATCCTCCTCCGTCTATTTTATTCCTCTTCTTCCTTCCCCTCTTTTCTCAAATGCAAGTTATATTCTCCCTTTTCTTCTATTATTGTAAGGCCGCTACCTGGTTCATATAGTAAAGTCCTGCTTTTTTCAATCGTATGACGTACTTGTAAAGTAATCTGAAGCACAGCTGCGTAGCCGCGCCGTTTATCGACTTGTTCACTTTTTAGTAAAATAGTAATGCTGTGTCCATGCATTAAGTGTAAAATTGTTTTTTTATTAGAAATTACTTCAGGTCTAATGATTTTTGGAGTAACAATCCAGATTTTCTTTTTACTATTTGATGTATGGAAAGGAGCTAGAATAATCCCATGCTCGGCATTCAGTGCAACTGGTAAAAAGTATTTCCCGCCAAGAATCGAACGTGCTCCTACTATGGCCCCATCTAAATCGCGTGCATAATAGTTAAAGGATTCCTCGAGTACATCTTTAACTGGCTTTTTAACAAGGATAAATTCTTTTCCCTCTATTACCCTTGTATTTTCATTTCCTTGCTTGTCATATTCGGAAAATAAGCATACTGTTTCTCTGTTTATTATATAGAATCGTTTACTGAACATCATTGACACTCCTCATTTAGGTGATTGATTATTCACACGTTCCTTTGTTCCGATTTATTAGCTAAACCCAATCCTTCATTTCTATCATCCATACACAATACACTTTCTCTACTTGATCTGTTTTCCTTTTTAATCGCCAATTCTTTACTAATGATTAAAAAAAGGTATACTAGACAATAAGACAGGATTCATCCTGACTGAAACGCCCATGAGCAACGTCTTCCAGGACCCTTGCTCATGGGTTATTTTTTTGTATTTTTTTCCATTTTCAGATGATCCTCACCTCCCACAAGAATAAAGCCAAGTTCTTAGTTTTTTCATATTGCTTTTGTCATTGGCCAGATAAAATAGTGGCTTTCGTCCTTTCATCGTTCCACTAAATACTTCTCTCCAGATTGGATTATCCGGTGTCCAATCTACATCCTGTAAACTCTCCATCCTCTTCACGATGTATTCTTGTCGATTTGTGAAGGGCTGATTCTCCATTTGGTCGTTGGCAAATTGAGCGACGGCGGTTAGGATTGGGTAGCTTGCTAACATAGACTGTTGATAGTCACCGATTTCCTCTGGCGGACATAGCTTAAAGAGTTGGTCAAGCCAAAGGTGGATGAGTTGGAGGTATTCCCCGTTTTGTAAATATGTTGTTTTGATCTTGTCTTCAATGTTCGTTGCGAAGTGACCGGTGATGAAAATACCAACGATTTGCCTTAACTGGGATAGCGAAACTAAATTTTTATTTTTTGGTCGGATAATGTTTTGTTTTTCCAACTCTACACCGGCTATTTTTAAATTTGAATGACTTTGCAACACTTGATTTGTGATGACATTCAAATGGTTCCGGGAATCAAAAGATATCCGCTTAGAGAGAGCTACTTTCTTGCCTTTTAAATTCACATCAAGGTAAAGCTGCGCTGCTTCTGCTTCTGAGAGGTTTTCAAATACTTGGAGTGCGATATGCGTTTCTTTGATGAGGTATTTCAGCTTATAGGCTTGTTCTACCTTCGTATCATCAAATGACTTTAACGCTTTGAAAATGCTGTCCTCTAGCTGTACGAAGGCTTTCATTCTTTGTGAACCGTCAATAATTGAGAGTTTCATTGTAGATGAATCGTTAATTTCTCCTTCCTCCAAGTTCACAATCAATGGTGGAATATAAATATTTTCTGTTAGGGCGTTTTCCAATAAATAATTTCTGATAGAGCGGACCCTTGTCTGATCTGTCTCTCTTACCTGTATTTGGCCATTTCGAACGAGAGAGATTAGCTCTTCGATAGAAAAGGAAGTCATGCTTCTTTTTTTTGTACGTAATTCCTGAAGGTTCATCCTACCATGTCCTTTCTTTTTCCAAACTGTCGCAAAATGCTATCGCTGTTTTTTGCATGCTTGTCGTTCTTGAGTGATTATTGATTCGTTTCTTTTGCTGGTCGTAGATGTGAGGATAGTGTGGATCATCATGCTTCCATGTACAATATATTTGAAGTTTCTCCATCTGCTGCAATGCTTCTTCGTAGGTGAGTTTATGATGTTTATGCAATAGAAAAGCTGTCAAACCAAGTGCTATTTGGATACCGCTATAGCCAGATGTGAATTTCTTTCGATTCGCTGGATTCCTCGGGAAAATCGTGAGCCAAGTTTCAAAAAATGCCGTTCCGATTGTAACAGCTTCTTCATTCGTAAGTCCTCCGAGCTTGACCCGTTTTGTACTAACCGTTAAGTTTCCATCGAAAAGAGCAAGCAAACAGCGTCTCATGATTGTGAGGGAAGTAAGCGCCGAGTTGCTCATCGAAATCCGTGATAGTTTATCTTCAATCTCCATTTTAGATGCCAAGCGGCTTGCAATTTGCCGTGTAATGTCTGCATAATGGTCTCGCTGATCATACTGCATCACCAAGCCTAAATGCGGTTCTTTTCTTTTTGTATTTAAATCTGAAAAAAGTTGCTGCTCCTCTTGCTTGTCTAAGTCGAGATAAATTTGGACGCTAATCGGGTATCCCTTCAACTTGTTTATTTGTGCTTGAACTTTCCTTAATTCCATTTGATTATCCATTAGTTCTGCCGTTTCTTGTAAGCCTTGCAGGTGAGTAATCGCCGCAATCAATCCTGCAGTTCTGTGCTGACCATCAAGTATATATACTTTACATCCATCTGAAAGTTCGCCACCTCCATCGGTTTCGACAATGTTTCCTCTACTAGAGAAGATAAATGGCGAGAAATAGAAATCATTTTCCTCCAATGTTTGAATAATAAAATCCCGTATTTCAAATTTTCGCTTTACATCTAACTTTCTTTGAACCTCTTGATCAATCTCAAAAATCGCTTGCAATGTCTGGAATTTAATTTGCGAAATCAAGACTTTTCTCCCAAAAGATCGGAAACATTTACCAGGTATTGTAACTTTCATTTCTTGATATGTCATGTCGCACACCTCTTTTATCCAACTAATGTAATGGTTATCTTTTCCTATTATCCTATGAAGCACTCTTTTTGTAAAACTCTCTCAATTACTAAATGGAGAAATTCCCTTTAAACTCTTTAAAACTCAACTCGTTTTATTTTCTAATTCTTGACATATTTAATCCGTTGATTTATATTATAAATTTTCTGTATTCAATTCCCGATATTTTAATGAAATGCAGCGTTTTCACCTACTAATTCTTTATATTTTTTTACTTTAAATCCCAACATTATTAATTGTTTGTAAAATTTTTCTTTTTTTCACGAAAATTCTTTATCTTTTGTTTCTAGTTCAAAAAAAGCTTGCAGGACAGGTCTCAATCTGACCACTCTGCAAGCTTTTTTCTTTTTTTCACTTTGCTGCAATCATAATGCTGCTTGTATCTGTACGTTTAAGCACGGTTCGCTCTTCACTTTAGCCCATTACTTCTCGATTTATCTTGTGTATACTTCCATATTGAGCGATTCTTGTAACATCGACTTTTCATCTCAACCTTTACTTCTTTTCTCTAAACCAATTTCATATTTTACGTTACGATTATAAATCGAATACCGTTCCAGACCGTCCTTTAATGCTGAATCATGATCAGTTTATATCTAATACGTTTAACCACCTTCTCCATCTAATAGTTTTACCCATTCATTTTCCTTACACTTAAAACTTAAGAGACTATCATCTCTTAAACGACTTTGCTCTTTTTGAATAAACATTTTATCTGCGTACTTGTTTAAGAGGTTAGACGTAAGACAAGAATGCCTACAACTGTAACGATAAGTCCCGTAATTTCACGTTTACTCATGTTTTCTTTCAAATAAAAATGAGCATATAAAATGACGAGTGCAACGCTCATTGCACTAATGGCCGAAACAATTCCGGTGATCCCTTCGCGGAATGCGGGAAAGAGAAACATCATGCCCGCTATATTCGTAATCCCTACAAACATTCCCCAGCCTAACGTTCTTTTCAAAGTCCAGTGTGGAATGTTATTTTGTTGTGTAGTCTTGTTTGGCGCTTCCTCATACTGATCTTTTTCCTGAACAGTAGATTTACTCTTTGCATAGGAAATGGCCCAGGTAATACCAAACAATACTGTTCCGGTTACATACATGATGATTAATGCAGGTAGTGTAGCTGCGCCAGCAATGGTTGATTGTTTGATGGACACATCTGAAAAGCCGAAGAAAAGCATCGTTAGAATTCCCCATTGAATCCCTTTTAACTGATTGAGCTTTAAATCCTGTGAATATTTAATAAGGATCAGGCCTAGTAAGACAATAAAAAACGCGGTTAATTGCCAGGTTGATAGAACCTCTCCCCATAGTATATAGGCAACAATTACGACAACTAGCGGCGGCAGTCCTGAAAATAAAGCAATAATCGAGGCCTTACCCACCGCATACCCTCTATACATAGAAGCGTTGGCTATATATGAAAACAATCCCATTAAAACTCCATACCATGCACCGTTTGACCAAGGTTGTTTGGCGATAACATTACCAATCAAAGCAATCAAAGTACCAGATATGTAGACACCTAAAAGTAATAGATTACGATCAATCGGTCTTTGTGACGTCCATTGATAAAGAATTCCCCTAATCCCGAAGCAAATAGCCGCAGCTCCTGCGAAAAAAAACCACATGTCCTGTTCTCCTCCCTATTCTCTCTAAACATGCTACTCCCTTTCCCCTTTGTGTTAGCGAAATAATAGCGGTTATTTACTTTCCACATTACCGTCAGCCATTCCCCCCCATCTATTTCCATTCAACCATAAGGGAACTGAATTATTCTGTCAATTTAAATAGTAAATACACCGAAAAAGACCGCAAAACTAAGGCTCTAAGCGACCATTGAGGCGGATTCCTTTAACGCTCTAAAAAATTGAAATTCAATCTTTCAATCTAGAATCCCTTTTAAAAACTTTTTTTACCAATGCTACTTTTTTCGTTTTAACGCTTATAAAGAAAGTGAAAGGAGGTGAGCAACGTGGCAATTGAAATTCTTGAAGCTGTAACGATCCGCTTAGAGTTTGAAACAGGCATGGATGAAAAAGGCATACCGATTGTGAAGCGTAAATCATTTTCCAATGTAAAAACAGATGCTGCTTCAGATGATATTTTAGCAGCAGCTGAAGCAATCGCAGGGTTACAAATGCACCCTCTCGCAAAAGTCGCTCAAATCGGGACAACTGTTCTATCTAATTAATTTTCTAAGGAAAGAAAGGGGTGAAGAAAATGGCAAAAACACTGGAATTATTGTTTCTAACCGAAGGCGGTAAATCAGCAACACTTTCCGTTGCTGATCCAATTGAACCGGTTGACGTAGAAAAAGTGAAAACAGCTATGGATACAGTCATAGCGAGCAATGTGTTCACAACAGCGTCCGGATCATTCATTAGCGCGAAAGGGGTAAGAGTTGTCGAGCGCAATGTGAGTGAATATGAAGTGAATTAATGAAAGGAGACCGAGGCTGTCCTGTAATTAGGACAGCCTCGGTCTCCTTGTGTAAAGTGACAATCAAGTTATTTAATTTTAAAATCCAAACAGGCATAACAATCGGGGCAGCACTACTAGAACCGAATTTCACAGGTTTGCTAGCCGCAGGTAAAAGTGCGGATTTTATCGACAGCAGGGTATACAGGTGAAAAATAGCTTTATCCACTTGAGGAAGGAGCGCTTAAGCTACTCTCATTGGCGATGAAGCTTCATCAACTTCATCGTCGTCTCTTCTATTTTGTTTTCATTATGGATTGTCTCAATGACTTCCCCTTGTTTCATAAATAGAATGACGTCACCCGTCTCAGCTGCTACATCCATCATATGTGTAGAAAAAACAATGATTGTGCCTTCTTTTTTAATCTGATTAAGAATTTCAACGAACCGATTTACCCAGTAGGGATCCAATCCGTTTGTCGGCTCATCTAATAACAAGACATTCGGTTTGGCTAAAATTGATTGACCGAATATTAGACGCTGCCTCATTCCCTTAGATAAGCTTTTTACTAACTCACGTTTTTTGTCAACTAGACCGATCAAATCGATTACTTCGTTTACTCGATCTTTTTTCACTTTCCGGAATGATCCATAAAAATTAAGGAACTCTTCAATCGTCATCATTTCCTGGGCATGGAAATCATCTGGCATAAAACCAATTTCGGTTAAATAATTCTCACGGTTTAAGATAATCCCTTTCCCGTTAATAGAGGTTGTGCCACTTGATGGAGAAAGGATACCAGCAATGATTTGCAGTAATGTACTTTTGCCAGCACCATTTCCACCGCATAAAACAACACAAATCCCCTCCGTTGCTTCAAAGGAACATGGATATAACGCTGTTTTTTTTTTATAAACTTTCGAGACATCTTCCACTTTTAATCCTGTCATCGCCTTTTCCTCCATTCCAGCATGAGCATCGAAAACAATAATGTAATTGCCATAAATCCAATAAAATATAAAATATAATTAAGAATTCCATACGGTGGGTCTAAATAGGGCACAAGTGAATCATATGCTTGCCCAAAAACAGCTCCTCCATCAAGGTTTATGACTAAGGACACCCGAATAAATTCAGCTGGATTGGCAAATAGGGCTAGTTTCATTAACGGGGCAATCCATGGATAAGGGACCAAACCTAAAACACCAATTAACGCAGTCGGCCAAATCATGATTAAGAAAAACCAAATAATGACTGATATTGATAACGCCTGCCACCTTGTCGATACGATACATCCAAGTGTTATACCAAGGACGAGAAAGAAAAAAATTAGACTCATAGAAAAAAAGTAAATTGACAGAAGCCATTCACTAGAAAAACCATTTCCACTTACTAGTCCAATTGCCAAGCTAACTCCATAACTAAACGTAAACACGATCGCTTGAGCAGTGAATTGACCACCTATTTTCCCTGATATGTACGATATAGAAAATAAAGGATAGGTATTCAACAACCGCCATTGTCCATTTTCCATTTCATTGGCGATAGAAAAGGAACCAATGATCAACATGAAAAGCGGAATGATATATAAGGCAACATTGACCACAGTTCCAGTCATATTTGTATATCCAGATAAGGATGGAGCGCTACTTTGCACTAAAAATAAGAGAGAAAGTACAGTAACCCATAAGACTAAAAAAGAATAAAAAGATCGCTGTCGTATCGTCATGCGCAGTTCAGAGTGCCAAATATTCCACATCTTAATTCCTCTTTTCGAAAATTCTTCACCATAAATAGCTTTATTGTCAAAATTCAATCCACTAATTTCTTCCCATAGTATTAAAAGAAGCTTTTTGATAAGAAAAAGGGACCGTCCGAAAACGGAGCCGTCCCTCTATTTATTAATGAGAATGGCTATGATCATCTTTTGCACCGTCTGAATGTGAATGGTTCGCTTTGTCTTGCTTTTGCTTCCAATCATGGCCAGCTAAATCATTGGCAGTCATTATCGTACTGCCTTCATTTTCCGCAGCAAACTCTTCTGCAGTAGCCTTATCTTTAAATGATATTACATTATAAGCCATTGGCGTTTTAACCGATTGATTATATACATAAGTTGCATCGTCCACTAACATCCACTCTTTATCATGATAATCACGGACAAATTCAGCATCAATTTTTTCATTTTCATGTTTAGTTACCCATTCGTACATACAACCTACATCATCAAAAACCATAGATTTTCCGTTTTCCAAAATGATCTGGGTAGCATATTGGTTGTCAATAACAGCCATATTACATGTTTCACAAGTGTCCGTTGCTTCATTAATAGCAACTGGTTGCGCTTTATCATTTCCACACGCTGCAAGAATCATTATTAATCCTGCCAACACAATAAAACAAAACAGTTTTTTCTTCATCTTCTTTTCCTCCCAAATATAAATAGACTAAAACTGGATAAAATCATTACTACACTTATGACCCATAAACTAAAACTCGTTGATTTTTCTTTTTCGACTTCCATCGTCATGTTCATTAAAGGGGCTGAATCTGTAAGCAATTGGTCAGCCGGGCTTTTCAATATATTTTGTAACAGGATAAGCCCTGGTGCTTGGAAAAATAGCTGATATTCTGGAACTGCGTTTGTCAAAGTAAGAAAATACGGATCAGCGCTATAGACAATTTCACTCTTGCCATCTCCATTTACATCAACCTTGCTTGCTGCATCCCAATAGTTCCCATTAACTTGATTATTTGCACTTTCTATTGCCTGTGCATCATTGACATTTCCAACAAATGTATTACGCATTATATTATTTCCATTCGATTTTTTAAATTGTACCCCGATAAAATTGTCCTTGATTTTATTGGAATCTATTCGGTTATTTTCAGCTTCTTCAATAAAAATGCCTACACGATTGGAGATAAACTCATTTCCAATCACTTCAGTGTCAGTAGACAAATAAATTAACAGTCCTTGTGCATTCACACTTTTGTTATTTGACAAAAATTTATTATTACTAACGACTGTCCGCTTTGATTCCATTAACATTGTCCCTGTTATATTCGCTCTAGATGCATTTTCGTCAAGTACATTTTCATTTGAAAACATGAGATGCATACCGTAACGGGATATTTGGATATCATTCCTATGTATAACATTCCCATTGCTTTGCTCTAAATAAATTCCATCCGTAACATTGGTAATTTTAAGATTTTCAAACGTATTCTGATTGGATTTCCATAAATCAATCCCATTGCCTTGCTTCCTGCCAACAATCTCGCTATCTTGGATCGTTACGCCATTCGCATTATCAAGTCTAATACCGAAACGCGTCGTCTCAATAGCAAGTCCCTCCAGTTTATGATTGGAACCAGTAACATAAATGGCTGTATCTTCTTTTTCATCTCCACAGTGTTCCACTTTAATATTTTTTAGAGTAACTGACTCACCGCTCATGGTAACTACCGGATCAGATTGACAAGATCGAAGAAGGACTTCACCTTTTCCTTTTAGGGTTATTGGCTTGGTAATTACCAATGTTTCCTCATACTCCCCCTCATTTAGTTCAATCGTGGCACCCTTTTGTGCCTCGTCGATTTTAGACTGTAAAGTGCCTTCTGCTTCAGATACAGCTGGCATGAATAATGATAAAACGAGGAGAAACATTATGTAGTTCAATATTTTCATTGCTTTAGTGTCCTCGCTTTCATATAGATTTCCTTTAAGAATATTTAAGTTTAGAAGATAAAACAAGTAGACGCATGACAAAACATGTGAAAAATTGGTGAAACCGGTAGATTTTTATAAAAAATAATGAACATACATGCACCATTGGACGAGATTCGTTCACCTGAAGCATTTCTAAAAGTAATTGAAAGTCTTCTTTTCTATAAATATCAAGGGTCAAACTTTTCTCCTAAAAGAAAAAGGCAGGAATTTCCCCTGCCACTGTAACTGGATAACCGATAATAATGGGGGATAATAAACCGGTGTTGTCATACATCTCTCTTATCTAAATCAATCGTTCAATGATGATGACCCTGATGATTGCTTTTCTTAACAGGCTCTTCTCTTAAAGCATTTATTTCCTCTTCTGAGACTTCCCCAACAATAAGTTGTTTTTTAGGCATTACATGAAGTCCTCGAGCATTGACATGAGTTTGAACATAATAGATTCCATCTTTACTAAACTGTTTAGAAACAGTATATATTCCATTACCTGTAAAATCAGCTTGAAGCATTTCACTATCTTGAGTAGTAGCATTCCAAATTTCAAATTGAACATCTTGTGCATCATCTACATTGCTTGATCCCTGCGTTACATGAACTTTGAATATACATTCTTGGTTCAGTGAAACAGCATCAGATAGTATGATGTCCGCTTCAATCACTTGCATTTTTTCTTGAGAGGAACTGCTAGTTGCATTACATCCACTAATCATACAAACAAGTATAAATGCAGATAGTATGAAAATATATTTTCTCATGGTACTCAAATATCCTCTCTTCTTCTATTAATTTATCCATCCTCTTAACGGCTTAAATTTAGGTATAACAAAACGATCTAATAAAAACACCAAAATTATAGAAATACCAACTAACGGCATTACTATTCCTAATACAAGCATGATAAAAAATACAGTTCTAGTTAATTTCTTATCATGAACTTTAGAAGGAGCACCTAATTTACCAGAAGGTTTACGTTTTTTCCACATGATAAATGAACTAATGACCACCCCTATTAATCCCATACATACAATGAGACCAATGATTTGATTGGCTAATCCAAATAATCTTCCTTCATGTAATGCAATGCCGACTGTTATGGCCTTTGCAGTAATTCCATAATCGTTAAAGCGAACATCTGTTAATACCGCTCCACTGTATTGATCAATGTTTAATGTCGCATTATCTCCTGGTTTTGTATGGGAAGTTGTGACGGTATATACGCCTTTTTCAGACTGTGGCATAGATATGGTATAAGGCTTTGCCACCTTGTTATTTCCAGCAATATAAGAAACGTCTTCCAGTGAAATAGTCGAATAACTACTTGTTTTAGAAGAAGGCACTGCTAAATTTTCAGTTGCCCATGGTCCATCTTGTGCAACATCTCTCGTTCTAACGATAGACTCTGGTTTTGCATCCCAACTGTAAGCATAAGGAGGAGTCCCTGTATTAGTAGCAGTAGCGAAACGGTTTATTTGTTCACCCATTACTCCTGACCATGGAAGCCCTGTCCCTATTAAAATCAAAACAAATATCGATAACCAAAAGGCAGGAACAGCGTGCAGATCTCTCCAGAATATCCGGCCTTTCTTGTTGAATCTAGGTAGAATAGTCCCCCAGATAGACGCCTTATTTCTAGGCCACCATATATATAAACCAGTTATAAGCAAGATAACACACCAACATGCAGCAAGTTCCACCAAGCGGTTGGCGAATGTACCGCCGATTATTAATTCACTATGCAGCTTTTTAAATATCTCTGTAAATTTCTTTTCTGAATGTAGCGATCCATTTATTGTACCTATATACGGATCTACAAATACCGAAAGTGATTGGCCATCATTAGAAATACTAATTTCCGATGTTCGTAATGGGTCATCATACGTTTTATACGAATTCACAATCCCTTCAGGATACTTTTCTTTTACCAGACTTATCTGCTCTGAGGGAGATATTATAGATGAATGACTCTCCTTCACATAGTAGAGATCCTGATATAACATTGATTCTATTTGTGGCTTGAATAAATATACCGCACCACTAAAAGCCAAAATAATTAAAAATGGGGAAAATATTAGTCCTGCGTAAAAGTGCCATCTCCAAACGATTCGATAAATAGAGGTCTTGTTACTTTTACTTTCCTTTTCATTATGCTTTTCAGGTACTTCATTAAGTTTTAATGCTTCCATATCTCTTCTCCTCTCACTATTAGTCCAACAAATTCTACTTAATGGTTTTATGTAACGATAGAGGGTCCATTTAGACGCATATTGCTTTTTATCACATTCTGAAAATTACAAATATTCACGTTCGAACCATGTTAAAATTTGTTATTATTATTCTCTCGATAACATTAGACACCTCCAAATTTTTTCGATTTATATCCTAAATTACTCTCATCTAATGCATCCGTGAATATAAGAAAGTACCATTATCAGTGTACTCTTTTGGATACCATCGATTTAAATCTCATATTAACTGATTTTAATTTTTGATAATTGTAAATAACGGTACATCTTGTTAATCTATAACATTTTTTTAATAATCTATTAATAAAACCCCTTATATAACACCATTTTTTTCAAATTAAATTCGGGTTGTGAGTATAAATGTTATATAAATGCTAGTCGCTTTTGTAAGACAATATAGCTCTTTAATTTTAAAACCACAAACACGCATAACCCTGTTCTGATTTTAGAACGGGGTTAAAATAAAGTTAGTTATTTTCAAATGTAAAAACCGCCCCTTTTCCATAGAAAAGTCGGGATACAATCACTCAATCTAGAAACCCTTTTAAAAACTTTTTCCCGATGCTACTTTTTCTCTTTTACCGCTTATAAAGAAAGTGAAAAGAGGTGAGCAACGTGGCCATTGAAATTCCTGAAGCTGTAACGATCCGCTTAGAATTTGAAACGGGTTTGGACGAAAAAGGCATACCAATTGTGAAGCGTAAATCATTTTCCAATGTAAAAACAGATGCTGCTTCAGATGATATTTTAGCGGCAACTGAAGCGATCGCAGGGTTACAAATGCACCCTCTTGCAAAAGTCGCTCAAATCGGGACAACTATTCTATCTAATTAATTTTCGAAGGAAAGAAAGGGGTGAAGAAAATGGCAAAAATACTGGAATTATTGTTTCTAACCGAAGACGGTAAATCAACAGCACTTTCCGTTGCTGATCCAATTGAACCGGTTGACGTAGAAAAAGTGAAAACAGCTATGGATACAATCATAGCGAGCAATGTGTTCACAACAGCGTCCGGATCATTCATGAGCGCGAAAGGGGTAAGAGTTGTCGAGCGCAATGTGAGTGAATATGAAGTGAATTAATTAAAAGAGGCCGAGGCTGTCCTGTAATTAGGACAGCCTCGGCCTCTTAATACGATCTAACATAATCATTTTCTAATGATTCGTTTTATTTTCCAAGCATTTCGCGTTATATCTAAATGAGATAATGAGTTGGAATGACTTCATCTAACTTACTAAATCCTAGCCATTTGCCTATCTATTTTCCAAACCTTTTGCGATACCCGCATTTTCTACATAGCTCTTCCACTGCCACTCTTCTTGAAAAACCATCTACAAGGTTTTTTGCTCGATCCATCTCGATAATATCAGAAAATGAATCATCATTAATATTTCCAAGGTTGATAACTCCCTCACCATCTAGACAACAAGGAATAACAGTTCCGTTTGCTAAAATACCTGCTTGATTTCGCATGCCATAGCAGAAGCCCTTCCCATCATCTTCTTCTTCATGTAACGCAGGCCACTGAAACTCGTAATCTTGATTGATGAAGATGCGGTCCGCAATTTTCACGCCGCTTCCTGGTACGACCTTCTCTTCAATTTTGTAGTCTAAATCAAATTCTTTCTCAATCATTTCTAGTAATTCTCTGTTTCGTTTTCTTTCAATATTCGTCGTATTGTCTTGTGTAAGGTTCCATAATCTCAGGGAAACAATCATTTCTGATTGACTCGTTGCTTCTTTAATAAAAGAAAGGATACTTTTCACATACCCTTCCTTATCTTTAGAACCAATATGGCCATCAAAGCTATGGAGTGAGAAATTCATTTGTCTTAGCGCAGGCTTATTTAATAATTTTTCTCTCTTTTTATTAATTAATGTTCCATTGGTTGTAATATTAACTTTAAACCCTTTTTCATGACTTACGTCTAACAATTGGCCTATTTTAGGATGGAGCAATGGCTCACCTTTTACATGTAAATAAATGTAGTCTGTGTGCGGTTTAATTTGGTCTAATCTCTTAGAAAAGTCCTCCACAGAAATGAATTGCTTCTGCCGTTCTGTTGGCGGACAAAAGCTGCATGCAAGATTACATACACTTGTAATCTCTAAGTAAAACTTCTTAAATTTTTTCACGATCAATTCCTCACTTCTTTGACTACTTAGAACAGGATGAACGATTGTTCTATCACTATTACAGCATACTTGTTCCTAAATAGAAACATACTTATTCAAGGAAACTACCGTTACCATTTTTCTGTTTAACAAAAATGCACGTGTATTTTACCTATTATTTATCCTACTACTATCTATACAGGAATTCCTTCACTGTACTGTTTACATAGTAGTAAAAACCATCAGAGAATTTTCTCCAATGGTCTTCACATGTTAGCGAACGATTAGGCATCTAATATTTTGTTGAAATTTCCACCAAAATTATCCCACCATATAGTGTATTCCGTTTTATCTAGTCTTAGGAGACACCTTTACTTAAAAACCTTATTTACTTATGGTAAGGTTCACCGAACCGCCATACTTTGTTGCGAGATGCAGCGGTTAACCTATTTTTAGGATAGAGTACCTGTTTTAAGTTGGCTAAGCTCTTTGCTTTTCAACAAACGCTTTACAAAGAAAATGAACAGCAACAAGGAAAACACGACCGACACGGCACTGACCGTGAATAATACTTGGTAGCTCGTGTACTGGGAAACCCAACCTAGTATGATTGCACCTAGTCCGATTCCGAGGTCAGTAGCAGTCGAAAATGAAGCATTGGCTACCCCTGTACGTTCTGGACTGACAAGACGGATCGTTGCCGCTTGAAGAGCAGGTTGCGCGGAACCGAAACCAATCCCGTACATAACCGCCGAAATGATCACGCCGAACAAATTGGTCGAGAAACTCAAGACAATCAAAGCCGAAACCGTAATCACTAGTGCAGGTATAATGACAAACGTCTCACTGTACCGGTCTGAAAGTTTCCCCGCAATGGGACGGATTAGGACAAGCGCGGCTGCATAAACGAGAAAGAATGTCCCAGAATTGACCTTGATCGAGTCGGCAAACAACGGTACAAAGGTGGTAATGCCGCCATAAGCGATAAACAGCAAAAAGATTGATGCCATAACAGGCAAGACCGATTTTTCGAAAAGCTCGATTTTCCTTGCCCTCGTTTGAGGCTTAAAAGACGTTTTGGCTCCAAACGTTAAGAACAGAGCTGCGGCAGAGATTCCAACTGCTAGTAGAAATAGAGAATGATACGAGAAGTTCTGTGCAACCCATAGACCGAACATCGGACCGATGGCCATAGCTAAAGTCATCGCCATCCCAGACCACCCTAGACCTTCCCCGCGGCGTTTGGACGGAATCAAATCCGTAACCGCGGTGAGAATCGCGGTTGTGGAAACGGCCCAAGTCACCCCATGCAATATTCTGAGGACCATTAAAACAGCGATTCCGCCAATCCAATTGTACATGTACATTGCTATAGCGAAGAATAGCAGTCCCCAGACGATAAACGGACGCCTACCGAACCGGTCCAACAGCCATCCGACGAACGGGCGAAAAATAACAGAAGACAGCATAAAAGCCCCCATTGCCAGACCGACCTGTGATTCGTTGCCACCCATCTCTTTAATAAACAGTGGCAATGTTGGATACAGCATATAAAATGCTGTGAATAGGAAAAACATCCCTACGGTCATAAGAATAAACGACTTCGTCCATAGACGTTCCATATTTCATTCCTCCTTAGAAGAAAGCTTAAGTTAATTACTTTCTCTTTCTGAGATACCTATGAAATCTGTAATTAATAATGTTTCCCATGATAAAAGAACACCTCTAACAATAGGATAAGATAATAACAAATAGGAAAAAGTTCTTAAAGCTAGAAAGTTTTTTCTTTACCTACAGGACAAGTACTTATAAGCAATTCTATCAGGATACTGAGAATATATCGGCAGCCTGATAGAAAAAGTCATAAACTCGTACTTTAAATTATAATTTATCCCCGTTGGAACGGATCACATCTTTATACCAATAAAAGCTTTGTTTCGGAATACGACGTAGTTCTTTCAGGTCGTATTCTTCACGGTCGACGAAGATAAAACCATAACGCTTTAATGCCTTCTTGATCCACTTTTTATTATCGTTTAGTGCAAATCTAAGTCTGGTCATACAATGGGTGAATGTCGATACATTTTCACTACCGCCGATTTTCTCTACGATATCCTGACCTAATTTGTCATATTTTTTGCTCATACGAAACCTTCCTCTTTTTAAGTTTTCAACATGCTGTAAACCGATCATTCGTGCAGTATTTTCAGAATATTACAACAATCATCTGGATACTTTCTTCCTAATAGAACGTTGAAGATAGCATTGATTCCAAAGATACAAGTAAATTACTGTTCAAAATAAAATTAATCCTATTAAAATTTTAGTAATGAATGCGAATACAATACGAATATGGCGTTATAACGCCACCATTTACCATGAAGGATTAATCCTGTATCACACCACACTCGCCTAATCACAATGGTGGCGGTTCGGAGCCGAATTTTAGGTGCTTTCTTGATAAAATAAGAATAACTACTAGGTAGATTGGCTTTATTAATAAGTCGCGAAGCCCATCCCATCCCATGCCCTTATACAAAAAAGGATTTACGAATTTTGCCTCTGTGTGCTTTACTTAATGATTGCTATAAGCAGTTACATTAACATATCAATTGAATATTAGTTATTTTAAGGAAGCGCGTACAAAATAGTAAACAATAAATCGTAAGTCTAATTATTCTTTAGAACTAATAGATAAAGTATAAACAATATACAAAAGCGGCTTTTGCCCTTAACCCCTGATCAATTATTTCTTAATGTACTGGTCCACCTCCGCAAAATAGTTACTTATGATAATCCTTTTGCCAATAAAAAAGTTATTTATCGGCAATAATATAAGGAGTCTTTCGTCTTTACACCCTTTATATTAGCACCAAATAAATAACTATATCCAATACCTATAATCTATAATTCATTATGCCTTTTAAGCATAATTATACCTTTAAAGCATGCTTTAAAAATTGTATAAAACGAGTAGCAGTTTGACTCATAATCCTGTGTTTTTTCCAAACAATTACACATTCTGATTGAAGTTCAGGGTAAAAAGGTCTAAAACAAACTTGGTCAGAATTCCTCTTCGTAAAAGCACCTTCAATACATATAGCAGTTCCCAAATCACTTTCCACAAGATTAATGACATTTGAAATTAAAGTAAAAGTTGCCACAATATGCAAATGTTCATAGTCATCAGCAAACCACCTAGCAATTTCATTTTGTACTGCAGGTCGACTAGACATAAGTAGGGGCTCTCTAAAAAGATCCTTGGGAGTTATACCTTCTTTCTGTGCAAGAGAAGAAGATGTCTTTGTAAGTATTCCCCATCGTTCCTTTTGTGGCAATCTAATAAAATCGTATTTTTCAATATTGATAGGCTCTAATAAAATTCCAATCTCAAGTAAGCCATTATCTATTTTTTCTTTTATATCGTCCCCTGTTCCGCTAAAAATATGATAGCTTACCTGTGGATATTCAGTGTAAAATGCTTTTAATAATTTCGATAGAACTTGCGATGCCATTGCTTCAACGCTTCCTATGGATATTGTACCTCCTACAAGGTTTTTCAGGTCTTTAAATTCCTTCTCTGTCTTATCTGCAATGATAAGGAGTTCTTCTGCTCTTTGGCGCAAAAACATACCAGCATCTGTTAATGATATTTTTCTTTTTCCACGTATAAGTAGTTGAGTTCCTAACTCTTTTTCTAAATCCGCCAATTGTCTGCTTAACGTTGGCTGTGTTATATGTAAAATTTCAGCTGCATGAGTAATACTTTCTACTCGTGCAACTGTCAGAAAATACCGAAGCACTCTTAATTCCATTTTTTCCTCCTGATTTAATATTCGATTTGATTTTTAAATCTTTCCATATGGCTAAACGATTGGTACAACAATTAATGTTAATAACGTCGAATTGGTTAAACCACCGACTACTGTAATACCAAGACCTTTGGAAATTAACTCGCCGCGGCCTGGGCCGCAGCTACTGATTGACGTTAAGGTTTTCAGATATTAACTAAAAAAAAGACGGAATTCAATCTTTCAATCTAGAAACTCGTTTAAAAACTTTCCCCCCGATGCTACTTTTTCTGCTTTAACACTTATAAAGAAAGTGAAAGGAGGTGAGCAACGTGGCAATTGAAATTCTTGAAGCTGTAACGATCCGCTTAGAGTTTGAAACAGGCATGAATGAAAAAGGCATACCGATTGTGAAGCGTAAATCATTTTCCAATGTAAAAACAGATGCTGCTTCAGATGAGATTTTAGCGGCAGCTGAAGCGATCGCAGGGTTACAAATGCACCCTCTCTCAAAAGTCGCTCAAATCGGGACAACTATTCTATCCAATTAATTTTCTAAGGAAAGAAAGGGGTGAAGAAAATGGCAAAAACACTGGAATTATTGTTTCTAACCGAAGGCGGTAAATCAGCAACACTTTCCGTTGCCGATCCAATTGAACCGGTTGACGTAGAAAAAGTGAAAACAGCTATGGATGCAGTCATAGCGAGCAATATGTTCACAACAGCGTCCGGATCATTCATTAGCGCAAAAGGAGCAAGAGTTGTCGAGCGCAATGTGAGTGAATATGAAGTGAATTAATCAGATGAGACCGAGGCTGCCCTGTATTTAGGATAAGCCTCGGTCTCTTTTCAATAAAAATAGCGCCAACTTCTATCTTAATAGAAATCGGCACTTCGTTTATTTGCTATACGTTTAGCGTGACGCTTTTGTCGGTTGGCACACTTCACATTTACGTTGGTTATTATTTTTAAATTTCGTAAATGTTTTTTCAAAATTGCTACCACATGCACATTTAAATAGTAACTTTTGCGAAAAACCGTGATATTCCGTCGATAGTAACTTACTTTCCGAATTGTTCGCAACAAATTCTTTAATCTTACTGATCGTCCATCGTTTATTCATTCTCTAACACCTCCATATTTACGCTTTAGCGGAGGCTTTTCTTGGCATCCGTTCAACCATGAGCAAAAGTCGTAACTATCCTAAGTTTCTCATTATAGCATGAGCTGACACACAATCAAACAGGTCGTTATTTTGAACGCATACTAGGCGTCTCCAAACTGATGTAGCATGTTTGATCTACCTGTTCGTATTAAAGATATACAAAGCTTTAGTCCCCCTCAATTTATCTTTGTATTTCATAGATAAATTTTGGGTTTTAAGAAGCCCTACAAGATTATGTTCTTGTAGGGCTAAAACCATTAGTTCTCTTCTACTTCTTTACGGTTTTTCTTGAATAGCTTCGATAAGATTTCATAAACGATTGGTACAACAATTAATGTTAATAACGTCGAACTTGCTAGACCACCGATTACTGTAATACCAAGGCCTTTGGAGATCAATCCACCACCGCCTGAGCCAATCGCTAATGGGATTAATGCACCGATCGTTGCGATTGCGGTCATGAGAATTGGACGTAGACGCGTTACGCCAGCTTCAAGAATCGCTTCGCGCATATTCATACCATCACGTTCCATATGAATAATACGGTCTACAAGTACAATGGCATTCGTTACAACGACACCGATTAACATTAATAGACCCATCATAACAGAGACTGAGATCGTTTCACGGCCGATTAATAAACCAACAAATGAACCAATTACTGCAAATGGTAACGAGAATAGGATTGCAAATGGCGCGACACCTTCACGGAATGTGACCACAAGGATGAAGTACACAATCGCAATTGCTGCAGCCATGGCTACACCTAGTTGTGTAAATGTTTCAGTCATGTCTGCCGTTACACCAGCAACATCCACTGTAACACCTTTAGGTAAATCTAATTGATCAATCTCTTTATCTACTTTAGCTGTTACTTTGGAAATATCATCACCAATGATTTTCCCTGAAACCGTTGCGTAGTATTCACCTTTACTACGTGCAAGTGTATTTAAAGTTGTCCCTTTCTTCACGGTTACAAGCTCAGAAAGTGGCATTGTATTACCTTGCGCTACCGGTACTGGTGTTGCTAAAATATCATCGATTGATTCTGGTTGTGCAGCTTGTTCTTGCTGAACAATTACATCTAATGTATCACCATTTTTTTCAACCGTTGTTAAAACATCTTGTGTTTTTGCTGGGCTTAACATCATGACGAGTTGCCCTGTTGTTAACCCATACTGCAGCAATTCATCTTGTGCTACGTTGAACGTATATTCAACATAGGCATCTTCTGCACTTGAAGAAACATCTTTTAAACCGTCCGTTTTCTTCATTACGTCTTCTACTTGTTTTACCGTTTCATTTAGTTTATCTAGATTTTCACTATAAAATGAGTAGCTTACTTCATTTGTCGATCCCGACATAGATGAGAAGTTTTGGCTCTTCCATTCGCCTGTTTGACCAATGTTCGTCACATACTTTTCAATTTCTGTGCGAACCTCTGGAAAGTTATCCATTTCCGGGTCAAAGATTAGGTACATTAATCCGCCACCTGCTCCGCCACCCATCATCGCTGACATCTGATCGCCACTATCTGTTACAGAAACTTGAACAATATCAATATCATCACGTTTAAGTAACTTCTCTTCGACAACATGAATGTTTGCTAATGTATCATCCTTAAGCTCGCCTGCTTTTGGTGTGTACGTTAAGTACATCACTTTATCTTCTTCACTACCCATGAAGCTAAAGCCGATTAAAGGCGTTAACGCCAAACTACCAGCTAATAAAACAATCGCAATTAGGGAAGTAATCACTTTATGATTAAGTGCTTTATTAAGGATACCTTTATACCATTTCGCTAATTTGCCAGCCTCTTTATGGCTACTTTCGGTTTTTTCACCATATAACTTCTTCTTAAATAAGAAGTGAGATAGTGCTGGAACGATTGTAATCGCAACAATTAATGAAGCAAAAAGCGCAAACGCCATTGTTAATGCGAACGGCATGAATAGCTCGCCGACCATACCACCAACGAAGATAAGTGGCGCGAATACCGCAACTGTTACTAATGTAGATGACATGATTGGTTTGAACATTTCAATTGTCGCTTCACGTACAAGTGCGCGACCTGTTAACTTCTCTTCTTTTAAATGTAAACGACGATAAATATTTTCAACGACTACGATGGAGTCATCAATTACCCGACCGATGGCAACCGTAATCGCACCAAGTGTCATAATATTTAGCGTAATATCCATCCAGTTTAATATCAGTAAAGCCATGAAAATTGAAACGGGAATCGATACGATCGAAATAATCGTTGATTTAAAATCACGTAGGAATAGAAGAATAATTAATACTGCAATTAAACCACCAAATAACGCTTTTTCAATCATCGTTGAAACGGATTTTTCAATTGGTGCACCTTGGTCAAGAGTTACATCGATGACAAGACCATCGTATTTTGCCTTTTCTTCTTTCACTAACTTCTTCACACTGTTTACAACATCAACAGTGTTTGCTTGTTGCCCTTTGACAATTTGAATCGCAATAGCCTCTTTGCCATTTGTACGTGAAACGGATTGTACTTTACCAACTACATCAATGGTAGCAATATCGCTCAGTTTCACAAATGGTGACGGACTTGCAGCTGTTGGTGTTACCGGAATAAGCATATTCTTTAATTCATCAGCTGTCATAAACTTACCGTCGATTGCTACGGCTTGTTCTCCTGCTTTAAACTCGTAAAGACCTAGTGAAACAGCTACGTTACTCGCTTGAATCATTTGCTTTACTTGATCTTCTGTTAAGCCGAGTTCAGTCATTTTTGCTTTGTTATACGTAAGGTCTACTTCTTCAATATGCTGACCTGTAATCGCTGCCGACGCAACGCCATCGATTTTCTCGATTTTTGGCAGTAAACTTTCCTCTACCGTTGACGTTAATTCAACAATATCTTCTTTTGAACTACTTACACTTAAGGCAACAACTGGCATCATGTTCATGCTAATCGCTGTAGTTGTCGGCTCTTGTGCTCCTTCTGGTAATTTCACTGCATCTAACGCAGATTGCAAGGCACGTTTCGCCTCGTCCATATCCACACCGTATTCGTATTCCACTTGAATACTTGCCATGTTAGAATAGGAATTTGAATAAACGGATTTCACGTTTTCAAGATTTTCTACCGCTTTCTCTATCGGCATGGACACATCTTCCATTACTTTTTCAGGAGTTGCTCCAGGATATACGTCCATGACCATTAAGTAAGGAATCGATATATTAGGAATCGTCTCCATATTCATTTTTGTACCTGAATAAATACCAGATACTGTAATGATAATAGTAAGTAGCCATACTGCTAGTTTATTCTTTAAGACAAAATTGACTAACCCTTTCACTATTACACCCACCTTAAATTGACTTATCAAGCTTATTTATTTATAGTAATGACTAGTGAGTCATTTGTCAACGATAGGGTATCTAGGAGCGATATAAATAATGATTAAAAAACAATTAATTATGGAAAAGGCGTTAGATCTTTTTGCAAAGCAAGGCTTCGAAGCCACTTCTGTTCAACAAATAACAGAACATTGCGGGATTTCCAAAGGTTCTTTTTACTTATCTTTCAAGTCAAAAGACGAATTGATTTTAGCATTGATTGATCATTTCATGATGCAAATCACTTCTGATATTGACTATACGGTCAGAAACACAAATGATGATAAAAAACTTTTATACGAATTTTATTACACCATGTTTCATACGTTTCATAAGCATTCTGATTTCGCCAAAATTCTTATTAAAGAGCAAATACAGTCATTTAATGAAGTACTAATCGAAAGAATGCATAACTATAATCAATTAAACGAGAAAATTATCTTATCAATGATTGAACGTTTATATAGAGAAGAAGTCGAACTGATCAAATATGATTTAATTTATTGTATCAAAGGCTTCATGAGTACTTATTTACAGTTATTTTTATTCTATAACGTACCTTTAGATTTGGAGTTACTGTCTCAATCCCTTGTGGAAAAAACAAATTTACTAGCAAGACATACTACCGTCCCATTTATTTCACAAGAGCTTATCGAAATGATTAACCAGCCAATGACTGAAGAAATAACGAAGGAACAAATGCTCGAAATCATGGATAAAAAAATTGAAGAAATTGATGAGTCGATTGAAAAAGAATCGTTATTCCTACTAAAGCAGCAGCTTCTGGAACCAACTTTAAGTCCTGCTATTGTGAAAGGATTACTAGAAAATATTCGAAATCATCCTCATTGTAAATGGATTTCGTATTTACTTCGTCGTTATTATGAATTTTAAAGACTAAGAAAGGCAGAACGCATTAACTTTCATACATTCTGCCTTTATTTATAAATTAGGAAATAACTAGATATCACAAAGCGCCAATTAGGTTGGATAAATAGATAATTTGTTGTCGTTAAGTATTATGGATTTCATGCCTAATAGGCGCTTATCCTTAAAAAGGAAAGCGCCTAGTTTTAGAACAAACCATTGACTGATTTGTAGCTAATTACCCTATCAAAACCTACAACAATTGTTTCTGATTATTATTGTAAAAGACCGTGCAGCACTCCTAGTAACGTAAAAATGATAAGGTGGTCGCCTATAACAAGTAAAAAAGCTTTTTTCGTTACAAGTCCAAATAATGTATTTTTCAAATAAACAATCGTAATGAGTATCCCAATGATAATACCTACAGCTGCCCCCTCTATTAATCCTTCAGCGCTAGAGACTTGGACGAGTAGGGCAACAAAAAATGAACTAATAAATGCAACGATAACTGAGATAATATATTTCAATGGGCCTTCGCTTTGCCCACCCTCTTTATTCTTCCCTAGTAATATTGAATAATAGATGGTTCCATATATCATGTACAAGAATCCACCTGCGATGATTGCCATATAATGAAGTTCACTCACATTAAATAACATACAATTCCTCCGGTCTATTTTGGTTCAATGGCTAAAGCTATTGCACTGATTTTACAAGTAAGAGTTAATGTGCCCCTTACTTCTTCAATTACAACGAGTTCAATCGGATTTCCTAAATACTTGTAGCCACTCTTGGGCAGCCAAAAGCTATACAACTCTGAGTAACACTCTATCAGTTTACTTCTTTCACGATAACTTACAGGTTCGTCAAACTCATACAACACATATTTCCCACCACTAAAAGGATATACTTCTTCGTCATCCTGTCTGACATCTTCACCATGAGGAATGGTTATACGACAATCGTAGCGACTTTTTTCTGGAGGTGTGATATACGGATTGTTCCTTGGGACACCGAAGATCATTGTATTTTGTTTGATTAACCCTCGCACACTTGACCATCGATAAATATCTTCCCATGCGTCTGGTATTCCATTCATGTAAGAGCCAATATTATGCCTGTTAACAGTTGTGCACGCTGGAAAATGTACGATTTTCACTTTTGATAAGTCTAGCCACTTAAATTCAGTATAAGGGTTTTGATCATTTTCTACTTTCGTATTTGTGCTTAAAAGTTTAGATTTCTTGCTATCATACTCTCTGGGGAACCGTTCCAAATAAGCACCATCTCGCCACCGTTTAGGACTCATATTAAAATATGCTTTAAATGAATAAGTGAAGTATGATAGAGATGCAAAACCGCATATGTACGCAATTTGAGTAATCGGGATCTGCTGTTCATATATCAACATATGTGCAGCATTCTCAAGACGAAGACGTTTCACATAGCCAGCCGGTGTTTCGCCAATGATCCCTTTAAACAATCGTTGAAAATGAAAAGGAGAATACGTAGATACTTTAGCTAACTGGTCTAGCGAAAGATTTTCATGTATATGATCTTCAATAAACTCCACTACTTTATTTATTTGCTTTCGCTGCGCTTTGTCATAATTCATTGTGTTTCCTCCATTACATTTCTATCTGAATCTGAGTACAGTTATCATCATATAAACCATATCATGTTCTACGATCCTTCGTTCCAAAATTGATAAAAATATAAGGATTAATTGGAGTCACAAGTATACTGCGTTCTTTCCCCCATGTACGAATTTCCTAACAATTCCCCCAATTAAGTATACATCCTTCATTGCCACGTACTGTTTCTTTTGCTAGAATCATGTATCATCAGTCATGAACGGAGAGGATGCCCTGCTATGCATTTAATCGATTATCATCACCATACAAATCATTCGTTTGATTCTACCGCTTCCATGAAAGATGTATGTAAAACCGCCATTGAGAAAGGAATCAGAGAAATTTGTTTCACGGAACACTTTTCGGTTAACCCCCTTGCTCCCACTTATGGTCATATGAATTTCACACATTATTTTAACGAGATCAAGGAATGTCAAGAAATATACGGCAACCACTTGGTTATCAAAGTTGGAATTGAACTTTGTGAACCACACCTGCTTAAACAGGAATATGAAGCGGCACTGTCACCATTGGATTTAGATTTCATCTTAGGGTCTGTACATAATATTAACAACCTTAAATTACGTAGATTTTTGGAGAATAAGGATACCTATTTAGCGTATCAAAGCTATTTTGAAGAAGTGTACAAGATGGTTTGTTCAGCAGATATAGATGTGATTGCACATTTAGACTTACTCAAACGCTATGCCGTCAAAACGATTGGCATGTATCATTTTGAAGATCACAAAGAGATATTAGAAGCGATTTTAATGAAGGCGATCAAACGAAACATTGGCATTGAAATTAATACTTCAGGACTTAGAGGAAACTTGAAGCAAGCTCTTCCTTCTATTAATATCGTACAACTTTATAAAGATTTAGGTGGCGAAATTCTAACAATCGGTTCTGATTCTCATTTTGCGGACGCCGTTGGTTCGAATTTTGAGGATGCTGTTGATATGGCGATACAATGTGGTTTTACATCGATATTCACTTTTGAGCGTCGAAAGCCGATTGCGATAAATCTCGTATAAGTGGAAAAAGAGTTGCCCATGTAAGCAACTCCTTTTCCACTTATTCACATCTGTCACGTTGCTAGGAGCGTACTGTTACTTACAGATGCTGATCCACGAATCTGCCACTCGTAATTGCGCTTCAATTATGACTTTTTAATTTGTGTTAGTTCTTTATTTAGTCGATACATCAATTTTTCATTGAACACGTCTTCGTCCATAGACGCGATGAAATCCAACTGCATTCCCTGTGCCATTCCAAACATTGGGTGTTCTGAGAAATTACCTAAATATTTTTCAAGGACGGCTTTCGCTTCTTCATTTTCCATAAGATCTTTAAATGTGTCAGCTGTTGAATACACATCATCAGTAACGTGAATTTCTTCAACTTCTTCATCATCACCTAGATCAGGCATTTGGAACCAGTTTGCTACTAGTCCACCTGTTTCCGCTTCAGGAGCCTCATAACTTGGGTTAGGTTCTGTCACTTTGTTAAACTTAGCTACATCTTGTAATTCAACACCATCATGGTTCGAAATAACTTTGATCTCGTTCATGCCATCTTGTAATTCAATATGTTCAAAAGTAAAGGTTCTATGACCTGATTTCGTTTCTAATTCTTTGCCGTTTACATAAAGCGTGAGTTCCTCACAATTCGAATACACTTTAACAGAAATGGCGCGATCAGCGCGATCGATATAGCGTTTGCTTGTAATATGCACGAATTTTTCATCTGACCAATTTGCTTTATACATATAAAACGCGTCTTTTTTAATCTTACGATCGTATGTGATCAACCCTTTGTTATTTCTTCCCTTAACGCCGCCTTCATCTCTTATATTGGCACCGAAATCAAACATATTCCATACATATGTGGACCAGAGGTAAGGACGTTCTGAGAAAATTCTCCAAACCTTTTCATGATAGAGCGTATGGTATTCTTCCGTATAGTCTTTTACTTTCGGATCATTGCTATGATATTGTAAAATACCCTCTGCCCCATATTCTGAAATCCCTAATTTCACCGTAGGATTCGTCTTATGGAATCCATCAAGCCAACCGGCAAAATCTTCTGCTTTGCCTTGATACCAACCATAATATTTATTATAGCCAACGATATCTGTCATATAGTTATAATCATCTTTATCTGGCACGAACATCACATTCGCCATTGTCGTTAATCTTGTTGGATCTTCATTTTTCGTTAGCTCATTTAATTCTTTCACAAGTTTTCTAAGTTCTGGTCTTTCACCACTAATTTGGATTTCATTTTGAATTCCCCAGAACATAATTGATGGATGGTTAAAGTTTTGTCTAATTAATTCAATCATTTGTTGTTTGGCATTTATTCCTTCTAATTCCGTTTTTGACATCACAGAAATAAATGGAATTTCAGCCCAGATAACCATTCCTTCTTGGTCACATAAATCATAGAAATATTGGTCATGTTGATAGTGAGCTAATCTAATTGAAGTCGCCCCTACCTCTTTAATTAAGTCCATATCTTCTTCGTGTTCTTTTTTAGTAATTGCCCAGCCCATATCTTTGCGATCTTGATGTCTTGAAACACCATTTAAAGCAAGATGTTCACCGTTTAAGAAGAAACCTTTTTCAGCATCCACTTCAAAGTATCTTACTCCGAAAGGAATCGATAGCTCATCTACAGTATCGTTAAAGCTCTGCAAAGATACTTTCGCTTCATACATATACGCATTTTTTCTACCATTCCATAATGTTGGGTTATCGATCACAACTGGCACTTCAACTTCTTTTGTTTCACGTGAAGCTAGCACGACTTCTTTTGCAGCATAAGCTACTGTTTTTCCTTGTGCATCTACTAAATCGACCCACAGTCTTACTTTCTTTTCTTCTTCATGATCATTGACTACTTTAGATTTAATCGTTAATGAAGCCTTCTCTTCGTTTACTTCTTCTTGAATGACATAGATTCCTTGTGAACCATAGTCCATTAAATCAAAGTGAACATGATTAGCAATCACTAGATTTACATCACGATAGATCCCACCGTAAAAAGTAAAATCGGCCATTTGTGGATAAACATCATCAACAACAGTATTATCTACCTTTACAGCTAGTGTGTTCTTCGTTCCAAATTGAATCACATCACTTATATCAAATCTAAAAGTAGAATAACCGCCTTTATGTTGTCCTAGATGTTGACCATTCATATAAACATCCGTAATACTGTTAGAGCCGTTGAACTCAATATATACTTTATTCCCTTTTGCTAATGTATCTACGACAAACTCTTTTCGATACCAACAAGCCCCTTTATAAAAATCAAAGCCATTTGCTCCATCAATAGCGTTCCATGTGTGGGGTACATGAACAACTTCCCAGCTTTCATCATTATAAGCTTGGTCCATTGCTTGTCCTTCATCTTGCTTTATAAATTTCCATTCATCATTCATATTAATAATTTTTCTCATTGTAATTCCTCCTAAATTTATCTTTTCATATATGGGAACGATTACATTTCAGATAAAACAACTATCAACTATAAGTACCTTCATGACTAATTCCGTATTCTTACGTTCATTATATTGTAAGGTTAATATTTATAATCGCATTATTTTGACATAATTAGCATAAAAACGACTTTTTTTGCATATTTACAGATATAATAATTGAAAGAATCCATCGAAGAGGTGATTATATGTCAGAGGAATCAGGATTTTATTTTAATGATTTCTATAAAAAATGTACGATAATAAATGCGATTACTAAAATGGATGTCCGGTTAATTGATAAAGACGGGAATGCTACTTTACAGCTAGTTAATCATCATATTCCCGCTGTACTACAAAACATCAACAATGAGTATTTTACAATTAATGAGACACTAAGAAAGAACGAAACGAATAGCTACTATTATCATGTAAATTCGGTTGGCCTTGAGTATATTGCAGCTGGTATTTGGAGAAATAGCTTATTTTATGGTTCCGCATTAATAGGCCCTTTTATTTCAAGTATTCCTAGTATTGGATTTATTAGTGATATTTTATCTACAAACAAGCTGCCTGTTAGTGAACGAAAACAGCTCGAAGAATTCTATACATCCTTAACCGTTATTAGTAGTATGGATTCTAATAGCATCGGCGATTTACTTGTTAATATGTGTATCCATAAACATATTGATTCACAACTCATAACCTCTGAAATCATCACCCCACCACTAAATAAAGAGCAACTAAAAATCAATATTGCTGAAAGTAAAACGATGATCGAGGCTAGATATCAATTTGAGAAGAGAGTAATGGATGCGATCGCAAAAGGAGACAGAGAAGAAATCGCTCGGATTGCAAATGAAAGTAATAGTCTCTTACATATTTCAGATAGAATCCCCGAAAGTCCGATTAGATCTGCCAAAAATATAACTTTGGTTATGAACACGGTTTGTAGAAAAGCTGCTGAAAGAGGAGGAGTACATCCCATTTATATTCATACTATTTCAGAAAAATTTGCTATCTTGATTGAAAGAGCACCGAATCTACCTCATTTAAAGAAATTGGGTATCGTGATGATTAATGAATACTGTGAACTTGTCCAAACATTTTCAACACGTAATTATAGCTTCATCGTCAAAAAGGCAGTTGATTATATTCATTTACACTTAGAAAACCCTTTAACACTTCATGATCTCGCTGCTACTTTACACGTGAATCCTTCCCATCTTTCTCGCAAATTTAAGTCAGAGACGACTATGAATATCATCGATTATATTAATCAAAAAAGGGTAGAAGAAGCTAAGTTATACCTCCAAAGAGGAAATGTATCGATTACCGAAATTGCTTTTATGGTCGGATTCAATGATCTCAATTATTTTAGTAGAGTTTTCAAAAAAATGACATCTTTCACACCATCCCAATATATAAAACGGTTCACTTGAAAGAGCTTCTCTATTATTGTAAAGCCGTAAAATAAACCGAAAGTCTTAAAACAGCTTATTCAAACAGATTAATCCATGACAATTGAAATCTATTGCAACTTCTATCATCGATTTTTAACTCAACGAGGGATACTTCCCTTCAGTCTACGCTTTAGTCTATTAAATCGAAAGCCCAGGAATTCATTTGAAATCCCTGGACTGCTTTATTTTATGAAGTTAGCTTTACTTTTTTTGTTTCTTTATAAATGAAAGGATGGCAATTAATCCTACCATTATCAGACATACACTGGTACCAATCACATTTTGTTTATTAAAAATAAAAGTAATAAAGATAAGAGTTAAAGCCGTGATTGCAAATATCGTTGTGTATGGGTACCATTTCACACGGAAAAATGGTGTGTCCGTGTATTGCTGACGAAGCTTCAATTGTGCACAACAAATACTGATCCATAATAATAACACGGTAAAACCAGGAATCGTCATAAGATAGCTTATGACCTGATCAGGAGTTAAATAAGATAAAAACACACCAACTAATATACATAATGCAGTGATTACTATTCCATTTAACGGGATTCCATTTTTTGTTGTTCTAGAAAATGCTTTAGGTGCTTCCCCCGTTTGAGACATAGTAAATAAAGTTCTAGATGTCGCGTATATTCCTGAATTTGCAGCGGACAGTACAGCTGTTAAAAGAACGAAATTCATTACATGTGCAGCTCCAGGAAGTCCTGTGATACTGAATACTTGTACGAAAGGACTTTCTTCTGTCGTTACTTTGTCCCAAGGTATGATACCGCAAATAATAAGAATAGGTAGGATGTAAAATAGAATGACTCGCCATACGGTTCCTTTAATTATTTTCGGTAAGACCTTCTTCGTGTCTTTTGTCTCTGTGACAGCTATACCAATTAATTCAGCTCCCCCATAGGAAAACATGACAACTAAAAATGCGCTTAAAGTTCCACTAATTCCATGAGGAAAAAAACCGCCATGTGCCGTATAATTAGAAAATCCAACTGGAATGGTACTAGAGAATACTCCTAGTAAAATGAAAGAACCTAAAATAATAAAAGCAATTAAGGCGATAATTTTAACACCTGCAAACCAAAACTCGAGCTCCCCATAGTATTTTACTTGAGACAAGTTAATACTTACTATTAGGGCTGTACAAATTAAACTTAAAAGCCATAATGGGATATTCGGAAACCAATATTGCAAAAAGCTTCCAGATGCTATCAACTCTACAACGGTCACAATTACCCAGTTAACCCAATAGAGCCATCCTACGATAAAGGAGATTCGAAATCCAAAAGCTTTATTTATTAAGTGTTGCACATTTAAATTGGGATAAACAGTAGCCATTTCTCCTAGAGCTGCCATTACAATAAATAATAAGAGCCCACCTATTAAATAGGCTATTACTACACTTGGACCAGCCAAATTTAAAGTATCTGAACTTCCCTTAAAAATACCTGTTCCAATCATTCCTGCTAATGCAATAAACTGGACGTGTCGCGGCAATAAGCCCCTTCTTAAATCATGATGATTTTCTCCCACGATGTTCATACCTTTCTTTCATTTGTTATATTTTTCATTCTCCTAATGAATATCTGTTTACTATTCAATTACATCAAAATCAAGTTATTCTATTCTAAATTAACGCTTTCGAGTGTTAAAGTAATTTTATATTAATATATCATAATATAGGAAAAAGTCAATTTCTGACGTGCAGGGAAATACAATCTAAAGAAGAGTTGTTCCCCTTAATTATGACTCGAAAAGTGTCCTATTAAATCTTTCCCGCTATACCAAGATCATTTAATGGCGAGAACTGGTCAAGCCCATCAAGGATAGACGCACTCAAATAAACTTTGTAAAGCCGCTTTTTAAAAAATGGAACACATAAAGAGAACACCAAGGAAACTGTAGCTAGTTATACTTATTGAGGCGCTTTTGACAACGACTATTCTTCTATTTTATTATTCAAATCGTTCGTTGTCAGATCCTCATCTGGTTCCTTTATAGGGCCACCAAATTCTTGGATAATCTTTCTTACTATTTCATTTAAAAAATTATCTGATAATAAAGGATTATTTTCTTGAAACATATTATTCCTCCTACACTATCTTGATATATTATTAGCTATTGTTCACACAAGGAGGAATATCATTCATTTTGAAAATAACACTCCAGTTTTATTTTTCAGATTTTTCACATTTTTCATTTACTTTTTTAAAACACGGGAGTATGATAATCTCCAGTTTCAAATTTCTAAGTTGCTGAAACCATATGGTACGGGGGAACCGATATTGTGGGTTGTTACATAACCCAGGGGGTGAATCCTTTTAAGGTAGGGCTACTCAAGGCCCAAATCCGACAGCTAACCTCGTAAGCAAATATTGAGAAGGAAGGTGTACTTGTGAGAAAAAAATTGCTGTTTACAAGTCTATTCAACTATGACTTGTAGGTATGTTTCCACTTTAATTATGTAATGATGCTGTTTGCCGAGATAATTATTTAAATGTCTAGGAATTGTACACTTATTACTATTTGGTGGTGAATATCAATGGTTGCTTCAGTAAAGAGATTTTTAATTGGACGTCCATTAAAATCAACTGAATTAGGGGAACAGAAGCTTAACAAAACGAAAGCATTAGCGATCCTTTCCTCTGACGCACTATCATCAGTTGCATATGGTCCAGAACAAATATTGATTGTCCTAGTTACAGTGAGCGCTACAGCATTTTGGTATTCGATTCCTATCGCCTTAGGGATATTGATTTTATTAACGGCTTTGATTTTGTCTTATCGACAAATTATCTTTTCGTATCCTCACGGGGGAGGAGCCTATATAGTATCGAAAGAAAATCTAGGTATGAATCCAGGGTTAATAGCGGGCGGTTCATTGCTAGTGGACTATATTTTAACCGTGGCAGTAAGTGTGTCTGCAGGTACAGATGCCATCACCTCTGCTTTTCCTGCATTACATTTTTATAATGTAGAGATTGCCATTATATTTGTAATATTTATTACCCTCTTGAACTTAAGAGGGGTAACTGAATCTGCTTCTATCTTAGCTTATCCGGTTTATTTATTTGTTTTAGCGTTATTTATATTAATTGGAGTAGGGATTTACCACATTGTTTCGGGGCAAGTTTCTCCTGGACTACACACACCAATTGGTACACCAGTAGCAGGGATTAGTTTATTTATCCTCCTTAAAGCGTTCGCATCAGGTAGCTCTGCTTTAACAGGGGTTGAAGCCATTTCCAACGCAATACCAAACTTTAAAAATCCAGCTCCTAATAATGCCGCAAAAACCCTCATTGCGATGGGGGCCTTGCTTGCTGTTTTATTTAGTGGAATTATATTTTTAGCCTATTATTATGGAATTGTTCCCAGCGAGAAAGTAACTGTTGTGTCTCAAATTGCTGAAGATACATTTGGGCGAAATTTGATGTATTACTTTATTCAAGGTACAACTGCTCTGATATTAATCCTTGCAGCTAACACGGGATACTCTGCTTTTCCTTTGTTAGCAGTTAACCTTGCCAAAGATAAGTTTATCCCAAGAATGTTTACAATTCGAGGCGACCGTTTAGGCTATTCTAATGGAATTATGATACTTGGGATTGCTTCTGTCATCTTAATTATCGCTTTTAAAGGACGAACAGAACATCTTATCCCACTTTATGCTGTCGGAGTATTTATCCCATTTACTTTGTCCCAAACGGGCATGATCGTTAAATGGATTCGCGAAAAGCCTAAAGGATGGATCCCTAAGCTAACGATTAATACAATCGGTGCCCTGATTAGCTTTATCGTTATGCTCATGTTCTTTTTAACTAAATTCACACAGGTTTGGCCAGTCTTAATTTTTTTACCGATCATCATTTTTGTCTTTTATCAAATTAAAAAGCATTATGAAGCAGTAAGTGATCAACTCAGGGTTGCCAATTCTGAACTTTCCATACCAATTGCAGGCAATGTAATGATAGTACCTGTTGCTGGCATTACTCAAGTCGTAGAGAACTCATTAAGCTATGCTAAATCTCTCTCGCCAGAACAGATTATTGCCGTTTATGTTGCTTTTGAAAGAGAAGATGAGAAGAAATTCGAAGAAAAGTGGAAAAAATGGCAACCTGATATTAGACTTGTGACACTGCATTCTTATTACAGAAGTATCATTCAGCCACTGACCAAATTTATTGATATCGTTGAACATAAAGCAAGTGAATCGAATTATCAAGTTACAGTCATTATTCCACAATTTATCCCTAAGAAAGGCTGGCACAATATTCTTCATAACCAATCAAGTATACTGATTCGTACACTCTTGCTTTATCGCAGAAACGTGGTTATAACGACTGTACCTTATCATCTAAAAAAATAAAACAGCTAACATCAACGAATTCTTAGGTGGCTTACCTTTATTCGAAGCCACCTTTTCTTATCCCCCAAATACGACTGTTATTATTTTTAAATATACTGAAATAGATTTATCAATTAAAAAACAGCTTTCAGATTATTTATTATTTTTGTAAGAGCACAGTAATGATCTATAAAATCCCTGAACAATCTTTCACTCTTTGCGGAATTGTTTTTTATATAATAGAAGAGACTGGATAGCTCTATATAAAAGCTCTTCTTCACGAATTCTCCATCTCATTCTCTGTACGTAACGTGGCGTGCGCAGTTAGTTATACCACGATTTGCTCAAGTTGTTGCAGTTCCCCATCATTTAAAACGTTATAAAAATCGCGAAACATGTTTGAAAAGCGCCGATGTATGGAATGATATGTTTCTCTCCCAGTATCAGTGAATTGGATATGAACGACATGTCGGTCATCCTCGCCGTGTACTCGTTGAATTAACTTTTTCCGTTCAAGCCGATCCATTTGCTGTTTCAGTAGCAGGATTAATTTTCAACTGTTCTGCAATGTTTTTACAGCCATAGGTTCCTTTAAGACAATACATTCTCATGCATGTTTGCACGTTAGTTAAGTCGTATGCAACCAATCACGGCTCTACTAATTCCTGTGAGAAGCTGTCACGCTCCTTAATCCCTGTATGCAACATAAATAATTCACCTGAATCATCCATGTTATACAATCCTTTCTAATTGACAACGATCCATCAAAAACTATAAGATAGGGAGCGTGCCAAAAAATGAATCATGCCAATTAAATGGTTGGTTTGAGTAACTGTAGAAAGAGAGGTAATATATGTCAACAGAACAACGTAAAAAGATGATCGTTCTTATGATCAATATGTTTATAGCAATAGGAAGTTTTGGAATTATTATTCCCATTTTACCAGCATACTTAGCATCCATTAATCAAGGTGGAACTGCTGCCGGACTTATGATTGCAATTTTCGCAGGAGCTCAACTTATTTTTTCTCCGATTGCGGGAAAATGGACGGATCAATACGGTCGTAGAAAGATGATTATCTACGGACTAGTTGGCTTGACGCTGTCCATGTTTATCTTCTATGCCGTTAATTCCATTTGGTTGCTGTATGCTTCTCGTGTTGTCGGCGGAATTGGTGCTGCGTTACTTGTGCCAGCTATATTTGCTTATGTAGCTGATATTACGACATTCGATCAGCGAGCAAAGGGCAATAGTTTAGTATCTGCGGCCATGTCACTAGGAATTGTCGTTGGACCAGGGATTGGTGGATTTTTAGCTGACTTTGGTTTAAAGGTTCCGTTTTTAATTTCTGCACTTGTGTCACTTGCTGCTGTCGTGTTTTCAATTTTTGTTTTAAAGGAAAGTGAAACGAAAGAAGTAGCACAAGCTACGGAAATGGCAGAAGAAGAATCAATGCTTCGCCAAATTGCCACGTCTGTTAAGAAGCCATATTTTATTCCGCTTATTATTACCCTCGTACTGAGCTTTGGGTTAATGGCCTATGAATCCATAATCGGTCTTTATCTCGACAATCAATTTAGTGCGACACCTCAGGAAATTGCCACGATGATTACAGCTACTGGGATCGTTAGCGTAATCGTTCAGCTTTTTGTCGTGGATCGGGTAGTTCGTCGTTTTGGAGAAGTTTCTGTATTAAATATTTTTATCGGCATCGCAGCCATCGGATTTCTACTTTCACTCTTTGCTTCTAGTTATGCGCTTTTCTTTGGAATTTCTCTCATCATCTTCCTTTCTACCTCCATCCTCAGACCAGTCCTAAACACACTGATTTCTAAGATGGCAGGGAACGAACAAGGCTTTGCGATGGGAATGAATAACGCATATATGAGCATTGGGAATGTGCTTGGACCAACTCTTGCCGGATTGATGTATGATGTGCGCATTACGTATCCGTTCATTTTAGGGCTTGTTCTCTTGGTCATTACATTATTCATTACGATGGCTTGGCAAAAGCGGTCTCTTCACGCGAAAGCATTGTCGAAACAGCCGTTAAGCTGATTAAAACAAACATATAAGTGGTTGTACCAAAAAAGGATCTGATTTCACACGCTAAACATTATTTATTGTATCAAGTGAATGATGTAGTAAATGTGGGGGCTGATCCTTTCTTTATGGGGCAATCTCTTATTTTTGTTTATATTCATATGTATTTTGAGAAATTGTATACACGATTACCTAATTTATCATTCCGAACTTTTTATCGTACCTTGATGAAAAACCATCTACCATCTGCCATCTACCATCTATCTGTCTCCATACCGAGCTCCTTAAACTTTCTTTCATTCTCGTTTCATCTTTCAAATCATACATGGTTAACACTGAATCTGACGATAATAGTTTGATCTCAAAGTTCAATACATACATCAGTGGTGTGGCAAGACCATCGAGACAATCCTGTTTATTTTTCTTCTTACCAGAGCTTGTAAACTCAATAAAATCATCTGCCAATAACTTCTCAAGTTCTATTTTAGATTGACGAATTTCTGGTGTTAGTAATTGTACTTCTAAATCGTATAACAACTCTTTTAGCACAGAACCACTTTCCATATGTAAGCATCTCCTCAAAATTACAGATTCCCAATACTTCTTTTCTATTTCTACAGGTAAGGAAGCTAGATTCGCTATTTATGTTAATCATTCATTGTCTAGTGAGGTCTTCATGCCTTAACACCCCATATCAAGCACTCTTATTTTTTCAGAAAATTAGCTGATAAAATCATCACTACTCCGATTCCGATATAGAATATTGCTGTTGCTTGGCTTGGCGTTAATGCAGAGTATTTTAATACACCGGTTATAGGCGCAATGCCAAACATAAAAAATAAATACCCTGCCCCAAATAATAGTTTTCCCCACACCGAATGTTTTTTCATTCTTTCCTTCCCTTTATATTTTTTAAAACTATTTTTTTGTAACTTTTCATTATATCAGGAAAAAATGGGTGCCATAAAAAGCCTAGTTACCCGTGTATACAGGATTTGCTTCCCACTCTTCTCGTAAAAGGCCCATCCTGATCGAATCATAATATTCTCCATTATAGTACCGGCATTTTCTAAGTCTTGCTTCCATTGTCAGCCCCAGTTTTTCGCCAACTTTGATCATCCTATAATTTCCTGACCAAGTTGTAAACCCTACTCGTACTAATGGCAAAGTGGTAAACAAATGGGTAATCCATAGCTTGAGCGCTCTTGTCCCAAACCCTCCACTCCAATAATGAGGATGATAAATACCTATTCCCATTTCAAGCCAATTTGAAGGTTGATGTTCCCAATAATAACTAACTGTACCGATCATTTTCCCTTCCACTTCTATTCCCCAATAATGTTCCTGCTCAATAAGTTTTGCTTTGTCATTTATGAAATCGTGATACGAAAGAGCCTTATGTTCGAAATAAGGTGCATCCCATTTCTTCCATTCAGGTGACTCCTCTTTGTATTCGATTTCCCAAAGAGAATATAAATCTTCTTCTTTAATTGGTCTGATCATTAAATTCCCATCTTTATACATCACAAGTCCTTTCCCCTTTACCAATACTTTCTCTCTACCTTAATTATACTATATATTTCCAAACACGACCTACAATCTCTTTTTCATCATTCACGATTTCAGGCCATTTACATGAATTAAAGAAGATAAATAATCGATAATCGTTCAATAAAGTGAAACTTCAATCAGTGGGGGTTTCTTCATCCTCCACCGATTGTTATCCCCCACCTACGCTTCTTCGATTCCTCTAAGCCTTGAGGTGGGGGTCTTGACTTTCCGTTAATGCGGGATAAAAAAAAGAGCTGCGCTAGCAACCCCTTGGTCGTTAAAACTCCTTATAAATCCCCTTTATTATTCAACAAGGATAGAGACTGCACTATAAACCAATAACAAAGCCATTACCAGATTAAACTGACTTCTATACTTAGTTAGGAACATTTGAAATAAGGAACCGAACATACTCCAACACATCGTACTAAGAAAACCAACAAAAGCCAGGAATATTGAAAAAGCTAGTAAGCTGAAATTAGAACTGTGATAAGGAAGAATAAAAGTTGATATGACCGTTATACCGTATAAAATACCTTTCGGGTTTACGAATTGTAAAACCATACCTGAGAAAAAACGGTTATGCTCATCGTCTTCATTGTCGTTATCATGATTTTTACTCATTACAATTTTTATAGCCAGATAGACCATATAAACGGCGGCTAGAATCGTCATCGCAAATTCGATTTTCGGTATGAAGTTTTTAAGCAAAAGATTAAAATAACTACTCAATAACATAATAACGAAGAAACCTGTACCAACTCCTAAACAAAACCTAAGTGTCTTTTTAAACCCGGATTTATTAGCAAATAACATCGCCATAATATTATTAGGACCTGGTGTAAAACTCGAAATAAAAACATAAAGCAAAAATGATAATAATGGCATAATCTTGCCCCCTTCTAAACGTATGTTATAATGACTGAAACGGACCTTATAAAGACTTACTTTTTATTGTACGTTATAGTCGTTATATTGTAAATATAGGAGGTGTACTTCATGGAGGAAATAAATCTTATTATTGCAAAAAACTTAAAAGCTTTGAGAGAAGAGAAAAAATTAAGCCTTGAGAAAGTCGCAGAGTTAACTGGCGTAAGTAAAACGATGATTGGTCAAATCGAAAGAGGCGAGTCAAGTCCGACGATAACAACGATCTGGAAAATTGCAAATGGTTTGAAGATCTCATTTACATCTCTAATCAATAATCCGCAACCAGATACAAAAGTTATTGTAAAAAATGAAGTTCAAACATTATCTGAAGATAACGGGAAGTATCGAATTTATTCCTATTTTCCCTTTCAAGAAGATAGACGCTTCGAAGTTTATGCAGTCGAGATAGATAAAGGTGGGTTTCTAAGTGCGGATTCGCATGGAGGGGGAACGGAGGAATTTTTAACCGTCTTTGATGGAGAATTAACTGTCAATGTCAATAACATTGAATATACAGTAAGTAGTGGTGATTCTATCAGGTTCAAAGCTGACAGACCTCATAGCTACCATAATTCAGGGGAAACATTAACACGATTAAGCATGACGATCTACTATCCCGCTTAAAAGAAGCTTGTTTGATGTATACATTTATAACATGAATGCTCTTTGATAAGAAAACAACATCTATTAAAGTGGAGCTTATTTGTCATGACCTATGCAACCGAAACCCCGACGCGACAAATACGAGAAAACACGGGTCGATTTCAGAACGCCCTCATTGTAGAAAACCAACATTGTATAATATATAAACGTTGCCAATAACTATAGGCTGCCTGAGAGTTGACAGCCTATAGCTCGCTTTTAAGCAGACTTTACACGTTTAAGACCATTCTAACTGTTTTTAATAGATGACCATCAAAGTCATCATCAAATTCTGAGACAACTTCAAACCCTTTAGCCTTGTAAAGGGTTGTGCCAATTTTATTCTCTTTTTCTACGTTGATAAAGACGACTTTGACACCTTCTAAGTTTTTTATGCCCTCTTTTTACATAGCTTTACCTATTCCTTTCCCTTGATATTCAGGCAATAAATAAAGTAAAACTTCAATCAGTGGGGGTTTTCCTCATCCCCCACTGATTGTTAATCCCGTTCTACTGTCGCTAATACCCCATCTAAATAAACTTTTTATATTCTTTTACTTTTCTAAGGAAATTTTAAGGTTCTTCTTCTTTTTCTTTAAACTCATTTGGGTATGATACAAATATCAACAAAACAAGGCGGTTATCAAGAATGAACCCAATGAAAATACTAATAAAAGGTTCCTTAATCGCAGTTGGTCTAGGAGCTTATACAATAATTGATAACCAACCAATAACGAAACCAACAAATGCACAAGTACAAACGATCAATGAATTATCAGCAAAGATGATTGCCTTAGACACATCGAAAGGTGGTCTAGTAACGAACACTCACACCATTTTCGATCATGGAATTATTAAATACGAGATTTCTATTGAAAAGCAAGATACAGAATATGATATGGATATTGATGCATCCACCGGAAAAATTTTAAAAATTGATCAATGTAGGAAAGTTTGTACTAACCATGATGCTGAGTAAGTAATTTTAAGCTTTCATTCCTATTTCATGCATGTAGCAAAACAGATATCGACTAATTTAAAAACATTTAGGGAAAAATAGTAAAAGCAACTATCACAGGAGGTTTTGATAATGATTCAAGATTTTAAAGTAAAATCATTGTTTGAGGATCAAGTTCATGAACGCCAGCAGTTTACCTTTAATTTTGCAGGAGATACGTATCAAGGGATTTTCCATGATGGAGACATTCAATGGTTTCATCCCAAACCGAGTACTAAGCTAGAAGAAGTCGCCATTTCCGATTTGGAATCCAGAGTGTATGACTTGATAACAAGCCACACGGATCAGGACTTCACCGTAAACCCAATGTTTGAAAAACAAGTTTCTGAACGTCATCAGTTTGCACTTAATTTTGAAGGCGTTAACTATCAAGGGATTTTCCACAATGAAGAAATTCAATGGTTACATCCTCAACCTAAACAACAACTTGAAAAAAATGACCTGCTTGATTTGGAAGCCAAAGTACATGACTTAATGACAAACCATGTATATCAAGATTTTAAAGTGAAACCTTTGTTTGAAGATCAAGTTCATGAGCGTCATCAATTTGAACTGAATCATGAAGGAGATAATTATCAAGGCATTTTCCATAATGAAGAAATTCAATGGTTCCATCCTCAACCACATGGCAATCTTGAAGAAGATGATGTTGAAGAATTGGAATCTAAAGTGTATGACTTAATGACGAACCACGTTGAACAAGAATTTCAAGTAAAACCTTTGATTGAAGAGCAGCCATAATTAACTACAGAAAAAGCGAGTGAAATAGTCATGCATTTCACTCGCTTTTTCATAACCTGAATTATTAGGCGTTACATTTCCCCTACAAAATCCACTTGTTACACGATCTCGAAAAATTAATGAAATTTACCAGTTAATCTAAAACCAATTTCGGCTACTAGAGTAGATAATAAAAACGTCCCTGTATATACAACTAGTGAGATGACAACAATACGCCATCCTAATTTTTTAAACTCTTTCAAATCTTTCCCGAAAGAAAGGCCAGCATACGCCAAAATAGGTGTTGCTAAGGCCATAAAATTCACTTGTTCTGTTACTTTAACGATTGATTCGTTTCCAGGGAAAATGGGAGTTGTAATCAATAATGCTAACATAGACACCCAAATAACGGTTGGTAATTTAATGGGGAATATTTTAGCGAAAAAGAACCCTAATATCGTAACCGCAACAATAATCATCATACCTGGTAATGCATCAATAGGAGATACATTGTATCCAATCCAATTTCCCATAAGGGCTATTATTCCAATCATTACAAAAGTCAATATTTTATCTTTCATATAAAATCTCCTCTTTTATGTCCTACACTCAAATATTTTTCATTTGATCTTGTTTTGATTTTCTCCCCAAAATAGGTTCAAGTTTTTTGTATAAATAGTTTGTAAAAGGCAGAGAAAAGAATACACAAATATACGTCCCTAAAATGGTTGTAATTAAGTTAGCGGCACCAGCAAAAATGGCGATATCCTTTGCCGATTCCGGGAATATAACGGCTAATGCACCAGACATAGCAGCCATCATACTCCCTGAACCGACACCAGCACCCATGGCTAGTGAAATAGGGTGAAACCAACCAGTTTGGGCCATAAAACTCGCTAACACTGACAGATATAAAGCCCCAAATAAAGTACCACAAACATATACTCCTAGTGCTCCCCGTCCTTCTGGTGAATCAGAGCCGTATTTTTCAGCAATAATGGCTAAATTAGGTTCTCGATCAATTGAAAAAGTGGCACCGACTGCTTCTCTTTTCATCCCAAGTAGTAAAGCAATTGGTAGCCCCAATAAGATTGTCCCTGCAAAATGTCCTACTTCTTGTAATCCTAAAGAAAGTCCCGCCTCAAATATCTTTGGTAATGATGGTCCCATTAACATGCCTAATTTGGCTACAAAAAGCATGAATGAAATCCCTAAAATATTGGCGGCTATATTCATTTCTTTCAGTTTTAAAATTTTTAAAGACGGTAAACTAATAATTGCTCCGATAATTAATGCATACAACATTGGAAATAACGCAATTGCTCCAATTCCTATGTTAAACGTTTTTACGCCGATAAATTCTGTCAAACATACTAATATCAAAACAAATAAATGAATTTTCCAATTACGTAAAGAATTTTCTTGCATTTTTTTCACTCCATTTCTGTAAATTGTGCTAACTCAGAAAAAAACGATGATTATTTCCGGTGCAAAAAGGGCGGTACTTTTTCAAAATCTGCTCAGCACCGCCACCTTCATTTGGTGATTGAATGTTTAGAACTTTAACCTTTTACAACATTTTCATAGATGTTTTTTTATCTTATTGAATTTTTTCAGTAGTATTTATTGCTAGTCCAACGATAAGGGAAATTCCTTGGATCATCGCCTTTTCATCTGGTAAAAATACGTCACTATGCAACTTCATAGGATTCTCTGAATTTTCTCCTACGCCCAGGAAGACAAATGTGCCAGGGACTTTCTCTAAATAGAAAGCAAAATCTTCACTGGCCATACTTGGTTTACTCAGCCACTGCACTGAATGTTCTCCAAATAAATCAGTAGCAATAGCACAAGTATGTTCATTAAATTTTGGATCATTCATAGTAACAGGATACCCAACTGTAAAGTTATAGTTTATTTCAACTTCTAATTTAAGAGCAGAAGCCACTCCTTCAATAATTCGTTGAATACTTTCCGCTACTTCCTTACGAGTGTTTTCATTAAGTGTTCGTACAGTTCCTTTAAAACTAGCTTTTTCAGGAATGATATTATAGCCATCCCCCGCTTCAATTGTTCCGATTGTAATAACGACCGAATCTACTGGATCTGTTTCCCGACTAACAATTGTTTGTAGAGCAGTTACAACATGAGCTGCACCTACAATTGCATCTACTCCTTGATGAGGTGCTGCCCCATGACCTTGTTTACCTTTTAAAACAACATCAAAAGTATCCATACTTGCCATAATCGCACCGTTTCTAAATCCATATTTTCCAGTTGGTAACTCAGGCCAAACATGAAATGCAAAAGCATGGTCAACGGGAGGATTACTTAATACCCCTTCATCAACCATCATGATTCCTCCGCCCTTCATCTCTTCAGCAGGTTGAAAAATAAATTTGATTGTACCCGAAATATGTTGCTTATTTTGAGATAAAATATTAGCGGCAGAAAGTAACATTGCGGTATGCATATCATGTCCGCAAGCATGCATAATCCCTGATTTTTTTGATTTGTAGCTTACATCTGTTTTCTCTTGAATAGGTAAAGCATCAATATCCGCTCGCAAAGCAAGTATCGGTCCTTCATTCACTCCACGTAGAATTCCAACAACACCTGTCTTAGCGACTCCTCTTGTCACTTCAATTCCGAGCTCTTGTAAATAAGTCGCGATCATTTCAGCCGTTTGATACTCTTCAAATCCAAGCTCAGGATTTTCATGGATTTTTCTTCTTAATCTCACAGCTTCTTCATATATTCCAACTGCTTGCTCTACTATTTCAGCTGCCTTTAACGAATTTGTATTTTTTTGGATACTCATGAGCGTTCATCCCCTAAAGAAGTATAAATGCAAAAAACACTAATATTTAATAATAAAATTTTCATTATAATAAAAAAACTAAATTTACAGAAAAAACCTTTAAATTAGAAAATTCCAAATCGATATTGATATACTACCATATCAAAAAACAACTGTAAATCTGAAAAATACAATTGTATTTTTATAACACCTCATTGAAATTTAAATCATGTATCATGACTAATAAAAACTACAGCAACTGCCAATTTCTATGTAAATTCCTCCATACAAACATCTAAACGATTGTTACTATGCGTCAAAAACTACAAAAAAAATAATAAATTGTTGATTTTGATAATCATTATCAATTAGAATGAAGGTAATTGATAATCGTTTTCAACAAGGAGGTGGCTTCCAATAAAATCATTTCCTATTAATGACTTCGTGTTTGTCTTGATTTGTAATGATTGCGGTTATATAGAGAAATGTGCGATTTATGATGATTTATGTCCATGTTGTGGGGAAGATGAAGGTTTAGACAAGTATAACTATATAAAGTGAAACTTCAATCAGTGGGGTTTTCTTCATCCCCCACTGATTGTTAGTCCCGTTCTAGTGTCGCTAGATCTTCGATAAAGCGACACTACGAACCCGATTCAATGAATCACAGACTAAGTGCGCCGCGTCCTGCGGCAACGTCTGTGTGACCCACATCCTGTGGGCCTCAACTAAACGGCTGAAGAACACAGCGGTAAGTTTCACTGTATCTCACTAATCGGGCTTTTACGGGCAGTTGTCCCCCACCTACGCTTCTTCGATTTCTCTAAGCCTTGAGGTAGGGGGCTTGACTTTCCGTTAATGCGGGATAAACGTAGAGTAATAGGTACATGTATTTATGTATTTATGTATTTATGTATGTATTCAGCATTCAGTCGAATTCCAATTCATCTAAAATTTTATTGCGTATGCCATCACAGTAAACATTCATCGTCTTCTATTTACTTATCCCCTGCTTAGAATTTTAACTTTAAAACGATAAATAACTTCACCGAGGAGCATAAGAATGAAAAAATATATTTTAATTTTTACTAGTATGTCAGGAAATACAGAGGAAATGGCGGAGATTATTTCAGAAGCGATAACAGAAGAGGGTGGCGATATCCTTGTAAAAGATGTGCTTGAAGCTGACCCTTCTGAGCTTGAACAATATGACGGAATCTTACTTGGTGCTTATACCTGGGGAAACGGCGATCTCCCATATGAGTTTTTAGATTTTTATGACGAGATGGATCAACTAAATTTAGCTGGTAGAAAGGCAGCCGTTTTTGGTTCATGTGATTCATTCTATCCCGAATTTGGGGCAGCTGTTGATACATTGATGAATAAATTGCAAGAATGTGGAGCTGATGTAGTACTTGAAGGTTTAAAGGTTGAGCTCGATCCTATCGGTGAAGATGTTGAACGCTGCAAACAATTTGGTAATGATTTTCTCAAGAAATGTACAGATTAAATATCACTGCAACTTCTTAGGAGGCATCTTGAAATGAAAAATCATATGATCTCAATCCGTACGATAACAGAACAAAACTTAAAAGATTTCATTCGTTGCCCATATAAGTTTTATTACGAATATATAGAAAAGAAGAAGCCTCCTTTAGATTGGAGGAAGGTCGTTCAACAAGTCGTTCACCGGATTGTGTACGCCTATTATCAACTCCCAATTGAACACCGGCATGCAACAAAAGTGCTTGAGTTAATAGAACAACATTGGCTGAAGATTTCTCCACAATTTTTTGAATCAAAAATTCAATATTATCAAGTAGTGGCTAAAGTAACGGATTATTTATTACAAGATTTAACAGAAGAATCAAATCTAGATCCACCTCTACTGTTATTTGAAAAGTATAAAACTCATATTCAAGAACTAGACGTTGATCTCGCTTTAACCTTTGATGTAGTTAATTTTTCTAACTCCTCATTTGTTGTGAAGAAGTATGTAGTTCAAGCTGATCAAGAAATGTTAAAGCTTTATTATTTCTTAATTCAAGTATTTTCGGAAAAAGTTTTTCAAATACGTCCAACACGGGTTGAAGTGATCACTTTAATTGACCAAAAGAAACATATCTTTCGTCCGACACAAGAAACGCTTGATGAAGGAATAAGTTATTTACTGTTAATGAAGCATTTTCTAGAAGATTCAGCTATTTATAGTGAAATCTATAACGAAAATGAATGCCCAACGTGTCCATTTCAAAACGTTTGTAATAGAGAAGCACCAAAATTAAATCAAGCTAAGTATTTATCTTAAAACTTGCCTGTTGATTGGAGCGAAAAGCATTCTCTTTCTGCGGTCAATACGGGAGTCTCCTTGGCGCTCTCTCTTGCACAAGGTGTCTCCCAGATCCGCTCCAATGAACATCGTACAAAAATGAACACCACTCATAGCATATCCCTTTATCAAATGACCCTGTAAATCGGTTCATCCTCTTACTTGAACAATCATGATGGGATGGGTCTACAGTTTTGGATCGCACGCATGAATCACTTCGAAATTCTTATTTCCTCATTCAATGCTCTCCTATCAGCTTGTTAAAAATACTTTCCCCTTGCGAGCTTTAGAAGTTTCAACAACGGTAATCGCTTCTTTTACGTTTACTAAATCATAATGAGAATCTGTCATCATTAATTTTAATTTATGGTCTTGTATGAATGTGATGATCTGTTGAAAGGCTTCTTGCCAAGCTTCCGTAGATACTCTGTTATTCCAATGCCGTAAATGAAAGATTTTCGCTTTTACTTTTGCCTGATGGACAATTTCTGCCCAATTTACTTGAACGCCCGATAAAAGACCGATCGATAAAAAGATCCCATCGGGGTGTACACAATAAGCTAAATCAGTACCAGAGAAACCACCTATAGAATCAATCGCTGCATCAGCACCACGTCCATTGGTAATCTCCATCATCGCTACACGCAATGGTGTTTCAGATGTATTGATGACATAACTCGCGCCAAGGTTCAGTAATTCTTTTGTATATGTATGATTTCTCGTTACCGCAATTAACCGAAAGCCAAGTATTTTCGATAATTGGGCAAAGATTCGGCCGATTGAAGAACTACAAGCATTTACGACTAAAATATCATTTCGTTGCAATCTCAACTCTTCTGTACAAATTACCCATGCTGTAATTGGATTTATATACATCTGAGAAGCGATAAAATCATCCATCGTATCAGGGATTGGAACGGCAAACTGTGCGGATGTTTTGACAAACTCTTGCCAAGTACCTTCTCCTCTTAAAGGTAAAACCCGCTTTCCAATAAGATGATTCGATACTAAAGAACCCACCTCTTCTACGATCCCCACTCCTTCATAACCAGGAATAACAGGTAGTGCAATACGCTGGGAATACGCTCCTCTAATCGGAATTAAGTCTGAGGGATTAATAGGCCGTGCTAACATTCGCACAAGCACTTCATCTTCTTTAGGACGCTGAATTTTTTTATGTTCAACTTTTAATACTGCTTCTGGTTGACCAAATTCATAGAATGTAATATATTTCGCATCCAACGCAATCACTCTCCTTCTATATCGGTTAACTCCGGACACAAATATCACTACACGTTTCAATTTTTACGACCTTCCGATCAAGCAGCGCCCCCATATACTACACACATATCGCAACAAGATTTCTTACATAACTGTCAATATTTCTGAAGGTTTATGCACCTTATAGTCGGGGTTCTCCCCTTGAATCGCTTCTATTGAATCATACCCCCAACTTACCCAGATCATCTTAATTCCTGCTTTTTTACAAGCAACTAGATCTCGTTTCTCATCACCTACATAAATCACTTCAGAAGACTCCAATTGATTCTCTCTTAAAAACTTTTCAATTAGTTTATCTTTTGAAAATAAACTGCTAGAACAAAGCACATTTGTTACACAGTCTATTTGATTGCGTTTTAAAAAAAATAATATATTCTCCTTTGAATTAGAAGAGATGATCGCTATTTTATATCCTTTTTTCTCTAAGCCGGATAACATGTCCTTAATTCCATCAAACAAATTAATATCATTTATTGATTTTCGGTATAATTTATAAAATTGAGGAATAATGATTGGCAGCTTATACATTTGAAAATTTAACAATTTACATCTTTCTTTTATCGAAAGTTTTTTCAAAGTCTCAATATCATCAAACTTTATTTCTTTAAAGCGATATTTTTCAGCAAGAATATTCCAACTTGAGATGAAAGCCATTTTTGAATCGGCGAGTGTTCCATCAAAATCAAAAATTATATATTTCACCATTCACTTCACTCCTCATTTCTAATGATACTAATTGATTTTATGGAACTTTCCACAGTATAAGTGCCCTCTTAAACTTAGCCTTTCCTTATTCCAAGTGAAAGCAATACTTCCTTTCTAAAGTATTACACCCTTAGAACACGGTGTTATTGCTTAATCGCACCCGTTAGATGAGTAAATAAGGCTCTGCTTTTACTTTATGTAACCATTTTTATAAAAAAGGGTAACATAATAAGGCAGTTTTTAACACCATAAATTGACTTTATTACTACACAGTCCAAAGATATTGTGACAAGAACGAGAAAAATGACAGAATAAAAAAAGACCGAGGAGTCATCTCAATAGACAACTCCTCAGTCTATAAACAAATTAATTGTTATTTCTCTTGGCTTCTCCGCCTTTGCGACCTGTTTCTTCTCGGCTCATTTTGCCATTGTCGTCGTCACGTTGTTTAGCTCTTGCTTCTCCACCTTTTTGGCCGATCTCTTGGTAGAATTCTTTATCATGATTTTGAGAAGTCGCTTCTCCGCCCTTTTGGCCGATCTCTTGGTAAAAATCTTTGTCGTGATTTTTTGAAGTGGCTTCTCCACCTTTACGACCAGCTTCTTCTAGACTCATTTTGTTATCGTTGTTAGCCATATTAATCACTCCTATAATAGATTTTTATCTTGCTTACATTACTTAAATATCCTGTGTTGGTAGTCTTTAAACTAAAGATGTAGTTTTGATAATAATTACCTTTATGTAATGTGATCAAACTTAAAATCGGAGCTATTTGCTCGATATACAAGTAATGTTATTTGTTTATGTATTTACGAAGTCCATTTTTGGGGGCATAAAAAAAAATTCTCAATTTTATTATTGAGAATTGGTTAATCATATGAAGTAGTTTGATAATTTTGACCAGATAAATTCACTATATCCATCCTTACTTTATTAGTCTTTTATGAATATGATTTTTTCTCATTACGTTTTATTTCTTTTTCTTTGCTTCGTCCATTTTCACGCCATAATTCCAAACTTTAGTATATTTTTCCCCATAAACCTTCATTGCATCTGTTACTGATTTTACATATTTCTTCATTTAAATGATCCCCTTTCTTATATGGTATGCTTTTATTATCGTGTATGGAAGCCCTTTTGACAAAGCCGTTGAAAACGGAAACATTGCCTATGTAAACGGAAACAACTAAGATGATAGCGTGCATCATTACTATCTTTCTTACTATTCCATTGTTTTTGAATCGTTTGTAAATTAAGATTACTCTTATAACGATATTAGGGGGAACCATACATGTGCATTAAAAAAGCAACATTAAATGAGCTTGATCCGCTAACAGAACTGTTTGATTTATACAGAGAGTTCTATGAACAAAAGTCTAATATTGAAGGGGCAAAGGAGTTTTTAAAAGCAAGATTAATGAACGAAGAATCCGTCGTTTTTATAGCCTTTGATGAGAATCATCCGATTGGTTTTGTTCAGTTATATCCATCATTTTCTTCATTAAGTATGAAAAAGTCATGGGTGTTAAACGATTTATATGTGAAAGAAACTGCGAGAAAAAAAGGGTTTGGTGAGAAATTATTAAAAGAAGCAATTAACTTTGCTAAGGAAACAGGTTCAAAAGGAGTTTTACTTGAGACAAATGTAGAAAATATTCCCGCACAAAGTCTGTACGAAAAAATTGGTTTTAAAAGAGAAGAAAATTATTTTTATTTTTATTCGGTTATTTAAGTTGTTTACAAAACGCCACCATGTACCATGAAGGATTAATCAAGTGTCACGCTGCACTCACCTCATCACAATGGTGCCGGTGCGAAGCCCCGCTCCATGTCCTTTATACAAAAGAGGCTAATCTAAAACAAGGATCAAAACGTTTTGACACCCATCTTTGAATTAGCCTCTCGTTCTTCCATTTAATTAAAAAGTATGCGCTAAATCCTTAGCACGAGCAATGCCATTTTCTTTAATTTTTTGTGCTTTATCGGGCATAGCATTATGACCTTCAATAAATAATCCTTCAAAAGAAGGCACACCAAAGAAATTCATAATTACACTTAAGAAGCGATGACCCATTTCCACTTCAGCTGCTGGACCTTCTGAATATACACCGCCACGCGCCTGAATATGAAGGGCCTTCTTATCTGTTAAAAGACCAATTGGACCTTGAGCCGTATATTTAAATGTTTTTCCCGCTACGGCAACAGAGTCAATATACGCTTTCATTACTGGAGGGAATGAGAAATTCCATAAGGGGGTTACAAATACATATTTATCCCCTGACATAAACTGTTCACTCAGTTCATTCAGACGTCCCACTTTGGATTTTTCTTCTGCTGAAAGCTCTTCAAATCCTTTACCAGATTGGAGTTTCCCCCAGCCACTGAAAACATCCGTATCGAGATGAGGGATATGTTCTTGATATAAATCAAGATGAACGATTTCATCATTTGGATGTACTTCCTTGTATGTCTCAATGAATGCTTTACCCGCTGCCATACTGACAGATTGAGTATCATCATTAGGATGAGCTGTGATGTATAATAATTTTACCATGCTGCCTTCACCTTCTACTTTTTAGATTTATTATCGTATGTTTGAGCAAAAAACAAAAAATGAACCAAGATTTGCATGATTTCATCTAAAAGAACTTCTCAAAACAAGTAAAGGCAGTTAGAAAAGTACCATATAGACTTTACCAATGCTAAGAAAGATGATTTCTTATTTATTTAATTTCAAAGAAATATGGGTTACCGCCAATGTTTAATCGCATTTCATCTGTTATTTGATAAGGTTCATTTGAATGAGACTCATTGTTTACAGCATAGTCAAAAGAAACGCTACCATCATAATGATTAGGCTTTTGCTCCATGTTTACACCTCCAATCATTTTTAGTATCTATCTCTTCCTTTAATTCATTCTTCGATCGGTAGCTTTTACTGACCGTTTTCAATAAATAATCATTTTTACAATATTTTGGAGTGAACTAGCACGATCTAACCACTTTTTTTAAGACTATTGCTTTATTTTCTACTATTAATTCGAATTGTTATTTATAGCGATGTATAATAAGACAATGCAGAAAAATAGATTCTAGTTAAGGAGTGTCACATAATGATGGTATGGACGTTAGCCCTTTTATTTGGGGCAGCAGTTGTTCTACTTATCTTGTCGTTTATTAAATCAAAGCAAGCGGAACAAGAGGCAGAACAAAAAATGGAACAATTTACGATTTCACTTTTGAAAGAATTAAATCAGTTACAACAGAAAGTTCAAAACGTCGAGATAGATACTGAAATAATTGCTCAAAAAACAGGAGCTTCAAAACAGCGGCTTGTATTGCGTGAGGTTATCGACTTACATAGGCGCGGATATTCATTGGAAAGCATTGCCGAAAAAAGCCAACTGAATGAGAATGAGATTAAAAGATTACTAGCTCCCTACATAAAATCAAAGGATGAGAGGAGCGATGTTGTCGATGAAAGCACAATTAATGCGTAGCTTTGCCGGTGGACTTATACTTTCAACCAGTATATGCGGGATTGTGTACCTCCTTGGTTCGAACAATGTACAATCCGCTAAAATACCATCAGAAGACGAAATGATCAACTCATTAACCGCTGATGGCTATATCGTTCAAACAGAAGAAGAGTGGAAAAAGCAAATTACTGCCAACGAAACACCTAAAGAGCAGATAAAAGAAGAACCAACTGAGGCAGAAACAGCCGAGGAAAAGGTCGTGTATCGTACCATTTTGTCAGTATCTAAAGGGATGACTAGCATTGATATTGAAAAGATCCTTAAATCAACAAAAAGCATTGGTCCTGAGATTAATTTCTCGAAAGAAGTGGAAAATCGTGGCTTATCTAACAAGTTACGTCCAGGTACTTATGAAGTAGATAGTGGAATGACGATAGACGAAATAATGGCTGTTATCTTTAAATAAACATTAGATAGGATAAGATGCCATTGTCACTCCTCACTAGTAGAGAGTTATAGTTTAGTTAGATATGTTAACCGTTGGAAAGCTCTGTTGATCACTACAGGGCGTTTCTTTATTTTGATTTACAATGTTTAGAGTTTCCCATCTTTGAAATAAAGAGATAAAGTCAGACTTTGTTTTTTCACCGGTCAACTAACCGGTGAAAAAAACAAAATGGTACGTTAGCGTTCCTTAATTTACCCCAATTTTCTCTACTCTTTGTTGCGTGTACCCAAATTCATATATTTTTTCTACATAGATTTGATGCCATATCATAAAAATTAATATAGTCCATAATGCTAGAGTTAGAGTATATAAACGTCCATACAATCCATCAATCGTTAAGCTTTGCACTATGCACCAGGATGTTCTAGCTGCATAAAAAACACCTTAGGTCGATGTTCCTGTTGACCATTGGCGTCTTTGGACGTTTCTAATAGCAGCATAGCTCCAGCATAGGAGCCTCATCTAACTAAAATCATCGTCTATTCACTTAACAACTACATCCTAAATGCCCCATCTAAAGTTTTCAACATCATTTCGGGAAGTAACACGCTAAAAAGCAAACATCCTATTTGAAAAGAAGCCGACAATTGCACAATCGATTCATACACCTCATACTTCAAATCATGCCAAACATTAGTATTTCTAATAACTAGTGTCTCAATTTTTTCTTTTCTTTCCAATCAATAAGGTAATTTGTGTCATAGTAAAAGGTAATGACGTTTTTTTACGGTAAGCTAAATATTTAGGTTGCCATGTATCGGCATATTTTTCTTTAAATTTTCTTAAACCATGAAAAGAATAGAGAAATTGACCATGCATAAATATTTGAGAAGCTATTTTTTCACTTAAAAATGAATACTTTGAAATCCCAACATTCGATAAAGGGGCCATCCCGATATTAAAGGATTTATATCCTTGTTCTTTTGCCCATTCAAATAATGATAGAAAAACAAAGTCCATTGTCCCAGAGGGTGCATCCTTACCAAATCGCATCAAATCCAAAGAGACCGTATGTTTTTTATCATAAACTGGCATAATGTTTACAAATCCAAGGATCCTCTTTCCTTCATCTTTCACAACGGCAATCTCAGCTTTATTAAGGTAATCCTCATCAAAAAAACCGAGGGAAAAACCTTTTTCCGTTCTTCCTTTGAGCCATTCATTTGATATTCCCCTAAGTTTCTTCATGAAATCTTCATCAAAAGGAGGGGCTACAATCTCAAAATGATAATTCTCTCGTTCAAACTTGTTTTTTACTGCCCTGGCTCCTTTCATCTTTTTCCCACTATATGAAAAACTGTCTAAATCAACATAAGCTTCCTCACCGAGCTTAAAAAAGTCATACCCATTTTCATGAAGATAAGGGAGCATCGTATTGCTGACCTCATAAAAAACAGGTGTAAATCCATAAAGATCCGATGTTTCTCGGAATTCTTCTATTGCAAGAAGCATTTCATCACGGTCACCAATAGGGTCTCCAAGAACCACAAGCTTGTCAGAATATATCTGATACGAAAACATGACGTTGTTCTTTTTATTCCAATAAATATATTTATCATGTAAAAAAATTAAATGGGTTAGAACCGTTCCATTAAATTTTTCTAAGTGTTCCGTAATTTTCTCTTCCTGAACAAGGGATGTTTCCATACTCCATTTTTTATCCCGACTTAACAAATAACCTGCGATAAAAATAGATAAGGCGATAAGCAAGCCAATTAAAGCACTAGTAAATAGATCATGAGAATCTTGAATCACAAAAGGCGACAGCTTTGGATTCACTTTCATTTTGGCGGAAGGTAAATTTAGATATCCAATTAAAACATACATGAAGGTAATCATGACAAACACCGCTATATCAAAAATCATTTTCCCCCAGCTTAATATCAATTTTTCCCTGTAAAAACGTTTTTTGGACATTCTCAGGAGCACGATAACAATCAAAAGGAACAATGCTTCTTCATAATCAAATCCTTTAAAGAATGAAAATAAGGCAGCCAAAAATAAGACACCCATCGTTAGCGGATATGACCGTTTCACCTTATACTGAATACCTCGGGATAAACCGAGCAGGATAAAACCAGTTGCAACGGAGAGCTGATGAGAGATATTCATGATTGGAAAGGATAAAAACTCTTGAGTAATTTGTAATCTTTCAACAATTCCTGGTACTGCAGCTGACAGAAGCAAAATAATTCCTGAAAAAAAGACCAATAAGGTTAATAGTACATGGCTTATCCTCACTATGACCACATTGGGAAGATTGTTCCATGATTTATTCCACTTGTTCCAAAAATCTTTGATAAAAAGAAAAACTCCTACGAAAAAAGGAAGGATAAAATAGCCAATACGATAAAATAGCAGGAGGACTAGCACCTTCTCATCCGGAACACCCAATGCATGAGTTCCCCAAATAAAGACTAAGTCAAAGGATCCAAAGCCCCCAGGAATCATACTGATAATACCAGCACATGAAGCAACGATAAAAACAGGAATAAGATCGTTAAAATAAAGGGGTAGCTTCAAAATAAAACTTAATAACCAAATAACAAGGAATGCGCTTATCCACTCAAGCAAAGAAACAATGAGTAGTTTTATTACAACTCCAAAATCAGTAGCTGAACCAGTTGCCTTTTTGCGTTGGATAATATGGACAATGATAAAAATCGGCAAATACATACCTACGGCTACAACGGCCCAAAAAAGCCATCTTGTATCTTGAATAAAAGGGGAATTCCTATAAGCGACAAGTACAATCCAGGAAAGCAAAGAGATACCTGTAAGGGTAAAAAGTGAAACAAAAGCAATTTTCGTCACCAGTCTTTTCCTATCATCTTCGTATTCATTATAGAAATAGGTTCTCAACGCAACGCCAACAAGACCTCCAAAACCAATTAAGTTTGAAAAGGTATTCGCAACAAGAGATTTTTTTACCAATTCTTTCAAAGGAACTTTAATCCCTAATATTTTCACTAAAAATACATCATAAAAAACCATAGGAAAAATGGAGCAAAATGCAAGTAAAAGAATGAAAAGCGTCATAGCAAAATGCAATTGGCTTACTTCATGACGTACCAATTGAACGTCTATGTTTCCTGTAAATTTTTTCATTTCAAAGACTGCCAGGACTAATAAAATCAATGGAAAAATAACTTTTATGAATTGAAATATCTTTGCTTTATTTAAACTTTTCATACTTATTCACCTCGTATGTTTCTCCTTGCTTGCCTTCCATGGCTATCTATATCTTATGTAAGTAAAAGACATGCTACTATTCTCCGATGTAAAAATAGTAATGTACGCTACAATTTGTATCGATGCGTACACAAATATTCGTGTAGGAATAGACTTTTTCTATCATGGAGACCAAAATCCCAATATAAGAAAGACGGTTATATAACCCAGATTCAGTCTAACAAATAACTGTTACAAAGTGCCTATTTATAAGTCATTAGCTAATAGGTTAGGAAGTATACCAGAAACTAATTGAAATGGGGAGTGTTTTGAAGTAAAGGGTCAGACCCCGCAACAACTAAATACAGTACAAGATACGCGTATGAAACATTACATACTGATTTAGAGTGCGAGGTCAGACCCTTATGAGACACCTTTCTATCAACTTCAACGAAAGCTCTCTTTTTTTTCCTATTAAAAAATGTACGAAACAAAAATCAGCTCGTTCTTTAGTCTTCTGAGCTCAATCGCGGGTTCTCGTCTATTCTCGTCTTGGTCAAGTAGATGACCAAGATTAAGATGATTACGAGGAAAATTGCGCTAGTACCCATCGTACCCAGTCCAAGACCACCAGCATGACGAGGTTGTGACAAATAGTCGCCAAGAGAGGCGCCGAAAGGACGGGTCAAGATGTAGGCAATCCAGAAGGCCAGCACTGCATTCATCTTGAAAAAGTAGTAGGCGAGGGTCACCACCCCGATTACTATAGCGAACAGTAGAGCTGAAATCCAATAGCCTAAGTTGAGTCCCTCTGCTATGAGGTCACCAGCTGCAGTCCCCAAGGCAAAGGTGAATAGAATGGCCAACCAGTAGAACGCTTCCCGCCTGGTCGTATAGATCGAGTGAATAGACAGGGTCTTCTCACTCGCGTACCAAACCGCAAAAGTTGCTAGTAGCGCAAGACCGAAGACAACGGTGGTCGTCTCTAGTGCGACCCCATAGTTGTCCACGAGATTGTCCGTGACTAGTGTACCGACAACACTTATAAGCACGACTGCGAGCCAATAGATCCCTGGCACATACTTTCTCGCCCTGAACTGGAAAAACAGTGTGATAAGAAAGAGGATAGCCATAAGATAGGTTGTATTAGTCAATCCCCAGTGCAGGTTAAAGTTTAGGAAGTCTGCAGCCGTCTCTCCTACGGTCGTTGCCATAATCTTGATAATCCAGAAGTAGAGCGTGACTTCTGGAACCTTGTTCAACATTTTCCGGCCTCGTGATGCGGTTGCTTTAGTAACAGATGGAGTTTTCACCAATGATTTCATCCCCTTTTTTGTTTTACTCAACATCGGTAATCAATGACACCAAAAGTCCTCTTTAAAATGCTGTAATGAAACCCATCATAAACCTTGTTACTTCCTCTCTAATATTTCGTAAAATACAATTCAAACAATACATTATTTACATGAAAATTTAATGAATATTAGATTAAATTACTTAAGTACTCTGCTAAAATTGGATATAACACAAACAACATTCTAAGAAGGAAGCCCCTTTGCACACAACAGATTGTACTAGGTATTTCTACTATAATTCCCATTTTATCGAAGAATATCACAAGCTCGTTTACATAAACCACCTTACTGGAAGCAAAAACAAGAAAGAAAACCGTATTGGATTAAACATAGCCAAATACAGAAATTTATCTATTAATAAATTAAACGTGGCTGTAAGAATTCATCCTTTGTGTCCATCACTGGCACACATTCTTCGAGTTGGTCATCTTCAATTTTCCTCATCGTGTTCGTAAGTACTCGAAGCGGTGATCATAATTTCCCTGCAAATAGTCGGCCACAAATCAGACTTAATGTACGTGTTCAAAAAGGAGAATAAAAAGAGTCGAGAAGTTCGAGGTGTGATCGTCTCAAACCTTTCGCGGATGCAGTAATACGTGAGGAACGGACGTGCACGATTTTAACAGAAGGTCAAAAATGCGCTTTGTTGCAATTCGCAAGCTTTTTTACCGGACTTTTTGAACAACCATTACATTCTGTACCATTCAACAGATTTAAACTTCTTAGGAATGTCTAGTTCAAACGGATCATCAAAACCTAATTGTTCAAGAGTATCAAACTACAAATCACTTTTTGAGTCTGGCAATTTTGTGCCACATCACAGGCAATCGTCTATAATTAAACTAGATGTCCCACCATCATGAATTATTAACCCATACTCATCAAACTTGTCGTTGTAATATATTTGATTATCTGGACAACCAAATGGATTAGAATGTTCCTCGCATTTAAAGTTGACCTGTTTTGTCATGGTTTCACAGCAATGTACTTTTATTAATTTTCTCCTTTCTATAGGAAAGCACTACAAAGTTTAATAACATTCAATTACATTTTTTAGAAATTCCCCTTTCATGAGCGACGCTACTTATTTTTTTTCTTTCTTCAAAGTGTGTTCAAGCTGCTTAATAATTAACTCTTGTCGTTTCACAGGATGATATTTTGACCTAATTTAGCTTTTGCTTTAATTTTTGCGATTATATTTTGAACGCTACAATTCCTTCGATAAAACTTGTGGTATGTCATATCGAATGAAAGTGTGTAGGATCACTTGCCCATGATTTCAGATATTCAATGAACTTTTTCGTGGCTGGAGCAAGGGTTTTAAAAGATGTAGCAGCGATACCAATTGTGCGATAATTCTCTTGTTCTAAGTTAAGGATGCGAACATTATTGGGAATTCGATATAAAGCCATTTCAGGGAGGATACTGATTCCCATACCATGTTGAACCATTGAAAATATGGCTTGATCATCGGCAAGTTCAAATTTAATTTTAGGTGTTACATTGTTTTCTGCTAAGATCCGCCTTAAGTCATTATCGCTCCCTTTCTTCGACATAATTAGCTGCTCCTCTTGGATTTTTTCAAAGCTTATCTCACTTTGGTGAGCAAGGGGATGATCATCAGAGAGGATACAAAGCATTGGATCTTTTTTTAAGGAAATCACTTCAAAAGCATAGGAGGTCGGGATCGAGACAAAACCAAAATCAACAATTCCATTCGATATCCAATACTCAATGTCATCATAATCCCCTTCTAGCAGCTTAATTTCGATGGAAGGATACAACTCACTAAAATTCCCCAAGATTTCAGGCAGCCATTGGGCCGAAACACTTGAAAATGTGCCAATACGTACTACACCAATTTCTAGACCATTAATATTAGCTATTTCTTGAACCATTTCTTCATTCCATTTTAGAATTTCACGTATGTATCGTAAGACATGCTCTCCGTTACTAGTCAAATTAACACCTGCACGCCCTCTAGTAAGGATAGAAAATCCCCATTCTGATTCAAGGCTAGCAATGGCATGACTAACAGCGGATTGAGTTAGACCGAGTGTTTCTCCCGCTTTAGTAAGGCTCCCTAATTCTACAACGGTATTAAATATCTCAAACTTCGCAAGCGACAATTTCATCACTCCATTTACATGAATTTTTTTCATCTAATCACTTAAAAACATTCATTTTTCTTATTTGAATTTTACAATTATACTAAAAAATAATCAATTTGTGATAGGTTAGGTGATGAAAAATGAATGGGATTAAAAAGTTAGAGAAATTAAAAAGGATTGGTATGAACACTCAATTAAAAGCAGATTTTATGATGATTATGGTTACGATGTTTTGGGGTTCATCCTATTTATTTATGAAGATGGGGCTTGATTCTATCCAGGAATTTAACTTGATAGCCTTACGCTTTGGTATCGCCTTTATTTTAGCTGGGGTCGTTTTTTACAAACGCTTCATGCATCTTGATTTTCAAACGATTAAATCTGGATTTATATTAGGGTCCATCTTATTTTTGGCAATTTCTGTTGTCACGATCGGATTAACATCCACCTCCATTTCCAATGCAGGCTTTTTATTTAGTCTTACAGTCGTATTTGTCCCGTTATTATTAGCCCTCTTTTTTAGAAAAAAACCTGAAAAAAGAATTGTTTTTGGCGTAGTCTTCTCGATAGTAGGAATTGCTCTGTTAACGTTAAATCATGATTTCCAAATTAGTTCTGGAGATTTCCTCATCATTTTAGGTGCCCTTTTTTATGCCATCCACATTATTGCTACAGATAAATTGACGAAGAATGTGGATTCCATTACTCTTGGAGTTTTACAACTTGGCTTTACCGGAGCATGGGGGCTACTATTTTCTTTATGGTGGGAACAGCCACATCTTCCTAGCACTTCTACATCATGGTTTTCGATTTTGGCATTAAGCATACTATGTAGCGCCATTGGATTTATCGGTCAAACTGCAGCCCAAAAATATACGACACCCACACACACAGGGCTTATCTTTTCATTAGAACCCATTTTTGCCGCATTTCTTGCTTTTATTTTCGTAGAAGAAGTACTCCCAGCAAGGGGTTATTTAGGGGCAGCTCTTGTTTTATTCGGTGTCTTAACTGCAAAGGTCGATTTTAAAAAGTCGTTTATGAGTAAAGGTATTAGGAAAACAATCAACGAGTCTAGAGCCTAGTTTCATATCCCGTATAAAAATAGAATAGGGTCAAGCATTGTATGTGTACATGAGATTGAATAAAATTACTTATTTTTGCATAATTATTTATGTTTCATTTGTATTTTTATGCTAATATTATGTACATAAACGGACGTATGAAGGAATCAAATTTGAAAGATGTGTTCTTTTTGAGTTTATTTTTTACGTATCTTCTAGCTGGTCTGGCAATTGCCATGCCTGTAGGAGCAATGACTGTTGAAATGACGAAGCAAGGTCTAAAAAAGGGTTTTTTACATGGATGGGCTGTAGGATTAGGTGGAATGACGGTCGATCTCTTATTAATTATTTCCTTATATTTAGGGTTGGCATCTATACTTTCTACCCCTTACATTCAAATACCTATGTGGCTAATTGGGGCCTGTTTCTTAGCATTTTTAGGTTATGACTCTATCAAAAACTCGGATCAGGATATTACATTAACTGGTAATAGACCGAATCAATCATTTTTTAGCTCATATCGTAATGGATTACTAGTAGCCATTTCACCAGGAAATCTCGTGTTTTGGATTTCCGTTTTTGGAGCTGTACTTGCCGATTCCTATGAGTCTATACAACCGACAAAATTTTTAATCGTTGGAGCAGGTTTATTAGCTGGTATCCTAGTCCATGATATTGGTCTCCTATTAATCGTTACGATAACAAGAAAAATTATGAATCGAACGATGATAAAATGGGTATCCATCATCGCTGGATTTATTTTAATAGGTTTTGCGGGATACTTCTTATATGAGTTTATAATCGCAATTAAAGGAGTTTTATAAAAGACCAGAGATGTTATTCCATTAAAATGTTCATTTTTGATGGAGTAATATCTCTGGTCTTCTTATTTTTTATAGTTTAGTCATACTATTTCTTTCTACGTTCTTTAGAATGGAACAAATGCTGTCCCACACTTGAAGCTGTACATGTAGCTTTGAAATAAAGTTTGATTGAATGAACTCTATAAATCTTGATACGAGAGCAAATAAAAAGCGTGTTTATGTACCTATATTTTTCACTTTTCTTTTTTTATAATGGATCGATCTCCCGTTATTTTGTTTTAACCGTAAGAACAATAAACCCGGCGATAACCATCACTACTGACAAACTGATAAACACGATTGAGAAAGATCCGCCAAATAGAGTAATTAAAGCGCCAAAAGTCATTGGGGCAACAAAGCCACCAAGTGTCGAACCCGTATTGATAATCCCAACGGATGAACCAATTACTTTTTCAGGCAGGATTTTGTGTGGCCAAGAGAATACCCCAACAAAGATAATGGTTAATAAAAATGTAAGCACATATAACAAGCCAATAGATACTGCCAATGAATCAGAAAGCACCAAACCTGCAAACGCTGCAGCTGATAGAATCGAACTACTTAAAAATAATACTTTTTCTTTATCAACAAAAAATTTTGTCAATAAAATTCCTGCTAATAAGGAAGCGATTGTTCCCCCAACAGCGTTGATCGCTAGGATCGTTCCAACTGTACTTATCGATAATGCGAATTTTGCTTTTAAGAAAGATGGCAGCCAAGACATATTTCCGTAAAAAGCCATATTGACTAAAACCATAACCATAAATAGAGTGATTACATTTCGATTCAAAATGACTGATTTAAAACTAGTTTGTTTTGGTTCAACCTTCCTTTTCTCTATTGTAGTACCGTTAGGCACAAAGAAAATAACCAATATTAACGAAATGAAAAATAATGTACCTAATACATAATAAGCATAGTGCCAGTCCAAATCTATTAGTCTTGCTCCAAATAGGAAAGCTAGGATTCCTCCAATTCCGCTTGTAGATAATATTAGAGATTGGATAAAAGTCCGCCTATCTTTCGAGAAATTCACTGCAATACTTTTTGACGTACTTGATGGATAGCCTGCATGTCCAACGCCTGCTGCGAAACGAATCAAAATAAATAAAAGAAGACTTCCTACAAAACCAAATGCAAATGTAAATACAGTAATCAGTGAAAGAGATATAATTAATACCTTTTTATAGCCAATTTTATCTGCTAACCATCCACCTGGAATTTGCATTAAGGAGTAGCCTAAGAAAAACAAACTCATTATTAGTCCTGTCTGACTTGTTGTGAAATTGTACTGCTCTGCAATAGGGATAATCGCTGTCGAAATCATATTTTTGTCCATGTAAAGCAAGGAATAACCAAACATTAAAACCGTAATTAGCAAAATTTCACTTGGTTTTTTTGCTTTTTGAGCAGGGTTCTTTCCTACCATTTGTTGATGTGTTTCGTTTGTGTATGGATCCTGTAATGCACTTTTGGAAATAGACATAAAAAGTCTCCTCTCACCAAATTGTAATCGCTATCATTTATTCAGATCTATTATAGTATAATATAATTTTCTGAATAATTGTAATATTTTTCAAAAAGAATCTGTATCTTTGATAAAAAATAGGCGTTCACAAAGATGAATTGTGAACACCTTTCATTTATTTCACTTTAACATGGAACTCTGCATTTTTTGAAGAAATTTGTTGTCTATTATTCTTGATTGTCTTCATTACTTTTGTATTCTAAAATATCTCCGGGCTGACATTCTATACCTTTAAACTATTCCATTAATAACTTGTTACACGAATCTGCTCCTATTGTTAAATAACTACAACAAAAAAAGGGCATCCATCCATCTTGGATCAACGCCCTCGATATTTAAATATTGTTCCTGATGAGAGTCTACTGTTTAACATCTTACATATTTGCGTTTGAAACCAAGCTTCCCTTTATCTACTTCCTTTTGAATACTTTCGTAAGCATGTGGGAAACTACTTTTTTTCTTGTCCCGTTTGACTTCTACTGGACCTACTACCTTTGCAGTTTCGACCGCCTTTTCATGGAGCGGCAAATATGATATCCCAACAGTGTATAGAAAATTATTCATAGCAGATTTCGTTCGTTCTGGCGAATCGTGAATCGTATTTTTCACAATTTCAATCATGTTGGCAATCTTGCTCTCGGAAAATTCAACGTCTGAGCGATTCCCTAAAAGCCAACAGTAACAACTCCAGCCCGCTGACATTCTCAGCTCTTTACCGCTTGCGATCCATTTATCAGCAACTTCTTGTGCAATATCTGCTTCCGCTAAAGTTACTGCTACCACATAATCGGACAGCATATAAAAATAGGCCGAATCCATCCAACGATCAAAATCCGACTCTGTCATGGCTTTTGGATCTGCAATAATGCCTGCAAAGTACATTGCGTCGTAGTTCCCTGTGGCATAAAGCTCTTCAGCTAATGTTTGATTGATTTTTATTTTCTTAGCTATTGGCTTCATTGCACCTGTTGCCACGCCAAAAAGCGGCTCATGCGCACCATTGGATATGTACATTTTTTTAGTTCGTTCCTTGCCAAGGGCTTCAAGCTCCTGCATAACCATTTCTAAATTCATCGTTTAGCACTTCCTTCTTTTTGGAGTTCCCCCCTAATATTTTCCCCATCAAATACATCACCATTATCCTATAACAAACTACCATTTGTCAGCAAAACTACCGTCTAAGCGCATGAGTGTTATGCAGGAATCCACTTCATGTATGTTGATACTATGTTCTCCCCACTTTGAATGATGTGGAAACATGGATGAATGAGTTGCTGCGGAAAATCCCGGATTATCAAACCCCAGATCAAGCATTCGTCAGTTTTATTACTGCGCTATTTCTTAATAACAATCGATAACTTATAGTTTGCATGCTCGTTTAAGTCCTCTAAAAATTGGTCTAATAATTCATTAGATGGAAATTTGCATTCGAGAAGGTAACAACCATCCCCACTGATTTTATAGTTATTTATTATGTATTGTTCTTGTATTTTTATAAATGAGAGATAAGGTTGATGATACATACTTTGTGTAATGATCGTAATAAAAGCATGTATAAAACACCCTAATTTAACTTGATTCACTTTAATTGTATAACCCTCAATAATCCCATTATCCTCTAATTTCGCAACTCTTGCTGAAGCAGCTTGCCCAGTCAAATGGACTCTCTCCCCCAATTCTTTCATAGTGATCCGACTGTTCTTGGATAGTTCGTCTAAGATACGCATATCCGTGCTATCTAACATTTATTCAAATCCTTTCATTTATCAAGTCAAACAGCAAAAAGACTTGATTTTATCTATGTATCTGCTAGTTAGTCATAGTATAAACTATACGTAAATCAAAAAAGGGAGTTATAAATATGAATATAGAACAAATTCGAAATGCTACACTAGTTGTCGAATATGCAGGGAAAAAGTTTTTAATTGATCCATTTTTAGCAGATAAGGGTACTTACCCGCCTTTCCCCAATTCATTAAGACAAGATCAAAATAATCCTTTAGTTAGCTTACCAACATCAATTGATAATATCATTAATCATGTAGATGCTGTCATTGTAACGCATCTACATTTAGACCATTGGGATGATGTTGCCATAGATGTATTGTCAAAAGATATAAAAATGTTTGTACAAAATGAAGAAGATGCTACTGAAATTCGAAACGCTGGTTTTCAAAATGTAGAAGTTTTACATGAAGATACAGTTTTTGAGGGGATCCAATTGACTAAAACAAAAGGCGAGCATGGAAGAGGAGAAATACTGAAAGTTGCTGGTCTAGTGTGTGGCGTTGTCTTCAAACACCCAAATGAAAAAACTTTATATGTAGCTGGAGATACGGTTTGGTATGAAGCGATTCAACAAGTAATCGAAACACACAAACCAGAAATCATTGTTGTAAACGCTGGAGATAATCAATTCCTAGAAGGCGGTTCTCTAGTAATGGGGAAAGATGATGTCTATGAAGTGTATAAGGCTGCCCCATACGCAAAAATTATTGCTAGCCATATGGAAGCTGTCAATCATTGGACATTATCCAGAGTAGAATTAAAAAGCTTTGTTAACGAAAAAGGAATCTCCTCTAATGTTTTAGTGCCAGATGACGGCGAAACATACTCATTTTAAGATTGACCAATCCCACAGCTAAAGCAGTGGGATTCTTTTTGGCAAACATCTAATAATATCGCCTACTTTTAAAGACAATTTTATTCCCCTCTTAATTTAAATGTGACATATATTCAAATGCTGTTGTTCCATATACGCTTTTAAAGTGTTTATTTAAATGGGTTAAATCAACAAAACCACATTCAGCTACGGCAGAATAAATATCTCTATTTCTTTCTATTAACTGCTTGGCACGTTCTATCTTGCAGTTAAGAAAGTATTGGTACGGTGTAATTCCAGTCTGAGCCTTGAATAACCTGATAAACTGAAATTTTGATAAATCAAGTTCTTTACATATCTTGTCAAGTTTAAGTACATTTTCTAAGTTGGCATGAAGCATATCCTTTGCTTTTCCAATTAGAACGTTATCTTTCTTAAGGTCTGTAGAAAGATTCGTTTGAATAAGGCTATCTGTAAGGGATAAGAATAATTCACTGCAAAAAGCCTCATCCTTTTCGCTTAATATTGCATGAGAAAGACTTATTATTCTTTGTTCAAGTCTATAATCATACACAATAGGGGTTGAAAAACGTACGATATCCTTTTTCCGAGTAGCCTCTAAAAACAATTGTGGCTCAATATACAGCATCACATAATCAAGGCCTGCCTCATCATGTGCCATTCCGTCATGTGCCTGTTCTGGATTAAAAAGCATAACACCATTTTGATAGGATAATTGTAAACTGCCATCCAAGTTATAATGTTGAATACCACGCAATGTTACACCTATTGCATACTCCTTGTGAGAGTGCTTTTTATATGAAAAATCAGTAATACTCGCTGACAACGCAGTAATATCTGCCGACTTTTTATAGATAAATTTATCCACTTAATTCACCTCTTAAACGCTACCCTACATCCAGATCATGATTGTAGCATAAACTAAACATAATGCCATTATTACATTAACTGTTCTTTTATGCTTCTGTAAAAACTGCTTGAAGATTGCACCGAAAAGAGCCCATGTAATAAATGCTAAAAATCCAATAATAGTTATAACTATAACACTTATTGTCACAGTTGGTATGTCGGTATAATAAGGCAAAACAAAGCTAGGAATGACAGTCAGCGTAAATAGTACTACCTTTGGATTTAAAAACTGCATCAGGAAGCCTGAGATAAAAGTGCCAGTTTTGTTGTCAGTTGGTTCTGATGTATCCATTTTGTAAATTTGGTAGGCGAGATATAACATATAAATGGTTCCGATAATCTGCATACCAATTAAAATTTTTGGTATGACCGTTATAAGCACCGTATTCAACATAGCAGAAATACCAAGTAATGAACCAAATGCAATCGTTGCTCCATACGTATATTCCATTGCCTTTTTTGGCCCAAAATTATGCACTGTCGATAATATGACGATGTTAGTAGGTCCTGGTGTAAATGTAACAATAAAACTGTAAAATAATAATGATGTAATATCCATGAGGGTAACTCCTTTCGAGGTATCTTCATAGAATCATACATCTTAAATTAAATGGCATATAGTATATTATTGCAGGATTATATAAAGCTTCTGCAAAGTTAACTCTACAAATTTAGGGTGATGATACGTTATATTTCATTCTGTAGCACAAAATAAAAGCGGGTTTTATTTTGTGTAATACTTCACAATTATAGAAATGCGTCCTTGTGGAGTAACCTGATTCTCTCTTTTCCCATGAATAATTTACTGAATAATACTTAAGCATATTTAATGTATCTTTTATATCGTAAAAGTATAATAAAGAGGTTCACTAATATACGGAGGTCGAGAATTATGAATTCAAAATATGAAACACTATTCCAGCCAATTACCTTGCGAAGTGGAATTCTATTAGATAATCGTATCATTATGGCACCGATGACCAATTTTTCTTCAAATCAAGACGGTACAGTCTCAGATGAGGAAATAGCGTATTATAGTCGCCGTTCAAATGGAGTCGGAATGGTTGTCACAGCTTGTGCATATGTCACAGCTAACGGAAAAGGATTTCAGGGTGAATTTGGAAGCGATCGTGATGACTTGATTCCAAGTTTACGCAGACTAGCTTCTGCTATTAAAGAACAAGGAGCAAAAGCAGTCCTGCAAATTTTCCATGGTGGTCGGATGTGTCCGCCAGATTTAGTTCCAGATGGAGAAATTGTAAGCGCTAGTGCTGTTCCGGCAGAACAAGGCGTAGTATCAGATCAAGTTCCTCGCGCTTTGACTGAGATAGAAATTCAATCCATTATTCGTGATTTTGGCGAGTCTACCCGGAGAGCGATCGAAGCTGGATTTGATGGGGTTGAATTACATGGAGCTAATGGATATTTAATTCAGCAGTTCTTTTCACCACATTCCAACCGACGTGAAGATCAGTACGGCGGCAGTTTTGAAAAAAGATTAACATTTCCAATTGCTGTTGTAGATGAAGTGAAAAAGGTAGTTGCCCAACATGCGAAAGAACCATTTCTCGTTGGATATAGATTCTCACCAGAGGAACCTGAAACACCAGGAATTACAATGGCAGACACTCTTGCATTAGTGGATGTTTTGGCTAGTAAAGAGCTTGATTACCTCCATGTCTCCTTAGGGGAGTTCTGGTCATCTCCACGACGGGGTGTTGAAGATTCCCGATCTCGCCTTGAAATTATTCAGGAGAGAGTTGGAGAAAGTGTTCCTGTGATTGGTGTAGGATCAATCTACACAGCAGAAGATGCTTTAAAAGCTATCCAAAGTGGTGTTTCAATGATTGCAATCGGTCGAGGACTCATCATCGACCCTGATTGGGTTGAGAAAGTTAAGCAAGGAAGAGAGTCTGAAATTGAGACAAAACTAAAAAAAGATGCTCAATCTCGTCTTATCGTGCCAGATCCTCTTTGGCAAGTGATTGTGAACACACCTGGATGGTTTCCTATTGAAGATTAAAGAGAGAGTAAAACAAGGAATAGTTTTTAACTATTTCTTGTTTTTTTTACATTTCATATTAATAAACAGTCGAGCATACCTTTAAAAGAAATGTTTCTAAGGGGAGTGACGGCTATGGTGGTGAAATATAAAAATAATTGGATTCCTACAAAGTCACTTGAAGAAATGTCAAAGACAAATTACGACGTCCTTATTGTGGGAAGCGGTCCTGGTGGGGGAGCAACTTTACAGAGGCTCTGTGAACTTTGGAAAAATCAAGGGGCTAAAAAGATCGGAATAGTAGAAAAGGGGGATAAGTTATTTCATTCTCACGCCCTTAACATTCCCACACAGAATGTAAATACAGCCCGAGACGAGCTCCTTCCAGACAATTCAACGACTTTCGAAGATCGTTTACCCCAATTTTCAGGAGCCAGAATGATATACGCGCTTGGGGGGAGGTCTTTGTTTTGGAATGCAGCTACTCCGAGACCTATTCGATCTGAGCTTAATAAATGGCCGATCCATCCTGGGGAATTGAATGTGTATTATGGGATGGCTGAGAAATTATTGCATGTCACAACGGATTATGCTAAAGGTTCATCGATGCAAAATAGGATGTTAAAACAACTCCATGCAGGTGGTATTTTGGAAGCAGATGATATGCCACTTGCTTTTGATATGACACCTTCCCGGCAAGGAGAAGTTCATTCAAATCCTTGGTATAGTTCGATCAATGCTCTGGCCGCTGCCAAGTTTGACCGGCCATATGATCTCGCAGTAAATGCTTATGTCTCAAGAGTATTGACAGGGAATGGGAGAGTTTCTGGTGTCGAGGTTTTTTCTGAAGACAAGAAGGCTCACACAATTCGAGCAAAAAATGTGGTAGTATCTGCGAGTACTTTAGAGACTCCACGTCTATTGCTTAATTCTGGGATCCAGGGGCCTGCTATCGGCCGTTATTTAACAGGCCATGTGTCCATCATTGCCATCGGAACCATCAGTAGATGGGAGTTCTCTGATAAACTTGGCAACCTAGCTGTTTTGAAATTTGAGACGAAAGAGTCTCCTTATCAAATTCAGATTCTTGGGCCTGATCAATATTTTTCATATCAGCAATTTGAAGATAAGGCACTTAAAGATCAGCTCATGGTTGTCTATGCTTCCTTTGGAAGAGTTGAACCCCGTGCTGAGAACAGAGTGTACATTGATCCGTCCGCAAAGGATGAATTCGGTGTACCATTACAACAAGTTCAATATTCTTTAAGTAATCAAGACCGTCAGACAGCTAGCCTAGTTGAGCAAGGAATTAGGCAATCCGCCACAGCTATGGGAGTGACTCTTGATGAGTCTACTTTAGTTCTACGACCGCCTGGCTCAGATATGCATGAAGCTAGTACTTGCAGAATGGGGGATGATCCCGCAACTTCAGCGACAAATCGTCACGGTCAAATACATGGGGTTCAAGGTTTGTATGTAGCAGATAATAGTGTTCTCCCTACCCTGACAGCAGCTGGTCCAACTCTTTCCGGTACTGCTTTGGCTATAAGACTTGCCGATCATCTTGTTCGCCAGTCCGGATAGAAGTTTAATCTTTAAATATTGTATGCTAAGGATATTAATGAATATTATTTGATGGTTTTTGATAGCTTTTCCCAAAAAAGATTGGATGCCATTTAAGCACCCAATCTTTTTTTTGAAATCATTAACTTTAATGTTAACTTCCTTCTTTTTCAGATCTTACCTTCCTTTTCCCATCCCTAATCAAAAAATTCTCTACCTAGCTTATTTCACCCATGACCCAGTTTGTTCTCGCACCGGTCACTCCAGTACTTGGGCACTGACCACTATCTCCTGTTAAGTCAGCTACAATCGTTTCTACAAGGGGTTGATGAACGTGCTGTGGCGCTTCAAAATCCCACTGCTCTGTTCCGCTAATAGTAGTCAAAACGATGGGCTCATTTCCGAAAGTGGAAAAGGTAATTTTCCCTTTACTGCCGACGATTTCATTCACATCCACATCTTCAAAAGTAGAAAAACACCAATTTCCTACACCATGAATTCCAGATTCAAATCGATAGGTACTTGTAACGATATCTTCCGCACTATAATAGCCTGCTTGATTTGAAGTAAAACCTTGAACATCTTTAATAGGTCCCAGTAAAAAATCTAATAAATCGAGCGTATGACTGGCTAAATCAAAAAACAGTCCTCCTCCGGACAATTCAGGTTGAACCCTCCACGGGAGATTTTGTGAGTCCAACACATCTTCTGAAGCTTTTTGATACTGTGTTGTTGATACGAAACGAACGTCTCCGATCGCTTTATTTTCTAGCAACTCTTTTATTTTTACAAATCGAGGCAGCGCCCTACGGTAGTAAGCAACATATAAAGGAACGCGAGCCTCCTTGCAAGCAGCTACCATTTCATTGCATTCAGCAAAATTGAGTGCCATTGGCTTTTCTACATAAACAGGTTTTCCAGCCTTTGCAACTTTAATTGTATATTCTTTATGTGAACTAGGTGGTGTTGCAATATAGACAGCATCGACATCTGGATCGTTAATAAGTGCGTCGGCATCATCATACCATTTCGGAACATTATGTCTTTGCGCATAGTCTTTTGCTAGTTCACCGGTCCTCCGCATAACGGCAACCAACTCTGAATTTTTACTTTTTTGGAATGCTGGTCCACTTTTCACTTCCGTCACATCACCGCATCCAATAATGCCCCAACGAACTTTTTCAAATTTCATGATAATAGTCCCCCTGATTTTATAAATAGAAACAACTGATTATGAAAATTATTTTACAGAATTGCCCTAACGAAAAAGCCCACTTCTTATGGAAGATAGTAAGTGGGATGTTTGTGAGAAAGAACCCCATCAGCTTTAGCCATGGGAGTGGTCAGAAACAACTCTAATCACTTTATTAACTCCCTCTCTCTTTATAATTGTCGTATTATATTAAGTTCTTTTTCTTCTTCATCAACTTCTCATATGTAATGAATCTGGATGCATCTCCATAAACTCAATCCAATTCCCATCGGGATCTACTACCCAGAACTGGTAGTTTAAACTCATCCCTTGAGTAATGTCTACTGCTAGTGTTACTCCTTTTTTCTTTAAATTTTCCGCTGTTTCGTGGATATCTTCAACTTCGAAACAAATATGATTTTCTCTTTCTTTAACACCTTCGACACCATGGTAAAATAATTCAATAAAGCACCCTTCAGCAACTTTCACGTATTCAATCCACGGTTCACCATTTGGCTGATTCAATTTAAACGCTTTCTTAAAACCAAGTTTATTACAATAAAAATCCAATGAACGTTCCATATCTACTACTTTTAATCCTACGTGATTAATCCCTTTAATCATATTCAATCCCACCCCATATCGTATGTATCTTCATTCTATATTTTCTATAAACCCCCATGTCCCTACTTGTAAAAGTCAGTTAAGGGTCATCCAAACAATAAAAGTCCACTCTATAAGGCAATACTTTTAATAGTTATATTGTTTTATATATTATGACACCCTTCTTATTTAAAAAAGGTGCCAGATTATTTTTTAATAAGTAACTGTCCTAAAATCCCCGTAAATACTAGCTCGCTTGTAGGATATTGTTTTCTGTAAGTTTCTTTCTTCCATGGAGTACATAATACAAAAAAATACTCGCAAATACGACCACTGCCAAGGTTAAATACACGCCACGAAAACCAACGACTGGAATGATAAACCCTAATAGAAAAGGGCCAATTCCTACTCCTGAATCCATAAACACGTAAAAGGTCGAGGTTGCAAGCCCCACTCGGTGCCGCGGTGATTCCTTTATGGCAATAGCTTGACAGCAAGAAGTCATCGTTCCAAATCCAAGACCAATTAGCGCTCCTGCTAAAAGGAGAATGAATCCTTGGTTGGCTTGACTAAGAGTAACTAATCCGATCACAAATAATAGTAACGCTGGATACATCACAATGTTATCCCCTTTTTTATCTAATAGCCGTCCAGTAAATGGTCTTGAAATCAAGATGAAAACAGCATATACGAGAAAGAAGAAACTTGCAGCCTCCATTAAATTAATTTCTTTTGCATAAGAAGTCATAAATGACAGGATACCTGAGTAAGCAAAACCCATAATTGCAATAATAATAGCGATAGGAACAGCCTTTATTTCGAAAAAATCTTTCAACTTAAAACCTTTCATTGCATCAAGCTGTTCTTTTGTGATGTTTCCTTCAGGGACATGCACAAATAATAAGATAATAGTACTTACGAGAGAGAATAGTGTACAAGCTACAAATATTATCGTAAAACTCCCTTGTTCGCTGATATAAAGACCTAGGAAGGGGCCAACTGCCATTGCAAGGGTTATACTTAATGAAAAATAGCTTACTCCTTCTCCTCGACGTTCATTCGGAATAATATCCATGATAACGGTTGCTATAACTGTGGTAAACAACCCAAACGCTGCTCCATGAATAAAACGAATAAATAATAATACGTTCATGCTTTCTACAAAAAAATATAACAACATCATAATCAAAAATAAAAATAATCCGCCATAAAGCATCTTTTTACGTCCAATAATCTCAATATATTTTCCAGCAAAAATACGTGAAACTAGTGCACCCACTACAAATATACTAGACGCAAGACCCGCCATGCTTTGTGAAGCGTTAAATTCTTCAATCGCATAAACGGTTAAAGTCGTTATTAATAAATAAAAGGTCAAACTCCCAAAAAAAGTGGATACGGACATGATGATAAAATCTTTTGTCCATAATTTCGATGTATTCACCTCTATGCCTCATTTCCAAAACAATAAAGTATATTGTCCAATATTTTTCTAAACTGATTATTTTGTATTTTCAAAAGCCTCGTTTCCGATTCTAACAAACCAATAATTAAAAATACTAATGGGTCCCTTTTACATCTAATGTTGTGTTTGTTACATTCTTTTTCTCGAATGTAGAAGTACTGATTTTTTCTTGTAATTTTTCAAAATAATAGTTGGGGTCGACAGGTAATTCTACTGTTTCATTTAACCAAGAAGATAAGTACATGGCATTGGCAATTTCTAATGCCTTTACCCCATCTTCACCTGGTGCAAGTAAAGGTGAACCTTTACGAATCGAATCAATCCAGTTTTGAATAATCCTTACATGATTTGCATTTTCACTTTTTACAGAAACATCAATTTCCTTCCATTCCGGCTGACCGAAACCACCTTTGTACGTCTTATTAAATTCACGTTCTGATTGTGTTAATTGGTAGAAGGTAAGTTCTTCATTTTCAACAACGATTTTCCCGCGATCTCCAATGATCTCAAAGCGATTCGTTCCCGGAACTTCTCCTGTTGAAGTAATAAATACACCCGTCGCCCCATTATCATATTCGACATATGCTGTTACATCATCTTCAACCTCAATATCATGGTACTTTCCTACACTGGACACTGCACGAATCCGTTTGGGCATATCCCCTGTCGTCCACTGCCAAATATCTAATTGGTGAAGTGCCTGATTTAATAAAACACCTCCACCTTCACCTTTCCATGTGGCTCTCCATTTACTTGAATCATAATAACTTTGTGAACGGTAAATATCCGTCACAATCAAATTGGTTCGTTTAATCTCACCAAGTTCTCCTGAACGAATAAGATCCCGTAACTTTTGATAAAGGGGATTCGCTCTTTGGTTATACATGATACCAAATACTTTACCACTAGCTTTAGCTGCTTCATTCATTTCCAGCACATTTTTTGTATAAACCCCTGCTGGTTTCTCAATGAGGACATGTATCCCATTCGCAAAGGCTGTTTTTGCTAGGTCTGGATGACTGTAATGGGGCGTCGCAATTAGAACGGCATCAATTCCTGATTCACTAAAAAAGGTCTCTTCATCCCGGAAAATTTGCACATCTCCTTGTGTATTATTTTTCACCCATTCAATTCGACTTTCATTACGACTACAAATGGCTGTTAATGTTGCCCCTTCGATTTGTCCTTTATCCAGTAATTGAACATGTGAGCTGCCTATATTCCCTACTCCAATTACGCCGACTTTTACCAAACCCATATCTATCCACCTCTAATTTTAAATGTTTAAAAAGTCTCGATAATAAATTAATAGTATGCAACAATCTAAATGAAGTATTAACCACTATACGGTACATATGTATCGTCATTTGGTTAACTTGAGTATAATGAATGTATAACACCTTTGTCAATCAGATTGTTTTTCTTCATACAATCATCAGTTATGATACAAAACGCCACCATTTACCACATGTAGCACACTACATATGGTAAATGGTGGCGGAACTTTGGATGCTTTACCTGCTAAGTAGCGGGCTTATGAGTAGGTTGCGAAGCCCCGTCCCCATGTCCTTCATACAAAAGAATTGAAAGGTAACTTCTACATATTTGATCAATGACAGAAATTCTATATGAAAGATCAAAATTTCAGATATAATTGAATGGGTAGATAAGATGGAAGGAGTACATATTTTTGAGTAACGATAAACAAGATCAAAATAAGACATCTAACGTTCAAGTTATCTCTCGGGCGGCTAAAATACTGAGGACTCTTAGGGATCATCCAAAAGGATTAAGCTTATCTCAGATTGCAAAAGAAGTGGGATTAGCACGATCAACAGTGCAAAGAATTGTTCAAACTCTAGAACATGAAAATTTTGTCGCACAAGCCTCTGCTTACGGCGGTATCCGTCTTGGGCCTGAGATTGCAATGCTTGCTGCTGCTGTCCATAGTGACCTTAGAGAAGAAATTAGGCCATTTTTAATTCAACTATCGAATGAAGTAAATGAAACCGTCGACCTCTCAGTTTTAGATAACGGAAAGGTACTTTTTGTAGATCAAATTATCGCTTCACATCCACTACAAGCGACTTCACAACCCGGAGCATCTTTTCCATTACATTGCACGGCAAATGGAAAGGCTATACTCGCCTCACTACCTACAACCGAGGTTGAAAAGCTCCTACCCAATCAATTAACAAAGTACACAGATAAAACGATGACGAATCGGGATGAACTGTTAAAAGAGTTAGAAGTAGTTCGTAAAGAAGGTGTTGCTTTTACCAAAGAAGAGCACATTCATGGAATTTGTGCGGTAGGCGCAGTTGTTGTTGATAGTATGAAAAATCTAAGTGCTGTCTCTATACCACTCCCAGCAACTCGTTTTTATGGTAATGAGGAAAGGCTAGCAACTGCCCTTCTCGAAACTTGTCAAAAGATTAATGAACACTTTAATACAACAATAAAGTGAAACTTCAATCAGTGGGGGTTTTCTTCCCCCCACTTCAAACTTTTGTTAGAAAGTTAAGTGGCGGGAGTATTCATCCTCAAATATTAAACTGACTATCATACATGTCAAAATAAAAGCCTTTCTCCTGCAACAGTTCCTGATGGGTACCCGATTCAATGATCTCTCCATGATGGATAACCAAAATCCGGTCGGCATTCTCAATTGTTTTTAAGCGGTGGGCAATTACAAAGCTTGTCCGTCCCTCAGTTAAGCGATTCAATCCTTCTTGGATTTCAATTTCGGTTCTGGTATCAATGCTAGATGTTGCTTCATCAAGAATCAATATATCTGAATCTGCTAAAATGGCCCTGGCAATCGCAAGCAATTGACGTTGTCCCTGACTTATGTTGGAGCCACCAGATGTGATTGACGTTTGATATTTTTCGGGTAAATGCTTGATGTATCCATGAGCAGAAGCCATTTTTGCCGCAGCAATGACTTCATCATCGGTTGCTTCCAAACGTCCATAACGGATATTTTCCATGATAGTCCCGGAAAATAGAAAGGTATCCTGAAGCACAATACCAATTTTTTTGCGCAACTTACTGATTTTATAATCTCTAATGTCCTGACCATCGATTTTTATTTCACCAGAATTAATGTCATAGAACCTCATTAACAGATTGATGATGGTCGTTTTACCCGAACCAGTTGGACCTACCAAGGCAATTTTCTCGCCTGCTCTTACTTTAAAATTAATATTTTTCAAGATTGGCTTTTCATCCTCATAGCAAAAGTGAACATTGGAAAATTCGACATCACCATGAAAGGAATCGATTGCAATCGGGTTCTCTTTATCCTTCAAATCTGGAGTTTCATCCATGATTTCAAACACCCTCTCAGCGCCAGCTATCGCGGACTGAAACGTATTCAATAGACTGGATAGTTGGTTAATAGGCCGGAAGAATTGGCGGGAATACGTGACGAAGGCGGCAATGATCCCGACAGATGTCATCCCTTGAACCGTCATAATCGCGCCAAACCCAATCACTAATCCTAGTCCCGCATTGTTAATGAAGTTATTAATCGGTCCAAGAAAGCCTGATACCGTATCTGCCGCCATTGCCGAATGGCGCAGTCTTTCATTAACCACCGAGAATTTCGCAATAGTCTTTTCCTCTTTCCCAAAGAGTGTAATCACTTCGTTTCCTGAAATGGACTCCTCGATAAATCCGTTCAACTCTCCCAAGTCTCGCTGTCTTTTGATGAAATTACTGCTGCTGTATGTGATGATTTTTTTAGTCGTAAAGATCATCACTGGAATGATCAACAGCGTCACAATGGCGAGCACCCAATTAAGTGAAAACATCGCAATCGTAACACCTGATACCATTAAGATGGAAGAAAAAATTTGAATAACGCTTTGACTGAGCGCATTATTCAAGCTCTCAATATCATTTGTCACTCGGCTCATCAAATCTCCATGTGTACGTTTATCGAAAAACCTTAAGGATAATACCTGAAATTTATTAAATAAATCCTGACGTAATATCCGAATCGTCTGTAATGATACGCGGACCATCAAAAACGTTTGCAACCAGGTGAATATTGAGATAGCCGTATAAACAGAAGCTAATAATACCAAAAGCCGAAGAGTCCCACCAATATCCTTTGGAATGATGTAGTCATCAATGATGACCCCAATCAAATAGGGACCTAATAAGCCTAATAGTGTAGAAAAGATAACAAAAATAATCGCTGTGATCAGCGCTACTTTTTGCACTTCCATATATCGCCAAATCCGTTTGGCCGTTCCTTTTTTATCCTTCGCTTTAACAACCGGTCCGGAAAACCCTCTTGGTCCACGGGCGCGACCCATTACATTCGGGACAGGCTGTGAGGAAGTTTTACTCATAGGAATGGACCTCCTTCCCGCTTTGCGTAATATAGATATCGTGATAGACACGGCTTTTCGCAAGTAATTCTTCATGTGTTCCACTTGCTTCGATCCTTCCATCATCCACGACGAGAATCTGGTCGGCATCCATAATCGATGAAATTTTTGCAGAGATGATGAACACAGTTGTATCTGAATAATCTTGTTTTAATGCCTGTTGCACCGCTGTTTCCGATAAAGCGTCAATGGCCGAAGTTGAGTCATCTAGGATTAAAAATTTCGGTTTCCGGATGAATGCACGCGCCATCGATAGACGTTGTTTTTGGCCACCGGACAAATTCGTCGCTCCTTGCATGAGCTCATGGGCAAATTTTCCGTCAAATCTATTTATAAACTCACTTGCAGCTGCAGACTGAGCCACGCTTTCCATCTCAAGCGTTGTTGCTTCCTCTTTGCCGAAGCGTAAATTCTCCTCAATCGTACCGGAAAACAGCGTGGCTTTTTGCGGAACAAAGCCAATCGCGGTTCGCAGTTTTTCCAGAGGATATTCTTTTATGTTGACCCCATCGATCAGGATGGCTCCCGAATCTGGATCGTATAGGCGTGGAAGCAATTTTACGAGCGTCGATTTCCCACTACCAGTCGAACCGATAATTCCAATCGTCTCACCTGCTTTAGCCTGAAAAGAAATATTTTTTAACACATATTCCCCATTTTTACTATAACTAAAATTCACCTGTCTAAATTCCACTTCACCGCGTATTGCTGGAAGAAAAGCTAGACTTTCAGGCTCAGTAATATCAATTTCCGTATCAAGTACCTGGTGAATCCGATCTGCTGAAGTAAAGGAACGAGTAATCTGCATCAACACATGGCTGCTCGTCATTAATCCATTCATAATAATGTTCAAATAATTAATGAAAGCTAAGATGACGCCGACTTGAAGCGTGCCTTCATTCACTTTTATCGCCCCCATCCATAGACCCGCAACAACACCAATATTCACTACGAACAACATAATAGGCATGAGCGTAAGAATGACTTGCTCGGCCGACATATTCCGCTTCATTAACGAATCATTTACCGTTTTGAAATTTCCCTTCTCATAATCTTGACGATCGAACGCTTTGATAACGCGGATACCTGCCAAAGTTTCCTGAAGTTTTGTATTAACCTGATCCATTGCTTTTTGCACTCTTGCAAACAATTTGCCTGATTTAGCAGAAAAATAATAGATAAAAGCAATTAAAATCGGGATGGCAACGAGTAACACAGGAAACAATTCACGTGCTGTAAACCAGACAATGACCACTGATCCAATAAACAGCAACGGTCCACGTACAAAAACACGCAATGTCATCATGAGTGCCTGCTGAACTGCCGCAATATCATTCGTCACAATGGTTATTAATTTTCCAGTACCAAATGAATCGGTATTTTGATTGGAAAATTGCTCCGTCCTCCTGAACACGTCACGACGAATATCTGTTGCAAAATGGACAGCCGCTTTCGTACTGTAAATGGAACTGCCAGCTCCTCCTATTAATCCTACAAAAGCTGTCAATAACATAAGTAGCCCAAGCTTTATGACATAAGCATTGTCTTGATTAGCGATTCCCACATCAATGATATGCTGCATGATAGTCGGCTGTAGCAAATCCATCGCTACTTCAATGCACATCAAGAACGGCCCCAAAATGGCGAAAAGTGTATAGGGTTTTACATATTGAAGTAATTTCCTCAAGGACTTCATTTAAGTTCCCCCTCCCTACCTGTTTTCTTTCTTTAAACGCTCGGTTATTTCTTTTAAAAAGGCGATTAATTCTACAGATTTTTCTGCATTCATTCTTGCCCCCTTCATTGCTTTTCGCATCTCGACTTCCCACAAATCAATAGCCTCCTTTAGCTGAACGGACTCTGTTGAATTCCGCCACACCGACCACTCTTTCCACTCCATCCAGAAATCTCCTTTTCCACTCTTCGCAAATTCCTCCAATCGATCTTTCCCTTTTTTATCGATAAAATAGACCTTTTTATCTGTTTCAGGCTCAAGATCGATCATTTCCTGATTCTGTAATTCTTGAAGTGCAGGATAAACTGTACCCGCACTAGCCAAATAATGGCCATCCGAACGCTCCTCCAATTCCTTCATGATTTGATAACCATGCATCGAATCATCTCTGAGTAAATGTAAGATGGCTAATTGTACAAACCCTCTCCGCTTTTTCATCATATCCCTCCATCTCTAATTATATCGGTAATTATAATCGATATATCGATAAAAAACAATCGATTGTTCTATAACACTTTAAAAATCCTACATAAATAGAAAAATGACGATCGAGGAAAGATCCAAATAAGTAAAAAGCGATTTAGGGGTAGAATCAGGATAATGCGGATTTAAAATGTTAATGTTAAGGAAATCCAAATAAAAAAGCCTGATTTCTCGGTGTTGCAAGTGAGAAATTAGACTTTAGCTACTTCATTAAAGCGCCCTTCGGTTGAATAACAGAGGAGTCTCTATTAGCTGGTTAGGTCAAAAAGCGTCTCCACTTATTGTATAAGTAACAAAATCTCATAGATTGAGCTTAGTGACTAGATATGATTTTAACAGGAGTTTTGGTAAATTCTTTAAGTCTGTTATTTGGCGCATACATATAAAGTGAAACTTCAAACAGTGGGGGTTTTGACTTTCCGTTAATGCGGGATAAAATCGAATGCAAAAAGGAGGTCCGAATTTCCCCCGACCTCCTTTCGCTTTATAATGACTGAACTATTTTCGTGTTGTTTACCTCTGATTCATGGACAGTTTGATAATCGGCGTGTTTGTCATTAACAAATAACAATGCGATCATACCGAATATAGCAGCAATTCCAATGGCGATAAAGTTAAATTGTGGCTGTAGGTTCATGGTCAGTAACACCGCCACATAAGTCGGAGCCACAATGGAGCCGATGCGACCAAAGGCCATTGTACTTCCAAGTGCTGCCGATCGAATGTTGACAGGATAATACGAAGCAACAAATGCATTTGACATATTTTGCAGACCAACTGTTGCAGCACCGATGAGAAAAATTAAAAAGTACGCGACATATAGATTCGTAGAAAAGCCAATTAGTGTTAAAGAAATAGCACCAACCAAATAAAGCGGAATTAACACATTTTTAAATCCTATTTTTTGAATTACATTACCAAGTATTAATGTGCCAACAATGGAACCGATTTGTAATACAGCAACAAACATTAAACTTGAAGATAAGTTATAACCAGCCTGCAGCATTAATGTAGGTAACCAAGTATTAAGTGAATACATTAAAATGAATGTACAGAAGCAGGCTAACCAAAACATCATCGTTGTAACAGCGAACTTTTTAGTGAAAAGAGCACTAACGGGTGATTTTTGTGTTTGTACTACCTTTTTATACGTAAAATCGAGTGTTGTAGCAGCGCTTGGTTGAATTTTATCGACAACCATCGCAATGCGGTCATGTTGTTTGTTATTAAGCAAGTAGTCAAGTGATTCTGGTATCGCTTTTAACATGAATGGAATAAAAATTAAAGGAATAGCGCCAATCCAGTAAACTGGTTGCCATCCGAAATCAGCCAGTAACGCTTGACCGATGAAGGACGCACCCATCGCACCAACTGAATAGCCACAAAAAATAAAAGAAATGATAGCAGCACGATATTTTAATGGTGCATATTCAGAAATAAGTGAAGCGATATTCGGCATAACCCCACCAAACCCAAAGCCGGCAATCACGCGACAAATCGTAAAGATGATGGCATTCGGTGCAAAACCTGAAAGCATGGTAAAAATACTAAACAGCAGTGTCGTTAAAATAATAATACGCCTACGACCAAATCGATCCGAATAGAGACCGAACAGTACCGCACCAGCAGCTGTGCCTATGGTTGTATAGCTACCGATGGAACCAGCTACCATATTTGAAATCCCCCATGATTCTTTTAAGAAGGGAATGGTAGCGCCGTAGATTACGACATCATATCCTTCAAACATCAGAATGATAAATAACCAAAAAACTAACAGAATGTGGAACGGTTTTAATTTACTTTGCTCAAAGAAATAAATAGGATTCATAATATACCCCCAATAAAATGACTATATGATGGTGCCAGCATGATCGCTTGTTTATGCAAGTAAGTGTAGCGCGGAGCAAACCATATAGCTTAAAGCTATACCCTGTTATAGTTTTAAGCTATAACAAAATAAATATAATCCAACATTAAATTTGGCATGATACGTTTTTTAAGTAAACCTCTCCCCTACCTACTATAGGAGGGAGAGGTTCTACAAATCTATTATTTAGTTCGAAACACTTTCAGTTGTTACCCACACACTCTCAGCAATTTTAATCATGTGACTTATTTTATTCCACTGTTCTTCTTCTGTTAATATGTTTCCTTCTTCCGTGCTAGAGAATCCGCATTGCGGGCTTAATGCTAGGTTTTCTAAAGGAATATATTGACTTGCTTCTTTTATTCTACCTTTGATACTTTCTGGATCTTCTAGTTCTGGGAATTTAGATGTTATCAATCCTAGTACGACTGTTTGGTCATCACGTTTAAAGTTTTTTAATGGTTCAAAATCGCCTGAACGGTTATCATCATATTCTAGGAAGAGTCCATCTACATTTAAGTTAGCAAATATCGCATCAGATATATTATCGTATCCACCACTTGTAATATAGGTAGACTTGAAGTTTCCACGACAAATATGCATAGTAATGACCATATCATCAGGTTTCTTAGAAATAGCATCATTTAAACAACTTACTCTAGTATCGATGATGTCACTAACTTTCATGTTAAGTCTTTCAACGACTGCTTTTATACGTTCTTCCGAAACAAAATCAATCCAAGAAGTATCATCTAATTGTAAATAGCGACAGCCTGCATCATAGAAAGCTTGAATGGCTGTTTGGTACGCTGTTACGGTATCATTATAGAATTGCTCTCTATTCCCGTTATAATACTCATCACCCTGAATCCTAGTGAATAACATATTGGGACTTGGAATGGCAAACTTAGCAACTTGACTTCCATCACCATATTTGTCCACTGCCTCTTGTAAGAACTTAAAGTGTTCTACCATATAATGATTATCAAAGCCTACTTTATCAACCACTTTAATAGCATTATTTCTTGTTCTAGCACCTTTGAAGTTACTTACATATTCCGTTTCAAACAGTTCTACCCCTTCTAAACCTGAGAGGAAATCTAAATGCCACCAAGAACGTCTAAACTCACCATCCGTTATTGATTTCAGCCCTACTTTAATTTGGTTTTGTACAAGTTTCTCGATCTCTTGATCCTCTATAGCCTTTAAAGCATCTTTATCAATTTCCCCATTCACATAAGCCTTTCTTGCTTCTTTAATCGGTTCTGTTCTTAGAAAACTACCTACATGATCGGCCCTAAATGGCGCTTTAACTGTTGTGTTTACCATACATGATGCCCTTCTTTCTTTAATATAAAAAAACCTTCTTCTCATAAATAGGAAGAGGGGTAATTACCGTAACTAGTTGTCTTCTTATTTGATATGAGGTAAGTATAGCACGGAAAAATCAGTATAACGTAACACGTAAAATCTATCTCTTGCCATAGCTTTTAACTATAGCTGTGATTGTTCTTTTGCGATTGCTTCTTGTAAATATTGAATATAGATATTGGCCAGTGTACTGTTCGTTACATTTTTGTGGGTAATATATCCAACGGTAATCCGTTCATCCACCTTCAAAGGAACCGCAATAATGTCTTCATCGTTTAATTCATGACTAATGACACCTGTCGAAATCGTATAGCCATTTAACCCAATCAGTAAGTTAAATAAAGTGGCCCGGTCACTAACCCGAATATTTTTTGGTCTAGAAAGAGTGCTTAAAATCTCCTCAGAAAAATAAAAGGAATTATAATCTCCTTGTTCAAAAGAGAGATATGGAAACGGGCGTAAATCAGATAATGTCACATATTCCTGCTTCACAAGTGGGTTCTTTGAGCTAATAAAGACATGTGGTTTCGCTTCAAATAGCTCATGAAATATTAAATTTCCTTCTCTAAGAAACTTATAAATCACCTTTTTGTTGAACTCATTTACATATAAAACGCCAATTTCACTACGTAGGTTTTTCACATCATCAATGATTTCATATGTCTTCGTTTCTCGTAAAGTGAACTCATATTCCTTTCGATCATAATCTTTTAGTAGTTGTACAAAAGCACTCACCGCAAATGCATAGTGCTGAGCTGATACAGAAAAATTCTGCTGAGGCGCTTGCGTATTGGAATAGCGATTTTCAAGAAGCTCTGCCTGTTCAACCACCTGCCTTGCGTAACCTAAAAACTCTGAGCCTTCAGGAGTAATCATAATTCCCTTATTGGTTCGCGAAAAAATCGTAATCCCCATTTCTTTCTCCAGCTCTTTTAATGCGTTTGATAAGCTTGGCTGGCTAATAAACAAATTCTGTGCTGCTTTGCTAATCGAACGACTTCTTGCCACTTCAATCACATATTTTAATTGTTGTAACGTCATCTTTGATTCCTTCCTTTGATTGCAATGTTGTTTGAGTATGAATATCCACGTTGCTCGCTAAGTCAAAACATACTTCAATTGGTGATTTAATCAATTGTTGATAACGGATAACAGGCATGTCAAATCTCCTTTTATACAATCCCTAACACTATCATTATAATCGTTTTTGCAATAACTAATCGGATTTTTCAATTATTTGAATTGGTATGAGTCGTTCCATTCATTTTTCCTAATTACTGAACATACTGGGGAATCATGCTATACTTAGATTAAATAAAGTTCGTTCAATCCGTTGATTTCACTAGTTGAAAACACGGGTACTGTCATGACAGATAGCATCGTAAAAGAGAAACAACGATAGCCGTACAGGAGTAACGTTAACATACATCGAAATAACGGATGAAGAAATAAAAGACGACTTAAATTACTTTGCACTTTAAGGAGGACTTATAAAATGACGCTTGCTGAATACAACGAAAAGTACGAATCGATCCTTCGCAACAGTTATATTTCAGACAGACAAAAAGCACTAAAATTAGCTGATCTCCTGACCGATATGGAAGGGCAAATCAATGAGGCTGGGGAACCGTACAGTAAAGAGATATTAACGTTATATAAAAAAGTATCTCTTCTATCCACCTTGTTATAATCCCTGAGTTATCATTCGACCTTACTTACTAGTGAGGTTCTTTTTTGGGGATTTGTGTGATCCGATCACGGCATTTCTGTTTCCCCTTTCCTCATATCACCCCAAACTACCATATCACCCTAACTCACCGTTAATAGGTAAACTGCTTTTGCTAGATAACGACAGACGAATGAAGTAATCTGCCAAAAATAAAAAAACTCTAAAACGAGTAGAATACCTACACGTTTTAGAGTTTACAATACATTTAACCACAATCAGTGGAAGATGAGGCTCCACTGTTTGAAGTTTATCTTATCTTTTAGGTGCTAATTCAATCGCTGAATTTATAGCCGCTAACATACTTTTATCATCAGCGATATTTTTACCAGCGATATCAAATGCTGTACCGTGATCGACAGACGTTCTAATAATGCCGCCTTTTAAGCCAACTGTGATATTAACGCCTTCTTCAATCCCCATTACTTTTACAGGCGCATGTCCTTGGTCATGATAACATGCAACAACAACATCAAAATCGCCTCTGCCAGCTCTGAAGAATAATGTATCAGCTGGTAGTGGACCTGTTACATCGATGCCTTCGGATTTCGCTTTCTCAATACCAGGCATTAATTTTTCTTCTTCTTCTCCATTACCAAACAAACCATTTTCTCCAGCATGTGGATTAATTCCACAAACGGCGATTCTAGGGTTGTCAAAGCCTGCTTTTGCAAGGGTATCATGTGCTAATTTGACAACTGTATACGTTCTTTCTGGGTTAATACTTGCAATCGCTTCTATTAATCCCATGTGAGTCGTTAAATGAATCACTCTTAAGTTAGGAGTCGTTAACATCATTGAAAAGTCTTCTGTATCTGTTAAATCAGCAAGAATTTCAGTGTGCCCTGGATAGATATGACCACCTTTATGCAATGCTTCTTTATTCAAAGGAGCTGTACAGATCGAGTCAATTTTCTTTTCTTTAGCTAATTCAATCGATTTAGCTAAATATTGGAACGCTGCGTCTCCTGCAGCAGCTGAAACTTCTCCGAAAGGTAAGTCAGCAGGTAAAAGATCTAAATCGATTACATCAATTGTTCCATATTCATATTTAGCTTCAGAAGGGTCTTTAATCATATTGATTGTTGCTGTTGATTGGACAATTGGACTTACCTTTTCTAAAATTTTTGCATCCCCAATAACCAATGGGTTACATTTTTCATATACTTCTTTGTGATTAAGAGATTTAACGATGATTTCAGGTCCAATACCTGCAGCATCTCCCATAGTAATTCCGATAATTGGTTTCATAATTCATTTTTCCCCCTTTAATTTTTTTATTGCATGTATGAAAACATCTTCTGCACCAAAGCCACCAGCTTTAGTGACCACATAAATGTTATCATTTCCTAAAAACTTAGAAATAGGTACACCGATTTCTAGTTCGTCTAGTAATTCAAAACCTTTAACATCCCATAAAGTACAAATTTGTTTAGCCGTATCTCCACCAGTCATGGAAACACCTGTGAAAATTCCTGATTCTAAGAGTACAGAGCAAACCGCACCAATTGCTTTTACAATTTCATTACTAATTTCAGTATGGCTAAGCCCTTTTGCTTCACCTGTACTCCATGCTTTTTCAATATCTTCTTTTTCCCCTGTGGAATAGATCAAAACATCTAAGCCCTCTTCTGCTTTTTGCATAGCTTCATGATAGACTCTTCTGATTTCACTTGTTCTTTCCATATTATCGGCGACGGCTTTGTAAGATTCAAATGGGATTGCGTGGACATTTGTTTTTTCTAACAGCACCTTCATCTGTGCTCTAGAATTTTTATTCACACTACCAATAACCGTAAGTGTTGGATTTGTGTTTTTAGGAATAGCCAATACGCTATTTCCTTTTGGAATGGCATAGTAGTCAGGAAGATAATTGGCAATCCCAGCAGACCCAACCCAAGTAAATTGATAGGTTAATTTTTGAGTGTAGTCCAAAATTTGTTTAAGGTGATACTCTTCTGTTGAATCAATGATAAGGTATGTTATCTCTTTTTGGAAATAATCCTTAATTTTTCCTTGAACAAATTGTTCCCCGTGTTCTAAGTCATCAACTGTAATCGTACCAATTGTATGTTTCGTTTGTTCTTTTAAAAGTTCGGGTAAATATGATTGTGTTATAGGTGTTTTAGGGTCTTTTGCAATCTCTGTTTCTCCTAACGGAACACCCTTTAAATAGTGTGTAGATTGGAGAATCGTTCGATTGTTTTTAGGATAGCCAGGTGCGATCATAACAAAATCCGGTTTTACAACATCATATACCGCATCGATTTCTGCTCCAATATTTCCCCTCATTGTTGAATCGAGTTTTTTGAAAATATTTTTAAATCCTGCATCTTTGAGAAATTCTGCTATTTGTTTTACTTTTTCATAAGCTTCTTTTCGATCGATAGAACGGCTATCCGTATCAAAAACAACAGCTTCATATTGTTTAACGCTTGTTTCATCCATATCAAATAAAACAGTCGTTTTTAAACCGTGACGAGCTAATTGAACTCCACTATCATTGGCACCAGTCAAATCATCGGCTATAATAGCTAATTTCATACTTACACCTCTTTTGAACATAAATTATAGAAGGTTTATTTCTTTTGTTTTCCTTTTTTCGTAAGTTGTCCAGCTAGGAATCATACAAAAATCGGAAACGAAATAGCGGTTGTAACAACGCTTGCTGCAGGAGTTGCAACTTCATTTCCTGCTGTTGAACCTTCAGTAGCACCCACAATTGGATTCCACTTTAGGAATTTGAATGTTAAATAACCAGCTCCGCCTGTTAATACCACTGTTAACACGCCAAGTAAAATACCTGATAATCCGCCTTCATTAATTTTTTCAAGGTCAATTCCCATACCTAAAGCAAATGCGAAGAACGGAATTAGCATATCACTACCTTTTGGAAGGAACTTCTCCATTTCAGGATCCAAATTCCCTAATACCATACCAATGACAATCGGTAATAATACAGAAATATAAGAATAACGCAATTAAAGTACTAGCACCATCAACAAATAATGCTTGTATGAAATTCCCAATCCCTAGAAAGCCGGGTGCGAATGTGTTAATTAATGCTGCCAGAAGAAGTCGAACTACCATCATTCCTCCTGGAATACGAACTAACGTTGCTTTAATTTCCAACTTTAATACCCTATTAGAAAAATCATTTATATGAAAATATCGGTTGCATTCATTATATTAAGATAAAACGTTTCCAATTGCAACAGTTTTTGATTACATTTCCCTAATGTCATTAAATTGTTTAATATTGCAACTAATCATCGTAAAAAAAGCAGAAAGTTTCCCTATTTATTCCTAAACTTCAGCCGCTTTTATTTGATTATTGTTCTCTTCCTTTCAAACCATTTGGATAATTTCTTTTTCTATTTCTTTTTAAGTGCCTTTCGTTGAGAAGGTACTGTCCTTATTTGAGATTACATTTTGAATCGTTTCTGCTTGAATCACGTAGTCTTTTTTCATTTAAGGCAATCTGTTTTAATTACTTTTTTTAACCATCAATATTATTCGGACAAAACGGCTAAAAAGTAGGGAAACGACATGGTGTTATTAGTTTATACATAAAGAGGCAACCCCATAACAAAAAGGTCCAGAACCTCACATCTGCTATATATCGTTTATTAGTATAATTTCGTAATAAACGGTGTATAGAACGTGAGGTCAGACCTTTTTAGAGCTACCTTTTTAAAGACTTGCTATGTGTTTCCCAATGTTACAGTTTAAATTGCTGCACGATATCCTGCAATTCCTCGGCGATTTGTGATAAAGAAGTTGCCGAACTTCTGATTTCTTCCATAGAAGCTAATTGTTCCTGTGTAGAAGCAGAAACATTTTGAGCGCCACCTGCTGTAGAGTCTGCTACTTTTGCAACTTCTTCAAAAGTGTTAGCAAACTGTTTTGTTCCAGTGGAAATATCTTGGACTTTGGATGTTACTTGTTCAATTTGTTCGGTTATTGTCGTAAAGTAACCTGTAATAGCCACAAAGGATGCACCTGCATCACTGACTACTTCAATTCCTTTGTCTACTTCTGTTGTTCCTGATTCCATAGATTTCACTGCATTTGATGTTTCACTCTGAATCGATCCAATCATTTGTCTAATTTGATCGGTTGATTGTGCCGATTGTTCTGCAAGCTTACGTACTTCATCTGCAACAACAGCAAAGCCTTTGCCATGCTCACCTGCTCTAGCTGCTTCAATCGCTGCATTAAGTGCAAGTAAATTTGTTTGGTCGGCTATATTTGTAATCACGTCTACAATCTTACTAATTTCTTGTGAGTGACTATTTAAAACTTGGATGCTGCTTGATATTTCATTCACCGTTTTCTTAATGTATTCCATTTGTCCAACCGTTGTTTCGATCGCTTTATTTCCTACTTCTACAGCTGATGATGCATTGGTTGCCGTTTGCGAAACTTCTTGTGAACTTTTTGCAATATATTGAATCGATGCTGACATTTCCCCAGCCATTCTTGAGCTTTGTTCAATCTGAGTAGACTGACTCTCCATACCTGCAGCCACTTCCTGAATCGATGAAGAAATTTGTTCTGTTGCAGACGTGTTCTGCTCTGTACTTGCATTTAATTGCTCAGAAGATGCTGCTAAGCTACTCGACTTTTCCCGAACTTCGAGAATAATCTCACTAAGACTTTTTCGCATTTGATCAAATGCTTGAGCCAACTGACCAAGCTCATCTTTACTTGTTAAATTAACACGAACACTTAGATCACCTTGACTCAAATTATTCGCCGCCCCGACTAGCTCCGTAATTGGACGAATCATTGAGCGAATGATGAATAAAATCAATAAGCCCCCAAGTATAATCGAAATACTTATGACGATTAATGTTGTTTTTAAAATGGGTTTAACTGCATCAGCTACTTCACTTTGATTCATACTGCCGACAATTTTCCAACCTGTTAATTCACTCGTAGAAAACGCTAATTTCATCGGTTCCCCATTTGCTATATAATTAAACTTGCCTGTTTGAGCCGCTTGCAATTTTTTGGACAAATCGTCTTCTACTTGTGTGCCGACCTCAATCGTCGGGTGGGTAATATAATGATTATTCTTATCAATTACATATAAATAACCTTGTTTGCCAATTTTGATTTGATTGACTAAATTGATAAAACTCTCCAACTTAAGATCAACCGCAACAACCCCTTTTCCATCGGTCGTTGCTTTGGCTATCGTAATGACGACTTGTTTAGTCGCTAGCGATACGCGTGGATCTGTAATAAGTATCTGACCCTTATTAGCCATCGCATCCTGATACCAAGGTCGCACTCTTGGGTCATAACCAGGTGGATTTTTTACTGTAGACGGCGAATTAATAAATTGCCCTTTCTCTGTTGCTATAAATGTTTGTTCAACATCTGCTTTGTCGCTCTGTATTGTATCTAGCAATCTTCTTATTTGAACATCATCATCTTCGACAATATTAGAAGCGACAACTGAATTCGCTAAATAATTGACATTATCTATATGCGAACGAATAAATTGCTCTACTGAATGATTAATGATTCCTACATTCTTTTGCGCTGTCTCCATCATTTGTTGATCCAAGTTATTTTGTGAACTTTGATAGGAGAATATAGCTATTGAAATACTTGGTACTAATAAAATGACTAAAAACGCTATTATTAATTTTTTGCTCAAACCTAGCCGAACCCCCTTTAGTCTAGTTACTTTCATATGTCACCCTCCCAATTGTTGTAATTTCAGACATATTCACGGCAATAATCAACACCTTTATTATTATCGTCTACATTTGCAATACTTTTAGGGGCAGTTTGAAAATAACTAGTCGGCTATTTCCAATTCCGATTCATCGTTTATTACGAACTAACGTTCTTCTAAAATTTTTATTATTTATAGCTTGTGATCCAATTTATCAACATACTTATTCTCACAAAAAAAGATTGACAGCCACCAAGTTCATGCTTGTTAGGTGGCTAGCAATCTACTTTTTCTGGCAGAGCCCAGTGAAACAATAGTTGTTTTTCAAGCTCTTATATGACCGACTCTAGCTTACTTTTGTCACTCATTAGTCGCTTTTCCTATGTCGCAATTTGTGAAATATACTGCAAAACCATTTTCAAGACGATAACAAAAAAAGACACAATTTCTTATACAAGAATTGTGCCTACCTGCGAAATATTGAAAAATGTATGAGCTACCAAAATAATTCTACTTGTTTATCCCGCATTAACGGGCAGTAAGACCCCCACCTCAAGGCTTAGAGGAATCGAAGAAGCGTAGGTGGGGGCCAACTGCCCGTAAAAGCCCGATTGGTTCAACTAACAATCAGTGGGGGATGAAGAAAACCCCCACTGATTGAAGGTTCACTTTATAATACTGCTCTAGCTGCTTCTAATGCTGCTTCGTAATTTGGGTGGTCGGTTGATTCATTAACATACTCAACATATGTTATTTTGTCGTTTGTATCAACAACAAAAATAGCACGTGCTAATAAGCGAAGTTCCTGGATAGCAACACCGTATGCCCCGCCGAATGACAGATCACGATGATCTGATAATGTTTGTACATTCTCAATACCATTTGCTGCACACCAACTTCTCTGTGCAAACGGTAAATCAGCGCTAATAGTAAGAACCTGTACATTCCCTAATTTAGAAGCTTCTTCGTTAAAACGACGTGTTTGTGTATCACAAACAGGAGTATCAATAGAAGGTATAACAGAAATTAAACGAACTTTCCCTTTTGACTCAGCGAGTGTAACAGGTGATAAGTCATTCGCTAGTACTGTAAATTCAGGAGCTTTATCTCCAACCTTTACGTCGTTTCCTAATTGTGTTACTGGAGTTCCCTGCCACGTAAAATTAACCATTTTCATTTCCCCCTTAAAAATATGTACAGTGCAAATATAGCTCAAGTATTTAGAGTTATCAATTTATTCTGTGTATTATTTTAATTTTTTATCATTGTTATCAAAATGACTGCTTCAATAATGAAAAAATGCCAGGTTGAATAGCTTATTACTTCAAGATGAGTATTGTTCGTATTCGTAGTAATCAACCATTCGTCTAATTGATTGAATGACAAATTCAAGTCCTGAAAGCCATAAAGACAGCTTCTATGTTCCAGTAACAGTACTCACATTATTTCCACACAGACAGATACTTCTTGCGATACTTGCTATCTTCTTCTGTTTCAATTAATTCCATGGCTGTTTGCTTAATTTGCTCATCGTTTACTCGATCATATAAATTCTTCAAGCCTTGAATCATATCGTAGCGAATCAATGTGTAATGTTTCTCATTTGCTCCGTTTTGAAAACGATCAACAATATGCTGCATCAACATCTCTTTTTGTTCTGGTCCAGCTAAGCCAACTTTCCAAATTGATTGCAAGCTGTGACGGGCTGTCACAAATTTCGGATCTTTGGTTACTACCCATAAAGCTGGAAAATCACTTAGCATCCGCTTCTCAGGATCACTAATTGCTAAACCAGAGAGGAACTGGGCAGCCCGGGATCTTCTGTGATTATCAGGGTTTGTTAACCAGTCCTGTAATTGATCCCAAACTTCATAAGCCCAGTCCGCTTTTTCAGTTGTAGCTGCTAAAATTGCATTAAAGGCTTCATATTGAACATCTTTGTCCTTTGCTTCTAAGTTCTCAAAATATGCTTGAATGTCACGGTCCATTTACATCACCTTTTATATTGGCATTATATCTATTTGTTAGTCTACTAAAGGATGGACTTCTTTACAAAAAAAGTAGATGATTCTTTATTTAGTTGATAGTTCACTTTCTGTTACCCATTTATGATTTGTTACTTTTTCTCCACCAGTAGTTGGCGTGTAATCAACCATATAGACAGTCATTTTTTCGGCTGAGTCAATTTCAGCCATAGCTCCATCCATGCCTTCCATATGGTCTGCCTCTATGGTGACTTCCGTTCTTGGTGCGAACGTTTCCTCACCGGCATCTTTAATTTCTTCTTGAACAACCCATTTATGATTTTCAACTCTTTCCCCACCTGTTGTCGGGGTATATGAAATAGCATAAGCCGTCGTATCATAAGCACCTACAATTGTTGCCTTAGCACCGTCCATCCCTTTCATATGATCTGTTTTCAAATATGCTTGACTGCCAACTTTATACGTTGGATTCTTTGCTTCCTTCAAATCTTTAGGAACTTCACCTGAACTAGAATGGGAACTATGATCCATCTCTTCATGTTTGGCATGCTCATTGTTGTTGGAATGATTCTCGTCGCTTGTATCATTTCCACATCCACTTAAACCAATAATCGTAGCGACACTAAGAAAAATCAGTTGCTTATTCATCATAATAAAACACCTCGAATTCTTAAATTTATTGTTATAAATATAATATACCCACTAGGGGTATAAAACAAACAAAAACATGAGGTATCTGACAAAATTTATCTGGCTTCTCTTAATTAAACCGGGCCAGTTGTCCCAGTACACTTTTTAGATTTTGTTTCAAGGTTATGCTCCCACCATCGAATAACGAGCAATTGTTTGGAACTTATGGAATGAAGCCAAAATAAATAAGACGAATGCTAATTAAAGCAAATCGTCTTATTTAGCAATGTGTAATACTTTCAACATGGCAGATCTCGATCAATCTGATTGAGACGTTTTTGAGAAGTCATTTTTTCGTTAGTAAAGCTCTTTTATTTGTTTCGTAAGCTCGTTAAATCTCAGATCAAGTTCTGCATATTCTTTATTATTTGGGGTCATAAAACTAAGCTTGCCTAAAACTTCTTGCCTTTCTGTTTCAAGCTGTAAACGTCTTTCTTCCTTATTATCTTTTTTGGGCGCCACTTCATACAATTGCTTGTGTATACGACTGTTCGAAATAACAAGTTTTGTAGTTGTTGTTTTTTCTAGGAAATAGCGATCATGCGATACGACCAACAGCGTACCATTATATTGTGCTAACGTGTCTTCTAGTTGTTCACGCGAAGCTAGGTCTAGATGATTCGTTGGTTCATCTAAGATAAGCACATCTTTGTCTTCTAGAATATACTTCATAAGCTTACACTTCACACGTTCACCCATGCTCATGTTCATAATGGGTTCTGACCATTGAGAAGCCATAAATCCTAAATGCTTCATTAAGTTTTGAACTTTTCCTCTTGCCTCGAAGGTTTCTTGATAAAATAGCTGCTCTGGTGTTTGTTCAAGTGGTAAATCAAACACTTCTTGTGTTAAATAACCAATTTTTGCAGATGGTGAAAGCCACACATGCCCTTTTGCGGTTTCCTGTCCGAGAATTACTTTCAATAACGTCGTTTTCCCACTACCATTTGGGCCAGAAATTGAAATCTTATCACCATGTTGAATCGTAAAATTGGCGTCTTTAAAAAGTGTTCGTCCGTCAAACGATTTCGTTAAATTTTGAACTTCTAAGAAACGTTTTCCTACTCTATTATTTGTTTTCATTGAGAAGGTCACTTTATATTCTGAATCAAGAGGCTCCACTTTTATTTTTTCAAGTTCTTTTTCAAGACGCTTTTGTTTTGATTTTACTTGTGCATCCATGCGCTTTGCTTTCACCCGATAGTATTCTTTAGGGAATTCTTTTTTCGTCGATTGTGCATGAGCTTTTTTAGACCAAGAAGTAAGCTCATTCATTTGCCCCTCAATACGTTCAACCATTTTTTGCTGTTTTTCATATTCTCGTTGTTGCGTAAGTCTTTTCTGTTCACGGAATTTCAGATAACTAGAATAGTTACCTTTGTGACTAATAAGCGTTTTATTTTCAATCGACCAAATTTTTGTTACAACGGCATCTAAAAAATAACGATCATGCGATACAAGAATCACCGTACCTTTATGATTTTTTATCTGGTTAGTGAGGAACTCTAAGCTTTGCTCATCAAGATGGTTTGTTGGTTCATCTAGTAATAAGATGTCTGTATCTTGTGCAAGTCCTTTTGCTAGTCGCGCTTTTAATTTTTCTCCACCGCTTAATTTTGAGAAGTCATGAGTTGGAACATGCCACGTCTCTAATAATGTAACTTCTTTTGGAGAAATCTCTTCAAAGGAATGCGATTCGGTTTCTTGTTCAACCATAATGGTTTTAAGATCGTTCTGTATATATTTAATTTGTCCTTCTGTCGGCAAAAAATCATCGTTCAATAACCGCAATAAAGTAGATTTCCCAGCACCATTCTTGCCAATAATCCCAATAATATCCCTTTGTTGCACATTTTCATTCACGTTTCTAAAAATTGTCTGATCTTTTATTTCAACACATATATGTTGTAATTGCAGTAATTCTTTCATTCTAATCACCCTTCGTTTTTAGGGAGAATTAAAAAATCCTCCCAATTCATTTGGAAGGATTAGCCGCATTTTACCGAACTGAAATAAGCTATCGCGTTTAATAGCTCTAATGATGGTAGAAAAATGGGTAGACTAATCCTATATGATTATCATTCGAAATATAAAATTTCAAATTCTAAAAAATAAGATTAGTTATCCATCGTCCACCCATCATCCCTTTCGATTTATATTAGTGTGATTGTAGCACTTATTTATAGAGAAAGCAATCAACTTTTGAGTCTGTCAACGTAGCCAACGAATCTTCTTCAATTACGAAAAAGCGCATAGCCACCTTCATAAGGTTCTCAAATTGGATAACCTTATGAAGGTGGCGGTGCGGAGCTGATTTTGCGAAGCCCCGCCCCTTTTCCGCAAACCTATTTCATCGTTGGGCTTAAGAGCAGACGCTCATGAATATATTTTATTCTAAAGTCTTAGAAATTGGCGAAGGCTGCTTTTCCCACTCAATAGGTCCTCCATCGCTTTCAATGAACTTTCTCCAATAATCCCCACTTTGTTTATCAAAAATGATCAGATTATTTTCATTGGGTGAAAGGAGTTCATACCTGTATGGCTCTTCTTTTGATATCTTTTCTTGATTTGATTTTAATGATTGTGAAATAAACCAAGATCCTAAAAGTACACATATTCCAAAGAAAATCATAGAAAACGACTGAAGATATTTATTCACACTTATCCTCCTATTACATTCTTATTCTACCAATAACAAAATGTTGGACAGCATTCTTGTTCAACTATTTTTGCGGTTTATTAAATGAATCATGTAGTGAAGATACACAAATCACCTGTAGAACTCGCAATGATTCATGTGTTCTCTACCTTTTATCCTTCACAGCCTACAAAATCTTTATGCCTTATCTTCGATAGAACCTTTCCCCGCGCCCAGTCCGGCAATCAAGAGAATGATCGGCATAACTAGTAATAAGAAGATAAGTGGCGCACTCCATCCGCTCGTTACATCATGTAGCCAGCCAAATACAATTGGTCCTAGAGCTGCTAAAAGATAGCCAATGGACTGAGCCATCCCTGAAAGTTCAGAAGCTTGCTGGCTATCGTTTGTTCGTAATGTAAAAAACATCATCGACAAGCCAAATGCACTTCCACTAGCTATTCCAATAACTATGACCGACAATGGCAAGAAAACGCCTAGTAATAATCCCAAAATACCAATAAAATATAAGACTGCCGTAAATACTGCCAGAACCCGTTGATTTTCCAACTTCCCTGCAATGATTGGAATAATAAACGTTATGGGGATAATCGCGAATTGTAATAAGGAGAGCATCCATCCAGATTCACTTGTACTGTACCCATTATTCTGAATGATTTCAGGCATCCATGTCATCAATGTATAAAAAATGAAGGATTGGCCTCCCATAAAAACGGTAACTTTCCATGCGATGGAAGATTTCCAGATGCTTTTCGTTTTAGTTGGTTGCTTCCGTACGTTTGAATGAATGTCTTGATTTTTGTTTAATTGAAAGGCCCATATGATGATAGCCAGACATGATAAAAGGCCCCAAACTCCTAAAGATCCTCGCCAACCGACGTTTCCTATCGAAGAGATCGGAACACTTAGACCAGAACCCAACGCTCCAAATACATTCATAAACACTGCATAAATACCAGTCATTAATCCCATTTGTAAAGGGAAATTATTTTTAATAAGTCCTGGAAGCAATACATTACAGATCGCTATAGCAAGTCCTACTAAAACCGTACCAATGAACAAGAAACTCGTCCCTGGAAGGAAACGAGTTCCGATCCCGATTGTTAGAACAAGTAATGCTAGAAAAATGGTCATTTCAGTTCCAAGTTTTTTCGCTATTTTCGATGCAAATGGTGAAAATAGCGCAAATGCTAGCAACGGAACGGTCGTAAGGCTACCCGCTACCAAGTTAGATAACCCTAAATCTTCCCTTATTGATGATAGTAATGGGCCTACAGAAGTAATAGGCGCTCGCAAATTGGAGCCAACTAAGATAATCCCCAATAGTAAGATCCAATATCGACCCTTTGTTAAAGGTTGTGTGTATATTTGCGAAGCTGGTTTATTCAATTTTTTCCCTCCATCACTGTAAAAAGTGAGTCGTTTGCTTTCTTCACATAAGCATTTACGCTTTTAATAGCTAATTGAGTATCTTGTAATCGAATCGCTTCATAAAGATCTGAATGAACTTCATATTCATCATTCAATGAACCTCTTACACTCATGATGTCGCGAATCGAACTCTGTAAAGAATCTGTAATGTGATCATATAGTTCAATAAACATTTGATTATGAGTAGCCTTTACTACTGATTTATGAAAGGCAATATCCATGTCAATAAAATGCTGAGGTTCCTTATCTTTCGCAGCTTCGATGCATTTTTCAAGGCATTCCTCTATCCGCTTTAAATCTTCATTAGATCTTCTCTCTGCTGCTAACTGTGCAGCTTCTTTTTCTAAAGCTAATCGAACTTCTAAAGTCTCAATTAGATCACTTTTTTGAATTTTCCTCTCTAAAGCTATCCCGAGATTACTCGATGATTTCACCGTTGTCCCAATACCTTGTCTTGTTTCAAGAAGACCAGCATGAACTAAAGCTCGAATTGCCTCTCTTAACGTATTTCTACTAACATCAAACTTCGCCATTAGTTCTGGTTCTGCCGGCAGTTTACTTCCTACTTCCCATTGACCAGCTTCGATCAAATCTTCAATTTGGATTGCTACTTGTTCCACTAACGTTAGACGCTTAGTCTTTTTTATCATTCCGTAATCGGACCTCCTTGAAACGTAGGATGTTTGGTTTATTGGTTAATGTATCATAGGATTAACGGAAAGTAAATTTTTAACTTCTGAAAAAAAATAAACTACTTGTCTGAAATTCCATCAGTCTTATTTATCCATATCGATAATGGTATAATCTAAATTAATATATAGGAGTGAGGTGGGGATTAAGATGGAGAGTGGTAAACAAGTAATTTGTGAGAAAAGAACATATTCAAGAGAATTTGATTCTCACCAACATGATTTTGGTCAATTCCTCTTTCCATTGCAAGGCTCCTTAGATTTACAAACGAAGTGGCAAAACATAAACCTTAACTCAGATTACTGCTTTTATCTGCCTCCTGAGTGCAATCATATGTACCGTTCTACTGACAGGAATGAATTTTTAATCTTAGATATCCCAAACCATTATTTACCTAGTAAAACAGAGAGTATGTATATGAAGTTAGACAAACAATGGTCGTCCATTCGGTTTTTATTATTGGAAGAGGCAAAAGATCAGGAGAACATAACAGCTGCATTAAATGATTTGACTAGATATGTGGCCCAAAAGTTACGAGTATCAACATCTCCTTCTATTGACTTTATTCACAAACATTATAAGGAGTCCATTAAAGTTGAAACATTAGCGAACATTGAACATTACCATCCAGTCTATTATTCATCATGGTTTAAACAAAAAACAGGTAAAAGTCCAAAAGCTTATATCACTGAGCTACGCTTAAACGATGCTAAACAATTATTAAAAAAGACATCATGGTCGATATCAAGCATTAGTGAAGAATTAGGCTTTGAAAATTCTTCCTCATTTACAAGATGGTTTGTGAAATACGAAGGAAAACCTCCACAAAAGTATCGAAAAAGTTAAAACTGGATAAAAAGAACCTTAAACTTAGTAAAGAAAAATGTCCTTTCATTTTCTATGATAAGTTTAATCGTTCTTCTTATCTTTTTTTATTGGAGTGAAAGAAATTGACAGGAAAATTTTCTTCATTATGGGGTTTGCTTGCAGCAATCCTTTGGGGAACAACAGGTACAGTACAGACTTTTGCACCTGATCATGCACATCCGATCGCGATCGGAGCAACTCTCGACTGGCTATAGGAGGGGGAACACTATTATTGTATGTACTAATCCAAGGTCAATTAAATTTAAGACTTTGGCCCATGAAAGCAGTACTGCTTGCTTCATTAAGTATGGCTTGTTATCAGCCTTTATTTTTCTCAGCCGTCTTCACTACCATTAGTACTGTAATTGCCATTGGCAGTACACCAATTTTTTCTGGTGTATTAGAATGGTTTATCGTAAAAAATAGACCAGTAAAAAGATGGTGGTATTCTACTTTTTTAATTTTAATTGGTTGCATGCTGCTCTTTATCCATACAGAATCAGCAACAGTAAACCCATACGGAATTTTAATGGCGCTTTTAGCTGGAATGTCGTTTGCTATATCATTGGGCCTCGAGTAATCACAGTCAGTCTCCATCTTGGTATCATTACAACAGGAATTGCTTATTTTCTCTTTGCTAAAGGACTTATTTCTATTCCTTCATCAACAGCTGTTACACTTTCATTAGCAGAACCATTAACTGCTGCATTCTTAGGAGTCTTATTAGTTAATGAACAACTAAGCTTCACATCTTGAGGTGGCCTATTCCTACTTTTAGTCGGAATCTGCTTATTAATTTGGCCCGCTTTGGGAGTACAAAAATCTACAAGTATTATAAAAAACAGTTAAATCAAGATTGTCTTCACTTTTGTGTATGATATGTAGGCGACAATATTATAGTAGCTGAATCATTTTATCCAATCATCTCGTTAACTTAACATAATTGTCGTCTCATTCTTTCTGTCACAAAAATACAGAAAGACCCTTCCATAAACAATCCTACAGGCTGTTAATAAGGGGCTCTTTCGTATGTTTGCCCACAAAGTACGCTTTAACCAAAAACAACAAAGTGTAACTGTGAAGTCCCGTCGACCGAGTCTTTGTCACTGACACAATTTGTTGAACAATAATTTTATAGATGATCATCTTTCTTCTTTAGTTTCGCATGGATCACAAGCCTACCTTCTTCTTTGTCTAACGTATAATCACATGTGGACAAAGTAAGGATGGAATCATCTGCACCTACGACAGTATCTGTCGGAAACAACGACTTATCTTGAATCGTCTGTAAAAATGAAGCATACTCTTTTTGATCAGCAAAATCCGTTTGAATATAATCAAAGTCTGTTGTTGTCATATATACTGAAAAAATTTCAGCTTCAAAACCTTCATACAATGTATCATATTGAAAATGACGATTTTTTTGAAAAAATTCGTTATCTAAATATTGATCTAATTCACCAAACATCGATCCATTTTTCATACGATGCCCATAAAGAATCGTATGTTTCATATTTGTAGAAATATCATTGCGATAGTCCATAAAGATACTGCCCATAGCCATTTCTTCCCGCTCAGTATTGCGATGTAAATAATACGTATTATCGTCCGCTTGTACAATCGGATAATTAATTTGTGTATGATCAATTTCTAACCAACCAACTATATCGGTATTCAAATTTAATAAGGAGTGAAACTGAGACCTAACCTCTTGTTTATTCGTTTTAGCATCATCCTCTTTTGGAATGACTGTTTCCGAATTATGATCTTTCGAAATCGGTGTTTCCTCAGTATCATCTTTTGGAATGAGCGTTTCATTCATATAATATTCCTGTGCCTTGGCAATTAACTGCTTATTCCGCTTCTGATCCATATAAGTTCTCGATAGTTCAAAAAGTGAGAACACGGCTACTCCTAGACAAATTAAAATAAGTAGTTTACGTATCAGCCCCAAACTTCATCACCTCAAATCGAGTAATTTATTTAATTCCTAAGGGCACAATATATTGTCCGACACTTGGATCAGATTGGATCATTACATCTACTCCATAAATTTGCTTAACCATCGCTGTCGTAATGACATCTAATGGATGACCACTTTCCACAACATTGCCTTCATTCATAACAATGATTTTATCACTATAGCGAATCGCTTGATTTATATCATGTAACACCATCACAATCGTTAATCCATGTTCCTCATTTAACTCTTTAATTAATTCCAGCACTTCTAATTGATAATAAATATCCAAATAAGTCGTTGGTTCATCTAAAAAGAGCAGTGGCGTTCTTTGCGCCAATGTCATAGCAATCCAAACCCTTTGACGTTCTCCTCCAGATAATTGCTCCAAAGTTTTCTTCCGTTTATCATGTAACTTTGTACATGTTAATGCCCATTCAATCGCCTGTTCATCTTCTTCCTGATTTTGCGATAGAAAACCTTTATGAGGCAGGCGGCCAAAGGCAACTAACTTCTCTACTGTAATATCCCAGGGAGCTTCATTTTGTTGATGAACAACAGCTAGCTTTTTGGCAAACTCCTTTGGTTTGTATTGGGAAATTGCCTTGCCATCTAAGATGACCTCGCCAATATATGGAAAATAGTTTCTTGACATGACACCGAGTAAAGTCGATTTTCCACTACCATTAGGTCCGATAATCGTTGTTATTTTACCCTCTTCAATTTCTGCATTCACAGAATCTAAAATATTCGTTTTACGATTATACGAAAATGAAATTCCTTTAATTTCCATGTATTCTCTCACTCTTTCTAAGCAAGATTATTAAAAATGGTCCGCCAATAATCATCATAATGATGGACGCTGGAATATCATTTGGTGGCAGAATCATTCTTCCTATAGTATCGGCTACTAGTATTAATAGTGCCCCACTAAGTGCAGAGAATGGGATTAATACTTTATGATCTGTCCCGACAATTAGTCGCCCGATATGCGGAATAAGTAGGCCGACAAACGCAATGACCCCAGCAATTGAGGTTGCAACAGTTGCTAAAAGAACAGCTACAGCCGACACAATTAACCGCAATTTCGTTAAATTAAATCCTAAATTGATCGCCGTTTTATCTTGCAATGCTAATACATTGCACCAAGAAGCTAAAAATAAGGAAATGACTAAACCGATTGAACTGTAAAGTACCATAACATCAACATCATTCCATGTTTTTAAAGAAAGCCCCGATACAGTAGCATGTGTCAAACTAGAGATTCCAACGAAATACGTTAAAGCTTGTCCTAATCCAGAAAATGTTGCATTAATCGCAACCCCTACTAAAATAATACGTAATGGACTTAAACCTGATTTCCAAGATAAACTAAACACTAAAAAGCATGCAAGAGCGCCACCTAAAAAGGAAAATAAAGGTGTCCAAAAAAACAATTGGGGGAGTAGACTAACAACAAGTATATAGACAAACCTTCCTCCAGCTGCAATCCCAATTATTCCAGCTTCAGCAAGCGGATTTTTCATCACGGCCTGTAACAATACACCTGATACGGCAAGGGCAGCACCAGTAAATAAAGCAATAATCAAACGGGGGAAACGTAGATCTTTAATAATTGCTACATTTTCATTCGTCCCCGAAAATAATCCAGATATTAATTCACCAATCGTTACTTTTAAACTGCCTGACACTGCAGATATAAAGAAAACGATAACTATTAAACTACATACGATGATAAAACTCCATATGATTTTTTTCATGTCGTAACGCCCTTTTTTTATGATTTACTCATATAACATCTTCATCATTTCATCTAGCGCCTCTGTTGCCGCAAGATTTCCTGTTGTTCCATAAATCTCTTCTTCTAAATCATATACTCGGCCATTTTTAACTGCGTCAAAATGCTTCCAAATATCATTTTCCTTAAATTCTTTATCAAACATTTTCACCACATCATCAGGCACACCATGAGCAGCTCGTAAAATAATATCCGGGTTCGTTTGTTGCAGAAATTCCGTATTTGTCCCAATGTATTCAACCTTTTCACCTTGTACAACATTAACCGCACCACAAATCCGGGCAATGTCACCGATATAGGAGTTTTCCGTTGAAACAAGATAGCTCCCCGGAATTCCTAGTAAAATTAGAACTGTTGGCTTTTCTTTTTCTGCTACAAGCTTTTTGATCTCTTCAACTTTATCGTCCATTTTTGAGACCATTCCTTTTGCTTGTTCATTGCGATCATATTTCTCCCCTAATGACAAAATCGTTTGCTCCATTTTTCCAAGGCTGTCTAAATTTAAAAAAGTTGCTTCGATACCAGCATTTTCATAAATCGGTTTTAAATCATATTCTAGCGTGGAAACGTTAAGAACTTCGGTCGGATGTAGCGATTTAATCACTTCAAGATCTGGATTTTTGACAAAACCAACATTTGCTGCATCTTTATATCTTTCCGGCAATTTCTTATACGTATCTGGGATCCCGACTAAGTCAAGCTCAAGTACGTCCATAATTTCCGTAATCGCAACAGTTGAAGCGACGATCCGATTCTTACTTTTACTTTTGCTTTCACTTTCTGTATTAGGTTGAACCGTCTCCTGACTAGATGAACAGCCAGTTATAAGAAGTAAAAGGGTTACACAACATACTAATGCCTTCATGATCCCTTTATTCATCTAATGCATCTCCTAACTCATTAGAAAAATACTTGCTTAAATAGTAAAAAAAGATTGAAAAAGGCAACGAATGCCTTTTTCAACTTTCTTTTTATTTCTTAATCATAATCTTTTTTTGTTTTGGCTTTTTCCGCATAGTTTGTTGCTTTTTACCCCGCATCCCGAATACACTTCGCTTTCCTCGGGCTACCGCCCTGCAGGGTCTCGCCTCTCTCGCACATCTCGCAGGAGTCTAAGTGTATTCGGGCTGCTAGTGAGGTAGTATAAACTTTAGTTTTACTTCGATAACAGCAATCTTTTAGAAAACAGCCTTTATTTTTGATCTCATGATAACAGATACCAAAGTTGTTCCTTACTTGATTTGTACAGCCGTTTAATATTTTTCAATAAAATCCAGTAAAACCAAATATAGCATCGTCTCTGGATATTAAGGAGTAGTAAGAATACCTTGCAAAAGCAGTCTTCATCACGCACCATAGTATATTTAAGTTTTTTAATCTTAAATCTTTGTATCTATGATTCTTGTAGAAAACTATCACTGATCTTTGGTATACTCATCTATTCTTCTCATTATTTTTTTAACGCTTTACCAATAACTACAACGGCTTCTGCTCTTGTAGCTTTGCCATGAGGTCTAAACGTATTATTTGAATAACCTTTCATAATATCTTCTTGTACTAATGTAGCAACTGCTGCTTTCGCTCTAGGCGAAATCTCTTTAGCATCTTTGAAAGTTAGAGAAGAAGCTTTTGCTTTCAGTCCTGCTGCCTGAACAATCATAATCGCCATTTGTTCACGATTGATTAAATCATCCGGACCAAATTGGGTATTATTATAGCCACTAACAATGCCATTTGTCTTAGCTGTTGCAATAAAATCCTTCGCCCAATGATTTTTCGTATCATCGAAAGCATTACCTTTAACAACTTCCAAACCTAATGCTTTTACAACAACAGTTGTAAATTCAGCTCTAGTTATTTGATTATTAGGTCTAAATTCACCATTTGAATAACCTGAAATCGCTCCAGTATTTACAAGAGACGTAATATATTCTTCTGCCCAATGATCTTTAATATCTGTTAAATTAACGGATGGTTGTTCAGTCTTGTCAACCGCTAATACAGCAAACTTCGTGAAATGATTTACTTCACCACTTACAACTCCATTTGCAAAATCAGCTTTAATATTATCGAGTTTCACCCATTTTTTCGTTGTTTCATTGAACCAGAAAATAGCTACATCTTGTTTTTTGTTATCTACCTTCGTTTTATCGAATTTAAATGTAAGTGTGATTGCCTTTTTGAAATCACCTGATTGATCTTTTTTGATTTCTAGCACATCACTAACTAAAGATTGCAGTTTTCCCAAAGGTAAACTTGATGGATTTGTTAATTTTTCTACAGTTACTTTAAAATCACTTGCAAATGAAGCTGCTGGGAATTGAATGACAACGCCATTTCCTTCATATTTCCCACCATCATTCGCTTTAATCGTATTTTCTGTTGTAGGATCAGTTGGCGTTGGATTAGATCCAGTTATTTCTGTTTTACTTGATGGATCAAACTTAAATTGAACCGTGTATTGATTGTCATATACCATACCGCCAGGAAATTCATTAGCAGGGATGTATACATGAGCTTGTGCATTAACAGGTTTTGATAAATCTTTAACTTCGAATTCAACAACTCTTGTGTTCGCCGCATGATCAGTGCTTACGACTGTTGTGCTGCTTCCTGCTACTTGGAATGTTTTAATCCAACTACTATTAAGGAGTGTTACAGAAACATAGTTTTTGCCATCTCTCACTTTTAAGTTTGCTGGTTTTTGTGTGTAATCGTCCATTACAGAAATACTATTTGTACCGTCTTTATACACATTAAAGTCAATCGTATATTCTTCTGGACCTTTAGGTGTTTCTGGGTTTGTTGGTGTTTGTCCATTTCCCGAATCTGGATTAGTTGGTGTTTCTGGGTTTGTTGGTGTTTCTGGGTTTGTTGGTGTTTCTGGTTCTGTAGATTCTTCTACCTCAGTGATACTGTCTACGTTAAACTTTAACTGAACTACATGAATCATAACCCCATATTTTGGACTTTTTGTATCTACAAATACTTTTGCATTGATCTTTGCTGATAAATTAGCGACTTCAAATCTTACTGTTCGTTTGTCATTTTTAGCATCTTCACTTACAACTTCTGTATCTACAAATTCTCCCGCTTGTTCTACTTGAAATTGTGGAATCATGCTCACTGTGTTTAATGTCAGGTCAATAAATTTTTTCCCTGATTCAACTGTAATCAGTACTGGTTTCTCTACATATCTTGCCATTGACGAAGCGTCATCTGTTTTATCCTTCAATACCGTAAGATCAACTGTGTAGTTGCCATCTTCTAGAACCGGTACATTTACTGCAACGATTTTTGATTCGTCAAATTTTAATTGTACCGTATATTCACTGTCATATTGAAAAGATGGGAGGCCTGGCATTCCATTGATGACAACATGAGTAAAGAAGTCTAGCTTCTCTGATAAACTATCTACTTCAAAGCCTACCAATCTTGTGTCTTTTTCTTCATCTACACTAATTACATCAACGTCTTTTCCAGTTGCATCTCTGCCTACTCTAAATACTTTAATCCAATCGCTATTTTTTAAAGTTAATTCAACATATTTCTTACCATCTTTAACTTTTAATGTTGCTGTTTTTTCCACATAAGTATCCATTACAGAAATATCTTCTGTTTTATCTTTTAAAAATTTTAAATCAATTGTGTATTCACCATCTGCTAATGTTTGTGTTGCGGCACTAGCTGGTGCATACGTTGTAAAGAGTGTGCTAACAATAAGCAGTAACATCGTTATAATTGAAATGATTTTATGAAATGGCTTACTCACCTGACATATCCCCTTTAATTAAATTCTTTTTGCTTTCAATTTATAAGCTAATCCTAGAGATGAAAGAAGTAAGACGATTAGGATGCCAACTCCTGTGTTATCTCCTGTTTTTGGGTTTGCTACTGGTTCAGTTTGACTATTGTCACTTGAATCACTTTTTGTTCCTTGATTATTTTCTTTAGTTGTTGTATCACTTGATCCACCAGAAGTTGTTGATTTGTCTGAGCCTGATGATTTACCAGAATTTGATGTTTTTTCAGAAGTTGATGATTTATCTGAAGTTGTAGTCTTTTCTGTTGTAGTATTTTCTGTTGTAGTATTTTGGTTCTTTTCAGCAGGAGCTGCGGCATTTCCTTGAATGCTGTTCGTATCGAATGAAAATCTTACAGTATAGCGATTGTCATAATTATAGTCTTCGATTAGAACGTGCATTTTTGATTCGACCGGTTTTGATAAATCAGTTGCGCTAAATTGAATGACTCTTGTATCTGAAGCGCTATCTTGACTAACGACTTTGACCGGGCTTCCATTAATGGATAATTCTTTAATCCAATCACTTTGTTTTACTTTGATTTGAACTTGGATCGTACCGTTTTTAACATTTAATGTGGCCGGTTTCAAAAAGTAGTCATTTGCCATTGATGCTGAATCGTTATCCCCTTTTAAAATTGTGTAATTGGCTTTATATGTTCCATCCGCTAACTTACCAGCTGCCTCTACATTTGGAACAGCAATTGAAGCAAAGAAAACAGCAATTAATAGAACGAAAAAAATCATTTTATTTTTCATAATTAATCGAGCCTCCATATTGAATTTGATTATCATTATCATTTATAAATTTATTTTTTGGTGAAGCAAAAAGCATCACCAAATTTAGATTGTTGCTTCATTTCTTTATTTACACTTTTAGTTCTAATCGACTTAATTTTTCTTTCGTAATATTTGCTAGCGCACAAATTAAATCAAAAGAATCATCAAGAAACTCTGTACGCACGTAGTGGATGCCTACTTCACTAGCAACATCTTGACAATCCTTTCCAATCTCTTGAAGCGTTTCGATATTGTTTGTTAAAGAGAGCAGCTCACATGCTACCACTCCTTTACTTCCCGTTTCCGCTTCTTCACGAACGACATCCTTAATATCAGGTCCTAGCCAATTTTGTTTGTGTCTTGCACTTCTATACGCAATTCTCCAATTATTTACATGTAGTTGCAAAGCTACTTGTTCAGCTAATTCCGTAAACTGTCGCACATATACTTCATGCTTTTCTTCTGTTCCTGGTTGGCTATGTGCTGTAAAGACGATCGTCGATTCTTCTCGAGCTGACTGTGGTAACCAGTTCAATGCCTCTTGGACACGACTTGCAATTACTGTGATATATTCTGGGTGTAAATGCCAATTATCAATGTGGTAAACAGGGATTGTTTGCTGTCTATTGGCCAATTCTTCTTGGACAGTTCTTTGATATTGACCAACTCCCTTTTCTGTATAAAATGGCGTCATAGGCAATGTGACAATTTGTGTAACACCTTCTTCAATCATTTGACCAATTGTATCCTCGATAAAAGGAGCTGCATGCTTATACGCTGGATACACTTTCACTTCTGATAGCCCACTTTGTTTCAGAACATATTCTAGTGCCTCTGCTTGGCGTTTTGTCTTTGTTCTTAATGGATCAGGTGTTCCTAGTGCGACATATTGTGCAGTTATTGGCTTTAACTGTTCTGGCGATGGTTTTCTCCCCTGAAGAATATGAGTGAAAAATGATTCGATTCCATCCATGCTTTCAGGGCCACCATATGACATTAAAATCATTCCATACATTTGGCTATTCTCTTCTTTCTCCATCGTTTATTTTTTGCTAAATTTATTTGTTACAAAACATCTTGTGGTGATTTATTTGTGCCTACTTTTTCTGCCACTACATCATAAAAACCTAAGCTAAAATCAAGAATATACTCAGATCGTTCACCACTATGAGATTTTCTAAAGGATTCTGTTTTTGTCCATTGATCATGCGCTTCTTTAGACGCCCATTTCGAAAAAATTGTAAACTCGTCATAATCCTTTGTTCCTCTTGTTTTAAATACATTTAGCAAAATAAATCCCGGTGTTTCCTCAATTCCCCCTAGTCGGTCAAAGCGAGCTAACACTTTTTCTTCAAATCCTTTTTTCACCTTTAACGTATTTGTAATTACAAACATTTTACATTTCTCCAATCTTTTTTTGTTTTCTTTGTACTAAGCCTATCGGTGTATAAATCGGTTTATCTCCATCAAGGTGTACGGTTGCTTCTATAGCAAAGACTTCTCTAAAAAAATCGGAATCAAATACGTCACTAGGTGTGCCTTGCCTCACCACCTTTCCATTTTTCATAGCAATCAAACGAGCGCTGTACCTGGCTGCTTGATTGAGATCATGCAAAACCATAATAATGGTCATACCTAGTGAACGATTTAAATCTTCTAATAGCTCCATGACTTCGATTTGATGAGAAATATCTAAATAACTTGTTGGTTCATCTAAAATTAAGATTTGCGGTGTTTGTGCAATTGCCATCGCAATCCATGCTCTTTGTCTTTCACCTCCTGATAATGCTAGTAGTGGCCGATGTTGGAACTTCGTTAAATTAGTAACTGCGAGCGCCCAATCTATATGTGTTTGATGCTCTGCATTCGGTTCTTCAAACCATTTCAAATAAGGATTGCGTCCATGCGTTACTAAATCTCTCACTGTTAAGTCTAATTTGTGATTATTCACTTGCGGCAACATCGCAAGCTTTTTCGCAATCTCTTTTTCTTTCATTTGGTTCATCTTTTCCCCTTCTAACAAAACGGTTCCTGTTTCAGATTTTAATAGTCTAGTTAGAAGGCGTAGGATCGTAGACTTTCCCGAACCATTAGGGCCAATAATACTGACCTTCTCCCCTTTGTTAAAGGAAATCGAAAAATCTTTAATGCAGTATGTATCTGTGTAGCGATAAGAAAGTTGATCCGCTTTTAAGATGTTTTCCATCCTTTGATCCCTCCTCGTAATAAATAAAGAAAGAACGGAGCACCAATTGCGGATAACAGAATGCCTACTGGAAGTTCGATTGGATCAAACCAACTTCTGGCGATTGTATCAGCAAACATAACGAGAAAAGCACCAGCTATTGCTGAAATCGGTAGGAGATAACGGTAGTCAGTGCCGACAATCATCCTGATAAAATGTGGAACAACTAGTCCAACAAAGCTTATTAAACCGGCAACACTAACGGCAACTCCTGCTAGAAAAGTAGCTAATAAAATAAGGATGAAGCGACTTCGCTCTACTTTATCTCCTACTAATCTTGCCACTTCATCACCTAACATCATAATATTCGCTTGTTTGATAGCAAAAATGGACAGTATTAGACCGATTACTGCATATGGCCAAATAATTTGAAAATGCGGCCAACTTCTACCTGAAAGACCACCTACTAACCAAGGGAGTACAGCTTGAACTCGATCACTATATAAAATCATGATCGTTGACATAACAGCCCCTAATAAGGAATTAATCGCAACACCTGCTAATATCATTCGCAACGGGGAAACACCACCATCCCACGCAACAAAGTAAATCGTTAATGCTGCAATAAGTGAGCCTAAAAAAGCACCTAACGGTAGAAATTGTATATATTGTGGAAACAGGATCATCATAATTACAGCAACTAAACCCGCTCCAGCCGAGACACCGATAATGCCCGGATCTGCTAACGGATTTCGCATAACACCTTGCAATAAAGCGCCAGATACAGCTAAACAAGCGCCGACAAGTAAACCTGTTAATAATCGCGGCAATCGTAAATCCCAAACAATTTGCCTTTCCATCGTATCAGCAGTAGAAAAAAGCGCGCCCCAAACATCTTTTAAAGGAATCGGTACAGAACCTGCCATAATCCCATAGATGATTGCTAAAACGCATAGTAAAGTAAATATCCATAATGTTCGCAGCCTTTTTTTTCTTCTTGGATCTACTTTTTTCGCTTCTTGATTCGCATCTAAAATCTTTTCTTCACTTCCAGCATCAATTTGCTCAGCTTCCTTCATTTCGTTCTCCTTCCTTACGGTCCTAGATGTAAAACAACTCTAATTCTCAGCTGCAATACTTTCTAAATTCTCCCTTATGTAAGTTAGTGATTCTGCAAGTTTTGGACCGGGATTCGTCCCGAACAATTCATATGGTAGGAGGACAAAATTGTCATTTTCCAACGCTTTTATTTTTTTCCATGATGGATTCGATTTCAATTCTGACTCGAACTTCTCTTTAACAGCTTCTGGCTCACCATGTGTAATAAAATAAATGACATCCGGATTTGCTTCGATGACCCGTTCCATGCTTAACTGTGCATAATCTGGGTAACTTTCAATTCCCGGAAGATCACTAGCAACATTTTCTCCACCAACAGTAGCCAATAAATCGCCAGAAAGAGATGTTGGTAATGCCGCCAAGAATAAATCGGTTGTTCCATAAATAATCAATGCGCGAACATCCTTCGTTAATGGTTTCTGTTCAATTTCCTTTTTCTTCGCTTCTATTTCAGCAATCATTTCCTTTGCTTCATTTTCACGTTCGAGTATTTTCCCATATTGATCAATTACTTCAAGAATGGATTCATAGCTATTGCTATTCGTTAAAAACATCTTCAACCCTAATGATTCTACTGTACTTATATCTTTCATATTTAGCCCAGCGTGACCGATAATTAAATCTGGTTTTAAACTAACAATTTTCTCGAAATCGGCTTCATGTGCTGTACCTACTTGTTCTATATTCGCCAGTTCCGTTGGGAGTAAATCTTTACTAACGGTTGGTCCGCCAACAATTTCTGCACCGAGTTGATAGAGAATATCCATATCCCCTTGAACAAGTGAAACAATTCGCTTTGGTGGTTCAGCAAATTTAACTTCCCGATCTGCATGATCTGTAACCGTAATGCGTGCTTGTTCGTTTTCATTCATACTACCTACCTGATTCGAACAGCCCACAATAAGTAACAAACAAAAAATAATGACTAAACTACCACGTATTCTCAAACTAGCCCTCACCACATTTCCTCATTTATCCAGTAAGCTAATAAAATTCCAAATAATGTTTTGATTTATTCTGAAAACTACATTAAGATGAGAATGAATATCATTATCAACTAATTGTCATTATAGGTGATAGCATTTAGATAAGGTGTGATTAAAATCACGAATCAACGTATTTTTACATATTATGTCGAAATTGGAATTCACATCACGATTCATTATAATTGATAATCATTTTCAAATACGTGATTTACATCACTTATAGTAGTTAATTAGGGGGGCTGCTTTACAATGTTGAAAGAAAAAAAACAGTTGGATGAGCAATTGCGGTTATTGCCATTTTTTTATGAATTATATGAGGAACAAATTAATGATTTACTTAAATATTGCAGCCTGAAAGATAAAGTTAAAAATCACCACCTCTTTATGCAAGGCGATCCGATGCAATCACTTTATTTTTTATGTAGAGGAAAAATCAAAGTATATAAAATTGATGGTAAAGGGAGAGAATTAATTGTCGGGATTTATAAGGAAGGAGAATTGTTCCCACAAGATTATTTCTTTGAAGATCATACGCATTATCTAACGAACGCCTATGTTTTAGAGGATGCTACCGTCCTTTCCATACCTATTTTTTATTTCGAGCAATTACTTGAAAAATATCCAAAACTTTATGCTATTTTGTTTAAGATGGTTGGTGAACAAATTATTGATTTACGATCTCGTTTGGAAGATAAGATCTTTTTTACGAGTGAGGAGCAAGTCATAAACTTATTACTACGGTTAGCCAGAAATTACGCCGTAACACTATCCAATCAGAAAATATTATTTTTAACTTCTTTTCAAGTCAAAGATTTAGCGAATATGATTGGCTTTTCACGTGAAACAGTGAGTCGAATTATGAACAAGTTCATTATGCAAAATTTAATTGAAAAAGATGAAAAGGGACGCTTAATTTTAAATCCAATGTTAATTAAAGATTTCTACCAATAATCTTTGCAATTGAATGAGTGGCGATGTCCAGTTGAGGTGTATTTACCTTTGTTGCACAGGTATTATATATATATATATAATCTATTGTCGTTTTTTCAACTTTGCTAAAGAGATTATCTGAAAGCACTTTCTTTATTTGATAGATTTTTATTAATGTTTGGCTATGTTATATAACGCTGTTGATTTTGGGCTCATTTTAGCACAGCTGAAAGGCGTGTGAAACCACGGTTTCACACGAATAATCCCAAAAATCTTATTAACAACAATCTTGTTTAACATAGTCGTATGTTTAAAGATGAACACCCCTCCAATTGTTTACCATAGTCTAACAAATTGGAGGGGTGGTTCCATCTATTGGAGATTAACTACTTTTTTTGTAACATTTTAGCCTCTAACATGATTAAAAACAATTACAATTCAAGCTCTATTGGTGCCTCACCATGTTTATTTAAAATTCGAATTGTTTCAGGTTGGATTTGCAAAAATACATAATTCGTATCATCAGGACCATCAAACCATTGATTGAATGAGTCATCCCAATATAGAATTAATAAAATGAAGAGAATGTACTTCAATGGAATGTAATGAAACAAAAGATTAGAAAATCAGTAGGTCAATATGTGTTCACACATACGAAGAGAATGCCAATGATTCTCCCTATCATTATTGAAATTTAATTAGGTTCAACATGCTCGTATAATGTTTTGAGGGATATTCCAAATCCAAGGGTCAGACCCCGCAACAACTGAAAATTCGTCCCCATTTACAAGGTGGTTCGTGAAATCCGAAGCGATCCCTCCACAAAAGTATCGAAAAAAATGAAGTTTGGATAAAAAGAATCTTAATCTTAGTAAAGAAAAATGATAAATAGTTCTCTATTATGAGATTAAACGTTCTTTTTATTGGAGTGAATCGTATGAATGGAAAATTATCTTCGTTTTGGATTTTACTCGCTGCAGTTCTTTGGGAACAACTGGTACAGTACAGACTTTTGCGCTTGAAAGTGCACACCCAATTGCTATAGGGGCGACTCGACTAGCAGTAGGTGGGTTTCATTATTATTATTTGTTCTCATACGAGGACAACTTAATGTAAAGCATTTTCCAATTAAAGCAATCATACTAGCTTCATTAAATATGGCGTTTTACCAACCATTATTTTTCTCTGCGGTCACTATTACTGGCGTGGCGATTGGGACTGTAATAGCAATTGGTAGTGCACCGATTTTTTCTGGTGTACTAGAATGGATGGTATTAAAAAAGAGTCCGTCTAAAGGATGGTGGTATTCTACCCTCTTATCTATTCTTGGTTGTTTCATGCTCTTTATAAATAAACAAGCAGTAAAGGTAGACCCATTTGGTATCTTGATGGCTCTTTTGGCTGGGGTATCGTTTGCATATTATACTTTTGTAAGTAAAAAATTAGTTAAGAACTATTCATCACTATCAATCGTTGCAGTTGTTTTCACTCTGAATGCGATTTTTTTATCTCCATTTTTATTTATGTATGATATGTCTTGGATCATTGGGCTCTGAGGTGTCGCTATAAGTCTCCATCTTGGGATTATCACAACTAAGATTACCTACTTTCTTTTTACCAAAGGACTTATCCACGTCCCTTCATCAACGGCAGGTACACTTTCATTAGCTGAACCCTTAACAGCATCATTATTAGTAGTTTTCTTCTACAATAAAAGACAGATCTACAGTTAGATTAGACTAGAGGTGACTCAAAATGTATTGGACTCCATTATTCGAAAATGATGTACCAGTAGCACTCTCCCACTCTTAATGGAGAGAAAACTATAATAGCTGTTTCTCTCCGTTAGGGCATATAAAGTCTAAATTAAAACGGAGGGTATAAAAATGAAAAATACACTGATTGGTTCTTTATATTTAATATTAGCTTCGAGTATCTGGGGAGGTATGTATGTTGTCGTTAAAATATTAGTAGCAGTCATACCACCATTAGAACTTGTATGGATGCGTTATTTAATAGCACTAGTTGCATTAGTCATAATTGGACTGGTGACTAGACAAAATTGGAGAATTAAAAGACGTCACTTTGGTATTATAATTGCTATTGCAATTATAGGGTACGTCATTTCCATTGTTACTCAAGAAACAGGTACAATGCTTTCTACTGCACAAATGGGTGCTATTATAACTTCTACAACGCCAGCATTTATGGTTTTATTTGCTAGTTTAATCCTTAAAGAACGTTTAACTTTAAAGAAGGCTATTTCAGTTAGTTTAGCCACTATTGGTGTGATCACCATTGTTGGAATTGATGATATTAATATGTCTAGCATGCTTGGTGGAGTATCACTTATTATCGCAGCATTAACATGGGCGTTAATGTCTGTACTCATAAAACGTATACCTAGTGATTATTCACAAATTGTCGTTACAACCTATGCTACTTTAATTGCTGTTGTTGTTCTAACTCCTTTTGTTATACCAAAATTACCACAAATTGATATAAACGATTTAACTAATCCAACCATTTGGGGAGGCTTAATTTATTTGGGTGTAATATCGACATCTACTGCATTTCTATTATGGAGTCGTGGATTACAAATGCTAAATGCCTCCAGTGGGGGAGTTTTCTTCTTCGTTCAACCCGTTGTTGGAACATTATTAGGATGGTTAATACTAGGTGAAACGATTAGTATAACCTTTTGGATAGGTTCTATTTTAATTCTCTTAGGGGTCTTAATAGTTATTAAAGATAGACAAGAAGAACAAAACCATTCTAACCATTCTTTAGCTCAATAAAGTGAAACTTCCCTCAGTGGGGGGTTTTCTCATCCCCCACTGAGGGTTAGTTGAACCAATTGGGGATTTACAGGCTGTTTATCCCCCACCTATTTATTTCTTGATTCTCTCGCAAAAATTGAAGTGGGGGTATTACAGCCTGTTAAACCGGGATAAATAATGCGAAAACAAATAAACAAGTTTTAGGAGGCATTACTATGGCAACTTTCGACGATTTTCAAAAACTAGATATACGTGTTGGAGAAATTACCAGAGCAGAAACATTTCCTAAAGCAAGAAAACCAGCGTATAAACTGTGGGTTGACTTTGGAGAAGTGATAGGGATTAAACAAAGTAGTGCTCAAATAACAGATTGTTATGATTTGGATGAACTAATTGGTAAGCAAGTATTAGGAGTAGTGAACTTTCCTCCTATGAGAGTTGCTGATTTCAGTTCGGAGGTTTTAGTGATGGGTGTATATTCAGAACAGGGTGTTGTTCTTATAGAACCTCAACAAAAAGTAAAAAAAGGAGACCGATTAGGATAAGGTCTACTTTGAACGTACAAAAAACACAAGTGGTATCAATCTTCCACTTGTGTTTTTTGTTTTTCGCTAACCTGGGGTATCAATTTAAAGTTTATATTGCGTCACATATAAAACAAGAGCATGCTTATCACTAAGAAAAAACATGCTCTTTTTTCTTTAAATCCCCCATTTGTTTAATTAAGTTTCAATACTAGCCAAAAAATGTATAAGAAATAATTCCACCAACTACGAATACACTTACGACAAGTGCTAAAGACTCTCTAAAGTGCTTCGAGAATTTAGCCCTCTTTATATCTTTATACGTTGCTCATTCTAACGTTAACCATCATATAGTAATGAGGGCTATTACAATTTCACAAGTATTCTTCCACGTGCTTCCCCTTTTAATAAGGTTGGAAGAACACTAGGAAGTTGCTGAAGTGTTACTTCTTGTTGAACAAGTTCTTCTATGTTTGCCGGTTTGAAGTCAGTGGCTAGACGATTCCATGTTTTCACCCTTGTTTCCATTGAGCAGTAGACAGAATCGATTCCAAGTAAGTTCACGCCTCTTAAAATAAACGGGAAAATTGTCGTGGGAAGTTCGGTTCCAGCTGTTAAACCAGAAACAGCTACTGAGCCGCCATATTGAATTTGGCTTAACACAGATGCAAGAGGTTCACCACCAACAGGATCAACAGCTGCTGCCCATTTTTGTTTGCCTAATGCTCTAATCTTGCCATTGTAGACATCTTCACGGGAAAGAATCTTTTGTGCACCAAGATGCTTTAAGTATTCGTGTTCGGATTCTTTTCCTGTACTTGCCTGTACTTGATAACCAAGAGTAGAGAGAATCGAGACAGCGAAGCTACCAACTCCACCTGTTGCTCCCGTCACAAGAACGGCTCCTTTGTCAGGAGTTAAATGATTTTCTTCCAGACGTTGAACGGATAAGGCCGCTGTAAATCCAGCTGTTCCAATCGTCATCGCTTCTTTTAACGTAAGGCCTTTTGGAAGTGGTACAACCCACTCGGCTGGTACGCGAGCATATTCGCTATAGCCACCGAAATGTGACACACCAATCTCATAGCTAGTAGCAATGACATCGTCCCCTTCTTGGAAACGTGGATTTTTAGATGAAACAACGACGCCAGCTAAATCAATTCCCGGTACAAATGGATACGTGTTGACGATGTTACCATTAGGAATAGAAGCGAGGCTATCTTTATAGTTTACACTTGAATAATGAACGCGAATAAGTACGTCGCCTTCTGGTAAATCCTCCAGTGAAAGCGATTGAATGCCAACAGAAAATTGATGGTCTTGTTTGTTAACAACTAGTGCATCAAATGTTTGAGTCATTGTTGCATCTCCTTTCAATCAAATTCATTATAAATCAATTGCTTTTTTTTGACGAGTTTCTTCCTAATTACATGGATTTATTCTTGTGCTACATCTTCATACTCCCTGACAAGCATATAAAAAAGTCGTCCTTTTTAGGCCTATTTCCTTTAGCAAAATAGCGTAGCTTTTGGGCCGAGTTGCTTTTCAATTATATGTACACGAGCAATCTGGGGTTGATGTCCGTTGTAGTGGCGAACCCAGAAGCCTCCTCAGTGCTTTGCACTTGCGGGGTCTCCCTTAACACGATTCTCTAAGCAGGAGTCTCGCATATCAACTACAATCAACATCTGCTCGAATTTGTTTTTGCTAACAACAACAATAATATAATAAAAAACAATAATGTTTTATTGTAAAACGATAAAATATATGTTAAATTCTATTTGACAATAAATATGTGAGGTGCTTTTTATGAAACGAGGGTCAACACTATTTTTAAGGATTGCTGTTTTTCTTATTGGAACTCCAGTTCTTGCTTTAGGTATATTTGGGTTAACTTGGTTACCTAAGAATCCAATAAATCCAGATTATGCCCATATACTGTATCCCATTTTAATAGGTATGTATGTATCAGCGATACCGTTTTTCATTGCATTATTTCAAGCTTTTAAACTTTTAAGTTCTATTGACAAGAACCAAGCTTTCTCTGAATTGTCTATTAAATCTCTAAAGAATATCAAATTCTGTGCAATAACAATCAGTGGTTTGTATGTGGTAATTTTGCCATTTATTTATCTCGTAGCAGATCTAGACGATGCACCAGGTCTCATCATAATCGGAACGGTTCCTGCTTTTGCTTCAATGGTGATCGCAGTCTTTGCTGCTGTTCTTCAAAGGCTTTTACAAGAAGCCATCGATATAAAATCAGAAAATGACTTAATAGTCTGAGGTGAAAACAATGGCAATTATAATCAATATTGATGTCATGTTGGCTAAAAGAAAAATGAGCGTTACAGAACTTTCAGAGAGGGTTGGAATAACGATGGCTAACCTTTCTATATTGAAAAATGGAAAGGCAAAAGCGATCCGATTAACAACTTTAGAGGCGATTTGTAAGGCTTTAGAATGTCAGCCTGGAGATCTTTTAGAATACCGAAATGATGAAGACACCCAATAAGCAGAACTTAAATATATTCAGAAAAAACCTTTGGAGGCACAAATCATGAGAGCACTAAAACAACTCGTTCGTTTTGGTTGGGAGCAGGCCCTATCATGTTTGTTTCCTGTCGTTATTTTTGCCTCTTTGGCTATTACACAAATCATGCCACTTCCCTTCCTATCACGGTATGACTGGCTGCTCATCATCTGCCTTCTGATGCAGTGGTGGATGGTGCGTTCTGGGCTTGAAACACGGGATGAACTAAAGGTTATCACATTGTTCCACCTTATTGGACTTACTCTTGAACTTTTCAAGGTACATATGGGCTCCTGGTCTTATCCAGAGGAAGGATATTTCAAAATTTTTGGAGTGCCTTTGTATAGCGGATTCATGTACGCAAGTGTAGCGAGTTATCTTTGCCAGGCGTGGCGGAGGCTTGCGGTTGAACTGGTTAAATGGCCACCGTTTTTGGTAGTTGTCCCTCTTGCATCTGCGATTTATTTGAATTTTTTCACCCATCATTATTGGATTGACGTTCGATGGTGGTTATCTGGACTTGTAATTATCGTCTTTTGGCAATCATGGGTTACATACGAGGTTGATGGTACTCGTTACCGTATGCCACTCGCACTGTCTTTTGTGCTCATCGGATTTTTTATATGGATAGCCGAAAATATCGCAACGTTCTTTGGAGCTTGGGAATATCCAAACCAAACCGATGCATGGAGTCTCGTTCATTTAGGAAAGGTGAGTTCATGGCTCTTATTAGTGATTGTTAGCTTTCTTATAGTAGCGACGTTAAAACAGGTTAAGGGGAAAAGTTCCACTAGGATAGATACTAGTCAATTTTTATAACTGTTAAGAACCCCCATTAAAAAAAGTCGGATCCTTATTATAGGAAGGAATTCGACTTTCTTTAGGTTGAAGTTCTCCTAGCATACAAAACTAATATGACGTTAAAACCCCCATCGCAACACAGGGCTTTTGAGATCCATGGTGAATAGTCCGTAATCAATGACAACCATTTCATTATCCTCGGAAAAGGCGACATTAGCTAACCGCAAATCGATTGGAATAATGCCGTAACTCAGGAATATGAATTGCAACTCGATTAATTTCGGATATTCCATGATTGCTTGCGGTATATTAGTGGCCAACTTCTTCATAATAAGCCAGCCGGTCCCAAACTCCTTAACCGGACAAAGATACTTTTGGACCTCCTCAGTGCAGTTATTATAAAGATAGGCTTCATTTGCGTTGCCTATTAATCCTACTTCAGACAGTGCTACTTTTAATATATAACCATTATTGAGATCATAGACGATTCGGTTAAACCCATGTCCAATTATTTTATACTTGAATTTCAGCGTATTTTTAGCAGTAACTATTCGTTGTTGTGTCGTTGTAAAAATATGATAGTCCCCTATTTGAGATATCCAGGATTCAATGGCTTGTATCTCTTCACGGGACAACATAGAACTTTTATTCGACTGTATCCTTTCATTCCCATTGTTAATCGGGCACATTCGCTAAACATCCTTTTAAAAAAAATTGATACTTCCACTGCACGCCCCGTGACAAATGTAGGAGGGATATGGCGCTTTTATTCCCAGATCATTTTAAGTATAGGTTACTTTCACGAATTCCCTGACGAAGGCGGTCGGTTACCGATAACCGGATTGATTTCTTCGAACAGTATATTCTCAATTTTTGGATGCTGAGAAAGCAAAAATAATGTCCAGGAAAGAGCGTTTGCAGTGAAAGATCGTCATAAGGCTTCCATCAAGGACTTGTCGGCCAACATGTCCTTAGGGTCTTCTCTTCGTAACATGATATGACTTTTATATGAAATGGCTTGTACTATAGTTAGGAATTTTTGCAAAATGTACAATATTTGCTCAGATGATGATAATTATTCCGGATTGAATTCCATTACTTTTGATTTTAGAAATCTAAAACTACCTGACCTTTATCTAAATTGTGTAACCACATTTCATTTGAGCCAGGAACATTTCGCACTCAATTGCATAACACAATAGCAAACACCAAGGATTTACTATACAATTATTGTAAAGTTAAGCTAAAGGCATGGTGAATTCAGTTGTTTAAACTTTTGTTAATTGAGGATGATACGACTCTATTTAATGAGATAAAAGATCGATTAGCCCAATGGTCTTATGAGGTTTATGGGATTACTGATTTTAGTAGAGTGATTCAAGAATTTACAGAAATAAAGCCTGATTTAGTGATTATTGATATTCAATTGCCAAAATTCGATGGGTTTCATTGGTGTAGAATGATTCGATCCCATTCCAACATTCCGATTATCTTCTTATCTTCTCGCGATCATCCGACTGATATCGTAATGTCTATGCAGTTTGGAGCGGATGATTATATTCAAAAGCCTTTTCATTTTGATGTGCTCATTGCAAAGGTGCAGGCGATTCTTCGGCGTGTCTATAATTACAATACTGAAAAAATTGAGCTCAAAACATGGTGTGGTGCAACGGTGGATTATGAGAAAAATACGGTTACCACTACTGCTGCTTCAGTAGAACTGACTAAGAATGAGATTTATATCTTAAAACTGCTGATTGAGCAGAAAAATAAGATCGTAAGCCGAGAACAATTAATCAATAGCCTATGGGATGATAAGCGCTTTATCAGCGATAACACCCTTACAGTCAATGTAAATCGTTTACGAAAAAGACTCGATGAAATTGGTTTAGGAAGCTTTATCGAAACGAAAGTTGGGCAAGGGTACATGGCTAGTGAAGAGGCAACTATCTATGATTAAAAAATTTTTCATCGAAAGAAGCAGCTGGATCATTTTATTTATCCTCCTGCAAGTATTAACTATCTTTGTCGCTTATATCGATTCGGCGATTCCACTTATGCCCATCCTCTATCTTGTCTTTTTATCGATACTCTTTTTTACCATCTTTTTGATCTTTCGCTATCACAAAGAAACGAAATTTTATAAAAGTTTAGTAGAACGAGAAAATAATCTTGATTTAACAAGCATCGCCTATCCAGAAAGTCCGTTTGAACAAATAATAGAAAATAGTATGGCAAACCAAGCCGAATTACTAAAACAGGTAGCTTCACAAAATCTACTCACTTTAGAGCAAGAGAAAGATGAATTATTAGCTTGGATTCATGAAGTAAAAACACCGCTGACAGCGATGCATTTAATGATTGATCGCTTAGACGACGTAATGATGAAAACTCATTTGACTTATGAATGGTTGCGAATTCATCTTCTACTTGACCAACAGCTCCATCAAAAGCGTATTCCATCCATCGAAAATGATTTATACATAGAAAATACTAACTTAGAAACGCTCATTTTTACTGAAATTAAAACATTACAATCATGGTGTATTCAAAAAGGAATCGGCTTTGAAATCCAATTAGAGATTGAAGAAGTACTTAGTGATGCCAAATGGCTAGCCTTTATCATCAGACAGCTCTTAACAAATGCAGTAAAATATAGTACGGCAAGCGATATCATGATTACAAGTTATGAGCAAGCTGAGCAAACCATCCTTGAGGTAAAAAATTTCGGACGAGGTATTGATCCTAGAGATATACCACGTATATTCGATAGGGGCTTTACATCAACGACCACTCATCAAGATCGTGCTGCAACAGGAATGGGGCTATATTTAGCAAAAAAAGCAGCACAGTCATTACTCATTCATATACATGTCAATTCAGAACTTTACGCTGAAACGACTTTTACGTTAACCTTTCCAAAAAGAAATGAATTCTTAAACATAACGAGCATGTGACAAAAATGTCATATGCTTTTATTCTTTGTTCGCTCAATCGAAGGCAAAGTAAGCTTGAGCGCATTATACTAAGTTTATTAAAAGAAAAAGGAGTGGATACATATGCATATTCTTGAAGCTGTTAAAATCCATAAAAGCTACGGCACTAAATTTAATAAACAAGAAGTATTAAAAGGCGTGGATATTCGCATTCAACAAGGCGAATTCGTAAGTATTATGGGAGCATCCGGTTCAGGGAAAACGACATTGCTTAATGTTCTTTCCTCCATTGATAAGATTAGCAACGGGACGATTAAAATTGAAGGTAAAGAAATTAGTAGTATGAAAGAAAAACAGTTAGCCGAGTTTCGCAAGCACCATTTAGGGTTTATCTTTCAAGAATACAATTTATTAGACACACTGACGGTCAAAGAAAATATCCTATTACCGTTATCGATTACAAAGACACCGAAGAAAGAAGCGGAGCAAAAATTTACTACACTTGCAAAAGAACTAGGTATTTATGAATTGAAAGATAAATATCCCAATGAAATTTCCGGTGGTCAAAAACAGCGTACCTCCGCCGCACGAGCCTTTATCCATGAACCGAGCATTATTTTTGCTGATGAACCGACTGGTGCACTCGATTCAAAATCCGCTTCCGACTTATTAAACAAATTGAGCGAATTAAATCAAACACGCAAAGCAACGATTATTATGGTTACGCATGATCCTGTTGCCGCTAGTTATTGCAGTCGAGTCATCTTTATCAAAGATGGACAAATTTATACACAACTAAATAAAGGCGAAGAAACAAGACAGACCTTCTTTCATGACATCATGAGGACACAAGGTGTATTAGGCGGGGTGCAACATGAACATCAATGAACTCATCTTTCGAAATCTGAAGAAGAATCTTAAGAATTATTACCTGTATGTTTTTGCCTTAATCTTTAGTGCCGCACTCTATTTCGCCTTTGTCACATTGCAATATGACCCATCGATGGATCAAACAAAAGGATCGATTAAAGGAGCAGCTGCTATCAGAACAGCTTCCATCTTACTTGTCGCGATTGTTTCTATTTTTCTCTTGTACGCCAATAGCATCTTTATTAAACGACGCAGTAAAGAAATTGGCTTATTTCAATTAATCGGCATGACGAAAAGCAAGATATTCCGCATCCTTAGTATGGAAAACTTTATCCTCTATTTCGGTTCATTAATGGTAGGAATTTTTCTTGGCTTTTCCGTATCTAAATTAATCATCATGATTTTATTTAAAATTACCGGTGTTGAAGCAATCGCAACCCTTCAGTTTTCTGTTCAAGCACTCATCCAAACACTTGTTGTGTTTGGTGTCATCTATTGCTTTATTATGTTGATGAATTATGCATTTATTAAAAGACAGACCATTTTATCTTTATTTAGAACCATTTCCATGACAGAAGGCAAAGTAAAAAAAGTGTCTTTTCTTGAAATGTTCATCGGGATCACAGGCTTGATTTTGATCATAATCGGCTATTATCTTTCATCTAAATTATTTGAGGGCGACTTCACAACGATGAATGAACTATTTCTTGTTATGACCATCATCCTAGCATCGGTCATTATCGGAACCTATCTTTTATATAAAGGTTCTGTCCGTTTTATTCTCAATATCATTCGCAAACAGAAAAACGGTTACTTAAATATTAATGAAGTATTGTCCCTATCATCGATTATGTTTCGCATGAAATCAAACGCTTTATTATTGACTATTATTACGGTCGTATCTGCCCTTGCGATTGGTTTATTATCGTTAAGTTACATTTCCTACTACTCTGCAGAAAAAATGGCCGAGAACTATGTCCCTAACGACTTTTCATTTGCGAATCAAAAAGATGCAGTACAATTTAAAGAAGCATTACAGGCGAATAAAATGAAGTTTAGCGAAAAAATCGTGGATGTTATTCAAGTGGATGTAAATATTAAGCAAATATTGGAGACAGGTCTCGAGGGAATGAACTTTGATCCGAATGTCATGACCCTACCTGTTATTAGTGACCAGGACGTGAAAGATATCGATTTGTCAGCTACAGAAGTTCTTTTTAGCGGGTTTAGTGATCTGCTACAGAAATTTATGTCTTTAAAAGACTCTGGGCCCATTGAATTGAAGGGACAACATGAAATCATACCGCAAAACTATATCGGATTAAATAAAGATACGATCGTTTCAACATATTTCACCAATGGCGGGCTACCTACTGCCATTGTCGACAAAACGGTATACAAGCGCTTAAAACATGATATAAATCCAGACATTCAAAAAGAATCTACGATTTATATCGGAATTGATATGAAAGATTCAGCAACGATTGAAAAAGCAAATGAAATTTTTCAAAAAATGAAATTTAGTGATAATCGTGAAAATGATTCTCGCCTTGAAACGAGTAACAATCAGAAACAAAATATGGGGCTCATAATGTTTATCGTTGGCTTCTTAGGATTAACGTTTCTGATTACCTCGGGATGTATCCTGTATTTTAAACAAATGGATGAAAGTGAAGATGAAAAACCAAATTACACGATTTTACGAAAACTTGGTTTCACAGAGGGAGACTTATTAAAAGGAATCCAAGCTAAACAAATCTTTAATTTCGGCATTCCTTTAGTCATTGGGTTATTCCATAGCTATTTTGCCGTTCAATCGGGTTGGTTTTTATTTGGCTCTGAAGTTTGGACACCGATGATTATCGTTATGGTCCTTTATACCGCCTTGTATTCGATTTTTGGCATTCTATCCGTTTTTTATTACAAAAAGGTCATTAAAGACGCACTCTAATAGGTCAAAAACAAAAGGGCTGATCTCCACCTCTACTATATGGATACAATAGACAATGTATAGAGTGTGTAGTCAACCCTTCTTTCATTATCAAGAAGATCCAACTATTTTTATCCCTCGCGGCTGTGTACCGTTTGGATCTGGTTCTTTCGTAATGCCGATTTGATTGAATCGATCATTTGCTGGAAGCTTGTAAGTCAATGACCCTGTACCAGCTTCATCAGGCTTAAATGTGCCGCCATTCGTCCGTTCACCATTATTCAAAAGCCACACTTGATAAACCTCAGACTCTTGTAATGCAGGTAAATTTTGAATCTGGACGACTAAGCTTTTTTCATGACCTTGCTGCAAGATATATGCAGCTCCGGCAGTTTTCATATTTACAGCAGTCTGATCGGCAGGCTGTAAAGAAAATGTCGTTTCAACCTTTACCGGTCGATCGGTCGCTAGGAGTTCTTTTTTTAATTGCATATTGGAATAAAACAGGATAATCGCTAAAACTAGAGTAGCCAAGAAGAGTCCTGAAGTGACTGGTGTAAACTGCCTGCTGAAAAAACGGCTCCATTTCTTCACCTTGCGCACAGGATTTTCATTAGCTCCCTCCAAAACAAAATTCATCACATCCGATTTAAGCGTATCAGGGGGAGCAATTTCTTCAAAATCCCATTTTAATGATTTCCAGGCTTCCGTCATTTGATCATACTCCCTGGCGCATTCTGGACAGTTCATTAAGTGTTCTCTGAATGCTATTTTTTCTTTTTCTTCCAATTCATCTGTTAAAAATGAAAGCAGGTTATCACATTCTATTTTCATTTACAAATCACCTACTTCCAAATACTTCTTCAACTGCTTGAGTGACTGATGAAGTCTGCTCTTGATCGTTCCAATCGGTTCATTTTCAATTTTAGCAATTTCCGTAAGCGAATACCCTTTCCAATATAATAAATCAATTAGTCTTTTTTGTGGCTTGCTTAACTTATTTTTGGCTTTCGTAATTTCACTGTTAATCAGTCCATTTTCGATATCATTATTTGGATCTTGTATGTCAATTGACTGACTCATCCCGATTTGTTGGTTATTCTGAACATGAATACTGTCTTTACGAACATAATCGACACATACATTCCGTGTAACCGTTAACAGCCAATTCACGAAGTTCCCCTTTTCAGGGCTAAAACTGCTTTTTGTCGTCCAAAGCTTTAAAAAAACGAGCTGCACGATCTCCTTTGTTTTTTCTTCATTTCCATTAGTAAATTTAATAACGAAGCCATAGATTAATTTAATATACCGGTCATAAAGTTCCTCCAGAGCAGGACGATGCTTTTTAATTACTAATGCCATTAATTCTTGATCAAGTTTTTCTTTCAATCGCACCTGCAACCCCTCGCCAAATAATTTTTGAAAACGAACAACAGGAACAATCACGAGTCTGATCGTTCCCCCTGTTTTCGTATTATGGTAAAATCGTTTCCTTATTTACAATATACCAAACATCTTTGACTCCTTCTCCATTGACATCTCCTACTTGCTGATCATTTACAAAATAGTAGAGCGGGAATCCTTTGAAAGTAACCTGTTCTGCACCAGTGTCCTCTCTTTTAATTGTTCCAAAGTCTTTTTTGTCAAAGCCTTCTGGTACATTAAAATCCTGCTCCAAGAAGGGCGGCCAATTTTCCAAACACTCACCCGAACAGTTGCTTTTTCCTGCTTCATCCTTTTTAAAATAGTACAGTGCCATTTCTTTAGAATCAGCCAAATACTTTCCTACTTTTTCATTTTCCAATACTTTTAGACTCGGAGTAGTCTCATCAGCTGTGGTGGCAACCGCTTGATCCTCCTTAGCAGAATCTTTCGTATCATTTCCACATGCTGCTAAAAACAGTACGCTTGCAACTAACGTTAACATAAACATCCATTTCTTCATTTAACTCTACTCCTTCACTTCCAGCCCCATTTTTGAAACACTTGATGAGAGGCTTCTGATTTTAAATATTTAATAAATTGTTTGGCTTCTTTCTTATTGTCCGTCTTACTTGTTATACTAATTGGCGTTCCTCGATAAAGTTTTTCTTCATCTGGAAGCTGAACCAGTTCAGTCACATCTGCAAGGCGATAATGCCAAGATTCATATGTAATCCAGGCATCATATTTAGAATTTTTCTCCCAAAGCTCGATCGCTTCAGCACTCGATTTAACTGATACCCCAATGTTCTTGCTAATTCCAGAGATAAGCCCTTTTCCTCCTGCTAAATCCTCCCACAAGCCAAGTTGACCCGCTCCATTCACATCGACAATCTTTACACCGTTTTTCGTTAAATCTTCCAAAGAGTGTATCTGTTTAGGATTTCCTTTTCTAACTAAAATTCCAGCTGCTCGCGGATACAATTCAGTACGGTTTTTTTCATTTACAATGCCCGGATGTTTAAGTATGAAATCCGTCAACATATACTCAGACCCGCCGTAAATCATGTCGGCATCCTGTTTGGCTTGATCAATCCATTTTGCTTCAGGCCCCGCAGTTACTTCAACTTTTATCCCCGTTTCATTCGTAAACCGATCCGCCAACTCCTTCATTGGTCCAAGGGGCCCACCTGGTCCATATACTTTTACAACATCGTTTTTTGCAAGACTCCGTTTAGAATCCATGACTGCTGAAAAGCCTAACAACATAAGCATACATACTATACATCCAAGAAAGATAACCTTCTTCTTCACGCCTTTCTACTCTCCTTTCAGAAAAATCTGTTTATACTATAGGTAACGAGACAAACTTCCAAACGGTTTGAAAAAAATTTGAATTTTTTTATTATTTTGTATGAAGGACATGGGGACCCGGCTTCGCGACTTACTAATCTAGACAACCTACTTTTCAGATATACGTACTTTACTAAGAAAACTTCAAAATCCGGCTCCGCACCGCCACCATTGTGATTAGGCGAGTGTTGCGTGCTACAGGATTAATCCTTCATGGTAAAAGGTCGCGCTTTAACGTCATATTGTTTTGTAAAAAAAAAAGACCCCCTCTTATCTTCTGAAGGGGCAAGCCCAATGATAAGGGGGGATGAATGTCAGGTTATTTACAAGTTTTTCGCTTCAGCTACATTTTTAACACGTTCTAAAAATTCAACGACCACTTTTTCGGTAGCAAACAATAAAAATATTTTCACAAACCACTTTAACGGGCGATTAGTTACTGTATATTTAAAGGAAGTCTGATTATCATTCATTTTATTTAATTCATAATAAGCGGTAATTTCAAACATATTAGCAAGTGTAAAACCTACTTTTAGCTTTTTCTTATTAGGTGCATTCGAATATTCTAATGTTTCTACATCATACTCTTCTATTCGTTTTCCTTCTCTATAACTTTGGCGATATACACTGCCAACCACTTCTTCAGTTATTTTAATAGGTTTGTTCTCAACTACTTGAGGCATGATTTCTTGCATATTCTCTAAAGAACCATCAAGAAACTTCCAAACCTGTTCAATTGGAGCGTTTATTTCTATGTCTTTTGTCCATTTTTTCATTGAAAATCACCTCTACCAACATTCTATACACTTCAATCGATTTACATCGAAATTTCTATAATAGATTAACTCTACCATAAAAAAGCGTCTCCACACCTTGTAGAAACGCCACCCATTTCCATTTATCCATAATCTAGTTCACTGACACACCTTTCAGTGATTTTTAGCCTGTATAGCTAACTTTTCCTGTCTCAACTAATTCCTTAAGCCCCATAAACATTAAATTCCAGCCATGTTCAGTTTGATCGTGATACTCTCCAAGCGCTTTTTCGATATCAGATTTTGTCCAATTTTCTTCATGTGGAACGACAATATGTTGTGAAAATGTCATTTCACAACCTTGTTGAAGTTCTTTTAGCTCAACTGTAATCATGTCTACTGTATCGCTAAACTGTGGCATTTTAAAAGTAAACACTAATTTTATTGGAGCGTCAATTTCAAGATACTCCCCGATCGCTCGATAGTCTTTTCCACCTCGATGATCAACAATTTCCCAAGTACCATCTACTTTGGGATTATTTTGTGCCACCTTATTTGTCCCTTCCAATGTAAAGAACCATTTTCTCATCATGTCAGGATTTAACCATGCATCAAAAACTCTTTCAGATACTACATCAAAATTTCTTACCATTGTTAAAGTGGTTGTTGAATAGTTGTTCATATTCATACTCCTTTATGTAATATCATGTTCTTTCTTTTTTGCTTCCAATTCTTTAACTCTATTCTTTAATCCTTACAATTCATTCCAAACCTTTTAGCGACTCTAGTACGAGCTCTTTCAGCTTTTTATGTTTATAGGATGATTATAACAGAACAAATGTTCCCAATGCAATAAATATGCATAAAAAGATTGGCTATATAATAGGAAGTTATTGATTTTTGCTTAACACAACATAAAATAAAAAAGGTCGAACCATTTACGTATCTTAAGAAACGCCTGGTTCGACCTCACTATCATCCCACCTCTGAAGAAGTGGGCTTTCTCATATGGGAAGTCTGTAAATTAAATATTTTTTATGATTTTTGCTGGATTTCCAGCTACTATCGTATTAGCAGGAACATCTTTTGTAACAACAGAACCAGCAGCAACAATTGAGTTATCACCAATATTGACACCAGGCAGGATCACACAACTACCGCCAATCCATACATCAATCCCAATCTTAATTGGTATCGCATAACCACTCTTGTTCCTATCCTTAGGTTCAATTGAATGACCAGCAGTATAAATACCTACATTAGGACCTATCATACAATTGTGACCAATCCTAACTTCTTCCATATCTAAAATCGTGCAGTTATATCCAGCATAGAAATGATCGCCAACATGAATATTGTAGCCCAAGTCACAATGAAAATTATGTTCAATACTAAGATTAACTCCTACACTCCCAAACAAATCCTTAATAATTTCCGCTCTCTTTGTAAAATCTTCAATAGCACTATGGTTAAAATCTTGAACAAGTTTATGGGCACGAATATTTTTCATTCGTAGTTCCTCAGTACCTCGTGCATAATAGATTTTCTCTTTATCATTCATACCTAATTTCATCCCTCTATCAAATATAAAGTGAAACTTCAATTAGTGGGGGGGTTCTTCATCCCCCACTATGTTCCCATTTCAGCCTTTATTTCATCTGTGTTGATCTACAAGAATGGGATTACCATCAGGATCTTCAATTGTAAAACTTGCAGGGCCGTCGCTTGTTTCATCCGCTTCAGACAGTATTTTAATTCCTTTTGCTTTAAGCTGTTTCTGAATATCTCGAATGTCCGTAAACGAATTGAGATTTTTTCCACTTTCATTCCAACCTGGATTAAAAGTCAGAATATTCTTTTCGAACATTCCTTGAAATAGACCAATTATGCAACTTTCATTCTTCATAATGAGCCAATTTTGGGTAATATCCCCTCCTAAGACTTGAAATCCCAGGTTCTCGTAAAATGATTTTGATTTATTAATGTCTTTTACACTTAAACTTACAGAGAATGCGCCTAGTTTCATATTTCCTCCAATAAAAAAAATTAATAATTAAGAAAATTTATTGCATAAATTAAGTATACATCATTACTTTGAAGAACACATTTCAGTTTGTCCAATTTTTATAAAGTAAAAACCAAAGCCCAATAAGCCATTAAATGGTCCTTTTAAAAAAGAAAGAGCGCAATTTTTATTCTGGAAAAGCGCCCTTTGAATAACGGAGGATCCTCTATTAGCTGGTTAGTTAAAAAGCGTCTAAACTTATTGTAGAAACGCACCTGTTAATTTAAGTGAACTTATTCACAATGTTACATTTCTTGTAGAATGAAAACAATCTCATTTATTTTTTAACCTTAAAAATGCATAACCCCGTCCTAAAAATAGGACAGGGTTAACATAAAGTTATTTAATTGTTGATAAAAAACACTTCACTAAACTTAAAACTTACTAATAAAGTCGGTAGAACTGGGATACTTCGTCATGAAGTTACTTCTGCGCTATCTGAATAAGGTTGCCGCATGTATCGTCGAAGACAGCTATTGTGACTTCGCCCATTTTTGTCGGCTCCATAGTAAACTTCACACCGTTTTCCAATAATCGTTTGTACTCTTTATGAATATCTGCAACGCCAAACATTGTTGCTGGGATGCCTTCGGCAAATATCTTCTTTTGATACTCTTTGGCAGCAGGATGCTCATTCGGTTCGAGTAAAAGCTCGGTACCGTCATGATCATCGGGAGAAACAAGCGTAATCCACCTAAATTTCCCCATGGGAACGTCATGCTTTTTTACAAATCCCAGCTTTTCTGAATAAAATTCCAGTGCCTTGTCTTGGTCTTGTACGAATAGACTGGTAACAATGATTTTCATACTTCTTTTGCCTCCTTTGATATTTACCACGTTGGTGCTCTGCAAACAATCTAGCTCCAGGCAGAAAAACCCCTACATTCGTCAGAAGTTTTTAAATAAATTACTCTATCCATCCTTTTAGCAAATTTTTAAGTGGTTCGTTGTTGAACATTAGTACTCGATATTTTCCCTTTCGTTTTGATTTTACGAGTCCTGCATCTTCCAATGCAGAAAGATGTTTAGCAATCGCTTGTCGGGAAATGGAAAGGTCGTGCTTCATAATAAGACGTACCGTAAGTTCATACAATGTCAACTCGTTACGTTCAGATAGTTCGTCTAATATCAATCGCCGAGTCGAATCGCCGAGTGCTTTGAATATAGCGTCTTTGTCCCCATTCATATATTGAGTATAAGCAACTGTATGGTTGCTTGTCAAACATAAGCAACTGTATGGTTGCGTGATAAAGGAACCGTATCATACAATATTAACAAGTTAAAGTCACATATTTGTAGTTATACCATTAAAGTAATATAAACTGAATTTCAACAAAAAAGTGCATTAATCCTCGTTGGATCAACACACTAGTTAAATTAATAAGCACTTTGTATGTTTTTTAATCTTTTACACGTTTCTTCTTCAACTAACCTGCCCGCTACTTAAATAAGAAAAGTCTGCCGTAGCACCCCTATATCATGCTATAGTACCCTTTAGTTGAACTACAAACTCTTAACATATAGGTAAATACTAAGTTAAGAATTAGCTTTCATTTAAATGTTTTGTACAATTATACAAATCACAATCCCATCCATTCTCATACTTTACCAGAGAAGTGAAAGACGCGTTACTTAGAGATTCTTCAATATTAAAATGAGGTACTAGCACTTTTAAAATCTGTTTAATGAATGAACCGTGACTAACGATTAATATATTTTGATTAATATGTTTGTTGCTAACCTCTTCAATTAATGAAAGACCTCTAGCAATAACACTATCATCACTTTCAATTCCTAAATCTAATTCCCGCCATTTCCCCCCCCACTTTAAAACCCTTTCCTCTTCAGTGGTTCCCTCAATTAATCCTCCACCTACTTCGCGGAGCCTAGAATCTAAATGTATTTTTATCCTAATTTTATCTGCTATAATTTCAGCAGTTTGTTGAGCTCTTAATAGATTACTAGAATAAACTATATCCCACTCTTCTGTTCTTAAACGTTCTGCAAGCTGATGTGCACCTGATAACCCCTCTTCATTCAATTGTATATCAGAATTCCCCTGTGCTCTACCTCCCTTATTCCAAGGTGTACTCCCGTGACGAATAATCCCAATTTTAGTCATATACAGATTTCCACTCCCTATATTTAAATTCATCCTTGAATATTCCTATTAAATGTTTATATTTTCCTTCTTTAACTAAACTGCTCCGTTAGTCGAATAAGAAAAAAGCTACCGTAGCAGACTTTCTTAACTGAACTAATGCCCCACACACCCGTATGTCCTCCCCTGGCTACTGATATAATAGATTCTATTAAAAAAAGGTCAACCAGTAAAAACTGGCTAACCTTATAATACGAATCACCCGTTAGTTAAACGAGATAAACTATCTTTGCTACATATAAAAGGAACTTTTCGACATAACAAAAATGCAGATTATACTCATAAACAATAGCATAAAAGTCTACATATTGATTAAGTCTGTACCATATGAGTTGTCGATTGCACAAAGCCATTCGCCTTGTGAATTTTTCTTAAACACATAGGTTGACCTTCTATCCATAGAATATTCCGTTTCATTTTTATCAGCCTCAAGTAGCGTTTGGGAAATAACTAATGCAGTATCTCCAGCTTCTAAAATAATCATTTCTCCCTGTGCTGGGACAAGACTGTTATTAAAATATTTCGCAATTTTAATAAATGCTTGTTTGATTTCTTCTTTTCCTCGTGCAATCATATCTGGTTTTACTACCAGAATCGCATCATCAGTATAGTAATTCTTCAGAGTATCAAAATCTTCCTGCTTTATTGCTTTATCACACTTCTTGATAAACCCCTTTAATTCGTGTTCCAAATTACACCACTCCTTATCTTTATAATTTTAAATTCTCCAATTAAGTTCTAATATCCTTGTTCCACTAAACTGCCCCGTTATTTCAATAAGAAAAGAGCCAGTAATGGCAGTTATCTTTGCCTACTTATAGATCTTTTTGATTAACATTTAGTTCAATCAAATTACCATCTGGATCGGCGCAGAAAATTTGTGCGTATCCACTTTTTCCGTTTGGTTTTTCAAGGATTTCAACTTCATTCTGTTTTAACCATTTAAGAGTGTCATAGTAGTTCTCAACTCCAAGAGCAAAGTGACCTTCTCTGCTGGATAAGCTTTTATCCTTACGAATCGTCTGTGAAGAGGGATCGACTATCAAGTGAAGTTGATGTCCCTCTATTTCATACCAAGCACCTGGAAAATCAAAATCAGGACGCTGTATTTCTTTTAAACATAATGTTTTACCATAGAATTCTTTTGCTCTTTCCAAATCTGTCACAGTAAGACTAACATGATGGAGGCATTTATATTTAATCAAAATCTTCACTTCTTTCATTTCACCAATTTATTTTTTACCTTAGTCGTTTTGTGGCTAAGTAAACATCAATCAACTGAACCCATTGATTGATGTTGATGGAAATTATCTTGTATATTCCGTTTTCCCTTTTCATTCAGAAAAAAAGTTTGAACTTTTCACTGTAGACCTTAAACCTTGTTTTAGTCATATATCCGAAAAGCATATAAGTGAAGAATATGTACTTATACAACATGGTATACTTACGCTCAATGTTTAAGGTGAGAAGTTTGTATTAAACCCTGATGAGATAACGCAAATACTGAACACACCTATATAAACGCTTCTGATGAACTGGTTAGATTCTATATAATTATCTCTTATCCCGACTAATATCTATGTCTATTTTCTAGGTTAGTTTGATAGTCTGGTCGCAAGTATCCGTTATTCAAGAACACATATAATAATATGTTTCGTGAAGATAAAAAAAGTGCTTGCTCTATCCAATAGAAGTTACTCTATTAAATGGTCCTTTAACGAAGTAACATAACTGGCGTTGTTATCAGTCCCATATCCATGAAAAGATTGCGAAAGTAAGATCATATTACCTACAAACATTCCTCTAAGAAAAAGACGTTCATGAAGTCTAGTCTGTGACTTTGTGATCGTCTAGATTTTTAAATGACTTTATATTAATCTAATTCAAAATAACTACAAACTACTTCCCCAACAGATTTTGCTGCAACGAGAAGGGCATCTTCGTCGATATCGAATTTCGGATGATGGTTGAAATACACCTTCTCTACTCCTTGAGGTTTACAGCCAATGTAAAAGAAAGTACCTGGAATCTTTTCTACATAATAAGAAAAGTCTTCTGAGCCAGAGAACATTGGGTATTCGCTTATTTCCCTAATTTCTGGTTCTTTACTGTTTTGAAGACTTGTCACAACAGCTTTGGTGATTTCTGGATCATTGATTAAAGGCGGATAATCAGCTGTATAAGTAAGTTCGCATTGAACAGCAAATTCAGTTTCGATACCGCGGACAAGACGGTGAATTTCTTGCTCAATCAACTTTTGTGTTTTTTCTGTCATGTAGCGGACATCACCTTCTAATTCGATCCGATCCTTTATGACATTAAAAGAACCTTTGCCATCAAATGAACCAATGGTCACGACTCCCATATCGAAAGGATTTAATCGACGGCTAATGACGGTTTGTACAGCAGTAACAAAATGAGCACCAGCAACGATCGCATCATTTGCTAAATGAGGTGAAGAGCCATGACCGCCAACACCTTGGATAGCTAATTTGAAATACGTTCTCCCAGCCATCGCATACCCACTTCGATATCCAATATGGCCCACTGGATTATCCGGGAATAAATGGACTCCATAAACTGCGTCTAAATCATCTAGTAATCCCGATTCCATGATACTTTTTGCTCCACCTGGTGGTACTTCTTCAGCATGTTGGTGGATAATTTTGATCGTACCTGAAAGCAATGACTTTAATTGAATGAGACAATCGGCAAGTACTAGCATATAAGCTGTGTGTCCATCATGGCCGCATGCATGCATGACACCATCATTTTTCGATTTAAACGGAAGTTCCGTTTCTTCCATAATCGGTAGTGCATCAAAATCTGCTCGCAATCCAATCGTTTTTCCTGGTTTTTCACCCTTAATCGTCACGATGATGCCATACCCATTCCCCACATTCGTTTGGATGTCGACGTCTTTCCCTTGATAAAAATCAATAATATATTGAGCCGTATTTTGTTCTTTAAAGCTCAACTCTGGGTTTTCATGTAAATAACGACGAATTTGGATCATTTCTTCTTTACGAGCTTCTAACATTTTCATTAAATCGTTTTTCATATTCGCCTTCTCCTTCTTATGTATGATTCAGTATGATCTTCCTAGTAAACTTTTCATTGTTTGAATGACAATCAAAAGTAAGCAAGTAAAACCCTTTTACACAGTGATTTAGCCTACTACATCCAATTGGAAAATCATGACTCTACGTAAAGTATATTTTAAAATAATATTTACCGCAAATATATTTTAATAATTCAGAATTTTTACCGATATAATATTTTTATAGTATTGATAATATAGTAGAGTAGATGAATTACTTATCAAAAAAATCAGGGAGGAAATGAGCATGAAATTTATCCATCTACTATCTCTCATACCGTTTATCGGGATGTTAGGTATGTTACCGTTTGTGAACAAAATCGAACCTTATGTGCTTGGAATGCCATTCATTTTATTTTGGATTGTCATGTGGGTCGTCCTTACATCTGTCATTATGGCCATCATCTTTAAACTTGACCCAAATAATAAAGAAGGTGATACATCGTGAATGCAGCTATTTTCATTATTTTCGACTTTCTACTATTTTCAATTGTTTTAGGTATTCAAGCGAGAAAAGGAAAAAACATGGATTTGGAGCAATGGTCTGTTGGGGGACGTGGTTTTGGGACGATCTTTGTCTTTCTGTTAATGGCATACAGCTTTATCACTCAATTGTTCCCAGCGATTATTTTTAGCTTTATGAAAAATAACTTTGTAACCAAACAAGGTGCTGCAACTGGGATGATTTTGGCGTTATTACCGTGGCATACATTACCATTAAACAAGGGACGATCGCGACGATGTTTCCATCATTCCCACAAGTGATTCAAGATTTAAACGTTGGGATAATTGCTTTAACAATAAATATTGTCATAACAGTCATTGTCAGTCTTTTTACAAACAAAAAAGTAACAGCAGATACCAGAAAAGAAAATTCACAATCCGCTTGATGAATAGATTGGATATTCAATGATTTAAGTGGAACTGTTCAATTTATTAATAAAATGGTGATAACAGTCCAATTAAGAAAATTATTTATTCGATAATTAATCATGAAATGAGAAGTTAACCATTGATTAAGGGGGGGCAGATATATAAAAGAGCACCCTCCTTTCTATATTGTTCAACTATTTCATTTGATGCATTGTTCTGCGATTAATTGATATGATTGATGCTTATCCTTTGGTGAATAAGTGATGGTTACAATCATGATTTCATCTGCTAATACATGGGATTGAATCTTTATTAGCTTACTTTTTACCTCATTCGGATTGCCTATAATCATTTTCTTTTTTATTCTTTCAATTGACTCTTGATCACGTGGATTTAATTGAAATTCTTTAGCTTCATCGACAGAAGGAACACCCTGGCTCCCTTCCCTATTCTCGTTTTGTAGTTGCCAAGTAATCGAACTTAAGGCAATTTCTTCTGCCTTCTGAGTAGTTTCTGCGCAAATTACTGATAAAGCCATAATGACGTAAGGTTTTTGGCCTTTTTTTCTTGGTTGAAATGAATGACGATATTGTTGGATGATTTCTTCCCCGTTTTCATCACTCATAAATTGTCCGAAACAATAAGCTAAACCATTTTCCGCTGCAAAATTTGCACTTTTTTTACTCGTTCCTAGCATCCAAAGTTCAGGACTAATTTGCGGTAACGGAGAAGCAGGTAATATGGACTCCTCATTATCTATGTATTTAATTAATTCTTTTACTAAATCGGGCATTTTATAAACATTTTCCAAAAAGTTGTCTGATAATGCATTTGATGCTTCAGCAGGACCACCCGGTGCCCTCCCGATTCCCACATCAATTCGATTTGGAAATAGAGTGGATAACAAGTGATAGGTTTCTGCCACTTTATATGGCTTATAATATGGCAATAAAACCGCCCCAGAGCCAATTCGTATATTTTTTGTGTTAGCTCCAATATAACCTAACATCACCTCGGGTGCGGAGCATGCAAGCCCTGGCAATGCATGATGTTCAGCAATCCAATAACGTGAATATCCTAATGTCTCCCCTATTTGTGCAAGTTTCATTGATTCCTGTAGTGCATCGTGTGCCGTTTGATTAGTTGAAATGGGAGATTGATCTAAAATGCTTAATTTCATAAAATGAAATTCCCCCTCTTCTATTTTGTTCCTTCTTTTAAAGTCAGTTTAAATTCGCCAATTTGTCCTTTTTCGTATAGATTTGTAATAGATGTTGAATATTCTTGGATCGTTCCGTGGAACTCAAGATGTTTCTCGGGTACTATTACATCAAATGTTCCTTTATAAAGAAGTGTTGTTATGTCATGGTAGTCGTCACTTGTAACATAAAAAGTTACCGAAATTTCAATTCCATTGTTTTCTTTTTTCTCTTCATATTGTGTGATTTTGATTTTCGTATCATTTAGTTGAATTTCCTTAACCATTTCATCATCATCCCTTTCCCAAAAAATAATAACACATCCTTAACCAGTTAATGAACTCTATAGCTTAGAAATGAAGCGTGTGATATACATTTGTCGTTTTCTACACGCTCATATTGACCAGTTGCTATATAACCTGCTTCAAGACTTAGCCCATAATCGAGGAAAACTTTAATTTTTATTTCTTTATTGCACATAACATCCGGATTGGATGTTATCCCACATCATATTCTTCAAGAAAATAAGTAAAGACTTTTTGTCATGCCCTTAGCTTCTTCACATCATTACCTATCTGTATGAGAAAAAATCCCAAGAGGAATTGAAAAAAATAACTATTTTAAGTTGAGATCGATATAAAAATTGATCAAATAAAAAAACGCCATTTTAATCTAACTTTTTTAAAATGACGTTTCTTCATTTGCTGTTAAATATGTATTTGAGAGAAACTGTTAATATTGCTTTTTTCTAAAGCTCTATTTTATTCTATCGAACTAAAATAGGAAAATAACGAAAAAAATTAATGTGCATTCATTTCTTCTGCAATTTCTTCTCCACTTAGGTTAGAAAAATAATAGGTTGGCCAATTGTCTAATTCATTTAAAAGAATGCTATGATCTACATCTCCAAAATAAATATGGTAATGTTCTGCTTTTGTTGGATAAATACTATGATCACTGAATTGAACATGTTTTGGTACACCATCTACTTCTCCAACTAAATCAAATAAATAACGAACGCCTCTATTTCCGGATTCATAAGTCAAAATTTCGTATCCATGATACTTATATTCTCCTGCTTTTCCTTCTCCATTTTTATAAAATGTCATCGTATCATCTTTTATAACGATTCGTTCAATGTCTGTTTCATACCCAACTTTATAATATTCTTTGTACTCTTCAAGGGTTTTATCTTTGTTTGTTTCTACTTTTTTCTGTAAGACCTCATCTAAAGTTCCATCTAATAAGTATGGATAGACTGATTGCCAATCTCCTTCCCAATCTGATAATTCTCTATCTTCAACCTCGTCATCTTCAAATATTCCTGAATATACTTCTTTCTGCTTTTCATCATCGTGATTATGGTTATGATTGGTATCTTCTGTAGATCCAGAATTAGAATCAGAAGAAGTAGGTTCAGAATCTGAGGAAGCATTTTCGACAGGTGTATCTACTTTTTCTTGACAGCCTGTAAGGACTATACCTAATAAGAAAAACACAAGTATTGATTTGATAAGTTCCTTTTTCATAAATAAACGATCTCCTTTTCCATTTTAATAATCGATCTAAATCGTAACAATTACTATTTATACCTTATGAATATACTACGTTTAAAATATTCCGTCAATATAAAACGTAATGATTATTATTTGTGTTTTTTATTTAATAAAAGTACGCATTATGAATCGATTTCATAATGCGTACTTTTAAAAAATCATAAAGAAATAGAATTTGAAATGATTTCTTAAAAAAACGAATGAAATTTCCGATTACGCCGTTGTGGATAGTTGAAGATGGTTGAGTCGATCAACTGCAAGTTTACTGGCATTGTACGCAATATGAACCAAGTTGAAATGAACTTTGGCTTTCTCTCCTGTACAAGGATATATCTGATCTAGTAGAATGTAGCCTTTGAGATAGGCATTTACACGTTCAATGGAACTTCGTTCTATAGATTTTTTCATCCCACTTCACCGACCCTCTTGCAGGTGCTGTATAACGTCTGAGATCATCTGTGATTTCCTTTTTATAGACCTTCTGACATAGACTGTCGTTGGCTAATGGACACTTCTGACATTCAATTGGTCGTGTGTATTTCAGCATTTTGTACTTCGCATCGAAGCTGTCGTACCGATAGGAGTGTTCCCGCACGCATGTCGGTGCGAAATACTTATCAAATCCCATTGACTCCGGCTCGTTCTTTTTATTATAGGCAATGATGAAATGCGCTCAGTGATTCGAATGATTAACGAATAGATCATCGCGGAGTAATTAAGCGATTGTTTAGGTCCGAATCGAGACTTTTTCATCACAATATCAGGGATTGGATGAATATCAATACCTGATAAAACCGAATTAAAACGTTGGGTAGGTTCTAAATCGAATAAAACTTGCATGTCAAATAGGGATTGTTGTCGTATAAGGGACAAAGGGAGACCTTCTTTTGATTGGTGAGTTAGTTTAGTCACTTACTCATTTCGACATTTGGGGAGGTCCTCCTTTTTTATTGCATTAAAACACTTGAGTTACAAGGGATCAGAGTTATGAAATTGATTCATTTAATGTATGTTGTGCTTTTTCAATGACATTCGTAATGTTTGGCCATTCTGCATATGGACCATTCATCCAACACAAAAACGACTAAAAAGTATTTTCTTAGTCGTTTTTGTGGTTATAGTACCCTTAACTTCAATCTACCTTTTTAAAAGACTTCTCATGCTGAAGCAGCCATTCTTTTCTCCACAAACCACCTGCATAGCCTGTTAATTTCCCGTTTGAACCGATAATTCGATGACAAGGAATGACGATACTTAATCTATTTTTGCCATTGGCAGTTCCTACTGCTCTGACGGATTTTTCATTCTTAATGGCAACAGCAATATCTTTATAGGACCCTGTTTCGGCGTAAGGGATAGTTGTCAAAGCGTTCCATACCGTTTTTTGAAATTCTGTACCCTCAAAGTTATAAGAGAATGTAAATACATGACGCTCACCCTTAAAATATTCATCCAATTGATTAAAACAATCCACTAAAACCTTGGGTGTTTCATAGTTTACCGTATTGATGATTTCATCCCACTCAACGAACATAATAGAACTAACCACTTCCTCTGAGCCCACTATCTCTATTACGCCAATCGGAGATTTGTAATCTAATTTATTCATATAAAGACCTCCAGAGATAAAAGGTAGCATACGCTTGCCAACCTTCCCAATTCGTTGCCACTTCTTTAATTTCCGCTATTGTCGGTTTACGCTCAAGCCCTAATTGAAGCTTTAAAGCATTATGAAGACCGACATCTGCTATCGGAAAGGCAGATGGATGGTGTAAACATTTCATCAGCACATAATCCGCCGTCCATGCTCCCACTCCCCTTATCGCCAGTAAAGACTTTTGTGCTTGCTGATACGCTGGTTCTTGCAGCAACATTTCTTTTGTTAATTCGCCATTTCTCATGGCCTTGGCAACTCCAATAACATATTCAGCCTTCCTAACAGTAAATTGAAGTGTTCTTAACTCCTCTATCCCTAAGGTGGCGATTCTTTCATATGTTGGGTATAGCCAAAAAGTATTTCCTTCAAAAGTAAGACATTCCCCAAAGTGTTCAACAAAGCGCTGCTTTAATTTGTACGCAAATGTTAAATTTATTTGTTGCCCCATTATTGCCCAAGTCAACGCTTCGAATAAGTCTGGTATACACATCATCCGTAATCCATAATATCTCTTGTGAATTTGTTGCAATATCTTATCTTGGTTAGCTACTTCATAAAAAAGGCTCAAGTCTTGATCCAAATCAAACCATTCCCATATATACGCTACTATTTCTTCATGACTGGTGATAGACAATGGGTGAATGGGAAAATCTACATGAATTACATCTTGAGTGAAACCAATTCTACACAAGATTAATTCCCCATTTACTTTTATCAGCTTATATAATAAACCATCTCTAATTTGATGTAACACTTCTTTGTGAGACCTGCCCAAGAATACCAGGCATTCTTCAAAATTGAATTCCTTCGGTGGGTGTATCTCAATAAATGATCCGTGATTGCTCCATTGCATTACAGTAGCTCCTTTTCGGCGAGAATACGATATTCACTTGGTGAACAATTCTTCAAACGCCGAAACGCCTTATAAAAACTTGAAGGACTCTGAAATCCAACTTCATAGCAAATTTCAAGTTTTGATCGATTTGCACTGCAAAGAAGATAGGCTGCTTTATCAATTCTTATTTTCTCCAAATAAGTACGCGGGGTTTCTAACGTTTCCTGCTTAAACAAGCGTTCAAGATAAAAAGGGCTTACACCGACATGATTCGCAATATCCTGTAACACCAACTTTTGTTTATAGTGATTGATTAAGAAGGCAATTACATTTCTGACCAGTTCAGTATGCGGGGAATGATCGACTTCTGGCCGACATCTTTTACAAGCACGAAAACCAGCATGCTCAACTTTGTTGATGTCATAGTAGAAATCCACATTTATCTTTTTCGGCTTTCTAGATCTACACGATGGTCGACAGTATATTTTTGTGGTTTTCACTGCCGTAAAAAATAATCCATCATACTTTTGATCGCAAGCCATGACTTTATCCCACATTTCATCAAAAGAAAGATTGAGTGTATCCTCCATTGAATTCCCCGCCCTTTCTAAGTCAGTCCTCATATAACAATGAGGTATCTTTTGACTCCATTAATTGTGCAGCATTGCTGTCTAAAAAGGAAATAATTTTATCAGATAATGCATTACCAAAGCTAAAACGTTGCACGCCTAATTCCTGCAGCACATGACAATTTGTAAGTCCTGGTAAAGACAATACATTAATTGGAGAGTGTACTGTCAAAGTGATTTCTTTTATCTCATCATAGTCAATCAACCCAGGGACAAATATTCCACTAGCTCCGCTCTCTACATAGGCCTTTGCACGATTTACCGTTTCAAAGAAAGGATTTTCTGTTTGAAAGTATGTATCGGTTCTAGCATTAATATAAAAATCTTGATATCCATGATTATCTAATGCCATTCTGATTGCTGATAAAAGATGACAATGTTCTTTCATTGTTCTGAGCCCCATTTGTTTCTTGCATGAATCCTCAATATTGATGCCAGCAACCCCAACATCAGCCGTCCTTAAAACATTTTCAATAATCGTTTCCTTGTCTTCCCCATAGCCTGCCTCAATATCTGCGGAAACAGGTATTTTCACATTTGCTGTAATCGTTTTGATGACTCCAAGATGTCTTTCAAAATCAATTAATTCACCGTCTGCATATCCAAACGAGTTCGCAATTCCCCAACTTGTTGTACCAATTGCTTTAAATCCTGCCTTCTCGAGCGTTAAAGCAGATAACAGATCCCATGCATTTCCTAAAAATAATATTTCTTTTGACGAATGTAATTTGTTGAATTCCTGAATGGTAGTCATTCTAACTCCTCCTAATGGTTGTTTACATCTATTTTAACAAGGAGCCTACACCTATTGCGTCCTCATTCTTGCGCTTATGGTCTACAAAGAAAAAAATGCCAGGTACTCGAACGATTCTAAATTCGATGAGTACTGGCACTTTTTATTTGATTACATTCACTTTCTCTCCAAAACAGCAAAGTAATTGCCTTCATTATCCGCAAAGTTAAACACTCTGCCAGAAGGCATTGTCACCAATCAATGTGATCATTCTCGAATAGGAAGCCTCAGATGGAATCTCATCTGATACCAGGAATCCACAATCAACCTTAAATCGTAAATCTGTAGAGAGACGCTTTACTAGGTCCCTTATGAAAGGAATGCGCTCGGTGATTCGAATGATTAACGAATAGATCATCGCGGAGTAATTAAGCGATTGTTTAGGTCCGAATCGAGACTTTTTCATCACAATATCAGGGATTGGATGAATATCAATGCCTGATAAAACCGAATTAAAACGTTGGGTAGGTTCTAAATCGAATAAAACTTGCATGTCAAATAGGGATTGTTGTCGTATAAGGGACAAAGGGAGACCTCCTTTTGATTCGAGAGTTAGTTTAGTCACTTACTCATCTCGTCATTTGGGGAGGTTCTCCTTTTTTATTGCATTAAAACACTTAAGTTACAAGGGCTCAGAGTTATGAAATTGATTCATATATATTATTAAATAAATTTTAAAAAATAATATACTTAAATAAACCCCGAATATTCTTCAATAGGTAGGAACGCTTTTTACGACGAATGGGTGCTTTAGTTTAAGAAAAAAGGTCGTCTATTTCAAGACGACCTTTTTTCATTTTTATTGTTCATTTAAATTGCCAATCGTTTGTAAATAAGCTGTTGTATCAAGCCATTTTTTAAAAGAGCACCAAAATGGAATTACTTGATAATAAAGGGAGGTTTTATTTAAATGCTCGTTGTTGATTTTGGCACTACCATTGATTGGAGTGAAAGGAGTGAGACTCCTACAGGAAGCGAGTACCTGTAACGGAAATCATCCCAGGATAGTAGTATAAATATAATTTAAAAGCAACGAAGTTTATGTAAACGGCCATGTAAAAAAACATCTATCCAGAAGATAAATGCTTTAACAAAAGTATATAAGAACATCAAGCAATCTTGATTCTTCTTAAGAAGTTATAATGGTCATTCATTTACATTACGTTGGCTATTTTCAGCTAAATATTTAGCATATTGAACCGTATTTCTCGCTACATCTAATTCGCAATTAAATATGATTGGCGCACCTGGTCTCCAATTTACTTCAAATAACCACAATTTTTGATTTTCATCAATTCCAACATCAATCCCTAATTCATCCAATGACACATCATCATACAAAGAATCAAAGTGGTTCGAAAAACTTATTGCGAAATATTCAAGTGTTTTTTTTATATTATACCAAGAATCATTGAATTCTTTTTGTAAAAACATATCCAGATAACCAGTATACCCCCCACTTCCGATATTTGGTGCAATGCTTCCTATAGTTCCTATACGTGGATATATTGAGGTAATGACCCACTTTCCTTCGCCATTTTTTTGCACATGCAATCGGAAGTCATATACTTGGCCCGTTTTAATTTGACAGGAAATGAACTGTTGAGCTAAATACTGTTGTTCTTGAATCTTTCGAATTGTGAATTCGACCAATTCTTGCTTAGTATAAATAGATATGTCCCCAGTTTCATTCACTCTGTATTTATCATTTCCTTCCTTTTCAATAAAAACGATCCCTTTTCCCTGATTCCCGGATACTGGTTTCATAATTACTTTTGGATAAAGACGGACCATTTGCATAAATCGTTTAGCGTCTATTAAATCCATAGAAGGGATAAGATATTGCGCAAACATTTCTCCTTTTTTTATCAGCTTATTAACATATGATTTATCACCAACTGAATGACTTGTAAAAGGAATGATTTCTGCTAAAAAATCCACGATTTCTTCTGCTTTATCCGTTAAAGGATAGCTGGCATTATAGATAACGTCAGGAAAAGGGAACTGCTTTTCCTGCCAAATTCCGTTCTCATATATTTTCCCATTAATCGTTCGGTCTTTCATATTTACTTTCCCAGGCGTGAAGTAAAAGAAGCGTATTCCTTCCGCTTTAGCTACTGCTGAGTAAGCATAAGCTCTTCTCACTTTTTGCGGATCCTCCCGATGGTGAAGCATGCCAATTAATGTCATAACCGTTTATCCCACCTTTATAAAATGCTGTTCTTTAAAAATATAAAACAAGGCTAATCTTTATTCCTATTTTTCAAATTATTGAGAACAATATTGGACCAACTTATATATTCTATGAGTATAGATTTAAAACAGCAGAGACAGGTGGGGTAACATGACTTTATGAATACGATTATCTTTATTAGCTCTAATAAATCAGGATCCAGCAGAGAAGCTATAAAAGCTGCAGAGCGTCTTGGCTATTTAACCGTTCTATTTACAAATAAACAACATTTTATTGATCAAAGATTGGAATTTCCCGATGTTCATCAAATGATCTTCACAGAGCTATCTGATTTTGAGGCGTTAACAAAAGGGATTCAAAAATTAAAAAATCGCGGACTAGTGATACAGGCAATCTTAAGTTTCGTAGATCCCTATGTAAATATCGCAGCAGCTTTAGAAGAAAAATTCTGTACAAGCGTTGTTTCTACAAATCCAATCCTGAATATGGAGGATAAAGTTTTAACAAGAAATCTTCTTAAAAGCCTCCGATCTTCACCTTACTTTACCGTTTATACACCAGAAGATTCCTCAAAAGATTTCCTTAAGGAACAAAAAAATCATCTACCATTAATAGTGAAATCTCCTATTTCAGCTGGATCGAAAGATGTCTTACTGGCAAATGACATCTTTCAACTAAACTTAGCAATAAATAAACTATTAAATAAGTATAATGATACACCTATTTTAATCGAAGAATTTTTAACAGGCCCTCAGTATTTAGTTGAAACATTAGTACACGATGGAACTATTACTATCGTAGCTGTTATTGAACAAGAAATTACGTTCCAAGAACGTTTTATCGTAACAGGATATAGCTTGTTAGCTTATATGGACAAACAGTTTTTTGATCATCTCTATGAAACAGTTTGTACAATTGTAGAAGCTTTTGACATGAAAAATGGTGCGTGTCACCTCGAATTGCGTCTCGTTCGAGGGAGATGGAAATTAATCGAGATTAACCCTAGAATTTCTGGCGGTGCCATGAATCGCTTGATTGAGGTGGGATATGGCATTAATTTAGTAGAAGAAACAATTCAGTTATTTTTAGGTAATCAACCGAATCTTACAAACAAACATCGTAAGTACGTGTATGTACAATATCTAACTGTAGATATTGAGGGTAAATTGATTAGTGTTACCGGGAAAAATCGTGCTAGTAAATATCCAGGGGTGCAAGAAGTGTTTATAAAACCACGCAAAGGAAAGATATTACGGCCCCCTTTATCGATGGGAGATCGTTATGGATACGTGTTAGCCTCCTCATATAATAAAGAAGAAGCGAAACAAATGGCGATAGCAGCAGCTAAAGAGATTCGTTTTAATATTGAAAAACTATAATTATTACGGGCAAAACCTGAAAGAAACAAGAATCGCCTTTAGTTCCATTTCCCTTTTACAAATTGGACAGCCTATATAGGCCACTAAAACATCTAACTGGAGTTATTCAAAATATAGTGCTTCAATTTTCACATGAATCCCTATGAATCAAATGAAAATTAAATTGTCTCATAATGATTAAAACGTATAGGATTTACTCCGTGCTTCTAATGTAAGTGAAGTTAGAGGTTATTATCGGTTTATTCTAGTACTAAAAAAAATAGTAAGTAGATGTAAAATATAAAAAGACATGAGCATCATACCTATGTTTGTAAAAGCTTATCCTTTTGCGAAAGTCATTTTCATAGACTTTCGCATTTTTTATTTTTAGTGATTTCTTCAGTAATAGTAATAGCACTGGCGTTACAGCGAAAGGGATCGTATACATGTGATTCTTGTCAGCTTGTTCTAACTTGGTGAAATGCAAAAGAGACAAAAGTTATTTTATAGGTTATGACCTCACACTCTATACATCGTTTACCATGTCATATAAACGATATATAATCGAACTGCCAAATTATTAGAGAACTATTGCTGTCATCATTTGTTTTTTTAAAATTTCCGCTGCTTCTCTCGAATCATCTGCTTTCATAATCGCCGATACAATCGCTGCACCACAAATACCGCTATCGAGAATTTGTGGAAGATTGGCAGAGGTTACGCCTCCAATCGCGACAGCTGGAATGGCAACAGCTTGGCAAATCATTTTCAGTGCTCCATGCTGTAGCATCGAAGCATCCTTTTTTGTTACAGTTGGGAAGACTGAACCTACCCCAATATAATCAGCTCCCTCCGCTTCAGCAATCAAGGCTTGTTGGACATTTTTAACAGAGACACCTATCTTCATGGACACAGGAACTAGTTTCTTTACGACAGATAAAGGGATATCACTTTGCCCAATATGAATGCCTTCTGCTTCTACTGCAAGCGCAATATCAACGCGGTCATTTATGAAAAGTGGAATGGAATAAGTCGCAAGTAATTGTTTAAGTTTTAACGCTTTTTCATAAAAGACTTTTCCATCGGCTGTTTTTTCTCTTAATTGAACAGCTGTAACTCCTCCAAGAATGGCCTCTTCAATAATTTGCTCAAGCTTTCCAAGCGGGATCGATTCCTCTGTGACAAGATAGAGGCTAAGATTATCTCGTAGCATACTCATGTAATTGTACCTCCTTCATCCAAGTCGCTCCGTTCATCAGCGAGATCGTATCAATTAATTTCATTCGGAAAGTCCCAGTTCCTTCTCCTTCTGATAGCTTCTTTGCAGTTAATTCACCAGCAATACTCATGACGGAAATTCCCGCTACTGCTGCATCAAGCATCTGATCTGTAACCCCTGCAAAGCAACCAATTAAGGAAGTCGCCATACAGCCTGTTCCTGTCACTTTCGTCAAAAGGGGATCGCCATTATTCACTAAAACAGTCGTTTCACCGTTACTAATTGCATCTGTTCTACCACTTACAACGATTGTACTGTTTAGTTCTACCGCTGCCCGCGCAGCAAGGTCCGCTTCTGCTAGAGATACCGTACCTGAATCAACACCTCGCGTCAGACTTTGCCCTCCTATTAAACTATAAATTTCACTGGCATTCCCTCTAATAATGCTCATCTTCACTTCATGAAGAATCTTCTCAGCCATCTCGATTCGATAAGGTGTTGCCCCAGCGCCAACAGGATCAAGAATGACAGGGATATGAGCAGAGTTAGCAGCTTTTCCAGCTAAAATCATTGCTTCACAGGAATCGGCGTTAAGCGTCCCTAAATTTAAGACAAGTGCATTTGCAATTTTCGCCATATCTGCGGCCTCATTGACACTAGATGCCATAACAGGAGAGCCGCCAATGGCAAGGGTACTATTCGCACAGTCATTGATTGTGACCGAATTGGTTATATGATGAACAAGCGGATTGGCACTTCGGACTTTCTTGAATAATAATTCGATTCTATTTTGCACGGTCATTCCCTCCAAATTTTTATGATTGGTGTACTTTCTGAAATTGATAGAAATGGTTGACTGGACCATGGCCATTCCCAATGGCAAAGCTGTCACGGATAGCTTGCGTAATATATTCTTTTGATTGACGGATGGCCGCCTCGATTCCAAGTCCGTTTGCCAAATTAGCGGCAAGCGCTGATGAAAGGGTACAGCCCGTTCCATGTGTATTTTTCGTATGAATTCTTTCACCATTCAACCATGAATAATTTGTCCCATCATAAAAAAGATCATTTGGATCTCCGGCAGAGTGTCCACCTTTTAACAAGATGGCCTTCGCTCCTAATTGCTCGATAATCTGGCATGCTTCATATAAATCTTGTTTAGATTGAATCGTTATTCCCGCTAGCGTTTCCGCCTCTGGTATATTAGGAGTAACGAGCGTAGCCATTGGGAGCAATCGCTTTTTCAACGCTTCTACAGCATCCTCCTCCAGAAGTTGATCCCCACTTTTAGCAATCATGACTGGATCAAGGACAATGTGCTGAGGTTTATATGTATCAAGCATTTCGGCAACCGTTTCGATCGTTTCGGCCGAACCGAGCATCCCAATCTTCACAGCATGAACTTCAATATCGTCAAAAACGGCAGATATTTGGTCGCGAATGATTTCTTGGCTCATCGTTTGAATCGAACGAACCTCTACCGTATTTTGGGCGGTGACAGCTGTGATAACCGACATGCCAAACACATGATGGGCAGAAAATGTTTTTAAATCGGCTTGAATTCCCGCTCCTCCTCCTGAATCAGAGCCTGCGATTGTGAGTGCTGTTTTCATAGAGTAACCCCTCCAAATATTTATTTTTCAAGAACACTTTTAATAAAATAAACGCAATACTTGCTCCTGCTAAAGAACTAATTGAAAACGCTGGTAAAAAGCCAAACAAAGCCACTTTTTTCCCTAAAAACAACAGGGCAAGTGGATAACAGGCAAGCGCTCCAATCATCCCAGTACCTATGACCTCACCTACACAAGCGAAACCAATCTTATTTGTATACCTGAATAATAGTCCTGCAAGCAAAGCCCCAATCATACTCCCTGGAAAAGCAAAGATAGAACCCGTTCCAGCCATGTTTCGAATAATAGAGACGAGCAAAGCTTGGGCAATGGCATAGCCAGGACCTAACATAACAGCTGTTAATACGTTCGCTAAGTGTTGGATCGGAAAGATTTTGGCAAAGCCCATCGGAATAAAGACAAAGGAACTAGTCAGTGCTGTTAATGCTGTAATCATGGCAGTAAGTGTGAGCTTTCTAATAGAATTCATCGTTTCATCTCCTTTTTGTGTGCCCCATACATTGGCCAAAATAGTTTGGAGCATTTTAAGTGGTTTGCTTTAAAAAGCCACACACTCTGAAATAAAACCAAAAACCCCCTTCCTGAAAGTAGGAAAGGGGTAGATATCCACATATAAACTAACTGAGCTAATATCTCCACTTCCCTCCGCCGGCATGATCCGGTTCAGGTTCAAAGGGTCTAGAACAACGTTCCATCTCAGCCTCTTAAAGACTCCCCTAGTGCAATGTATATTTAATTACTGTCATCATACCACGCTGGAACAAAAATGCAATGCCTGAAAATTTGAAATTGATATTTTTTTAAGACGAGATAGGAAAATTGGATTCATGTAGCGCTTATTTATCCCGCATTAACGGGCAGTAATACCTCCGCCCCTTTTTCAACAGAAAAAGCCCTACAAAGAATGTTATTAAATGTAAAAGATATAATCCTCCGGCAAAACCCTTTTTAAGAACTTCTTTGTTCGTTCTTCTTTTGGATTCACAAAAATATCTTTAGGTGTTCCTTCTTCTACTACAACGCCGGCATCCATAAAGATCACTCTATTGGCTACATCTTTCGCAAACGACATTTCATGCGTGACGACTAACATCGTTGTTCCTTCATTGGCAATATTTTTCATGACGGTCAACACTTCACCGACTAGTTCTGGATCTAGTGCAGAGGTTGGTTCGTCAAATAGAATGATATCTGGATTTAAAGCGACCGCTCTTGCTATACCAACCCTTTGCTGTTGCCCACCTGACAATTCACTCGGGTATGCATGATACTTTTCTGCGAGGCCTACTTTATCCAATGCTTTTTTGCCAATTTCAATCGCCTCATCTTTTGCCACTTTTCTTCCGATAATCAGCCCTTCTGTTACATTTTCCAATGCCGTTTTATTATTAAATAAATTATAATTTTGAAATACAAAGGCCACTTTCTGCCTAATTTCATGAATTTGCTTTTTGGACGCTGTTTTAAGATTGACATCAATATCGCCAAAAATGGCATGCCCTTGGTCTGCTTTTTCAAGAAAATTAATGCAGCGAAGTAATGTTGTTTTTCCGGAGCCACTTGGTCCAAGGATTACCACAACATCCCCTTTGTCTATTTGTAAATCCACGCCTTTTAAAATCTCATTATTACCAAACGATTTATGGATATTTGTAATCTCTAACATCATATCCACCTCCTATTTCATTTCAGACATTTACTGCTTTATACCTTCTTAATCGTTTTTCATATAACTTAAATAAATACTCTACTAAACTACATAAAATCAAGTAGACAAGGAAGATATCAATATAAGCCTCAACATAATTGTAGCCGACATTGGCTGCCACCTTGGCTCTTAATGTAATTTCTTGCAGAGACATGGCATACCCTAAAGATGTTGCTTTAATTAAATTGACTGTTGCTGTACAAATATTTGGTAAGGCGACAACTAATGTCTGTGGAATGATGATTCTTCTAAATGCTTGCACATTCGTTAAGCCAACAGAATAAGCTGCTTCCAATTGTCCCTTGCTTACTGTGCTTAAAGCTGAACGGAACACTTCGATAAGAATCGCTGTCGTATTCAATGAGAAAACAATGAAAGCGTACCAAATTGGATTGACATCGTACACATTCATGTTGATGTTATATTTTTCAAATATCGAAGCAAGCAATAAAGGGACACTGCTATAGATGATAAATATTTGAATAATGACAGGTGTTCCTCTTACAAATGAAACATATATTTGTGCAAAACGATTTAAAACCGGAATCCGATTGATTCTTGTTAAGGCAAGTAAAAAACCTAATGGCAAAGCAATCAGTAATGATACAATCGTAATAATCAGTGCTATAGGCACCCCAGATAAGGCAACAAAAAATGTATCCACTAAAAACTGATAATTTAGACCTTCCGACACACTGTCACCCCCTTATGTAGTTTTAATCACTTGTTTTCCTTTACTAAACACCTTTTCTAATTTTAAAAATAGTTGTTCAATCGCAATCGAAAGGATCCAATAAATCACCGCTAAGGCAAGATAGATTTCTAAGGCATGCGTATTATAGTTCGCACCGATAATAAGCTCTGCTTTTCCCATGATATCGATCAGCCCGATTGTATAAGCTAAAGCCCCTTCTTTCATCAACTCAAGTAAGCTGTTACCAAAGTTCGGTAATGCGACGACAAAAGCCTGTGGAAAAATAATTCTTCTGTACGCTTGTGAAGGACTTAAGCCTACACTTACTGCCGCCTCAAATTGCCCTTTGTCGATTGATTCATACGAGGTTCTAATTACCTCAGACATAGCAGCTGCAAATTGAAGCGAGAAAGTTATGACAACAAAGACAATCTTATCAACATCATTTATGTTGACCCCAAAATTACCTGCAATGGCTGGAATCCCATAATACGTTAGAAATAGCAGAACAATGGACGGGGTACATCGTAATATGGTTGTATATCCATAGGCGATTTTCTTAGCAATCTTACTATTGCCTATTTTCATTGCTGCTAGAATGAAACCTAAGAGGGTCCCGAAAAGAACCGATAGACCAGCTACCAAAAATGTCACTTTAAGAAATGGAAGTAACATTGGTAATGATTCTACTATGTATGTAACATCAAAATACTTTTCCATGCTCTACCACCCTCTTCTTTTTCTTACATACAAAACCCGAGTGGCGTTAAAACGCCACCATTTACCGTGAAGGATTAATCCTATAGCACGCTACACTCGCCTAATCACAATGGCGGCGGTGCGTAGCTGGATTTTGTAATACTTTCTTAATAAAGTAAGTATATTTACAAGGTAGATTGTATATATTAATAAGTCGCGAAGCCTAAGTCCCGATGTCTGCAAACAAAAACTTGTCACTTCTTAATTAGTAAGATTTATTGGGCATCACACCCAACAACCTAAAATAAGAAAGTGACAAGTTTTAGTCTGAATGATTGAATTTTTTTTAAGACTATGTTCGATCACACTGTTATTATCTTTCTACAGTATCTAATACCTCGAACAAATCTCTACTATAGAATTCTGAACTTAACTCATTTGTCTTCTTTTCTTCTTTTAGCTTTTTAATTGCTTCATCATAAGCATCTGCAAATTCTTGTTCTTTTTTATTGAACAATGGCCAAGTTTTGATGACTGCGAACTCATTGTAAACAACGTCATTTACTAGATTATGATAAGGACCATCTTCAGCTGTTACTTGCTTTTCAAATGCACTCTCAATGATTACACCACCGTCTACACGACCTTCATTTACCCATTGAACCACGTCCACTGTAAATGCATCTCCAGCTTTCAATTTCACCTGATTAGCTGGATTGGCTTTATTATATTCATCCACAATTGTATATTGCGCGTTGTTAGCGGCAATGGGTGCTAGCGAATAGCCAGCTGTTGCAAAATCTGATAGAGTTTTAATCTTTTCATTTTCTTTCGTTAACACAAGGCCTGCACTGCTCAACCCTATGAATTCTTTCGGAAAGATAAATTTCTCCGTTCTTTCCTGTGTCCAGAAAGCATTTTTAACACCTACTTGATATTTACCTTGTTCTACCCCTACTAATAAGTCGTCACTTGACGTTCCAACGTATTCGAATTCGTATTCTGGTAGTAATTCATCCACCAATTTCATAACTTCTACATCATATCCTGTTGCATTTCCGTTTTCATCTAACCAAGTCATTGGTTTTGACGCTTGGTCATAGGCTACTTTTACTTTTTTGACTTTTGAGTCATTGCCTGCTGTAGTGTCAGATTCTGTACCAGATGATGAATTTGATCCGCATCCCGCTAATAGAGTTACCACCGCTAAACCTGTTGCTACTATTTGTAAAAACTTTTTACTTTTCATAATATAAATCCCCTTTTTATCATTTGTTATATGATTGCTTGTTCTGTGGAAAAGGGGCGGGGCTTCGCAAGATCAGCTTCGCACCGCCACCTTCATAAAGTGATACAGTTTTTAGAACCTGAACCTTTTTCATCGTCGGGCTTCAGAGCAGACGCTCATCGATGTTTTTTATTTATGATCTTACTATTGCATCGAACTTTAGCTACAACATCGTTCTTCATAGTTAGTTAATTTTATATGAAGGTTTTGCCATACCTTTTGTCTGCACATAGCCGCACCACCTTTTACCGTTTAATTCATACTATTTAGGTGTGTAAAGTATGAAAAAGAGTTATTTACATAATAGATTGATACTATTTGAAAGTCAATCGGTTATTTGAATTTTCTATAAAGTAAAACTTCTATGAGTCCTAGATGTATAGTTTTTATGAGATATTAAATTTAGAATGTTGATAAAACTTTTTAAATTTATTGACAGTATAATTTTGCAAAGTTATCATTTAAACCAATAAGAATAATATGAATTAATCTATTTACATAGACAACTAACAAAAAACTTCGCCTTGACTACTTATCTAAACTCAGCAGGAGGGAAAGCATGATTAATTTATTTATCAAAACTGACTTTCAAAACAAATGGTTACAAAAACTACATGACAAAGCAGCAACGTTTAAAAGTAAATCTGCACAAATTGATGAATTGGCAATGTTTCCGAAAGAAAATATTCAAGACTTGGTAAATATGGGGTACACAAGCCTTCCCCTACCAAAAGCTTACGGTGGAGAAGGTATAACCGTTTATGACATGATCCTTTTTCAGGAAACACTGGCCAGTTTTGATGCGAGCACAGGACTATCTATCGGCTGGAATCTGGGGGCTGTTGGAGAACTTTTTGAGAAAAAGCTTTGGAATGATGAGAATTTGACGTTTTTTGCTGGAGAAGTTCAAAACGGTGCATTAGTGAATCGTTCTGTCAGTGAAGCGCAAACAGGAAGTCCAACTAGAGGAGGTCGCCCTGGAACAACCGCAGTCAAAAAAGATGGTTCTTGGGTTATTACTGGACGGAAAACGTTCACAACGATGTCTCCGGTATTAACGTATTTTCTTGTATCTGCATGGATTGAAGAACAACAAAAGGTTGGATTTTTTCTCCTTCATAAGGATTCAGAAGGACTAACCATTGATGAAACATGGGACGTAATTTCCATGAGAGGGACAGGTAGCCATGATCTTGTTCTGCAAAATGTAATAGTGGATGATGCCAAACTTGTTGAGCTTCCCGAAACGCCAAGTGGTGGCCCAATCAATGGTTGGATTCTTCACATTCCAGCATGTTATCTTGGGATTGCACAAGCTGCTCGTGACTACGCAGTACAATTTGCAAAATCTCACTCGCCAAATAGTCTAAACGGACCAATTAGCCAGCTACCGAATGTCCAACAACTTCTTGGAGAAATTGATTTAGAATTAATGAAAGCAAGACATTTCTTATATAGCGTTGCAGAGGCTTATGATGATAAAGCACGAAGAGTTCATCTCACAAATGAACTTGGGGCAGCGAAGCATATTGTTACAAATTCAGCGATTACAATTGTCGATAAAGCCATGCGGATTGTCGGTGCAAAAAGCCTTCAACGTACTAATCCTTTACAAAGATACTATCGAGATGTAAGAGCTGGACTGCACAATCCGCCAATGGATGACGCAACAATAAAAAGATTAGCACTATCCGCTATTGAACAAGATCAAGCTAATTTTAGTCATCATGTACCATCAAAATAACTAGTAGGAAGAGTCTGGTATCAGTTACATAATTGCTTTTGCAATTGGGGCCCCAGGCTCTTTTTTTAATGGATTCTGGCTTGCTAGTACAATCTGGTTTTTTCAGCGTTATCAGAAAAAGCATGCAATGGATACCTCACAGAAAACCGTTACATACGCTTAATCACTATTTTCACGCAAAAGTTATCCCCCTGATTCACTCGGTTCAGAGGGATCTTTCTATTATTTTTTAATGGAAGGATCGATACTGGATTAAAGGACAGTAAGACCAGCTGTTAAAAGATTTACTTTTATAGGTCAAGCTAAGGCAAACCATTACTACCAACTTGGGAAACCTTGAATGATAAACAAATGACTTTTCATCAGCTTATTTGCCCTTGTCTTCTATTCGTATTTCTAATGAATGTAATGACGATAGCCAAAGTAATAATAAAGTAAATCGATAGTGCCCATAACGCTGTTCCGAGTCCCGCTTGCATTCTGCCGTTATAATAAAGCAACGCCCTCATTCCATCTACCATATATCTAGTAGGTAGAATGGAACTAAATATTCGATGAACAACTGGCAAGGTTGACAGAGGGATTGCTCCACCGCTTGAAAAAATCCCCATAATATTTACCGGGAACATCACCAACATTCCCCAACCACCGAATAACAGGGCAAGCGATTTAAATAAGAAGAACATGGTTATACAACAGAAAAAGGTGAACAAGAAAATAATCCGTATGCTAGTAGCATGGGAGCTTCCAAAAAATCCGAATACCGATAATTGCAAAATAACTGAGACACAAAAGGATAAAATTGCACCAAATATCAATTCGGACGTCAGAATTTTTGATTCACTTAATGAAGATTCATTCTTTTTTAGAATACCGTTTCCCCTCATAAGATATCCATGAATCATATTTGCTCCCATGAGCCCTGTAATAGAAATAATAAGGGCCATCACGAATGGAGTCATTCCTTTATTTAGATTAACCGGAAGCCCCAGTACATTTTTCATAGTAAACTTAACAGGAGTATCTAATAGTAAGGCATTGTCAGGGGATAGAGTAATCCCTTTTTCATTTAATTCATTCTTAAAGTTCCTGCTGAGCGCCTCAGAAGTGGCAGAAGCAACTGCTTGAAGTGTATTACTAGCAATCATAGATGCTGATTGACCAACCCCCTCATTTAATAAAATTTCTAACGTTGCTGCTTTCCCATTGCCATTGCCTGAAAGTAGTAATTCTTGTACTTGAGAAAGACCCTTTGAATAATTTGCAGGAATAATTAATGCACCATAAGCTTTGTCATTTTTTAAATCATTCAATGCTTCTTGCTTATTAGTAGCGATTTCCCATTTAAAAGAATTTCCATTTTGCTTTTCTATAAGTTTTAATAAAATAGCGTCTCCCATATGGCCTCTATCTTCGTTCACAACGATTAAAGGAACATCTATTAAATTTTGATTCGCCCCACTAAAAACAGGTAAGTAAACACTTACCATAATGAACATGAGTAATGAAATTAACCAAATTGGAAACCAAGTAGAACTTAATTTGTATAATTGCTTCACGATTTCATCCCCCATATTTCGCATTCACTTATTTACACTTAGTTATGCGCAATATTGAATATGATTATTAAGGGTCCTACCGACAAAACGCGGAGATATACGCTAAGCAGATTTCAATCTAAAAAAAGTCGAATTCCTTACGCGTAAGGAACCGACTTTTTAGTTTGGCTTGTTAAAACTAGTTTGATTTTCTCTGTACTTTTAGTAAAAATGTTCTATAAGTGTCCCTTTAATGTAAACACATCTCCGTCATAAACTTTTATTACCTCATATATTCCGTCAACGAATTGATCTAAAGAAGTTCAACAAAAAGGGCGTTAATCCTTATTGGATCAACACTCCCGTTCGTGTAGTAACATTCAACCTTATTTTTTTAGGTTTGCTTTCATTAATAATGAAATCTGTTGCTCATCTGTATTTGAAATCTGTTCCAGTTGATTAACAATTAACTCTTGCCTCTTCAATGGATGGTTTTGACTTAACTTTGCTTTTCCTTCTATTTTGTTGATTTTTATTTTGAATCCTTGAACTCCCTTGTTCATACCAGCGAGAAACTCAGCATCTACATCTTGTAAACTGTATGAACTGTCAGGAGCTTCATACTTCAATACCATATCATCTAAGGAGTTCATTAACTCATGTTCATCCTCTAATAGTTCGACTTCTCCGTAAACATGAACAGTCACATAATTCCATGTTGGTACTGCTTTATTCGTCTCATACCAAGATGGGGAGATATAACAATGCGGACCATGAAAAATAGCTAAAACGGTTTGATTTTGGATATCTTTCGACTGAGGATTAGGACGAGCAAAATGTCCATATAAGTATGAATGATCCTTGTTCAAAATTAACGGTAAATGAGTAGCAAAAGGCTTTCCATTATGTTGAGAAAAAAGAGTCGCAAAACTATGTTCCTTCATAATGTCAAAAGCAAGTGTTTCGTCTTTAATTTTAAATTGTGCAGGAATATACATGTTTTTTTCTCCTTTCAGAATCATTTCTTATCATTAAATTTATTATTATTCTATAAGATAACCGTTTTTTACAACGATCCTCTTTATCAATCACAACTTCTTCATCTAATACAATTCGGTCATTCCATAATCTATATGCCATACGATTCATATCTTTTCATATTTAATTATTTAGCTATCCCAATTGAACAGACAGTTAGTTTTTCTCTGATAGTGATCCTTTTTTTGATACGGGAGCATTTTTGCCTAATATAACAGAAAAGACAACAATCACTGCTATTACAAGCGTGAAAAATGTGATGGATTCATCTAGAAATACTGTGGCAAATAGAATCATCAAAAATGGTTGTAAGTATTGAAGCTGACTAATTCTTGCTATTCCGCCCATAGCCATTCCGCTATACCAGGCAACATATGCTAGAAATTGACTCACCACTGCGAGATAAATAAAACTAATCCAAGCATGTATTGGGGCATGGAGCATTTCGGTTGTAAGGCTTAACCCAACTGGAATAATAAAAAATGGAGCACCTATCATAATTGCCCAAGCAATCACTTGCCAGCTACCTAATTCTTTCGCTAATCTCCCACCTTCTGCGTAACTAAGTCCAAGTATAATCACTGCTGCGAGTAAAGCTAAATCAGCAAATTGCAATTGACCGAATCCAAGATGAAGGGCATACATAATAACAGCTAAAGAGCCGATTATACTGGAAATCCAGAATTTGCGAGAAGGGATTTCACCTGCCCTAAACATAGCAAATCCGACTGTTGCTAATGGTAACAGGGCTAATTCCACAGCTCCATGAGAAACAGGCAAGGATTCCATTGCCCAAGAAGTGAGAAGAGGAAACCCTAAAACTGCACCCACAGCAACAATAAGTAGACTTTTGAATTGGCGAGAAGAAGGGAGCTTTTCTTTTCGAACAATTAATACCACAGCTACTAAAATAGCAGCAACAACTGTTCTTCCTAAACCGACAACCGTAGTCCCAAAATACTCTACTGCAATACTTGTAGACGGAAGCGTTAGACTAAAACAAATGACACCGACTAATCCTAACAATAATCCAAATTTCTCTCTGGTTTCTCTTTGCATCTGTCCTACCCCTATCTCTTTATTTTATATTACAGCTGTACCATTTTTTACTTTTCTTGAAAAATGGTTCTAATATAATTAAAATACTAATAGGTACACATCATAAAATAAACCATTCTTTTACCCATCTGTCCTGGTTCAGTTAAAGGAGAATCCATATATGAGCCCCAAATATATAAAAATAATGGAAGAAATTAAGCTTCGACTAGCAGATGGATCGCTCATCGCAGGTAGTAAGCTCCCTTCTGTTCGTCAGTTATCTGAAGATTTTTCATGTAGCAAAAATACGGTCATTAAAGCGTACAGTGAACTAGAAAAAGAGCATTTAATTTATTCTGTTCCTAAAAGCGGCTACTATGTTGTAAATGAATTTCAAAATGCGAAGAATGAAAATGAGGTAATTGATTTCTTATCTGCTGGTCCAGATAAAAGCATTATGCCTTATGTTGAATTTCAACATTGTATGAATCAAGCAATTGAACAATATAAAGAAGAGCTTTTTACATACTCCGATCAACAAGGGCTGTACTCATTACGCGAACAGGTCGTGAAATATTTACGGAATTTACAGGTGTTCACTCAACCTGAAAGAGTAGTCGTTGTATCTGGCTCACAGCAAGCCCTTAATTTATTAGTTTCCATGCCATTTCCAAATGGAAAAGACAATATTCTAATTGAACAGCCTACTTATTTCGGCTTCATTGAGTCCATCAATCTACAACAAGCCAATACTTTTGGAATTGAGTTATCGATGGAAGGCATTGATCTTGATCGTCTGGAATACATTTTTCGAAATAATGATATAAAATTTTTCTATATTATTCCGAGATTTCACAATCCACTTGGACATTGTTACTCGAATAGCGAAAAGAAAAAAATCGTTGAGTTAGCTGAAAAATACGATGTATATATAGTGGAAGATGATTTTTTAGGAGACCTTGATCCAAATGCAAAATCAGATCCTTTATTTTCTTTTGATCCTTCTGGGAGAGTCATTTATATTAAAAGCTTTTCGAAAATCTTTCTCCCAGGGTTAAGGATTGCTACTGTCGTTCTGCCTACATTAATGATTAACAATTTTTTACGATATAAATTTAGTTCGGATTTTAATAGTTCAGCACTTTCTCAAGGTGCGCTAGAAATCTATTTAAAAAATGGGATGTTTACTAGCCATCTCAAAAAAGTAAAAGAGGTCTACCGTACTAAAATGCAAACCCTAAAAAAAGCATGTGACTTATTGCTACCAGCTAATACTCATTTTTCTAAACCGACTTCAGGGTTCTATCTATCCATCAGTTTGCCCGAGCATGTGACAGCAAAACAGGTAGTTCATATGCTAAACGAGCAGCATATATATGTTGATGATGCCTCTAGAATGTTTTTACCAGAATATAAAAAGGAAAATCTCCTTCGATTAAGCATCTCTCAAGTGGACGAGAGTCAAATTAAACGAGGGATAGAGCAATTGGCTCACTGTATTGCTTTAATTGACAGTAGAAAAAATCATATTGCTCCAAATAACGTTTTACTCTTTTAGTATAGGTAAGGGTAGCATCAGGACTCTGCATTTCCAACGCTAAGAAAGTATTCTCAAAACAGTTGTTTATGTGGCTAAGAATTTGAGGAATTATTTGAGGTATATTTACTCTCCAAATCTCCAAACTTTTAAATAAAATCCTCCCACGGGATAGGAACACGTTCACTTCCTAGGTAAATTTTCATTTAAACCAGCGATTTTAAACTCGATCCATTCCCTACGCCCACTCAGCATATAGATAAAGTGAAACTTCAATCAGTGGAGATTTTCTTCATCCCCCACTGATTGTTAGTCCCGTTCTAGTGTCGCTAATACCTTCGCGCAGCAAAGATAAAGCGACACTACGAACCCGATTCAATGAATCACAGACTAAGTGCGCCGCGTCCTGCGGCAACGTCTGCGTGACCCACATCCTGTGGGCCTCAACTAAACCTTTGAAAAACACAAAGGGAAGTTTCACTATATCTCACCAATCGGATCTTTACGGGCAGTTTGTCCCCTCCACCTATCTTCTTTGTTTGATAATTTAAAACAAAATTTGATAAACCCTGCATTAATATAGGGTTTTCTTTTGACCCTTAAACTCCAACTGTATTATTCAATTAAAGGGAGATTGTTGAAAAATTATTTTTAATATGAGGAATAACAATATTTATGAAGTGATCGCAGAATAATAATTATAGATATAGTTTAAAGCTATACCAAGAGATAGAATTCAGGTATTATGCTATATTGATTTACCAATGTCATACTTAACTTACATCTAATTAAGAAGAGAATCGTTTATTGTAATTACTTCTCTTCTTAGGTACATAAATATTTAAATTTTGTTTAACGCGAAGGGAGATTAAATATACTGAAAAAGTTAATAATTTCTGAATTATAATTTGTTTGCGGTTGATCCATGGGAGCATAACAAACGTATGAATGGGCTGCGAGATATCCAGACGTGGTAAATCGGGCTGCACCTCGGCTCTATAATTTTAAAGATTAACAAAACTATCAAGTGGTTGAATATTTAAAATTAATTGACAATTATTGTGTCGAACAATAGAATTGTTATATCCTTAAACAAAGTTTTCAACTATGAATTATAGGATATATTAACTTAGTGTTTTATAATAGTTTTGTATTTCATAGGGCTAAAGCGAATTATGAAATTTATTGTATGGAATACAAGAATGAGTAGATTAATAAATAAGGTGGCTATTATTACTGAAGCTGCGAATGGGCGAGGTAGAGAAGACGCTATTTTATTTGCAAAACATGGGGCAAAAATAGTAGCTACAAATATTAATCAAGAAGGTCTTAATGAAACAATTAAATTAATTAGCTACCGTAATGTCAAATCTTAAATATCTAACTAGGAGGATTTATTCAATGACACATTTTAAACCAGAAACTCTATTATTACATGGTGGGCAACAGCCTGATCCTGTAACAGGAGCAATCGCTGTACCGATTTACCGTACAACGGCTTATGAGTTCCAAGATACTGCCCATGCGCAACGTCTTTTCGCATTACAGGAACCAGGTAATGTTTATTCACGTATTATGAATCCAACAGTGGACGTATTTGAAAAACGTGTAGCATTATTAGAAAAAGGAACTGCTGCAGTAGCACTTTCATCAGGGATGGCTGCAATCGCATTTTCTATTTTAAACATTACTAGAGCAGGCGATGAAATCGTTGCAGCTGGCTCACTTTACGGCGGTACATATAATTTATTCGCGAACACATTACCTAATTATGGTATTAAAACAACATTCGTGGATGAAACAAATCCAGAAAACTTCCGTGCAGCAATTACGGAAAAAACAAAAGCTATTTATGCAGAAGCAGTTGGTAACCCAAGTTTAAATATTTTAGATATTGAAGCAGTAGCAAATATTGCACATGAGTATGGCTTACCGTTAATTATCGATAATACTTTTCCATCACCATATGGCTCAAACCCAATTGACTTTGGAGCAGATGTAGTCGTACATTCAGCAACAAAATGGATTGGCGGACATGGTACAACAATTGGTGGGATAGTTGTAGATGCGGGTAAATTTGACTGGACACAAGGCCGTTTCCCCGGCTTTACAGAACCAGATAAATCCTACCATGGTTTACGTTATGGAATAGACACAGCGGATGCTGCATTTGCCACAAAACTGCGTGTTCAATTATTACGTGATTTCGGTCCAACATTAAGTGCGGATGCAGCATTTAATTTCCTACAAGGTTTAGAAACCCTTCATTTGCGTGTTACCAAACAAAACGATAATGCACTGAAAGTGGCTGAATATTTACAAGATCACCCATCGGTGGAATATGTAAACTATAATGCTTTTGAAAAATTCCCATCACATAAACTTGCCAACAAATACTTGAAAAATGGCTACGGCTCTATCTTGACATTTGGCATTAAGGGTGGTCGTGAAGCAGGTAGTCGCTTAATTGATAGCGTAGAGTTATTCTCACATGTAGCAAACGTAGGGGATGCAAGATCGTTAATTATCCACCCGGCTTCTACGACCCATCAACAATTATCTGCTGAAGAATTAAAAGTTGCAGGCGTATTTGAAGAGCTCATTCGCTTATCTATTGGCCTAGAAGCAGTAGAAGATATTATTTCTGATTTAGATCAAGCAATTGTAAAAGCACAACAGGTATTAATACTATAGATAATAGACTTTATTAATATTTTGTTAAATATAACAAGCCCTAGCTTTAGTATGATTTTAATGTCGGTTCTTTGATGAACTGAAAATAGAGCCGACCCTTAGTAGATATATATGGTGACCCCAGTTACTAGATTGCATTCTATTACAAATAATGAAAAAAATAAAGAAAGTTTCATCAACTAAGATATATATTAGGAGGAATTAATGATGAGTAATGATGGATTATATAATAAGTCTTATTTCAATCGCCTTGGAGAATTAAGCGACCTAGCACCAGAAGTATTCAAAGCCTTTGTACAATTTGACAAACTTGCGTTATCAGAAGGGAAATTAACAAAAAAGTTAAAAGAATTAATCGCCATTGCCGTAGCTCATACAACAGGGTGTCCATACTGCATCGAGGTTCATGTAAAAAACGGAAAATCACAAGATATTTCTAAGGAAGAACTGTCAGAAGCGATTTTAGTTGCCACTGCATTAAAAGCAGGTTCAGCACTAGCTCATGGTGTAAATGCTTTAAACGCTTATGATGGAAATGGTGACGAAGATTTATACAAAGCCTCTTACTTTAGCAGATTAAAAGAATTCTCAAAACTAAATGGAGATATTTTTAGCTCATTTGTTGATTTTGATCAAAAATCAATGAAAGAAGGAAGATTAAGCGTTAAAGAAAAGGAATTAATCGCCGTTGCAGTTGCTCACACAACAGGATGCCCATATTGTATTGACGTTCATACAAAAGGAGCAAAGCGTGCAAATGCAACTAAAGAAGAAGTCGCTGAATCCATTATGGTCGCAACAGCTTTAAAAGCAGGTTCAGCATTGGCTCACAGTGTTAATGCTTTAAATGCATTTGATTCAGAAAATTCATATTAATCGTTTCTATCATGTACATTCGTTTATTAGAGTGATATAGAGGGTTAGATCTGCATAAAAAAAGCAGCTTTTAATCAGGAAAGAATTAATGCCAGGAAAAACACCTAAGGTCTACTTAGAAAGACAGTGATCATAAATTAAAAAGTTAGGAACTAATAACATGACAAAAAAAAGAATTTATTTAAATGCATTTGATATGAATTGTGCTGGACTTTATTCACCAGGATTATGGACGCATCCTAATGATAAATCCTCAACCTATAAAGATACTGATTATTGGACACATTTGGCTAAAGTATTAGAAAAGGGTCGATTTGATGCTATTTTTCTAGCAGATGTTTTAGGGATATATGATGTTTATCAAGGCTCACGTGATGCAGCAATTCGACAAGGGGCCCAAGTCCCAGTTAACGACCCTGCTTTTGTAGTTCCTATTATGGCTCAAGTGACAAAACATTTAGGTTTTGGTTTAACAGTTTCTACAAGTTATGAACATCCATACATTTTCGCAAGACGTATGTCGACACTAGACCATTTAACGAAAGGTCGTATAGGTTGGAATGTTGTTACTTCTTATTTAAATAGTGCTGCTGTGAATACCGGGTTAGATCAGCAAATAAGTCATAGTGAACGCTATGAAATTGCGGATGAATATATGGAAGTAGTTTATAAACTGTGGGAGGGTAGTTGGGAAGAAGATGCTGTTCTCGTAGACAAGGAAAGAAAAATATATGCAGATCCGGAAAAAGTACATGACATTAGACATGAAGGAAAATACTTTAATGTTCCTGGAGCACATTTAAGTGAGCCTTCTCCTCAAAGAACACCCGTTATTTTTCAGGCTGGAGCTTCAAGCCGAGGAAAAAAGTTTGCAGCTAAACATGCTGAGCTTGTATTTATTAGTGCTCCGACAGCAGAAATTACGAAAAAAACTGTAGATTCCATACGAGAAGAAGCAAAACGTGCCGGACGTAATCCAAATGAAATCAAAATCCTTTCATCACTTACACCAATATTAGGTCGCACACAGAAAGAAGCAGAAGAAAAATTTGAGGACTACAAAAAACATATAAGTTACGAAGGCGCTTTGGCACTATTAGGTGGATGGACGGGCATTGACTTTTCAGCATATGACCCAGATGACAAAATTGAATATGTAGATAATGATGCAATGAGGTCTGTAGTTGAAAACTTTACAAAAGTTGATCCGAATAAACAATGGACAGTAAGAGAATTAGCTAATTTCGTAGGTATTGGTTCTGTCGGTCATGTTGAAGTAGGTACGCCAGAAAAAGTCGCAGATACAATGGAAAAGTGGATCGATGAAGTTGGGATTGATGGATTTAATATTTCTTATGCAATCACACCTGGAACCTTTGAAGAATTTGTGGATGGCGTCGTTCCTATTTTACAAGAGCGTGGCCTCGTAAGAAAAGAGTACGAAGAAGGCACTTTCCGTAACAATCTGTTTGGATATGACCGTTTACCAGACCATCATACTGCAGCTCAATATCGAGAGATTCACTCGAAAATAGAAGTATAAGAATGTGTATAGAGAATTAGAATAAGCATTTTATTAAGCCATACAAATGAAAATAGCGGGGATTACAGTTTTCTACCATAATCCCCTCTTAAATTAACTTTTTAATAGTAAGAATATTATTTCCTCGGAGGATTATTTAAATGCTCGATATCATTAGTAAAAGAAAAAATATCATATTTTTAATTTACTACTCTTTAATAACTATTTGTATGACATTCCCAGGACTATTTGATTTGGCCAATAAAATCGAGCCGTGGACCCTCGGATTACCGTTTGCACTATTTTATCTTTTTTTATGTATTGCTCTTTTATGTACAGGGCTAGGTATACAATTTTTTATTGAGAGTAAATTAGGTGAACTAGATATTGAAGTTACGCCGATAGATCATAGTAACGTTAGTGGTGGTGAGAAACGTTGAATATAATTCCTTTATTAATGATTTTTCTTTTCTTTGCAGTTATGCTATTCATCATTCGGAAAAATTTAGGTGTTCGTTCTTTTGAAGATTATGCAACAGCAAACCGGTCTTTTGGTTTTTTTGCTTTAACCTTTTCAGTTTTAGCAACATGGGTTGTTGGAGCTATGTATACGGCCTGGGCGGGCATGGCTATCACTTATGGATATACCGCTTTATATTGTGCAGCATATGCAATAATAACAATGATTGTCATGTATTACGTTGCACCCAAAACATATATATGGGGGGCGAAGTATGGAATTAAAACTCAATCTGAATTATTAGGATTTAGGTATCAAAGTAAGTCTATACAAATGCTGACTGGAATTTGGGGTATTGTATTTACGATTCCTTGGCTGATAGTTGAAATAGTAACTCAGGGGTATGTTTTTGCATATGCCACCGGTGGCCTGATTAGTCAGTTTTGGGGTATGGTCATAGGAATAGTAGTAGTTACTGTATTTGTTTCACTGGGTGGTATGAGGTCCGTAATAACAGCGAATGTTTTTCAGGGTTTACTATTAATATTTGGTGGTACTGCCTTGATGATTTACTTCGTATATAAATATTTTGGTGGTTTTGCGTCAGGATTTGAAATGGTAGCTAATGAGTATCCTGAGATGCTTACTTATCCTGGTCCTGGTTGGGACCCACCAACTCCATATTGGACATCAATTGTGATTTTAAGCGGTTTAGGTGGTTTTTTGTGGCCATGGGCATACAATAAGTTATTTGCAAGTGATAGCATACGGACAATAAAGGTTTCTGCTTTGCTCGCACCAATTATATATGCAATATTCTTTTCTATTTTTGTCATTACTGCTATATTTATTCATTCTTACGATCAAGCTCTTTCTGATGTGCAAGGTGCTTTTTTATGGATAGCTAGTGAATCCGGTCCTATAGCACTCGGATCGCTAGGTGTAGTAATTATGGCAAGTAGTGTTGGAACCGTTAGTGGTATACTACAGGCAATTAGCACAACTGTGTCGAGAGATATGGCACAAGTAATAAATAGTAACATTTCAGATAAAAGAGCAGTAAATATAGCAAGGATATCTGTTGTTGTTATTTCACTTATTTCTTTACTTTTCGGTACCGCTGATTTAGGGTTAATGGTTTTTCTTGCGTTATTCACTTATGATGGAATAACCTTGCTTTTTCCAGTTGTTATTTTGGGATTGTTCTGGAAACGTGCTAATAAAGAAGGAGCAATAATAGGCTTGATTGCAGGTACGGCATTATCTATGTTCCTTCGATTCTTTAATCCAATCTTTATTGATAGTTGGGGTTGGCAGCCGGGGGTTTATGGCTTAATTCTAAGTTTTATCATAATGATAGTTGCCGGATATATGAAAAGCCCAAGTGTTTTTGTGGAAAAACTATGGGAAGACACAGAGGTCACCTACACAAAAAATGTAAGCGATCCTTCATCAAAGCCAAATTCCGTTGTTTTATAAAAATAACAAACATATTTCAAAATAAAGAGATTAAAATGAGAATAATTATTTAAGTTTCGATCAACTTTTTATAAAGAATGAACCAATTGAAATATATTAAAAGCGTGTTTTGATCAATCTTCTTTCAAAACACGTTTTTTCTATTTGCTCTTTTAACAAGGTTTATATGGTTAAATTAATGACTCAACACCAAAGTAAATCTGTTCTTGACCAATAAAAAAATACAAAAAAACATCTGTATCCTCTATAGTTGAAAGTACCACCCAACAACAAGCGAGGTTTACAGATGCACTCTCATTTTACCAGTATAGAATGAACTTAGGTGCTTCCTGTGAGCCTGTTAGCCGTTCATATGCCTGTAACATATCATGGACTTTCATATTTGCTAGTCTTACTCATCTACTTACCTTATTTCTTCAAACACGGGGGTATTTGTCCGTCTACATTCACTTCTGAGAAATCCTTGTCCAAATAATCAGGATTGAAAGGTAACCCTAGGCCATAATTCTTTTTACTGCCCCTGTAAGAAAACTAGTTTCATGCTCTTTGTTTCGTCCTGTTTCGGTCAATTGTTTTAATTGTTTTAATTTTTTTAATGAAATAATAATGTTTGTAAAGGGCGCTCACTACCAACAGGATTTTTACTAACAGGATGTCCACATAAAATACAGAAATTACGATGAAGAAATCGGCAATTAAATTGATTCTGATTTTCTCTTTTCGAGTCATCCCTTTTTTTTGTAGGAATGCTTCAACGTATTTCTCATATAATGAGGTGCTTTTGAACCAGTTTTCAATCGACTTGGAACTTTTTGCAAAGCAAAAAGCAGCGAATAAATAAAACGGACCACCCGGTAGAACAGGTAACACAGTCCCTGCAATCCCAATCACAAGGGATATAAATCCAAGAAACAAAAACAGGATACTTTTTACTTTTTTAATTGTAATCACCTTTTTTATTTATATTCTACTCCCTTATAACGTAAAGAGATAGTCCAATTGATTCAACATCACTGATTAGTATCTTACCATTTTCTTATTGAACTAACCTGCACCGATAGTACAAGAAGCAACTACCATTGTTTCACAATTGCCCCTGTTAGTTAAATATGTAATTGCTCTTTTGTTACTGAGTATCATCTGTACTATGGGCATTTTCCTCACCTATAACTATACTATAAGAAATATTAAGTTTATCCCAAACCCAAGCTTGAAAAATTTCGTCTATTACTTTATTTAGTTCTGTATCATCCATATCCTCGTCAATACCTAATTTCTCAAAAGGTATAAATTGTAACTTTGAATTGATATATAAACGAAAAGGATACCTAAAATGAAAAAAGAGATGCTCAAACCTTTCTTTTTCAAAATGAATTGTTCAACACTATTTAAAATAATAATTAAAGCAAAAATAATTTGAAATAGTCCATTATAGAGATAATTAATGCTATTAGTAGTAAAGGAATAAACCACCAATAATGGAATCAGCAAAATAAATTGGATAATTACTATTTTTTTAATTCTGTCTTTAAATATTCTGTTTATAAATTGACTCATGATAGGTATCAAATTATTCTCCTTAAATATTTTCTTAACTCTATAATAATTTTACCATTTATTCCTCTTATATTTAATCCCTAAAAATTACCGATTCTACTTAAGCTAACCTGCTTACTTTAGTTGAAGAAGGGATTTTTCTGAATGTATGATTTTGCATATTTTCGCACATTGAAAAGACCATCAAAAGGGTCTTCTTCTTGAACTGATGTCACCCATTAGCTTAATAAGCTAGATTAAAAAACTCCTCTTATTTTATTTCAAGAAAAGTTTACATAATCACGCTTATAGGTACTGAAAAAGGATCTTTGACAAGAAGACCCTTTTAGATGCTTGTTAAATTAACGCATCCGTTAGTTGAACAACGTATTACCCACTATGAATTTCAAAGCAGAAATATCCAAAAGGCAAATGTTCTTCTTTTAATTCCATTTCTAATTTTGCAATTTCCATCATTTGAGGCATGATTTCCCTTAGAGATTCTTTATATTTTTTAAGTGCTTTTTGATAAGAATCCACATCATTATTCTTACATAAAGGATATAAAAGTGCCCCTAATCTAAAATTATTAAGTGTTCTTGGGGTATCAATGGGTTCGAGGCAATCTAAGATGTGCAACTCTTGAGTCTTCTCATCAAACCAATCTCTACATTCTATATAAAACATAAATTCCTCGAATTCAATTTGCGTATCTACTTCTTCATTTATATAGAATGGTGTAATTCTAATGTATTCGGTAGTTGAATCAGAACTAATAATCTCTTCTAATATTCCTTTTAACTCTGTAATAGTTGGGTAATATCTATATTTTCCGTTGTAGTAAACAGTGTTATTGTAAACTATTTCGTTAATTTTCCCTTTGCCTTTCCCTATCATTTTCATCGCCTCCCTTGTTACATACTCTTTATATATTAAACCCACTTCTTCTTGAAGAGATTATATGCATACTCTATACGAATCTAGTTAACATAAAGTCAATTTTCGGAACTTCCGAAATATAAAATCCCTTGGTGCTCAAGAGGTTTGTTTGGGTTCGTATTTATCGTTTATACATGGTTTTATACATTGTTGATGAGTCAGCATTTTCGGATTCTGAAGAAGCCTGGTAGCTGCATAAAAAAGGGGTGTTTATGCAAATTCTTCTTTCACTGATTTGGGATGGTAAGAAGCAATTTCCTCAATTAAAGAATACTTAGCATTAAGTAAAAAAGCTTATCTGCTTATTGTAGATACGCCACCGATGATTTTAAAAAAATTATTAAAGCTTCAACTTTAAACCTTCATGCGTTGCTTTAAAACCTAACCGTTCATAAAACCTTAACGCATCTGGTCTTTTTTTATCAGTTGTCAGTTGTACTAAATGACAACCACGTTCTTCTGCACGTTGAATTGCCCATTTTATAAGTTCAGTACCTACACCCTTACCTCTTACAGAAGTTGATGTTCTCACTCCTTCGATAGTAGCTCTCCATCCACCTTGATGTGTTATATAAGGTGTAAAAGTAATTTGTTGTACCCCAATCACTTCATTGCCGTCACAAGCCACTACTAACTCGTTATTAGGGTCAGATGTAATAGCCTCAAATGCTTTTATGTAACTAGTAGGAAGTGGATGCTCATAACGCTCACGTTTACTTCCCAAAACATCATCAGCAAGCATTTCAACAATACTATCTAAATCTTTTTTAGTAGCCATTCTAAACCTTATTTCTGTCTTCAATCAAATCCCTCTCTTATTAGTAAACCTTTTATTAATTTCTATGCTAACTGAATTCACAACATAAGTTAATTGTAATTATTATATGATATTCAATAAGTTTTACTTATTTATGCATATTCTTCTTCAACTATTCTGCAACATTACTTTAAGTACATTTATTCACAATCTCAATAGTGAGTATCGGATCTTCATTTTTAAAGAGTTTTTTTGTTTTTTTAAACGATTATATTATTTTTCAGACAACTTTATTATTCGTAAACATCACAAGTAGCTGAGGTGAGTGACCAGAAATGTTTCTGCCCTATCACCACAGTACCTCCATTATCTATGCACGCCTCTAATATAGGTTTGTTCGCTTGGTAATTCCTTTCAATTTGATTAATCCGTACACCACCTATTATTAGAATAACAATGCTTACAGATATTGCGATAAGCATATTTCGTTTATTTTTATTCAATTATGAACGCTCCTTTCATATTATAAGAATTATCATTTATTGTAGAAAGTCATAAAGTGAAACTTCCATCAGTGTTTTTTTTCATCCCCCACCTATTTATTTCTTGATTCTCTCACAAAAATTGAGGTGGGGGTTTTACAGCCTGTTAAACCGGGATAAAACCCTGATTTTTCTCCTTAGCGTAGAAAAATCAGGGTTTTATCTTCTAAATAATGTAATTACGGTATAATATCCGCGTTTTGTCGGTAGGAGCTCTTATAGAGCCGATCTCCTCTATATCGCCAATATCTCCCGAATGTCCTCTTCAGTAAGTGTAGACGATATTTTCTCCTCAGAATCGATGATCTCTGAAATCAGATGTCTCTTTTTCTCTTGCAACTCATTCATTTTTTCTTCGATTGTGCCGCGAGCAACAAGTTTGATAACCTGTACACTATTGGTTTGACCAATACGATGGGCGCGATCTGCCGCTTGTTCTTCGACTGCTGGATTCCACCAAATGTCATATAGGATAACGGTATCTGCCCCTGTTAGATTGAGTCCTGTACCACCTGCCTTTAAGGAAATAAGGAAAAAGTTTCGTTCGCCTGCATTAAATCGATTGCAGATTCCCACTCTCTCTTCTGAAGGAGTTTGCCCATCAAGATAGAAAAACGGTAGGTCTTGAATCGTTAATTTTCTACCTATGAGCTCAAGCATTTTCGTAAACTGTGAGAAAATCAGCACCCTTCTGCCAGAAAGCTTTGATTCCTCAATAAGCTGCATCAACTGTTCAAATTTCGCGGATTTCCCTTTATATCCGTCCACAAACAAAGCTGGGTGACAACAAATCTGGCGTAACCGAGTCAGACCAGCCAGGATTTTCATTCGATTTTTCCGAAGTGTGTCCTTGTCCAGATGCTTCAATGTATCATGTCTGAGCTTCGCCAAATAGGCTGCATACAATTGCTTCTGATCTGGAAGTAATTCCACGGATTCCATCGACTCGACCTTTTCAGGAAGCTCTGGAAGTACATCCTCTTTCAACCTACGAAGCATAAATGGTCGAATCCGTCGGGCAATCGTTTTTCTTGAGAGGTTACTGTATTCCTTTAACCCTAAGAATAGTTCAGGAAAAACAACGTGAAAAATAGACCACAGCTCCTCTAGTGAATTTTCAACAGGTGTGCCAGTGAGGGCGAAGCGATAATCTGCTTGTATCTTCTTCACCGCCCGCGCAGTTTGTGTTACAGGATTTTTAAAAACTTGAGCCTCATCAAAAAACACGGTGTGAAAAGATTGTTTCTCGTACCACATAATGTCCTTACGCAACAATGGATACGAGGTGATGATCACATCCATAGCCGTTATATCTTGTTGTATATTGAAACGTTCTTTTTTATTCCCATCAACAACAAGAGCTTGGACATCCGGAGCAAATTTCATGATTTCACTTAGCCAGTTATACGTCAAAGATGATGGGCAAACAATAAGCGCTGGGCTCTTCTTTTTACGAATGTTAGGAAGCTCCGATAAAATAAATGTGATGCTTTGCAGCGTTTTACCTAATCCCATATTATCTGCGAGAATCCCGCCGAATCCATAGCTGGCAAGAGTTTTCATCCATTTATAGCCGCTTTTTTGATAGTCTCGCAGGATTGACTCTAAACGCTTCGGCACCTCAAACTCCAGACTGCCAGGATCACGGATATTTGCCAAGAACTGTCGGAATGACTCCTCATATGTGAACGCATGGCTATCATCAACTGAATCAAGAAGCCTAAGTCCCCGAACGATTGGTACATTCAAGCCACTTTCCAGATCTTCATTCTGAACCGGAAGTGCATGCAAAAAGCGGTTAATTTCTGCAAATTCCCTTGTTTCCAATGAGAATAGCGAGCCGTTTCGCAAACGATAATACTTCCGTTTTTCCTCTAAGGCCACTAGAATCTCACGTATCTGTTTCTCGGGAATACCATCCATTTCAAATTTGAATTCCAGCCAATTGGTCCGTTCTTTTTTGACCTTTACCCTAATTTGAGGACGAACATTCTCTTTAGAAATCCGATTTCTCACTGCCGTAGTTGCATAAATTTGAACCAATTTTTGAAGTTTGGGTACGACATGGTACAAAAACTCATACTCTAACTCTTCATTTTGTAAAAAATATCCACCGTCAGTCTTAGCAAACGAACTATCCTCCATCAGCTTTAGTATCGCTTCCTCCTTCGCAACATCCCTTATAAGCATGGAAACTGCCTGGAGTTCCCGACTGTCCAATGGATTAAATACAATATGTTCATAGTGAAACTCTAGCCCAGCAAGCAGGCGATTTTTCAGACGATCCAAGTATAACTTGGCAATCAGTGGTTTCTTCACAAATCGTTCAGAAATCGCTCCAGCTATTTGAACATCACCTAGTTTTTTTAAACCTGGAACCACTTTGTCCAGAAAAAAGTCTAATTGCTCTCTAAGGATCGGAATTCGATTCGTCCCTTGCTCTTCTAGCATTTGTTTTAGATCCGAAAGACGTTTGCAATCTTCACTTTCCAATTGGATGACCTTTCCATCAGATAATACAGACCGATACGAATTCAACACAATCATCTGATCCAAGCCTTTGATTTTCAGTTGATAGCCTTTGCCCTCCGTTTCTGCAAAGTCAAACTGTAAAGAACGAGGTTCAGGTTCGCTCACTAAGCGAAGATCGTCAAACGTATTCCCGTCATACGCTAGTTTCACCAATGGTGCTCTTTCTAGAATTGGCAAAATCCTGTCCCAAGAAGATGGAGGAATCAGTAATAGATGATGATTGCTTACAGAATCTGCTTTGTCAGGCGCTGCATCCAAGTACACCTTTTCATCATCGATTACTTGAATGAGCTGCCAAATTACAGCATCTGTCTCTTTTTGAAAGCAATGTAGGTTTGGATCATATGTGAATGCATCGGAAAGCCAGCATGGATTACACGCTTCCACTTGCTTCAAAAAGTCCCGAATATTTTGTACATGGGTCGGACCAATCTTGGCTTCTATTCCAAACATGTATCCACCCTTTCCTATCATGACGGGTTGACAGGTAAATTCGACATCAAGCATTTTTCTTTTTTCAAAGTGAAGCTGATGGCCACTTAATGGTTTAGATCGATCATTGAAAAGCGTCATTAAATCTTCTGCCAGCGCTTGATTTGTTGACGTGTCAGATGGACGCTCGCTCGGAACAATGGGCATTGTCCCTTGACGCTGATGTTCATTAATCGACAGTAAAACAGCTGCAATATGTTGACAATCCTTTTGAAAGGAAGCTAGCGTTGGACAGCTGCATTTCGTGTGCAGCTCACCATGCTTACCTTTTTCAATGGTGACATGAAAATCCTCCATGCCTGTAACCGTTGCTTCACAAACTTCGGGACTATATTGTTCAAATATTACTTTTTTAGCTCGATAAAAAGAGTCTCCTCTTTTGAAGGAGACCATACCACACATTTCTTTAATCATTTTTTGACTTACTTTTATATTCAAATGCTGTGCCCCTTCCTAAGGATATGCCGCTTCTGTTATCTTAACTATGTGAATTTGGTATTTTTGTATAAGTAATTATTGTACATGTTTGAAGTTTTGCATGCGTTCATGATTATGAAAAAAATCTAATTATCACGATTGTATCATAAGGTAAAATTTTTTAACTACAGTTTATTAAGATACCACCAAAATCCACATCTAACTTTATATCTAAGGAGTGATTAACAGTACTCACCCATTCATATCGTAAAAAATAAGGAAGCGGTAACATCTAAAGCCTGCTACTCTTTCAAAGAAAAATTGAGAACTTTGCTTTGTGAACATCCATTAGAGGCAAACATGTGGATGGCTAAGTTTTGTATTTCTTGTAGTTAGTAGATATAATCAGTGCTATTCAAATTGTTTAGGGGCGTTAGGTGATTGTATGGAAAAAATGATGAATTTAAATCAAATTAAGGAAGCTATTCAAGAAAAACCATTGGTGATTCTGTTATCTAAGACAGACAATTGCGGTGTATGTGAGTCTGTTCAATGTAAGGTGATTGAACTATTGAAATCACATCCCCGAGTCAAAGGGGTATATGTATTTAATGAAGATGTACCAGAAATTACATCCGAATATATGATTTTCTCTGCTGCTACTCTACTTCTGTTTGTGGAAGGTAAGGAAATGTACAGAGTTTCTCGATTTGTTCGATTCGATGAAATAGAGCGTATACTTCAGTTATATGAAAAGGAATTGAAACTGTAATTTCACAATTACCTTTCTAGTGAACCTTGCCCTGGCTTTCCTTTTGCCATTGGCATTTGAAACTATAAACTCTTTTTCTTGGTTTAAAAGTTTTGTTAGTACGTTTACCTTAGTTTATACATAGATATTAAAGGTACTTGAATACTAATGTTTTAGAAAATCTACTGTAAAATAATCGGTAGGGTTAACCGTGCTTTTCCCATTAAGAATAGGGGAATTGAGCCCTGCAAAGGAATAAAGCCCTCATCATGTGTCCAATTGAAGAATATTGACTTAATGAAACGAACCCTGTGTCCTAAACGCTCGAAGTATTCTCCCGCCTGTAATAGGCAATCTTTCTGAATACGAGGACAAATTAGAAACAAACAATAAATTAAACAAAGCTAGTCTTTATTATAAAAAGACTAGCTTCAATATCTACTTCATTATATTCTTTTTGCTCCTATATATCTTTTAGACCAATAACTATTATTCATAGAGCTAATACTCACTCCATTTGATGAGGAGCTATGAATGAATTGGTTATTCCCGACATAGATCCCCGCATGTGAAGCACCAGACTTATAGGTTTCAAAAAAGACTAAATCACCAACTTGTGGTTTGGATACTTTTGCTCCCTTATTATAAATACCTGAGACAGTTCTTGGTAACTTAACATCCGCACTTTCTTCAAAGACATAAGTTAGGAATCCGCTGCAATCAAAACCTTTAGGCGTAGTTCCTCCCCATACATACCGGACATTCAACTGTTTTTTCGCTACTTTAACCAATTCGCTGGATTTCACTTGAGCTGCTTTTACAGGCTGTTTTGCTACTCCCAATACTTTATATGTATTTGCACCGACAATGCCATCCGCTTTCATTCCCTTGCTTTTTTGAAACTTTTTGACTGCACTTTCAGTAGCTGTTCCAAAATATGTTGTCGTTTTCTGATTCGTGAAGTATCCTTTATTCTTTAAAACCTCTTGTAATTGTTTAACTTCTGTATGTGTCATTCCACGTTTTAATGTTTGATCACCCAATGCAGCATGACTAACTATTGGATTTGTAAGCAGTAAGCCAGTCACAACAAATGATGCAATAATTTTTTTCATTTACTATTTTTCCTCCGATAAAATCTCTTTTTCTTTGATTTTATCATCCTAAAGTGACAGACATATTTAACTAAGATTACATTTTCATTGCAAAAATGACAAAATACGCGTAACTCCCTCTATATAAGACTAAAGAGTATTCGAAATTACTACAATTTCTATGCGGCACTCCAAACTTTCGACATATTTTATTGTTATCTATCTTATAATTTCTTTAATGATTTCAAGCACAATAAAGTGAAACTTCAATCAGTGGGGTTTTCTTCATCCCCACTGATTGTTAGTCCCGTTCTACTGTCGCTAATACCTCCACTTCGCTTCGGTAAAGCGACACTACGAACCTGATTCAATGAACTCAGACTAAGTACGCCGCATCCTGCGGCAACGTCTGAGTGACCCACATCCTGTGGGCCTCAACTATACCTTTGAAGACCACAGGATGTGGGTCACTGGTATCTCACCAATCGGGCTTTTACGGGCAGTTATCCCCCACCTACGCTTCTTGGATTCCTCTAAGCCTTGAGGTGGGGGGTCTTACTGCCCGTTAATGCGGGATAAAGAAAAATAACAATAGGTAGGTTTTTTCCTGTTCTAGTTCTTCTTGTACGCTTGCTGCTATTTCAGCTAAATGGGAGCATATGATATTGTTCAAAAGTCCCCTGTTAGTTCAGCGAGTTTTTTAAAGATTTTTGTAAATATCATTAGATCTATTTGCACACACATTATGAGTAACTTTTTTCAAAATCGAAAACAATTCTACCTTACTAATCAACAAGTATCTCAATTACGTTTTTGTATGGTTTCATGTAGTGTATACCTTCTATCAAAAGGTATTCTGGCTCTACCGTTGTATCAAATAACAAAGTACGTTCCTTCATTACCCGTCCGTTTTTTTGCTTTGCTTTGATTTGATTTACTGTCGTTTTTAACGAGGTTAACTCCTTTTTTGTTTCTATTGATACACCATCAAGCATCACATCATCATCGGTAGCAATCGTTATTTCAACTCCTTCTGAAGTCGTTGACACATCTTTCACCAATAGTTCTTTACCATCAAGAGTAATCGGCTCATCGTCCATAGAAGCGAGTGAAATCTTTTCTTTTACCATTTGATATCCAACAAACTCTTTCATGACTAGTTCTAATGAATATAGCTCTTTCGGTAATGAATCATAGCGAATGTCAAACTTTATCCCATTAAATGAAGATTGACTGCCACCACCCAGTACTTCGATAGGAGATCCATTAGCAATTAATTCTATTCCGTCTAACGCGAAATCGACTCTATCAAAGTTCTCAACATTCAACGAACCTTCGATCACCGTTAATGTTGGTGTGGCTGTTATCGAATTGAATGTAATCGTTCCTTTGTCGACTTTCAATGTCTTCTTTATCGACTGTTTAATCTCGGTTTGCATTGCTTTGTTTGGATTATAAGGGAAAGAAATACTTCTTTCTGTCATTTGGTTATTCTGTAGATGTTGCCAAAAATGAAACGTTAATTTTTTTGAAAATGGACTTACAGGCTCAAAAGACATCGTTCCTTTTATCTCAGTATGATCCTCATTCATTAGTGACGTACCACTTACTACTGCTGAATTCGTTAAAAAACCGGTTACTTTTGCAGGTCTAAAAAAGTCACTCTTGCGGTCATCTATCCCATTTGGATTCGTTAATGTGTAGTACACAATCGATTGATTGGCATCCGTCATCATTCCATTAATGATGAGATCTGTTCCGTCTATTAGCTCAGTCTTTTTTTCTACGATTTGTCCCATACCTTCATCATTTAGTTCTTTTAAAGTACCATTAATCACTTCATCAAATCCAAGTAGTTTCTTGCCATAAAAGGCAAAAGCATTGTAATGATATCCAACGATGACCATAAAAAATAAGGCGACCGCTGCTACCTTCCAAATAGGTGCTATTCGTTTCGTATTTTTTGGAGTAGTCGTATTTAGAGCACTCCTTAATCTCATTTCTAATTCTTCTGGTGCTGTTATGGAGTCTATGTGCTTCTTCGCTTCAGCTAATCGTTTCTCAACGTTATTCATCAACATCACCTCTATAATGATCTCTTAGCTTTTTCAATCCTTGAAAGATCCTTGATTTAACAGTCCCAATCGAAACATTTGTGATATCAGCTATTGTTTGGTAATCGAGATCATGTAAATATTTTAATTGGAGCGCTTCTTTTTGTTGCTCATTTACATGTAATAACAACTCTTGGATATCCATTTGTTGATCACTACTAATATAAGGATCACGAGTCAAAGCATGACCTAGTTCCCTCTCATTAGTAGTATTCCAATCATCTAATAACACCAGCTTTTTTTGCTTACGAAGCAAGGTTTTACAACTATTAACCAAAATGGTTTTACTCCATCTGTAAAAAGCTTCCTCTTTCTTGAGCTGATCGATCTTTTCATATAGCCTTACAATCATTTCCTCCATCGCATCCATTGCATCATGCGTATTCCCCATATAGGTGAGAGCAAGCTTATAATAAACATCTTTTTCAGCCATAATTAATTGAAGTAATGCTTCTTTACTTCCCTTTTTTGCTTTTTTCACCAATCGAACTACATTCATACTTCCACCTCACTCCCCTTATAAGAGTAATGTTAGTGAAAAAAAGTTCATTTTTTCTTATAAAAACAATTATATTTTAAAATTTTAAAAACAGCGCAATTCTTATGAATAGCACCTTCATTAGATATTGAAAGTAAAAAATAATTTGGCCCTTAAATGAAACTAGACGCATTCCTCATTTGAGAAATGCGTCCTATTGTTAAAGATCAATTATTTCATTTTTTTAACTGCCCCAATTAAATTTCAATAAGTATAGGAACAATCATTGGATTTTTCTTAGTATGAGTATAGACATATTGTCGAATTGATTTTTTTATTTGTTTTTTCAATACATTCCTTGAAATTCGATTTGCTTCTAGCAACTCGTTAACAATTTCTGTAGTAAGTCGATTAACATCTCTTCGGATTTCCGAGAAATCTTTATCCACAAATCCACGAGAAATGGTATCGGGCTTTGAAAGCAGTTTTCCTTCCGCTTTGCTCATAGTTAAAACAATCATGAGCATCCCATCCTCTGAAAGCTGTTTGCGGTCACGTAACACAAATTCCCCAACATTACCGACGTCCCCTCCGTCTACGTAGGTATTCCCAACCGGTATTTCCCGAGTCTGACGGGCAATGGTATGTTCAATATCGACGACATCGCCATTATTGATGATAAACGTGTTTCCTTGCTCTACTCCAACGGATTCAGCTAACAAACGGTGATGGTGTAGCATTCTAAATTCACCGTGAATGGGAATAAAATATTTTGGTTTCATTAATGTAAGCATTAGTTTTAAATCCTCTTGAAAACCATGGCCAGAAACATGCATTCCGGATGTACTTCCTGATCCATAAATCACTTTGGCTCCGAGTGCAAATAAGTTGTCGACGATACTCGTGACATTTCGTTCATTTCCAGGGATTGGACCTGCTGCAAAGATAACCGTATCTTCAGGTAAAATGTCGACACCGCGAAAGTTGCCAGTGGACAGGCGGGCAAGAGCAGCCAATGGTTCACCTTGACTCCCCGTGCATAAAATAGCCACCTTTTCAGGAGCCATTTCATTGATTACACGTGGGTCAATTAACATTCCATCAGGAACTGTTAAATATCCACGTTCCATAGCAACCGCTACGACATTAACCATACTTCGTCCAAGCAACGCAAGTTTTCGATTTGTTTTTTGCGCTGCATTCACGACTTGCTGAACGCGACTAATATTTGAAGCAAAGGTAGACAGAATAACTTTGCGTTCGGCTTTCATGAAAGTTGCTTCCACATGTTCACCTACCATTTGTTCCGATGGGGTCAAACCAGGTCGTTCTGCATTGGTACTCTCAGACAATAGAAGCAAGACCCCTTTTTTGCCGATCTCAGCCATTTTATGAATATCCGAATGCTCTTCTTTATTCGCAGGGGTTAAATCGAACTTGAAGTCCCCTGTATGTACAATATTACCCTCTGGTGTGTGAAAGACCATTCCCAAGCAATCAGGAATACTATGGGTCACTTTGAAAAAGCTTACACTCATTTCACCGATTTTCAAGTTTGAGTTTGAGTTGATTTCAACAAGTTCGCTTTCTCTTAGAAGTTTATGTTCTTTTAATTTGATTTCAATTAATCCTAGTGTGAAGCGTGTGGCATAAACGGGTACATTCAACTTTTTTAAAAAGAACGGGATCCCGCCGATATGATCTTCATGTCCATGTGTGACAATTAAAGCCCTGACTTTATCTTTATTGTCTACTAAGTAAGCTATATCAGGGATAATCAAATCTATTCCTAATAAACTTTCATCAGGAAACTTATTGCCACAGTCGATAATCACGATATCGTTTGAATATTCGATTGCATACATATTTTTCCCGATTTCATTCAAGCCGCCTAAGGCGAAGATAGATAATGCATTCTCTTTTGTACTCACATTTATATCCTCCCATATTAAATATAAACGTAGTATGCCCCTTTGGTTTTCCTTTATCAGTGGGTTGAAGGCTCGAGCTTCCTAGAATAAAGGAAACTTTAGACTTGTCCACTAAAACAGTTGCTTTCGGTACCGGCTGATTAAAATTATCCACCTGAATTCCGATTTACGTGCCAGAATCAGCATTTTACGAGCCTGATTTATGATTTACAAGCTAGAACGCATACATTTCATACCAACTTTCAGTCTGTAAATAAAACGAAGCATTTCGCAATAAAAAACACCAACCGAAGACACGGCCAGTGTTAGATGTATAATCTACTATTAATTAATATCACTTATACTTGAATTTCAGATACTTCTTTTATAGCCACTACATACTTCTCGTGCCACTGTTTCCATAATTCTCTTCGAGATTTTATTTCTTTACCGTCCAGTAATGCCTGAATAACCTCAAGGCATACATGCCAGCCAGCAAGATCCCTGGGCGTATGATCCGTGATGGTTTCAATTTTTTCAATCAATACTAATTTACAACCATCCTGTTCCGGATACAATTCAAACCGAACAAGATCTTTGTCCCACGTAAATTCCAATACTGATTTCAGCTTAAGATCTATAATCGTAAGCTCTTCAAAAGTGCCATCTTGCATATCGAATTTAATGATACCACCTTTACAAAGCTCATCAATTCGAAGCTCGGAAAACCAAGTTGCTAACTTCTCGTTTTCAGTCAACATTGACCAAACCTTTTCAACGGAGTGTTTTTCATGCCGCTCAAATCGAGCGATATACCCATGTTCACCTTTTTGTAAGTTAGCTAACATTTTTCTTCCTCCCTTTTGCTCGATTTACAATTTAGAAACCTATACAGCCTATCATACACTAAAATGAATGCTCCATAACAAAAAGCAGTGGGGAATGAAGAAAACCCCACTGTTTGAAGTTTCACTTTAGGATCTGCTCCGCCAATTCAGGATAATCAATAAACGGATTACGATTCCCCTGTAGTTCTTGGATAGCTTGATTGCGATGCATTTCGTATCGTGATATTGGAAATCGATTATGCCATTCTAGCAAAAGTGGAAGATTCGTCAGCTCTTGCTGAATCGTATTTGGATAGCGAGTTAGAAAATAGAGCGTAGCCCTAGCGACAATGCCTTTTCCGTATTCAGGCTCGAATTTGCCTGAATCTGATTTACCGCATCCGTCCTTCACACCTGAAATTCTTGCCTCAGGTACATAATCCTGAAAATCATCATACGGATAGTTGCTACGGCTACTATTACAGCTTGGCTCACAGGCAAATAGATGATGCAAATCTCCACGCATTGGCTCTTTCTTAAGGAACCAAGATTGTGGAACAACATGCTCGCAGTTTAATAGGTTTCCTCCTGAAAATACGCTGATCCGGCCTTTCTCCCGGTTTTCATGAAGGATAAGGTCCTCTTCTATGACAGATAGCGGATTCATTCCTTTTCCTGAATAGAGGCTTTTCAGCTCACCATTTTCCTGAAGATCGACCCAAGGATATAAAAAACGATGCGGGGTATACCCCAGTTCATTGCTATGTGTTTCTTGAAGCAACATAGTTAGATTTTTTTTCAAATAATGATCAAAGGCTATGCGAGAATAATAGTCTTTCTTCATTTCATTATCTGTCTCATCATCATAGTACGGTCGATTTTCTAGATTCCTAAAGTAATTCGCTTGAATCGTTTTCCACTCATGGGCTAGTAGGGTTAGCTCCCCCATCAGCTACTCAACACTTGTGAAGTTAATTTTTCACTAAAGACTTCCTCTAAATGATCGACAGCTGTTAGATACAATAACCCATTCCCTTCAAGCTTTGGTGAATGGCCTAACGGAACGGTTCTCTTGATGAGTTGTGCATAGAGTTCCGGCTCAGTCAAATTTCGTTCAAAGCTTTTATTCGAAAGTTCCTTGATTAACGCCAGTGCACCTGATATATGAGGCGTAGCCATTGATGTTCCGCTCAACTTTGCATATTTCCCATCCAAATAGGTGGATAGAATCTCTTCGCCAGGTGCCACTAAGTCTACTTCTTTATTCGAGTTCGTGAAATCAGAAGAACGACGATTCAAATCTACAGAACCTACGCTGATTACTTCATTATAGCAACCAGGATAGCCTAATTCATCCGTTGTATCTAGACCATCTCCCTCATTTCCTGCTGCACAAACAACGAGGATTTGCTTTGCGATAGCATTCTGAATCGCTTGCTGCAATTCAGGTACATCATCTGGACCACCGAGGCTCATAGAAATGATGTCCACTTTCTGCTCTACTGCATAATTGATTCCGTTAATAATCCACTCATACTGACCAGAACCTTGATGATCTAGTACTTTTAAAATTAATAAATTCGCTTCTGGCGCAACACCAACGACACCCACTCCATTTTCAACAGCCGCAATTGTACCTGCTACATGCGTCCCATGACCATTATAATCTGTGAAAATATCAGGGTTGCTATGATCATCTCCCGTAAAATTCCGTCCGCCAATAATCCGCCCTTGCAAATCTGGATGGTCCACATCACAACCGGTGTCCAAAATTGCAACCGTAATGCCCTTTCCTTTTGACTTCTCCCACAGCTTTGGAGCCTGAATAAGCTCAATTCCCTTTGGCACCTCTGCAACCTTCTCAACCAATGCATCTACCTGATACGGAATCAATCGTACTTTTCGCTCCATTATTACCCCTCCTGATAGGATGAATTCGTAGCATTATCTTGGTTGTTACCATTATTTTAACAATTACAAAATTTAAAAAAAGAGTCTTTCGGCTCATTTAAGAACAAACGTTTCTATTTCAGGGATATTTTTTCTACATTATGGAAAATATAAAAATACATATAAAAGACACTTTATCTTGTATTACCAAAAGAACCACAACAATGGATGCCAGAAAAAATAAAACAGAGAATGTCTTCTACTAAATTGATCAAACAAAATGCCTTACCTATTGAGTTTTTTGCAAATTGTCCATTTATTTTATTGAAACAAGGATATGGTTTTCGTCGTACAGTATTAGAATTATGTGCGAGGGGTAAATTTGAACCATAGATTGCTTATGAAACAAGTAGTATTGAAACAGCTCAGTCTCTTGTCGGGCATGGGATCCGTCTAACAGTAGTTCCTGAAATGATTGTTCATTGGAGTGCTTATCTAACCTCCCTTGCTTATATGAAATTAGATTCAAATCCTACTCGTACATTAGTGTTTACATATAACAGGAAACGTTATCTTAGTATGAATGCGAAAGCTTTAATAGAAATTTATGAAAAACAAAGTGAAATTGAAAACTTTATCTGTGAGTTTTTTTAATCTTTAAGTTTCTTTTTATGAAGGATTTTATTCATCGTTGAAACAAATTCGTTTATGACGCACTCAAACGTGGTTAATGGCTAAGTGGTAAAGGGAGGTTTATCAACCACTTCTTATGGAAAATGGCCCAATACACCCAGACGCGCATATATACGGGCGCCTCGATTTCGATTTAGTTTAATTTAAGTAGCTTTCAAAAATATTTACTATAAAAATCGTTTCTCAATTTACCGATTAGCTGCGCATATATTTTTGTGGTCTCACTGTTCTCATGTCCAAGTAAGCTCTGGATTACTTCAATAGTTGCACCGTTTTTGATCATGCCAGTCGCATCTGTACGTCGTAATTGAGCAAATGAATACTCTTTTTTATTCCTGCACAACTTGATATACGCTTAATGATATAACTCAAAAGGGGTCGAAGCTCATACTTATTTTGGATCTTCTTTCAGTGATATACAAGCAAGGATCCTCATTGTCTCATTCGTCTTAGTATCATATAACCACAGGGAGCAGCGAGAATACTTCAAAGATAAAACATTAATTGTTTAATTGGAACATCGAATTTCCGTAATCCACTTGTATCTTATAAATTCGATAGAGAATGCCGTATACAGGTAATCCTCTTTTCGGATAGTTTAGTTAAATAGTGCCTTCGTATTCTCCATCAACTGGGTCCATATAAACGATTTCTCTGCTATCAGACACGTCTTTCCCTCTATCAAAAATTTTATAAAATCCTTGGACCCTAACATATTTTCATCCACCTTAATAATCCACTGTACCCCGAACGTAATTCCAATGATCACACCTCAGGTAATAGGAACTTGTAATTATCCCTTTGATACTAGTAGTTACAGTCCATTGTTGGAGAATGGTCAATGTCATTTAAGCTTTCATTTCAAAAAGCAAATTCTTATTAAAGAATGATCCTAAAAAGTCTCGCTTCCACATCATGACCCGCATAAGTGAGAGGTGCTTTCTTCGACTTTTTAAAAAGACTTTAATCTGATCTATAAGAATGAATTAAGGGAATCTACTGTTTCTTTTTTCGTATACTTCCCACAATCCATAATAAAAGAGGAATTCCGATAATATTGACCGGAAACACAAAAGGAATCCAATACTTATTTATATATTCCACTTCAGTTATTGTGACATTTGGAAAGATCAAGGCATATACGAATGAAAAAGCAGCCACAAACCAAATAGTTTTTCGCCATTCTTTGATTTTAAGCCATTGAGCTGTTCCGTAGCTGGCCATAAAGAAATACAATGAATTTATAATAAAACTACTTAGCATCCAGATTAATAGGACTAAAAGATCTACGTTTTGGATAAACCCCATTACGGAGATAAATCCAATCGCATCTATAACAGGATATTTTAGTTTATCTGCTACCTCAGGACTTAAAGTCATAAGTACAACCATTGAACTTGCACATAGCGCCAATCCAGAAAGAGCAACTCCCCATATTGCTCTTGAGGGTCCTTGCTGTGGTTGAGCCATGAATGAAACAAACATCATCATCATAACAGACTCCCCCAAATAAGAATCAAGGTACAAAGTTCCTTTAAGTATCGGACGCAAGCCGGAATCTGAATATAAAGGTAGGATTTTGCTAAAATCGAGATTTGGAACAGCTAGGATGAATGTTATTACTCCTGAAAAAACCAGTATTATCCCGAAAACTTCGCTACATCGTCCAATTCCTTCTATTCCTCCGCCTGCAGTGACATAGATAACTAACAAAAGCATTGTCAAGATCAACACCCATAAAGGTGTTGTTGGGAGCAACATTGTGATTGTGAAATCAGCAAATTGTCTTAAATTATAGCCAATCACCGAGTACCATTGGAAAAGATATGTAATCACAACAATGTTTCCTATCCACTTACCTAAAATGGTTTTACTGTATTCAATTAAGGTTTGATTGGGATACAAAAGGCTCACTTTGGTTGCGACAAAGACAATCAATACCCCGAAAATAATGGCGATTAGATAGGAAATCCAGGCGTCTTGTTTCGCGTCTCTAATTGCTGTACCCATGGTTGTTATAAGCATATTTCCTGAAACAAAAGTGAACATTATCCAAAATATTTGGACTCCTGAGATCTTCATTTTTTTGATCTCACTTTCTTAAGGATGGACCTGACATTCCTACTCGTCGAATGGTCAAGTTTACTTTCACAGTGACATCAGCATCTGAAAATTTTTTGTCCCAATCATTCATTAAATCTCTCCACTGGTGCGGTATCTGTTTATGAATTACCTCACCAAACCCAAAAATATCTGTTCCGTATTCCGTTTGAACTTTTGTAATGGTATGAACAACTTGCTTTTTATATTGTTTATTAAATTCGTTTTGTATGAACTCAAGGTTTTTGGGTTGCGTTAAGTCTAAATTTGTATTATTTTCGATCACAGCTCCTTCTCCAGTCAATACAATGGTAAATTTTATTTTTTTATTTCTGCTGATTTCTGGTATGACTTTGCTTCCCATTTTGTCTAAATCCAAACTGACATTGCCATCCTCTATTAGAATAGTAAGCGAACGTTTCTTCAGGATCTCCATGATCCAAAGCTGGTCTCTATATTCATCCATGTTTAAATACCCACACAATTTAAGATCTTGATCAAAAATGGCACTTCCTGTCAACTGGTAGGACTTTTCACCTTTTTTACCTACGCCTTCACCATCTTGAAAATTCCCAATTTCAATCGTAGGTAGGTTTGGGCGTATCCCCTTACTGTTCGCTGCTTTGAGGAAATGTAAATATGAAGTATCATTCATCCCCCCAGCTTGAACGTGTTCCTTTAATGGCGCTTCAGCAGGAATATTTTCTAATGGGTAGGATAGGTTAAGCATGTCTATTGCTGTACCTTTTTTCACAACAAATGCATCGGTCCGCAAGCTGGCATTCGAGTCCTTGATAGTAAAGTCAAGCTGATTTTTGAGGCCTAGTTTCGCAAATTCCTCCCCAAATAAAAGAACCCTACGTTGTCCATAAAATGCTTTCCTTGAAAGTTTCATCTGTATATTCTGTGTTGCATCGGTTACATTTTCCCCTATGGCTGAAATTAATAAAAAATTTTTTTCTCCATTACCTCCTCCCCCATTTTGGGGATTCATACTGGAGGGAATTAATATTTGACCGCTCAATTGAATGCCCTCTTTTTCTATAGCGTCTAATCCTGTTGCTACCCAAATAGCACGATTATTTATCTCAACCCGATCCCAACAACCTGATGTGAACAAAAGGGAAGAGGAGATTACAAAACAAATCAGTCGTCTGTTCATTTACTATTCCTCCCCCTATTTTGGACTAGGCTTTTGTCCTTTTGGAATGCGCTTTTTATTTCGACCAGAAAAAAATTCACGACGATAATTGAATGCCCATCTAGGTGCCCTTATCACGATATCCTTTAAATCCCTTGGAATGAGTGGAGCAACAGGACTGAAATAAGGAACACCATACGACCGAAGATTGACAAGGTGAATAGTAAGAGCAATAAAACCTATGACAATTCCGTAAAAGCCAAGACACCCTGCTAGAATCAGCATGACGTACCGAATCATTTGAAAAGCATTTCCGAAACTATAGCGTGGTATGCCAAACGCAGCTATACCAGTCGTGGCTACAACAATCACCATCGGGGCAGAAACAATCCCGGCTTGTACAGCTGCCTGACCGATAACGAGCGCTCCCACAATACTGACAGCTGAACCAACGGGTTTGGGTAACCTAATGCCTGCTTCGCGAAGACCGTCAAACATAAATTCCATGAGAAGTACTTCAATTACGGCTGGAAACGGAACAGATTCACGGGAAGCAGCAATGCTGATAAGTAGACTGGTCGGAATGAGCTTTGGATGATATGTGGTTAGGGCAACATAGATTGATGGAAAAAATATGGATACACTTAATAATATAAAACGAATAATCCTTATGAAAGTCGCATACACAAACCGTTCATAATAATCCCCCGCAGCTTGGAATCCACTCCAAAATGTCATCGGTAGCACCAAGGCAAATGGGGTATTATCCACGAGTATGGCAACTTTCCCTTCCAACAAGCTCGCTGCTACAATATCTGGTCTTTCGGTATTTTGGATTTGTGGGAATGGAGAATAAGGATTATCTTCAATAAATTCCTCAATATACTCCGACTCCAACACCCCATCTATTTGTATTCTCTTTAATCTCGTACGAACTTCATCCAAAATGGAATCCTGAACAATACCATCAATATAAGCAATTATTACATCTGTCTGTGAGAATTCACCAATCGTGATTGGTTCCGTTTTTAGGCTTGTACTCCGTATCCTTCTACGTAAAAGACTTGTATTAGTCCTTAAATTTTCAATAAATCCATCTCTCGGCCCACGAATAACGACTTCGGTCGATGGTTCTTCAATACCTCGTTTTTCGTATCCTTTCAATTCTGCCAGTAAAGCATCTGTTTCTCCATCAACTATTATCCCGACATTTGCCTTCAACACACCATCAACAAGTTCACTCATTTTCGAAACAGTGGTAACTTGAGAGATCGCGACAAGGTGTTGCTTCAAAATTTGTCCAATTTGATGAACTTCTCCCATTCCTTCCGGAAGTCCTTCAAACATCATTGGTTTTAAAAATACTTCATCAAGCGTCTTTGCATCACTTAATCCATCCACATATATCACAATGATTTTAGTTTCTCCGGATATATAAATGGGTCGTATGACAAAATCAGAACAGTTTTGAAAACTTTCTTTTAACACTTTCTCGTTTGTTGAAATTTCTGAGCTTAACATATCTTTGTTAATATGGGAAGGTAGAGAATCTATTTTTTTATTTTTTTGTATTTTTTCCCATTTCCCCATTTTTTTCATTCTCTAACCTCCCTTGCTTCACAATGTAATTTTCCCAATCAGTGACAACATATACACATTAAGACCCTGTAACTGTAATTTTGTTACCATTCTTATAAATTATCTTTCAGTTGGAAAACACTGCGAACCGTTTAAGAACGCCTCGATAAGGTGAGAATGGACAATGCCATTATTGTTATCTTTAGTACACAAACTGGAAACACCGAATTTCTGTCTTATAATGTTCGATAAACACAAAATAGACTGTTGAGAAAAATTTTCTCAACAGTCTAAAAAGAGGAACACATTTCGAAGTAACAATCTGTATATCCAATTCATTACTCGGTGTAGCACCTTATTTACTAAACAACCAAGTTATTAGATCAGGTTTATATTTCTACTAGTTTTATACAAAAACATTTTGTTTTTCTTCCACTAAAACTAATAGGCGCTTTTCAATTTCAGCTACATCTATATTTTTTTGTGAAACACCCGTTTCCATTGCAGCGTCAGCAACGGCAACAGCTACATGGGCAGCCACTCTGCGAGCAAACGGATCAAGAATCACAAAATCAGTATGAAGATCATCAACCCCTATTAGGTCAGCAATTGCAAAAACTGCTGCCAGTCTCATTTCTTCGTTAATTTCCTTAGCTCGTACATCTAAAGCACCTCGGAAAATACCAGGGAATGCGAGTACGTTGTTCACCTGATTCGAAAAATCCGAACGTCCTGTACCTACGACTAATGCTCCAGCAGCTTTTGCACGATCCGGCATAATTTCAGGAGTGGGGTTAGCCATCGCAAATATTGTAGGATCACGATTCATGGAACGAACCATTTCTTCGGATGCTGCATGCCGCTTTTCGATCAATGGCTGACAAAGCTCGAAAAGCGCCTTATGTTCATAATCCACATAATAGCCTAATAGAGGCACACGTCTACCTCTTGCAAAATCATAACCTGAAACTTCGATACTAGGGATGATTTCTAGCCCAGTTTCTTTTCCCTTTTCCACCATTTCCTGCAAACCATACGTTGTATCATGATTCGTAATTGCTAAATGGAGAATTCCCTCATTTGCCGCAAATTCTAATACCTCTTCAAACGAACAAGACCCATCTGAAATATTCGTGTGACAATGTAATTCAACCTTCATTGCTAATTCTCCCCCATTCAAATTGCTTGACTCGGGTTCCCCCACTCTTAACGGGCAATCTGACTCCATTGATAGAAGTTTCACTTTATCCTAACTTGGTACCAAGTTGACAACATTAAAATGAGGTAAAGTATGTGTAAAATTTATTTCGAATCAAGTTTTCATTTCGGAGATTATTAACGGTGTTATCCATTTTTAATTGTTAGGGATTTCCTAAAGAGACATGTTAACGCTATTCTAATATTCAAAGTGTTATAACTCTGTATGATGTACCTTGTATTAAAAACGAGGTCTATCCAAATTAAATAAGCAGAGGCTGCCCAAAAAGGTTTTGACCTCACATTCTATATACCGTTGTCATTCATTTAAACGATATAAAATAGATGTGGGGTCTGAACCCTTTATGATGGGACAGCCTCTGCTTTCATGTATCATTCACCTAAATCTACATTATGGTAGACTTGCTGAACGTCTTCTAAATCTTCTAATGCATCAATCATTTTTTCAAATTGCTCTTGTGCGTCTGCTTCGAGCGTTAGGTCATTTTGCGCAAGCATCGTTAGTTCGGCAACAGTGAATTCAGTGATTCCAACATTCTTGAACGCCTCTTGCACAGCATGAAACTGATCAGGTTCAGCATAAATGATAACCGCTTCATCTTCTTCTACGATGTCACGTACATCTACATCTGCTTCCATTAATAGTTCAAGCACTTCATCTGCTGTTTTCCCTTCAAGGCCAAAGACAGCTGTTGCATCAAACATATAGGCTACAGATCCACTGACTCCCATATTACCACCGTTTTTACCAAATGCCGCACGAACATCTGATGCAGTACGGTTCACGTTATTTGTTAATGCATCGACGATTACCATTGAGCCGTTAGGTCCGAAGCCTTCATAACGAAGTTCGTCATAGTTTTCTTCTGAACCACCTTTGGCTTTTTCAATCGCACGGTCAATGATCGCTTTTGGTACGTTGTACGTTTTGGCACGCTCAAGTACTACTTTTAAAGCCTGATTCGATTCTGGATCTGGCTCACCTTGCTTAGCTACTACATAAATTTCACGCCCAAACTTTGCATAAATACGGCTCGTATTTGCATCCTTTGACGCTTTTTTCTCTTTAATATTGTTCCATTTACGGCCCATGATGACCACTCTCTTTCTACTTTGAATCTATACTAAATTATACATATGAACTATGCGACTGCTTAAAACATTTTTACAAAATAACGATAAGATGTTCGTTACGCTTTCCTATTGCTGACGAACCATCCTAATAGAAGTTTATGCCTTATTACCAGCTTATATTATACAACAATTATATAAGTTGTTTCGAGTTTTAATGAAAAAAACATGAGGCTTTCCACAGAAAAGAATCCCTTCGTTCATGATGTTGGAATCGTTTTATCTTACTAAAAATATTCAGGTTGTATGGAGATTTGATTTCTATTCATTCATTCTTCCCCTATAAAATCAAGCAGCAGATGTCTGTTTTCACGTCTTTTTTCTACAATCAATTTGGCATAGAGAACCCCATAGAAATACCCTTCAAACGAGGTGCGAATTTTCCCAATTTGTTTCGCAAAAATTGTTTGTTTAAAGGCGTTGACGACTTCTTCTATCACATTTTCTAACGGGCAATCGAGATTGATTTTTTTATAGGCAATAAGCACTCGGTTCCAAAGTTTATAGATGGCAGATGCACTGAAAAAGGGCTTGGCAGCTTGGACAAATTCCTTATGAACCGATTCAGGTAAATAGCTTTCGTCTAACTCTTGTTGGATGCTTGGATCTATTTTTTCTTGAGAGATAGATTCTTCAGCCTGCTGTGATCGATTCCCTTGTTCGGTTACGTTATTAGGTTTTGTTTTAATCTCACAGAGTGAGCTTTGCTTATTCTCTGTTTTATTAGGGGTGACAGATACGGTGACAGCTTGGGGTGACATATTATTTTTCAAATCATCTAGTTGTTGAAAAGCTTGAATGACAATGATGTTCACGCCTTGTTTACCATTCATTTTCGCTGTCGGAATTTTTTTAATGATTCCTAATTGCTCTAACTTGTTAACGGCGCGAATGACTGTTCTTCGACTTAGCTCAACGTTTGTTGCGATATAATCGTATTTAGCAAAACTTACACCAATAACCTTCACGGAATGTCTCCAAATGAAGGTTAAGACGTTGTTAGTGCCTTCTGATAATTCAGCTTTGTGCTTATACAAAAACCCCCGAACGGATTGATCCATTTCTTCAATCGTCTCGAATGATTGATAATGTTTAATCGTTTCAAAATTTAGTCTCTCCATTATTCTCGCCCCTTTTTTATGTTGTCACTCTCTTTATAAGGGCAAAAACAAAAAAAGTAGCATCGTCTAAAAATTTTTTTAAAGTTTTTCTAATATGAAAGAATTGCAAATAGCCAAGGCTATTATAAAGCACTTGGCTTTGGTCCATATACACAATTGCATCTGCATCGTCCTCGCTATTTGATTTATAAGCCGGCTGTTGCTTTAAAATAAAGTTTGATCCAAAATACCTTGCAACCCCATATTTTTTGATGAATAAAGTGAAACTTCCATCAGTGGGGGCTTTTTTCATCCCCCACTGATGGTTAGTTGAACCAATCGGGGATTTATAGGCTGTTTATCCCCCACCTATTTATTTCTTAATTCTCTCACAAAAATTGAGGTGGGGGTTTTACAGCCTGTTAAACCGGGATAAAAACAATCCATTTTGAAAAATCTTTTTATCAAAATGGATTCATGTCTAGCAGCTTTACGTTTTGATTTTTATAAAAAAGTTGATAATTTCTGTGATCTTTGTTCTATTCAAGCTCCTTTAATAGAGTAAACTAGTAGTTGTTATGACCAAAGTTAAAAATAAATGATTATGAAAATTATTTCACTTCTCTATAAAGGTTGATTTCTGTACTTTCTCGAAGTTTTCTAAGCTCTGGAACAATTTTCAAAACATGTTCACTTTTATTGTGTTGATTTATAGCTTCTTCATCCACCCATTCTTCGATCATAGTAAGGATGGTCGGATCATTGATATCTTCATGAAGTGTGTACGTTATACAGCCTTTTTCTTTTCTGGTTTCTGAAACAACTTCACTAGCCATTATTAAATATTCCTCAACCTTTACACCTGGTTTTAGTTTGGCTTTACATACAACTCTAATCATTTTATTAACGCCTCCTCTTTTTTGTGGAAAAGGAGCGAGGCTTGGCAATATCAGCTCCGCCACCTTCATTAGGTGATGCAAGTTTTAGAACCTGAACCTTTTTCATCTTTGAGCTTTAAATCAGATGCTCATGAATGTTTTTTATTATTGTCTTATTACAAAATCTAGCTCAACTTCATTATTTTAACATGATTTTCGATACAGCTTTACAATATGTAATCTGATGAGAAAAGATTTAATCGTTTGATATATACCCAAGTTCACATATACCTTGTGGTGGCCATATAAGGAAAATCGCGGGAACAATCGATTGCTCTTGCTATGACCAAACGCACTTTCTCGAAAGTATCCTTACAGATCGAGCTTTCTGTGACCATTGAAAAGTTCTACCAAATGCTCACTTTTTGAGCATGCCCAAGTTTGATAGACTTTTTGGACTAGTCCAGATATACTTTTTCATTAGTAAGGAAAAGGAGTGTCTGTTTTGTTTCAATTCTTATTGAGTTTATTGATTGTAATAATTATTTCTCAGTTATTTGGTACTCTAGCAAAAGTGGTTGGCCAGCCCAAAGTAGTTGGGGAGATGATTGGCGGTATTTTAGTAGGTCCTTCATTTTTAGGTACCTTGTTCCCCGGGGTCCAAGAGTGGCTGTTCAATAAAGAATTAAAAGAACAATTGTTCCTATTAAGTCAGCTCGGAATATCTTTATATATGTTTATAATAGGAATTCAAGTAGGTAAAGAAAAGATAGAAGATAAGCTAATAAAAAACGCTGTACAACTTGCACTGGTGGGGATCATTCCTACTTTTTTTATGACATTTGTAATCGGTTGGCATATTTATCCTTATTTAGAACAAACATTTACCACTCAATTAATCTATTCTTTGTTTATGTCAGCTAGTATCTCTGTAACTGCCTTTCCCGTACTAGTACGGATTTTAGATCAACAAAAGATGATTAGAACAAAGTTAGGGAGATTTGTTGTCTTAGGTGCAAGTATAGATGATTGTCTAGCATGGATCATGCTGCCAATTATCCTTTCCATTGCTAGCCTAAATTTTTCAGTTAACAGTATGAGCATGAGCATTTATATGATTATTTACCTTTTAGTAATGTTTTTTGTTATCAGGCCAATTTTAAAATATATTGTTTCAAATAAGTACAATACCTTAAATAATGAACTTTTTGCATTATTTATTTTTGTTTTTTTATGTAGCAGTCTTGTATCAGAAAAAATTGGACTTCATGCTATTTTTGGAGGATTTATAGCAGGATTAATCGTACCTAGATTAGATAGAGTCACCAAAGAGTTAGATACTAAAATCTCAGATTTTGTAAATACACTTTTGGTTCCTATTTACTTCGTAAGTTCTGGTTTTAATGTTGACCTAAGCTCTTTTACACGTAGTAATCATTTAGTCATCGTTTTAATGTTTATTGGGATGGCATTTATAAGCAAATATTTTGCATGTATGATTTATGCAAAAATAATAGGTTATAGTTGGGGGGAATCCAGTGCTATAGGGGCTTTAATGAATGCACGGGGATTAATGATCTTAATATTTGCCAACATAGGTTTAAGTAGTAAATTAATTTCTAATACGGATTATAGTATTTTGTTCCTTATTGCGGTTATTACCACTGCCCTTACTTCCCCATTAGTAAAATGGTCTTTATACCGTAAAACAAAGGTTCAGGTATAAAGAGTTAGTAACAAACGGTATTCTTAATCAAGAATCTAATCCTACACATAAAAAAAGAGCGCAATTTCTATACTGGAATTGCTCTCTTTAATGGAATAACATATTAGTTTCTATTAGGTGTAGGTAATTTAGTAGAAGATCATTGCTTAAACCTTATTCAAATTAAGCACCAGTTAGTTCAACAAATAGATTTAAAATGAATGGTTACATAAATGACTTGAACACTTCCTACATGAGGCATTTAGATTTCACTGACAAAAATCATGTTTTGAATGATTAGATTAAGCTTGCCAGCACCGAGCATCCATAACGTTAGTTTGCTCATATTAAAATTTGATTTTTCAATTAGATTTAAAACCCATTGACACCAAGAAATCTCCTCTTTGTCCATCATGTTCCGTCGATTAAATAGTAGATAGCGACCAAAATGCTTAGACATCGTATCTCCCCGATGCTTTTGTTCCAACTCTGTTATTGTATCTGTTCGAAAAGCAACTTTTTGTTCAAGATCTGAAATTCGATCCTGAATTAATTTTTTCGCATTTTCCTCATCCGATAACCAAATGGAATTTACCTTAATCAGAAACTCATCTCTCATAATTGGATCAGATGGAGATTCTGTAACCCATTTTTCTAACGTTTCTCTACCTTTATCTGTAATCGAAAATATTTTTTTATCCGGTTTCCCAGTTTGGATAACTTCTTCAAATATAAGAAGCCCGTTCTGTTCCATTTTGGTTAAACGAGGATAAATTTGACTATGTTTTGCAGGCCATACCGCATCTAAATACTGCGCTAATTCATATCCCGAGCATGGTTTTCTACCGAGTGCACTGAGTATTGCATATCCAAGAGTATTCATCATATCCCCCCATTCATAAATAGGAGCAACCTTAATGTTGCACAACTAAAACTATTTGTTTGATCCAGAGATTAAAAACCCTTTCATTATTCTCTAAAATATACATATAGTATATACCAAATAATTTACTTATGACACCCGCAGTTCATGTAAGCCTTCGGTACATTCTTTCGTTCATACACGAATCGTGACTACCAAACTTACCAACGACTAATCACATGGCGTTAATATTCTACCATTTAAAATCCTTTGATCTACCTAAAAAAGCTCGGCAACCTTTTTGATTGCCGAGTCCTAATAATCAATACTTCCTTAAAAAAGAAGGTTTCGTGTTAAACCATTCTTCACTAATCAGTTGATGGTATTCGGTAAATATTCTTTCTATCGTTTGCGTTTTGTTCGCTAGCACACGAATGGTAAAGCCCTTTACTGATAACATGGATAGTCCAAGCTTATATTCTTGTTCGTTATGGTCCATTGACTGATACAGCCGGTCAAGTAATTCGGCGTTTGTTTGTTCACCAATTACAATCATCGAACCTAAATGGGTGTATCCTTCCATGAAGCCAATCTCCTTCATATCTTGAACAGCTGGATTCAATTTAATATGATCATACATCACTAACTCATCATCCATATAGACTTCATTCATTAATTGAAGCTGATCATAGCTAAATTGTTTGCCATCAGGTGACCATCCTGGTGTAATAATATCTGAATAAATGAGCGTAGCACCTTGCTCCATCCGAATCACATTTTTTTGTTTATATCGAGCATTACGATACATGATAAGTGGATCAGGAATATATTCTAGATAACTGCCTTTTTTCAGAATAAATTCCGTTTCCTGATAGGCATGTTGATTAGGCGTTTTATAAACTTTTGTAGCTGATTGTGTGGTCAAGGTTAGTTTCGCTTGTTCTTTCAACGAAAATTGCAATTGATAGCGATCTCCATCTAAATAGCCGCCGCCCGGATTTAATATATAGTAACAGGCTTGTCCAGAATCATCATGGTATACCGGGCGCATGACTTTCAACGCGCCCTGGAAATACACATTTTTAGCAACGGTCTTACCTTGTCGTTCTTCCACATCTAAACGCAAAGTTCCTGTCCAGTTTTCCATTTATTCCAATCCTTTTAAAAGTGCATTCTTCCTAATCCAATCGATCACTTGATCAAGGCCCGAATTATCTTTTAAATTGGTGAAAACAAACGGTTTATCCCCACGATTAACCTTCGTGTCTGACGCCATAACATCTAGACTTGCACCAACGTACGGCGCTAAATCTGTTTTATTAATGATGAATAAATCAGATTTAATCATTCCTTGTCCGCCTTTACGCGGAATTTTTTCCCCTTGAGCCACATCAATAATATAAATAGAGAAATCAACCAGTTCAGGACTGAATGTCGCTGCAAGATTATCGCCGCCACTTTCAACAAAAATAAGTTCAACATCTGGATGCTTCTCTTTTAATTCATCAATCGCTGCAAAGTTCATCGACGCATCTTCACGAATCGCTGTATGCGGGCATCCGCCTGTTTCAACGCCAATGATACGATCTTGTGGCAGGACTCCATTATTCATTAAGAATTTTGCATCTTCTTTGGTATAGATATCATTCGTCACAACCGCCATGCTAATTTCACCGTCTAAATGTCGAGTCAGCTTTTCTACTAACATCGTTTTCCCTGCTCCAACAGGTCCGCCTACGCCAATTTTAATGGGTTCCATTAAAACACACTTCCTTTTTCTCAATAATTAAGACATAAAAATACGAATATTTACACGTTCATGTTTCATTTGAGCTAATTCTAAACCTGGTGATGTAATGCCAAAATCCGCTTCATCCAGGTCCTTAATTTTTTCAGTAGCCTTAACTAACTCTTTTTGAAACTCTTGAATCGTTTTCTGACCTGCAGTCTGACCTAACGGAATGGCTCGAACCGCATTTTGAATCAAGCTTGAAATAGCAGAATATAAATAATAGAGAGTAGTCGTAGACTTGGGAACACCAAGATGATGGCCGATGATCGTAAAGACAATGCTAGAATGTCCAAAGGATTTCTTCTCCTTGATACGATTTCTATATTCGGATAGTACAGGCACATCATATAAAGCTTCCACAAGACTTAACATACGTTCACCCATTCTTTGGGTACCATCCCTAGTTTCACGCGGCAAACTTTGAACGGTCAGCATTCGGTCTAACTTCCATATTTTTTGGAAGTCATTGTTCTCTAAAGCCTCATATACGAGATGAGAAGCAAGCCCATCTGAATAGATGAGCTGCTCGTTCAAGTAAACATGAAGCCATTTTGCAAACGTTGCTTGATCATGTACTTTACCTTCTTGAATATACGTCTCCAAACCATATGAATGACTAAAGCCACCAGTTGGAAGGTTTGAATCGCATAATTGAAATAAGGAAAGAATATTAGGATTCATGGCTATGTCCAATATGACGAAATGCCTGTTTCACTTTCCGGTCTTCCCGTCTGAAAGGAATTTTCAGTTCTTGTAGCAATTCTTCTACAAGATAATCGTATTGTACGAGCATCTCATCCTCTTCAAATTGAGCAGGTAAGTGACGATTCCCTAATTGATGAGCAATGGTTCCCATTTCTTGCAATGAACGTGGACTAATAATGATTAAATCATCCGATAAGACGTCGATGATAATCATGTTTTTATCATCCATAAATAAAACATCACCAGCAACAAGATCACGAGGGTCTTTTAAACGAATCCCAATTTCCGTACCATGATCTGTTGTCACTCTTTGAATTCTTTTCACTAAATGAGCACTTTCAAGATAGACCTTTTCTTTATGGCGCTTGTCTAAATCTTCTTTTGCCATTTGTTCAATATTGGTCACAATTTTTTCGATAATCAATGCTTTCACCTCAGAATAGGAAATATCGTTGCCCCATCGGTACAGTTTCAACTGGTTCACAAGTAATAAGTTCACCGTTTACGGTTACCTCATATGTTTGTGGGTCAACAGTGATAGTAGGCGTTTCAGAATTATGTTTCATATCTTTTTTCGTTAAATTTCGGATACCATGAACTGGAAGAACCATTTTTTCCAAGCCAAGTTTCTCATGCACTTTATCATCAAATGCTGCTTGAGAAATGAATGTGATCGAGCTTTTCGCTAATGCTTTTCCAACCTGTGCATACATCGGACGGTAAATCACCGGTTCCGGTGTTGGAATGGATGCATTCGCATCCCCCATTAAGCTCTCTACAGCAAAGCCATTTTTCAGGATCATTTCAGGCTTCACACCGAAAAATGCTGGGGACCAAAGAACTAGATCGGCAATTTTTCCGACTTCAATTGAACCAACATATTCAGAGATTCCGTGTGTAATGGCAGGATTGATCGTATATTTAGCCACATAACGTTTTGCACGGTTGTTATCAGAAAACTCACTGTCGCCTTCCAAGATTCCGCGTTGTTTTTTCATTTTGTCTGCTACTTGCCATGTACGTAAAACAACCTCGCCAATTCGTCCCATCGCTTGTGCATCTGAGCTGACCATACTAATGATCCCCATGTCATGAAGAATATCCTCTGCTGCAATCGTTTCTTTTCTAATCCGTGAATCAGCAAATGCAAGATCTTCAGGAATTGATGGATTTAAATGATGGCAAACCATTAACATATCTAAATGCTCGTCAACCGTATTAACTGTATATGGTAAAGTCGGATTTGTAGAAGATGGAAGAACATTTTCATAGCCTGCTGATTTGATTAAATCAGGAGCATGTCCGCCACCTGCACCTTCCGTATGGTACATATGAATCACTCGATCTTTAATGGCAGCCATCGTCGTTTCCATGAAGCCACCTTCATTCAACGTATCTGCATGAACCGCTACTTGAACATCATATTTATCGGCTACGCGTAATGCATAGTCAAGGGCTGAAGCTGTTGCTCCCCAGTCTTCGTGCACTTTTAAGCCAATTGCGCCAGCGCGAACTTGCTCAATAAGAGGCTCTTCCGATGCTGCTTGTCCTTTACCTGTGAACCCAACGTTAATTGGCATTCCTTCCGCTGCAAGAAGCATACGGTGCATATTCCATTCTCCAGGAGTAACAGTTGTCGCTTTTGATCCTGCTGCCGGACCTGTTCCGCCACCAATTAATGTCGTCGTACCAGAAGATAATGCCGTTTCGATTTGCGTTGGATTAATAAAGTGAACATGGGTATCGATCGCACCAGCCGTAACAATCAATCCTTCTCCAGCGATGATTTCAGTCGAAGCACCAATGACAATATCCACATTATCTTGTACTAAAGGATTTCCCGCTTTCCCGATTCCAGCGATTTTCCCGTCACGAATAGCAATGTCTGCTTTAACAATCCCTGTATAATCCAGGATTACTGCATTTGTAATCACTAGATCTGGCACACCATCTGCTCTCGTTGCAAGTGGATGTTGTCCCATTCCATCACGAATTACTTTTCCGCCGCCAAACACAACTTCTTCACCATACGTTGTATAATCTTTCTCAATTTGGATCAATATATCTGTATCCGCTAAACGAATAGAGTCCCCTGTAGTCGGACCGTACATTTGTGAATATTGCTTTCTAGACATTTTGTAACTCATTACTTACGCCCTCCTCGAACAGATCCATCCACTTTATTATTAAATCCATACACACGTTGTTCCCCAGCAAAACTAAGCAATTCGACTTCTTTTTCATCGCCTGGTTCAAAACGAACCGCTGCACCTGCAGGAATGTTCAAACGTTTTCCGAATGCTTCTTCTCGATTGAATTGAAGCGCCTCATTTACTTCATAAAAATGAAAGTGAGATCCAATTTGAACTGGACGATCGCCTGTGTTGATGACTGAAAGTGTATTTAATGTTTTACCTTCATTGATCATAATGTCTTCTTCTTTTAAAATGTATTGTCCTGGTATCATTCTATGATTCCTCCTGTCGCATTCTATCCTAGTTAAACTGATCATCAGTCGGCGATGAAAAAACCTCACGGATGGAGGCTTCACTTTATCTAATAGGATTATGAACCGTTACTAATTTTGTTCCATCTGGAAAAGTCGCTTCTACTTGAATATCGTGAATCATCTCAGGGATACCTTCCATCACATCTTCGCGTGACAAAATCGTTGCTCCATATTCCATCAATTCAGCCACCGTTTTTCCATCTCTTGCTCCCTCTAACACTTCGTACGTGATAAGAGCTACTGATTCCGGATGATTTAATTTTAATCCTCTATCTTTTCGTTTCTTAGCAAGATCACCAGCCACCACAATCATGAGCTTGTCTATCTCACGTGGTAATAATTTCATAGTAAAACCTCCTTGATATTATGTAGTGACTCATCCGAGGGCAAAGCTCCCCCTTAATAAAGACCCACTTTTGTTCTGATGCAAAAAAAGGGAATCGAACATTCTTAATAATGTTGTCCGATAATTCTGTGTTCTCGTTGTTGAAACCCTTAGATTTTCCATCTTTTTTACTATATTTTCAAATGTAATAAAAAACCAAATACCATACATTTTTCGTTAAAAAAAAGTAAAACATTCGGAAATTATCTGATTATTTTGTCGTTTGTTGTCGATAAATGTTTGATTCCCTTGATGCAATCATATATCATAATTTATATATATATCAAGTTTCATATATTTTTTTTATTTATTTTTAATTTCTCACACTAGCAACCACTCATTAGACTGAGAGGGAAGAACGGGCAAATAAAGGGAAAGGGTTTTACGGGCAGTTGTCCCCCACCTACGATTCCTCTAAACCTTGAGGTGGGGGTCTTGACTGCCCGTTATTGCGGGATAAATACTAGACAAGTAAGGAACTTAGTCATTCTTAGACGCTTGCTCTTTTATTGATTATTCATATGAAAAAATCATGGACTTTGGTTAGGAGGTATTGAAGAAAAAAGAAGGAATTGAAGAAAAATGGAAGATTTTTTAACTCGAAAACTTTTCAAATGGAAGATCGTTAGATTGTTTTTCTGATATAATGATAAAATCTTAGAAAATCTTTTTAAAAAATGAGATTTATCAATCGTTTTTATGTAGGTTCGTACTTTTTTACATTAGCCCTCTCTTTGAATCGATATTGATACATGACAGAAACATGTTATGTGTCAGAGGATAATGGTTTTTCTTAAAGTTTATGAAAAAGATTCAAGTGGATTTAAAACGATCAAAAATTCCAGCGAGAGGTGAGTATTATGCAAAAGAACAACAATGCTACATTAACAGAGGGAACGTTTCTTTCGTTGATTTCGGCATCATTGAAAGGAATTTCTCAAGTTATCTTGATTGAGAATGTTATTACTGGATTAATCATTCTACTATCCCTTACACTTTATTCGTATTATTTGGGGTTGATTGCTCTAATATCCGCCATGATTGGTACCCTGATTGGCAAATTTGGAGGAGCCGATGAGGATAGTGTGAATCAAGGTTTATTTGGATATAATTCTGTACTAACGGGGCTTGCACTAACATTGTTTTTAACAGGAGCCAATCAATGGATTATCGTTTTAATTGGTGCTGCTGTAGCGGCGATTTTAACAGCTGCCATGATGCATTTTATGAAAAATACAGGGATTCCAATTCTTACGTTCCCTTTTATAATAGTGACTTGGTTTACACTCCTTGTTTCTTATCGATTTGAGGCGATCCAATTAAGTACCGCATTAGTGCCTCAAGATTTAGCACACTGGGAACTAAATATAGCAGGAAAGGTAAATTGGTTGGAAGGGACTTTTACTGGAATTGGACAAGTGTTTTTCCTGGATAATCCCTATTGTGGTGCCCTATTATTTATTGCCGTATTTTGGGCTGGTTGGAAATTTGGTCTCTTTGCCATTTTAGGTAATGCCGTTGCTTTGCTCACATCATATTGGCTAGGTGGAGAACATTCCTTAATTTTCATGGGTCTTTATGGCTATAATGCCATTTTAACTAGTTTAGCCGTAGCGATTGTATTTAAACATGATGGTAAACATGTTGCATCCATATCAGGTATATGCGCAGCTTGTTTAACCGTACCTATTACAGCAAGTGTAACGACTTGGCTATTACCTTATGGACTTCCAGCACTGACAATGCCTTTCGTTCTCACTACTTGGATGTTCTTAGGGGCAAAGAAAGTTCTCCCTAAATTGTAATAAAGAAGAATCCTGTTACTAAAATAACTAATTCATTTCCTCTAAAAAGAGGGTGTCTCAAAAGGGTCTGCCTTTCCACTTTGAGACACCCTTTTTTTTGAGGATAAATTCTTATCTATTCTATTGGTATCTCCCTCTTATTTCTTTTAGGAAGGTGATGTCTCCAACAAATATCTCCTAGTATAGTTCGAGAAAACAAATGTCATTCATGCATTTTGTCCCCAGCATATGAAGCCCCTCAATATTTCCTCTCTTTAATAATTCCCTATATGATTTTGTTTAGGATACACATTGATCACTTAATCATCAAATTCAACTTTTAAAATTTGTCCACTAGTTGCATCTACTTTAACTTCTGCTTTACGGCTATTGTCTGTAATTATTTCAAATTCGTAAACTATGCGATGGTCATCGCCATCCAATTCTGTTTTAGTTACAGTCCCCTTCACTTTTTGTAACGCTGTTTTTTTTGCATCTTCTACTGAAATTGTTGGCGATACGTTTTGAAGTGCGCTTATATCTTCATCAATTTCAACTTTTATTACTTTTCCAGTAGTTGCATCTACTTTAACCTCTGCTTCATTGTTGCCGTCTGTCATAAGTTCAAATTCGTAGACTAAGCGATTGTGATCGTTATCCAATTCTGTTTTAGTTACAGTCCCCTTCACGCTTTGTAACGCTGTTTTCCTTGCACTTTCTTCTGAAATTGTTGCCGATACATTTTGAAGTGCTCTTATATCTTCGTCATCAATATCAGCTTTATCCCGAACGTCTTGTTCGACTTTTAATACTTTTCCTGTTAATGCATCAATATCCACGTCATATTCTGTATCTTGATTGAGAATCTCTACTTCGTATTCTTTTCTTCCGTTATCTGGATCTAAATGAATCTGCGTTACTTGACCTCCTTTAGATACGCCTAAAGCGATTTCTTTTGCTCTATCTACACTAATTGTTTTCGATACGATATTCATATTTTCAGTTGACGGTTGGTTTGCTGCCATTGCATAAGCTCCTCCTACTAATCCACCTACAACTAAAACGCCTGTTAATATTGGGGTTACTAATTTCATCGTTTAAAACCTCCTGTTTATTTGTTAGTTATATCATAACGTCTCAAGTTTAAAGATTATGAAAGAGAATCTTAGAATTCCCTTAGAAAAGAATTTTTTTTATAAAGTGAAACTTCAATCAGTAGGGGTTTCTTCATCTCCACTGATTGTTAGTCCCGTTCTACTAAACCTCTGCTCATGTATCGGCAAGTTTCACTGTATCTCACCAATCGGGCTTTTACGTGCAGTTATCCCCCATCTATCATTCATAGTTTTTATTATCAATGGTCTAATAGTTGCCAAACTGCTACTGAAGAACATCTTTATATAAAATCAATGAAGTTATAGAGTTAGAAACCATACCATCTTCAGACCCTTAAAACAAAAGAATTTAGCAGAAAGAGTATTTTTCTTTATCGCAAAAAAAGTGTAGCAGAACGCTACACTTTTAATCATCCTTTTCCTTGTCATTGTCATTGTGCGTATCAACTGAAATGGACTCAATTTTCCCAGAGTAAGGATTAATTATAACTTCTACTTTCTTGTTCTCCGATTGCTTGATTTCAACTTCGTAAACAAGCTGGCCATCTTCTTCCTCTAATTCGACTTCATGAATCGTTCCATGAAATTTGTTTAAAGCAATCTCTATCGCTTGATCTATTGTAATTTGAACAGCATCGCTTGAAAAAGGACTTGTTTGATTGTTTTTATTTGATTTAGCGATCGGTGCCTGCTGATTTATTTTTGGTGTTGCAGGGTTTTGCGCTACAGGCGTTTGCTCTGTAGGAATTTGCTTCGCAGGCTTTTGTGAAGTCGATTGTTTTACCATTGCAAGTACTTCACCTGTCTGTCCATTGACAATTACCTGATATGGAATCTGATCTTTTAGCAATTTAATGGAATAATTGAGCTTATCCTTTTCTTGAAAAACACTAATATTCTCAATTGTTCCTCCATATTTCTGTTGGATCATCTGACTGACATTCTCTTCTGGAAGGATAGAACTCGGAGTAGTAAATGCTTCTTTAACACCGTACCAGCCACCTAAACCAATGATTAGAATGAAGGATATTATCAATGCGCTCTTCTTCATTCTTTCACCTCCAAATGTTATTGAAACATAGTGTAACATAGCATTCTTAGAGAAGTCTGAGAATCCCCTTAAAAAATTTAAAGTGGTAATTCAATTGTGACTGTTGTACCTTTTCCTTCTTCACTATCCATATGAATCTTCCCGTTATGAGCAGCGACAATTCTTGTTGCAATAGGCAATCCCAATCCTGTTCCACCTGTTTCTCTCGTCCTTGCTTTATCTACTCGGAAAAATCGTTCATATACATGTGCTAGATCTTCTTTCGGAATCCCAATACCATAATCCCTAATAGCGATGAATAAGGAAGAAACACGGCTAGTAATTGTAATGTCAATGGATTTTTCGCTATATTTAATTGCATTATCTACTAAAATATAGAGTAACTGTTTGACCTTTTTTTCATCTGCACGAATGATCGGATTATTTGTTTGTACATCAATCGAAATCGTTCTCTTAAAGGCAAACTGTAGATGCTTTGCTGTATCCCTACAGACTAAACTTACATCCACTTCCTCTATATGCATCTCCCATTGTTCATCGCCTTTAGCAAGGAGTAACATTTGTTCCGTTAGCTGCTTCATTCGAATGGCCTCGGAATGAATGGCTTCGATTGCTTCTTCCAAAATATCAGGGCGCTTCATTCCCCAACGCTTTAACATATTGGCGTAACTTTCTACAACGGTAAGTGGCGTTTTTAATTCATGGGAAGCATCTGATACGAATTGCTCCTGTTTTTTATAATTTTCCTCCAATAAATCCATCATATTGTTAAATGTATTCGCCATTTTATCTAGTTCGTCATTTGATTTTGTATCACGTCTGATTTTTTTGAAAGTCCGTGATGCCTGAATCTCTTCCATTGTCTGAATAAGTGATTTAATCGGCCGTAAGATGACTTGACTTAATACACGACCGCCCAAGATAGTTGGGATTAAAATAACAAGGGAAGCGACAAATAAAATGAATTTTAAAATTTGTAAAGAATCCTCAACATCTTCTAATGGTTCCGTCACTTCAAGCGTCACGACATCACCATTTGTCCAAATAATCGGTGAGTGTGAAATGGCGTATAAATGATTTTCAATGTTTTCTACGGTTGTTTGTTCAAATGACTTGTATGAATAGGGCAGAACATTAAGTTCAGTTTGGTCTCTAATAACGATAAGCAACGGTTTACCTTTTGGCGGAAGTATACGAACCATTCCATTAGGAGGTAAATACGCTCGTAATAAAGTGGCTGGATTACTCGCTGGATTACTTGCTGGTTTTAATCCTTCTACAATATTTTTACTTTCCACTCGAAGCCGTTCAATGGCGTTATCAGTCATCGTTTTTTTAAAAATAAAATAAACCGAGCTATTAGCAACGACCAAAAGAATAAATATTAAAAGGGTTGATGTGAGAATGATTTTAGTTTGCAGCTTCATATATTATTCCTTTAACATATATCCAACACCACGAACTGTGTGAATATAAGGAGTTGGAAATGGTGTGTCAATCTTTTTTCGTAAATATCGAATGTATACATAGACAACATTGGAATCACCGAAATAATCAAATCCCCATACATTCGTTAACAATTGGTCAAACGTTAAGACTTGATTTTTATTTTCCATTAAATAGATAAGTAAATCATATTCTTTTGGCGTTAGCTCAATCGACTGATTCTCTCGTCGTACTTCACGTGTTTTTGGGTCAATCGTTAAATCGCCAATTTTAAGAGAAGAAGGAGTCATGTCTTCTGGTGATGCCGATGGAAGACGCAGCCAGACGCGAATACGTGCAAGTAATTCTTCAATTTCAAACGGCTTTGTAATGTAATCGTTGGCGCCTAAATCTAATCCGCTTACTTTATCAGGCAGTGCATCACGTGCCGTTAAGATAATAATGGGCGTTTGGTCATCGGTTGCTCGAATGCGCCTTAACACTTCAAGTCCATTTAATTCAGGTAACATTACATCTAATAAAAGAAGATCCCATTGTCCTTGTTGAAACATGTTGAACCCATCTAACCCTGTATACGCAGTTCCTGTTTCATATCCTTCATACTCGAGTTCTAATTGAATGAGACGGGCAATTTTGCTTTCATCTTCGACGATCAATATTTTCCCTTTACTCATTGGTATCCTCCTGCTCTCAAAGGTTCGTAAGATGAAAAGGAAAACCATACATTTTATCACCTTTGATTTTTAGTATTTCATAATGAATCCTGATTTATTATTTGTCGTATGACAAGTTAAATGAACTTCCAAAACTTACCTGACGGACATTTCCTACAAAACGAATATGGCGTTAAAACGCCACCATTTACTATGAAGGATCCACCCTGTAGCACGCTACACTCGCTTAATCACAATAGTGGCGGTGCGGAGCTAGAATTTTAGATGCTTTATCAGTATACCTGTTTAAGTAGACTGATTTTATTAATAAGTCGCGAAGACCAAGTCCCCATGTCCTCAGCTTTTTGTTATGCTAAAATGGGAAGTATACCATAGAGATTGGAAAGTTGCATAAGGAATAAGGAGGAGATTGTGATGAAAACGAGGATTGAAACGATTGAAAGTTTTTGGGTAATAGGCTATAAACACGTAGGTACTACCGCTGAAATCCCGCAAATATGGGACAAGTTAAATGCAACCTTAAAAACAGATAACATTCCAGTTGATACGTTTTACGGTGTCTGCATCGATTTTGATCGTGAAGGGAAACTACACTATCTTGCAGGCATTCAAGATTTAGCAGAAGATTCCAATAGGGAAAAGGTGAAAATAGAGGCGGGACGCTATATCGTTGCTACAGTGGAGGGCGGCATTCCAGGAATCAAACCCACATTCCAAGCTTTGCATGAGAGATCAGATATCCAATTTAGATTTTCACCAAACTTTGAGAAGTATATTTATCCAGTAGGAGCAACAGAAGATGTGATTGAGGTTTGGATGCCGATTGAGTAGTCTTGTCAATTTTATGAAACCGATACGCCCTATAAGATAAAAATCTCATCTTATTTATATCTTCAATCTTCATTAGCTACCAGATGATTCCCTTCACACTTTAAATTCAAGGTTATCACTTTACGAAGAAGCGCTTAAAACATTCATTTAAAAAGCATTCCATTCACGTCTATTACGGGATGCTTTTTTCTGTGGAAAAGGGGCGGGGCTTCGCAAAATCAGCTTCCCGCCGCCACCTTCATAAGGTGATACAATGTGAGAACCTGAACTTTTTTCATTGTTTTAGTTTTAGAGCAGATGCTCATCGATGTTTTTATGCCCCCTTAAGAAAAACCATCATCGATGATTTAATCATATAAAAACAAAAAAACGACCCACCCAGACTAAATACAGTCTGAAAGTGAGTCAGTTTTTACTTAATTCGCAACGATATTAACTAGTTTACCCGGTACTGCAATGACTTTTCGAACGGTTTTGCCGTCGATTTGTTCTTTAATTGCGTCGTCGTCCATAGCGATTTCTTCTAACTTTTCTTTCGTTGTGTCTGTTGGTACCATTAGTTTTGCTTTCACTTTGCCGTTAATTTGGATCACAATTTCGACTTCATTGTCGATCATTTTTGCTTCGTCATAAGCAGGCCATGTTTCATATGTGACTGTTTCTGTAGCCCCGAGTCTTTCCCAAAGTTCTTCAGCAATATGTGGGGCAACCGGTGATAACATTTTCACGAAACCTTCAATATACGGTCTCGGAAGTGTGTCCGCTTTGTATGCCTCATTGATGAAGACCATTAATTGTGAAATAGCTGTGTTGAATTTCAAAGTCTCGTAGTTTTCTGTAACTTTCTTCACCGTTTGATGATACACTTTCTCAAGCTTGCCGCTGTCATCTGTATCGACAATTTTGTTAGTGATTGTGTCGTCATCATTAACAAGCAAACGCCAAACACGGTCAAGGAAACGACGGGCGCCATCAAGTCCATTTTCAGACCAAGCAATCGATGATTCCAAAGGTCCCATAAACATTTCATATAGACGTAGAGTATCAGCACCATGGCTATCAACGATATCATCTGGGTTTACTACGTTCCCTTTTGATTTACTCATTTTTTCATTATTTTCTCCAAGAATCATTCCTTGGTTGAAAAGGTTTTGGAATGGTTCAGATGTTGGAACAACGCCAATGTCGTACAAGAATTTATGCCAGAAGCGGGCGTACAATAAATGAAGGACCGCATGCTCAGCTCCACCGATATACATATCGACTGGCATCCATTCTTTTAACTTTTCCGGATCAGCAATCGCTTCTGTATTGTTCGGATCGATATAACGTAGGAAGTACCAGCTACTACCTGCCCATTGTGGCATTGTGTTTGTCTCACGACGCCCTTTTCTGCCATTTCCGTCGGTTACATTCACCCAATCATGGATGTTTGCAAGTGGTGATTCACCTGTACCGGATGGCTTAATGTCTGTCGTTTTCGGTAACAGAACCGGAAGCTCAGATTCTTTAACTGCTTCTGTTGTACCATCTTCCCAATGAATGATCGGAATCGGTTCTCCCCAGTAACGTTGACGGCTAAATAACCAGTCACGAAGACGGAATGTTACTTTCTTCGTACCGATTTCTTTATCCTCCAACCACTTAATCATCGTGGAAATACCGTCTTCTTTATTCAAGCCGTTTAGGAATTCAGAATTCACATGAAGACCATCGCCCGTGTATGGTTCTTGCGTCACGTCCCCACCCGCTACGACTTCTTTAATTGGCAAGTCAAATTTAACTGCGAATTCGTAGTCACGCTCATCATGAGCCGGCACTGCCATAATAGCACCTGTTCCATAGCTCATCAGTACATAATCAGCAATCCAGATTGGCATTTTTTCACCATTAACTGGGTTAATTGCATAAGCACCTGTAAAGGCACCTGTTTTGTCTTTTGCTAACTCAGTACGTTCAAGGTCGGTTTTATTTTTCACTTCTGAGATATATTGTTCAACTGCAGCTTTTTGCTCAGGCGTTGTAATTTTGTCAACAAACGGATGTTCCGGTGATAACACCGCATAGGTTGCACCGAAAAGTGTATCCGGACGAGTCGTGAAGACTGTAAACGTATCATCATGACCTTCAATATTGAATGTCACTTCAGCACCTTCAGAACGGCCGATCCAGTTACGTTGCATATCTTTAATATTTTCTGGCCAATCGACTGTTTCAAGATCATCAAGTAAACGGTCCGCATAGGCAGTGATTTTTAACACCCATTGTCTCATCGGACGGCGTTCAACCGGATGTCCTCCACGTTCACTTAAACCGTCAATGACTTCTTCGTTTGCCAATACCGTGCCAAGCGCCGGACACCAGTTTACCGCTACTTCATCAATGTACGCTAATCCTTTTTCAAAAAGCTTCGTGAAAATCCATTGTGTCCATTTATAATAGTCTGGATCTGTTGTATCAATTTCACGATCCCAATCATAAGAAAAACCTAATGCTTTAATTTGGCGACGGAATGTGTTGATGTTATGCTGCGTGAATTCCGCTGGGTCATTTCCTGTGTCCAGTGCATACTGCTCTGCCGGAAGTCCAAAAGCATCCCAACCGATTGGATGAAGCACATTATAACCTTGCATTCGTTTCATCCGTGCCAAAATATCGCTCGCTGTATATCCTTCTGGGTGACCAACGTGAAGTCCTGACCCAGATGGATACGGGAACATATCAAGCGAGTAAAATTTCCGTTTGCCGGATTCTTCACCCGTTTTAAACGTTTTATTTCCTTCCCAAAACTGTTGCCATTTCTTCTCAATCGACCTATGTTTAAAACTCATCTTAGTTTCCTCCTCATTTTTAATAAAAACCGTCATCGGTCTTTATTTCCATAATAAAAGTCCATAAAAAAACCCCTCATCCCTATAAAAAGGGACGAGAGGATTATGTATATAATCAACCCGCGGTACCACCCAAATTGGCGACTTTAACCATCGCCCCGCTCCAAATCCGTAACGTGGATGAACGTCAGGCACTACTAATCCTTCATGCCTGAAACTCAAAAGGCGAGTTCGCGATCATTCCTGGTTGACTTGCACCATCCGTCAACTCTCTACACAGGTTCTAATCGGTACTACTCCTTATCACTGTCTATATTAGAATATTTAATTATATAGTCATTCTAGTGAATTTTCACAGGAAAAGCAAGGGCTCTTTCCTATTCTGATCATGTTTTTCTTTATATATGCATGATGTTGGGAAAGAGTTCCTTATTTTACCGGATAGACTATGCTTTTACCTTCGTTTACACGCTTTTGCATTTTATCGAAAATGAAGACAGTTCCGATGCCTAATACAACAAAGATTGTTAATACAGCGAACATCATATCCATTCCTCTTGTATCAACTAGGAATCCTCCTAGCAGCGGTCCAATCATTCGGCCACCTGTAGCCGTACTATTGACGATCCCTTGATAAAGGCCCACTTTCCCTTTTGTCGCAATCTCTCCTGCCACAGCTGGAACCGCGGGCCAAACGAACATTTCACCAATCGTTAAGATCACCATAGCCGTCATAAATCCAGCAAAGCTACTTGACGTCGCGGCCACTGCAAACGAGAGAATGAAAATGATCATGCCAACGATTAGCTGGATTTTCAAAGTTTTCGCAAACCATTTAATAACAAGTGCCAATAGTGGTTGAGCCAGAACGATAAACGCACCATTGACTGTCCATAGCAAGCTGTACTGCTTAAGTGAAATCCCTATTTCCTGTGTATATGCAGCGATTGTTGACTGCCATTGAACATAGCCAATCCAACACAAGAAATAGCCAATACATAAAACAAGCAGCGGATATAGCATTTTATTAGAAGGTGTAGTCGATTGTTTTTCCTGAAGGATGGACGCTTGTGCCGCTGCATCCCCTTGAATCCCTCTAAATCCAACCAAAGCAACAAAGAAAAATAAGACGTACATCACTGTATTGGCAAGAAACACATATTCAAACGAATAAGACGCGATCACACCGCCAAGAGCTGAGCCTACTGCAACACCAAAGTTTTGGGCAACGTAGACCGCATTATACGATTTTCTGCCGCCTTCCTTCCAAACAGTACCAGCCATTGCAAAAATAGCAGGGAACACGATACCTGTCCCAAATCCTGAAATCGTTAAAAAGATCACATATGGCAGAAATTCATGATTCCAAGCCATCCCAACTGAAGATAATAACGTTATAATCACGCCAGCCATCGCAGTCCGGTATCCGCCAAGTTTATCAAACAATCCACCACCACAAAGATTGCCGACAACACTTGCAAGGGCATTGGCAAGCAACACAAGCCCTGCCATCGATAGCGTTTTTCCTAAATGGTCATGAAGATAGATTGTATTTAAAGGCCATAAAAACGAAGAAGCAGTCACATTCAGGGTCATTCCAATAATTAAAACCCATAAAGCACGCGGCATCATTATGCACCTGATTTCTATATATATTTCAACAACTATCCTAGTTTAGAGGTTTTCTTCGGGAGGCGCAATACTTTTTTAGGTGGGAGAATATTTACAAAATTGGCTGTTAATTCGGCTAAGTTTGCTCCTTCGTTCTTCAATGTACGGGCACTCATCTATCTCCTAACAACACATTAAAATTATTCAACATTCCAAAAATACAGTGTTATCCATTAAACAAATCCTTTACAATAGTGACATGTAGTTTTTGTCGAACAATGAACTGAAAAAAAGAATAGTTGAAATGAGGCCAGCGGAATGAATTATAACAATAGTAGACTTAGGGAAAAAAGCATTGTGTTGATTGGATTTATGGGTGTGGGTAAAACAACGATTGGTGAAATGGTTGCCAAGAAATTGTATCGAGATTTTGTTGATATCGATCAAGAAATTGAAAAAGAATACAATATGGCAACTTCTGAAATTTTCAAAAATATTGGCGAAAAGGCATTTCGTGAAAAGGAGAAAAGTGTAATCAGCGCATTCAGTAAACAAAGGCTGAAAATCATCTCTGTAGGTGGAGGGGCTTTTTTACAAGAAGAGATACGAAAAGTTTGTTTAGAACATTGCATTGTCATTTATCTAGACCTCTCTTGGGAATCGTGGAAGGAAAGAATCAGCCTGATTATTGATAGCCGGCCGGTATTGCAAGGGCGTTCCATTGAAGAAATTGAAGAGCTTTTCAATTCTAGAAAACCGATTTATTCGCTTCATAATTCGAAGGTAGAAACGGATAATCTCGAGGCATGCGAAGTTGCCGATTATATTGTCGAATCATTAAAATTAGCTTGGGATCTTCATGAACCACGCTAAAAGCTGACTAAAGAGGGAGTGTCTCATAGGGTTTGCCCCTTTGCTTTTGAGCCGCTCCCTCTTTAGTTTAGGGTCAACCTTGTCTCATATTTTAGTGATTCAACACAATCATATTGTGCTGCATTTGTTGAATTTGGTTTCTCATGAGTTTCAATTGCTCTCTTTGCTGAAGATTGCCACTAGCAACAAGAGTTTCAATTTCATTAGCAGCAGTCTGTAGTAAACCTTGAGCTTCTATATACGACTCATTATTATAATGCTCTTGCTTTGCACCTTGTGTGTACTCGTCAGAAGCAATGCGAAGAACCTCCTCACATTGCTGTAGGCAATTTTCTACCGATTGTCTCGTCGCCATTTTTTTCCCCCTACACAACCAATTTGATGACTTTCACCATCCTTTATATTTTGGACCTTCTCACCAATGATTATCATCGGTAAGAAAAGGAATTTACACAATGAATAAATGGATAAGGAATATCAAATAATTTCTTTAAGGAGCAGATTAAAAGGACTCTCCATATCGAAGAGTCCTTCATTTTATTATTGATTCGTATCTGCATAAACAGCCATGGCATCACGCATGAATGCGGCTAAGCCTTCGCCAAATTGGTCAATATTTTTTGTGAACCGCTCATCATCAACATACATCTGACCAAGTCCTTTGAAAGCTTCAAGCGAGTAGTTACCCATCTTGTTTAGAATATCATACCACTTTTTAATGGCTGCTTGTGACTCTGGTGATGCTGGTGATTCATGTCTAAGTGCAGCCAGATTGCGATAGATTTCGTTCATTTTTTCCCCCATCGCTGCTTGTTCATCTTTTGACATTTTCCCTACTTTCGCCTTGGATTGATCAATGGCTTCATCGCCCCAACGTTCACGCGCTTCTTGTTCATACGGATTTTGACTAAAATCAAAGCCTTCGAATTTTTCTTGATTAGACATTTGAATTTCTCCTTTTGTATAAGAAATAGTTTTATCAATCGTCCTGATCATCACATCCAGCCGATTTCTCTTCTCGAGCAACAGTTTCCGATGCATGAAAAGTGCCTCTTCTCGATTAAACGTGGGACTTTTGATAATTTCTTTAATTTTCTTTAAAGGGAAGTCGAGCTCTTTGAAAAACAAAATTTGCTGCAGTGTTTCTAGATTATTATTGGAATACAATCGATACCCCGATTCTGTTATCGCATCCGGGGATAATAACCCAATTTCATCATAATGATGTAGTGTGCGCACACTAATTCCAACTAAATCAGCTACCTCTTTTACTTTCATCATTTGTTTTCCGCCCCTCTGATCTTGACTATAAGGTATTACGTAACGTTAGAGTCAACAGATTTTAAACAGAATGGTTAACAATCTAGATGAACCGTGAGATTATACTTTAAATCTCGAGGTCAGCTCCTGGAGTTCTTCGGATAAAGAGGATAAAGATAATGCAGCAACTAAAATTTCCTCCATCGCCGCTAACTGTTCTTCTGTCGCTTGTGCAATTTCATCTGTATGGCCTGCGGATTCCTTTGTTGTATTAGAAATTTCTTCGATTGAACGTGAAACAATCCCAAAGCCAGAACTTAACTGTTGTGAAGCCGATGCAATTTCTTGAATTTGCGAAGACACTTGATCAATGAAGTCAATGATCTTTTTAAATTGGCTTTCAGCTTCAGTGGATAATTCCAAGCCCGATAAAACATTTTCTTTGACGATCTTGATATTAGTAACCGTTTCGCTAGTTTCCTGCTGAATACTTTGAACAACCTCATTAATTTGATTCGCTGAGTCATTGGATTGTTCAGCTAGTTTTCGTACCTCCTGTGCGACCACTGCAAATCCTTTACCAGACTCACCTGCCCTTGCAGCTTCAATAGCAGCATTTAACGCAAGCAAGTTCGTTTGATTGGCAATGTCATTAATGATCGAGGTGAAATTGTTAATTTCCAAGGCACGATTTGCAAGTGAGTGAACGCCTTCGTCTGCTAAATCAACAGATACATGAATATTTTCCATTTGTTCTCCTACCTGTTGTATCGACTGAGAACCTTTTTCTGCTTGTTTTTTCATGACTAATGATGCTTCTGCTACCGCATTCGTATTCGAACTAATCGTTTCAATTCCTAAAAGGGCTGATTTAACGGAGCCCAAACCTTTTTCAGTCATACTCGATTGATGATTGCTACTATCTGAGATTTCCTGCATCGCAGTCGAAACGATTTCTGATGTAGCTTTGGATTCTTCTGCATTGGCAGTGAACTCATGAGATGAAGCGGCCACTTGCTCAGAAGACCTGCCAATTTGTTGGATGATTTCGCGAAGTGATGCAATAAATTGATTAAATGTTGCGGCAAACTCACCAAACTCATCTTTATTTTTAATTATGATTGCCTTTGTTAAATCTGCTTCACCTTGAGCAATGTCTCGCATCTGTTCATTTAAGATCGTTAATGGTTTTATAATCGAAACTAATAGGATAATTCCAAGTGTAGACCCAGCGACGGATGAAAGGATTGTAATCACTAAAATAACCCTTTTGGCAATTTGTGAAGTGCTATCATATTCTTCGGTTAAATAAGCAACTTCTGTTTCTAATTGATCGACATATTGATTAATCGATGGGTCTAATACGTTTTTCCTTAGCGTTCTTTCTTCACCAAAATGGGTTTCTTTTGCTGCTTGTGCATGATGCGCATAAGACTGGATGACTTTCTGATTCAGTGTCCAGTATTGAGTGAAACTTTTTGCTAAATTCTCGATTGATTGCTGATACTTTTGATCAGTATCCAAACCCGTTAACTTTTTTATTTTCTTCTCGATATCTTCTGCTTTCACCTTCATACCTTCGTAATAATCATTCTCTCCCGATAACAGAAATGCCCGTTCATCATTTGACATACCTGTTATCCGATATTGGATATGTATGATCGTCTTTTGCATTTCCATTTTATTTCTAATTTCTTCATTTTTCTCTATTGTTCGATTCGTAATCGAACTAGAGATTCCCCCGACTGTTATAATAGATGATACAAGTATTAATAGAATAAGAATTAATTTACTTTTGATTTTCATATTTGTTCTCCTTTTTGAGTATCTCATTAGCTGTAAAAAAAACTGAATGACGTTAAAACGCCACCAGTTACTATGAAGAATATATCATTTAGCATGCACTCGCCTAATCACAATGGTGGCGATGCGGAACCAGAATTTTGGATGCTTTCCGATAAAGTGAAACTTCCCTCAGTGGGGGGTTTTTCATCCCCCACTGAGGGTTAGTTGAACCAATCGGGGATTTACAGGCTGTTTATCCCCCACCTATTTACTTCTTGATTCTCTCGCAAAAATTGAGATGGGGGTATTACAGCCTGTTAAACCGGGATAAACTACGTATACCTGATAAGTAGATTGACTATTTTAGTAAGTCGTGAAGCCCCGTCCCCATGTCCTTCATACAAAACGAATATGGCGTTAAAACGCCACCATTTACCATGAAGGATTAATCCTATAGCACGCTACATTCACCTAATCACAATGGTGGCGGTGCGGAGCCGGAATATTGGATATTTTTTGATAAAATCAGTATACCTGCCAAGTAGATTAGCTATATTAGTAAGTCGCAAAGCCCCGCCCCATGTCCTTCATACAAAAAGGACTGAAAAAATCAGCTCCTTTACTTATATCGTTTATTTAATTCATTATTTTAATAAGTTAAAGGATTTTATTTTTAGACTTAAACTGTTCATGTTATTCTGAAGGTATAGAAAGTAATATGAAGGGGGTTTTAAATGTGACAGTTTTCAAAGTCCACGAAAACCAATTGAAAGAAGCAATGAAGCTTTCAGAGTATGCTTTTCAATTTCAATTAGCGGAGGATCAAATAGAAGACCGAATCGAAACGATGAAACAGCATCATCAAATTTATGGGATTAACGAAAATGATCAGCTTGCTGCAAAATTGCATCTTCTGCCCTTTTCCATTTATCTAGGTAAGAATCAACTGAAAATGGGTGGGATCGCCGGCGTGGCTACTTATCCAGAATATCGTCGCAAAGGTTTCGTAAAGGAACTGTTAAAAGAGGCTTTATTTCAAATCAAGGACCAAGGCATGAGTGTTTCCTTCCTTCACCCTTTTTCCGTTCCCTTTTATCGAAAATTCGGCTGGGAGCTATTCACTAACCGGATGAAATACATATTGAATAAATCTGACCTTATTATGAAACATCACCCTAGCGGTACGATAAAGCGACTAAAGAAAGAGGATCATTCTGCTGTACTAGAAAGTATTTACGAACAATACGCCAAACAATTTAACGGCATGCTTGTTAGGGAAACATCATGGTGGCAAAAGAATGTATATGGAGATCAGTTCATTGCGGTTTATTATGATGATAACAATAATGCTAGCGGGTATTTCATGTATAGTGTCCATAATAGGAAAATGACTGTAACGGAATTTATCGCACTTACTAGCAATGCCAGAATAAGTCTTTGGAACTTTATTTGCCAGCATGATTCTATGGTCGAGCAAGTTGAAATGACAATTTTCGAACGAGATCCGCTGCATTTTATGCTAAAAGAACCGCGAATCAAAGCCGAGCTGACCCCTTATTTCATGGCTCGAATTGTTGATGTAGATTCCTTTTTAGCCCAATATGATTTCCAGTGGAATCGTATTGATCAAGGCGTTGTTTTGCATATCGAGGACGATTTGTTGTTAGATAATCAAAAGTCGGTTCAGCTACATGCAGGGCAAATCCTGAACGCCCATGATACGGATGCTGGGATTCATTTATCCATTAATACATTAACAGCTGTATTATTCGGCTATCAACGCCCTCGTGAACTCGTTTTAGCAGGGCTAATTGCAGGCAGTGAAACGTGTATTGAACAGCTTGAAGCGCTCATTCCGAATCGACCTCCATTTTTCTCTGACTTCTTCTAACGGATATTGTAGCGGTCTGACAGGTTTAGTGTAGACACCGGTTAGTTGTCTACCAAATAGTAGAAAGAAATAGGCGTGGATTATTGGGTCGTAAAGTCAACAATAAACGATAACAGAGCCTAATAGAAAGAAAAAAAACGATTCCTACACAATGTAGAAATCGTTTTTTCAATGAACCCATCATTAGCACATTCGAAAAACCGTCATTGGTCCTATTCATTCCATTTAATACTTAAACACCGCTATTAACTCTTTTAACTCCTCAGCCATCAGAGAAAGTGATTTCGCCGATGCAGAAATCTCTTCCATGGAAGCTAGCTGTTCCTCTGTTGAGGCTGCTACTTCTTCTGATGTTGCCGCATTTCCTTTTGCTAAGAAAGCAAGTTCATTCGCTATCGAGCTAACCTCTTGAACTCCAGCAGACATCTGCTCTGCCGTAGCGGAAACTTCCTCCATATGGGGAGTTATTTCTTTCATACTATTTAAAATGACTTCGAATTTCTCAAAAGCTTCGTCTGATATCGTTAATCCATTTCCTACATCATTTGTAACCTGAGCCATCTTGTGAACCGAATCCAATGTATCCATTTGAATATCTTGGATTAAGTCAGATATTTGTTTCGCAGAGCTTTGAGATTGATTAGCAAGCTTCTTCACTTCATCAGCTACCACCGCAAATCCTTTGCCATGTTCCCCGGCTCTCGCTGATTCAATAGCTGCATTTAAAGAAAGAAGATTTGTCTGATCGGCAATCTCTGTAATTACATCCAAAATAGACGAAATTTCTTGAGAGCGTTCATACAGGGATTCTATCATGGCGTTTGATTCCGTAACTGATTGATGAATCGAATTCATTTGTGCCTTCGTGTTTTGAACAGCCTTTCCGCCTTCCTCCGCTTGCATGGTTGTTTGTAAGGACAGTTCGGCAACATTGGATGAGCTTTCGGCAATATTTGCTATTCCTTGCGTAAGCTCATTCAAGGATTCGGCATTTCGATCCACGCCACTTGTTTGTTTCTCTGCACTGCTTGAGACTTCTTGAATCGAAATGGCGACTTGTTCGGTAGCAGCCCCGGTTTGTTCCGCATTTGCTGTTAATTCTTCTGCTGATGCAGCAAGCTGTTCTGAACTAAGCTCGACTTTTTGAATGAGGGTTCGAAGGCTTTCCCGCATATCATTAAAGGCGGTTCCTAATTGCCCTATTTCATCATCGGACTTTATTTCAATCTGCTCCGTTAAATCCCCTTTACTTACAGTTATCGCGCTTTCCTTTAATTTTTTAATGGGTTTGATGATCGATTGCACGACAAAATAAACAACTACTGCTCCTATAATAATCGCAATCATTAAAACGGTTAAGGTAGATTTAAAAATTGGCGAAGCTGACTCATCCACCGCTGATACAAACATCGTACCGCCCAGTTTCCAACCTGTCACTTTATTGGTGGTAAAGGCCATTTGTTTGTCATGACCGTCGAATTGATATTCAAAAGTACCCGTTTCACTTTTATACATGGTATCAAAGAAACTTTCTTTTGTTTCTGATCCACTTTCTTTCGTAGGGTGTGCAATATAATGCTTATTCCCATCTAGCAGAAAAGCATACCCTTCTTTCCCGATTTTGATTTCATTCGTTACCTTTTGTAAATAGGTGATTTTAATGTCGATTGCCGCAACTCCGGAACCATCTTTTAGCTCCTTAGCAACGGTTACTATCGGATCATTTGTGCCAGCATCCATATATGGCTCGGTAATAAGAACTTCCCCTTTGCGTTCTATGGCATCTTTATACCAATCTCTTGCTCGGGGATCATAATCCGAGGCCGTCGTTATTTGTGGTTCCTGAATAAACAATCCATCTTTTTTCCCAATATAAATACTTAAAACTTCCGGATGTAAGTTAGTATATTGAGTAAATTGTTCTCTTAATTTTGGGCTGCTTTTCCCCTCAAATAAACTGGACGTAACGGATTCTGAAAAAGAAGTTACATCATGTATTTTTGGATTAATGGTACTATCGATGATTGAATCCAATAGATTAATATTCTCGGCAGCACTGTTTATAATATTTTCTTGAAGTGCTTTGCTAGCCGATAAATAAGCTAATGATCCCACAATTAAAGCCGGTATGATTAAAATAACAGCAAAGAAAAAGAATAACCTAGTCTTAAAATTCCTAAACAAATTACGCATTGCATGGCCTCTTTCTACTCATTTTTTGTAACGATGTCTGGATATAGTATCTATTTACAAGAATCTGAAGTCGATACTTTTACAAAATATTTGAATGAACGAATGTTCACCTAATTTATCACTAGTATATTTATCGGTTCATTCCAATTAAATTGAAGAATTGCCACTCTATTTCTTTAAGACAAAAACAAAAGAGCCTGCATTGCAGACTCCTAAGAACTCACATTTCGCACCCTTTGAGGCGAAATGTGAGATATAAGAATAAAGTGAAACCTCAATCAGTGGGGGTTCTTCATCCCCCACTGATTGTTAGTCCCGTTCTACTGTCGCTAAGATCGCAGCAAACGCTTCGATCAATCGACAGCACGGACTAAGGTTCAACGAAGGGCAGGTTACTGAATAAGAAAAAAGCGACCTTCTTTATTGAAGAATCGCGCTCGATAGTTGAACAAGGAAAAAGCTATAATTAGAAGTAAAACAAGCTAACATTAAATTGTTAGCTAATTTGGCTCTACATGGACATGCACATCGTATACTCCATAATCTTTTATCATGACTTTTTCAACGTGGGTAGCTATATCATGAGCCTCTTTAATATCTAACGTAGAATTAACAAGGATCACAACATCTATTACTTCATTATTCCCGTAATTTCTCCCTTTAATTTCTTTTATGCCTTTAACTCCATCCACTTTTGTGATTACATCCTGATAAAGTTGAATCTTATTTTCATCAAATCCATCTGAAAGTTCATGAGAAGCTTGTTTAAAGATATCCCAAGCTGTTTTACATATTATTAGTCCTACAATAATGGCAGTTATCGTATCAAGCCAAGGCATATTTAATTGAGAACCGAATATACCTACTGCTGTTCCTATACTCACCCAAGCATCTGAAATGTTATCTTTTGCCGCTGCCATAACTGCTTTGCTATTAATTTTAATAGCTAATTTTTTGTTGTAACGATATACAAAATACATGGCTAGTGCAGAAAAAACACCTACATAAGCTGCCATAATATCAGGTGACTCCTTTACTCCTTGAAACATAGAGGTGATAGCATCAATCAACACTTGTAGACCCACTGCTACCATAATAAAAGAAGCGACCATTGATGCAATGGTTTCACTTTTCCAATGTCCATACCCGTGATCTTTATCAGGTGGTCTTTGTGAAAGTCTGAGTCCGATGAGTACAGCAATAGATGCAATGATATCGGTTGTATTGTTTAGACCATCTGCTTTCAAAGCAGCCGAGTCACTCATATATCCAATAACTAATTTTATGATAGAAAGACATATGTACGCAATAATACTAATGATTGCTCCACGTTCGCCTAATTTAAGATCATTATACTTTTGTTCTTCCATTCTGATTGCCCCCCATTAAGCACCTGACTATGATAACAACTAAAATATGGGTGGGTCTAGAGCAATCTTTTTGTATAGTTTTATACAAGTAAGCACTATACAAGTAAGTTGCATAAGGAAAAAACTTTCTACTAATTTACCTTATTAGAACGATTTAATACTTACTAGTCTGTACTGTCAATTTATCTAATACCACACTATCCAGCCACTATAATTGAAGGACAAACCCTCAAACGCCATTCTAACATTAATATAAATTTCTAATTTTGTTCGAGAGTCTTATTCTATTAAATGGTCCTTTCATGCAAAAAAGGACGCTAATCCTTAGACAGGATATGCGCCCGATTATTGAAACTTTTTTATATTATTAAACACATACATAACCCTATCTTCTATAAGAAAAAAACAATTCAAATCGAAATTGCCCTTTTTCATTATTAAATTTTTTTACAAGAACCATACACACACTAATTACGTTCAAGCTAAAAATGGGATAGTTATAAAATCATTGGCATATCTGACATTAAGCGAACTCAATCAAATGCCAGTAGCGTTGAGGGGGACCGTTATTCAGTTACCCAGTCAGTGTCACTGGCAAAATAACCGACATCGAAGGTAGCTACGGACAAGGAGGAATGTGATACAATACTGGATAAAAGAGGTGGCATTATGAAACGATTCAACATCGTTATACTGGTTATGATTGGTGTTACGATCTTAGCGACTTGGAAACTTGGAAAGGATTATTCAACGATACAGCTTCAAACGCGTATACTGATTATCGCAGGCGGGGCAATCTTATCAGGAGTCCTGACCTATTTTCTTTCGAAACATGATGTTGATCGTGTGGACCCAAAACCAGATAAATGAAAAATATTGAACTGCTAAAAATCCACTTCAGACCATTGCCGAGGTGGGTTTTGCAGCACTAATAATTTGCAGAGAGCAAACACGGGGACATTACGACTATCCTTTCCCTTGTACTTGTTCTTCCAGCACAAGGGAAGGAGCCAGAACACGATTGGAATGTCTAGCACGGCGACCGACAGACTATACTTTAAAATGAACACATTAGCCATAGATTCTAAATATTTATCATAATAAAAATCTCTATTTAGGTGATACTCCGAAATAACATTAGCCTTGTTCTTATCGCAATAAGAAATTACTGTTTATTAATTAAACCTTTTGCTGCTTCTTTCATCATTTACTCTCCTCTAATTCTTGGTCTATAAGGATTTTAATTTTTCATAGTTCAAAGGATCCATAGTACCATTCACCATGATACTAGGTATAAATTGTACTTTAAGCTCTTTTACTAAATTTGAGTCTTTCTCTACTTCTTCCAGCTCCGTTTGGCTCTCCTTGTAATTGTTGTACACCAATATCAGGAATAGTATTTTTTGCTATGTCCAAAATTCTCTCATTTGTTATCCACAATGCATCGTGGTTTTCACTAGGTTGTGCTTTAAATAGCTCTTTATGAAATGTCCAATAACTTTCTGGGCTTTGTTTATATACCGCTTCTGTAGCTAGTGAACTCAACTTTGATTCTTCACCGTGAAATAACGCATTTATGAATGAAAATGAGGAGGGCGACTCATTGGGTTCTGACCCTTTTGAGACACTCTCCTCCACCTCTTACGTGTACATACTTTAATAAATCTATACACCAAGTAGCTTATTTTATCCGACAATGATAGCCTTTATTTTGAAATCATCTTCCGGTTATGCATTTTTAGTTCCTTCAAAAATAACCTCTTGTAATGGTTTTCTACTACTAGGGTTTTCACGTTCTTGTAATTTCTCATCAAGCGCTTCTTTTTCGCCACGATAGCCTACTGAAATGACGGCTTGAATATCTAATTCTTCTGGAACATTTAATAATTGCCGAGCTTTTTCTTTATCAAACCCTGTCATTGCATGTGTGCTCAATCCAAGCATTGTTGCTTGGATTGCTAAATTCCCCCAAGCTGCACCTGTATCGAATGCATGAGATCCATTTGGATCGCCGTTGTCTCTATTTTTCATTGATGCAATCAATATAAGTACCGGAGCCTTTTCTGCCCAGATGCGATTGAATGGTGATAAAAATTCATGAAAGACTTTCAATTGTGATTCCGTTTTCGCTACAAAAAAACGCCAAGGCTGATCGTTAAAGGCGGATGGTGCCCAACGTGCTGCCTCAAGAATACTTGTCAAATCCTCATCTGAAACTTTACGTTCAGAATATGATCTTGGTGACCAACGATTTAAGAATAAGGGACTAACAGAATGTTCTGCTTTACGGTGTTCTTCAACTTCAGTTGTGAGATTCTCAACAGGATTAACAGTTAAACTCATTACATAACCTCATTTCCCTAAATAATTTACTAACTATTCCATCATAATCTATTTCTAGTAACTCTTTAAAATATTAAGGCAGAAAATATATAAGAGTAAACATTTTTATCTCCCCTTTTCTGAGGAGAAAGCGCATTCGAAAGATTCACCAAACAGAAATGGAATGTAAATGCGTTGTTTCGTTACTCTGCTCATACCCCGATCAATTGGTTCCATATTTGATGATTATCAGGAGATACCGCTTTTTACTTCTATACTTACAAATTCTTGGAGCTTACTCATAAGTCCCCCATTTCCAAATCGAATAGCTTTATGTTGATCAATGCTTGCTCCTGCTTCTTTGACGAATCTTAGGAATGCCAAGAGATGTACTCTTCTTGAAAGTATATGGATAACTCCAAATTCATATAAACAGTTATCAATCGTATTATAAATACCTTTATTTACTCCGTACTGGTGATAGCACCATTGAAAAAAAGCAATTCAGGTAAATTAAGATACTCGCTCTTTTCTATCATCAGATAAAAGTCCCATTGCGTTTAAATTTTTATTTTTCACGATGAATTCCCCCTAAATTTGTTGTATAAAAAGTTCATTAGAGGGAAATTCTCACCCCGCTCTATTTTTCTGCCCATATAATGCTAGGTATCTCGCGTTTTAGCACTGGCATAACGTCAGTGGTGAATCGCTCGAGCTGCTCTCTTTGCTCTTCTTCACTTAACCCATCTATACTGATACTTTGCACTTGATGTCCATAAGCCTCATGGTAATTTAAGATCTTCTCAATTACTTGATCAGCGCTCCCTACTAGAGCAGGACCGTTCTTAACATTGTCTTCAAGATCTTTAAAGGGTGATTGATTGAACTTCGCTGCATCAGTGCCATTAAAAACGTCATAATATGGACGATAACGTTTCATTGCTTCTTCCATTGTATTTGCCAAATACAAACCTCCAGCACCAGATCCGACAACTGCGTCTTTAGGATCATGACCATAATAAGCAAAGCGATCGCGATAATGATCAATCAGCTCTTTGTACTTGGCCCTTGGATGAAAGGTGTTCGATGAGAATATGGGTTCACCATATTTCGCTGCAAGCTCTGTAGAGACCTTGCTTGACGCGCTACCATGCCATACCGGGATATGCTGTTGAAACGGTCTCGGCTGTGTAGTTACGTTGTTTAATGGTGGGCGATATTTCCCTTTCCAAGTGACATTCTCCTCATTCCACAAGCGCTTAAGAAGTTCATATCGTTCAGCAAGGGATTCCCATTGCTCCTCTTCGGTAATGCCAAAGAGCGGGTAATGCCGCGGGTCATTGCCTTTACCGATGATCATATCTAGTCGTCCACCTGAGAGATGATCAAGTGTGGCATAGTCCTCAGCAACGCGCACTGGATCAAGCACGCTTAGAACTGTTACCGTAGTCAACAAGCGAATTCTTGAAGTCTTGGCTGCGATCGCAGTAAGAATTACTACTGGTGATGAGGAAAGGAATGGCGCACCATGCCGCTCTCCCACACCATACCCATCAAAGCCCAGCTCTTCAGCTAAAATCGCTTGATTTAATATTTGTTGAAATTTTTGCTGTGTAGTCAATATTTCTCCAGTTACACCGTTTGGGTGATTACTCACAAGGTTAAACAAAACAAATTTCATCTACAAAGACCTCCACATATCATAAAGACTTAATTGTAAAAAAGAACTTTCCAACTTTAAGTGGATGTTCAAAAAGTCCCGTAAAAAAGCTTGCGAATTGCATCAAAGCTCTGTATCTCCGGTCCTCACGTATTACTACATACGCGAAAGGTTCTCGAGATGCGCTCCTCGAACTTCTCGGCTCTTTTTATCCTCCTTTTTGAACACGCACTTTATCTGGAAAAGCTCCCTATTTTCCAATCGTCCCTGTATATTGATTACGCAGGATGATGACAGGCTGCCCAATGCCCACTATCTATTTCACGGAATAAGGGCTGTTCTTCCCGACAACGAGCAGTTGCTGCAGGACAACGCGTATGAAAACGGCAGCCTGACGGAGGGTTTGCAGGGGATGGAATTTCCCCATGTATCGAAATTAGCTCTCTTTGATGCCTTGGATCAGCAATCGGGATTGAACCGATAAGCCCCTTCGTATAATGATGAGCAGGATGTTTAAATAACTCTTCGCTCGGAGCAATTTCAACCAACTGACCTAAATACATCACCCCAATACGATCTGAAATATGACGGACAATATTTAAGCCATGCGCAATAAATAAATAGGTCAAATCAAGGTCATCTTGTAACTCCTGCATCAAGTTTACAATTTGTGCCTGAACAGATACGTCTAGTGCAGAAACAGCTTCATCCGCTAAAATAAATTGAGGATTGAGCGCAATTGCCCTGGCAATCGCAACCCGCTGTCGCTGACCGCCTGAAAACTCATGTGGATAGCGCTCCGAGCTGTTTTTATTTAATCCAACAGCCTCTAGGAGCTCTTGCACTCTAATTCGTTTTTCCTTTTTATTTAACGATTGATGAACTTGCAGTGGTTCGCCAATAATGTCGCCAACTTTCCAGCGAGGATTGACAGAACCATATGGATCCTGATAAATCATTTGCATATGCTTTCGTGTCTCTCGCAAGTCTTTATTACTTAACTTCGAAAGATCTTGATCCTGAAATAAGACTTTCCCACCAGACGCTTTCTCTAACTGTAAAAGAACACGTCCTAATGTCGATTTCCCACTTCCAGATTCCCCCACAAGGCCAAATGTTTCCCCTTTTTCAATTGTAAAAGACACGTTGTCCACTGCTCTAACGAAGGATGAAGTCCCTGAGAATGTACGATTACCTAGTGGATAAAATTTACTAAGTTCTTGAACCGTAAACAACTTTTCACGAGACTGCTCCTTTTTCTGAGGACGCTGTGAGCCAGATGTAGTCTGTAAAGTAGGCTTCTTCCAACTGTCAGACTTTACTAATTCCTCTGAATACCAGCAAGCTGACTTCCGATTATTTACATCTAACAAGGGAGGTGCTTCGTTTAAGCAACGCTCTGTCGCATACGGGCAGCGAGGATGGAACCGGCATCCGGATGGCAAATCCGATAACCCTGGAATCGAGCCTTTAATTGAAAAGAGCTCTTTACTCCGATCACTGTCGATTGTGGTAACAGACTGAAGCAGTCCATGTGTATATGGATGATGTGGCAATTCAAATAGTTGTAATGTCGTTGCCTGTTCAACAATACCACCTGCATACATCACAATAATTCGGTCTGCCACCTCAGCTGCAATTCCCATATCATGGGTAATCAATAAGATCGACATGCCAAACTCCGTTTTTAATTCTTGAAGTAATTGTAAGATTTGGGATTGAATCGTAACATCTAATGCGGTTGTTGGCTCATCCGCAATCAGTAAATCAGGTCCCAAAGCAAGTGCCATCGCAATCATTGCACGTTGTAGCATGCCTCCAGATAACTCATTCGGATATTGCTTTAACCGTAATTCTGCGTCCGATATACCGACACGCTGTAGTAAATAAATGGCACGTTCTCTGGCTTTTTCCTTGTTCGATTGTTTGTGTGCTAGGATTGTTTCAATAATTTGGCTACCAATCGTAAACACTGGATCAAAAGCCGCCATCGGTTCTTGAAAAATCATCGCCATCTTTTTACCACGTATGGCACGCAGCTCTCTTTGAGAAAGTTGCGTCAAGTCCACATTATTCAGTCTAATATTCCCATCTGCTATTTTCCCATTTTCATAATCAATCAATCGCATAATTGATTTGGATGCGACCGTTTTTCCACTTCCAGATTCTCCGACAATGCAGACCGTTTCCCCAGCTTTCATTTGAAAAGAAACATCCCGGATAGCTGTTAAATAGCCGTCTTTTGTTGTAAAGTCGACTTTCAGCTGCTGTATGTCTAGCAATTGTGACATCTGCATCCCTCCTTTATCCCAGTGTAACGAACCATCAGCGAGGGATAAAGAAAACCCTTACTGATGGTTCGTTACACTTCATCAATCTACTCTACTTCGTTTTCGGGTCATACATATCCCGAAGTTTGTCACCAATTATATTTACGGAAAGGACAAAAAGTGTAATAGCCAGACCAGGAAATGTCGAAATCCACCATCCTGTTGTTAAATACCCTCTTCCTTGAGCGAGCAAGGCTCCCCAGTCTGGAATTTCCTTAATCACACCCAATCCAAGAAAGCTTAAACCTGAACCAACCAATATGGAAGTGCCTAGGCCAATCGTTGCCATGACAAGCAGCGGGGACCAGGAATTCGGCAGGATATGCCAGATTAGAATGCGCCAATTGGGAGTACCAATGGAACGGGATGCCGCCACAAATTGCCGTTTTTTTATACTCATCATTTGCCCCCGCATTACCCGCGTATATCCCGGAATCGAAGAGACAGCAACCGCTAAGACAACGTTCATTAAACTCGGTCCAAGAGCAGCCGCAATGGCTAAGGCGAGCAGGATACCCGGAATCGTCATCAATATGTCAGTAAAGCGCATGAAGATCATATCCACCACGCCTCCAACATAACCGGCTAACGCGCCCAGTCCTCCGCCAATCCCCCCTCCAATCAAAACGGACACAACGCCAATAATTAAAGAATCTCGGCTTCCATACACAACAAGACTAAGCACATCTCTGCCAAAATAATCCGTCCCTAGTAAGTGTAATGTACTAGGAGGACTTAAAATAAATTCTGTATGCATATACGTAGGCGAATATGGTGCGATCCACTGCGGAAATAGCGCGCACGCCACGATAAACAGCACAATCATTCCTGCTACATAAACGAATAAATTCGAAGCCGACAAGTTTATTTTAAGCTTGATTAAATTCCATTTCGGGGCGTTCCATATCGTTTTGGAATTAACTGCCTCTTTCATCCAATGCCACTCCTTTATAAAGTAAAACTCCCATCAGTGGGGGTTTACTGCCCGTTAATGCGGGATAAACACGCACTTTCAAGGATTTAATGAGATCTTCGTACCCTTGGATCAATGACTGAGTACGATAAATCAACTAAAAGATTAATAATGACGTAGACAATCGCACTGAAAAATATCACCCCTTGAATAACAGGTAAATCTTTTGCCATAATCGCATCCGCGATAATTCGCCCAATTCCCTGTCTCGAAAAGACCGTTTCGATTACGACTGTACCAGCCATCATCTCGCCAATATTCATGCCAATAATCGTAATGGCTGGAATGAGCGCATTTCGGAGTGCATGACGATACATGACCACCCGTTCCGACAGTCCTTTGGCACGAAGAGTAACGATAAACTGCTCATTCACCACTTCTAGCATACTCGTTCGTACCATCCGGATTATTAAACCCGCACCAACAAAACCAAGAGCAAGAGAAGGCAAAACAAGGGTTTTCCAGCCGTCAGATCCCATCGCGGGAAGCCAGTTCAAATTCACTGAAAAAATCAGAATAAGTAAAATTCCGGACCAAAATGTTGGCATTGAAATACCAAACAACCCAACTAAACGAGCCAAGATATCAATCCATTTATTGCGATAAATGGCGGATAGAACACCTAATGTTACCCCAATCACTATCGAAAAAACGGTACTTGTCAGTGTCAAAATAAGTGTAGCGGGAAAATGCATTAAAATTTTAGGTAAGACTGGATCACTATTGATTAAGGATTGACCAAAGTCTCCATGTAAAATGGCAGTGAAGTATTCAGCAAATTGCACATAAAACGGTTGATCTAGCCCCAATTCCCTACGCAAATTTTCGATCATTTCAGGTGTTGCGACAGAGGGATCTATCATTGAAAGTACTGGATCCCCCGGAAGCAAATAGATGATGCAAAATACAAGGATTAAGGAGCCTAAAACCGATACGAATGAATTTGCAATTCTCACCAGCGCTTTGCTGATTAATGTCATACATACCAGCTCCTTTTCATTCTTTTATTGTCCAATACGTACATCATTGAATAGCGGATAGCCTAATGAATCGAATGTTATGCCATTTACCTTTTTAGATGCTGCTACCGTATATGGAAATACGTAAATGGGGATGATCACTGCTTTTTCAATGATGATTTGTTGCACCTTTTTATAAATTTCTTCACGTTTTGCCGGATCATGTTCGATTGTGCCTTGCTCTAGAAATTTATCTAATTCTGGATCAGAGCCTCCGCCCAACATTTTCATCGTCGCTTCTGGATCCTCTGTATGGTATATAGCACGCAGCGAATTTGGATCACTATTTACTTGACTGTTTCCATACAAATCGTAATCCGCATTCTGATAGATAACCGTAGCTGTATCTTTCGTAATATTAATGTCCACTGCGATTCCGATCTCTTTTAACTGTTGCTGAATGATAACGGCTATATCATTCCTTTTTTCACGGTTAGGAGAACCATCAACATAATTTAAAGTAAGCTTTTTGCCATCTTTTTCACGAATGCCATCCGACCCTTTTTCATAACCGAGTTCATCCAGCAGTTTATTTGCTTTATCTAGGTCCGGCTTCACACTATTTTCAAGTGATTCATCGTATCCTAACATGCCCGGTGAAAGAGGCGACCACGCTCGTTCGTAAGTGCCCATATACAATGTTTTAACAATCGAATCAACATCGATTGCAAGCTGGACTGCTTTTCGAACGTTTACATCATTCCATGGTTTATTTCTTTGATTAAAAAAGAGTGTATACGGTAAGCCAAGTGTATTTACTTGAAGCAATTGAGTTTTGGGATCATCTTTTAAAGACACAATATTTTGTGGTGGGACTGTTTCCACTGCAAGGACCTGGCCGCTTTGTACACTGCCGATTCGCGTTGCTTCTTCTGGAATGATTTTAAATGTAATTTTATCTAGATATGGAGCTCCATCATTTTCTACAATGGAAGGTGCCCATTTGTAATCATTATTTTTTTCGACTTGAATATCTGCATTTTCTATCCAGCTGACAAACTTATACGGTCCCGTGCCTACTGGATGTTTGCCGAACTGATCTCCATCCTTCTTTGCTGCTGTCGGTGACACAATTCCAAGCAACGCCTGACTCAAATTGCTCAGAAACGCAGCAGAAGGTGTTTCAAGATTAATTTTGATCGTGTATTCATCAATGACTTCTGACGATTTATACGGACGAATAAGTGCCAAGGCGTTTGCTGCTTTCGTTTCCGGATCTATAATTCGGTCATAGTTATATTTCACTGCTTCCGCATTAAATGGTGTCCCATCGTGGAAGGTTACATCTTCACGTAATTTGAAGGTATAACTTTTTCCATCTTCTGAAACTGTCCATTCTGTCGCAAGCCAAGGTTGAATCGTATTATCGGCTTTCTGCACAACGAGACTATCGAAAATCGTTCTAAATGCGCGGACAGACACCGCGAGTCCGCTTCGATGTGGATCCAATGTATCCGGTGATGTAGCCAATGCATAGGTTAGCTCACCACCTGTTGATTCTTTAGTTCCAGCCTTCCCGCTTGTATCTTCACTGTTACTCGTGCTTGCTCCATTGGAACATCCCGCTAAAAGAAGCAAAAAAGCTGTGGCAACCGTTAATGTTTTTGTCCAAGTAGGCCATTTCTTCACTTAAATCCACCCCCATCATTTTTTTACTGATTCTTGTACATACCTATTGATCGGGAATGGTAAACCGAGATTACCTCGTAATGTATCGGCCTCATATTCCGTCCGGAACAGTCCTCGTTTTTGCAGAATAGGCACAACATGATCAGTAAAATCTGTCAGATTGCTTGGAATGCTAGAAGAAATAATAAATCCATCCGCTCCTCCGGCTTCAAACCACTCTTGAATAAGATCCGCTACCTTGGACGGGGTTCCGATAAACGGAGTACGCGGCGTCGCTTCCCTTAGTGCAACTTGACGAAGTGTCAGATTCTGCTCTTTCGCCTCTTGTTTAATTCGATCTGTACCACTTTTAAAGCTATTTTGTCCTAATGCACCCAATTCAGGGAACGGTTCATCTAATGGATATTGAGAGAAATCATGATGTTCAAAATATCTTCCCAAATAGGCGAGTGCCTTATCGATTGTCATCAAGTTCGCAATTTCTTGGTATTTTTGTTCCGCTTCTTCCTCCGTTTTACCGACGATCGGTCCGATCCCTGGTAAAATGAGAATCTCATCTGGATTCCGTCCGAAAGCAGCAGCCCTGCTTTTGACATCTTGATAAAATTTCTGTGCCTCTTTTAATGAAGGATGACCTGTAAATATGGCATCTGCTTCTTTTGCTGCAAGATTTTTACCATCTTCCGAAGAACCTGCTTGAAAAATGATTGGGCGCCCTTGTTGTGAACGGGCACTATTAAGTGGACCCTCCACAGAGAAGAATTCTCCTTTATGATTCAATTGATGGAGCTTTTCAGGATCAAAAAATACACCGGTTTCTTTATCTCTGACAAATGCATCATCTTCCCATGAATCCCATAAGCCTTTCGTGACTTGGATATATTCAGCAGCGATTTTGTACCGTTTTGCGTGATCTGGATGTTCTTCAATCGTTTTACTGAAGTTTAATGCCGTTTTCTCCAGAGGCGATGTCACGACATTCCATCCCGCACGTCCCTTACTAATATGATCAAGTGAAGAAAATTGCCGCGCAACATTGAACGGTTCGCTATATGATGTAGACAGGGTTCCGGCAAGACCAATTCGTGAAGTAACAGAAGCAAGAGCCGATAGAATCGAAATCGGTTCAAAACGATTTAAGAAATGGGGAATCGATTGCTCATTAATATGCAAACCATCTGCAATAAAAACAAAATCAAATTTCGCTTCTTCTGACTTTTGTGCTTGATACTTATAAAATTCAAAATTTACACTCGCATCTCCTTGAACTTCTGGATGTCTCCATCCTGAAATATTGCCACCAACGCCATGGATAATCGTTCCAAATCTCAATTTTCTTTGTTCGGACATTTTCATTTCCCCTCTCACTAATTATAATTATTCATATAAAATTAGTCAGTTTTAATCGTAAAAAAATCAGTTAGTCTGTAAATATGGAGCGAGCACCTTTTCAAGATGATTGATTCCAATTTCTGTAACCCCTTCATACATACCGTTCTGACCAATTTCAACTACAGGCACATGACGAATACCATATTTAGCTTCTAAAATATCGCGTCGTTCATCGTGATTTGTCACATCAATGGTTTGATAATCCACCTGTTTTTCTTCTAAAAATTGTTTTACCTCTGCACAATAGTGACATCCTTCTTTTGACCATACAACTACAGTTAATGATTTTGACATAATAAATTCCTCCTCTAACTTTAAATTCTTGATTTCTTAAATGAGCGTTCGGGCTATCAAACAGCTTTGTTACAAAATATACTCTTCTTCATTCTTTTTCTCTTCAGAATATGTCGGACTTAATAATTGAAACGTCCGGAATCGTTCTTCTTTTGTTTGAACCGGTGAATGCAAAATAAACTCATCCACTTGATATGTGTTATGAAGATGTGCTAACTCTTCTTTAATAAATACCGGTGTTCCGGCAATGATATTAGCCTCTTGTTCAGACACTTCATATGGCTCACCTGCTTGACTACCAAACGTCTCCGCTTGTTTTGCCGACTGAACGGTTACCGTGCGACCGCTTTTGAGATGAACTTTAAACAGTTTGTGATCCAAAGCAAGCTGTTCGGCTTCCGGCTTGGAAGGGGCAGCTATAACGGCAACCGATACTAGAAGACGCCCTCGTTTGTTTCTAGCATGAAACGCATTGGCTGCTTCTTCAAGAACGGAAATGTCGCTGTTAATGAAGCGAGCAAACACAAAATTCCAGCCATATTTAGCGGCTAATTTAGCGCTCTCTACACTTGCACCAAGCAAATAATTTTCCGTTTTCTCCGGAGGAACCGGTAAAGCTTGAATGCCAGCAAGTGAATGGTTTTCGTCGACCGAATTTTCAATCAATTGATTCAAAAAAGAAAGCCGTTCTTCAAAATCTTCGCCATCATTCACGGTTCCAAACTGAAGTGCCTTTGACGATAACGGCAGGCCGCCTGGTCCTTTTCCGATTCCTAGATCTACCCGTCCTGGAGCTAGTGTAGAAAGGACATGAAAGTTTTCAGCTACTTTATACGAGCTGTAATGCTGAAGCATAACTCCTCCTGACCCAATACGGATCGCATTTGTTCGAGCAAGAAGATAGGAGATTAATACTTCCGGTGATGAACCTGCCAACTGTTCCGTGTGATGATGCTCCGATACCCAAAAACGTGAGTAGCCCCATTCTTCCGCTTTTTGAGCAAGATGTACAGTTTGCTGGAGAGCTTCAAACGGTGATGCTCCTTTTTGGATTGGACTTTGATCTAGCAAACCAAGCTTATACCCCATATGCGCTTTCCTCCTATTTCTAATCCCTATTTTTCAGGTAGGAATAATAAATTCAGGTTCTAAACTATATCCTACCACCCCCAACAGCCAAAAGGCAATACCTCCAGTGATAGAAAGATTTATTCGATTCATTCAAAAAATCTATCAATCTGGTTGAAGTACTCGTGTAGATTCGTTCTCTTTGAACTTTTTGATAGATAAAAGAATGTCTTCCCATAAAAAAGGAATTTCTGCCCCATAGTATGTTCCGTGAATATGTTGTTTTAGTATCAGCAAGTGATCCACATTAATTTCTACAAGTTGACCGGACTCCAACTCCTTTTTCATACATAAATAAGGTAAAAAACCAATCCCATTGCCAGATTGAATCAGTGATTTCGCTACCTCAAGATGATCGACCTGAAATTCGATGCGCGGTTCAATATTCGCCACTTCAAACATTTTGTGAACAAGGTTCCAGTTAAACGCACCACATTCAAAAAATACCATTGGTTCACCTGCTAATTGCTGTACGGTCAATTTCGAAGACGATTGAAGCGGATGGCCTGGTTTTACAACGAGTCTTACGGAATTATCAAGAAGGGGTTCTTGCTGTAGCGCATTGTGTGCGATTTCTTTCATAAACGCCACATCAATTTGTTTCCGGAGCAGCTGATCCATCAAAGCATCATTAGACGCTGAAATGAATTTAAAGCGAATACCGGGATTAGCCTTTTTCCAGAGTGGCAGTGCAAATGGAATAAAATATTGGGACGTAATAAGATTAGCGCCAATAACGACCTCATCCTGATCCGTTTCTTTTTTCAATTTCTTCTTCCCTTGTTGAAGTGTATGGATAATCTGCTCGGCGAACGGAACGAATTCTTTCCCTTTTTCCGTCAAGACAATCCCTCGCCCTTGTCGTTCAAATAATTCGATGTCTAATTCCCGCTCCAGTGTTTTAATCCGTGCCGTAACCGTTGGCTGTGATAAAAACAACGCCTCTGCTGCTTTATGAATACTACTGAAATGGACAACATACATGAAAGATTCAATGTGATCAATGTTCATTTTCTAAGCTCCTTTCCCCGAAGTACAGACAAAAAAGATGCCATACTCTTATAGCGTTTAGAAAAGCCAATGCGGATTCATCATTTTGGTGAAGTGAGGTTGGGTAAAATGGCCATATTACGTATTACCCCTTCCTTTTTTGCATTCCTATCCAAATCGTCTGTTCTTGTCTAGACATATAATTTACTAAAATCCTCGTATCCTAGCTTTTTAGTAAATATACCCGTTTATCTATGCAAACAGCGATTGAATATCCAACTATCCTCTACACTTGAACTATCCACCACTTAATTTCATACGAAACTTGAAGTGAGAGTCTTCTCGCCTGAAATGATAAAAGACTTTGACTCCTTGCATATATACAGCTAAGGGGCAAAGTCTCTAGTGGTCTAGTAGTAAACACAAATAAAAAGTCTACTTGCATTTATATTATTCCGATTAAACCAATTAATCAAGTTTGAATTTAAAACCAATTATTATCTTATAAAGTGGAACTTCCTTTCCGTTTCAGATTTATACTTGCTCTTGTTGCTTCGCTTCAAGAAAAGCGATTTTTACTTTGTTCAGTAATTCTTGATCAGTAAGTAACTTGTATCCGGCATGTGCCAAAGCTTTAGCACCGGTAAGGATGGCACGATTCCCCTGATCTGACTTCGCACATTCACGGAATTCATTGGTGTGAGCAATTAAATCATCCGGGCCGATTTTAATAAACGGATGAGCAGTCGGCACAACATGACTGACATTTCCAGCGTCCGATGAGCCATACCCAGTTGTTTTCCGAGGGATTATCGACTCTCCCAATTGGGTCAACTCTTCTGCCAATAAATCATCTAAAACCGGGTTGATGATAAAATTAAAAATTTCATTTTGAAAACGTTCAATTTTGACAGTACTGCCAGTCGAAAGGGCTGCACCTTTAGCGATATTTTGAATTTTTTCAGATACGTTCTGACACTTTTTCCACGTTTCAGCGCGAATAAAGAAGCGGGCTGATGCATATTCAGGGATAATATTAGGGGCATCGCCACCGTTTGTAATAATGCCATGAATTTTTACATCGGAGGGCAATTGCTGCCTGAGGGCACCAATGCCATTAAATAATTGAATGACGCTATCGAGCGCATTGATCCCTTGATCCGGTGAAGCCGCTGCATGGGCTGCTTTTCCGTAAAAATGAAATTCAAGCGGATCGACAGCAAGAAAAGGGTTTGTCACGCCCGTTTGTCCTGACGGATGGATCATGATAGCTGCATCGACACCATCAAACAATCCTTGTTTGACATAGCTTCCTTTTGCACTTCCATTTGGCCCACCTTCCTCGGCAGGGGTGCCAAATACAATCACTTCCCCACCTGTTTCTTCGAGAACCTTTGCAAGTGAAATTCCAGCTGCCACACTTGTTGTGCCAATGATATTGTGACCGCAAGCATGACCTAGCCCTGGCAATGCATCATACTCAGCTAGAAAAGCAATTACTGGACCTTCTTTGGCAGATTTTTTTCTCGCAATAAAACCTGTCTCATGCCCAGCAATATCGCGCTCCACATCAAAGCCCGCTTTAATAAGTAAAGCTGTAAGCGTATTAGAAGCAAAATATTCTTGGTTACCAATTTCCGGATTTGCATGAATTTTTTGACTTGCTTCAACATACGTATTTGCATGTAGTACAAGATCTTCTTCAATGATCTGTAAGTGAACTTCTTTAACAATAGTCACAGTTTCTTGCCTCCTTCTAATTAGAAAGAAGCCAGACAAAGTTTCGTTATCTCTATCTGACTTCCACTTTATTTTGTATCAATTTATTTAGCAGCAGGTTTCGTCCATGCATCTTTATAATTGACTAGCTCGTCTACTGAAACGTATGCCGGAATCTGGCTTCCTTTAAACGTATCATCTATGAATTGTTCTACCTTTTTAGATTGATAAAGCTCAACTAATTTCTGTAATTCCGGACGGTCTGCATCCCCTTTTTTCACAGCAATAATATTAATATATGGTTTAGCTGTAGCATTTTCATGGAATAAAGAATCCTCTAATTTTAAGCCTGCCTCCACGGCAAAGTTATTATTAATAACAGACGCATCCACATCATCTAAGAATCGCGGTGTATTGCCAGCAGCCACTGCTTCAAACTTTAAGTTCTTCGGATTGGTTGCAATTTTATTTAATGCACCGTTTCCATCAAAATCCTCAACTAACGTAATCAAACCCGCTTCTTGTAAAAGTAATAAGGCACGTCCAAAGTTCGTTCCTTCATTTGGTACAGCAATTGTTGCACCTTCTGGCAGTTCCTCAAGCTTCTTATATTCTTTTGAATACAACCCCATTGGAGCAATAACTGTCGCACCGATTGCTTCTAAATCCAACTTTTGCTTTTTAATAGTTTCGTCAAAATAAGAAACCGTTTGAAAGGAATTGGCATCAATCTCCCCTTCTGCTAATGCTAGATTCGGCTGGATATAATCATTAAATTTAACGAGCTCGATCTTCAACCCTTCTTCTTTAGCGATACCAACGATATAATCCCATGTTCGTGTATCCCCGCTACTAACACCAACTTTCACTGTTTTTTCGCCGTCTGCATTGCCTTTTACATCGTTTTTTCCACATGCTGACAAAACAGCAAGCGTTAGAATTAAGATCGCTATTAATAATTTTTTCATTTTTTATTCCCCCAATTATCTTCTTCTGATTTTTTTTGAAACGATATTTCCAGTTGATTGCAGTAATTGAACGATAACCACAAGCGCAAAAACCGTAACAATCATCGTCATCGTATCGAACCTTTGATACCCATAACTTAAAGCAAGGTCACCCACTCCCCCTGCTCCAACTGCTCCGGCCATTGCTGAAGCACCGACAAGACCGATTGTTGCTGTTGTAAACGTAAGGACCAATGAGCTAAGTCCTTCTGGAATTAAAAAGCGAAAAATAATTTGCCATGTCGTCGCTCCCATTGCTTCTGCCGCTTCGATAATTCCTTTGTCTACTTCCAAAAGGGAATTTTCCACTAGTCGCGCAATATAAGGCGCCGCATAAAATATCAAGGGGACAATCGCTGCATTTGTCCCAATTGCCGTACCGACTACGAATCTAGTAAACGGAATCAGAGCAACTAGTAAAATAATAAACGGAATAGACCTTAATATATTAATAACTGGGTTCAATACATTGAATACCCACTTATTCTCCAAAATATGACCATTCCTAGTTATGACGAGTAAGATTCCCAGTGGAAGTCCTATCACAACTGAAAATAAGAGAGAGAAGGCAACCATATAAAGCGTATCACCAAATCCAGTTAACAGTTGATCTGCCGTAATTTCCATGCCCCATAATGTGTTATTCATGTACACTTACCTCCTGCACGAGAATATTTTCGGCTTGAATATAATCGTATGCTTTCTTAATCTCGCTTTCTTCTCCTGTCACTTCCATAATCAAATTACCAAACGGTGTTTCCTGGATTTCCGAAATATTTGCCGATAAAACATTTAAATCGATATCAAATTTTTTGGCAATTGTTGATAATAATGGTTTGCTTGAATTCGCCCCAATAAAATTAATTTTCCAGATAATCGGATTCCCTTCCGACTGTTTTTTAAAACTCTGCGGAATTTCGTCATGAATCACTGTTCGGACAAAGTTTTGGGCAATCTCTGTTTGCGGCTTAGCAAATACGTCAAACACAGAACCTTGCTCAACAATTCTGCCACCTTCCATGACTGCCACTTTATTACAAATTTCGCGAATGACCGACATTTCATGGGTAATCAGCAAGATCGTGATGTTGTATTCCCGATTTACTTTCTTTAACAGTTGCAAAACAGCACTTGTCGTTTGTGGATCGAGCGCTGATGTCGCTTCATCGCATAGGAGAATCGAAGGATTGGTTGCTAGGGCACGTGCAATACCGATTCGCTGCTTTTGCCCACCAGACAATTGCTCTGGATAATTTTTGGCTTTTCCCAAAAGGCCGACGAATTCCAATAATTCATTTACCCGGGTATGAATTTCTTTTGCAGGGGTACCCGATAAGATAAGCGGCATCGCAACATTATCAAAAACCGTCTTCGAATTAAGCAAATTAAAATGTTGGAAAATCATCCCGATTTTCTTCTTCTCCGCTCGTAAATCTTTCGGCTTTAACGAGGTCAATGCTTTGCCATTTACCAAAATTCGCCCTTCTGACGGACGTTCTAGTAAATTGACTAATCGGATCAGCGTACTTTTACCAGCACCACTGTAGCCGACAACACCGAAAATATCGCCTTTCTCAACGACTAAATCGATCCCTTTCAAAGCTTCAACGGTTTGTTTCTTCGATTCATACATCTTTTTCACATTTTGAAATTCAATCATCTGCTCTCCCCCATGTTGTTCCTATTATAAGTTGTAACACGAAAAAGCCTCTTCCATCATTAGACAGAAGAGGCTTACTTAGACAAATAAAAGATTACACTTCTATGAATTATCTAGCAAAGGCTTCTTCTTATCTATCAAACTTTCGTCCGTTGGAATTAGCACAGTGTTTTTACAAAAGTAAAAACCTGTTGCCGAGGTATCATAGGGCCAAGTCCCTCCACATCTCTTGATAAGAATTTATCCATATATAATTTTATTTTCTATACTATATAACTTAATATTTAAAATGTCAATTAAATTCTCAAAAGTCTGTTTGTTTCACTTAGAGGTTAGTCGATAATAAAAGGGCCAGAGCCATTTAAAACGTTTCTGAACCTTATCATATGAACACCATAGAAATACTCTTCACTGATATATATAGGTACTATAAAATTAAAAAGACGACCCTTCATATAGAAGATTCGTCTTTTTTTCTTAAAAAATCTTCTGGCGATCTCTTTCATCTTTTAGTATTTCTACCGCTTCTCTAAACCGCTGGGAATGAACGATTTCTCTTTCTCGCAAATAACGTAAGGAGTCATTTAAATCTGTATCATCAGACATATCAATGATCCATTGATAGGTGGCTCTTGCCTTCTCTTCAGCTGCTATATCCTCATAGAGATCCGCAATCGGGTCTCCTTTTGCTTGGAAATATGTAGCAGAGAAAGGAACCCCTGCTGCGTTATTGTAGAATAGCGCGCTATCATGTTGGACATAATGCTCCCCAAGACCCGCTTCCTTTAATGCTTGAGGTTTCGCGTCCTTCGTGAGTTTATAAATCATGGTTGCAATCATTTCCAGATGGGCAAATTCCTCTGTACCAATGTCTGTTAACAGTCCAATGACTTTATCAGGAATCGTATATCGCTGATTTAAGTAGCGGAGGGCAGCAGCAAGCTCACCATCTGCCCCGCCATATTGCTCCACTAAATATTTAGCGAGTGTTGGATTACACGTACTTACTTTCACTGGATATTGCAGTTTTTTTTCATAAATCCACACGATTTCCTCACCTCTCTGTGGAAAAGGGACGGGGCCTTCCACGATCAGCTCCGCACCGCCACCTTCATTAGGTAATGCAATTCTAGTACTTGAACTTTTTCCATCGTAGAACTTTGAAACAGATGCTTATATATGTTTTCTGCTTAAACTTGCCATGGCCAAGGTCCGCTCCATGCCCAGTAATCCTGCTGATGATTCACACTTCCTTTCTGTAAAGGACCAAAGGACTCTTCGAATTTCTGTTTAATTTGTTTGCTGTACAAGGCAAAGTGATTATATTGTTGAATCGCATTCTGATCAGTGGGATGTGTATCTAGGTATAGCACCAATTCATCAATGACAAAATCGATGGCTTGAATCTCCTCTAATTGCTGATAATACTCAATCGGCATCGTATTAGCCATGACTGCTATCTCCTCCCCGCTTATAAGGATTGTCATAATAATCGTAGAAGACCTTCCATAGCGTCCCCTTTCTCAATGCCTCTTGCGGTGTGAACTGTTCAAGATTTGGTGGTTGAAAACCTAAATACAAATTAGGTGGCGTACTGTAATACTTTTCTCCGATTGGCGGACAAGGATCGAATAAACCGCGAAAAGGAACATACGATTTTATCGGCGTAAACCTCTCTCGTTGTTGATCCATTTCTACACCTCACATTATTTTCTCTATTGAATATATGCGCTGTAGGAAAAAGATATCCCGCTAAAAACAAATGGAGAGATGAATGGCAGGAAATGGCGCACTATTGAGAAGAGCCAAGAACCTCACTATTTTCTAAGCAATTTGGCTACAAAACTATATCACTACTCCGTTTCCCCTTTTCGAAGCGCTCGTCTGTAGTATAATAAGCAAAGCTTAGCTTTAGGAGGTTTTTGATTTGAATCAAACAAAGCCGTTTATGTATGCTATGGACAATAAACGATATCATACTTGGAATTATCATTTGCGAAAGCATTTTGGTCATAAAGTTTTTAAAGTAGCACTTGATGGCGGTTTTGACTGCCCAAACCGTGATGGTACAGTTGCATATGGCGGTTGCACATTTTGTAGTGCAGCGGGTTCAGGTGATTTCGCCGGAGATCGGGTTGAGCCGCTCGATGTTCAATTTAAGAAAATCAGTGGAAAAATGCATCAAAAATGGAAAGATGGCAAATACATGGCCTATTTCCAGGCTTATACAAACACCCACGCCCCAGTTAGTGAATTACGAGAAAAATACGAAAGCGTGCTGAATCAGGAGGGTGTCGTCGGATTATCCATCGCGACCAGACCTGATTGCCTTCCTGATGATGTTGTCGACTATTTAGCCGAGCTGAACGAACGAACCTATTTATGGGTCGAGCTTGGGCTACAAACTGTTCATGAACGAACAGCGTTACTCATTAACCGAGCCCATGATTACAAAATGTATCAAGAGGGCGTCGCTAAGCTTAGAAAACATGGGATTCGCGTTTGTTCGCACATCATTAACGGACTACCACTTGAAAGCTATGACATGATGATGGAAACAGCTCGCGAAGTAGCGAAATTGGACGTTCAAGGCATCAAGATACACTTACTTCATCTACTTAAAGGAACACCAATGGTCAAACAATATGAAAAAGGGATGCTCGAATTTTTAACACAAGAAGATTATGTGAACCTTGTTGTCGATCAGTTGGAGATACTCCCTCCGGAAATGATCGTTCACAGAATTACTGGTGACGGTCCGATCGATTTGATGATTGGGCCAATGTGGAGCGTGAATAAATGGGATGTATTAAACTCGATTGATGCAGAGCTAAAACGCCGGGATAGCTGGCAAGGGAAACTTTATCAAATAATTGAAAAGGAATGAAGTATTTTGGATTTGACGCGTAAATCCTAAATTCGACGCATAATGGGGGTTTATCACCTGTTAAGAGTCGGATAAATTTTACTATGATAATGGAAGTGAAAAACGGTGAAACTTATGAAGATTCTTCCCTTCGCTCGGTTTCTGCTTCAGACGGCACTTGAACCAGGGGATATTGCAATCGATGGGACTTGTGGCAACGGACATGATACAGCTTTTCTGGCTAATATCGTTGGTAAAACCGGACATGTGTACGGATTCGATATTCAAAAGGAAGCGATTGTGAATACGACTGAGAAATTACGAGAAGAAGATCTACTGCAACAGTGCACGCTTATCCAAACAGGGCATGAGCATGTAAAAGCATATGTGTCAGAGCAACAGTATGGCCAAATTAAAGCCGCTATCTTTAATTTGGGGTATCTTCCAGGTGGCGACAAATCAATTGTCACCGCTGCCGAGTCGACCATTGCTGCGATTGAACAACTACTTGAAATCATGGCACCTAAAGGAGTCATCGTCCTAGTTATCTATCACGGACACATAGGCGGAGCGATTGAACGAGACGCCGTACTAGATTATGCCACGTCGCTCCCCCAGGACAAAGCTCATGTTCTACAATACGGATTCATCAATCAGGTGAATCAGCCGCCGTTTATTGTTGCGATTGAAAAAATAAAGTAAAATCTTAAAGGATGAGAGTCCCCCTAAAGTGCCAGACCCCACACTCTAATATTGTGTAAGGTCTGGCACTTTATTTATGGGAGATTTCCATATTTCCGAAACTTCCATCACCCGCCATCGTATATAAAAAATAATACCAAAAGGAGAGATCAACATGTATGAAGCACCAGGTGACATTATATTTCGAATCGGACCAATTTTATTTATAGTTGCTTTTGTTATTATTTTCGGAATTATAATTTTTGCAGTGATTAAAGGGATTTCGACTTGGAGCAGCAATAACGATGCCCCTAAATTAACGGTCCGAGCTAAGGTTGTTACAAAAAGAACAAGCATACATGGTGGAGGAGAAACGCGCGCATATAATCATTACTACATCACATTTGAAGTTGATAGTGGAGATCGAATGGAATTCTATGTGAAGGACCTTGAATATGGTCAGCTGATAGAGGGCGACATTGGTGATTTGCAATTTCAAGGCACAAGGTATCTTGGGTTTACACGAATCAGGTAAAACTAGATGGATGGGATCAGTACAAACGGGATAAAAAACGAGGTTGGCTCGATTAAAACCAACCTCGTTTACATCTTATTCTGGTAACTCTTCATAAGCAAGTTTCTTTATGATTTGCTCATGGCTAGGGTATTCTTCGAGTAACTCACGCTGCGTAAATAACTCGAAATCTTGATAATCAAACCCAGGGGAAACCATGCAACTTACTAGTGAATAATCTGCAGTCTCAGCTACGTCTGACCCAAATATAGCTCCCTTTGGAACAACGGCTTGCAAAACTTCCCCCTGTTCCACATTAAGACCTAGCCTCACTATTTCGTACTCTCCATTCGGATGGATGATATGTATATTCAAGGGATCTCCAGTATGAAAATACCATACTTCATCAGACTTCAAGCGATGAAAATGAGAAGGGTTTCCACTACGGAGTAAGAAATAAATACTTGTATAATACGGTCTTTTTGTAGTATGTTCAGTAACCAGTTCTCCCTCTGCCATGAGCATTTCTTTAAAATATCCTCCTTCTTTATGAGGGGTCATCGCTAAGTTTCCGATCCAATATTCAGCGTTTTTCATAGTTACTCAAACTCCTAATTCTTTGTATTCTTCCAAAACAAACAAGACAAGAAGGTTATCCCAAACGGTCTGATCTCACATTCGAAATATCGTTTAATAGGTCATGTATGCATCAGATAAACGATGTTTAGGAGGCCCCTTTCTTTTTCCATAGATTAAAGGACATACCCGAGCGTCTTTAATCTCGTTTCCACAAAACCTAGCGCATATTGAAATACATCATCGCGCTCCGGTTCATTAAATATTTCATGATATAAATGCGGCCATTCTTTGTATTGTTTTTCACTGCCAAGATTATAATTAAACCATTCACGAACTGGGCGTTTATCGACGACTCGGTCATCGCCGCCCTGCATGAGCAAAAGCGGAATATCCTGAAAGTCAGGGATATCTTCAAAGGCTTCTTTCATGTTTTTCGTAAGTTCGCGGTACCATCTGACCGAAACTTTCGTCACGTATAACGAATCGTTTAAGTCTGACTCCCTTACTTCCTCATTTCTAGTGGCAAGCTCAGGTGATAAGCCAGATTCCACTCGGAAGGTCGGATACGTAACATTCAACCCTAACGAAATTGCAGTCATTAGCTTGGATGGGTGTTTAACTAAACCTAAACAAGGGGACGAGAGAATGACCCCCGCCAAGTCCACTTCATCCTGCTGAAGTAATCTAATCGCGATTAATCCGCCCATACTATGTCCGAGTAAAAAAACGGGCAGTGAATATTGATACGCTTCCTCAATCCAGCTTTTTACTTCTATTAAATATTGATCAAAGGATTCAATATGTCCTCTAAATGCACGGGTTGTCATACCCTGTCCTGGAAGATCTCCCATAATCACATGGTAACCGGCGGACCGCCACATTTGCGATAGCCATTTATAACGCCCGTGATGCTCCATGGCACCATGAACGATGACGATGACTCCTTTTGGGGTAACGTCTGCCTCCCATTTCCACATATGAAAATCTCCTCCTACTATATCTCTAGTTGCTAAATCTTCATTTACACTTTGCTATTCTTTATTTTATCCCGGATCAACAGACTATCATACCTTCATCTTAAATTAAATGTGCGAACAATTATCAAGTCTTCTGGCATGATCAGTGAACCTTATTATAACGAATTATCGCATATTATTGTATAGTAAAAATAATACCTAAAAAACATCTAAACGGAAAGGATATGGTTCAAAGATGATTCTTTACACTTATAAAGGAAAAAAGCCGGAAATATCAGCCAGTGCCTACCTCGCCGATAACGCTGTTGTAACGGGCGATGTAAAAATCGGTGAAGAGTCAACCATCTGGTTCAATTCTGTGATTCGCGGGGACGTAGCGCCAACGATCATTGGAAACAAAGTAAATATTCAAGACAACAGTGTTCTTCACCAAAGCCCGAACAACCCGCTTATCATTGAAGATGAAGTCACAGTCGGTCATCAAGTCACGCTACATAGCTGCAAAATCCGCAAAAGAGCACTCATTGGGATGGGATCAATTATTCTAGATGAAGCGGAAATCGGCGAAGGAGCTTTCATCGGTGCTGGTAGTCTCGTGTCGCAAGGGAAAGTGATTCCACCAAATACACTCGCTTTCGGACGTCCCGCCAAAGTCGTGCGGGAGCTGAACGACGCAGATCGGGAAGACATGAAACGCATCGTCCGTGAATATGCTGAAAAAGGACAGTACTACAAGAATGAGAAACGGATTGAAGAATAAAGTGAAACTTCAATCAGTGAGGGGGTCTTCATCCCCCACTGATTGTTAGTTGAACCAATCGGGCTTTTACGCAGTTATCCCCCACCTACGCTTCCTCGACTCCTCTAAGCCTTGAGGTCGGGGTTTTACTGCCCGTTAATGCGGGATAAAAAATCTTATTTCAACGACTCTAAGCACTGGAGTCGTTTTTATTTTATATTCATGTCCAAGCAAAGTTGCTTCTCTAGAATTAGTCTATGGTCCAACAGCTCTCGGGGTTCTCCTTCCCATTTACCCACCAATCTCAGGAATTGTGTTTCAGATTTCCCACACAAAAAAAGAAACCCACAATGTGGATTCCTCTTTTTACTATTATTGAGCTTGTTCTTTCAATGTTGCTGCTTTATCTGTACGTTCCCAAGGAAGATCAACGTCTGTACGGCCGAAATGTCCGTATGCTGCTGTTTGCTTGTAAATTGGGCGGCGCAGGTCAAGCATTTTGATAATACCAGCAGGACGAAGGTCGAAGTTAGCACGAACTAAGTCTACTAATACATCTTCAGATACTGTTCCTGTTCCGAATGTATCGATCGCAATTGACACTGGTTTCGCTACACCGATTGCATAAGCCAATTGAACTTCTGCTTTATCAGCAAGACCAGCTGCTACGATGTTTTTCGCAACATAACGAGCGGCATAGGCTGCAGAGCGGTCCACCTTCGTTGCATCCTTACCTGAGAATGCGCCACCACCGTGACGAGCGTAACCGCCGTATGTGTCAACGATAATCTTACGTCCTGTAAGACCCGCATCTCCTTGAGGTCCACCAATAACGAAGCGGCCTGTTGGATTAATGAAGTACTTTGTTTCAGCATCGATCAATTCAGCTGGAACAACCGCTTTAATCACGTGTTCTTTCAGGTCAGCTTGAATTTGCTCTAGCGTAGTGTCTTCGTCATGCTGTGTAGAGATAACAATTGTATCAACACGAGCCGGTTGATTGTTCTCATCATATTCGATCGTTACTTGCGTTTTTCCATCTGGGCGCAAGTAAGCTAATGTGCCGTCTTTACGAACAGCAGTCAAACGGTGGGAAAGTTTATGCGCCAATGAAATCGGAAGTGGCATAAGCTCTTCTGTTTCATTACAAGCAAATCCGAACATTAAACCTTGGTCCCCTGCACCGATTGCTTCGATTTCAGCATCGCTCATCGTACCTTCACGCGATTCAAGTGCTTGATCAACACCTAAAGCGATATCTGCTGATTGCTCATCAATTGAACTTAAAACAGCGCATGTCTCAGCATCAAAGCCGAATTTCGCACGAGTGTAGCCAATCCCAGCAATAGTATCGCGAACAATACGCGGAATGTCTACATATGCGGAAGTTGTGATTTCACCAGCTACTAGTACAAGACCAGTAGTTACCGAAGTTTCACACGCAACACGCGCGTTTGCATCCTTTTCCAGGATAGCATCTAAAATTGAATCTGAAATCTGATCACAAATCTTATCCGGATGGCCTTCTGTAACAGACTCAGAAGTAAAAAGACGACGTTTTGTTGACATCTTAATTCCTCCTAATTATTGAAATTATGTGTTAGGTGCGCAAACGGAGGCTTTTACCCCATCCATCTCATCCACCTTTTTTGTTTTGACGGAGCTCGTTCCCTTATCGGTTTCTATAATAGATGCAGATCTTCTCAGCGTTGTTCATCAGTGTTCCCGAAAAACATAAAAACCTTCCCCGTCATTGAGGAAAGGTTTATTGACTGAATCTATCCTTTCACTCTTATCGTTCAAGGGTTTTTTACCTTGCTCAGGTTAGCACCAACGCCAAAATTATTAAAAGACAATTACTTTTATCTGCAATCAATCTTTCGCAAACTTTCTACACTTCGGCAGGTTGCTGGGTTTCTTAGGGCCTGTCCCTCCACCAACTCGGGATAAGAGAATCCGTACAATTTAAAATAATAACGTACTACAAGGAATAGTGTCAAGATTTTTTTCCTTAATAATAGTTTCATTATAGGTTGATTGATTCTATGAATATCGTCTATCTCTTGAATAAAATACCTATTCCAGAAAAAAATGTGTTAAATACTATAATTAGTATAGACTAATAAAGTCAATGTGTTATACTATTTCTATAAATAAGGGTGAAGGAAGGTATCTCATATATGAATACTGTGGGCATTTCAAATGAGTTACATCAATTATTAGCTGGATCAAATGTAAACGTACAGCTTTCTGTTCCTCAATTAGTTGAGAAAGTTCTTAAACGAAATGAAGGAGTTCTTACATCAACGGGCGCAGTTCGTGCAGAAACAGGCAAATATACAGGACGCTCTCCTAAAGATAAATATATAGTGGAAGAATTAGTGTTCAAAGACAAAATCGACTGGGGTCCGGTGAATCAACCTATTTCTGAAGATACTTTTGCAAACCTTTACAATAAAGTAATAAGCTATTTAAAACAAAAAGAAGAGATTTTTGTATTCAAAGGATTTGCTGGTGCAGATGTACAGCACCGACTTCCCATTCAGGTTATCAACGAGTATGCTTGGCACAACTTGTTCGCCCATCAATTGTTTGTGCGTCCGACTGATGAAGATTTACTCGGTCACCAAGCAGAATTTACGGTCATTTCCGCTCCTAACTTCAAAGCGGACCCTGCAGTAGATGGAACGAAATCAGAAACGTTCATCATCATTTCATTTGAACGACGTACCGTATTAATCGGTGGAACTGAATATGCTGGAGAAATGAAGAAATCGATTTTCTCCGTCATGAATTACGTGCTCCCCGAAGCAGGAATTCTTCCGATGCACTGTTCAGCAAACGTCGGCAGAGAGGGTGATGTTGCTTTGTTCTTTGGTTTGTCTGGGACAGGTAAAACCACTTTATCCGCTGACCCAAGCCGGAAATTAATTGGTGACGACGAGCACGGCTGGTCTTCTAGCGGCGTTTTCAACATCGAAGGCGGTTGTTATGCCAAAACCATCAATCTTTCACGCGAAAAAGAACCGCAAATTTTCGACGCCATTCGCTTTGGTGCTGTGTTGGAAAATGTAGTTGTGAATCCAGACACACGTGTAGCTGATTATGATGATGCTACATTAACGGAAAATACACGTGCCGCTTACCAGCTACAAGGAATCGGTAATATCGTTAATCCGAGTGTTGCCGGTCACCCGAATACTATCATTTTCTTAACGGCAGATGCCTCTGGCGTGTTGCCTCCAATCTCGAAGCTTTCGAAAGAACAAGCCATGTACCATTTCTTAAGTGGCTACACAAGTAAATTGGCTGGAACAGAACGGGGTGTTACAACACCAGAAGCAACATTCTCAACATGCTTCGGATCGCCATTCCTACCATTAGCAGCGACACACTATGCAGAAATGCTCGGCAAAAAAATCGATGAGAACAACTCTAGAGTCTTCCTAGTAAACACAGGATGGACAGGCGGAGAATATGGGACAGGAAGCCGAATGAAGCTCGCTTACACGCGCGCGATGATTCAAGCTGCCCTTGAAGGCGAATTGAATCATATCGAAACCGTTCACGACGATATCTTCGGTCTTGAAATCCCCCTTCATGTATCAGGGGTTCCAGACGAAGTCCTTCAACCAATTAAAACTTGGTCAAACCAAGCAGCCTACACAGAAAAAGCAACCGAACTTGCCGAGAAATTCAAAGTCAATTTCAAAAAATTCTCCAACGTTTCTGATACGATCAAGAATCTTGGCGGTCCGACTATTTGACTTTGATATAAAGTGAAACTTCAATCAGTGGGGGTTTTCTTCATCCCCACTGATTGTTAGTTGAACCAATCGGGCTTTTACGGGCAGTTGTCCCTCACCTACGCTTCTTCGATTCCCTCTAAGCCTTGAGGTGGGGGTCTTACTGCCCGTTAATGCGGGATAAAATTGAAAGACTAAACACGCTTGGATTTATAAATCCAAGCGTGTTTAGTCTTTCAATTCCACCACCATAATTTCAACAAGGATATAACAAAGTCCCATTCCGATTAGTTGAATGCATACACCAAGTAAGTTCTTAATTTTGTTCTAGGCTAGTTAGTAGGCTTTATTCATTTCCAAATAATTAGCATAAGCAAAAGAAGGACGATCATCATTCCTAGGTCTACCCCTACAAACAAAAAATCAAGATAAACTCCCCTCTTTTTCCTTTTATTAATAATTGAATATATAATCTCATTTTTAGTTAATTTTTATTATTTCTAAACATATAATTCAACAAGGAAATCTTTAGAGATTTCCTAAACTTTAAGGAGGGGTAATTATGAAAACAAGAAGTACCTTAAATGCATTAATCGGTGTCTGGTTTATTATCGCACCTTGGGTTTTTGATTTTTCAGATCAAACAGGAGCTTTGTGGTTAAGTGTAGTTTTCGGAATCATTCAGATTATCGCAGCATGGTGGGGGTATGACAAACCTGGTTGGAATTCGTGGCAAAACTGGGTTTCAGTAATTACGGGCGTCTGGTTTGTCATTTTCCCATATATCTACTCAATAGCAAATGAAGCGGTTTGGTCAAGCGTGATTCTTGGTTTATTCACGATTCTATTTAGCTTATGGAACTTAGGATCCAATTCAAGCTCCAAAGCTGTAGACTAAATAGTATCCAATAACCATCAACATTTTCATACCTTTTCTATAAGCAGGAAAAACACGCTTGGATTACATTTTAAGCGTGTTTTTCTTTTTCTTTATGCATTCAAAAACATCATTATATTAACCAAGTAAATCCAATAATTATTCCAAAGAAAATCTAAATCAGAGCATTATTTATCCATTAGCGTTTGATTAAACTTTTTTAACAGTTGCCCAAAGTTTTGACCTTCCTCGTCAGACCAATCGTTTAGCAATTCTTCCAACTTGTCCAATCGTGCTTGTTTGTATTGGCTCAATTCCTTTAATCCCAAATCCGTAATCTGATAGAAGTATGATCTACCATCCTTGGGATCAGGGACCTTGCACACATACCCTTTTTGCTCCATAGATGCAGTTTGTCTGCTTACTGTAGAAATATCCAAATGCAATTTATTCGCCAAGATTTTCACTCCAGAGGATCCTTCTGAAGATAATTGATGCAACAGAAGATAGGCAGATTTGTCTAAATTCCTTAAATCAGATGTCATCGATTTGACAAGGCGAGCCAGAACCGCCATTTCAAGCTCAATGGTTTCCAGTGCATGCATATTCATTTCTTTACCACCTTATTATTATCCTTCTATATAAACCATGATACCCTACCGTAAACATCTGTAAAAGAAGGATTGACTTCCTGGAATTTAATTGTATGATACAAGTATATACTCGTATCAACCTTTTATTAAAGTGACTAATACAAGCTCTGGAAGGAGTCATTAAGTTGAGGCTTTAGAGATGCGCTCCTTTTCATGACTGATATTTAGGAGGACTCATATGAAAGCACATGAAATTATGAATCGTCATGTTTACAAGGTTTTCGAAAGCGATACCATCCGTTCCGTTATCAAGAAATTTATTGAGCACCACATAAGCGGTCTTCCAGTCATCAATGACAAAAATGAAATCATCGCGTATATAAGTGATGGTGATATTATGAGACATATTGGCAAGCATAAGGATATCTTTGTAGACTCCTTCTATTATGTGAACGTGTTAAAAGGGGATGTCGATGAATTTGAGGAAAGGGCAAAGAAAATACTTGATTTAAACGTATTAAATATTGCAAAGAAAAAGGTGATCACAGTTGACTATCATGAAGATATTGAAAATATTGCAGCTCTTTTAGGAAAAAAGCGGATAAAAAAGTTACCGGTCGTCCGTAACGGGGGATTGGCTGGAATCATTAGCCGCGGGGATGTCATCCGTCACTCTTTTCATACAATCCTTTAAGTCTTTCAATATAAACAATAAGGATACAGCTTAATTTCTTCAGGAAAAACAAAACCCAGGGATCCTATTCCTTGGGTTTTGCATTACTCTCCCCTGCTCTCTTTATGAAGGGATCCGTTAGATACATTTTTCTAAAATTTCAACGCGATTCCCCCAAGGGTCCTCGATATAAATTCTGTTCACTCCTGGATAATCGGTATCAACTATAAAAGGAATGTTATTTTCAGACAAATGGATTTTCAGAGCCTCTATATGTTTTACCTCGAATGCTGGATGCGCTTTTTTGGCAGGAGAGAATGGTTCTTCAATACCAATATGAAGGTGATAGTTGCCAAATCCAAACCACACTCCACCTCGTATTTTCATTGGCTCAGGTTGTTCGATTTCTTCAAAACCTAAAATTCCCACAAAAAACTTTCTTGCTACGTCCTCAGAACCTGGTGGTGCAGCTAATTGAACATGATGAATGCCTGTAAAGCTAAAAGACATCGCTTTCCCCTCCTTACCCTTTTAGTTACACTACAATTATATTCCATAATGATTATTAGAGGATGTTCAAGAAGTCCGGTAAAATAGCTGTCGAATTTCTTCGTCGCTCTGTCTCTTCTCGAACTTCTTGACTCTTTTTATCCTCCTTTTTGAACACGCTCTATTATGATAATTTTATCACATAGCACGTATTAACACTTCATCGTTTCAAGCCAAAAAAAGAGGCACTTTGCCTCTTTTCAATTACACATACTGTTACGCCCACCACATATCTCCTGAAGAATCACGAATCAAAACGTCATTTAAGTTTTTTACTGCACGCGAGAAGCCTTCTTCAATGGACATGATCGCATCTTCATGTTCAATGCTAACAACGTAATCATAGTTATATGTACGAAGTGCACTCATCATATCTGACCATTCCTGCATGCTGTGGCCACAGCCGACACTTCGGAACGTCCATGCTCGTGATTGTACGTTTCCGTATGGCTGCATATCTGTCAATCCGTACATATTGACATTGTCTTGATCGATGTACGTATCTTTTGCATGAAAATGGTGAATGGCACCAGCTTTACCAAGGATTTTTATCGCAGCAACTGGATCAATTCCTTGCCACCACATATGACTAGGGTCTAAGTTCGCACCGATTGCATCACATGTTGCTTCACGTAGCTTTAGCATCGTGTATGGCGTGTGAACAAGGAAGCCACCGTGCAATTCAAGACCAATTTTCACATGATGTTGTGTAGCCAGTTCACCGATTTCTTTCCAATATGGAATCAATTTGTTTTCCCATTGCCATGTTAACACATCCCCATATTCCGCAGGCCAAGGAACGACGGGCCAGTTCGGCTGTTTTGCTTCGTCGCTATCACCAGCAGTACCAGAAAAAGCGTTAACGACTGGAACCTGAAGAAGAGACGCTAGTTTAATCGTTTTACGTAAAACAGTATCCGACTCTTCGGCAAAGGCTTTGTCTGGTGTGAGTGGATTGCCATGACAGCTAAATGCACTGATCGTTAAACCGCGTGATGTGACAGCTTCTAAATAGTCATTTCGCTTCTGCTCATTTTCTAAAAGCTCATCAAGTGGGCAATGGGCATTCCCTGGATAGCAGCCTGTACCGATTTCAACTGCATCAAGCCCTGAAGCTTTCACGTGATCAAGCATTTCCTCAAATGATTTATTTGCAAATAATACAGTAAATACGCCTAATTTCATTTCAATTACACTTCCTGTTCCAATGAAATAATTTTTTTTGTTTCCTGTGACTCAAGTGCCGCTAGAATAACCTTTAGTGATTTCAAACCTTCTTCACCCGTGATGAGTGGTTCTTTATTTTCCAAAATGCACTCAACAAAATGGTCGATGACATGAGAATTTATCTGGCCACCATCTTCATTCGTTTGAATTTTATCAAGCTTATGATGAATCACTTTGCCATCCCGATATTCTTCAATTAACGAATAGTCTGGATCAGCTTCTAAACGTAAGGTTCCATTTTCTCCGTAGATAACTGTAGAATTGTCATCGCCAGACACATATGCCCAGCTTGCTGTAAGAGTACCGATAATCCCACTTTCTGTTCGTAAAATACAGACGGCATTGTCATCCACTTCTGTATTCTTCTTCGCAGTCGTTTCAATAAATGCGCCTACTTCTGTAAACTCTCCAAGTAAATAACGCATTAAATCTGATTTGTGGACGCCAAGGTCACCCATTGCTCCGATAAAAGCCTGTTCTTTGTTAAAGAACCAGCTATCTGCACCATCCACACTCCATGCCTCTGGACCTGGATGACCAAATGTTGTTTTAAAACTGTGAATCTTCCCGAGCTTGCCGCTGTCAATAATTTGTTTGGCCGTTTGATGGGAAGCTACAAAACGTTGGTTATGTGCGATCATCAGCGTTTTTTCATTTATATTCGCAGCATTAATCATCGCAACTGCTTCGTTCTTTGACGTTGCCATCGGCTTTTCACAAAGCACGTGTTTTCCCGCATTCAACGCATCAATGGAAACAGGTGCATGTAAATAGTTAGGTAGACAGACGCTGATTGCATCGATTTCTTCCAGCTTCAATACCTCTTTATAGTCGGTAAATGCTTTAGCACTGTATTGCGTGGCCATTTTTTCACAACGATCTGCGACAATGTCACAAACCGCGACGATTTCTACCTTTTTATTAGCATAATACTCTGGTAAATGACGAAATTTCGCTATACTTCCACAGCCGATAACACCTACTTTTAACGTACTCATCAACTAATCCTCCTAGCTTTTCTCGTTATTAACCAATTTCTTACGATAACAAAGGCGGCTGTTCACATGTACTTTCCAGCAAATAATGGCGCCCGTCTTCAGATGAGCGGTGAATTCCATGCATAATTTCAAGCACATGTAAGGCCATCTTGCCATTTGCACGTGGTTGTTTCCCTACTTCAATTGCTTTAGCCATATCAGCAAGTCCGATGCCACGCAAATTATCATGAGCGTCTCCATCAGGCTTCATTTCTTGCCACTCTTCTTCGCCATGTCTTTTCACTAGAAGTGGCTGATTAAAATGATTCGGATCAGGCAGGCTGATTGTACCGCCTTCTCCATAAATTTCAATGAACGGTGTCCGCGCCGCTGATACATCAAAGCTTGTTGTAATCGTCGCGGTCGCTCCGTTTACGAAATCGAGAATGCCAGACACATGTGTTGGGACCTGAACCGTTATTTTTTCTCCATTTTTCTTCGGGCTTGTAATCGTTCGTTCTGGAAACGTAATACGTGTAGATCCAGTGATTCTGTTGACTGGCCCTAATAAGCTAACTAGTGCGGTTATGTAATATGGACCCATATCGAACATCGGACCACCGCCTACATGATAAAAAATTTCAGGATTCGGGTGCCACGATTCCGGCCCACGTGACATCATAAAGGCCGATGCGCCTATCGGTTTTCCAATCACACCTTCTTCGATTAACTTACCGGCCAATTGAATACTTCCGCCTAGAAAAGTATCTGGAGCAGATCCTATAGTGACTTGTTTGAGACGGGCTTCATTCATGATTCTCTTGCCATCATCAAATGTAATCGCGAGCGGCTTCTCTGTATACACATGCTTTTCATTTTCGATTGCTTTTAGCGCTACCGCTGCATGAGCGTGTGGAACCGTCAAATTTAATACGATATCAATATCCGGCGAATCCATCATTTCATCCACACTACTCATATGTTGGATGCCATATTTTACAGCAGCCGCTTTTGCTTTTTCAATATCCAAATCCGTACATGCCATAATAGTAAATTCAGGAAAACGACGGCTGTTTTCTAAGTAAATGCTACTAATATTCCCACAACCAATGATGCCTACGTTTAACGCCATACTTTCGTCCCCTTTTTATTTATTCAGAAGATAAGGAAGTTTCTTTTTCAGATACCTAATACTGATTTCCATGCTTTCAAATGATGTGGTTCGGCTTAGATCCTGTTCGATCACCCACCACTGAACACCAACTTCTTCTCCTATAGTGAGCACCGCTTCAATATCAACCCCGCCAGTTCCCAGCTCTGCAAAAAATTGTTCTCCATCTGTCGTCATATCTTTCAAATGAACGAGTGGAGTTCGATTTTTATAGCGGTTAAGCCACTCTACCGGCTTTTCCCCAGCCTTTGTCAGCCAGTATATGTCGGGTTCTGCTTTCACATAGTCTGCGTTTGTATCATCAAAAATTGCCTCCAGTGCCATTCTTCCATCCGACATGCGTTCTAGTTCAAAATCATGATTATGATAGCAAAGGGTAATGCCTTCACGCAGACACGTTTCACCCGCCTCATCTAGCCATGGAATCAGCGTATTATAATCTTCTTCACTTCGTTGATCCGGCATTAAATACGGGCAAACTATATAGGTACTTCCTAATATCTTCTGATCTTCAATCACTTGTGCCAAGTTATGTTTCAACTCGACAAGCGGAACATGGCTAGATGCAGCTTTCAGCCCTAGATCATCCAATAACACACGGACTTCTGTCGCAGTCAATCCTCCAAGTCCAGCAAATTCAACGCCAGCAAAGCCTAGTTCTGCAACTTTTTTCAATGTACCAGCAAAGTCTTTTTCACTTTCCTCACGCAATGAATACATTTGAACTGCTATTGGAATCACTGTCATCTTTATCCCCATTTCTACTATTTTATTAGGTGGGTAGACTTTCATGAAAAGAGTTTAGATTTTATTTCTTCATTGAAAACGGATTCATTTTTTCATAGTTTTCAGTTATACTACTTTTAGTGAAACGTTTCGATAAACGATAAAAAAAATATAAAAATACTTATATCTCATTACTAAAGCTATCGATACGATTCTATGAGTTATTATAAGTCTTCAGGTAACCGTTTTCAATGGTTTATTAGAAAATTGCCATTATTTATTTAAACACAGGAATAGTAGTCGTTCAATCCATCACGAATGCCTTTTTCCTATGAGATATACATTGAAACTTTTCAGCTAGTCAAATACGATATAATACCGTTAAGGAAAAGATAGGGGACGTTATCGTGGTAAGTATTAAAGATATCGCGAAACATGCCGGTGTCTCGATTTCAACCGTATCCTATGCATTAAATGGGAGCTCTAAAATAACGGAAGCTACTTCAGCACGAATTCGGGAAATTGCAAAGGAATTGAACTATGTTCCAAATGCCGCCGCGCGCTCATTAAAAAAACGCGAAACAAAAATCATCGGTGCCTTTTTAATGTCCGATTACAGTGGTAATTTTTTTGGACCGCTTCTGCAAGGTATCAATGCTACACTTAACAGCACTGATTATGAACTAATCGTCTGCAACGGGATGAAATCTCATCGTTTCCTACCAGAACAAGTAATAGATGGCGCCATTGTTCTTGATTGGAGTTTTTCAGATGAAGAATTAATTAAATATGCTGACATAGGGTGTAAACTAGTCGTCTTAGATCGAGAACTTGAACACCAAAACATTAATCAAGTGATTCTGGATAATACAACCGGATCCGCTTTAGCCGTTCACTATTTGCTTGAAAAAGGCCACCGAAAGCTTTATATCGTTACAGGTCCTGATATTTCTTATGATGCCCATCAACGTCTGCAAGCTGTTAGAACAGCGGTAAAACAATGTGATGATATTCACTATCAGGAAATTAAAGGGGATTTTTCTAAACTTTCGGGCGCACGCGCAGCAGATCAAATCGTCAAAGAGTACAAAGAACCTGTTGCTGTTTTCTGTTTAAATGATGAAATGGCCATTGGCATGTATGATTATCTGTCAACAACAACGTATCAAATTGGAAAACACATACATATTATTGGCTTTGATAATATCGAAATGTCCCAATACATCATGCCAAATTTAGCTACAATTGATTATTCCAAACATAAATGGGGAGCGCTTTGTGCTGGTAATCTAGTAAAACTTATTGCAAATGAGCCGGTTACAAACGAGACAATTGATGTGTCGTTAATTAAGCGAGGATCTGTTCAGTAAGGATAAGTGTTTTCTTTTATAATATGTACGTTAATGATTCCAATTTCGATTTGGGATCATTATTTTTTTAACTAAATAGTCTTATATCGTTTAATCTGGTTTCTTTTCTGAAAACAATAAGATCAATGTTGCAATTGGTCCAAGCAGCAAAGATAATAAAAACCAATTTAAACCAGTCCTGTTTTTACCTTGCGCTAATCCTGCATTAATAAGGGCAAGTGTTCCCCAACCAACAAAATATTGATTGTCCATTCTATTTCACCTCAGTAATCCTTGAATTCTCTTTTTCTACTCACCTTTAGATGGCTATTTGTCATTTCTTTGAGCTTATGACGCACATTCTAATTATAGGGGGATGTTCAAAAAGCCCGGTAAAAAAGCTTGCGAATTGCTTCAAACCTCTGTCTCCACGGTCCTCTCGGGATGCACTCCTCGAACTTCTTGGCTCTTTTTATCCTCCTTTTTGAACATGCACTTATATACGCATCTTCCTAATTTTCATATCATTCAGACAGCAATTGGACAGTCTGACAATCAAAATGTAGACATCACTTATCTGAAGCGATTGATTCCCTACTTTTCTTTATATTACCATATTATTCTAAACATTCCTTATGATCATGAATACCATTCCAAACGAATTGTTTTTAAACTTTTGAATGGCTGTTGATTTACGATTCATCCTCTACTATACTTGACGGTATTGAAGGAATAGGAGGAAACCCCAATGTTTGATTTTTCTACTTTAGGAGCGTTTATTGCAGTCGTAATTGGGCTCTTTTTAATTCCAGGTCCGGCTGTTCTTCTTACAGCCACTCGCACTGTTCAAGGTGGGCGTAAAGCAGGCGTAATTGCAGGTATTGGACTCGCGACTGGCGATTTGATTCATACTATATTTGCCGCGGTTGGACTTTCCGCCATTTTGATGACATCTGCACTTGCTTTTAATATTGTGAAGTTTGCAGGTGCTGCTTACTTAATTTATCTCGGCATTCGTGCGATATTAGAAAAGCCATCTGATCCTAAACTGCCAAAGGTTTCCCCGATATCGTCTTTAAGTACGTATGGTCAGGCCATTTTAACAGAAGTTCTTAACCCGAAAACGGCTCTCTTCTTTCTAGCATTTTTGCCACAGTTCGTTCACCCTGAACAAGGGACATCTGTTCTCCAATTCTTGTTTCTCGGCCTAATCTTTGTATTCTTAGGTGTGATCTATACGACACTTATCGCCTTTTGCATCCGTCCACTCGGGCGGCTTGTTAAACGGATATCTTGGCTCGGCCGCTTCAGCGGTAAAATCGTCGGAGCCATCTATCTCGGACTCGGTTTAAAAGTGGCGTTTCAAAGTCGCTAATTCGAATTGAAACTCATCAAAAAACAAACAGTGAGTTAAATATAGATAATGACAATTAACTCTTGAGTTAAAAAGCCTGTATCATGATTACCAAGTAATTATGATACAGGCTTTTTATATTTCTATGCCCTCTTGTTTGGTATTACAGCTTTTCTTACCAACATAGCATCATTTTATTAAGCACCATTCTTCATTAATTTTCTATTTTTGTCCTTTGGGAAATCATATGTATAGATTTTTATATCCTTCATGGGCTCCGTCTGTGTTAAATAAATTGATGCTAAAGTATTTTCCTCTATTTAAAATTTCCCAACTCCCTTACATTCCTTTAGTTCTCCATTGCGAGATACTTCAATAGTTTCAAGCAACCTAATACAATAGCTTTAGGAGCAATATGCCAAGCAGGAATAGAGTATTTTATGATTAAGTTTCCAGACAATGTTAATATGACTCTTTTGTGGTTGACAGGGAGTCTATGGGCAAGAGGGTGGGATCAAGTATATCTTTTGCTTCCATGTCTTATTCTTATCCCGATACTAATTGGTTTAACTTCTAAATTGGATATATTGAGCCTTGGAGATGATATAGCTACAGGACTCGGTGAAAGATCAAAATTTCTGAGGTATATTTTACTAGGCGTTTCGGTTGTTTTAATTGGCGTATGTGTTGCCACAGTGGGTTCTATCGGATTTATTGGTTTAATTGCTCCTCATATTGCCAGAAAAGTTGTAGGATCTAAATTCAAAGTTTTACTTCCTGCCTCAGCTCTTTTCGGCGCTATTCTACTATTAGTTGCCGATAGCCTAGGTAGAGGTTTATTTCCTCCAATAGAAATACCCGCTTGAATTATTACAGCAGTAATTGGGGCACCATATTTTTTATATTTATTACGTTCTGAACGAAAATAGGCATAAGAAAGGCGATCAATTATGACAACATTATCAGCAGAACAACTTTCTCTCTTACGGATCAACTCAAATCCTTGATACTATCAGTTTAGAAGTTCCTAAAGGTAAGATTAGCGTTATTATTGGGTCCAATGGTTGTGGTAAATCAACCATTTTACCTCAAGGTCCGAGGCCCCAGAAGATGTAACCGTCAAAGATCTATGTTACTACGGTAGACATCCACATAAAGGTTTATTTTCTAGACAAACTCCGGAAGATCATTCAATTGTAGAACGTGCATTATCGGCAACAAAAATGACTAATTTTGCAAATCGTACATTGGATCAATGATCTGGGAGACAAAGGCAAAGAGCGTGGATTTCAATGGCCTTAGCTCAAGATACAGATCTTTTATTAGTAGATGAACCAACAACCTATTTAAATCTAGCGCACCAAATTGAAATATTAGAATTACTGCGTGACTTAAACATCACTCACGGTCGAACGATAGTTATGGTTTTACATGATTTAAATCAAGCAGCGCAATACGCTGATCATCTCATTAGCATTGTTAAGGGGAAAATTTATCAAGAGGGGCCGCCCAAAAAAGGATTTACCACCAACATGGTTAAAGAAGTCTTCGGACTAGAGCGCTGTCTTATTGAAAATCCTGTTGATCAAACACCCCTTTGCGTTCCTATTGGCCGATCATTAAGATCCATGATACGTACAAAAACCGTTGCCTTTAAGATGCAACGGTCCCTTTTTATTAGAAGCATTCATATGTACAAATGAATTTTTCTGTCTAACTATTGATGATTAGATTGTACAAAGTTTGCTTCATCCCGATAGAGTTTTGCTTATCATTTACTGCTTTTTCATTCATTTACATGTTGCTAAAATGATATTACAAATCGATATCAACACCCATTAATTGTTCATACATCCCACTTTGCTCTTCTAAAAAGATATTCGTTTCTCTTCTATCCTTATAAAAGTCACTCCAGATATATGTTTTTGTAAAAGCACTCTCGGTTATTACATGGCTACTATGCTCCCATTTCCATCTTTGCTTTTCTTTCCTGATTCTCTTTTGTCATTTTTTCATAAAATTCCTTGTTAATTGGGTACTTCTTCATCGCGATCAATGCAATGATATGAGCAATTAGCGGTGCACCAAAGTACAGTCCTAATATAGACCAGTATAGTGTTGGAGTGACTTCCATCCCTGCTGTATAATGTGCAGCTCCAAGTACAGCTCCTAATAATAAACCACTTAGAGAACTAACCATTTTATCCACAAACGAGAACGCAGTGGCAATCATGCTAGGAATGAAACGTCCGTTTTTCCAAAGCTCATAATCGGCTACATCAGCAATCATTGGAATCTGATTCGTATCAGCCATTCTCTCAGCTAAACGGAAGAAAGAGATTAAAACAACCGCTAGAATAACAGAGCCCGCATCAAATGGTCGAATGACTAAAAGGATGGCCGCAGCAACAATGCTGAGAATTTGACCAATCACAAATGATTTTTTTAATCCTAAATAGACAGCTAAGCCAACACCGATAAAGGCACCTGCTAAACTAACAAAGGTTGCAGGTCCGTTGACGATTGCCTGAAATTCCGCACCACCCATGACAATCATAAAGAAGTAAGCCGTTGCTGAACTTTGAATGGAAGTCGCAATTTTCGTTGAAGACCCCGCAACAATCAGCATTTGAAGCGCTTTATTACCTTTAATAATAGAAATGAAATCTTTTATTTTAATCTGATTTTCCTTTTTAGTCATATCCTTTACTTCGTAGTAATTTTCATTATCCTTTTTCCAGATACCAGCCATTGCAATGATCGTGAATAAAGTGGTAAACCCTGCAATCATAAAAGCAAAGTTTCTAAATGAAGAAGGATCCTCTACCCCACCAAAATAATTTAAAATGATCATACCAAAGGAGAAAATAAGAATATCGAGTCCAGTCATGATAACCTGGTCAATTCCGCTTACTAGTGGGCGTTGCTTTGGATTATTCGTTAAAACATTTTGAGCACTCTTTGTACAAATCGTAGAACAAGTATAGCCAACGTTCCAAATGACGTAACAAACTGCAATCCATGTATACATGGCGATGTTACTATCTAATTGAAGCCCCCAATAGAGCCCAACCGTAGAGATGTTCATAATGATCATGCCCACAAACATATAAGGTCTAAATTTACCAAAACGAGTATTCGTTTTATCGATCATTAATCCAATCATTGGATCGATAAATGCATCAAAAATACGAGAAAATGTCATCATTCCACCGACGATAATAGCTGACAGCCCTAAGCTATCTGTACAATAATAGATAAAAAACATAAGGTACATAAAGTATTGAGCATTTGTTGCTGAATTGTTAAAAGCAAAAGCGACAAGCTGCCATGGTTTGGCGTTATTATATTGAATTTCACTAGCAATTGAACTATTTGCCATAGGATTTCCTCCTAAAAAAATGAGATTAAAATATTTAATATGGGTACATCATAATACGATAAAAGCGTTTTCACATCTACTATTGTTGGTTATTATGCAAAATCGAAGCTATAATGTTCCCGCTTACAAAATAAAAAATCGCAATTGTCATACTTATCGATATATACAAAAAATAATTTGAACGTTAAGATGGTGTGATAATGAAATGAGAGTTTAGATAAAGGGGAAACGATGGAGAACTTACTAAATGAATTAACGGAAAAGTGTTGGATGATCAAAAGTGCTTTTAAAATGGATGTTGAAGTCATGGATGAACAATTCAGAACCATTCTACACATCTCAGATGACACAGAACCCCTCATCATGACAGAAACAAGGAAGGGGATGTATGCTCATTTTCAAAAAGCACTGATGAAGGCAAAGAAACATAGTTTTTGTTTTCAAACAGATTCCTTTTCCCTTTCCTATTTCGCCATAGCTCTTATCACCCATGAAACGGATAAAGGGATGGTCATAGTAGGTCCTTTTTTAAAAGAACGGGTAACAGATTCTTTCATTTGGCGTGTAATCAAGGAAAACCATTTGGAAAGTAGTTCGTTCAAATCTTTGGAAAGCTATTATAAATCCATTGCCTATATAGGAGAATCATACTTAGCTTTAGGAGATGTTTTAGTGAATATCTATGGACATCCTCCTATAAAATCTCAAATAATCACAATGGTAAGCAATGAAGGAGACAATCCTAAAGAGCTTCAACCACAAGAATTTGATGAAGATGATTTTGATATTAAACTAAGATATGAGATTGAGAAAAAACTTTTACACTTTATTGAGGTAGGGAATACAGAAAAGGCACTGGAAACATTCGTAGAATTTTCGGGCGATTTCTTATACAGGGTGCCTGGAAATCCTTTAAGAGCAAGAAAAAACATTGCTTTCAGCTACAGTAGCATGCTTCGGTTGGCAGCCAATAAGGGTGGCGTAGCTCCACATTATTTGCATGGAATTTCAGAACTGTTTGCCATAAAGATTGAGGAAACCATCACCATATCTGAAATAGATCTGTTGGAAGTGGCTATGACAGAAGAATATTGTAATGCTGTGAGAAGCTTTGCGATGAAAGGACATAGTTCGGTGGTCAAACAGGTGCTCATGTATCTCAATCTTCATTTTAGTGAACCGATCAATCTACAATCAGTAGCAGATGAACTTGGGTTTAATCGGACCTATATAGCAAAGAAATTTAAAGATGAGATGAATATGACGGTCATTGATTATATTCAGAAGAAAAGAATCGATGAAGCAGTCTTTCTCATTGAACAGGGACAATCATCAATCACGGATATTAGCTATATGGTAGGATTTAGCAGCTATAATTATTTCTGTAAAGTATTTAAGGAAGTAAAAGGAATGACAGCAACGGAGTTTAAGAGCGGCAAAAGAGTAGACGTATGAAAGACTCATATGTCTACTCTTTTAAAAGTGGGAAATGCATTTTTGGTTAGAGACTTTCGCCAAGTCATACCATTATTGGCTTATATAAAAGTTTGATCATTTTCTACCTGTGTGCTCAACAATCGCGCCCTTTAATGGAATAACTAAAACATGATGAGAACTTTTAAAACAACTTAAATCTACTTTCACTAAATCTCCCATTAATTTAAGTAAAATGTGTACCAAACGTATTTTAGTACTAAGTCCAATATTTAACGTAGAAGTCGAAAACCTTTATATGATTTCATTTTATTTCTTCGCTGAATGATTAAAGGGAGCAAGTAAAACCAATAAAGACTCTGCTAATTGTAAAATCACCATCATCAATTATTTGAATTAGCATGAGTATATGGGTGACACAACGAAAAAAGAGGCCGTCCATTTTTGGACAGCCCCCTTTCCGCTAATTATAAAATTTCTAGTAAAACTCTTTATCATTACATTGGTTACCATCTTTGCTTCAGAGGATGTATCTCAAAAATGAAGCGACTTTCAATCCTTAAAAACTATGAGAATACTGCAATTTTACGTGCGATAGATTCTGTTAAACGAGATGCTACTTTTGGAACAGCCCATTTAATAATTGGGGTTAACACCGCACCCGATAATCCGCCTGCATGGACTTCCACGGTACAAGTCATTGTTGTTTTACCATTAACATCTTCTGCAGTAAAGTGACCGCTCCCTGTAAAATTATCTGATAAACCTTTTAGTTCAAACTTAATATTTGAAGGTTCATGCCATTCGGTAATATCTACCTGCGCTTGTATTGTCTTTTTAATACCTTTCACACTACCTTCAAATGTCCAAATAGATTGATTGTCATTTATGATTTCATGTTCTTTATAGGCTGGTACTGTTGTTGCCCATTTTTCAAGATCACTGACATATTCCCAAACTGCTTGTACATCTATTGGAATTTCTACTGTATGTGTTCCCTTTGCCATTATGATCCCCACTTCCACTACGTATAAATTGTAAATTTACATCTCTACAAAATAATTATTACATAAAAAGCATAAACTTACATCTTATAATATTAATACTATCAAATATTTTATGGCAATCACTATTCAACAATCTGGCCCGATTGCTGAACAAGGTAAAATCCTGCATATCAATACAGGACTTTTAATCAAACTTTTTTACAAATTATCGAACTTTATTTTAAAGCCACAACCATTTCTATCAATGAATGGATCGTGTCCAACTTTTTATCCCACTCTCAACAGGCAGTAAGACCCCCACCTCAAGATTCCAGGAAACAAAAGAAGCTAGATGGGGGATGAAGCCCCCCACTCATGGAAGTTTCCCTTTACCCTTGAACACCAGCCCAAAAAATATTCCAAGTAATCTGTTGTACTTTTTCATACGCCTGACTGTTTTCATATAATAACTGGACATCGAGACCGTCTAATAGCGTGGCATACGCAATCGCACATTCTTCAGGACTTAGACGACAGGTATGCTTGGAAAAGCAAGCTGCAACCTCTTCTTTAAGAATGGCCAAATATAAACGGAATTGGGAGATGACATAGTCATAAACCTCCAATGGCGTAAAAGATGACAAAACAAGCATAAATGAAGCATTGGGATTCGTTAAAAAACGATTTTTATGTTCCGTTAAAAAGTTATACAACTGATGTTCGAGAGGTTCTTCTGCATGATCTTTAAAATAGCTCTGAACAAACAATCGTTCTTCTTGTACAACATCTTGATAAACTTCCAAAAAGAGTTCCTTTTTGGTTGAATAGTGATAGGAAAGAGATTGCTTCCGAATCCCGGTTTCTTCCGCAATTTTGGCCATCTTCGTTCCCTCATATCCATATTGGTTAAAATGTTTAATCGCTATCTTTTTTATCTGTTCTTTGCTCATCTTTTTACCTCCATAAGTCAAAATAAAGTGAAACTTCCATCAGTGGGGGGCATCCCCCACTGATGGTTAGTTGAACCAATCGGGGATTTACAGGCTGTTTATCCCCCACCTATTTATTTCTTGATTCTCTCACAAAAATTGAGGTGGGGGTTTTACAGCCTGTTAAACCGGGATAAAATAGGAGAGAGTCATAATTCTAGGCTACTTCTCTCTTCTTTTTCATTTGTAAAACGAAAGTAGCATGAACAAGATATAGGAGTAAATATAAGACATAGGTAATGAGCGCTACATAGAATACAGCCTCATAGGAAAAGGTTTTTGCCACTATACCAAGTAAAATAGAGCCTCCGCCGATTCCTAAATCATAAAAATTAAAAAAGGATCCGATCGCATTTTCATGGTCATGTTCTTCCACTAGGTTCAAGCATACAGTTTGAAGAGCAGGAAAAATGGCTCCGAATCCCATGCCATATAGAAAACCAGCCAAGAGAAACACAATCTCATTCTGGGCCGCGATAAGGACAATAAAACCAGCAATGCTAATCACTCCAGCAGGGATTAATACATAAGCAGGTCCTAGGTTGTCAAACATTTTACCAGAAACCAATCTTACAAGAAGACCTGCAATCGCTACAATGAAGAAAAACCATGCGACATTTTCAAATCCTTTATCGATTGCGTATAAAGTAGTGAATGACATGATTCCACCAGAGCTTATTCCTGTCATAAAAATGAGAATCGATGGAAATAGCACACGTTTTTCGATCAACTTGACTGTAGTGGTTGGAACTTCTACCGTTCTTAATTCATTTGCCATGTTAGGTTTTCGAGAAATGAAAATCGTTGTTAATAGGGCCAGTAAAATGAATGCCGTACAACTCATAAATAAACTTCCGAAATGATTGTTACCTAGGATACTAACCCCCATTAACGGTCCAATCGACATGGCCATCGTCTCTCCCACACCGAAATACCCCATACCTTCTCCTCGACGATCCTCAGGAATATTTTCAGCTGCGATGGTCGTAAAATAGGTAGTAGCTAAGCCAAAACCAAAGCCATGAATCACTCGGACAAAAATCATCATCCCAATACCTGACGAAAGGTAGTATACTCCAGAAGATAGAGCACATATTGCGATGCCGATAATTAATAAATATTTTTTATCCATTTTGGTAGCGAGCACACCTGCAAAAGGCCGAATGAGTATCGCTGAAAACACAAATATTCCTGTCACTAATCCAATTTGTGTAGCATCTCCACCAATACGGGAAACAAATAAAGGCAAGGTCGGAAGCAACATCTCGAACGCCCCAAATAATAAAGCATTGGCCAACATAACAAAAATAAAAGAACGGCTCCATAGTTTTACCTTTGAAGTTTGTTTTGTAATAACAGGCATATGAATCCCCCACATTATAAATTATATCTCGAAGATATGGAATTCATTATATCTGACTAAAGTCAGTTTGTAAATTAAATCCAGAAGATTCATAGGTGTTTTTAAAAATATTTACAGGTAGTTTGAAAAACCGAAATCAAAACCAAGCGTTTTTAAAATCAAGATGCTATACAAAAAGATCACAAAATTTTCCTCTTATTTCATCATAAACATCTAATTCTGACACTGTTATGCTTAAAAAGTCTTCGTTTGTCTCATAAACTGTCACTTTAGGAGATATTTTGAACATACAACTATAAAACCCAGCTACTTCACATGAGAAGATTAGCTGGGTTTTATAGTTGGAGTCAAGGACATTTTCAGTATAGTAGTTGAGCCGCTCTACACTTTCGATTGTTTTGCGAACTACAATCGAATAAAGCGTTTACTATCTATCGTTACTCATTAGAACCTTTTAACCATATTATTCTTTTATTACAAGCTTAAGCGGAGCAGGTATAATTTTCTCAACTTTTTTCCCACTTAACACATCACGTCCAGCATCAACTGCAAGTTTGCCAATTAATTCTGGTTGTTGAGCCACTGTTGCCTCAAGCTTTCCTGCTTTAATTGCATTTAGGGCATCTTCATTTCCATCAAAGCCAATCACCATAATATCTCTACCTGAACTATTGATTGCTTCAATGGCACCTAATGCCATTTCATCATTATGTGCAAACACAGCTTTTATCGTTGGATTTGCTTGAATGATATTTTCCATAACTGTTAACCCTTTTGTCCGGTCGAAATCTGCTGATTGTTTAGCGATTACCTGAAGATTCGTATCCGCAATCATATGGAATCCCTTCCCTCTTTCTCGAGTTGCCGAAGCACCAGGTACTCCTTCAAGTTCCGCTACTACAGCATCTTTTCCAAGCTTTTCAACCATATATTCAGCTGCCATTTCGCCACCCTTACTATTATCTGAAGCAACCAAGGTTACGACATCGCCTTTATCTGAAGAGCGATCGAGCGTGATAACAGGAATGCCAATTGCATTTGCAGATTGAACAGCTGATGATATGGCAGCTGAATCAGTCGGATTAATCAACAGTACATCAACACCTTGCTGAATTAAATCCTCAACATCATTGCTTTGCTTGGCAGTATCATTTTGTGCATCCACCACTTTCACGTCCATACCTAGAGCTTTCGCTTCTTTCACGACACCATCCTTTAAAGATACGAAAAACGGATTGTTTAAAGTCGATATCGAAAGTCCTATTTTAATATCAGTTGTTTTCTCTTTTTTTGCAGGCTTTGCCCAGTTAGGCGGTTCCATTGAACACGCACTTAAGAGCAAGAGTGTTAGTGATAGAAATACGACCAATAATTTTTTCAAAATAACCACTCCTTATGCTGTTTTCTTACGATCCAGTAATACTGCGATTATAATGACGACCCCTTTAACAACCATTTGATAGAAGGATGAAACCCCAAGCATATTCAAGCCATTATTTAATGTCCCAATAATCAAAGCACCAATCAATGTGCCAAATATTCTTCCTTTACCACCCGTTAAGCTCGTCCCACCAAGAACGACTGCTGCAATCGCATCCAGTTCATAGGAAGTACCCGCAGTTGGCTGGGCAGAATTCAAACGTGATGTCAAAATCGCACCGGCTAGTGCTGCTAATAATCCGGAAAGTCCGTAAATCATGACTTTTACTCGTGGCACCTTAATGCCTGAAATTAAAGAAGCTTTTTCATTGCCTCCAATCGCATATGCTTTTCGGCCAAATGGCGTTTTATGCAAAATTATATACAGCACGGCAAAGGTGACCATCATCGTAATTGCAGGTACAGGGATGCCTAAGAAATAGCCTTTACCGAATAATTGAAATAAGACATTCTCTCCAAGTCCTGTAATTGGATTTCCACCTGTGTAGACAAGCGTCAATCCCCTAAAGATAGTCATCGTTGCAAGCGTAGCAATAAATGGCGCCATTTTACCTTTTGTGATTAATAACCCATTGACCATACCCATCATTCCACCAAGTAGACAGCCAATAATGATTGCAATCATTGGATCCATACCAGAAACAATCATGCCAGCCGTTAAGGCACTTGAAAGAGCAAGAATCGCGCCGACTGATAAATCAATGCCACCCGTTAAAATAACGAAGGTCATACCAAACGCAATTAAGGCATTGATCGACACTTGACGAAGAAGGTTTAATAAGTTTAAAGGTTCAAGAAAGTTTGGATTTAGTATCGAAACAATGACAAACAACAATAGCAATCCAAGTAGTGGACCTAATTTTTGCGTCATTGTACTAAGATAATTCGTTTTTAGGGGTTGAGTCCCTTCATTCACTGATTTCATGTTCCAGTCCTCCTGTTGCTAATGTCATAATTTTTTCTTGAGTAGCTTCTGCTCTAGCTAATTCACCACTTATTTTACCCTCATGAACAACGAGGATTCGATCGCTCATTCCAAGCACTTCTGGCAATTCAGAGGAAACCATAATAATCGCAACGCCTCTGCTTGTCAGTTCATTCATCAATTGATAAATTTCCCGCTTCGCACCAACGTCGACCCCTCTCGTCGGTTCATCTAAAATTAACACTTTCGGACCAATTCCTACCCATTTAGCAATGACGACTTTTTGCTGATTACCTCCAGACAAGTTGCCCACTCTCGTTTCTGCAGACTGTGTCTTAACTGTTAACCGCTTGATCAACATATTAACAAAATCCAATTCACTTTTTTCATTAATAATACCTTTGGGCGCAAAGCTGTACAGAGTTGGCAATACCATGTTTTCTTTTATCGAAAAATCAAGGATTAATCCCTCGTCTTTCCGATCTTCTGTAATAAAACCAATCCCTAATCGTACGGCCTGTTCAGGTTTCTTAATGACCGCTCTTTCACCATTCAACCAGATCTCACCGATATCCAGCTTGTCGAGACCAAAGATCGCGCGCATAATTTCTGTACGACCTGCTCCCATTAACCCTGAGAAACCAACGATTTCTCCCGATCGAACGGAAAAGCTAACATCCTGAAACACCCCTGCCTTAGAGATTCCTTTCACCTCTAACACTGTTTCGCCAATCTTTGAATCTCGTTGCGGAAAACGATCAGTCAGCTCCCTACCAACCATTTTCTTTACAACCTCATCAAAGCTTGTCTCAGGAATCGCTTTCGTATCGACTGTTTTACCGTCTCGCATGACAGTAATTCGATCGCAAATAGCGAAAATTTCTTCCATCCTGTGGGAAATATAAACGATTGATACGCCATCTTTCTTTAATGATGCAATCACTTGGAACAGTTTTTCGATTTCTCTTTCTGTTAAAGCAGCTGTCGGTTCATCCATAATAATGATTTTGGCATCTGTCATTAACGCTTTTGCGATTTCAATCATTTGCTGCTCGCCAACGGAACATGCCCCTGCTTCTTTATCTAATGGAATCGAAACGGCCAGTTTATCGAATTGTTCTTTTGCTAACGTTTTCATTTCTTTCGTTTTCAGTAATCCGAAAGCTGATTTTAATTCCTTGCCAATAAATAAATTATCAAGGACAGTCATTTCGGGCCAAATGTTCAACTCTTGATGAATGAAGGTTATTCCAGCTCGCTCGGCTTCTTTCGGGCTAGCAAAATACGTTTCTTTTCCATCAATTATTATGCTACCTTTATCGAGTGAATGAAGTCCTGTCAACACATTCATTAACGTTGATTTTCCAGCGCCATTTTCCCCCATGAGAGCATGAACTTCTCCAGCAACAAGTTCAAAGTCAACACCAGTAAGAACTTGATTCGTTCCAAATGCTTTATAGATGTTTTCCATTGAAATTTTCATTTACCACACCTCTTTTTAGAAAAATACACCGGATTGTAAAATACAATTCGCAAATGGCGTCACTTCTCCTGTGCGAATGATTACTTTAGCCTGTTTTGTTAATACTTTAAATTCCATATGTGTAACCCGTTCCACATTCGTTTCATGAAAGGTTTTATTCAAATAATCAAAGGTTTCTGGATTTCCGTCGACCATTTCAGAGGCCATGATCACTTTTTCAATGACCATGTCCTCTCTTATCACATCAACAACTTCCTTAAAAGATGGGGTCCCCTGTTTTAACGCTAGGTCGACCTTCACTACCCCATCTGGAACCGGCAAGCCGGCGTCTGCTATTACAATCATATCCGTATGACCGAGGTCACTTAAAATCTTTGAAATGTGGCTGTTTAAAATTCCTGACTTTTTCAAATTACAGACTCCCTTCGACAGCAGCTCTTGTTGGCATGCCACCTTGAGCGCCAAACTTCGTAACCGAAAGAGAGGCTGCTCTGTTCGCAAACCGAACACTATCACTAAACCCTTTGCCTTCTGCTAATGCAACAGCAAAGGCAGCATTAAACGTATCTCCCGCACCAGTCGTATCCACAACTTCCACTTGATAAGATGGAATGAGAACTTCCTTTTCCCCATCATGATACCGCACACCATTTTTTCCTTCTGTGATGAAAACCTTATTTGGATATTGCTTTAAGGCTGCATGAATATCATCACTCCCAAATAGTACGGCTGCTTCAAGTTCATTCGGCGTAATATAAGTGGCTCTTTCTATGACCTTTTGGCTTAATGGTCTCGCAGGAGCAGGGTTTAATAGAAGTGGAATCCCCAGGCTGTGACATGTTTCGCTCACATACTCGACTGTTTCTTCTGGAATCTCTTGTTGAATGAGAACGATATCAGATTCTCGAATAACCTCTAGCTTCTGTTCGATATACTCCGCCGTTACCATGTCGTTTGCACCTTTGACAACGATAATACTGTTGTCTCCCTCAGCAAGCGTTATGTGTGCGGTTCCGCTTTCCATATCTGTAACCCGTTCCACACATTGCGTTAGCACATTGTTTTTTGAGAAATTCTTAATAATCTCTTTCCCAAAATCATCATCGCCAACCCGGCCAATCATTGTCACGTTTGCTCCAAGGCGGCTAGCCGCTACTGCTTGGTTGGCCCCTTTTCCGCCTGGCACTGTTTTGAAAGACTCCCCAAGAATCGTTTCTCCTTTATCAGGTCGTTTCTGCGCTGTTACGACCAAGTCCATCGATGAACTGCCGATTACTGTTATTTTAACCATTTTTCTCAACCTTCCTTGTCGTCTGCCTTTCGATAAACATTACAGGCATTTGGATGTTTTTTTCAAAATGTGTTTCCTTATTGATCAATCTTATAAGCAGTTTTGCCGCTTCCTTTCCCATATCATACGCAGGCTGCCTAATCGTAGATAGCGGTGGAAATAGCAGTCTGCTTAGTGGGATGTCATCAAATCCGATCAGTTGCAAGTCCTCTGGGATTGCTTTTCCCAATCGTAATGCTTCATGCATAACCGCAGCTGCAACCACATCGTTACTCGCAAGTATACCGTCTGTATCAGGATACTTCCCAAATAATTCCTTTGCCCACATCTCTGCGTCTGAAAAAGAAAATGAACTAGTCTCTATCACAGAAAAATCTACGTTTTCTGCACGAAGCTCTGCTATTGCTCCGTTAAATCGATCTTGTGCAGTTTGTAATTGTGCAGGTCCTTTAAGAATAGTAATCCGTTTGCTCCCTCGTTTCACTAACTCCGAGGCAGCTATTCGTCCACCTTCGATTCCATCTGCAAAGACAGATGGATGGTCATTAAAAGTCCTGTCAAGGAAAACCACCGGTGATGAAAGATTATCATAATGGCTACGACCTGTAAGATTCGTTGCCGTAATGATACCTGTTACATTATTTTGTTTAAATGTTTGTATATAATCTATTTCTTTCGGATATTTCTCGTCTATATTGCCGATGATTAATTGATAGCCTTGCTCTTGTATCTCATCCTCGATCCCTCGTGCAAGCTCAGGAAAGAATGGATTTCGAATATCCGGGAGCAATAAACCAATCAATCTAGATTTCTTTTTAAAAAGTGATCGAGCGACTTCATTCGGTTTATAGCTCAGCTGCCCAATGGCTTCGATTACCAGTTTTCTAGTATTTTCATGAACATACCCATTATTATTTAGCACTCTTGAAACAGTCGCTACCGAGACTCCTGCTTGTTTAGCGACATCCTTTATTGTTGCCATTTAGCTTCACCTCATATGTAACCGATTACACATTTAATTTATCATAGTTATTTTGAAAATACAACTATCGGCTCTCTTTTTAGAAAGATAATTTATTGAATTTTACTTCCAAAAATATTATAGATGGGGTCGAGATCAAAGGGTCAAATCACGCAATCTGATAGTCCTCTGATTTCGTCAAAAACCGCTTTCAATAGAGAGCTTTCAAACTCTCTATTCCTAAATATTAAGATTCATATATCAATGACAGTTTGTGGAGGATGCAGTGCAGAGTGGGAAGCTGCCAAAATATTAGTTGAAAATGATGAATAGTAATTTGCAGTACGCTTCAGACACAAACTGTGCAGTAAAAAGGACATGGATTTTCCATGCCAATAGTTGTGTTTTTTTATCTGCTAGCCCCAATATTGCTGATACTGAGGTACGTAAGGAGTTTGTTGGTATTGCGGAATATTATATTGCGACTGTTGATATTGTTGATCTACATATTGATGAGGTGTATGTTCCTTTACTTTGTTGCAATTCGTGTATGGACCTATATACGTTGTCGGTTTAACTGGTGCAACTGCTTTTTTCCATTGATTTTCATCGATGCAATAAGTATGCGACATGACGTTTGCAGGAGTAAATTTTAAGAGGTCAGACCCTAAGATTACTTCTGGGGTTGGTGCATCAAAAATTGCCAAAAGATGAGTGTCATCAAGTGTAGCTACTTCATAATGCCACCAACCTTGTGGAACGTTTGCCACTTGTCCTGGTGTAATAGTGTAATTGAGAAGTTGTTTTGTGAATGGGTTCAGTATCGATACAGTAGCAGCACCAGAAATACAATAGACTAACTCAGCTGCATTTTGGTGATAGTGCGGTTCTACGACATTATTAGTACTTAGGAAAATGTCTAGCAGAGACACATTTTCCAATGTATTCAACTGTTGCACACCTAATACGTTAATATAGTTGTTGTTATCTTTTTTGAACAAGGGACTTTTATTTACGTCAAAAGTGTATTGAGTTGATGGAGATGTGTAATCCATATATGAAACCATAAATTTTTTCCACCTTTACATTAGATATAAACAAACCTTCTAGGCATTTTATGTACGTACAATTAGTTTGGTGTGCGTAGTTATTAAAAACTTATTAGTATGCAGTTCGACTATACTATGCAGTCAATCAGAGTGAATGTTAGGGATTCTTGCATTAACTTGTCTCGCTTGCACAATAAGAACGGATATCATAAAGACAAGACAGTCGTGCTTTTTCATTAAAGCACCCGGTTAACCATCCATGCAGCGGAAATACCACTGCTGCACTACAGAGATTGAAAATATTGTGAACTGTCCATATTGGTTCTTATCCAGTCAATCCATAGCTCAATAAATTCTGGCTCTCTCCATTTTTTAACGAATGAGAAGGGTCTTCTTAGGTATTGTCTTTTTTCGAAGTTATAGAAGTTTATTTTCATGGTAGTTGAATAAAAAAATGCTTTACTCTTAAGTAGTAAAGCATTCGTTTTAAGGGGAATTTCGGATTAAATACATAAATTCTATAGTTATATTATGAACTTCAATTTTTTCCTTTTAGAGTCTACTATCACTTTCGATACGGTTCACCGTAATGGATAAAACTGCAAAAAAAGCCAACTAATATAGGATTTGATTAGATACAAGAATCAAATTTGTAATAAAAAGCTCCCCTTCCATAATCATTTCCTAATAAGAAATCAAAAGGGATTTAAAAGGGTTATCATACATGGACAATTTCTTGTAATCAATCGTTTTTTAATTCCGAAGACAATAATAATCTCATTCATCAAAACCTTACGTTAGTTTTCATCATTTCAAAAAAAGGACCTGAGAACTCCCCCACATGCAAGGCAACGAATTTCACTCTCTAACTTTAAACCATAATGGAGATTGATCCTTTGGGTCTCCATTATAATTGATCATTATTTCTTCTCCCTTATGAATATCTTTCCTTGCATAGAAGTCTATCGATTGGTTTTTAATGTTAGTTATATACCCAGCATTAGGAGTGTAAGAGTGATTGTATAATGAACCATATCCTAAAGCGAGAGCTTTACCCTCTTCCCACCAGAAAACATAGTTCAGGAGAATACTATCCCTCATTACCTTCCATTCTTTTTTAGGAATAACAATCACTGGCGCTTCCTCAATTAATTCGTCATTCTTAATATTACGGTTTGCAAATATCCCTCGACCATACTTCCCCGTATTTCTCATAACGATTGGTCCCACAGTATTTCCTCCTTTATGTCAAATCCTTCAGATGCTCGCGAAGATATCTATTCCGATTTGAAATATATCGTAGGATAAGTTCTGGCTCATTATCAAACATATCGATCGACTTCTTTTTATATGGATCTAAAGTTATATAAGGGCGTATTTGCCTATGCAGATTTGTAATGATTGGTTCTAACGCCTCAATTGTAAACGCAGTTTCCAAAATTTCTTCAAGGATAAGACGGTATTGATCACGGAATACCTTTACATCAAGAAGACGTGCAGTGAGTGTATTATAGCCTTCTATAGGAACATAATCGTATTCCATCATTTCCCCATCCCAATCCCTGCCCCATGTTGCATCATAATCCCAGGGAATCATCTCGAACAATCCATTTTCACCATTTCGATATAGTGCATAATTGTGAATGAAACCATCAAAGTTTTGTGTACAAACCACACCACATAGCCACAACAAATATTTTTTTACATCCATGTTTTTTGCAATTTCTTCACCAAAATCGTTCCTTGAAATTGTATTAATTTTATATATGAGCATTTCTAAATCAAGGTCATCCTCAGCTTTCCCTAATTTCCGGTCATACCCGGATAGCAAAGATGATTTTGGTTTACGTTTCGGAGTTAATAAGGAAAAATTAGCATGATAATTCGTTGCGTAAAAGATTGGACCATACGAAAGCTGTCTTTTTTGCAAAAACCATTCATCTACCGATTCAAGCTGTAAATAAATGCCCATAGGCTTTCCATTAAGTTCGATGACAACATGCTTACAATCAGGAGAAACACTCCCAATATTTCGAAAAAAATCAAAGGATAACTTGTTTCGAATTAATGAGGGATCGCGATATTCAGCATTAAGGTGAACTTCGCGCCCTTTAAATTCTTCATTATATGTTCCAAAGTCAATTCTATACGATTTCTTTGGGAAATTACGTATGTGATCTCCTCGATAAGTAATACCAATATCGTATGAAGTGTTGTCTACTACTAGTCTGGCAGGATGAGACTCCTCATCCCAAACGTTATCTTCCAGTTCTTCAAGGTGCCTAGATTCAATAAAAATACTGATTGTAGGAATATTATGTTGCATAACATCATACCTTCTTTTTTACATTCCATCTTATGAGGAAGGGAGTACATTTGATAATAAAATAAAATACATAAAATAGAACAAAGACATAGGACAAATAAAATAAGATTTCATAATATACACTACCTTATATTTTAAGGAGTTTTAGCGAAAGGTGGTTTTATAAATGGGAAGAGCCGAAATTTTAGAATTAATTGAACAAGCAGAAAAAACAGGACTGGATGAATTCTTAACTCGAAATCCAGTAGCAAAAGGTACCGGCACTGGTAGTACTGGCACTGGTGGCACTGGCAAAGGTGGCACTGGCAAAGGTGGTACTGGCACTGGTGGCACTGGCAAAGGTGGCACTGGCAAAGGTGGCACTGGCAAAGGTGGCACTGGCAAAGGTGGCACTGGCAAAGGTGGCACTGGCAAAGGTGGCACTGGCAAAGGTGGTACTGGCACAGGTGGTACTGGCACAGGTGGTACTGGCAAAGGAAAGGGTAAAGGTAAAGGTAAGGGCAAGTAAGGGTAAAGATAACCTTACCCCGGCTGTCGGGAAATTTACGGCAGCTGTTTTTTTATTTGTTTAAAATCTATACTTTTATAGCCTTAGTATTACGAATATCATAGAAAATTCGCCCTTACTTTTGGTACGGGTCACTGTAGCCTCTAACTGCTAATCTAAAAAAAAGAACCTTAAATCCATAGATTTCAAAGGTTCTGTGTTTTATTTCCGATGATATTCTATTATTTTATCTCTGTTTTTCAATCTTTGCCTTTTCAATCTCTTCATCGATGAAAATGTTGCTTAAACTTGTTCATGTAACACCTTTATTTCTACATCCAAAGAATTAACTATAGACTAGCTCTTTTTCGCGTAGACCAAGCGCTTCTGCTGTTGAAGTATGAATTTCGTGCAAAAGCTCTGGATTCTCCATTAGTGACACACCATAAGAAGGAATCATTTCTTTGATTTTTTGTTCCCACTCATGCATATGTTGCGGGAAGCATTTATTCATTACCTCAAGCATAACGTGAACAGCAGTAGAAGCACCTGGAGAAGCTCCTAGTAATGCTGCAATCGAGCCATCGGCTGCAGTAATAACTTCGGTACCGAATTGAAGCGTTCCTTTGCCGCATTCAACAGTATCTTTGATCACTTGTACACGTTGGCCCGCTACTACTAAATCCCAATCCTCAGATCTTGCGGTCGGGATAAACTCTCGTAACTCTTCCATGCGCTGTTCTTTCGATAACATCACTTGCTGGATCAAGTATTTTGTCAATGCCATCTCTTTTGCGCCTGCTGCCAACATAGTTAAGAGATTATTCGGTTTTATGGACGTTACTAAATCGAACATTGAACCTGTTTTTAAAAACTTTGGTGAGAAGCCGGCAAATGGTCCAAATAGCAACGATTTTTTATTGTCGATAAAACGTGTATCAAGATGCGGAACAGACATTGGTGGAGCGCCAACTTTAGCTTTTCCGTATACTTTTGCATGGTGTTTGGCAACAACTTCTGGATTATTACACGCCATGAAAATTCCGCTTACTGGGAATCCGCCAATATGTTTCCCTTCAGGAATACCAGACTTTTGCAGTAAATGCAAACTTCCTCCCCCGCCTCCGATAAAGACGAATTTTGCAGTATGGCGTTCGACGCTACCACTATCAACATTACGTACTTTTACTTCCCATAGGCCATCACTAGTACGTTTCATATTATCAACACTATGTTTAAATTTGATATCGACGTTTTTAGTCTTTAAGTGGTCAAACAACATGTGCGTTAAAGCACCAAAGTTGACATCCGTTCCAGAGTTGATTTTTGTTGCCGCTATCGCTTCATTCGATGGACGGTCTTGCATAATTAGCGGAATCCATTCCATCAGTTTTGCTGGGTCATCAGAAAACTCCATCCCTTGGAAAAGAGGATTGTTTGACAGCGCTTCAAAACGATTCTTTAAGAAAGTTACATTTTTATCTCCTTGTACCATACTCATATGGGGCAATGGCATGATAAAGTCCTGCGGATTTTTTATCAGCTTGCTGTTTACAAGATAAGACCAAAACTGCATGGAAACCTGAAATTGTTCATTAATTTTTATGGCTTTACTAATATCTACAGATCCGTCCGGTTTTTCGACCGTGTAGTTAAGCTCGCACAATGCCGCATGCCCCGTTCCCGCATTATTCCATTCGTTAGAGCTTTCCTCTCCTGCATTTTCTAGCTTCTCAAACACTTTAATTTCCCATTCCGGTACTAATTCTTTCAAGAATGTCCCTAAAGTCGCACTCATGATTCCGGCGCCAATTAAAATGACGTCTGTTTTAGTTTCACTACTGCTCATTTTTATCAACCTTTTCCCCTAAAATTAGCCTAGAAGATGTAAGCGCCACACCAAGCTAAGACGCGAACTAGCCACACATCTTTTCTGCCTCAATTATTACCATATATAGTGTATCATAATTATTTTTATTATATGATAATTTAAAATTATTTAAAAGATCGTAAAAAGTGGGAAGTCCGTTTACAGGATCTAGGGAACGTATATAAACCACAGCCTTAACCCAGTCACATTCTAACAGTATTTAAAAGTCTTGCTTTAACAATGAATACATATATAAATCATAAAATTTACCGCAAGCAAACTCATAATTTCTCAATAATCCTTCTCTAATAAAGCCTTGCTTTTCTGCTAACTTTTGTGAGGGTGTATTAGGCGGTTCAATTAACGCTTCTATCCTTTGCAATTTCAAATGTTCGAATCCGTACCTTATTACAGCTTCCAACGCCTCACTTGCTATTCCTTTCCCCCAATAACTTTTACTTAACTCATAGCCAATTTCAGTTCGGTAATGTTGGGAGATCATGTTAAGAAAGCCGCAACTACCAATCACCTCATCTTCCCCTTTTAAAGTAATTCCCCATCTTATTCCAGTCTTTTCATTTAATATCGATTGGTACCATGATATCTCGCTTAAGGCATCGCTTATTGTTTTAAAAGGTTCTAAACCATAATATTTCATTACTTCTTTATCAGACATATATTTCATGATACTGTTGGCGTCGCCTTTTTCAACTTTTCTTAATACTAATCTATTAGTTTCAAGTACCGGAAAGGTTTCAATATCTTTGGTCATAATAAGTCACCCCCTATATAATTCTTCAGTTTATTTTTTATCGTTTTCGAGTAATTAAGCTTTTTTTAATAAACTACTGCGTTAACATAATAAGAAAAGGCGATCACAAAGACAGCCACTTTTTTAAAGCACTCCTTTTGTTCCATACAAAATAAGAGTTCCTATATTTCTTTAGTCTTATAATTAAAAATTCTAAGCAATGCAATAACAATTAATAAAATGCCAATAAAGAGAAAACTATTGAAAAAAATTTTCAAACCAATTGTTGGAGATTTTGATACAAAACTACTTAATCCCAAGTACAAAACCCCCATACACGATAGGATATATGAAAATATTTTATCTTTACGTCTGAGAAAAATATACGCCAAAAGGATGATAAGATATGTACCACCAAGTAGCATAAGCAAAGGAAATGTAGGCACAAATTTAGCTGCATATACAAAATAGTCAATTGGCAAAATATCATTTACGTTTTCCACTGGCCCATTCTTCATCTGAGAAAAAATCGCTGTATATTTCCATTCCCAAGTATCTTCTAATATTTCACTCCCTTCATACAAAGTAGCCCCAGTTGAAAATATTAAAAGCATTAAAGCAAAACCAAGTTGGAGAATAATCCTAAAAGGCATTTTCTTCACCTCGAATCTATTTCTTGTTTTTCCGTCATTATACTTTTAAGCAAAATTATATGAATAGTGATAGTGTACTATTGCAAGCTCTAAAACTGTTTTTTCATCAAGACCACTAATTAAACCAAAAGTGTAAGGCGTTATTTTATAATCCTCAAGAAGGAATTTTAACTCATCTCTTAGGTCTCCACTTTTTATTTCCATTTTATTAAATCCTCCCGAAAATATATGGTTATATGTCAATGTTTCAATACCAATTGTTTGAATTCCTTCTTAAAGTAACCTGCCCCGTTAGTGCAATAAAAAAAGGGATTGCCGTAGCACCCCTGATTTTCAACTCTTGCACCCGTTAGTTAAAGAAATCATTCCCTTACTTATTTTCTCAAATATACGACACTGTCGCTTCTTTCTACTTGAAAACTTAAATCATTCTTAACATTAAGCATATTACTACCATATTTAAAAGATATACCATATCCACTATTCTCAGGATACCCATATAAATAGCAGACCACTTTTCCATCTTTTAAAAATACAATTTGATTCATACCTTCATTGACAGTTTCGCTAATAGTACCCCATTTATAACCTACCGTTTCATATATAGTATCTTTCGGGGTATATGGTTCAAAGGAATATACTACATCCCAGTCAAACGGTGTTACATCTAATAAATTTATTGTTTCAACGGAATGTCCTATTGATAATACTTCTTCTTTTAACAACTCTTCGTTTACATCCCATAAGTCCTTCTTTAATAGATTTATTATGATAGCTATACATGTTATACCGAAAGCAATAATCACTAATGTCTTTTTAGATTTCATATCTACGCCCCCCTTGAACAGCAATCTTCCTAACGACAATCCCCTATTTCATCATAACAAATATTCCCAATACATATATAGATTCTTATTGAAATAATCTGCCCCCATTACTTGAACAAGAACTATAACTTTTATGTACGTTATCAATCACTGTATCGCTACATAATTTTATGTTTGGAATGTAATGATAATAGCAAAAACACAGGAGGTAATTACATGAGAAAGCTGCTGATTAGTTTATTGGGAACATTGTTTCTTTGCACTAACTGTGTATATCCACTAAAAGGATTAAATACAGCATATGCCGAACCTAAACCGATTCCCTCATATGCTAAGTGGGGTGTTTTTGCAACAAAGAAAACTCAAGTAAAGTATCCGTATGCCCGAATTCTTGATTATCTCCATATCGGAAGAATAAGTGAACCCCAGTCCTCAACTGAGAAGTTCAAATTATGGTTAAAAGATAACGGAAGAGAATTCGGTGTATTAATAAATATTCAATATGACAATGAGACAGGCAGAGTCATTAACGTTACTTTTAAGGAGACATCTAATTAATAATCCGATTACTTAAACCTTGGTTTTGAAATGTAAATGCTTCAATTTCCTCTGTTATCACAATAAGGAAGTTGTTGCCGCCTCCCCTTATCACGCTATAACACCCGCTAGTTGAACGATGATTTCTAATCCCAAATATTTAACTTTACTTTTTTAGTTTAAAAACAATAAAATCAGCACATCTAAAATCTTCTTCAAATGAAGGATATTTTTTTAACATCACTTTTGATGGCTTCGGTTCTACTATGCTTTCTAAAATAAAACCCGTTTTGATTAAAGTGTTTATATAACTTGTTAATGTTCTATGGAAGAATAACATTTGTTCTTTATCACCTAACCTTTGTTCATACGCACCTTCATAAAAATATTTATCTACGTTCCAATGCAACTTTTTACCGTCTTTTGTTCTCTCCCAACCACTTTCTGGAGTAACAAAACATGGGTGTAAAATCGAAAAAATAAAACAGCCTCCATCTACTAATAACCGATACATTTCTTGAAATGCTTTTTCGTAATTTGCCAGGTCTTGAATAACCATATTGGATACTATTAAATCGAAACTTTTATCTTCTAAAAAATTCAAGTCCTCACGATTCCCCTGCTTATAATCAATTAACAATCCATTTGGAGTTTTCTCTTTAGCAATTTCTATCATTCTTAGTGAATAATCCACAGCAGTTACAATAGCTTCGGACTTGGCTAAAATTCGACTCAAATACCCTTCACCACACCCAGCATCTAAAATCTTTTTATTATTTACCGTTTCCATAAGTGTTAATAAAGTTGGATTTAAAAAACTTCTTTATGAAGGTCTCCTTGTTCGGTATGATTTGCTGAATATGTATCCGCGAAACGATCCCACCTTTTAATTGCTTCTTCTGTACCCACATTTAGTTTCATTTTAAAGCCTCCCTGTTCTTTTGCTTTAAAATCATTTCCTTTACTTCTATAATCTTCTTCATACAGATAGGTAAGGATTTGGGTTATCACTTCTTGTTTGTACGACTTTCACCACCTATAGCGTTCCAGCTAATTCAATTCTACGGATGTTGCTTTTTTAACAAGATTGATTCAAGAACTAACAAGCGTATTTTCAGTTAATACTTTCCCAAGAACTTGATAAAAATAAGTATTTGGCCATTGAATATCACAAATTTCCTCCCAAGATGCTTCGACAATGAGAACATTTGGATTAGGTCTGTCAATGATTTGAATATGAGAAGGAATATTTTCTACAGCCACATCTCCTGCCATTGCCCAATAAATCTTGGATACCTTCACACTTAATCCATTTTGTTCATCTAAGAAAATAGGCGAAGAACTATATTTATTTATATACACTAAATCTTCGATAATGGCACTTGCGGTTGGAAGCATTCCCGCTCCAGGCCCTTGGAGGCTAATGTTGCCTACAATATCTCCATCAATGGAGACTGCATTTTGCACGCCTTCGATTTGATAAAATGGATGTGTTTCATTGACCAGTACAGGTTTGACTGAGCATACGATCCCTTTTTCTGTCTTTTCCATAGAAGCTACATGTTTAAATCGATACCCCAATGCTGAAAAAAGCTCAATTTGCTCAGGTGTGATTGATTGAATCCCTTGTCGAATCGATTCCTCCCAATTCGGGTTCTCTCCAAAAGCTAGCTCACTTAAAATCACTGCTTTGTAAAAGGCATCATATCCTTCAATATCATTTGTTGGATCAGCTTCTGCATAACCTTTTTCTTGTGCTAGTTTTAACGCTGTTTCAAATGGACAGCCGTCTTCTCGCATCTTTGTCAAAATAAAATTCGAAGTCCCATTAAGAATCCCTTGCACTTTTTGGATATTATTTACGTTTAACAATTGTCGTAGAGTTTGGATAATCGGAATTCCTCCTGCGACTGTTGCCTCAAATCCTAAAGTAACCCCTTTTTCCTTGGCTACCTGTTTTAATTGAGTTCCATGATAAGCAAACATTTCTTTATTTGCTGTTATAACATGACATCCTCTGTTCATCGCTTGCTGCAAGTACGTAAGGCTAGGCTCTTGACCAACGATCGCATCAATGACAACATCTAGCTGCTCAAGTGTAATAATCTTGTTAAAATCATCGGTTAACAGAACATCAGAATCTAGTGTATGATGTTTTTCTATATTTTTAACAAGTATGGCAACCACTTTTACCTCTTTCCTAAAAATACGCTTAAGCTTTTCCTGATGTGTTTGAATCGTTTTATAAACACCCTTCCCCACTGTACCGTAACCTAATAATGCAATATGTAAAGCTGTCATGTATATCTCCCCCTTGTCCTATTTATCGATGACTTTAATTGAACATAAAACATTAATGAGCGTCTGCTCTAAAACCCTACGATGAAAAAGGTTCAGGTTCTAAAAACTACATCACCTTATGAAGGTGGCGGTGCGGAGCTGATTTTGCGAAGCCCCGCCCCTTTTCCACAGAAAAAACTCCCCACTGCATATGGACAGAAGGGGAGTTTGAATGTTTATATTCAAGATTTATCCACCTTCTTATCTACGGAATGGTTACCATTCCTCTGAATTTGGCACCGGGCATGATATGCTGGTTGCCGAGGCTTCGCAGGGTCAGTCCCTCCGCCTCTCTTGATAAGAAAAGTTAAAATTATTAAACTATTTATAATAATATAATACTTTAAATATTTATCGTCAATAGCGTAAAATGAAAATTCAGAAAAAACAATGAATATGAAAAGGGTGAAATCAACGCAATTTCACCCTCTATATGTACTGTTCATGACATTAATTGTATTCTAAACGGAATCCGTCACTCTAAAGCCTACTTGTTTAATTGGTTGAATTCAATGACACCAACTGATAGGTGATTTCAGTTTGGTTGTTTGTCCAAGAAACTTTTTGAATGATGGCCATCCCATTCGTCTCACTTTCAATCGTTTTGCGAACTTCAATTGGAATATCGATTGGGTATAGGCGATAGCCGTCTTTCGTTAAACGGAAAAGATTTTCTTCCTCTCTGCTTTCACGGCCTTTTGTCACGATCATCGTGTTTAACTCCATTGGCATTCCCAAAGCATAAACCTCCCTTCCTTTACTTACTTTTTAGCACATTGCTTTCTCGTTTGGTTTTTCATCCACTGTGTTAGATCACAAACGACTTTTCGGTTGATATTCGGCGGGAAATAGTGGGTAAATTCGTCAAAATACCAACTCCAAACAGGCTTGTCTTTTTCCTTCAATGTTTTCTCCAGCCTGTAGGCGTGTTCAATCGACACGTTATTGTCTTTTTCACCGTGAATAATCAGAACTGGTGCAACTAGTTCATCTACTGCAAACAGTGGTGTGCGGTATTTATATTCGTTTGGAACTTTACTCGGCGTACCACCAATAACACGTTTCATCATGCGACGTAGGTCTACACGTTCCACATAAGTTAGAAACATATCAGACACTCCGCCCCATGTGACAACGGAGGCAGCTGATTTACAATAAATTGCCGTCCAAAGGGCCATAATTCCTCCTCGTGAAAACCCGAAAATATGAATATTCTCGGGTTTCACACGTTTGTGCTGTTCGAGTAATATAAAGCCACTAATCCCATCAGCACGGTCTTCGCCTGCAAAATCTTCATCCCCTTCTCCGCCTTGATTCCCCCGATAATACGGTGCAAACACAATGAAGCCTTCTGCTGCAAATTGCACAATACGACTCGGGCGTACTTTGCCGACATTTTTAATGCCTCCTCGTAAATATAAGAAACCATCATACATTTGATCATCATCTGGCTCAGCAAGAAGCCCCTTCACCTTCAAGCCTTGTGAAAGATACGTTACGATAAACAGACGAATATTCGGATGCGGTGATGGAAACCGCTGCTTCGTTATTATTGTGCCATCCTCCATCATACATCCCCCTTTCATAAAACTCGTTTTCCTTTATTGTAAATCAACTCCCCCATTTTATCCTGCATTAACGGGTAGTATATAGACTTTTTTAAGAGGTAGTAAGGCAACCCACCTCTTTTTACAGAAACAGGAAAAACATTAGTTGAGATTAACTGTCGGTAAAAGCCCGATTGGTGTGATACAGTGAAACTTACCGATGCGTAAGTAAGGTTTAGTTCCACAACATGAGGAGCAAACAGACGAAGACATGAGGACGTGGTGTACTTAGTTAGTGTGTAATTCATTGAGTCGGGTTCGTACTGTCGCTTTATCGAAGCGGAGTGAAGCTTCCTTCCAAAAGCGTTCTTCATTCCATCTTTCAGGTTTTTGAAAGTATAATCTCCCTTTTGATTAAATAAATCAAAAAGGAGATTATGACAAAAGAGGTTCGTTCCTTTAAAAGTTAATCTTTTTTTGGAATGTTCCCTCTATTCACGCAGCCATGCGTTTGCAAGCATTATAGCCCCTTTTGCTGCTTCTGTGCCTGCGAATTCGTTAAGCATCACAAAGTCATGAATGATACCCTGGAAGCGTACTGCAGTTACCTTTACACCAGCTTCGCGAAGCTTATTGGCGTATGCCTCTCCTTCGTCGCGCAAAACGTCGGCTTCTGCCGTGATAACTAAAGCTTCAGGAAGTCCCTTTAATTGTTCTGTTGTTGCCCGAAGTGGAGATGCAGTTATTTCTGCTCTCTGCTGTGGATCGGATGTATACTGGTCCCAGAACCATTGCATCCCATCCATACGCAGAAAATATCCGGTAGCAAATTGTTTGTATGAATCCGTATCAAATGAAGCATCCGTTACGGGATAGAAAAGTAATTGCTTGCGAATAGCTGGACCTTTTCGTTCTTTGGCCATTAGCGTAATAGCTGCCGACATATTTCCTCCAACACTGTCACCTGCTACTGTAATATTACTTGAATCCATCCCGTAATTATCGCCTTCTTTAGCAATCCATTCCAAAGCCGTATAGACCTCTTCTATAGCAATCGGATATTTGGCTTCTGGCGAGAGACTGTAATTAGTGAACACGACCGCTGATTGTGATCCAACAGCAAGTTCCCGAACTAAACGATCATGTGTATGTGCGTTTCCGAAAACCCAGCCTGCACCATGCGTATATAAAATGACAGGGAGATTTTCTGAGGCATCTTCAGGGCGCAATATTTTAATGGATACAGGTCCAGTTGTTTCTCCCTCAATGACAAGCTCTTCTACTTCAACCGGCTGCTTTTTAACCTCTCCGGACTGTACTTCATCTACTGTTTCCCTGCCCTTCTCTGGACCAAGATCAAACAGGTACGGCGGGTTAGCCGTGTCCTCTACGAATTTTTGTGCAGCAGGCTCCAATACCACTTTTCTATTTTGATTTTGTGTCATCTTTAACTCCTCCTAAAGTTTTATTAGTTTTCATTTTATATTCCACTAAATTTAACCGCACATAACATGCCCAGAACGAGCTTCATGTAAGGTCGACCAAAACTCGGCGAATTCGTTACAAGGGACAACAAAATACTCATATGCAACGTCTTACCACCATTTAGTTTAACAGTCACACCACTTCGATCCGTACTAAAACCATAAAACTTCGAACCGATCAGACTCTCAATCCCGAGGGTTAGCAAACCTGTGCTAAGGAAAGTACCACTATCCCTGATACAGTTAGCAAAGAAGGAGAGAGATAGGTATAAACAATCGAATATCCACCAAGCAAGAAAAAGGTGATTGATAATCCAAGTGCCACTTCGCGCTTCTTAAAAAGAGCCAGCTGTTGAAAAGGAGGTACAGGTTGCTCCTCATCTCTACCCACAATAGAAGGAAATATAACCACCATTGTAATGAATCTAGGCAGAGCGATTCCTCAAAATGCTTCTGCCATCTTCCAAAAGATACCGATAATTAATCAAGATTTTTAAGGTGTGAAAGTTGAGTGTATAATAATGAAAATCGTACTAGATCGTTGTTAATGATGACAGTTATTCCTTTCCCTAAAGCACCCATGAATTTCAACCAAATGTGAAGAACCATAAATTCCACTTCATTTATGTCCGAAAGCTGATCATAAATCAAAAGGAATGATGTGAAAAAGAGACTGATTGTACGTATCTCTCGGCGAAAAGCAACACTTACAACCTGCCTCTCTACTACTTTCTAATGAAAGTACGCGCACAGTTATTATTCCAAAAAAACGTAAATAAGAACAATACGATTCGTTTTCAGTCGAACCGTTACTCCTTTCCGATGGGAACTTATGGATCGCAATTATGCTGGTTTTATGAAGTGGCGCGATCCTTTTTTCTCTCTCTTATAGGCATTCACACATTTTTCACTTCTGCATACGTTATTCTAGGTGAATGACCTACGAATTAGGAGGAATGGAAGATGAAACATTGGGTAAAAGCAGGATTCATGATTACATTGGCCTGTTTATTAATCCTCGCTCTTAGTGCATGTGGCAAGGAAGATCTGACAAAGGTGCGTGTCGCAGAGGTGACTCGATCGATTTTCTATGCACCGCAATATGTAGCGATTGAAAAGGGCTTTTTTGAAGAAGAAGGACTAAGCATCGACTTAAAAACGACAGCTGGCGGCGATAAAACGATGACTGCTTTATTATCGGATGGCGCGGATGTTGCCCTTGTCGGGTCTGAAACATCAATTTACGTGAACGCTCAAGGTGCAAATGATCCAATTGTGAATTTTGCCCAACTTACCCAGACCGATGGAACGTTCCTCGTTTCTCGTGAGAAAATCGATGACTTTTCTTGGTATATGCTAAAAGGGTCTACCTTCCTTGGTCAGCGTAAAGGTGGCATGCCACAAATGGCTGGTGAGTTTGTACTCAAGAAGCATGGCATCGACCCTCACAATGATCTGACACTTATCCAGAACATTGATTTTGCCAATGTTGCTACAGCTTTCGCTTCAGGTACAGGTGATTATGTACAACTATTTGAACCGACTGCCAGCCTGTTTGAAAAAGAAGGAAAAGGCCATATTGTCGCTTCATTCGGAACGGAATCAGGGCATATTCCTTACACAACATTCATGACCAAAGCGAGTTATATAGATGAGAAGGGCGAAACGGTCGAGAAGTTCACCCGTGCTGTAAAAAAAGCACAAGATTGGGTGCAGGAACATAGCAGCCAAGAAGTAGCCGAAGTAATTCAACCGTATTTTGAAGACACAGATCTTACATTAATTGAAACCGTTGTGGATCGTTATAAAGCACAAGGCTCCTATGCAACAGACCCGATTTTAGATGAAGAAGAGTGGAATAACTTGCAGAATATTATGGATGCAGCAGGTGAGCTTCCAAGTAGATTAGCTTATGAAGACTTAGTGAACACATCATTTGCCGAAAAGGTATCGAAGTAATCATGGACTTTCTAACGATTAATCGTGTTGATCATACGTACTTTTCGAAACAAACGGCAACACAAGCACTACAAAATATTCATTTATCGATCGAGAAAGGGGAGTTTATCTCCTTTCTTGGCCCAAGTGGCTGTGGAAAAACAACCCTGTTATCTATTATTGCTGGTCTATTTCCACCAACAGCTGGCACCGTTTTGCTGGAAGGGCAGCCCGTGCTTTCACGGGATGAGCTTCAAATAGGCTATATGCTACAGCAAGATTACTTATTTCCGTGGAAAACGATTGGGCAAAACGTAACACTGGGGTTAAAGTTATTGAAACATGATAAAGAAACTTCTCTGTCAACAGCGATGAAGCTCCTTCAAGATGTCGGCTTACCTAATGTAGAACATCAATATCCAAGGGAGTTGTCAGGTGGAATGAGACAGCGGGCAGCGCTAGCAAGAACACTCGCCGTTGATCCAAAGATCCTATTGCTAGACGAACCATTCTCTGCGCTCGATTATCAAACGAAACTGAAGCTTGAAGACCTCGTTTCTGAAACATTGAAGGCATATGGTAAAACAGCTGTGTTGGTTACACATGATATCGGCGAATCGATTGCTATGAGCGACCGTATTTACTTGTTTGCGGCCCGCCCTGGCAGAATTCACAAAGTATTTGAAGTCCCTAATGAACTTAGATCGTTAACTCCTTTTCAAGCCCGTAACCATCCAAGCTACTCCTCCCTATTTCAAACTATTTGGAAGGAGCTTGAGAGCCTTGAACATTAATGCACTCCACACCCAATACAAAGCAGCACTCGTCAAAGAGAGACGGTGGGTTCGTTTTTATCAACTCCTCATCTTCCTTGCTTTTTTTTCAGGATGGGAGATTGCTTCAAGATTCAAGTGGATAGATCAACTCATTTTCAGCTCACCGTCAAAGATTTGGAGCCTGTTTCTTACAAAAATAAGTGATGGCACTTTGTTTAACCATTTAAGCATAACCCTATTCGAAACAGTACTTGGATTTATCATTGGTACTTTGCTTGGAACATTACTTGCCGCGATTCTTTGGTGGTCGCCATTTCTTTCAAGAGTTCTTGATCCTTATCTTGTCATCTTAAATGCGATGCCGAAGGTCGCTCTTGGACCGATCTTAATCGTAGCACTCGGACCAGGCTTCACTTCTATTATCACAATGGGAGCGATTATATCCGTCATTATCACGACCATCGTCGTCTACACCGCATTTAAAGGTGTTGATCCGAACTACCTATTAGTGCTCCAAACATTTGGCGCCAACCGCTTTCAAACGTTTAAAGAAGCTGTACTACCTGCATCCTTTCCAACCATCATCTCGACATTGAAAGTAAATGTGGGCCTTTCCTGGGTTGGCGTCATCGTCGGCGAATTCCTTGTTTCTTCAAAAGGACTTGGCTATTTGATAATTTATGGATTCCAAGTATTTAATTTCAACCTTGTCCTCTTGTCGCTCATGATTATCGCTGTCTGTGCCACAGTGATGTACCAGCTTGTTGAACTGCTTGAAAAATCGTTAATTAAGCATGACCGCTGAAATGATAAGGCGCTTTAAAAGGGCCTAGCCTCGCAGTAATAGTAGTTGCGGGATCTGGACCCTTAGCCTTATTTATCAGATTTACAATCCGGTAGAATGTTTCGCAGTCGCTCGATACTTAACGGAATAACCTCATCTCGCATGATAAAACTAAAGCGAGAGTCCGTTTCTAGATGATCTGGAAGTTTATCCAATAATACGGGTCCCTCCGTTTCCAAATAATCGTCTTTTTCAACTAACTCAGTAAGTTCAGCAAAGTAAATCGACTTAATAAACGGTCCACTTACTGCATGTACACGATATTGTCCAAGAAAAAGCAAACTGGCCACCTTCCCGCCTGTTTCCTCGTACACCTCACGTACCGCTGCCTCCTCAATCGTTTCTCCCTTTTCCCGCTTCCCACCCGGAAATTCAAGTCCCCTAACTTTATGCCGTGTTACAACCCATTGCTTGTTCCAGTGTGTTAAAACAAGCACATGCCAAGCATCACCAAATTCCTCTTTACAGGAAAAATCAACTTGATGTCCATGATTATCAAAAAATTTTTTCATACTTTCTCCCTGTTTCCCCACCTAAAAAATTAGGTAGAAAGGTTTATTTAAATAGAAAAGAAGTGTTACATAACAATCTTTTCCTCTTTTATTATATTATGTATGTAAATGACCAAAAAGGAGTCGATGTAATGAAGCTAAAATCATTAGCCATCCCTTTCTTCGCACTAGTAGTACTTTTAAGTGGCTGTGGCCAAAAAGCTACACCCGTTTCCGAAACCGGAAAATCAGAAACCAAACCAAACACTGAACAATCTGCACCAAAAGAAGAATCCCTTACTCTTGAGGAAGTATTTGGAAAAACCATTGTAGCAAGTAAAGAGTTGAAGAGTTTAACTGTGAAAATGGAGAATGACCAAACCATTACTTCAAGTAGTGATTCAGAACCAATGGCTATTACTTCAACCATTGACATGGATGTCATTCAAAACCCAATCTCCCTCTATCAAGTCATATCCATCAATATGCCAGGTGAAGAATCAGTGAAAACAGAAAGTTATTTCACTAAAGAAGGTTTCTTTACGTATGAACCAACACAAGGAACATGGATGAAGCTACCCGACGAAATGTCAACAGAACTTCTTAAAGCATCGGAACAGCAAGGCGATCCTGCTGCCGAACTGAAAAAAATGCAAGAATATATTGAAGACTTCACATTTGAACAAGACGATTCTTCCTATATTTTATCACTAAATGCTTCAGCTGAAAAATTCAATGCGTTCATGCAAGAACAACTTTCACAAAGCTTTGGTCAAGAATTAGGACTTGATTTACAAAATGTAAATGTTACTGGATTAAAGTATTCCTATACGATTGACAAGAAAACCTTCAATCCTACAACAATGAGCATGGATATGACATTCAAGACTACTGAAGGCAGTGAAGAAGTGACACTCGAACAAAAAACAAACGCAACCTTTAGTAATTATAACGGCGTGAAGGATATTACGATCCCTGAAGAAGTGCTTAAATCCGCACAAGAAATTGACCTTCCACAATAAGTTGATAAAAGAAAAAAGGGTCTAACCTCGCACCCGTCATACAGTTTTATTTAACTGTATGACGAGTGTGAGGACTGACCCTTTTCTAATATGATACTTGTTCTTTTTCAATTGAATGGATTATTGTTTTCAATTTTTACTCTTGGATGATGAAGGCTACATTTTAGCTATCGGTCTCTTAACGTGCCTCGGATGCAAATTTTCTTATTTCCTTGACTCGAATTTTCAAATAAGGTATCCATTACAGGTCCTTCCCTGTTTCTCTAGGAAAAGAAGATAATATCTCCATATTCGCAATATGATTTCTCGCATCGGTATCTCCAAGTTTATAAATCAACTCGTACACTTCATGAAGCGTCTTATCATAAGCATCATTTCCTGGATCATGATGATACTCTAAAAACGGGATGTGCGCACGGTAAAAGTTCCCGATTTCTGTAGAATAATTTTGATCAAAATATTCACGAAGCTGCTTGATTTCATCATCAGTTGCTTCAATTTTATAATTCCAAGGCGAACTTTCACTATCCTGAAAGATTTGTCCATTCGGCAGCCAAATATAATACGTCTTTCGATCCTCACCCACTGTAATCCCCCCTATAATAGTATTATTTTCCCTTTCATCACTCTGCTTCATACATCACTTATTCTTCCATTAAATACAATTAACGTGTAAAATAATTGATTAAGTATCTTTAATTAGGAAAGTCATATACTAAACATGATTTAAAACTTGAAAAAGAGGTGAAAAAATGAAACTCATTGAGGATTTGTACAACCTATACCGTGATAAATTGTCTGGGGATGAAGAAGATATCGATATGCTAACCTTTGCCGTCCTTGAACAGCTTGATCGGAAGGAGATATTCAACTTACTTGAAGAAATGGACGATCAGGAAATTAATAACCTCCTTGGTATTTACATTATTGAATCACTTAAAGGCAAATTTGCACATGATAGCATGAATAATGCCAAAGTTACCCATTATCACCCTCGTAATATTCATTGAAAGCATTTTATACATAGACTACGGCCTTCATTCGATCGTGAGGGCTTTTTCATGTGCCCTCCTCTAAAAAAAGGGCTGTCCCATAACGAAAGGGTCAGACCCCGCAACGACTATATACAGATTATAGTTAGTATTTTACTACCATATACTGTGTATAGAGTACGAGGTCTGACCCTTCCTGAGACATCTTCTTTAGGCGAGACTTCAAAGAACTATATTATTTCTTCAAATAAGCACGAAGCATCCATGTATGTTTATCGAAGCTTTTTTGAATCCCTACAAACATATCACCTGTCACTTGGTCCGCGTTTTCTTCTGCCAATTTAATGGCTTTTGAATATTCTTGTGACAATTGCTCAAAATCATTAATGATTGTTTGTATCATCGCTTCTGTTTTTTCTTTTCCAGTCGCTTCTTTAATTGTTGCTAGATCAAGTTGTTCCTTAAGCGTCGCTACAGGCTTTGCACCTAACGCTAGCAATCTTTCCGCAAGCTCATCCATATGAGCTGTAACTTCGTTATATAGTTCTTCCAATTTTACATGCAAAGAGAAGAAATGTGGACCGTCTACATACCAGTGATAATTATGCAATTTTGTATATAACACACTTAAGTTTGCGATTTCTTGATTCACCAGTTCAACCAATTGGTCCACTTTACGGTTTTCACCTTGTTTATATTCAACAATATTATTTTTTGCCATCGTTATCACCCTCCTATTAACTATAATTCCCTCTCTACTTAAGTTAAAACATGTATTTTTTCCTAATGAGCCAAGGTTTAATGTAGGATTTTCCTGTATAATAAAAGTAAAATACTTGTAAAGGAGTATATAGGTGAAAACGATTATAATTATTAGCATTATTATTGTCCTTGTAATCTTAGCGCTATCTGTTTTTACCATTAATAAAGGATACGATTATAAACATACAATTGATCCATCACCAGATCCCGATGAAAATAAAGCAAACAAAACTTCAAATGACAAGCAATAAGAAAAGAGCGTCTCAAAAGCATAGGGTCAGAACCCGCAACAACTAAATGCAGTATAAACACATACTGTATAGTGCGAGGTCTGACCCTTATGAGATACCCTTTTCTTCTTTTTCATCGTTTTAGTTTTAGATCAGATGCTCATGGATGTCTTTTAACCGAAAACTTTATGAAGATCCTCTTTACTTTGTGATAACCAGAAATTCATTAATTTCTTCGCGCCTTCTAGGTCATGAAGTTTCGCTTGACCGCATTGTTTTTCATTTGCTGCAGGAATTTCTGTAATTTGTACAGCATCCTTCATTGTGTCTTCAAGTACATCAATGATCTCAGTAACAGTCGGGTCTCCGCTTACGACTAGGTAGTACCCAGTCTGGCAACCCATTGGCGAAATATCGATAATATCGAAGTGATCATATTTCTCTGAATGCTCACGAAGATTGAAGGCAAGCAGATGCTCTAACGTATGAATCACATCCGGCTTCATTGCCTGTTTATTAGGCTGGCAAAAACGAATGTCAAATTTATTGACTACTCCATCTGTCCCTACTTTATGTACTCCACAGTGACGTACATAAGGTGCTTTCACGGCATTATGATCTAATTCAAAGCTCTCTACTGAAGGCATTGTATCACTCCTCTTCCCATTTATATGTATATACTACATCTAATCCCGATTTATTTCATCCATTTATACTGAATTATGAGAAAAATGATTCCCAACATCTTTAAGGACATGGGGCAGGGCTTCGCAACTTACTAATATAACCAATCTAATTATCAAGTATACTAATATAATCTTATAAAGCATCCCAAATTTTAGCTCCGCACCACCACCATTGTGATTATGTGAGTGTAGCGTGCTGCAGGATGAATTCTTCATAGTAATGATGGCATTTTATCGCATAGGATTTTGAGTGAAAATATGATATATTGTTACCAATATATATTCTATAGATTGAAGGCTGATTCTTATGTTACAAAAAACACTAATTTTCGGAATCAAATTTTACCAAAAGGTTATTTCTCCTTTAAAACCACCTACCTGCCGCTTCTATCCCACATGCTCACATTACGGATTAGAAGCAATTAAACGGTTCGGCCCCATTAAAGGTAGCTGGCTTACCATAAGAAGAATCTCTAAATGCCATCCATTTCACCCAGGCGGCATTGACCCAGTTCCTGATAAACCTTGCAAACATCGACCTTAAAATTTTTTTCTTGCACTTTTAGCTTAATTAAGGTACGATACATAAGTCAAATCGTAATGATTTCGTTTATATCCATTTTTATTAAACCGTAATGGTTTCGTTTAACAAACAAAGACTGATAGTGGGGAGAAAGAAAAATGAAAAAACAGCTAAGTATCGCAATCTTATTTATATTTGCCACCTTTTTGACTGGCTGTAGTTCAGCGACTACTAAGCAAGAGGCACAAACAGATGATGGCAAAGAAAAGTTAATGGTTTACACAACTGTCTATGCCCTAGAGGATTTTACTAAAAAAATTGGTGGCGATTTTGTAGACGTAAAAACGGTCTATCCACCAGGAACAGACGAACATAGCTTTGAACCATCTCAAAAGGATATCATTGGAATGGCACAATCTGATCTCTTTTTCTACATTGGACATAACTTAGAAGGCTTTGTCAATAAGTCGAAATCGATTCTTGAAGATGAAGGCACAAAAGTTGTCGCAGTAGGTGAAAAAGTCGAAATAGCGCATGACGGTGAAGCTGCCACTGAGGAACATGAGCATGAGCACGACGGTGAAGCTACTAATGAGGAACATGAGCATGATCATGGTGGCGTAGATCCACATCTTTGGATTGATCCTGTCTATGCTGCACAAATGGCTGAAATTATTAAAGATGAGCTTTCTGAAAAAATGCCTGCCAAAGCAGATTACTTCCAAAAACAATATGAAGCACTATCAACAAAATTAACAAATTTAGATAGTCAATTTTCTGAAACGATCTCTACAGCAAAAACAAAGAAACTTATCGTATCACATGCAGCCTACGGCTATTGGGAAAAGCGTTACGGTCTTGAACAAATCAGCGTATCTGGCATTTCAGCAAGTGAACCTTCACAAAAACAATTGGAAAACATTGTGAAAATTGCAAAAGACAATGGAATTCAATACATCATTTATGAACAAAACATCTCATCCAAGCTAACAAAAATTATCCAAGATGAACTTGGAGCAAAATCATTGCAGCTCCATAATTTATCTGTACTCACTGACAATGATATCAGCAACAAAGAAGATTATTTCAGCATAATGGATAAAAACCTTGAAACGTTAAAAACAGCTTTAAATTAAATGGAGAAGGATGTCCGTTCTTTCCTCATAACTACTACATACAGTTTAAAAGAAGTGTAAGTGACACGATACACTGTATGATGAGTGCGAGGTTAGACCATTGGGGCATCTTTTTTATTTTTATAAACCCTTACCTTGATTCCCTCCCTTTGAACCAATGTTAAAAAGGCAACCCCATATGCAGAGCTTGCCTTTGTTTTGTATGAAGGACATGGGGACGGGTCTTCACGACTCACTCATATAACCAATCAACTTAACAGGTATACTTATTTTATCGAGATTGAATCCGAAATTTAGGCTCCGCACCGCCATCATTGTAATGAGGTGAGTGTAGCGTGCTTCATGATCTATCCTTCATCGTATCTGGTGGTGTTTTAACGTTAGATTGGTTTTGTATGGTTGTTAGCACCAGTTAGCGTTCCACTTCATCCAAACTGCATTTTTTCTTTAACCAAACAATTTCATTTTCCGCAAGTCTTGTGATCTCTTTAACGACATTCTCTGGCAGGCCGCGTCTTAGTAAAATTTCCGCAATTAGATAAGGCTTTGTCATCAGATCATCTCCCATACAGATTCTGGATGCTTATTACCTCCATTATAACTGAGAAATTCTATGAAAAAAACAGTCAGCCGCCTATTTTATGGAACCTTCAAAAAGGAATACAAGAAGTGAACATATATCTCACTTCTTGCCCAACATTTCTAATAGTACGTATTCAAAAATAAGGATAAAAAGAGCCGAGAAGCTCGAGGACCGGACTTGCACAGGATGTGCGCAATCTTAACAGAAGGTCATTAATTAAGTAACGAAGCAATTCGACAGCAATTTTTACCAGACTTTTTGAACAACCTCTATTGCGATTTAAATAATTGCTGATGAACCGTCATGGCTCTCAAGTTCTGTTCATTCACTTCAAAACCAATTCCCACACCATCTGGAACCGTTATAAATCCATTCTCCACAACGATTTCTGGATCAACAATATCATACTCCCAGTAACGTGTAGAAGACGATACATCACCTGGAATTGTAAATCCGTTAAGCGAGGCAAGCGCAATATTATGAGCTTTCGAAATGCCAAATTCAATCATTCCACCGCACCAAACCGGAATTTCTTTTTCTACACACAGATTATGAATGTTGACAGCCTCCACCCATCCACCAACGCGTGACATCTTAATACTAATCACTTTACCGCTCCCAAGCATTAAGGCTTGTTTAGCGTCATGAAACGAGCAGATGCTTTCATCAAGGCAAATTGGCGTTTGGATTTCTTTTTGTAAAATTGCATGTTCTACTAAATCATCATGTCCGAGTGGTTGTTCGATCATTTGCAAGTTGAATTCATCTAGCCTTTTCAAATGCTCAATATCTCCAAGGGAATACGAAGAATTCGCATCTGCCATAAGCGGAATGTCTGGATAATGACGCCGGATTTCCGATAATACTTCAACATCCGTAGATCGTTGAATCTTTACTTTATAGCGCTGATAACCGATTGCAGCAAATTCTTCAATCTGCTTAAGAGCCTTCTTCACATCATCGGCTGCAATGACAACTCCTGCCGCAACCGTTTTCCTCATCCCGCCGAATAATTGGCCAAGGTACATTTCCTGTTGCTTTGCATATAAGTCCCAAATGGCTTGTCCAAGACCGGATTTCGCCATTGAATTTCTTCGAATACCAGCCCATAATGTTTCAAGTTCTTTAGGGTGATTCATTGGGTTGCGTAGCACAAGTGGAATTAAAAAATCCTCTAATATATGCAAACATGTCTTAATCGTTTCTTCTGTATACCAAGGGCTTGAAAACGGAACGGCTTCACCATAGCCGATTCTGCCATCGCTATCTTGGACTTCAATCACGATTGCTTCCCGTTTTGTCACCGTCTCTAAATGAGTCATGAATGGTCGCTTTAAAGGAGCAGAAATAAGAGAGATAGAAATCGAGGAGATTTTCATAAACTAGTCCTCCAATCGCTTTCTTAATTCTCTTCTCAACAATTTATTCGAAGCGTTCCGCGGCAGTCCTTCGCAAAAAATGATTCGTTTTGGTACCTTATAGGATGCTAAGCGTGTTAAACAATATTCAATAATCTTCTGCTCAGTCAGCTCACTCCCCGGTTTACTAACAACAAAGGCAACAGCAATTTGGCCCCATGCTTCATCAGACACTCCCGTGACACCTGCTTCAAACACGTCTGGATGACTGCCTACTACTGCTTCAATTTCGGCAGGGTACACATTTTCACCGCCGGAAATGATTAAATCTGACCGACGATCCATGACAAACAGAAAGCCCTCTTCATCCACATAACCAATATCACCTGTATACAGCCAGCCATTCTTGATGGCTTCGTCCGTAGCTTCTTTTCGGTTCAAATAACCTTTAGTTACATTCGGTCCTTTTACAACAATTTCACCAGGTTGATTCGGCTCTGCTTCAAGTCCATCCTTTTCAATTCGCAATTGCGATGGAAACAATGTTTTCCCAGCTGAACCAATTTTCTGTAGACTATCCTCAGGTGAAAGGGTGACAATTTGCGAACTCGTTTCCGTCATGCCATATGTTTGATAGACAGGGATCCCTTTTTCCTTGCACTCCAAAAGCATATGCTTAGGTGCCGGACCACCGCCAAGCAACATACAGCGGAAAGTGGCTGGATACTTATCTCCTCGAAGGTCAGTAAGCATCCTGTTTAACATAGCCGTTACAACCGAAATAATCGTCACACCATTTCCCATGATCATTTGATTGGCCTCTGCTTCATTAAATTTCTCAACGAGCACAACCTTCATGCCATAAATGACGTTTCGCATGAAGATGGAAAGCCCGCTAATGTGAAAAATGGGGACCGCGCAATACCAGCTATCTCGTTCTGTCAATCCAAGGTTCAAAACAGAGCCTATTGCACTCCACCAATGGTTCCCAAAAGTTTGAATGACACCCTTTGGATTCCCAGTCGTTCCCGATGTATACATGATGGTCGCAATATCACTCAAATCAAATTCTTCTAAAATAAGCACGCCTTCTACTCCACTAATAAAAGCCAACGCCTCTTTTTCAATAATGGGCAACTCCTGCATGGAAGATTGAATCACATTTAGTTTTTCAAAAAAAGCTTGTTCAGAGACAAGCAGTTTTGCTTCACTATCACGAAGCTGCCAAATGAGTTCAGCTGCAGTTAAACGGGTATTCAGCATAACAATCTTCACACCAAGATAAAAAAGAGCATGAATGATTATGACACTATCCTTGTGATTCCGGATTAATACAGCACAAGAATCTCCCCGTTTTAGATTTTGAGTAGCAAGCTTTGCCGCCATCTCTTCCGCTTGCAAATCAAGCTCGCGAAAAGTAAGAACCTTTCCTTCAAATTCAACAGCTGGTCGATGTGGCGACAGCATAGCTCGTTTCTTCAGCCAATTGGGTAGTCTTTCCGTTGTATTCATGGTGATCTCTTCTTTCTGTAATCAAAATTTAGCCCCCTTTTTTGTATAAAGGACATGGGAACGGTCGCGACTTACTACTATAACCAATCTACTTAGCAGGATACTCATCTTATCGAGAAAGCATCCACAATTCCGGCTCCACACCGCCACCATTGTGATTAGGCGAGTGTAGCGTTCTTAATGATAGATCCTTCAAAGTAACTGGTGGCATTTTAACACCATTTAGGTTTTGTATATAAAAACAGCTCGACGAGAAAATCCGCCAAGCTGCCGTGTCCATTTGTATTAAGGAAAACGTGGGAATTGACCGAAGTCAGGTTTACGTTTTTCTTTGAAAGCATCGCGGCCTTCTTTTGCTTCGTCTGTTGTGTAATACAGAAGTGTAGCGTCGCCAGCAAATTGCTGAAGGCCTGCAAGACCATCTGTGTCCGCGTTAAATGCAGCTTTTAAGAAGCGAAGAGCGGTCGGACTCTTTTCAAGCATTTCCTCACACCATTGTACTGTTTCAGCTTCTAATTGCTCTAATGGTACAACTGTATTAACTAAGCCCATGTCCAATGCTTCCTGTGCGCCATATTGACGGCATAGGTACCAGATTTCACGCGCTTTCTTATGCCCGACAATCCGTGCTAAGTAGCCTGACCCATAACCCGCGTCAAAGCTTCCTACCGTTGGTCCTGTTTGTCCGAATACCGCATTGTCAGCAGCAATCGTTAAGTCACAGACGATGTGTAGTACATGTCCTCCGCCAATCGCATAACCTGCCACCATAGCAACAACTGGTTTAGGAATCGTACGAATTAAGCGTTGTAGATCTAATACATTTAAACGTGGAATATCATCGTCGCCAACATACCCACCATGTCCACGTACTTTTTGGTCACCGCCTGAACAGAAAGCTTTGCCGCCTTCACCTGTTAATATAATAACGCCAATGCTAGAGTCATCACGCGCTCTTGCAAATGCATCGATCATTTCAGACACTGTTTTCGGTGTAAAAGCGTTATGTACATGTGGTCGGTTAATCGATACTTTAGCAATCCCATTATATTTTTGGAATAAAATTTCTTGATATTCACGAATTGTTTCCCACTGAATTGTCATGTTATATCCTCCTTTATTGTTTTGCTAAAAACTCACTTACTATCTTACCAAACTTCTCTTCATCTTCCACATGAATTGCATGACCAGCATCATTTATTATCTGCCATTCGCAATCTTTCATGAGTGATTGCATCGATCTCGCTATGTCACAAAATTTATTATCCAACTCACCTGTGAGAAGAAGAATTGGCATAGATAAGTTTTCAAGCTGATTCCACCAGGAAGGCTGATCCCCTGTCCCCATTCCAAGTAAACTGTTACAAAGACCCAGTTCCGTATTCGCGAGCCGCTCTATTCTCACAGCCTTTTGCTTCTCCTGAGACATTTTCTTCTGTGAATCGAAAAGGGGGATATTCTCCCAGTCATCGACAAAAGCCGAAATACCCTTTTCGACAATTTTATCCGCTAGCTTTGCATCTTGGATTCTACGCTCTTGTCGTGCAGTCTCTGTCCTCAGTCCCGGAGAAGCACTTTCAAGTATCAGTGACTGTACAAATTCAGGAAATAAGCAAGCAAAACTTAGCGCCAGCCTTCCGCCCATTGAATAGCCAAGCACATGCGTTTTTTGAATCGAAAGCTTTTCTAAGATTTCTCGAATATCCTTCGCTGCTTCCAGCATAGTATATCGCTCAGCATTATGAGGAGATTCTGTAGAACCGTGACCAATGATATCCACCATAATCAGCTGATACTTCTTCTGCATCGGCCAAAGAAATCTCCATGTTTCAAGGCTACCTGTAAACCCATGTAAAAGGAGCAGAGGTTCCCCATGTCCTATGATGTCTATATGGTACTCGACACTTCGACAGACAAGTTTCACTGTATTTCTCCGTTTAAAGCAGCTGCTATTTCCCGGGAAACAAAACTCCACAAATTACGATGGTTTAAAACATTCGTCTCACGATTTGTCGGAATCTCGATAATCTTTAATCCAGGTATTGAAAATGATGCAGGAAAGACCTCGTTAAATTCATCCCAATCCTTTATCTTTCGATACGTTGCGTTATAAAGACGAGCCGTGTGTGAAAAATCCAGACCATGGGGAGTACCGAATAATACTTCGAAATATTCTTTTTCCGAAGCTTGCGACAAGAAAGAGAAAATCCCGCCCCCATCATTATTAATCACTAAAATGGTCAAATTTTGGCCTTGAAGCTTTCCGGCAAGCAAACCATTCATATCGTGGAAAAAGCTTAAATCACCGATCGCAAGTACGGTCTTTTCTTTAACCGTACTCACACCAAGAGCGGTCGAAACAATTCCATCAATTCCATTTGCACCCCGGTTTGCATAGAGTTCTATGTTTTTATTATTTGCAAAGAAAAACGTATCTACATCTCGAATAGGCATACTGTTTCCGACAAATAAATGAGAGTGCTCCGGCATAAGCTCATTCAATTGGTAAAATAGCTTGCCTTCATCCAACTCTTCTTCATTAACGATGCTTCGGAGCGCATGTTTTGTCGCTTCATTAACCTTAACCCAGCGTTGCAACCAGTCTTGGTCACCGTTTTCAGGCAGCCTATCTGCAATATCTCGGCAAAAGCGTTCCTCTTCACTGTACAGCATACGCGTTGCAAGACCGCTTGGGTCCCGATAACCTGCTCCACCATCAATGACAAAGGACTCGGCTTTCTGTTTTTTTAACCATAACAACAAAGGCTTCGATACAGGCATTGCTCCAAATCGGAGGATGACATCTGGATGAAAAGCATCCATCACATGCTCATCACGCAAAAATGTATCATAACAGTCTATCACATTTGAAAACGAATGTTGACCGCTTCGCAACTGTGAAAGTGGATCGGCAAGAATGGGAAATCCTAGTTTTCCGCCAAGCTTTGTCACGGCCTCTTTTATGCCATCATTCTTCATCTCTCCGCATATAATCAGCCCTCGTTTAGCTTGCCCAATTTCTTGCGCTATCGCATCCAATTGGTTCATTGATAATGTCAAGGTACCAGGTTCAATCGCTACAGTAGCTTGTTTCTCCTGACGATAATTTCTCGCTTCTGCCAAATTCGGAATAAGCGGTTCTCGCAGAGGGAAATTCAAATGAACCGGACCAGCTGGCTCATTAGCAGCAGTCGCTACAGCTCTTGCACAAACCGTTCGCGCATAACGCACCATGCTCATACTGCTTTCTGGAAGTGCCATCTCGACAAACCACTTCACGTGATTACCATACATTCCGATTTGATCGATTGTCTGCGGTGCACCGACATCCCTCAGTTCATGCGGTCTATCAGCCGTTAAGACAATCAGTGGAATCCGAGAGTAAAACGCTTCTACTATCGCAGGATAATAATTAGCGGTTGCCGTTCCTGATGTACAAAGCATCGCTACCGGCTTTTTCATTGCTTTTGCAAGCCCTAACGCAAAAAAGGCAGCAGAGCGCTCATCCACATTAATATGAATCTTTATCTCTGGATGCTCCGCCAAAAGCAAGGCCAATGGCGTGGAACGTGAACCTGGACTAATTACTACGTCCTTTATTTGATTTTGAGCTAATTCATCGACAAAAGCCGTCGCATACGCAGTTAACGCATCACGATCATTCATGAAGGTTCCCTCCTAAAGCACTTAACATCGGATTAAATTTTATTCCTGTTTCTTCGTATTCACCTTCAGGCGTAGAGTCTTCCAGTACTCCACAACCAGCAAATAAGGAGGCTTCATTACCTTGAATGAGCGCTGAACGTATGCCCACCGCAAACTCGCCATTTCCATAAGAATCAGACCAGCCAATTGGCGATGCATAAAAGCCACGCTCCAGTTCTTCGTTCTCACGGATCCATGCAACGGCCTGTTCTGTCGGAAGTCCCCCCATTGCAGGTGTTGGGTGAAGCTTGCCTATTACGTCGAAAATAGACACATCCGCATCGCATTCTCCGCTAACTGGTGTATACAAATGCTGAATATGCCTATTTTTCATAACTGTCGGATCTTTAGGTACTTCAAGCTTTTTACAAACCAAACTTAGTGCATCCTTAATCATGGAAACGACATATTGATGTTCAAGGAGGTTTTTTTGATCATGTAGCAGCTCATGTTCCAACTTCCTATCCTTTTTTGCATCTTTCCCACGAGCAATTGAGCCAGCAAGACAGGCAGAGAATAATTCATTTCCGTGTTTTTTTACGAGACGCTCAGGGGTTGCACCAATAAAGCAATCCCCTGCCGATTCTAAACAAAAAATAAAACTTCCTGCTTGTTCCTTTTGAAGCCGCCGAAGAACAGCAACTGTTTCAATTCGTTTCTTAAACACAATCCGTAATTCTCTTGCTAGAACAACTTTGTCCAATTCCGAATGCTTCATATGTGAAACGGCTTCTGCAACAATTCTCTTCCAACCCTCAGGATTATCCTCGATTTGTTCCAAATACTCATTTACGCCTACAGCCACATTCGTCAAACGATTTCTAATCTCATTTTCCCATTCATTTATCAGATCTATGAAGAGATTTGCTTGATCTTCCGATGTGCAAACAATATTGGTCGTTAAATATGCTTGTCCCTTCACAATGGATAGCATGAAGGCAGGAATATAAAACAAACTATCACCAAATTGATCCCAAAGCAGGGAATCCGTTTTATTATAATCAAAAGAATATCCACCAAACACTAACGGACCTGTACCCACTACTCCAGTAACACCTGCTTTAACGGCATTTTTCTGAAGATCAGTCCAGTTCGCTTCAATCCTTCTCACTCTTAAAGCATCCGCCTTCACTTGGATTTTTTCCACTATACCTAAACCAGCAATGGTCAGTTCTTTTTCAGGATCCTGCCAGTAAAAGCGTTCTCCTGCATACCGTTCTCTTCCAGCTTGATAAAATGAAAGGGGGTCTAAATCATCGATTTTCCTTACTACACTGAACAAGACTTTTTGCTTTTGCTGTTTCGCTTTTTGCACAGCTTGCTGAAGTCCATAAAACCATTCAGTTTCATGTGAGATAGCCAAAAAAAATCCCCCTTAATGTCAACATTTTAAAAGCATACAAACCTATTTAAAGATACACCTCATTTCGACTCAATGTCAATTATTGCGGTCTTTATTCATCGTTCTATGACAACTTTTTTCCTATTAATATATTCTCTTTTAAAAACAAACAAACGTTATTGTTAAGAAAATCACAAATAGACATTGACACACTTAATTTGTTTTCCTACACTTATTCTGTACCAATATTTGATTCGTGATTACAAATGCAAGCTAACTTAAGAGGAGAAGTGTAATGTCTATACAATCTAATTCCGTTTCACCCCAACAAGAAAAACGCAGCTGGAAGATTTGGTGGGAACTGATTCGTCCACATACGTTGACAGCAGCGTTTGTCCCTGTACTAATTGGTACCTTGCTCTCTTTAATAGCAGAGGAAGTAAACTGGATCCTATTTGCAGCAATGCTAATTGCCAGCCTATTAATTCAAGCAGCTACTAATTTATTTAATGAATACTATGACTTTAAACGAGGTCTAGATACCGCTGAATCAGTTGGCATTGGTGGCGGAATCGTTCGCCATGGAATGACGCCGAAGTTGATCATGAATTTGGCACTCAGCTTTTATGCAATCGCTCTTTTGCTTGGCGTGTATATCTGTACTGTGTCCTCATGGTGGCTTGCTGCAGTTGGTTTAATCTGCATGCTTATCGGTTACTTGTATACAGGCGGGCCCATCCCTATTTCATCTACACCATTTGGTGAACTTTTTTCAGGATTTTTCATGGGCTACGTCATTATACTCATTGCTTATTTCATCCAAACTGGTCATGTTTCAAGCACAGTTGCAATCGTATCAGTACCTAGCCTCATTCTAGTCGGCTTAATTAATATGTCTAATAACCTACGTGACCATGATGGTGACAAAGCAAACGGTCGACGCACGCTGCCAATTTTACTAGGACGTGAAAAAGGTTTGCGATTCATGGTTATCATGTTTGCTATTACCTACCTATGGGTTATTGTAATTGTTGCATTAGGAATTGTAACACCATGGATTCTGCTAACTCTATTAAGCATCCCTAAGGCTGCAAAAGCAACAAAAGGCTTTGTTGGCAAAACCATTCCGATTGAAATGATGCCCGCCATGAAAGCAACTGCTCAAACAAACACCATTTTCGGCTTGCTTCTATCTATAGGATTATTGATTAGCTATTTTGTTTAATGAAAAATTGGATGTCAAAAAGGGTCTGACCTCGCACACTAAATCAGTATGTAGTGTTTCTTACACTTATCCTTTACTGCATTTAGTTTTTGCGGGGGCTGACCCTTTACTTTTGGGACATCCTTTTTTTGTTCTTACTATCAAATGGTTAAAGAAGTGATCAATCCCCTCTTTCTTCATGCCCCTCAACGTTTCTACTAACATCTATTCGGGTAATGTTATATATACGATCCAAAAAAATCTCCTAAGGAGTGAAATAAAATGGCTACTACTAAACAAATTCAAAATTTAAAGGAAAAATTACTTTTGGAAAAAGAACAACTCCAACAACAAATTAAAAGGAATGAAGAAACCTTAGTGAAGGTCGGGCAAAAAGAATCCGTAGATGAACTATCTTCTTATGATAACCACCCAGCAGATATGGGTACTGAACTTTTTGATAAAGAAAGAATTTCGGCGTTGAATGATCATGCTAAATCCCAAATTGAGAAAACTAATGCTGCCCTTGAAGCTATAAATGAAGGAAATTATGGTTATTGTAAAGTTTGTGGTAACACCATTTCTCTGGAACGACTCGAAGCAGTTCCAGCCACATTACATTGTTTTGAACACGCTCAAACACAAAACACTATTCCAGCACGACCGGTAGAAGAAGAAGTACTTATCCCATCTTTAGGAAACCACTTCGAAAATCGCCGCCTTGGAAATGAAATCACTGACAAAGAAGATAGCTTTGCTGAGGTTGCCCGTTTTGGAACTTCGGAGACACCTTCCGACTACAGTGGCGACCATAAGAGTTATGATACTATTTATGATAATGAAGAGGAAACAGAAGGCTTTACAGAAGATTATGAAGCATATATAGGAAATGATGTACAAGGAAAGAACAGAAATGCTTATCCTAATAAAAAGCAATAAATGCTAGATGGATAAAGGACTCCCCATCTATTAAGTAAATAAGTAATGAGGTAGTAGGACCATTCTAAAAAAGTCAAATAAAAAAGATGCATACGTAGATGTATGCACCTTTTCTATATGACCCCTACGGGATTCGAACCCGTGTTACCGCCGTGAAAGGGCGGTGTCTTAACCGCTTGACCAAGGGGCCAAATGGCGGAGAAGGAGGGATTTGAACCCTCGCGCCGGTTACCCGACCTACACCCTTAGCAGGGGCGCCTCTTCAGCCTCTTGAGTACTTCCCCATGGCTCCGCAGGTAGGACTCGAACCTACGACCGTTCGGTTAACAGCCGAATGCTCTACCACTGAGCTACTGCGGAATGGTGGGCCTAAATGGACTCGAACCATCGACCTCACGCTTATCAGGCGTGCGCTCTAACCAGCTGAGCTATAGGCCCATTCTTTGGAGCGGGTGAAGAGAATCGAACTCTCATCATCAGCTTGGAAGGCTGAGGTTTTACCACTAAACTACACCCGCGTAAATGGGGCGACTGATGGGAATCGAACCCACGAATGCCTGAACCACAATCAGGTGCGTTAACCACTTCGCCACAACCGCCATAAAACATATTGAATAATAATGGTGGCTCAGGACGGAATCGAACCGCCGACACAAGGATTTTCAGTCCTTTGCTCTACCGACTGAGCTACTGAGCCTTATTAAATTTGATAACTTAAATAAAGATTATAGTTATCTTTCGTGCTCTAACTAATGAGTAACTAAGCCAATTAATTTATATCAAAAGTAAGTTTAACTATTGAATAAAAATGGCGGTCCGGACGGGACTCGAACCCGCGACCTCCTGCGTGACAGGCAGGCATTCTAACCAACTGAACTACCGGACCAGATTGCGGGGACAGGATTTGAACCTGCGACCTTCGGGTTATGAGCCCGACGAGCTACCGAACTGCTCCACCCCGCGATAATAAGAATGATAAAATTTATTTTGAAAATGGAGGAGGTAGAGGGATTCGAACCCCCGCGGGATTTGACTCCCCTGTCGGTTTTCAAGACCGATCCCTTCAGCCAAACTTGGGTATACCTCCAAATAGCATACATGGTGGACCTTGTAGGACTCGAACCTACGACCGGACGGTTATGAGCCGTCTGCTCTAACCAACTGAGCTAAAGGTCCTTATATTTTGGTAGCGGCGGAGGGAGTCGAACCCACGACCTTTCGGGTATGAACCGAATGCTCTAGCCAGCTGAGCTACACCGCCAAAATAATATAAGTTTGAATAAATGGTGGAGCCTAGCGGGATCGAACCGCTGACCTCCTGCGTGCAAGGCAGGCGCTCTCCCAGCTGAGCTAAGGCCCCATAATAAATGGTTAGATGTTCATGGTCGGGAAGACAGGATTCGAACCTGCGACCCCTTGGTCCCAAACCAAGTGCTCTACCAAGCTGAGCTACTTCCCGTCTATATATGGCGCGCCCGAAAGGAGTCGAACCCATAACCTTCTGATCCGTAGTCAGACGCTCTATCCAATTGAGCTACGGGCGCATATATATTTAAAATGGTGCCGAGGACCGGAATCGAACCGGTACGGTAGTCACCTACCGCAGGATTTTAAGTCCTGTGCGTCTGCCAGTTCCGCCACCCCGGCACATACGAAAAGTGGAGCGGAAGACGGGATTCGAACCCGCGACCCCAACCTTGGCAAGGTTGTATTCTACCACTGAACTACTTCCGCATGATAAAGTGCGGGTGAAGGGACTTGAACCCCCACGCCTTGCGGCGCCAGATCCTAAGTCTGGTGCGTCTGCCAATTCCGCCACACCCGCATAATAATATAATGGTGAGCCATGCAGGATTCGAACCTGCGACCCTCTGATTAAAAGTCAGATGCTCTACCAACTGAGCTAATGGCTCGT